>NZ_CP180443.1:0-5315998 GCF_051131735.1 Klebsiella sp. B345
AAGAAACGGGCGATAAAACAGGAATAGCGTTGATTTTCGCACCAGCCGGACACATATCCTGACAGGGTGTCATGCTTTTCCATTTCACCACTGCAGCGAAAATGATACTTTATAGGGCTGAATGCGGGATTTTTTCGCTCAACCCACAAAACGGGAAGTAGTGTGAAATATTTACTTATTTTCTTACTGGTACTCGCCATCTTCGTCATCTCGGTGACGCTGGGCGCGCAAAATGACCAACAGGTCACCTTCAACTATCTGCTTGCGCAGGGTGAATTCCGTATTTCAACGTTGCTGGCGGTCCTTTTTGCCGCAGGTTTTGCGATTGGCTGGCTGATTTGCGGCCTTTTCTGGCTGCGGGTACGCGTTTCTCTGGTTCGCGCTGAACGTAAAATTAAGCGTCTCGAACACCAGATTGCTCCTGCCAGCACTACGCCGGCTGACGCAGCTGTTCCTGCGCTGAAGGAATAATCATTTATGCTGGAGTTGTTGTTTCTGCTTTTGCCCGTAGCCGCTGCTTATGGATGGTATATGGGGCGCAGAAGTGCACAACAGTCCAAACAGGACGATGCGAGCCGCCTGTCACGTGATTACGTGACCGGGGTGAACTTCCTGTTGAGCAATCAGCAGGATAAAGCCGTGGATCTGTTTCTCGACATGCTGAAAGAGGACACCGGCACCGTTGAGGCCCACCTGACGCTGGGTAACCTGTTCCGCTCCCGCGGCGAGGTTGACCGGGCAATTCGTATTCACCAGAGCCTGATGGAAAGCGCCTCGCTGACCTACGATCAGCGGCTGCTGGCCGTTCAGCAACTGGGTCGCGACTATATGGCGGCCGGTCTCTATGACCGCGCGGAAGACATGTTCAAGCAGTTGGTGGACGAGACCGATTTTCGCCTCAGCGCGCTACAGCAGCTGCTGCAAATCTATCAGGCAACTAGCGACTGGCAGTCGGCTATTGATGTCGCCGAGCGGCTGGTCAAGCTGGGCAAAGAAAAACACCGGGGCGATATCGCCAACTTCTGGTGTGAGCTGGCGCTACAGCAGATGGCGAACAGCGATATGGACAAAGCCATGACGCTGCTGAAAAAAGGCGCAGCGGCGGACCGCAACAGCGCTCGGGTATCGATCATGATGGGCCGGGTGTGGATGGAGAAGGGCGACTACGCGAAAGCGGTAGAAAGCCTCGAGCGGGTCATCAATCAGGATAAAGAGCTGGTGGGGGAAACCCTCGACATGCTGCAGACCTGCTACCAGCAATTGGGTAAACTTGATGAGTGGGAGCAGTTCTTACGCCGCTGTGCTGATGAAAACACCGGCGCCACCGCAGAGTTGATGCTCGCGCAAATCCTTGAGCAGCGGGAAGGTATCGAATCTGCACAAAACTATGTGACTCGCCAGCTGGAACGTCATCCGACCATGCGGGTGTTCCATAAGTTAATGGACTATCACCTCAATGAAGCCGAAGAGGGGCGCGCGAAAGAGAGCCTCGGCGTGCTGCGCAATATGGTGGGTGAACAGGTGCGCAGTAAACCGCGTTATCGCTGTCAGAAATGTGGGTTCACCGCGCATACGCTCTACTGGCACTGCCCGTCCTGTCGTTCGTGGTCAACCATTAAACCGATTCGCGGCCTTGACGGGCAATAACCGTCGCTAAGGTCTAAAAAAACGCCCTGATTAGTTACAACATACTAATGTGTTTTTCGCGTTTCGCCACTTCAGCTCCGCGGATAACCTCGTCTGGCAGGGGACAAAAGCAGCCTGTCAATTTGTCGTTATCGCAGGTAGAATGCTGCCCGTTTACCTTTTTTGCGCCGGACGGCGCCTATCAACAATTAAGGTCTGGTCACGATGTCTACTGCTACCTCTTCTCCTCGCGTTGTTACATCCTCTCCGGTTGTTGTTGCGCTCGATTATGATAACCGCGACAAAGCGCTGGCATTTGTTGACCTCATCGATCCGCGCGATTGCCGCCTTAAGGTGGGCAAAGAGATGTTTACGCTGCTGGGGCCGCAGTTTGTACGCGACCTGCATCAGCGTGGCTTTGAGGTGTTCCTCGACCTGAAATTTCATGACATTCCGAATACTACCGCCCGCGCCGTGGCAGCGGCGGCAGAACTTGGCGTCTGGATGGTTAACGTACACGCCTCTGGTGGCGCGCGGATGATGACCGCGGCGCGTGAAGCGCTGCTGCCGTTTGGTAAAGATGCGCCGTTGCTGATTGCGGTCACCGTACTGACCAGCATGGAAGCCAGCGATCTGCAGGATCTGGGGATCACCTTATCGCCTGCCGATCATGCGGCGAAGCTGGCGGCATTAACCCAGCGTTGTGGTCTGGATGGCGTGGTGTGCTCGGCGCAAGAAGCGGTGCGCTTCAAGCAGGAGCTGGGCCAGGCATTTAAGCTGGTCACGCCGGGTATCCGTCCGCAGGGCAGCGACGCGGGCGATCAGCGTCGTATTATGACCCCGGAACAGGCACAGGAAGCTGGCGTTGACTATATGGTTATTGGTCGCCCGGTCACCCAGTCTGCGGACCCGGCAGCGACCCTGCGCAGCATCAATGCATCACTGCACAAGGGGGCATAATGACTGATTCTAATAGCCGGCTGGTCTATTCGACTGATAGCGGTCGCATCGATGAACCCCGGCAGGCCGTGGAACGCCCAAAAGGCGACGGCGTGGTGCGTATTCAGCGCCAGACCAGCGGTCGTAAAGGTAAGGGCGTATGCCTGATCACCGGTATCGACCTCGACGATGATGCACTGGCTAAACTGGCGGCTGAGCTGAAAAAGAAATGCGGCTGCGGCGGTTCAGTTAAGGACGGTATTATTGAGATTCAGGGCGATAAGCGGGACCTGCTGAAATCACTGCTGGAAGCCAAAGGCATGAAAGTGAAACTGGCTGGCGGTTAATATGACAAGGCCACGGTAAATACCGTGGCCTTGATACTTTGCAGGTGCGTAAGTCTGGTGATCTAAATTATTTTTATAGGTTGTTCAGTTTAAAACTTATTTGCCAACCTGGTGGCCGATAATCCCGCCGACTGCTGCGCCACCCAGGGTACCCAGGGCGCTGCCATCGGTTAATACTGCGCCACCAATTGCACCCGCACCTGCACCAATAGCGGTATTACGGTCGCGTTTAGACCAGTTAGAGCATGCGCTCAGAGACATTGCGACGGTGATCGCCAGTACTGCGGCAGCCATTTTTTTGCTCGTTGAAGTCATCATAATTTTTCTCCTGAATAATCTATTCATGGATCCAACTTCTCTTAAATCATAGCGTGATGCTCAGACTTAAGGGCTATTCCATGAAACTTAAGTTGCGCAGGTGTTACTTTAATCACGCGGGTGATAGTCACTTCCTGTTATATCGCTAACATTAATTCTACTTTTTTTAAATTTTACCGTCAGGTAAAAACTCTTAATTGCGAGCTCGGAAAACTCTCAGATAGGCCGCGTGGCGCCTGCGCCCACGACGGTGGGCGGCGAAAGAAGAAGGGGATGTCAGGGGTGAAATCAGCTACAGCTGACGATATCAACGGTTAAACCATTGGCTGCCAGTTGCTGACGTGCATCGTCATTAAGGTTTTCATCGGTAATAAGACGGCTAAAGAGCGTCGTCGGGCCGAGCGGGTACGGATGCACCACGTTGAATTTCGAACTGTCGCTCAACACAATGGCTTCACAGCCCTTCGCAAGCACGGCGTTGACCACATCGGCGCGCATCATATCTTTCCCGGTAAACCCGGTCTCTGGCTGCCAGCCATCTATGCCGATAAATGCCTTGCCGAAATGCACCTGCTGAATAAATTGCCGGGTCAGGGGCCCGACCATGCTTTCGCTGCGTTTCTGGTAAAGCCCGCCGAGCAGAATCACCTCGCCGGGGGTCTCTTTCAGCAGATGGGCAATATAGCTGCTGACGGTAATGATGGTGATATCACCACGTTCAGCCAGCGTACGGGCCAGCAGCGCGTTACAGCTGCCGTTTTCGATAAAGACCGTCTCTCCGGCATTGACCAGGCTGGCGGCCCGGCTGGCGAGCTCCCGCTTGATGGAGAAGTAGGTCATCATGCGGGTTTCGACATCTTCGCTGTCCAACGGAACGGCGAAACCATGGGTCCGGCGCAGATAGCTCTGCTTTTCCAGTAAATTTAAATCCTGGCGAATCGTAACTTCAGAAACACCGGTCATTTTGGCGAGATCGGCCACGCTCATGCGGCCTTTATCGATGACCATTTGCAAAATACTTTGTTGTCGGGCGTTCATAGCAACATCGCAGTTAGAGGACTATTTTGCCGACAATCGACTCCAGCGGATGATTGTGGCGATATGGACGTTCAGATTTCCCAGGGGGCTTTTGGCTGACCGGGTTTTGTTTCCGCTTGATCGTCAGTGAGCGCCTGAAGCTCCGCTTTCAGGATCTCAAGATTGTGAATCGCAGAGTGATAATCTCCGGCAACCAGAATATCCAGCACGGTATCGATGCGTTGGGCGAGCAGGCGGGCATTCAATTCAGACATAGCATTATCCTGGTGACAAAAACGAATGAAATCAATGATGCAAAAAACGGATGAAAAAGAGAAGTGAAAAAATAGCACAACATAAATCATCTGAGCATAAATGGCGGAGAAATGCGGTCAGATGAGGTGATAAAGAGAGCGGCCCCTGGGATCAGGAGCCGCTGAGGCATGCTATCAGGCGAACGGACGCGCGATGACGCTGCGGGTTTCCATGCGGACTTCAGCAATCTTGACGTCGATAACGTCAGTCACCTTGTAGACGGTTTCCCCTTTGATCTGGACGGTACCATTTTCCTGGCTGCAGACCAGCTCATCGCGGACGGCGTGCAGGAACGGAGCCGGGATAAAGGCGACAGCGCCGTTCTCCACCAGACGTACACGCATCCCACCACGGCTGATATCAATGATTTCAGCAGCAAAGCGGGTATCGGTACCAGCCTGCGGATTCAGGTAACGGGCATACAGCCAGTCACCGACATCGCGCTCGGCCATGCGGTTGAGGCGACGACGCTCGGCCATCTGAACGGCAACATCATCTTGCGGACGAGAGGCGCTTTCACCTTTGATGATCGCTTTCAGCAGACGATGGTTAATCATGTCGCCATACTTACGGATCGGTGAAGTCCAGGTCGCATAGGCTTCCAGGCCAAGGCCGAAGTGCGGGCCTGGTTCGGTGCTGATCTCTGCATAGGACTGGAAACGGCGAATGCGGCTGTCGAGGAAGCCTGACGGCTGAGCATCTAGCTCGCGGCGCAGTTTGCAGAAGCCGTCGAGGGTCAGGACTTCGACGGGATCAACGTGCACGTCATGCGTTTTCAGCAGCGCAGCCAGTTGCTCGGTGTTCGCCGGATCAAAGCCGGTGTGGACGTTATAAACACCAAAGCCGAGTTTGTCGCGCAGAACGCGAGCGGCGCAGATGTTTGCGGCAATCATTGACTCTTCGACGATACGGTTGGCGATGCGGCGCGGTTCGGCAATAATATCCAGCACTTCGCCTTTTTCGCCCAGTACGAAACGGTAGTCCGGACGGTCTTTGAACACCAGCGCATGGGTCTGACGCCATTGGCTGCGGCGCAGGCAGACATCCTGCAACAGGTTAATCTGCTGTGCGATTGCGTCGCTTTCTGGCTGCCAGCTGCCGGTTTTTTCCAGCCAGTCGGAGACGTTGTCATAAGCCAGTTTCGCTTTGGACTCGATGGTAGCTGCGAAGAATTCGATATCGTCTTCAATCGTGCCGTCGGCGGCCAGCGTCATGCGGCAAGCCAGAACCGGACGCACAACCTCGGGACGCAGAGAGCACAGGTCGTCAGACAGTTCACGCGGCAGCATTGGGATGTTGAAGCCCGGCAGATAGTTGGTGAACGCGCGAGTTTTCGCGGTCTGATCCAGCTTGCTACCTTCGGCAATCCAGGCGGTCGGATCGGCAATTGCGACGGTCAGGTGCAGTTTGCCATCTTCAGCGGTCTCGACATACAACGCATCATCCATATCTTCGGTGCTGGCGCTGTCGATGGTGACGAAGTCCAGCGCCGTTAAATCACGACGTTCCAGCCCTTCATCCTGCATCTCGGTAGCGACACCATCCGGGGCTTCTTTTTCCAGATTATGGCGTGCCAGCGTGACCCACCAGGGAACGAAATGATCGTCACTGAAGGTAATGAACTGAGTTAATTCCGCATAAAAACCACGGTCGCCTTTCAGCGGATGACGGCGCATTTCTGCAACGGCCCAGTCACCCTGTTGAAAATCATGGCTCACGCTACGATCGGCGCGGCAAGGGATAGCGTCTTTCAGCAGCGGATGATCGGGAACAATCGACAGGCGGTCATCTTTCTTATGCACTTTACCGACGAAACGCGTCAGGAAAGGCTCAATCAATGTTTCCGGCTCAGCGCTTTCGCGCTCTTTTTCTGTATGGATCACGGCGCTGATACGGTCGCCATGCATCACTTTTTTCATTTGCGGCGGCGGAATAAAGTAGCTTTTCTGCGCATCAACTTCGAGGAAGCCAAAGCCTTTTTCCGTACCCTTTACGACCCCTTCAACACGAGGAGTCTGAGAATGCAGTTGCTGTTTAAGCTGCGCGAGCAGCGGGTTGTCCTGAAACATAATTAGGTATTTTCGTGGCTAAAAGAGCGGCTGACATTTTTACGCGATAATGCCTGTTGCAGCAAGCGATGTTTGGCATTTTAGGTCTGCTGATGCACATTCCCGAGCGCAATTTTCAGACGATTGATCCAGCCACACAAACCGCACCACGCCAGAATATCGATAATCTCTCGCGGCGAAAGCCCTTGCTCGATCAAAGGGGTTAATTGCGCAGCGCTTAACCGGGCGGGGGCGCGAGTCAAAAGTTGTGCCGCCTGCAGCAGCGCGTACTCATCGGGATGGATTTTCCCCCACTGCGTCAGCGCGTTATCGTCGTGGCGAAGCAGTGCGGACAGCGCTGCGCTCTGTGCGTCCGTCTGCATCCAGGCGTTGAAACAGCTGGCGCTCCCGTTGATGCGGGCGGATAGCAATGCCATCGACGCCGCATGGGGTTGAAGGTCATGCAAGCGCCCCAACAGGGTATTCTGGGTTTTGAAGACCGCTTCGTGCGTCGCAAGCAGCGGCGCCAGTTCGGCAAAGCCAGAGTGTGGCTGACAGCTTGCTAACAGGGCCAGGCGCTCATCATCCGCATAACGCCATTCGGTTTCGTTTACATCGGGCTGCCAGTCGACAGGATCGGCAGAAAAAACCTCTGCCAGCGCATCATCTTGCTGCGGCATTCCCGGCATCCAGCGCACCGGGAACCCCATTAGCGCATGAAACGTGGCAATGGTGCGCGCCTGAAAGCCGATAAAGCCAATAATTTGATTGATGAGGATGATATCACGCGGGGTTAATCCTACCTCATCAAGTTGGCTACGGGACAGCGCGGTAATCACCGACGGGGAACTGGCTAGCTGGCGGGCATATTGCGTAATTTGTGCCAGCCGGCGGTTGCTTTCTCGAGAGGAGTCCGGACCAGACAGTGGCGCGAGGCGTGCGGCATAGTGATTGCACAGCCGCTGGACGCCATACACCTGGGCGACGGTCAGGGCGGTGCTCAGTCGGTCGTAGGCACTCAGGGTATGTAATCGGTTGACCACCACGGAGGCGGGGAAAAAGGTATCGGCCAACCGACGTGCCGGGAGCAACCAGCCCACATGTGCCTGACACCAGGCCTCCGGCAACGTCAGATCGAGTAAAAACCGGTCTTCGACATCGGCGGCTTCAGGGACGAGTGGCAGTACATCGACCGGGCAGATGGTTGACTGGGTTTCATGATACCAGTGGTTTTTGCCATAAACGCGGCGTTGCTCCATGGGCGTTCCTTGATAGGTATATGACTAGCCGCACTTTTGTGGGCCATATATGCATAACTATCCTGGCGTAACCCTGAGGCAGTAGAAAATATTGATCCGTGCTAACAAATAGCGGATTGGAATAACAGAAAGGGGAACAGGCGAGGGAGACCCCTCCTCAGAGACCTGAGGAGGGGAAGGAACTTATTTCAGTTCCAGCTCATTCATTGCCGCGATGCTGAAGCCACCATCGACGTGAACGACTTCACCGGAAATACCGGCAGACAGGTCAGAGCACAGGAAGGCTGCGCTGTTGCCGACGTCTTCGGTAGTGACGGTGCGACGAATCGGGGTAACCGCTTCGCAGTGGGCCAGCATTTTACGGAAATCTTTGATCCCGGATGCTGCCAGAGTACGGATCGGACCCGCAGAGATAGCGTTGACGCGCACGCCTTCCGGACCCATCGCGTTCGCCATATAGCGTACGTTAGCTTCCAGGGATGCTTTCGCCAGACCCATTACGTTGTAGTTCGGGATTGCGCGCTCTGCGCCCAGGTAGGACAGGGTCAGCAGGGCAGAACCCGGGTTCAGCATGCCGCGGCAGGCTTTCGCCATCGCCACGAAGCTGTAAGCGCTGATGTCGTGGGCAATTTTGAAGCCTTCACGGGTGACCGCGTTAACATAATCGCCGTCCAGCTGATCCGCCGGGGCGAAACCGATGGAGTGAACGAAACCGTCAAATTTCGGCCACACTTTGGTCAGTTCAGTGAACAGAGACTCGATGCTCTCATCTTCAGCCACGTCGCACGGCAGTACAATGTTTGAACCCAGTGCCGCAGCAAATTCTTCCACACGACCTTTCAGTTTTTCGTTCTGATAGGTGAACGCCAGTTCAGCCCCTTCACGGTGCATTGCTTGCGCAATACCGTAGGCGATGGACAGTTTGCTGGCAACGCCAGTCACCAGAATGCGCTTACCGGAAAGAAAACCCATAGCTTTAATCCTTATCGTTATTGCTTATTTTTACTTTAACAATCATGGGGTTAAGGTTGTTATTTCAAAATAACTCAAATTTAGCCGAGAATTATATCCCACTGACGACCCCTTGTGTCACGCTATTTTCGTGTCTTCACACGTAATGACGACCGGACACCCTCCAGTATATCACCGGATATCAGCCCCGTTTGACGTCATTCACCCGGCCAATTTCACTCGGGTGACGGGTAATTTGGGCCAGCAATAACAGGGCATCGGCAGAGTCCGGCGTCATGATGCCAGGCGACTCCCCCTGCCAGCCGATCCCCGAGCGGGCATCATAGCGCGCGCCAGCCAGCTGCCAGCGTCCCTGCAGCACCCAGGCAATCCCTTCGCTGCCGGGCAGTTGCTGGTCGGAGACGACGCTGACGCTGGCGCTGGCCCGGCTGCGCTGGGTCATAAAATTAAAATCTAGCCCTGGAGCGGTGATGCCTTCGCTCCTGAGCGCCCATTCGCCGGGAAATGCCCACGGCTGCTGGTGCCTCAGCTGATGATTAATACCGTCGCCTCGCAGCCACAGCGGTTCGCCTTCCAGCAGCATGATCACCCGATCGATGCCGGTAAACTGGGAGAACGGGCCGTCGCTTTGCAGCGTGGCGATGCTGGCGCGCCAGAGAAACGGCGCATCGGGATCGGGTGACGGAACGCAGAGGATTTCACGAGTCGTACCGCCGCCGTTTTTCCACGGCGTCATCGGCAAAGAGGAGAAGGTAAAGGAAGTCAGCATCGCAGTTTCACCATCCGGTCAGGGTATTATTTTGTGTCGCGCTGCGTCATCATTGTGAGCGATGGTGGATTTGTCAATGCTTGTATAGACAAGTGCTATTGGCGGAGGAGGTAAAATTAAAAGCAGGTGTGGGCGATCGCGGGAAATGCAGTATCCCGGCAGCAGCGCCGCCGGGATAGCAATACAGAAGATTATTTCCCGTCTTTACGCCAGGCATCGGCGGTGAGCGCTTCACCGAAGTGTCCGGCAATCAGGCGTCTGGTCAAATCGTGCAGCGGCGAAGCCAGTACGTCGGCGGTGCTGCCGCGCTCGACCACTTCCCCCTGGTGCATCACCAGCACCTGATCGCTGATATGCTTCATCATGCCGAGATGCTGGGTGACATAGATATATGAAATTCCCTGTTTTTCCTGAAGCTCCAGCATCAGGTTAATCAGCTGCGAGCGCATCGACATATCCAGCGAGGCGAGGGCTTCATCGCAGATGATTACCTTCGGGCGCAGGATCAGCGCTCGGGCCAGACCCAGACGCTGTTTCTGTCCCGGCGCCAGCATATGGGGATAGTAGCTGACGTGATCCGGCAACAGGCCGACCATCCGCAGCGTTTCTATGATCTGCTTCTCCCGGGCCTCGGGTTCGAGGTCGGTATTCAGGCGCAGCGGAAAGTCGAGGATCTGCGAAATCCGCTGGCGCGGGTTAAGCGAAGTGGAGGGATCCTGGAAGATCATGCGAATCCGCTGGCTACGGAACGAGTAGTCGCCAAACTCCAGGGGGTGATCGTCGATCAGCAGATCGCCGGAGGTCGGTTCAATCATCCCCGCCAGCATTTTTGCCAGCGTTGATTTTCCTGAGCCGTTCTCGCCGATGATCGCCAGGGTCTGGCGTTCACGCAGGGTAAAACTTAACGGTTTAACCGCCTCCACCGTCTGACGCCGAAACCAACCGGTACGGTAGCGAAAGGTCTTACTCAGATTGCGGACTTCGAGCAATGTTTCGACCATTTCACTCTTTCTCCATGTTCAACGGGAAATGACAGGCGTACAGATGCGTTCTGGCGCCGACCAGGCGCGGCGTCTCAATGCATTCACGTTGCGCGTACGGGCAGCGCGGCCCCAGGCGACAGCCGATCGGCAGTTGTTCAAGCAGGGGGATCGCGCCCGACAGGGTATTAAGACGGCTTTTATGCGGCAAGGCGCTACCGAAATCGGGGATCGCGCGGATCAATGCCTGGGTGTACGGGTGGTGGGGGGTGTTCACTAGCTCGTCGCTGAGGGCCGTTTCCACCGTTTGTCCGCAGTACATCACATTGATTTTATCCGCCCACTTGCTGAGCATCTGCATATCATGACTGATCAGCAAAATGGTGGTGTTATTGTTCTGGTTCAGGCGAGTGAGCAGACGGATGATTTGCGCCTGGGTCGTCGGCTCCATGGCGTTGGTCGGCTCATCGGCGATCAACAGACGCGGCTGGTTGGCGAGGGCGATGGCGATCATCACCTTCTGACACTCCCCGTCGGTTAATTCGTAGGGAAAACTGCGCATCGCGTCTTTATGGTCTTTAATCCCCACGCGATGGAGCAGCTCGATGGCCCGGCGTTTTCGCCAGCCTATACGCTGCCACCAGTGGCCTTTAAAGGTCCAGCCGGGGATATTCTGCATCAACTGCAGACCGATGCGTTCAGACGGATCCAGACAGGATTGCGGCTCCTGAAATATCATCGACACGTTGTGGCCGATAAGCTTGCGTCGTTCGCGGTTGGAGAGGCGCAGCAGGTCGATATCATCGAAGCGCATGCGATCCGCGGTGACCCGCCAGTTATCTTTGGTCACGCCGCAGATCGCTTTGGCGATCAGACTTTTGCCGGAGCCGGATTCTCCCACCAGGCCACGAATTTCACCTTCTGCGAGGGTCAGGCTGACGCGGTCAACGGCTTTGACCCACCCTTCGTTGGTTTTGAACTCTATGGTTAAATTGCGAATATCGAGTAACGGCATTATTCCACCCCGGCGATGATTGCGCGGCGGATACCGTCGCCCAGCAGATTGACCAACAGCACGCTAATCATGATCGCCGCACCGGGCAGCATGACCGTCCACGGGGCCACGTAGATAAGCTCCAGCGCGTCGCCTAGCATCGCGCCCCATTCCGGCGAAGGGAGCTGGGCACCAAGGTCGAGAAAACCGAGGGCGGCAATATCCAGAATGGCCATCGACAGGGCGCGGGTGATTTCCGTCACCAGCCCGGAAGCGATATTGGGCAGCACCGCAAACCACAAAATATTGAGGGTAGAGGCCCCGTCGAGACGGGCGGCGATGACATACTCTTTTTCCAGTTCGTCATGCACCATGCTGTAGACCGAGCGGACGATGCGCGGCAGCAACGCCAGCCACACGGCGAACATCGCATGGCTCAGATGCGGTCCGGCAAAGGCGACGACGATAATCGCCAGCAGCAGCGACGGAATCGACAGCAGGGTATCGAGGATGTGATTCAGCATCGCCGACAGCAGGCCGTGGGTCGAACCGGCGATGACCCCAAGCACCAGGCCGAACAGCGTGGCCGCGAAGGTCACCACAAAAGCGCCGCCCACGGTGGGAGCCGCGCCGCTTAACAGCCGACTCAGCACATCGCGACCGAGATCGTCGGTGCCGAGGAAGAACGACACCTCACCATAGCGCGACCATGAAGGCGGCAGCAGCTGATAGCCGAGGAACTGCTGATCGATACCGTAGGGGGCAAACCAGCCACCGAAAATACACAGCAGGATCAGACCGGCGCAGCCGTACAGGCCGATCATGGCGGTAGTATCGCCGTAGAATTTCCGCCATACGGTACGCAGCGCGCCAGGCGGGCGCTTTTCCAGATAGACGCTATCGTAGGGCATACCATTCCTTATGTTTCAGCGGGTTAGCCATTGCTCCCAGAATATCTGATATCACGTTGACGGTAATCACCAGCGCGCCAATCACCATCACGCCTGCCGAAATCGCGGCATAATCCTGCTGGCGGATGGCATTAATCAGCCAGCGGCCCAGACCCGGCCAGCTGAAGACCATTTCGGTGATCATCGCCAGGGTAAGCATGGTTGAAAACTGCAGGCCAAGACGTGGGATCACCGGCGGAAGGGCGTTGTGTAGCACGTGGCGATGTAAAATCGTGCGTCGTGAAACGCCACGGGTGGCGGCGGCTTTGACGTAGTTGGTGTCGTACACTTCGCTGGTGCTGATGCGCATCAGGCGGATCACTTCGGTGGTGGGTGCCACCGCTAAAGTTAAGACCGGCAGGACCATATGGCGCGCGGCGCTAACGATCATCTCATGGCGCCACGGCGAATCGGAAAGCCAGGCGTCGATCAGTGCAAAACCGGTGACGGTTTTGACCTCATAGAGCAAGTCAAAGCGCCCGGAAACCGGGAACCAGCCGAGCGTCAGGGAGAAAAACAGCGTCAGCAATAGTGCCAGCCAGAACACCGGAATCGAAAATCCCACCAACGCGAGGGCGCTGATCAGGGTATCCGGCCACTTATTGCGCATGATGCCCGCCAGCATGCCCACCGGGATACCGATTAACAGCGCAAAGCCAAACGCGAGGATGCACAGCTCCATGGTCGCCGGGAACACCTCTTTTAGCTGCTCTGAAATCAGCTGGCCGTTAATGCTGGAGACGCCGAAGTCCCAGTGCAGCAGTCCCGTGAACCAGAACTGCCAGGCATTCCACAACGAGGCGCCCTGTAGCGGGGCGTGAGGCGTGAAGTAGCTCAGGCTAAAGCCCACGAAGGTC
The DNA here is from genome assembly GCF_051131735.1 of Klebsiella sp. B345. Taxonomy (NCBI): domain Bacteria; kingdom Pseudomonadati; phylum Pseudomonadota; class Gammaproteobacteria; order Enterobacterales; family Enterobacteriaceae; genus Klebsiella; species Klebsiella sp. B345. Next base: position 13,392 of record NZ_CP180443.1, read on the forward strand.
AGGAAAAAGAGCGTGACCAGCAGGAGCAGCAGGCGGCGCAGGGTAAAAATAATCATGGTTTTTTCACCTCGTCTTTTTTCTCCCGCGAGACGCCCGCAAAGGAGGCGTTACCGAACGGACTCAGGATCAGACCTTTCATATCATAGCGGTAGGCCTGCAGGCGCAGCGATGATGCCAGCGGCAGCACTGGCAGGTCGCGAGCCAGGATATGCTGCGCTTCTTTATAGGCCTCAATGCGCGAAGCCAGCTGCTGTGAGCGTAGCGCCTTTTGCAGCACCTCATCGAATTCGCGGTTGCACCAGTGGGCAAAATTGGTCTGCGAGGCAATAGCCGCGCAGCTCAGCAGCGGGCGGAAAAAACTGTCCGGATCGTTACTGTCGGTGGCCCAACCGGAAAGGGTCAGATCGTGGTTCATGTCCATCAACCTGGCCTCCTGGAAACGGCCTTCCACCGGCACGATAATAACTTTCACGCCAATTTGCGCCATGTCCGCCTGGATAAGCTCTGCGGTTTTCAGCGGGCTGGGGTTCCAGGCCTGAGAGCTGGTTGGGACCCAGAGTTTCAGCGTCAGCTTTTCCAGCCCCAGCGCTTTAAGCTGGGCCCGGGCTTCCTTCGGATTGTATTCGGTAATTTTCGCGTCGTTATCGTAGGCCCAGGAGGCACGCGGCAGCATTGATGCTGCGGTTTCGGCGGTACCGTAATAAATAGACTGCATCAGACGCTGGTTATTAATGGCCAGCGCCAGCGCGTGGCGCACTTCGGGTTTATCCAGCGGCGGCCTGGCGGTATTAAACGCCAGCCAGGCGATGTTCATGCCCGGGCGCAGCGTCAGGCGCAGGCGCGGATCGTCGCGCAGGATTGTTAACTGGCTGGCAGCAGGCCAGGCCAGCACGTCGCACTCACCGGTTAACAGTTTTGATAAACGCCCGGTTCCGCCAGAACCGAGATCGACCACCACCTGCGGCATCAGTGGTTTGCCGCGCCAGTAGCCGGGATGGCGCTGCAGGCGCACATATTGCCCCGCGCGGTACTCTTCTAGCTGGAATGGACCGGTACCAACCGGCTGGCGATCGAGCTGCTCCTGGCGATCGACTTTGGCCAACTGCGCGCCATATTCCGCCGACATCACCGAAGCATAGTGGGTCGCCAGGTGCCAGAGGAACGAGGCATCAGGCTGTTTCAGGCGAAATTCAACGGTTTGATTATCCAGCTTGCGCACGCTCTCAACGCTGTCGGCAAACTGCAAACTGTCGAAATAGGGGAAGCTGCTGCCGTTGACGTTGTGCCACGGATCGTCGCGATTGAAAATACGGTTGAAGGTGAAAATCACATCGTCAGCATTAAAAGCACGGGAGGGTTTAAACCATGAGGTCGACTGGAAAGCGACGTGAGGACGTAGATGGAAGCGGTAAGTGGCACCGTTATCCAGCACTTCCCAGCTTTCTGCCAGCTGTGGCACCAGCCGGTAGGTATAAGGGTCGACATCCAGCAGGCGGTCGTATAGCTGGGCCGCTAAAGTATCGACAATCAACCCGCTGCTGACTTTCTGCGGGTTGAAGGTATTGACCTGGCCGCTCACACAGTAAACAAAACCACTGTCGCGGATGTCGGCATTTGGCGGCAACGTGGGCGCGGCCATTGCCTGCGTACACAGCAGCGATAGCGCCGCCAGCAGAGAGGAGAGTTTCAGGCGCATAATATTTTTTGAGTTATAGAGCAGAGCTCTGTTTTATTAATGTTCAATGACATATTCCATCACCTTAAACGCTCACAGGGACCATCTCGTCAGTCGCTGCGTCATTGTGCGCGAGCACCACTCTTTCGAGTATACCTCGTAAACCCATCTGGCGTTTTTATCTGCCATTTCCCTGAATAAACGCGCAAAACCCGCGGGGGCGCAAGCCGCGCCGATCGTGAGGCGTCCAAGGAGGTGATGGGTTGATATTCATCAAAAACCTGAGGGTATGGTGCTCTTTTAAACGCTTCTCAGCATATTCATGCGTTGTATGGAGAATAAGGAAACATGGTATCTTTTTATGGCTGAATTCTCCAGTAAGCTTGGTGATTACAGCGGAAGCAGGCGGTTATAACGCCCGATATACTCTTTGGGTGTGATTTCAATTTCTGAGCCTTCACGATGGGTGGCTACGAAAGTCCGTAATACCATCCCGCTGCGTTTCTCGCTAATTTCCCAGCCTTGCTGGCGATAGGCGTCAAGGGTTGAACGAATACACAGGTCTGAGAAAATTATCATCACCGACAGCGCGGGCGAATAATGATGCTTCATGGTGTAGGTTAAGCTGACGTGGGCCGCATAGCGACTAAGAGTATGAATATTAACCGGAATCATGTGCGTTTTCAGTCCATTGAACGATGATGGCGCAGACTATAATTCACATTGACACATCTTGCTAGTTACAAATATTTAACCGCCAGGGTGTTGAAAACACAGGGCAATCTGGTCATGCAGACGACGGCGGGTAAAATGCGGGCTGCTACTGTTGCGAGCGACCCGCATAGCACCGCGATGGCCGGAGTCAGGCGCTATCAGGTGAGCGAATGGGCCAGCCTGGTCAGGGCAAACTGCAGTACTTTTTCGCCATCAAAGGCGGCGTAGGGCAGGCTTTCAATTACGGCAATCTGCTGGTTATCCTGCAACACGGCGGCAATCTCATCGGTCTTATATTGAATATGCGGCGCCACTAACACTGCGTGGTAGGCGGGAGCCACGCTAAAGACATTCTCCAGGCCGACGGCGCTAATCAGCATATTCATCCCCTGAGCATCGGCGATTTTTTGCATTTTCTTCGCTAAGAGGTTCGCGGTTTCCCCGAACAAGCAACATATCAGTAGTTTTTTCACGGTGTGATCCTCGATGGAGTCCCGTGTCTACATTATGCCGCTGCGGTTGATGAAAATGCGCAGTGCATCAATTACTGCCGCAAATTGTCTGACTTTTATTTGTGCATGAAGTATTTGTGCATAGAGTGGCGATTGGTTAATCACCTAGCGGAGTGAACTCATAAAGTACCAGCGCATTGCTGTCCAGGGAGTCGACGATATGCCAGCCGCTCTCCGGAGTTTCTTGCGAAACGCTCAGCGCCGGGCGGGCCTTGTGCATCAGCCACTGATAATCTTCATCGTCCGGGCCGCTGTGGCTGCGAAAGGCTTCAAACAGTGGGAATAATGCCCCGTGATGCTGATCGAACAGATGCTGCTTCACCCGCCAGCGCCCCTCAAGTCCGGACAGTCGCACGCTGTAGGGCTGGCGAAAACGCTGGATAAACGCCTCTTCGCTGGAGAGCCAGGGGTTGAACACCACCGTATTGCGCAGCAGAAGCTGATATTGGTTGCCGTGACGTAACAGCAACATTTTTTTGTCGTTGACCAGCACGTCACCGCGCAATCGTCGCCATAACCACAGCACCCAGTAAACGGGACGAGGCAGGCCGTGGAGATAATGCAGTGCCAGGCTTGAGGTATCCAGCTTGCCGGTAACGCTCGATTCCCCTTGCAGACCAGAGTTGAGCCAGAAGCCCGCCAGCCATACCTGCTCCGCCAGCCCCAGCAGGTTATCCATCAACAATGCGCCGCGGAAAAACCGGCCGTTGGTGTCGCGAGTGTTGCCGGTTAAGGTGTTCCAGGACAGCAGCCAGACCGGCAGCGACAGCTGACGCTGGCGCAGAGCGCTGTGGATCTGGCGCAGCTTATGTACCGGATAGTTTTCACTCGAGGCCAGCTTGCTGCTATCCAGTTGGGCCAGGTCCAGCAGCTCATTGGTATCGGCCTGGCAGGCAAGAAAGCTTGCTTCGCTGAGAATAGGTGACTGCAGCAACGGGTCATCGCTAATGGCAAGCTCCGGGAAGCGGTGCCAGACTCCCAACTGCGGCTGTGACAGATAGGCCTGCAGCGTCTCACGCTGTTGCTGCCAGGCGTGCTGGCGGGCCGCTTCGGTCGCCTGGGGTGACCAGTGCCAGACAAATCGCCAGCTGGCCAGGGTTGCCGCCGGAAAATGGTTGGCCGCGAGGCGCAAAAAGCGCTGTAGTAAATCGCAACGGGTGGTCAGCCCGGTATGTAAGATCACCCCCCAGCCCATTTTCGCCAGCCAGCTGAAGATCTGTTGTAGGTTATACCAGCAGGCGTAGCCGGCCATTTGCGGATCGTCCCAGCCGGTGGCGAACAGCCGGCTGCTGAGAAAGGGGTCGTTAATATCAATCGCGTAGATCGGCAGGCTGCGGTGCAGCTGCTCCAGCTCGCGTCGTACATCTTCACGTAGTAAATCATCCAGTTCGCGGACGGTGACCACCATGCGGGTGTGGCGTAATGTGGCGACGCGAGCCGGCAGCTGGCGCAGATCGATCTGCCGGGTTTGCTGTGGATTGAGCAACGGGGGCGGGTTGTCCCAGCCATTCTGTTCTGGCTCATTGAGCCGGGCATAGAGACGCTCGACGGCCACCGGCTGCCAGATATCCACCAGTCCGGTCCGCGGGCGCCCGGATTCACAGCTGGTTTGCGGGTGCTGCTGGCGAAACTGACGTGGCGTCACTTCATGGAAGCGTTTAAACAGATCGCTCATGATGCGGGTGCTGGCGAAGCCTTGCTCCTGGGCAATCTGCTGGACCGGTTTGCGGGTGGCGATCAGTTGCTCTGCCGCCTTGTTGAGGCGCAGGGCGGTAATGTACTGCACGAAGCTCATGCCCACTTCCTTGCGAAACAGGCGCGACAGCCAGGCTTCGGAGACAAACTCGGCGGCGGCGACATCGTGAAGCGAAAGCCGACGCTGGTAGTTCGCGTCAATACGTGCGACCACCCGTGCGATGCGTCGGCTCCATTTCTCGGCACCGCGTGCGGGGCTGGAAGCCAGCGGGCGGGAGAAACGGGTGGAAAGCAGCAGAGCAATCTCGCTCAACCAGCGGTTGGCCTCTAGCCGGTAGCGGGCCTGATGATTCACCAGCTCTATCACCAGCAGCTGGCGCATTAACCGGCGCAGGTTATCATCGGCGTCGCGGGTTTCGTCGCTGACCTGGTAGCCCACGGCAAAGAACTCGCTGTCGAGACGTGTCAGCCAGCTACAAGATAAGGTCAGGAGCATCACCGCGTTGCCGGCCGCCGCGTGCAGGTGCCACCGACGGTTGCGGTTCACGATGGCCAGCTCGTCAGGGTGCAGAATCTGCTGCCCGTCACCGTCATGCAGCTCAACGCGACCCTCCAGCACCCATATCAGAGTTAACAGCTCGCTTTCGGGTTGATTAAACTGCCGAATATCGCGGACCGCGACGCTAAAATCGCCTGAATGATGCTCCACCGTCACCTCTCTCATGGACAAAAAACAACATGTCGTTTTTTGTCATAACCGTTCAGTATGAAAAACACTCATGAATAATCCGTCAATATAAAACAAAAAACCGCATATTAATGCCGGTCTGACAGCATAAACTCGGAAGTGTCGTGCAAACACAATCAAGGAATAACAAAAATGACACATCCAATTATTGAGGCATTACAGGTTAAAGAAGCATCGTTTATTGAGCTGCGCCGCCGATTCCACCAGCAACCGGAAATTGGCTTCGAAGAACATAAAACCAGCGATGAGGTGGCTCGTCTGCTGACGGAGTGGGGTTATGAGGTACACCGTGGTCTGGCCGGAACCGGAGTGGTCGGAACCCTGAAGGTGGGCGATGGTGAGCGTCGTCTGGGCCTGCGGGCGGACATGGACGCATTACCGATGCAGGAGGCCAGCGGCAAGGCCTGGGCCAGCCAGACCGATGGCCGTTTTCACGGCTGTGGCCATGACGGACATACCACCACGCTGCTCTACGCCGCCGAATATCTGGCGCGTACCCGGCAGTTCAACGGCACGCTGCATTTGATTTTCCAGCCGGCGGAAGAGCTGCTGTATGGCGGGCGGGTGATGGTTGAAGATGGCCTGTTCGATAAGTTCCCCTGCGATATCCTGTTTGGACTACACAACATGCCGGGGCAGGCGTTGGGGAGAATTGGCCTGCGCGACGGCGCGATGATGGCCTCTTCCGATACGTTGCATATCGAAGTTAAAGGGGTTGGCGGACATGGGGCGGTACCGGAACACACCGTAGACGCGACGCTGGTCGCCTGCCATATCACCCTCGCGCTGCAATCTATTGTGTCGCGCAATATCACCCCCTTTGAACCGGCGGTGGTGACCGTAGGCAGTATCCAGGCCGGGCATGCGCCCAATATCATCAACGACAAAGTCCTGATGAAACTGACGGTGCGTACTCTCAACGAGCAGGTGCGTGAAACGGTCCTCCAGCGGATCCACGACATTGCCGTCGCCCAGGCGGAAAGTTTCAACGCTACCGCCACCCTAAGCCACATCAACGGCAGCCCGGTGCTTAAAAACGATCCCGCCGCCAATGAGATGGTCCGCACGGTAGCAACCTCGCTGTTTGGCGAAGCGCTGGTGGGCGAGGTGAAACCCTTTATGGGCAGCGAAGATTTCGCCTTTATGCTGGAACATAATCCGCATGGTAGCTACTTCACCATCGGTGCCGGGGATGAAGCTGAGCGCTGCATGGTGCATAACCCGGGCTACGACTTCAACGATGAGATCCTGCTCAAGGGCGCGGCGCTGTGGTGCGGCCTGACGGAACATTATCTGCGTTAACCACCCGCGCTGGGGAGGGCCCACTTATGAGTTCCGTATCTCTGACCGAAGCACCTTTTGTTGGTACCGATCGTCTGCTGGCAGGCATTGTGTTGAGCGTGTTGACCTTCTGGCTGTTTGCCCAGTCGGTGATTAACGTCGTACCGGCGATGAAAAACAGTCTTGATATCTCCCTTGAAACGTTGACGCTGGCGGTGAGTCTCAGCGCGTTGTTCAGCGGTTGCTTTGTGGTGGCCAGCGGCGGGCTGGCGGATAAATTTGGCCGGATGCGCATGACCCATATCGGCCTGATGCTGAGTATTGGCGGCAGTGCTCTGTTGGTGCTGGCGCAGGGGCCGTGGTTGTTTCTGGCCGGGCGGGTCCTGCAGGGGTTATCGGCGGCCTGCATTATGCCGGCTACCCTGGCGCTGATAAAAACCTGGTACGAAGGCAAAGCGCGCCAGCGGGCGGTGAGCTTCTGGGTCATCGGTTCGTGGGGCGGCAGCGGCTTATGCTCGTTTGTCGGCGGGGCTATCGCGACCGGGCTGGGCTGGCGTTGGATCTTTGTCTTCTCCATCGTCGTAGCGCTGGTGGCCTTGCTGCTGTTGCGCGGCACCCCGGAGAGTCGGAGCGCCAGCGCCCGGGAGCACAAGCTGGATATTAGCGGTTTGTTGAGCCTGATCGTCTCGCTGGTGCTGCTGAATCTGTTTATCAGCAAAGGCCACAGTTGGGGCTGGAGCAGCGGCCTGTCGCTGGCGATGCTCGCCGGCTCGCTGGTGTCTGGCGGGTATTTCATCCGCAGCGGGCTACGTAAAGGGGAATCGGCGTTGATTGATTTTGCGCTGTTTCGCAACCGGGCCTACAGCGCCGCGGTACTGTCAAACTTTCTGCTCAATGGCGCCGTTGGCACGATGATGATCACCAGCATCTGGCTGCAGAAAGGGCACAACCTGAGCCCGCTGGAAACCGGCGGAATGACGCTGGGTTATCTGGTCACCGTGTTGGCAATGATCCGCGTGGGGGAAAAGCTGCTGCAGCGCTACGGGGCCAGGCTGCCAATGATGACCGGGCCGGTCTTTACCGCGGTGGCGATCCTGCTTATCTCCTGCACCTTCCTCGATAAATCCGTCTATATCGTTACGGTCTTTCTCAGTAACGTGCTGTTTGGTCTCGGACTGGGCTGCTACGCCACGCCGTCCACCGACACCGCGGTGGTGAACGCCCCGGAAAATAAAGTCGGTGTCGCCTCAGGGATTTACAAGATGGGCAGTTCGTTGGGCGGCGCGATGGGAATTGCCGTGACAGCGTCACTTTTCGCGCTGTTATTACCGCTCGGCATGGCCAGCGCCGCGCAGTATGCGCTGTGGTTCAACGCGGCAATGTGCCTGGGCGCGACGCTAGTCAGCGCCCTGATGTTGCCACGTCTGACTCACAGTTGATGCTTTTTCAGCAGCGCCCGAAGCTGGTGGTAGGTTAAGCCGAGTAACTGCGCCGCCTGTTTCTGATTGAACTTCGCCTGTTGCAGGCTTGCCTGCAGCAGGTTTTTTTCTTGTTCATGCTGGAAGCTCCGCAGATCCAGCGGTAGCGCAGGCCTGGCGGTTTGCAGGTCGGCATCGGCGCGCTGAGGTGACGACGCCGACGATTGCTGTTGATGAAAAGGGTTGATGATGATGTTGTCGAGTTCGCTGTCGCTGGTGCCATGGCGATAGACCGAACGCTCCACCACGTTTTTCAGCTCACGGATATTCCCCGGCCAGCGGTAGCCCAGCAGCGTGTCGCAGGCGTTTTCGCTGAAGCCCGGGAACAGCGGCAGACCCAGCTCACGGCACATCTGAATGGCAAACTGATTCGCCAGCAGCATAATGTCGCTTTGCCGTTCGCGCAGCGGCGGCAGCTGCACCACATCAAAGGCCAGGCGGTCGAGAAGGTCGGCACGAAAATGGCCGGATTCAACCATTGCAGGCAGGTCGGCATTTGTGGCGCACACCAGGCGCACGTTGACCTGTAACGGCTGGCTGCCGCCGACGCGCTCCAGCTCACCATATTCAATCACCCGCAGTAGCTTTTCCTGTACCAGCATCGGCGCCGTGGCCAGTTCATCAAGAAACAGCGTGCCGCCATCGGCGCGTTCAAAGCGGCCGGGATGACGTTTGCTGGCGCCGGTAAACGCCCCGGCCTCATGACCGAACAGTTCGCTATCCAGCAGGTTTTCATTTAATGCCGCGCAGTTGAGGGAGATAAACGGCCCCTGCCAGCGGGAAGAGAGAAAGTGCAGGCGGTTTGCGATGAGCTCTTTACCGGTACCGCGCTCGCCAATGACCAGCACCGGTTTATCGAGTGGTGCCAGCCGCGAAACCTGTTCCAGTACCTCGATAAAGCTGTTGGCTTCGCCGAGCAGGTTGTCCTTGTAGTCCGCCATGATGAAATTCGCCATTTAATCGTGTGATTCACCAGGTTACTCTAGCAACCCGCTGTGCAGATAACAATCACTTCTTTTTAAATCAATAAGATAAAAAACTGGCACGCAACTTGTATTAGTACTCTCAGTATTGCCACAGGCCACCGCCTGATATCAGAACTATGAGGATTATTATTATGGGTATTTTTTCTCGTTTTGCCGACATCGTGAACGCCAACATCAACTCCCTGCTGGAGAAAGCGGAAGATCCGCAGAAGCTGGTTCGTCTGATGATTCAGGAGATGGAAGACACGCTGGTAGAAGTGCGTTCCACCTCGGCCCGCGCGCTGGCAGAAAAGAAACAGCTGAGCCGCCGTATCGAACAAGCCCTTGCCCAGCAGGCAGAGTGGCAGGAAAAAGCCGAACTGGCGCTGCGCAAAGATAAAGAAGATCTGGCCCGTGCGGCACTGATCGAAAAACAGAAGCTGACCGACCTTATTGCCAGCCTCGAAAATGAAGCGCAGATGATCGATGAAACGCTGACGCGCATGAAAAAAGAGATTGGCGAGCTGGAAAACAAACTGAGCGAAACCCGCGCTCGCCAGCAGGCGTTAACCTTACGCCATCAGGCTGCCAGCTCCTCCCGCGACGTGCGTCGGCAGCTGGATAGCGGTAAAATTGATGAAGCGATGGCGCGTTTTGAATCCTTCGAACGTCGCATCGACCATATGGAAGCGGAAGCAGAGAGCCATGGTTTCGGCAAACAGAAAACCCTGGACCAACAGTTTGCCGACCTGAAAGCGGATGACGAAATCAGCGAACAGCTGGCGGCGTTAAAAAGTAAAATGAACCAAAACAACTAATGGAATACGCCGACGCCTTCGGCCCATGCTGTGCAGTTCCAGCGGACTGAAGGCGCAGGTGTTGCGGCGCGGTCATGCGCCGCCGTTCACTCACTGTAAGGAGTACACATGAGTACGCTTTTTATTGCCATCCCCCTGACGCTGTTTGTGCTGTTCGTATTACCTGTCTGGCTTTGGCTGCACTATAACAACCGCAGCGCCAGCGGCAGTTTATCGCAGAACGAACAGCAGCGTTTATTGCAGCTGACCGATGATGCGAAGCGCATGCGCGAACGTATCCAGACGCTGGAAGACATTCTTGATGCCGAGCATCCGAACTGGAGAGAAAAATAATGGGCGGATTGGATCTGAACAAAAAACTCTGGCGCGTGCCGCAGCTTGGCATGGTCAAAGGGGTCTGCGCCGGCATTGCGCAGTACCTGGACGTACCGGTCAAACTGGTGCGCTTGATCACCGTGCTGGCGATGATATTTGGCCTGTTTTTCTTTGTGGTAGTGGCGTACATCATCCTGACTTTCGTTCTCGACCCGATGCCGGAAAGCGAACTGCATGGCGAGAAAATGCCCTCCAGCGGTGAGCTGTTAGCCGCGGCGGACAGAGAGCTGGCGGCCAGTGAACGCCGCCTGCGGGAAATGGAGCGTTACGTCACGTCAGATACTTTTACGCTGCGCAGCCGGTTCCGCCAGCTGTAGCCTAACGACGAGGTCACGCATGAACATCAAATGGCAGCAAACAGGACAAAAGATGAAGCCCGGTCTGAAAATCGTGGGCAAGCTGGTGCTGCTGACGGCGTTACGCTACGGGCCGGCTGGCGTTGCTGGCTGGGCGGTGAAGTCGGTGGCGCGTCGACCGTTAAAAATGCTGCTGGCGGTTGCCCTTGAGCCGGTGCTCAGCCGCCTGGCCCAGCGCTTTGCCCGCGGGATGAAATAAAAGGCCGGGCAGGCGTACCTGGCGCCTGCGGCACAGTCAGCAGAACTTTCTGCTTATCTTCACCTAATAGCTTATAATAAAAGCACTTTCCTTCAGCGCACGACAGGATGGCAATGAAGCGACTCAAAACAGAATTCAATGCGCTGGTCAATCGTGGGGTTGACCGGCATTTACGTCTGGCGGTGACCGGCCTGAGCCGAAGTGGTAAAACCGCCTTTATCACCGCTCTGGTAAACCAACTGCTGAATATTCACTCCGGCGCGCGTCTTCCGCTGCTCAGCGCGGTCCGTGAAGAGCGCCTGCTTGGCGTCAAACGCGTGCCGCAACGTGATTTCGGCATTCCTCGTTTTACCTATGATGAAGGGCTGGCGCAGCTGTATGGTTCGCCGCCGGTCTGGCCGACGCCGACCCGCGGGGTTAGCGAAATTCGCCTGGCGCTGCGCTACCGCTCCAGCGAATCGCTGCTGCGCCACTTTAAAGAAACTTCCACGCTGTATCTGGAAATTGTCGACTATCCCGGCGAATGGCTGCTCGATTTACCGATGCTGGCCCAGGATTACCTGAGCTGGTCACGGCAGATGACCGGCCTGTTGCAGGGGGATCGTGCGGTGTGGTCAGCGCGCTGGCGTCAGCTGTGCGAAGGGCTGGATCCGCTGGCTCCGGCGGATGAAAACCGCCTGGCGGAGATTGCCGCCGCGTGGACTGACTACCTGCACGCCTGCAAACGTGAAGGACTGCACTTTATTCAGCCCGGTCGCTTTGTGCTGCCCGGCGACATGGCCGGGGCGCCCGCGCTGCAGTTTTTCCCGTGGCCGGATGTCGACGCGATCGGCGAAGCCAAGCTGGCGCAGGCCGACAGACACAGCAACGTCGGCATGTTGCGTGAGCGCTTTAAGTACTACTGCGAAAAAGTCGTGAAGGGCTTTTACAAAGATCACTTTCTGCGCTTTGACCGCCAGATCGTGCTGGTGGACTGCCTGCAGCCGTTGAACAGCGGGCCGCAGGCCTTCAACGATATGCGCCTGGCGCTGACGCAGTTGATGCAGAGTTTTCATTACGGCCAGCGGACTTTGTTCCGCCGCCTGTTTTCCCCGGTGATCGACAAACTGCTGTTTGCCGCCACCAAAGCTGACCACGTCACCGTCGATCAGCATGGCAATATGGTCTCTTTGTTGCAGCAACTGATTCAGGATGCCTGGCAAAATGCCGCCTTCGAAGGCATCAGTATGGATTGCCTTGGGCTGGCATCGATTCAGGCGACTCAGAGTGGGTTAATCGAGGTTAACGGCGAGAAAATTCCTGCACTGCGCGGTGCCCGCCTGAGCGATGGTCAGCCCCTGACGGTCTATCCGGGCGAGGTGCCGGCCCGCCTGCCGGGTCAGGCGTTCTGGCAACAGCAGGGGTTCCAGTTTGAGAATTTCCGTCCGCAGGTGATGGACGTTGATAAGCCGCTGCCGCATATCCGCATGGACGCAGCGCTTGAATTTTTGATTGGAGATAAGTTGCGATGAGCGAACCGATAAAACCGCGTATCGACTTCGACGGGCCGCTGGAAGCGGAGAAAATAGATGCCCTGAAATCGGCCCGCGCCTTTGATGGCGTCGAGGCGGAGAAATTTGCCCCGGCACGGATCGACGCGCTGGAAGAAGAAGAGGGCGCAGCAGAGGCGGTCGTTGAGTCGGTGCTGCGGCCAAAACGCAGCCTGTGGCGGCGGATGGTGAGCGCCGGGCTGGCGATCTTTGGCGTCAGCGTGGTGGCGCAAGGGGTACAGTGGACCATGACCGCCTGGCAGACGCAGGACTGGATCTCGCTTGGCGGTTGCGTAGCCGGGGCGCTGATTGTCGGCGCCGGCGTCGGCTCGGTAGCGACCGAATGGCGGCGCTTATGGCGTCTGCGCCAGCGTGCCCATGAGCGCGATGAGGCGCGAGACCTGATGCACAGCCATGCGGTTGGCAAAGGGCGCGCATTTTGCGAGAAGCTGGCCCAGCAGGCCGGCCTGGATCAGGCGCATCCGGCATTACAACGCTGGTATGCGGCCATCCACGAAACGCAGAATGACCGCGAGGTAGTCAGTCTGTACGCGCAGCTGGTGCAGCCGGTGCTCGACGCCCAGGCGCGTCGCGAAATCAGCCGTTCGGCGGCAGAATCGACGCTGATGATTGCCGTCAGCCCGCTGGCGTTGGTAGACATGGCGTTTATCGCCTGGCGTAATCTGCGGCTGATTAACCGCATTGCTACGCTGTACGGCATTGAACTGGGCTATTACAGCCGCCTGCGCCTGTTCCGCCTGGTGCTGTTGAATATCGCCTTCGCCGGGGCCAGCGAGCTGGTGCGAGAAGTGGGCATGGACTGGATGTCGCAGGACCTGGCGGCGCGGTTATCAGCGCGTGCGGCACAAGGGATCGGTGCCGGGTTACTGACCGCACGCCTGGGGATTAAGGCCATGGAGCTGTGTCGTCCGCTACCGTGGATCGCCGACGATAAACCGCGGCTGGGGGATTTCCGCCGTGAGCTGATAGGCCAGCTCAAGGATACGTTGCAGAAGGGGAAACCTCAGACCTGATAGCAACGTCAATAGTCAGAGCCGTCGGATAACCGGCGGCTTTTTTGTTTCCACGCGCCCGGCAAAGCGCCAGTGAGCGGATATCTTTACGCCATAACGGCGCTTTTTCCGCCATGCTGTCAATATTTGTTGACAGCTATCTTCACGCCAGCAAATAACTGTCCTATTATTCATCCGTCATTGGCCTTTTTAGGGTGAAAACTCCCATGCGTCTTGAAGTCTTTTGTGAAGACCGTCTTGGTCTGACCCGTGAATTACTGGATTTGCTGGTGCTACGCGGTATCGATTTACGCGGCATTGACATCGATCCTATTGGCCGAATTTACCTCAATTTCGCCGAGCTGGAGTTTGCCAACTTCAGCAGCCTGATGGCGGAAATCCGCCGTATTTCCGGCGTGACCGACGTGCGTACCGTGCCATGGATGCCGTCGGAGCGTGAACACCTGGCGCTGAGCGCGCTGCTGGTGGCGATGCCGGAGCCGGTGCTGTCGCTGGATACCAAAGGCAAGGTTGAACTGGCGAACCCCGCCAGCTGCCAGCTGTTTGCGCAAAGCCCGGAGCGGCTGCGTAATCATCCGGTTGCGCAGCTAATTACCGATTTTAACGTCCAGCGCTGGCTGGAAAGCAGCCCGCAGGAGTCGCTGAGCGAACATGTGGTGGTGAACGGACAGAACTTCGTGCTGGAAATCACCCCAGTGTACCTGGAGGGTGAGCACGCTGAACGGGTCCTGACCGGGGCGGTGGCGATGTTGCGTTCGACCGTGCGTATGGGGCGCCAGCTGCAAACCATGACCACCCAGGACACCAGCGCCTTCAGCCAGATTCTGGCCGTTGGTCCGAAAATGCGTCATGTCGTTGAGCAGGCCCGTAAGCTGGCGATGCTGAGCGCGCCGCTGCTGATTGTCGGCGATACCGGTACAGGCAAAGATTTACTGGCGCATGCCTGTCATCTGGCCAGCCCACGGGCGGCTAAACCGTATCTGGCACTGAACTGCGGCTCGATTCCGGAAGATGCGGTGGAGAGCGAGCTGTTTGGCGATGCCATTCAGGGCAAAAAAGGCTTCTTTGAGCAGGCCAACGGCGGATCGGTGCTGCTGGATGAAATCGGCGAAATGTCGCCGCGGATGCAGACCAAACTGCTGCGTTTTCTCAACGACGGCACCTTCCGTCGCGTCGGTGAAGATCACGAAGTTCATGTTGATGTCCGGGTTATCTGCGCCACCCAGAAGAACCTGGTGGAGCTGGTACAGAAGGGGTTATTCCGCGAAGACCTCTACTATCGCCTGAATGTGCTGACCCTGAATCTGCCGCCGCTGCGCGACTGTCCGCAGGACATCATTCCGCTGACCGAACTGTTTGTCGCCCGTTTTGCCGACGAGCAGGGGATCCCGCGCCCGAAACTCTCTGCCGATCTCAGTACTGTCCTGACCCGCTACAGCTGGCCTGGCAACGTTCGTCAGCTGAAGAATGCGGTCTACCGCGCGTTAACTCAGTTGGATGGTTACGAGATGCGTCCGCAGGATATTTTGCTGCCGGACCACGATGCGGCCTCCCTTCCTGTAGGCGAAGAGGCCATGGAGGGATCGCTGGACGATATTACTCGTCGTTTTGAGCGCTCCGTGCTGACCCAGCTGTACCGTAGCTTCCCGAGCACCCGTAAACTGGCGAAACGTCTTGGGGTATCGCATACGGCGATCGCCAATAAGCTGCGTGAATACGGTCTCAGCCAGAAAAAAGGCGAGGAGTAAGTCTGTCACCGGCTGCCCGGCAGCCGGTTGATGATGACGAAGGGGCTGTCTTTTGCACCCTTCTGTATATACTCAGATTTTATTCATTTTATCAGGAATACGGATGTCGACTTCGCCGGGTCATCTGCTTCAGTGGATGAAACTGCTGGCTCTCTCTGCCGGACTCTCATGGCTGCTGTTCTGGCTTCATCTGCCGGCGGCGCTGCTGCTGGGGCCGATGATCGCCGGGATCGCCCTGAGCCTGCGCGGGGCCAACGTCCGGGTACCCCGTCCTTTTTTTATCGCCGCCCAGGCCGTTATCGGCTGTATGATCGCTCGTACGCTGACCCCCTCGATTTTTAGCGTGCTCATCGGGCACTGGCCGCTGGTGCTGTTCATTCTGTTCTCCACGCTTGCCGTCAGCGCCCTGACCGGCTGGCTGCTGGTACGTTATAGCTCACTCCCCGGCGCGACCGGGGCATGGGGTAGTTCGCCCGGCGGTGCCTCGGCGATGGTGGTGATGGCGCAGGATTACGGTGCCGACGTGCGGCTGGTGGCCTTAATGCAGTACCTGCGGGTGCTGTTTGTGGCCGGTGCCGCGGCGCTGGTGGTGCGCTTTACCCTCGGCGGTGAAGCGCAGGAGATGAGCCAGCAGATCGTCTGGTTTCCCCCCGTTACGTGGCAACTGCCCTGTACGTTGTTGCTGACCGCCGCCGCAGGATGGCTGGGGCTGAAAATGCGTTTTCCTTCCGGTGCTATGCTCTTTCCGATGCTGGCCGGCGCGCTGGTGCAAGGCGAGGGCTGGCTGATGCTGGAGCTGCCGGAATGGCTGTTGGCACTGGCTTATGCCGCAGTTGGCTGGAGCGTTGGTCTAAAGTTTAATAAGGCCATTTTTCTGCTGGCCCTCAAGACGCTGCCGCAGATTATTGCCTCGATTATTGGCCTGATTGTGGTCTGTGCGCTAATGGCGCTGGGGGTGACTCAGGTATTGCCGCTTGATTTTATGACCGCGTATCTGGCGACCAGCCCCGGTGGACTGGATACGGTGGCGATTATCGCCGCCGGTACGCGGGCCGATATGTCGTTTATTATGGCGATGCAGACCTTGCGTTTGTTTACTATTTTGCTCGCTGGGCCGGCGATCGCGCGCTTTATTTCGCGCTATGCGCCGCAGAGATAGCGCCACAGAAATAAAAAAGCCCCCGTAACCGGAGGCTTGTGTTTCGCGGGCTATCTTAGCCTTTCAGCGATGCCAGCGCTGCATCGTAGTCCGGCTCTTCGGTGATTTCGTTCACCAACTGGCTGTATACAACCTGGTCATTTTCATCAACAACGACCACAGCACGAGCTGCCAGACCCGCCAGCGGACCAGCTGCAATGGCAACGCCATAATCAGCCAGGAACTGCGGAGCGCGCAGGGTGGAGAGGGTGACGACATTGTTCAGGCCTTCCGCGCCGCAGAAACGAGACTGGGCAAACGGCAGGTCGGCAGAGATGCATAACACAACGGTGTTATCCAGCTCGGACGCCAGTTGGTTGAATTTACGTACCGATGCCGCGCACACGCCGGTATCGATGCTCGGGAAAATATTCAGTACTTTACGTTTGCCGGCGAACTGGCTCAGCGCGACGTCAGAGAGATCTTTGGCGACCAGCGTAAACGGCTGCGCTGCGGCGCCTGCCTGAGGAATGGTGCCCTGAACAGAAACGGGGTTGCCCTGGAAATGCACGGTTTGTGACATGTTTATCTTCCTGTTTACATATAGTTAACGTCACCGGTAGTGTATGACATCCGTTATCGGCACGGCAAATCCTATTTACTGTTTCCCCTGGAGGAACCTGGGAATGCGAAATCTGCGAGTGTATGAAGAAGCCTGGCCCTTACACACCCCCTTTGTGATTGCCCGCGGCAGCCGCAGCGAGGCAAAAGTGGTGGTGGTGGAAGTGGAAGAGAACGGCGTGAAGGGCGTCGGGGAGTGCACCCCTTATCCACGCTATGGCGAAAGCATCGCTTCGGTGATGGCGCAGATCCTCGCCATTGGCGAGCAACTGGAGAGCGGCGTCACCCGCGAACAGCTGCAGCAGCTATTGCCCGCCGGCGCGGCGCGTAATGCCGTGGATTGCGCCTTATGGGATTTGCAGGCCAGAAGCGTCGGGAAAACCATCCCGCAATTGTTGGGCGTGGGGCTGCCAAATCGGGTGGTTACGGCGCAAACCGTGGTGATTGGTACCCCGGAGCAGATGGCGGCCAGCGCCGCTGCGCTGTGGGAAAACGGCGCCCGGCTGCTGAAGGTGAAGCTGGACAATCATCTGATCAGCGAACGACTGATTGCCATCCGTAATGCGGTCCCGCAGGCCACGCTGATTGTCGATGCCAACGAGTCCTGGCACAGCGATGGTCTGGCGGCGCGCTGCCAGCTGCTGGCCGATATCGGGGTGGCGATGCTGGAACAGCCGCTGCCGGCGGACGACGATGCTGCACTGGAGAATTTTATTCACCCGTTACCTGTCTGTGCCGATGAAAGCTGCCATACCCGTGCCAGCCTGCCGCAGCTGCGCGGGCGCTATGAGATGGTGAATATCAAGCTGGATAAAACCGGTGGTCTGACCGAAGCGTTGTTTCTGGCTCAGGAAGCCGGGGAGCTTGGGTTTGAACGAATGCTCGGCTGCATGCTCTGCACGTCGCGAGCCATTTCTGCGGCGCTGCCGCTGGCACCGCTGGCGCGTTTTGCCGATCTGGATGGCCCTACCTGGCTGGCGGTAGATGTTGAGCCGGCACTGCATTTCAGCACCGGCGTGCTTCACCTCTGAGGGTGCCAGTGCAGCAGGTCAGTCATCGCCGACAGATACTTTTCCGTCGCTTCGTCAGTTGAAACCGGCGGGAACTCGGCGGTAATGCAGGGCAGGCCGATATCGGCGCACCAGCTGCCAAAAGAGCCCGGTGTCTCGTAACCCACGCTGCTGACCAGCGGCAGCGTAAAGGCATCGGCCAGCCATTGCCCCAGTTCACTGTGGCCGGGGTCTTCAATGCAGGCCAGCGGATCGTGAAACGAGACTACCCACGCCGGGTGGATCTGGTGGATCAGTTGGCACAGCGCCTGGGTTTCGGGTTCCGAACCGGGTTTTTCTCCGGTCAGCAGTACCACGTCACGCTGTTCCGCAGCGCTATTCCAGCGATACACCGTTTCCCCTTCTTTCCAGTTTGCCGCCGGGAAGTTACGGTTTAGATCGACGCCCCGGGCGTTGGCCCGTAGCCCCAACTGACAGCCGTCAGGGTTCACCGCCAGCACGACATGATGGCGCCGTAATTCTGGCTTGAGCGTGCGCAGCGCGCAGGAGAGCGTGACCACCGAAGCGTTTTCATCGCCATGGGTCCCGGCAAGAATCAACCCGCTACGGCTCTCCGCCAGCGGGGCCGGGAACCAGAGCAGGGGTGCACCAAGATGGGACTGGCCATAGCGTTGTGTGCCGGGCGGAAAGGCGCCGCGCAGTGGGCGAGGACGAGAAAGAGGCATAGGGCATCCTGTTAGCAGGTTATTTCCAGCAGTGTTGTGTAAAAGCGTCCCGGAATCAAATAGTTTCCTGTCGCCGTTAAAACAGAAGAGAGGTCAATTTTCTCTCATAAGCCGTTTGCAATTTTCGATGATGAAACAAATAATTATCGTTCTGCCAGCTTTGGTTCTTTTATTTTAAAGGGGATCTCATGAAGTATCCTGTCACATTGACATGCGGCGCGCTGTGGTTAGCCAGCGTTTCTTCTCTTGCCTGGGCGGCGGATGTCCCTCAGGGAACCGTATTAGCGGAAAAGCAGGTGCTGGTACGGCACATTAAAGATGAGCCCGCGTCGTTAGACCCCGCCAAAGCCGTTGGTCTGCCGGAAATCCAGGTCATTCGCGATCTGTTTGAAGGTTTAGTCAACCAGGACGCAAAAGGCAATATTATCCCCGGCGTTGCAACCCGCTGGCAGAGCAACGACAACCGTGTCTGGACCTTTACCCTGCGTGATAATGCGCGCTGGTCCGATGGTTCGCCGGTTACCGCACAAGATTTTGTCTACAGCTGGCAGCGACTGGTCGACCCGAAAACCACGTCGCCATTCGCCTGGTTCGCCGCGCTGGCGGGGATCAGCAATGCCCAGAGTATTATCGACGGTAAGGCTGCGCCAGATACCCTGGGCGTCACCGCTGTCGATGCGCGTACCCTGCGCGTACAGCTCGACAAACCGCTGCCGTGGTTCAGTAATCTGACCGCCAGCTTCGCCTTTTATCCGGTTCAGAAAGCGAATGTTGAGAGCGGGGCCAACTGGACCCGGCCGGGCAGTTTGATCGGCAACGGTGCTTACGTTTTAAAAGATCGCGTGGTGAACGAGAAGCTGGTGGTCGTACCGAACAGCCATTATTGGGATAATGGCAAAACGGTGATCCAGCAGGTGACCTTTGTGCCGATCAACCTGGAGTCGTCGGCGACCAAGCGCTATCTGGCCGGGGATATTGATATCACCGAGTCCTTCCCGAAAAACATGTACCAGAAATTACTTAAAGATATTCCCGGTCAGGTGTACACCCCGCCTCAACTGGGGACCTACTATTACGCCTTCAATACCCAAAAGGGGCCGACTGCCGATGAGCGCGTACGTCTGGCGCTGAGTATGACCATCGATCGTCGTATCATGGCCGAGAAGGTGTTGGGGACCGGCGAAAAACCGGCCTGGCACTTTACTCCGGACGTGACGGCTGGGTTTACCCCGCAGCCTTCGCAGATGGAAAGCATGAGCCAGGCCGAGCTGAACGCTCAGGCGAAAGCGCTGTTGCAGGCAGCAGGTTATGGTCCGGGTCGGCCGTTACAGCTGACGCTGCTGTATAACACCTCAGAAAACCACCAGAAAATTGCGATCGCGGTGGCGTCGATGTGGAAGAAAAACCTCGGCGTGGACGTGAAGCTACAGAACCAGGAGTGGAAAACCTACATCGATAGCCGCAACACCGGGAATTTTGATGTGATCCGCGCGTCGTGGGTGGGGGATTACAACGAGCCTTCCACCTTCTTGTCGCTGCTGACGTCGACCCATAGCGGCAATATTTCCCGCTTTAACGATCCGGCTTATGACAAAATTCTGAATCAGGCGGCGCTGGAAACCTCGGAGAAAGCGCGAAATGATGATTACAACGCGGCAGAAAAAATCATCATGAGTAAAGCGCCGATTGCGCCAATCTATCAGTACACCAACGGCCGCTTAATTAAGCCGTGGCTGAAAGGCTATCCGATCAACAACCCGGAAGACGTGGCCTATAGCCGCACGATGTATATCGAAAAGCATTAAGCTTAGGGTCAGCAGGGAATATCATAATGGCGCGATGAATCGCGCCATTTTTTTGCCTGTGTCGCCAGCGTGTTACCACGCGGTCGCTCAGACTGACTTTAGTGTGACAGAGCAGGGTGCTGGAGCTGCAATGTAGAATTTATGGCGTCACTGTTCGGCGCAAACAGGTATTCTCCTGAGGTGCGGTAGCGGCCATTATTGTTTCCTGATGAAAGGAGAGAAAAATGGACACACTGTTTACACCCTTTACGGTGGGTGATACCACCCTGACTAACCGAATCGTCATGGCGCCCATGACGCGTTCGCGAGCGATGACTGATACTGCCGATGCGTTGACAGCAAGGTATTATCAGCAGCGGGCAAGCGCGGGATTGATTATCACCGAGGGCGCGCAGATCTCCGCACAGGGCAAGGGGTATCTGTTCACGCCGGGGATCTATAGTGATGAACAGGTCCGTGGCTGGGCCTTGACGACCAGGGCCGTCCACGACGTGGGGGGAAAAATATATATACAACTCTGGCATGTCGGGCGGATTTCCCATCCAGGGTTGCAAATTGATGGTCAGGATCCGGTCAGTTCCGTGGCAGTGACGGCGCAAAACGCCACCTGTTACGCCTGGGATGAAAATGGTAATCCGGGGCCTGTTGCAGTGCAGAAACCGCGGGCGCTATCGATAGATGAGATTCAGGGTGTCATCGCTGATTACGTTCAGGCGGCAAAGAATGCCATCCGGGCGGGCTTTGATGGTGTTGAGATCCACGCAGCCAACGGGTATCTCCTTGAGCAATTTATCAATGGCGGGTTAAATACCCGTGATGATGCATACGGCGGGGAAAATCCACATCACCGTCTTCGTTTTGTACTGGAAGTCACCGATGCCATCGCCCAGGCCATTGGTAGCGGCAAAACAGGAATTCGTCTGGCGCCATTTGGCCGTCTTTTTGATATGCACGCCTTTGATGGTGAGGAGCAAACCTGGCTGCTGTTGGCGAAGGAACTCAGTCAACGCTCACTGTCCTACGTACACCTCAGCGATCAGAAAACATTAGGCGAACAGGCGATCCCTGCCGGATTCATTGACAAGTTTCGTGCGGTATATGACGGTACACTGATTATTGCTGGGGGATTTGACAAACCACGAGCCGAAACGTATCTCCAGCAAGGAAAGGCGGATTTAATTGGATTTGGCCGGCCCTATATCGCCAATCCAGACCTGGTGGAACGCCTGGCTAATAACTGGCCGCTCGCTGAGATCGACCGGGCGACGATGTACGGGGGAGATGAAAAAGGCTATACCGACTACCCATTCTGGCCAGACAACTCACAAGGTCAGTAATCAGTCCAGCAAACCGTCCTCTGCTGCCTTGACCAGCGTATCCACGGCGTAGCGGATTTTGGGCAGTAGCTGGCGGTTTTTTGGCCACAGTGCATTGATTGGCATTTCTCCTCCGGAAAGGCCCGCCAGGACTTCTTGCAGCTCGCCGCGCTTGAGGTGTTCACTGACCAGCCATAGCGGCAACTGAGAAAGTCCACCCCCTTTCAACGTCGCGGCGAGCATGGCGTCACCGTCGCCGAATTCATGTGTCGGTGGCGGTGTGAAGCGCACCAGTTGACCGTCGCTTTCTTTCAGCAACCATGAAATTGGCTGGTTTCGCCGAAAGCCAACTACACACTGGTGCTGACTAAGCGCCTGCGTATTAACCGGCTCTCCGCGCATTTTGAGATAATCAGGCGATGCACAGATAACTAACTTTTGTGTGGTCAGCCTTCTGGCGACCAGACCGCTGCTGTCTGCCAGCTCACCAATGCGAATGACCAGGTCAATTCCCTCCTCGATAAGATCAACAAACCGTTCACTGAAGGTAACGGTCAGTGCCAGCTCAGGGTACTGCCGGGTAATTTCTAGCAGAATGGGAAGGATTCGCTGTCGACCAAAAGCCGCGGGCAAGTCAACTCTAAGCCGGCCTGAAGGCTTACGGATATGAGAGGTCAGTTCAGCTTCAGCTTGTTCCAGAATATCAATAGCGCTCTGACAACTTGCGAGAAACTTTTCACCATCGGGCGTCAGACTGAGGCGCCGGGTTGAACGTTGAAATAGCTTCAATCCCAGGCGCTCTTCCAGGCGTCCGACACTTTTCCCTACGGCAGATTTGGTGAGCCCCAGTTTTTCAGCCGCGGAGGTAAAACTCCCTTGCTGGGCAGTAGTGACGAAAGCGTTAATTCCGCCAAGGTGATCTGTTTTTCGCATAAATATCCATCTGATGAGTACGTGCCTTGCTCATAGGTAAGGGACGATAGCGGATGCGCGCTCTGTTCTTTTCCCCCGCAGACCCACCCGCAATGTGGTGCCGAACTGCATGATAAAGCCACTCAAAATAGCATAGCTATTGTTGAATTTAAGTCTACACACTGGCAATTAAAAGCGTATTTATCACTTAAAAGAAAACTCGCATACTCACTGCCATCCTATTTATCTATCAGACTTACCGTTAAGGAATGAAAATGGCAGCAACAACAGGCTTTAAACATGTTGGTTTTCTTACCCGCAAAAAAGGGCAAAGTTATGAGAAGTTCGTCAGACATTGGCAGGATATCCATACGGAAATCGCGCTACAGCTTCCAGGTCTCAGAGGTTACGTACTTAACCCTATCGATCGCGAAAAATACCCGGACTCTCCGGTAGATGGCTTCTCTGAACTATGGTTTGACTCCATCGAGGCTGCAGTGGCGGCTTTTGATTCCCCCATTGGGCAGGATGCTTACCGTGATGTACCCAATTTTGTCGAACACGCGGCGATCGCCTATGTCACCGAAGTCAGAAAACGTTAGTGTCCTGACTCCGTAATAGCGAACCGCAAGAACCCATAACGGATACACCATTTTCCTGGCTATCGAAGTTGCTACGGGTGGGCTACGCTGAATAAAGCCAGCATTTCAACATTGTTAATGACAGTATTTATCTCAACTCTTTAAAGTCAAAAGAGGGAACGGTATGAGATCATTGATATCACTTCCCCGAGTGTTCGTTATGGCGACTTTGTTGTCTTGCTCTTCATTTTCCCACGCAGTCGACACGGATCTGGGAAAATGTCTCACTCCCCAGCGGGTCAAAGCGATGCTGGCGCATTTTAAGATCAGTGCGCAGGATGAAGATGGCAAAGAGGTGAAGCAATACAGCGTTAAGGATAATTGCGATAAGGCCGATTTTGCCAAAGTCATTCTGGCGTTAGAGCAGATTAAAACCGTTTCAAAAATAAAGGTCCCGTCAAAGAAACAATCTGATACCGGCAAAGCACAGTCGTTTGAATATATTACGAGCAGAATCAAAAATATTATTCTGTTGCCTCACAATGCGAACATCTGTGGGTTTCAGGAAGGCGGTGTGGTGTTGGACAGCGAAAAAGCGGACAAAACCATGCGCTTGTGCATATTAAATGGCGAGGCGTCGGTCTCAGGCCTTGCCATGACCCTTGTTCACGAAGCCCGCCATATGGATGGGTTTAAACATGTGAAATGTACCCATGGGATCTTCATGTCGTTATCCTATCCGGAGTGCGATACCTCATTTGAAGAGCAGGGGAGTCATGCTTTTCAGCTTTCCTATTTATTAAAGCTTCACAGAACCTTAAAAAACGAGGGCGACAAATTTAAAGTACGGATGCTGATCGTCCATACTCTGGAGTATGCCTTCAACGAAGCGCCCTTTGGCCTGAAGAAAGGCGGGTTGATTTTAGACAACCAAAACAGAGTGCTGTTTTTTGACGGACAGCAGATGACGCTGATCAAAGCGTTCGACGATAACATCGTGGCGCTTGCTACCTATAATGGCTACCCAGTTGCTTTTCATGAAAATGGTAAAGTCGACGCCTATACCTTCTTACCCGCATGGGACTCGATAAAAGGGCCGATAGTCAGCCACTACCAGGAGCTTTCGCCGGAGGATCGTGCAGCAATCCTCGATGCTTACTTTGGTAATAAAGAACAGTGCTATCTGCTGCGGGCTAAGATTGCCTGCATGCAGAAAGAGGCATTTAGCCACTTTGTTTTTGAAGGCATCACCCCGGTGGTGTTTTTTGACGAACCGGATATGAGTCAGTACTTTCTGATGCGAATAATGAGTGACAGCGGAAAAATTTATAATATCCCGGGTTCAGTATTATTTACCAGCAAAGATAAAAACTTCAACTCGGCATTTGAGTTTAAGAAGGTGGTGTATCCGCAAGGGGTGTCATCTTATGCTGTGGATAATAGCGGCGGGCTTATCGGTATCAATCCGCAAGGTATTGTAGTGTATAAAGCGAATAATGAGACAGCCTGGCTGGCAAGCCCGGCTTTTGACGGTATCACCGCCAAAAAGGTCATTCCTTATTACTGGTCACCATTGTTACAGGGGATGTTGAACTAATGACGGAATGTAACTTGCAGACATCAGGTCATCGCTGTGTTCGGGATAAACAAACGTGATAGCGTATGACCTGATCCATTTTATTAGCCACCTGATAATTGAAAGCAATATAATTTTGGCTGACGGAATAGACCGTACTTGACGCATCATAACGCCTCGAAGGTGCATAACGTGGCAGCACTATTATGTTATTAAATAGTCTATGGTTGTTATATTATGTATTAGTCTTTCTTATGCTTTGGCGTATGATTAATGAGAAAAGTTTTTCCTGGTATGTCAGCGCTGTGATTAACGACGCTTCTTGAACGTAAACTGCTGTTTTTTCCTGTCTCTGATATAAGAAACGAGAGAAAAAACAGCCACAAGAAGCAGTATTATTGCCAGAACTAAAAACAGTAAGTTTGCCATTGTTTTATTCCCCGAGATGTTCATGGATATTCTTGCTTTTATCAAATGCAATCTACTCCAGGGTTAAGAAAAATCCTAATTAAATATTTTGGGTTGTTTATAAAAATATGCTTTTATGCTGCATTGGTGGTTTTTTTAGAGATAAATACCAATAATAAAGAAGTGGTATAGCATGTTATGGATACGTTAGATGGATTTTTCACTTAAAAATTCCGGTCTAACTCGGCTTTAAACAGCGTCAGTGCTGTACCATTAGTATTCAGGGTGGTTACGTATGTGCCTAAAAAATAACTAGAAATTGTAGTGTCACCAAACGCCTGCATTTGGGGCTAAAACGGATGGTTGGCAGGTGCGATAAGCCCCTCTGTAAGACGAATTGGGTAGCACGAAACGCGCGTTGCTCGCGCTGATGATACCGAGGGGCTGCGATCATTGTCTGGGTAAAGCACCAGACGGTGCGAAAGAGCAGGATGGCGTTGCCGGGTGTTAATCCACGTTGTTGAAGTAGTCCCGGGCAACTACCTCGATGCCCTTAGCCTCGAGACCGGTCTTGTCGGCAATCATTTCAATGAACTGTTTGAATTTATCGGTCATCACGTTACCACCATCCCAGTGGGCGACGTAGAAGCGACATTGATAACGATAAAAGTGGAGGGTGGTATCTCCTAACGTGTAGTACATAAACATCTCCAGTTCAGTCTCTCGGAAAAACAGCCGTCGTAATAGCAATAACCTATAGCGAGCAGGTTTGCCAGTCCATCCTCCTCCCAAATAGCGGAAATATCCAGAGATGTCTCTGGTGCAATAATGATTTATTACTCACGCGCGGATTAGTACGAACGTTAAATTTACGTTCAACAGGCTGGCGGCTAAAAGAGGGCTCAGAGGGGATAAAAGAGAATAACAAATGGCCTGCGAAGTGCGGCAGGCCATGAGATCAGACGAGGATGATTACAGCGCAGCCCGCTCGTCGGCGGTCAGGGCGATAGTTTGCACCGTGCCTGATTCCGCTGACTGTACCGCCGCTTCTAATACTGCCATCACCGCGAGAGCCTGCAGCGGCGATACCGGGTTGTCAATCGCCCCGGTTAAGGCATCGCGCACGTTAATATAGTACTGACGCTGATCGCCGCGCGGCGTCTCGTGTTGCTGAGTCTGTCCGGCAGCGTCAAACGTCACCATCTTGTCATCATCGTGGCCCCAGCTTTCGCTACCTGGGATCACCCCTGCCAGCAGCTGCGCTTCTTGCTGATCGGCTCTTTGTTTGACGACGCTGCCTTTATCGCCGTGCACGGTAAAGCGTGAAACGCCGCCGGCCACCAGCATGCTGCAATGCAGAATGACTTTATGCTGCGGGTAATTAAGGACCACATTCGCCCAGTCGTTGATCTCCGCGCCTTCACGCAGGGTGGCGATATTGCCCTGTACCGACAGCGGCAGGCCGAAAAGCTGCAGCGCCTGGTCGATCATATGCGGCCCGAGATCAAACCATAAGCCGCTACCCGGGACGTTTTGCTCTCTCCAGCGCACGCGAACTTCCGGGCGGAAGCGGTCAAAATGCGATTCAAAGTGCTTAACCTTGCCGATCAGCCCCTGTTCGATAACCTGTTTAATACCGAGGAAATCACTGTCCCAGCGGCGGTTATGGAACACCGACAGCAGCAGCTGCTTTTCCTGCGCCAGGGCGATCAGTTCGCGGGCCTCCTGCATATCCAGGGTAAAAGGCTTATCCACGACCACATGTTTGCCGGCATTCAGCGCCAGTTTGGCTAACGGCGCATGGGTAGCGTTCGGCGAGGCGATCACCACCACATCAACATCCGGGTGCTGAATAGCCTGCTCCGGTGAAGCGATGACCGTCACATCCGGCAGATCCTGCTTAACCTTCTGTTCATTACCGGAGGCGACTACTAACAGCTTCAGCCCGTCGACCGACTGGATGAGCGGGGCATGAAACGTTTTGCCGACGAAGCCATATCCGATCAACGCAATATTGATCTCTTTACTCCCACGAGCGATGACTTTATTCATTACCTTCTCCACGTTGTTGAGCGCCAACAATATTGACCTGCAGTGCGTTGTTGTCCCCCAGTTCTTCCCAGGGCCTGTCCAAAAAGAGTTGATCGATGTCGGCTAATCCGGCCACCAGATGTGGTTCACAGTGGTTTAGCTTCATATGATCGGCCACCAGCCAGTGTTCGGTGCTGGCGGCGAGCATCGCGCGTTTAATTTCCGCATCGGCTTCCTGGCTGGCGCTTAAGCCCAGCTGCGCATGGATGGCACAGGCGCCCAGGATAGCGATATCGGCGCGATAGCGGCCTAACAGCGCCAGAGTGGCGCTACCGGCAAACAGTCGTTGCTGGCAGTCCCAGCTTCCCCCCAGCAGGATCAGCTGGATATCAGGGCGCGCGCTGAAATGTGAAGCAATATCCAAAGAGGTGGTGATCACCGTCACCGGCACCGTAATCTGGCTGGCGACGGCCAGGATCGTACTGCCGGCGTCTAAAAAGAGCGTCGAGCCCGCCGGGATTTTGGCGGCGACCAGGCGGCCCAGACGCTGCTTGGTTTCCGACATCAGGGCGTTTCTGCCTTGACGATTCATCGCGGACAGGTCGAGAGCAATCGCGCCGCCGTGGTTCTTTTGTGCCAGCCCCTGTTTTTCGAGGTCGCCAAGGTCGCGACGAATAGTGTCCGCGGAAACCTGCAGCTTCTCCACCAGCTCGCTGATACTAACCTGTCCATTTTCACTAATAATATCAAGTAGATATTTTTGTCTTGCGGTTTTATGCATGATATTGAAATCCAGCAAAATATTGCAATAAACAGCATAATACAGCAATTAGAAGCAAAGGGAACCTTGCATTACGCAGGGTTAACGGCGTGAAACCGCAGGACAGATCGCAGAAGTGGGGGCGGGGAAGACGGGGATCGGGAGGTTGCAGGCCCCGAACAACAGGGGCCTGTCAGGCGCGGCTAGCGCATCACCCAGTGACGATCGCCCACCTGTTCGTAGCGGCGCTGTGGCGGCTGGTACGCTTTATCGCGAAATGGCGAAGGCAACTCGTCATTGCTGGCTTCACGCAACAAATGGCGGCGAGAGGGATCGGTTTTGGGGATCGCCGCAATCAATTTCTGCGTATACGGGTGCTGCGGATTGGCGAAAATCGCCTGGCGTGGACCGATTTCAACGATCTCCCCGAGGTACATCACCGCCACCCGGTGGCTGATGCGCTCAATGACCGCCATGTCATGAGAGATAAACAGAAAGGCGATCTGCAGGGTCCGCTGGAGTTCGATGATGAGATTCACCACCTGGGCCTTCACCGACACGTCGAGCGCCGATACCGACTCATCAGCAATAATCACTTTAGGGTTCATCGCCAGCGCGCGGGCAATACAGATGCGCTGGCGTTGGCCACCGGAAAACTCGTGCGGGTAGCGGTTGAGCACCTGTACGCTAAGCCCAACTTTCTCGATCAGTTCCTGCGAGCGGGCCAGCGCCTGGCGGCGGGTGGCGAGGCCGTTTTCCAGCAGTGGTTCAATCAGTGCTTCCTGCACCTTCAGGCGTGGGTTCAGGCTGGCGAAAGGATCCTGAAAGATCATCTGAATATCCTGCCGCAGCCGTTTTTGCTGCGCCCGGCTGGCCTGTAGAACGTTATAGCCATCGAGCATCACTTCGCCGGATTGCGCCTGAATCATGCGAATCAGGCTGCGCCCGGTGGTGGATTTGCCGCAGCCGGACTCGCCCACCAGCGAGAGCGTCTCCCCGGGCCACAAATCAAAGCTGACGTTTTCAACGGCATGAATATGGCCGGTGAGCTGGTTAAAGAAGCCTTTTTTGACCGGAAAACGGGTCACCAGATTTTTGACCGACAGCACCGGCGGCGTGGTGGCATCGGCCAGCGGCGGCTCCGGTGGATAGCGCAGCGTCTCGCCGCTGTGCAGGTTGACCGACGGGAACTTACACGGGGTGCTCATGGCGTCCATCTCTCCCGCCGCGGGCACTGACGCCAGCAGCGCACGGGTGTAGGGCTGCTGAGGCGAGGCAAACAGGGTGGTCGTTTGGGCGCATTCGATGGCATCGCCGCGATACATCACCAGCGTATGGTCTGCGGTTTCCGCTACCACCCCCATATCGTGGGTGATAAACAAGACTGCAGTATTGTTCTCCGCCTGCAGGGTTTTAATCAGATCGAGAATCTGCCCCTGGATCGTGACGTCCAGCGCGGTGGTCGGTTCATCGGCGATCAGCAGCTTGGGTTTAAGCGCCAGCGCCATGGCGATCATGGCGCGCTGACGCATGCCGCCGGAAAACTGATGGGGATATTCATCGAAGCGTTGCGCGGCATGGGGGATACGCACTTTCTCCAGCAGGGCGATGGTCTCCTGTCGGGCCTGGCGTTTCGATAACCCCTGATGGTGAATAAAGACTTCTGCAATCTGCTGGCCGATGGTAAAGGCCGGGTTCAGGCTGGTCATCGGCTCCTGGAAGATCATCGCCACTTCCGAACCACGAATACGGCGCATGGCCTCTTCCGTCAGCGACAATAATGAGCGCCCGCAGAGTTCGACGCTGCCTTCGGTTCGGCTCTGGCGCGACGACAGCAGACGCATCACCGCCATGGCGGTCACGCTTTTCCCCGAACCCGATTCGCCGACAATGGCTAAGGTCTCGCCCGGATAGAGGCTAAAACTGATATTTCGTACCACTTTTTGCCAGCTCTCGCCGTGGCGAAAGGAGACCGATAAATTATCAACGCTTAGCACCGGAGAAGGGGTCGGGGTGATCATTAATCAGGACTCCTGGGAAAAAGGGGCTCTGGCGGATACAAAAACCTGCGCCGTAAAATCGAGGTCGCGATCGAATGGCCAGGTGCGGGTCAGCATGCGTTGACGTGGGACGCGCTCGATATCCTGATCGACCACGCCTTCCGAGAGCGCCATCAGATTTGGGTTGGCGATCGGCGCCAGCTCCGGGGAGAGATAGCCGGATTTGACCACCACAATCCTGAACGCCTGGGGATCTAACCCGAGCTGATGAAAATCGGCGATGTCGTGATAAGGACGACGGCGATCGGCCATCACCACGGTGACGCCCTCTACCTGCAATACCGCCTGACTAGCGCTGCTGTGCGCGCCGGCAGGCAACAGGTTTTTCACAGTGAAGCGACCGCTGACGCTTTCACCCGCCGGGTCAAGCTGCCCACCGACGCTCAGTGCTAACTCCGCGCCGACGCCAGCGGCAAAGGCGGCCTGGGTTGCCGGAGCATCGGTAATCCCGGCAACGAGGGTCTCGGTTGCCCGTTGTCGCAGCAGTTCAGCCAGCACATCGCCGCGATCGCCCACGCCGCCGCCGGTCGGGTTATCGCCAGAATCCGCGAGGATGACCGGGGAGGTGGGGCTGGCGATCGCCTCTTCGACACACTGGGCGACGCTGCCGGTACGGCAGCCGAAGACGAACGCTTCACGGGCGTCCCAGTACGCCTGCGCTAGTTTTGCCGCCTGCTGTTTCAGGACTGCAACGTCGGTACCGGTGAAGATTGCCGCCGCAGTGGCGCGTGGCTCATCGGCCCAGACGTAGCCCACCATTAACGAACTGTCGAGCACCCCTGGGATCTGGTCGCTTTCCGCCAGAGTGGCGTAGAGGCTTTTAGCCGGTTCATCTTCGGTGCTGGTGCGTTCGCCGGGCAGGATCACCGGCACCGGTGCCCAGACCACGCCGGGGCGAACGCCACTTTGCAGGCTGTTCACCAGCATGGTGACCGCGCGGCGCATGGTTTCTTCGACATCAATATGTGGCGCGGTGCGGTAGGTTGAATACATGTCAATCGCGTCAATAATACGTTGCGTGACGTTACCGTGCAGATCGTAGCTCACGGCGATCGGGCACTCCTCACCGACGCAGGCCCTGGCGGCAGTGATCCAGTCGCCCTCCGCATCTTCCAGTCCTTCAACATACATTGCGCCGTGCATCGCCAGATACAGGCCGTCGATAGGCAGCGAGGCCTGCAGGCGGGCCAGGAACTCGGCTTTAAAACGCTCGTAGGTCTCACGGGCCACCGGGCCGCCCGGAATAGCGCGGGTATGTAGCGTTGGCAGAAACGTCGCCGGATAGTCGCCGAGAAATTGAAAATAGGGCGCGGCCAGCAGGGCGTCACCTTTTACCGTTCGAAACTCGGCTTCGTGAGTCAATACGGGATTGAAAGTGCTGCATTCAATGTGTATTCCGCCAACGGCAATTCGCATAGAGACCTCGTTAATATCCGGGAAATAAAACGTGAGTAAGCGCCACGCTTGCGGCAGCGAGCGCCCAGCTGTCTTCGGCAAGGGGGCGATAAATAAGCGGCGTTTTGCCTGCCATACCGGGGAGCAGATAGGTTTCGATCGCCTGCTGCATCACGGTGTTTAACAGCCCCTGGAAACTCTCAGGCTGATGCGCCAGCATAATCGCCGCCGGATCGTTGTTCTGTATTTGGTGGGAGATGGCCATTCCCAGCGCATCGCCGGCCTGGTGCAGGATCTGGATCGCGCCGGAATGGCCTTTGCGGGCCAGCGCTTCCAGTTCATTCAGGCTCCCGGCCTCAATGCCTTCCATGCGCGCCTGTTCAAAAATCGCGGTCAGCGAGGCAATGGTATCGAGGCAGCCGCGCTTGCCGCAGCGACAGGGTTTGCCGGCCGGGACGATGGTGCAGTGGGCTATTTCCCCGGCACCACCGTGGGCGCCGCGCCAGATACGCCCGTAGATCACCGCCGCGCTGCCAATACCGCTGCCGTGGGAGATAACCACCGCGCTCTCCTGTTTGCGCAGGTGCCCGAAGGTTTTTTCATAGGTTGCCAGCGCCCGGGTATCGTTTTCTACGATAACCGGGATCCCGCCGGTGGCCTCACTCAGCAGCCGCGCTAACGGCACCTGATGCCAGCCCAGCAGTGCGGACTGCACGCAGACGGACTGACCGGCATCGATAAAGGCCGAGAGAGCAAACCCGATCCCCACCAGACGCTGGCGATCGATAGCTGACTCCTCCAGCAGCAGGGCAACATCCTGCGCCAGCTGTGTAATCAGCTCCGGGATCTCGGTCGCCGGGCTGCGCTGGCGCTGACAAACTTTGACGCCAATGGCGTTCATCAGCACCAGAACCAGCTGATGGTCGATCAGGGAAATACCGATGGCATATGCGGCATCCGGCGCCAGGGAGAGCGTGACTGACGGGCGCCCCTGGCCCACGGAGGCGGCAATATCGCTCTCCTGCAGGATGCCATCGCTCAGCAGTTCTTTGACCAGCGCGCCAATGGCCGCTTTGCTCATCCCGGTTAAGCGTGCGAGGTCAGCGCGGCTGGCCCCTTCTTCGCTACAGACCAGCTGGACGAGCTGTTGTTGGAGTTTGTTCAGCATAGTTACTCAGCCCGATGCTTTTTTTCTGAACATAATTGCGGGCTGGTGGTTTGGCAATCAGTTTCTTTCAAAAAATAACTAAATGCTCACATATAAGTTAAATTTATTACCTAATTAAGCGCTAACCATGGCTAATATCACATTTACGGAAATTTATTTTGGGTAAAAACAAAACTTAATAGCAACATAACAGCCACAACTGGCGACATAACATACAGGCAGGGGTTAGCAGATGAAGCGCTTTCTTTTGAATAAATATCGACTTGCCGTGCTGGCAGGCATGGTGGCAGCAAGCGGAACGATGTCATTGCAGGCCGCAACGCTCAACGTAATGCAGAATGAACCGCCGCGCAGTATGGATCCCGGCGATCAGACCGCGACCTTTACCGATACGGTCCTGCGACCGATGTATGAAGGACTGGTCGGCCTGACGCCAGATAACAAAATCGCCCCCGCGTTAGCGACGGCCTGGCAGGTGAGCGATGACGGCAAAGTCTGGACCTTCACCCTGCGTCAACATGTCGTCTTCCATGACGGCACGCCGTTTAACGCCGATGCGGTGGTGGCAAACATTCAGCGCCATATCGATCCCAAAGGCAGCCTGGCGGCCAGCTCGCGGATGCGCAACGTCATTGCCTCGGTGAAGAAAATCGACGACGGCAGCGTGGCTATCACCCTGAACAAAGTTTACCCCTCGTTCCTGAATCTGCTCACCGGCGGGGCGGCGAAAATGGTCAGCCCGGCGGCAGATAAAGCTGGCACCATTGGCCGTAAAGCGGACGGCACCGGCCCGTATATGCTGCAGGAGTATAAAACCGGAGAGTACGTGTTAGAGCAGAAAAACCCGCACTACTGGGGAGAAAATAAGGGCCCCGATCAGATTAAATGGACGTGGAGTTCTGAGCCCTCGGTGATGAACATGGCGCTGCTCTCCGGTCAGGTTGATGTGATTAACCCGGTCCCCCCGCAGTTTGGTCGCCAGCTGAAGAGCAATCCGCAGGTGACGCTGGAGCAGGGCGCAGGGGCCTCGGTGTTCTGGGTGGCGTTAAACGTCGAACGTAAACCGTTGAACGATGTGCGGGTGCGCCAGGCGCTTAACCTGGCGACCGATAAAGAAGCGCTGCTGAAAGCGGTGATGTTTGGCTACGCCTCGGCGGCCAACTCGCCCCTCGCGCCGGTCAACGAAGGCTATGATAAGTCGTTGAATGAATACCCCTATAACCTTGATAAGGCCCGGGCGTTGCTGAAGGAGGCCGGTTATCCTGAAGGCTTCGCCATGAACATTGCCGTGCAGGGGCCAGATGCGCGTACCGCCCAGATTTTGCAGGCCATGTGGGGCAAAGCCGGCATCAAGCTTAATATCCAGCAGATGGAGAGCGGGGTGTGGAGTAAAGCAGCCTTTGCGCCGGTAGCAGAAAAAGAGGCTAGCAAGACCGATGCAATACTCGCGTCATGGTCCTCCGGCCTGAACGGCTCAGACCTGCAGCTGCGTCCGCTGTACTACTCCCAAAGCGCGGCACCGGTTGGGGCGAATCTCGGTTTCTATAACAACCCGCAACTGGATCAACTGCTGGACAAAGCGGCAACCACGATGGATGACAAAACGCGTATTGCCGACTACGTGCAGGCGCAAAAAATCATTATGCAGGATGCGCCGCACGTCATGCTCTATTTCCAGGACGATCTCTATGCCACCCGCGCTGATATTAAAGGCGTACGCATGGAGCCGGGCGGTGAAATCATCGTGGTGGATGCGCAAAAACCGTAAAGCAGGGTCTTTTCTGGAGTTGTTATGAAAGCTTACGTCATCAAAAAACTGCTTTCTTTGCCGCTTATCCTGCTGGGCGCCTCCCTGATCGTCTTCCTGGCGATCAGGATGCTTCCGGGCGATCCCGCGCGTCTGATGGCAGGGCCTCAGGCAACGCAGGATGATGTGAGCCGGATGCACGCCCGCCTCGGGCTGGATGACCCGCTGGCGGTGCAGTACGGGCGCTTCGTCAGCGGGATGTTGCAGGGGGATTTTGGCACCTCGCTGAAATCCGGCCAGCCGGTCTCCGCTGAGCTGGGCGAGCGGGCGCCGTACACCTTAGGTCTGGCGTTGCTGGCCTGGGTGATGGCGGTGGTGTTGGGGATCCCCATGGGCATGTGTGCGGCCATTTACCGTAACCATGTTGCTGACCATGTTCTGATGCTGGTGGCCATTGCCGGTGCGTCGATCGCCAACTTCTGGCTTGCGCTGATCGCCATGGACACCTTTTCGGTCAAGCTGGGGTGGCTGCCGTTACTGGGAGCTGAGGGCTGGAAAAGCTACATCCTGCCGTCAATCTGCCTGGGGATTTTCCCCATGGCGGTGATGTCGCGCATGACGCGATCCAGCATGGTCGATGTCCTCGGGGAAGATTATATCCGCACTGCGAGAGCCAAGGGGCTGGCGCCGTTTTATATCTATTTCAAACACGCCTTACGTAATGCTCTGATTCCGATTGTGACCATCATCGCACTGAACTTCGGTAGCCTGATTGGTGGTGCGGTGGTGACGGAGTCGGTGTTTAACTGGCCGGGCATCGGGCGCTATCTGGTGGATTCCGTGCGTTATCGTGATTATCCGGTGATTCAGGGGGTGACGATGATCACGGTCGCCAGCGTGGTGGTGATGAATCTGGTGGGCGAAATGATCATCGCCAGAATCAACCCGAAAATAAGGTTTGATTAATATGTCTGAACTCTCTCTCGCCAAATCGCGCAACAGCGTCATGCACAGTCTGCGCTGGGGAATAGCGCATCCTTCGGTGACCATCGGTGGACTCATTGTCGGCGTCATTATCCTGAGCGCCCTGTTCGCGCCGTGGATTAGCCATTATGACCCTTATGCCCAGGATCTGCTGAATATTCTGTCGGCGCCCTCGGCGGAACACTGGCTGGGCACCGATGACTATGGGCGCGATATTTTCTCCCGCATCCTGTATGGCGCCCGTATTTCATTAATTGAGGTGGTGGTCAGCGTGGCGCTGTCGCTGCTGATGGGGCTGCCGCTGGGGATTATGGCGGCACTGTGCGGAAAAAGCGTTGACCACCTTATTATGTGGGTGATGGATGTAATCTTCGCTTTTCCCGGGATTGTGCTGGCGATTCTACTGGTGAGCGTGTTGGGGGCCGGGTTGATGAATATGCTGCTGGCGATCGCCATTTTCTCGGTGCCGGTGTACGCCCGGTTAAGCCGCAACCTGACGCTGGGCATTAAGAATATGGAGTATATGGAAGCGGCGCGGGCGTTAGGCATCGGCTACCGTCGGCAAATTATCCATTATATCCTGCGCAACACCCTTGGCCCGATTACGGTGCAGGCGACGCTGACCGGCGGGTCGGTGATTCTGGCGGCGGCCTCGCTCTCATTCCTTGGCATGGGGGTTCAGCCGCCGATGCCGGAGTGGGGCACGATGATGAGTGATGGGCGTAACTTCCTTGGTATCAGCCTTGGGATCTCCCTGTGGCCAGGGCTGGCTATCGTCTTCTCGGTGCTGGGCTTTAACGTCCTCGGTGACGGGTTGCGTGACCTACTGGATACCCGCCTATGAGTCGCCGTGTGTTGTGTCTGGATATTGGTGGCTCGTTCATCAAAAGCGCGGTTTCTGTGGTAGCGGGGCGGATCGACGACATCCGCCAGCGTCCGATTCCGACGCGCAGCTGGGACGATTTTAGCGCCGCAATTGTGCAGATTGTCGCCGGATATGGTGAGGCGCTGGCGCCGGACAGCCCGGTAGCGCTCTCCTGTGCCGGGGTGGTTGATATCGCTACCGATCGTATTCTGGCCAGTAACGTGCCGCCGTTTCAGGGCGTCAATATTACCCGCACGCTTGGCGCAGCGCTGCGGCGTCCGGTGGTGATGGCGAACGACGCTGACTGTTTTACCCTTGCGGAAGCCAGCTTCGGGGCTGCAAAAGATCTTCCCGTGGTGCTGGGGATTATTCTCGGCAGCGGCATTGGCGGCGGGATTGCCATCGCGGGGAAAATTCATCATGGTCGCCAGGGCATCAGCGCCGAGTGGGGCCATGGCCCGATCCTCCAGACCACACTGCAGGTGGGGCAGCAACACGTTAACATCCCACGCCTGCCATGCGGCTGCGGTCAATGCGGCTGTCTGGATACCTTAGGCGGGGCACGAGGCCTGGAGCGACTGCATCTGCTGCTGAGCGGACAGGCCCTCGACAGCCGGGAGATAGTCGCCGCCGGCGTGCGCGGCAACGCGCAGCAGGCATTCACCTTAGCGGCGTGGGCTGAACTGGTCAGTGAGCCGCTGGCCCATACGGTTAATATTCTCGGACCGCATCTCATCGTGGCCGGTGGCGGGCTGGCCGCGCAGCCGGAGCTGCTGACGTTACTGGACGAGGCGGTGCGGCGCAAGGTACTGATGAAGACCGGAGAACCGCTGGTGGTGGCAGGCCAGTACGCCAGCGAGGGTGGTTTGATGGGGGCTTCGGTGCTGGGCCAAACGCTAGTGTAAATCAAGGTTGCAAAACGGCCAGCACGGTCTACGCTTATTCTGCTTATCACAATGGAGGAAATAAACATGTGTACCCATTTGCACGACTACGCGCGCCAGTACGCAGAAGAGAAAAAATGAACGGCTCCTGCCAGCCTGCCTGTCCGCCAGCACTCTTTCTGGCGGTGGTTAATCCGGCGGGTTGGACACACTATCGTTAAGCACACCCACGACCCGCCGCCGGCGGGTTCTTTATATCTGCCTCCGCTCTTTCCTCCCCAGATTGCTTTTTCATCAGTAAATTCAGCACCCTGCTGTCATTAGCGCTTGATTAACCGAGGTGCCAGGCTAGACTAGCAAAAATACGTAATAACTGACGGAGGTCGGGTGGACGCCATTAAGGGAGCGGAGTTGAACGTACCGGATGCCGTTTTTGCATGGCAATTCGACGGGCAGGGCGGCGTTAAACCGCTGACTGACAGTGACGAGATTGATAAGGATCACCCTTGCTGG
Organism: Klebsiella sp. B345; assembly: GCF_051131735.1. Taxonomy (NCBI): domain Bacteria; kingdom Pseudomonadati; phylum Pseudomonadota; class Gammaproteobacteria; order Enterobacterales; family Enterobacteriaceae; genus Klebsiella; species Klebsiella sp. B345. Next base: position 51,018 of record NZ_CP180443.1, read on the forward strand.
TTGCATCTGAACTATACCCACGCCGATAGCGCGCAATGGCTGACATCCACGCCGTTGTTGCCCAACAGCGTCCGGGACGCCTTAGCCGGCGAGAGTACCCGCCCGCGGGTGACCCGGGTAGGCGACGGCACCCTCATCACGCTGCGTTGCATCAACGGCAGTACTGATGAGCGGCCCGATCAGCTGGTGGCAATGCGTCTGTATATGGACGAGCGCTTAATCGTCTCGACCCGCCAGCGGCGGGTGCTGGCGCTGGATGATGTGCTTGGCGATCTGCGGGAAGGCACCGGCCCGGTGGATTGCGGCAGCTGGCTGGTGGAGATCTGCGATGCGTTAACGGACCACGCCAGTGAATTTATTGAGCAGCTGCATGACCGGATTATCGATCTCGAAGACAACCTGCTGGACCAGCAGGTGCCGCCGCGCGGCTTCCTGGCGCTGCTGCGCAAACAGCTGATCGTGATGCGCCGCTATATGGCCCCGCAGCGTGATGTGTACGCCCGTCTTGCCAGCGAGCGCCTGCCGTGGATGAATGACGATCATCGTCGGCGGATGCAGGATATTGCCGACCGGCTGGGAAGAGGGCTGGACGAAATCGACAGCTGCATTTCGCGTACGGCAATTATGAGCGATGAAATCGCGCAGATTATGCAGGAAGCGCTGTCGCGGCGTACCTATACCATGTCATTGATGGCGATGGTGTTTCTGCCCAGCACTTTTTTAACCGGCCTGTTTGGCGTCAACCTGGGCGGGATTCCTGGAAACGAGTGGCATTTGGGGTTTTCTATTTTCTGCATAATGTTAGTCGTTCTCATTGGCGGTGTTACATGGTGGTTGCATCGTAGTAAATGGCTGTAAATAATCGTTTTTCATCGCCTGCCAGAACGTGAAAATCCGGTAATGTTTGAGCGAAATCAATAAACCATCTACCCATTCGGGGCAATATCTCTCTCGCAGGTGAATGCAACGTCAAGCGATGGGCGTTGCGCTCCATATTGTCTTACTTCCTTTTTTGAATTACTGCATAGCACAATTGATTCGTACGACGCCGACTTGATTAAGTCGGCTTTTTTTTGCTCTCTGGTTGCCAGCTTCTACGCTTAATGGGTACACCCGCACACAACCGGGAGAGTCGATATGCAATACCAGCCCCTGACATCAATACCCATTTCACCTGAACCGAACGACCCGACACCGCAGCCCGATCCGCGCCCACGCCCGCATCCACTGCCAGACCCGCCGCCGGATGATGAACCGATTAAATTGTCGCATCGGAGCCGCAGATCTGCGAGGATACGCGCCTGCCCTTTATGTGCCCGTTAAATCGAGAAACCATTGTGACCGCTTTTTCTACATTGAATGCTTTACCTGCCGCCCAGCTCACGAATCTCACGGAACTGGGTTATCTCGCGATGACGCCTGTTCAGGCCGCGGCCTTGCCCACCATTTTGGCGGGCAAAGATGTACGCGTGCAGGCAAAAACCGGCAGTGGTAAAACAGCGGCATTTGGTCTGGGGTTGCTTCAGCGTATTGAAGCGACTCTGTTCCAGACACAATCTCTGGTGCTGTGCCCGACCCGCGAACTGGCGGAACAGGTTGCGGGCGAGCTGCGTCGTCTGGCGCGCTTTCTGCCAAATACCAAGATTTTAACACTGTGCGGCGGACAACCCTTCGGTGCGCAACGTGATTCACTCCAGCATGCACCGCATATTATTGTCGCTACCCCTGGCCGCTTGCTGGACCACCTGCAAAAAGGCACAGTGTCGCTGGATGCCCTGCAGACGCTGGTGATGGACGAAGCCGACCGTATGCTGGATATGGGTTTTAGTGACGCCATCGATGAGGTGATCCGTTTTGCACCCGCCGATCGCCAGACGCTGCTGTTTTCTGCCACCTGGCCACCGGCTATCGCGGCGATTAGCGGTCGCGTGCAACGCGATCCGCTCGCCATTGAGATCGACTCCGTCGATGCGCTGCCAGCCGTAGAACAGCAGTTCTTTGAAACTTCTCAACGCGGCAAGATCCCGCTGCTGCAGAAGCTGCTCAGTCAGCATCAACCGGCGTCCTGCGTGGTGTTCTGCAACACCAAAAAAGATTGCCAGTCCGTGTGCGATTCACTGAACGCTGCCGGGCAGAGCGCGCTGTCGTTGCATGGCGATCTTGAACAGCGCGATCGCGATCAGACGCTGGTGCGTTTTGCCAATGGTAGCTCGCGAGTTCTGGTGGCCACTGACGTTGCCGCCCGCGGCCTCGATATTAAATCGCTGGAACTGGTTATTAACTATGAACTGGCGTGGGATCCGGAAGTTCACGTACACCGTATTGGCCGTACCGCCCGTGCGGGCGAGAGCGGTCTGGCGATCAGCCTGTGTGCGCCGGAAGAGGCACAACGCGCCAATATTCTGTCCGAAATGCTGCAGCTGAAGCTCAACTGGATGACCGCGCCGGCAGGCGACAATATCACCCCGCTGCATGCAGAAATGGCGACGCTGTGTATTGATGGCGGCAAGAAGGCCAAAATGCGTGCTGGTGATGTGCTGGGGGCGTTGACCGGTGATATGGGCTTTGATGGTGCCGACATCGGCAAGATTAACGTTCATCCGGCGCATGTGTACGTGGCGATCCGTCAGGGCGTGGCGCAGAAAGCCTATAAGCAACTGCTAAATGGCAAGATCAAAGGCAAAAATTGCCGGGTCCGTTTGCTGAAGTAAGCGCTAAAAACGCGTCTCAGCCATCAGGCTGAGACGCAAATTTGTTACTTCACTTCCACCACGTCCAGACGCAGCTCTTCCAGTGGCGCAGCGTCTTCTTCCGGCTGCCAGCCCGCAGGCTGCAACGGAATGTCTTCCCGGTCAAAGGCCAGATCGCCGCCGTCTACCACCGCTGACTGGTGGTTAATCCCTTTAAAGTCGAACAGATTAATGTCGCTCAGATGAGACGGCACCACGTTTTGCATGGCGCTGAACATGGTCTCGATCCGGCCCGGGTAGCGTTTATCCCAGTCGCGCAGCATATCGGCAATAACCTGACGCTGGAGGTTCGGCTGCGAACCGCACAGATTGCACGGGATAATCGGGTAGCCTTTCGCTTGGGCGAAACGCTCGATGTCTTTTTCGCGGCAGTAGGCCAGTGGGCGAATCACGATGTGTTTCCCGTCATCGCTCATCAGCTTCGGCGGCATGCCTTTCATTTTGCCGCCGTAGAACATGTTGAGGAACAGGGTTTGTAAAATGTCGTCGCGGTGATGGCCGAGGGCAATCTTGGTTGCGCCCAGTTCGCTGGCGGTACGATAGAGGATCCCACGGCGCAGGCGAGAGCAGAGCGAGCAGGTGGTTTTGCCTTCAGGGATTTTCTCTTTCACAATCCCGTAGGTATTTTCTTCAACAATTTTGTACTCGACGCCCAGCTGCTCGAGATATTCCGGCAAAATATGTTCGGGGAAGCCCGGCTGTTTCTGGTCGAGGTTGACCGCTACCAGTGAGAATGAAATTGGCGCACTTTTCTGCAGATTGCGCAAAATTTCCAGCATGGTGTAGCTGTCTTTTCCGCCGGAAAGGCACACCATAATCCGGTCGCCGTCCTCAATCATGTTGAAGTCGGCAATCGCTTCACCTACGTTACGGCGCAGGCGCTTTTGCAGTTTATCGATGTTGTACTTTTCTTTTTTGCTAATATCTTGATTTTGCAGCATTTAATAGTGGCTCAATTCATAGTGTGTCCCACGCACGGTGCTTGCGGCGCGGCGTGTGGGCGCAATTAACGATGTCTGACATTGATGAGTATATACCCTAAATAATTCGCGTTGCGTGTAGGCGGCAAGGCCGTTCACCCCAGCAGCTTACTCAGGTAAGTGGCTGGGGTGAACGGGGGCAGCCAACACCCAGGCAACGTGAAGGATGAAGGGTATAAGTCTGTGGCGTGTATGGTACGGATTCACGGGGGGGATGTCAGCACATTTCCGGCGTTTAGCCCGACGGTAATGCAGATAAAAAACCCGCCTGGGAGGCGGGCTAATGTATTAACGTACGACCAGCACCGAGCAGTCGGCGTGTCGTACGACGGCAGCGGCGTTAGAGCCGAGCAGATAGGTGGTGATGTCCGGACGGTGTGAGGCGATGATAACCAGATCCGCTGGCAGGGTTTTCGCCAGCTCCAGAATATTATCCTTCGGCGAGCCCTCTTTAACATGGAGATGCACCCGATCTTCCGGAATGGCAAACTGCGTCACGATCTCTTTCAGTCGCGTTTCCGACTCTGCCTTGAACTCATCCATCGGCGGCAGCTCGGTGGTGTAGGCCATCCCCAACGAAGCGTAATAGGGAAGGGATGGGATCACGGTCAGAAAATGCACCTCGGCATCATCAATACGCGCTTCTGCCTCAACGTGGCAAATAACGCGTTGAGTTAATTCTTTATCTGAAATATCAATGGGTACAAGAATTATTCTGGCCATAAAACCTCCTGTTTAAGTAACCGCTTAAAGTATATGCCATTACGAGGCGGCTTGTCTTATGACCGGGTCACACTTTGGGGTTAGTTCCCGCGACGTACGGTAAATTTTCCTTTGATCACGCCATCATAAAAACGCCCTTTAGAGACGACCTGCAGAAAATTATGGAATAAACGTTCTGGCACGTTCTCGTACTGCAGCGTCGAGTGGTCGCGAAAACGGATTTCGAGGGTGCCAGATGCATCGTCATAAGCGACGGAGGCGATTCGGGATGATCTCACAGGATGATGGTGCATGACAGGCGTCCTTAACGACAGGCTTTACCGGTAATATATCATTCATCCGGTGACTATTTTAATACAGAAGATTTATTGTTTTGATTGGATGGCCGTTGTTGAAGGCGCATTGAGAATGCCCCTCGTCGAACGGATACGAAATCGTGGCGTTGGACTGTTGTGTTGATATTGAGTAGGGGCCGTTGATTGCGAGATGTCTTCAGAAATATTTTTTTGTCTCTGTCACAAACTAACTTCATTTTGATTAAACGAACTATTAATACCGGATAAAAAGAGATTGTATAATATATAAGGCGTATTTAAATGAAGCTGCGAGTTGGCGCTTTGATGAATGATGTGAATGCATCATGTTGATATATATGAAATAAAAATTATACACAACTGATTTTATGACGTATTGTCTACGTGTTAGATGCCTTTTAGTCGCTGTTGTTAATTATGACTACCTTCTATTTCAGTACGATATTTTGGTGGTAAAGGTGACAAGCCCGAATGGATATTCGGGCTTTTTTTCTTAATGGTATTACGCGACTTTTATCCTAACTTTCACTGCCTGCCTTCTCCGCCTTGCCGGCCATTTGTGCCAGGAAGTCGTAGCGTTTTTGCAGATCCGCCGCCGCATCTTTCCATAGCTGCTCTGCCACCTCCGGCTGCTGGGCGTTGAGGCGACGGAAGCGCTGCTCATTCAGCAGCGTTTCTGCCAGCGCATCTGACGGCGGGCGAGAGTCCAGCGCCAGCGGCAGTTTGCCTTCATCCTCACGACGCGGGTCAAAGCGGTACAGCGGCCAGAAGCCAGTGGCTGTGAGCTGCCGCATCTGGTCGTGGCTCAGGGCCAGATCGTAGCCGTGTTCTTCACATGGGCTGTAGGCGATGATTAGCGATGGACCAGGGTAGGCCTCCGCCTCCTGAATCGCTTTCACCGTCTGATTGAACTGCGCGCCTAACGAGATTTGTGCCACATAAACATGCCCGTACATCATCATGCTGACGCCGAGATCCTTGCGTGCTTTACGCTTGCCATGCTCACCGAACTTGGTGACCGCCCCGAGCGGCGTGGCTTTCGATGCCTGGCCGCCGGTGTTGGAGTAACACTGGGTATCGAGGACCAGAATATTGACGTTTTCGGTCAGACTGAGCACGTGGTCAAGCCCGCCGAAACCAATGTCATAGGCCCAGCCATCGCCGCCGATAAGCCAGATGGATTTCTCCACCAGCGCATCGGCATCGGTGAGCAGCTCCTGGGCGCCCTCAACGTTAGCCAGCGCCAGACGTAGCGCTGCAACCTGCTCACGGCGCTGTTCTGGGGTAGCCTCGGCCTGTAGCGCCTCGTTCAGCTCCGCCGGGAACTTATCGGCAAACTGCGTCAGCAGGCGCATTACCCGCTGGCGATGCTGATCGACAGAGAGTCGGAAACCGAGACCGAATTCGGCGTTATCTTCAAATAACGAGTTTGCCCATGCCGGGCCACGACCGTTGGCGTCGGTGGTATAGGGGGTCGAAGGCAGGTTGCCGCCATAAATCGACGAACAGCCGGTGGCGTTGGCAATCAGCATCCGGTCACCGTACAGCTGGGTCAGCAGCTTAATATACGGCGTTTCGCCGCAGCCGGAGCAGGCCCCGGAGTATTCAAACAGCGGGCTGATCAGCTGCGAGGTCCGAATATCAATGCGTTCCAGTTTGCTACGGTCAATTTCCGGCAGGTTGAGGAAGAAGTCGTAATTCACTTTTTCTTCTTCGACGTGCTCAAGGCGCGACATCATGTTGATGGCCTTGATCTGCGGATCCTGGCGATCTTTTGCCGGGCACACTTCCACGCACAGATTACAGCCGGTGCAATCTTCCGGCGCGACCTGCAGCACATATTTCTGTCCGCGCATATCGCGGGATTTCACGTCAAGGGTGTGCAGGCTGGCAGGGGCATCAGCCATGGCTTCCGGGGAAACCACTTTGGCGCGGATTGCCGAATGCGGGCAGGCCGCGACGCAGTGGTTGCACTGGGTACACAGCGACTCTTTCCAGATAGGGATCGCTTCGGCAATGTTACGTTTTTCCCAACGGGTGGTGCCCATCGGCCAGGTGCCGTCCGGCGGCAGCGCGGAGACCGGGAGCGCATCGCCAAGTCCGGCCAGCATCGCGGCGGTAACGGTTTTAACGAAGTCCGGCGCAGCATCGGAAACTACCGGCGGCCGGTTCGGGCTGGTGGCATCGACCGGTTGTAATGGCACTTCAGCCAGCGACTCGCGGGCCAGCGCCAGCGCCTGCCAGTTACGCTCAACCAGCTCCTGACCTTTGCTGCTGTAGCTTTTGGCGATTGCTCCCTGCAGCTCGCTCAATGCGCTGTCGCCAGGCAGAATGTGCGTTAAGTGGAAAAACGCCATCTGCATCACGGTGTTAATGCGCGCGCCCAGGCTGCATTCGCGGGCAATCTTCGCTGCGTTGATAATATAGAAGCGCGCTTTCTTCTGGTTCAGCGCCGCCTGGACTTCCTGCGGCAGGCGCGACCAGGCCTCATCTACCGGGTAAGGTGTATTGAGCAGGAAAATGCCGCCGGGTTTGAGCCTTTCCACCATCTGATACTTATCAATAAACTGCAGCTGATGGCAGCCGACAAAATCGGCCTGGGAGATCAGATAGGAGGAGCGAATCGGTTTTTCACTCACTCGTAGGTGCGAGACGGTCAGTCCCCCGGCTTTTTTCGAGTCATAGACGAAATAGCCCTGCGAGAACCACGGAGTGGAGTTACCGATAATCTTGATATTATTTTTGGTGGCCGACACGCTGCCGTCGCTGCCAAGGCCATAAAACAGCGCCTCGAGCTTGGCGTGCGACGGCAAAGTGTTCTCAACCAACGGCAGAGAAAGGTTGGTCACATCATCATAAATGCCGACGGTAAAACGCGGTTTGGGGCGGGCTTCGTTCAGCTCATTGAAAACAGCCAGCACGCAGTCCGGACCGAACTCTTTCGAGGACAGGCCATAGCGCCCGCCGATGGTCCGTGGCAGCGTTTCGCGCTCGCCGCGGTTAAAGGCTTCCGCCAGCGCACTCATCACATCGAGATACAGTGGTTCTGCCTGGGCACCCGGCTCTTTGGTGCGATCCAGCACCGCGATGGCGCGGGCGCTCTCCGGCAGCACCGCCAGCAGATGCGCGGCGGAGAAGGGGCGATAGAGGCGCACTTTCAGAACCCCGACTTTTTCACCCCGGCTGAGCAGTTCGTCTACCACTTCTTCACAGGTGCCGATGGCCGAGCCCATGATCACAATCACCCGTTCCGCTTGCGGATGGCCGTAGAACTCAAACGGCTTGTACTGGCGTCCGGTGGCGCTGGCGAAATCATCCATCGCCGTTTCGACATGGTCATAGACCGCGTCGTACCACGGGTTGGTCGCTTCGCGGGACTGGAAATAAGTATCCGGGTTCGCCGAGGTCCCACGGATCACCGGGTGTTCCGGATTCAGCGCGCGCAGACGGTGAGCGTCGATATCGGCCTGCGGCAGCAGGCTGCGCACGGTGTCATCCGCCAGCGGGATGATTTTGTTGATTTCGTGCGAGGTCCGAAAACCATCGAAGAAGTGAATAAACGGCACCCGACTTTTCAGGGTCGCAATATGGGAAATCAGCGCAAAGTCCTGGGCTTCCTGCACGCTGCTGGCGCACAACATGGCGCAGCCGGTCTGGCGCACGGCCATCACGTCCGAATGGTCACCAAAAATAGAAAGCGCGTGGGTTGCCACGGTACGGGCGGCGACGTGCAGGACGAACGGCATCAGTTGCCCGGCCAGTTTGTACAGCGTCGGGATCATCAGCAGTAAGCCCTGCGATGAGGTAAACGAGGTCGACAGGGCGCCGGTCTGCAGCGCACCGTGTACGGCCCCGATGGCCCCGGCTTCCGACTGCATCTCCACCACCCGAGGCACGTCACCCCATACGTTTTTTAGCCCGTTTCCCGCCCAGGCATCCGCCTGTTCCGCCATGGTTGAACTGGGCGTGATCGGGTAGATGGCGATAACCTCACTGGTGCGAAACGCGACTGAAGCGGCCGCGCCATTACCGTCGATAGTAATCATAATAAGACACCCTAACATTGCGCAAAAGAAGGGACCCGACAAACAGCCACAGGTCCTGTAATTATAGTCGTTAGTATAAGAGCATTATCTATACCCTTGAAGTTATGAGGCTTTCGAGTGCACAAATTGATCCATGAAAGACAAGCGTAGCGGCGAGGATGACACTGGTTATCACTATGATCTTAAACCGGACTTGCCGTGGCCAACCGGTCTCATCCGAGGGGCATGATCGTAGCGATAGTGTTGAGCTGTGAGGGGATTCAGGCGCCTGGCGGCATGACAAACCTGGTCGGGATCAAGGTTACGCCAGATATTTTGCTAAAAAATGTTAATGGGGCGCATAAATACGTATTTCGCCTCTCGACGTGCACGGCTGCGCTGCCTATTATTCTTGGGTTTGCTTATTTTGAGATATTGCTGAGGGGAAATCGATGCGAGCTGCGTTTTTAGTGGGATGTGCCGCGTTATTATTGTCGGCCTGTAGTAGTGAACCGGTTCAACAGGCGACAGCGGCACATGTGCCGCCTGGCATGCGTGCCGCAATGAGCAGCACCGGGCAGGCGAACTGCGCGATGATTGGCGGCTCATTATCGGTGGCACGGCAGCTTGATGGTTCAGCGATCGGGATGTGCGCATTACCCAACGGTAAGCGTTGCAGCGAGCAAGCGTTAGCGGGCGGCAGCTGCGGGAACTACTAGTTCACCAGATCCGCAAGTTTATAGACCAGCGTTTGATCGGCGGTGGCCAGCGTCAGCTGATTTTCCGTCAGGTCGACCTGCGCGCCATCGCGTAGCATGGTGCTCAGCGTATGATCCAGCGTATTGCGCTGCGGATCGCTGCACAGCATACGGGTCATTGCCAGCGCTTTGACCTTCAGCTCGCCGCCGCTGATGCTGCCTTTGCCGCTAAAGCCGTTACACATATTGCCTGAGACATACATATTTTCGCCAAAACTCAGTTCCAGCGGCTTTCCTTGTGTGTTCAGCGCCTGGCCGTTGACGCTGGTCAGCACAAAGCGGTGGTGCTGAAGTTGCTCGGCGCCAGTTGATACCTTGCTGTTATACACACATCCCGATAACAGCATTCCCGTCGCCAGCAGTACAGCAAACTTATTCATTACTCCCCCAAATCATTAATGACGTTTATCAGATTTAGCCAACATTCTTCGAGCCGCTTGCAGGCGGCAGGGCCATCAATCCCCTTTGAGCTTACTCAGGTAAGTGACTAAGGTTAATGGACGCGGCCAACGCCGAAGCAACCTGAACGATGAATGGCATAAGCGATTGTTAACTTTACTGCGGACTTTTTCTGTGGGGGTTATCTGAAAGTGCCCCCCATGACAGGAGGGCACAAAAGGAAAAAGAAATCAGACCAGTGCGTTCGGGCAGGTTTCGCCGGCATCCACCTGGCGCAGGTTATCCAGCGTGGTTTGCGAAATGCTGATCAGCGCTTCAGCGGTCAGGAACGCCTGGTGCCCGGTGAACAACACGTTGTGGCAGGCGGAGAGGCGACGGAATACGTCATCCTGAATCACGTCGTTGGATTTGTCTTCAAAGAACAAATCGCGCTCGTTCTCGTACACGTCCATCCCCAAAGCGCCAATTTTCTGGTGTTTCAGGGCATCAATCGCCGCCTGAGAATCAATCAACGCGCCGCGACTGGTGTTGATTACCATCACGCCATCTTTCATCTGGTCGAACGCCGCATGGTTCAGCAGATGATAGTTCTCATCAGTCAGCGGGCAGTGCAGGGAGATCACGTCGGACTGCGCGTACAGCGTCGGCAGGTCGACATACTCTACCCCGAGATCCAGCGCCGCTGCGCTCGGATAGGGATCAAACGCCAGCAGTCGCATGCCAAAGCCTTTCAGAATGCGCAGCGTAGCCACGCCAATTTTCCCGGTACCGATCACCCCGGCGGTTTTACCGTGCATGGTAAAGCCGGTTAACCCTTCGAGGGAGAAGTTGGCATCACGGGTACGCTGGTAGGCGCGGTGAATGCGACGGTTCAATGACATCATCATGCCGATGGCATGCTCGGCGACGGCTTCCGGCGAGTAGGCCGGTACGCGCACAACGCGCAGACCCAACTCTTTCGCCGCCTCGAGGTCGACGTTGTTGAAACCAGCGCAGCGCAGGGCGATGTACTTCACGCCATGCGATTTTAACTCTTCCAGCACTGGGCGGCTTCCGTCATCGTTGACGAAGATGCACACAGCTTCACAGCCGTTGGCGGTTTTCGCCGTTTTTTCGGTTAACAGAAAGTCGAAAAATTCGAGTTCAAAGCCATATGCATCATTAACATGCTGAAGGTACTTTTTATCGTACTGCTTTGTACTATACACAGCGATTTTCATAAGACTTTTCTCCAGTGATTATACCGGCACGGTAGCATATTTAAAATAATCATACAAATATTAAAAATAAGTTTGCCTTAACGGTGATACAGATAATTCTAGAGCATATCGCGGTGTTGAGGTATCTCTTTAAAACACAATGTGTTTTACCAAAAACTGAGGCTAAACGCCCCGGGGGCCAGCAGTATCAGCGGCCACAGCAGTCCGGAACTGACGTTGGCCAACTGAAATGGCCAGAACGCTGTGCCGCTGGCGCCGCTGGCCAGCGGAAGAGTGGCACGAAACGGCGAGAGAAAGCGGCCAAAAAACACCGCCCACGCCCCATGACGTTGCAGAAACACCAGGCTGCGGGACAACCGCTGGCCGCGCAACCAGCGTATGCTCGTCAGACGGTGCCGGTTGTGCCGTCCCAGCCACCAGGAGAGCCAGAATCCGCCGATTGCCCCGAGGCTAGCGCTGAGCCACATTAATAAGAAATGGTTAAGACTGCCGGAGGCCAGCGGGCCGAGCAACAACAATCCGGAGGTCCCCGGCACCAGCAGCGAAATCAGGGCGCAGGATTTAGTCAGGGTCAGCAGAAATACCACGATCAGCAACCATGAATAGTGGCGCTGGGCGTGTTCAATAAGCAAAACAAAAAAATCCACGGGATCCACCGGCGTCGGGAACGAATACTTCGAGTGTGACAGGGGCCGATTAAATGGCGGCTTAACAGGCGAAATGCATAAATTCACGGTGATGATGATGCCGAACCAACTATCCTTAGACTGGATAGAGCCTTTAACTCACTAGTCGAACGTGCCACAATATGCACATCTTTCGGCTTTTACTTTTGTTTAATCAGGATATTACTGCCCATGAAGGGTAAATATAAAGCCGCCATCGCGCTATTGTTAGCTCTTATTCTGCTACCGCTGGCCATGTTGTCGACGCTTACCCATTGGGTGCCAACGCTTGCAGGGATCTGGCTTCCAGAGGGGACCCGCATTGCGTTTTCCGACAGCCCGCGACTGACGCGTTCTGCTTTACGCATTCCCGAATTACGCTATCTGGTCGGCGATTGTGAGCTGGCCCGGATCACCAATGCCCAACTTTCTCATCCCAGCCGCTGGCGGCTGCACCTCGACGAACTCGATATCAATAGCGCCTGTCTGAGTAAACTGCCCGACAGTGAACCGACGGTTGGGGCGCCACGGACTCTGGCGGAGTGGCAGTCGATGCTGCCTTACAGCTGGCTGACCATTGAAAATCTGCGCCTCTCGCCGTGGGAAAAGTGGCAGGGGCGACTGGTGATGTCGTTGACCCCACAGCAGCAGGATATTGGCTATAGCGGCAAAGAGCTGACCTTGCAGGCGCGCCTGCGCGGACAGACGCTCACCGTCAGCCATTTTTCCGCCCAGCTGGTCGACGAGCAGCCGCCGGTGAAGCTGGCCGGTGAATTTCATATGCCGCTGGTTCCGGACGGCCTGCCGGTCGATGGCCATCTGCTGACTACCTTTGAATTTCCGCAAACCGGCGGGCTGGTTGACGCCGAGCTGGAGTGGCAGAAAAACCGCGGCCAGTTGGTGGTGACGCCGCGCGGCGAAGTGCAGCCGATACTCGATCTCCCGTGGGAAGTGACCCCCGAGCGCATTGCCATTAGCGATGGTCGCTGGAGAACCGAATACGCTGGCTATCCATTAAGCGGCCGTCTGGCGCTATCGGTGGGTAACTGGCAGCAGGGCACCGAGCAGATGCAGGTAAGCGGCCGGCTCAACGTCCTGACCCAGGGGAAAGCCGGTAAAGGCAACGCCGTGCTGAATATCGGCCCCGGCAAACTGAGCATGGACAACAGCGACATGCCGCTGCAGCTGACCGGTGAGGCAAAGCTGGGGGATCTGATCGTTTATGCGGTACTGCCGGCCAGGCTCAGCGGCCCGCTGACCGCTCCGGCATTGGCCTTCAACCCCGGCGCGCTGCTGCGTTCCCGCGGGCGGGTGGTTGATTCATTGAATATTGATGAAGTCCGTCTGCCACTGGCGGGGGTCAAGGTGACCCAGCAGGGCGTGGACGGCCGTCTGCAGGCGATTCTGCGCGCCCATGAACAGCAGATGGGAGACTTCACGCTGCATCTTGACGGCCAGGCCGATAATTTTATGCCCGACAGCGGTCGCTGGCAGTGGCGTTACTGGGGCGACGGTCACTTCACCCCTATGCAGGCGCGCTGGGACGTCAAAGGGGCGGGGGCATGGATAGACAGTTCGATCGTCCTGAACAGCCTGTCGACGGGCTTCGATAAACTGCAATATGGCACCATGCTGGTGAGTGCGCCGCGCCTGACGCTGGATGAGCCGATCCACTGGTTGCGCAATGAGCAGCACCCGAAACTGACCGGCGCGCTGTCGCTGGATGCGGGAACCACCAGCTTTAGTCACGGCAGCGTGCTGCCGCCCTCAACCTTAAAATTCACCATTGATGGCCGCGACCCGACCTGGTTTCAGTTTAACGGCGCGCTTCATGCCAACAAAATCGGCCCGGTTCGGGTCATTGGGCGCTGGGATGGCGAACGTCTGCGCGGTAAGGCATGGTGGCCGAAACAGTCGCTGACCGTGTTTCAGCCGCTGGTACCGCCGGAGTGGAAAATGAACCTGCGCGAAGGGATGCTGTATGCCCAGGTGGCTTTCTCGGCGGCAGCCGAACAGGGATTCGAAGCCGGGGGACATGGCGTGTTAAAAGGCGGCAGCGCCTGGATGCCGGACAACCAAATCAACGGCGTCGATTTTGTTCTGCCGTTCCGCTTTAGCGAGGGGATCTGGCAGCTGGGGACCCGCCGGCCGGTATCGCTGCGCATCGGCGAGATCGTCAACCAGGTAACGGCGAAAAACCTGACTGCGGACCTGCAGGGCGCCTGGCCGTGGAGCGAAAACCAGCCGCTACAGCTGAGCAACGTCAGCGTGGATGTTCTCGGGGGCCAGGTGACCATGCAGCAACTGCGGATGCCGCAGCATGACCCGGCGCTGCTGCGGCTGCAGCATATCTCCAGCAGCGAGCTGGTGAGCGCGGTCAATATCAAACAGTTTGCCATGTCCGGCGCCTTTAACGGGGCGCTGCCGCTGTGGCTGAATAACGAAAAATGGATCATCAAAGATGGCTGGCTGGGCAACCCCGGCCCGATGACGCTGCGCCTCGATAAGGACATGGCGGACGCGATGGTGAACGATAATATCTCTGCCGGCGCGGCAATTAACTGGCTGCGCTATATGGAGATCTCCCGCTCATGGACGCGCATCGACCTCGATAACCTCGGGATGTTGACTTTGAAGGCGACCATCAGCGGCACCAGCCGCGTTGGGGATCAGAGTAATACGGTGCATTTAAACTATTCTCATCAAGAGAATATTTTTGACCTGTGGCGCAGTTTACGTTTTGGCGACAATTTACAGGCATGGTTTGAGCAGAATGCCGTGCTCCCCGTGCGCAGCTGTACGGACAGTAAAAAGTGTAAGGAACAACAATGATGAAATTGCTAACGGCGGTGCTGGTGCCGATGCTGCTGGCGGGCTGTACGCCGCGCATTGAAATCGCGGCATCAAAGGAGCCGATCACCATCAATATGAATGTCAAAATTGAGCACGAGATTCATATCAAAGTGGATAAGGATGTTGAAGCGTTACTGAAGTCGCGCAGCGATCTATTCTGAGGTGGCGATGAGAAAACGACTGAAAATCGCAGCGCTGACGCTGGTTCTCCTCAGTACACCGGCGCTGGCTCTGACGCTGAGCGAAGCCCGGGAACAGGGGCGGGTAGGCGAAACGTTGAAAGGCTATCTGGCCCCATTACGCCAGGATCAGGAAACTCTGGCGCTGGTCGCACGGATCAATACGGCGCGCAGTGAAAGCTACCAGCAGCTAGCGGATGAAAATAATCTGCCAGTGGATGAAGTGGCCAAAATGGCCGGGCAGAAGCTGGTCAACCGGGCGCAGCCTGGGGAATATGTCCAGGGGCTGAACGGCAAATGGCTACGCAAATAATTAGCGGCAGCGCTTGCGGTATTCTCCCGGCGACACGCCAAAACGCTGCTTGAACGCGGTGGAGAAGTGGCTGTGGTCGCTGAATCCCCAGTTGTAGCCAATTCCCGCCAGCTTCTCATCGTCATGGGCGCTGCGCAGCGCCCGGGCGCAGAGGTCGAGCCGGCGGTTCTTAATATACTGAGCGACCACCAGACCCTTGTCAGCAAACAGCCGGTACAGGCTGCGCAATGACATCCCGGTTTCGTTCGCCAGCCATTCCGGACGCAGGTGTTCTGCCTGAATCGATGCATCGATTAGCTCAATAATTCTCTGGAACTGCTTCTCCCGGCGAGACGGCTGAACCTCCTGCTGGTGCAGCATCGGGCGCAGCAGGCAGACGATGGCCTCCAGCGCCGCTTCGCTTTCGCTGTCCGACAGCTCCGGGCTGTTCATGCTTTCCTGCAGCAGGCGCTGGCTGAGCTGAACCATCGGCAGCGATTTTTGCAGACGCGAGGCAATGCTGATTTCGCTGCCGCGCAGCTGGTGTTCGATCAGCTGCCGGGGCAGCAGCAGCGAGGCCTGGCGCGAGGTCTGCTGCCAGAAGATAGAGCAGGGGCGCGAGGCGTCAATCAGCGTGATATCACCGGCTTCCAGCATCACCTGGCGATCGTCCTGCTCAATGGCCGCCTGGCCGGCGAGCTGGAAAACGGTATAAAACCAGTCGTCATTGCTGCGCTTGATCTCGTTGCGGGTGCGGAACAAATTGACCCCGCAGGCGGTGACGGTGCTGACTTTCAGGTTCCCCGCGTAGCTGGCGTCAATCTCGCCGTGAAAGTTCCCCTCCAGCGGGCGGGCGGCAAAATGGCCGCAGACCTGATTGATTTTCGCCAACCAGCGTTGGTAATCCTGTCCGTGCTCCGCCGTCGCCATAATGTTTCTCTTATCGATATAATGTTTCTGCATTGTTGCATTTACGTTGCGGCATACAAGAGCGGGAGCCGGAGTATATGAAAGAACTATTACCTGCGGCACACTTCTGGGTACGCAAAATGCTTAATTGCGGAGCCTGTCACAGCGGCACAAACGAATGTCACAGAGAAAAAAGCGCGGATGCCGACCTCGTCGTAGACTCAATTCACGACCCGAAAGGAATAAGGAAGCGATATGTCCACAGCACAGGTTGCGCTGCTCGCCAGCGTACAGCAGTTTTTAGACCGACAGCATGGTTTGTATATCGATGGTAGCCAGCAGGAATCGCAAAGCGAACAGCGGCTCACCGTCTGGAACCCGGCCACCGGTCAGGCCATTGCCAGCACGGCGGATGCCAATGCCGCTGATGTCGATCGTGCGGTGATGTCGGCCTGGCGGGCGTTTGTTGCCCGTAGCTGGGCGGGGCGTACCCCTGCCGATCGTGAGCGGATCCTGCTGCGTTTTGCCGACCTGGTCGAGCAGCATGGCGAAGAGCTGGCGCAGCTGGAAACCCTGGAGCAGGGCAAATCCATCAATATTTCCCGCGCGTTTGAAGTGGGCTGCACGCTGAACTGGATGCGCTACACCGCCGGGCTGACGACCAAAATCAGCGGGCGCACGCTCGATGTGTCGATTCCGTTCCCGCAAGGCGCACGCTATCAGGCGTGGACGAAGAAAGAGCCGGTTGGGGTTGTCGCCGGGATCGTACCGTGGAACTTCCCGCTGATGATTGGCATGTGGAAGGTGATGCCGGCGCTGGCGGCCGGCTGTTCAATCGTGATTAAGCCGTCGGAAACGACCCCGCTAACCCTGTTGCGCGTTGCCGAGCTGGCGACCGAAGCCGGGATCCCGGACGGCGTGTTTAACGTGGTGACCGGCAGCGGTAGCGAGTGCGGGGCGGCGCTAACGGCGCATCCGCAAGTGGCGAAGGTGAGCTTTACCGGCTCGACCGCCACGGGCAAGCATATTGCGCGGGTGGCTGCCGATCGCCTGACCCGGGTGACGCTGGAGCTGGGCGGCAAAAACCCGGCGATCGTCCTCAAAGATGCCAACCCGGAATGGGTGATTGAGGGGCTGATGACCGGGAGCTTCCTCAACCAGGGCCAGGTATGCGCCGCCAGCTCGCGGATCTACATTGAAGCGCCGCTGTTCGATACCCTGGTGAGCGGATTTGAGCAGGCGGTGAAATCCCTGCAGGTCGGGCCGGGAATGCTGGAGACCACCCATATTAACCCGGTGGTCTCGAAGGCCCACTGTGCCAAAGTGGCGGCCTATCTTGATGATGCCCGCCAGCGCAATGCTGAACTGATCAGCGGGCAGCTCGGGCCGGATAACCAGGGCTACTACATTGCGCCAACCCTGGTGATTAACCCGGATGCCGGGCTGCGTCTGAGCCGCGAGGAGGTCTTCGGGCCGGTGGTGAATCTGGTGCGCGTTGCCGATGGTGAAGAAGCGCTGTGCCTCGCCAACGACAGCGATTTTGGCTTAACCGCCAGCGTCTGGACCGGCGATCTGACTCAGGCGCTGAGCTACACCGAACGCCTGCAGGCGGGCACGGTATGGGTTAACAGCCATACGCTTATTGATGCCAACCTGCCGTTCGGCGGCATGAAGCAGTCCGGCACCGGGCGTGACTTCGGCCCGGACTGGCTGGACGACTGGTGCGAGACCAAATCGGTCTGCGTACGTTATTAATCGCTAAACCCAGCGCCTGGTCATGATGTACCGGGCGCTGCATCCTGCCGTTTCAGACGTGTGGCCGAACCCGCTGATGTCGCCCGAACCAACGGGCTTGCCCAACGCTATCCTTTCTCGCTACTGTTGATGCGCTGCCCGCCATCGGGCGGAGACATCCTCAGGAGGCAGAAATGAGATCGCAAGAGCCAACCGTTGCCCTGATTGGGCCCGGCGCCATTGGTACCACCATCGCGGCGGCGCTGCATGAAGCCGGGCGTACGCCGCTGATCTGCGCCCGCACGCCCCATCCGCAACTGTCGCTGCGCTTTGACGGTGGCCAGATTACCGTGCCCGGACCGCTATTGAGCGATCCGGCGACGATAGCCGGGCCGGTTGATGTGGTTTTTGTGGCGGTGAAGACCACTCAGATCCGCGCGATTGCGCCCTGGCTGGCGGTATTATGCGATGACAACACGCTGGTGTGCGTCCTGCAAAACGGCGTAGAACAGCAGGAGCAGTTTGCCCCGTGGGTTGCCAGCTCCCCGGTGTTGCCCTCGGTGGTGTGGTTTCCGGCCCTGCGCGAATCGCAGACCTCTGTGTGGCTACGGGCCGCGCCACGCCTGACGCTACCGGATGTGCCGCAAGCCCAACGGGTACAGCACGTGCTGCGAGGAACCCGCTGTGCGGTGGATCTGGCTGCCGATTTTACTTCCGTGGCATGGCGTAAGCTGCTGCAAAACGCCGTCGCCGGGCTGATGGTGCTAACCGGGCGTCGGGCCGGCATGTTCTCCCGCGCCGATATCAGTGACGTTGCCCTGGCCTATCTGCGTGAATGTCTGACAGTTGCCCGCGCCGAGGGTGCGATACTGAGCGACAGCGTCCCGCAGGAGATCCTCGATGGTTTCCACCGCGCGCCACCCGACCTCAGCACCTCTATTCTGATTGACCGTGAAGCCGGGCATCCGCTGGAGTGGGAGATCCGCAACGCCGTGATACCGCGGCGAGCTCGCCGCCACGGTATTCCGACGCCGATGAGCGATCTGATCGTCCCGCTGCTGGCGGCCGCCAGCGATGGTCCCGGCTGATGGACCCGTTTTTGGCGGGAAACGGCCCCCTGAATCCTGTTATTATGGCGTCTTTGTTTTGCCGGAAGGTGGTGAATCCGACGCTATGCTGAACCACGCGCTTTGCTATGACACGTACGGGGCGCCGGCCGCGGCGCTTAGGCTACGTACTACACCCATGCTGCCGCTGGCGGCGGATAAGGTGCGGGTTGAGATGCGCTACGCGCCGGTCAATCCCTCAGATCTGATCCCCGTTACCGGCGCCTACCGCCACCGCACCCGGCTACCGGCGACGGTGGGTTATGAAGGGATTGGCGTCGTGGTGGAGGCGCCGCCCGGTGCCGGAGTTGCCCGCGGGCAGCGGGTGTTGCCCCTGCGCGGGGATGGCACCTGGCAGCGTTATCTGGATATCCCCGAGCGCTGGCTGGTACCGGTGCCTGACGCCATCGACGATCTGCTGGCCGCCCGCGCTTATATTAACCCGTTAACCGCGCTGCTGATGCTCAACCGCTGGCCGGTAACCGGCTGCAATATCGTGCTGACCGCGGCGGGCTCCAGCTGTGCCAGCCTGCTGGCGCAGTGGGCGCAGCTTAAAGGGGCGAGTGCGGTAAGCGGGGTTATCCGTTCGCCGCAGCATATTCCCCGGCTGGAACAGCTGGGAGTTTACCCGCTGCTGGAAACGGACCGACCGATGCTCGAGCAGGTGGGGCAGAATGCCGACTGGGTGTTTGATGCAGTGGGCGGGGAGCTGGCGAACACGCTGCTGTCGGTGCTGCCGGAGCGCGGCGGACTGATCTCCTACGGGCTGTTATCCGGACAGGCCTTGACCCAAACCCGGTCGCTTCCACGGGTGTATAAATTCCATCTGCGCGAAGCGCTGGCGACCCTGTCAGAGGCGCAGTGGCAGGCGGCGTTCGCCGAGATCTGGCGTCTGCTGCCGACGACGACCTTGCCGCCGGTGGAGGTGGTGCCGCTGCATCGCTGGCAGGAGGCGATCCGCGCCGGCAGTCGTGGTAAATTCCTCCTCGATTTCACGGCCCTGTAGCCCGGATCAGGCGCTTGCGCCGCAATCCGGGGGGCGGCTAAAAAGGCGGTCGGTCAGCCACTTGATCTCTTGCACGAGATAACTACGCTAAATAAGAGCCTGCCCTATGAGACTATTTTATTGTGGTTCTTCGCGCTCTCTATTTCTCGCCAGGCGCTGAATCTGTAAATTGAGGAATAACATGATAACCCTTTTATGATGCTTATTTCTAAGGCAGCTCTTTTGCGTTAAAAATAGCGAGCTAACATTCCTGGCTCTCAGGCGGTGACGTTAATTTTTATCTGTAATAGCCTGTAGTGTTTAGCATTGCATTTATCGTGCGAATTATTTCTTTATTAACTAACGTGAATAAGACGGGGGCGATATGCTTAAACTCGGTGATGAAGGCAGCGCGGTCGCGCAGCTGATAAATGATTTGCGGAAATTATCTTTTGGCCTGGCCGCCGGTAATAAATTTGACCAGGTGGTGAAAAAGTCGGTAGAAGCATTTCAGGTAGCCAACCTTGATGCCTCAGGCCAGCCGCTGGTGGTCGATGGTAAAGTCGGTCCGCATACCCGCTGGGCGCTGGATGCGGCATTGGGCAAAAAGCAGGTTGCGCCCGTGCCAGTAACGCAGCCGTTGGTGAACGTCAGCGGCGGCAGTCCCGCAGGCCAGGCGGCGCTCAAGGTCGCACAGGCTGAGATTGGGCACGGTGAGCAAGGCTCCGACAACCACGGGCCGGATATTAAGAGGTACTTTTCCGGGCACGGTTCACAGGGCCAAAGCTGGTGTGCCGCCTTTGTCAGTTACTGTTTTAATCAGGCAACACCGGCGGTATTTGGCTATCAAACATCCGCCCAGGCGCTGCATAATAAAATGAAATCATTGGGCTATGCCTATACCCCTTCATTAAACAATCCACCGCAACAGGGCGATATCATCTGCTGGCTCAGAGTGGATCCTAAAAACCCACAGAAGACCGCCTGGCAGGGCCATGTCGGTATTGTTCAACGCTATGCTGACGGTATTTTATGGACTATCGAAGGTAATCGCGGCGCCTATCCCTCGAAAGTGAATGTCTTTCATTATTCATGGTCAGTCTTAGTTGCGTCGGCAACCAATGATAAATATAAAGGGCTGTATGGCGTGTCTCGCCACCCATAATATACCCGTCTTCTTTCAACATGCAGGGGTGTTGGCTGCATCTTGAAATTCATTGATTATAAGCATAATAAATCTCAGGAAAATAAAAATGGCTAATAATAAAATGCCTTTTTTCCCTATTATTTACGTTCGTGGTTATGCGATGACGCAACGCGACGTTAATGAGACTACAGCAGATCCGTTTAATGGTTTTAATCTTGGGTCTACGATGCTACGTGCGTCGGCGAGCCAGAAAGATCGCCCCAGGAAATTTTTCTTCGAGTCCCCGGTGATTCGCCTCGCCACGGAGTTTGGCTATAGCGATGTGTTCGAGCAGGGACTGGATATCATGGATGAGGGCTGGGAGACCGATCCGGAGGGGAAACCCACCGGCAATGTTCTGGATGATAAATCGGTGATCGTGTATCGCTATTATGATGACGCCTCCACGCTGCTGGGGTCCGGTAAGACGCCGTCAATCGAGGACGCGGCCATCGGGCTATCTAACCTGCTGGTCAAGGTGCGGACGTTACTGCTGGCGAATCCCAACAGCGGCGTGAAGGTGGCTGGCGATTTCCGTTGCTATCTGGTTGCACACTCGATGGGCGGGCTGGTTTGCCGGGCGATGCTGCAAAATCCGACGCTCGACCCGGGCAAGATGGGGGCAACCGTCGATAAATTTTTCACCTATGCGACACCCCATAACGGAATTGAGTTCGCGGGGCTCAACGTACCGGACCTGCCGTGGCAAAGTAGCGTCACTAATTTTAACCGCGAGCGGATGGCGGATTACCTTAACCTGCAACAGGCCTACCAACGCCATAACCGGGTCGATGTGATACCGGAATCCTGCCTGCCGTCCTCGCGGATTTTCACCATGGTCGGCACCAACCGCCTCGATTACGATGCTGCCGCCGCGCTATCGCGAACCTTTGTCGGCAACGGCAGCGATGGTCTGGTCAAAATCGAAAATGCGACCCTGAGCGGCCTGAATGCCGATGGTTCTCTCGGTGCGCCCTGTGCGAAAGCCTTCACCTACCGCTCACACTCCGGTTATTTCGGCATTGTGAACAGCGAAGAGGCCTTCCAGAACCTGGCTCGTTTTCTGTTTGGCGATGTGCGGGTGGATATCTGGCTGGATATCGATGACATTCGTCTGCCGGAAGCGGCAATCAAAGCGGCGGGGGGCAATGCGTCGAAAATTGACGCCATCTATCAGATAGAGGCGATCGCGTCGCCTCGCGGCAAGCCGTGGTCCTTAACCCGTCGCGTCTCGGAAGAAGACTCCGTTGCCTGTCTGACGCAAAAAGAGTGGTTTGAGCAACAACGTGCGTCGCAGTATCTCTCCAGCGTGTTCTTGTCGAAGAGCGCGCGCGTCAATAAAAACCGGCGTTCGCTGGCCTACAGCCTGATACTTGGGGTCAAAATGCCGGATTATGAAATCGAGAAGCGGTTCTGGTTCAACGAACATTATGAAGGCGGGTATCTGTTCCGTAATTCGCTGATCCTCGAGATTGTCCCGCCGGCCAACGATACCACTTCCTGGAAGATAAAATATGCCTGGCAGGACGCCGGATTTTCCAGCGCCGATATCGTTCTGCAACCGCAGCAAACGGCCGGTAAGGCCTGTGAGGTTATCATCCCTGTAGACAGCGTCACGCTTGATGCCAACGGCAAAAAACGCCCTTCGGTACCGGGCATTTCGGGGCGGTTGCGCTTTGTGGTGCAAAGCTGGAACGACGCCTCGTGAAAACGCGAGCGCCACACGAGGGATTGCCCCGGTGGCGCTCATTCACAACAGCATGACCGCACACCGTAGCCCGGACAGGGCGTTTACGCCGCTATCCGGGTTGACGGTCTGCAATGTGGCCTACTTTTTCTTCTCGCCAAGGGTCGGCGTTTCGTCAAAGAAGTTCCACGGTTTCAGCAGCGCGTGCGCCCATTCGGTCGGCATAATCGGCCACTCTTCGGCGCGGGCCACGTGGGTGGTGCCGGTGGTGATCCACACGACGTCATCGTGATTGTTCAGCGACTCGTTATCCTTAGCATAGGCGCCAAGACCAGTGTCATGGACCGAACGGTTCGGGTACTTGCCCTCAGGATAACGCTCTTCCGGATGATAGCGGGTGACCCACAGCTGCTTATCCATAAAGCTCAGACGGTGATAGATCCACTCATCCGGGGCGAACTTGGCGCCGGTTGCCGCCGGGTGAGTGCCGCCAGCATATGGGATTATCTGATACGACACCGGGTTGCCCATCCGGTTTTCTTTGGTGGTGTTACTTAGCAGGCGGATGGTGCCTGGGTCAAACTTCTGCGCCGCCTTCTGCTCGTTGTCGATGCTGTACTGATTCACCTGCATGGTACTGGTCCGCGGGCCACCGGCGGTATTTGGCTTCACTTCCGGGTCCATCGCCACCAGGCTGTTGTTCTCGCCATCGACATCAAGATCCAGGCGGAAGTTGTAGATATGTTGGTGGGTGGTGCCGACGATGTTATGGTCGATCAACGTCCCGTAGCGGGTATCATCTTTGGCGCTCGGATCGTGCATGGTTTTCGCCATTACGCCTTTCACCGCTTCGATGCCGGTGGCACCCGCATCGATGCCGATGGTGCCGTTTTCGTGGAATACCCAGTCAAAGATATAGTCGTAGTTGCCCACGGTACTGATCCAGCGGACCACCAGTTCGCGGCGCTCGGTGCTGACGTTCGGCTGTCCCATTTCCTGGTGTTTGTACTCCGGCCCGGCATAGCGTTCAAAAATCGCAATGGCGTGCGGGATCGTGGTGGGTTTACCGGTGTAATCGGCGATGGTCTCATCCAGCAGCACCGAGTTCGCTGGCGCATCTTTGCCGCGCACGATAGGTGAAGTCAGGGTTCCCATACCGTAATCGCCGGAGTCGAGATAGGCCTTAAAGTACCAGCCCACGTCCGGGTCACCGTAAGGCACGATCATGCCGCCCAGCGAACCTTCATACATCACCTGGCGTTTCTTCCCGTTGTCGTTGTAGGTGACCGTCGAGAGGATCGGCCCGACGCGCGAGTTCAGACGCAGGTGGAAATCCCAGTTCTGCCAGTGAATGGTGTCGCCGGTGATGGTGTAGTTTTTGCCTTCCGGTTCGGTGATATCCAGTGGTTTCACCGCGGAGGCGACGCGGTCGCGGCCATCATACGGGCGCGCTTCCATCGGCACCGGGATCACCGGGCCTTCTTCAATTTTTATAATCTTCTTCTGCTCAAGGTCGACCACCGCCACCAGGTTTTCAATCGGGTGCGCCCAGTAGTTGCCATCGCCGGTATCCAGATAGCTCACCACTTTCAGCAGGCGCGAGTCCTGCTTCAGGCCATCTTTGCCGTCGAAGTAGCCCACGGTCAGCGGGGTGGTGATCACCTTTTTGGTATCGGTGATGCCGTGTTTTTTGAGGACCACGGCAAACTCGTCGCTGGCGTTAATGATGTTCTGCACGCTGACGAAATCGTCAATCAGCACCATGCCGTGGGCATCTTTAATCGGCTGCCAGGAGAGGATTTTTTTGTTCTGTAAGTCGACCACGCTTTCAATAACGTGCTTGCCATCGAGCATGATGACGTCAGCGGTGCGCGGCGCCGACACGGCGGTGCCCTGCAACGCAAAGGCCCACACCGCGGCCTTATCCGGCTCGTGCAGCGAGATTTCGGTGAAGCGGGTATTGGGGCGGAACTCTGGCGACGCTTTGACGATGGTGACGGCTTCGCTGATTTCCGCCGCGGTCAATGAGTTGAGCGGGTGCGGGCGCTTCTCGACCTGGAAGGTCTGATCAAGCCCGGACTGGAAGACATCGTTGATAAAGGTCTCGGAGACCCACGCCTTGCCATTTTTCATCACCACCGGCACCTGCAGATTCAACGTTTTGCCGTTGACGATTGCCGTTTTGGCGCCGGGCTTCACTTTGACGTAGGCCCCGTCCTTCTTCAGGGTAAACATCTGGGCATAATCATCCCACTGCACATCGGCGCCAAATTCCTGCAGCGTTTTATCCATCGGAACCATATGCGCTTCACCGCCATGGGCGAAAACCGGGCTTTGCCAGGCGCAGAACAGGGCAACAGCCAGCGCCAGAGCCGTTTTGCGGGGGGAACGAATCGCCATTGTGACCTCACCTAATTGTTGTGTTGTGCTTTGCCGCTGCGAAAGTCGGCTTGTGTATCGTTAACCTAGCAGTGCGCGATGTCCGGGTGTTTGTCTGCTTATGCCAGGTTGTTTGTCAGTTTTGCCAGTTATAAAAAATGCCTCCGTAGAGGCATTGCGGTGGTGGCGATCGTGGCTGTGCCAATGAGGCTTACGCCGGGAAATCCCCGTGCTGACGGGCTACCAGCGTCAGAATCGAGTAGAGCGCTACCGGCTGTTGATGCTGGTTCGCAATCTCAACAGCCCACTCCACGACGCCGGTCGCTTTTTCATCGGCGCTGCGCTGACGCTTCACGGTCTTGCGTTTACAGGTCAGGCGAACCTGGATGGTATCGCCCGGTTTGACCGGTTCGATAAAGCGCAGATTTTCCATGCCGTAGTTGGCGATGACCGGCCCGACGCCTGCATCAACAAACAGCCCGGCGGCGGCAGAGATCAGGAAATAACCATGCACCACGCGTTCGCCGAAGATCGACTCGGCGGCGGCAATTTTATCCATGTGGGCGTAGAAGTGATCCCCGCTCAGACAGGCAAAATTAACGATATCCGCTTCGGTCAGGGTCCGGCGCGGCGTCAACAGGCTATCGCCGGGCTGGATCTCTTCGAAATATTTGCGGAACGGGTGGACCCGATCTTCGCTTACCTCGGCGCCGCGCACCCATTGCTGACCAATGGTCGCCAGCATCGTCGGACTACCCTGGACCGCGGTGCGCTGCATGTAGTGTTTCACCGCGCGCAGTCCGCCCAGCTCTTCACCGCCGCCGGCGCGGCCCGGTCCGCCATGGACCAGTTGCGGAAGCGGTGAGCCGTGGCCGGTGGACTCCACCGCCGACACCTGGTCGAGAACCTGGATACGGCCGTGACAACGGGCGGCCCCGAGAATAAATTCGCGCGCCAGTTCACCGCTGGCGGTGACCAGCGTACCGACCAGACTCCCTTCACCGGCGCGGGCCAGCGCCAGCGCGTGGTCGCGATGCTGATAGGGCATCAGGGTCGCGACCGGGCCGAACGCTTCGACGGTATGTACCGCCGGGGTTTCATCCGGCTGCGGGCAATACAACAGAGTCGGTGGGAAAAAGGCGCCGCTGGCGTTGAGATCGGCCTGACCGCCGAGCAGTACCTCGCACCCGGCCTGAACCAGGGCGTTGACCTTATCCTGAACGTCCTGTCGCTGGTCGTGGCTGACCAGTGCGCCCATCTTGACCCCTTCCTGTGCTGGATCGCCGACCACCACTTTTTGCAGACGGGCGATCAGCGCCTCGCTGACGGCTTTCACCTGAGCCTGCGGTACGATAATCCGGCGGATAGCGGTACATTTCTGTCCTGCTTTGGTGGTCATTTCGCGCACGACCTCGCGGATAAACAGCGCAAACTCCGGTTGTTCCGGAGTGATGTCATCCCCGAGCACGCAACAGTTCAGTGAATCCGCCTCCATGGTGAAGGGGATCGATTTTGCCACCAGATTCGGGTGTACGCGCAGCTGCTGGCCGGTCTGGGCCGAACCGGTAAAAGTCACCACGTCCTGGCTATCAAGCTGGTCGAGTAAATCGCCCGCACCGCCGCAAATCAGGCTGATGGCCCCCGGCGGTACCAGCCCGCTGTCGACAATGGATTTGACCATCGCCTGAGTCAACTGGGCCGTGGCGGTGCCCGGTTTGACGATCGCCGGCATACCCGCAAGCCAGGTGGGCGCCAGTTTTTCCAGCATCCCCCAGCACGGGAAGTTAAAGGCGTTGATGTGTACCGCGATGCCGGATTTTGACGTCAGCAGATGGCGGGCCGCGAAGCCGCCCTGTTTCGACAAGGGGATCAGTTCATCTTCCGGCCACAGCGTGTCGTCCGGCAGTTCCCGGCTGCCGAGGCTGGCGTAGGTAAACAACGTACCAATTCCGCCCTCGATATCCACCCAGCTATCGGCTTTGGTCGCCCCGGTCTGCGCCGACAGCGCATAGAACGATGCTTTCTCTTCCAGCAGGTGCTTAGCCACCGCTTTCAACATTGCGCTGCGTTCAATAAAGGTCATGGCCTGCAACGCCTTGCCGCCGTGGTCGATGGCATAACGGCGCGCCTGCGCCATATCCAGCCCGTCGCTGGTGACTTCCCAAAGCACGTCACCGCTGATGGCGTGGCGAATAGTGCGGGCGCGGCCCCGGCCGGTTTGCCAGGTGCCGGATAAGAAGCTGGCTAACTGCTGCATTGCGACTCTCCAATGTGTTACGTGAAATCTCTATAAATAGTTATTTTATGAATCATAAAACGCAAGCTGATATTTAATAATTTATTAACATTGTGATCGTGTGCGCGAGACGGTTCGGCGCTATGTCGTTGTGTTGCGGCGAATTTACGCAATATTTTGCGGTGGCTATCACAAAAAGAACAAACAAAATTTGTGGTTTTATTTAACCTGCATGTAACTTTTATAAAACAAAGTGATTCACAAATGATGATTTGTTGAATTTATCGGAATCATAAAGGTGATGACGTGACACAAGAACAACGCTTTGACCAGCGCATCGCGCAGGATACGGCCATCGAACCGCAGGACTGGATGCCGGAGGCCTACCGCAAAACGCTGATCCGCCAGATTGGTCAGCACGCGCACTCTGAAATTGTCGGCATGCTGCCAGAAGGTAACTGGATTACCCGTGCGCCAACGCTGCGCCGCAAGGCCATTCTGCTGGCTAAGGTGCAGGACGAGGCCGGGCATGGCCTGTATCTCTATAGCGCGGCGGAAACACTCGGCTGCGCCCGGGAAGATCTGTATCAGAAGATGCTGGATGGCCAGATGAAGTACTCCTCGATCTTTAACTACCCGACCCTGAGCTGGGCCGATATCGGGGTGATCGGCTGGCTGGTCGACGGCGCGGCGATCGTCAATCAGGTGGCGCTGTGCCGGACCTCCTACGGTCCCTACGCCCGGGCGATGGTCAAAATCTGCAAAGAAGAGAGCTTCCATCAGCGCCAGGGTTTTGAAGCCTGCATGGCGCTGGCCCAGGGCAGCGAGGCGCAACGCCAGATGTTGCAGGATGCCATCAACCGTTTCTGGTGGCCGGCGCTGATGATGTTTGGCCCGAGCGACGACAACTCGCCGAACAGCGCCCGCAGCATGGCGTGGAAAATCAAACTGCACTCCAACGATGAACTGCGTCAGCGCTTTGTCGATAACACCGTACCGCAGGTCGCGATCCTCGGCATGACCGTCCCGGACGCCGATTTACAGCTGGATGAGGCCACCGGTCACTACCGCTTTGGCGCTATCGACTGGCAGGAACTCAATGAAGTGATTAACGGGCGCGGTATCTGTAACCACGAACGTCTGGCCGCCAAGCGTAAAGCCTGGGAAGAGGGGGCATGGGTGCGCGAAGCCGCGCTGGCGCATGCCCAAAAACAACACTCCCGCGACGCGGCATAAGGAGAAGCATGATGAGCAACGTTTACTGGCCGTTATATGAAGTGTTTGTCCGCAGCAAACAGGGGTTATCCCACCGTCACGTGGGCAGTCTGCATGCCGCAGATGACCAGATGGCGCTGGAAAATGCCCGCGATGTGTACACCCGTCGCAGCGAAGGCTGCTCGCTGTGGGTGGTGAAAGCCAGCCAGATCATCGCCTCACAGCCGGACGACAGCGGCGAGTTTTTTGACCCGGCGGAGAGCAAAGTCTACCGCCATCCTACTTTCTACAACGTGCCGGACGGCATGGAACATATGTGAGGCAACGATGAATAACCTGAATCCCGTTGCAACTTATGCCCTACGTCTCGGCGATAACGGCCTGGTGCTGGCCCAACGTTTAGGTGCGTGGTGCGGCCATGCGCCGGAGCTGGAAATCGACCTGGCGCTGGCCAATATCGGCCTCGACCTGCTGGGTCAGGCCCGTAATTTTCTCAGCTACGCGGCAGAGCTGGCGGGCAGCGGTGATGAAGACACCCTGGCCTTTGGTCGTGATGAACGGCAGTACCGCAATTTGCTGCTGGTGGAACAACCCAACGGTAACTTCGCTGACACCATTGCCCGCCAGTGTTTTATCGATGCCTGGCACGTGGCGCTGTTTAGCCGTCTGACGGCGAGCCGCGATGCGCAACTGGCCGCTATTGCCGCCAAAGGGCTGAAAGAGGTGCGCTATCACCTGCGCTTTAGCCGCGGCTGGCTGGAGCGTCTGGGCAACGGCACGGCGGTATCGGCGCAGAAAATGCAGCAGGCGGTGGACGACTTGTGGCGCTTTACCGGCGAACTGTTCCATGCCGATGAGTTAGAGCTGGCGCTGGTTGAACAAGGCATTGCCGTTGACTCGCGCGACCTGCAGGAAGAGTGGCAAAACACGATCCACACCGCGCTGCTCGAAGCCGGGCTGCAGATCCCGCAGGAAGCCGCGTTTCGTCACGGCGGCAAGCAGGGGTTGCACAGCGAACATCTCGGGCCGCTGCTGGCAGAAATGCAGTATCTGCAGCGCGCGTATCCCGGTCAGCAGTGGTAACTGGAGGTGACTATGCAACGTCTTGCCGATATTGCTCCCGCCGAGGTCCATGCGATTTGGGCGTTGCTCAGTGAGATCCCCGACCCGGAAGTACCGGTGCTGACCATTACCGACCTTGGCATGGTGCGCAGCGTCACGCCGCAGGGAGAAGGCTGGGTTATCGGTTTCACGCCAACCTACTCGGGCTGCCCGGCGACCGAGCATCTGCTGGGTGAGATCCGCGCGGCGATGACCCGCCACGGCTACACCCCGGTGCATATCGTCCTGCAGCTGGATCCGCCGTGGACCACCGACTGGATGAATCAGGACGCTCGCGAGCGTCTGCGCCAGTACGGCATCAGCCCGCCGCAGGGACACGCCTGCCATGCCGGGCTGCCGGGTGAGGTGGTTTGCCCCCGTTGCGGCAGCGTCCATACCACGCCGATCAGTGAATTCGGTTCAACGGCCTGCAAAGCGCTTTACCGCTGCGACAGCTGCCGTGAACCCTTTGATTACTTTAAATGTATTTGAGGTTGCCATGACGACGTTTCATTCGCTAACCGTGGCGAAAGTGGAGCCGGAAACCCGCGATGCGGTGACCATAACCTTCGCCATCCCCGACGCGCTACAGGCTGCTTATGTCTTCCGGCCGGGCCAGCATCTGACGCTCAAAACCCGCCTCGGCGGAGAAGAGCTCAGACGTTGCTACTCCATCTGCCGCAGCCGCTCGCCGGCGGAAATCAGCGTGGCGGTCAAAGCCATCGACGGCGGTCGATTCTCCCGATATGCGCAGAGCGATATCTGCCAGGGGATGGCGCTGGAGGTGATGGTGCCGCAGGGACACTTCGGCTACCAGCCGCAGGCCGGGCGCGAAGCCGACTACCTGGCCATTGCCGCCGGTTCCGGTATTACGCCGATGATGGCGATTATTGGCGCTACCCTCGCCACCGAAACGCAAAGCCGCTTCACCCTGATTTACGGCAATCGCAGCAGTAGCAGCATGATGTTTCGCCAGGCGCTGGCGGATCTGAAAGACCGCTATCCGCAGCGGCTGCAGGTGGTGCATCTGTTCAGCCAGGAGTCGATGGACAGCGACCTGCTGCAGGGGCGAATCGACGGCGACAAGCTGCACGCGCTCTCAGCAAAACTGCTCGATTTCAGCCGCTTCGATGAGGCATTTATCTGCGGTCCAGCGGTGATGATGGACGAGGCAGAAGCCGCACTGCGTGCGCTGGGGATGGCGGATAACCATATTCATCTCGAACGTTTTAACACGCCGGGGAGCAGCGTTAAGCGGGCCACTGGCGTACAGGCCGAAGGCCGTACCGTGACGATTCGCCAGGACGGTCGCGACCGGTTGATTTCCCTCGGAGCGGACGATGACAGCATTCTTGATGCGGCGCTGCGCCAGGGGGCGGATTTACCCTTCGCCTGCAAAGGCGGCGTCTGCGCCACCTGCAAATGCAAAGTGCTGCGCGGTGAAGTGGCGATGGCGGCGAACTACAGCCTTGAAGCCGACGAACTGGCAGCCGGGTATGTGCTGAGCTGCCAGGCGCTGCCGACCAGCGGCGATGTAGTGGTCGATTTTGACGCAAGGGGGATGGCATGAGCGATCTAGTGATAGCCCGTCAGCAGCATGTGCTGCACCTGACCCTCAACCGTCCGCAGGCGCGCAATGCCCTGAATAACGCGCTGCTTACCCAGCTTGCCGACGCGCTGGATGCGGCGGCCGTCGATCCGCAGATCAACGCCTGTGTGATTAGTGGCAACACGCGTTTCTTTGCCGCGGGCGCCGATCTCAACGAAATGGCAGAGAAAGATCTCCCCGCCACGCTGGACGATATTCGCCCTCGTCTGTGGGCGCGCATCGACGCTTTCCCGAAACCGCTGATTGCCGCCGTTAACGGCTATGCCCTCGGCGCGGGCTGCGAACTGGCGCTGCTGTGCGATGTGGTGGTGGCCGGTGATAACGCCCGTTTCGGCCTGCCGGAAATCACCCTCGGGCTGATGCCGGGAGCCGGCGGCACCCAGCGGCTGATCCGCAGCGTCGGCAAAGCGCTGGCTAACCGCATGGTATTAAGCGGAGAAAGTATCGATGCCCAGCGGGCGCAACAGGCGGGTCTGGTGAGCGACATCACGCCGGCGCTGTTAACCGACGAATACGCCCTGACGCTGGCAGCGACGATGGCGAGCCATGCGCCTCTGGCGCTGCGTGCCGCCAAACAGGCGCTGCGTCAGGCCCAGGAAGTGAGTCTTCAGGCCGGGCTTCAGCAGGAGCGCCAGCTGTTTACGCTGCTGAGCGCTACTGACGACCGTCGCGAAGGAATTGCTGCCTTCTTACAAAAACGAACCCCGGAATTTAAAGGACGCTAATCGTGGACGCATTTATTCTCAGCGAAGTTGAACAGGGTGTGATGACGATTACCCTTAACCGCCCGGATCGTCTGAATAGCTTTAACGACCTGATGCATCAGCAACTGGCGGTCTGTCTGACTCAGGCCGAGCGCGACGACGCCGTGCGCTGTCTGCTGATTACCGGTGCTGGACGCGGTTTTTGCGCCGGTCAGGATCTCAATGACCGCAACGTCGACCCCAGCGGGCCGGCGCCGGATCTCGGCCTCTCCGTTGAGCGCTTCTATAACCCACTGGTGCGCCGCCTGGCGGCGCTGCCGAAGCCGGTGATTGCCGCCGTGAACGGGGTGGCGGCCGGAGCGGGCGCCACGCTGGCGCTGGGTTGCGATCTGGTACTCGCCGCGCGTTCAGCAAACTTTGTGATGGCTTTCAGCAAGCTGGGACTGGTGCCCGATTGCGGCGGTAGCTGGTACCTGCCGCGGGTGGCCGGGCGCGCCCGGGCAATGGGGCTGGCGCTGCTGGGCGAAAAGCTCAGTGCCGAACAGGCCGCGCAATGGGGGATGATCTGGCAACTGGTGGAGGATGCCGAACTGGCGGACACCAGCCGTCAGCTGGCGCGCCATCTGGCGACGCAGCCGACCTTTGGCCTCGGACTCATCAAGAAAGCGCTGCTGGCATCGGAAACGCAAGGTCTTGATGCACAGCTGGATCTTGAACGTGATTACCAGCGTCTGGCGGGACGCAGCGACGATTATCGCGAAGGGGTCAGTGCCTTCCTCGCCAAACGTCCACCACAGTTCAGCGGGAAATAAATCATGGGAAACGCACAGCATACCGTCGCCGTGATTGGTGGCGGCACGATGGGGGCAGGGATTGCGGAAGTGGCCGCAGCCGCCGGGCATCAGGTTCTGCTTTACGATATCGCCGCCGACGCGCTGACCCGTGCCGTTGATGGCATTCGCCAGCGTCTGGCTTCCCGGGTGGCGCGCGGCAAGCTGTCGGCAGCACAGGCCGAAGCGCTGATCGCGCGGATTGTACCGGTGACGGCCTTAACGGCGCTGTCTGATGCCTGGCTGGTGATTGAAGCCGCATCGGAGCGGCCGGACGTCAAACAAGCGCTGTTCAGCCAGTTGGCGGAGATCTGCTCCCCGTCGACGCTGCTGACCAGCAACACTTCGTCGATCTCAATTACCGCCATTGCCGCCGATGTGAAACACCCTGAGCGCGTCGCCGGACTGCATTTCTTTAACCCGGCGCCGGTGATGAAACTGGTGGAAGTGGTCAGCGGGCTGGCCACCTCGCCGGAGGTGGTTGAACAACTGTGCCAGTGCGTCTCCGCCTGGGGCAAACAGCCGGTACGCTGCCGGTCAACGCCGGGCTTTATCGTCAACCGGGTGGCGCGTCCGTTCTACGCCGAGGCGTGGCGGGCGCTGGAAGAGCAGGTGGCGAGCGCCACGGTGATTGACGCTGCGCTACGCGACGGCGGCGGTTTTCCGATGGGGCCGCTGGCCCTGACTGACCTGATTGGTCAGGACGTCAACTTTGCTGTGACCTGCTCGGTGTTTAATGCGTTCTGGCAGGATCGGCGTTATCTGCCGTCACTGCTCCAGCAGGAGCTGGCGCTGGCCGGTCGGCTGGGCAAAAAGAGCGGGCAGGGCGTCTATCGCTGGCCGGTCGAAGCGACATCTGAGCCGGCGCGAGACCTCGTGCCTGAAGCATGCGGAGCACAAATTGTGCGCACAAAAGGTGACAGTGTCACCAGTGTAGTGACAATTGAACTGGACGATGTCCGGCTGCTTGAAACCACCGGCGAAACTGCCCAGGCCCTGAGCGTGCAGCATGGCTGCCCGGTGGTGGTGTACGACTACTGCGCCGGCGAGACGGTGGTGCTGGCCGCGGCGGCTACCAACCCGGCGTCAGCGACCGACAAAGCGGTGCGCTATTTCCAGCAGCAGGGCAAAAAAGTGCTACTTATTGCCGACTATCCCGGCCTGCTGGTCTGGCGCACCGTCGCCATGCTGGTCAATGAAGCGCTGGACGCGGTGCAAAAAGGGGTCGCCAGTCCGGCAGATATCGATACCGCGATGCGCCTCGGGGTTAACTACCCGCATGGCCCGCTGGCGTGGGGCGAAACACTGGGCTGGCCGCGGGTGCTGCGCCTGCTGGAGAACCTGCAACAGCATTATGGCGAAGAGCGCTATCGCCCCTGTTCCTTGCTGCGCCAGAAGGCGCTGGAGAGTGCTCATGAGCAATGAGGCTTGGCGCAATGCGCGCGCGATGTACCAACACGACAGCTGTGCCAGAACCCTTGGCATCGAGATTATCGAAATGGACGACGGCTACGCGCAGATGAGCATGACCGTCTCGGCCGCGATGCTCAACGGGCATCAGACCTGCCACGGCGGGCAGCTGTTCTCGCTGGCCGATACCGCTTTCGCCTACGCCTGCAACAGCCAGGGGCTGGCGGCGGTAGCATCAGCGGCCAGCATCGATTTCCTGCGCCCGGCCTTCGCTGGCGACCGTCTGGTCGCCACTGCAAGGGTTAAGCAGCAGGGCAAACTGACCGGCGTCTACGACATTGAAATCGTTAACCAACAACAAAAGATTGTGGCCCTGTTTCGCGGCAAATCGCACCGCATCGGCGGCACAATCACGGGAGAAGTCTGATGCGTGACGCCTTTATCTGTGATGGGATTCGTACACCGATTGGCCGTTACGGCGGGTCGCTTGCCAGCGTTCGCGCCGATGATTTAGCCGCCATCCCACTGCGTGAACTGTTAAGCCGTAACCCGGGGCTGGATCCGTCGTGTATCGATGACGTGATTTTCGGCTGTGCTAACCAGGCCGGGGAAGATAACCGCAACGTCGCGCATATGGCGACCTTGCTGGCGGGATACCCGACGTCGGTCTCCGGGACCACCATCAACCGTCTGTGCGGGTCCGGCCTCGATGCGATTGGCTTTGCTGCGCGCGCTATCAAAGCCGGCGATGCTGACCTGATGATCGCCGGTGGCGTGGAGTCGATGTCGCGGGCGCCGTTTGTGATGGGCAAAGCCAGCACGCCATTCCAGCGCCAGGCTGACCTGTTTGATACCACCATTGGCTGGCGTTTTGTGAACCCGCTCATGCAGCAACAATTTGGCACTGACAGCATGCCGGAAACAGCAGAGAATGTAGCTGAATTGTTAAATATAAGCCGGGCCGATCAGGATGCCTTTGCCCTGCGCAGCCAGCGGTTGACGGCGCAAGCGCAACGGGCGGGGATCCTGGCGCAGGAGATCGTCCCGGTACAGATTATTGGCAAGAAGGGAATGGTGAGCGCGGTGCGTGACGACGAGCACCCGCGCGCGGAGACCACGCTGGAGCAGCTGTCGCAGCTCAAGACGCCTTTCCGTAAAGGCGGCGTCGTGACCGCCGGCAACGCCTCCGGGGTGAACGATGGCGCAGCGGCGCTGATTATTGCCAGCCAGCAGCAGGCTGAGGCTCAGGGGTTAACCCCGCGGGCGCGCATTGTGGCGATGGCCACCGCAGGCGTTGAGCCGAAGTTCATGGGGCTTGGGCCAGTGCCGGCGGTACGTAAAGTGCTGGAGCGCGCGGGTCTGAACATCAACGATATGGACGTCATCGAACTGAATGAAGCCTTTGCCGCACAGGCGTTGGGCGTGCTCAGGCAACTGGGCGTGGCGGACGATGCCCCGCATGTTAACCCCAACGGCGGCGCCATCGCCTTAGGCCATCCGTTGGGCATGAGCGGCGCGCGGCTGGCGCTGAGCGCCACGCTGGAGTTGCAGCGTCGCAACGGGCGCTATGCGCTGTGTACGATGTGTATTGGCGTGGGTCAGGGCATTGCCATGATCCTCGAGCGAGTGTGAGCTAATTTACCTGCGAGTACCCTAAAATGATAACTACTACAAAATTAGATCCGATTGAAACTGCTTCTCGTGACGAATTACAGGCTCTGCAAACCCAGCGTCTGAAGTGGACGCTGAAACACGCCTACGACAATGTGCCAATGTACCGCCGTAAATTTGATGCGGCGGGCGTTCATCCCGACGATTTTCATGAACTGAGCGACCTGAGCAAGTTCCCGTGCACCACCAAACAGGATCTGCGCGATAACTATCCGTTTGATACCTTTGCGGTGCCGATGGAACAAATTGTGCGCATCCACGCCTCTTCGGGCACCACCGGCAAACCGACGGTGGTGGGCTACACGCAAAATGACATCGACACCTGGGCCAATATTGTTGCCCGTTCCCTGCGTGCCGCAGGCGGGTCGGCAAAAGATAAAATTCACGTTGCCTACGGCTACGGCCTGTTCACCGGCGGTCTCGGCGCACACTACGGCGCGGAGCGCCTGGGGGCGACGGTGATCCCGATGTCCGGCGGCCAGACGGAGAAGCAGGCCCAGCTGATCCGCGATTTTAAGCCGGATATGATCATGGTGACGCCGTCTTACTGCCTCAATCTGATTGAAGAGCTCGAGCGCCAGATGGGCGGTGACGCCAGCGGTTGTTCCCTGCGGGTGGGCGTTTTCGGCGCCGAGCCGTGGACGCTGGCGATGCGCGCGGAGATCGAGCGTCGTCTGGGGATCTCGGCGCTGGATATCTACGGCCTGTCGGAAGTGATGGGGCCGGGAGTGGCAATGGAGTGTCTGGAAACCGCAGATGGCCCGACTATCTGGGAAGATCACTTCTTCCCGGAAGTGGTTAACCCGAACGACGGCACGCCGCTGGCGGACGGAGAACACGGTGAACTGCTGTTTACCACGCTGACCAAAGAGGCGCTGCCGGTGATCCGCTATCGCACCCGCGACCTGACCCGTCTGCTGCCGGGGACCGCCCGCACCATGCGCCGCATGGATCGCATCAGCGGCCGCAGCGATGACATGCTGATTATCCGCGGGGTCAACGTCTTCCCGTCACAGCTGGAAGAAGAGATCCTCAAAGTGGAGCATCTGTCGCCGCATTATCAACTGGAGGTCAATCGTCGTGGCCATCTTGATTCGCTTTCGGTGCGCGTTGAGTTAAAAGAAAGCAGCTTATCGCTGAGCCATGAGCAGCGCTGCCAGATCTGCCATCATCTGCGTCACCGTATTAAGTCGATGGTAGGGATATCGACCGATATCAGCATCGTTAACTGCGGCAGTATTCCGCGCTCAGAAGGCAAAGCCTGCCGCGTATTCGATCTTCGCAAGGTTGCCGCCAACGGTTAATGTTTACCCGGTGGCGCAGCGCTGACCGGGCTACAGGTTGACAGACGTCTGCAGGCCGGTAGTCCGGACAGGTGCGCAGCAGCGCCTGCGGGTTTTCCTGTGCTATGATTCGAAAAGGACAAAAACAACAACAGAATGAATCATATGAGTAAGCTTGACACCTTTATTCAACAGGCGGTCGAGGCGATGCCGATAAGCGGCACCTCGCTGATCGCTTCGCTGTACGGGGATTCACTGCTGCAACGCGGCGGCGAGGTCTGGCTCGGTAGCGTGGCTGCGCTGCTGGAAGGCCTGGGGTTTGGCGAACGCTTTGTGCGCACCGCGCTGTTCCGCCTGAACAAAGAGGAGTGGCTGGATGTGGTGCGTATCGGCCGCCGCAGCTTCTACCGGCTGAGTGACAAAGGGCTGCGCCTGACGCGCCGTGCGGAGCATAAAATTTATCGTGCCAGCGCGCCGGAATGGGACGGCACCTGGCTGCTGTTGCTGTCGGAAGGGCTGGAAAAAAACCAGCTGGCAGAAGTCAAAAAACAGCTGCTGTGGCAAGGCTTCGGCGCGCTGGCACCGAGTCTGCTGGCTTCGCCATCGCAAAAAATGGCCGATGTGCAGTCGTTGTTGCACGAAGCCGGGGTGGCGGAGAATGTGATTTGCTTTGAGGCGCATTCACCGCTGGCGCTCTCCCAGGCGGCGCTGCGCGCCCGGGTCGAAGAGTGCTGGCACTTAACCGAACAAAACGCGATGTATGAGACCTTTATTGCGCTGTTCCGCCCGCTGTTGCCGCTGCTGCGTGAGGCCGATGCCGACGAGCTGACGCCGGCGCGCTGTTTCCAGATCCAACTGCTACTCATCCATTTCTATCGCCGGGTGGTGCTGAAAGATCCGCTGCTACCGGAAGAGCTGCTGCCTGCCCACTGGGCCGGGCAAACCGCCCGTCAGCTGTGTATCAATATTTATCAGCGGGTCGCGCCGGGTGCGCTGACCTTCGTCGGCGAAAAAGGCGAGAGTTCGGTGGGGGAACTGCCCGCGCCGGGACCGCTCTATTTTCAGCGTTTTGGCGGTTTGCCAGGCGCCTAAGGAGGCTTAATGCCGATTTATCAGATTGACGGTATGACCCCCGTCGTACCAGATGAAAGCTATGTCCATCCCACGGCGGTTCTGATTGGCGATGTGATCCTCGGTAAAGGAGTCTACATCGGTCCGAATGCCAGCCTGCGCGGTGATTTTGGCCGTATCGTGGTGAAAGATGGCGCCAACATTCAGGATAACTGCGTGATGCACGGTTTCCCCGGTCAGGACACAATCGTCGAAGAGGACGGGCATATTGGTCACGGGGCGATTCTTCACGGCTGCGTGATTGGCCGCAACGCGCTGGTCGGCATGAGTGCGGTGATTATTGACGGGGCGACGATCGGCGAGAACAGCATTGTTGGTGCGTCGGCGTTTGTCAAAGCCCGCGCGGAGATGCCGGCGAACTATCTGATTGTCGGCAGCCCGGCCAAAGCCATTCGTACTCTGAGCGAGCAGGAAATCGTGTGGAAAAAGCAGGGGACCCGCGAATATCAGGTGCTGGTGGAACGCTGCCAGCAGACAATGCATCAGGTGGAGCCGTTAAAACAGGCGGAGCCAGACCGCAAGCGGCTGGAATTTGACGATAACCTGCGGCCAAAATCGCAGAGTTAATGCACTAAGCCCGTCTCGTCATATCGCCATGTATCCCGGCTAAGCAACGCGCCAGCCGGGATTTCGCACCTCATCGGGCAATCTACATCTGCTGGGGTTTAATGCTCCGCCAGTTCGCGAAAGAATGCCGGGTTAGCCTGAATAACCGCCAGCACTTTTGCCGCCAGGCCTGTCGGGTTACGACGTCGGGATTCCCAGCTTTTGATCGTATCCACGCTGGTTCCCAGCGCTTTTGCCATTTCCGCCTGCGATACGTTGAGCTGCGCTCGAATGGCTTTCACGTCAGCAATCTCATAGCGAGTCACGCGGGCCGGGGCTTTATCGCCATTTTTGATATCAACGGCTTCTTTGAGAGACGTTTGAAGCTCATCAAAAAAACTCATATCACACCTTATTTTTCAGTCGTTTTGCTGGTTAAGGTACTATGTACACCTCGATGTGTACATAGTACCTGTTCCTGATGTTCAGCCATCGCAACGTTGGCTGCCAGCTGTCTGATATCTTCCTGAAACACAGGGGATCAGACGAGAGAGACTAGCGTATAAGCCGGGAGAAAAAGGTGTTGGATTGGGTGCTGATTTTAGAAGACGACGCGCAAACTGATGGTGAGAGGGGATAAAAAAACTCCCACCGGGCGGTGGGAGTGAAGTCTTATGCGGCAACGACGCTGTCGATCGCTGCTTTGGCGTCGGACTGGGCTTTCGCTGCCACTTCCGGACCGTACGCGATGCCTTCTGCGAAGACAAAGTTCACGTCGGTGATGCCGATGAAGCCGAGGAAGGTAGACAGGTACGGGGTCACCAGATCGGTCGGGGTATCTTTATGGATACCGCCACGGCTGGTCAGAACCACTGCACGTTTACCGGTCACCAGACCTTCTGGTCCTTTTTCGGTGTAGCGGAAGGTCACGCCAGCGCGAGCCACCAGGTCAAAGTAGTTTTTCAGCTGCGTCGGGATGTTGAAGTTGTACATCGGTGCGGCAATCACGATCACGTCATTGGCCTGCAGTTCAGCAATCAGCTCGTCAGACAGCGTCAGCGCTTCCTGCTGACGCGGGGTCAGCGGGGTGTCGCTCGGACGCAGCGCGCCAACCAGTTCGCCATCCAGTACCGGGATTGGGTTCGCGGCCAGGTCACGCACGGTGATAACGTCATCAGCGTGCTGCTCACGCCATTGTTCAACAAAATAGTCGGACAGCTGACCGGATTGCGAGTAGCCTGCCAGAATACTGGATTTCAGAACGAGTACTTTGCTCATGGGTGTTTCCTTATATGAGATTGACGGGTCAATGCCCTGGTGCTTGCTGACACTTTATTCACAATCATGCCACAGAGAAAGCGCAATAAATCGAACCCTGTATTCAGTTTTTTTGAACAAGGCATGAGAATCGCAGATGTGGTAA
This sequence comes from Klebsiella sp. B345, assembly GCF_051131735.1. Classification (NCBI taxonomy): domain Bacteria; kingdom Pseudomonadati; phylum Pseudomonadota; class Gammaproteobacteria; order Enterobacterales; family Enterobacteriaceae; genus Klebsiella; species Klebsiella sp. B345. The sequence goes on from NZ_CP180443.1 coordinate 91,321, forward strand.
TATACAGCAATACATCAAAAGAGATTTTGCCCGGCAGTGCACTGCCCGATAATGCTATGACAGAACAACAAAAGTTCACCTTCTCTCAGCTATTCCAGCAGCTTGATGGCCTGATGCTGCGTGACAGATCACGCTTCTCCCGTCGCCTGCACGGCGTGAAAAAGGTTAAAAATCCTGAATCCCAACAGGCCATTCTTCAGGAGATGGCGCAAGAGATTGAACAAGCCGCAGGGAGAGTCCTGCTGCGTGAAGCCTCACGTCCGGCGATTACTTATCCGCAAAACCTGCCGGTCAGCCAGAAAAAACAGGAGATCCTGCAGGCCGTTCGTGACCACCAGGTGGTTATCGTCGCCGGGGAGACCGGTTCCGGTAAAACCACCCAGCTGCCGAAAATCTGCATGGAGCTGGGGCGCGGGGTGAAAGGGCTGATTGGCCATACCCAGCCGCGTCGTCTGGCGGCGCGTACCGTCGCCAACCGTATTGCCGAAGAGCTGCAAAGCGAGCCGGGCGGCTGCATCGGTTATAAAGTCCGCTTTAGCGATCACGTCAGCGACAACACCATGGTGAAGCTGATGACCGACGGTATTCTGCTGGCAGAAATCCAGCAGGACCGGATGCTGATGCAGTACGACACTATCATCATCGATGAGGCTCACGAACGCAGCCTCAATATCGACTTCCTGCTCGGCTATCTGCGTGAGCTGCTGCCGCGTCGTCCGGACCTGAAAGTGATCATCACCTCGGCGACCATCGACCCGGAACGCTTCTCGCGCCACTTTAACAATGCGCCGATTATTGAAGTTTCCGGGCGGACTTACCCGGTGGAAGTCCGCTACCGGCCGATTGTCGAAGAGGCGGACGATACCGACCGCGATCAGCTGCAGGCGATTTTTGATGCGGTGGATGAGCTGGGTCGTGAAAGCCCGGGCGATATTCTGATCTTTATGAGCGGCGAGCGCGAAATTCGCGACACCGCCGACGCGCTCAATAAGCTCAATCTGCGTCATACCGAAGTGCTGCCGCTGTATGCGCGGCTGTCGAACAGCGAACAAAACCGCGTCTTCCAGTCCCATAGCGGGCGGCGCATCGTGCTGGCGACCAACGTCGCCGAAACCTCGCTGACCGTACCGGGCATCAAGTACGTTATCGACCCCGGTACCGCGCGTATCAGTCGCTATAGCTTCCGAACCAAAGTGCAGCGCCTGCCGATTGAGCCGGTTTCTCAGGCTTCTGCTAACCAGCGTAAAGGCCGCTGCGGCCGCGTGTCGGAAGGGATCTGTATTCGCCTCTATTCCGAAGATGATTTCCTGTCGCGGCCGGAATTCACCGACCCGGAAATTCTGCGCACCAACCTGGCGTCGGTCATTTTGCAGATGACCGCCCTGGGGCTGGGCGACATCGCCGCGTTTCCGTTTGTCGAAGCGCCGGACAAGCGCAATATCCAGGACGGCGTGCGGCTGCTGGAAGAACTCGGTGCCATTACTACCGATGAACAGCAAACCGCCTACAAGCTGACGCCGATGGGCCGCCAGCTGAGCCAGCTCCCGGTGGATCCGCGTCTGGCTCGTATGGTGCTGGAAGCGCAAAAACATGGTTGCGTGCGTGAAGCGATGATTATCACCTCGGCGCTGTCGATTCAGGATCCGCGTGAACGTCCGATGGACAAACAGCAGGCTTCCGACGAGAAACACCGCCGCTTCCACGATAAAGAGTCGGATTTCCTGGCATTTGTGAACCTGTGGAACTACCTCGGCGAGCAGCAAAAGGCGCTGTCGTCGAACCAGTTCCGCCGCCAGTGCCGTACCGACTTCCTCAACTATTTGCGGGTACGCGAATGGCAGGATATTTACACCCAGCTGCGTCAGGTGGTGAAAGAACTCGGGCTGCCGATTAACAGCGAGCCGGCGGAGTACCGCGAGATCCATACCGCGCTACTGACCGGGTTGTTGTCGCATATTGGTATGAAAGATACCGACAAGCAGGAGTTTACCGGGGCACGCAATGCGCGTTTCTCAATCTTCCCGGGTTCCGGTTTGTTCAAGAAGCCGCCGAAGTGGACGATGGTCGCCGAGCTGGTGGAAACCAGCCGCTTGTGGGGACGCATTGCCGCACGTATCGACCCGGAATGGGTCGAGCCGGTGGCCCAACATCTGATCAAACGTTCCTACAGTGAACCGCACTGGGAGCGGGCGCAAGGCGCGGTCATGGCCACGGAGAAAGTGACGGTTTATGGCCTGCCAATCGTTGCCGCCCGTAAAGTGAACTATAGCCAGATTGACCCGGCGCTGTGCCGCGAGCTGTTTATCCGCCATGCGCTAGTGGAAGGTGACTGGCAGACCCGGCATGCCTTCTTCCGCGACAACCTCAAGCTGCGCACGGAAATCGAAGAGCTGGAGCACAAGTCACGCCGCCGCGATATTCTGGTCGATGACGACACGATGTTTGAGTTCTACGACCAGCGCATCAGCCACGAGGTGATCTCGGCGCGCCACTTCGATAAGTGGTGGAAACAGGCCAGCCGCGAGACCCCGGATCTGCTCAACTTTGAAAAAAGTATGTTGATCAAAGAGGGGGCGGAGCAGGTCAGTAAACTGGACTACCCGAACTTCTGGCACCAGGGCAACCTGAAGCTGCGTCTGAGCTATCAGTTTGAACCGGGCGCCGACGCCGATGGCGTGACGGTGCATATTCCGCTGCCGTTGCTGAACCAGGTGGAAGAGGCCGGATTCGAGTGGCAGATCCCTGGCCTGCGCCGGGAGCTGATCATCGCGCTGATTAAATCACTGCCTAAGCCGGTACGTCGCAACTTTGTGCCGGCGCCGAACTACGCCGAGGCCTTTTTAGGCCGCGTGACGCCGCTGGAGTTACCGTTGCTGGATTCGCTGGAGCGCGAGCTGCGGCGGATGAGCGGCGTGACCATTGACCGCGACGCCTGGCACTGGGATCAGGTGCCCGATCACCTGAAAATTACCTTCCGGGTGGTGGATGACAAGAACAAGAAGCTGGCCGAAGGGCGTGCGCTGCAGAATTTAAAAGAGGCGCTGAAAGGCAAAGTACAGGAGACGCTTTCTGCCGTCGCCGATGACGGCATCGAGCAGAGCGGGCTGCATATCTGGAGCTTCGGGCAACTGCCGGAAAGCTATGAGCAGAAACGTGGTAACTATAAAGTGAAGGCGTGGCCGGCGCTGGTGGATGAACGTGACAGTGTCGCGATCAAGCTGTTTGATAACCCGCTGGAGCAGCAGCAGGCGATGTGGCAGGGGCTGCGGCGCCTGCTGCTGTTGAATATTCCTTCGCCAATCAAATATCTGCACGAGAAGCTGCCGAATAAAGCCAAGCTGGGGCTCTACTTTAACCCTTACGGCAAAGTGCTGGATCTGATTGATGACTGTATCTCCTGCGGCGTGGATAAGCTTATCGACGAAGCGGGCGGCCCGGTGTGGAGCGAAGAAGCGTTCGCGAAGCTGCACGACAAGGTCCGCGCCGAGCTGAACGACACGGTGGTGGAGATAGCCAAACAGGTCGAGCAGATCCTGACCGCAGTGTTCAACATCAATAAACGCCTGAAAGGGCGCGTGGATATGAGCATGGCGCTGGGCCTGTCGGATGTTAAAGCGCAGATGGGCGGGCTGGTGTATCGCGGCTTCGTCACCGGCAACGGTTTCCGACGACTCGGTGATACCCTGCGTTATCTCCAGGCCATTGAAAAACGGCTGGAGAAAATGGCCATTGACCCGCACCGCGACCGGGCGCAGATGCTGAAAGTGGAGAGCGTCCAGCAGGCCTGGCAGCAGTGGCTGAATAAGCTGCCGCCGGGGCGTCGCGGTGATGAGGATGTGCAGGAGATCCGCTGGATGATCGAGGAGCTGCGCGTCAGCTTCTTCGCCCAACAGCTCGGGACACCGTATCCGATTTCCGACAAGCGGGTGCTGCAGGCGATGGAGCAAATCGTCGCGTAAGCGATACCAGAATCCTGCGAATGTAGCCCGGTGGTGCTACGCTGACCGGGCTACGGGTGCTGCATTGGCCTGTAGCCCGGACAGGTGCGAAACACCGCCTCCGGGCCCGGAATACTGAACGGATTAGGCATTCACCCACGCGAGGGTGAATCCGTCCCAGCCTTTGCTGCCTACCGTTTGCAGCGCGGTGACCGTCAGGCGCGGATCGCTGGCCATCATTTCAATAAAGCGCCGTACTCCCTGCACGCGATCGTCGTCGCTGTGCGGGTTCACCACCTCACCGTCGCGGACCACGTTATCCCCAATAATCAATGTCCCAGGCCGGGAATAATGTAGCGCCCAACGCAAGTAATCCGGATTACTGGGTTTGTCGGCATCGATAAAAATCACATCAAAAGGCGGACGTTCCCCGAGTGACTCCAGAGTGTGCAGTGCTGGGCCTTCGCGCAGCGTGACCCGGTTATCGACCCTCGCCAGCCGCAGATTTTCCCGCGCCACCGCCGCATGGTGCGGGTCGGCTTCAAGCGTCAGCAGCTCGCTATCTTCCGGCAGTTCGCGGGCCATCCAGATGGTGCTGTAACCGCCAAGCGTACCGATCTCCAGCACCCGCCGTGCCCGCACCATGCGTACCAGCAGCGCCAGGAACTGCCCCTGATTGGCGGCAACGTCGAAGGCGGGTAGCCCGGCGCGCAGGTTGTTTTCCAGCACCTGAGCGAGCACCGGGTCGTCAGGAATTAACGCATTAACAAGATAGCTATCTACAGCAGACCATTTTTGTTGCATAAACGATTTCCTGCGTTACGTCCCTGATGAGTCAGACCAGCCACCTCCCAGTGCCCGGTACAAATCCACCTGTGCCAACAGTAGGTTGTTCTTCACCTGCACAACGCTAATCTGCGTGGCGAACAGCGTCCGCTGGGCGTCCAGTACGTCAAGATATGAGGAGTAGCCGTTGCGGTAACGGTTCTGCGCGATACGTAGCGTTTCCTGTGCGACTTCCTGTTGGCTGAGCAGCTCGGTTAACTGCTCGCCATAGCGGGTGATGGCATCAAGGCTGTCATTCACTTCCCGAAATGCACTACGCACCGTTTTCTCATAACCGTACAGCGCCTGGTTGCGCTGCGCCATCGAAACATCCACCTGTGCATTCAGCGCCTGCCGGTTGAGCAGCGGGGCGAGAATACTGCCGCCGACGCTCCAGAGCCGCAGCGGGTTATCGAGCAGGTCCGGCAGCGTGCGGTCCTGCAGGCTCCCGGTGGCGGTCAAATTGATCGATGGCAGCAGTTGCGCCTGCGAAGAGGCGAGCGTGGCATCGGCGGCAATCAGCTGTCGCTGGGCCTGGACGATATCCGGCCGACGGTTCAAAAGCGTAGACGGCAGCTGCGATGGCAGGACGAGGGGGGTCAGTTGGGCGAAAGTCTGCCGCTTAATGTTGCCGGGGTTACTGCCGATCAGCACGCTCAGCGCATTCTCCTGCTGAGCAATTTGATGCTGTAGCGGCGGGATCTGCGAGCGTGTCGAACGCAGTTCCGAGTCGGCCTGCATCCATTCCAGACGCGAGGTATAGCCGGTCTCAAACTGGCGTTTGGCCAGCTTGTACGCATCTTCACGCGATTTCAGCGTCTGCTGCGTCACCTGCAGCTGATCGTCCAGCGATAGCAGGGTCAGATAGCCTACGGCCACCGAGGTGGCGACGGTGAGGTCGGCGGCCGCAGCGGCGGCTTTTTGCGCCTCCAGGCTCGCCTGTGCAGCGCTGGCTGCGTTGCGGTTAGCCCCCCAGAGATCCACATCATAGCTGGCGGTTAACCCGCCTTTATAGACCGTACTGTGTATGGGCAGGCCGGTTGCTGCGGACTGCGCCCGCGCGCGGGTGCCGGTCAGTCCGGCATCCAGCGACGGGAACAGCGCGCTGTCGACGGCATAGGCCCGGGCCTGATACTCGTTGACCCGTTCGCGGGCCATCAGAACATCGCTGTTGTAGCGCAGCGCCTGATCAACATAGTGGTTAAGCTGGCTGTCGTGGAAGTTGCGCCACCACACGCCTTCAACCGGGCTGGCTGGCCCGATATCAGCGCGCCAGGCGGCCGGGATCTGTAATGACGGCTCGGCTCGCTGAACGTCCGCTGATTGACAGCCGATCAGCGTGAGAGCCAGCGCGAGGGTGAGTGGGCGAATCATGGCTGCGCGCCCTCACGTGTATCAATAGTGACCTGCACCGACATCCCCGGGCGCAGCCGGGTGCTGTTTTTCTGCCCCTCATTCACGGCGATACGCACCGGAATTCGCTGCGCGATCTTGACGAAGTTACCGGTGGCGTTATCCGGGGAAATCGCGCTGAATTCAACCCCGGTCGCCGGGGAGATGCTCTGGACGGTGCCCTTGAAGGTTTCGCCATTTAGCGCATCAACGGTAAAGGTCGCGGCCTGGCCGATGCGAATTTGCGCCAGCTGAGTCTCTTTCATGTTGGCAATCACCCAGTGCTGCGGCGGCACCAGCGAGGTTAAGTGGGTACCGGCGCTGACGTAGGCACCGAGGCGCACTGAAATCTGTCCGAGCTGGCCGGCGGTGGGCGCGACGATCCGGGTATTGTTCAGGTCGATCTCCGCCAGTTCCAGCGCGGCACGAGCGCTGGCGACATCGGCCGCCAGCGCATCGCGGTTAACGATAGTCGATTGCCGATCCTGGCGTGACATCTCCAGCGTCGCCTTTGCCTGTTCGATATCGGCGGTACCCTGCGCCGCGCTGGCCCTGGCGGAATCGCGTTCGCGGATGGATAACGAACCGTCGGCGGTCAAATCCTGGACGCGCTTTAAGTCTGCCTGGTTTTTCTGATTCTGCGCCCGGGCATTTTGCAGCGCGGCTTCATTGCGCTGAATGACCGCCTCGGCACTTTTGCGTTGCTGAAGGTTGTTGTTCAACGCCGCTTCTTTCATCGCCAGCGTTGCCTGCGCCTGATGGACGCGCTGTTTGTAGATCCGGTCATCAATTTGGAACAGTACCTGTCCCGGCTTAACGTATTCGAAATCCTGCACGTTGACGGCGGTCACATAGCCACTGACCTGAGGGCTGATAAATGTCGTCTGCCCGCGAACATAGGCGTTATCGGTAAACTGACTGTGCCGGGTAAACGGCGGCAGTTGCCAGGCGTATAAAATCACCAGTACGCCGATGAGGCCGATGGCGGCGGCGGTAAAAATGGATACTACGCGGATATTGTTGCGGGTGTTGGCCTGTTGCCTGGCCGCATCCTGCTGACTCATAACGACTCCAGAGTAAAAATGATCGGTGTTATTTGCTTCCCGTTGCGCGTTTCAGCGCAATACGGGCGGTAATACGCAGTCTTATCAACCGCCAGAACACCCAGATTAGCGTCCCGGCGGAAATCGCCGCGGTCAGAAGATAGGTGTCATTGTAGGCAAGAATATTAGCCTGCAGCGTCGCGGCATTTTGCAGCAGCGTGCTGGCCTGTACGCTCAACAAGGTACTGTCGCCAATCTGGTTTTGATACAGCTGGCTGTATTGCTGCAGGCGCTCGGTAATCAATGGATTCAGCGTGGTCAACTGGTCAGCCAACTGGCTGGAGTGAAATTTCTCCCGCCAGGTCTGGAAGGTCCCGAGTATTGCCGAGCCGAGCAGTCCGCCGATGTTCTGGCTCATACCAAACAGCACCGAAAAACTCACCAGGTTACGCGGGTCAGCAATGACGCCGCCGATCCCCGCCAGCATAGCCGGGGCGAGGAAAAAGGCGCTGCCGAAGCCGAGCAAGAACTGGCTGAACATCAGTTGCTGCGGGCGGGTCAGAATAGTGGACTGGCTGTCGAGCAGCGAGGCTACCATGATAAACGCCAGCGCGGTGGCGATGGGCCAGTAGAGCCGCTGCGGATTCAGAGTCAGGCAGCTGGCTATAATCCCACTGAGAATACCGGCGAAAATCGACCACGCGAGGGTGTTCATCTGCTCGTTTTGCAGACCTGCATACTGTAGCCAACCGATAACCCCGGTGTTTTGCTCTGCCAGCACGATACGAATCAACAGCATAATCAGCCCCAGGCGCAGGATACTGCCGCTGGAGAGCCAGTGGGTGTTAAGCAGCGGGTTGCTTCGGTTGTGCTCAAAGACGATAGCCGAAACAATAAGTACCACCGCGCCGGCTAACGACCAGCCAATCCACGGGGCTTCAAACCACCAGTCAAGACGGCCCAGCGAGAGGACGGCGCAGACCAGCGCCATGCCGGGCGCCAGGAGTATAAAGGTGATGAAATCCTTTTTCTCAAACACTTTTTGGCGATCGCTGGGCGGCAGCTTCAGGGCGATCACGCAGGCAAGCGAGATCAGCGCCAGCCCCAGCTCAAAAAAGTAGAGCCCACGCCATTCATCGATCTGTAGCAGCTCGGTGGAGAACAGGCGAGCAATAGGAATGGCCAGCGACGATCCGGTAATGCCAATGGTCAGCGCCTTCAGACGGTGGCGGGCGGGCCAGGCCTGAACCTGATAGTAGATACCCAAAGAGCTAAGCGCCGCGGCCACCATGCCGTGGGCGGCCCGGACCATGATAGCCGAGCTGAGATCGTTAACGAAAAGGTGGAAAAAGGTCACCAGCACATACAGCACCAGGAAGCCTTCGGTAAAGGCGCGCAGGCCGAACTGCTGGCGAAATTTCACCAGCAGCAGGTTGATCGATACGTTAGTCATAACGTAAACGGCGGGCAGCCAGGCTATCTCCGTCGACCAGGCGGCAAAAGTGCCCTGCAGGTTTTGCAGGTTGGCGGTGACCACCGCATTACCCAGTGCGCCGGTCAGGCAGACCAGCAGCCCGACAATTCCGTAGGCGACGCGCTTTGGGGTGCTGTGAATCGGTGTCGACGGCGAACCGAGCAGGGCGGGTTTTTCGTGCGCGGCCCAGTCGTGAGGCACATAGGGGTTACTCTTGCGACGTGGCATTACTTTTTCTCCACTTCGCGCAGCAGTTTTTCCAGCACCCGCTGAGTTTGCTCGCGCTCCTCGGCGGTGAGGGTGCTGAGGATCTCTTCGCGCAACGCGTCCGCGACGGTCTTGACCTGGAGATAGACCTCCAGCCCTTTTTCCGTGGCGACCAGCAGACGCTTGCGTTTATCGCGCTCGGTGATGACGCGCTCGACCAGCCGCTGCTCGACAAGGCGATTGACCAGCGGGACCACGGTGGCGCTTTCTACGCCAAGCTCCTGGGCAAGCTCAATCTGCGAGAGCGGATCGGCGTTGCGGGCAATAGCCGCAACTGCGACCCAGCTCGCCTGGCTCATACCGAGGTCTTTTAAGCGACGATTGACCGCCAGTCGCCAGTGGTGGGCCGTGAGATACAGGAGGTGGGAGAAGGTAAGCTGCCGGTTATCCATAGTTTCTTGATATCAGGTTATCGTAAAATCATTAGAGCTCTAACGATTCTATTCCTGATAGAAAGCGAAATTCAAGGGTGATGCTAAAAAATGGTTAACGCTGTGTGCGCTTAGCGGTAGGAATACACAATGACAGGGGGCAAAAAAAAGCCCGGGCCATGGCCCGGGCATTGATCAACGGGAGAACTTAACCCGGATAGATACCGCGATCTTTACGCGCCATCAGGATGCGCTCACAGGCCACAATATAGGCCGCCGTACGCAGAGAACACTCTTTTTCAGACGCTTTTTCGCACACGTGGATGGTCGCATCGGTCATGATACGGTCCATTTTGGCGTTGATCTCTTCTTCGCTCCAGAAGAAGCTCGCCATGTCCTGCACCCATTCGAAGTAGCTGACGGTTACGCCGCCGGCGTTACAGATAACGTCCGGCACCACAACCACGCCGCGCTCGGCCAGCACATCATCCGCTTCCGGATAGGTCGGGCCGTTTGCCCCTTCCAGCACCAGTTTACAGGTCAGCTTCTCGGCACGTTCGCGGGTGATTTGGCCTTCCAGTGCGGCCGGGATCAGAATATCCATCTGGGTGGTCCAGAAATCATCTTTATCGATTTCACGGGCGCCCGGGAATCCGGCAATCTGTTTCTTCTCGGCCTGCCATGCGGTCAGGGCCGCCATATCAATGCCGCCTTCATTATACAGGGTGGCGGTGTGGTCCTGAATCACCACGATACGCGCGCCGACGCCAGCAAACAGACGGGCGGCTTCGCTACCGACGTTACCGAAGCCCTGCAGCGCGACTTTTGCGCCTTCGATTTCAATGCCGAAACGACCGGCTACTTCGCGGCCGGTAATAAAGACGCCGCGGCCGGTGGCTTTTTCACGACCCAGGGAGCCGCCGAGGTGAATCGGCTTGCCGGTGACCACGCCGGTAATCGTGGTGCCATGGTTCATGGAGTAGGTATCCATCATCCACGCCATCACTTTACCGTTGGTGCCGACGTCCGGAGCCGGGATATCTTTCTGCGGCCCGATAATCAAACCGATCTCACTGGTATAGCGGCGGGTCAGGCGTTCCAGCTCGCCTTCGGACAGGCTGAACGGGTCAACGCGCACGCCGCCTTTGGCTCCGCCATATGGAATATTGACTGCGGCACACTTGATGGTCATCCAGGCAGAAAGTGCCATCACTTCATTCAGGTCTACATCTGGATGGTAGCGAACACCACCTTTACCCGGTCCACGCGATAGATTGTGCTGTACGCGGTAGCCTTCGAAATGGCGGATGGAGCCATCATCCATCTGCACCGGGATATCGACGATCAGCGCGCGTTTTGGGTGGCGCAGAGTTTCAACCCAGTAGGCGAGATCGCCCAGGTAAGGCGCGACGCGGTCGATTTGGCGCAGGTAGGTTGTCCATGGAGATGTAGTACTTTCAGATGCGTAAGATAACTTTTCCATAAGAATCCTGTTCTTAGTGTTATTTATACCCTTCATCCTTCAGGTTGCCTGGGTGTTGGCTGCACCCGCTCACCCCAGTCACTTACTTGAGTAAGCTCCTGGGGATTTACGGCTTTGCCGCCTACAGGCAACCCGAATGATTTTGGGTATATGTCGTGTGAAACCGTGGAATGTTCATACCCGTCATACTTCAATAAGGTACACAGCAGTAAACTCTGTGTATCGAATCTTATCACCAATTTTATAAACCGGTATTTGACCGCCGTTGCGAATTTTACATTTTTGTTAGAATTTTGGTTTTTTGATTGCATAAATAAGCACGGAAAAGCACCACTATATCGTGCATTAATATTCATATTTTATGCAGTTAAGTGAATAGATAAATAATTTTTCCATATTTATCATTATCTTGATAGCTATCAAAAAGTGAATAAAATGCGAGTGGGTGTATTGACTTTATTGTGTATCCCGGTCCAGCATGAGAGCACGCAACACACAAGGTATTAACTGTGAATTAACAAATACCCACAAATATAAAAAGGCTTTATTTGATTGCGGTGAATTAACATTCATCGTAACGGGCGCGCTCGTCATCAAATCAGGGCCGGGGAATTGTTAATGTCGACCACCCCTGACTGGCAAATAAAATCAGGCCAGTCATCGTTCCGGAGAATTGCTATGTCAGGCTGTATGACTCGTGAAGATTTTAATGCGTATATGGTGCCCTGTTTTGCCCCGGCCCCCTTTATTCCGGTGAGGGCGGCGGGTTCAACCGTCTGGGATCAGCAGGGGAAAGACTATATCGATTTGGCGGGCGGGATTGCCGTGAACTCACTCGGTCATGCTAACCCGGCGCTGGTGGCGGCGCTGAAGTCGCAGCTCGATAATCTGTGGCACATCGGCAACGGCTACACCAACGAGCCGGTACTGCAGCTGGCCAAAACGCTGGTGGAGTCCACTTTTGCCGACAAAGTGTTCTTTTGTAATTCCGGGGCGGAAGCCAACGAAGCGGCGCTGAAGCTGGCGCGTAAATATGCCCACGATAAGTTTGGTGCCGATAAAAGCGAAATCATCGCCTTCCAGAATGCCTTCCACGGCCGCACGCTGTTTACCGTGACGGTCGGCGGCCAGCCAAAATACTCCTGCGATTACGCGCCGCTGCCGCAGGACATTACCCATCTGCCGTATAACGATATTGCCGCCGTGAAAGCCGCGATCTCGGACCGCACCTGCGCGGTGATTGTGGAGCCGATTATCGGGGAAGGCGGTGTGAGACCGGCTGATCCGGCGTTCCTGCAGGCGCTGCGCGAGCTGTGCGACCAGCACGACGTCACGCTGATTTTTGATGAGGTACAGACCGGCGCCGGACGTACCGGGTCGCTCTATGCCTACCAGCACTACAACGTGATCCCGGATATCCTCACCAGCGCGAAAGGGCTTGGCGGCGGCTTCCCGATTGGCGCGATGCTGACCAAAGAGGCGTGGGCGCAGGTTTTCCAGCCGGGCACCCACGGCACCACCTTTGGCGGTAACCCGCTGGCGGCCACGGTCGCCAATGGCGTGCTGGCGCAGATGGATGGCGAACTGCTGGCCGGGGTTAAGGTTCGTCACGATCTTATCGTTGAAAAGCTGAACGCGCTGAATACGCGCTACGACCTCTTCAGCGCGGTACGCGGGATGGGGCTGTTGATTGGTGCTGAGCTTGCCAGCCACCTGCGCGGTCAGGCCAAAACGCTGACCAACCTCGCGGCGGAAGAGGGACTGATTGCGCTGATCGCCGGGCCGGACGTGCTGCGCTTTGCACCGGCGCTCAATATTCCGCTGGCGGATATTGAGGAGGCTTTTGTGCGCCTTGAGCGCGCCGTCGCCCGCCTGACGGCCTGATCCGGGAGACGGTTTATGATGCTATTTCGTCCCGTTCGGGAAAATGATCTCGACGATATTATCCGCCTCGCATCGCGGGCGGGTGTCGGTATGACCTCGTTACCCAACGATCCCGTGCGCCTGGCCGCACGGATCCAGCGCAGCGTGGAAACTTTTGACGGCAAGCTGTCGCGCGGCCAGCAGGGCTTTCTATTTGTGCTGGAAGATACCCTCGTTGGGCGGGTGGTGGGGGTCAGCGCTATCGAAGTGGCGGTGGGGCTGGATGAGCCATTTTACAATTTCCGCCTGCAGCGTACCGTCCGTGCCTCGAAAGAACTGGGAGTCTATAAAAACCAGGAACTGCTCAACCTTAGCTATGACCATACCGGCCACAGCGAGCTGTGTACGTTGTTCCTCGACCCGGAATATCAGAAAAACCGCAATGGGCTGTTTCTGTCAAAGGCACGCTTCTTATTTATCGCCGCCTTCCGCGAACTGTTTTCGCCTCATCTGTTTGCTGAGCTGCGCGGACGCAGCGACGAGCAGGGCAATTCGCCTTTCTGGGACGCGCTGGGGCACCACTTTTTCGACATTCCGTTCGCCGACGCCGATCGTCTGACCGGCACCGGCATGAAGACCTTTATTGCCGAATTGATGCCGGCGTACCCGATCTATGTGTCGCTGCTGCCTGAAAACGCCCGGGCGGTGATTGGCGAGGTGCATGCTAACACCTCGCCAGCGCGGGCGATTCTGGAGAAAGAGGGATTCAGTTGGCGTGGTTCGGTGGATATTTTCGATGCCGGCCCGGTGCTGGAGGCGGAAACCGACGCCATCAGAGCCGTCAGCGAGAGCCAGTTTATCCCGGCGATGCAGCTGAAGGCTTCGGGATCGTCGCCGCTGATTGTCGCCAATAACCAGTTTGCCCAGTTCCGCGCGGTGCTGCTATCGCCGGAAGACCAACCTGAACTTAACCAATCGATGCTGGATGCGCTGGCGGTCAATGATTCCGAGCGGGTCCATGCGGTGACTTTACACCCGGAGGCAAGAACATCATGGCGCTAAATGCACAGTTTATCGCAGGACAATGGTTGCAGGGCGCCGGCGCGCTGCTGACGAAACTGGCGCCAGAAGACCAGTCGCTGTTATGGCAGGCCGCCAGCGCGGGTGCGGCGGATGTTCAGGCCGCCTGCAGCGCCGCTCGTGGTGCCTTTTACGCCTGGTCCCACCGACCAGTGACCGAACGTATTGCCTGTGTTCAGCGCTTTGCGGCACTGCTGGAGAGCGAAAAAGAGCGGCTGGCGACGTTGATTTCCCGTGAAACCAGCAAACCGCTGTGGGAAACCCGCACCGAAGTGCAGGCGATGATCGGCAAAGCCGCGATCTCGATTGAGGCCTACCACGAACGTACCGGCCAGCGCGAAACGGTGATGCCGGACGGCAAAGCGCTGCTGCGCCATAAGCCGCACGGCGTGATGGCGGTGTTTGGCCCCTATAACTTCCCCGGCCATCTGCCGAACGGTCACATTATTCCGGCGCTGATTGCTGGCAATACCGTGGTCTTCAAGCCGAGCGAGCTGACACCGGCTACCGCAGAGCTGACGGTGCAACTGTGGCAGCAGGCCGGGATCCCGGACGGGGTGATCAACCTGATTCAGGGTGGCAAAGAGACTGGCCAGGCGCTGCTGGAAAACCGCGATATCGACGGCGTGCTGTTTACCGGTAGCGCTTCGGTTGGGTTCCATTTCCACCGCTACCTCGGCGGCCAGCCGGAGAAAATGCTGGCGCTGGAGATGGGCGGCAATAACGCGCTGATCGTCGCTGACGTGGCTGACAGCGACGCGGCGCTGCATGTGATTATTCAGTCGGCCTTTATCTCTGCCGGGCAGCGCTGCACCTGCGCGCGCCGGTTGCTGATCCCACGGAATGCCGAAGGCGATGCGCTGCTACAGCGGTTGGTTGAGGCCAGCGCCCGTATCCGGGCTGGCAAATGGGATGCCGAGCCGCAGCCGTTTATGGGCGGGGTGATCTCGCTGACGGCGGCGCAGGGGATGCTGGCGGCGCAGGACAAGCTGGCCGGACTAGGGGCAACGGTGTTGCTGCGCATGCAGCAACCTGACCCGCAATCGACGGTATTAACGCCGGGCATTATCGACGTCACCGGGATTGATGTTCCTGATGAAGAGTACTTCGGTCCACTGCTGACCGTTATCCGCTACGACGCGTTTGATGAGGCGATACGCATTGCCAACGCCACCCGATACGGGCTGGCGGCGGGGCTGATCTCAGCCGACCCGGCGCTGTTTGAGCGTTTTGCTGATGAGGCGCGGGCCGGGATCGTCAACTGGAACAAGCCGCTAACCGGCGCCTCCAGTAAAGCGCCGTTTGGCGGCGTGGGCGCCTCGGGTAACCATCGTGCCTCGGCGTGGTATGCCGCCGATTACTGCGCCTGGCCGATGGCCTCGTTGGTCAGTGACACGCTGACGCTACCGGCGACCACGTCGCCTGGCCTGCCATTCTGATAACGGATCCTGAGAGGACACTATGTCTGGTTTTGAAGCTAATTTTGATGGCCTGGTCGGGCCAACGCACCACTACGCCGGACTGTCGGTCGGTAATGAAGCCTCGCAAAACAACCGCGACGGGGAGTCGAACCCGAAGAAAGCCGCGTTGCAAGGGCTGTTTAAAATGAAAACCCTGGCGGATAAGGGCTTTATTCAGGGGATTTTACCGCCACAGCCGCGACCGAATATGACCGCGCTGCGGGGTCTGGGTTTCCAGGGCAGCGACGCCGAGGTTATCCAGAGCGCTGCGGCACAAGCGCCGCAGTTGCTGTCGGCGTTTAGCTCTGCGTCATCGATGTGGACCGCCAACGCCGCGACGGTATCGCCTTCCGCCGACAGCGCCGACGGCAAGCTGCATTTTACGGTCGCCAACCTGAACAACAAACTGCATCGCTCGCAGGAAGCACCGACTACCGCGGCCATTCTGCGTGCCACTTTTGCCGATGAGGCTTGCTTCAGCCACCACGCGGCGCTGCCGCAACATGAGTATCTCGGTGATGAAGGGGCGGCAAACCACAACCGTTTTTGCCGCGACTATGACCGTCAGGGCGTACAGTTTTTCGTCTACGGTAAGCGCGCCAGCGGCGGCGTGGCCCCGGGGAAATACCCGGCCCGTCAGACCCTGGAGGCCAGTCAGGCCATCGCCCGGCTGCACCAGCTGAACCCGGACTATACCGTTTTTGCCCAGCAGGACCCGGCGGCCATCGACCGCGGGGTGTTCCATAACGACGTGATTGCGGTCAGCAACCGTCACGTGCTGTTCCACCATCAGCACGCTTTTTTAAATCAGCAGGCCGTGCTGGATCAACTGCGGGAAAAAACGGCGCAGCTGGATATTCCGTTTACCAGTGTTGAAGTGCCGCAGGCGCAGGTCAGCCTCGACGATACCGTGGCCTCCTACCTGTTCAATAGCCAGCTGCTCAGTAAGGCGGACGGCAAAATGTTGATCGTGGTGCCGGAAGAGTGCCGCCAGCGCAGTAACGTCTGGCAGTATCTGACTGAGCTGGTTAGCGATAGTGCGTCACCCATTAATGAAGTCGCGGTATTCGACCTGCGCGAAAGTATGCGTAACGGCGGTGGCCCGGCGTGTCTGCGACTGCGGGTGGTGCTCAATCATCGCGAACTGGCGACGGTCAACCCCCAGAGCCTGATGAATGATGAGCGTTACCAGCAGCTGACCCGTTGGGTGGAAAAACACTACCGCGACCGGCTCCATGCCCGGGACCTTGGCGATCCGCAGTTGTTGGGCGAGGTGTACCAGGCCCTTGATGAACTGACGCAAATTTTAGGTCTGGGGTCGGTCTATGACTTCCAGCGCTAAGGGGCCTGCAATGGAAATGTGGGTAAACGATTTACGTCACTGCCGCCTGTCGAGCTGGCCGTTTCCACCGGATATCGAAGCGCGCTGGCTGGCGGATGGCGTGCTTCAGTTGCTGCCGGTGAAGCCGTGGAGCCAGGCCACCGTGGTGTCGGCGGGGATCCATGGTAACGAAACCGCGCCGATTGAGATCCTGTTACAGGTAATGCACGGTCTGAGCGAGGGCCAGCAGCCGCTACAGCATGCGCTGCTGCTGATCTTCGGTAACCTGCCTGCGATTCGCGCCAGCCGTCGCTACTGGCATAACGACCTGAACCGCCTGTTTGGCGGGCGACATCGGGCCGTGGCACCGGGCAACGAGTCGCGGCGCGCGCAGGAACTGGAAACCGTCGTGGAGGCCTTTTTTAGCACGGCAGATCGCCATGGCGCGGTTACGCGCCGGCATCTGGATTTGCATACCGCCATTCGCGGCTCGCGCTACCGGCAGTTCGCACTGCTTCCGGCCCACGACGGCGACTACAGCGCTGATTTTTACCAGCTGTTGCAGGCCAGCGGGATGGATGCCATCGTGCGCCACACTGAACCGGGAGGCACCTTTACCCACTACACCAGCGAAGCATTTGGCGCGCAAAGCGCCACCCTGGAGTTGGGTAAGGTCATGCCGTTCGGCGAGAACGACCTCTCGCTGTTCGCCGCAACCGAGGCGGCGATCCGCGCGTTGATTGCCGATGCGCCGCTCCCCGCGAGGGCGAAAGCACCGGCGGATTATTTTCTGGTGCAGGAGAGCATCATCAAGAGCGATCGCGATTTCACGCTCAACCTGGATCCGAAAATTGAAAACTTCACCGCGCTGCCCGCCGGGTATGAGATTGCCCGCCAGCCGGAAAAAACGTGGGTGGTTCAGGCTCACGCGCCGTACATCTTATTTCCGAATGCGGGAGTGGCGACCGGTCAACGTGCCGGGTTGTTACTGAAGTCTGCCGCGCCATGCCTTTCTTTGCCTGCCTGAAGGAATCGACATGACTCAACATCAACGCGAGGGGCAGACCACGTCTGCCATCGAGGGGGAGCGCCCGTCGCAGCTCAAACGCGGCCTTGGCGCCCGGCACATTCAGATGATTGCGCTGGGCGGGGCTATCGGGACCGGCCTGTTTATGGGGGCGGGAAGAAATATTGCCGTGGCGGGGACCTCGATTCTCGTCATCTATGTGCTGGTGGGCTTCTTTACCTATATGGTGATGCGGGCCATGGGCGAGGTATTGCTGACCCGGCTGGACTATCGCTCCTTCGCCGATTTCGTCGGCGAGTATCTCGGCCCGCAGGCCAGCTTCTATCTGGGCTGGACCTACTGGCTGAGCTGGGTAGTGACCTGTATCGCCGACGTGGTGGTTTGCGGCAGCTACATGCAGTACTGGTTTCCCGAGATGTCGGCCTGGATGCCGGCGCTCAGTACCCTTGGGATCCTGTTCCTGTTTAATCTGCTGTCGGTGAAAATGTTTGGCGAGGCCGAGTTTTGGTTTGCTCTGATCAAGGTGATTACGATTATTGCGCTGATCATCACCGGGGCGTGGATGATTGTCATTGGCTGGACCTCGCCCGACGGTGTGAAAGCCTCGCTGCACCATATCACCGACCCGGCTGTGTTTATGCCGCACGGCATCACCGGGTTCTTTGCCGGTTTCCAGATAGCCATTTTCTCCTTCACCGGGATTGAACTGCTCGGCACCATGACCGCCGAAACCCGCGATCCGCAGAAGATTTTACCGAAGGCGATCAACGCGCTGCCGCTGCGTATTATCATTTTTTATCTGCTGTCGATGGTGGTGATTATTGCGGTGGCCTCCTGGCCGGGCGTTTCGCCGGATGCCAGCCCCTTCGTGACGCTGTTTGCCAACGCCGGACTGCCGGCAGCGGCGGCGGTAATCAACTTTGTGGCGCTGACCTCGGCGATGTCGTCGGCCAACAGCGGGGTCTACTCCAGCACCCGTATGCTGTACGGTCTTTCGGTGGAAAAACATGCCCATGGCCAGTTCCGCATTCTGTCTCGCTCCACGCGGATCCCGGTGCGCAGCCTGCTGTTCTCCTGCTTCTGCATGCTCAGCGGTACGCTGCTGCTGTTCCTGGTGCCGAACGTGATGACCCTGTTCACCATTGTGTCGACGCTGGCGGCGATTATGGTGGTGTTCAGTTGGGGGATGATTCTGGTGGCCTATCTGGTATATCGCCATAAGCGCCCGGATCTGCATCAGCAGTCGACCTTTAAGATGCCGGCGGGCGTGGTGATGAGCTGGGTGAGCCTGCTGTTTTTCGCCTTCGCCATCTTCATCATGATTTTCGACCCGGACACGCTGAAAGCGTTGCTGGCGACGCCGCTGTGGTTTATCGCGCTGTGGCTGTGCTGGAAGATCAAGCATAAGCGGGAAGGGCAACGCCAGCTTGAGAGGCTTAACGCGTAGCACAACGCCGGCAACAGAGGGACTGTTGCCGGCGTTTCTTTGATTCATTGATAGTGTGTTATTGCCATTGTTACAGCTGACCGGCCTGGGCAACCGGAGTAGCCGGGGTCTGCTTCAGACGACTGGCGCAGAAGATAGCGATCAGCGAAATCACCACCGTCCCGCTCAGATACCACGCCACCGGCACCCAGTCGCCGTCATATTTTGCCAGCAGTCCGGTAGCAATCAGCGGAGCCGTACCGCCCGCCAGCGCTGCGCCAAGCTGATAGCCCAGCGTAATCCCGGTGTAACGTACATTGGCACTAAAAATTTCTGAACACAGGGTTCCCAGAACCGCGGTCACCGGCGCCCACAGCACGCCGAAAGCAATCACCGTGGCTATCACAATGCCCCAGGTGGTTTGGGTATCCAGCAGCAGGAACCACGGAACAATAAATAACCCGAGCAGGAACACGCTGACGGAATACATTTTCTGACGGCCAATCTTATCGGAAAGCAGCCCCATCAGCGGGATCATCACCGTTGCGACCAGCGCGCCAAGGGTCACGGCCTCCAGCGCCTGGGATTTTTGGTAGGTCAGGGTGTTGGTGGCATAGCTGACAATAAAGGTGGAGAAGATATAGAACGGGGCGGTTTCGACGACTTTCAGACCGGCAGCAATGAGTACTTCACGCCAGTGGAACTTAAGAGTATCGCGCAGCGGCGCTTTCGCCACCTGACCTGATTTTTTGACCTGTTTAAAGGCTGGTGTTTCATCAATATCTTTACGGATCCACAGGCCCAGCAGCACCAGCACTGAACTTAACAGAAACGGAATGCGCCAACCCCAGGAGAGGAACTGCTCTTCGCTAAACAGCGTCATCAGAGAAACGATAAAGGTCGCCATCAGCATACCGATGGTGACACCGGCTTGCGGAATACTACCGAAAAAGCCTTTGCGCTTTTCCGGCGCGTATTCGTAGGCCAGCAGCAACGCGCCGCCCCATTCACCGCCGATACCCATCCCCTGGACGATACGCAGGGTAATCAGCAGCGCCGGCGCCCACAGGCCAATCATCTCATAGGTGGGCAGCAGTCCGATGGCCACCGTCGCGCCGCCCATCAATGACAGAGTCAGTACCAGCGTTTTTTTACGCCCAATCCGGTCTCCAATGTGGGCGAAAAGCACCCCTCCGATAGGGCGAATAAAGAAGGTTAATGAGAATGAGAGCCATGAGAGAATCAACCCGATGACCGGGTCGACCATCGGAAAGAAAATCTTATTGAACACCAGCGCTGCGGCGGTGCCATAGAGAAAATAGTCGAACCATTCAATGGCGCTACCCGTGAGGCTGGCAATCAGCACCTTCTTGTTTTTCTTGAGGATGGATGTGGTACTACTATCGTGTATTGTCATTATTCACTCGACTCCGCCATGGTCATAACGTTCCAGGTAGCACCTGTGGTGATTTGGGTGCAACCTGGCACAAGGAAAGGTTGTGTAATTGTTAAGCAACTTAGGGTGGGGTGTTATTTTTGGCAAGTCATCAGATGAGTTAATTGAGTGAAAACAGCGGTTTTATGCCCTATATCACACGGTGTTTGCTCTGTATTGTGCGCATTTACGCTAATTACTGGCGTTATT
The DNA here is from genome assembly GCF_051131735.1 of Klebsiella sp. B345. Classification (NCBI taxonomy): domain Bacteria; kingdom Pseudomonadati; phylum Pseudomonadota; class Gammaproteobacteria; order Enterobacterales; family Enterobacteriaceae; genus Klebsiella; species Klebsiella sp. B345. The sequence continues at coordinate 111,936 of NZ_CP180443.1, forward strand.
ATGGTGAATTATTCAGGTGCAACCCGATGATTTTTAGATGTTTCTTGTTATTTCTTTTTTGTTACACATTGCCGTCAATACACCGATGGCCCCAGGCAGGGTTTATGATGTGGTAACACGTCGTGACCCAATAAGTAGTCATAAAAAGGAGTGAGTATGACAGAGCAATTTCCAACTCTCGCGGAAGAGACACTCGCGGCGGCTAACCTTGTGGGACAATGGTTGGCGCTGGACGATTTCAGCGTGCAGCAACCGCAGCCCGCTGTTGATGTGGTGGTTCTCGCGGGTAATGCGGTGATCCCAACGATTGATACCGCCTGTCTCTTAGCGGTACAGAGTGGGGCGTCGCTGCTGATTAGCGGGGGGATCGGCCATTCAACATCCTTCCTCTATCACGCGGTACAGCAGGATCCGCGCTATCGCGAACTGCCGGTAGACGGTCGTCCGGAAGCGCATATCCTTGCCGATATCGCGCATCAGTTCTGGAACATTCCACGGGAACAACTGGTGGTCGAGGACCGCTCAACCAACTGCGGTGAGAACGCGCTATTTACCCGTCAGACCCTTGATGCACGTGGTATGAAGCCTCGTTGCGGCGTGGTGATTCAGGATCCGACCATGCAGCGACGTACCATGGCGACGTTTGCCCGCATCTGGCAAGACGTAGAGGCGGCACCGCGGTGGTTCAGCACGCCGGGGTTTACGCCGTGTCTGCGCAACACTACACAAGGGGTCGCGTTTAGCCACGAGACTGATGGCGTGTGGCCCGTCGGGCGCTATCTGTCGTTGATTCTTGGGGAACTGCCGCGTCTGCAGGATAACCCGCAAGGCTATGGCCCGCGTGGTAAAAGCTTTATCGTTCATGTCGATATCCCGGCGCACATTCTGGCCGCCTGGGAACGTCTGCGGGCAGACAGTCTGCTGACTGAAGCTCTGCAAGCGCGCACGCTGGCGTAATGACTGCCCGTTTGCGAGCGTTTTGTCGCAAACGGGCAGTTCTTGTTACCAGAATGTAATTTTATGGCCGTGGTGACCGGCCTTTTTCATGAACTGATTCACAAAATCGCGTACAGATGCTGGGTTTATCACGCTTCGTGGATAGATTTTTAACAAAACAATTACTTGTTAAAAACACTAAATCTACAGGAGCAGGCCATGACAGCACCCGTTCAGCATCAGATGTATATTGATGGTCAGTTTGTTGCCGGGAGCGGTGACGGCTGGATCGATGTGCACAACCCGGCGACCGAAACGCTGCTTTCGCGCATCCCTGACGGCACGGCTGACGATGCGCGCAGAGCGATTGACGCCGCTGAGCGAGCACAGCCGGCCTGGGAAGCGCTGCCGGCGATTGAACGTGCGGGCTGGTTGCGCAAAATTGCTGCCGGGATCCGTGAACGCGCCGACGAGATTGCCGGGCTGATCGTCGCGGAAGGGGGCAAAATCCAGCAGCTGGCGGCGGTGGAAGTGGCGTTTACCGCTGATTACCTTGAATATATGGCCGAGTGGGCGCGCCGCTATGAAGGTGAAATCATCCAGAGCGACCGTCCGGGCGAGAATATCCTCGTATTCAAGCGCGCATTGGGGGTCACCACCGGAATTTTGCCGTGGAACTTCCCGTTTTTCCTGATTGCCCGCAAGCTGGCGCCGGCGCTGATTACCGGTAACACCATCGTCATTAAACCAAGCGAATTTACCCCCAATAACGCCATCGCCTTTGCACAGATCGTCGATCGAATTGGCCTGCCGAAAGGGGTCTTTAATCTGGTGCTGGGCCGCGGGGAAACTGTTGGCCAGGAGCTGGCGGCCAACCCGAAAGTGGCGATGGTCAGCATGACCGGCAGCGTCGGTGCCGGCGAAAAAATCATGGCCGCGGCGGCCAAAAATATCACCAAAGTGTGCCTTGAGCTGGGCGGTAAAGCCCCTGCTATCGTGATGGATGACGCCGACCTCGAGCTGGCGGTAAAAGCGGTGGTCGATTCGCGGGTGATCAACAGCGGGCAGGTGTGCAACTGCGTTGAACGAGTGTATGTGCAAAAGGGTATTTACGATCGTTTCGTCAATCGTCTGGGCGAGGCGCTCAAAGCGGTGGCGTTTGGCGACCCGAGCGTGCGCAGCGATATCGCGATGGGACCACTGATCAATGCCGCCGCGCTGGAGCGCGTCGAGCAAAAAGTGGCGAAAGCGCTCTCTCAGGGCGCGCGTCTGGCGCTGGGCGGCAAAGCGGTGGCGGGGCAAGGCTACTTCTATCCGCCGACTCTGCTGCTGGATGTGCGCCAGGAGATGGACATTATTCACGAAGAGACCTTTGGCCCGGTGCTGCCGGTGGTGGCGTTTGACACTCTGGAAGAGGCGCTGGCTATGGCCAATGACAGTGATTATGGCCTGACCTCATCTATCTATACCCGCGATCTGAGCGTCGCCATGAAAGCGATAAAAGGGCTGAAATTCGGCGAAACCTACATCAACCGCGAAAACTTTGAAGCGATGCAGGGCTTCCATGCGGGCTGGCGTAAATCGGGGATCGGTGGTGCCGACGGGCGTCATGGCCTGAATGAATACCTGCAAACTCAGGTGGTCTACCTGCAATCGTAAGCGTTGTGGGGTGGGGAAATAAAAGCGGATAGCCGGGCTATCCGCTTTTTGCTTTCAGGGCACTGCTAGCGGGCAAATTTATCCAGCACGCGAATCAACTGAGTGACAAAACCATATTCGTTATCGTACCAGGCAACGGTTTTGACCAGCTGGACGTCGCCGGCTTCGGCGATTTCAAGCTGGGTGGCATCATAAATCGAGCCGAAATGGCTGCCGATAATATCGGACGAGACAATCTCTTCTTCGGTGTAGCCGAAAGCGTCGTTGTTCTCTGCCGCCTGCTTCATGGCCTGATTGACCTCCTCGGCTGTGACTTTTTTCTCAAGGATGGAGACCAGTTCAGTGACCGAGCCGGTTTTGGTCGGCACGCGCTGGGCGTGGCCCTTGAGCTTGCCGCTGAGCGCCGGGATCACCAGGCCAATCGCTTTTGCCGCCCCGGTGGTGTGCGGAATGATGTTTTCCGCCGCCGCGCGTGAGGCGCGTAAATCCTTGCCGCGCGGGCCATCCACCAGAGACTGGGTTCCGGTATAGGCGTGGATCGTGGTCATGGTGCCGAGCTTGATACCGAAGGCATCGTGGAGCACTTTAGCCATCGGCGCCAGGCAGTTGGTGGTGCAGGAGGCGACGGAAATAATGGTGTCATCGGCGGTCATGGTGTCGTCGTTGACGTTAAAGACGATGGTTTTCATGTCGCCGGCCGGGGCGGAGATCAATACTTTTTTGGCACCCGCATCGAGGTGAGCCTGGGCTTTTTCGGTCGAGGTGTAGAAGCCGGTGCATTCGACAATCAGCTCTGCGCCCACCGTTTTCCACGGAATATTTTTGGCCTCTTTTTCCGCATAGACATTGATGGTTTTTCCGTTCACAATCAGCGCGTTATCCGTAAAATCAACGCTCCACGGGAACGGGCCGTAGTTCGAATCATGCTTTAACAAATAGGCCAGCACTTTCGGCGAGGTGAGATCGTTGATCGCCACCACCTCCAGCGGGCTGTCAACTTCCAGCAAACGGCGTAATACCAGACGTCCAATACGACCAAAGCCATTAATCCCAAGTTTGCTCATGTAAAGCCTCCTGACAGGATGGAGAGTGAGGTTGAGGGTATACAAGACACACCAGGCATACGCCAGGAATGACGAATCGGCAACCCGGCGCGTAAAGCGTTTGCCACCGTGCGAGGCTAAAGTGGCTGAATTTTCAGGGAAAGAGACCATACGGCGGGGCAGAAAAATTTTTTGTTGCCAGCTGAAACTCCGCTACCTGTTGGCGATCGTGACGGGTGAGCGACAGAGTGCCTTGCTAAGCGCTCACTTCCCCCGTATTTTGGTTTTTTTCCGGCCGCTTGCGGCATTGATGGTTGTGGTGAAGAGGGATCATGGAACGTTTATTTGTCTACGGGACCCTGCGTCCGGGTCATGAGAATGCCTTTATTCTGGACAATATCGGCGGAGAATGGCTGCCGGGCCAGGTGAAGGGGACCTTTTACGCGCGCGGGTGGGGAGAGGCGGCGGATTTCCCCGGCATTGTGCTCGATCCTGACGGCCCACCCGTCGACGGCTATCTGTTTGTTTCTGATAAGCTCCCGGCGCACTGGCCGATGCTTGATGAGTTTGAAGCGGGCTACGACCGCGTTGAGGTGACGGTGACCACGACGTCAAACGAGCAGGTGACTGCGTGGGTCTATCAGCTTCAGCCCCGGGTCGAAATTCCGCGGTAATAGTGAACGTTGCCTCCCGACGTGGCGTTGATGGCAGCAACGTCGCGTGGCCTGTGAATAAAATCACCATCAATGAGAATTTATTACCAGCGTCCCATATAAAAAATAGATGGATATTGCTGTTTGCAGTCTATAGCTCACCGGCGTTACCACAATTACTATCTGCACTATTCGAACGCCATGCTTACCACCACGAATGCAGTCCGAAATGTATTCTGCATAACCCACTTATCAATATAAAAATCGTTGGGCGGCGTGACTGTTTTTAAATGTTGTATGCGTTAAATGAAATTCGCAAATGTGCGTGCGCTGTTGAAAGGTTGTGATAACGTTAAATGCCTCTTTGTTTATTGATTGTGAGTGGATTCGGCTGGCTCACATTGTGCAAATTATTCACATGGTTATTGGGAGAGGGGAAATTAGCCCCTTGTATCTTTGCATTTATATTTATTGTAATGGCCTGGTGCGTGTGGTTAGCCGATCCGGTTGCCGGGACGTTTATTTAAGGTAATGATGAAATCGTTAATGTTGACTCCGGAAGCCTCTGCGGCCTTTAGCTGGATGCTGGATAATATGCCCGACCGTATATTCAATGTGTTTGCTCTGGAGCTGGAGGCATCGCTGCGCAACACCGCTCTGCGATTTGGGCTCAATGAGGAACTACTCAAGACCTTTAATGTGAACGCGCTGGTGGCCAGGCGTGACGATCTGACGCGGGATGATGTCCACCAAACCCTTGAGGCAAATATCTACGCCGGCAGTAAACGTTACGCGGTCTTGAGCAGCGGCAGAGTCTACTGTCAGTGTCAGCGGGGCAGCTGGCGGCCTTCGCTGTTAACCCCCGATGACGTGAAAAAACAGAGCGTAACCTGCGAGTGTCTGCGTATAAAAATCAAACAAAAATATCTCTGAGCAGCCACGCGTCGCCTTTAATGTAGGTGGTTTAAACGAACATTTTTAAGAAATGGTTTACCGCGGGCGAACGCTCATTAACCCGACTGATGATCGACAGCGGCACGTTGGCATTTTTATGGTTAATTTTCACAAAGGCGACATCAATTCCGGCGCTGGCGTTATTTTCCAGTGAAGAAGGGACGATTGAAATCCCAAGCCCCGCCGATACCAGGTTGATAATCGAGGCCACCGTTGGGGTGGTGCGCTTGTAGGTGAGGGTGACGCCTTCCTCATCCGAGATGCGGCGGATGGTGTTGTGTAAAAAGCGGCTGCGTTCCTGCGGGCACATAATCAGCGGTTCTGCGGCGATTTCATGCAACGAAATCTCACTGCGTTGTGCCAGGGGATGATCCATCGGTAAGGCCACCACCAACGGTTCGTGCAGGATCACCTGCAGGCGCAACGCGGTTTCGGCAAGGTGCTCGGTTCTGACGAAAGCCACGTCCAGCGTGCCATTGTTGACGCTGTTGATCAGCATATTGGTGTGGGTCTCTTCGAACTGCATTTCGAGCGACGGATATTTCTTGCTGAAGGTTTTTACGGACTGGGTAACCGCCCGATTAAATACCGACGAGGTGGTGAAACCGACTTTGAGTATCCCGGACTCACCGCGTGAGGCCTTGAGTGCCGCGGTTTTGGCGGTTTCTACCAGTTCGGGAATCGCTTTTACCACCAGGTAGAACTCATTGCCGGCCGGGGTCAGTTCGACCCCGCGGGCAACCCGGTGAAAAAGCTCGGTTCCGACCTCTTTTTCCAGATCGCGGATCTGCATACTGAGGGGCGGTTGACCAATGCCCAGGGTTTCTGCGGCGTGGGTAAAGCTTTTAGCATTGACTATCGCGAGAAAGTACCTGAGATGTCTGAGTTCCATTATTTCCTCTAACACACTGAATCATGGTCAATAAATGGCAGCGACCCTGATAAGAGGGAAGCTCATAGATGAGCCGAATAACGAGTGCAGCCAACACCCAGGCGACGTGAAGTATAACGGGTATATATATTTTATATATAACTTCTCATCGGAAAAGTGAATATCTCATCCCGAGCTTCAGGAATATACTTTTTTATCGCGCAAGGTTGCACGGGTTTTCTTTTTTTCGGTATGGAGGGGCGCGTTGGCGACAGCAGTGCTGATGGTTATTTCTGATCTGACTTCTGGCTGGTTAAATACGCATCAATTGTTCTCTATTTTATAAGCAAGACTCATATTGCTTAACAAATTAATAAAACAGAATACCCATTATCATGACTATTTTAAATTCATTCGCGCAGTTAAAAACCGTGCCGGGTTTACTGTTTCAGGAACTGGTTGACGGGGCGAGAAATAAAGCCCGAGTGATTGATAGCGGCGAGGCGGTGATCTCCGTATTCTGCGCTATTTTTATGGCTCATCAGCTTCAGCTTCCACATGTTGGTTGGGCGGCATTCAGCGGTTATATGGTGATGCGCTCGCATGTCTGGATCAGCCTTGAACGCGGAATGCTGCGGGTCATGGGCACCATTTCCGGGTCGCTGCTGGCCGAATTTATGGCGGTGGGCAGCCGCGGAACGCTGTACAGCAGCCTGGTATTCGGTCTGGTGGCCACCGTGTGCCTCTACCTCGCGCTGACCACCCGACACGGCTATGCCTGGTTGTTTATGGGGATTACCTTCACCATGGTGAGTATGGACGGGATTGAGCATGGAATGCATACCGTTCGGTACTTCGCGCAGGCACGTATTTCTGAAGTCAGCATCGGCACATCCTGTTCGATTGTGGTGAGCGCGCTTTCCACCGTGCTGATCCGCCGGCGGCTGTTTGCACTGGCCTACGCGGGTAGGGTGAAAGCCAGCGGGTCTGCTCCCTATTTTTGTTGGCATAAAAAAGCCGGGTTCCATGCCTTGCAGGGCGGAATTGCGCTGGCGCTGGTGCCCATCGCCTGGCGAGAGTTGAACATCGCTTCACTATCGCAAACGGTGATTACGATAATGGCGGTGATGACCATTCCGCTTAACGCCATCGACCTCTCACGTCATCGTTCCAGTATTAAAATCACCCATCGCTTTCTGGGCTGTTTTCTGGGGGCGAGCCTGGCGTTTATCGCCATTACCCTCGGTCAGATTAATCCCGGCCTGATCTATGCGGTGCTGGTGTTAGGGATTTTAATCGGGCGCACGATTGAAAACAGCGGCACGCTGACCTTTAAGTATGTCGGCACGCAACTGACGCTGGCGCTGCTGGTGTCGTTGACCCCCGACCACGCACATTTTATCAATGTCGACCCGGGGTTTAGCCGGCTGGCGGGGATCATGATGGGAATAGTGCTGCTTGAGCCCACCCGGTTATTGACCCTGAAAGTGCTGACGATGTGCCGTAAGCCTCATTCGGGGGCGTGTGTGGATTAATGTCTTGCAGGAGTACCCGCTGAGTTAAGGGCTTTAAACAGCGCCGCGATGTGGATATCAACCGTATCCAGTGCCTTGACGGGCAGCGTAGTATCAGCAAACAGAATCGGCAACTCGGTACATCCCAGAATGATAGCCTCAATCCCGTCATTCTGAGACATGCGCTGAATGATGGAGATAAACCTGTCTCGTGTTTGTGGCTCGACAATGCCTCTTTCAAGCTCATCATGGATCTTATCAGCGATGTAACTTATCTCATCAGCATGGGGGATCACCACCGCAATGCCTGCATCAGCGAAAGGCTTTTTAAAGAAGTCTGCCTCCATCGTAAAGCGTGTTCCCAGCAGTCCGATTTTATTGATCCTCTGATTCTGCGCTTCTGTGCAGGTGGAATCGATAATGCTGACAAGTAGAACGGGGGCGTATGCCTCAAGTTCATGGAAGACGATATGCGGCGTATTGCCGGTGAGCGCAACAATTTCTGCCCCAGCTGCGACCAGATTATCGATAGCGGTTGCCAGATAATTGACCAGCGCCGGATAATCCTGGCGGCTGCACATCTCCAGTACGTCATACACATTGATGCTTTCAATGGTTAAGTTGGGGAAGAAGGTATCGCCGATGCGGCGATTGGCCTCATACACAAATTTTCGGTAATAGAGCAGCGTCGATTCAGGGCCTGTGCCGCCGATGAGTCCGAGCTTTTTCATGTTGACCTCAATGGTTATTGCAATCGCCACCCTGTGACAAATTCGTCAGCGCGGGATCAAGATGATCGGCGATAAATGTCTTAAGCAGGTTCGTGGCGTCGGTGGTCTCCGCTAACGCATCGCGCATCGCTGCGGGGTCAAAGCCTTCACTCAGTAGGGTATTGCTACGCAGGTCAATTAACGATGCGGCAATCTGCGGGGTAAATTCCGGATGGAACTGGGTCGAGACGGCGTTTTCGCTGTAACGAATAATCTGATGCTGGTCGAGGGCCGAAAAGGCCAGAGATTGCGCCCCTGCGGGGAGCTTTGTGACGGTCTGTTGATGGGTGAGATGGGCGAAAAATCCCTGCGACAGCGCGCTGGTGAGCGGATCGTTAATTCCCGCCTGCGTCAGCGTTATCTCCAGACAGCCCATCTCACGATTCTGCGGGAGATAGTCGACGGTACCTCCCAGAGCGTAGGCCATAAGCTGATGGCCGTAGCAGACGCCAAACAAGCGCATCTCAGCCTTTATAGCGCGGCGTATCCATCTCGCCGTCTCTTCGCTCCACGGTAGTTTATCCGTCACCATGTCCCATGAGCCGGTGATAACCGCGACCTGGTGCGGATCGGGTTGTGGGAGAGGATCGCCATTGAACACTTTTACGATTTGAATGGCGTCAGGCGCGAGGTTCATGGCGTTGATGAACCAGACCGGCAGGTCGCCATGTTCACTCTTCAGCGCATCAGGAGGGGTGCCAGCCTGAATAAGAAGTATCGGAGGCAACGTTCTGTGCGTTGCAGAACTCGTCGGATGTCGTTCGCAGTTCATGGATATTATGTTCCTTATCATGTCAGTGGCAGTCATCTACCAATGACTCTGAACATCAAAATAAAAACATATGCACTTTCAAGTCAATTGAATAAAATGGAATTGATTTTTCAAAAATGGTGAATGTATGGATATCTCCGATTTCCGCACGGTCATTGCGCTTACTGAGACGGGTAGCATTACGGCTGCGGCAAAAGTGCTCTGCCGGGTCCCCTCAGCAATCACCACACGGGTGCAGAACCTGGAGAGTCAGCTCGGAATTACGCTGTTTACGAAGGCTGGCCGGCGGTTTCAGCCTACCGCGGAATGTCTGGTGCTGTATGAAAATGCCCTGAAAATTATTGAACTGGTTACTCAGGCCGAAGAGCAGGCCATCAGGCCGCAACCGGGTGGACGATTTCGACTGGGAGCGCTGGACAGTATGGCCGCAACCCGGCTGCCCGGGCCGCTGGCCAGGCTTTACCGACAGCATCAGTCGGTGTCAGTGGAGCTTGTTACGGGGATCAGTCGGACGCTGTTAGATGCGGTTCTGAGTCATGAGCTTGATGCTGCCTTTATTGCCGACGCTCCGTTTGACGACCGCTTAGCGCGCAGGTCTGTTTATCGCGAAGAGCTGGTGATCATTACGGCCGCAGGTTATCCCCCGGTAGGTTCAGCCCATGACCTGGCCCGGATGACGCTGCTTGTTTTTCGCGACGGGTGTTCCTATCGGGATCGGTTGACAGCCTGGTTTCGGCAGGCCGGTCTCAGTCCTGAACGACTGGCTGAAATGTCGTCATACCACGCGATTCTTGGGGCGGTCAGCGCGGGGATGGGGGCAGGGGTTGTACCAAGATCGATCCTCGAAACCTTCCCGGCCAGAGACCTCATTACGGTGCATCCGTTCGCATCGGAAAGCAGTCAGGTAACCACCGAATTGATCTGGCGTAAGACGGGGATGACGGCCAATATACGCGCACTGATTGAAATTCTACCATCAGTTGCTGAAAGTGTTGACGATGCATCGTAAGTCTCATTCGAGGGCGTGTGCGGAATAACGTAAAGAGTCATGCGAAGATACCCGCGCAGGAAAACCTGAGCGGGTTTATTTTTATTGCGTTCCTTTGGACAGCTGCTGAAGGTAATTCAAAGTAAGCATGACCATACGGTCAAAGCATAAATGGTGAAGACAAAAATGGTGCAGCAAATGACTATCTTGCTCTCTTTTTTCCGTTCTTCATTAATCACAGGAAAAATTTACCTTCTATCGTCATCCGGGCAGAACCATAGAGCTCGACACGTTGATCATCCCGTAGCACGCAGCGAAGCTCTCCTTTACGAGCGCCTCCCTGCTGAGCGCAGAATTCGGTTTTATTGAGCAGCGTTGACCACAAGGGGACAAGCCAGGTATGTGCAGAGCCGGTAACGGGGTCTTCATTCACGCCTACCTGGGGGCCGAACCAGCGTGAAATGAAATCAAAGGGCTCGTCATCGGCAGCTTCAGCGGTACAAACCACACCACGAGTGTCGATCTGCACCAGTTGGTTCATGTCCGGTTCCATCGCCTCAATGATGGCTTTATCCTTGAGCAGCACAATGAGATCCGGTGCTTTCCAGACGCTGATAACGTCCTTTTCATTGATACCGAGCGATTCTGTCAGTTCCTGAGTGACCGCAATCGGTTGAGGCCACGTGACCGGGAAGTCCATACAGAACTCGTTACCGTGCCTGGTCACCGTCAGTACGCCGCTGCGGGTATGAAAACGAACAGTATCTCCGGTATAACCCAACTTGTTAAACAACACCCAGGCCGTCGCCAGTGTTGCATGACCACACAGATCAACTTCACAGCCTGGCGTAAACCAACGCAGGTGATAGCCATCCTCGACAGGGACAAAAAAAGCGGTTTCAGAGATATTGTTTTCAATGGCGATGGCCTGCAGCACCTCGTCACTGAGCCAGTGCGTGAGTGGACAAACACCGGCAGGATTGCCGCAAAACGGCTGGGATGTGAAGGCATCAACCTGATAATAAGGGATGCAGTTTACGTTATGATTTTGCATTGAGTTTTTCCAGATAGTTATAAATCGTAAATCTGGTTACCCCGAGCGTCTTCGCCAGGTGATTAACGCTGCCTTTTATTTTAAAAAATCCCATCTCATGAACCTCGGACACCACCCTCATCCTGAATTCTTTCTGGCTTTCAGAGCCGGTCATTCGGAAACGGGAAAGGACTTCATCGAGAGAGGCTTCAGGTACACCAGCAAGGGTATTTTCCGGCTCGGCAGATTCTGGTAAGGCAGGAACCAGGTATTCGAGATCGCGCATCAGACGGGTGACAACGTTGGTATCGACATTAATACAAAAGGCAACCAAAGGGGTTCCCGTTGAGCTGTAATACAATGTGGAGGCGCTGTTCAGTACCTTCCCACCTGCCGTTGTCGTGGTATACCCGTTAAAAGTCTTGTGAGATGCCTGTTTCGGGGTCTCCAGCAGCCCCAGGAAACCTTTATCTTCCTCAGGGCCTGTAAGAAGGGCATCGCCTGTTTTTCTGCCACTGACATGTCCGTTAATGATGCTTATCACCGAGGCATCTGGCCGGGTAAGGTCATGCAACACCGCTTCTGTATTTAAAGGCAGTGTGGTTTTCAGTGCTTCAAGCGCGGCAGATAAGATATTAATCAGCGTTTCTTTTTCGGATGTCATGCGTTGTGTCCCGGATTGACAGCCTGAACCTCAATTTCCACATCCATACCGAAAGCCAGGGTGCTACTGGTAACCGTTCGGGAAGGGTAACCTTCGTGGAAAAAAGCGCTGTAGGCCTGGTTAAACTCGGCAAAATGCGTCATGTCACTTAACCAGACCTGTACCCGAATGACATCGTTCAGGTTTGCACCTGCACGCTGAAGAGTCTTTGTCACCGCGTGCATGATATTGTTGGTTTGCTCCATAACGCTACCATAGACAGGTTGACCTTCGGCAGTCATGGATACCTGTCCTGATAAAAAAAGAAACCCCTGCGAGGCAACCATATCAGAGAAAGGGAACGGTTTTGTGGTTGGGTAGCGCGTGGTCTGCATCATCTTGTCCATTGAGTAACATGTGGCTTGAGGATAACACTGGTAGATCCTGGAATAAACAAAATTTCTATTTTCAACAAGTGTTGATTTATTGTTTCGGATAGGAGCAAATCCGCTGCGTATCAATGGTCCTGCCAGGATGAGGATGGTTAGCCATGATAAAATGATCTCTTATGTGGGTTCTCTTGTGGCTGAACGGCCTTATTAGCACAGGCATTATTACTTCCGGCAGGCAAACTTAGTGTTCTGAATCACACATATCCAACACTTCACCCACTTGATGTAACCTTTTGAGCATAAAAATGTATACTCTTATGAGTGATTTTTAGCTGGAAGAATTGAACGGATGCGATCGCCCGTTCAGGCCCTCAAAAGGATAAATGACATGCCCAGAACAAAAACCCCGTCTCGCTGGCAACATTCCGATCCCCGTTATCTTTATTCCTTAGTTGCCAGACGTTATTTCGCGGAGATGAAAACCAAGGTTGAAATCGCTGAGGAACTGGGTGTATCGCGTTTCAAAGTCGCACGACTCATCGATGAAGCGATCCAGCAGGAGTATGTCAAATTCCTCTTTCCGAAGCAGCAGGCGCTGGATGAAGAGATTGCCCGGAATTTGTGTGAAAAATATCACCTGATGGAAGCGGTTGTCCTTCCGGCATCTGAATCCTGGTCGACACAGGAACAGCTGAATGTGAAGCTGGGCGGGATCGCTGCGAATTATCTGAGCGAGACTCTGCAGGAAGGCATGAAATTTGGAATAGCGTGGGGAAGGGTATTGTCCAGTACCGTCAGCCAGCTGGTTTCTTTACCGTCACTGGATGTTGTTCAGCTCTCAGGTGTTCATCCGGGCATAGAGTTCAGTCAGGGACCGGTGGATCTCATTCATAAAATTGCCGCTATCTCGCATGGTAAAGCCCATCCAATGTATGTCCCTATGTGGGTTGATGATGAAAGCCTGGCAGATAAATTATCGGGAGATCAGGCCGTCCTGGACACGCAGAAATTTTATCCTGATATGGACGTGGTTATCACCGGTATTGGCGCCTGGAAAACGGGGTCGTCCAGTTTGTGTGATATCTTCCCAAAAGCCTGGCGTGATTCACTGATGAGCCAGGATATCACTGCGGACGTATGTGTAACCCTGGTGAATAGCAACGGTGAAGTTCTGGATTGTCCCCTCAATCGGTTGGGCTTTGGCATTACCACGGAACAGTTAAGAAACACGAAAAAATTGATAGGTGTTGCTGGTGGTGAAGAGAAATTCGAAGGCATTGTCGCTTCGTTAAAATCCGGGCTGCTGAAGGTGTTAATCACTGATTTTGATACGGCCATCAAGCTGCTGGAGTGATGGCCGTGCTAAACATATTCCGCGCTGACGTTACTCAATATCGGCGTGGCGTGCTTTCATCGTCAGGTTGGTTTGGTTCAGGTTTTCCATTAACGCTAACACCATGCTGTCGTATGTCAGTAGACTCGCCTGCTCAAAAAGAGAGCCCATAGGTTGCACGCTGTCACCGGTGGGGATGGTTAACACATAGTCAGCCAGACTCGCCAGGGTTGAACCCGGCGCTGTCGTAATCAGGGCAATGTGAACTCCGTTCTTCTTAGCAATATTAACCTGGTTGATAAGGCGCTGAGTTTCTCCGGAGCCGGAACCCACGATCATCAGATCGTTTGGATGGGAATGAGGGGAGCTGATTTCACCCACCACGCTGACGGACAGACCCAGATGCATCAGCCTGTTGGTGAACGCGTTAATCATCTGTCCTGAACGGCCGGCGCCGGCAAGAAAAATATGGTTGGCGGTGGTAATTGCCTTGATGATGGCATGAAATTCATGTTCATCAAATCTGTCGGCAAGCGAAGCTAATTCTTTTAAAACAAGAGTGTAGTTTTTCATAGGGGCAAATCTTGTGTAAATAAAAGCAGATACTGAAGTATCTGCTTTTTGTTTATCAGGATGCGCAGAGCATCTCTTCAACATATTTCCCGACTTCATGCGTATGGAGATGGCGGCATGATTCGATGAACGTAATGTCCTGGAAAAGCGTGAAAAGACGACGCAGGACCGACATATGCTGATCGCTGGTTGCGAAGGCGAGGTTGAACATAATGCCGCACTCAACGGTCAGGTCAGCGTCCTCCATCTGACCGAAGAGCACTCCGTTGTCAAAACGCACGATGCTAATGCTGTTGGTCTTTACCAGGGTATAGTCCGCGTGAGGGATGGCAATACCTTGACCGTTAGCCATTAACAAGCCGGTTGGGTAAGTTTTCTCACGCGTCAGGCATGCCTGAATATACTCGGGCGTGATGTAGTCCTTATCCAGCAGCTTCTGGCCAGCAAACTCAATAGCGGCATGCCAGTCAGCGATCGTACCCTCAACATCGTTTACCAGAATCTCAAGTTTCATTGTTCACCTACTTCTGCATTTCTTCTTTAACAGCATCAAAGATTTCATCTTCACCCAGCCCGGTTAACAGACCCGCACCCACGATGACACGGGTGGTGATGCCCGGATTGTCCAGTTTGGTGGATGACACGATGAGGTCGTAGCTGTTAAAGGTGTCAGTCGTGCAGGCCATTAAAGAGGATTTATCAACCTGAGCTTCGAGCCTCTGCTCTTTCAGATAGTCCTGCAGGACAGAAACCATGATGGAGGAAGAAGCAATACCATTACCGCAAACCACTAAGATCTTTTTCATTTTCAGTTACCTTATTGAATTATTAAGCCGTTTTTTCTGCTTCAGATTTTAACTGACGGCGTGACTTCTGTTTAAGCAGGTATCCCACTGATAACAGCAGAACAGCAGCAAGGGCATAACCTGCGATACCGACATGACTGAGTGCGGCAAACAGGCCCGTGAATGGGTTAGCTGACGGGTTAAGTGATGAATACATCACGCTCGCATCAGGGTTAGTCCCGAATTTCTGGAATACTTCGTTGGTGGCCGGAGCCATCCAGGACGCGATATACAGGCCGCCACCAAACAGGATGATTGACGTGACCCAGGTACGGATAATGTTGCCGTTGAAAACAGGCACCATGCACGCAATAAAGAAGACAAACTGCGACAGGTCACCCAGCGGCATAACGCGGTTACCAGGAAGTACCACTGCGAGGATCACAATGACCGGGATCAGCAGCAGGGCTGGGGCGATAACCGACGGGTGCCCGACAATCAGCGCCGTATCCATACCGACGGTAATCTCACGATCCGGGAAGCGCTTAACCAGTTTCTTACGTGCAACGTTGGACAGCGGTACCAGGCCTTCCATCATAATGGAGGTCATGCGTGGCAGCAGAAGCATCACCGCAGCCAGATACATACCGAGTTGCAGGCTGGCGATGATCGTATGGTACGGTGATTCCCAACCATAACCGCAGAATCCAAGCAGAATACCGATGATGAAACCGACCATGGTTGGGTCGCCGAGAATACCAAAACGCTTTTGAATACTTTCAGCGGTGACGTTCAGATTGCGAAAACCTGGGATGCGATCGTAAACCCAGTTAAATGGATAGGCGAACAGCAGGTAGGTGTTGGCAACCGGGTGCGAGATAGCAACCCCTTTAGGCAAGTTGAAGAATTTTTCGTTATTCTTCGCGCCCAGGTCCGCCGCAATAAGCGCCCATACATGGAATAATGCCGCGGTCAGTACACCATATAAGAAACTGCCTGAGTAAACCCCGACGATTGCACCCATCGAGGCATTCTGGTGCAGGTTAAACACATCGACGTTCACGCAGTCCGTGAGGCGAGCAAACAACATCGCGATGTTAACCGCCACGCACAGAGGAATGATAATCGCCCCCATGCTGGAACCAAAACCCATGACTGCCGTTGCCGCACCGCCAACGTCAATAGCGCTGAGCGAGGAGCCTGTAGCCTCGGCAAGGCCGGTGACCGCAGGTTGCATTTTTTCAAGCATCAGCTTGATGGTCATGGTTAATGCAATAAAACCAATACCGACTTTGATGGCCGATGAAATACATTCGGATAACGGACGCCCCAGAAGTTTCATCAGTACAAGGAAGATAACCGGTATAAAAATAAAGTTACCCAGGTCATTGATAAACTGTGTGATCAGTTCCATTTTTTAGCCCTCAGAGCTCTCATCATCTGGTCTGAAACCCATATTCCAGCGAATATCATCCGGTTTTGTCAGCAGCAGGTTGTCACTGCGCTCAGCTTCCAGCAGGTTCTTTTTGGAGTTTTCTCTTGCTGTGGCAAAGTCGAACGGGTTGTCAAACCACGCATCGACGATCATTTTGGTGTACTCGAGGTCATTTACCCGACAGCCAAGTCCAATGATCTGCGCATTGTTACTCAGCCGCGCGCGTTTTGCCGAATAGGGGTTAGTCACGGCGACAGCGCGTATACCCCAGTGTTTGTTCACCTGACAAGTAAATCCGATACCGGTACCGCAGATGTAAATCCCCAGACGACACTCGTCACGTTGGATCACGCCAGCCATTTCGTCCGCCAGGCGAGCAAAATTATTGGCGCCGTCCTCTTTGCATTTCACAGGATCGTACACAATCTCGGCATTTTTCTCTGCCACGAGGTATTTTTTGATCTCCTCCTTACGATCAAATCCCACATCATCGCTTGCGATTGCAATCTTCGTCTTCATCTCAACTCACCTCATTAATAACTTAAACCAAGTATGAGGTTGGTAAATGTTGGTTGTCAACTGAGATCACTGTCACAAAATTCGTATATAATTGATATTTAAGGATTTAAAAACCAATAAAAACAAACAAAAGCTAACTAATCACAATAGTGCCTGGGTTTTGAAAGAGAAACGCCTCGATCGTTGGTCTGGATATTGGTTTTATTAAAAATATAAAAATCAATTAATATCATATTGTTAACTTTGTTTTTTTAGCGAGTGGCTCTCTTGCTATCGTTCAAATGTCGTGTCTCACATTTGGCCGAGGTTTGCTTTTGTTTGCTTCTTCTGTGCTATGCTCTGGTCAAAATCACTCGCAAAACGGTTCAGGAGGAAGGATGTACCTGGTTGAAGAAAGGAGAAAGCTAATACTTGAAGAGATTATTTCTGCAGGGACCGTGTATGTCAGCGACCTTGCGAAAAAGTATGAAGTTACCTACGAAACCATCAGAAAGGATCTGACTCATCTTGAACAAAAAGGACTGCTGGTTAAAAGCCATGGCGGCGCAACCTTAAAGCAGGGGGCAGTTGAGCATCCTTTTCAGGTCAGGGAAAAAGAGAACAGCTCCTTTAAACAAGCTATTGCCAGAAAGGCCCTCGAATTTATCCCGCCAAACAGCTCAATGATCATTGGTACAGGTAGCTCTAACTTTGAGCTGGCAAACCTGTTGTGTATGAAATCCGGCTTCAAAATTTTTACGGATTCGCTCCCGGTAGCCAGCGTACTCATCGAATCAGATAATCAGGTCTTCCTTTTCGGCGGGGAACTGAGGAAAAAAAGCTCCTCTGTGTTTGGAGGCTGGGCGGTATCGATGATTAACGATATCAATGTTGATCTGTGTTTTATCGGTACAGATGGCTTTAGCAAAATGAACGGCCCCTCGACACCTTCATCATCTGATGCGTTTCTGGACAGGACCATCATTGCCCGGTCGGAAAAAAAATACATTTTGGGTGACTACACCAAGTTCCAGCGCAGCAGCCTGTTCAAGATTTGCGACTGGTCGGAAATCACGGCTCTCATAACAAATGAGATTGCGGATAAAGACGGTATTGCAGAAGTCTCAAAGTTTACCACTGTCATAACGTGTTGAATCTATTATCACTGACGGTGTGATATCGCACCGTCATGTCACGTCGTATCACAACCTGACCGCTCATAAGAGCAATTAGTGCAAATGCCATCAATAACACCATTTAGACGAGTGATTCTATCTAATTAATTGTAATTCAATGAGTTAAGTTGATTTATTAGTGGATCTTTTTGATGGTAATGCTCATATGAGCGATAAAGCATGTGCGCTAATGTGATTTATTGTGATCAAGTTATAACTTTTTAAACCTCTTCAGAATCCGACAAAAGCGATGTGCTATAAATGCTCACATGATAAATCGACAGCTCACATGAGCATATCATGTGTCGTGAGGAGAGGAAGACGTGAGCACTATTACAGTCAATGTCGCGGATGGTTCCGCATTCAAAAATTATGATGAGGTCCTGCAACATATCCATGCAACACAAACTGCTGCGGGGATTGTGAAGGATTCCTACCTGAATGCCCTTCGTGAACGCGAGGCTGATTATCCTACCGGCATTCAGCTGGATGGCTACTCTGTGGCCATTCCGCACTGCGACAGTCAGCACGCAATTAAACCTGCCGTTTATATTATTCGTCTGCCTCAGGCCATTGAAGTTAATGAGGCTGATGGCGACGGAAAATTATGGGTAAATCTGGTTATTAATTTGGTTGTAACCGATCCGGCCGATCAGCTTCAGCTGCTGAAAGCTCTGTTTAACCTTCTGCAGATAGTCGATTTTTACCATCAACTGCTGGCGCTTCCAATGGAAGAAGCAAAGGCTATGTTCATCAACAAAATAATTAAATAACAAGCATCCGGAGCCTTATTATGATTACTATCCTCGTAGCCTGCGGAAGTGGCGTTGCCACCTCTACCTTAGCCGCTGATGAAGTTAAATCGGTATGTGCTGAATATGGTATTGCAAACGTTAAAATCAATAAATGCAGCATGTCAGAGTTAGCATCTGAAATGCAAGGCGCTGACGTTGTGCTAACCACTAATAACTATAAAGGTGATATTGGAAAACCTCACATGAGCGTGGCTGGTTTTATTACTGGCATTAATGAAGCAGTGCTCCGGCAGAAATTAGGTGCATTGTTAACTGAGATTTCCAAAAGCTAAAGTCTGAAAAAAAAGACGGGGATGGTTATATGGAAATGTTAAAAGGCATTATCTTTACGATTACAAGCATGGGCGCCACGGCAATATTACCGCTGGTTATTTTTTTGTTAGGTTTGGTTTTCCGCATGAAAGTGGGGGCGGCCATTAAATCTGGTATCACCGTAGGTATCGGTTTTATCGGCCTGGGTCTGGTTGTTGGCCTGCTAAATACCTCACTGCATCCTGCCATCGAGTATTATTCAAAAATCGGTAGTGGATTCACGGTTGCTGATATTGGATGGCCTGCGGTAGGCGCTGCCGCATGGGTTGCGCCATTTGCGGCGATGGTTATCCCGATTGGTATTATTCTGAATCTGATACTTGTTCGCCTGAAACTGACCAAAACGCTGAATGTCGATATCTGGAATTACATGCACTTCCTGGTACCAGGTGCATTGGCATACTTTGTTTTCGACAGTTTTTTCCTTGGGCTGGGTATTGCTGTTGCACTGAGCGTTGTCGCGCTTTTTATTGGTGACCTGATTGCGCCAAGATGGCAGAAATACTATGGGTTGGAAGGAACGACCTGTACCACGATGATCCACATTGGCTGGACACTGCCATTTGCCTGGGTGGTTAACAAAATTATCGATTACATCCCTGGTTTAAATAAGCTGGATGTCGACCTGGAAAGTGTTCATAAACGGCTGGGGGTTTTTGGTGAGCCAGCGATCATCGGCGTCATTGTCGGTTGCCTGCTGGGCCTGTTAACCAAACAGCCTATCACCACTATCGTGCCGATGGCCATGGGGGTCGCTGGTGTAATGGTGCTGTTGCCAAAAGTCGTTGGCGTGCTGATGGAAGGGCTCAATCCGATTGGTAAGAGCGCCAAAGAAATCATGCAAAAGCAGATGGGTAAAGATGCAGAACTGAATATCGGGATGGACTGCGCACTGGCGCTTGGCGACCCGGCGACGGTGACTGTCACGGTGATCACTATTCCACTGACTATGCTTTGTGCGCTGGTATTACCGGGGATTCAGATTTTCCCAATTGGTGTGCTGATGTCAATTATTTACATGACCACCATGACGGTCATGGTCAGTAACGGCAACGTTATCCGCTCGATTATCTCAACCTTACTGTTCTGTATTGTGGTGATGTACCTGGGTGGGTATGTCGCTCCAGGTGCCACGCAATTCCTCAACGGCGCTGGCGTTGGCCTGAATGGTCAGGGTACGGACTTTGTATTAACCGGCCCATGGGAAATTCTGACCTACTGGATGAGTACAGTAACTCACTAATTTACGGAGTTGACGACAATGGCACAAATTTTACCTTCTATATTTGGAGCAAATTTCTTACGTTTGCAGGAAGAAATTCAGTTTCTGGAAACAGAAAAGACAGAAATTCTGCATGTTGATTTGATGGACGGAACCTACGTAAGCAATATCGCGTTCGGTCCTAACCAAATCGCCGCAATGAAAAAAGCAAGCTCGATGATCTTCGATGTTCACATGATGCTGGCAAACCCGGAAAGACATATTGATGATGTCATTGATACTGGTGCGGAAATGATTTCGGTGCACTATGAGTCCACGCCACACGTGCATTATATTCTTCAGAAAATCAAGAAGGCTGGCCGTAAAGCCGGGGTGGTGCTTAATCCTGGCACCCCAGAAAGGGTGATTGAGTATCTCCTGGATGATATCGATTATATTCTCATCATGACTATCAATCCTGGCCAGCCGGGTCAGACATTTATTGAAAAGAGTCTGGATAAAATCAGGAATGCCAGAAAATTAGTCGCGGGACGTAATATCAAGATTGAAGTGGATGGTGGTGTGAACGCCGACATTGCGAAAAAGGTCAAAGAGGCCGGCGCTGATTTGATTGTTGTTGGTGGGGCACTATTTAATGCTGATCCTAAAGAAAGCTACCAGGCATTGAGAGCTTCCATTCAGTAAATATTAACGCACTGAATGCCAGTCGGTATTTATTTAAAGTTTATTTAAATTACCACCTTGGGGAGGTCATCCTCCCCTTTGTTATAAGCTTTGAGGAGTAAATTAAGATGAGTAATTTTGAAGGTAAAGTCGCGTTAGTCACGGGCGGAGCACATGGTATTGGTAAAGGTATTGCCAGACAATTTGCGGAGCGTGGTGCCCATACGGTTATCGTCGATTACAACGAAGAAAATGGTAATAAAACGGCTGCCGAACTGACGTTTGGTCATGTGAAATCATTATTCGTTAAAACGGATGTCTCCGATCCCCAGGCGCTGGAAAACGTGCGTGAAAAGGTTATTGAAACGTTTGGTCGTATCGACATTTTAGTATTAAACGCCGGAGTGGCATTTGCCAATAAGGTCAATGACATTACGTTTGAAGAATGGAATAAAACAATCGCAATCAATTTGACGGGGTTATTCAATACCGTTAAGGCATTCTATAGCGATTTCACGACGAATAACGGCTCAATCGTGTATATCTCTTCTGGCTCGGCGCTGTCCGGTACCGGCGGTGGGGTCAGCTACCCGGCCAGCAAAGCCGGCGGGGAAGGGTTAATCCGTGGTCTGGCAAAAGAGCTGGGGCCAAAAGGTGTCAATGTTAACGCCATCGCGCCGCGTTTGATCGATACCGGTGAAATGATGCGAGTTAATTATCCGACTCAGGCCGACCTCGACGCGGTGCTGGAAAAAATCCCGGTGCGCCGCCTTGGTACTATTGATGATGTCGCGAACCTGGCGATCTTCCTGGCCGATAAGGACAACTCCTACATTCAGGGGCAGACAATTTTGATGGATGGTGGTCGCACCATCGCGTAAGAGGAGGGGAATCACATGAGCGTTCAACAGAACACCTTCGATATTCTGAGCGAGTTACAACAAAACGCCCTTAAAATTGACGATGCTCAGGCACAACAGTTTGTTGCGCAGATTAAGCAAGCAGGGCACATCTTTTTGCAGGGCGCTGGCCGAAGCGGCATTGCGATCCGAGGGTTCGCAAATCGGTTATTACACCTCGGCTTTTCGGTGAGCATCGTGGGTGAAATTTCATCCCCCCACACGAAGCCTGGCGATCTGGTGGTGATTGGCTCCGGTAGCGGGGAGACGGGTAGTCTGGTCAGCCTTGCGCAAAAAGCGGTTTCCTGTGGTGTTGATGTGGCATTAGTTACCATGAAAGCGGAGTCTACCATCGGCAAGCTGGCCAAAAGTGTCCTGGTATTACCCGGGACCGTGAAAGAAGATAACGACCGTGAGGAAGGGGCATTTTCTCAGCCAATGGGTTCAGCCTTCGAACAGCTATGCTTTATTACCTATGATGCTATCGTACTTGAGCTGATGGCCCAGCTTGGCGAAACCAGCGACACGATGTTTAAACGGCACGCTAATCTGGAGTAGCCATCAGGAAATGCCCCGGAAGGGGCGTTTCCTTTTTTCAATAAATCAGTGTGACTGTATGGCCCTCGTGCGTATCGACGTTCTCACTGTCGAGACCCCATTAAGAACCTTTCAGAGTATTGCTGACGACTAAAAATCCCTCTCATGTATAAATAAATTTATATCATCTGAAATTTAGATTATTTTATTTATCACTCTGACTTAATCAGACTGCATTCCTCACTTATATCAGGAGGCAGTCATGCCATTCGTTATTTATGTTTTCACGATCAGTGCCTTTGCGCTCGGGCTCGCAGAATTTGTCCCTATTGGGCTGACCGACGTCATGGCTGAGGGATTAGGCGTGAGTGTGGAGCAGACTGGGGCAGCAGTTACGACCTATGCGCTTGGTGCAACGTTCGCCGCTCCGGTGCTGGCCGCGCTGACAGCAAGCTGGAGTCGGAAGAATGTGATGCTTACAACTGCCGTTGTTTTTACTACCGGGAGTCTGGCGGCTGCATTTGCCGCAACATTACCTCAGTTACTGGTGGCCCGCTTCATTGCCGGCCTGGGACACGGCCTGTTTCTGGCTGCCGCATCCAGCACCGCAGCTCGTCTGGCTGGTCCGGGTAAAGCTGGCAGAGCGGTTGCTGTGGTTTTTGGTGGCTTTACTCTGGCAATGGCGATAGGCGTGCCGTTAAGTACATGGCTGGGCGGTGTAGTGTCCTGGCGTCCGGTTCTCGGCGCGATTGCCGCTTTCGGCGCGCTGGGTTTCTTTGGGCTGCTGTTCGGCATGAAAGACCCGGTACGCAGCGTATCCGGCGAACATGGCGGCTCAGCAATGCAGAATATCAGCATGTTGTTTAACCGTAAGTTGCTTGCTGGTGCCCTGGTCACGGTGCTGGCGTATGCAGGTTCCTTTACCGCTTACACTTATATCGCGCCTGTTCTGACGCAGGTTACCGGGGTTTCTGGCGCGACGGTTAGCTTGTTCATGCTGGTATACGGGATAACCGCCGCGGTAGGTAATATCCTGGGTGGAAAACTTACCGATAGCATGGGGGTTAGTCGTGCAAATATTTTTATCATCAGCGGTATTGTTATTGTAGTGCTGGGTATGTGGCTGCTGGCATCCTCACCAGCAAGCATGGGTGTTATGGTTGCGCTGCTGGGTATGCTGACGTTTGCCGCCGTGCCAGCGCTGCAGGCCCGTCTGATTGGCGTGGCTGAGAAGCATGCTCCTCATGCCCATGGTGTCGCTGCAGGTCTGAATATCGCGGGCTTCAACTCCGGCATCGCACTTGGTTCGGTGCTGGGTGGACTCACCATTACGCATGCCGGTATCGTTTATACCGGCATCAGTGGTGCGTTTGTTTCTCTGCTTGGCCTGCTGTTGCTACTCGCTCAAATCAGACGTAGCCAGAGCAGTCATAAATCGCGGGTTAGTCAAGGAAGATAATCTGACAGCCGTTACGGCGGCGAGCATCGCATCCCCCATGCAGGCCTTGGCACCCATGCAGTTTATGAATGGAAACCGCCGGCCACCGTCGATGCGTGGGGAATACGCGATGATTATGTGAGTGAACTGGCCCTGGCTAGATTGGGGCTCCCATTAATCAAAAACTTCATCAGCAAGGCGCTCCATTATGAGCCATCTTACCCACCTGCGAACGTTTCTTGAGGCCTATCGCTCTGGCTCCTTTTCAAAGGCAGCTGAGCTGCTTGGGATCACGCAGCCGGCGGCGTCACAGCATATCCAGTCCCTTGAGGTGCTGGTTGGTAAACGCCTGTTCATCAGGCAGGCCAGAGGCGTATCAGCAACTGAAGCTGCAGATGAACTGGCACGATCCATTTCTCCTTTCATTGACGGTCTGGAAGAAAAGCTATCTTCTTTCCGCTCTGGTCAGGTTCGTGGGGGGACCGTGAGCCTGGCTGGGCCACCTGACTTTATTCATTCCTGCCTTGGGGCAGTAATGGCGCCATTGATGGGGGAGGGATACCGTCTGCGCTTTCATACCGGCAATAAACAGAGAATTTACTCACTCCTGCATGAAGGGAGCGTGGATCTTGCTGTAACCGCATCAATGCCTGATGAACGCCTGTACGGTTACGCGCATTTACTGACAGAACGCATGCTTCTGGTTTATGCGCCCGCCATGTCGGAGGTGTTCGGATCAGAGCCTGACGCTGAAAAATTGGCCTCTTTGCCGCTGATTGCTTACGACGAAGAGTTACCGTTGATTAGAGCGTTGTGGGCCACCATGTTCCAGAAAGCGCCTGAGATGCAGGCTGCATTCACGATTCCTGATCTGCGTATTATTCGCGACCTGGTCTGCGAGGGTCATGGTTGGACGGTGTTGCCGGATTATCATTGTAATGATGACCTTAAAAGTGGTCGCCTGGTTTCCGTTACGCCTGCAGATCTCGCCCCGACTAATCATCTTTATCTGGTCTGGAACAAAAGGACGGCGACTAACAGTAGGACTGCCTACGTCCGGGATTTTATCCTTAAGGCGTTTCCGCGCTGAGGTATCGGCGGACAACCCGTTGCTGTGGGCCGGGCAGGCGGTAAGCCCTCCAGGGTTGTTTTGAGTGAGGAGGGGCTGTTCACAATTGGTGATGGCATTACTAACGTCGCGATGTATTCATCAACGGGGAATAGGCCAGACTAAACACAGTGGAATAACGAGTCATCGATTCCACGACATACAACCACGGATTAAATTTCCCCAATATCACTGACAGGAAACCATCCTGTCCCTTTTGATGCCTTGATAACCCTCCAAAGTTTGTCTGGAATAGATAGCTCTGGCACGGATTTGGGGTCAAGTGCTGTCAGAATTTCATCACATCGCCCTGATTTAGCTAAAGAAACCCACTCAGGATTGATAACCAGCCCTTTTCCTACAGCGACGAGAGGCAGCCCTAAGGAAAGTGCTTCCAGCGCCTGAACGGGGGTTCGTACTTTTCCCGCAGCAATCACCGGAACCCTCCCGGCAATATGATTTAATAGCAGTTCAATAGTTCGCGGCCCGTTTGAATTATCAACGGGGTAGCTCTCATTAATACTCACCAGAGAGGCGTGTATATAAGAGACACCGGATGAGATCAAACGATCCAGTAGCTTATAAGTGTCCTCTATCCGCAGTCCCCCCATGGCAGACTCTTCAGGAGATATTCTGTAGCCAATGACAAACGGTTTCGTCGCACATTCGTAAACTGTGTTTTTAACTTCCTGCAATACGGCCAGCGGGAAACGCATACGATTCTCAAGGTTGCACCCCCATCTGTCAGAGCGATGATTAAACAATGGGGAAAAGAAATTTTGCAGTAGGAAACCATGCGCACCGTGAAGCTCAACGCCATCGAAACCGGCTTTGATCGCTCTTTTAGTCACATCACCAAAGGCCTGAATCGTGGCCTGGATTTCGTTCTCCGTCATTTCCCTGCTCAGGGTTTTACCAGGATTGATATCACCAGCCTGGGCGTTTGATGGGCTAGCGCTAATGACATCACTATCTGGCACAAGGTCAGGAATCGCCTTGTTGCCAGCATGAAAAATCTGAAGAATGGCCGGTGCACCGCCGCTCTTTGCCGCAGTAGCCAATTTCTCAAGACTGTTTATGAATCGATCGTCATATGCCGCAAACTCATTGGTAAATCCGATACCGCTTGGCGTAACGTAGGTACAGCCGGTGATAACAAGGCCAACGTCCCGAGAACGTCGCGCATAAAACGCCAGCTCTTGAGCTGATATTGTCCCGTCGGGATTTGCTGACCATGTGGTCATTGGAGCCATAACGACGCGATTACGCAGTACTATATTTTCCCCCAGAGTATAGGGAGAAAATAATGAGGTTAATTTATTCTGCATGGTACTATTTCCGTTAAATTTATTTAATAACAAGACGTGTGCTGCGGAAGTTAATCATACAAAAGTGGATTACATGAATTTAGGTTTGCTTCCATTTGTGCCAGGTTTATTTAAACCGATATTTTTATTAATCATTTCGGATGGTTTATTTATGATTCGGACAATCTGATCGGCTACGCTCTTTCTGGAGACCTCTGTTCCGTTAAATAATTCATCTTTTTGTGTGATCTCATAATCAACTTCGTTCTCATCTGTCAGCCAGGCGGCTCTGATGATTGTATAGTCGAGGTTTGATGCTTCCAGAATGTCAGCGGCTTTCCTGTATGGAGGAAGATACTCTCCGATAGCTTTATTGTTCCACTTGCCAAAAGCGCCTGGTACTTCATCATAGATTCCAAGGGTGTTGATACTGATTACTCTGGTCACGTTCCTTTTTTTCATTGCTGAAGTAATGACTTCCATTTGCTCATCAACATTTCCTGCGAGGTTTGCATAAACAATATCTTTCCCTGCTATAAGTTGGTCCATGAGCTTTTGGTCTGATGCATCACCAATGATAATTTCTGAATTTACAGGCTCATTCCCTTTTATTTTTATTGGATTACGATACAATAATGTCATTTTAATATCAGTTTGAGTGGATAGCATATCTATCACCCAACGGGCAATTTGACCATTGGCACCTAAAATAAGCACATTATTCATTTTCGTGTCCTGGATAATCAGCAGGTTGTAAATGGGGAGATAGTTAATCCCCCCAGGTTAGCACTTACAAATGGGTTCTGTAGAAGGGGATTAGTTTGTCCAGAGCCTGCTTAACAGGTTCTGGTTTATCATAGAGGTCATAATGAGACCACCCTTCAACCACGACCAGTTCTTTATCTTTGGAAGCTGCCCGGCCAATAATTTCACAGCCATCACGATATGCGCCAAATGCACCAACTTTGTCCCCTACGACAACCATCAGCGGCTGGGTCAAGAGAACTTCTGCCAGATGAAATGCATCCCACCCCACGGCGACAGTTTGATGAGAGAAAAGCGCCCGGTTAACCCCGTTTGGCGCATAGCCTCTCGGAGAACGGTAATATTCAGTTGCACCAAACAAGTCTGTTTCTGTCAATCCAGCTGCAACAGCAGCCTCCGGTGATGGTGGCAGCAAATCATCCACACGAAGCTCGGTTCCACGAGCCTCAGCGGTTCTTTGCTGTGCCATTGCTTCGAGCGCACCAATCGGGTCGAACGCAGTAAATCCTTCACGCATAAGACGACCATAATTTGCGCCAGTGACAGTCCCAATGGCCTTAATTCGACGCTCAGTCATTGCGGCATTGATGGCATATCCACCACCGCCACAAATACCCAGCACACCGATACGATCTTCATCGACGTAAGGTAGTGTCACCAGATAATCAACCACAATACTGAAATCTTTAACCCGCATAGTGGGATCTTCCAGATAACGTGGCTCTCCACCGCTATTCCCCTGGAAACTGGCATCAAACGCAATCACGATAAACCCAGCTTTTGCCAACGCTGCGCCATAAACGCTACCTGACGTTTGTTCTTTACAACTTCCAATCGGATGAGCGCTGATGATTGCTGGATATTTTTTGGTCTCATCGAAATGGGCAGGGAAATAGATGTCAGCAGCTATATCCCAGTACGTGTGTTTAATCGAAACAGTCTTCATTGCATGCTCCAGGGATTTAACCCAACAGGTTTAACGGGTAATGCTGTTTACACCGAGTGGCGCTCATGGTTACGCGGCGGAGTGAGTAAATAGTAGAACTTGTATTGGTCATCATCAATAACCTAATATCTACCACAGTGTTAAGCCATGGTTTACAAAAAATGAAAATAGAGCCTTCAATTCTGCCTTCTCTTGCATGGTTCGCGTTGATTGCACGCTCCGGCAGCTTCTCTAAAGCAGCCTCGGAGATGGGCATTACACGGGCAGCATTATCCCAGAACCTAAAAGCGCTTGAGGAACGACTCAATACCAAACTGGTTTATCGAACCACCCGTAATATGTCGTTAACAGAAGAAGGGCAGCGCCTGTATGACGTACTGATTTCGGCATTTGGACAAATTGATGACGCTCTCAAAGATGTTGGTGATACCCAGCTTGAACCTACGGGTTTACTCAGAATAAATTCCTCACGCGTTGCGGCAAGGATGCTTGTTGAACCACATATCAGTGAATTCCTGCTCCGTTATCCAAAAACACAGATAGAACTGATCATGGATGATGGATTGTCTAACATCATTGCTGAAGGGTGTGATATCGGGATCCGCCTTGGGCAGAGTCTGGCTGAGCATATGACGGCAGTGCCTGTTTCCCCGCGGATAAAACTGGTGACAGTGGCATCACCAGACTATTTACAAAAGAACGGTATTCCACAAACGCCCCAGGAGTTATGCAATTACAATTGTTTACGGTTACGACATAAAAGTAGTGGGGCGCTGCCATCCTGGGAGTTCTCCCTGAAAGAGAATAATGAAGAATTCGAACTTGAAGTTTCTGGTGGGTATGTCACCAACGACGATGAAAGTATGATTCGTATGGCCGTCAATGGGACTGGCATCATTCAACATCTCGATTTTGCGATAGCAGAGCAGATTAACAACGGTCAGTTACAACAGATTCTTCAGGACTGGTGTACATCATTCCCGGGCTTCTATCTCTATGTATCATCACGAGTAAGAATGCCTTCTAAAGTTCGCGCATTCATAGACTTTATGGTCGAGAAGCGCTTGAAAGATTGAGAAAACACGCTGGCATATTTCCTTCGCGATCCGTTTTAGCGCCTGGTTCGCGTTTGGCACAACGCGGACCAGGCGCTAAGCTGAAGGCCCGTAGTGAGCGAAGAGCGGTAGTTTTCGTCTGGTGGGACAGTCATTCACTTAATTTTATACATCAGACCGCCTTTGTTCATAAGCTTGCCTGGTTTAATCGCAATGGCTTCTTTATCCGTCGTCATTTCTGCCGTTTGCGCAATGTATTCTTTAAAGTGAGAGGTCAGGCGATGGGCCTGATACGCCTCTTCGCTGGCGTAAATTTCATAGAAATACCAGCGATTAAGGTTAGCTTTATCAATAGCGGTGTACATTGCCAGAACACCGTCTTCCTGCTTAATGGACTGTGCCATTTCGGGTAAAACAATATCGCGAAAAGCGTGCCCACACTCTGGCTTCACCACAACGATGACAAAGTTAGCGATCGTGCTATCACTCTGCACAATCTTTTTATCTGCCAGAAATTGCGGTACCACATCAATTCTGCGTTTTTGACTCGCTTCCAGAATATCTGGTGACTTGCGCAAAAACTCTTTATAGCTCGTTGAGTTCAGATGTTTGTCATAAGCATCGTTGTCAGCATAAATTTCAAAGACATAAGCAACTGCCGGGTTCGCTCTCTTGCTGGCTGAATACATCGCAAGCGTTCCAGGTTCGCCAGTTACCGACGCCGTAATATTTTTTTCAGCCAGGTTGTTGTATGCGGTATTGTTATCTTGCTTGATGACGAGTTCAAAAATATTGAACACGGGCGCAACAGTTTCGTTTTGTCCGTGCGCAACAGCAGAACAACTCAGTGCCAAAAGCAGTGGCAAAGAAACACCGGCGTTCATAAATGACCTCTCTTTTTCTCTAATATTTATTGCCAGCTTCCCACCATTTTCGGGGTAAATTCGCGAATCTCATATTCAGCAAGATCAGGGTAATAGGCGTCCTCTCTCAGAATGGCTTCCAGCGCCTCCCGGTTTTCAGCCTGGGCAATGATTACCCCCGATCTTTTAGCATCGTTATAGGGGCCGATGAGAATAAACTTACCGGCGTCAAAATATTTCTGAAACCAATTTACGTGATACGTGAAAAGGGCTTCATGCTGCTCTGCCGTGATATCGCCATTCACTTTAATATTGATGAGATACATTTTTACCCTCTTCAGACAACCATTTTTAAAGCTGGCGCATTATTCTTGATCGCGATAATCAAGCGTTTGGCGTGATCTGTAGCCTGGGTTATTTGTTCGCGAACTTTGGCTTCATCACGCCCTGCATAACTGAGCCCGAAGGTGTAAACCGGTTCCAGCATGTCCAGATTGCATAGCACTGCCAGCGTTTCAAACTGTGTCAGGTACTGTCGAATATCGTGACCGAACAAGCCTTCCGGGGAATACAGGCTTTCCGGGGCACCGGCGGTAAATGACAGGAGTAATTTTTTGCCCCCCAGTTTGGCGGTGGAGCCATGAGCAAAACCGTGAACGAAAACGCGATCAATCCATAACTTCATTAACCCCGGCACGGAATACCAGGAAAAAGGGAACTGCCAGACAATCACATCGGCGTTAAGTAAGGCTTCCTGTTCCTTTATCACGTCGATCTGGTAGTCAGGATACAGCGTATCGAGAAAGCGAATTTTGGTTTCTGGCAGTGCTTTCGCGACTTCATCCAGGATAGTGGCATTGCCAATAGACTCATTAATATTGGGATGACCTGAAATAATCAGTACATTTTGCATTACTGGCCTCCTTCAGCAGGGCGTTGTTTAACTGGACGTGAGTATAAACCCCCCTGATTCTGATTTTTAGAGCAGTAATAGCTTATACACTATTAGCCAATAGCTAATAATATGGCTCTGTTTATTTCCCAGGATGACGCCATGAACAATGCCATTTACAACCAGATCCGTATCTTTCAAAGCATCGCCCATGAGGGAAGCATCACTGCCGCTGCCAGAACGCTGGAGATAACGCCGCCTTCCGTCAGCAAGGCGCTAAAACTTCTCGAGCAACATATTGGCCAGCCTCTTTTTGTGCGTACTACGCGGCGTATTGAGCTGACGGATGCCGGGGAGCAGCTATTGCAGCAGACTTCGCTAGCCGTCGCGTCGTTGGAAAATGCGGTCGAAAGCCTCAAAGAGCTTCATCAGGAACCATCCGGGCTGGTCAGAATTACGCTGTCACGCTTTGCCTACCTGCTTATTTTAAAACCGGTCATGGCGGCGTTTTGTCAGAGCTACC
Source organism: Klebsiella sp. B345 (assembly GCF_051131735.1). Lineage (NCBI taxonomy): Bacteria > Pseudomonadati > Pseudomonadota > Gammaproteobacteria > Enterobacterales > Enterobacteriaceae > Klebsiella > Klebsiella sp. B345. The sequence goes on from NZ_CP180443.1 coordinate 143,308, forward strand.
CGGGAATACAGCTTGAAATATCCGTCTATGACGGGACCGTGAATATGATTGATGAACGTTTTGACCTGGGCATCCGTTTCGGCGATATCCTCGAAGAGAACGTTGTTGCTCGCCAGTTGTTGCAACCGTTTCGTGAGGGTTTGTATGCTTCTGCAGCCTATCTCGCAAAACACGGTATGCCTGAACGACCGACGGACTTGCATCAGCATCAACTCATTGGCTATCGCTTTATCACCAATAACCGAATTCTCCCTCTGGTACTGGAAGATAAAGGAGAGCAATTAACCGTTGAGATGCCGGGGCAAATCATCAGCAATGATATTGATGTCATGGCGGATGGGATCCGCAGCGGCCTGGGAATCGGCAGATTGTTTGAGCCAGTATATGAGTTACAACCCGATAAAGCGCAGTTTATCCCGGTTATGGAATCTTACTGGAAGACCTATCCACCCGTTTATCTCTACTACCTGAAAAGTACGGGTAAAGCAAAGCGAGTCAAAGCGCTGATTGATTTTTTAATAATGAACACGACCGACATAACCTGCTAAACGTCTGCATCCGTAGAAGCGCACCCTACTTATACTGGGAGGGGGGCATCCTCGCTTCATGAGAAGGGCGGATGCTATCATGGGCCTCGCTTGATTTTCGCCTTTGTGGCGGCTTTGTTCATTTTCTTGTGGAGGAAATATGAACCACACAGTTGGCATATTCTGTGGCTCATCTGAGGGCAGTTCAGCAGCTTACATGGATGCTGCTCGTCATACCGGTAAATGGTTGGCAGAACAGGGGATACATATCGTTTATGGTGGCGGGCGTGTTGGCCTAATGGGTGCCATCGCTGATTCAGCTCTGGCGTGTGGTGGGCATGTCACGGGTGTGATTCCAAAATCCTTGCTGGAGCGTGAAATTGCCCACACCGGATTGTCCGAGCTTCATGTCGTGGATAACATGCACCAGAGAAAAAACGTGATGGCAGAGTTATCGTCCAGTTTTATCGCGTTGCCTGGTGGGGCAGGAACTGCTGAGGAAATATTCGAACAATGGACCTGGGCACAGTTAGGTATTCATCATAAACCCTGTGCGTTTATGAACGTTAATCATTATTACAATCCACTAAGAGTGATGGTTCAGCAAATGGTCAGCGAAGGTTTTATGAAACAGAGCTACGCCGATATGCTGCTGTTTTCTGAAAATATACATGACATTATCGATTATTTTAACGCCTACACACCACCTGTTTCAAAATGGACAACCCTGAACGAGCCGCGCCATGACTGAATCAAAAATTATCCACATTGCTGCAGCCATCATTATGGATGGAAAAGGGCAGTTACTGTTGGTTAGAAAAAGAGATACCGTATATTTTATGCAACCCGGAGGAAAGATTGAACCAGGCGAAGACGCTAAATCCGCACTGATTCGGGAACTGAGGGAAGAGCTCAATCTTAAGCTAACACCTGAGGAGCTTACACCCTTTGGCGAATTTACGGATATAGCCGCTAATGAACCCGGTCATTTGCTACATGCCTGTATGTTCAGCACAGAAAGATGCTTTGCAGACGTTCGGCCCGCCGCTGAAATTGAGGAGATTCTCTGGTTGTCTCCTGATGATATCGCTTCTAAGCAACTGGCACCGCTAACCGCAAATAAAATTGTCCCACGCGTATGGTCATCGTCACTATAGAAAACCGGTTGCTGGCTTGTCGTTTAGCCCGTTCACTGACGGGGGAGTGACATAATTCTTATCATATTTGCCTAACAATGAATTTCCGGTCTGCTTCTGACACGAAGCAGACCGGAGTAGGCATTCTGGCTGCTATGAGCGAAAAGCGGAGGTGTGAAATAGAGCATGTCACGGATGAAGGTATTGCCCCCACTTCGGCGTATTGAACCACATGGAGCAGGCCACCCTATGTAATTGCTATAAATGCGCGCAATCAGCGATGTTTTTTTGTATTTTTTGTTTTTATAAACAAACAGCGTGTTACATATTAATACGTTGTAGCAAGAATAGCGCATCTGCTTTACATATTGATTAACTGAACTTAAGGATATGCAGAGGCCTGGAGTCATTAACGATGAACCTTGTTTCGGCGTTAATTTGAATAACGATATTGTTTGTGCTTTAATATCATTATATTAAGTTGTTTCTCCGTGATTATTTTCATCGGGTATTATATTCAGGGTAAACCAGGAATTATCTATGTCAGAAAAACATTGGTCTCAGGTCGAGTATCTCCATCAGACCGTCACTAATCCCAACATTCATATTAAAGGCACCCATAGTTATTATAGCAACTGCTGGGATCATGGTTTTGAGCGCTCCGTAGTCAGATATTTGCTTGGAGATCAGATCAGCAGAGACTGGCAACCCTTGGGAGAGCTTGACCGCTTAATCATCGGCAATTTTGTCTGCATCGGAGCGGAATCAGTGATCCTCATGGGAGGCAACAGTACGCATCGAATGGATTGGGTAAGCCTTTACCCTTTTATGGCATCAATAAAAGATGCATATCAATCTCGCGGCGACACGGTTTTGGGCGACGGTTGTTGGTTAGGAATGCGGGCAATGATAATGCCCGGAGTCACGATAGGAGAAGGGGCTGTTGTGGCGGCTGGCGCCGTGGTAACCAAAGATGTCCCTCCGTATGCCGTCGTTGGTGGTAATCCAGCAAAAATCATTAAATATCGTTTTGCTCACGCTGATGTGGACCGGATAAAATCATTGAATTTGTACGAGCTCCCTGAAAATAAACTAATTGAGTTACAACCACTGTTGTCATCAGGGGATATTTCAACTCTCGAATCAATGTTGTTTTAATCATGCATACAAGATGAAACGAATTGTGCACCCGGTACCTGTAGCAATTTATCTTAAGCTTTACCGAATTGATGAGAAAATCTCGTCAGCCTATCTCACCGATAACACCACCATTTTTGAGACGGCCGAACCTGGGAAAAAGGTGGGGAAAATGTATTCAGAGTCCAGCCAGGGTTAAACCGTGTGCTCGCCCGGCTAACCGGCCTTGTGTGAGTCGGGAGATTTTGATTGCATGCAGATACCGGTAATGACGTCGGAACTGAGCTGCACTAACCCCCTCCAGCCATAGTTATGCCCTGTTTTGTAGTGCCGTATTTTAATCTCGCGGATATGGCGGTTCGGGTTGTCATCCAGCATCTGCTGAGCCAGCGGTAAAATATCATCGCCGTAATCTTCGAACAGTTCACCGGTGGCAATGACCAGGCGAATATTGTGAATAGGCGCGGTGCAGCAAATGGCGAAATAGAGCGCACGGGCGGTCGCCTGTATACCGATGGCTGCATTCGCCGGATCGACGTTAAATGCCGGTTCCAGCCCACCTTCATAGGGTAAGTGGACGATTTCCGGATAAAAACCGTTTTCACCCAGCCCTGGAACGCCGTTGGTACAGTAGCCGTAACCGAGGCTACCGAAGCCGGGCATAAACGCCACGTAAGAACTCCCCGGCGAGCGTTTCGCCAGTAGATAATTGGTGCAGTGGGCGATGTTGTAGATGCGAACTGGTATGCCGAGATGCTGTTCGAGCAGCGCCATCAGGTTGATATTGTTGTCGGCGAACAGCGGGCAATAGCGCACCACGCCGGTTGTATGTTCGATCCCGCCCTGCAGCGCCACGCTGACCACCTTAATTTGCGTCACCTTCAGTGAAGCCTGCTGGCATAGTGTCTGCAGACCTTCGGCAATGAACTGTGTCAACGTATCGGGAGTCATCTGCTCTGGCAGGCTGAACTGGTGGCTGGCCAGCGGCGCTTTCAGGGTATAGTAATCGTTGAGCGTGCCCTGGAAGCTGCCGCGACGCAGCATGATATTCACGCTCCAGGCGTTGCCTTCTTTAACTGACAGACACTGCTGAGGCCGGCCAAAGGCCGCGTCTTTTATTTCTCGTTCTTCGATTAATTGCTCTTCCAGCAACCGGGCGGTGAGTTTGGTGGTATAGGCTTTAGTGACCCCGAGTCGCCGGGTCATTTCTGCCCGCGATTCGCTCTCGCTATGTAAAATATTGAGGATCTGCTGTCTGTAGTCCACGCCGTTACGCCTCTGTCACCGTTGAGTCAGGCGTTATCATACCATCCCGCCCGCGCAATTGCGGGCGGGAAAAACGGGGTGCCGCTTATGAGGACTATTTGACGTTGATAATGATACGTCGATAGGAGGTGAGCGAAGGCGTGCCGTTATCGGTAACTGCAAGGATCAGGTGCTCGGTTCCCGTGCGCAGCGCCTTCACGTTAGCGTGGGATTGCGCGGCGTCGCTAAGCGCCAGCACCGCTGGTGCCTGCAGATTATCTTCGCCGCGACGGCCCTGAACGTCGCTAACCGCCACCGGGAGTGAGCTGGCGGAGCCCGCCTCCGGGTAGAGGAACCAACGATAGCTGAGCTGATTGCCGTCAGGATCTTTACTGCCCTCGGCGCTGATTTTCAGCGTTTCACCAATGCTGGCATTCAAAAATAGTGCTTCTTGCCCGCTATCGCCGTTCACCACCACCTGCGGATTGTGGTTGGCCGCGGCATAATCTTTAATCCCCCAGTCCATTCGTGCGGCGAAGTCGTGCTGGAAGGCTTCGCGCCAGCGCCAGATAGTGGCCTGATTAGAGGTATATTGCTGGCCATCGATACCGGTGACCGTATCGGCGGCGTTCGGGTTGCCCGGATAAAAATCGCCGCCGCTGCTCCAGAACGGGCGCGTCTCATGCTGCGGTTGACGAACAATGTAGCGTCCGCCCCAGCCGCCCCAGCCCGGATTGCGCTCGCTATTGAGGCCGTTGCGGATTAGTCCGAGGAACGCCGGCGTGTCGCCTTCCATAATGAACAGATACTGCAGATAGCCTTTACCCATCGGCCCCTTGCTGCGGATGTTGTCATCCAGCCAGTGCTGAGAAACGGTGGTGAAATCCGCGCCCGGCGCGTTGCGGTAGTAGCGATCGCCGCTGATGCCGGTCCAGGTGGCGCGGGCATAATCCTCACCGTTCTGGCTGGAAGGATCGCCAATCCAGGTGATCTGAGGATAGTTTTCTCGCACCCAGAACCCGGAATCGTCCTGATCGGAAATCGCGTATACCACCAGGTTTTGTGTTAACGCGTTCACCGTGCTTGCCGGATGTTTGGCGCTCAAGTCTTTCAAGGCTTGCGCCAGGGTATTTGCGCCGCCCCACAGGTTGATGTACAGCGGCTGGCCGGCATCAGTACTTCTCTCGATAGCTTTAACCAGCAGATCGGAACCGGCGGTATGCTTACCTGCGCCGGTTGCAGCCAGCCCATAACCCGCCACACCCGGCGCGACCACCGCGGCCAGTTGACGCTGTGTTGGGAAGCCGGCGGCGTGTTTGAGCAGGTTAGGCTGTACTTCACCGTAGTGGCTCAGTACCCGTTCAATCATATCGGTGTGCACTTTGTCCCGCTGCCAGGTAGACGTGGTCGCGACCAATCCTTCGACGTTCATTTCATTGGCGTAAAGCAGAAAACGGGTCAGCGACATCTGGTCATCGGGTTCATTACCAATGTCGGTGAGAACGAAGACGCGCGGTTTTGCCTGATACGGCAGCGTTTTGGCAGCCATCTGCCCGATGGCGTTATCAGCGTTGGCCGTCAGCGGTGCGGAGATAGCCAGCAGCCCGGCCATTGCCAGCCAGATGCCTTGAGCGAGCCTATTGCGTTGTGAATTGATCATGTTTTTCTCGAGAGTCCCTTGCCATAAAAGTGAACTCAATATAGTTAACTGTGGAAACAAAGTAAAAGTAAAAACCAGCTGAGTGTGACAGGACTCGTAGTTTCGCGCGTTTTGCGTGACGGTAAGACAGTAAGAAGCTAAATGGAGCTTAAATGACCAGAATGCTTTCTGACCCTGGGCGGTTGTTTGTTATAAGTACGTAAAAGTTAATGAATTTTTAATAAAAGGTCGTTATGTTGTCGACATCACTGTTTTATTAAGGGTTTATCATGCGCGATAAATATACTGGCCTGCAGATCGGCATCCACTGGCTGGTCTTTTTATTGGTTATTGGCGCCTATGCCAGCATGGAGCTGAGAGGCTTCTTCCCACGTAGCGACCGACCGCTCATCAACATGATCCATGTCTCCTGCGGCATCTCAATTTTAGTGCTGATGGTGGCGCGTTTGCTGGTGCGCTTGAAATATCCGGCGCCGCCGATTGTCCCGAAGCCTTCGCCGATGATGACTGGCTTTGCTCACCTCGGACATCTGGTTATCTATCTGCTGTTTATCGCCCAGCCGATTATCGGCCTGGTGATGATGTATAACCGGGGTAACCCGTGGGTCGCCTTTGGCCTGATCATGCCATTTGCCCCAGAAAGCAATTTTGAGCTGGTCGATACCCTGAAGGGCGTCCATAGCCTGCTGGCGAATACCGGTTACTTTATTGTCGGACTGCATGCCCTGGCCGCGCTGTTGCACCATTATCTGTGGAAGGACAATACCTTGCTGCGGATGATGCCGCGCAAGCGCTAACCCCGGCACCATTGCTGCTCAAAACCCGCCTCCTGGCGGGTTTTTTTATCGCTTTTACCTTGGGCTGTGGTACATCTGGTAGGGACTGACACACTAGGAGCTCCGATGAATATCAGACTTGCCGTACCCAATGAAGCCCCCGCGCTGTGGGTCATCCGTAATCAGGCCATCCGTAGCGGCTGTCGCGAGAGCTATGGTGCCACTGTGGTGGATGCCTGGACACCGGACCGTATGCCGGAAGGCTATCGTGCGGCGGTGCAGGACAATCCTTTTTATGTGGTAGAAGACGAGGGCGGGAAACCGGTCGCCACTGGCTACCTTGATATCCACACCGCCAGCGTTGAAGCTATCTTTACGCTACCTGAATGGGGTGGGAAAGGCTGCGCCGGGATGATCATCAATGCGGTGATTGCCGAAGCACGCCGGCGAAAATTTCGGGTGATTACGCTGGAGGCCACGCCGAACGCAGCCGGTTTTTATCTGCGCCACGGTTTTGTCACGGTGCGTGAAAAGCTGCTGCCGTCAAAACTGGCGCAGGCGGATCTGCGCTGTGTGGAGATGGCGCTGGAGCTCGACTAAACTCAGTGACTGGACGTGTGACCACGGCGCCAGATGACGTTTCAGTTTGCTTCATTGGTCAATAAAATATAGTATACCCCCCTATACGATATTGAGGGCGACAATGTGCCACATTCACCTGAAGACAAAAAACGCGCGCTGAGTCGCGTACGTCGTATTCGCGGGCAGGTTGAAGCCCTGGAAAGGGCGCTGGAGTCCGGCGAATCCTGCATGTCGATACTGCAGCAGATTGCTTCTATTCGCGGAGCCACTAACGGCTTGATGGGGGAGATGGTGGAAATCCATCTCCAGGATGAGCTGGTCAACGGCGAAACCACCCCGGACCAGCGAGCGGTCAGAATGGCGGAAGTGGGCCATCTGCTACGATCCTACTTAAAATAAATCACCACGAAGGAAGAGACGGTTATGAAATCACGTGCAGCTGTCGCGTTTGGCCCAGGCCAGCCGCTGAAGATTGTTGAGATTGATGTCGCGCCGCCGAAAAAAGGCGAAGTGCTGGTCAAAATTACCCACACCGGCGTCTGCCATACGGATGCGTTTACGCTCTCCGGCGACGATCCGGAAGGCGTGTTCCCGGCAGTGCTGGGTCACGAAGGCGGCGGTATTGTGGTGGAAGTCGGCGAAGGCGTTACCAGCCTGCAGCCGGGCGACCACGTGATCCCGCTGTATACCGCCGAGTGTCGCGAGTGCAAATTCTGTAAATCCGGCAAAACCAACCTCTGCCAGGCGGTCCGCGCCACTCAGGGGAAAGGCCTGATGCCGGACGGCACCACCCGTTTCTCCTATAACGGCGAGCCTATCTATCATTACATGGGTACCAGCACCTTCAGCGAATACACCGTATGCGCCGAGATTTCTCTGGCGAAGGTCAACCCGCAGGCGCCGCTGGATAAAGTCTGTCTGCTGGGCTGCGGCGTGACCACCGGTATCGGTGCTGTTCACAACACCGCGAAAGTTAAAGAGGGCGATACCGTTGCGGTCTTCGGCCTGGGCGGCATTGGTCTGGCGGTGATTCAGGGTGCGGTACAGGCGAAAGCCGGGCGTATTCTGGCGGTTGATACCAACCCGGAAAAGTTCACCCTCGCAAAAGAGATGGGCGCGACCGATTTTATCAACCCGAAAGATTACGATAAGCCGGTGCAGGATGTGATCGTCGAACTGACCGACGGCGGCGTGGACTTTAGTTTTGAATGTATCGGCAACGTCAACGTCATGCGCGCGGCGCTGGAGTGCTGCCATAAAGGCTGGGGCGAAAGTGTGATTATTGGTGTTGCTGGTGCCGGGCAGGAGATTAAAACCCGTCCATTCCAGCTGGTGACCGGGCGCGTCTGGCGCGGGTCAGCGTTTGGCGGCGTGAAAGGCCGTACCCAACTGCCGGGGATGGTGGAAGACGCGATGGCCGGTAAAATCGACCTCGATCCGTTTATCACCCACCGCATGCCGCTGGAGCAGATTAACGAAGCCTTTGATCTGATGCACGACGGTAAATCCATCCGTACCGTGATCCACTTCGGCGACCATTGATCGACAGGTGCCCAGTGCCGCCAGGCAGATGAGCACCGTTATCAATCCTGCTGAGCAAACACCAGCGCGACCCTCTTACAGGTTGCGCTGGTTTTTTTTTACTTCTGGTCTGGCAGGGCGTAGGCGATGATGTAGTCGCCGCGGTCTGGAGACTGACGGGCGCCGCCGGCGTTGATGATAATGTACTGTTTGCCGGTCTTCGGCGAGACATAGGTCATCGGGCCGGACTGGCTACCAACCGGCAGACGCGATTTCCAGATCTCTTTCCCGTTAGCAGTATCAAACGCGCGCAGATAGAAATCCTGAGTACCGGCGAAGAACAGCAGGCCGGACTGGGTCGACAGCGACGCGCCGAGGGTTGGCATGCCGATAGGAATTGGCATGTGCATACGGATCCCCAGCGGACCGGTGTCTTCTACGGTTCCCACCGGCACTTGCCACACCAGCTTACCGGTTTTCAGATCCACTGCGGACATGGTGCCGAACGGCGGTTTCTGGCACGGAATACCCAGCGGTGACAGGAAGCGCTCACGCATCGCGCCAAATGGCGTCCCTTCCATCGGGACAATCCCCATCTCAATGCCGCTGGCATTTTTGGCGACGTTTGCACGCGGTACCATATAGTTCGCCAGTCCCAGACGCATATCGTTGACAAACATCAGGCTGTTGTTCGGATCGACCGAGACGCTGCCCCAGTTCATGCCGCCCAGCGAGCCAGGATATTGCAGAGAACGGTCTTCGCCCGGCGGGGTGAAGATGCCCTGATGGCGCATGGCTTTAAAGGCGATCCGACACATCAGCAGATCCACCGGCGTGGCGCCCCACATATCCGACTCTTTCAGCGTATCGTTGCCGATCATCGGCATACCGACGGAGTAAGGTTGTGTCGGAGAGTAGCGCTCACCTTTAATATCACCAGCAGGTACCGGACGTTCTTCCACTTTGGCCACCGGTTCACCGGTGGCGCGGTTGAGCATAAAGATCATGCCCTGTTTACTGGTCTGCACCAGTACCGGCGTGGTGCCGCCATTACCATCAGGGAGGTCATACAGCAGCGGCTGTGACGGCAGGTCGAAGTCCCACAGGTCGTGGTGGGTGGTCTGGAAGTGCCAGCGCACCTGTCCGGTGGTGGCGTCAACGGCGACGATTGACGAGCTGTATTTATCATCCAGCGCGGTACGTTCCCCACCGAAGAAGTCCGGGGTGGCGTTGCCGGTTGGCAGATAGATCAGATTAAGCTTCGCGTCATAGGACATGGCTGACCAGACGTTCGGTGTCCCGCGGGTATAGGTCTGGCCTTCCGGCGGCAGGCCGGTCAGCGCAGGGTTGCCCGGATCCCATGCCCATGCCAGCTTGCCGGTATGCACATCATAAGCGCGTACGACGCCCGGAGGCTCGCCGGTGGAGAAGTTATCCGCCACACGACCGCCGACGACCACAACGTTACCGGCGACCAGCGGCGTTGACGTTTGCTGGTAGTAGCCCGGTTTGATCTCACCCATGCCGACGCTCAGGTCGACGGTACCGTGGTCACCAAAGTCTTCACAGGCTTTACCGGTGTCGGCGTCGATGGCGATCAGGCGGGCATCGGTGGTCGGCAGGAACAGACGACGGGCGCAGGCGGCGGGCTGAGTTCCCGCCGTAGCGGCGGCCTGCAGGCTGTCTTCGGCATAGCCCAGACCCCGGCAGCGCTGCCAGTTTGGCGCGGTGGCTTTGGGATCGAAACGCCATTTTTCTTTACCGCTGTCGACATCCAGCGCCAGCACTTTACTGTACGGTGTACAGACGTACAGGGTATCGCCGATTTGCAGCGGAGTGTTCTGGTCTTCCGCACCGGAGCCGTTGCTTTGCGGGATATCGCCGGTATGAGCGACCCAGGCAACCTGCAGCTCGTTGATATTCTGCTTGTTAATCTGGTCCAGAGCGGCAAAACGATCGCCATGGGTGGTGTTACCCCAGTGCTCCCAGTTCTTCTGTTGCTCGCCAGGGGCGACCGGTTTAACCGGCACCGCTTCGGTGGCGCTCACCAACGGCTGCGATTTGAACATCCAGCCGAAGCTGGCAGCCAGCACTACAGCGAGGACCGCGGCCAGCGCAAAGGCCGGTCCTTTCTTCGCCGGCTGGGGCGAGAGATAGGGCCAGACCAGCGCTGAAAGACAGGCCAGCGCGCCGAGGGCGAACAGGCGTGAGAACAGCGGCCAGTAGGTCCAGCCGGCGTCAGAGATCGCCCAGAAAATGGAGGCGACAAAGGCGATGGCGTACAGCACAATCCCGGTCCGACGACGGCGGAAAATCAGTACCGAGGCGATGACCATCACCAGCCCCATGATGGCGAAATAGAGCGTACCGCCGAGCGTCGCCAGTTTAACCCCAAGAATTCCGATTGCCAGACCGATGATCAGCATCAGCCCGGCGAGCAGCCACTGCAGGATCCGGGGGAATCCGCGTGGTACAGCGAAAGTTGCCATTTTGTCTCCTTAACCATCTGTTGTCAGATGTGAACCAAATGAATCAATTAATAAAATGTTATTCTTTGAGTGAAGGCAATAATGCCTTCGTTGTTGCAGCTTGAGGGATAATTTCTGAATTGCGCGTGAACCATATGGTGAAATAAAAGCAATGATATGACTGTTAATGAACCTGATGCAATTGTTAAAAAATAATTGCGCATTAATTGATTATTTTGGTGCTTTCGCCATCACTCGGGGGGCATGGGTCACGAGGGTTTTAGGCGCGGCGGGGGAGACCTAAGGGCAGGTTCGGAGAAGCCCGGATAAGGCGCAGAGCGCGTTATCCGGCGATCGTCAGGCAGGCATCGATTTGCGAATGGCGCTCAGTAGGGTTTGCGCGCCGGAGGAGAAGGTCGCGTCCACGCGGGTCAGAATACCAATGGGTTCCCCTGCGCCCTGGGTTGGGACTGGTAGGGAAGCCAGCAAGCCCCGGCGCAGGTCGTCTTTAACCGCACCAGAAGGGACGAACCAGATGTAGTCATAGTTGACGGTCAGCTGGCGTGATAGCGAAGCGGAGAGCGTCTCGATACAGCCGGCGGGGATTTTACACCCCTGGCTTTGCAGCAGGGTCTCGGCATTCTGGCGCGGGATGGTCCCTTTTGGTGACACCACCACCGGCCACTCCATCACCCGACTAAGCGTAACCGTTTCCTGCAATAAAGGGTGTCCGGGACGAACCACCAGCTTCAGGGATTCGAGGAACAGCAGCTCATAGTTCAGGCCGCTCATCAACTCCGGGTCAGACATCCGCCCGATACCAATGTCGATTTCACCGGATTTTAAGCCCGCCAACAGCATGGTGTTATTCATGGTAGCGACCTGCAGGGTGATATCTTTTTGCTGCTGGTGGAACTGGCCAATCACCGTTGGCAGGATCCCCAGCGCGGCGGTGGGCAGCGCACCAATGCGCACCACGTCATTATTCAATCCCTCTTTACGATTGAGCGCCTGGCCCGCCGTATTGAGGGCATCGAGGACTTTTACCGCATGAGTGAGGAACTGTTCGCCGACCAGCGTCAGCTGAGCCCCGAGGCGTCCGCGTTCAAACAGTCGCGTGCCGGTCAGCTGTTCCAGTTCATTGAGCGTTTTAGATAACGCAGGTTGGCTGAGATTGAGGGTTTCAGCCGCACGCCCCAGAGTTCCCTGTTGAGCGACGGCCACGAAAGTGTGTAAATGGCGCAAGCGAATGCGCTGACTGAAAAGACCATTTTTTTCCATAATCGATGTTAAAAACAGAGCTGCATAGGTGACAAGCGAAGTTATTGAATTTTGATAACCTGATAGCAAAATATTATTAACATTTCACCTTGATGTATTACAAGTTTTTTCATTTTGCACAAAAAACAGACGCCCCGACGCAGGTCGGGGCAAATCAGGCGGGTAATCGCTCAGAGATCAAAGAAGACGGTTTCGTTGTCACCCTGCAGGTGAATATCAAACCGGTAGACAGTCTCGTTGCCGCGCACTTCGCGTTGGGCAATCAAGGTCTGGCGCCGCACTTCCCACTCAATCAGATTGAGTACCGGGTCATTATGGTTGGCGTCCTGCTCGTCAGAGAAATAAAGCCGGGTGTTGAGGCCGATATTGATCCCGCGCGCCACTACCCAGACATTAATATGGGGTGCCATCATGCGGCCATCGCGACCGACCACGGCGCCGGGCTTGATGGTTTCAAAACGCCAGATCCCGCTGGCGAAGTCGGAGCAGCTGCGGCCCCAGCCGCGAAATGCCGGGTCGACCTTTTTGCTCTGCTGGCGATCGTCAGGGTGGTGATAGCGCCCGGCGGCGTTGGCCTGCCAGATCTCCAGCAGCACATCACGTACCGGGGTTCCGGAACCGTCGATCACACGGCCTTCAAGCGTAATACGTTCGCCTTCGGTATCGGCGGTAGTGAGGTCAGGGCCGAAGTTCTTTTCAAAAATATGGAACCCGGCGGCCTCGGGGGCCAGGCCAATATGCACGTAAGGACCGGCGGTCTGCGAGGCGGTTTCGGCTAAATAGTCTTTCATCGGGCAGCCCCCTGAGTGCGGTTTTCGAACAGCGTGGCGCGGTGGCCGCGCAGCACAAGGTCAAAGCGATAGGCCAGGCAATCCAGCGGCACGGCGGCGTGGGTATCGAGTTCGGCAATCAGCGTGCGCACCGCGTCATCGTTATTAATGGTTTTGACGATCGGGCACTGCTTAATCAGCGGGTCGCCTTCGAAGTACATCTGGGTGATCAAGCGCTGCGCCCACGCATCCCCGGAGAGGGAAAAGTGGATATGGGCCGGACGCCAGTCGCTGACCTGGTTACGCCACGGATAGGGGCCGGGCTTGATGGTACGGAAACAGTAATAACCGTTTTCATCCGTCAGCACTCGCCCGCAGCCGCCAAAGTTGGGATCGATGGGGGCCAGATACTGATCTTTTTTGTGCCGGTAGCGACCGCCGGCGTTCGCCTGCCAGACCTCCACCAGGGTGTTTTTCATCGGCCGACCAAAGCCGTCGCGGACGTAGCCGTGGACGATAATGCGCTCGCCAATCGGCAGACCTTCTTTGGCATAGTTGAGGATCAGGTCATTATCCAGCGGGCCGAGATCGTCATGGCTGAAGACCGGGCCGGTAATTTCAGACAGCGAATTTTGCAACGAGATCAGGGCATTGCGCGGCGAGCGCAGTACGCTGGTTTTGTAGCCCGGTGCGTAAGCCGGGGGATGGTTATTATAGTCGCGATGAATAACCTCACGCGGTGACCATTTATCGTTCATAGGGTACGGACTCCGTATCTATCGGTAGAGGGGCTTCTTATTGTGTTATCGCCAGAAACAGTGTGTGTAAATGTATTGTTAATTTAAAGTGAAATTAAAGGGTGTTTAGCATAACTTTACGTTATGGAACAAGCGGCAGAAAAGCGGGAGGCAGGTTATCCTCATCACAATTTGTAAATTCTTCCCGCCGCCGCCATCGGCCTTCTCTACACTCCAGGAAGTATCCACTGGAGGTAAGGCATCATGGCGAACACCATCACGGCTGATGAGATTCGGGAAAACTTTTCGCAGGCAATGTCGGCGATGTACCAGCAGGAAGTTCCACAGTACGGGACGTTACTGGAGCTGGTGGCGGACGTAAATCTGGCGGTGCTGGAGCAGCATCCGAAACTCCATGAACAACTGGCTAATGCGGACGAGCTAGCGCGGCTGAATGTGGAACGCCACGGCGCAATTCGCGTCGGTACGGCGGAGGAGCTGGCGACGTTGCGCCGGATGTTTGCCATCATGGGGATGTTCCCCGTGAGTTATTACGATTTATCGCAGGCGGGTGTGCCGGTGCATTCCACGGCGTTTCGCCCGATTGATGATGCGGCGCTGGCGCGTAATCCGTTCCGTATCTTTACCTCGCTGTTGCGCCTGGAGCTGATTGCCAGCGCCGAACTGCGCCAGCGGGCGGCGGAGATCCTGGCCCGACGCGACATCTTCACCCCGCGTTGCCGCGAGCTGATCGCCAGGCATGAACGGCAGGGCAGCTTTACCGCCACCGAAGCCCGGGAGTTTGTCCGCGAGGCGCTGGAGACCTTCCGCTGGCACAGCCATGCGACGGTCGATGCCGAGAGCTATCACGCACTGAATAATGAACACCGCCTGATTGCCGATGTGGTGTGCTTCCCCGGCTGCCATATTAACCACCTGACGCCGCGTACTCTCGATATCGACCGGGTGCAGTCGCTGATGCCCGAGTGCGGGATCGTCCCGAAAGCGTTAATCGAAGGGCCGCCGCGCCGCGAGGTGCCGATTTTACTGCGGCAGACCAGTTTTAAAGCCCTTGAAGAGCCGGTGATGTTTAACGGAGAGCAGCAAGGCACCCACACCGCACGATTTGGCGAAATAGAGCAGCGCGGGATCGCCTTAACGCCGAAGGGGCGTGCGCTGTATGATCGTCTGCTGAACGAAGCCGGTGTTGGCAAAGATAACCTGAATCACCAGCGCCATCTGCAGGAGGTGTTCAGCCAGTTCCCGGACAGCGAATTCCTGCTGCGTCAGCAGGGGCTGGCGTGGTTCCGCTACCGTCTGACGCCGGCGGGGGAAGCCCACCGTCAGGCATTCGGTCACGGTGACGATCCGCAACCGCTCATTGAACGCGGCTGGCTTATCGCCCAACCGATTATTTATGAAGATTTTTTACCGGTGAGCGCCGCCGGGATTTTTCAGTCGAATCTTGGCAATGAAACCCAGGCCCGCAGCCACGGCAATGCCAGCCGCGAGGCCTTCGAAACGGCGCTCGGTTGCCCGGTGCTGGATGAGTTCACCCTCTACCAACAGGCGGAGGAGCGCAGCAAACGCCGTTGCGGTCTGCTCTGAAATCGGTACTCTGCTGACATGAACCATTGACGACCATAAAAGGAATCAGGTCATGCAGACGTTGTCGACTCCGCTGGTTAACACCCGGCAAGGGACGTTATCCGGAACCACCGAACAGGGGATCCACATCTGGCGCGGGATCCCCTTTGCCGCGCCGCCGGTAGGCGCACTACGCTGGCGCGCCCCTCAGCCACCCGCGCGCTGGCAGGGCGTGCGCGATGCCACCAGCTTTTCCCCCGCCAGCTGGCAGGATATTGAATACTGCCGCGAGCTGGGCGGCGGCGATCCAGGCCGTTTCTCTGAAGACTGCCTGTACCTGAACGTCTGGGCGCCGGCGACGCGTTCGCAACCGCTGCCGGTAATGGTCTGGCTGCACGGCGGCGGCTTTACGATCGGCGCCGGCAGCCTGCCGCCATACGATGGCGCCGCACTGGCGGGGCGCGACGTGGTGGTGGTGACCGTCAACTACCGGCTTGGCCATCTGGGGTTCTTTGCCCACCCGGCGCTGGAAGGGGAAGATGGCGAGCGGGTCTATAATTTTGCCCTGCTCGATCAAATCGCGGCGCTGCAGTGGGTGCAGGAGAATATTCATGCCTTCGGCGGTGACGCCACCAACGTGACCCTGTTTGGTGAATCGGCCGGTGCGCGCAGCGTGCTGTCGCTGATGGTGTCGCCAAAATCCCGCGGCCTGTTCCATAAAGCCATTGTTCAGAGCGGCTATACGTTGCCGGACCTGCCGCGTGAAAAGGCGCTGGAGAAGGGGCAGCGAGTAGCCGAACACTTCTCGCTCCCTGAGGCCAGCGCGCAACAGCTGCGGGCGATCCCGGCGGAGGCGTTCTGGTCGCTGACCGCGCCGTTGACCATCGGCCCTGCACCGATCGCCGGGGATGCGGTGTTGCCCCAGCCGATGCTGGAGGCCTTTTTTGCCGGTCGCCAACATCCGCTGCCGGTGATGATTGGTTCGAACAGCGATGAAGCCAGCGTGATGGCGGTGTTTGGCGTCGATATCGCCGGGCAGATCCAAAAACTGCGCCGCGAACGACGCCTGGGTCTGGGGCTGATCAAGCTGCTCTATCCTGGGGTAAAGGGGGATGCAAACCTCGGGCGTGAGGTGTGCCGCGATATGGCGTTCACCACGCTGGGTTATGTGGTGATGCAGGCCCAGCAGCGCGTAGGTCAGCCGTGCTGGCGCTACTGGTTTGACTATGTTCCGCAGGGCGCCGAGGAAACCAGCCCTCACGGGGCCTGGCACGGCGATGAAGTACCGTATGTGTTTGATACCCTCAGGCTTTCCGAACCGGTACGTACCTATGCCAACGATGACGATAACGCCTTTGCCGCCGAAGTTGCCAACTACTGGGTCAATTTTGCGCGCCTGGCGGGGCACCACTGTCGCGAACTGCCGGGTGTCGTGCGCTGGCCGGCCTGTCAGCGTGGGCGGGACCGACTGCTGCGCATCGGGCTGCATAAGCGAGCCGGTTTTAAACTGGAAAACCGTTTTATGCGCGCGCGGCTGGCGTTATTCCGCCGGGTCATGCGCCACCACGTTACGCTGGATTAAGCAACTCTTCGCGAAAGCGCGTCAGCCCCTCTGCCTTGCCTGGCACGTGGCGGAGTACCAGCCGGTAGCTGGCGCCGGTTTTCACACTTAAAGGGAAGGGGCGCGCCAGGCGACCCGCCCGCACATCTTCCGCCACCAGCGTAGCATCCGCCATGGCGATCCCCAGCCCTTGCATGGCGGCGGTGATCGCCAGATCCATGGTGTCAAAGTGCTGATTTTTACGCATAGCCAGCGGCGTGTCCGGCGAAAAGGTGGTCAGCCACAGCGACCAGTCGGTTTTATCTCGCGTTGGGTGCAAAAAGGTGACGTCGCTGAGGATGTCGTCGCAGGCAAGGCTGCCGTTGCTCACCGGCGTCAACGCCTCCTCAAACAGCAGATCGCCAGCGCTGTGCTGGGTACCGAACACAATTGCCGCGTCGTAGGGTTCAGTTCTGAAGTTCACGCCATGTTCCATGGTGGTAGTGAGCGCAATCTGCAGCTCCGGATGGCGCTGCTCGATAGCCACCAGGCGGGGAACCAGCCAGCGAATGGCGCAGGTCGGTGCCTTCAGGCGCACCACGGTTTGTTGCTGCCGCGCCTGTTCCGCCACGGCTACCAGCTGGCT
The DNA here is from genome assembly GCF_051131735.1 of Klebsiella sp. B345. Lineage (NCBI taxonomy): Bacteria > Pseudomonadati > Pseudomonadota > Gammaproteobacteria > Enterobacterales > Enterobacteriaceae > Klebsiella > Klebsiella sp. B345. The sequence continues at coordinate 160,921 of NZ_CP180443.1, forward strand.
GAACGCCGACTGGAGTTCCGGGTAGAGCGCGCTGCCCTGCGGAGTCAGATGCAGCCCGCGGGCGTGGCGGGCAAAAAGTGCAAAACCAAACCAGGCCTCCAGCGCGGCGATCTGGCGACTGACCGCGCCCTGGGTCAGGCACAGCTCACGCGCGGCATGGGTCAAATTAAGATGCCGGGCGGTCACCAGAAAGGTTTCCACGGCATGAAAAGGCAGGGCGCTTCGCGACATCGTTGCTCCAGCTATGCAATTTGATCATAGGCAGTATGCCAGCTTCGTTCAGAGAATGGGACAATCCGTTCTGGTTTCGACGGCTAATCCTCCGACAGTAACTGAACTATGATTTGCCATGAGTTGTAAGCATCTGCCAGCGCAGGAGTGCTGGCGGGGATAACCTGATAATTAAATGAGGAAGAGATCATGGCTAAACCCTACGTTCGTCTGGATAAAAATGATGCAGCTGTTCTGCTGGTGGATCATCAGGCCGGGTTACTATCTCTGGTGCGCGATATCGACCCGGATAAATTCAAAAATAACGTACTGGCGCTGGGGGACATGGCGAAATATTTTGGCCTGCCGACCATCCTGACCACCAGTTTCGAAAACGGCCCCAATGGCCCGCTGGTGCCGGAGCTGAAAGCCCAGTTCCCGGATGCCCCTTATATTGCCCGCCCGGGAAATATTAACGCCTGGGATAACGAAGATTTCGTCAAGGCGGTAAAAGCCACCGGCAAAAAACAGCTGATTATCGCCGGGGTGGTCACCGAGGTTTGCGTGGCATTCCCCGCGTTGTCGGCGATTGAAGAGGGATATGAGGTCTTCGTTATCACCGATGCGTCCGGCACCTTTAACCCGATAACCCGTGACGCCGCCTGGGATCGTATGTCGCAGGCCGGGGTGCAGTTGATGTCATGGTTTGGTGCCGCCTGTGAGCTACATCGCGACTGGCGCAATGATGTGGAAGGGCTGGGGACACTTTTCTCTAACCATATTCCGGACTACCGTAACCTGATGACCAGCTTTAACACCTTAACCAGCAAGTAATTTTCCCCTCCGGCCAGCGTCTGCTGGCCGTCTCTTTTCTCAAGGCATGATCAAAATGCATGGCTACTATGACAACAATTCGTTTGTCGCCGGGTAGCGCTTTGGATTGAATGGTTATGCAATTAAAATGAGAAAGGATTAGCTATGAGTCTTACTTCCCCGGTGACAACCCGCTCCAAATTACCGGATGTCGGCACCACGATATTTACCGTGATCGGTCAACTTTCCGCCCAACATAAGGCCATTAACCTTTCTCAGGGCGCCCCCAATTTTGCCTGCGATGCCGGGCTGATCGCCGGCGTCACCCAGGCAATGGAAGCCGGGCACAACCAGTATGCGCCGATGACCGGCCTGCCGGTGCTCAAAGAGCGTATTGCCGAAAAAATCGCGACGCTGTACGGCACCCGCTACGATGTCGATAGTGAAGTCTTGATCACCGCCAGCGCCAGCCAGGGGATCTACTCGGCAATTGGCGGGCTGGTGCATCCGGGCGATGAGGTTATCTACTTCGAGCCGTCTTTTGATAGCTATGCACCCATTGTTCGTCTACAGGGGGCCACGCCGGTCGCCATCAAGCTGACGGTACCGGATTTTAGCGTCAACTGGGATGAGGTGCGTGCCGCCATCACGCCGCGTACGCGGATGATTATCGTCAACACGCCGCACAACCCCAGCGGGCAGGTATTCTCCCGGGAGGATTTAAACCAGCTGGCGGCCCTGACGCGCAACACCGACATCGTGATTTTGTCCGATGAAGTGTACGAACATGTGGTCTTTGACGGCGAGCAACATCACGGGATGGCGACCCATCCGCAGCTGGCAGAGCGCAGCGTTATTATCTCTTCGTTTGGCAAAACCTATCACGTGACCGGCTGGCGCGTCGGTTACTGCGTGGCGCCTGCGGCACTGATGGACGAGATCTGCAAAGTCCACCAGTTCCTGATGTTCTCCGCCGACACGCCAATGCAGTACGCTTTTGCCGGGCATATGACCGACCCGCAAAGCTGGCTGTCGCTGGCGGCGTTTTATCAGCAGAAACGTGATTTACTCCAGCGACTGCTGGTCGATTCGCCATTCCGGCTGCTGCCGAGTGCGGGTTCGTTCTTCATGCTCGCCGATTACAGCCACTTCAGCGATGAAAGCGACAGCGAAATGGTCAAGCGACTGATCACCGATTATGGGGTGGCGACGATCCCTCTGTCAGCGTTTTATACTGATGGTACTGATAACAAACTGATTCGCCTCTCTTTTGCTAAAGATGAAGCCACATTACTGGCCGGTGCCCAGGCACTGTGTCACGTTAAGCCGCGTTAAGGAGCCCCACGATGAAATTTAAAGCCCTCACTCTTGCACTGGGGATGTTCTGTACCTTCTCTTCGCTGGCGGCCAGCGAGCTGCGCTACGGGGTGGAAGCCGAATACCCGCCGTTTGAAAGCCGTAACACGGCAGGGGAACTGGTCGGTTTTGATATTGACCTCGGAAATGCGATTTGCCAGGCGGCCGGGCTGAAATGTCGCTGGGAAGAGACCTCGTTTGATGCACTGATCCCGGGGCTGGTGGCGAAAAAGTTCGACGCCATCAACTCGGCGATGAATATCACCGAGCAGCGGCGCAAAAGTATCGACTTCACCCAGCCGATTTACCGTATCCCTTCGCAACTGGTAGGCAAAGCGGATAGCGGTATGCAGGCCACGCCGGAAGGGCTGAAAGGCAAAACCATCGGCGTACTGCAGGGATCGATTCAGGAAACCTTCGCCAAAGAGCACTGGGAAAAACACGGCGTGACGGTGGTGTCGTACAAAGATCAGAATATGGCGTGGGCGGATCTGCTGAACGGTCGTATTGACGCCTCGCTGGTGATGTCTGCCGCCGGACAGGCCGGTTTCCTCAGCAAGCCGCAGGGCAAAGGGTTCGGCTTTATCGGTGAGCCGGTGGCTGACGACACCATTCTCGGCAGCGGAATCGGCTACGGTCTGCGTAAAGGCGATGAGGCCACTAAAAAGCAACTGGATGCGGCTATCGATAAGGTGCGTGCCGATGGCACCATCACCCGTCTGGCGGCCAAATATTTCCCGGGTATTGACGTCAGCGTCAAATAAACCGTCAGCCCCCGTAGCGTAAAAGCATCGGGGGCTTTGTCAGTTAAAATATTCATCATTTTTATACTTACAACAATTGGATTATCAATCGTTTTTGTCTAGAGTGGGCGAAATTCACGACGCATCTGTTTGTCGCGTTGCGTATCAATTGACACAACAGAAGGACGCTTTCTCAGGCATGAATCGCAGACGTTTTCTCAAATCTTCCATGGCTGTTGCCGCCGTATGCAGCACGTCAGGAGTCGCTTCACTTTTCTCTAACGCCGCGCTTGCCGAAGATTCGGGCATTGCTGATGGGATGACGCGCCGTTTTGACTTTTCCGTTTTGCAATCAATGGCGCACGATCTCTCTCGTCAGCCGTGGGGAGGGGCGCCGCGCGCGCTGCCGCCGACTCTGGCGAACCTGACTCCGCAGGCCTACAACAGCATCCAGTACGATGCGGGACATTCGTTGTGGAACAATATTGACGAGCGCAAACTGGACATTCAGTTTTTCCACGTCGGTATGGGTTTCCGCCGTCGCGTGCGCATGTTCTCGTTAGATACGCAGACCCAACAGGCTCGGGAAATTCACTTCCGCCCGGAGCTGTTTAACTATAACGACGCTGGCGTCGATACCTCGCAACTGGTGGGGCAGACCGACCTCGGCTTTGCCGGATTCCGTGCGTTTAAAGCACCGGAGCTGGCGCGTCGTGATATCGTCGCTTTCCTGGGGGCGAGCTACTTCCGTGCGGTTGACAGCACTTATCAGTACGGGCTCTCCGCACGCGGCCTGGCGGTCGATACCTTTACCGACACCCCGGAAGAGTTCCCGGACTTTACCTCCTTCTGGTTCGAAACGGTTAAACCGGGCGCCACGGTCTTCACCGTTTACGCGCTGCTTGATAGCCCGAGCGTCACCGGGGCCTATAAGTTCGTGATCAACTGCCAGGAGACGCAGGTGATTATGGATGTGGAAAACCACATCTATGCCCGCAAAGATATCAAACAGCTGGGCATCTCGCCGATGACCAGTATGTTTAGCTGCGGCAACAACGAGCGCCGGATGTGCGACACCATCCACCCGCAGATCCACGACTCCGATCGCCTCGCGATGTGGCGTGGCAACGGCGAGTGGGTCTGCCGCCCGCTGAATAACCCGCAAAAGCTGCAGTTCAACGTCTTCCAGGACAAAAATCCGCGGGGCTTTGGCCTGCTGCAGCTTGACCGTGATTTCACGCATTATCAGGACATCATGGGCTGGTACAACAAACGTCCAAGCCTGTGGGTCGAGCCGCGCAACCAGTGGGGCAAAGGGGCCGTCTGTCTGATGGAGATCCCGACCACCGGTGAAACCCTGGATAACATCGTCTGCTTCTGGCAGCCGGAAAAAGCTATCAAAGCCGGCGATGAGCTGGACTTTAGCTACCGCCTGTACTGGAGCGCGCAGCCGCCGGTGCGTTCACCGCTGGCCCGCGTGATGGCAACCCGTACCGGTATGGGCGGTTTCCCGGAAGGCTGGGCGCCGGGCGAGCATTACCCGGACAAGTGGGCGCGTCGTTTTGCCATCGACTTTGTCGGCGGCGATCTGAAAGCCGCGGCCCCGCGTGGCATTGAGCCGGTGATTACGCTCTCTAACGGTGAAGCGAAACAGGTCGAGATTCTGTACGTTGAGCCGTTCGACGGCTATCGCATCCAGTTTGACTGGTATCCCACCAATGACTCCACCGACCCGGTGGAAATGCGCATGTTCCTGCGCTGTCAGGGTGCGGCGATCAGTGAGACCTGGTTGTATCAGTATTTCCCGCCGGCACCGGACGAACGACGCTACGTTGATGACCGGGTCATGAAATAATTGCAGGTTCCTCCGCTGCGGCGCGATGCCGTAGTGGAGGAACGTTGCCGTGAGAGAGCGCTATGTCTGACCAAACCCCTCCCGTCCCAGAAGAAATCCCGGTAACTGACCAGCTGACGCTACGCGCGGTGGATGAACGCTACGTCAGCGAATTACACCAGCTGGTTGAAAAAAATAAACACTGGTTGCAGCATGCTTTAAGCTGGCCCGCGGCGGTGAGCAGTGAGGATGAAACCCGCCGTCATGTGCAGGGTAATGTCATGCTGCATCAGCGCGGCTACGCCAAAATGTTCTTGCTGTTTGTCGGGAATGAGATAGTCGGCGTGCTGTCGTTCAACCAGATTGAACCGCTGAATAAGACCGGCTATATCGGCTACTGGATTGATGAGCATCACCAGGGGCAGGGGCTGCTTTCGCAGGCGCTGGAGGCCTTTATCCAGCATTATGCGCGCCGCGGTGAAGTGCGACGCTTTGTGATTAAGTGCCGGGTGGCGAACCACAAGAGCAATCAGGTGGCGCTGCGCAACGGTTTCAGCCTGGAAGGGTGCCTGAAGCAGGCGGAGTACCTGAACGGCAGCTACGACGACCAGAATATCTACGGGCGGATTGTCGATAGCCTCGGGGAGTGAGGGCGGTTTCCCCGGCTGGCGGCATTTTGCCTTCGCCGGGTGACTTACTATAGCGAGCCGAGCAACGGGGTGCGGGTGATATGGCTGCTGCCGTTGATCACTTTGCGGCCGCGCAGGTGGATGGCATCGCCGTGGCGTGCGTCAATATGGGCGCTGTCGCCAATTTCAACCTGGTGTTCGATCACCACATCGCCGCTGATACAGGCGTGGCCCTGAATCAGCACCTCGTCATCCAGCAAGATCGGGCCGCCGCAGAGCCTGGCGTGACCGCCCACCATCACCCGATGTTTCAGCACGCAGTTTCCCTCGACCACCGCATTCTCCGCCACCTGTGAACTGTAACGCAGGGTTGGAATGGCATCTTCGCCGCGCCCGGCGATGATCCGCGCATGGTCGTAAACCCGGGCGTTATCGCAGATCCAGACATCGTTGTCATCGTTACCCTCCAGCCGCGCATGGTCAAAAATCTCCGCCCGATGTTCGACAAAGGCGTGCTCGACAAAGGCATCTCCGTAAATTTGTGCCTGATGCACGATACGTGAGGCGCTGACGGTGGCCCGCTGATAAATTTGCAGATACTTGTCGCGGTCGGCGGTCAGACCCTGAGCGGCAACGATCAGGCAGTGGGGGAGGATACGCGCGCGATCCGCCAGACGACAGTAGCCACGGATGTGCGAGTACTCAACCGTGACGTTGTCACTTATTTCTGCGTGATAGCTGACCTCGGCATGATCGAGCCACGCCTCGCCACGGATCAGCGCGCCATGGCTGACGATACAGGTGCCGGTGAGCCGCGCGTTGCCTTCCACTCGCGCCCCGGCAAATACAGCACTGTTGGGGTCATAGATCCAGCAGTGGCCCTCATGACTGAGCGCCGACTCCTCGTCCAGCCAGCCGCCTTCGCTTCCGGCCTGCACGTCGGCAAAATCACGTAAGGCCACAATTTGCCGCAGATTTACGCTATGTTTAATGCCGTCTTCTTGATAGTGAAACAGGCGAACGTGCTCGCTAAGACGATATTTGTTCATCAAGGCTTCTCTTTACTTTTGCTTAACATAAACATAGCAAAAAATGCCGTAGCGCGTTTTATAAGGTTCTTTTAAAATGCACCTTAAAGATAAATTGAAAAATTAAACAAAATGAATAATAAACAGCAGGGACAGCAGGCCCTGAATTTACCTGCAGGCTATTTCGGGATGGTACTGGGCATTATTGGGATGGGCTTCGCCTGGCGTTACGCCAGCACTATCTGGCCAGTGAGCCGGGCTGTCGGAGATGGCCTGGTGGCCCTGGCGGCGGTAATTTGGGCGCTGCTGGCGCTGGCATTTATTCTGCGCGCGCTGCGCTTTCCGTGGAGCGTCCTGCAGGAGGCCCGGCACCCGATCGCCGGCAGCTTCGTCAGCCTGTTCCCGGCCACCACCATGTTGGTGGCAATCGGCTTTGTGCCGTGGCTGCGCCCGCTCTCGCTGGTGCTGTTCGCCATCGGCGTGGTGCTGCAACTGGGGTACGCCGCCTGGCAAAGCGCCGGGCTGTGGCGGGGCAAGCACCCGGCGGAGGCAACGACGCCAGGTCTCTATTTACCGACGGTCGCCAACAATTTCATCAGCGCGATGGCCTGCGGCGCGTTGGGTTTTACCGACGCTGGACTGGTCTTTCTTGGCGCCGGTGTTTTCTCATGGCTCAGTCTGGAGCCGGTTATCCTGCAACGATTGCGTAGCCACAACGAGCTGCCCGCCGCGCTGCGGACCTCGTTGGGTATTCAACTGGCCCCGGCGCTGGTGGCCTGTAGCGCCTGGCTAAGCGTCAACGGCGGGGAGGCGGATACCTTCGCCAAACTGTTGTTTGGCTATGGTCTGCTGCAGCTGCTGTTTATGCTGCGATTGATCCCGTGGTATGTCCGGCAGCCGTTCAATGCCTCTTTCTGGAGCTTCTCATTTGGTATTTCCGCGCTGGCCAGCACCGGGTTGCATCTCGGGCATAGCCACCCGGACGGCTTTTTCCATTACCTGGCGATCCCGCTGTTTGTCTTCACCAATCTGGTAATTGGGCTGCTGCTTGTTCGCACCGCTCTGCTGCTGGTGCAGGGTAAACTGCTGATTCGCGTCGACCGGGCGAGCTTATTAAAAAACAAGGACTCATTATGATTATCCGTGACGAAAACTACTTTACTGACAAATACGGCCTGACCCGCACCCATTCTGAAGTGCTGTACGCCGCCACCCAGGTTGCGCCAGGAAAGACGCTCGATCTGGGTTGTGGCAACGGGCGCAATAGTCTGTACCTGGCGGCCAACGGCTATGACGTGACCGCGTGGGATAAAAACCCCATGAGCATCAGCACGCTGGAGGGGATCCGCGAAGCGGAAGGGCTGAACAATTTACAAACCGCGGTGCAGGATCTTAATACCCTGAGTTTTGACGGCGAGTATGACTTTATTCTCTCCACCGTGGTGCTGATGTTCCTTCAGGCGGAAACCATCCCAGGCTTGATCGCTAACATGCAGCGCTGTACCAAACCGGGCGGCTACAACCTGATCGTTGCGGCGATGGATACCGAGGATTATCCCTGCACCGTTGGCTTCCCGTTTGCCTTTAAATCCGAGGAACTACGGCGCTATTACGCCGGCTGGACGTTCCTCAGATATAACGAAGAGGTGGGCGAACTGCACCGCACCGACGCCGACGGCAACCGCATCAAGCTGCGTTTTGCCACCATGCTGGCGCAAAAGCCGGCTTAACGGGCCGCCAGCAGGCACAGCTGCATCGCGGTCTGGTATGACGCTTCGAAGGCGCGCAGCGGCAGAAACTCAAATTTTGAGTGGAAGTTGTGCGCGCCAGTGAAAAAGTTTGGCGTGAGCAGGCCTTTGGCAGACAACGCTGCCCCGTCGGTCCCTCCGCGCATTGGTGTGGGCTTCGGCGTAACGCCAATGCTCTCCATCGCTTCAAACATCAGGTCAATGGCCCGGCGGTCGTCGCCAATGGCGTTGCTGATATTGCTGTAGGTGTCGCTGATGGAGAATTCGACATTGGCGGTGGGGTAGCGGGCGGCAATGATTTCGGCGACCTCGCCGATCTGCTGTTTGCGGCGTAAAAAACTGTCGCGGTCGAAATCACGAATGCTGGCCTGCAGCAGGGTGCGGTTTTGGTCGCCCTGAATCCCATTGAACCACACGTATCCCTCGCGCCCGGCGGTATGCTCCGGCGTTTGCTGACGGTCAAAATGGCTGATGTAATCGGCGGCCATCAGCAGCGGATTCACCAGCACGCCTTTCGCCGACATCGGATGGGCGGTCACGCCGGTAAAGCGGATCTCTGCCGCAGCGGCGTTGAAGTTTTCATAGACAATTTCCCCTAGCTCGCAACAGTCGATGGTCCAGGCAAAATCGACGGCAAAGCGGCTGAGATCCAGCGCTTTCGCCCCCCGCAGCCCGACTTCTTCATCTGGCACAAAGGCTACCACGATATCGCCGTGGCGATGGTCCGCCGTCAGGTTTTCCAGCACCGTCATCACCACCGTCACCGCTGACTTGTTATCGGCGCCCAGTACGCTGGTGCCGTCGCTGAAAATAATCTCTTCATTCGGGTAGGCGAGGATTTCCGGGTGTTCACTCACCCGAAGCCAGATATCTTTTTCGCTGTTCAGGCACAGGTCTTCCCCGGCAAAGCGCAAAATCTGCGGATGGATATCTGGTGAGAGCCCAACGTCAACGGTGTCGATATGGGTAATAAAACCAATCCGCGGCGCGCCCGGAACATTGCCTTTTTTCACCGCCGTAACGGTGGCATGTTCATCGATCACGATATCGTCCAGGCCGAGACGCTGTAGCTCATCGGCCAGTTCACGCGCCATGTCATGCTGCCCCGGCGTGGTGGGCAGCGTGGTGGCGCGCGCGTCGCTCTGGCTGCTGATGGCGAGATAGCGGAAGAAGCGCTGGGTCAGTTGGCTGGCGAGAGGTGATGACATAGTGATTCCTTCTTTATTTATATTTTCAGGTGTTTGCAATCTGGCTTTAGTGTTATGTATGGGATGGAAAACAACAAGCTATTCATTAGCTGACAAATTAAAAAAGGAAACGTTATGCAACGCAAACTCACCACGCTTGCTCTGACATTAACGGCGCTCACGTTCGGTTCCAGCGTGAGCGCAAAGACGCTGGTTTACTGCTCCGAAGGATCGCCGGAGCATTTCAATCCCCAACTCTATACCTCGGGTACCAGCGTTGATGCCAGCGCGGTGCCGGTTTATAACCGCCTGGTCGACTTTAAAGTCGGCACCACCGAATTACAGCCTAGCCTTGCGGAAAGCTGGGAGGTGAGTGAAGACGGCAAGGTCTATACCTTCCATTTGCGCAAAGGGGTGAAGTTTCAAAGCAATAAATATTTCACTCCCACCCGCGATTTTAATGCCGATGACGTGATTTTCTCTTTTATGCGGCAAAAAGATCCGCAGCATCCTTATCATAATGTCTCCAACGGTAATTACTCAAATTTCGAAAGCCTCGAGTTTGGTCAGTTAATTACCGCAATTAATAAGCCTGATGAATATACCGTGCGTTTTACCTTAGCTCGTCCCGAAGCGCCGTTTGTCGCCGACCTGGCATGGTATTTCGCCTCTATTTTGTCCGCGGAATATGCTGATGCGATGCTAAAAGCCGGCACGCCGCAGCGTGTCGATTCCGACCCCATTGGTACCGGGCCGTTTAAACTGGCGCAATACCAAAAAGATTCCCGTATTTTATTTACGGCTTTTCCGCAGTACTGGCAGGGGAAAGCAAAAATTGATCGCCTGATATTTAGTATTACCCCGGATGCATCGGTGCGTTACGCCAAACTGGAGAAGAACGAATGCCAGGTGATGCCGTTCCCGAACCCGGCAGATTTGCCGAGAATGAAAGAAAACAAAAACATTACCTTGATGAGTAAGGCGGGTCTGAATACCGGTTTCCTGGCGTTTAATACCCAAAAGCCGCCGCTGGATAATGTCAAAGTTCGTCAGGCGCTGGCGCTGGCGATTAATAAACCGGCAATCATTGAAGCGGTATTCCACGGTACCGGCACTGCCGCGAAAAACCTGCTGCCGCCGGGGGTGTGGAGTGCCGACAGCGAGTTAAAAGATTACGATTACGATCCGCAAAAAGCGAAAGCGCTGCTGCAGGAGGCGGGCCTCAGCGGGCCTGTGACCATTGACCTGTGGGCGATGCCGGTGCAGCGTCCTTATAACCCCAACGCCAAACGTATGGCCGAGATGATTCAGGCCGACTGGGCGAAGATTGGCGTGCAAACTAAAATCACAACCTATGAGTGGGGTGAATACCTCAAGCGTGTCAAAGACGGTGAACACCAGGCGGCGCTGATTGGCTGGACGACCGCCACCGGCGACCCGGACAACTTCTTCGGACCGTTGTTTACCTGTCAGTCGGCGAACGGTGGATCGAATTCGGCAAAATGGTGCTATCCGCCATTTGACCATATTATTGCCGAAGCGAAATCGATTACCGATCGGCAAAAGCGAGAAGCGCTGTATAAACAGGCACAGCAAATGATGCATGATCAAATGCCGGCGGTGATGATTGCTCATTCAACTATCTTTGAGCCGGTTCGCAATACGGTTTCTGACTATGAAATCGATCCTTTTGGCAAGCATATTTTCTATCAGGTTGATATAAAATAATTTGGAAATGTGAATCCGCCCACCGTGGCGGATTTATTTTTTTAAACGTTTGACGGATCCCTTTTTTTGTCACAAAACTTAGTCTGGTAGTTTGCTATAAATCGCGCCGACAACTGCATTTACAGGGATTCACACATGCGTACTCATTTCATTTTTAAAATAGCATCCCTTGCTGGCCTGTTAGCACTCGCGGGCTGTGCCTCAAAAATTGCCTCCCCTGAAAAATATTCTGGTTTCTTAAAAGACTATTCAAATTTAAAAGAAACAACGTCGGCTTCTGGTAAACCGGAACTGCGCTGGATTTCTCCGGATTACAATCCTAAAAACTATGACAACGTTGTCTATAACCCGATCACCTATTATCCGATTCCTAAACCATCTACTCAGGTCGGAGAAAAGGCGCTGCGCGATATTCTCAATTACACCAACCAGCAGATGAAACAGGCGATTTCCGAGCGTAAACCGTTGGTGACAAAACCTGGTCCGCGTAGCCTGATTTTCCGTGGCGCCATCACCGGTGTGGATTCGAGCAAAGAAGGGCTGCAGTTCTATGAAGTGATTCCGGTCGCGATGGTGGTGGCAGGTACGGAGATGGCCACCGGGCATCGCACGATGGATACCAGTCTTTATTTCGAAGGTGAGTTGATCGACCCGAAGACCAACAAACCGGTAGTTAAAGTGGTGCGTAAAGGCGAGGGGAAAGCGTTGGCTAACGAAAATACGCCGATGACAGCCGATACGCTGAAGCAGGTGATTGATGATATGGCGATCGACGCCGTGAAATTTGACCCGACACAGAAATAGAAATCCTGGCCTGATAGCCAAAAAGGCGCCTTTCAAGGCGCCTTTTTTCAGTCGAAAATCGCGAGATTACGCCAGCCTGCGGCGCAGGAACCACTGCTCAGGGCGGGCGAACATGACCAGATTACCCACCAGAATCAGCGCCAGCCCGACCACCGCGTTACCGTGCCAGACATAGCCTTCGTAAAAGGTCGAGATGGTCAGGGCAACCAGCGGGAACAGCAGCGTGCTGTAGGCGGCCTTACCGGCGCCAATCCGGCCAACCAGCGTGAAATAGGCACCAAAAGCAATCACCGAGCCGAACAAGGCCAGGTACAGCAGCGCTCCCATATAGCTCAGCGTCCACTGTGGGGTGAAATCATCACCGCGCAGCAGGGCGATCGCACCCATGACCAGCGTGCCGTACAGCATCGCCCAGCTGTTGGTAGTCAGGGTTTCCAGACCGCGACGCTGGTGGCGCATACTGAGCATATTTCCCAGCGAAAAGCCGTAGGTTCCCAACGCGCTCAGGCCGATACCCCACAGCAGCGATGCATTAAGCCCGTTGCGCAGCAGATCGTCCCAGAACAAGGTCACAATCCCGGCCAGACCGAGAACGGCGGCGAGCCAGAAACGTGCCGGAGGCTGCTGGCGGAAGAAAATAAACCCGTTTATGGCGTTAAACAGCACCGCCATGGAAAAAATGACTGACTCGAGGCCGGTATTAATGTGCGCCGCTGCAGTGTAAAAACACCAGAAGTTAAAGCAGAATACGCAGCAACCCTGCAACACGCAGAACAGGTGATCGCGTAGGGCCAGCGGGCGCAGGCGACGGGTGACCAGCAGAATCGCCAGCATCGTGACGCTCGCGACAGCAAAACGCCAGAAAATAGACACCGGGGCAGCGACAGGCCCTTGTTGTAAAAAGATGGCAATCCACGTGGTGCCCCAGATAATCACGACCAGTCCGTACAGTAATGCGTTCAACTTCTCTCTCCCGTAAACACGCCAGCGGGTAGTGTGTCACCGGTTTAGCGCCTGCGCTGTCATCTGTCGGGGAGTCACTTGCAAATTCTTGCGCTTATTTTTGCCCTGGGGCGGGAGAGATCTGGTATCTGGCGCCGACTCTTCATAGACTAGAGGTTTACGGAATCGGATGTGTAAAGGCTATGGCTTACGGGACTTTCGAAACATTACGTCGACAAAATGCCGTCCTGCGGGAGACGATAGAGCTGAACTCCGGTATTCAGCTGGCGGCGTGGTATAACAATCTCGATACGGTGACCGTTCGCAGCAACCATCACACCCTGAGCCTGTACGTGGCCGACGGCTACGAAAGCTATCAAAAAACGCCGCAGGGCTGGAAAAACGGCGGCGGTCCGGATCGTTTCTGCCTGATGCCAAAAGGGGCGGAGAGCACCTGGGACATCCGCGGCGACCTCTCTTTCGTTCATCTCTACTGCACCGACGAGCATCTGCGCAAGGTCGGGGAGCAGATCTGGGATCGCAGCCCGGCGTCGTTCAGCCTGCAGGAACAGACCTTCTCCCAGGATGACAAAATTACCGCTGTCTATCGCCAGTTCCTGCTCGATTACGACTGGCAGCAGCAGGCTAACCAGCTGACGTTAAGTTCCGCCAGCACGCTGCTGTTAACCCACCTGATTCAGCACTATTCAAATGTGCAGTGGCGTTTACCAACAGTCTCCGGTGGCCTGGCGCCGCACGTGCTGCGTAATCTGCTGGCGCGGATTGAAGAGCAGTTGGATCAGCCGCTCACCCTGGCGGACCTGGCGCAGGAGGCGGCGCTCAGTGAGTATCACTTTGCGCGCATGTTCCGCCAGTCAATGAACATGGCGCCGCATCAGTATGTGATGCAGCGGCGAATGATGAAGGCGCAGGAGCTGATCTGCCGCAGCGCCCGATCGCTGACCGATATCGCTATGGCCTGTGGGTTTAGTTCCGCCAGCCATTTTAGCAACCGGGTGAAGCGCGCCACGGGCCTGACGCCGTCGCAGCTACGCGCGGCGCAGCGTTGATAGCAGAGCGAAGCTCACTCCCCCCAGCACCAGTCCCCAGAAGGCAGAGCCAATTCCGGCCAAGGTGATGCCGCTGGCGGTCACCAGAAACGTCACCACCGCCGCATCCCGTTCATTTTCCTGATTCAATGCCTGAAACAGGCTCCCGCCAATGGTGCCGAGCAGCGCCAGCCCGGCAAGCATCTGGATCCACGCCGTCGGCAGCGCCGCCATCAACGCGGTGATCGACCCACCAAACAGCCCGGCAAGGAGATAAAAACCGCCTGCCGCCGCCGCAGCCAGCCAGCGTTGTTGCGGATCAGGATGTGCCTCCGGGCTTTGGCAGATTGCCGCCGTAATGGCGGCAATACAGATTGAATAGACCCCAAACGGCGACAGAATCAGCGCCAGCGCACCGGTGGCGACAATCAGCGCAGATGTCGGCACCCGATAGCCGGAAGCCTGCATGGTGGCAAAACCGGGGGCGTTTTGTGAGGCCATCGTGACCAGGAAGAAGGGCAGCCCGACGCTGAGCAGCAATGAAGGGGTAAACTGCGGCGCGATATACTCCGGCATAACCAACAGTTGCGTCACATGCCCGCCCACGATCTCACCAGACATCCCGGCGATTGCTCCGCCAACCAGCAACGCCGCAATCACCGCGAAGCGCGGGTAGCAAGCTTTACACAGCAGCCAGACGGCGAGCATCCCGCCGCATAGCAGCAGGTGTCCCTCAAGGGTGGCGAAAGCCTGAAGACCAAAGCGCAGGAGGATCCCCGCCAGCATCGCTGCCGCCAGTGAATGCGGGATGATTTTCATCAGCCGGGCAAACAGACCGGTGACCCCACACAGCACAATCAACGCATTGGCAAAGATAAAGACGCCAACCGCCTGGTTCAGCGTGACCCCTTGCAGCCCACTAACCAGCAGCGCCGCGCCGGGCGTCGACCAGGCGGTGAGGATCGGCACTTTGCGCCACAAGGTCAGGGCCAGCGTGCTGACCCCCATACCCAGCCCCAGCGCCGTCATCCAGCCGGCTATCTGGTGTGCGTTGGCCCCGGCGGCGGCGGCGGCCTGCCAGATAATGGCGGCAGAGCTGGCATAGCCCACCAGCACGGCGATAAATCCGGCGAGCAGCGTCGGCAGGGGGAGTGAAAACGAGCGCATAGTAACCTCTTGTGCGTTATAACATCCGGAATACTGTAGCACTGGCCGTTATAACGCACAATCGTCTTCCGACGGCTGTGCTCACCCCGATGCTGACCGTTGAAAAATGTGATCGCTATCGACTCCCTATGGCGATAGCAGATTGCTCTATGTTGCTAGCAGCTAATTTCATCCGTTCCCGGTGATTCTGCGTTATGTTTCCGGTAACACAGAGGAGCGGATAATGAATCAATTTTGGTATGGTGCAGCGTATTATCGGGAATATTTAGTAGAAGAGCGGTTGCAGGAAGATATTGCCTTAATGAAAGCGGCAGGTATTAACTATGTGCGTATCGCGGAAAGTACCTGGAGCACCTTTGAACCACGGGAAGGCGAGTTTGATTTTAGTTCGGTAACCACGGTGCTGGATGCGATGTACCACAATAATATTGCAGTAATTATCGGTACGCCGACCTATGCGATCCCCGCCTGGCTTGCCAAAAAATATCCCGATGTGATGGCGACGACCCCTCAGGGGAAAAATATGTATGGCCATAGACAAAAAATGGATATCACCCATCCGACCTATTTGTGGTATGCCGAGCGAATTATACGCCAGCTATTAAAGGCGACGGCACAGCATCCCGCTGTTATCGGCTTTCAGATTGATAATGAAACAAAATACTATGATACCTGCTCTGAAAATGTACAAATTGAATTTGTGCAATCATTAAAAAAACGCTTTGCCAATAATCTTGATGAACTTAACTCTGCCTTTGGTCTTGATTACTGGAGTAACCGCATTGGCGCGTGGGAAGATTTTCCGTCGATGAACGGTACAATTAACGCCAGTCTTGGGAGCGCGTTCAAAGCGTTCCAGCGATCGCTGGTCACGCGTTTTCTTAGCTGGCAGGCTGAGCTGGTCAGAGAATATAAAAACGATCGACAGTTTATTACGCATAACTTTGATTTTGACTGGCGCAACTGGTCGTACGGGATCCGCGCAGAAGTTGACCATTTTAAAACCTCGGCTGTGGTCGATATTACCGGCGTGGATGTTTATCATCCCAGCCAGTTTCACCTGACGGGTGCTGAAATTGCCTTTAGCGGCGATATCGCGCGGGTGACAAAAGACCGCCGTTACATGGTGCTGGAAACCCAGGCTCAGGCATTTAAAGACTGGACGCCGTTCCCCGGCCAGCTACGCCTTCAGGCATGGAGCCACGTTGCCAGCGGCGCCTGCCTGCTGGGGTACTGGCACTGGCACTCTCTGCATAATTCCTATGAAACCTACTGGAAAGGGATTTTGAGCCATGACCTGAAACCCAATCCGATATATCAGGAAGTGTGTCAGATCGGGGCAGAACTGCGCGACTTTGCGCCGCAGGTGATGGCCTATGCCTGCAAAAGCCGTATCGCCCTGGTGGTCAGTAATGAATGCCTGACGGCGATTGACTGGCACCCCTGGCGCGGGCATCAATTTAGCCGGGATACCCAGCATCAATATAATGATATTTTCCGCCTGTACTATGACACGTTGTACCGCATGAACATTGAAGTGGATATCCTGTCCGTCGACGATCCGCGAATATTCAGCTATGAAATGCTGATCTGTCCGCTGCTTTATACGGTCAGCGATGAGATTCTGCATCAGATTAATAATTACATTAAAGCGGGTGGTCATGCCATTTTCTCCTTTAAATCGGCATTTGCGGATGAAAATATGAAGGTTCGATCCTGCGAGCAGCCGGGAATTATCTCTGCGGTCGTTGGAGCAAGTTATCAATTATTTGTTGAACCGGATCGCACGACGTTGACCTCGGACTGTTTATCGTTGTCCGGGCTGGATACCGCCGTTGATGACTGGATGGAATTATTGGTGCCGGAAGAGACGGCGACAGTATTGGCTCGCTATGAGCATCCTTACTGGGATAAATATGCTGCCGCCACATTTAATCGTTATCAGCAGGGTAGTGCGGCGTATATCGGCTGTCATTTATCTACTGAGGTATTACGTGAAATGATGCGCTATATACTGCAAGAAACGCTGCCGACGGCAGTACCAGACGACAATATTACTTTCCCGATTATTATGCGTCATGGCGTTGATGAAAATAATAAAGAGCTGATCTATTTCTTTAATTATAGTGCGGAACCGCAACAGGTAACATTTAAGTGGCCTCACGGGAGAATGCTCTTTACTGGCGATGCGGTTCATGCCGGAGATGACATTTTCTTAAGTGATTGGGATGTGCAAATTATTCTTCTGGAGAACAGAGCATGAGTTCCTTATCAATAGCGCAGGCGCAGACAACCAATGAACAGCCCGGTTTTCGTGAACGGTTGGCATTTGGTTTAGGGGATTACGGCACCAACCTGACCTATACCATGATGGTGACATTCCTGGCCTGGTTTTATACCGATATCGTCGGTATCTCGGCCGCTCTGATCGGCTCGTTAATGTTTTTTGCTCGCGTCGTGGACGGCGTGATCTGCGTGTTCGTCGGGATCCGCATTGATAAAACCGATACCCGGCTGGGTAAAGCGCGGCCATGGGTGCTGTGGACGGCGGTGCCATTTGGCTTATCGGCATTTTTGATGGCGACGGTTCCCGGCATTGGCGACAATGGCAAAATAATTTATGTCTGCGTGACTTACCTGCTGGCGAATATTTTCTTCACCGCCAACAATATTGCCTATGGCTCATTACTGGCACTGATCACCCGTGATACCTGGCAGCGTGGGGTGCTCAGCGTCTTTCGTAAGGGGCTGTCGACTTGTGGTTCGTTGACCGTCGGCGTCTTTACGCTGCCGATGGTGGCGGCATTGGGCAATAGCCAGACGGCGTGGATTATTGTCTTTGCTATTTTTGGCTTCTTCACCGCCCTGTGTTTGTTGCTCACCGGCGCCTGGACTCGTGAACGTATCAAACCGGTTAATCAGGAAAACCGCCACCATATCCAGACCCGGGAAGTGATCCGCTCGATAGCCGGTAATCGTTACTGGTTGATGATCTTCTTCTATCTGCTGATTACCTTTACCAGCCTGACCGCGCTTTCCACGGTAAGCGTCTACTACTCACGCTATATCCTGCAGGACGTATCACTGATGTCGTGGATCAGTCTGGCGCAATATACTCCAGGGCTTATCACGCTGCTCATTATCCCGTGGCTTATCCGACGGCTGGGAAAACGTAACCTGGCGTTGCTGGGGTTGACGGTGTGCAGCATCGCCTATTTGCTGCCGTTATTTGATAAAACCAACTCGCTGTACATCATTCTGGCGACGGCGGTGCGCAGCGTCGGTTTCTGCGGCATCGGCGCGACGATGTTTGCCTTCCTCGCGGATACCATCGATTACGGTGAATGGAAAACCGGTTTGCGGATGGAAGGGATCCTGTTTAGCGCGGGAACCCTGGGGCAGACGCTGGGAATGGGACTGGGTAGCGCAAGCGTCGGCTGGATGCTGGGCGCTGCCGGTTTTGTCAGCGGCGGCAATGCGGTTCAGTCACCGCAGGTGATCGCTATGATTGAGTTCTTATTTATCGCCTTTCCCTTTGCACTGGCGTTAATCAACATGGTCATCATGTATTTCTACCGGCTGGACGGGTTGTACGAGCAGGTCGCAGAAGATCTTTCACAAGGGAAGCTGGCGCAATAACCGGGCGGGCGCAATCCTGAGGTTGCGCCATCCACTCAACCAGGCAAAATGGCAGAATGGTCTAGAAAGCAATGTGGTTGCCAACAATGAATAGCGAAATGGCGGATGATGATCTGGTTATCTATTCGCCACTGATGCGCAGCTTTACCTTTAACGCCTGGCTGGTGGCAGGCTATACGCCGATCGTACAGGGCAATAAGCTGGACACCTTTATCCAGCGAGAGCTGGGCATGAAAGGCTATATCATTAATATCACGCTCCGTGGCGCCGGCGTCGTGCATCGTAATAATGAGACCTTTATTTGTCGCCCCAACGATGTCCTGCTGTTTCCCCCGGGCTGCCCTCATCATTATGGCCGCGAGCCTACGAGCGATAGCTGGCAGCATCTGTGGATCTATTTTATGCCCCGGCCGTACTGGATTGACTGGCTGAAGTGGGATCGACAGTGGCATGACGTGGGGATAACGCAAAGCGTCGATGATGAGTTTTTGCAGCGCTTAAAGGCTGACTTCAAAGAGGTTATTCGCCTGTACTCGTCGTCAGACCGCCTGGATGCCATTCTGGCGGTGAATTGCCTCGAGCGGATCCTGCTGCACTGCTTTAAATTGCAGCCGGGCAGTAACTGCGTCTCGCTTGACCCGCGAATCATTGCTATCTGTCAGTTTCTTGATGAGCATCTTGAAGAGAAAATCACCATTGATACGCTGGCGGCACGGGCATTTTTGTCACCATCCCGGTTGGCGCATCTGTTCCGCCAGGAGACCGGCATGACGATTTTCGCGTGGCGGGAAAAACAACGAATGAACCGCGCCTCGCTGCTTTTACAGCATGCGCAACTGACGATAGCGAACATCGCCCAACTGGTGGGATATGACGATGCGCTCTATTTTTCACGTTTGTTTAATCAGCAGTTTGGCGTCGGACCACGCGAGTACCGTAAACGGTTTTCGCAATTAAATGCCCTGTAGAATCATATCAATGTGCGTATAATTTCCCCTGAGATAATCTGGAGGTGGAATGAATATTGCGCAACATCTGGCGACAACCTTGAAATCACTGCGCCAACAGCGCGGCTGGAGCCTGTCGCGGTTGGCGGAAGAGACCGGCGTATCGAAAGCGATGCTGGGACAGATTGAGCGGAATGAATCCAGCCCGACGGTCGCCACGTTGTGGAAAATCGCCACCGGCCTGAATGTGCCGTTCTCGACTTTTATTGTGGCGGATGCATCAACCACGCCGTCAGCCTTTGACCCGCAGCAGCAGGCGATGGTGGTGACCCCGGTTTTCCCGTGGGACCCGGAGCTACGCTTTGACCATTTCTCGATAACCCTCGCCCCCGGCGCGCTGAGCGAATCAACGCCGCACGAAAAAGGGGTCATTGAACATGTGGTGGTGATCGACGGGGTGCTGGATCTGTGTCTGCAGGGCGAATGGCACGTCTTAGCGCCGGGAGAGGGGCGTCGGTTTGCCGGAGATCTGGCGCATGCCTACCGCAACAGCGGCGGGCAAACCGCCCATTTTCATTCGCTGATCCAT
This sequence comes from Klebsiella sp. B345, assembly GCF_051131735.1. Taxonomy (NCBI): domain Bacteria; kingdom Pseudomonadati; phylum Pseudomonadota; class Gammaproteobacteria; order Enterobacterales; family Enterobacteriaceae; genus Klebsiella; species Klebsiella sp. B345. The sequence goes on from NZ_CP180443.1 coordinate 181,334, forward strand.
TACCCAAAAGAAAAAGCCGCAGGGAGTTAACCTGCGGCCAATCAAAACGATCGATAATAACCACTCACAACGTGACGAGGAAAATCCGGAATACGTGATGAGAGTAACGTCGCTGGTTTTGAGAGGGAAATACCTTTTTCTTCAATGCTTTGCTGGGAAGTGAAAATTCACCCACTGCGGGTGGTGGAAAATGTTTTCGTCTCCGGCCACTTCTGACTACAATAGCCGCCATTTCGACCCCCTATAACGGATAACAACGAGCGTATGCGCCTGCAAAACCATCATCTTGAACTTCTTAGCCCAGCCCGCGACGTCGGGATCGCCCGTGAAGCGATTTTACACGGTGCGGACGCGGTCTATATCGGCGGGCCAGGCTTCGGCGCGCGTCACAATGCCAGCAACAGCCTCAGCGATATCGCGGCGCTGGTGCCTTTCGCCCATCGCTATGGCGCGAAGATCTTTGTGACCCTCAACACGATCCTGCACGATGATGAACTGGAACCGGCGCAGCGCATGATTACCGACCTGTATGAAACCGGCGTTGATGCGCTGATCGTGCAGGATATGGGGGTGATGGAGCTGGATATTCCACCGATTGAGCTTCATGCCAGCACCCAGTGCGACATCCGCAGCGTGGAGAAAGCGAAGTTTCTCTCCGACGTGGGATTCAGCCAGATCGTGCTGGCGCGCGAGCTGAATCTGCAGCAGATCAAAGCGATTTACGACAATACCGATGCGACCATCGAGTTCTTTATTCACGGCGCACTGTGCGTGGCCTATTCCGGCCAGTGCAACATCTCGCACGCGCAGACCGGGCGCAGCGCCAACCGCGGCGATTGCTCTCAGGCCTGTCGTTTGCCTTACACCCTGAAAGACGATCAGGGGCGAGTGGTGGCCTATGAAAAGCACCTGCTGTCGATGAAAGACAACGATCAGACGGCCAATCTGGCGCAGCTGATTGATGCAGGCGTGCGTTCCTTCAAAATCGAAGGGCGCTACAAAGATATGAGCTACGTGAAAAATATCACCGCGCACTATCGCCAGATGCTCGATGCCATTATTGAAGATCGCGGTGACCTGGTGCGGTCGTCTGCCGGACGCACTGAACACTTTTTTGTGCCTTCAACCGATAAGACTTTCCATCGCGGCAGCACCGACTATTTTGTCAACGCACGCAAAGGCGACATTGGCGCTTTTGACTCGCCGAAATTTATCGGCCTGCCGGTGGGGGAAGTGCTGAAAGTGGGCAAAGACCATCTCGACGTTGAAGTCAGCGAAGCGCTGACCAACGGCGATGGTCTGAACGTAATGATTAAGCGCGAAATCGTCGGCTTCCGCGCTAATACGGTAGAAAAAACTGCTGAAAATCGCTATCGCGTGTGGCCAAACGAGATGCCGGCGGACCTGCATAAAGCGCGGCCGCATCAGGTGCTGAACCGTAACCTCGACCATAACTGGCAGCAGGCGCTGCAAAAAACCTCCAGCGAACGCCGAATTGCGGTGGATATTACCCTCAGCGGCTGGCAGGAGCAGCTGGTGCTGACCATGACCTGTGAGGACGGCGTCAGCGCGACCCACACTCTGGACGGCGAGTTTGCCGAGGCGACACAGGCCGACAAAGCGCTGGCGAACCTGCGCGACGGAATCGCGAAGCTGGGCCAGACCATCTATTTTGCCCGCGATGTGCAGGTTAATCTGCCCGCTGCGCTGTTTGTGCCGAACAGCCTGCTGAACCAACTGCGCCGGGAAACGGCAGAATTGCTCGATGAAGCGCGTATCCACGCCGCTCCACGTGGCCAGCGTAAAGCGGTTTGCGTGCCGCCGCCGGTCTACCCTGAGACTCATCTGTCGTTCCTTGCCAACGTCTATAACCATAAAGCGCGTGAATTCTATCAGCGCTACGGCGTGAAGCTGATCGATGCGGCCTATGAAGCGCATGAAGAGAAGGGCGATGTGCCGGTGATGATCACCAAGCACTGCCTGCGTTTCGCCTTCAATCTGTGCCCGAAACAGGCAAAAGGTTCGATTAAGAGCTGGAAAGCCACGCCGATGCAGTTGATTCATGGCGATGAGGTACTGACGCTGAAATTTGACTGCCGTCCTTGCGAAATGCACGTGATCGGCAAGATGAAAAATCACATCCTGAAGATGCCGCTGCCGGGAAGCATTGTGGCCTCCGTCAGTCCGGATGACCTGCTGAAGACCTTACCTAAGCGCAAAGGCGCCTGATCGCCGACGATCGCTACTGGGGAAAGAACGTTTGCGGCTTTCGCGCGTTCTGCCAGTGGTGACGTTCACGAAGATCGGCGGCGGCCTCGTCACACTGGCTGCGCAACTCATCACTATCGGCCTCGTGCAGCAACTGCTGTTCGAGGCTCTGCACCGGAAAGTATTCGTGTCCCTGTTGCCGGGCCAGCAGGTGGCCGGAAAATAACGCGCACATCAGTACCAACGTCGAAACGCATCTCTTAAGCATATCCTGTACCAGTGGCAGGTGAGTGAGGCTACTATGCCTCTGATTTTTTGAGCTTTATTGTGGGCTTATCAAAGAAGGGCAAAGATTGTGTCAGGTTGTCCTGACGAAAGGCGAAAAAAAGCCCGGCGTTGTGAATTGCCGGGCAGAGCCGTTATTTTTTCGGCGGCAACGGTTTGCCGTTATGCTGGCCGTCTTTTGGCGGCTGCTTGCCGTTGTGCTGGTTGTTTTTCGGCGGTTGCTTACCGTTATGCTGGCCGTTTTTTGGTGGCTGTTTACCGTCGTGCTGGCCACTTTTTGGCGGTTGTTTGCTGTTGTGCTGACCGTCTTTTGGTGATTGCTTACCGTCATGGTGCTGACTGTTAGCTGAGTTTCCCGGCGGCGGCGGCGGGTTATCGGCCGCAAACGCAAAAGAAGAGAGCGCAAACGTCATCGCGGCAGATAACAAAACAATTTTTTTCATCACTACATCCTTTATTTTTATGTGCCTTAAGATTTCAGCAAAAAAATGTGGAGACAAAATGGAGGTTCTGTTATTCAGAATCGTCTCATCCGTACAGGATTAAACTTTCAGTCCCGCCGCGGTCATCAGCAGTCGAAAAAGCATACTGATGGCCGCCAGCGCCAGCATGCTTCCTCCCCACAATGCGACCATCCACAATAATTGTTTGAGCCTGGATTGATTCATCAATGATACCCCTCACCATGTTGGACCTTGCCGCGAAAGACGTAATAACTCCAGAAGGTGTAGCCAAGGATCACCGGGATAATGAGCAGGGCGCCCACTAACATAAAGCCCTGGCTTTGCGGCGGAGCGGCGGCCTGCCACAGCGTAATATTGGGCGGGATAATATGGGGCCAGATGCTGATCCCCAGACCGCTGAAACCAAGGAACACCAGCCCCAATGTCAGGATAAAGGGCCGTGCGTGGCTATTGTGGTTGCCCAGCGTTTGCCATAACCAGAATCCGATCACCGCCACCAGCAGGGGGACCGGCAGCAGGAAAAACAGATCCGGCAGGCTGAACCAGCGGGCCGCAATGGCCGGCTGGGCCAGCGGGGTCCACAGGCTGATAATGGCGATGGTCGCCAGCAGTGCCAGCAGCAGGCCGCGCGAAGTGCGACGCATCTTGTCATGCAGCGGATTTTCGCTTTTCATCACCAGCCATGTAGCGCCGAGCAGCGCATAGGCCACCGTCAGCCCCAGGCCGCAGAACAGGGTAAAAGGCGTCAGCCAATCGAACATCCCGCCGCTGAAGGCGCGTCCGCTCACCGAAAAACCGTTGATCACCGCCCCGACAACGATGCCCTGGGTAAAGGTGGCCAGCAGCGAACCGCCAAGGAAGGCCGAGTCCCAGAACGGGCGGTGCGATGGGGTGGCCTGGAAGCGAAATTCAAATGCCACGCCGCGGAAAATCAGGCCAATCAACATCAGCGTCAGCGGGATCGCCAGCGCATCGATAATCACCGCATAGGCCAGCGGAAAGGCCCCGAATAGCGCAGCGCCACCGAGCACCAGCCAGGTTTCGTTGCCATCCCAGACTGGCGCGACGCTATTGACCATCACGTCACGGTCTTCGCCATCACGGGTGGTGCTGAACAGGATGCCGATCCCTAAATCGAAACCATCCATTACGATATACATCAGGGTGGCGAAGACGATGATCACAAACCAGATAACCGATAAATCGATCCCCATTAGTGGGACTCCTTATGCTGAAAACCTTCCGTTGCGGCGGAGAGCGGGCGAGCCGGGGTGCCGGAATGCGGCGGATTGACCGCCTGCGGACCTTTGCGGATCAGGCGCAACATATAGCTGTAGCCGACGCCGAACACCGCGCTGTAGACCACGAAAAAGGTCAGCAGGCTGACGGTCATATGCAGGTCGCCGTGAGCGGAGACCGCATCAGCGGTTCGCTGTACGCCATAGACCACCCAGGGCTGACGGCCCACTTCGGTGGTGACCCAGCCGGCCAGAATCGCGATCAGCCCGGACGGCCCCATCCAGAGCGCGAAGCGCAGGAACGGCCTGGACTGGTACAGACGATGGCGGTAGCGCAGCCACAGCGCCATTACCCCGAGCAGGATCATCAGTATGCCAAGGCCGGCCATCAGGCGAAATGACCAGAAGACGATGGTTGAGTTCGGGCGATCTTCCGGCGCGAACTCTTTCAGGGCGGGTACCTGTTTATCGAAGCTATGGGTCAGGATAAGGCTGCCGAGCGCTGGAATTTCCAGGCCGTAACGGGTACGTTCCTGCTCCATGTCCGGCAGGCCAAACAGCAGCAGCGGGGTGGGTTCTCCCGGACGGTTTTCCCAGTGGCCTTCGATGGCCGCAATTTTCGCCGGCTGATGCTTCAGGGTGTTCAGGCCGTGCATGTCGCCAATCATCGCCTGAATGGGGGCGACGATAAGCAGCATCCACAGGGCCATGGAGAACATCGCGCGGATCGCCGGGATGTTATTGCCGCGCAGCAGGTGCCACGCCGCCGAGGCACCGACAAACAGCGCGCTGCTGAGAAAGGCGGCGACCGTCATGTGCAGCAGGCGATAAGGGAACGACGGGTTAAAGATAACTTTAAACCAGTCGACCGGGACCACCTGGCCGTTGACGATCTCGAAACCCTGCGGGGTTTGCATCCAGCTGTTGGAGGCGAGGATCCAGAAGGTTGAAATGATCGTCCCGAGGGCCACCATGCAGGTGGCGAAGAAGTGCATTCCGGGGCTGACCCGGTTCCAGCCGAACAGCATGACGCCGAGGAAGCCGGCTTCAAGGAAGAAGGCGGTCAGGACTTCATAGGTCAGCAGCGGGCCGGTAATGCTGCCGGCAAATTCAGAGAAACCGCTCCAGTTGGTGCCGAACTGATAGGCCATCACGAGGCCGGACACCACGCCCATGCCAAAGTTGACGGCGAAAATCTTTGACCAGAAGTGGTACAACGAGCGCCAGACCGGATTTTTAGTTTTTAACCATAATCCTTCCAGCACCGCCAGATAGCTGGCCAGCCCAATGGTGATGGCGGGAAAGATGATGTGAAAAGAGACGGTAAAGGCGAACTGGATTCGCGCAAGGTGGAATGCATCAAGACCGAACATGCAGTACTCCGCAAGAAAATTGATTCAGCGCAATTTTAAAGGGCGGCGGCAGGGGCTTGCAGAGGCAGAAGCGGGCTTTTTTATGATAACAGTTGTGTGACTGTTATGATTTTACGCGGGTGCTAACGGTGGAACAGCGCCCGCGTCGGACGTGAGCGAGTGTCGGTTCAGACCGCGACGGGGCCCCAGGCATACAGCCAGTATCCGCCCGCCAGCACGATAATATTCAGTATCACGCTGATCATAAAGTAGGTTTTAAAGGGCTGTTTTTGGGTTTTATGGCGAAAACACTGCTGACCCACGATTGCGCCGGGCCATCCACCGACGAAGCCAAATACCAGCAGCGTGGATTCAGGGACCCGTCGCCACGCCTTGCGGGCAGCGGTTTTATCCATCCCGTAGAGCGCCAGCGTCAGGAGATTGACCAGCAGTAACCACATGACGAGCGGGTGAGGTAGAAACAGGCTGCCAGCCGCCGCGAGGCCCAGCAGAAGATAACAGAAGCGATTGAGATTCATAGAGTGGAGCAATATGGGCCGAAGTGAAAGAGGGCCAGTATACCCGATTCTGGCGAGGCGGTGACGCTGGCCTCGTCAAGTCTGTCAGTACTGGCGAGAAGGACATCCTTACTGAAGTCGTAAACCATCGACACTGTCTCGCGGAAGGGCGATCACGGTTTTCAGTGCGGTGTCGATGCTGCGCACGATCGCCTCACGTGGCCCGTCACGCCAGTCAGCGCTGGCATAAAATGCCGCAAGACTACTTTCCATACTTTCCATGCTGGCAAAGGCGCGGATCAGATAGTAGCTGTCCGGATCATGTAGCGAATGACCACATGAAACAACATCAATCTGATGGTGTTGGTGCAACGGTACGCTAATTTCTAGCATTAAGCGATGAAAAGCAGCGCCGGTTCCTTTATGTAAGGTATATTGTAATATTTCAATAATTTTCAAATGGTTACTCCGATGGTGCGATGATAAATTTGCCCAGAAAATTGTCCAGACAACGGCAGAACTGCACGAGTTATCCCGTTATACCCGAAAATGTATACTATACAGGTGGTGGTTTACAGGTGATGGTATTCCTTACATTCATGCAATGTTTTCTACCGGGCATGATGAAGCTAACCGGGAAGTATTCCGCGCGGCAGATGCGATAATCTGGACCTGGTGGGAATTGGTCTGCGTGGCCCCAAAAAAGAGGTCGATAAGGTGATTAAAGGGATCGCTCTGCACAAATAGTATTACCGCCCGGCGGAGTCTGACCGCCATATTCACCCTGGTCTTCTGTCTATTATCAGAAGGCCAGCACCGCATACTTGCTTCCTTTCAGTCCATCAGCTAACTTCCTCTGTGGCTTGTGCTGCCTGCCGCTCGCGTCCTCACGGAAAGGTGAAAGCACGTCATTATCCCGGTTTTGCTTCATTCATCTTTTTTGACGATCGGGGTCTGGTAATGCGAGCACCGGTGTGCCCTGACGACAGGAGAGAACATGTTTTCTATCGCGCAAGCAAAACTGATGGCGACAAAATTACGCACTGAGCTGGCGTCACGCGAGGTCACGATTTCCCACTCAGCCGCTCTCGAAATTGTCTCTCAGCAGATGGGCTTTAGGGACTGGAATACGGCATCGGCAAAGTTAGCCCCTCAGGCCGCGGACGCGGTGGTGTCGTTTGAAAAGTGCATTCCTATTTTGCGTATGTTTGATGAACGCAAGGCCCGTGAGTTTTACCTCGATTTCCTTGGGTTTACGGTGGAGTTTGAGCACCGTTTCGAAGCGGACCTGCCGTTGTATATGGGCATTAGCCGTAACGGCTTGCAGATCCATCTGAGCGAACATCATGGCGATGCCAGCCCGGGGGCCACGCTTTTTGTTCCCATGAACCACATCGCGTTATTCCGGGATGAGTTAAATATTAAACAATACGGCTATGGCAGGCCCGAAATCGTCCAGCAAGCGTGGGGAAAAATCCTCGAGGTGTACGATCCGTTTGGCAACAGAATTCGTTTCTGCGAGAGCTGAATTGACACCATCGTTGACGTGACTGCCCGCGACAGTGCGGGCAGTATTCACCGCTGGATTATTGACAACCAGCGGTGTTAACCGTTTTATCATCGCTGATATCTAACAGCGCACTGCGGAAAGAGGCAGTGAACATTGGGCCGTGGCCCAGACCGGGGAAATTCCAGTACGCAGTGTTAACACCTTTCTCTTTCAGCGTGGTGAGCGAGGCGTGAATTTTGGTCAGTATCCCGTCGAGGTGCTTTTCACGGTTATCGTTCGGCATCGCCGATCCTTCCATGATCGACAGGTGTTTTGCGCAGTATTGTGACGGATTGACCGCCGTAATACGGCTCAGCAGGGCGTCATTGCCTCTGCCCAATGACGGGCTGGCGCTGTAGTACCGCTGAAACAGGGAGGACGACAGCCAGGCATCCAGGACGAACAGGCCGCCGAAGGAGTGCCCCCACAGGCCGCGGCGCTGGGGATCGATGGTCAGCCCTTGTTCTGCCTTCGCGACAATACGCGTTTCGAGTAACTGGCGGAAGTCGTTGCTACCGCCGCTCTTACGATTAGCACGCTCGCCGCTGGTACCGGCTTTGCCGTTTTGTACGCCTGCTGGCGTATAGTCGTAGGCGCGGGCGTTGAGATCGAAGGGGAGGTTGGTCTGATATCCGACCGCCACGATCACCGGCGGTGATTTGTCCGCCAGCTGCCGGAGCAGGGCTTCATCCAGACGGTCCATGACCGCATTGCCGTCGAGCATATACAACACCGGGTAGCCCGACGCCGGCGCGGCTTTGTTCGGCACGGCGGTCCAGACCCGGTAATGGCGGGAGCCATCGGCAGAATCGAACTGGTTGACGCTGAAGTGGTAAACCGAGGAGCCCTTATCCGCGATACTCGGTCCCAGCGGCTGCATATCCGGCCTCGCCAGACTCTGCGTGCTGACGATTAAGGTCAAACAAGAAACAAGAGAAAACAACGCCTTGCTCGGGCGTGTTGCACGATACTCACGGGCATACATCTGATGATTAATCCTTTTCCGCTGGTGGTATCGTCTTTCCGGCCCTGATGTGTTCCCCTGCGACGCCGGTATACCGTACCAGATAACTAGTTAATGCAAATGATAATAATTACCAATATCATCAGTTAATTGCAACCATAATTAAAAATGCAACCCCAGCAACCCCAAGGAGGAGTGACAGGAATGCGCGCAGTCATTGGTCTGGTCTTCATGCCGCCAAATCAAGCTGTGGCGCCAGGATACCGATACACTACTCTCAGCAGGCATAGCCACGTTTTTGACCAGGAAAAAAAATGACGCATCAGGAGATAGTGCAGCGCATATTGGCAGATGACCCGCTGAGAATGGCGGCGCTCCGCGGCGTGCAGGCGTTGCAGCTGCCTGACGGCTGGATCGGCGCGGGGTTTGTGCGAGATGCCGTGTGGGATCATCTGCATGGATACGGGCAACGCCCCATCTCCGGGGATGTCGATGTGGTCTGGTTCGACGCGGCGCAGCGCAATCCTGAGCAGGACTACGCCCTGGAAGCGCAGCTCAATCGGCAGCAGCCAACCTTTAACTGGTCGGTGAAAAACCAGGCCAGAATGCACCAACGCAACGGTCACGATCCGTATCGCTCAACGCAACATGCCCTGCAGTTCTGGCCGGAGACCGCCACGGCGGTAGCGGTCAGGCTCGGGAAGATGACAGGTATCGAGACGATTGCCCCCTACGGGCTCGACGATCTGTTTGCCCTGCGCCTACGGCCAACGCCGTCATTTGAACATGAGAAGCTGCCGGTTTTCAGGCAACGCGTCATCGCGAAGCGCTGGAAGGAACGCTATCCCGAATTGCAGCTTCTCACGCGGCCCATGCTGTAGATCAGGCAGAAGAGGGTGAGCCAATTCAGATCAACCCTGACGTACGCTGAAGCCTCTTCAGGCGTTAATCGATGAGATAAAAGACGCTCAGTTTAACGTGCTGGCAGTTCGGGTGAATCACAATCCGTTGTGGGATCATGCCACCGTGGTCTGTACAGCCGCTTCATCGTCGGTGTGAGGGCGTTAGGGCTATCGTCTGAGCTATAACAGTTTTTATAAACGACTATTTTTTTATGGCTGATATACTATCAGGCACCTCAGCTCTCCCGGACAACGCCATGAAAAAATACCAGCAGCTTGCGCAGCAGTTAACCGAACAGATGGCACTTGGCGTCTGGCAACCCGGCGACCGTCTGCCATCGCTGCGTGAACAGGTGGTCAGCAGCGGGATGAGTTTTATGACCGTCAGCCATGCTTACCAACTGCTTGAAAGCCAGGGGCGGATTATTGCCCGTCCGCAGTCCGGTTACTATGTGGCACCAAAGCCGGTCAAGCTGCGCCAGCCGGCACCGCCTGCGCAGGTGACGCGTGACGAAGCGGTGGATATCAATACCTACATTTTTGAGGTGCTGCAGGCCAGCCGCCGGGCCTCGATGCTGCCGTTTGCCTCGGCCTTTCCCGACCCGCGCCTGTTCCCGCTCCAGCAGCTTAACCGCTCGCTGGCGCAGGTGAGTAAAACGGCGACGGCGATGAGCGTCATTGAAAACCTCCCGCCGGGAAATAGCGAACTGCGCCACGCGATCGCCCGCCGCTATGCCCTGCAGGGGATTAATATCTCGCCGGATGATATCGTCATCACCGCCGGCGCCCTGGAGGCGCTTAATCTCAGCCTGCAGGCGGTGACCGAGCCGGGCGACTGGGTGGTAGTGGAAAACCCCTGTTTCTACGGTGCATTGCAGGCGCTGGAGCGATTACGCTTAAAAGCGCTGTCGGTGGCGACGGACGTAAAAGAGGGCATCGATTTAGACGCCCTGGAGCAGGCGCTGCAGAACTACCCGGTCAAAGCCTGCTGGTTGATGACCAACGGGCAAAACCCGCTCGGCTTTACCCTCAGCGCTGAGAAAAAAGCCCGACTGGTGGAGCTGCTGACGCGTTATAACGTGGTGCTGATCGAAGACGATGTCTATAGCGAGCTCTATTTCGGCCGGGAAAAGCCGCTGCCGGCGAAATACTGGGACCACAATGAGATGACGCTGCACTGCAGCTCGTTTTCAAAATGTCTGGTGCCGGGCTTTCGTATTGGCTGGGTGGCCGCAGGTAAACACGCCCGACGGATTCAGCAGTTGCAACTCATGAGTACCCTCTCGACCAGCTCGCCGATGCAGTTGGCGCTGGTGGATTATCTCTCCACCCGGCGCTATGACGCGCATCTTCGCCGTCTGCGCCGCCAGCTTGCCGAACGCAAACAGCTGGCCTGGCAGGCGCTGCTGCGCCATTTACCCGCTGAGGTGAAAATTCATCATAGCGATAGCGGTTATTTTCTGTGGCTGGAGCTACCGGAAGGCGCTGATGCCGGCGAACTGAGCGCCCGTGCGCTGCAGGATAATATCAGCATTGCGCCGGGGAAAATGTTCTCCACCACCGCCAACTGGGCCTCATTCTTCCGTTTTAATACCGCGTGGGGATGGGGGGAAAGAGAAGAGCAAGGGGTGAAACGCCTCGGTGAACTTATTCGCGAGCTGCTGAGCTGAATCCCAGCCAACCCCCTGTGTTTTGAAAGACGACGGGTATAAATAATATTATCAAAGCCTGCCGGTAAATATTTTACCGGCACCAGCCATAGGAAATATGCATAGTCGTATTCTGTCCCTAACTCCTTGTCTATAATCCATATTGTTTCCCAGTATTCGCGGACTTTTTACGGAATGCGTCCCTTGTCACAACCTGAATAAATTTCTCCAGGAGGCAGCAGGGCGCCGTCTAGTGTTATTAAGGGAGATATTTTTACGGCATGGCTGCCGCTAATTTTATTGTGACAGGAGTAACACCCAATGAGCAAAAAAATAGCCCGTGGCAGCCTCTATGCACTGGGTATGGCCTGCCTGACCGTGCAGGCCGCGCAACCACCTGCTTCGCTGGATAAAGGAGAAGGTCGGCTCGATATTATTGCCTGGCCGGGTTATATCGAGCGTGGTCAGACCGACAAAAACTATGACTGGGTGACCCAGTTTGAAAAAGAGAGCGGCTGCCAGGTGAATGTGAAAACCGCCGCGACCTCTGATGAAATGGTCAGCCTGATGGCGAAAGGGGGTTATGACCTGGTCACCGCCTCCGGTGACGCCTCTCTGCGCCTGATTATGGGCAAGCGAGTGCAGCCGATTAATACCGCCCTAATCCCTAACTGGCGAACCCTTGACCCACGGGTCGAAAAAGGCGCCTGGTTTAACGTCGACGGTAAAGTTTACGGCACGCCGTATCAGTGGGGGCCGAACCTGCTGATGTACAACACCCGGGTCTTCCCGACCCCGCCAGACAGCTGGAACGTGGTCTTCGTCAAACAGAATCTCTCTGACGGTAAAAGCAACAGCGGACGTGTTCAGGCCTACGACGGGCCGATCTATATCGCCGATGCTGCGCTATTCGTCAAAGCGACGCAGCCGCAACTGGGCATCACTGACCCCTACCAGTTAACCGAAGAACAATATCAGGCGGTGCTCAAGGTCCTGCGCGATCAACGCAAACTGATCCACCGCTACTGGCATGACACCACCGTGCAGATGAGCGACTTTAAAAACGAAGGTGTGGTCGCCTCCAGCGCCTGGCCGTATCAGGCCAATGGTTTAAAAAGTGAAGGTCAGCCGATCGCTACCGTTTTCCCGAAAGAGGGGGTAACCGGCTGGGCGGACACCACGATGTTGCACAGCGACGCCAAACACCCGGTGTGCGCCTATAAATGGATGAACTGGTCGCTGACGCCGAAGGTGCAGGGCGACGTAGCGGCCTGGTTTGGCTCGCTGCCGGTGGTACCGCAGGGCTGCAAAGCCAGCACGCTATTGGGGGATAAAGGCTGTGAAACCAATGGCTACAACGAGTTTGCGAAAATCGCCTTCTGGAAAACACCGGTTGCCGAAGGGGGCAAATTTGTGCCTTACAGCCGCTGGACACAGGATTATATCGCCATTATGGGCGGTATTTGACTGGCTGGAGGCTGAGCATGACCTATGCAGTAGAGTTTCATAACGTCTCGCGTTTCTACGGCGATGTTCGCGCGGTGGATGGCGTCAGCATGGGGATCCGTGATGGCGAGTTTTTCTCAATGCTGGGGCCGTCAGGCTCCGGCAAAACCACTTGCTTGCGACTGATCGCCGGTTTCGAACAGCTCTCCGGTGGGGAGATTTCAATCTTTGGCCACAAGGCCAGCGAACTGCCGCCGTGGCAGCGCGATGTGAACACCGTCTTCCAGGACTATGCGCTGTTTCCCCATATGACCATCCTCGATAACGTTGCCTACGGGCTGATGGTGAAAGGGATCGGCAAAAAAGAGCGCCATTTTCGTGCGCAGGAAGCGCTTGAAAAGGTCGCCCTGGGGTTCGTCCATACCCGTAAGCCGTCACAACTCTCCGGCGGCCAGCGTCAGCGGGTGGCGATTGCCCGGGCGCTGGTCAACGAGCCGCGGGTCCTGCTGCTTGATGAGCCACTGGGGGCGCTGGATTTAAAACTGCGTGAACAGATGCAGCTGGAGCTGAAAAAGCTCCAGCAGGCGCTAGGGATTACCTTTATTTTTGTCACCCACGATCAGGGCGAAGCGCTGTCGATGTCTGACCGGGTGGCGGTGTTTAACAACGGGCGCATCGAGCAGGTGGATGCACCGCACGACCTCTATTTACGCCCCAAAACTGCTTTTGTCGCCGGATTCGTCGGCACCGCCAACGTGTTTGATACTGAACTGGCCTCGCGTCTGTGCGGGATGCGCGGCGTCTGGTCTCTGCGCCCGGAACATATCTGCCTGAACCGGGAAGGGGAAGTGCAGGTAGAGGGGACGGTGCAGGCGGTACAGTACCAGGGGGCCGCCACGCGGATCGAACTGAAGCTGGCAGGCGGCGGCAAGCTGTTGGTCAGCCAGGCGAACAGCGATAGCAGCATGGCGCTCGGCGTGCCGCAGACCGGGCAAACGGTACTGGCCTCGTGGTCGCGGGCGGCAATGGTACCGCTGGAACGGGGAGGCTGATATGACGATGGTTATTCCGCGCCCCTCCTCAGGGCGCTTTTCCGGGCTGTTCTGGCGCAAGCCGTCCCTTGGCCTGTTTTTGCTGCTGCTGGGGCCGCTGATGTGGTTCGGGATTGTCTATCTGGGATCGTTGCTGACGTTGCTGTGGCAAAGCTTCTATACCTTTGATGATTTCACCATGTCGGTCACCAGCGACCTGACCCTCGCGAACCTCAAGGCGCTATTTAACCCGGCAAACTACGACATCATTATCCGTACCCTGGTGATGGCCCTGTCGGTGACCGTTGCCAGCGCCGTACTGGCATTGCCGATGTCGTGGTATATGGCCCGCTATACTCACGGCAAAATGAAAGCCTTCTTTTACATCGCGGTGATGCTGCCGATGTGGGCGAGTTACATCGTTAAAGCCTACGCCTGGACGCTGCTGCTGGCGAAAGATGGCGTGGCACAGTGGTTTCTCGGGCATCTGGGGCTGGAAGGGCTGCTGAACATGGTGCTTACGATCCCGGCCATCGGGGGCAATACGTTATCGACCTCCGGTCTGGGGCGTTTCCTGGTGTTCGTCTATATCTGGCTGCCGTTTATGATCCTGCCGGTACAGGCGGCGCTGGAGCGTTTGCCTCCATCTTTACTGCAGGCATCCGCCGATCTTGGTGCCCGCCCGCGCCAGACCTTCCGATACGTGGTGCTGCCGCTGGCGATCCCCGGGATTGCCGCCGGTTCGATTTTCACCTTTTCGCTGACGCTGGGGGACTTTATCGTGCCCCAGCTGGTGGGGCCGCCGGGCTTTTTCATCGGCAACATGGTCTATTCACAACAAGGGGCAATAGGCAATATGCCGATGGCTGCCGCCTTTACCCTCGTGCCGATTGTGCTGATTGCCCTGTATCTGGCGTTCGTGAAACGCCTGGGAGCGTTTGATGCACTCTGAACGCGCACCGTTGTTTCTGAAAATCGCCACCTGGGGCGGGGTGATATTCCTTCATTTCCCGCTAGTGATCATCGCACTGTACGCTTTCAATACGGAAGATGCCGCCTTTAGTTTTCCCCCGCAGGGGCTGACGCTACGCTGGTTCAGCGAGGCCGCCGGGCGCAGCGATATTATCGAATCCGTGACGTTGTCACTAAAAATTGCAGCATTGTCTACCGCCATCGCGCTGGTACTTGGCACGTTGGCTGCAGGAGCACTGTGGCGCAGCACCTTTTTTGGCAAGAATGCCGTGTCGCTGTTGCTGCTGCTGCCGATTGCGCTGCCGGGCATTATCACCGGCCTCGCGCTGCTGACGGCGTTTAAGGCGGTTAACCTGGAACCTGGCCTGCTGACTATCGTGGTGGGGCATGCCACGTTTTGCGTAGTGGTGGTGTTCAACAATGTGATTGCCCGCTTTCGCCGGACCTCGTGGAGCCTGGTGGAGGCGTCAATGGATTTAGGGGCAACGGGCTGGCAGACCTTTCGCTATGTGGTGCTCCCCAATCTGGGGTCGGCGTTACTGGCAGGCGGCATGCTGGCGTTTGCTTTATCGTTTGATGAAATTATCGTCACCACTTTTACTGCCGGTCACGAGCGCACGTTGCCGCTGTGGCTGCTCAATCAGCTGGGACGCCCGCGCGATGTGCCGATCACCAACGTGGTGGCGCTGTTGGTCATGCTGGTGACGATGATCCCTATTCTGGGGGCCTGGTGGCTCACCCGTGACGGCGATACTCATGCTGAAAACGGCAAATAATTCTCATGTACAGGATAATACTATGCAACATAACCTTTTGATTAACGGTGAGTTAGTGGCAGGTGAAGGCGAAATGGTGCCGGTATTCAATCCTGCCAGCGGCGAGGTGATCCTCGAGATCGCCGAAGCGACTGAAGCACAGGTCAATGCGGCAGTTGAGGCGGCGGACCGGGCTTTTGACAGCTGGAGCCAGACCACACCGAAGATCCGGTCGGAATATCTGCTGAAGCTGGCGGATGCCATCGACGACCATGCCGAGACCCTGGCAAAACTGGAATCCTTAAACTGCGGCAAACCGCTGCACTGTGTCATTAACGACGAGCTGCCCGCCGTCGCCGATGTGTTCCGCTTTTTTGCCGGTGCAGCCCGCTGTTTGCCGGGGATGGCGGCCGGGGAATATCTCGAAGGACATACTTCGATGATCCGCCGCGACCCGGTTGGTGTCGTTGCCTCTATCGCGCCGTGGAACTATCCGCTGATGATGGCGGCGTGGAAACTAGCGCCCGCGCTCGCCGCTGGCAACTGCGTGGTGATCAAACCTTCAGAAATCACACCATTAACGGCGCTGAAACTGGCGGAACTGACTAAAGATATTCTGCCGCCCGGCGTGCTGAACGTGCTGTTTGGCCGCGGACAAACCGTGGGCGACCCGCTAACCGCGCACCCGAAAGTGCGGATGGTGTCCTTGACCGGCTCGATCGCTACCGGGGCGCATATTATTGGGCATACCGCTGCGTCGATAAAACGCACTCATATGGAGCTGGGCGGTAAAGCGCCGGTGATCGTCTTCGACGACGCGGATATCGACGCGGTGGTGGAAGGCGTTCGCACCTTCGGTTTTTATAATGCCGGGCAGGACTGTACGGCCGCCTGTCGGATTTACGCCCAGCAGGGCATTTATGATCGTCTGGTCGAGAAACTGGGGGCCGCGGTAGCCAGCCTCAACGTTGGCCAGCCGGACGACCCGGCAACCGAACTGGGGCCGCTCAGCTCGCTGGCCCATCTGGAGCGGGTCAGCGCAGCCGTTGAGGCGGCACGCGGGCTGGCACACATTAACGTGGTGACGGGCGGTAGCAAGGTGGATGGTAAAGGCTACTTCTATCAGCCGACGCTGCTGGCTGGGGCAAAACAGGAAGATGCGATCGTCCAGCGGGAAGTCTTTGGTCCGGTGGTTAGCGTGACCTCGTTCAGCGATGAAGATCAGGTTCTGGCATGGGCCAATGATTCGCAGTATGGCCTTGCCTCATCGGTGTGGACGCAGGATGTGGGAAGAGCCCACCGGCTGAGCGCGCGTTTACAGTACGGCTGCACCTGGGTAAACACCCACTTTATGCTGGTGAGCGAGATGCCGCACGGCGGGCAGAAGCTCTCCGGCTACGGCAAGGATATGTCGATGTATGGTCTGGAAGACTATACGGTGGTGCGTCACGTGATGATAAAACACTGATGAAGTGATAAGTGGCTGTAATGTGATGCATTGATATTTCAGCCGCTGTATCACGAGGCATAAGTGGGGCACTGAAGCTAACATCGCGCCGCAAGATCAACCGCAAAGAGTACCCGTCAGGCACCTGGCGGGTTTTTGTTTATGAAAACAATTTTCGGAGGCGGAATCTAAACACTGATCTAAATCAAAATGATACGCATCCAACTTAAGGAAGATTAAGGAACGGTAAATATTCCTTATGAGTGGTGGCGTTATGGCAGTAAGAGACTTTTTTGTACAGACTGAACCTCGCAGACGGCGTTATGGTGTTGCGTTGTTTATTGGGCTTATCTCGGGCGTGGTGTCGGCATTTGTAAAATGGGGTGCTGAAGTCCCCCTTCCTCCGCGTAGTCCAGTGGACATGTTTACGAGTGCGTGCGGGCCAGAATCATTAATTCGGGCTGCCGGACAAATCGATTGCTCAAGGAACTTCCTCAACCCGCCATATATTTTTCTACGCGACTGGCTGGGGCTCGCAGACCCTAATGCCGCGGTCTATACCTTTGCGGGGCATGTATTTAACTGGGTGGGCGTAACGCACATTATATTCTCCATTGTGTTCGCCGTTGGGTATTGTGTCGTTGCTGAAGTGTTCCCTAAAATTAAGTTATGGCAGGGGCTTCTAGCGGGTGCACTTGCGCAACTGTTTGTCCATATGATTTCATTCCCGCTGATGGGCTTAACTCCGCCTCTTTTCGACCTTCCATGGTATGAAAACGTTTCAGAGATAGTGGGGCACTTAGTATGGTTTTGGTCTATTGAGATAATTCGCCGGGATCTCCGAAACAGAATTACGCATGAACCTGATGCAGAGGTTCCTGTTAACACTGCATTTAGATAAGCGAATAGTTTTGTTCATTATGGCTCGCATTAGCGGGCCATTTTTATCAATGACAGGTAATCTGTTGCGGGACTTGTTGCGCAGTGGGGGTATAGCTAATTATCTTTTCCTACCGATCCTTATCATTCGTTATATCGTCATCCTCGGCAGGAGGTGTGCGGTCTGTTTCATGGTCATTCACAGAGTAGCAACGGACTGGGGGTGTATCCGATGGCCTGTCTTTATCAGATATGGTGGTTATCTTACACACCTCACCATCAGCGGTATTAAATAAAAGAACCTCAATGACGTCGCCGGTGAGGTCTTTCTTTTTATCAATGAGTTGCCATGTTCCTGTTTGATTTTCGAATTTACTATGCAGTTCGTTTGGAAACGGTGGTGGGGATTGCCTGGCATCATCGCATCCAGAGACGCCTATCATGGCAAGAAGCGGGAAAATAAATCTCATGAAATTAAACCTGCTTTGGTTGAGTTCATCGGTCAGACGTTAGATGCCTATGAAAGTTCACTGCTCATGCCCCCAAATCTTTATAGGGCCAGAACTGTTGCAGGATTTTGGCGTAGGATCGTAAGCGGTAGTGGCTGACGGGTTAGGTACAGACCCGTCAGTTCCGAAGATATCCTTTTCTGGTTTACCGTGCATGAGCAGGAGGGTGACGACATGCCAGCAGATGAGACAGGCTACATCGGCAGGACGCTCATCATCAGGTAGGCCATCAGAATACAGATCAGCGTCATATACCAGACAAAACTCATTTAATTACCTTAACTATCCATGGTTTGCAGACGGCGAATGCTGCCGGGTCTGCGCTACAGCAAGTGGCCAACGATCGTGTTAACGACGCCTGAACCCATCAATACCCTACCTATGATAAGGCATGTTCGTTCTCTTCTGAAAGCACCCAGAACCAGCAACGTCACTGGAACTGCAAAAAAGGGGAGAGCAATGATGCTGAAGGCGCGCAACAGACTACCGGGCCAACATTTTGTCATTAGTGAGACTATCACACACTACGCTCATTAGCTTGCTAATAATCACAATGGCAGTTATTGCTAAAACAAATGTGAAGAGATATGAGATGATTCTTATGCCCCTTCAAGAGCTAAGCCAGAGTGAGTGCCGGAGATAAGCGCCGGGTGGGGCGCGTAACGCAATTCAAGGTTGCCAGAACTACGACCTGTATAAGAACCCTGCATATGCTGCAGGGTTTTTTTTGCCCTTCAGGAAGACCTGCTTTACAGTGATAGCGTCCCCTGAAAGGGTGCTGACGCGAACAATTAGTAGAGCTTCTTGGATAACTTTCTGATTTATTGTGGTTGAAGGGAACGAGACAATATGAGTTCGTCAGGCGTGAGACAATAATGACGTTGTGGGTATTTCACGCTAGCGTTTATGTTTTTTTGTCGGCAGACTGGAGTGACGACGATCGCGAATGTATGAATAAAGATTGTACGCTGCAAGAACCAGCAATATTAGCGCCGCTACCAGCGCAATAATTCCTGACATGGACCACCTCAAAATAAAATGAACAATAAAGAAAACGCAAAAAGACGCATCCGAATATAAATTCACAAGTGGAATAACGCAAATACTATTTTGCGCTATTCTCATTACAACACTTGATTAACAAAGTGGTGTTAACTTTTTGCTTTGTATGGTTTTTATCGTAATGATTTGTATCACTATATCAACAGCGAGCGCCGCAGGCGGTTATGGACACTCAATAACCCTCACATTTGTCATTGCCATTAGTTTGTGCCAACGTCCATGACGTTAATGTGGCGTAATTTAGAAATCGCATACCCATTTTCATATTGCATCATGTTGACGCTATTGCTTTTAAACTAAAAAAATCAATAGTGCACAATGTCATTAAATTTTACAGATTATTCGCATTACATAATTAATCGAAAATGGCTAGCCGAGAGAAAATAGTGAGGGCGGTTGGGCATTGGTTAAAAAAAGAAAATGTAGATGAAATGTTAAAAATATCTGGCTGGTCCGCTACTGTAGCGGAAAGAGAGCGTTTGAGGTTTGACTTTGTACGCGCCCGCATGCGACCATTTATCATAATTTGTTACTTTAACGTTGAACTTGTTTTGAAAAAGATAGTATTTCTCCTGTCGGTGGCCTGCGCCACGGCACTGCTATACGGTTATTCACCGGCACAGCATATTCGGGGTTGTGAACAGCAAGGGGCCAGTGAAGCCATTTGCGTTGCAGCGGAATGGGATAGCGAAAAAGTTAATTTGCTACCGAAATATGACCCTGATTATAACCGGGTTATTGCTGTGCAACAGACCCAGTCTCAGACCCGTATTGATAAAACAGCCGCGATAAAATCGTAAAAAAGCAGCCCATAGAGGCTGCTTTTTTAGGTTTCTTTGCTGAGTAAATCAGTAAAACCAACCAAAACGAACAGATAACAGGCTGATAAGCGCAAACGCTGCACCGACATTAATCAGAATTACGGTTTTGCTGGAAACATCCATAACGCCACCTTTATGAGTAAGCCTCTACAGGTATAGTACGAGGTGAAAGGAAGTGCTATCAGACAAGGATGAATTGGGCGTTAAATACCGTGGTTTTTATGTGGTGTTGTGAACTGTCTTGTACCGCTTTGAGAATATAAAGCAGGTACCTTGATGGGCTTGTCAGGGAAGGAATAAGAATGACCCTATACCAGAAAATGCTGGTTTTTTACGCAGTTATGGGATGTATCTGCGCAATAATAAGCTGGTTTTTAACCAAAGAAAGCCGACTTATCCGCCTGCTGGCAGCATTGTTGATCGGCGCCACATGGCCATTTAGTTTTCCTATGGCTCTGCTGGTCTCACTGTTCTGACCTTATAAAGTCACTGGCAATTGGCATATTTTAACTGTATAAAAACACAGTTAATGCTGATGGAGCGACGTTATGAATGGCTTTTTCTCCTCACTGGCTGGCGCGACCGTGCGCTGGCTCGATCTCCCTGGGCGCGGTGTACCGGTGGTCTTTATTCATGGCCTGGGCTGCGCGTCATCCTACGATTACCCACGCGTGGTGACCGACCCGGCGTTTCATGGGCGACGGGCGCTACTCATCGATCTGCCGGGATACGGCTATAGCGATAAGCCTGCGCAGTATAGCTACAGCACCAGCCAGCAGGCACAGGTGGTGGTTGAACTGCTCGAACATCTTCAACTGAGCCGCTGCTATCTGTACGGCCATAGCATGGGCGGCAGCATCGCCATTGAAGTAGCTGAGTGTCTTGGCGATCGTATTCTGGCGCTGCTGGTGGCGGAGCCTAATCTGTATGCCGGGGGAGGAATGTACAGCCGGGCTATCGCCACCCAACCGGAGGCCGAATTTGTCGCCAGCGGTTATGCCGGGATGCTGGCAGCAGAGACCTCTCCCTGGGCCGGATGTCTGCAAAACAGCGCACCCTGGGCGGTATGGCGCGGGGCCAGCAGCCTGGTCGCCGGCGTGGCACCGTCGTGGTTCAGCCGTTTTCAACAGTTAACCTGCCGCAAGGCCCTGATTTACGGTGAGCTGTCATTACCCGCGCAGGAAGCCAATGACGTCCAGGCCGAGGGGATTGCGTTGCTGACGGTGCCAGATGCCGGGCATTCGATGGCCTGGGAAAACCCCGCGGCGTTGGCTGACAGGGTTGCCAGTTTCTGCGCATGGGTGGAAGCAGAAGCGTAAAGCGTGATCGCGGCATGATTAAAGGAACGGCATTTCATTATTATTGGTCATCAATTCCAATAATATATGGTGCCCGATAAATGCCGAAGATCCCGATGCCTGCGCTCTCCCTGTTGCTTAGCATGTCATTCGTTATGCAAGGATGTTCAACCCCGACGCTACGCGGAAGTGAAAGTGGAGGTGGAAGTGAAACGCGTCCGTTACTCACCGCCGCAGAAGCGAGCACCTTTACCCAGGCGAACTATTTTGCGCGCGGTGGCTTATTAGCATCCCCTGACGGCCCGTGGACGCCGTCGGCGGAGGTCCTGAAAGCAGGCGATACACCGTGGCGTGTTGCCCACAGCGGTGCCCCGTACACCAGCGTTCAGCAGGCGTTAAATGCGGCGATCCGCCAGCAGGCGGGGGATCGCCAGCGCATTACCATTCGGGTGGAACCGGGCGTCTACCGGGAAACGGTGTACGTTCCGGCCGATGCGCCGCCGGTGACCATTTACGGTAGCGGGGCCGATCCTGAAGCGGTAAGAATCGAACTGCCGCTGGATTCACAATTCTCGCCGCAGCGCTATCGTCAGGTGGTTAACGCGCAGCAGCAGTACCGTCCGGGAGATCCCGCCTGGTATCAGTACGCGCTGTGCGCCGAGCGTACCACCCCGATGATAGGGACCAACTGCGCGGCGGTGATGTGGGCGCAAAGCGCCGATTTTCACCTGGCGAATATCAGCGTTGTGAACAGCTTGCTCGATAGCGTGGATGGCGGAACCCATCAGGGAGTGGCATTGCGCACCGATGGCGACCGGGTCCAACTGGAGAACGTCCGTCTGCTTGGGCGTCAGGATACCCTCTACCTTAATACCAGCGATCAACGTAACGCCGCCGTCACCGATCGCATCAGCCGGGTCTATATCAAAGACAGCTACGTCGAAGGGGATGTTGATTACGTCTTTGGCCGGGCAAATGTGGTGTTTGACCAGGTGCATTTCCATACCGTCTCTACGCGTCACTCGCCGGAAGCCTATGTGCTGGCGCCCAACACCTTGCCGGACAACCCTTACGGTTTCCTGGTGCTGAACAGCCGCTTTACCGGCGATAGCGGTTATCAGGGGCAGTTCAAAGCGAAGCTGGGGCGCGCCTGGGATCAAGGGGCGGGGAAGACCGGCTATCTGCCGGGCAACACGGCTAATGGCCAGTTGGTCATTGCGCACAGCACCATTGACGGCAGCTACGATAAGCTTGCGCCCTGGGGCGCCGCCGCAACCACGTCGCGACCGTTCCGCGGCAATATCGCCGCAGAACGTCAGCTGAATGATGTGGCCTATAACCGCTTATGGGAATTTGCTAACCATACGCAGCCATAATGATTAAAACGGCAGTTCGCGCGGGCGGGTCTGCAGGGTTATCCAGCGCAGTTCGGTAAACTCAGCGATGCCCGCCCGGCCGCCGAAGCGTCCGTAGCCCGAAGCTTTACAGCCGCCAAACGGCATCTGGGCCTCATCGTGCACGGTGGGGCCGTTAATATGGCAGATACCGGTTTGCAGCGCCTGAGCCACGTTCCACGCCCGGGCGCTGTCACGGCTGTAGACCGCAGAGGAGAGCCCGTATTCGCTTTCGTTAGCGACGTCCAACGCCTCCTGTTCACTCCTGACGCGAATTATCGCTTTCACCGGCCCGAAGGATTCCTCCTGCCAGATGCGCATCTCGCGGGTGACGCCATCAAGCAGGGTGGCGTGCATCTGTGTCGAGTCAGCCTTGCCGCCGGTTAGCAGCCGCGCGCCTTTTGCCAGCGCATCGTCAATCAGCGCATTACAGCGCGCCACGGTTTTCATATCGACAACCGGGCCAATCAGTCCGGCAGGCAGGGTTGCCGCCCGGCGGCTTAATCGTGCGATAAACGCCTCGGCAATTGACTCGTCAACGATGATCCGCTCGGTCGACATACAGATCTGCCCAGCGTTGGCAAAGGCCCCGAATATTGCCCCGGCCGCCGCCTGGTCGAGGTCGGCGTCGTCGAGCACCAGCAGCGGGGCTTTGCCGCCCAGTTCAAGTACCGCCGGCTTCAGATACTGACCGCAGGTACGGGCGATAATACGGCCCACCGCGGTGGAACCGGTGAAGTTGACGCGGCGCACCGCCGGGTGGGCGATCAGCGCTTCGACCAGCGCCGGGGCATCCGCCGGCGCGCAGGTCAGATAGTTCACCACCCCGGCCGGCAACCCGGCTGCCGCCAGCGCGTCGACGATCAGCGCCTGGCTGGCGGGCGATATTTCTGCTCCTTTAAGGATCACCGTGTTCCCGCAGGCCAGCGGCGTGGCAATAGCGCGGGTGGCGAGGATCAACGGCGCATTCCACGGCGCCATGCCCAGCACCACGCCAGCGCCTTGACGTACCGCCATCGCAAGGTTGTCCGGTACGTTCGAGGCAATAACCTGGCCTTCGATTTGGGTGGTGAGGGCGGCTGCTTCACGCAGAATATCGGCCGCCAGATGGACGTTAAAACCGGCCCAGTGGGCCGTGGCGCCGGTTTCTGCCGCCATGGCGGCGATAAACTTCGCCTCACGTAGCAGCAACTGTTCCGCCGCTTCCAGCAGCAGGCGGCGCCGTTCTACGGGGGCCGTATCACGCCATTGCGGGAAGGCCACCGCTGCGGCCTCGACGCTGCGTCGGGCGTCGGCAAGGCTTGCCGCAGAGGCAACGGAAGCCGCCTCTTCGCTCAGCGGATGGTGGCGGCTGAAGGTGGCCTGGCCTTCGGCATCGTGCCATTGGCCGTTGGTGTATAGCTTGCAGGTTATTGTCATGGGAAGCCTCACTGGTCTGCGGTTTCCCGAGTGTACCGGGTGGCACAGGCGTGCGGTGAAAGCAGGGCGGTTATCGCACGTTTTTTTCCTGGTTTTGTAGGCAGTTCACAACTTCTGCGAGCCAGAGGGACGGGATGCTGAATAAATCAACGAAAACACCCGTTTGCGCATAACCTGATGCTAATTGATTATTTGCCGGTTGAATCCTGCTGTGCTGTTATTAGTGCACATATAACAAATTGATAAGGTTTATAACCATGTCTACAGGGAAAACGTTACTTGCGCTGGCGTTAAGCGCATTACTACCGGCGGGTGCCGCATGGGCGGCCGGAAACGACACGCTGGTTTATTGCTCCGAAGCTTCACCGGAATCCTTTAACCCGCAAATTGCCAGCTCCGGTCCCTCTTTTGTTGCCAGCTCTCAGGTGCTGTATAACCGCCTGATTACCTTCGATCCGCTGAAAAACACGCCGGTCCCATCGCTGGCGACCGCGTGGACCGTTTCTCCTGATGGCAAAACCTGGACCTTCACCCTGCGTCAAGGCGTGAAGTTCAACAGCAACAAATACTTCACGCCGACCCGTGATTTTAACGCCGATGATGTGCTGTTCTCCGTTCTGCGCCAGCAGGATGCCAAACATCCGTACCACAACGTGTCGCAGGGGCAGTATGAATATTTCCACGACGTCGGGCTGGATAAGCTGATTAAAGAGGTGAAAAAACTGGACGACTACCACGTCCAGTTTGTGCTGACGGAGCCAAATGCCGCCTTCCTCGCCGACTGGGGGATGGATTTTGCCTCAATTCTTTCGGCGGAATATGGTGACGCCATGCTGAAAAAAGGCACGCCGGAGTACGTCGATACCTGGCCTATTGGCACCGGGCCTTACGCGTTGCAGCAATATAAAGTTGACTCGCTGATTCGCTATATTGCCAACCCGCATTACTGGGACGGCGAGGTGCCGACAAAACACCTGATCTTCTCCATTACCCCGAACGTCGAGACACGTCTGGCGAAGCTGCAAACCAACGAGTGTCAGATTATCCCGGCGCCGTCGCCGGTTCAGTTCCCGGTCATTAAAGGGAATAAAGATCTGGCGCTACATTCGGTTGAAGCACTCAACGTCGGCTATCTGGCATTTAATACCGAGAAAAAACCGTTTGATAACGTGCTGGTGCGTCAGGCGCTGAATTACGCCACCGACAAACAGGCGATCGTCCGCGCGGTATTTTTAGATTCCGGCGCCGTCGCCAAATCACCGCTGCCGGCAAACATGCTCGGCTATAAGAAAGATCTGCCGGATTACGATTACGATCCGCAAAAGGCTAAAGCACTGCTGAAACAGGCGGGGCTGGAAAAAGGGGCTGAAGTGACCCTGTGGTCAATGCCGGTACAACGGCCGTACAACCCCAATTCGCGGCGCATTGCTGAAATGATCCAGAGCGACTGGAGCAAAGTGGGTATCAAGGCCAACATCGTGACCTATGAATGGGGTGAATATCTCTCTGGCATGCGCAAAGGGGAGCACGACAGCGCGCTGTTTGGCTGGATGTCGGACAACGGCGACCCGGACAACTTTGCCGGTACCCTGTTGAGCTGTGATAATATTAAGACCGGCTCTAACGTTGCCCGCTGGTGTGATAAGTCCTATGACGCGCTGGTGAAAAAAGCGATTCTGGTCAGCGACCCGCAGCAGCGCGCCGCACTGTATGGCCAGGCGCAGGAGATCTTTTACCAGCAGGCTCCCTGGATAACTCTGGCTACCGGAAAGACCTTCTACGCCACGCGCAGCAACGTCACTGGCTACAGCGTAAGCCTGATGGGCAGCGATTTTTCTAAAGTAAAACTGAATTAAAGCGAAAGGAGAACAGAATGGCGCATCTGGATGACGTTATCGCCCGCGTGGACGCGGCGATTGCCGAAGGGGTAATTACCCATATGAATGAACTGCTGATCGCCCTTAGCGATGACGCTGAGCTGGGCCGCGACGAGCGTTTCACCCAGCAGCAGCGGTTGCGCACCACCATTGCGCATCATGGGCGTCAGCACCATGAAGAGCAGGAGACGCGCCGCGAGCAGTTAAATAAGGGTGGCGCTATTCTCTGACCGACCGCCTCAGAACTGGCGTCTGGCTACCAGCCAGGCGCCTGCCACCAGCATCACCGCACCGCAGACCGGCCCCAGCAACGCCCGCCATGGCACCCCGTGCGCACGAATAAGATCGATGATTAATCCGCCCACCAGTTGGCTGGCAATCAGCACCGCAATGGTGGTGGCCGCGCCAACGTTTTGGTAGCCGCTGATACTGGCGAAGACAAAAAACGACCCCAGCAGGCCCGGAATCAAGGTCCACCATTTGATGCTGACCGCCAGCTCCTGAAATCCTGCCGCCCCGTGGCGCAGCATCAGAATGGTCACGAAAATAACAATCCCGACCAGCGAGTTAAGCAGCATGGCAATCAGGATAGTCGACGCGGACTGGGTGATGCGTACCATCAGGGTATTCTGCACCACCAGCCCAATGCCCGCGGCAATCAGGCAGGCGAGGGTCAACGACTGGTTCATGCACGGCCATCCGGATCGCGGCGATCGTCAAGCTGTAGCTGCATAAAGGTTAGATCCAACCAGCGGCCAAACTTAGTGCCGACCTGTGGCATTTGCCCGGTAGTGACAAACCCCAGTGTTTCATGGAGATGCAGCGAGGCCTGATTTTGTGCTTCGATCCCGGCTACCATCACATGTTTATTGAGCCGACGAGCTTCGTTAATCAGCGCCACCAGCAGGGCGCGTCCCAGCCCTTTACCCTGATGATCGGGGTGCACATAGACCGAATGCTCGACGGTATGACGAAAACCGTCAAAAGCGCGCCAGTCGCCAAACGAGGAGTAACCGGTAACAACGCCATTCTCTTCGCTGACCAGTATTGGAAAACCGGCCAGTTGTCGGGCTTCAAACCACGCGAGGCGGTTATGGGTATCGACGGTTTTGTCATTCCAGATAGCGGCGGTGTGCAGGACCGCGTGGTTGTAGATTTCGGCGATAGCGGCGCAATCTTCTTTACAGGCATGGCGAATGGACATAGCAGACCTCAGTAATCGTTCACTATAGTAGTACGATATTATTACAATAATGTACGTAACGCTGTCATCTGTTTTAGCGAAAAATTTATTATTAGCTGTTATGCGAGGCATTCTGCGGTGTTGAGCAAAGTGTGGATTTGCGGGCCATCTCCTTGTTGCAGGACGATTCATACACTATAGTACTACGCTATGAATACTATTGAAGACAATATGAATCAGCGCATTAGCGCACGCATACGCATCGAACGCGAATCTCGCGGCTGGTCCCTGAGCGACCTGGCCGAGCGCGCCGGTGCCTCTCGCGCGATGATCCACAAGATCGAACGCGGCGAAAGCAGCCCTACGGCCTCGATGCTCGGGCGGCTTTCCGGTGCCTTTGGCATCAGTATGTCCACCCTGATCGCCAGGGCCGAGATGCAGGAAGGGAAACTGTTACGTTTTGCCCAGCAGCCGGTCTGGCGCGATCCGCAAAGCCACTATCTGCGGCGCCACGTCTCTCCGCGCAGCGATCTGCCGATCGATTTGGTGCAGGTAGAACTGCCTGCGGGCAGCGATGTCCCGATGCCGGCATCGTCATATGTGCTGGCGCGTCAGCTTATCTGGCTGCAGCAGGGTGAGCTGGTGTTTGTCGAAGGCGCCACCCGGCATGAAATGCGGGCCGGAGACTGTCTTGAACTGGGGCCGCCAAACGACTGCCGGTTTATCAATGAATCCAGCGCATCGTGCACCTACCTGGTGGTGCGGTTAAATCAATCTGCCTCATAATGCCAATGTGCGTGGCGTCAATTGCGACTAGCCTTGGTACAGGCTTTTAACTGGAGGAGTTTGCTATGGCTTTTCATCCACAGCGTCATCGTCGACTGGTGTTGGCTTCCCGCCCACACGGCGAGCCGACCGGGGATAATTTCCGTCTGGAAGAGGGCGATGTGCCGACCCCAGGCCCGGGTCAGTTGCTGTTGCGCACGGTGTATCTCTCATTGGATCCCTATATGCGTGGCCGGATGAGCGATGCGCCATCCTACTCGCCGCCGGTGGAGATTGGCGCGGTGATGGTCGGCGGCACGGTGAGCCGGGTTGAAGTCTCCCATCATGCCGATTTTAAAGCTGGCGAATGGGTGCTGGGCTACAGCGGCTGGCAAGATTATGAGCTTTCCGACGGCAGCGGGCTGGTGAAGCTGGGCACGGATCCGCAGCATCCTTCCTGGGCGCTTGGAGTACTGGGAATGCCTGGGTTTACCGCCTATATGGGCCTGCTGGATATTGGTCAGCCGAAAGCCGGTGAAACGCTGGTGGTGGCTGCCGCGACCGGGCCGGTAGGCGCGACTGTCGGACAGATTGCCAAACTCAAAGGCTGCCGTACTGTGGGGGTTGCCGGAGGCAGCGAGAAATGCCGCTACGCGGTAGAGACGCTCGGGTTTGATGTTTGCCTCGACCATTATGCGGATGATTTCGCCGCGCAGTTGGCGGCGGCCTGCCCGCAGGGGATTGATATCTATTATGAAAACGTCGGTGGTAAGGTCTTTGATGCCGTCCTGCCGCTGCTTAATACCTCGGCGCGGGTGCCGGTCTGCGGGCTGGTCAGCGGCTATAATGCCACCAGCCTGCCGGAGGGGCCGGATCGCCTGCCGCTGCTGATGGGGACGCTGCTGAAAAAACGCATCCGCATGCAGGGTTTTATCATCGGTCAGGACTACGGCCATCGAATTGCCGAGTTTCAGTCTGAAATGGGGCGCTGGGTGCAGGAAGGCAAAATCAAATATCGCGAACAGCTAATTGATGAGCTGGAGCGTGCACCTGAGGCGCTAATCGGCCTGCTGAAGGGCAAGAACTTCGGTAAAGTGGTGGTCCGCGTTTCCCCTGACGATTAATTTCGCGCCAGGCTTCACTGAACCACGATAACCATCACCCGGATAGCGCATAGCTATCCGGGTTTTTTATGGGTATCGGCGCGGGTACTTCACCCGGTGACAAAAGGCGTTACTCAAATCGCCAGGCGAGGTTCAGGCCGACGCCGTAGTTACGCCCCGGTGCTGGCTCGTAATAGCGGCCGTTGGACTCGTTGACGATAACCGAACCGACGTAACTGCGGTCGAACAGGTTGTCGATGCGGCCAAACAGATCCATATCCATCTTGCCGTAGCTCCATTTATAACCAGTGGTGAGACCGACTACCGTCCACGACGGTGCTTTGGCGGTGTTCTCATCGTTGGCCATAATATCGCTCATATAGCGGATATCACTACCGGCGTACCAGCCGCGTTCCGGCTGATAGCCGAATGAGGCGTACCCCATATTGCGCGCGATGCCCGGAATGCGATTGCCGTTGCAGTTACTGTCGTCACAGACGTTGGTCCGGTAGGTCGCGTCCAGCCACGTCCACGCGGCTTTCAGGCGCCAGTTCTCAGCAAACTGCTGATCCAGCCCCAGTTCCATCCCCTGACGCCGCGTCTTACCGGCGTTCTTATAGCTGGTACGCCCGCCGCTGCTGGCATCCACCACAATCTCGTTATCGGTATTGGTCTGGAACAGGGCCGCGGTAAACAGGCCGTTGCCGATCCGCGTCTTGCTGCCAATTTCGACGGTTTCATTAGTCGAAGGCTGCAGGCCGAAGTTCAGGCCGCTCTGATTATCCGAACGGTAGGAGAGCTCGTTAATGGTCGGGGTTTCAAAACCGCGTCCGGCAGAGAGATAGACATTCCATGCATCGGTCACCGCGTACTTCAATGAGCCTGCCGGCAGCCATTTGTGGTAGCTGGCCTCGCCGCTGTCATCACCATTGCCAGTCGTAATGTATTGATCGTTGGAGTCGAACCACACCGAACTGTAGCGCACCCCGGCATCGAGGGAGAGCTTCTCCGTCAGCTGCCATTGGGTCTGCAGATAAGGGTCAAGGTTCCACATCAGATTACGTTCATTGCGACGCAGGCTGCCTTCTTCACCGTACTGCGGTGCACCGTTGACCATCACATAGTTTTCGTATCCTTTGCGGCGCTCGCTCATGTTTTCATAGTCGAGCCCGGTGGTGAAGGTGACCGGCACCAACAGTTCGCCGCGGTGGGTCCAGCGGGTATCAACGCCTTGATAATGGCGCGTCAGATCGATAACTCCACCCGCATGAGCGGGGTTAAGCTGCGGTGCCCGGGGAATCGACTGATATTGCGTGGTCTCGCGCTCTCCGGCGTACATCATGACGCTCAGGTCGTCCTGTTCGCTGAGCGCTCTTTCGTAGCGCAGCCCCGCCTGGGTTTGCTTCGTCGACTTGCGGGTATTGTACTGATCGCCGCGAGGCGACTGGCGCGGATTGCTCTGCCACTCATCGTAGCTCAGCCCACCGGCATCATTGGCTTTAATATCCACGCTGTTAAACAGCAGGGTCAGTTTACTGACGTCATTGATGCGTACGCCCAGTTTGGCATTGGCCAGATTTTTGCGCGCGCCGCTGTGGTCGCGATAGCCGTGGGTAGTGAAGCGGTTGGTCGACACGGTGTAATCGACGTCACCGGCGTGGGTTCCGTCGCCGACGGCCCCGGTGGCCTTCAGGCCGTAGTGCCAGGTCCCGAAACTGCCGTAATAACTGCTGGCTTCGATGGTCGGCGGGTGGCTGCCGGTCTGGGTCGAGACATTGATCACCCCGCCGGAGGAGTTACCGTACAGGGCAGAGAAAGGGCCGCGCAGGACTTCAAGGCTCTCCACGCTGCCAATATCAATATTCGAGGTTTGCCCCTGGCCGTCGGGCATGGTGGCGGGAATACCGTCAACGTATATGCGCAGCCCGCGCACGCCATAGGTGGAGCGGGAACCAAAACCGCGAATCGACAATTGCAGATCCTGGGCGTAGTTCTGCCGGTTCTGCACCTGCAGCCCCGGCACCGCACCCAGCGACTCGGACAGGTTCACCCGCGGGGCGGCCTGGCGCATTTCATCCCCGTTGACCACGCTGACGGCGGCGGGGGTATCAAGTTCGGACACCGTGGTAGGCGCGGCGGTCACGACCATGGTTTGCTCGTCGCTCTCGGCCAAGGCAAAGAGAGGTAACAGAAGGGCAGGAAGCGCAACCGTGCGCACGGAAAGGATTTTCATGACAGCTACTCGTAAAACGAACCAAACGGAACATATGTGCACATGTTAATCCTTTTGTAATTTTTTGAAAATTATTAACGGCATTTTAGTTAAATAATGGCACCGAATGGCTATTTTCGCGTCGTGGATGTAGAAATAGCGCTCCACTTTACCTGAAATAATGATTACTATTCGCATTTGAAAATAACGCAAAGCCATGACTTTGCGTCAAGGAAGCAATGTCGAGCAGGCACATAGTTGTTTTATCAAAGGGAGTCGTCATGTCATTACGTCATCTGTCCGCGCCGCGTCTGCGCCGTTCACTGTTATTAACCTCTTTACTGCTGGCGGGGAGCTTCAGTGCTCATGCGGCAGAAGAAATGTTGCGCAAGGCGGTCGGTAAGGGCGCATACGAAATGGCTTACAGCCAGCAGGAAAATGCGCTGTGGGTCGCTACTTCTCAAAGCCGTTCGCTGGATAAAGGCGGGATTGTTTATCGTCTTGATCCGACCACGCTGGAGGTGACTCAGGTTATTCATAACGATCTGAAACCGTTCGGCGCGACGATCAATAACGCGACGCAAACGCTGTGGTTTGGCAACACCACCGACAGCACCGTCACCGCCATTGACGCGAAAAGCGGCGCGGTGAAAGGCCGTCTGGTGCTCGACGATCGCAAACGCAGCGAAACTGTGCGCCCGCTGGCGCCGCGTGAACTGGCGGTTAATGAAAAAACCAACACCGTCTATATCACCGGTCTGGGTAAAGAGAGCGTGATCTGGGTCGTGGATGGTGAAAAGCTGACGCTGAAAGACACCATCACCAATACCGGCGCTATGGCAACCGGTCTGGCGGTGGATGCTGATGCCAAACGTATTTACACCACCAATGCCGATGGCGAACTGCTGACCATCGACAGCGACAGCAACAAAATTATCAGCCGCAAAAAGCTGCAGGATGACGGGAAAGAGCACTTCTATCTGAACCTGAGCCTGGATACCGCCGGTCACCGCGCCTTTATCACCGATGGCAAACAGCCGGAAGTTCTGGTGGTCGATATCCGCGATGGCAAAGTGCTGCAGAAAATTGCCGCCCCGGAATCGCTGGCGGTGTTGTTCAACCCGACGCGTAACGAAGCCTATGTGACGCATCGTAAAGCCGGTGAAGTGAGCGTGATTGACGGCAAAACCTACAAGGTCGTTAAAACCTTCAAAACCCCGACTCACCCGAATAGCCTGGCGCTCTCCGCCGACGGTAAAACGCTGTATGTCAGCGTGAAGCAGGAATCCAGCCGTCAGAAAGAAGCTACCCAGCCGGATGATGTAATCCGTATTGCGCTGTAAATCGTTATTGCGGAGGGGGCAACCCCTCCCACCCGCCTGAATCACCCTCTGTTACAAACACCAATTGGCCTGAAGAATATAATGACATTACAATCAATACTTTCCCCGTCGTTGCGGGGCGATGGTAATCATTCCGGAGGAAGTATGAATAAGCCATTTATGGTGCTGTGCGCTGGCGCGATGCTGGCACTGCTTGCAGGTTGTAGTTCAAACTACGTCATGACAACAAAAAGTGGGCAGACCATTGTGACTCAGGGCAAGCCGCGTCTGGATAAAGACACCGGTATGACCAGCTATGTCGATGAATCTGGCAACCATCGCCAGATTAACAGCAGCGACGTGTCGCAGCTGGTGGAAGATAATTAAGTGACAGCAGGTGGTTTGCCCGTTTCCGGGCAAACCACGATACGCTTACTTCTGTGACGTCTGCACGCCAGGCGCTTCACTGTGAATGGCATGAACACGTTTGCGTACGCCAAACCAGCCGGCCACCAGCAGCACGGCAATCAGCGGAATCGAACCGATGGTATAAGTACCGTTCGGGTAATCGAAAGCCATCAGTACCAGCACGCTGAGCAGGAACAGCAGGGTCAGCCAGGAGGTAAACGGCGCCCCAGGCATTTTGAAGCTCACATCCGCCGCTTTCCCTTCCTTAATCGCCTGACGCAGTTTCATCTGGCACACCACGATAAAGGCCCATGAGGCGATAATCCCCAGCGACGCCACGTTCAGCACGATCTCAAAGACCTGAGACGGCACCAGGTAGTTCAGAAACACCCCGAAGACATACACCACCAGCGTCGCCAGAATCCCGGCGTACGGCACGTGATGACGGCTCATCTTAGACATGAACTTCGGCGCAGAACCGCCCATCGACATCGAACGCAGAATACGTCCGGTGCAGTACAGGCCGGAGTTCAGGCTGGAGAGCGCGGCGGTCAGTACCACGATATTCATCACGCTACCGATGTACGGCACGCCCAGCTTGCTGAAGAAGGTGACAAACGGACTTTGCCCGGCCTGATAGGCATTCCACGGCAGCAGCAGCACCAGCAGCACAACTGAGCCGACGTAAAACAGACCAATACGCCAGATCACGCTGTTGATGGCGCGGGGCACCACGGTCTGCGGATCTTTACACTCACCGGCGGCGGTGCCCACCAGTTCGATAGAGGCAAAGGCGAACACCACGCCCTGAACCAGCACCAGCGCCGGCATCAGGCCGTGCGGGAACAGGCCGCCGTTATCGGTGATCAGATGGAAACCGGTGGCGTTGCCGTCCAGCGGTTTACCGCTGCCGAGGAACACCGTCCCCACCACCAGGAAGGCGACAATCGCCAACACCTTGACCAGCGCAAACCAGAACTCCATTTCGGCGAACCACTTCACGCCGATCATGTTCATGGTGCCGACGATCGCCAGCGCGCCGAGGGCGAAGACCCACTGCGGGACATCGCCGAAGGCACCCCAGTAGTGCATATACAACGCCACGGCGGTGATATCGACAATCCCGGTCATCGCCCAGTTAACGAAGTACATCCATCCCGCCACGTAGGCCGCTTTTTCACCTAAGAATTCGCGGGCATAGGAGACGAAACTGCCGCTGGAGGGACGATGCAATACCAGTTCGCCGAGGGCGCGTAAGATAAAGAATGAGAACAGGCCGCAGACCAGATACACCAGCGCCAGGGCGGGCCCGGCCATCTGTAAACGCGCACCTGCGCCGAGGAACAGACCGGTACCGATAGCCCCGCCGATGGCGATCATCTGTACCTGACGGTTACCCATCGCTTTGTGATAACCCGCTTCCTGAGAGTTTAGCCAGTGACGCTTGGCGGCGTGATGTTCCGCCGTTGTGTTTTGCTTAGTATTCATTGTGATACCCATTTTCCTGTCAATGTCCATGAGTGGTTCTGCGCACTGCTGAGACGCAGTACGTTATGCTGGCTTTCCCATCATTCTGACGTAGGAGATAAGCAGAGCATGGCGCAGCATCCTACACGTAACGAGATAGTCACGCACGTAAAACATCACTGCACCGCACTTGCTTATATATCAATGAGTTCAATGACGAAGGTGGGCTAACAGCAGGCTAAAGGCGGTGGTATGCTGTCGACGCCCAGGGTAATAGAGGTGATAACCGGAGAACGACGGGGTCCAGCTCTCGAGCACCCGAACCAGTCGTCCCTTCGTCAGCGCCTCTTCGATGCTGTCCTCAGGAACGTAGGCCAGACCCAGCCCGGATTCAGCGGCATCGATACGTTGCGGTAGGCTGTTTAAAATAATTTGCCCCTCAACGCGCACGCGGACTTCGCGGCCATCCTGCTCAAACTCCCAGGCATAAAGCCCGCCGAGCGTCGGCAGACGCATATTGATGCAGCGATGCTGTTCAAGATCGTAGGGTGTCTGCGGCGTACCATAGCGCTGTAAATAGCCCGGGGAGCCGATCACCGCCATGCGCATATCGGGGGCGATACGCACGGCAATCATATCTTTGGCCACCTGTTCGCCGAGGCGAACCCCAGCGTCAAAGCGGCCATCAACGATATCGGTCAGGCCGTTATCCACGGTAATTTCGATATTGATATCCGGGTATTGCAACATAAAGGTTTTCAGCGCCGGCCACAGCAGGGCGCTGGTGGCATGCTCGCCAGCGGTCAGGCGAATATTACCTGCTGGCTGGTCCCGGGTATCGCGCAGGGCGGCCAGCTCCTGCTCAATCTCCATCAGGTGCGGGCTCAGGCGCTGGAACAGTCTTTCTCCCGCTTCCGTTGGGGCGACGCTGCGGGTTGTGCGGGAAAGTAAACGCACGTCGAGGCGGGCTTCAAGATTGCGCATCGCGTGGCTGAGGGCCGACTGCGACACGCCAAGCTGGGCAGCAGCGCGGGTAAAACTGCGTTCGCGGGCCACCACCATAAACGACAGCAGGTCGTTAACGTTATCTTTTAACATCGGTTTTCCAGATTAATGAATTTTGCTCATGGTTACTTTCTTATTTAGTAGTCTAATCAGCGTCGTGATTTTGCGCTACTTTCAACACACACCTTATGTTGAGAGGAACGATCATGAATATTATTCGCAGCGGTTCACTGCCATCCCGCAAAGGCCCGGATACCTGGTTTACCGGCGATGTTCGCATTGATGCACCGTTTCAGGCCACCGAACCGGCTAAGGTGGGCGGCGCCACGGTGACGTTTGAACCCGGCGCACGTACCGCCTGGCATACCCATCCGCTAGGCCAGACGCTGATTGTCACTCAGGGACGCGGCTGGCTGCAGGAGTGGGATCAGGCGCCGCAGGTGCTGAATCAGGGCGATATCGCCTGGATCCCACCCGGAGTGAAACACTGGCACGGCGCCTGCGCCCAGACGGCGATGGTCCATATCGCGATTGCCGAATCTGAAAACGGCAGCCCAGTGACCTGGCTTGAACAGGTAAGTGACGAGCAGTACCCCGCCAGCTAATCGCGCCTCGCCCGGTGAATACCAACCAGCACGGTATTTCTGCGGGCGAGGTAATAGCGCACATTTCTCTTCCAGGCTAAAATACCCGGCCCCAAAATGGCCGGGAGACAGCCATGAAAATCAACATAGTGGGCACCAGCGGTTCAGGCAAAACGACCCTGGCGCGCCGACTGGCGCAGATGCTATCCGTTCCCTGTATTGAGATGGACACCCTGTACTGGCAGCCGCACTGGCAGGGCACGCCTGATGAGGCTTTCTTTGCCAAACTGGCAGCGGCCATCGACCGCCCCGACTGGGTGCTGGACGGTAATTACAATCGCAGCCGTCCGCTGAAGTGGCGCGATGTCGACATGGTCATCTGGGTCGACTATGGCTTCTGGCGGACCCTCAGACAGGCCGTTTGCCGGGCCGTCGCGCGCGCGCGCTCACAGCAGGAGCTGTGGCCCGGTACCGGCAACCGCGAAAGCTTCCGCCGTTCTTTTTTAAGCCGCGAATCAATCCTCTGGTGGACCATCACTACCTGGAAAAAGAACCGCCTGCGTTATCAAATGGATATGGCCGATCCGAGCTGGCAGCACATCCGTTTTATTCGTCTGCGCAATCAGCAGCAGACCGAGGCTTTAGTTCGTCAGTTGCAACAACAGATTGCGTCAGATTCAGCAGCGGACTGATACGTCGGCTGAGACAGGTGCGAAGCTGCATATCTATTTTCCGGCAGAGCACATGTGAATAAATTGTTTCTCAACGGCTGCGGCTGATTCTAATAATGCAGGCATGTTTGTTAATGCGAGCCTGCGAAATGTCTTATCGAATCAGTATTCTGGATAAAAGTCCGCTGGCGGCGGGGGAAACTGCTGCACAGGCGCTGACGCGTACATTAACGTTGGCGCAACAGGCCGAAACCTGGGGCTATCACCGCTTCTGGGTTGCCGAACATCACAATACCGATCAACTTGCCAGCCCGTCACCGGAAGTGGTGATTGCCTGGATCCTCGGTCAGACCCGGCAGATTCGCGTCGGATCCGGCGGCGTCATGCTGCAACATTACAGCCCGTATAAAGTGGCGGAAAACTTTAATCTGCTGGCTTCGCTTGCCCCAGGTCGTGTGGACCTCGGGGTGGGTAAAGCGCCGGGCGGTCTGCCGCTGTCAACCCGGGCATTGCAGCAAGGGGTTCACGCTGAGGAGAAAGGGACCTTTGCCGATAGCCTCGCCCAGTTGGATAACTGGTTGTCACTGACCGAGGACACCGGCGAAGAGAGCCTGCGTGCGACGCCGGTTCCCCCACGTCGCGCTGACGGCTTTCTGCTGGGCGCCAGCCTCGAAAGCGCGGAACTGGCCGCCCGGCTGGACTGGCATTTCGTGTTTGCCGCCCACCTGAACGGCGACAAAACCCTGCTGCGCGATGTGCTGACCCGTTGGCGGACGCTGAGCCGCCGCCAGACTATCGTGGCGGTGCAGGCGATCGTCGCCGCAGACCGGACCACGGCCCTGGCGCTGGCAAAACAGGTCGAGGTCTGGGGCGTGGAGCTGGAAAACGGCCAACGGGTAACCGTCGGCAGTGAGGCCCAGGCGCTGGCCTTTGCCCGCCAGGCCGGAAGCCCGCCGACGCACATTGCCCGTCGCGAATCATCGCTGCTGGCCGGCACCGCCGACGAGGTGAAAGCCCAGCTCGATGCGCTGCATGCCGCCTGGCAGATTGACGAATTTATTATCGATACCCCGGTGAGTGAAGGGCAGGCGCGGCTGGATTCGTTACGCCTGCTGGCTCAGGCCCACCACCGCGCGGAGGTGCTGTCATGAGTTTTGAACAACAGCTGATTAGCTGGCGCCGCGAACTGCATCAGTTCCCGGAGCTTTCGCTGCAGGAGGTGGCCACCACCGCCCGCATTCGTGACTGGCTGGAAAGCGGCGGCCTGCGGGTGCTGCCCTATGAACTGAAAACCGGACTGGTGGTGGAGGTGGGCAGCGGCGATAACATTGTCGCCCTGCGGGCCGATATCGACGCCTTGCCCATCGAGGAGAACACCGGGTTACCTTACCGCTCGCAGCACGAAGGCGTGATGCATGCCTGCGGCCACGATATTCACACCAGCGTGATGCTCGGCGCCGTGCTGCTGCTGAAAGAGGCTGAAGCACAGCTGCCAGGTCGGGTGCGGATCCTGTTTCAGCCCGCAGAGGAGAACTTCGGCGGCGCGAAAACGCTGATTCGTGCCGGGGCGCTGGAAGGTGTGAGGGCGATTTTCGGCATGCACAATGAACCCGGCTTGCCGCTGGGCGAATTTGCCACCCGCGGCGGCGCCTTCTACGCCAACGTCGATCGTTTTGTCTTTAAGGTGACCGGCAAAGGTGCACACGCCGCACGTCCCCATGAAGGCAAAGACGCGATTCTGCTGGCCAGCCAACTGGTCACCGTGTTGCAAAGCGTCGCCAGTCGCGAGGTGAATACCCTCGATTCGGTGGTGCTCAGCGTGACGCGGATTCAGGGAGGCAATACCTGGAACGTGCTGCCGGAAAGCGTTGAGCTCGAGGGTACCTTACGGACCCACAGCAGTGAGGTACAGCAGCGCGTGAAGGCGCGAGTCAGCGAGATCGCCGCCGGGTTTGCCAGCGCCTTTGGCGCCCAGATTGATGTGTTCTGGTATTCCGGGCCGACGGCACTGGTCAATGACGCCCGCTGGGCGGCGTTTGCCAGCGAGGTCGC
Organism: Klebsiella sp. B345; assembly: GCF_051131735.1. Classification (NCBI taxonomy): domain Bacteria; kingdom Pseudomonadati; phylum Pseudomonadota; class Gammaproteobacteria; order Enterobacterales; family Enterobacteriaceae; genus Klebsiella; species Klebsiella sp. B345. The sequence goes on from NZ_CP180443.1 coordinate 220,145, forward strand.
CGCAGAAGCCGGTTATCGCACCCATGAAGCCGATTTGCATATGGGGGGCGAAGATTTTGCCGTCTATTTGCAGCATATTCCCGGTGCCTTTGTCAGCATCGGCAGCGCCAGTGAATATGGCCTTCACCACCCGGCCTATAACCCGGATGATCGCTTAATTGCCCCGGCGGCCCGTTATTTCGCGGCGCTGGCACAACGGGCGCTACAGCAGAGTTAAACGTTATTTACCGCGCCCTGTCAGGTCGTGGTCCAGGATGGGCTGAGGTATATAGCCAGAGTTCATGCCACTTGAAGTATGGCGGGTAGATTATTATTTTCGGCAAGAGAAGGGGTTATTATGTCTGAAAAACGACAGTTGCGTCTGGGAACCATATTACATGGCGCATCAGGGAATATGTCCGCGTGGCGTCATCCGGCCGCTCAGGCCGATGCCAGTATTAATTTTGACTTCGTCAAACAAACGGCATTAAAAGCGGAAGAGGGGAAACTGGACTTTATATTTGTCGCTGACGGTTTATATATTAATGAGAAATCTATCCCGCACTTTTTAAACCGTTTCGAACCCCTGACGGTATTATCGACGCTGGCGGCGGTGACCCGCCATCTCGGGCTGGTCGGCACCTTATCGACCTCCTACAGCGAGCCTTTTACCACCGCGCGGCAGTTTGCCAGCCTCGACCATTTGAGCCAGGGACGCGCCGGCTGGAACGTGGTGACCTCGCCGCTGGAAGGCTCGGCAAAGAACTTCTCGCGCGCGCAGCATCCTGACCATTCGCTGCGCTATCGTATCGCCGATGAATATTTACGGGTGGTGAAAGGGCTTTGGGACTCCTGGGAGCAGGACGCTTTTATCCGCAACAAAGCCACCGGACAGTTCTTTGATAACGCCAAACTGCACACCCTTGACCATCACGGTGATTTTTTCCAGGTCGCCGGGCCGTTAAATATTGCCCGCACGCCGCAGGGCCGTCCGATTATCTTTCAGGCCGGTGCTTCGGATGACGGGAAAAAACTGGCGGCAAGCCACGCCGACGCCATCTTCACCCATCAGGCCACCCTGGCGGAAGCCCAGCTGTTTTATCGCGATGTTAAACATCAGCTGGCGGAGCACGGGCGGCAAGCGGACCAGCTGCACATCTTCCAGGGCGTCAGCGTGATTATCGGCGACGATGCCGACGACGTGGAACAGCAATACCAGACCACCGCCGCGCTGGTGTCGATCGACGATGCCCTGAACTATCTCGGGCGCTATTTCGAACACCACGACTTTAGCCAATACCCGCTGGATGAAGCGTTCCCGGATATTGGCGAACTGGGCAAAAACAGCTTCCGCAGCACCACCGATGAAATCAAACGCAACGCCCGTGAACGGCATTTGACCCTGCGCCAGGTGGCGCTGGAGGCCGCCAGCCCGCGCCCGCTGTTTTCTGGTACGCCGGAAGAGGTCGCCGACGGTCTGCAGCAGTGGTTTGAACAGCACGCGGCGGACGGTTTTATCATCCAGGGCGGCACGCCGGACACCTTCCCGCGCTTTGTTGACCAGGTGGTGCCGGTGCTGCAGGCTCGCGGGCTGTTCCGTGATGAATATCCCGGTACGACTCTGCGCGAGAGTCTGGGGCTGGCGCAGCCCGTCAACCAATTCCAACAATAAAAACAGAGAACACCGCTATGCAGAAAAAGTCACTTTTACTGGCGCTGGCGCTGGCTTTTAGCGCCCCGTCATGGGCACAGGACGTCAATATCAACGGCACCGGCGTGAGCCTGGCCGCCAATAAAGCGCCGATTCATACGGCGAAAAACCCGCAGGCGATTGCGCAACTGCCGGCAAATTATCACTTCGCGGTGCCGGGGAAACTGACCGTGGCGGTGGCGGCGCTGAACTCTCCGCCGCTGACGGTGTTTTCCGACGATAACAAAACCCTGCTCGGCAGCGAGGTGGATATCGCCCGCCTGGTGGCCGACAGTCTGGGGCTGGAGCTGAACGTTGTCCCGACCTCCTGGGAAGACTGGCCGCTGGGAGTGGCCTCCGGCAAATATGATGCCGCGATCAGCAATATTACTGTTACCAAAGAGCGCAAAGAGAAGTTCGATTTTGCCACCTATCGTAAGGATTCTCTGGGCTTTTACGTCAAAAGCACCAGCCCGCTGCAGCACATCGACAAAGCGGAAGATATTGCCGGGCTGCGCATTATCGTCGGATCGGGTACCAACCAGGAGGCCATCCTGCTGGCGTGGAATGCCGAGAACCTGAAAAAAGGGCTGAAGCCCTTTACCCCGGTGTACACCAAAGATGATGCCGCCCAGACGCTGGCGATTCAGTCCGGTCGCGCTGACGCCTTCTTTGGTCCCAACGTAATTGGTGCATGGAAAGCGGCGCTGACCGGCAAAACCAAACTGGTGGGCAGCGTGGATGGCGGCTGGCCGAAAGCGGCGCATATCGCGGTCACCCTGAAAAAGGGTAGCGGCCTGGTGGAGCCCGTGCAGACGGCGTTGAACGGCGTTATCAGCAACGGCGATTATGCCAAAGTCCTGAACCGCTGGGGTGAAGGGGTCGAGAGCATCCCCCAATCAGAAATTAACCCGGCCGGTCTGGGCGACTAACAGGAGGCAACATGAGCGACGCATTCCGCGATATCTCTCCCGAAGCACCGGAACTCCAGCCGATTATTAACGGCCTGTTCGCTGAATATGCCTCGCGCTATGGCGACTACTTTTCCCGTGACGCGGAGGTTGAACTGACCGAATGGTATCTGGCGCCGCAGGGGCTGTTTATCGTCCTTGAACGAGACGGCGAGATCATCGCCACCGGGGCCTATAAACCGAAAGATACTCACACCGCCGAGATCAAACGCATCTGGACCCACCACCGCCTGCGCCAGCAGGGGCTGGCGGCGAAAGTGGTGCAGGAGCTGGAACGGCGGGCCGTACTGGCGGGTTACAGCCATATTTATCTGACGACCGGCTTTCGCCAGCCGGAAGCCGTGAAGCTTTATCTGAGCCAGGGGTATGACGCGCAGTTTGATCTGACGCGCAACCCGGAAGAGTACAGCCAGCCGCCGTTTGACGGGCGGCTGCGCTTCAGCAAAGCGCTGTCGGTCAGCGCCCTGAGCCAAAGCGCCTGAGGAGGCCACATGACGCATTCGGAAACGATTAAGGTGGTTCCGGCGCGCTACCCGCTGCGCGCCGTCGGGGCGCTGCTGGCCCTACTGGTGCTGGCGGGTGTGGTGCAGTCGGTGGCTTTTAACCCCCGCTGGGAGTGGTCGGTGTTCGCCCGTTGGTTCTTCGACCCGGTGATCCTGGAAGGGCTAGGGCAGACTCTGCTGTTGACACTGATCGGTACCGTTCTGAGCGTGCTGTTCGGCGGCGTACTGGCGCTGGCCAGGCTCTCTTCCTCCTGGTTGTTGAGCAGCCTTGCCTGGGGCTATATCTGGCTGTTCCGTTCGCTGCCGCTGATAGTGGTGCTGATCATTCTCTACAACTTTTCCTATCTGTACGACACGCTGTCGATTGGCATCCCGTTTACCGCCTTTAGCTGGGGGAGCTACCAGACCATCAACGTGCTGGGGCAATTTTCGACGGCGGTGGTTGGGCTGACGCTGGTGCAGAGCGCCTACACCGCCGAGATTATTCGCGGCGGTTTCCTCGGGGTCGATCACGGGCAGTATGAAGCGGCAGCGGCGCTGGGGCTGCCGGCATGGCGCCGGACGCTACGGATTATTCTGCCACAGGCGCTGCGCACGATTTTACCCGCCGGCTTTAACGAAATTATCAGCCTCGCCAAAGGTACGGCCATGGTTTACGTGCTGGCGATGCCGGAGCTGTTTTACACCATTCAGATGATCTACAACCGCACCCAGGAGGTGATCCCGCTGCTGATGGTCGGTGCCGTCTGGTACCTGGTGATCACCAGCGTGCTGTCACTGATCCAGTATCTGGTGGAACGCGCTCTGGCCCGCAGCGAACGCCGCTCGGCGGTGAACTCGCCACGTCGTCGCCAGCTTCAGGAAACCGCCCCGCAGCCGCAGCAGAAACCGCAGGAGGCCATCCATGCCCAACTCTCTTAACGGCCATATTTCGATTACCGGGGTCAGCAAGTACTTCGGTCGCCACAAGGCGCTGGACGATGTGTCGCTGGAGATCCCGCCCGGCACCGTCACGGTGATCCTCGGCCCGTCCGGGTCGGGCAAGTCCACGCTGCTGCGCACCATTAACCATCTGGAGCGAGTAGATGAAGGATTTATCCAGATTGACGGGGACTATATTGGCTACCGCCGCGAGGGCGACAAGCTGTATGAACTGAAAGAGAAAGCGATCCTGCGCCAGCGCGTCAATGTCGGCTATGTCTTCCAGAACTTCAATCTGTTCCCGCACCTGACGGTGCTGGAAAACCTGATTGAAGCGCCGATTGCTCACAAGCAGGCGACCCGCAAGGAGGCGATAGCCCGCGCCTATGACCTGCTTGATGTCGTCGGCCTGCGGCACAAAGCCGATGCCTGGTCGCGACATCTGTCCGGCGGGCAGCAGCAGCGCATCGCCATTGCCCGGGCGCTGGCCCTCAAGCCGAGGGTGATCCTGTTCGATGAACCGACATCGGCGCTCGATCCTGAGCTGGTGGGCGAAGTGCTCGACGTGATTAAAAAGCTGGCGCGCTCCGGCACTACGCTAGTCGTAGTAACCCACGAAATCGGCTTCGCCCGCGAAGTGGCCGACAAAGTGGTGTTTATGGTCGAGGGCAAAATCATCGAGCAGGGCAGCAGCGATGAGGTGCTCAACCATCCGCAACATCCGCGAACGCGGCAATTTTTATCGAAGGTGCTGGCATGAAACTAAGGATAACTGGACTGGCGTTCGCCGCCATTTCAACGGTGATGACCACCGGCGTGCAGGCGGATATCGACCTGAAGGCCAACGAAACGCCGCTGCCGGTAACGGCGGATCCCGCGGCTATCGCCAGGATCCCGGCCAACTACCGTTTTGTGGAACCCGGCACGCTGACGGTGGCGATTTCAGCGCTGAACTCGCCGCCGCTGGCGCTGCTGGCAAGCGACAACCGCACGCGCATCGGCAGCGACCCGGATATCGCCCGTCTGCTGGCAGGAAGCTTAGGGCTGAAGCTTAAACTGGTGCCCACGGCATGGGAAGACTGGCCGCTAGGGATCACCTCCGGGCGCTATGACGTGGCGCTGGTCAATATTGCCGTCACCGAACAGCGTAAAACAAAATTCGACTTCGCGACTTACCGCGTCGATTCCCTGGCGTTTTCCGTGAAATCGACCAGTAATATTGCGCAAATCAGCGGTCCGGCGGACCTCTCGGACCGTAAGGTGATCGTCGGCTCCGGCACCAATCAGGAGCGTATTTTACTGGGCTGGAACGAGGAAAATAAAACGGCAGGGCGTCCGCCAGCGCTGCCGGTCTATCTGACCGATGACGCTTCCGGTAATCTCTATATCCAGTCCGGGCGCGCCGATGTTTTCTTTGGCCCGCAGTCAACGGCGGCTTACAAAGCGGCGCTGAGCGGCACCACCAAAGTGGTGGGGCTGGGGCCGAAAAAAGCGTGGGTGGCGACCACCACTAAAAAAGGCAACGGCCTGGTGTATGCGCTGCAGGCGGCACTGGACGGCGCCATCGCGCGCGGGGAGTACCAGCAGGTGCTGGCGCGTTGGGGAGAGCAGGGAGAGGCGGTGGCACAATCAGCGGTGAATCCGCCGGGTATTACCTACTAAAAAACCGCTGTTTCGCAGGAGTGTGTTGCGAAACAGCGGGGGCGATATTCGCCAGGGATTTAACTTCAGGCAAGGCGTGGAGTGAGGGTAATACGGTCCAGCGGACCGACCACAAACAGATAGGAGAACAGCCCCAGTACGCCCATGGAACCGACATACAAAATGGCGTAATCGAACGACTGGGTGTTGGCGAGGATCACGCCAATCACCAGCGGGGTAATGATGCTTGCCAGGTTACCGCACATGTTAAACACGCCGCCGGCAATGCCGAGCATCTCTTTCGGCGAGGTATCGCTGAGAATGCACCAGCCAAGGTTGCCAAACCCTTTGGCGAAGAAGGCCAGACTCATGGCGGCGATGACGACCACTTCCGAGCTGGTATAGTTAGCCACGACAATCACGCAGGAGAGCAGCATGCCGCAGATCACCGGCAGTTTACGGGCGGTGGTCAGGCTGTAGCCCTGTTTCAGCAGCCAGTCGGAAAAGACGCCCCCCAGCAGGCCGCCGATGAATCCGGCGATCGCCGGGATACTGGCGACGAAGCCCACCTTCAGAATTGACATCCCCTTGGCCTGGTACAGATAGGTGGGAAACCAGGTCAGGAAGAACCAGGTAATCGACGTCACGCAGAACTGGCCGATATACACGCCGATCATCATCCGGTTGACGCAGACGCTTTTGATCTGCGCGAGGGTGAGTTTCTGCTGCATTTTACGACTACCCAACTCCGGCTCGCCGCCGCCGTCGCGGATATAATCGATTTCCTGTTGATTGATGCCTGGGTGCTGTAGCGGATCTCTGACTTTAATCAGCCAGAATATCCCCAGTACCACCCCGATGGCGCCAATATAATAAAAGACGTAATGCCAGCTTAAATTATGCAAAATGATGGTCATCAACGGCGTAATAATACCCAGAGAAATATATTGTGCCGCCTGGTAAACCGAGGTGACGAACCCTCGCTCTTTATTCGGGAACCACTGGACGCTCAGGCGGCTATTGGCGGGAAACGCCGGTGCTTCTATAGCCCCCATCATCAGGCGCAGAATAATCAACACGATCAGCGGACTGGCGTACAGGTAGATGGTGCCCTGAAACATGGTGACCACCGACCAGCCAATTAATGCAAAGCCGTAGACCAGGCGGGAGCCATATTTATCCAGCAGCCAGCCGCCGGGGATCTGCATCACCACATACGAAATCCCGAATACTGAAAAAGCCAGCCCCATGGCTTCGGGATCGAAACCTAACTCTTTACTCATCATCGGGGCAACGACGGACAAGGTTGCCCGATCGGCATAATTAAATACGGTGGCGAGAAACAGAAATATCAAAATACCATAACGCACATTGCTGGGTTTTATTGGCGTTGTCATGTTATTCAACTCCTTTGCAGGGTTGCATTGTAGGTACAGCGGATTTCAGCCGTGAATCGGCCGGTAGCCCGGATACGGCGCTTGCGCCGCAATCCGGGGAAATTGATTAAGGGCGCTGACCAAACTCGCAGCTGTGCTGGGTCCAGCGGCGGGCCTGTTCGCTGAGGGTGAAGCCCAGGCCGTGGCGTTCAGATACCCACATCCGCCCGTCGCGCAGCTCCAGCTGTTCGTTAAACAGCGGGTTCAGCCACTCGAAATGTTCCAGCCACGGCTCCAGCGGGTAGGCGGCGGCCAGATGCAGGTGGACTTCCATGGCAAAATGCGGTGCCAGCTTACGGCCATGCTTCGCGGCGAGATCCATAATTTTGAGGAACGGCGAGATGCCGCCCACCCGCGGAGCGTCGGGCTGAACCACGTCGCTGGCGTTGCCGAGGATCAGCTGTTCATGTTCACGGAAGCTGGTTAGCATTTCACCGGTGGCGATAGGAGTATCCAGCGCGGCGGCAAGCTGGGCGTGGCCTTCGACATCGTAGGCGTCCAGCGGCTCCTCAATCCACACCAGATTGAACCCTTCCATTTTGCGCCCCATACGGATGGCGGTTTCACGATCCCACTGCTGATTGGCGTCGACCATCAGCGGGAAATCATCCCCCAGCACCTCCCGCACTGCCGTCAGACGACGAATGTCTTCGGCGGTGTTGGGCTGGCCGACTTTGAGTTTGATCCCGCCGATGCCGTTTTCCCGCGAGATAGCGACGTTCTTCAGCACCTGATCCAGCGGGGTATGCAGGAATCCGCCCGAGGTGTTGTAGCACTGCACGGAATCTCGGTGGGCGCCGAGGAGTTTGGCTAACGGCAGCCCGGCGCGTTTGGCTTTCATATCCCACAGCGCGATATCGATAGGGGAGATAGCCTGCACCGCCATGCCGCTGCGGCCCACGGAAGCCCCGGCCCACAGCAGCTTGGTGTAGATCTTATCGATATCATTCGGATCTTCGCCGAGCAGGTTATCGGCAATCTCTTTGGCGTGGGCGTAGATCCCCTGGCCGCCGGCCCGTTTCGAGTAGCTAAAGCCAACGCCTTCATAGCCATCACGGGAGCGGATTTCGGCAACGATAATCGCCACTTCGGTCAGCGGTTTTTGCCGACCGGTGAGCACCTTGGCATCGCTGACCGGCGTCGCCAGCGGTAAAAAGGCCAGCGACAGTTTGACGTGAGCAATGCGGTCGCCGGTTTCAGCCGCGGTTTTTGCGCCGAGGGTTTTGGCGTAGCTCACGGACTCAGAATTTGCGCTAAAGGTCATGGTAAGTTCCTTTCAGGTTATAAAATGTTTGCGCTAACATTTCTAATTCTGAACGCTGATTAGCGCCATCGCATTGACTTTAATTTGTACAAACGATCACAACTGACGATAATTTAGGGTGAAATTATGCTAGTAACATCACGATCCAAACAGGTTTGTGAAAAGTCACAATAATCAATGATAGCGATAACATTTAATGGGCAGCAACGCTGATAGTATCGGGCTGAGACCGGTAGAGGCTGGCAATTGCGTGGGGCATCATCAATAATGCCCACAGGAAAACGACTCAACACAGGGGCTTCGTCGTGAAAAGCAGAAAACCGTCGCGGGCGCCGACGCTGGATGATGTCGCTCGTAGCGCCGGGTTGTCATCGATGACGGTCAGCCGGGCGCTAAATACCCCGCAACTGGTGCGCCCGAAAACGGTGGAGAAAGTGATGCAGGCGGTGCAGGCTACCGGCTATATCCCCAATGCGCTGGCGGGCGGACTGGCGTCGCGGCGAAGCAAACTGATCGCGGTGGTGGTGCCGCAGATCAACAACAATATGTTTGTCGATACCATCCAGGCGCTCAGCGATACCCTGGCGGCGCGCGGCTATCATATGCTGCTGTGTGTGGCGGGCTACAGTCGCCAGACCGAAGCCGAACTGGTGGCAACCTTACTCTCACGCCGCCCGGACGGCGTGGTGTTGACCGGTATTCAACACGCTGCGGCGCTGAAAAAAACCATCCTTAATGCCGCTATTCCGGTGGTGGAAATCTGGGATCTGACCCCCACGCCGCTGGATATGCTGGTGGGCTTTTCGCATGAGAAGGTCGGCGAAACCATCGGCGAGTTTCTGCTGCAGCAAGGCTACCGACGTCCGGGACTGCTGTGGGCTGGGGATGCGCGTGCGGCGTTGCGTAAGCAGGGGTTATGCGCCACGCTCCGTAAAAATGGTCTATCCGCGGCGCCGCAGGTTGAAGTGCCGTTGCCAGCGTCACTGGCGTTGGGACGTCAGGGCCTGGCGCAGCTGCTGGATTCCGCCTCGTTTGATGTCATCGTCTGTAGCTCGGACACGCTGGCGCAGGGGGCGATCATGGAAGCCGAAAGCCGCGGCCTGCGCGTGCCGCACGATCTGGCGGTGATCGGCTTTGGCGATCTGGATTTTGCCGCCAGCAATCGCCCGGCGATCACTACCGTCAGCGTTGACCGCCACGCCATTGGCGAACAGGCGGCGACGTTGCTGGCCGACCGCATCGAAGGCCGCGGGGAGGGCGAGGTGATTATTGATATCGGTTTTCAGCTGGTGGCGCGCGAATCGGCGTAGACGAGGGCACGACAGGGTAGCCCGGTCAGCGCAGCAACACCGGGGAATGACGCCAGAACCGCCGGTTTCTGCCTACACTTAGCGTTTAACGTGGAGGCCGAATATGATTACCGTTTATGGCGCACCCGGCTGGGGCTCGGCGATTAGCGAGCTGATGCTGACGCTGGCCGGGATGCAGTACAGCTTTGTTAACGTTGCAGGCTTTGATCAATCCGGCCCGCAGCGCGATCGCCTCAAGCAGCTAAACCCGCTGTGTCAGGTACCAACGCTGACGCTCGATGACGGTAGCGTGATGACCGAGTCCGCGGCGATCGCTCTGATGATCCTTGACCAGCGCCCGGATCTAGCGCCCGACCCGGGTACGCCCCAGCGCCACCAGTTTCAGCGCCTGCTGATCTGGCTGGTGGCCAACGTCTATCCCACGTTTACCTATGCCGACTATCCGCAGCGTTGGGCCGCCGATGCGCCCGAGCAGCTGCGGGAAAACTGCATTCTATACCGACAATCACTCTATCTGTGGCTGGAGCAGCAGTTGGCCGCCGCGCCGTACGCGCTGGGGGCGGAGATAACCCTGCTGGATTGCTATATCGCGGCGATGTATTCATGGGGGCCGCGGCAGGCGTGGTTTGACGGGCATACGCCGAAGTTGGCTGCGGTGGCGGAAAAGGTCTATCAACGGCCTGAGCTTCAGCTGGTGCTGCATGACAACGGGTTGATTTAAGGCACAAATAGCGAACCGATACCTCGGGGCTATGCTAATTTATCGCACTGACACTAAGGAGCCTGCTATGCCACATGTTGATATCAAATGTTTTCCCCGTGAACTGACCGATGAACAAAAAGCCGCGCTGGCGAACGACATCACCGAGGTGTTGATTCGCCACCTCAGCAGCAAGGACAGCGCGGTGAGCGTTGCTCTGAACCAGGTTGAACCTGGCGACTGGCAGCAGGTCTGGGACAGCGAAATCGCCCCGCAGATGGAACAGCTGATTAAAAAGCCCGGTTACAGCATGTAATCATCGTCTGAACCCGGATAGCGGCGCGGTGCGCCTTATCCGGGCTACGGGACTGTGCGGCGTGTATCCCCGGCATGCGCCACCGGGGACAGGTGCCTGACTTAGAACCAAATCTCCGTCTGTACGCCGAAGTTCCAGTTCCCCCCGGCGGTAAAGCCTTTGCTGCCAAAATCATCGTTAATCGCGTAACGGTCCAGGTCTTTATCCCAGTTCATCCAGGTGACAAAGAAACGGATTTCCGGCCGCGCTTTGATATCAAAGACGTCGCCAACTTTAAACGTCGGGGCGAAGGTCAGTTTGTAGAAATCACCGCTCACCGCCTGGTACTGATAGACATTACTGTTATAGCGGTAGCTTCGTCCGTTCGGATTCAGGTCCATATACTGCCAGGACGCCTCATACAGCAGGGCAAAGTTGCGGGTGATGGCCTGAGAAACCCGCAGGTTGAAGGTCGCCCAATCGTAACGGTCACCGTCGCGATAGCGGTCTTCGCTGTGCTGGGCGATAACCGACGGCGCCAGCTCCCAGTTTTTCCCCAATGGTAAAATGCCGTAGGAGGCAAAACGCAGAGATTTAGCGTTCTCAGTCAGGTCGCCATCGCTGCCGGGCTGGCGTGCTTCAGCACCCAGTCCGTGGCCGTACTGCAGGGCACTTTCCGATACGCCAGGCGCCAGGCCATAAAACTGCTGTTTGTCATGCAGGGCCAGCATCGCGTAATAACCACTCTTCGCGGTATTGTCGCTACGTAGCGCGTAGCTGCCGGTGGTCGAGGTATTATCCTTCAGATCGTCGTTGCCCTGAGCGGTCATGGCGGTGGTCATTAACTGCCAGCGGTCCCAGAAGTGGTTGGCGGTGAACATCAGATTCTGAATATCGTTATCTTCATAGTTATCGCTCCCCAGATCGCCGAAGTTACGCGCATAAACCGAGTAATCGCCGCGCAGGCTGCTGTTCCAGTTGACGTCGTTGATCCCACCCCCGGTGCCGCCAATGAACATGATATCGCTGTCGGTAAAATGGATATCAAAGTTGTCCCGGTCGAAACGCTTCCCGGCCCAAATAGAGGCATCCTTAAACGGCCCGCTAAAGTCGGCGAAGTTGCCCATTTCAACGTACAGCTGGCGCACGTTCAGATGGTGGCTGTCGTTATCCTGCACCCACGGGTCCGGATTGGTGGCGCCGTCGGCAAGCATGGTTTTAAAGTGCGCCCATGAGCCGTCGCTGAAGGTCATCTTTTTGCCGAAGCTCAGTTCCACATAGTTATCTTTCTCGTTGCCGAGACGGCCAACATGGGCATCGCCGTTGAGTGAACTGGCAGGGGAGATCCCCGGGCCGCCGCGCGCGCCTTTACCGTGGCTATCCACCAGCATCCCGGAGCGGGCGTAAGCGTTAAATTCAAAACCGTCGCCGAGGCTCGATTTTGCCAGCTGCTGGTCGGTCGCCTGCTGTTTTTTCTCGGTTACGGTGGTGCGTTGGCTCAGGGTCTGAACCTGTTTCTCTGCCGCCGCCGCACGTTGTTCTGCCGCGCTGGTCCGTTGCTCCGCCTGCTGCGCCCGACGCTTAGCGTCTCCCGCTTCTTGCTCGGCATGATTAAGCCGGGCCTCCAGTTGCGCCAGCCGTTGTTCCACGCTGAGCTGTGCGGCGCTCGCTCCGTAAGCCGAAAAAAGGGAGCAGCAAACCGCTGCGCTAATCAAAGAGATACGCATATCAATCCTTATTATTTCATCGGTATAAAGGGTGTGCTGCGCCTTACAGGGCGTGGTTTTCTCCAGCGACTGACGACGTGTCCGGCGGCGCCCGGCGCCCGGCGTCGAGGTCGGCGCGGATCTGCTCGTAGTGGTCATCGAGGCGGTAGAAGCGGCCAATCCACAGCATTGAGGCGACAATCAGCAGCGCCGGGATATAGAGATAGCAGGCTTTAATCGCCAGCATCGCGCTCTCGCTTTGGCTCTGGTTTGCGATATAGCCGCCAGAAGAGAGCAGGATGCCGGTAATCGCCCCTGCGCCGGCCATCGCGACTTTGCCCAGGAAGCCGTTGATCGAGGTTAAAATCCCGGCGGTATTGATGCCGGTTTTCCACACCCCGTAATCTACCGGGTCGGCCTGCATCGAGAAGTAAATGGCCGTCCGTTGCCCGGCGCCCAGCGATAAGACAATGGCGCCGGCAATCAGCCCCCAGCTATTGACGCCTGCCGCCATCATCATGCCCATGCCGATAAGGTTAATGGCGCTGGCGATCAGATAGACGTGGCGCTTCTTCAGGCGGCTGGCGAGCAGTGGCACGGTGAGGGTGCCGAGCAGCGGCACAAAAGTGGAGATCCCGGCGACGATTGCCGTCAGATCGTTGTTACCGACGTAATAATGGAAGAAGTAAACCAGCGCACCGGTCTGGAAAAAGAACGCGCCCCACATCAGGAAAATATTGATAGCGAAGACCAACCACGGTCGGTTAGCGCGCAGGCTGACCCACGCGCGTTTCAAGGTCATTCGCTCCTGGGTAATACTGATATTTTCTTTGACGTTGCGGAAGCTCACCAGCAGAAAGAAGGTGGCGATCGCGCCGAAAATGACGGCGGTATAGAAGAAGCCGTGCTGCTGATGGCCTTTGCCCAGGACGCCGACTAACGGCAGGGTAGCGACGGCGACAATGGTCGCGCCTAATGAACCTAGCAGAATGCGCACCGCCGAAAGGGTGGTACGTTCCCGCGAGTCGTTGGTCAAAAACGGCAGCATCGCGCAGAACGGAATGTTGACGAGGGTATAGAGAAACGACAGACACAGATAGGTGATAAAGGCGTAAATCAGCTTACCGGTAGTGCCAAAATCCGGCACGTAGAAGGCCAGAACACACAGTAGACCGAAGGGGACCGCCCCGATCAGCAGGTAGGGACGACAGCGCCCCCAGCGGGTACTGGTATTATCGATAACCAACCCCATCAACACGTCGGCGACGCCATCCACCAGACGGGTGACGAGGAACATCAACCCAACGTAGTAGGCTGGCAGGCCCATGACGTCGGTGTAGAAGAACATCAGGTAAAGGGAGATCATCTGCCACACAAGGTTGCAGGAGAGGTCGGCGATGCCATAGCCAAGGCGCTGCCGCCAGAGAGTAAAAGTTGTATCTGCCATAAAAATACGCTCGCTTATATACCCAAAATAATTCGAGTTGCTTGTCGGCGGCAAGGCCGTAAATCCCCAGGAGCTTACTCAGGTAAGTGACTGGGGTGAACGGGTGCAGCCAACACCCAGGCAACTTGAAGGATGAAGGGGATTGTTGTTGTTAAAGTCCGTACTGGCGAATAAACCAGGCCGGGGTGCAGCTCCACGCATGGCAGTAACTGTTTATCAGTTTGCTGCCATAAGGGGAAAAGTCAGGCTGTTGCGGGTCGAAAATTTCCCAGAAGGTATCGGCACCGTAATCCACCATTGCCCCCCAGTAGGCTTTGATCTGCGTAATCGCCTCATCGCGTAGCCCACATTGCAGCAGGGCGGCAATATAGTGGTGACGCAGATACGGCGTGTTCATCGCGATGGTGGGGGGATTGGTGGCCAGGTTATCCATGATCTCGCGACGCTGCTGAGGGCTGCCGACTTCCGCCAGTACCAGCCAGATTTGCGAGGCCCAGGAGACCTGACGCTGTGCGCCGCTGACGTAAAAGCCCTGCTGACCATCCCATAACGTCTCTGCTGCCGCTTTGCGGTGCTGTAACGCGCTACGCCAGGTGGCCGCCCGCTCAGGTTCAAACCGTTCGGCCAGCCAGATTGCCCGTTGCAGGCAGTAAATCAGTACCCCCTGGGCCGCAGCCTGCTTATTCAGCGATTCTTGCCAGTCGATAAATACCCACCAGTCTTCGCTGTCGCGCACCAGGCCATTCTCATCGCAGCGAGTTAACGCCAGCTCGATCTGACGCCGGGCAGTGGGCCAGAGCTCACAGGCGCTCTCAACATCCCCGGTGCTCTGCAAATAGTTGTAGAGGACATCGGTAAAAAACAGCGAATAATCAAACAGAAACGTGTCATCTGCAAGCACATCCGGTTGGACGAACACGTTGGCTGAAACCATGCCATCTTCGCGGGTGTGTGCAGCGAAGAGATACAGGCAGCGGCGGACCAGATCGTGATGCGCGAAAGTGACGTCGTTCACCAGCGCCTGCAGGCGTAAGTCACCGAGCCACAGCCGGCGGTCACGCTTGGGACCATCCTCAAAAACCTCCTGCATGCAGTTTTGCAGGGTCAGGACTGATACCTTGTCGATGGCCTTGAGCTGCGGATCGCGCGTTGTGGTCGGCGGGCAGGCGTTGCTGGCGGAAGTTACGGCATTCACCCGAATCTGGTCGAGTTGCAGGCGGAACTTGCTTGAAACGGCTTTGACTTCCACTTTGAGATAGCGGAAGCAATAGCGTCTTGGCAGATTAATCTCCGCGGGTAAGACATCCAGCCACAGGTCCTGCTGCTGTAACCAACTGCTGCTGAGCCAGCCCCGATAATCGCTGAACGGCTCGCACACTTCACTGAGCGTTTCGCCGAAGGTCAACTGCAGGTGTGCCGGGGCGTCCGGCGGGCTTCCGGCGCTGCGGCAGACGAAATGCAGGTAGCCCACATAATGACTGCCAAAATCGATAATTACGCTATCGCCGCTGGTCAGTTCACGCCGGGATAATTCGGCCAGGGTGCTCAGCGGTTCGGCGCGCCAGCCAAACACGGCGTCGTTATCGGCAAATGCCTCGACTACCGCTACTGGTGAGTGGGGCTGGCTGCGCAGCTCAGGTCGGAGCGCCTCCGCGGTGCGTAAAAATGCCGGATGGCGGGTCATCGGGATGTGCGCATTCTGCTGAATAGCTTGTGACATACTGCGTCCTCTGTGTTTATTTGTCCGCAGCATAAGACGCCGCTTCCTGCGTCAACCACTCTGGCAATGCCAATGCATTTGCGAAAATGGCAGTGATGAAGGGATGGGCCGGTTGGCGATCACAAATCCATAAATCTTGTTCGTGGCGGTCAGTAAAATCGATTATCGTGCCACTGCGCCGTATGTCGTTTTGGACTGAAGAAATGATGATGTTGACCGTTGAGTATTATTTCACCGACCCGCAGGATAAGCTGGGGATGTACGCCAGTGACCCGGAAGATAATAGCCATGAACATAGCCACGAGTTTGCTGAGCTGGTGATTGTTGAAGAGGGGCACGGACTGCACGTTATAAATGGCCGCCCATTATATATCCAACAAGGAGACGTTTTTTACGTCCAGCCGGGTGATGTGCATTATTATGATGAGCTCGGAACGCTCAAGTTAATTAATGTGCTGATTAACCCGCAGGTGGAATTTCATTATTTACGCCATCTCGATACGCTATTGCAAAAATTCTCAGCCCGGCAGGCCTCCTGCTACGGGTGGCTTGCTCCGGACCCCCGACATCTCTGCAAAGAGCTGGTGGATAAAATATTTTCGCCCGAGCTTCAGCAGGCGCAAAATAGCGCCCTGCGTGAAGCCGCTTTTTTCCAGCTGATCACCACGATCCTCCATGCCGAAACCGAAGCCGAATATAGCAACACCAAGTATAAGCTGCATAAACTGTTAACCTGGTTACAGGAGCACTGTTTTGAGGAGCATAACTGGGGGCAGCTGGCGGAGAAATTCCATCTGACTACCCGCACTGCCTTTCGCCATATTAAAGAAGCCACCGGGCTGACGCCGGATAATTATTTAAAACGTCTACGTTTAGTATCGGCACGGGTAAAATTACGCGAAACCGATATGACGATCACCGAGGTGGCGTATTTATGTGGTTTTGCCAATAGCAATCACTTCACCACCTTATATAAAAAGGTGTTTGGCCTGACTCCCAGCGAAGACCGACGCCGGGTACAGCGTTGAGAGAGCCCGGATGGAATAGTGTGTGGTCCGGTCAGCGCAGCGCCACGGGGTAAGCTTGGTTAATGAATATGTACCCGGTACATTAAATTGGTTGATTAATGTACCGGGTACATGTATGTTAACCAGTAAGTCGTGATGACATCAGGGAATAAGATGTTTACTTTTATTGAGCTGCAAGGTTTCAGTAAACGACGTCAGGAGCTGTTACCGGATGATGAGTTTCGTGCCTTTCAGGAGATGCTGATCAACGATGCCGAAGCCGGTGACACTATTTCAGGTACCGGAGGATTTCGTAAAATTCGTTGGGGTCGACCGGGAACAGGGAAGCGTGGCGGCGTAAGGGTGATTTACTACAATGTAACGACAAAAGGGCGCATTTATCTGGCATTAATCTATTCGAAAAATGAAAGAGATGAATTAAGCCAGGAACAAAAAAAGATGTTAAGACAAGTTGCTGGTTTATTAAACTAATATATAAACAGTAAGTCAGGCTGAGCAAACATTTGTAGCGACAGAGAGCCAACTGAGGTGTTTATGAAAGATGAATTGTTTGCCGATCTGCTGGCCAGTGCAGAAGAGATGGTCAGGATTGAAAAAGGCGAGCAAACGCCAAAGGTAGAGCATATTCATACCTTTAGTGAGATTGACGTGAGAGCGATACGGGAAGCAACTGGTTTGAAACAGCAGGATTTCGCGGTTGCCGTTGGCGTCAGCTATGAGCTGGTAAAAAGCTGGGAAACCAAACGACGTCAGCCAACCGGTCCCTCAAGAAAGTTGCTTTTACTGCTTAAGGGCAACCCAGTTATTATTGATAAATTAAAAAGCATGTAAAATAAGATGCTCAAAGGCAGGATTGTTTGATTTTGGTTGTTTTTAAAAAATTGAGATAAAAAGGATAGTCAATAAACTGAATTTTTAATTGCTATCTGCCTTCATGAATATTCCACTAGATAGCCAGCCGTCCAGCCTGTAACAAAACGGCTGGCTACACGTTTATTAAAATAAAATTCCTGTATTGAGCCCGGCGAAGACCGGCGCCGGGTACAGCGTTGAGAGAGCCCGGATGGAGTAGTGTGTGGTCCGGTCAGTGCAGCGCCACCGGGGTATAACCCTCGGAAACGTTGCCGCGTTGCTGGGGGGTTATTTCAAGGGAATACTCTGCTCTTTTGCCCATTTACGCAATCGGGCGCAGGCGTTGGCGTAGGGTGACGAGGTATTTAATGAAATCATCCGCCCCAGAGTCCATTTACCGTACCAAGGGCGACCATACAGTGTCTCGTCGTCACCGGTAGCGATTTGGACCATAATTTGCTGCTTAACCTCATGTAGGTCGGCCAGTAAAGAAGCGAAGTCCCGGGAAGGGTAATCGCCATAAAACTTCTGCGCCAGCTGCCCAAGTTGATTCCATTTAAAACCGGTTTCAGGAAGGTCGACAGACTCTTGCGCCTTGTCGTATGTGAGCCATTTAAGTACCAGTTCGTTCCATCCCAACAGATAACAGAGCAGATCGCGTACGCTCATGACCGTGCCTTGCGCATGGCCTGGTAAGCTTTTTTCAGCGGTTTTCTCTTCAGGAATATGCGCAAGGTAATTGGCCAATGTGGTGAAGTTTTTGTCAATGGCTTCCAGGAGCTGAGTCTGGGTTTGCGGTATGCTCATCGTGAGTTCCTTTCTGAGATGATATGGATGATTCCCGGATGGTGGAGCAGGGCAGCTTATCCGGGCGACGATATTATGATTATGCGCTTTGTAGCCCCGGTAGCCGATCCACCGGGGAGTTGGCCGCAGGATATTATCCCGCCAGCGCCTGCAGGTGCTGCTGCATATTACCGGTCACCGCGGCGGCATTGATGTGATCAAAATAGCCATACCAGCCGCTGGCAGCGATACCGGCCAGCAGGGCATCGCGGGCCTGGGCGTCAGGAAAACGCCAGATCCCCAAAAAGCGGTGCGGGGCCGCGTTGTCGATGGCCGTATCGGTTTCCGCCAGCGTCAGCAGTTCAACCCCCCATTGTGCAAGACCGCTCATCCCGGACTGAATGCCCTGAATAAACGCGCTACGTTGCGCCTCTGACAGCGCGTGCCAGGCGGCATTGGGAGTGTAGAGTTCAACCAAATAATGAGACATGTTTGCTGCTCCTTTACGTTGTGTTTTAACACGAATCAGACGCGGCTTTTCCTGCCAGCGTACCGGCGGCGACTTTCGCCAGCAGGCCAGCCAGCTGGCTGCGCTCCGGCGCCGAGAGATGGCTGAACAAACCGGCAATCCAGCGGCTGTGCTGGGCAAAAACTTTGCCGATCAGCAGCTTGCCTTCAGGGGTTAATCCAATACGCATCGCCCGGCCATCAAGAGGGTCGGCATGACGTTCAATCAACTGGTCGCGCTCAAGACCGTTCAGTAGACCGGTGATCGTCGCCCGGGTGACGCCGGCTCTTTCTGCCAGCACGTTGGGGGCGAGGCCCTCAGGCGCGGCATCAAGCAAAAACAGCAGCACGAAGCGCCCCTCGGATAACCCCCAGGGTGCCAGCAGCGTCGCGCAATCGCGGTCGATGGCGGCAGCTAACGACAGGGTCTGAAAACAGAGGCGGATATTGTCCACATCGGCAAGCTGATGACGTTCGGCTTCCTGCAGTAGCGATAGGTATTTTTGTTCGAGTTCCATAGCGGCCTCCATCATATAGTATGGTGCCTAACTATATGTCTGAAGCAACAAACAAGCAACCTGCTAATAAAGGGTGTGTGAACGGCAGGCTTAATCGCCTGCCTCGGTAAAGAAAGGTTACTCTTCCGGCATATTGGCCTGCACGTGGCGGCCGCTGGCAACAAAATTACCGGTGCCGAGATGATGCAGGGTATTGAGCTTATCGT
This sequence comes from Klebsiella sp. B345, assembly GCF_051131735.1. Classification (NCBI taxonomy): domain Bacteria; kingdom Pseudomonadati; phylum Pseudomonadota; class Gammaproteobacteria; order Enterobacterales; family Enterobacteriaceae; genus Klebsiella; species Klebsiella sp. B345. The sequence continues at coordinate 239,625 of NZ_CP180443.1, forward strand.
CGTCGAACTGCCAGCGACCAGTAGCAAACGCGCGCTCATCGGCGGCAGCGGAAACTACCTCGCCAAACAGGGTATCGTACTGTTCCTGGGCTGAGCCTGACGGGAGCAGGCGGCACTCCATCCACGCCAGACATTTCTCTTCGATTAACGGTAATCCCAGAACCGGGCCGGTGACCACCGGGATACCGTAGGCGTTGAATTTATCCTCGTCGCGCCCGCTGATGCTGCCCACGGCGTAGGTCCAACTGGCTGCCGCCACCCCGGGAACCACGATGCCGAAGGTGCCGTTGCGCTCGATAATTTCCCGCGTCCAGGCGCTTTTATCCACCACGATCGCCAGCCGGGGCGGTGCGAATTCGACGGGCATCGACCATGCGGCGGCCATCACATTGCGGCGTTGCGTCTGGGCGTCATAACTGGTGATCAGAATGGTTGGGCCATGATTGAGCAGGCGACTGGCGTACTGGAGTTCCACGTGGCGAAAACGGCTCATAAGCGTTCCTTGGTAAATGGGTCTGATGCCTGACAACACGTTAATCCGCAATGAAAACGTAATCAATACGTCATACAGGCTCCCTATAGTCGGCACCACTAAATCCCAAAGAGGATCACAACATGGTAGCTCTCCTGTCTTTATCACAGGTGAGCGCGGCCCGTCAGGTGTTGACCGCGGGCAGAGCATCGCTTTCCCAACGGGGAGGGCGATAATGCGCGCGCTGACCAGCATCACACTCGATGGCGTCTCTTTCGCCTTCGGTCCCCAGACCATTCTTCATCAGATAGACCTACAGATCGACGCGGGCAGCATTGTGGCGCTTTTAGGGCCATCAGGCTGCGGAAAAAGCACCTTGCTGCGTCTGTTGGCCGGGCTCACCGTGCCTGCCAGCGGCGAAATTCGCTTCGGCGACCGGCTGGTGGCAAAACGCGGTTGGGCAATGCCACCGGAACAGCGTGATATCGGCATGGTGTTTCAGGATTACGCCCTGTGGCCGCATATGACGGCGGAGCAAAACGTCGCCTTTCCGCTGCGCATGCGCGGCGTACCGCGGCATGACCGACAAAAGCGGGTCGCTGAGGCGCTGGCGCTGGTGGGCCTCAGCGGTTTCGCCGGGCGTAAACCTTCCGGGCTGTCCGGCGGGCAGCAGCAGCGCGTCGCCCTGGCGCGTGCCATTGTCGCTGAACCTCGGGTTCTGTTGTTCGATGAGCCGCTCTCCAATCTTGATAGCGAACTGCGGGAATCACTCTGCGTGGAGATGAGCCGACTCCTGCGACAGTTGGGGATCACCGCCGTGTACGTCACTCACGATCGCCGCGAAGCCGAACTGCTGGCCGACAGAATTGTTCATCTCTCGGCGGGCGCCATCGCCGCCGTGCGCACCGTTACTTCATCCTCAGGGGAACTTGCATGAAAACCGTTATGACCATTAAGAAAGGAGCTGCGCTCGCGATGCTGTTGTCCGTCACCATGATGTCCAGCGCCCACGCGCTGACCGTATATACCGCCGGTCCCGGCTCGCTGGCGAAGAGCCTTGCCAGCGGCTATGAAAAGAAAACCGGGGTGAAGGTCAATATTTTCCAGGCCACCACCGGCAAAGTGATGGCCCGTCTGGAAGCCGAGCAGGCCAACCCGCAGGCAGATGTGCTGATCTCCGCCTCCTGGGATACCGCTGAAGATTTACATCACCGCGGCTGGCTGCTGCCGTATCAGAGCGCCAACGCCGATAAGGTCCCGGCGAACCTGAAATCGACGGATTATGTCGCGCAGGGGATCTCGGCGCTGGGGATCGTCTGGAATACCAAAAGCGGGACTCCGGAGCCGAAAGAGTGGCGTGATCTGACCGAAGCGGCGTTCAAAGACAAAGTGACCACGCCGGACCCGGCGCTCTCCGGCGCATCGCTGGATTTGCTGATCGGGTTACAAAATGGCATGGGCGATAAAGCCTGGGCGCTGTTTGACGACCTGAAGCGCAATGGCATGGTGGTCAGCGGGCCGAACGCTCAGGCCGTCACCCCGGTGATGCAGGGGGCGAAGGCGGCGGTATTTGGTGCGGTGGATTATGTCTCCTACGGCAACATCCATCAGGGCGAATCTCTGAAGGTGATTTTCCCCGCCAGCGGCACGGTAATTGCGCCGCGTCCGATGATGATCCTCAAGACCAGCCAACATGCTGACGATGCTAAAGCCTTCGTTGATTATGTCCTGTCGCCAGAAGGCCAGGCGCTGGTTGCCGACGCCTGGCTGATGCCGGCGCGAAGCGATGTCCAGGCCAAACGTCCGTTGCTTAATGAGCTTAAGATCTTGCCAACCACCAGCGATGGCAACAGTGAACGTAGTGCGGTGCTGTCCCGCTTCAATACGTTGTTCGCACAGTAAATCGATCTTTCCCGGGTGATAGCTTGCGCCTAACCCGGGATACAGGACCGCCGATAGATCGCGGGCGGTGGTTTTTCAGGAAAATGTCGTGAAACAAACACTGATATCCGGGTTTACGCTAACAGCGCTGCTGGTGCTGGTGGCGTTACCGCTGTTATTTATCGTCCTGCAAGCGGTCTTTCCGCACTTTATCGCCGGTTCGCTGGACGGGGCATTGAGCGGCGTATCGACGCTGGCTAGCGACCCGCAACTGCTGTCGATGCTCGGCGGCACCCTGTGGGTCGCCGCTGGCGTGGCGCTGATGAGCGTACTGATTGGCTTGCCGCTGGGGGTATTGCGCGGTCTGTTTACGCTGCCGATGCCGCGCCTGTGGGATCTGCTGTTCCTGATCCCATTTCTGACGCCGCCCTATATTTCGGCCCTGTCGTGGATGCTGGTGCTGCAACGTAACGGCTATCTGCAACAGCTCACGGGCTGGGATCTTAACGATCTGCTGTTTAGCCGCAGCGGGATCGTGCTGGTGATGACCTTTAACATCTTCCCGGTGGTCTACTTTGCTGTTTCCCGCAGCCTGCTGGCGAACGGACAACGGTTGGCTATGGTGGCGCGAGTGCACGGCGCCAGCGCCTGGCGGGCCTTCTGGCATATCACGCTGCCGATGCTCTCACCGGCGCTGGCGGCAGGGATGCTGCTGGCGTTTACGTTGGCGATTGAAGAGTACGGCGTTCCGGCTGCACTGGGCTCGCGGGCCGGGCTGACGATGCTTACCGTCGGCATTGAGAAAAAACTCGCCGACTGGCCGATTGATTTACCCGGCGCCTCGCTGCTGTCGCTGCTGCTGATCGCGGTGGCACTGCTGGCCTGGTGGCTGCAAAAACGACTCACTGGCGATAAAGAGGTCACCAGCGTGACCGGCAAGCCGGGAGAGAACAGCGGTACCAGCCTTGGCTGGTTGGCAGCGCCTGCGGTGCTGCTGATGGCCGGCGTTGGTGGGCTGGCGGTGCTGCTGCCGGGGGCCTCAATGGTGCTGACCAGCCTGATGGGCACGCTGTCCGGTGGTCTTCACAGCGACAATTTTACCTTGCGTCATTTTTCCGCGTTGTTTGCCCAGCAGGGCGATGCGCTGTCGGCGCTGGGAACCAGCCTGTCGCTGGCGCTGGCGTCGGCATTGATTGTCGGGCTGATCGGATTGCTGGCGGCCTGGCTGGTTTTGGTGCAGAAAATCAAGGGCAGCGCCCTGGTTGATGCTTTATCGCTGATGCCGGCGGCGCTCCCGGGCGTGGTGGTGGGCGTGGGGTTGATTCTGCTGTGGAACCAGCCGTTCTGGCCGGTTTCGCCCTATAACAGCTGGTTTATGCTGCTGCTCTCCTATTGTTGCCTGCTGCTGCCGTGGCCGGTGCGCTATGTGGGTAGCGCGCTGCGCCAGCTTGGCAATAACCTCGAGCCAGCCGCGCGGGTGCACGGTGCTACCCCCCTGCAGGCGCTGCGGCTGATTGTTCTGCCACTGGTGTTTCCGGCACTGCTGGCCGCCATGCTGATGGTGTTTGCGGTGGCATCGCGCGAGCTGGTGACCTCGCTGCTGCTGGCGCCGGCCGGCACTCAGACCGTAGCGGTGTTTATCTGGCGCCAGTTTGAGCAGGGCTCGGTCGGGCAGGGAATGGCGATGGCTTCGCTGACGCTGTTGACCGGATTGGTATTGATGCTCAGCGCGCTGGCGTTAATGCAGCGGAGCACACGTGAATGAATACGACCGCACAAAATAGACGGTCAACTGGCAAAAATAGGCTATAAATGTCGGACACCGATTGCTGGAGGCATTGATGAGTCCATTTTTAAGCGCCTATTTTTCCCGTCTGGGTTGGACGGGAACCCCTGATGTTACGATCGACACCTTGCGCGACCTGCATATTCACCACAACAGCGCCATCCCGTTTGAAAATCTGGATGTGTTGTTGCCCCGGGAGATCCACCTCGACGATCGGACGCTGGAAGACAAGCTGGTGAACGGTCGGCGTGGCGGCTACTGCTTCGAGCAAAACGGTCTGCTGGAAAGAGCGCTGCGCGAGCTGGGCTTTACAGTCCGCAGCCTGTTGGGAAGAGTGGTGCTGGCGAATCCGCCGCAGATGCCGCCGCGTACCCATCGTTTGCTGCTGGTAGAAGTGGAAGGCGAACGCTGGATTGCCGATGTCGGTTTCGGCGGGCAGACGCTGACCGCGCCGATCCGTCTGCTGGCTGATGTAGAGCAAGCCACCCCGCACGGTGAGTATCGCCTGCTGTGTGAAGGAGAGGTCTGGACGCTGCAGTTCAGCCACCATGGCCACTGGCAGTCTATGTATCATTTTGACCTCGGTCACCAGTACGCGTCCGACTATGTAATGGGCAATTTCTGGTCGGCCCACTGGCCGCAATCGCATTTCCGCCACCATCTGCTGATGTGCCGCCATCTGCCGGACGGCGGCAAAATGACCTTAACCAACTTCCACTTCACCCACTGGGATAAGCACCACGTGGTCGAGAAGGTTGATTTCCCGGACGTTCCGGCGCTGTATGTCGCACTGCAGTCCCGCTTCGGCCTTGGCGTCACGGATGCCAAATATGGCTTCAGCGAAGCGGAGCTGGCGGCGGTGATGGCGGCGTTTGATACCCATCCGGAAGCCGGTAAGTAGGGCGCTCAAGGGCCGGAAACGACGTTCTCCGGCCCATATTCCGTTAAACAGAACATCTTGCCGCCGCTAAATGACCAGTCTTCCGGCTCGGTAAAGCCGATCACCACCATCACCTCATGCGGGCTGATGCCCAGCGACTGCTCAAGTCGCGTCACTAAATCCTGATAGAAACGCTGCTTTTGCAGACGGCTGCGCGGCTTACCGGCGGTTATCTGAAACAGCAGGAAATCATCGCTGCGCCCGACCTCAGACGTGCAGAGATAGTGCGGGTTAACGAGCCGTCGCCCTTGGCTGTAACAATCGAACAGCTGAAAGCAGTCACCGGCCGGGACCGAAAAGTGGCCTTCCAGAGCCTGCTGTAACGCGGCGCTAATGGCGGCGTGCCAGGGTTCGAAGCGTTGCTCAGAAATCGCAATGCGGGTCACAGGCATCGTCATCTCCTTATTCTGCGTTGAGCTGGTGCAGTACGTTTAACGCCGACACCGCGGCAGGCCAGCCGGCATAAAACGCCAGTTGCGCCAGGTTTTCCCGTGTCAGATGACCGTTACTCATATTTTGCCCTTATTGTGAAATCCAGTGGGGTGTCACAGAGACGATATCCGGTTATGATAATTTCGATAATCATATAATTCATGACTGATAGTCCTTAAAAGCAGGATGATTGATGATGGCCAGACGACCACTGACTTTTGATGCTGATGCGCTGCGGGCTTTTGTCTCCGGGATGGAGCTGGGCAGTTTTGCCCTCGCGGCGGAGCGCCTCGGGCGTTCAACCTCTGCAGTTAGCGCGCAGCTAAAAAAGCTGGAGCAGCAGGCTGGTATGGCGCTGGTGCAGAAGGCGGGCCGCCATCTGACATTGACGCCTGAAGGTGAAATCATGCTCGGTTACGCGCGACGGATCCTGAGTCTCAATGACGAGGCCTGTGCCGCGTTGCAGGCCAGAGGGGTGAGCGGCGAAGTGCGCCTTGGGCTGCAGGAGGATTTTGGTGAGGTGCTCCTGCCGACGATCCTCGGGCAGTTTGCCCGGGCCTGCCCGGAGGTCGAGATTGCCGTGACCGTGACCCGCAACGCACCGCTGAGAGAGGCGATGCTGCACCAGGAGCTTGACCTGGCGTTGAGCTGGGAAGGGCGCGAACAACCGGCCTTCGATCGGGCGCTGGGGAGGGTGCCGCTGCGCTGGATTGCGGCGCCAGAGTTCGAACTCGCCACGTATCTTGCCAAAAACCAGCCGCTGCCGCTGCTGGCGTTTGAAGCGCCGTGTGTGATGCGTACGGCCGCCACGACGGCGTTAGATAATGCCGGTATTCCGTGGCGTATCGCGTTTACCAGCCGTAGCCTGAACGGTATCTGGGCCGCCGCTTCTGCCGGGTTAGGGGTCGCGCTGCGTACCACCATCGGCATGCCGGCTACGCTCAAGGTGATTCCGGCTGCAACGTTGCCCGAGGCGGGGGATATTGGCGTCGGGTTATATGGCGATGAACGTCGCCTTTCTGCACCGGCAACGCTGCTGTTTGATACCATTGTCGACTGCTTTGCGCAGCATCTGCCGCCGACGGATGCTGCGCTGTGGCAGCCAAAACGGTAATAAGCCGGGCTGTTACTCATATTATTATTAACCCGGCTCTTTCATTCGCTATATCTATGTAAAAAACCAAATAATAAATCCAAACATGGTGATGATGCCGACAAATATAATATTGCCGGTGTAGTCTTTTACTTCCTGCATATACTCATCATTAAATTGATTTAACGCCTTAACGGCCTGGGATTCGTTCTCTGCGTCCACTTCAATATGATGTTTTCTAAACCCTTTTTGCTTCATCTCTTTAATGAATGCACGGGTAACCTGTTCTTTTGGAAACGCTTTACCACCGCTGGTGCTGATAAAAATGACATATTTACTCATGGTTCCCTCTCTGGGAATGGCTCTTCCGTTGGCGTCAATGGTGTTAGGGCAAATACGACAATTATGAGAGGCGAGTATAAAACATGGCGAGGATTGATGACAGATACCGTCGGTGCAATAAAAACGCCCGACTCCTGAACCGGAAGCCGGGCGTTTGCTTTTACCAATAAGTGCAAGCGGCCAGGGATTACATAATTAACCCCTCAACGCCGGGACCGCACCAACTGATAGCGACGGGTTAAATATTCGATCGGTGCGCTCCAGACGTGCACCAGGCGAGTGAAGGGGAAGATCAGGAAAATGGTCATCCCGAGCACCAGGTGGATGCGGTAGATAAATGCCACGCCATCAAGATGCGCCGAGGCACCGCCGTGGAAGGTCACTACCGCCTGGGCCCAGTCCACCAGCTTCAACATCTCGCTGCCGTCGGGATGCTGGGCCGAGAAGGGAATAGTGGTTAACCCCAGAATGCACTGAATCAACAAAATGCTGAGGATCACAATATCCGCCGTCGATGAGGTGGCGCGAATCCGCGGGTTGGTCAGACGACGGATCAATAGCCCGGCGCCGCCCACCAGCGTCAGTACGCCGCAGACGCCGCCGAGGATCATCGCCATCAGCTGTTTCTGCGACATCGGCAGGAACCATGAGTAGACCCAGTGCGGGGTCAGCATGCCAAAGAGGTGGCCGAAGAAAATCCCCAGAATGCCGATATGGAACAGATTCGACCACAGCACCATGCCACGCTTGTCGAGCATCTGGCTGGAGGAGGCGCGCCAGCTGTACTGCCCGTAGTCATAGCGCAGCCAACTGCCGATGAGAAACACCGTCCCGCAGACGTAGGGGTAGATGTCGTAAAAAAAGACGTTCAGGTATTGTATCATTTCGGGCCTCCGGCACGGACGTCAACGTACTGCGGCGCGACGTCCTGGCTAAAGCGTCGTTGATAATGTTGCATCGGCGAACTGTCGCAGGCGGTGGCATTATCTTCGATAAATTTCACCTGCTCCTCTTCCCACACGGCATCCAGCGCCTGGCGGGTATCATCGCGTTTCTCACCTGCTACCTGTTTTGTGACACTGTCACTATTGAGCGTGCTGCCGGCCAGCGCCAGCAATACGTCAAACAGTTGATAATATTCACATTGCCGCTGTTTCAACCGCCCGCCAAGGAGTGCCAGAATCGGCGCGACGTTTTGCAATCCCTCCCTGGCCGCGTCCGCCGCAAGCGTGCTGAGGTACTCGAGATAGAGCGGCAGATGGTCCGGCAGTTCCCGACAGTCGAGCTGCAGCCCGGCCTGCTCGTACTGGTTCATCAGATTGACCATCGCCTGGCCGCGATCGCGGGACTCTGCATGCACATGTTCAAACAGCAGCAGTGAGGTTGCGCGCCCAAGCTCAAACACCTCGCACCATTCGGCCTGGCGGTTGAGCAGCGGGGCGGCCAGCAGCGGGGCGGCAAACGGCAACAGCGCCGGTGCATCGGCGCGGACCAGCGCCAGCGCCTCCTCGCGGTTGTCCCATAGCAGGGCATCCGGGTACTCCAGCAGTAGACCAATGACTTTCAGAATCCGCATTAGTCCTTCTCCCCGATGTTGATCGCATCGATTCGCTGGCTGTTAAACAGGTTGAATTTGGTATCCGACCCGTGGCAACCGTCGCCGAAAGTAAACCCGCAGCCGTTGCGTTCCGGGAAGGCATCTTCCGCCATTTCACGGTGACTGGTGGGGATCACAAAGCGGTCTTCATAGTTGGCGATAGCCAGGTAGCGGTACATCTCTTCAACCTGCTCGACGCTTAAACCCACTTCCTCGATCGCCCGGGTATCGGTGACCCCTTCGACGGTCTGAGAGCGTTTATAGTGGCGCATCGCCATCATTCGTTTCAGGGCGCGCAGCACCGGGCCGGTGTCGCCGGAGCTCAGCAGGTTCGCCAGGTACTGTACCGGAATGCGCAGGCTCTCTACCGCGGGCAGGATCGTGCCTTTATTCGGCAAACCGCCGGCATCGGCGACCGACTGAATCGGCGACAGCGGCGGCACGTACCAGACCATTGGCAGGGTGCGGTATTCCGGGTGCAGCGGCAGCGCCAGCTTCCAGTCCATCGCCAGTTTATACACCGGCGATTTTTGCGCCGCGTCGATGACGTTATGAGGAATGCCCTGTTTTAGCGCCTCTTCAATCACCGCCGGGTCGTGCGGGTCGAGGAACACATCGCACTGGCGTTCATAGAGGTCGGTTTCATGTTCGGTGCTGGCCGCTTCCTCAATCCGGTCGGCGTCATACAGCAGGACGCCGAGGTAGCGAATGCGCCCGACGCAGGTTTCTGAACACACCGTCGGCTGGCCGGATTCGATGCGCGGATAGCAGAAGATGCACTTCTCCGATTTGCCGCTTTTCCAGTTAAAGTAGATTTTTTTGTACGGACAGCCGCTGATGCACATGCGCCAGCCGCGGCATTTATCCTGATCGATCAGCACAATGCCATCTTCTTCGCGCTTATAGATGGCGCCGCTCGGGCAGGTAGCGACGCAGCTCGGGTTGAGGCAGTGTTCGCACAGGCGCGGCAGATACATCATGAAGGTATTTTCAAACTGGCCGTACATCTCTTTCTGCATCGCTTCGAAGTTACGGTCATGGGCGCGTTTTTCAAATTCGCCGCCCAGCAGCTCCTCCCAGTTTGGCCCCCAGCTGATTTTATCCATTCGCTTACCGCTGATCAGCGACCGCGGGCGCGCGGTCGGCAGATGCTCACTTTCCGGCGCGGTGTGCAGATGCTGATAATCGAAAGTGAAGGGTTCGTAATAGTCGTCGATGCCCGGCAGCTGCGGGTTGGCGAAGATTTTTGATAGCACGCCCACCCGGTTGCCGAGGCGCGGCGTCAGCTTGCCGGTGATCCCACGGATCCAGCCGCCTTGCCACTCTTCCTGATCCTCCCAGTTTTTCGGATAGCCGATGCCGGGTTTAGTTTCCACGTTATTAAACCAGGCGTATTCCATCCCTTCGCGCCCGGTCCAGACGTTCTTACAGGTGACCGAACAGGTATGACAGCCGATGCATTTGTCGAGATTCAGCACCATCCCGACCTGTGAGCGTATTTTCATTTTTTCGCCTCCTGTACCTGGTCGCGACCTTCGTCATCCAGCCAGCTGATGTTTTTCATTTTACGAATCATGATGAACTCATCGCGGTTGGAGCCGACGGTACCGTAATAGTTAAAGCCGTAGGCCAGCTGCGCATAGCCGCCAATCATATGGGTCGGTTTGGGGCAAATACGGGTCACGGAGTTATGGATCCCGCCGCGACGACCGGTCACTTCAGAGCCGGGAATATTCATGATGCGTTCCTGCGCGTGGTACATCATGGTCATCCCCGGCGGAACGCGCTGGCTCACCACCGCGCGGGCGGTAAGGGCGCCGTTGGCATTGAAGGCTTCGATCCAGTCGTTATCTTCAATGCCGAGCTCTTTGGCATCGGTTTCGCTGAGCCAGACGATTGGCCCGCCGCGCGACAGGGTCAGCATCAGCAGGTTTTCACTGTAGGTGGAGTGAATCCCCCATTTCTGGTGCGGTGTGAGGAAGTTGAGCGCCTTTTCCGGGAAGCCGTTGGGCGGGATCTCGCGCATGTGGCTGACGCTGCGGGTATCAATCGGCGGACGGTAGACCACCAGACTTTCGCCGAAGTCGCGCATCCACGGGTGGTCCTGATACAGCTGCTGGCGGCCGGAGAGGGTGCGCCACGGGATCAGCTCATGGACGTTGGTATAGCCGGCGTTATAGGAGACGTGTTCGCTTTCGAGACCGGACCACGTCGGGCTGGAGATGATTTTGCGCGGCTGCGCCTGGATATCGCGAAAACGAATCTTCTCGTCTTCTTTGTTGATTGCCAGATGGGTGTGGTCGCGCCCGGTAAACTCACCGAGCGCTTGCCAGGCTTTAACCGCGACCTGGCCGTTAGTTTCCGGCGCCAGACTGAGGATCACCTCGGTGGCGTCGATGGCGCTGTCGATACGCGGGCGGCCTTTGGCCGGGCCGTCGAGCTTGACGTAATTGAGTTTGCCGAGGAATTCGACCTCATCCTCGGTTTTCCAGGTGATGCCCTTGCTACCGTTGCCAAGTTTATCCAGCAGCGACCCCAGCGAGGTGAAACGCTCATAGGTTGCCGGATAATCACGCTCCACCACCGCGATGGTTGGCGCGGTTTTTCCGGGGATCAGATCGCATTCGCCTTTATGCCAGTCCTTCACCTCAAACGGCTGGGACAGCTCGCCCGCCGAATCGTGCTGCAGCGGCAGAAGCACCACATCCGTTTCAGTATCGAGATGCCCCACGCAGACCGTCGAAAAGACCCGGGCAATCTCTTTATAGATTTCCCAGTCGCTTTTGGCTTCCCAGGCCGGGTCGACCGCGGCGGAGAGCGGGTGGATAAACGGGTGCATATCCGAGGTGTTCATATCGTCTTTTTCATACCAGGTGGCGGTCGGCAGGACGATATCGGAGAACAGGCAGGTGCTGGACATACGGAAATCGAGGGTCACCAGCAGGTCGAGTTTGCCTTCGATGGCAGCGGTCTGCCATTCCACCTCTTCCGGTTTCACCTCGTCCGTGGCCCCCAGTTCATCGCCCTGAATGCCGCTGTCGGTGCCCAGCAGATATTTGAGCATGTACTCATGCCCCTTACCGGAGGAGCCCAGCAGATTAGATCGCCAGATAAACATATTGCGTGGATGGTTTTTCCCGTTATCCGGCTGCTCGCAGGCGAAGCGAATAGTACCGGATTTTAGCGCCTGTACTGTGTAGTCGGCCGGTGAGAGTCCGGCGGTGTCGGCCTGTTGCTTAATCGTCAGCGGGTTAACGCTGAGCTGGGGGGCGGAGGGCAGCCAGCCCATCCGTTCCGCCCGGACGTTAAAATCAATCAGGTGGCCGGTATAGCGGCTGGCATCCGCCAGCGGAGAGAGCAGTTCCTGCGCGGTGAGCTTCTCGTAACGCCACTGGCTGGAGTGGTTGTAAAAATAGGAGGTGCTGTTCATCTGCCGCGGAGGACGGTTCCAGTCGGTAGCAAAGGCCAGCGGCAGCCAGCCGGTCTGCGGACGTAGCTTCTCCTGGCCGACATAGTGCGACCAGCCACCGCCGCTCTGTCCGACGCAACCGCAGAACACCAGCATATTGATCATCCCCCGGTAGTTCATGTCCATGTGATACCAGTGGTTCACCCCGGCGCCGAGGATGATCATCGACCGGCCGTGGGTCTTATGCGCGGTGTCGGCAAACTCCCAGGCAATTTGCTCAATATGCTGGCGCGGGACGCCGGTGATCTGCTCGGCCCAGGCCGGGGTATAGGCTTTGATTTCGCTAAAATCGCTGGCCGCATTGCTGTCGTCAAGACCGCGGTCGAGCCCGTAGTTAGCCAGCACCAGGTCATAGACGCTGACCACCAGGGCGCTGTCGCCGTTCGCCAGCGCCAGCCGTTTTGCCGGCAGCTGGTGAATGATTACCGGTTGCTGGGCCACGCTGCGAAAGTGGGGGTTCTCATTGCCGCCGAAGTAGGGGAAACCCACTGGGACCACGGCGTCATTAAAGGGCAGCAGGGAAAGCGCCAGTTCGGTCTCTTTTCCGGCGGCCAGCGGTTCGAGGTTCCATTTACCTTTTTCACCCCAACGAAAACCAATGGAGCCGTTGGGGGCCACCAGTTCGCCGGCGCTGCTGAACGCCACGGTTTTCCACTCCGGGTTGTTACTTTCACCCAGCCCGTCCAGCAGGTCGGAGGCGCGGACCATGCGGCCCGGCACCAGGCTGCCGTCCGCGCGCGCCTCGAGCATCACCAGCATCGGCATGTCGGTATAGTGGCGGCAGTAGTTGAGGAAGTAATCGCTTGGGTTATCGAGGTGGAAACGCTTTAAAATCACATGACCCATGGCCATGGCCAGCGCGCTGTCGGTACCCTGTTTCGGCGCCAGCCATTGGTCGCACAGTTTCGCCACTTCCGAATAGTCCGGCGTGATGGCGATAGTTTTGGTGCCTTTGTAACGGACCTCGGTAAAAAAGTGGGCGTCCGGGGTGCGGGTCTGCGGTACGTTCGACCCCCAGGCGATGATGTAGCTTGAGTTATACCAGTCGGCGGATTCCGGGACATCGGTCTGCTCGCCCCAGGTCATCGGCGAGGCCGGCGGCAGGTCGCAGTACCAGTCGTAGAAGCTCAGGCAGGTGCCGCCAATCAACGACAGATAGCGGGTGCCGGCAGCATAGGAGACCATCGACATCGCCGGGATCGGCGAGAAACCCACGATGCGGTCCGGGCCATACTGTTTGATGGTCCAGACGTTGGCGGCGGCAATCAGCTGGTTCAGCTCTTTCCAGGTCGAGCGAATAAACCCGCCTTTGCCGCGCATCTGTTTGTAGCTGAGGCATTTCTGGCGGTCCTGCATGATGCTGTCCCAGGCATCGACCGGGTCCGGATGCCGCGCCAGCGCTTCGCGCCACAGTTCAATCAACCGCTTGCGCGCCAGCGGGTATTTCAGCCGGTTAGCGCTATAGAGATACCACGAATAGCTGGCGCCGCGCGGGCAGCCCCGCGGCTCGTGGTTGGGCAGATCCGGGCGGGTGCGCGGGTAGTCTGTCTGCTGAGTTTCCCAGGTCACCAGCCCGTTTTTAACGTAAATTTTCCAGCTGCAGGATCCGGTACAGTTCACCCCGTGCGTTGAGCGAACGATCTTGTCGAACTGCCAGCGCTGACGGTAGCTATCTTCCCAGTCGCGGTTGGTGTCCAGCACCTGACCGTGGCCGTTGGCAAAGGTCTCGCGTTTCTGCTTAAAGTAGCGAAAGCGATCCAGTAGTTTGCTCATGACATTATCTCCTGACGGAGGCAGGCGCCTCCGTGGTTACCGTGCTCAGCAGGGTTGTGATTATTTTGTGGCGGGCTTGCGACGGCCGTAGACCAGCCAGGTCACCAGTACGCAGACGACATAAAAGACAAAGAACACCTTCATGGCGCCGACCGGGGAGCCGGTCATGGCAAGCGAAGTACCGAAGGCTTTGGGAATGAAAAAGCCGCCGACCGCGCCGATGGCGGAGATAAACCCGAGCGCGGCGGCGGTATCGGTTACCGCTTCATGCTGGGCCTGCTCATCGCTACCGCCGCGTTTCTTGACGCTGTCGATGGTGATCTGACGGAAGATGACGGCAATCATCTGGAAGGTGGAGCCGCTGCCAAGACCGGCGGTGAGGAACAGCCCCATAAACACGATGTAGAAGGCGAAAAAGCTGCCGGAACCGGAGCCCGGCAGGGTCAGGAACAGCAGGCCGGTAAACAGCGCCATCAGGATAAAATTCACCAGCGTCACTTTGACGCCGCCCAGCCGGTCGGAAATAATGCCGCCGAATGAGCGCGCCAGCGCCCCGATAAACGGCCCGAAGAAGGCCAGCTTGAGGATGTTAACGTCGGGAAACTGGGTCTTCGCCAGCATGGCGAAGCCGGCAGAAAAACCGATAAAAGAACCGAAGGTGGCAAGATAGAGCAGACTCAGCAGCCACATGTGCGGGCGTTTCAATACCGGTAACTGATCGCGGATCGCCGTTTTCGAACCGGCGATATCGTTCATGCCGAACCACGCGGCCACAGTGGCCGCCAGCAGCAGCGGCACCCAGATCAGCGGGGAGTTACCCAACCACAAGGTGGATCCATCCCCTTGATCGACGCCGCGTACGCCGAGGAAGGTGAAAATCGGTAAAAAGATCACCACCGGCGAAAGCAGCTGCATCACGCTGACGCCTAGGTTACCCAGGCCACCGTTGACGCCAAGGGCGCTGCCTTGCTTCGCTTTGGGGTAGAAAAAGCTGATATTGCCCATGCTGGAGGCAAAGTTTGCTCCGGCAAAACCGCAGAGCAGGGCGATGATGATAAACATCCAGAACGGCGTCGCTGGATTTTGTACCGCTACTCCAAGCCACAGGCACGGGATCACTAATATCACCGTGCTGATCACCGTCCAGTAGCGCCCGCCAAATATCGGCACCATAAACGAATAGGGCACTCGTAATATTGCGCCAGACAGCGAAGGGAGCGCGGTTAATAAAAACAGCTGATCGGTAGTGAAATTAAATCCGACTTTATTAAGATTGACCGCAACGGCGCTGAATAACATCCAGACGCAGAAGGCCAGAAGCAGGCAACTGACTGATATACAAAGATTCCTCCGTGCGATAGCCTTTCCTTTATTTTCCCAGAATGCCGGATTTTCTGGTCGCCACTCTTTTAAAAGGTAATGATTATCTTTCTCATTTTCTCTCGACATATTGCCCTCGAATACCCAGTAACCAAAGGAAAATTAAATTTGAGAAAACAGCAAATTAATCAGAAGAGGTGATTCAGGATGGCAGATCTTATTATTGTCGTGATTGAAGAATAGATAAAAAAATAGCCGTGGCAGAATGCCTGCTGCGAATAGGGTTTTATTATTTGTTACTAAATGTAAATCAGGAAGGGCATAACAGTGAGGAAAACGCTGCTGTTTGCAACAGCTCACCGCCCGACAGGCGGGGCCTGAGCAGGGATTTGCCGGGCTCAGCAATGCTCGGATTCAGGGGCGTAATAGCTCCATCGCTATATTATTATTTATATAACGGGTAAAGGTGCTATCGTCAATGACATCCATTCCCAACACATAAATCCCATCCAGACCGCAAACCAGCGAAATTAAGCGCCAGGCGATATCTTCAGGGTTATCTGTAGGGTGGAATTCGCCGCTGTCGACGCCGTCGCGAATAATATTCACGGTCTCCGTGTGCCACATCGACATGGTCAGCAGATAGGCCGCTTTGATATCGCTATCGCTGCCGGAAAGTAGTTGCCCCTCGCGCCACAGGCGGATATAGGGTTCCAGCCGGCGGTCTTCACTGCCGAGCACCGCGAACAATCGTTCCTGGCAACTGCTCTGCGGGGACACCAACTGAATATCCATCATCTCGCGGATGAGACGGACAAAAACCTGGGCTTTCAGTTCACCGGTAGAGCTGAAATGGTGATGGAGCTGGCCGGTGGAAACTTGTGCCTCTGCGGCGATCTGCCGCACGGTCATGGCCGCCAGTCCCCCCTGCAGCGCCACGCGCATGGCCGCCAGCATGATAACTTCCCGCCGTGCTTCCCGATTTAAGTAATGCATATTTCCCCGCTGAACCGTGGTGTCGATGGATAGTAACAAAAAGTTGGACAGTCGTTCAACAATGCGGCAGAATCGCATTCCTGAACAACTGTTCAATTTGGAAGTGTGAGGAAGAAAGAGATGTCCCGGCAATGGTTAACGCTCGTGGCGATTCTGTTGGTTTATCTGCCGGTGGCGATCGATGCCACCGTGCTGCATGTCGCAGCGCCCACGCTCAGCATGTCGCTGGGCACCAGCAGCAATGAGCTGCTGTGGATCATTGATATTTACTCGCTGGTGATGGCCGGCATGGTGCTGCCTATGGGGGCGCTTGGCGACAAAATCGGCTTTAAACGCCTGTTGCTGCTCGGCAGCGCTATTTTTGGCGTGTCATCGTTAGCGGCGGCGTTTGCGCCCAACGCGCCGGCGATGATTGCTGCCCGGGCGCTGCTGGCGATTGGCGCGGCGATGATTGTCCCGGCGACCCTGGCCGGCATCCGCAACACCTTTTCTGAGGCCCGTCATCGCAATATGGCGCTCGGCCTGTGGGCGGCCATCGGCTCCGGCGGCGCCGCCTTTGGCCCGCTGGTGGGGGGGATCCTGCTGGAGCATTTCTACTGGGGGTCGGTGTTCTTAATCAATGTGCCAATCGTGCTGGCGGTGATCGCCTTCTGCGCCCGGATGGTGCCATCGCAGCCCGCGCGGCGCGAACAGAAGCTCAATATTACCCAGGCGCTAATGCTGATTGCGGCGATCCTGATGCTGATTTTCAGCGCTAAATCCGCGCTGAAAGGCCAGATGGCGTTGTGGATGACCGGGCTGGTGGCGCTGGCGGGTGCGGCGTTGCTGACCTGGTTCGTGCGTAAGCAGCTCTCCAGCAGCAATCCGATGGTTGATATGCGGTTGTTTACCCATCGCATTATCTTGAGCGGGGTGATGATGGCGATGACCGCGCTGATCACCCTGGTGGGATTTGAACTGTTGATGGCCCAGGAGCTGCAGTTTGTCCACGGTAAAACGCCGTTTGAAGCCGGGCTGTTTATGTTGCCATTGATGCTGGCGAGCGGGTTTAGCGGGCCGATAGCCGGGATAATGGTGTCGCGTCTCGGCCTGCGCCAGGTGGCAACCGGCGGCATGCTGCTCAGCGCGTTCAGTTTCCTTGGACTATCGGTAACGGATTTCAGCACTCAACAGTGGCAGGCGTGGGGGCTGATGATCCTGCTAGGCTTCAGCGTCGCCAGCGCGCTGTTGGCATCCGGTGCGGCGATTATGGCGGCCGCGCCGAAAGAGAAAGCGGCAGCGGCGGGGGCCATTGAAACCATGGCCTATGAGCTGGGAGCGGGTCTGGGGATCGCGCTGTTCGGCCTGATCCTGACCCGCAGCTACAGTTCATCGATTGTGCTGCCCGCCGGGGTGGAAGGCCAGGCGGCGACCCAGGCCGCATCGTCCATCAGCGAGGCCATTGCGCTGGCTCAATCGCTGCCCGCGATTCCAGCACATTCGCTGATTGAGGCCGCCAAAACGGCATTTATCAGCGCCCACAGCGTGGTGCTGTTGACCGCCGGGGTGCTGCTGCTTTTGCTGGCGACCGGTATCTGGCGCAGCCTGGCAAAAGCGCCGGAGATGCAATAAGCCTACAGCTGGAGAGACAGTTCCATCGCCGCCCGCCGCAGCGGGGCCAGCGCTTTCTCCCGCAGCGCGGCGGCGCTCATGGCGGGGGCGGGAACGCCAACGTTCAGCGCCGCCACCACTTGACCACTGCGCGACAGCAGCGGGACAGCCAGCGAACAGAGTCCTACCTCAATTTGCCGGTCGGCCAGGGCATAACCCTGCATCCTGACCCTGGCAATTTCCTCGCGTAATCCCGGTAAATCGCAGACGGTATGCGGGGTGTAGCGAATTAAATTTGCACGTGACAATGTCACTTCTAGCTGTTCTTCCGGCAGGGCGCTGAGCAGCACGCGCCCCATCGACGTGGCCCACGCGGGAAGGCGACTGCCGCGCCCGATGTCGACGCTGAGCAGATTGTTGACCGCCGCTCTGGCGATATACAACACGTTATCCCCGTCGAGGGTTGCTGCGGAGCAGGATTCGCCCAGCGACTTGCCGAGAGTATCCAGTGCGGTTTGCGCCACCTTTGCCAGCGGCGTACCGGCCAGATAGGCGTGACCCACCGCCAGCACTCGCGGCAGCAGTTCGTAACTCCGTCCGTCCGGGCTGTGCACCATCCCCAGCGCCGCCAGGGTGTACAGGCAGCGACGAACGGCGGCGCGGGAAATTTGCGTTTTCTGACTGAGCTGCGAGATGGTCAGCCGCTGACGCTGGGGAGTAAAGGCATTGAGAACTTCCAGCCCGCGCGCCAGCGACAGCATAAAATTGGGGTCATGTTCGGCCTGCCTGGCGCTGAGGGTGGTTGGCGGTGTTGCGCTCATTGAATTCCTCTCCATTCGAAGACAAAAGCTCACGGGGCACCACTATACCGCGCGTAAAAATAGCGGTGATGGAATGTGCCTGTTTTCCCACTCGGATCACATTATTAACCTCAATTTAACAAGCGCGTCGATAATCGCACAACATTTCGATTATCGCCGTTGACCATTTCACTGGCTCCCCCCTATTGTCAAAGGCATCGTCACCCCTCGTTATGAATGGGGATACAAAAAGTTATGTATTTAACCCTCAGGAACAGAACATGAGTGCAACCGTAGAACGCATTGAAAGCTGGCTGGTTGACCTGCCGACCATTCGTCCGCACAAACTCTCCATGACCACCATGGGTTGCCAGACGCTGGTGATTGTCCGCATTACGCGTTCTGACGGCATATGCGGGATCGGCGAAGCGACCACCATCGGCGGCTTGAGCTACGGCGTAGAAAGCCCGGAGGGGATTGCCTCGGCCATCACCCATTACCTGACGCCACTGCTGAAAGGCCAACCGGCAGATAACCTCAATGCTCTGACGCAGCGTATGAACGCCGCCATCAAAGGTAACACCTTTGCCAAATCAGCCATTGAAACCGCGCTGCTGGATGCCCAGGGCAAGGCGCTGGGGCTGCCGGTGTCGGCGCTGTTGGGCGGTGCGTTGCAGACCTCGCTGCCGGTGCTGTGGACCCTGGCGAGCGGCAATACCGATAACGACATTGCCGAAGGTGAAAGGCTGCTGGCCGAACGCCGTCACCAGGCGTTTAAGTTAAAGATTGGCGCCAGAGATCTCGCGACCGACCTGCGTCATACCCGGGCGATCGTTGAAGCGCTGGGCGACCGTGCCAGCATCCGCGTCGATGTCAATCAGGCCTGGGACGCCACCGCGGCGGCGAAAGGCTGTCGTGAGCTGGCAGCCATGGGAATCGATTTAATTGAACAACCGGTCAGCGCGCAGGACAACGCGGCGCTGGTGCGCCTCAGCCATCACATTGAGACCGCAATCCTCGCGGATGAAGCGGTGGCGACCCATTACGATGGTTATCAGCTGGCGCAGCAGGGCTTTAGTGGCGCCTACGCGTTGAAAATCGCCAAAGCGGGCGGCCCGGCCAGCGTATTAGCGCTGGCACGCGTGGCGCAGGCGGCGGGTATCGGCCTGTACGGCGGCACCATGCTGGAAGGGACCGTCGGCACGGTGGCCTCGCTCCACGCCTGGTCGACGCTGCCGCTGCAGTGGGGCACCGAAATGTTTGGCCCGCTGCTGCTGAAAGACGACATCGTCAGCGTACCGCTCTCGTTCGTGGACGGTCAGGTCGCGCTGCCGCAGACCCCGGGTCTGGGCGTCACGCTGGATGAAGATAAATTGCAGTTCTACGCCCGCAAAGCGTAGTGCATCACAGGAGAAAACCGATGCTGTTTAAAGTGGATATGACCGTCAATATTCCGCTGGGCTATCCGGCCGATGAAATTGACGACATTAAGCAACGTGAAAAAGCCTATTCGCAGCAATTACAGCGTGAGGGCAAGTGGCGCCATATCTGGCGAGTGGCAGGACTGTACGCCAACGTCAGTATATTCGATGTGCGTGACGCCGAAGAATTACATCAAATTTTAATGGGTTTGCCGTTATACCCGTTTATGGAAATACGCGTCGAGGCATTGTGTCGCCATCCCTCCTCAGTACGCGAAGACGATAGCTAATTAATAATAAGAAACCTCACGCCGGTTATTCCGGCGTACACCCTACAAGCAACCTGCAAGCAATAAGTGAGAATCACAATGAAAAATTCTTTCGTACAACAAGACGCCGTGCAGAAATTATTACGTGAAAGTGCTGGGTTAAATGTGCCTGGTGGTAATGAGCGCTTTAAAGCCATTGTGCACCGGGTGCTGGAAGATATGTGTAGCCTGATCGACGATTATAATGTGACCCAGGAAGAGTTCTGGCATGCGGTGAATTATCTGCATGAACTGGGTGGTCGTCAGGAGGCCGCACTGCTGGCCGCAGGTCTGGGTCTGGAGCATTTCCTCGATCTGCGTCAGGATGCCATTGAAGCCGCTGCGCACCAGGAAACCGGCACGCCGCGGACCATCGAAGGGCCGCTGTATGTGGCCAACGCTCCGCTGGCCGACGGGCACACGCGGATGGATGACGGCAGCGATGCCGGCGAAGTGATGTGGCTCCACGGCCAGGTGCGTGATACCCAGGGTCGCCCGGTTGCTAACGCGATCGTTGATATCTGGCACGCTAACACCCTCGGCAACTATTCATTCTTCGATCAAAGCCAAGGGGAATATAACCTACGTCGCCGGATCCGCACCGGTGCCGATGGCCGCTACAGCGTGCGCAGCATTATGCCTTCCGGCTACGGCTGCCCACCGGACGGCCCGACCCAGAAGCTGCTCGACCAGCTGGGGCGTCACGGTAACCGTCCGGCGCATATTCACTTCTTCGTCTCCGCGCCAGGCCACAAGCATTTAACCAGCCAGATTAACCTGAATGGTGATAAGTACTTGTGGGACGACTTTGCCTTTGCGACCCGCGACGGCCTGATTGCCGACCCGGTGAAAATCACCGACCGTGAGCTGATTGCCCAGCGCAAACTCGACGGCGAACATACCGAAGTGTGCTTCGACTTTACGCTGTGCAAGGCGCAAAACGCCGACCAGGAACAGCGTATTAGCCGCCTGCGCGCGCAGGAGTAACCGCCGGCACACCCCGGGCCGCTGCGCCCGCTGGTGAATCTTGTTATCGCCCGGCCCGTATCTCGCGGCCGGGGATATTCCCGAATGAATTATTCTCTCTGAACTCATTGATTCCTGAATTCTGCAGGAGGGCGAAGCTCATGCAAAAAACATTCACCTTGTTAAAAGATAAAATCAGCAATGCCTTAATTGTTGATCGCCACAATCATATATATCGCTGCCACCGTTCGATCTTCACCGACGAGCAATTATTTGATTTTGAAATGAAGCATATATTTGAAGGCAACTGGGTATTTCTTGCCCATGAAAGTCAGATCCCGGAGCCGGGCGATTATTTTACCCTGACACTGGGGCGCCAGCCGGTGATTATTACCCGGGATAAAAAGGATCAGCTGCATGCTTTAATTAACAGCTGCGCCCACCGTGGCGCGATGTTATGCCGCCGCAAAACCGGCAATAAAAACTCATTTACCTGTCCATTCCACGGCTGGACCTTCAGCAATAACGGCAAATTGCTGAAAGCCAAAGATGAAAATACCGGCGGCTATCCCGACAGCTTTAAACATGAAGGATCGCACGATCTTAAAGCCTTGCCGCGCTTCCAGTCGTATCGCGGTTTCTTATTCGGTAGCCTCAGCGAGGACGTGCAGCCGCTGGAGCAGTATCTTGGCGAAACCTGCAAAATTATCGACCTGATGGTCGACCAGGCTGAGGAAGGGCTGGAGGTCCTGAAAGGCTCCTCGAGCTATGTCTACGAGGGTAACTGGAAGCTGGGGGCGGAAAACGGCGCCGATGGTTATCACGTCAGCGTGGTCCACTGGAACTACGCTTCCACCATGTCGCGCCGCAACTACGAGGCGGAAGGTACCCATTCCGTCGATGCCAACGGCTGGTCGAAGAGCCTTGGTGGTGGTTACGGCTTTGAAAATGGCCATATGCTGCTATGGACCCGGGCGCTGAACCCGGAAGTGCGTCCGGTGTTTGCTCACCAGGCCCGCTTACAAGCTGATTTTGGCGAGCTTCGCGCCGACCAGATGGTCAACGAAACCCGCAACCTGTGCCTCTATCCCAACGTCTATTTAATGGATCAGTTCTCGACGCAGATCCGCGTGATCCGCCCGATTGCCGTCGATAAAACCGAAGTCACCATCTGGTGTTTCGCCCCCAAAGGGGAGTCGGACCAGGCGCGGGCGTTGCGTATCCGCCAGTACGAAGATTTCTTCAACGTCAGCGGCATGGGGACGCCGGACGACCTCGAAGAGTTCAGCGCCTGCCAGCGCGGCTATCTTGGCGAGAACCTGGCGTGGAGTGACCTCAGCCGCGGGGCGCTGCACTGGGTCGATGGCCCGGATGAGCACGCACAGTACGCCGGCTTTACCCCGCTGCTGAGCGGCGTCAAATCGGAGGATGAAGCGTTGTATATCGCCCATCACCACCACTGGCAAAACGTGATGCTGGCGGCGCTGGATAAAGAACAGCAGCGCTACGAGCAATCCATTACCCAACGCGTGGAGGTGGTGTGATGCTGAGCCTCGAACACGTTCGCCAGTTCCTCTATTACGAAGCCCGCCTGCTGGACGACCGGCAGTGGGACGAGTGGCTGACCTGCTACAGCCCGAAAGTGGTGTTCTGGATGCCGGCCTGGGGCGACGACGATAAGTTGACCCGCGACCCGCAGCGCGAAATCTCGCTGATCTACTACCCGAACCGTGACGGGCTAGAAGACCGCGTGTACCGGATTAAAACCGAGCGCTCCGGCGCCAGCACGCCGGAACCGCGGACCACCCATATGATCAGCAACGTGGAGCTCCTTGGCGAGAATCCGCAGGGCATCGAGGTGCGCTACAACTGGGTGACCTACAGCCACCGCTACCAGCACACCGATGCCTATTTTGGCTCGACCTGCTGCACCCTGACGGAAGTGGACGGCAAACCGCAGATCCTGCGCAAAACGGTACGTCTCAACAACGACTACATTCGCCAGGTGATTGACGTTTATCATATTTAAGAGGTGGTTATGTTTACTATCGCACTCAATTTTGAAGATGGCATCACCCGCTTTATCCACTGCAATGCCGGGGAAAAGGTGCTGGATGCCGCCTATCGTCAGAAGGTCAATCTGCCGATGGACTGCTCCGACGGGGTCTGCGGCACCTGTAAATGTCACTGCGCCAGCGGCGAGTACGGCATGGGCGATGACTATCTGGAGGAGGCGCTGAGCGAGGACGAGGCCGATGCTCGTCAGGTGCTGACCTGCCAGATGGTGCCCACCAGCGACTGCATCATTGATGTCCCGGTGGCGGCGGCGCAGTGCAAAACCGCCCTGACCAGCATTGGCGCAGAGGTCGTAGAGGTCACGCTACTATCGGATACCGCCATTGAATTGGTGGTGAACCTGGACGAGGCGCTGGCCTTTTTACCGGGGCAATACGTATCGATTCAGGTGCCGGGAACCCCCCACAGCCGCGCCTATTCCTTCAGTTCGCTGGCCGGCGAGCGCGAAGGGCGCTTCCTGATCCGTAATGTGCCCGGCGGCATGATGAGCCAGTGGCTGACCCAAAAGGCACAGCCGGGCGATCGCCTGACCCTGAGCGGCCCGATGGGCAGTTTCTACCTGCGCAACGGCGAGCGTCCGCTGCTGCTGCTGGCGGGCGGTACCGGCCTGGCGCCGCTGCTGTCAATGCTGCACACCCTGGCGCTGCAAGGCAACACCCGCCCGGTGACGCTGCTGTACGGCGTGACCCGGGACTGTGACCTGGTGAAAATCGAAGCGCTGGAGGCGTTTGTCGGCCAGCTTCCGGGCTACCGTTGGCTGCCGGTAGTGGCCGATGAGCACAGCGCCTGCCCGCAGCGTGGCTTCGTCACCGAGCACCTTGATGAGGCGATCCTCAACGACGGCGATGTGGATATTTACCTGTGTGGCCCGCCGCCGATGGTTAACGCGGTGTCCACCGCGCTGCGTGAACGAGGGATTAACCCTGCCGGTTTCTGGTACGAGAAATTTAACGCCAGCCAGAGTGCGGCGGCATAAGGAGTGGATATGCGTTTTCAAGATAAAGTGGTGGCGATCACCGGCGCCGCGCAGGGTATCGGGCGTCAGACCGCCGAGCAGGCCGCTCGCGAAGGGGCGAAATTGTTGCTGATTGACCGTTCGGGCTATGTCCACGAGCTGGCTGCCACGCTGGCACAGCAGGGCAGCGAGGTGCTGGCCCTTGAAGCAGACCTTGAGCAGTGGGAGAGCACCGAGCAGGCCTTTGCCAGCGGTGTCGCCCATTTCGGTCGCCTCGATGTGGTGATCAACAACATCGGCGGCACGATTTGGGCGCGACCGTTCGCCGAGTATCAGCCGGAACAGATCGAAAAAGAGATTCGTCGTTCGCTGTTTCCCACGCTGTGGGGCTGTCGGGCTGCGCTACCGTGGATGCTAAAACAGGGGAAAGGCAGCATCGTCAACGTGTCGTCTGTGGCCACGGCCGGGGTTAACCGGGTGCCATACTCCGCGGCGAAAGGTGGCGTGAACGCGCTGACCCGATCCATTGCTATGGAGTACAGCCGCAGCGGGATCCGTATCAACGCCGTGGCGCCGGGCGGTACCGATGCCCCGGCGCGGATGACGCCGCGCAACAGTGAAACGCCGACGGCGCAGGAGCAGGTATGGTATCAGCAGGTGGTCGATCAGACCGTCGACAGCAGCCTGATGCATCGCTACGGAACGCTGGCGGAACAGGCTAACGCCATCCTGTTTCTCGCCAGCGATGAGGCCAGCTATATCACCGGCGTGACGCTTCCGGTGGCCGGCGGCGACCTCGGCTAGCGCCGGGTGGCGGACCAGCAGAGCAGGGAGCCGGCGCAGACCATGCCGGCCCCTTGCCAGAATGACCAGGATAACGCCGCGCTGAGCAGCACCGCCGCCAGCGCCGACGAGAGCACCGGCGTGAAGTAGGAGGCGGCGGCCAGCAGGCTGACGTTGCCATTGAGGATCCCGACATTCCAGGCGGCATAGCCGAAGCCTAACGCCACGGCACACATCACCAGCTTAATCACCACAGGCCAGCTGAACAGCATCGGCGGTTGATCGCTGAACAGAAATTTCAGCCACAGGGTCAGGGCGGTTAATAAGACAAACAGGGTAATGCCGTTGTGACCTTTCGCATATTTGGCGGTGACCGTGCAATAGGTCGCCCAGATAAAGGCGCCAATAAACGCCAGAATATAGCTCAGGGGGCTGGAAATCACGTTGCGGGAAATTTCATCAACATTCAGGCCGTGCTCACCGCCTAATACCCAGACAACCCCAAGTAGCGCCAGCAGCAAGCCGGGAATAATCAGCCAGTTTGTTTTTTGGCGATTAAACAAAATGGCAAATAAAATGGTCAGGCTGGGCCAGAGATAATTCACCATGCCCACTTCAATGGCCTGCTGGCGGCTGCCGGCAAAGCCCAGTGACAGTGCCAGACACAGCTCATAGCTGACGAACAGCACGCTACCAGCCAGCAGATAGGGGCGCGGGATCTGCCGCAGTCGGGGAAAACCGACGGTCACCAGCAACAATAATCCGCTTAGCGTATAAATCATTGCTGCACCGCCCACCGGGCCTAACCCTTCGCTGACCCCACGAATTAAACCGACCATTGTGCTCCATAGCACAATGGCGGCCAGGCCGATCAGCGTTGCTTTTTTCTTTTCCATGTCCAACCAGACAGCAATATTTATCAAGAGTCGATTTATAACATTTTTTTATTCGCGGTGGTCCCTATTTTCCATTCGGCGTAATACCTAGGGAGTAAGCAACTCCGACGCCCCTGACTATTAAGGGGGCGTCGCTTTTCGACATTGATTTGACGCAAAAAAAACGCCGACATTGCTGTTAATTTCCCTGGCGATAAATATGCATTCTGAAGGGAGAAAACCAATGGACGTCAGCCGCAGAAGGTTTTTCAAAATCTGCGCAGGCGGTATGGCCGGAACCACTGCTGCCGCGCTGGGCTTTGCACCCAAAATGGCACTGGCTCAGGCGCGAAATTATAAATTATTGCGTGCCAAAGAGATCCGCAACACCTGCACATACTGCTCCGTGGGCTGCGGGCTATTAATGTATAGCCTGGGCGACGGCGCGAAGAACGCCAAAGAAGCGATTTACCATATCGAAGGGGACCCGGACCATCCGGTCAGCCGGGGGGCGCTCTGTCCGAAAGGCGCGGGGCTGCTCGATTACGTGCACAGTGAAAACCGTCTGCGTTATCCGCAATACCGCGCACCTGGCTCAGATAAATGGCAGCGTATTTCGTGGAATGAAGCTTTCGATCGCATCGCAAAATTGATGAAGGACGATCGCGACGCCCACTTTGTTGAGAAAAACGAGCAGGGCGTGACGGTCAACCGCTGGCTGTCTACCGGGATGCTGTGCGCCTCGGCAGCCAGTAATGAAACCGGCATGCTGACGCAGAAGTTTGTGCGCTCGCTCGGCATGCTGGCGGTAGACAACCAGGCGCGCGTCTGACACGGACCAACGGTAGCAAGTCTTGCTCCAACATTTGGTCGCGGTGCGATGACCAACCACTGGGTTGATATCAAAAACGCTAACGTCGTGATGGTGATGGGCGGCAACGCCGCTGAAGCCCATCCGGTAGGATTCCGCTGGGCGATGGAAGCGAAGAACAATAACGATGCCACGCTTATCGTCGTCGACCCGCGCTTTACCCGCACGGCTTCGGTCGCCGATATCTATGCGCCGATTCGCTCCGGTACCGACATTACCTTCCTGTCGGGGGTGTTGCTGTACCTGATTGAAAATAACGCCATCAATGCCGAGTACGTCAGACATTACACCAACGCCAGCCTGCTGGTGCGCGATGATTTTGCCTTCGACGATGGCCTGTTCAGCGGCTATGACGCGGAAAAACGCCAGTACGACAAAGCCTCATGGAACTATCAGTTCGATGAAAACGGCTATGCCAGACGCGATGACACCCTGACCCATCCACGCTGCGTGTGGAACCTGCTGAAAACGCACGTTTCCCGCTACACGCCAGAGGTGGTGGAAAACATCTGCGGCACGCCAAAAGCCGATTTCCTTAAAGTGTGCGAAGTACTGGCCTCCACCAGTGCGGCGGACCGGACCACCACCTTCCTGTATGCCCTTGGCTGGACGCAGCATACCGTCGGGGCGCAGAACATCCGCACCATGGCGATGATCCAGCTGCTGTTAGGCAACATGGGGATGGCGGGGGGCGGCGTCAACGCCCTGCGCGGACACTCCAATATTCAGGGCTTAACCGATCTCGGTCTGCTGTCGACCAGCCTGCCGGGTTACCTGACGCTGCCGTCGGAAAAACAGACCGATCTGCACAGCTGGCTGACGGCCAATACCCCCACCGCAACCCGGGCCGATCAGGTGAACTACTGGAGCAACTATCCGAAGTTTGCGGTCAGTCTGATGAAATCGTTCTACGGCGATGCGGCGCAGAAAGACAACGACTGGGGCTTTAATTGGTTGCCGAAATGGGACCAGGCCTACGACGTTATCAAGTACTTCAACATGATGGATAACGGCGACGTGTCGGGATATATCTGCCAGGGCTTTAATCCGGTGGCCTCGTTCCCGGACAAAAACAAGGTCGTGCGCAGCCTCAGCAAGCTGAAGTACATGGTGGTTATCGACCCGCTGGTGACCGAAACCTCCACCTTCTGGCAGAACCACGGTGAGATGAACGATGTGGACACGGCGGCGATTCAGACCGAAGTGTTCCGTCTACCTTCTACTTGTTTTGCCGAAGAGGACGGCTCGATTGCCAACTCCGGTCGCTGGCTACAGTGGCACTGGAAAGGTCAGGATGCGCCGGGCGAAGCACGCAACGACGGCGAGATTCTGGCTGGTATTTACCACCGTCTGCGCGAGATGTATCGCCGTGAAGGCGGCAAAGGCGCCGAACCGCTGCTGAAGATGAGCTGGAACTACCATCAACCCGAACATCCGCAATCGGAAGAGGTGGCGAAAGAGAACAACGGTTACGCCCTGGCAGACCTTTACGACGGCAACGGCACGCTGTTGGCGAAAAAAGGCCAGTTGCTGAACAGCTTCGCGCTACTGCGGGATGACGGCACTACCGCGTCGTCGTGCTGGATTTACAGCGGCAGCTGGACGGCGCAGGGCAACCAGATGGCGAACCGCGATAACGCCGACCCGTCGGGACTGGGCAATACCCTGGGCTGGGCCTGGGCCTGGCCGCTCAATCGTCGGGTGCTGTATAACCGCGCCTCGGCGGATATCAACGGCAAGCCGTGGGACGCCAAACGGATGCTGATCCAGTGGGACGGCAGCCGCTGGAGCGGCAACGATATTCCGGACTTCAATAACGCCGCGCCGGGCAGCAACACCGGGCCGTTTATCATGCAGCCGGAAGGGCTGGGGCGTCTGTTTGCTCTCGATAAACTGGCCGAAGGGCCGTTCCCGGAACACTACGAGCCGATGGAGACGCCGCTGGGTACCAACCCGCTGCATCCGCAGGTGGTCTCCAGTCCGGTGGTGCGTCTGTACGAGGAAGATGCCCGCCGTTTAGGCAAGAAGGATCGCTTCCCGTACGTCGGGACCACCTATCGCCTGACCGAGCACTTCCACACCTGGACCAAGCATGCACGGCTCAATGCAATTGCCCAGCCGCAGCAGTTCGTGGAAATCAGCGAAGGCCTGGCGAAAGCGAAGGGGATTGCCAACGGCGATCGTGTGACGGTCAGCAGCCAGCGTGGTTTTATTCGCGCGGTAGCGGTGGTGACCCGGCGTCTGCGGACGTTGCAGGTCCACGGTCAGGAGGTCGAAACCGTCGGCATCCCGCTGCACTGGGGTTATGAAGGGGTGGCGCAAAAAGGCTATATCGCCAATACCCTGACGCCAAACGTCGGCGATGCCAACTCGCAGACGCCGGAGTATAAGGCGTTCCTGGTCAACATCGAGAAAGCGTAAGGAGCGACTTTATGGCGATGGAAACACAAGACATTCTCAAACGCTCCGCCACCAACCCGATAACGCCCGCGCCTCGTGTGCGGGACGATAAGGCGGAAGTGGCCAAGCTTATCGATGTGACCTCCTGCGTGGGCTGTAAAGCCTGCCAGGTGGCCTGCTCGGAGTGGAACGATATCCGCGACGAAGTGGGGCACTGCGTCGGGGTGTACGATAACCCCGCCGATCTGAGCGCCAAATCCTGGACGGTGATGCGCTTTAGCGAAACCGAGCAGAACGGCAAGCTGGAGTGGCTGATCCGCAAAGACGGTTGCATGCACTGCGAGGATCCCGGCTGCCTGAAAGCTTGTCCGTCCGCCGGGGCAATCGTGCAATACGCCAACGGCATTGTCGATTTTCAGCAGGATAACTGTATCGGCTGCGGCTACTGCATTGCCGGCTGTCCGTTCAACGTGCCGCGCCTGAATAAGGCCGATAACCGGGTCTATAAATGCACCCTCTGCGTGGATCGCGTCAGCGTCGGTCAGGAGCCGGCCTGCGTGAAAACCTGCCCGACCGGCGCTATTCATTTCGGCAGCAAGAAAGAGATGCTGGAGGTGGCGCAGGCGCGGGTCGACAAGCTTAAAAAACGCGGCTATTTGCAGGCGGGGCTGTACAACCCGCCTGGGGTGGGCGGTACCCACGTAATGTATGTGCTGCACCACGCCGACCAGCCGGAGCTGTACCACAACCTGCCGAAAGACACGCAGATTGATACCAGCATTAACCTGTGGAAAGGGGCGCTTAAGCCGCTGTCGGCGGCGGGCTTTATTGCCACCTTCGCCGGGCTTATCTACCACTACATCGGCATCGGCCCCAACAAGGAAGTGGACGACGATGAGGAGGAACATGATGCATAAATCGAAAATGATAGTGCGCACGAAATTTATCGACCGCGCCTGTCACTGGACGGTGGTGATCTGCTTCTTTCTGGTAGCGCTGTCGGGAATTTCGTTCTTTTTCCCGACGCTACAGTGGCTGACGGAAACCTTCGGGACGCCGCAGATGGGGCGCATTTTGCATCCTTTCTTCGGGGTGGCGATCTTCCTGGCGCTGATGCTGATGTTCGTGCGCTTTGTGCAGCATAACATTCCAGACAAGCAGGATATCCCGTGGCTCAAGGGTATCGTCGAGGTACTGAAGGGCAATGAGCATAAGGTGGCCCGCGTAGGCAAATATAACGCCGGGCAGAAGATGATGTTCTGGACCATCATGAGCATGATTTTCGTGCTGCTGGTGACCGGGGTGATTATCTGGCGGCCCTACTTTGCCTCGTATTTCCCGATCCAATTGATCCGCTACTGCCTGCTGATCCATGCGACCTCGGCGATTATTTTGATTCACGCCATCCTGATCCATATGTATATGGCGTTCTGGGTCAAAGGGTCAATTAAGGGAATGGTTGAAGGGAAGGTGAGCCGCCGCTGGGCGCAGAAGCACCACCCGCGCTGGTACCGTGACGTCGAACGTCTGGAAGCGAAAAAAGAGAGCAGTGAAGGGAGCGCCTCCCGGCGTTCCTGATCGTTATCTTTTGGCCTTCACGCCGCGCGTTCCGCCTCAGGCGTTAACCTTGAGGCGGGACACCGTCGCGGGAGCCGTCAAAAATCCTCGCGAATAAAACGGAACGGATAGTCGGCGGTTTTCACTTTGCCGATTTTGCGTTTCGGCAATTTGACCGGTTCCGGATGCATGCTCTTGTAGGGAATGTGCGACAGCAGATGGATAATGATATTCAGCCGGACGCGTTTTTTCTCTTCCGAGCGGGCGACAAACCACGGCGCCCAGGCGGTGTCGGTGGCGGCAAACATCGCATCCCGGGCGAGGGTGTACTCATCCCAGCGGTTAAACGACTTGATATCCATCGGCGACAGCTTCCAGATTTTACGCCCATCATTGATGCGATCCCGTAGCCTGCGCTCCTGCTCTTCCGGGGTCACCTCCAGCCAGTATTTCAGCAGGATAATCCCCGATTCCACCATCGAGCGTTCTACCAGCGGCGCGCCCTGCAGAAACTTCTCCACTTCATCGTCGGTACAAAAGCCCATCACGCGTTCGACGCCCGCCCGGTTGTACCAACTGCGGTCGAAAATCACGATTTCCCCGGCGGCCGGCAGGTGCGGAATATAGCGTTGAAAATAGAGCTGGGTTTTTTCTTTGTCCGTCGGTGCCGGGAGCGCCACCACCCGAAACACACGCGGGCTAACCCGTTCGGTGATGGCCTTAATGGTGCCGCCTTTTCCGGCGCCGTCACGGCCTTCAAAGACGATACAAACCTTGAGGCCCTGGCTGACCACCCATTGCTGCAGTTTAACCAGCTCAACGTGAAGTTTCCGCAGCGCCTTTTCATAGGTTTTGTCGTCGAGAGGTTTCATGTTGCTGGCGCCGGCAACGCCTTCGGTCTTCTTTTTGTTTCCCATGGTTATCGCTCCATCAGGTGAGGGAATGGGACAGGTGTTGTGTAAAGTGTAAACAGCAACGGCGATTTGCGCGGACTTTATTAGATTTCCGCAGCTTAGCCTGCATGCCGGACCCACAACGGCAGGTGTGAAAGTCCAGAATTGGACAAGTTAGTGCTTTTTATTGGTCTGGTCGGCGCATACCGTGAGCATGACGTATTGATTGTGGACCACACTAATAAGGAACTGACTGATGAAATCAGCACAAGGTATGGCTATTTTTCTGGGTTGTGCACTGGTCTTTTCCGCCAGCGCTATGGACAAAACGGCCGGTGGCGCCGCAGCCGGTGCCGCCGTCGGGGCATTAACCGGTAAAAGCGTGCGTTCGACGCTGCAGGGGGCGGTGGTCGGCGGCGGCGTCGGTGCGATGACCGAGCACGGCGACAAAGGCAAAGCGGCGCGTACCGGTGGAGCCATCGGGGCGGCGGTTGGTGCGGGTGCCGCAGTGGTAACCGGCAACAGTGCGCTGAAAGGCGCTGCGCTGGGCGCCGGTGCCGGCGGGATGATCGGCAAAGCCTCCGATTAATTGAGTTCAGCCGTATGGCTTCGGCGATACGGCTGCCTGGTCTGCTTCCCCGCCTTATTTCCTCACCGAACGACCTTTACGGGCCACTGCGTGCATGCAGGGATTGGGCCATTTGATGGACAATCGGGTCACTACGTGTTTTTGTCTGGTCTGCCACTACGCGATGGTCAATAATGCCGGTCGCAAATCCAAAAACATGTGATGACCTGAATGAAAAAGACGATTTTTTCGCTGGCGCTGGGCACCTTTGGCCTGGGGATGGCGGAATTTGGCATTATGGGCGTGCTGCCAGAAATTGCCCATGATGTCGGGATCTCGATTCCCGCCGCCGGGAATATGATTTCGTATTATGCGTTTGGCGTGGTTATTGGCGCCCCGGTGATGGCGTTGTTTTCCAGCCGTTACTCCTTAAAGTCGGTCATGCTGTTCCTCGCCGCGCTCTGCATTATCGGCAATACTCTGTTTACCTTCTCTTCCAGCTATCCGATGCTGGCACTGGGCCGTCTGGTGTCGGGCTTCCCGCACGGCGCCTTTTTTGGCGTCGGGGCGATTATTCTGTCGAAGGTCGCGCCGCCGGGTAAAGTGACCGCGGCGGTTGCCGGGATGATTGCCGGGATGACGGTTGCCAACCTGATCGGCGTGCCCGCTGGTACCT
The DNA here is from genome assembly GCF_051131735.1 of Klebsiella sp. B345. Classification (NCBI taxonomy): domain Bacteria; kingdom Pseudomonadati; phylum Pseudomonadota; class Gammaproteobacteria; order Enterobacterales; family Enterobacteriaceae; genus Klebsiella; species Klebsiella sp. B345. The sequence goes on from NZ_CP180443.1 coordinate 272,465, forward strand.
GGCTCGGGCATCAGTTCAGCTGGCGCTATACGTTTATGGCCATTGCTCTGTTTAACGTGGCGGTGCTGGTGTCGATCCTCTGGTGGGTTCCGACTATTTTCGACCGCTCGACGGCACGGTTGCGGGAACAATTTCATTTTCTTAAATCACCGGCACCGTGGCTGATCTTTGCCGCAACCATGTTCGGTAACGCCGGGGTATTCGCGTGGTTCAGCTATATCAAACCGTTTATGATCAACGTCGCGGGGTTCTCTGAAAACGCGATGATCGCCATCATGATGCTGGTGGGGTTGGGGATGGTTATCGGCAACCTGCTGAGTGGTAAAATATCCGGCCGCTTCAGTCCACTGCAGATTGCCACCGTCACCGACGGCGGTATTGTCCTACTGCTGTTGCTGATCTTCCTGTTCGGCGGCGTGAAAACCGCCTCGCTGCTGTTGGCCTTTCTGTGCTGCGCCGGGCTGTTTGCGCTGGCCGCACCGCTGCAAATCTTGCTGCTGCAAAACGCGCGCGGCGGCGAAATGCTCGGCGCCGCCGGTGGGCAAATCGCCTTTAATCTCGGTAGCGCCATCGGTGCATTCTGCGGCGGGATAATGATCACCTATGGCTATGGCTGGAACGCGGTGACGCTCCCGGCGGCCTTGCTGTCATTCCTGGCGATGACCTCGTTGCTGATTTACGCCCGCTACCAGCGGGTACGCCTTGCGGCGGGCGCGGTAGGTTAAGCCGTTTTCCACGGTTCGCCGAGGGTCAGCATCAACCGGTTGGCCCAGGCGAAAAACGCCGCCGATTGCAGCACATCCAGCTGAGCCAGGGTGTCCAGACCTTGCTGCTCCAGCCCCTGAAGATGCGCAGCGCTCAGGGCCGGTGGCGTCACGGACAGGGCGGCAGCAAATTCGATTTGCGCCTGCCAGCGCGGCGACTGACCGTCGCTCAACCGTTCCCCCGGCGTCACCGCCAGCAAAGTGTCAATCGCCGTCTCCTCTTTTGCCAACTGCGCCGCCTTGCGGGCATGTACCGACGCGCAATAAATACAGCCGTTCACCTTACTGGCGACCGTAGCGGCCAGCTCTCGTTCCGCGCGCGGCAGGCCGCCTGGGGTATAGAAGATACCTTTGTCGGTCAGGGTACGTTGCTCCAGCACCGGCTGATTGCGCGCCAGCAGGCGGAAATAAGGGGAGTCCGAGTGGCCAAATTTCGCCAGCGTCTGCTGCTCGGCATCGCTGAACTCCGCCAGCGGTTTGGCGTCCAGCCAGGGTTCCCAGTTAAGTTCCTCGCGGGTGAAACGCACCGGTGCCGGTTTGCCGCTGACCGTGTGTGGCGTGGTGTGCCAGAAACCGGCGGCTACTGGGGTCTCTGCACTGACACTGGTTTTGCCGTTCAGCAAGCGCAGACCGTTAAGTAGCCGGCTCTGGAAACTGACGAAAGCAATCAACTGGGCGAGGGTGACGATGCCACGCGGGGTCCAGCCGGCGCGGGTTAGCACCTGTAGCGCCGCAGGCGTGGCTTCCACCGGCGTGAAGGTTAACAGGCGGGCGAATGCCAGCGCCGGCGTCAGCCGCGCCGAGGTGGGGTCGGCGAGGCCAAACCCGGCATAGTGGGCGGCCAACGCGTCGGCCTGATGCAGCTTCGCCACTTTGGCAGCGATGGCGAAACGCTCATCCGGGGCAAAGTCCTCGTCCTGCTGGCTGAACAACACTTCATAGCTGCCCTGAGCGTGGCGGGTTGCGGCATCGCGCACGGCCCGGGCCTCGGCTAATGGGGAATGCGGGGCGATCTCTGCCAGTTCGGCCAAAATATCCTGACTCAGTGTCATGGTGACTCCTACCTTAGTTGCGGGGCGATATGCTGAGCGATCAGCTCAATGGAACGCAGGGTGTCGCGGTGCGATGGCTCAACGGAGTGCACCTGGAACGAAATATCGGTGACGCGAGCCAGGACACTGTCCTGTGCCAGCGATGCCTGAACATGGTCGACATCACCGACGTGGGCGTCGAATTGTGACAGATGCTCTGTGACAGTGTCACCGATTACCTGATGGCCGGCGGCGCGATGGGCCGCCGCCTGCTGGCGCAACCCCGGTTCGGCGACCTGCAGGGCGTAGTCCTGGCTGTCGGCCACAAAGGCGGTGCGCGAGGCGAGGATCCGCGGGGCGATACCGGCGGGCAGCGCCGCAAGATAGGCATCGATCAGCGGATTCTGGATCGCATCCAACGTTAAGTCCGGCTGTCCGGGCGGGCGCGGCTGGGTCCGGGAAAGCATTAAACCGTGACCGGCCTGGCCGGCGCGAACGGCACCGTCTATGGAAAAGGTGGCTATCCAGATCCGTTGTGCCAGCTGTGGCGCTGGCGGATAGAGATGATTATCGGGATGGGCGAGAGAATCGCCGCGCCAGGCGCTGTGGATCTGATGCAGGTTATCGGCAAAGGCCGCCCCGCGTTGTTCGCTGGTTAAGCCAAATGGCAGAAATGAGGTTGGCGTACCGCCGGAACCGAAACCAATTTCAAGGCGCCCGTCGGCTAATAAATCCAGCACCGCCGCGTCCTCGGCGACCCGCAGCGCATTTTCCATCGGTAGCGTAATAATGGCGGTTCCAAGACGGATCCGTTCGGTCTGTGCTGCAACATGGGCGAGAAAAACCAGCGGTGAAGGCAGGCCGCCTTCCTGTTCGTGGAAGTGGTGCTGCGCCACCCACGCGCTGTCAAAACCGAGGCGCTCGGCGTGACGGATCTGCTCGCTTGCCAGCCGGTAGCGTGCTTGCGGGGTGGCATGGTCCAGCAGGCGGGTGAAAAAACCCAGGCGTTTACGCGTCATGCGATCTCCTTGCTGAGGGTGGATACGTGTGGAATGGCGGCGATGAGCTCGCGGGTATAGTCGTGCTGGGGCTGGTTGAACAGGCGGTTGACCTCGCCGGACTCCACCACCTGACCGGCGCGTAGCACCGTGACGCTCTGGGCGATGCGGCGTACCGTCGCCAGGTCGTGGGTAATAAACAGGTAGCTCAGCCCCAGTTGCTGTTGTAATTGCTGAAGCAGGGCGAGGATTTGCGCCTGCACCGTGACGTCCAGCGCCGACGTGGCTTCATCAAGGACCAGAATCGTCGGCTCCAGCACCAGCGCACGGGCAATGGCCACCCGCTGGCGCTGGCCGCCGGAGAGTTCGCGGGCGGTTCGCGTCAGCAGTTCCGGAGCCAGCGCAACCCGGGCGGCAACCGCCTCGACCCGGGCGCGGCGAAGCGCCGGCGGCAGCGGCTCAAAATTCTTCAGCGGTTCTTCGATAATCGCAAACAGCGTCTGGCGCGGGTCGAGCGAGGCGAATGGGTTCTGATAGACAAACTGAATTTTGCGTCGTAGCTGACGCTGCGCCTCGCGGCTTAAATGACCGGCGTCAATCCCGTCAATGGCGATGTGACCGCTGTCGGCGCGCTCAAAACCCAGCAGGATCCGCGCCAGCGTGGTTTTGCCGGAACCGGATTCGCCTACCAGGGCGTGAGTCGTTCCGCGTGTGACCACGAAGCTGACCGCGTCCAGCGCCTGCAGCTGTCCGTTCCCGAGCGCAAAACGCTTACTGATATCGACGGCGCGGATCGCCGGGGTGCCCAGCGTATGGCGGCCCTTCGCGCCGGTGGTCAGCCGTTCGCCCTGCAGATCGCTCAACAGCTGGCGAGTGTAGGCGTGCTGCGGGGTGCGCACCACATCCGCCGTCAGACCTTGTTCCTGAATTTCCCCGTGGCGAAAGACCAGCAGTCGGTCGGCGCGCTGGGCCGCCAGCGCCAGATCGTGGGTGACAAACAGCACCGCCGTCCCGGACTCCCGGCGCAGGGCATCAAGCAGGTCGAGAATGCGCTTTTGTACGGTCACATCCAGGGCGCTGGTCGGTTCATCGGCAATAATCAAATCCGGCTTAAGGGCCACGGCGATAGCGATTAACACCCGTTGCTTCATGCCGCCGGAGAGCTGGTGTGGATACTGATTGAAGCGCTGTTCGGGGTGACTGAGGCCAACTTTCGTTAACAGCGCCAGCACCTGCTGTTTGCGCTCGGCGGCGCTGGCTTTCTGATGCAGACTCAGAATTTCAGCGACCTGTGTCCCGATGGTTTGTACCGGATTCAGGGCATTACCGGGGTCCTGCGGGATCAGGCTGATGCGCGCGCCGCGCAGGCTATCGAGCCGCTTGCCTGACCAGCGGCTGATATCCTCGCCGTTGATCTCAATGCGCCCGCTGTCGCGCCGGGCGTTGTCTGCCAGCAGGCCGATAATCGCCTGGGCGGTGGTGGTTTTACCGGAACCGGATTCACCGACCAGGGCCAGCATTTCGCCGGGGTTGAGGGTGAAGCTGACGTTATGCACCACTTCCTGCCAGCGCTGGTGCGAACGGTAGCTGATGCGCAGATTTTCCACGCGTAATACGGTCATGAGCGTTCTCCGGTGAATTGACGGCTGATACGGTTTGCCGCCAGTACCACGGCAATCACCGCCACCCCGGGGAAGGTGGTCAGCCACCAGGCGGTTGACAGATAGTTCCGTCCTTCGGCAATCAGCAGGCCCCATTCCGGCACCGGCGGTGGCGTGCCGTAGCCGAGAAAACTCAGGGTGGAGAGGGCGAGGATCGCCTGACCAAACTGCAGGGTCGCGAAGGCCAGCACGGCGGTCAGGGAATTGGGCAAAATATGCCGCCAGAAGACGGCGAAGAAGGTGCCGCCGCTACCGAATGCTGCTTCGACGTAGTCGCTGTGGCGCACGCGGACCACTTCCGCGCGCGCCAGACGGGCAAAACTGGCCACGCTAGCGATCCCGACGGCCACCGCTGCGTTTACGGTACCGAAGCCGAGCAGAATGATCACCGTTAATGACAGCAGCAGCGATGGGATTGCCAACAGCACGTCTACCAGGCGCATCACCAGCGATTCGACGCGTCCGGCCACAGCGCCGGCCAGGGTGCCGAGGGTCGTGCCGATCAGCAGCCCAATGGCGACCGCCGCCAGCGCCGCGGAAAGGGAATGCACCGCGCCGTAGACAATTCGCGTCCACAGATCACGCCCGAGCTGGTCAGTGCCCAGCCAGTGCGCCGCCTGCGGTGGCAGGCGCTGGGCGCCAGCGATACCCTCCAGCGGATTTCCGGTGCTGAACCACTGTGGTGCCAGCGCCATCAACAACGCGAGGATCATCACGCTCCAGGCCAGCCATAATCCCGGACGCCAGCGAAGAGGCTGGCGGTGAGGCGCCCGTCGACGGGCGGCAGTGGCGTAATCAACAAGGCTCATATCACCCCTCCGGTAACGGTGTTCAGACGAGGATCGAGCAGCGGCATCAGCAGATCCACCAGCAGGTTAATCAACACAAAAGCGAGGGCGGAAATCATCACCACCGCCTGTAACACGGCAATATCCTGATTGTTGACCGCCTGCTGGGTCAGTTGACCGAGGCCGCCGCGACCAAATACGGTTTCGGTGATTAAGGCGCCGGCAATCAGCTCCCCCAGCAGCAATCCGGCAATATTTAACACCGGCAGCAGGGCGTTGCCGGTGACATGTCGCCACAGGACGGCGGTTTCGCTCATTCCTTTGGCGCGGGCGACGGCGACAAACGGCAGGGCGGCTACCTGATCCATACTGCGCATCAGGATCTGCGCCAGCGGGGCGGAAATGGGCACCGCGACGGCGATAACGGGCAGAATCAACCCCTGCAACGGCCCCGGGTTGATCACCGGGATCCAACGCAGCTGGAAGGAGAAGAGCTGAATCAGCGCGATGCCTAACCAAAAGGTCGGCAGCGAGATAAACAGCACCGGTAAGGATTGCAGGGCATTGCTCAGCCAGCGCAGGCCCGGCAGGCGGGCGGCAAAGGCCAGACTAAATGCCAGCGCGATAGCGAGGATAAACGCCGGGACCGCCAGGCTCAGCGTATCCGGCAGGTTGCTGGCAAGCAGCGTGCTGACCGCGATCCCCGCCTGTAACGAATAGCCGAAATCCCCCTGCAACATCGCCGTTAAGGTGTGAAAATACTGGGTCCAGAGCGGGCTGTCGGCCCCGTAGGCCATGCGCATTTCGGCGATTTGTGACGGGCTGAGACCGAGATCCGGATTCTGGAACTTGATCAGCACCGCGTCACCCGGCAGCACCTGCAGCAGCACGAAGGAGAGGGTAAACGCCGCCCATAGCACCAGTAAACCGGAGCCGAGACGCCGCAGGAGATGGTTGCTCATTCGCGGCTCCTTAGTGCTTTTCCAGCCACGCGCCATAGAACGACGGGCGACCTACGGCTTCGAAACTGACACCTTGTACCCAGGGCGCACCGGCAAAGACCTGCGGCTCTTCAAAGATTGGGATCACGTAGGCGTTATCCAACAGATAGCGTTGGGCATCTCCGGTCAGCTGTAGCCGTTTTGGCGTATCGACTTCGGCGGAAATGGCGCTCAGCAGATCGTTGAGCTTATCGTCACGGAACTGTTGCACTTTGTCGCTGGAGCCACCCCGTTGCAGCAGGGCGTCGCGGTTGGCCGGGAAGAACATGCTTTTCACCACGTCCGGGTCCGCGCGGCCGACTTCCGACACGGTCAGCGGGGTCTTCAGTGGGTCAAGATTATCGATAACCCGACTGCCGGCGTCGCCGGCTTTCACGCTCAACGCGACGCCGACCTGGCGCCACTGCTGGGCAATCAGCTGTAGCACCTCTTTGTTTTGCGGCTGCGGCAGAGACTCATAGACCGTCAGCGCCAGGCGCTGGCCCGCTTTCTCCCGGATGCCATCGGCGGCCGGTTTCCAGCCAGCGTCATCAAGCAGCTGTCGGGATTTGGCCTGATCGAAGGTCAGTTTGTCGCTGAGATTAACGTAGCCCGCCGCCGTGCTGGCGAGTACCGAGGTAGCCTGCGGATAGTTAGCAGAGAACAGGGTATCGACCACCTGTCTGGCGTTGGTGGCGTGCAGTAACGCCTGACGCACGCGCAGGTCTGAAACCAGCGGGTTATCGGGGCGGAAGCTCAGGCTGTCATTAACCCCGCGGGTTGGTGCAGCGTACACCCGCAGGCCCTGATCGGTAGTCTGTTTCTCATCGTAGGCCTGAACCTGACGGATAAAACCAGCCTGGCCCGCCAGCAATGCGCCGATACGTACGCTGTCTTCCGGCGTGACGATAATAGTGATGCCGTCGAGGTTGGCTGGCCCTTGTTGCGCGAGGTTTTTCGGCCCCCACTGATAATCTTTGCGCGCAACCAGCGTCAGTTCGCGGCCCGGTTTTTCATCTTTGACCACAAAGGGCCCGGATCCAATGATATGGCGCGCATCGCCAAGCTCGTCGAAATTGCGCTGTAGGGTGCTAAGGGAAACCAGCCCGGAGCCGATAGTGGCGGTACCCTGCAGGAAACCGGGTGACGGTTTTTTGAAGTAGAACCTGACCGTCAGCGGATCGATAACTTCACTGTGGTCGTAATTGTTGATGACTTCAGAGACCGGCAGGCGCTGGGCCTTATTGCCGAGGCCGTAGGTATCGAAATTTTTGGCGACCGCGTTAGCATCCAGCGGCGTGCCGTCGGAGAAGGTCACGCCGGGGCGTAGGGTAAAGGTATATTCGGTTTTGTCGGCGTTGGTGACCCAGCTTTGTGCGATCCACGGTTCGACTTCCAGGGTCTTCGGATTTTGCCAGGTCAGCTTATCGGTTATCTGGTTCAGGATCCCGCCGTTGGGGTAGAAGCCACCGGCTGGCGGGTAGAGATTGGTATGTGGCTGTTGCTCCAGATAGACTAATGTTCCCCCTTTGACCGGTGTATCGGCGCCCCAGGCGGAAAAAGCAGCGGAGAAAATAAGGGCTGCCAACGCGGGCAGGCGAACACGGCTTTGCATGGTGAATTCCTTTGTTATCTATTGTCTTGCCATCATCAGGTGCGGCTAAAAACAAAGGAACCAAGGAATTGCGCTAAGCATTTGCGGAAAAGGCATTTGCCGTGCCGGGGGAAAATCTGCTGTGAGATGGGAACGACGCTGTGGGGTAAAACGGCCTCTCCCGAAGGGAGAGGCGCGAGGATTAGCGGCGGAAGTCGATAACCATACGGCCGCGAATCTGTCCCTGTTCCATCTCTTTAAAGATAGCGTTGATATCGCCCAGCGGGCGCAGGGTCACTTTCGGTACCACTTTGCCTTCGGCGGCGAACTGGAAGGCTTCGGTCAGATCCTGACGGGTGCCGACCAGCGAACCAACCACTTCTATACCATCCAGTACCAGGCGCGGAATATTCAGGCTCATGGCTTCCGGCGGCAGGCCGACGGCGACCACGCGGCCACCGGCGCGTACCGCGTCAACGGCGGAGTTAAACGCTGCTTTGGCCACGGCGGTGACAACCGCAGCCTGTGCGCCACCGGTTTTTTCCTGAATGATCTTCGCCGCATCTTCATTGCGGGAGTTGATGGTCAGATCTGCGCCCATCTCGGATGCCAGCGCCAGCTGCGCATCGTTAACGTCGATGGCGATAACTTTGGCATTAAAGACGTTTTTCGCATACTGCAGCGCCAGGTTGCCGAGGCCGCCAAGGCCGTAGATTGCAATCCATTGGCCCGGTTTAATGTGGGACACTTTCACCGCTTTATAGGTGGTAACCCCGGCACAGGTGATGCTGCTGGCAGCAGCGGAGTCCAGCCCGTCCGGTACTTTGACAGCATAGTTAGCGGTCACGATGCACTCTTCGGCCATCCCACCATCGACGCTGTAACCGGCATTTTTGACCGAGCGACACAGCGTTTCGTTGCCGCTGTTACAGTAATCACAGTGTCCACAGCCTTCGAAGAACCATGCCACGCTGGCACGGTCGCCTGGTTTCAGGGAGGTGACGCCTGGGCCTACCTGCTGAACCACCCCGACCCCTTCATGGCCGAGAATGATCCCGGTGGTATCGCCAAAATCGCCGTTTTTCACGTGCAGGTCGGTGTGGCACACGCCACAGCACTCCATTTTCAGCAAAGCCTCTCCGTGTTGCAGAGGGCGCAGTGTTTTTTCCGTTACATTGACCTGATGATCGTGGGTGACGACGGCTGCCTTCATATCTACTCCTTGAAATTTGAGGAAAAAATTGTGGTATTACCTAGGAATAATACTCATTAAGGATTAACCCATATGGCAAGGAATGCAAGTGAGGTAGTTAAATGTGTGGAGTTTGTCAGCACGGATAGTGAAAAAGATGGTTATATTCCGCTCGCATGGCTGTTAATAATGGTGAAACACAAGTGTCATTATTCTTTCATGGCTTATCGGCACGCTGTCAGCGACAAATTTCTTATAACGACAGAGTGATACAACAATGCATCTGGTAAAAACCATCTTCAGCGCCGCACTTTTCCTGTCTGCTGCCGTTCAGGCTGACAACATCCTTGATTTTCCACAGCCGGATAACAACCCGGAAGAGTTCTACGCGGTCACTGAGATCCCGACGGGTGGGATTATCAAGTACGAGACCGACGCCAAAACCGGTTTTATTATTACCGACCGTTTCCAGTCAATGCCGGTAGCCTATCCGGCTAACTATGGTTCACTGACCCAGTCGCTGGCGGGGGATGGCGATCCGCTGGACGTGGTGTTCTACACCCGCGCACCGATGGCACCGGGGACGCTGATCAAACTGCGGGCCATCGGCGTGCTGAAAATGATCGATGGTGGGGAGAAGGACGATAAGATCATTGCGGTCCCGGCCAGCAAAATCGACCCGACCTATGACGACATCAAAAACATCAGCGACCTGCCGAAAATTGAGCAGGAACGCCTGCAGGCCTTTTTCCGCGTCTATAAGCAGTTACCGGATGGCCGCAAAAAAGTGGAGCTGAACGGTTTTAATGATGCCGACGCGGCGAAGCAGGAAATTAAGCAGGCCTGGGATGCCTGGAAAGCCAAAAAACCGCAATAAGATTAAAACAGGCGTCTGACGGCGCCTGTTAACCACTCAATCTGCAAAGACTACCTCCGGCCATTTTTTCTCCTGACTCGTTGGCGATAAGCCAGAATATCCCGCCAGTGCAGGGCCGGGTGCCGCCTGCCACGCCGGTTGACAGGGCAATATCAACAATGGTTGTATTGTGCAACTATAAATCACCTTGCCACTACGCCAATGACTAATACACCGCTGATCAATGATATCCGCCGTGCCTCCCGCCTGATGGTTCGCGAACTCGGCTTTATGAATTCCACTCTCGCAGCAACCGAGTATTCCCCCTCCGCCGTCCATACGCTGCTGGAGATCGCCGGACACGGGGCGATGACTGCCGCGCAGCTGGTACAGATTCTGGGCCTTGAGAAATCGAGCGTCAGCCGCATGCTATCGCGGCTACTGGCGGCGGGGGAAATCGAGGAGAAAACTGCCGATAACGACGCCCGCTATAAGCAGCTTGAGCTAACGGACAAGGGCCGGGCAACGGTAGTCAGGATCAACGAATACGGCGCGATGCGGGTGGTTGATGCGCTGGCGCATCTCGATGCTGAACAGCAGGCCAGCGTGGCGCAGGGGCTCAACGCCTACGCGCAGGCGCTGGCACAATGCCGCGATCGGCCGCTGCCTGAGACGGGAAAGCGCATTGAGATCGTCACCGGCTATCATCCCGGGATGATTGGCCGTATCGCGCAGATGCATGGCGAGTACTACGCCCGGAACTATAATTTTGGTCACTTTTTTGAGGGCAAAGTCGCCAGCGGCCTGGCGGAGTTTTCCCCACGGCTTAGCGCCAAGCGTAATCAAATCTGGTTGGCGATACACAACGGCACGATTGTCGGCTCGGTGGCCATCGATGGTGAAGACCTCGGCGATAACCAGGCCCATCTGCGCTGGTTTATCCTTGATGACAGCTGCCGGGGCAGCGGCGTCGGACGGCGCCTGTTGGCGCAGGCGATGGCCTTCTGCGATCGCCACGCCTTTGCGGGGGTGCAGCTGTGGACCTTCAGCGGTCTGAACGCCGCGCGCAAGCTGTATGAATCCTTCGGATTTACGCTGTCTAAAGAGTGGCAGGGCGATCAGTGGGGGATGATGATGACCGAACAGCAGTTCAGCAGAATAACCCCCTCAATCGTTGGTGAGGAAAAGCCGGCTAAGGGGTGACCTTAGCCGGCGGTCGTGCGGGATTATTGCAGTCTGGCATGAAGCGCAGCGATAGCCTCTCGCCATTGCGCCTGAAGCTGGGGCTTCTGGTGCTTCGGCTTGCGGGACAGATCTTCCGCCAGCCGTTGCTCCAGAACAATCAGCTGTTCCAGCAGATCGTCCTCATCTTCAGCAGGCGCTGCGGGGGTCGTCGCGCTATCAACGTGCATGACGGGCTGGCGCGTCGTCTCGCGCAGACGCGCGTAAATCTCGTCCGCGCTGTACCACTCGCTCAGCCCGTTTTCGTCAATCAACCAGAAGCGGTTACAGCTCTGGTCGATTAGCTGACGGTCGTGACTGACCAACAGCAGGCCGCCGGGATAGTCCCGCAGGCAGCCTGCCAGCGCCTCTTTACCTTCCATATCCAGATGGTTGGTCGGTTCATCCAGCAACAACAGACTGTAGCGAGCCAGCGACAGGCCGACAAACAGCAGCCGCGATCGCTCGCCGCCGCTGAGAGTACTAACCTTTTGTCCGTGACGACTCCAGCCAAAACCGGCGCCGATCAGCGCCCGTTTGCGGGATTCCGCGGCGGGTTCAAAAGGTTCCAGCGCCTCCAGCAAAGTGGCGTTATCCGGCAACTGATGCAACGACTGGTCATAGTAGCCGGGCTTCAGCCGGGGATGCAGGCTGATTCCGTCTACCACAACTGTCTCCTGCATCTGCCGCCACAGCAGGCGCAGCAGCGACGATTTACCGCCGCCGTTACGCCCCATGATGGCCACCCGGTCGCCGCTGCGCAGGCGCGCGTGTTCGGCGGTGAACAGGGCAGGCAGGCCAGGGGCCGGAGCGACCGGGAGCTGCGAGATTTCAAGCAACCGGTCAGCGCGCAGCGCATCGCCGTTTAACGCCAGTCGCCACGGGGTGCCGCTGGTCAGTTCGGTCTGGCTTTCTTTCAGGCGGGTGACCTGCTTTTCCATCTGCTTGGCTTTGCGCGAGAGATCTTCGTTGTCATAGACCTGTCCCCAGGTCGCCAGCCGTTTGGCGCTAGCGCTGACGCGGTCAATTTCTCGTTGTTCGGCCTTATGACGCAGCGCGTCACTTTCATCCCGTTCCGCCAGCGCCTGACGGGCGGCGGTACAGGGCAGGGAGAAGGCGTGCAGGGTGTTGTCGCGTAGGATCCAACTGGTATTAGTTACAGCATTCAGTAAGAGATTATCATGCGACACCACAACGAAGCTCCCCTGCCAGGTTTGTAAGAAGCTTTCCAGCCACAACAAGGTCGGGAGATCGAGATGGTTGCCCGGCTCGTCCAGCAATAACAGGTCCGGTTGTTGAATTAATGCCCGTGCCAGCAGCAGGCGAGTATGCTGACCGCCGCTAAGCGTCGCGGCGCACTGGCTGAATTCCGCGGCGACAAACCCCATCTCCGCCAGCAGACGTTCGGCCTGCCAGCGCTGGCGTTCGCGTTCGGCGGCGGGCAGGCGTGCCAGCACTACCTCAACCAGAGGATGTTGCAGCAGATCGGCGGATATATGTTGCTCAACCCGCGCCAGCAGACAATGGTGCGCTAGCGCCACGCTGCCAGAATTCGGCGCCAATGTGCCGTCCAGCACCTGTAGCAGGGTGCTTTTTCCGCAGCCGTTGTGGCCCATCAGGCCGATGCGGTCGCCTTTTTTCAGCGTAAAAGAGAGGTCGATGAAAAGCGGCCCGAATGCCGTTTCAACATGCAGGGATTGTGCGGTAAATAATGTACTCATCGTGAACTTACTCAAGAGTTACAGGCATAGAAATGCCTCGTCAAACATCGCTGACGATAACCCGGTAAGCCCGAGGGAAGGGAGTTAGTCTCTGGTGTCTTCGCTCAAGCCGAAGTTATCGCAGCACGATATCGATAACGCTTGAGCGGGTACGATGACCAAATGTCAGTGAAAAAGTCGATATTTCACGTAACAGCATAGGGTCCTCCTTATTTTATCCAGTAGGTTAATGGGTACAGGCAGTGTAGAACCCTGGCCGGGATTTGGCTAGCAACAAAAGATGGTGGGGGCTGGGCACAAAAAAAGGGCCTGCAAGCAGGCCCGTTAAGCTTAGCTAACAAAATCAGATCGAGGTCCGGCGGTAGTTGCGGTACTCCGGCAGCCAGAAGTTATCGCTGATGGACTGCAACAGCGCTTCGGCTGAAGTCTTGACCGCGACACCTTGCTCCTGGGCGACTTTCCCGACCGAAAAGGCGATGGCGCGCGAAACGGTCTGGATATCTTTCAGCTCCGGCAGCACCGGGCCTTCGCCGTTGTTCACCAGCGGCGAGTGTTTTGCCAGGGTTTCGCTGGCGGCCATCAGCATGTCTTCCGTGACTCTGGAAGCGCCAGAGGCAATAACCCCAAGACCGATACCCGGGAAGATATAGGAGTTGTTGCACTGAGCAATCACATACTGCTTGCCTTTGAGCGTCACCGGCGCAAACGGGCTGCCGGTTGCAACCAGCGCTTCGCCGTCGGTCCAGCTCAGGATGTTCTGCGGCGTCGCTTCCACCCGCGAAGTCGGGTTCGACAGCGGCATCACGATCGGGCGCGGGCAGTGCTTATGCATCTCGCGAATAATCTCTTCGGTGAACAGACCTGGTTGGCCAGACACGCCGATCAGAATATTCGGTTTGACGTTACGCACCACATCGAGCAGGGACAGGACTTCGTTGGTGGTATCCCACTGCTGCAGGTTGTCACGCTTCTGCACCAGCTTGCTCTGGAACGGCAGCAGATTAGGCATCGCGTCGGTCAGCAGGCCGAAACGGTCAACCATAAACACGCGCTGGCGTGCTTCTTCTTCGCTGAGTCCTTCACGCTGGATCTGTGCGATGATCTGCTCGGCGATACCGCATCCGGCAGAACCGGCGCCGAGGAAGACAATTTTCTGTTCGCTCAGCTGGCTTCCCGCGCCGCGGCTGGCGGCAATCAGCGTGCCGACGGTAACCGAAGCGGTACCCTGAATATCATCGTTGAATGAGCAAATTTCATTACGATAGCGGTTAAGCAGCGGCATGGCGTTCTTCTGCGCGAAATCTTCGAACTGCAGCAGCACGTCCGGCCAGCGGTGTTTAATCGCCTGGATCACGTCATCGACAAACTGGTAATAGTCGTCGTCGGTAATACGCGGATGACGCCAGCCCATATACAGCGGATCGTCGAGCAACTGCTGGTTGTTGGTGCCGACATCCAGCACGATCGGCAGCGTATAGGCCGGGCTGATACCGCCGCAGGTGGTATACAGCGACAGTTTGCCAATCGGGATCCCCATCCCGCCGATACCCTGGTCACCAAGACCGAGAATACGTTCACCGTCGGTAACGACGATAACTTTGACGTTGTGGTTCGGGACGTTTTGCAGGATGTCGTCAAGGTTGTGGCGGTTTTGATAGGAGATGAAAACCCCACGTGATCGGCGGTAGATCTCGGAGAAACGTTCACAGGCCGCGCCGACGGTCGGGGTATAGATAACCGGCATCATCTCGTCGAGATGGTTGCCGATCAGGCGGTAAAACAGCGTTTCGTTGGTGTCCTGAATGTTGCGCAGGTAAATGTGTTTATCGATCTCAGTTTTAAATCCCTGGTACTGGATCCAGGCACGTTCAGCTTGCTCTTCGATGGTCTCAACCACTTCTGGCAGCAAGCCCAGCAGGTTAAAGCTGCTGCGCTCTTCCATGCTGAAGGCGCTACCTTTGTTGAGAAGGGGAAATTCGAGCAGAACGGGGCCAGCGTAAGGGATATACAGAGAACGGTTTTTTTTATGGGTGAATTGCATCGCACTAACTCCTTGATGTTCACTTCAGACCGGGCGCGGCGATAAGCGTGCGGGCTGGCAGGGAAAGCAGCGGGGCAGATTATAGAGCAGATGCTATCAAAGAGGGGGAATTGTGTTAAAAAAACACCATCCTGACGAAAGGACGGTGTTTTTATCATCACTCAGCTGAAGAGTTAGCCAGCGCGGCGTTTGCGCCCGGTGGCATGAGCATGGTTAATGGTGGTTTCACTCTCGCCGTCCAGCACCACTTTTTTCTGCTGGGAGAGTTTATAGTTCAGACCGAGAAGATGACGTGCATGGTGGTTCGATTTCATTCTTACTCCTTAATCCACTTCTGTTTCAAGGACAAGCCCGGCGTCACCGGACGAAATGTAACCCTAAGAACGGCACCTGTTGGATACCGCGCTATCTATCGTGGTCCATTTTGTCGGCAATGGCAAGGTAACCCACATAGAAGTTACAGCCGCCCACAATTCGATTTATTCAACAAAGCCATCGTGAATGTTAGGGGTTCAGGTACTGAACCTCTAACATTCTGTATTTTAAAATTTATTGAATTAGAGAAGGTTAAACTTTTCCAGGATGGCTTTTACTTCTTTTCTTAAGCCCTGCTCGTCGAGCTCATAATTTTCCCTATCGGATTCAGGGTTATAGCAGTCTGCAATAGTAAATAGCTCTCCTCCACAATGATTTATATCTTTATTTATCTCTTCGCTTCCATATGATTCCCTTCTTGCTATCACGATGCTTAATACAAACTCATCCGCACTGATTTTTTTATTTAAAAAATCCCGACCTAATTCAATTAGTTTTAACCTACTCATAAAATCCCCGTATCTAGATATATTTTACCATTCTCTTCCATTGGGTCTATTTTCCATCCAGATAAAAAATCACCATTCCCCCGAATAATAACAGCACGCATTGTTTTGGGATTAAAGTAAACTTTTGATCCCTTATCTCTCCGGTACGTACCCTTTTCGACGGTGTCCTTATCAGTAAGGTGAGATTCAATAATATCCCTGAATTTAGTCAACGTTTCACTGTTTATCTTCGTATCATTGATACCAAAATCAATGGCGTGTTTGTACTTCCTTTGGAGCTGTCTGCGCGTAAACCTTCCCGAGTCCAATGGGTCGTTCAGCATCACATAAATAGGTTCAACACCGCTTCCGGTCGCATCGGGCTGCCAGTAGATGAAGTCCTGCAACGCCGGAAGGTCCGCAGCCGGGAACGTTGTGGTGACGATACTGTCTGCCTGTTTCACCTCCGTACCAGTATGTACCGGCGTCACCGGAACCGGAGTAGTGTTGCCGGTATGGGACGGCGCCGCCGGACCGACCGGCACCGGGTTCACCAGAATGGTCCGAGACGGGGCACCAGCTACCGCAGGCACCGTGATTTTATCAAGGCCGGTCGTCTTATCACGTACAGCGCTGAGTACCGGCACCGTCGCAGACACACTGCCGGTGCCGGTTTTCACCAGCATCACGGATTGTCTCCCGTCACTGTCCGTGGTGATAAAGCCTCTCACGGGCAGGTTAACACTTGTCATTCCCGGTTCGATGTTTACTTTCTCTGTGTTGAGAAGACTGGCCTGAACAGCCAGCATGTTGATATCACGTCCGGGAACTTTATCACTGCCTTTACCTGCCTCCGGAATATCAAGTGCAGCTCTGATAACGGTGAGTGCCATGGCAACCATGACGCCTCCAGCCAGAGCAGAAACAGCCCGTGAATTGGCCAGTTCTGTCACTCCGCGCCAGATTGCTCCAGCCTCCCATCCTGCCAGTTCGCTGTTAAAGGGAAGCACTCCCGCTGCCCCCGCAGAAAGCTGTATCATCCCCGGAGCCCGGTTTAACGGCATCGCGCTTTCTGCAGACAACGCCACATTCGCCGCTTTCACCATCCCCGGCGTGTAAACCGGGGCATCCAGGATACCCGCTTTTGCAAACAAGACTTTACGAGCCTTTTCTGCCTTACGAGCCTCTTCTGCTTTGCGAGCTTCTTCTGCTTTACGAGCCTCTTCTGCAATTTGGCCTTTTATTTTCTTCCAGTTTTTATATGCTTCAGTCAGCGATTTAACCTCCGCATTTTCTTTTCTGTAGCCCGTTCGGTCGTTGCCTTTGCCTCCGCCGTTAATTTCGAATGTTACAATGACTTCAGTCTTGATTTTTTCATTATCAAGCCAGTATCCCTTGGGTATTTCTCCCTGCATGACAGAGGCATAGGTCTCAAGTGAAGTCTTGTTTTCTGCCAGATTTTCTGCAGTACCATTATTGCTATCCGGCCGGCTATCGAAATCCCTGACTTTATGCCCGGTGTCAAAACTGCCAAAGGAATGAGGGCCGTCAGTGCCGGTGATGGTAATTATTCCACTCAGACCAAGAGAAGACGTTTGCTCAACCGTTAAACCATCGATTCCGATAGTCAACATGCCGTTTTGCGAAAGATCGCTGATAAAAAGGCGTGCATTCGGATTAATTGCTTTTGCACCTTTAATTAAATCCGACAGTTTCTGGCGTACTTTTGGGTCGCTTTTTACGGCAGCAATCTGTTTACCCGCAGCAAATGAGGAGGCCGTATTCGGGTCATGGTTACCGGAATTGCCATTATTACTTCCCCCCGGAGTTGAACTGTCACCCTGTTCATTAAGATTAGCGCCAGAACCACCTTTATAATCCCCGGCAATATGTCCCGGTCCATTCAGTTCAGTTGCCATAGTGTTCTGCCTTTATCTGTTTTTCATCGACAGGGGTAACCCGACAGCTCGCTCCGTTTTCATCTGTCGACAGTCGGAAACACCCCGACACCGGCTTCACACCATTATTGTATTCATACTTATCCATGAATCAGTCCTCCCGGCCCACACGTTCTGCAAGCGCTACCAGACGTCGCTCAAGCGACTGTCTGGCCTGTTTCTCTTCTCTGAGCGCTTCAACCAGCAGGGCCACCACACCGTTGATGTTAACGGCACGAGCATCTTCAAGCATGCTGCCATCATTGAGCGTTAGCGTGGTATGTGTGACGGACTGTGGCAGTACTTCCTCCACTTCCTGGGCAATCACGCCGGCTTCCGGCACGCCCTGTTTGATATAGGTATAACCGCCGATGCTGCCGAGTTTGTCCAGCGCATTGTCGATTTTTTCGATATCCGTTTTCATGCGGGCATCAGAACTGCTGTGCCATCCGCCATTGGCAAACGCGTTACCATCCTGGCGAAATTCGTACCAGCCATTAGCACTACCATTACCAACATGGACCCCCATGAAATGGTTTTTTCCTATACGCTCATAGTGATAGACGTTGGCAAACAGGTCACCGGCGCCCTGCAGATGAACCCCATTCGTCACCCGTTCAGTGCTGCTGTTATTTTTGTTTCCCTCCGCCCAGAACCAGCCATCAGGATTGCGTTTTTTAATCTGACCGACAGTCAGCTCGGCATTGGGTTTCAGCTGTAGTTCGTTCCATTTTCCGCCCTGGTCACGATATGAAATCAGGCCGCATTCCTCCTTCCCGGGATTAATCCTTGACCCAATCAACATTCTCGTCGTGATATTCCCTGTTGTGAAGTCGGTGAAGAGAGAAGCGGCATTATAAATCTGGCCTGAGATGAGGGGGGAGGGGCCTGTGGTTGATGTACTGATGCCGGCGTTATGTGAGACCACTGCCCCACCCGAAATATCGACACCGTTGCGCAGAGAGACGCGACCTGTGGACAGACTGAACGAAAACGGACGGAGGGTATTCCACCCCCCGTCCTGAGCCTGGCCGCTGGCGGTGGTCAGGGCGTAAAAATCTCTGCCATCGTTACGGAGAATGACACCGGTATTGCCGTTCGAGAGCCGGAATCCGTTTGCAGCTTTTGACACGATTTCCTGGTCGCTAACAAGTCGCTCGCGTAGTTTACTCAGAGATTTGAGTTCTTTAATGTCATCGTTGACACCATTTAGTACCAGGGCATTATTTTTTTGGTCAGCCATTGTAAGTTCCTTTTTGCTGATTAAGTGCGAAAATTATTGGCAAAGCACTGTTTATAAAAACAGTGCTTTTTTTACCCTACGACTGGAATGGAAGTATGTCAATAGAGATAATGGAACCTTTGTCAATGGGTTATTCACTATGTAAATCAATGGATTATATTTAATTGGTCACGATGATAGGCTAAGAAACCACAGAGCCATTGTTTTAGGGAAAGGGAAAAATTCCACGCTATGGTTATTTTTGCGCAAAAAAGTAGAAGTTGACGCTTATCAACAATGCTCATAACTTCCGAATTAAAAGATCTGTTCCTAAACTCGGATGAGTAATAATTGTCATTAAGCACCGTATTAAGGACCACAAAAAACAAAAGAAATGATTTCATCGATGGTGCGAAATATCGCATAGATAACCGGGAGGAGGTTTGTTCCATCTTGATGCAATGTATGATGGCGTGGATACGGTCTCTGACTCATCCAATACCAGAATAACCTTGTGTTTTACAGGCCAATTCCATCAACCCCTCCGTTTGCGCAACCCTCCGCTGTCCGCATTAATCCCTGACCATGAAAATGGCTCATGTTGTGATGAAATTAAGTCGCTTTCTCTGCTCTAAGGGCTCTGGCATAAAATATACCTCATCAACGGTAGCCAAAATGAAAGCTCCCTAAATGGGAAAGCCCGTAAATAATAAGTGGTTATTCCTGTTGTTCAAACAATAAATTCAGCTTTCATCGCACAACGCAGGTACAAGACATCATGAGCAAAGACTTCACCTTTACAATTAAAAGCAGTTGTTTCGATGAGAATTATAACCCTTCGGATAATACGCGTATTACCACTAACTTCGCCAATTTAGCCCGGGGAGAGAACCGCCAGGAGAACCTGCGTAACACCCTGGTGATGATGAACAATCGTTTTAATACCCTGGCGTACTGGGATAATCTTAAAGGCGACCGTTATTCTGTTGAGCTGGAAATCATCTCGGTTGAGATGAGCGTTGAAGCGCAGGGCGATGCCTTCCCGGTCATTGAAATACTGAAAACCAATATTATTGACAAAAAAACCAACGAGCGTATTGAAGGCATCGTCGGCAATAATTTCTCGTCTTATGTCCGTGACTATGACTTCAGCGTGTTGCTGCTGGAACACAATAAAAACAAGCCTGAGTTTAGTATTCCTGAAAACTTTGGCGAGCTACACGGCAACATCTTCAAACATTTCGTCAATTCGAATGAATACCACCAGCAGTTCAGCAAATCACCGGTGATCTGCCTGAGCGTGTCCAGCAAAGATATCTATCACCGCACCGGGAATCAGCATCCGGTACTGGGGGATGAGTATCAGCAACAGGACTCTTCGCTGACTGAGCAGTATTTTAAGAAAATGGGTCTGCAGGTGCGTTACTTCATGCCGAAAAACAGCGTCGCGCCGTTAGCTTTCTTTTGCGCCGGTGATTTACTGAGTGATTACACCAGTCTGGAACTGATCGGTACCATCAGCACCATGGAGACCTTCCAGAAAATTTACCGCCCGGAAATTTACAACGCCAACTCCGCCGCCGGGCAATACTATCAGCCAAACCTGAGTAACCAGGATCACTCGTTAACCAAAATTGTTTACGACCGCGAAGAGCGGAGTCACCTGGCGATTGAGCAGGGCAAGTTTACGGAACAGAACTTCATCCAGCCCTATAAAAATATTCTTGAACAATGGTCCGCTAGCTGCGCGCTGTAATTAACAAAATAAAAAGGTTCTCTATTATGAAAATATTATTACCGACGTCAACAGCGGGCAGTTTACCGAAACCTTCGTGGCTTGCGCAGCCCGAAACCCTGTGGTCACCGTGGAAATTACAGGATGAGATCTTAGTTGAGGGGAAACAGGACGCCCTGCGTTTGGCGCTGCAGGAACAACAGCTGGCGGGTATTGATATCGTCAGCGATGGCGAGCAAACGCGCCAGCATTTTGTCACCACCTTTATTGAACACCTTGACGGCGTGGATTTTGAGAACCGTCAGGTGGTTAAAATCCGTAACCGCTATGAGGCCAGCGTGCCGAGCGTGGTGGGTGAAGTTGCCCGTAAAAAGCCCGTCTTTGTCGACGATGCGCGATATTTACGCCAGCTCACCGACCAGCCGATTAAATGGGCCTTGCCGGGGCCGATGACGATGATCGATACGCTGTATGATAACCACTATAAAAGCCGCGAAAAACTGGCATGGGAATTTGCGAAGATCCTCAATCAGGAAGCCAAAGAGTTAGAAGCGGCCGGGGTGGATATTATCCAGTTTGATGAGCCAGCATTTAATGTGTTCTTCGATGAAGTTAATGACTGGGGAATCGCCGCGCTGGAAAGAGCGGTTGAAGGGCTGAAATGTGAAACCGCAGTACATATCTGCTACGGATACGGTATCAAGGCCAACACCGACTGGAAAAAGACGCTGGGTTCCGAGTGGCGGCAATATGAAGAAGCGTTCCCGAAACTGCAAACTTCGAAAATCGATATCATCTCGCTGGAGTGCCATAACTCGCGGGTGCCGATGGATCTGCTGGAGTTGATTCGCGGTAAAAAAGTGATGGTTGGGGCAATTGACGTGGCAACCAACGCTATTGAAACGGCGGACGAAGTGGCCAACACTCTGCGCAAAGCGCTGCAGTTTGTTGATGCCGACAAACTCTATCCGTCAACCAACTGTGGCATGGCGCCGCTATCGCGTCAGGTCGCCAGAGGAAAACTGCAGGCGTTAAGCGCCGGCGCCGAGATAATCCGCAAGGAACTGTTGGCGAAATAATCCCGAATAACGTTGACCAGCAAGGTTAAGCTATCCGAAGAAGGCGATCTCAACGATCGCCTTTTTTTATTTTTGACTGTTTTTGTTCATCATCTCTTTAAGCTCACTCTCTTTCATCTTTTTGTCCATGACATAAATAAAAGAGCGGAACATAAAACC
Source organism: Klebsiella sp. B345 (assembly GCF_051131735.1). Taxonomy (NCBI): domain Bacteria; kingdom Pseudomonadati; phylum Pseudomonadota; class Gammaproteobacteria; order Enterobacterales; family Enterobacteriaceae; genus Klebsiella; species Klebsiella sp. B345. The sequence continues at coordinate 294,247 of NZ_CP180443.1, forward strand.
GCTGACGAACGTGGCGAGGGTGATGGTGAAAAACAGAGTAATAATGAGGTCAATATAAATATTACCGCTGCTGATAATCAGCGGGCGATAAATGAGAACCCCGGCAAGGACTACCCAGTGACTCATGCAATAAAAACAGTGGAACAGATAGCCGGTCATATGGCCGATTTTATTAGCAAAATTACGCAGCGGAACAAAAAGTTCGGTCTGGGTGATGGTAAATGAAATGCTGGCAGCAGCAACGCTGAGCACGATGCAGGACCATAATGCCTGAAGTGTAGATGGATCAATAATCTGTTGCACAACAACTCCTGATAGTGTGAGTAACTCATGTAACAACAAAAGGTACGATCTAAATCAGACAAAATCAACACGACGCTCTGGGCATCGTGAAAACGAAAGCACATATCGATAAATGTCGGGTGGGGAAACGCTGGTGAATAAAGTGTTTAGCGATTGTTTTCTTTAAACTTATCGCAAAGGAAGCTGAGCGTTATTTCATTCAGGCGGTTCATGAGCAATAATTCTGCCTGGTTTAAGGCGTCGTCCAGTTCTGCATTAACGGTATTTTCAATCAGACAATGGGGATTATCCCGGCTAATCCCAAGGTTATAAAGATGGGTAATCCCCAGGGCTTTATAAATATCCAGCAGGGTGACCTGGTGCGGGTCGCAGCTTAATGACCAGCCGCCGTTATGCCCTTTTTCTGAACGTACATAACCGGCTTCGCGCAGCCCGGCCATAGTCCGGCGCACCAGAACGGCGTTGGTATCCAGCATGTCAGCCAGCTGTTGCGAGGTATAGTTTGCGGAGTCGCAGGCCAGATGAACCAGTATGTGCAAAACGCGTGATAACCGTGTGTCGCTTCTCAAGTTCCCTCCGACGGGCAGTGTGCGGTGGCCGTCTGTAGTCGACAGCCACCTGAAGCCTGGCATCATAACGCAAGCCAGCAGGATACTGAACTGCCTGATGAACGATCGTCATGATGCCCGTCAGCCTGGAGCCTGTTACCACTTCATCTCGCCGGTATTCACCTTCGCGCTCAGCTCCAGCGAACTCTCTTCCGCTAGTCCCGGCCAGCGCTGTTTCATTTCGCCGATTACGCCAGCGGAATCGTGATGCGTCTTCAATGCCTGCTCAAACTGCTGCAGATAGTCGCGAGTGAAGGTAATCGCACGGTCACCGGCCGGTAGTGGACCGAGGTAATGGCCCGGGATCACCCGCTGCGGGTGCAGAGCGGCCATATCGTTGAGGGTTTGACGCCATTGCTGGCGGCTTGCTGCGCTTTGGGTATCAGCGGTCCACACGTGCATCCCCCAGGCAACGCCGGTTCCCCCGAGGAGGGTCTTGTTGCCCGGGATCCAGACGAAGGCAGCATAGTGCTGCGGCTGGCGGATCTCCACTTTTTCGCCGTCGATGGTGAAGGTGGTAGCGTCGATCACCTGCGGGGTGTACAGCTGCTTCGGCGCGCCATCTTTCATCTGCGGACCCCACCAGGCGAGCTTCGCCGCTTTGGTGGCGTTAATATGGTTCACCACCTCGGCGGTGGCGACCACTTTCGCCTGCGGGAAGGCCTTCACAAGCGGCTCCAGACCAAAATAAAAATCCGGGTCACCGGACGTTATCACGATACGGGTCAACGGTTTGCCGTTGTTGCGGATCATCTCGACCAGTTTTTCACCGTCCTTCACGCTAAATTGCGCATCAAACAGCACCGCTTCATGGGGGCCGGAGACCAGCGTCGAGTTAACGGCGAAAATCCCTTTATCCTGCGGGTTGTAGGTTTCGAGGGTTAAGGGCGCGGCAAACGCGGCGCTGCTGAACAGGGCGGTGGCAATGGCAAGGGCAGATAATTTCATGGTGTTTTTCTCAGTATCAGGTGAATGACGCTATTTTACGGATTTCCTGATTTGCGAAAATTCCTGAAAAAAGAGATGCTGAGTTTCATAAATCGTGCAGATGGAAGTGTCAGATGGACAGAATTATCGCCGCGCAGGTCTACATGCGGATCTGCGAACTGGGCAGCCTGAGTGCCGCCGCCCGCGCGTTGGGCATGTCGCGGCCTATGGTCAGCCGCTACCTGGAACAGATGGAGCACTGGGCGGGAACCCGGCTGATCCACCGTTCAACCCGTAAACTGACGTTAACCGCCGCCGGTGAGAAAGTGCTGCAAAAAACCCGTAGCCTGACCCAGCTTTCGGACGAAATTGCCGGTCAAACCGAACGGGCGGTGCCCAGCGGGACGCTGCGCGTCGCCTGCGCTCACTTTACGGCAATGCAGCTGATTTCGCCGCTGTTGCCTGATTTTCTCGCACGTTACCCGCAGCTTCGCCTGGAGCTGGATATCAATAACCATCCGGTGAGCCTGATTGGTGAGCGTATCGACGTGGCCATTCGCATTACCGACAACCCGGAGCCTGGCGCCATTGCCCGCCGTCTCGGGGTATGTCGCTCGGTCCTGTGTGCCTCCCCGCGCTGGCTACAGCTGCACGGACAGCCGCAGACTCTGGCAGAGTTGAGCCAGCACAACTGCCTGCATTACAGCCATTTTGCCGCCCCGCAGTGGCAGTTTACCGATCCCGAGGGTGAGGTGGCGTCGGTGGCGGTTTCCGGTAATCTCAGCGCCGGGATCTCCTCATTACTGCTGGACGCGGCGGTGGCCGGATGCGGTATTGCGATGCTGCCGGTCCTTGAGGCGCAGCGCGCTCTGAACAGCGGGGCGCTCAAGCCGGTGTTGCCCGCCTGGACCCCGAAAGCGCTGAGCGTCTACGGCATTTACCTTTCCCGGGACTACCAGCCCAGCGCGCTGCCGCTGTTCCTCGATGAGATCCAGCAGCAGCTAGCGCAAATCAGTTAGCGATAGACGCTCCCGCCAGTCAATACCCTGCGGACCCCACATCATGCGGTCTGCAGGCCGGTTCCTGTCTGCAATCTGGTGTAACGGGTACTGTCTGTACGGTTCTCTTTCGTGAGCCATCTCCGACTTTCATTCTAATCCTCCTGGCAAATCTAGACATATCGTAATTTGAGATATATCAATATATGTACATTATTTTACCAATGATTAACATTCAGGAGCGGAGAATGGATCTGGGGATTGCCGGCAGGCTGGCGTTCGTCTGCGCATCATCGCAGGGGTTGGGGCTCGCCTGTGCGACGGCGCTGGCGGCTGAAGGGGTAAACGTCGTCCTTAACGGGCGTCATGAAGAGAAGCTGGCGCGCGCAGCGGCGGAGCTGTGCGCGCGTTTTCCGCAAATCGCGGTAACGACGATCGTCGCCGACCTGACGCAGCAGGAAGGCAGGGCAGCGATCCTTGCGGCTTACCCGCAGATCGACATTCTGGTCACCAACAACGCCGGGCCGCAGCCCGGGGCACTCACCGACTGGCATGAAGAGGCGCTGCTGTCGGCGATGGCGGCCAATTTCATTCCGGCGGTGCAGCTGATTCGGGCCTGGCTGCCGGGTATGCAGCAGCGGCGCTTCGGGCGGATCGTCAATATCACCTCGGCCATGGTTAAGGCACCGCACTACATGATGGGGCTTTCCACCTCGGCACGCACCGCGCTGACGGCGATCTGTAAAGCGATTAGTCGTGAGGTGGTCGCCGACAACGTGACCATCAATAACCTGCTGCCGGAGCGCATCGATACGCCACGCCAGGCATTTATGCTGGAGCGCCTGATGGCCAAAGAGGGCATTAGCCTGGAGGAGGCGCGCCGCCGTAATGAAGCCACCATCGCCGCCGGTCGTTTCGGTCGCCCGGACGAGTTTGCTGCCGCCTGCGCCTTTTTGTGTAGCCATCAGGCCTCCTACATTTCCGGGCAAAACCTGCAGCTCGACGGCGGATCCTACGAGGGGCTGCTATGAACGCCGATATCCAGGCGTTGCTGGCGCTGGAGACGGAACGCCAGCGGGCATTGGTTGCCGGCGATCGTGAACGTCTCGCACCGCTGCTGGCTGACGATCTGTTGCATATTCACAGCACCGGGATGGCGCACAGTAAAGACGCCTTCCTCGAACATGTGGCCAGAATGGGCGGTTTTGTCGCTATTGAGCGGCCAACGCCGGAGATCCGGCTGCTGGGCGATATTGCCATTATCAGCGGTGAAACCTGCAATATCGTGCGTTCGCTGAGCGATGGCGCCGAGCGGGTTCGCCACGGTTTTTCCACGCTGGTGCTGCGTCGTACCCTGCAGGGCTGGCAGATTGTGCTGTCACAAATGACGCCCTTTGCGGCATAAAAAGGAGTGATATGAAGCTCGTGCGCTATACCCACCAGGGGCGAACTCGTCTCGGAAAAGTTGTCGGTTCCACGGTTGTCGATCTGTCCGAAGTTGCCGGTATCGAGCATTCGATGCGCCAGTTGCTCAACGATCTGCCGGCGCTCCGCGCGCGGCTCGAACAGGCGAGCAGCCCGGCAGTGGCGCTGGAGGATGTCCACCTCGAGGCGCCGATTATCGATCCGCAAAAATTTCTCGGCATCGGCATGAACTACCGCAAGCATGCTGAGGAGGCGCGGCAGGCGGGCATTGCTATCCCGTCGTCGCAGCTGTGGTTTAACAAGCAGGTGTCCTGCATCAACGGCCCGTTCGACCCGGTGGTGAAGCCGCGCCTAAGCGAGCAGATGGATTATGAAATCGAGCTTGGTGTCGTTATCGGTCGCCGCTGTCGCCAGGTCCGCGCCAGTGAAGCGCAGGGGGTGATTGCCGGCTACCTGATCGTCAACGATCTCTCTGCCCGGGACTGGCTGAAAAAATCGCCGACCTTCACACTGGGAAAATCATTTGATACGCACGGCCCGCTTGGCCCGTGGCTGACCACTGCCGATGAGATCGCCGACCCGATGGCGCTGAACATGACGCTGACGGTGAACGATGAATGCCGCCAGCAGGCGGCCACCGGCGATATGATTTACGACATCTATCAACAAATTGAATATCTTTCTTCGGTGATGACGCTGGAACCGGGCGACGTGCTTGCCACCGGTACACCTTCCGGTATCGGTGCGCTGCGCGGTTGCTTCCTGCAGCCGGGAGATGTGATGCAGCTGACTATCGATGGCCTGGGATCGATGACCCATCGCGTTGTCGCCGACGAAGACGCTGACGCGGCGACAGGAGAGGCAAGATGAGCCGACACCTGTTTCGCGACTATCTGCTGCCCGCCGACGCGCCACGGATCCTGGCGGCCCGCAATGTTGACGTCGCTACCTACGGCGCGAGGATGCTGGCGACGGAGAAAGCCCGCGATCTGCAAGCACAGTGGCAGGCGAAACTGGATGAGACGTTTCGCGGGATCACCACTGACGGGGCAGTTCGCGACGGATTGTTCCCGTTAGCGGATGAAGGTTTTGCCGTTGAAGAGGCGGTTGCCGCCGCTACGGTTTTGCTGGAGACGCTGGACGCCAGCGCCCGAGAACGAGTCTGTCAGCCCATTGACGCCCCGCAGTGGCGGGCGTGGTACAACCCGGAAATCCCGTTCAATGACTATGGCGTGCGCCTCGAAGATACCGGCCCGACGACGCGGGAGGCGTTTCTCGGACTGCTACGAACCTGTACCAGCGACAGCGGGTTTAGCAAAGTCACCCGGCTGATGGATGCCAACCATTTTCTCGGCGAGCTGTACGATCTTAACAACATCATGAATCGCTGGAGCTTTCACTTTATGCTGTTTGGCGAACCTTCCGTCGATAAGCCCTGGGGCTGGAATATATACGGCCACCACGTCGCCTTTTGCTGCTTTATCATCGGACGTCAGTTGACCATTGCCCCGACCTTTATGGGCGTGGAACCCAACGTTATCGACCGCGGCGATGAAAGCGACGGGGTGTTGTTTACCGAAGAAGAACGCTGCGGCCTGCAATTAATGCAGGCACTGACGCCAGACCAGCAGGCACGGGCGACGATTTTCCAGCACATGGAAGACCCGGCGATGCCGGCGGAACGCTTTAATTTTGCCGACCAGCGTCATCTTGGCGGCGCATTCCAGGATAACCGCATTATTCCCTATGAAGGGATTTGCGCGGCGGAATTTACCCCAGCACAGCGGGCGCTGTTAATGGCGACGGTGGCCTGTTTCCTGGATTTTCTACCCGATGCCCCGCGACAACACCGGCTGGCGTTAATCGAACAACACCTGGCGGACACCTGGTGGTGCTGGATCGGCGGCTGCGGCAATGACGACGTCTTTTATTACCGTATCCAGAGCCCGGTAGTGATGCTGGAGTTCGACCACCATAGCGGGATGTGGCTGACCAACGAACAGCCGGCGCGTTTTCATATCCATACGATTACGCGTATTCCCAATGGCAATGATTATGGTAAAGCGTTATTGAAACAGATTCAGCCGTAAGCTGTGCAGTTCATTTCTGTCAATATCACCTGTCGCCGTGACTATTATTCACGGCGCGGGTGGGCGCACTGACGCGCCACTCACTAAGCGGTAATAAGCGGTAAATAAAAAATATCTCTGTCCCCTGTAATGAGGTTATCTGGCAATGGAATTAAACGGTTCATTCAGAGTCCCGGCGCGGGCGTTATTCCCGTTGGCGTTATTATGCAGTAGCGCTTACGCTAACACCGTCCCCATCGGCAATGATTCTGATTCATTCAACGACTGGCTCGCGCAAGGTAATATCTATGGCGAAGTCAAAACCATGCAATTTTTTAAGGAGTATACTGGCACCGTCGCCGATAAACAAACCCACGCCTTCGGTGGTGATATTCAATATGTCAGTCCCGAGTTTTATGGTTTTAGTTTCGGCGTCGCGGAATATGGTTCATGGAACCTGGGATTGAATCCCGATAATAGTGAAAAAACTGAAGGCTATTTGCCAGCGGATAATATTAATGTGCTGGGTAAAGCCTATTTACGCTACCGCGGATATGGTTTTAATCTGCAGGGCGGGCGCATCGCCCTGGATACGCCTTTTGCCAACGGCGGTGAAGGCCGGACGATGATCCCGGCGTTGTATGAAGGGTTTGGCGGCGACTACAGCCTGCTGGATAAGCAGCAGCTGAAGCTGTACGGCTACCGGATATATCGCTTCAAGCCCTTTAGTTCCGATACCTTTGGCAAAGGCGATACCGGCGCACCTGAAGTAGACGATACCTCTATCCCGTCGGTGGACAGCGATGGTTTTTCTACCTTCGGGCTGCGTTATGGTCATCTGTACGATGCTCAGGCCGAAGCCTGGTATTATCATTTCGATAAACGGGCGCAGATGGCTTTTGCCGGGACTGAACTGCCGGTACGTGGCTTGAGCATCGGCGACTGGACGCCGTTTTTTGGCGCGCAATATCTGCATGAATGGGATGCTTCCGATCAATCCTGGCCGTATAAAAACATTGATACCGATCTCTATTCCGCACGCATCGGTATTCGTTCACGGCAGCACAGCTTCTCGGTAATTGCCACCCATGTGCCGAGTAAAGATAATGCATTTTTAAATGGCGCCTATTTTGCGCCATATAATTTTGGTATTTATGACACCACCCCCATTGAGGCCGGGCAGCCGCTGGCGTCGATGATTACCAGTAATCAGCCCGGCGACGCGCTGGCATTGCGCTATGTTTATCATAATCAAAACGCGCTGGCGGTTATCGGCTATACGCGGCTGGATTTGAAAGACTCCAGCGGTATTTATTATCCGATTGCCGCCAAAGATATTAATGCCGGGTTTATGATCTTAGGCTATAACCTGACGCCGCGTTTACATGCCGAGTTTGAATTTGATTATATTGACTCACCATCGCCGGTTACCGGTGATTATCATGCCGAACGTCTGCGCCTGGTGTATAAATTTGGCGCAATGATGCCGGATAACGATTATTAATTGTCAGCAGGATCTGCCGTAGCGGCAGATCCTGACAGGAGCATAAACATGAGTGACCGAAGCAGTATTTATAGTCAGGGCTTTGTCCACAGTAACCCCGTGCCGGCGGCCTGTCGGATTGGCAATATGGTGTTTTCCGGCGTGATTTATGGCCGCGATCCGCAAAGCCGGGTCGTCCCGGACGATATCGATGCCCAGTGCGCGTTGATGTTCGCTAATCTCAAAACCGTGATTGAGGATGCCGGTGGCTCATTGGACAATATCGCCCGGCTGACGCTATGGATGGCGGATAAAAGCGAGCGGGAGCGGGTTAACCCGCATTGGCTACGCTATTTTCCTGACCCGGCATCGCGCCCGGCCCGCTACGCCATTGATGCGGTACTCAGCGGCAACATTCGCGTGCAGTGCGATTTTATTGCCGTACTTTAACCACCTTATCACTGACATTTTCTCCGCAGGACCCACTCTTATTCCGTACGCGAACAAAATTCAGACCGGCATCATCGCTTTACGATATATTTAAAGTTTAGTTATGTTGCAGTGGATGAAAAAATGGAGTCGACGATGGAACAAACACAACGCTCCGGAAAAAAGTCCGCCGACACCAAAACCTCGGCTGTCCCGCAGAATGCGGGGCAGACCGGGCGTCGTGGGCGGGTATTCGATTACGGTGAGCTACGCGTGCTGCTCCTGGCGATGCTGTCTGAACAGCCGAGCCATGGGTATGAACTCATTCATGATATTAAAGAACGTTTCGGCGGGTTGTATAAACCAAGTCCTGGCGTTATCTATCCGACTCTGACCTGGTTGTACGACCGTAACTATGCGGTGATCGACCTGGAAAAGGGCGGTCGCAAACGCTACAGCATCACCGATGAAGGGCAGGCCTGGCTGACGGCGAATCAGTCGGTGATGGATATGCTTAAGTCGCGGGTGGCGCCGCAGGCCAGCCGCGAATCACCGCCGGCGATGGTTGACGCGATGGATCATCTGAAGCGGGCGCTGAGCCTGCGGATTAAGTATGAGCCGCTGCCCGCCGGGATGATTGACAGCCTGGCGCAGGCGATTCATCTGGCCGCCGAGCGGATTGAGCATTTGCTGACTACCCCGGTACCTGCTGAAGGGCTGCATTCGAGTATTGCCCATATCACGACGCCAAATGCGCCGCGCTTTATGCGCCGGCTGTGCAGCCATTTTCAACATCGTACGCCGGTGGTCAGCGACGAGAACAGCGGGCAGTTTCGCCTGAGCATCGGCGATGTGCGGCTGGATGTGCTGGATAACGCGTTGCAGATTACGCTGACCGCGTCGGAGACCGACGATCTCGCGGAGATGGAAACCATTCTGGAACGCCATCTGGCAGAGGCGGCGGTGCGTGAGACCTTAGATATTCGCTGGCAGCGGAGCTGATGTTAGCAATGTAGCTCTGAGGGTGGCGCACGAAAAAGGGTTCATGTTGTTTATGAACCCTTTTTTTATAGTGTAGGTGTAGATGTTTTGGTGCAAAACGAGGGGGATCGGAATGTCCTGTCCCCCTCACTACCAACGGATTAGTCGAGATGGAACATCCGCGCCGCATTACCGCCGAGGATATTGGCTTTATCTTCCGCTGAAATATCCAGGCTCTGAATGGTATCTACCCCTTGGAAGAACCAGTCTTTACGGATCGGGTAGGAGCTGCCGTAGATGATATTTTTGCCGCCGATCACCTTCACTGCGGCTTCCAGCTGGGCTTTACCCCATTGCGGTGCGCCGGAAGTGTCAAAGAAGATATTGTTGCTTAACTGCGCGCGCAGATTGCCGGTCCCGGTCTGGAAACGATCCACGGCATCGTTGAACTGATGCTGCGGCGGCACCAGCATATCGGCGAAGGCGTAGAATGCGCCACCCAGCATGGAGTGGATAAAGCGCAGGTTCGGCAGTTCATCAAACATACCGCTGAACAGTTCGCGCCCGACGGCGGTAGCCTGGTCGATACAGCGGCCAAACTGGCGACGCTGGTTGGTGTACGGCAGCACGGAATTGTAGTCCACCGGCAGCGGAGTATGGTGAACCACCACCGGCACTTCCAGCGAGTTCAGGTAGCGCAGGTAAGGGCGGAATGCCGGATCGTCAAGGTAGATTTGTCCGTAGTGCGCGACAATCTGCGCCCCGCGAAAACCCAGTTCATTCAGGCAACGATCCACTTCACGTAGACAATCTTCGGTGCCCCACGGCGGCACCACCGCCAGCGCCGACATCTTGCCGCCGCTGCGTTTTACATACTCGGCCATCCGGTCGTTGACCTTTTTGCAGGTCTCAAGATCCAGCCACTCTTGCCACACCGGCAGACGGAAAATCGCATGGTCAATACCTGCTTTTTCCATGTCCGCCAGCTGGCTTTCAAGGGTGTACTGGCCTTCGGCGTAGTTAAGGTTCACATAGCCTTTAGGCTGTTCGATGATCAGCTGGCGCAGCGGTTTACCTTCAATCTGCTCAACCCGGGTGTGCACGCCGTACTGTTTCGGCACGCAGTCGAGAAACGCGTTCAGCAGTTTCTGGTCAGAAAACAGGTCGCCTGGCAGCCAGTGCATGTTGGCATCGATAATTTTAGTCATCTGTACTTTCCTTTTGTTTTTGATATGACGTTGGGGTGTTGTTATTTCTGTTCTGTTGCAAAAACGGACTGATATTTTCCGGGTGCCGCGTTCTCTTTCTGTCCGGGGATCCGCATCCCGGCTTTGGCGTGATATTCGCTAAAAATCGCCAGTGCCTCTTCATGGGGGAAAATAGCTTCGATATCGTCAAACGGTTTACCACCGCTGCGCTCCTCGACAATCCGGCGCACCACTTCCGGACCTTCGCCACGGGAGGCCAGCACCAGCCAGTTCACTTTTTCGCGGCGCTCTTGTTCGTAGGCCTGAAGGGCGGCAACCGGGTCGCTGATGGCGCTCAGTTTTTCCGCCAGCACCCGGGCGTCTACGAACGCCTGGCACACGCTGTTGCCGCCGCGTGGATACATAGCGTGGGCGGCATCGCCGAGCAGAGTGATCCGGCCAAACGACCACTGGGGGAGCGGGTCATGATCGATCAGCGGGAACAGGTAGCATTCACGGGCCTGGCGGATCATCTCGCTGACGTTGAGAAAACCGAGCTGACAGTCGTCGAACACATGCTCAATCTCTTTCACGCCGGTTTGCTGGTTCCAGTCCTCTTCGCTTTGCGGTTTTTCCGCCTGCTCAATCACCCAGTTGACCAGTTGATTACCCTGACCATCGACGTTGTCCTGAATGGGGTAGACGATCAGGGTGCCCTGACGGATCGGGTCGCCAATGTGCAAAATTGAGCCACCGGTTTTGATTGGCGGCATCACCGTGACGCCGCGATACAGCGTCAGGCCGGAAAAGTGGCTGCGCTCGGATGCCGGCAGCAGCTGACTGCGTACCACAGAACGAATGCCGTCAACGCCAATCACCACATCGGCGCGTACCTGTTGCGGCGCGGCGGGGTTGTGGCTGTTATCGAAGTTCACAGTCACGCCGTGATCGTCCTGGGTGAAATCTACACAGCGGCAACCGAGGGTAATGGCGTCGGGACCCAGACGTTCCTGCACGGCACGGTAGAGCATCATCTGCAGATGACCACGGTGAACAAAACGCTGGTCATGCTCATAACCCATATGGCGACCGCACTGTTCACCGAAAATCTGCTGACCGTAGCCGGTGTAGAAAATGGACTCCTGGGCCTCGACGGAGATCGCGCAAAACTCCTCGTAAAGCCCCAGCTCTGTTAACTCTTTCACCGCATAAGGTTTGATATCCACGCCAACGCCCAACGGTTTAATTTCCGGTACGGCTTCAAATAAACGTGGGGTAAATCCCTGCTGGTGTAAGCGCAGGGCTGTAGCCAGCCCTGCCGGACCGGCACCAATAATGACGATATCCAACATAATGACTTCCTCAGTGTGTTTTATCGGCAGGCCTGATGGCCTGCCATCGTTAGTTCACAAACGGCTAGTTCACGGACGATTTGTTAATGCCTGCGCTTTCGGTGGCGCGATGTTCAACGGTTGATTTATGGTTCGGATCGCGGAGCCAGACGGGGATACCGACCAGGCACACCACCAATCCCCCTATTACCAGCAATGAAAGCGAGTGACCGGTATGGTTGTGCAGCGCATTGAAGAACAGCGGTGGCCCGAGAAATACGCCGATTAATGTCAGTTGCGTAATAAGCCCGCTGGTTGCGCCAATGCTGTCCCGCGAAGGAGCCACCACCGGTGCTAGTGCCCACATGCCCACCAGCAGCCCGCTGCCGAAGGTAAAGACCCACGACGCCACCAGCGAAGGCCACAGTCCCAACTGCAGGCTGAAGATCATCAGCGCCGGTAGGCCCGTAAGCACGATCCCCATCGCCCCAATCAGCGTCGCCCGGACCCCGCGGTTGAGCAGGGCGCCGACCATCAGACAGCCGATACCGTTACAGACCATCGCCACCACGTTCCAGCGCGAGACCGCCAGCACATCCACGCCATAGCTTTTGGCCAGCCAGGGTGCGAGGGTGGTGATAACGCCCGTTTGCAAAAATGCATCAGCACCGAAGGAGATCCCCAGCAGCCACGGCAGCGGGCTTTTCAGAACATCGCGCAGGCCCCGGGTGCGGGAGAACATGACCTTTTCTTCCGCACTGCGTCGTGGCAGGCACAGCTGCGCCAGCACCACCAGTAGTAGCGTCAGTATTGAGTGGGCCAGGAACGCCGCTCGCCAGTCAGCAAAGTGCTCAGCCAGGCCAGCGGTCAGGAACGGCAGCAGAAAGCTGGCGGGGACAAAGGTCGACCACAGCGCCATGGCCATCGTTCGCTGTTTGCCGGTGGTAATACGGATCAGCAACGTCACTGCGGCCACCGCCGTCAGGACGTAGCCGACGCCGGTAATCGCGCGACAGATAAGCAACAGCTTGAAGGTGGGAGAGGCAACCACCAGCAGATCGCCGGTGACGATCGCCAGTGCACCAATCAGCAGTACAGCCCGGTCACCAAAACGGTCGACGGTGTAGCCCGCCAGCAACGCGCCGAGGGCGACCATCAAGGAAGGGAGCGACATGATAAGCCCCACCTGGCCGTGCCCGTTGATCTGAAACTCTCTGGCAATGGCGCCCAGCTCGGTCACCGCCTCGCTGACGGTCATTGCCGCCATCACGCCGAGGGCGTAGGTCACCAGAATTCTGAGGTAAGCATTTTGAAAAAATGTAGCCACAATCGTACTCCTGGATGCTGTTAAGTTTGCTCTCAGGCCGCGTGCGGCGCCGGGAGCGATGAGGTACAGCGTGTGACGATGTGCAAAATCAGGCGTCGTTGGCCATGGCCAGGAAGCGTTCCAGGTCCGGCGGCTCCACCCGCAGGCGCGGCGGCTGCGGGGTGACCCCAACGAAGGTGGTGGCTTCGGTAAACCACTTGTTCTGTGCCGGCAGCCCCCACTGGTCGGCCCGTTTCGGGTCGGCGAGATCCCAGCCGATCGCCGGTTCAGGATCGATATGCTGGTAGTGGGTGTTGAACAGCTCGATGCGATGGCCGTCGGGGTCGCGGAAATAGATAAACAGCGCGCCGCTGATCCCGTGGCGTCCTGGGCCGCGCTCCAGCTGCGGGGCATAGCCCAGCGCGCCGGCTACATCACAGGCACGGATCATGTCGTTGGTATCCGGGATGGTGTAGGCAAAGTGGTGCAGGCGCGGGCCGACGCCGTTGGTAAAGACGATGTCGTGCGGGTTGCCTTTGCGCTGCATCCACACGCCCCACAGCTGTGTTTCACCTTCCAGTTCGGACCAGGTGTATTCGCTGGTGCGAAATCCCAGGCGCTGATAGAAGTCGAAGGCGGTACGCACGTTGCTGGCCTGCAGTTGATAGTGGTCAAGCCGCTGAGCGCAGGCGCCGCGATAGCGATCGTACTGCTTGAACATCCGCTCACGCGGTTCCATGCTGGCGCAGAATTCCAGCGGTACGCCGATGCTGTCATTGACGTGTAGGGTTAATCCCTGCCAGGGAACATCCACCAGTTGGGCATCAATGCCCTGGTCGTTGAAGTACGCCATCGCCCGCAAGATGTCCTCATCGCTATGGACCCGCATGCCGATACGCGCGCAGCCCGGTTGCGTACTTTTACGCAGTACCAGACTGTGGTGACCGCGCTCTTCCAGGCCACGTAACCAGACGGTGGATGCATCTTCATCGCTGACGATCAGGCCAACCAGCTCGCTATAGAAATGTTTACTTGCCTCCAGGTCCCGTACGTTCAGAACCACATGGCTGGCCCGCGTCACGTTGAAGGGGGGCTGGCCGACGATCTCATTTATGTGCTGCATTGTAGGGTTCTCTCTTTCAGTCATCACTTCAGGTATCGGATAGGTGGCGACTCTGCGGTCGCCTGTGCTGATCAAGACAATGCTCAATTGAGATATATCTTTTATTACGATATATCGCGCAATGAACTGATAGTAGATGAGCCGAAAAAATTCGCTATCTCGCAATGATGAAAATGTGATCTGTTGCGCGAATGTTAATCATTGTCGTTAAGCTGTTAAAAACTGGCCCGCGGCGTGTGCTGCGTTAACGTTTTGTTTTCGATAGAATTGTCCGAATCGTGACCCGAGTTCGCCTACGCCATCTATACTCAGGATTCGACATCTCAACAGGAGCGAATCGATGGCAATCCATAAGAAAGGTCAGGCGCACTGGGAAGGGGATTTGAAAAGCGGGAAGGGGACGGTATCGACCGAAAGCGGCGCGTTGCACCAGCAGCCTTATGGTTTTAATACCCGTTTTGAAGGGGGGAAGGGGACCAACCCCGAAGAGCTGATTGGCGCGGCGCATGCCGCCTGTTTCTCGATGGCGCTGTCGCTGATGTTGAGCGAAGAGGGGTACACGGCCACGTCGATTGACACGGTTGCCGTGGTGACCCTGGATAAATCCGGCGGCGGTTTTGCCATTACTCAGGTGGCGTTGCAGAGCCAGATAGTTCTGCCGGGCATTGATGCGGCGGCCTTTGATGGCATTATTCAGAAAGCAAAAGCCGGCTGCCCGGTATCGCAGGTGCTCAACGCCGAAATTAGTCTCGACTACCAGCTTAATCCTTGAGCCTCCGGTGCCCGTTTGCTGCGGGCACTTTCTCCATCGCGTTACGCGGAATATCATCATCCGGGTTAAATTTCGGGCCAGTTTCGCGCCAGATAATGGTATCTTTTGCCGTCACGGACAGCATCAGGCATAGCAATGACCCGCATACGAGAAGCGATCGAAGCCCAGGTTCTGGGTCTCACCGGTATGGCATTAAAAGAGATTGATTTTGAGCAGCCGAAAGGGGAGCCGGGGCTGTTTGGTCCGTCCTCCGCCATCTGGCAGGTACACGGCGATTTCACTTCGATGCTGTGCGGCGGCATCAGCGCCTTGCTGTTACAGATGCTGCACCCACTGGCGCTGGCCGGCGTCTGGGATCACTCCAACTTTCGTGACGATATCTTTGGCCGCCTGCGGCGCACCAGCCAGTTTATTTCTGCCACCACCTTTGGCACCACGCCTGACGCCGAGCGCCTGATTGCCAAAGTGCGCGGCATTCATCTGCGGATCAGCGGTTGGGACAAAGACGGTACCGCCTATGAAGCCAGCGATCCGGCGCTGCTGACCTGGGTGCATGTGGCGGAGTGCAGCAGTTTTATGGCTTCGCACCTGCGCTATAAACGCACCGTGGTCAGCGAGGCGCAGCAGACGCAATATTTTCATGAAGCGGCGGAAATAGCCCGCCGTCTGGGGGCGCGGGATATTCCGCTGACCCCACGGCAGGTGGCGGAGTACCTGCAGGATATGCGCCCGTCGCTGCGCTGCGATGAACGCACGCGAGAAGTGGCAGAGGTATTGCTGAACACCCGTTTACCCAGCCGCCTGAGTCAGCCGGTGGGGCAGTTGCTGATGCGTGCCGGAATAGACCTGCTGCCGCCCTGGGCGCAGGAGATGCTGTCGCTGCGCCAGCATCCTGTGACGCGACACACCGCGAGGCTGGCGGTGCATGGGGTGGCCAGAGTGCTGCGGGCTTCGGTGCGTAATGGGGCTTATCATTGTGCGATGCGCCGCATGAACGAGCATTAATTAACATATATAAATAAGTGTGTATTAATTATTTTCTGGCGCGATATGCGCCATGATGATGCTATTTTCCTGATTCCGTACTTTATTTCGTTAGCATATATTTCGCCCACGCAAACGTATTATTTCGGGAGCCGCAACGCGCGCCGACGTTATTTTCCACGCTGGGGAGAAAACGACCGTTATTTCCTGTCTGTCGCCAACACGGCACCCGATGCCGCATGATAGCTGTTCCCACGTGCTGCTGGCGGAGGATTGCCTGAAAGTGAAAAAAGGACCATACTTGATCCGCCATTATTCCATCGCTGGTTTATGGTTATTCACCAACGCGCATGCAACGTGCAGTATGCCGGGTATCTATCAATACAATAAGCCAATCGGTTAATAGCATTAGGCTATTACCAGAATCGGCATTCAGGAAGTTAGCTCATGATCATCCGACCAGAACAACACTGGTTTCTTCGCCTGTTTGACTGGCACGGTTCCGTGCTGTCAAAAATCGTTTTTCGCCTGCTGCTGAATGTCCTGATGTCGATTACCGCCATCATCAGCTATCAGTGGTATGAACAACTGGGGATCCACCTGACCGTGGCGCCGTTTAGCTTGCTGGGGATTGCCATCGCCATTTTCCTCGGCTTTCGTAACAGCGCCGGCTACAACCGTTTTGTCGAAGCGCGTAATCTGTGGGGCACGGTGCTGATTGCCGAGCGCACCCTGATGCGGCAGCTGAAAAACATCCTGCCGGCAGAGCATCACACCCATCAAAAAATCGCCAGCTATCTGGTCGCCTTCGGCTGGAGCCTGAAACACCAGCTGCGAAAAACCGATCCCCAGGCCGACCTCAACCGGCTGTTGCCCGCAGAAACGGTGGCGGAGATCCTCCGCAGCGCGATGCCGACTAACCGCATCCTGGTGCTGGTGGGGCATGAGCTGGGCCAACTGCGGGCCGCGGGTCAGGTCAGCGATATCACCTACGGCCTGATGGACAATAAGCTCGACGAGCTGGCCCATGTGCTCGGCGGCTGCGAGCGGCTGGCCGGCACGCCGGTGCCGTTTGCTTATACCCTGATTTTGCAGCGCACCGTCTACCTGTTCTGCTCGTTGCTGCCGTTCGCCCTGGTGGGGGATCTGCACTATATGACTCCGTTTGTCTCGGTATTTATCTCGTACACCTTCCTGTCCTGGGATTCGCTGGCGGAAGAGCTGGAAGATCCCTTTGGCACTGCGGCGAACGATTTACCCCTCAACGCCATATGTAACACCATTGAGCGTAACCTGCTGGATATGACCGACCAGGGGCCGCTGCCGGAGCCGCTGCGTCCCGACCGTTACTACAACCTGACCTGATCGTCTGCCGGGCGCGGCTGTTAAATAAGTTAAATCTAACGCGTGATAGATAACATTGATTATACAGTTCTGCGCCTGATTGTTATGCTTTCGTTAACAAAACGTCCGCCTGCGGTTATCGCGGCGGACGTATCGTTTTTACGTCGACCCGCCGTTCGACGGGCATTCAGGAGCAGATATGAACATGAAAAGACGCGCAGTGCCTGGCGTACATCCCTATGACGGTCCGGCCGGCGGCTGGGGCGCGCTGAAAGCGACCGCCATCGCTGTACGTACTCAAATGGATGCCCTCGTTGCGCCGCAAACCCTGCTTCGCACCAACCAACCGGATGGTTTTGATTGCCCCGGCTGCGCGTGGCCGGACAAAGAGCACAAGTCGACCTTCCAGTTTTGTGAAAACGGTGCAAAAGCGGTGACCTGGGAAGCGACCAGCAAGCGCGTGACCCCGGCATTTCTGGCGGCAAACACCGTCAGCTCTCTGCTGGCAAAAAGCGATTTTGAACTGGAAGGCTACGGGCGTATCACCACACCGCTGGTCTACGACCGGGACAGCGACACGTTGCGTCCAACCTCGTGGGAGCAGGCTTTCGCGCGTATCGGCGAAGTGGTCAGCACCATGGCGCCGGACGAAGTCGAGTTCTATACCTCCGGTCGTGCCTCTAACGAAGCGGCGTATCTGTTTCAGCTGTTTGCCCGTGAACTGGGTACCAACAACTTCCCGGATTGCTCCAATATGTGCCATGAATCGACCAGCGTCGGGCTGCCGCAGTCGATCGGGATTGGCAAAGGCACGGTGTCGCTGGATGACTTTGACGCCACCGAACTGGTGATTTCTATCGGTCATAATCCCGGCACCAACCACCCGCGCATGATGGGCACGTTGCATGAGCTGTCACGCCGTGGGGTGCCGATTATCGTCTTTAACCCGTTGAAAGAACGTGCGCTGGAGCGCTTTGCCGATCCACAAAACGTTATCGAGATGGCGACCTACAGCTCCACGGATATCGCCTCAACCTATTTCCAGGTCAAAGCGGGTGGCGACGCGGCGGCGCTGAAGGGTATTGCCAGGGCGCTGCTGGAGATGGAAGAGGCGCAGGGTAACATTCTCGACCTGCAGTTTATCGCCGATCATACCCAGAATTTTCAGGCCTTTGCCGACGATTTACTCGCCACCCAGTGGCAGGATATCGAGCGTGAATCCGGCCTGACCCGCGCGGACCTGCAGCGGGTGGCGCAGGCCTATGCGGCATCGAAGGCGACGATCGTCACCTACGGCATGGGGATCACCCAGCACAATAAAGGGACCTCGAACGTTCGGCTGATCGCCGACCTGCTGCTGATGCGCGGCAATATCGGTAAACCCGGCGCCGGGATCTGCCCGCTGCGCGGTCACTCAAACGTTCAGGGAAACCGCACCGTTGGCATTACCGAGAAACCGAGTGCCAGCTTCCTCGCGAAGTTACAGGCGGAGTTTGGTTTCGAACCGCCGCAGGAACATGGCCATGATGCGGTGAAAGCGCTGCAGGCGATGATCGAGGGCAAATCGAAGGTGCTGTTATGCCTCGGCGGAAACTTTGCGGTGGCGATGCCCGATCATGAGCGGGCCTTCCCGGCGATGCGCGGGCTGGATCTCAGCGTGCATGTCGGCACCAAACTCAACCGCTCGCATCTGCTGGTGGCGAAAGAGACCTTTATTCTGCCGTGCCTGGGGCGTACCGAGCTGGATGAGCAGGAGACCGGGCGTCAGTCGATAACCGTGGAGGATTCGATGTCGATGGTCCACGCCTCGTCGGGCAAGCTGAAACCGGCCTCGCCGCACCTGCGCTCGGAGCCGGCGATCGTAGCCGGCATGGCGATGGCGGTGCTGCCCGCCAGCAAAATCGACTGGCTTTCACTGGTGGCGGATTACGACCGTATCCGCGATCTGATCGAACGGACCATCCCCGGTTTTGATAACTACAACCAGCGGATTCGCCACCCGGGTGGTTTCCGGATGCCGCTGCCGCCGACGGAGCGTATCTGGCCGACCCCGAGCGGTAAAGCGATGTTCTCGGTGTTCCACGGGGTTCATGAAAATGTGCAGGTCGAAGGCGACGAGGTGATGCGCCTGGTGACCTTACGCAGCCATGACCAGTACAACACCACCATTTACGCCATGGATGACCGCTACCGCGGTATTTTCGGCCGCCGCGACGTGCTGTTTATGAACGAGCAGGATATGGCAAAACAGGGGCTGGAGCATGGCGATCGGGTGGATATCACCACCGCCTTGCCGGACAGCGACCTGCGGCTGGAGGATATAACCCTGGTGGCCTACAGTATCGCTCCCGGTACCGTTGGCGCCTACTATCCGGAAGCTAACGTGCTGGTTCCGCTGGACTATATCGATCCAGAAAGCGGCACGCCGTCGTATAAATCGGTGCCGATTCGTCTGACCCTGCGTTCAAAAGAGATCCTGCCGCTCGCAGGAGTACGCTAATCCCTCCCGTCCGGCTGCCGGTACCCACCGACGGTCGGACGGTTACCATTGATATCCCCCCAATCACCGGTACTGAACAGCTCAGTATCGCCTGCGTATTCCCGGCGCGGCTTGTATTTGGCCGGTGCGGAACGTAACATTTAGCTAACATGTCTTTTTTTCCGCGACGAACGAGGTCTGCATCGTCGCGAGGTTCGTCATTAGCGGACGGTTCTACACCGGGTCAACCATGGATATCAAACAGCTCAAATACCTGATCGCCCTCGACCAAACCCGTCACTTTGGTCAGGCTGCGGCGCTTTGCCATATCACCCAGCCCACTTTATCCATGCGTATCCGCAGTCTGGAAGAGGAGCTGAATCTGGTGCTGATCCAGCGTGGACAGCGCTTCGAGGGCTTTACGGCGGAGGGCGAGCGCATTCTGGCGTGGGCGCGGGCGCTGCTGGCGGCCCATGACGGGCTGGAAGCGGAGGCAGCGATTTGCCGCGGCCAGATGGTGGGGCAGCTGCGAGTCGGGATGGTGCCGCTGGCCAGCCTTAACCCAATGCAGTTGATTAAACCGCTCAGTGAAAAATACCCCGAGCTGCAGTTCAGCCTGCTGTCGCTGACTTCTGAGCAGATTATCGACGGCGTGAGCCGCAACCAGCTCGATCTTGGGATCTGTTATCTGCACCATGTCGACAGCCAGCTTTTCCATGTGCAGTGGCTCCCGGCCACGCGGATGGGGCTGCTGCACGATAAACGCCATTTCCAGTTTGCCCAGGGCACCCCGGACTGGGAGGCACTGGCAGCCTTGCCGCTCGGTTTTCTCACCAAAGGGATGTACTACCGCGAATCTATCGAGATGAGCTTTAAGGGCAAAGGACTGACGCCGAAAACGGTGTTTGAAAGCGACTCGACCTTTCAGATAATCCAGGCGGTACAGGCCGGGATCTGCTGTGCGATTATGCCACTCAACAATGGGCTGGAGGCGCTAAGCGATAATCTCGACATTATTCCCATCGCCGAGACCGAAGTGGATTCCATGCTGGCGCTGATTATGCGTAATAAAGAGCCGGTGTCGTCGCTGGCGGAAAAATGTTTTGCCGATGCCCGGCAGATTTTTAAGGTGTAGCCTTTAGCATACCGACGACTTATTTGCAGCCATCCTGATTGAGACGGGTAAATAGCGTTTTAAACGATTCTTCGTGCAGAATATCGCCTTGCAGCACCGAGACCTTGAGATCAAATGAGGGCGCAAACAGGGCGTTGAGATCGGGGTAGTTGAGCTGGCGCAACCCGCAGGCGGCGTACAGTTTGCCGGCAGGCGTGGTTGACGCGATCCGGGCCACCGTCACCAGAGTATTGACGGCATCAGCAGAGGCGACGATGGTGGCCAGCGCCTGTTGTTCATCATTGTTGTGTGCCATAAAACCGTTAGCACCGCGGGAGAAATAAACGGCGGCACTGATTTTATCGCTCGGCAGCGGTGCTGATTGTGCCGCGAGAGCAGACGTTGACAGAACGGCGATTAACGCCAGAACCAGCCGGTTGGGAAGTGCGGCGAACTTTCTTTTTCCATTGATAAACATGATGACGCTCCTTGTCATGGGGATAAAACAGCTGACAGGAGTAATAACATAGTGATCGGTATCGCGCAATTAAGCTACTTTGCTTTCTGGCAGCGCGCCGCCAGGCATTACCCGGCGGCGCGGCACGCGGTTATCAGATATCTTCCAGTTGAATGCCGCGGGTTTTCGGACCAAAAATACCCACCGACAGCATCACCATCAGCATACTAACCACGATAAAGCTAATCACCCCCGGCGCCCCGGCGTATTGCAGAATAATACCGATCAGAATGCTGGTTATCGCCGTTGACAGGCGGCTGAAGGAGTAGCAGAAGCCAACCGCGCGGGCGCGAATATGGGTCGGGAACACCTCGGCCTGATAGGCATGGTAGCTGATGGTCAACCAGGCGTTGGACCAGGTGATCATAAAGCCGCAGATCACCAGCATCACCGGGTTGTTTTGCAGCGCAAACAGGGTACCGAATACCACCGTCATCAGGGCTGAAAGCACGATTTGCCATTTGTTCTCAAAGCGGTGAACAAAACGGGTACAGAACAGGCAGCCAATCGGGTAGGCGAGGGTAATGAAAAAGGCGTACAGCAGACTGTGGGTAATGCTGGCGCCCTGGCCGGACAGCAGCGCCGGCAGCCAGTTGCCGAAACCAAAGAAGCCAATCGCCTGGAAGAAGTTCATCACCATGAGCATGATTGTGCGCCGGCGATACTCCGGCGCCCAGATGGCTTTAAACGAGCCGGTTTTGCGCTGGGCCTGGCTGGTGTCGGGCTGATGCGGTGCCGAAGGGGCGATACCGCAGCGTTGTTCCATCTCGCTCATCACCGCGTGGGCGTCCTGATGGCGGCCTTTGACTTCGAGCCAGCGGGCGGACTCCGGCAGTTTTTTGCGAATCACCCAGATGATCAGCGAACACAGGGCGCCGAAAATAATCACCCAGCGCCAGCCGGTGAGGCCGAAGAGGGTGATCGGCACCAGCATCCACGACATCAACGCCACGGCGGGCACCGACAGAAACTGAATAAAGAAGGCGAAGGCAAAGGCTTTGTTGCGCAGGTGCGTCGGCACCCATTCACTCAGGTAGGTATCGATGGTCACCAGCTCAATGCCCAGCCCGATGCCCACCAGGAAGCGGCAGAAGATCACCCCTTCGGCGCTGTTCTGAAAGGCCATCAGCAGCGAAAACACGCCATACCACGCTAGGGCAAACATAAAGGTCAGGCGACGTCCCAGCTTGTCCGCCAGCGGTGCCAGCAGGCTGGCGCCGATAAACAATCCGAAGAAGGTGGCCGAGGCAAACGCCGCCTGATCCGAAATGCCAAAAATCCCCTGTTGGCCGGTATGGAAGATGTTTTCGGCCAGCAGTCCGGTACTGATATAGCCGGTCTGGAACAGATCGTAGAGTTCAAAGAAGCCGCCCAGCGCCAGGAGCGTAATAAACGACCACAGGCCGAATGAGGCAGGCAGGGCATCAATACGCTGGGTTAAGCTGGTGTGGGGCTGTCCTGGGGACGCAAAAGGCGCCTCTCCCAGAACCTGGGTGGTAGACATATTATTATTTTCCTCAGATAAAATGTTTGCTTGCTAATGTTATTGGATTGTTAATGGTTTTAAATTTTTAATTGCTCTTCTCATTAACATTCTTCAGCGAAAAATCTGGTCGTATCGAGAGGTTGTGGAGAAGTGAACTGGTTTGCGTCAGATTGAACCGGTGAATTTGAAGGATATGACTTAGCGAGAGGGGGAATCGGACAGAATGAGAAGGGACGGCACTGAAACCAAATGGCCCCGTTTTAGCGGGGCCACTCGGCGATTATTTCCCCTCCGGAGGCAACGCCTGCAGTATCCGCTTAGCTTGTGACTCAGTCAGCGGGTAATCAAAGAAACGTTGATAGAAATCCCGGGTGGTGGCGATCATGTCCAGATCGGCGAAGCGCTGCGGCTGAAGCTGTTTTGCCGCCCATTGGATCTGCAACGCGCTTTCAGTGCCGTAGCGATCCCAGGGAAAAACTCCCGCTGGATTCTGCCAGACCTTGCCGTTTTTCACCGCCTGTAGCGTTGAGAAGATTTGGCCATACAGCGAATGCGCCAAATCGCCGCATCCGGGGCCGAGGATGATCGCATCTGGCTGCCAGGCAAGGACTTTCTCCGGGGAGATTTCCTGCATATTGCCGACGATCCCGGTGGCGGCGTTTTGCCCACCGGCCAGCTGAATCCAGGTATCGATCAGCGTATTGCTGCCGTCAACCTTGAGTGGTTTCAGCGACTGGATATGCAACACGCGCGGCCGTTCGTTAGGGGGCAAATCCCGAGTACGCTCCTCAACATGGGAAATAACCTGCTGCAGATACTGGTTGTAGGCCCGCGCTCTGACCTGCACCTCGGGCGTACCGAAGACCTCAGCGGTGGTTTCCACGGCATGGGCCAGCGACGGGTAGTCGGTAAAGCGCATTTCCATCACCGCTAATCCTGCCTGGCGGTAAGCGTCGGCATCGCCGTTGCCCTGCGCCACGAACACCACCTGAGCACCGCGCGCCAGCAGTGCCTCACTGGTGAAGTGCGGGCCGCGACTTATCAGCGCCTGAGTAAGCCTGGGGTCGAGATAGAACATCCATGGACGGCTATCCGGACGATTAACCGTCGCCACGATACGGTCACCGACGCCAAGCGTCATCAGCAGCGAGTGGTGGGCAAACCAGCCTTCCGCCACCTGAGTCACCCGATCCGGCAGAATCACCCGGTTTCCGGCGTCGTCCGTGACCTGGCGTTCGGCCAGTGCAGGAAATGCAAGCAGCAACATCAACAGGCTGGCGGCGATTTTTTTCATGCTATTCCTCAGAAATCAAACTGAACCGAAGCCGTTGCTTCCCGCGGTGCACCGAGTTGGGCACTGGCGTAACCGGCGCCGGTATAGCCCGTCAACGCACCGGGAACGATGTTGGTCCAGTAGTGACGATTGGTGATGTTAGTGACGGCTAACCTGAAGGTCGTGTCGGTGCCGAACACTCGGGTGCGATAATTGCTGCCGATATCAACGGTGGTATAGCTGGCGACCCAGCTGTCGTTGGCATTATCGGTGGCACGACGCCCGACATAGTGGATATTGCCGTTGACGTCGAGTCCCGGGAGCGAATCGATGCTGTAAATTGCCAGCATGTTGGCGGTAAAGCGCGGCAGGCCGACCACCTGCTTATCATCTGCATCAGCGCTGGAGGTGTCATGCAGACGTGGGTCGAGCCAGGTCCCGCCGCCGAGTAGCCGCAGGTTGCGAGTGACGTGGCCATCAGCCATCAACTCCAGACCGCGGTTCTTTTGCGTACCATCTTGCGCAAATTCACCGCTATCGTTGGTGTAGGCGAAGGGGCGTTCGGCCTGGAATAGCGCGGCGGTTAAGAGCAGGTCGCGGTGTGGTGCATATTTCGCGCCGAACTCTACCTGATGGCTACGATACGGGTCGAGAACATCTCCGGCATTTTTCGCCCCGGCCGGGGCCGTGTCGCCCTGTTGCATGCTGTTTGCCCAGGTCGTATAGAGCGTTACATTCTCTACCGGCTTATACATCAGACTAGCGGAGCCACTGGCGCCACGGTCATTATGGTTACTGCTGCGATTGCCACTTTTATTGTAGTTGTCAACGGTAAACAGATTTTCGCTGCCTGAAAGCAGCAAACTCCATTGCGGGTTGAACGTCAGGGTATCGCTCAGTAAAAAAACGTGCTGCGTGGTGGTCGCCGAATGATAGCGGTCGGTAAAGTCAGGATAGGCGGGCCGGGCGTAATCCGGAGATTCTTCCAGCGATGAGTGTCCCAGTGTTTGGGTGCCACCATCGCGCGGATTATAGTTTTTCCATACGAAACCGCGCATACCCACCGCCAGGTCATGTTGTAGCCAGCCTGTCTCCACGCTACCGGTGAGATTGGCAAGGTAGCTATTGATGGTAAATCGACTGGCGGCAGAGTTTGCCGTTGTGGTGGTGTAATGGCCGTGATTATCGGTGAGCGTATTGGTCACGGTAGTGGATTCACGGTCGGCAATCTGGCGCAGCACGCCGACGTCCAGCAGCCAGTTACCGTCAAAATCATGCTTAATATGCAGGCTTGCGGTAGTGGTGGTGTCATCGTTACCGGCATAGTACTGACCATATTTGCTTTTGGTCGGGTCCAGCGGCGATGGGAAGTGGGTGCCTTTTGCCAGAGCAAAGGAGCCAGGAAGTCCTTTTTGATAGAAGTGGTAGTAGCTGAAATTGCTCTCCAGCACCGTCTGGTCCGTTAGCTGGAAATCGAGCGCCAGACCCGCATACTGGTTGCGCTGGCGGCTGCCGTGCGTATAGCTGCTGCCGTCCTGATCCAGCAGGTTCAGACGGTATTTTACTCTGTCGCCCGCGTCCAGCGGGCCGCTGAGATCCAGTGCTGCATTCGCGCCGGAAGCGGTCCCGCCGCCCACGGTTACCCTGCGCAACGGCACATCGGTGGGCCGTTTTGACACCAGATTAAACATCCCTGCCGGGTTCGCCGGGCCATACAGCGCGCCGGCCATGCCGTTCAACACTTCGATACGCTGAAACTGTTCGGCGGGATATTCGGTGGTGGACACCGCGTTCAGGCCATCAATCATGTTGTTCTGGACGACGCTACCCTGCATGCCGCGGGTCTGCGGGCGAACGCCATCTCCCTGGACTGAGGGCAGATAGCGATAGATATCTTTGACGCTGCTGGCCTGTACCTGGCGAGTCAGAGAATCCGACAGCGTCTGCACGGACCACGGAACGTTAATCAGTTTCTGCTTACCGAGGTTGCCCAATGTAGCTTGCTGCTCAGCAGCAGGCGTCACATCATCAAGGGATGCCGTTTGCGGTGTAGCGGTTACAACCATGGTTTCTGTTGCATATGCCGGGGTTACCAGCAAAACGGGGGAACAGGGAATCATCCCGGTTAATAAAACGAGTTTATATGAGCGCATTAATTTAAGTTCAGACGAATGAAAGCGGAGTAAGGCGGGGAAGTCCTCGTCTCAGTCTGAAGGGTACGGTTTTTATTTGTATGACAAAAAAATAAAGAATATCGCTGTGTATGTCAATATATAACGCTGTATTTCTGTGTAATGCCTGCCAGACAAAAGGCAGCAGCACAACGCTATTACGTTGTTTTAATAGACTTTAATATGTTGATGTTGGTCAGCCGTTTTTTAGCGGCAGCATCGGAAGGGGTGACCCGGAAGGAAAAACCCCGGCGGGCAAGGCGCCGGCCGGGGAGGGAGATTACAGATCGTAACGGTCGAGGTTCATCACTTTGGTCCAGGCGGCAACAAAGTCTTTCACCAGTTTCTGCTGTGCATCCTGGCAGGCGTAAACTTCCGCCAGAGCGCGCAGTACCGAGTTGGAGCCGAAGACCAGATCGGCACGTGTTGCGGTGTACTTGCTTTCGCCGCTCTTACGATCGCGACCTTCAAACAGTTCACCCTGTTCGTCGGTGGCGTTCCAGACGGTCGACATGCTGAGTAAGTTCACGAAGAAGTCGTTGCTCAGAACGCCGACGCGATCGGTAAAGACGCCGTGCTGGCCGCCGTCATAGTTGGCACCCAGCACCCGCAGGCCGCCGACCAGTACCGTCATTTCCGGTGCGGTCAGGGTTAACTGCTGTGCTTTATCAAGCAATAAGGTTTCGGTCGATACACCACCTTCAATGCGGCGGTAGTTACGGAAACCATCCGCCAGCGGCTCCAGCAGATCGAAAGATTCGATATCGGTCTGATCCTGACGGGCATCTACGCGACCCGGTGCAAAAGGTACGCTGACCTGAACCCCGGCGGCTGCCGCAGCTTGTTCAACGCCCACCACACCGGCCAGCACGATGATATCCGCCAGCGACGCTTTGCCTGAGGCTTTCTGAATCGCCTGCAGTGTCGGCAGTACGCGTGCCGCAACGGCGTTGACCGGCCAGTCTTTTTGCGGTGCCAGTGCCAGACGCGCGCCGTTGGCTCCGCCACGTTTATCACCGCCACGGAAGGTGGAAGCGGAGGCCCAGGCCACCGATACAAGCTCGCTAACCGACAGGTTCGCATCAGCGATAGCGGTTTTCAGCGTGGCAATATCTGCCGGCGTTGGGTTATGGCTGGCTGCCGGTAACGGGTCTTGCCAGATCAGATCTTCTTTCGGAACTTCCGGGCCGAGGTAACGGGATTTTGGCCCCATATCACGGTGGATCAGTTTGAACCAGGCGCGGGCAAAGGCTTCATTGAAGGCCTGCGGATCGTTCAGGAAACGGCGGGAGATTTTGCCAAATTCCGGGTCGAAGCGCAGCGTCAGGTCGGTGACCAGCATCGTCGGCTTACGTTTTTTCTCCGGATCGAACGGATCGGGGATCAGATCCGGCGCGTCTTTGGCTTCGAACTGGATAGCGCCAGCCGGGCTACGGGTCTGGACCCACTCGTATTTGAACAGGTTCTCGAAGAAGTAGTTGCTCCACTGGGTCGGGGTCTGGGTCCAGACCACTTCAAGACCCGAGGTGATGGCATCGGCACCAGCGCCGCTGCCGAAGCTGCTGGTCCAGCCGAGGCCCTGGGCTTCAATCGGTGCGGCTTCCGGCTCCGCGCCTACGTGGCTGGTTACTGCGGCGCCGTGGGTTTTACCCAGGGTATGACCACCGGCGATCAGGGCGACGATCTCTTCATCATCCATCGCCATGTTGCCAAAGGTGGCACGAATGGCGGCGGCGGCGGAGAGTGGGTCACCGCTGGCGTTCGGGCCTTCCGGGTTAACGTAAATCAGACCCATTTCGGTGGCACCCAGCGGCTGTTGCGCGAGGCTTTCCGGGTGACGGTGTTCGAGCCAGGCTTTCTCATGGCCCCAGTCAACATCCAGATCCGGTTCCCAGACGTCTTCACGACCGGCGCCGAAACCAAAGGTGCGGAAACCGGCGTTTTCCAGCGCCACGTTACCGGCCAGCATATACAGGTCAGCCCAGGAGATTTTTTGGCCATACTTCTGTTTCACCGGCCACAGCAGGCGACGTGCTTTATCGAGGCTGACGTTGTCCGGCCAGGAGTTCAGCGGTGCAAAACGCTGCTGACCGCGACCCGCGCCGCCACGCCCGTCAACGGTACGATAGGTACCGGCGCCGTGCCAGGCCATACGAATAAACAGCCCGATATAGCTACCCCAGTCTGCTGGCCACCACTCTTGTGAGTCGGTCAGCAGCGCGCGCAGATCGGCTTTCAGCGCGGCGTAGTCGAGTTTCTTAAACTCTTCGCGGTAGTTAAAATTCTCACCCAATGGGTTTGAGCGGTTGGAATGCTGGCTCAGCAGATCAACGCGCAGTTGATTCGGCCACCAGTCGCGGTTGCCGGTGCCGCCACCGGCACTTTGTGTGGGCGTCCCTGTGTGAAAAGGGCACTTCCCGGCGGATGCGTTGTTCGATGGATCGTTCGACGTGCTCATATCAGGCTCCGTTTGCTTTTGTGAATGCCATTACGATATACATTGCTTCCAATAACTGATACTCGAATGAATCTACGGAATTAATAGTTATATCCTTTTAACAATGGGCGATAAAGAAATCCATAGAATAGTTGTGGGTAAGCGCAAAATACGTAAACCCGCTTACGGACATTCTCATTAGTTAATGAGTATAGGACACTGCCGCGACTCGTCTGGCGATAAAAGCAGCACTTACATAAAAGCTAAGCATGTGAATTACGGTGAGTTACTGCTTACAGAGGCAGGAAAGGAGAAATTGCCCGCCGGGAGGACTGATTTATTGCGTTTATCCCACCGTTATTCCCAACGGTTATTTTGCGGGGCGGGCGGCCTGCACCAAATCGACGCATTGCCCCAAAATTACTCCCCATTGTGGTGTGATTCCCCACAACTCTCAGGCATATTCCTGAATCTTTGCGTTTTATATACCCTAAATAATTCGAGTTACAGGAAGGCGGCGACGCAAAGAATCCCCGGGAGCTTACTGAAGTAAGTGACTGGGGTGAACGAGGAAAGCCAACGCTCCTGCAACTTGAAGTATGACGGGGATATTCTGGCATGCACTTTGCTTTTAACCTAGAAGAAGGCAGCGCAACATACAATTGAGATGACCAATAGCTGGCTAGGGTTCCGGTTCATGTGAGTGAATGTCTGGTCCGAGAGCTGGCGACCTCTGCGAGGTTACACGGCGGGACAAAAGCCCGGGAGACAGCAGCACCGTCAGGTGTCGCGCTGCTCCTGTTATTTTTGTGCCAACCAGAGGTTCATCATGAAGAGATCCCGCGTCATCCGTAGTTTCGTGTTATCGCTGGCGCTGCTGGCCAGTTCTCCTTCCTTTGCCGCCGTCAAAAAAGAGTTCAACGTCTGCTGGACTATCTATGCCGGCTGGATGCCCTGGGGCGCCATCAGTAACGAAAAAATCATTGATAAATGGGCCACAAAGTACGGCATCAAAATCAATATCGTTCAGCTCAACGACTACATCGAATCGATTAACCAATATACCGCCGGCCAGTTTGATGGCTGCACCATGACCAACATGGATGCGTTGACCATTCCTGCGGCAGGGGGCGTCGACACTACCGCGCTGATCACCGGCAGCTATTCCGACGGCAATGACGGCATCGTGCTGAAAGGCGTCGACAAAAAGCTCGGCGATCTGAAAGGGATGCAGGTGTATCTTCCGGAACTGTCGGTATCGCACTATCTGCTGGTTCGCGGCCTTGAAAAGGCGGGTCTGCAGGAAAAAGATGTCAAGGTGGTGAACACCTCCGACGCCGATATTGTCTCGGCCTTCGGTACCAACAGCGTCCGCGCCACCGTGGCATGGAACCCGCAGCTGTCGGCCATCAAAAAGACCCCACAGACCACTGAAGTCTTTAGCTCCGCCCAGGTGCCTGGCGAGCTTATCGACATGATGGTGGTCAATACCCAAACCCTGAAAGATAACCCGGCGCTGGGTAAAGCCTTGACCGGAGCCTGGTTTGAAATGATGAGCAAAATGCACGCCGGCGATAAGCCTGCGCTGAACGCGATGGCGGCAGATTCCGGGACCGATCTTGCCGGTTACCAGGCGCAGCTGAAAACGACCCATCTGTTCTGGACTCCGGCAGAGACGTTGACCTTTATCAGCGACCCGGAGCTGGCAAAAACCATGCAGCGCGTGGCGCAGTTCTCCTTTGATAAAGGACTGCTCGGCGAGGGGGCGCAAAGCGCTGACTTCATCGGCATGGGCTTCCCGGGCAACGCCACCGTCGGCGACAGCGGCAACATCCGCCTGCGCTTTGACGACAGCTACCTGAAAATGGCCGCCGCAGGCCAGCTCTGACCCTTGACCACGGGAGTGATCGCCATGCGACAAATTAACCGCCATCCACAGCAGGGCATGCGGCTGATGCTGATGCTGTTGCCCTTTGTGTTACTGATTGCCGCCTGGTGTTTTGGTTCTGCCATACGTCTTGAGGCAAACCCCCAGGACAAACTGCTGCCGGGGCTATCGCAGATGGCCTCCGCGGTCGAACGGATGGCGTTTATGCCGGACAAACGCAGCGGCGAATACCTGCTGTGGGCCGACACCCTGATTAGCCTGACCCGCCTGCTGATTGGGCTGGCGGTGTCGGCGCTGATTGGCCTGAGCATCGGCATCGTCGCCGGGGTGTTTCCGGTCTATCGCGCCGCACTGTCACCGTTGATGACCGTGGTGTCGATGGTGCCGCCGCTGGCGATCCTGCCGGTGCTGTTTATTGTCTTTGGCCTTGATGAGCTGTCGAAGGTGATGCTGATTGTGATCGGCATTACTCCGATGCTGGCTCGTGACCTTGAGCAACGGGCGCGGGAAATCCCGGCGGAGCTGTTTATCAAGGCGCAGACCCTCGGCGCCAACAGCTGGACGGTGGTGCTGCGGGTGGTGTTGCCGCAACTGCTCTCGCGCTTAATCACTTCGCTGCGCCTGCTGCTCGGTTCGGCCTGGCTGTTCCTGATTTCGGCGGAGGCCATTTCCGCCACCGCCGGGCTGGGGTACCGCATTTTTCTGGTTCGCCGCTACATGGCGATGGACGTGATTATCCCCTACGTCATCTGGATAACCCTGCTGGCCTGGCTGATGGATCTGGCGCTGCGCCAGCTGCACAAAGTCTGCTTCCCGTGGGCCGAAGGAGGCCGGGCATGAGTTTTATCTCTATCAAGAATATCTGGCAGGAGTACGGCGACCACGTGGTGCTGGAACGCATCAATTTAACGGTGAAAGAAGGGGAATTTTGCTCGATGGTCGGGGCCTCCGGCTGCGGAAAATCGACGTTCTTACGCCTGCTGTTGGGCCAGGAGACGCCGACCCGGGGGCAGATTACCCTTGATGGCCAGCCGCTGGCTGCCGAGCCAGATCGCAGCCGTGGCGTGGTGTTTCAGCGCTATTCCGTTTTCCCGCACCTCAACGTGCTGGACAACGTTGCGGTCGGTCTGGAGCTGCCGGCTGCTCCGTGCTTTGGGCGTCTGTTTGGCGCCCGCAAACGCGCGGCCCGCGAACAGGCGGCGCAGATGCTGGAGAAGGTCGGCCTTTCCCATGCGTTTGATCGCTACCCGGCGCAGCTTTCCGGTGGGATGCAGCAACGGCTGGCGATCGCCCAGGCGTTCGTGATGCAGCCGCGGGTACTGTTGCTTGACGAACCTTTCGGCGCGCTCGACCCCGGCATTCGCAAAGATATGCACGGCCTGTTGCTCCAGTTGTGGAGTGAGACGCGGATGACGGTCTTTATGGTCACCCACGACCTGGCCGAAGGGTTCAACCTCGGCACCCGACTGCTGGTTTTCGACAAAGTACGCCACGACCCGCAGGCCCCTAACGCCTACGGCGCGCGCATTACCTACGATATTCCGCTCAACGAGACCCGAATGTCGCAAATGCTCGGTACCGGCACCCATGACAACGTCTACACCTTAAGGAGATAGCCTGATGACCACGCTTTTACACACTTCACCGAGCCTGCGCGAAGAGCGCCTGCCGGGCGGGGGGCAGACCTCGTTTATTCTGCGTCGTGGACAGATCCTGCGGCTCACCGACCTCGATGGCGGCGCTAACGTCAGCATGATGATGCTTAACCCGCATGAAAAGAGCGAACGGCTGAACCTGCCGGATACCCTCAAAGGACAACACACCGCGCGCCTGACACGCGGCCACTGTTTCTACTCCGATATGGGACGGGTGCTGGCCGGTATCGTCGCCGACAGCTGCGGCTGGCACGACCCCTTTGGCGGCGTGCTCAATGCCCAGGAGACGGCAGAAAAATATGGTCCCGGCCGCTACCAGGAGCTGCGCAACGCGTTTCATCGCAACGGCACCGACAACCTGCTGGTTGAAATGGGCAAATGGGATCTCGGCCTCGAGGATCTGTTGATGGTGGTCAACTTCTTCAGCAAAGTGACCGTCGATAACGAGGGGCGTTTCGCGTTTTGCACCGCGCACTCCGCGCCGGGGAGCTACGTGGAACTGTTTGCTCCGATGGATGTGCTGATGGTGATGACCGCGATGCCGCATCCGCTGGATCCCGCCACCGACTACGCGCCACGCCCGGTCCAGCTGAGCTGGTACCAGGCCGACGACGAGCAGGCCACGGTGGAGTCGCTGTTTACCCGCGATGAGAACCAGCGCGCCTTTACCAACACCCAGCTGTTTGCCCTTTAAGGAGTCTGCGATGAACCTTGTCACCAGTACCCGTAACCCGGCTGATGCCGTCTATCGCCACGAGATCCCGGCGGGCGAGCCCTGGATGTTTGAAATCAAACAGGGCCAGACCCTGCGCCTGCTCGACCTTGAAGGCAATCAGGCCGTCGATACCCTGTTTTACCATGCCGATAACCCGCGTGAACGCTACGATGCACAGCGCACCTTGCGCCGTCAGGGCAATGTCTACCTGACAACCGGCAGCGTGCTGTACTCCAATCTCGGCAACCCGTTGCTGACCATCGTGGCCGATACCTGCGGGCGTCACGACACCCTCGGCGGTGCTTGCGCCCAGGAGAGCAACACCGTGCGTTATTCACTGGACAAGCGCTACATGCACAGCTGCCGGGACAACTTCCTGTGCGCCTGCCTGCATGATGGCCGGCTGCATAAGCGCGATATCGCTGCCAACATCAACTTCTTTATGAACGTGCCGGTGACCGAGGCGGGCGGCCTGACCTTCGAAGACGGGATCTCCGGCGCCGGGAAGTACGTTGAACTGCGCGCCGAATGCAACATCATCGTGCTGATCTCCAACTGTCCGCAGCTCAATAATCCCTGCAACGGCTGGAACCCAACGCCGGCAGAGGTGCTGGTATGGAACTGAGCCGCTGGCAACGCTGGCGCCTGCTGGCCTACCGCCTGTTTGCCGTACGTGCCGAACGTCTGGCAAGTACACCCACGCGTAAGTCCTGACTCCTTGCGCGCCCCGGGGACGACCCTGGGGAGGCTGATTCTTTTGCTGCGGGACGACCCGCCACGATGTGAGTCCCGTGTATGTTCAAGACCTTACTAATTGCTAACCGTGGCGCCATTGCCTGTCGAATTCTGCGGACCTTACGCGCCATGCAGGTGAAAGGCGTGGCGGTTTATTCTGATGCGGACCTGAGCAGTCTGCACATTCGCGAAGCCGATGAGGCCATTAGCCTCGGCGATGGCCCGGCGGCGCAAACCTATCTGGTGACCGACAAGATCATTGCCGCCGCGCTTAACAGCGGGGCCGAGGCGATTCATCCCGGCTACGGTTTTTTGTCGGAAAATGCCGCGTTTGCTGAAGCCTGCGAAGCCGCCGGGCTGGTGTTTGTCGGTCCGACCCCGGAGCAGTTGCGAACCTTTGGCCTGAAGCATACCGCCAGAGCGCTGGCTAAAGCACAGGGCGTACCGATGCTGGAAGGTACCGGCCTGCTGGCCGACAGTGGCGAAGCGTGCCGCGCGGCACAAACTATCGGCTATCCGGTGATGTTGAAAAGCACCGCCGGCGGTGGCGGTATCGGGATGCGGGTGTGCTATGACGCAGCCGAACTGGCGGAAGCCTTTGAAACCGTCCAGCGCCTCGGCAAGAACAACTTTAGCGATGCCGGCGTATTCGTTGAAAAATACATTGAACGCGCCCGCCATCTGGAAGTGCAGATCTTCGGCGACGGACGCGGCGAGGTGATCGCCCTCGGGGTGCGCGACTGTTCGATCCAGCGGCGTAATCAGAAAGTGATCGAAGAGACCCCGGCGCCCGGCTTACCGGCAGGCATGGCGCAGGCCCTGTGTGATGCGGCGGTTGCCCTCGGTAAAGCCGTGAGCTACCGCAGCGCCGGGACGGTGGAGTTTGTCTACGACAGCACGGCGCAGCGTTTCTATTTTCTCGAAGTGAACACCCGTTTGCAGGTGGAGCACGGCGTCACCGAGCAGGTCTGGGGCGTTGACCTGGTGGGATGGATGATTGCTCTGGCTGCGGGTGATTTGCCACCGCTGTCCACGTTGCTGGACAGGCTGAAACCGCACGGCCACGCCATTCAGGCGCGCGTGTATGCCGAAGATCCGGGCCGCCAGTTCCAGCCGTCGCCGGGGCTGCTGACCGAAGTAGCGTTTCCGCCGGCGGATGGCAAGACCCTGCGTATCGACCGTTGGGTGGAAGCCGGCTGCGAAGTACCGGCCTTCTTTGACCCGATGCTGGCAAAAGTGATCGCTTACGCGGATGACCGCGACACGGCAATAACTGAACTGGCGCAGGCGCTGGCGGCGACCCGACTGTATGGCGTCGAAACCAACCGGTTGTACCTGCAGCAAATTCTGGCGTTCGCACCATTTGCCGACGGTGAACCCTGGACACGTTGTCTGGATCAGCTGCGCTACCGGGCCACGACCGTCGAGGTCCTCAGCGCCGGGACGCAAACCAGCGTGCAGGATTATCCCGGTCGCTTGGGCTACTGGGCGGTTGGCGTCCCGCCATCCGGGCCGATGGACGACCGGGCGCTGCGTCTGGGCAACCGCCTGCTGGGCAACCCACAAGGTGAGGCGGCGCTGGAGATCACCCTTAACGGGCCGACGCTGAAATTTAACTGCCAGACTCAAGCGGTAGTTAGCGGGGCAGAGATAGCGGTGACGCTGGACGGCATTGCCCAGGTGATGCACCAGGTCTTTACCATCCCCGCTGGCGCGACATTGAAAATCGGGGCCGTGGCCGACGCCGGCGTGCGCAGCTATCTCTGCCTGCGCGGCGGGATCCAGGTTCCCGAGTATCTCGGTAGCAAAAGCACCTTTACGCTGGGGCAGTTCGGCGGCCATGCCGGACGCGCGCTACGCAGCGGGGATGTGTTACATCTTGCGCCAGATACCCAGACGGTGCCGGACGCCACGCTGCCTGCGGCGCTGGCGGCGCCTCTCGCAGAGACCCGCACGCTGCGGGTCATTTATGGCCCACACGGCGCGCCGGAGTTTTTTGCCGCGGACTATATCGACACCTTTTTTGCCACCGACTGGGAGGTGCATTTTAACTCCAGCCGCACCGGAGTACGGCTGATTGGCCCTAAACCGTTATGGGCGCGCGACAGCGGCGGCGAAGCAGGGCTGCATCCGTCGAATATTCACGATAACCCCTATGCCGTCGGCGCGGTGGATTTCACCGGCGACATGCCGGTGATCCTCGGGCCCGACGGGCCGAGTCTCGGCGGGTTTGTCTGCCCGGTGACGGTCATTGAGGCCGACCTGTGGCAGCTCGGCCAGCTGAAAGCCGGCGATAAAGTCCGCTTTGTGGCGGTGGATCTGCCTACCGCCCGTCAGCTGGCGGCGGGCTACCACGCGGAGCTGGCCACCCTTGAGGCAGCCGACGTCGCCTGGC
Source organism: Klebsiella sp. B345 (assembly GCF_051131735.1). Lineage (NCBI taxonomy): Bacteria > Pseudomonadati > Pseudomonadota > Gammaproteobacteria > Enterobacterales > Enterobacteriaceae > Klebsiella > Klebsiella sp. B345. The sequence continues at coordinate 330,382 of NZ_CP180443.1, forward strand.
AACCCGCGCCCCTGAGTTCGCCGATTGTGATGAGCTGCGGCAAGGCGGATAAACGCCTGGTGGCGCGGCTATCCGGCGATACCCACCTGCTTTTGGAAGCCGGGGACCCGGAACTGGATCTGGTGCTGCGTTTTCGCATTCACGCCCTGATGCAGGCCCTGGAAGGCCAATCCCGACCTGGGGTGATCGACCTGACGCCGGGCATCCGCTCGTTGCAGGTGCATTTCCAGCCGGAAACCCTGACCCTCGACACGCTGCTGGCGTGGGTGGCGAGCGAGTGGGCCACGGTGTGCGTCAGCGATGATCTACAGGTGCCGACGCGAGTGGTGCATCTGCCGCTGTCATGGGATGACCCGGCCTGCCGCAAGGCCATCGACAAGTACATGACCACCGTGCGCCGGGATGCGCCGTGGTGCCCGAGCAACCTCGAATTTATCCGCCGGATTAACGACCTGCCGGATGAGCAGGCGGTGTGGCAGACGGTATTCGACGCCAGCTATCTGGTGATGGGGCTGGGGGATGTCTATCTTGGCGCGCCGGTGGCGACGCCGCTTGACCCGCGCCACCGCCTGGTGACCACCAAATACAACCCGGCGCGCACCTGGACCGCGGAAAACTCGGTCGGTATCGGCGGGGCCTATTTGTGCGTCTACGGTATGGAAGGCCCCGGCGGCTACCAGTTTGTCGGCCGCACGCTGCAGATGTGGAATCGCTATCATGACGTTGCCGATTTTGCCGGCAAGCCATGGCTGCTGCGCTTCTTCGATCAGCTGCGTTTTTACCCGGTGTCCGCCGATGAACTGCTGCAGATCCGTCGCGATTTCCCTCTGGGGCGCTATCCGCTGCGCATCGAACACAGTACCTTGCGTCTGGCGGAGTACCAGCAGTTCCTCGCGCGTGAGGCGGCGAGCATTGACGCATTTCGTGAACATCAGCAGCGCGCTTTTAACGAGGAACGCGATCGTTGGATCGCCAGCGGACAGGCGCATTTCGACAGCCAGGAAGCGCTGAGCGAAGAGGGCGAGGATATCCCGCTTGAGGGGGGACAGCAGGGGGTGGAAAGCCCCATTTCCGGCAACCTGTGGCAGGTGCAGACCGTGGCAGGCAGCCGGGTTCGTGCTGGCGACGTGCTGCTGGTCCTTGAGTCGATGAAAATGGAGATCCCGCTGTTGGCGCCGTGCGATGGCGTGATCCAGCAGGTGAATGTTCAACCCGGGGCGTCGGTTCGCGCCGGGCAACGCGTAGCGGTAATTCTGGAGGAAAAAGTATGAGCCAGCAGACCTTTGATTTACGCCTGACGAGTCTGGCGCAGGCATATCAACACGGCGATTTTACGCCGCGCGAGCTGCTGGCCGATCTGCGCCAGCGGGCGCAGGCGCTGAACCCGGAATATCAACTGTTTATCCATATTCTGACGGCCGAGGAGCAGGAGCCGTGGCTGGCGGCGCTCGACGGCGTTGATCCGCACACGCTGCCGCTGTACGGCGTACCGTTCGCCATCAAAGATAATATCGATCTGGCCGGGATCGCCACCACCGCCGCCTGTCCGGCGTGGTCTCACACCGCGACCCAGGATGCCACAATCGTGGCGCAGCTTATTGCCCTCGGCGCGATACCGGTCGGCAAAACCAACCTCGATCAGTTCGCCACCGGCCTGAACGGCACCCGCTCGCCGTACGGACGCTGCCGCAATGCCTATCATGCTGACTATCCATCCGGTGGTTCAAGCTCCGGGTCGGCGCTGGCGGTGGCGCTGGGCGTTGCCAGTTTTGCTCTCGGCACCGATACCGCTGGCAGCGGACGCGTACCGGCTTCGCTGAATAACCTGGTTGGCCTGAAGGCCAGCAAAGGGCTGATCTCCACCGCCGGAGTCGTCCCGGCCTGTCGGACGCTGGACTGCACCACCTTCCTGACCGCTACCGCTGAAGAGGCCAGCCAGCTGCTGGCGCTGACCGCGCAATATGACCCGCGGGATGCCTACAGCCGTCGTAACCCGCAGTGGAACGGCCGTCAGGCGTTTGGCGCACCGCCGGCCAGTTTTCATTTCGGGGTACCGCAGACGCTGAACTTCCTCGGCTGTCCGCAGAGCGAGGCGCTGTTTATGCAGGCCAAAGCGCGGTTGATGGCGCTCGGCGGGGTGCCGGTCAGTCTCGATATGACACCGTTCCTCGATGCCGCCCGCCTGTTGTACGAAGGACCGTGGGTAGCGGAACGCTATGCGGTGGTAGGACCGTTGATTGAACAGCAGCCGGAGGCGGTCCTGCCGGTGATCCGCGACGTGCTGGCAAAAGCGCCGCAGACCGATGCGGTGGCGACCTTCAAAGCGATGTACCAGCTGCAGGGCTATAAGGCACAGTGCGATGCGCTGCTGGAGGGGCTGGACTGCGTGCTCACGCCGACCTATCCTCGCCCGGTCACCTTGGCGGAGCTGGAGGCCGAACCGGTGAAGCGCAATGCCGACCTCGGTTACTACACTAACTTTATGAACCTGCTGGATTACGCGGCGGTCAACGTACCGGTCGGCTTTATGGACAACGGTCTGCCCTCCGGCGTAACCCTGTTTGGCCGGGTCTTTACCGATCAATACCTGCTCGGGCTGGCGGATGCGTTCCAGCGGATCCAGCCGCTGCCGCTGGTTGGTGGTAACCGGGTTGCCGATGCGTTGCCGGTCACCAAGGCCAGTCACGATCGCCTCTCTCTGGTGGTGTGCGGTGCCCATCTTGACGGGCTGGCGCTGAACGGCCAGCTGCGGGAGCGGGGTGGACGACTGCTGACGGCGACGCAAAGCGCCGCCCATTATCGGCTGTACGCCCTGGCTGACGGCAAACGTCCGGGCATGGTCCGGGATAACAACCAGGGCGCGGCGATCGCCGTGGAAGTCTGGGATCTGCCCTCTGCGGAGCTGGGTTCGCTGCTGGCGGCCATCCCCGCGCCGTTGGGGCTGGGGAAGGTTGAACTGGCGGATGGCCGCTGGCTGAGCGGATTTATCTGTGAGGGTTATGGCCTGCAGGGCGCCACCGATATTACCGACTTTGGCGGATGGCGCGCCTGGCTGAATCGCCAGTAATCCCCGAGGCCTCTGCCTGCATCAGGCAGGGGCTCTTATGTGACGGTGTCACCTGTAAATTCGCACCATTATCCTTTCTGCTTAACATGCTGAAACATTTCTCCTAATTCATTAGCAACCTTTCAGTAGGGCTAACGCCTTGATAAGGCTATCCTGCTGCGCTTTTTCTTTTTTTAGCCTTCCATTGAAACTCAAGTGAATTGCCGTTAATGAGCCAATTGAGAGATGAAATACGCGATCACTCAGCAGAAGAGATGCTGTTTATTCGTCGAGCCGTGGTCGCATTTCTACTGGTTGTGGTCTGTTTTGGCGTGCTGATTTTTAACCTCTATCACCTGCAGGTTGAACAGCATGACTTTTATCAAACCCGATCGAACCAGAATGACATCAAAATGGTGCCTATCGCGCCGAGCCGCGGGCTTATTTTCGACCGTAACGGTATCCCGTTGGTACAGAACATCACCCTGTATCGTTTAGAGGTGATCCCCAGCAAAATCCCGGATATGACAGCGTTGCTGAACGCCTTAACGCCGATCGTCGATTTAACCCCGGACGATATCGCCAGCTTCCGTGACGATATGCACCACAACAGCCGCTACAAACCGGTGACCCTGAAGTCGGATCTCAGCGACGTGGAAGTGGCCCGTTTTGCGGTGAACGAGTTTCATTTTCCCGGCGTCACGGTAGAGAACTACCAGCAACGCGATTATCCCTATGGCGCGCAGTTGGCCCACGTGGTGGGCTATGTCTCGAAAATCAACGATAGCGACCTGCAACGGCTGGCGAAAAACGGCGAGGCGGAGAACTATGCCGCGGACCACAACATCGGCAAGCAGGGCATTGAAGGCTATTACGAGCAGCAGTTGCACGGCACCACCGGCTATCAGGAAGTGGAGGTGGATAACCACGGACGCGTCGTGCGCCTGCTCAAAGAGGTGCCGCCGGTAGCCGGAAAGAATATCTATCTGACCCTGGATTTGCATTTGCAGCAGTACATTGAAGGGGTGCTGAAAGGCCAGCGTGCGGCGGTGGTTGCCGTCGACCCGCGCGATGGTGGCGTGCTGGCGATGGTCTCCAGCCCCAGCTATGACCCGAATCCGTTTGTTAAAGGCATTGGTTATAAAGCCTATCGTTCGCTGCTCGATAACCAGGATCGGCCGTTGATCAACCGCGTTACCCAGGGGCTCTATCCCCCGGCGTCCACGGTAAAACCCTATATGGCGCTCTCGGCGCTCTCCGCCGGTGTGATTACGCCCAACACCAGCTTCTTTGGCGCGCCAACCTGGACGCTACCCGGCACCCAACGGCGCTACCGTGACTGGCTGAAAAGCGGCCACGGGATGTTGAATGTGACCAAAGCGATTGAAGAGTCCGCCGACACCTTCTTCTACCAGGTGGCCTTTGAAATGGGTATCGACCGGATCCATAGCTGGTTGAGCAAGTTTGGTTACGGCCAGTCCACCGGCATCGATTTGAACGAAGAGTATGCCGGCGTGCTGCCGAGCCGCGAATGGAAGCAACGGGTCCACAAGAAGCCGTGGTATCAAGGGGATACCATTTCGGTGGGGATCGGCCAGGGGTACTGGATCGCCACGCCGATCCAGATGGTGAAAGCGCTGACCACGCTTATCAACAACGGTAAGGTGAAAAATCCCCATCTGCTGTATTCAATGAAGCAGGGCAATAAAGTCGAGCGCTATCAGCCGCCGGAAAATACCCCGCAGGTGGGCGACCCGAAATCACCGTACTGGGGCATCGTGCGCAACGGGATGTACGGGATGGCGAACCTGCCGAACGGCACCGGCTATAAACTGTTCCATACTGCGCCATATCAGATTGCAGCGAAATCCGGGACCTCGCAGGTCTTTAGCCTGAAAGAGAATCAGACCTACAACGCTAAGATGATCCCGGTGCGCCTGCGCGACCACATTTTCTACACCTTGTTTGCGCCGTATCAGCATCCGAAGGTGGCGATGGCGCTGATTCTGGAGAACGGCGGCGGCGATGGCGTGGTGGCAGGGCCGACGGCGCGCGCTATCCTCGACCACATCTTTGATCCGGCCAATGCCCCGGACGTTGCTGCCAGGGCCGATCCTCAGGTTCCGCAGGTGGACAGCGCCGACGCGCAATAACCCGCCAACGCCCGGCCTGCTTCTGGCCGGGCGCTCTTCTGTCGCCATTCAGTACGGCTTTGTACCACATTGTATCTGGCGTACCGCGCTCTACACAGTGATACAAAAACCCAGCTGTTCCACCATATGCCATATACAAAACCCTGCTTAACTGTTGGCGTACTCTCTTATTTCTCCGTTAACAGGTGGGGTTGCTAATGAACACAATATCTCTGTTCCGTAAAGGTAGCGCGCTGATGCTGGCGGCATCGGCACTGTGGTCGGCGGGCGTATGTGCGGCGGAAGATGCCGACGCCTTCAATCATATTCAACAGATTAAGGCCGGTGACCTGAACGTCGGCTATGTCGATATCGGCCCACGCGATGGTCAACCGGTTATCCTGCTGCATGGCTGGCCGTATGATATTCATAGCTACGAGAAGGTGGCGCCAGCGTTAGCGCAAAAAGGGTTTCGCGTGATCGTGCCTTACCTGCGCGGCTATGGCAGCACGCAGTTTATCTCCGCCAGCACCCCGCGCAACGGCCAGCCTTCGGCACTGGCGGAAGATATTGTCCACCTGATGGATGCCCTGCAGATTAAACAGGCCGATTTCGCCGGGTTTGACTGGGGCGCGCGGACGGCGGACATCGTGGCGGCGCTGTGGCCGGAACGGGTGAAATCGCTGGTTTCGGTGAGCGGGTATCTGATTAGCAGCCAGCAGGTGGGTGAAAAACCCCTGCCGCCGCAGGCGGAACTGTCATGGTGGTATCAGTTTTATTTCGCCACCGCGCGTGGTGAAGCGGGCTATCGTCAGAACACCCATGATTTTGCGCAGCTGATCTGGCATCAGGCCTCGCCGGGCTGGACATTCAGCAACGCCGACTTCGCCCGTAGCGCCAAAGCGCTGGATAACCCGGACCATGTCGCGGTGACGGTGAGTAACTATCGCTGGCGGTTGGGGATTGATAAAAGCGAACCGCGCTATGCAGCCTATGAGCAAAAACTGGCGCAGCTGCCGCCGATTAGCGTGCCGACCATCACCCTTGAAGGTGACAACAACGGCGCGCAGCATCCGAAACCGGAAAGCTATCGGGCGAAATTTACGGGAAAATATCAGCACCGTACCTTAACCGGAAACATCGGCCATAACCCGCCTCAGGAAGATCCGCAGGAGTTTGCGCAAGCGGTGATCGATGCCGACCGTTTGTAGCCCCTGCGCCGGGGGCGTAGGGTTGCGCTTCCGGCAACAACGCATATTCTTTTTGAGTTGTACTCATTCTGAATGGAGCCGGCATTGGAACATATTGACCACATTTTAGTTGTCGATGACGACCGCGATATTCGCGAACTGCTCAGCGACTATTTGCAAAAGTCAGGCTATCGCGCCACCGGAGCCGCCAGCGGCAAGGCAATGTGGTCGGTGTTGCACAGTCAGTATGTCGATCTGATCGTGCTGGATATTATGCTGCCCGGTGACGACGGCCTGACCCTCTGTCGCCAGCTGCGCAACGACGGTCAGCACAACATCCCGGTGCTGATGCTGACCGCGCGGGCAGACGACAGCGATCGTATTCTGGGGCTGGAGATGGGCGCCGATGACTATCTGGTTAAACCCTTTGTCGCCCGTGAACTGCTGGCGCGCATTAAAGCCATCCTGCGGCGCACCCGCGCGCTGCCGCCCAATCTGCAAATTACCGAAGCGGGCAGGCTGATCGCCTTCGGCGACTGGCAGCTGGATACCTCGGCACGTCACCTGCTGGATCACGACGGCATCATTGTGGCCCTCAGCGGGGCGGAGTATCGCCTGCTGCGGGTTTTTCTCGACCATCCGCAGCGAGTGCTTAACCGCGATCAATTGCTGAATCTGACCCAGGGACGTGATGCAGAACTGTTTGAGCGCTCAATCGATTTGCTGGTCAGCCGCTTACGGCAACGGCTGCGCGAAGACGCCCGAGAACCGGCCTATATCAAGACCGTGCGCAGCGAAGGCTATGTACTGTCGGTGCCGGTGGCGATCCGTGAGGCACGGGAATGAAACTGTGGCCCGCCTCGCTGCGCGCCCGGCTGATGGTGATGATTTTTCTCGCCCTGATCCTGACCAATGCCCTGACGCTGTCGCTGCTGCTGTATGAGCGGATGAGCAGCGCCCGCAGCGTGATGCTGGGCAACCTCGAATACGATGTTGCCACCAGCGTGGCGATCCTCGACCGGCTGCCCGCCGCTGAGCGCCCGCACTGGCTGGCACGGCTGGCACGGGGTAACTACCGCTATCAGCTCTCCGCCGGTTCAAGCGGAGAGTATCCTACCAGCTGGCGTTCCCGCGATGCGGTGCGCTCGCTGCAGGAGGCGCTCAGCGGGCACTATCCGCTCAGTATTGTGGCCTTGCCCGGGCCGCGGGAGCATATTCAGGCGCACGTCATCCTCCACGACGGCGCCCCGTTGAGCATCGACCTGTGGCCGCGCTTACCGGCCATTGCCCGCTGGCTCCCGGCGGTGCTGTTCGCTCAGTTTGCGCTGCTGCTGGCCTGCGCGTGGTATGCCGTGCGTCAGGTGGTCAGCCCGATGACCCGTTTTACCCAAGCGATTGATGCCCTTGAACCGGCGGACACGACTCCGGGAGTCATGGCGGAGCAAGGGCCGCTGGAGGTGCAACACGCCGCCCGGGCGTTTAATGCGATGCAGACGCGGATCCACGACCATCTTCAGGAGCGGGCGCGGATCCTCGCGGCCATCTCTCACGACCTGCAGACCCCGATTACCCGCATGAAGCTGCGGGTCGAGATGGCCGACGCGCCGGAGCTGCGCGATAAGCTGCTGCAGGATCTCGATAATATGAGCCGTCTGGTCAGGGAAGGTATCGCCTTTGCCCGTTCGGCGCAGCCGCTGGAGGAGAAACGCCAGAACCTGAGCCTGAATGCGTTTCTTGACAGCATTGCGTTGGACTATGCCGACGTCGGCAGACCGGTGACCTTTACGCCCGCCGCGGGCGATGCCCCGGTGCAGGTCCCGCCGCAGGCGCTGCGACGGATCATGACTAACCTGATCGATAATGGCTTAAAGTTCGGCGAATCTGTCGCGATTACCCTGAACTATGGCGACAACGGCGACGCCATTATTGCGGTGTGTGATAACGGTCCGGGGATCCCGGAGGCATATCTCGAAGCGGTCCTGCAGCCGTTTTATCGCCTGGAAAACTCGCGCAACCGCGATACCGGCGGTACCGGGTTAGGGCTGGCGATTGCCGCGCATCTGGCGAACCAGATGCAGGGAACCCTGAAACTACGCAACCGTGAGCAGGGCGGACTTACGGTCAGCCTGCGCCTCGACGCCGCCGCTTTGTATCCTTCTGTATCTCCCGTAGAAAGCGATACCTGAGCTGACAATACCCCACGATTTCAGACACATTGCCACGACATCCGCCTGCTGTAATGGACCCGTAGCCACTTCCGGCCACGCGTTGATGATGAGGTGAATATGATGTCTGTGCTAATCGCTTTTTTCGGCGGCATGCTGACGCTGCTGAGTCCTTGTACCTTACCGGTCATTCCGCTTATTTTTGCTAGCCTGCGCGGGAAACGCTGGCATCTACTGCTAACCCTCGGCGGTATGGTGCTGATGTTTACCGCCGTGTCGCTGCTGGTGACCGTTACCAGCAGCTGGGTGGTGACTCTGACCGTAGTGGGTCGTTGGCTGGCGTTGCTGTTTCTGGCGCTGGTCGGCCTGAGTTTGCTGTCGACCGGCATCGCCCAGCGCCTGAGCGCGCCGCTAGTGGCGTTGGGTAATCGGATTAACGATCGCAGTTATCGCCAGACGGGCGGCGCCTCGGCCCTGCTGGCAGGGCTAGCCATCGGTCTGCTGTGGGCACCCTGCGCCGGTCCGGTGCTGGGGGCGATCCTTAGCGTGGGTTTTCTCAACGGCAGTTCGGTCACAACCGGGGTCCTGCTGGCGGCTTACGGCAGCGGCTGTGCGCTGATGCTGGCGCTACTGGGATGGTTTGGTTCGCAACTGGTGGCGCGTCTGCAGCGCGGACTGGCGTTCAGCCAGCGGCTGCGCCAGGTGGCGGGAGTGGCGATCCTCGGTTCGGTGACGTTGATTGCCAGCGGGGCAGATCGCTATCTGCAAGGGGCCAGCGGTCTGACTCAGGCGCTGGAGCAGCGGCTGAGTACCGGTCTGCCGACGGTCCAGCCGGCGGCGGTATTGCAACCCGTCACGCCGCCGCCTTCCAGCGCGTTACCGTCGCTGGCCGGAGGAAGCGGGTGGATCAACAGTCCGCCGCTGCGCCCGGAAGACCTGAAAGGGAAGGTGGTGCTGATCGACTTCTGGACCCGGGACTGTATTAACTGTCAGCATACGCTGCCGCACGTGGGCGAGTGGGCCAACAAATATCGCGCCGAGGGCCTGGTGGTGGTCGGAGTGCATACGCCGGAATACCCGTGGGAACGTTCGCTGCCGGCGCTGCGTCAGGCGGTCGCGCAATGGCACATTACCTATCCGGTGGTGGCGGATAACGGCTATGCCATCTGGAATGCCTTCGGTAATCAGTACTGGCCGGCCCACTATCTGTTTGATGCCCACGGTCAACTGCGCTACACCGCATTTGGCGAGGGGGATTATGCCCACCAGGAGCAGGTTATCCAGCAGCTATTGCAGGAGGCCAGAAGCTGAGAAGATGTGACAGCGTCACGTTTTGTGTCAGACATAAATCAGACATAAAAAAGCCGATAACCACAGTTATCGGCTTTTTGTTCGGTGCTGCGACAACAGGCCCGAATGCCAGGCATTCGGTGACGCCTTATTTCGCCAGCAACTCCTGCGCGGTGCGTTCAACCAGATCCAGCAGTACCTTCACGTCATCCAGAGTGACAATCGGGTTCAGCAGCGTCAGCTTCAGACAGGTCACGCCATTGTGCTCGGTCACGCCGACATTAGCCCGACCGGAATCGAGCAGCGCGTCGCCGACACGTTGGTTCAGCAGGGCAATGGCGGCGGCATCGCTGTCGGCCATCTGCTGCGGACGTGAACGGAACAGCACGCTTGCCAGCTGCGGTTCCATCACCAGCTCCAGCGTAGGCTGTGCCGTGACGTACTCCGCAACGCGCTTCGCCATGGTGACACCATGATCGATGATTTCCGCGTACTGTTTTTGACCCAGCGCTTCCAGGCCCATCCACAGCTTCAGGGCATCGAAGCGGCGGGTGGTCTGCAACGATTTGGAGACCAGATTCGGCACGCCATGCTCTTCATCGAACTCGGAGTTCAGATAGGCCGCCTGGTAGCGCATCAGCTCGTAGTGACGCGGATCTTTTAACAGGAACGCGCCGCAGCTGATGGTCTGGAAGAACTGCTTGTGGAAGTCCAGGGTAATGGAATCCACGCACTCAATGCCGTCCAGATAATCGCGATACTGCTCGGACAGCAGCAGCGCGCCGCCCCATGCCGCATCGACGTGCAGCCAGATCTGGTGCTCTGCCGCAATGCCGGCAATGGTGCGCAGCGGATCGATAGCACCGGCATCGGTGGTACCGGCCGTTGCCACGATAGCCATGATCTGCTCACCGTTGGCCTGCGCCTCGGCGATTTTCGCTTTCAGGTCTTCGACGTCCATGCGCGCAAAGCGGTCAGTTTTGACCAGCGTGACGGAACGGTAGCCGAGGCCCATCAGCGCCATGTTCTTCTGCACCGAGAAGTGGGCGTTTTCAGAACACAGTACTTTGTACTTACGAATATCGCCCGGCAGACCATCCTGCTGGATCGAGTGGCCCTGACGTGCAAAGAACGCATCACGCGCCAGCATCAAGCCCATCAGGTTGCTCTGGGTGCCGCCGCTGGTGAAGACACCGGCGTCGCCTGACTGGTAACCCACCCGGGCACGCAGCCATTCGATCAGCTTCATCTCGATGATGGTGGCCGACGGGCTTTGGTCCCAGGAGTCCATGCTCTGGTTGGTGGCGTTGATCAGCACTTCCGCCGCCTGGCTCACCACCAGGCTTGGGCAATGCAGGTGCGCCACGCACTGCGGGTGGTGTACCGACAGGCTGTCTTTCAGGAAGTACTCGATCGCACGTTCAATCGCCGCCTGGTTACCCAGACCCTGCTCGGTGAACTCAAGGGTAATGCGTTCGCGCAGTTCGGCGACGCTTTTCCCTTGGTACATCTCAGGCTGCTGCAGCCATTGCGCCACGGCCTGGCTGGTCTGGGCGATCACCTGCTGGTAGGCCTCAATACTTTGCGGCGAACCGGCAAGGATCGGATTCAATTTGGACATTGCGGTCACTCGCTCCATCAGACCGGTTTTACACCGGCGGCCAGCATGGCCTGTTCAAATTTGTCGAGGAAAATCCCGAGTTCAGCGTCGCTGATCAGCAGGGACGGCAGCAGGCGCAGTACGCAGCCACCGCGACCGCCACGCTCAAGGATCAGACCCGCTTCGAAGCATTTCTTCTGCAGCAGGGCAGACAGCGCGCCGTCAGCCGGGTAGCAACCCATGTGATCCTGAGCTTCGTTCGGGTTAACGATCTCGATACCGATCATCAGGCCCAGACCGCGAATGTGGCCCATCACCGGGTAGCGTTTCTGCATCTCGGCCAGTTTGCCTTTCAGCCACTCGCCCTGTGCCGCAACTTTGCCAGCGATGTTGTTATCTTTCAGGTGACGCAGGGTGGTCAGGCCGGTTGCCATCGCCAGCTGGTTGCCGCGGAAGGTGCCGGTGTGGTGACCGGGTTCCCAGGCATCAAACTGTTTCTTGATACCCAGAACGGCCAGCGGCAGACCGCCGCCAACGGCTTTTGACATCACGATGATGTCCGGCTCGATGCCGGCGTGTTCGAAGGCAAACAGCTTACCGGTACGGGCAAAGCCAGCCTGAACTTCGTCGATGATCAGCAGAATGCCGTGTTCCTGAGTTACTTTACGGATGCGCTGCAGCCACTCAATCGGAGCCGGGTTCACGCCGCCTTCACCCTGAACGGCTTCAAGAATGACCGCCGCCGGTTTACGCACGCCGCTTTCCACGTCGTTGATCAGGTTTTCGAAGTAGTAAGTCAGTGCTTTCACACCGGCTTCACCGCCGATACCCAGCGGGCAGCGGTACTGGTGCGGATACGGCATAAACTGCACTTCCGGCATCATGCCGTTAACCGCTTCTTTCGGTGACAGGTTACCGGTCACCGACAGCGCACCGTGGGTCATCCCGTGATAGCCGCCGGAGAAGCTGATAACGGAAGAACGACCGGTGTATTTTTTCGCCAGCTTCAGGGCCGCTTCCACGGCGTCAGCGCCGGACGGGCCGGTGAACTGCAGGCAATATTCTTTCCCTTCGCCAGGCAGCAAAGAGAGCAGGTATTCGGAGAAGCGATCTTTTAACGGGGTGGTCAGATCGAGAGTATGTAACGGCAAGCCGCTGGTAATGACACTTTGGATGCTTTGCAGCACATCAGGGTGGTTATGGCCAAGGGCCAGGGTCCCAGCACCGGCAAGACAATCCAGGTACTGTTTGTTATCCGCATCGGTTAACCACACACCTTCCGCTTTAGTAATCGCCAGCGGCAGCTTACGTGGGTAACTCCTGACGTTCGATTCGAATTCAGCCTGACGGGCCAAAAAGGTTTCGTTGTTAGCGTCCAATAAATCTGCACTTAAAGTATCAATACGGACTTTATCCGTCATCATATCACTCCCACAACCAGCGCTACGGTTGAGCTCTGGTTGAATAATTGGTTTAAGAAAATGAATCGCCATTCATAAAGCGCGCACAATATATGGCTTTTTAAATCTGCATTCAACGTTTTATTTATTGAGGTATTTTTACGTTATTTTTACATTGCTGAAATCAATGATAACCATATGATTTATATTGCTTATTTTTAACGCAGTAAACGCAAGAAAAGTGTAATTTCTGGTAAACAAATCAGCAGGTGGTAATTACCGCTTCGTTGGGTTTGCTGACGGAAAATGTTCCGTCAGCGGTAGGGTTACTCACTGCAGTTCAACCGCATAATTTGTCAGCGGTGTGATTTTTTTGAGCAACTTGTTGTTATATAAAAACTGTTCGTAAGCTTCATAGCGAGACTTATCCAGCGCTGCCGGACGGTCAGCAAACAGCGGCACCGTTTGCACCCAGGCCTGCTTGTTCAGTTCGGTGTTAAGCTCCGGGTGGGCGGCAGCAAAAGTCTTCCAGGTCTCCTGCGGATGGGCGCGTAAATAGCTCACACCCTGTTGCAGCGCCACGAGGAATTTTTTGATTTTCACCGCGTGCACCTGGTCGCGATTAGCGACAATGACCAGCTCGTCATAGGCCGGGACGCCGAAATCTTCGACGTTCATCACCTGCGGTGCTTTGCCCTGCAGCTTAAGCTCCAGCGCTTCTATATTACGGTAGCCGCCAATCACTGCTTCGACCTGGCCCGCCAGCAGGGCGCTGGTCAGTTGGAAGTTAACGTTGATCAGGGTGATGCTTTTCGGGTCGATATGGGCGTTCTGCGCCATGGTCGCCAGCGTCGCCTGCTCGATGCCGCTCACCGAGTACCCGACCTTTTTGCCCTGCAAATCGGCCGGGGTTTTGATGTTTTTATCGAGGGCGATCACCGTATTTAACGGCGAGTCGATCAGCGTACCGACCCGGACCAGCGGCAGCCCTTCATCGGCGAAGAAGTGCACTTGCGGCTGGTAGGTTATCGCCAGGTCCGCCTGGCCTGCGGCCACCAGACGCGGCGGCAGCGCCGGGTCAGATGGCGGAACGATCTTAACGTCCAGTCCCTGGGCTTTGAACGCGCCAATCTGCTCTGCCACCATAATCGGCGCGTGGTCCGGGTTGATGTACCAGTCCAACACCAGCGTCAGTTTTTCGTTAGCGACGGCCTGCCCGCTCAACAGGGCGCTGAAGGTCAATCCGGCGAACATCGATTTATTCATGGCTATTCCTTGTTTCTGTGTCGGTCATCATTCCGGCGACCAGTTAATCAGCCGGTGTAAAAAGGCATCTACCGCCAGCCACAACAGGACCGTCAGCAGTACTAAAATAAACAGGGCGGCAAAACAGACGTTGGTCTGCATGCGCGCATTGGCATTGAGCATCACGTAGCCCAGGCCTTCCGCCGAACCGACCCATTCACCGATGATCGCGCCAATTGGCGCAACGGCGGCCGCCATTCGCAGACCAGAACCAAGCGCCGGCAGCGCGGCCATCAGCCGCACGTGACGCAGTTGCGCACCGAAAGAGGCGCCCATGGTGCGGGCCAGATCGAGATAGTCGTGGTTGACCCGCCGCAGGCCGTCAAAGAAGGCCGAGGTCACGGGGAAGAAGATCACCAGCACCGCCATCATGACTTTGGCGCTCATCCCGAAGCCAAACCACAGCACCAGCAGCGGGGCGAGAGCAAAGACCGGAATCGCCTGGCTGGTCAGCACCAGCGGCATCAGCCAGCGTTGCAACCGTGGAGAGATAATCATGCACAGGGCCAGCGCCACCCCGAGCAGCACGCCAAGTACCAGACCGCTGAGGATCTCACTGAGCGTGACCAGAGTGTGCCAGCCCAGCCAGCTGCGGTTAACCCACAAAGCTTCGGCCACCGCTGCGGGTGACGGTAGCAGGAACGCCGGGATGCCGCTGCGGCTCGCCAGCCACCACAGCAGCAACAGACCGCAGAACACCACGCCGCCGCGAAACAGTTTGCCGCTCATCCGTTGGCCCTCATCAACTGTTGCAGCAGTTCAGCCTGGCTGGTCAGCAGCACCGGATCGTCCGGTGCGCGGGGGGGAACACCCGCCAGATGGTGTGAGTCGTCCATGCCGCCCGCCGCGGGCGAGAGCACCAGCAGCCGATGGCTCAGGCGGCAGGCTTCCATGGGATCGTGCGTAATCAGCACCACGGTACGGTCAACCAGCAACTCCGCCGCCAGCGTCTGGATACGCGTGCGGGTAATGGTATCCAGTGCGGAAAAGGGTTCATCCATCAGCACCAGCGGGCGGTCTTCGTATAAGGTGCGTGCCAGCGCTGCCCGCTGACGCATGCCGCCGGAGAGCGCGGCGGGGCGATCGTCGGCGCAGTGGCTGAGCCCAACCTGTTCTAACAGGCGGTTCACGCGGGCTGTGTCGGTTCGTTCTCCGCGTAGCCTCGCCCCCAGCGCGACGTTCTCGCGTACGCTCAGCCAGGGATACAGCAGATCTTTTTGCCCCATCCACGCCAGGCGGTGGCCGAGCGGCTCGCCATCGCTGGCGTAAACCCGCCCGTGGCTCGGCGAGGCCAGCCCGGCGATAATCCGCAGCAGGCTGGTTTTCCCCACGCCGCTGGCCCCCAACAATGAGGTCCACTGTCCGCCGGGAAGATCGAACGACAGATCGGCGAAAATCATCCGTGCGCCAAACTGCAGGCTCAGATCCCGGACATGAAGAGTGGGGGCAGTCACGCCTGAGCCTCCGTGGCGGCATTCAGCCCCATTTGCCAGAAGTTTGCTTCCAGCCGCGTCGCGGTAGTGAAAATTTCACTCAGTTCCGCAATACGTGATTCAGCACCGCGCTGTTGCCACAAGGTTTCCAGCAGACCAATGGCGGCAGTGACGCCGTCGAGATAGCCGGCGTCGCCGTAGTTACGGATCCACGACGCATATGGGTTATCGGTAAAGCGGGTATCTGGGTCGTGCAGTAGCCCGA
Organism: Klebsiella sp. B345; assembly: GCF_051131735.1. NCBI lineage: Bacteria > Pseudomonadati > Pseudomonadota > Gammaproteobacteria > Enterobacterales > Enterobacteriaceae > Klebsiella > Klebsiella sp. B345. The sequence continues at coordinate 346,208 of NZ_CP180443.1, forward strand.
GACCAATCTCCGCGTAGCCGGCAACGCAGGGCATCAGCGCCACCAGAAGGTCCAGCGCATCGCCGGAATGGCCGATATCCAGCACGTAGCGGGTGTAGTTCACCGTTTCAGGGGCTTCGCGTTCGGCAGCCATCTGCGCTTCGTCCAGCCCCCAGCCCGCGCAATAGCCGACATGCAGCGGCAGTTCGCCCAAAATAGCGTTCAGAGAGGCGGCCGCGGTGCGCATCTCCGGCAGCGTGCGCAGTTTGCTAACCAGCAGGGCATAGCTGCGGGCAAAGTGGATCAGGAACAGATAGTCCTGGGTCAGATAGCGGCGGAAGGCCGATTCAGGCAGGGAGCCGTCAGCAAGCTGGCGAACAAAAGGGTGGGCGACGTAGTCTGTCCAGTCGTCTCCCGCCTGCTGGCGCAGACGACCATAAATACCCTGGGTGAAGAGGGGAAGAATCACAGGACCTCCTGAGTAAGGGGAGATCCGGGCGTGCGGAAGTATGAACAGGCAATGGCGGTAACGTGGCAAAATTGCCGACCCGTCCCTTCGCTGGCATGACCCAGATCAGGTTCAAAGGGTTCGGCTTACGCCATCTCAGCCCTCACGGGACACCCCTCGGTTTCGCCATGTTATACGGCATTCACTTTTTGATTACAATCCCCTGGTTCATCGCTGAAAAGTGGCAGGATAAGTGACAACGTCACTCAATATGATAACCTCAATCCGCCTCGCTCGTTGCATATCCTCGTTAACTTTTGTTAGCAATTTGTGTGCTAAATCTCCTTATTTTGTCCAAAATTAAAGAAAACCTGTAACCGAAAATTGGTAGTTCAGGGCGCCATAGGATATATTTTTGCTATCTGAAACCCATTATTCTTCAGTTACCTGGGCGTTCAGAACCCATCTTAGCCCCGGAGAGTGCATGAAGTTTCCGCTTTCAACCATACTGCTAGCGCTTATCGGGCCGCTTTCTACTCCTGCTATGGCGGGCAGTCTGTTTGATCCCGAAGATGGCATGCTCGATATGAGTCATTATCTGCAGGATAACCAGTACGGATTCCTTCCCGTGCCGATGGTCATCACCGAGCCGGCGGTGGGTTATGGCGGCGGTCTGTTTGGCCTTTTTTTGCACGGTAAAGGCACCCGCAAAGGGGATAATTTTATTCCCCCACCGATGACTGCTTTTGGCGGTGGCGCGACGCAGAACGGCACCTGGTTTGTCGGCGGCGGTCATCGCCATACCTGGAATGACGACCACATTCGTTACCTGGTGATGATGGGCTACGCCAATATCAAACTTGATATCTACGGCGACGGCTTAAGTCATTTTGATAAAAATAAGGCCATTCACTCACAAACCAAAGGCTATGGTGGGTTACAGAAACTGTTGTTCCGCGTCGGCGATTCGCCGGTGTTTGTTGGCGCGTCTCAGGTCTACGCGAAAACCGATATTTCAGCCGAAAACTCGGTCGTCAACCGAGTCTGGCAGCAGGTGTTCGGCCAGGAGAGTACCTCTTCAGCCTTAGGGGTAGTGGCTGAATATGACACTACGGATAATTTTTTCTATCCTAAGAAAGGGTTATCGGTGCAGGGGGAGTACCGGTTCTACCGTTCATTGTTAGGCGGCGATTATCACTACAACCAGTTCTCTTTGGACGGGAAATACTTTTTCCCGCTGAGCCGCACGCTGACGCTCGCCGTCGCCGGTAACTACCAGTCGTTGACGCATCACGATAATCACCTGACGCCAATGGCGCGTCCTTATATCGAATTACGCGGCATTTCCCGTTATCGCTATCAGGGCGATTATGTGACGACCGCACAAACCCAGCTTGCCTGGGAATTTACACCGCGCTGGATCCTGCAAGGATTTGTTGGCGTCGGTAGTGCTGCCGATGAGGCGCATGCATTGTGGGACCAGACAGAAGTGGCGTGGGGGACAGGTTTTCGTTACCTGATAGCGCGCCAGTATGGATTACATACGGGGATCGATATCGCCTTTAGCGAACATGAGCAAGCGGTCTATTTTAATGTAGGTTCCGGACTTTAAGGTCAGATAAAAGAAAATGCGATGGACTAAAACCGTAATTACGTTGTTATTAACGTCGGGTACTGCCTGGGGAGCCAGCGCTGCCGACAGTACTGGCAGCACTAGCGACAGCTATTTCCCGATCTGGGGCGATGAAGCAAGAGCGCGTGGATATTCCATTCCGCTGCCGTTCGGGGTCAATTTAAGTTATATGAACATTCGCCAGGATATCCTGGTCGACAGCATCTCTTTTTCCGGTCTGGCGCTCGGCAATCACGCCATACCCAGCGATATGTTCGCCATTGACGCCGGCCATACACGGCAGAAAAGCAAAACCGAAAACCTGCGCCTGGATATGTGGGTGTTTCCGTTCCTCAATGTCTACGGCATCGTCGGCCATACCCGGGGCTCCTCGTTGTCAAAAGTTTCCGTTGACGCCGACCCGTCAAAATACAGCGGTCTGGACCGGGTGATTGCTGGTTCGGTGCATCGTTTGTATGAAAGCGGCCAGCTGCAAAATATCGACTTCGCGCTGGATTTTAAAGGGACCACCTGGGGCACCGGCTTTACCCTCGCCGGGGGCTATGGCAACTGGTTTGCTCTGGTGGATACCAACTATACCCGCACCGATTTTGATATTCTCGATGGGAAAATCTCCGCCACTACCGTGTCACCGCGCGTAGGCTATCGCTTTAATCTGCAGGGGATTGCCGGGCCGTCGAATTTAAGTATCTGGGTGGGCAGCATGTACCAGAACGTCCAGCAGGAGTTCAAAGGCAACCTCTCTGATTTGCATATGCCGCCGGAGCTTCAGCCGTTAATTGCCGCCGTCAATAAAGACGATCAGGGTAAGTTCGATGTGAAGCAGCGCCTCTCTTCGCCATGGAATATGCTGATCGGGGCACAGTATGAAATTACGCAGAATTTTAACGTGCTAACAGAGATTGGCTTTAACGAACGTAATAGTTTCTTTGTCGCCGGAGAGTACCGTTTTTAACATCACAGGCGCTGTTTGTGATGCATAATTTTCTGTCCTGGAGACAATGTTAATGCGTTATGGCTTGTTTGTATTATTGGCGGCCGCCTTTTCGGTCTGTGCCCAGGACCCGGTATTGCCGATCGTTCCCGTTACCCATGTGACTCCGGTAGTCAGTCATCTGACGGCGCCGGAATCGTTGCGTCCGTGCTGCGCCTTTGGTTATGACCTGCATGTCAGGGCTATCGGCGTACCGATTCCGGTCTATCAGATTGGCAACGTGTTAACCCTCGATACGCTGGGGCGGCATCGTTACAACGACAGCGCGTTAGGGGCGGTCAAAAATCTGGTGGGCCTGAGCGAAGAGAAAAATGGCTTGATCTATACCCGGCGCGGTGGGTTTATTGATATTGCCCATGTTCGCGATACGGCAGACAACACCTTTTATCTGTTTAGCCGTATTTTCCCTAAGCTGGGACAAACCGGACGGGTGTTCTACAGCGAAGAGCTGGGGGTACGGCGAATTCAGCTGAATGCCTTCACACCACCGGCGTCGATGCATCAACGCTATGAAATTGCCGCCTGGCTGGCAGGCCATCTGGCCTATGAGCTGGCGCAGTGGCACGAGATTGCCCAATGGTATGGCTTCCAGTCGGTGCCGGGCTTTTCTGAAGAGATCTCGGCATTTTCGCCGGAAGATCTCTATTCGAATCTGCTGGGCGCCAGGCTTGCGATTAACGTGATTCTGCAAGGCCATGTCGACTCCGTCGATGAATACAATCAGGCCATGGAAACCGCACTGAAGCAGGTGCTGGTGAAATTAACGGTGGCACCACGTAACGAAACCGAAGCGATGTTCCGCAAGCTCGATGGTGACTGGTGGAACAGTAAGCGGCGGGTGCCGGATAAATTTCTGGTACTCAAACGTAACTATGCGCTGAGCGACACGCGGTTACCGACCCCGGTGCCGTTCGAAAACGCCATGCCTTACCAGCTGACGATGCCGCTATCGGTGGATGGCTTTACGCTCGCTCAGCTTGGGCAGCTGCAAATTCATCCGGGACAAGATATGCGCTCGTTGCCAATGCCCGATAGCTTCTATACCCCGGAGGAGTTCCAGGGGCTGGCTGACCGCGCGCAGAGGGCGGATCAAACCCAGCTAGAACGTATTGAAAAGTAATAGTAATAAAATGCGCTAAACCGGGTATTTGCCCGGTTTACGCCACTGCATCGCTAAGTTTGTTGTTGTGCCTTGTATTAACGCATAAAAAGCGAACTATACTTCCCCCGTCTTCATCATGTATCGACATTCCCTGAATCCTCTTTTTCCTTTATTCCCATGGAGGGGTAATGGCGACAGGTTTTTATTTTGATACGTGGTGCCTGTCTGATGGAGGGCTACATGTTATTAAAAGAACTAACGATTTTTGATTTATTAAGTACTCCTGTATGGGTAGTTCATCCTTTTAAAGAAACCATTGTCTATGCCAACCCTGCCTCCAGGATGCTCAGCGGGGAGATGTCGCTGGATGAGATGCGCAAAGGCAGCGTCTCGAGCTGCCCGGAGCTCAGCCTGCAAAACTACCTTTACTATTTCAAAAATATTGTTGAAGTCTTCGAAGTCTGGACAATAAAAACGACCGAAGGTCCGACCTCGGTCTATTGCAAAACCACGTTAATTAAATCAGAAGAATATGACACCTTAATTATGTTTGAAGCCGTGAAGATCCTGCAAAAAAATGAATCATTAAGTGTTGCGGCCTCTCAACATTACAAGCGACGAAGTAATCGCTTCTTTGCCCGTTTTTTTATGACCAGCTCAGCGCCCATGTTGTTAATCGATCCGGCACAGGATGGCCGAATTATTGATGCGAATATTGCCGCCCTGCGTTTTTATAATTATACCGCTGAGGAGATGCGCACCCGCCACACCTGGCAGATTAACTCCATGGGCCGGGATGTGCTGCCGGTGATGCATAGCGTGGCGAACCTGCCAGGCGGGCATAAACCGCTCAATTTCACCCATATTCTTTCCGATGGCTCGCTGCGCTACGTTCAGACCTACGCCGGGCCGGTGGTGCTGCACAATATCCGCCTGATGTTGTGCATTATTCATGACATTACCGAAGAGGTGCACCTGAAGAAGGAGCTGGAATTTGCGGCGACCCACGACCCGCTAACCGGTCTGCTCAACCGCCGTGAGTTTTATCGCATCGTGGATTCATCATTATTTAAACCTGAAGGTTTTTGCCTGCTGCTGGTTGATGTTGATAATTTCAAAGCTATTAATGATAACCACGGTCATCAGAAAGGTGATGAAGTCTTGCTGGCGATTTCGCGCATTCTTGAGGCCGCCGGCAAGCCGCAGGACAAAATTTACCGCTGGGGCGGCGAGGAGTTTTTGCTGTTTCTCCCGGCCACCGCCATCGACCGGGCGCTGGAGATGGCCGAAGCGATTCGTCTGGCGGTGAGCCATTTCCTTATTCCCGAACAAGTGGCAGGCGTGACGGTCAGCATTGGTGTTGCCGAGCATCAACACAACGAGCAGATCGATCAGTTGTTTAACCGTGTTGATAAGGCGTTGTATGCTGCCAAGAAAGAGGGACGCAATAAAGTGAAACTCTATCTGGTGGAAAAATACTGAACCTGAAGGGAAGCGTACTATGTCATCCAATGAGAACGGCACTCCAGACCATCCGTGCGCTGGGGATATTATCAGTCTGTATGAGCGATATGCGGATCGTTGGGCCGCGTTGCGACCGACCACCTTGTTTGAACAGTCCTGGCTGGACGCATTTCTGACACAGGTCAGACCCGGCGGTGAAATTCTGGATATCGGCTGCGGCAACGGCACACCGATAGCGAGGTATCTGCTAGCGCAGGGATTTTCCGTCAGCGGGGTGGACAGCTCTGCCGCGATGATTGCCCGCTGTCGTCGTGACTATCCCGATCAGCAGTGGCAGGTCGCGGATATGCGCAAACTGGCACTGGGCAGACGGTTTGATGGCCTGCTGGCGTGGGACAGTTTTTTTCATCAAACCCGGGATGCACAGCGCGCGCTGTTTCAGCGTTTTGCAGCACACGCTAACCCCCGTGCGCCGCTGATGTTTACCAGCGGTACCAGTAACGGTGAGGCGATTGGCCTGTTTGAAGGGGATGCGCTGTATCATGCCAGCCTGGCGCCGCAAGAGTATCGCCAACTGCTGGATGCCCACGGTTTTGAGGTTATCCAGCATGTGGTTGAAGACCCGCACTGCGGCGGGCGCACGATCTGGCTGGCTGTGAAACGTCCCTGACCGGCTGTTTGCCTCGGGCGTACCTTGTGAGGAGGAATGCGAAACTGCCGCTATACTCATTCATAAATGGCAACTGTCTGTTTTGTTTGTATGATCAGACGCGACTGAACGCCCAATATTCTGCACCATGGCTGAGGTTTTAACGACGAAATGAGGGGCTCTCTGCGCCGTACGTCCACGCTGTTTAGCGCCTTATTGCTGGTGTGTCCGGCCAGTTTTGCCCTTGACGGCAGCCATTTAAAACAACGCTCAAATGCCGTGCTGATGCTGATGAGCTATACCGTCGTGCCGGACGTCACCGCCAGCGACCTGAATATTGGTTCCGGCACAAACGAGAAAAACCAACTATCGATTACCCAGTTTGGCGGCGGGGCCACCTTAAGCCAGCAGTTTCCTGTCTATCTGGAAGGGACCTTGGGTTACAGCCGTTATGACCCGCAATTTGTGGTGAGCGATGGCGATCAAAGCCGTAAAGTGCCGACCAAATGGAACAGTCTGACCGGCACCGGCGGTATTGGCTGGGACTTTAAGCTGTATACCGATAAGTCGGGCGGTACGTTGGTGCTGCGACCCATTTTCAATTTTATGCTCGGGACGATGGCCAGTGATGTGCGGATCGGCAGTTGGGTGGTAGAGCACCGTCGGGATGCGGATTTTAAGTTTCTGGACGGGGGCCGACTGAATGCCTACGGCCTTGGCGGTTCGCTGATGCTCGACTACGAGCTGTTCTCTGAAAGTCAGGATATCGATGTGGAGTTACGTTATTCCGGTATGAGCCTGCAAACGTTCGGCAGTACGCCGGAAGCCGTCAGCGGAAGCTCCAGCGCGGAAAACCTTGGGCTGTACCTGCGCCGGCGGGCGCCCATCTCCGACTGGACGCTGCTGAACAGCCCGGTGCGCTACGTGCTGGAAGGGGCGCACACCGAGTATCTCGGCGATCAACGTGGAACTCTGGGGTTTAACGGTCTCAGCTCCCTTGGCATCGGGCTGGAGCTGGACAGCAGCAAATATCCCGTTTTCATCAGCCGTACCCGTCTGGTAGCACGCTATATGTTCGGGGATAACACCCGGGGCTATGGCGTCGGCCTGGCGATGAGTTTTTAGTTCCTGCTGACCGATCATCGCATTCTCTTGTTTATCCCCTTGTGGGGATATCACCGTCATTATCCCCACAAGGGGATAATGCCCATGGATTGACTTTATCCCCACCAGGGTATAAATAATGCATTATCCCCACAAGAGGATAAGGAGAGGGCGTGAGTGATTTACCGATGATATACAGTCCGGCCCAGTTGGCGAACTACCTTAAGTTAATGCGCCAGAAAAATCAGTGGACGCAAAGCGATCTGGCCCGGCGGATAGGGATTAAGCAGGCCACCATTTCTAACTTTGAAAATCATCCAGATAAAACGTCGCTAACCACCTTGTTCAAAATTCTCCAGTCGCTGGAAATGTCGATGGTGGTAAAGGCGAAAAGTGGCGACGACAACGCTGAGCATGACGACAACACAGAGGATCTGAACTGGTAATGGCAACTCTGGAAACATGGATGAACAACGAACGAGTTGGCGAGTTAGTTAAACAAGCTAACGGGGCGCATATTTTCCGCTATGACGATGCCTGGATGCGTAACCCTCGTGCCAGACCGCTCTCTCTGTCGCTACCGTTGCAGTACGGTAATATCACCAGCGACGCGGTATTCAATTACTTCGATAATTTGCTGCCAGACAGCCCTGTGATTCGGGACCGGATCGTCAAACGCTATCAGGCGCGGTCAAAACAGCCCTTCGATCTGCTGGCCGAAATTGGCCGGGACAGCGTCGGGGCTGTGACATTACTGCCGCCAGGTGAAAACACCGGACAGAGGGCGTTGCGCTGGAAGACGCTGGATGACAACGCACTAGACACGCTGCTGACCGCCTATCAGGCCGATATTCCACTCGGTATGGTCAATGAGCATGATGACTTTCGTATTTCAGTAGCCGGCGCGCAGGAAAAAACCGCGCTGCTGAAAATCGGCAACCAGTGGTGCATTCCTACCGGAACCACCCCCACCACCCATATCATCAAGCTGCCGATCGGTGAAATACGCCAGCCCGACGCGGTGCTCGATCTCAGCGAAAGCGTCGACAATGAATTCTTGTGTTTAGCGCTGGCCCGGGCGCTGGATTTTACGGTGCCGGACGCCGGTATTATTCAGACCAGGAACACCAGGGCATTGGCGGTCACGCGATTTGACCGACGCTGGGCGCAGAACAACACGGTGCTACTACGTTTGCCACAAGAAGATTTGTGCCAGGCGTTTGGCCTCCCTTCATCGATGAAGTATGAGTCAGATGGCGGGCCGGGGATTCGTCAGGTTATGGCTTTTCTGCTGGGATCAAGTCATGCGCTGAAAGATCGTTATGACTTCATGAAATTTATTGTTTTTCAGTGGCTGATGGGCGCCACCGATGGTCATGCAAAGAATTTCTCTGTGTTCCTTCAGCCCGGGGGTAGCTACCGGCTGACGCCGTTCTACGACATTATTTCGGCGTTTCCGCTGCTGGGAGGCACGGGACTGCATCTGAGCGATCTCAAACTCTCGATGAGCATGAAGGCCACCAAAGGCCGAAAAACGGAGATTAGTACGCTCTATCCACGCCATTTTTTAGCCACCGCCAAAGAGGTGGGGTTTGCTCAGGAGCAGATGCTGGAGATTTTGCACTATTTTTCCGACCACATTCCCCAGGCGATTGAGGCGGTAACGCGGACTTTACCGCCTGATTTCTCACCGTCGGTCTATCACGCCATTACTTCTCATCTGCGAAAACGCCACTTACGCTTGCGGACTGCGCTGGCGACACCGGTTTCTGACCGTCACCCCAGCGGCTTTTCAGATAGTTGACCGCCTGCTGGGTTTGCGGCTGATTGAGATAGTTCTCCCGGAACAGAATGGTGCCCTGGATTTGCGGCGTTGATTCGTTTAAATCCAGCTGTTTTTTCAGCTCCGGCACGCCACCGTTGACCATCCAGTCAGGTTCATTTTTGGACGGCTCGCCGACTTTATACAGCGCAATACCGATATACAGCCGGGTTCCGGTCGGTTTCACCACGTCCGCCCACCATTTTGCCAGTACATCATAGCGCGCCGCATCGCGGGCAAAAGGCCAGTAAATTTGCGGGGCAATGTAATCGAGCAACCCTTGCTGCACCCAACTGCGGGTATCGGCAAAAGATTCATCGTAGGCCGCCGCGCCGCGAGTATCAGACCCCGCCGGGTCGTGGGAGCGATTACGCCAGACGCCAGCAGGACTGACGCCAAATTCGATATTGGGATTCTGCTGTTTGATAGCCTTTGAAACCTGAGCAATCAACTGTTGGGTGTTATGCCGGCGCCAGTCTGCCTTTGAGGCATATCCCTGACCGTAGGTGCGGTAGGTCTGGTTGTCATTCAGGGCGGAGCCCGGCGTTTCGGTATAGAAGTAGTCATCAAACTGGACGCCGTCCACCGGGTAGTGCTCCACCACTTCGGCAACGATGCTGGTGATCCAGTCGCGGACTTCGGGAATACCGGGGTCGAGGACAAAGCGGTCGCCGGAAGTTCGGATCCAGTCGCGATGCAGCACGAAGACGCTGGCGGGGGTCTGCGACAGCGTGGCGTTAAGCTCGCTGACGGTGCGAGGCCGGGTATTCACGGAAACGCGATAGGGATTAAACCAGGCGTGCACCCGCATCCCGCGTTTGTGCGCCTCATCAAGCATAAACTTCAGCGGATCGTAGCCCGGGTCCTGACCAATTTTACCGGTCAGCATATCCGACCACGGCAGGATTTTTGACGGCCACAGGGCCGTACCATCCGGTTTAACCTGGAAAAACACGGTATTGATCCCTAGGCTTTTCAGCTTATCCAGCTTGGCAGTCAGGGCGTTTTGCTGTTGGCGGATGCGCATCTGCGGATCGCTGAGGGTGACGGATTCCAGCGGCGGCCAGTCGAGGCGGGAGACCGTAGTCAGCCAGACGCCGCGCACCGGTTCATCACTGCGGGGCAGACCGGGCTGTTTGATCGGCGACGGCAGCGGGGTCACCAGGGATACCGGTGGTTTGCTGGAGCAATGAACCAGCAGCAATGCGCTGGCGACAGCCAGCCCGGCAAGAGTAATTTTAGAGACAACACGCGCGCTACGAGAGCAGTGGATCATATACGCCAGCTCGTGAAAGGGTTGCAAAAAGGGACATTGTCCTATGATGCGCGACTAAGTCAATCGGTGCGACGGTATCCCGGCGATCCTGCCGGCGTACATAGCGTGAAATTTCCGTTTCCGCCAGCGCCTGGCGGGGCACGCCTTGATTTCTATTAACTTCTTGTTAGTTTGTTCACACTACTGCAACAAAATTATTCACTCTCATGATCATTTTCGCACTTTTGCACCAGGCCAGTGCGCAACGGCGAAAAAGAGCAGCTATGTTTAGCTCGCTGGTCAATATGGACGCCTCAGTTCCCGACTCGCCACGTGATGGCAACAGACCTCCTGACTTGTACTGAAATGCACGTTAGCCGGAGGCGGTACGCGTGGCTGCCACGTGTTACCTCTATCCATCAGTAAGCGATCTGGCTTGTCATTTCTCTCTGGCGGGATTATTGCTTCTTCCACCCCGGCTATACCCGTCATTCTTCACGTTGCCTGGATGTTGGCTGCGCCCGTTCAACCCAGTCACTTACCTGAGTAAGCGCCTGGGGATTATGAGCCTCATCCTACGGTCTGCCGCCTACGGGCAACGCGAATTATTTCGGGTGTATACGGCACATACCAAACAGTAAATGATATTTTCCGCGCCATATCATGGCGCCAGGCTATAGATCGCTGAGGAATATCGAATGTCTCTGAAACTTAAAAAGTTAGCGCTTCATTTTGCGATTGCGGGTTGTATGAGCGTGGCATTTTACGCACAGGCGGATGTGAAAATAGGCGTCGCCGGGCCGTTCACCGGCCCCAACGCCACCTATGGCGCCCAGTACTGGAAAGGGGCATCGAAGGCGGTGGCGGATATTAATGCGGCAGGAGGAATCAAAGGCGAGAAAATTGTTCTGGTGCAGGGCGATGATGCCTGCGAGCCGAAACAGGCCGTGGCGGTGGCCAACCGTCTGGTCGATGAGTCCGGCGTTTCTGCGGTGGTCGGGCACTTCTGTTCTTCCTCGACCATGCCAGCATCAGAGGTGTATGACGAGGCCGGTATTTTGACTATCACCCCCGGCTCGACGAACCCGTTAATCACCGAACGTGGCATGAAGGACATGTTCCGCATGTGCGGACGTGACGATCAGCAGGGGGCCATCGCGGCGAACTATATGCTGGATGTGCTGAAGGCCAAAAAAATCGCTGTGATCCACGATAAAGACACCTATGGCCAGGGGCTGGCGGATGCCACCCGCGCCGCGCTGGCGAAGCGTGGCACCAAAGAAGTGTTGTACGAGGGCTTATCCCGTGGCGAAAAGGACTTCAACGCGCTGGTCACCAAAATTGGTGCACTCAAGCCTGACGTGGTCTTCTTTGGCGGCTGCCATCCAGAAGCCGGCCCGCTGGTTCGCCAGATGAGGGAGCAGGGCGTTCAGGCGAAATTCTTCTCCGGTGACTGTGTCGTCACGGAAGAACTGGTCACTGCCGCCGGTGGTCCGCAGTTCACCAACGGGGTACTGATGACCTTTGGTAAGGATCCACGCACGATTCCTGAAGGGAAAACGGTGATTGAAAAATTCCGCGCCAGCGGTTTTGAACCGGAAGGCTACACCCTGTATGCCTATGCCTCTATTCAGGCTATTGCCGCCGCCTATAACGCTGTCGGGACCGATAACACCAAAGCCAGCGAATGGCTGAAAACCAATAGCGTCGATACCGTCATGGGTAAAAAAGCCTGGGATGGTAAAGGGGACCTGAAAGTGTCGGATTACGTCGTTTATCAGTGGGATGACAAAGGCAAATATCATCAGCTTTAACGGCTAACTGACTTTTCCGGCCCTGGAATAACACAAGGGTGTGACTCGTAAAAAAGGCAGCGTATGGCGGGATGCGCCGTCGCTGCCTGTTTACCGGCAGGATGGTGTCTATGGAAGCGTTTTTTCTGCAACAACTGATCAATGGGCTGACGCTGGGGGCCGTATACGGTCTGATAGCGATTGGCTACACCATGGTTTATGGCATCATCGGTATGATTAACTTCGCCCACGGCGAAGTGTATATGGTCTCAGCCTACCTGTGCGCTATCGGGCTGGCATTACTCTCTTATTTTGGTATCCATTCATTCCCTTTACTGATCTTCGGCACTCTGGTGTTCACCATTGTCGTGACCGGCGTCTATGGCTGGACGATTGAACGCATTGCCTACCGGCCTCTACGTAACTCCACCCGGCTGGCCCCGCTGATCTCGGCCATTGGCATGTCCCTTATTCTGCAAAACTATGTGCAAATCAGTCAGGGCCCTAATCAGCAGGGGATCCCGACCCTGATAACCGGCGTTCTGCGCTTTGACGTAGGCGACGGCGTGGTGCAAATCACCTGGACCAAGCTGTTTATCCTCGCGGCGGCACTGGTGGGGATGATCGTCCTGACCTGGGTGATTCAGTACACCCGTCTCGGGCGGATCTGCCGGGCGACGCAGCAGGACCGGCGTATGGCAGCGATCCTCGGGATTAATACCGACCGGGTTATCTCGCTGGTCTTTGTGATTGGCGCGGCGATGGCCGGGCTGGCCGGCGTGCTGGTCACCATGAACTATGGCACCTTCGATTTTTATATCGGCTTTATTATCGGGATCAAGGCCTTTACCGCCGCGGTGCTGGGGGGGATCGGTTCGTTACCGGGAGCGATGCTGGGCGGTTTGCTGCTGGGAGTTGCCGAGGCACAGTTCGCCGGGTTGGTGAACTCTGATTACAAAGATGTGTTTTCCTTCGCTCTGCTGGTGGCGATCCTGATTTTCCGCCCGCAGGGGCTGCTGGGTCGTCCAATGGTTGCCAAGGTTTAAGGGGTCAAACATGGCTGAAGTATCCCGTCAACCAGGGCTCGACATCAGGCGTAGCCTGATTGATAGCGTCCTGGCCGGATTGTGCGCGTTGGTTGTCTTTGGCCCGGTGGTGGGCATTGTTCTCAAGGGTTACAGTTTCAATATGTCGACGCATCGCGTGGCGGTGCTGGTCGGGATTGTGATGGTCGGCCGGCTGGTGCTAAGCCTGCTGTTGCAAAGCCGGCGCGGCCGTCAGTTTCTCGCCCGCTTTGAAGGGGCGGATGATGGTGTCTATGTGCGTCAGGTTGGCTATCGTTCCCGTCTGCGCTGGATCTTGCCACTGTTGATGGTGGTCGCCTTCGCCTTCCCGTTCATCGCTACAAAGTATCTGCTGACGGTGGCGATCCTTGGGCTTATCTACGTGCTGCTCGGTCTGGGGTTAAATATTGTGGTCGGCCTGGCAGGGCTGCTGGATCTTGGTTATGTGGCGTTCTATGCCATAGGCGCCTATGGCCTGGCGCTCGGCTACCAGTATCTCGGACTGGGGTTCTGGGCGATGCTGCCGATTGGCGCCATTATGGCCGCGCTGGCGGGGGCGCTGCTGGGGTTCCCGGTACTGCGTATGCATGGCGACTATCTGGCGATCGTCACCCTCGGCTTTGGTGAGATTATCCGCCTGGTGCTCAACAACTGGGTTAGCTTTACCGGCGGGCCTAATGGTGTCTCAGTCCCGGCGCCGACGCTGTTTGGCCTCGAATTTGGCCGGCGGGCAAAAGACGGCGGGGTACCGATCCACGAGTTTTTGCACATCAGCTATAACCCTAACCTCAAGTTTATCTTTATCTACGGCGTGCTCTGTCTGGTGGTACTGCTGGTGTTGTTCATTAAACATCGCCTGACGCGGATGCCAATCGGTCGCGCCTGGGAGGCGCTACGCGAAGATGAGATCGCCTGCCGGGCGATGGGGCTGAACCATGTACTGGTGAAACTCTCGGCATTTATGCTGGGGGCATCGACGGCCGGTATAGCCGGGGTCTTTTTTGCCACCTATCAAGGGTTCGTCAACCCGACGTCGTTTACCTTCTTTGAGTCGGCGCTGATTCTGGCGATTGTGGTGCTGGGCGGCATGGGTTCCACCCTTGGCGTGGTGCTGGCGGCGTTCGTGTTGACGGTGGCGCCGGAACTGCTGCGTGGTTTTGATGAGTATCGGGTGCTGCTGTTTGGCGTATTAATGGTGCTGATGATGATCTGGCGGCCACGGGGGCTGGTACGCACCAGCCGCACCGGGGTGGCGGTACGTAAGGGAGTGGCGCCATGAGTGACAATATTTTGCAGGTTGAGCATCTGATGATGCATTTTGGCGGAATCAAAGCCCTGAATGATGTCAATCTTGAGGTAAAGCGAGGATCAATTACCGCGCTGATTGGCCCAAACGGCGCCGGGAAAACCACGGTGTTTAACTGTCTGACCGGCTTTTATCGCGCCACCGGCGGGGCAATCCGCCTACATGCCCGGACCAAAATGACCGATGTGATTCAGGTACTGGGGCAAAAGATCCATCCGGCAGATTTTCTCCATCCGTCGGCGTTGGGGTCCCGTCTGTATTACAAAATGTTTGGCGGGACGCATCTGGTGAACCGGGCGGGGCTGGCGCGGACCTTCCAGAACATCCGTCTGTTTCGCGACATGTCGGTGATTGAAAACCTGCTGGTAGCCCAGCATATGCAGGTCAACCGTAATTTACTGGCGGGGATCTTAAATACTCGTGGCTACCGTCAGGCGGAGAACCAGGCGCTGGACCGCGCCTTTTACTGGCTGGAGGTGGTCGGCATGGTGGATTGCGCCAACCTGCTGGCGGGCACGCTCTCCTATGGTCAACAGCGGCGGCTGGAGATCGCCCGGGCGATGTGTACCGGGCCGGAGATGATCTGTCTCGATGAACCCGCCGCCGGTCTTAACCCAGTGGAAACGCAAACCCTGAGCAAAATTATCCGTTTCCTGCGCCAGCATCATGGCGTCACGGTGCTGCTGATTGAGCATGACATGGGGATGGTGATGGAGATTTCCGATCATGTCATCGTCCTCGATCATGGCGATGTGATCGCCCGCGGCGAACCGAAGGAAATCCAGTCGAATACCAGCGTGATTGCGGCCTATCTGGGCACGGATGAAGAGGAGATCGCCGAATGAACCAGCCGTTGCTCGAGTTTCGTCAGGTTGACGTGTTTTACGGCCAGATTCAGGCGCTGAAGCAGGTCTCGTTAACGGTCAATGAAGGAGAGACGGTGGCGCTGATTGGCGCCAACGGCGCCGGTAAATCGACGCTGCTGATGTCTATTTTCGGCCAGCCGCGCATCGCCGAGGGGCAAATTCGCTATCGCGGGGAAGATATCAGCCGCCAGTCTACCCACTTTATTGCCAGCAACGGGATTGCCCAGGCCCCGGAGGGGCGGCGGATCTTTGCCGACATGACCGTTGAAGAAAATCTGTTAATGGGGACCATCCCCATCGGCAACCGCTATCAAAATGAGGATAAGGCGCGGATGTACCAGCTGTTTCCTCGTCTGGAAGAACGTCGAACCCAGCGGGCCATGACGCTCTCCGGTGGGGAACAGCAGATGCTGGCGATTGCCCGCGCGTTAATGAGCAGGCCCAGGCTGTTGCTGCTGGATGAACCCAGCCTCGGGCTGGCGCCGCTGGTGGTGAAGCAGATTTTCCAGATCCTACGTGAGTTAACGCAGCAGGGCATGACGCTGTTCCTGGTCGAGCAAAATGCGCATCACGCGCTGAAGCTCTCCGATCGCGCCTATGTAATGGTGAATGGCCAGATTCAGCTGAGCGGGACCGGCAGGGAGTTGTTAAACAACCCTGAGGTCAGAAATGCCTATCTCGGTGTGACTTAATGAGTGACAGTGTCACGTAGGGTCGCACGACTGTGATCGAGCGCGACGGCTTCCCCGGACGTCCGCTCTCACCGTAACTGACTGTTTCTGCAAAATTACAGGCTGCTGTGCTCACGTATCGCTTTTAACCCCGCAAGGGAGAACAGTGTAAAGTGTGCGGTGAGCGCTTTGGCTTGCATGGCAACAATCTCTTGTACAGGTCCAGGCATGCGATTGCCTGCCACCATTAGCATCATGCAGGGCGCAACCACGCTCAACATGCACGGAAGCAGTCGAGGATCATTTTCAGATAACCCGGCTGCTTCGCCAACAATCCGCCTCACCGACTGAATTTTTTTTGCCCCTTCGGTATTCACAAAATCACCTAGCTGTACCGAAGGAGACAAAAGCTCCCGGGCAAACACACGCCCATGCCAGTCACCTGGGTTACTCAGCTTAGTCAGAAATGTTTCGAGAAAAACGCCCAACTTTTCGTCGGAAGAGATATCGGAGGCCGCAAGTTCGGCCAGCTGGTCACCATCAAGATAATGATGATGAGCAAGCGTCAGTACGGCAAGATAGAGCCCATCCCGGCCACCAAAGTGGTAGTTGATTGCAGCAAGGTCAACGCCCGCATTTTTGGCGATCTCTTTGTTGGTGGTCTGTGCAAATCCTTTTTCTGCAATGAGTTCTCCTGCCGCCTCAAGGATGCTTTCCCGGGTTGCATCCCCATCGCTTCGACGCGCTCTGGCCATAATTCTCAATTTCCTGATATGCGATTATCGCTAATAAGGGGTTTATTATTACACAATTAAAGTTTAAATTAAATTTAAACTAACTATCTCAGGGAACCTCAGGACACGTTTGTTATGAACAAAAAAATTATCGTCGGGGCAGTCGCTGCCGCACTCCTTATCGCTGCCGGAGCTTACTGGCTCGTCGGAAGAAGTGATGACAACCAGAGCCATCTGACGCTTCATGGAAACGTGGATATCCGCCAGGTTTCGCTGGCATTTGAAAGCAGTGGTCGCATCCGCTCACTGGCCGTTGAGGAAGGCGATCGCGTAAAAGTCGGGCAGGTCGTGGCAACGCTTGATACTGAAGCCCTGAAAATTCAGGAACAACAGGCAATAGCACAGCTCGATGTTCAAAAGCAGACGGTTCGTGAGCAACAAGCGGGCGCACGGCCGGAAGAGCTGGCACAGGCCAGAGCGCAGCTATCATCCGCCCAGGCACAGTTGCAAAAAGCGACCGAAGATATCAGCCGTATTCAGCGTATCTCAGCCAGTACCAGTGGCAAAGGCATCAGTAAGCAGGAGCTCGATGCGGCAAGAAGCAATTTACGTATCGCTCAGGCCAGTGTCAAAGAGCGGCAGGCGAGCCTCGCCTTAATGGAGAAGGGAGTTCGGAGCGAACAGCGTGAAGCCTCCGCCGCACAGGTTCGTGCTACTGAGGCGCAGCTGGCTTTATTGCAATATCAGCTTTCACAGGCAGAACTGCGTTCTCCTGTTGATGCGCTCGTGCGGGCCCGTCTACAGGAGACGGGGGACATGACCAACCCACAAAAATCGGTCTTCACCCTGGCACTCAGCGCCCCTAAATGGGTTCGGGTCTGGTTGAATGAAAGTGATTTAGGCCGGGTAAAAGCAGGTATGCCCGCGGAGATCATGACTGACTCTTTCCCTGATAAGCCTGTTAAAGGCAAGGTCGGTTTTATTGCTTCGGTTGCGGAATTCACACCCAAATCGGTGCAGACCGAAGAATTACGCACAAAGCTTGTCTATGAGGTGCGTGTCATTGCTGACGATCCGGACAACGTGTTGCGCATGGGGCAACCCGCCACGGTAACCATCAATACCGAAACCGGGACGCAAAATGAACGCAGCAACTGACGCTCAGTACGTGGTCATCGCTCGCGATCTGGTGCGCGTTTTTCCAGGCGCCAGTAAAAAAATGGCGGAAACTCGAGCTCTTGATGGATTGACGCTGAGCATACGTTCAGGCGAATTGACCGCGCTGGTCGGTCCGGATGGCGCAGGAAAAACCACATTTCAACGGCTGATTGCCGGTCTTTATGCACCAACCTCCGGAAGTCTTACTGTACTGGATACCGATGTGGTGGCGGACCCACAATCGGTGCAGAACCGGATCAGCTACATGCCGCAGCGGTTTGGGCTTTATGAGGATCTGAGTGTACAGGAAAACCTCGACCTCTATGCCGATTTGCATGGTGTCGCCCGACAGGAAAGAGCATCTCGCTTTGCGCGATTATTGTCGATTACCGACCTTGCTCACTTTACCGATCGTCCCGCAGGAAAGTTGTCCGGAGGAATGAAGCAAAAGCTGGGGTTGGCCTGCACGCTGGTACGCTCACCCGATTTGCTATTGCTGGATGAGCCGAGCGTGGGGGTGGACCCGCTTTCTCGCCGCGATCTGTGGACAATCATCGAACAACTGGTTCAGGAGGAAAATCTGAGTGTCATCATCAGCACCGCCTATATGGATGAGGCTGAACGCTGTGCCCAAGTCTATGTGATGGACCAGGGGAAAATTCTGGCGTCCGGTACGCCGGAAGTGCTGCGTAAGAAAGCCCAGGGCAGGACATGGCAGGCGATACCGCCTGCAGGGACGAAGTCGCGCACGCTCCAGGCTCATCTGCTTGAAAAACGTGACACGATTGCGGATGCGGTCCCCAAAGGTGATGCGGTGCGCTTTATCTGCCAGTCACCTGACGATAAGGCAACGCCTGCAGAAATCAACGCCGTACCGCGTGACGCTGATCTGGAAGACGGCTTTATGCTGTTGCTCCATCAGGCTCAGCAGAAAGATCACGATCCGGCCAGCAGCGCTCCAGTGAAAGCTGAAATGGTCTCCGCAGGTGTAGCAGAACATCACGATGCGAAGCCGGTCATCACCGTAAAAGATCTGGTGCGTCAGTTCGGTGATTTTACCGCTGTCGCCAGCACCTCTTTTGACGTCAAGCGCGGTGAGATTTTTGGCCTGCTTGGACCAAACGGGGCAGGTAAAACCACGACATTTAGAATGCTGTGCGGGTTGCTCCCGGCAACCAGCGGGCAACTGGAAGTCGCCGGGCTGAATCTGCGTACAGCAAGGGCCAAAGCCCGCGCCAGAATTGGCTACGTCTCACAAAAATTCGCGCTTTACAGCAATCTCAGCGTCAAAGAAAACCTGACCTTTTTTGGTGGCGCTTATGGCCTGTCAGGGGAAAAGCTCTACCGCCAGATTGCATCCTCACTGAATCAGTTCGGGCTCAATCCGGATGCCATCAGCGGTGAATTGCCGGGCGGTTTCAAACAGCGGTTATCCATGGCGGTGGCCTTACTTCATGAACCTGAAATTGTGTTCCTTGATGAACCCACCAGTGGCATCGATCCGCTGGCCAGAAGGCTGTTCTGGTACACCATCGGGGAACTGGCCAATAAAGGGATCACTATCATCGTGACAACTCACTTTATGGAAGAAGCGGAGTATTGCGATCGTATTGCCATTCAGGATGCCGGAAAAATGCTGGCGCTCGGAACACCGAAAGAAGTCCGCCAGATGGCAGGATTAGACCACACCGCCGATATGAATACTGCGTTTATTGCCATTGTCGAAAATGCGAGAGCTAAAGCCAAAGGTAAGGAGTCGTCACATGTCTGACTCCACTTTTTTTAATCGCTTGATATCACTGACTCGCAAAGAAACACGCCAGCTCGTCAGGGATAAAAGTAATCTGGCGGTTGGTTTCCTGCTCCCCATTGTGCTTATTTTACTGTTTGGCTACGGGGTATCTTTTGATCTGACTAACGCACGCGTGGCCGTGGTTCAGGAGCAAAATACGCTACAAAGTCGGCAGGTTATCAATGCGTTGCAGGGCAGCCGTTACCTCACGGTTCAGGAATATCCCAGCCTCGTGGACGCACAGAAGGCCCTGCTGCAGGACAAAACCGATGCCATTGTCAGGATCCCTTCCGACTATGCAGAAGGTGTTGCCGCAGGGAGCGGAAAATTACAAATCCTGCTCAATGGGGCGGTCACTAGCGTCGCTTCAGCGGCTCAGGGCTACATCACTGGCGCGTTAGGCGTGCAGGCAGCCATTGAGTCGGACAGACAACGCGTTGATTCCACGACGGGCTCGGTGTCAGTAGAACAACGGATGTGGTTTAACGAATCGAGCAACAGCACCTGGTTTATCGTGCCGGGAATCATCGTGCTCATACTAACGCTGATTGGCGCATTTCTGACCGGTTTGCTGATCGCCCGGGAACGAGAACGCGGAACCCTGGAGGCAATTTTTGTCACTCCTGTTCGCCCACTGGAGCTGGTACTTGCCAAGCTTGCTCCATACATGGTGATAGGTGCCGTCGATCTCGCTATCTGTCTGCTTGCGGCCCATTACCTGTTCGACGTTCCTATCAGAGGGTCGTTGATGGCGATCGTTATCGCGTCGATGCTCTATCTGCTGGTCGCCCTTGGCCTGGGGCTGGCGATATCAGGCTTTGCGCCCAGCCAGTTTATGGCAAGCCAGGTTGCACTGATTGCGAGTTTTATGCCTGCAATGATGCTCTCAGGTTTTGTTTTCGATATCCGAAACCTTCCTGTGGCCATTCAGGTTGTCAGTCAGGTCCTTCCCGCCACCCATTTTATGTCGCTCATTAAAACGCTTTTCCTCGGCGGCGATGACTGGCCGATGTTCTTCCGCCAGTGCGGCATTCTTCTGCTTTACGCGGTCGTTCTGATTAACGCTTCACGGCTTTCACTTGGTAAACGGCTGAGATAACACATGATAAATGAATTACAACAGTGGCTGCGCCACATCAGCTTTCTGATAAAAAAAGAAATTCTGACCATCGTAAAGGAGCCGGCCAACCGGGTCATACTGATCGCGCCGGCATTTATGCAGGCTTTACTGTTTGGCTATGCGGCGACCTACGATGTTAATCACGTGGACTATGCGGTTCTGGATCAAAGCAGAGGACAGGCATCGGTAGAAATTCTGTCTCATCTCGACGGAACAGGCGTGTTTTACCGAACCGCGACGCTGACCTCGGCCACGCAAATTGAGCCGATCGTGATGGAGGGTAAAGCATTAATGGTGCTGACTTTCCCACCTGATTTTGAAAATAAGCTCAATAAAGGCGAAACATCACCGTTGCAGGTCATTCTCGACGGACGTAACTCCTCGACGGCAGGCGCGGCTGCAAGTTACATCTCGGCCGTGGTCAATGATTTCAACCAGCGCAGAGCCGGTGGAGTGGTGCCCTTGAGCCTCGATGTCCGTGCCTGGTACAACCCGAACCTGGAGTCGCGCTGGGGGTTAATGCCGACGTTAATTGCTGCGCTCAGCATGATGCAGACGCTGTTGCTTTCAGCACTTTCCGTAGCCAGAGAGCGAGAGCAGGGGACATTTGACCAGTTGCTGGTGACGCCCTTTACTCCGATGCAATTATTGATGGGGAAAGCGATTCCGCCCGTACTGGTTGGCCTGGTGCAGTCAACAATCATCCTACTGATCATCCTGTTCTGGTTCCGGATCCCCATGAATGGTTCGTTGCTGGTCCTCTACATTGGCCTTATCAGTTTCAACATTGCGGCCGTAGGGCTGGGCCTGTCGATTTCCGCCGTGTCGGTGAATATGCAGCAGGCCATGCTGTACACCTTCTTGTTAATCATGCCGTTAATGCTGCTTTCAGGGCTGCTGACCCCGGTCCAGACCATGCCAGCGGTACTGGATACGCTGACCTACGCCAACCCACTGCGCTTTGCCATTGACCTCGTGCGAAGAGTGTATCTCGAAGGTGCCGGGCTGGCTGACGTTGCGTTTGATTTTGTCCCAATGTTGGTGATGGCTGTACTCACGATGCCTTTGGCTGCATGGCTGTTTCGTAACCGACTGTACTGATGCAGGAATAAAGATGAATAACCGTTTTTCCCCTTTGAATCGCCACCCATTAACGGTCATGGCGGCTTTACTGGCGCTAACCTTGCTGAGCGGGTGTACCGTGGGCCCCGATTTTACAGCGCCAAAACCGGCGACGCCTGAAAACTGGACCACCTGGAGAAGTGTTGATCCGCAGTTACTTCAGGTCCCGGGAGCTACTGCCGTTACCGATAACCAGTGGTGGAGGCGATATAATGACCCGGTGCTGAACGCGCTCGTGGAAAAGGCATTAATTGCCAGCCCGGATATCAGAAGTGCCGCGCTGCGTTTCGCCAGTGCCCGGGCGCAACAACGTATGACCTCGTCGCAACAAACACCATCAGTGAATGCGACCGCAAGTATTACCCGGGCACAACAAAGTGAAAATAGCCCTTCAACCCGGGCGTTGAAAGAGGCGCTTCCTGACTCCGACGAACTGATACAGCTGATGGCCGAACCCTATAACTGGTATCAGGGCGGGCTTGATTTTAGCTGGGAAATTGACCTGTGGGGACACGTTCGCCGGGCAGTCGAAGCCTCTGACGCTGATAGCGAAGCGCAAAAGGCAATGCTTGAGCTTGCCCGGTTAAGCATCGTCGGGGATGTGGTCAACAGTTACTGGAGCCTGCGGGGGATCCAGCAGCAAATTGCCCTGGCGAAAGACGATGAGAATACCCTCAATGAGCGCTTGACCCTCATCAAAGCCAGAACGGATGGCGGTGAACTTGATGAGACGGATTTCGAGCGCCAGCGCAGCGAACTGGCCGCAACCCGAGCAAATCTCATCGAGCTACAGGCGCAGGAAGGTGTGGCGACAAACCAGCTACTTCTTTTACTAAACGAACATCCAGGATCGCTTAACGATTTACTCCGCGACAAATCCGACAGCCTGTCTGCTGGCGCTTTGCCGCAATTAGCGCTGGGTATTCCTTCTGATGTTGCCTTAAACAGGCCTGACATCCGGGCGGCAGAGGCGAATCTGCATGCCGCGACGGCAAGAATCGGTGTGGCGGAAGCAGAGCTTTACCCGAGTATCACGCTCGGTGCGAAGATTGGTATGGATACCTACAGTGCCGACAACTTCACCGAATGGGGCAGCCGCGCCTGGTCTGTCGGACCGAGTCTAAATTTGCCATTGTTCGACCGGGGACGGCGCAAGGCTACTGTAGTATTGCGCGAAACCGACCAGCAGCAGGCCGCCGTTGACTATCATAAAACGGTGCTGAAAGCCTGGCAGGAAATTGATGATGCGCTAAGCCGGTATGCCGCCGCCCAGCAGAAACTGACCGAACAGCAAACTGGCTCAGAGAGTGCAGCTCAGGCGCTCAGGCTTATTGAGGCACGTTATAACGGTGGATTAACCAGCTTTATTAATGTCCTGGATGCACAGCGCAGCGATATCCAGGCCCGACAATCATTGGCGATGGGGCAAAGAGATGTGAAAACCGCCTGGGCGGCAGTGAACCGTGCCGTGGGTAACTATCCGCGCTGAGCAACGTTTGCTGGCAAAAGACTCGTCATCGCCGGAGGAACACCTCCGGCTTTTTTTCGCATGGATAACCCGCTGTTTTGGCGGATAAAGGCCACAATGGTAGTGGCCTCGATGGCAGAAACAGGCATACTGGATGGCCTTATACTCCGCCGCGGTGATGGACGTTCAGGTCACGGCAGGAGGAAATAAACCTACACGCGGGAGAAAATGTCATGAGTTTACCGGCTGTCGCCGTTCTGGGACTGGGTGCGATGGGGCATGCATTTGCCAGTAATTTGTTAAAAAAAGGCTTCACCGTTCACGGCTGGAACCGTTCCCCAGAGCGGGGTGAAGATTTACTCGCGCACGGGCTTGTTCGCCATGACACGCCGCAGCAGGCCGTGGCGCAGGCGAACGTGATCCTGTCGGTGCTGACCGATGGTGAAGCGACCCTGCAGACGATCCGCGAGATCGCCCCGGCTGCGCAGGCCTCGGCCATTTTTTGCCAGATGGGCACCATTGGCGTAGAGAGTACCCGCGACGCCATTGGTCTGCTGGAATCCCTGCGCCCGACCATGGTTTATCTTGATGCGCCGGTGTCGGGTACTAAGAAGCCCGCCGAGAATGCCCAGATTCTGGTGCTGGCCAGCGGCGACCGCCAGCGCAGCGCAGATGCCGAAACGGTATTTGCCGCGATCGCCCGTGGTACACAATGGTATGCCGAAGCCGGGGACAGCCAGAAAATGAAGCTGGTGCTCAACGCGTGGCTGATCACCATGATGGAAGGGGTGGCGGAGAGCACGCTGCTGGCGGCAAAGTTAGGCTTTACGCCGCAGGCGTTGTGGGGCGCACTGGACGGTGGCCCGCTGGCCGCGCCTTATATCAAAGGCAAACTGGATATGATCGCCGGCAATGACTTCACCCCACAGATGCAGCTGAGCCATGCATTGAAGGACGCGAAGCTGGCGCTTGATGCCGCAGAAGGAACCGAATTACCGATCCTCGCCAAAATTGCCGACTGTTGGGATGAGGCGGCCGACGAAGGGTATGCCGGTCAGGATCTCGCGTCGGTATATGCCTGGCTCGCCGGGCAGCCGACGGCCTGACGTTTGCCAGGAAAGTTAGCCTGAAAAATCCGCGTGCCTGCGTGAATGTTTCCGCATAGTGCTACTGCAAAAATGACAGAATTCACACAGCGCACGCGTTTTTCATTATTTTATTAAAAATCAATAAGTAATAATCTACTCTTACTTCGTCTCATCAAACTGCAGCAAGCGCCCGGTGTTGCCGAGTACCATCAGAGTGCTCAGGTTATGCAGCAATGCGGCAACCAGCGCACCGGCGCCACCTAACCATCCAAGCGCTGCCGCCACGACGATCATGATGGTCCAGCCGATACCGATAAAGACGTTAACCAGTAGGGTACGCCGACATTTCCGGCTCAGCCGGATGGCACAAGGCAGGCGACGCAGGTCGCTTCCGGTAAGGACCACATCGGCAGAGACCAGCGCGATATCGGCGCCATTGGCGCCCATCGCCATCCCGACGGCACCGGCTTTCAGGGCCAGCGCATCATTAATACCGTCGCCCACAACCAACGGTCGCCAGCCTTCAGAGACCGCTTTCTGCACCTCATGTAACTTAGTTGCCGGCATCGCTTGCGCCACGACATCCTGAATGCCTAGCGATTGCGCCACGCTGTTGGCCGCCGGCAGCCGGTCGCCCGTCAGCATGAGCTGCTTATCTATACCCATTTGTACCAGCTCCTGCAGGGCGCCGTACGCTTCCGGGCGCAGCGTATCCGCCAACAGCAGCCAACCTTTGAAGACGCCATCAAGGGACAGACCAACCAGCGGGCCATTGTGTTCCGGAAGCGGCAGGGGGCGGACATCAAAAGCGGCAAACAGGTCGGCACGTCCCAGCAGTGCCGTGCCGCTGGCGGTGTGGGCGACAATCCCCATGCCTTGCTTCTCTTCAGCCTGCTCGATGATGATATGACTATCCGCCTGAGCATATTCCGCCAGCGCATGGCTGACCGGGTGGCTGCTGGTTGCGCCCAGTGCGGCGGCAAGTTGCAGCACGGCGTGGTAATCGCCGTCAGGTGCCAGTACTACATCAACCAGTTGCAGACGCCCCTGGGTTAGCGTGCCGGTCTTATCGATGATCAGCGCATCGACATCGGCCAGTTCTTCAAGGAAGGCCGCATTGCGGATCAAAATCCCGTGACGCGCGGCGACCGCGACCCCGGCCATCGCCGTGGCGGGGGCAGACAGCACCAGCGCACAAGGGCAGGCAGCCACCAGAACCGCCAGCATCGCCTGGCTATCGTAGGTTAAAAACCAGGTGCTGGCGGCAATCAACAACACTAGCACCAGATAATGCGTGGCATAGCGCTCAAGCATCCGGGTGATCGGTGGTTTGGCCTGCTCGGCATCTTTCATCAGGGCGATCACTTTACCCAGCGTCGATTGCTCGCCGGTGTGGGTAACTTCCATGCGCAGTAAACCATTCAGGTTGATAGCTCCGCCGTAGATCGTGCTGCCGGGGCCCGCTTCTTGCGGAACGGATTCACCGGTAATGGAGGCCACATCGAGGCTGGCATAGCCGCTCAATATCCTGCCGTCAGCCGGCACTTTATCCCCGGCGCGAATTTCAACCACGTCCCCCTGGCGAATGGACTGGCTGTCGATTTCCTCAAGCGAACCATCGTCTTTCACACGACGGGCCTTGCTGCGGGTCAGCTGCGTCAGCCCGGCGATGGCCTGGCGGGTTCCCATCACGCTGCGCTCTTCAAGGATGTGACCGAAAATCATCAGCACCGGCAGCAGTGCAGCGGTCACCAGATCCCCCAGCGCCCACGCGCC
This sequence comes from Klebsiella sp. B345, assembly GCF_051131735.1. Lineage (NCBI taxonomy): Bacteria > Pseudomonadati > Pseudomonadota > Gammaproteobacteria > Enterobacterales > Enterobacteriaceae > Klebsiella > Klebsiella sp. B345. The sequence continues at coordinate 372,616 of NZ_CP180443.1, forward strand.
GAGCATGGCCAGTACGACCAGCAGATCCGTCACGCCATGCAAATCCGGGTGACGTAGACTGTGCCAGCCCGCACGAAATACCGGAATAGCGACGATAAGCCACGCCACGCCGGCGAGCAGGTCGCTGATGGCGGTGTGCTGGGGCGCGATGTAGCGCCACAACACACTCAACAGGATCAGCGCAATCGTGCTCATCGCCAGGGTCAGCTGCACGGTCATCCGGCGGCGCTCTTCCGGGGTTAGCAACGCTTGACTAAAGTCAGGGTGGATATGGACATGTCCGTGACTGCATTGATGGCTCATGGAAGACTCCCGTAAAGCGGCAACGACTCGAAGGACCCGCCTTTTGGTACCGGCCCCGGTAAAATTAACTGGCTGTTGTCTTGCGGATTGACGGTGACTACCGACCCGGCGTGGGATAACACCGTGGCGATACGATCGCGCCAGATACGTTGCAACATCCCCGCGCCATTCGCGGTGGCGCGCGTCTGCGCCAGCTTGGTGATGGTCTGGGTGGCGACCTCGGCCTGGGCGTGGGTTTCACTGCTGCTCGCCTCGGCCTGCTGGAGCACCCGGTCGGCCTGTTGCTGTGCCTTTTGTAACTGCAGGGTGGCATCATTCTGCGCCTGCGCGACATCGCGTTCCGCCTGCTGGCTGGCGGTCAGCACTGAGTTAAACGCCTCGACCGCGCTATCGGGAAGCGCGGAAGAGACATCGATACGTTCAATGGTGATCCCTGGGTTGTTGCTGCTGTTCGCCAGGCGCTGGATATCGTGCTCCATCATCTGTTTGAGATCGCTGCGCAGCCGGGAACGCTCCTGGGCGGCATGGCTATCGTTTTGCATCATCTCCGGTCGGGCAACCAGAATAGTATCGAGGTCACGCCCGGCAGAGACCAGGGTCGCGGCACGCTGTGCCAGGCGGTCGAGCAGGGCATTGATATGATCGCGTTGCAGGACATAGCGCAGCGGATCGCTGATGCGATAGAACACCTGCATGTTGAGCTGAACCACTCCGGCATCACCGGTCAGCAGATAGCCCGCCCCGGCACCGGCATCGGTTTCGTGCTGTGCAGCGCTGAGCTGCTTGAGCTGCTGGTCGCGCTGCAACGGTAGTACATTATGCTGCAAGATCCGCGCCGGACCCGGTATGATTTCGACCTGGTCAACCGGCTTTGGCCAGGCAAACAGCACCCCGGAGTGCTCAACGGTCAGCGGTTTTCCGAAGCGAAACACCACCGCCTGGGTATCAGGCGTCACCTGATGAAAGCTCGAAAATAACCAGGCCGCCGCTGCCAGTAGCGTGGCGCCATACAGGGCAAAAAATGCGATGCGGTAGGATTGCCCCCAGGCGCTGTTACCTATGGATTGTTTTTTCATGGCGCGGCCTTAGCGACATCGTTGGGTTTTTGTACCAGCGAGGTAAACGGCGCAGAATCAGTGCTCAGAACAATACGGGTGCTCTTGTTGACGACATCATTCAGCGTGTCGAGTGAGCGCAGTAAATTGTAGAGCTGGGGGTCAAGTGCATAGGCTTTGGCATAAATCGCCGCCGAGTCTTTCTGCGCCTGGGCGGTAATGGTCGCCGCTTTAACCGAGGCATCAGCGACGGTAATACGCGCATCGCGGTCGGCTCTGGAGCGAATTTCTGCCGCCTGGCGGTTACCTTCAGCCGTGCGTTCGGTGGCGATGGTTTCTCTTTCGGCACGCATTCTGTCGACGGTGGCGTTCAGCGTAACCGCCGGTAAGGTCAGACGCTCGATGCCGACCTGGATCAGTTCGATGCCGTAGCTGTTCAAGAGTTGGGTTTTCAGCTGATCCTTGATCTGCTGTTCCAGCTGCGGAATTTTCACCTGTTTGCCATCGGTATTCACAATATCAGCGAGGGCATAGTTACTGGTGGTAGTCTCAAGCGCCGAGCCAATAAAGGTGCGGATCTGGCGGGCTGCTTCATCCGGCTGGTTCTGCACCGCGCGGATGAAACGCAAGACATGCGGCTTATCCGGGCTGACTTTCCAGATGGCCCACGCCTGAACGATCACCCGCAAACCATCGCGGGTGCCGACATCCTGCAGACCACTTGACGTGGAGCGGCTGCGTAAATCGACCTCCAGTGGCGTTTCGAAAGGTGCCGGCAGACGCCATCCGAGGCCCGGATTTAACAGCACCCGCACCGGGCTGCCAAAACGGGTAATAATCGTCGCGCTCCCGGCATGCACCTGCACCAGGCACGCGGTTAACAGGGCAAGGATGACTAACACGATAGCGACAGCATATCGCGGCCATTTCCGGGTACGACGAGACATTTCTGACGGCGACGTTGTGGGGACAAGCCCTACTTTTCCGGGGGTCGCAGGCGTGGTAATGGTATGAATTTTCATTTTTGCACTGGCCTTGTTGTATCAATCAGAATTATTGCGCTGAAGGTGAAAACTGACGTAAATCGAGCATCGGCGCATGCTGACCGGCGACCTGACTATCAATAATCAGGAGTGGCGCATGGGAAAGCGCTTTGCTCATGGTCTGGTAACGTCGCTCGTTGATGAATGCCTCGGGGTTAATGGCCCACGCATCATGCTCAGCGCTGTACATGGTCAACGCATTATTGGCATTCGCCTGGACTTCCGTTGCCGTGGCCTGTGACGCATCAATAGCCTTGGTGGCTTTTTGATGGGCGTCATTCCCCTGGACCGCGGCATAACCGCGTTCATGGGCGATCTGCGCGTTGGCGACAATCTGCGCCGCCTGCACGCCGTGGTAGGCATTGGCAGCCCCGGCTGGCGGATGAATCGACTCGATTTGCGTCGAGAGCAACTCGACACCCATGTCGAGTTCATCCAGACGATGCTGGATCTCCTGATTAAGGGTTAGCGCCATCGCCGCGCGCTGTTCATTGAGCAGAACGTCCAGTTGCTGATGGGCGAAATACTGCGTCAGCACCTGGCTGGCAATGCGCTGGATGGTAGTTGGAAGATCGTCAGTGCGGTACAGGCTGTTGATCGCATCGCGATTGTCCATCCCGACACGCCAGATCAAGCGGATATCCATGTTCACAATCTGGAAACTCTGCTTGCTCCCCAACGCGCTGGCGATGACCTGCGCCTGGTCTGTCGCATGGGTGTTATCCCACAAACGCCAGCTGCTCTGTGGGGCCGGGCCTTCAATGGCATCCACGGTCCTGGCCGTCGTTGGTGGCGCGAGCGAAGAGGCGGAAGGTTTTTCGTTGAGCTGCAATTCGTGAATCGCGCCATAATCCACTGCAATCACCCGGCCAAAAGGCCACGGCAGCCCCATATGTAACCCCGGCAATAAGACATCGACCGGGCGACCGAAGCGCTCGTAGACGCCACGCTGATGCAGTGACACTTCATTGACGCTGCTCATCAGCCAGCCCACCAGGACGGCGCTGCAGAACACCGGGAAGAAGATCTTGCCCATCAGGCGAAAGGCCTGGATTTTGCTGATATCCACACCGAAGTGCTGCATGATTTTTTTGCGGATCAGCAGCAGCGGATTCAGCGGCCAACGATAGTATTCTGCGAGCAGGCTCTGGGTTAAGAAGGGGCGGGCTTTATCTGGCGCCGGGATGACCAGCATGGCGGCCAGCGATCGCAGGAAGAATTCAACGGCAATCAGCAGGACGATGGCGCTGGCCAGTTGCACGATCCAGCCGGCAGGCGTCGGGGCGAAACACGACACCGCGAGGGCGATGGTTATCAGCAGACAAATGCTAAGTAACGCCCGCAGCAAACCGATGCAGGCGCTTTTCTGGGGCCAGTGGCGGATGCGGCGCAGGCTCATCATGCGTTCACCCACTAACAGCGCGAAGCAGATCGCCAGCAACGCCAGGCTCACCGGGATCAGTGCGCTCTTCAGCGGGGGTTGTGCCGCGCTAATCAACGCATTGTGACTGACGATGGAAATAGCCAGCAGGGCGCAGAGGGCGGTTAACAGCAGTTGATAGCCATGACCCGTCCAGAGCCGAACCTGCGGCGAACGCCAGAGTCTGAATCGTTTGCCGGCGGCGTTATCTTTATCCGCCAGTGAGGTTAACGCCGGTGGGCAGTGGCGGAGGGCGTTTTCGATCACCGCGCATATCAGTAACAGTGCGGCAATCAGAGGGCGGGCAAATATAAACCAGATATTTTGCTGCGCGTGCGGTAAGTCAAAATAACAGCTGGCTCCCGCCAACAGCAGAAGAATGAAAATGACGGCCCGACACCACAATAAACGTGAACGTAACCGAATATTTGTGCCGCTGAGTAGATGTTGGTGGCTAGACACCATAGAGACTCCATTGTCAGTCAGAACAAGACACTAAAAATACCGGCCGACTTACCAGGCAAACCAGCGGGCATTATTTAATGGCAGGGGAAAATATCTCTGGCAGGGGAATGATAAATAATAATGACGTGTTCTCCCTGTCCTTTCGGGGTTTCCGGGTGTTTACATAAATTACATTTACGGTTTCGCGTAGTTTATATCCGGTAGCGGTGATGTTGACGGGGAGTATAGAGGATGATTACCGGCAAATAACATGGCTAAATATGATTAAAAACACTTCTCTCATATTGTGTTTTAATGGTGAAATGTTTAATACTACGCGATTTTATTTCTCAGCAATGACGTCAGATAGTGGAATAATACCGTTCCAGGAATATTATTTAAAAATAAAAAAGCCCGGGAGTATTTCCCGGGCCTGAGGGTTATGACGTCGCGATGGTTTACGGCGTAACGATGTTGAACCAGAACTCAAACTTGTCCATATAGCCCAGCATCTCGTTGAGCTTGTCACCGTTCCCGGTGATTTTGACTTCGCCCTTATCTTCAGCCTGTTTCAGCGTTTCTTCTTTCAGGATGATTTTGTTGAGCGTCGCACGGTCAAGCACGATGGTCGCATCAGCGTCTTTCGCTTCGGCATTGGCGGTGTGGTTCAGCACGCCGTTTTCCAACTCCAGCTTATATTTGCCGCCGTCGTTGCCGAGGTCGATGTTAAACACCGCTTTGGCCTTACCGGCTTTTTCACCGTTAATATGGACCGCCAGATAGTCGAAGAACATTTCCGGGGTCATGGCACGCACGGTATCCGGGCTGGCGGTATTTGGCGTTGGTCCTTTCACCACGCCGTTACGCAATTCCTGTGCACCGGTCAGGTAGAAGTTACGCCACGGGCCAGACTCAGCCTGATAGCCTAACTGCTCAAGTGCATCGGCTTCCAGATTACGCGCATCCTGGTTTTTCGGGTCCGCGAAGACAATCTTGCTGACGACCTGCGCTACCCAGCGATAGTTACCCTGTGCGTAGTCTTCTTTCGCTTTGGTCATGATGGCATCGGCGCCGCCCATATACTCAACGAATTTCTTCGCCGCTTCTTCCGGCGGCAGTTCGTCGAGGGTTGCCGGGTTGCCGTCAAACCAGCCGAGGTACAGCACGTAGGTCGCTTTCACGTCATGACTGACGGAACCGTAGTAACCGCGGTTGGCCCAGGTATGCGCCAGGCTGTCCGGCAGTTTGAATTTGGCGGCGATTTCGTCACGGGTCAGACCTTCGTTCGCCATGCGCAGGGTCTGGTCGTTGATGTAACGGTAGAGGTCACGCTGGCTTTTCAGCAGGTTAACCACGTTTTCGTTGCCCCAGGTCGGCCAGTGGTGCTGAGCCATGATGATCTCAGCTTTATCACCCCAGCGCACAATCGCTTCGTTGATATATTTTGACCACGGCAGCGGTTCACGGATTTTCGCGCCGCGCAGGGAGTAGGTGTTGTGCAGGGTGTGGGTCACATCTTCCGCTGCTTCGATGAGTTTTTTCTCTTCGATAAACCACAACATTTCAGACGGTGCTTCGGAGCCCGGAGCCAGCATAAAGTCGTAGGTCAGGCCGTCGATCACTTCTTTCTGGCCATCTTTTTCGATGATGTTGGTTGGGGCAATCAGGGTCACCGTACCGGCAGAGGTGGTGGTCCCCAGACCGGCGCCCACCTGGCCTTTCGCATCAGGCTTCAGCAGGTTGCCGTACATGTAGCTGGCGCGGCGGCTCATGACGTTACCGGCCATGATGTTTTCCGCTACAGCTGCTTCCATAAATCCGGACGGTGCGTAGACTTTGACCTTGCCGGATTTCACATCGGCTTCGTCAATCACCCCGCGCACGCCGCCATAGTGGTCAACGTGGCTATGGGTGTAAATCACGGCAACTACCGGTTTTTTACCGCGGTTTTTGTAGTACAGATCCATCCCGACTTTCGCGGTTTCAGCAGAAACCAGCGGGTCAACGACGGTAATCCCTTCTTTCCCTTCAATAATAGTCATGTTGGAAAGATCCAGGTTACGGATCTGATACACACCATCGGTCACTTCAAACAGACCGCTGATGTTGATCAACTGGGACTGGCGCCACAGGCTTGGGTTAACAGTATCTGGCGCTTTTTCGCCTTCTTTAATGAAGGAGTACTGCTCAGGGTTCCAGATGACGTTGCCTTGCTCACCTTTAATCACTTCGGTTGGCAGCGCGGCAATAAAGCCTTTGTGGGCGTTGGTGAAATCGGTGTTGTCGGAGAAGGGAAGTTGGTTATAAAGCGCGTCGTTGGTTTGTTTAGTGGCCGCCGTTGCGTCTTTAGGCGCAACATCCGCCAGAGCAGGAAGCGCAATGGTGGATAGCATACCGGCTAAGACCATTCCCTTCATTATTGGTGTCAGTTTCATTAAATTCCTCGTCGGTTTACACATCCAAACGGAAGACGTGTTCGGATATTCAAATTTCACATCTGCTCATAAATATAACCAATGTTTTACATTCAGCAAGTGAACTGCGACAAAAATATTTTTTCGTAAACTTCTGGAAAGGCATTATATAACAGGGTGTTATATGATAATGCAGTTCAGATTCGAACTCTGGCAATACCGCCGAACAACTATCAGGATTTACCTGTGTTAGTAACATTTTTTAAACATCTTTACCGATGTTGTTTATGTTTTGTACACCGACATTGTCACAAAAAAAATGTGACTGATTCCGGATGGCGTAGATAAAAATGGCACCTGTCACGAAGGTGTTCTCTGACCAGGAACGGCGTTTTCAAACATCCTTTCCATTCTGTTACACGTTTTTTCGTGAATTAAGACAATTCTGATGAGCGATAACGACTTAAAAGAGGGTTCTGGCAAACCTAAATATCATCGAAACCTAAACACAAACCATTTCAATTAAAATGAAACGATGTTTTGTGATGTACTGCGCGGTTCCTGTTCGTCGTGCATGATAAATACGTATTGTCTGACAGGGAGGTGTATATGAGCGATTAGTTTAGGGCCACACCAGCGCCGCGAAGATACCTATGGCGCGAATATCAGCTGTAACCATCACAATACCAGGGGACTGCCTCAGGGGTAGGTTTTGCCGTGTTGGCTCTATTTCTGTAAGTGGCAGGCTTATTATTAGAATAAGAGGTTTCAATGAATTTCCGCGTAATCGCTGTCTCCAGCAGTTTATTGCTGCTGTCTTGCTCTACGGCGTATGCCGATAGCTCACGTTTAGATGCCGTAAAAACCTTTGCCGATACCGTGCTGGATAAAGCAGGGGATAAATACCATGGCAGTAACCCATCACCGCTACTTGCCAGCGGTGTCGACCCGAGAACCGGTGAACAGATGCAGTGGGTCTTTCCTGATGGCCGCACCGCGGTGCTGTCCAACTTTTCGGCCCAGCAAAATCTGATGCGGGTGTTGGTCGGCCTGAGCAATCTCACCGGTGACGAGAAATATAAAAAACGCGCCGAAGAAACCGTGCGCTATTATTTCAAACATTATCAGGATAACAGCGGATTACTGATCTGGGGCGGTCACCGCTTTATTGATCTGAAAACCCTGCAACCCGAAGGGCCCAGTGAGAAAGAACTGGTTCATGAATTAAAAAATGCCTATCCCTATTATGAGCTGATGTTTGCGGTGGATAAACCGGCGACGGTGCGGTTTATTCGCGGTTTCTGGAACGCACATGTCTACGACTGGGAGGTAATCGAAACCAGCCGTCACGGCCAGTATGATAAGAAAATGGGTAAACTATGGGACAATAGCTTTACCCAACAGCCGCCGTTTTTTGCCACTAAAGGACTGAGCTTCCTCAATGCCGGTAATGACCTGATTTACTCCGCATCGATGTTGTATAAATACAATAACGAACCGGGGGCGCTGGTCTGGGCAAAACGCCTGGCAGAGCAGTACGTTTTACCGCGTGATAAGCAAACCGGCCTTGGCGTCTATCAATTTACTCAGCCGCTCAAACGGGCGGAAACCAGCGACGACAGCGATACCAATTCGAAGTATGGCGATCGCGCCCAGCGTCAGTTTGGGCCGGAGTTTGGCCCAACGGCACTGGAAGGCAATATGCTGCTGAAGGGACGAACCAGTACGCTGTATTCGGAAAATGCCCTGATGCAACTGGCGCTGGCAAAATCATTGGGCAGCAACGGCGCCGATATTCAGAAATGGACGATCGACGGACTGAAAGCCTTTGCCCATTACGCCTATGACGCCAGCAATAATACCTTCCGCCCGATGCTGGCCAATGGTACCGACCTGTCGAATTACACCTTACCGCGTGATGGCTACTACGGTAAAAAAGGCAGCGTACTGAAACCTTATCCGGCCGGCAGTGAATTTCTGTTGTCCTACGCCAGAGCCTATACCCTGGCAAAAGACAGTGAGCTGTGGAAGGTCGCCCGCGGGATCGCCAGCAGCGAAGGGTTAGGGGACATCGGTGAGCCAAACGGCATAAAGGCGCAGCTCAATATGAGCACCAAAAACAGCGATCCGTACGCTATTTTCGCCCTTATTGATCTGTGGCAGGCCACCAGCCAACAGCATTATCTGCAGCTGGCCCAGAAGGTGGCAGATAACATCCTGCAGCATCACCGCCTGAACGGTTTTTTTGTTGACCAACAAAATGTCCAGTACGCCAATATCGATAACATCGATCCCTATGCGTTGTTAGCCCTGGAAGCCGCGCTGCAGAATAAAGTGGATAGCGTCCCTCAGTTTCTCAACGGATCCGGATTTACCGAAGGTGCATATCGTTTAGCCGACGGCAGCGTGCGGATTTCAACCCGCGATGAAGAGTTGTTCGCCCTGAAAATCGGGGAGCAATTAAAACCAAACGGTAAAAAATAGCCCGATAAGTCAGTCAATGGTTCCAAGGGCGGGAAGCGTGGCAGGCTTCCCGTCTGATGCTTCTCGTCGCCCCCGTTGAACCGGCGAGGTATCCCTTATGGCAGCGGTGACTCTTCGCTTGATGCTGAACGCCAGGGGTGATTTTGATGCTGAATAATCATGCCGCTTTGCAACATCCAGTCGTAGAGCTCCTGGTTGCTGGTGAGCTGTAATTTACGCATCGCCGAGTGTTTATGCGAGCTGACGGTCTTTACGCTAAGCTGCATTTTTCGGGCAATTTGGCTTAGCGGCAGCTGCGCCGCTATCTTTAGCAGTACGTCTTGTTCACGCGACGTAAAGCGAATGAGGGAGATCTCACCCTGTAAAATGTGAGCCCCGGCAGGGGTCAACAATTTATCCAGCAGATTGACTATTGCCACCGGTTTCTCATTGCGGTTGATAGTACCCTGTAGATAAAGACAATCCCCCCAAAATTGTTCATGTATTACCGTCATTTTCATGATCTTTTTCTCCCCTCCCCAAGGAAAGGCACTATTCACAATCAGGTTCGCCCGAAGGCCATTATTTGCCGGTGTAAATCTGACGGTCATTCCCTTTGCAAGAAAGTAATCATCTAAAATGTGCCGCATGCCTTGTACAAAGAAAATATTAGTGTCATGCAGCGCAATGGTGATAGATGTTTTCATTGTATCTCCTTGAATCTGTACTTTCTGGCAGCACAAAATCGACACGTCCTTTATTTTTTATGCACTGAAATGCAAAAATGCCGTTTATCGCTAATCAAGACGGCTATGTGTTCAGTTTTTTAGCCTGATGAAAAACAGTCAATGTTATTTAGTCTTTCTGATTGCCTTTAAGATTTTTCTTTAAATAATAAGAAAGTTCGCATGACCATGTGCTCCATGTTTTTTTAAGATTACGCTATTCGCACGCAAGAAGATTCTTATTAAGCAGCATGTTACAAGCTTTAACGCACCGAATGTCTTTGGCGGCATACCGCAAGGCAAGCTATCGCAACGGTTTCATATGCTATCAATCAGTGACTTTTTGATCAAATTGATCGCTAAATTCATATTTACAGGATTTAATGCCATTGAAAGGTGCTCATTCCATTGTAAAAATTCTCAGGTTTAGTGATGAATTAAGTGGCTGTTATTTTGTTTTGAAATGCATTTTTGATCAAAAACATCTTTTAAAAAATATTTTTAGCGATAGTTTATTAACACCAAAACACGGTGGAAAATTAACAAAAACATCATCAAACTCAAAGCGATGGCGCATTGCAGCGCAATTAAATCGACCTGAAAGCTTATAAGGTCGATTGTTCTGGCGCAAATGAACGGCCAGTTTAATCGAGTACTGAACTTGATGTGAAAACATTCTCCGGCCTGTTTTACCAGGATCCTTTTTATAAAAATGAAAGGATGCAAACTGAATGCATCTGTTTTTCCAGCACTCCTTTTTATGTGTATACCGCAAAAGAGGGGCGCTGGCCTGAATGGATACTATTCAGAGCGATTCGTTATATTCACATAAATTAGCGTTTTTAAGGACTTAAGGAAAAAAGATGAAACTGAATAAAATTGTATTGGCTACCGTTATGACCATGGGACTGGGTATGGCATCAGTGGCAAATGCAGCAAATGAAGGTGAAGGGAAAATTACTTTCACGGGTTCAATTGTTGATGCACCGTGCTCTATTACTGCAGGTTCTGCTGACCAGACTATTCCTTTAGGCGCTATTTCTAACGTCGCTCTGGCTGCTAATGGTAATACCGGTATTTCCACACCGAAACCGTTCAGCATTGAACTGGTTGATTGTGTGATTGCCACGGCAGGGACTCGCGACAAAGTGACGGTGACCTTTACCGGCGCCGCATCCAGCTATGACGCGGATAGCCTGGCATTGATCGGTTCTGCCGAAGGGGCCTATATCCTGATGGCTCAAGGTGATGGTGCCAAGGTCAAACTGAACACGCCAACCAACGGCCAGACGCTGAAAAATGGTAGCAACTCACTGGCCTTTACAGCGGCGCTGAAAGGTGGTGGTAGCACCGCGACTATCGTCCCGGGTAGCTTCAGCGTCCCGACCAACTTCATGCTGAATTACAACTAAGTCCGTTCCGGTGTTAGTCAACCTGCGGCGCCCATGCCGCAGGTTCCTCTGATTATCCCATGGAGTAGGGCAATGAAATGGATTCATGACGCTTTCAAGGGTACGGCGCCCTCTGTGCTGATTTCCTGCGCCACGATTTTAGCTTCCTGTTCATGGTCTGCTGCCTCTTCTGGCGAGGGGCACGTCAGTGTGGAAGGTTCCATCGTAGAGACGCCCTGCGCGATCGATGTCGGAGGGCGCGATCAAAGTCTGTCCATGGGCACAATGCCGCTTAGTCAGCTTATTCGGGATGGCCGCGGACCAAAAAAATTGTTTTCTATCCGCCTGGTGAATTGTGTTCTGACACGTATCGACCCGGCGCAGACCAACTGGCAGCGCTTTATGGTGACCTTTGACGGTGATAACGACCGTGGTCATTTTGGCTTAACGGGCGAGGCTCGTGGGGTGGCCTTGATGATACACGATGTCACTGGCGTCAGAGCCAGACCCGGAACAGCCATGCCGACCAGATTCGTCGTCCCGGAAGAAATGCAGCTGCGTTATACCCTGAGTCTTGTGGGGAATCAGCAAACGTTGCACGCAGGGAATTACCGTTCGGCAATACGCTTCAGAATCGATTATTACTAAAGGGAATTTCTTCATGGTGCGTTATTTTTCCCGCTCGCTCCTTGCCGTTTTATGTCGGGCAAGTTTAAGGTGCTGCTTATTGCCTGGAGCGGTAAGTGTGGCGCAGGCGAATGATATTCAGTTCAACACTGATATTCTCGATCTTAACGACCGTGACAACATTGATTTAAGCCAGTTTAGCCGTAAGGGCTTTATTCTGCCCGGAACCTATGAGTTGGGGATCAACCTCAATAGTCAGGGAATGCCGGCACAGCACATTAGCTTTTACGCACCAGAGAATGACCCCAAAGGCAGCCTCGCGTGTCTGACGCCGGCCATGGTCGAGCAGCTTGGCCTGACCGAGGAAGCGATGAAGGGACTGAACTGGTGGCACCAGTCGCAGTGCCTGGATGCCAGCAGTCTTAAGGGTATGGAAATTCGCGCCGATCTCGGTACCAACACTCTGTATCTCAGCGTACCGCAAGCCTACCTGGTCTACAGCGATGCCAACTGGGACCCGCCCGCGCGTTGGGAAGAGGGGATCCCCGGGATCCTGCTGGACTACAACTTCAACGCACAAACACAACGTCAGAACCAGACCGGCATTCAGGGTTACAACCTCAGCGGCAACGGGGTGACCGGCGCCAACCTTGGCCCGTGGCGGTTCCGCGCCAGCTGGCAGACGCGAATTAATCACCAGACCGGAACGGGTCAGCCGACCGATCAGAGCTTCGACTGGACGCAATACACTGCCTGGCGAGCGGTGACGCCTCTGCGTGCCCGGTTGACGCTTGGGGAAGATTTTCTTAATTCCGATATTTTCGACAGCTTCCGGTTTACCGGCGGTAGCCTGATTTCCGACGACAATATGCTGCCACCAAACCTGCGCGGCTACGCGCCGGAAGTGAGCGGCGTGGCGCGCGGCAACGCCAAAGTGGTGATCAGCCAGCAGCAGCGGGTCATCAAAGAGGTACTGGTACCTGCCGGGCCATTCCGTATTCAGGATCTGGACAGTGCGGTGTCCGGGGCGCTGGATGTGCGGATCGAAGAGGCCGACGGTAGCGTCCAAAATTTCCAGGTCGATACTGCCACTATTCCGTATCTGACCCGTCCTGGCCGGCTGCGCTTTAAAGTTGCCGCCGGGAGGCCCTCGGACTGGCAGCATCAGGTCAACGGGCCGGTATTTGCCACCGGGGAATTCTCCTGGGGGGTCAGCAACGGCTGGTCGCTGTATGGCGGCGGGCTTGCGGGCGACGACTATTCCGCACTGTCGATTGGCCTCGGGCGCGACCTGATGGTCTTCGGCGCGCTGTCTGCGGATGTCACCCAGTCTCGCGCCCGACTGCCGCAGCAGGGGACGCTGCAAGGGGGGTCATACCGTCTGAGCTACTCGAAGCGCTTTGACCAGACCAATAGCCAGGTGACGTTTGCCGGCTACCGGTTCTCTGACAACCGCTTTATGTCGATGGGTGACTTCCTGAGTGCGCGAAACAGTCCCAGCGGCTCGCCCGTCGGGCGTAGTAAAGAAATGTATACCATTACCTTCAACCAGCAGCTGCAGTCCCTGGGATTAAGCGCCTATCTGAACTACAGCCATCAGACCTACTGGGATCAGGCAACCAACGATCGCTATAACCTGACGATTGCCCGTTACTTTGATATCGGCCGTTTCCGCAACATTAACCTGTCGCTGACGGCCTATCGCAACAACTTCAACAATACCAGCGACGATGGCGTGTACCTGGCGCTGTCGATGCCATGGGGTGATACCGGCATCGTGAGCTATTCCGGCTCTTATGCCTCCAGCGCGAATACCAATGCGGTGAGTTATTCCAGCCGCCTTGGCGATGCGGACAACTACACCTTGCGCGCCGGGTTATCCGACAGCAAGGCCGATCTTAACGTCTATTACTCACACCGGGGAACGCTGGCGCAGGTTGACGGCATGGCCAGCTATCGTGCCGGGCAGTACAGCCAGTTCGGCATGTCGTTGATGGGCGGCGCCACGCTTACCAGCGAAGGGGGCGCGCTGCATCGCGTCGGCCTGTTGGGAGGGACCCGCATGCTGGTCGATACCGATGGGGTCTCCGGCGTGCCGGTTGGTGGCTATGGCAGCACGGTGAACTCCAACCTGTTTGGTAAAGCGGTGGTCTCCGATGTGACCAGCTATTACCGCAACAGCATCCGGATCGATGTCGACAAACTGGCCGATAACGCCCAGGCCACCCGTTCAGTGGTGCAGGGCACGCTGACCGAAGGGGCCATTGGCTACCGCCACTTTGAGGTTATCGCCGGTGATAAAGCGATGGCGGTTATCCGCCTCGCCGACGGATCTGTCCCGCCATTTGGCGCCACGGTCCTCAACGCCAGACGCCAGGAAGCCGGCATGGTATCTGACGCAGGCAACGTCTATCTGAGCGGCCTGCAGGCGGGTGAAACCCTTACCGTGCACTGGAACAGCCAGGAACAGTGCCGACTGACGCTACCGCCGGCGATCCCGGCCGGCATGGTGAGCAGCCTGCTATTGCCATGCGTTAAGAGTTAACCGTTCTCGTGCCTACGGGCAAGAACGGGTCTGTACACAACGCCACATAAGCCAGTTTACGAGAAAGAGAGCAAGGCCATGACCACAAAAAATACGTTTTTAACATCGCTGCTGGCGATCTCCACGCTGACGGTTGCGATGACCTCCGCTCAGGCGGCCATCTCCTTGGATCGCACCCGGGTGGTGTTCCCGGGTAATGAGAAATCGGTCAGCCTGACCGTGCGCAACCAGAACCCGGAGCTGCCCTATCTGGCTCAGGGTTGGCTGGAAGATGCGCAGGGGGTCAAGCTGGAAGGACAGAGCGCCTTTACAGTACTACCACCGGTGCAGCGTGTAGAACCCAAGGGACAAACTCAGGTGAAAATCCAGGCGATGGCGGGCGCAAATGCTTTGCCGCAGGATCGTGAATCGCTGTTCTATTTCAATCTGCGCGAAATTCCGCCGAAGAGCGATAAGGCCAACGTCCTGCAGATAGCGCTGCAGACGCGCATCAAGATGTTCTATCGCCCGGTGGCCCTGGCGGAAGCGGCGGCAAAACAACAGGCAACGCCATTTCAGGAACAGCTGACGCTTGCTAAAAATGGCGACAGCTATACCGTCAATAACCCAACACCATATTTTGTCACGCTGCTGGGCGCGAGCGCTAAGAAAGGCGGTGCGGTGGTGGCAGGATTTGAGCCGCTGATGATCGCCCCGAAAAGCAGTATCCGGCTCGGCGGCAGCGCAGCCACGCTAGGCACGTCACCGGTGCTGGTTTATGTGAACGACTATGGCGGTCAACCCACATTATCGTTTCGTTGTGCCGGCAATTCCTGCCATGTCGATGAAAGCAAACGCGATAAATAATCCCGGGTGGCTGACACAAGGGATCGGCGATGTCCTGCGGGCATAAAGAGTGACGGAATAGTGAGAGGACCCCTCATGGAAAAGACAATACTGCCCGGCAAAGCCGCCTGGAGCCACGGTTTGATCGGCGGGATGCTGGTTATTTTTCTGCCTACGATGGTACAGGCCGCATCGGGAACGATTGACGGTCTCCACGGGGTACTACGCGTTTCGGGGGCGCTGACTGAGAGCCCCTGTCATCTCGAAATGAGCAGCGCCGACCAGACGGTGTCGTTGGGAAACGTCGATACTGCGCGTTTGCATCGGGTCGGAGATCGGGGTACAGCGGTGGCGGTGAAGCTACATCTGCAGGACTGCCTGCGTAACGCTGCCAGTCATCGCGATCTGCAGGGCAACCTGGTCTGGAGCGCTAACCAGCCGGCGGTCTCGCTGACCTTTACCGGGGCGCAGGATACCTGGAATCCGCAGCTGTTTATGGCGCGCGGCGTGAGCGGCATGGGGATTCGTCTGACGGACGTCTCACATCGCAACGTCATGCCCGGACTGCCTGGACAGCCGCAGTTAATGACCCCCGGCAACAACGTGTTGACCTATTACATCGTACCGGAGCGTACCGGTGCGCCCTTGCAGGCGGGTGCCTATCTGGCCCAGGTCAATTTCAGGTTGAATTATGAATAACGTACAGCTCCGTTGGCTGAAAAACCTCGCGACCTCAACAGGCAGGTGTAGCCTGTCGGCCGCCATTGGAGGGCTGATGTTGTCTCTGCCTTCGGTACAGGCCTCCAACTATATTGACTTCACTATCATCGGTACGGTGGTGAGTAGCCCGAGCTGTACCCTGAATGCAAACAGCGATATCACGGTGGAGTTTAATGGCGGCGTCGCGCTGGAAACCACCAGTATCGATGGCAGCCATTACATTACGCCGGTGCCGTTTACCCTCAGCTGCCGTAACAATCCCTCGACCTTACGCCTGAGTGTTCAGGGGACCGGGAGCACCTTTGATCGCACGGTACTGGCCACCAATATCGCGGATCTGGGGATCAGGTTACTGAAGCCGGACGGTGCTGCGCTCAATCAGGGAGAGTGGCTCAACTTTACCTATTCTGCCACGCCGCCCGCTATCAAGGCGGTCCCGGTGAAACGCCCCGGCGCTATTTTACCCGGCGGAGCGTTTACGAGTACGGCAACACTATTGGTGGAGGTTCTATGAGTCCGATCGGCACGCCGGGCTGGGTTCTGAGTCTGATGTTAACGCTGGGCTATCTGCTACCCGCGCAGGCGGTCAGCGTCAAATTCATCGGCACCCTGGTGGTTCCACCACCGTGCATCATCAACAGCGGCAATGATATTGCGGTGACGTTTGCGAATGACATGTTGGTGGGCCATCTCAACGGCGTGAATTACGAGCAAAATATCCCTTACACGCTGAACTGCACTGGGGCGACCCATGCCACATTGCGGCTGCAGTTTCAGGGGAGCGGGGCAGGGTTTGATGCCAGCCTACTGGGCACCAGTAAAACCGGACTGGGACTGGAGTTGCGCAGCGGCGGTAGCAAACTGCCGGTGAATACATGGCTTAATTTTAGCGACCCGGCTCGCCCGGTCCTGACCGTGGTACCGGTCAGGGAAGCGGGCGGGAGCCTGGCTGGGGGAGCATTTACGGCTGCTTCTACGTTGGTGGTGGATTATCAGTAAGGAAATCGTAATGAAAGGAATACCCCATGCCCTGATCCTGTGGTTAGCATCCAGCGTGCCGTCAGCCTATGCCGTTCAGGTCACCTTTGCAGGGGGGCTGGTTGAGTCGCTGCCTTGCCTCGTCAATGACGGCCACCTGATTGAGGTTGATTTCGGTAATAACCTGGTTATCCGCCATCTGGATGGCGTGCGCTACCGGGAACCAATTCAGTACCAGCTGGTTTGTCGTGGCTCAGGGACCGTTAAGCTGAGCGTCCAGGGCAATCCGGTGAGCTTCGATAACGCCGCGGTGCAGACCGACAAGAGCGGACTGGGCATTCGCCTTGAGCTTGCAGGCAAGGCATTTGCCTTAAATACCCCCGTGGTCGTGGACCCGGTGAACCCGCCCACCTTGACGGCGGTACCGGTTGCCAACCCCGCGCAGAAGCCGGGGCCTGGGGCCTTTACGGCACGGGCCACTTTATTGGCCGAGTATGAATAGGAGAGTGCCTGATGAATCGATGGCAAGGAGTGCTGTGTATGGGATGGGCGTTGCTGATATCAGCCCCCGTCAAGGCAGTGGAGAATCTGGCGTTTCGCGGCGCGCTGGTGAATGCGCCTTGTACGCTACGTGCAGGAAGCGAAGATCTTGAACTGCCTTTCGGGACGGTAATCGATAAATCGTTGTACCGCGAGACGCGAACCCCGAGCAAATCGTTCCACCTGTATCTCGATGACTGTGATACGGCGGTACTCACCGGCGTAAAACTGACCTTCAGCGGTCGAGAGAGCCCGGCGCTGCCGGGATTGCTGGCGCTGGATGCGTCGAGTGTGGCGCAAGGCGTGGCGGTGGGCATCGAAACCACCGGGGGTCAACTTTTGCCCCTGAATATGCAGGGACCGCAGACCCTTCTGACGCCAGGCGATATGGATATTGTGCTCCAGGCATTTGTCCAGGGCGAACCGATAGCGCTGGCCAACAAAACCTTGCTGCAAGGCCCCTTTACGGCAACGGCGACCTTTGCACTGGAGTACCAGTAACGGTACCCCAGGTGATTAGCTACCGATCGTTTGTTTTCTGCGCGCAATCACACTTCCATCAGTGGAATGTTGTTTATCGACATTTTGTAATGATAAAAATGTCGAAACATTTCAAGGAAACCCTCCCATTATGGATACCCTCTCTCTGACCATTAGCCAGGAACAGAATAGCGACACCGTTAATCTCGCGGATTTGCCGCTGTCGGATATGCTGGCGCTGCTTAATCAACACGATGCCTGCGTTCCGCAGGCAATTAGCCAGGTTTTACCTCAGGTAGAAGCCTCGGTGCGCCTGATTACGGCGCAGCTGAAAAAAGGCGGTCGACTCTTTTATGTCGGAGCGGGTACCAGCGGACGCCTTGGTGTGCTTGACTCTGCCGAGTGTCCTCCCACTTTCGGCACCGATCCTGAGCAGATTCAGGCGGTGATCGCGGGTGGTCTGGACGCGATGCTGCGCGCCGTAGAGAACGTTGAAGACGATCGCTCCGCCGCTGTAGAAACCTTACGCTGCCGAAAACTGGCAGCGGAGGACGTAGTGCTGGGTATTGCCGCCAGCGGACGCACGCCGTTCGTGCTGGCTGCCCTCGACTATGCCCGTGAGGTAGGAGCCAAAACCATCGCCCTGACCACCCGGGGTCTCAGCGCTATTTCGCAGCATGCAGATATCGCCATCGCGCCGGACGTGGGGGCGGAGGTGCTCTCCGGTTCGACCCGTATGAAGAGCGGATCGGCACAAAAGATGCTGCTCGGGATGATCAGTACCGCCGTTATGACCCAGCTTGGTAAGGTACACGGCAACTTTATGATCGACGTGAAGGCATCGAACGAAAAACTCTACCGCCGCGCAGAACATATGGTGCAGCAGATTTGCGCCATTGATGAGCCAGGTGCCAGAGCTTTGCTGCAATCGGTGGGGTACAGCGTGCGGGCAGCGGTACTACGCCAGATGCTGAACCTGACGCCTGAAAAGGCGTTAGCCAGGGCCGCCGAGCCATTCCGCTCGTTAACATCACAGCTAGGGACCGGAGGTGAACAACATGGCGAATAAGATAGATCATCTGGAAGCTGTGGCGGATGCTATTGAGCAAAATATTGGCGGTTTTGCCAACGTCGTTACACTGACGAACTGCATGACCCGGGTACGCATCGTACTGGCCGATCGCACGCAGTTTAATGCCGACGCGCTGCGCAAAACCGAAGGTGTTAAAGGCGTGGTGGATGCAGGTGAGCAGTTTCAGATTATTGTCGGGATGGGCACCGCGGCAAAAGTCGCGGGAGTGCTCAATAAGCGACGGGGTGGATCGGAGGCATCCCCGGCTGCGTCAGCGGAGAGGAAACCATTATCCGTGCGCCGTGCGCTCAACACCCTGGCGGCAATTTTTGTCCCGACGATCCCGGCGCTGATTGGTTGCGGTCTGATCCTGGGCCTGATTAACGTTGTGAAGCTGCTGTTTCCCGCAGTGGTGACCAGCCATCAAGAGCTGTTCACGCTATTCACCGTCATCGGCAAAGCGGTTTTCACCGTGCTGGCCGTTATGATAGGTATGAACACTTCGAAAGAGTTGCAGGCTTCCCCGGCGATTGGCGCGGTGATGGCGGCGATCCTTACCGCTCCGGACCTGGCGGGTATTAAGCTATTCGGTTTTGGCCTGACGCCGGGCGGCGGCGGTATTTTTGCTGTGCTGCTGGTATGCGCGTTTGCGGCTAAGTTTGAACTCTGGTTTCGTGGTTGGTGTAAAGAGAGCCTTGACCTGATCCTGACCCCGATGGTGACAATTCTGCTCTCTTCACTCGTGGCGCTGCTGGTTCTGCAGCCTGCGGCCCATGCGGTCAACCTGTGGCTGGGTAATCTGGTTTCTCTGGCGCTGCTCAATCACTCTGCGGCGTCGGTGATTGTCGGTGCGGTACTGGGAGGTGGCTTCCTGTTCTTGCTGCTGACCGGGTTGCATCAGGGGCTGATTCCGATCCACGCCCAGATCCTCGATACCTTTGGTCTTAACTACCTGTTTCCTATTCTGGCGATGGGCGGGATGGGGCAGGTCGGGGCTGCGGCTTATGTCTATCTGAAGACGAAAAATCCGCGGCTGAAAAAAACCATCGCTGGGGCGCTGCCAGTGGGGATTATCGGCGTCGGTGAGCCGCTGCTGTTTGGCGTGTCGTTGCCGCTGGGCAAGCCCTTTATCGCGGGCTGCATCGGCGGCGCTGCGGGGGGCGCGGTTATGGCTGCCTGCAAGGTTGGGATCATTATCCCGTTCGGTACGGCCGGGCTGTCGCTGCTGCCGCTGGTGGGGCCAGGCCAGATCCTGCCTTTTCTGCTGGCGGTAGGTTGTGCCTGGGTCGTCGGTTTTTTGGCAGCGATGCTGCTTGGTTTTACCGATCCTACAGAGTAATTTGGAATAACTATGGACACGATTATCAGCAAAATCAGGGCGCTGGTGCACACCGGCAAGCGTGGCGAGCGGGCGATATCTACCTTTATCATTGCCCAGGGATTTGACCTCTCCACGATGAGCGCCACGCGTGTAGCGCAAGCGCTGGACATCAGCGATTCAACAGTGATTCGCTACGCCAGAATGCTGGGCTGCAATGGCTTTCCCGACCTGAAGCTGCAGCTGGCCGCTGCAAAGCCCGACAGCGCAGCCGTCAGGCAGGAGATCTACGAGGGGATTGAGACCGATGATAGCACCGCGCAGATCGTGGCAAAATCAAAGCGGCTTTTCACCAGCAAGATAGAGCAGTCGCTGGATCTTATTGAGCCTGAGGTCATAGATGCCTGTGCTCATCTGCTGGTTAACGCCCGCAAGGTTGTGCTGGTAGGGATTGGCTCTTCCGCCTTAATTGCTCTGGATATGAACCACAAGCTGATTCGCTGTGGCCTGAACGTGCAGTTCAACTATGACTATCACACCCAACTGGTGCAGGCGTCGCTGCTCGGCCCTGGCGATGTACTGTTGGCTGTCTCCGCCCGGGGGGAGAGCGAAGAGGTGATAGAGGCGCTGACCCTTGCCCGTAATGGCGGGGCGCAGACCATCGCCCTTACGCGTTATGGCAAAAACAGAGCCAGCGCGCTGGCGGAACACGTTATCGCTTACAGCTACACCGAAGCCCATGAGAAGTTGGGGATGGTGACGCCGCAGATTTTACAGATGATTGCCTTCGATATTCTGTTTTTCAAAATCAATGGCCTGATCTCCCATGACAGTATGCGAACCGCCATGAGCGCTGTAGACAAGCATCAGCAAAGGCGAGGTCAACCATGAAGATCTCCCATCTCGGAGAAGCTCCGGATTACCGCTTCTCACTGGCAAATGAACGTACCTTTCTGGCGTGGATCCGCACCGCACTCGGATTTCTGGCTGCGGGGGTGGGTCTGGACCAGCTGGCTCAGGACTTTGCTACCCCCGTCATTCGTGAATTACTGGCACTGTTGCTGTGCCTGTTTGCCGGTGGTCTGGCGATTTATGGCTACCTGCGCTGGTTGCGTAATGAGAAGGCCATGCGGCTGAAGGAGGACCTGCCATACACCTACAACTTGTTGATAATCAGCATGCTTTTGATGAGCGTGACGGTGATGGTCATCGCGTTGGTACTGTATGCCGGATAGTCGTAAAGCACGTCGGATCGCCGATCCGGGGCTCCAGCCGGAACGCACGTCACTGGCCTGGTTTCGTACCCTGCTGGGATATGGGGCACTGATGGCCCTGGCGGTAAAACATAACTGGCATCAGGCTGGGGGCCTGTTCTGGGTCTCTGTTGCCGTACTGGCTGCGGTTACGATCATTCTCTGGCGCTATACCCGCAGCCGAAATGTGCTGGATGTGGTGAATGACGATTTTTCTCAATCTCGCGTGGCTCGTGACAAATTTATGATCTCCTTCGCGGTGTTATCCCTCGCAATACTGTTTGCCGTCGGACTCATCACGCCCCGGCTTTATCTATTATTTCCCTGACTTTTCTCATTACCGGCATGACGTCACCATTGGCATATTCCATCGTCGTTAAATAAACAATATGGTTTTTATCAAACCCCTCGCGGTAAAACTGAAAACGCAATCCGGGAACACAAACCAATAGCGTGACGTTCTGCTCGATGAGTTTCTCTATATCGGATTCGGTAGTATCAAGCTCCGCCCGCCAGTCGATGCCCTCGGCGGCCATCCTGTTTTTTAATCTTAAGAGGTAATCACCGGATCGATACCAGCCAAAAAGACCTCCGCCTGTACCATGCAGAGGGGAACGACCTAACGTTGGCGACGGTTTAACTATAAGAACGATCTTTTTAACGCTCATCCGCACTCTCCATTTGCAAAAGACGTTGACTGCCCTTGTAAAAAAACTATCACAGACGGGGCGCGTGTCCATTGATTTGTAAGACACAATCCTTAATCAGCCTGCCTGACGTTGGCATATTGGCAAAGAAGCGTCCGGCGCAGATGACATATGATCGAATAACTGATAAGTTAGTTATTCAAAAATCTATTCACTTATCTATTCATAAAGTGATTCATCGCCATGACAAACCGTTCTGACACCATCCGCCAGTTGCTACGCCAGGGGCCTACGCCTGTAAGGCAACTAACTGAAATAATGGGCATTAGTCAGCCCACAGTTTCCCGTGCGTTAAAAGCGCTGGGCGATGATGTCGTACGAATTGGTGCCGGACCATCTATTCAGTATGCGTTGCGCGACGCGTTTCGCGGGTTCAGTTCCGTCCCTATTTACCGCATCACTGAAGAGGGGCAAATCAAACCCCTCGGGAAACTCATTCCGGTTCATCCCGGCGGGTATGTCATGGAGCAGACTGATAACGTCTGTCTGCATAGCGACGGCCTGCCGTGGTGGTTGTTCGACATGCGACCGCAGGGCTACCTTGGTCGAGCATATGCCTCCGCGCATTCAACCGCTCTGGGGTTGTCGCCCAATCCGGAAGTGTGGACGGACACCGAGGTGATTAGCGCGCTGCTGACGCATGGGCACGATGCGGTGGGGAATCTCCTGATCGGGGAGCGGGCCAGAACCCAGTTCCTGGAAATGGCGGAGCCTAAAGCGGTGGATCGCGCCACGACCTATCCCACGCTGGCGCTGGCGGTGAGCTCCGGCGAAGTTCCGGGGTCATCTGCTGGTGGTGAGCAGCCAAAATTCTGCACCTATACCGACCGCGGCCATGTGCTGGTGAAATTCACCGCGCTGGACGATAACCCCGTCAGCGAACGCTGGCGCGACCTGCTGCAGGCCGAGCATCTCGCTCTGAAAGTGCTGGGAGTCAACACCGAGGTGTTTGATTTTGGCGGACAGCGCTTCCTGGAGATCCCCCGGTTCGATCGCACCGGGCCGCTAGGCCGTATTGGTCTGTTTTCTTTGCGGGCGCTGGAGGCGGAGTTTGTTGGTCGGGCGAGAGACTGCTGGCCCGTTCTGGTTAATGAACTGGTGAAGCAGCAGCTGGTTCATCCTGATGCCGCCATGGGGACGGCACGGCTCTGGGCGTTTGGCATGCTGATCGGCAATACCGACATGCACCACGGTAATCTGTCGTTCCTCAGCAGCCATGGCCGCCCGTACCACCTTGCGCCAGCCTACGACATTCTGCCCATGGGGTTTGCCCCTAAATCCGGTGGCGCCATGGTGAATACGCTGCGGCCCGCAACGCTGCTTGAGGCGATCGATGGTGAAGTCTGGCGCGAAGCCCTGGCGCTGGCTGAAGAGTTCTTCACGTTAATCAGTGAGTGCCGCCGTTTCTCCCCGCAGTTCGCCCCGTGTCTGGCGGCGTTACGCAGCCACCTTGACGAGGCGCGGGTGCGGATATCACGTCTGGGCTAATAACAAAAGGCGCCGCTGCGCCTTTTAAACGCTACTGCATGTCTTTCTGATACATCTCTACCAGCTTCTGTTTTTGATCCGCGCTCAGCATATTGCTGACGCTGGTGTAGTAGGTGATTTTGCAGTGCGCGGCCTGGTCATGGAGCTTGTTCTGAATGGCCATTTGTTGGGTGAATGTCGCTTCGTCCACTTTGCCCTTTTTCACCATCTCAACGAACAGGTGCGGCTGATACTTTCCGCTATCGATATTATTAAAACATTGCTCGGCGGTGGCGTGAAGCTGAATAAGCTGGTCTTTCTGTTGTTTATTTAAATGCAGAGCGCCGCCCATTTCTTCAGGGTTTGTTGGGGCTTCGGCGGCCAGGGTCATACCAGAGAAAATAAGTGAACTCAGGCCAATAATAATAGTATTAAGTTTCATATGTCGTGCTCCATATTATGGTTGGTCGTGCCCGAAAAAGCCTCTGCCGCAAAGAGCCTGTGCGGCAGAGGAATCGGACTTTCAAGTTTTACAGCACCTGCAGTTTTGCGCCCTCAGAGCAGAGTCCGGTGGCGCTGGAAATACGGTAATCGGCACGGTAGTTTTCTGGCAAGAAATAAGCAGTCCCAAATGAAACTCTTTTCACCGTCGCTATTTTGTATAGTTCCTCCCTCGATATAAATAACAATATTTTCTCGGACTTATCAGGCGGAATTATATAATGAATACGCTTCACAGAATGCTGTCGGGTGGTTTGCTGATATCATGCGCTACCCTGTTAACGGCATGCGATCGCCCGGCCACCCCGACGGCCGGGACGCCAGCACACGCGGTAGGGGTCGTGACATTGCGCTCCCAGTCCCTGCCGGTAAAAACAGAGCTGCCGGGCCGCGTCCTGGCATTTCGCGTGGCCGACGTTCGCCCCCAGGTGAACGGGATTATCCTCAAACGCAATTTTGTTGAAGGCAGCCATGTGAAGGCGGGAGAGTCGCTGTATCAGATCGACCCAGCCCCCTATGAGGCGGCGTTGAGTAACGCAAAAGGCGACCTGGCCAAAGCCAAAGCGGCAGCAGTGCAGGCACATCTGACCGCCGGTCGCGAGCGCGCGCTTATCAAAAATCACTATGTCAGCCAGCAGGATTACGACGCGGCAGTTGCCAGCGCCGAGCAGGCCGATGCGCAGGTGGTGGCGATGCTGTCGGAAGTGCAGACGGCGCAAATCAACCTCAACTACACCCATGTCACTTCACCGATTTCCGGAGTGATTGGTAAATCAAGCGTGACCGAAGGGGCGCTGGTGACCAATGCCCAGTCCTCCGCGCTGGCTACCGTGCAGCAGCTCGACCCGGTGTATGTCGATGTTACGCAATCCAGCGATGATTATCTGCGCCTGAAAAGCGAGCTGGAGAAAGGCGAGATACAGCAGCAGGACGGCAAAGCCGACGTGATGCTGCAGATGGATAACGGGCGTCTTTACCCGCAGCAATGCAAGCTTGAATTTTCCGATGTCACGGTGGATCAAACCACGGGGTCGATTACGATCCGCGCCGTCTGTCCTAACCCCGATAATATTTTGCTGCCCGGGATGTTTGTGCGGGCATTTCTGACCGAAGGGGTTCGCGAGAACGCCCTGTTGGTACCTCAGCAGGCGATTGCCCGCACGCCTCATGGTGATGCCACCGCCCTGGTGGTGGATAAAGACAACAAAGCGCAGCTGCGCCCGGTGGTTGCGGCCCAGGCGATGAGCAACCAATGGCGCGTCTCTTCCGGCCTGCAGGCGGGCGACCGGGTGATTGTTACCGGCCAGCTGATGCTGCGTCCAGGAATGCCGGTAAAAGCGACCGAAGATGACAGCATGGCGGCCTGGGCTAACGGAACGGGGAAATAAGTGATGTCGAGCTTCTTTATTAATCGGCCTATCTTCGCCTGGGTCATAGCCATCGTGCTGATGCTGGCGGGCGGTCTGGCGATCCTTAAGCTTCCCGTTTCGCAATATCCAACGATTGCGCCACCGGCGGTGCAAATCACGGCCAGCTATCCGGGGGCTGATGCTAAAACCGTGCAGGATACGGTGACGCAGGTTATCGAACAGAAGATGAATGGCCTTGATGGCCTGATGTACATGTCTTCCAACAGTGATGCGATGGGCAATGCCACCATCACCCTGACTTTTGCCAACGGAACCGATCCGGATATTGCCCAGGTGCAGGTGCAGAACAAACTGCAACTGGCGATGCCGTTGTTGCCGCAGACGGTACAGAGCATGGGTATCAACGTGCAGAAGGCCAGCAGCAGCTTCCTGATGGTGGTGGGTTTTACCGGCGCGAAGGGCAGCTCGCTGACCCAGGCGGATCTGGCCGATTACGTGGCGTCGACGGTGCAGGATCCCATCGGTCGGACCCAGGGGGTCGGCCAGGTGCAGCTGTTCGGCGCGCAGTATGCGATGCGCGTGTGGTTGGATCCTAACAAGCTCAACAACTATCAGCTCACCACAGAAGACGTGGTGCGGGCCATCAAGTCGCAAAACAACCAGATTGCCGGCGGCCAGCTCGGCGCGCTGCCGGCGCCGCAGATGCAGCGGATGAATGCGTCGATCATCGCCCAGACGCGTCTTAGCACGCCACAGCAGTTTGGTGACATCATTCTACGGGTGAACGAAGACGGCTCGCAGGTGCGGCTGCGTGACGTGGCGCGCATTGAGCTAGGCAGTGAGAACTACAGTTCCAGCGCCGAATATAACGGACGCCCAGCCGCCGGGCTTGGTATCAAGCTTGCTACCGGGGCGAACGCGCTGGATACCGCTAAAGCGGTGAAAGAGGTCATCGACAACCTGAAACCGTTCTTCCCGCAGGGCATGCGGGTGGTCTATCCGTATGACACCACGCCGTTTGTTAAAATCTCCATTCACGACGTGGTGACAACGCTGCTTGAAGCGATCGTCCTGGTGTTCCTTGTGATGTATCTGTTTATGCAGAACCTGAGGGCCACGCTGATCCCCACCATCGCCGTTCCGGTGGTGCTGCTGGGGACCTTTGCAGTGCTGGCGCTGTTTGGCTTCTCGATAAACACCCTGACGATGTTCGGCATGGTGCTGGCGATAGGCCTGCTGGTGGATGACGCCATAGTGGTGGTCGAAAACGTCGAACGCGTGATGATGGAGGAGGGGCTCTCGCCGAAAGAGGCGACGCGTAAATCGATGTCGCAGATCCAGGGGGCGCTGGTGGGTATCACCATGGTGCTGTCGGCGGTGTTTATCCCGATGGCGTTCTTCGGGGGCTCTACCGGGGCTATCTATCGCCAGTTCTCGGTGACCATCGTCTCGGCCATGGTGCTGTCGGTGCTGACGGCGATGATCCTCACGCCCGCGCTGTGTGCCACGATCCTCAAACCGGGAAACCATGCGCCGCAAAAAGGTTTTTTCGCCTGGTTCAACCGGATGTTCGCCAGCAGCACCGATCACTATGCAGGCAGCGTCGGGCGCATTATTCATAAAACGGGCCGCATGATGGCTCTGTATCTGGTGATTGTGCTGGGTATGGCGGCGATGTTTATTCTGCTGCCGACATCGTTCCTGCCGGACGAAGATCAGGGCGTATTTATGAATATGGTGCAGCTGCCGTCCGGGGCCACTCAGGCACGCACCCAGGCAAGTCTGGATAAAGTGACGCAGTATTATCTGCATAAAGAAGCGAAAAACGTTAATTCGGTGTTTACCGTTGCGGGCTTTGGCTTCAACGGTAACGGGCAGAATAACGGCCTGGCGTTCGTCAGCCTGAAAGACTGGAGCCAGCGCAGCGGCACGGCAAACCATGTGGAGGCGATTATTCACCGCGCCAATATCGCGTTTCATCAGCAGATCAAAGACGGCGTGGCGTTCGCCTTTAATCTGCCGGCTATTACCGATCTGGGTACCGCGACAGGCTTTGACTTCGAACTTATCGATAAAGCCAATCAGGGGCATGCGGCGCTGACCAAAGCGCGTAATCAGTTGCTGTTTATGGCGCATAAATACCCGAACGTGGTGACTAAAATTCGTCCTAACGGCCTGGAAGATGCACCGCAAATGAAGCTGGAAATCGATCAGGAGAAAGCCGAAGCGCTGGGCGTCAGCAACGATGCCATAAACCAAACGATTTCCACGGCGCTTGGTGGGACCTACGTTAATGATTTCCTTGACCGCGGGCGGGTTAAAAAAGTCTACGTTCAGGCCGATGAGCCATACCGTATGCTGCCTGATGATATCAATAGCTGGTACGTCAAAGGTAAACACGACCAGATGGTGCCATTTTCGGCATTCGCTACGGCGAAGTGGCAATACGGCTCACCGCGTCTGGAGCGTTACAACGGTCAACCGTCGATGGAGATCCTCGGCGAACCGGCCCCAGGGCGCAGCTCCGGCCAGGCAATGATGCTGATGGCTAAACTGGCCGCTAAGCTGCCGCAGGGCTTTGGCTATCAGTGGACCGGCATGTCATATCAGCAGCAGCTTTCGGGCAGCCAGGCTCCGGCGCTGTACGCCATTTCGCTGGTGGTGGTGTTCCTGTGCCTCGCGGCATTGTATGAGAGCTGGTCTGTGCCGTTGGCGGTGATCCTGGTGGTACCGCTCGGGGTGATTGGCGCCCTGACTGGCGCGATGTTGCGCGGGCTGAACAACGACGTCTATTTCCAGGTCGGGTTGCTCACCACCATCGGCCTGTCGGCGAAGAATGCGATTTTAATCGTTGAGTTCGCCAAAGAACTGATAGAGAAAGAGGGTAAGGATCTCATTGCGGCAACCCTTGAGGCGGTGCGCCTGCGTCTGCGGCCGATCCTAATGACCTCGCTGGCCTTCATTCTCGGCGTGCTGCCGCTGGTGATAAGCGATGGTGCCGGCAGCGGGGCGCAAAACGCCGTCGGTACCGGGGTGATGGGCGGGATGATCAGCGCCACGCTGCTCGCCATCTTCTTTGTCCCGGTATTCTATGTCGTGGTGATGCGCTGCGTTAACCGCAAAAAATAAGGTCTAATAGCGCAGCGGCAGGTGAACGATGCGGATCAGTTTCCCCCGTTGCGCTTCCAGATATCCACCATCCGTTAGATTTTTCATCACCCGCAGGATCGTACTGCGTGACAGCTTGGTCGTTCCGAGAATGTAATTGAGGATTGTGGTCGATTTCCGCAGCGTTTCATCGTGTTTTTCCAGTTCCAGCAGCTTGCCGCGAATAGTGTCGTAGGCATTGTCATTCAACAGGTGCAGGTCACGCCAGGTAGAGAAATGCAGGTGGAAGGCGAGCACCCGGGAAACGTCCTGCCACAGGGCAGGTTGTTGATTCAGCAACGCCTGCGCTTTTGCCCCGGAAAGCGCATAAACCTCGCTATCGGCAGCAAATTTGACGTAGGTAGTGTCTCCCACCGGAATAACCAGTTCAGCCAGGCCAAAAATATGCGGGGCCTTCGCCATGCTCATTTGCAAATCGTCCACACGGCGGTGCAGCCAGAAATTCCCGTTCTTCAGCAGGTAAATTTCCGGACCATTTTTGTGAAAACTGCGCGGGCGGCGCGTGACGATTTCATCGGCCTGCGGCAGCAGGACAGCCATCAGCCGCTCGATACTTTCCAGCGGCTTTAGGTCCATGATTTTATCCAGCGTTAGCTGAAAGGGGTCGTCAGGATGAAGCTTTGGCGTTGTTGTCATTCAGAAGCCATACGAGTAGACGTGCTGCAGGTGTCATTGTTTTTAAAAAGATACCTACACCATAGAGTAATAACCGTAGTGCTTCAAACGGGTTTCTGTAAGCCTCTCTCAGAGGCAGAAACAAAAAAACAGCGACCGGGAGCCACTGCTTTTAGGGGACGTCAGAGGGGGGTTACCAACGGCGAGTTGCCATCCGTCCGCCAAAGCGATCGTCACTTTTGATGGAGGCCATCAGCCCCTGGCGCGGGTCAAAACGATTAGGCAGGGTCATTCGCGGTGGCATCCTGGCGGCCTGTCGATCCAGACCGTTCTGCTGCTTCGGTGACAGCCTGACCGGACCCGGCGCCATTGGCAGGTGATTGACATGGGGTTGCTGATGGTAACGCGGCGGCGTGTTAACCCGCGTACCGTTAAACGAGGCAATATGCGCTGGCGAAAAAGTATTATGTACCGGAGAAAAATGCGGGACGCGCACCGGACCGGGTGCCAACACCGGCTGATGGAATGCCGGGTGCGCATTCACCAGGGTACGGTTTACAAAGGTCCGGTTGTTGTAGATAACCGTCGGGCTAGCGCCCCAGTGCATATGCCAACTGTTCCAGCCCCAGTTGTTATCCATGGCCGCGCCAACCATCACCCCGGCAGTAAAACTGATGAGGCCTGTGGCCACCATGTCCGCACTGCTGTATGACGGTGGTGGAACGTAGCCCGGATAGTAGATAACGGGTGGATTGCCGTACACGGTCGGCGGATACACCGGCACATACACCACTCCGGCCTGGGTCGGTGCGATCGTAATGGTCCGAGGGGTTGCGGGTACTGATTTGGCGGCGCTGGCCTGTGCGATTGAAGGCGCACTGTGGACCTGCTGCTGTGGCGTAGATTTCAGGGCGCCACTTTGCTGCGCTCGCTCACGCAGTACCTGCACGGCGTTCATCACATCCGCTGGCTGGCGGGTATAAGCATCGCCAAGCTGGTGGGTCCACGGGATATTCAGCGCCATCTGCGCCAGCACATCCGGGAACGTAATCAGCGATTTCACCGCGGCGGGCCAGTCTTGCATCTTCAGTTGTAAAGTCAACGTCTCGCCTTTCAGCGTGCTGTGCTCGCGCTGCCACTGATAAGCAGCCGTGACCGCATCGGGCACGGTGCTGGCGGCCAGCACCTGCGCCAGCAGGCTATCGGGGAAAAGGGCAATCGGTGATACCAGCGAGTAAAGCTCATCGGCACCGATCAGCGGATGTTGTACCACTGACGATGTCGCATACGGGGCCGGCGGCGGGGTATCGACGGCCTTCTGGTCGCAACCCACCAGCGGCAAGAGTAGCGCTAGTACGCCGCATAACGCATAACGGTTTTTCACCATAATCACCTGTAAGAAGACGTATTTGGAATATGTTATGGAAACCGATCGACGCTGGCGGCTCAAGGAAATAAGAGTTCCATTTGGCACTCCCGCCTCAGTTGATGGCTGGTGAGGCGAGGGCGGGTATATTAAATCAAGGCATATTGTTGTTAATTTATGTTTAGGATGAATTTAAATCATGGATGATGCAGCAATTACCACATTGTTCTTATTATAAAAATTTAACCTTGGGGTGACTGATTTGATGAACTAATGTTAAACGGTCAATTTAGTAGCCTTTTTACACAGTTCAGTCAGTTTTAATTGTCTATTATATGAACTAAGACTACCTGATGCTTTTCCGTATAAAACTTGATTAAGAATATTCTTGTCTTAGTAGTTTTAGCGTATGGTATAAAACCACGCATTAAAGGACTACCTCATGTCAGGCTTTATTCGAGACCCTCTGAGTGATATTCAACTCATTGCTGATAACTTACGAGATCGTTACAAAAGCGGTTTCCCCGTACTGAAAGAAATTGTTCAAAATGCGGATGACGCCAGGGCTGAGTCGCTAATACTCGGTTGGCATGAGGGTCTTGAGGAGGCTGAGCACCCTTTATTACGTGACCCGGCCATATTCTTTGTCAATGATGCCAGGCTGAGCGAGGCAGATGCGAAGGGGATCCGTTCAATTGGTTTAGGCAGCAAAGCCGGTAATCAACATGCAGTCGGCAAGTTTGGCCTGGGAATGAAAAGCCTTTTTCATCTGGGTGAGGTCTATTTTTATGTCGGTAGCGACTGGCAGGAACATAAAGGGCAGTATGCAAAAGCGGATGTACTAAACCCATGGAGCGCAGAACGTCCAGGCTGGGAGTCGTTCAGTGACAGCGATAAACAACTGCTGCAAAACACCATCGCGTCAGTGGATGCCGGTTTTGCTGCTAAGGACTACACATTTATTGTCTGGATCCCGCTGCGCTCGGAGTCCATCGCCGCAGCACGGGGTGAGCAATACAATTACATCATCAATAGCCCCGATTTTGAGCGTGCGGCACCTTCATTTATTACCGATCCTCGTCTGCCTGTACAACTAGGGCATCTGTTGCCCATGTTGAAAACACTCAAAAATATTGCCGGATACACGGTGACAGTGGATGCGGCAACACCGCTTTTTACTGTGCAACTGCAGGATGGCTCTGGCAGATGTACTTTCCCGGATACCGGCCCGGTTCAAAACTGGCAGGGGAAGATCGCCCTGCAATCCGCTCAGGGTGACATGCTATCTCCCCTTAGCTACGTTGGCGTGGAGACCATGCTGGCGTCAGCGCCTTTTGCGCAACTGAAAGCCCATCAATTTTGGCCGATCAGCTACGGGCGAAATGCTGCCGGTGCTGAGCAGAAAATTGAGGACAAAACAAAGCCTCATGCAGCGGTCGTGCTGCTTGCCAGAAAAGCAGGGGATGAGCAGGCGACGCTGACCGTTCGCTGGGCGGTGTTCCTGCCGCTGGGAGATCAGGATGTCTCTCAATCAAAGCAGGCGTTCGTCACCCACATCACAGGCAATACCAGCTTTGAGATATTCCTCCACGGCTATTTCTTTATTGATGCAGGGCGCGTAGGCATTCACGGTCGGCAGAGCATTGGTGGGAATACCGCCCTTGAACCCAGCTCCGAAGAGAACGTCACCCACGAATGGAACCGCCTGCTGGCCAATGAGGGCACGCTGGCGCAGGTTTTAGCCTCGGTTAGCCTGGGGGCCGCCCGGCTCTCTCTGACGAGTGAGCAAATCATGGCGCTAAGCGAAGGATTACAAAGATATTTTAACAGCAATGAAGGAAGCCGTTACCAGAGCCATGCCACCGCGAAGCATCAGTGGGTTTTCCAGATGCTGCCGGGAGAACGAAGCCGTTGGTCGCTTATTACAGGACATCAACCAACACGACCGCTTCCTGCGCCGGTCTCTAATGACTACGATCGCGTCTGGGATACGTTACCTGAGCTAAAAACACTGGCTGAAGGCTATACGTTATTTGAACTCGGTAAACCCAATATCCTGGCTCAGCAGAATGCTCACTGGCAGAGCGAAGAGATTAGCGCGCTCCTGAGGTCAATCTCCCCACGCGTGTTTGGGTCTCAAATCCAACTTGGTTATCTTAACGAATTCCTCGCAAGCCTTCCTGAGTCGTTTCTGAAGAGCAATATACGTTGTCTGGAAGCATTAATTCGCCTGGCGAAAAACGTAATGGCGGACATGAAATTACCAGAGTTATCCGCCAACAAAACAGCCGTCTGGCGATTCCTGAGTTTTATTCCCGAGACGTTTCGGTGGGTGTTTTTAATTGAAAAGGATGAGCAGCGCTTATGGGATACGCTTCCGGTACTCGAGATCGGCCGCGTGTTCGTTCCGGCCTGTGTCGTTCCCGAACGTGAACGCAGTACGGGTACGCTGAATATTGACGATGCAGATAAATGTCTGGTCGCCATTGCCGGGAGTGCTATTCAGGATGAACGAAAGGAGAAGGCTTCACTCGAACTTCTCTCGTCGCTGACCGCCCACGATAGAGATGAAATACTGACAAAGCGCGATACGATCAAGCTGTTCAGGGCCTATCGTGCGGGCCAGTCCAGGTCATTTCTGGAATCCCGGCGGACGCTGCAGGCGCTTTTCCAGCAGCGCCGTCTGTTCCGCCGCGGAGAGGCCGGAAGTTATCAGCTTGGCGAGCTTCTCGAAGACGCTTTGCAGGATCGCCACATTGTCTTTATCAATAAAGAGGTTAACGACAGGCTGTTTAACGGCAAAGTCTCCGCCTGCGACACCCAGGCCGTACTGCGTTTGCTGGAAGAAAGGCCAATGCTGGCGCAAGCAGAACGCCGCGCGGAACTGGTCGCGAAGCTGCAGATAGAAAGCGCATTAAGCATCGAAGAACAACTTGCCGTGCGCTATTTACTTCATGCCTGCAAACTGGATACCGACCCGTCCTGTGAACTCTGGTCCGTTGTTCAGGAAAACCCGGTTTGGTCCTTGTTGCATAAAGAGACGCTGGCCAGTGATAAGGACTGGCACATCATTCCCTATGCACTTTCTCACGCCCTGCGGTTTAACTACCAGGAAAGAGAGCGTCTTAATCTTAAAGAGATGAATGCCCGCAATGTGCTGGAGGCGCTTGGCGACGATATTCTTGCCGTTGATTTTTCTTCGCTGGTGCAATCGCAGGAATATGCAGAAGAGATCCTGCGTTACATTGAAGATGACACCATCTGGCAGCAGCTCCCTCTGCACAGAACGGTTAACGGTGAATTTGTCTCCATTACAGAGCATTGCGCGCTGTACAGTGACTATCCGCTTCCCGACATGCTGGCACAATCGGTGATCTGGATCGAACGCGCATTAACGCGTGAGGTTCAGAAACGTCAGGATAGCATTTTGCAGGGAATTGATGCGAAGAGGGCGATTGCCCTCGCTCTCAGCCAGCAAACGCCATCACGCTACAATCGCTTTATTATTGAACAGTTACACCAGTCAGGCCGATTACCGGAACTTTGCGAACTCAAAACAAGGCCCTGGCTACTGGCCAATGGCCATCCCGTTGCTCCCGCTTACGTGATAGCCGGCCAGCCTGAAAACTGGCGCGCCTGTTATCTGCTCAGCAAAGAGAGTCACCAGCTTTTCTTCAGCGAACAGTTAGATACTGATAATACACACGATCTTGCACTGATTAGGCCGCTGTTGCTGAATAGTGCGGATGAAACCGTTGCCGCTGCGTTAAAAATAGCGGCAACCACGCCGGGTTATCAGATTGGTCAATGCCGACCGACAGCGGAAGTGCTACAGCAGGCGGCGAATTATGCTGACGTCTTTAGCGCGCTCAAAGGATGGAAGCTGCTCATTGAATGCTTTAACGTTTCCAGCGGTGGCGCTATTTTTTCCCGCGGGCGCGGAAATGCTAACCGGAAACCTGGTTGATGCCGGCCTGCTGGTTCAGGCACATGAGCGTTTGGTCTCTCTGGGGATCCCGGCGGAGCAGGTTGCACAGCTTCGGGGAGCGCTGCTTAGCGCGATATGTGCCAGTTCTTCGGCGCATGCTCTGTTGCCAACGTTAACATTACGCACCCAGGCCAACAGCTACGTGAGCGCAACGCAGCTCTGTTACGGGGTTATCGGTGCGGCAGCAAAAGCGCTGATCCATGAACAGGACTGGCAAATCATCAAATCTGCGCTGCCAGAGCGTGTGCAGGCGGCCTCAGCGACGGACTCCGCCCTCGCGCTGGCTGACAATACGGCCTTTTTGGGCACGGCCGGTATTCTGGAATCCTATTTCTCTCACTGGCAAAGTCAGGTTACGAATGGCTTAGCGATCGCCGCCAACATGCTGTTGATGTCCGGTACATCTGGGGTCGAAGCCGCGAGCCTCCCATATCTCGGGCAGCATACCGTCGATGATCTGATCGGCAAAATGGGGCAAAACTGGAAGGTACTGACTTCGGAACCGGATAATCCAGTGCTCTTCCCGGGTAAATCGCTCCGGCAGGCGGTCTCCTCGATGCAGTTCTCTCTGACCCAGTTTGAAGGGGACATGGCGACAGTTCACTCCATTCTGAACAACCCGATAGAAATAGAGCTGGAATCCGATGCACGCACGTTATTTATCTGGGAAAGACACCGTTTTGCCAGCTCAACCAAAATAGGCCTGATGCTGCGCAAGCTGCCGGTTATGGAAATGGGGGAAGTGCGTCTGCTGGAAATTTTAAAGCAGAGTGCCGAACTGTTGTTGGAAAAAGTCTACGGTCAACGACTCTCACTTGATCATATCTGGGGCAAATTCACCGGTGCTGAACAGCTGGATATTCTGACCGCCAAAATAACGATGCTCGACAGCATCGTATATCAACTGGAAGAGCTGCGACTGCATGATGCTCCCCTGGCAAGGCTGCTTGAGGGGTATTATGAGGCACGGGATCCCGAAAAAGGGCGCTTCAATGAGCATGCTCGCGCCCGGGCGCTTGAGAAGATTAGCGCTGAAATTGAGAATCGTAGTGACCTGCAAATGGCCATTCTGCAGGCGGTTCGCCATAAGATAACCCAGGCACAGTACCATCCGCAGAGTATCCCCTTCGAATTATTCCAGAATGCGGATGACGCGCTCATTGAACTGGCAAAACTGGGCGTTGGCGAAGCTGAAATTAATGACCGCAGCATATTTAAAGTGCGGGTTCGTCACCGTGAGCTGCAATTTTTTAACTGGGGACGTGAGGTTAACCAGTTCCGCGCCGCGGGCAGTGCCATTGATGGCACCGACTTCAGATTTAAGACCGATCTTGAGAAAATGATTGCCCGGAATCGTTCCAACAAAGATGAGAAAACCACCGGGAAATTTGGACTGGGCTTCAAAAGCTGCCTGCTCGTTACCGACAAGCCGCATATTGTTTCAGGGCGCCTGGCCGTGCAGATTGAGGGCGGGATTTTACCTAACGTCAGCGAGGATCATGATGCCTTGTTCAAACTGGTGCGTGAAGAGCGTCTGGAGGGAAGCTACAAACCGACGTTGGTGTCATTACCGCTGCTGGAATCGTTCAACGCTGATAACGTGCTGCAGTCTTTCAGCAGACACGTGGCTTTATTACCGGTCTTTGCCAGGCAGATCCATACGATTCAACTCAACGATGAGTCGTATCACTGGAAACCGAAATCCAGCGAACTGATTGAAGGCTTAAGTTTTGGCTCAGTACGGGTATCGTCGTCGAAGCGCAAGAGCGATATCACGATTGCGGCCCTGAAAACCGACGCAGGGAGCTTTATTTTCCGCCGGGGACCGCAGGGGCCACTTCCATTGGGGAATCATTACAGTATTCCACGCCTGTGGAATCTGGCGCCGCTGCTGGGGGATATTAAACTCGGTTTTGCTATCAACGCGAATTTCGATGTGGATATTGGCCGTAACCAGTTGGCAATTACCTCTGCGCATAACCGGCAACTCTTCACTGAACTGGGCGGCAAGCTGGCGTATTTCCTGTCCCAGCTCTTCCAGCGTAGCCAGAACAACTGGCGGGAGATAAAAGCGGAGTGGGAACTGGATGATGAGACCGACTTCGCCACGTTCTGGGGGAATCTGTGGCAGGTGCTGCAGGAGAGCATTCCTGGCGCAAAAAGCCAGGCAGAAAGTGACAGCGGCGCAGATTCTTACGCTGATTTGATTCTGCACATGTTCAACGCTGACAGCGGCGGGATCCTGGCGTTCTATCGCTCGCACAAAGCGCTGCCCACAGGATTGAAGGGGGCATCAGTACCGCTCATCTCAATGACCACCGTCACCCATCGGGCAAGCGAGTTACTGAGCAATATCTCGTCGCATGTCTCGGGGCTGTCCACCTTACAACGCTATTTCCAGCAAGGGCAGCTAGTCAGCTTTGCGGTAGGGCGATCGCTAATCGATTCAGGCCTGCTTGTTCCTGCACTGGAACTGGAGACGCTACTGGACGAAGAGTTGGATGATGGTTATCTGTCTCCGTCTAAGGCTGCACAGCTTCAACCTGTTTTTAATGAAACGTTTGATAATCTGCTTAACAAAGAGAAGGCGACGCTGGAACAGGTCGAACGGTTCAAAGAACGATTGGCTAAAGTCACCGTATTGATGGAAAACCATGCCCACCGGCCGGTTAAGGAAGCGCTGTTGCGTCAGGCACAACATCCGAGCGGGGATGAAAATTTGGTGATCGATTTTGCTCCGCATGCTTTCATTCTGTCGTCTCAGTATAGCGAAAGTGATATTCGATTTATCGACAGATGTCGGCGCGCTACGCGACCATATAACGTGGAAACACTGGATAAGTGGGCAAAATCGCAGGAGCTTGCGTCTGACCCGCGTAAACAGAAAGCACTGTGCTGGTATCTTGTTGCTGGGCTCCACGGTGAGGCGCTGGCCGATGGTTTCAAAGCGACACAGGCTCCTCACTGGCTATTTACGATTGATGTTCAGCATCTACAAAAATGGGGCTGGCAGCGAAAATATATCGATATTTTCCGTAATGTTCGCATGATAACGGAACATGAACGCAACAAGCGAATTCATGAGCAGCTTAGCAAAGAGGGCCGATCAACGCTGGGCCTGACCGAGGCGCTGGAGCGCATCTATGAGTGGTGGGAGAAAGAGGCACCGGAACGCACCACCTATGACAATGAACTTTATCCGGATGGTCAGTTTGAATGGTTGGCTATCAAAGAGGATGAACATCCCGAGCGCTTTAACAAAGCGTGGCTCCAGTTACTGTTCTTAGGTTCCTGCCAGACCCTGGGACGTACCCGGGAGTATCAGCATCGCGATGCGCTGAAGTTTTTCAGCCAACAGAAATGGTGGGATGTGTTCGTGCGGACGGATAATGCGGACGACTGGTTTGAGGTGATGGATCGCTATCTGGCAAAATCCATCACCGGTGAAGCATATCGGGTATGGCTGCAGATACTGCCGCTGTACCGTTTCTCCAGTAACCTGACGGATTATATCGATCTCTTCTGGTCTGCGGAGTCGGGGCTGCCAAATATTAGCGACCTTATCCAGCCGGGGCAGAGCGCGATGTTGTCCGGCAGCAATTTTGCGCCGCCTGAGTTGAAATCCACGCTTGGCATCGGCGTGAATTTCATCCTGCGTGAGCTATGCCGCCATCATGTATATGAAGATCACTCATTAGCGCCGCACTGTTACATGGCTTCCGCTGGGGTCAGAGACTTGTTAAGTCATCGGCTGCCAGAAGGGGGATTGCAGCTGGATTCAGCCTCGGCAGAGCATTCGAAGGAAATCCACGCTTTTCTCTGCCGACATTTGGGGGAAGAGAAGGCCACCTTTAACGGTGCGTTTGATATTCCATTACGCGTTCTGGCCAGAAGTGATAATCGGGAACGCCTGGCAAAAATTCTGGAAATAGGCAGCTGGAATGAGAAAAATGATGAGTGACGATGACATGGTCTTAACCGCAGGTAGCCAGGTCAGACATCCGCGTTTTGGGATTGGTGAAGTGCAGCTGGTCCGCAATGGCACCGCGCTGGTGCGCTTTGAAAGCGGCTTTCAGGAGCGCCCGGTTGACGAACTGGAGCCCGTTAAAAGCTCCCGTGATGCTATTGCCGAAGGCGAGTTTGATAACCTGCGAGAAGTCATAGCCCGCTGTCAGGCATTAGCCATCCGCTCGATTAATGATAGCTGGGGAGTGTTCTCTACGTCACGCATCAACCTGCTGCCGCATCAGCTATGGGTATGTCACAACGTTCTGCGAAAATGGCCGGTTCAGAAATTAATTGCCGATGATGTGGGGCTGGGTAAAACCATCGAAGCAGGTTTAATCTTATGGCCACTGATTGCAAAAAAGCGTGTGCGGCGTTTGCTGGTGCTGACACCGGCTTCGCTGGTAAGCCAATGGCAGGAACGCCTGCGTCTGATGTTCGATATCCGGCTGACGCTCTATTCCCCGGATATTGATACGGAACGCTCTGATTACTGGAATACGCACGATCAGGTTGTGGCATCGTTGCCGACATTGCGCAAAGACAGCCATGGCCGCCACGATCGAATGCTTAATGCCGAAAACTGGGATCTGTTGATCGTTGATGAAGCCCATCACCTCAATAATCAGGAAGATACTGGCGCAACGCAGGGCTATCGCTTTATACAGAACTTAATAGAGCATCATAAATTTGAGTCACGGCTGTTTTTCACCGCCACTCCCCATCGCGGCAAAGACTACGGCTTTTTCGCATTACTGCAACTGCTGCGGCCCGATCTGTTTGAACCACATAAAGCGGCCGATCTGCAGCTTGCTGGGGTTAAACAGGTCGTCATCAGAAATAATAAACAGCAGGTCACCGACATGGAAGGGAACAAGCTGTTTAAACCCGTCCAGGTTGGCTCCAGAACGTATATGTTCTCTGCCGCCGAGCAGGCATTTTATGACAAATTAACCACCTTTATTCTGACCGGCCAGGCCTATGCCTCCTCTCTGACGAAAGTGGATCAACGTGCCGTACAACTGGTACTGATTGCGATGCAAAAACTGGCAGCCAGCTCGGTCGCCGCCATTTATGCGGCAATCAGCGGCCGCATCCGTCGACTTGGAGAAAGTAAGCTCCGTTTACAAGATATTGGGCAAGCGCTATTGCTCCTTGCTGAAGAGCTGGAATCCCCCGAGCTGGATGACCAATACGTCGAGCTGGAAGCGGAATATGCCAGCATGTCGGTACAGGTGGCCCTGATGGAGAATGAATTGCCCATGCTTGAAGAGCTGCAGCTTCTGGCATCGGAGGTTCAACAGGAAACAAAGATCCAAACGTTGATCAATGTACTGGAAAATGAGTTCAAGGACCGTACGGTTGTCTTCTTCACGGAATATAAGGCCACTCAGGCACTTATCGCCAATACGTTACATCAACGCTATGGTTTTGGTTCAGTCGGTTTTATCAATGGTGAAGGTCGTCTGGACGGTATTGTTAATGAGTCTGGAGAGCGCTTTAGCTGGTCAATGAATCGCTATGATGCTGCGGGACAGTTTAAAGAAGGGAGCATCAGATTTATTATTTGTACCGAAGCTGGCGGGGAAGGGATCGATCTGCAGGATAATTGCTATTCCATGATCCATGTAGACCTTCCATGGAACCCGATGCGTCTGCATCAACGTGTCGGTCGACTCAATCGCTATGGGCAGCGCCAGCAGGTAGAAGTCATCGCTTTACGCAACCCGGACACCGTAGAGTCAAGGATCTGGGATCTGTTAAATACCAAAATTGAAAACGTCATGCGCTCTTTGGGCGCAGCGATGGAAGAGCCGGAAGACCTTTTACAGCTCATTCTTGGTATGACGGATAAAGGTTTTTTCAATACGCTATTCTCAGAAGGCCTGGCCGAAGATCCGGAGAGCCTGAAAAAATGGTTCGACTCCCGAACAGGAACGTTTGGCGGGCAGTCAGCCGTAAGCGTGGTTAAAAATCTGATTGGCCATGCGGAAAAGTTCGAATACCAGAATCTCGGTGAGGTCCCGAAACTCGATCTTATTAATATGCAAGGCTTCTTTGATAACATGCTCAAGCTGAACGGTCATCGCCTTGAGACAAGTGACGAAGGGCTGATAAGTTTTAAAACGCCTAAAATCTGGAGTAATCAGTTCGGGATCAGGCGCCGCTACGATGCGCTGTCATTTGACCGTTCTGTAAAGGATAAAAAAATCGAAATCCTGGGCATTGGCCACCCCATTTTCGATAAAGCGATAAACCAGGCGGAGCAGTTTGATGCGACGGCGGCCATTGCAAAAGGCATAGAGGCTCCGTTATTCGTTTATTTGCTCCGGGATCAGGTTACCGGTGATAACGGTAACCAGTCATTTACCATCGTTGGCCTGCGTGCAGGCCCAGAGTTCAGGCTGCTTATTAATGAAGAACTCATGCTTGAACTTTCCGGTATATACGAAAAGGTCCCTAGAAATGCCAGGGATGTTTTCTGGAATACGGAATACCAGTTTGATTACAACGCGTGTCTTGCCGAAATGGAAAAGGAGCTAGAAACACGGTTACCGATAATGAACCTACCCTATGAGCATGTCACTTATTCGTTGATAGCGACTTTTTTACCGTATGTAGGCAGCGAGACAAACGCGGGTTAATCAAGCGGATCCATTACGTGGGGCAGGCGCTGCCCCAAACCTGCCTCCATTTTCCCGGCAATCATCATTAATGTCTCCCCATCGTAATTGGCAACGCCATCGCACAGAATATATGACTTCACTTCCCGGAGTCGTCAGAGTAAATCCCTGTAGTCGGGTGAGGATATTTCGGGAGTATGCGCCTGCTCAAACACGCTACCCGTAATCAGGTTTTGTAGAACGTCCGCTAAAAATGTTCACATCCAGAATCATGGGTCTGTTCATTAATGAATTTTTTGCACAAATGCATTCGCAATTGGCCTACTAATCGAGGTTAGTTTTTTATCTTAAACTGAAGGCTCTTACAGGGTGGAGGTACTCACAGTGGAATTTTCAGTATTAAGCAATAACAGTAAAATGCCGATGGCAGGTTTTGGTGTTTTTCAGGTCACCAACAAAGACGAGTGCAAACAGTCTGTGTTAACTGCCATTCGCGCCGGTTATCGCCTCATTGATACTGCCGCAGTGTATGGCAATGAAGACGCGGTTGGTGACGCAGTTCGTGAGGCTATCGCTGAAGGCTTGTGCACACGTGAAGAGTTATTTATTACCTCAAAGCTATGGGTTCAGGACATGGCTAACTACGATACAGCCAGAAAAGGCATCGCGGCGTCGTTAGCAAAATCGGGCCTTGAATACTTTGACCTTTACTTATTGCACCAGGCGATGCGCGACTATTTTAGCGCGTGGCGGGCATTAGAAGATGCTTACGACGAAGGTAAGCTTAAGGCCATTGGCGTATCCAATTTTTATGCTCACGTATTAACAAACTTTTGTGAGACCGTCAGAATCAAACCGATGGTGAACCAGGTTGAACTGCATCCTTACTTTGCACAACCCGAGGCGTTGGAAACGATGAAATACTATGGCGTTCAGCCAGAGGCCTGGGCACCATTAGGCGGTGGCAGACATAATCCGTTTGAAAATAAAATGCTCCAGCATATTGCTGACGCGCATCAAAAATCAATTTCTCAGGTTATATTGCGCTGGAATATTCAACGCGGCGTTACGGTTATCCCTAAATCCACTCATCGGCAGCGCATTGAAGAAAATATTGCCATCTGGGATTTTTCATTGACCGACGGTGAAATGGCACAAATTAGCGCTCTTGATTTAGGCTATGTTGGTGAATCGGTAAAACACTTTAGCCCTGAGTTTGTTCGTGGTTGCCTTGGCGTAAAAATTCACGATTGATTTAAATTAGACCACGCCAAACAGGAGTTCAAAAATGAAGCCAGAAGATAATACGCATAGCATTGTTGCTGAAGTCGCGCCCGCGATGGCTGCGTATGCTGAACGATTTATTCAAAAGGATCTCTGGAATCGTCCGGAATTATCCCGTCGTGACCGCAGCTTAGTGACGGTTGCGGCGCTTATCAGCCGTAACGACAGGGCTGAACTTCCCCAGTATCTTAGCGTTGCGCTGGACAGTGGCGTGAAGCCAGCGGAAATTGCGGAGACGATTACCCACTTAGCCTTTTACGCCGGCTGG
The DNA here is from genome assembly GCF_051131735.1 of Klebsiella sp. B345. Classification (NCBI taxonomy): domain Bacteria; kingdom Pseudomonadati; phylum Pseudomonadota; class Gammaproteobacteria; order Enterobacterales; family Enterobacteriaceae; genus Klebsiella; species Klebsiella sp. B345. The sequence goes on from NZ_CP180443.1 coordinate 415,595, forward strand.
CCAAATGCTACCGCTGCGGCGCTGGTCGCACATAACATTTTTGTGCAACGCCATATTGATATGGCGTCATTGCCGGGTGAGACAGTGGATTTTCTCCCTCTGGATGAAGAGACGGAAAACAAACGTGCCACCCTGGTCGGGTCAAACTTTGGTAAGGTTTCGCCGGGCGTGGTGAAGTACACGACTGAGGCGCTATTCCTCGACCTGTGGTTGCGGCCTGGTCTGGCACCACGCGACAGAAGTCTGGTCACGGTAAGTGCACTGGTGACGGCCGGCCAGGTAGCCCAGGTGCCTTATCATCTTAATCGGGCAATGGATAATGGCCTGACCGAGACTCAGGCCTCAGAGATATTGACTCAGTTAGCCTTTGTGTCGGGTTGGCCAACTATCTTCTCGGCGCTACCGGTATTTAAAGAGGTGTTCGCAAGCAGAAATCCGGACTAGCCGATAATGTGTATCAGAGGCCTGGTTTGTTTCACAACCAGGCCTCTTATGGGCAGTTAATCGAGCTTTTTATCGTGAATGAACTGGCTGACTAAATCAGCAATCTGCACATTATTAAGGTCAGAGAACGGGAAATGGGTATTTCCTTTGATGCCGATCTCAGGCAGATGCGTCACCGTCACATCCCCGCCATGCTTGTTCACCACGTCACGCCACTGGCGAGCCATTGCCAGACGTACGCGCCAGCTGTCCTGCGCGGGCATGGCGACAGGCTTATCCGGTATGTTATCGCCGTAAATAATCAGAATTGGGATTTTAGTCAGCGCCATAAACTGTTCCATCGGCACTGGCTCACCCTTCAGCGTGTCGAACGCACTGGGCATCGGGGCAGGGAGCTCATTTTCCGGGAAGACAAAGCTGCTGCCGGGCTCAAAGGCAACAATAGCTTTGACCTTGTCGTTTTTCATCGCTGTGTACCAGCCCGGTCCGCCGCCTTGCGAGTGGGTGAAGAGGATCGCCGGGCCGGATTTATCCACCACGGCGGACATCGCATCAGAGATAACGTTGATATCAAACGGCCCGGTATTCGGGGTCATTTGACGAAAATACTGATTCAGCGCTTCCTTATAGTGAGAGAACTGGACGCCTTTAAAATAGTCTGGCCACACGCCAACACGGAACTGATTAAACCACAGCTGCTCATCCGGTTTTGGCGTCACCGTCCCTTCTACGATTGTGCGCCCGGCGCTGCCCCGGCGGGGGTGATCGACAAGATAGGTTGAGAATCCGCGACGCAGGAATATGTTCTGGAACCCTTCACGACCATCCGGGGTACTTTCCCAGGTACGGGAGAACTGACCGGCGCCGTGCAGCATGACGATAGGGTATTTATGCGGGTGTTCCGGGATTTGGTAGAACACCGACGCATGATCGCCATGATAAGTTTGACCGGCAGCGTCCAGCGGCTTTTTCGCGTCAAATGTGCCAGGTGCCGTGATAATAGTGCCGCCTGCAGAAAAGCTCCCTTGTTGCTGAATGACCAATGGCTCGGCATACACCGACTGCGCCATCAGGCCACCTGCCATCACGCCGATGGCCAGCGTTTTTACTATTGTCTTCAAAATGACATCCTCTGTTATGTTTGCTGTTCAATCATATCTGAGTTAGCGGGGGTAATTATTTAGCACCCTTGATTGCCCTTATTGGGCTGGCTCATCAATACGTACAATTAGCCGCGTATTGCCTCTAACCAACTGGTGACCGTTTCTGTGGTTCGGCGCTCCTGATCGCATTCAATGACCAGCGGTTTTTCCCGGCGGGCAGAGGGGGCCAGACCGGCAAGGATGTCGTCGCTGTCGCCTTTACCGTAGCCGCCGTGGGTAATAAAGGGGATCAGCAATTTGCCCGCAAGGTTATGGCTGCTAAGAAACGATTGCACGACGGGAGGCACGCTGGTCCCCCAGATGGGGAAGCCCAGATACACGGTCTCATAGCGTGAGATGTCGGCAACACTATTTTTTAATGGTGGTTTGACTCCCCGTTGGCGCTCGTTTTTCGCCTGTTCAACGGTCTGAAAATAGTCTTCCGGATAAGCGGTGGCCGGTTCGATTTCAAACAGATCGGTATTCAGGCTGCGGTGAATGACGCCCGCAATCACCCGTGTGTTGCCGCTGCGGGAAAAGTACGCCACCAGAATTCGGCTTGTGCCGCGCGGGTTTGTGTTCCCCGTCGCAGCGGGTGCCAGGGAGACGTTTGCCAGCGTCAGCCCGGCAAGTGCGGTAATCAGCATTCTGCGGGTGGGATCATGTTCCATAACCAATCCTTCTATTTACTCGCAAGCGCTTGCTGCAGCGCTTTTTCAGCCCGTATCGCCGCATCCGCTTCGCCATGTTCACGCAATACCTGCGCCAGCTGGCGCAGCTGGGCTGCCGTCAGACCGACCCGCATGCTTGCTCGCGTATGCGATAGCAGCTGTGCTTCAACGCCTGGTGTGGCCGCTAATGCCCCAACCGTTGCCAGCTCGCGGCTTTGCCAGTCAAGGTTATCGCGGGCAAAAATGTCGCCGAACAGATGCGTTTGCAGAAATTGATTAATGACCGGCGCAAAATCAAACACAGGGCCCTGGACGGGAGCGCCTGAGATAGTGGTCTGGTTTGCGGTACCGACACGATGCAACTCATCTCCGACAGGGACAGGAGCGGCCGGCTCTTTGCCGACGACGTCTTCAATGCCACGTTGTTGACGTGCATCGACGACCGTCATCAGTTCGTTAAGGGCATTCAGGCTACGGGGGAAGCCCGTATAAGCATAGAGCTGGACCAGAATTTCTTTGGCTTCGTTGATGGTGAGCCCTGCATCAAGCCCCTGATTCAAAGCAGCATTCAGCTTATCCATCTGACTACTGGCCATCGATACCGCTATCAAAGGGATGGCCTGCTGACGAGCGGACAGCGTATCTGTGACCGTTTGTGCCTGGTTCATTTCTGCGGCTCCTTGATTAACTGGTGCAGCATTTACCGTGAGAGCGAAACTAAAGGTCAGCAGCACCGCTGCCGTTAATGCCTTAATGGGCGTGGTATTGTTCATCTGTCACTTTCTCCATCCAGTTAACGCTTTGGCCTTCTACAACCCCGGTTATCGCCAGATGCGTCATGGCACTGCCAGGCGCTGCGCCATGCCAGTGTTTGACGCCTGCCGGGCAAGAGACAACGTCGCCAGCCCGGATGACCTGCACCGGTTGGCCTTCTTGCTGGGTGAGCCCGATGCCGGAGGTCACAACCAGTCGCTGACCTGCCGGATGCGTATGCCAGGCGGAGCGGGCACCAGGTTCAAAGGTGACATAAGCGCCGGAAACCTGAATCTCGTTATCCGGTTTGAACAGGGGATCAACCCGCACGCGACCGGTAAAGTTCTCCGCTGGCCCATTCACTGCGTTCTGGCTTCCGGCAGGCGCGATATGGACAGCGGATGGTTGCTCTGCAGCCCAGGATGAAAATGCAAAGAGAGGGACTAACAGCCCGAGGTAACGTAAATGTCTGATCATGAAAAAGCGTCCTTATCTACGATGGTGAGGATGACCTGCAATAATTCTAATAAGGGCGGGATGTCGTCAGGCTGACGCCACCCTGACAATTGTGTCAGTTACCGGTCTATTAATGAAAATAAGGGTTAAGCCGCGCAAATAAAATAAGGGTGAATTCGTCGCAATTAAAAAAGAGAAGTCAATTTCGGCCTGTTTTCTGACAAAAATGTTATTTCACTGTCACGCTGCTGACAGCGCTATATCCCTAACCTGAGTTGGCAAATTTAATTATGCTGGCATGCATGGCCAGGCTGACAATTAACGGGAGATAAAATGAAGTTCAGTCTTTTAAGTGCAATACTGCTCACGGCAATGGCCGGAGTGACGTCAGCCAATGCGGCTGATTACAAGAAAAATCCCTTCACGCTGGTCTATGACGGTGCCATCACTGAGAACGTCAAAGGCAAGGTCAACATCCACCCGGTGAAATACGATCTGCACGGCATCCAGATTGCGGCGAATGTCTATACGCCGGCGAATTACGATCCTGCCAAAAAATACCCTGCCGTGGTGGTCGCACATCCTAATGGCGGCGTAAAAGAGCAGGTCGCCGGGCTGTATGCCCAGCGCCTCGCCGAGCAAGGGTACATCACAATTACTGCCGACGCGGCTTATCAGGGCGCAAGCGGGGGGATACCTCGCAGTGTGGATAAACCGGCTAACCGCATTGAGGATGTTCACGGCATGGCTGATTACATTAGCCAGTATCCGGGCGTTGATACTTCCCGCCTCGGTCTGCTGGGTATCTGCGGAGGCGGTGGATATTCACTGGTGGCCGCCGAGACGGATAAACGATTCAAATCGATTGCCACCATCAGCATGTTTAATTCAGGTCTGGTGCGCCGCAATGGTATGCAGGATTCACAGCTGGATACCATCCAGCAGCGGCTTCAGCAGGCTTCTGATGCACGCGCTCAGGAAGCTGCCGGTGGCGAAGTGCTTTACTCTGGCGATGCAAACCTGACAGATGAACAGATCGCCAAATTGCCCTTTGCCTTATATCGGCAGGGCTATGAGTACTACTGGAAAACGCACGCACACCCGAATTCAACGTTTAAATACACCACCAGCAGCTTGTTGGATTTGATGAACTTTGATGTGACCGATCATATCAATCTCATCAATAAACCACTGCTGATGATTGCCGGCACAAAGGCGGATACGCTGTATATGACCGAGGATGCGTTCGCGAAAGCGACCGGAACGAAGGACAAAGAGCTCTTCCTGATCGATGGCGCTACGCATATTGAGACCTACTGGGTACCTAAATACGTTGACCAGGCAGTGCAAAAGTTAGACATTTTCTTCGATAAAAATATTTAGTTACCCTCCGCTGATACCCCAGTTATGCAGGCTGGGGTATAGCCATTGCCTGTAGTCACATTTCGCTGAATTTTGCGGTATTTATTCACTGCAAAACAGACATGTGATGATTGGAAAACTACCTGCTGGTGGACAAAAACCAGATCTCTCTAACAAAAATTCTCACGAGCCATAATAGTGCGTTAAATGCTTTGTACTGGTGCAATTATTTTTGAATGTTGACATGGTTAATATTGTTTACTTTTTTCATCGAGTTAAATGGCCTGGCTGACGTGTTATTGCACCAGATTGCACCGTTAATTTGATTTACCCACCCTATAAAGCAGATTAATAATGATTATAAGTATAATTATTTTGACCTGACAGAGTGATAAGGAGATAACCCACCCACATAAGAACAGACTAAATTGGTTTCGAGAAAATAATGTCCAATAGTGTTCAGGCAAAAAAAGCCGCCCTCGGTGCCTTCATTGGTACAACAATAGAGTTCTACGATTTTTATATTTATGCCACAGCGGCCGCACTGGTCCTTGGACATGTATTTTTCCCTGCTGAAGACCCACTGGTCAGTACGCTTGCCGCCTTTGCTTCTTTTGCCGTAGGATTTATTGCCAGGCCCCTGGCAGGCGTCGTTTTTGGTCATCTGGGCGACAAGTTAGGCCGTCGCAAGATGCTGCTTTTTACGATGATGCTGATGGGGCTTGCCACCACCGCAATAGGCCTTATTCCTGGTTACGATAAAATCGGTATCTGGGCGCCAATACTTTTAGTCACTTTCAGGATCGTACAAGGTATTTCGGTAGGCGGCGAGTGGGGCGGTGCAGTGCTGATGGCCAGTGAACATGCACCACATGGACGCAAAACGTTCTTTGCCTCTTTTGCGCAGTTGGGTAGCCCGGCAGGCCTGCTGCTGTCTCTTATCGCCTTCCGATTGGTGTCAATGCTGGATCAGGAGGCCTTCTTGTCATGGGGATGGCGTTTGCCATTTTTGGCAAGCGGCGTGTTGATGATGGTCGGACTCTTTATCCGCATGCGGGTGGATGAATCGCCGGAATTTGAGACATTAAAAGCCAAACGTGAACTTGCCGATAATCCAGTCATTGACGTTTTGAAACATTACTTTCCGCATATATTCTTCTCGGCTATTGCCGTCACAATTGGCTCGGCCGGCTTTTTCTTTACCAATATCTTTATGATCACCTATGTCACGCAATATATTGGCATAGCGAAGTCCACAATACTTGACTGCCTGTTTGTGGTGACAATTATTCAACTTATATCTCAGCCTGCTTCTGCACTCCTGGCCAATAAAATAGGTGAGGGAAGATTTCTTAAAATAGCGGCAGCGCTATGCCTGATTACACCATATCCGATGTTTATACTGGTCGATACGAAAAATCTACTGCTGATGACGCTAGGCATTGCCGTCGCGGTCGTTATCCTCTCGGCGCTTTATGCCGTGGTGGCAGGTTATATGGTCTCCGTTTTCCCAACCAGGCTGCGTTATTCAGGAATCTCTATTTCTTATCAGCTGATTTGCGCTATTGCCGGCGGCACGACTCCGCTGATTGGTACCGTGATTGCGAAAAATTACGCCGGGCAATGGCTGCCTCTGGCGCTATTTTTCAGCCTTCTGTCGACTCTGTCCCTGCTGGGTGTGATCGGGCTGAGCCGGCTCAAAGATCCAACTTCAGCCTCTGAGGCTGAACTTTTAGAAAGTAAGTAAGGAGCCTCTATGACACTACAAGAAAAAGTTACTCCAGCAGAATGGCTGGCACGCTGTGAACTGGCGGCGCTGTACCGCCTGATAGCCCATTTTAAAATGACCGATATGATTGACACACATATTTCTCTGCAGGTTCCCGGTGAACCGGATCATTTTCTAATCAACAAGTATGGCGTGCTGTTCGAACATATGACGGCATCAGATCTGGTGAAAATTGATTTTGACGGTGAAATTGTCGAAGACTTTGAAATGGATAAACCCGTTAATGCTGCTGGTTTTGTCATTCATTCAGCGATCCACAGCGCCCGGGACGATGTTCACTGCATTATCCATACCCACACCGCGGACGGTATGGCGGTATCAGCCCAAAAACAGGGCCTGCTGCCGCTCACACAACACGCACTGAAGTTTTACGACAATCTGGGCTATCACACCTATGAAGGCATTGCATTGTCACTCAGCGAAAGGGCAAGGCTGGTGGACGATTTAGGTTTTTATAATGCGATGATCCTGCGCAACCACGGTCTGCTTGGCGCAGGGAAAAGCATCGCCTGGGCCTTTCACGAGATTTATTTCCTCGAACGTGCATGCCAGGCACAAATTAAGGCGCTCGCAGGTGGTGCTGAACTGATCTTCCCTGCCGAAGAGGTGTGCCGTCACGCGGCCCAGCAATTCAGGCGTGAGGGAATTGATACTATCGTCAATAACGGCTGGCAAGCCGCCAAGGGTCTGATCGTGGCGCAGAAAGAGTCCTACTGCTCATGAATAATATCGTTATTGTCACGACCGTTGATGCTTTCCGCAGCCAACTCATTGAGGCTTTCAGTCATCATCGCCCGGACATTCCGTTGGTGCTGCCGGACGATGCCGCCGCCGAAGAGGCTGATGTTGCCGTGTGCTGGTTCCCGGAGGCGGGGACCGTGCGCCGATTTCCCAAACTGAAGCTTATTCACTCCGTGGCGGCGGGCGTCGATCACCTTGGTCAAGAGCTGCTGGATTCTGGTATCGATGTTTGCCGTATCGTGGACAGCGACCAAAAGCAGGGTATGTATGAATACATACTCTGGGCCGTACTCTATTTTCACCGCAACTTTGATTGGGTCATAAAAAATGCTCGGGACAAAACGTGGTTCCGCTATCCGCAGGTTTCGGCAGGAAAACGGCGTATTGGCCTGATGGGATTGGGAGAGATAGGGCGTTTCGTTGGCGTAAAGCTGTCAGAGATGGGCTATCGGGTAAATGGCTGGTCACGTTCGCCGAAATCAATCCCCGGCGTCGCATCATTCTACGGCCACGAGGGGTTGGATGACTTTTTGTCACAGACCGATATCTTAATCAACTTATTACCGCTGACGGCGGATACCCAGGGCATTCTGTGCCAGCAACTGTTTAAAAAGCTACCCCAGGGCGCAAGCCTGATTAACTGCGGGCGCGGACTGCATATGGTGCCAGAAGATCTTGTTGCTTGCGTGGCCTCCGGACACCTACAAGGCGCCGTGATTGATGTTTTCCAGACAGAACCGCTGCCTGCTGGCGATCCTCTGTGGACAACTGACGGCATCCTGGTTACCCCCCACATGGCTTCCGCCGCCTCATTTGAAGCCATTGTTAAACAGGTTGGTGCCAATATCGACCTTTTACGGGCGGGGAAACGGCTCAACAAAATCGTTAATCCGGCCCTCGGATATTAGGGCATAAATAATTAATCTGCCGCGGTGATGGTTGCTCACCGAGTTGCAACTGGAGAAAAGAATGAATCAACTCACATATATCCGTAATGTCGCAGATAATCTGCTGCCCATAAACGGTGCCCGCTTGTGGGAAAACCTGATGGAGATGGCGGCCATCGGTGCGACGAAAAAAGGCGGAAACAGCCGCCTGGCGCTAACGAAAGAAGACAGCGCTGGGCGACGGAAATTCATTAATGACTGCTTACATCTGGGGATGACCGTCACTACTGACGCGATCGGTAACCTGTTTTGCCGCTACCAGGGTTCAGATCCGAAACTGGATCCCGTCGTGATGGGCAGTCATCTCGACACCCAGCCCAAAGGCGGGCGTTTTGACGGCATTTATGGGGTACTTGCTGCTCTGGAAGGGATTCGTACGCTTAGTGATATGGGGATTACCCCCGTACGTAGCATTGAGATTGCCGTCTGGACCAATGAAGAGGGGGCACGCTTCACGCCTGCGATGATGGGATCTGCAGTGTTTACTGGAGCCATGACGCTTGATGATGCGCTGCAGCGCAAAGACAGCAGCGGCATCAGCGTGGCCGAGTCACTCGAACAGGAGGCATGGCGGGGTAACAGCCCGCTGGGGCGTTACTTTGATAGTTATTTTGAGGCGCATATCGAGCAGGGACCGATCCTTGAAGAACGCGGATTGAATATTGGTGTGGTGACGGGTGGGCAGGCGATTTGCTGGCTGGATATAACGGTGTCAGGAAGCCCAGCTCATGCGGGCACGACGCCAATGAAAAGTCGCCGCGATGCCCTGCTGGCTACTGCCGAAATGGCTGGTGAACTTGAAAAGGTGGCAGCAACATTTGCGCCGCAGGGGTTGCTAACCATCGGTGAACTGACTATCGCGTCGCCTTCGCGCAATACCATCCCCGGAGAAGTCACTTTTACTCTCGACCTGCGCCATCCGGAAGATGAGCAATTGCAGCAATTTGAACGGGCCTGCCGTCAGGCTATGGCTGCAGTCTCTTCTCGCCGCAATATTGAACTGTCCGTCGCTGAGCACTGGTTAAGCCAGTCAACACCATTTGATTCTCACTGCATAGGCCTGGTTGATAATGCTGTCCAACAGCTGGGCTATCCCTGTCAGCAAATGATCAGCGGCGCCGGTCATGACGCCATCCATCTGGCCCGGCACTGCCCGACGGTAATGATCTTTATCCCCTGTATGGACGGCGTTAGCCATAACGAGTCTGAAAGTATTGATCCTCTGCATGCAGAGCAGGGGGCAAATGTATTAATCAATGCCGCGCTGGCCAGAGCTAATAGTTAATTATTCACTGGTACCAAGTGTGTTAATTATCTAACCACCTGGTGTTTATATATTTTTATATTGGTAATGCGCCAGTTATTGTTGCTAATTGTTTTTTAATGCTCCTGTTTATTGCTGCGCATCCACGGGTGTTCTGTATTGCACCTGTGGCAGCACGCAATTATATATTCCCCCTAAATTACAGGTGAGAAGAAATGTCTTTAATAAATTCGGAAACGACTCAGCTGGAGCTTATCAGTAAATTGCTGATGGTTGAGACCGCCACCCTCGGACATTTGATTGATGAGGGGTTTATGGTGCCTCAGCTGCAGTGCGTCCTTCCTGGCATAAGATGTTGCGGTCCGGCAGTTACCGTTTCTTTGCCTGGTGATGATGGCTATAGCTTGCCGCTGGCGATCGATGTCGCCAAACCTGGTGACGTGTTGGTAATCGAGCGTGTAGATGACGAACGCCATGCCTGTTGGGGAGCGGTAATGACTGTCGCAGCTCGCCAGGCAGGCATCGTTGGCGTGGTGCTCGACGGTTATATTACCGATTTGGGGGCAATCTGCGTCGAACAATTCCCCGTCTGGTGCAGAGGGCGCTCGCCTGTCACCACCAAAAGAGGAAAAACAGGCGGTAGCGTGAATCAATCCGTTCACTGCGGCGGCGTCAGGGTATTGCCTGGCGATCTCATTCTGGCCGATGAAAACGGCGTCTTAGCGCTGAACGCGCAGCAGATGCAGCAGCATCTCGAACAGGCATTAAATTTGCAGCAACAGGAGCCGGAGATCATAGAACGGCTGAGACAGGGACAGCGTTTAACCGACATTTATCGCACGTAATACTCACCGTCAGTCTATTATCCTGGAGAAGCATTATGACCATTTCCGCCAGTTCAGAATTAGAAGCGCCAGCAGCCGGTTCGCAAGTTAATATGCGAAAAGTGGCTTTTGCCAGCGTCATTGGCACTACCGTAGAGTGGTACGATTTATTTATTTTCGCCACTGCTTCGGCGCTGGTTTTTAATAAGATATTTTTCCCTGAGTTCGATGAATTAATTGGCACGCTGCTGGCTTTTGGAACTTTTGCTTCTGCCTACGGAGCTCGTATTGTTGGGGCGGCACTTTTCGGCCACTTTGGCGACAAGTTGGGGCGGAAGTCAATGCTGCTTATCTCATTACTGGCTATGGGACTCGCTACCTTTGCCATCGGGCTGCTGCCGGACTACGCCTCCATCGGCCTGTGGGCGCCGGTACTGTTACTGACACTGCGCCTGATTCAAGGGCTCGCGCTGGGAGGTGAATGGGGCGGGGCCGTCCTGATGGCCGTTGAGCACGCACCAAAAAACCAGCGCGGACTCTATGGATCATGGGTGCAGATTGGTGTGCCGGTGGGGACGCTTATCGCAAACCTCGCCTTTCTGGGCATGTCTGCTTTTTTACCGCCGGAAGATCTGGTGAGCTGGGGATGGCGGGTCCCGTTTCTCGCCAGCGCACTGCTGATTGGTATCGGTCTTTATATTCGTCTTAACATCCACGAAACGCCGGTATTCACAAAAACCAAAGTGCAGGAACCTGCAGTGAAAGTGCCGTTGTTGGAAATCGCGCGTAAACACTGGCGGCAGGTACTGCTGGGAGGCGTGGCGACGCTCTCAACCGGCGCTTCATTCAATATTATTGTTGCCTTTGGTCTGACCTACGGCACGCAGACACTTGGTTTTAGCCGTACCGCCATGTTGAGCGTGGTGCTTGCATCTTGCGCGCTGTGTATTGTCCTGCTGCCGGTCTTTGGCGCACTGTCGGATCGCTTTGGCCGCAAGCCGGTGATTGTTGCCGGAATTGTCGCCGAGGCGCTGGTCGCGTTTCCGATGTTCTGGTTAATGGATACCCGCGAACTGCCATTGGTATTTCTCGGCTATGGCCTGTTGATGACGGCATTCGCCGCAAATTATGGCCCTATCGCCACGTTTTTGGCTGAGTTATTCGGTACACGAGTCAGGTATTCGGGGCTTTCGATCTCCTACATGCTCTCTGGTCTGCTGGGCAGCGCAGCCACACCGATTGTCACTACCGCGCTGCTTTCGTGGACCGGGAAAGGCTCCTCGGTAGCCTGGTATATGATCGGCGCGGCCCTGATTTCACTTGTGGCGTTGCTGCTGTTGACCGAGACCTTTAAAAGAGAGCTCACCGTAGCTCAGCCCGGCACCGCTGGTGATACTCCGCACTCTGCTGCACGTCGTGCGGGTCAACACTGTATCAAAAATACATAAGGAGGTTTTATGCAGCGTATTGCGACAGCGAACACAGGACCTGCTGCCGTGGGGCCATACTCTCAGGCCGTGGTGAGTGGTAATCTGGTGTTTGTTTCCGGTCAACTCCCGGTATCAGCAACGACGGAGTACCAGCCAGAAACGTTCAAAGAGCAGGTCCGGCAGACATTATTGAATCTCGGCGCAGCGTTGAGTGCTGCAGGTTCTGACCTGGACCACGTCATCAAGGTGAATGGCTATCTGACAGAACCCTCTCAGTTGGAGCCCTATAATGAGGTGTACGCTGAGATCCTGGGTCACGCACCTCCTGCGCGGACTACCGTATGCGTGTCTCTATGGGGCGTGGCGCTGGAAATTGACTGCATCGCCGAACGCATAACGGTGGCATAACGCCGTAACAAACGGCTCTCCCCGGGCTGGGTTAATAGCCTGCCCGGGTGAGATTTTTACGTAGGCAAGCCAGAAACGCCTCTTCTGCCTTATTAATTTTTAGCGACGCGTTCCACATCAGGTGCAACGTAACTGTCGCAATGCCCTCGTAGGGGGGTAACTTCCATAAATGGCCTGCCGCAGCTTCTTCGGCAACGACGTGTTCAGGCAAGGCTCCAATCCCAAGTCCCGCGCGGATCATACGGGTCACCTCGTGCAAGCTGGAGCTGGTGCCAATTGAACAGCCATTCAGCGACTGCTGGGCGCGATAGACAGCGAGAGAAGCCAATACACCATCAAGCTGCTCGCTGGCGAAAGAGACAAAGTTCTCATTCTGCAGCGCTTCAATCTGCAGGTCTGTCTTGCCGAACAGCGGGTGACTCTTCCCGCAGTAGAGGAAATAGGTTTGATGCAGTAGTGGAGTAGAGTCCAGGCCTGGAACCTCTTTATGGTTCAAAGAAACGCCGAGCGCGGCCTGAAAGTGGAGAAGGGCGTGCTGTACATCAGTGCTGGAACCGGAGGTCATTTCAAATGTTACGCGGGGATGCGCCTGGTGAAAATCCGACAGGACACTATCCAGAATATCGCTTTTCACCGCCGATACCACGGCAAGCCTCACAACGCCCGTCAGATCCTGCGGGATGTCCTGGACCGCCAGCGAGAGCCGGGCAATGCTGCCGTAAATCGCCAGCGCCTCTTTATAGACCAGCTCGCCCGCCGTGGTGACAGTAAAACTGGATCCGCTGCGCGCGATCAGGTTTTCTCCCAGACGCTCTTCTAAGCGCTTTAGCGCCAGACTGACCGCTGGCTGGGTCAGATGTAAGCGCATAGCCGCCCGGCTAATACTGCCTTCCTGGACGATTGCCAGAAAAGTACGTAACAGATTCCAGTCAAGACGATCGTGTATTTGCGACATAGCTGCCTGGCGAACTCTTATTGTATTGTCATGACACGCCCATTTTGCAAGCAGCCGGGGGCTTTCCTACATGGGCATCCAATCGCAGTCCGGAAAATGCGGACCAAGGCTGCTTTTCATCAGCCTGGCCAGGCAGTGTGAGTTACCTGATGTCCGACTGTCAACACAGTCAGGTTGAAAGCCTTCTCGTCCAAAAGAAATCATCATTCCCCGACCCAAGATGGTTCCCGGGGAGGGCTTCCTATCGGGCGAACTTACGGGAGCCGATAACACACAGAATGACCCCAAGCGTGACGAACACCATCAGCGGGCTGACGCTTTCATGCAGGAGCGTGGCCGAAAGACCCAGGCCTAAGAAAGGCTGCAGAAGTTGCAGCTGGCCGACCGCAGCAATGCCGCCGATCGCCAGTCCTTTGTACCAGAAGATAAAACCAATCAGCATGCTGAAGAGCGATACGTACCCCAACGCGCACCAGGCAGGCGCTCCGATGCCGGCAAATGTGGCTGGCATGGTGAGCAAGGAAGCGATGAGCATGAAGGGCAGGGAGAGAATCAGCGCCCAGCTGATAACCTGCCATCCGCCCAGTACACGGGTTAGTTTGGCGCCCTCAGCATAACCAAGGCCGCAGGCAATCACCGCCGCTAGCATCAGTAAATCACCGGTAAGAGAAACGGAAGCACCTTGCGAGAGAGCAAAGCCCATAACCAGCAGGCTGCCGATGACTGAGAAGATCCAGAAGGCCCGTTTAGGTCGTTCACCGCCACGCAGGACGCCGAAAATCGCGGTTGTCAGGGGCAGAAGCCCCAGGAAGACGATCGAGTGCGCAGAGGTAACATGTTGCAACGCCATCGCCGTCAATAGCGGAAAGCCAATCACCACACCTAGTGACACGACGATAAGTGGGATGAGCTGCGATGCGTGCAGGCGCTTTTCCCGAAAACCGAAGATCAACATGACAGCCAGTATTCCGGCAATTGACGCACGGAGGAATGTCAGGAAGAACGGATCCATACTCAGTACGGCGACACGGGTAGCCGGTAACGAGCCACTAAAAATCACCACGCCCAACAGACCGTTAATCCAGCCGGAAATGGAGCCGGGATCGGTTTTATGTACCACTGAATTCACCACGTTTTCCTCTCTATCGACGTTTTGCCCGCAGGCTTGAGCATCTGTTGGGCGGATGGTAATGTCATCAACCTGATACAATCAAATTATTGTCATGGATACATTTGATGAAAGCACGTTACAAAGCCATCGTGGATAAATTCGCGGAGATGATTCGCAGTGGGAAAATTCTGCCAGGTAGCCGTTTGCCGACTCATCGCAATCTTTCTGCTCAGGAGCATATCTCGCTTGCTACGGCGACACGGGTCTACAGCGAACTGGAAGCGATGGGCCTTGTCAGCGGCGAGACCGGTCGGGGGACGTTTGTCCGGGAAATTTCGTTGCCTTATGGTCATGGTATTGACCAGCATGCCGTGGCAACGGACGTTCTGGACCTGAATTTCAACTATCCCGCTCTGCCCGGGCAAGGTGAGCTTCTACGTGACGCACTGCGGCAGATATCTACCGCCGGGGATATCGAATCACACCTGCGTTATCAGCCCCATGCAGGCAGACAAACGGAGAGAGAGATCGTTGCAGAACAGCTGTCAGGAAGGGGATTTAAACCGACAGCGGACAATGTGGTGATTGTGAATGGCGCACAGCATGGGCTGACGGTGACAGCAATGGGCCTGCTGAGGCCTGGAGACGTCGTGGCTGTGGATGCACTGACCTATCCGGGGTTTAAAGTACTGGCCGAATTGTTTCATCTCGAGCTCATCGCGATCCCGTCACTGAGTGATGGTCCGGATTTCGCCGTACTCAGGCAGTTATGTTTGAAAAGACATGTCAGGGCGGTGTATGCCATGCCGACGTTACATAATCCCCTGGGATGGGTGCTGACACATCGCCAGAGAAAAGAGCTGGCGGCTATCGCCCGCGAACATGACTTACTGGTTATTGAAGATGCGGCTTATTCCTACCTGATCCGCAGACCCCCTCCGCCTGTCGCGTTTTACGCGCCTGAGCGTACGGTTTATGTCACAGGCTATTCGAAGAATGTCGCCACCGGTCTTCGGGTAGGAGCCGTTGTGTGCCCTGAGGCATACCGTCCCGCCATCGAAAGGGCCGTCCGGGCAACGACATGGAATACCCCTTCAGTGATGACAACGCTGGTGTGTAACTGGATACAGGATGGCACCGTTGAACGCTTTGAAGAACTCAAACGACGGGATGCGCGCCAAAGACAGGCGGTGCTCAGAAATACCCTGGGCGAAATCCCTTGTATTACCCATCCGGGCTCTTATTTTGCCTGGCTGCCGCTGACCGAAGAGTCACGGGCCGATCGTATCGTGAAAGTTCTGATGGACAGCCACATTTCGGTTTCAACAGCCGAACCTTTCTGCACCGCCCAGACCATTCCCCAGGCCATTCGGATAGCACTGGGATCCGTCTCGATTGAGAACTTGCAGAAAGCATTATTGAAAGTACGTGAAGCCGTTGAAAATGAACAATATGGTTTACCTTCCAACCTAATGTAAATTGCCGCGCGTTGATTGCAGGAGCCTTTCAACGTCTTACCATATTGATCTGCTGTGTGACGAATGCGCTGCGAAAATATTCGCGTAGCGCCGCCATGGCAGGGGTAAAACGGGTATCGTTGCGCCACGCCAGACCGACGCTCATCGGATGGACATTGTTGACCAACGAACGGGTCTCGATGCGTCTTCCTTCCAGCGACCACGGACGATAAACCAGGTCGGACAAAATGGCGATCCCCGAGCCGTTAGCCACCATGCTGCGTACCGCTTCGACAGAACTCGTGCGCAGAATAACATCAGGGCGAAAACCGGCTTCTTCCCAGTAGCGCATTGCACTGTCTGCGGCCTCATCCACGGTGAGCATAATAAAGGGCTCTCCGGCCACGTCCGCCAGTGTGACCTGCGACTTTTCACATAACGGATGACGCGAAGGTAGCCATAACCGGCGTGTCGAGTTGAAAAGGGTTTCTGCATAAATCGACTGGTGGCGCAAATTTCCGGTCAGTACCAGCGCCATATCCAGCGACTGATCCGTTAATCCTTGCTCAATGTCCTGACGCTCATATTCAAAGAGCTGAATATCAATGTGCGGATAATCCTGCGCCAGCCTCTGCAGGTGAAACGGTAAAAAATAGCCAATCACCGTGTAACTTGCGGCCAGCCGCAGCGTACCGCGCACACCGGTATCGGTGACCGGCATACTGCGCACGGCATTGTCGACGGTTTGCAGAACGGTATAGGCATGGTTGAGAAAATGGTTGCCATAGTCCGTCAGCGTCATACCGTGAACCGAGCGGGTAAACAGCTTTTTGCCTAACAGTTGTTCCAGCTCCTGGATTGCGCCGGTGACCGCTGATTGCGAAATGTTGAGATGCACGGCGGCCTGAGAGATTTGCCCCATTTCAGCTGTGGCGACAAAATAACGGATTTGACGTAGCGTCAGCATTGATTTTTCCCGGTCATGTCAGCGTAAATAGTCACCGCTAAGAATCTACCCATCAGAATATGTTCGTAATCCACGAGCGAGAAGGGCGCATTATCCTCAGGTACCGGATATACGCTGTGTTACTTGCGCGCTGTCGGCGTGCAGACGACCTGCAACAATGATATCCGTAGGGATGGACTCAAAGCGTTCTGTTTTTCTGATATCAGTCTATCTAAAAATACTACTTTCCGAATATAAATGAATATTCATATAGTGAATAAGCACTCCCTAATGGAAATAAGAAATTACTATGATGAGAACCGTAGATATCAACTCCGATATAGGAGAAAGCTTTGGCTCATGGGCGATTGGCGATGATGTTGATAATGAACTTATGACGGTAATCAGCTCTGCAAATATTGCAACTGGCTTTCACGCTGGCGATCCAAACATTATGCGCAAAACCGTGGAGTCCGCCAGAAAAAATGGCGTGGCGATTGGTGCACATCCCGGGTTTAATGATTTACAGGGATTTGGCCGTCGTCATTTCGCGATTCCTGCGGAAGAACTGGTCAACGATATTATTTATCAGTTAGGTGCGCTGCGGGAATTCGCTCGCTTATATGAGATGCCGCTGCAGCATATTAAGCCGCATGGCGCATTATATATGCATCTGGCGCGGGATGAGGTCGCCGCCCACCAGTTTGTCACCGCGCTGCATCGGCTTGATGCCGGTCTTTACCTCTATTGCATGTCGGGTTCGGCCGTATGGCACGCGGCGCAGCGCCTGGAGCATCCAGTGATTACCGAGTTTTACGCTGACAGAGAGTATGACGATCAAGGGTTTATTGTCTTCACGCGTAAGACCGGAAAGCTTAGCGTACAGGCGATCGCCGATAAAGTGTTACTGGCCTGTCTGGAGGGGAAAGTAAAAACCGTGACGGATAATATCATCCCGATTCACTTTGATTCCATTTGTATTCATAGCGATACTCCTGGCGCTCTTAATATTATCAGTGCGGTCAAGTCAGCGCTTATTCATGAAGGTGTCAAAGTGTGTTCGCCCGGCGAAGCTAAATAACCACCTACTTATTTGGAGGATATATAATGTCTGAGATTGAAGTTATTTCACCGTTGCCGGGAGTATTTTACCGCCAGCCATCACCGGAAGCGCCGCCGTTTGTCGTGACCGGAGATAAAGTCGGGCCTGATACCGTGATTGGGTTGATAGAGGTGATGAAACAGTTTAGTGAAATATTCGCCGAAACCAGCGGCACTATATCGGCTATCACCCTCGAGAGCGGTGATGCCGTAGAGCCTGGACAGGTTCTTGCCATAATAAAAACCGATAACAAATAATCACGACGGAGGACATATGGCGGGGAAAATAAAAAAACTGCTGGTCGCCAATCGGGGAGAGATTGCGGTACGTATCATCCGCGCCGCGCAAGCGTTGGGGATCCCGACGGTCGCCGCCTGCAGCGAAGCCGATAGCGACAGTCTTGCGGCCAAACTGGCCGATGAAGTGTGCATCATTGGCCCGGCGCAGGCCGCACGCAGCTATCTCAATATCAAAGCATTACTGGATGCGGCAGCACAGAGCGGCGCCAATGCCATCCATCCCGGATACGGCTTTTTATCGGAAAATGCCCAGTTTGCCGAACGGGTAGTGCAGGCCGGGTATATTTTTGTCGGCCCGGACGCGCAGACCATCCGCGTGATGGGCGATAAAGCCGCCGCCCGTCGCACTGCGGCAGAAGCCGGCGTGCCGATTGTGCCGGGGTCCCGGGTTCTGGAAACGGTGCAGGCGGCGCAAATCCGTGCCGGGGAGATCGGCTATCCCTGCCTGATTAAAGCTGCCGCAGGTGGTGGTGGCAGGGGAATTCGCGTGGTGGAGAACGATGAGGCGTTGGCGCGTGAATTTCCCGTTGCCCAGAGTGAGTCGAATGCGGCATTCGGCTCCAGTGCGGTTTATCTGGAACGCTTTATCGACCGCGCACGCCATGTTGAAGTGCAGATCCTCGGCGACGGTGAGCGGGTCATTCATCTGTTCGATCGCGAATGCTCCCTGCAGCGTCGCCGGCAGAAAATTTTTGAGGAAGCACCTTCGCCAGCCCTGAGTTCAGCCCAACGGGCCGCATTATGCGACAGCGCCGTTCAACTAGCGCGGCACTTGCGCTACCGCGGAGCGGGTACTCTGGAATATCTGTTCGATGAAACGCGCGGCGAGTTCTGGTTTATTGAAATGAATACCCGCATTCAGGTGGAACATCCGGTGACCGAAATGGTGACCGGCATCGATCTGGTGCAATGGATGTTGCGTATTGCTAACGGCGAACAGCTGACGCTGACTCAGTCCGATGTGACATTGCGCGGTAGTGCCTGTGAAATGCGCATCAATGCCGAAGATCCTGAGCGGAATTTCTTCCCCTGTCCGGGATTGATAGAGGGAGTCGTGTGGCCAGACGGCGAAGGGATCCGCGTCGACAGCCATGTGTTCACCGGTTATCGCGTGCCCCCGTGGTATGACTCCTTGCTGGCTAAGGTGATTGCCTGGGGCGCCGATCGTCCTCAGGCGCTGGCTCGCGCCCGTCAGGCGCTCAGTAGCCTTGAACTGCGCGGGATAAAAACCACCGTCCCACTTCATCAGTGGCTATTACAACATCCCAAGTTGCAGGCCGGCGAATTCACCACCACCACTCTGGAACAGTGGCTGGCCGCACGTGATGGCGAATCGTCGACTCAAATACCGGAGGTCCGGCGCTATGGTCAATAACCCGATCCGCTACTCGTTTGGCGGCGATGAGCATCTCTTCGCCGAAATCGATGAGTCGATGTCATTACCCGCTTTTTTCCGTGGCCTGACGCTAACAAGGGCGCTGGAGGCTTGCCGGCTGCCCGGCGTACTGGATATTTGTCTTGCTAATGCCTCTTTCCAGGTACGCTTTAACCCGGACGAACTGGCGCCCCAGGCATTGCTTGATACGCTGCTGGCTCTGGAGGCGGACAGCTACGGCGACGGTTCCCTGGCGACGCGCATTATTGAAGTGCCGGTGCTGTACAACGATCCCTGGACGCACGAGACGCTGATGCGCTTTCGCGATCGCCACCAGGTGCCGGAGGGGAGCGACCTCGATTATGGCGCCAGCATCAACGGCTACGCGGATAAAGATGCTTTTATTGCCGCACACAGTGGTACACCGTGGTTCGTTTCCATGGTCGGTTTTGTCGCCGGTTTGCCTTTTATGTATCAGATGGTCGAACGAGAAAAGCAGTTACAGGTGCCGAAGTACCTGCGTCCGCGAACCGATACTCCCGCTCTGTCACTGGGACACGGTGGCTGTTTCGGCTGTATTTACTCGGTGCGCGGTGCGGGGGGGTACCAACTTTTTGGCATCACCCCGATGCCAATTTATGACCCGGCACAGGGACTTCCCTATCTGCAGGACGAGATGGTGTTCTTCAAAGCGGGGGATATTGTCCAGTTCCGGGCCATTGACCGTCAGACCTACGACGACATCAGCGAGCAAGTGAATAGCGGCAATTTTTCCCCCCGCATTCGCGACGTGAAGTTTGAACTTGCCGACTTTCTCCGCGATCCGCAGGGCTATCCTCAGCAGTTAAAAAGGGGGCTGTATGACCATCAATGTGATTAAGCCCGGCCTGGCCACTACGGTGCAGGATGCCGGGCGGGAAGGGTACTACCACCTGGGGATCCCCCCTTCCGGCGCGCTGGATCCTTACGCGATGCAGATGGCTAATCTTCTGGTGGGAAATGCCCCGGACGATGCGGTGCTGGAGATGACATTGCTCGGTCCGGAGCTGAGCTTTAGCACCGATACACTGGTGGCGGTGTGCGGCGCGGCGATGACGCCGATCGTCGATAACCAGCCTGCTGCGACGCATAGCGCGCTGTTTATCCGGGCCGGACAATGTCTGCGCTTTTCTCCGGCTCGTCAGGGATGTCGCGCCTATCTGGCGGTTGCCGGTGGGATTGACGTGCCGTCCGTACTGGGCAGTCGCTCCACGTATACGCTCGGCGCGCTCGGCGGTTTTCAGGGGCGTCGACTGGCGGCGGGTGACGTACTCAGGGTGTTCCCGACACACGACGCGCGGTTTCGACGGGAGGGCAATGTCGTTCCTGACGAGTTGCTGCCGGTGCTGGAGAAATCGGTCACTCTGCGACTGGTGCCGGGCCTCTATATCCATCGCTTGACTGAGGCGGCGGTGGACAATTTTTTCGCCGATAGCTGGCAGGTCAGCACCGAAGCGGACCGGACGGGCTATCGCCTGAAAGGCGGCCAGCCGGTGGCGTTTAATCCCCGGACACCGCCCTTTGGTGCCGGCTCCGATCCGTCCAATATTGTCGATGCCTGTTACCCGATAGGCTCGGTTCAGGTTCCGGGCGGACTGGAACCCATTGTGCTGCTGCGCGATGCAGTATCGGGCGGAGGGTATATGACGCTGGGAACGATTATCAGCCCCGATCTCGCCATTGTCGGTCAATTACAACCGAATCAACAGGTTCGCTTTATTCCCGTCACGCTGGAAGAGGCGCTGGTTTACCGCCGGCAGTCTCAACAGCGGCTGGCGCAGTTGGCGAGCGTGTTGCGTTAACCCGGCCCGGGGCATCGCCCCGCGGCGGATATCTCTGGTTATTGCGTGTTTCAGGAGGTTGCTATGGCTTCAGCACCACAATCCCGCGCAGCGGATAATGTTAGTCAGTCAGTGCTGCCGGAATCGGCGCGCATGGGGAAATTGTCCCTCACGATGGCCTGGTGGGCAGTGTGTAGTGCCGTGTTTTACATTGTGGTTGGCGCATCTTTGGCGCAGGCGTATGGGGCGATTAACGCCATTATCGGTATGGCGTTATCGGTGGTGACTTATGGTTTGATTAATGGCGTCATCAGCCGCTTTGCCCTGCGCAGCGGCTTGTCTGTCGCCCAGTTTTCACGCCGTCTGTTTGGGCGAATGGGGGCATCGCTGGCAACGCTTATCTTTTTTTCCACCGCGATTTATTACGCCGTATTTGAAGGCTCGGTAATCGCGTTCGCGATTCATCATCTGTTCCCCGGTATGGTTTACTGGGTGGCGGCCGCACTGGTGGTGATCTACAGCGTACCGCTTATTTTCGGCAGCGTTCAACACTGGCTGGATAAATTTAACGGCGTACTGCTGCCGTTTTACCTGCTGGGGCTACTGGCAACCCTCGTGATGTCTGTGATGCACTATGGCTACCAGGCCAACTGGTTGCAGTATGGTCCGGCCAATCCGTCCCCCTGGGGTTGGTGGAACTGTTTCACCTATTACATGGGGGTTTGGGTATTGATGATGTATACCTTCGATTATGCGCGCTTTGGCCGCGAGGAAGACAGCCAGTACCATGCACGCTTTAATTTTGGTATGCCGTTTTATCTGGTCACTTTTTTCCTCAACGGTACTGCGGGGATTTATCTCGCCAGCAACCTTCCGGACAGCGGCGCCCTAAGCGAAACGGCGGTGGTGGTGGTGATTTTAAATCTGCTGGGGATAGCCGGGCTGGGATTTGTCTGGGTGACGCAGACGCGGATTAATACCGCCAACTATTATCTGGCCACCGTCAATATGCAGGTATTCTTCCACAGCCTGTTTAACCTCAAGTTACCCAAACTGGTGTGGGCGTGCGTGGTGGGCGTGGTGGTTTATGTCCTGATGCTGGCGGATGTGTTCGCATGGCTGCTGCAGGCGCTGGCCTACCAGGGTGTTTTCGTGGTGGCGTGGGTTGGGGTGGCACTGGCCGGGATCGCCCGCAATGTGTCACCGGACCATGAAAATGTGGCTATTTATCCACCGGGTGTGGGAGCCTGGTTTATCAGCGTGGCGTTGGGGATTGCGTTGATGCACGGCTCCGCCGCTTTCGCCGCATTTTCGGCGGTGGCGACATTTGTCAGCGCCAGCGGGTTATACATGTTATTTAGCCAGTGGGCCCTGGTGGGTGAAAGTCAAAAAATTGTCTAAATCAGCGCACTCGTCCAATATTCGCCGCAGATAAAGTTACAGGTTGGGATAATAAGCAAAATCCTGCGTGACAGCAGGCTTTTGTGAATGACGGGAATATGGAAGTGAGTGATAATTATAATGTCGCATTTTATAATGATAAAAAAACCGCCCAGAGAGGCGGTGTCTAACAGGACAAATATGCATAACAACAACGATCCAAAACCACATTAATGGTTCTGTTTCTCATTGTGATGAGAAATTAGACTATAAGAAAATAGAGTGGAGATAAGATGAAGTAATTATGGAGTTATTTGGTTTGAGCATGTCTAAGGCTGTCGTGGTTTTCATGCAGAAATTATTGTTTTTTATCAGGTCTTTGTTTGAATTTACGACGAACAAGTTCTTCCAGAACAGGAGTCGGCAAAAAACCTGCGATTTTGCTTCGTGACGTATCTGGTTTTGATTTTGATGGTTTTTCCATGGTGTGATTTCCTTTAGGTATATATTGTAATAGTGCGTTTAAAAGATAAATCAGAATTTATCTGGATTGTTTGAAACTCCAATCCAAAGTCTGATTACTCCAAAGGTTAGTAAACCAACAAAGATGATTAATGCGCTTGTTAAAGGAAGAACAGGTACCATGGTGAGCCTTATTGATTGAGGTGGTCGCATTCTCAGGCAACGCATTTGTAAAATGGTTCAAAAGACATGAGAGATGATGGTCAGGAAATCGTAACAAGATAATAACAAGCAGGTCTCAGTAATGTACCTGCTCACTGGTCAACACACGAACATTCATTCCAGGTTCTGACAGTTACGGGACGATGGCCTGGTTTCGCAGGCCGGTTAGTCACTCGAATGCCTTGTAAGATAAAAATTTTTAAGCGAGTGAAGCAGGAGAATGTTTTATCCCGAGGCTGAGGCAGTTTGTTTGCCCGCCTTGCTGATAAGTACCAATATTTAATTTCACAGAAGAGTTTTCCTGATACGAACTTCCTGGATGAAAAGCGTAATGGACGCCACTATGATAATGGAAAAAAATACAATTTTAGGAAGATCGTAATTGAACACCGTGGTGAACTTGTCATTGTTATATAGATGGTTGTTCCTGTAAGAGAACGTTTCGTAGATATTACCCCAAATTTCGAGTGCAGATCCGACAGATAAAACAATAAATAAAAATGAGCAGTTAACTCTTATGCTTTTTCGTTTCCTTCTTCTTTTGAAAAATAAGGCAGTGATGATTATCGGCACAGCAAAGGCGACTAAGTCCTTGAAGCTGAAAGTATATATAATTTCCATATCTGAAATCCTTTAATGTACTCTTGGAAAAGTAGGGCGGTTTTCGAACGTCACATCACGAAAAAAAGACCACGAAACCACAAAGGTCAGAGTGCTCGCTATGAGTACTACTGCAACGCCTACATCGTTATACCTCTTTACGGCATATCGTCAACCCGCGTACTTTGGGGAGGTGGGTTAAGGTCTGCTTTCGCCAGCGCTTAATATGAGTTTTAAGTGGACTTGTCATGATTGCGGGCAAAAGGTAGGAATTATGATTGCTTGAGTAAAGCCGTGACTTTCCGTTTCTTGCACGGAGCGGACAAGCTATCGAGTTGAAGGTCCGCTGTGAGCGAGGAACGGACGTCCTGGTCTGCGAAAGAGCGTAAAAAACCGCCTCACGGCGGTTTAGCTATCTTATGGATTTGTAGGTTCATGAGGGTAGTACATGGTACAGGAGCCTACTACCCATGACATGCAATTTAACATAATATACATTATGCGCACTTAAGTTGTAGTAGCTAAATTGCGATATCTGTCTCTGACCGAATGTCTACGCTACAGTCCCACCGCAGCGATCGCTGCTGTCATACCATAAAACTCATAACGGCATACGCAACGGTGTTTTTCTCGCGAACAATGTAACCGACTCACGATCCTGCAGGACATTATCGACCGGCGTCTTATCACTCGTCTTGCAGCAACCCGGTTTGAGATCTCTGACGGCACTTCCGCCGACGACTGGGTCGCTATGGTGAACACGGATGACAGTCGCTGGTTAATCACCGACGTGGCCAGTCCGGTAACCGACAGTCATTGATGCTTTGATACGGCACTAGACCCGCTCACAAGCATGCTCATGCCGAGCCGTGACAACGCCTGCACATTTGATGGAAGATAATTCCAGCCAGCCTCGGATGCCCCCAGAACAAGCAGCTGCAGCGAAACGGGACCCGTCACGGGCACAACAACCTGGGAAAGGAAGGCAAAAATGAACAGCAAAGATGTCGGGTTACGCCGGTTTTGCTCCGACATTAGCCTGGCAAAAGCTCGCTGGGATTCATGATTCATTCTTAGCTACGTGGATTTTGATCTGCTACCAAATCGACAAAAAAGCTCAGAACCGGTCTGATGCGCCATTCCCCCTACTCTTCTGGTGTGTCACAGGATATCTGCCTGCAATGAGGAATTGAATCGTAAGTATCAGAACATTAACCAGTTATATGTTCTTTCTGACACCACGAGAACACCATTAGTGTCACCACCATCGACCAAATCAATTTTAAAACCCATAACACTTAAGATTTTTCTCACGAAAAAGAAAAAATGACTTAAGTGATCGGCGGCTCACTTTCATTTAAAAGCGATATTATATTTTTATGTAAACAAAACACAGCTTGCTTCTGGTTTATTATGTTGCATTAAATTGATTTCTCATGAGAAACCACTACTGGTATAAATTTCGATAAAAGTTAATATTTAACAAATCATTAAACTATCCGTAATCATTAAGATATTTCCTGTGAAAATATTCGCCATCTCCTGCGTAAGTATAATGTATTAATATAAAAGGCTTTTTTATACAATAACGTTGGATGAATAAAGAATTTTTCCCCTGCTTCAATGTTGGTAGTAAAAACACACAAAACAAGCTTTGTTTCGTATTGTTTTTGTACCTAAAACACACCGATGTCGTTACAGCAATGTTATTGCGATCGGTCAAAATTGATCTATATCAAGACCGGTAGCTTACAATACTTTATGTTTTTTTATACGATAAGGTCGATATAAAAATCCAATTTGATATATATTTTAAATATCAAAACACAAACCAACACACAGGAGTTATTTTAAAATAAATAAATCGAACCACTTGAAAATTCCTATTATTGCATGTTGAGTAATGGCTGTATATGATCATTACGCAACGTCGATAGTATTACCTCTTTATTTAAAGGAGTGGCTGATTATTAATCTCCAAAAGTATTGTCGATATATCATGCAACAACATCATAAAAATAGGTGATTCTATGCGTAACAATAAATATGCTCTTTCAGCATTAGCTCTGGTAATTACTTCAGCAGTAAGTGCATCGGCCTTTGCGGTAGATGGCAGCATTACTATCAATGGGAAAATTACCGATACAACCTGTACTATTTCTGTTGACGGTGGTAACTCAGACGCAACAGTAACATTGCCTACCGTATCGTCATCTACTCTTCCTGCTACTGGTGCAACTGCAGGTATGACGCCATTTAATATTTCACTCAGTGGCTGTACTGGTGTGTCATTAGATACCGCGCAGACCTACTTTGAACCAGGTGCATTTACTGACAGCAGTACTGGCCGTTTAAATATCGACAGCAGCATCCAGGATACAGCTCAAAATGTGCAGGTTCAGTTATTGAATGCTGACCGTCAGCCTCTGATTGTTGGTGCTTCTGTAGCAACTGGACAGAATGATATCCCGGTTAGCATTGCCTCTGGGAATGGCACTCTGAACTACTTTGCACAGTATTATGCAACAGGCGCAAGTATTCCTGGGACAGTGACGACTCAGGTTGATTACACAATGATTTACGAGTAAATCCAGCTAAGGGGTAAAAGCGGCGACTTTTACCCCTTTTATAAAGACGAGGTTCTTGCATGTTTAAAAAAACAATCTGCAGCATGTTTTTTGTTGCCGCTGGATTAATGTCAGGCTCAGCATTCGCTGATGTCGTCATTAATGGAACACGTATTATTTATAATGCTAAAGATAAAGAATCTGTCGTACAACTGAAAAATAATGGTAAGAATCCCTATCTGTTGCAGCTATGGATGGATGATGGTGATGCAAAAGCAAAGCCAGGAGAAAGTAAAGTCCCCTTTATCATTACACCACCGGTTATTCGAATTGACCCGAACAAAGGACAAGCAATACGTATCATGGCGGCCAACCCTGCTCTGCCGCAGGACAGAGAAACGCTCTATTGGTTCAATATGCTTGAAGTACCGCCAAAACCGACGGCCATGATTCAATCAGGAAGCAATCTGATACAGCTCGCGTTTCGCACCAGAATTAAATTTTTCTATCGCCCGGAAAACTTACCTCAAACCCCGTTAGAGGCTTACAGGAATATCAGTTTTGAACTCCGTGGAAATACGCTAAATGTTAAAAATAGCTCCCCTTATTTCATAACCTTTAGCAGTATTGATGTTCGTAATGCAAAAGATTCTCCGATAATTGCTTCTGTCGAAAAATTTTCCAGAAGAATGATAGAACCCAAAGGAGAGCTTAGTCTCCAACTAACCAAGAAAAGAGCAGACAGTCTGTATGGGCTCACTTTATTTTATAGCGTAATTAATGATTTTGGCGGGAATACTACAAATGAACAGATGCTGCGAAGCCCGTAAAACTAATAGCACCCTATTTCATTTATCCCAGGTTGCACAATGCATTCTTCTCTCCATCGTTTTTTCTCAGATTGCATATGCCGAAAAAAATGATGATGTTATTTTCAACACGGATTTTATGCGGTCTGACGTTGACGTTAGCGCATATTCACGTGGAAACCCTGTTCCCGCAGGCGAATACTCAGTAGAGCTTTATGTCAATGAGCGATGGAAAGGCAAAACTAATGTCACTTTTAAAATGACAGAGGAAAAATCAACCATCGCCAAACCTTGCTTCGATCTTAATTTAGTCGCAAATTTAGGCATTGATATTGAAAGGATAAAACCAGAAATACTTGAAAAGTTAAAATCAGATCATGCCTGTGTACAACCTCAGGATATCGCAACCGATCTGGTCGCCAGCTATGATGTGTCAATGCAGCGGATTAACCTGCAATCACCTCAAATCTATTTAGTACGCAATGCCCGCGGTTATGTCAGCCCGGAACTTTGGGATAATGGAATTACCGCGGCAACACTGCAATATGACTATAACGCCTATCACTCGGAAATGTCGGGAAGTGATTCTATTTCTACGCAGTATCTAGGGCTACAAGGCGGATTTAACTGGGATGTCTGGCGACTCCGCTATCGCGGTTCTTTTAACTGGACCGAGGGTCAAGGATGGAATTATGACAATACCAATACCTATCTTGAGCGCGCTATTGTTCCGCTTCGTAGCAAACTGGTTCTTGGCGAATCGTCCACCGATGGGCAAGTTTTCGACAGCATCGCTTTTCGCGGTGTCATGCTGATGTCTGACGACCGGATGTATACCGACTCACAACGCGGGTTTGCCCCACTCATTAATGGTATTGCTAACACCAACGCTTTAGTTCGCATCAGCCAACGTGGAATACGCATTTATGAATCAACGGTTCCACCGGGTCCGTTTGTCATCGATGACCTCTACCCAACGGGAACCGGGGGCGATCTATTAGTAACCGTTAAAGAGGCCGATGGCAGTGAACACAGTTTCACCGTGACCTTTGCTTCGATTGCTGAGCTTCTGCGACCGGGGACCACGCGTTATTCCGTGATGGGTGGCCGCTACCACAACACAACAATCAATGAAGAACCTGAAATCATGATGGGAACATTGCGTCATGGTTTTACCAACCTCATAACTGGTTATACCGGTCTGTTGGGAGGGGAAGATTATCAGTCGGCGGTTGTCGGGGTCGCCCTGAATACCGGCGTTGGCGCAATATCGGCAGATATTGCACATGCACGAACGAAACTGTATGACGAGGCCAGTGCCGAAGGGCAAAGTATTCGTTTATCGTTTGCCAAGATACTACCCGTCACCAATACCAACATCACCCTCGCGAGCTATCGTTATTCAAGTTCTGGCTACTATGATATGAATGACGCAATGCTATTGCGGGATTCCCAGCAGCGTTCCCATAGCGGTTATTACAGTAGTAGCATTAACCGAAAAAATCGCATTCAGCTGAGTGCCGCACAAAATATTTCGGATACCTGGGGTAGCTTTAATATCAGCGCCAGTACCCAGGACTACTGGAACAGAAACGGGCAAGATACCGAATATCAGATAGGCTATAGCAACGGTTTTAAATGGTTTACTCTCAACGTCAACGCTAACCGGAGCCGCGATCTGGACACCGGTAAATGGGACAATAAAATTGCCGTCGGTATCTCATTACCGCTGGGTGAAAGCGCGCACACGGCCTATCTGAGCTCCACCTATGTTCAGGAACGCGATCATCGTGGCCTACAGAACTCCATTGCCGGCACGCTAGGTAGCGATCGTCAATTTAACTACAACGCATTCGCCAGCGTTGATCATTATAAAGACAGTGCCGACAAAAATACGGGTGGCGTCAGCGGTAACTGGACATCGCCGTGGAGCACGGTAGGTGGGAGTTTTTCTGCGGGTAATGGCTATCAGCAATACAGTATGAATATGTCGGGTGGCGCGATTGCCTGGCGTAATGGCATTGTCCTGACGCCGATCATGGGCGATACGATGGCCGTCATTGAGGCTGAAAATGCCGGTGGCGCGAAGATTACCAGCAATAACAGCTTGCGTCTTGATAACAGCGGCAAGGCGGCCGTCCCCTACCTGACGCCATATCGCCAGAATACCATAGAGCTTGACCCCAAAGGCCTCTCAAACGATGTCTCACTGGATGTTACCAGCCAGAATAGCGTACCAACGGCGGGTGCAGTGGTCTTAATGAAATATAAGACTGATACCGGCCACTCCGCGCTTCTGAATATCAATCATAGTGGCGAGGTTTTGCCTTTCGGCTCCTCTATTTTCGATGAGACCGACAATAATGTTGGATATATCACTCAGGGTGGTCAGGGTTTTGTACGCGTGAAAAATGAATCGGGCCGGTTATATGTCCAATGGGGCAATAACGGCAGTCAGCGCTGTTCATTTCATTATCATTTACCGCAGAAACGGACGACATCAATAAATGATATGCCACTGATTAATGCGGTCTGCCAATAAAGGGAGCACAGGAATATGAAAAAAATAATACGCGTAGTAGCCTTGTGTTTACTCACATTTGTCGGGCTGTGTGGTTATGCTAAAGCAGACGGAACCTGGGTGAACTGCGAGCGGACTAACGGCTACTATCAATATTTCAACTCCGCCACAGTGGAAGTCGGTAAAGATGCTCAGGTGGGCGATTTATTAGGCGGATGGCTGACATCCTCTAACCCAACGGCGTGGACATGTAAACATGTGACCTCCTACCAGGGATATACCGTGGCGATGACCGCACAAGGCGATCCGCCCTACGCCGCGAATGGAAGCACCCAGGTTGATGGGCAAACCTATACAATTTATAACACGGTGGTAAAAATCGGACTGGGTTATATTCTGCGCTGGCGCTATACCATTAAGGGGCAAACCAGCGACTGGTTCCCACTGACCGGCACGATACCTGGCATGTATGAAACTCCGGGCCCTTCCTATAATGTCAGTTATGACAGCAATAACCCGACCTGGAATATCGGCGTAGACGTGCAGATTCGATTTGTAAAAACGGCAACAACTTTAACGGCCGGAACAACGGGTATTTTCGATCCTATCTATATGCGTCATTATCAAACCTATGGGGGTTCAAGCTTTGCCGGTAGCGGGACTTACATGATTGCCGAGTTTAAATCTGGCGGTTTAAATATCTCCACCACCGGGGGAACCTGTACAACCTCAGATGTCACGGTTAATTTGCCACCGGTCAGTCGTAGCGAATTTACCGGCGTAGGCTACACCACCGCGAGGACTGATTTTGATCTGGTGTTTACGCAATGTCCGGCGGGATTAGCCAGCATTAGTTATTTATTTACGCCGACAACAGCGATTATCGATAACTCAATGGGCGTGTTTGCTTTAAACACAACGCAGGCCACAAGCGCGAGCGGCGTGGGCATTCAATTATTAAATGACCAGAACATCCCGTTATCATTTAACACATCTTATTTACTGGCTGATTATGATTCAACAAAGAACAATGCCACGTATACGGTTCCATTACGTGCCGGGTTATATCAAACGGATAACACGGTATCTTCCGGGACCATTACCGGGGCGGCAACCTTTACGTTGAGTTATAAATGATGCTGTTTGACTGGAACTGACACCATGATTAAATTCGCTCTGGCATTTATTGTATTATGGTTTACCTACTGCCCGGCGGTCAGGTCAGCCACGTACATCAATTACACTCGACTCATATTGAACGAAAGTGAGCGCGAGGTAACATTTAGCGTCAAAAATGAGGGCAGTGGTGCAGTGTTAATGCAATTATGGACCGACCACGATGATGTTCTGGAGAGGCCTGAAAATATAAAAATGCCCTTTCTCATTCAACCGCCGGTGTTCAGGCTGAATGCACAAGAAGCACGAAAAGTACGACTCCAGTTTGTTGGCGGCTCAGCTATATTGCCGGCGGACAAAGAATCATTGTTTTGGCTGAATGTGCTGGAGGTCCCACCAAAGCCAAATGCAAAAGAAAATAGGAATGATAACTTATTGCAGGTCGCTTTTCGTACGCGCATAAAAATATTTTATCGGCCTGCCACCGTTGCTAAACTCAGCCCTGAAAGCGAAGTGAAGAGATTGACATATTCGACCGTGAAATGCGGAAGTCATTATTGCATTGAAATCGCCAACCCAACGCCATTGCATTTTACATTACTGGATATCACGTTAAATGATGGTCAACGCATAAAAGACATCCCTGACAATGGAATGATATTGCCTAATGCATCAATACGTATCCCTTTGAAAAACAATTCTACTTTGGGGGCCCGATTAGTGTCATTTAACTGGGTTGATGATTACGGCGTGGGAAATATTATTAATAAATAATAAGGAAATTAAACATGCTCAGCTTCAATGCATCAAATTTGCGCTATAAATTTATCTATCTCACCAAAAATGTTTATGATGGTATCGCTATCAATGCAATTTTTGAGGAGTCATTGCAAGTATCCAGCCTGCTCAATGATATCGGCGAGGGAATTCCATTCCATTTAATAGATAAATACATTGATTTCATTCCGTTTTCGCTAAGGTTTTTTGATATCTACAGTGCCCGTAGCAAAAAGTTTGAGCAAGACATTATTCTACCCGCTAAATGGCAGGACTCAAAACGTATCATGTTGACTAATGTCCTGTTCTTTGTCGATATGTATAACCCGGACCAGACATCATTCCTGCATATTTTCGGTGATAAGAGCCCGAAAATAGTTAAGGAGCAGATGAGCGTGTTTTTAATGCACTGTGCCGCAACAATTAATCATGACAAAAAAAGGCAGTGTAAAGATTTCCGTTTCACCCTGCGTGAGCAACAGATGATTTTCCACCTACTGGAAGGTATGAGCATAAAAGATGTTTCCCATGCGCTAAAAGTCAGTGATAAGGCTATCTATCTACTCAGAAATGAACTTTCCTGTAAGTTAGGCGCACAGATGCAACCTTATATTTATAATAGAATAAGGCGCAACAACCATGAGGAATGCAGTCGTTCGATGTAATCGAACAGCCATAATGTATTTATAACATACCGTCATCAACACCTGGCAAGGAAGATGACGGCTAATTCTAACGGATAAACGGTAGCCAGCCATAAAATAAACAGACTGTTTATTTTTCAGCGTTCTTGCTGGTCCACCTCATTTTTTTCAAAAAACCACATCCGGCGCATCGGTATTATCGTTCAGGACCCGATATCAGGCGCCGCCAGGTCAATGTTAATGGCGCCCACCCGACCCTCCCCCCCGGTAGATATTATTTCCCGAAAAGTAAGCGGGTATATTTTTCAGAAACCGCACCGCTGCGTCTGCCATCTGCCCCATAATATCGATCCTCACGACACAACTTTTCCTTAATGTCGCAGAACGTCCCGCCGGTAAAGGTAAACGAGGTCGGATCAAACTTCCCCTGTGAACTCAGTCGTTTTGCTGCTTGCTTACCCAGATGTTTCTCGGTCATAGCACGAGAAACGCCGTCGCTAGCCGTAGCACAAATATACTTATCGCACAGGACATGCGTTTCAGGTGAAAAAAGGGACTGCAGTTGTTTTGCATATGCAGGTAATGCTGCAGCAAGCAGTAAGCATGTCATCACGAAAGGCATTGTTTTGTTCTTCACTGAATCATCCTGTTAGTAGTACATAGCATCGAAGCACCAACCGGTTGCTGACGCTGTCCGATTAGTCACAGGATATAACCCTGCTCACGCATTTTATCTATACCCTGCTGGCTTGAACAAACCATACCCGTTGTCAGTAGTTCAAATCCGTGATGCTGGTAAAACCCGGTTTTATCCGCCACGGAATAAATAAAAATTTTACCATAGGGTAATAACGCGTTGCATATTTGCTGCATTAACTGCCGGCCATAACCTTGCCCCTGCAGGCTCGGCGCCACGACCACATCGGCCAGATAGCTGCACCAGGTCAGATCGCTAATCGCTCTGGCCACAGCAACTAGCTGCCCGTTGTGAAAACCAAACCAGCAGAAAGTGCTGTGGCGAAAGGCCTGTTCAAGCAGCGTCGTATCGCGTTGACCCAGACCGCCGGCGGCGATTAACTCTGCCAGTACCGACCAGTCAATGGAGTCAAGCGCCCCTTTATCCTGAATAACCATCATTAAGACACTCCTTAACACTACTGAGGTGATAGTGACAGTACAGTATGGCTCCGCGGTAAAAATAGAAATAGAAAGATTAAAGGCAAAGGCTTCTAGCGGTATTCAAGGGTATAAATGATGCTGCTATCCGCCCGCCCGGGGGTAACCTGGTTTTCCATCTGGATATAGCGAGCAAAAATCGGGATGGTCATAGAAGCCATACCATCCTGCGGAAAATCTCCGCTAAGCTCAGCGGTAAAATTAATAAATGATGACTCATTCTGCGCAGTGGCGAGCTGGATCCCCACCCCGCTCGCGTCGTCTACTCCCGAGTCATCGAGTTTGATAATCCCCTGCGCATCATCGAGGGTGCCAAAAACCGGTTGAAAAGAGAGCGCCCAGATATTGGGATTCACAGGAGCAACACCGTAGGAAGTCAGCCCTGCCGGGCTACCGCGGCTGCCGAAAAAAGTTGGACAGTTGATCAGCCTGATACTTGCATCCTGCCAGGCAGTCGTCGAGCCTACTCTGGTAAACGTACCACCAATAACATGACTGCCCATCTGTACAATCTTTTCAGGTGACTCAATCTGACACGTTGGTACGGTAACCAAAACCTGCCCATTCAGCCGGTACTTGAGGAACTCGTGCATGTCGCCACTCTGGCCACCTGAGAACGCCGCAGTAGGTAGGCTGGTCCCATTAACCACCCCAGGCTGAACATCACCCGTTTTGATTAACACAAACTCGATCGCCAGTGGATTATTCTTCATGAGCAATTCTGAATATATCCCCGGTGTGTACTGATAAGGAAAACCTTTGCTCGCCAGGTAGACCACGCTGACGCCCGGCAGATTGGTTCCATACATGCGACCGCCATAAGGGCTTGAGCCGGAGGATTCAGGATACGACGTATCTGCATAATCAAACCCCCAATAAAAACTCTCCGCTGCGCTGCAGGTAATCCCCGCATCACCGACGTCACCCGGGCTGGCGACCCGGATGCGATAGATTTCGCTGCCAACGGGCATATCCGGAGGTACGGAAATAGTAATATTCCCCAACGAGGCCGTTCTATCCTCGATAGTACCGAGGGCGCTATAGCACCCCGTCGCCTGGGCGCTTGTCGAACAGATACCGAGCAGCAAAGCGATTACTAAGCGTAAAATAGCCATTCTTCATCCTTAATTATTCGGCTTTCCTGGACGACAGACCGTCGCCAATGTGGTGAGCTCTGAGCTTTTTTCTGGAACCTGGTATGCAGCATAACAACGCTGATTCGCCTCGCCGCCCCAGCGAACAACAAGCGACCCGGATGCCGCACCAAGCCGGACAAATGCACGTTTTCCTTGACCGACCACGCCCACGATATTTTGCTGTTCATCCAGAACATCCGCGCCAAAGGGCACGTTATCATTACCCTGTAAGTGGATCATCACAGGTCGCCCATGCGTAGTGTTGAAACGTAGTTTCACCACTGCACCGCTGTAGGGAGCCACTTTCTGGCTGGTGTCATCCAGCTCAATATCGTCTGACAATCCTTTAGGGTCGATGCTGATTTCATTCATTTGATAGGCGTTAAGGTATGGCACTATCGCATAACCTGAGCCATCCACCCGAACGCCCGGGTAGCCGCTCACGCTCGCACCATCCGCCCCTTTTGCCTCGACCAACGCCTGAGTGTCGCCACTGTATGGCGTCAGGGTGATGCCGCCGTTATGGACAATTGCGGCACCATTCATGCCTACCGAATAGTTATGGTAGTGCTTACCCGTGCCCGCAGAAGCCTGCAAAGTGGTGTTCATCGTGCGCAAAGACGTACTTGCAGATACGGAAGGCGTGCCGTCCTTATTCGAATGAGAGCCAGACAGGTTATAGCTGAGCGAATTATCATTGAGCCCTGAACCACTCAGATTCACCTGTTCGCGCAGAACCCCTCCTGGCTCATGGTTCATATTGACCGACATCTGCCGGAACAGGCTTTTGCGGCCCAGCGGAATGCTCAGGCTGAGCGTATAGCGGTTCTCAAAGTCATTGTCGCCATTTCGAGTACGACTGGCGCTGATGCCATAACTCAGGTTACCCAAACGGTTGTTATAGCCAAGCTGATACTGTCGGTCGTTGTGCGCCGAATTCCAGTAATTTTGCTGCCAGCCACTGAGGTAGAAACTCCCCCATCCCTCAGGAAGCGTCTGACTCGCGGTGATCCCAAGACGGCTTTTCGGTCTCTGGATGCTATAAAAGTCATCACCATGACTCTGTTGCTCCCGGGTTTGCATGGCCGTCATGTAATCAATATAACGATCGGTCGAAAAACGGTATGCCGCAACGCCGATTTGGCTGTTGGTTTGCTTAATATATTGACTAAATTTCAGCTGATAGCTCTGCCCATTCATCGCCTTACGGCCATCCAGTGGCTGTTCAAAAGTGGCGTTGGCGTGCGTAACATCCAGAGAAACCGCGCCGATAGCCGTCCCCAACGCGGTGCCAATTTGACCACTCTGGTAATGCTCATTACCCTGAAAGCCCACATATCCCGTCAGGAAGTTGTTCAAACCCCGCTGCCATGTCAGCTCACCCAGAACGGGTTCGTTACTGACCCAGCCTTGTCTCAGCTTCCCCAACGTCAGGCTGTAGTTATTCATACCCGGTCGTAGCAGATTACTGGTAGGTGCAAAAGGGATAGTCTGGCGCTGAGAAGTGCCATCAGCTTCAAGAACGATAACGTCCAGTTCGCCACCGTATCCTGTCGGGTAAAGATCGTTAATCTCAAATTCACCCGGCGGGACGGTCGTTTCATACAGCAGACGATCCTGCTGCTTGACCTGCACCCTGGCATTGGTACGCGCATTACCACGGATCAGCGGTGCGTAGCCACGCTGCGAACTGGGTCGCATCAACTCTTCATTAGACAAGCGCAGACCGCGAAATGACTGGGTATCGAAGAGATCGCCGGGTGTGCTGGTATCGCCTAACGTCAAGCGGCCCTGTAAATCGGGGATATCGCGCTGCACGTAGGTTTCAAGCGACTGGTAACGACTGCCTGCTTCGTTACTCCAGTTCCAGCTACCATTGTGGCGCAGCAACCAGCCGGCCAGGTTCAGGCCACTAGAAAGTCCTGCCCAGGCGCTATTCACATTTTGCCCACGGCTCTGCGAGCTATAGTAATTGGTGTTATAGCTCAGCAACCCGGCGGTAATGCCTCGATCCCATTGTTGAGGGTTAACGTAGCCGCGAGGATTTCGTTGCAAGTACACGCCCGGGATATCGATATCCAGCTGTTCACCGGCTTCAAACGTCAGCACGGCCTGAGGGGCGATCTGTTTGAGCGGTAAACAGGCGTCGGACTGAGCGTTGCGCAGAAGATCTCGGGCACTGGGCTCCAGTTTCTCCTGATCGAAGCCTATCAGGTTGACGGTTTGCAGGCTCAAACAGATCTGGCCGCTCTGTAGATCGGCTGTTTCGTTTAATACGGTGACATCATGAGTACCCTGAGAAACGCCATTGACCAGAACTCTGACCCGGTAGACCCCAGGTACTGCCAGCCCACGTTCATAACGCGTAATATCCATTTTCTTATGGCTGCCAGGACTCATAAAAGAGGTATTAAACTCCACCTCTTCTGCGCAAAGTGGACCTGCAAGCAGGGCAATTGCCGCAGCAACAGGTCTCAGTGCCAGCCTGTCAGACATGAAAATGCTCCCTTTCTTCCGTCATAACTCGCCTGGCAAAAACCAGACAACGTCCGTTATTTACTTCTTAGCAGGCTTGATAACCTTCATCGCGCCATAGTCATTGATGATGACCGGATAGAATTGACTGGCGGACTTGTTGAGCGTAAAAGTACGGACGTCCCCAGGTTTGACGGTTCCGCCCTCGCCTATCGAGGATTCACCTTTTTCATCCTCAGTAAAAAACGCCACGTTGATATGAAAAGGTGTCGGATTTTTGGCTGAGATGCGGTCTCCGGAACGGGTCCAGACGACCTTCCCTGGCGCATCTGCCGAGCTCCCCACCAGACCTGCAGGCCGGAAAAAGAGCTTCAGGCGCGAGCGGAATGCCATATGCAGCGTATTCTGACCCTCGGCATTTTTGACCTTCGGCGGGACTTCAAGGACGTTCAGGAAAAACAGTGATTCTTTATCCTGGGGTAACGTTTCACCGGTGTAGCGAATACGTAGCACCTGGCCACGCCCGGCATTTACCCGGTTTACCGGCGGGGTAATAAAAAACGGTGCTTTTGCACTCTCAGGCGTAGAATTACGATCCCCGCTGTCGATCCAGGACTGAACTAACACCGGCGACGTACCGTTATTATTCATTTTCACCGTAACTTCTTTTTCCAATGCAGGATAAATAACGCGAGTCCCCGTAATCACCACCGCGCTATTTGCTGGCAAAGCCACACTGGCCACCAATATGATTGCCAGCCCCGGGAGTAAATTCCTTTTCATCATAAGCTACCATCCTGAACGGCAGCAAAAATGCTGCCGTATTTTCATTTCACCAGATAAGATAATTACTCATAATCAATGCTGAAGTTAACCTGGCTTTGGACAATTCCAGGCGCTGCCGATCCCAAAGAAAAATAGCGCACGGTATACGGCAATTCCGCTCCGGCAGACGAAATATCGTGACGAGTAGAGTTCGCTTGCTGGTTGCTAAAGCCAATATTAATTGGCGATTGATTGACAGCATCCAACAGCTGAAGCTGAACATTTTTAGCTTCATCGCCACTGTCCGCGGTATTAATAAGGTTGAAGGTGTCATAATCAACAGTTGAGCCATTTTCAAAAAATGCAGCTGCCGTTGAGGTTTCACTTACCCCGGTACAGTTCGTCAACACGATTTTAAACAGAGTGTCACCTGTGGTGGCACCTATGCCAAGAAGTTTAGAAGCAGTGACCGTTGGTAAAGTAACCGTTGCCGGTGTATTTTTTCCGTCAACAGTAATATCACAGGTGTTTGCTGCTAATGCCCCTTCAAAGTAAATAGTACCATCAGCGGCAATAGCTGATGAAGCCATTAAAGCGGTGGTTACCGCCGCAGAAATCATAACAAGTTTCATTTTCATATCATAACACTCCATTATTGATAATACTTAGCCGAGTTACATCTCACGCAAACAACCACCTTTTATCACCATTAAAAGTTGCAGACAAACAGAATAAACAAGATGGCAAAACAACACTTTACTACCGATAAAATTACATGCTAATTACTTACAGGTTCATGCTGACGGATGCAGCTATAGATAACAACCGCCTTACTCCTGAGCTTACAAATACCCATGCGATGCATGGCTTTGGTTTTGTGCCTGTAGACATTTTTCTCTGTGACGTTTAAATTTCTGGCAATTATTGACACCGAAAAACCATTTGAAAGATTATCCATAATAAGCCGCTCAGACGGTGTCAATTTTTCTGTGATGCGCTGCAGCGCATTTTGCTTCACCGCCCGATGCACTGCTGCAATCGTCATTAAGGGAGGAATATTTCTGGAGACCATTCCATTATGTCCGGTGAAATACTCATAGCCACAGGCATTATTAACAAATAAGCAAACTTTAATTTCTCTTACGGAAAGATATTGAAGTATCTGTCGTACAATTTGCATACAGTCAATGGCAAGCAGAAGTACGTCTCCACGCTCAACAGTATCCAACTGCTGCTGCCATAACTTAGGATCAAAAGGTACTGCAATGATATCCTCACCAGCGCTGTTAAAAACTGATGCAACACCGAAGGAAAAAAAACCATCATCAGACATTATATAGTTCATTGACGGCCTCCCAGTCTAACGTCTTCTGCAAGAACAAACCGTGGCGCACAACCTCTAAACCTGACCAGGATTATT
The DNA here is from genome assembly GCF_051131735.1 of Klebsiella sp. B345. Lineage (NCBI taxonomy): Bacteria > Pseudomonadati > Pseudomonadota > Gammaproteobacteria > Enterobacterales > Enterobacteriaceae > Klebsiella > Klebsiella sp. B345. The sequence continues at coordinate 454,961 of NZ_CP180443.1, forward strand.
CTCAAACCCATGCCGTAGATTATGTTGCAGAAAAACACAGAACAAAATAATAAACTTATCTTATTCGATTATTTAGTTAATAATTCAGATATTAATGTGTTTTAAGGTGTTTTTCAGTGAAACACTCTGCATTGGTGGGGTAATGAAATCAATAATCCTGCCACCAGCAAGGACATAAACTCGCTAATAACGTCACTCGATTTGCTTACTGCGAGGTGCACACAAGGAAAGGTGAGCTGACTGAACTGATCAGACTGGTCCGAGGATTAATCATACGTACACGAATTCTCAATTGTTCAGAACCATGGCTTATCATGTTGACCAGACTCATAAACTCTTTATCACCAGAGCTATCAGCTGGCGCCAGCACAATATGATAAGCATCAAGAATGAAATCCATTCCCACAGAGGCATGAACTGATTGATAATTAAAGAAAATAAACCTATGCAAGGTCGCAGTGCCTTCTGACGATAACGATTCGCCATCCATTCGGATATGCCCTTTACCCTCGGGTTCCAGCGACAGATACAACTTCCCCCGTAAAATGGGTTGAGAGGCATTATCATTGTATATAGCTAAGTTGCCAGAACAGTGAAAACTGTCGTTTTTTTGATGAAAAAAATGCCAGGAGAAGAATACGCAGGCCACGGCAAATACCATCGTGGAAAACCAAAGAAATGAGATCTCTTTACGCGCCATTCTACCTCCAGTTATAGAAGAAATAATTATTGCAAAAACCGTTTGGATTACTTCCACGAGCCGTACATTGTGCGAGCAGTGTCTTTCCCAGGCCTGAATCATTAATTCGGGCATCATAGTAAAACATAAACTGATGTTGCGTATCGCAATGTAAGGCAAGCCCGTCTTTGACCCGGAGAAAATCGCCGGAAATTATCGCCTTTGCTTGTTCACTGACGTCTTCTAATGCATTAACTCTACACCCTGCCACCGGCAAAGAACTGATAAAGGGACTGGCTAAAAACTGATGTTCGTAGAGGATATAGATTAGCATGAATGCTGATAATGAGAGTAACAACGCACCAGGAACGATGTATTTGAAATAGACGCTAAAATACCCACTTCGCGATGTTTGTTTTTTATGCTGGGATAACGTCGGTTGGTGTTCGGGAGAGGTTGAAAAGCTATCAATCGTGATTCTATTTGCACTATGATTTAGCTGAGTGTTGTTTCCATCATAAATCCTCTCCACATTGATATCTGGATTAAGTTGGATCCCGACACGAGGGATAGTGAGGATAATATCATCAAGACCATATTGCCGAAACGCCCGGCGTAAAATACTGAGATACTGGTTGAGATTATTATGACTACCCGCGCCGCCGTGACTACCCCAAACTTTTTCCAGTACGGCATCACGCGACATGACATCTCTGTGATCAAGCAATGTAATTAATAGTTCCGAGGCGGTTCTGGTTAGTTGCACACAATCTTCGTCATTTGTTGCAGAGCGTAGGACACCCTGTAAAGGGTCATAGAATACAGAATATTGAATAAAATATCGCATAATGTCTTAACTTTATATTTTGAATATTTGGAGGATTATCTTTTAATGACAGACAGAAGTTGCAGCCACAATTTCACATCCACTGCAATAAATAAAATATTAAAACCACTCCCACTTTTAACAAAGTCACACGTGCTAAAAAAAATAGTGTACTTATGTTATTAATGCACTTTCCAACTAAATAGTACAAATTAAACTCTGGCGCACGATAGAATCAATAGCGATACTATCCGCTTTTGGTTTTATCGTAAACATAAATTTTCCATATGAATCATATTATCCGCGAAAATACGAGTATATTCTAATTCGTCATTACTCGAGGTACGAACAACCTGAGCGGCATTTCATCACCCTGATTACAAGATAAAAACACTAAAATCATTAATGCAGCATTTGCTTTACAAGTGTCGGCAATTAACTCTTGAATGAATGGCAGGATAACCGTCAAGAAGCATAAATCCACGCCGAAGCGTGGATTTTTTCTGCAGTATGACAGGTATAGATGACAAAAGAGATGCAGCACCCAGAACGAAGCTATCCTTTGGCAAAGTTGGCCTGAATGCGCTGTTGCAGATACGCCTCCGCGGTTATCGGCGGGTACTTCGCCTGCGGCCCAAGGATCTCGACATCTTTATTGGCCTGACAGAAAAATGCCAGGCTATAGCGCGGCCCCTGGTACTCATGCGCAAGCGGGCTTCTCACCCGGTGGAAGTTAGAAGGCAGCTGGTCATCGCTCCAGCGCATCAGCATATCGCCGATATTACAGGTGATCACCTCTTCCCGTGGCTCGATACTGGTCCACTGTTGACTCTCACGATCTTTCCCAGGACACACCTGCAGTCCGCCTTGTCCCGCGCGTTGAAATAACAGTGTCAGGCAGTCAAAATCCGTATGGGCGCCGGCACGCCACATCCCCTGCTGGGCCTGACCAGAAGCGTAGTAGTGCAGCATGCGCAATGTACTTTGGTAAGTTTCACTTTCCGGATTGTGAGCCGCGGAAAAAAATGACTCTGTAAACCCCAGCTTTAAAGCAAAACAAGACAGCAGCTTCATCCCCAACTGCCAACACTGCGATTCAAATGTCAGCATCGTCTTTCTGAATGCAGGCAGTTCCTGGTCGCTAGGCCACAACCCGGTCATCAGCGGACGGGTAATCTGATACGACTCTTTTTGGTCCGGCGTCTTCGTCGACGGCCGTACCTGTGCTTTGCTTTCCCAACCGGCATTACGGGATAGCGGATACTGCCCCTTTACCTCATCGGGAAGTGCGAAAAACGTCTCGGTCATACGGAACGCCTGGTGGATATCTTCCAGAGGAATGCCATGATGGCTCACCTGGAAGAAGCCAATCTCCACTGCGGCCTCCCACAGCCGATCGGCAATTTCACTTTTCCTTTCCTCAAAATTTGAGAGATCGATGCAGCGGACCTCGCGAGTAAACGTTTCTTCGCCAGGCGCGCCCATCAGCGCTTCTTTTTCCAGTTCCTGCAATGCGTAGCCCTGATTCTGAATAGAATGCGTCATCATGATTGTCCTGTATTGGGTTCAAACAGCAGCACGCTGTTGTAAGGTTTGTACCGCCGCCTGCGCCTGGTGACGCATGACCTCAAGATCCAGACCTGGAATCACATCATCCTCTACGATCGGCCGGCCATTGAGCAGCAATGCTTTCAGGGAGGCCCGACCACCGCAGGCTACCGGCCCTATCGCGATATCGTGTAGCCCGAAGTAACGCGGGTCGTCCAGACGATAAATCGCTAAATCCGCCTGCATCCCAACACCGATGGAACCGCATTGCTGCAAACCGAGGATCTGCGCACCACCAGCGCTTCCCCAACGCACCACATCTTCCACCGTAACCGCATCGCCGCCGCCCTCAAAGGTGCCGCCGGCATAGCGCGGCTGCGCCTGCATGCCTTTACGCGCCCGTTGCAGCAACCATGCGGCATGGGCTTCGCTTTGCATATCCGCCGCTTCATTGGATGCGGCGCCGTCCACCCCTAACGATACCGGTACCCCTGCCTTTTCCAGCGCCAGCAGATCGGCAATCCCGCTTCCCAGCCGCCCGTTGCTTTGCGGACAATGGGCAATGCCGGTGCCGGTTTGCCCTAACAGCGCGATCTCTTCCGGCAGTAATTTCACCAGATGGGCAAACCACACATCATTCCCCAGCCAGTCGTGTTCAGCACAGAACTGGACCGGAGTCATGGCGAATTTATTGCGCGCGACATCCAGATAATCCACGGTTTCCGACAAATGGCTGTGCAGCCGAATTCCCAAATGACGGGCCAGTTTGGCCATCTCCCGCAACTGGACACCCGGCGCGGAATGCAGCACGGTGGTAGGCGCCATCACCACCCGCCGCAGGGACCCCGTTCCAGGGTCGTGATAGCGTTTGACCAGTCGTTCAATATCCGTCATATAGCCATCGAAGGTTTCAGGACGCAGCGCGACCGGTAGATCCTGCTCAACGGCCCGCCCCTGGGTCGCGCCCCCACGACATAGAACAATCCGCATACCAAGCGCTTCGCCTTCGTTAAATACAATCTCCGACGTATCAAATGGCATATCTGGCCAGTATAAATAGTTATGATCCGCGACGGTGGCGCAGCCCGATCGCAGCAGCTCAACCAGGCCAATGCGCACCGCCAGACGAAACGTGTGTTCATCGAATGCCGCGCGAAAGCGGTAAGGCGTGGCGCTCAGCCATGCCGTCAGACTCTGGTTCAATCCCTGAGGCTCTCCCTTCAACAGTGACTGAAAAAGATGGTGATGCGTATTCACCCACGCCGGGTAGATGACACAATCCCGGGCGTCGATCTGTCGTTCCTCCGGCAGGGCCGCTAGCGAACCGATTGCGGTGATGACGCCATTACGGATACGGATATCCGGACCGGTCAGCCGGGCATCGTCCCCCGGGAGGCCACTCAAGATGGCATGCGCATTTTTAATTAATAATGACATGGGTCGCTCCTCAGGGTTTTACCTGCATATCCTGCACAAATTCGGTGGTATAGGCCTGCTTCCAGTCGGTAGCGGCATTCAACAAGTTGGCGCTGACCATAAAATCACGGGTTTTGTGCCAACGTGCTTCCGTCATTGTTCCCCATCCCGCGGTAGCGGCGTCGCCGCCATCAATCAGGTGATGCTGACGGATTTGCGCGACGCCCCAGGCCAGAAGATCGTCGGTCATGTTAGGGTTTTCTTTTTTTATCAAGGTGTTTCCCGGGGCAGGATTATTCAAATAACTGACCCACCCCTCCATCGACGCACGCACGAACTTCGCCATTGCCGCATTACGTTCAGCAATGGTTTCCGGGCGGGCAATCAGAATGCCGCCGTAGGGGGGATAGCCGTGTTCGGAAAACAGGAAGAAGTTTGATTTCACCCCTGCTTTTTGCACCTGGAAAACCTCAGAACTGACGTAGGCCTGCTGGGCGAGATTCTCATCCGCCACAAAAGGCTGAATATTGAAGGTATAGGGTCGGGCCTGGGCATCATTCAGTTGATATTGCCCCTTCAGCCACGGCCACCACGTCGCCTGACCGGAGCTGGATACCAGAATGGTTTTCCCTTTCAGGCCCTCCAGCGAGGTGACATCGGCGTGGGTCAGCAGTCCTTGGGGGTCGTATTGAAAGGGTGCGGCAATGGCTTTGGCCTGGAATCCCCGCTGGATGCCTTCCAGTAGCTGCAAGTCGTAGCCAATAATGACATCAGCCCGTTTTGATAACAGCAATTGCATACCGTTAACCTGGGGGCCGCCAGACTGGATGTCGACATCCAGACCGTATTTTTTGTAGATCCCCGTCGCCTGAGCCTGGTAATAGCCACCTTGTTCCGCCTGGGCGTACCAGGAAGTCAGTAGCACAATTTTATCCTCGGCCTGAACGGTCAGAGACAAACCGCTGAGGGCAACGATGCCCAACATACGGTAGCTCCAGGGAATGCGCGAACCTATTTTCATTGCCCCTCTCCTCATAACGCCGGGAAAGAGGACGAGCGGACAACGACTCAGCCTCCCACCCCGGTCAACATTGAACCGCGAAATGGTTACTGAGCAATGTCCCGCACGGAGAACCGTACTGACCGCTTATACTCATGTTCAGCTATACAAAAACGATGCCAATTATTATCGACATCTATCCTTGCCTGGCATCCTCGCCAGCATTGTGCAATGCCGGTGGTTCACCGTTATGCAACCTTTGATTCATCAACACAAAAACGCACTATTTTAGTGCGTTAATGGCTTGTTTTAGTGCTTGTCGGTCAAATTTGACTGAAGAGGATTTCCAGCTGCTGGAGCATCATGGAAGCAGCAAGCGACAGCTGCCTGGCGGGGGATACACACAGTGCCAGGGTAAAGGGTTTAAGCTGCGGATCGGTTAACGGAATAAACGCCAGCTGGCCGGACTGAATCTCATCCAGAATATCCAGTCGACACAAAATGCCGATCCCCATCTGCTCTTTTATCAGGGTTCTTATCATGTGAATGTTATTAGAAACAGCGACTTCCTTGACCTCATTACCGCTGATGTTCACCAGCGCCTCCACCGGTGAGCTGATCATCAACGGCGCGCAAGGAAGGATAAACGGGTATTCGATACACTGACTAAACCGTACGGAGCTGCGATCTTCCAGCGGGTGGCCTTTGGGAACCACGATCCCAATATTCATCTCGGCAAAGGCTCGTACCTGCAGTTCGCGGGAGCTTTGGGGGTTAAGCATGATGCCGAAATCCGCCTCACCCGAGATTAGCGCCTCCTGGATGTTGATATTGTTCATGGTGGATAATGTAAAAGAAATGTTGGGATACTGGTTATGAACCTCTTTCAACATCGCGGAAAAAAAATGCCGGTTAATGGCATCAATAGTGGCGATGCGCACATGTCCGCGTCGCAGTCCTCGCAGGTCATCCAGTTGCTCGCATACCCGGGTAAAGTCCTTTTTCCAGTTGTTAGCGGCGTGCAGAAGTAACTCCCCGGCAGCCGTCAGGCGTAGCCCCGTCGGATGGCGTTCAAACAACGGCATCGCCAGCTCATTTTCGACGCGCAAAATTTGACGGTCGATGGAAGACGCTGAAACATGCAGCGCCTCTGAGGCTTTACGAAACGACCCATGGCGGGCCACTTCCGTGAAATAAAGCAGAAAACGGGAGAATGCAAACATCGTCTGGGTGCTCTCTTTTTTGCAACGGGTTGTGCGAATCAAAGCTCTGGACGCAACAGTTTTATCACAATACCGTAGCATTTATAACGGAGAAACGATCGTTTCACCGATAAACTCGCACGACGGCCCGCCAACGGCTGAGGGAGATCCCCCTTTCGTGGCTCCTCGCGGCACAGCAGACAGCTTAATGTGGATGGTAAACGTTAATGAAAGACGGCGATCTGATCCCTGTATCGGTGGAAGCAATAAGCCCTAATGGGCTTGGCAATTTATCCTTAAAATTAATTCCGGAAGCCGGAAAACTATTCCCGGAATATTCGGCAGGATCCCACATCGATATTATGATCCCAGGCATTGGCCCACGGCAGTACTCCCTCTGTGGGATGCCTGACCACCGCGAGTATTATGAAGTTTGCGTTAAGCTAGGGGATATTTCTTGCGGCGGCTCGCACTATCTGCACCATGAGCTTAACGCGGGGGATCGACTTTCTGTTTCCCGCCCGCGTAATCATTTCCCGCTGCCCGCTGCCGGGCGTTATCTGCTGCTGGCCGGCGGCATCGGCATCACTCCATTGCTAGCGATGGCTGAAGAGATAGCACGGCAACAGATTGATTTTGAAATTCATTATTATGTCTCTGGCGCTCAGCACGTGGCTTTTACCGCGCGGCTGGAGATGCTCTCAATGGCGGGAAAGATCGTTATTCATTGCAGCGATGAGGGCGACTCTTTGCGCCATCGAATCCCCGCCTGCTTAACACAACCAAAAGACGACACGGCAGTGATTGCCTGCGGCCCGGACGGTTTTATTAAGCGGCTACAGGATATTATGGAAATACATTCCTGGCCGATATCACAATTATCTTTTGAACGTTTCACCCGCGCTATTCCGGATAATGAGCCGGAGAACAAAAGTTTTTATATTCAGCTTGCATCGACGGGTGAACGCCTGCTGGTTGCACCGGAACAAACTATCGCCCAGGTATTAATGAACGCCCGGGTAGAAGTCATGCTCTCCTGCGAGCAAGGGATCTGCGGCTCCTGTATTACCGACGTTATCGACGGCATTCCTGAACACCGGGATACGGTCCTGACGGCGGAAGAAAAAGCCGGAAACAGTCAGATCACCCTGTGTTGTTCGCGTTCGAAAACGCCGGTTCTGGTTCTGGACCTGTGAGGAGAGTGACGATGCAGACCCCCTCTCTTCGCGCACCGCTTGCCGGCGTTAGCAACGTCCGTCTCCCGGCCTGGGCACTTCCTGCGAGTTGGCCGACGCAACTCAACGGTACGCCACTGACGGCGGATCTGACCTTTACCGACGGAAAAATCGCGACTATAGCCCCCTTTGACCCACTGAATCACACCTTATGGGATCTCGGCGGCGCGCTGGCGCTACCTAGCCTTATCGAACCCCACGCCCATCTGGATAAGACCTATACCATAGAGCGCTGCCGTCCAAAGGAGCCCGGTCTGCTGGCCGCTATCCGCGCCATGCACGACGATCGCCGGCACTGGACCCAGGCGGATATTCAACGCCGCGCGTCCGCAGCGTTGGCCAGAGCAGCGGCCAATGGCGTCAGTCATTTGCGCACCCATATCGACTGGTTTACCACCTCCGCGCCTGAGGCATGGTACCAAATCGCCCGTCTGGACCATCCCGACATCAGCGTTGAGCGGGTGGCGCTGGTGCCTCTGGAACTGTTTGCCGACCCGGTGGCGGCACAAACCATTGCGCAAGCGGTGGCCGACAGCGGCAAGGGCTGCTTACTCGGTGGTTTTGTCCACTCCTCTAACTGGGATCCGGCTGCCATGGAAAATCTGCTGTGCAGCGCGGCCCGCTGGCAGCTGGATCTGGATCTGCATATTGATGAAGAGCTCAGTGACTATCCCCGCGGACTGGCATGGCTGGCGGAGCGTCTCGCTCGTGACCCTTTTCCGGGACATATCTGCTGCAGCCATGGCTGTGCTCTGGCTTCCGGCAGTGAAGAGCTGGCTGCGCGGATCCTGTGCCAGATGGCAACACATGGCGTCACCCTTATCGCCCTGCCGATGACCAACCTGCTACTCCAGGATGCGGTGACTGGCCGCACGCCACGCCAGCGGGGGATCACGCTGCTACAGGAGGCCAGCGCCTGTGGCGTGGCAACGTTGCTCGGCTGTGACAATGTCCAGGACGCTTTCTGCCCGGCGGGAAGCTATGACCCGCTGGATACTCTGGCCTGCGGCCTGTTCAGCGCCCAGCTCAGCGACGTATTCGACCGTCAGTCCCGGCTGATCTGCGACCGGGCGGCGTTAACGGGTGCGCCGGAAGACGCAACGCCATTCGCCGTCGGCAACGCAGCCAGTCTGGTGATTTTCCCGGGTAGCGACAGGGTTACCTGGCCTTTAAACAGTGCCGCTCGTCTGGTGATTAACCACGGCAGGTTAACCCACCAACGGGTGTGGCAACAGGAGATGACGTATGAGTCTTGAAGCAGGTGCAGGTGCTCCGTTGGCGCAGTATGCCGCCTGGCGCAGAGCCGGTGATTTTATTTTTCTCTCCGGCATTATCCCGGTCAATCCGCTAAGCGGCACCATCGTCAACGGCTTTCAGGATGTTCCAGAAGCGGTACGGGAACTGCTGGGGGAAACGGGCGAGTTTTCTACGGATGCGAAACAGGGGCCGATTCTGGCACAAAGCTGGTACGTGCTGGAGAGCATTCGCCACACGGTGGAGTCCGCTGGAGGGCAGATGAGCGACGTCATCAAGCTGGTTCAGTATTTTCGCAACCTTGACCATTTCCCCTATTACAGCCGGGTAAGAAAGCTTTTTTACCCTCAACAACCGCCGGTTTCTACCGTAGTGCAGGTCAGTGAAATGTTGCCCGACGCCACGGTACTGATTGAAGTTGAAGCAACGGTCTGGTTACCCCAATAATTTTCGATCCAGAGGCACAGCGATGATCAACGGTTATATTCCTGCAGAGCGCTTTCTCCCTTTTCTGAGCTGGACGGCGATTGCCGCCCTGCCAGACAAAAATAATACGGTGATTGTGCTCCCCACGGGAGCAATTGAACAACACGGTCCGCATCTGCCCTGTTCCGTGGACAGTGTCATTTCATCCGGCATCGCGGGCCATGCCCTCGCGCGGCTACCGGCGGATATTCCAGCCTACGCTATCCCGCCGATTACTTACGGTAAGTCCGACGAGCATCTGCATTTTCCCGGCACCTTGACCCTGAGCGGCGATACGCTTCTGCACACCCTCCTTGAGATAGCTGAATCGCTGTATCGTGCGGGCTTTCGCAAGCTACTGATGATCAACGGTCACGGCGGACAGCCTCAGGTCCTGCAAATGGCTTCCAGGGAAATGCGCCTGCGCCACGGGGATATGATCATCATCCCCCACGACGTGTTCAACGTCCCCAATAGTGAAAAACAGTTTCTCAGCCCTCAGGAACAGAAAATGGCGATGCACGCGGGCCATAGCGAAACAGCGCTGATGCTGGCCCTCGCGCCAGAGTGCGTCCATATGGAGCATGCGGTGGCCAGCTTCCCGCCGGAGTTCCCCTGTCCGACGCTGTCAAAAGGCCGCCCTGCGGCAGCCTGGGCCTCCATCGATTTTAGCCCCAGCGGAGTTATCGGCGATCCGACCCCTGCGACGGCAGAACAGGGCCAGGAGCTCCTCGAATCGCTGGCCAACAGCTGGGCGCAAGCGATTCGCGAAATCCATCACATGGACTGGGTCGTGCGGCACGAGCCGAGCTGGGGAAAACACCACTGGAACGGCTTCGTGCAGTCCACGCCCTCTTCTTCCGTTGCTGAGTAAAAGGAACTCTGATGAAAAATATGCGTACACCGGCTTACACGATGTTCACCCTTGCGGCCATCGCCACCTCTACATCCGGCTTTGCTGCGGAAAAGTTTACCTTTCTCACTAACTGGTATGCCCAGGCGGAACATGGCGGCTTCTATCAGGCCCAGGCCCAGGGGCTGTATAAAAACGCCGGTCTCGATGTCGATATTAAAATGGGAGGCCCGCAGATCAACGTGATGCAGTTGATGGCGGCGGGTCAGGCGGATTGCACCCTCGGCGATAATGGCCAGGCACTGGAGACCTGGCAGGCCGGCGTACACGCCGTCACCGTGGCCACCGTTTTTCAGCACTCGCCAACGGTATTTATCACTCATGACAAAGTAGAGAATCCTGCGCAATTAAAGGATAAAACCTTTCTGCTCGCCACCGAAGCTTATACCTCCTTCTGGCCATGGGCGAAAAGCGAACTGGGGTTGGGCAACACCAAAGTCCGCCCCTATACCTTTAACGTCCAGCCATTCCTGGCGGACAAAAATCTGGTGCAGCAGGGCTACGTGACTTCAGAGCCGTTCTCTGTCGCCAAAGGGGGAAAACCGTTCTACGTTTATCCGCTCAGCGACTGGGGCTACCCTCCCTACGGCAACTCGATTATCTGTATGACCGACACCATCAAGAAACGCCCGGCCGCCGTAGCCGCCTTTGTCAAAGCCTCAATGGAAGGATGGAAAAGCTATCTTCAGGATCCCAGTGCCGGAAATATGTTGATTAGCAAAGCGAATCCGCAAATGGGTGCCGAGCAAATTGCTTTTGGTATTGCCCAGATGAAGAAATATCAGCTGGTCACCGGCGGCGATGCCATGACCAGTGGTATAGGTATCATCACGCAGCCGCGGCTGAAAAAAACCTGGGATATGTTGGTGAAAAACAAACTGATCGACGCCAGCAAAGTGCCTTTTGAGCAGACCTATACCCTGGATATGGTCAAAGATGCCGGAGTCATGCCATGAATACCGCGCCCAAACTCACCGTGATGAGCGACAACCGCTTTGTTCAGGCACCTGCGGCGCCTGCTATTGAAGTCCTCTCGGCGGAGAAGATTTACAGCAACGGTACCCGGGCGCTGCTGCCTGTCAATCTGACCATCAATCAGGGGGAGTTTATTACCCTGCTCGGGCCTTCCGGCTGCGGTAAGAGCACGCTGCTGAAAATGGTGGCCGGTCTGGTGGAACCCAGTGACGGCAAGCTGATGCTATGGCGCCGTGACAGCCGGGAAAAGGCCCAGGCTCCGCTCTCTTTTGTCTTCCAGGAAGCCACGTTGATGCCATGGAGCAGCGTCCACAACAACGTCCGGTTGCCTCTGGATCTTGCTGGTGTCCCGCGAGCTGAAGCTAACACCCGGGTTAGCGAAGCGCTCGAGTTGGTGGGGCTTGGCAAGTTTGCCAACGTCCTGCCGCGCGAGCTCTCCGGCGGCATGCAGATGCGCGTCTCTATCGCTCGTGGCCTGGTGACGCGGCCAAAATTGCTGCTGATGGATGAACCCTTCGGCGCGCTGGATGAAATTACGCGTAACAAGCTCGACAGCGATCTTCTGCGCCTCTGGCAGGAACAAAACCTGACGGTAGTCTTCGTCACCCATTCGATTCATGAAGCGGTGTTCCTCTCCCAGCGGGTGATTATGATGGCGGCGCGCCCAGGCCGGGTCGTCGAAGATATCACCATCAGAGAGCCGTTCCCGCGCAATGAGGACTTCCGTGTCAGCCCGGCATTTTCCCATTACGCCAGGCAGTTGCAGGACAGTCTCTTGCAGGCTAGCCAATCCGGTATGGAGCCATAATATGAAGACCGCAAACGCAAAACCGTGGGTTAATCGTCCACTTTTTCTCAAAATTCTCTATCCGACCATCGTCGCAGTGCTGGTGATCTTGCTATGGCAGGGAGCGGTCAGCTATTTTCGCATCCCGCAATTTCTGGTGCCTTCCCCTCTGGTGATGGTGGAAAGCCTGTGGACGCATCTGACACCGCTGCTGCTGTCATTACTGTTCACGCTGAAGATCACCCTGATATCGTTTCTCCTGTCGATCGTTATCGGCACGGCTGTCGCGTTTATCCTGGTGCAGAACCGTTTTGTTGAAACCGCGCTGTTCCCGTACATCGTCTTTTTGCAGGTCACGCCAATTGTCGCTATCGCGCCCCTGATCATTATTTGGGTGAAAGATGCCACCCTCTCGTTGGTGGTGTGCGCAACCCTGATGGCGGTATTCCCGATTATCTCCAATACCACCCAGGGATTACGCAGCGTATCGCCTGGACTATTGAGCTATTTCAGGCTGAATCACGCCAGCCGTTTGCAAACCCTGGTGCGACTGCGCATTCCCTCCGCGCTGCCCTATTTCTTCGGCGCCCTGCGCATTTCCAGTGGCCTGTCGCTGATCGGCGCGGTGGTTGCGGAGTTTGTTGCCGGTACCGGCGGAACCAATACCGGCCTGGCCTATCAGATCCTGCAGGCGGGCTACCAGTTGGACATTCCACTGATGTTTGCCGCTCTGCTGTTGATTTCCCTCGCCGGTATTGCGCTGTTTGGGGTGATGTCCTGGGTGTCGCGCCTGGCGCTCAGCGCATGGCATGAAAGCGAAGCGGTGCAATCTCACTAATTGAACAGGTAGAAAAATGATGACTCGCGAGCAACGTCAACATGCAGTCGCGCTGATACAGCAGGCTTTGCCGGAGCTGGAGTGGACCTTACACCCGGCGAAGATTAAACGTCTTTCCCGCGATTTTCACTGGTTCAGCCCGGTGCTCAACCAACAGCTGGAAGGAAAACAGGCGGATGCCGTTGTCCGTCCGCGTAACGAAGAAGAGCTACGGCACCTGGTTGCCGCCTGCGTACAGCAGCAATTGCCGATTATCCTGCGTGGCAGCGCTACCGGTAATTATGGCCAACTGGTGCCGCTGGAGGGCGGCATACTGGTAGATATGACCGCGTTGAATCAAATCTGCGAGCTCAACAACGGCACGGTGCGCGCTCAGGCCGGCATTCGCCTGGCGGACATTGAAGCCGTTACCCGTCCGACAGGATGGGAGCTGCGCTGCATGCCATCAACCTTCCGCCTGGCCAGCTTAGGCGGTCTCTACTGTGGCGGTTTTGGCGGTATCGGCTCCATTAACTACGGTCCACTGGCGGCGCCCGGTAACGTGCTCAGCGTAAAAGTCATGACCGTAGAGGCCGCTCCCCGAGTGTTGACCATTCCGGCACCGCAGGCGCTGCTGCTGCACCACGCCTACGGCAGTAACGGTATTATCCTTGAAGTCGAGCTGGCGCTGGCCCCCACGCACCGCTGGATCGAACGCCTGGACGTGTTTGACAACTTCGCCGACGCCCTGAATTATGCCAACGAGTGCCTCCGTTCACCCGGTTTCGTCAAGCGCCAGCTTGCATTGTTTGCCGCGCCGATCCCGGACTATTTTAGCCATCTCAAGGAGCATTATCGGGCCGGGCAGCACGCGGTCATCAGCGTTATCGCCGAGGAGAGTGAAGGATTCTGTCCCGGACTGGTGCTGAAACATAAAGGGGAAAATGCCATCCGACAGCACGGCGACGAAGCCCGGGAGCGCAATGCCTCATTAATGGAATACTGTTGGAACCACACCACCTTACATGCGCTGAAAGTCGACAATACGCTGACCTATTTACAGACGGCGTTTAATTATCAGAACTTCCCGCAGCAAATTTTGCAAATGGAGCAGCGATTTTCAGGCGAAGTCATCTCGCATATTGAATTCCTGCGCGATAATGATGGCAATATTACCGCCAGCGGCCTGCAGTTAGTTCGCTATTCGACCGAAGAGCGGCTAAATGAAATCATGCAGATATTTCGTGAAAATGACGTAAAAATTAATAACCCACATGTTTATCAGGTTGAAGATGGTAAGCAGGGTGTGATTCGTTCTGACGTCGTCGCCGTCAAAAAATATATCGACCCGGATGGCTTGCTTAACCCCGGCAAGCTGCGAGGCTGGGCGCAGCGCGACCAGCTAGTGTTAGACAGTAACCCATTGTCCTTACACGATAAATAAATACCAGAGCCTTACTGGCCGCCCTACAAAATAAAAACAAGGTGGTATTACCTGCCATTTTTATGGCAGGTATTTTTCTTCCCAAAATTGAAGTGATATTTAACTGGGTGATCTCAATGAAAAGTAAAACCATGAATCGTGGACTAACGTTGGGTGCGTTGCTCATTTCCCAAGGGATATTCATTCAGACCGGCCACGCCACAATCCCCTTAACCACGGACTGTAAATCCAGCGTCGCTGGTTCACTCACCGAATTCTTTACCTGCGGTAGCATCAGCGGCAGCCTGCGCACATTATATTATTCAACCCATAACGCCTGGCGAGGTGAACAGCACCAGCTATGGCGCGCAGTTCAGTATGAAACTAGCCCCGTCTCTGGCGTGGACGCTGAATTATAACCATATCTCCGCCAACGGTAATCTGGATAACCCTATCCAGGCTGCATCAAACCTTGAACAAGACGTGCAATACTCAGGATGACAGGAGGACCTTGCCTGATAAACATTATTCATATTGATGTGCTTACAGAGCACCCCATCTCGTTAGCTAAAGTTCCTTTCGTCGCTTTGATCAAGGCTGAGACGTTTGCTGGTAACGAGGACCAAATCGTCAGTTTCGGATTTGTTTTGCTCTCAATCAGATCCACGGTCACCTGGTAATCACAAAAGTTGGCGCTTTTCGGCGTAGTTTGATCCATCAGAAAAGCCGCATACTGCCCTTTATCAGGACTGACGCCGATAAAAATAATCTTCCAGTAAGCACTTGGAATCTCAACCGAAGGATCCGCAGGTAACGTCGCAATATGCCTTTCGAAAAGAGGCCCCGTTACTGAATAAACTGCAGTAACATCACTTCGGTTGGCCAATTCGCGTTCTTTAGCTTCTAACCTTACCCATGCTCCCTGATTGAGGTCCGATTTTTGTGGTGTAATATTCGACAGATAATTAAGGGATTGCCAGTCTGACGCGCCCCCCAATCCAGCCAATGGCGCCTGGTGTCCGCGATCTACCCCAAGAAGCGCATTTGCATTTATATAGGCATCTGGGGGTAGCGTATCAGCTTGGGGTAATGCAGGATCCTGTTTCCAGTCTCGTGGCCGTCCGCTTGCCTGACTGGCTTTAGTTATTTTATACGCCACCCAATTAGCAAATTTACTGTCGCTATTATTGTTCAGGGTATAGCTTTCGCGAACTAATGTTTGCACACTGCCACCGGTCGGGCATCCAACTTCACAATTATCTATTGTAACCGGCAATTGAGTTAATTGGTGATAGCCTGTTGAACAAGACGTTAATAACAACACAAACCACAGACACAAATATCTATAGTAAACACGCATTTCAACCCCCATTGGATTACATTTTAGCGCCTGATAATCAAAAGAAAACGCTGCAATAAATTGCAGCGTTTTAATTTAAACACATATCATTCTAAACATAATACTTTTACTGTACTGCCACTTTTCTGTGGTGTTTTCATATCATTTAACCACTGTTCCATAGTGGTTTTCTCTTGTTCAGCAAACATATCTTTCACTCGCTCCCAACTGGCGCGGGAAAGGCTATATAACGCCTGCTGTAATGAGTATTCAGATTTAAATGATATAACACCTTTACTTTTGGTCGAAGAAATTTCAAATGTACTAGCATACAACGTGAATATCACCTGATCATCACCAGTTTGCAAAATATTTTGCGTGAAATTTGATGATTTCTGTTCTTCGTTTGCATAGCTTAGGGCTGCTTTAACTAACGAGGTTACGGATGACTTAATCTTAGACTGGTCGCTTTGTGTAAGCCCATAAAAAGCATCGACAAATGAGTTGACGAGCTCATCTGCATTATGGCTTTGTTGTTTAATATTTTTTGTTTCAGCACTCAACAACGTCAGACAAGGAACATTTGCTATGTTCTGAGTAAATTTCGTAAAATAAGCTTTACTCCCGGTTCCATTAGGATCAAGTGCATTATAACCTGATTGCACACGGCAAAGGTTTACAATGGTTTGCAGGCCATCAAACATCGTTTGTGGCGCTGACGATGTTGTGTTGAATAGCTGACTATCGCGAATATTTCCATCGATATATTCTTGCGTTGCAGCTGCGATCGCAGGATTCATAACAAGTATATCCTGTGAACTTCGCATAAATATATCTTCGTTATTTGCAGGGCTGGTAATGTAGTTAAACCAGGCAAGTGTTTTTTCTTTAAGATCTTCAGAATGCATGACTTATCTCCAGGGAATATTAAATGATTGCAATCACCATACCATGACACGGGACAAAGCAAGTGATTGCCTTGTGATTGATTACATATTAATAGCCAATGAGTTAACATCAAACGCGCAGTATGAAGACAGACAAGTAACTTACATTGCTGGTTGCAATGATGATCGAGCCAGAATATCTGGCGGGCTGCAAATTTGATGTTTTACTAGCTTATATTCTGCCCGTATTTTATCAATCAACTATTCCAGGTAATATTCAAATGTTAGCACCGAGGTTGACTTAACATTAGAAAATCAACTCGATGATTATTATGAAAACAACGCTAAAACATTACAAAGAGAAATTCACATGATGTGGATGAATGTCTTAAAATGCTTATTTATTCGATCATTAAAGCTGCGCGTTTTTATTTTTAAGAACATTATGCTTTTTAACGAAACGGCAGAAAGTTAAACTTCCAGAAAATAACGTAATGACTGTTCGCCATCTCCGATGGGGGGCATACAACAAAAAAATGCGCCTGCAGGCGCATCTTTCGTTCTCTTCAACACCTCACGCCCCTGCGCTATTCTCGGTCCAGTCAAACGCCAACTGTCTCGCGGTCCGTTCTGCCAGTGTTCTGTCAGCCAGGCGTTCAACTAAATGCAGGCACATATCAATACCCGCAGAGATACCGGCGGAAGAGACAATCTGCCCTTCATCGACCCAGCGCACACCCTCTTTTACATCTAGCTGCGGGAACATGGTCCGCAGATCGACGATATCCTCCCAATGGGTGGTGGCCGACTTGTCGGTCAACAAACCAGCCTTCGCGAGTAAAAATGCCCCCGTGCATACCGATGCGGTGATGGTCGTGGTGAAGGACTGCTGGCGGATCCACGCAATGACCGACTCCTTTTTCAGCTCTGCATCCACAACGCCTCCGGGAACGATCAGGCAGTCGATTGGCGGATGGTTGTCAATTGTCACTTCCGGGGTCAGCTTCAGGCCGGCGCGTGCATGGATGGTGTCCTGCGTTTCACCGATCGTGAAGACATTAAACAATGCCGGCTCTCCCCGATGCACCCTGGAAGCACAGGTAAAGACCTCATAAGGCCCGGCGAAATCGAGCACTTCAACATTATCGAAAATATAGATCCCCACGTTTACAGGCATAGATTCACTCCCCTGGAGGTACAAAGAAAACCGCAAAATAGAATTTATAAACCCGATCAACATTATCCTGGTATTAGCGATATTCCCTGAATTATTTGCGCTGCCAAAATACAGAAATCGAATGATGCCAGGATGAAACAGTTATCGTCATCATGCTGGCTATAGTTGCATCACATAGTGTGTGGATTTTACTTTTCCGCCCTTCTGCCTGTGGGCGATACCTTCCCCCTTCTCTTGCACAAATATTCCTCAAAGCCGCGAGGTACAGGCCCTGGCGCCGTTGCGGCCATCAACACAACGCTGCGCTGACCGTCTCCACGCCGTGCTTTGTTTTTGTGAAACGCTTGCACCTTTTTCGACAATAACGGCTCGTATTGTTCCTTTTTGGTGCTCGGGAATATCCATAACTTTCTGGGTACCTCCGCGGATAAATAAATATGTCTATATGTTTCATCAAGATAAAAAGATGGCATCAAAATTGCCTTTATCGACGTGGCAGACCGACACAGTAAAAAAAACGTACGGTTAAATGCACACACAACCACATAACAACACGATTTCTCCATACAGGATGCTTTATGAAAAAAATGATGCTCTCCACTCTGGTTGCCGCCGCGTCTCTGTTCGCTGTCGCGCAGCAAGCGCATGCTGGCACCACGTTGGATGCAATTAAGAAAAAAGGGTTTGTTCAGTGCGGTATCAGTGATGGTTTGCCGGGCTTCTCCTATGCCGATGCGAGCGGCAAATTCACCGGTATTGATGTGGATCTCTGTCGGGCGACGGCGGCGGCGGTGTTTGGTGACGCCAGCAAGGTCAAATACACCCCGCTGACGGCAAAAGAGCGTTTCACCGCGCTGCAATCTGGCGAAGTGGACATTTTGTCCCGCAATACCACCTGGACGTCGTCTCGCGATGGCGGGATGGGATTCTTGTTCGCCGGGGTCAACTATTATGACGGGATCGGCTTCCTGACCCACCAAAAAGCGGGCCTCAAAAGCGCGAAAGAGCTGGATGGAGCCACCGTCTGTATCCAGGCCGGTACGGATACCGAGCTGAACGTGGCGGATTACTTCAAAGCCAACAAGATGCAATACACCCCGGTGACCTTCGACCGCTCTGATGAGTCCGCTAAAGCCCTCGACAGCGGTCGTTGCGATACCCTGGCTTCCGACCAGTCTCAGCTGTATGCACTGCGTATTAAGCTCGGCAAACCGGATGAGTTTATCGTGCTGCCGGAAGTGATTTCGAAAGAACCGCTGGGCCCGGTGGTACGCCGAGGTGATGACGACTGGTTCACCATCGTCAAATGGTCGCTGTACGCCATGCTGAATGCGGAAGAAATGGGCATTACCTCAGCAAACGTCGATCAAATTGCGGCGAAACCGTCCAACCCGGATATCGCGCACCTGCTGGGCGCGGAAGGTGACTTCGGCAAAGACCTCAAGCTCGACAACAAATGGGCGTTCAACATCATCAAGCAGGTCGGTAACTACCAGGAAAGCTTTGACCGCAACGTCGGCAAAGACAGCGCTCTCAAAATCGCGCGTGGCCAGAATGCGCTCTGGAACCAGGGCGGCATCCAGTACGCACCGCCGGTACGTTAATTCTGCCTTCCAGTCGGGTACCGCAACCCTGCGGTACCCAATGCGCTTTTTTGATTGAGGTTTCATCATGTCGCAACGCCCAACCGTAAAAAGGGATTTTTCGTTCGGTAATCCTACGGTTCGCGCCTGGCTTTACCAGATAACCGCCATTGTGGCTGTGTTCGCTGTCGTGGGATATTTGATCCATAACACGGTGATCAACCTGGCCAACCGCGGTATCACCTCCGGTTTTGGTTTTCTTGATCGTAGCGCCGGGTTCGGCATCGTCCAGCATCTGATTGATTACTCGGAGGGTGATACCTACGCGCGCGTCTTCCTCGTAGGGTTAACCAACACCTTGCTGGTTTCCGCGCTGTGTATTGTTTTTGCCTCCGTACTCGGGTTCTTTATCGGTCTGGCGCGGCTGTCGGATAACTGGCTGCTGCGTCGGCTTTCAACTATCTATATCGAGACCTTCCGTAACATCCCGCCGTTGCTGCAGATTTTCTTCTGGTATTTCGCCGTGCTGCGTAATTTACCCGGCCCGCGAGAAGCATTAAGCGCCTTCGATCTGGCTTTTGTCAGCAACCGCGGGCTTTACATCCCCTGGCCCACCTGGGCGCCCGGCAGTTGGCCATTCATCATTGCTCTCGGATTAGCTATCGCCGGCAGCATCGGCTTGCGCCATTACAACCGGCAGCATCAGTTGAAAACCGGTCAGCCACGGCGGACCTGGCCGTTGGCCGCCGGGATGATCATCGTCTTCCCGCTGGCCGCCCACCTGCTGTTTGGCGCCGCCACCCACTGGGATGTCCCACAGCTGCGCGGCTTCAACTTCCGCGGTGGTTTCGTGATGATCCCGGAGCTGGCTTCGCTGACGCTGGCGCTGTCGATCTACACCTCGTCGTTTATTGCCGAGGTGATCCGTTCCGGTATTCAGTCGGTCCCTCACGGACAAAGTGAAGCGGCACGTTCGCTGGGCTTGCCGAATCCCGTGACCATGCGCCAGGTGATCATCCCGCAAGCGATGCGGGTCATCATTCCACCGCTGACCAGTCAGTATCTCAACATTGTGAAAAACTCCTCACTGGCGGCGGCAATCGGCTACCCGGATATGGTTTCGCTGTTTGCCGGTACGGTGCTGAATCAAACCGGTCAGGCGATCGAAACCATTGCCATCACCATGGCGGTGTACCTGATTATCAGTCTGATAATTTCGCTACTGATGAACCTCTACAACCGCAAAATCGCGCTGGTCGAGCGTTAAGAGAACGGAATGACTATGTCTGTTACTACACATGAAACACCGCCAGTGCCGACCAACCCGGCGAGTAAAGCCTGGGCCTGGGTACGTAAAAACCTGTTCTCCAGCTGGACGAACTCCCTGCTAACCCTGCTATGCCTGTGGATTATCTGGAGCGTGATCCCACCGGCGTTGAACTGGCTGGTCTTCCAGGCGAACTGGTTGGGAACCACCCGTGCCGACTGCACCAAAGAAGGCGCCTGCTGGGTATTTATCCATGCCCGCTTTGGCCAGTTTATGTATGGGCTGTATCCGCATGAACTGCGCTGGCGTATTAACCTCGCGCTGGTCATTGGTCTGCTGTCGATCGTTCCGATGTTTATCAAATCGATGCCGCGTCGGGGCCGGTATATCGCCTGCTGGGCGGTGGCCTATCCGCTGGTGGTCTGGTTCCTGATGTACGGCGGTTTCTTCGGCCTCGAGCGCGTCGAAACCCGCCAATGGGGCGGCCTGACGCTGACGTTGATTATCGCCTCTGTGGGCATTGCCGGGGCGTTGCCGCTGGGGATTTTGCTGGCGTTGGGGCGGCGCTCAACCATGCCGGTGGTGCGAACGCTGTCGGTGATTTTTATCGAATTCTGGCGAGGCGTGCCGCTGATTACCGTGCTGTTTATGTCATCGGTGATGCTGCCGCTGTTTATGGCCGAAGGGACCACTATCGATAAACTGGTACGCGCCCTGGTCGGGGT
Organism: Klebsiella sp. B345; assembly: GCF_051131735.1. Classification (NCBI taxonomy): domain Bacteria; kingdom Pseudomonadati; phylum Pseudomonadota; class Gammaproteobacteria; order Enterobacterales; family Enterobacteriaceae; genus Klebsiella; species Klebsiella sp. B345. The sequence continues at coordinate 476,479 of NZ_CP180443.1, forward strand.
GATCCTGTTCCAGTCGGCCTATATTGCCGAAGTGGTGCGCGGCGGTCTGCAGGCGCTCCCCAAGGGGCAATATGAAGCGGCGGAATCGCTAGCGCTGGGCTACTGGAAAACCCAGGCGCTGGTTATTCTCCCCCAGGCGTTGAAGCTCACCATCCCCGGGTTGGTCAACACCATTATTGCGCTGTTTAAAGACACCAGCCTGGTGATCATTATCGGCCTGTTCGATCTTTTCAGTAGCGTACAACAGGCCACGGTTGACCCCACCTGGTTGGGGATGTCGACAGAGGGCTATGTTTTTGCCGCGCTGGTCTACTGGATTTTCTGTTTTAGCATGTCGCGCTACAGCCAGTATCTGGAAAAGCGCTTTCACACCGGGCGTAAATCGCACTGAGGTTTTACATGACACATACAATGACTAATTCTGCTGACGCAATGATGATCTCGCTCGAAAATGTGAACAAATGGTACGGCCAGTTTCACGTATTAAAAGATATAAACCTGCAGGTGAAGCCGCGCGAACGCATTGTCCTTTGCGGGCCTTCAGGTTCGGGGAAATCGACCACCATCCGCTGCATCAACCACCTGGAAGAACACCAGCAAGGGCGTATTGTCGTGGATGGCATTCATCTCAACGATGATGTCCGCAACATTGAACGTGTGCGAACTGAAGTCGGCATGGTCTTCCAGCACTTTAACCTTTTCCCTCACCTGACCGTGTTGCAGAACTGCACCCTGGCGCCGACCTGGGTGCGTAAGATGCCGACCAAAGAAGCGGAAGCCCTGGCCATGCACTATCTGCAACGTGTCCGCATTGCGGAACATGCACATAAATTCCCAGGACAGCTTTCCGGGGGCCAGCAGCAGCGCGTGGCGATTGCTCGTTCCTTGTGCATGAAGCCCAAAATCATGTTGTTTGATGAGCCGACCTCCGCGCTGGATCCGGAGATGGTCAAAGAGGTGCTCGATACCATGATTGGTCTGGCAGAAGACGGCATGACGATGCTGTGCGTCACTCATGAAATGGGCTTTGCTCGTACGGTGGCCGATCGGGTGATCTTTATGGACCGCGGCGAAATTGTCGAACAGGCGCCGCCGCAGGAGTTCTTCTCCAACCCTCAATCAGAACGTACCCGGGCGTTCCTGTCTCAAGTGATCCACTAAACCTGCACGCAAACCGCCCCTCAGTGCTGAGGGGCGGTTTCACTCAGCTGGCTTCCTGGCGCTGCACATCTACCGCCACTTCCAGCGCCAGCGTGGCTCCGCCGTCGAAAATCACCCCCTGTAATGGCGTGACATCGGCATAATCCCTGCCCCATGCGGTCACGATATGTTGCCCTTGAGGCATAAGATCGTTGGTCGGATCAAACTCCAGCCAGCCGCTATCAGGGATAAAAATGGCAAACCAGGCATGTGACGCATCGGTCCCGACAAGTTTTTCCTGCCCCTCTGGCGGCAGCGTTTCGATATAGCCGCTGATATAACGCGCAGGTAAGCCGACGGAACGCAGGCAGGCAATTGCCAGATGGGCAAAGTCCTGACAGACGCCGCGTTTTTCTTCTAAGACCTGTTCGGGCGGCGTGCTGACGCTGGTCGCCACCGGGTCGAAAGTAAACTCGGTAAAAATACGATGGGTCAACGCCATTGCGGCCTGCAGCACCGGGGTATCATCGTGGAACAGATCCGCCGCATAGCTGGCCAGCCGTTCCGAACGACGGATTAACCCGGAATCCAGCACATACTCTTTTGCCATGCGCAGGTCTGGCGTTGGGCAGGCATGCAGCAGGTATCGATACTCACCGCAGGTCAGCGCGTGGCTATGCAGCAGATCTGCGTGGTGGATTTCATCGATCTCAAACTCACTCTCCATCTCAATGGTGAGCGTGTCGTGCGGTACCTGAATCGAAAAATAAAAGGTCTGGTTGCCAAAATAATCACTTCCCTCGTTCTGGTAAACCGGCATCGGCGTGACGGTAATCCGACGCTGTAAACAGCGCTGGCTGGTGGTATTACGCGGCAACAGGTGTGTCATGTTGTAACATAGCGTCACCGGCGAATTGTACTGGTACCTGGTAAGGTGTCGAACCCGATATTTCATAGGTCAGTCTTCCACTGCGCGTTAATCAGTTGCTGTGGCCCGTCGGCATGATCGAAGTACTTGTCGCTCAGCAAGGTGGTAAATTGCTCCAGCTGGCTGATTATCTGGGTCATCAGGGCGTCCAGTTGTTCACGTTGCCCGCTGTTTTCATCGATCTGCGCCAGCAGATCGATCTCCGCAAGCTGAATATCCGTCAGGGATTTAATGATCGGCCGCAGGTCTGACGTCAGGCTGGAGGTCTGGGCCTCCTGGCGCGGCAGATCGAGGAGGTATTTGCGCAGCCGGTCGACCTGATAAATCAACGAACGTGGGTTCGTCCCGTCCAGCATTAATAAGTCCAGGCCGGAAATGATATTCATCTGCCCGCGATAGCGGCGACGGAAAGAAATCAGCGCCTCAACGCTCATCAGCACCGATTCCAGAATTTGCTGTTGCTGTAGACCCGGTACCGCGGGGGTGAGCGTGTGCTTCAGCAGAATGGCGGTCAGACGCGCCCGCTCGGCGCGCCGGCCAATTTCCTGGAATCGCCAGTCCATACCGCGCAGCATGCTCTCATGATTTAGCCCGGATAACGCCAGCAAAGAGGTGACCAGATTATCCAGTGACTCTTCCGGCAGCTCCGGCAGCCCGTCTTGATAAGCAACCTCTACGGTACGAATATAATCGCGTAATTCATTGATAATAATCCGTGTATCGGCCGAAAGCATCTCTTTGACCTGCTCGCCGCAGGCCAGCATATTAAGGATATTAAACTTGATGGAGCCGGTGCGCTGACCGTCGCAAACCAGCGATGCGAGTTCATGATTCAGATCGTCAGGCGCATCGCTTTCAGGCAACGTTCCGGTCAGTGCAGATAATGCCCCCAACAGAATGTCGCGGCTTTCAGGCATAAAATACTCAACGCCGTTGAGCTGTTTGAACAGAATACGGATCAGGCGCAGGCTCATTTCCGCGCGTTCCGCATAGCGGCCAAACCAGAACAGATTTTCGATCACCCGGCTGGGCAAATTTCCCTCATCACGCGGCAAAGAATCCATCAGCGGCGGCAGCGTAGTATCGTCATTTTCCCCGAGTATCCACGTATCTTTACTGCGCGCGCCGGATAAATCGCTGACAATACACTCCTCAGCCGACTCGGCCACCCGCGACAGGGTTCCAGGCATCACGCAGTACCCTTGCGCCGTGGCGACGGTAAACGCCCGGAAGATAGTGGGCCGATATTCAATGCGCTGATTATCCCAGACCGGGACGTGTGAGCCTGGGACATAGGCCTGTGCCACGTAGTTGTGTGGGCTGGCGGTAATCTGCTGAATAATCAGTTTGCGGCTATCAGCATCGAGGCTATGGCCGTAGATACTTTTGCTGTCAAAACTGCGGTAGGCCGGTTTGATGATCAACTGCTCAAGGTGGCTAATCACAAAATCGCGATCTTCCGCGCGCCCGCACCACCAGGTTTTCACCGTGGGAATCGATAGCGGTTCGCCAAGTAAATACTGGCTGATGTCCGCGAGGAACGCCAACAGGGCCGGTGCTTCAAGAACCCCGGAGCCCAGCGGGTTTGCCAGCACCACGTTGCCGTTGCGCACCACTTCAAGCAGCCCCGGCACACCCAGTCGCGAGTCAGCGCGCAGTTCCGTCTGGTCGCAGTAGGCGTCATCCATCCGGCGCAGAATCACATCAACTTCCGACAGACCGTTCAGGGATTTTAGCCATACTCTGCCATTCCGTACGGTCAGGTCACCGCCTTGTACCAGCTGAAAACCGAGATAGTTCGCCAGATAGGCATGTTCAAAATAGGTGCTGCTGTAGGCTCCGGGCGTCAGGACGACAATGCGTGGGGTATCGGTTTTATGGCTGGCGAGACTCGCCAGGGTATGGCGTAGCGCATGAAAGAACCCGGAAAGCCGCCGCACATGGCTGTTGCGAAACAGTGAGGGCAGCACACGGGAAACGGCAATACGGTTTTCCAGAACGTAGCCGGTGCCGCTCGGCGCCTGGGTCCGATCGCCAATCGCCACAAACTGACCATCGCCACCGCGCACCACATCGACCGCATGGAAAATCAAATTGTGCGCCCCCGGCAGGCGGATGCCATGGCATTGACGCAGAAAACCAGGGTGAGAAAAGATAATTTCCGACGGAATAATCCCGTCTTTCAGCAACCGTTGTTCACCATAAAGATCTTTTAGCATCAGATCGAACAGTCGCGAACGCTGCGCCAGCCCGCGTTCCACGGCTGACCACTCCTCTTCCGCCAGCAGCGTCGGAATGATATCCAGCGCCCAGACATTCGGCGAAAGCGGATCGCCATTGAGGTTATAGGTTGCGCCATCATCGCGCAAAATACGCTGAGCCTGGCGAAGACGGTTTTCCATCCCCTCCACGCCCATCTCGCTGACGCTGTTGATCACCTCCGCCCAGTGCGGGCGGAGGGTATTGGTCAGATCGCAGGCTTCGTTATAGATGGCTGTCGGCGCATTCCCGACAGAGAAAGAGGCCGGCTCACAGGCCGGCGCGCTTGATTCAGAAAAAGAAGCTGTCATGTATGCTGATTACCCGGCTCAAAACTAAATCCTAGTAGACTTCCTGCGAAGGTCCAACGTATGCGGGTATTCGTCACCAGGCTCTTCCGCAGGCGGAGCCATCGGGCGTGGAACCTGTTCGTGCTCATAGAATGTCCTGAGCGCGCTGAAGGCCGGCGGAGGGATCAACGCCCCCTGGGTGAAGCCATGATCCCAGAAGCGGTTGACGCGCCGGGCCTCAGCTTCATTGCTGTTAACCGGCCGCGTGTCGTAGTTGCGCCCGCCGGGATGGCTGACCCGATAGCTACAGCCGCCAATGGAAAGCCCGTTCCAGGTATCGATCAAGTCAAACACCAGTGGCGTATTCACCCCCAGCGTCGGGTGCAGCGCCGACGGCGGTGCCCAGGCCCGATAACGAACCGCACCGACCATCTCCCCTTGCCTGCCGGTCGAGCGCAGCGGCACGCGGCGGCCGTTGCACGCCAGCACATAGCGGCCTTCCGTCATCCCCGACAGGCGAACCTGAATGCGTTCAACGGAAGAGTCCACATAGCGTGAGGTCCCGGACAGCGTCACTTCCTCGCCCAGCACGTGCCACGGCTCGATGGCCCAACGAAGCTCCAGCTCAATATCATCAATTTGCTGGCGACCATAATGCGGGAAACGGAACTCCTCAAACGGTAGCAGCCACGCCAGTTTGAACGGATAGCCATGCCGCTGCAGGTCATCCACGACCTCTTTGATGTCCTGCCAGACGTAATGCGGCAACATAAATTTATCATGCAGCTGGGTGCCCCAACGGACCAGCGGCTTGTGATACGGCTCATTCCAGAAACGCGCTACCAGGCAGCGGAGCAGCAGCAATTGCACCAGCGACATGCGCGCGTGAGGCGGCATTTCAAAGCCACGAAACTCCAGCAGCCCCAGACGGCCGCTGCTGCTGCCCGCGGAGTACAGTTTGTCGATGCAAAACTCTGAGCGATGGGTATTCCCGGTGACATCCACCAGCAGGTTGCGCATCAGCCGGTCCACCAGCCATGGCGTATCAACCAGCCCTTCCGGCATATTCTGGAAGGCGATCTCCATTTCATAGAGGACTTCATCGCGCCCTTCATCCGGGCGCGGCGCCTGGCTGGTTGGGCCGATAAACATTCCGGAAAATAAATACGACAGGCCGGGATGATGCTGCCAGTAGGTTACCAGGCTGCGCAGCAAGTCAGGACGCCGCAGTACCGGGCTGTCGGCGGGCGTAACGCCGCCCAGGGTCACGTGGTTACCGCCCCCGGTGCCGGTGTGGCGCCCATCAAGCATAAACTTCTCGGCTCCCAGTCGGGTCTGGTGCGCCTGCTCATACAGCGTTTCAATATTATGAACCAGCTCGTCCCAGTGGCTGGCCGGGTGAATATTGACTTCGATAACGCCAGGATCTGGCGTCAGCAACAGCTTCTGCACGCGGGGATCTTTCGGCGGTTCATAGCCTTCAATCACCACCGGGAGATGCAACGCGCTGGCCGTTGCTTCGACCGCGTGGATCAGGGCGACATAATTCTCCAGATGAGTGACCGGCGGCAGGAACAGATGAAGCTTGCCCTCGCGCGGTTCGAGGCACAGCGCGGTGCGGACCACGCTCTGACTGCCGTTAGCGGTCGGTTTTTGTTGCTGCTGGGCCTGCCGGGCAGCGGGAGCGGCCACCGTCTCCCCAAGCGTAAAGACAGGCAGCGGTTCACGCGGCTCGAAAGGATCGCGTTCGCTGACGCGATCGTCCTCGGTAAGTGCCGGCAGCGAATTAAGCGGCAGGCGGTAGCCCATGGCGCTGTCTCCGGGGATCAGCGTGATCAGCCCGCCACGCATCGGCCAGTTGCTACTGCGCCACTGTTGGCCATCAAACTCAACGGGCAGAATGTAGCCCGTTGCGCTTTCTATCCCGCGGCTAAGTAAACCTGCCAACCGTCGCCGTTCGAGGTCATCATCGAGATTCGCCTTCCTCGGATCGGCCCCTTCCGGTAGCCCGCGCTCCAGCCACAGATAGTAGAGCGCATCTTCATAGGCAGGTTGCAGAAAACCGGTATCAACGCCTAACTGGCGACACAGTGTCTGGCCAAAGCGCTGCGCATCAGCGATGTCGTGACCGTAATCCCGATCGACGCGGGCCGCAAGCTGCGGATCGTGCCACAGCGCCTCGCCGTCGGTGCGCCAGAAACACCCCAGCGCCCAGCGCGGGACTTCCTCACCCGGATACCACTTACCCTGACCATAGTGCAGTAATCCCCCGTGACTGAACTGCGCTTTTAGCCTCAGCAACAGATCTTTGGCGAGACGTAATTTGTCCTTGCCCAGCGCTTCGGTATTCCACTGTGGGGAATCCATATCATCGATGGAGATAAACGTCGGCTCGCCCCCCATGGTCAGGCGGACATCGTTGGCCTGCAGCTCAACGTCAACGGCGCGTCCCAGCGCATTAATGTTCTGCCATTCATCTTCGCTGTAAGGCCGCGTGACTCGCGGATCTTCATGAATGCGGGTGACGATGTTGGTATAGCTAAATTCACATTCGCACGGGTCGGTTGCGCCGGTAATCGGGGCCGCAGACTGCGGGTCGGCCGTGCAGGCTAAAGGAATATGCCCTTCACCGGCGAACAGGCCGCTGGTCGGATCCAGCCCCACCCAACCGGCACCGGGAAGATAGACTTCGCACCAGGCGTGCAGATCGGTGAAGTCCTGTTCCGGGCCTGACGGACCGTCGAGCGCCTTCACATCGGCAGTCAGCTGCACCAGATAGCCGGAAGCAAAGCGTGCTGCCAGCCCCAAATGCCGCAGTATCTGCACCAGTAACCACGAAGTATCCCGACACGAGCCTTTTTGCAACATCAGGGTTTCCTGGCAGGTCTGCACGCCAGGCTCCAGGCGAATACCATAATCAATTTCGTTGGCCAGCCGGCTATTGAGCTGCACCAGGAAGGTCACGATGGGCACCATTTCTTCGCAATCAACGCTGTCCAGCCAGGCATCCAGTTCCGGACTCTGCTCGGTTATCTTCAGATACGGCGCGAGTTCTTCCTGCATCAAGGCATCATAAGCAAAGGGGAAATGTTCGGCATACTCTTCAATAAAGAAGTCGAAGGGGTTGATCACGGTCATATCCGCGATCACCTCCACGGCAAACTCAAGGCGTTTCATTTTTTCCGGAAACACCAGCCGCGCCTGATAATTGCCGAACGGATCCTGCTGCCAGTTAATGAAGTGGTCCTCGGGCGTCACCTTCAGGGAGTAGCCATGAATATGGGTACGTGAATGCGGTGCAGGCCGCAGGCGCAATATATGCGGCGCCACGTTGATCAAACGATCGAACTCGTACGTCGTAGTATGTTGAATCGCAACCCGGATGGTCATACGGCATCCCCTTGCAGGAAATGAAACCAGTTATCGGTAATCAGGTGATGAAGCGCGATCAGGCTAAGCTGAACCTCATTAAGGTACTGGCTGAATTCGCGGTTCAGATCGTGTGAATTATCGACGCCGCGGGTTGCAAGCAGAAGACTGTCGATGTGATCGGCAACGGCAGAGGCCCGCGGCAGTTCAGCGGCGGCCAGCTTGATTTGCTGCAGGCAATAGCGCTGCGAGCGGGGAAAATGGCCATCGGTGAGCAGCAAAGTGACCACCAACGAGCCTTTAATCGAACAGCGCATCACCCGGCGAAAGCTGAGATAGGCGCTTTGCGATTTGAGCACCTTAGACCACACCACCTGGCCTAGCTTGATGCTCTCTTCCTCACGCGCCTGCATCATCAAGGAGTTCGCGGCGTCCAGAATGCGCGTATTCATATCGGCGCGTTCGAGATAGCGCCCCATGTTGAGAAAATGCCAACCGGCATCGCGACTCATCGACCCGGTCAGCAGACCGATAATTTTCTGGCAGCCTTCAATAACGGTATTAAGGTAAGTATGCCGTTCGGAGCGGTTGATCCCCAGGCGGATATTCTGTCTGGCGTAAAGATCCAGCTCATTAATCAGCTCCCACATTTCGCCCGGCACCACATCGCGGCTGGTCCGGATATTTTCACGGACCATTTTTAATGACGACAGCAGCGAATCGGGGTTGCTCTCGTCGGCCAGTAGAAACTTCAGGACATTGCGTTCGTCTTTAATCTTATAGCGCTGGCTAAACAAAGCGACGCCGCTGTTAATTTCAATCAGGTTATACCAGGAGACGGCGATATCGCGTGGCAGATCGTAAAGCAGATCATCATACACGCTGACTAACCGCGCGATATTCTCCACGCGCTCCAGATAACGCGCGCTCCAGTACAGGCGCGCCGCAACTCTTGATAGCATGTTCATTATCGTTTGCTCTCCACGATCCAGGTATCCTTACTGCCACCGCCCTGCGATGAGTTAACAACTAACGAACCTTTTTTCATCGCCACCCGCGTCAGGCCGCCGGTGGTCACGTAGGTCTCTTTGCTTTGCAAAATAAACGGGCGTAAATCAAGGTGGCGCGGCTCGAGATAATCTTTGGCGATGAGCGCCGGTGCGGTGGAGAGCTTCAGCGTCGGCTGAGCAATATAATTGCGGGGATTTTCCTGGATCAGTTCAGCAAACATCTGCTGCTCTTTTTTGGTCGAGTGCGGCCCAACCAGCATGCCATAACCGCCGGATTCGTTGGCCGGCTTCACCACCAGCTTATCCAGATTCTGCAGTACGTATTCGCGGTGGTCATCGTTCTGGCAGAGGAAGGTTTCAACATTCGGGAGAATCGGCTCTTCGTCGAGATAGTAACGAATCAGGTCCGGCACATACGCATAGACCACCTTGTCGTCCGCCACTCCGGCACCCGGCGCATTAGCCAGCGCCACGTTTCCGGCTTTCCAGGCCCGCATCAGGCCAGGCACGCCGAGAATCGACTCAGGATGGAAGACTTCCGGGTCGAGGAACATATCGTCAATGCGCCGGTAAATGACGTCCACCCGCTCCGGGCCATAGATCGTTTTGGTGTAGACGCAGTCGTCGTCGCCGACAAACAGATCGGCCCCCTCCACAAGTTCAACCCCCATTTGCTGGGCCAGGAAGGCATGCTCGAAATAGGCGGAATTATAAATCCCCGGGGTCAGCACCACGATTTCCGGGCGTTCAATCTGCCGCGGCGACAGGGCCGTCAGGGTTTCCAGCAGCTGTGCCGGATAGGCATCAATCGGTTTGATATCGTCACTTTCAAACAGTTCAGGCAGGACGCGCTTGGTAATGGCGCGGTTTTCCAGCATATAGGAGACGCCGGAGGGAACCCGCAGGTTATCTTCCAGGACGTAGAACTGCCCGGTTTCATCCCGGACTAAATCGGTGCCGCAAATATGCGCCCATACGCCATACGGCGGTTTCATGCCGACACACTCGGGGCGGAAATTTTTCGATTCCTTAATGATATATTCGGGAATAATGCCATCTTTGATGCACAGTTGTTCATTGTACAGGTCATTGATAAAGCGGTTCAGGGCGGTAAGGCGCTGCTTCAGGCCGGTTTCGGCGATTGCCCAGTCTTTGGCATCAATGGTGCGGGGAATAATATCGAATGGCCAGATCCTGTCGATATTCCCTTTATCGGTATACACCGTAAAACTAATGCCCATTTCCTGGATCGTCGCTTCTGCCGTCAGTCGACGTTTTTCCAGTTCATCTGGCGGCAGTGAATCAAGGCATTGGATCAATCGCTGTGCGGAAAGGCGGGGATTACCCTCATGGTCGATCAGCTCGTCGAAATAGACATCGGCTTCGTAGTTTTTTATGAGTTTATGCATCAGCATTGTTCCTTGTTAAATAGCCGATCGTGGCAATAGTTACTTCACCTATACGGAACCAGCCCCCTTTGATTTGCCTGAAATAGTGAATGCCGTTATCGTCAGTCTCACAAAGATAAGCATAAAGCATGCCATTGATTATTGCATTTAATATCAATGAGATAAAAACGTCACCGTCGTCGTATTCACTGACAGGCTGCATCATTATGATGCAGGGAAATTTCAGTGGGGCACCAAAATAAGACAGTGCTTTTACTTCTGACTGACGGCCTGATAGCCCCATCACTTTTACGTACCGGAGCGTGTTTATGAGCAGTAAAAGCAGCGTATTTCGCCTTCTTCATGATTCCGGCACTATCTTTGTCATTCCCAATCCGTGGGATGCGGGAACCGCCAGAATACTTGAGCGCATGGGGTTCGCGGCGCTCGCCACCACCAGCGCTGGCCTGGCCTTTTCTCTGGGGATGCCTGAAGGTCAGGTGCCGTGGCAACAGATGATTGACCATTGCCGGACGATCGCCCAAGCGACTTCCCTGCCGGTATCTGCGGATCTTGAAAAAGGCATCGGCGACAGTCCGCAGAGCGCAGCGCAAACCATTAACATTGCCGTGGCGGCCGGGCTAGCAGGTTGTTCCCTTGAGGATCATACCGGCCATGCAGAAAAGCCTATCTTCGATATGGGCCTCGCGGTCGACAGAATTGCAGCGGCAGCGGAATCACGTGATGCCTGCGATCCTGATTTTGTCATTACCGCCCGCGCGGAGAATTTCATGTGGGGATATCGGGACCTCGATGCGACTATTCTGAGGCTGCAGGCATTTGAAAAAGCAGGCGCGGATGTCCTCTACGCACCCGGAATTCATGACCTTAAAATGATTAAAACCGTCTGCAGCGCGGTGACTAAACCGGTCAATGTGGTGATGGGATTGCCTGGGAACGTCTACAGCGTTGATGAACTGTCACAGGCTGGCGTGCGGCGTATCAGCGTGGGCGCCTCGCTGGCGAGATATGCCTATGGCGCGTTTATTGAGGCCGCCCAGGAGGTGAGTCGTGATGGCACCTTCTCGTATTCAAAACAGGCCATCAGCTTTTCCGCACTGGAGGCGTTTTTCCGCCCGCCATCGCAATTTTAGCGCTGACTGGATTAACACTCAGAACTTCCGCACCTCAATATTCAGCTTGTTCAGCGCATAATAGAGCTGGCGTGGGGTGATATTGAGCAAACGCGCCGCTTTCGCTTTAACCCAGCCGCTTTTCTCCAGCGCCGTAATAAAGCGATGCCGGATATCATCCTGCGCGTCGCTACCATTGACCGCCATCGCCGCCGGAGCCTGCACATTAGCGGGAGTCCGGCAAGGATCCCATCCGTCAGTCTGTGTTGGCAGCGGCGCGTTTCTCCGCCGTTGACTGTAGTTTTCAATGCGCAGATTCAGCTGTTTGCGCAAGCATCGCCCCTGGATACAGGGCAGTTGGGTAATAACATCGCTCTGACGATGCAGCAGCGCATATTCCAGACAATTTTCCAGATCGCGCTGGTTTTCCGGCCACTGGCAGACGTACAGCGGCGAAAGCGCCTGCGAGTCCAACGAAACCTGAAGGCGATTACGACGATTAAAGCGCTGGAAAAAATCCGCCACCAACTCCGGCAGATCCTCCAGGCGATCGCGCAGCGGCGGAAGCGGAATGCTGGCAACGTGCAGACGGTAATAGAGCGCAGGTAAAAAAGTGCCCTGCGCCACCTGCGCTTCCAGATGACACTCGCTGGCACATATCAGTCGGGCATCTCCGGAGCAGTTGCGGTTATCCACCGGAGAAAGAAAAGAACGCTGCTCAAGCAACAGGAGCAGCAGCTGCTGCAGACGTAATGAAAAGTGGCCAATCTCACTTAAAAATAGCGTTCCCCCTGCCGCCTGCGCTAACGCGCCGGGCACCGATGGCGTGCGCATGGCATCGCCGAGTAACACCTGCAGCACCTCCTCTTCTGCCACATGATCGCAAGCCAGCTTCACAAAAGGCCCCGCTCGCCACGGCGACCCACGATGCAGTGCACGAGCAATAGTGTCTTTTCCGGTGCCGGCTTCTCCGCGCAGCAGAACCGGCGTGTTGACTGGTGCATATTGTTGCAACCGGGCCAGCACCTGTTTCATCGCCGGCGAATGGGCAATCAGCGGCCGGGATTCGCCTTGTCGCGGGGTCGGGCGCTCAGGGGTGTGGATGCTATCTGGAGGGTTACGCGGCATCGTCAGGCTTGCTCCCGAAACTGTTTGTAGTTCAGCCGGTATTTTTCCAGCCTCAGTCCCAGCGCCCGGCGCGTCATATTCAGATGTGCGGCGGCACGTGAGATATTTCCCTGAAACATACCCAGCGCTTCGACAATCAGGTCATATTCCACCCGTGACAGGCGCGCCTCCAACCCGTCCTGCTCCGCCAGATGGTCAATAACCGGTTGCAACGACAGCGGCAGATGCCAGGCATTAATGATCCCTTCATCTGCCAACAACACCGCCCGTTCCATCACGTTTTCCAGCTCCCGGACATTGCCGGGCCAGTCGTAGTTAAGCAGCATATTCAATGCCGGTGTGGCGATAGTGGGGATCTCAACCCCCTGTTCACGAGCGAACCAGGCGTTAAAGTGATCGGCAAGAATAAAAATATCGTTCCCGCGTTCACGTAACGGAGGGATGGTCACCGGGAAGACGTTCAGCCGATAGTAGAGATCTTCACGAAACGTCCCTTTCTCGACCATTTCACTGAGATCCCGATGGGTCGCCGCGAGGATCCGCACGTTAACCTGCAGCGTGTCGTTACTGCCCACGCGTTCAAAGCTGCGTTCCTGTATCACCCGCAGCAGTTTGGATTGCGCCGAAGGCGACAGCTCACCCACTTCATCCAGAAAAATCGTACCACCATCCGCCTCTTCAAAACGGCCCGCACGCCGTGAGATGGCTCCGGTAAACGCCCCTTTCTCATGGCCAAAAAGCTCGCTTTCAATCACGCTCTCCGGCAATGATGCACAGTTGAATTTGATAAAGGGGCCCGTTGAACAGTGGCTGTTCTGGTGAATAGCCGTGGCAACCCGTTCTTTACCCACCCCGCTCTCCCCAAGGATCAGTACGGTGGTGCGGGCATGGCTGACTTTGTTTATCAGCTGATATACCGCCTGCATAGCACGGGAATTCCCAATGATATTGGCAGGCTTAAACTTTTCCGCACGTTGGCTGATGGCCGTGCTGTGCGCCCGCAGCACCTTTTTGTGCGCGCGTTCCAGCAGATGGAGTTCCACCGCCTGGGCAATAATGGCCGCAATGACCCGCAGCACCTCCAGATCTAAAAAGCGCAGTTGGACATTGTTGTAAACCCGCTCAATACCGATGGTGCCCATCACCTTTAGACCACGGATAATCGGCACACAAATAAACGAGTGCTGACCATCGCGCTGTTTATCCCAACTGCCGGTACGGTTAAGGAATAAGGGATCGTCGGCAATATGTGGCACCACAATAGGCTGCCGCGTCTCAATCACCCTGCCGGTGATGCCTTCCCCTGGCGCGTAGACCCCTTTTTCAACCTCTTCAGGCGACAGGCCGTAGCTTTCATGGATAAAGATTTGATCGCAGCTGGCGTCATAGAGGGTGATCATCGCGCGGATCACCTGCATATGTTTTTGCATCAGTTCCAGCACCAGCTTCAGGGTTCGCGACAGTTTGCCCTCCGCGCTCACCACTTTGCTGACTTCCGAGAGCAGCGGCATCAGTTCAGAACGGCATTCCCCTAAACGACAGCTGAACGACAGCGGTTCCGTAAGAGGCGACAGTGCCGCGCCGGTCAGGTTAAAAGCTCTTTTCTCAAGGTGCATCGCGTTTCTCCCGATAACCCGATTAATAGACGGTCAGACTCACGAGCAGGCGGCGTTCAACCGCCAGCCTTCGCTGATGCAAAATCAACGCCAGTACAACCTGAAAGGCATGCAATATAAGGATTTGAATTTATTTGATTTTATTCGACCCCTGGCGCGGACAACGGGAGTCAGTGTTCCGCCAGGTACATTATTGTTGGCTTTCGTACATTAGCGTACAGGCACCACCATAACGCTGAGCGTACCGTCGCCGCGCGGGGTAACACGCCAGGCAAAACGTGCCGGGTTCAGCGTGGAAAACCACTTTGGCAGGTGGTCGCAGAGGATCTCCAGCGAGCTAAACTGCTGTTGCTCGAAGAACGGCATCAGCAGCCGCTTCGAGGTGTGCGCTCCGCCACTGTGTAAAGCCGCCAGCAAATCTACACGAAATGCCCCTTCACTCCCGGCGGGCTGGATAAATGGCAGGGGCAGCACCGGCGCAGGTTCAAGTTCAAGTTCAGGTACTGACGGTATCTGCGCGGCGATACGATCCAGAAACACCTCCGGCCTGCCGCTGGTTTTCCACATGGTAAGCCCCATACCGTCTAGCCAGGCCAGCAGCGCACCGTGGATCTCGCTGGCAACAAAATGCCGACATGGCGCCAGTTCAGCCAGCATGGCAAGCGTGCGCTGGCGAATCTGCTCTAGCGTCAGCGACGGTAAGAGCGTAAAGGGAATGCGCTGACCGCGTTGCCACTGTCCCGCATCTCGGGTATAGACATCGACGTAGCCGGACTGCCCCACAGGCGCCGTGATACCCTGTTCATCAACAAATACGGCGATCTTCATGACATGCTCCTGTGCTCAAAAGCCGTGCTGTTTACCCTTCATCGACGTAATCTCGATGCGAATAACCTGCGTCGCCGTCAGGTTTGCGGCTGGAAAGGTGAAGTTTTTGTCGCTAAAGCGCGCCATCAGCTGGTGGAGCATGGCTATTTTTTCCGCATCATCCTCAACAAAATGTGTTTGTCCCAGACCAATGACCGTGCGATGCCGCGCTTCGTAATTACAGGCCAGAGCGTCTTCGACCACCCCACCATATTGGGAGATGGCAAAACAGATTGCCGGGTTTCGTTTCATGATCTCAATTTTGCTGCCTGCACGGGCCGAATGAAAATAGAGGGATGAGCCGTCCCACACGTAGAACACCGGTAGCAGAAACGGCACATCGTTGCTGGATAAGGCGATATACATCACTCTCTCCTGCGACAAAATGGCGTCGAGATCTGCCGGTTCAGTCAGCTCGCGTTCATCCCGACGCATCTCGCCGTGCGGGTGGCCTGGCATTAATGACGTTGTCTGCATCACGGTCTCTCCGCAAGCATGATCTGTTGTGTGCCGATCAACGCGTCGAGAGCGTCGCATAGCGCCAGAATGCGCCGTCCGTCATGTTCATCCGGGACGCCGTGATGGTAATCATCAATCGAACAGATGCCGAAGATGGTATCCAGCGACAGAATGCTCTGGCGTAGCGCGTCGTCAACCGCAACGTGTGCTTCAATACTGTGCAGCAGGCTACGGTAGTTGTGGTTGAGCGGCATATCCCCGTGCAGGGCGCAGAGTGCGATGAGATAACACTCCACCGCAATGGCGCCAACGTTAAATACCAGACTTGCTGACCGGGTCTGATCCACCAGCAGACGCGCCCGGTGATGATAGCCGCGGGCGTGTTGATGACAGCGGCTAAAGCGCTGGTGGTCGCTTTCAAACAGTAACGACGACATAGATTTCCTCCAGAAAAATGGCCGGGGTTGCCCCCGGCTTAAGCTGTGGCGACTACCAGACGTTGAGGATCCACTCTTTATTTTTCTTGTATTCCATATCGGTGAACAGCGTGTTGGCCATCTGCTCAGCGAGCCAGATAGCCCCGGCATAGCCCACCACCGGGTGACGATAATGACCGGCGCGGTCATAGGTGGGAAAACCGACTCTGACCATCGGGATCTGGTTATCGATGGCGGTAAAGCGTCCTTTTGAATGCCCGAGTATCAAATCCAGTTCCAGAGAACCTTCGGTGATGCGCTTCTCCATTTCCCAAAGGTCGGCGTTGGTGACAATCTCCATTGGGTAATCCACCTGCTGTTGCAGCGCCTGGATACGGGGGTCGTTCCCGTATCCGACGTTGTCGTCCCCGAGCAGCAGCAGTACCGGTTTCATCTCAAGGTCGAGACAGAACTCCGCCAGCCCCACCACAAGGTCCGGATTGCCGTAAATCGCCACCTTTTTATCGGCGAGAAACATGTGTACCAGGTCGGTCAGGGCATCGAGAGCAATACCGCGTTCACGCACCAGCGATGGCGGAATCGGTTTGCCGGTCAGGTTTTTGAGGGTTTGCAAAAAGGTATCGGTGTTCCGAATACCAATCGGCGTTGGGCCAATCACCGCAGGTACGTCAAAAGTCTCCTCCAGATAGCGGGCTGCTTTTGCACCTTCATAGCGATTGAGGGCCAGGGTCGCGGTCGCATTCGCGGTACCAACCAGATCGGCAATCGTGGTATTACCGTGGGACACATGGTTGCCGGACGGCATCAGCGGCGAATCAAACCCTTCGATTTCAAACAGGACCGTCGCGTCGATTTCCATTTCTGCCAGCAGATGCTTCAGAGCCGTCACATCCCCTGGATTAACCCAGCCGGTAATCAGATTCAGCTTGCCGTCAGGCTCGCTTTTGCGGGCAAAATATTTCACCATGTCTCGCACGGCAAGGTCGTAACCGCTGATCATGCTGCCAACAAAACTCGGCGTATGGATGGGGATAAGGTGTACTTCCCGACCCGGATATTTCTCCTTCAACAGGCCATCGTTGAGTTTACGTACCACACCATCCACGTCGTCACCGATCACCTCCGTAGAACAGGTCGTTATAATCGGGATAACTTTGACGTGGGGATAGCGCATTAACAGCACATCCACCGCTTGCTCCACGCGGTCAAGTGCACCAAACACCGCACCATCTTCATGAACCGACGACGACGCAATCTCGAAGCTCTCTTTCAGATGCTGGGAAATCAATAAACGGACAAACATCACACAGCCCTGTCCTCCGTGGACAATGCCGATACAGTCTTTAATGCCAATACTGACGTACTGCGCCCCCGCAGGCTGGCAGGTAAAAATGGGATTGATCACCCCGGTGCGATCTTTCGCTTTCAGTTCACAAGACATGGTCCACCCCTCTTAGTAACGCTTATCGGTCAGCTCTGCGTTGAGTGAACCGGTAATAGTCAGGTAGTTCAGGCGCTGATGCAGCGCATCCATCAGCGTGGCAATCCCCTCGACGCTCATCGACTGCAGCCAGACAAAACGCGCGCGCCATGCATCCGCCAGGACCCGTGCATCTGCCCAGTAGCAACGATCGGCGGGGGTTTCCAGGGTGACGGGTTCGTCACACAGCAGCTCACGGGTTTTTCCCAGGACTCCAGCATTCTGTTTTTCCCGGTCCCAGTGGCGGGAGTGAAACTGCCACAGGCAGTGCTTCATGATGTAATCCACCATCTGCTCAATCTGTTCCTCCTGGGTCATACGGCCTCCTGTCGGTCGTGGGCATCCCCTGAAAAATCGGGGTATTCGCGTTGACGCAATTTGGTCACGCTGTCGTAGCCGCCTGTGTATTCACGCATGTCCGGGCTGTTGCGTATCTCATCGCTTAGCCCGGCGTCAGAGAGCATCCGCGCCGTGGCGAAGCCCTGAGTCGTTGGGATTGTGTCCTGGCTGATATCGAGCTGTGCCAGCTGATGGACCGGCGAGTAAATCGCGTTGTAGATATCACGTGCGAAACGCACCCAGCCTTCAAAGCCTTTATAAGGGCCATTGTGATAGGCATGCGCGTTGAGGTACGGCACACGAATTTTCTTCGCCACTTCGCCGGGACGCTTACCGGTAAAAATAACGTCCGGTTTGAGGGTGTACATCGCCTCCAGCGACTCCAGTTCATTAGGGTCGTCGATTGCGAGCGCGCCGGCTTCACAGCGGGCAATCCCCTTTTCCATATCGCCCTGGTGGCCGAATTTGGTATACAGCGAGACCACTTCCACGCCCATCTCTTCATGGATCACATGTGCCCAGTGCCACAGCTTGGAGCCCCCCGGCCAGAGGCAGACTTTTTTGCCTTTCAACCGTTCCCTGTACCAGTCCAGCTCAGGTTTCCAGCGCGCCACTTCTTCATCGATAATCGCCTGCGCGCGATCCTCTATCCCGAAGAAAAGGCCGATTTTACGCAGTGAGTCGGACAACGGCCCGAAGCCAAAACCGTCGATATCCAGACGCGGAATACCGTAGCGCACGCGCAGTTCATTGCAGATATATTCCGCTGAGCGGGCGCACTCGAGGACGTTGAGATGCGCTTTGTGCATCGCGCGCAGGTCGTCATACGAACCATTTCCGGTAAATGTCGAGAGTACCTGGATCCCCATTCGCTTGAAGAAATCGACCATCACTTCCTGGTCGCCCTGAATGTTGTACTCCCCCACATAGTTAATGACGTAATCGCTGGTTATCACGGGCTCAACGGTACCCACTTTCTGGTTAACCCAGGCGATATTGATTTTGTGGTGCCCGCCTGATTGACTGGGGCCAGCAAAGCCCGGCGAGTTACAGACGAAAATATCGACATCCGGCCGCTCGTCCATGATCTCCTGGGCAATCGCCGCGATATCATCGCCAATCAGGGCCGAGGCGCAGGTCTGATAAATAGTCATGCGTTTGATCGTCGGGTGGGCATCAAAGGCTTCAATAATGTTATTACGCAGGACTTTCTCCGCGCCAAAAACAATATGCTTTTCTTTCATATCGGTCGCGAAGGTGTATTTCAGCTGGAAGTTATCGTTATCGCTGATATAACGTTTGGTCTGCCACGTATCATACGTACAGCCCACCGGGCCGTGACTAATATGAATCACATCTTTCATTGGAGTGCCAATAACATGCTTGGCCCCACAATATGCGCACCCACGTTCTGAAATAGTCCCCGGAATGGTATTCAGATACCCTAAGGGAAGTGCCGAGGTAATATCCTCACCTTCCCCTTTTACAACCGCGTGTTGTTTACGTTCAGGAATGCATTTGCTGCACTCAAATTCATGGTAAGGCATATCACTCACCCCATCTGATAAGTCTGGCTATATACCGGGGTATTAACCCAGGAGAATCAATCCATCATGCCGTATTTGACAACCATCTTTTCCAGCTGATCCATAGATAAAGGACGGGGGATCACCAGATCGTCATTTTCAATAATCTTGCGTCCCAGTTCACGGTATTCCTGAGCCTGGTTAGCATCCGGGTCAAATTCAGTCACCGTTTTTTTATTGAATTCGGCTTTTTGTACAATATTGTCGCGCGGGACAAAGTGGATCATTTTGGTACCAATCGCCGCGGTAAACTCCTCCAGGAACTCCCGCTCGCCGTCAACATTCCGACTGTTACAGATGATGCCGCCCAGCCGAACGCCGCTCTGTTTGGCGTACTTCACCAGCCCCTTACAGATGTTGTTGGCGGCATAGATCGCCATCATTTCACCGGAAGCGACAATGTATACTTCCTGTGCTTTACCATCGCGGATAGGCATCGCGAATCCGCCACACACGACGTCGCCCAGAACATCGAAGAAAATAAAATCAAGGTCATCGGCGTAGGCCTTATTATCTTCCATCAGGTCGATCGCCGTAATGACGCCACGACCGGCGCATCCCACACCTGGCTCCGGGCCGCCAGATTCGACACAACGAATATCAAAGCAGCCAGTTTTCACCACCATTTCATTGGTTATTTTCTCTGCCCCCTGATCGCGTAACACATCCATTAATGTTTCCTGCGGCTTACCGCCAAGAATAAGACGAGTAGAATCCGCTTTGGGATCGCAACCATGAATAAAGATTTTTTTCCCGTGAAAATAGGCTAACGCCGCGGCGGTATTTTGCGTGGTGGTGGATTTACCAATCCCCCCCTTGCCATAAATGGCGAGCTTGCGAGTCATTTTCTTTCCCCTATAAAAATAAGTCGATTTGGTCATGCTATTTCTTACCATTTCTCTGCGTTTGTAATTTGCAATACCAGGGCCAGAATGACTCGCACGAATTAAAATAATAAAAATAGCACCTAAGTGAATGAGTTAATGCGCTTTTTAAATTTTAAGAGAGAACATGACGGGGATGAAGATGATTACGCATGATAATAACGCTGTTCCGTCCGGTACTATTCCTGATTAAGGCTGTACAAAATCGTGGATACCGGACATGGAACACGTTAAATCAGAGCATATGTGCGGGGGGCCAGGTGCTGGTCCTGACCGGCACCTGGCGCGGTACGGCGATTAAACCCGGTTTTGATCCACAGGTTCAGCGAGGACGCAATTCACCGTACTTGTAAGCGGCAGTAGCGCCACCGTCTATCAGTAGATCGCTACCGGTGACATAGGTGCCGTTTGGCCCAAAAAGGAATTCTGCCAGGGCGGCGATTTCATCCGGTGTGCCCCCGCGGCCTGCCGGGGATTTTGCCAGCATATCACGATAGAAGGCGCCCCTTTCCGGGCTGTTAAGCTCGTCATAAGCCAGTGGCGTAAACACGATACCGGCGCTGATGCAGTTAATGCGCGCACCACGTTTACCCCACTTCACCGCTTCCGCCATTACGCGCAGCGCATTGCCGCGTTTAGATATCTGGTATGCATAAAGGCTGTCCTCGATTGCTTTGACCAGCGGCATGTCGAGCAGCGCTTCTGGCGACAAGGTCGCCAGATCGTCGGCCTGAGCCTGCGTCAGCGCATCAACGGCGAGGCGATGACTGGACTGTGAACCAATCACCACGGCGGAACCACCAGGCGCAATAACCTGACCAAACTCTTCAAACAGTACGGCACTCCCGTATAAATCCACCCGCAGCAGATCCTGCGCTGTGGCCTGAGAAGGCGATAGTCCCGCAGTGTGGATAATCCCTTTAACCTCCCCCAGCGCGCAGGCGGTTTTTACCAGGTCTTGTATCGACTGGCGTGAACGGACATCTACCGTGGTGAGACTGACCTCAAATCCGGCACGGGACAGGGTATTTTCAGCCTGCTGCGCGTTCCCGACCTGAATATCAGCCAGAAGAATATGTTTACCCACGCTCACACGACGGGCAATCGCCTGCGCTATCGCGCCGCTGCCAATAACGACAATTACGTCTTTCATCTTAACTCCTGATGCTGAGGAAATAGCGGTGACCAGACCGGCGGTGGCTGAAGAGCCTGCCTCTGGCGCGGTCAATGTGTTCAGCATAGCGGTTAGTGCAGGAGGCGGTAAGTAGGCACAGGGGCATGCCCTTATGAGCGTGGTTCATTAATGCACGGTGGAAAATCAAAAATGAAATGATCATGTTAATCCTCTGATCTGCCCTGTTTTCCTGCGCCCCCGGTAAGATTTTCAGGTTTATTTCTGGTCGATACAAAAATAAGCGTACTAGTATTGGTTATCGTTTACCTTTTGCATTAAATTAGAAACACCGGTACAACAACATACTATCTATTCCAGATACCGTATCTACCCTCTGCAAGTCGCCGTTTTTAAGCCTCATCCTATACGTGTAGTCCAATCCCCACAGAAGAATAAGGCATCACTGATGTTGCTATCCTGTGATCCAGGTAGAATTAGCCCTGTTGCAACGAACTGGATTTAATGTACTAAAGAATATATGCATTATTATGTTGTTGATAAGAAATGTTGGTTAGCGAAACTCTACCCCGCCCGCACATCAATAACTCGCAATATATATCAAGTCCACATCAAGTTATTACGACGAGGTGAATAAAAACACCTCGCCGTAAATATGCTTTAACGCAACCAACGGGCTCTCAGGTCTGATTGGTTTACGGAGATGATGAAAACATTAATGAATGTCGTTAACTCATCAAATTTACCTTTAACACTAACTTATTATTGGATTTATATATGAAAAAGATTGCTTTGATCTCCGCGATTACCACGATTCTGTCTTTCAGCGCACTGCAGGCCGCACATGCCGCCGATGGCGTAATTAACTTCACCGGTAATATTACCGGCACCGCCTGTGTTGTCGATCCTTCGACTATTGCGCAGCCGGTTGACCTCGGCACCGTATCCACCAGTGCGTTCGCTGGCGGCACCGGTACCACTGCTGCGGCTAAACGTTTTAACATCGTACTGACCTCTTGCCCGGAAAGCATTTCCAGCGCCAGCATCCGTTTTGATGGCGTCACCGACAGCGCCAACGCTTCGATTCTGGCTCTGAGCAATGGTCAGACTGCCACCAACGTTGGTGTCGCACTTTATGAGCAGGACAGTACCACGCTGATCCCGGTGGGTTCTTCCTCTGCCAGCGTCGCGTTACAGGAAAATGTCGATAACACCCTGACCTACTTCGCAAAATACATGGCAACCGGTGCAGTGGGTGTCGGTACCGCGAACGCCTCAACGGCCTTTACCGTTATCTATCAGTAATCATTAAAAGGGCCATTCGTGGCCCTGAACTCTTCTTTCAGGATATCTTATGTTTGCAAAAGTATTGAACACCGCCGCGCTTGGCTCGCTGTTTGCGTCCTCACTTGCCTTCAGCGGCGTTGAAATTGGCGGCACCCGTTTGGTGTATAACGGTAATGCCAGTCAGGCATCCATTAGCGTGAAAAATCCGGATAATAAACCGTACCTGATCCAGTCGTGGGTGAGTAAAAATGAAAATAGCGACGATGGTGACAGCGTATTCTCCACCACCCCGCCATTATTTAAGCTCAATCCGCACACCCAGAACTCGGTACGCGTGACGTTAACCAACAAGACCGTCCCTCAGGACCGGGAAAGCGTTTACTGGCTGAATATTAAAGCCATACCGTCTTCATCCGCAGATGCGAAAAATGAATTATTAATCGCAGTAAAAAGTAAAATGAAATTATTTTACCGCCCAGTAGGATTAAAAGGCGATCCTTCGCTGGCATATCAACAGTTAACTTTTGCACAGCAGGGAAATAAGTTAACTGTTCATAATCCATCGCCCTTTAGCGTGTCGCTTTACAAAGTAAAGGTAAATGGAAAACCGTTAGCCAAACCACCAATGGTTTTACCTTTGCAAACGGTAACCTTGCCTCAGTCTGTCACCAAAGGTGATGAAATATCGTGGAGCGCGATTAATGACTTTGGAGGCATAACGGCTGATTATAAATTTAAAATGTAGGTTAGACTTCTATGCGCCATGCCAATGCGGTGTCAGGCTTTGCTAAATTAACACAGTTATCAGCTTTTGTTTATTTGTGCACCCATATGCCTGCGGCCCTGGCTGAGGATTATTTCTCGCCAGATTTTATTGAAACCCGTAGCGATACGCCGCGGGATATTGATATTTCCAGATTTAGCAAAACGGATGGCCAGGTACCCGGAAACTATCATGTTAATGTCTATTTAAACGGCAGTTATATTGAGTCCCGCGATATCACGTTTATCGGCAATGACAGCGACCTGACCCCGCAATTGACCCACACCGAGTATGTAAAATGGGGCGTAAAACCCAATGCTCAGCCTGGCTGGATGGCCGTGAAAGATGAATCGACGATCGACAATATCGGCGATCTGCTGCCCGGCAGCCGGGTCAGCTTCCTGTTTGATGAGATGAAACTGGAGCTGTCGATTCCGCAGGAGTACCTGCAGCGCGACCCACGTGGTTCGGTATCGCCGGACCGCTGGGACGACGGGCTGAACATGATGTTCCTGAACTACACCTTTTCTGCCGCCAACGGTCACGGCAGCGGTGATTCACGAACCAACAGTTACCTGAACCTGCGCAGCGGTATTAACGTTGGCCCGTGGCGGTTACGCAACTACTCAACCTATAGCAACAACGACGGCACAGCGCGCTGGGACACCATTTCCACATCGCTGGAGCGGGATATTAAAACGCTGAAAAGCCAGTTGCGGATCGGCGATGGTTATACCCAGTCCGGGGTGTTCGACAGCGTGAATTTCCTCGGCGCACAGCTCTATTCCGATGATGCCATGCTGCCGGAAAGCGTGCGTGGCTTTGCGCCGGTAGTACGCGGCATTGCCCAGAGCAACGCCCAGGTCACGATCCGTCAGGGCGGGAATATTATCTGGCAATCCTACGTTCCACCAGGACCGTTTGTGATTGACGATCTCTACCCCACCGCCGCCAGCGGCGACCTGGAGGTAGCGGTCCGCGAAGCGGATGGCTCTGTGCACCAGTTTATCCAGCCCTTCTCGGCGGTGCCGGTGATGCAGCGCGAAGGCCAGTTCAAATACGCGCTGGCCGCGGGAAAATATCGGGCGGCGAACAGCAAAGATAAAGAGCCTGAGTTTGTACAGGCGACGATGAGCTACGGCCTGCCGTGGGATACGACGATCTACGGCGGCACCCTGACATCGGGCAAGTACCAGTCCGGCGCGTTGGGGATTGGCAAAGGGTTTGGCGATTTTGGTTCGCTCTCTTTCGATACCACTTTTGCCCATAGCCAGATGCCGGACAAGACCGAGAACGGCGTGTCGTTTCGCGCGCAGTACGGCAAAGATTTCGCCTCCACGGGCACCTCATTCAGTTTGATGGGCTACCGCTACTCCTCGTCCGGGTTCCGCGATTTCCAGGAAGCGAACGGCGATGTGAACCTCTACCGTCAGGGCAGCGATACCCAGATGGAAGGCAACGACTGGCGCTACGAGCGGAATAAACGCAGCAAGGCGCAGGTGGCGCTGAACCAGCGGCTTGGCGACTGGGGGAACCTCAACCTTTCGGCCTGGCAGCAGGATTACTGGGGGGGCGATAAAGAGCAGAGCCTGAACCTGGGCTACAACACCAGTATCCATGATATCAACTATGGCCTGAACTACAGCTATTCCCGTGGCCCATGGCATACCGAGAACGACCATATCGTCTCCCTGACGATGCAGATCCCCTTCTCGCGCTTTTTGCCGGATAGCTGGATGACCGCATCGGTCAACAGCAATAAAAAAGGCGACACCACCTCGCAGGTTGGCCTGTCAGGTTCGGCGTTACAGGAGCGGAACCTGAACTGGAACGTACAGCAGGGTTACAACAGCAAAGGCGCGGACGTCATGGGTAGCGCGGCGGTGGATTACAAAGGCAGCCACGGGCAGTACCAGCTTGGCTATCACTACTCCCGCGATAACCGCCAAATCACCGCCGGGGCGATGGGCGGCATCGTGGTGCATCCGTACGGTGTCTCCGCTACCCAGCCGCTTGGCGAGACCATGGCGTTGGTAAAAGCCGACAACGCCGCGGATGTGAAGGTGATTAACAACGGCGGTATTTACACTGACGACAAAGGTTTTGCGGTGGTGCCCTATGTCACCCCTTATCGTCAGAACAACGTATCGCTGGATACCGCATCGTTGAATAAAAACACCGATGTGCTGAACGACACCCGGACGGTGGTCCCGACAAAAGGGGCGCTGGTACTGGCGGATTATCCGACCGTCACCGGCTACAAAATCATGCTGCAGTTAAGCGGACACGAGATCCCTTTTGGCGCGACGGCCAGCATAAAACATCACGACAACGTCCCTGAAGGGATCGTTGACGAACGCAAACGAGTCTGGCTCAACGGCGCCCCGGAAAAAGGGATCGTTGAGGTCAACTGGACGGGAGGACGTTGCCAGGCGAGTTATCAGATAGCGGAGCCTTCAGACAGCACGCAGACGCTAACCGCACAATGTCATTGATCCGGAGAGAAACACTAATGTACCGAATGTTAACTGGCGCCCTTTTCCTCGGTCTGGGGCTGTACTCGCACAACGTCCTGGCATGGTCATGTTCAACCATGACGCCCTCGACCACAATATCACCGCAGAATATCACGATTGACCGCAACCTTCCGGTCGGGGCAGTTATTGGCACGCAAATTGTGACCCCGACGATTGATGCGTTTCAATGCGATGATACTGAGCTTGGTATTGACACCAACCAGTATTTTGGGGTTAAAGCAATCGGCACATTTGATTCCGTTCAGAATGGTCGCCGGATCTATAAAACTAACCTTGACGGTATTGGTTACTCCATCTCTGGTTCAACCACGAAATGCGCACCAGGCAACGCTACCGTTGATGGCACTAATACCATTCGAGGCGATGCAAATACCGCACTGCTGTGTTCAAATCTAACCGGTATGATCAACACAACGCTGGATGGCACGGTGACGGTGACCTTTTACAAGACGGCTGCGGAAACCGGTTCCGGGACGGTGAATGGCATAATGGTGGGTGCGTTGATACTGCTGAATAACTCGCTGCTGTGGCAAAACCCGCAAGCCGCCGTGAATATCACGAGCTTCACGGTCACCACGCCGGCCTGTAAGCTGGTAACCGCCTCGGTCTCTGTTGATATGAAAGA
Organism: Klebsiella sp. B345; assembly: GCF_051131735.1. NCBI lineage: Bacteria > Pseudomonadati > Pseudomonadota > Gammaproteobacteria > Enterobacterales > Enterobacteriaceae > Klebsiella > Klebsiella sp. B345. Next base: position 503,136 of record NZ_CP180443.1, read on the forward strand.
TGTCGACAGAAATGCGTTCCATGGTAAGGACTCGACGCCAGGAGATGCCTATACTCGCGCCTTCACGCTGCCCATGGCCTGCAACGCCGGCACGGATGTCAGCGTCAAAATGGAAGGTGATATTTTTGATGCCGCCAAAGGCGTGTTTAACATCTCCGGTGGCAATAACGCGGCCACCGGGGTGGGCATCCAGTTGTTGTATGACAACCAACCGATGGCGCTAGGTTCAGAGGTTGCCGTTGGGTCATCGATCGACGGTGGCGGATTTACGGTGCCGTTAAAAGCGCGTTATTACCAGACCGGGGAGCGCATCACGCCCGGAACGGCGAACGGCATGCTCTCTTTCACCATGACCTATCAGTAACGCCTGGCCTGGGTTCCCGGTTATTCACCGCACGCGCTGGCGGTGAATAACGGCCAGGAGTGGCTAACGCTGCGGTTACGACTTGCTGCTACGAATATAGGCTTCAATGGCCGCGCTGAACATCCCGACCTGCTGCTCAAGCTGGCCGATCCCCTCCTGAACCACCTCACCGGTTTCCCCTGCTGCCAGCGCATTTTCCTGCTCTTCTGCCATCAGGTGCAGTTTCTTCGCCCCGAGGATCTGCATCGTGCCGTTGATGCGATGCAAATGGTGCTGTACGAGGTTCCAGTCTTGCTGTTCCAGCGCCTGCAACGCCGCGGCGATATCCCGGTCGTTCTCCACCCGGGATTGCTCCAGCATCTGGCACATCAAGGCGTTGTCGCCCAGGCTGTGCGCCTCTAAAGTCCGCATATCGACGAATGCCTCCAGCGGGAACCGCTGGGCCGGCATATTGAGGTTCATGCCGCTTAAGGCGACTTTTAACTGCTGCAGGCTGACCGGCTTAAACAAACACCGATCCATACCCGCTTCCAGGCAGCGCTCTTTCTCGTCGGTCTGGGCATTGGCGGTTAATCCCCAAATCGCGATCTGCCGGTTGAATTCTCTCACCCGCTGGGTCAGGGTAATCCCGTCCATCTGCGGCATATTGAGATCGGTGATCAGCAAGTCGTAGTCCCTTTGTTTGATCAGATTCAGCGCCTGCAGCCCGTCCTCCGCCTCTTCAACGTGGTAGCCAAAGGTATCCAGTTGACGACGCAGCAAGAAACGGTTGGTGGGGTTATCTTCCGCAATCATGATCTTCAGGGTTACAGGCAGAGGCGCTTCCTGCTCGGTAATTAATAATCCCGTCGGGATCTTATTCGACACCCGGGTCATCAGCGTCACCATCATGGTAGTGCCCAGGCCCGGCTGGCTGGTCATGCTAAGTTGTCCGGACATGTGCTCGACCATTTCCCGGCAGATAACCAGCCCCAGCCCCGATCCGAGGCTCCGTTTGCCCACGCTGGTCTGGCTGAAGGGTTTAAACAACTGCTGCTGCTCCTGCACGCTGATCCCGACGCCGGTGTCTCTGACGCTGAGCGATAGATATACCCGCTCGTCGCCCAGAGTCTGGGTTTGCGCCAGCACCTCGACGCCCCCTTCAGTAGTGAACTTCACCGCGTTGCTCAACAGGTTGGAGAGCACCTGTTTCATCGCCTGCGGATCGAGCCACAGCGCTTTCCCCTCCTCAAGCTGGCAGTGGACGGTAAGCCTGAGATTTTTTTGCCGGGCCACACCTTCAAAATTCGCCACCGTAGCCTGAATCAGGGATTCGAGATCGACCCACTCCTGCACCAGGCTGAAGTTGCCGGACTCGATTTTCTCCATATCCAGCACGTCGCCAATCAGCGCGATCAACGTCTGGGCGGTGCTGTATGCCAGCTGAATCGCCTCTCTGGCCTCTTCAGGACTTTGCTTATGGGTGGTTAGCAGCTCAAGGAAGCCCATGATGGAACTGACGGGCGTGCGGATCTCATGGCTCATGCTGGCAAGAAAACGGCTTTTCGCCTGGTTGGCATCGATCGCTTTGTCTTTCTCCACCTGCAACGCTTTCATTAACTGCCGGGATTCGGTGATATCCTGCCAGCCGCAAATCAGCGTCGCCGGCATATTTTCTGGCATCTGGCATGAAGTCAGCCAGTGGAGAATCAGACGGTCTTCTTCACCATTATTGAGTGTCAGCTGATGGGTGATAACCGCATCGGGCGCCAGTCCCTGCTGAATTTGCTGCTGCAGCTCGGGGAACAGGCCCGACAGCGGGCTGCGCCGGTCAAACAGTGAATAATGCATGGCATTGCGGCGTTCCGGGGTAAAAAAGTCGCCGAACGCGTTGTTGTAGCTGTCCAGTTCGCCATCGGGGGTGATCACATACACCGGAACCGGCATGGCGTTGGATAAGGTCTGGCGAAAAATAAGCTGGTAGCTCAGCGCCTTCTGCGACGCCTTGCCTTTACTGATGGCCCGCAGAAGATAGACTCCCCACAGCAGGCTGCTGATGACTAACAGCGCCGCCAGCCCGACAACCAGGTAAAACGGCCGGTTATACAGGTTCCAGGTGCCAATTTTCACATCCGGCGCTTTGACCCATTTTCCCGCCAGGTTGAGGATCTCTTTGGGTGGAATATCATCCAGCGCCTGGTTCAATATACTTTGCAGCTCTAACGACCCGCGCGGTATGGCAAAGGCGATTTGTGCCGAGGGCTCATCCGGGATGCGGATATAGGACATTTTACCGGGATAATAGTGGTCGATAATAAAGCGCGAGGCGAGTTGGGTCGACACCACCGCATCCACCTCGCCCAGCATCAGTTTGCTGAGCGCGGTACTGGTATTTTCCGCGGTAACCCAGACGATCCCTGGGTATTTCTTTTTCAGCTTATCGCTCAGGCTATGGTAGGCCGGGATCGCCACTTTCGAGCCTGGAATCAATATTTCTTCGGGCGAATGCATGGCGCGGGTGACAAAAACAAACGGGGTCGCAATAAACGGGTGAGTGAATAGCATCTCCTCTTCCCGTTCGGCGCTATAGGTGGCCGTTGCCACCAGATCCCAGCCGCCATTACGCATGGTGCTGACCATCTCCGCATTGGAGTTGGCGATGACCGGCTGAAAAGTAAACCCCGTCTGGAGCTGAATCAGATTGAGGATGTCACCCAGCACGCCGCGGATTTCATTGTTATCATCCAGCATACTCAGCGGCGCGTAGTACGGGTTGATCAACACCTTGAGCACCGGATGTTTTACTATCCAGCGCTCTTCACGCGGTGTAAATTTCAGCGCTTTATTCAAGAATGAAATATTGCCGGCATCGACCCAGGACTGCGCGACCTGCTTATGGGTCTGTTCGTTCCGTGAACTAATAAAGGTGTCGAGGATATCCAGCAATTGTTTCTGACTCTCCAGCACCACAAAATGGTTGCCGATCTGCGGTTCACGCCAGAATTTCACCATATCGAGAGACTGATAGAAGTCGCGGGCAATAATAAAGCTGGTGGTCAGGTTGCTGCCAAAGAAGTAGTCATTTTCTTTGTTGTCTACCGATGCAAGAGCCTGATAGTTATCAGCGTATTCAGTTACCTCGGCTTTTGGAAAAACGATTTTAATAAACTGCGCCGACGGATATCCGCGTTTAATCGCCACTCGCACCACATCTTTATGATTAAAGAGAGGTTTCATCACATCAGACTGGGTGGTGACCAGCGTCGGAAATGAGCGAACCAGCGGCAACGACACGGTAAACGGCGGCTGCACTGTCTCCTCGCCGGTTGGCGTGGTCAGCACCATGTCGATTTTGCCCTCCCTGAGCGCGTTAAGCGCCTGCGGCTTATCGCTATAATGCTTGATCACCACGCTGACCTGCAGCGCATTTTTGAGCAGCAACAGATAGTCCGCGTTCATCCCGCGATAGCGACCGGTGGTCACACTCATGTTCAACGGTGGTGTCTCGGTGCCGTAAACGCCAATCGTCAGGGTGCGCTTCGCGGCAAGCCACAGCAGATCATAATGGCTTAATGGCAGTGCAGGCGTATACACCTCATAATCACTGGCAAGGGTCAGGGTCGCCGGTTCGCTATCCGCCGCATGAACCGGAAAGATCGCCGTCAGAAAAATGAACAACAACCCGGTAATTCGGTGTATCGCGCATCTAGCCAATTTTGTTTCTCTGGGCAAAAGAAAAAAGATCGATTAACGATTTACAATTCAGCTTTTCCATCAGACGGCTTTTATAGGTGCTCACCGTTTTATTACTAATACACATTTCCGAGGCGATTTTCATATTTTCAGCACCATTCAGAATATAGCGCATCACTTTAATCTCCTGGCTTGAGAGCGATTGCAGCATCTCCTGCTCTGAAGACAGGCTGCCCATAAAACTATGCAGCGATAACGGAAAATAGCTGTAGCCGTTCAATGAGGCATTGATCGCCGCAATGATATTGGTCATCCCCTCTTTTTTACTGATAAAGGCATTCGCCCCGGCATCGGCACTGCGTTTGCCATAAAACAGGTCATTTTTAGCAGAAACCACAATAATAATATGCCCAAAGCCTTTTTTTCTCAGCTTCTCCACCACTTCAATCCCGCTCATCACCGGGATATCAACGTCAACGATCACCAAATTGGGAAACGCTTGCTCTACCATCTGTAACGCCTGGGCGCCGTCGCCCGCCTCTCCCACGATGGTTATGCCTTCGCTCTCCAGCAAATTTTTAATCGCCATGCGGGCCAGCGGGTGATCGTCAACAATAACTGCACTTAACTTTTTGTTTTTTATCATTTTCGCATCTCACTACAATTCAACATCGAGTATGATTGTTAACGCGTTAACAGAGACAGAAACGTTTCCCTCATGGACTGCAGCAATTTCCTTCGCGATACAGTTAAGTTTTACCTTAATCGATTCACGTTATCACGTTCAATTTTAGCCAGTAACATGATTAAGCTTACATTCTCCAGACACAATTTCCATTAATTCCTTAAAATAGTCAATTATCACCTGTTAATCTGTTATGGACTTCATCTGTAGGATATCGCCTGCAAAATTTTCCGATGTGTCCACTATATTTTATATAGCTGAAAGATTATCCTTATTCCACGTTTTATCAGCGCAATGATCTTCGTCATTCTCTGTTCAACAATATTATCTCTTCAACGATTAAAAAGTTTCTCACTGGTGAGGCTTTTATTCCTATTGGGTGATGGGTTCTGATTTATCATGAAATTACGTCATGGTGCATTAATGAATAATGCTAACCACTCCACTTCCTCCCGCACTCTCCCTCGATTTTCTTGCAAGGCATTGTTGGTCGCATCGTGTTTATTACTGCCCACTGACACTATCCCGTTTAAATATCATCTGCCCGGCACCCATGATGTTTATATCCAGGGGAATGAACTGGCTATTGTTTCGCCAGTGAGCGGGCGCGTGGTTTTTGTCGATTCAAGCCATGCAGATTTTGTCAATAAAGGCGATGTGCTGGTACGTATGGATAATACCCAGGCGCTGGCAAGATATCAGCTCGCCAGTAATAAAATCATTAATCTGCTGCAAAAAACCAAAAATCGTTTTGTGAGCGATGAAACTCACCATAGCAATATGGTCAAGGCACAAATGCGCTACCAGCAGGCGCTGAGTGAATATCATCATTCCATGCAATCCCAAAACACCTCGGTGATATCCAAAAAAATGCTGCAACAATCGCTCGCGGCGGTGAGCAGCAGTAAAGTGGTGCTGGACGGCGCCATCAAACAATATCGCCAGAATCAGCGGCACACCCAGGCGGCCGATCTGGCCGAACGGCGGATCATGCGTAAGGTCACCTCGGAGTTTCAGGACGCGTCACTGGCGCTGGATCAGACTGAAGTTCGCAGCCCGAGCACCGGCTATGTGGTGCAGCGCTATGTACGTCCTGGAGAAGATGTCAGCTCAGGTGCGTTATTATTAGCCATTGTCCCTGCCGAACAAATCTGGCTCACCGCCAGTTTTAAAATCACCCAACTCACCGGGATCCTGATGGGGCAGAAAGTCTCAGTAATAACCGATCTGTACGGCAGTCAGGTGGTACTGGAAGGAAAAGTCGACGGGCTGAATCTGGATCTTTCTGCGCTGTCGTACCTGAATGGGGAGAATAACTGGAATCGCACGATACCTCGCGTCTTCGTTCGTATCGCGTTGAACCCTCTGCAGATGCGTCGCTACCCGCTACGCCCAGGTATTGCCTCCACCGTGACCTTACTGGCCGACACCAGCAGCCAGCAACAGGATGCGCCCGAGACCTGACACCTGTCGTCAGGCCAAAGGCAGGACTAATGATGAGGGGTTTATTTATAATAAAAGCGCAAATCGAAACCGCACGCCTCGGCATAGCGTCTTAAAGTTTTGAAACTCGCATGGGTAAATCTTTTTTCCAGACGACTCACCGCCGGCGGCGTCAGACCCAACCTCTTCGCCACTTCTGCCTGGGTCAAGCCTGCCCGTGCGCGCATATCGTTCAGGATATCCTCTTGCTCGTTGTTTTCCGGGTCTTTTGTTTCATAACTAATCATTGGGTCCTCTAATGCTTCCGCGCTGAGTTTTGAGCTTTTTATAAACTTCATTACTGCCCGACTGGTCTTATTTGGCATAATGACTCCTGATACGTTTTGTTGCCTGTCCATATGATTAAACACGACAGTATTAAAAATTGACGATACCCAGTCCCCACCGGGCCATTATTTCTGACTAATGGCCTTATATCGGGATATATTTCGGTATAGTGAGATGCGGTTGCGGATATTGAGCTTGTTAATTAGCCGGGCACGGTGTGAATAAAAAGCCTTGGTGCTGACACTAAGCTTCTCGACGATCTCATGGGTATCCAGCCCCTGATGCAGATAGGTGAGAATCTCATCATCTCGCTCCGAGATATAATATCTGGCGTGCCTTTCAAAGTTTGACTCATCGCGCAGCACACAGCTGACAATTTCCTGTACCTGACTGCCGCGGTCAATCACCGTCACGTTATCGAGGTTTCTTAACGCATAATAGTCGAGGTCGCTGGAGATAAAGACAAATATTTTTTCAGCGCGCGATGAACACGCCCTTATTTTTGCGTGATTGGCGGTACGCATATCGATAAAGAAACAGCCCTTCGCCACGTTTTTTTTAGACAGCAGCGCGCTCAGGCCCAGCCTGAAAAAATAATCATCAGAAATGATCGCGTCAAATAATTCCATGTTGCCCTCATCTGGAAAGCGACCGCGACGCCCGGTAATGACCACGCGCGAGATATCAGCTTAGAAGTATTGAGACCAAGCATACCCGTCATTAAGCATAACAAAATAAGCAATGGATTATTTTGATGAACGCCAGAGACTACACCTGTAGCTTTACTCTGAATTTATTCAGCATCGTCCTGGTGTTTATTTTGCATTGAAGAAATGAATTTTAAAATATCCCGGTTAAATTTAATTTTCGGTGTCACATGTATCGTCTCCATCCATTATTTTTGTCGTTTATGATATTCCTGGTCATCACTGCCTGTGGTGGGATGTTGCTGCTGGAGAAAATAAAAAATAAAAATAACAAAGCCATCATCCATAGCCTGGTCACCCTTGGCAATAGCCACGATCGCATCATCAACCACGCCACTATCGCGGTAGAAAGAACGACGACCTTACCGGGGAACGGTTGCAGTAACGGCATACAGATGGCGATGCGCAAAATCGTCGCCTCCACGCCCGATATCAGAACCCTCAATCTGGCCCGGGGTGGCGAGGTCTATTGCTCCTCAGTGTTCGGTAAAAACCGCTTTGCGATAGACCCGCCGGAAACACGGGCCAGTGCCCTGTTCCTGCGCCCACACATTACCGACGATACTACCCGCTCATTGCTCATGTATCGGGCGGAGCAACATGGGAAAAGCGTGCTGATTGGCATCGATGATTATGCTCTGCAGCAGGCACTCGGAGGGGTAAAGCGCGCCGCGGAGGTGAACATGATTGTCGGTACACTGGCCGTCAACGCCCAGGGTGAAATTCTGCACGCCTGGCGCGATGCGCAGCGCATCACGGTCGCAGCGCCGCAGTTTGGCTACCGCCTCAGCGCAATCCCAGCGGCTACCCTAAGCTGGCACAGCCTGACGCCGCGGGATCGCCTGGCAGCCGCGTGCATTGTGCTGCTGGCGACCGGACTGGCGATGGTCAGCTACCGTTATCTGCAACGGCGAACCACCCTGCTGTTCATGCTACGTCAGGCGATCGATAAACAGCAGCTCAGGCCGTTTATTCAGCCGATCGTTGAGGCTCAATCCGGAAAGGTGGTGGCCGGTGAAGTGCTGCTACGCTGGGCGCACCCGCGGCTCGGCCCCATCGCGCCGGACCGGTTTATTCCCCTGGCGGAACAGCACGGGCTCATTTCCCGCATCACAGCCTTCTGTCTGCAATCTGTCGCCAGTATTGCGGCCGCTTCTGAGTTGAATGAGCAGACGGAAACGATGCTGTTTTTTAACGTGTCAGCCGACGACTTTAAAAGCCAGCAGATCCTCGAAAGTTGCCAACGCTTCCTGCAGCAAACCGAAAAAATGCGGTTACGTATTGGCCTCGAAATGACCGAGCGCGACAGCGTTGAAGATACTGCAGCGGTGAATGCCTTGTGCGAGCGTCTGGATGCGCTCGGAATACCGCTGTCGATTGATGATTTTGGCACCGGCAATGCCAATTATCACCACCTGATGAGGTTCCGCCCTTGCTATATCAAGATAGATAAGCTGTTTACCGCCGGTATTGAAAATGACACGGCGAAAGCCGCAATCGTGCGCAACATCGTCGCCATCGCCAGTGAGATGCACTGTATGACTATTGCCGAAGGGGTGGAAACCGCAAGACAGGTAGAGGCGCTGGCGGCGCTGGGGGTGTCGCATTTTCAGGGCTATTTCTTTGCCAGGCCCGTTGCAGCAGCAACGTTTTTCCGCGATCGCCACGCCGGTATCAGCCATCGACTCAAAACATAATCCTATGATATATATCGCCATGTTAATTCTGCTACCGACGGCATTTTTCTGACTGACCTGCTGGACATGGCCCTACATCCTTAACCGCGCCAGCTGCCGTCGGCCAATAACCACAACAACAAGGTTGCTACGATGATGACACAAAGGGAACGGCTCGCTGGTGGATATTTATATACCGACATGGATGAAGGCATGCCCGAGGAGCGCCTGCGCGGGAAAATGCTGACCTTTGAATTTAACCACACCTCGCCGGCGGAGCCGGAAAAGCGCGTATCGCTGATCCGCCAGTTAATGGGCAGCGTCGGTAAAAATGTGTGGATTGAACCTCCGTTGCATGTCGCCTACGGCAGTCAGATCACCCTCGGTGATAACTTCTACGCCAATTTTAACCTTGTGGTGGTTGACGACGGTAAAGTGATTATCGGCAATAACGTGATGATTGCCCCGAACGTTACCATCTCAACCACCGGCCATCCGGTCGACCCTACCGTGCGCATCACCGGTCAGCAGTTTTCGCAGACCGTCACGCTGGAAGACAACGTCTGGATCGGCAGCGGCGCGGTGATTAACCCCGGAGTGACCATCGGTCGCAACAGCGTCATCGGTGCCGGCAGCGTGGTGACCAAAGATATCCCGGCTGATGTGGTGGCCGCGGGCGTGCCCTGTCGGGTGCTGCGACCCATCGGCGAACAGGATCGCCAGAACGCGCTGGCGGGCCTGCCGCAACCGGCGGTGACGGCGGAGTAAGCAAGGGATCCAATGCCGGGCGCAACGGCCCGGCACTGAACAATACCAGAATATCGAGGATTAGCGGGCGCTGTGCTGACGGATAAACCGTGCGCGCCAGGGTTTCAGCAGGATAATCGCCAGCGCGGCGGTAATAAAATCAAGCCCGATGGCGCAGCTGAAGACCACGTGCCAGCCGTGAGTGTGCTGATACAACAGCGCCGCAAGCGGGCCGCCGAAAATCGAGCCAATACCCTGCGAGATATACAGCCAGCCATAGTTTGAACTCGCGTACTCGCTGCCAAAGGTATCGGTCAGCGTGGAGGGGAAAAGCGAGAAAATTTCGCCCCAACCGAAGAACACCACCCCGGACAGCAGCACGAACAGCATCGGATCTTCCCGGCACGCCAGCCACAAGCTCATCGCCACCCCTTCAAGGGCGAAGGCGATAAACATCGTGTTTTCCCGGCCGTAGCGATCGGAGATAAAACCAAATAGTGGACGCGTCAGGCCATTGGTAAAGCGGTCGATGGTCAGCGCCAGCGGGAGTGCCGCCATACCGAAGACTACCGCTTTACTGATGCCAAAATCTTCCGCGAAGACCGCCATTTGCGAAGTCACCATTAACCCCGAGGTCGACATCATCGCCATCATCGCAAACATCAGCCAGAAAAGTGGCTGGCGCAGCATTTCGCGAGAGGTAAACTGACGGGTATTCTGCGCAACGGTCTGGCTGACCGGCATCGCCTCGCGCTCTGGCGGTAGCTTCAGCCCCTGGCTGGCGAGCAAACCCACCGCGGCAAAAATCAGCCCGAACACAGTCATGGTCTGTTCAAGCCCGTAGCTGCCCAGCGAGACGGAGATCGGGAAGGTAGTCATGATCGCCCCCATGCCATACCCTGCCGCAACGGCGCCGGCAGCAAACCCGCGATTGCGCGGGAACCAGCGGACCATTAAACCGACTACGCCAATATAGACAATCCCGGTACCGAGCCCGCCGATGCAACCGTAGACCAGGTACAGCGCCGCCAGGCCGCTGACGTGGGCGGAGAGTACCCAGCTCAGTCCGGCCATCACGGTACCAATGGATATAAGCAGTCGGGGGCCGAATCGCTCAACCAGCCGCCCCTGGAACGGTGAGAAAAAGGTCTGCAGGATAATCAGCAGTGAAAAAGTGACCTGTAATTCCGCCAGCCCTACGCCCAGTTTCTCAGTTAACGGTCGGGTCAGCAGCGTCCAGACATATTGTGGACTGGAAATCGATGCCATACAGATCAGGCCCAGCGAGAGTTGTGTCCATTTGCCAAATTTGGCAACAGCCAAAGATTCTCTAAGAACGGTCATAAGCAAGCTCCAACAATCCGTTAGCAACGTATAAAAACCCCAGCCGCGGCGCATTCCTGCATCCAGTGTTTGAATTCCTCGAAAACACGGCCTGTCCCGGTTCACAGCAATACTTACACTGCTAAGCATTAAACGTGCCACGTCGAACAGTGGCTGTTTATCAGTGGGTTAGATTGGATTTCGGTCTATTGGAGGTCAGTTCTGCTCGGGTTGCACCGGCGAAGTGCGGGCTGTTGTTCCTGCAATGTGCAGCACAGTGCCGGTTCCCAACGAAAAAATGCGCCCGCAGGCGCATGAAGAAAGGCATAAAGCAAAAGGGTACGTTATCGACTGGCGATGGTGGAAGTCACCCGTACGCTGGCAAAGACCATCACCATCGCGCTGATCAGCAACAGTCCGCTGCCGGTAAAGACGCCGCTGGCGCCAGTGAGATCAAACACCGCCCCGCCTCCGGCGGCACCGGCGCTAATTGCCAGCTGAATAGACGCCACCAGCAACCCACCGGCGCTTTCTGCTTCGTCCGGCACCGTAGTCGCCAGCCAGGTAGACCAGCCGACCGGCACCAGGCCGAAGGCGAAGCCCCACAGGGCGACCAGCAGTCCGTCTACCATCGCGATATGACCGAAGGTGACCATCATCAGTGCCAGCAGTCCCATCATCAGCGGCACCAGCGCCAGCGTCAGGCGCAGGCTGCGGCTAAGCAGATGCCCGGCGATGGAGGTCCCGACGAAGTTCGCCACCCCAAAGCCTAACAGGATCAACGACACGCCTTCGACGCTGGCCTGAGCCACGGTTTCAAGGAACGGACGCAGATAAGTGAAAAAGGCGAAGTGCCCACTGAAGATTAAAATGGTGGCCAGCAATCCACCCACCATGCCGGGACGGCGCAGGACGTTAAGCAGCGTAGCAAAGCTACCAGTACTTTCCGGGCGCATGGACGGCAGGACCCACAGCTGCCACAGCAGCGCAATCAGGCTCGGTACCGTGCACAGAATAAACACGTTGCGCCAGCCAATCAGGCCCCCTAAATAGCTGCCCAGAGGGGCTGCCACCACGGTCGCAATCGACACGGCGGAAAAGATCACCGCCAGCGCTTTTGGCACGAAGGCCGCCGGCACCAGGCGCATCGCCGTGGCGGTCGACATCGACCAGAATCCGCCGATGGCCACCCCCAGCAGCAGGCGTCCCAACAGCAGAAACTCCAGCGAGCTGGCGAAAGCCACCATCAAACTGGAGACGATCTGCAGCAGCGAAAAGAACATCAGCACCCAGCGGCGGTCGATATTTTTAGTCGCCGGGGTGATCAGCAGCCCGGTCACCAGCGCCACCAGGGCCGTGGCGGTGACCGCCTGCCCCGCCATCCCTTCACTCACCCCCAGGCTGGAGGCCATTGGAGTTAACAAACTGGCGGGAAGAAACTCTGCAACAATCAGGCCGAAAACGCCCAATGCCAGAGCATAGACGGCGCGCCACGCGGGTTTGGCTGTCGCCATCTCCGCTTCAGCAGTTATGCAGGAACTCATATACATCTCTCCAGAATAATTAACATTGCGACAAGCGTAGGGGTTTCCGTTCGGACGATCTATGATGCATACTCTGCAATTATTGATAATTCGTCCGGGATTGTTTTGATGACTCGCCAGCCTATCGACCTCACCAGTGAACTCCTGCGCGGCATGCGCCTTTCCGGCGTCCATTACCGTCGTATCGAACTTGGCGCTCCGTTCGGCGTCACCTTCAACGCGGTAGCGGGCAGAGCCCAGTTCCACTTTGTCAGCCGTGGTCCGGTGCAGTTGCAGATGGCCAGCGGCGAGCAGTTCACGCTGGAGAGCGGCGACGCGCTGTTTATTCCCAACGGTGGGAGCCACACCTTTATGTCCGATACGCAGGCGCCGGTGATTGACGTGATGCAGCTTGCCAGCGAGCCGGTATGTAATACCGTCTGCTGCGTCAAGGACGAAAGCGCCTGCCAAACGGCGGACAAGACCGTTATCTTCAGTGGATGTATGGATTTTGAACTGGGGGGTATGCAGCCGCTGGTCAACGCGATGCCGGAAGTCATGCTGGTGAGTCGGCTGTTAAAAACCTGGCCTGAAATTCACCCGCTGCTGCTAGCAATGGAACGGGAGTCACTCACCCGTCAGGCAGGCTATGCCGGGATTCTGGCACGCCTGGCCGATGTGGTGGCGGCACTGATCGTCCGCGGTTGGGTCGAGTGTGGTTGCGGCAACGCGACGGGCTGGGTGCAGGTGCTGCGCGATCCCCGACTGGCCAGGGCTATCTACGCCATGCATCAGCAGCCGGGCGTGAACTGGAAGGTTGAAGCCCTTGCCCGCGAGGCCGGGACCTCCAGATCCGTTTTCGCCGAACGCTTCCTCGCCGCCACCGGCACCACCCCCGCGCGATATCTGACGGATCTGCGAATGCGGCTGGCGGTGCAGTATATTTCCCAGGAAGGTCAGGCGCTGGAGAAAGTGGCCTTCAGGCTGGGTTACAGCTCGCTCGCGGCCTTCAGCCGGGCCTTTAAACGCATTACCGGTAAAGCACCGGGCGCGCTGCGCGGCGAAGCGGCGCAGTAAACCCGCCTGGCGCCGGTGGGCGCCCCGCTATTATTTCTTATTCTGCCAGTTGGCCCACGGATTATCGGCCGGGGGCGCGGTGTGCTCAGGCGCTGGCTCATCCAGCGAATCAATATAGAGTTCCTCAACCTCTTTGCGCGCCCATGGCGTGCGGCGCAAAAACTTCAGGCTCGATTTGATGCTCGGGTCGCTCTTAAAACAGTTGATGTTGATCCGTTTTGCCAGCTCGGCCCAGCCATATTTTGCCACCAGGGCATTCAGCAGGGCCTCAAGGGTGACGCCGTGAAGAGGATCTTTCGAAGGCTGCATTACGATGTGTGTTCCTGATACCAGAGAAATGCCGCACACCATACTGGCTACGCCCGCCCGGCGCAAGGCGCACAAGATCTCTGCCCACCTATAGCCTAAATAATTCAGGCCACCAATGCTCAGAAGCTGACAGCGGTAAGTGACTGGGGGACGCGAGCGCAGCCAGAGCATATGCAGCCTGAAGTATGGCGGGCATATATCCATTTTTCGCAAAAGCACAGAACCCCACCCGGTAATAAATTAGAAAAGAACGTTATTGGTTGATTATTTCCCGTTGCGGCAAGCTGTGCTCAACCCCCTGACTGAGGAAATCATCATGCGTTGTTGTTGTCCCCACCCGCTGAATCTGAACAAACGATATTCCCTGAACGCTGTTTTCGGAGCACACAATGAACGCCACCACATTGCCCCTTCTCGATCTGGCGCGCTACGCCGATCCTGCTGAGAAACCGGCTTTTTTAGCTGACCTGCGTCATGCCGCACGCGAGATCGGCTTCTTTTATTTGACCAATCATGGCGTCGATGCCGCGTTGCAGCATGCGGTCCAGCAGCAATCCCGCCGTTTTTTTGCACTGTCTGACGAGCAAAAGCAGTCAGTGGCGATGATTCACTCCCCTCACTTTCGTGGTTATAACCGCGCCGCGTCGGAACTGACACGTAGTCAGCCGGACTGGCGCGAACAGTTCGATATTGGCGCCGAACGCCCGGCGCTGCAGCTGACACATGACGCACCACGCTGGCAACGTCTACAGGGGCCCAACCTGTGGCCACAGGCCCTGCCGGAACTCAAACCCACGCTGCTGAGCTGGCAACGCGCCATGACGCAGGTTGGTACAACCTTGCTACGCGCCTTTGCCGAAGCGCTGGCGCTGCCTGACAACGCCTTTGATGCCTTGTACGGTGATAAGCCCAACGAACACATTAAGCTGATCCGCTATCCAGGCCAGCATGAGACGCAAAGCCAGCAGGGAGTCGGGGCGCATAAAGATTCCGGGTTCCTCAGTTTTCTGCTTCAGGATGAGCAAAAAGGGCTACAGGTGGAAGTGGCCCCGGGTCTCTGGATCGATGCCACGCCACTGGCGGGCAGTTTTGTCGTCAACATTGGTGAACTACTGGAGCTGGCCACAAATGGCTATCTGCGCGCCACCGTTCATCGCGTGGTGTCCCCTCCGGCGCATCAGCAACGACTCTCTATTGCCTTTTTTCTCGGTGCGCAACTGGATGCCACCGTCCCCGTCTATACCCTGGCACCGGAGCTGGCGCAGGAAGCGCGCGGTCCGGACAGCGATCCGCACAATCCGCTACTGCGTGAAGTGGGCTGGAATTATCTCAAGGGGCGCCTGCGCTCGCACCCGGATGTCGCTGAACGTTACTACCAGGATGTCGTGCGCGAACACACTGAGCAATTCATCGTTTAAAACTAAAAACAGAAGGAAAACACCATGAAAAACGCCGCTTTTAAACTGGCAGGGATTGCTCTGTCTCTGTCTCTGGCATGGACATCCGCGCAGGCCGCCGCCCTCCGTATTGCCGCAGACCCGGTTCCGCATGCGGAAATACTCAATTACATCAAGAAAATCGATCCGAGTCTGGACCTGAAGGTCATCGAACTGACCAGCGGGGTGAATGCAAATGAACTGCTGGCGAACGGTGACGTGGATGCGAACTATTTTCAGCACGTGCCCTATTTGAAAGATCAGGAAAAAGCGCTGGGTAAAACCTTTGCCGTTGCCGCTACGGTGCATATCGAACCGCTGGGCATCTATTCGCGTAAGCACAAAGACTTCACCTCATTGCCGGAAAACGCCACCGTCGCGGTCCCGAACAACACCACCAACCTGAGCCGGGCTCTGTTCTTATTGCAAAGCCAGGGCTTGATCAAACTGGCGGCCACATTCACCGATCCGGCCACCACGCTGGCGACGCCAAAAGATATTGTGGAAAACCCAAAACATCTGAAGATTATCGAAATTGAATCCCCACAGATCCCGCGGTCGTTGGACGATGTCGATCTGGCGGTGATCAACGGTAACTATGCGCTGGAGGCCGGGCTCTCGCCTGCCAAAGACGCCCTGGGTCTGGAAAGCGCCAACCATAACCCGTACGCCAATATTCTGGTCACCAATCCGTCGCTGGCTAACGACCCGCGAATTAAACAGCTGGCAAAAGACCTGACATCTCCGCAAGTAGCTGACTTTATTCGCAAACAGTATAACGGTTCAGTGATCCCTGTAGCCCCACAATCATGATTGAGGTCATCGGGCTGAGTAAAACTTATGCCGGAACAGGCCGACCGGCACTGAACGAGGTTTCCCTGCATATTCCAAAGGGTGCCGTTTACGGCATTCTCGGGCGTAGCGGCGCAGGGAAAAGTACGCTGATCCGCTGTCTGAATCTGCTGGAGCGGCCCAACAGGGGCCGCATTATTGTGAACGGGCATGATATTACGCAGATGGATAAAGTCGCCCTGCGCGCTTATCGCTTGCGTACTGGCATGATCTTTCAGCATTTTAATCTGCTGCATTCCCGCAGCGTCGCCGACAATATTGCGGTGCCGCTGGAAATAGCCGGTGTGGATAAAGCCGCACGTCAGGAACGGGTGGCTGAGCTACTGGAACTGGTGGGCCTGAGCGATAAAGCGCAGGCCTTCCCTTCTCAGCTATCCGGAGGACAAAAGCAACGCGTTGGTATTGCCAGAGCGTTGGCGGCAAGGCCGGATGTCCTACTGTGCGACGAGGCAACCAGCGCGTTGGATCCTGAAACAACCGCTTCGGTACTGGCGCTGCTCGCGGATATTAACCGCCGTCTGCACCTGACCATTGTGCTGATCACCCACGAACTGGAAGTGGTCAAAACCTTGTGCGACCATGCCGCGCTACTGGAAAATGGCGAGATTGTCGAAAGCGGGAGTATAGCCGAACTGCTGGCGGCTCCATGGTCGAAGCTGCGTCAGTCCTTGCTTCACGACCCGCAAACGGAGCGTGATTTTCTTGCACGTCACGGTTTTCACCGGAGGCCATTATGCACAGTCGCATGAGCTGGGACGATCTCTGGCCTCTGCTGCTTGGGGGAACGCTGGAGACCGCGTATATGGTCAGTCTGGCCGCGCTGTTTACGGTGCTGCTCGGTCTTCCAACCGGGGTGGTACTGTTTGTTTCGCGCAAAAATGGGCTGTTGCCAATGCCGAAAGTCAATGCGCTGCTGGGGGCGATAATCAATTTTGGCCGTTCACTGCCGTTTATCGTGCTGCTTATTGCACTGATCCCGTTTACCCGTCTGATTATCGGCACCACGCTCGGCAGTACCGCAGCCGTGGTACCGGTGACTATCGGCGCATTCCCCTTTTTCGCCCGGCTGACGGAAAATGCACTGGATGAGGTGGATGACGGGCGCATCGAGGCGATCTTGTCGATGGGCGGCAATGTCTGGCATGTGATCGTTAAATCATTGCTACCTGAAGCTCTGCCGACCTTGCTGGCCGGTATTACGTTGACCATCGTGATGTTGATTGGCTTCTCCTCTATGGCGGGTGTCATTGGCGGTGGTGGACTGGGAGACCTGGCAATTCGTTATGGTTATCAGCGCTTTAATAATGAAGTGATGGTGGGCACGGTATTGATTCTGGTAGCGATGGTACAAGGCGTGCAAATGGCAGGTGACCGTCTTGTGCGCCGACTGGCCCACCGCCGCTGAATCTCACACGCGTTCGCAATAGTGACATATTCGCCTGAATCGTCACTATTGCGCTATCGTAAAACCACATTCGAGAATGAGCGCGCGCATCAGTTCCGCTGCCGGTAGCGCACGGATCATCCCGACGTTCTCCCCGGCCCAGTGGGCGCCAAACCCCTGCTCGCCCGTCGCTTTTGCCGCACTAGCCAGCGCTTTGCCCGCATCGTAGGCCACGGGATACGCGGGGACGGCTGACGCGGCGAACTGGCGTCCTAGCTCGCAAAATGCGTTATCAATGCAGCGCGCAGGACGGCCGGAAATCGCGCTGGTCAGCACCGTTGGCGGCGTGGGCTGGCGCGTCAGCGCCTGACGATATCCGGCATCCGACGAAGATTCCGGACAAAGCAGGAACGCGGTGCCCAGTTGAGCGCCTTGCGCCCCCAGTTGCATCATGTGACGAATACCTGCGCCATCCATGATCCCGCCGGCGGCTACCACTGGTAGCGATACAGCGCGGCTAATCGCCTGAACCAAGGCTTCCGTCCGCAGCTGCCGATCGTCGCTCTGTGGGTCGAAGATCCCGCGGTGACCGCCCGCCTCATAGCCCTGAGCAATCACGATATCAATCCCCTGAGTGGCGATCAGCTGCGCCTCCGCGACGCTGGTGGCGCTGGCCATGGTCACCACGCCTTTCTCCTGCAGGCGGCGAACCAGGGTCTTGTCCGCCACGCCGAAGTGAAAACTGACCACCGCAGGTGCAAGATCGAGCAGCAGTTCGGCCATCGGCTGATGCCCGAGAAAGCTATCATAGATTTCTGCCAGCATTTGCGGCGGCTCGCTGCCAAAACGGGTGAAATACGGCTGGAGCGCCGCGATCCACCGGGCTTCCCGCTGTGAATCTCGCTGCGCCGGCGCATGACAAAACAGATTGACGTTAAAGGGCTGCGTGGTCTGCTGGCGGGTGGCGTTGATCAGCGCTTCCGCCTGCGCCACCGTAGAGGCGCCTAATCCCAGCGACCCCAGGCCGCCAGCGTTACTCACCGCGGCGGCCAGCGCCGGGGTTGAGACGCCGGCCATCGGCGCCTGGATAATGGGATAGGCAATATCAATGAGCTGGGTGAGGCGATTCATGATGGGAACCTGTCTGAAGATGTGATAGCGGATACTTAACTTCTCTTTTTGAGATGTTAATATCAATATCATTTCCATTTTAAGAATCAAAACTATGAACCACACCACGTTGCAGATATTTAAAATGGTGGCCCAGGAGCAAAGTATTACCCTGGCGGCGAAAAAGTTAGGCCGTGCGCAATCGAACATCACCACCCGGATCCAGCAGCTGGAAGAGGAACTCGGGGTCGAGCTGTTCGTGCGGGGGAATAAAAAAATGGTGCTCTCCGCTGCCGGCAACTGCTTCCTCGATTACGCCCAGCGGATCCTGAGCCTGGCGGATGAGGCGAAACAGGCGCTGCATCCGGCGACACCGGCAGGAAGCCTACGCCTGGGTTCGATGGAAGCGGCAGCGATCAGCCGGCTGATGCCACGACTCCCGGCATTCCGGACAGCGTGCCCGCAGGTTGAACTGACGCTACAGGTGATGCCGACCCAGCCGTTAATCGAGCAGGTGTTAAACGCCACCCTCGACTGCGCGCTGGTCAGTTTACCGCTGTCGGCCGACGATGAGCCCGCCAGTCCGGCGGAGATCGAATTTGCGGAACTCTATGTCGAACAGTTGATGCTGGTCACCCCAGAAAAGGCCGGCCGCATCCGGTTGGCGGTCTTCCCGCGCGGCTGTAGTTACCGGGCGATCGCCGAGGCGCATTTTGTCGCCGGTGAGCACGTCGATATTCAGGATGTCGGCTCGTATCAGGCGATGATCGCCTGTGTGGCCTCCGGCGGTTATGCCGGGATCCTGCCGCTAAGCGTTATTGAACTCATGGCGTTGCCGCAGGGCAGCCAACTGCAAGCGATTAAACTGGCACGCACCCAACTGATCTGGCGTCGAGGCTACGGCTCTCCTGCGCTAACTGAATTACGGCACATTATGGCCCTTGCCACCGATGGTTGATGCAAGTTAATCGCGACGAGGCGTTTGCGGCAGCACCACCAACCCCGCTGCCAAAAACAGCGCTGCGGACGCCGCGATCAACGACAGACTGAAGGAACCACTCAGCCGATGGAGCGTACCGGCCACCAGCGGCCCGACGATTTGCCCGACCCCGTACAGCGCCGTCATGGCAGCGATCATATTGAAGCTGACCAGGTGGTTCAGACGTCTGGCCTGCGGCAGCGCGATGGTCACCGTCCCCATAAAGGTAAAGCCAACCAGCAGCGCGCTCAGCAAGCACAGTCCTAACGAGGGGTGCCAGGCCGGCAGAATGACGCCCGTTGCCTGAACCAGCAGATTGCCTGTCAATGCCCGACGATAGCCGAATTTAACTACCAGTTTGTGCCAGATAAAGCACGATGGTACCGCCGCAAGGCCAAACAGCGCCCAAATTTGTACCGGGTCCACCCCGCCCAACGAGCCTGACAAAAACAATGGCAGATAGGTCGCGGTAATGATGTAACCAAACCCTGCAAGACCGTACACCAGCAGTAATGTCCAGGCTCCGGCGGTTTGCCCTTGCCCCGCTGTTAAGACGGTTTCCGCCTGCGCTGATGATGTGTGCGGCATTTCGGGTGCAGGCGTCAGCAACAGACGTACGACCAGCAGCAACAGGATTGTTGCGCTGACCGCGCAAACAAGCCATATCTGCGGGCTGGAGAGCGCCCACGCTTTACCGAGCGCGATAATCTCGGCGGATAAGAATATCCCCATCCCGACGCCGGAATAGAGCACCGGCGCTCCGTGGTACTGTTTCATATGCTGGAGCAGCCACAGTGAGGCAGCAATCAGCGTCACCGCGCTCAGGATCCCGGCGATACCACGGACCACGATGATCGCCAGCGGCGTGGTGACCCAGGCCAGCAGCGCCAGGCACACCAGAGTGAGTCCGACCGAGACCAGGCTCAGCCACGTGCTGTCAGCCGGTCGGGCTTTTGAGAGCAGCAGCGCCCCCAGCAGGTAGCCCGCGTAGTTGACCGATGCCGCGAAGTTTCCCTGGCTAAGCGAGAGGGTCTGCTCACTCAGCATGACCGGAAGAATACCGGTATAGGCAAAACGCCCGAATCCCATCCCGATAATCAGCACTGCTGAAGCGGCCAGCGCCAGCAGAAAAGCCTGAGGTTCCGCCCGAGGTTTACGCACATTCATACTCTGTCTCTGTGATGTGAAAACCCAACTGTAGCGGAGCCCCACAAAAACACTTCGTTGCCGGGCGAAATATGACGGAAAGGTAACCCGATCAGCGGCTGCTTAACGCCAGACGGGCGGCAAAGAGCATAAACACCCCGCCGGTGACGCGATCCATCCAGCGAACAACGGGCGGTTTTTTTAATACGCCGGAGGCGTAGCGCGTCGCCAGAATTAGGGTTAATGACCACAACGTGCCTATCAGCACATGGATCGCGACCAGCAAGAAGGTCCAGATCACCGGCGAATGGCCGGTGGGGATAAACTGCGGCAGAAAGGAGACGTAGAAGACCCCCATCTTGGGGTTCAGCACATTGCCAAGCATCCCTTTGACAAACCAGTTGTTGGTTGTCGTCGGTGTACCGGGCCGGGTATCAAAGCTTTGCCGCGGACGAAGCAAAAGCTGTATCCCCAACCAACACAGGTAGGCCGCACCGCACCACTTCAGCAGGTTATAAGCCATTTCCGAGGCGGCGAGTAGCGCCCCCAGTCCAAACGCGACGATGGCGCCCCAGATAAAGCAGCCGGTATCAATACCCAGTGCGGCCTGAAACGCTTTCTTACCGCCTTCAACGCTGGAGGTACGAAGAATCAGCGCTGTATCAAGGCCTGGGGTGAGGGTCAACAGCAAGGCGGCTAAGGAATAAGCCAGAAGGGCATCGGCGACGGACATGTACTCTTTCTCCGAAAACAATGATTCTATGGAAAACGGCCTGCGCCAGCAATAGCGAAATGTCAGCAGCCGCCCGTTGCCATCGTCACGACGGACGGCATGCTATTAGTGCGTCAGGCGGTTCCACTCCTCGCGGGTAATTTCCCACAATTCCGCATCCAGTTCGCCGGCGATAAACTGCTTTTTCTCTACGCGGATCAGCCGCATCCCACTCTTTATCGACATTTTGCAGGAGCCTTTATTATCACTGGCTTTTGGCGCGCGCAGAACCTCACGATGCAGGGTGTTAAACCAGAAATCGGTGACACAACGGCAAGCTTCGGTCATCAATCCCTGGCGCTGCCAGGCGGGGTCGAGCCAGAATCCGCGATGATTATCCGGCTGATCGGACAACGTAATCAGGCCAATAATCTGCTCAGGTGCCTCCTTGCGACGTATCGTCCAGAACCAACCGCTACCCTTTTCCGCCTGTGGTAAGGCAATCGTGTTTACAAAGCGCGAGGCCCCATCGTCGGGGAACGGCCAGGGAAAACTGGCCGCCAGATAGCGCACAATTTCCCATTGCGGAAAGACCGCCTGGATCTGGACGGCATCATCTTTGACCAGCGGAACCAGCAGTAGCCTGTCGGTGGTAAAGCGCGGAGCATTCACGATACCTCCTCGCGCAGCCATGGCGTGATGGTCAGGCCGGTCAGCAGCCCTTCCGGGCTGAGCAGCCGCGTGACCGTCTGTCCCCATGGCTCTACCCGATTGGCTATCAGCAGTTGATAACCCTTAGCGAGCAGTTGATCAGTGGCGAGCGCAATATCGCGCACTTCGAACTCAATCCACGCCTGGGGCACCGTGACTTCGGCGGGCCACTGTTTCTGACCAAAGCAGGACATCGCCGCCTGGGCCAGCGGCCAGAGAGCAAAATGTTTCACCCCGGGCAGCGCATCCTGTTCAGTTAACAGGTAGTCTGAGTTGCCGGGCATCGGCTTCAAGGGAAGCCCCAGCGCGTCACAATAAAACGATTGGCTGTCAGCGCTGTTCTGCGTAATCGGGCCAAAGCCCGCCACAAACAGCACATCACTTTGCGCTAAATCTTCAGTCATATTCCCTCCTCGATAAGGAGCAAGCCGATAAGGCAGAAAGAAAATATATACAGTGAAAACCCGGACTTGCACAGATTCGTCTTGTCGTAATGCGAATTTTGGTGGGTTCGGCTAAAAACGCATCCTTTACTCGTCCCGGCGGGTGGGTCTGCGCTATGCTGAACGCCCCTTTGTTTCAATGTCATGGCGTTATGACCTCTTCAGTCAGCAATACTCAGCTTAATCTGCGCATCATTTCGATCGTCGTATTCACCTGCATCTGCTATTTGTCGATCGGGCTTCCGCTCGCCGTGCTGCCCGGCTATATCCATTATCAACTGGGCTACAGCACGCTTATCGCCGGGGTAGTCATCAGCCTGCAGTACATTTCAACCCTGTTCAGTCGTCCGCACGCCGGACGATATACGGATATATGGGGCCCCAAAAAAGTGGTCAGTTTCGGGATCGTCTGCTGCCTGCTGAGCGGGCTGTTTACGCTGATTGCCGTAGGCTTGCAGTCGACGCCGCTGCTGGCAATTGGCGCATTGCTGATTGGCCGCGTTTTTCTCGGCGTCGGCGAAAGCTTTACCGCCACCGGGGCCACGTTGTGGGGAATTAAAACCGTCGGGGCGGTACATACCGCACGGGTGATCTCGTGGAACGGCGTGGCGACCTATGTCGCAATGGCGGTGGGTGCGCCGCTGGGCGTATTGCTGAACAGCTATTTTGGCATCAGCGGCTTTGCGGTCGTGGTTGTGGTGGTGGCGTTTGTTGGCCTGCTCTTTGCCCGTACGCGCCAGGATGTCAGCGTGACGGCGGGCGTGCGCGCGCCATTCCATGTGGTGGTCCGTAAAATCTGGCCCTACGGTCTGGGCCTGGCGCTGGGCACGGTTGGATTTGGGGTTATCGCGACCTTTATTACGCTCTACTTTTCCGCCCATCAGTGGCAAGGCGCGGCCTTTACGTTGTCACTGTTTAGCGTCGGGTTCATCTGCATTCGGTTGGTCGCCGGCAATATGATCACCCGTTATGGCGGCGTGCGCGTCTCGCTGGTCTGTTTTGCCGTGGAGTGTGCGGGGCTGGTGATCATCTGGCTGGCCCCTTCTGCATGGATTGCCGGTTTTGGCGCCCTGCTGACCGGTTCCGGCTTCTCGTTGGTGTTCCCGGCGCTGGGGGTTGAAGCGGTACGCCAGGTTGAGGAGCAAAATCAGGGCACCGCGCTGGGCACCTATTCGGCCTTTCTCGATTTAGCGCTGGGGCTGACCGGGCCGGTGGCCGGCTGGGTAGCCGGGTATTACGCACTGGATACCATTTATCTTCTGGCCGCGGTGGTCGTGATGCTGGCATTTATTCTGATTTTTCGCGTATACCGGCAACAACGTGCCAGTTTGTACCCGGCATAAAGTACGCGCGTCGGTCATCAACGAAGCGTGATACCGGCAAAAAAATAATCACTCATTGACGGGGATTCTGCATCCGTGCCAACATCCCCGTCACATCTGGTAACAGGTGTACTGGCGTAACGGGTGAAATAACAGAGATCGCAGGACAACGATCCAGGCCCGCTACGTGGCCCAATCCGAATCACTGGCCTGTACAGTGAGTCCCTGAGTCTGGCAGGAAATACGCAAATGCATCAAAGTTTTAATCAGCGTGTTCATTTCTATTACTGCATTCTGGTCGCGCTGAAAATACATGGAAAATCAAAAAAATCAGGTGGCGTCAGGGGAAAGAATAACTTTCTGCTGAAGTGGTTACGTAAAGCTCAGGACAACAACATTTTCCACCCGGATATCACCAGCGAAATTGAGTGGTTGCGCGGAAAAATCATTCAGGCTGGTTATGACACCGATCTGGAACCGATGCTGGATTTTGTCTATGCCACAGCAAAACGAGCCGAAACCCTCAAAGACAGCGAATAGTCTCTCCTCAAAGCCGGGTTCTCCGGCTTCTCTTGCCGTCAAATACGTCTAGCGATGCGAATAACGTGACGCCGTCACTTTTAATCACCCGCATCGGTAACAATAATCAGCAACACTAAATGCGTTTTACCTTTGGTCATTGCCCTCTATGCTGATGAACGACATTAATTGTATCCGGAGACATGCATGGCAGACTGGAATCCCTCGTTATATCTGAAGTTTGGTGCCGAACGTACTCGCCCTGCGGCAGAATTAGTGTCCCGCATTGCCGACCAGCCGGTGACTTTTGCTGTTGATTTGGGCTGTGGGCCGGGAAACAGTACCGCCTTGCTACATCATGCCTGGCCAGAAGCTGCCATTGTCGGCGTAGATAATTCACCGGCGATGCTGGAAGAAGCGGCGCAGGCCCTGCCGTCCTGCCGCTTTGTCACCGCCGACATTCGCGATTATCAGCCTGAACGTCCGGCCGATCTTATCTATGCGAACGCGTCGCTGCAGTGGTTGACGGACCATGAAACGCTGTTCCCCCAGTTGGTCAGTCAGCTTGCACAGCATGGTCTGCTGGCGGTACAGATGCCGGACAACTGGCAGGAACCGTCCCATACGCTGATGCGACAGACGGCACAGGCGTTGGGGTTTGCAGAGAGCGGACGCCATCCGCTGCCGTCGGCTCAGGCCTACTACGATATTCTGACCCGCAGCGGCTGCGAGGTTGATATCTGGCGCACCACCTATTATCACCCTCTGGCATCTCACCAGGCGATAATCGACTGGCTGCAATCGACCGGGTTACGCCCATATCTGCAACCGCTTGATAACGAACAACGCGAAGCGTTTCTTCAGCACTATCTGGGGTTACTGCAGCAACACTACCCGTTACAGTGTAACGGAAAGGTGCTGCTGCTATTCCCGCGCCTGTTTATCGTGGCGCGCAAAAACGGCGTCTGACAAAAGATCGCAACAACGGCGCCGGGATGGCGCCGGATGGCAGGTTTACCAGGAAAGATGGTGCACCAGTGAGAGATCCCACGCGGTGGCCAGCAGTGACAGAAACATAATCAGGTTAATGGTGGTCTCAATACGTTTTTCCATTTTTCCTTCTCCTGAGTCGTTTTCAGCGGCCAGACAGGCTGAGTAAAACCACACCTGTTGTATATAAACGTTACAGCGTCACGCGATAACGTACGTAATCATCCGCGGGAGTAAACTCGTCATACAACCGGCGGGCGGGATTATCGCTACGGGTATGCCAGTACAAGCGCGACCAGCCCTGAGCTTTGCCCTCGGCATGCAGTGCCTGCAGGAGCTGTCTGGCGATGCCCCGGCCACGCATCTGCGGTTCAACAAATAGGTCTTCCAGGTAGCAAATGGGGGTTTTCACCCATGTACCTTCGTGCAAAACGCAGATCGCAAAACCGACCACGCGGCCGTCCACCACCGCAACACGCCCCACCACTGGTGAGTGCTCATCGAGCAGACGTTGCCAGGTCAACTCGGTCACATCCTCAGGCTGCGGACTGCCGTAAAAGCCGGTGTAACCTTCCCACAGCAGCAACCACTGTGATTTATCATGTTGATGAATATCACGAATCTCTACGGGCATGGGCTATCCTCTTTAGCGTTTCATCCATCAGGCAATATCTGCACGAACGTGTGCGATGTAAGCCCACCCGGAATGTACGATAAGCCATTATTTTCCGGTCAGAAAATTAGTTCAAGCACCGAGGGCACGATTTGCCTCTATTCGGTTTTATCTGGACGTTAGCTGTTATTGCTGCAAAGCGAATGGGTTCCGATGTATCAGACCTGCTCGGGCTAAGTATTCATAAAATAAATAAGTATGTTGTAACTACTGAAAGGTAATAAAAAACCCGGCAGCAGTATGGCCGGGTTCTCATTGCATCACGACATCATGACATCATGACATCATGACATCAGCACAGCGGCTTGACGGCTGCACGCATGCCACGCAGCAGAATAGCGTCGAGGTCCAGGCTCACCTGTTCTACCAGCCCCGGGATCTGCGTCAGGTCCTGCTCCCAATGGGACGTCACAGACAGCACGGCTTTGACCAGTTCACTGGTGCAGAGCTGCGCATCACGATGCTGCGCCCAGAGAGTCTGGAAACGGGTCATCCATTCGGCATCATCCTGCACCGGATAGCTTTCGCCATCGCGCTCTCCCCGATAAAACGCAATCAGTGCCGCCAGCGCGAACGTCAGACGGGCCGGGAGTTTGCCCGATTTTGCCTGCCCTGCCAGCAGCTGCGGCAGAATACGCGTGCGGTATTTGGTCATGCCGTTGAGCGCGATAGACAGCAGCTGATGCTTGATGTACGGGTTACGGAAACGCCCGGTCACCGCGCTGGCAAACGATTCCAGCTCGTCACGCGGAAGATCCAGCACCGGAATGATCTCTTCATAAATGGCCTTCTCAACGAACGCGCAGATCTCCTGATCGTTCATCGCTTCACCTACGGTATCCAGACCAGACTGGAAGGCCACCGGTACCAGTGCGGTGTGCGCGCCATTGAGGATCGCCACTTTCCGCTCTTTGTACGGCTTGATATCGTCAACAATCAGGACGTTAAGCGGGAGTTTATCCAGACGCAGCTCGGAGGCCAACGACTTCGGCCCCTGAATAACAAACAGGTAGAAGTGCTCGGCGGTGGCCAGGAAGCCATCTTTATAGCCCAGCTGGGCTTCAATCGCTTCAGCTTCATCGCGCGGATAACCAGTCACAATACGGTCCACCAGCGTAGAACAGAAAGCATTCGCCTCTTGCAACCAGGTGATAAAGGCTGACGGCAGTTCCCACTCGTGGGCATAGCGCAGCACCAGTTCACGTAGCGCTTCCCCGTTGTAGTCAATCAGCTCGCAAGGAATGATGATCCAGCCTTTATCCGCTGCGCCCGCAAAGTGGCTGTAGCGTTCGTACAGCAGACGGGTCAGCTTCGCCGGGTAGCTCACCGCCGGCGCATCGTCGAAACGATCGCCCGCGTGGTAGCTAATACCAGCTTCGGTGGTATTGGAAAACACAAAGCGCATGTCCGGGTTGTGAGCCAGACGCAGGAACTCGTCGTAATCCGCGTAGACGCTGATCTCCCGGTTGACCGAACGAATCAGGCGCGCGTCGCTGACCGCCTCTCCCTGCTCGTTCAGCCCGCGAATAATGGTGGTATACAGCCCATCCTGAGTGCTGAGCGAAGGCGGGAATGCACTCTCAATCGGACGAACAATGACCACCCCGGCATTCAGGTCGGTATGTTCATTCAGCAGATCCAGCTGCCAGTCGACGAAGGCGCGAAGGAAGTTACCTTCGCCAAACTGAATGATACGTTCAGGGTACTGCGCGCCGGGGAAGTCACGACGATTTAATGTTTTCACAATAGGTTCCCTCTTAGAGTAGTCATACAACCTGAGTAATTGGTGTAATAACTTATCAGCTTTTCTAAGAATAAAACCGTGTTTTGATCAAACCTGTCTCTGTTATTGCAGGAACTTATAGAACAGTGAGGTGGCGGTCATCTTTCCGTCCGGCATCAAGGCGTAGCGCGGGATTTCTCCGGCTTTTTCCCAGCCACACTGGACATAAAAGCCTTCTGCGCCACTGCCTGTCGCGGTGTCGAGTACCAGCACCGATTTGCCCTGCTGACGCGCCTGCTGCTCCAGATACGCCATCAGCGCATTCGCCACTCCCTGACGACGGGCATTTTGGTGAACCAAAAGTTTGGCGACATCGGCGCGGTGCGGCTGGTTCTCAGGTTGATCGGTAATCAACTGTACCGTTCCGACAATCTGCCCGGCCTGTTCAGCCACCAGCACCAACCGTTCACCGGCTTCGACGCTGCGAGCAGTGCGGCGCCAGAACGCCTCAGCCGTCTGCGGGGAAAATGGCAGCATAAAGCTTACCGACGCGCCGCCATTGACGCTGTCGGCCAGAATATCGCTGAGTCGGGAAAGGTTGGTGAGAATATCGTCGTGTGAAAGGGTACGGAAAGAAAAGGATGTGGTCATGGGTCGCTCCCTGAAATTAACCACATCACTATGATTTTAACTATTATTTAACACAAGCGGCATTATCATCGTATTTTCTTATTACCCATTCTCCGCCAGCGTCGACGTGAAAATACGATTGCGCCCTGCTTTTTTGGCGCTGATAAGATAATCGTCGGCCACCATCAGCTGCTGATTAAAGAGTTCAGTGATCCGCCCGGAACCAATTGGTCGGCACTCAAGCCCCATGCTGATCGTCAGCTTGATCTGCTGCTGCCCCCAGACAAAAGTTTGCGCCTCAATGCCCTGCCGAATTTTCTCCGCCAGCTGCAGCCCCGCCTGCGCCGTCGCGCCCAGGCTGGCCACCGCAAACTCTTCCCCGCCGATCCGCGCCACCATTCCCTGTTCGCCAGCCAGTTCCCGCACCCGCTGGGCAAGCTGCGCCAGCACGCAATCGCCACACTCATGGCCCCACTGGTCATTGACCCGTTTGAAGCCATCGATGTCGAGCACCATCACCGTTAATACCTGGGCTTCTGACAACGGCTGACGCTTCAATGACTCACTTAATCCCGAACGCGAATACACCCGGGTCTGGAAATCGAAATCGGCGCGCAACGCCAGCTGTTTGACCAGGTTGTTGATCGCCTCTACGCTGGACGCCACAATCACCGGGCTAATCAACATCGCCGCAATACCGAGACGGGTTGAAAACAGCTGTAACGGCTGCAGGTGGGTATCTGGGGAAAGGTGGATCAGGGCGTTGGCCACCAGCAGGATCTCACCGACGCCGGTCAGAAAAGTCAGCAGGCAGGTCAGCGGCAGCGGGTAACGAATAGCGCACCAGATCAGCGCCGGCAGCGGGAAAGTAATACTGCCGGCGCCCCCCACGGCGACCCCCAGAATAATCGACAGCACCAGCACGATTACCGGCAGCAACTGACTCCAGCGGAAACCGCTTATTCCGGAGGGGATCGACACCGTCAGGATAAACGGCAGGATCAGCACCGCGGTAGAGAACTGTTCGCTAAACCAATCCACCAGCAGAGAAATAAACGTTTCTCGTTCTACATCCACAGAGCCCAGCGCCCCAACGGCCGCGCTGAGTAATGCCGCCAGCAGACAGTAGCAGAACAGATTAAGCACATTTATCGGCCCGGGCATCGAGTCAGCGCGCCGTTTATCCCACAGCACCAGCTGCGCCAGGGTGACAATAAAGACAATATTCGAGAAGTTAATCAGCAGCGAGGCATAGCCCATTCCCCAACGCG
Organism: Klebsiella sp. B345; assembly: GCF_051131735.1. NCBI lineage: Bacteria > Pseudomonadati > Pseudomonadota > Gammaproteobacteria > Enterobacterales > Enterobacteriaceae > Klebsiella > Klebsiella sp. B345. The sequence continues at coordinate 532,890 of NZ_CP180443.1, forward strand.
AGGTTAAGCCATCGTAAACCAGCATCGCCCCAAAGCAGACGGCATAAAAGTAGCTACGATTAAGCCAGACATAACGCGCGAAGATCCCTGCCAGCACAGCATTCAGCGGCCAGAAGAAAGAGAGTTCCTGTACCAGACGCAGCATCGCGCCGAGAAAATGGAGCAATAAAGTGATTGTGAATAACACCAGTGCATCACGCACGGGCTGTTCCTCACGAAACGCAGTGAATGACCGAATCGACAGTGAAGACATTCAGTAATTATCCGTCTAATTGTTTCAGGCAATTATTATGTTAATAATTAGTTAGCGGATTATCATAGCATGAGAATATTTATCAGGCATACACATGCCTGATAAATGAACATAGGTAGGTGGTGATTAACGTTGCGGGGAATTCATCTGTATCACTAACCAGTGGTGGATAACCTGCACCACATAGCGCTGCTCCTCGGCGCTTAACTCGCGCCCGGCAGGTATGGCGTGCCATTTTGCCAGGCAGCCGCGACAGCAGGTCGCGGTGGCATGCTGGGCAATAAACACCGGATGTCCGCGCATGGGGGTCTGTTTGCCGTCATTCGCAATATAAGCCGGAGCCAGGCGACGAGCGATAAAGTCGGCCGCATGCTGATCTATTATCTCCGCCCCTTTATCCAGGCAATATTGCCGCTCTTTGAGCCCCAGCCGAAAGCGCGAGCGAAAAGCGGACCCTTGCAGACGAGTAAAAAGCGTATCGATTGAGCGCATCAGAATACCGACCGCCCCAGTTGGTGAGTGAGTTTCTCCAGCACCGCCGTCCCCGCCAGCGAGTTACCGGCGTCATCGAGCTCCGGGCTCCAGACGGCAATCGCCATCTCCTGCGGCACGATCGCCACAATCCCCCCGCCGACGCCTGATTTTGCCGGCAGGCCGACGCGCCAGGCAAACTCGCCGGCGTTCTGGTACATGCCGCTGGTCATCATTAAGGCATTCACCTGCCGCGACTGGATCGGGGCAATCACCGGCGTATCGAGATGTGGCGCGACACCGCGGTCAGCGAGAAACAGAAAGGTTCGCGCCAGCTCGACGCAGCTCATTTCCAGCGAGCAGTAATGGAAATAGTTGTGCAGCACCGTGGCAACATCATTATGGAAATTACCAAACGATTTCATGAGCCAGGCAATCGCGGCATTACGCGCTGAGTGGTCAAACTCTGAGCGAGCGACCACCGGGTCGTAGGCAATATCGCCGACGCCGCTCAGACGCCGCACAATCTCCAGCATTCTCTGGCGCGGCGCGCTCAGTCGGCTTTGCAGCATATCGCAGACCACCAGCGCCCCGGCATTAATAAAAGGATTGCGTGGTTTGCCTTGCTCAATTTCCAGCTGCAACAGAGAGTTAAACGGTTGTCCGGAGGGATCTTTCCCCACCCGCTGCCAGATTTCGTCTTCCGGGTAGTGGTTCATCGCCACCACCAGACTCAGCACTTTGGAGATAGATTGAATGGAAAAACGCTCGTAGGCATCGCCGGCAGAATAGTGCTGACCGTCTACCGTGCAAATTGCTACCCCGAGTTTATTACCGCTTACGCTGGCCAGCGCCGGAATATAATCCGCCACCTTGCCGCGCCCAATCAGCGGCCTGATTTCTGCCAGAATGGTCTCCAGCATTGCATTATTGATGACCGTCGCCACACCCGGCTCCTTGCCCGCCGTCAAATTCGGGCTGGGAGTATAGCAGAGTGCGGCGACGGTCGTCAGGCATGACGTCGGTTAGCGACGGTCTTTCCATACGGTTTGCACATTACAGAACTCATGCAGGCCGAAATGGGACAGTTCGCGACCAAAGCCACTCTTTTTCACGCCGCCAAACGCGACGCGGGCATCGCTGGCGCTGTAACCGTTAATAAAGACGCCGCCGCACTCCAGCTCGCGGGAAAAACGCTGCGCTTCATCGACGCTGGCGGTATAGACGGTGGCCGACAGGCCAAATTCGCTATCGTTGGCCAGGGCCAGCGCGTGATCGGCATCGCGCGCCACGCTAATGGTGGCTACCGGGCCAAACAACTCCTGGCGGAATCCGGTCATTTCCGGGGTGACATTACCCAGTACCGTTGGCGCATAGTAGTTCCCCGCCCCAGCCATTTTCTCTGCGCCCAGCAGCAAGGTTGCCCCTTCCGCCAGGGTCGCGGTCACCTGCTGATGCAGCTCATCACGCAGATCGAAGCGCGCCATTGGGCCGATGTAGTTGGCTTCATCACGGGGGTCACCCATCTTCAGGGCGTCGACGGCCGCAACAAAACGGCTCGTAAAGGCATCGGCAATCCCGGCTTCAACGATAAAGCGCTTCGACGCAGCACACACCTGCCCGCTATTTTGATAGCGGCCAATCACTGCCGCTTTAACGGCTTCATCAAGGTCAGCATCATTGAGAACGATAAACGGATCGGAACCGCCTAGTTCAAGGACGCATTTCTTCAGTGCAGCACCGGCCTGAGCGCCGATAGCCTTACCGGCACGCATGCTCCCGGTCAAGGTCACCGCGACAATACGTGAGTCGTTAATCGCCTGCGACACGCCGTCATTGGTGGCATTCACCCAACCGAAGACGCCATCTGGCAATCCCGCCGCGTCAAAGATCTCGCCAATCAGCGCCGCGCTGCCCATGACATTCGGCGCGTGTTTCAGCAGGTAGCTGTTGCCCGCCAGCAGGATCGGTACCGCCCCGCGCAATACCTGCCACAGCGGGAAGTTCCACGGCATAATCGCGAGGATCGCCCCCAGAGGACGGTATTCAATCACCGCATTGTTGTTTTCCACCGCGGTGGCTTCGGTCGCCAGCATCGCCGGACCATGCTCTGCGTACCAGTCACAGAGGTTGGCGGACTTGGTTACTTCGCCACGAGCCTGGGCGATCGGCTTGCCCATTTCAAGGCTGATCATCTGCGCCATCTCTTCGGCGCGGGCGCGCAGCGCGCTGCCGACACGACGGAGTGCATCGGCACGCTCGGCGACACTGACGGTGCGCCACTGGCGATAGCCCTGCTCAGCCAGCGCAATCGCCGAATCCACTTGTTGTTCAGTCGCCCAGGGAAGAGACGACACCATTTCTCCCGTGGTCGGGTTGATGGAAACCGCGTGCGTTGTCGATAAAGTCATCGTATTGCTCTCTCTGTTGATTGCGAATTGACCTCATTCTGGCGTACCCTTCCTTTCATTGAAAATGAATAATATTAAGTAACCCATTCACAAAAGAAGAACGCCATGGACCTGACCCAGCTTGAGATGTTTAACGCCGTCGCCAGCACCGGCAGCATTACCCAGGCCGCGCAAAAAGTGCACCGGGTTCCCTCTAACCTGACGACCCGCATTCGTCAGCTGGAGGCGGATCTCGGTGTCGAGCTGTTTATTCGTGAGAACCAGCGCCTGCGCCTGTCGCCCGCCGGGCATAGTTTTTTACGCTACAGCCAGCAGATCCTCGCGCTGGTTGATGAAGCGCGGATGGTGGTCGCTGGCGATGAACCACAGGGGCTGTTTTCGCTGGGCTCGCTGGAGAGCACCGCGGCGGTGCGCATCCCATCTACGCTGGCGCTGTATAACCAGCGCTATCCCAAAATCCACCTGGCGCTCTCGACCGGCCCGTCCGGCACTATGATTGACGGCGTGCTGGAGGGCACCTTAAGTGCGGCATTCGTTGACGGGCCGCTGGTGCATCCCGGTCTTGAGGGCTTGCCGGTGTTCCCGGAGGAGATGATGATCGTGGCGCCGGTTGGCCATGCGCCGGTCACCAGGGCCAGCGAAGTTAATGGCAGCGAGGTGTATGCCTTTCGCGCCAACTGCTCCTACCGTCGCCATTTCGAAAGCTGGTTCCATGCCGACCGCGCCACGCCGGGACGGATCCACGAAATGGAGTCCTATCACGGCATGCTGGCCTGTGTGATTGCCGGGGCCGGCCTGGCCCTGATCCCCCGCAGCATGCTCGAAAGCATGCCGGGTCATCAGCAGGTTTCTGCCTGGCCGCTGGCCGAAGAGTGGCGCTGGTTAACGACCTGGCTGGTGTGGCGCCGCGGTGCCAAAAACCGCCAGCTGGAGGCGTTTATAGCGCTGCTGAACGAAGATCGGCAACGAGCAGTTTCTCCATAAACAGGCTGAGCGGGTCGGGCTTATAGGGCGCAAAAGCGCAACGGGTTTGATATCCGCTGCGGGTATAGAGTTTTACCGCCGCGTGTTGATGGATCCCGGTCTCCAGACGCACAGTATGGCAGTCCCGACGCAGGGCTTCGCTTTCCAGCGCCTCCAGCAGTCTCTCGCCGAGCATTTGTCCGCGATGATTGGGGTCGATATAGACCCGCTTCATTTCCCCAAAACCCTGCGTATCCAGCACAATCGCCCCGCAGCCGACCGCCTGCTGTTGTGCGTCACGGATTAACAGCACAATCACCGACTCCGCCGCCAGCTGGCTCAAATCCACCAGATGGTTGCTTTCGGCTGGATAGAGGGACTCCTGGTAGGCATCCAGTTGGGCGATCAGGGCAGTCAGGTCGGGGTGAGCAAGCGTGGTGGGGGCGATGGTATACATAGGTAAGCTCCTTTTTTGACCACTGTAGCGCAGCGCGTACACCTGCCCCTCATAGCGTTAACTTATACCTCCGCCCTGCGCTTGCGCTAAGCCATTGAGCGGCGGTAATTTTGAAGGAAGATCTTCGATAGCGGGACAGGACCATGCATACCAAAGCACGTAAGGTGATGATTATTGGCGCCGGCAATGTCGGCACCTCGGCCGCCTACGCCTTATTAAATCAAAATATCTGTGAGGAGTTGATCCTTGTGGATTTGAATACCGCCCGGGCGCAGGCACAGGTTCAGGATCTCAGCGATGCCGCAGCCTATATGCCGGGCATGATGACTATTTCGGCGCGTGACGTCAGCGACTGCGCCGACGTTGACATCGCGGTGATCACCGTCTCCGGCGGCGCACTGAAACAGGGACAGACGCGGCTTGACGAACTCACCGCGACGGCCAGCATCGTCAACAGTATCGTGCCGCAGATGATGGCGAACGGCTTCAACGGTATTTTCCTCGTCGCCACCAACCCTTGCGACATTATTACCTGGCAGGTCTGGAAACTCTCCGGACTACCGCGTAGCCAGGTGATCGGTACCGGCGTCTGGCTGGATACAACCCGTTTGCGCCGGGTGCTCGCGCAGGCTCTCAATATCGGCGCCCAGAGCATTGACGCCTTTATTCTTGGCGAGCACGGCGATACGCAGTTTCCGGTGTGGTCACACTCGTCGGTCTACGGCTCGCCGATTGCCGATGTTTACCGCAAACACACCGGGCAGGAGCTGGATCGCCAGCAGATTGCCGAGCAGGTGCGTACCCTGGGATTTGAAATTTACGCCGGGAAAGGATGCACGGAGTATGGCGTCGCTGGCACCATCGCCGAAATCTGCCGCAATATCTTTACCGGTAGCCATCGCGCGCTAGCGATTTCGTGCGTTCTCGAAGGTGAGTATGGGGAGAATAACGTGGCGGTTGGCGTGCCGGCAGTGCTGGCGCAGAGCGGCGTCCAGCAAATTATTGAGCTGCAGTTAGCGCCGGACGAAAGCGAGAAATTCGCCCAATCGGTCGCGGTAATTAAGGCCAATATTGCCCGTCTTCCCGCATAACATGACGTAATGACACGCCCGCAAATCGCGGGCGTGGTTAACGCTCGTCCCCCGTCTGACGCCTCAGACGTCGCGCAACAGGATCTTCCCCTGCAGCCAGGTCACCGCCTGCCCGGACATCAACACCCGATCGCCCTTCAGCTCACAGCGCATATCGCCACCACGGGCTGACACCTGACGCGCCAGCAGGCTAGTTTTCCCCAGCTTCGCGCTCCAGAACGGGATCAGCATGGTATGGGCAGAGCCGGTAACCGGATCTTCCCAGACGGCTTCTCCCGGAGAGAAAAAGCGGCTAACAAAGTCATATTCACCGTCACCAAGGGCGGTGATCGTCACTTTGTGTTCAACGGGGGTCAGCGTGGCAATCGCCGGGCGGACCGCTTCAACCTCGGCACGACTCCCCAGCTCGATAAGCCATGCCCGGCCATGCCGGGCGCTAACGTAGCGATCGATGCCCAGACCGGCAAGCAATGCCGCGGGCGGCACACGTTCTTCGGTGGCCCCTGCCGGAAAATCCAGCGTCAGCCAGTCGCCTTCCCGGCTCACGGTCAGGCGACCGGAGGCGGTGGCGAACGCCACTGATGCCTGGGGATAGTCCAGATGATGGAAAATGACGTGGGCGCTGGCGAGCGTGGCGTGACCGCACAGATTGACCTCATTGCGGGTAGTGAACCAGCGCAGGCTAAACGTCTCGCCTTCTCGTACCACAAAGGCGGTTTCAGACTGGTTATGCTCCTGGGCCATCTTCAGCAATACGTCATCCGCCAGCCACTCCTCCAGCAGGCAGACCGCCGCCGGGTTACCGGAAAACGGGGTATCGCTGAACGCAGAAACCAGATACATCGGAATCGCTTTCATGGCTTCTCCTTAGCGTAGGGCGATCGTACCGGTCATGTAGGTCGTTGCCTGGCCGCCGATCAGTACCCGATCGCCCTGCCATTGACAGCGCAGATCGCCGCCGCGGGCCGACACCTGACGGGCATGCATCGTCGTTTTAGCGAGCTTGTCACCCCAGTAAGGGATCAGCATGCTATGCGCGGAGCCGGTGACCGGGTCTTCGGCGACCGATTCGCCCGGGCAAAAGAAGCGGCTGACAAAGTCATATTCACCATCATCGGCGGCGCTGATACAAACCATTTTGCCTAGTTGCTCAAGCTGCTGCATATCCGGCTTCACGGCTTCTACCTGCTGGCGGTTTTTGAGAACCACCAGATAGTCGCGCCCTACGCGCACCTCGACAGCCTCACTCAGCCCCAGACCGGATAACAGCGCCGGCGGCGGCGTCACCACCGGTGTAGTCTGCCAGGCCGGGAAATCGAGGGTCAGCCAGTCACCGTTGCGGGTGACCCGCAGCTCACCGACAAAGCGAGTGCTGAACACAATAGTGGCGGAAGGATGATCGAGATATTCGAAAATAATATGCGCGGAGGCCAGCGTCGCATGACCGCAGAGGTTGATCTCATACTGGGTGGTGAACCAGCGCAGTTCATACCCATCGTCGGTGCGCACAAAAAACGCCGTCTCGGACTGATTATGCTGCTGCGCCATGCTCAGCAGTACGTCATCCGGTAACCATTCGGTGAGTGGACATACCGCCGCCGCATTACCGCCAAAATTGCGATCGCTGAAGGCATCCACCAGGTAAAAATCAATTTCCTTCATCCTATAACCCTTCCTGTTTTTACATCTCATCAACATGACATAAAAGCGAATCATGCACACTATCTATATAAAAATGAATCCATTATACCCGTCATACTTCAAGTTGCCTGGGTGTTGGCTGCACCCGCGCACCCCAGTCACTTACCTGAGTAAGCTCCTGGGGATTTACGGCCTTGCCGCCTACAAGCAACTCGAATTACTTAGGGTATATATCCGAAACACCATCAGTACATTAATGAGATCCAGATCACAAAGTGATTGTATTTTCACCACCGTTCGTTTTAAGATCGACGTCTCTCTCCTCTTCAGTTATCAGCTCAGAATCTATGATCACAAATACGGTTTCACGCAGGGTCGCGTGGCTTCGGGTCGTCACGCTTGCTATCGCCGCGTTCATCTTTAATACCACCGAATTCGCGCCGGTCGGCCTGTTGTCGGATATTGCCGACAGCTTTGGCATGGAGACCGCGCAGGTGGGCATGATGCTGACCATCTACGCGTGGGTAGTCGCGTTGATGTCGCTGCCGTTTATGCTGCTGACCAGCCAGATGGAGCGCCGTCGCCTGCTGATCGGCCTGTTTATTCTGTTTATTGCCAGCCACGTGCTGTCGTTTTTTGCCTGGAACTTTAACGTGCTGGTGATTAGCCGCATCGGTATCGCTTTCGCTCATGCGGTGTTCTGGTCTATTACTTCAGCGTTAGCCATTCGCCTGGCCCCGCCAGGTAAACGCGCACAGGCCCTGAGCCTGATCGCTACCGGCACCGCACTGGCGATGGTTTTTGGTATTCCGATTGGCCGTATTGTCGGGCAGTATTTCGGCTGGCGAACCACCTTCCTGGTCATTGGTATGGGGGCGCTGGTCACCTTAGTGTGTCTGTTCAAGCTGCTGCCAAAACTGCCGAGCGAACATTCCGGTTCACTGAAGAGTCTGCCGCTGCTGTTCCGCCGTCCGGCGCTGCTGAGCATCTATCTGCTGACCGCGATTGTGGTCACCGCGCACTATACCGCCTACAGCTACATCGAACCGTTTGTTCAGACCGTCGCCGGGTTGAGCGGCAATTTTGCCACCGTTCTGCTGCTGACCCTGGGCGGCGCGGGGATCATCGGCAGTATTCTGTTTGGCAAGCTGGGTAACCAGCATGCATCAGGCCTGATTAATATCGCTATTGCTCTGCTGCTGGCCAGCCTGCTGCTGCTGCTGCCGGCCTCACAGAATGCCAACTACCTGATGATATTAAGCGTCTTCTGGGGTATCGCCATTATGATCATTGGCCTCGGTATGCAGGTGAAAGTGCTGGCGCTGGCACCCGATGCCACCGACGTGGCAATGTCGCTGTTCTCGGGGATCTTTAATATCGGCATCGGTGCTGGTGCGCTGCTGGGTAGCCAGGTCAGCACCCATCTGTCGATGGCCTCTATCGGCTACGTTGGCGCCATTCCGGCACTGGTGGCGCTGGTATGGGCGGTGATGATCTTCCGTCGCTGGCCGGTATCGCTGGAAGAGCGACCGCATCACTCCTGATTGCTCATTTCAATAAGCGCAGGCAAACAAAAGCCCGCCCGGTTTCCCGGCGCGGGCTTTTTTACGATCTCAACGCATAGCCTGCATCAGGCGTGGTAGGTGGTGATAATCTCCAGCACGCCGTTGATGATAAACTGCACGCCCATACAGACCAGCAGGAAGCCCATCAGGCGGGAAATCGCTTCAATGCCACCCTTGCCCACGAGGCGCATAATCGCCCCGGAGCTACGCAGACAACCCCACAGAATAATCCCCACCAGGCCAAAGATGATCGGCGGCGCCACCAGTACGACCCAGTCGGGAAAATCGACGCCGTGTTTCACCGTTGAGGCGGTGCTGATCAGCATCGCGATCGTCCCCGGCCCGGCGGTGCTCGGCATCGCCAGTGGCACAAAGGCGATATTCGCGGTGGGCTCATCCTTCAGCTCTTCCGACTTCATCTTGGCTTCCATGGAGTCATGCGATTTCTGCTGCGGGAAGAGCATGCGAAAGCCGATAAAAGCGACGATCAGGCCACCTGCAATACGCAGGCCGGGAATAGAGATACCGAAGGTGCTCATCACCACCTGACCGGCGTACCAGGCGACCATCAGAATAATGAACACGTACACTGAAGCCATCAGCGACTGTTTGTTACGTTCTTCATTATTCATGTTGCCTGCGAGCCCGAGGAACAGCGCCACGGTCGTCAGTGGATTTGCCAGCGGTAAAATGACTACCAGCCCCAGGCCAATCGCTTTAAAAAGTTCAATCATATTAATTAAAGCCCCGTTAATATTTCGTTCATCACCGTTTTGCTGGGGCAGTATAACTTTTGTCAGCGATATCATACCAGCGCCGATGTCCCGCCAGCACCCGCATCTCAGGCACCACTGGCTTCCTGCCCGGTTCACTTTAGCAAATCGTGTGATCGGTAATCGGTCAGGTTGACTTATGATTGCCTGGGCAATAATATCCACAGCAACTAACTAATTGCCTGGGCAACCATTGTGAAAAACACCAGTGATCTGTTTAACGAAATGATCCCTCTTGGTCGCTTGATTCAAATGGTTAACCAGAAAAAAGATCGCCTGCTCAACGAGTATCTCTCCCCGATGGATATCACTTCCACCCAGTTCCGGGTGCTCTGTTCCATTCGCTGCGAGGTATGTATTACCCCCGTTGAGTTGAAAACCGTGCTTTCGGTCGATCCTGGCGCAATGACGCGCATGCTCGATCGCCTGGTCTGCAAAGGCTGGATTGAACGGTTACCCAACCCCACTGACAAACGCGGCGTGCTGGTGCAATTGACATCAGACGGTGCGGCACTTTGTGAGCAATGTCATCAGGTTGTGGGTCAGAAGTTGCACCAGGAATTAACAAAAAATCTGTCGGCGGACGAAATCGTCACCCTTGAGCACCTACTCAAGAAAGTCCTGCCGTAATAAGAAGAGGTAAGATGATGTCCAGACGCAATAATGACGCCATCACTATCCATAGTATTTTGTCGTGGATCGAAGATAACCTGGAATCGCCCCTGTCGCTGGAAAAAGTGTCCGAGCGTTCTGGTTACTCCAAATGGCACCTGCAAAGAATGTTTAAGAAAGAGACCGGTCACTCCTTAGGCCAGTACATCCGCAGCCGCAAGCTGACGGAAATCGCGCAAAAACTCAAGCAGAGCAACGAGCCGATTCTGTACCTGGCAGAGCGCTACGGTTTCGAATCGCAACAGACGCTGACGAGAACCTTTAAAAACTATTTCGACGTTCCGCCGCATAAATATCGCATGACCAATATACCGGGTGATTCCCGCTATCTGATGCCACTGAACAACTGCTGTTAACCGCCTGCAAAAAGACGTATTGAGGAAATCATGAAACTATTCGCTTCCGCTGCTTTTGTCCTGCTCGCGCTGATCTCAAGCCAGAGCTTCGCGGAGCAAACCACCACGCCGGTGCGCCACAATCAGCACGACGCAATGATTATGCCATCCGAACACAACGACTCGCCGTTTGATTTCAATCATATGGCTGCCGGTAGCGATAAATCGGATGAACTAGGCGTACCCTATTATAACTAATTGTACTACCCGAGCATTTCGCCCCGTTTACGGGGCTTTTTTTTGTCTATCTTTATCGCCTGGCTGGAGGACAAAATTGCCGTCAGCCGCGGCGGCGATCGCCAATGCCGAAGATCGTAACTGAGCTCAGCATTTGAGCCAGCCTTCAAAAGCAGACTGCCATTCCGGGTACCATCGCGACAGCGCTGGCCGGTTCTCCAGCATATCCTGACAAGCCCAGAGGATCCGTTTTGCATCGATCTCAGAGGTGACGGCGTTATCGGGACAAATAATATAGAAATCGCCCCGGGCGAATCGCGGTATGAAATAGTCAATCACTTGGGCAGCAGTCCACGCTTCATCGGGCTTAGTGCCGTTGTGCTCATCCATGCCAGGATCATTCATATCGGTCCAGGTGTAGCCCGGAACCAGAAGATGTGCAGTCAAACGGCCGCCGGTTTGCTGCCACAGCTGATGTGAAAGCTGTTCCGTCAGCACTTTTACGGCCGCCTTTGAGGCGTTGTATGCTGCAAAACCAGGCGGTGTGGTGATCCCCTCTTTCGATCCCAGATTCACAATCGCGCCACGTTCGGCCATGGCTAACATCTCAGGAAGGAAAAGATGCTGAGTCGCCACCATTGATATCAGATTAACCGCCATCTGCTGCCGCCAGAGTCCCGGCGCATCGCCAGCGCCTGCGGCAATTTTCGCGCCGCCGTTATTCAACAGTAGATGCACCCGTCCCCAGGTATCGTAAACCCTCTCTTTCAGGTGTTGCAGGTCGTCATCATGGGTCAAATCCCCCACTACCACTAGCGTCTCGGTTGCGAGTTCATCGGCCAGGCACTCAAGCCTCTGCTGGTGGCGATCGAAAAGACACAGCTTCATCCCCTGACGCGCCAATTCCCGGGCCGCCGCGGCCCCAATTCCTTTCGCGGCGCCGGTGATGACGGCAACGTGACCTTTTTTAATAACTCTATCGTTCATGATTGACTCCGGTCAGCGATACGTACTGATACAAACATAAGGATGAGAGCCAGTAGGGAAAAACCGGCCCCCACCCAGCCCGTTGAGATCCAGCTTCCTCCCGCGGCAATAACGCCACCACCGGCGGCTGCGCCAAGGGCATTGGAAATGTTAAAAGCGCTATGCGTCAGGGAAGAGGCCAGGGTTTGCGCCTCTCCGGCGATGTTCATCATGTAAGCCTGCAGCGCCGGGACGAGTGCAAAGCCACCTCCCAACATAAACAGAACGATGAGCACCGGGATCGGCCGGGAGCCCGTCAACGAAAAGAGCACCAGAAAGACAATATTCCAGACGATGATCCCCAATATCGCGGGAACCAGCGCCCTGTCGGCAAGCCTGCCGCCGATAATATTGCCGGCAACCATCCCCCCCCCCCACAGCACCAGGATCCACGGCACGGCGGTACTGGAATAACCGGCCATTCTGGTCAGCGCCGGAGTGATAAAACTGTAAACGGCAAACATGCCGGCAAAACTGACGGAAGCCACGGCAAAGATCATCAGGATCGGAGGACGCTGCAGCGCCGCGAGTTCCTTAAGTGGGGAAGCTCCGCGGTCCACCGCCATAGGCGGCACGAACAGCAGCACCATGATGACCGTCAACACCAGCCCGGCCGCCACTAGCCAGAAGGCAATTCGCCACCCCAGCATCTGGCCCGCCCAAGTGACCAGCGGCACGCCAGCGACATTGGCCACCGCCAGGCCTAGCATCACGTAACCGATATAGCGAGCCTTATGGTGAGGTGAAACCATCGATGCCGCCACCAGTGCAGAAACCCCGTACCAGGCACCGTGCGGCATGCCGGCAATAAACCGGGCGATGAGCATAGAGGTGTAACCATTGGCGATGGCGCTGAAGGCGTAGCCGATAAGGGTAATGGCCAGCAAAATTAGCAGCAGGCTTTTGCGAGAAAGCCGGGCAGCCAGCACGGCGATAGCGGGCGCCCCGAGCACCACCCCTGCAGCGTAGGCGCTGATGTAACTCCCTGCGACAGGAATGGAAATGCCGGTCCCCTGCGCCAGCGCCGGTAAAAGGCTCATCGGGGCGAACTCTCCTGTCCCGATACACAGTCCTCCACTTCCCAATGCCAGCATGGCGGCAAAAAGCCCGGCAGGCGGACGCAGACGTTCCTCCTGTGAAGGTTGAATCTGTTCAGACATGATGTTAATTCCAGTAGCGACCATCGTTTATTGGCTGGAATCAACTTTAACGCCTATCGAGGCGTAACTGATGAATCAGATCGCAAGTCATGTTGAGGCTAATTCAACGATAGAATTGTTAGCCTTCTTATACAGAGTGTTCAGGGTAATTTCACCGGAACAGCACATACCGCGCTGGTAGAAGGTCCAGAGATGAAACACGTGAAGGCCTCCAGGAAAAGATGATCAGCGTTTAACACACGCAATACTGACGGCTTGCAACGCTTTGTTGAATGAATCTAAACTTAACATCTCGTTCGCTTGATTCCGTGCAACGTCCCTGGACAATGCGTTGAATTAAAATCAATGGTTCTCCTGTATGCCTCCCAGACTGACAACTTCGTTGACCCGCAGCGACCTTGCTGAATTAAATGCCTTTCTGATCATCGAGAAAAGGCGCAGTTTTACGAAAGCCGCTATCGAACTCGGGATCACCACCTCCGCGCTGAGCCATACCCTTCGCAATCTGGAGATGCGCCTTGGGGTCAGGTTGCTAAACAGAACCAGCCGTACCGTATCGCCCACCGAAGCAGGGGCCAACCTCGCGAGGCGCCTTGAAACAGGATTCAAAGAGATCGGTGACGCCCTTGAAGAAATCAACCGCATGCGAGATCGCCCGGTAGGGAAGCTCAGGCTCAACGTGCTGAGCGACAGCGCGCGGCTGATTTTGGCACGCCATCTCCCCCGTTTTATCAGCAAATACCCAGAGATGGCGTTGGAAATCAACGTCGATGACAGGATGGTCGATATTGTCGCAGAGGGTTTTGATGCCGGGATCCGTTTTGGTGGAACCGTGCCGGAGGATCTGGTCGCAGTGCGTCTGGGGAACCCATTGCGATGGGTGGCGGTCGCCTCCCCCCGTTATCTTTATCATCATACCCTGCCCTTCGTACCGGAGGATCTTCGCCTGCATGAGTGTATCCAGTTGCGCACAGGACAGGGCATCATCTACAAATGGGAGTTTCGTCAAGGAGACGATTATCGCGTCGTCGATGTCCGGGGCGCGCTTTGTGTCAGCGAAACAGCGTTAGCTATTGAACTCGCGCTATCCGATGCAGGCATCGCCTATTGCCTTGAAGACCGGGTACGCGACTACCTTCGTGACGGCAGCCTCCAAATCGTGCTACCGGAATGGGCCCCGGTAGAACAACCGATGTACCTGTACTATCCAGGTCACCGCCGTGTCCCCCAGGGGCTAAAAGAACTGATTGAAGTGCTGAAAGAAGAGATTGACAGCGAGAACAGTCCCCCGTCGTAGCAGAGGCTATCTGCTTTGGGTTACCCTTGCAGACGTTTGCTCATGTTGATGCCGGTGACATGAAAACCGGTGGCCTCATAAACGTGTCGGGCTCGCGCATTGTCACCCGCGACGCGAAGCCCGATCTGCTCAAATCCCTGTTCCCGCATTGCATCTTCAAACACCTGTAAGGCCAGCTTACCCAGCCCCCGGCCCTGGCAGGCGTTGAAGATGTGAAAATCATAGATGAAGACACTACGCCGGGCGGCATCGGGTTTGTACCACAGGTAACCCACCACCCTGTCGGTGTTATCCTGACGGGTCATTAAACACAGCAGGACCTGGCCAGGGGTATTGACGCCCTCAGGAAGATCGTCGGCGATAGCCTGCTTTGCTCTGGCCTGTGACTCATCAGCCGACAGTCGGTAGTTGGTGGTAATTTCTCGCGCGTAATCAGTAATAAAGTAATCCAGATACCCCGGATATTCATCCTCGCGCATCGGTCTGAGCGTAATCATTGAAATTCCTTTTAAAGTGATTTTTTCATGAAAATCCGGCTGGTGCCTTTGGGTTGACAGTCGATCCGACCAAACTCTTCCCAGCCGTGCTTTTTGTAAAAATCAGGTGCCTGAAAACTGATGGTATAGAGAAACCCCGCGCTACAACCGCGCTTGCGCCCTTCTTCTTCAAAGCGGTGAAGAATGCCGCTGCCGACGCCCATGCCGCGCAGAGCCGGAGGAAGATAAAACAGATCGATGAACAGCAGGCCCAGCGAAGTACGCCCCTGCATCCCGCCGACAACCTGCCCGGTCTGGGTTGAGGTGACCAGCACCGACAGCGGCTTGCGATCGCCCATTCCCGTCATCATATCATTGAATTCATTCAGTCCTTTTTCGATGGGCAACAGCTGCGCCGCATCAGGATTTTCACACACCTCAAGACTGAACGCCGCCAGCGAACCGTGCATCGCCTCTATCCTTTTAAAAAGTGTACTTATCTCGGCACCGCGCCAGCCCGACGCACCCGCAGACCAAACACGTTGATATACAGCCCGCCCATGATCAACACCGCCCCCATCATCTGCAACCCGTTCAGGGTTTCACCAAGCAGCAGCGCGGCGCTGGCCATCCCGACCACCGGCACCAGCAGCGACAGCGGCGCCACGCGCCAGGTTTCATAGCGCCCGAGGAGGGAACCCCAGATACCGTAACCGACGATGGTGGCAATAAACGCCAGATACAGCAGGGAAAAGACGGTCAGCATATCGAGGTGGCGCAGACTGTCGGCCATCACCTGCGGACCATCAATAAACCATGACGCCAGCATAAACGGCAGGACAGGAATCAAGGCGCTCCACACCACCAGCGACATAATCTGCGGTTTCTCGGTATGGGACATGATCTTCTTATTAAAGATATTGCCCGTGGCCCAACTCAGCGCGGCGGCCAGGGTCAGCATAAAGCCAATCGCCGGCACATGCTGGCCGCCGAGGCTCGCCTCAACCAGCACCAGCACGCCGAAAATGGCCAGCGCAATCCCCGCCATCTGCTTACCCTGCAGCCGTTCGCCAAAGGCAAAGACGCCGAGAATAATGGTGAAGAACGCCTGCGCCTGCAGGACCAGCGACGCCAGCCCGGCAGGCATACCTAAAGAGATGGCGCAGAATAAAAAGGCAAACTGGCCGAAGCTGATGGTCAGCCCATAGCCCAGCAGCAAGCGCAGCGGAATTTTCGGTCGGGCGACAAACAGCAGCGCCGGAAAAGCCACCAGTAAAAACCGCAGCCCGGCCAGCATCAGTGGCGGCATATTATGAAGACCGAGCTTAATCACGACGAAATTAAGCCCCCATACCACGACCACCAGCAGTGCCAGCAGCCCGTCTTTACGTGTCATACCCTGCCTCTGTTGTTATGTAAATTTTTGTGAACTAAATCAAAGTACCGAAAAACCGCCCCGGCGGATAGATCATTATTTTTGGCAGGGTCGGAAAGCATCTACTGACACCTGGCAAGGCTATACAAGCCATTAAGAGCATGATATTTCTGAGGGTACAACATAAAAATAACATTTCATCAGGCAAAAAAATGATACCGACCATCAGGCGCTCGACCATTGCGTTGCTGGCGTCCTCGCTGTTGCTGACCATCGGTCGCGGCGCCACGCTCCCCTTTATGACCATTTTCCTCACCCGCCAGTACCATCTGGCGGTGGATAATATTGGCTATGCGCTCTCCATCGCCCTGACTATCGGCGTGGTGTTCAGCATGGGGTTTGGCATTCTGGCGGATAAATTTGATAAAAAGCGCTACATGCTGATTGCGATACTGGCTTTTATCGGCGGCTTTATTGCCATTCCGCTGGTCAATAGCGTGACGCTGGTGGTGTTCTTCTTCGCTCTGATCAACTGCGCCTATTCCGTCTTCTCCACCGTGCTAAAGGCGTGGTTTGCCGATATGCTGTCGCCGGAGAAGAAAGCGCGGATTTTTTCCCTCAACTATACGATTCTCAACATTGGCTGGACCGTCGGGCCACCCATCGGCACGCTGCTGGTGATGCACAGCATCAACTTGCCATTCTGGCTGGCGGCGGCCTGCGCATCGGTACCGCTGGTGTTTATTCAGCTTTTCGTCCAGCGCACAACGGCGGCGGTCGCCCAGGATAACGCGGTGCAGTGGTCGCCGTCGGTACTGCTCCGCGACCGGGCTCTGCTGTGGTTTACCTTTTCCGGCCTGCTGGCCTCATTTGTTGGCGGTTCCTTCGCGTCCTGTATTTCCCAGTATGTGCTGGTGGTTGCCGATAGTAGTTTTGCCGAAAAAGTGGTTGCGGTGGTGCTGCCAGTGAACGCCGCGGTGGTGGTCTCCCTGCAGTACGCCGTGGGTCGGCGGCTCAGCGCCAGAAACATCCGCCCGCTGATGACCTTCGGCACGGTCTGTTTCATCCTTGGGCTGGGCGGCTTTATGCTCTCCGACAGCAGCTTACTGATGTGGGGACTGTCTGCCGCAGTGTTTACCCTCGGCGAAATTATCTATGCTCCGGGCGAATACATGTTGATTGATAACATTGCCCCGCCAGGGATGAAAGCCAGCTACTTTTCTGCCCAGTCGCTGGGCTGGCTGGGAGCGGCCTTTAACCCGATGGTGACCGGCGCAATCCTGACCCATATGCCACACTGGTCGCTGTTTGTGGTGTTGATGGTGGCGATAATCGTCGCCTGGATAATGATATTACGCGGAATGAAAGCGCGCCCGTGGCACAGCGGCGGCTGCGCAACCGCCAGCGCCTGAGCCCCGTGGCATGCGGCTGTCAGGTTACTGTCGGGTGGCTGTCGGGTTCAGATCGTGGTGCCCGGCGGCGTCCTGCCACAGACTCCATCTCAGGTATTCACCCGGAGAGAGACAACATGAACAGCAGCAATCAGGTTAAACAGTTACGTCTGCAGCGTGCCTGGTCCCAGGAACAGTTAGCCGAACTCACCGGCGTCAGCGTGCGGACCATTCAGCGCATCGAAAACGGCGATCGTCCGGCGCTCGAAACCCTCAGCGCCCTGGCCGCGGTGTTCGAGGTCAACGTCGCCGACATTACCGGTGATGCGCCAGCGGGCAACGAGACGTCGCTGGACCAACGCATTGAAGACGCAAAAGCACGCCTGCATCAGGAGAGCCGGTTTTTGCGATCGCTGTCGACGGCGCTGGTGGTGTGCGTGCTGCTGGTGCTGCTAAACCGCTTTACTCACCCGGACTATTACTGGTCAGCCTGGGTCGCTGGGATCTGGGGCACGCTGCTGCTGGTGCGCGGATTACGCCTGTTTGTCTTCGGCGGCCTCATCCGTAACTGGCGTCAGGCTCGCCTGCAGCGCCTGCTGCGCAAATAACGGCAGTGCAGATAACCATCGGCCCGCCCGGGCCGATGGTGTTAAATCGTCACCATGCCGCGTACCCCTTCGGCTTCCATATCCGCACCATTTCCTTGCTGAATAATCGTGCCGCGAGACATCACCAGATAGCGATCGGCCAGCGCGGCGGCGAAATCATAAAACTGCTCCACCAGCAGGATAGCCATATCGCCACGGTTCGCCAGCTGGCGGATCACCTCGCCAATCTCTTTGATCACCGACGGCTGAATGCCCTCCGTGGGTTCATCGAGGATCAGCAGCTGCGGGCGGCTGGCCAGCGCGCGCCCGATAGCGAGTTGCTGCTGCTGACCGCCGGAGAGATCGCCGCCGCGCCGCTGCTTCATGGTTTTCAGGACCGGAAACAGCTGATAAATCTCCTCCGGTACCTGGTTGGCCTCCCTGGCGGGAAAGCGCGACAGCCCCATCAGCAGGTTCTCTTCCACCGTCAGACGGGGAAATATTTCGCGCCCCTGCGGCACATAGGCAATCCCGGCCTGTACCCGCTGGTGCGGCTTGCGCTGGGTGATAGGTTTTTCCTGCCAGATAACGTCGCCGCTGCGGGCCGGAATCAACCCCATCAGACACTTCAGCAGCGTGGTTTTGCCTACGCCATTGCGCCCCAGCAGGCAGGTGATCTCGCCCTGACGGGCCTCAAAGTCTACGCCGCGCAGAATATGACTGCCGCCATAGTATTGATGTAACTGGTTAACCTGTAGCATCCGCGCTCCTTAACGTCCGAGATAGACTTCAATCACCTGCTCGTTGTCCTGCACTTCGCGCAGCGACCCTTCAGCCAGCACCTGCCCCTGATGCAGCACCGTCACCCGGTCAGCAATGGTTTCGACAAACCCCATGTCGTGCTCCACCACCATCAGCGAATGTTGTCCGGCCAGGGTGCGAAACAGCTCGGCGGTATATTCCGTTTCAGCATCGGTCATCCCGGCCGCGGGTTCATCGAGCAGCAGCAGGTGCGGCTCCTGGACCAGCAGCATGCCGATCTCGAGAAACTGCTTTTGCCCGTGGGAGAGCAACCCCGCCGCGCGCCCGCGTTCAGCATCGAGACGCAGCAGACGCAGGATTTCGCTGATGCGGTCCTCCTGCTCGCCGTTGAGCCGTGCCCGCAGGCTGGCCCACACGGACTTATCTCCCTTAAGCGCCAGCTCGAGGTTTTCCGCAACGGTTAACGCTTCAAACACCGTTGGTTTCTGAAATTTACGGCCAATCCCCTGACGGGCGATCGCGATAGGATCGAGACTCATCAAATCGATCGACTGGTCGTACAGCGCCTTGCCGCTTTGCGGCCGGGTTTTACCGGTGATCACATCCATTAAGGTGGTTTTCCCGGCGCCGTTTGGCCCGATGACGCAGCGCAATTCCCCGACGCCAATCTGCAAAGAGAGGTCGGTCAGTGCCTGGAAACCATCAAAATTGACGTTAATTTTTTCCAGCTGCAGTACCGGGTCGGTCTGTTCACGAAAGCGGTCCGTCGGTTGCTGACGGGTAAATAAACCATCATCTGGCTGCATCAGCGATCTCCTTTACGCAACAGGCCAATGACCCCGCGCGGTAAAAACAGGGTCACGATTATAAAAATCAGACCGAGGAACAGCTGCCAGTATTCCGGCATGGCCACGGTAAACAGGCTCTTGGCGCCGTTCACCAGTCCGGCGCCCAGCACCGGGCCGATCAAGGTCCCGCGTCCGCCCAGCGCCACCCAAATGGCAGCTTCGATAGAGTTGGTCGGCGACATTTCGCTGGGGTTGATAATCCCGACCTGCGGGACGTACAGCGCCCCCGCCAGCCCGCATAACACCGCCGACAGCGTCCATACCAGCAGCTTAAATCCGCGCGGATCGTAGCCGCAGAACATCAGGCGGTTTTCCGCGTCGCGCACCGCGGTCAGGATGCGGCCAAATTTGCTCTGCGCCAGCAGATAGCCGATCCATAGCGTCAAGAGCAGCAGCAGGACCGTCGCCAGGAACAGCGCCGCCCGCGTGCTGGTAGCCGTCACGGAAAAGCCCAGCAGCGTGGTGAATCCGGTAAAGCCGTTATTGCCGCCAAAGCCGGTTTCGTTACGAAAGAACAGCAGCATCCCGGCATAGGTTAGCGCCTGGGTCATGATCGAGAAGTAGACGCCTTTGATTTTCGAGCGGAAGGCGAACCAGCCGAACACCAGCGCCAGCACGCCCGGCACCAGCACCACCAGCAGCATCGCCCAGGCAAAATGTTGCGTTCCCCACCAGAACCACGGCAGTTCGCTCCATGACAAAAACGACATAAATGCTGGCAGGCCGTCACCTGCCGCCTGGCGCATCAGATACATCCCCATCGCATAGCCCCCAAGCGCGAAGAAGATGCCGTGGCCCAGCGACAGCATACCGGCGTAGCCCCACACCAGATCCAACGCCACCGCTACAATGGCGTAGCAGAGGATTTTACCGGTTAGCGTCAGCAGCCAGGTCGATACCGCCAGCGGATGCGACTGGGGCAACAGCGCCAGAAACGGCATGCACACCAGTCCCAGAATCAGCAGCAGCCCGAGCCACTGCAAAGGTCGCGGCGCTTTACGCGCCAGCGTCAGTGTTATCGGTTGGCTCATCAGTCAATCACCCTGCCTTTCAGTGCGAACAGTCCCTGCGGACGTTTCTGGATAAACAGAATAATCAGTACCAGGATCAGGATCTTGCCCAGTACCGCGCCGAGCTGCGGTTCAAGAATTTTATTGAAGATACCCAGGCCAAAGGCCGCCACCACGCTGCCTGCCAGCTGGCCCACGCCACCAAGTACCACCACCAGGAAGGAGTCGATGATATAGCCCTGGCCCAGCTCCGGACCGACGTTACCAAGCTGCGACAGCGCCACCCCGCCCAGTCCGGCGATCCCCGAGCCGAGACCAAATGCCAGCATATCGACCCGCCCGGTCGGTACGCCGCAGCAGGCCGCCATCGCCCGGTTCTGCGTAACCGCCCGCACGTTCATGCCTAAACGGGTTTTGTTGAGAATGAGCCAGGTAAAGAACAGGACCAGCAGCACAAAGCCCAGCACCGCCAGCCGGTTCCACGGCAGGATCAGATTAGGCAATACCTGCAGACCGCCGGAAAGCCAGGCCGGGTTTGCCACTTCGAGGTTCTGCGCGCCAAACAGCATGCGCACCAACTGGATCAGCATCAGGCTGATCCCCCATGTCGCCAGTAACGTCTCCAGCGGCCGGCCATACAGATGGCGGATAATGGTGCGCTCCAGCGCCATCCCGATACCGCCGGTAATCATAAATGCCACCGGCAGCGCAATCAGCGGATAAAACGCCAACCACTGCGGCGCGAATTGCGCCAGCGCTTGCTGAACCAGCCAGCAGCTGTAGGCGCCGAGCATCAGCATTTCGCCGTGGGCCATATTGATAACGCCCAGTAGACCGTAGGTGATCGCCAGTCCCAACGCTGCCAGCAGCAGCACCGACCCCAGCGACAACCCCATAAAGGCCTGCCCAAGAATATCGCCCAGCATCAGGCGCTGTTTAATCTGGCTCAGACTGTGAGCAGCGGCCTGGCGGACCTGGGCGTCCGGTTCATGCTGAGTATCGGTAAAGGGAATTAACAGAGCCTGGGTGTCCGGGTCAACGGCGTGGCCGAGCCGCTCAACGGCGGCCAGGCGGCGGGCGCTGTCGGGGCTGGCCAGCTGCAGCCGGGCCAGCGCAATCTCCAGTTGGGCTTTCACGCCCTCATCAGTCTCCTGGGCCATCCGCTGCTCGAGCAGGCCTGCCATTTCCGGCGTCGCCTCCCGTTGCAGGGTTTTGACGGCGGAGAGCCTTTCTGTGACGTTGTCACTAACCAGCAGGTGCGTTGCCAGCGCCCCGGCGACCAGATTACGCAGGCGGTTGGTGAGGCGAACCGGTTTTGTCGCCCCTTGCGGCGTCTGTGCGGTGCCCAGCGGCTGTTGCTGACTGAAGGCATGGCCGCTGCCATCCACCGTGAGCGTTTCCGCCTTTAGCGCCCGCAGCAACGGCAGTCGTTGTGCCTGAGGCGCGGCGGCCCACTGCTCCAGGAGCTGCGCCTGTTGGCTTCGGGTTGCCACGACGAAATCGTCGGCTTCCGCGGCCTGCGTCTGCCACGGCAGCAGCATTATCAGCAACGCAAAACCGTAACTCATCATGCGCCATGCGTTCATGATCGTCTCCTTGTGCTGTCACCCGTTACGGGTATCCCCGGTCATGCGAGCGCATCCCGGGGCTACGGTGAGATATCCCGGGCGTCGCCCGGGTAGACAGGATTAATTAGCGGCGGTTTTTACCGGATGATCGGGTTTCTTATCGTTACCGGCGATCCACGGGCTCCACGGCTGGGCACGAACCGGCTCCTCGGTCTGCCAGACCACGTTGAACTGGCCGTTGGCTTCGATTTCACCGATCATTACCGGTTTATGCAGGTGATGGTTGGTGGCATCCATGGTCAGCGTAAAGCCAGATGGCGCTTTAAAGGTTTGTCCGGCCATCGCCGCCCGCACCTTATCAACATCCGTCGTACCGGCTTTGGTCACCGCCTGTGCCCACATGTGCATCCCAACCCAGGTGGCTTCCATCGGGTCGTTAGTCACTACGGTGTCGGCGTTCGGCAGCTTATGGGCTTTGGCATAGGCGCGATAATCGGCGACAAACTGTTTGTTGGTCGGGTTATCCACCGATTCAAAGTAGTTCCAGGCAGCCAGGTTCCCCACCAGCGGTTTGGTATCGATACCGCGCAGCTCCTCTTCGCCCACCGAGAAGGCGACTACCGGCACGTCGGTGGCCTTCAGACCCTGGTTCGCCAGCTCTTTATAGAACGGAACGTTGGAGTCGCCGTTGATGGTGGAAACCACCGCCGTTTTGCCACCGGCGGAGAATTTCTTAATATTGGCCACGATGGTCTGATAGTCGCTGTAGCCGAACGGGGTGTAGACCTCTTCGATGTCTTTATCCTGAATCCCTTTGCCATGCAGGAAGGCGCGCAGAATTTTGTTGGTGGTGCGCGGATAGACATAATCCGTTCCCAGCAGGAAGAAGCGCTTCGCCCCGCCGCCATCTTCGCTCAGCAGGTATTCCACCGCCGGGATCGCCTGCTGGTTCGGCGCCGCGCCGGTATAGAAGACGTTCGGCGACATCTCTTCACCTTCGTACTGCACCGGATAGAACAGCAGGCCGTTCAGCTCTTCAAACACCGGCAGCACCGATTTGCGCGATACCGATGTCCAGCAGCCAAACACCGCCGCGACTTTATCCTGAGTCAGCAGTTGGCGGGCCTTTTCAGCGAACAGCGGCCAGTTTGAGGCAGGATCCACCACCACCGGCTCGAGTTTTTTCCCCAGTACCCCGCCTTTGGCGTTAATGTCGTCAATCGCCATCAGCGCCACGTCTTTTAACGGCGTTTCAGAAATCGCCATCGTCCCGGAAAGCGAGTGCATAATCCCGACTTTAATGGTGTCGGCGGCGTAAACCTGGAATGAGTAGCCCATGCTGATCACAGAGGCGGAGAGTGCAAAAGCTTTTAATAGTGTTCGACGCTGCATGATTCACTCCTGAATAGCGCAAAGACAAAAAATGAATTAACGACTAACCGGAAGTGATAAGGCAAAAATGGTGCCAGGTTGTCTGGCAATCAGAAAGCGCGATGTAGCGTGGGGATAATTGAAAAAAGCGGCAGCGTTGCTTCAAAACAGTGCAACGCTGCGCTATGACGAGCGGTTACCAGACCTGTGCGGCGATCCCGGTAACCAGGCGGACTTTATCCCACTGCTGGGACTCGGTCAGCGCGTTACCCTCTTCGGTCGAGGCAAAGCCACACTGTGGGCTAAGGCAAATCTGCTGTAACGACACGTACTGGGAGGCTTCTTCAAGGCGGGCTTTCACCCCTTGCGGGTTTTCCAGTTCGCCGTTCTTGGTGGTGATTAATCCCAACACCACCTGCTGTTTGCCCGGGCGGATAAAGCGCAGCGGCGCAAAATCGCCGGAGCGGTCATTGTCATACTCCAGGAAGAAGGCGTCGACATTGACGCTACCAAACAGCACTTCCGCCACCGGCTCGTAGCCGCCTTCTGAGATCCAGGTCGAGCGGAAGTTACCGCGGCAGACGTGCAGACCAATGGTTAAATCCTCCGGCTTACCTTCCAGGGCCTTATTCAGCACCCGGGCGTAGGTCTGCGCCAGCTCGTCAGGATTATCGCCGCGTTCACGGACCTGCTGACGCTGTTCATCAGAGCACAGATAGGCCCAGACGGTGTCGTCGAGCTGAAGATAGCGGCAGCCAGCGTCATAAAACGCGCGGATCGCATCACGCCAGGTGGTCGCCAGATCGTCGAAGTAGTCGGCGAGATCCGGGTAGACGGTGGCGTCGATATCTTTACGCCCACCGCGGAAGTGCAGCACGCTCGGGCTCGGAATGGTCATTTTCGGCTGGGCATCACCGCTGATGCTTTTCAGAAAACGGAAATCCTCCAGCATCGGGTGATCGCCAAACGCCAGTTTACCGGTGACGCGAACGCCGTGCGCTTTGGTCTGAATACCATTGAACTGGATCCCTTTGTCGGAATCGTAGCGCTCAACGCCTTGTAAACCGTCGAAGAAATCGAAGTGCCACCAGGCGCGGCGGAATTCACCATCGGTCACCACATGCAGGCCGCAGTCGCACTGCTGTTGCACCAGCTGACGGATAGCCTCGTTTTCGACCTGGCGCAGATGTTGAGCATCAATGGCGCCTTCGGCAAGCTGCTGACGGGCATGTTTTATGGCGTCCGGACGTAAAAAACTGCCGACGATATCAGCGCGAAACGGGGCCTGTTGACGTTGCATGGTGTCTCCTTAGCGGTGAGCAGAGTTAGTTGCCTGCCGTGATAGTTCACTATTTGAATTTATAGACTTCTGGATGGCCATATGTCCAAATACTGGCATGCGCTGCCGTCAGCGGCAAACGAGAATATTTCATGGGAGATGAATTAAATTCATATTGCGGCCGGCGAGCTTACGCCCCCGGCCGTCGGCACTATTACGCGAACGCGAAACTTTCATCCTGCCAGCCGGTGATCCCACCCAGCATCATTTTTACCGGTCGCCCCAGCTCTGCCAGTTTGAGGGCGGCGATATCGGCGCCGTTGCAGTGCGGTCCTGCGCAGTAGACCACGAACAGCGTCTCTGGCGGCCAGGCCTGCATCCGTACGGCATCGATCTGCCGGTGAGGTAAATGCAGTGCCCCTGGCAGATGGCGGCGGGCAAAGGCTTCAGCGCTGCCGACGACATGCAGCAGGACAAAGTCGCCCTCTCCATCACGCATGGCGCTATGGACATCCGCGCAGTCGGTTTCAAGGCTTAGTTTGTGGCGGAACCAGGCGACAGCATCGCTGGAAGTGGCTGGGGTAAAGGCGGTGACAACACTCATGGCTTATTCTCCTTCTCTGTGGTACCACTACTTTACTGACTCTCTCCACTTCTCGTCCGCCGCTAACGATGACAGAAAACGCTGAAATCCTGACAACTTCTCCCACCACACCACCACGCCATCGGGTTGTGGCGCTGGCCTACGATGGTTTATGTACCTTTGAGTTTGGTATTGCCGTCGAACTGTTCGGCCTTCCCCGCCCGGAAATGGGCGAACGCTGGTACCGTTTTGCGGTGGCCGCGGTAGATGATGGTGAGCTGCGGGCGACCGGCGGGATCCGGCTGATGACCGATGGCGGCATGACGTTGCTCAGCGAGGCAGATACCATCGTGGTTCCCGGCTGGCGCGGCGTTGATGCCCCGGTGCCTGCGGCACTGTGCGACGCCTTAACCGCAGCCCATGCCCGAGGATGTCGGATTATATCTATCTGTTCCGGGGTGTTTGTCCTTGCTGCCGCCGGACTGCTCAACGGCCGTCGCGCCACCACCCACTGGCGCTATACTGAGCTCCTGCGCGAGCGTTTTCCGCTTATTGATGTGGTGGCAGATGTGCTGTATGTCGGCGCCGACGGCGTGATGACCTCCGCCGGCAGCGCCGCCGGTATCGATTTGTGCCTGCACCTGGTGCGTGAAGATTTCGGCATTGAGGCCGCCAACACGGTGGCGAGACGGCTGGTGGTTTCTCCGCATCGCGACGGCGCGCAGGCGCAGCAGGTGGTGCGACCGGTAGCCCAGGCGCGAGAAAGCCAGCGGCTGGGGCTGGTGTTCGATTTTCTGCATCAGCATCTTGCCGCCAGCCACACCGTCGGGTCGCTGGCGCAGCAGGCGGGGATGAGTCCGCGCACCTTTTTGCGCCGTTTCCAGGCCGCCACCGGGAAAACCCCGGCCCGCTGGCTACTGGAGGAACGTTTGCTACGCGCGCAGCAGCATCTTACCCAAACCCGCCTGAGCATTGAGGAAATCGCCGGGCTCAGCGGATTTACCGATGCCAGCACCTTGCGCCACCATTTCCGCCAGCAGTTCGCCATCAGCCCTTCTCGCTATCGTCAGAAATTTTCAGTTGCCGCAGTGGAAAAATCGTCATAAGCGGTCACAATGGCGTTCACATTGATGAGATTGCGCAAGGAGCCTGTCTGATGAAAAAAGAGTGTCGTGTTGTTATCTATAAAGAAGGAATTCTCGGGAGTCTGTTTTTTGGTGAAGCCAAAGCCGACCCGGAGAAAATGAGCCGCTTCCTCAATGAGTTCACAATGCAGGGCTGGGAGGTCAAAACCATGTCAGTGGAGCGCCGTAGAACCGGGCTGTTCTGGTCGCGAGAGGCCTATTTGTTCGTGCTTGAACGCCCGCTGTGATCGTCCCGCCTTAAGTTGTTTCATCACGAAATTGTATACCTGGTTAATTATTTGTTTAGATTAACCAGGCTATGATTCATTCAACAACCGTACACCACGTTCAAAAAGGACAACTTAGCGCACACTACACACTGATGGAGGTTAATCATGCTGGGAAATATGCATGTATTTATGGCAGTACTGGGAACCATTCTGTTCTTCGGATTTCTTGCTGCGTATCTAAGCCACAAATGGGATGACTGATGAACGACGATAATCCCCACCCGTAAAAGCCCCCTGCTGCAACTGCGCCAGGGGGCTTTCTGTTTTTGGTTTTTTATCATGGTGTTATCTTTATCGCGAAAAAAAATTGTTGTGTTCCCCAGTCCGTGACCTCGCCACCAATAATAGTTTTCTGAATAGCCTGGCGTACGGCACTCCTCACCGGAATCAATTTCCTGCGGGATTAATCTGATCCCCAAATCAGCGACTGCTATTGTCCAGTTGCTAATAGTTTTTCAATTCTCAAACCGACAACCAATTATGAAGATTTTTGGGATTTACGTTTTGCTGAAGTAACCGCCAGGAATCGTATTTATAATAACCCTCTATTGATAAGCACCCATTCTTTATAGGTGATAATGGTGACAACCATCAAATTACAGGAGATTTTCAGATGAAAAACCGCCTCTACGCTTTAGTGATGACGATGCTGATTGTCTCACCCTCATTGGCCCTTGCCGCGCCAGGACCTGGTCCGGGAGGTCCTGGTCCTGGATTCATCCCACAGCCAACTCCCGCGCCACATCCGCGACTAAGCGTACTGCCGGACCTGGCAACGACATTGATTATCGGCGGGCTGACCTATTATATTGTTAACGATATCTACTATCGCAAACAAGGAACAGAGTATATCCGTGTTGAGGCGCCATCTGGCGTGAACTCCAGCCTGAACGTCGTTGATTACAACGGGAAACGCTACTACGTGCGTGACGGAAGTTATTATCAGAAAGACATCAATGGGAACTATATAGAAGTTCCACGGCCGTCTGGCCTCTGAAGCTAAAAATCCCCCCCCCGAGATAACCCAGGCCCCACTGATGGACAAGGTCCATCAGTGTTTTTTCTGTCAATACATACGCCAATCTCCATATTATCGCCATTATTCTCAGGTAGCCTATCCCGCCGTTTATTTAATGCTCCGTTGATGGAAATCGTATTTACTCAACCGCGTGCATTCACCATTCAGGCAGTATTTATCTGCCAGACGATATTGAATCAGGACAGACTTATGAAAAAATTCACATTAGCTATCTTCACATCGACGCTTTTGATGTTTTCTGCAACATCGATGGCGGCTTCACAACCTGCACCAGATTCACACCAAAAAGTGGTGAAAAAAAACACGAAAAAGAAGGCAAACAAAGAGAACGTCGCCAGGCAACCGGCGAAAAAAGTCGTCAAAGAGAACCACAAACCGCAGTGACATTCTGATGTTCAGGCGAGTGATGGTATTTTCTAGCCACGAGTGAATCCGCTATCACCAGAAAAAAACCGGGGTTTCTCCCGCTTTCTGGGGCATTCCGGTACGGTTTTATTCTGGATTAATCCTGGTTAATGTGCGAAGGCACAGAGAACACAGGGTTCTCCATAAAATATCCACATTTATGCTTTTGAATTAACACTCCCCAGTTCAGGAGTCATCATGAAAAAAATAATCTTCTTCGTTTTTGTGCTCTGCGGAGCGACGTCACTATCCGGCTGCATTCTCCCTCCGGGAGGTCACGGTGGAGGACCAGGCGGCCCCGGCGGTGGGTACTCTCATGGGCCGGACCTTCGTTAAGGTGTTAAGGCCTGTTGGCGTGGTTAGTATTAAAAAACGCCCTCTTCAAGTTAATGCTGGTCACGTAAGGTGGCCAGCATTTTTATGGCTGATTGTAGCGCTGGCATCAGTAAACATGCCTGCTTTCGTTCTTCCCACCTTTTAAAACATTCCGAATTTCAGTCATCAACCGCGACTCATTTAAGAGGACTGTCTCTGCGAGATAGTCATGACATTAGTACAACTATATCGCCACAGAGATTACCCAGGCTATTTTAGTGCCATGATTCGCATCACAAAAATGGAGCGACGAATATCGTTTATGTGAGTTTGTTTAACCAAAATTATTTCCAATAACATGAAGTGAAAACATCATTAATACCTCGGCCTTAGGGTTTGATTTTCTCGTTACTGTATTCCTCCGGGACTCGCAAGCACCTTACTGTAAGGAAGGCTTACAATAAGGAGTAATAATGAAGATATTATTTTAGGTGTACTACTACATTTTTTCATGCTGAAATGATTATCAATTACATTAAAAACCACGCGTGCCTTGCCTCAAATTCAGGCCTAACGCGCACGTTCCCCGCTCATCGTAAGCGGGAGGAATTGTACTAAAGCATAGAAATAACTTGTTTTAATGACCAGGAAAAAAGAAATGAATCAATATAAAAACGCTCAGCACTACAAGTACCCTCGAGGGAAAATATGGCTTGTAGTATGCAGTGGGGCGTTAATTTCTTCAGCCAACAGTTATGCCGCTGATGATGATAATACGATGACAGTGACTGCAACAGAACAAACTGACAGCGGCTATTCCAGCTCGACCTCTTCCGTCGCCAGTAAAACCCCCACCTCCAAACTAAATGAAGCCCAGTCGGTTAGCGTAGTGACCAAAAAGCAACTGGATGATTATCAACCCAGTAACCTCTCCGATGCCATGCGCTTTGTCAGCGGCGTAGCGCAAGCAAATACGCTGGGCCAGACGGAAGACGGTATTGTTCGCCGGGGTTTTGGAACGAACTCCGACGGTTCGATTTTCCGCGATGGCATTCGTAGTAGTCAGGGACTCAACCTTGACGCCACCACAGATCATGTCGAAGTGCTGAAAGGATCATCCTCGTTGTTATACGGTGTTTTGAACCCCGGAGGGATGATTAATGTCGTCAGTAAGAAGCCGCAATATGAATGGCACACGATTATTGGCGGACACTACAATAGCACCGGAGGTGGCGCCGGGAGTATCGATGTTACCGGACCGCTTGGTAACGGTTTCGCCTTCCGTCTGATTGCCGAAAAACAAGCGCAGAATTACTGGCGTGGATACGGCAACGATAAACATACGCTGATCGCACCGTCATTACAGTGGTATGGCGATAAAGCCAGCTTTAATATCAGCTATAGCAGTTATCAATATGATATTCCGTACGACCGTGGTACAGCATTTATTAATGGCAAACCGATTAATATTGGTTACAAAACCCGTCTGGACGATTATTCAAACCATGCATGGGGACGTAATAAAACCTTTAACACATCCTGGGATTATCAATTCAACAACGTTTGGTCGACTCGCGTCACCGTAGGTCTGAACCAACGCCAGTACAGCAGCAATACGGTGACCACCACCGCCATTGATGCCACCAGCGGTGTTGTAACGCGGCGCCCGGATGCTTTCCGCGGTTTTAACCACAAAACAAAATATGTTTCGTGGGATGCCATGGGTACACCAGTAATATTTGGTATGACGCATAATCTGGTCGTCGGTACCGATTACGAAATGAATCAAACCTATCGAGCTCACGCTTATAACGGGACAAAAAATACCGACTTCACGCTGAGCAATCCGGTTTATGGCCTGGAAACCGTCACCGACAGCAGTACAGAAAAAACCGCAGATAGTAATCTACTCAACCGCCTTCACAGCCGCTCTGTTTATCTCAAAGACAGCATTGACCTGACATCACGCTGGACCGCTGTGGCCGGTGGCCGTTATCAGCATTATGAACAACGCGAATCAAAGGGCGATCCAGCCACACTTAGCTATAGCAACGAAGGCAATAAATTCTTACCTCAAACCGGGCTCATTTATAAGCTGACACCTGACGTATCCGTTTACGCCAGTATGAGTAAATCATTTACGCCATCCACTAATCCTGACGACAGCGGCAACGTTGAAGCTCCCGAACAAGGCACCACCTATGAAGTCGGTAGTAAGTGGCAAATGACGCCGGCGCTGTTCGCCACCCTCGCGCTGTACCGGATTGATGAACGTAATATTGCCTTATCATTAAACGGAGAAACGTATGCTGTGGATAAAGCCCGATCCAGCGGCGTTGAAGTAGAAGTGAACGGAGAGATTTATCCGGACTGGGATATGAGTGCGAATTACAGCTACGACCAGGCAGAAATTGTTAACGATAAGAACGACTCTGGTAATAATGGCAACCGCCTGCAAAATGCACCGCGCAATTCCGGAGCGTTATATTTAAGCCATAATATACGTATTGCTCTGTTACCGGGAAGTTTCCGTATTGGCGGCGGCGCTCGTTATGTCGGTACCCGCGCAGGCGATCCTGACAACAGCTTCACCCTTCCAGCATACACGGTCGCAGACAGTTTTATTGGCTGGGATAATCAGCTCTTAGGTAAAAAAACGCATCTACAGTTAAACATTAACAACCTGTTTAACAAGCACTATTATACCTCAAGCGGTGGTAATTTACGCGTCGCCGAAGGTGAAACGCGGAATCTGGTGCTCAGCGCAAATGTTGAGTTCTGAGGTGACAGACGACGCGATT
This sequence comes from Klebsiella sp. B345, assembly GCF_051131735.1. Classification (NCBI taxonomy): domain Bacteria; kingdom Pseudomonadati; phylum Pseudomonadota; class Gammaproteobacteria; order Enterobacterales; family Enterobacteriaceae; genus Klebsiella; species Klebsiella sp. B345. Next base: position 564,466 of record NZ_CP180443.1, read on the forward strand.
TTAAACACAACTCACTATAATCCACCCAGCACTGAACAACATTCACTGATAAAAACAGAGCCAGATAAAATGAAACGGGTTTACACCAGCGTCCTTCAGTGGCTAATCACCACGGCTATTTTATTAATAGCATCACCGGCTCTCGCCGCCGATAATTTACCCACGGTAAAACCCGTTATAGATTGTAGCCAGTTAGCATCTATTAACTTTAACGATCGGGTTGGCGAAGAAGTGACGGTTAATTCAGCCAGCCCCCTGAAAACTGACAAAGGGATGTACTGTCAGATAAAAGCCACCATCGGCGCATCGATTGGTGTCGAAATCGCGCTGCCACAACAGCGGTGGACGCAGCGCTTCCTGCAGGTTGGATGTGGTGGGCTATGCGGGCAAATCAACCTCACACCGAACAACGCCAGTGGCTGCACGCCGGCCACCCAGGGCGAATTTGTAGTTGCCGCTACCGATATGGGGCACAGCGGCGGCATGATGGATGCCAGCTGGGCGGAAGATCCCCAGAAACGGATCGATTTTGCTTATCGCGCCAATCATCTCACCGCGCTGCTGGCAAAGGCTGCCATTCAGTCTTACTACGGCCAGCCGCAGAAATATGCGTATTTTATGGGGTGTTCCGACGGTGGACGCGAGGCACTCATGGAAGCGCAGCGCTTCCCGGATGATTTTGATGGCATCAGCGCCGGAGCTCCGGCAGCCTTCTTCCAGTTCCAGAACTCATTTTTCCACGGCTGGAACGTTGTCGCTAACCAACGCGCGGATGGTTCAGCAATCCTGTTGCAGGATCGGCTGCCTGTTCTGCATCGTGCGGTACTGACGCACTGCCCGACGCTGTCCGGCGTCAATGATGGCTTATTGGCAAATCCGTATGCGTGCACCTTCTCGCCGGGTTGGGTGAAGACCTGTGCAACAAATCAGACCGATAAATCGAACTGTCTGACGGCGGAAGAAATCAACGTTGCGGAAAAACTCTATCGCGGAGCTGGTGACAGCGCGGGAAATCAGTTTGTGATTGCCGGCCTGCCTCTCGGATCCGAATTGCGCTGGCCAGTACCCTCGACATCCGATGGCCACTCCATGTCAGAAATGATGGCGCTGCCTGCACTACAATCGCTACTGCTACCGGGTGGAAAACAAAACATCACCACCTTAGGTGACTTCCCTCTCAACAAGCAGAACTTTGCTGCTGTCGCGCAACTGGCTCCGCTCTATAACGCGGCCAATACCAATCTCAACGGTTTTATGAAACGCAATGGCAAGCTGATTATGTGGCATGGCCTGGCTGATGATTCCGTCAGTCCGGCATTCTCCATTGCCTACTACCGTGGCGTTGAGGCATATCTCGGTGAGCAATCTACCGAGCAGTTTGTTCGTTTGTTCCTGTTGCCCGGTGTCGGCCATTGTGGAGGTGGAGAAGGCTTAGACCAGATCGACTTACTTTCGCCACTGATGAAATGGACCGAACAACAAATCGCACCAAAAGCGCTGATTACAGGTAAAACGGCCGCGAATGCGCAGGAAAAACCTGGCATGCCGGGCCAGGAAAACACACCGGAAGGGAGTACGGATGCGCAAGCACATTTCCACGGTGTACAGCGCGCCAGTTCGCCGGTGGCTGCCGAAATGCCAACGTTAACCATTACCCGTCCGGTATTTCCTTATCCGTATATTGCAAAATATACCGGTTCAGGATCGCCAGACAACGCGGAGAATTATATTGCGGTGAAATCGACAGCATATGACAACCTCGTAGTAAGGAAGCCAGCCAGCGAGTTTATTGGTCCGAATAATCAGAAAACGTACGTTGCAGAAGGAAGTCAGCTGAAGGTGCAGTAATCATTTACTCAAGCCGTTGTGCTACCGCGCTTCCTCAAACACGGCGTTGCTGATAACACAAAAAAGCCCCATTTCACTTTGTGGGGCTTTTTCAGCGGCGGGTATCAACTAAGCTGCATACCAGCCTATATCACACGTTTACTTCAGCAGCTTATTGTAAACGTAGAAATCGTTATCACGCACAAAGCCATTGTGCTCGTACAACGCTTGCGCCTGGGTGTTATCCGTGGCGGTACTGAGCATGATAAATGCCGAATCGCTCTCTTTCGCCAGCTGTTCTGCGCGATCAATCAGTCGTTGTGCAACGCCGTGCTGGCGGGCGGACTCATCGACAAACAGATCGTAAAGCAACCAGATGCGCTTCATCTCCAGCGAACAAAACAGAGGATAAAGCTGGGTAAACCCCACCGCTTTGCCGTCAACTTCAGCGAAGAAAATGACCGACTCATTTAACTGTAAGCGTTTGAGGATAAAGTCCCTTGCCTGCTGAGCGCGTTCTTCTACCTCGTAGAAGCGACGATAGGCGAGATACAGCGGCAGGACAGTATCGACATCCTGGGCTTGAGCTTGATAAATATTCATACATAAAACCTCATTATTAATACAGTTATAATTGTATTACAAATGGAGTCAACTGTCTGAGGAATATCAATATCTTAAATTTTTGGTGCTCTGGAACTGCCGACGCACTGGGTCTTAACAAGTAAAAAGCCCACCGAGTCTTGCGGGAAAACACATTGAGATCGCTACCTGGCGGGGCTGCGTTTGCTCCCCACCAGGTACTCGTCAGGACGACGATTACTTCTTCTTATTGAGCATTGACTTTAAATCGGCAAACGGATTATAGGTGGCTTCGCCAACGTCTTTTTGCGCATCCTCGCCCGCTACCACGGTCGTACCGTACTGGTCCGCTTCGGTGTATTTCGAGTGTTCGTGGTCGTGGCAATACAGGCACAACAGCTCCCAGTTGCTGCCATCTTCCGGGTTGTTGGTGTGATCGTGGTCGATATGGTGAACCGTTAATTCGCGCAGATTGGAGTAGACAAACTCGCGCGCGCAGCGTCCACACACCCACGGGTAGATTTTTAACGCTTTCTCACGATAGCCGCTTTCCAGCCGCGCATAGTTTTTAGGGATCAGAGCCATAGCCGATGTTACCTATTGCAAAGGGATAATGACGATAGTGTGCCAATATTTCCTGGGGAAAAAAAGTTCTCACAGCAAAACCGCCCAAAGGCGGCCAGGAGAGAGAAAATACCAGCGGAGAAATCAGATTATCCATGACGACTGAATATTATGAGAGCTGTCACTGATATCCGGTGGTTAATTATGGTGAACGGCTTCGATGTTATATCCATCCGGGTCAATTAAAAAAGCGGCATAATAATCTGGATGGTAATGCTCTCGTAGACCCGGCTGACCATTGTCCGTTGCACCGGCGGCAATACCGGCCTGGTAAAATGCGCTTACCGCGTCCTGTGACGAGGCGCTAAAGGCAAAGTGAACGGCTTTACAGGGCGCCGAAGCGCTCTGGTACAGCCAGAAATCACCGCCCGGGTCAAAAGAGCCTGGGTGCTCATGCGATGTTCCGAAACTCACCGCGTTGCCAAAGTCTTTTATTTTCCGATACCCCAGAACCCGCAGCGTCTTTTCATAAAACGCGGCGCTGATTTTTAGATTGGATACCGGCACGCTGATGTGATCGAGCATATACGCCTCCATGTTAGCGCGATGAATGATTTTTCGACCTCCTTCTTAGCACATAAAAACCAGGGTTTCTCCGAGGGGAATAGCAAAACGAGGCCAGGCAGCCCGTCTCTGACGCTGAAACACGCAGGGACGGACGGCCTGGTGGCACAGTGATGGTATTAGCGATGGCTGCAGACAGTGCGCCGGATCGGGAGCATCGTCAGCTGTTCACAAACGCCAGCAGGTCGGCGTTGATCTGATCCGCGTGGGTGGTGGGGATCCCGTGCGGCGCCCCTTTATAAGTATTCAAGGTACCGTTCTGTACCAGGTCGACTGAGAGCACTGCGGAATCGTGGTAGGGCACAACCTGGTCATCATCGCCATGAATCACCAGTACCGGGATGGCGATTTGCTTGAGGTCTTCAGTGAAATCCGTCTGCGAGAAGGCTACGATCCCGTCATAGTGCGCCTTCGCGCCGCCCATCATCCCCTGTCGCCACCAGTTCCAGATAACCCCAGGTAACGGTGTCGCGCCGGGACGGTTGTAGCCGTAAAATGGCCCGGCCGGTACATCATAATAGAATTGCTGCCGGTTGGCGGCGAGCTGCGCCTGAAAGGATTCAAACACCTCAAGCGGCGTGCCCTGCGGATTGCTGTCGGTTTTTACCATCAACGGCGGAACGGCGCTGATCAACACCGCTTTTGAGACCTTATCCTCCGCGTGGCGTACCACATAGCGCACCACCTCGCCGCCGCCGGTCGAGTGGCCGACATGCATTGCTCCCTGTACGCCGAGATGCTGAACCACCGCAGCAACATCATCCGCATAGTGATCCATATCGTGACCGCTGCACACCTGGCTGGAACGGCCATGCCCTCGCCTGTCGTGCGCCACCACCCGGAACCCCTTATTCACGAAGAACAGCATCTGCGCATCCCAGTCATCGCTGGAGAGCGGCCAGCCGTGGTGGAAAAAAATCACCTTGCCCTCTTTTGGCCCCCAGTCTTTATAAAAAATCTCAACACCATCGCTCGTCGTTACGTAACCCATGTCTCTTCTCCTGAATACCGTTAGCTATTGAAGGTTGAAGCAGGTCTTGCGTATGGCGCTGAGGTGGCCTGTTGCCGTGCACCGAGCCGCCAGCGATCGCCATCGATCGCTGAGAGAGTATAGGTTTAAAGTTGCGAGTTAGATCAAGAAATGGGGTTCGCAATAGTCCGGCAGACATTCACCTATAATGCGTCAGGTCGCCACTACACCGAGGGCTGCGTCTTAAAGCGAATGGTTTTGGTCATGTTTTTGCAGGGTTTATTGGGTTCGAAACGCCATTTTGCCACCGCGCTAATCACCACATCATCAAACAGGTGCTGCGGTTCAGACGACAGGATCCATAACTTTTCGACTTTCCCGTCGGCGCCCACATCAAAGCGAATCTTCACTTCACCGCGAATATTATTGGCCGCTGCATAGTAGGGATAGTCTGGCTGGACAAGGTGAAGCAGCTTCGGCTCGTTTTGTTTGACCTGACTGCTGCAGGCCGACAACAGAATACCGGCGGCTAAAAGTAGCGCACATTTGCGTTTCATCATCACATCCATATTGATAATAATTATCAATACTATCACGGAATTGTGCTTGATGATGGTTTTTTCCCGCTTCGGGAAGAGGTAACTCGGAGGGAGATAGCATAACGGAAGACCGCTTGCGTTATTCGCAGGCGGTCAGGTCAGCATCAGACGGCTTTATCCACGCTGGTGTTCGAGCCGGAGGTCAGGATGCGCACCTTGTCGCCCTGGTTAAAGCTCATCCGGCCATCGTACTGCTGGAGCACCTGGATGAGCTGGCCGGACTGGGTCTTGATGGTCAATTGAATCTCCTGCAAAGCCTGGCGTTGTGACTGACGGTAGTGAGACGCACTGGCTCCGGCGGCGGCGCCGGCTACGGTCATGGCGGTCTGTCCTTTACCATTACCAAACTGGTGTCCGACTACGCCCCCGACGGCACCGGCAGCAAGGGTGCGCAGCGGTCGTGAATGAGTTTGGTTACTGATGATCTGGCTTTGCTGTACCACACCATATTCCACCACGGTTTTGGTACCGGCAAAGCTGGGCAGGCTGGTCAATGCGAGGAAGCTGAGAGCGATGAATGCAAGTCTCTTCATAATGTCTCATTTTAGGTTTTCGCGCGGGCGATGAGCGCCTGCGGCAGGATAACCCCGCCATTGCTGGCGGGGCTGGGAATCAGTTCAGGGCGTCAGCAAGATCGTTTTTCACCTGAGTGCGCTGTTCAGGCGTCAGCACCTGATTCACGCCAAAATAGTATTTCACGCGGTAGTAGCGCACTTGCTGATCTAACTGCCCAAAGGCCGCCAGCTGCTGCTTCACTTTCGCATCATCCCATTTGCCGGAATGGATAACATCTACCAGCGCGCCGTCTTTGAAACCGTCGATTTTGATATTGTTAACGTTGGTCTCGAATTCGCTACGCAGGGTCTGAATTTTGCTAACCTGCTCGTTGCTCAGCTTCAGATGTTGTACCACAGGATCCTGAGATACCGGCGGAACATCAGTGGTGCTGGCCGCTTGTGCAGCCACAGAGAAACCCGCGCTCAGCGCGACAGCAATCAGGGTGTTACGGAAGAGTTTATTCACAATCAATTATCCTTAATATCCATAATCAGAGTCTGAAGTATTGATCTCCAAATAAATCCCATCTGTAACAAAGGGTTAAATTTAAATTTGGACAATTTTCCGTGGCGACTACTGCATACCTCATTGCCAGCCAAATCCCTCCTCTGCCATCAGTATTTTATGCTGGGTCAAAAACTCTCGCCCGGGAAGGTTTTGACACCACCCACTATAAAAACAGCATGTTTATGCTGTTAACCGCGTAAAATACGATCAGGTAATAGAATTAAATAAAATGTCAGGCGGGATTTTCCTGCGGACCGGCAAAAAAAAACCGCCAGAGGTCTGGCGGTGAATCAATGCTTGCATGGATAGATTGTGTTTTACATTTTACATAAAGGCGATGTCCATCTCCCTTTATGACTGCCGCTACGCTAGCACATCCATCTTCAATGAAGGGTAAACCAACGCCGCCTACAGCTTCTCAACCAGCGCTTTTAGCTGAGCAACCCACTGCTCCTGTTGCTGTTCGCTGTCGAACCGCCAGGTAGACTGGCGGACAATCAGCCGGGTGGGCAGCAGTTCACGGATCCGCATCTGCGGCGTCACCATCAGCTGAACCAGCTGTTCCACCGCCCTTTTGCCCAGCAGATCGAAGTCCTGAGCAACGGTGGTCAGGGGTGGCTGAAAATAGAGGCTATCGGCAGTGTCGTCATAACCGGTGACCGACACCGCGCGGCTGCCGCTGCGGTTGAGCTGTGCCAGAGCGCTCAACACCCCTAAGGCCATCTGGTCGTTGGCCACCACAATCGCACTGATACGCGGCTGGAGATGGAGCAGTTCAAAGGTTTTGTGCCAGCCGCTGGCGGCGCTCCAGTCGCCGAATACGGTCTGGGCCTGGCTAACGCCCTGGCGATGTAGCGCCTCGCGCCAGCTACCAAGGCGCATGCGCGCAGAGATCGAACTTTCCGGGCCGGCGAGCAGGCCAAACTCCCGGTGCCCCAGCTCCCAAAGGTGTCGGACGCAGGCGCCGCAACCGTCGCGATGATCAAAGCGTACGCAGGACACCTCCGTTTCCGGCGAAACATCGAGAAACAGGCAGGCAATATCGGGATTTTCCTTCACCAGCCGCTCCGCCGTGCTGCTCTCCAGCGGCAGGCTGACTATCGCCCCGCGAATATGCTGCGCACGAAACTCATCCAGCCGCGCCTGCAAGGAGGCGTAATCGCTGCGCTCCGGCATGGCAATCGAGACTTCAAGCTGATGGATTCCCGCGTGGTTTTTTACCGCCGCCGCGATTTGCGACGGCGCATGCAGCGTCAATGAGGCGGTAATCAGCCCGATAGAAGGCGCCGCCTTCCCCGCCAGCAGCTGCGCGGAACGGTTGGGGACATAGTGCAGCGCCTGCATCGCGCGGACGACCTTTTCCCGGGTCCGCTCGGAGACGATCTGCGGATTATTCAGCACCCGGGAGACGGTCTGCTGGGACACCCCGGCTTCACTCGCCACATCCTCTAACGTTGCCGTACGCCGCTGCATGGTGCTCTCCTTTCGGGTCAGACTGAGGGTTTTTTACTATCAATGTCGTCCGCTAACATTTTATGTCTTATTGACGACAAAAATCTGCGCTTTTTTGGGTGTTTCGTGATCGAAGGTCGGTTTCGTTTTCGCCAATATTGCGGCACCAGAAAAAATATCTGATAACGACATCATTCTTGTCTAGCGAATGACATTTCTCTCACTTATCCGTCAGGTATGCGTATGCAACAACATGACTCAAGCGCGGTTCGCTCATTGACGTTTCACGACGTGCTGGCCCGCGAAGACTGGCAAAACCAGACCATTACCCACCTGAATCGCTTAACGGCCCACCCGACCTTTGCCAGCTGGCGTACGGTTGCCGATGCGCGGGATAACCGCGCCTCCGGGCGCCGTCGTCTGCTCGATGGTCAGTGGCAGTTCTCCTACGCCCATAGCCCGTTCGCCGTCGATCCTCGGTGGATCGAGCAGGATCTGGCGGATAGCCGCAGCACGCCGGTGCCGTCAAACTGGCAGATGGAGGGCTACGACGCGCCGATCTACACCAACGTTCGCTACCCTATCGACACCACCCCGCCGCGGGTCCCGGAAGAGAACCCGACCGGCTGCTACTCCCTGAATTTTACCCTCGACCCGCAGTGGCAGGCCGAAGGCCAGACCCAGGTGATTTTCGACGGCGTGAACTCGGCCTTTCACCTGTGGTGCAACGGCGAATGGGTGGGCTACTCCCAGGACAGCCGTCTGCCTGCCGCATTCGACCTGACTCCTTATCTGAAGACGGGCAATAACCGTCTGTGCGTGATGGTTGTGCGCTGGAGCGCCGGGACCTGGCTGGAAGACCAGGATATGTGGCGGATGAGCGGGATCTTCCGCTCGGTCTGGCTGCTCAACAAACCGCAGCAGCATTTGAGCGACGTCCAGCTCACCCCGCAGCTGGATGCCTTGTACCGCGAGGGGGAGCTGCTGGTGAATCTGACCATGAGCGCCCCTGCCGGCACCCTAGACCAGCTGGTGGCCGAAGTCAGCCTGTGGGACGGCGAGCAACAGGTTGCCAGCGCGCGTCAGCAGCCGGGTTCGCCGGTGATTGATGAGCGTGGCAATTATGCTGAGCGCGCCCAGCTGCGCCTGGCGGTCGATCGCCCGGCCCTGTGGAGCGCTGAAACGCCGCACTGCTATCGCGCGGTGGTGGCGCTGTGGCGCGGCGACGAACTGCTGGAAGCCGAAGCCTGGGATATCGGTTTTCGCAAGGTGGAGATTAACAACGGCCTGTTGCTGCTGAACGGCAAACCACTGCTGATCCGCGGGGTCAACCGCCATGAGCATCACCACCAGCGCGGCCAGGTGGTCACCGAAGCGGATATGCTACAGGACATTCTGCTGATGAAGCAGAATAACTTTAACGCCGTGCGTTGCTCACATTATCCCAACGCCTCGCGCTGGTATGAGCTTTGCAACCGCTACGGTCTGTACGTGGTCGATGAAGCCAATATTGAAACCCACGGCATGGTGCCGATGAACCGCCTCTCCGACGATCCGGCGTGGCTCCCGGCCTTCAGCGCCCGCGTCAGCCGGATGCTGCAATGCAACCGCAATCATCCGTCGATCATTATCTGGTCGCTGGGCAATGAATCCGGCGGCGGGTCAAACCATGAAGCGATGTACCACTGGCTGAAGCGCCAGGATCCGACGCGCCCGGTGCAGTACGAAGGCGGCGGTGCCGACAGCAGCACCACCGATATCATCTGCCCGATGTACGCCCGCGTCGAGCGTGACCAGCCGATCCCAGCGGTGCCCAAATGGGGCATTAAGAAGTGGATAAGTTTGCCAGGTGAACAGCGCCCGCTGATCCTCTGCGAATATGCGCACGCCATGGGCAACAGCCTCGGTAACTTCGCCGATTACTGGCAGGCTTTCCGCGACTATCCGCGTCTGCAGGGCGGTTTTATCTGGGACTGGGCCGATCAGGCAATTGAAAAAACCTTCGATGACGGTACTACCGGCTGGGCCTACGGCGGTGATTTTGGCGATAAACCCAACGATCGCCAGTTTTGTATGAACGGGCTGGTCTTCCCGGACCGCCGTCCGCACCCTTCGCTGATTGAAGCAAAGCACGCCCAGCAATATTTCCAGTTCGCTCTGCTGGAGCAATCTCCGCTGCGGGTCAGCGTGGAGAGCGAATATCTGTTCCGCACGACGGACAATGAACAGCTGTACTGGCAGGTGCAATGCGCTGGCGAAACCGTTGCCAGCGGCAGCCTCGCCCTGAACCTTGCCCCACAGGGCCACGGCGAACTCACTCTCTGTGAGCAGCTGACGCTACCGACTGGTGCGAAAGAGGTGTGGCTGATGCTCGAAGTTCGCCAGCCGCAGGCGACTGCCTGGTCTGATGCCGGGCACCGGGTGGCCTGGGGGCAGTTCGCCCTCGCCGCTCCGCTGGCCTTACCTGCGCCAACCGCCAGCGGCCCGACGCCTGAGCTGGCGATCGCTGACCAGACCTTTACCGTCAGCCACGGCTCCCGGCAATGGATTATCGATCGCCAGAGCGGTCTGTTAAGCCACTGGCAGGTCGAGGGCAAAGAGCAGTTGCTGACGCCGCTGTGCGATCAGTTCGTCCGTGCCCCGCTGGACAACGATATTGGCGTCAGCGAAGTGGAACGTATCGACCCTAACGCCTGGGTTGAGCGCTGGAAAAGCGCCGGTCTTTACCAACTGGAAAGACGCTGCGTGCACTGCGAGGCACACCACCTGGATCATGAGGTGATCGTCGACAGCCGCTGGCACTATCTGCGCGGCGATGAAGTGGTCATCGTCAGCCAGTGGCGGATGACCTTCGACAACGCTGGCCAGCTGCAGCTGGCGGTAAGTGGCGAGCGCGCAGGTACTCTGCCGCCGCTGCCGCGCGTGGGCCTGCATTTCCAGGTCGCCGACCAACAGACGCCGGTTTCGTGGCTCGGCTATGGGCCGCATGAAAACTACCCGGACCGTAAAAGCAGCGCCTGTTTCGCCCGCTGGCAGCTTCCGCTGGAGGAGATGACCACGCCGTATATTTTCCCGACGGAGAACGGCCTGCGCTGTGACAACAAGGCCCTGGACTGGGGACGCTGGCACGTTGCGGGCAAGCGCTTCCACTTCTCGGTTCAGCCTTACAGCACCACCCAGTTAATGGAGACCGACCACTGGCACCGGATGACGCCAGAAAGCGGCGTCTGGATCACCCTCGACGGCCAGCATATGGGCGTCGGCGGGGATGATTCCTGGACACCGAGCGTGCTGCAGCAGTGGCTGCTGCTCGAGACACAATGGCAGTATCAGCTAACGATTTATTTCCAGTAAAACAATAACGGGGAGCTACGGCCCCCCATAATAAAAACAGTCATACCCGTCATACTTCAGGATGGTTTTTGGCGGAAATCAGCTTCATCTCATATGAGATGAAGCTCAGGGACGGATGGGTTACTGTGCGCCTACGGCACAGCAGCTGGAATGATGATGACGAGTATAATAACAACGGAACATCTCTATGAAATTCTCTGAACTGACGCCACGAGAACGGCATAATTATATCTACTTCCTGCTGTTCTTTTTCTTTTACTACTTCATTATGTCGGCCTACTTTCCCTTTTTCCCGGTATGGCTGGCAGACGTTAACCATTTAACCAAGACCGAAACCGGGATTGTCTTCTCCTCTATTTCGCTGTTCGCCATTATCTGCCAACCGATTTTTGGCCTGATTTCGGACAAGCTCGGCCTGCGCAAACACCTGCTGTGGACCATCACGGTGTTATTAATTCTGTTCGCGCCGTTTTTTATCTTTGTGTTCTCGCCGCTGCTGCAGATGAATATTATCGCCGGGTCGCTGGTGGGCGGACTTTATCTGGGGATTGTTTTCTCCAGCGGTTCTGGTGCGGTGGAGGCCTACATCGAGCGCGTCAGTCGCGCCAACCGTTTTGAATACGGCAAGGTGCGGGTTGCCGGCTGCATCGGCTGGGCGCTTTGCGCTTCCATCACCGGTATCCTGTTCGGCATTGACCCCAATATCACCTTCTGGATTGCCTCCGGGTTTGCGCTGGTGCTGGGGGTATTGCTGTGGTTTTCCCGTCCGGAAAGCAGCAACAGCGCCCAGGTAATGGATGCCTTAGGCGCCAACCGTCAGACCTTTTCCCTGCGCGTCGCGGCAGAACTGCTGCGGATGCCGCGCTTCTGGGGGTTTATTATCTACGTGGTGGGTGTTGCCAGCGTCTATGACGTCTTCGATCAGCAGTTTGCCAACTTCTTTAAAGGCTTTTTCGCCGACCCACAACGCGGCACCGAAGTGTTTGGCTTTGTCACCACCGGTGGGGAATTACTGAATGCGCTGATTATGTTTTGCGCCCCCGCTATCGTAAACCGCATCGGGGCGAAAAACGCGCTGCTGACCGCCGGGATTATCATGTCGGTGCGTATTCTCGGATCGTCGTTTGCCACCTCGGCAGTCGAAGTGGTGATATTAAAAATGCTGCATATGTTTGAAGTCCCGTTCCTGCTGGTCGGGACCTTTAAATATATCTCGTCCGCATTTAACCCGAAACTGTCCGCTACTCTGTTCCTGATTGGCTTTAACTTATCGAAGCAGCTCTCTGGCGTGGTGCTGTCTGCGTGGGTGGGCCGGATGTACGATACCGTCGGATTCCATCAGGCATACCTGATTCTGGGATCGATTACGTTAGGATTCACGGTGCTCTCGCTGTTCACCCTGAAAGGCAGTAAAACCTTGCTGCCGGCTACCGGCTATAACAACGCGACGTAGGTCGCAGACCGGCGGCCCGTTGCGATTAACGGGCCGACCGATTGGCCTGCCTGACTCAGCAAAGCGACTTTTTCATGCCTCTGCTCAGCGCCACTCGTTTGAGCTTGTCAGCGTCATCGTGAGACTCACTGAACACACCAAAAAAGTAGCGTTCGTCATCAATCGTTTGCGAGACGATCCGATAGCTCAGCGGCTGGCCGGATTTTGCACCATACTGCGCAGCAGTAACGGACAGCTCCGTCGCATTATCGGCGACGCTGACCAGCAGGCCATCAGCCCTTCCCCCCACCAGCATGACCTTAATTAACGGGTCCACCATGTTCCTCCTGGATGGGTCAATAAGTAATGTGTGATTACCGACATCGTAGAGCATTTACGCTACCTTCAGTATATTCTTATAGTTCATACCAGCCTGAAATAAAAAATTGCTTTTTTATGCTGCGCTAAGTTTATGCTGCGCTAAGCGTTGATTATTGCTGGTAAAAGCTGGCGAATGATGAAGGAAAAAAGAGAAATTGTGAATCTTCATAAGTCTTATTTATCATGATTTCCGTTGCTCTGCCGCAGCCACTTCAGCCTCAGCGAACCCTCACAATAAGACCCAAGGAAATCCCCGAGATGTGCCATAGTCGCTTTGCCCTACTCCCATTACTCGCCGCGCTGGCCCTGCCAGCCTGGGCCCATGAAGCCACCATCAGCCGCGTTAAAACCGCCGAAAGCATGCTTCAGGGCCAGGTTGGCTATGCTGAGCTGGATTTAACCACCGGCCGTTTACTGGCGGGCTACCGTGCGGACCAACGCTTTCCAATGATGAGTACCTTTAAGGTGTTGCTCTGCGGGGCGGTGCTGGCGCGGGTCGACAGCGGCGAGGAAAAACTCGATCGCCGGATCCACTACCGTCAGCAGGATCTGGTGGAATATTCTCCACAAACCGAAAAGCACCTCGACGACGGGCTTACCGTGGGTGAACTCTGTGCCGCCACTATTACGTTAAGCGACAACACCGCAGCAAACCTGCTGCTGACCGCCGTCGGCGGCCCGCAGGGATTAACCGCGTTTCTGCGCCGCAGCGGCGATCAAACGTCACGACTCAACCGCTGGGAGCCGGAGCTTAACGCCGCCGTGCCGGGCGACGTGCGCGATACCACCACCCCACAAGCGATGGCTACCACCCTGCGCCGTTTGTTAACCGGCGGCGTGCTTTCCGCATCATCGCAACAGCAGTTACAGCGCTGGATGATCGATGATCAGGTCGCTGGCCCGCTGCTGCGCGCGTCGCTGCCATCAGGCTGGTTTATCGCCGATAAAACCGGGGCTGGACAGCGCGGTTCACGCGGCATCATCGCCGCCCTCGGCCCGGACGGGAAACCGTCACGTATCGTGGTGATTTACCTCACCGACACCGACGCCACCATGGCGGCGCGCAATCAGCAAATTGCAGAGATAGGCGCCACGCTGGTCGAGAACTGGTCCGCAACGCCGTAGCGGCCAGCCAGACCGCAGGTGGTCCGGGCATAAAAAAGCCTCGCGATGCGAGGCCAGTCCGGTCAGCTGCAGCGAGGTTAGTCTTCCTCGTAACCTTCAAGGGCATCCTGGATGGCGTCCGCCAGCGAAGCGACTTCCTGCGCCACGTTGCGTAAATCCATCTGGCTACGAATACCGGAATTAGCGGTCGACGAAGAGACCGCTGCTTTCGAAATCTCCAATGCGGCCTGAACAGCAAGAAGACGCTTATGCTTTTCGATAGCCGTATCGCCGCTATCACCATCTAACTGAAAGTATTTATCTAACATCTCGGTTCCTTCTCAGCCATTTCATTGTCGAAGGCCATATTCTGGTCTAAACGGGCTAAAATAAACAGCTAAAAAATATTAATTACAAAGAGTTAACTTTTCATAACCCGCAAAACAGCCCAGGGTCTCCGCCATTTCTCGCCGCGGACCTGTCAGATGACGGTTTACGAACTCAACCCGCGGTTCTCCAGCATCGGCTCAATCTTAGGGTCGTGCCCGCGCCACTGGCGGTAAAGTTCAGCTAAATCAGTGCTGTTGCCGCGGGACAGAATTGCTTCGCGATGTCTCCTCCCAAAAAAATTTATAGACTCCATATAAAAAATCATTCATTTCCATAGCTTGTATAAAGTTTCTCATTCACTGCTAGAAAACAACCATGCATTAGCTAAGATGAAATTAACCTGACTGTCAAAAGTCATGCATGCGGCTCCAAAAACAACAAACACCCATGGGAATTAGATATGAATGAAATCAGCAATATGATTAGCAAACTATTTGATTCTTCTGGCAGCATCATAAAAAATGCCATCCAACTTATTCCTGTTTTTATATTTCTCTCTTGCGTTTTACTTTGGCTTCATTTAAAGGGAATCTACCGACTAGATTTGTTCATGCCTAGCATGACAAACATCGCCAATGTAGTCCCTGTAATATTATCTTTTTTCCTGTACACCATCAAACTATTGATCCCATCGATTCCATTATTGCTAGTGCCTTTTTTATTTAGAAAAAACACCGAGAAATCTAACACACAATTACCAATCAGATTGGCGCTAGCTATTTTATTAGCGCTTACCTTTTTCGCAGTATCAATACCATCCATTGCATTTATTTTTAACATGAAAGGAATCAGCCCCGACTATTATATGATGACGACGCTAGCAATGAACATAGCATTAACAGCACTTATTATTAAGTTTATTATTGGGTTTAGCGAGACGCTAAAAAGCCTTGCATTAATAGTGATTATATGCACATCAATGAAAATTTCATTTCGGACCATGCAATCTCTTTTAGAACAAATCGTTGGAGCTCAAGCAAACACATTTATACCAATCACAATGTTATTTGTAATTTATATACTATGCATTTTTACACCTGCCATTACATATATCTATTCGAGTATTAAAAACAGCCATATCAATATAAAGCTTTTATCTGTGGCATTCATGCTTCTTATAGTCCCAATGTCTCTAATCAAAGAAGTTAACGCATATGCGATTGAAAAAACCATGATATCAATAGGGATTGCAGACTGGTGCGTGAACACTTATAGAGTGAACGGAACAAAATACTCAAGCGAAATTTTCCCTGCTGAACACTGGAATACTAAAACAATAAAGGATAATAGCCATTTTTACATCAGTGCAACAGCCCCATTCAACCTCGGAGATAAAGTATTATTATGCCCTGAATATATAAACACAAATTACAAATCCACCATACTTATAAATTTCAACGAGAACAAGGAAGAGAAAAAAGTTTTTATGCGACTAGTCAGAAAGCAATTCCAAAACTGTTTTATCTTTAACCCACTGGATATTAATAAATCCAATACAACATTTACTAATATACTTGACGCTCGGCAACTACCACCAGTAGAGAAATGTATTTAATACTCATACCCATTACCTTCCAACTCAACCCAAACGCCTGCTGAAACTGAAACGATGCCAAACTATCGCGACCGATATCACGTTGCAGCAGGTCTACCACAGCATTTTCGTCCGGCATACTGAACAGCTGCACAGCCTGAGAGCATTATTAGTAATAATGCCATAAAAATTTTGATGCTATCCATTTGTACCCCTCATAATTAATAGCCTGCAATTTGATTGTTCAAAAGCAATCATCTGATGACTTTTATGGTTTATTTAAGCTGAAGTTTATTGTTTCTCGGGCAATGCCGGGCTTTCCTGGCTCATATTTACTTTTTTTTATCGTGTATTTAATCTCTCTAAAGAAAGGCTCGGCACCGGTTGTCTCAACAGAAGTAACCTCGCCTTTTTCATTTACTGAGGCGGCGTATTTTACCGCTCCCGTAATCCCTCTAGCCATAGCAGAAGCTGGATAATAAGGGTTTGGGCAACTTATACGTACAGGCACTATTTCTTCTTTATTTTCAACAGCAAGTGCCACGTTTGATATAAAAACAGCAGAAATCAGAAGTAATGCTTTTTTCATAAACGATACCATTTGTTGTTTTCCTTGCGTCAAAAGGTCACTAATGAGCATTTTGCATGTAACGCCGGAGACTGCCAACAGGTCAACGTTTACCTTGTCCTGCTCGTCTTTCGGTTTGGCTGCAATATTCCACTTTGACATAAAGTACCCCCTCCTCAATTTGGATGGTTTACATCACGCTAATTTTACTGGTAGATGCACTCTATCATCTGTTTTCAAAAAATCCTGTGCATCTCTATATAATTCACGAAGAACGTCAATTTTATAGGCTTCCTTGATTTTCTTGAGCGTGTAAGCACCACCTATTTCACCATTAATTGATGGTCTCAATTGGCGAATAAGCACATCTGTTAATAATTTCTTTTCATTCTCTGAAGTTTTTGCTGTAGCAATGGCAAGTTTTGCATAATGGCAAGCAGTTGCGAGTTCAACCAGTTTTTCTTTTTTTCAATTACAAAAGAGTCCTCACCTACACAACTATTACACCTCTCTGCAAGTTTAAATATCTCATCCAGTATACGAGAGTTTTCGCTTTGCCTGACGCTAAATTCAATTGTCCTTTTAGCCTGAAAGGTTGCATAAGCGGCAAATACAGCTGACCCTACCCCCCTAATATCTCTTGCATACGGCCCGTAGGTGATCACCTTTATCACGCAGAAATAATGCTTATGAACGGTCTTAACCCCCATTCCAATCAGGTCCGCTATCTGCAACCGGATTACTCCCGTATTTATCCATACAAAAAATAGACGCATACTTGAAACATCCAAATCAAGGCGATATCACCTTACTGAGACTTGTGCACCATAACTTCAGTTGCATGAAATAACCCATGAGACAAAAATCGCCCATCATCATTGAAAATGATCTACACATAATCCCTTTGATGGAAAAACAAACCAAGAAAATTTCTCTTAAAAATTGTACTAATGAGCTATAAATATTAGTGAGTAAATATTATAAATAAATATTCTTAGGTTAAGATAAAAGGATTCTAAAAATGGTCAACATAGTCGCATCATATCAAGATCTTAAAGCAACCACTCCAGAGTTCGAGGGACAAGCTGTCTTACTATCCGCTTTCTACGATGATGACTGGAATTCAGAAAACAATGGTGTACCCTACGGTAGAGGCGAGTTTATAGCTATTCATGGAGATGTAATTGATGATGGAGGGTTTAGATGTGTACCTGTTGGTTTAAGTGACTATATTGGCAAAGAGTTATCGAAAATGACACCCTAAGACCAGATTATTTCGGAGCAAAATGTAACTCCATTAGAACATCAGCCGGAACAGACGCCACTTCAGCTTTGAACAACATGTTCGCAACAGCAATAGCACGTAATTTCTCCATTGAATTCCCGGCAAAGATTCAAGGTTCAAGCGCGAATGAAAGAGCATTTTATGTAACATCTTCAATAAATGCAACGGGCATCCACATTATCAAAGGCGAGCTATTAGTTCATATTAAATCATCTACGTTTGACAAGACTAAAGGACAATACGCGCTGTTATTAGGAGACCCAAACACTGACAAGTCAACCATACAAAATGGACTCACTTTTGACTCTATAACTGTTCGCGATCTGGATAAAAGAGCTACAGAAATGGGTGGTGTATATTTAAAATACACTGCAGCCTTTGGTCAATTCATCAGGGCAATAGATTTTAATGGTTGTGGTATTGAACTAGCACCTGTATATGATTCTACTTTTTCATTAATTACTGAGCGCTGTGGTAACATATCGAATTACGCCATTTTCACTAATGGTAATGGTGATGAATGTAACGCAGTTACAATAACCTCGATCCTTTGCCATGACTCCTATCATAAAGGGATATTTTTCGCTGGATCAAAACATAACATTATAAATGTGCATGCTGAAGCAAACAGTGTGCTTTCCACAGATGACGGTTATATCGGCTTGACTGGCTCAGTGACAAATACAGGATTAAAATATGTTAATCATGTCTTTTATCTTGTCGACGGCCACCTAGGGAATTTATCTTTTAATGATTATGGTAATACTAACGGGAAAACATACTATGGCGACAAGGATACCTTAAACTCTGTTTATGGTTCTCATGTTGCAATAGCTTTAGTGAAATCCACATGTGACCATGTGACTAACGAAATTATAAATAACAACGGAGGGAACATTGGTAGAATATCATTTTTTACAGCAAATACGTATTCAGCAATCAAACACATTTCAGCTGGACACTGTTATTTTGAAAACACATCCAGAATGATTGTGAACAATGTAAATATAAATACATTATACAGTTGGTCAAATTATACAAAACTGAATGGAGGTTTTATCTCAAACTGGGGGAGTAGAGTTATAGCATCACTCTCTGATTCTCGTATTGATGCATCCAGTATGAGTGACCCTCAATCATATTGTAAGCACACCTGTTTTAGTTCCACGCACTTTTTGAGAGTTCCGGTTTTTCCGCCATTAGCCGGTACTCTTCCGGTGTCAGGTTATTCAGGGATTCATGAGGCCGCTCGCTGTTATATTCCGTCAGCCAGCGCTCTGTGATTTCCCGTGCTTCATTCAGGGTTCTGAACAGATAAAAATCCAGAATTTCTGTCCGGTACGTCCGGTTAAAACGCTCGATGAAGGCATTCTGTGTCGGCTTACCTGGCCTTATAAATTCCAGCATCACACCATGTTCCTCAGCCCATTGTGCCAGCGCCAGTGAGACCAGTTCGGGTCCGTTGTCCATCCGCATCTTCAGCGGGTAGCCCCGGTTTGCCACGATCCTGTCCAGCACTCTGACCACCCGCTGCGCCGGGATATTCAGGTCGATTTCTATGGCGAGAGCCTCGCGGTTAAAGTCATCAACCACATTGAAGGTCCGGAAGCGTCTGCCACACACCAGCGCATCGTGCATAAAATCGATGGACCAGCTCTGGTTCAGCGCTTCTGGCGTCACCAGTGGCACCGGGTTGCGTACTGGCAAACGTTGCTTTCCCTTGCGGCGAAAATTTAGTTTCAGCAGGCGGTAAATCCGGTGAACGCGTTTATGGTTCCAGGCGTTACCCTGCCTGCGCACTAACTGGAACAGCTTCTTAAAACCATACCGCGGGTAGCGCTCTGCCAGCTCAGTCAGCGCCTGGATCACCGGTTCATCACGCCAGATATCGGGCTGGTAAAAATACACAGTCCTGCTCAGCGATAATGTCCTGCAGGCCTGGCGTAAACTCATGGCAAATTGTGCCGTCAGATAGCTGACGAGTTCACGCTTTATCGCTGGTTTTAAAGCTTTTTTTCGATAACGTCTTTCAGGGCCCGGCATTCAAGGCTGAGATCGGCAAACATCTGTTTGAGACGACGATTTTCGTCCTCGAGATCTTTCATCTTTTTGATATCAGAGGCTTCCATCCCGCCAAATTTCGCTTTCCAGTTGTAATAACTGGCTTCTGAGATACCGGCTTCACGGCAGACATCCTTAACGGTACGTCCGGCTTCGACGGACTTCAGAACGGCAATGATCTGGTGTTCGGTGAATCGCGCTTTACGCATGGTGATCTCCTCAGAGGACATAATCAGTATGTCGGAAGATCTCTAAAAGTGAATGGTCCGGTTTCCCGGGATACTTACAAACCAACCGCTTCCATGATCGCCCAATCAAGTCGATAGGGCTCATTTAAGACAGCACCCGACTCGATTTAGCGATGATTTCCCTGATCTGTATTAAGGTGATGACTTGATAAATGGATTGAAATGACTGCCCATTAATTCCATGAGATTAATCTATGAACTTACGTGCTTTACATTTCATCGTTGAGAATGCCGAGGAATGCTTAGTCGAAAGCGCCAATCAAACTCATCGTGAACCTAACGTTGTATTAGGCATTGCTAGAAAAGTTGTTGCTGAACAAACTGTTGAAAATTTATCAGAGGCGCAATTGTTTAATTTCAATACTGCAATTCTTCCATTGATTCATGACGTCCCTTGCCAAGGTTTTATGTCCCCCCTGGACGATGAGCCTGTTGACTGTCCTAATACTATCGACGATGACAACTTGCTTGAATGCTACGAAACCGAAACTTTCCTTTGCCCTTCTTGCACCGCTGAAGGCGATGATTTCCATGCCCACAGAGAGAATTGGTTTAGACGAAATCCGTAAACCCCGAAGCTTCAACTTCACCACCACCATGATCAGATCTTGGTGGTGAATGCTTCTCGGTAATTAGATAATTCAATGGAATAGCCTTAAAATTCTTGCCAAGCAAGATCGCACTCCCTTAGGTGAAAGCATGTTTAATTTATTCAAATCGAATGAACAAAAGTTTAAAGATAAGCTTGAGGAGTATTTTTATGCAGTGCTAAAACGCTCAGTAATGAGAGATAGTGACATGGGCAGTCGTACCGTTGTTTCTTTCCAGAGAGGGCAAGACCAGTTCCCATCTTTCCAACTTGAATGTTCTAGTCTTATTGAGACTGTTAACAAGATTAGCGACTGGCTTCGCTCCAACCAGAACTTTTGCGTGAAGATGAGTTTAAGTGGTGACTCAGAAGATAGTGAACCGCGTTGGTTCGATCCTAGAGATGGAACCCCACCAGTACCATTTAGTATATTCCCCATGGAAAAATTCAGCTGCATTTATCTTGGCAACGCTTCTTATTTTGAACATCTCATCGTCGGATTCTATGTCGAGATGAAACAACCATAGGAAAACCACTATCAACCCACCCCACACTAACCATTTGTAATAATTAAAAATATTGACAAATCCAGCCCGATTTGTCTTTTTTGGGGTTCATCATCTCAAGCATTGCGTGCGGACGTACTCCTGTAGGGCACTCAGGGACTTTTGGTCGCTGATGATTCCGGATCGGATACCGAGAATGTTTCGTCCAGCAACTGAAGAGAGTTCGACGGTGGCATCATCGCCCACGCTGGCGGAGCCGGCGGTTTGGGTTGTGGCTGACACTGGACATTTTCCTTTGACGAGCACCCTGCCACCATTAACAAGCTTGCGCTGCAGAGCATCATTTTCAGCTTTTGCATCGGCTAACTCCTTCGTGTATTTGGCATCCAGCGCTGCAACATCACGTTGGCGGGTTTGCATGTCGGTGATGGAGGCGTTCGCCAGGTCGAGCGCCTTCACTTTCTCGTCGCGCTGCCTTTTGAACTCAGTGGCTTTGGTGTGATAATGATTGGCCAGCCACCAAAGGCTGACTATCAGGCAGATAACTACTGCGCTGATAATGGCGGTTAAGCGGCTCATTTCTGGCTCCACTCACAGACTTCACGCTCAATCTCACGACGGCTTATTAAACCCTTCCACTGCTTACCGCCGGCATATGTCCAGCGCTGCAATTCTTTACAGGCTCCGGGCACATCTCCAGAATTCAGTTTTTTCAGCAGCGTGGATTTGCTGAATGCGCCAGCGCCCACGTTATAGGTGAATGAGTAAAGAGCCGCCCGGGTGGCATAGGGGATCTTTACCTTAATCAGCGGGTCAATGGCCACTGCCACCTTGCGCAGATCTGAATGCAGCAGAGCATCACATTCTTTGTCGGTGTATCGATGCCCGCGGCGGATATCGGAACCAGTGTGACCATCGCATACAGTCCACACATCAACGACATCCTGGTATGCGTAATAGCGGCGCCCTTCCAGGCCATCAGCATTACCCAACATCACAGAAGCGATAGCGATAGCACCAGAACCGCCAGCTATTGCGCCAATCAGTTTATTCCTGAGCGTCGGATTCATCTCGACTCCTGTTGCGCCGGTTGTCTTCGCGGATTTTGAAATACAGATTCGTCAGGTATGTCAGGACGGCAATGATAATGCCCACCAGTACACCGATAGCGTTCCACTGCTCGGGGCTGTAAGCATTTAACATGCCGTTTAAGATGCTCCCGGCTGAAGCGCCATAGGCTGCACCAGTGGTTATTTTTTCCATGCGATGCATACTCTCACCTCGCTTTGTTTGCGGGTGCTATGTGTGTTTGAAAAGGTCAGGCTTCACGGGCTGGATTAACAACAACACGCGTCGAGGATGATTCCCGTGAGCCTGAAATAGAAAAGCCAGCGCTAAGGCTGGCAAAAGATAACGAGGGTCGAACAATGTCGGCTTTATAGCCGTAATGGCCCCTGGTAGCGAGATAGGCCGGGCTCAGCGCACGCGCCCGTCGATTGGGTTATGAACCGTCACCGGTTAGCCCTGCATAGGGGATGGCTGCCAGATGGATTTACGACAACACACAGAGTGATTGGCGTTCTGGCGGCACAAATGGAAAAGGCCCGCGAATGCGAGCCCCTGAAAAGCAAAAACCCCGTCAGAGCAGGGTTTCGATTTGTTTAATTGCCCCCCTTTCCCGGCGCTTATCTCCGGCACTCGCATAGCATGCGGTGGCAGCTCTTTAAGGGGTAAGAAATGCTACCAATTAAGATTTAGCCGATCAATGTCAGAGACAA
This sequence comes from Klebsiella sp. B345, assembly GCF_051131735.1. Lineage (NCBI taxonomy): Bacteria > Pseudomonadati > Pseudomonadota > Gammaproteobacteria > Enterobacterales > Enterobacteriaceae > Klebsiella > Klebsiella sp. B345. The sequence continues at coordinate 587,379 of NZ_CP180443.1, forward strand.
TCCGCATCCTCAATTAGAGGAGAAGATCACAAAATACCCACAACGGAAAGAGCAAGGCGGTCGGCGTTCACCGTTTTCGGGCAGTCTCAGACCTACACCCTATATGTTCTTACCTGTTGTGCGCTCCGTTTCGTGGAGCAACGGCTGGTGATCAACCCAGCACCCGTGGAGGGCTAATTTTAGGCTGGAACGCCCGTGCTCCATATTTGGCGGCCTGTGGCGTTGCGCCAACAACGTCCCTGATGGATTGGATTATGAGCCCGTCATCAGGTCAGGCCATTATCTGGTGCTGGTTGACGGAATTGAACCGCCGACACCCTGATCTTCAATCAGGTGCTCTACCTGCTGAGCTAAACCAGCAATCTGGCTCAGGACTCTCGCGTATGAGCTTCTGCGTGTTGTGCGGCACGCTTTCACTCAAGAGCCCTGACCGGATTGCAGAAAGCAAAAAGCCCCGCACAATGGCGAGGCTTTGGAGTTCTGATAGGTCAAACAAAAATACGGCAACCTACACTAAATATATTGCTCATTTGTTCATTAAAATGCAAGCACGTTATTAGTGTTTTTTGCATTTTTACTCACATTATCGCGATCAATGAAAGCATTTTGCAGGGGTTGATACAGGCAAAATAGTGCAGCATTGATTACCTGCTTAACTTCTCGCCGGATGGTTGAAATGCTGGGGTGCTTATACTGATTACCAGCGCGCGTCTTCATCAGGCGCGGTTTGCATACCGCATGCTGCCATGAGGCGATCCGTATCTCACTCGAGTTGCAGACGTAATAAGTGAAAACTACCTTCCACGCATTCTCATCTACATTTTTCAGGTAATTCCGGATTACAGCGTCAATGACTATCCCATCGTCGTCACTACAAACGGGCCTGGATGATGCCTGCGGTTCAACTGTCGCCGTAAACTTGGCGATCATGTTTATCATCGCCTTATCTATATTCCCTGTTTGGCACCATGCTCCCCAGAGCTGAAGCCACTGATCGATCCACTGGTGCTGTTCGTTCGTTAATTCCAGTTTCATGCTGTCTCTCCCAGAGTCTGATAGATGCGAACGTAATTCCGTAAAATGCGATAGTCGTCATCACCGTTCCGCGGTGCCGGCAGAGGCGGAGCTTTTGCCAACGCCCTCGGTTCCGCTCAATTGCGTCCTGGTTCATGCTGCCTCCCTCTGCTTGACGAGTGCGCGGCGTAACGCGCTGTAATGGCGCCTGATGCCTTATAGCTCTTCGATGGTGATCGGTGAGGGGTGTTGTTGTTTTCGAGCGTCTCGACGCGCTCAGCGCCGATTTTGGCTACCAGATTGATGCGGCACTGCTGCTGGTTGCCGGATAGCTGCACGCTGCAGTGATGGCACTGTTTGTGAATGTTGTCTTCGTGGTAGCGAAGGTGGGACGCCTTGCCGCGGGAACGGTAATGCCCTGCTTCCCATTGGACCGTTTCGAATGTTCCGCAGCTGATGCACGGCAGGTCAAAGTCGCGCTCGCGAATATAGTCATTAACGACACGCTGGGTCATGTCTTCCCAGTGCTTGAGAGGTTTCACCGCAGCTTTACGTTTCCGCCAGGCGGCGCGCTCTTTCTTCGCTCTAGCCTGAGCCTGCTTCTCGCGTTTCCTCTCCAGCTCCTGCATGGCATATTCTGCGCCGTGCTCAGGACAGCACCAGCGATGATTTTCAAATACAGGAGTGAACTTAGCCCGGCAGATTTTGCAGCGCCGTTGGGGTCTCTTGGCCATCATCACCCCCACATCCGGTTACGCCAGCGGGAATCCGGGCGAGGTGGTTTATTGTCCTCCACCAGCTGCGCGCTGACGGTCCAGGTGAGGAAGTCTTTATTGAGTCTGCGTTCAACTCTGACTCTACGCTGCCGGTATTTAGCCATCAGCTCATCGGCCTGCTGCGTTGTGCAGTTGCTATGGTGAAACCACGAATATTTCATCGGCATCACCCCGCGAAGCTCAGAAGTTGGTTTGCGGCGTTCTCGACTTCCATCTGGCTGCCAAAAGAACGGGAAAGGATCCAGCGCCAGAGAACATCTAGCGATGCCTTGTATAATTCCTGGAATTCGCATTCATCCATGCTGGAAAATGAAATGCTGCGGGGATGTTTCTTCAGCGTACCGTCCGGCAGTTGGATGGCGTCATAGTGACCAGCTTCAACGATTACCCAGGCACGATAAGCATCAAAGGATTTACAGATGCTGATGCTACCAGCGCGTTTCTCGGCTATCCGGACGAGGTATTGCTCGGCAGCATCGAGCAACGCTGATTCATTGCCGCCATACGCTGCCAGGTATTTTGCATACCCGGTCACCAGTCGGCGTTCATTGGACGAGATCGCCCCGCCGGTAGGCTCCCAATATTCAAATCCGAGGTTGAGTAAAGCGAAGAAGCGGCGATGAAACGCCGGATTTCGGACAAGCCTATACTCGGCTTCCAGGACGGCACCGAGCTTGCATTTTGACTGCAGAAAATCACTGGTCTCCTGCGTGGCAGGGATCAGTATGCCTTGTGACTGCTTTATTAGATGTAGTTGCTGCGCCATCGTTTTCTCCGGTGACGCAGTAGGTTAACGGTTGTTCAGGCCGTTGATTACATATTATCAGAAGGTGGGAGAACTCGGTAGCCGAGGCAATGTAGAAAACTGGTCATTGTGTTGAGATTAAATATTCCCTCATCCTCAAGTAGCGGTCGCATAGAAGTAATTCCGCTAGCCGTGTACACCAGAACTCGGCCTGCCGCCCTGATGCTACCAACGACTTCACCTGTAGAACGTTTAACCAAATCGTAATACTCGTCACTCTCACTGCGCATCCCTACCTCCCGGAAGCAAATCTTTACACTGTTTATTTATACGGTATAATTAATATTTAATCACTTACATGTGAAAAATTACACGGTACGAGGGATATGATGACAGATGAAGATCGCCCTTCAAGCCCCTATTTTCAAAAGAGATTATCAAAATTGAAAGTTTGGGAGTTTTGTTTAACTTTCCTGTCTAACGGAGTTAAAAGCTTTGCGTGGTTGTCGAGGGCATATTTTGTGTATCGTACAAGCCCCTATTTCACTCGAGCAAAGTAAAACGGCTAATTTCAGAATTAAATTAACGTCAGTTGGATTGAGATAGCAGGCAATACTAGCAAGCCACGTAATGCACATTTTGAGTAGGGCGCAACCCCCTACTCAACGAAGATGAAAAATATTCAACCACAACGACAGTAACAATAAAACGAAAGTCAGCAGCATTTACGGGGGGGTTGGGCGAAATCTTATTGTCCCTTTGGCGACACCAGGCTTTCCAGGCTCAAACTTGCATTTTTTTATCGTGTATTTAACCTCTCTAAAGAAAGGCTCGGCACCGGTTGTCTCAACAGAAGTAACCTCTCCTTTTTCATTTACTGAGGCAGAGTATTTTACAGTGCCGCCAATACCTAAAGCTTTTGCGGAAGCAGGATAGAATGGGAAAGGACAACTTATACGTACAGGTGCTGTTTCCTCTCGGTTTTCGACAGCAAGTGCCACGTTTGATATAAGAACAGTACAAACCAGAAGTAATGTTTTTTTCATAAATGATACCAATTGTTGTTTTCCTTGTGTCCATAGACCACCAATGCTCATTTTGCATGCAACGCCAGAGGCGTGTGGCACCACTTCGACATAAGCCCCCCTCTGGGGTGAATGGGATTATACTTCATAATAAAACAACCCAATGGCTATCTTCTATAAGGCAACCAACTAATTTTGGTAGCGAGAATCGGATATGGGCATCTTTAATTAAAATTTCTTAATGCTATATTCATTTTACCCCTTGCTTGCAAGTGGCGTCTTCGCTACTTCAGCTGGCCATACGGTTTCCGCCCCTTCCACCAGCAGCAGCGGTTCCAACTCCATAATTCGTTTGCAGGCGTATTCCAGTGAGGACTCCACTATTTCACCTCCTACGGGGTAAAATGCTGAATGCAGAAAATCGCCGGTGACTTTCGCCATCGGTGACAGGTATCGCTTTAAGGTTTTGTGCGCCATGTGTCCCCACTTGGCGCCGGAAATAAGTTGTCAGTTGTTCACGCTGACATTGGAAGTATGGCTGATTAATAATGGAAAATAAAAAGCAGTTCAAATCGTTTTTGCTGCTAAAATTACCGCACTCATCATCCCCTGATATGGCCCTAGATAGCCATCAATGTAGAAATGCCCGAAAGACGGTATGCCCCTCTAAACCAATGAAACTCTCCATACCCTTCTTCGTGAGGAATTATAGTCAATTGGTACCCACTGCTATTTAATGGGCTCGGTTTTTCGCCTTTAGGGATCTCCTGAAAGGTCTCAGTCCATACAACCATCCATCGTGAATCCCCATCCTCGATGACTTCAAAATCTGAACCGTCAAACTCCATACTCAAATAAACTTTTTTATGCTTATTTTTGCTTATAAAACCCTCAAATCTCTTAGCCTCTTCGGAAAAATTTTTTACAACACATACACTTTCCCTAGGATTTGCGGCGGAGAATGATATCTCTTTTGAAGAGGCAAATGCCCTATACGCGTAATAGCAGCTTGCTATAGATACCAATATTCCTAGTATGGATAGAAAATTAGCCAAATTAACCGCCTTTATTTTTTCTCGTTTTGCCCTGCCATCTCGATGTAGCGCGGATCGGATGCTTTGTGTAACTGGATGCTCTGCCCGCGGTAGTAGCGGACGCGCTCCATGAAGTATTCGCGCAGGTGTTCTGGCTGCTCTCTGGCTACCATCTCAGCGACAACCGGCATGTTCATGCGCTCTTTGTAGTCGACGCCGGAGGCCGCCAGATCGGCATTAACTTGTCCTGCTCGTCTTGAATCGTCACGTTAAGACTAGCAGTCACCATTTCTAACAACTCGAGCCCCCCCTAACTTACCGTATTTCGAGGTTAGATGGTGCTTTTAGAAGCGCGTTTGGAACCAAATCTCCAAGTGGTATTGCAGGAGATATGGCATCACCTAATGGTTCGGACACCCAAGATGCTCCGAAGCTAGGTAAAGTAATTTTGGTAGCCCTCGGGCTAATTACATATAAGGGGAGACCCTTCGTCCAGTCACTTGACTTGGAAGTAAGGCTCACAGATGAGTTACTTGGCTCTATAATCAGGCATTGATCTTCTCCATCTTTCTGTGAGTTGCACCCAAGTTGTATATCGCGAAAAGAAAATGATGGCTCACGAGATGGATAATCTCTTAAGAGCGTGTATAAACCGACAAGATTGGTCCTCAGTTCGAGTTCGGCACTATTCTTATTTGGGTCCTGAAAGTACCCGATGAGAATCGTCCTTAGCAGATCATGAAAGAGAGTGCTTCTTGCTTGAAGACGAGCCCCGTATGACGAATTGGTCTCGAAGTAATCAATGAGGTCTTGGCGTTGTTCAGAGAGAATTCGTGACTTTGACCGTGCGCTGTATTCAAGAAAGTTGTTGAACTGATTACTCGTGTCGCTAATTGCTGAATTTAGAGCCGCTATCTGTGCATCGAAAGTTGGCGGAGAGGCTGTTGAGTCTGATAAGTCATCGATACCCTCCTTCAACTTTATGATACCGGCGCCAGCCATTGATAAATTACCCGAATCATAGGCACCGATAAGCATTGCAACCCCTTGCCCTGCTTCCTGCAGAGCCTTTTCTGTACTTTCTATGCTATGCGTTGCTTTGGCTTTGTCTGCAGCTGCTTGCACAGTTTTTAATCTTTCCTGGATAACTGATAATTGGTATCGAAACTCGTTACTTCGCACAACTTCCCTAATGTCAGCAACTGACTCAGATAACTGAGAAAGGGTTCCTTGGATTTGAGCAAGCTTTGCAGCACTCAAAGTAGCCTCCGTACGGGAAGCAAGGTTATCCCACTGCGCAACTGCAGAGGTGCTCCGTAGATTGAACATGCCTCCAGTATTGAGGAAATAGCCCTTGATAGGACCGACTCCCAAAATAGGGCTGAATGAGGACAGATACCGAAGAGGTTGTACTGCTTCATTTGTCATCACACTTTCATTCAGTCTGGTGAGATCTAACGGTGCCCAAACACCGCCAAGCACTTGGGATTGCGCCTCCGCCGATGTGTTAATCAGTCGATTGAGCTTATCCACCCACGTAATCTCCGTAGAAATCAAAATCTCATAAAACTTGCGCTCCGCGAAACTGGCATAAGTGAACCCTTTGATCCCCTCAGATGGAACCTTAGAGCGTTCAATCAACTCATCGAAATTGTAGTCGGGCCTGGCATCTCTCGACGCTATATCGCCGAAAAAATCTAGTAGTGCATCTGTTGGAGTTTGCCTGATAACTTCTCGTATGCCGCTCGCGCCAACCGAAGCAATGGGCCATTTCCCTTCTGACTTTAAGCCACATACATCGCTTGAAGATGTCGCGTCTGGCCCGATCCAAGCAGGTGCACGGATTCGTTGCGCAGAACCCGGAGGACCACCATCGATAGCGATTCGCGACTCAAGTTCAGCATCTATATTGTTCACTGTCGACCCTACGATAACTAAGCGTACATGCCCGCCACTTCCTCCTGAACCGCCGGCAGCATTGAGGAACCCAGCTCGCCTATATGCCGAATCGACACAAGGAAATTTTGGATAGAAAGCTGCAGTGGTTGCTCCAGCGCCACCTCTGCCTCCTCGCATTCCTCGAGCAATGAAAACCTTACCTTTTGTAAATAATGGTGAGGTGTTGCAGGATAAAGGGTCGCCGTCAAACAACGGATAGGCGGCAAGAGCTGCATCATCGAAAGTAAATGTGTTGGCGAAAACCTTAATTGTACCAGGGTTAATGTTGGACTTTTCCGTAAGGAGAGGGGGGCTAGTTGCCGGTACAATCCTTTTTAGTGAAGAGGAATCAGGCGATTCGCAACTCCAATACACTTGCCCAGTTAATCCAGCTGGATTCTCAGGAAGGAAAATTTTTCCCTCACTGGAAACAACTTTGTCAGGCGAGCGTCGGAAATAATCGTCGTAGATTTTTCTGAGGTCTGATCCTTGTTTTGCAATTGTTAATTCTGAAGCACCTGAATATGTATCGCTCTTCTCAAGATAGGGAGAATAGTCATCTGGACTTATGTAAACTCTAGAATCTATTGGTGCACTAATTTCAAGTCGGTTGGCAAAAATGATAATGTCCCCCCCGTTGGAGCGAATGGGGGTAGTTACGCGTACAACATCGCCAATACATACAATATCCCAGCGTACTTGCTTTTGAATGCCAGCATATGCCGGCCCCAAAGCATCGGCAACGGCTTGTTGGAGTGGGCGCTGAAGAGCATGGCAATGCTGCGTTGGATACGCGATCACACTTTGACCAGAAGGTGCTGCCAACACATCCAAACTCGCCATCGCAAGTGTTATGAGGAACGCTAGCTTTGTGCTTGCCACTATAGGTTGCAAGAAAAATCGTGGACAAATAGCGCGCGTACTTGCATGTATAAATAACCGAAAGTCAGTCATTTTAGGCTTCTTCTAGTGACATTTAATTGTTACCAAGCGACGTCAGTTCAATGCTTGTGCGCGTCTCATGATGCTGGCAAACATATTAGGTTTAGCCGATCTGCGGGGATGTCACAAACCCACAGACCTTATCGCTTCTAGTGATTTAGTCATTGCTAGCACTCCCTTTCACAAACAGAATCTAGTGAGTTTTGTCTCCCTTGCCGGTGCGTTGCCAGATAGCCGGCTTCTCGTCGGTAAGTGCCAGAATCTGGCTAACCGGTATCTGGGTTTCGTTCCATTTGAAGATGAGAACGCCGTGTGGCCGCAGCACACGGAACGCCTCTTTGAACCCGGCTCGCAGGTCATCGCGCCAGGTGTCTTTGTTCAGGCGCCCATATTTCTTACCCATCCAGGCATTTTCGCCAACGCGCTCAAGATGCGGCGGGTCGAAAACCACAACCGGGAATGAGTCATCAGCGAACGGCAGTTGGCGGAAATCGGCGAAAATGTCCGGGCTGATAACCAGGCTGAGCCCGTCGCACAGAGTGTGCTGCTCGGCGCGAATGTCGGTGAAAACTGAGCGCGAGTCCTGTTTGTCGAACCAGAACATGCGGGAGCCGCAGCACATGTCGAGAATGGTTTGCTCGGTCATTTGGAAACCTCGCGCAACTGCTTGGCAAACCGCTCAGCATCTTCAACATGCGGCGAAATCCAGCGAGAGCGATACTTTTCTAAAAGCATATCCACCCCATTAGCCTTAATCCCGGCTACGATGCGATCGGTGGCGGGGATTTCCATAGCAGCTTTCAGAACATCGACGTACCAATCGTAGTACCGGTAATCCAGCATTCCATCTGGAGGTTTACATGGGGCAACTCGTCAGCTTAGAGGAATGGGCTTCCGGACCGAATGGCTTTAAGCATCCACCATCCAGAGCGTCGCTGCACAGAATTGCAAAAACCGGACAAACAATTCCCAGGGCGCTGAAACAAGGCCGGCGGTGGGTTATCGATGAAGAGGCTAAATTCATCAGTTTGGTCACATCGCCGATACTACCACCACGCCTGCCGAAAGCGGTGAAGACGCTTATGGAGCGAGTAATTAATGGCAGCCAGACCACGTAATCACAGGGTTGATGTCCCAAATCTCTACTGCAAACTGGACAAACGCAACAGCAAAACCTACTGGCAATACCGACACCCTTTAACCGGTCAATTTATCGGTTTTGGTACCGTTCAGGAGGCGGCCAGACAGGCCGCCACTGAACTGAATCGCCTACTGGCGCAGCAGGAATCTGCCCAGTCATTTGCCCTGATCGATATGGTCACCAATAAGAAGGCTAACGCAAAGAAATCCATACGTATGCGCGTGTGGATCGAACGGTATTTGAAAATACAGGAGGAACGGCTCAGCAATGGGGAGATAAAAAATAACACACTTAAATCCCGAAGGACCTGCACCAACGTTCTGGCTGAAAGAATGCCTGACATCGGTATGCAGGAGGTCACCACAAAAATGTTGGCGATCATTACTGACGAATATAAAGCCAGAGGTAAAGCGCGGATGGCGCAAACACTCCGTAGCGTATGGATCGATTTGTTCCGTGAGGCACAACATGCAGGAGAAGTGGAACCAGGATACAACCCGGCGCTGGCAACCAGAAAAGTCGTTGCTCGAGTTAACCGCTCTCGACTGAATTTTGAAATGTGGAAAGCAATTTTTGAAGCGGCCGACAATATGGCCCCTTATGTTCAAAACTCCATGCTGTTGGCATTGGTCACCGGGCAACGGCGTGGTGATATCGCCAAAATGAAATTCTCTGATGTTTGGGACGGATACTTGCACGTTGAGCAGCAAAAGACAGGTGTGAAACTTGCTATCCCGCTTTCTTTGCGCTGTGTGACGTTGGACATCACACTGGCCCAGGTGATTAAGCGCTGTAGGGATCGGGTTGTTAGCCCCTGGCTTCTTCACCACGTAACATCCAGCGGGAGTGTAAAGGCAAGCGATCCTGTTGGCGAGAACAGTCTTAGTGTTTCCTTCAAACTCGCAGTGGATAGCACTGACATTTCCGTCGAAAGAGGGAAAACAATGCCGACCTTCCATGAGCAGCGCTCGCTGTCAGAACGTCTGCATGAGGCTCAGGGTATCAATACCCAACAACTGTTAGGCCACTCATCGGAAAAAATGACGGCGCAGTATCACAATGACCGAGGTTTCGATTGGGTGAAAGTGAAGGGGTAGCTACGTGAGAAATTGCGCTCTATCCCCCTGCAAATTTTTCAGAATTTAAGGATTAATTTTGGGGAAGAATTTTGGAGAGGTTTTGGGGAAGAAAAAATCGGACAAAAAACCGGGCACCTGGCCCGGTCCTGTTTCCGACACAAAGTTGCCTTACTCGCTCAACCCACGGTTCTCCAGCATCGGTTCAATCTTAGGGTCGTGCCCGCGCCACAGGCGATAAAGTTCAGCTAAATCAGTGCTGTTGCCGCGGGACAAAATCGCCTCGCGGAAGCGCTGACCGTTTTCGCGGGTTAACCCACCCTGCTCCACAAACCACTGATAGCCGTCGTCGGCCAGCATCTGGGTCCACAGATAAGCGTAATAGCCTGCCGCATAGCCGCCGCCGAAGATATGCGAGAAATAGCTGCTGCGATAGCGCGGTGGTACCGCCGCAAGATCCATACGCTCCTCGCCTAATGCCTGCGTTTCGAAGGCATCGACATCCTGCGGCAGATCCGTCGACGCGAGGCTATGCCAGTGCATATCCAGCAGCGCCGCTGCCAGCAGCTCGCTCATGTCATAGCCTTTGTTAAACTTCGCGGCTCGCAGCATGCTTTCCCGCAGCGCATCCGGCATCGCCTCGCCGGTCTGGTAATGCCGGGCATAGCGGGCGAACACCTGCGGCTCGCTGGCCCAGTGCTCAAAGATCTGCGACGGAAACTCGACAAAATCGCGCGGCGTATTGGTGCCCGACAAGCTGGCGTAGCGCTGGCTGGCAAACAGCCCGTGCAGGGCATGGCCGAACTCATGGAACAAGGTGATGACATCATCCCATGACAGCAGCGCGCTGTGGCCGGCCTTGGGCTTCTGATAGTTGCAGACGTTGTAGATCACCGGGTGCTGAGCCAGCAGCGTCGATTGTTCGACGAAAACGTCCATCCACGCCCCGCCGCTTTTCGAATCCCGCGAAAAATAGTCGCCGTAGAACAGCGCAATTCCTTCGCCGTTGGCATCAAAGATTTCCCAGACCCGCACATCCGGGTGATACACCGGGATATCAAAACGTTCGACGAAGCGCAGGCCAAACAGCTGCGAGGCGGTCCAGAACACACCGTCCTGCAGGATGCGGTCGAGCGCAAAATAGGGTTTTAGCTGTGACTCATCAATGGCAAAGCGGGCGCGGCGCACCTGCTCGGCGTAGTAATGCCAGTCCCATGCCTCGGCGGTAAAACCGCCTCCCTGATGGTCAATGACCTGCTGAATATCTGCCAGCTCCTGTTCCGCTCTCGCCCGCGCGGCCGGGGCAATCCGGCGCATAAAGGCCAATGCGGCCTCCGGCGTCCCCGCCATCTGATCGGCCATCGCCCAACTGGCATAATCCGCCACGCCCAGTAGTTCGGCTTTGCGCGCGCGGATCTCCGCCAGACGCAGTACCAGCTCGCGGGTATCGTTGGCATCGCCCTTCTGGTTGCGCTGCCAGCCGGCGGCAAACAGCTTTTCACGGGTCTGGCGCAAACGTAACGCCAACAACGCCGGTTGCTGGGTAGTATTCACTAACGGCAGCAGCCAGCGGTCATTTAATCCTTTATCGCGCGCAGTCTCGGCAGCTTCGGCGATCTCATCGTCGCTAAGTCCCGCTAACTGATGGCGGTCATCCAGCACCAGGCCGCCGGATTTCACCGCCGCCAACAGCCGCTGCTGGAACTGGCTTTGCAGCGCCGCGGCCTGGGTATTCAGGGCGCGCAGCGCGGTTTTTTGCTCGGGTGCCAGCGTCGCGCCCGCCAGGGTAAAGCGTTGCCACGTCACCTCAAGCAGCCGCCGGGATTCGTCATCGAGGCTCAGGGTATCGCGTTGCAGCCAAACCTGCTGTACACGTTGGAACAGCGCATCGTTCAGCCAGATATCGTTGCCCAGCCCGGCTAGTTCAGCGGAAAACTGCTCATCAAGCGCCTGCAGCGTCGGGTTGGTATGCGCTCCGGCCATGGCAAAAAAGACCCGGGTGACGCGCGTCAGCAACTGCCCGCTTTGCTCAAGCGCCACCAGCGTGTTGGCAAAATCTGCCGGTGCGGGATTATTCACAATGGCGGAGATTTCGTCGCGCTGACGCCGAACCCCTTCATCAAAGGCCGGACGGTAGTGCGTATCGTCAATCAGATCAAAACGCGGCGCCTGATAAGGCAGCAGGCTCATGCTCAAGAAAGGGTTGTTTTCGGCCATTATCATCTCCTGGACTCGGTTATCCAGTTAGATTAGGCAACGTGTTGATTAACCGCAATGATTTCCCGACGTTCAGGCGGTCAGTGCAGATTCAGAGCACAAAATAGAGCACAAAAGCGATCATTACCGCGCCGGTGACGCCAAGAATATCGAGCCCGGTACGGGTTATGGTCGCATGAGTCGCAATGCTCTCTTCTTCGTCCCATTCATTCATCTGTTTAATCTCCTGTCATCAAAAGCTCCGCTACAGCGGGCAGGTGCAATAGGGAATCCCCACCAAAAATGGCAGCCCAACGGGCGCGGCGCGCAGAATAACAACCGGCAAAATGCCGCGATGATCAATTGATGCCATGAATGCCGCGCAGTTTATTTTTCGACAAAATCGCCCGAAAATAGCCCTCTGACCTAGGCTTTATCCACCTTTTGGCGCTATCGCAATACCCTGTTTTGGAAACGTATTGCTCGCGCGCTGAAGGTAGACGCGGTTTTCTTTTGTCGCTACAGTGCTTAGGCACAGGATCTATCATCATTACTTAATTTTTTTCCGGGTAACGACCTTATACGGTTAGATCATTCCGGGGATAAATGTAATGAAAAACATTAAGTAAGATGATATTGCCAGCCCTCTTCCGCTGTGCGTGTGGTTCAGGGCTTAATGAGAAATTGACAGGAGCGATGATGATTATTCTGGTTACCGGTGCAACCGCAGGTTTTGGTGAAAGTATGACTCGCCGTTTTATCGCCAACGGCCACAAAGTGATCGCCACCGGGCGTCGTGAAGAGCGACTGAAAACATTAAAAGATGAGCTCGGCGACAACCTTTATCCGGTGCAGTTGGACGTCCGCAACCGCGCCGCCATCGAAGAGATGATTGCCGGACTGCCGGCAGAGTGGCAGGCCATCGATGTACTGGTCAATAACGCCGGTCTGGCACTTGGTCTCGAGCCGGCGCACAAAGCCAGCATCGAAGACTGGGAAGATATGATCGATACCAACAACAAAGGACTGGTCTATATGACCCGTGCCGTTTTGCCGGGAATGGTCGAGCGCAACCGCGGTCATATCATCAATATCGGTTCCACTGCCGGTAGCTGGCCTTACGCCGGTGGTAACGTTTACGGGGCGACCAAAGCCTTCGTCCGTCAGTTCAGCCTCAACCTGCGTACCGACCTGCACGGCACGGCGATCCGCGTGACCGATGTTGAACCAGGCCTGGTTGGCGGCACCGAGTTTTCTAACGTGCGCTTTAAAGGTGATGACAACAAAGCCGGTAAAACTTATGAGAACACCCAGGCGCTGACGCCGGAAGATGTTACCGAAGCAGTATGGTGGGTTGCGAACCTGCCGGCGCATGTCAACATCAACACCCTGGAAATGATGCCGGTAAGCCAGAGTTTTGCCGGTCTTAGCGTTCATCGCGCAGGTTAAATCTCGCCACCCGGCCGCTTGACGGCCGGGTATGGGCTAACCGATAAAATACGCGTAAAATAACGCTTATAATCCACTAAAAGTAACCATCAATGGCCGCAGAATCGCAACTCAATCCGACACAGCCTGTAAACCAGCAAATTTACCGCATCCTTCGCAGTGATATCGTCCATTGTTTGATCCCTCCGGGAACCCCGCTGTCTGAGAAAGAAGTGTCTGTGCGCTTTAATGTTTCACGCCAGCCGGTGCGCGAGGCGTTTATCAAACTGGCCGAAAACGGCCTGATCCAGATTCGCCCGCAGCGCGGTAGCTACGTCAATAAGATCTCACTGTCGCAGGTTCGCAACGGCTGCTTCGTCCGCCAGGCTATCGAATGTGCGGTAGTACGCCGTGCCGCCGGGATGATCACCGCCGAGCAAATCTACCAGCTTGAGCAAAATCTTACCCAGCAGCGTATCGCCGTTGAACGTCAGCAATTAAATGATTTCTTCCAACTGGATGATGAATTTCATCAGAAGCTGTCGACGATTGCCGACTGCCAGCTCGCCTGGGATACGGTGGAGAATATCAAAGCGACGATTGACCGCGTGCGTTATATGAGCCTCGATCACGTCACCCCTCCGGATATGCTCCTGCGCCAGCACCATGAAATATTCCAGGCGCTGGAAAAGCGTGATGTTGAAGCGGTGGGCAAGGCAATGAACATTCACCTGCACGAAATTAGTGAATCGGTGCTGTTAATTCGCCAGGAAAATAGCGACTGGTTTAGCGAAGAATAATCGGTTCTGGCGGCAGCAGGGACAATATCACCGCTGCCGCTGATTTTTACCTAACGTACTACCAGCACCGGAATTCTGGCATAGCGCAAAATGGACTCGGCGTTAGACCCAAGCAAATGGGTAGACAGCCCCGGCGTGCGTGAGCCCACTACAATCACATCGAACTCATCGACATTGCCGATCGCCACGATTTCATCACGCACGTTGCCAAACACCACCCGGGAGTGGATCCGCGAAGTGGGAATGGAGAACAGACGAGTCAGGCTCTTCATTTTCTTCTGCGACTCCTCCTCCATAAAGGCTTCGAACTTTTTAATATCGGCAGAAAAGCCACGCAGAATGGAACGACTGCTGTTGGGTAACACGTTCAGTAAGGTAATTTCGCCTTCGCTCTGTGCTAAAAACTCTGCATGACGAACCGCTTTATCACTCAAATCCATTTCAAATACATCGACAGGTAATAAAATTCTTTTATACATAGTCGGCACTCCTTATCCAGAGGATATTTATCTTTTACTGCAGCCATCATGACACACTTATTTTAAACGCAGCACAAATAAGCCACTCGACGACCGGCAGAATCGTTAAAATAAACATCAATTATTTATAGTTAGCTTGGAATAGTTAAAGATATGTATAGTCTATGCGCCCGATCATTATTTTAGCAGATGGTGCAATAAAATATTTTGTACCGCGGTGTGAAGCTATTTGTCGGAAAATATCAGGACTAAGACAATAAGATGATGGTCAGCATTATTGTGCGTCAGAGCAGTCGCACCATAAAAACATGCCGCCAGGGCTGGCGGCATGGTAGACGAGATTATGCCTGTGCTTTAGCCCAGGCAGCGACGGTCGCTTTCGCGCCCTTCGCTTTTAACGATAGCCACGCATGAGTGACCGCATCGACAAAACGCCCATCCTGCGGCAAATCGCGGCCAAAGATGGCGTCAATTCCCAGCAGGGCTTTTACCCGCTCCGGCCCCTCAACGCTGTTCTGTACAACCTGCTGAATCACCGGTAGCAGCGGATCGCAAATTTCAATCGCCTGCCCCTGCTCATCAACACCACCGACGTAGCGCATCCAGCCCGCCACGCCCATCGCCAGAAGGGTAAAGTCGCTGCCCTGCGCCAGATGCCAGCGAACTGAATCCAGCATACGCTGCGGCAGTTTCTGGCTGCCGTCCATGGCAATCTGCCAGGTACGGTGCTTCAGTGCCGGATTACTATAGCGGTCGATCAGCAGCCCGGCGTAGCGCTGCAGGTCAACGCCCTGCACTTTTAATGTCGGCGCCTGCTCATTGAGCATTAAAGCCCGGGCCGCACGACGATAGTACTCATCCTGCATGCAGTCATTAATGTGCTGATATCCAGCCAGGTATCCGAGATACGCCAGGAAGGAGTGGCTACCATTGAGCATGCGCAGCTTCATCTCTTCGAAAGGCACCACGTCGGCGACCAGCTCAGCCCCCGCCTTTTCCCATTGCGGACGACCGGCAACGAAATTGTCCTCAATGACCCACTGACGGAACGGCTCGCACGCCACGCCGGCAGGATCGCGCACGCCGGTCAGCTGTTCAATTTTATCCAGGGTATCGGCGGTGACGGCCGGTACAATACGGTCAACCATCGTGGACGGGAAAGTCACATTTTCTGCAATCCATGCCGCCAGTTCACCGTCGATAGCCCCCGCCAGCGCACAGACCACATTACGCATCACGTGGCCGTTTTCCGGCATGTTGTCGCAGGACATCACGCTGAAGGCCGGCAAGCCTGCCGCTTTACGTCGCGCCAGCGCTTCAACCACCACGCCCGGTGCTGATTTTGGCTGATGCGGGCTACGAATATCAGCGGCAATCAGCGGATGGTCCAACTGCAGTTCACCGGTGGCCGGCGAGTGGCAATAGCCCTTTTCGGTAATAGTGAGTGAAACGATCGCTACCTGGGGCTCGCACAGCTTCGCCAGCACGCTTTCGAGACCGTCGACCTCGGCGTGCATCGCTTCTTTAACTACGCCAACCACCCGTGCGGTCCAGGCATCGGCTGACATTTCGGCGACGGTGTACATCAGATCCTGATGTTGCAGATCGGCAATCTGCTGCTCGCCGCCGATCAGGTTCACTTCGGTGTAGCCCCAGTCACTGCCATGATCCGCAGCCAGGATATCGGCGTAGACCGCCTGGTGAGCACGGTGAAATGCGCCAAATCCCAGATGGACGATGCGCGACACCAGTTTGCTGCGGTCGTAAGAAGGAAGCGTTGCCTTGGCTGTTAAAAGCGTGTTTTCCATGGTGACTCTCATTTTTATGATTACTAATCAACCATTCTCGAGGAGAATGCCTCTGTGAGGTAAACCATCTCATGCAATTGGTATGACATCTTTGATTTCCATCAACTACCATACAAGAAGATTTATCGCGCTTACTCTCGGTGGTCATGCGACTGACGCCATGAAAAAGCCGGGTGGTTTCACCCGGCCACATCAACGTCGGTCAGGTGCGGTATCAGGTTAACTGACCGGCTCTTACTTCTTTATTCTGCGGGGCTTCGTCTGCGGCATCGTGCAGCAGGCTCAGGTCACGGTCGCGCACTTCCGGCATCAGCACTGCGGAAATTAAGCCGATAATCGAGTAGCAAATCAGCATCGCGACAATTGGCCACCACGCGCCGGTGATATTACAGAAAATACCGGCAAGCACCGGGCCAAAGCCCACGGCTACCAGACCACCGGTTTCTTTGGAAATGGCCATTCTGGTAAAACGGTTACGCGAGCCGAATATTTCCGCCATGGTGATATTCTCGAGCGCAAACAGGCCAAGTACCGCGATATTATGGATAACAATTAATGAGGCCATGATCGCGCCGACGCTGTAACTCTTATCAACAATAATTGAGACCATCGGGTAGGCTAAAAGAATGGCCGATATATTGACAATAATATAAGGCAGGCGACGGCCGACTTTATCGGACAGCCATCCCAGCAACGGGATGGTAATAAACCCGATGCCGGAACTGATCATTAATGCGTCGGTGGGAATCGCTTTATCAAACAGCAGGCTTTGCACCAGGTAACCGGCAAGAAATGTCTGCAAAAGTCCGGAGTTCCCAGCCTGACCAAAACGCAGCCCGGTGGCCAGCCAGAAGGATTTGCTTTTTAACATCGCGCCAAAGGTATTTTCCTCCTCCACCGCGCTATTCTGCAAAGTTCCGGCTTCACTGACCTGCTCAAATACCGGGCTCTCTTTAAGATTCAGCCGCAGCCAGATGGCGAAGACCATCACCACCACGCTTGCGAGGAACGGAACACGCCAGCCCCATGCCACCAGCTCTTCACGGTCGAGGAAGAAGAACATCACCGCCCAGATAGCGGTTGCGCTCAGCGTCCCGCAGTTGGTCCCCATCGCCACCAGCGAGGAGATAATGCCGCGCTTACCCTTCGGCGCGTATTCCGCCAGCATGGTGCCGGCCCCGGAAATTTCCGCCCCGGCGCCCAGTCCCTGAATAATACGCAGCGTCACCAGCAGTACCGGCGCGAGAATCCCCACCTGGGCATAAGTCGGCAGAATGCCAATCAGGGTGGTACAGATCCCCATCATGGTAATGGTGATAAACAGGACTCTTTTTCGTCCGATTTTGTCGCCCATCCGCCCAAAAATAAACGCCCCGACGATGCGGGCAATATATCCCGCACCGTAGGTTCCCATGGCTAAAATCAGCGCCATCGCCGCCGATTGTTCAGGGAAAAATATCTCATGGAAGACGAGTGCCGCCCCCAGAGAATAAAGTTGGAAGTCCATAAACTCCAGAGCAGTCCCTAACCATCCGGACACCGCAGCCCGGATGAGGTCTGATGTCGTTCTCTCATTCTTCACTGTAGTCATCATTATGTTCTCTAATTGAAATATATAGAGTTTGTATTAATTATTAACATCAAAAAGTTAATAAGACCTTACAGCAGTTTTTCCTGTCGTGTTCAAAGAGTTCGATAGCATCAACAATGTGCTGATACTCAAAGGTATGGGTAATTAGCGTTTCCGGATTAATTAACCCCTGTGCTAACCACGATAATACGATAGGGAATTTATTGGCATTCAGTCGCGAAGAGAATATAGAGAGCTCTTTACCGGTAATCCCTTGCTGGGCAACCAACGACGGCTCGGTGGAGAAGCCCATCAGGACGATTCTCGCCGCCGGCGAGGCCAGCATCACGGCTTCTGATAATATAGCCGGGTGGCAGGCGGCATCAATAATCAGCGTCGGCTTGATCCCTTCCGCCTGCAGACAGTCCGTTAGTGACTGTTCTGCATTGTTAATCACCCGATCCGCACCGTTGCGTTTTGCCATCTGCAAACGCTCAGCGATCTGGTCCACGACAATCACCTGCTGAACGTGGTAGACGTTTTTCAGCACCTGGATCGTGGTTAACCCCATCGGCCCCGCGCCGTAAATCAACACCGTATCCTTTGACGTCGGCGACACCTGTCCGGTGACGTTGGCGGCAATGGTGAAAGGCTCAACCATCACGCCGTGGCGGTCCGGCACGCTGTCAGGTACCTGCCAGGCATTTTTAGCCGGGACAACGGCATACTCGCTAAATCCGCCATCCTGGTGCACGCCAAGCACCACCAGTGACGTACAGACATTCGGCTTACCCACCGAACACGGATAGCAATGCCCGCAGCTGATAACCGGGTCAACGCAGACACGCTGGCCAACCGAACGGTCCTTCACGCCCTTACCCACGGCATCGATGACGCCGAAGAATTCGTGCCCAATGACCCGCGGGTATTTCGCGAAAGGATTGTGCCCGCGATAGATATGGCTATCAGAGCCACAGATGCCTGCCAGCTTCACTTTCACCCGCACTTCACCTGCCGCAGGTTCCGCTAGCGCCCTCTCTTCGATAACCAGCTCATTGGGTTGACGAATGACAATACTCTTCATTTTTTCTCCTTCACCAGATTCACAACGTGCCAACGTCCAGTCACCGCCCCGTCACCCTGAGCAACGGTCAGGCGGTCTTTTTGTTGTCTGTTTGTCTGCCAATCCTGATGCCGCTCAGGGCATCACCCACAACAGCCGAATGCGTCTTACGCTGACGATTCAGGCTGAGTTACCCCTGTTTTCCTGATATCCCTACGGACATCCGCTTAAAATTAAAGCATCAGACCTACTACCATACAAGTATGACGTTTAAAAAGACTGTGCCAGATCACATTATCCTGACGGGATCGCGCGGCAGCAGATCCGTCATTTTCTAACGGGAATACGGGATTAACAGGTGGGCGACGCAGTGCGTGAGAGACAGGCCGCCAATCAAGGCGATAGCGACCCGTTGAGATGGTGCCGGACGGTCAGGCTCGTCCCCAGCCGGCGACGATGATCAGCATGCCGCACAGGGCCACCAGCGCCCCGGCCCAGTCATAATGGCTGAGCTTGACGCCATCGACAAAACGCAGCCACAACAGCGCGGTGCAGACATAAACCCCGCCATAGGCGGCGTATACTCGCCCGCTGGCGGCCGGATGAAGGGTCAGCAGCCAGACAAACATCACCAGCGCCACGCCGGCGGGGACCAGCAGCAGCGGTGTCGCGCCACGCTTTAGCCATAGCCAGGGTAAATAGCACCCGATAATTTCACAGATCGCCGTCGCGAAGAAAAGCAGTGTTGTTTTGAACATAAAGACAGGTAAAGAGATTGGGTGGTCAGCCCATGTTACGCGATAATCCCCGCTGTCCGCACTCTTTTGTCGGGTATGCCGTCGACAGGAGATGTAGTAAACTTGAAGATGGCCGCAGGGCTATCACTCAAAGGAAAACGTGATGAAAATGACACAAAAAAAACGCTGGTGCCTGACGGCGATGCTGGCCGTCAGCGCCGTGGTGTTTACCGCGTCGTCTTTTGCGCAAACCAACAAGCTGGTGATTGAGTCCGGCGATAGTGCGCAAAGCCGTCAGCAGGCCACCATGGAAAAAGAGCAGTGGAACGATACCCGTTCACTGCGCCAGAAAGTCAATACCCGCACCGAGAAGGAGTGGGATAAGGCCGACGTCGCTTTTGATGCTCAGGATAACTGCCAGAAAAGCGCGAACGTAAATGCGTACTGGGAACCCAACACCCTACGCTGCCTCGATCGCCGCACCGGCCGTACTATCGCGCCTTAATCCATCACTCATGTCTGGCGCCTGCGGGCGCCCTGTTCGCCAATATCTACAGGAACCATCATGCCTGACGCTCATACCATTAAACTGCGGCCGCTGGAGCGCGAAGACCTACGCTTTGTCCATCAGCTTGATAACAATGCCAGCGTGATGCGCTACTGGTTTGAAGAGCCTTACGAAGCCTTCGTGGAGCTGTCAGATCTGTACGATAAACACATTCACGATCAGAGTGAACGCCGCTTTGTGATTGAATGCGACGGGGAAAAAGCCGGGCTGGTCGAGCTGGTCGAAATTAACCACGTCCACCGCCGCGCCGAGTTTCAGATAATCATTTCGCCCGATTATCAGGGCAAAGGGCTGGCGACGCGGGCTGCGAAACTGGCGATGGATTACGGCTTTACGGTCCTCAATCTGTACAAACTGTATCTGATTGTCGACAGCGAAAATGAAAAAGCGATCCACATCTACCGTAAACTCGGGTTTATGGTCGAGGGCGAACTGATTCATGAGTTTTTCATCAACGGCGAGTACCGCAACACCATCCGCATGTGTCTGTTCCAGCATCAGTATATTAGCGAACACCGTAATCAGGGTCAGACGCTGCTGAAACCGACTGCTCAGTAATATTCGATACTGTTTTTGATGGTGTATCGACGGGTCAACGGCGGCTGCACGCTATCGTCGATCACCTGAAGTTCACACTCCACCGGGTTATCATGGCGATCGTAATCGCAGGTTTGACGCACGCTCCCCAACTGCCGGTCATTGAAGGTGCTGGTCGCCGTGTAATCCAGTTTTTTGCGCGGGTCAGACACCGGCGTAGAGCGCACCGTAAAACGCTCATCTTTCGCCACCGTGGTTTTCCCGGTTGGATAGCCTTCGCTGTCATAGTGGTAGGTCGCGGTGGTTTCTTTACCCCGCGCCGAGATCACAAAGCCGTTATCGTCCGTGTCCCAGACAATACCCGCAGACGGCAGCTCAGCCAGCTGGCATTTTCCCTGCAAACGCAGACGCTTCTCGCGGGTTTTGGCATCAAGATAAAAGTTGGCGTCCAGCAGCAGCGTCGCACCAGTTTTATTCTCCCGGTCTTCAAAATCCAGCAGGTCAAAACAGCCTTCGCTGGACATATGGGCGCTCACTCGCTTCACCACCTCGTTGTGCTCGTCGAAAAGCGTCTGGCTAAAATCCTTCACCGGTCCCCGTAAGGGGTCGAACTCAAACTCATTAGAAAAGCTCGCCATTTCCGGCGTAAATGCTTGCGGCGACGCCGGCTTATCACAGGCGCTGAGGACCATTACCGCCGATATCAGCAAAAACCGTTTGTTCACGCCAGATTCCTTTTGTGGAGATTACAATCATAGTAGCAAATACAATTGTTTACACCAGTTCTGCTATGCTTAAAACCAGATGGATTGAATATAAGGAGTCTATGATGAAACGTTCACCCTGGCTATGTGTGGTTCTGCTGCTGGGTTCAACCTCCGTGCTGGCTGCCCCCGATTCCTGCGAGCGCGTGAAAAACGATATCCAGCAAAAAATCGTCAACAACGGCGTGCCGGCGTCAGGCTTTAGCTTAGCGATCGTGCCGAATGACCAGCCTGACCAGCCCGGTACTCAGGTGGTTGGTCACTGCGCCAACGACACCTTCAAAATTACTTACACCCGTTCGTCTGGCGCCGAGAGCGACGCCCAGTAACATCCGCGCATTTCAGGTGGAGGATATTTTCCCGGAGTTGACACGGGATAATATCCTGCTGCCCCGCCTTGCGTATGATGGCTCCCCCGGATGGTCGAAAACACCGTTCGTCGCGTTTAGCCATGGGTTACAGGCCCGCGCCGCAGTAAGGAACCAGGAAACATGATGCAACCGCAATACCGCGACGCCGTCGCATTAAGCGCCCGCACGCTGGGTGCACTCTTTTCATTCCCGCCGGATAGCGAGCAGGCCGCCGCGCTGGTGAACGCCCTGCGCGACGGCAGCTGGCTGTCGCAGTGGCCCTTCCCGTTGACAGAGGTGCCGGTAGCCGGGTTTGCCCGCGAGAGCGATGAACCGCTCGCCGACGCCTGGCAGCGGCTGTTCATCGGGCCGTGGGCGCTGCCGGCACCGCCGTGGGGATCCGTGTGGTTAGATAGAGAGAACGTACTGTTCGGAGATTCGACGCTGGTATTGCGTGAGTGGATGCGCGCTAACGGTATCGCTCACGCAGCGCAGAGTCAGGAGCCGGAAGATCACTTTGGCACGCTGCTGTTACTGGCGGCCTGGCTGTGCGAGTCCGGGCAGGACGAGGCATTTCATCAACTGCTTGCCTGGCATCTGCTTCCCTGGTCCGGGCGCTTTCTGGCGCAGTTTGTCGCCGGGGCGGAACATCCTTTTTACCAGACTCTCGGCCAACTGGCCCAGGCGACACTGGCCGAATGGCAGAGCCAGCTGCCGATCGCTGTCGCTGATAAACCGCTATATCGCTAATCCGTTGGCCATACGGATAATCCCCGTATGGTCATCTTTATAGCGCACCCCGATAAATCCTGCCTTATGTCGGGCGTGGTGTTACATCGTCAGGCGCACTTATCGCTTTTGCATCTAAGCTTATTACCTATCACAATAAGCGAATGATTCCCGCTACCCGTAGCCACTGATGCATCGTCTCCATCACTACCCCGATGTCCCGGTCATGTTCCGTCGTCTGCTGATTGCTACCCTGGTGGGCATTCTGGCGGCGTTTGCCGTCGCGCTGTTCCATCTGGCGATGGGCGCGCTGGAAGGCCTTTTCCTCAACGATCATAGCGGAAGCCTGGTCAATGCCGCCGAGGCGCTGCCAGGATGGCGTCGGCTGCTAACCCCTGCGGCTGGCGGCCTGGCTGCCGGCACCCTGCTGTGGCTTTGGCAGCGCCAGACCCGCCAGCGCCCTCATGCCCCCACCGACTATATGGAAGCGCTGGAGACCGGCGATGGTCAGTTTGATACGCCCGCCAGCCTGATCAAATCCCTGGCGTCATTGCTGGTGGTTACCACCGGTAGCGCTATTGGCCGTGAAGGCGCGATGATACTGCTGGCCGCGCTGGCCGCCTCGCTGTTTGCCCGGCGCTTTACGCCAAAGGCGGAATGGAAACTGTGGGTCGCCTGCGGCGCTGCTGCCGGGATGGCCAGCGCCTATCACGCCCCGTTAGCCGGAAGCCTGTTTATCGCCGAGATTTTATTCGGCACCCTGATGCTGGCGTCGCTCGGCCCGGTGGTCATTTCTGCGGTTGTCGCCCTGCTGGTCACCCAATTGCTGAACGGCGGTCCAGCGCCGCTGTATCAGGTGGTGTTCAATGAACCGCTTACCACCCTTCACTATGCGATGATGCTGGCTACCGGGCTGCTGGCTGGGGTCTGCGGTCCACTGTTTATTGCCATGATGAGCGCCAGTCACCGGGGATTTTTGCGCGCGGGTCTCTCGCCGCCCTTCCAGCTGGCGCTTGGCGGCCTGATCGTCGGCCTGCTGTCGCTGGTAACACCGGCGGTCTGGGGCAATGGTTACAGTACGGTGCAACATTATCTCCAGTCGCCGCCGCTGTTCAGCGCTATCGCGCTGGTCTTTGTGTGTAAAGTGATTGCGGTATTTGCCAGCAGCGGTTCTGGTGCTCCGGGCGGAGTCTTCACACCGACGCTGTTCGTCGGTCTGGGGATGGGGATGCTGTTTGCTAACCTCATCGGGCTATGGCTGCATTACGATCAGGGGATGGCAATTCTGATTGGTTTGACCGGAATGGCGGCCTTTCTGGCGGCTACGACGCACGCGCCGATCATGTCAACCTTGATGATTTGTGAAATGACCGGACAGTATGCGTTACTGCCCGGTTTGCTGATTGCCAGCGTGCTGGCGTCGGTGCTCTCAAGGACCTTACGCGAGGATTCGATCTACCGTCATCACGCTGCCGAGCATGGGTAAATCAATATACTGGCTTAACTCGCGCTGTTCGGCACGCGGCAGATACGGCAGTTCACCAATCAGCGGCCCCGGCAGCTTTTTGCTCAGCACATCGATGATTTCCGCATAGTGCGCCAGCCCCGGGTTAATACGGTTAGCCACCCAGCCAATCAGCGGCAGACCGTCGTTGGCAATAGCCTGTGCGGTCAGCAGCGCGTGGTTGATGCAGCCTTCCTGAATCCCGACCACCATCAATACCGGCAGTTGCTCCTGCACCACCCATTCGGAGAGAGGACGCAGGTCGTTCATTAGGCTACGCCAGCCGCCGGTGCCTTCGACCACCACGTGATCCACCTGCCCGCTCAGGCGCTGCAGGCCGTCGGTCAACAGACCGTAGTTGATCGGGCTGCTGTGGGCCACGCTGCTTTCATCTTCGCTTAACGCGATGGGATTGACAGCATCGTACGGTAACGCCAGCGTCGACACGCTTTGTAAAATCAGCGCATCTTTGTTACGCAATCCGTCCGGCGTCTCTTTGCTGCCCTTCGCCACAGGTTTGTATCCCGCGACGCTTTTGCCGCTGGCAGCAAGTGCCTGCAACAGCGCACGGGAAACCACCGTCTTGCCGACAGCGGTGTCAGTACCTGTTATAAAGAAACGCTTAAACATCATTAACCCCACGGTTATGTTGGTTATCCCCGTCATACTTCAAGTTGCTTGGGTGTTGGCTGCCCCCGTTCACCCCAGTCACTTACCTGAGTAAGCTCCTGGGGATTTACGGCTTTGCTGCCTACAAGCAACTCGAATTATTTTGGGTGTATAAAGACAAAATAATAAAGTGTGGGGAAAAGTCTACGCGAAGCCGGTGAATATCAGCTTGAGATAGCGCAATTTTTGGTGCGACGACGGGAAAATGTTAACCCTGTAACAGTCGAATCAACAAAGATCCGTTATAGAGCGCATCTTTGACCAGTGCAGCGCCGGCCATCGTTCCCCGGTTGGAGAACTGGGTACTTTCGACGGCGATATGCCGACTGTAGGCCGGGAGAGATTGTTGTCTGATGCAGTCAGATATTGCCGGAAACAGGATATCCGCCGCCTGGCTAAAAGGCGAGCCGATCAGAATTTTTTGCGGGTTAAACAGATTCACCATGATCGCCAGAATGCGCCCAACGTGCTGACCGACGCCGCTGATAATATCCCGCGCCAGCAAATCACCCTGCAAGGCCGCCTGACAGAGCCACTCTACGCTCAGCGGTTGCTGATGCAGCATTGAGCTCATGGATTTAGCCATCCGCACCTGCGCCAGCTCCAGTACGCTCTCAACGCTGGCGATAGTCTCAAGGCAGCCGTGGTTGCCGCAGTAGCACAGCTTACCGTACGGATCGACCTGGGTATGGCCAATCTCCACCAGACTGCTGCTGCCGGCATGCAGCAGGCGGCCGTCGGTGATCACCCCGGCACCCACGTTATGATCGATCACCACCTGAATGACATCACGCGCGCCGCGTGATGCACCAAACAGCGATTCTGCCATGGTCCAGGCGCTAATATCGTGCTGAATATAAACGGAAACCCCGGTGCGACTTGCCAGAACCTCGCCCAGCGGCAGATCCCGGACATCATCATAAAACGGCATCCGGTGGATAACGCCATTTTCGGTATCAATAATCCCCGGCATGGTGACGGCGATGGCCGTCAGGCGTTCCAGCTTCTTTTGATGACGAATAAAAAATTTGTCGATGTGCTCGACGACCCGCGTCAAAAAAGGCTGCGGATGTTCAAGCGCCAGTTCGAGCTGCTCTTCCACCACCAGCTTGCTGCTCAGATCCCGCAGCGCCAGATGAATTTCACCGCGGCTGATACGTACGGAGAGATAGTGCCAGGCTTCGGTTTCAACCATCAGGCCAACTGCCGGACGCCCGCGGCTGCCCGGATCCTGAATTTCCGTCTCCTGCACCAGGTGCGCTTCCAGCATTTCACGCACAATTTTGGTAATGCTGGCCGGGGCCAGTTGCGCAAAGCGTGACAGATCGATACGCGACACCGGGCCAAGCTGATCAATCAGGCGATAAACGGCGCCGGCATTGGTCTGCTTTATTTGATCGATATGGCCTGGCTGACTGTCCGCTACCACCGTTGACTCCCTTTATTTTCGCGCTTCGAAATAAACTTTTTGCTATGGTGAAGCACTTCGAGGGCACTCGTCAAATTTTTACTTAGCCTTGTGATTTACTGCACATTTTTGACAATATTTAGTCTGAATTTATGACCGCAGAGGCGGCAAGCAGGTATTCCCGGAAGCGTTTCGCCGCCTGACTCTGTTCATGGTGCTTCGACCACACCAGCCACATTTCCGATACCGCATCCTGTTCTTTAATCGGCAACCAGCGCATTTCATTAATCTGCACTCGCTTAAACGACGCCGGTAAAATAGAAACGCCCAGCCCGGACGCCACCAGCCCGATAATGGTCATCGCTTCCCCGACTTCCTGGGCAATCGTCGGCGTTAATCCGTAGCGCCGCATCAGCCCCAGAATGTCGTCATACAACCCGGTGCCAACGTGCGGGTCAAAAAAGACAAACGGCTCGCGCGCCAGCTCTGCCAGACTCACCGCCTCCTGACGGGCCAGCGGATGATCGCTCGGCACCATCGCCAGCAACGGCTCGCGCAGCACCCGCTCCCAGACCAGCGTTTCCGGAAGCTGGGTGTTGCGCATCAGCCCCAGATCGAGCGCTCCTTCATTCAGCGGCACGATCTGCTCGCGGGTGTTGGTTTCCCGGGTCTGGATATGCACGTCCGGATAGCGACGCCGAAAGGTCGACAGCGTGTCGGAGACCGGCTTGATGAACGGCGCGGAAGAGGTAAAGCCGATGTGCAGATCGCCGGTTTCGCCATGATGCAGCCGTCCTGCCCGCGCGGCGGCATCATCCACCTGAGTAAGAATGTATCGACTGTCGACCAGAAACTGGCGCCCTGCCGCCGTCAGGCTGACGCTTCGGTTGGTGCGGGCGAACAGGCGCGCGCCAATTTGCTGTTCAAGTATCTGAATCTGCTGACTTAACGGCGGTTGCGAAATATTCAGCCGCGCCGCCGCCCGGCCAAAATGCAGCTCTTCAGCGACGGCAATAAAGTAGCGGAGATGGCGTAGCTCGATATTCATATCTTAAATGTCTTATTTGAGATTATTAATATATTAGACAGAATATTCGCCTTTTCATACCCTTAGAAGTGTGATCTGTGACATCACATAACTCTGTGTTCTCAGCAAGGATTTTTCCGTGAGTCGTACAACTACCGTTGACAGCGTGCCGGCAAGCGAAGTCATCGACAATGTTATCTCCCAGCCAAATCAGTTTATTAAACGCGGCACCCCCCAGTTTATTCGCGTCACTCTGGCGCTGTTCTCTGCCGGTCTGGCCACCTTCGCCTTGCTCTATTGCGTACAGCCAATTCTGCCAGTGCTTTCAACAGAATTTGGCGTCACGCCAGCCAGCAGCAGCATATCGTTATCCATCTCCACCGCCATGCTGGCCATTGGCCTGCTGTTTACCGGCCCGTTATCCGATGCGATCGGCCGTAAACAGGTCATGGTCACCGCGCTGGTGCTGGCATCATGCTGCTCGCTGTTGTCGACCATGATGTCCAGCTGGCACGGAATATTGATTATGCGGGCGCTGATTGGCCTGTCGCTGAGCGGCGTGGCGGCGGTCGGGATGACTTATCTGAGTGAAGAAATTCACCCCAGCGTGGTGGCTTTTTCAATGGGGCTGTACATCAGCGGTAACTCCATCGGCGGGATGAGCGGTCGTCTGCTGACCGGGGTATTTACTGACTTTTTTGGCTGGCGCGTGGCGCTGGCGGCGATCAGTTGCTTTGCCCTTGCGGCAGCAATCATGTTCTGGCGCATCCTCCCGGAATCACGCCACTTTCGCCCAACCTCATTACGACCAAAATCGCTGCTGATCAACTTCCGTCTGCACTGGCGCGATCGCGGCCTGCCGCTGCTGTTCCTCGAAGGTTTCCTGCTGATGGGCTCCTTCGTAACCCTGTTTAATTACATCGGCTATCGCCTGATGATGTCCCCATGGTCGCTGAACCAGGCTGTGGTTGGCCTGCTCTCCGTGGCCTATTTGACCGGGACCTGGAGTTCGCCAAAAGCCGGCGCCATGACCGCGCGCTTTGGCCGCGGGCCGGTGATGTTAGGGTTTGTCGGGGTGATGTTGGCCGGACTGATGCTAACCCTGTTCTCCTCCCTGTGGCTGATTTTCGCCGGCATGCTGCTGTTCTCGGCAGGCTTCTTCGCCGCCCACTCGGTCGCCAGCAGCTGGATTGGCCCGCGTGCGCGTCGCGCTCGTGGGCAGGCTTCATCATTGTATCTGTTCAGCTACTACCTGGGGTCCAGCATAGCGGGGACGTTAGGGGGAATTTTCTGGCACAACTATGGCTGGAATGGCGTGGGTGGATTTATCGCACTAATGCTAACAGCAGCACTTCTTACTGGCGTTTGTCTGCACAAACGTCTGAGTTAACGGCTCTGTACGTGGCCTTCATCGGCCACGTCTGTCACCACATGCCCAATACCGACGACGCCCCCAGGAGTTCCCTGACGGCATCAATTGAGAGCAGTGCAATAAACAGCATGGTGAACGGATTCATAGTACCCCCCACAGCAGCGGCCTGCGCATCAACAAGTGTAGCTGCTGGTTAAAAATTAATCCGCTATCTTGACCATACCAATGTGACAATATTTCGATCCTGTCAGCGCCTGGCGATAAATAGTACTGCGCCAACCTGTGCCCTCCGTCTGGCAGATTGGCACAGATCAGGATAGTGTAGAGCGATACGGGCTACGCCTTTCGTTCATTCGCAACAGGCCAGAATACACATGACTGAAAACAAAAATTATCAGCAGCTTACCCGCACATTCCAGCGTCTTTCCCGCTTCTCGCATCTCGGCGCAATCGCCGGTTGGGATATGTTCGCCATGATGCCACCGGGCGGCAGCGCCGCACGAGGCGCCGCGCTGGCGGAACTGGGGGTGTTGCAGCATCAGATTTTGACGGACAACAGCGTGGCCCAGGCGCTACGCAACGCGCTGCAGGAAGATCTGAATGACGTTGAACAGGCCAACCTGCGTGAAATGACCCGCCAGTATGAACAAGCGGCGCTGCTGCCGGAAAGCCTGGTGGAAGCCAAATCTCTGGCAGGCAGCCGCTGTGAGCACGCCTGGCGTAGCCAGCGCCCGGCCAACGACTGGGAAGGTTTCTCCGAAAACCTACGTGAAGTGGTGAAACTGAGCCGGGAAGAGGCCAGCATCCGCGCGGCGGCCAAAGGGGGCTCACGCTACGACGCCCTGCTGGATATTTTCGAACCCGACATGACCAGCGCGCGTCTGGATGTACTATTTGCCGATCTCAAATCCTGGCTACCCGCCCTGTTGACCGAAGTCGTCGAAAAACAGGCGCAGCAACCGCCCGTCGCACCGCAGGGGCCGTTCCCGGTAGCCGAACAGCGTGAACTGGGTCTCGAAGCGATGCGCATCCTCGGCTTTGATTTTGATAGTGGGCGCCTTGATATCAGCGCCCACCCGTTCTGCGGCGGCGTCCCGCAGGACGTGCGGATCACCACCCGCTATAACGAAGACGACCTGCTCAGCGCCTTGTTCGGGGTGATTCATGAAACCGGCCATGCGCGCTACGAGCAGAACCTGCCTCGCAAATGGCTCGACCAGCCGGTGGCCCTCGCCCGTTCAACGGCGATTCACGAATCACAAAGCCTGTTTTTTGAAATGCAGCTCGGGCGCAGTGACGCTTTCCTGAAACGTTTATTGCCCGCCGTACGCCAGCGCTTCGGCGATCAACCGGCCTTCAGCAGCGACAATTTCATTGCCTGGAACCAGCGAGTCAAACCCGGATTTATCCGCGTGGATGCCGATGAAGTCAGCTATCCGGCGCACGTCATTCTGCGCTATGAAATTGAACGCGCGCTGATCGATGGTGATATTGAAGTGGACGATATTCCGGCCTTATGGGATGAAAAAATGCAAAGCTGGCTGGGTCTTTCCACCACCGGAAATTACCGCAATGGCTGCATGCAGGATATCCACTGGACCGATGGCGGTTTCGGTTATTTCCCTTCCTACACGCTCGGCGCGATGTATGCCGCACAGCTGATGGCGGCGGCGAAACGCGCGCTACCGCAGCTGGAAGACAACATTGCCAGCGGTGATTTCTCCACGCTGTTTGCCTGGCTGCAACAAAATATCTGGCAGCACGGCAGCCGGTTCACCACCTCACAGCTGATTACCAACGCCACCGGCGAGGACCTGAACAGCGATTATTTCCGCCAGCACTTGACCTCACGTTACCTGTAAGCCTGTCGCGCCGGGGTTTCCCCGGCGCCATCATCCCGACGTTATCCTCGTTGTCGTTCCGGCAGTGCCACGTTGTACATATGGTTACACGCCGAAACCAAACACTCACGGAAAGCCAGATAAGAGCGGCATATAGTGTTTTCAACGGCCCCGCAGTGGGGTTCACTGAAGAAACAAATTCGAGGATATCAGAATGAAAAAAGTATTAGCTCTGGTCGTTGCCGCTGCTATGGGTCTGTCTTCTGCTGCTTTCGCTGCTGACGCAGTAAGCACCACTCAGGCTCCGGCTGCTGCTCACAGCACCACTGCCAAAACCACGCATCACAAAAAACACCACAAAGCTGCGGCTAAACCAGCTACCGAGCAGAAAGCTCAGGCTGCCAAAAAACACAAAAAAGCCGAAGCCAAACCTGCGGTAGCGCAGAAAGCTCAGGCCGCTAAGAAACACCACAAAGCGGCAGCTAAACCTGCAGCAGCACAGAAAGCACAAGCTGCTAAAAAGCACCACAAAGCGGCGACCAAACCTGCAGTAGCACAGAAAGCGCAGGCGGCTAAAAAGCACCACAAAACCACCAAACATCAGGCTGCTAAACCGGCTGCACAGCCAGCTGCATAATTCTTCCGCTCCGTCGGATGAATCATAAATCGGCGCTGTTTCAGCGCCGTTTTTTTTCTGGAGGACACTATGCTGCGGCGCTATCGTTTTGAGCTCATCCTGGTCGTCCTGATCCTCTGTGCAGTGATTGCCACCCGTTTTTTTCTGTACTAACCCGGTTGCCGTTTAACCCGTCATCTTCTGCATACCCTCGCCCTTTACTCATTTTGTGCCATGACCGTACCGGGTCTATCGGCTTAGCCATACCCAGCCGTTGTAGCCCAGACCATACAGTGCAAAAAGCAGCAAAAAGCCGGCGGATATGGTGGTGACACGATCGCGATGCGCGACGCTCAACCAGCGACGAATTGTGAAGATATAGAGCGACAGCACGCTCAGGTCGATAACCAGCCAAATCACGGTTAATAAAACAAGGCTCAGTCCAGGATCCGCAGTGACGGGAATAAACAGCGGAAAAAACGCGACAAAAAACAGAATGTCCTTGGGATTACTCACCCCGGTTACAAACCCTATCAGCCACCCACCGCGTCGCGCCGAAGCAGCCGATGCCGACAGGGATCCTCGCAGCATCCCGACGGCCAGCCACGCAATATAACAAGACCCGGCGGCGGCCAGCAGCGTCAGCATATCCGGATGGATAGCCACCACCCCGCGCAACATCGCGGCGGCGACGGCAATCAGCAATAGCGATGCGAGATTGCTCCCGGCCATGGTATATAACGCGCAACGATAACCGTGACGCGTCGCGGCGTCTGTGACCAGCACCACGACCGGTCCCGGCGTGGCAATCAGGGCCAGCACCGTCAGGCCATACCCCATCAGCAATGCATAGTTCATGATATAAACTCACTCTTCTTTTCAGGTCACCTATTTTCTTCCTTGAATTAAGAGTTGAAAAACGATCTGTGCTGAGCTTGAATGTGAGTTTTACTCATCATAGAGGATGAACCGCGTGTCGATGCCGCCGCTGTATGCGCTACGCGCTTTTGCTACCGCCGCCCGGCTGGGTTCCTTTAGCCAGGCTGCCGCGATGCTGCACGTCACACCCGGCGCCGTCAGCCGTCATATCAGCACGCTCGAAGCCTGGTTCGATTGTCAGTTGTTTATCCGTCAGGGACCAAAGGTGACGCTCAGCGAGGCAGGTCGCCAGCTGGCGCATGCGCTGGAGGAAAATTTCGCCGCCATCGACAGGGCCTGCCAGACTTTGCGCCAGCAGGCAGGAAAGCTCCGCCTGAAATCACCCTCCACCTTAACGATGCGCTGGTTGCTGAAGGTGCTGCAACAGTTTCGTCAGCAGCATCAAAAACCCGTTATCGAAATGAGCAGCGTGTGGATGGACCGGGACAGCGTCGATTTTACCCGTGAGCCTTATGATTGTGCGATTCTGCTCGGCGACGGCCACTTTGGCGAAGACACCCGACACGCGCTGCTGCTTGCCGAATGGCTGATTCCGCTATGCGCCCCGGCCATGGTGGAGTCCGCGCGCGCGGATTTAACCGCCTGTCCCCTGATCCATCCCACACCCGACCGCCGTGACTGGCGACGCTGGTTGCAGGAGGTTGATCCGCGGGCGCCGACTGACATCAGCCGGGGTATCGTCTTTGACAGCCTGGATCAGGGGAATATGGCGGCGATGAGCGGGCATGGGGTGTCGGTGGGGGATCTTTTGTTGAGCCTCGAGGCCATCGACAGCTGTCTGCTGGTCGCGCCGTTCACTCAGGCGGTCGCCACGGGCGACGGCTATTATCTGGTCTGGCCGAAGGCTACGCGTAACGAGCAAGCGGTGGAACACTTGTACCTGTATTTGCGTGAACACCTTCCCGCCCCCTTTCCCACCGGCATCGAGCGCCGGGGAAAGGAGGCGAATTAACATCAGAAACGCCGGCTTACATTACCTGCACCACCTGCACAACCAGATAGCCTGCTGCACCCCAGATAAAGATCGAGGCGAGAGAAACATACACTAACGCACGAATACCTTTTTTCGACATAGATCCTCCCGAAACCGGAGATAAGAAACAGGGGCTATCATCACCGGGACAACATCTCTGTTTCTTCAACGGTAAACAGGAATAACAATAATTGCCGTGAGAAAATGTTTCGCTTTGAAAGTAACTGCTAACGGTGTAAGAATGTGCGTTATCCGATGAATGTATTCATGTTTATGTCGATTTATCGTCATCACCTGCCCAACAACTTTACAAACAAAACCTAATTCTCAGCTGGCGAGTATCCGGCGCATTTGGTACGTACCGTAACCTGATTTATGTTGCTTCCTGCCCCGGTTTCTGCGGAAATAACCACGTGAATAAAAAGCGCTAACTATTTGAGTTATCGTCATAATTGTACGGAAATGCGGCGTTCTGGCGGGATTTTAGTCGCGTTTCGCTTAATTAAAATTACTGTTAACTTTCATAAACTTAAATCTCCTGCTACTGTCAATATACACAAATTCATCCTCCCCGATTACCAAGGGATAAAGGATGGGATGTATATACATAATTTCTCCCCAGAGAGTAATATGCGCAAAGACGTACTGTTGTTGTTGTGTTCTTTTTGTTTGTTGTCCCCGTTTGCTCACGCTGATGATGACAGCATGAGCGCAAAAGATATCAAGACGCTTTTTTTTGGTCATGACGATCGAAAACCGGTCAACAATCCTGCTGAAGAGCCCTGGGATGCCATCGGTCAGTTAGAAACGGCCAGCGGCAATCTGTGTACCGCCACCCTGATTTCGCCCCATCTGGCGCTGACGGCGGGCCACTGCCTGCTGACTCCGCCAAAAGGCAAACCGGATAAGGCGGTAGCCCTGCGCTTTATCTCACGCAAAGGCGGCTGGGTGTATGAAATTCACGGCATTGAGGGGCGCGTTGACCCATCGCTGGGTAAACGGCTGAAAGCAGATGGCGACGGCTGGATTGTCCCCTCGGCTGCTGCCCCGTGGGATTTTGGCCTGATCGTCCTGCGCTATGCGCCTTCCGGCATCACCCCGATCCCGTTATTTAGCGGCGATAAGGCCGATCTCACCGCCGCGCTGAAAGTCGCCGAACGCAAAGTCACGCAGTCGGGCTATCCGGAAGACCATCTGGATAATCTCTACACCCATCAGGATTGCATCGTCACCGGCTGGGCGCAGACCACGGTCCTGTCGCACCAGTGCGACACGCTGCCTGGTGACAGCGGTTCGCCATTGTTGCTGAAAACCGATAGCGGCTGGCAGGTGATTGCCGTCCAGAGCTCGGCACCGGGGCCGAAAGATCGCTGGCGGGCGGATAACCGCGCCATCTCGGTGACTGGTTTTCGTGACAAACTGGAAACGCTGGCCAGTGAATAACCGCTAGCCCTGCTGCTGGCGCAGCTGCCGTAATGAGGCAATGGGCATCGGTTCACTAAAGTAAAACCCCTGTAAACGATGGCATCCGGCCCGACGCAGCAGCGCCAGCTGCTGCTGGTTCTCGACCCCTTCGGCAACCACCGTCATTCCGAGCGCCCCGGCGATCCGCACGGTCCCACGCACCAGCTCTGCGGCCTGAGCATCGACATCGACCACGCCGGCCAGCGATTTATCAATTTTGAGCGTATCGAAATGAAAGCTCCGCAGGTATCCAATGCTGGAGTAACCGATGCCAAAATCATCCAGCGCCACCGACGTCCCCAGCGCCTTGAGATTCTCTATCGCCGCCAGCGCACGAGCCGGATTCTCCATCACATAGCTTTCGGTCACTTCAATTTGCAACCGACGGGCGGGAAAGTGACAGCGGGCCAGAACCTGGACCACCCGTGATTCAAATTCCGGGTCGCGAAACTGCGCCGGAGAGATATTTACCGACAGCATTAAATCGTCCAGCGCACGCAGATCGCTGCAGGCACGATAGAGGGCAAACTGGCCGAGGGCATAAATCAGCCCGCTGCTTTCCGCAATGCCAATAAAGGCATCCGGCGGTAACGGGCCTTCTGGGCGACGGGGCCAGCGGAGCAGCGCTTCCACGCCCACCACCACCAGCGTATCGGCGTTGACGATCGGCTGATACCAGACATCGAACTCCTCATTTTCCAGCCCCTGGCGGATACCGTTTTCAATATTGAGCTGATACTGTCGGGTATCGTTGAGGCTCTCATCGTACCAGGTGGTGCGCCCTTTACCTGATTTTTTCGAGTGATACATGGCAATATCGGCGCGGCGAAACAGTTCGGTGCTGGAGCACGTGGCCGGCGTACCGCTGGCAATGCCGATACTGGCGCTGATATAAATTTTGCGCTCGCCAATCGCCACCGGCGACTTCAGCATTTCCAGCACTTCCCACGCAAAAGCCGACGCCTGCGCTATCGACTGCTCTCCGCCGACGGACATGGCGAATTCATCCCCACCCATCCGCGCCAGCAGGCCGTCGGACGGGACGCGATCCTGAAGCTCGCGGGCAATATGCGCAATCAGCGCATCTCCCACCTCATGGCCATAGTTGTCATTCACATCTTTAAAACCATCAAGGTCGATAAATACTACACACTGCACGTCGTGCTGGGTCTTTTCGCATATCTGGTTGAGTCGCCCGAACAGCGCCCGGCGGTTGGGTAACTTGCTGAGCCAGTCGGTCATGGCTATCTGCCGCGCCAGTTTCTCACCGCACGACAGCTTATACAGCCCGAGGCAGCTCAACAGAATAAACAGCAGGATCAGGCTGGCAGCCAAAAAGGCGATAAGGCGAATACCGGTCGATGCTGCATGCGCCGCTTCCGCACCAGGCAGTCGCGGCTGCCAGCTGAGATATCCGACAGTCTCACCGGCGCTGGTGCGTAACGGGACGCTATACTCACCGCCGCGATCTGTCGCATGCAACCCGCGGATCTGAAAGGTATTCCCGAGTTTTTCCAGGATATCCGCATTGATATGCCGGGTGACCACCAGATAACGGCGTGTATCATCGTGCACCTGCAAACGCCCCATTGACGGGCGTATCAGCCCGATTCCGATAAAGGCAATCCCCGCCTGGGTACGGGTAATGCCGGCATAGGCGCTCTTGCCGCTGCGCAATGCTTCAGCATGCCGGGTAATTAATGCCCGCAGACCGCTGCCAAAGAAGCGAATATCGGTTTCATTGAGCGTCTTGCTCCGAAACGATCCCCACAACACCTGATAATGCTGATCGAGGACGAACATTCCGTCGTAGAGATCGTCAATTTTGAAACCGGAACCCCAGGAATCATAAAGCCAGTTGGTATCCAGCACCGGGGCGTAGGTTTGTCTCACGGCGTCATCCCAGATTGAATTGTCCTGGACCAACGACAGTACGCGACTTACCGAGGTTTGCACCGCGCCATCCACGGAGAGGATCGAGCGATGCTTGTCAATTTCGTTAGTTTTAATGCCGATCAGATGTTGGGAAAAATAGAGCAGTGAAATAATCGAAACAATCAGGCCGATCCCGGCAAGGAAGATCATTACCGACAGGGTTTTAGCAGAGGGGAGATTGCGCCAGCCAGGCAAATTTACCATTATCAGTCCTCTCTTACGGCCAAAGATAAACCCGCCGCCCGCACTCTTTTTTTAAAGAATACTACAGAGAACAAATTTTGCCGCCCGCATATGCAGGCGGCATCACATTACGCCAGTTTAATTAAGACCATCCCGCTCATCAGCAGGATCACGCCGAGCCAGCCTTTATAATTCAGGCGCTGACCAAACAGGATCCAGCCTGCAGCAAGGGTGGCGGCAATCCCGAATCCGCCCCACAAGGCATAGGCCACTGACAGGTCAATCCCCTTCACCGCCTGGGAGAGCGCGCTGAAGGCGCCAAGTACCGCCAGCAAAGAGAGAATACCGTACACTTTTTGGCGAAAACCGTCGGAAAACTTCAAAAAGACGTTAGCGACAATTTCCAGCACGATGGCCAGCGCCAGCCAGGCGCCATGCACCCATTCAAACTGTTGCATGCGTCAACTCCTCCGGCTGCTTCTCGACTTTTTGGGTGCCGGATTTAATCAGTACAATCCCGACGACCAGCGTCGTCAGACCGGCAATTTTGACCAGCGACAGGGACTCATCAAACAGCGTCACACTGAATAAGGTAATCAATAAAATGCCGATACCTTCCCATAACGCATAGGCCACCCCGAGGGCGATTTTTTTAACCGCAAAGGCCAGGAAAATATAGGAAACAGCGATCATCACCAACATCAAAATAAAACCAAGGTGACCACCGCTGACGCTGGCCCATTTCATAGAGAGTGTGCCGATAATTTCAGCAACAATAGCGAGAGCTAATAAAATCCAATAAAACATCATCCGTTCTCCTGCATGAGAATATAATCCATGACGGCTTGCCGCTCGGGCAGACCGAAAAAATATGGCGTAGATTTAGCCGTGCGCAGTGCGCCAGCTCAGGCAGGGGAGAAGGACTAAAGCGCGGAGCGCCAGTGTTGCTCGCCGTCAAAGCGGCTGTCAGGAAGGGAATCGCAAACAGAAACTGAAATAAATAGGGTGAACTGATTGTCCATAAAATTACAATTATCCGCGGTATTGCTTCTCATCATTGCGGATGAATATTGTCCTCGAGAGTTAATCACCCTTAATTTGTACCATAACGCCCCTTTACTCTCAAAGCCTTTGCACTTCTTTACGCCTGGTATTTGATTTAGATTAGCTTTTTCTGATGTCAATCGTCATTATGATGGCGCGTGCACATTTTTATTTTAATGACCGGGTTGTTTTCTTCACGGTAAGACGCTTATTCGGGGTTTATACTCTTGCTGCCAGCGGCTTTTTTGTGGTTTTTTTGCTGCCTTTTGTCCGGCATCCGACGCTACACTGTGAGAAAAACCGGTTTTATTCTCAGGGACACCTATGGCCAAACCCATCATCACTCTTAATGGATTAAAGATAGTCATCATGCTGGGCATGCTGGTCATCATTCTCACCGGTATCCGCTTCGCGGCAGATATCATCGTCCCCTTCGTGCTGGCGCTGTTTCTGGCGGTGGTGATCAACCCGGTGGTCCACCTGATGATGCGCTGTCGGGTGCCCCGGGTGCTGGCCATCGTGCTGCTGATTGGCACCATCGTGATGCTGGCGGTGATCCTGCTGGCATCACTCGCGACGTCACTTAATGAGCTGGCGCGAACCCTGCCACAATACCGCAGTTCGCTCTCCGAGCCGGTGCATACCGTCACCCCCTGGCTTCAGCGCTTTGGTTTTAGCGTGTCGGTGGTGGAGCTGAATAAATATATCGACCCCAATGCGGTCATGACGATGGTGACCAGCCTGCTGACCCAGCTGTCCAACGCCATGTCGTCTATCTTCCTGCTGCTGTTGACGGTGGTGTTTATGCTGCTGGAAGTCCCACAGCTTCCTGCCAAACTGCAGCAGCTGATGTCGAGACCGGTAGAAGGTATGGGGGCCATTCAGCGCGCCCTCGACAGCGTCTCGCGCTACCTGGTATTAAAAACCGCCATCAGTCTGGTCACCGGGCTGGTGGTCTGGGCGATGTTGGCGCTGCTGGATGTGCGATTCGCCTTTATGTGGGGCCTGCTGGCGTTTGCGCTGAACTATATTCCCAATATCGGTTCGATTCTGGCGGCGATCCCACCCATTTTACAGGTCATGGTGTTTGGCGGCCTGTATGACGCGCTGGTGGTGCTCACCGGATATCTGGTGATCAACATCGTCTTCGGCAATATCCTCGAGCCGCGGATCATGGGCCGTGGCCTGGGGCTTTCCACCCTGGTGGTGTTTCTGTCGTTGATTTTCTGGGGCTGGCTGCTGGGACCGGTCGGCATGCTGCTCTCCGTACCGCTGACCATCATAGTGAAAATTGCGCTCGAGCAGAGCGCCAGCGGACAAAGTATTGCGGTACTACTGAGCGATTTAAGTAAGTAGGTATACCGGTTATACAGCCTGAATGATTGAGGGTGTCGGAGCTCACGCTGGCGGTGCAATGCCGCCAGCGGCTTTACATTCAATTCCAGAAACGTCCACGCAGTTTTAAACTTTAACCAAAAACATAAGGCGCTGGATATTCATCCAGTAAGGTAAGGTATTCGAAATCAATTAACAGGCAATATTTTTGAAAACCGAAAATGTTAATGCCTCTCACAGGGACAAACCATGCGCATCGAAGAAGAGGTATTTCTGGATGATTATGGGATGCGGCGCAAAAAATTCGTCTACGACCACCGCGTACATCATAGCTACATCTTTGTGGCCGGGAGCGAAATCTACACGGTCATCATTGGCAGCATGGTTGATGAACGGACCTTCACCCGAACCGGTTACGAAATGCCACTGGATATCCCATTTCCGGACAATGGCATGGCAGAGGTTTATTTCGACATTATTGACGGCATGGCTAATTTGGCCGATTTTCGCCACGTCAGATTTGAGGGACTGGGAAGCGCTGTCGTTTTGCAATCGGTCTCACTGGCTTTAATCGCACACTATGAAAAATTTAATATCGGGGGCTTCGCTTTCCAGGCCGCCTCAGGCGGAATTGTAGATATTGGTCGCCGAATCCCTCTCGAAGAGACCTATGACTATATGCTTGGGTTAAAAAGTGAGCCACGCTATAATCAACGCACTGGGTTGCCCAAAAAGATCCCGCGGCCACTGATTCCTGCGGATTTAAAGGCTTACAAAACCGTTACGCAGGGGAGAGCAAACTATGTCGTATTACACTAAGCAGCAACGCAGCACGCTGTGCACCGCTGATACCGGTGGGAAAAAGGTGTTCCAGGCATTAGCGGCATCCTGCGCTATCAATACGCAGGCCACCCTTGTTGAAATCAAAGACAGCCTTGCTAGCGGCAAAAAACACTCTTCTGCCGCCTTATTACGCAAAAAATTGCGCGGGCGCCTGATGCGTGAACTGCAAGATATTTAACGTAGTCTCTCAAAGCCTGTATCAGGCTATTTTGTTTTACTTCCCCTCTTAGAATCAATGAACGGCAGCCATCTCATGTCGTTCATCCTTGGCATTGCACGAATCATTCACCGGATACCCACCGTTCGTAGCAACACCATCTTCTGACCAACATCATCTCCCCGTAGTCCACCCCCAGCCTTCCTGCTTCGATCGCCGTCACATAATTACTCAGGGAATTATTACTCTCAGGCTAACGATCTGTTTCCGGGCTTAATTGATGCACTGCCGCGCTCGTCGCACACTAACTTCCACACCATGACAATCAAAACGATTTGTCGAATCAGGAGGTTAATAATGAATGGCGAACAAACGACGGGACGGGTCTGGAACCGTCGCCGGACGGAAAAGCAGCGCCGACTGGCCGCCGCGAATGTCTCCGGTAAGGTTATCCCCACTGACCAGTTGGTCAATGCGCTGGAACATCTTCTCGCCCCCGGCGACCGCGTGGTGCTGGAGGGGAATAACCAGAAACAGGCCGATTTCCTCTCCCGTATGCTGGCGGAAGTGAGCCCGCAAAAGATCCACGACCTGCACATGATTATGCCCAGCGTCGGGCGCAGCGAACACCTGGATCTGTTTGAAAAAGGCATCGCCCGCAAACTGGATTTCTCGTTCTCCGGTACCCAGAGCCTGCGTATTTCGCAGCTGCTGGAAGATGGTCTGCTGGAAATTGGCGCGATTCATACCTACATCGAACTTTACTCCCGCCTGTACGTCGACCTGTCGCCGAACGTAGCGCTGATTGCCGGTTACAAAGCCGACCGCAAAGGAAATCTCTACACCGGGCCCAGCACCGAAGATACCCCGGCGCTGGTAGAAGCCGCCGCCTTCCACGATGGCATTGTCATTGCGCAGGTTAATGAACTGGTGGACGACGAGTGCGATCTGCCGCGCGTCGATATTCCCGGCTCGTGGATTGATTACGTGGTGGTGGCCGACAAGCCGTTCTTTATCGAACCGCTGTTTACCCGCGACCCACGCCTGATTAAGCAAGAACATATCCTGATGGCGATGATGGCGATTAAAGGCATCTACGCCGAGCATCAGGTGCAGTCCCTGAACCACGGCATCGGCTTTAACACCGCCGCCATCGAACTGCTGCTGCCGACCTACGGCGAGCAGCTCGGCCTGAAAGGCAAAATTTGTAAGCACTGGACCCTCAACCCTCACCCAACGCTGATCCCGGCAATTGAAAGCGGCTGGGTTGAAAGCGTGCACTGCTTCGGCGGTGAACTGGGGATGGAAGAGTATATCCGCGCCCGCCCCGATGTGTTCTTTACCGGAGCCGACGGCTCGATGCGCTCCAACCGCGCCTTCTGCCAGCTGGCAGGCCAGTACGCGGTCGATATGTTCATCGGCTCGACCCTGCAGGTGGATGGCCTCGCTAATTCCTCCACCGTCACGCGTGGGCGTCTGTCCGGCTTCGGCGGCGCGCCGAACATGGGCCACGACCCCCACGGTCGCCGTCATGCCACTCCGGCCTGGCTGAACATGATCACCGAACCGGACCCGATGCAGCGCGGCAAAAAACTGGTGGTGCAGATGGTAGAAACCTTCCAGGCCGGCGCGAAACCGACCTTCGTAGAAAAACTCGATGCGGTTGACGTCGCCAAAGCCTCCGGCATGCCGTTAGCGCCGGTGATGATCTATGGCGATGACGTGACGCACGTATTAACCGAAGAAGGTATTGCCTACCTCTACCGGGCAGAAAGCCTCGAAGAGCGTCGCGCAATGGTTGCCGCCGTTGCCGGGATCACCGATATCGGCCTTGGCGTGGACGCTAAGCGCGTTGCCGACCTGCGCAGCAGCGGCAAAGTGGTCTATCCGGAAGATATCGGTATCCGCCGCAGCGACGCCACCCGGTCCCTGCTCGCCGCCGGTAGCGTGGCCGATCTGGTCGAATGGTCCGACGGTCTGTACAACCCACCTGCGAAATTCCGGAGCTGGTAATGAAACTCCTGTCACAGACTCATGCCGAGGTACAGGCCGAAAAGCTGGCGTTCATCGCCCGCGACTGCCTGATCGACGAAGCGCGATTAAGCCCGAAGCCGGGTCTGGTGGACAGCCGGGGAAACGGTGCCCATCACGACCTTTCGCTTGATCTGATGGAGCGCTCGGCGCGCAGCCTGACCCCAACGTTTCTGCACCTGGCTCAGCAGAGCTGGCAGCGACCCGCCGATATCGCTCTGCGCGAAACCGTGGGCCGCTTAGGGCGCGAAGGCGAACGGCAGATGATGGCCGCCACGCATGGCGTGAATACCCATCGCGGTGCTATCTGGGCACTTGGCCTGTTGGTCAGCGCCGTGGCGATGCATGGCGGTAACGCAGGCGCGCAGCAGATTGCACACTCCGCTGCCCTGCTCGCCCGACTGCCGGACGGTGCCGCTCCAAAGACCTTCAGTAAAGGGCTGAAAGCCACGCATCAGTACCGGGTGCCAGGTGCACGTGAAGAGGCGCAGCAGGCGTTTCCGCACGTGATGCAGCTCGCGTTGCCGCAACTGTTACGCAGCCGTGCAATGGGGGCGAACGAAAGTGAAGCCCGCCTCGATGCGCTGATGGCGATCATGACTTCGCTCAGTGATACCTGCGTGCTTTCCCGCGCCGGGATGCCCGGCCTGCATGCGATGCAGAACGGCGCCCGTGCGGTGCTGAACGCGGGCGGCAGCGCCACAGCCCGGGGGCGCAACGCGCTCGCCCGTCTCGACGCGCAGATGCTCTCACTGAACGCATCGCCAGGCGGCGCCGCCGATCTGCTCGCCGCCACGCTGTTTCTCGACAGGGTATGCCAGCCCGCGTCTTGCTCAATTTAAAGAGGATGTTATGGAACACATTACATTGTCATTCCCTGCCAGCCATACCTTCAACGGTAAAGCCCTGGCAGGCGTCGTCGGCTCCGGTGATATGGAAGTGCTGTTCACCGCAGCAGCCGGGGATACGCTCAGCATTGATATCACCACCTCCGTGGACAACAGCAGCGGTCGCTGGAACGCGCTGTTTGACCGTCTGAACCTGATCAACGGCCTGCCTGCCGGCACGCTGATTATTCACGATTTCGGCGCGACGCCCGGCGTGGCGCGCATTCGTATCGAACAGGTTTTTGAGGAGGTTACCCATGCGTAACGACCGCAGCTTTATTGAATTACGGGCCCGTGAACGCGCCCACGCGCTGCTGGATGGCGGCAGCTACCGTGAACTGCTCGACCCGTTCGAAGGCATTATGTCGCCGTGGCTCGCGCAACAGGGCGTCGTACCGCAGTCAGATGACGGCATGGTAGTTGCCCGCGGCACCATCAACGGTCAGTCGGCGGTGGTGATCGCCATCGAAGGCACCTTCCAGGGCGGCAGCATGGGCGAAGTGTCCGGTGCCAAAATGGCGGCGGCGCTTGAACTGGCGGCAGAAGACAACCGCAACGGCATCCCAACCCAGGCGGTGCTGTGTCTCGAAACCGGCGGCGTGCGGTTACAGGAAGCCAACCTCGGCCTCGCGGCCATTGCTGACATTCACGCGGCAATCGTCGATCTGCGTCGCTACACCCCGGTGGTCGGTATTATCGCCGGCACCGTCGGCTGCTTCGGCGGGATGTCCATCGCCGCCGCTCTGTGCAGCTACCTGATTGTCACCCGCGAAGCGCGTCTGGGCCTCAACGGTCCGCAGGTTATCGAGCAGGAAGCTGGGATCGAAGAGTACGACTCCCGTGACCGGCCGTTTATCTGGAGCATGACCGGCGGCGAAATCCGCTACGACAGCGGGCTGGTCGATGCGCTGGTTGGTGACGGCATCAACGCGGTGAAAACCGCCATGAACGACGCCATTGCCAAAGGCGTTCCGGCACAGCACCGCAGCGATAAATATGCCGATTACCTGACCCGTCTGACCAACTTCGATACCCGCCTGCAGGCGGATACCGCGCAGATCAAACAGCTTTTTGCCCGGGAGGTGAAATGATGACTCAGTCCAATAGCCGTGGGGCCGTATGGCTGGAAAAACTGGCGCCGAATGCGCCGCGCCTGAGCGGTCTATGCCCTTCTGTACAGGTCGCTGACGGTGAACTGAATGGTGAAAGCGTGCGCTTTATCACCGTGGTCCCGGATGCTCACAACCACTACCCGCGCGCCGCCAAAGGCGAAGTGGGCCTGCTGGAAGGCTGGACGCTGGCGAAAGTGGTCAATGAAACCATCGACGCAGACGCCAAAAACGACGTGAAGCGCCCGATTGTGGCGGTGATCGACGTCCCGAGCCAGGCCTATGGCCGTCGTGAAGAGGCATTTGGCATTCACCAGGCGCTGGCCGGTGCCGCGGGTGCCTACGCAAAAGCCCGTCTGGCCGGCCATCCGGTCATCGGACTTATCGTCGGCAAGGCGATGTCCGGGGCGTTTCTGGCACATGGCTACCAGGCCAACCGCCTGATTG
The DNA here is from genome assembly GCF_051131735.1 of Klebsiella sp. B345. NCBI lineage: Bacteria > Pseudomonadati > Pseudomonadota > Gammaproteobacteria > Enterobacterales > Enterobacteriaceae > Klebsiella > Klebsiella sp. B345. The sequence continues at coordinate 631,883 of NZ_CP180443.1, forward strand.
CCATTAACGACAAAGGCGTGCTGGTGCATGCGATGGGCAAAGCGTCCGCCGCGCGCATCACTCTGCGAACCGTTGAGGCGCTGGAAAAACTGGCGGCCACCATTCCGCCGATGGCCTATGACGTCAGCAACTTCGCCACCCTCGGCCTGCTCTCCGACCTGCTTAACCTCAGCAATCCGGATGCGCCTTCAGATGCTGACCTCGCGCTGGTGGAGCTCACCGTGCAGAAAGCCATTTCGGATGCCCGTAAAGACCCAAGCCTGAAAAACCGTCTCGGCGCGGAAAATCGCCGTAGCTCTGCCCTGGTGCGCGAACGGATGCGCGCCAGCTGGTAACGGGCAACATCAGAAGTACGTAAAAAAAGACCTGCCGAAAGCGGCAACCGTCGGGCGCAGCATAGCGCCCACGGCCTGCCGCTTTTAGAAAACTATAAACATCGCAAATGTTCTCTCTTTTTTTCTTACTACAGGTGATCTATGACTTACGTAATTGTTCATGCGCTTGCGCCAATTTTTATCATCATGCTGCTGGGCTTCTGGGCCGGTAAAGCGGGCATGGTCGACAACAAAAATGTGTCGCTGCTCAACATCTTCGTGATGGACTTTGCCCTGCCCGCCGCGCTGTTCAGCGCCACCGTGCAGACTCCGTGGGCAGGTATCGTTGCGCAGTCTCCGCTGATCGTGGTGCTGACCGGAGCCATGTGGGTAACCTATGCGGCGATCTACTTCCTCGCCACCGGCGTGTTTAAAAAATCCCCGCAGGATGCCGCCGTGCTGACCCTTACCGTCGCACTGCCGAACTATGCCGCGTTGGGCTTGCCGATACTCGGTAGCGTGCTGGGTGAAGGCTCTGCCACCTCACTCTCCGTGGCCGTGTCTATCGCCTGTGGTTCCGTCCTGATGACGCCGTTCTGCCTGCTGATCCTTGAGCGTGAAAAAGCGCGCGCCGCCGGCGAAAACAGCGGTTCTACCCTGGCAATGCTGCCGGTGCTGATGTGGCGTTCGCTGAAAAAACCTATCGTCATGGGCCCGCTACTGGGGGTGATCCTGTCGGCAATTGGCATCAAAATGCCGGACCTGCTGCTGGCGTCCATCAAGCCGCTGGGACTGTCTGCCACCGCCGCCGCGCTGTTCCTGACCGGGGTTATCCTCTCTGCTCGTAAGCTGAAACTGAATGCGATGGTCGGCATTGCAACTATCGCCAAACTGCTGATCCAGCCGTTTATTGCCTGGGCTATCGTACTGGCCTTCGGTCTGCACGGTTCGGTGGCCATTACCGCGATCCTGATGATTGCCCTGTCTGCTGGCTTCTTCGGCGTAGTGTTCGGCAACCGCTTTGGCGTGCAGTCGCCGGATGCAGAAGCGGTACTGCTGTTGAGCTCGGTTCTGTGTATCCTGTCGTTACCGCTGTTTATTACGCTGACTTCAGGTATTTGATATGACATTCGCCCCGCGCCCGCACGATCTCCTCTGGCTGAAAAGCCGCGATTCCCTGCTTAACGTTGAGGAGGCGTGGGTCTCCAGCCAGTGGCACCCCGGTTTACCGGTAGTGGTGCGGCGCGATGCGAATGACAACCATGAGATTCCGGTAGGCGTGCGCGGCATGAAGCGCGAACAGCGCGCCGCCGGATGGGTGAAGGCAGCGGCGGTTTCCCGCGTGGTGACGCCGGAAGATCTGGCAGAACGCCAGCGCCTGCTGCACTCACCGTTTGTTTCCCAGCCGCCGGTTCAGGCGGCTATTTTGCTGACCACCTTTGCGTGGCCGTGGCTGTGGGGCATCACCGGCAGCACCGGCTATGCGCTCGCCACCGAAATTCCGGTTCTGCACGCCGACAGCGATCTCGATTTAGTGATCCGCGCTCCACAGCCGCTGACCGACGATGAGCTACGCCAGTGGCAGGCGCAGGTTGAGAAGCTACCGTGCCGGGCCGATACCCAGATTGAAACGCCCTTCGGCGCGTTTGCCCTGAACGAATGGCTGCGCGAAGGACGCGTTCTGCTGAAAACCGCCACCGGTCCTGCGCTCACCGCAACACCGTGGCACAGGGAGCCATCATGAAAATCCTCTTTACCTTTCCCGGTCAGGGTACGCAACGTCCGGGAATGCTGCACAATTTGCCCGACGGCGCTGCGCTTCTCGCCGACGTCCGCGCCGTGCTCGGCGCTGAAACCGATAAGCTCGATACCCCAGGAGCGTTACAGCACACCCGAGCGGTGCAGCTGTGTCTGCTGATTGCGGGCGTCGCATGGGCCAACGAGCTTATTCGTCACGACGTCAAACCGGATATCGTCAGCGGCCTGTCGATTGGCGCATACCCGGCGGCGGTCATTGCCGGGGCGCTCGATTTCCGCGATGCCCTGCGACTGGTGGCGCTGCGCGGCGATTTAATGGAGCAGGCCTATCCTCATGGCTACGGCCTGACGGCCATTGTCGGCCTACAACTTAATCAGGTTGAAAAACTGATGGCAGACAGCGGCACCTATATCGCCAACCTTAATGCTGAAACGCAGATTGTCATTGCCGGACGGGATGAGGATATGGCAGAGGTCGCACGTAAAGCGCTGGAGGCCGGAGCCAGCAAAGCCACCCGGCTGGCGGTGAGCGTGCCATCGCACTGCGCACTGCTGGATAAACCCGCCGCTGAACTGGCTAATGCCTTTAAATCAGTGACACTGTCACGTCCTTTGCGCGCTTATCTGAGCGGTACAACGGGCCGGGTGCTGTGGGAGCCGCAAAAAATCGCCGACGACTTAGCCTTTAATATGGCGCGCACCGTGCAGTGGCAGGACGCCATGGTTTCCGCTAATCAGCGCGATGCCCGGTTGGCAATTGAGATGCCGCCCGGCAGCGTGCTGACCGGGCTGACGCATCTCGCGGGCTGGCAGGGTGAGGCCATCTGCATGGAGCGCAACAGCGTTGAAGTGGCGCAGCACCTCGCGCGTCGGCTTAACGCGTAAGGCTGCGGGCATACATGCGCCCTTCTGCCGCCAGCGCCAGCAGGTCCGCGTCACGCTCCCGATGGTGCGAATAGACAATCGAGATCAGCTGGCGCATCTGGTACGGCTCCGCCAGCTTTAACAGCTGCACATCATTTTCATAGACTTTCTTCATTCGCCCCGGCAGTAGCGCAAACCCCACCCCGGCCTGAACAAGGCTAATCATCGAGAAGATATCGTTCACCCGGGTGACAATGTCTGGCTCAAAGGCCGCCACCTGGAAGGCCTCCTGAAAACCGGCATAGGTGGCAAACCCCTCCGCCAGCGAGACAAATTTGCGGTCAGCATAATCGCGCAGGTCGGCGGGCGTTGAGGTGTCGAGGCGTATCGTGGCCGGCGCCGCGAGGAAAATATCATCCTCAAACAGCGGTACCACATCAAAGGACGACTGGCTGAACTCACCCTCATTGGTGGCAATCAGAATGGCGTCGAGAGCATCATCTTCCAGCATATCCAGCAGCATCTGGTTGGAGCCCATGGTCAGATCCAGCTCCAGCTCCGGACGGCGAAGCTTCATCCCCATGATGATACGCGGCACGGTTTCCAGCGTCAGCGAATAGAGCGTGCCGATCCGCAACCGCCCCTGGCCCACACCGGCGACTTTGCGCGTCGCTTCCAGACCGCGGGTCATCAACGTTGTTACATCCTGACAGTACTCCAGTAGCGTCCAGGCGGCCGGCAACGGCAGTAAATTGCGCCCCTTATGCACGAACAGCGGGCACCCCACACCCTCTTCAAGAGTATGCAGCGCCCGGTGGACGCTCACCCCGCTCAGCTGCATGGCTTCGGCAGTTCTGGCAATATTGCCCTTCGCCATAAACATCATAAATACCGCCAGCTTGCGGAAGGTAATCTCCTGGTTGATATCGTCTTTCATGGCTGGCGCCCCGCTTCTTCGCCGTTGGCTTCGTTTTCTCTTATAAATTCAAGCCAGTATAAGCGCAAACGGCGGCGAGGGAGACCACGGTTTGCGGATCCGGCTCTGTTTTGCCAAAAACGCGCCGCGCTTTGCCCTGTTCTGTCATTCGGCTTCCTCAACCCGCGGCACGGCGCGCGTCCAGGCCAGCAGCAGGCTAAGCAGCGTGAACGCCGCCATGATCCACGCCATGGTCCACGGCGTGCCGTCGTTCAGCCACGCCAGCAGCAGCGATGAGATAATCCCGCTGCCGTACTGCAACGAGCCGATAAAGGCCGATGCGGAACCGGCGAACGCCCCGGCTTCGTCCAGCGCTGCGGCGGTGGAGGTCGCGGCGATCACCCCGTTCATTGAGAAAAAGACCAACACGCAGGCCACTATCCCGGCAATTCCCGTCAGATCCATTCTGACGCTCAGCGCCAGCACAACCGTCACCAGGGTGGCAACAATCAGCGCCGCTTTGAGCAGATGACCCAGCGGATGACGCTGGACCAGTCGGCGGTTCACCAGGCTCAGCGCCATCACGCCGAGAATATTCACCGCGAACAGCCAGCCATAGTGCTGAGGCGCCACACCGAAATAGCGGATATAGACATCGGGCGAACCGGTAATAAAAGCGTAAGCGGCGACGTAATAGCTGGTCAGGCTGAGGGTATAGCGCATAAAAATACGGTTTTTCAGCAGCAGCCCGTAGTGATGGAAGGCCTTCAGTGGCGAACCCTGCTGACGACGTTCAGGCGGCAGCGTTTCCGGCAACCAACGCAGTGCCAGCAACATCAGCAGGCCAATCACCACCAGCAGCCAGAAGATGGCGTGCCAACTGGTGATTTTAATCATCTGTCCGCCCATCAGCGGCCCGATAATCGGCGCAATCGCCATCACGATGGTCAGGGTTGAGAGCATCTGCGCGGCGCGGGTACGAGCAAACAGATCGCGCACCATCGCCCGCGCGAGCATCGGTCCGGTGCAGGCGCCAAGGGCCTGAAATACCCGCCAGAAGATAATCTGGTCGATGCTGGTAGAGAGCGCGCATCCGGCGGAACCAATAATAAACAGCACCATGCCAATCAGCAGCGGCGTGCGACGGCCAAGGCGGTCGCTGATCGGCCCCCACACCAGTTGAGCAAGGGCAAAACCAATCAGAAATCCGGTGATGGTCAGTTCAGCATCGCCCTGCAGTTCCGCCGCCATCAGCGGCATGGCCGGCAGATAGATGTCGGTGGACAGGGAGGTAAACGCCATCAGCCCGCTTAAAATTAAAATAAACAGCGGGCCGCTGGCGGCCTGTTTGTGCGGCAAAGTCATGAGTGATATCCGTCGAGGGGAGCGTGCGATCAAGTGACTGCTATGTTATCGGTAAAGTACCGGCCGATAATCCCCCGCTAGCGTATCAAGCTTATGAACACCATTCATGAATCGCGCGGTGCTCGTAAGATATAAAAAAAGGCCAGTCGGAGTTAACCGGCTGGCCTGAGGGCATTAACGATGATCTGGTGTCAGATTACAGCGCCATATCGTGCTGAGCAGACTCGGCGCGAGCCGATGCAGCAGGCTGGGCGCTGGTCGCGGCCGGGGCGTGCTTGCTCATGTCGATAACCGGCGGTTTCTCCAGTTGCAGCGTCGCGGCGGTGTCATCCCACACCTGCTGGGTCAGCGCGGCATTGTCATTCAGCTTCTGACCGTAGCTCGGCACGATGGCATGAATACGGCTCTGCCACTGCGGGGAGGCAAACTGCTCCGGGAACATCTGCTTAATCACGTTGAGGGTGATCGGTGCTGCGGTAGAGGCACCAGGCGATGCACCCAGCAGCGCGGAGATGGTTTTCTGCTGATCGACCACCACTTCGGTACCCAACTTCAGCACCCCGCCCTTATCGGCGTCTTTCTTGATGATCTGCACACGTTGACCAGCCTGGATCAGTTTCCAGTCTTCTTTGCGGGCATCCGGGTAGTACTCTTTCAGCGCGGCGAAACGGTCGTCGTCGTTGAGCATCACCTGGCTCACCAGATATTTCACGAGGTCGAAGTTGTCGAGGCCCACGTGGGTCATCGGCAGCACGTTCTCAGTAGTAGTGGTGCTGAGCAGGTCCATAAACGAACCGTTTTTGAGGAATTTGGTCGAGAAGGTGGCAAATGGCCCAAACAGCACAACGCGTTTGCCATCAATGTAACGGGCATCGAGGTGCGGAACCGACATCGGCGGTGCGCCAACGGAAGCCTGACCGTATACTTTCTCGAGGTGCCGATTAGCTACCGCCGGGTTTTCGGTCATCAGGAATGAGCCGCCTACCGGGAAGCCAGCATAGTTATCCGCTTCCGCAATACCAGTTTTTTGCAGTAATTTCAGCGCCCCGCCGCCGGCACCGATAAAGACATATTTTGCATCGATAGCCTGCTCTTCGCCGCTATTGACGTTTTTAATCGTCACATGCCAGGAATTATCGGCGTTACGTTTAAATTCGGTAACTTCAGCAGAGGTCTGCAGCGTGAAATTACTATTTTTCTTCAGGCTGCCGATCAGCTGGCGGGTAATTTCGCCGTAGTTCACATCGGTACCGACCGGCGTCCAGGTGGCCGCCACTTTTTGCTGCGGGTCACGCCCTTCCATCACCAGCGGCGCCCATTGTTTAATTTGCGCGTGATCGGTAGAGAATTTCATTCCCTGGAATAAGGTGGTTTGCTGCAATGCGGTATAACGTTTTTGCAGATAGTCCACATTATCGCCCCAGACGAAACTCATATGCGGGGTTGAATTAATAAAGGAATGCGGGTCATGCAGAATGCCGCGTTTGACCTGTGCGGTCCAGAACTGGCGGGAGATCATAAACTGTTCGTTGATATCCAGCGCTTTACTGACATCAATCGAACCATCCGGGCGCTCCGGAGTATAGTTCAGCTCCATATTCGCCGAGTGGCCGGTACCGGCGTTGTTCCAGCCGTTAGACGATTCTAACGCGACGCCGTCCAGCTTCTCTACCATCACCTGCTTCCAGTCCGGCTGTAATTCCTGCAGCCAGGTTCCCAGAGAGGCGCTCATAATACCGCCGCCAATTAGCAGAAAATCAGTTTTTTGCGCGGCATCGGTATTGGCGTGAGAGGCGGAACTGACGAACATCGCCAGAGCGGTCATCGTTAAAATCGTTTTTTTAATTGCAGGCATAATAGAATTATCGCATAGCATAATGAAATAAGTGCAAACATGTTAACGCACTTCTATTATATTTTAAAATCTCATTTACATTTTCCGCACAGTTAATCAATTTACAGAAAATACTTTTTAACTTAAAAATCAAATAGCATACAGCAGCCATCGCAGAAAAATAAAATAAACAGAAAAATAAAGGAAATAAGACGGCATCATCACTTTCTTTAATTACTTATGCCCTAAATAATAACGGCGCGCTAACTTCAGCGCGCCGGAGTGGATTGATGTGGTTCAGGTGGACAGCGTCAATTAACTGGCGGGACTCAGCGTCGCGGAATGGCTTTGCTGAAGCGCGAGGCGCAGACGATCGTTATTTTCCGCCAGCAGGTCCCGCGCCTGCCAGGCATCAAGCCCGGTCATCACCATCAGTATGGCCGTCCGGCAGTGCTGGTTGCAGCTAGCCAGCGCGGCTTTGGCCTCGCTGCGTGAACACCCGGTCGCGGTCATCACGATGGCAATCTGCCGCTCGGTCCAGCGTGGACTGGTGGCCTGCAGGTCTACCCGCAGGTTGCCGTAGACCCGGCCAGAACGGATCGCCAGCCCGGTGGCTAACATCGCGAGGATCTGCCGCTGCGCCTGCTGCGCTTTCGGGTTGCCATATCCCGCCACCGCTTCCGGCCCGGTTTGCGGGGCAATGATGATGTCCGCGAGCTGGGCGGCTTCACTGTCCTGCTGCTGGGTCAGCACGGCGATAGGCGCGCCAAGAGACCAGGCGTGACGCATCGCCCCCCACACCCACGGGGTTTGCCCGCTGACCGTCAGCGCCAGCAGCATGTCGTTACTGCTGAACTCGATAGCCTGTAACTCCAGCGCACCAAGATTATAATCGTTCGCGGCGGTTTCCATCTCCTGCAGCGCTGCCACCGGCCCCCCAGCGATAAGCCCGACCAGCGCATGTTTCTCGTCCGGGGCAAACTCGCTGACCATCTGCAATGCCGCGCGCCCGGATGACCCGGCGCCCACGACCACCAGCCGTCCTCCCCGGCTCGATGCAGCGGCGGCATTATCGACCAGACGGGCAATCTCCGGCAAACAGGCCCCGACGGCGTCGGCAATCTGCCGATCGTCGTTATGCAACATCGTCAGCATATCCTGGGTGGCGAGACGGTCTATCTGGTGGGTTTCGGGATGGCATCGTTCCATCATTGAAGCGGTTGGCTTACTGCTCATAAAAACCTCCTTTTAAAAAACTCCATATTCACTATAAGGATATTTACCACAATCTCCTGCGAGTGGGGTCACGCTTCACGGTTCTTTCGCGCCGATTCTGGCTTTTTTACATTGCTTTAAGAAATGATTACCTTCAGCGATAATAGGTGCTTGCCGATTATTTCAGGGGATGTCATGAAGGATTCAGCGGCCCAGATACCACCCGTGCGTAAACGCCTGATGAGAATGAAACTGAGTACTGCCGTATCGCTGATGATCAGCAGCGTCATCGGTTCGGTGCTGCTGCTGGTGTACGCGCTGTGGTTTATCCAGATCAGCGACACCACCCGCGACGGCGTTAAGGATACGGCGCTGGCGGTCGCGCGGACCTTCTCCGACATGCCCGAGGTGAAGCAGGCCCTGAGCCAGTCGCCCGAACGCGCGCTGATCCAGCCCCTGGCGCTGGCGATCACCCAGCGTAATGACCTGCTGTATGCTGTGGTAACCGATATGCACGGCGTGCGCTACTCGCACCCAAACCCGCAACTTATCGGCAAACGTTTTATCGGCGAGGATATTCAGCCGGCCTTTACTGGCAAAGAGAATGTCGCCATCAACCATGGCGTACTGGCGCAGGCGCTACGCGTGTTTACACCGGTATTTAACGACCAACACCAGCAAATCGGCGTGGTGGTGGTCGGCATTTCGCTCAGCAAAGTGGATGAGCAGATTGCCCGAGGCCGTTGGGACGTCCTGCTAACCGTGCTGTTCAGCGCCCTGGTATGCGGGATTGGTACCTGGAGCCTGGTGCGCGGCCTTAAACGGGTGCTGCTGGGGCTGGAGCCGCACGAGATCTCCACCCAGTTCCAGCAACGCCAGGCGATGCTTCATTCGCTAAAAGAAGGTGTGGTGGCGGTTGATGCTGAAGGACACGTCAACCTGATCAACCCCGCCGCCAGCAAGATCCTGCTGAGCGGCCCGGAGCAGCAGATCGATCATACCCCGCTGCTCGCCGATCTACAGACGGTGCTGAAAACCGGCGAGCCAATTTATGACCGCGAGCTGGGTTGCAACGGCCTGCTGCTGATCAGTAACACCGTCCCGGTACGCAGCCAGAATGCTATCGTCGGCGCCATCAGCACCTTCCGCGATAAAACCGAGATGAGCCAGTTGGTGCAGCGTCTCGACGGGATGGTTAACTATGTCGATGCCCTGCGCACCACTTCCCACGAATTTATGAATAAGCTGCACGTGATCCTCGGCCTGCTCAATATGAAGAGCTACGGCAAGCTGGAGGAATATGTGCTGCAAACCGCCCATACTTATCAGGCAGACATTGGTGAAATTCAACACCGCATTAAATCACCGGTGGTGGCGGGCTTTTTGATTGGTAAAATTCAGCGCGCGAAAGAGCGCGGCTTCAGCCTGCATCTGGCGGAAGAGAGCCTGGTGCCCGATTGCCCCAATGAAAAACAGGTCACCGTGCTGGTCACGGTGCTGGGGAATCTCATTGAGAATGCGCTGGACGCCATGAGCGGTCAGAGCGAGGGCGAAGTGGGCCTGTTGCTGCACTATCAGAATGGCTGGTTAAGTGGCGAAGTGAGTGATGACGGTCCGGGGATCCCGGCCGCGAATATTGACGCCATCTTTAACAAAGGATTTTCTACCAAGGGTGAGAACCGCGGCGTCGGCCTGTTTCTCGCCAGCCAGCAGCTACGTGAACTGGGCGGTACGCTTGCCGTCGAGTCAGAACCTGGCGTGTTTACCCAATTTTTTGTTCATCTTCCCTGGGATAGTAAAAGGAAACGTACGTGATAAATGTATTAATTGTTGACGATGATGCCATGGTCGCCGAACTGAACCGCCTGTATGTGGCGAGAATTTCCGGCTTCCGTTGCTGTGGCACGGCGTCTACGCTGAGTAAAGCCCAGGAGATGGTTAACGATAGCGAACTGGAGATCGATCTGGTGCTACTGGATGTCTACATGCAGCACGACAGCGGGCTGGATCTGCTGCCGACCATTCGTGCTTCCGGCCGCCCTATCGACGTGATTATGATTACTTCCGCCGCCGATGCGGCCACCGTGCAAACCTCGATGCACTACGGGGTGGTCGATTATCTGATCAAGCCGTTCCAGTTCCCGCGTTTCGAAGAGGCTCTCACCGCGTGGCGTGAAAAACGCAAACTGATGACCGGGCAGCCCTATTATGAACAGGCCGATGTGGACCGCCTGCTGCACGGCAGCACGCCGGAAGCCAGCGATGCGCGGAAGCTGCCAAAGGGCCTGACCGCCCAGACGCTGCGCACGCTGTGCCAGTGGATTGACGCCCATCCGGGCACCGAGTTTTCAACCGATGAGCTGGCGGTGGCGGTCAATATTTCCCGCGTCTCCTGCCGGAAGTACCTGATCTGGCTGGCGCAAATCAATATTCTGTATACCAGCATTCACTACGGCGCCACCGGGCGTCCGGTCTACCGCTATCGGCTGGTGGCCGAGCAGTACAGTCTGCTCAAGCAGTACAGTCAATAAGCCGGTAGCCGTCGTCCAGCAGGTGGAAACGAAAACGGCGCTGCGATGAGAGGATCACCTCGCGATTTTTGGTGACGAAAATCGCCTCGATATCGTCACGATGACGCAGCGCCGCACAGCCTTTCTCGACACCAAGGCCGTAGATCAAGGTGGTCCAGATATCGCCGTCGAGCGAGTCGTCCGAAATAATCGTCACGCTCTCCAGTTCGTTATCCAGCGGATAGCCGCTGCGCGGGTCAAGAATATGGTGCCAACGGCGCCCGTCCTGCTCGAAATAACGTTCGTAGGTCCCGGAAGTCACCACCGATTGACCGTTCACGTCGAGGCTGCCGACCAGCGTATCGGCCGGGGCAAACGGCTTTTTCAGGCCAATTGACCACTCGCCGAGGGTGTGCACATTGCCACCGAGATTAATCAGCGCCGCGCGCACGCCCTGTCGCTGCAGATCGTCGCGGACGCGGTCGGCGATATAGCCTTTGGCAATCGCGCCAAGGTCAATCTCCATGCCGTGTCGGGCAAGAAACACGCTGCCGGCCGCATCATCGAGGATCACATCCTGTGGGCGGGTCAGCGGCAGCCGGGCTGCGATCTCGTCCGCCGCCGGCACGCGATCGCCCTGAAAGCCAATCCGCCATAGCTTCACCAGCGGACCGATCGCCAGATTAAACGCGCTCTCCTGCACCATGCTGGCGGCTTTGGCGCATTTAATCAGCTGGTAAACCGGGCGGCTGACGCTGACCGGCTGACGACCGGCGGCATGGTTAATCGCCATCACCTGCGATGACGCGCGGTTAACAGTGAACAGATCTTCGTAGTGTTTAATCAGTTGGAAAGTGCGGGAGGCCAGGGCTTCATCGTGGGAGAAAAGTTTCAGCAGGATGGGAGAGCCCATCAGCACGGCGGAGTAGCTATAGATACGCGGGTCACCTGACATGGTTGCAGCTCCTCTGTGTCACCCGGCAGGCAGCGCGCCGCCGGGGAAAACGCCGGGCGGACCCGGCCTGTCATCACTGAGCGTTAGCCTCTGGCGCGTTTTGCCGCCTGGTGGCCCGCCAGGGTGCCAAAGATAATAATATCGGCCACGGCGTTGCCGCCGATGCGGTTGCCACCGTGAATGCCGCCAACCACTTCACCGGCCGCGTAGGCACCGGCAATCGGTTGATGCGCGCTGTCCAGTACCGCGGTGTCGGTGTTAATGGTCACGCCGCCCATGGTGTGGTGAACCCCCGGTGCGATACGGATCGCATGGAACGGCCCTTCGTTGACCGGCGCGCGCAGTGCGGTGGTCCGGCCAAACTCCTGATCATGCTGCTGTTCAACATAACCATTGTAGCGCTCAAGGGTGGCGAGGAAGGCATGGTAATCCATCCCCAGTTTCTCCGCCAGTTCACGCGGCGAGCTGGCGCTGGTCACCAGCCCTTTGGCGATATACTCGTCGGCCGCTTTGTTTTTTGCCCGGACATGTTCGTCGAAGACAATGTAGGCGTAGTGTTCCGGCAGCGCGATGATCGCGGCGGAGACTTTATCGCGGGTCGACATTTCGTTGAAGAAGCGATTCCCCTGCTGATTGACCAGAATCGCCCCGCCGCCGCGAATGGATTCGGAAATCAGATACGAGGTATTCTGCTCAACGGTTGGGTGAATCTGGATTTCGCCCATATCCACGGTGCCGGCGCCGATACGCTCCAGCAGCGCGATACCGCCACCGGTCGCCCCTTTATGGTTAGTAGTGACAAAACCGGCCAGATCCGGGCGGTATTTCACCACCATCGCGCTGTTGGCGCTGAAGCCGCCGGTGGCGACCACGATGCTCCGGGTCTGCACCACGATGCTCTCCTGCTCATCATTGAGCAGACGTACGCCGCTGACCTGCTGGTCATCCATCAGGATCTCTTCCACCGCGGTGTCGAGCATCACGTCGATGCCGCGTTTATTGATATTGCGCACCAGGCCGCTAATCAAATAGCCACCAACCGCCGATCCGTCACGCGGACGGTGGGTACGGTCGATGCTCATACCGCCGGTAGTGGTAATATCGTTGAGCATAATCCCGCGACGAGCCAGCCATTCGATAGCTTCCGGCGCGTTTTCAACAAAGCGACGCAGCAGCTGCGGGTTATTTTTGTTCTGACCGCCTTTTAAAGTTTCCTGGTAGAACAGCTCTTTGCTGTCTTCAATCCCTTTCACCCGCTGGAAACGCGTCTCGGCGGCGTTCATCCCGGCAGACGCCTTGATGGTGTTCCCACCGATGGTCGGCATTTTTTCGACGATCAGCACGCTGGCGCCTTCATCGTGTGCCTGAATAGCCGCGGCCAGACCGGCACCGCCGCTACCCACCACCACCACGTCGTAGCTTTTCGGGGTCAGATCTTCACCGCCTTCTTCCAGCGCCAGCGCTTTGCTGGATTTCAGCATCGCTTTCGATACCGCTTTTTTCACCGCTTCGCTCTGGCTGGTGGCGCCGGAAATGGCGTCCACGTGCGGGGTATTAGCGGTCAGAATACGTTCGCGGATCTCTTCGAAACTGGTGGTGAACTCAACGGTCTGCGCCGGGCCGGCGGCCAGGGCAATATCGGCAATGCGGTCGTTTTCGAGGCTGACGTTGATCACCAGCTCGTTCGCATCGTCCTGAACGGTTTCAACGAACAGGCCGGGTTTAAATTTCGCGTCTCCCATGCTCATATCGCGGATCATCGCTTCCACTAGCGAGAAACGCCACAGCGGTTCCGGAATATGGAGGGCTTCACGCTGGGTGCTGTCGATAAACAGTTCGAGGTTTTCGTCGGCGGCAATCCGCGCCGCCCAGTCCGGATAGGCGATGCAGGCACGGCCCACGGCGATCAGATCGTAGCCGTGATCCAGCCCCTGCTCGGCGTCAGCTGCGTTGACCACGCCGCCCACGCCCATCACCGGGATCTGCGCCAGGGTTTCAGAGCGCAGCGCGCAGTATTTTTCAATCAGCGGCGTTGGGTCGCTGGTGTCGACAATAGATGGTCGCAGCGACGCCCCCACCGAGAAGTGCAGATAGTCGAGACCGCGTGCCGCCAGTTTTTCCAGCAGGTACATGGTGTCGTCAAAACGGATGCCCGGCTCTTCGAGCTCTTCCGGCGAGAAGCGGTAGCCGATAATAAAAGCGTCATCAGCGTACTGACTGGCCATTTTGCGGGTGATATCCAGCACCGCCAACGGGAAACGGGCGCGATTGTCGCGGCTGCCGCCCCACTCGTCATCGCGCTGGTTGGAGTTAGGGGAATAGAATTGCTGAATCAGGTAGGTGTTGGCCCCGTGGATTTCCACGCCATCAAAACCGGCCTGAATGGCCCGACGTACGCCGTCGCCAAACTTGCCGATCATGCCGGTGACTTCGTCCGCGCTCAGCGCGCGCGGCATCGCGGCACCGTCACGCGGTGCGGCCAACGCGCTTGGCGCCACCGGCTGACGACCGCCAATCAGCTGCGGGTCAACCATGCGCCCGCCGTGATAGATCTGCAGAATCGCTTTTGACCCTTCAGCCTGGATGGCTTGCGCAATTTTAGCCAGGCCGGCGATTTTCTCATCGTTGTCGATGCCAATCGCACCGGGGAAAGCCAGGCCGTAGTTATCGATAAAACAGCACTCAACGATAATGGTCCCGATGCTACCGGCACGCGCACGATAGTACTCCACCAGTTCGCTGGTGACGCTGCCGTCAAAATAGCCGGTACAAGTTGTCATCGGTGCCATTAGCAAACGGTTTTTCAGTTCAGTCCCGTTCGGTAAGGTAAAAGGACGCAATATACGTGAGTTACTGGTCATATTAATACTCCAGATCTTAAATATTGATAATTCGAATTGGGTGACGGAATTGTTTTTGGTTCTGTTTTTTAATTCCTGTTGTCATGCTAATAATATAACGCTATTTTTAGTTACCAAACTAATTACGTTAGTTAAAAAACTATTTAATACCTCGAATAACATCACTACCTCCATTGTATTATTAATTGCAAATATTACATTCACAAAAAACATAAAACTGATAACACAATGGACACGTTTGTTAAAAATAAAAACATAATAAAAACAACTTAAACACCAATAAAATCAACAAAATACAATCACGCAATCGATAGCTTTTGTTTTCCACTTCTGCAAAAAATTAACAATAAGCGGTATTTTAAACAAATAAAAACCTCACCCAACAGGGTTATTATGAAAATAAAAAAACAGTTCCACAGACAGCATTTATTGATCTCGATCAATTGCAACGACACGCCAAAGCGCAATATATAAATAACCGACAGATTTAATTTAACGCCCAATAAAACGCGTTAAATAACCGTCAACAGCCAAACCAGAACCAACGATTAATAACTAAAGAAACTTTTGAAATTAAAGAAAGCAATGGTTATGGCGCGACGAAACCGTATTTTCAACTACTCGCAGATACTCATTATGAAAGAGAAACAGACAACTATACCGCCTGCCGGTGCCGCCAGTCCGAAAGCGGCAAATAAAAACCGTCTGCTGATGATGGCCCTGCCCATTATTGTTGCAGTCCTTTTACTCTTTGTGCCGGTGCCTGACGGGCTACCGCCTTATGCATGGCATTACTTTGCTATCTTCGTTGGCGTTATCGTCGGACTGATTTTCGAACCCCTGCCGGGTGCCGTGATCGGCATCACCGGGGTGGTGGTTATCGCCCTGTGCAGCCAGTGGCTGCTCTTCAATCCGGCACAGTTAGCCGACCCGAAATTCAAACTCGCCGGCGCCTCGTTTAAATGGGCGGTGAGCGGCTTTGGTAACTCTACCGTATGGCTGATTTTCGGCGCCTTTATGTTCGCTGCGGGCTACGATAAAACCCAGTTCGGCCGCCGTCTGGCGCTGATTCTGGTGAAATATCTCGGCCGTCGCAGCCTGACGCTGGGTTACGCCATTACCTTCGCAGACCTGCTGCTGGCACCGTTCACCCCGTCCAATACCGCGCGTAGCGGCGGGACCATCTACCCGATTATCGCCAACCTGCCACCGCTGTACGGTTCAAAACCGAATGACCCCAGCGCCCGCCGCATTGGTTCTTATCTGATGTGGGTGGCCATTACCGCCGCCTGTATCACCAGTTCAATGTTCCTTTCCGCGCTGGCGCCAAACCTGCTGGCCCTGGCGTTAGTCAAAAGCATCGTCGGTATTAATATCTCCTGGGGCACCTGGTTCATCGCCTTCCTGCCGCTGGGGATCCTGCTGAT
The DNA here is from genome assembly GCF_051131735.1 of Klebsiella sp. B345. Classification (NCBI taxonomy): domain Bacteria; kingdom Pseudomonadati; phylum Pseudomonadota; class Gammaproteobacteria; order Enterobacterales; family Enterobacteriaceae; genus Klebsiella; species Klebsiella sp. B345. The sequence continues at coordinate 647,902 of NZ_CP180443.1, forward strand.
TCTGACCATGCCGCTGCTGGCCTACTGGTTTTACCCACCAGAAGTCAAAATCAATAACGAAGTCCCGCTGTGGGCCGCTCGTGAACTGGAAAAACTGGGCAAACTGTCGCGCAATGAGATCCTGCTGCTGGTGTTTGTCTGCTTCGCATTAGCGATGTGGATCTTCGCCGCCGAATGGATTGAACCGGCTCTGGCCGCCCTGCTGGTGATTGTATTGATGCTGTGGACCGGTGTGCTGTCGTGGAGCGATATCACCAATAACAAAGCCGCGTGGAACACCTTCGTGTGGTTCGCCACCCTGGTGGCGCTAGCGGACGGCCTCTCCTCTACCGGGTTTATCGCCTGGCTGGGTAAAGAAGGCGGCGCGCTGATGAGCGGTATCTCGCCGGGTGTGGCAACCATTGTGCTGCTGTTAGCCTTCTACCTGTTGCACTACCTGTTTGCCAGCACCACTGCCCACACCACGGCGCTGCTGCCGGCGATGCTGACTATCGCCTCAACCATCCCGGGCATGAACATGCAGGTGTTTGTCCTGCTGCTGGTCACCTCGCTGGGTGTGATGGGCATCATCACTCCGTACGGTACCGGCCCCAGCCCGATTTACTACGGCAGCGGCTATCTGCCGACCAAAGATTACTGGCGCCTCGGCACCATCTTCGGCGCCATCTTCCTGGCCGCCCTGCTGCTGATTGGCTATCCGTGGATGTCCATGATGTTCTGATTCATAACCGCCGGGGGCTCACCTCCGGCGGTTTTACTCTTAGGGAGCTATGCAATGTCGACTAAACCGTTTGTTTATCAGGAAGCCTTTCCGCTGGCGAAAGATGACACTGACTATTATCTGCTGAGCAAAGAGCATGTTTCGCTGGCCGAATTTGAAGGCCAGCAGATCCTCAAGGTTGAACCTGAAGCCTTAACCTTGCTGGCCCAGCAGGCTTTCCATGACGCGGCGTTTATGCTGCGTGTCTCTCACCAGCGTCAGGTCGCGGCGATCCTGCTCGACCCGCAGGCCAGCGAAAACGATAAATATGTCGCCCTGCAGTTCCTGCGCAACTCGGAAATCGCCGCGAAAGGCGTACTGCCGACCTGCCAGGATACCGGCACCGCGATTATCATGGGTAAAAAAGGTCAGCGCGTATGGACCGGCGGTGGTGACGAAGCGGCGCTGGCCCGCGGCGTGTACAACACTTATACCGAAGATAACCTGCGCTACTCGCAGAATGCCGCGCTGGATATGTACAAAGAGGTCAATACCGGCACCAACCTACCGGCGCAAATCGACCTCTATAGCGTTGACGGCGATGAGTATAAGTTCCTGTGCATGGCCAAAGGTGGCGGTTCCGCCAACAAAACCTATCTGTATCAGGAAACCAAAGCGCTGATCACCCCGGCGAAGCTGAAAAACTACCTGGTTGAGAAGATGCGCACCCTCGGGACCGCCGCCTGTCCGCCGTACCATATCGCCTTTGTCATCGGCGGGACGTCAGCGGAATCAACCCTGAAAACCGTCAAGCTGGCCTCGACCCGCTACTACGATGGCCTGCCGACCGAAGGGAACGAACACGGTCAGGCGTTCCGCGACGTTAAGTTGGAGCAAGAACTGCTGCTGGAAGCCCAGAACCTCGGCCTTGGCGCACAATTCGGCGGTAAATACTTCGCCCACGATATCCGGGTGATCCGTCTGCCGCGCCACGGGGCCTCCTGCCCGGTCGGGATGGGTGTTTCCTGCTCTGCGGACCGTAATATCAAAGCGAAAATAAACCGCGATGGGATTTGGATTGAAAAACTGGAGAGCAACCCGGGGCAGTACATTCCGGAAGCGTTGCGTGAGCAAGGTGAAGGCAAGGTTGTCAGTATTAATCTCAATCAGCCGATGAGCGACATTCTGGCCCAGCTTTCCGCCCATCCGGTCTCTACCCGTCTGACCCTCAACGGCACCATTATCGTGGCGCGCGATATGGCGCATGCGAAGCTGAAAGAACTGCTGGATAACGGTGAAGAGCTGCCGCAGTACGTTAAAGATCACCCGATCTACTACGCTGGCCCGGCCAAAACCCCGGAAGGCTATGCTTCAGGCTCTCTCGGCCCGACCACCGCCGGACGGATGGATTCTTATGTCGATCTGCTGCAGTCTCACGGCGCCAGCATGGTGATGCTGGCAAAAGGCAACCGCAGCCAGCAGGTGACCGATGCCTGCCACCAGCACGGCGGTTTCTACCTCGGCAGCATCGGCGGCCCGGCGGCAGTACTGGCGCAGCAGAGTATTAAGAGCCTCGAGTGCGTGGCCTACCCGGAACTGGGGATGGAAGCTATCTGGAAAATCGAAGTAGAAAACTTCCCGGCGTTCATCCTTGTGGATGACAAAGGCAACGACTTCTTCCAGCAGATTCAGAACAAACAGTGTTCAGGGTGTTCTCAGCGCTAATTGTGGCTGACTAACCTAATGAAAAGCCGTAACGTTTTGCGTTACGGCTTTTTTGCACCCTACAACTGAACCCCTAATGGCCAGCAGAAGGTGCCCCTGGCGCCCCGGCACGGCTAAACGGTGGACGCGCAAACCAGATCACCGCAATCAACACCATAAAGCCCCAGCCCAACACCCAGAAGTAATCGATGGTCGACATCATGTAGGCCTGCTGCTCAATAGTTTTATCAATCAGCGCCATATGCTGCTGCGTCGCCCCCCCCATTTTTTCAACATACTCCACCGCCCCCGGATTATAGACAGACACGCTCTCCGTCAGGTTGGCATGATGAAACACCTCGCGCCGCGACCAGATCCAGGTCGTCAGCGACGAGGCGAAAGAACCGCCCAGCACGCGGAAAAACGTCGCCAGCCCCGACCCCTCCGCCACTTCCGCGCCGTTGAGGTTTGACAGCACGATGGTGGTAATCGGCATAAAGAAGAACGCCACGCCGATCCCCATAAACAACTGCACTTCGGCAATAGTGCGGAAATCAACATCGGTATTGAACTGCGCCCGGATAAGGCAGGATGCCCCCATGGTCAAAAATGACAGCGAAGCCAGAATCCGCAGATCGAACTTGTTGGCGTAGCGGCCAATAATCGGGGTCATCATCAGCGGCAGGATCCCCATCGGCGCCGCGGCCAGACCGGCCCAAATAGCCGTATAGCCCATCTGCGTTTGCAACCACTGCGGCAGAATAATGTTGATCGCAAAGAAAGCGGCGTACCCCAAAGTCAGCGCCAGGGTACCGACGGCGAAGTTACGGTCTTTAAACAAGCGCAGGTTGACGATCGGGTGACGCTCCCCCAGTTCCCAAATCACAAAGGAGACCAGCGAGATGGCCGAAATCGTCGACATCACAATGATGTGCGAAGACGCGAACCAGTCGAGATCGTTGCCCTTATCCAGCACCACCTGCAGCAGACCCACGCCCAGCACCAGCAACCCGATACCGATGTAATCGATCGGGGCATGGCTGGTGGTTTCTTCGCGGGCGCGCATCTGGGTCCAGACCACAATGGTGGCGAAGATACCGATGGGCACGTTGATATAGAAGATCCACGGCCAGGAGTAATTATCGGTGATCCAGCCGCCGGTGATCGGTCCAACAATCGGCGCCACCACCGTGACCATCGACAGCAACGCCAGCGCCATACTGCGTTTGCTCGGCGGAAAAATCACCAGCAGCAGCGTCTGACACATCGGAAACATTGGCCCGGCAAAGAAGCCCTGCAGCGCCCGGAAAATAATCAGCTCGGTCATGCTGTGGGCAAAGCCGCACAGAAACGAGGTCAGGGTAAACATCATCACCGAGCCGATAAACAGCTTTAACTGACCGAAACGGCGCGTAAACCACCCGGTCAGCGGTAACGCAATGGCGTTACACACCGCAAACGAGGTGATGACCCAGGTGCCCTGATCGGCGCTGACGCCAAGGTTACCGGCAATCGTCGGCAGCGCCACGTTGGCGATGGTGGAGTCCAGCACCTGCATAAAGGTGGCCAGCGACAGCGCGAGCACCGCCAGCCACATATTGGGCGGTGTAAAGGCGGCCTTATCTTGCATAACGTCTCTCTTAACGGCTGCCTGCGGCTACCGTTTTGCTGTTGTCATGAAGGATTTTAGCCACCAGTTTGTCCGCTTCCTCCAGCGGGTTTTGATACACATCCGTGGTGAAACGCGGGGTGCTAACGGTTTGCTGCGGCAGCAGATGTCCCTGGCCATCGCGAATGTCGACACTGACGTTCATCGACAATCCCACGCGCAGCGGGTGTTTCTGCATATCATGAGGATCCAGGGTGATGCGTACCGGCAGACGCTGGACGATTTTGATCCAGTTCCCGCTGGCGTTCTGCGCAGGCAACAGCGAGAAGGCGCTACCGGTACCAATCCCCAGGCTTTCAATGGTGCCGTGGTAGGTCACGTCATCGCCGTACAGATCGGCGCTGAGGGTCACTTTCTGCCCCAGACGCATCGCCTTCATCTGGCTCTCTTTGAAGTTGGCATCCACCCAGACTTCGTTCAGCGGCACGATAGCCATCAGCGTGGTCCCCGAATCGACACGCATCCCAAGCTGCACCGCTCGCTTCGCCACATAACCGCTGACCGGAGCAACAATGGTGCTGCGCGAATTCTCCAGATAGCGTTGGCGTAGCGTGGCCACCGCGCTTTTAATTTCCGGATGGCTGTCGATAACGGTATCATCGACCATCGCGATATTGGTACGTAATGCCTCCTGCGCCGCCAGCAGATCGCTCTGCGCGCTGGTGACCGCATCGCGGTAGTGCGACAGGTCCTCGGCCGCAATCGCCCCGCTCTGGAAGATTTTCTGCCGACGCGCGTAGTCATTTTGCGCCGTCTGCAGGGCCACTTTTTTCGCTGCCACCTGCGCCCGATAGTTATCGGCGGTACTGTACAGCCCGCGTACCTGGCGTACCGTATTGGCCAGATTGGCCTCGGCCTGCTGCAGCGCAATGGCGGTATCACTCGGGTCAAGCAGCACCAGCGGCTGGCCTTTTTCCACGAAGTCGCCTTCGTCTACCGTTACCTGGGTGACGGTCCCGCCAATTTGCGGCGTCAGCGTGACCTGGTTGCCATTAACATAGGCATCATCGGTGGACTCATAGTAACGGGCATACAGCAGATACCACGCCAGGCTTCCCCCTGCCGCGAGCAGCAGAATAATGAGTAAAATAATAAAGTTGCGTTTGCGCTTACTGCCGCGCTCGGCCTGTTGTGCAGCGGTGGTTTCCATCTGTCTGGACCTTTTTTAATTCATTAGCGATGAGGGGCGACGATCTCGTCCGGCAGCATTTTTGTCATTAGCGCAACCAGTTGGCGGGATTCATCGGGAGTCAGTCGGGCGGTGAGGTCGCTGATGATCGACACCAGCGCTTCATTGACAAAGCGCTCGCAGATCAGCAGTCCTTTGTCGGTCAAGGCCAGAATCACCTGGCGTTTATCCTGCGGATTCACACTTCGGCTGATGAGATCGCGCTTGACCATGCGATCGACCATCCGGCTCATGGCACCCGCGTCCATCACCAGGTTTTTGCTGATCTCAACCGGGCTGTTAAAGCCTTTGTAGATACTGATCAAAACCTTGAACTGCGCGGCGGTAATATCCATACCGGAGAAGTGCTGGTTAATCAGTTGGTCTTTGAACTGGTTTGCCAGATGAATGAGCAAACCTAAGTGAAATTTATTGTTAATAATACCCGGATGGTTACTCATGATATTTGCCTGGTCAGTAATTACAAATGAAACTACTGACCAGGCAACTGTTTGTCAACGTAACGTCAAGAAGATCGCACATTTTGTCAGTCCGCCCCGGTGCGGATCGCTTCACCAGGCGCCCCCCTCTAACCTCTGGCCCCTTTTCTGCCCGCGCTTGTATTCGCTTATCGCTGGTCTATGCTCAAATCAGAGTCTGCTCAGCGTGTGGCGTTGACCGACTGAAAAATAACAATAATTTTCTATTTTTGGGTGCAGCGTATGAACAGGATACCGGTGTTATTATTGGCATGGCTTTCACTGTGCCTGGCCTTCCCGCTGTCGGCAGCAGAACCCCGCCAGCAGCCTACCCCACGCGAAGATGCCCGTACGGTAAAAATCTTCCACCAGCCAATTGTGATGCTGCAAGCCACTTTCGGCCAGACCACACCCGAAGAGCGCGTGCTGCGGATCCGCAATATTCTGCGCGACTTCACCGAAGCCGATATCAGCCAGCCGCTGCAGGTGGTTCCTGTTACGCGCTATAACCAGCCGGGGCGTTTGTTTCTGATGAACGGCAAGCCGGTGATGATGTTGAGCCAGGCAGACCTTGATGAGGGTGATGACCTGACGCTTGACCAGGCGGCGCAGCGCGTACTGGCCCGAATGGAAGCACAGCGCCACTCGCTGCGTGAACAGTACAACAAAACCTATCTGGCACTGGCAATCGTAAAGGTTGTGGTCAGCACGCTGGTGCTGGCTGCGATCTACTACGCAGCCTGGCGCTCATGGCGTCGGGTACGCCGCTTCTTTCATTTGCGGATCCTTGAAAAGCGCAGCTGGATCCCGCAAGGCTGGCGACGCTTCCTTGGCAATATCGAAACCAAGCTGTATGCCCTGCTGATGATTCTGCTGGGCATCCTCGCGCTGTACGCCTGGCTGAGTTGGGCGTTTGGTCTGTTTCCCTGGACCCGGGTGTGGAGTGAATCGCTCGGTGACTGGTCGGTGGGCGTGCTGCAGGAAATTGCTCTGTCCATTGCCTCCGCCCTGCCAGGCCTGATAATCGTGCTGATAATCCTGCTGATCACCTGGTTTATTATCCGCCTGGTCAAACTGCTGCTGAGCCAGGTGGAGGCCGGGCGCTTGCATATTCCCGGCCTGCACCCGGAAACCGTCGGTGCGACCCGCAAGCTGATCTCGGTGATGATCTGGCTCTTCGCCCTGTCGGCGGCCTATCCATTCCTTCCCGGCGCCAACTCGCTGGCGTTTAAGGGGATTAGCGTCTTTTTCGGCCTGATGTTAACCCTCGGTTCCGCTGGCGTCATGAACCACGCCATGAGCGGACTGGTGCTGATATATTCCCGTGCGCTGCACAAAGGGGACGTTATCCGCATTGCCGATAACGAGGGCAAAGTCAGTGAAATCGGGATGCTGGCGACCAAAATCATCACCCGGGAAAACTATGTGGTGACGGTGCCGAATGCGGTGGTCGTCAGCGGAAAAATCACCAATCTCAGCGTGCCAAACAACGACACCGACGGCAACGGCGTTAACCTTACCACCGGCGTGACCATCGGCTATGACACGCCGTGGCGTCAGGTGCAGGCCATGCTCGAACTTGCGGCACATCGTGCCTCGGGCATCGATCACCGCCAGCCGCCGCTGGTCCGCCAGCTGGGTCTGATGGACTGGTATGTCTCTTATGAACTGCAGGTCAGGCTACTGGAGGACACCTCGCTGTCCGACGGACGTAACGCGCTGCACAGCAATATTCAGGATGTCTTCAATGAATTTGGCGTCCAGATCATGTCGCCGAACTTTGTGATGCAGCCGAAGGGGTCGGTCGTGGTCGCCAAAGAGGACTGGTATGCCGCACCAGCGTTAGCGCCGCAGCAAGATGATGTGAAATCAGTGTAACGCCCGTGCTGGCCGGCTCGCATATTGCGACCGGCCAGCACCTTCAGGATTAAGAGCCTATCTCAGTAGGCGTAGATTGTTGCAGCCAGTTTGGCCACGGACAGCGCGGAACCACCGGAGCGTACACGCAGTACGTGAGGATGGTGAGCACTGCCCAGGACCAAAATGGCAAATAAAATAGCCTGATGGGATAGGCTCTAAGCCGTTTTAGCGTCCAGCTCATCAAACACCTGCTGCGCCAGATGCAGGGTGGCATTGGCCGCCGGCAGGCCGCAGTAGAGCGCCGAGTGCATAATCAACTCTTTCAGCTCATCGCGGGTGACGCCGTTGTTAAACGCGGCCCGCAGGTGCATTTTCAGTTCCGCCTCGCGGTTAAGAGCAATCAACATCGCGATGGTAATCATGCTGCGGGTGTGATGGTCCAGACCGGGCCGGGTCCAGGTTTCGCCCCACGCATAGCGGGTAATGAAGTCCTGAAACTCTTCATTGAGCGGGGTCAGATTGTGCAGCGTGCGGTCAACGTGGGCATCGCCCAGCACTTTGCGCCGCACCTTCATACCCTGCTCATAACGCGACTTATCATCCATGCTGCTCTCCCTGAAAGAAGCCCAGCAGCGCGGCGGTAAACTCGGCTGGCGATTCGATATTGGAGAGGTGCGATGCCGCGACCACCACCACCTGCGATGCCGGGATTTGCTGACGCAGGAAGTTGGCGTCCGCCACGGTTGTGACAGGGTCACTTTCTCCGGCGATAATCAGCGTCGGTATGCTGATTTGCCCGACTTCGCCCCGCAGGTCCGCGCCGGCCAGCGCTTCACAACACTCGGCGTAGCCTTCGGCGTTGCTGTGGGTCAGCTGATGACACAGCGCCTCCACCACCTCCGGCGCGCGCTGCCGGAAGCGTTCGGTGAACCAACGGTCCGCCGCTCCCGCCGCCACCACGTCCATCCCTTCCTGACGCACGGCCCGGGCCCGGGAGAGCCAGCCGGCCTGATCGCCAATGCGTGCCGCGGTGTTGGCCACCGCGATACCGTAAAAACGTTCTGGCGCAAAGCGTCCCAGCCACAGCCCGGTCAGGCCACCCATGGAGATACCGCAGAACCAGGCTTTGGCGATATTAAGCTGGTCGAGCAGCGCGATGACATCCTCGCCGAGCTGCGCCAGCGTCACCTTGCCGGATTTGCTGGTTTTACCATGGCCGTGGGTATCGTAGCGCAGCACGCGGAACTGGCGTGTTAAGGCCGCAAGCTGCGGCTGCCACATATCGCGGGTCGTGCCCAGCGAGTTCGAAAGCACAATCACCGGCGCGCCTTCCGGCCCGTCCAGCTGATAATCAAGGTTCATGCCGTTGCTCCTTGTAACGCGCCAGCACCTGGCGCACAAAATAGTCGGCGCTGCCGGTGGCCGTGGCCGGATCCAGCAGCTGCGTTAAACGGGAAGTAGAGAGATGCTGGCTGACCTGCGGGTCGTTCTCCAGCAGCGTCAGCAACGGGCGGGATTCGTCGATTGCCCGCCGGCACAGCGCCTCAATGCAGTGGTGGGCATCGGCTTTGCCGATAAACGCCGCCAGCGCCAGGGTCACCGCTTCCGCCATAATCAACCCGTGGGTGATATCGAGGTCAGCACGCATTTTCTGCGGGAATACCTGCATGTCGCGAACCAGGCTCTCGCTCTGCGCCAGCGCGCCGCCGACCAGCATCAGCAGTTCCGGCAGGGTCTCCCATTCCGCTTGCCAGCCGCCGAGCGCGCGCTCATGTTGCTGGATCTGGCTGGCGTACAGCGTCGCCACCAGACCGGGCGTGCGCTGGGCGGCAGTCAAAATGGCGCTGCAGGCGATCGGGTTGCGCTTGTGCGGCATGGTGGAGGAACCGCCGCGCCCTTCTGCTACCGGCTCGCCCACTTCCGCCACTTCAGTCTGCATCAGTAACGAGAAATCGTTGGCAAATTTGCCGAGAGTGCCGCACAGGCCGGCGAACCAGGCGCCAACTTCCAGCAGCCGGTCACGCTGGCTGTGCCACGGCGTGTCCGGGAGCGCCAGCTGGAGCAGGGTTGCCAGCTGTTCCGCCACCGGCGGACCGTCCGCTTTTAGCGAATCCAGCGTGCCCGCCGCGCCGCCAAACTGCAGCACCAGCACTCTCGGGCGCATCTCCCGCAGCCGCTGCTGCCAGCGCAGCAGTGCGTCCAGGGTCCCCGCCAGCTTCAGGCCGAAGGTCACCGGCAGCGCGTGCTGCATCCAGGTCCGGCCGGGCATCACGGTGCGTTGATAGCGCTCTGCCTGCTGAGCGAAAGCGTCGATCAGCCGCTGAAGCAGCTGGTCGGTGTCGTCCAGCGCGCCGCGCAGCTGTAGCACCAGACCGCTGTCGATGGCATCCTGGCTGGTGGCTCCCCAGTGAACATAGCGCGCGGCCTCGGCGTCGTGCGCTTTGACCCTGGCCGTCAGCTGTTTTACCAGCGGGATCGCCAGATTGCCGGCGTTGGCCGCCGCCAGCCCCAGAGCAGAAAAATCGATCTGCGTATGCTGGCAGGCGTTGACGATTGGGACGACCGCCGCCGCCGGCACAATGCCGCAGGCGGCCTGCGCGCGGACCAGCGCCGCCTCAAAATCCAGCATCCCCTGTACCCGCTGCGCGTCGCTAAACCAGTCGGTCAGCGGACTGCCGCGCAACATTGGGGTCAACAAGCTCATTCGCGCTCCTTACACTCGTTCAATAATCAGCGCAATCCCCTGGCCGACGCCGATACACATGGTGCACAGCGCATAGCGGCCACCGGTACGACGCAGCTGATAGGCCGCGGTCATGGCCAGACGCCCGCCAGATGCCCCTAAAGGATGACCCAGAGCAATCGCGCCGCCGTTGGGATTGACGTGCGCCGCATCATCCGGCAGCCCCAGATCGCGGGTCACGGCCAGGGCCTGAGCGGCGAACGCTTCATTCAGTTCAATCACGTCCATCTGGCCCAGCGTCAGTCCGGTCTGCGCCAGTACCTTACGCACAGCCGGTGCCGGGCCAAAGCCCATAATCCTCGGCGCCACGCCTGCGGTTGCAATCCCTACCACCCGCGCCAGCGGTTGCAGGTCGTTAACCGCGAGCGCCTGCTCGCTGGCCAGCAGCAAGGCACAGGCACCATCGTTGACCCCGGAAGCATTGCCGGCGGTCACCGACCCGTCCGGACGTACCACCCCTTTGAGTTTCGCCAGCGCCTCAGCGGTGGTGCTGCGCGGATGCTCGTCCCGGGTAAACAGCAACGGTTCGCCTTTACGCTGGGGGATGGAGACGGCAATCAATTCATCACCGAAACGCCCGGCTTCCTGCGCCTGCGCGGTACGCATCTGGCTGCGCAGTGCAAACGCATCCTGATCGGCACGCGAGATGCCAAAATCGGTCGCCACGTTTTCGGCGGTCTCCGGCATCGAATCCACGCCGTACAGCACTTTCATCTGGGCGTTAATGAAACGCCAGCCGATGGTGGTGTCTTCAATCCGCATGTTGCGGCTGAAGGCATTTTCGGCCTTACCCATCACGAAAGGCGCCCGCGACATACTCTCTACGCCGCCGGCAATCATCAGCTGAGTTTCACCGCTTTTGATGGCGCGTGCTGCGACGCCGATCGCATCAAGGCTGGAGCCGCACAGACGGTTGATAGTGCTGCCGGGCACCGTTTGCGGTAAGCCAGCCAGCAGGAGCGCCATGCGCGCGACGTTGCGGTTATCTTCCCCGGCCTGGTTTGCACAGCCGTAGATCACATCGTCAATGCGCGCAGGATCGAGTCCCGGATGGCGTTCCAGCAGCGCTTTCAGCGGTAAAGCGCCTAAATCATCCGCGCGCACCGGCGCCAGGGTACCACCAAAACGACCGAACGGTGTACGCACCGCATCACAGATAAATGCCTGATTCATCATAGGTTCCTTACGCGCTTTCTGCCAGAAGTTCGAACGTCAGCGTCACCGGCGTGATGCGCTGCAGTTCCTCAAACGAGAGACCGTTAAAAATTTCCCGGACGACCGGTCCGCTTGGGGTGATGTCAATGACCGCCAGGTCGGTGTAAATCCGGCTGACGCAGGCTACGCCGGTGAGCGGATAGCTGCAGTGTTCAACCAGTTTGCATTCGCCGTCGCGGGTCAGGTGGTCCATCATCACGAAGACCTGACGCGCGCCGATAGCCAGATCCATCGCCCCGCCCACCGCCGGAATCGAATCCGGGGCGCCGGTGCTCCAGTTGGCGAGATCGCCGGTGGCAGAGACCTGATAAGCGCCGAGGACGCAGATATCGAGATGGCCGCCGCGCATCATGGCGAAGGAGTCGCCATGATGGAAGAAGCAACCGCCTTTAAGCAGCGTCACGTACTCTTTGCCGGCGTTAATCAGCTCCGGATCTTCTTCGCCAGGCTCAGGGCGGGCGCCCATTCCCAGCAGGCCGTTTTCGCTGTGCAGGAATACTTCTTTATCGCTCGGCAGGTAGTTGGCAATGCGGGTAGGTAAACCGATGCCAAGGTTGACATAGGCCCCTTCCGGGATATCGCGAGCGACTCGCTGGGCCATTTCATCGCGGGTTAGTTTTTGCATGTCTGGCTCCTCAGGCGCGTCGTGCTACGTTCAGGTTTTCCAGCGAGAAGACACGCTGAACAAAAATCCCCGGGGTGATGACGTTTTCCGGGTCAAGATCACCAAGCCCCACCAGTGCGGACACTTCCACAATGGTGGTTTTGGCGGCGGTCGCCATAATCGGCCCGAAGTTACGCGCCGCTTTGCGATACACCAGGTTGCCCCAGCGGTCCGCCTGATGGGCTTTGATCAGGGCAAAATCGGCCTTAATCGGATACTCCAGCACGTAGTGGCGGCCGTCGATTTCGCGGGTCTCTTTACCTTCCGCCAGCGGCGTGCCGTAACCGGTCGGAGTGAAAATTGCCCCCAGCCCGGCGCCGGCGGCCTGAATTCGGGCGGCCAAATTGCCCTGCGGGACCAGTTCCAGTTCGACTTTGCCGCGGCGGTACAGGTCATCAAAAATCTGTGAGTCAACCTGACGCGGGAACGAGCACACCATTTTTCTCACTCGTCCTGCCTTCAGCAACGCCGCGAGACCAACTTCCCCGTTGCCTGCGTTGTTGTTAATAATGGTGAGGTCACGGGCGCCCTGTTCAATCAGGGCATCAATCAGATACGTTGGCTGACCGGCGGGGCCAAAACCGCCGATCATGATGGTCGCGCCGTCGTGGATCCCGGCGATGGCATCGCTTAGCGTCGACACGCTTTTATCAATCATCAGGTCGCTCCTTTATGTGCGGTAATCGCACTTATATGCGTTGTTCGCACAAAATGTGACCCGCTTAACGATGTTGGTCAAGGGCGATAATCGAAATATGGTGCGATAATCGAACATCGTATATCTTTAGCGAAAGAATGTGATCGATGGCAAATATGGAGAAGAAAATGGAGAAGCATCCAGACGATGTTCTGACGGGCGATAGCGATCCGTTTAAGGGCGATCCGAACTTTATGGCCTCACTGGCTCGCGGGCTGGAAGTGATTCAGGCCTTTACCCCGCAGCGCCCGGTATTGTCGATCTCGCAAATCAGTCAGAAGACCGGGATCCCGCGCGCCGCGGTACGTCGCTGTCTGTACACCCTGGGTAAACTGGGCTTTGTCTACGCGGAAGATGGCAAGAATTTCCAGCTGCGCCCGCGTATTCTGGCGCTCGGTCACGCGTGGCTGGCCTCAACGCCGCTGGCGCGTTCAGCGCAGCCGGTGCTCAAACACCTGAGCGAGATGCTTAACGAGTCCTGCTCTATCGCCACCCTCGACGGCGACGATATTCTGTACATTGCCCGCGCCTCCAGCTCACGGATCATGACCATCGACCTCGATATCGGCAGCCGCCTGCCGGCATGGGCCACCTCAATGGGCCGGGTGCTGTTGAGCCATCAGCCGGAAGAGAAACTGAATGATATGCTGGCGCGGGTGACGATGATTCGCTATACCCCGCAGACGGTGGATTCGGTGAATAAGCTGCGTGCCGAGCTCAAGCGCGTACACCAGCAGGGTTATGCGCTCAACGATCAGGAGCTGGAGATGGGGCTGCGGTCGCTGGCGGTGCCGCTGTTCAACCCGCAGGGTCAGGTTCAGGCGGCGCTCAACGTCGGGGTGCATGCCGGGCAGGTGTCTACCCGGGAGATGGTGGAACGGGTGTTGCCCGAGCTGCAAAAAGCGGCCCGGGAGCTGACGCTGTTACTGCGCTAGCGGCTTCGTTTGGCGTGACGTTCCCAGGTTTCCTGCTTCGCCTCGGCGGATTTGCGCAACGCCACATAGCACGCCCCGCTGCCGCCATGGTGCGCTGAGGCCACGCAGAACGCCTGAACTTCAGGCAGTTCGACCAACCAGCGCGCCAGGTAGCTGCGAACGATATTGGCGTGGGCGTTATCCTCCCGCCCTTTGCCGTGGACGATCAGCACGTTGCGCAACGCTTCTTTTTGCGCCTGCACGATAAAAGCAAACAGCATTTGCCGGCACTGCTCGACCGGCTGGCGCAGCAGATTCAGGCTGGCCTGCTGGCTATATTTCCCCAGCCGCAGCTTGTCCAGCACGCCGTTTTGCAGACCTTCACGTTTAAATTCCAGCGGCGTCGCCAGCGGCACAATATCGAGATAACCGGTGGTGAGCATGTTATCCAGCTGCAGGATATCCAGACGCTGCACCGGGCGGCTATTGCGCTCGGGATGCCAGTGCACGTCATTGCCGCGCTTCAGCGGCTGGACATCTTCCATGGCGCCAAGAAATAGCGATTTGTCGTCAAGATTCATGATCACTCCTCCGGCTACTACCGAGGGCTACTATAGCCGCCGAGCCCTGACTGCTCAATGCGTTTGTCGACAACCGCTGGCAAAGTGAACCGCAGCGCTTCAGTCAGGAAACTGGTGACGACTCTGGCGACGAAACTGGGTGATCAGCGATGCGGTCAGCGGCGTCTGGCACATATCCCGCCGCTGGATCAGGTAATAGGTCGCTTTGGGCAACGTTTCACGCACGTTAATCATCACCAGCTTGTCGGCTATCATCGGGTCGCTTCCCAGCTCTACCGGCAAAATGCTGAGAAAATCGCTCTGCACCACCAGGCTAATACACGAGGAGAAGGTTTCGCACACGATGCCGACGTGGGGGATCTGCGCCCGGTGGCTGAACAGATCCTGGAGCTGTTTAAAGTAGCTGCCGCGCGGCGTCGGCATGGTCCAGCTATAGTTCAGCAGTTCATCGATGGAGGTAGCCTGCGCCGCGGGATGCCCGCTCCGGGCGAACACCGCAAACGGTTTTTCAAACAGCTTTTCAAAGCTGAATTCGTGGTCGTAAGGGCCGGGATAGTAGGTATTGATGGTGAAGTCGAGTTCGCCCTGACGCAGTTCGTTGATCATCGACAGCAGCTGACCTTCCATGATCCGCACCTTCACCAGCGGGTGCTGCTGATGGAAACGGCAAATCACCGACGGCATCAGCGAACGTGCGACGCTGGCGCCCAGGCCGATATTAATCTGCCCGGTTAACGCCCCCTGGCGTTGCAGAAGATCCTCCTGCGCCGCCCGGAGCTCCTCGATAATCAGGCTGGCATGCTGATAGAAGCTTTCGCCATTCTCCGTCAGCGATACCCCCTGGCTGCGACGTACGAACAGCTGAGCCGACAGCCCCTCTTCCAGCTCTTTAATCGCCTTGGTCAGCGCCGGTTGCGACAGCGCCAGCGTGCGGCTGGCACCGCGAATGCTGCCCTGGCGGGCGACCTCAACGAAGGCGCGAATTTGATGAAATTTGATCTGAAAAGACATCGTCGTGGTGATAACCAGTGTTTATCAAACAGAAGAAAATGGCATCTACTGTAATGCAAACTGTTGTGGCAACGTAAGAATGTGCTGACGAAAAACCCGCCAGTGATAAGTAAAAGCTATCACACCGTGAACAACATCACATTTTTAAATATGACAGGACCTGGTTATGCCGCTACTCAATGAATACATCCGCCAGCTGGTGCCGGAAATGACGCAATGGCGTCGCGATTTACACCACTATGCCGAGTCCGGCTGGCTCGAGTTTCGTACCGCCAGCAAAGTCGCTGAGATCTTACATCGGCTGGGCTATGACCTGGCGCTGGGCCGGGATGTTATCGATGCAGGAAGTCGAATGGGATTGCCGGATGAGGCAACCCTCGCCAGCGCATTTTTACGCGCCCGTCAGCAGGGTGCGCCGGAGCCGTGGCTCAGCGCCTTTGAAGGCGGTTTCACCGGGGTGGTCGC
Organism: Klebsiella sp. B345; assembly: GCF_051131735.1. Classification (NCBI taxonomy): domain Bacteria; kingdom Pseudomonadati; phylum Pseudomonadota; class Gammaproteobacteria; order Enterobacterales; family Enterobacteriaceae; genus Klebsiella; species Klebsiella sp. B345. The sequence continues at coordinate 663,772 of NZ_CP180443.1, forward strand.
GACTCTGGATACCGGGCGTCCTGGCCCGACGCTGGCCTTCCGGGTTGATATGGACGCCCTCGACCTGAATGAGCAAACCGATGATCATCACCGCCCGTACCGCGAGCATTTTGCCTCCTGCAATCAGGGGATGATGCACGCCTGCGGGCATGATGGCCATACCGCGATTGGCCTCGGGCTGGCCCACGTGCTGAAGCACTATGCCGACCAGCTAAACGGCGTGATTAAACTGATCTTCCAGCCTGCCGAAGAAGGCACCCGCGGGGCGCGGGCGATGGTCGCAGCGGGCGTACTGGATGGCGTTGACTACTTTACCGCGATTCATATCGGCACCGGCGTGCCGGTCGGCACGGTAGTGTGCGGCGGTGATAATTTTATGGCGACGACCAAGTTCGACGTTGAGTTCACCGGCGTCGCGGCCCATGCGGGCGGCAAGCCGGAAGACGGTCGTAACGCCCTGCTTGCCGCCGCGCAGGCGGTAATTGGCCTGCATGCTATCGCCCCACACAGTGCCGGTGCCTCAAGGGTTAACGTCGGGGTAATGCAGGCGGGTACCGGCCGCAATGTGGTCCCTTCCGGCGCACTGCTCAAAGTCGAAACCCGCGGTGAAACTGAAGCCATCAACCAGTATGTCTTCGACCGGGCGCAGGCGGTGATCGACGGTGCCGCGGCGATGTACGGTGCCAGCGTCAACGTCCGGTTGATGGGAGCCGCCACCTCCAGCGTCCCTTCACCAGCATGGGTCAACTATCTGCGTGAACAGGCCGCCCAGGCCCCGGGGGTTGAGCAGGCCATCGACCGTATCGCCGCCCCGGCCGGGTCGGAAGATGCCACCCTGATGATGGCCAGAGTGCAAGAACAGCATGGCCTGGCCTCGTACATGATTTTTGGCACCGAACTCAGCGCCGGGCACCACAACGAACGGTTCGATTTCGATGAGAGCGTTATGGCCATGGCCGTTGAAACCTTAGCGCTCACCGCCCTTAATTTTCCCTGGCCGCGAGGTGTGTAATGGAGAATATCTATCGCTTTGTCGATGAGACCATCGATGCACGCGCGGCTGAGTTTAGCGCCATCGCCGATGAGATCTGGGATCACCCGGAAACACGCTTTGAAGAGTTCTGGTCAGCCGGGCGGCTGGCGGCGGCGCTCGAAGCCGAAGGTTTTCAGCTTACCCTTGACGCCGGCGGGATCCCCAACGCCTTTATTGCCAGCGTCGGTCACGGCAAACCGGTTATCGCCCTGCTGGGTGAATATGACGCGCTGGCGGGACTGAGTCAGCAGGCGCACTGCGCGCATCAGGCCAGCGACACGCCGGGTGAAAATGGCCACGGCTGTGGTCATAACCTGCTGGGCACCGCCGCCTTCGCCGCCGCGGTGGCGGGCAAAAACTGGCTGCAACAGCACGGCGGCAGCGGCACCCTGCGTTTCTACGGCTGCCCTGGCGAAGAAGGCGGTTCCGGCAAGACCTTTATGGTTCGCGAGGGGTTGTTTGACGATGTGGATGCCGCCCTGACGTGGCACCCCGAAGCCTGGGCCGGCATGTTCAGCACCAGCACGCTGGCAAACATTCAGGCGGCCTGGCGCTTCAGCGGTACCGCCGCGCATGCCGCCAACTCGCCGCATCTTGGCCGCAGCGCCCTCGATGCCGTCACCCTGATGACCACCGGCACTAACTTCCTCAACGAGCACATCATCGAGAAAGCGCGCGTCCACTACGCCATCACCGACAGCGGCGGTATTTCACCAAACGTTGTGCAGGCGCAGGCGGAAGTGCTCTATCTGATTCGCGCGCCTGAGATGGCCGATGTTCAGCAGATCTACGCGCGCATTGAAAAAATCGCACAGGGCGCCGCGCTGATGACCGAGACCACCGTCAGCTGCCGCTTCGAAAAAGCCTGTTCCGGTTATCTGCCGAATCGCACGCTGGAAGCGGCAATGTATGAGGCGGTCTGCCACTTTGGTACCCCGTCCTGGAGTCAGCAGGATCGCGCGTTCGCCAGTGAGATCCGCGCGACCCTCAGCGAAAACGACCGCAACAATAGCCTGAACAATATCGCCATAACCGGCGGTGACGCGGGGAAATCTTTTGCCCGTCGCCATCGCGACACCCTGCTGGCGGACGAGGTCGCCCCCTGGAGCGCGACCGACAACATCCTGGCAGGATCAACCGACGTGGGCGATGTTAGCTGGAAAGCCCCGGTCGCCCAGTGTTTCAGCCCCTGCTTTGCCATCGGGACGCCGCTGCACAGCTGGCAACTGGTGAGCCAGGGACGAACCGCCATTGCCCACAAGGGCATGCTGCTGGCGGCGAAAGTGCTGGGGGCAACGGCCATTCGCCTGCTCAGTGACCCGGCGCTGCGGCAAGCCAGTCAGCAAGAACTGGCGCAGCAGCTGGCGGAGCGGCCCTATCGCTGTCCGATCCCGCAAGACGTGACACCGTCACCTTTAAAATAATAAAACAATAACCAACACAACAACATAACAACCAACACAACGACGACTGAGGAATGCCCATGAGTATGTCATCCATACCGTCGCCTTCCCCCACCGGGAAGCTCTATGGCTGGGTTGAGAAGGTCGGGAATAAGGTCCCGCACCCTTTTTTGCTGTTTATTTATTTGATTGTGGCGTTGGCGCTGGCTACCGCCGCACTTTCGGCCTTTGATGTTAGCGTGATTAACCCGACAGACGGCTCCACCGTGGCGGTGAAAAACCTGTTGAGCATTGAAGGCTTGCACTGGTTTTTGCCTAACGTGATCAAGAACTTCAGCGGTTTTGCCCCACTGGGCGCTATTCTTGCGCTGGTGCTCGGTGCCGGGCTGGCCGAGCGTGTGGGCCTGCTGCCGGCGTTGATGGTCAAGATGGCCTCCCACGTCAGCGCACGTTACGCCAGCTATATGGTGCTGTTTATTGCCTTTTTCAGCCATATCTCATCTGATGCCGCCCTGGTGATAATGCCGCCGTTAGGGGCGTTGATGTTCCTGGCCGTTGGCCGGCATCCGGTCGCCGGATTGCTGGCGGCGATAGCCGGCGTCGGCTGCGGGTTTACCGCAAATTTGCTGATCGTCACCACCGATGTGCTGCTATCCGGGATCAGCACCGAAGCGGCAAAAACCCTCGATGGTTCGCTGCACGTCAGCGTGATCGATAACTGGTACTTTATGGCCAGTTCGGTAATTCTGCTGACCCTGGTGGGTGGCCTGATTACCGATAAGCTTATTGAGCCGCGGCTGGGGAAATGGGAGGGTCGCAGCGAAGACGCCCTGCAGGCGCTGACGCCGGAGCAACGGTTTGGGCTGCGGGTCGCCGGGATTGCGGCGCTGGTGTTTATCGCCCTGGTTGCCATTATGGTGGTGCCGGAGAACGGCATTTTACGTGACCCAGTCGCCCACACGGTGATGCCATCACCGTTTATTAAAGGCATTGTGCCGCTGATCATCTTTTTCTTCTTTTTCGTCTCCCTGGCCTACGGTATCGCCACCGGGAAAATTCGTCGTCAGGCTGATTTACCGCCGTTAATGATCGAGCCGATGAAAGAGATGGCCGGATTTATCGTGATGGTGTTCCCGCTGGCCCAGTTTGTTGCCATTTTCAACTGGAGCAATATGGGGAAATTTATGGCGGTGGGGCTGACTGACCTGCTGGAGCACGCCGGATTAAACGGCATTCCGGCGTTTTTGGGCCTGGCGCTGCTGTCGGCGTTTTTGTGCATGTTTATCGCCAGCGGTTCAGCTATCTGGTCGATACTGGCGCCGATCTTTGTGCCGATGTTTATGCTGCTCGGTTTCCACCCGGCCTTTGCGCAGATCCTGTTTCGTATCGCCGATTCTTCAGTACTGCCTCTGGCGCCGGTATCGCCGTTCGTCCCGCTGTTTCTCGGCTTCCTGCAACGCTATCGCGGGGATGCAAAACTCGGGACGTACTATTCGCTGGTGCTGCCCTACCCGCTGATATTCCTCGCGGTCTGGCTGCTGATGCTGGTGGCGTGGTACTGGCTGGGTTTACCGATAGGTCCGGGCATTTACCCGCGTCTGCACTAGCAAAAAGAACGGGGTGGCCAGAATCTGGCCACCGTCAAAATCAAAAATGCTTCTTCTTAAACTGCATCCCTTTCAGGGTCTTATAAACAGACTCGACCATTATAGAGGCAGCGTTAATCAACAACGCACTGATAATTAAGATTACAATCCCAGTCAGAATGTATTGCATATCGTTACCTTTTAGGTTGGCAAAAAAATGCCAACACCGGGGTGCTGGCAAAATAATTGACTCAAGGAATGCCTGTATATTTATTGACGGCGCCGGGTGCCTCCCGGTGAATTAGCCCGTTCTCACTAATTCGCGTGCGTATGACAAACTGCAGAGAAAAATGAACAGGACGCTCCTCCGCACAGGGGAATTCGCCGCGAAGCAAAAGTAACAAAAACCCTTTGCCTACGCGCGGCGTAATTAATACAAAAATAAACATCATCAACGTGAATATATGGTGCCGATTATCGGTTTTCGCAGACGACTCAAGATTGAAAAATAGCGCCATTTTCTCCCCCAGGTACCGCCCTTCATCACCGTGCTGGTGATTCTCTTTCAGGAGTATAGTTGCCGGTAAAGGCGACGTGATATCTTGTGGTAAGACGACCGCGATTATTTTGCGGCACAGACGCTAGGGAGAAACGATGCTGGTACTGCTTCAGGACAAAATTGATACCCCGCTTGGGCCATTATGGATTATCTGTGACGAGCAGTTCCGCCTGCGCGCCGTTGAATGGGAAGAGCATAGTGAGCGTATGGAGCAGTTGCTGGAGCTGCACTATCGCGGCGAAGGCTACCAACGCGTATCAACCCGTGACCCCGGAGGCTTAAGCCGTAAGCTCGACGCCTACTTTGCCGGCGACCTCGATATCATTGCCACCTTACCCACGGCCACGGCGGGCACACCGTTTCAGCGTGAAGTCTGGCAAACCCTGCGCACCATCCCCTGCGGACACGTCATGCATTATGGTCAGTTGGCTGAAACATTAGGCCGCCCTGGTGCCGCCCGTGCGGTGGGCGCCGCCAATGGCTCCAATCCGATCAGTATCGTCGTGCCCTGTCATCGGGTGATTGGTCGTAACGGCACCATGACCGGCTATGCCGGTGGCGTGCAGCGCAAAGAGTGGTTATTGCGCCATGAAGGGTATTTGCTGCTTTAGCGCTCTGTGCCTTTTATCGGAATCATCAGGCAACTTTACAATCAATTTCGGGTAAACATATTGCCTATTATCAATAAGATAAAAGTAATATTGCATTTACCCTTTTAATATTACGTGTTTCACCGGTTCGAGGCTTACCTGCTCACCAAAAAGATGTTAAAATTGACCAATATCAATTAAGGCTTGAGCAGACTTATGATCCCAGAAAAGAGAATTATTCGACGCATTCAGTCTGGCGGTTGCGCAATCCATTGTCAGGATTGCAGCATTAGCCAGCTTTGCATCCCTTTTACTCTGAACGAGCACGAGCTTGATCAGCTGGATAATATCATCGAGCGTAAAAAGCCTATCCAGAAAGGACAGACTCTGTTCAAAGCTGGTGATGAGCTGAAATCTCTGTATGCGATCCGTTCTGGTACCATCAAGAGCTACACGATCACCGAACAAGGTGACGAACAGATTACCGGTTTCCACCTGGCGGGCGATTTAGTCGGTTTTGATGCTATCGGTACCGCACTGCATCCGAGCTTTGCGCAGGCGCTGGAAACCTCAATGGTCTGCGAAATTCCTTTCGAAACGCTGGACGATCTTTCCGGGAAAATGCCAAATCTGCGTCAGCAGATGATGCGCCTGATGAGCGGCGAGATTAAAGGCGATCAGGATATGATTCTGCTGCTTTCCAAAAAGAATGCAGAAGAGCGCCTGGCGGCCTTTATCTACAATCTGTCCCGTCGTTTTGCGCAACGCGGCTTCTCGCCTCGTGAGTTCCGTCTGACGATGACCCGCGGCGATATCGGTAACTACCTGGGTCTGACGGTAGAGACCATCAGCCGCCTGCTAGGCCGTTTCCAGAAAAGCGGTATGCTGGCAGTGAAAGGCAAATATATCACCATCGAGAATAGTGACCTGCTTGCGCAACTCGCAGGCCAGGCCCGTAACGTCGCCTGACCCTTCGCTTTTCCCTTGCCAGATCGCTAATTTTTTTCTGATTTGTTGATCTGGCCAGGGTCATCCCCTGTTTCATTTCATCCATATAGGTTATCTTTTTAATTACAGACTGTGGTTACAGTTGTAAGGAGACCCTGTATGGCGAAGTATCAGAACATGCTGGTAGTAATCGACCCCAATCAGGACGACCAGCCTGCATTGCGGCGTGCGGTGTATCTACACCAACGGATTGGTGGACGCATCAAAGCCTTTTTGCCGATCTATGATTTTTCCTATGAGATGACCACGCTGCTATCGCCCGATGAGCGTACGGCGATGCGTCAGGGCGTCATCAGTCAACGTAGTGCCTGGATCAAAGAGCAGGCGCGGTTTTATATTGAGTCCGGTATTCCGATCGACATCAAAGTGGTATGGCACAATCGACCCTTCGAAGCCATTATCCAGGAGATCCTCACCGACAAACACGATTTACTGCTGAAGATGGCGCACCAGCATGACAAGCTGGAGGCGGTGATTTTCACCCCAACCGACTGGCATTTGCTGCGCAAATGTCCCTGCCCGGTGTGGATGGTCAAAGACCAGCCGTGGCCGGAAGGCGGCAAAGCGCTGGTGGCGGTCAATCTTGCCAGTGAAGAGAACTACCACGACGCGTTAAACGAGAAGTTAGTCAAAGAGACGCTGGAGCTGGCGGACCAGGTCAACCATACCGAAGTCCATCTGGTCGGTGCCTATCCGGTCACTCCAATCAACATCGCCATTGAGCTTCCCGATTTTGATCCCAGTATCTACAACGACGCTATTCGTGGCCAGCACCTGCTGGCGATGAAAGCGCTGCGGCAAAAATTTGGCATTGACGAAAACCGTACGCACGTTGAGAAAGGGTTACCTGAAGAGGTGATCCCCGACCTCTCTGAACATCTGCAGGCGGGGATTGTCGTGTTGGGTACCGTTGGGCGCACCGGGATTTCGGCGGCGTTTCTTGGCAATACCGCCGAACAGGTTATTGACCATCTCCGCTGCGATCTGCTGGTACTCAAGCCGGAACAATACAAAACGCCGGTTGAAATGGATGACGAAGACGACGATTAATATCGCAGCTGAAGCACCCGTGTACATCACTGTATCCCCTGCTCCGGCGGGGGATTTTTTTCTCGCCACCTCGCCCTGCTGGCATAAAAAAAGGGCCTTCCGGCCCCGTTCATCGCGATACTACAGCCACGTTGCTGTTAATGAATACCTAAACGCCACGCGTGATCGATCTCTTCTTTCAGTTCAAGTGCGGAAAGAGACATCAGATCGGCAAATTCCAGCTCGAGTAGTTTGAATTTTTTCAGGTACTGCGCGGGGGTTAAAGCTGTTGGGTCACGACGCAGGAACTCGATTGCCATTTGTGCGGGGGTTAATTCGGTATCCATAATATCCTCAGAGTGATGAAAAAACAGGCTTATTATAGCACTCCGGGGTGATGATTTTATGAGCAATTAGTGGCCTTGCTGTATATATGAAAAAGCCGTCTCAGCAGAGACGGCTTCATAATTAAAGATTATTTAGGATGATGCAGGATTACAGTGCTTTGAGGATGGCGTCCACGCTGGCTTTCGCATCACCAAACAGCATATGGGTATTGTCCTTAAAGAACAGCGGATTCTGTACACCAGCATAGCCGGTATTCATTGAACGCTTAAAGACCACCACATTCTGCGCTTTCCACACTTCCAGTACCGGCATGCCGGCAATCGGGCTCTTCGGATCGTCCTGCGCCGCTGGGTTAACGGTGTCATTCGCGCCGATAACCAGCACGGTGTCAGTGTCGGTGAAATCATCGTTGATCTCATCCATTTCCAGCACCACGTCGTACGGCACTTTCGCTTCCGCCAACAGCACGTTCATGTGTCCAGGTAAACGACCGGCAACCGGGTGAATACCAAAACGGACTTTGATGCCGCGAGCGCGGAGTCGTTCGGTGATCTCAGCCACCGGGTACTGTGCCTGTGCCACCGCCATGCCGTAGCCAGGGGTGATGATCACCGAGTGCGAGTTTTTCAGCATTTCAGCGGTATCTTCGGCGCTGATTTCGCGGTGTTCACCCACTTCCTCATCGCTACCGGTTGAGGAACCATCGGTACCAAAACCACCAGCAATGACGCTGAAGAACGAACGGTTCATCGCCTTACACATGATGTAGGAAAGAATCGCCCCTGACGAGCCCACCAGCGCACCGGTGACGATCAGCAGGTCGTTGCTCAGCATAAAGCCTGCCGCTGCCGCTGCCCAGCCCGAGTAGGAGTTCAGCATCGACACGACCACCGGCATATCTGCGCCGCCGATGGAGGCCACCAGGTGCCAGCCAAAGGCCAGAGCGATAACGGTCATCACCAGCAGCGCCAGCACCTGAGTTCCGGTGCTGTCGGTACGGACAAAGGCCACCAGCAGCAGGAAGGAAACGACCAGCGCCGCCAGGTTCAGCTTATGGCGGTGCGGCAGCATCAGCGGTTTAGATGACATCTTGCCGCACAACTTGCCAAACGCCACGATCGAACCGGTGAAGGTTACCGCACCGATGAAGATACCGAGGAACACTTCGGTCAGATGAATATTGACCAGAATCTGTTCCATACCGGTTTCATGCTGCAGGTAGCTGTTAAAGCCTACCAGCACCGCCGCAAGGCCGACAAAACTGTGGAGAACCGCCACCAGCTCCGGCATTTCGGTCATTTCGACTTTCTTCGCCAGACGAATACCGATTGCGCCACCAATAACCATCGCCAGCAGGATCCACGCGACGTTGCTGCTGTCCGGCCCCAGAATGGTAGCGATCAGCGCAATAGCCATCCCGGCAACACCGAAGTAGTTGCCCTGCTGAGATGACTCGTGTTTGGAAAGCCCGGCCAGGCTAAAAATAAAGAGGATCGCGGCAACAATGTATGCAGCTGTAACTAATCCACCAGACATGTGTTACCCCTTATCCTTTGCGGAACATTTTCAGCATGCGCTGAGTAACGGTGAAACCACCAAAAATATTAATGCTGGCGATCAGCACCGCGATAAAACTCAGGAAGCTGACCCAGCCACCGTGGCCGATCTGCAATAATGCCCCGACAACAATAATCCCTGAAATGGCGTTAGTGACCGACATCAGCGGCGTATGCAGCGCATGGGAAACGTTCCATACCACGTAATAGCCAACCACGCAGGAGAGCGCGAACACGGTGAAGTGTCCGAGGAATTCTTTCGGCGCAACGTTAGCCAGCCAGCCGAACAGAATAATCGCCAGCGCCATCAGCGCGTATTTGCGCCACGGTGAAGCCGGTTTTTCTGGCTCTTTAGGTGCCTCTACGGTCTTCGCTGCAGCCTGCGGCTGAGCGGAAACCTGAATCGGCGGCGCCGGCCAGGTCACTTCGCCTTCACGCACGACGGTCACGCCACGGACGACAACGTCGTCAAAGTCGATGGTGATGTTGCCATCTTTCTCTTTGCAGAGCAGCTTCAGCAGGTTGACCAGGTTGGTGCCGTACAGCTGGGAGGACTGCGTCGGCAGACGGCCCGGCAGGTCGGTATAACCAATGATCTTCACGCCGTTGGCAGTGGTGACCACTTCGCCTGGGACGGTGTATTCACAGTTGCCGCCATTCTGCGAGGCCAGGTCGACCACAACGCTACCGGCGGTCATGGAATCGACCATTTCGCGAGTAATCAGCTTCGGTGCCGGTTTGCCTGGGATCAGCGCGGTGGTGACGATAATGTCGACTTCTTTTGCCTGGGCGGCAAACAGCGCCATTTCCGCTTTAATAAAGGCTTCAGACATGACTTTGGCATACCCATCGCCACTGCCGGCCTCTTCCTTAAAGTCCAGCTCAAGGAACTCGGCGCCCATACTCTGCACCTGTTCTTTTACTTCCGGACGGGTATCAAACGCACGTACGATCGCCCCGAGGCTATTCGCTGCACCGATGGCTGCCAGTCCGGCAACGCCGGCGCCGATCACCATCACTTTTGCCGGTGGCACTTTGCCCGCGGCGGTGATCTGACCAGTAAAGAAACGACCAAATTCATGGGCCGCTTCTACAATCGCACGATAGCCGGCGATGTTGGCCATTGAACTTAACGCATCCAGCGACTGGGCGCGCGAAATACGCGGCACCGAATCCATCGCCATGACGTTAATATTGCGCTCAGCCAGCTTCGCCATTAATTCAGGATTTTGTGCCGGCCAGATAAAACTCACCAGCGTGGTGCCTGGATTTAGCAACGCAATTTCATGTTCTTCAGGTGCATTGACCTTAAGAATAATGGGCGACTGCCAGACTTCGGCACCCTCCACCACTTCAGCTCCCGCCTGAATAAAGGCGTCGTCATCGAAACTTGCCAGCTGGCCCGCGCCGCTTTCAACAGCGACGGTAAACCCGAGTTTCAGTAGCTGCTCCACCGTTTTCGGCGTGGCGGCTACGCGGGTTTCATTGGCAAACCGTTCTTTTGGTACCCCGATACGCATAGTTTTCCCTTCCATCGGTTTTTGATGATGGTTTTCTTCTTCTCACCGACAAGGGGTCATGACAACAACGTCATGGTCCCCTCATCGACGGATAAATGAAACAGTAACAAACTTTTTATAACCTACTGAAAATACCGATTGTGATCTACAGCGATAAAACAGAAATTTTGATTTTATTGGTAAAACTCACCGTGAACCGTGTCAGGCAGCAATATTTACCTTAATTTTATAGCCAGGCCTGATAATTCGCTTAACTGGAGCGTTTACACACCATTAACCGCCGACCTAAACAAGGAATTAACATTACATTAACTTATAAAAGTGATATCGATTATCAATTTTGCTGGTCAAGCGGCTGTTTTTTCAACATATCACAATTTGTTATGTTTCTGTGACGCACCTTTCGGGCGGTCAACAAAAAATGACGCAGACAGTCGCTCCTTTTAAATGCAATAATCGAGCGTTATCAGTCAACAACAATACCAATACATGGTTTGCGCAAGGCAAAGGATTATTTTTATGAAGCTTAAGAACTCACTCCTGGCGTCTGCTCTTCTGGCTACGACGGCATTGTCAGCCCATGCAGCGACCGAGCTGACTCCGGAGCAGGCAGCGGCGTTAAAACCCTACGATCGGGTGGTGATCACGGGTCGTTTTACGGCGATTGGCGATGCAGTGAAAGCAATGTCCCGCAAAGCGGACAAAGAAGGCGCGGCCTCGTTTTATGTTGTCGACACTTCTGATTATGGCAACAGCGGTAACTGGCGCGTCACGGCCGATTTCTACAAAGACAACGCCCCTCAGGCCGATGCGCCTAAAAACCGCGTTATCAACGGCGTGATGGAGCTGCCGAAAGACCAGGCGGTTGAGCTGGAACCTTTCGATACCGTGACCGTGCAGGGCTTCTATCGCAGCCAGCCAGAAGTGAATGACGCGATCACCAAAGCGGCGAAAGCCAAGGGTGCAGCCTCCTTCTTTATCGTCCGTCAGGTTGATGCCAACCAGGGCGGCAACCAGCGTATTACCGCCTATGTCTACAAAGCCGACGCCAAAAAACGCGTTCTGCAGAGCCCGGATGCCATTCCGGCAGATTCTGAAGCCGGGCGTGCTGCGCTGGCTGAAGGCGGTAGCGCTGCGAAAAACGTTGAAATCCCGGGCGTCGCCACCACCGCTGCGGTCGGTGCGGGTACCGGTGTCGGTCGCTTCTTCGAAACCCAGTCATCGAAAGGCGGACGTTACACTGTCACCCTGCCGGACGGTACCAAAGTCGAGGAAGTGAACAAGATCACCGCGGCACAGATGGCGCCATTCGATAGCATTAAGTTCACCGGGAACTACGGCAACATGACCGAAATTTCCTACCAGACCGCGAAACGTGCCGCGAAGAAAGGTGCCAAGTTCTACCACATCACCCGCCAGTGGCAGGAACGTGGTGGTAACATCACCATCAGCGCAGATCTGTATAAGTAATCGCGCCTGTTCTGTCTAAAAAGGCGGCATCCAGCCGCCTTTTTGTTTTTTTTCACCCGTCACCATTGCATGCGTACAAGACACTCCGTAAAATCCCGCGCCTTAGCGTAATCCTCCATTTTTATGCGATTTCGCCAAATAAATATTCTTGATTCACTGCCGTCACCTCGGGAATACAATGGAAAAGAAACTGGGCCTCAGCGCCTTGACTGCCCTGGTACTGAGCTCCATGCTGGGCGCTGGCGTGTTCAGCCTGCCGCAAAATATGGCGGCCGTCGCCAGTCCATCGGCCCTGCTGATCGGTTGGGCGATTACCGGCGTGGGTATTTTATTCCTCGCCTTCGCGATGCTGCTGCTGACCCGTATTCGCCCCGAGCTGGACGGCGGTATTTTCACCTATGCCCGCGAAGGCTTTGGTGAACTGATCGGTTTCTGTTCCGCCTGGGGATACTGGCTGTGTGCGGTGATCGCCAACGTCTCTTATCTGGTGATTGTCTTTGCCGCGCTCAGCTTCTTCACCGATATCCCTGGCCACACTATTTTCGGTAACGGCAATACCTGGCAGGCGATCGTCGGCGCTTCGCTGCTGCTGTGGGTGGTGCACTTCCTGGTGCTGCGCGGCGTACAAACCGCAGCAGGGATAAACCTGATTGCCACGCTTGCCAAACTGGTCCCGCTCGGTGCTTTTGTCGTACTGGCCATTATGGCCTTTCGTCTCGAGACCTTTAAGCTTGATTTCAGCGGCGTGGCGCTCGGCGTGCCGGTCTGGGAACAGGTCAAAAACACCATGCTCATCACTCTGTGGGTGTTTATCGGCGTCGAAGGTGCCGTGGTAGTTTCCGCCCGTGCGCGCAATAAGCAGGATGTTGGCCGGGCAACCCTGTTAGCGGTGCTTTCTGCGCTGGCGGTATACCTGTTGGTCACGCTGCTGTCGCTGGGCGTGGTCGCCCGACCTGAACTGGCCGAAATGCGCAACCCGTCGATGGCCGGACTGATGGTGAAAATGATGGGCTCCTGGGGCGAAGTGGTGATTGCCGCCGGGCTGATTGTTTCCGTCTGCGGCGCGTACCTGAGCTGGACCATTATGGCCGCGGAAGTCCCGTGGCTGGCCGCCACGCATAAAGCGTTTCCGCGGATGTTTGCCCGGCAGAACAAAAATAATGCGCCGTCGTCATCCCTGTGGCTGACCAATATCAGCGTCCAGTTGTCGCTGGTGCTGATCTGGCTGACTAAGTCAGATTACAATACGCTGTTGACCATCGCCTCCGAGATGATTCTGGTCCCCTATTTCCTGGTTGGCGCCTTCCTGCTGAAGATTGCCGTACGCCCGGTACATAAGGTGGTGGGTGTCGGCGCCTGCATTTATGGCTTATGGTTATTATATGCATCCGGCCCTGTGCATTTATTATTGTCAGTGATACTTTACGCTCCGGGTCTTCTGGTTTTCCTGTACGCGCGCCGTACGCACCAGCACGATCGCATGCTTAAACGCCGTGAATTAGCCTTAATTGCTTTTTTACTGGTTGCCGCCGTACCGGCAACGTGGATGCTGGTGGGGTAAGCGGTTGCCCTGCCGCTTAACTCAATGGAGATACCCATGGATACCCGACAGCCTCGCCCGATATTAATTACCGGAGGAGGCCGCCGTATTGGCCTCGCACTGGCGCACCATTTTCTGAGTCAACAGCAGCCGGTTATCATCAGTTATCGCACCCACTATCCAGCTATTGACGCGCTGCGCAATGCCGGGGCCATTTGCCTCGCCGCCGATTTCAACAGCGACGACGCGATTATGACTTTCGCCGAAGCGGTGAAGCAGCATGCCGGCAACGGTCTGCGCGCCATTGTCCATAATGCCAGCGACTGGATGGCGGAAAAGCCAGGCGTCCCGTTGAGCACCGTACTGTCCAGCATGATGCAGATCCACGTCCATGTCCCCTATCTCCTGAACCATGCGTTGGAAGGCCTGCTCCGCGGTCACGGTCATGCCGCTAGCGATATTATTCATATCACGGACTATGTGGTAGAACGCGGTAGTGATAAACATATCGCCTATGCCGCCAGCAAGGCCGCGCTGGATAACATGACCCGCTCCTTTGCCCGCAAGCTGGCGCCGGAAATCAAAGTCAACGCGGTGGCACCGTCGCTGATCATGTTTAATGAAGGTGACGATGCCGAATATCGTCGGCAGGCGCTGGATAAATCACTGATGAAAAGCGTGGCGGGTGAGCAGGAAATTATCGACCTGCTCGAATACCTGTTTGCCAGTCATTTCGTGACCGGACGTTCTTTCGCCGTGGATGGCGGCAGACACCTGCGCTAGTGGAACCGGCTCCAGCCGAGAATCAGAAGCCAGGCACACAAGCTCCAGCATCCGACTGCGCCCGCCAACGCGTAAGGCAGGCGCATCATTGCGGTGAAGTACCACAGCGACAGCAGATATATGAAATAGGGAATAATGGACCACATCCCAAAAACAATGGTCGTGCGCAGTGCTTCAATGCCGCGCTCGCTGGCGACAATATAATGCGCGATCAGGGCAAACGTCGGAAACAGCGGAATTAATCCGGCAATATAATAGTTTTTGGTTTTAGACAGCACTCCAATCAACACCACCACCAGCGCCCCTAGCAACGCTTTTATCAACAACGCCATACCTAAAGCCTTAACCTTTTAACAACAAGATGAAGCAGCATAGCGGAAGTAGACAGATACACAATATCCTTCACGACAATAGGCCTGCAGGGTGACATCCATTTTTATAAAAGAGTAATGGCGGGTACAGTAGTGCCGGTGTATGTTAATTCTTTTTCTTGAATACCTATTATATGAATAAGATCGTTTTTGTTGAGGATGATCCGGAAGTGGGCGCGCTGATTGCAGCCTATCTCGGAAAGCACGATATGGATGTGGTAGTGGAACCACGCGGTGACAGGGCAGAAGCGGTTATCGCCGTGGAAAAACCCGACCTGGTGTTACTGGACATCATGCTGCCCGGAAAAGATGGCATGACGCTGTGCCGCGATCTTCGTGGTCAGTGGCAAGGTCCGATTGTGCTGCTCACCTCGCTCGATAGCGATATGAACCATATATTGTCTTTGGAAATGGGCGCCAGTGATTACATCCTGAAAACCACGCCGCCTGCCGTGCTGCTAGCCCGCCTGCGTCTCCATTTGCGCCAGCACGTCACCGTGGCGGTGAATACCACCCCAACGGCGCTCACCCAACATAAAACCATCACCTTCGGCTCGCTGCTGATCGACCCGGTCAATCGTCAGGTCCTCCTCGGCGGCGAGAGCGTCGCCCTGTCCACCGCCGATTTTGAACTGCTGTGGGAGCTGGCAACCCATGCCGGGCAAATTATGGATCGCGATGCCCTGCTGAAAAACCTGCGTGGCGTGAGTTACGACGGGATGGATCGCAGCGTCGATGTGGCGATTTCTCGTCTGCGTAAGAAACTGCTCGATAGCGCAACGGAACCCTATCGCATCAAAACGGTGCGGAATAAAGGCTATCTGTTCGCCCCGCACGCCTGGGATAACTAACGGCTCAGCCATCGGCCGGGATATCTACCATTCAGGCCGATGACGCTGTCTGCGCGGGTCAACATCAACACAATATCGTTCAGCGTGACTATTGCGGTGAGATTTTATGAAAAAGCTGTTTGTGCAGTTCTACCTTCTGCTGTTCGTCTGCTTCCTGGTGATGACGATGCTTGTGGGGCTGGTGTATAAATTCACCGCCGAACGCGCTGGCCGGCAGTCGCTGGACGACCTGATGAAGAGCTCGCTGTATTTAATGCGCAGTGAACTGCGGGAGATACCGCCGCGGGACTGGAGCAAAACGCTGAAAGAGCTGGACCTTAATCTGTCATTTGATCTGCACATCGAGCCGCTGAGCAAATTTAAGCTCTCAGAAAACTCGATGCAGCATCTGCGTGCCGGCGATATTGTCGCCCTCGATGACGAATACACTTTCATCCAGCGGATCCCGCGCAGCCACTATGTTTTATCGGTGGGCCCAGTGCCTTATCTCTACTTTTTGCATGAAATGCGCCTGCTGGATGTGGCGTTGATGGCTTTCATCGCTATCTCCCTGGCCTTTCCGGTGTTTATCTGGATGCGTCCTCACTGGCAGGATATGTTGCGCCTCGAGACCGCCGCCCAGCGCTTCGGTGAAGGACATTTTACTGAACGGATCCACTTCGACAGCATGTCCAGCTTCGAGCGTTTGGGGGTGGCCTTTAATCAGATGGCTGACAACATCAATGCGCTGATCGCCAGTAAGAAGCAGTTGATTGACGGGATTGCGCACGAGTTACGCACCCCACTGGTACGCCTGCGCTATCGCCTGGAGATGAGTGAAAATCTAACCGAGGCGGAGTCGCAGGCGCTGAACCGCGATATCGGCCAGTTGGAAGCGTTAATTGAAGAACTGCTGACCTACGCCCGACTGGACCGGCCGCAGAATGAGCTGAACCTGACCACCCCCGATTTCCCGGCGTGGATAGAGACCCACATCGATGAGATCCAGCTGGTCAACCCGCAGCGTGATGTGACGCTGCATAATATCGTTGCCGGTAATTACGGCGCGCTGGATATGCGCCTGATGGCGCGCGTACTGGATAACCTGGTAAACAATGCCCTGCGCTACAGCAGTCAACGTATCCAGGTGAGCCTGACGCTGCAGGGCTCCCGGGCGACGCTACAGGTTGAGGATGACGGGCCGGGGATCGCGCCAGATGAGCGTGAACGGGTGTTTGAGCCATTTGTACGACTCGACCCAAGCCGCGACCGTGCCACCGGCGGCTGTGGGCTGGGACTGGCGATCGTGCACAGTATCGCCCAGGCCATGTCCGGAGACGTCAGCTGCGACGCCAGTTCGCTCGGCGGTGCACGTTTTAGTTTCAGCTGGCCCATCTACCACCAGTTGCCCGATTTAAGTACTGCCTGACGGTTCTTGCAGCGAAGCCGCGGCCTGCGTATAGTCATTAATCAAACAGTATGTTGTAACTAAGGTGAATGTAATGGCTGACTATGACCTCGTTGAACGTCTGAGTGATACCTTCCGCCAGCTGGAGCGCGAACTACAGCAGCTCCAGCAGCGCCTGCGTGACTGCCGCCTGCTGGCCGCCCGGGTCTTTGAGCTGCCTGCCGTTAGCAAGGAGACGGAACACCTGCCGCTGGAAACGATCCAGGTGGTCCAGCACCTCGGTCAAACCGCGCTCGAGATGAGCCTGCGCCATTACAGCCATCTGTTTATTCAGCAGCAATCGGAACGCCGGAGCAGCAAAGCTGCGGTCCGCCTGCCCGGCGCTATCTGCCTGCAGGCTGACGGCGAGCAACAGGTGGTGCTGCATCAGCACATTGCCCGTATCAACGCCCTGAAAGCGGCGTTCGAGAAGATCGTCACCGTTGAATCCGGCCTGCCTGCCGCCGCCCGTTTTGAGTGGGTCCACCGCCATCTACCGGGGCTTATCACCCTCAGCGCTTACCGCACCCTGACGGTCTTAAGCGATCCCAGCACCATTCGCTTCGGTTGGGCCAATAAACACGTCATTAAAAATCTCACCCGCGACGAGGTACTGGCGCAGCTGGAAAAAAGCCTGCAATCGCCGCGCGCGGTTCCGCCATGGACGCGCGAGCAGTGGCAAAGCAAGCTGGAGCGGGAGTATCAGGATATCGCCGCCCTGCCGCAGCGGGCAAAACTCAAGATTAAACGGCCGGTGAAAGTGCAGCCGATTGCTCGAGTGTGGTACGCGGATGCGCAAAAACAGGTGCAGCACGCCTGCCCTGGCCCGCTGATTGCGCTGATATCCGGTACGCGCGGGGTGAGCGTACCGGATCTCGGAGAACTGCTGAATTATGACAGTGACAATGTGCAATACCGTTATAAACCCCAGGCGCAGTCGCTGAGATTGCTGATCCCGCGGCTGCACCTGTGGTTGGCTAACGAGTAACCATGCTGCCGACCATCTCTTCTGGGCGCACCCAGCTGTCGAATTCAGCTTCCGTCAGGTAGCCCAGCGCCAGTGCAGAGGCTTTCAGCGTGAGCCCCTCTTTATGGGCCTTTTTCGCAATTTCAGCCGCTTTGTCGTAGCCGATATGGGTATTTAGCGCGGTCACCAGCATCAGGGACTCGTTGAGCAACTGGTTGATGCGCTCCCGATTGGGTTCAATCCCGACGGCACAGTGCTCATTGAAGCTCTCCATGCCGTCAGCCAGTAGCCTGACGGACTGCAGGAAATTATGGATAACCATCGGGCGGTAGACGTTGAGCTCAAAGTTACCTGAAGCCCCACCGATATTGACCGCCACATCGTTCCCCAGCACCTGGCAACAGAGCATCGTCAGCGCTTCACACTGCGTCGGGTTGACCTTGCCGGGCATAATCGAGGAGCCGGGCTCATTTTCCGGAATCGCAATCTCACCGATGCCGCAGCGCGGGCCGGAGGCAAGCCAGCGCACATCGTTGGCGATTTTCATCAACGAGGCCGCCAGCCCTTTCAACGCGCCGTGGGCGTGCACCAGCGCATCGCAGGTGGCGAGGGCTTCAAACTTGTTCGGCGCGGTCACAAACGGCTGACCGCTGAGGGCCGCCAGTTCCGCCGCAACGCGAACGGCGTATTCCGGATGGGTGTTCAGCCCGGTCCCCACCGCCGTCCCTCCCAGCGCCAGCTCGCTCAGGTGTGGCAGGCACAGCTCCAGATGACGAAGATTATGTTCCAGCATCGCCACCCAGCCGGAGAACTCCTGACCGAGAGTCAGCGGCGTGGCGTCCTGCAGATGGGTGCGGCCGATTTTGACGATATCGTTGAACGCGGTGGATTTGTCATTGAGGGTCTGGGTCAGCGTCCGTAGCTGAGGAATAAGCTTTTCACGCAGAGCGATAATTGCCGCTACGTGCATCGCGGTCGGGAAAACGTCGTTGGAGCTTTGGCTCTTATTCACGTCATCGTTTGGATGCACTTTACGCTCCATCCCCCGCACGCCGCCCAGCAGTTCGCTGGCGCGGTTTGCCAGCACTTCATTCATGTTCATGTTGCTCTGGGTACCGGAACCGGTCTGCCAGATAGCCAACGGAAATTCATCCGGATGGCGCCCCGCCAGCACTTCATCGGCGGCGCTCATGATAGCTTCCGCCTTTTCCGCCCCCAGCAGGCCCAGATCCTGGTTAACCCGCGCCGCCGCCCGTTTAGTCAGCGCCAGCGCATAGATCAGTTCGCCCGGCATTTTTTCCGTCGAGATGCGGAAATGTTCCAGCGAACGTTGGGTCTGCGCGCCCCAGAGTTTGTCGTCAGGCACCTCAATCGCGCCCATAGAGTCTTTTTCACTGCGATGCGTTGTCATTACTTTCTCCTTGAATACAAAGTCAGTCGTTGTGACAAGGCTCACCTGCTTTAAAACCTACAGTATTGGTCAGATTTTTAATTATGGATTGGTGGTTCGTGCCGCTAAGCGACATAAAAAAACCGCCCCGAAGGGCGGCCAGGATTATTTCACACAGCGTGTGCATTGCGAGGTCTGAATCTGCTGGAAGAAGTCGTTACCTTTGTCATCCACCAGAATGAACGCCGGGAAGTCTTCCACTTCAATTTTCCAGATAGCTTCCATTCCCAGCTCCGGATACGCCACGCACTCCAGGCTGCGAATGCTCTGCTGTGCCAGCACCGCCGCTGGGCCACCGATACTGCCGAGGTAGAAACCACCATGCTTATGACAGGCATCAGTCACCTGCTGGCTGCGGTTGCCTTTCGCCAGCATGATCTTACTGGCGCCATGGGACTGCAGCAGATCGACGTAGGAGTCCATCCGCCCTGCGGTAGTCGGGCCGAGCGATCCGGAAGCATACCCGTCCGGGGTTTTCGCCGGACCGGCATAGTAGATCGGATGGTCTTTGACGTACTGCGGCAGCGTTTCGCCGTTATCCAACAGCTCTTTCAACTTAGCGTGAGCAATATCGCGCGCCACGATGATGGTGCCGCTTAGCGACAGTCGCGTCGATACCGGGTACTGCGACAACAGGGCCAGGATCTCGCTCATCGGCTGATTGAGGTTGACCTTGACCGCCTCGCCTTCACCGGCCTGGCGCAGCGCTTCCGGGATATACTTCCCAGGGTTGCTTTCCAGTTTTTCCAGCCAGATACCGTCGCGGTTGATCTTGGCTTTGATATTGCGGTCTGCAGAGCACGATACCCCCATCCCGACCGGGCAGGAGGCGCCGTGGCGCGGCAGGCGCACAACGCGGATATCGTGAGCAAAGTATTTGCCGCCAAACTGCGCGCCGAGGCCGAGGTTCTGCGCTTCCAGCAGCAGCTCTTGCTCCAGTTGCACGTCGCGGAAGGCCTGACCGTGCTCGTTCCCTTCGGTCGGCAGGCCGTCGTAATAGTGGGTCGAGGCCAGCTTGACGGTTTTCAGAGTCGATTCCGCCGAGGTCCCACCAATCACGAAGGCGATATGGTACGGCGGGCAAGCCGCAGTACCGAGGGTGCGCATCTTCTCAACCAGGTAGTTTTTCAGCTTCGCCGGGGTGATCAGCGCTTTGGTTTCCTGGTAGAGATAGGTCTTGTTAGCGGAGCCGCCGCCCTTGGCGATGCACAGGAATTTGTACTCGTCGCCATCGGTGGCGTAGAGGTCGATCTGCGCCGGCAGGTTGGTGCCGGTATTGACCTCGTTATACATATCCAGCGGGGCATTCTGCGAATAGCGCAGGTTGTCCTGGATATAGGTGTTATAGACCCCTTGCGCCAGCGCCGCTTCGTCACCACCGCCGGTCCACACGCGCTGACCTTTTTTGCCGGTGATGATCGCCGTCCCGGTATCCTGGCAGGTCGGTAAAATGCCTTTGGCCGCAATATCGGAGTTGCGCAGGAACTGCAGGGCGACATATTTGTCGTTTTCGCTGGCTTCCGGGTCGCTAAGGATATCGGCAACCTGCTGCTGATGTGCCGGGCGTAACATAAAGGAGGCGTCGTGGAAGGCGTGCTGTGCCAGAAGGGTCAGTGCCTGGGGTTCTACCTTGAGGATTTCCTGGCCGGCGAACTCGGCGACAGAGACGTAATCACGACTGAGGAGATAATACTCGGTGTCATCCTTTTTGAGGGGAAAAGGATCCTGATAAACAAACGGTTTATTCGACATTGTGCTCTCACTTACTGCTTGGCTGATTATATTTCAGGCAGACACTCCATTTGCCTGTAGAAAAGCGAGTCGATCAATTTTACACAAATTTTTAACAAAAACTGAGACAAGGACGACTTTTTCTTTCAGCAGTTGCTTATCAGCGGTTTGCTGGTTTAATAGAACGATTATCATCACGTGGAAACAGGGATTGAGAATGCAAAAACTCATTAACTCAGTGCAGAACTATGCCTGGGGAAGTCATACCGCCTTAACAGAACTGTACAGCATCGCGAACCCGGACAACCTGCCGATGGCGGAGCTGTGGATGGGCGCTCATCCGAAGAGCAGCTCAAAGATTGTCGATGCTCACGGCAATACACAATCGCTGCGCGACGTCATTGATGGCGACAAATCGGCGCTGCTCGGTGACAAGGTCGCCCGGCGTTTCGGCGAACTGCCGTTCCTGTTTAAGGTGCTCTGCGCCGCCCAGCCGCTGTCTATTCAGGTCCACCCGAACAAACAGGCCTCTGAGATTGGCTTTGCCAAAGAGAACGCTGCCGGTATTCCACTTGATGCTGCTGAACGCAACTATAAAGATCCGAACCATAAGCCGGAGCTGGTCTTTGCGCTGACGCCGTTCCTGGCGATGAATGCCTTCCGTGAGTTTGCCGAGATTGCCGCCCTGCTGCAGCCTGTCGCCAACGCCCACCCGGCCATTGGCGAGTTCCTGAGCCATCCGGATGCGCAACATTTAAGCCAGCTGTTCGCTGGCCTGCTGAACATGCAGGGCGAAGAAAAAGCGCAGGCCCTGCGTGTCCTGCAGACGGCGCTGGACAGCCAACAGGGTGAACCGTGGCAGACCATTAAGCTTATCGCCGGGTTCTATCCGGACGACAGCGGCCTGTTCTCTCCTTTATTGCTCAATGTCGTCAAGCTGAACCCCGGCGAGGCCATGTTCCTGTTCGCCGAAACCCCACATGCGTATCTGCAAGGGGTCGCGCTGGAGGTCATGGCTAACTCCGATAACGTGCTGCGCGCCGGCCTGACGCCGAAATATATCGATATTCCGGAACTGGTCGCCAACGTGAAATTCGTGGCTAAACCGGCAGATGAGCTGCTGACTCAGCCGGTTCAGCAGGCGACAGAACTGGACTTCCCGATTCCGGTTGATGATTTCGCCTTCTCCCTGCACGACCTGTCAGCACAGGCGGCTCCTCTTGCGCAAGAGAGCGCCGCGATCGTCTTCTGTGTGGAAGGCGAAGCGGTCTTGTGCAAAGGCGACCAGCGCCTGACCCTGAAACCTGGCGAGTCGGCATTTATTGCCTGCAATGAATCTCCGGTAGAGGTCAGCGGCAGCGGCCGCGTGGCGCGCGTCTTCAATAAGCTCAAGTAAGTTACTGAACTTTTTAGCCGCGCTTGCTAGACTTTCCCACATCATGACAACATGACCAGGCGGCCTAATCCGCCTGGTTTTATTTATGGACAAATGCTATGAAGAAAACGCTGGTCGCAGCAGGAATTATCGTGGCTCTGGGTGTTATCTGGACAGGTGGCGCCTGGTACACAGGGAAACAGCTGGAAAATCATCTCGCCGAAGTCGTGAAACAAGCGAATGCACAGCTTCAGAACAGCGCCCCGGAAGCCGGCGTTGAACTCGCCTCACAGAACTATCAGCGCGGCCTGTTCAGCAGCCGTCTGCAACTGGTGGTGAAACCGATTGCCGGTAAAGAACACAGCTGGCTCGCCGCCGGGCAGAGTCTGGTCTTTGATGAAGTGGTCGATCACGGTCCCTTCCCGCTGGCCGCGCTGAAATCCGGTCAGCTGGCGCCAGCGATGGCCTCCGTTAATACCACCCTGGTGAATAACGACACCAGCAAAGCGCTGTTTGAGATTGCTAAAGGCGAAACCCCGTTCATTATCGATACCCGCATCGCTTACAGCGGCGATAGCCGTTCAGCTATTACGCTGAAACCGCTGGACTATGCCAAGGGGGATGAAAAAGTCACCTTCAGCGGCGGCCAGTTCCAGCTGAATGCCGATGCCGAAGGCAAATCCGTCAGCCTCACCGGCGACGCGAGCGGCGGCCAGATCAACGCGCTGAATGAGTACAATCAGAAGGTGCAGCTGAGCTTCAGCAACCTGAAGGCCGACGGCGCAACCGAGATGACCAGCTTCAACGAGCGTATCGGTAAGCAAAAAATCGCGCTGGAAAAACTGTCGATCGGTGTTGAAGGGAAAGAGCTGGCCTTGCTGGAAGGCATGAACATTGACGGCCAGTCTTCACTGACCGACGATGGCAAAGGGATCAACAGCCAGCTGGATTACACCCTCAACAGCCTGAAGCTGCAAAACCAGGATATCGGTAGCGGTAAGCTGACCGTGAAGCTGGCAAACCTTGATGGCCAGGCCTGGCATCAGTTCAGCCAGCAGTACAACACCGAAGCCCAGGCGCTGATGGCCAACCCTGAGCTAACGCAGAACCCGGAGCTGTACCAGCAGGCGCTGACCGAGACCTTCTTTAAGGCGCTGCCGATTCTGCTGAAAGGTAACCCTTCCCTGACGGTAGCGCCGCTGAGCTGGCGCAATGCCAAGGGCGAAAGCACCTTTAATATGTCAATCCTGCTGAAAGACCCTGCGCAAACCACCACCGAGCCGCAAACCCTGGCGGATGAAGTGGACCGCAGCGTGAAATCGCTCGATAGCAAACTGGTGATCCCGGTTGATATGGCCACCGCCTTTATGACCCAGATCGCCGGCCTTGAAGGTTATCAGCCGGCAGACGCCGCGAAGCTGGCTGACCAGCAGGTGAAAGGGATGGCGGCCATGGGCCAGATGTTCCGCATCACCACCATGGAAGACAACGCGATTACCTCCAGCCTGCAGTACGCTGACGGGCAGGTTACCCTGAACGGCCAGAAGATGCCGCTGGATGAGTTTGCCAGCATGTTTGGCTATGCGCTGCCAACAGCACCTGGTAGCGCGCCGCAGGACGCTCAGCCGCAAGAACTTGTGCCGCCGGTGACGCCTGCAGTACCGCAGCAGTAATCCTCCGATAGCCCCTGCTCAGGGGCTATTTTCGGGTGACCAGCCGCGGGGGCATAATCTGATTTCTCGTGCTCAGTTGCCCGTTGTCAATCCGACGCAGAATGCTCTCCGCCAGGCTTTGTCCCATCTCTCTTGCCGGGGTTGTCACCCAGGTTAACGGCACATCATCCAGCGCGTTTTCGGGCACCTCAGCAAAGGCAGCCAGCGCCACCCGCTGTTCATAAAAGCTTTCGACGCTGTCTTCGCCGCTCTGGCGCCCGGCACGCATCAGACCAAACCACGCCCCGGTGGCAATGACGCTGTTGTAGCACAGGACTGCGGTCAGGGTCGGATTCTGCCGAAGTAGCGTGATCATGGCTTCCGCCGCCAGTTTCTGGCTGGAGTCGCACTCCACCACCCATTCACTGTGAAACGGCAGGCCGTACTTCAGCAGGGTCGCGCAGTAGCCGCCCACCCGCTCCGCGCGGGTCAATGAGGCGCTTTGCCCCCCCAGCCAGGCGATGCGCTGATGGCCGCGACGAATCAAATGCTCGGTCACCAGTTGGGCCGCCTGCATATTATCCGGGCGAATAAGGTCGATATCATCGAGATAGCTGGCGCGGGAGGCAAACACCAGCGGCATTCCGACCTGCGCCGCACGATCGCGTAGTTCACCGCCTTTATCGATCGCTCCGGCAATAATAACCCCATCGACCCCCTGCGAAATCAGGGTTTCAAAGCGCTGCAGCATTTTCTCGCCACGGTGACCACCCTGGGTCAAAAACACCATTTTCCCGTCGGACTCGAGAGCGTCCGTCAGGCCGGCGGTCAACTCGGCGTAAAAGGGCTTTGACAGATCGCTGACGATCAGGCCAATCACCCCGCTCTGGCCGCCCCGTAGCGAGGACGCCTGGCGATTACGCACGAAGCCGAGTTGCTCAATCGCCTGATTGACGCGCTCGCCGGTGGCCGATGAGATACGGCCTTTGCCGGTCAAAACCAGCGACACCGTGCTGACCGACACCCCGGCCGCTTGTGCAACGTCATTGATGGTGATCTTTTTTGCGATAGCCATATTCTGCAACCGTCTCCCTTCGGCGGTCGATAAAACGTTTTATCAATGGGTTATCTTTATAAACGTTATCATCGCTTGATTATGTGATTTTTATCGCACTAAAAAATGATAAAACGTTTTATCTTTCCGTCACGTTACACCTTACCCATAACTTAAAATAAACAGGATTCGTGTTAATGACGGCAAAAACGGCACCAAAAATTACTTTGTGGGAGTTTTTCCAGCAGCTAGGAAAAACGTTTATGTTGCCCGTGGCCTTGCTTTCATTCTGCGGGATCATGCTGGGGATCGGCAGTTCCTTAAGCAGTCATGATGTGCTCACCCTGCTGCCATGGCTCGATATTCCGCTGCTGCAGGCGGTGTTTATCTGGATGAGCAAAGTCGGCTCTTTCGCCTTTAGCTTCCTGCCGGTCATGTTCTGTATTGCCATCCCGCTGGGCCTGGCGCGTGAAAATAAAGGCGTTGCTGCCTTTGCCGGCTTTGTCGGCTACGCAGTGATGAATCTGGCGGTTAACTTCTGGCTCACCGCCAAAGGCATTCTGCCAACCACCGATGCCGCGGTGCTGAAAGCCAATAATATCCAGAATATTATCGGTATTCAGTCCATCGACACCGGGATCCTCGGCGCCGTGATCGCCGGGATCATCGTCTGGATGCTGCACGAGCGTTTTCATAATATCCGCCTGCCGGATGCGCTGGCCTTCTTTGGCGGCACCCGTTTTGTGCCGATTATCACCACTGTGGTACTGGGGCTGGTCGGCCTGGCGATCCCGCTGGTCTGGCCGGTGTTTGCCATGGGTATCAATGCCCTTGGTCATATGATTAACAGCGCCGGTGATTTCGGCCCAATGATCTTCGGTACCGGTGAACGCTTACTGCTGCCGTTCGGCCTGCACCACATCCTGGTTGCACTGATCCGCTTTACCGAGGCGGGCGGCACCATGGACGTCTGCGGTCATAGCGTCAGCGGCGCATTGACTATCTTCCAGGCACAGCTGAGCTGCCCGGAAACCCACGGATTCTCTGAAAGCGCGACCCGTTTCCTGTCGCAAGGTAAAATGCCGGCCTTCCTCGGCGGCCTGCCGGGTGCGGCACTGGCGATGTACCACTGCGCCCGCCCAGAGAACCGTCATAAGATCAAAGGGCTGCTGATTTCCGGGGTGATTGCCTGCGTGGTCGGCGGCACCACCGAGCCGCTGGAATTCCTGTTCCTGTTCGTGGCCCCGGTACTGTACGTGATTCACGCACTGCTGACCGGCCTGGGCTTCACCATCATGGCGGTGCTCGGCGTCACCATCGGCAATACTGACGGTAACGTGATCGACTTCGTGGTCTTCGGTATTCTGCACGGCCTGTCGACCAAGTGGTATCTGGTACCGGTGGTGGCCGCCATCTGGTTCGCGGTCTATTACGGCATCTTCCGTTTCGCCATCACCCGCTTTAACCTCAAAACGCCGGGTCGCGATATCGAAACCAATGCCGCCTTCGAGAAAGCCGTCTCCGGCGTAACCGGCAAGTCAGGTTACAACGTCCCGGCGATACTGGCCGCCCTCGGCGGCGCAGATAACATCGTCTCTCTCGATAACTGCATTACCCGTTTGCGCCTGTCGGTGCATGACATGAGTAAAGTGGACAGTGCTGCACTGAAAGCCAACCGTGCCATCGGCGTTGTGCAGCTCAACCAGCATAATTTGCAGGTCGTCATTGGCCCGCAGGTTCAGTCGGTGAAAGATGAAATGGCCGTACTGATGAATACCGTCCAGGCATAAATGCCAGCCCCCTCTGAGTCTGGAGGGGGCGTTAATTAAGGAAGTTCAGATGTTTGATTTTGCCACGCCTGTCGACCGCCACGGTACCTGGTGTACGCAATGGGATTACGTTGCCGACCGCTTCGGCGCAGCCGATCTGCTGCCCTTTACGATCTCCGATATGGATTTCGCCACTGCCCCCTGCATTCTTGACGCCGTCAGTAAACGCCTTGCTCACGGCGTCTTCGGCTATAGCCGCTGGAAAAACGATGAGTTTCTCGGCGCGGTGACCCACTGGTACGCCAGCCGTTTTCACACCCCGGTAGACAGCGACACCATCGTCTATGGCCCGTCGGTTATCTATATGGTGGCAGAGATGATCCGCCAATGGTCCAGCCCAGGCGACGGCGTGGTGGTGCACACCCCCGCCTATGATGCCTTCTATAAAACCATTGAGGGCAATCAGCGTCAGGTCGCGCCGGTCCCGCTGACATTAAAGGATAACCAGTGGCAGTGCGATATGGCCCTGCTCGAACAGACGCTGGCGCAACCGCGCAACACCGTGCTGCTGCTGTGCAGTCCGCATAACCCCACCGGTAAAGTCTGGCAGCGCGAAGAGCTTGAAACGATGTCGCAGCTGTGCGAAAAGCATGGTGTGAAGGTTATCAGCGATGAGATCCATATGGATATGGTCTGGGGTGAAAACCGGCATACGCCGTGGTGCGACGTGGCCCGTAGCCCCTGGGCGCTGTTCACCTCAGGTTCCAAAAGCTTCAATATTCCTGCCTTTACCGGCGCTTACGGCCTGATCGACGACGCCTGTGCCCGCGAGCAGTATCTCACCGCCCTGAAGAGCCGCGACGGATTATCCTCGCCGTCGGTGCCGGCGCTGGTTGCCCATGTTGCCGCCTACCGGGAAGGAGCCCCTTGGCTGGATGCGCTACGGGCCTACCTGCAGGACAATATGCGCTACATCGCCGGGGCGCTCAATCAGGCGTTCCCGCAGCTAAACTGGCAGCCGCCGCAGGCGACCTATCTTGCGTGGATCGACCTGCGCCCGCTGGCTATCGACGATCGCACCCTGCAGAACGTGCTAATCGAAGAACAAAAGGTGGCCATTATGCCGGGCTATACCTATGGCAAAGAGGGGGTCGGGTTCCTCCGCCTCAACGCCGGTTGTCCTCGCGAAAAGCTGGAGAAAGGCGTTAACGGGCTGATTGCCGCCCTGCGCACGTTAGCGTAATCACCCTGTCGCGCAGTTTCGGCTGCGCGCTCCCTCTTCGATTCCCTACAAATCATCCCGCCGCCGGAAGGCCAGATATCCGGCTCCGAGGGTAAACACGCCGACAATGACCACCAGCAGAATAAAGCCATGATGGTTGCTCGAAAGCGGTATTCCGCCGACGTTCATGCCAAAAAAACCGGCCACGATATTAATGGGTAACGCCAGCACGGTGATCACCGTCAGGGTATACAGCGTGCGGTTGCTTTGCTCCATCTGTCGGGCGCTGATCTCTTCCTGCAACAGGCTAATCCGCTCAGTCAGCCCGGAGAGATCGTTCAGCACCACGGTAAACTCCTCGGTGAACTGACGGAACTCCTGCACCACGGCGCGATCGATCCACGCCGGCGGGCGGTTCAGCAGACGGAACATCGCCGCCGGTTCAGGCGCCAGCAGGCGCTGAAAACGCAGTAGCATACGCCGCAAACGCGCGAGGTCTGCCCGGTTACGCTGCACATGGTTGCTGAGCAGGCGCTCTTCAATGGCATCGACGCGGCGGCTGGCCTGCCTGACCACCTGCTCCAGCACCTCTTCCTGCTCTTCCAGCAAGAACGCCAGCAGTCCGGTTGAAGCATTCACTTTCAAGGTCGCCAGTCGTGGCAGCATCCATTCAATAAAACGCAATGGTTTATAGCGGGCCGTCACCACCAGCGTCTGGCTGCAGTAAAGCCACAGGGTTGAGGTTTCCGCCGTCGCCTCTTTGGGGTGGAAAATGACATCGTTGAGAACGGCAAACAGGATCTCATCCTGCCGCTCAATCCGCGTCGTATGAGAACCATCACGGATCTCTTCGAAGAAAAAGTCATCGACGGGAAAATGGCTGGTCAACCATTTCTCAGCGGTGGCGTGATTGAGGTTCAGGTGGAGCCAGACAAAATCATTTTCACCGTCCAGTTGCTGGTATCGGGCGCAGACCTCATGGGAGTTGATTTGTTGTGGAACCTGGCCTTCACGAAACAGAAATCCATGCACCAGTCCGGAGACTTCCAGATCAAAATCGGGTTTTAACATCTTTCCGGCGACATCTTGACTCATATATCCCTCAGGATTTCATCTGGCACTTTCAGAGCGAATAACAGCATCTACACAAAATCATTCAAGATGCATCGAGGCGGCAAAGGAAGAAATCCCCAGCAGCATAGCTGACTATGTGACTGGGGTGTCTATGCGCAGCCAACAAAGAGGCAGCCCGAAGGATAACGAGTATATTTCGCTATTTTTCAGAGTCAGGCAAGGGTAATGATTTGTTCACAAAACGGACACCAGACTGACATCTCATCGGCAGCAGAAGGTTCGCAGAGCCACATCGTATCGTCGCCGGCACCGCTCCCTTGATCCGGTCGAGCGTTTTAACGTCCTGAGCGGCGTATTATCCCCCTTCTTTAACCCCGCCCGGGGTGATTTACCTTCTGAGTTCAGAGGCATTTTTTATGACATGGCAACAATTCAAACAGGCCTACCTGATTAAATTCTGGGCGCCAGCTCCCGCGGTGATCGCCGCCGGTATTCTCTCCACCTACTATTTCGGCATTACCGGTACGTTCTGGGCCGTTACCGGTGAATTCACTCGCTGGGGCGGGCAGTTACTGCAACTTGTCGGCGTGCATACCGAACAGTGGGGCTATTACCAGCTGATCCACCTTGAAGGCACGCCGCTCACCCGCATCGACGGGATGATGATTATCGGCATGTTCGGCGGCTGTTTTGCCGCCGCACTGTGGGCCAACAACGTCAAACTGCGCCTGCCGCGCAGCCGCATTCGCATTTTTCAGGCGGTGGCCGGCGGGATCATTGCCGGTTTTGGTGCACGTCTGGCGATGGGCTGTAATCTCGCGGCCTTTTTTACCGGTATCCCTCAGTTTTCC
This sequence comes from Klebsiella sp. B345, assembly GCF_051131735.1. NCBI lineage: Bacteria > Pseudomonadati > Pseudomonadota > Gammaproteobacteria > Enterobacterales > Enterobacteriaceae > Klebsiella > Klebsiella sp. B345. Next base: position 693,990 of record NZ_CP180443.1, read on the forward strand.
CTGCACGCCTGGTTTTTTGCCATCGCCACAGCGATCGGTACCTGGTTTGGCGCCCGTTTTACCCTGCTACCTATTTTTCGCATTCCGGTCAGGATGCAAAAAGTCAGCGCGGCGTCGCCGTTAACGCAAAAACCTGCCCAGGCGCGCCGTCGTTTTCGTGCCGGGATGCTGGTGTTCTTCGCGATGATCGCCTGGGGCCTGCTGACCGCCATCGACCGGCCAAAACTGGGTCTCGCGATGCTGTTTGGCGTTGGGTTCGGTTTGCTGATTGAACGTGCGCAGATCTGTTTTACCTCGGCGTTCCGCGACATGTGGATCACCGGGCGCACCTATATGGCGAAAGCGATTATCTTCGGAATGGCCGCCAGTGCGATTGGGATTTTCAGCTACGTCCAGCTGGGCATGGAGCCTAAAATCATGTGGGCTGGTCCTAATGCAGTTATCGGCGGTCTGCTGTTTGGCTTTGGCATCGTGCTGGCCGGCGGTTGCGAAACCGGCTGGATGTATCGCGCCGTTGAAGGCCAGGTCCACTACTGGTGGGTAGGGTTAGGTAACGTGATTGGCTCAACGATTCTGGCCTACTTTTGGGATGATCTGTCACCCGCGCTGGCGACAAACTGGGATAAGGTCAACCTGTTGACCACCTTTGGTCCGTTTGGTGGCCTGCTGGTCACCTACCTGCTGCTGTTTATCGCCCTGATGCTGGTCATCGCCTGGGAGAAACACTTTTTCCGCCAGAAATCGCTGGTTGCCGTTAACGCTAAGGATGCCGCATGAACAATATCGTGCCTGATTATCGTCTCGACATGGTGGGTGAACCCTGCCCCTATCCGGCCGTGGCGACCCTTGAAGCGATGCCTTCGCTCAAAAAAGGGGAGATCCTGGAAGTGGTCAGCGACTGCCCACAATCGATCAACAACATTCCCCAGGATGCTCGAAACTACGGCTATACGGTTCTGGATATCCAACAAGATGGGCCAACTATCCGTTATTTAATCCAGAAATAAGCCCTGACTCAGGCCGGGCCGGACACGGTCCGTACCCGGCCTGCCCTCGTCATCATGATGTTTGGCAAATAAACTAAATTACTGGTTTAATTAACTGGAAATATCCACCTTACAAGCCTAAAATTTCAATTTATAGAAAACACTCGGGCATTGTCATTAGTGCTAATACTGCTGAATCGATATTGACAACCACCCGATGCGCCTTAAGGATGAGGAACAAAAAGCACCATGCCGTTTACTTTTCACACTGTTGTTAACCTGCTCATGGGAGACGTTATGCATGGAAATGTCACCTTACCTGGGTTCCGGCGACTGATGAACCTCTTTGGCGGACAGGTCATCTAATATGGAACACACCACGCTTTCCCTACGCTATCGCTATATCAATATTCTCACCATCATTCTGACCACGACGATATTCATTGGATTAATCCTGCGTGAATATCGCGATCTGGAAAGATACATGGGCTATGTGGCGGAAAACGGCGAGTCCGCACTCTCCCATACCGAATACATCAACCAGCATATGGCGCTGCAGCTCTCGAGAGCCTTTTCTGCCGCCCCGTTAATGTCTGACGGGCATAATGATAAAGCCCGCACGGTTTGTGAACATCTTGAATCGGTGAACGGAGTTTCCGGGCTGAATCTGACCCGCCAGACCTTCCAGGGGTTAAGCGGCACCTTACAAACCCGCAACCCCGATTGCCATGTCTGGGGACGTGATGTTTCCGCACTTTCCATCATCCAGAGCGACTATCATCAGTCGGCCTCAAAATATACCTTCTCCAACTATCGAGGGTATGTGTTTAATAACATCAAATATTATATCGATCTGGCCAACAACTATATTTACATTAATCAGGTCATTGATACCAACCAGTATCGTTTTGATAACTGGTTAGTTCGCGATGATAACCTGATTGATATCACCCGCAGCGCCCACACCATTAATATCGATCCTCGTGCGCTCAATGATTTGCTGCATGGCGAAAATATAATCTCGCATGTATATCAGGATGGGTATACCAAGAAAAACATTATCAGTATGTTAACCCCGGTATTTCAAAACGGCATGATTAAAGGGGTTATCGTGACTGATGTTAATATTGAGGATCTTGCCACCTCATTTTACACCGCTGACCGACCGGTACTCTGGCGTTTCTTATCGCTGTACGTCACCGATCGGTCGACCGGTGATGACATTTACTTCCATCGTTCGAAAATAAAAACCATCAACATTATAAAATATAAAGAGAAGCTGACTCCATTTTATATTTTAAATATCAAAATGGATCTGCTTTACTTTATTCTCAATAACCTTTGGCTGGCGGTCCTCTACCTCCTCAGCACCTGGCTGCTGTGCCGCTATACCAAAACACAAATGGCCCGCCACGCCATGCTGTCAAAAGATAACATCACCGATACCCTGACCGGCCTGTACAACAGAAAAGTGCTCAACGATGCGCTGGACCGCAAGATAGAGATGGCTGTCGGTAAAAAAATCCCGGTGACCGTGGTATCTATTGACAGCGACGGTCTGAAAAAAATCAATGACACCCGCGGGCATGACGTGGGTGACAAAGTCATTCAGCTATTGGGCCAGGCCATTGAACAATCTATTCGTAAAAGTGATTACGGTATCCGCCTCGGTGGCGATGAGTTTATCCTGATCCTTATCGATACGCCGTACAGAAAAAGTCTGGAGATCATCGCAAGAATTAAAGCACATTTACAGCATACCGATATAGACAAACTGGTGGCTTTTTCACACGGTAATCATCAAATGGAGCCCGACGATTCACTGGAAACGGCGATAAAAAAATCCGACAAACTGCTGTATGTACAAAAAAGAGACAAATACCGCTAAGGCTCGCCAGCAAGAATTAGCAGGACGGCACAGGCGATGGTGATATATATCATTATCGCCGCTAATCCCCATTTGCACGCCGCTGTTAGTATCAAACGAATGGTCGCTGTCGATTCTTTGATACTTTTAAATGATTAAACAGATGTTGTATAATGATGTGCACTTTACCTAAAAATGAGTGCGACCATGATTGATTCAACTTTGCCATTAACAGACATTCATCGCCACCTTGACGGCAATATCCGTGCCCAAACTATTCTCGATCTTGGCCGCCAGTTCAATATCGCGCTTCCGGCAACCACGCTTGATACCCTGATCCCGCACGTCCAGGTCACCAGCAATGAACCTGACCTGGTAAGTTTCCTCGCCAAGCTGGACTGGGGTGTAAAAGTCCTCGCCTCGCTGGAAGCCTGCCGTCGTGTGGCTTATGAAAACGTGGAAGATGCGGCGCGAAACGGCCTGCACTACGTTGAATTGCGTTTTTCCCCACGCTACATGGCGATGACCCACCAGCTGCCGGTCGACGGCGTGGTCGAGGCGGTCATTGCCGGCGTCCGTGAAGGCAGCCGCGACTTTAAGGTCGATGCTCGTCTGATTGGTATTCTCAGCCGCACCTTCGGCGAAGCCGCCTGCCAGCAAGAGCTGGATGCCCTGCTGGCCCATCGCGATGGCATTACCGCACTCGACCTGGCCGGTGATGAACTCGGTTTTCCCGGCGAGCGCTTCACCGATCACTTTGCCCTCGCACGAAATGCCGGCTGGCGCATTACGGTTCACGCAGGTGAAGCCGCGGGACCCGAGAGCATCTGGCAGGCCATTCGCGAGCTGGGTGCCGAACGTATCGGTCACGGCGTGAAAGCCGTCCAGGATCCGGCGCTGTTGGATTATCTCGCTGAGAAACGCATTGGGATCGAATCCTGCCTGACCTCCAACATTCAGACCAGCACCGTGGCTTCCCTGGCGCAGCATCCGCTGAAAACCTTCCTCGAGCACGGCGTGCTGGCATCGATCAATACCGACGATCCTGCGGTGCAGGGCATCGATATTATTCATGAATATACCGTCGCCGCGCCGGCGGCGGGCCTGAGCCGCGAGCAGATTCGCCAGGCACAGATCAATGGCCTGGAACAGGCGTTTCTGAGTCCTCAGGAAAAAATCGCGCTGATTGAACGCGTTAAAGTAGCTTAACCTGTAGCCCGTCAGACGTTCTGCCGGGCTAAATCAGCGACAATGTGGCGCGATGTTTGGCTGATTCCAGTCCCAGCTCGATTAATTCCATTATCTGAATCGCCTGGCTGGCGGGGACCGGATTTTCACCATTGCCGTTCAGCGCATCGCGAATCGCCGCATAGTAGGCCGGATAGTTGCCCGGTAAAGTCAGCCAGCTCTCTTCATGACGCTCTTCCCCCTCCGCGCGAGTCAGAATGCCATCACGCATATCGTAGCCCCAATCCTCCTGGGGGAGACGCTCGCCGTTTTTCAGCCGCGCTTCCTGCGGATCCAGACCAAATTTCACATAGCTCGCCCGGGAACCGTGGACGATATAGCGTGCGGTTTCTGCCGCCGCCAGCAGCGTACCGTGCAAAACCACGCGGCGCTGGGGCCAGGCAAGTACCGCATGAAAATAGTCGGTCGCCTGACCCCCCGGGCGCAGTTGTGCCAAATCAACATGGATACTGACCGGCAGGCCAAACAGATTGACCACCTGATCGAGAAGGTGCGGCCCAAGATCGTACCAGATCCCGCTGCCGGGGCCGCCCTGTTCACGCCAGCGCTGGCGAACATGGGGGAGGTAGCGGTCAAAATGCGATTCGAAATAGCACACCTCGCCCAACAGTCCTTCATTAATCAACGATTTCACCGTCAGGAAGTCGCTGTCCCAGCGGCGGTTATGAAAAACCGACAGCAGTCTGCCGTCGCTTTTTGCCATCGCCTCTAATGCTCGCGCCTGTGACAGTGTCACCGTAAACGGTTTATCGACGACAACATGCTTACCCGCCGCCAGCGCGGCCTGTGCCAGCGGAAAATGGGTATCGTTGGGGGTCGGGATCACGATCAGATCAAGATGAGGGTCGCTCAGCAAACTGGCTGCATCGGCGACGACGCGCAGCGCGGGCCAGTCGGCATGCACTTTAGTTGCATCGCTGCTGGAGACCGCGGCCAGGGTCATTCCCGGCGTGCCACTGATCAATGGCGCATGAAAAGTTTTACTGGCATATCCGTACCCTATGATACCGACCTGAATATTGTCACTCATCGTCTCACCCCCGTTCACCGGTAGATTTCGCCCTGCCTGTTAACTATAAGACGCATTTTATTTATTAGCTTTCCTAATGTATTATTGCTGCTCATCTTTACGGCAGTCGTGACAATTTCTCCAGGTAGTTCTTGCGTTGCTGTCGTCGTTTAGTAACATTTAGCTCTGCTTTAACTTTTAATTTTAGAATTATGTCGAACGTTTTAAACAGAATTGTAGAACTTATCGGATGGGTTGTTTTCGGGGTTTCAGCCCTGCTTCTGGTTATCGCGCACCACATTGATAACTACCAGTCACCGCCTCCGGCTAATGTGGTAGCCTCCACCGCTCAGCCCCATTAGTGCGTTATCCCCCTCTGACGGGAAACAGTGACCCACTTCGCAGTTGTGCAACCGGTTTCTGAAACCGGTTGCACAACTGCGAACACATTCATACACTCTCTTTATCATTTGATAAGGAGTTTTATCATGTCCGCATTTCCACAACAGTTCCTTTGGGGCGCCGCCACCGCAGCCTATCAGGTTGAAGGCGGTCACGACGCTGACGGCAAAGGCCCGTCAATCTGGGATATTTACGCTCATCAGCCGGGTGCGACGTTTGAGAACACCAACGGCGATATCGCCGTGGATCACTATCACCGTTTTCGCGAAGACGTTGCGCTGATGGCGGAGATGGGCCTGCAAAGTTACCGCTTTTCTATCTCCTGGCCGCGCCTGCTCCCTCAGGGACGTGGCGAGATCAATGAAGCCGGCGTTCAGTTTTATAGCGATCTGATCGATGAGTTACTGGCCCATAATATCGAACCGATGATCACCCTCTATCACTGGGATCTCCCGCAGACACTGCAGGATGAAGGTGGTTGGGAGGCACGCAGCACCGCAGAAGCGTTCGCGGAGTATGCCCGCCTGTGTTACGCACGTTATGGCTCCCGGGTGAAGCTGTGGGCGACCTTTAACGAGACCATTGTCTTTATTGGGCATGGCTATATTAATGGCTGCCATCCACCGGCCGTACGCGACCCGGCCCGCGCCATCCAGGCGTGCCACCACGTGTTCATCGCTCACGCCCTGGCGGTAAAATCATTCCGTGAGTCCGGCATTAACGGCGAAATTGGTTTCGTTAACGTGCTGCAACCTCACACCCCGCTCACCGATAGCGACGCCGATCGCCAGGCTACCGCCATGGCCGACGCCGTGCATACCCACTGGTTATATGACCCGGTATTAAAAGGCCACTACCCCGAAGCGCTGCTCCAACAGACCCAGGCGCTGTGGGGCGTGCCGCGCTTCGCGCCAGAAGATGATGCCCTGCTGCGCGAAAGCCGCTGCGACTTTATCGGGCTGAATTACTATCGTCGTGAAACCGTTTCGGCCGAGCCGCAGGAAGGGCTTAGCGGCGGTGAACCGGGCGTGGACGGGCTGTTTCATTTCGTGCGTAACCCGCAAAGCACCTATACCGAATGGGGCTGGGAGATTTGGCCGCAGGGGCTAACCGACGGGATTATGATGATTAAGGAACGCTACGGCGATATCCCGATTTATATCACCGAAAATGGTTTAGGAGCCAAAGACCCTATTATTGATGGCGAGATTGTCGACGATCCGCGCATTGACTACCTGAGCAGCCACATTACTGCGCTGGAAAAAGCGATTGAGGCCGGTGCCGATGTCCGCGGTTATTATCCGTGGTCCTTTATTGATCTTCTGAGCTGGCTGAACGGTTATCAAAAACAATATGGCTTTGTGTATGTTGACCATCAACAAAACCTTGCCCGCAAACGCAAAAAAAGCTTCTTTTGGTATCAAAACGTGATTGCCACCCGAGGCGAACAGCGTTAATCTTCCCCACCAGGCGCCGTCCGGCGCCTGTTCTGTCTCTGGAAAACTCTTAAATATCTTTTGGCTACCTCAGGAACGAAATCAGTTCTTGTTTTTCGTCATGGCAACCGAAATAATTCGACGCAGACCCGTCAAGCAGGCTCTGTCGTTGAACGCTGATTTATTAAGCGCAGAAATTATTCGTCTTATTTATTCCGATTATAAAATGGAAACGCAAATGACCGTTCAGGATTACTTATTAAAATTTCGAAAAATCAGTTCGCTTGAAAGCCTTGAAAAACTTTTCGACCACCTTAACTATTCCCTGACCGACACCGTGGAGATCGTCAATATGTATCGTGCCGCCGATCATCGTCGGGCAGAGCTGGTTTCCGGTGGGAAATTGTTCGATATCGGCCAGGTGCCTAAATCCGTTTGGCGTTACGTGCAATAAATCCTGTTCTCAACCATGCCAGTTGCTTATACTCCCGCCCTTCATTTCATCGAAACCGGGAGAAATAATGTCTTCTCAATCTGCTGAACGTATCGGCGGGTGGCTGCTGGGCCCACTGGCATGGCTACTGGTAGCATTGCTGAGCACGTCGTTGTCGCTGTTGATATTTGCTAACGCGCTGATGTCCTCCCGGACCTTTGCCCTGTTGTCGGAGATGAGCACAGGCCACCTCCTGCTGTGGGTCGGCTCGTTGTTGTTCGCTATCGGCATGTGGTACTACACCCTGTGGCTAACCTTTGCCTTTTTCAAACGACGGGCGCTGGTGCCAAAGCATTACATTATCTGGCTGCTGGTGTCTTTGCTGCTGGCGATAAAAGCGTTTGCCTTTTCACCGATCACCGATGCAATGGCCCTGCGCCAGCTGGTGTTCCCGCTGCTTGCCGCAGCGCTGCTGGTGCCTTACTTCAAACGCTCAAAGCGGGTTAAGCGAACTTTCGTGAATTCGTAATACCCACACAGTTAACCTGTTGTCGCCGGTATCGATTTATTCGATAATAGGCGGCTTTTTCTGTTTTCAGGTCGAGTTGATGGCTGATTATTTACTGCTCTTTATTGGTACTGTCCTCGTTAACAACTTCGTTCTGGTGAAGTTTCTTGGATTATGCCCGTTTATGGGGGTCTCCAAAAAACTGGAAACCGCTATGGGAATGGGGCTGGCTACCACGTTTGTGATGACCCTGGCCTCTATCAGTGCCTGGTTGATTGATACCTGGATTCTAATCCCGCTCAATCTGATTTATCTGCGCACGCTGGCCTTTATTCTGGTCATCGCGGTGGTTGTGCAATTTACCGAAATGGTGGTTCGCAAAACCAGCCCGGCGCTGTATCGCCTGTTAGGCATTTTCCTGCCGCTGATTACCACCAACTGTGCGGTGCTTGGCGTGGCGCTGTTGAATATAAACCTCGGCCATAACTTCCTGCAGTCCGCACTGTACGGCTTTGCCGCCGCGGTCGGTTTCTCACTGGTGATGGTGTTGTTTGCGGCAATTCGCGAGCGACTGGTGGTGGCGGATGTCCCTGCGCCGTTTCGTGGTAATGCGATTGCCCTGGTGACAGCGGGTCTGATGTCGCTGGCATTTATGGGCTTTAGTGGTTTGGTGAAGTTGTAATATGAGTGCTGTTTGGATAGCGGTGATCGCCATCAGCCTGCTGGGGCTGATTTTTGGCTTGATTCTGGGATACGCCTCCCGCCGCTTCAAAGTAGAAGATGACCCGGTGGTCGAAAAAGTCGATGAACTGCTCCCGCAAAGTCAGTGTGGGCAGTGCGGCTACCCGGGCTGCCGCCCGTATGCCGAAGCCGTCGGTACTCAGGGCGAGAAAATTAACCGTTGCGCCCCAGGCGGCGAAGCGGTGATGCTGAAAATCGCGGCCTTGTTAAACGTCGACCCGCAACCCATTGATGGCGATGAGCAGGCGCAGGAACCCGTCCGCATGCTGGCCATTATCGACGAGAACAACTGCATCGGCTGTACCAAATGCATCCAGGCCTGCCCTGTCGATGCGATTCTTGGCGCCACCCGTGCCATGCATACCGTGATGAGCGATCTGTGTACCGGCTGTAATCTCTGTGTCGCGCCATGCCCGACGCAATGTATAGAAATGGTGCCGGTCGCGACGACCACTGAAACCTGGAAATGGGATCTTCACACTATTCCGGTACGCAATATTCCTGTGGAACAACATGTTTAAGTTATTCTCCGCATTCAGAAAAGACAAAATCTGGGATTTCAACGGTGGTATTCATCCGCCAGAAATGAAAAGCCAGTCTAACGCGACGCCACTGCGCCAGGTTCCCCTGCCACAGCAATTTGTCATCCCGCTGAAGCAGCACATTGGTGCCGAGGGTGAACTGTGCGTAAAACCGGGCGATCGGGTATTGCGTGGTCAGCCACTGACCCGCGGATGGGGTCGAATGCTGCCGGTGCATGCGCCGACCTCCGGCGTGGTGAGCGCCATTGCTCCGCACTCAACGGCCCACCCCTCCGCGCTGGCAGAAATGAGCGTGATTATCGATGCCGATGGCGAGGACCGTTGGATCGAGCGCGACGGCTGGAGTGATTATCAGAATAAGAGCCGTGAAGCGCTGATTGAGCGCATCCATCAGTTCGGCGTTGCAGGCCTTGGCGGTGCAGGATTCCCGACGGGAACCAAATTACGCGGCGGTGGCGACAAAATCGAAACCTTGATTATTAACGCCGCCGAGTGCGAACCATACATTACCGCCGACGATCGCCTGATGCAGGACTGCGCGGCACAAATTATTGACGGTATCCGCATCCTGGCCCACATATTACAGCCCCGCCAGGTTCTGATCGGCATTGAAGATAATAAACCGCAGGCCATTTCGATGCTGCGGGCGGTGCTGTCTGATGCCCACGGCATTGAGCTGCGCGTCATTCCGACCAAATACCCGTCGGGTGGGGCCAAACAACTGACGCAGATCCTCACCGGGAAACAGGTTCCCCACGGCGGGCGCTCCTCCGACATCGGCATTCTGATGCAAAACGTTGGAACAGCCTATGCGGTGAAACGCGCGGTGATTGACGGTGAGCCACTCACCGAACGTGTTGTCACCCTGACCGGCGAATCGGTTACCCGTCCTGGCAACGTCTGGGCGCGACTGGGTACACCGGTGCGTCACCTGCTTGAAAACGCCGGTTTTTGCCCGAGCGCAGAGCAGATGGTGATCATGGGCGGCCCGCTGATGGGGTTCACCCTGCCGTGGCTGGACGTTCCGGTCGTTAAAATCACCAACTGCCTGCTGGCGCCATCCGTTGATGAAATGGGTCAGGCCGAAGAAGAGAAAGGCTGCATCCGCTGCAGCGCCTGCGCCGACGCCTGCCCTGCCGACCTGCTGCCTCAGCAGCTTTACTGGTTCAGCAAAGGGCAACAGCACGACAAAGCCACGAGCCATAACCTGGCAGACTGTATTGAGTGCGGCGCCTGCGCCTGGGTCTGCCCGAGTAATATTCCGTTGGTACAATACTTCCGCCAGGAAAAAGCGGAGATTACCGCTATCCGTCAGGAAGAGAAACGCGCGGCGGAAGCTAAAGCCCGATTTGAAGCACGCCAGGCGCGTCTGGAGCGTGATAAAGCCGCACGCCAGGAACGGCACAAGCAGTCCGCGGTACAACCGGCGGCGAAAGATCAGGATGCCATCAACGCCGCGCTGGCCCGGGTGCGTGACAAACAGCGCGATGCCGCACAGCCGATTGTCATCCAGGCCGGCACAAAACCGGACAACAGTGATGCCATTGCTGCACGCGAGGCGCGTAAAGCCGAGGCGCGCGCCCGCAAGGCCGAGCAACAGAATGCCCCGCAGGCTGATGCTCAGCCCGTGACCGAAGCCGCCGTTGACCCGCGGAAAGCGGCGGTCGACGCCGCCATTGCCCGCGCTAAGGCCCGCAAGGCCGAGCAACAGAATGCCCCGCAGGCTGAAGCTCAGCCCGTGGCCGACGTCGCCGTTGACCCGCGTAAAGCGGCAGTCGAAGCGGCGATTGCCCGCGCTAAGGCCCGCAAGGCCGAGCAGCAGAATGCCCCACAAGCGGAAGCTCAGCCCGTAGCCGACGCCGCCGTTGACCCGCGTAAAGCGGCGGTCGAAGCGGCGATTGCCCGCGCGAAGGCCCGCAAGGCCGAGCAGCAGAATGCCCCACAGGCGGAAGCTCAGCCCGTAGCCGACGCCGCCGTTGACCCGCGCAAAGCGGCGGTCGAAGCGGCGATTGCCCGCGCGAAGGCCCGCAAGGCCGAGCAGCAGAATGCCCCGCAGGCTGAAGCTCAGCCCGTGGCCGACGCCGCCGTTGACCCGCGTAAAGCGGCAGTCGAAGCGGCGATTGCCCGCGCTAAGGCTCGCAAGGCCGAACAGCAGCAAGAGCAACATCCGCCAGCCGCCAACGACGATCCGCGCAAAGCCGCGGTCGCTGAAGCAATCGCCCGTGTTCAGGCCAGGAAAACATCCCGGCAGGCAGTTAACGAGGAATAAATGGTTTTCAGAATCGCAAGCTCCCCTTATACCCATAACCAGCGTCAGACCTCACGGATAATGCTGCTGGTGTTGCTCGCGACCGTTCCCGGTCTGGTGGTCCAGACCTGGTTCTTTGGTTGGGGTACCGCTATACAGCTTATTCTGGCAGCCCTGACCGCCTGGGGGACAGAAGCCGCGATCCTCAAATTGCGCAAACAGAATATTGCCGCCACCCTTGCCGATAACTCTGCGTTGCTGACCGGCTTGCTGTTAGCCATCAGTATTCCGCCGCTGGCCCCCTGGTGGATGGTGGTATTAGGGACTACCTTTGCCATTATTATCGCCAAACAGTTGTACGGTGGACTGGGTCACAACCCGTTTAATCCCGCGATGATTGGTTACGTCGTCCTGCTTATTTCATTCCCGGTGCAGATGACTTCATGGCTCCCGCCGCATGACATTGCCGCGACTATCCCAGGCTTCACCGATGCCCTTCAGGTGATCTTTACCGGTCATACCGCCAGCGGTGGCGACATTCATACCCTGCGAATGGGCATTGACGGGATAAGCCAGGCCACGCCGCTCGATACCTTTAAAACCTCCCTGCGTGCCGGGCATGAGGTTAAAGAGATCATGCAGTATCCTATTTTCGGCGGCGTACTGGTTGGGCCGGGCTGGCAATGGGTCAATCTCGCCTATCTGGTCGGCGGCCTGTTCTTGCTGTGGCAGAAAACCATCCGCTGGCATATCCCGCTAAGCTTCCTGCTCAGCCTGGCCGTGTGCGCCACCCTAGGCTGGCTGTTTTCACCGCAAAGCCTTGCCGCGCCACAGATTCATATGCTGTCTGGCGCAACTATGCTGGGGGCATTCTTTATTCTGACGGATCCGGTCACCGCCTCAACGACCAACCGCGGCCGCCTGATTTTCGGTGCCCTTGCCGGCCTGCTGGTCTGGCTGATCCGCAGTTTTGGTGGGTATCCCGACGGCGTGGCCTTTGCCGTACTGCTGGCAAACATCACCGTTCCGTTGATTGATTACTACACGCGCCCGCGCGTTTATGGCCACCGCTGAGGATTGATGATGTTAAATAGCATGCGCAAACACGGGATCACGCTGGCGCTGTTTGCCGCCGGTACCACCGGGTTGACCGCAGCCATCAATGCGCTGACGAAATCGACCATTGATGAGCAGGCGGCTACGCAACAAAAAGCGTTATTCAATCAGGTTCTGCCTGCCGAGCGCTACAATAACGATCTACTGAAGAGCTGCTTTCTGGTGGCGGAGCCGTCGCTCGGCAAAGGCCAGCATAGGATTTGGATAGCCAGAAACGAAGATGCTCCGGTCGGGGTCGTAATGGAAGCTACTGCACCGGATGGTTACTCTGGTGCCATTCAACTGCTGGTCGCGGCCGATTTCAAAGGCACTATACTGGGTACTCGCGTGACCGAGCATCATGAGACCCCAGGCCTGGGTGATAAAATTGAGTTACGCCTGTCGGACTGGATCACCTACTTTGCCGGTAAAGTGATCCATGGTGCAGACGACAGCCATTTTGCCGTCAAAAAAGACGGCGGTGATTTTGATCAGTTCACTGGCGCCACCATCACCCCACGTGCGGTGGTCAACGCCGTGAAACGCGCCGGTTTATATGCCCAGACGCTACCGGCACACATTCCCGAACTTACCCCCTGTGGAGAGTAGACCATGAGCGAAGTCAAAGAGGTCATTGTTCAGGGGTTGTGGAAAAACAACTCCGCCCTGGTACAGCTGCTCGGCATGTGCCCTCTGCTCGCCGTGACGTCAACCGCCACCAATGCCCTCGGGCTGGGGCTGGCGACGACGCTGGTGCTGACGCTGACTAACCTGGCTATCTCCAGCCTGCGCCGCTGGACGCCGGCCGAGATCCGTATCCCCATTTACGTGATGATCATTGCCTCGGTGGTGAGCGTGGTCCAGATGCTGATTAACGCCTACGCTTTTGGCCTGTATCAGTCTCTGGGGATTTTTATCCCGCTGATCGTCACCAACTGCATCGTGGTCGGTCGGGCGGAAGCCTTTGCCGCTAAAAAAGGGCCAGCCCTGTCGGCGCTGGATGGTTTTTCCATTGGGATGGGAGCCACCTGCGCAATGTTTGTGCTGGGGTCGCTGCGCGAGATTATCGGTAACGGTACCCTGTTCGACGGCGCAGACAGCCTGCTGGGCAGCTGGGCTAAAGTGCTGCGTATTGAGGTATTCCATACTGATACGCCGTTCCTGCTGGCGATGCTGCCACCGGGTGCGTTTATTGGCCTGGGAATGATGCTGGCGGTAAAATACCTTATTGATGAACGCACTAAACAGCGTAAAGCCAAAGCGGTTGCGGCGTCACCTGCCACCCCCGTTGATGCGCACAGGGAAAGTCTGGGATGAATAAAAGCAAGCGTCTGGAAATCCTCACCCGGCTGCGGGATAACGACCCGCACCCAACCACAGAACTCAATTTCACCAGCCCGTTTGAGCTCCTGATTGCGGTGTTGCTGTCCGCTCAGGCAACGGACGTCAGCGTGAACAAAGCCACGGCAAAGCTCTACCCGGTGGCCAATACTCCGGCCGCGATGCTGGAACTGGGTGTCGACGGCGTCAAGTCGTACATCAAGACTATCGGGCTGTTTAACAGCAAAGCGGAAAACGTCATTAAGACCTGCCGGATCCTGCTCGAACAGCATAATGGTGAGGTTCCCGAAGACAGAGCGGCGCTGGAGGCCCTTCCCGGCGTGGGCAGGAAAACCGCCAACGTGGTGCTGAATACCGCATTTGGCTGGCCGACGATTGCGGTCGACACGCATATCTTTCGCGTTTGCAATCGGACACAATTTGCCCCCGGCAAGAACGTTGAACAGGTTGAGGAAAAACTGCTAAAGGTGGTTCCTGCCGAGTTTAAAGTCGACTGCCATCACTGGCTGATTCTGCATGGGCGTTACACCTGCATTGCCCGTAAACCGCGCTGTGGCTCCTGCCTGATCGAAGACTTATGCGAGTTTAAAGAGAAAGTCTACCCCTGATGCCTGTGCAGAATCATGACCACTCCATAACAGTGATTCTGCTCTTAACCCCACCTTCCTGCCTTTAACACCAATAATTATCCACTTTGCAGAAGAATTAACCGCTTATATAACGCACAGCCAGGTTAATCATTTTTTATGTAGCAAAAATTTCTATACATTTGTGATCCAGATCACCTTGGTAACCTTATGTTAATTTTTTGTTTCTTTGCTGATAATGAAATCCAGCATTTGCAATACCAGAGCGGCAGCAGTCAGGACAATACCCCGTCTAATTTTAGGAATATGGGCTATATCACTAGATTCAAGGCTTATCAGCAGAACATATCGCCGTTATCCAATTTTTTTCGTAAGCCGACAGATAAAAATGTCACCAATACCTAAAAGATGAAATTTAACTCTGCATAACATTTAAATGACTGGCGTATTATAACGCCTGAGATATATGTAACAGAGTATTACAAACCCCTTGCCTGAATGCCCAGGATAGTGAACATTACTTCCCGTTTTCCCTCCAGAATAACTATAAAGGCGGCGCTCTTCTCAGATTGTGCCCCGAACACCCCCCGTTAATATGGGATGTAAAAAAAGAGGTATATGTGTCAACTGCAAACAATAAACCAGCAGAAAGCGTGAGTTTGAACGCTTTCAAACAACCGAAATCGTTCTATCTGATCTTCTCGATCGAATTATGGGAGCGTTTTGGTTATTACGGCCTGCAAGGGATCATGGCCGTTTACCTGGTAAAACAGCTGGGTATGTCAGAAGCGGATTCTATTACACTCTTCTCCTCCTTTAGTGCACTGGTTTATGGCCTTGTCGCTATCGGCGGCTGGCTGGGCGACAAAGTCCTCGGTACCAAACGTGTCATCATGCTGGGTACTATCGTACTGGCGATTGGTTACGCGCTGGTCGCATACTCCGGCCATGATGCGGCAATCGTGTATATGGGTATGGCGACTATCGCCGTCGGTAACGGCCTGTTTAAGGCTAACCCGTCCTCCCTGCTCTCGACCTGTTATGAGAAAGACGACCCGCGTCTCGATGGCGCATTTACGATGTACTATATGTCCATCAACATCGGTTCATTCTTCTCTATGCTGGCTACCCCGTGGCTGGCCGCGAAGTTCGGCTGGAGCATCGCCTTCTCTCTGAGCTTCGTCGGGATGCTGATCACCCTCGTGAACTTTATGTTCTGCAAAAAATGGGTGAAAAACTACGGTTCTAAACCTGACTTTGCACCGGTTCACTACGGCAAACTGCTGGCGACTCTCGTCGGTGTGGTCATCCTTGTGGTGATTGCAACCTGGCTGCTGCACAACCAGGGTATTGCTCGTATGGTACTGGGCGTGGTTGCGCTGGGTATCGTGGTTATCTTTGCTAAAGAAGCAATGGGAATGCAAGGCGCTGCACGTCGTAAAATGATTGTGGCCTTTATTCTGATGCTTCAGGCGATCGTCTTCTTCGTGCTGTACAGCCAGATGCCGACCTCCCTGAACTTCTTCGCCATCCGCAACGTTGAGCACGCTATTCTGGGGATCAGCTTCCAGCCGGAGCAGTTCCAGGCGCTGAACCCGTTCTGGATCATGATCGGCAGCCCGATTCTGGCCGCGATCTATAACAAGATGGGCGACCGTCTGCCGATGCCGCACAAATTTGCTATCGGTATGGTGCTGTGCTCGCTGGCGTTCCTCGTGCTGCCGCTGGGCGCGAAATTCGCTACCGATGCCGGCATTGTTTCCGTGAACTGGCTGATTCTGAGCTACGCGCTGCAGAGTATCGGCGAGCTGATGATCTCCGGTCTCGGTCTGGCCATGGTGGCTCAGCTGGTTCCTCAGCGTCTGATGGGCTTCATCATGGGTAGCTGGTTCCTGACCACCGCTGGTGCAGCAATCATCGCCGGTAAAGTCGCTAACCTGATGGCGGTACCAGAAAACGTAACCGACCCGCTGCAGTCTCTTGCCGTCTATGGTCACGTGTTCCTGCAGATCGGTATTACTACTGCCGTTATCTCCGTGCTGATGTTTGCCTTCGCGCCGAAGCTGAACCGCATGACTCAGGATGACGACACCGTCGCTAAAGCTCGCGATACGGCTACCGTCTAAGCGCTTCGGGAAAACCAATAAATTTAGGCCGCTAACGTTTTGTTAGCGGCTTTTTTTTTACCCCTGGGCTAACATACAGAAAACTGCAGCCACGAGGAGTTACTGATGAAACTGTTCTACAAACCCGGTGCGTGTTCCCTTGCCTCACATATCGCCCTGCGCGAAAGTGGACTGGACTTCACTTTGCAAGGCGTTGATCTGATGCATAAGCGCCTGGAAAACGGTGATGATTATCTGCAGATCAACCCTAAAGGCCAGGTACCGGCGCTGCTGCTTGACGACGATATTCTGCTCACCGAAGGCGTTGCCATCATGCAGTATATTGCAGACCAGGTCCCGGACCGTCAGCTACTGGCACCGGTCGGCTCCGTTGCCCGTTACCAGACGCTGGAATGGCTCAACTACGTCGCTACCGAGCTGCATAAAGGCTTCACGCCGCTGTTTCGCCCGGACACCCCGGAAGACTACAAACCGACAGCACGTGCTCAGCTGGAGAAAAAGCTGCAGTATATTGATGGGTCGCTTGCGGATAAGCAGTGGCTGAACGGTCACCGTTTTACTATTGCCGACGGCTATCTGTTTACGGTACTGCGCTGGGCGTATGCGCTGAAGTTAGATATGACAGGCTATCCGCATATTGCGGTCTGGATGCAGCACATGGCGGCGCGTCCATCGGTTGCCGCAGCGCTGGCGGCTGAAGGGCTCAAGTAAGGTAAGATAAGCTGCCCGGCGCAATACCGGGCAAATAACGACGTTTACAGCGCTATCGCGCTGAAGTGCTGCTCCGGCTGCGCAATACGATCCTGCGCGGCAACGACCTGCAGTTCATACTCCTGCATATTTTTGGTCGTCAGCATGATTTCATAGACCGCGGCGGTGACATGTTCCAACGCCTCACGCAGAGTTGCCCCCTGCAGCAGCTTAACCAGCAGCAGTCCGCTGGTCACATCCCCCACGCCTACCGGCTGGCGCAGGCCAAAATCCACCAGCGGACGGCTGATATGCCATGCTTCGTCGTGCGTCACCAGCAGCATTTCAAAACGCTCCATGCTGCGTCCTGCGCGGGCAAGATGTTTCACTAACACCACCTGCGGCCCCTGAGCGATCAGTTCACGCGCGGCGGCCACGGCTTGCTCGACGTTTGCTACCGGATGACCGCACAAGATCTCCAGCTCAATCAGGTTTGGCGCAATGATATCGCTTGCCGGCAGCGCATGACGTACATGAAACTCCGCGACGCCAGGTGCAACAATGCAGCCTTTCTCCGGGTGACCCATCACCGGATCGCAGAAGTATTTCGCCGCCGGATTGGCCGCCTTCACCTGACGTACGATCCCGAGAATATGCTCGCCCTGTTCAGCAGAGCCCAGATAACCGCTCAGGACTGCATCACAACGCTGCAGCTGATCGATATCCGCAATCCCCTGGACGATCTCGGTGAGATGCGCAGGCGGCATCACACACCCGGTCCATTTCCCGTACTGGGTATGATTGGAAAACTGTACGGTATTAAGGGGCCAGACGTTCGCGCCCAGGCGGCGCATCGGGAATTCTGCGGCACTATTGCCGGCGTGGCCAAACACAACGTGGGACTGGATGGCGAGGATGTTCTTCATCTTGGGTACCTGACAGCAAAAAATAAGGGGCGTGGTTTCCCACGCCCCTGCCTTTACGCAATTACTTCCAGCAGACCAGACAGTAATTTTTCTTACCGCGACGCAGTAAGGTATAGCGGCCAAACAGGCGGTCGCTATCGGTGAAGACATATTCCGGGTCGGACTGTTTTTCACCGTTGATGGTGACCGCATTGGAGGCAATGGTTTTACGCGCCTGGCCACGAGAAGGCTGCAGCTCGGAATCTACCAGCGCCTGCATCAGGTCAGCACCGCGGTCCATTTCAATCATCGGCACGCCATCCTGCGCCAGCTGTTCGAAGTCAGCTTCGCTCAGGTCGCTCAGATTGCCGTTGAACAGGCTTTCTGTAATGCGTTTAGCGGCGATCAGGCCTTCTTCGCCATGCACCAGACGGGTGACCAGCTCTGCCAGCACGTACTGCGCACGTGGCGCCTTACCGCTGTTCTTGTCTTCTTCTTCCAGGGCATTGATCTCAGCGATGTCCATAAAGGTGAAGAACTTGAGGAAGCGGTAAACATCGGCATCCGCGGTGTTAATCCAGAACTGGTAGAATTTGTACGGACTGGTTTTCTTCGGATCCAGCCATACTGCACCACCTTCCGTTTTACCGAACTTGGTACCATCTGCTTTGGTGATCAGCGGCACGGTCAGACCAAAGACCTGGTTCTGGTGCAGACGACGGGTCAAATCGATACCCGAGGTGATGTTACCCCACTGATCGGAGCCGCCAATCTGCAGCGCCACGCCGTGCAGTTTGTTCAGGCACGCGAAGTCATAACCCTGCAACAGGTTATAAGAGAATTCAGTAAACGAGATGCCCTGATCGTCACGGTTGAGGCGCTGCTTAACCGCTTCTTTGTTGATCATCTGGTTGACGGAGAAGTGCTTACCGATATCGCGCAGGAAAGTCAGCACGTTCATGCCGCCAAACCAGTCGTAGTTGTTCGCGGCAATCGCGGCGTTATCACCGCAATCAAAGTCGAGGAACGGTGCGACCTGCTTGCGGATTTTATCCACCCACTCCTGCACGGTATCTTCAGTGTTGAGTTTACGCTCGGCGGCTTTGAAGCTCGGGTCACCGATCAGACCGGTTGCGCCTCCCACCAATGCCACGGGTTTATGGCCTGCCTGCTGGAAGCGTTTCAGGCATAACAATGGAACAAGATGCCCCAAATGCAAGCTGTCAGCGGTAGGATCGAAGCCGCAATAGAGCGCGATCGGGCCTTGCGCCAGTCGCTCTGCTAACGCTTCCTCGTCCGTCACCTGGGCTACCAGCCCCCGCTCTTGCAATTGTTTAATCAAGTTACTGCTTGCCATCAAATTCTCCATGTATAAAACGACTGCACCTTTGCCGGTACACGACTTTTCGCCAGACGCGAAAAAAGATATCTCTGCAAAATTATTCACGATACGCCACGCAAGCAGCGCCGGCCAGAAAATCACCGGGATTAGCGGGTGCGGACCACCACGACGCAGCATGAAAAATGAAGGCTATAGAATAAAGCGCCAGCCCATCGAGCACCAGCGCTTAACACAACAAATTTCCGGGATTACGGGGCCAGGCGATCGATTTTCCACGCGTCATGGTCGCGCTGGTATAAAAAACGATCGTGCAGACGGTGTTCACCGCCCTGCCAGAACTCCATCTGATCGATAGAGATGCGGAATCCTCCCCAGAAGCTCGGCAGCGGCACTTCGCCCTGCTGGAATTTTTGCTTCAGTTCGAGGAATTTACTTTCAAGAATACCGCGGGCCGAGATGCGGCTTGATTGCTGGGACACCCAGGCGCCGATCTGGCTGTCGCGCGGGCGACTATGGAAATATTTCACCACTTCGAGGGTAGACAAGCGTTCGGCTTTGCCGACCACCATTACCTGGCGCTCCAGCATATGCCACGGGAACAGCAGGCTGACATGCGGATTTTTTTCAATCTGGTGCGCTTTGCGGCTGCCGAGGTTGGTATAGAACACCAACCCTTTTTCGTCATAGTGCTTAAGCAGTACGATGCGCTGCCAGGGTTGGCCGTTTTCATCAACGGTGGCGACAACCATTGCCGTCGGATCGGCCAGTCGGGCATCACAGGCCTGGCGAAGCCAACGCTCAAACAATGTTAGCGGTTCAGCGGGAAGATCGTGGCGACGCAGGCCACCACGGGTGTACTCTCGGCGCAGATGCGCGATTTGCTGCAAATCATCGTTATCAGACATGGCACTGAAGAAAGTTGTCATCGGGTGGCGTCATTGTGCGCCCCCGGGACAGAAATCTCAACGTTTGGCCGTCTGCAGCTGGCAGTTGTCCAGCACCACGTGGTCGCGTTTGTAGACGGTGGCGCTGTCGCCTTTCGACCAGAATACATAAACACCGTCGGTATAACGCGCACCGGAGGCCGAAATACCCTGCTGCAGATTCAACTGCTGATTGTCATAAATGAAGCTGGCAACCTGACGTGTGTTGTTGATATGTACCGTCAGCGGTTTCTGATCGCACTGATATTCCAGGGTGTTGGTCTGCATCCGGTCCACAAACTGGTTGTAGTAACTACAGCCTGCCAGCATAAAAGGGAGAACAACAATAAGGATTTTTTTCATTCGTTTGCCTTCGACTTTCCCGGTCCAGAGGGGCTTGTCGCCCCCCGTTAATTAAGCCAGTTTACTGGTTAATCCATAAGAGAGATTTCAGTTAACTCTGATTTTGCCGCGGACTGGCAGGGAAAATTGCCCCGAGTATCGACGCCTCGGAGGCACCGGTGACCGATGGTAAATTGCCCGGTAGACCGGACATAGTACGCCACGCCAGCCAGGCAAACGCCAGGGCTTCCATATCATCGCCGCTGATACCTGCCGCGTCGGTGGTGGAGACCTCGGTTCCCGGCAGCAGTGCCGCCAGACGAGCCATCAACAACGGGTTACGGGCGCCGCCGCCGCACACCAGCAGGCGTTCGCAGCCGCCGCTCAGCATAACCTGTTCGGCGATGGTCACCGCCGTTAACTCAACCAGAGTCGCCTGAACATCCTGGGCACGTAGCCCGGAAAAACGCGCCAGATGCTGTTCCAGCCAGCCATAATTAAAATATTCGCGCCCGGTGCTTTTCGGCGCCGGCAACGCAAACCACGGATCACTGAGCATATTCTGCAGCAGCGGTAGCAGAACTTTACCCTCGCTGGCCCATTGCGCATCTTTATCGTAGGGTTTCCCGCACTGGCGCCAGATCCAGGCATCCATCAGCATATTACCCGGTCCCGTATCATACCCGCGCACCGGCACACCCGGCGCTAACAGTGACAGGTTGGCAATCCCTCCGATATTGAGCACGATGCGTCGCTCATCCGGATGCGCCAGCAGCGCATGGTGGAAAGCCGGTACCAGCGGTGCGCCCTGCCCGCCGAGGGCAATATCGCGGCGGCGAAAATCGCCGACGACGGTCACGCCGGTCTTTGCCACAATCTGATTGTTATCGCCAATTTGCAGGGTGTGCGGCGCCTCACCGGTAGGCTCATGCCATACCGTTTGCCCATGACAGCCGATGGCAATGATATCCGCCGCCTGCAGTTTCTCCTGACGCATCAGCGCCAGCACCGCATCGGCAAACAGCCGCCCCAGACGTGTATCCAGACGGCCGAACTGCGACAGCGTCAGCTGCTGTCCCTGACAGATGGCGAGGATGTCCTCTTTTAAGGCAATGGGAATAGGGTATGACAGGCTCGCCTGCTGTGCCACCACGTTTTCATTGATTGCCGCCAAAACAACATCAATACCATCAAGGCTGGTACCGGACATGACGCCAATAAAGTGACCTGATTTCATACACCTTCCTCATTCCATGATTCGTTTACGCCACACTCAATCATAAAGAGAGGGGCATTGCTATGGCGTAATAATGTTTATTAACACTAAAACGCCAGGGTTGCGCATAGCGTAAAGCACCTGTGTTTATGTTAGGTTGAGAAGCGTCTGATTATTATTTTTGCATACTCCATGCTGCAGGTATGCCCGTCGTCGATGAAATACCATATAATTGAGCGCATGGACGTTCAACAGAACACTATTTAGTGAAGGAGATTCATCAATGATTTTACGTGTTTTGGCTGTCTCGATGATTGGTTTATCACTTGCCGGCTGCGTCAGCAGCAGTGGCCTCTCCGGAGACGTTTACTCCGCATCAGAAGCCAAACAAGTGCAGAGCGTCACCTACGGGACCATCGTGCATACTCGCGCCGTACAGATTCAGAGCGGCGACGACAGCAATGCGATCGGTGCTATCGGTGGTGCGGTTCTTGGTGGTTTTCTGGGTAACACCATCGGTGGTGGTACCGGTCGTTCACTGGCAACTGCCGCGGGTGCCGTCGCAGGTGGCGTAGCAGGCCAGGGCGTGCAAGGCGCGATGAACAAAACCCAGGGTGTTGAGCTGGAAATCCGTAAAGATGACGGTAATACCATTCTGGTCGTACAGAAACAGGGCACTACCCCGTTCTCCGTCGGTCAGCGTGTTGCCATTGCTGGCAGCGGCAGTCAGGTTACGGTTTCCCCACGTTAATTTCCTCGATAATGCGGCCTGTTCGGGCCGCATTATTTTTTCATACGTCAGGTTAATCTCCGCACGGTCTCTTTCTATTCAGGCATGACCTTCCCTCGTCGGCCATCACTTTCTCATCCATCATTTGCGTTTGCTCAATATTCTGCCATCACAGCCCTGTATATTATTAAGAAAATTCGCATTCCAAACATAATAAATCTGAGCCAACAACCAACCTCTCACATGGATGTAACTAATGTTTATTGAGCGTCATCACTTAGTAAAAAGAACATTAATCTTTCTGGCTGTCGGCATTATTGCCATTGGCCTGATACATTTGTTCTCCGAGTCATTAATTAGTCGTATGCCGACATTCAACCCACTTCTTTTCCCCGTGTTGACGGTTTTCTTATTAATACTCCATGTGACCATTTCTTGTTTTATGGTCATGAAGTACTGGTGTAACCGAAAACGTCTGTACCTGATCGCGATTGCCTGTGCCTTTGCGGGTTCGTCATTGTTGATGTTTGGTACGTTAAGCAGCTACCCAGGGTGGTTCCTGTGTGACTCGGGGTTACTTACCAACGCCAATGATGCACTGATATTTTACAGCTTCCGCAACATGATGATGATGGTGTTGTTTATTCTCAGCATCACGTTGTTCCACTTCCGTCATAGCGAGAGACTGACGCGCAAAACACACGCCTTTATTTTAATGTTTTGTATCTTATTTACTGGCTTCATTTGCGCATTATCGTGGATGTACTCAAGCCACCATTCATTACTTTATATCACACTAATTGACAATGCCACCTTAACTCACTCAGCACTGTGGCAGAATATTCTGGGTTGTCTGATGGCGATTGGGTGGTTTATCACTTTGTTATTCCTGATTTCTATTACCCAGCTTCGCAATATATTCTGGTATAGCGGCGCTTTTTTCTGTAGCGCCTATATATTTACACTGGCTTTTCTTTTATTGACAAGAGGCAATACAGAGTACGCCTGGTATTACGCCAGAATCTTTGAAGTTATCAGTACATTATTTATGTTTTTTATCCTGTTATGCGATGTATTCAGCCTGTACCGCAAATCCGAGTTAAACTATATGACCTCGTATCAAAACTCGATTCGCGATTCGTTAACCCGGCTATATAACCGCAGCCACTTCTACGACACCCTGACCAGGCAACTGTCGACAGTGTCCGCCATACGACCGCTGTCGGTGATCGTCTGCGACCTCGACTTCTTCAAACGCATTAACGATAACTATGGCCACGTGCAGGGAGACAAAGTCATCCAGTTTGCTGCCAGCGTTCTGCAGAAGAATGTCCGGGCACAAGATGCCGCCGCCCGCATCGGCGGAGAAGAGTTTGCTCTGCTGCTGGTCAATACCGGACCGCAAGATGCTCTGGCAGTGGCAGAGCGCATTCGTCTGGCGGTCAACGAGAAGCAAGACGATCTACCGGAAAAAATGACCATCAGCGCAGGCATTTTCACCGTTTCTGACGCTACCCTGGCTCCGGAAGAGTGCGTGAAGCGGGCCGATACGGCCATGTATCAGGCCAAAAATAGCGGCAGAAATCGCGTAGTGGTATGGGGGGAATAAGCAAAAAAGGGCCTTGAGAAATCAAGGCCCTGAATAGATTAATCTTTTGCCTGCAGATCGAGGATGTTGTGTTCCAGTTTACGCACCAAATGGAGCAGCGTTTCCACCTCTTCTGGCGAAACGCCGGACAGAATTTCATCGCGTGTCTTACCGATCACCTCTTCCATTTCATTGATCAGCGGTTCCGCTTTTTCCGTCAACCTGATGCGTTTCGCGCGCCTGTCGTTGGCACAGGTCTGGCGAGAAATAAGACCTTTCTCTTCCAGCTGATCCAAGGTGCGCACCAGAGAAGGTTGCTCAATACCAATCGCTTTCGCCAGTTGAATTTGCGACTGCTCAGGCGGCAGCTGATGAATATTGTGCAGCGTAACCCAGTGCGTCTGCGTTAACTCCAGAGGTTTCAGGCGATGGTCGATCAGCGCGCGCCAGACGCGGACTAAACGTGCCAGATCAGAACCCAGTGGCGATTCCAATTTCATCTCCTTATAATTAGCTTGCTAAGTTATTATACTGATTTTAGAATAGTTTGCAGTATTTAAATTAGCAAAACAAATGAATTACCTGATTCACCAACATCAAAACAATGATTTACACTGTGTAATAGTAGCATGCCCTGAACTTACTCCCTGCAATAGCAAAGGATTTTTGCTTGTGAAACTGAGTCTTAACACGTCAGGATTGTCGCTCCAGGACCTGATTTTTGGCGCGTCTATCTACTTTCCTCCCCTGTTTAAAGCCGTTCTGCTGGGATTTTTTGTCTGGCTGGTGATTCATCGCCAGTTGCGTGACTGGATGTATGCCGGTGATATCTGGCATCCCCTGCTGATGGACCTGTCCTTTTTCGCGCTTTCTGTTTGTCTGGCTCTGGTTCTACTGACTGCCTGGTAATGTTCACGACATGAAAAAACTAAAATATCTCTCGACCCTGTTTGTTGCCGCCCTCGCCCTCATTGCCGCCTGGCTGGTGTGGAACTACTACACCCAGTCTCCCTGGACGCGGGATGGCAAAGTGCGCGCTGAGCATGTCAGTATTACGCCCCAGGTTTCCGGAAGCATCCTCCAGCTTAACGTGCGCGATAACCAGCTCGTGAAAGCGGGTGACGTGCTGTTTCGCATCGATGATACCCCTTACCACATCGCCCTCCTGAACGCCCAGGCGCAGCTCGCTAAGGCTCAGGCGGAGATGGCGAAAGCCAAAGCGGAACAGAGCAAAGCGGCGAACGATGCCCAGCGCCGCCGTCACCTGACGAAGGACGCGATTTCCGCCGAAGACCTGGAGAACGTTAATACCGCGCTGAACACCGCCAGCACCGGTCTTGAGGCTGCCAGAGCGGTGATCGGGGTGGCTCAGGCCAGCCTGGAACACGCCCGCTGGCAGCTCGGTCAAACCGAGGTGAAATCCCCGGTAGACGGCTGGGTCACCAATCTCAGCACCCGGGTCGGTGACTATGCCGCCGTCGGTCATCCGGTTTTCGCCCTGGTCGACAGCCATTCGTTTTATGTCATCGGTTATTTTGAAGAAACCAAGCTGCGTCATATCCGCGCCGGCGATAGCGCGCAGATCGTTCTTTACAGCAGCAAACAAACGTTACAGGGTCACGTAGCCAGTATCGGTCGCGCCATCGTCGACCAGAGCGTCGAGGGGGGAAACAGCCTGGTGGCGAACATCAAACCCAATATTCCGTGGGTGCGCCTGGCACAACGCGTGCCGGTACGCATCGAGTTTGATGCCCTGCCGCCAGAGACTACGCTGGTTTCTGGTACCACCTGCACCGTCTCGATTGGCACACCATGATGAAACTGCAGGCCCTGTCGTGGCGTGCTCTACCGTGGGTTAAGGCCAGCCGTCCGCAGTGGCGCTACGCGCTGCGCAACGGCATTGCTATGTGCCTGGCGCTGAGCATCGCCTACTGGCTGAACCTAGATGAGCCCTACTGGGCGATGACCTCCGCCGCCGTCGTCAGCTTCCCGACCGTCGGCGGCGTGATCAGCAAAAGCTTTGGCCGTATCGCCGGCAGCCTGCTCGGGGCCTGCGCCGCACTGTTGCTCGCCGGGCATACCCTCAACGACCCGTGGCTGTTCCTGTTCAGTATCTCGGCGTGGATCGCCTTCTGTACCTGGGCCTGCGCGATGTATACCAACAACGTGGCCTATGCCTTCCAGCTCGCCGGCTATACCTGCGCGATAATCGCCTTCCCGGTGATTAACATTACCGATGCCAATGAGCTGTGGACCATCGCGCAGTCGCGGGTGTGCGAGGTGATTGTCGGGATCCTCTGCGGCGGGCTGATGATGATGATCATGCCCAGCACCTCCGACGGCACCACGCTGCTGACGGCGTTGAAAAACATGCATGCGCGTCTGCTTGAACACGCCAGTCTGCTGTGGGTGCCGGAAACCACCGATGCTATTCGTAGCGCCCACGAAAGCGTGATTGGGCAAATTCTGACCATGAACCTGCTGCGCATTCAGGCCTTCTGGAGCCACTACCGTTTTCGTCGGCAGAATCCGCTGCTCAATTACTTACTCCACCAGCAACTGCGCCTGACCAGCGTCATCTCCAGCCTGCGCCGGATGTTGATCAACTGGCCGGCAGCGCCGGCAGAAACCCGCCAGGTGCTGGAAACGCTGCTCGTCGCGCTTGCCAGTCCGCGGGCCGATTTTTACAGCATCGCGCGGATTATTGCCCCGCTGGCACCCTCCGCCGGGGCCGACTACCGCCACCTCGCCGTCTGGAAGCGCCTGCGCTACTTTTGCCGGTTGTATCTCGACAGCAGCCGCTGGATCCGCCGGGTAGAAAATGCCTCGGCGATCGCCGAGTTTAACGTCCCTTCCGCCCCGGCCTTAGCACGCCATACCGATCAGGCTGAAGCACTGTGGAATGGCATCAGGACCTTTTGCGCCCTGGTCGCGGTCGGTGCCTGGGGTATCAGTACTCAGTGGCAGGCCTGCGCTGCCGCACTAACCCTGGCGGCAATCTGCTGCGTGCTCTACTCCGTCTCGCCGTCGCCGTTCAAATCATTAACGTTACTGATGCGTACGCTGGTTTTGCTGTCGGTGTTCAGCTTTGCGGTGAAGTTCGGCCTGATGGTACAAATAACCGATCTATGGCAGTTTTTGTTATTCCTGTTCCCGCTGCTGACCACCATGCAGTTGTTGAAGCTACAGATGCCCAAACTGGCTGGTCTGTGGGGGCAGCTGATTGTTTTTATGGGGTCGTTTATTTCGGTGACCAACCCACCGGTGTATGACTTCGCCGCCTTCCTCAACGACAACCTTGGCAAAATTATTGGCGTCGGCTTTGCCTGGCTGGCGTTTGCGGTAATTAGTCCGGGTTCCGATGCACGTAAGAGCCGGCGCCATATCAAAACGTTACGCCGTCACTTTGTCGATCAGCTTAGCCGTCACCCGCAGCACAGCGAGCATGAGTTTGAATCGCTGGTGTATCACCACATCAGCCAGTTAAGCCACAGCCAGGATGCCCTGGCCCGCCGCTGGTTGCTGCGCTGGGGGGTGGTGTTGCTCAACTGTTCGCACGTGGTCTGGCAACTGCGCGAATGGGAAACCCGCTCAGATCCGCTGTCGCAGGTTCGTGATTTGTGTATTAGTCTGCTGCGCGATGTAATGAGCGAACGTGGCGTTCAGCAACGCCCGCTGGCCTCTACGCTGCGTGAGCTGCAGCATATTTGCGACACCCTGAACCATCACCATCAACCGGCGGCGAAAGAGCTGGCAGCGGTGATTTGGCGGTTGTATTGCGCGCTGTCTCAGCTTGAGCAGGCACCCGCCATCGGGACGATAACGGAAAGCGCGATTGCGGAGAAAAAACCTGAGTAAACGCCTCCGCCAGTGCGGAGGCGGGATATCTTACGGTACGTCGTAACCTAACGCCGCTTTACGAATGCGGAACCACTGCTGGCGAGACATGTTTAGTTTCTCTGCCACCACCGCCGAGCGCACGCGCTCTATTTTACCAGAGCCGATAATCGGCAGCGGCTGGGACGGCAGACGCAGGATCCACGCATACACCACCTGCTCAATGCTCTCGGCATTCAGCTCATGAGCAACCTGCGCCAGCTCATCACGCAGCGGCTGGAAGCGCTCGTCATTGAACAGGCTGCCGCCGCCAAGGCATGACCAGGCCATCGGCCGGATGCGCAGTTGCTGGAGCTGATCCAGCGTGCCATCCAGCAACAGCGGCTGGTGTACCGGAGAGATTTCCACCTGGTTAGTCGCCAAGGTAAACGGCAGGCGCGATTGCAGCAGGGTAAACTGTGCCGGCGTAAAGTTGGACACGCCGAAGTGACGGACTTTACCGCTGTGATGCAGCGCGAGGAAGGCTTCCGCCACGTCATCCGCGTTCATCAACGGGTCCGGGCGGTGAATCAGCAGCAGATCCAGATGGTCGGTTGCCAGATTACGCAGAGACTGTTCCGCGCTTAAGACGATATGGTCGCGGTCGGTAATATAGTGGCCGATGGTGTTTTCGGCGCGGGCTTTGGTGGCAATCCCGCACTTGCTAACAATCTCCATCCGGCTACGCAGGTGCGGCGCCAGCTTGAGAGCTTCACCAAACGCCGCTTCACACTGATAATCACCGTAAATATCCGCATGGTCGATGGTCGTAATGCCCAGATCCAGGTGCTGCTCGATAAAACTCACCAGCGCGCTGGGGGACATGTTCCAGTCCATCAACCGCCAGTAGCCCATAACAAAACGCGAGAATTCCGGCCCCTGTGGAGCCATAGCAATACGCTGAACCATAACGACATCCTCAACAAATAAGTGGGTTGAGTATACGCAATTTTGTCATTAAAACAGTGAGGGTTGCTGCGGTTCTTCCGCGGCCTGGGGTTTATTCGCACGTAATTTGCGCAGTAAACGCTGGCGACACAGGCGCAGGACATCCTGTTTTTGCACATCACTCATGGTTTGCCATTGAAAGCGCTCCTCGCGACTGCGAAAGCAGCCCCGGCAAAAGCCGCGCTCATCTGACTGACAAATTCCCCGGCACGGACTTTGTACCGGGAAAAACTCCAGCTGCTCTGCCACCACACTGCCCCCGTCGCTTATCTGTACCGTTTATTGAAGACGTTTCAACCGGACTACGCAACTTTTGTTCTTCAGGCTCTGCGCCCTGTGGCACTTTACTTTTTTTCTTGCATTAGACCAATCGGTCTATTACAGTGAGCCCCATGAACAAACATAGCGAATGCGATACCCGCGAACACATCCTTGCTACCGGTGAACAGCTGTGCATGCACCGCGGTTTTACCGGCATGGGGCTGAGCGAACTGTTAAAAATAGCAGAAGTGCCGAAAGGCTCTTTCTACCACTATTTTCGTTCCAAGGAAGCTTACGGCGTTGCGCTGCTGGAATATCACTATGCCGGCTATCTTCAGCGACTGGTGGAGCACTTTTCTCACGGCGAAGGCAACTATCGCGATCGTCTGCTGGCGTACTATCAGCATACCCTGACGCAGTTTTGCCAGCAGGGTATTATCAGCGGCTGTCTGACGGTGAAACTTTCCGCTGAAGTGTGCGACCTGTCTGAATCGATGCGTGCGGAAATGAACAAAGGCGCCAGCCAGATTATTCACCTGCTGGGTGACGCGTTGGAACACGGGCGCCAGGAAGGTAGCCTGCAGTTTAACGGTGATGCATTCACCCTCTCCCAGGTGCTTTACTCCCTGTGGCTGGGTGCCAATTTACAGGCCAAGATTACCCATAGTGCGATGCCGCTGGAAAGCGCCCTCGCCCATGCGAAACAAATTATTGCTGCGCCTGATGTTTAACAGGCGTTTTTATTTAACAAAATTCTAGACGACCGGTCTACTCAGGAGTCATTATGTCCGAATCAAAACTGTTTTCTCCATTGAAAGTCGGTGCGGTAACCGTACCTAACCGCGTGTTTATGGCTCCATTGACGCGTCTGCGCAGCATCGAGCCGGGCGATATCCCGACCCCGCTGATGGCAGAGTATTACCGTCAACGCGCCAGTTCCGGCCTGATTATCACCGAAGCCACGCAGATTTCAGCTCAGGCGAAAGGCTATGCCGGCGCCCCGGGTCTGCACAGCCCGGAACAGATTGCCGCATGGCAGAAAATTACCGCCGGTGTTCACGCTGAAGAGGGGCATATCGCCGTTCAGCTGTGGCACACCGGCCGCATCTCCCACAATTCCCTGCAGCCGGGCGGCGAAGCGCCAGTCGCGCCCTCTGCTATCAGCGCGGGCACTCGTACTTCTCTGCGTGATGAAAACGGCCATGCGATCCGCGTCGATACCTCAATGCCACGTGCGCTTGAGACCGCCGAAATCCCCGGTATCGTTGACGATTTCCGCCAGGCGGTAGGTAACGCCCGTGATGCTGGTTTTGACCTTGTTGAACTGCACTCGGCACATGGTTACCTGCTGCACCAGTTCCTCTCCCCGTCCTCCAACCACCGTACAGACCAGTATGGCGGCAGCGTCGAAAACCGTGCGCGCCTGGTACTGGAAGTGGTTGATGCGGTCAGCAAAGAGTGGAGCGCCGATCGTATTGGTATCCGCGTTTCACCAATTGGTAGTTTCCAGAATGTCGATAACGGTCCGAATGAAGAAGAAGATGCACTGTATCTGATTGAAGAACTGGCCAAACGCGGCATCGCCTACCTGCATATGTCCGAACCGGACTGGGCCGGTGGTCAGCCGTATAGCGACGCGTTCCGTCAGAAAGTTCGCGCCCGTTTCCCAGGTGCGATTATCGGTGCCGGTGCCTACACCGTGGAAAAAGCCAACGATCTGATCGGCAAAGGGTTAATCGACGCGGTGGCCTTTGGTCGCGACTATATCGCCAACCCGGATCTGGTGGCTCGTTTGCAGCATAAAGCACCGCTGAACCCGCAGCGCCCGGAAAGCTTCTATGGCGGTGGCGCAGAAGGTTATACCGATTATCCGACGCTGTAATTTCCCGGATTAGCGCGGCGGTATCCCGCCGCCATGTTCCCCTAAGCCCGCTCAGCGTGCGTATCGGGGCGCTAATCGGAATGAGATTGTCAGGGCCGCCTGAAATGGCGGCTTTTTTACGTTATAGTGCCTCAGTGCTAGCAACACCCTGGCCGTGTTCTGACACTATTCTGACCATCGTATATACGGCTTCTGTCTGGAGGCTGTAATAAAGGAGTATAAAATCATGCGCTTACTTCACACCATGCTGCGCGTTGGCGATCTGCAGCGTTCTATCGAGTTTTACACCAACGTGCTGGGCATGAAGCTGCTGCGCACCAGCGAAAACACCGAGTATAAATATTCGCTGGCCTTCGTCGGTTACGGTGAAGAAACCGATACCGCCGTCATCGAATTGACCTACAACTGGGGCGTCGACAAGTATGACCTCGGTAACGCCTACGGCCATATTGCGCTGAGCGTAGAGAACGCAGCCCAGGCCTGTGAACTTATTCGCCAGAACGGCGGCAACGTCACTCGCGAAGCCGGCCCGGTCAAAGGCGGCACGACGGTTATCGCCTTTGTTGAAGATCCTGATGGTTACAAAATCGAACTGATTGAAGAGAAAGACGCTGGCAAAGGTCTCGGTCACTAACCGGCTTCGGGCGCATCGGCGCCCGCTGTTTTCTCCCCCTTCCTGCTGCAAGGCGCGGCAAAATTTGCCATAATGCGCGCTACTTTTTTCCAGTGAAGAGAATCTGATGTCCGAGAACGTTCAACTTAATGGTCTGTGCGACCGTTTTCGTGGTTTCTACCCCGTGGTTATTGATGTAGAAACCGCCGGATTTAATGCGAAAACCGATGCCCTGCTTGAGATCGCCGCCATTACCTTAAAAATGGATGAGCAAGGCTGGTTGATGCCGGACGAAACGTTGCATTTTCATGTTGAACCTTTCGAAGGTGCCAATCTTCAGCCTGAAGCGCTGGCCTTTAACGGCATCAATCCGAACGACCCTGAGCGCGGCGCGGTGAGCGAATACGACGCCCTGCACGCCATTTTCAAAATGGTGCGTAAAGGGATTAAAGATAACGATTGTAATCGTGCCATCATGGTGGCGCACAACGCCACTTTCGATCTCACCTTTACGATGGCTGCCGCCGAACGTGCCGGGCTTAAACGTAATCCGTTTCACCCTTTCGTGACTTTTGATACCGCCGCGCTGAGCGGACTGGCGCTGGGTCAGACGGTATTGTCCAAAGCGTGTCTGGCCGCCGGGATGGCGTTTGATGGTAGCAAGGCGCACTCCGCGCTGTACGATACCGAGCAGACCGCCCAGCTGTTTTGTGAAATCGTCAATCGCTGGAAACGGCTTGGCGGTTGGCCGCTGCCGCTCGCAGAGCAAGAATAAAAGACAAAAAAAAAGCGACTTCCACGGAAGTCGCTTTTTACTGTTTGCAGGGTTATTCTGCTTTCGGCGCTTCGCTGTTGTACTTAGCCGCCGTTTCTTTGATCAGCTGCTGCAGTTCGCCGCGCTGATACATTTCAATCACGATGTCGCAACCACCAACCAGCTCGCCATCCACCCACAGCTGCGGGAAGGTCGGCCAGTTCGCGTATTTCGGCATTTCCGCGCGAATATCCGGGTTCTGCAGGATATCAACGTAAGCAAAACGTTCGCCACATGCAGAGAGTGCCTGCACTGCCTGAGCGGAAAAACCGCAGCTTGGCAGTTTTGGGGACCCTTTCATGTACAGCAGGATCGGGTTTTCAGCGATTTGACGTTGGATTTTTTCTACAGTCGTGGTCATTGTCATGCTTCCTTAACTTCTATACGGCAGTAATTTTCATTGTAGCGTCCTGGACGCAGGACAGATAATAACATTTTTTTCACTCGCAACAGTTTATCTTCTGTGGCCAGAAGTTGCTTTATAAATATCACTTTGGCACCGCAAATGCATAGCGCTGTACATTTCCCGTACAAGGTGGTTAATGTCTGAGATAATTTTTTGCAATTGTTAATCAAACGACACTTTAGATACAAAAGAGTATTAACTATCCCGGTTTTTATGCTTTAGAATCGTTGAGTTTTGTCATTCACCGTCAGGTATCTATATATCTGTCATTAATCAGGGGATTGCTCAGTGGCGCGGCTAAACAAAATCGCGATTTCGCTCTGTGCATTACTGTTTACATCGATCTCATTTACACCACTGGCGCATGCTTCAGGGCATACGCACAGCTCCGCTACGCCAAAAGCGCATCCGGACAAAGGCACGACCGAGCGTAAGAAAAAAGCCAGCAGTCAAAAATCCAGGTCCACCACAAAAACCACCAGCAAGCAAACCGCCACCACGTCCCGCAGCAGACACCCTACCCGTACAACCAGCGCCAGCCAAACGGCATTAACCCGCCAGGCTGCCGGTAGCAGCAAAAAATGCGTCCTGCGTAAGGGGTATAAAAAGCAATGCGCCAAATCGGTGATGCCGAGCGCAGAGCCGGCACCGGTCATGGCCAGCCTGCAGACTAAATGTGTGGTGCGTAAAGGCTACAAAAAACGCTGTAAACCGGTGACTGAAGCGCAGCCGCTGACGCTGGCGGACGCCCATAAGGCCCGGGTGCAGAAAGCGCAAAGTACCGCCATGTCGAAGCTGATGGATCAGATTGGCAAACCGTATCGCTGGGGTGGAACGTCACCGCGTACCGGTTTCGATTGCAGCGGTCTGGTTTACTACGCCTATAAAGATCTGGTGAAAATTCGCATTCCACGTACCGCCAATGAAATGTACCACCTGCGCGACGCCCGTCCGGTTGACCGCGGTGAACTGCAAAGCGGCGATCTGGTTTTCTTCCGCACCCGTGGGCGCGGCACCGCCGACCACGTTGGCGTCTATGTCGGCAACGGCAAATTTATCCAGTCACCGCGTACCGGTCGCGATATTCAGATAACCTCATTAAGCGAGGATTACTGGATCCGTCACTACGTGGGCGCTCGCCGGGTCATGACCCCGAAAACCATTCGCTAACCCCCTGCCGCATCAGCGGCAGGCTGCCGGTTACGCGCAATGTGCAGCACATTTCCCCCTCTCCAGCCTCGTTTATCTGCCCTCTTTTTCCTCGTGACGGGTCACGGTTTCTTCGATCGCGTTTGTTAAATATACCCTTTATTAATGCAAGGCTTTTAACTCTCTCCGGCAAGTGTTAGCATCCTGATCACAATAAAAACCTGTGGTATTCGCTACGGCAATCCACAGTACATGCTGTATCCGGATGGTCATACATCCTTTAAATGTGAGAAGAAATCAAGAAGTTATAAGGAGAGTAACAATGTCGTTTGAATTACCTGCATTACCGTATGCAAAAGACGCCCTGGCGCCGCACATTTCCGCTGAAACCCTGGAATACCACTACGGCAAACATCACCAGGCCTATGTCACTAACCTTAATAATCTGATTAAAGGCACCGGGTTTGAGGGCAAATCGTTAGAAGAGATCGTCCGCACTTCCGAAGGTGGCATCTTCAACAACGCCGCTCAGGTCTGGAACCACACCTTCTACTGGAACTGTCTAGCACCGAATGCTGGCGGTGAGCCGGAAGGCGCACTGGCGGCAGCCATCAACAGCGCTTTCGGCAGCTTTGCTGATTTCAAAGCGAAGTTTACCGATGCCGCCACGAAAAACTTTGGCGCCGGTTGGACCTGGTTGGTTAAGAATGCTGATGGCAGCCTGAATATTGTCTCCACCAGCAACGCAGGCACGCCGCTGACTGGCGACGCTACCCCGCTGTTGACGGTGGATGTCTGGGAACATGCTTACTACATCGACTACCGTAACGCCCGCCCTGAATATCTGGCGCACTTCTGGGCGCTGGTAAACTGGAAGTTTGTTGCTGAAAATCTGGCGGCATAAAACGATATCGCAGAAGGGGTAAACCCTTCTGCGAATAGCATCACTACCCGACGAGCACCTCTTCCGGCTGCGAACGGTTACCCACCACCACCAACAGCAGAGCCAGACCGGCGATGATCGCCCCCATAACCGGAACAAACGCGTAACCCAGGCCACCTGAAATCACCGCCCCACCGGCTGCCGCCCCCAGCGCATTACCCAGATTAAATGCCCCAATGTTGACCGACGAAGAGAGACCCGGTGCCTCATGCGCCACACGCATCACCCGCATCTGTAACGGCGGTACCACCGCAAAGGTTGCAGCTCCCCACACCACCATACTGATAGCGGCTCCCAGCTGCGTCTGCGCCAGTAACGGAATCGCCAGCATAATCACCATCAATAGCAGCAGAAAGCCCTTCAGCGTCCCCGATACGGAACGGTCGGCAAATTTGCCGCCCAGATAGTTGCCAAGCGAGAAGCCCACGCCAATCAACACCAGCATCGCGGTGACAAAAAGCGGCGAAGCATGGGTAATGGTATGCAGCACCGGAGAAATGTAGGTATAGAGCGTGAACATAGCCCCCGCCCCAAGCACCGTGGTCAACAAGGCGGAAAGCACCTGCGGGCGCACCAGCACCGACAGCTCCTGTTTAACATTCGGACGTTCGCCGACACTGCCTTTAGGCAGAGAGAACCACAGGCTGACCATCGCCACCACTCCCAGCCCTGCAGTGGCGAGGAACGACATCCGCCAGCCGATCGTCTCACCAAGCCAGGTCGCCGCCGGCACGCCGCCGATATTGGCGATCGTCAGCCCCATAAACATGGTGGCAACCGCGCTGGCCTGCTTGTCTTTCGGAACGACGCTGGCGGCCACCACCGAACCGAGGCCGAAGAAAGCACCATGGTTAAGGCTGGTAATAATGCGTGAAATCAGCAGCGTGGTGTAATCCGGCGCCATGGAAGAGAGGACGTTACCGAGGGTAAAGATAGCCATCAGGAAAATGAGCGCGTTTCTTCGCGCGCGATGAGACAGCAGCAGCGTCATCAGCGGCGCACCTACCATCACACCGATCGCATAGGCGCTGATCAGCATTCCCGCAGCCGGAATAGACACGTCGACGCCTTTGGCAATGACCGGCAATAATCCCATCGGGGAAAACTCCGTCGTACCAATACCAAATGCGCCTATCGCCAGCGCGAGCAGGGGAAAGTTGATTTTCATTGCATGACTCCAGCAGACCGTCATCGGCGACGGTATCTCATCAGAAGTCAAAAGCATGACATCAATCACAGAAAAACAAAAGTAAACGAAATGGCAAAAGATTTTTGCGAAAATGATAATAATGGCGGGAACGGGGGGAAAGTGACCTCTCCCCCGGGAAAATTAGTGCAGAACTGCGGTCAGCCCGGCGGCAACGATTAGACCTAGAACAATAATCGTTGTTGTCAGCGAAAATTTTAAATCTGTATCCATCAATTTTTCCCCCTGTTTTCCCCACACGAAAAGTGAGCTTGCTCATTTTTGCACAATATCGCATAAAAATCTTCCAGGATTTAGGGTGATACACATTTTTGCTCTTCCCCTTTGCCGCAAGATCGGACAAAATCCCACGCTAATTTGAAAGCGTATCGGCCATTGACCCCTTCCTGTCGTTCTGTGTCGTTTTCCCGACGTGATGCAATGTTGAACATTGTATTCAGGGTGTGTTTAGGCAAACGTTTACGTACCGATTATCAGACGTTCAGGTCAAGGTCTGGAGTGAGAAGTAATGGCAACTATTAAAGATGTAGCGAAGCGCGCAAACGTTTCCACTACAACAGTATCACATGTTATTAACAAAACCCGTTTCGTCGCGGAAGAGACCCGCAATGCGGTCTGGGCAGCAATCAAAGAACTGCACTACTCACCCAGTGCCGTCGCGCGAAGCCTGAAGGTTAATCACACCAAATCGATTGGTCTGCTGGCGACCAGCAGCGAAGCGGCCTATTTTGCTGAAATTATCGAAGCTGTTGAAAAAAGCTGCTTCCAGAAAGGCTATACCCTGATTCTGGGTAATGCGTGGAACGATCTCGAAAAACAGCAGGCCTACCTGTCTATGATGGCGCAAAAGCGCGTCGACGGCCTGCTGGTCATGTGCTCCGAGTATCCGGAATCGGTGCTGAGCATGCTCGAAGAGTACCGCCATATTCCGATGGTGGTAATGGACTGGGGTGAGTCCAAGGCCGACTTTACTGATTCAGTCATCGATAACGCCTTTGAAGGCGGCTATATGGCCGGTCGTTATCTGGTGGAACGTGGCCATCGCGAAATTGGCGTGATCCCTGGCCCGCTCGAACGAAACACCGGTGCCGGACGACTGGCGGGCTTTATGAAAGCCATGGAAGAGGCCCAGATTTCTGTACCGGAAAACTGGATTGAACAGGGTGACTTCGAACCAGAGTCCGGCTATCGCGCGATGCAGCATATCCTGAACCAACCGCACCGTCCGACGGCAGTCTTCTGCGGCGGCGACATCATGGCGATGGGCGCTATTTGCGCGGCAGATGAAATGGGGCTGCGAGTGCCGCAGGATATTTCGCTGATCGGCTATGATAACGTGCGCAACGCCCGCTACTTCAGCCCGGCGCTGACCACGATTCATCAGCCGAAAGACTCCCTCGGCGAAGCCGCGTTTAATATGCTGATGGATCGCATCGTCAACAAGCGTGAAGAGTCCCAGTCTATCGAGGTTCACCCGCGTCTGGTGGAGCGTCGTTCCGTCGTTGACGGTCCGTTTGTCGATTACCGCCGCTAGTCCCCTCCCCGGCGCCGGTTATTCCGGCGCCCGCAACCATTCCCGGTTTAACGTTTCACTATCACCGAGATAATCCAGCATCCACAGCAGCGCAGGCGATGCATCGCTCTGTTGCCAGGTCAGGCAGCACGCCGCATCCGGAAACGGATTTTCCAGCTCAAGGGCGGTCCATTCTCCACGGTCGATCCACGGACGGGCAAAGTGCGTCGGTACCATCCCTACGCAAAGCCCGGCAGACAGGCAGGTGGCTGAGGATTCCCAGTCGGGCACCACCACGCGCTTTTGGTTATCCAACAGCCAGGTCGTGCGCTTGGGTAATGACCGGGAGGTATCTTCTCTGACCAAAGAGGGCCAGTTGCGCAACTCATCATCACTCAGCGGGCTGGTCATCTGCGCCAGTGGATGATGGCTGGCTACCACGCAGTGCCAGTTCAGCATGCCCATATCGCGAAAGGCGTAGCGCCCCCCCACCGGAATCGAACGCGTCGCCCCAATCGCCAGCTCCACGCGGCCATCCGCCAGCGCATCCCAGACGCCGTTGAACACTTCCTGAAAGACAATCAGTTCAACATCGGAAAAGTGACGATAAAAATCGACAATCATCTGGCGCATCCGCGCCGGTTTGACGATGTCATCGACGGCAATCGACAGCTGGCCGCGCCAGCCATTGGCTATCTGCTGGCACTGCTGGCGGGTGATCTGCATTTTTTTGATAACAGAGCGCCCTTCCTGTAAAAACCAGACCCCGGCCGGGGTTAATTCGACATCGCGATGGCGACGTTCGAACAGCGGAACTGCCAGCCACTCTTCCAGCTGACGGACGGTGTAGCTGATAGCGGAAGGGACGCGATGGAGTTCCTGCGCTGCTGCACTAAAGCTGCCGTTGCGGGCGACAGCATCAACAACTTCCAGCGAGTATTCAGACCACATATTCTGCCTACAAAATTTTTGAATGCATGTAGCAAATATTAGCGTTTCACAAGCCAGAATGCACTCCCTACACTCTGCGGCATTATACCGGCATCAGCAGAAGAGAATGTTATGCAACAACCTGGGAAAGGATTTTTAGTTTGGCTGGCGGGACTCAGCGTGTTGGGTTTCCTGGCCACCGATATGTACCTACCGGCCTTCGCCGCGATTCAACACGACCTCAACACCTCCGCGGCCTCGGTCAGCGCCAGCCTGAGCCTGTTCCTCGCCGGCTTCGCTATCGGACAACTGTTCTGGGGCCCACTCTCTGACCGTTACGGGCGTAAACCGATTCTGCTGAGCGGCCTCGCGATCTTCGCCATCAGCTGTCTGGGGATGCTGTGGGTCCGCGACGCGACGCTGATGCTGGTCCTGCGCTTTATTCAGGCCATCGGCGTTTGTGCCGCTGCGGTCACCTGGCAGGCGATGGTGACGGACTATTATCCAGCCCAGAAAACAAACCGTATTTTCGCCACCATCATGCCGCTGGTGGGATTATCGCCGGCGCTGGCGCCGCTGCTCGGCAGCTGGCTGCTTAACCATCTGGAATGGCAGGCGATTTTTGCCACCCTTTTCGCCATCGCCCTGCTGCTGATGGTCCCGACCCTGCGCCTGAAGCCGGTGCATAAACCAGCCGGCGATGCCCAGAAGAAACTGACCTTCCTGACGCTGCTGCGCTCACGTGAATACAGCGGTAACGTGCTGATCTACGCCGCCTGCTCTGCCAGCTTCTTTGCCTGGCTGACCGGCTCGCCGTTTATTCTGCATGACATGGGTTATGGTCCAACGGCTATCGGGCTGAGCTACGTGCCACAAACCATTGCTTTCCTGATTGGGGGTTATGGCTGCCGCGCAGCGCTGCAGAAATGGCAGGGCCAGCAATTGCTGCCGTGGCTACTGGTGGTGTTCGCCGTCAGCGTTGCTGCCACCTGGATGGTCGGGCGACTTGAAAATGCTTCCATCGTCGGCGTGATGATTCCATTCTGCGTGATGGCGATTGTTAACGGCGGGATATACCCGATCGTCGTCGCCCAGGCACTGAAACCATTCCCACAGGCTACCGGCCGCGCCGCCGCGCTGCAGAACACCCTGCAGCTCGGGCTGTGCTTCCTGACCAGCCTGCTGGTATCCGCGCTGATCGCAACACCGCTGCTGACCACCACCAGCGTGATGCTGGTTTCTATCGTGCTGGCCGGGATTGGCTACCTCATGCAACGCCAGAACGCCTACCTGACGGTAGGCTCATCTCACGCCTGACCTGTTATAAGCATGCTTTGGCCCAGTAATTAGCATGCTAAGAGGTTTTTATTGAAAGCCGGATTTCAGCAGCCTATACTGGATCCGGCATCACATAAATAGACCTTTAATTGTTTTTAACGGGAGCAGGATGCGTCTCGTTTCACCATGGATGGCCTTTCGGCAAGGGTTATCGCCCTTCCTCTGTTCTACGTCGGATAGCAGCTTCACGGATATTCCGTGAGATTTCTCACAAAGCCAAAAAAGCGTCTACGCTGTTTTAAGGTTCTGATCACTTGGGCGTGATGGAGAAGCTATGAGTTCATCGTGTATAGAAGAAGTAAGCGTACCAAACGACGACTGGTACCGAATTGTAGCCGAGTTACTCGGTCGCGCGGGCATTGAAATTAATGGTTCCGCTCCCTCCGATTTGCAGATTAAAAACCCGCTTTTCTTTAAACGTGTTTTGCAAGAAGGTTCACTAGGACTCGGCGAGAGTTATATGGACGGCTGGTGGGATTGCGAGCGTCTGGATATATTCTTCCATCGTGTGCTGCGCGCCGGACTGGAAAACCAGCTCCCGCACCATCTTAAAGATACGCTACGTATTGCTGGCGCTCGCCTGTTTAATCTGCAAAGTAAAAAGCGTTCCTGGATTGTCGGGAAAGAACATTACGATCTTGGCAATGACCTTTTCAGCCGGATGCTCGATCCCTATATGCAATATTCCTGCGCCTACTGGAAAGACGCACAATCACTGGAAGAGGCTCAGCAGGCAAAACTGGATCTTATCTGCCGGAAGCTGCAGCTGGAGCCAGGCATGCGGGTTCTGGACATTGGTTGCGGCTGGGGTGGTCTGGCCTATTACATGGCGAAGCACTATAACGTCAGCGTGGTTGGCGTGACCATTTCTGCCGAGCAGCAAAAAATGGCCCAGCAGCGTTGCGAGGGACTGGACGTCACCATTTTGCTCCAGGATTACCGCGACCTTGAGGACAGCTTTGACCGGATTGTCTCCGTCGGAATGTTTGAACACGTCGGTCCGAAAAATTACGCCACCTATTTTAACGTGGTTGACCGCAATCTGAATGCCGATGGTCGTTTCTTACTACACACTATCGGTTCGAAAAAAACCGACCACAGCGTTGACCCGTGGA
Organism: Klebsiella sp. B345; assembly: GCF_051131735.1. Taxonomy (NCBI): domain Bacteria; kingdom Pseudomonadati; phylum Pseudomonadota; class Gammaproteobacteria; order Enterobacterales; family Enterobacteriaceae; genus Klebsiella; species Klebsiella sp. B345. The sequence goes on from NZ_CP180443.1 coordinate 735,290, forward strand.
TTAATAAATATATTTTCCCGAACGGTTGTTTGCCGTCAGTTCGTCAGATTGCCCAGGCCAGTGAATCACACTTTGTGATGGAGGACTGGCATAATATGGGAGCCGACTACGATACCACGCTGATGGCCTGGTGCGCGCGTTTCATGGCCACCTGGCCGGATATTGCAGATAACTACTCAGAACGATTTAAACGTATGTTCAGTTATTATCTGAACGCCTGCGCCGGAGCTTTTCGTGCGCGCGATATTCAGCTGTGGCAAGTGGTCTTTTCACGCGGGGTTGAAAACGGCCTGCGGGTAGCACGTTAAATTCTCCCCCGTTACGACGGGGGACATGCTTTTATTACGTATGGCCTGTATACCCAAAATAATTCGAGCTGCCTGGGTATTGGCTACACCCAGGCAACGTGAAGGATCAAGGGTATATTACTCTTCGGCGGCGTTCTGCGCCGCGTCTTTTGCCGCCAGTAGGCGTTCTACGGTATCCACCACCGCCTGCGTCTGCGGGTCGATTTCGATATTCACCCGGTCACCCAGTTTTTTTACGCCAAGGGTGGTGCGCGTCAGTGTTTCAGGAATCAGATGGACGCAAAAACGGGTCGGCGTAACCTCGCCCACCGTCAGGCTAATGCCATCTACCCCAACATAACCTTTATAAAGAATATATTTCATCAGCGTCGGGTCCTGAACCTTAAACCAGATCTGACGGTTATTCTCTGAGGTTAAAATTTTGACGACGTCGGCGGTAGTCATAATATGCCCCGACATCAGGTGGCCGCCAATTTCGTCACTAAACCGCGCGGCGCGCTCGACGTTGACGTTATCCCCCTCTTTTACCGAACCGAGGTTAGTGATGCGCAGCGTCTCTTTCATCAGATCAAAACTGACGCGCGGGCCGTCGATTTCGGTCACCGTCAGGCAGCAGCCATTGTGCGCCACTGATGCACCGGTCTCGAGACCTTCGAGCATATGCTCAGGTAATTCCACGACATGAGTGCGAAAATTTGGTTTTTCATCAATGGACACCACTTTCGCGGTCCCCTGCACAATGCCAGTAAACATGCTTTGCTCCTGTAGACTTTGGTGACGGTATCATTACCGTTATATCTGTCTGGAACAATAACAGGTGCTAAAACAGGTTGCCAGCGCCCTTCGTGCCCTACCATTTTTTCACTGGCTTAATAGCGTATCCTCGCTACAATAGACTGGAAAACCCCTCTGCTCTTTCTTCTTGCTGCCATTTAAGGCCGCTTTTCAGTTTCAAAATAACAACAATATAAAGGTGTTCACGTGCAGAAGTATTTTATTGAAGCGCGTCAGTTATTAGCACTGGCTATTCCTGTGATCATTGCGCAGGTCGCTCAGACAGCAATGGGCTTTGTCGATACCGTAATGGCGGGTGGCTATAGCGCCACCGATATGGCGGCGGTGGCGATCGGTACGTCCATCTGGCTTCCCGCTATCCTCTTCGGCCATGGCTTGCTGCTGGCGCTCACGCCCGTGGTTGCGCAGATGAATGGCTCCGGACGTCGCGATCGAATTGCACATCAGGTGCGGCAAGGGTTCTGGCTGGCGGGGTTCGTTTCACTGCTGGTGATGGTGGTGCTATGGAACGCCGGGTACATTATTAGCTCGATGCACAATATCGATCCTGCACTCGCCGACAAAGCCGTTGGCTACCTGCGCGCCCTGCTGTGGGGTGCTCCCGGCTACCTCTTTTTCCAGGTTGCGCGTAACCAGTGCGAAGGCCTCGCAAAAACCAAACCGGGGATGGTCATGGGATTTATCGGCCTGCTGGTCAATATTCCCGTTAACTATATTTTTATCTACGGCCACTTTGGCATGCCGGAACTGGGCGGCGTTGGCTGCGGCGTGGCGACAGCTGCCGTGTACTGGGTGATGTTCATTAGCATGATTACCTGGGTGCGTCGAGCTCGATCAATGCGTGACATTCGCAATGAGACCGGCTTCAGCAAACCGGACTTCAGCGTCCTGACGCGCCTGGTGCAATTAGGTCTACCTATCGCACTGGCGCTGTTCTTCGAAGTTACGCTGTTTGCGGTAGTTGCATTGCTGGTCTCTCCGCTGGGTATTGTCGACGTTGCCGGCCATCAGATTGCCCTCAACTTTAGCTCGCTGATGTTTGTACTACCGTTGTCACTGTCGGCGGCAGTCACCATCCGGGTTGGTTTCCGCCTTGGGCAAGGCTCGACGCCGGATGCTCAGGTCTCCGCCAGAACCGGCGTGGGCGTCGGGGTTTGCATGGCTGTGATAACGGCGATTTTCACCGTCGCCATGCGCGAGCAGATTGCCCTGCTGTATAACGACAATCCGGAGGTCGTTACTCTGGCGTCGCACCTGATGCTGCTGGCAGCTATCTATCAGCTCTCCGACTCCGTGCAGGTTATTGGCAGTGGGATCCTGCGTGGTTATAAAGACACGCGGTCGATCTTCTTCATTACCTTCACCGCCTACTGGGTGCTTGGTCTACCGAGCGGCTATCTGCTGGCCTTAACCGATATCGTTGTTCCGCGGATGGGACCGGCGGGCTTCTGGTGCGGATTTATCATCGGATTAACCTCAGCGGCAATTCTGATGATGCTGCGTATGCGCTTCCTGCAGCGCCAGCCGGCAAACATCATTTTGCAACGCGCAGCGCGCTAACCTCTTAAGGCACCTCGTTTCGGGGTGCTTTTCTTCTTGTCCGCGATGCGGACACATCCTGCCGATATCCCCGTTGTACATTCGGTTACGCGCCGATACCAAACACTCACTGAAGCCACCTGACGACAAGCCTATAGTGATTTCAACAGCCCCGCAGTGGGGTTCACTGAAGAAATAAATTCGAGGATATTAGAATGAAAAAAGTATTAGCTCTGGTCGTTGCCGCTGCTATGGGTCTGTCTTCCGCTGCTTTCGCTGCTGACGCAGTAAGCACCACTCAGGCTCCGGCTGCTGCTCACAGCACCACTGCCAAAACCACGCATCACAAAAAACACCACAAAGCTGCGGCTAAACCAGCCACCGAGCAGAAAGCTCAGGCTGCCAAAAAACACAAAAAAGCCGAAGCCAAACCTGCGGTAGCGCAGAAAGCTCAGGCCGCTAAGAAACACCACAAAGCGGCAACTAAACCTGCAGCAGCACAGAAAGCACAAGCTGCTAAAAAGCACCACAAAGCTGCGACCAAACCTGCGGTAGCACAGAAAGCGCAGGCGGCTAAAAAGCACCACAAAACCACCAAACATCAGGCCGCTAAACCGGCTGCACAGCCAGCCGCATAATTCTTCCGGTCAGTCTGTTTAATGATAAACCGGCGCTATTTCAGCGCCGGTTTTATTTCAGGAGATCACTATGCTGCGGCGCTATCGTTTTGAGCTCATTCTGATCCTGCTAATTCTTTGCGCACTTTTCGCCCTTCGCTTGATGTTCAAATAGCTACCCTCTCCTTTTCTCCTGCTCTGCCGCTCTCTGCGGTGCGTTATCTCCCTGAGATAGTGAGCAAAAACAGCCAACAGGTTAAGTATTCTCCTTTATCATCAGTAAAATATAAGCAATATGGGTAAAACTTCCGCAATCGCGTGCGTTCTGCAAGAAAAGTGACGTTTGCCTCTTGCCACAACCCCTCCCGATCGCTAATATGCGTCCCCGTTGTCACCACAACATTGCGTTCATAGCTCAGTTGGTTAGAGCACCACCTTGACATGGTGGGGGTCGTTGGTTCGAGTCCAATTGAACGCACCATAATGCGTTTATAGCTCAGTTGGTTAGAGCACCACCTTGACATGGTGGGGGTCGTTGGTTCGAGTCCAATTAAACGCACCATAATGCGTCCGTAGCTCAGTTGGTTAGAGCACCACCTTGACATGGTGGGGGTCGGTGGTTCGAGTCCACTCGGACGCACCATTCTTTCTTGCCCAGACTTTGGTTTGCCAGCAAGTGAATCGTGTGTTTTCGCATTCTCCTTTTTTCTTTCTTCGTTAGCCTCTCACGATTTTCCGTGTTTCACCCTTTGTGATTCACCGTATTCAGCCACTCATCATCACACCAACGTTGCGTTTTGTTTCCGCGATCGCGTTGTCCGTTTGCCGGTTCGCATTCCCCCAATCGCCAGGCTATACCTTAGGCATCTTGATCCCTACAGGAGCGATAGCGATGAGCAAAAAGATTCTGATGTTGGTTGGCGATTATGCCGAAGATTACGAAACCATGGTGCCGTTTCAGGCATTACAAATGATTGGCCACCAGGTAGATGCGGTCTGCCCTGACAAGGTCAAAGGCGATTACGTTATCACCGCCATTCACGACTTCGACGGCGCCCAGACCTACAGCGAAAAGCCGGGCCACCGTTTTACCCTCAATGCCGATTTCAGCGCCGCCAAAGAGCAGGATTATGATGCTCTGCTGATCCCAGGCGGCAGAGCGCCGGAATATCTGCGCCTCAATGACGAGGTCATCAAACTGGTGCAGGCCTTTGACCGGGCGCGCAAACCTATCGCCGCCGTTTGTCATGGTCCGCAGCTGCTGGCAGCCGCCGGCATTCTGAAAGACCGCACCTGTAGTGCCTACCCGGCCTGTGCACCGGAAGTCCGGCTCAGCGGTGGACATTATGCCGATATCGCCATCGATCAGGCCTACGTCGACGATAATCTGGTCACCGCTCCCGCCTGGCCCGCGCACCCGCAATGGCTGGCAAAATTTGCCGAAATACTGCAGCGCTAACCGCTGCGCGGGATACGGTCAATAATAATCTCGGGCCGTCCGACAACGGTCGGCCTGCTTTGTACTGCCGTGTCCGGCAATGTCAGGTTGAGAGGTGTGAAGTACTGATGGAGGTCTGGCTGAAGGGAACAGATACACGTACAGGGCTTCCCTGCCCCGGTAAGACGCGTTATTCGAAGTAGACTTCTGGATTCTCTGACAACGACACAAAATTCTTCGTGTTCTTATCCAGCGCGCTGATATCGCCGCTTTCGATATCGTAGACCCAGCCATGCAGGCGCAGACCTTTATCACGCAGGCCAACCGCAACAGATGGGTGCGTTTTGATATTGTTCAGCTGAGCGATCACGTTTTCCCGCACCATCGCATTCACTTTATCGATTTCGCTGTTCCAGGTTCCCTTTTCCACTACCGCTTTTGCGGCATCGGCGTAGCGCAACCAGTGGGACACCGCCGGCATTGGCTCCAGGCACTGACAGGTCGCCACCGCGGTCATGGCGCCACAGTTAGAGTGGCCGCAAATCACAATATCGGTCACGCCCAGCGCGACAACCGCATACTCAATAGTGGCTGACACGCCACCCGGCTCCGGCCCGAAAGAGGGAACGATGTTACCTGCGTTGCGAATAACAAAGAGCTGTCCTGGCTCCTGCTGGGTAACCAGCTCCGGGACAAGGCGGCTGTCGGAACAGGAGATAAACAGCGCTTTGGGATTCTGGCTGGAGGCCAGGCTACGGAAGAGCTCTTTACGTTGCGGAAAGATCTCTTTCTGGAAGTTGAGGAAGCCCTCAATGATATGTTGCATAGCAGTGTCTCTTTTCTCGGTATGAATTATGGTATGACAAAGATCACAGTTCTTCAGTGTATCACCGACGGACAGAATAGGAATCGTTATTCAAATGGAATCTTTTGTAACAATACCGAGCGAGCGAGAGCCGATCGTCAGACCGTATAGATCCGGATATCGTGCTCACGGAAAGTATCGCGGTACTGTCGGCTGACGTTCTCCTCCACCACCAGCACATCGATCCCGCTGCTATCCGTCACCACAAACCGGGCAACCGCAGGGATTTTATCGGAGGTCAGGCCGACGATTATTTCGCTGCACTGTTGAATCACCGCTTTCTTAAACTCACAATCGGCGTAGTCAAATCCGGTCAGACCCGACTCCGGTGCCATCGCACAGCCGCCGATAAATCCTTGATCAAACAGGATACCCTGTAACTGAGCCACCGCCGAGGCGCCCACACAACCACCCGATGCCCGTTGAACCTGCCCGCCCAACATCACTACGTCATAGCGCGGTTTTTTCAACAACACCGACGCGATTTCCGGCGAGTTAGTGACCACCGTGAGCGCCAGTTCTGCCGGCAACGCTTCGGCCATCGCCAGATTGGTGGTGCCGGTATCGATAAAAATGCAGCCACCGGGTTTCACCAGCCTTGCGCACTTCTGCGCGATCCTGAGTTTTGTTGCTGTGTTTTTGTCTTTGCGATCGCTGTAATCGCCGGCTTCAGGCAGGTTCATCACCGCGCCGCCGTAGACTTTTTTGCAAAAACCATCTTTGCTCAGTTCGTGCAGATCGCGGCGTATCGTGTGCTCTGAGACGTTTAAACGGGTCGCCAGTTCGGTACAAACAACCCGACCATTCTCCTGAAGGATCTGATAAATAAGCGCTTGTCGCTGCTGTGGAAAAGCTGCATAATCGAGCACGAAAACCTCTTAATTAATCTTAATCGAGCAATAAAGAGCATGATCAGGCATTCACCCTCACTCTGTCAACCCGCCTTCTCAGGAGAACTACCATGAAAGTCGCCCATATCGCATTATGGACCCGTCAGCTTGAGCAGCAGGCCCGCTTCTGGACCGATTTCTTCGACGGTCAGATTAACGAAAAATATTGCAGCCAGACCAATCTCGGCTTTGAATCCTACTTTGTAAAAATCGGTGAGGATATTGCCATTGAATTAATGAGCAAACCGGGGTTGCAGGTTGTCACGCCGGATAATAATCAGACGGGCTGGGTTCATCTGGCTATTTCAGTCAACGGCGCGCAGCAGGTTGATGCGCTGGCGAAGCGGGCAGAGTCGCAGGGAATTCTGGTTTCTCCGCCGCGTACGACCGGCGACGGTTTTTACGAAGCGGTCATCAAAGACCCGGACGGAAACCTGGTTGAAATCGTTGCCTAGCCAGCTTCGCAACGCCTACACACCAGCAGCGCGCAGTGCCGCCAGCCGGCGTCATTAAAAAATGGGGCCCTGCGTGCAGCATCCCTCCCCCCAGCAAAAATGTCACAACAGAGATATAAAGCCGACATCAGCGGGAGATACAGCGAAGGCAGAGAGAGCCCGTCGGCCCTCTTTGCGCGAGTAAAGTTGTGATGCCATGCCGATGAGGGTTACACCTGCCGGCACAAGTGAAGACGCGACCTCAGATCCCAATCGGTTGATAGCCTTGCCACTCGGGTTTCGCCGCCGAGCCTTCGGCATTAGGCTCCAGGTGCAAATACCAGTCACCGACCTTTTCCAGCAGCAGGCAATCATCGACGGCCTGCAGATTGTCTTTATGCTGCTGCCAGCTGCCACGCAGTAGCGTTTTCAGCGCTTTCTCCTTTGCTTCCCGCGCGTCATGTGCCACGAACAGACCGAATTCATGCAGTTCCGCTAGCGTATCCGGGCGATAGCCGCCGGCATTGACAAAGAACAGCGTTTCGCTGTTATTGGCGGGTGTTTTGGCTAAGGTCACATCGTACCCATCGGCCCATGCGATCCGGCTATAGCCGTCAACGTGGATTTTATCCGCATCGCCAAACCAGGCTTCGCGCAGCGCGGGCCACGCCTCTTCTGGTGTTCGCGCCACCACAAACTGAATGTCATGGACTTCAATATTCGATTTACCCGCATTGCCACCGACATAAAACATAAACAAATGCATTTCCAGTCCTCTGATTACCACACTCGCTATATATCAGACTACATAACGATACTTTCAGCAAGCTTGCCTGGCTCTGGGTGTCAGAAATGTAACAGCCGCAGGCAGGCGGCCAGCATATGACATGCTATATGACTGGTTAACGAGGATAGTTTTGGCGGGAAATGGCGGGTCAACAGCCCCCTGCTGACCCGCACATCGGTTACCGTTGATTAACTGGCGGACGAAGACCCGTTAATTTGCCGCAGGGTGGCCAGCATCTCGAGCTGCGCCAGCTCTTTCAAACCTTCGCGTTTGATAAACTGGCTGCGGTGCTTACTTTTCACCTCGGCGATATTTTTCCTGACCTCCTGCGCCGGTAATTTATACCAGCCGCGACGATGCTTTTCTCCCCCGACTTCCCGCCACAGTGTCGCGTAGCTGGTTTTTACTTTGTCACTTTTCACGTGGAAATCAGAATCGACCGCATACAGCGCATTAATATCACTATGCTGTAAAAAGCCATACAGCAAAGAGATAATTAAATTTTTAGGCCGGGTACCGTGCAATGCTTTTGTCAATAGTTTGATTTCCTCATTGGAAATATCCTTCCCGCCCTGGATACCACCAATATAAGCCCGACCATCGGCCGTACAGGAAAAACAGATGCTGTAGAGACGTTGCTCACCCTGCAGCATTAGCAGCATCAGTTCCCCCTCTTCCTGAAAAGGCGATGCGAGAAGATTTACCGTGATCCGCGCGCTGTCTTTTAGCGGGATCTCCGCCAGGGTCAGGCCAAATCCGCGGATGTTATACAGCTCCGTCAGCGCCGCTTTACTAAAGGTTTTCTCCAAAAAAATCAAAGAACCATGAGCAATATCCAGTTTACTCCTTTTGGACAAGTTTTTATTAAGATAGGCTTTGAACGGCTTATCCTGAAAACGCACCAGCCCTTCAGTGGCCGAGGTTAAACGGGCGCAGGCATATTGTTCACACAACGCCTGGTACGCTTTATATTTTGCGCCTGACAGCGATATTTCTCTGCATTTACGTAATACCTTTTTATATTCGATTTTAATGTGACAGATTAATTTATTATTTTTTCGCCATTCATTGATAGCGAGTATTGTTGTTTGAGTCATTATTGAAGAACCATAGATCAACCATAATCGCGGCCATAATATCATAATCCGCTTAAGTCAACGGTGAATCACTAACTCGTTGTCGTTTCATTTAATATATATACCCGTCATACTTCAAGTTGCATGGGCGTTGGCTTTCCTCGTTCACCCCAGTCACTTACTTCAGTAAGCTCCTGGGGATTCTCTGCGTCGCCGCCTGCCTACAACTCGAATTATTTTGGGTATAGTGAAGCAATCTTTTCTGCGCTTTATAATTAACACCGGTATCCCGTCAATACTTATTAGTGAGGATCTCAGCGCGCCAGCGGTCGGTCATTCAGGTCATTATCGCTACGTGCGGTAACCGCTGGTGCAGGGTTCATCCCCTACGGGTTTTGCTCTATAATCTGTCGACAGTCAAAACTGAAGCAAAGTAGGTAACTCATGGAAATTGATCTCGACAACCTGGTGTTCAGCGGTCTGGAAGAAGCGGAAGAGCGTAATGCCGAACGCCTTGAAGACGCCGACAAAAAAGCCCAGGCGATTGTTGCCGATGATGATTGCGGCGACGCCTGCAAAATCTGATTTCTGAACCGGCGGTCAGCGCCGGTTTTTTTTGACCTCAGCCAAATCAGCCCGGCGAAAACGCCCCCTTCAGCGTCTCCAACAGCGCCTGCGCCGCTTTTGACAGATGCCTGTGCCCGGCATGAATCACTCCAACGCACTTCTCAATCGGCGGATTGTCGAGCGGCAGACACACCGCACCCAGCGCCTGCATCTGTGACTGACATAATGCCGGAACGGCACTGCCACCGAGGCCGCTGGCCACCATTCTGCCCACCGTCACCAGTTGGTGACTTTCCAGCGCTACATCCAGCTTACGGCCGCTACGCGCCAGCTCCTCTTCCAGCATCAGGCGAACCGCCGAAGGCCGCTGAAGGGTAATAAAATCGAGGCTCAACAGCTCGGGCCAGGTGAGACGATGCTTGCTGGCGAGCGGTGATGTTTTCGGCACAATAGCGATAAACCGGTCAACCCCGAGCGGCGTAAACAGTAAATTGTTGCTCGGCGCCGGTTCGAAGGCGATGCCCATCTCCACCCGCCCCTCGCGGACCATCTCAATCACCTGTTCGTTAATCACGTCATGCACCGTCACATTGATGCCGGCGTAGCGGTCGCGAAAAGTTTTCAACACTTCGGGCAGCACGTTTGCCGCAAAGGAGGGCATTGCCGCCACCGAGATTTTGCCGCGCTGCAGCGTGAAACGCTGGCGCATTGCCTCTTCGGCATTGTCCCAGTCAGCCAGCAGCTGACGGGCCATCGGTAAGAAGATCTCCCCCTCCTGGGTTAACGTCACTTTACGGGTGCTGCGCTGCAGTAACGCACCGCCGAGCACCTCCTCCAGCCCCTTGATGGTCAGACTCAACGCCGGTTGTGAAAGATTGAGTCGTTCGCTGGCATGGGCAAAATTCAGAGTGTGAGCTACCGCTAAAAACGCGCGTAACTGTTTGACACTCATTCTCATTTTTCATCCTGTTAACTAATTGAAAAATTTAGTTAACAATAAATTAATAAGAAAACCAAATGAGTGGGTCACAAATTCAAAATTATCAAATCAGTCTTCGCCCCCAATGATAACCCCCATCGCAAGCCAGCAGAGGTGAATCATGGCAGGACTGGATAAGCGCGTCGCCAGCTACGCAGCGGCGCTGGAAGGGCTAACGGATGGAATGACGGTACTAGCCGGCGGTTTTGGCCTGTGCGGTATCCCGGAAAATTTGATTAGCGAAGTGAAGCGTCGAAACGTGCAGGGGCTGACGGTGGTATCCAACAACTGCGGCGTCGACGGTTTTGGCCTCGGCATCCTGCTGGAGAGCCGCCAGGTACGCAAAGTTGTCGCCTCCTACGTTGGCGAAAACGCCCTGTTTGAGCAACTGGCGCTCAGCGGCGAACTGCAGGTGGAGCTTACGCCACAAGGTACGCTGGCAGAGAAAATCCGCGCCGGCGGCGCGGGGATCCCCGGGTTTTATACCGCCACCGGCTACGGTACGCCGGTCGCTGAAGGCAAAGAAGTCCGTGAGTTTGCCGGCAAACACTACATCCTTGAAGAGGCGATTACCGGGGATTTCGCTCTGGTCAAAGGCTGGAAAGCCGACTGGTACGGCAACGTTATCTATCGCCATACGGCACAAAACTTTAACCCACTGATGGCCGCCGCCGGTCGGATTACGGTGGTCGAGGTTGAAGAGATCGTTCCTCCTGGTGAACTCCCACCTTCCGCGATACACACCCCCGGCATCTATGTCGACCGGCTGATTGTCGGCCAGTTCGAAAAGCGTATTGAGCAGCGCACGCTGTGCACAGGGAGCCACTAATCATGCTGACTCGTGAACAAATGGCCATGCGCGTCGCCAGAGAGCTACACGATGGCGACTACGTCAACCTCGGCATCGGCATCCCGACGCTGGTGGCCAACTATATTCCAGCGGGCATTGACGTGATGCTGCAATCCGAAAACGGTCTGCTCGGCATGGGCGGTTTTCCGGATGAAGCGCAGCTCGACGCGGACATGATCAACGCTGGGAAACAGACGGTGACCGCCCGAACCGGCGCGGCAATTTTCGATTCTGCGCAGTCCTTCGCCATGATCCGTGGCGGACATGTTGACCTGACCGTCCTCGGCGCCTTCGAAGTCGACGTGGCGGGCAATATCGCCTCATGGATGATCCCCGGGAAAATGGTGAAAGGTATGGGCGGTGCGATGGATCTGGTGGCCGGCGCACAGAACATCATCGTGGTGATGACCCACGCCTCGAAAAATGGCGAATCGAAACTGCTGGCGCAGTGCACCCTGCCGCTGACCGGCGTCGGCTGCATCCGACGGGTGCTGACCGACCTCGCCCTGCTGGAGATACGCGACGGCGCTTTCGTGCTGCGCGAATACGCCCCTGGCGTTTCTCTCGATGAGATTGTCAGCAAAACTGCCGGACGGTTGGTCGTGCCGGACGACGTCTGCGAAATGCGTTTTAACTGAGGAAGCACAATGAATGAAGTCGTAATTGTTGGCGCCGTCCGCACGCCCATAGGCAGTTTTCGCGGTGTCTTCTCAACCCTTTCCGCCGTTGAACTAGGCGCCGAGGTAGTCCGTAGCCTGCTGGCCCGCTGCGCATTACCGGCCGGAGAAGTCGATGAACTGATTTTCGGCCAGGTCCTGACCGCTGGCTGCGGGCAAAACCCGGCGCGTCAAACGGCATTACGCGCCGGTCTGCCGGTCAGTTGTCCGGCGGTCACGGTCAATCTGGTATGCGGCTCCGGCCTGAAGGCCGTGCAGCAGGCGGCGCAGGCGATCCGCAGCGGCGACGCGCAGGTGGTGATCGCCGGTGGTCAGGAGAGCATGAGCAACGCCCCGTACCTGATCGATGGCGCCCGTGCCGGGCTACGGGTGGGTCATAGCAGCATGCAGGACAGCATGATTCAGGATGGCCTGTGGGATGCCTTCAACGACTACCACATGGGGATGACGGCGGAGAATCTGGCCGACCGCTATTCCATCGACCGCCAGCAGCAGGATGCCTTTGCCGTACATTCCCAGCAGAAAGCGGCAGCGGCAACGGAAGCGGGCCGCTTTGATGACGAGATCGTTCCCGTGACCGTCAAGCAAGGCAAACAGCCGCCGCAGACCATTACCCGCGATGAGCAGCCACGCCCGGACACCACGCAGGCACAACTGGCCCAGCTCCGCCCGGCATTCCGCCAGAACACCGGCTCCGTCACCGCCGGTAACGCATCGTCATTAAACGATGGTGCGGCGGCGGTGCTCCTGATGAGCGCCGATAAGGCCCGCGAGCTCGGGCTGCCGGTGCTGGGCCGTATCGTCAGCACCGCCGTGGCCGGAGTCGACCCGGCGGTGATGGGCATCGGACCGGTCAGCGCCTGCGAGATGGCGCTGGCACGAGCCGGCTGGCAACTGGATGAGGTGGAGTTGATTGAGGCCAATGAAGCCTTTGCCGTTCAGGCGCTGGCGGTGGGCCAGTCCCTCGGCTGGGAAAGCAGCAAGGTCAATGTCAACGGCGGCGCCATTGCGCTGGGCCATCCTATCGGCGCCTCCGGCTGCCGGATCCTTGTCACCCTGCTGCATGAAATGCAGCGTCGGCGTGCCAGTAAAGGGCTTGCCACACTGTGCGTCGGCGGCGGTCAGGGTATCGCCATGACGATTGCACGCTAACAGGAGTCACTATGTATAAACCAACGCTGGCGGTACTGGGTGCAGGTCTCATGGGGATCGGCATCGCCTGCCACTTTGCTCGCCACGGCCATCGGGTACGGCTTTACGACACCGACCCGGCTCGTCTTGCCGAAGTCCCCGCCGTTGCCGCAGCTATTCTGCACGAGCTACACGACAGCGGACAGTTCGACATCGCCGCGCAACCCGCCGTGCTGGCGTGCCTGGTCGGTACCAGCCAGCTCAGCGAGCTGGCGGAGTGCACGCTGTTGATCGAGGCGATCCCCGAACGTCTGCCGCTCAAGCATGCCTTGTACGCGCAGCTGGAATCGCTTATCGCCGCAGATGCCATCATCGCCAGCAACACCAGCGGCCTGCCACCTGACCGTCTCGCCGAGGGCATGACGCATCCGGAGCGGCTGCTGATCGCCCACTTCTGGCATCCGCCGCACTTTATTCCGCTTGTGGAAGTGGTGCCAGGGAGCGCTACCCGGACGGAGCTGCCGACCCTGATCAGCGACTTTTTCACCAGCACTGGCCTGGAAGCCGTAGTACTGAACCGTGCGGCCCCAGGATTTGTCGGCAACCGTCTGCAGTTCGCCCTGCTGCGTGAAGCGCTGCATATCGTTCACAGCGGCATTGCCTCGCCGGAGGTGGTTGACCGGGTTATGCGGGCCTCTCTCGGCCGCCGTTACGCGATGGTCGGGCCGTTGGAAGCAGCGGACATGACCGGTCTGGCGACGGTTCAGGATATTTGTCAGCACCTGTTGCCGGAGCTGGCGAGCGGGACGCAGATGATGGATCTGGTGGCGGAAAAGGTCGCCCGGGGCGATACCGGCGCCCGCAGCGGGCAAGGTTTTTACCATTGGGATAACGCCCGGACGGCCCGTATTCAGTCGCGCCGGGAACACCTGCTGCGCTATGCCCTGAAACCGTAACTTCGCGAACTGTACCCAACAATAACAATGAGAGTGAGGTGTCGTGATGAGTGTTTTAATTGCCCTGGCCGCGCTGGCATTACTGATGCTGGCAGCCTATCGCGGATACAGCGTTATCCTGTTTGCCCCTATCGCCGCCCTCGGCGCCGTACTGCTCACTGACCCAGGCGCGGTTGGGCCGACCTTTACCGGCCTGTTTATGGAAAAAATGGTTGGCTTCGTCAAACTCTACTTCCCGGTATTCCTGCTGGGAGCGGTGTTCGGCAAGCTGATCGAGCTGTCGGGATTCTCGCGATCCATCGTTGCCGCAGCGATTCAGATCCTCGGACGCCGTCACGCCATTCCGGTGATCGTGCTGGTGTGCGCCCTGCTGACCTACGGCGGCGTTTCGCTGTTTGTGGTGGCCTTTGCGGTGTATCCGTTTGCCGCCGAACTGTTCCGCCAGAGCGGTATTCCCAAACGGCTGATTCCGGCCACCGTGGCGCTGGGCGCCTTCTCCTTCACCATGGATGCCCTGCCCGGTACACCGCAGATCCAGAACATTATCCCCACCAGTTTCTTTGGTACCAACGCCTGGGCCGCCCCCTGGCTCGGGCTTATCGGTTCGCTGTTTATCATCACCTTTGGCCTGCTGTGGCTGGAGCGTCAGCGTCGCAAAGCGCAGGCTAAGGGCGAAGGTTACGGCACGGATCTGCAAAATGAGCCAGATACGCCGGATAACATCAACCTGCCACATCCGCTAATTGCCATTGCCCCTCTGCTGCTGGTGGGGGTGCTGAACCTGCTGTTTACCCGCTGGATCCCACAATGGTACGGCACCAGCCACGAACTGGTCCTCCCGGGACTGGCGAAGCCTATCGTGACGGAAGTAGGTAAAATCACGGCGATCTGGGCCGTGGAAGCGGCGCTGATTTCAGGCATCCTGATGGTACTGGTGTTCGGTTTTCGTAATATACGCGGTCGTCTGGCGGAAGGCAGCCGTACCGCCGTCAGCGGGGCGATCCTCGCGGCGATGAACACCGCATCAGAATATGGTTTTGGCGCAGTTATCGCCGCCCTGCCGGGTTTCCTGGTGTTATCCAAAGCCCTCACCGCCATTCCCAACCCGCTGCTCAATGAGGCGATCAGCGTAACGGTGCTGGCGGGGATCACCGGTTCCGCCTCCGGTGGGATGAGCATCGCGCTGGCGGCGATGTCAGAGACCTTTATCGCCGCGGCCCACGCCGCTAATATTCCGCTGGAAGTACTGCACCGCGTAGCCTCGATGGCCAGCGGCGGGATGGACACGCTGCCGCATAACGGCGCGGTGATCACCCTGCTGGCGATCACCGGCCTCAGCCATCGTCAGGCCTACGGCGGTATTTTTGCTATCACCCTGATTAAAAGTATGGCGGTACTGTTTGTTATCGCCGTCTTCTATTTAACCGGTATTGTCTGACGGGCACGGTTTAACCGAATCACTAAGGAAAATATGATGAATCTGAACGGAAAGGTAGCGTTAGTCACCGGCTCAACCAGCGGCATCGGCTTAGGGATTGCCACCGTGCTGGCGAAAGCCGGCGCGCAGCTGATCCTCAACGGCTTTGGCGACAGTGCTGCCGCGCGAGCGGCGGTGGCGCTGGTCGGCAAAGCGCCGGGCTACCACGATGCCGACCTACGTGATGTACAGCAGATTGAAGCCATGATGGCCTACGCCAATACGGAGTTTGGCGGCGTCGATATTGTGGTCAATAACGCCGGGATCCAGCACGTCTCGCCGGTGGAGAGTTTCGCCGTCGAGAAGTGGAACGATATTATCGCGATAAATCTCTCCAGCGTCTTCCACACCAGCCGCCTGGCCCTGCCCGGCATGCGGGCGCGTAACTGGGGGCGCATTATTAATATTGCCTCGGTGCACGGGCTGGTGGCCTCGAAGGAGAAGTCGGCCTACGTCGCCGCCAAGCACGGCGTTGTGGGACTGACCAAAACCCTGGCGCTGGAAACCGCCAGAACCGGCGTGACCTGTAATGCAATTTGCCCCGGTTGGGTGTTAACCCCGCTGGTGCAGCAGCAGATAGACAAGCGCATCAATGACGGTTCGGAACCACAGCAGGCCCGTGAACAGCTGCTGGCGGAAAAACAACCGTCCGGCGAGTTTGTCACCCCGGAACAGTTGGGAGAACTGGCACTGTTTCTCTGCAGCGACGGCGCCGCTCAGGTACGCGGTGCGGCGTGGAACATGGACGGGGGCTGGGTCGCGCAATAACTAAACGAGGTCGCTCAGGAGGGGTCGGTCTGGCGCCTTCTGAGTGATACCCCTGAGGCGATCCTCACAGACCCCGCGATGGCTTATTTTTGCCGGTACGCAATCATTCCGAGCTATTTAATTGATAATGCTGTATGGTTTCAGGCCATTAAATCAGGAAGGAAATCATATGTCAGATCGAAAAGATAACAAAACCCGCCGTAATTACCTTGTAAAATGCACCTGTCCACATTGCTCACAGGATTCCGAACACAGCTTCAGCCGCGTACAAAAAGGCTCTCAGCTCATCTGTCCTTACTGCCACAAACTCTTCCAGTCAACAGCGAAAACCGCTGCGTAATCGCCAGATACCAGACGCTGATTGTTCCACGAAATCCAATTTTGATTAGAGTTATCTGATCACCTTGAATACCTGGTGCAATCGGTTGTTACTTTTGTTGGCAAATACTAGCCTGTGTCGCTGAAAAAATAAAACAGATGGCTTTATCGTTTTCTTAATGTATAATATGCCGGTATTTATTTTCACAAGGATTTTATTTGTTCCAAAAAATGACAGGCATTGTCAAAGCGTTTGATAATAAAACCGGCAAAGGCCTTATAATTCCCTCCGATGGTCGTAAAGACGTTCAGGTCCATATTTCAGCATTATCCCCAGGCGAATCAGAAATAATTACTCCAGGTATTCGCGTTGAATTTCGTCGAGTGAACGGCTTGCGCGGCCCAACGGCAGCCAACGTCTATCTTTCATAATCTGCCCCCTGCATTCCCCTCGCTCACTGCGGTTAACGCCCGGGCGACAGCATCAACGATTGCCGCCGCCCGAGAAACCGCGATAGCCTTACGATTTTGGGAAAATCCACAGATCATGGGCCGGGAAAGACAGGTGGCAATGGTGCGCATCGCGAAGCACGTTTCCGTAGGCACGAATCGCCAGGTCGTCCCCGTGGGTGCGGAACAGATATTCCCAGCGGTCACCCAGATACATGCTGGTCAAGAGCGGCAGTTCCAGCATATTGTCCTGCGGCGTGGAGCCCAGCTGCAGACGCTCCACGCGGATCACGGCCGTCGCCTCCTGTCCGACGCTGACCCGATCGCCCGCCATCCCCCATAACGCCCAGCTCGCACCCTCGATCCGCGCTCGCCCATCAACCACCGCGGTAATCTTGCCGTGCAGGCGGTTGTTGCTGCCCATAAACTCGGCGGCGAACAGCGTGGCCGGCGTGCTGTACATCTCCTGCGGCGTCCCCTGTTGTTCAATCACGCCATTATTGAGCAGCAGGATCCGGTCAGAAATCGCCATCGCTTCATTCTGATCGTGGGTGACCATCAGCGCCGATAACCCCAACGTGATAATCAGCTCGCGCAAAAACACCCGCGCCTCTTCGCGCAATTTGGCATCAAGGTTTGACAGCGGTTCATCAAGCAGTATCACCGGTGGGTTGTAGACCAGCGCCCGGCCAATGGCGACACGCTGCTGCTGGCCACCTGATAGCTGATGAGGATGTCGGGCGCCAAGGTGCCCCAGCCCTAACTGATCGAGCACCGCCTGTACCCGCTGCTTGATTTCACCAGAAGCCACCTTACGCAACCGCAACGGGTAGGCGACATTTTCAAACACCGTCTTGTGCGGCCACAAGGCGTAGGACTGAAACACTAGCCCAAGATTGCGCTCCTCTGCCGGGATTTCGCTGCGCGGATTCCCGTCATAGACCTGATGTTTGCCGATGGTAATGCGCCCGCCGGTGGGTTTCTCCAGCCCGGCGACGGCGCGCAGCAAGGTGGTTTTCCCACTGCCGGATGGCCCCAGCAGCGACACCACTTCTCCGCGTTTCAGCTCCATCGACACCCCTTTCAACACCGGGTTATCGCCATAGGTCAGATGCAGGTTTTCTACCGATAATTCAATCATGTAATTTCACTCCAAAACGCAGGGCGATCCCCAGTCCAACCACCACCAGCAGAATATTGATAAATGAGAGGGCAGCGACAATATCGATAGCCCCGGCCGCCCAGAGCGACACCAGCATCGAACCGATAGTCTCCGTGCCCGGAGAAAGCAGATAGACGCCGGTGGAATACTCGCGCTCAAAAATCAGGAACATCAGCAACCAGGAGCCAATCAAGCCGTAGCGTGACAGCGGCACCGTGACGTGGCGGGTTACCTGGCCACGCGACGCGCCGGTACTGCGGGCGGCCTCTTCAAGCTCCGGTGCGACCTGTAACAGGGTGGAAGAGATCAGGCGCAGGCCATAGGCCATCCACACCACGGTGTAGGCCAGCCAGACGCTGAAAATGGTATTACGCAAAGCCCGAAGCTGGACAATCAGATGTTCGCGTAGCCAGTCGGCCACCGGCAGCGCCGACAGCCAGCCATTCTTAAGCGACTGATCCAGCCACATCGGCAGGAACAAGAACACCCACAAAAACGCCAGCCCGGCCAGCAGACCCGGTACCGCCCGTGGTACCAACACGCTGTAGTCGAGAAAGCGCGTCACGTTGTCCGCTTTGCGGTGCATCGCAATACCGATAAACAGATAGCACACCACCGCCAGCGCGCCGCCAAAAACCCCGATCGCCATTGAGTTGACAATGGCCCGCAGCAGATTCGGCTGCTGCCAGATGTTATGGAAGGTGGTCAGCGAGAGCTGGTCCCAAATCGACACACCAACGCCCCAATTGGAAATAAACGCCCGCAGCGCCACTCCCAGCAGCGGCACGCCAATCGTCACCGTCAGCCAGAAAACCACCACCGCGCCGGCAACCCAACGCCATTTGCCCAACGGCAGCGCCCGCGCCTGCGAGGCTTTGCCTTTCATCGTCACGAAGCGATTGGCGGTGCGCATCAGGCGCCGCTGCAACATCACCAGCGGAATAGTGATGCAGATAAGTACCACCGCCACCGCCGCCATCAGGTGATAGGACGGCGTGCCGAGTTTATTGGTCAGCTTATAGAGGTAGGTAGCCAATACCATATTGCCTTCAGGATCGCCCAACACCAGCATCAGGCCGAACACTTCGAGGCCGAGGAAAAACAACAGCACGCAGGCATACAGAATCGACGGACGCACCATTGGCAGGCTGACCGAGGTCATGATCTGCAGCGGCGATGCCCCCACGGTGCGCGCCGCCTCCTCAACATCCGAGCCGACGCTCCGTAATGCGGAAGAAATATACAGATAAGCATGAGGGACGTGGGTCAGTCCGGCAATCACCACGATGCTGAACATCGAATAGATATTCCACGGCACGAAGCCCAGTAACTGCCCGGCCCATTGCGAGAGAAACCCCACCGGCCCTGCCGCCACCACATAACCAAAGGCCAGCACCATCGGCGAGACAAAAACAGGAACCAGGATCAGCGGTTCAATAAACCGCCGTCCGGGTAAGTCGGTACGCACCATCAAAAACGCGAGGATCCCCCCTAACGGAATCGCGATCGCCACCAGACCAAACGCCAGAATAAAACCGGACTTGAGCGCGAGATAAAAATCGGGATCGCTAAAAATAAACGCGAAGGCTTCCAGACTGATTTCTTTCGAGCGTGCAAAAAAAGGTGCCGACAGAAAACTTTGCACCACGATAAATAGCAGCGGGATATAAATAACTAATGCGGTGATAAGGACCACGATGCCGCGCGGCAGTCCCTGCATCTTTCTGCGTAATACATTCATAGACCATCCCTTTGAGCCGGTGCACTGTATAACCAGACGGGCAAAGCGCAGGCACGAAAAAGGCTGTATGGCAAATCATACAGCCTGACAGGACATTATTTTGCGGCAGCGCTACGCCATTGTTTGATAAATGCCAACCGGTTTTTCGGTTCCAGATATTCCAGCAATGATTCATCGACCGGAATCGGCTTCAGCGCATTGCCCAGCATCTTAGTCATCCCGTCGATATCATTATTTCCTTCAATATCATTGCGAATCGAAGGGATGTCGGCCTGATTCGCCAGAATGTTTTGTCCTTTTTCCGATAACACGTAATCAAACCACAATTTTGCCGCATTAGGATGCGCTGATTCCTGGGTAATGAATGAGACCCGCGATAGCACCAGCACATAATCTTTCGGATACGAAATCCCTAATGACGGGTCCGTTTTGGCGCGTGCTTCCGCATAAGAACCGAGAATGTTGTACCCCAGCAGGTTTTCACCCGAAGAAACCCTTTCCATCATCGTGCCGGTGGAGGACTGCACGGTCAGGCCACCCTTCGCCATCCCGGCCAGATCGCCGAAATAATTCGCGTCAGCTTTGCTGTCCTGCACCGCCAGCATAAATCCCAGCCCGGACTTTTCGATATCGTAAGTGGTCACTTTGCCTTTGAATTTATCGGCCTGAGCGGCGACCAGTTTCGCCAGCGCAGTATGTGAATCCGGGACTTCATTTTGTGGGATCAGCCGCTTGTTATAGATAAAGACCACTGGCTCGTAGGTGGTCCCGTAAGCTTTTTGCTGCCACACCGCCCATTTTGGTAACTTGCCCACTTCAGGAGAGGCATACTGCTCGGCATAGTCAGTTGCCAGTTTTAGCGCCGTATCCATCGATGAACTCCAGACCACATCACCGCTGCCGCCACCGGCCGCTTGTTCGCTGATGTAGCGGTTATAGAGCTCGGTACTGTTCATATCGTTATATTCAACTTTAATCCCAGGATACTGCGCTTCGAACCCTTTAATTAATGGCCCTGCGGCTTTGGTATCCGTGGTCGAATAGACCACAACTTTTCCCTCTTTTATCCCGGCGTCGACCACTTTTTGATAATCTGCCGGGTAACCCTGAGGTAATGCAGCCAGCACAGAACAGGAGAAGACTGCTGTCAGTGAAACCACTAAACCGCCAATTTTCCTATGCATAAATCCAACCTTTAATTATCATTTATTAAACACAAATTTAACATATAGTGGGTCATCCACCTGTTGCAACGAGCGGGTTTGTTTTTTTCCGGCTTTTGTGACGTTGGCGTAATTAAATGAACGGACAAGCACATTGGACGACGATTGGCGAACACTTGCTGGCGCTTGTCAAATATTAAGACAACCTTAAGCAATTAGGTTTTGTGCAGATGAAATGGCGGAATGGACAGTGCACTGAATAACAACGGATAGGAAAACTGCAATCAGAAAATAATGAACCACGGGATCCCCCGTAGACCAGAAATACTGTTGTAAACAAAATCTATAGCGGCGGTTAAATAGCATTATCGCGGTAAAACAGGGCCCGACGGCGTTTCGGACCCGTCATTCATGTCACGCCACAACGCGCGGCCAGACCTGCGGAAACAGCGGTGAGACCAGCGCCTCGCCATCCTGCAACGTCAGTTCCGGGAACGGCGGTGAGGTCACTCCGCCACGATCGACAAAGGTAGCGTCATCGCCGACCCAACGAGCGGAGAACACCCGGCGCGCGCGCTGGGTATGATTGCCGCTGGCACCGTGCACCGTGCGGTAATGGAAGGCCACCGCATCTCCCGGCTCCAGCGCCCAACTGACAATATCGTAGTCCTCCTGATGCGCATCGATATCCGGCAGCTCTTTGAACCGGCCGTGGCTATACAGCTTAGAACCGTTAAAGCGCGTCGGGCTGAATTCATCTCCCCAACGGTGGGAGCCGCGAATGCAGCGTAGCGAAATCTCCGCGGCTACCGGGTCGAGCGGGATCCAGAAGCTGACGTTCTGCTGCCCTTCCACACAGTAATAGGGCTGATCGTGATGCCACGGCGTAATGGTGCTGCCGCCTGGCTGCTTCACCAGCGTATGTTCATGGAAGAATTTGGCGGTTTTCGACTGCATGAGCGCGGCGGCAATTTCGGCCGCCGGCGACTGGCGGACAAAGTGTTCAAAGTCGGGGATCCGCGCCCAGTTACAATAATCCTGGAAAAACGGTGCCGAGCCATCTTTCGGCACCACCGTCCGCGCGTGGCCATATTCGCTGGGATTGGCCATCAGTTCCGCCACGCCACTGGCCAGGCTCTCAATCCACGGCGTAAATACGCCTTTCAGCAACACCACCCCGTCACGCTGATAGCTGTCGACGGTCTGCGGACTGATGTGCGGAGCACGCTGATTTTGCATAGCTAACCACCCTCTGTTGATAAATGATGCGAACACGAACCGGCCTGGCGCACCGGGTATTCCGCTGCCAGGGGTTGTTTTCAGGTTATTTAATCAACGGCTGCGGGTAAATTATTATAAAACGAGTCGCTAAATAGAAATTTGTGAGCCTGACCGATGTGACAATTGCTGGCCGCCCGACGGTAGCCGCAGAGACTTTATTTACAGACAGGCCGGCGTTAATTCGATACTGCGGCAATAATCCATAAACAATTGTGTAGGTCGGGTCGGTTCGTTATTCGCAAGGTGCGCCATAATTAATGTCGACGCTGGCATCTCATCTTCAATATCCAGCTGCACCAGCCGCTCTCCGTCATAGGTCATATCGCATAGCGGCCGGGTGACTAATACCGAAAAGCCTAATCCCTGGCCCACCATACAGCGCACCATTTCTATTGACGGCGAACTGTACGCCACTTCCGGATGATAGCCCTTCTCTTTAAAGATAGTGATGAAATAGTTTTTACTCGGCACCGCGTCCAGCAAAATCATCGGCTCATGGCTGAGCTCCTGCAGGGTGACGCTACTTTTCTGCGCCAGCGGATGGCTGGCCGGCAGCAGTGCATACGGTTTATGCGGCGCGTTGAGCATCTCCTTATTGACCGAATGTCCCAGCTCCAGATCGTAGACCAGCGCCAGGTCAAAACGCCCGCGATGCAGGCCATGCATTAACTCATGCTGCTCACCGTCATACAGCTGCAAGGTGATATCGGGATACATTTTTTTAAATCCGGCCACCAGTTTCGGCATATACAACGGCGCGACGGATTCAAAACAACCCACGGAAATGGTTCCGGAAACCAGCTCCTTATCGGCGCGGGAGTTCTGCTCGAACTCGTATGAAAGCCGCAGCAGCTCTTTCGCCTTCTCATAAAAGCGTCGCCCGCAGGAGGTTAAAGAGACCCCTTGCGCATGGTGGCGAATAAACAACTGCTGCTCAAAGGTGCTTTCAAGGTTTTTAATCGCAATTGAGATCGACGGCTGGGCAATATGCAGCTGCCGTGACGCTTCAGCGATGCTTTCGGTCTCTACAACGGTAACAAAATATTTAAGTTGTTTGAGCGTGAATCGCGTCATAGCCCCACCCTTTATGAAATATTGTCCCGCATGGGAATGGCATAGTTTCTTAATAAGCAAGTAGCAAGCATCATGCCACATCACGGTTCCGCGTTTAATCTCCCGCCTGCGCTGTTGGCTATTTCTACCCACAGCGGATAGAAATGCCGTCAGTTGCCACAAAATATATTCCATTGCACCAACTTGAATCACTGCGCACCAAATTAATCATTATTCTGCCCTGCAATCGGGCAAAAAACATTTTTCCCACCATTTGCGTTGACGGCTATTTGCAATTGTTTTTTTAATGTTTAGTTCTTGTTTCACACTCATTGCTTTAAATTTATTGATATTAATTTGCCTATATAGTTTTTTTAAACTTAAAGACCAAAAATTTACTAATTGCCTCACAGCAAAGACTGCCAGCATAGTGTTATTGCACGATAAAACCTGGCGATGCCCCATTTTTGATCAGCGGTATCCCACTTATCTCCATTAATTATGGCGAGTGAAATAGCCCATGACGTTTAACTGGAACTACATGTTCAGTCTGCTTAATGATGCAGATTTTTGGCAGGCCACCTGGACCGTCATTAAATTAAGTCTGCTGACCTGGGGTTGCAGTATTGTGCTGGGCTTTGTGCTCGCCCTGGGCAAGCAGTCGTCGCGCAAACTGTTTAATGTCCCCGCCCGGCTCTACATCTGGCTGTTTCGCAGCCTGCCGCTGCTGGTCCTGCTGATCTTCGTCTACAACCTGCCCCAGGCGGTGCCGTCAACGGCAATCGTGCTCAACGACCCGTTCTGGGCCGGCTTGTTGGCGATGGTGCTGAGTGAAGCCGCCTATGTCGCCGAGATCCACCGCGGCGGGCTGTTGTCGATACCCAAAGGCCAGGGCGAAGCCGCCCGGGCGCTGGGGTTACGCTATGCCGGTACCCAGTGGCGGGTGATTATTCCCCAGGCGCTGCGCGTCGCCCTGCCGGCGCTGGCGAACGAATACATTGCCGTCGTCAAGCTCAGCTCGCTGGTTTCGGTTATCTCCCTGACCGAAATTTTGATGGTCGGTCAGCGCCTCTATTCGCAAAACTTCCTGGTTATGGAAACCATGGCAGCCGTGGCGTTCTACTACGTACTGATCGTCACCGTCTTTGACTTCTTACTCAAACGCCTGGAAAGCTACCTCGACGTTACCCGCCGCAAGGTCACGCGCCCGGTCGACAGCGAGATGCAACAATTGGCCACCCAGACCCGTCCGGTGATGACCCGCAGCACCGTCGATAACGCCCATCCGGCGCTGCAGGCCTCAAAACTGCACAAAGCCTACAACAATGTTGAAGTCCTCGGCGCCGTCAGCCTGCAGGTCCAGCCTGGCGAAGTGGTCTCGGTGATCGGCCCTTCCGGTTCCGGGAAAACCACCCTGATCCGCCTGCTCAACGGCCTTGAGCAAATCGACAACGGCGAGATTCAGATTAACGGCCAGCCATTTATTCACCTCGAACGTCAGGGGGTGCAGAAGCCGCGCTTTATGGAAAATGCCCAGTATCGTCTCAACATCGGCATGGTGTTCCAGAGCTTTAATCTGTTCCCGCACCTGACGGTGCTCGGCAACCTGCTGCTGGCCCCGCGCTACCACCGACTGGCCTCCGAGGCAGAGCTCAAGCAGCACGCCTGCGAACTGCTGCATAAGGTCGGCATGCTGGATCACGCGTGGAAGTATCCGCACCAGCTCTCCGGCGGCCAGCAGCAGCGCGTAGCCATTGCCCGCGCCCTGATGATGCGCCCGCAAATCATGCTGTTCGATGAACCCACTTCGGCGCTGGATCCGGAAAAGGTCAATGAGGTGCTCCAGGTTATCGAATCGCTGGCTCATGAAGGTATCACCATGGTGATCGTGACCCATGAGATGAACTTCGCCTTCAAAGTCTCTGACCGGATTGTGTTTATGGAAAAAGGACGCGTGGTTTGCGATGACACGCCGCAGGCGATGCGCGACGGCAACCACCCGCGCGTGGATGCGTTCCTCAAAGATGTCTCCCTGGCTTAACTCTCCGTTGTGAAGGAAAAATTATGATCGCGCAGTGGCAAATCGAACAGTTTCATCAGCAAGGCTTTCTGGTGGTCGAGGCGGTGCTCTCGCCCGACGAGGTCAGCACATTACAGCAGGAATTTGACGGCTGGGTCGAAGAAAGCCGCCAGCATACCGAGGTCTGGGGCGAAACCCTGGATGGCCGCCCGCGCTTCGACCTCGAAGGAGATCATCGCGCCGACCACCCTTCGCTGCGCCGGGTAAGTTCACCAACCGAGATTTCCGCCGCCTTTGAACATGCGGCTCTGCAGTCACGTATGGCAACCATTGCCGCCCAGTTGATCGGCGGCAGCGGCACCCGTTTTCATCACAGTAAAATCAACTCGAAGCTGCCGTTTACCGCCACCCAGGTGAAATGGCATCAGGATTTTTTGTTCACGCCGCACAGCAACGACGACATCATCACCGCCCTGCTGATGGTCAGCGAAGTCACGCCGGAAAATGGCCCGCTCAACGTCGTACCGGGCAGTCATAAAGGGCCGCTGTGGTCCCACTGGCAGGCGGGAAGATTTACCGGTTCGGTGGACGATGAGGTGGTGGCCGAGCACTGCCAGCAGCCGCAGGCCTGCTTTGGCCCGTCTGGCTCGGTCTGCTTTATGCATACCCGCCTGCTTCACGCCTCAAGCCCTAATGAAACCGATCTGCCGCGCACCCTGTTTATCAGCGTCTATGCCGCCGAAGACGCTCTGCCGTTCGGCGACAACCCGCTGCCAAGCACCCACGCCGGGCAACTGGTCGCCGGTGAGGAAAGCGGCATGGTACGTAGCGCCGCAAATCAGCTTCGTCTGCCGCAGAAACCGCGCGGCGCCTCATTCTTCGTTCAGCAGGCCGGCCACGATCTCGCCAGCATGTAATGTCATCCCTGGAGGTTTTTATGAAAAAATTGAATGCTCTGCTCCTGTGTACCGCTGGCGCCCTGACCTCGTTCAGCACCTTCGCCTTTCAGCAGCCGGGGAAGATTACCGCCGGTTCGGATATGACTTTTTATCCTTATGAATATATGGAAAACAACAAACCGGCCGGGTTTGATATCGAGTTCCTTGCCGGCCTTGCCAAAACCATTGGCCGCGAGGCGGTCAATACCGATACCCGTTTTCCGAACCTGATCCCTGGTCTGCAGGGTGGGCGTTTTGATATCACCAACTCGTCGATGTACATCACCGCCGAACGCCTGAAGGTCATCGATATGGTGCCGTACCTGAAAAGCGGCGAGTCGATTCTGGCGCTCAAAGGCGCCAGCTATCAGCCGAAAACCCCGGAAGCGTTCTGCGGCCATAAAATCGGCTCCATGGGCGCCACCTCCTGGCTGGCTCAACTGCAAAAGCTGTCGGCGGACTACTGTGTGAAAAAAGGCCTGAAGCCTATCATCTTGAGTGAGTACAGCACCGACCCACAAACCACCCAGGCGCTGCTGTCGCGGGCGGTGGAAGCGCAGATCACCGACGCGGCCGTTGCCCGCGGCGTGGTCGAAAAACTGGGGGACCGGATCGTTATCTCGTCCGATACCTTAATTTACCCGGTGCTCAACGGCTTTGGCGTCAAAAAAGGCAACAGCGAGGTCAAAACCGCGCTTGAGGAAGGGCTGAAGAAATTCAGCGCAACGCCAGAGTATGCGGCGCTGCTGAAAAAATATAACTTCCAGCCGCCGACCGAAGAAGACCTGAAAACCCTGATGCCGAAAACGGAGTAACCCGATGGCCTACTCTTATGAAGAACAGACGCGCATCGACCTGGCGGCGACGTTTCGCATTATCGCCCACCTCGGCATGCATGAGGCGGTGGCCAACCACTTTAGCGCCGCTCTCTCGGCGGACGGCAAGAAGTTCCTGCTGAATCCAAAGTGGAAACACTTCTCGCGGATCCGCGCCAGCGACCTGCTGCTGCTGGATGCCGATGATGAAGCAACCGCCCGGCGACCGGACGTCGACGCTACCGCGTGGGCGATCCACGGCCAGATTCATCAGCGGCTGCCGGAAGTCCGCGTAGTGCTGCACCTGCACCCGGTCTACACCACCAGCATCGCCTGTCTGGCAAACCCGCAGATCCTGCCGGTCGAACAGAACAGCGCACGCTATTTCAATCGCGTGGCGGTGGATACGCTGTACGGCGGAATGGCGGATACCGTCGCCGAGGGGGCACGGCTGGCGGGATTGCTGGCGGATAAACGTCGCCTGTTGATGGGCAACCACGGTGTGCTGGTCACCGGCAGCGACATCGGAGAGGCATTTGACGACATCTGGACCCTGGAGCGGGCCTGCCAGATTCTGGTGACCGCCTGGTCAACCGGCCAGCCGCTGAAGGTATTGTCTGATGAAGTGGCGGAGAAAACCGCCCAGGACTGGGAGAAAATCGCCGACTTTTCCCGCCAGCACTTTGCCGAAATGAAGCAGATGATGATTGATGCCGATCCATCGGTGCTGGACTAACGCGTGCAACGGACGTCCCGGGCGACTGCCCGGGACACCCTCTTTTACAGCTGCGCCAGCCTGGCGAACACTGCCTCGAGTTCATCGGGCTTGCGCCATCCCTGATGCAGATCCCGCACCTGCCCGTTGCCGTCAATCACGACTGAGGTCGGCGTGCCGATCACCTGATAGCGCTCCTGGGTCATCTTGAGTTGGTCACGCAAGATTGGATAGCTAATGCCGTGTTTTTCCAGCAGCGGCGCGATATCGACCTGTTCCGGGTCGGTATTGATCCCCACCACCACCACTTTATCCGGCCAGCGCTGGCTGAGCGCCTGTAGGGTGTCCATCTCCGCCAGGCAGCCGCCGCAGCTGGCTGACCAGAAATTGAGATACACCGCTTTCCCCTGCCAGCTCTGAAGAGTGGCGGAGTTTCCTTGTAGATCAAAGGCCGACAACGCCGGGGCCGGCTCACCGCGCGCCAGCTTCTCTTCCTTGCAACCAGCGGGCAACAGCAGAATCAGCAGCAATACCGCAAACACTTTAGGCAGACGCATGGGCATTGACCTCTTCGCCAAGATACTTGCCATGCTGCAGACGCACGATGCGGTCGGCAAATTTCCCCAGCGCCGGGTTATGGGTCACCATCACGATGGTTCGCCCCTGGCGATGCAGGTCGGTGAGCAAGTCCAGCACCCGTTGCTCGTTTTCTTCATCGAGGTTACCGGTAGGTTCATCGGCAAAAATCACCGGCGGTTCATTTACCAGCGCCCGGGCGATACAGACGCGTTGCTGCTCGCCGCCGGAGAGCTGGCTGGGTAAATGGGTCATGCGATGCTCAAGGCCCACCTGCGCCAGCACCGCCCGGGCCGCCGCTTCGTCGACCACGCTATGGTAGTGCTGCGCCAGCATGATATTTTCCAGCGCCGTCAGAAACGGGATCAGATGGAACTGCTGAAACACCAGGCCAATCTTCTGCGCCCGAAAGCGCCGCCGCCCCTCTTCGTCCAGCGCCGCAGCGTCGGTGCCGTCGAGGATAACCTGGCCTTCACTGACCGTATCCAGGCAGGTCAGGATGTTCATCAGGGTGGTTTTCCCGGAGCCGGAGGCTCCCATAATCGCGACAAATTCGCCGCGCGCGATGCGCAAATTGATGTCATCCAGGGCAGTGACATCGCCGAATCGCTTACACAGATGACGGGTTTCAATCGCCATCTGGCGTAAAGGCGTGACGGTCATGGCGTTACTCTCCTTTCAATACTTTCGCCGGTTCAACGCTCACCGCGCGGCGCACCGGAACAATGGCCGCCAGCAGGGCAACCAACAAAGACAGCACCAGGGTTATCGGCAGCACCGGCAGGCGCAGCGAAATGGTGGCATTAAATACCGTGATCCCCAGAAGCTGGGCCAGCAGATACCCCAGCACCCAACCGCACACCACCGCTGCAAGGGTGATGATGCTGGTCTCGAGCAGCATCTGGCGCACGATATCACCGTTGCTGGCCCCCAGCGCTTTTTGCAGCGCGAACTCGCGGGCGCGCTCGCCGACGATAGCCATCAGGGTGGTATTGACGCACAACGACGACAGGGCCAGGATAACCAGCGAAACCAGCCCCATCAGCCCTTTGATTTTATCCAGCACCTGCCCTTCGGAGGCCGAGACCTTGCGCACCGGGCGGATCTCAAGGTCGGGGTAACGCTGCTGTAACTGCCGGGCATAATCCTCAACCTGACCCAGGTCGTTACTGACGCTCAGCAGCCCCTGGCTGATGACCCCAGGCCTGTTCAGCCATGCTTGCGCCACGTCGAGGCTGACAATCAGCATATTATCGGTAGCGTCACCGGCTTCGACGATCCCTTTCACCTGCAGCATTTTTCGCCGTTGGTGATCCACCAGCGTCACGCTATCGCCCACCTTGAGCGCCAGCCGCTGGGCCAGCTTAACGCCGACCATCGCGTGGCGGTCGTCAAAGCTGACGCCAATCCAGTTGCCGCTGACCTGCCAGTAAGGCACCAGCTGTTGCAGCGACTCGAACCAGACCCCCACCATCACCACCTTTTCCAGCTCGGTGCGTGCGGTGCCATACAGCCAGGGGCTGGCGCCGTGAATCAACCCTTTTGGCGCGTCGTCGAGAATCGCCTGCAGCGCAGGCTGCGGCATTCGCGAGCCGTGTCCTGGCCCGATGTAAAAGTTCGCGCCGAAGGTCCGCAGCTCTTCGCTCATTTTACTGTTGATATCGAACCACACCGCAGAGAGTGCGGTGACGATAGTGGCGCCAACCGCCAGAGCGGTGAACACTACGGCAACGCGCTGCAAACGCAGACGCAACGCTCGCCATACCAGTAACCACAGCATGTCGTGCTTAGCGGCCATACAGCACCTCCACAGGATAAAGTCGCGCAATGCGGCGCGCCGGGAACCAGGTGCCGATTAGCGCAATCAGTACTGCGATCACCAATACGCACGGCACCACCACCCAGGCAAAATTCAACGGGGTTTCAAAGAGCATCAGCCCGATCATCTTCGCCAGCCCCCAGCCCGCTACGCAGCCGAGGGCGCCGCCCAGCAGGCCGCTCAACGCCGCCTCAAGATAAAACAACAGCAGAATTTGCCACTGTCGGGCGCCCAGGGCCTTCAT
Organism: Klebsiella sp. B345; assembly: GCF_051131735.1. NCBI lineage: Bacteria > Pseudomonadati > Pseudomonadota > Gammaproteobacteria > Enterobacterales > Enterobacteriaceae > Klebsiella > Klebsiella sp. B345. Next base: position 765,739 of record NZ_CP180443.1, read on the forward strand.
CAGGCCAATCTCTTTGCCACGCTCCATCATGGTACTGGTCATCAGCGAGGCAATGCCCATTGCCGCAGCGGCCAGCGCCGCCAGGGTTACCACCGCCATCAGCAGCTGAATTTTATCGATCACCACCCCTTCCGACGCCGCGACCTGCCACACCGGACGCACTTCCGCGCCGGAAATGGCCTCTTCCAGTTGATGAGCAATCGACGAGACGTAGGCCGTGCAGTACCACAGGTCATACTCTTCAGCATTTAGCGCTTCGAGGTTTTCCCGCGCCCGGCGCGACAGTTCATTCTCCGGCACCGTCAGCGCCGACACGCGAATCGCCTGCACTTTTCCCGGCAGACCCAGCAACTGCTGGACCACGCTCAGCGGCATGACCAACTGATTATCTTCGTCGCCGCCGCTTGAAAGCACGCCGCTGACCACCACTTCCATGCTGTTGTCCGCCACCTGAAGCCGTAGCCGCTTGCCAGGTTGCCAGCCATAATGGCGCGCCAGCGCCTGGCCGACTAAGGTCTGTGGCTGCTGGGCAACCGGCTCCTGCGGCCACTCACCGGTCACCTGCCAGAACGGGCTGACCGTACGCTGCCCGGTCTGGTAGCCCTCTTCATCGGGTATCTCAACCGGCTGGCTGAAAAAGGTGCCGAGCACGCGAATATCATTGCCATCTATGCGCACCTCGCCGCTGAGCATCGGCGCGAAGCCGACAATATTGTTACGCCAGAAGATATCTTTGATGTTCGGCAGTTCCGACTGTTCGAGAAAATCGTCGCTGGCCAGCGGGTTGCTTTGCTCGCTGAACAAGGCCGGTAGAGCCGCCTGTCCCGCCGGTTCAATCAGGATATTGGCGCCGTAGGATTTCAGCTCGCGCGACATCTTGTCACCGATATCAATAGAGACCGCCAGCAGCGCCGAGATCAGGCTGGCGGCCAGGAACACGGTTAACACTGCCAGCCCTTTGCGGCGCAGATTGCGCCCCCATGACTGGTAGATCATTCGTCCCAGCATCGCTATTCCTCCCGCGCCGCATCGCCAGCAAAGGTTTCAGGCTCGCTGCGGAAACGGTCATAGTTGGCCTGCGAGGCGAAGAACCAGGTTCGGCCCGCGTAGCTGTATTTATATTCCGCCGCGGTGTTGGTCAGGGTGCTCCCGTCTACCGGGTCGGTCACCTTGATGGTCAGCACGGTCGAGAAGTAATTAGCCCCGACGGCCAGCGCCTTGCCGGGGATCGTCAGCTCCCGCTCATCGTTGCGCCAGTCGTCAATCGGTACCGGGTTACAACCGCCGGGTTTGCCGATTGACGGAATAAAGATATGTACCCCGCAGGCGACGCAGATCACCTGGTTGCCCTCCATGACGTACCCCTGATCGCCGCACAGCAGGCAGGCATCAAACACCACGCCGAAGCGCAGCTTGTCGGGATAGCGGTTAATGATAAAGAAACGTACCGCCTTGCCATCGTCGGCGACCCAGACAAAACGGTGCAGCTTACCGTCGCGAACCTGCGCCAGCGGAATATGCACCAGACCATCGGCAGCAAGCGTCACCGGCTGGGCTTCCGACAGTCTCGGCGGCTGCGAGGCCACCAGATCCCACCACAGTTGGCCGCCGCTAATCAGCACAACGCAACACAAGGTGGTCAGCCAAAGCCGCACGGCGCCGCGCCGCTCCGCCTGCGCCAGCCGACGGGTAACCGGCGCATCCGCCGCCTTTACCGCGAGGGAAAACCGTCTGAGCGCCGGGAGCCAGCACAGGCACAGCAGCGTGAGGATGGCAGCGGCCGCCCAGTTATAGCCAGCAGCATTGTTGGTGGCTTTGGCGACAAAACTGAGCAGCGGTTTGAGCAGCGGGACTATCTGCAGCTTCATCAACAGCAGCAGCAGGTTGCCGAGCAGCGGCAGCCACAGCAGCACCATCAGTACGATGGTCAGCGGCCAGTAGGCCCAGCGTATCCGCCGCAGCAACATGGCGCACAGCGCTGCCGCCAGACACAGCAGCGCAAATGCCAGCACCAGCGCGCTCAGGTTCAACAGCAGATCGGTATTCAGCACGTGGGTGGAGGTTAGCCCCCCGAGATTAGGGTCCTGCGCCCAGTGGCGCGCGGCACCAGAAACGAGGATCCACTGCCACAGATAGCGCAGACGCAGCGTGGCCCACCAGAAGCTGAGTAAAAACAGCAGCGACAGCAGGATCTCCCCGGCCACCAGCATCAGCTGTAGCGTCTGACTGCCGCGGATAAACAGCCCGGCCAGCAGTCCTGCAGCCAGCGCGCTAAGTAAGATCCAGACGAGGGGACGCAGTGATGGCGTATCACCCCGCCCCCATAGCAGTGAGGAGAGCAGCGCGATACAGAAAAAGAGCTGGAGCGTGGTGACGAAAAAGTAACTCATGACTTCGACCCGGTACGGCGGAATACTGTAGTCCGCATCAAGCAACACACCGCAGGACGACCCGAAGGCCATCCTGCGCGACGAAGGCGCAGAGTCTGTCCCAGTAGGCGCAGATTGATGCCGCCAGTTTGGCCACGGACAGCGCGGAACAACCGGAGCGTACACACCGTACGTGAGGATTGTATTCGCTCCGCTCACCCTTCGGACCGCCCTGAAGGACGTTCAAAGATAGATCTTTGTGAGCACTGCCCTGGGCCAAAATGGCAAATAAAATAGCCTAATGGGCCAGGCTCTTAGTTCAGGCCGACGTATTTGAACTCGTAGCTGACATCAAACGGTTTCCACCAGCGGCCGACCCCGGTCTCGCTGTCGGTATGACGATGCATCCCGGCTTTTGATGGCGGTTCAATGTGGTAGGTCACTTTATAGTTACCGACGCCCATCATTTTGATATTGGCGCCATAGTGCGGGCCGTCGCTGGCCACCATCGGCATAAAGGTCCCTTCCTGTTTTTCACCGGTGTCGCTATTGACCAGGGTGTAGGCGATGGTCAGATAGGGGATCCATTCACCCGCGCCAAAGCCATTCTTGCCCCCTTCAACCGCATGAATATCGGCCTCCAGATGGATATCCGATTTAGCGGCCGGCAGCCCCATACCGCGCGGCTCCATATCAATTGGCTGCAGATAGACGGCGGCGATTTCCATCTCATTCATGGTGACCGGCTCACCGGCAGGATACTCTTTAAACGCCAGCGCCGCCGGGGCGGTAAATACGGCGGCCATGGTGGCGCTGATAATCACGGTATTCTTGAAAGTCATCTGACACATCCTCTCGTCGTTAAAGGGCAATTATGATTTTTTTATACTCACGGTCGGCGCCTGGTTGCGGCGGCGCATAATGACCAGTGCCGCCACGGCAGCAACCAGCAAAATGAATTGTGGTAACAAGGTTTCCAGATAGGGATAGATGCCGAGCCAGCCGATTTCCGGCACCCCGCTGATTAAAGTCGGCTGGAACAGTTTGCCCTCCACCAGTTCGAGGACGCCCTTACCAGCGAAGACAAACGCCATCAGGTACATCAGGCCGCCGGTAAAGATGAAGAAGGGTTTCAACGGCAGGCGGACCACCGAGTAGCGCATCACGATCCACGCCACCAGCAGCACCACGCAGCCAATGACGAACCCGCCGCCGATGGCCAGGTGACCAGAGACGCCCTGGGCATCGCCAAGCAGGGCAAAGTAAAACAGCACGGTCTCCGCCCCTTCGCGGTAGACCGCCAGGAAGCTGGTCAGCCACAGCCCGACCAGCGAGCCACGAGAAAGGGAGTGGCTCAGCTTGCCCTCCAGCCAGGCTTTCCAGTGGCGGGCTTCGACTTTCGACAGCAGCCAGTAGCTCATGGAGAACAACATCACCACCGCGATCAGCATGGTGAACCCTTCCAGCAGCTCGCGACTGGCACCAGAGTTGGTAAACAGCAACTGGAACAGCACCGCCGTCGCCACGCTGGCGATCAGCGCCACCACCACCGACTGGCGAATTAACGGCAGCTTGTCGTGATGATCGTTTTTCACCAGCCAGGCGACGATGGCCGCCACAATCAACAGCGCTTCCAGCCCTTCGCGGACAATAATCATCAGGCTGTAGAGCAGCAGGCTCCACTGGGATGCCTCGCCCTCACCCAGCATGGTCACCGCCTGTTGCAGATCGGCATCCAGCGCCGCGGCTTCCGCCGCCAGTTTGTCCTGCGGCTGGCCGGCCTTCATCAGGCTCACCATGCGGGTGAAATGGGCTTCGAGAGCGGTTTTAAACGTTGCATCGCGGGAGCCGATTTTGTTCTCCATCCCGGAGGCTTCGAAGCGGTCGAAATAGGTATCCTGAATATCGAGAATCGCCTGTTGGGCCTCTCCGCGCTGATAGCGCGCCAGCGCTGCTTCTACGCTGCGGTGGATCTCCGCCGCCACAGCGGCCCAGTCGGCTCCCGCGGTGCTGTCAGCCACCGGCGCGGCGCCGTTATCTGCCGTCGGAGCGTTTACCGGTTGGTCGTCGCGGGTGGTCGGCAGGCCCGGCAGGAGGTCTTCCAGATCCTGCAGCAGGGTGGTGACCTGATAGGCCACCTCGTTGAGGTGATCCGGTTGTGACGTCAGCGCAATCAGGGCGGTAAACTGCTGATTAATGGCCGCTGCCGCTTTTGCCGAACGGTTTTGCCGCACCGACATTTCCATCTCTGAGTTTTTAAAACCCTGATAGTGCGCCTGCTGTACCTGCTGGCTGGCGAGGCTGACGTTGCCAGCCTGATAGGCGCTCATCGCCTGCGCCAGCAGATCGTCAATCACCCGGAAACTGTTCTGCCAGTGCAGCGCGATATCGTCCCGCGACAACGCGGTATGCTGCTCCTCCGCCACTAGCCGATGGCCGCCGTCCAGCACCGGCTCCACCTCGCGCAGCGCCCGTTTCAGCTCGTCAACCCGCGCCTGAACCGCCGCCAGCGGTTTGCCGTCGGCGATCATCCTCCGGATATCGCCGAAACTGCTCTCCATCTCGTAGCTTTTGCGTGCGGAGAAATTAATGCGAATGGGGCCTTCGAGATTTTCAAACACTTCGAAATAGGCCGCCTGCACTTCCCGACGCGCTTCGTTGGTTTTTTGCTGCTGGTAGAGTTCGACGGTGGTATCAAGCCGCTGTTCGATATCGTCGATGAGGGGGGTGTAGCGGGTCTGCGCCATCGCCTGCGCACTAATAAGCAGGAGACTAAACAGCGTTAACAGCAGAAAAGCGCGAGCGGCGGCCATGGTGCATTCCGATAAAAATAATGATAATCGTTATCATTGTTATTTTTGCCAGAATGCACATGACCCAGATCATGAAAATGTCAATCAGTGACAGTTTGTGTCAAATAATGCAAAGAGTCACCGCTTCAGCGATGAATGAACCCGCAGTCAATCAGCGTGCTAATAGCGTCGGGTCGTGCTGCAGATGGCGCAGGAAATTACCGTACCCCTGGCTGCCCATCCAGAAATTGATACTTTTCTCGACCCCGGAGGAGGTTAAGGTCGCGCCGCTGATGCCATCCACAGTGTAGGCATCATGTTCGCCGGATTGGTTCTGTACCACCTGCAACGCCGGTGTCCCCTGGCCATCGCGGAGTTTTTTCCCCACCCACTGCCTACGCCATTGCGGGTCTTCCACCCTCGCCCCTAACAGCGGCGTCTCGTTTTGCTGGTAATAGACCAGGTCGTTAACCGTGCGGCCATCGGTGTCGAGAGCCACCAGCGCATACATCATCGATTTGGCACCCTTACCATGAACCGGCAAGATAATCTGTTGAATATGTTGCTTATTATCGCGAACCAGATAGATATCGACCGGAGAACAACGCTGGCGGATTTGCGCCGGATCGCGCGCTGGCGGCAGGTCGATACAGCGTGGCGCCTCGCTCTGCTGGCCGACGGGGAGCAATTCACCGCTATCCAGGTCCAGCTGGCGACTGACAATGTGCGCCTGGTACAACGCGCGCAGCGTTTGCGCATCCTGCTGTCCGCTCCCCAGCAGTCCGGCAACGTTGAGTACCGCAGTGTCGGTCTGTTGGTTTACTGGCCTGGCGTCATTGTCTTTCAACAGCAAAAAATAAACGGCAACGATGGCGAAAAACAAAATACAAATAATCATCAAAGATAAAACAATAATTTTACTTTTACGCATGCGCTGATGATTCCCGTCGGTAGATGATAATGTTGGTATTAGCTTGCGATCGTTTTTGTCTCGCTGTCCAGCCTATTTTTAGCGTCGCAGTGGTTGCCACCCAAGGATAAATATATTTTATTGTCATTTCAGTTTATTTATTTTTAATTAAAAACGCAGCCTGATAACGACTGCAATATATAAAAAACCGCACCATTATTATTTTCAATCATCATCTACGGTTCGCCGAAATGGTCATCTGTGCGCTAATCGAATTGTAAAAAAATGCCCAAACGCTGGCTTGTTATAGGATTAATCTTATAATATCAGCACACAACAAAGCGCCACCTGCTACCGTCACCCCGGGATAAGAGACAAACATGTCCAGACCTTCGACGCTGTACGTTCCACATGTGTTAAGCGCGGCCGATATTGCGCCAGAAGAGCGCTATCAGCGGATATCGCAAAATCTTAACTGCTACGGTATTAAGGTGGTGAATAATCGCCGGCCGGAAGCGATAATTGCCAACCACAAAACTATCTCTGGGGTTTCCGGCGATTTTTGTAGTGCGATGGGCTCTAAAAACGAGACAATCTTCGACCCACACCAGGTAGATACATCGTCGATCTATATTTCTTTATTACTCCAGGGCAAACAGGTTATCAGCGGCAGAACCCCGGCCACCCGCGCCCAGGTGGATGCCGGGATGCTGATTGTTCACCAGCGCAGCGATTATTACCATTATCAATGTGACGATGTTAAACAGCTATATATCATCCCGCACAGCGATAAAATCAAAACATTATTCAGCGGTAAACTCTCCAGCCCGATAGTTTCACTGGAGAACCACCCTTTAGCCCAGTTTTTAAAATCGCATATGTTATTGCTGGATGCGCAATCGGATCGTTTATCTCAGCCCGAGACGGCGGTGATCGTCGATGGTCTGCATCACATTGCGCTGCGGGTACTGGCCGATGTGGCCGAGGAAAGAGGACTGCGCTCAACCGGAAAATTAAGCCACCTCGTCGACAGCGCGCGATCGTTTATTACCCTTAACTATCATCAGCACCAGCTGTCACCCGACCTGATTTGCCAGGCGCTGCGCTGTTCCAGAGCCAGCCTCGACCGGGCATTCCACGAACAAGGCACGTCGGTGATGGTGGCGATCAAAGAGATTCGGCTGGAAGCGGCCCGCCAGCTGTTGGAAAAGGATCGTCATCTGGCGGTAGAACAGGTCTCCTGGCGCTGCGGCTTCACCAGTCACCCGTTATTCAGTAAAAGCTTTCGCGAAAAATATCATGCGTCACCAAAAGCCTGGCGCGACAACCATTACCAATAAGCGGGTGAGTAAGCCGCAGGTTATTGTTCTAGCGGTGGCGAAACGATTTAAACTGCGTGGCTTTACGTTCTTTGATATAGCTCAGTAAGCAATAGACTGAGATCCCCAGCAGCGCGATGGCAACGATAATTAACAGCAGGGTGCTGATATTCATTTTGATATTCTCTTTATCAATTATTCTCACATTTTTATCATAATGATTCTGCCCTGCGCGAACAGCACCCCGGGCCTCAATCCTGTTGTTTGCCCCTCACCGCGCTTACGCGCGCAATCGTTGATCTTCTCCCTATGCTGTAGCAGCATGGCTGAGCAAACACAGAGCCTACTGAGTCAGGCTTTTAACAAAAAAAACAACACCATCAGCTAACTACAGGAGCTTATCAGTGCCAACCGGATATCGTATTCAGGCTACCGATCTGCATCAGTTCGTTACCACGCTGTTCACTCAACTGGGCAGTACCTCTGACGAGGCCGCTCTGGTCGCCGACCATCTGGTGGCGGCCAATCTTGCCGGGCATGATTCACACGGCGTCGGGATGATCCCGAGCTACGTGCGCTCCCACGCCCAGGGCCATCTCCAGCTTAACCAACACGCCAGCATCATGAAGGACGCTGGTGCGGTGGTGACCCTAGACGGCAACGCCGGCTTTGGTCAGGTGGTCGCCCATGAGGCGATGCAGACGGGTATTGAAAAGGCCCGGCAGCACGGCATGGCGGCGATCGCCCTGCGCAATGCGCACCATATCGGGCGCATCGGCTACTGGGCCGAACAGTGCGCGGCGGCGGGGTTTATCTCCATCCACTTTGTCAGCGTCGTGGGTGACCCGATGGTGGCGCCGTTTCGTGGCAAAGACAGCCGCTTTGGTACCAACCCGCTATGCGTCGTGTTCCCGCGCAAAGGCCAGCCTCCGCTGCTGCTCGACTACGCCACCAGCGCTATTGCCTTCGGCAAAACCCGCGTCGCCTGGCACAAGGGCGAAGCCGTGGCGCCGGGTTCACTGATTGATGCCCACGGAGAGCCGACCACCGACCCGGCGGTAATGCAGACCTCGCCGTTAGGCGCCCTGCTCACCTTTGCCCAGCATAAAGGCTACGCCCTGGCGACGCTGTGCGAGATCCTCGGCGGCGCCGTTTCCGGCGGCAAAACGACCCATCAGTCGAGCCTGCAGACCTGCGTCGACGCCATTTTCAACTGCATGACCACCATTATTCTCAATCCGGAAACCTTCGACGCGCCGGATATGCAGGGCGAAACCGAGGCCTTTATCGACTGGTGTAAGCAGTCACCTCACGACCAGCAGACCCCGATTCTGGTGCCGGGAGAATGGGAAGAAGCCAATCGTCAGTCCCGCCTGGCGCAGGGGATCCCGCTGGATGCCGGTAGCTGGCAGGCCATCTGCGAAGCGGCCCGCGAAGCCGGTATGGCCACCGGGACCCTGGCGCAGTTCCAGCAGAAAATGGTCTGATCCCACCGCAGAGCGCCCTGCCCGGGCGTTCTGCAACGTCATCGTCATTAGTGACGACATCATGACGCCTGCCGCACCCGCTATTAAAATAACTATATATATCAACATTTTGAATATTGGCATAACTCCTGCATAACGCTTCGGCCTTCTGCCAGCATCGCGGCGCAAGGATTCCATGACGATGGCGGGCCGGGCCCGGCCTGACCATTGATCTTCATTCACTGTTAACAGGTCTGTTACTGATGAAAAAAGTCACAAGCGTTTGCCCTTATTGCGGGGCGGGTTGCAAGCTCAAGCTGGTTGTCGATAACAATAAAATTATCCGCGCGGAAGCGGCCGATGGGGTCACCAACCAGAATCAGCTGTGCCTCAAGGGATACTACGGCTGGGATTTCCTCAACGATACCCAGCTTCTGACGCCGCGCTTGAAGCAGCCGATGATTCGCTACCAGAAAGGCGGGAAATTAACCCCGGTCAGTTGGGAAGAGGCCATTCGCTACACCGCCAACAAGCTGCGGGAGATCAAAGCGCAGCACGGCCCGCGCGCCATAATGACCACCGGCTCGTCCCGTGGTACCGGCAATGAAACCAACTATGTGATGCAAAAATTCGCCCGGGCGGTGCTGAACACCAATAATGTCGACTGCTGCGCCCGCGTCTGCCACGGCCCTTCGGTGGCGGGCTTGCAGGTGGCCCTCGGCAACGGGGCGATGAGTAACTCCATCAGCGATATCGAACACTCAAAATGCCTGCTGGTCTTTGGCTATAACTGCGCAGACTCCCACCCTATCGTCGCCCGCCGGGTGATTAAAGCCCGTGAAAATGGCGCGAAGATCATCGTCTGCGACCCGCGGCGCATCGAAACCGCCCGCATCGCCGACCGCCACCTGCAGCTCAACAACGGCAGTAATATGGCGCTGGTAAATGCCTTCGGTCACGTCCTGCTGGAAGAGGACCTCTACAACCATGATTACGTTGACCGCTTTACCGAAGGGCTGGAAGCCTATCGCGACGCGGTACAAGCCTACTCGCCTGAAGCGGTCGAGGCGATCACCGGCGTACCAGCGCAGGAGGTGCGTCAGGCGGTAAGAATGTTTGCTGCCGCGCCGTCGGCCACCATTATGTGGGGCATGGGCGTCACCCAGTTCGGCCAGGCGGTGGATGTGGTCAAAGGGCTGGCCAGCCTGGCGCTGCTGACCGGCAACCTCGGGCGCGAACACGTTGGCGTCGGGCCGGTGCGTGGGCAAAACAACGTTCAGGGCGCCTGCGATATGGGGGTGCTGCCGAACCTGTTCCCAGGCTATCAGGAGGTCACCGACCCCGCCGTGCGGGCGAAATTCGCCAGCGCCTGGGGCATCGACCCGGCGATCATGGATGACCAGGTAGGCACCCGCATTACCGAAGTGCCTCATAAAGCCATGGAAGGAGAGATCAAAGCCTACTACATCATGGGCGAGGATCCGTTACAGACCGAAGCCGATCTGGGGCTGGTGCGTAAAGGTATCGAGGCGCTGGATTTTGTGGTGGTACAGGATATCTTCATGACCAAAACCGCAGAGATCGCCGACGTCCTGCTGCCGGCAACCTCGTGGGGCGAGCACGGCGGCGTCTTCACCTGCGCCGACCGCGGTTTTCAGCGCTTCGAGAAGGCGATCCCGGCACCGGCTAACGTCAAACGCGACTGGGAAATCATCAGCCTGCTGGCGACCGAGATGGGCTACCCAATGCATTACGACAATAACCAGCAAATCTGGGACGAAATGCGCGAACTCTGCCCGCTGTTCTACGGCGTCACCTACGAGAAAATGGGCGACATGAACCACGTTCAGTGGCCGTGTCCGACCCTCGACCACCCCGGCACGCCGTGGCTGTATAAAGAGAACCGTTTCGATACCCCGACCGGGAAAGGCCAGCTGTTTGCCGCCCCGTGGCGGGCGCCGGCCGAAACGCCGGATGCCGGCTATCCGCTGGTGCTCTGCACCGTGCGCGAAGTGGGCCACTACTCCTGCCGTTCCATGACCGGCAACTGCGCGGCGTTGCAATCCCTTGCCGATGAACCTGGTCGGGTGCAGATCAGCCGCGCCGACGCCGAACAGTTGGGGATCGCCGACCGGCAGCTGGTGTGGGTCAGCTCGCGACGCGGGAAAGTGATCACCCGTGCCGACATCAGCGACCGTATCAATCGCGGCGCCGTCTATATGACCTATCAATGGTGGGTCGGCGCCTGTAATGAACTGACCCAGGACAACCTTGATCCGATCTCGAAAACGCCGGAAACCAAGTACTGCGCGGTGAAAATCGACGCTATCGAGGACCAGCTGTGGGCCGAGCAGTACGCCTGGCGCGCCTACAGCGATATGAAGGCCCGTCTGAAAGCGGCGGTCAGCGCCTGACGGTACGGCTGACATAAAAAAGGGAGAGGACTCGCCTCTCCCTGTTCCCTCCGCCGTTGCGCGTCTCAGCGAACCGGCAGCAGCGATTCCACCAGGCTTGTCCACATCGCCACGCCAGGGGCTATCAGCTCGTCGTTAAAATCGTAGCCGGCGTTGTGCAGCGGCTTTGACGGTATTTCACCATCGGTGCCGATCCAGAAATAGGCTCCCGGGCAGGCTTCCAGCATGCAGGCAAAATCTTCCGACGCCATTGACGGGTTGATCTGTCCGTTCACTGCCGCTTCACCCAGTGCGGCTATCGCCACCTCGCGCACTTTCTTCGCCTGCTCTGGATGGTTCCGGGTCACCGGATAACCGGGATACCAGGCAATCTCCCCCTGCACGTCAGAAACCTGCGGCTGGGTCTCGACATAGTGCGCGATCAGCCCTTTCACCCGGGCGCGAACCTGGTTGCTCAGGCAGCGGAACGTCCCGCGCAGCACGACCTTATCTGGCAGTACGTTAATCGCTTCACCACCGTTAATTTGGGTAATGCTGACCACCGCCGACTCCTGCGGCGACAGGCGGCGTGACGGGATGGTCTGCAGCGCCATGATCAACTGCGCCGCGGCGACGATCGGGTCGGCACCGCTTTCCGGCATCGCCGCGTGGCAGCTCTTGCCGGTCAGGGTGATTTCAAAGGCGTCCAGCGAAGCCATCATCGCCCCCTCGTTGACCGCTACATGGCCTAACGGCAGGCCCGGCCAGTTGTGCAGCGCGTAGATGGCGTCCATCGGGAAGCGCTCAAACAGCCCCTCTTCAACCATTTTGCGCGCGCCGCCGAGATTCTCCTCCGCCGGCTGGAAGACAAAATGCACCGTGCCGCGAAAACGGCGGGTCTGCGCCAGGTGCGACGCCGTCGCCAGCAGCATGGCGGTATGCCCGTCGTGGCCGCAGGCGTGCATCACGCCAGGGTTGCGCGATTTGTAGCTGAGATTGCCGGACTCGGTAATTGGTAACGCGTCCATATCGGCCCGTAGCCCGATAACCGGCCCCGGACCGTTCTCCAGGGTGGCGACCACGCCGGTCCCCGCCAGCCCGGTATGCACCTGCAGGCCAAAAGAGGTCAGTAATTCAGCGACGCGGCGCGCGGTGTTCTGTTCCTGATAGCCAAGCTCCGGGCAGGCATGAAATTCACGTCGCCAGCGAATGGCCTCAGCGATCGATGATGGCGATACTGCCATGTCTTGCTCCTTTCCTGCACAGCTTCAACGCTGAACGCATAGCTGAACGAATAATAATGCGGGCCTCGATTGTTATACCCGCCAGCACGCCTCCGCCCCCGCGGAGTGCACTATTGGTTATATCCTTTCGCCAGCGCGCTGACAACACTCCCCGAAGGTGCAAACCCGGCGTTTTGCCAACGGCTGGCGCTGGCGTATCAATAATAGTAGTCATTTCAACGGTGACATCCGCCATACGATTAATTAATATGCAGGCCTGTCGGCAATCTGCCGGATTATCCACCTGTTGACTTCCGTTATCGGGAATAAAATGTTTAACCAAGACCAGAATCGCCTTGCCCCCACGCTGGCGATGATCATGGCCGCGTCATTAGTGGGATTTATCACCGGTTATACGGTGCCGTTAATCAGCCTTGAGCTTGCCCAGCAACAGACCGACACCGTCTACGTCGGCCTGCTGGCCGCGCTGCCGCCTGCGGGCATGATGCTCTCGTCGTTCCTCTCCCCTGCGCTGTGCCGTCGTTTTGAGATGGGCCACCTGCTGAGCGCCAGCCTTCTGCTGTTAGCGCTGGCAACGATAGCCTCCTGCCTGACGGTAGATCTGATGCAGCTGCTGCTGCCTCGTTTTCTGACCGGTATCGCGTCCGGGGTGATTATCGTCCTCGGCGAAAGCTGGATCACCGGCGGCGCGGAGGGCAAAAACCGCGCAACGCTGACCGGCATTTATGCCTCGGCCTTCACCGGCTGCCAACTGGCGGGGCCGCTGCTGATCTCCGCCGGCAGCGAATATCAAATCTGGGTGCTGGTGGCGGTCGTCGTCCTCACTGCCGCCTGCCTGCTGATGCTGCGCCATCTGCCAACCGGCAGCCGCGAAACCCTGTCAGAGCGAGCCAGCTGGCGCAGCCTCGGCGCGTTCTTGCCGGTACTGGCCTCCGGGGTATTCTGCTTTGCCTTCTTTGATGCCAGCATTCTGGCGCTGCTGCCGCTGTACGGCATGGATAAAGGGCTAAACGAAGCGATGGCGGTGCTGCTGGTGACCATCGTCTTAACCGGCGATGCCCTGTTCCAGGCACCGCTGGGCTGGGTGGCCGACCGCTTCGGCATCCGTCGGGTGCATCTCAGCTGCGCCGCGGTGTTCTGCCTCGCCTTGCTGGCGCTGCCGTTCCTGCTGGTATCGCCCGTTCAGCTGATTGTCGGCTGCCTGGTGCTCGGTGCCGCGGCGGGAGCGCTGTACACCCTCTCGCTGGTGCGGGCCGGGAAGACCTTCAACGGGCAAAAGCTGATCATGATAAATGCGCTGCTGGGATTCTTCTGGTCGGCAGGCAGCGTGGCCGGGCCGGTCATCAGCAGTCTGGTGATCAGCGTGTCGGGCTATGACGGGTTACTGATCACCCTGCTGGCCAGCGGCGGGCTGTTCCTGCTGATTCAGTGTTTGGGGAAAACCGAACAGTCGCTGCTGGCGACAGCCAATGAGGATAGCGACGACGACGATGATGCAGAGCCGGCCACCGCGTAATCGCCGCTGGTTACGCGGGAGCTCCGCTTAGCCGCGTTTGCCGCCGGACTTGCCAATCGCCTTGTGCAGTTCGTTAATGCGCTTCATCGACTTGATGGTGCGTTGCGGCGAGGTGGTCGCCACCGACAGCACCAGCATCTCAAGACACACCAGCACCGTACCGTGCAGCGGCACCCGGCCATTATCGCCGCCGCGCGGTACGTCAATCACCACCTGCGCCTCCTGACTAAAGCGTGAATCCACCGCCTGGGTCAGCAGAATCGTCGGGATCCCCAGCCGTCGGGCTTCCCGCAGCGCGGTCATCCCTTCGCGATGCGGCGATTTTTGCCCCATCATAATCATCACGTCCCCGCGTTGCAGGTTGATCAGCTGCTCGGCCAGGCTGAATCCGGTCCGGTTCATGACGTAAGAAGGTAAGCCGATGCGGCTAAACAGTCGCCCGGTATACTCCGCCAGAATCCCCGAGGCCCCGATGCCGAAAATCGCCACCTGCCGCGCCTCGCTGAGCAGCGCCACCGCCTGGGCGACGGCGGCCCGGTTGGCGGGACGGGACAGCACCTCGCAGGCGCGCTGATGCCCCTCAAGCACAAAATCGATGCTCGAATTGACGTCGCTTGAGAGGGCATTGACCGTGGAGAGCATTTTCTCCGACGAGGTGACCGAGGGGCCGAACCAGCGCTCCATGGTCTGCTTCAGCTCGCGCAGCCCGGCAAATCCCAGCGCCTGAATCGCCCGCACTACCGTGGCGTCCGAGGTGTGGGTGGCGGCAGCAATCTCCATCGCCGTGCGCTCCAGCACTACTTCGCGGTTTTCGTTGATATAGCTGACCACCGCCAGCAGACGCGGCGACAGCTGGTGCGCCCGGGCGCGGAAACGGTCGCCAAACAGGTCAACCCGCCCTTTCTCTTTTTTCACCGTAGCTTTCATTTCAGCCCCGCCGGCAGAGGCCGTCCGGCAATATGCGATTGCACCTGCGCCACCATCAGACTCAGAGCGGCAAACGAATTAGAGATAACCTCTTCGCGCGGCAGCAGGATATAGCGTCCGGTACGACAGGCGCGCATAAAGTCGCACCAGCCGGGCATCACCGCCTCCATCGCCTGCAGCTCGTCCTGCGGTTTCCCTCCGGTATCCGAGCGCCAGGTGGCAAAGACAAAGTCTGCATCCAGCTCCGGCAGCTGTTCGGCGCTGACGTCAATGCGCTGCCCGTCGGGAATCTTGTCGATCAGCGGCGGGAATCGGAAGCCGGCATCGCGCAGCACCCGCCCCAGGGCATGATACGAGTGGTGCACGGTCACTTTACCGTTGTTGGCCTGAATCACCGACACGCTGATGTTTTGAGTGTCGACCATCGCTTTAAGCTGAGCGATCTGCGCCTGATAGCGCCGTTCGAGGATCGCCAGCCGCGCTTCGCTGCCGGTTAGCTGCGCCAGCTTGCTGTAAATACGCGGCGCGCTGCCCTGCAGGTGGTCAATACTGACCGTCGGAGCAATCTTCTGCAGCTGCTCGACGGAAACGTGACGACTCGGTTCGGTGATGATCAGATCCGGCTTTGCCGCCGCCACCGCTTCCAGGTCGATATCCGCCGTGCCGATAAACTGAATGGTGCTGTTATCGAAATCGACGCCGGTCAGTTGCGCGCTGGAGCGCAGAAAATGGCTGCCGTCCGGGCGAGTCCGCCCGTGGCTGGCCACCGGCGGTACCCCAAGCTCAATCAGCGGGATAGTGATATCGAGGTCGTGCATCGAGACAATGCGCTGCGGATGCAGCGGTACCGTCACCACCCGACCGAGATCGTCGGTAAATGTTTGAGTCTGACGCTCGGCGGCGCCAGCGGCAGCGCCCACCACCAACAACAAAGAGATCAACCAACGCATAGCAACCCTTCAACATTACAGGGCGTCACGACGACGCCACAGCAGCAAGATAAAAAACGGACACCCAACCAGGGCGATAACGATCCCGGCCGGAATTTGCAATGGCGCAAAGGCCAGACGCCCGATGGTGTCGGTCAGCAACACCAGTAGCGCACCGATCAATGCGCTACCGCACAGCAGCGCCACCTGGCCACCACGCAGCACAAAGCGCGCCATATGCGGTGCCATCAGCCCAACAAACCCCAGGCTGCCGACGCAGGAGACGCTGGCGGAGGTCAGCAACACCGGGGCGAAAAAGCGCAGCAGAGTCAGGCTCTGCAGCCGCACCCCCAGACCGACGGCTGTACGATCCCCGAGCAGTGCCACGTCCGCTGCCCGGGCAGTGAGCAACAGAATCAGTGCGCCAGGAAGCGCCCAGATGAGCGCCACTGCCAGCAACGGCCAGGTTGCCGCATGCAGGCTTCCTGCCAGCCAGATCATGGCGGTCTGCACATCGCGGACATCGGCAGTGGTCATGAAAATGCCCACCGCCGACGCCAGTGTCCAGGAGACGCCGATACCAATCAAAATAAAGCGCGGGCGTGCGCAGTCGCGGGCCAGCGCCAGTACCAGCAGCGCCACCAGCAGCCCGCCGACGATCCCCGCCAGCGGCCGCCAGACCAGCCCCACCGCCGGGAAAAACAAAATCAGCGCCAGCACCACCACGCTGGCCCCCTCTTTAACGCCAATCAGCCCCGGATCGGCCAGACCGTTGCGGGTGATACTCTGCATCGCCGCGCCCGCCAGGCCGAGCATTGCCCCGCACAGCAGCGCCATCAACAGCCGGGGAAGGCGGATATCAAACAGGATAAAGCGCGGTTGCTCCGCCAACGCTTGCGGAGCGAACAGCGCCCGGGCCAGGGTGCCGGTGGGCAGCGGAAAGCTACCGCGCGCCAGGCCAAAGCTCGCCAGAAGCAGGATCGCGACAATCAACACGCCGGCGATTTTCAGCGCCGCCGGGCGGATTAACAGCTGGCAGGGCCCGACCCGCAGCGGGCGAAAACCGGCGTGAGCGGCAACGTCTTTCATTTAAAAAATCTCGCGGCAATAAAGATAAATACCGGGGCTCCCACCAGCGCGGTCATCGCCCCGGTCGCCAATTCCTGCGGCGCGACGAGAGTGCGCGCGGCAATATCGGCGACCACCAGCACCAGCGCCCCGACGGGGGCCGCCAGCGGCAACGCCAGACGCAGATCTTCGCTGATCAGCCGGCGCACAATATGCGGGACCACCAGGCCGACAAAGCCGATCGGCCCGGCCACCGCCACCGCCGAGCCGCACAGCAAGGCAATTGCCGCCAGGCCAAGCAGCCGGGTCTGGACGATTTTCACCCCCAGCCCCAGCGCCACGTTCTCGCCCAGCGCCAGAATATTCAACCGCGGCGCAATAAACAGCGCCAGCAGCGCACCTGCCAACGCCGGCACCGCCGCCGAACGCAGGATGGCGCCGTTCAGCCCGGCAAGATCGCCCGCCAGCCACGTACGCATCGCCAGCAGCGTCTGTTCATCGAGGATCAGGATGGCCGCGGTTACCGCAGAGGCAAAGGCCGAAAGTGCCACGCCGCACAGCGTGATGCGCAACGGCGTTGCCCCGCCGCGCCCGGAGGTTGCCAGCAGCATAACCCCGCCAAACAGCAATGCTGCGCCGCAGCCGGCAATCAGCGGACGCTCCCACGCCAGCCCGCCCAGACCCAACGCGGAGGTAACGACCACCGCCAGCGATGCGCCGGCGTTCAGGCCCAGAATATGCGGTTCACCCAATGGGTTACGAATAACCGTCTGCAGCAACAGCCCGGCTACGCCGAGCACCGCCCCGGTGAGCAGCGCCGCCAGAAGGCGTACCAGCCGCAGATCGACGATGATCCGATGGTCAAAATTTCGCGGATCGAAATGGGTCAGCGCCTGCAGGATCGTCTGCGGAGCAATCCAGCGCGCGCCAAGCCCCAGATGGACCACTGAGGCCCCGGTCAGCAGCATCATCAGCAGGATAAACGCCAGCAGCGGGCGCGACTGACGACGGCGCGGCAGCGTCAGCGCGGCGGCACTCATTGCCCCGCTCCCTGCGACGAGCGGAACGGCATAAAGAACGGTTTGCCGGTTTGCGGGTTGAGGGACATCTGGACCTCTACGTCAAACACGGTTTTGATTAGCGCCGGGGTGCAGCGTTCGTTTTCTCCTACCACACCGGCGATCCGTCCCTGTTTGAGAAACACCAGCAGATCGGCGTAATTGACCGCGAAGTTCAGGTCGTGCAGCACCGTGACCACCGTACGCCCGTGGTCACGGGTCAGGGTTTGCAGCAGTTCAAGGATATCGACCTGGTAGCGCAGATCGAGCCAGGTCGTGGGTTCGTCGAGCAGAATGGTCGCCGTTTGCTGGGCCAGCGCCATGGCTATCCAGCAGCGCTGCCGCTGGCCGCCTGAGAGGCTGTCTACCGGCAGACAGGCGAATTCCGTAGTGCCGGTGAGCACCATCGCCTCTTCCACCGCCTGTTGGTCGGCATCCGACCACTGGCGCATAAACCCCTGCCAGGGATAGCGCCCGCGCGAAACCAGTTCAAACACCGTTAGCCCTTCCGGGGTTAGCGGCGACTGCGGCAAAATGCCTAACTGGCGTGAAACCGCCCGGGTCGGCATCTCATGAATGGACTGACCGTCCAGGCGAACGCTGCCGCCAAGCGGTTTCAGCATACGGGCGATGGTCGACAACAGCGTGGATTTACCGGAACCATTGGCCCCAGCCAGCACCGTCATTTTACCGTGAGGGATCGTCAGATGAATATCGTCGACAATCAGGGTCTGGCCATATCCGGCCGACAGGGCATCCAGTACGATCCCCTGCTCTGCAGGCATCACCCGCTGTGGCATAACTCGCTCCTGCGCCGCAACGGCGTGGCATTGGGCCCGCACGTTCGCACTCAAACAAAAATAAATCTCATTCTCTTTTGATCATGCGGCGGATGAATGTAGTAGTCAATAGCCAAACGCTTCAGGAAACCCTCGTCATCACTACGGAATAAGCCACGGTCGACGACACCAATTTAAACATTAATAAACAATGCTTTAAACAGAATACTCAACGCAATCCAGGGGCAAGACAGGTGCATTAGCGGGCGGCAATTTTTTTATGTTACATAACATTTACTACTACATTCCCTCGTGATTGAATGATTCTCAATTACATGCCTGAACGCAAATCATCGCGAACAACGGGCAGATAATATTATTAAGGGCAATGATTTAATTGGCTTTTCTGTCCGCAAAGGGCAGATGCGTTCACGAGAAACAGATAATGACTCAATCAACGATCCCTTTCACTACGCTGAAAGGGCGCGCACTTTTTTCACTGATATTTTTAGGTTCCTTTGCCTCACCGGGATTAGTTGCAGCAGAAAACAGCACCACCAGCGATAAAACCGCCGCAGATGAAACCATCACCGTGGTCGCCGACAAGTCGCAGCAGCCTGCGACCAACGGCTATCAGCCGGTGAGCAGTTCAACCGCGACGCTAACGTCGATGCCGCTGATGGATATTCCGCAGGTAGTGAATACCGTCAGCGATAAGGTGCTGGAAGACCAGCACGCGACCACCCTCGACGAGGCCTTGTATAACGTCGCCAACGTCGTTCAGACCAATACGCTGGGCGGCACGCAGGATGCCTTTACCCGCCGAGGGTTTGGCGCCAACCGTGATGGTTCGATCATGACTAACGGCCTGCGTACCGTCCTGCCGCGCAGCTTCACCGCCGCCACCGAGCGCGTCGAAGTGCTGAAAGGCCCGGCGTCGACGCTATACGGTATTCTGGATCCCGGCGGATTAATTAACGTGGTGACGAAACGCCCGGAGCGCACCTTCGGCGGCTCGATTTCCGCGACCTCCACCAGCTTCGGCGGCGGAACCGGCCAGTTCGACGTGACCGGCCCTATCGAAGGGACCCGTCTGGCCTATCGCATCATCGGTGAGTATCAAAATGAAGATTACTGGCGCAACTTCGGCAAAGAGAAAAGCAGCTTTATCGCCCCTTCTCTGACCTGGTTTGGCGACAACGCGACGGTGAACGTCTCTTACTCGCACCGCGATTACAATACGCCGTTCGATCGCGGAACCATCTTCGATCTCAATACCGGCCATGCGGTCAACGTCGATCGGAAAACGCGCTTTGACGAGTCGTTTAACATTACCGACGGCTATTCCGATCTGGCGCAGTTGAATGCCGAATACCGTCTGAACGACGCCTGGACCGCCCGCTTCGACTACAGCTACAGCCAGGATCACTACAACGATAACCAGGCGCGGGTCATGGCCTACGATTCAGCCACCGGCGATCTGACCCGCCGCGTCGATGCGACCCACGGCTCGACGCAGAAAATGCACTCGACCCGAGCCGATCTCCAGGGCAACGTGGTCGTCGGCGGCTTTTATAACGAAGTACTCACCGGCGTCGCCTATGAGTATTACGATCTGCTGCGTACCGACATGATTCGCTGCAAAAACGTCAAAGGGTTCAATATCTACAACCCGGTATACGGTACGGTCGGTACCTGCAACACCGTGTCAGCGTCAGATAGCGATCAGACCATCCAGCAGGAAAGCTACGCCGCCTACGTTCAGGACGCACTGTATCTGACCGATAACTGGATTGCCGTCGCCGGGGTCCGCTATCAGTACTACACCCAGTATGCGGGCAAGGGTCGACCGTTTAACGTCAACACCGACAGCAACGATCAGAAATGGACGCCGAAGTTTGGTCTGGTCTATAAACTGACGCCAAACGTGTCGCTGTTCGGTAACGTGGCCCAGTCGTTTATGCCGCAGTCGTCGATCGCCAGCTACATTGGCAACCTGCCGCCGGAAGAGTCCACCTCCTATGAGGTCGGGGCGAAGTTTGATCTGTTAAACGGCATTACCGCCAATATCGCGCTGTTTGATATTCATAAACGCAACGTGCTGTACACCGAAAGCGTCGGCGATGAAACCGTTGCTAAGACCGCAGGCAAAGTGCGCTCTCGCGGCGTCGAGGTGGATCTGGCCGGCGCGATCACCGACAACCTCAACGTTATCGCCAGTTACGGCTACACCGACGCCAAGGTGCTTGACGATCCGGACTACGCCGGCAAGCCGCTGCCCAATGTGCCAAAACACACCGGTTCTCTGTTCCTGAGCTACGACATCCATAACGTCTACGACAGCAATACCCTGACCGTCGGCGGCGGTGGTCGTGCGGTCAGCAAACGCTCCGGTACCAACGGCGCGGATTATTATCTGCAGGGCTACGCGGTGGCCGATGTCTTTGCCGCCTATAAGATGAAACTGCAGTACCCGGTCACCCTGCAGGTGAACGTGAAAAACCTGTTTGATAAGACCTACTACACCTCCTCCATCGCCACCAACAACCTGGGCAACCAGATTGGCGATCCGCGCGAAGTGCAGTTCACGGTAAAAATGGACTTCTGAGCCCGTCACCCTGTCCCGGACCGTGCCGCTGTTGATGGTAAACGGCGGCCCGTCCGGGCCTGTTTTTCCCGCCGACCTGACGCTACCAGTCCTCCTCCTGCCCGAGAATACGCAAAATACTCTGCCGGTATTCCAGCAGTTGTGGGTTGTCACGATGGCGTGGAAACGCCAGCGGCAGCGTGAATTCCGCAATGATTCGCCCCGGGCGCGGCGACATCACCAGCACCCGTTCACACAGCAGCAGCGCCTCTTCGATGTCGTGAGTCACCAGCAGGCTGGTATAGCCCTGCTGCTGCCACAGGCCAATCAGCTCGCGCTGCATGCTGATGCGGGTCAACGAGTCCAGCTTGCCGAGCGGCTCATCCAGCAGCAGCAGACGAGGCTCGTTGAGCAGCGCCCGCGCCAGCGCGGCGCGCTGGGCCATCCCGCCGGAGAGCTGTCGCGGCCACGCCTCGCTGAAGCCCTGTAACCCGATGCGGGCAATTAGCGCATCGGCCCGGGCTTCCCAGCCCTTCTTACCCTGCGCTTGCGGCCCGAGCAGCACGTTTTGCCGCACCGTCAGCCACGGGTAGAGCGTCGGGTCCTGAAACACCAGAATCCGTTCCGGTCCAGGTCCAGGCATCGGGGCGTTATCGATGCGGATCTGCCCTTCCTGCAACGGCTCCAGCCCCGCCAGCAGCCGCAGCAACGTGGATTTCCCGCAGCCCGAAGGCCCGAGCAGCGCCACGCTCTCGCCGGCACGCAGCTGCAGGCTGATATTTTGCAGCACCGGTACCGGCGCGTTGCCGAGGGCAAAAGCATGTTGCAGATGCTGGATCTCAACTGCCGCTCCTGATGCTGCCGCGATCCGGGTCTGTGCCAGCGCTACCATTTCATTCCTCCTCGCTGCCATTTCAGCAGTCGGTCGCGTACCAGAAAGAGGCCGCTGATCAGGCCAGAACATAACAAGGCCATCACCAGCAGCGCGGCGTACATATTGGGATAGGCGGCCCAGCCCTGCGCCCACTGTAGATAGAACCCGATCCCCGCTTTCACCCCCCACCATTTCGGCGACGATCAGCACCGAAAACGATGCCCCCAGCCCCATAAACAGCCCGACGAAGACGTTCGGCAACGCCGCAGGGATCGCCACCCGCAGGATCAGAAAGCGCTGGCTGGCCCCCAGCGTCCGCGCCACGTCATACCAGGCTTTATCGATGCTCACTACCCCCGACCAGGTCAGCACGGTGACCGGAAACCAGGTGCTGAGGGCTATCAGGAAGACGCTTGCACCAAAGCTTGAGGGGAAAATAAACAGGCACAGCGGCAGCAGCGCAGTGGACGGAACCGGCCCCAGCAGGCGCAGCACCGGATGCAGCCAGTAGCCAATCCGCTGAGACCAGCCAATCGCCAGCCCGCTGATAAAACCGCAGGTGGTGCCGAGCAGAACGCCAAGGCTCAACAGCCCCAGCGAGTGCAGCAGGCTGTCCAGCAGACGCGGCCAGTCCTCCACCAGCACGCCAATCAGCGCTTGCGGCGGCGCAAAAAACGGCACCGGCAGAATCGTTGTTTTGGCGGTCAGCCACTCCCACAGGACAAACAGCAACGGCAGCAGCGCCAGCCATTTACCAGCATGCAGCAAACGGGCGCCCCGCGGGTGCCAGTAGCGGTAGCTCAGCGCCAGCACCAGCAACCCGCCGGCGAGGCCGAACTGCATCAGCGCCCAGGCCTCACTGTAGGGCCAGCGCCGTCCGGCATCCGGCCAGGCGAGGGTAAAGCCGCCTGCCGCCAGCCACAGCGCGGCGGCCAGCCATCCTTCGCCCCATTGAGGATAACGCGCCCCGGCCAGCGGCAACCGCCGTTCAGGCGAATACGTTGGCATAGATACTCTCCGCAAACTGATGAGGATCGGTCCCCGGTTTGATCACCTGCACCCGTTGCAGGTCGGTGACGTACTGGGTCAACTCGTTGACAAAAGCCTCCCCGACCGCGTGATGTCCATGGCCCTGGCCGTGAATAATGCCCGATACTTCGGCTTCATCGGTATTTAAGGCATGGGCCATAAACGACTGGGCCACGCTTTCCGGATGGGCCGCCGCGTAGCTGTGCGCTTCGAGGATCGCCTGGGTCAACGCCGCAGCCACTGGCCGATGGTCACGAGCCAACGCCCCGCTCACTCCTAGCACGCAGCAACTGAGGTTGGCGTAATCGCCGGTCATGTTGCTAGCGATCAGCTGATACTTGCCGCTTTGCAGCAGACGATAGCTGAACGGTTCGCTACCGCTGATGGCGGCGATCTCCTGTTTATCCAGCGCAATACTGAGCAGATCCGCCGGATAGACTTTCCACTGCACGTCGCTGATCGGATCAATGCCGTGGCGCTTAAGCAAAATGGCGAAAAAGTTTTTGTCCGGGCCGGCCATATCCGTGACGCCGATGGTCTGCCCCTTCAGGCTCCCGAGGCCGTTGAACGGCGAGTTTTTGGCGGTCAGCAGATTCAGGCAGCCACCGTGGGTTCCGGCGGTCAGCTTGACGTCAAACCCTTGCTCCAGCGCCTTCAGCCAGCGCAGCGCCATCCCGACCCCGGCATCGGCTTTACCCGTGGCAATCGCCTCCAGCAGGACGTCGGTCGAGTTGCCAAAGTTGACGAACTCCACGTCCAGATTGTATTTGCTGAAGAATTTTTGCTGTTCGGCAACCGCCACCGGAGCGAGACACACCGCACTCTTATTGATCGCCAGCTTCAGCTTGTAGGGCTGGGGCAGTCGCAACGCAAGATTTTCACCGCTGTCAGCCATCGCCGCCATATCATGCGCCCACAGCGGCCACGCTGCCGCGGCCAGCGCGCTGCCGCCGGTCAGTTGTAAAAAACGACGACGCGAGAAAAGGTGCTGGCTCATGGTGTGGTCTCCTGGGCGGCGGGAACGTCCGGCAGCGTAAACGTCAGGTCAAACGTCGGGCTGACGTCGAGCTTTGTGCGGATCAGGCCGTTGGCCTGGTAAAAATCGGCGGTCGCCTGCTGCTGTTCCACGGTACGGGAGTCCAGACGCTGCCACTGCGACTGGCGGTTGGCAAACTGCGCCCGGGCAATCTCCGGCGGGAAACGAATGATCTCGCCGAGCGTTTTGCCATAGCTGTCGAGGTTGGCGTATGCCCAGCGTTCCGCCCCTGCCAGACGAGTCAGATAATCCTGCAGCGCCGCCCGCTTCGCCGGGTCCTTTAAGCTCTCGTCGGTAGCCGCCAGGAAGGTATTGCCCGGCAGCAGCCCTTTGCCGCTCACCAGAATCTGCCCCTCGGCGGTTTTCACCAGTTGGGTGGTATAGGGCTCCCAGGTCGCCCAGGCGTCCACCGACCCGTTGAGAAGCGCCACCTTGGCATCCACCGGACCGAGGAAGACCCACTGCACGTCCTTCGGCGAAATCCCGGCCTGCTGCAACGCTTTCAACGCCACAAAGTGGCCGATCGACCCTTTGCCGGTGGCGATCCGCTTGCCTTTTAAATCCGCGGCATCCTTCAGCGGACTACCGGGAGACACCAGCACGGCGGTGCCTGCCGGGTTGCTTTTATCCACGGCAATGGCTTTTACCGGCGCCCCGTTGGCCAGGGCGAACAGCAGCGGCGCATCGCCAATAATCCCGGCATCCACCGCGCCGGCATTGAGGGCTTCCGCCAGCGGCGCGGCGGCCGGGAACTCGGCCCATTTGATGTCATAGTTGAGGTTTTGCAGCGCATTGGCCGCTTCAAGCTGCGAGCGCATGCCGCCTTTCTGGTCGGCGATCCGCAAGGTGATGCGCTCCTGCGCCGTCACATAGCCGCTGAGCGCCAGCAGCATCAATGCCCCGGCGATTCGGGTGAGAGTGGGTTTGCCCATAGACATTATCCTTATCAGTGAAAAGCGTGTTGACCTGCCGCCAGCCATGCGCTGTCGTTCTGCGGCGTATGCACGCGTGCGCACAGCACGTTGCGATAGTGACGTTCCAGAGGATGCTGCCGACTCAGGCCATGATTACCGGTCAGCTCCAGCGCCAGCGCGACCGCCTGAATGGCGTTTTCAGTGATGGTGACCTTCGCCAGGCCGGCGTCGCTGGTGGAAAACGCCAGCCCGGCCGCTTGCTGAAGCAGGCAGCGGTTAGTCAGTAACCAGCTCTCTATCTGGCCGACTTTTTCCTGTACTCTCGGCAATGTGGAGAGCGGCTTTCCGAGATTGGCCGGCGTGCGCGAACGCAGCCACCCCAGCAACCAGTCGCGCGCCGCGCGGGCCACGCTGTCATAGATGGCCGCCAGTAAGGCGGTCTGGCGGTTGGCAAAACGTCGCACGCTTTCGGCATCCGTGGCGGGCGGAGCGCTTAGCGGCCAGATATCCACCGCATGGTCCCGGGGGATCACCACATCTTTCAGCACCACTTCGTGGCTACCGGTAGCACGCATGCCGGCATGGTCCCAGCTTTTGATAATAGTGACACCGTCACTATTTCGCGGCACCAGCCAGGTGCCGACCAGCGGCTCGGCATCGTCGCTGCGCGCCCAGATAGCCAGCCAGCTCAGCCCTTCGATGCCGGTGGTATACAGTTTGTGTCCGTTCAACCGCCAGCCGTCAGCAGTGCGTTCGGCAACCGTCTGCGGCAGTCCGCCGCGCGCCGGCGAACCCAGCTCCGGCTCGACCCGCAGGCTGTTGATAAGCCCCCCCTGTTCCACCGCATCACGAAAGACCTGGCGGCGCAGCGGTTCCGCCCAGCCGTCGTTTTCCGCCAGTCGCAGATGATGGATATACTGCATGCAGACAATCAACGCGGTTGCCGGCTCGCCCCACGCGATAGCGGCGATCGCCTGCTGAAGACGCGGTAAATCGGCGCCCGCCCCACCATACTGCACCGGCGTCGCGAGACTCAGAAAACCGGCCTGCTGGAGCTGTGCCAGCGGCCCTGCGGGAAAGTCGCCGCTGTGGTCAAGGGCCGCCGCCTGCTCCGCTATCTGCTGGCGAATGGTGGTCAGCTGCTGCGCCCAGTCGCTCGTCGGCTGCGCTGACGATTGGCCTGCAATGGTCACGATGCGCGCTCCTGCAGGGCGCGCTGTGCAGCTTTCTCCCGGGTAATCGGCAGCAACGCTTTGCCATATTGCTGGGCATCATTGAGAGGGTCGAAACCGCGGATCAGGAAGTTGCGAACCCCGAGGTCGTAGTACTCCAGCAGCGCATCGGCGACCTGCTCCGGGGTGCCGACCAGCGCCGTCGAGTTATGCCCGCCGCCGACCAGTTTGGCGATCCCGGTCCACAGCCGCGTATCCACGACATTGCCCTGGGCCGCGGTGGCCCGCAGACGTTGCGCCCCCACGCTGTCAGGTTTGGCTTTAAAGCCGTTACCCGCCTGCGCCGCCTGCTGGGTCGCGACGTGCAAAATGTGTTCGGCCTTCTCCCAGGCTTCGGCTTCGGTATCGGCGACGATCGGCCGGAAAGAGACGCTGAAATCAATCTCGCGTTGGTGGCTGGCCGCTTCGGCCCGCACCCGGCGGATTGTCTCTTCCGTTTGCGCTAACGACTCGCCCCACAGGGCAAAGACGTTGGCGTGCTTACCGGCGACCCGCAGCGCAGCTTCGGAAGAACCGCCAAAATAGATGGGAAGATGCGGTTTTTGCAGCGGGCGGATCGCCGACCACGCCTGCTGCGCCTGATAATAGTCGTTGGCGATATCCACGGGCTGCTCGGCGGTCCAGATTTGACGCACCGTCTCGAGGAAAGCGTCCGTCCGGGCGTAGCGCTGGTCATGATCGAGATAGTCGCCGTCCCGGCGCTGTTCGGCATCGTTACCGCCGCTGATGATATGCACCGCCAGACGCCCGCCAAGCAGGTGTTCGAGGGTGGCAAATTTACGGGCGGCGACCGTCGGCGAGACAAACCCTGGACGGTGGGCCAGCAGGTAGCCAATCTTCTGCGTCGACAGGCCCGCCAGCGCGGTCACCAGAAAGCCGTCAGGTTGATCGGACCAATGGCCGACCAGCAGACGATCGAACCCGGCGGCTTCGTGAGTTTGCGCAAAGCGCACGATATAATCGCGGTCAAAGATGGGGCCGACCGGGGCGATGGTTTCGGATGAGAGGCGATGGCCAATCATGCCGAGAAACTGAATGCTCATAACTGAACTCCTTGTGTCAGGATAACGGTTGGCCGCCGCGGCGGCACCTGTCGTTACCCTATACACCGGCATTCAATGAGCAAAATGCATTTTTATCATATCTTAATATGCAAAAATTGCATTTAAGTTTTTTTATAATACTTTCAGTCAGATAGCTGTAGCTGCTGCGCCACTTTTCCGGCAAAAAAAGTGAAGGGCTGCTGCAGATTGACCAGGTTATGCGCGTTGACCTGCCACAGCGACACCGCCGGTTGAAAATCCGCCAGCGTCAGCACCGTCACTTCATCGCGCCACGGGCTGGCGACCAGCGCCGCCCGCGGCACCAGGCCGAGTCCTTGCCCCTGAGCAACAAGGCCAATTTGCAGCCGGGCGCCCGCGGTTTCGACGTTCAGCTGCAGCCGCAGCCCCTGGGCCTGCAGTTCGCGGATTAGCCCCGCACGCAGCCCGCAGCCGTCGGGGTTGAGTACCCAGCCCTGCGCCGCGCAATCCCGCAGCTCCGCCGCCCGCAGACGCAAGCTTTTCGCGGCAATCACCACGATATCCAGCGGGCACAGCAGCCGCCCGCTGTAGCCGTCGGCAAACGTCTGCTGCGCCGGCCCCATCGCCAGCATCCCGTCGAGCTCGACGCTCTCCAGCCGCTTTTGCAGCAGCCCACTCCAGCCGCAGGTAACCTGAGGTTGCAGCTGTGGAAACTGTTGACGTAGCGCCAGCAGCGCCGGCTGGAGGGCGATCTCCGCCACGCTCTGCGGCACCCCAAGGCGCAAGATACCGTGCGGCTCCGCCTCCGGGTCGAGCAATCCGTACAGTTTTTTGGTCTCTCGCTTGATGCTCAGGCACTGCTCATACACCCGGTGGCCGGTGGCGGTCAGCGTCAGCGGCCGGGTCTGGCGCTCCAGCAAGGTGACATCCAGCGTCTGCTCCAGACGCTGCAGCCGACGGGTGATGGCCGACTGGGTGATCCCCAGATAGTCCGCCGCCTGATTGAGGGAGGAAAACTGGACCGTTGCCAGCAGTGCGTCAATGTCGTCGATGCGCATAGAATCCTTAATGTGATTTTTGCATATTAATATATGCGTAAATTGCATTTAAATAATATTAACGCCTTTGTTAGCGTAATGACCAGTCCCTCTGACAGGAACCGCTCATGACCGCACCACGACTGGAAAAATTACGTCATTTTATTCAAGAGGTTGATGCTCTGCATCGCGAGTTCTCCTCTTCCTCGCCGCTGCTCGACGCGGTGGCGCTGCGTCTGGCGCTGCTGGTGAAACACGACGACTGGCTACCGGAAGAGTACAGCCTGCCGCACCCTCACCACTACCAACAATACCTGCTGTACGCTGACGCCGGGCAACGTTTTTCGATCGTCAGCTTTGTCTGGGGCCCGGGACAATCCACGCCAATTCACGATCACCGGGTGTGGGGCGCCATCGGCATGCTGCGCGGCGCGGAGGAGAATCAGCGCTATCGACTAAATGGCGCGGGGCAGCCGGTAGCGGACGGGATTGCCACGCGACTCTCCCCCGGCGAGGTAGAAAAAGTCTCTGCTCAGGACGGGGATATTCACCGGGTCAGCAATGCCCTGGCGGACGGGGTATCCATCAGCATTCATGTCTACGGCGGCAATATTGGCGCCGTGAAACGGGCCGTATACACCCCGGAAGGCCTCGTCAAACCGTTTATCTCTGGCTACTCCAATCGCCACCTCCCCAATCTCTGGGATTTCTCGAAGGATAATTAATATGCCCGTTTATCTGTATCGCCAGGCCGCTGAAGTGCGCCAGGCCCTGCTCGACCACGCCGAAGTGGCGTTGATTGATGTGCGTGAAGAGGCCGATTTCGCCGATGCGCACCCGCTGTTCGCCGCCAATCTGCCGCTGAGCAAGCTGGAGCTGGAGATCCATCGTCGGGTGCCGCGCCTCTCCACCCCAATAACCGTTTATGATAATGGCGAAGGCCTGGCCGCATCGGCGTACCAACGCCTGCGTCAGTGGGGGTATCAGGATGTCACGTTGCTGGAAGGTGGCCTGAGCGGCTGGCAGCGCAGCGGCGGTGAGCTGTTCCAGGATGTGAACTCCGCCAGTAAAGCGTTTGGCGAGCTGGTAGAGAGCGTGCGCCATACCCCGTCGCTCACCGCCGAGGCGCTGAACACGCTGATCGATGCCCGGGAGCCGCTGTTAATCGTTGATGCCCGGCGCTTCGATGAGTATCACACCATGAGCATTCCCGGCAGCATCAGCGTGCCGGGCGGCGAACTGGCGCTACGCATTGAAGGTCTGGTGAACTCAACCCAGACGCCGATCGTGGTCAACTGCGCGGGCCGGACCCGCAGCATTATCGGCGCCCAGTCGTTGATCAACGCCGGCATAAGCAACCCGGTCTACGCCTTGCGTAACGGCACCATCGGCTGGACCCTGGCCGGACTGCCCCTCGAACACGACCAGCAGCGTCGCTATGCCAACGAAACGCTGGCCTCAAGCGCGCGTCTGCAGCAGGCTAACCAGCTGGCACAACGTGCCGGCGTGACCTTTATCGATCTCCCGACGCTCCAGCGCTGGCAGCAGCAGCCGGACCGCACCACCTACCTGTTCGACGTTCGCAGCCCCCAGGAGTATGCCGATGGTCATCTGCCAGGCAGCCTCAGCGCCCCAGGCGGCCAGCTGGTGCAGGAGACCGATCACCACGCCAGCGTACGCGGGGCGCGCATTGTGCTAGTGGATGATGACGGCGTGCGTGCCGCGATGAGCGCCTCGTGGCTGGCGCAGATGGGTTGGGAAACCGCGGTCCTGCACGGTCTGAGCGCCGCCCACTTTAGCGAACGCGGCGTGCCGGCCGCCAGCGTGCCGCCGGCGCCGCAGGCGGATGAGATCGACGACGAGCAGCTGGCAGCGCAGCTGCAGACGCCGGGCACGGTGGTGCTCGATTTCACCACCAGCGCCAACTACGTGGCACGGCATATCCCGGGCGCTTACTGGCTGGTACGCTCGCAGCTGAAGCAGGCTCTGAAGACCATTCCGCCCGCCAGCCGCTACGTACTGACCTGCGGCAGCAGCCTGCTGGCCCGTTACGCTGTCACCGAGGTGGCGGCGTTGACCGGCAAACCGGTGCAGGTGCTACGCGGCGGGACCAGCGCGTGGATTGCCGCCGGACGCCCGCTGGAACAGGGAGAGACCGCTCTAGCCACCCCGCGTCGCGATCGCTATCGTCGGCCCTATGAAGGTACAGATAACCCCCGCGAAGCAATGGCGGCCTACCTGGAGTGGGAGTATGGTCTCGTCGACCAGCTGGCACTCGACGGCACCCACGGCTTTCGGGTGATCTAAGCTAACCTCCGGGGCATCAGGCGTCGCGCATAATCCACGAGTACTGGAAGGTTTTCTCTGCCGGGAAGTGGGTGCGACGCCGGAACGATCCCAACGATTGCGGCGTGCAGTAGGTACAGCTCCCCAGCCATTCGATGTTGCGCTCGGGCACTCCGGCATGGTCCAGCAGCAGCTGGCCGAACGCTCGCAGATCGAACCACTGATTGTCCGGCCCCGTGGCCCGGGCTTGCTCAGCGCCAACGGCGTGCTCATCCCGCGGCGCAAACAGCCGCGCCCTGTGCTGGCTGGCCAGTTCGCCAGCCGGCGTTGCCAGCAGCTGCGGATAAAAATCCGGGGTCACTTCATAACAGCAGGCCTGAATATGCGGCCCGATCGCCACCACCACCTCTTCCGGCGCAACGCCCTGTTGCGCAAAGCAGTCAAGACTATTGGCGATAATGCCGTTTGCCGCACCGCGCCAGCCGGCGTGGACACTACAGACAAAGCGCCCATCGCGAGAAGCCATCAGCATCGGCAGGCAGTCCGCCGTTACTACCCCGACCTTTTGCCCGCCGCGTTCGGTGAAGACCGCATCGGCGTGCGGACGCTCCGCCAGCGGCGCCTGGTAGTGATGCACCACATTGCCATGCACCAGCTTCACCGGCGCCATCTCGTGATAGGGAAAGGCGGCGGTTTCATGGACGTCAAGAAAGGCATAGCGAATGCCGGGAATATCGCTCAGTAAACGGGAGTGAAAGGACATGGCGGCAGAACGTATCGATGGAGGATGATTTACCCTAGGCCAAAGTCTGACGCAACGCAAGACGCAAACCGGGCTATGCCGGCCCGGCAACAGGTGCCAGGCCGGGTGGATTCATCAGGCGAGCGACTGACGCCGCTGGCGGTTCATCAGCCAGAATACCGCCACACCCGCCAGCAGGATCCCCGGCGCGGAGGCGGCCATTACCCCCACTGTGCCTGTCCCCATGGCCAGCATTTTGCCGGCCAGCAGCGGGCCGCTCATCGCCCCCAACCTTCCGACCGCCACCGCCGTGCCGACGCCGGTGGCACGGATTTCAGTGCGATAAAACAGCGGGGCCAGCGCGTACAGCACGCTTTGTCCCCCGGTGGCAAACAGCCCGGCGACAAAACCAGAGACGAGCATTGCGGTCAGGGTGGATGCGCTGCCTAGCGCCAGCAGCGACGCCAGCATGCCGCTATAGATAAGCAGCGACATCAGTAGCGGGCTGAGCTTGTCCATCAACGCCCCCAGCAGCAAGGTGCCGCAGGCCGCCCCCAGCTGCAGCACAAACATCACGCCAGCCGCCTGGCTGCCGCTGAAACCTTGCTCGACCAGCAGCATCGGCAGCCAGTTGATCAGCATGTAGACCACCAGCAGAGTGAAGAAATAGCACAGCCACAACAGCAATGTCGCCGCAGCGTTGCCGGGTGCCAGCAACGTGCGCAGCGGTGCCGGTTGCACGCCGGTGTGAAAAACGGCGGATTCCGGCAGCCAGCGCATCAGCATCGGTACCAGCAGCAGCGGCACAACGCCGCCGACCCAAAATACCGCCTGCCAGGCCGACGCCAGCCCCGAGAAGCCCAGCGCCGCCGCCAGCGCGGCGCCAATCGGCACGCCGCAGTACATCAGACTCACGGCGGTGCCGCGAAAACGCGGCCCGGCAGCCTCAGAGGTTAAGGCGATGAGGTTCGGCAGCGCCGCCCCCAACCCTACGCCTGTCATCAAACGGGCCAGTAGCAGCGTCGGGAAGCTCCACGCCAGCGCGGTGGCGATTGAGAATAATCCAAACAGCATCACCGAGATAATCAGTACCCGCTTGCGTCCATGGCGGTCAGCGAGCATCCCGCCCACCAGCGCGCCGGGCAGCAGGCCGAGGATCCCGGCGCTGAAAATCCAGCCCATCTGCATTTTATCCAGCGCAAACGCCTGCGCCATACCGACGGCGGCAATCCCGGCGGCCTGCAAGTCCAGCCCCTCCATCAAAGCCACCATAAAACAGAGCCCGATGGTTAACACCAGGCGTGAAGCCGATCCAGAGGTCGTTGTGGTCATAAGAGTACCTGTGCGATAGGAGTAACAGAGCAGGTGAATAGCGGCTGATACGTTGCCAGCCGCCTGTTGTTTTATTTCGCGCGGTTCAGCAGATCCAGCGCGACATCGACGATCATATCCTCCTGACCGCCCACCATCCGGCGCTTGCCCAGTTCAACGAGGATATCCACCGCGCTGAGACCGTAACGCGCCGCGGCCACTTCGCTATGGCGCAGGAAACTGGAGTAGACGCCGGCGTAACCCAGCGCCAGGGTTTCGCGATCGACCCGAACCGGGCGATCCTGCAGCGGTCTCACCAGCTCATCGGCGGCGTTCATCAGGGCGTACAGATCGGTGCCGTGATCCCAGCCGAGCTTGTCCGCCGCGGCGATAAACACCTCCAGCGGCGCGTTCCCGGCACCGGCCCCCATCCCGGCGAGGCTGGCGTCGATACGATCGCAGCCCTCTTCCACGGCGGCCAGCGAGTTCGCCACTCCGAGACTCAGGTTATGGTGCGCGTGGATCCCGGTCAGGGTTTCCGGCTTCAGTTCCGCCTTCAGCGCGCGGAAGCGATCGCGGATGTCGTTCATGTTCATCGCCCCGCCGGAATCGACGACGTAGATACAGGTGGCGCCGTAGGATTCCATCTTTTTCGCCTGCTGCGCCAGCTGTTCCGCGCTGGTCATGTGGCTCATCATCAAAAAGCCGACGGTGTCCATCCCCAGCTCGCGGGCAAAGGAGATATGCTGTGCGGAGACATCGGCTTCGGTGCAGTGGGTCGCGACGCGCACCACCCGCGCCCCTGCCTGATAGGCCTGTTTCAGGTCGTGCAGAGTGCCGATTCCCGGCAGCAGCAGCGTGGCGATTTTGGCTTGTGATACCGATTCCGCCGCCGCCTCAATCCATGCGATATCGCTATGAGCACCGAAGCCGTAGTTAAAGCTCGACCCTTGCAGGCCATCGCCGTGGGCCACTTCGATAGAATCGACGCCGGCCTGGTCCAGCGCACGCGCTATCTGGCGTACGTTATCCAGCGAATATTGGTGACGGATGGCGTGCATCCCGTCGCGTAAGGTCACGTCCGAGATATAAAGTTTCTTACCGTTCATGCGTTTTCTCCCGCCGCGTCGTTCATTGACTGGGCCATTTTCTCCGCCGTTGCCAGCGCCGCCGAGGTCATAATATCGAGGTTGCCGGCGTAGGATGGCAGGTAGTGGGCGGCCCCCTCGACCTCCAGATAGACCGCGGTTTTCAAGCCCGAGAAGCGGCCGATACCCGGCAGGTTGACCGGGTTGTCTGCCGCAATCACCTCAAACTGCACCCGTTGCTTCAGGCGGTAGCCCGGCACGTAGGCCTGTACCGCTGCCGCCATGTCGTTGATCGACGCTTCGATCGCGTCCTGCGATGCGGCCTCGCTGAGGACGTACACCGTGTCGCGCATCATCAGCGGCGGCTCCGCCGGGTTGAGGACGATAATCGCCTTGCCCTTCGCCGCCCCGCCCACCTGTTCAATCGCCTGGGAGGTGGTTTCGGTAAATTCGTCGATGTTGGCGCGGGTGCCCGGCCCCGCCGACTTACTGGCGATGGAGGCGATAATTTCCGCGTAGTGCACCTTCGCCACCCGTGAGACCGCCGCCACCATCGGAATGGTGGCCTGCCCGCCGCAGGTCACCATATTGACGTTGTGCTTGTCGAGGTTGTCCGCCAGGTTAACCACCGGCACACAGTACGGGCCGATTGCCGCCGGGGTCAGGTCGATGCAGCGGATCCCCGGTTTCGCCTCGCGCAGCGCGGCGTCGTTTTTGATATGCGCGCCGGCGCTGGTGGCATCAAAGACAAAATCGATATCGGCGAATTCCGCCATCTGCATTAACCCGCCCACGCCTTCGTGGGTGGTCGCGACCCCCATCCGGCGGGCCCGCGCCAGGCCGTCAGATTGCGGGTCGATACCGACCATCACCGCCATCTCGAGGTGCTGCCCGTGACGCAGGATCTTAATCATCAGGTCGGTACCGATATTGCCGGAACCGACGATCGCCACTTTACGTTTACTCATGCCACCTCTCCTTTATCTACCGCGTCGGTCGCCACAAAACTGGCGGCAACCGAACCAATACCTGCAATGTGTGCCTCGAAGCGATCGCCTTCGTTAATTGCCACCATCGGCCCCAGCGCTCCGGTCAGCACGATATCGCCGGCGCGCAGCGGCTCCCCAAGAGTGGCCATCTTGCGCGCCAGCCACACTGCCGCATTCAGCGGATGGCCGAGGCATTCACTGCCGAGTCCGCGCGAGACCTCTTCTTGATTACGGGTCAGACTCATGGTGCAGTTTTTCAGATCCAGTCCCGCCGGATGCTGGGCCGGACCGCCGAGGACATACAGGCCGCAGGAGGCGTTATCCGCTACGGTATCGACAAAGCCTATCGACCAGTCGCGGATCCGGCTGCCGACCACTTCCAGCGCCGGGAACACCCAGGCGATGGCGGCATACAGCTCATCGAAGGTGGTATCGACGTGGGGCAAATCCTGTTTCAGCACCAGCGCAATTTCCGCCTCCACCTTCGGCTGGAGCACCCGGGAAAACGGCACCTGGGCGTTATCGCCATAACACATATCAGCAAACAGCGTGCCGAAGTCTGGCTGATCGACCCCCAGCTGCTGCTGCACTTTCGGATGGGTCAGGCCCACTTTGCGCCCGACAATCCGCCGCCCGCGGGCGACGTGGTGCTGGACGTTGAGACGCTGGATGGCGTAGGCAGCGTCGGCGTTATCTACGCCAATCAACTCGCGCAGCGGTTCAATGGCCTGGCCGTGGGTCTCGGCATCGCGCAGTCGTTGCGCCAGTTGTTCGAGAGAAAATGTGCTCATTGCGGCTCCTTATTGGCGCGCCAGGAAATCCAGCACCAGCTGGTTGAAACTGTCAGCATGTTCCCACTGCGCCCAGTGGCCGCAGTCGCGGTAGATATGCAGTTCGGAAGCGTTGATCCCGGAAAGCAGGCGCAGGGCGGCGTCCATCGGGACGAAGCGATCGTTGCGTCCCCAGACGATCAGGGTCTGGGCGGCAATCTCGCCCAGGCGTGGGCCAAAATCCGGGAACTGTTTCGGGTTGGCCTCGAGGCTTTTCACAAAGCTATCGAGGTGATCCCGGCGCGACAGCATGTTGTTCAGCCGCGCTTCAAACAGCGCTTCGGTCAGATCGCGGGTATCGAAGACGAAGATGTTCATCATGCGCTTCAGGTTTTCGATGGTCGGTTCACGATACAGCGCGTTCAGGAGCTTGATCCCTTCGGTCGGCATCGGCGTGAACAGGCTCATACCACCGGTTCCACCGCCCATCAATACCAGTTTGCCAACGCGCTCCGGCCAGCTCAGGGTGAAGGCCACCGCGCTGTGCCCGCCCATCGAGTTCCCCAGCAGGTGGACCTTATCGATCCCTAACTGATCGACAACCTGCTTGAGGATCCGCGCGTTGAGGTCAGAGCGGGAACCGGTGTTGACGATAGTGTCGCTTTTCCCCCAGCCGGGGCAGTCCAGCAGCAGCACACGGTAGCCTGCGGCCACCAGCGGGTCGATATTGCGGCTAAAGTTGGCCCAGCCGGTGGCGCCCGGTCCGGAACCGTGCAGCAGTACCACGGTTTCAGCGCCGTGGCCACAGTCGTTAAGGTGAACGCGCAGCGTACTTCCGCCTTCTTCGACGGTCAGAAAACGGCTGGTTGCGGCTTCGGTCTGCGGTTGATAAGTCATATTTCTCTCCTGATGATTCAGTTCCGGGGGGTGGCGCTCAGTGAGCCAAATCCAGCAATCCATTCCGGTATTGGCCGGTAGTAGCGCCCTTCGCAGCGCCAGTCGCCAAACGCGGACAGCGCCGCGAAGGCCGCCACCCAGGTTTTAATTTCGTGAGTTGATTTACCGGCCATCGCCGACAGTTCGTCATTGCTGACGGCATCCAGCTCCGTCAGTCGTCCCTGCTCCAGCAAGCTCATAAAGCGGTTATCCCAGACCGGGTTCAGCGGATAGAGCGAGTTCTGGTCGTCAACGAACTGCTTCGCGGCGCTGATCACCCGATGCTGACGCCGTTCGCGCTCTTCCGGCGGCAGCTGCCTGCCGCTACCGAGCAGGCGATCGCGCATATGGGCATCGGCCTTCGCCAGCTCCGGCACCGGCGGCTGGTGCGACAGACCGCCGGAACCCAGAATCAGCACCCGTTTGTTGAGGGTGGAGAGGAACTGCCCCATCGCCTCGCCCATCATGCGAGTGCGCTGGAATCCCGGCAGCGGCGTGGCGACGCCGTTGATAAACACCGGCAGCACCGGCACGTTATCGAGGCCGCCGAGCAGGAACTCCAGCGGCTGTGCGAAGCCGTGATCCACCTGCATGCAGTAGGAGACCGCCAGGTCGATGCCGCTTTTCATCACGGCATGCGCACAGGCTTCCGCCAGCGCAGCCGGTACCGGTAAGGTCCCGCTGGCGCTGGAGAAATCGCCGATGGAGGTCGCGCCTACCCCTAAGCAAAACGGCGGCATCACATCGTAGAAAAAGCCGTTGTAGTGATCGGGGGCAAACAGCACCACCAGCTCAGGGTTGAACGCGGCGATCCGCGCCCGGGCTGCGGCGATCACGCCGTTCACTTCGTCGAGTACCGCCGGTTCCGGGTCAACATAACCCACCAATGGGGTGTGAGAGAGACAGTGCAAATAGGCATTCATATCAGGCTACCTTGTTGATAACGGTGGCGTCACCGGCGGGCGCCAGGCTCATTTTGCTTGCCAGACGGTCCAGCTTGCCGCCGAGGGTTTGCGGGATGGCTACCGTCGCCACGAAGCGGTCTGGCCGCACCACCGCGATGGCGGTGTCGTATTCAGCAAACCAGCTTTTCAGGCGGTTTTGCGTGTCGCCGACGCGCAGCACTCCGGCGAAATTATCCTGCTGGCGGTGTATCTGGACCTCCGGCACCACCTGAATAAAGCGCACCCCGACCGCATGCCACTGGGCGATCTGCTCGCGATTCAACCCCCACTGCGGGTTGCAGCCCCAGGCGATAATCGCGAAACGGGCGCCGAGCACCTCATCCAGCAAGGTGACCGTGCCGTCTTCCAGCGTCACTTTTGGTTGGATGAACATTTTTCCCACCGGCGAGTTCTGGCTTTCGCCTTCCGTCAGCAACGCGCCATCGCGGTACTGCGGCATCGGCTTAAAGCGCATTTCAAGGAAGTACCGCTTCACCGGCGGCAGATAATTCAGCAGCCAGGTGATCCCATCGCGCAGGGCGCCATGCCAGCGTTTAGGCGGCGCCAGCACGTTGCCGGCGGTGACCGAGAGGTCAATCATCGCTTTGGCATGGTCGCGTCGCTCCTGCTGATAGCTGTCAAGTAAGCCGCTCCCCGCCTTGCCGTTGACCACCAGCGCCAGTTTCCAGGCGAGGTTAAAGGCATCGCGCATTCCGCTGTTGTAACCCTGCCCCTGCCACACCGGCATGATATGCGCGGCATCGCCCGCCAGCAGGATACGGTCCACCCGGAAGCGTTCGGCAATACGGGCGTTATGGGTGTAGACGCGCTGGCGGATCAGTTCGACGTTGTCCGGGTCCGGCAGCACTTTGCTCAGCAAGTTACGCATATTCTGCGGTTCGCTCAGCTGTTCTTCGGTTTCACCCGGCATCACCATAAATTCGAAGCGGCGCACGCCGTGCGGCAACGCGGCGGAGACATACGGGCGTACCGGGTCGCAGCACAGATAGACGTGCGGCGTAGCCAGCGGGTCGTTAGCAATATCAATGACGATCCACTGATTGGGGGCGGTTTTGCCCTCAAAGGGGATATTTAAGCTGCGGCGAATCAGGCTTCCGCCGCCGTCGCAAGCCACCAGCCAGTCGGCCTGAACCGTTTCGCGCTCGCCTTCCGGCCCTTTCAGATTTAAGGTCACCGCCTGCGCCGACTGGCTGAAGGCTTCGACTTCACGGGAAAACAGGCAGCGCACGTGGGGAAAGCGTTGCAGCCCTTCGTACATCACCGCATCAACCTGCGGTTGGATAAAGGCGTTACGGCGCGGCCAGCCAAACTCGTCGGTCATCGGCTGAATATCGGCGAAGCAGCGACCTTTCGGCGTCAGAAAACGCATCGCGTGCCACGGGGTGGTATGCGGCAGCACGTTCTCCACCAGCCCGATGCCCTGCATCGCCCGCAGCGATTCGTCATCAATACCGATGGCGCGCGGGTAATCAATCAGCTTGTCGAGCTTTTCGACCACCAACACGCTGACCCCCATCTGGCCAAGGTAGTTGGCTATCATCAGCCCGACCGGACCCGCGCCGGCGATGACCACCTGGGCGGAGTGCTGTACAGCGGGTTGAATATCCGGATTTGATGTTGTCATTTCAGAACCTCACGACTCAGACAAAGTGCCCTGCGCCGGAGACCTGGCGCCGCACAATTTGTTAATCAGATGTGAATGTATTTTTATAGTGAGGCCAGTATAGGCAGGGGGGTTTGCGCTACAATCAAAACATCGCCTGATGTGCACCAGGTGCACAACATTGTTTATCTGAGGATTTATCGAGGTTTTATGCGAGAAAATAGCACAGCAGATTACAAAACGGTGCGTGGTTTAACCCGCGGGTTATTGTTATTAAATTTGTTAAATAAATTCGACGGAGGGGCCACGGTCGGCACCCTGGCGGAGTTTAGCGGCCTGCATCGCACCACGGTCAGACGGCTGCTGGAGACGCTGCAGGAGGAGGGTTATGTCCGCCGCAGCCGCTCGGATGACAGCTTCCGTTTAACCATCAAAATCCGCCAGTTGAGTGAGGGATTTCGTGACGAGCATTGGATTTCTGCCCTCGCTACGCCCCTGTTGGGTGAGCTGCTGCGGGAAGTCTTGTGGCCGACGGACATCACCACGCTGGACGTCGATGCGATGGTGGTGCGCGAAACCACCCACCGTTTTAGCCGCCTCTCCTTTCACCGGGCGATGGTCGGGCGCCGCCTGCCGCTGCTGCTGACCGCCTCGGGATTAACCTGGCTGGCCTTCGCGCCGGAACACGAACGTCAGGCAATGATCGAGCTGCTCGCGGCCCGCCTGGAAGCGGAGTACCAGCTGGCGCGGGAGCCGGCCAGGCTGGCCGCGATCCTCGAACGCACGCGCCTCAACGGTTACGGCGAGAACTTCCGCGGCTGGCAACAGGAGGAGAAAATCGCCTCCATCGCCGTGCCGATCCGCCTCCAGCAACGGGTGATTGGTTGCCTGAACCTGGTGTATATGGCCAAAGCGATGACCATCGAGCAGGCCGCGCAGAAATATCTCGCCCCGCTGCAAAACGTCGCCAACCAGATTGAGGCGCGGATGGCCGAAGAAGAGGTTTTTTACGAGTAAAGTTGTTCTGAACGGCTATATCGGTCGCTAAAAAATTGCTTCCTTCATCGCTATATATTTTAATACACAGCGATTCTTCTTACGCAACCGAGCCTTCTCATGCCAACTCTCTCCCGTCTGTTACCGGGGCTGACGCTGATCGGCGCCTGCCTGTTTACCAGCCATGCTTTTGCTGAACGTACCGTCACCGACCAGCTCGGCCGTGCAGTGACGATTCCTGATCATGTGACCCGTGTCGTGGTGCTCCAGCATCAGACCCTGAATCTGCTGGTGCAGCTCAACGCCGCCGACGATATCGTCGGGGTGATGAGCAGCTGGAAAAAACAGCTCGGCCCGGCATTCGCCCGCTTTATGCCGGCTATCGAACAGCTGCCGATGCCCGGGGATTTAACCCAGGTCAATATTGAAAGTCTGATGGCGCTGCACCCACAGGTGGTGTTTGTCGCCAACTACGCCCCGCCGGCGATGATTCAACAGATTCAAAACGCCGGGATCCCAGTGGTGGCGGTATCGTTGCGCCAGGATGCCGCGGGTGAAAAAAACAAGATGAACCCGTCGATGGCCGATGAAGAGCAGGCCTACAACCAGGGGCTGCAACAGGGGATCCGCCTGATTGGCGAGGTGGTCGAGCGCCAGAGCCAGGCGCAGGCGCTCATTCACTACACCTTCGAGGCCCGTAAAGCGGCCAACGCCCCGGTGGCCGATATTCCCGACGACCAGCGGGTCCGCGTGTATATGGCCAACCCGGACCTCAACACCTATGGTTCGGGCAAATATACCGGGCTGATGATGAAGCACGCCGGTGCTTTAAACGTCGCGGCGGCAACGGTCAAAGGGGCGCGCCAGGTTTCGCTGGAACAGGTATTACAGTGGAATCCGCAGGTGATCTTTGTGCAAGACCGTTACCCGCAGGTGGTGAAGCAGATCGTTAACGATCCGCAATGGCAAGGCATTGATGCCGTGAAAAACCACCGCGTGTGGCTGATGCCGGAATATGCCAAAGCCTGGGGCTATCCGATGCCTGAGGCACTGGCGCTCGGTGAACTGTGGATGGCGAAAAAGCTCTATCCTTCCCGCTATCAGGGGGTCGATGTTGACGCCCGTGCCGCAGATTACTACCAGCGTTTTTATCGCGTGAAATGGACCCCGGATGCGCAGTAATCGTCATCCGGCCCTGCTACAGAGTGGGCTGGCGCTGGCGACCCTGGTGATTGCTGTCGCCTCGCTCTGCGTCGGCCAGTATCACCTGAGCCCCGCGGCGGTGATAACCCAGCTGACGCAAGCACCGCCCGGGGAGGGGATCGCCGGGCAGATCGTCTGGTCGGTACGGCTGCCCCGGGTGGTGATGGCGCTACTGGCCGGCGGCGCACTGGGGCTGTGCGGGGCGACGCTGCAGGGTGTGTTTCAGAATCCACTGGTCGACCCGCATATTATCGGCGTCACCTCCGGCTCGGCGTTTGGCGGCACGCTGGCTATTCTGCTGGGACTGGACACCTTGCTGATGATGACCTCCACCTTTGGTTTTGGCCTGCTGGCGCTGATGCTGGTGTATTTGATTGCCGCGCTGCAAGGACGGGAAAATACGCTGGTACTGATCCTCTCCGGGATCGTCCTCAGCGGCTTTTTCGCCGCCCTTGTCAGCCTGATGCAGTATCTGGCCGACAGCGAAGAGACGCTGCCAAATATCGTCTTCTGGCTGCTGGGCAGCTTTGCCACCGCCAACTGGCACAAAGTGACGATGATGGCACCACCGATCCTGATTACCGCAGCGATCCTGCTGGCGCTGCGCTGGCGGATTAATCTGCTGGCGCTGGATGAGAAAGACGCCCGCGGCCTCGGCGTGCCGGTGACCGCGCTGCGCCGTGGCGTGCTGGTGTGCTGCGCCGTGCTGGTTGCCGCACAGGTGGCGGTCAGCGGCAGTATTGCGTGGGTCGGGCTGGTGATCCCCCATCTGGCACGACTGCTGGTAGGCGCTGACCACCGTCGCCTGCTGCCTACCGCGTTCTGGCTGGGCGGCGGGTTTATGATCGTCGTCGATGACCTGGCACGTTCGCTGACCCAGGCGGAGGTCCCGGTGGGCATTATTACCGCCCTGCTCGGCGCCCCGCTGTTTACCTGGCTGCTGGTGCAGTCCCGCCGCAGGAGTACCTCTTGATGACGCCAACCCTTAGCCTGGCGGCCCTGCAGTTTGGCCATCGTCAGCCGCTGTTTACCCCGCTCAGCCTGCAGTGCCAGCACGGTGATATCTGGGCGATACTCGGCGCCAACGGCCGCGGCAAAAGCACGCTGCTCGACACCCTGACCGGAGTCCTGCCACCGTTGGCGGGCAACTTCAAAGAACAGGGCGGCGTGGCGATTGTGCCGCAGTCGTTCCGCCCGGCCTTTAGCTGGCAGGTCGCCGATGTGGTGCTGATGGGGCGCGCTCGCCAGGTCAACCTGTTCGCCCAACCCGGCGACGACGATCGCCGACGGGTCCACGACGCCCTGAATCAGTTAGGTATCGCCGATCTGGCGAGCAGTACCTTTCGTTCGCTCTCCGGCGGCCAGCAGCAGATGGCGCTCATTGCCCGGGCGCTGGTGGGCGACAGTCAGAATATCTTACTGGATGAGCCCTGCTCGGCGCTGGATCTCTCCAATCAGCAGGTGGTACTGCAGCTGATCAGCGATCTGGCGTATCGCCAGTCGCGCACGGTGC
Organism: Klebsiella sp. B345; assembly: GCF_051131735.1. NCBI lineage: Bacteria > Pseudomonadati > Pseudomonadota > Gammaproteobacteria > Enterobacterales > Enterobacteriaceae > Klebsiella > Klebsiella sp. B345. The sequence continues at coordinate 808,642 of NZ_CP180443.1, forward strand.
TGTTCACCACCCACGATCCGACCCATGCCCTGCAGGTCGCCAGCCATACCTTGCTGCTGTTGCCGGGCGGCGAGTGGCTGGCCGGGCGCTCTGACGAGGTACTCAGCGAGCGCCATCTGCAGCGTGCTTACGGGTTACCGGTGCATAAAATCGAACGCCCCGATTCCGGAGGACCGCTGCTGGCGCCGCAGTTTACGATTCGACGCTAGCCGCTAAAAAGCCGGCGTTACGCAGGTACTGCTGACCGTCGGCACCGAGGATAAATCGGCATAACTGTTGTGCCCCAGCGCTGGGCTGGGTCATCGTCAGCAGGTATTCCGCCTGCACATTCCAGGGCGCGGGGATGGCCACCGTGCGCAGGTCGTCTCTGGTCGCCATCTGGAGAGCGTAATGGGCATAGCCGATAAACAGATCGGCTAAATCCTCACCGATCAGCCATGCGCCAGCGGTCTCCCCCGGCGGCACGCTGAGCGAGGTTCTGCCCCCCACCAGCTGCTGAGCACGGGCCATCAGCGCACGCCCGACGCCGGGGAAGTCGGCCTCAATGCGGGTAAACAATTGCCAGGTATAGTCGCCGGAAGGATCGCAGCCTGGGGTCGAGGTTGCCAGCCTCAGCAGCGGGTTGCTGAGCAACGTCAGCCAGTCGGCATCGTCAGTCGACGCCTGGCGTCGGGCGGTCAGCATCAGTTGATTACGAGCAAAGGGATGGCACTCCCCCGCCAGCCCTGCCTGCTGCAGCGCCAGAGGGTGTTGACTGTTGGCAGAGGCAAACACCGAACAGTGCTCGCCGGATTCAATGCGCTCGCGAAGCAGGCCCGCAGGACCAAAACGGGCCTCGACCTGAATACCGGTTTGCTGATGGAAACGAGCCAGCAACGGGATAAATGCCCCTTTCAGGCTCCCCGCTGCCAGCAACACGACGGAAGATGTCATAAGACGCTCGCTGAATACCCGGAAACAAAACGCTATGTTACCCGGGCGCTAAGCGATTCAGTAGTCAATTTGCGCCAGTTCGCGCAACTGTTCCGGCGTCGCCACCGGCAGGTGGAAGAAACGCAGGTAGGCAGGGATCATTTCGAACAGCATATCGGTACCGCGTTGGACCGGGCAGCCCCGGGCCTGGGCGGCCTGCAGCAGCGGCGTGTACTCCTGAGTCATCACCACTTCGCCCACCCAGGTGCCGGGGGTCAGCCGCTGCGGATCCACGGGCAGCGGATCGCTGGCCTTCATGCCCAACGGCGTGGCGTTGACCACCAGATCATGGCCTTGCGGATCGCGCTGCATCAGGCTGATATCCAGCGCCGGATAATGTTGCCATAGCCGGGTCGCCAGCGCTTTGGCGGCCTCCTGGCGGCTATCGAACAGCGTCAGGGCGCGCACTCCCGCCGCCGCCAGCGATGCGGCAATAGCCGAGCCGACACCGCCGCAGCCAATCACCAGCGCCCGGGTGCCCGTCGGCTGAAACCCTTTACGGCGGATACCAAGGACAAAGCCGTCGCCGTCGAACATATCACCGCTCAGGCTGCCATCCGCCTCGCGGCGAATGGCGTTGCAGGCGCCGGCAATCATCGCCGCCGGACTGAGGTGATCGACCAGCGCGCAGGTGGCAATCTTGTGCGGCATAGTGACCAGCGCGCCGATGATGTTGGTCATCGTAAACAGTGCCGGCACCAGGGTCGCGTACGCCTCCGGCTTCACCCCCGTGGGCACCACTTTGACATCCACCTGCTGACGGTCAAACCACGGGTTATAGATCATCGGCGCTTTAAAGCTGGCGGTCGGATAGCCCAAATGGGCGATCAGCCGCGTATTACCACTAATTATCATCCCCTGCTCCTTGACGGCGATAACTCAATACGTTTGACATCGCCCAGAATAAACAGATACGCCACCACCCCGAGCAGCGCTGCACAGCCGATATAGACCAGCGCATAGAAGAAGCTGCCGAAGGCCGCCACGATAAAGCCGATCACCAGCGGAGTGAGGATCCCGGCGAAGTTGGCGCAGAAGTTAAACAACCCGCCGGTCAGGCCGCCGAACCCCTTCGGCGCAATATCGGAGATCAGCGTCCAGCCTAAACCGACCATCCCCTGGCCAAAGAAGGCGAACGACATCACCAGAATGACCGCCAGATCGCTGGTCAGCCAGTTGGCGGAGATAATGCTGCTGGCCATCAGCAGGCCGGCGACGATCGGTAATTTGCGCGCCAGGTTGGCCGAGCCGGTGGCTTTCAGCAATTTGTCGGAGACCCAGCCGCCGAACATCACCCCGCCTGCAGCGGCAAGAAAAGGCAGAATGGCGAAGAACCCGACTTTCAGCCACGGCATATGACGCTCGGTCGCCAGATAGGTCGGGAACCAGGTCAGGAAGAACACCAGCACCGTATTGCCGGCAAACTGGCCAATACTGGCGCCGAGAATCTGCCGTTTCGCCAACAGCTGGCCCACGACCGACCAGCTGAACGTCGCCTGCTGGTCGCTGGCCGTCGCCAGACCACCGCCGTTGACGATATGGTCGCGCTCCTGCTGGCTGAGCTGTTTATCTTCATGGGGCTCGCGATAACAGCGCCACCACACCAGCGCAAACAGCACGCCCGCCACACCGACGCTGATAAACAGCGCGCGCCAGCCGAAACTGCCCATGATCCAGAACAGCAGCGGCGAGAAGCAGGCCAGCCCAAGATATTCGCCAACGGTATACACCGCCGTGGCTTTGGCCCTCTCCTGCTGGGGGAACCATACGCTGACCACCCGGCTGTTAACCGGGAAGCACGGCGCTTCGCTGACCCCTAAGCCAAAGCGGCACAGCAGCAGCGTTTTCAGGCCGATGGCCATGCCGTGAAACAGGGTAAACAGCGACCACAGAGTTAACGACAGAAAGTAGGTGATCTTGTTACCAAAGCGGTCGAGGAACAGACCGCCGGGAATTTGCGCCAGGGCGTAGGTCCAGGCAAAGGCCGAAAAGACGATCCCCATGACCGCCGCGTCGATACCCAGTTCGGACGTTAAGCCGGGAGCGGCAATCCCGAGTATCGTGCGGTCGAGATAGTTAATCATGGTGCCGACGGCCAGCAGCGCGAGGATCCCAATGCGCCGCCGGGAACGCGGAACGGTAGCCGCGGCGTCCGCCGCCGCCGTCGGGTTATGGCTGTACGAGTTCATAGTCGTTTCCTGTCGTAGGGTGCAGATGAATGTTGTTGTTATGCTTGCGCTATTATTTTTAATGAACCAATTGATACAACACTAGCTATACTGCATCGCCGAAAGACGCACTGCCGCGTTCGCCGCGCCATACAGCGCGTAGCCGCCCCGCCTTTCGGTCAATTCGAAGAAAAAGCGTCCCGCCGAGAACGGCCGCGTGTACAGATGCAGGAATTCGCCGTCGTACGGCCCCCGGTCATAGAGGATCTGCAGGCGTTTCAGGGTCTCCACGTTCGTCGCATCACCAAAACGCGCCAGCAAATCGTCGTAGTAGTTCGCCGGGATCGGCAGCGCGTTCAGCGACACCTGCGGCAGGTCGTCAAGAGTGGCCGGCAGGTCGTGACAGGCGAACGCTGCGTGCTGCAGGCCCGCCCCCTGATAACAGGCGACGGAACGGGCTATCTGGGTGGCACGGCTTTGCGAGATATTCAGCGCCAGACGGATGTTGCCCTGTGGGCTGTGCACCGCCAGGCTGCGTACCAGACCGTAAGGGTCGGGCAGCGTCTGTTCATGCTCGAGCGTGAAGCCGAAGACGCTGCGGAAAAACATCACCCAGTTGTCGCGTTGATCGGCTTCCATGCCCAGCGCCAGATGGTCGATACCGCTGTAGTCATGGCGCAGCGTCGGGCTATCAGACAGATGGAAATCGCGGGCGTAGATATCGTCCCCGGCTTCAATGAGGTAGATCAGGCTGCCGTCGGGGGCGCAAATCGCCGGAATGGGGCTTTCATTAGGCCCGGCATCGCCCTGCCAGGTGGCGTAGCCGTAAGCGCGAGCCCGTTCAACAATCGCGGCGCTGTGACTCACGCGCAGGGCCATGGCACATAACGAGACGCCGTGACGCTGGTGAAAATGATCGGCCCAGCTATGGGGCTGGTAGTTAACGATCGCCCGCGCTCCGCCGTTGCGCCACAGCGCTACCTGTTTCGAGCGATGGCGCCCCTGCTGGCAAAAGCCGAGCTGCGTCAGGCGTTCGCCGAGCGCTTGCGCTTCCGACGGGCTGGCCGCAAATTCGATAAATTCCAGGCCGAGGTACTGCGGCAGCGCTGCCGGTGCAAACAGCGGCGCGTCGCTGTGCCCCAGCTGCAGACGGGTCTGCTCTTCCAGCCACTGCAGCGAACGGTAGCCATCTTTGGCAGTGGCGCCGTTTGGCGAGGCGCGGAAGCTGTCGTTAAAGATCTCCAGCGACCACGGCCCGCGATAGCCGCAGCGGGTTAGCTCGCAGGCAAACTCCACCAGCGGCAACTGCCCCTGTCCAGGGAAGCAGCGGAAATGGCGGCTCCATTCGAGCACGTCCATCTTCATCAGCGGCGCATCGGCCAGCTGCAGGAAGGTGATCTTGTCGACCGGCACCTCCGACAGACCCTGCAGCGTGTCGCCGCGAGCCAGAATATGGAAGCTATCCAGCACGATCCCCAGCGCCGGGCTGTCGACGCTTTTCACCCGCTCCCACGCCTGACGCCAGCGGTTAACGTGAGTGCCCCAGGCCAGCGCCTCATAGCCGATGACAATCTTTTCCTGTTCGGCCAGCTGCGCCAGCGCCGCTAAGTCCGCTATCTGAAGCGAGACGTCCGCGGAGCAGTCTGGCTGAACGTTGCTACACAGTAGTAAGGTGTCGCAACCCAGTTCATGCATCAGCGCAAATTTACGCTTAGCTCGCTCCATATTGGCGGCGAACTGGCTGCGGCTTGCCCCCTCAAAATCGCGAAAGGGTTGAAAAAGCGTGATTTTTAGCCCTAAATCCGCCGCCAGATTGCGAATATCCGTCGGCGTACCGGTATAATAGAGCAGGTCGTTTTCAAAGATTTCGACGCCCTGATAACCCGCAGCCGCAATGGCATGGAGCTTTTCGGGCAAGGTGCCAGAAATCGAGACGGTGGCAATGGATCGCAGCATAAGTCCTCGTGTCATCAGTCGACGTGAGCATCGAATATGTATCATTTGGTTCATTCACGCCACACAAGGTTGCAAAATTGTGATCGTTATGTGTATTTTTTGTCCATTGAAAAAAGGAGTCGTTATGTCTGTCGTGGATCACGTGGATCAAGATGAAGCGCAACCGCTAAAGGAGCGGATTTTTGCCGCAGCCATCGTCGTCTTTGCCGAACATGGCTTGTCCGGGGCGCGGATGGAACAAATTGCAACTGAAGCGCAGACAACCAAGCGAATGGTGGTGTACTACTTCAAAACCAAGGAGCAGCTGTACCAGGCGGTGCTGCAACACGTCTATGCGCGCATTCGCGAAACCGAGCAGCAGCTCGGGCTGGAGCACCTTCCTCCGGTAGAGGCGCTGGTGCAGCTGGTTCGCTGGAGCGTGCGCTATCACGCCACCCATGCGGACTATATGCGGGTTATCTGTATGGAGAACATGCAGCGCGGGAAGTGGCTGAAGTCGTCAGGGCAGTTAAAGCCGCTGAACCGTACCGCCCTGTCGATTCTGGAGGATATTCTCCAGCGTGGGCAGCAGCAGGGTGTTTTTCAGGAGGGATTGCAGGCGCGGGATGTCCACCGGCTTATCAGCAGCTTTAGCTTTTATCAGGTCTCGAACTTTTACACCTTCAATAGCCTGTATCTCGACGATCCGCTGCCGACCATCGACGATGAAGCAATGGTCACGCACCACTGCGATATCGCAGTCAAAGCGGTGGTTCGCTTTGTGATTTCCTGAGTGTCATTCAGCGTGATGCCGGCTGACTACTCATGGCCGGACAACGCATGAACCACTTTCTCCATGGCGGCTCTGGTCAGTTCGCTGCGCGCAATTTTCGGGTTGGCCAGCGCGGTGCGAACCACCCCGGCGATGACAATGTGTTTCGGCTCCTGGCCCAAATCGCGCATTTCAAGCACCACTTTCCCGACAACCCGGCACATTTCCTGATACAACTCGTCGTCTTTGGCTTTATTTCCCATTCTTTTTTGCTCATAAATTATCATTATCAATCAAATCATTATTGATAGGATTTTGGGATAAATCAAACTCCCCTCCTTTTTCTCACCAACGAAGTATTTCCATGGCTGAACCGTGACAGGCAACCCCTGATAGCCGCCAGTTAACTGTGCGACTGGTGGAAATTTGTGTTGCGAATACGATTGCTATTGGTATGAGTTTTGTTACATTTTTATGGCATATAATGAAACGCTGTTTTCATTTTCTTTTTTTGTTTCAGCGTCGTATAATGCCCACCGATTCTTTCTTGAATGGTTTCAGCGCATTGGACTGCACAACTAAACGCATAAAATACTGCTCCTTTTTATGGGCTGAACCGCCAGCACACTTTCTTCTGCACGCTCTTTTGTTGTCATCTATTCTTAGAGCTTGGCATAGCAACTTTCGCAATACAGGTTTGACTCCACGGCGGCATGCCAACGGAGCGAGTTTTCCATATCCTTCACAACTTAAAGACTAAAACTTTCATGAAAAAGACCAAAATTGTTTGCACCATCGGTCCGAAAACCGAATCCGAAGAGATGCTGTCCAAAATGCTGGACGCGGGCATGAACGTCATGCGTCTGAACTTCTCTCACGGTGACTATGCTGAACACGGTCAACGCATCCAGAACCTGCGTAACGTGGTGAGTAAAACCGGTAAGACAGCCGCTATCCTGCTGGATACCAAAGGCCCGGAAATTCGTACCATCAAGCTGGAAGGCGGCAATGACGTCTCCCTGAAAGCGGGTCAGACCTTCACCTTTACCACCGACAAATCCGTAGTCGGCAACAGCGACATCGTGGCAGTGACCTATGAAGGATTCACCACTGACCTGTCCGTCGGCAACACCGTACTGGTAGACGATGGTCTGATCGGTATGGAAGTGACCGCCATCGAAGGTAACAATGTTATCTGTAAAGTGCTGAACAACGGTGACCTGGGCGAAAACAAAGGCGTTAACCTGCCGGGCGTTTCTATTGCTCTGCCGGCACTGGCAGAAAAAGATAAACAGGATCTGATCTTCGGTTGCGAACAAGGCGTCGATTTCGTTGCCGCTTCCTTTATCCGTAAGCGTTCTGACGTAGTGGAAATTCGTGAGCACCTGAAAGCCCACGGCGGTGAGAACATTCAGATTATCTCCAAGATTGAAAACCAGGAAGGCCTGAACAACTTCGACGAAATCCTCGAAGCCTCTGACGGCATCATGGTTGCTCGTGGCGACATGGGCGTTGAGATCCCGGTTGAAGAAGTTATCTTCGCCCAGAAAATGATCATCGAAAAATGTATCCGTGCACGTAAAGTGGTTATCACCGCGACTCAGATGCTGGATTCCATGATTAAAAACCCGCGCCCGACCCGTGCTGAAGCCGGCGACGTCGCGAACGCCATCCTCGACGGTACCGATGCGGTAATGCTGTCTGGCGAATCCGCCAAGGGTAAATACCCGCTGGAAGCGGTCACCATCATGGCGACCATCTGTGAACGTACCGACCGTGTGATGACCAGCCGTCTGGAGTTCAACAACGACAACCGTAAACTGCGTATCACTGAAGCAGTGTGCCGTGGCGCAGTAGAAACCGCTGAAAAACTGGAAGCGCCGCTGATTGTGGTTGCTACCAAAGGCGGTAAATCTGCACGTGCCGTACGTAAATACTTCCCGGATGCAACCATCCTGGCGCTGACCACTAACGAAACCACTGCCCGTCAGCTGGTGCTGACCAAAGGCGTTGTACCGCAGCTGGTTGCGCAGCTGGATTCCACCGATGACTTCTACCGTCTCGGCAAAGAGCTGGCGGTACAGAGCGGCCTGGCGCGTAAAGGCGACGTGGTTGTGATGGTATCTGGTGCACTGGTACCGAGCGGAACCACCAATACAGCATCCGTACACGTGCTGTAATCTTTTACAAGTTAATTATTTTTATAAAACGCCTCTTCGGAGGCGTTTTTTTATTCAATCCTTAGCTCCTCTTAATAAAAATGCAAATCGGAATTTACTATTTAATAAGAGATTATCTAAGATGAATCCGATGGAAGCGTGCTGTTTTCACAAAGAATTTTTAACTCGCCTGTCAAATTCGATGGTTCTTTGAGCGAACGATCAAAAATAAGCGTATTACCGTAAAAAAATATTCTCATCCCAAAAAAGTTTGTGTAATACTTGTAACGCTACATGGAGATTAACTCAATCTAGAGGGTATTAATAATGAATCGTACTAAACTGGTACTGGGCGCGGTAATCCTGGGTTCTACTCTGCTGGCTGGTTGCTCCAGCAATGCTAAAATCGATCAGCTGTCTTCTGACGTTCAGACTCTGAACGCTAAAGTTGACCAGCTGAGCAACGACGTGAACGCAATGCGTTCCGACGTTCAGGCTGCTAAAGACGACGCAGCACGCGCTAACCAGCGCCTGGACAACGCTGCTACCAAATACCGTAAGTAATAGTATTTGTAGCTGTGTTATAAAAATGGCGCACATTGTGCGCCATTTTTTTTGTCTGTGATTCGCCGTTCCCTTCCCTGTTTATCCATACGCTATTGCGTTACCCGCGTTTCTGACGCCGTCGCCGGCGTACCGTTCAGGACTGACTGCACCGGATTTTCCCCACTGACCTCAGGCGTCGCCCCGGCTGAAACCACCACTGGAACTCCCATCCGACGATGCATCGCTTTATCCGCCATCGCCTTATCTGTTCCCTTGTCGCTGGCAAACTGCGCGTAACCTTTCGGTAGTTCGTAGGCAATAGTCTGCGGGTTCTGCGTTTCGCTCTGGGTCATCGGGCGATGCACTTCCAGATAGCGCGTGCCGTTCGATTCGATGGAAAACTTCACCGGCTGGTTGATAACCCGCACCGGCGTGCCGACGCGAACCTGGGCAAACAGCGCTTTGATATCATCGGTAAACATCCGCATGCAGCCGGAGCTTACGCGCAGCCCGACGCTGTTCTGCGCATTGGTACCGTGAATCAGGTATTCGCCGTTACCGTACGCCAGGCGCAGGGCAAAGCGACCTAATGGATTGTTCGGCCCGGCCGGCACCACCGCCGGCAAAGTGATGCCCTTCTCCAGCGAGCGCTGGCGAATACCGGCGGTCGGCGTCCAGGTCGGATTAGGAATTTTTTGCCCGATGCGGGTCGTCATCTCCGGCGTTTCAAGCCCAAGCTGCCCAATGCCTAACGGGTAGACCTGCACCGTGTTGCCGTCCGGCGGGAAATAATAGAGTCGCAGCTCTGCCAGGTTCACCACTATCCCTTCACGCGGCACATCGGGCAACAGCAGCTGCAGCGGAATCAGCATCTGCGTCCCGGGCTGCGGAACGGGTGCAACGGTGTTGTTAGCTTCCAGCAGGATCATCGCCGCAGTATCAAACCGTCGGGCAATAGTCTGAAGGCTGTTATCGCCCTCCTGCACAGTGTAGGTCTGATTCTCTCCCACCAGACGACTGCCGTTGGCTGGTAACGTGTATTCAACCGCTCTGGCGGCCTGAGACGCGCCGAGAGCACCTAAAAGCATAAGAGTGAGCAGAGACGCGCGTTTCATACTGAGTTTCCCTCTTAGTCACTGACAGGCCGTCAGAAAGTTGAACCACCCGCGAGACGGATACCCCGTCTCGCTTAACAGAATGAAAGCTTCAACAATAGTTTAGCTAAAAGTGAGAGCCTGCGCGCGAATTGCGCGGATCATTGCTTCCAGCCCCTGCGAACGCGAGGGCGTGAGGTGTTGCGTGAGCGCCATTTTTTCAAACCACGGGCGCACGTCGAAGTCAGTGATGTCTTTAGCGGTCATTTGATCATACAGAATGAACACCACGGCGATCAGCCCTTTGACAATCGCGGCGTCGCTATCTCCGCGCAGCGAAAGTACGCCGCCGTCGCGCTGCTCCACCACAATCCACACCTGGCTCTGGCAGCCCTGAATAATGTTTTGCGTGGTATGTTCTTCGGCCGGCAACGGTGCCAGGCGCTGGCCGAGCTCGATAATATAAAGGTACTTCTCTTCCCAGTTGGCGCAACGACTAAAGTTGCGCAACAGTTTGTCTTTATCCGGTAACGCCGCCATGATTGCTTCCTTTAGCCTAATAGCGTGTGGATGCGCTGCAGCCCTGCGACCAGCCGATCCACCTCTTCCGTCGTATTGTACATCGCCAGCGATGCCCGGCACATTGCCGGCACCTGATAGAACGCCATCAGCGGCATCGCGCAGTGGTGACCGGTGCGTATCGCAATTCCGTAGTTATCGAGGAAGCTGCCCACGTCGTAGGCGTGATGTTTGCCAAGGTTAAAGGCAACCACGCCCAGGCGATGGTCAGGCCCATAGATGGTCAGATCGGGCACGTTCTTCAGCGCCTGTAGCGCATAGTGCATCAGCGTCTGCTCATACTCGGCAATCTGGGTCAGGCCCAGCGCGTTAATATACTCGAAGGCCGCCCCGAGGCCGATAATGCCACCGGTATTGGGCGTTCCCGCCTCAAAGCGCCACGGTGCTTTCGCCCAGGTGGTGCCTTCGGTCAGACTAACGGTGGCAATCATCGCCCCGCCGCCTTCCCACGGCGGCATCGCCTGCAGCAGCGCCTCTTTAACATACAGGATGCCAATCCCGGTGGGGCCATACAGCTTGTGTCCGGAGAAGACATAAAAATCGCAGTCCAGCGCCTGAACATCGACCGCATGGTGCATCACCGCCTGTGCGCCATCGACCAGGACTTTAGCCCCATGCTGATGGGCCAGCGGGATCAGGGCCGACAGCGGGTTTTCTGTCCCCAGCACATTGGAAACCTGGGTAATCGCCAGCAGCCGGGTACGATCATCGAACAGCCCCGGGATCGCATCCAGCTGCAGGGTGCCGTCTGGATTGAGCGGAATGACCCGCAGCTCTGCCCCAACCCGGGCGCACAGCATCTGCCACGGCACGATATTGGCGTGGTGCTCCATGGCGCTGATGATAATGTTATCCCCGGCACCAACGTTGGCATTCCCCCAGCTGTTGGCCACCAGATTGATCCCTTCGGTGGTCCCGCGCACGAACACCAGCTCTTCTGCAGAGCGGGCGTTCAGGAACGTGGCCGCCTGCTGGCGCACCTGCTCCATCCGCGCCGTGGCCTCCGCGCTGAGGGTATGGATTCCACGGTGAACGGCGGCGTAGCCATGGCGATAAAACTCCGCCTCGGCGCGAATCACCGCCTCTGGTTTTTGCGCGCTGGCGGCGCTGTCGAGATAGGCCAGCGGCTGACCGTTAACCTCCCGGCTGAGCACCGGAAAATCCGCGCGTATCCGTTCGGCAGAAAATGTCATGCTGATTCTCCCGGTAAACGTTGGCCAATTCGCGCCAGAATGGCAGCCCTGAGCGTGTCGTCGGCGACCGCTTCCGTCAGTTCAGCGGCGAAAGCGTAGAGGATCATGTGCTGCGCCGCCTGCCCGGAGATTCCGCGCGAACGCAGGTAGAACAGCTGTTCGTCGTCGATCCGCCCGATGGTGGCGCCGTGGCTGCACTTGACGTCGTCGGCATAGATTTCCAGCTGCGGCTTGGTATCCACTTCGGACAGGCGCCCCAGCAGTAAATTGTTGTTGGTCATCTGACCATCGGTTTTAATCGCGTGTTTCGCAACATTGATCAGGCCGTTAAAGACCGCCCGCCCCTTATCGTTGACGATGGTCTTGTGCAGCTGGCGGCTATTGCAGTAACCCACCTGATGGTCCAGCCAGGTGCGGCTGTCGCACACTTCATTGTTCACCGGCATCGCCAGCGAGTTGATCCGCAGGTCGCTGCTCTCACCCTGCAGCCTGGTGCTGGTATGATGACGTAACACCGCGCCGCCAAGCAGGAAACTGCTGCTAAAGGCCGAGGCGTCACGGCCAAGCGTGAGGTCATTGTGTGAAAAATGGTAGCTCTGGGCATTTTCAAACGCCAGCTTGAGATGCTGTAGGTGGGCGTTATCCGCCACCGACATGGTCAGGCGCGCGCCGGTAAAATGGCGCTGTTCATCGAGGCTCAGGTAGTGTTCCACGACGGTCGCTTCAGCACCACTCTCCAGCTCAAGATGGTGGCGGTAATGGGCGCTGTTCATCTCGCCACCCGCCAGCCCACGCGTCACGTGCATCAGCAGCAGCGGCTTTTCCGGGCGCTGATGGCGTTTAACGCGGATACGGGTCACCGTCTGCGCCAGGCTTTCGGTAAGGTGCAGAAAAACTTCCGGCTGTAGCGCCTCGGGTATCCCCTGGCGCTGGTTGTCGACGCTGACCTCATAACCACTGTCGGCCAGATCGTCACTCAGCGCTTCGCTAAACTGTCCGTCGATAAACACCAGACGCCAGGCATCCAGCGCCAGCGCGCGTTCGTCCCGCTGCGCCGCGCTGAAGTCGCCGGGCTGCAGGGCCACGAAGGTATCGTTGCACAGCGCCTCAAGCGGCGTATATTTCCACTCTTCATGTTTGCGCGTCGGCAGGCCAAGACGCAGCACCTGCTGGAGATGCTGGCGGGCCTCAGGGGTGCGCTGCGCGCCCTGCGCCTCAAACAGATGGTGCCATTGCTGCAATGTATTACTGCTGTTCGGTAAGCCAGCCATAGCCCTGCTCCTCCAGCTGTTTGACCAGCGTAAAATCACCGGATTTGACGATCCGCCCTTGATAGAGCACGTGAACAAAGTCGGGCTTGATGTAGTCGAGAATACGCTGGTAGTGCGTCACGATAATAAACGCGCGCTTGCCGTCGCGAAGCGCGTTGACGCCTTCAGAAACAATTTTCAGGGCATCGATATCCAGCCCGGAGTCGGACTCATCCAGGATGCACAGCTCGGGTTCCAGCACCGCCATTTGCAGGATGTCATTACGCTTTTTCTCGCCGCCGGAGAAACCAACGTTGACCGAGCGGGTCAGTAAATCTTCCGGCATTTTCAGCAGCTGAATTTTCTCTTCCATCAGGTCCTGGAAGTCGAAACGGTCCAGCGCCTCCTGACCACGATAGGTACGTACCGCGTTGAGCGCGGTTTGCAGGAAGAACTGGTTGCTGACGCCGGGGATTTCGACCGGGTACTGGAAGGCCATAAAGATCCCTTCGCCTGCGCGCTCTTCCGGCGCGAGGCTCAGCAGATCTTTGCCTTTAAACTCCACGCTGCCGCCGGTGACTTCATAGTCTTCACGTCCGGCAAGCGTCGCGGATAGCGTACTTTTTCCGGAACCGTTCGGCCCCATAATGGCATGCACTTCGCCAGGACGGATGTCCAGATCCAGGCCACGCAGGATCGATTTATCTTCAACGGCAACCTGCAGGTTTTTAATACTTAACATCTTGTTTCCCTTAATTCGTGTCGCCTGGCGCTTAGCCGACGCTGTGTTCCAGACTGATAGCCAGCAGTTTTTGCGCTTCGACGGCAAATTCCAGCGGCAGTTCTGAGAAGACGTCTTTACAGAAGCCGTTGACGATCATCGAAATGGCGTCGTCTTCGCTAATGCCACGCTGCAGGCAGTAGAACAGCTGGTCTTCACCGATCCGCGAGGTCGTTGCTTCATGCTCAAGCTGCGCACTGTTGTTGCGGCATTCAACGTACGGAAAGGTATGCGCCCCGCAGTCCGGTCCAATCAGCATCGAGTCACACTGGGTGAAGTTGCGCGCATTGGTGGCGGTGGGCATGATTTTCACCAGCCCCCGGTAGCTGTTCTGGCTCTTCCCGGCGGAGATCCCTTTCGAGATGATCGTCGAGCGGGTGTTTTTGCCGATATGAATCATTTTGGTGCCGGTGTCCGCCTGCTGGTGGCCACTGGTGAGGGCGACGGAGAAGAATTCGCCGATCGAGTTATCGCCGCGCAGAATGCAGCTCGGGTACTTCCAGGTGATGGCGGAACCGGTCTCGGACTGCGTCCACGACATTTTGCTGTTCTCGCCTTCGCACAGCGCGCGCTTGGTGACGAAGTTGAGGATCCCACCGGTGTTGTTATCCCCGGGGAACCAGTTCTGCACCGTGGAATATTTCACTTCGGCGTCTTTGTGAATAATCACTTCGACCACTGCCGCGTGCAACTGATAGCTGTCGCGCACCGGCGCCGAGCAACCTTCGATATAGCTGACGTAGCTCCCCTCATCGGCCACCAGGATCGTCCGTTCAAACTGGCCGGTTTTTTCGGCGTTGATGCGGAAGTAGGTGGACAGCTCCATCGGGCAACGTACGCCTTTTGGCACATAGATAAAGGTGCCATCAGAGGCTACTGCCGCATTCAGCGCGGCAAAGAAGTTATCGTTGCCTGGTACTACGGTCCCGAGATACTTTTTCACCAGCTCCGGGTGGTCGTGAATCGCCTCCCCGAACGAGCAGAAGATAATCCCCTGCTCCGCCAGTTTTTCCCGATAGGTAGTGGCCACCGACACCGAATCGAAAATCGCGTCGACCGCTACTTCTCGTCCTTCACGGACCGGGACGCCCAGCAGATTAAAGGCCTCTTCGACCTCCTGCGTCAGGTAGGCCGCCGGGCCCGTTTGCTGTACCGCACCCGGTTCTGATGCGCAGGTGTCATCGCAGTTTCCACAGGAGGGCGCGGAATAATAGCTGTAATCCTGATAATTCAGGTGCTCATAATGCGCTTTCAGCCAGTGCGGCTCTTCCATCTCCAGCCAGGCGTTAAACGCACGCAGGCGGAACTCGAGCATCCATTCGGGCTCATTACGACGGGCAGAAATGGCGCGCACCACCTCTTCATTAATGCCTTTCGCCAGCTCATCGGTTTTTAGTTGGGTAAAAAAACCTTCTTTATAATTCAATGAGCCGTCGGACCAGGTTTTGACATCGTCAGTTGCTTCAGTATTACGAGACATAATTACTCCGCCTGAACCCCAAAGCTTTCACCGCAACCACATTCATGCTGCGCTTTTGGGTTATGAAACTTAAAGATTTCATTTAATCCTTCCCGGACGTAATCCAGTTCCGTGCCATCGATAAACGGCATGGCCTGCAGCGGCGCCCACAGCTTCGCACCGTCACGTTCAAACAGCAGATCGTCTTTCGCCGGTTCGGCAATCAGTTCAAGTACATAGGCAAATCCGGCACAGCCGCTGGTTTTAATCCCCAGACGCAGGCCTTGCTTGTCGGGCTGCTTAGTCACCAAATCACGAATATGCGCGGCGGCGGTCGGGGTCATCATCAGACCACGCCAGCTAAACTCATCGGGATTGAAGGTTCCAGTATCTAATTCCATCGCTCTACCTCATTGGTTGGCGCCATCAGGGCATGCGGCTATGTTAATGATAACGATTATCACTTCAACCCAGCCGGAGAAGGGATATTCGCTGCTCTGATGCTTTTTTAGCGCTTTTTATAAGCATAGACCCTGCTTCGCAGGTTAACAGCGGTCAATTTACAAATATAAAATATTGATAAATAACAAATTAATTCAGTAATAACCGGGTGATTTGGCGCAAGATAAAAGATGCATCGGAAATGCCTATTTTTGAAATAGAAAATGGCACCTTCTGTGAACAACAGGCATAACAAAATCAATGAATTAATCGCGAATAACGCTTTTCAGCGGTTATTTCCCCCATGACCAACCACAACAATCAATAAATGTCGATCGGCAAGATCGTCGGTTATCTGGAAAAATGAAGCCGCGATTCTGATAAATTCGGACAAAACCCTGGATTAAAGCGTATTAGTCTGGTGGCAAATTGATGTACAATTCCCGCTCATATTTCCAACAGTTTTCGGCCCGTCGTCGGAGTCACTGCTCACCCGGAGTTACGTAGTACAGAATGATAGATATCAGTATTATGTCGATGTGCATGGTAGTGCTGCTGGTGATGAGCGTACTGTTGAACTAAATCAGTCCCCCTTCCGCTATAGACCGCCCGGGCTTCACATTCGTGATGAATTGAGGAGTTTTGGAGGATTCGTCCCCCGTGGGATTGTTCGCCAACCTGGTTATCTCTAAGATTTCGCTCACATTCAAAATCTATACCCTAAATAATTCGAGTTGCTTGTAGGCAGCAACTTGGAGTATGACGGATATAAAGAGGTAACGAAGATGAAAAGAACGATTATTGCTCTGTTAGCCACTGTATCTGTTGTCGCCGCCAGCGCGTTTGCGGCAGATAAAACCGAGAGTCCTGCCCCTGCCGACCATTATGCCGGTCAGCCAATGATGGATATGCCCCAGGGCCGCGGCGCGATGCCCATGCCGCCATTCCCGCCGAGAAAACCGGTGATATTCTCCGCTACCGTCGCCACCGATAACCCGGTTGAGACCATTAACAAACTCACTCCGCTTATCCCGACGGATAAAGCAAAACATTATGAAGTGCGTGTGGAAGTGGTTCCCGTCCCGGATATGCCTGAACGCGGCTGAATTCGTTTACCGGGCTCCTGTTTGAAGACAAAAAAAGCTGCCGGTGTTGAGGGCAGCTTTTTATTTTACGTCTGACTTCGTGCTACAAATCTTTATCCTCGTGGCAACCTGTGCCGAGGACGCATGAATGACGACGGGATATTAACTTTTAATCTTTCTGTAGATAAACAGTACAACTAATGCACCAATTACCGCGACGACAAAGCTACCGAAATTAAATCCATCGACCTTGCCGAAGCCAAAAAATGTGCTAATCCAACCACCTACAACTGCACCGATAACCCCCAGAACGATAGTGACGATAAAGCCGCCGCCGTCTTTGCCTGGCATAATCCACTTAGCCAAAATACCGGCAATAAGACCAAAAATGATCCAGGAAATGATACCCATAGTTAACTCCGTCCTCTATGTTATTCACAAGTATATCGCTCTTAAATAGTAGCATAAATAGCGAGAGTGATTCATGAATTATATTTTTTGATGTTCTGCCTTGCTGCCTAAGCAATCATAGTCTACATATCAAGGGGTCATTGTTAATCCGCAAGGAGTTAAATATGGGGTATTACGTTATTAAAAAGTCTGAGAAAAGCGTGTCCCAGCCGTGGTATTTCCTGCTAAAAGCCGATAACCACGAAACCATTGCCACCAGTGAAATGTATTCCTCGAAGGATGCGGCGAAAAAGGGAATTGCCTCGGTGCAAAAGAATGGGCCGAGCGATACTATCAAAGATGAGACCGCATCCTGATGCGTGACTAAAGCAAGGAGATAAGGGGGAAACAGCGCCCCCTTATTGGCTAACGAACGGCGCTAAACGCGGTGGCGCGAAGAGATAGACTCTCTTCGCCGATGACCTCAGACAACTGCGGTGGTAAGGCGCGAAGAGCAGCACAAACGCCCCTGTTCATCAGAGATGTCAATCTGCCACACCTGATGACGAGAGCCAACATGGAGCGCCCGGCATACGCCGCGCACCCGGCCGCCACGCACCGAACGAATGTGGTTGGCATTGACCTCCAGCCCGACCACTTTTTGCTCACCCTCACTGCACAAATAGCCGGCAACCGAGCCGAGCGTTTCCGCCAGCACCACAGAGGCACCGCCGTGCAGCAGACCAAACGGCTGATGCGTACGCTGATCCACCGGCATGGTGGCTTCGATAGTCTCATCGGTAAAGACATCAAACTGAATATCCAGCAGCCCGACCATATTGCCTTCGCCCATACCGTTGAGCTGTTCCAGGGTTGTCTGACGTTTCCAAATCATCCAATAATCTCCAGCAGCGCCTGCAGCGGATGACGAACCCCGCTGCCTTCAATACGCTTCACCTGGCTACGACAGGAGTATCCGGTCACCAGGCAACGGTTGCGCGGTAAACGCTGGATCGCCTGTTGCCAGGAAAGCGCGTAGATATCCAGCGAGTTGGCATGGTTTTTCACCTCATGACCATAGGTTCCGGCCATACCACAACAGCCTACGCTGACGTTTTCCAGCTTCGCGCCGAAGCGCGCAAAAATCTCGGCCCACTGCTTCGGCGCGGCGGGTAGCGCCGTCACTTCAGTACAGTGACCAAACAGATACCACGCTTCGCCGCGGCGATCCTGCTCGCGGCTCTCCGGCAGCGCTTTAGGCAGCCACTCGTGCACCAGCATCACGTGGAAATCGCCGCGTTTGTCGCCGAGTACCTGGTTGTACTCATCGCGGTAGCACAGCACCAGCGCCGGGTCGACCCCGACCATCGGCATGCCCAGCTGCGCCACGCGGTTGAGGAAATCTGCAGTCTTTTGTGCCGTACGGGCGAAGCGCGACAGGAAGCCTTTGATGTGCTGAGCCTTACCGTTCGGTGAAAACGGCAGCAGCACCGGCTGGTAGCCGACTTTTTCAACCAGACGGACAAAATCAGCCACCACCTGCGCGTCGTAGTAGCTGGTGAACGGATCCTGCACCACCAACACCATCCTGGCTTTTTGCTCCGCACTGAGGCTTTCCAACAGCTCGAGAGTCATGTTCGCCGAGCGATGCCCGACCATTTGTTGCTTCAGCGACGGCGTCGAAAGCAACGGCAGATCGACCATGCCGATATGCTTCTCGGAAAGCTTGCGCACCCACGGCTGATTAATAAAGAAGTTAAAGGTCCTGGGTGCGTGGGCCATCAGCGGCGCATAGGACTCGACCGTCGCCACCAGATGGTCGCGCACAGGCCGCAGATAGCGGCTGTGATAGAGCTGCAGGAAGCGTGAACGGAATTCCGGCACATCAATTTTAATCGGGCACTGGGTCGAACAGGCTTTACAGGCCAGGCAGCCAGACATCGCCTCTTTCACTTCGTGGGAGAAATCATACTCCCCCTTGCGCGCATGCCAGCTATTGCGGGTACGCTCTACCAGGGTGCGTAGGCTAGCGCGTTTTTCCGGCAGCCCCTTCTCCAGCTGATTGGGGTCAACGCCACGGTCGGCCAGCAGGCGCAGCCATTCGCGCACCAGCGTCGCCCGTCCCTTCGGCGAATGGATCCGGTGATTGCTGACTTTCATTGACGGGCACATCGGGCTTTTCACGTCGAAGTTAAAGCACAATCCGTTGCCGTTACACTCCATCGCCCCACGCCAGGAGGTGCGCACCGCGATCGGGATCTGGCGATCCCAGGTGCCGCGCTTCACCGCGTCCACCTTCATCATCGGCGCATCCACGCCTTCCGGCGAACAGATTTTACCTGGATTGAGGCGGTTATGCGGATCGAACGCCGCTTTAATTTTGCGCAGCTCGCCGTACAGGGCCTCGCCAAAGAACGCTGGGCTGTATTCCGCCCGGAACCCTTTGCCGTGTTCACCCCACAGCAGGCCGCCGTATTTTGCCGTCAGGGCCACCACCTCGTCAGAGATCTGCTTCATCAGCACTTCTTGCTGCGGATCGCACATATCCAACGCCGGACGGACGTGCAGCACCCCGGCGTCCACGTGACCAAACATGCCGTAGCTCAGGCCGTGGCCATCCAGCAGGGCACGAAACTCAACGATATAGTCGGCAAGATGTTCCGGCGGTACGCAGGTATCTTCGGCAAACGGAATCGGCTTGGCGGCACCTTTGGCATTCCCCAGCAGACCAACCGCTTTTTTACGCATCGCGTAGATTCGCTCCACGCCGTCCAACTCGTTACACACCTGCCAGCCGATGACACCGGCTTCGCTGGCGGCGATCAGTTCATCCAGACGCTGGCACAGCGTGGTCAACTGATTGTCGATAAGCTCCGCATCATCGCCGGCGAATTCGACAATATTCAGCCCCAGCATCTCTTTATCCGGGACATCGGTGATCAGTTCACTGACCGAATGCCAGACGATGTCTTCCCGCGCCAGGTTAAGCACTTTCGAGTCGACAGTTTCCACCGACAGCGCTTTGGCCTCGACCATAAACGGCGCGTTGCGTAACGCCGAGTCAAAGGAGTCATATTTGATATTCACCAGACGGCGCACTTTCGGCAGGCGGGTAATATCAAGGCGTGCTTCGGTGATAAAGGCCAGCGTCCCTTCCGAACCGGTAAGAATACGCGTCAGATCGAACTCGCTCATGTCGTCATTAAAGACGTGGCGCAGGTCGTAGCCGGTCAGGAAGCGGTTAAGTTTGGGGAATTTATCGATGATCAGCTGACGCTGCGCTTTACAGCGCTGGTATACCGTGCGGTAAATGCGCCCGATCGCCGACTGCTCCTGGCATAGCGTTTCAGCCAGCGCCACGGGGACCGCCTGGGTATCAAGAATGTCGCCGCCCATCAGCACCGAGCGAACGCCCAGCACATGGTCTGAGGTTTTGCCATACACCAGCGACCCTTGACCGGAGGCGTCGGTGTTGATCATCCCGCCCAGCGTCGCACGGTTGCTGGTCGACAGTTCCGGGGCAAAAAAGTAGCCGTAGGGTTTCAGATATTGGTTGAGCTGATCTTTAATCACCCCGGCTTCAACGCGTACCCACCCTTCTTCAGGGTTAATTTCGAGGATGCGGTTCATATAGCGGGACATATCGACAATGATCCCGGCGTTCAGCGCCTGACCATTGGTTCCCGTGCCGCCGCCGCGTGGGGTAAAGACCAGTGATTTGAAGCGTTCTTCCGCCGCGATCCTTGCCAGCAAAACCACATCTGCTGTCGAGCGGGGAAATAATATGGCATCCGGCAACAGCTGATAAACGCTGTTATCTGTCGCCATGGTCAGCCTGTCGGCGTAACTTGTGGCGGTATCGCCGGTAAATCCTTGTTGCTCCAGTACCTGCAAAAAATTCAATACCAGTTGAACGACACCTGGTGCTTGAGAAATTTGTGGGATCATAACGCTTGACCCTGCCTGACTATGTTGTGTTGTATAAACTTCATCCTTCAGACTGCCTCGTGTTGGCGCATTGGTGTGCGAGCCCGGGATGATTTTATGTATGGCTAATATACCCAAAATATTTCGAGTTGCTTGCAGGCGGCAAGGCCGTGAATCCCCAAGAGCTTACTCAGGTAAGTGACTGGGGTGAACGGGTGCAGCCAACACCCAGGCAACTTGAAGTATGACGGGTATAAACGATTGCGTAGCGCACTCAACTTTTTATCACATTTTTTTCATATGCGCCCACCAGATTTATGTGCAAAATCAGGCCCGTGAAATTATTGATATTATTATCAGTACATGGATTTACGCAGCGTCAGCATTTTGGCGCCACTGGAAAGGTAAAATTTCTCTATGATTAACGATCGCCAGCCCCGGGATATACCACAAGTTCTGCTGTCGGTACTGTTCTTGTCCCTGATAATTATCTCCTGCTTATGGGTGGTGCAACCTTTTATTCTGTCTTTCGCCTGGGCCGGTACCGTGGTCATTGCCACCTGGCCGGTGCTGCTACGCCTGCAGCGTGTGTTATTCGGCAAACGCGCCCTTGCCGTGCTGGTGATGACCGTATTGCTCTTTTTATTGTTCGTCATCCCCATTGCATTGCTGGTCAACAGCCTGGTGGATAACAGCGCGCCGCTGATAAAACTGATCTCAACCGGGAATGTCACGCTGCCAGATTTTGCCTGGCTCAATAGTGTTCCACTGATCGGTGACAAACTCTACGCGGCCTGGCACGGCCTGCTGGATATGGGCGGCGCGGCCATCATGGCTAAAATTCGTCCCTATATCGGCACCACCACCACCTGGTTTGTCGGCCAGGCGGCGCATATTGGCAAGCTGCTGGTTTACTGTGGTCTGATGCTGCTGTTCAGCGCCCTGCTGTACTGGCAGGGTGAAAAGGTTGCCTACGGTTTCCGCTATTTTGCGACCCGTCTGGCGGCTAAACGCGGCGATGCGGCAGTGCTGCTGGCTGGTCAGGCGGTTCGTGCCGTGGCACTGGGCGTCGTGGTCACCGCGCTGGTCCAGGCCGTGCTCGGCGGGATTGGTCTGGCCATCTCCGGCGTGCCTTACGCCGCCTTGCTGACCGTGGTGATGATCTTCACCTGTCTGGTGCAGCTGGGGCCATTGATTGTGCTGATCCCGTCGATTATCTGGCTCTACTGGACCGGAGATACCACCTGGGGCACGGTGTTGCTGGTGTGGAGCTGCGTCGTGGGCACCATGGATAACGTTATCCGCCCGATGCTGATTCGAATGGGCGCCGATCTGCCGATGATCCTGATTCTTTCCGGCGTTATCGGTGGCCTGATCGCCTTCGGGATGATTGGTTTGTTTATCGGCCCGGTGCTGCTCGCCGTCTCCTGGCGCCTGTTTGACGCCTGGCTGCATGAGGTTCCGCCGCCGCCAAAAGATCCGGATCAGGTGCTCGCCGAACTGGAAGAGCTCAATACGGTGAATAACAGCTGCGAGAAGTAAAAAATGAGGCGGGGAAACCCGCCTTAAATATAAGAAAATCTAATAAAAAAACCCTTAACTTTCACGTTCATCGCCGTAACTTCCCTCATTTTCGCAATCATACTTCACACCAATTTAACTATTGAGATGAATCCGATCGACGCATTAATCAGCGATATCTACTATTAGGGCACGGTTATGAATCAATACGTTGATTTATAAGCATGGAAATCCCCTGAGTGAAACAACGAATTGCTGTGTGTAGTCTTTGCCCATCTCCCACGATGGGCTTTTTTTTATCCTGTGGCGTCAGATTTTTGTCATGGCGACCGGTCTTCAGGGTTACAGGCCGCCTCCCCGAATAAATACCTGAACGATTAACTTACCTCGCAGCGGCTCATCATCTGCCAGTTTTGCGGCAGTTCGCGCACCTGACCGCCTACCGTCACGGTGGCTGTACCACGGATATCCGCCGAAGACGCCCCGATCTGCAGCTCAAATTCGCCCGGCTCGACGATGCGTTTACCATCACGGCGGGTGAAGTTCAGCATGTCGACCGGCACGGAGAAGGTCAGCGTGGCGCTGGCACCGGCGTCAATCGTCACCCGCTGGAAGGCTTTAAGCTCCTGCAGCGGACGCACCATCGACGCCACTTTATCGCGAACGTAAAGCTGGACGACTTCGCTCCCGCGACGATCGCCGCTGTTGCGTAACGTGACCTGAAGAGCGATTTCCCCGTCCGACGCTACCTGAGCCGCCAGTAATTTGGGCTGACCGTACTCAAAAGTGGTCCAGCTTTGCCCGTAGCCAAACGGATAACGTGAGCCAAAGTGGAAGGCAAACGGTGTTCCGCCGCTTTTGAGCTTGTGGTTGTAGTAATAGGGCATTGCACCGGCGCTTTTCGGCACGCTGACCACCAGTCGTCCCTGCGGCTCCTCGCGTCCGGTAAGCACGTCGGCGATGGCCCATCCGCCCTCTTGTCCCGGCGCCCAGGCCATCAGCAATGCCGCCACGCGATCCTCAAGCCCTTGCAGGTGATAAGGCCGCCCGCCGGTCATCACCACAATCACCGGCTTGCCGGTGGCCACCAGCGCCTCCAACAGCTGCTGCTGTACCCCTGGCAGATTCAGACTATCGGTATCGGACCCTTCGCCTACGGTTCCGCTCTGGAACAGCCCGGCCAGATCGCCCACGCAGGCAACGATGACATCGCTTTCCTGGGCCACCCTGACCGCGTCAGGGATCAGGCGGGTATCGAACGACACCGGCGACGTCTGCATCGGTTTGCCGCCGCTGTCGCCGGGGAAGACCGGTGCCCCCGCCATGCGCTGTTCGATGATATGACAGCCTTTGGCGTACTTGACCCGTGCCTCACCCAGTGTGTGGCGCAGGGCCGCCAGAGGCGTGGTCACCTGAGATACTTCATCAACCATATCGCTAATGATCAGGTGTACCGGAAAACTGTAACCGCTAAGCAGCGCCAGCGGATCGTCGGCGGTGGGTCCCACCACCGCAACCCTCGGTTGCCCTTTCAGCGGGAGGATACCGCGGTTTTCCAGCAGCGTCAGCGAACGTGTCGCGACGTCACGCGCCGCCTGGCGTGCCGCAGGTGACTGCAAAGTAATGCCGGCCACATCGGTATAAGGCTGCTCGAACAGGCCAAGCCGGAACTTCTCCGTCAGGGTTCGACCGACAATTTCGTCGATTTTCTCCAGGGAGATTAGCCCCCGCTCCAGCGCCTGCTGTAGATGGCGCGCGCAGTCATCTTTTGGCAGTTCCACATCGAGACCGGCGTTAAAGGCCAGCGCGGCGGACTCCGCCGCATCATGGGCAATACCGTGGTGCTGATGCAGCAGACTGACGCCGCCATAGTCGGCCACGATAATGCCGTCAAACCCCCACTGCTCGCGCAGGATGGTGGTTAACAGGAAGTGGTCGCTGTGCCCGGGCTGATTATCGATATCATGGTAGGCCGGCATCACCGATCCAGCATTTGCCAGTTTGACCGCCATCTCAAACGGCAGCAGAAAGGTATCGTTAAGTTCGCAAAATCCCAGATGCACCGGCGCGTGGTTGCGGGCTCCTTCACTGAACGAGTGGCCGACGTAGTGCTTCAGGGTTGCCAGCACATCGCGCTTTTCCCCCTGCAATCCTTCGACATAGGCACAGGCCATGACGCCAACCAGCCACGGGTCTTCACCGAAAGTCTCTTCGGTGCGTCCCCAACGCACGTCGCGTGAAACATCTAACACCGGCGCCAGCCCCTGCTTACAGCCGGTCGATCGCGCTTCAGCGCCGATTTCCCGCGCCGCCCGCGCCACCAGCGCCGGGTCCCAGGTCGAGCCGTAGTTGAGCGACGAGGGGAACAACGTCGCCTCCTTGCACAGCAGTCCCACCAGGCACTCTTCATGGAACAGCGCCGGGATCCCGAGACGGGTCTCCTCGACCAGCATTTTTTGCAGGCGGTTGGCAGCGCGCACGCCGCTTTGCGCCGTCACGATGTGGGTGCCCAGAGGGCGGGTTATCTGCCCGACCCCAAGCGTTAAACGTTCGGCCAGAGAAGCCTGGGCGCTGACGCCGGCAAACTCATCGCTCATGTCGCTGCGTTCCCGGTGTTCCCCCTCTTCCGCGAGCACCAGCCAGTAAGCGTGCATCTGGGCAATTTTCTCATCCAGCGTCATGCGCGACAGTAAATCCGCAACACGTTCCTGAATCGGGCGACGGGCATCCTGATAAATTTCGGTCATACAATTACTCCTGTAAGGCAGTATTCAGCGCCGGTTGTGCGGTATCCGTGAGGTTGGTTTCGCGGCGACGGATCAAATCGCGGGCAATGCTGTCCGCCGTGGCGCTATTGAGCTTGTAGAACACCAGTAGCAGCGCCATCGCGATAAACAGGACCGCAGGGATCAAGGTGAAAAGGGTATTAATGGTGCTCAGCACCGTCGCCGACTGGGTTGCCGCGTTTGGGATATAGTCGACAATACCGAGGACCCACCCCACTACCGCGCCCCCCAGCGCGAGACCGAACTTAATGGCGAACAATGCCGTGGAGAACACCAGCCCATCGAGGCGACGACCGCTGCGGTGCTCTTCGTAATCCACCACGTCCGAAAACATCGTCCACTGCAGTGGCGTAGTCAGGTTTTGAATAAAGCTAAAGACCACGTTAACGCCAAATATCAGCCATACCTGATTCGCCGGGATAAAGAAAATAGCCGTAGCAAAACAGACGAAGGTAATAATTGTCCATTGATAGGCACGTACCCGGTCGAATTTACCCAACAACCGTTCAGATAATAATGCCCCGAGCAGAGCCGCAATCATTCCGGAGACAATAAACGTAAACACCATATCCGGGCGCTGCATCACGTACTTGACGTAATACATGGTTGCCGAACCACGCGTAACAACAGCCGTTAATAATAAAATATTAAAGATGAAGATGATCCGCCACTGGCTATTGCCGGCCAGCAGTTTGAGGTCCTTTAATAATGAACCGGAGGTATCACGCGGCGGGGTATAGCGTTCGCGAGTGAGGAAAAAGCAGCTAAAGAAAAGCACGATGCCAAGCAGCCCCATCAGGCTCATGGCATAAAAATAACCTTTTTGCGCATTCCCGGCCCCCAGATGAGCCACCAGCGGCAGCGCAATCACGGTAACAATCAGGCCACCGATAAACGACAACGCAAAGCGCCACGATTGCAACGAATGCCGTTCGTGCGGATCCATAGTCAGGGCGCCAGGCATCGCGCAGTACGGGACGTTAATTGCCGAATATATAAAGCTCAGAATGGTGTAGGTCAGGCAGGCGTAGATGATTTTTCCGGTTTCGCCGACGTCAGGAACATAAAAGGTGATGATGCAACTGACACCAAAGGGAATCGCAAACCACAGCAGCCAGGGACGAAAGCGTCCGTGACGGGTCTGGGTGCGATCTACCAGCGCGCCAATACAGGGATCGACCACGGCATCCACCACCCGCACGACTAAAAACATCGTGCCCATAATCGCCGCTGGCAGACCAAAAACGTCGGTATAAAAATAGGCCAGAAACAACGTGGCGGTTTGCCACACCAGCGCGCTGGCCATATCGCCAAGGCCGTAACCAATTTTATTTTTTATCGTCAATACAGAGGAGATAGTCATTATTATCCTTCCACGCAAGATAGCGTTTTCACTAAGTCGTTAGTATCAGAATCCGATGACGCGCTATCAGTATTGAGAATGTCCGGCAAGGCAACAATTGTCGAAATTCACTGCGTGATTACGATATTTTGTTTTTTTCTGTTTATGTGACTGACTGCAAATATGCAGATATGAACCAGGAAGCGAAAATAAAAAAATCCCCGTCATTACTGACAAGGATTTTGTGGTTTTAACGCAGGACTTATTTATTCAGTTCAGCCAGGCCAAGCCAGGTTTGCACAACGGTGTCCGGGTTGAGGGACAGACTGTCGATCCCTTCATCCATCAGCCACGCGGCAAAATCTTCATGGTCTGACGGGCCCTGCCCGCAAATGCCGACATATTTACCCTGTTTCTTCGCCGCGCGAATCGCCATCGACAGCAGCGCTTTCACCGCGTCGTTACGTTCATCAAACAGCTCAGAAACCACGCCGGAATCGCGGTCCAGGCCCAGCGCCAGCTGCGTCATATCGTTCGAACCGATAGAGAAGCCGTCAAAATACTCAAGGAACTGATCGGCCAGTAACGCATTCGATGGGATTTCGCACATCATAATGATTTTCAGGCCGTTCTCACCGCGCTTAAGCCCCTGACGCGCCAGCTCTTCAACCACCGCTTTCGCCTGGGCAACGGTACGCACGAACGGCACCATGATTTCGACGTTGCTCAGCCCCATATCGTTACGCACGCGCTTAACCGCATCACACTCCAAGGCGAAGCAATCGCGGAAGCTATCGGAGACGTAACGACCGGCGCCACGGAAGCCAAGCATCGGGTTCTCTTCTTCCGGCTCATAACGCTCGCCGCCGACCAGGTTGGCGTATTCGTTAGATTTAAAGTCAGAGAGACGAACGATCACGCGCTTCGGATAGAACGCCGCGCCGAGGGTAGCGATCCCTTCGGTCAGGCGACCGACGTAGAACTCTCTCGGTGAGTCGTAGCCTTTCATCAGCTCGCGGATTTCGTTCTGTAGCGTCGGCTCCTGGTCATCAAACTCCAGCAGCGCACGCGGGTGAACGCCAATCATCCGGTTGATAATAAATTCCAGACGCGCCAGACCCACGCCTTCGTTTGGCAGACAGGCGAAGTCAAATGCACGATCCGGGTTGCCGACGTTCATCATGATCTTCAGCGGCAGGTCCGGCATTTCACCAACGCTGGAGCTCTTAATGCTGAAGTCGAGCAGCTCGGCATAGACGTAGCCGGTGTCACCTTCGGCGCAGGAGACGGTCACGTTCTGGTTTTCCTGAATGCGATCCGTCGCGTCACCGCATCCCACCACCGCCGGGATCCCCAGCTCACGGGCGATAATCGCCGCGTGACAGGTACGGCCGCCGCGGTTGGTGACGATCGCCGAGGCTTTCTTCATGATCGGTTCCCAGTCCGGGTCGGTCATGTCGGTCACCAGCACGTCGCCCGGCTCGATACGGTTCATTTCACTGATATCGTGAATCACCTTAACCGGACCCGCCCCGATGCGATGGCCAATGGCGCGGCCTTCAGCCACTACCTGACCTTGCGCATGCAGGGTATAGCGCTCCATCACCTGACCGCGGGAACGGACGGTTTCCGGACGCGCCTGCACGATAAACAGCTCACCGGTGTGGCCGTCTTTCGCCCATTCGATATCCATCGGACGGCCGTAGTGTTTCTCGATTTGTACCGCCTGGACGGCCAGCGCCTGCACTTCCTCATCGGTTAACGAGAAAATGTCGCGCTGTGCCTGCGGCACGTCTTCGATACGCACCTGCTTGCCATGCTCCTGGGTCGGCGCGTAGATCATGCGGATCTTTTTCGACCCCATGGTACGGCGCACGATCGCCGGACGGCCAGCGGCCAGCGTCGGTTTGTGAACATAGAACTCATCCGGATTCACCGCCCCCTGCACCACCATTTCGCCGAGGCCCCAGGCGGAGGTAATAAACACCACCTGGTCAAAACCGGACTCGGTATCAATGGAGAACATGACGCCGGATGAGGCGAGGTCGGAGCGCACCATCCGTTGAACCCCGGCGGACAACGCCACGCCGCGATGGTCATAACCCTGATGCACGCGATAGGAGATCGCGCGATCGTTAAACAGTGAAGCAAATACGTGCTTCACGGCGACGAGCACGGCATCAAAGCCCTGCACGTTGAGGAATGTCTCTTGCTGCCCGGCGAAGGAGGCGTCCGGCATATCTTCCGCGGTGGCGGACGAGCGCACGGCAAAGGAGGCCTCGGCATTGTCAGCGGACAGCTGTCGATAAGCATCGCGAATGGCGTCTTCCAGCTCGCTCTGGAACGGCGTATCAATGATCCACTGACGGATCCGGGCGCCCGCTTTCGCTAATGCGGAAACGTCGTCAATGTCGGTTTCATCCAGCAGCTCATAGATGCGCTGGTTAACACCGCTTTGGTCCAGGAACTGATTAAAAGCATCAGCGGTGGTGGCAAAACCGTTCGGTACGGAAACACCCATACCGGACAGATTCGTAATCATTTCACCAAGGGAGGCATTTTTGCCCCCAACTCTGTCTACATCATTCATGCCGAGTTGGTTATACCAAAGCACCAGCGGTGACGAGCCATTGTTGGACATCGAGACAATCCTTTTGTGATTTAATACCAGTGATAAAAAACTCACGATCAACTACGGGATTTATCCTGACATATTTATGCGGCTGAAAAAAACGGTGAATCGTTCAAGCAAATTATTTTTCCTGTTTTAGGACAGTTCCAGCAATATACCTAAGCCAATGATTCTGCTGAAATCTGCTGCAATTTGATACAGAATCCAGAAAAAACAGAAAACTGAACCATCCTTTTCATTAAAAATAAAAATACCGTTTCATTTTTAAAGTGAGACAAGCCGAGGGGGATATGCTTAAATTTAATATCTACTTTCAGGTAATTAATCTTCTTATACCGGATGGTCAAAAATGGAAAGTGCTGTAGATCGCCACGTATTTTATATTTCTGACGGTACTGCCATTACGGCAGAAGTGCTGGGGCATGCGGTAATGTCGCAATTTCCTGTTGCCATCAGCAGCTTTACCCTGCCGTTTGTCGAAAACGTCAGTCGCGCGCGGGCCGTCAAGGAGCAGATTGATACCATCTACCAGCAGAGCGGTATCCGTCCGCTGGTATTCTACTCCATCGTGATCCCGGAAATTCGCGATATCATCGTGCAAAGTGAGGGATTTTGTCAGGATATCGTGCAGGCGCTGGTGGCCCCGCTACAGCAAGAGCTGCGTCTCGACCCGACCCCCATCGCTCATCGCACCCACGGCCTGACGCCGGGCAATCTCAATAAATACGATGCTCGTATCGCGGCCATCGACTACACCCTCGCCCACGATGACGGTATTTCGTTACGTAACCTCGATCAGGCCCAGGTGATTCTGCTCGGGGTTTCCCGTTGCGGTAAAACCCCCACCAGCCTCTATCTGGCCATGCAGTACGGTATCCGGGCGGCAAACTATCCGTTTATCGCCGACGATATGGATAATTTAATCCTGCCGGCCTCCCTTAAGCCGTTACAGCATAAGCTGTTCGGGCTGACCATCAACCCGGAGCGCCTCGCCGCTATCCGCGAAGAGCGTCGCGAAAACAGCCGCTATGCTTCGATGCGCCAGTGCCGGATGGAAGTGACCGAAGTGGAAGCGCTCTACCGCAAGAATAAAATACCCTGCCTGAATAGTACCAATTATTCGGTTGAAGAAATTGCCACTAAAATCATGGACATCATGGGGCTGAATCGAAGAATGTACTAATGAGCTAGTGCATTGGATAAAATGTGTTTATGCTATCACCCGTGGCCTATACAGGATCATGACCTGCTCTTGCAATAAGCAGAGATTGGTTTATCGTGATGCGCATCACTTCCCGGCATTTTCGCCGCGGAAGAAACAGATTTTTTGAGACCCCAATGAATAAAACAGACGAATTGCGTACCGCGCGCATTGAAAGCCTGGTGACGCCCGCGGAACTGGCGCAGCGCCACCCGGTGTCTGCCGATGTTGCGGCGCACGTCGCCGCCTCCCGCCGTCGGATAGAAAAGATCCTTAATGGTGAAGATCGCCGTCTGCTGGTGATCATCGGCCCCTGCTCCATCCACGATACCGAGGCGGCGATGGACTATGCCCGCCGCCTGCAGGAGATGCGTGAGCGTTACCAGCCGCAGCTGGAAATCGTGATGCGCACCTACTTTGAAAAACCGCGAACCGTAGTGGGCTGGAAAGGGTTAATTTCAGATCCTGACCTGAATGGCAGCTACCGGGTGAACCATGGTATCGAACTGGCACGCCAGCTGCTGCTGCAGGTGAACGAGTTGGGCGTGCCCACCGCAACCGAGTTTCTCGATATGGTGACCGGGCAGTTTATTGCCGATCTGATTAGCTGGGGCGCCATTGGCGCGCGTACGACCGAAAGCCAGATCCACCGTGAAATGGCCTCGGCGCTCTCCTGCCCGGTGGGCTTCAAAAACGGCACCGATGGCAACACCCGCATCGCCGTTGACGCCATTCGCGCCTCTCGCGCCAGCCATATGTTCCTGTCGCCAGATAAACAGGGGCAGATGACCATCTATCAGACCAGCGGCAACCCGTATGGCCATATCATCATGCGCGGCGGTAAACGGCCGAATTATCACGCAGAAGATCTTGCCGCTGCCTGCGAGGCGCTGCGCGAGTTTGACCTGCCGGAACAGCTGGTGGTGGATTTCAGCCACGGCAACTGCCAGAAGCAGCACCGTCGTCAGCTGGAGGTATGCGCCGATATCTGCCAGCAGATCCGCGCAGGCTCCACCTCAATTGCCGGCATTATGGCCGAAAGCTTCCTGCTGGAAGGCACGCAGAAGGTGGTTGCCGGACAGCCGCTGACGCGCGGGCAGTCGATCACCGATCCTTGCCTGAGCTGGGAAGATAGCGAGCGTCTGCTGGCCGAACTGGCCGCCGCGACCGCCACCCGCCTGTAGTTACTGTATTGCCCAGTCCCTGCCACTCTGTGGCAGGGCTGTTTCCCCCTCGTTGCGCGCAATTCCCTCGCTAACGCCCCCAAAATATAGGGTTTTCACAAATAACGCTTGCCGTGAAAATTAACATTACTGATAATGATTATCATTGTTGCTTTTATTTTTATTTTGGTGCTATGACGCGAATGGATAACACTGCCACAGCAGAAAAAACAAAAGACAATGCCCCTTACCCGGTGCCGACGGACCGTAAGATAAACAGCCGCACGCTGCTCGGGCCAGAAGGCCGGGTGGTGATTGAACACGGCGGTCAGCACTATTTGCTGCGCCAGACCCATGCGGGAAAACTGATCCTCACCAAATAAGCCCTCTCCAGCCACTCGGGCGGAGAAGGCATGTAGCGCGGCATCAGCTTGAGCAACTAACCTCGAGATGCCTTCCCCAGTCGGGTGGACGGTTAACATAATCGTCCTGCCGGTCGCTAAACGGCTGGGTTAATACCTGATGCAGACGCGCCAGTTCCCCCATATCCCCCTGTTCCGCCTGCTCAATAGCACGTTGTGCCAACCAGTTTCGCAACACCAGCGCCGGGTTAATACTCTGCATGTGCTGCTGACGCCGGGCGTCATCAATCTGCTCATCACGCAAACGCGCACGATAGCGCTCGAACCAGCTATCAAAGCCTGCCCGGTCGATAAATTCGTCACGCAGCGGCGAAGCGGCGCTGTGCTGTTCGCTGACGCTGAGCATTCGGAAGGTACGGGTATAATCGCTGCCCTCATGGATCATCAGGGCGAACAGGCCATCCAGCAGGTCGTTGTCGCCTTTCTGTTGGCTAAACAGACCCAGTTTGTCACGCATACGACGGCCATACACCGTCAGCAAAGCATGCTGATAGCCGTCTAGCGCCGCATTCAGCGCCTCAACCGCAATGAACGGCGACAGCGACTGCGCCAGACGCTGGAGGTTCCACAGGCCAACAGCCGGTTGATTCTCAAAGCTGTAGCGCCCCTGATAATCAGAGTGGTTGCAGATAAAATCAGGTTTGAAGTCATCGAGGAAGCCGTAAGGGCCATAGTCCATGGTCAGGCCAAGAATCGACATGTTATCGGTATTCATCACCCCGTGGGCAAAGCCTACCGTCTGCCAGCTGGCGATCATCGTCGCCGTTCTCGTGACAACGTAACGGAACCACAAAACATATTTATCCGCTTCATCGATCAATTCTGGCCAGTGATGGCGGATCACATAATCCGCCAGCTGCTGGACTTTCTCCGGCTCGCGGCGGTAGTAGAAGTGTTCAAAATGGCCGAAGCGCACATGGCTCTCGGCAATACGCATCAGCATCGCCCCGCTCTCGAGGGTCTCGCGCTGTACCGGGGTGTCGCTGGTGACCATGGCTAAGGCGCGGGTGGTCGGGATCCCTAACGCATGCATCGCTTCCGATGCCAGACTTTCACGAATCGTTGAACGCAGTACGGCCCGCCCGTCTCCCATTCGTGAATAAGGGGTCAGCCCGGCACCTTTCAGATGCCAGTCGACGCGACGACCATCGGGCAATTGCTGCTCGCCGAGCAGGATCCCCCGGCCATCGCCCAGTTGCCCGGCCCAGCTGCCAAACTGGTGGCCGCTGTAGACCTGCGCCAGCGGCGACATGCCGGGCAGTAACGTTTCACCGCCCCACACGCCAGCGCCCTGCGCCGGGTGGAACAGAGCAT
Source organism: Klebsiella sp. B345 (assembly GCF_051131735.1). Lineage (NCBI taxonomy): Bacteria > Pseudomonadati > Pseudomonadota > Gammaproteobacteria > Enterobacterales > Enterobacteriaceae > Klebsiella > Klebsiella sp. B345. The sequence goes on from NZ_CP180443.1 coordinate 841,774, forward strand.
CAGGGACGCCCAGGGTTTGCGCCAGCGCCGGGTTATGCCAGATAAGCCGGGCATTGTGCAGCGGTGTGGGCGCGAGCGCAGTATAGAAATCCGGCAGTTCATCACGCCAGTGGGTAGTAAAAGACAGGGTCATGGTTCCTCCTGCCTCCAGTGTAGTGCCTTCAACAAGGTATTAACACGGGTGAACCGCAGGGTTATCAACATAAAAAAAGGGAAAGCTCACGCTTCCCCTTTCACTGCATCCACGAGACATACACGATGCTATATTCTGCGTGCCTGCCAGAATTTCTTATTCCAGTAGACGTTATCCAGTGAAGAACGTGTTACGCCCTGGCTGGTAGAGGCGTGGATAAACTGATTATCGGTATCGTAGATCCCCACGTGCAACCCGCTGTCACCGGAACCGGTTTTGAAGAACACCAGATCCCCCGGCAGCAGGTCGCTTTTATCAATTTTGGTGCCGACTTCCGCCTGTTCACGCGTTTCACGCGGCAGCTGCATCGAGAACTTGTCGCGGAAGGTCATCACCACGAAGCCGGAACAGTCCACGCCGCGCGGCGACATACCGCCGTAGCGGTACGGCGCGCCACGCCAGTTGCGCAGCTGCTCGTTGAGGTTGGCGATAACGGTGATGGAATCTGCCAGCCGCGGATTCGGCGGCGGCGCCCGGTGGTGGCTACAGCCAGCCAGAAATAGCGCCGTCAATAAAATGAACCACAAACGCATCTCAGACGATTCCTCTGTTCCCTATGATTTCGTCAGGATAATTTAGCTGGTTTATCAATGCACTGGCAAGGTAGCATCGTGCTACTGTGATGCAACGAGCATAAAATGACCAGCAACCGCAATACGCTCAAAGGGAATGTCGTAAGCGGCGATTAAGTTTTCTTCGGTTAATACCGCGCATGTATCACCACAGGCGATCGCCTGCCCGCGACAGATCAGCCACGCCCGCTGCGCGTGCCGTAGGGTATGGTTTAGATCGTGACTGCTCATCACCACCGCTACACCCGCCTCACACAGCCCGGCCAGTACGCGATCGAGTGCCGCCTGTTGCGCGACGTCAAGGCTGTTCATCGGTTCATCCAGCAGCAGCAACTGCCCCGCCGGATTAGCCCGCGGATGAACCTGCAGGATCACCGCGGCCAGGCGCACGCGTTGCCACTCCCCGCCCGACAGATGGCCGACCTGGCGCCCAAGCTTGTCGCTCAGGCCCAGCTGCGCGGCAACCGTGCCGAGCCCTTCGTTTTGTACACCGTTTTGCAGATGCAGCGACAGATAGTGCCAGACCGGCATGGCGAAGGGCGGCGCCTGGTGCTGACTCAGATAGGCCCGGTGCCGGGAGAGTTCCTGGGCCGGCCACTGCGTCAGCGGGCGTTCATTGAAGAGAACCTGTCCGGGGCCGCTGCTCAGCCCCGCCATGCGCATCAGTAAGGTGCTTTTACCGGCGCCGTTTGGCCCCACCAGATGCACCATTTCTCCCGGGCGGATCTGCGCGCTAAATGGCGCCAGCCGCCCGGCCTCTTCGACATCTGCAAGCTGCATCAAAAACGGCATTATTTCGCGAGCGCCCCTTTAATGGCTGCAACCAGCTGCGGATCGTCCGGGGTCATATCCGGCGAGAAACGCTGGATAACCTGACCATCTTTACCGAGCAGGAATTTTTCGAAATTCCACAAAATGTCGTTGCTGTTGACCGGTGCGCGACCTTTGCTTGCCATCCGCTCGTAGAAACCGCTGCCTTCCGGCGCCACGGCCTGGGGGGCTGCATCGACCAGTTTCTGATACAGCGGATGACGATGCTCGCCATTGACATCAATTTTGCTGAACAGCGGGAAAGTCACGCCGTAGGTGGTGCTGCAGAAGGTTTTAATCTCGTCTTCGCTCCCCGGCTCCTGGCCCAGGAACTGGTTGCACGGGAAACCAAGCACGGTAAACCCGTCGTTTTCGAGATCCTTTTGCAAGGTTTCCAGTTGCTCATACTGCGGCGTCAGACCACATTTTGATGCTACGTTCACGATCAGCAGTACCTGACCCGCGTAGCCCGCCAGCGTCGTTTTTTCGCCATCGATAGTGGTGACTTCCGTATTCAGAATATCGTGTTGCATAGCCTTCCCTCAGTCGATAAAACCGGTTTTTGTTTAAGGTGATCCCTATCTACTGTAGCGGATTCACGGCGCGCTATTGTACTTTGAATCCGCTATCGGTGACACCGCACCGCCCCTCTGGCAACATGAATTCCTCTCAATATGGTCGGCAGGCAATTCAGTGTACAGTGTTAAATGGATGTAATAGCATTTTCTTATGGACTAATTTGAGAGAGTTTTTGAGATGAAAAAGTTGTTAAGTTCGGTGTTAATCGCTGCATCGGTGGTGTTGTTATCGGCCTGCTCTCCTGACGATAACAACAAGGTGAAAGTGGCGATCAACACCGGTCCGGATGAAGCTATCTGGAAGGTCGTTGAGCAGGTTGCGAAGGAAAAATACAACCTCGATGTCGAGGTGATCTCCTTCAATGATTACGTGCTGCCTAACGAAGCGTTAAATAATAAAGATGTGGATGCTAACGCCTTCCAGACGCTGCCATACCTCGAGGCACAGTCAAAAGAGCGTGGCTACAAGTTTGCTGTCGTCGGCAAGACCTTTGTCTTCCCGATCGCCGCCTACTCACGCAAAATTAAAAACCTCAACGAGCTCCCGGATGGCGCGACGGTGTCTATCTCCAATGAAACCACTACGCTGGGCCGCAGCCTGCTGCTGTTACAGGCGCAGGGCTTAATTAAGCTCAAAGACGGCGTCGGCTATCTGCCAACCTCGCTGGATATCATCGATAACCCGAAACATTTGAAAATTGTTGAGGTGGACACCCCGCAGCTGACCCGTACGCTGGACGACCCGAACGTCGCGTTGTCGATTATCAACACCAACTTCTCGGCGCAGGCGGGGCTTTCTGCCGCTCGTGACGGCCTGTTTATGGAAGGGCCAGACTCGCCGTATGTCAATGCTATCGTCTCTCGCGAAGACAACAAAGACAGCAAGAAGATTCAGGAGCTGACCGCAGCCTTCCAGACCAAAGAAGTCGCGGATAAAGCGATGGAAGTCTATAAAGGCGATGCCATCCAGGGCTGGTAACCCCTGTGCTGGCGCGGCGGCCCGCGCTGCGCCAGCGTACTCAAGCATTTTTGCTTAATGTGAATGGACAGATTTCAGTAACAGCCAGATAAAGACCGGCGCCCCCAGCGTCGCGGTAACGACCCCGATCGGCAGTTCCGCCGCCGACAGCGCCAGGCGGGCAATAATATCCGCGCCTAACAGCGCGCTGGCGCCGCCGAGCACGCAGGCAGGCAGCAGAACGCGGTGATCGCTTAATCCACAGAGTCGCAGAATATGAGGGATAACCAGGCCAATGAAGCCAATGGCCCCCGCCAGCGCCACGCTCACCCCTACCAGCCAGCCGGTCGCGACCACCAGCAGCCGCCGCCACAGCCACAGCGGCAGACCCAGCTGACGGGCCGAGACTTCACCCAGCGCCAGAAGATTCAGCGCTTGCGACTGCAGGCATCCCCAGACCAGCACCGGCAGCAGCGCCAGCATCAGCCAGAGCTGCTGCCAGTCCACGCCGCCAAACCCGCCCATCATCCAGTACATCAGCTGACGCAGGTCGAAGGAGGTCGAAAAGTAGACTGCCCAGGTCATCAGCGCGCTACAGATGATCCCCAGCGCCACCCCCGCCAGCAGCAGGCGGCTGGTTGAAAGATGGCGGCGGGCAAAACGCAGCAGAATAAAGGTGATCAGCAGCGCGCCGGCAATGGCGCACAGCCCCAACGCCCAGCCCGGTAGATAGCCTTTCCCCAGCAATACCGCGGCAATTAACCCGACCCCGGCGCCGTTAGAGACCCCAAGCAACCCCGGCTCCGCCAGCGGGTTTTCAAAAAGCGCCTGCATAATGGCCCCGGAAAGCGCCAGCGCACCGCCCACCAGCAACACCGCGACGGTACGTGGCAGGCGGATCTGCCAGATAAACAGTTGCCCTTTGGCGCTGAACCACTCTTGCGGGCCGATCCATTGTTCTCCGGCGCAGAGGCTAACGACGACCATGGCGAGGAGCAACAGCAGTAAAGCAATAAGCCAGCGCCGGCTGCGGCGCTGTTGAATCTGAGCAAAAGTCAGCATAATTTCCGTGACGCAAGAAAGAGATGCCGTTGATTTTACGGTGGGGATCCGGGGGAGAAAAGTAAAACCTCCGTCGACAGCATTTATCGCGGAGGGTTCGGGAAGCGCGGCGCCAGAGATTCAGGCGCGCCGCGCAACGTCTGAAGAGCGGTTACACCAACACCTGGAACAACAGTGCAAAGAGGATAATATTGGCGATAACGATAGCCCAGCCGTTATAAAGCATATATTTGAGATGCGTCGACTGCGCCAGCCCCATCTGACCAAACATATCCGAGGACGGGAACGGGCCAAACCAGTCAACCTGCGATGAGGCCAGCAGCACCGCAGTGGTTCCCTGCGGCGGCACTCCGGCAGCCATCAGCATCGGGCCAAAGATTTTATGGGTAAAGGTCATCTGCGCCACCGCCGCGCCGGGCACGTGGCCAATAATATTAAACGCAAAGATACAGAAGCACAGCCAGGCCGGCGAGATCCCCTCCAGCAGCGGCTGGGTATAATCCAGCAGGCCCTGGTAAGCATGAAGTCCGTCCATCAGCTCAAGAATCGGGTTATACAGCCAGTAGAGGATAAACATCCACACCAGGCGACCGCAGCCATGATACAGCGCCTGCAAAATCTGCGTAGGTCGCAGCCCGCCGACCAGCCCGGTGATCAGCGCCACCAGCAGCATTACAATAATCGCGAAGCTAAAGCCGGCTTTAATCACCACCCCAATCACCGCCATCACGATAATCGTTGCCGCAAAGGCCAGGGCGCTCAGCTTTTTGCGGCGAGATACGGCGGGGTTCTCTTGTTCCTGGACTTTTTCAGACAGGTCAACTTCATAACTCAGTTTGCCTTCGGTCATTTTCTGAATCCGCCCCGCCATCACCCAGCCGGCCAGCAGGGTGACGGCACTCATTGGCAGCCCGACATATAGCAGGTAATCCGGGTAGCTCAGCCCCCCGAGTTTGAGGATGGTCACGGTACTGGGGGTAAACGGCCCGGTAAAAAGGCCGATGGAACCGGCGGTCATCATCAGTGCAGCAACCGTCGGCGGCGTCAGCCTGACCGCGGCAGCAACGGGAATAATCACCGCCACAATGATCGCGTTGCCGCCGGCCATCGTGCCCAACGCCCCGCAGATCAGGATCGACGAGATAACGATGCCAAATTTAACCCGGGTCTGGCTGGAAAGACCAATGCGATGCACCACAAATTTTACCAGTTCCACCGCCGCACCGGTGCGGGTGGCCACTTCGCCGACTCCGGCGCCGAGCATAATAATCAGGCCGACGGTGGCGATAAAAGAACCGGTGGACTTCGCCAGCATCGTGCCCATTTCAGGCAGGCTGGTAGAGGTCATGATCATCGCGATAATAATGGAAGAGATCACCGCCAGCACAATATCCACGCCGACAATCGACAGCACCGCTAATGCGACCAGCGGCGTAAAACTCAGCAAGCCTAATTCCGCGACGGGCTGGTTGTGACACCAGAGCGCAGTCAATAAAAACACCCCTAACAGCAGGCCAATAAAAATATTTTTTCTGGTGATATTTTGTCTGGATATCGGTTTGCCAGAGAGCGTTGAGTCACTCATATAACTCCTTATTGCCAATCAAACCGGCCGTTATTTCAGGGCGGCGTTTCGGACCTGCTCAGAAAATATCCCCCCTCGTTATCGTTGTTGGCTCTGTCGCCTGAGGGGTATGTAGGGTTTACAGATCATGTTCTGAGAATCGGATTATCCGCCTGACGGCGGCGCAGCCAGCGCAATATGTGAACGGTGCGCTGAACGCGGATTAAATTTATGTTAATTTACTGTTATTAGAAAATGACTTTTTATCTGTTCTCTATAACCCTGAGTTAACTCGTCATGAAACTGCGTCACCTGGAAATCTTCCACGCCGTGATGACCTGCGGCACACTTTCTCGCGCGGCGGAGTCGCTTAATATCTCTCAACCCGCCGCTAGTAAGGCGCTCAAAAACGCCGAACAAAAGCTGGGTTTTCAACTCTTCCAGCGGGTTCGCGGCAAGCTGCTGCCAAGCAGCGAAGCTCTGACGCTGTTCGAGAAAGCCCAGAATATCTATCAGGATCTGGATAACCTGCGTCTGCTCGCCGATAACCTGGCCCGTGACCCGAGAGCGAAAATCAGCCTTGGCTGTCTGCCGAGCCTCGGCCTGAGCCTGGTCCCGGAACTGGTCACCGATTTCTATCAGCAAAACAGCAATCTGGTGATGACCCTCAGTACCGAACATACTGAGACCCTGGTCAAAAAACTGGACCTGCGCGAGATCGATCTGGCCCTGACGTTACAGCCTGTTCAGCAAGGGGAGATCACATCCACCGTGATTGCCGAGGTTCCTCTGGTCTATATCGACCGGGATTTCCGTCAGGGTGCGGTGGCGATTGATGAGATTGACCAGCAGCGCTGGATCTCGCCCGGCCCTCATTCACTCTCCGCCGCCATCGCCACCCGCCGTGATTTTTTAACCACCCGCCTGAACGTGCAAACCTATTACATGGCCACCGAGTTCGTGAAACGCGGAATGGGATGCAGCATTACCGATATTTTTTCCGCCCGGCATAATCTCGACCCGGCGATGATTCACCCTATCGAGCCGCCGATGGTGCTCCCCCTGTGCCTGCTGCGACGGGCGGACGTTTCTCTCAGCCCCATTAGCCAGAAACTGGTCGATTTTCTCTGTAAGCGACTTCGCCAACAGCTGCAGGAGATTAACCTGGAGTTATACCCTGAAAATAAAAAGTCAATTGCGCCACACCGGTAAATGCTTTGACATAAAGCGCAGGTATTTATCAGTGGCGGATATATCAGGATATGAAAAAGCGCATTGTCATTATCGGCGGCGGAGTGATTGGGCTGGCAACGGCCTATGAGTTAATTAAAAGCGGCCACCAGGTTCAATTACTGGAGCGTCAGGCGCAACCCGGCATGGCGACCAGTTTCGCCAATGGCGGACAGCTCAGCTACCGTTATGTGGCGCCGCTGGCCGACCGTGGCGTTCCCTTGCAGGGAATAAAGTGGATGGGGAAAAGCGACTCTCCGCTGAATATGCGTTTGAAAATGGCGCCGGATCAATGGCGCTGGCTGCTGCAGTTTCTCCGCGCCTGTAACAGCCAGACCAATAAGGTCAACGGCGACCATATTCTGCGCCTGTCATTATTAAGTCGTCAGGTGATGCAGGAGTGGCTGAGTGCAGATAATTTGAGCGACTTTCACTGGCGGCGTTCCGGAAAATTAATTGTTCATCGCCGCGCATATGACTTCAATAAAGCCGCGAAAGGTATCAACCCGCAATACCAGCAGGCACTAAATGCCGATGAGTGTATTCAGCTTGAGCCGGCATTGAAATACATTCACTCCGCGCTGCAAGGCGGTATTTATTCCCCTGGCGATGAAACCGCCGACTGCCAAAAATTTTGCCAGGCGCTGCTTCGCAAGCTGACCGCCAGCCCCAGTTTTACGCTGACCAGCCATTGCGAAGTGCAACAGTTGAATAAGCAAGGCGGCCGTATCCACTCCGTCGACACCAGTCAGGGAACTATTGTCGGCGATGAGTACATTGTCGCGGCGGGTAACGGCTGCGCCCCCCTACTGGCAACGACCGGCGTGCGCGTGCCGCTGTGTGCGCTGAAAGGCTACAGTCTGACCCTGCCCTTCCCGACCACACCCGGTATCGCCCCCGACATCAGCGTGACCGACTACGGCCATAAAGTGGTCTACGCCCGCTTAGGCGATCGGCTGCGCATTGCGGCGATGGTCGACATTGGCTATGACGGCGATGAACTGCGCCCGGAGCGGATCCAGGCGCTCAAAAAGATCGTCACCCGCAGCTTTCCACAGTTACAGGGCATTGAGGATGCTGAAGCCTGGTGCGGTATGCGCCCTTCGACACCCGCCGGGCCGCCGCTGCTTGGCCGTGCCGGTTATCAGAATCTGTGGATGAACCTCGGTCAGGGGAGCCTTGGCTTCACCCTAGCTGCCGGCAGCGCGGTGGTCCTTGCCGCCCTGCTCAACGACGATAACCCTGCTATTTCTCTGGCAGGTCTGACATGGGAACACGCCGTATGACCATCCAACGTAACCACCCGCAGCCCCGACTTTCCGCCAGCGTCGGCTATGGCGATCTGATTTTTTTATCCGGGCAAACCCCGATAAGCAGCGACCAGGATATCCGGCTACAGACCCGGGAAGTGTTAGCGAAAATTGACGTGTTGCTGGCTGAGGCCGGGAGCGACAATCGCCATCTGCTTTCCGCGCAGGTGTGGCTAAAGAATATGGCGCGAGATTTTGCCGGTTTTAATGAGGAGTGGGTTGCATGGTTGCCGGAAGGTCACAGCCCGGCACGGGCGGCGGTGCAGGCCGAGATGGCGCGCCCGGACATTCTGGTCGAAGTGATGATAACGGCCGTAACGCCTTAACTTTCAATGCAAAAGAAAAAGGCCGCAAAAGCGGCCTTTTTAGTTAGTTCAGATTATTTTTCTCTGGGCGAAGCGTTTTCGACACGGCTTTTCAGTTTCTGACCGGGTCTGAAGGTCACCACACGCCGGGCTGTAATGGGAATATCTTCCCCCGTTTTCGGGTTACGACCCGGGCGTTGGTTTTTATCCCGCAAATCGAAGTTGCCGAACCCGGAGAGTTTAACCTGTTCTCCGTTTTCCAAAGCACGACGAACCTCTTCGAAAAACAACTCTACCAGTTCTTTGGCATCCCGCTTGCTAAGCCCAAGCTTATCAAACAGATATTCTGACATTTCAGCTTTTGTAAGCGCCATAGGTTCAATCCCTCAATGATGCCTGGAATCGCTCTTTTAATGCCTCTACACATTTGGCGACGGTAGCGGCAATCTCCTCTTCTTCGAGTGTACGGCTGGTATCCTGAAGGATTAGGCTAATCGCAAGGCTTTTACTGCCTTCCGCCACACCTTTACCACGGTACACGTCAAATAAGTTTACGCCAACTACCTGATTTACGCCAACTTTCTTACACTCGGTCAAAACATCAGCTGCAGGTACGTTTTCAGCTACTACAACAGCGATATCGCGGCGGTTCGCCGGGAAACGTGAAACCTCGCGCGCCTGAGGCACCACGCGGTCTGCGAGCTTGTTCCACTCCAGTTCGAAGGCTAAAGTACGGCCGTTCAAATCCAGTTTACGTTCCAGTTCCGGGTGAACAACCCCAATGAAACCAATACGTTCACCTTTCAGATAAATCGCTGCTGACTGGCCCGGATGCAGGGCGCTGTGCGTTTCTGCACGGAACTCGATGTCGGCTAATTTACCGGTCAGGTCCAGAACGGATTCCAGATCGCCTTTTAAATCATAGAAATCGACGGTCTCTTTTGCCAGATTCCAGTGCTCATCATTGCGGTTACCGCAGATAACACCGCCCAGCATCACATCCTGGCGAATCCCCAGCGGCGCCTGAGTATCAGGTACGAAGCGTAAACCGCTCTCAAAGATACGCACACGGCTTTGCTGACGGTTCTGGTTATAGACCACCGTTCCCAGCAGGCCGGTCAGCAGCGACAGGCGCATAGCCGACATTTCGCTGGAGATCGGGCTTGGCAGAATCAGTGCTTCTTCACCTGCGTGAATCAGCTGCTGTACTTTCGGATCAACGAAGCTGTAGGTAATCACTTCCTGATAGCCTTTGTCGTTGAGCATCGTTTTTACACGTTTCAGCGACAGATTGGCTTCGCGGTGGGTGCCCATAATCAGCCCCGCCTGCACCGGCTCATCAGGAATATTGTTATAACCGTAGACCCGGGCGACTTCTTCCACCAGATCTTCTTCGATTTCCATATCGAAACGCCAGCTCGGCGCCACCGCCTGCCATTCGCCGTTGCCTGCTGTCACTTCACAGCCCAGACGGGTAAGGATGTCGCTGACCTGCGCATCATCAATATGATGGCCGATCAGACGATCGAGCTTGCTGCGGCGCAGCGTAATGGTCGCTGCCTTCGGCAAGGCCGCTTCGTTGGTCACGTCGATGACCGGGCCGGCTTCGCCGCCGCAGATGTCGATCAGCAGACGGGTTGCGCGTTCCATTGCTTTATACTGCAGCGCGGAATCAACACCACGCTCATAGCGATGAGAGGCGTCAGTGTGCAGGCCATGACGACGTGCGCGACCGGTGATTGACAGCGGGCTGAAGAAAGCACATTCCAGCAGCACGTTCTGGGTTTCATCATTGACGCCAGAGTGTTCGCCGCCAAAGATGCCGCCCATTGCCAGCGCTTTGTGATGGTCGGCAATCACCAGAGTGTCGGTATCGAGTTTGGCTTCACTGCCATCCAGCAGTACCAGCTTCTCGCCCTCTTTCGCCATACGCACGACGATGCCGCCGTCAATACGGTCGCAGTCGAACGCGTGCATCGGCTGGCCCAGCTCGAGCAGCACATAGTTGGTCACGTCAACGACCGCATCGATAGAACGAATGCCGCAGCGACGCAGCTTCTCTTTCATCCACAGCGGCGTCGGCGCTTTAACGTTGATACCTTTCACCACGCGGCCCAGATAACGCGGGCAGGCGTCCGGCGCTTCGACACTGATTGGCAGCGTATCGGCAATGGTCGCCGCGACCGGTGCGATCTCCGGCGCGTTCAGCGGGAATTTATTCAGCACGGCCACATCACGGGCCACGCCGATGATACCTAAGCAGTCAGCGCGGTTCGGCGTGACGCTGATTTCGATGGTGTTATCGTCGAGCTTCAGGTATTCACGGATATCGGTACCAATCGGCGCATCTGCCGGCAGTTCGATAATACCGCTATGATCGTCGGAAACACCGAGCTCGGAGAACGAGCACAGCATCCCTTCAGACGGCTCGCCACGCAGTTTTGCCGCTTTAATTTTGAAGTCGCCCGGCAGTACGGCACCGATCGTCGCCACCGCAACTTTCAGACCCTGACGGCAGTTTGGCGCGCCGCAGACGATGTCCAGCAGCCGTTCGCCACCGACGTTGACTTTGGTCACCCGCAGTTTGTCAGCATTCGGGTGCTGGCCGCACTCAACCACTTCACCAACTACCACGCCATTAAACGCACCCGCTACCGGCTCAACGCCGTCAACTTCCAGACCAGCCATGGTGATCTGGTTCGCCAGCGCTTCGCTGTCGATCGCCGGGTTCACCCACTCGCGTAACCACAGTTCACTGAATTTCATTATTCTGTCCTGCCCTTATTTAAACTGTTTGAGGAAACGCAAATCGTTTTCGAAGAACGCACGTAAATCGGTCACGCCGTAGCGCAGCATCGTCAGACGCTCCATCCCCATCCCGAAGGCGAAGCCGGAATAGACTTCCGGGTCAATGCCGACATTACGCAGGACGTTCGGGTGCACCATGCCGCAGCCAAGTACTTCCAGCCACTTACCGTTTTTACCCATCACGTCGACTTCCGCGGACGGTTCGGTGAACGGGAAGTAGGACGGGCGGAAACGAATCTGCAGGTCTTCTTCAAAGAAGTTATTCAGGAAGTCGTGCAGCGTCCCTTTCAGGTTGGTGAAGTTGATGTTGGTGTCAACAATCAGGCCTTCCATCTGGTGGAACATTGGGGTGTGGGTCTGGTCGTAGTCGTTACGATAGACACGGCCCGGGGCAATGATACGGATCGGCGGCTGCTGGTTTTCCATGGTGCGGATCTGCACGCCAGAGGTCTGGGTACGCAGCAGACGCGTGGCATCAAACCAGAAGGTGTCGTGATCGGCACGAGCCGGGTGGTGACCCGGAATATTCAGCGCATCAAAGTTGTGGTAATCATCTTCGATTTCCGGACCGGTCGCCACGGTAAAGCCCAGCTCACCGAAGAAGTTCTCGATACGGTCGATGGTGCGGGTTACCGGATGCAGGCCACCGTTTTCAATACGGCGCCCCGGTAAAGAGACGTCGATGGTCTCAGCGGCGAGGCGGGCGTTCAACGCGGCGCCTTCCAGGTCAGCTTTACGCGCGTTAAGCGCCTGCTGAACCTGCTCTTTCGCTTCGTTGATGACCGCACCAGCGGCCGGACGCTCTTCTGGCGGCAGCTCACGCAGGGTGGTCATCTGAAGGGTCAGATGCCCTTTCTTACCCAGGTATTCCACGCGGACGTTGTCCAGCGCGGCAACATCTGATGCCTCATTAATGGCTGCCTTCGCACTGGCAACCAGCTCTGCGAGATGTGACATGGTTTTCCTCATTATGTCGGTGCAGACACCGGTTATGGTCATTATGTAGTTCTGACTATTTCGAGTTACAGGCAGCGTCGCGCATCACGTGGCAAAAAGAGCTCTGTCGTCGCAGGCGCAAACTCACTAACGCCCCTGCAGCTTGAAATAGCATGAACGGGTTCATATACGAAAAAAGCCTCCACAGTGGGAGGCTTTCTGGCGCTGTTTTCCGTTTCATCTTTCACGCGCTAGCCTCCTGGATTCAGGTGCTAAAGTAAAAAAAGAAGCGGAAAATAGCAGCATTCATGCTTGCATTACCTTGTCAGGAACTAAACGTCAGAGCTGTATTGAAAAGCTTACAGCAATAAAAGTCAATCTTCTGATAGGGTTATGCCCGAAATAATTCTAAGACGGGCATAAACAAAAAGAGGGAGACAAGCTCCCTCTTTCAACTGGCTTATGCCAGAGCTGCTTTCGCTTTTTCGACCAGCGCGGTGAACGCTAATTTGTCGAATACGGCGATGTCAGCCAGGATCTTACGGTCGATTTCAACAGAGGCTTTTTTCAGGCCGTTGATGAATTTGCTGTAAGAAATACCGTTCTGACGTGCTGCTGCGTTGATACGCGCAATCCACAGTTGACGGAACTGACGCTTTTTCTGACGACGGTCACGATAAGCGTACTGACCAGCTTTGATAACAGCCTGGAAGGCAACGCGGTATACGCGAGAACGCGCACCGTAGTAGCCTTTAGCTTGTTTCAAAATTTTCTTGTGACGTGCACGGGCAACTACACCACGTTTTACGCGAGCCATATGTGCTCTCCTGTATCTATTCTAATTAAAAAGTTAAAAGGGTTAACGACTTATGCGTACGGCAGGCACGCGATTACCAGGCCCAGATCGCCTTTGGAAACCATGGCTTTCGGACGCAGGTGACGTTTACGCTTGGTAGCTTTTTTGGTCAGAATGTGACGCAGGTTAGCGTGCTTGTGCTTAAAACCACCTTTACCGGTTTTTTTGAAGCGCTTAGCAGCACCGCGTACGGTCTTAATTTTTGGCATTTTAATAACTTCCACTTCGCATTGTTAATAAACGAAACGTAGGCGAACAACAGCTGCGGAACCTAAAAGGCTCCACAGACATTGCTACTTGAAGGCCTTACTGTTTCTTCTTAGGAGCGAGCACCATGATCATCTGGCGGCCTTCGATCTTCGTTGGGAAGGATTCGACTACTGCCAGTTCACTCAGATCGTCACGGACGCGCGTAAGCACTTCCATACCGATCTGTTGGTGGGCCATCTCACGACCGCGGAAACGCAGCGTGATCTTGGCCTTATCGCCATCTTCCAGAAAGCGAATCAGGCTGCGGAGTTTTACCTGATAGTCGCCATCATCGGTACCAGGTCGGAATTTAATTTCCTTAACCTGGATAACTTTTTGCTTCTTCTTCTGTTCCTTAGAAGACTTACTCTTTTCATAAAGGAACTTGCCGTAGTCCATAATACGACAAACTGGCGGTTCGGCGTTAGGGCTGATTTCAACTAAATCTACTCCGGCCTCTTCAGCCTTTTCGATAGCTTCTCTCAGACTCACAATACCCAGCTGCTCACCTTCCAGACCTGTTAAGCGAACTTCCAGGGCGCGAATCTCGCCATTGATACGATTCGGACGTGCCGTTTGAACTCGTTTTCCGCCTTTAATACCTTATTCCTCCAGTTGTTGAAGACTGCGGCTGCGAATCTCTTGTTGCAGCTTTTCGATCACTTCGTTTACGTCCATGCTGCCGAGGTCTTTACCACGACGGGTACGCACCGCAACTTTGCCGGCTTCGACTTCTTTGTCGCCACAGACCAGCATATACGGGACACGACGTAAAGTGTGCTCGCGGATTTTAAAGCCAATCTTCTCATTTCTCAAGTCCGCTTTTACCCGAATACCCGCATTTTGTAGTTTACGGGTCAATTCGTTAACGTATTCAGACTGAGAATCAGTAATATTCATCACTACAACCTGCACCGGCGCAAGCCAGGTTGGGAAGAAGCCGGCGAACTCTTCGGTCAGGATGCCGATGAAGCGCTCCAGTGAACCAAGAATGGCACGGTGAATCATTACCGGGACCTGACGCTCGTTACTTTCGCCAACATAAGAGGCGCTTAAACGCTGCGGCAGGGAGAAGTCCAGCTGCACAGTACCGCACTGCCATGCACGATCGAGGCAGTCATACAATGTAAATTCAATTTTCGGACCGTAGAATGCGCCTTCACCCAGTTGATATTCAAACGGGATATTGTTTTCTTCCAGCGCGACTGCCAGATCCGCCTCAGCACGATCCCAGGTCTCGTCACTACCGATACGTTTTTCCGGACGAGTTGAGAGTTTGACGACGATTTTCTCGAAGCCAAAAGTGCTGTACATATCGTAGACCATACGAATACAAGCGTTTACTTCATCACGTACCTGATCTTCAGTACAGAAGATGTGTGCATCATCCTGTGTGAAGCCACGTACGCGCATCAGGCCATGCAGTGCACCCGACGGCTCGTTTCGATGGCAGCTACCGAACTCTGCCATACGCAACGGCAGATCGCGGTACGATTTCAGACCCTGGTTAAAGATCTGTACGTGACCCGGGCAGTTCATCGGCTTGATGCAGTATTCACGGTTCTCGGAAGAGGTGGTGAACATCGCATCTTTGTAGTTGTCCCAGTGCCCAGTTTTTTCCCACAGCACGCGGTCCATCATGAACGGGCCTTTCACTTCCTGATACTGGTACTCTTTCAGTTTAGAACGTACGAAAGTTTCCAGTTCGCGGAAGATAGTCCAGCCGTCATTATGCCAGAACACCATTCCCGGTGCTTCTTCCTGCATATGATACAGGTCGAGTTGCTTACCGATCTTACGGTGGTCACGCTTAGATGCTTCTTCCAGACGCAGCAGATGCGCGTTAAGCGCTTTTTTATCGGCCCATGCGGTGCCGTAAATACGCTGCAGCATCTTGTTGTTGCTATCGCCACGCCAGTACGCGCCTGCGGTTTTCATCAGTTTGAAGTGATGGCAGAAACGCATGTTCGGTACGTGCGGTCCACGGCACATATCGACATATTCTTCGTGATGGTACAAGCCAGGCTTGTCATCATGGGCGATGTTTTCATCAAGAATTGAAACTTTATAGGTTTCGCCACGCTTGACGAAGGTTTCACGCGCTTCGTGCCAGCTGACTTTCTTCTTGATGACGTCGTAGTTCTTTTCGGCGAGCTCGTGCATACGTTTTTCGAGCGCGTCGATATCTTCCTGGGTCAGCGTATGGTCGAGGTCGACATCATAATAGAAGCCGTTGTCGATAACCGGGCCGATAGCCATTTTGGTATTGGGCCACAGTTGCTTGATCGCGTGACCTAACAGATGCGCGCAGGAGTGACGAATGATCTCCAGACCATCTTCATCTTTAGCGGTGATGATAGAGAGGGTTGCATCGTTTTCGATAGGGTCGCAGGCATCAACCAGCTCACCATTAACACGTCCGGCGATAGTCGCTTTCGCGAGGCCTGGACCGATATCCAGAGCAACATCCAGCGGGCTGACTGCGTGGTCAAAATGGCGTTGGCTGCCATCAGGAAGCGTAATTACAGGCATTTTATGTCCTTATTTGCAGTGGTGCCCCACACGAAAGAGCACATACAAAACAATATAATCATAATTATCAACAAGTTGTAGCACAGCTCCCGCTTCACTCTGCGAAATATGAGGACGCCCGTTTACCGAACCGTTCCCACCTGTAGCCGCCTGTTGATAACACCGACCTTTAGTCTACACATCATTTCTGCGGGTTAAAAGTCTGAACAGGATAAATGGTTGCAATGATTGATAAAACAAGGGGGGTGGATAAAAAACGATGGGGTCATTCGTCAGGGGATAAACATGAAACCACGCTGCCGTCATTAAAATAATCAGGCATGGGATTCAGGAGAAACATAAATGACTTTGGAGCAAAACTCGGGAAATAAACCGGTACATCTTTACCCGGCTTTATATTTCCTGAATTTAATATACGCGATGTACAGGCGAAATATCAGGACCACTCACCGGCAACAAGAGTATGCACATTAAAAGCATCATCCATAGTGTGACCGGTTGATTGTGAACCGGGAGCAATATTAGAACCCGCTTCGACATCCGTCGCTTTGGCAATGCCAATTTGTGTATGTTCGGTAGCGCCTGACGGAGGAACCTGATCGGCGGCGAATGCGCCAAACGACAGGGTGCACAGCACGGCAGTCGCCATTGCGATTTTGCTATTTTTCATGATGGTGGTTCTCTTATTTACTTAAGGTTTTTCGGCAAAGCATTCATCTCTGTCGATAAACCACAGTATAGATCCAGATCACAACTTTGTCCGAGCCAATATTTAGCTATTTGTGTCAAATTAACGTAAAACTTGTCAGGAGGCGTGTCGAAAAAACCGATTATGGAGAAAGTATGGAGGCTATTTTCTTTTTATAAAAAACAAAACTGAAGACCAAAAATAATAATGTCACTTATTGCTAATTTTAAAACATTCAGGCCGGATTTACCGGCCTGAAATATATTACATTTTATAACCTAGCGACAGCGTGGTGCGACGATCGGTGTGCTCTGGCGCCGATGCCGGCGGCTCGGAGTTCCAGGTCAGATTGTAGGCAACCCGCAGTGCAAAATGCGCATTGATCGCGACGTTTAATGCACTTTCCGAGTTCAGCGTCGTGTCCTGAGCGCCAAAGACCGATACACCCTGAGTGAATTTGGTGTTATCCGTCATCTGCCAGGCCCAGGTACCGGACGCATAGCCCAGCGGCTGAGTATCATTGTCACCGTCGGTATACTCGTCATAGCGTACGCCAGGACCGAATTCAAAACGCAGGCTGTGGACCGGGCCGTTGAGGATCTGACGACCGTAACCTGCAGTTAATACATCGCGCTGCTGATAACCGTTATAGCGGTCAGTCAACCAGCTGGCCTGACCAAAGACATAGTTGCTGTCGGTCAGGTTATAACGACTACGACCCCCAACCGCATACTTCTCGGAAGAGCGCTGGTCGTTCGACGAGGTGTTGCTGGCATTACCCCACAGCGACCATGCGGTCGTATTGCCGTACCAGGTGAGTGTTGAATCCGCAGTCATTGAAGAACTTTTCGTATTTCCGGACTGCGCCAGATAACCGGCGTTAACAGCACCTTCGAAAGGTTTTTTGGCAGTGGAAGGGTCATCCATAACAGTAAAAACGGAATCATCGGCCAGTGCGTGCATAGACGCAAAGAGCCCCCCCGCCAGCAATGCCGCTGCGGGTACTGTCATCAAAAGCTTCATTTAATTTAGAGTCCGTACAACAAAAAGAGAGACCCGCTGGGTCCCGGAAACTTTCGCAAGGATCGCTATACGCGTCATCCTTCAGGCTACTTCTTTGCTGGCGCCACTAAGACTTCCTCTATCACAGCATGTGCTGTGCTCCCGGAGGTAAATCTTTCCTTGCCGCCTCGACGCATCTTGAATGATTTTTTGTATCTTGCAGGTCCAATGAAAGGCAGAGAATTATAAAAAAGCACGATTAACATAGCAATCAATTACTATTTCATTTTTTGAATAAGACGGCTCTCAGAACAATCTTTATTTCATAATGATAAAAATAAATAGCGCTTTACAAAACACCACCTGCCACCGCTTCCCCTTCCTGACAAGAAGTGCCATGCTTAAAACCAAAGCAGCTAAATTCGTATCATGGAGGAACCTGGATGACCAAAATTTATACGCTTACGCTGGCCCCCTCGCTCGACAGCGCCACGCTGACCCCGCAAATCTACCCTGAAGGTAAACTTCGTTGCAGCGCACCGGTTTTCGAACCCGGCGGTGGCGGCATTAATGTCGCGCGGGCCATCACCTTCCTTGGCGGTGCAGCGACGGCGATTTATCCGGCCGGCGGCGCCACCGGAGAGCACCTCACCGCCCTGCTGGAAAGCGAACATGTCCCGGTTGACACCATCGAAGCCCAGGACTGGACACGGCAAAACCTGCATGTACACGTCAGCGCCAGCGGCGAACAGTACCGTTTTGTCATGCCAGGCGCTGCCATAACGCCAGAGGAGTTCCAACGCCTGGAAGAAAAAGTGCTGGCTATCGAACCGGGCTCATTGCTGGTGGTCAGCGGCAGCCTTCCGCCGGGAATTAACGTTGATGACCTGACCCAGCTGGTAAAAAACGCGCAGCAGCACGGGCTGCGCTGCATTATTGATAGCTCCGGCGACGCGCTGGCGGCTGCGCTAACAGTCGGGAATATCGAGCTGGTCAAGCCCAACCAAAAAGAGCTCAGCGCGTTGGTCCAACGCGATCTCAGCCAGCCGGATGATGTGCGCCAGGCCGCGGAAGAGTTGATCCACTCTGGTAAAGCACACCGGGTGGTGGTGTCGCTCGGTCCACAGGGAGCGCTGGGTGTTGATGCCAACGGTAGTGTTCATGTCGTACCGCCGCCGATGAAAAGTCAAAGCACCGTCGGCGCCGGAGACAGCATGGTCGGCGCTATGACCCTACGTCTGGCTGAAAATGCCAGTCTGGCAGACATGGTTCGCTTCGGCGTCTCCGCCGGCAGCGCCGCCACCATCAACCAGGGTACCCGGTTGTGCTCGCTGGAAAACACGCAAAAAATCTACCGTTACCTCTGCGGCCGCTAATTCCCCTTCCCTCTGCTCGTGCAGAGGGAGTCGCCAAATCATCATCTTGGTCTATGCTAAAAATTTCATGGATTACAACAGGGTGAAAAATGAGCACAGAAATTGTTACTCACGTCGCAACGGTTAACTTTCAGGAAGAGACGCTAACCGAAATTAACGAACTTAGTAATCACCTCACCCGTGCAGGATTCACGTTGGTGCTCAATGATGAGAACGGAAAGGTCCATGAGCTGGGCACCAACACCTTCGGCATGATCTCTGTTCAAACCGCGGATGAGGTCAAAGCGCTGTGTGCCGGACTGGCGGAAACCGCGCTCGATCGCCCCGTTGACGTTACGGTGACCACATTTGATGCGTGGTTGAAAGCTCAATAAGTGCGATTAGCGCAGCGGAAAGCACCAGTTGTGCGTCAGTTCGAATTTTACACCGGGGTTATGAGCTAACCTTATGAAATGGTGGAAATCAAGGGGAGAGACAGCATGTGGCAAGCTATCAGTAATTTGTTAAGCGACTGGCACACTGAAGCAGCTGAAATCGAACTGCGCAATGAACTACCCGGTGGTGAAATTCACGCAGCCTGGCATCTGCGTTTCGGTGGGCGAGATTACTTTGTCAAATGTGATGAACGTGAATTGCTGCCTATCTTTACCGCCGAAGCCGACCAACTGGAACTGTTGTCGCGCAGTAACACCGTTAGCGTCCCGCAGGTTTATGCCGTCGGCAGCGATCGCGATTACAGCTTTGTGGTGATGGAGTTTCTGCCCCCTCGCCCGCTGGATGCGCACAACGCCTTTTTGCTCGGACAGCAAATTGCGCACCTGCATCAGTGGAGCGATCAGCCACAGTTCGGGCTGGATTTTGATAACGATCTTTCCACCACGCCGCAGCCCAACGCCTGGCAACGCCGCTGGTCGACATTTTTTGCCGAACAGCGCATCGGCTGGCAGCTGGAGCTGGCCGCCGAAAAAGGGCTCAACTTTGGCGACATCGATACGATTGTCGATCATGTGCAACAGCGTCTCAGCAATCACCAGCCTCAACCGTCGCTGCTGCACGGTGATTTGTGGTCAGGTAACTGCGCGCTTGGGCCAAACGGCCCCTATATCTTCGACCCCGCTTGTTACTGGGGCGACAGAGAGTGCGACCTTGCCATGCTGCCGCTGCATCCGGAACAGCCGCCGCAAATCTACGATGGCTATCAGTCGGTTTCACCGCTACCTTCAGGGTTCCTCGACCGCCAGCCGGTCTACCAGCTTTACACGCTGTTGAACCGGGCGATTTTGTTCGGCGGGCAGCACCTGGTGGTGGTGCAAAAAGCGCTGGATGACGTGTTACTGGAAAAGGCCCCATAGGGGCCTTCTTTTTGGTGAACTGCGCGGTTAACTGATTTCCACCCCTTTCAAGCGGAATTTGATGGTCATCGTCACGCCGGTGCCCGGTTTGCCCGGCTCGTAGCGCCATTTACGCAACGCGTTTTTGACTTCACGTTCAAACATATTCGCCGGCTGTGCGGAGAGAATTTCCACGTTATCAATCCGCCCATCCGGGGTCACATCAAATTTAACGCGAACTGAACCTTCAATACGCAGCGCCTGGGCACGTGTCGGGTATGCTGGTTGGTTTCGGCTCAATGCTCTCGGGCCGCTCGGCGCCGTCAGCGTAGGCTTAGCGTTTGCCGTCGCGGTGCTCGGCTGGGTACGCGCCGGTGCGGTATTCGTCGATTCAAACGGTGAGACCGCCTTCGGTTCTGCCGGCTTCACGTCGCGCTTCGGCTGCTCAACTTTTTTCTCAGGTTTTGGCTTCGGCTTCGGCTTTGGCTTCGGCTCGGGTTTATGGATTACCACCGGCGCTTCTTTCGGCGGCTCCGGCACCACTTCCGGTTCAGGTTCAGGCTCCGGCTCAACAACAGGCTCAGGCACCGGTTGTACTGCCTGAGGCGGTTCGAGATCCGCCGGCGCGACCATGGTTATCTCGATGGGCTGAGAGGGCGATGGCCGTTCAATAACCTGATGTACCGAGGTGTAAAGCAGCCCGGCAACAACGGCACCGTGGATAACCACGGACAGCAGCGTCGGCCACGGGAAGCGGCGAGGTAAATCAAGGGTCATTGCGCTCATAGTCGTTTCTGTTGAAAAATGATGGTCTGATTTTAAATGCAAATAGCAATCATATTCAATAAGCCGTGTTATCTGGCATCAATATTTGCCTCATTTTGTGGAAAAAAAGCGTTGAGGCCAGACATTTTCGTGCTGACTCGCATCTTTACATTGCAGTCAACGGTGGATTCACTTAACGTGATTCGCCAATTTATTGATAAGGAGCCTTGCCGTGCTTTACGTTATCTACGCTGAAGACATCGCCGATTCTCTGGAAAAACGCATGTCGGTTCGCCCTGCCCATCTGGCACGTTTACAATTATTACGTGATGAAGGTCGTCTGCTGACCGCCGGGCCAATGCCGGCAGTTGACAGTAATGAACCTGGCGCGGCTGGCTTTACCGGTTCAACGGTCATTGCAGAGTTTGAATCGCTGGAAGTGGCAAAAGCATGGGCAAATGATGACCCTTATAACGCCGCTGGGGTATATCAGAACGTGTCAGTAAAACCTTATAAGCAGGTTTTCTGAGACAGGTTGGGCGTTTAAAGAACAGAGGCACCGTAAACGGTGCCTTTCTTATCGGTACTCAGCTATCAGTAATCAGTGAAGACAAACAGCAGGGAGCCACGTTGTCGTTTCACCAACTCCTTTCTGATAGAAAGGATGCGCATGTTGCGGCGCGATTGGGCCTCCAACCAGCGGGACTTACGGCGACTCACCTGTCTTAGCATACGCCAGCGCCCTACTTCCGTTCTACTACGCTTCATTGCTACTACTCTACAAGTGAAAAACAGTCCACATTATAAACCTATGAATCTGGCAGACCAACGCTTTCGCTGTGTTTTTATTTGCCAGATGCATGTTGATGCGTAAACTCATGACATAGAGTAATTCAAAAGGATTTTTCATCTATGACAACCTTTTACACGGTAGTGAACTGGCTGGTCATTCTTGGTTACTGGCTACTCATCGCCGGTGTAACGTTACGCATATTGATGAAACGGCGCGCCGTTCCCTCCGCAATGGCGTGGTTACTCATTATCTATATTCTGCCGCTGGTCGGGATTATCGCCTATCTCTCATTTGGCGAACTGCATCTGGGTAAACGCCGGGCAGAGCGAGCCCGCGCGATGTGGCCTTCTACCGCCAAATGGCTTAACGACCTTAAAGCCTGCAAACATATCTTTGCCGATGATAACAGCCCGGTTGCGGAGTCCTTGTTCCAGCTCTGCGAACGCCGTCAGGGAATTGCCGGTGTTAAAGGTAACCAGCTCCAGCTGCTAACGGAATCGGATGATGTGATGCAGGCGCTGATGCGCGATATCCAGCTGGCCCGGCACAACATTGAGATGGTGTTTTACATCTGGCAGCCTGGTGGTATGGCCGATAACGTTGCGGAATCACTAATGGCCGCGGCACGACGTGGCGTGCATTGCCGCCTGATGCTGGATTCGGCCGGGAGCGTCGCCTTCTTCCGCAGCCCGTGGGCGGCGATGATGCGTAATGCCGGGATTGAGGTTGTCGAAGCGCTGAAGGTCAATCTGATGCGTGTGTTTCTGCGTCGCATGGACCTGCGCCAGCACCGCAAAATGGTCATGATTGATAACTATATTGCCTACACCGGCAGTATGAATATGGTCGATCCGCGTTTCTTTAAACAGGATTCCGGTGTGGGCCAGTGGATTGATTTGATGGCGCGTATGGAAGGCCCGGTGGCCACCTCAATGGGTATCGTCTACTCATGCGATTGGGAAATTGAGACCGGAAAACGCATTCTTCCACCGCCGCCAGATCTCAACATCATGCCTTTTGAAGAAGCCAGCGGACATACCATCCACACTATCGCCTCGGGCCCAGGCTTCCCGGAAGACCTGATTCATCAGGCGTTGCTAACCGCCGCCTATTCCGCCAAAGAACACCTGATCATGACCACGCCGTACTTCGTACCCAGCGACGATCTGCTCCATGCTATCTGTACGGCGGCGCAACGTGGGGTCGACGTCAGCATTATCCTGCCGCGTAAGAATGATTCGCTGCTGGTCGGCTGGGCCAGCCGGGCCTTCTTTACCGAGCTGCTAGCCGCCGGGGTAAAAATTTATCAATTCGAAGGCGGTCTGCTGCATACTAAAAGTGTTCTGGTTGACGGCGAGCTTAGCCTGGTTGGTACGGTGAACCTCGATATGCGCAGCCTGTGGCTTAATTTCGAAATCACTCTGGTGATAGATGACGTCGGATTCGGCGGCGATCTGGCGGCCGTTCAGGATGATTATATTTCCCGCTCTCGCCTGCTGGATGCGAAGCTGTGGTTAAAACGTCCGCTGTGGCAACGGATCGCTGAGCGACTGTTTTACTTCTTCAGTCCGTTGCTGTAAAACGTGCCAATCAGATGTTTAACGGGTAGCAATCATGGATATGGATTTAAACAATCGCCTGACCGAAGACGAAACACTTGAACAAGCGTATGACATCTTCCTGGAGCTGGCTGTCGACAACCTCGATCCGGCGGATGTCATTCTGTTCAACCTGCAGTTTGAAGAGCGCGGCGGTGCCGAGCTGTTTGACCCTGCGGCAGACTGGGAAGAGCATGTCGATTACGACCTGAACCCGGACTTCTTCGCCGAAGTGGTGATTGGCCTTGCCGATACCGATGGTGGCGAAATTAATGATATCTTCGCGCGCATTCTGCTGTGCCGTGAAAAAGATCATAAGCTGTGCCATATCCTGTGGCGTGAATAAGCGCCCCGCTCGCCGCACCAGCTAAAAAAATGGCAGCCGCTCATCAGACCGGCTGCCATTTTATTTTCACTCTCCCGTCACTCCGGCAGTTCACTCCCGCAGGCATTGCAATAGCGTGCATTTTTATCATGCGCCGTGTGCTGACAGCTGGGGCACGTCCGACGAGCGCGACGCTCCTGCAACGAACTGGTCATATGGGTGGTAATCAGCCCCGTCGGTATCGCAATAATCGAGTAGCCGATTAAGATAAGGATCGACGCCAGCACTCTTCCCATTGGGGTATGCGGGGTGATATCCCCATAGCCGACCGTTGTGATGGTGACGATTGCCCAGTACACCGACGCATTTAAGGTGGTGAAACCATATTCCGGGCCTTCAATCAGGTACATCAGCGATCCGAAAATCACCATCACGATCGCAATAAATGAATAGAACAGGATTAACTGATGGCGGGCGCTGACGATAGCCACCCAGAAAATATTCAGTGACGGCATAAACCGTAGCAGTTTGAGAATACGCAAACAACGGATCGCCCGCATTGCTCGCCAGGCAAAAACATAATTAAGGCTCATTTCTGGCCACATCCACATCACATAGAGCGGCAGAATAGTGGCGAGATCGATGACGCCCCAAAAGCTGAAAATATAGCTCAGCGGTTTCGGCCAGGTGGCAATGCGCAGGAAATATTCCAGGGTAAAAACGACGGTAACAAAAATCTCAAGCCAGACAAAAATATGCCATTCATCAAAGGTCAGATGATATTGCGTGCCAAGACCAGACTCGATAAATATTACCAGCACGCTAAGCAGCGCAAACATGCCGCACAACGCTTCAAAGCGGCGCCCGGAGCGTCGGGTTTGATCGAAGAGTAAATGATACAGCCGCTGGCGGGCGGAATAAGCATGAACGGCCACGTTAACCTCTCAAAAAATAAGGGGCTGACCTACGTCAGCCCCTGAGATTATAACGGGTCTACCTTCAGACAGGAAACCGCATGACGGAAGCTCCCCTCCAGTACCGGCCGCGTTTTCGCACACTCCGGACCGGCGATAGGGCAGCGCGTGCGGAACACGCATCCCGAGGGCGGGTTAATCGGCGAGGGTAGCTCGCCCTCCAGCAGCTGGATGGTTTTATTCTTTTCCAGGTCCGGGTCAGGAACCGGCACCGCTGACATCAGCGCCTTGGTATAAGGGTGCAGTGGATTATGGTACACCTCATCATAGGTGCCCAGCTCCACCGCATGCCCGAGATACATCACCAGGACGCGATCGGAAATATGCTTCACCACCGCCAGGTCATGGGCGATAAAGATCAGTGACAGACCCATTTCCCGTTGCAACTGCTGCAGCAGATTGACCACCTGCGCCTGAATCGACACGTCCAGCGCCGATACCGGCTCATCACAGATGATCAGTTTCGGTTCCAGGATCAGCGCGCGGGCAATACCAATACGCTGGCACTGGCCGCCGGAGAACTCATGCGGATAGCGGTTAATCAGGTTGGGTAATAGCCCCACCTTCATCATCATCGCTTTCACCCGGTCACGCACTTCCTGACGCGTCATTTTCGGATGATAGGTTCGCAGCGGCTCTGCAATAATCTCACCGATCGTCATACGCGGGTTCAGCGAGGCCAGTGGATCCTGGAAGATCATCTGGATATCGCTGCGCACCGCACGCCACTCTTCCTGCTTCATGCCGAGCAAATCTTTACCAAGCCAGGCGACTTTGCCATCGGTCGCTTTCACCAGGCCAATAATCGCCCGCGCAAAGGTCGATTTGCCGCAGCCAGACTCACCAACGACGCCGAGGGTTTCACCTTCGTACAGACGTAACGTGACGCCATCTACCGCTTTCAACGTCTTGGCGGGCTGCCAGAACCACTGTTTCCCATCCTTAATATCGAAATGGACTTTCAGATCGGCGATTTCGAGCAGGACTTTTCTTTGTTCGGTAACGGCATTCATAGCAGATCCCCTACTGGTTGAAAGCAGGCTCGCAGGCGGCCCGGTGCAAACTCCTCCAGCGGTGGAGCACTATGGCAAATTTCCATCGCATGCGGGCAGCGCGGCTGGAACGGACAGCCCTTCGGCAGACGCAGCAGGTTGGGCGGGTTGCCCGGAATGGTCAGCAGCGACTCGCCTTCGGCGTCCAGCCGCGGTACCGCATTCAGCAGGCCAATCGAGTACGGATGCGAAGGATGATAAAAGACATCGCGCGCCATCCCGTATTCCATGGTCCGCCCGGCGTACATCACCAGCACTTTGTCACAGATCCCGGCAACCACACCGAGGTCGTGAGTAATCATGATAATCGCGGTATTAAACTCGCGTTTGAGTTCATTCAGCAGGGTCATAATTTGCGCCTGGACGGTCACATCCAGCGCGGTCGTCGGCTCATCAGCAATCAGCAGTTTTGGCCGACACAGCAACGCCATGGCAATCATCACGCGTTGACGCATCCCGCCGGAAAACTCGTGCGGATACATTTTCATGCGTTTGCGCGCTTCCGGCATTTTGACCGCATCAAGCATCTTCACCGACTCTTCAAACGCTTCGGCTTTGCCCATCCCCTTATGCAGCATCAACACTTCCATCAGCTGCTCCCCCACCCGCATATAGGGGTTCAGGGAAGTCATCGGGTCCTGGAAGATCATTGAAATTTGTTCGGCACGCAGCTTATTCAGCTCGTGTTCCGGCAAATTAAGGATCTGGCGGCCGTTAAATAACGCCGAGCCGCCGATATTGCCGTTAGAAGCCAGCAGGCCCATCAACGCAAATGCGGTCTGCGATTTACCGGAACCCGATTCGCCGACGATACCCAGGGTTTCCCCGGCGCGCAGGTTAAAATTAAGATCATTGACCGCCGTAACATCGCCATCCGGGGTCTTAAACGTCACCCGGAGGTCTTTCACATCCAGCAGCAGGCCAGATTGTTGCTGGGCCTGCGGCGCTTTTGCCGTTTCAATTATGCTCATGACGGCGCTCCTTAGCGGTCTTTCGGGTCGAGGGCATCACGCAGGCCATCGCCAATAAAGTTGAAACAGAACAGCGTTACCACCAGGAAACCGGCAGGGAACAGCAGCAGCCATGGTGATACTTCCATGGAGTTGGCACCGTCACTGAGTAATGCGCCCCAGCTGCTCAGCGGCTCCTGGGTACCCAGACCAAGGAAGCTTAAGAAGGATTCAAACAGGATCATGCTCGGCACCAGCAGCGAGGCGTACACCACCACCACCCCCAGCACGTTCGGCACGATATGGCGAACCACAATATTAAAGGTGGATACCCCGCCAACCTGCGCTGCTTCGATAAACTCTTTACGCTTAAGGCTCAGCGTCTGGCCGCGCACGATACGCGCCATATCCAGCCAGGAGACCATCCCGATAGCCACGAAAATCAGCAGGATGTTCTGACCGAAGAAGGTGACCAGCAGGATAACGAAGAACATGAACGGGAAGGAGTTGAGGATCTCCAGCAGACGCATCATCACCGAATCCACTTTGCCGCCCAGGTAGCCGGAGAGCGAACCATAGAGCGTCCCCAGCACCACCGCCACCAGCGCGGCAGCCACACCAACCATCAGCGAGATACGCCCACCGATCGCCACGCGAACCAGCAGGTCACGGCCGGAGGAGTCGGTGCCAAAGTAGTGGCCGGACTCCATCTCCGGAGCGCTGGACATCATGCCCCAGTCGGTATCAAAGTAGGAGAACTGGGATACCATCGGTGCAATGGTCACGAACAGCGCGATAATCACCAGCACAATCAGGCTGGCGACCGCGGCGCGGTTATGCATAAAGCGGCGGCGGGCGTCCTGCCACAGGCTACGCCCCTCAACTTCGAGCTTTTCACTGAAGTTTTCCAGCGCTTCGCTATTTTTCTTACTTAACATCATGGCGAACCCCGGCTTCAGTAGCGAATCTTCGGATCGATGACGGCATACAGCACGTCAACAATCGCGTTAAATAGAATAGTCAGCGCGCCGACCAGAATGGTCAGACTCAACACCAGCGAATAGTCGCGGTTCAACGCGCCATTCACGAACAGCTGACCAATTCCCGGAAGACCGTAGATCGTTTCGATGACCATTGAGCCGGTGATGATCCCAACAAACGCGGGTCCCATATAAGAAAGGACCGGCAGCAGTGCAGGCTTCAGCGCATGGCGGAAGATAATCCGGCGCATCGGCAGCCCTTTAGCCCGGGCGGTACGGATGAAGTTAGAGTGCAGAACTTCAATCATTGAGCCGCGGGTAATACGCGCGATACTGGCGATATAGGCTAACGACAGGGCCACCATCGGCAGGATCATAAATTTCAACGCCCCGCCGTTCCAGCCACCGCCGGGCAGCCAGTGCAAGGTGATGGCGAATATCATCACCAGCAGCGGCGCGACCACGAAACTGGGTATCACGACCCCGGTCATGGCCACCCCCATCACCGCATAATCCCACTTGGTGTTTTGTTTCAGTGCCGCAATCACCCCCGCCGTCACGCCGAGAATGACCGCCAACAAAAAGGCGGCAAGACCTAATTTGGCAGAGACCGGGAAGCTCGAGGCCACCAGATCGTTTACCGAATAGTCTTTGTATTTAAAAGAAGGACCGAAATCACCGTGCGCCAGTTGTTTCAGATAATGAAAATACTGGGTCATGATGGGGTCATTTAAATGGTATTTGGCTTCGATATTCGCCATGACTTCCGGCGGCAGCGTGCGTTCACCGGTGAACGGACTCCCCGGTGCAAGACGCATCATGAAGAAAGAAATAGTAATTAGAATGAATAGCGTCGGAATCGCTTCCAGACAGCGACGAAATATAAATTTTAACATTGCCCGTACCTTCTGGCCTGTGCCTATCGAGTGCGATGAATTCAGACACGGTGGGGCAAGCTGCGCCTGCCCCACGTATTGCCATTAATGTTTGATAATATACAGATTTTTAACGTAGATATTATCTAACGGGTCTTTACCGGTGTAGCCACCCACCCACGGTTTAACCAGACGGGCGTTGACATAATAGAACACCGGTACGATCACAGAGTCTTTATCCAGCTGTTGTTCCGATTGCGCGTACAGGTCTGCACGTTTCGCATCATCAGTGGTCTGCAGGGTCTGAGCGATGATCTTATCGAAGGCCGGACTCTTATAATGAGAGGTGTTGTTTGAGCTATCGCTCAACATGGTATTAAGGAAGGAAGTCGGTTCGTTGTAATCTGCACACCAGCCGGCACGCGCCACATCGAAGGTCCCCTGATGGCGATTATCGAGGAAGGTTTTCCATTCCTGATTTTCCAGCTTCACATTGGCACCCAGGTTTTTCTTCCAGATGGAGGCAACGGCAATCGCCAGTTTTTTATGCAAATCAGAGGTGTTATACAGCAGATTAAAGGTCAGCGGTTTATCAGCGGTATATCCCGCTTCAGCCAGCAGTTTTTTCGCTTCTTCGTTACGCTTGTCCTGAGTCCAGTTGAACCACTCAGGTTTAACAACTTTCATTCCATCAGTATATGGCGGCGTATAACTATAAGCCGGCAGGTCGCCCTGGTTTTTCACTTTATTGACAATGATGTCGCGATCCAGCGCCATTTTAAGGGCGGTACGTACACGCACGTCGGTAAACGGTGCTTTCTGGTTATTAATTTCGTAGTAATAGGTGCACAGATACGGATCGACGTGAACTTCTTTCGGGATCTCTTTCTTCAGTTTCTGGAACAGTTCAATCGGCATGTTGTTATAGGTCATGTCGATTTCACCGCTGCGGTAACGGTTAACGTCAGTCACTTCCGATGAAATCGGCAGATAGGTAACCTGATTGACGACTGTTTTCGCGTTATCCCAGTAGTTGGTATTACGCTCAAGCACAATGCGCTCGTTTACCACCCAGTCTTTCAGTTTATAGGCGCCGTTGGTGACGATATTAGCAGGCTGAGTCCACTTCTCACCGTATTTTTCAATAGCGGCTTTAGGGACCGGAGAAACGGATGGGTGCACCAGCAGTTTATAGAAATATGGAACTGGTTCGCTCAGCGTGACTTCAAAGGTTTTATCATCGATGGCTTTAACGCCGAGGTCGCTGGTCGGTTTTTTGCCGGCGATAATCTCATCGACATTCAGCACGTGGCCGTATTGCAGATAGCTGGCGTAAGGGGAAGCCGTTTTTGGGTCAGCCAGACGCTGCCAGCTGTAAACGAAATCTTGTGCGGTAACCGGCGAGCCGTCAGACCATTTTGCGTCTTTGCGAATATGGAACGTCCAGACTTTAAAATCTTTATTATCCCAGGACTCCGCCACGCCAGGAATTGGATGGCCTTCTACATCGCCGATCACTAATCCTTCAAACAAATCGCGGTTAATGTTGGATTCCGGCACGCCTTCAATTTTATGCGGATCCAGCGATTGCACTTCTGCGCCGTTATTACGAACCAGCGTTTGCTTGTCCGCCAGCTGCACTCCAGCAGGTACATCTGCCGCCATGGCAACATTGGCGGTAATTAGCGCAGAGAGAACCCCTGCAGCTACCAGACTTTTTTTGGTGATGATGGTCATTGTGTTGTTACTCCATTCATTATAATTACTGGCTATTTAACCAGCCTGTTTTTTTCCCCTTGCGGGATTCTGTACAGTGCAGGAGTTTTTGCTGCTGTCAGACTTTACTGCTTGCTATCACCGACTTATTTATTACGGCCGCTCAAACGGCAGCCTTAGCGTCGATTCTTTCACCCGCTTATTCAGGGTGGTCGCAATGAGTTAATTAATAATGATTCTCATTTACGTATATTTTTGAGCGAAGGATCAGGCCGGAAAATATCAAAAGGCCATCACCACCGCCAATGCAATTTGCAAATATGTTACCGAATTCTCTTTTATCTTTTTTCTTACCCTGCCGCCCTGTCCTGCTTTCAAAACTCTGGCGGAGTAAAGCACTTGTATTTCATACAGATAAGTTTTCAGCCTTCGCTCAGAGCTCCGGCAACGTGGCGATGATGCTTTTTGTACGAAAATTTAACAATCGATTATTTTTTAGCACATTCATCTGCTCTGATAGTGAAATTACTAATATCATTTCAATTATCCAACGGCAAGCACCAGAGAATGATGTGAAGAAAATAACAGTTGTTACGATGGGGAGAAAATGAGGGAAGTAGAGAATAAACACGATAACAACATGATAATTAACGATAAAAACAACTATCACAGAAAAGTATTTTACGCGCTTATATCAACCATATTGATATGTTTTGCTAATAATCAAAAAAGGCGAAGCGCTACGCTCCGCCGTATGTCAGTTGGCTTACCCCACCAAACCAGGAAACAGCGCTTTAATGCCGGTGACGATAAACTCAATACCCAGCGCCATCAACAACAGACCCATAATACGCGTGATGACGTTGATCCCCGTTTGCCCGAGCAGGCGAACCAGCCATGGTGCCATACGGAAAATGCCCCAACAGCACAGCGCAAACAGCGCGATCGCGACCGAGAAACCAAACAAGTGTGCCACGGTGTGATAGCGAGTTCCCCAGACGATGGTCGAACTGATTGCCCCTGGTCCGGCCATTAACGGCAATGCCAACGGCACGACGCCAATGCTTTCACGAATCGCCGTTTCTGATTTTTCCTGCTTGTTTTGCTTATCCTCACCCAGCTTGCCGCTGATCATCGACATCGCGATCGTCACCACCAGGATCCCACCGGCAATACGGAATGAATCAATAGAGATACCGAATATTTGCAGAATGGAGTCGCCGAGGAACAGCGAAGTCCACAGAATGATGGCGACGGAAAGGTTTGCCGTCAGGTTGGTTTTATTGCGGATCGCCGCCGTCTGATAGCTGGTCATACTAATGAAGACGGGAATGATGCCGACCGGGTTTACCAGCGCAAATAACCCGATGAAAAACTTGAAGTAAGCTGAAAAATCAAACAACGGTTGGATCACAGTGCGCTCCGCAGCATCATTAATAATGGCTGTTGACAGTTAGTCACATAAAATATTCGCGCAGAAGATACGCTTTTTGGCAGCATAATTCATCTCAAATGTGCGTAAAACTGTGACAAAACCGGATGTTATATAATTGTTTCCACCCTGCTACTTACTCACTTATTTTGCATAATTATTATTACACTTGATTTGATCGGTCAATAAACAGCCAGCTGAAAGGTGTCAGCTTCACGTAAACTTGATCTAAATCACGTAAATCGTACTCAGAAGTGAGTAACCTTGTTCACACCAAAGAGTGCAAAACAGCGGTACCTGAGAGGCAACACCGACAAGCTTATTTAGTAAATCAATGAAGCCAGCAGCGTCTGAATCGCCCCATTAACATTTAGATGCAAGCTGTTAACAGGCTGACTATACTGTCGAATCGAGCTACTGATTTACTAAAAAAGTTTAACATTATCAGGAGAGCATTATGGCTGTTACTAATGTCGCTGAACTTAACGCACTCGTAGAGCGCGTAAAAAAAGCCCAGCGTGAATATGCCAGTTTCACTCAAGAACAAGTTGATAAGATCTTCCGTGCTGCCGCTTTGGCTGCCGCAGACGCTCGAATCCCTCTCGCTAAAATGGCCGTTGCCGAATCCGGCATGGGCATTATCGAAGACAAGGTCATCAAAAACCACTTCGCTTCTGAATATATCTATAACGCATATAAAGATGAAAAGACCTGTGGCGTTCTCTCTGAAGACGACACTTTCGGTACTATTACCATCGCCGAACCAATCGGTATTATCTGCGGTATCGTTCCGACGACTAACCCGACTTCCACAGCAATCTTTAAATCACTGATCAGCCTGAAGACGCGTAACGCGATCATCTTCTCCCCACATCCGCGTGCTAAAGATGCAACCAACAAAGCCGCTGATATCGTGCTGCAGGCTGCTATCGCCGCTGGCGCACCGAAAGATCTGATCGGTTGGATCGACCAGCCTTCCGTTGAACTGTCTAACGCGCTGATGCATCACCCGGACATTAACCTGATCCTCGCGACCGGTGGTCCAGGTATGGTTAAAGCAGCATACAGCTCCGGTAAACCAGCAATCGGTGTTGGTGCAGGTAACACGCCGGTTGTTATCGACGAAACCGCTGATATCAAACGTGCCGTTGCTTCTGTACTGATGTCTAAAACCTTCGATAACGGCGTTATCTGTGCTTCTGAACAGTCCGTTGTGGTCGTTGACTCCGTATATGACGCCGTTCGCGAGCGTTTCGCCAGCCATGGCGGCTACATGCTGCAGGGCAAAGAGCTGAAAGCAGTTCAGGACATCATCCTGAAAAACGGCGCACTGAATGCCGCTATCGTTGGTCAGCCGGCAGCCAAAATTGCTGAACTGGCAGGCTTCACCGTTCCGGCTACCACCAAGATCCTGATTGGTGAAGTGACCGACGTTGATGAAAGCGAGCCGTTTGCTCACGAGAAACTGTCTCCGACGCTGGCAATGTACCGCGCGAAGAACTTCGAAGACGCTGTTGATAAAGCTGAAAAACTGGTTGCGATGGGCGGTATCGGTCATACCTCTTGCCTGTACACCGACCAGGACAACCAGCCGGCTCGCGTGACCTACTTCGGCCAGATGATGAAAACCGCACGTATCCTGATTAACACCCCGGCATCTCAGGGTGGTATCGGTGACCTGTATAACTTTAAGCTTGCACCTTCCCTGACTCTGGGTTGTGGTTCCTGGGGTGGTAACTCCATCTCTGAAAACGTTGGTCCGAAACACTTGATCAACAAGAAAACCGTTGCTAAGCGAGCTGAAAACATGTTGTGGCACAAACTTCCGAAATCTATCTACTTCCGTCGTGGCTCACTGCCAATCGCACTGGATGAAGTGATTACTGATGGTCACAAACGCGCGCTGATCGTGACTGACCGCTTCCTGTTCAACAACGGCTATGCTGACCAGATCACCTCCGTGCTGAAAGCATCTGGCGTTGAAACTGAAGTCTTCTTTGAAGTTGAAGCTGACCCGACACTGACCGTTGTCCGTAAAGGTGCCGACCTGGCGAACTCCTTCAAACCTGACGTTATCATCGCCCTGGGCGGCGGTTCCCCGATGGATGCGGCCAAAATTATGTGGGTGATGTACGAGCACCCGGAAACCCACTTCGAAGACCTGGCGCTGCGCTTTATGGACATCCGTAAACGTATCTACAAGTTCCCGAAAATGGGCGTTAAAGCCAAAATGATCGCGGTCACCACCACTTCCGGTACTGGTTCTGAAGTGACTCCGTTTGCGGTTGTTACTGACGATGCAACCGGTCAGAAATATCCGCTGGCAGACTATGCGCTGACTCCGGATGTTGCGATTGTCGATGCTAACCTCGTCATGGATATGCCGAAATCACTGTGTGCATTCGGTGGCCTCGATGCCGTAACTCACGCCCTGGAAGCTTATGTTTCCGTGCTGGCTTCTGAGTTCTCCGACGGTCAGGCTCTGCAGGCTCTGAAACTGCTGAAAGAGTACCTGCCAGCGTCCTACCACGAAGGTTCTAAGAACCCGGTAGCACGTGAGAAAGTACACAGTGCAGCGACTATCGCCGGTATCGCGTTTGCTAACGCCTTCCTGGGTGTATGTCACTCCATGGCACACAAACTGGGTTCTCAGTTCCACATTCCGCATGGCCTGGCTAACGCCCTGCTGATCAGTAACGTTATCCGTTACAACGCGAACGATAACCCGACTAAACAGACCGCATTCAGCCAGTACGACCGCCCGCAAGCACGTCGTCGTTACGCTGAAATTGCTGACCACCTGGGCCTGAGCGCACCGGGCGACCGTACCGCAGCGAAAATTGAAAAACTGCTGGCATGGCTGGAAAGCATTAAAGCTGAACTGGGTATTCCTAAATCTATCCGTGAAGCTGGCGTGCAGGAAGCTGACTTCCTGGCCCACGTTGACAAGCTGTCTGAAGATGCCTTCGATGACCAATGCACCGGCGCTAACCCGCGCTACCCACTGATCTCCGAGCTGAAACAGATTCTGCTGGATACTTACTACGGTAACGAGTTCAGCGAAGGTGAAACTGCTGCAAAGAAAGAAACCCCAGCAGCGCCGAAAGCCGATAAAAAAGCGAAAAAATCCGCTTAATCGACCCGGTTAACACCTCTACAAGCCTCATCTTCGGATGGGGCTTTTTTTATGCTTCGCCTTGCCGAATATGCCCCGCCCCAAAGCTGAAAAGCGCAGGCACACCTGCCCACTGGACTCCCTCTATTCCCACGCAGGAACAGGCCCAGGTGAAGGAAGCCATCATCATTGATGTTTTGTTCTATCAGGAGTGCGTCTGAGGGACAGGATATAGTCAACTATACGGAGGGGAGAAACTGAACACAGACGCCGTCGGTGTGCGCCTGTGGGGTTATTAACGCCGCAGTCTTAACCGGCGCGAGATTGATTCTGTACCAGCGTGAGAGATCCCTCGCTCAGCGCTTCTTTATAATGCTTACGGCAGACAGAAACATAACGTTCATTCCCGCCAATCACTACCTGCTCACCTTCGTTGTAAGGCCGTCCCTCTTGATCAAGACGCAGCACCATACTGGCCTTACGGCCGCAGAAACAGATCGTTTTTAATTCAACCAGCTTATCGGACCAGGCTAATAAATACTGGCTGCCGATAAACAGTTCGCCGCGAAAATCCGTTCGTAAACCGTAACACAACACCGGAATATCTAGTTTGTCGACAACCTCAGATAATTCATGCACCTGCTCACGCGTAAGGAACTGGCTTTCATCCACCAGAACGCAGTGAACGGGCTGCTTCGCGTGCTCGCTGGCGATATCGGTAAACAGCGATGTCTGAGGGTTAAACAGTCGGGCTGGCGACGAGAGACCGATTCGTGAGCTGACTTTTCCGGAACCAAAACGGTTATCAATTTCGGCGGTATAAACCAGGGCGCGCATGCCACGTTCCTGGTAATTGTATGACGACTGCAACAAGGCCGTCGACTTACCTGCATTCATTGCAGAATAGTAAAAATAAAGTTGAGCCATTGGCTGCCTAACCCCAATCAGTATGTTTTATCGCGGCGGAATTGTAGCATATTTTCTACCGTTATCGGTCTTTTCAGCGTCACGGCTACGCTGAATGTGAGCCTGCCTGCATCCTGATAGATTAAGGATTTTTAATGAATATTGCCGGCGATCATTTGCTCAACTCTGGCACCATCGCCGCTAATGATTGTCCTTTCGTGCGAATCATCCGATTTTCCAGGCGGCGATAACGCGATTTCCTCACGCGTTATATTAAAGATTGCCCCAACTAATACGCTATTACCTCAGGGGGATATTTATCCCTGCAAACTATAACTTTACTCCCGGCCCCTCGAGAAAAGCATACTATCTCAGGGTTTTAGCTAAGGGTTTGCCCTAAGCTATAAGCGAAAAAGATGTGAACTCGTACGAGAAATTTAACTTAAATTAATTAATTATCGAGACAAATAACAAGTAATTTTGAATTACTTACATTCAACCCTATTGCACATCTGATTATATCGCTCTATTATTACTTCAACAAACCACCCCACAATATAAGTTTGAGATTACTACAATGAGCGAAGCACTTAAAATTTTGAACAACATCCGTACTCTTCGTGCGCAGGCGAGAGAATGCACCCTTGAAACGCTAGAAGAAATGCTGGAAAAATTAGAAGTTGTTGTTAACGAACGTCGCGAAGAAGAAAGCGCTGCGGCTGCAGAAATTGAAGAGCGTACTCGTAAACTTCAACAATACCGTGAAATGCTGATTGCCGATGGCATTGACCCGAATGAACTGCTGAGCACCATGGCAGCGGTTAAAGCGGGTACTAAAGCTAAGCGTGCTGCACGCCCGGCTAAATACAGCTACGTTGACGAAAACGGCGAAACCAAAACCTGGACCGGCCAGGGCCGTACTCCGGCAGTGATCAAAAAAGCAATGGACGAGCAGGGTAAAACCCTGGACGACTTCCTGCTGTAATTGAAGATCGTATTTGAAGAATCCCGCTTCGGCGGGATTTTTTTTGTCTCGGGTATACCACAAGTAATCTCGGGGTATAAAAAAACCGGAAAGCGAACTCGCCTCCCGGTTATCTGCTCAGCAGAAAACGATTACTTAGCTACAGCGTTTTCCAGCCAGGCTTTAAAATCCGCGCCCAGGGTTTTATGACGAATGCCATATTCTACAAACGCCTGCATATAACCCAGTTTATTACCGCAGTCGTGGCTCTTGCCTTTCATATGATAGGCTTCAACGGTTTCTTTGGCGATAAGCATATCGATCGCATCGGTCAGCTGAATTTCGTCCCCGGCTCCCGGAGGGGTTTTAGCCAGCAGCGGCCAAATATCCGCGCTCAGCACATAACGGCCTACGACTGCGAGGTTAGACGGCGCCACATCAGCTTTTGGTTTTTCAACCACGCCAACCATCGGCACGCTTTCACCCGGCTGCAGAGATTCGCCTTTGCAGTCAACCACGCCGTATGCCGTTACATCAGCAACCGGCTCAACCATAATCTGGCTGGATCCGGTTTCATCGAAACGGGAGATCATTTCAGCCAGGTTATCGCGGGAAAGATCGGATTCAAACTCGTCCAGAATAACGTCAGGCAGAATAACCGCTACCGGCTCATCACCAACTACCGGATGCGCGCACAGCACCGCATGACCCAGCCCTTTCGCCAGACCCTGACGAACCTGCATAATGGTCACGTGCGGCGGACAAATAGATTGAACTTCTTCCAGCAGCTGGCGTTTTACACGTTTTTCCAGCATCGCTTCCAGTTCAAAACTGGTATCAAAATGGTTTTCAATAGAGTTTTTCGAAGAGTGAGTCACCAGAACAATTTCAGTAATCCCGGCCGCAATACACTCGTTTACAACATATTGAATTAAAGGCTTATCTACCAGTGGCAGCATTTCTTTCGGAATAGCTTTCGTAGCGGGTAGCATCCTGGTGCCTAATCCCGCAACCGGGATAACAGCTTTTCTTACTTTAGAATTAATGGCAGCCATTGAAATCTCCTGGACTGTTCGTTTTTTAAACTTTTCGTTAATAATAACGGTATGAGTATATCAGTCCGCTCAGGCAAACCCGGTCAGAAAGGTTTGGATTCCCTCGAATTAGGACTATTACTTATAAACTTCAATGATAGTACCACCGCAAAAGATTGGCCGGTAATCCCATCAGCTTAAAAAAATACGCAATTGTTCATTCCGCAGACAACATCAGGCGTAAACGCCCGCCTGCCCCCCAAATTTGGCACTGCCACGATGTGCAACGTTGGCTAATTTGGTTGAGATAAGCATTACCGAGCGTCCCCAACGGGACACCATTACTGATTTGAATTTGATGTTCCCCGGTATTGAGTGTGCCATTCAGTCCCGCAGACACCAGAATCAAGTTTTTCAAACCGCTGTGGTAATACCCCACCAGCAATGGAAATTGCCCCGGCAGGTTTGCCTGACGCAGTAATTGGTTTACCTGTTTTAACAGGCTACCCATTTCCGGCAAACGTTGCCCCTGATGAGCAAGTTGCTCCTGCAGTAAGCCATTAAACAACGCCCGCAGTAACAACGCTGCGAGGACACCATTATCACCTGCTCGTGTGACATCCAGACAGTAGAAAGCCAGATCGTTTTCAGATAATGGGGCGATATCCAGCACCAACCCGGGCCGGTCTGCCGATACCAGCTGACGATAATGAATACGACACTTCGATATTTCCTGTTGAACCGGCGGCTGGAGCTCCTGCAATAATCGTGATGCTGCGGTCGGGTCGCTCACCAGCGCATCCCAGTCTTCAAACAAACGCTCTTCTTCCTCAACCCGCGAGCTGAACATATTGGGATACAGACAGGCATATACCGTTTCCCGCAGGCGATTGAAATCTTTAACCGGCTTTAACAACACATCCTGAACACCCAGCCGC
Organism: Klebsiella sp. B345; assembly: GCF_051131735.1. NCBI lineage: Bacteria > Pseudomonadati > Pseudomonadota > Gammaproteobacteria > Enterobacterales > Enterobacteriaceae > Klebsiella > Klebsiella sp. B345. The sequence continues at coordinate 880,551 of NZ_CP180443.1, forward strand.
AGCGCTTTTGCGATATCTGCCATGTTTTCCGTGGCGGATATCATCAGAATCGGCAATTGCTCGCCCCGGTTACGCAAATGCTCGACCAGCTCAAGGCCGTTCATTCGCGGCATAGAGATGTCACAAATCATCAGGTCGGGTTGTGACTCGGCCATTTTCTGGAGTGCATCAACGCCATCCTCCGCTTGCACCGTTGCGGCGCCCAGTGAGGTTAGCCAGGAGTGCAAGAGTGAGCGGAAAACGGCTTCGTCTTCAACTATCAGAATCAGTTTTCCCGCCAATGGCTGCGTCATGATCTCTCCTCTGACTGACGATGACTAAATAGTGGCATGCAATTCACACTATCGCCTGTCAGAATTTACTTAAGTCTAAGCCAAATGGTGTCACACCGCAGTGGGAACCAGAGGTAATAATTCATCCATTTTCTTTTCAACAGACAAATATCCGGCAGCAATCGCTTCACCGGCGCGATGAAAATCTAGCGTGGAGATTTGCGGACAGAATGGCTGCAGCAGAATATCGGGCGGATCGCCCGCCATACGATTACGTTTCAGGCGATTTTCCAATACCTGTATAGAGGTGGACATAATTTCCATCGCGGTCGGGGTCGCCGCACGACGTGAGGTCATTCCGCTAAGGCGTGCGCGAATGCGCGCATGCCAGGAAAAATCCCTGTCGTCTTCCAGCGGTGGCTTTTCGAGTGACCACATATCTTGCTGCATCAGGTGCGCGTCATGCTGCAAGTCAACGGCAATCACGATATCGGCGCCCAGCGCACGGGCCAGGGAAACCGGTACGGGATTGACCACCGCGCCGTCCACCAGCCAGTAGCCATTATGCATCACCGGAGACATCAGGCCCGGCATACTGCAGGAGGCGCGCACCGCCTGGTGCAAATCACCCTCGGTGAACCACAGTTCGCGGCCGGTGCTTAAGTTGGTCGCCACCGCCGCAAAGCGACGGTCGCAGCGTTCGATCTCAGAAACAGGCATGACGCGTCGGAACTGATTGAATACGCGTTCCCCGCGCAGCAGGCCCCCACGACGCCAGGACAAGTCCATCAGCCGCAGTACATCCCAGTTATTAAAGGAACAGACCCATTTCTCCAGCGCCGGAAGACGGTTGCAAGCATACGCGGCCCCCACCAGCGAACCAATGGAACATCCTGCGACGATGTCGACTTCAATACCCGCGCGCTGCAGTGCCTTAATCACACCAATATGCGACCACCCGCGGGCCGCTCCTGCGCCTAACGCCAGACCAATCTTAAGCTTTCTCATTATTCCCGATATACTTCCTTCCGCTGCGAACATAGCATCATTGCTACAGCTCAGTTAACATAAAACAGGTTGGCGCCACTGCGCCGTGAATTTTTTCCATGGAGGCCGATTTGTCGCCATTATGCCCTTGTGGCAGCGCTCAGGAGTATAGCTCATGTTGTCAGCGATATCTGACCGGCTCACTGCTTGCGCCAGATCCATCACACTTGATGCGCTCCCGCTACAGTGCGTTTGTCATGAAGGATGCCGATTACCTGATCAAAACCTGGCACCCTTCCTGCCAACCGCAGCTGTTTCGTGCCGATCTGGAAAAGGGCTTCGCTAAAACACACTGGCAAGGCTTGACGGTATTCGCTGCCGATGAAGGCAGCCATCCCGATGAGGGCTTTGTCAGTTTCGTCGCACGGTTTGATGAAGATAACCGCCCCGGCGCCATAATTGAACGTTCCAGATTCTTAAAAGAAAAGGGACAGTGGTACTATATCGACGGTACACGACCACTGTTTGGTCGTAACGACCCCTGCCCTTGTGGTTCAGGTAAAAAATTTAAAAAATGCTGTGGCCAGTAATACGGCACCAGCAATAGCAAACACTACAGGATTTTCCTCGCGATGCATTCATTACAACGTAAAGTACTACGCACCATTTGCCCTGATCAGAAAGGACTCATCGCGCGTATCACGAACATTTGCTACAAGCACGAACTGAACATTGTTCAAAATAACGAGTTCGTCGATCACCGCACCGGCCGTTTCTTTATGCGTACCGAGCTGGAAGGGATTTTTAATGATGCCATTTTACTGGCAGACCTCGACAGCGCGCTGCCGGAAGGTTCCATTCGCGAGCTGACCCCAGCCGGTCGCCGCCGGGTCGTCATTCTGGTGACCAAAGAGGCACATTGCCTGGGCGATCTGTTGATGAAGGCCAACTATGGTGGCCTGGATGTAGAAATTGCCGCCGTCATCGGCAACCATGAAACACTGCGCACGCTGGTTGAGCGTTTTGACATTCCGTTCCAACTGGTGAGCCACGAAGGTCTGACCCGTGAAGAGCACGATAAACAGATGGGCGATGCTATTGAGTCTTATGCCCCGGACTACGTGGTGCTGGCGAAATATATGCGGGTGCTGACGCCGGAATTTGTTTCCCGCTTCCCGAACCAGATTATCAATATCCACCACTCCTTCCTGCCGGCCTTTATCGGTGCCCGCCCTTATCATCAGGCTTATGAGCGTGGCGTGAAAATCATCGGTGCGACCGCCCACTACGTCAACGATAACCTGGACGAAGGCCCGATCATTATGCAGGACGTGATTCACGTCGATCACACCTATACCGCTGAAGATATGATGCGTGCAGGGCGTGATGTTGAGAAGAATGTGTTGAGCCGCGCACTCTATAAGGTTCTGGCCCAGCGCGTGTTCGTCTACGGCAACCGAACGATTATTCTTTAATCAATAGTAAAATTAACTGGTTAGCTTTACGCCTTTGCGCATAAATTTCAGGCAACCAGTTTATTTTTCTCAACGGAAAGCTTTACAGGGGCGCGTCATTTGATATGATGCGCCCCGCTTCCCCAGAAGGAAGCCGGCCAGTAATACGCATTACCCCGTGGTGGGGTTCCCGAGCGGCCAAAGGGAGCAGACTGTAAATCTGCCGTCATCGACTTCGAAGGTTCGAATCCTTCCCCCGCCACCATCACTCCCTTGCACTACCCAACCAAATCAAACACCAAAGCCTTATATTCTGCCCATGCAGGGAAGGATGAGAAGCTTCGACTAAGGTTCGATTCGAGCGACAGCAAGAAAGCGTTGCCGCAGGCAACGACCCGAAGGGCGAGGCGCAGCCGAGTAATCCTTCCCCCTACACTATTACTTCCTGAAAGCACCGTATTAAATTAAATATTTAAACCTACGTTAACTCTCTCTTTTATTTCCCCAACTCTGTTTTGTATTTCTGCCATATGTATCCCGGCGGCGCTGCGCCTGGCCGGGAAAGCACCGGTATTCAGGTATAAAAAAACCCCACCGAAGTAGGGTTTAGCATCACACAAAATGGTATCAGCGACGAGCGCGAACAATCTGGTATTTGCGTGTCAGGTACTCCACCGGCACGCTCCAGATATGCACCAGGCGCGAGAACGGGAACAGCACAAACAGCGTCATACCGAGCACCAGGTGCATGCGGAAGATAAACGCCACGCCGTCGAGATGTGCAGACGCACCACCGTGGAAGGTCACCACCGACTGCGCCCAACCGACCAGCTTCATCATTTCACTGCCGTCCATATGCTGAGCAGAGAACGGAATCGTCAGCAGGCCCAGCGTGCACTGGATAACCAGCACCGCCATCACCAGAATATCTGCCCCGGTCGTTGTTGCACGAATGCGCGGATTGAACAGGCGGCGTTTGAGCAGCAAAAGGCCACCAACAAGACACATCAGGCCCGCGGCACCGCCGCCAAACATCGCCATCTTCTGCTTCACATCAAGCGGCAGCCAGGCTTCATACATCCAGTGTGGCGTCAGCATCCCAAAGGCATGACCAGCAATCACACCGAGGATCCCAATATGGAACAGGTTCGATTCCAGGTTCATCCCTTTTCGATCCAGCATCTGGCTGGAGGCGGCGCGCCAGGTATATTGCCCGTAGTCGTAACGCAGCCAGCTCCCCACCAGGAATACGGCCCCGGCAATATACGGATAGATGTCAAAGAAGAACATATTCAGGAAGTGCATTATTGCTGTCCTCCGTTAGAGATATTCAAATATTGCGGGGCAACGGCTCCGGCAAAACGACGCTGGTGAGCGGCGATATCTGACTCAGCGCAGCCCTGATCGGCAAAGAATTTCACCTGTTCTTCTTCCCACACCGCATCCAGCGCCTGCGGCGTATCATCGCGGGCCTCATCGGCAATTTTCTCGGCCACCTGTTGGCTATCAACCTGGGTGTTGGCCAGCGTCAGCAGCACTTCAAACAGCACCGCATAGTGGCTTTCACGCTGTCGCAGACGGGCGCTGAGCAGACCGAGGATCGGCGCTACATCCTGCAGCCCGGCAATGGCTTCATCCGCAGGCAGTTGTGCAAGATATTCCAGATACAACGGGAGATGGTCCGGCAGCTCACGACTGTCAAGCGCCAGGCCGTGGCGTTCATACTGCGCCATTAGGTCCACCATTGCCTGACCACGATCGCGGGATTCACCGTGAACATGTTCAAACAACAACAGAGACGTTGCCCGACCGCGGTCGAACAGTTCGCTGTAATACGCCTGCGCGTCTAGCAGATCCTGCGCGGTCAAATCACGCAGGAAAACGCCCAGCTGCTGGGCATCCTCTGTACTCAGCGTTTCCGAGGACAACAGCGCCTCAAACATCTCCTGCTGATGCTGCCACAAGGTAGCATCCGGGTACTCCAGCAGGCGCGACACAATGACGAGTTCGATCATGAGTGCGGCTCCGTTTTGCTGGTGACATTGATGGCATCAATACGACGGCTGTTGAACAAGTTGAACTTGCTATCTGAGCCATGGCAGCCATCACCAAAGGTAAAGCCGCAGCCACGCTGTTCCGGGAAAGCATCGCGAGCCTGCTCACGATGGCTGCTCGGGACCACAAAGCGATCTTCGTAGTTTGCAATCGCCAGGTAGCGATACATCTCCTGCGCCTGAGCTTCGGTCAGACCGACCTCTTCCAGCGCACGGGTATCAACCACGCCATCCACGCTTTCTGCACGTTTGAAGTGACGCATCGCCAGCATCCGTTTCAGTGCCAGCAGCACCGGCTGAGTATCCCCGGCGGTCAGCAGGTTAGCCAGGTACTGGACCGGAATACGCAGGCTTTCAACGTCCGGCAGGATCCCGTTACTGCCCAGCTCACCGGCATCGGCCGCGGACTGAATCGGTGACAGCGGTGGCACATACCAGACCATTGGCAGCGTGCGGTATTCCGGGTGCAGCGGCAGCGCCAGCTTCCAGTCCATCGCCATTTTGTACACCGGCGACTGCTGCGCAGCGTCAATCACGCCCTGCGGAACGCCATCTTTCAGCGCCTGCTCGATGACTTTCGGGTCATTCGGGTTGAGGAACACGTCCAGCTGACGCTGATACAGATCCTGCTCGTTTTCGGTGCTGGCCGCATTTTCAATCGCATCAGCGTCATACAGCAGCACGCCGAGGTAGCGAATGCGTCCGACGCAGGTTTCAGAACAGACGGTCGGCATCCCGGATTCGATACGCGGATAACAGAAGATGCATTTCTCGGACTTGCCGCTCTTCCAGTTGAAGTAGATCTTTTTGTACGGGCAGCCGGTAATACACATCCGCCAGCCGCGGCACTTATCCTGATCGATCAGTACGATGCCATCTTCTTCACGCTTATAGATGGCGCCGCTCGGGCAGGTCGCCACGCAGGCCGGGTTCAGGCAGTGTTCACACAGGCGCGGCAGATACATCATGAAGGTGTTTTCGAACTGGCCGTACATCGCCTTCTGCATGTTGTCGAAATTGCGGTCTTTGGAGAGCTTTTCAAACTCGCCGCCGAGGTCATCTTCCCAGTTCGGACCACTGGTGATCTTGTCCATCCGTTGCCCGGTGATCAGCGAACGCGGACGGGCGATCGGCTGATGCTTGCTCTCTGGCGCGGCCTGCAGGTTCTGGTAGTCGAAATCAAAAGGCTCGTAGTAATCATCGATGCCCGGCAGATGCGGGTTGGCGAAGATTTTACCCAGCAGCATCGCACGGTTACCCATGCGCGGCTGCAGTTTGCCGTTAATTTTACGGATCCAGCCGCCTTTCCATTTCTCCTGGTTTTCCCAGTCGTTCGGGAAACCAACGCCTGGCTTGGTTTCGACGTTATTGAACCAGGCGTACTCCGTCCCTTCACGACTGGTCCAGACGTTTTTACAGGTGACTGAGCAGGTGTGACAGCCGATGCATTTATCGAGATTCAGCACCATGCCGACTTGTGAACGAATTTTCATTTTACGCTCTCCTGTACCTGGTCATGACCTTCACCATCCAGCCAGTTAATATTCTTCATCTTGCGTACCACCACGAACTCATCGCGGTTAGAACCCACGGTGCCGTAATAGTTAAAGCCGTAAGCCAGTTGCGCGTAGCCGCCGATCATATGAGTCGGCTTCGGCGTAATGCGCGTGACCGAGTTGTGGATCCCGCCGCGTTGGCCGGTAATTTCCGAGCCTGGCAGATTCACAATACGTTCCTGGGCGTGGTACATCATGGTCATCCCCGCCGGCACGCGTTGGCTGACCACCGCACGTGCGGTCAGCGCCCCGTTACTGTTGAAGACTTCAATCCAGTCGTTATCCTCAATGCCCAGTTCTTTGGCATCCGCTTCGCTCATCCAAACGATCGGCCCACCGCGTGACAGAGTCAGCATCAGCAGGTTGTCGCTGTAGGTCGAGTGGATACCCCATTTCTGGTGCGGCGTCAGGAAGTTCAGCGCCTTCTCCGGGTTACCGTTAGACTTCTCGCCCATCACCGCTTTCACCGAACGGGTATCGATCGGCGGACGGTACACCAGCAGGCTTTCACCGAAATCACGCATCCACTGATGGTCCTGATACAAGGACTGGCGACCGGACAGGGTCCGCCACGGAATCAGCTCATGCACGTTGGTATAACCAGCGTTATAGGACACATGCTCATCTTCAAGACCAGACCAGGTCGGGCTGGAGATGATTTTGCGCGGCTGGGCCTGAATATCGCGGAAACGAATTTTCTCGTCTTCTTTATTCAGTGCCAGATGGGTATGGTCGCGACCGGTAAACTCACTGAGCGCAGCCCAGGCCTTCACCGCTACCTGACCGTTGGTTTCCGGGGCCAGCGTGAGGATCATCTCGGCGGCATCAATCGCCGTATTCAGCATTGGCTGACCTTTAGCCGGACCGTCGGCCTTGGTGTAATTCAGCTTACGCAGCAGGTCCATCTCGCTCTGGGTATTCCAGGCAATGCCTTTACCACCGTTGCCGATCTTCTCCATCAGCGGGCCGATAGAAGTAAAGCGTTCGTAGGTCGCCGGGTAGTCACGTTCCACCGGAATAATGTGCGGCGCGGTTTTACCTGGGATCAGGTCGCACTCGCCTTTTTTCCAGTCCTTGACGTCGAGCGGCTGCGCCAGCTCTGCTGCGGAGTCATGCTGAATCGGCAGCGTAACGACGTCCGTCTCTTTACCAAGATGACCTACGCAGACTTCAGAGAATTTTTTCGCGATGCCTTTGTAGATTTCCCAATCGCTTTTCGATTCCCACGCCGGGTCGACGGCGGCAGACAGCGGATGAATAAAGGGATGCATATCCGAAGTATTCATGTCGTCTTTTTCGTACCAGGTCGCCGTCGGCAGCACGATGTCGGAATACAGGCAGGTGCTCGACAGGCGGAAGTCCAGCGTCACCACCAGATCCAGCTTGCCGTCGAGACCGTTATCGTGCCACTCCACCTCTTCTGGCTTCACGCCGCCCTGCTTGCCGAGATCCAGTCCCTGAATACCGTGTTCGGTACCCAGCAGATACTTCAGCATGTATTCATGGCCTTTACCGGAAGAGCCCAGCAGGTTAGAGCGCCAGATAAACAGGTTACGTGGGTGGTTCTTACCGTTTTCAGGTTGTTCGGCGGCAAAACGAATCGTGCCGTCTTTCAGCGCCTTAACGGTGTAATCAACAGGCGTCATTCCGGCCTGCTTCGCGGCGTCAGCAATACGCAGCGGGTTGGTACCCAGTTGCGGCGCTGATGGCAACCAGCCCATACGCTCGGCACGAACGTTAAAGTCCAGCAGATGGCCGGTATAGCGGGATTTATCCGCCAGCGGCGACAGCAGCTCCTGCGCGGTTACCGACTCGTAGCGCCACTGGCTGGAGTGATTATAGAAATACGACGTACTGTTCATATGACGTGCCGGACGCTGCCAGTCGAGGGCAAACGCCAGCGGCTGCCAGCCGGTCTGCGGACGCAGTTTTTCCTGGCCGACATAGTGCGCCCAGCCGCCGCCACTCTGACCCACGCAGCCGCAGAAAATCAGCATGTTGATCAGGCCGCGATAGTTCATATCGAGGTGATACCAGTGGTTCAGGCCGGCACCGACGATAATCATTGAACGCCCGTGAGTCTTATCGGCATTATCAGCAAATTCACGAGCGGTACGGATAATCTGCGCCCGGGATACCCCGGTGATTTTCTCTGCCCATGCCGGGGTATAGGCCTTGACGTCGTCGTAGCTGCTGGCGCAGTTTTCATCGCCGAGACCGCGATCCAGGCCATAGTTCGCCAGGGTCAGGTCATACACGGTGGTAACCAGCGCGCTTGAACCATCGGCCATCTGCAGGCGTTTCACCGGCAGTTTGTGTAGCAGTACGTTTTCCAGTTCAACTTTATTGAAATGCTCGGTACCGTCTCCACCGAAATAAGGGAAACCCACATTCGCAATATCGTCATGGCCACCCAGCAGACTCAGGCGCAGTGCGACCTCTTCGCCGGTGCTGCCATCACGCTGCTCAAGGTTCCACTTGCCTTTGTCGCCCCAACGGAAGCCGATCGAACCGTTCGGCACGGTCATTTCGCCCTTTTCATCAAAGGCAACGGTCTTCCACTCCGGGTTCTGCTGTTGGCCTAACGCATCGACCAGATCCGCCGCACGCAGCATACGGCCCGCTGCGTAGTAACCGTCGCGCTCTTCAAGCATCACCAGCATCGGCATGTCGGTGTAGCGACGAACATAATCGGTGAAGTACTGGCTCGGCTGATCGAGATGGAATTCGCGCAGCATAACGTGGCCCATAGCCAGCGCCATTGCAGCATCGGTACCCTGCTTCGGCGCCAGCCACAGATCGCACAGCTTGGCGATTTCAGCGTAATCTGGGGTGATAGCCACGGTTTTGGTGCCTTTATAGCGCACTTCCGTAAAGAAGTGAGCATCCGGGGTACGGGTCTGCGGAACGTTGGAACCCCAGGCAATGATATAGCTGGAGTTATACCAGTCGGCCGATTCCGGCACGTCGGTCTGCTCGCCCCAGGTCTGCGGGGAAGCCGGCGGCAGGTCGCAGTACCAGTCGTAGAAGCTCAGACAGGTCCCGCCAATCAGTGACAGATAGCGCGCGCCGGAGGCATACGACACCATCGACATCGCCGGGATCGGCGAGAAGCCCGCCACGCGGTCAGGACCATAGGTTTTCACGGTATAGACATTGGAAGCGGCAATCAGCTCGTTCACTTCCTGCCATGAGGAGCGCACGAAGCCACCGCGACCACGCGCCTGTTTGAAACTTTTGGCTTTATCTGCATCTTCAATAATCGATGCCCAGGCATCCACCGGATCGCGATGCTGAGCTTTCGCTTCACGCCACATTTTCATCAGGCGTTTACGCATCAGCGGATACTTAAGACGGTTGGCGCTGTAGAGATACCAGGAGTAGCTGGCGCCGCGTGGGCAGCCGCGTGGCTCATGGTTTGGCATATCCGGGCGGGTACGCGGATAGTCGGTTTGCTGGGTTTCCCAGGTCACCAGACCATTTTTGACATAAATCTTCCAGCTACAAGAGCCGGTGCAGTTAACCCCGTGAGTGGAGCGCACAACTTTGTCATGCTGCCAGCGCTGGCGGTATCCCTCCTCCCAGTCCCGGTTAGTGTGTAGAAGCTGGCCGTGGCCATCGGCAAAGGTTTCACCCTTCTGTTTGAAGTAGCGAAACCGGTCCAGGAATTTACTCATCGGGTTTCTCCTGTATGGAGCCTGGCGGCTCTCTGATAAATCGACATTGCTGGAATGCCAGCGAAGGTAACGCTCTGAAAGCGGGAGAGAATTGATAACGATCAAGGCCAAATGGCTTATAAATCGGCAATAGACCGACGAATACTCCGGAAGTGGTAGCTTTTTCTATTTTTTATCCACTTGTTTTAAAAGGATTTTATTGCAAAATTACCCCCGACCACCCTATTCAGACATGTCGCCGGGTATTAAGGGGTAGAGCGGTGTAAACCGGTCGGATACCGCGCAGACGTGATGCCGGAAGATGACACAAAAAAGGGCGCAATCTGCATTGCGCCCTGAGTTAATCGTCGATACCGCTTAAGACTTCTGCTTACGTCCGTAAACTGCCCAGGTGACGATCACGCAGACCACGTAGAAGACGAAGAAGATCTTCATCGCGCCCGCCGGCGAACCGGTCAGCTCCAATGAAATCCCAAATGCTTTCGGGATAAAGAAGCCGCCGATGGCGCCAATCGCCGAGATAAAGCCCAGCGCCGCTGCGGTATCGGTAGCCGCCTCACGCATGGCCTGCTCTTCGCTCCCGCCCTGCGCTTTTACGCGGGCCATCGTCATCTTACGGAAGATTAACGAAATCATCTGGAAGGTGGATGCACTCCCCAGACCGGCTGTCAGGAACAGCACCATAAACACGCCGAAGAAGGCAATGAAGTTACCGCCTTCACCATGAGCAGGCAGCGTCAGGAACAGCAGGCCGCTGAAGATAGCCATCACCACGAAATTCACCAGCGTCACGCGCGTCCCGCCCAGACGGTCGGAGATCGCCCCGCCCATTGAGCGAGCCAGCGCGCCAATAAACGGCCCGAAGAAAGCAAAGTGCAAAATCTGCACGTCCGGGAACTGGGTTTTCGACAGCATGGCGAAGCCTGCGGAAAAGCCGATAAACGAACCGAAGGTTGCCAGATACAGCAGCGCCATGATCCACAGATGGCCACGCTTAAGTACCGGTAACTGTTCACTAAGAGAAGCTTTCGATGCAGACAGATCGTTCATAAAGAACCATGCTGCCAGCGTCAGTACCACCAGAAACGGCACCCAAATCCAGGCGGCATTCTCCAGGTACATAACCGAGCCATCCGGCTGTTGAGCACCGGTTCCGCCGAACACGGCGAAAATAGACAGCGAAATCACCAGCGGAGCAACCAGCTGCATCACGCTGACGCCCATATTACCCAGGCCACCATTCAGGCCGAGGGCGCCGCCCTGCTTCTGTTTCGGGAAGAAGAAGCTGATGTTCGCCATGCTGGAGGCAAAGTTCGCCCCGGCGAAACCGCACAGCAGAGAGATGATCACAAAGATACTGAACGGGGTTGAGGTATCCTGCACCGCGAAGCCCAGCCAGACGCAAGGGACAATCATGATCCCGGTGCTGAATGCAGTCCAGCGACGGCCACCGAACAGCGGCACCATGAAAGCGTAAGGCACGCGCAATAACGCCCCCGACAACGCTGGCAGCGCGGTCAACATAAATAACTGGTCAGTGGTAAACTGGAAGCCGACTTTATTCAGATTCACCGCCACCGCACTGAACAACATCCATACACAAAACGCCAACAGCAGACAAGGAACGGAAATCCATAAATTTCGGCTTGCAACACGATGGCCTCGCTGTTGCCAAAACTCGGGATCTTCAGGACGCCAGTCGGTGATAACTGAAGAACTGGCCTTCTCCGGGAGGGAAGATTGACTCATAAATGCCTCTGATTATCTAGATTTTCTGCCGCTACATTAGGGGTTACGAAGGGCGGTAAGTTGATATAAATCAAAGGAAAAGTGGGCATCATTTTGCTTTAAAAAAAATTATCATCCGAAGTGAGTAGTCTTTCCTGCCAAAAAAAGTGTGGTTTTTCACATGGCTGCTGGGTTTATCTCCTGCTGTGCCGTAAACCTACCTATCACCGACAATTAAGGGGTAATACTTTATAGGTATGGGTATACTCCATGAGATAGCTGAGAATAGCCGCCACTCCCGGATGGTTTGCCGGTCAGGAGCCACGCATTCTATGTTAAAACGTCTTTTTACCCCGCTTACGTTAGTGAATCAACTGGCGTTAATCGTGCTGCTATCGACGGCGATCGGTGTTGCCGGTATCGGGATCTCAGCCCGACTGGTGCACGGCGTTCAGGGTAGCGCACACGCCATCAATAAAGCCGGATCGCTGAGGATGCAAAGCTATCGCCTGCTGGCGGCGGTCCCGCTCGCCGACGGTGACCAGAAGCTGTTGGAAGATATGAACGCCACCGTCTTCAGCGAAGAGCTGCAAAATGCCGCCCTCAGAGACGGGCAGGATCGCCAGCTTAAAGCCTTGCAGCAATACTGGCAGATGGAACTGGCGCCGGGCATGAAACGCGCGCAAAACCAGGCCACCGTCGCCACCGACGTTGCCAGCTTTGTCGATCGTATCGACCACCTGGTTACCTCGTTTGACCACACCACCGAACAGCGTATCCGCTACGTGGTCTGGCTGCAGCGGGCGATGGCTTTCGGCATGGCGCTGCTGTTTTTATTTACCATCGTCTGGCTGCGGGCACGGCTGCTACGCCCGTGGAAACAGCTGCTGGCGATGGCCCGGGCGGTCAGCCATCGCGATTTTACCCAGCGCGTGAATATCAGGGGTCGCGATGAAATGGCCACCCTCGGCACGGCTCTCAACAATATGTCGACGGAGCTGGCGGAAAGCTACTCTGTCCTCGAACGGCGGGTGCAGGAAAAAACCGCCGGACTCGAGCAAAAAAACGAAATCCTCGCCTTTTTGTGGCAGGCAAACCGCCGCCTGCACTCCAGCGCCCCGCTCTGCGAACGAATTTCACCGGTACTCAATGGCCTTCAGGGGCTGACGCTGCTGCGCGATATCGAAGTGCGGGTCTATGATTTCGAAGATGAAGACAATCATCAGGAGTTTGCCTGCCATTCCGATCTGCAGTGTGACGATAAAGGCTGCTATTTATGCCCGCGCGATCTGCCGCCGCTGCCGGATTCCGGCGCCACGCTGAAATGGCGGCTGTCGGACGCCCATAACCAATACGGGATCCTGCTGGCCACGCTGCCGGTAGGCCGCCACCTGAGCCACGATCAACAGCAGTTGGTCGATACCCTGGTCGAGCAGCTCACCTCTACCCTCGCGCTGGACCGCCACCAGGAACACCAGCAGCAGCTTATCGTGATGGAAGAACGCGCCACCATTGCTCGCGAGCTGCATGACTCTATCGCCCAGTCGCTATCCTGTATGAAGATGCAGGTTAGCTGTCTGCAGATGCAGGGCGACAACCTGCCGGAAGAGAGCCGTCAGTTGCTGGGCCAGATCCGCAACGAACTGAATACCTCCTGGGCACAGCTGCGCGAGCTGTTGACTACCTTCCGGCTACAATTAACGGAACCGGGACTGCGCCCGGCGCTGGAGTCAAGCTGTCAGGAATACAGCGCTCATTTCGGTTTCACGGTGCAGTTGGACTACCAGCTTCCACCGCGGTTTGTCCCCTCGCATCAGGCGATTCACCTGCTGCAAATTGCCCGTGAAGCGCTTAGCAATGCATTGAAACACGCCCAGGCGACCGAAGTGACCGTCAGCGTATCGCTCAACGATAACCAGGTACGGCTGGTGGTCGCCGACAATGGCTGCGGCGTGCCTGACCATGCGGAGCGGAGCAACCATTACGGCTTAATTATTATGCGGGATCGCGCCCAGAGTTTGCGCGGAGACTGTCAGGTGCGTCGTCGGGAAAGCGGCGGCAGCGAAGTGGTCGTCACCTTTATCCCGGAAAAATCGATTTCAATCCAATAAGGAGAACCCTATGAGTCAACAGGAACGGGCCACCATTCTGCTCATTGATGATCACCCGATGCTGCGCACCGGCGTGAAGCAACTCGTTAGCATGGCGAGCGATATTCAGGTTATTGGCGAAGCCAGCAACGGCGAACAGGGTATCGCACTCGCGGAAACCCTCGATCCTGATTTGATCCTGCTGGATCTCAACATGCCCGGCATGAACGGCCTTGAGACTCTCGACAGGCTGCGTGAAAAGTCACTCTCCGGGCGGATTGTGGTCTTCAGCGTCTCCAACCATGAAGAAGACGTAGTTACCGCGTTAAAACGTGGAGCCGACGGCTATCTGCTGAAAGATATGGAGCCAGAAGACCTGCTTAAAGCGTTGCAGCAGGCCGCGGCCGGTGAAATGGTGCTCAGCGAAGCCTTAACCCCGGTGCTGGCGGCCAGTCTGCGCGCGAACCGTGCCACCTCAGACCGCGATATCAACCAGCTGACGCCTCGCGAGCGCGATATTCTCAAGCTGATCGCTCAGGGCCTGCCGAACAAAATGATCGCCCGTCGTCTGGAGATCACCGAAAGTACCGTAAAGGTGCACGTGAAACATATGCTGAAGAAAATGAAGCTGAAATCTCGCGTGGAAGCTGCGGTTTGGGTGCATCAGGAGCGGATTTTCTAAGGCGTGTCCTGCCAGGAGATGCCCTCGGCCGAGAACTTAACCAGCGGCTCGGTCAGCGCCAGCGCTATCTCATTGGATGAGACGCGCTGACCCGCATCATCTTCCACCACCACCGACAGATGCCAGACGTTTGCGGCCCCCGGCGTCGTGTCCCATACCGGTAGGATCACGCTCCAGCCATCCATGCTGCTGGCGTTCGCTGGCGCAGTGAGGCTCAGCTGTTGGGTATCGCCCCGCCATTTCAGCGACTTAATGCCATGCAGGCTGCGAATCTGCAGCTTCAGCTGCACCGTTTCTCCCGAGTGCAGTTCCCACGGCGGCGTCGCCAGATAGACTGACAGCGATTTACGCTGTCGGTACTCCACCACCGGTAAATTATCACGCTCCGGGCTATCGTAACGGCTGCCGCGTAATGACCGGCTGGCCGCCACTTCATCGGCCGCCAGTTGCTGTTTGAGCGGTACGCCAAAGCGGTAATTCAGATTCAGCCCCACGTTATTCTGGCTGATGCCGTTCTCGCCCTGCTTATGTTTTGCCGTCATGGTCACCAGCGGCACCGGCGTGTAGTTTAGCCCCACCGAGACCGCCACCGGGTTATGGTAGCCGGTACCGGAATGGAACAGATCGACGCTATCGCCAAAATACTGCTCGACGCTGACGCTGGTATTAATGTGTTGATAAAACGGCAGGCGCGCCTGGGCGGTCACATCATATCCGCTGGCCATGCGCTGCTCCTGAGTCAGGCTTTCGTTGCGTTGCCAACTGCCGACAGGATGGTAATAGTTGGCCGACAGGCGCAGATATTCACCCCACGCCTCAGCACCGAGGCTGCCCCGCGCCATGCTTTCACCCAACACTTTATCGTAGAAAGAGTTGTAGCCCAGCAGCCAATCGCCTTTTCTCCAGCGCTGCCCCAGACCGATGTTACCCACCAGATCGTTATCCCGTCGGGTTACCGAATACTGGTTCCAGGTCAGATAATCGCCGTTATCCTGCAGCGGAATAAACCAGCTGCCTTTACTGCCGGTAAAGTGACCTTCTTTATCCACCAGCAAGTCAACGTTGGCATTACCCCAGGGCGAAAGCCAATTTTCCAGCTGATGGCTCACCTCGTTACCCAGCTTACCGATCGCCATCACGCGCGCCTGCTCGCCCGTTGTCAGGCCATTATCGCTCATGCTGGCCTCACCAAATTTTTTGGCCATTTCGGCGAAGTGACGGGCATCATCATCGACCTGCGGAGCGATCCCCAGGTCCGGCAGTGCCGCCTGTTTTGCGCTGAACGGCTGACTTTCTTGTAGAGCACAAGCAGGGCCCCCTGCCAGCAGCAAGGGTATCGCAAGGAGTGGGGTCACGCGGTACAACAACAACATTGAACGGATTACGTTAACTCATTAATAAATGACATCTACGGGTAAGTTTACCGTTTTTTGCCGCCCCCCGCAGCCTCAGG
This sequence comes from Klebsiella sp. B345, assembly GCF_051131735.1. Lineage (NCBI taxonomy): Bacteria > Pseudomonadati > Pseudomonadota > Gammaproteobacteria > Enterobacterales > Enterobacteriaceae > Klebsiella > Klebsiella sp. B345. The sequence goes on from NZ_CP180443.1 coordinate 896,504, forward strand.
GTCAACTTCAGGAATATACTGAATCTCACGCCGGCGCTTTCACCACCGCCAGCAGTGCTTTAAGTTCCGGAATACAGGAGCCGCAGTTGGTCCCGCATTTCAACGCCTTACCCAGTTCGCCGGGGGTACGGCAACCACTGACAATCGCCTCGTTGATGGCACGCTCACCCACGCTAAAACAGCTACACACGATACGCCCCGGCGGCAGCACATCCCCACCTTTTTTGCCACCAAGCAGCGCGTGGCGCAACGTCGGTTCGGGCGACGGCACGTTAAAAGCGTCGGCAATCCACGCGGCGTCGATCGTCGGCTCAGTGATATCGCTCCACCAGCCAAGCATCAGTTGCCCGTCGTGCCAGGCCAGCAGGTTCCAGACCGCACCGGCATCGGCGATCTGCATCTGCCACCCCTGCTGATGGCACCAGTCGGTTAACCACCGGCGCGGGCTCTCTTCTCCGGCTAATGAGAAATGGCTCACGCCCGTTGCGGCGCGGCGCCGCCAGTGCACCGAGGCCGGGAGCGACACCGGCTGGCGACAAAACAGTTCGCCCTGCCAGGCCGGCTGCCACGGGGCTATCGCCACCGCCACCTGTTTGCTCTCCGGCTGACCGGACCACGGGTCGGTCACCGCTGCCAGCAGGTTGTTCACTCGCCCATGGCGCGCAAACTGGTTATTCCAGTGCATCGGGACGAACAGTGAACCAGGCCGCTGCCCGTTGCTGACGCTCACTTTCGCCACCATGACGCCATGACGTGAGCGGATCCGCGCCAGTGCGCCATCGTACAGCTGCAAGCGCACGGCATCCGTCGGGGCGACCTCCACCAGCGGCTCGGCAATATGCTGCATCAGACGCGGCACGCTCCCGGTACGGGTCATGGTGTGCCACTGATCGCGGATACGGCCGCTATTGAGGATCAGCGGATAGAACGCGTCGGTTACCGCCCGGGTGCCCTGCGGCGTCACCGGCACCATCCGCAACCGGCCATCACGATGCCAGCCCTGATGAATATTGAGATCGCTACCGCGTTGACTGACCGGCCAGCGCACCGGGGCCAGGTCATCCCACGCCTCACGGCTCAGCTGCGCCAGCCCGCCAATATCAAACGCCCGCTGGCCATTATTTTCAAACCCCGAAAGCGCCGCATGCTCGCTGAACACATCATGCGGATGGTGCCAGGCAAACGCCTCGCCATACCCCAGCTGTTCGGCGACCCGGGAAATAATCCACCAGTCGGCTTTTGCTTCTCCCGGCGGCGGCAAAAAACTGCGCTGCCGGGAAATGCGCCGTTCCGAATTGGTGACGGTGCCATTTTTTTCGCCCCACGCCAGCGCTGGAAAGCGGATATGGGCGAAAGCCGCGGTGTCGGTTCCGGCGGTGACATCGGAGACCATCACCAGCGGACAAGCGGCCAGCGCCTGGCTGACGGCATGGCTGTCCGGTAGCGACACCACCGGGTTGGTCCCCATAATCCACACTGCTTTCACCTCGCCGCGTCCGATCGCCGCAAACAGCTCCACCGCCGTCAGCCCTGGGGTTTGCGCCAGCCGTTCACTGCCCCAAAAGCGCGCCAACCGTTGCAGATCCTCGGGCTCAAAATTCATATGCGCCGCCAACATGGTCGCCAACCCGCCTACTTCGCGCCCGCCCATGGCGTTTGGCTGTCCGGTCAGCGAAAATGGCCCGCAGCCCGCACGGCCATATTTGCCGCTGGCCAAATGGGCGTTAATAATGGCATTGCACTTATCGCTGCCGCTGGCCGACTGGTTGATCCCCATGGTATAGAGGGTAATCGCCCGTGGCGCGGTGATAAAATCGCGGTAAAACGCCACCACCTGCTGCTCGTCCAGCCCGCAAAAATCGGCCACTCTCGCCGTCGTCCACGCTTCTGCTGCCACCAGCGCCTGCGGCTGGTCGCGAAAGTCCCCCGTCAGCTCGCCGGCCCCGGCAATGGCGTTCAGCAGGCCGACAAACAGCCCGCCATCGCTGCCGGGTGCCAGCGCCAGGTGGCTGTCGGCAATATCGCAGGTGGCGGTGCGCCGTGGATCGATCACCACCACTTTCATGTGCGGATTGTCGCGCTTCGCCTGCACCAGCCGCTGATACAGGACCGGATGGGCCCAGGCGGCATTCGAGCCGACCAGCACCACCAGATCGCTGCACTCCACATCCTCATAACTGCACGGCACTACATCGGCGCCAAACGCGCGCTTATAGCCGGTCACTGCGGAGGACATGCACAGCCGCGAATTGGTATCGATATTGGCGGCGCCGATAAATCCCTTCATCAGTTTATTCGCCGCATAATAATCTTCGGTAAGCAGCTGCCCCGAGGCGTAAAAGGCCACCGCCTGCGGACCATGCTGCGCAATGATTTCCCGCAGACGGCTTCCGGCCGCTTCCAGCGCCTGTGACCAGTTGACGGGTTCGCCATCGAGCTCCGGCATCAGCAGTCGTCCTGCCAGACCGGTAGTCTCCCCGAGCGCCGCCCCTTTAACGCACAGGCGCCCCAGGTTAGCCGGATGCTGCTCATCGCCGCTCACGTTGACCTGGCCGTTTTCCGCCACCTGGGCCAGCACACCGCAGCCGACCCCGCAATAGGGGCACGTGGTTCGGGTTTCCTTCATTAAGACGCCTCCGCCCGGGCCAGCAGCACCTGGTTTCCGACCCACACCGTGCCGTTTTCCACCTTCACCGGCCAGGCGCGAACCGCCGGCTCCCCGCCCTCGCACGATCGACCATCGCGCAGGCGAATACGCTGCTTATACAGCGGCGAAATGACAATCGGCTCTCCCGCGGCATCGCCGAGGATACCGCGCGACAAGACATTGGCATCGCTACCGGGTTCGAGATTATCGAGGGCATAAACCTGCTCGCCGAAGCGGAACAGCGCAATCTGCCGTTCTCCCAACCGCGCGCCGATCCCGGCCTCGGCGGGAATGGCGTCCAGCGTGCAAATGGCCTGCCACGGGCGGGATGAAGCCGCACCCTCACGGTGTATCGGCGTAGCGACCGGCTGCGGCTGGCCGCGTAGGCTATGCCGCTGCACCGCTTCATCCGGCTGCTCGCTATTAACGTAAGAGCGGAACAGCGCCAGCCGCTGCGGATCGTTCAGGGTGGTCTGCCACTCGCACTGATAGCTCTCCACCACCCGCGCCATCTCCTGCTCCAGCTCTTCGCCAATGCCGAGGCTGTCGTTGAGGATCACCTCCCGCAGGTAGTCGACGCCGCCTTCGAGGTTGTCCATCCAGGTGCTGGTGCGCTGCAGCCGGTCGGCGGTCCGGATATAGAACATCAGCAAGCGATCCACCGTGCGGATCAGCGTCGCGTCGTCGATATCGCTGACAAACAGATCGGCGTGGCGCGGCTTCATGCCGCCGTTGCCGCAGACGTAGAGATTCCAGCCCTTTTCCGTGGCAATCACCCCTATATCTTTCCCCTGCGCCTCGGCGCATTCCCGGGTACAGCCGGAGACCGCCATTTTGATTTTGTGCGGCGCGCGCAGCCCTTTGTAGCGATGTTCGAGGGTCACCGCCAGCCCCGTTGAATCCTGCACGCCATAGCGGCACCAGGTCGAGCCGACGCAGGATTTCACCGTGCGCAGCGATTTGCCGTAGGCGTGCCCGGTTTCAAACCCGGCATCCGCCAGCTCGCGCCAGATATCCGGTAACGACTCCAGCCGGGCACCGAACAGGTCAATACGCTGGCCGCCGGTAATTTTGCTGTACAGTTGATAGCGTTTGGCAATCTGGCCAATGGCAATCAGCCCGTCCGGCGTCACTTCCCCCGCCGCCATCCGCGGCACCACTGAATAGGTACCGTCTTTCTGAATATTGGCGAAGTAGCGGTCGTTAGTATCCTGCAGCGGCAAATGCGCCGGTTTCAGCAGGTACTCGTTCCAGCACGAGGCCAGAACCGACGCCACCAACGGTTTACATATTTCGCAGCCGTGCCCCTGCCCGTAGCGGCTAATCAGTTGGTCAAAGGTACGGATATGGTTGACCCGCACAAGGTGATAGATCTCCTGGCGCGACCACGGGAAGTGCTCGCAGATATCTTTTTTGACTTCAACGCCCTGGGCCGCGAGCTGATACTCCATTACCTGTTTGACCAGCGCGCTGCAGCCGCCGCAGCCGGTGGCGGCTTTGGTACAGCTTTTCAGCGCCGCCATATCACCGGCGCCATCGTTCACCGCCTGGCAGATATCGCCTTTGCTGACGTTGTGGCAGGAGCAAATCTGCGCGCTGTCCGGCAGCGCCGCCACGCCCAGCGCTTTCGGGGCGCTGCCCTCCAGTGCCGGCAGAATCAGACTTTCCGGGCGCGCGGGCAGCGCCATTGCGTTCAGCATCATTTGCAGCAGGGTGGCATAATCGCTGGCATCCCCCACCAGCACGCCCCCGAGCAGGGTTTTTCCGTCCTCGCTCACCACGATTTTCTTGTAGATTTGCTCCGGTCCATGGGTCCATTGATAGCTTTGGCAACCTGGCGTACGCCCCTGCGCGTCGCCAAAAGAGGCCACGTCGATACCTAACAGTTTCAGTTTGGTGCTCATATCCGCGCCGCTGAAGCTGTCCGCTTCCCCGGCCAGCTGCGCCGCCGCGGTTCGCGCCATCTGATAGCCCGGCGCCACCAGCCCATAGATTTTGTTATCCCACAAGGCACACTCGCCAATCGCCAGCACGTCGGGATCGGAGGTACGGCACTGGTCATCGATGCAGATCCCGCCGCGCTCGCCCACCGTCAGGCCGCCACTGCGCGCCAGCGAATCCTGCGGGCGGATCCCGGCTGAAAACACCACCATATCAGTGGACAACGCCCCGCCATCGGCAAAATTCAACACCAGGCCGTCCTCGTGACGCACAATCGCCTGGGTTGCCTTACTGGTGTGGACTCCGACACCAATGGCGGTGATTTTCTCACGCAGCATCGCCGCACCAGGGCTGTCGAGCTGCACCGCCATCAGATTGGGAGCAAACTCGACAACGTGGGTTTCCAGTCCTAGTTGCTTCAGGGCATTAGCGGCTTCCAGCCCCAGCAGGCCGCCGCCAATCACCACCCCGCGTTTGGCGGTACTGGCACAGGCGGCAATGCGGTCAAGGTCGTCCAGCGTTCGGTAGACAAAGCAGCCGTCACTGTCGTGGCCCGGCACCGGTGGGACGAAAGGATACGAACCGGTCGCCAGCACCAGTTTGTCCCAGTGGGTTTCATGCCCGCTGGCATCGCGCACCAGCCGTGCTTCGCGGTCGATACTCGCCACCGGCTCAGACAGCCGCAGCTCAATGCCGTGCTGATTGAAGAAATCCCCCTCCACCAGCGACAGTGACTGCGCGCTGCGTCCGGCAAAATACTCCGAGAGATGTACCCGGTCGTACGCGGCGTAGCGCTCTTCACCAAACACCACGATGCGAAACTGTTGATGCAGGTTGCGGCTGACGCACTGCTCAAGAAAATGGTGGCCGACCATACCGTGGCCGATCAGAACTAAAACAGGTTTTGTCATGGTGATCTGTCCTGCAGCACGCGGCTGCGTTGAAGAAGGGTCGAAAAGCCAGTCGGTTGGCGCGCTGGCGCCCAGCTGCGCGGTCAACGGCGCCGCGTGCTGGCAGTCGCCAAACAGCAAAACGCCGCACAATATGCCGTCTCGTATCAGCAAACGCCGGTAGTGACGGGCCAGCGGGTCCCAACTGGTCCACTGTTGATCCTGTTCCGTGGCCCGCAGGTCGCCGGCGCTGAACAGTTCGATGCCGGTGACTTTCAGACGGGTACCGCTCTCCTGCCAGATAAAATCCTCTCCCGGCGTACCGCAGAGCCGCTCGGCCAGCACCTCGGCCTGACGCAGACAGGGAGCAACCAGCCCCCAGGTTTCGCCATCAATTTCACAGCATTCGCCTAGTGCGCTAATTCCCGGCAGCGCGGTGGCCAGCTGGCGATCGACGACGATGCCGCGATGACACGTAATCCCGCTGCGCTGCGCCAGCGCAATATTCGGGCGTACCCCGGTCGCCAGCACCACCCGGCTGGCCGCAAAGGCCCGGCCATCCTCCAGCACCACCTCATGCTCGCGTATTGCGGCAATCGCACAGCCGGTGACACAGACGATCCCGCGTTCCATCAGCTGCTGCTGGAGCTGCTGGCCGGCGAAGGCATCGGTCTGCTGTTCCATCATCCAGGCCCCGCGATGCAGCAAAGTGACGTTGTCACCATGACGGCGTAACGCTGCCGCGGCCTCGACACCCAGCACTCCGCCGCCGATGACCACCGCCGGGCCACCGCTCGCCAGAATGCGGCTGACGTCGGCAAACGTGCGGAACGGGTAGACATGCGGCAGCTCGACTCCAGGCAGCGGCGGGATCATGGCCTGCGAACCGGTGGCAAAAATCAGTTCATCCCAGCCATATTCCCCCTGAGTGGTACGCAGCGTGCGCGCCTCGGTATCCACCGCCAGCGCCGCCTCGCCGGTCAACACCGTCACCGCGTGCTGTAAATACCACTCCGCGGGTAACAGCTGCGTTTGCTCTAGCGTTTTTTCCCCGCCGAGGACCGGTGACAGCTGGATACGGTTGTAGGCCTGATACGGTTCGTCGCCGATAATCGTTATCTGAAATCTGCCGCCCCCCCGCGCCACCAGCGTTTGCGCCAGTCGGGTGGCCGCCATGCCGTTGCCAATAATCACCAGTTGCCGCTTCATGGCCGCCCCTTACGCCGCTTTCGGCTGCTTTTCGTAGAGGAAATGCAGGATCTGCTGACGCAGCTGGTGGTAGCGGCTGTCGTCGGCGAGCTGGACCCGGTTCCGTGGGCGTGGCAGATCGACATTGAGGATTTCCCCTACCGTCGCCGCCGGGCCGTTGGTCATCATCATTACGCGATCGGAGAGCAGGACCGCTTCATCGACGTCGTGGGTAATCATCACGATGGTGGTATTCAGCGCCTGCTGGATCTGCATCACTGCATCCTGCAGATGGGCGCGGGTTAAGGCGTCAAGTGCGCCGAACGGTTCATCCAGCAGCAGCACCTTTGGCTTCATCGCCAGCGCTCTGGCAATGCCAACCCGCTGCTTCATGCCACCGGAGATCTCCCCCGGGCGTTTGTACATGGCATGGCCCATCTGCACCCGCTCGAGGTTGTGTTCGATCCACGCTTTACGTTCGGTTTTGCTCATGGTGCGGCGGAAGACCTGATCGACCGCCAGCGCCACGTTGTCAAAACAGGTCAACCACGGCAGCAGGGAGTGGTTCTGGAACACCACCGCGCGCTCCGGCCCCGGCCCGGCAATTTCCCGGTTATCACACAGCAGACCACCTTCCGTCGGGGAGGTAATGCCGGCGATGAGGTTTAACAGCGTCGATTTCCCGCAGCCAGAGTGGCCGATCAGGCTGACGGTCTCCCCTTCGTGGATGTCAAAAGAGACGTTTTGCAGTGCCAGAAACTCGCCGCTGGCGGTGTTGAAACGCTGGCTCACGGCCTGTACCTGAATTAATGGTTTCATAGCGACTCTCCTATTTATCCTGCCAGCTGAAGCGGCGCGCGATCAGCATCAGTCCCTGCTCAAGCAGCAGGCCGACGACACCAATAATGACGATGGCGATGATGATGTTTTCCACGTTGAGGTTGTTCCATTCGTTCCAGATCCAGAAGCCGATCCCGAGGCCGCCGGTCAGCATTTCGGCGGCGACGATCACCAGCCAGGCAATGCCGATGGAGAGTCGTACGCCGGTCAACACCGCGGGCAGCACCGCCGGAAACAGAATGCGCCGCATCACCGTCCACTCCGAAAGCTGTAAAACCCGGGCCACGTTGAGATAGTCCTGCGGAATGCGGCGAACCCCTTCGGCGGTGTTGATCACCATCGGCCAGATCGAGCAGATAAAAATGGTCCAGCTAGAGGCTGGCTCGGCCTTCTGGAACAGCAGCAGGCCGATAGGCAGCCACGCCAGCGGGCTGACCGGACGCAGCAGCGCAATCAGCGGATTAAACATGCGGGCAAAGAACAGCGAGCGGCCGATCAAAAAACCCAGCGGGATACCCACCAGCGCCGCGAGGCCAAACCCCACTGCCACTCGCTGCAGCGACGCCAGCACGTTCCAGCCGATCCCCATATCGTTCGGCCCGTCCTGATAGAACGGGTCGGCAAACAGCGTCAGGGCTGAATCCAGCGTACTGAGCGGCGTCGGGAAGCCTTTGCCGTTGATCGCCGCCAGCTGCCAGCACAGCAGCAACAGTCCCAGCCCCAGCAACGGCGGCAGGAGTCGCTGGACGGTTTCGCGCAGCCAGCGTTTGAGCGGTGGCGTAGTCCGCCGAACCTGTACCGGCGGCAGAACGATGACTTCACCCGGCGCGTGTTCGGCGCTGACCGGCGGTTGCGTTTTGTGTGCGTGTTTCATTTCATGCCCCCTTACGTTGAATCGCGAAACTACGGGCGTAACCTTGCGGATCGGCCCCCGTCCAGACCGTGCCGTCCATCAATGTGCTGCTGCGCATCAGGCTTGAAGGCGGAGTGATCCCCCCCACCGCCTGCGCCGCCTCTTTCCATACGTCAATGCGGTTGATGCGTTGCGCCACCGCCTGATAATCCGGCTCCGTTTTCAGCAATCCCCAGCGGTGGAACTGGGTTAAAAACCACATGCCGTCCGAGAGCCACGGGAAGCTCACTTCCCCCTGGTCGTAGAAGCGAATCGGGTGGGCATCCTGCCAGCGACGCCCCAGCCCGTTGTCGTATTCACCGAGCATGCGCCCGACGAGGTACTGCTCTTTGGTATTCAGCCACGCGCGTTTCGCCAGGATTCGCGCCGTCTCACGCTTGTTGTCTTCAGAGGCTTCGATCCAGCACGAGGCCTCCAGCACCGCCGCCACCAGCGCTCGTGCGGTGTTGGGGTTGCGCTCCACCCATTCGCTACGGGTGCCGAGAATTTTTTCCGGGTGTTCAGGCCAGACGTCCTGAGAGGTCGCGGCGGTAAAGCCGATGCGATCGTTGATCGCCCTGGCGTTCCACGGTTCGCCGACGCAAAAACCGACCATGTTGCCAATCCGCATGTTCATGACCATCTGCGGCGGTGGCACCACCACGGTGCGCACATCGTCAAACGGGTTAATGCCGCCGCTGGCCAGCCAGTAGTACAGCCACATGGCGTGGGTCCCGGTGGGAAAGGTGTGGGCAAAGGTGTAGCTACCCGGCGCGCTTTGACCAATCAGCCGTTTCAGCCCGCCGAGGTCGGTCACCCCTTTCTGCTGCAGATCGCTGGAGAGCGTGATGGCCTGCCCGTTGCGATTGAGGGTCATCAGATTAGCCATCGACTGCGGCTTGCTGGCGATCCCCAGCTCCAGACCATACAGCAGACCGTAAAGGATGTGCGCCGCATCGAGCTCACCGGCGATCAGCTTGTCGCGCACCGCCGCCCAACTGGCCTCTTTGGTCGGCACCAGGGTAATGCCATATTTCTTGTCAAATCCTTTCAATGACGCGATGGCTATCGGCGCGCAGTCCGTAAGCGGAATAAATCCCACCCGGACGGTGGTTTGCTCTGGTTTATCGGAGCCCGCAGCCCACGCGCCCTGCATCATGCCAGGCAGTAACATGGCACCGCCCAGCGCGGCCCCCGCCTGTAAAAAGCGCCGCCGTGAAATCGAAAATTTATCGCCCATACCCGCTCCAGAACGCGCAAAAAAAAAAGCGCCCGGCAGTGCTTACGCACTGCAGGACGCCTTTATCCATGGACACACGGACCGTCGTTGGCCCGTTGCCCAAAACTTTTATTCACTCAGATTATTTAATGCAACACGGATGCCAGGTTTATCACGGGCCGTTTTACGCGCTTTTACCACTCTTGTTGCCTGGAACGCCCCCCGATTTGCACCGTCGACTGGCAATAAATGCCCACTGATTGTGCATCTACTCCTTTGGAGTTACCTGCCAGAGCGCTTTCACCGTCAGCAGCGCCCGGGCGATCTCTACCATCCGCTGATTCTTATCCATCGCCATTTTCCGCAACGTCTGCCAGGCCTGTTCTTCCGGCATTCCCTGGTGCGCCATCAGCACGCTTTTAGCCTTTTCGATCAGCTTGCGCTCTTCCAGAGCATCTTTTAACGAGGCCAGTTGCCCGGAGAGCTGCTGTAGCTCGAAGGCCTGCTGGCGAACCAGCGGCAGCAGCTGTTTGTCGAGGCGCCGCGCGACGCCGTCGCCTTCGTCCTCTTCCGACCAGCCAGCGGGCGGCATCGGAGGTTCTTCGCCGCTGAGTAGCCGGTCAGCGGCGTTGAGCAGGCCATCAATCAGGTGCTCCTCCAGACCGCGCATCTGCTCCAGCCGTTGGGTCTGCGCACAAAACCAGCGCAACGCCGTTTCCCCCTGATCTTCTGCCGGCTGGCGAGTACAGGCAATCCGCCGCAGCTGCTCGATCTCCAGGCTTGCCTGGCACTGTTCCACAAACAACTCACGCTGCGCTTCTCCGGCCAGCGCGACAAAACTGTCGAAACAGGGCTGCTGGCCGTCAATCCTGTCCACCAGTCGCTGGCGTAATTCATCGCTGAAATGGCCGCGGGCAAACCCGGAAGCCCCGAGGGCGCGCTCCTGTCCTACCAGCTCTTTGCCCTGCATAAAGCTATACAGCGCTACCATACTTCCGGCGATTTGCGGATCGTCGATGCTGTCATTGAGCTGCGGAACGATATTCAATAAGTGGCGGATAATGCGGCTAAACTGGCTTGTCGCCTCCTCGGCGACGATCGTGCGGCGGCCAACGGCATCGCGCAGATGCGGGAGCTGCTCGAGATACCAGACCGCGCTGGCAATCCGCCAGCAGAGCGCGCTACTGGCACACCCCTGGGTGGGCTCCAGCGCGGTGCGGAACACCATCAGCTGTTCATCAACCAGCGCGCTGCTTGCCCGGACTTCTGCGGCATACAGGCGTCCCTCGGTGCATAAACAGATATTGGAGGCACCGCGTTCACACTGCAGCATATGCACCAGGGCGCTGATCTGATTCGCCAGGGCACCAAGCTGTGCAAGCTGGCGCAGCTGCTCGTTTTGCAACTGCCGCGCGCGGTGAAACCAGCGATTGGCGTCAGAGACGGTACCGGTGGTATTCTTCATATCCCCTCACAAGTTAACGCTTTATCAAGACCTAGCAATAACCGTGCCTTATACCAAGGAGTCTTTATGCAACGTATTGTGATTGTCGCCAACGGCGCTGCTTACGGTAGCGAATCACTGTTTAACAGCCTGCGTCTGGCGATTGCCCTGCGCGAACAGCAGTCCGAACTCGACCTGAAGCTTTTTTTGATGTCTGATGCAGTCACCGCCGGTCTGCGTGGGCAGAAGCCCGCTGAGGGCTACAACATTCAGCAGATGCTGGAGATCCTCACCGCGCAGAATGTCCCGGTGAAATTATGCAAGACCTGCACCGACGGTCGGGGAATCAGCGCCCTGCCGCTGATTGATGGAGTCGCTATCGGCACGCTGGTTGAGCTGGCGCAGTGGACCCTGGAAGCGGATAAGGTCCTCACCTTCTGAAAAAACCGCCTCTGGCGGGATTAAATATCATGCTGGCACCAATTGTTAACCGAAAACATATGCCAGCTGAATGCTTTCAGGCAGAACATCATTTTTGTTTAATCTTTATCCCTTTTTTTGATCAAAATCAGCATTCGTCTACGTGCCATTTGGTGTTATGCACTGAGTAAAGTGTGAACAATATCACGCGCGGGATTGAGCTGGCAGGATGCTGTAGGCAGACAACAACGGGGTGGGTAAATGGCAATGGTGAAAACAAGTTTGATGTTATTTGGTGGCGATACGCTGGTGGTTCGGTGCTCTGAACGCTGCCATATTCATATGATGAGCGCGAAGGCCGCCGGTGACAGCCACGCGGATATTCTGAGCGTCCAGGATCGTGACAGCGCGTATTTAACCGTGCCTTACAACGGGACCTGGAACGTCCTGATTGACAGCCACAGTCAGTCGCTGGAGCACTCCATCAGCTACGTTCCCGCCTGATAAGTCTTGCCCGGGGCTTTCCCGGGCACACTTCACGTCACGCCAGCCCAGGCTGGCTACTTTCCCCAATCAGGTTGCGCACTTTGACGACGAGATCGTCAAGGCAATCGTCGTGCATTCCGAGTTTACGCAGCTCCTGTTCGAGCGAGAAAAGATACTGAGCATTAGTACCAAGCGGCCCGCTGGCTTTGGCGATCAGCGGCGCAATAACCTGGGCACTGGTGTCCGGCTCAAACAGCGGATGACGCGGATCCATAATGAATACCAGCGCGTTGACCGTCCGCCCGTCGTCAAGCTCCAGCTTGCACCAGGTCGGCAGATAGCAACCGGTGATCATCTCCCGCTTCCACAGCAGGGTCAGCTCTTCGTCCAGCGTCTCATCGGGCAACCGATAGGCCACACCAGTGGTACGTCCGCCCTCTTTCAGCGCCAGCATCCGCCCGGGTTGACAGGCGCTGCCTCGCCCGGCGGTCAGCCGCAGGCAAAAGGCACGATGCCAGCCCGGCAGCGTACCGGTACAGGACTCGCGATAATCGAGAGCCGGGTTCCACATTAGTGAACCGTAGCCAAAAATCCAAACTGAGCCGGCATCCGGACGACAGGCCAGAGTCGCAGCCAGCGAGGCTGCCCGTTGCTCTGCCGACCAGAGTAGCGATTCCTCAATAGCACCAAACGCCGTCTTACAATCTGCATTGATTAAGAAATCACGTGTTAACACTTTCTACTACCTCCGCCACTGCCCGCTTCCCGGCGATTATCTGATGGCATCCTTGTAATATTGCCGAATTATTATCCAGCTTTACTCGACAATAAGCAATGAATGGCGCGCTGGCAAGGCGCGGAGCAGCAGATGAAGCAGCAAGAGGGATTATTTTTTCTTATGCCACTTATCATCGTCTCCCTTTTGATAGTCATTTTTGACCGCAGCCCAGGCAACCTTATGCGCCGTCTCTTCACGGCTGGCGTCGTCCTGCCGGTCGGCTTTGTGCTTATACTGCTCCCAGGCGCTATTAAACGCTGATTTATAGATCTGCTGAGCATGCGCCGGCAGCACGTGCTGGACGCTATCGGGTAACGCTTGTTTACTGCGATAAGGCATATGCACCTCAGTATGGTGGTAAAAACATAAGTCTGGGACGCTAATTCAGGGTTTTCAAGGCGGGATATCATTCAGAATGTTTTTTAGTAATTATCTGAATAACAAATAAAAAATACAAATAATCATAAGTTATGGCAATCTAAAGGCATTAGTTATCAATAGCCGTAAATTTAAGTAAAAAAGCAATTCAAACTGCAAAATGTCTGTTATTTTATCTACTTACGTTATCTATAATTATAACACCTGCAAAAATGGAGATGGTTCATGACGCATGCACATGAGGCGGTGAAAACCCGCCACAAGGAGACATCGCTTATTTTCCCGATTCTGGCGCTGGCGGTGCTGATCTTCTTCGGAAGTAGTCAGTCGCTGCCAGCGGTTATCGGCATTAATATTCTGGCCCTGGTGGGTATTTTATGCAGCGCCTTTAGCGTAGTCCGCCATGCCGACGTGCTGGCACACCGCCTGGGAGAGCCGTACGGCTCGTTAATTTTAAGCCTTTCCGTGGTTATTCTTGAAGTCAGCCTGATTTCCGCCTTAATGGCTACCGGCGACGCGGCCCCGACGCTGATGCGCGACACGCTCTATTCGATCATCATGATCGTCACCGGCGGCCTGGTCGGCTTCTCGCTGCTGCTGGGCGGGCGCAAATTCGCCACCCAGTACATGAATTTATTCGGCATTAAGCAGTACCTTATCGCCCTGTTCCCGCTGGCGATCATCGTACTGGTGTTCCCGATGGCGCTGCCAGGGGCCAACTTCAGTACCGGTCAGGCACTGCTGGTGGCGCTGATTTCCGCCGCCATGTACGGCGTATTCCTGTTGATACAGACCAAAACGCACCAGAGCCTGTTTATCTATGAGCATGAAGATGACAGCGACGACGACGACCCGCACCACGGCAAGCCATCTGCGCACAGCAGCGCATGGCACACCGCCTGGCTGCTGGTTCACCTGGTGGCTGTTATCGCCGTAACCAAAATGAACGCCAACCCGCTTGAGACGCTGCTGACCAGCATGAACGCGCCGGTGGCCTTTACCGGTTTCCTGGTGGCCCTGCTGATCCTCTCGCCGGAAGGGCTGGGAGCGCTGAAAGCGGTGCTGAACAATCAGGTCCAGCGAGCCATGAACCTGTTCTTCGGCTCGGTGCTGGCCACTATATCGTTGACCGTACCGGTGGTGACCTTAATCGCCTTCTTAACCGGGAATGAGCTGCACTTTGGTCTGGGTGCCCCGGAAATGATTGTGATGGTCGCCTCGCTGGTGCTGTGCCATATCTCGTTCTCCACCGGGCGCACCAATGTGCTGAACGGTGCCGCACACCTGGCGCTGTTTGCCGCCTATCTGATGACGATTTTCGCCTGATGCTCTTGCCCCGGCGGCGTACTGCCGACCGGGGTCGTCCACGCATCTCCAGAAAGAGTGGCATAAAAAAAGCCTGCCGGTTTTTCAACGGGCAGGCTTTTCGCATTCTACAACGTGGTCTTAGTTGCTGGTATCCAGCTCATCAAAGCCTTTAACCAGGTCATCGATGGCTTTCATTTGCTTGAGGAACGGCTCCAGCTTCGCCAGCGGCAGCGCGGACGGGCCGTCACATTTTGCATGTTCCGGGTCCGGGTGTGCTTCGATAAACAGACCCGCAATACCTACAGCCATACCGGCACGAGCCAGTTCAGCAACCTGCGCACGACGACCACCAGAAGCGGCGCCAAACGGGTCACGGCACTGCAGCGCGTGGGTCACGTCAAAGATTACCGGGGAGTTGTTGGACGCTTTCTTCATCACGCCAAAGCCCAGCATATCGACAACCAGGTTGTCGTAACCGAAGTTGGCGCCACGATCGCACAGAATCACTTTGTCGTTACCGCCTTCAATAAACTTGTCGACGATGTTACCCATCTGGCCCGGGCTGACAAACTGCGGTTTCTTCACGTTGATGACCGCGCCTGTTTTCGCCATTGCTTCTACCAGGTCAGTCTGACGCGCAAGGAACGCCGGCAGCTGAATCACGTCAACCACGTCGGCAACCGGCTGCGCCTGGCTGGCTTCGTGAACGTCAGTAATGATTTTCACGCCGAAGGTTTGCTTCAGCTCCTGGAAGATTTTCATCCCTTCTTCCAGGCCCGGACCACGATAGGAGTGGATGGAAGAACGGTTGGCTTTATCAAAAGAGGCTTTGAACACGTAAGGAATGCCCAGCTTCTGCGTAACCGTTACGTAGTGTTCGCAGATGCGCATCGCGAGATCGCGGGATTCCAGCACGTTCATCCCACCAAACAGGACGAAAGGCAGGTCGTTTGCTACGTTGATATCACCAATGCTAACCACTTTTTGTTTCATAAGATCGCCTTATCAGGGTGTAACCGGATTCATTCCAGATTAGTGAAGAGTAATTTGTTTATGCGAAATCGTGTTGATTTGCGCGCGGATCATTTCGCTGATCGGGTCCTCAGGACACTGCTCAACAAAATAGTTCAGATCCAGCAACGCCACATGGTCGCACTCAAGCTGGGCGTAGATCAGCCCGCGATCGCGAATTTCGTAGGGATCTTCCGGGTTAAACTGCAGCAGCGCTTCGCTGGTTCTCAGCGCCAGCTCCATCTGCCCCTCTTCCATCAACGCTGATTTTAAGGTGTCGAGCAGTTTATGGATAACCTCAGCGTTATCCGCCTCTTCGAGATCTTCATTAAACAGCTCGGCAACCGGGCTGATATTGCCCTTCAGCCAGACTTCCAGCGTGTGCTCGTTGAGGGTTTCACCGTTGAACGGGTTAATCAACCACATCTCTTCGCTGGTTTCAGGATCGGCACGTAACAGCAGCTGGGTCGGGAAGATAACCGGCACCAGCGGCAACGACAGACGCTGGGCAATCCACAGCACGATGGCGCCGAGCGATGCCGCGCTGCCCTGGCGGTTAATCAGCACTTTGTCGATCCACAGCGCATCGGACAACTTATAGACACCATGAGAATCGCGGAAGCCCCACTCGTGGTAGAACAGCTCAAGCAGCCGTTCCAACTGGCGCTCCTGATCCCACGAAGACGCAATTTCTTCCTGCGCAAGCGCCAGCAGCCGCTCCAGTTCATCCTGCACATAGTGCGTCGGAAAATCGTCGCGGATTAATTCCGAAATGAGGACCATGCCATCGCACAATGGTGCTTTATTAAATTCGAAATCAGCTAATGACCTCATGACTTACCCCAGTAACGGTGTTCTTGTAATGGCGAGTTGTATGATGATGAACAACACCACCAAAGCCAACAGAAAGGCAATAAACCGACTCTGCTGGCTGCGCGGACGACGACGGCCCAGCGCGATAAAACCCAATGCGATGTAAATAATAACGCCAAACAGCTTTTCAGTCAGCCATGAGCCGTCTTCGGTAAATGGCAGATAGCCGGTCAAGACCA
This sequence comes from Klebsiella sp. B345, assembly GCF_051131735.1. Classification (NCBI taxonomy): domain Bacteria; kingdom Pseudomonadati; phylum Pseudomonadota; class Gammaproteobacteria; order Enterobacterales; family Enterobacteriaceae; genus Klebsiella; species Klebsiella sp. B345. The sequence goes on from NZ_CP180443.1 coordinate 912,998, forward strand.
TTAATCCGGCACCGCTGAGGAATAACAGCGTATCGCTACAGTGCGGTGCAATCCGCACCCAGCGTTGATTCAGCCGGACGCTGCCGTTGTAGGTCCACCAGTAGCGCAGGGCAAACAAACTAACCGACACCACCACGCACGCAATATGCACATACAGCACCGTGCTAAACAGATTCATGACGCGGTCTTCTCCATGCCGGGAAATCGCCCGATCGTCAGACGCTCGTTATCACCGTAGTCACGGCAGGTCACGACATCAAGGTAACCCGCCTGCTGGAACAGTGCCCGAACTGCCTCGCCCTGTTTCCAGCCATGTTCCAGCAACATCACGCCATCGGGGGTCAGGAAATGACGCCCGTGGCCGATAATATGCGCAAGATCGGCCAGCCCGTGATCGGCCGCCACCAGCGCCGTCTTCGGCTCAAAGCGCACGTCGCCCTGGTCCAGATGCGGGTCGGTTTCGTCGATATAGGGCGGGTTGCTGACAATCATCGTAAATGTCTGCCCAGCCAGCGCTGCAAACCAGTGGCTTTGCAGCACGGTCACGTTAGTGATAGCAAGGCGTTCAGCATTGCGCGCGGCTAATGCCACGGCATCAGGCATAAAATCAACCGCCGTCACCTGACAATCCGGCCGTTCACTGGCTAACGCCAAGGCGATAGCCCCGGTGCCGGTGCCTAAATCCAGGATCCGGCAGGCGGTAGCTGGCAAGCGTGCCAGCGCCTGCTCGACCAGGCACTCGGTATCCGGGCGGGGAATTAAGGTGGCCGGGGAGACCAGCAGCGGCAGTGACCAGAACTCGCGTTCACCGATCAGGTGAGCCACCGGTTCACCGCGCTGACGGCGGCCCAGCAGCGTCTCCAGCTCCGCCATCTGGGGCGGCGTCAACGCCGTTTCACCGAAGGCCAGAATATAGGTCCTTGCCTTACCGGTGACGTGCCCCAGCAGGATCTCGGCGTCGCGTCGCGGACTGTCACTCTCACTCAGGCGGCTTATCGCCTGGGCCAGCCACTGTTGAAATATCATCATTCCTGCTCGGAAAGCGCCGCCAGCTGATCGGCCTGGTATTCCTGAACGATCGGCTCAATCAACATATCCAGCTTGCCTTCCATCGCTTCATCCAGACGATACAGCGTCAGATTGATACGATGATCGGTGACGCGGCCCTGCGGATAGTTATAGGTGCGGTTACGATCGCTACGATCGCCGCTGCCCAGCAGGTTACGACGTTCGGAGGCTTCGGCCTGTTGGCGTTTAGCCACTTCGGCAGCGCGAATACGCGCCCCCAACACCGACAAGGCTTTGGCTTTGTTTTTGTGCTGAGAACGTTCGTCCTGGCACTCCACCACAATACCGGTCGGTAAGTGAGTAATACGGATCGCTGAGTCGGTGGTGTTAACGTGCTGACCACCCGCCCCGGAGGAACGGAAGGTGTCAATGCGCAGATCGCCCGGGTTGATATCCGGCATTTCGGCTTCCGGCAGCTCCGGCATCACCGCTACGGTGCAGGCGGAGGTGTGAATACGCCCCTGGGATTCGGTCGCCGGCACGCGCTGGACGCGATGGCCGCCAGACTCAAATTTCAGACGACCGTACACGCCGTCGCCGCTGATCTTGGCAATCACTTCTTTAAAGCCGCCATGTTCACCTTCGTTGGCGCTCATGATCTCGACGCGCCAGCGGCGCGCTTCGGCATAACGGCTGTACATCCGGAACAGATCCCCGGCAAACAGCGCCGCTTCATCCCCGCCGGTACCGGCGCGGACTTCAACAAAGGCGTTACGTTCGTCATCCGGATCTTTCGGCAGCAGCAGCACCTGCAGCTGTTGCTCCATCTCTTCGCTTTTGGCTTTTGCGTCGCGCAGTTCTTCCTGCGCCATTTCGCGCATTTCCGGATCGTCGAGCATCATCTGGGCGGTTTCAATATCGTCCTGCACCTGACGCCATTCGGTATAGCAGCGGGCAACGTCGCTCAGCTGCGCGTATTCCCGCGACAGCGCGCGGAATCGATCCTGATCGGCGATGGTCGCAGCATCACCCAGCAGCGCCTGAACTTCCTCATGGCGTTCGTACAGAGCTTCCAGTTTGGCAACAATAGAAGGCTTCATAGGCGTGAATTCACCCTGTCCTAAAAAAAGAGAGAAATGTGCGCTATTCCAGCCCGAGGCTGTTGCGCAGAATATGCAGGCGTTCATCATCCCCGTCACGGGCAGCCTGCTGAAGAGATTTGGTTGGTGCGTGGATCAGGCGATTGGTCAGCTTGCGTGCCAGATCCTGCATGATTTCCTGCGCATCGCCCCCCTGCTCCAGCGCCGCAAGCGCCTTCGCGGTCAGTTCCTCGCGGACCTGCTCTGACTGGGAACGATATTCACGGATAGTCTCGCTGGCGCTCTGGGCGCGCAGCCAGGCCATAAATTCGCTGGTTTCCTGCTCGACGATCGACTCAGCCTCAACCGCCGCGGCTTTACGCTGCGCCAGGTTATGCTGAATAATGTTCTGTAGATCGTCCACGCTATATAAATAGGCATTCGCCAGCTTACCCACTTCCGGTTCGACATCGCGAGGTACCGCGATATCCACCAGCAGCATCGGCTGGTTGCGACGCGCTTTCAGCGCGCGCTCGACCATCCCTTTGCCAATAATCGGCAGCGGGCTGGCAGTGGAACTAATAATGATATCGGCCTCTTGCAGCCGCTCGCCGATGTCGCTGAGCGCGATCACTTCCGCGCCGACTTCCTCGGCCAGTGCCTGAGCCCGCTCGCGGGTTCGGTTGGCAATCACCATTTTACGCACGTGGTGTTCGCGCAGATGCCGCGCCACCAGTTCGATGGTCTCCCCGGCGCCGACCAGTAACACCGTCACGCTGGAGAGGGATTCGAAGATTTGTCGCGCCAGGGTACAGGCGGCGAAAGCCACGGAAACCGCGCTGGCACCGATATCAGTTTCGGTACGTACGCGTTTGGCAACGGAGAACGACTTCTGGAACATCCGCTCCAGTTCGCTGACGTTGAGGTGACCCCGGCTGGAATCGGCAAAGGCTTTTTTAACCTGTCCCAGAATCTGCGGCTCGCCGAGAACCAGCGAATCCAGGCCGCTGGCAACGCGCATCAGATGGCTGACGGCATCGTTATCCTGATGCCAGTAAAGGCTTTTACGCAGGTCTTCTTCATTCAGATGGTGGTAATCACACAGCCAGCGGATGAGCACTTCCTGCAGATTATCCTGCTCCTCGACGCTGAGATACAGCTCCGTGCGGTTACAGGTCGACAGCACCACGCCCCCTTGCACCATTGGCTGAGCCAGCAGGCTCTCCAGCGCCTTATCGAGCGTATCCGGCGAAAACGTTACACGTTCTCGCAGCGCGACCGGGGCTGTTTTGTGATTAATGCCAAGAGCTAAAAGGGTCATTGTGAGGGAGTAGTACCAGCGTTGCTAAGGTTAGTCTGAGCGCATCATACAGGATGCGCGGAATCAATAAAAGAGAGGCTCCCCTTTTGGAGTAATAGGTACAGGAGTAAAAGCCATTAACGGTAATTTTTTGATTTCAGACCATTTGAACGTAGACGCTATCGCCGGGCAACGCTAGCATTATGGGTTAGAATTGTAACCTGCTACACAAATCGTGGGCGCCCTTGCGTCGCCGGATTTCACTGTAGACATCAAGGATTTGTCAACATTATGAATCGACTGCTCCGCCTGTTACCGCTGGCAAGCCTGGTCCTCACGGCCTGTGCAATCAACACCCCGAAAGGCCCCGCTACCAGCCCGGATTCCCCCCAGTGGCGTCAGCATCAGCAGGATGTCCGTCAACTGAATCAGTTCCAGACCCGCGGCGCCTTCGCCTGGCTTTCCGACGAGCAAAAAGTGTATGCCCGCTTTTTCTGGCAGCAAACCGGCCAGGATCGCTATCGCTTGCTGCTGACCAACCCGCTGGGCAGCACCGAGCTCTCCCTGGTGGCGCAACCGGGCAGCGTGACCCTGATTGATAACAAGGGCCAGACCTATACCGCGACCGATGCCGAAGAGATGATCGGTCGCCTGACCGGCATGCCGATTCCGCTGAACAGCCTGCGCCAGTGGATCGTTGGCCTGCCGGGCGACGCCACAGACTACAAGCTGGACGATAAATACCGCCTGAGCGAGCTGAACTACACGCAAAATGGCAAAACCTGGCACGTGACCTACGGCGGCTACACCAGCGATACCCAGCCAGCACTGCCGGCCAATATGGAGTTGACCAACGGCAGTCAGCGCATCAAGCTGAAAATGGATAACTGGATTGTGAAATGATGACCCGCTGGCCTGCTCCTGCAAAGCTGAACCTGTTTTTGTACATCACCGGGCAACGCGCCGATGGCTATCATCTGCTACAGACGCTGTTTCAGTTTCTCGATTATGGCGATACGTTAACCATTGAACCGCGTCAGGACGGTGAACTTCACCTGCTGACGCCGGTTGCCGGCGTGCCTGACGAAGAAAACCTGATCGTGCGGGCCGCACGGCTGCTGATGCAGGCCGCTGCCGATCGTGGGCAGCTTGCAGCAGGCAGCGGCGCCGACATCAGCATCGACAAACGTTTGCCAATGGGCGGCGGGCTGGGCGGCGGTTCCTCTAATGCGGCTACCGTTCTGGTGGCGCTCAACCATATCTGGAACTGCGGCTTCTCTGACGATGAGCTGGCGGCGCTGGGCCTGCAGTTAGGTGCCGATGTGCCGGTATTCGTGCGCGGGCATGCCGCCTTTGCCAAAGGGATTGGTGAAGTGCTGACCCCGGTCGAGCCCGAGGAAAAGTGGTATCTGGTTGCCCATCCGGGGGTCAGTATTCCAACGCCGGTGATTTTCCGCGACCCTGAGCTACCACGAACGACCCCGGTCAGGTCAATAAGTACGTTGCTAAAATGTGAATTTCGCAATGATTGCGAGGTTATCGCAAGAAAACGTTTTCGCGAGGTTGATGCGGCGCTTTCCTGGCTGTTAGAATATGCGCCGTCGCGCCTGACCGGCACAGGAGCGTGTGTCTTTGCTGAATTTGACACCGAATCTGCCGCTCGTCAGGTGCAAGAGCAAGCCCCGGAATGGCTACAAAGCTTTGTTGCACGAGGCGTTAACGTCTCACCGCTCAAGCTAGCCCTACGAAAGTAATCGGCTTTTCGCCGCCATTACCGCACGTACGCCGGGCAAATTGAGTAACGGTGACAACGTCACCCTGTTCCAGACGTTGCATCGTTCTCTATTAAATACACCGCCTGGATAGATTAGTGCCGCCCGCACAGTTTTGGCGCTTTTCATCCACCACTGGACGCATGCCTGAGGTTCTTCTCGTGCCTGATATGAAGCTTTTTGCTGGTAACGCCACCCCGGAACTAGCACAACGTATTGCCAACCGCCTGTACACTTCTCTTGGCGACGCCGCTGTAGGTCGTTTTAGCGACGGCGAAGTCAGCGTACAAATCAATGAAAACGTACGCGGTGGTGATATTTTCATCATCCAGTCCACTTGTGCTCCCACCAACGACAACCTGATGGAATTGGTTGTTATGGTTGATGCTCTGCGTCGCGCTTCGGCGGGTCGTATCACCGCTGTTATCCCTTATTTCGGCTATGCTCGTCAGGACCGCCGTGTGCGTTCCGCTCGTGTGCCAATCACCGCTAAAGTGGTCGCTGACTTCCTGTCCAGCGTCGGCGTTGACCGCGTACTGACCGTTGACCTGCATGCAGAACAGATCCAGGGCTTCTTTGACGTTCCGGTTGATAACGTATTCGGCAGCCCAATCCTGCTCGAAGATATGCTGCAACTGAATCTGGATAACCCGATCGTGGTTTCTCCGGACATCGGCGGCGTGGTACGTGCTCGTGCCATTGCTAAGCTGCTGAACGATACCGACATGGCAATCATCGACAAACGTCGTCCGCGTGCTAACGTTTCTCAGGTGATGCACATCATCGGTGACGTTGCCGGCCGCGACTGCGTGATGGTTGACGATATGATCGATACCGGCGGCACGCTGTGTAAAGCAGCAGAAGCGCTGAAAGAACGTGGTGCTAAACGCGTATTCGCTTACGCGACTCACCCGATCTTCTCCGGCAACGCAATCCAGAACATTAAAAACTCTGTGATTGATGAATTCGTCGTCTGCGATACCATCCCGCTGGCGCCGGAAATTAAAGCACTGGAAAAAGTTCGTACGCTGACCTTATCCGGCATGCTGGCAGAAGCGATTCGTCGTATCAGCAACGAAGAATCCATCTCTGCTATGTTCGAACACTAATCGAGCCCGGCCAAAAAACCCGCTGCGGCGGGTTTTTTTGTCTCCGAACCCAATTTGTATGATTAATGCCTCCTTCACCTGCCATTCGTTGACAGATGATGCGCTCATGGATGAAACATTATTGTGAACCGATTATTTTCCTCACATGTGATGCCTTTCCGCGCCCTCATCGATGCCTGCTGGAAAGAAAAGTACACCCTCGCACGCTTTAGCCGCGATCTGATTGCCGGCATAACGGTCGGGATTATTGCCATTCCGTTGGCGATGGCGCTGGCCATCGGCAGCGGCGTCGCGCCGCAGTACGGGCTGTATACCGCGGCGGTAGCCGGGATTATTATCGCCCTCACCGGCGGTTCACGCTTCAGCGTCTCCGGCCCGACGGCGGCTTTTGTGGTGATCCTCTATCCGGTATCACAGCAGTTTGGCCTCGCAGGGTTGCTGGTTGCGACCTTGATGTCAGGGATCTTTTTAATTCTTTTCGGCCTGGCCCGCTTTGGCCGACTCATTGAATATATCCCGCTTTCGGTCACCTTAGGCTTTACCTCCGGTATCGGTATTACTATCGGTACCATGCAGATTAAAGACTTCCTCGGCCTGCAGATGGCGCACGTTCCAGAACACTATCTGCAGAAAGTGTCGGCGCTGGTGATGGCGCTGCCGACCACCAATCCTGGCGATGCCGCGATCGGCGTCGTCACCCTCGGCACCCTGATCCTGTGGCCACGCCTCGGCATTCGCCTGCCAGGCCATTTGCCGGCCCTGCTGGCGGGCTGCGCGGTGATGGGCGTGGTGAATCTGTTCGGCGGCCACGTCGCCACTATCGGTTCTCAGTTCCACTATGTACTGGCTGATGGCAGCCAGGGTAACGGGATCCCGCAATTGCTGCCGCAGCTGGTGCTGCCGTGGGATATGCCGGGATCCGACTTTACCCTTAGCTGGGCGTCATTGCAGGCGCTGCTGCCGGCAGCGTTCTCGATGGCGATGCTCGGGGCGATTGAATCCCTGCTGTGCGCGGTGGTGCTCGATGGCATGACCGGCACCAAGCATAAAGCCAACAGCGAGCTGATCGGCCAGGGGCTAGGCAACATTGTGGCCCCCTTCTTTGGCGGGATCACCGCAACGGCGGCGATTGCCCGCTCGGCGGCTAACGTCCGCGCTGGTGCCACCTCCCCGATCTCGGCGGTGATCCACGCGCTGCTGGTGATTATGGCGCTGCTGGTGCTGGCGCCGCTGCTCTCCTGGCTGCCGCTGTCGGCGATGGCGGCCCTGCTGTTGATGGTGGCGTGGAACATGAGCGAAGCACATAAAGTGGTTAATCTACTGCGCCATGCGCCGAAAGACGACATCGTGGTGATGCTGATGTGCATGTCGCTGACCGTGCTGTTTGATATGGTCATCGCCATCAGCGTCGGTATCGTGCTGGCCTCGCTGCTGTTTATGCGCCGTATCGCGCGCATGACCCGCCTGGCGCCAGTTAACGTGGAGACGCCTGACGACGTGCTGGTCCTGCGGGTCATCGGGCCGCTGTTCTTCGCCGCCGCCGAAGGGCTGTTTGCCGACCTGGAAACCCGGATCGCTGGCAAACGTATCGTGGTGTTGAAATGGGATGCGGTGCCGGTGCTGGATGCCGGTGGACTGGATGCCTTCCAGCGCTTCGTTAGCAAGCTGCCGGAAGGCTGTGAACTGCGCGTCTCAAACCTCGAGTTTCAGCCGTTACGCACTCTGGCCCGGGCAGGCGTCCAGCCGATCCCCGGACGCCTGAGTTTCTATCCCGACCGCGCCGCCGCGCTGGCCGATATCTGACTACCGTGACGCGGGCGTACGCGCCTGCGTCATCATCACGCCAATCGCCTGCTGTAGCCAGCTCAGCACCTCCGGCGTCATCCACGTCCCCTTCATCAGGTGCGGTTCACGCTCCATCGCCACCCGAAATTTTTGCTGGGTCGCGGGGCTGGTCCCGGCGTACGACTGAAAGAGCACCAGCCATTGCCGGGCCAGCACCTGGCCGGCGTCCGATGCCGGGTCAAGACGATCGCCACAGGCCTGGTGCAGCTGCGCCACCAGCACCGGCCACTCCATCAGGCGATCGAAATAGTGCTCACGGGTGAAGGCCAGCTCATCGGCATCGAGATAGCGTGCCCAGATGGCCAGTTTGCTCTGGGCAAAGGCGCGGGTAATGTAGTCGACTACATCAGCGGTGATGCCGGTCTGTTCGCGCATTTGCGGCTCCGCCGCATGCATCTCGTTCAGGCGGGTCAGAAATTCCGGCCGCCCGGCGGTATCCTGCTCCAGACGTTCCATCCAGCGGGTTGCCAACGCCATTGCGCGCGGATCGTCCTCTGGACACTCTTCACCAATCAGCTCCCGTACCTCTGCGACCAGCGCCAGCCAGATCTGATTACGCTGTTCATCTTGTTCGGCAAACGGCAGCCCCTGCAACTCCTGCGGACTAAACCAACGATCGTACATTTTCATTAACTCCAGCGTCTGTAGCCAGGACTCAAGATCGGGCTCGTTACCGCAGCCCAGCTCATCGCGCAGGGTCACCAGCCGCTCACGCAACGTACTGATGGTGCGCAACTGGGTATCCAGCGTCGCGATCTGCTGCACCAGCAAATCAGATAGCGAAAGCGAATCCTGATCCAGATAGTCCTTAATTGTGGCGAGCTCCAGCCCGGCCTGAGCCAGCGCCTTGATCATATGCAGGCGCTGCACCGCCGCCAGGTTATAGAGTCGGTAACCCGCCGCGCTTCTGGCCGACGGCATCAGCAGCCCCGTTTGTTCATAGTGATGGAGTGTGCGTACGGTCATACCGGCACGCCTTGCCAGTTCACCCACCTGAATTAACATAACTGCTCCCGTCGTTGACCAGTGACGCCACCTTGCCGCCTGACGTTACGTCAGGGTCAAGGGGAAAAGTGACGGCATTTTATCGTGAAGGTATCAACCTGGCAGCAGGAGAATCTATTCGGCAGCGATCGGGATAAGCAAAAAATAAAACAGCCAGCGACCCGAAGGACGCTGGCTGCATAAGAAAATCGTTAAATTTGAGCCCTGTCGCGAGCGACGGATGCGCTAGTTAGCTGTGCCGGTGCTGGTCACGGCGGCAGCGTTTATCATAGTGACGAACCCACCAGTACTTGTCACAGACCTGTTCATGGCCGCCCACACGTGCCCCGGCAAGCCACAGCACCGCACCGACGAAGATGCTTAACACTGCGCCATGCGCAAAGAACTGCGGCAGGTCAACTTGCGGAAGCTGGTTTAGAATGGAGTAACCGACGCCAACCACCATGACAAGGAGTCCTAAACCCATCAGCGTATTACCGAGTAACGAAGCGTTTCTGCGTTTCATATGTCACCTCCGGAACCTTGGGCCATAGGGAATATCCCTAAAACTTATAGGTCTAGTATAGACAATGAACGAATCAGTGATTGCGTTAGCGATCACATTAGTCAATATCTGAACAACAAATATTTACAAATAACCCTCTGAACAACATCAAATTCTAATGGTTCATTGGGTAAATTATCGTTTTCCTCGTCGCAATACGGGCAGAATTTTGTCAAGCGCCCCGGCAACCAGTACACTACGCGCCAGAGAACGACCCAAGCAGGATAGAAAAGTGACGATAAAACTGATTGTCGGCCTGGCAAACCCCGGCGCAGAATATGCGGCCACCCGCCATAACGCCGGTGCCTGGTACGTAGATTTACTGGCTGACCGCCATCGCGCCCCGCTGCGCGAAGAGAGCAAATTCTTCGGCTACACCTCGCGGATTAACTTCGCCGGTGAAGATGTCCGTCTGTTGGTCCCGACCACCTTTATGAACCTCAGCGGCAAAGCCGTGGCGGCGATGGCGACCTTCTACCGCATTAACCCGGATGAAATCCTGGTGGCGCACGACGAGCTGGATCTGCCACCCGGCGTGGCGAAATTTAAGCTCGGCGGCGGTCACGGCGGCCACAATGGCCTGAAAGATATCATCAGCAAGCTGGGTAATAACCCCAACTTTCATCGCTTACGTGTCGGAATCGGCCATCCAGGCGATAAAAATAAAGTTGTTGGCTTTGTTCTGGGTAAACCACCGTCAAGCGAACAGAAACTGATTGATGAGGCCGTAGACGAAGCGGCGCGTTGTACTGAGGTGTGGCTCAAAGAGGGCCTCACCAAAGCGACCAACCGTTTACACGCTTTTAAAGCGCAATAACCGGTCGCCGTGCGGAATTTTTGCCGCGCACCGTGTATAATAGGCAAAGCTATTTACTTTTCTGCAATCTGTTCCCTGTAACAGGTTGATTATCCAAAGATTAAGGTGATTTAAATCATGGGATTCAAATGCGGTATCGTCGGTTTGCCCAACGTCGGCAAATCCACCCTGTTCAATGCGCTCACCAAAGCGGGTATTGAAGCGGCCAACTTCCCCTTCTGTACCATTGAGCCGAACACCGGTGTCGTGCCGATGCCCGATCCGCGTCTGGACAAACTGGCTGAAATCGTCAAACCGCAGCGTATTCTGCCGACGACCATGGAATTCGTCGACATCGCCGGTCTGGTGAAAGGCGCGTCCAAAGGCGAAGGTCTGGGCAACCAGTTCCTGACCAACATCCGTGAAACCGAAGCTATCGGTCACGTGGTTCGCTGCTTTGAGAACGACAACATCATCCACGTGAATAACAAAGTCGATCCGGCTGACGACATCGACGTTATCAACACCGAGCTGGCGCTGTCCGATCTCGACACCTGCGAACGTGCCCTGCACCGCGTACAGAAGAAAGCCAAAGGCGGCGACAAAGATGCGAAAGCCGAACAGGCCGCGCTGGAAAAATGCCTGCCGCAGCTGGAAAACGCCGGCATGCTGCGCGCGCTGAAAAACCTGACCGAAGAAGACAAGGCTGCCATCAAATACCTGAGCTTCCTGACCCTGAAGCCAACCATGTATATCGCCAACGTCAACGAAGACGGTTTCGAGAACAACCCGTACCTGGATAAAGTTCGTGAAATCGCCGCAGCCGAGGGTTCTGTCGTGGTTGCCGTGTGTGCCGCAGTTGAGTCTGATATCGCAGAGCTGGACGACGCCGACCGTGATGAATTCATGGCGGAACTGGGTCTGGAAGAGCCTGGCCTGAACCGCGTGATCCGCGCAGGCTACGAGCTGCTGAACCTGCAGACTTACTTCACCGCAGGCGTCAAAGAAGTCCGCGCGTGGACCATCCCTGTCGGCGCAACCGCACCGCAGGCGGCCGGCAAAATCCACACCGATTTCGAAAAAGGCTTTATCCGTGCGCAGACCATCGCCTATGAAGACTTTATCACCTACAAAGGTGAGCAAGGGGCTAAAGAAGCTGGCAAGATGCGCGCCGAAGGCAAAGACTACATCGTTAAAGATGGCGATGTGATGAACTTCCTGTTCAACGTCTAAAATAGAATTTGTTACTTCATGAGATTTCATTGAATCTCATGAAAATTAACAAACCCTTTAAAATCCACGCGGCTGCGTGGATTTTTCATTTCATAGAGTCTTAGTTCATCTCGTAACAACGCGGTCAAAAATGAGTACATGGATGAGTACAACATTCTTCCATCTTCATTTAAGTGAGCACACTAACGGTATAATAAATAAACAAGGCCCCGTCATGTTCACCGATACGCAATGCCGCACTGCCAAGCCGAAAGAAAAACTCTATCGACTTAATGATTTCAACTGTCTCTACCTGGAAGTTAAACCCAATGGCAAAAAGGCCTGGCGCTATCGGTTTAAACTCAACGGCAAATCCAGCATGTTCGCGTTGGGTGAGTACCCAACGGTCAAACTTGCCGAAGCTCGCGAGAAATGCGAGCAAGCGCGTAAGCAAGTCGCAGATGGAGTTTGACGTGCTCCCCGTTGATTAATACACCGCGATGTTAGTAATGTCTTCATAAGCCACATGAGGACATCCCCATGAAGAAGCGTTTTTCCGACGAACAGATCATCAGTATCCTCCGCGAAGCTGAAGCAGGGGTTTCTGCCCGTGAGCTCTGCCGCAAGTACGCCATTTCCGACGCCACCTTTTATACCTGGCGTAAGAAGTATGGCGGTATGGAGGTGCCCGAGGTTAAGCGCCTGAAGTCGCTTGAGGAAGAGAACGCCAGACTCAAGAAGCTGCTTGCCGAAGCCATGCTGGATAAGGAGGCACTTCAGGTGGCCCTGGGGCGAAAGTACTGACGACAGACCAGAAGCGGGAAGCCGTGGTATTGATGTGTGATGCGACCGGTCTGTCGCAACGTCGTGCCTGCATGCTTATAAGCTTGTCCCTGTCGACCTGTCGCTATGAGGCTCAGCGTCCGGCGGCTGATGCGCATTTATCAGGGCGCATCACTGAGCTGGCACTGGAGCGCAGGCGTTTTGGCTACCGCCGCATCTGGCAGTTACTGCGCCGTGAAGGCCTTCATGTTAATCACAAGCGCGTGTACCGCCTTTATCATCTTAGAGGGCTGGGCGTAAAACGCAGACTGCGTCGTAAAGGGCTGGCAACAGAACGTCTGCCTCTGCTCCGCCCGGCAGCGCCCAACCTGACCTGGTCGATTGATTTTGTCATAGACGCGTTCGCCGCCGGTCGCAGGATCAAGTGCCTGACCTGTGTGGACGACTTCACGAAGGAGTGCCTGACAATTACCATCGCATTCGGGATTTCAGGCGTTCAGGTCACGCGTATTCTGGACAGCATTGCACTGTTTCGAGGCTATCCGGCGACGATAAGAACTGACCAGGGGCCGGAGTTCACCTGCCGCGCACTGGATCAATGGGCTTTTGAGCATGGTGTTGAGCTGCGCTTAATCCAGCCGGGCAAGCCAACGCAGAACGGATTTATTGAGAGCTTTAACGGACGATTTCGCGATGAATGTCTGAATGAGCACTGGTTCAGCGATATCGTTCACGCCAGGAAAGCCATTAATGACTGGCGGCAGGATTATAACGAGTGTCGTCCACATTCAGCACTGAATTATCAGACGCCATCAGAGTTTGCAGCACGGTGGCGGAATGGAAAATGTGAAGGTAAACAAACCGACATTACTAACTGAGGGTTGTATCTAATACTGGGGGCAGGTCAGAGTCAGAAAAAGATATTCCCACCAATATAGACTCAGTATGATACAAATAACTGTCGATACCGAAAAAATATTCCAATAGTAATATGAAAAATAGAACTATATACAGATTGCTAATTTTAGCCCTAATTTTCTCAGTCGCATGTATGGAATTCGCACCACTAAGCTATGCTCGTTCAGCAGCCTCTAACCATGTATTCACCCCATCAACACCTAAAACCAGCATAGTATCTTGCAAAGCAACTACTCGATGTAGCATTTCTCCGTTATCTGACTCCTCCTGCTCTTCTGCTTGTGCAAATAAGCGAGTCAATAGTTGCATTAAATTGTTATTGTAGTCATGAAAATAGGCTTTTGTTGTACGAACATGTTCAAGATAAATCTCCGTAGCTTTCAATGCATACAAAGGATCTATGCATGAAACAATATTTAACCATGCGCCGAAATCGAATAAGCCAATTCTCGATACCTCAGAACTCGTAGATAGTAATGAAAAATAACGCTCTAACATTTTCATAGGTAAAATAACAACTGACTCTTTCTCTCTAAAAATGCCACCCATTGAAGCTATTAAATCTAAAGCATGTTGATTATCATCACTTAACGCAGCCGACAAACCCACAAGACATAAATCCTGATGCTGCTGAAAATTCTTAGGATATGTCCAAATGTCGATAGCACCTTTCCATGCATCACTATCGTTTAATTCATTTAATTGTTTGATAAAATGAAAACTTTCTATTATTCCTGACAACACAGATAATGCAGATATTCTTCCCCACGCTTGCAATCCATCTTTAATACTTTCAGATACAATCGCATTTAGCCATGGAGAAACTCTGTCAAAGTCATGATGATAAGTATAATAAAGGCAACGTTCACCCATATCCCAAAGCCCTTCACTACCTTTCCGCATTATTAATTCAAATAGCTCCCAACCAACTTCAGGTAAAATATGATGTAAATGAGGTAAACGACGTAATACTACGGCTCTCACCGCAGGATGTTCGTCAGTAGCAAATTGATGTAATGTCGGTAACAGCAACTCAGGCCAAGAGATATGTTCTTCGTGTAACTTTATTGCCATAACCATAAGAGCATCAGCAATATGTCCTCGAACCATATTAATGCCTATATTAATAAAAGTGACATTATCTCCTGAGATAGGATCCCTTTCTTCCACGGCTAAATATGGAATAGATAAAAAGTTATTCTTTTCGCATTATTGATATCTTTTACTACATGTGAGCATCCTTGTAGCACTTTAGAAGCAAAGCTGTTTTGCCGCCAATGGACAGAATGCCACTCCAACTCATCTAAAATATTGTTAACTAAAATATCAATATTAGGTTCATTAACTGGTTCCCAATCATTATTTGAACGGTAGTTTCCATAACGATAATTCAAATAATGTGAAATACCATCCATAATATGATTTCGAAATCCTTTATTTATACCCTGCCAGTAAGAAGATAAAAAACTCAAAAATCGTAATGGATCTCTTGAAGATGCTTCGCTCAATTGCTGAGCAACTTGACTCTCTCCACCAATTAACATGTCACTAAATGAGTCTCGCCTATACCCATTATAGTGCTCAAGAAGACTGAGAACACTTTCATTATTCAGTTCATTAAAAACCTCAAATGAAAATGGAGCTCTTATACTGCCACTCCAACTATTAATATCAGGCTTATGCTCAAGTGGCCAGTTTGAACGACTATATTCATCTAAAATACTCACACATGACGGCAAACGTAAATAACACGGCACACAAATAATAAACTTAACCTGATTTTTAAGCATATATTGCCTATACTCAGGGTCATCAGCATATCTCTGAGAAAGAGAAAGTATTATAATTTGTATTGCGTCTTGGGATTCTGAACTCAAATGGATGAAAACTTTCTGAACTAAAGTACCCAATTCATGTGAAAGCTCAGATTCTAATAAATCGGCGTTCATCAGCAAACGGGAAGATATATCAAGATTAGTTAACGGGGAATTAATACATGCTAACAATGCAAAATAACGTAGAGAACCTTCAGGATTAAAACATAAGCGCTCTCGGTTGTTTTGCCACCACTCAGAATTGATATTTGCATGATGAATAATAGCGTTCTCTAGAGCATCCATCATGACACGCTGACTATCTTTATGCTCAAAATCCCTCATTCTTCGATCGTCCGAATGGGAAGTTTCACTTAAAAAACCATGTAGGTAAACACTTTCTCCTTCATATTTTGACCACCGTACTTGGCGCCACCGCTCAAGTGTAGATATAGCCAACTCTAATAAAATAATAGAGTTAACCATTCTATTCTGAAGAAATTTATTATCCTTATCACCAAATTCGTGTGGCCGACATCTCAGCTTATTTCCAAAACGATAGGATAGTATGTCTTCATCTTTAACATCAGCAATAATGTAATCCCAAAGCACCGCATCCTCCATCCCCCCAACAGTAACGCAGTGAGCAAGGGCTCTGCCTAAAAAACTATATTCTTCCTGTGGGAATTCAAATAGCTCCAGTAATAGAGGAGACATCAAATATACATGTTCTTCCTTTATGTTCGATATGGAAACAGTAATCTTGTTTATCAATTGTGACTTATCTATCCAATCAGAACTTAATATTTCCATCCAAAAGCCAACGACACCTGCTGGATCTAGATTTAACCAATACGCAATACGGTAAGTATGAATTCCTATACCATCAATATCACGCATAGTTTTTAAAAACGGAACAAGATTATTTAGCCAAAAATAATGCCATTCAACTTGTGAAGCTTTACTATAAATAACCTGAAAAACATCTCGATGCGTATTACGTAAATCACGTAACATTGGCCAGTCATCATCTTGAGGTAATTGTTCAGCAAAACACTCAGCGACTAGACGACGTATGTGAAAAGCATAACTTCCAGTAAGCACCGTCCGTAACTGCTTTCTAAACTCTTGTCTTCCTTCATTGACAAGCTGTGCAATAAAGCTACGAATAGCTGGGCGGACAAAAGGTACTGGTGGGAGATTCTTTATAAAATCATTTAAAGTCAACCCATGACGAATCGCTCTACTAATAACTAATACATCAAGTAACGTTTGATGCCCAAATGTTAATTTATTATCCTCAGTTTCATGCAACACATTATGGCTAAGTAACATTCTACGAATGTCATCTGAAGCAGTAAATCGTTGAGCTGGTATAGACAGACTACGAAGTTTTAGCATTTCCGCGGCCATATTTTCAAGTGCTATTTTCCCTTCATCACCTAGCGATGGATTCGTCAACATAATTGAATCAATATAGCGCTGAGCTAGCGCTTGGCTAGCCACTATGTTAAAACTGCCTCCTCTTTGAGCAAGATTTATGAAAAGAGCTAACTCACGTGGATTGCTAATTAAATGTCGCGTTGTGTTATCAATAGCTGATGAGTCGATTGAGATTTTTTCAAGCAACGGCATGATTTCACATTCCCAATCTAATGCCTGGCACTTAAACTCTTTATCCCATGAGCGCTGAGATATACGCCTATCGTAATGTCTATCAAACTCTCTGCAAGCCGTAATAACGGTGACATTTGGAATTAATAACAGCTGATCTATTTGAGCTAAAAAATACGTTAATACCGTATGTTCTCGAGCTATAGCAAGCACATCAAGTGAATCAATTATGACTATTACATGATAACTGTCAGCTACACGTGCAATCTTTTCAATCCATTGCTCATCCAACCCTAGAGATTGCCGTTCCTGTGCAGTTTCTAAATCAGCAAACTCTCGCGATTGAATGAATAGCGGTAACATAGCACTATCAGATTGCGCCAATTGCTCTAATTTCTCCTGCAATTCAAGTAGAATACACGTTTTCCCTGAACCCGGCCCTCCAGTCACCAATATGGAATGTTTCTTGCTTTTGATAGTCTCAATTAATTCACTAACTAAAAGCGTGTCAATTCGATGACCACCAATATCTCTTTGCCATGAACGACCAATCGATGATGTTTTTCTGAATGAATTAAAAATAGATTGAATGTCTGTCGGAGGAGAAATAACACAACCTGACTGAGAAAGGAGGTTTATAAGGTCGATTTTGGTTAAACGCGAGCAAGATGACAGTTTATTATCTTGCGTATCAGCAACTCGCATTCCTTGGTAATCAAGGCAAGTCCAAAGTGAATTAAAAGCCGCAACAGAATTACTCACCAAATACTGCAAGCGCTCTTCTAGTGTTTCTCTCATTCGCTCATGAATATCGCTAGTAACAAATCTTGTTTTGGATAAAATCTCATAACTATTAAAACTAGAAGATATTTTTGCAATTAATTCACTGAGTTTTCTATTTGTTGCCTCATGCACCTTTGTCTCTTTTAGAGCAGCATGATAAGCACTTTCATCTGGAAAATTAGTACTAAACTCTTGTAAAGCAGCCAGTTCACCAAAAGGGGTACGGGAGTAGAATCTGACTGTCGTAGTAGGATCTTGTATAAGCGTTTTAATGGCCTTTTCTAGCTCATCATTAAGATCGGTGAACGACCACGCTCGAAATCCTGTTTGGTTTTTTTTGCACTGACAACAAATTTTCGTACCGTCGGTCCGCCCTATCACAACGTCATCGACCAACCATTTCACTGAATCTGTCTCTAACCATTGATAGTCAGGATCGGATAACACGGTCAAAGCCCACTCAAACGCTACCAACGTTTGATATCCATCCCCTCTATTAGACTGAATACCAGCTTTACTCAATCGATAACTCCTCTGACAGTGAACGGCATTAGTCACCCATGCTAGAATCTTTCTCCTATACAGCTAGTGACTAGCTTCAGTGCTTGTACATGGCATGCTTTTTGAGCATAGAACCATACTATAAACGATACATTCGCGCTAATAAAACAATAAGTTAAGCTTAAGCAGCTTATGAATGTCAGCGGTAAAAGATATACTCTTGGTAAGAAGAATGGATAAACAGAAGTTGTGATAACTAACCTCAGTTAACAGTATCAACCAAAGTGAGTACGGACGTGAGTATAAAAATAAAATTAAAAAATAGAAATATTAAATATCAATATGATAATTAAAAATCACAGTTTAACGTCTAAAATAGAATTTGTTGCTTCATGAGATTTCATTGAATCTCATGAAGCAACAAACCTTTTAAAATCCACGCGGCTGCGTGGATTTTTCATTTCATAGAGTCTTAGTTCATCTCGTAACAACGCGGTCAAAAATGAGTACATGGATGAGTACACCATTCTTCCATCTTCATTTAAGTGAGCACACTAACGGTATAATAAATAAACAAGGCCCGTCATGTTCACCGATACGCAATGTCGTACTGCCAGGTCGAAAGAAAAACGCTATCGGTTTTAGCTCAACGATAAATCCAGCATATTTGCACAGGGTAAGAACCCGACGGTCAAACTTGCCGAAGCTCGCAGAAATACGAGCAAGCGCTTTCGGACAGGGGACGATATCCACCAGTCTGGTAGATAGTGGGCATGATAGAAGAATGATATCTGGCGAACATTCTGGCGATATCACGCAGGGAATCACCTTGCTTATATCTGTCCCAGATGATCGCGTTCTGTTCTGGCATGTAGTCAATGCGCGTTCTTCGTTTCATGGCCACGTCCTCCTTGATTAAGAATAGCGTTGCATCGGCCCGTTAACTCGCAGCCAAAAGCTGACGTCGCATTGATTTGATTAGCCAGAGGCAAGCAGGAATTTTTTTGCTGAGATTACTACCCCAAATTTGGATATATTCCTGCCAGGGAAAAGAATATATTTCTGCTTTGATCCTACAGGTGATTTCACTTTCTGCTTTGTCTGGGGTGAGGTAACGTAGCAGGAAAATTATGTTCGGACGCAATGACCATGCCTTCTGCAGAAACCTTTATAACTTTTCTTCTCGCACTGACTCTATTGGAGATTTCTCCGGGACCAGACATGATGCTGACGATTGCAAGAGGAGTCGGTCAGGGCAGACGTGTTGCTCTTCTTACTGTATTGGGTAATGTATTTATTGCAGGTTTTATTCAAGTCTCCTTTCTGGTGCTGGGGCTGGTAAGCGTCGTACATGCCTGGCCGGTTGCACTTGACCTACTAAGGTGGGTTGGCGCTGCTTATTTAATGTGGCTTGGCATAAAAATGATTGCTACTTCCGGCACAGACACCCGACTAAGAAAAACTGCAAAAATTTCTAACTGGAATGCAGTTAAAGAAGGCGCTTTGAACAGCCTGACTAACCCGAAATCTTTGCTGTTCATGTTTGCCTTTCTTCCTCAGTTTGTTGATCCAGGCGCTGGCCCAGTTTGGCTGCAGCTGCTTGTTCTGGGTAGTATCCAAAAGCTGGCTGGAATTCTTTCCCTGGGGTCAGTCGCATTGGCATCAGGAACCTTTGGAAACTGGTTAAGCAAACACCCAGCCGTTATCAAATGGCAGGAGAGATTTACAGGCGTTGTCATGGTTGGGCTCGGCATACGCATGCTTTTGAGCGGGTCTGGTGCCGTATCGAAACCCCTTAATTAAGTTCCCGGTAACCCAATTTCAGTAACCGCCTCTGAAGCCTTAATTTCAACGTCGGCAGCTATGTGCAGGGAGCCGACATGTCAAATTAGCCCCACCACGGACATCTGAACTTAGCTTTGACAAACAATGTAACATCAATACGCTGATATCACTTTTAACCACTAGCGATGTTTTTTATGGCGGTACTTGATTCATCCTCTGACATCAAACAGCCCTGAGTATATTGCTCGGGCTGTTCATGTCGGATAGCGAAGGGGGTTGCGACGAAAAGGCAGGGAAAATAGCCCTCTCCTTTGCGTCATCTACATCGTCAACACTACTTTTCCGACGTTAAGGCCGTCTTCCATACGCTGGTGAGCTTTACTGGCGTCGGCCAGCGGGTACACGCTGTCAATCACCGGGCTCAGCCCATCTTTACCGAAGCGGGTTAACCAGCACTCTTTAAAGCGACGGGACATCTCATGCTTCACTTCTTGCGAACGTGATTTCATTACCGTGCCGATAATCTGCAAATGCCGGTACAACACCCGGTCCAGCGGGATCTTCGCGTTTTCAATGCCTCCCATAATGCCAATCTGCACCAGGCGACCACCAAAATTAAGTGCGTTCACGTTCCGTTCAAAATATGGCGCACCGATAAAATCAAGGATGAGATCAACCCCCTTGTTATCGGTGATGCTGGCGACCACGTCGGCAAAATCTTCCGCTACATAATCAATGGCGTGATCGGCACCCAGACGATGGACCAGAGCGTGTGCTTCAGCTTTTGCGGTAGTGATGACCGTCGCGCCGGTCGCATGTGCCAGTTGCACGGCGGCGCCTCCGACACCACCAGCCCCGGCGTGGATCAGTACCGTTTCAGTGGGTTTCAGTTTACCCAGATGGATAAGCGCTTCATGTGCGGTTACGAAGACCTCGGTAATGGCCGCCGCATGGATATAGTCCATACCTTCCGGCACTGGCATAGCCATCCGGTAATCAATACGGGCCATTTCCGCGTAAGCTCCACCCCCGACGATACCCATAACACGGTCACCCACGTTATAGCCTTTTACACTCTTCCCAACGGCAATCACGTCGCCGGCGATTTCCAGCCCCATAATCGTCGAGTCGCCAAAATCAGGGCGGCCATACCCGCCACGTCTGTGGGTGAGGTCGGCCCGGTTAACCCCCGCCGCCCGCGTGCGGACCAGCAGATCATTGGGGCGCAGTTGTGGGTCTGCCACGTCACTGATGTGAAGTACATCGGATGAACCAAATTGATCAAAGGTAATTGCTTTCATGATTCTGTTTCCCGCAATAAGAAGATGGATAGCCTGTCGTTCAGGCCTGTTCGTCAAACGTGGCATTGGCATAGCCAGATGCGGTAATCGCTGCCGGAAAGCCTGCGTAAAACGCCATGTGCGTAATCAGGGCGGAAATTTCTGTTTTGGTCAGACCGTTTTCAATGCCGCGACGCAAATGGGCTGGTAGCTCATTAGAGTGATTCAGCGCGATAAGACAGGCGATGGTAATCAGACTTCGGTCGCGCGGTGCCAGGTCCGGATCTGTCCAGACATCGGAATACAGCGGTTGCTCAACGAAGTCGGAAAGTTTAGGGGTAAATGCGCGGGCAGCTTCACGCGGGCGAGTAAAATCAACAGGTTTCATGGTCAGTTCCTCTTATATTCTGTCATTAGCGATAGTGTGTTTTAGATTTGGCTGATGAATTTATTCACCAGGTAATGGCCAATACCTTCCCGCCCCCCCTCAGAGCCATGCCCGCTTTCTTTCATGCCGCCGAAAGGCAGTTCCGTCGCCACCATGCGGTACTGATTAATGCCGATCATTCCGGCTTCAAGGCCATCGCCAACATCCAACACGGTACGGGCGTCACGCGTAAAAGCGTAAGCTGACAGGGCATACGGCAGACGGTTTGCTTCTGCCAGCCCGTCTTCAATCGCGTCGAACGGATGCATCACGGCAATCGGGCCAAAGGGTTCTTCATGCATGATCCGCGCCTCCATCGGCACATCGGCAAGCACCGTGGGTTCAAAGAAAAAGCCCGGACGGCTGAGCCGTTTCCCGCCGGTGAGCACTTTCGCACCCAGGGCGACAGCATCGGCAATCAGCGCTTCCATTTTTTCCAGTTGGCGGATATTCGCCAGCGGCCCCACCAGGGTGTTTTCCGCCAGGCCATCGCCGATAACCAGTTGTTCCGTCGTACTCACAAAGCGTTCGACAAACTGTTTGTAAACGCCGCGCTGAATCAGAAAGCGGGTTGAAGAGATACAAATCTGCCCGGTACCCCGGAAGCGGTTAGCCGCCCCGCCGGCCGCCGCCGCGTCAATGTCTGCATCAGCAAAAACCAGTACCGGCCCATGGCCGCCCAGCTCCAGGGTTATCGGTTTAACGCCAGCTGCTGCACGTTCAGAAAGCAGACGGCCTACCGGAACAGAGCCAGTGAATGCCACTTTGCGAATCACCGGTGAGGCGATAAGCGTGGCGGAAACCTGATCCGGCACGCCAAATACAATTTGCAGAACGCCTTTAGGCAAACCGGCATCATCCAGGCAGCGTGCCAACGCCAGCGCCGTCGCCGGGCTCTCTTCCCCGGGTTTCAGGATCACACTACAACCTGCGGCCAGTGCTGCTGATAATTTGCGTGCCGGGGTAATGGCCGGGAAATTCCACGGGGTGAACGCAGCAACCGGGCCAATCGGTTCTCTTTTGACCAGTTGCAGGACACCAGGGCGATTTGACGGTACAACGCGGCCATCAATGCGACGCGCTTCCTCAGCGAACCACTCAAAATAGTCGGCTGCCCGTAGCACTTCGTCGCGGCTTTCATACAGGGGTTTACCTTCTTCCAGCGTCATCAGCGTGGCGATATGTTCAGCGCGTTCGCGCATCAGGACTGCGGCATTCTTCATTATGCGGGCGCGTTCGGCAGGCACGGTATGGCGCCAGACGTCAAAGCCAGAGCGGGTGGCGGAAAGAGCACGTTCAAGGTCGTCGGCAGTCGCCAGCGGCAAGCGGCCGATGGTGACTTCGGTTGCCGGGTTAATCACTGCGACGGTGTCGCGATTACCCGTTTCAATCCAGTTACCGTCGATGAAAAGATAAAGGGGATCGTATTGATGGTTTTGCATGGTCGATATCCTCAGTGTGTGCGTGTTTGTGTAACGTCATTTGGCTGAGGGGATATTAAGTTCAGCGCACATCACTGATAAGATGGCTTCTCCCCACAACAGCTATGCAAGAAATGCACAGATGCAATCAGAGAAATTTGCCGAGTTCCTTGGCGTCTTTGTCGATGTCGCTCGTGAGAGCAGCTTTTCGGGTGCCGGTCGTCGTCGTGGACGCACGCCCTCCTCAATAGGACGACAGATTGATGCGCTGGAAGCCTATCTGGATACCCCGCTTTTTTTGCGATCTACGCGGCATTTAACCCTGACGGATGCCGGGGAAATGTTGCTGATTCGCGCCAGACAGATCCTCGATTCACTGGAAGATACGCAGCAGGAACTGGCGTCAATGAAAGGTGAAGTAACCGGTGTGCTGAGAGTGGCGTGTTATCCCACATTTGGTAAACGCTATGTACTGCCGGTGATGGCGAAACTCTCCCGCCAGTATCCGGAGCTGAGCCTCGATTTGGATCTGACCGAACGGCTGGCAGACCCCGTTGCTGAACGCCTTGATGTTGTTATTCGCATTGGCGATATGGCCGACAGCACGCTGATAGCCAGCAAAATAGCGACACAAATACGCGTGCTGTGCGCAAGTCCAGCCTATCTCGAAAACGCTGGGATTCCCGCCTCGCTGGATGAAGTCGCATCCCATCGTTTAATCGATAAAATGCACGGTGCTGATCTGCTTTGCTGGTCGAGCGTAATTGGCCATCCGGCCAGAGAAAACACCCACTTGCCCATGTTTGGCTGTGACGATTTCGAAGCAATGCGTCAGGCTGCGGTTGAAGGGCTGGGGATCGCGTTCCTGCCGGACTGGGTGGCGGGAGATGACATTAACAGTGGCGCGCTTGTCCAGCTCTTCCCGGAACTTGCTTCTCAACCACACATGTCCACAGGAATATATGCATTACGCGCACTACGCCACCCGCCTGCCAGAGTCACGGTATTTCTCGATGCATTGCGTGAATTCATCGGACACCCTGCAAAATGGTCAACACTACACTGCCAGGTCTGACGACATAATCAACATTGTCTTTTTTACACTATACGAACGTCCGCTCTTCGCTCATCGCTGCCAGTCAGATAGCAGGGGAACAAACTGCCATGGACAGAATCACCACAAAATCCACCAGAACGAAAACGAACATTACCCCTACATCTAGTGGTGGCTACGTGAAGGTGGTTCATCTATTCTGCTTGTATCAGCGGGCTGGCCGGAGTCACTCTTTGTGGATAATCCCATCCTTCAGAAAACCATCATTATCTTTATTCTCATCCTGTGGGTAATCGATGAATTCAGGGTCAGGAAAAGAAAATGTTCTGACCCCGCTATTGAAGCAGCTGATGCCAGAGAACGCCATGAATGGCGCTATCTCAGATGGGGGGGCCGGACTATACAAGTGGCAGCGACAGTGTATATCTTCGTTCAGCTGATTCAGGTATTACTGAGATAAATGCCACAGGCAGGTACAACTGGACAGAAACATCTACTTTCCAGTTGAGCCTCGGTGATCGCCGTTATGTAGGTCACCTGAGTGCCAGGAGCAGAAGTCAGGTCCGATAAATACATTCAGCACAATGACTTTGAGAAACAGACTGCCTCTTCTCTGCCAATGTATGGGCCATAATTATCAATACGAACATATCCATTTTTCTCGTAAAAATTGACGGCCCGGCGGTTGATATGTCGGGTTTCCAGCTTCAGCTCTCGATATCCCATCTGCTTTGCAGAGGTTTCCAGAAAAGTAAGTAATGTACTACCCACGCCTGGCTCGCTTCGGTCTGAAAACATTCTTTTAAGCTCAGCTATGTTTTGCGTTAATGGCCGGATTGCACCGCATCCTATCGCATCCCCGTGTGCATTTTTTGCCAATACCCATAATGCTTTGTCATTGTTCATAGCTTCAACGGTGAAATTGGTTTTGCCATTATCGCCAGTAATAGCGGCAAGTTCAGCGGAAAGCCTTTCAATTAAGCGATGGGATTCTGAAGAAAATGGATCTGATTTCTCTACTGTTATCATGGTTGTATCCTGCAAAGAGAGTTCAATCAGAATAAAGTACACTGCCTGAAAAATCATCATCATAAAACTGGTAATAGGGCAACGCAGATCCCTGGCTTTGTTGAGGATGCAATGTCCTCTCCTCGCTCCTCGCAGACCTTCAGCTCAGCCAGCTCGTCCGTTTCCTGCCAAATGCGGAAATTAAGGTCATTTCGAACCGTTAACGGTTAATTTGCTTTCAAGTATGTTGATGATCATATCGAGTGGAAAGATTATTTCGTTGGTATGTCTGAGCTCTTCTATTGTCCACCAGTGACATGCCCCCAACCAAAAACCGCAACCCGTTTTCCCACTATACAGCCAAGGCCCCGCATTTATGATACCACTCAAACAGTAATGATAACTATTTGCATCAATATGCTATGTTGAACACGCTTATAACAAGACTTGGTTCTCATGGCGGAAGATAAGACTCATCGCGTGGGGAAAAACCTGTGGCTGCGTTGAGATGCAGCATCAATACAATTTATGGAGATAAGATGAGAAGAATTTCAGTCCGGTCAGTGCTGTTGGCCTCCACTATTGCGATGTCAACCGCCACAACGGCATACGCCGATAGCCAATGGGCAGCCGCCACCACTACCTTCCCTGGTAATATCCGTGCCGGGTCACGGGAAGTTCCCGTCAAGCCTGGAGATAAAACGGTTGTAGCCATTAAGAACCTGCAGGCGGGCACGACCGTCACCATGCTCAATGGCACTGAAGTCCTGACGCCAAAACCACTGACTGCCGATGAAAAAGGAAATCTCAATATTCCGCTGACCGTTCCGGCCGATGCCGCTACAGGCCTTCATCCACTCACTGTTATTACGCAAAATCCCGCGAGCGTTTCGCAGATCATGTTGAAATTGTCCCAGATTGTCCCGCCAAAAAACACGGAGGCTTTCAGGCTACAAACAACGTCCGTCGGTGAGCGAGCTTACCAGTCGGCAGTGTCGGCTGACGGGAAGCTGTTCGTGACCTCTGCACGCGGCCCGAAGGATGGTAGCCGCCTAATGAGACTGAACGCCGGAACCCTGGCTATCGAAGCGGAGGCAACACTGCCTAAAGACAAAAAAGGTGAGCAGATTGGTGTCTTCGGCGTCGGTGTTGATAACGCCCATAATCAAGTCTGGACGACGAACACTCTTGCCGAGACGGTGACCGTCTATGACGCAAAAACGCTTTCCGTCGTGAAGGTTTTCCCGGAGGGATCGGTCTCGCATCCACGCGATGTGGTTATTGATGAAGCCAACAATCGGGCCTATGTCAGCGCGGCTCTGACCGGTTTTGTCGAAGTGTATGACACCAAAACGCTGGAGCACATCGGTCAGTTGGAGTTTGTGGTGGAGCGTGGCAAAAACCTGTTTAACAGTACCGATCTTACCCTCGATAGCGCTGGCGGCAAGCTCTACGGCGTCAGCCGCGATACGCCATGGGTAGGCTGGATTGATCTCAAAACCGGCAAGAGTACGACGGTGAAAGTACCTCAGGCGCAGGGCGCAACCGACATCGCTCGCGATCCGCAGACTGGCCGTCTTTATGTCGCGTCCCAGGAGACGAACAATGTCGTGGTTCTTGATGCGGACGGTAAGGTACTTGCGGATACCTATATTGGTGCCGGGGGCGTATCTGTCGTCTGGGATCCGCTGACGTCGCAAGTTTTCGCGGCCACGCGTGCAGGCGGAACCGTAGCAGTGCTGAACAAGGACGGTAAACTGGTCGCTAATATCCCGGTGGATGATACGCCAAACAACCTGACCGCCGGGTCTGATGGCGCCGTTTATCTGGTGTCTATGTATGGCTCGACCGGGGATAAAGTTCAGACAGGCTCAGTGACGAAAATCACCGCCCAAAAATAACGGCATTATTATTCCCCCCTGGCCGCCTGTTGGCTGGGGGTATGTTTTCAGCATATCTGAACGGTATTCACGTCCTCTTACCCGAGGCACTCTGACGCCCATCACGCTTCATACACACGAATTTACAACAATTACTCCGCGCAACAATATCTGCCGCACCAGCTGCCCATAAATGGCGCCGATTAGCTAAAGACCAGAAGTCATGCCACGAGTCTGCCGCTGCCCACTAAAAGCGCCTGATGAGGTGGGTTTTACTTGCACATAATTGTAATGAAAATCGTTCTCAATTAAAATGTGATATAAATCACTCAATTTGGAAACCTGAGAACCTGATATGTCCGCCATTGATGCCTCATCTCCATCAGAAATCCATCAACTGTACCTGCATCATCACAGCTGGTTGCGAGGGATCCTGCGTAAACGATTAGGTAACCTCAGCGATGCCGCCGACCTGGCCCACGATGTTTTTATCC
Organism: Klebsiella sp. B345; assembly: GCF_051131735.1. NCBI lineage: Bacteria > Pseudomonadati > Pseudomonadota > Gammaproteobacteria > Enterobacterales > Enterobacteriaceae > Klebsiella > Klebsiella sp. B345. Next base: position 940,430 of record NZ_CP180443.1, read on the forward strand.
AGTTGCTGCTAAAGCCCCGATGTTTTGACAGCAACGAAGGTGCGAGGGCCTATTTGAGCGTAATGGCGCATGGTATGTGTGTCGATCTGTGGCGACGCAAAGAGTTAGAAAAAGCATGGCTTAACACGATGCAACTCCGCGCCAACACCATCGTGATTTCCACTGAACATCAAGTGTTGATACTGGAAACATTGTATGAGGTTGACACCATGCTGCGCAGCCTGCCGGAAAAAGTGCGCACCACGTTCATTATGTCGCAGATTCAGGGGATGACTTACGCGCAAATAGCTTTGGCCTTACAGGTTTCCGAAAGAATGGTGAAAAAATACATGGCAAAAGCAATGCTTCACTGCATATTGCTGGAAGCGGAACTGTCAGACGCCACGGCGGGTGTCTCGTCTGTGGGCTCTCGTTAACGCCGCGATGACAGACTCCCTCCCCCACAAACCTGATTATCTGGCGCTACAGCAAGCCGCAGAGTGGTATGCACAACTGCTTGAGGCCGAACCGCAGGCTGAAATCCATCAACGCTGGCGTGCCTGGCTTGACGCGTGTGAAGAGAATCGCCACGCCTGGCGTTATGTGCAAACCGTCAGCCAGCGTTTCCAACCGCTGAGTGGTGGGCTTGCTTCAGCCGCGGCAGATACCCTGCTGTTACCTTCTACGATCATGGGGCGCCGGCGGGCCCTAAAACTGAGCGTGCTGTTCGCTTCCGGCTCCTTGCTCTCATGGCTAACTTACCGCCACACGCCGCTGCGTGAATCGCTGCTTGCTGTCACCGCTGACTACCACAGCGCCACAGGCGAAATAAAACAGCTGACCCTGCAGGATGGCACGCGCCTGTGGCTGAACACAGCCAGCGCTGTTGATGTGCGCTACGATGGGCAGCGCCGGCAAATTGTCCTGATATCGGGCGACCTGTTAATCGACACCGCTCGCGATACGCGGCCATTTTTTGTCTCAAGCGAACAAGGCCAGATGCAAGCATTGGGTACCCGTTTCAGCGTGGAACAACATGATGGCTTTACTCACCTGGCAGTTTACAGCGGTACCGTTGAAGTTTCTGCGCAGCGTGGACACGTTGTACGCCGGGTCAATGCGGGCCAGCAGCTGGATTTTGATCGCTACGGCACGGGGGCGTTGTCCCCTAATGCACATGTTGACGCTGGTTGGTCGCAAGGCGTATTGCAGGCGAATAACACCCCGCTTGGCGAAATTATTAAGCAGCTGGCTCGCTACCGACACGGCTATCTGGCCTGCGACCCGGATGTTGCCGATCTGCGGGTGATGGGCGCGTTCCCACTGTCAGACACGGACAAGTCGCTGGCGATGCTGGCACACATTTTCCCTGTGCGCATCCACCGACGTTTTTCCTGGTGGGTGACGGTGGAAAAGCGTTGACCCCCAATTTTTTGATCTTCCCGGTTCCCTTTTTACCGTTCTCCTTCGATTCACTAGAAAACCTCCTTGTTTTTCACTCTGGGTAGAAGGTAAATCGGTATGTCGCTTACATCATTGATCTCATCATCCGGCGCAAGCCGAACCCCCACCCCGCTCGCGGTTGTCATTCGGTTATTACTCTGTGGTACACCGCTGCTGATCGCGCCTGGTTTTGCACAGGCGACAGTTCAACCATCGCGCGTCTACGCTATTCCTGCCGGGCAGTTGAACCAGCAGCTTAGCCAGTTTGCCGCTCAGTCAGGGGTGTATCTGGCAGGCGACGCCAGTCTGGCGACCGGGAACGGTACAGCGTTGACGGGGAACTATGGCGTAGAAGAGGGATTTGGCATTTTACTTGCCGGCAGCGGCCTGCAGGCAGTACGACAGTCCAACGGATCCTATGTGTTAGAAAAAATATCCTCGGACGATGAGATGTTGGTGTTGGCAAGCGTCAATCAGAATGGCGTCACGGAAGGATCAGGATCCTACACCACGCGCAGTATGAATACCGCCACGGCGCTGAACCTGTCGCCACGCGAAACGCCGCAGTCGGTGAGCGTGATGACGCGCCAGCGCATGAACGACCAGAGCATCACCTCGCTGGACGAAGCGATGGGACAAAGTACCGGGGTTAACGTCGTTAATCAGAATGGCTTTCAGGTGAAATACGAATCACGTGGGTTCGTGATGGACAACATCAAGGAGGATGGCGTCAACGCCTCCACCCAAAACAGCGTGATGAACGCTTTTCAGGCATCAAGCGAATCGCCCGATATGGCAATTTATGATCGGGTGGAGATTCTGCGAGGTGCCTCTGGCCTGACCCAAGGGAGCGGCGAACCTGGCGGCACGGTGAATCTGGTGCGTAAGAAACCCACTTATCAATTCCAGGGGTACAGCAGTGTCAGTGCAGGCAGCTGGGACAACTACCGCGGCGAAATGGATATTTCAGGGCCGTTAAATGATGATGCTACTCTGCGCGGCCGCGTGGTAGGCGTATATCAGAACAAACAAAGCTTTGTGGATTATATTCATAGCGAACGCAATGTGCTGTACGGCGTGCTGGCCTACGACCTTACGCCCGATACCATTGTGACGACAGGCATCAACTGGCAGAAGACTCGCTCGGTACCTGACATCTATGGTGTTCCGTTCGCCACCGACAAAAGCAGTCTGAATCTGCCTCGTTCAACCTATCTGGGCGCCAGCTGGAACCGCGTCAGTTTTGAAAAAATCAATCCGTTCGTTGAGCTTGAACATATTTTTGCCAACGACTGGATGTTGAAAAGCGCCCTCAACTACACCCACTCCCGCTCCGACGGCAGGTATATCAGCGCATGGGGCAACAGTACGACAGGGGTCGATCCAGCCGTGGGCACGGGCAGGCTCAACAACAATCTGCGCTACGACAACAAAGGCGAACAGTGGGGTTACAACCTGAGCATGAGCGGCCCGTTTGAATGGCTGGGGCGCAGCCACGAACTGGTGTTCGGCGGTGATTACCAGAAAGAAAATTTCGACAACGAGTTTGGCAGGATCGCCAACACCGCTACGGTCGATATCTACAACTGGCAGCCAGAATCCGTGGCTGAACCTGACTGGTCGAATCTCGATCTTTACAACAGCCGCTACAACGATCGTTACAACGTTTATCAGCGCGGACTGTTCGCCACAACACGACTGGAACTGGCGGATGACTGGAAGTTGATCCTCGGTGGTCGATACAGTGCTTACAGCTATGACTACTACTATGACAACCACCGTAATAGCGCCTCCAACGAGCATAGCAGCCTGCACGTGCGCGATAAATTCGTCCCCTACGGCGGCCTGCTGTGGGATTTTGCCACTCACTATACCTGGTATCTCAGCTACGCGGACATCTACAAGCCGCAAAGCGAGCGGGACAGCAGCAACAACATTCTGCCCGCCATCACCGGCGTCAACTATGAAACAGGTGTGAAAGGCGAATTCCTGAATGGCGATCTGAACGCCTCGCTGGCGCTGTTCCGCATCATCCAGTCCAACCGTGCGCTTTCCGAGCCGGACAGTTCTGTCTGTGTCGATGCTGACAGCGGTTGCTACAGTGCTGAGGGGAAGGTGCGCAGTCAGGGCGTCGAGCTGGAAATAGCCGGTAAACTCACCGAAGGCTGGCAGATTCAGGCAGGCTACACGCTGACCAACAGTAAATACCTCGAGGCCACGGAGAGTCAAAAGGCCGCTGGATTCAGCCCGCGTACGCCGAAGCACATGTTCAAGCTGTACAGCAGCTACACGCTGCCTGGCGAGTTAAACCAGTGGACTATCGGCGCAGGCCTGACGGCGCAGACCGCCACAGCAACCTACATTAACCGGACCTACGGACTGTATCAGGGGGGTTACACTCTGCTGAACGCCAACGTGAGCTACCGCTACAGCGATAACCTGAGCTTTAACCTGGTGGGCAACAACCTGACTGACAAGGTCTACTACCGCAATCTGGTCAACCGCCACCTTGGCGGCAACAACTTTTACGGCGATCCACGCAACTTTATGCTGACGGCAAAATACACGTTTTGATTGCCGGACCTCCCTCTCAATGAAACGCGGCCTGCCACTGGCAGGTCGCTGGCTTGACACCCGATGCAAACACTTAAACGCTTTTATCACCTGATGTCCCCTTTCTGGTGTGCCCGCAGTGCAGCCCTGCACTGGCTTTTACTATTGACCATCGTCGGCCTGACATTATCGGTGGTAGCCATCAGCGTGTTGTATAACAACTGGAGCAAAGATTTTTATGATGCGTTGGCCGATTATTTCCAGCACGCCTCTATTGCGACTTTAGCACTGCGCTATACGGGCTATACCATGCTGTTTGTGTTGACTATCGTCTGCGGTAACTGGCTTAAAAAATTGCTGATCATACGTTGCCGCCGTGAAATGACGCAGCGTTTCGAGCAGATGTGGTTGGCAGGCGGCGCCCACTATCGACTCAGTATGACCAGCGAGCCGGACAATCCGGACCAGCGAATTGCCGAAGACATCAACCTGTTGATGACACAGAGTCTGGAGATGTTGCTTTCGCTGGTAAAAAATATCGCCCGTCTGTTTTCATTCATCGCTATTCTCTGGCAGCTGTCCGGCGTACACACACTGCACCTCAGCGATGGCTATACCATAACCATCCACGGATATCTGGTGTGGATCGCGCTGGGCTATGCTGCGTTGAGCAGCGTACTGGCTCATCTGTTCGGCCGTCATTTGCATGGACTCAACGTGGCACAACAGCACGCTGAAGCGGACTACCGTTCCACGCTGTTGCGCATACGGGAACATGGCGAGCAGATCGCGTTCTACCGCGGGGAAGAGGCTGAGCATGTGCGAATGCGGCAACGTTTTCAGACCATCACAAAAAACTGGCGCCACCTGATGGGCCAGGAGTTCAGGCTGGAGACGTTTACCACTCTCTACTTCCGCTTTAGCCTGATGATCCCGGTATTTGCCGTGTTGCCACTATACCTGACGCGTCTGGTCTCGCTGGGAGCAATCATGCAGGCCCGAGCCGCCTTCGGCTACGTGCTGGACGCCTTTGGTTGGTTTATCGACTCCTATCGCCAGCTGGCGCGATGGTCCGCCACCGTAGAGCGGCTGTGGGAATTCCAGAGCAGCCTGCAGCATTTACCGATATCGCCGGCAATACCCTGTTCAGGCACAGCCCTGGACATCTTCGGGCTGACCGTGCGCCACGCCGACGGTACAGCCTTGTTTTTCCCCTTTACAGCTACGCTCTTACCGGGTGAATGGGCCGTACTTTCAGCACCCAGCGGTAGCGGCAAGACGACGCTACTGCGCGCGTTGGCTGGTTTATGCCCCGCCGCATCGGGACAATGGAGTCTTCCGAAAGGAGGTATGCTGTGCCTGCCGCAAAAAACCTATCTGCCGCAGGACACGCTACGTCGCGTGTTGAGCTATCCGCTGACGCAAACACCGGATACGCCGCAACTACGACATGTGTTAACCCAGGTTGGCCTACCATCACTCTGCCGTCGGTTGGATGAGGTATGTGACTGGGGGCGCGTATTGTCGGGCGGCGAGCAACAACGTCTGGCGTTGGCCCGCGCCCTGTTATTGCAGCCTGCGTTGTTGTGTCTGGACGAGGCAACCAGCCATCTGGACGACGCGGCTGCTATTGACCTACTCGGGCTGTTGCAAGAGGCGTTACCAGAGACGATAGTTCTGGCCATCAGCCACCAACCTGCAGTCTTCGAACTCTTTGAGCATCATTGGGTGTTAGAGCCGCGGCACTAGCATCGTAAAGGCTAGGTCAACCATTCACGCACTGCGAACGCGGGCATTGTGACCTTGTTTCTTTCCGTTCCGTGCCAGGAGCGGACGTTGGGGGTGCCAGAGACTCTCTAAAAATTGATGGTTCGTTTTGCTGGGATACTTACAGCAAAAGTCTCGGTTGTTCAGAGAATTTGGCAGCATTGTACTATCAGATAAAGAGATTTGGTGTGGCCTGAGCTATCCCTTAAAGCTCAGCGAATAATGGATGCACTTCAGGAATCGGCCCAGTCTGTTGGTTGCTATATCTTAATAAAGTGAGCCATGCAGGCTATAAAATAATCTGAGCCAATGATTATTTTATAGAAATAACTATCTGAGCAATAATTTGCGATAAATGGTAAAAAATTCGCAATTTAATACCCAAAAAATCTAAATTCAAGGAATAATCGCAACCCTGTTTCATTTGAATCGACCTAGAATAACTGGCGTTAAGGAGGTCAGTTATGTCAAACGATATGCGCTATTTTACACTGCGATTCGATTCAGAGTTCAGACGTGGAGCAATCACGTCATTGCCTGTTCTGCTTGGTTTTATTCCCTTTGGCCTATTGTTAGGTACACAGGCTACACAAAAAGGATTGTCAGTTGGCTCGCTAGCGCTGATGACGGGCCTGAATTTTGGTGGCGGTTCGGAGTTTGCTGCGATTGCTTTGTGGAGCACTCCCCCTCATCTTCTGACCATATTACTGATCAGTATGCTGGTTAACAGTCGTCATCTGGTAATGGGGGCTTCGCTTACCCCCTATATTCGACACCTTCCTCGGCGAAAAGCCCTTCCGGCTCTGTTTTTAATGTGTGATGAAAGCTGGGCAATAAGTATGGCTGATGCCCGGCAGCGTCAGGTTTCAGGTGTTGCTGAATACTTTAGTCTGGCATTTTATCTCGGGCTTGCCGGTTCTATGTGGCTTATCTGGATTGGTTCAACCGTTGCTGGGGCGCTAATGGGTTCGCAACTGGGTGATATTACGCGCTTTGGATTTGATATGGCGTTTCCTGCAGTATTTTTTGTTCTGCTTAAAGGGATGTGGAAAGGCGGAGAAACCGTATTCCCCTGGCTGGTGAGTCTGGTCTGCGCGGGGGTAACCTGGCACTTTGTCCCCGGCGCTGCTTATGTTCCGGTAGGAGCGATCAGTGGCATTGTCACAATTCTTGTTCTGCACAGGAAGCCTACATGAGTCTCACAATTCTAACAATCGTGCTTATGGGTATAACCACGTGGTTGACACGTATTACAGGATATCTAGTGCTGCGCGACAAAGTCTTAAGTCCACGCCTGAGGGCCGTGATGGAGATCGCCCCTGGTTGCGTCCTGATTACGGTCATTGCACCTCATTTTGTTACAACAGAACCGGCTGACATGTTGGCGTTACTGATTTCACTGTTGGCTGCAATGCGCTTTTCACTGCTTCCGGTGGTGCTAATTAGTGTCATTGTAAGCGCTATATTACGTCACCTGCTTTAGCTGCCGACGCTTCTGCAAAAAATACAGATAGAAAAAATGAAAACATTTCGTATCAGAGACATTCTTATTCTTGGGTTTATGAACTTCGCGTTGTTTGTTGGCGCCGGGAATATTATTTTCCCTCCATTTATTGGTTTACAAGCAGGTACATCTGTTTGGCCTGCCGCAGCAGGTTTTTTACTAACAGGGGTTGGTTTGCCGGTGGTCACCGCAATAGCGATGGCAAAAGCTGGCGGGTCCATGGCTGTTATTACGCAACCGCTAGGTAGATTGCCTGGTATTATCCTGACTGTTATCTGCTATCTCTGTATTGGACCGCTATTTGCGACTCCGCGAACAGCTACCGTCTCATACGAACTGGCTTTACAACCATTTATCGGCAATGAACGCGGTCTGCTTCCCTGGAGTCTGGCTTACTTTCTGATTGTAGCTGTGATTTCACTCTATCCAGGCAGATTGCTGGATACTGTCGGAAAAATATTGTCGCCAGTTAAGATCGTTGCGCTGATAATCCTTGCGATGACTGCTCTTTATTTACCAGCGGGCAAGCCACAGGCGCCTGTTGGATTTTATGCGACAGCTGCATTTTCTCAAGGCGTGACTAACGGTTACCTGACAATGGATACGCTGGCTGCTTTGGTATTTGGCCTGGTTATTGTCAATGCAATTAAATCACGCGGTGTCAGCTCTGTAAAACTGATAACACGCTACGCTATATTCTCCGGAATAATCGCTGGTTTCGGGCTGGTGCTCGTTTATCTCAGTATGTTCCGACTTGGCACAGATAGTGCTGAACTCATTAAGAACGCAACAAATGGCGCCCAAGTACTGAGTACTTACGTCAATTTCAGCTATGGCAGCAGCGGCAGTCTTTTTCTTGGTTTGTTAATCACACTTGCCTGTATGGTTACGGCAATTGGCCTGACCTGTGCCAGTGCGAGTTTCTTCAGCAGTATTACTCGTATTAGTTATCGAGTTTATGTGTGGCTGTTTGTCATCTTCTCTATGCTTGTGTCTAACCTTGGTCTGACGCAACTCATCCGGATTTCCGCTCCGGCTCTGACTACTATTTATCCTGTCTTTATTGTTCTTGTTTTGACTTATTTTTTCCGCCACAGATTTAATTCCCCCTCACGCATGATTGTACCTGGGGTTATTTTGTCACTGTTGTTTGGTATTACTGATGTGTTGGAAACTATCGGTATTACATTCTGGCCGTTTAAACTGACACACTATCTCCCACTACATAATCAGGGGCTTGCCTGGGTATTTCCCTCGGTGATTGTCATGTCCTTAGGGGGACTACTGGATAAGATAAAAGGTCGGTCACATCATTCCCTGAAACAGGAAAACTGAAATGTGCTGTCAAGTAGTCAGGCATCCGGTGCAAGGTGCAGTGCTATACCCTTGTCTGATAGCGATAGCGGTGGCGGCGTTTATCTGCATTGAGAATGCAATTTGGCGCGTTGGTGACAGTTACCCCACAGTCCTGACGCAGGACAGATATGTTGATGATGAGATGTTGTTTAATTCATCCGTAGTTAGTGACATATGTAATTTGCCCCTGACAGCACCGGAGTTACGACGAAAACGAAATGGCCTTTTTCTTCGTTGCGGCACCCCTGGGATTGAGGGGATGTATCGTATTCTCTTATATCAAGCCAAGTAGTAATAAGCGGGCTTAGATAGCCCGCCGATTGCTATCTAAGGGGGAGTTCAGAGGTTTGTTTGATCGTTTGCATCGGGAGATCAGTTTTCAGGCTTTGAACACCACGAATACGAGCCAGATGATCAATCTGTAGTTTTCTGTAAGCGCTCAGACTCGACGTTACCACGCGCAACAGAAAGTCGCAGTCGCCAACCATCAAATGGCATTCTACTACTTCGGGTAATATTCTGACTTCCCGGCAGAAGTGTTCAACCGTTTCTTCATCCTGGCTGGTCAGCCATATTCGGACAAATATAGTCATATCCAGGCCAAGTGACTGAGGGTTAAGTATGGCGACATAACGGCTAATAACACCCGTATCTTCCAGTGTCTTAACACGCCGTAGGCACGGGGAAGGTGAGAGTCCCACCTTCTCAGCCAGCACGTTATTCGCGATTCGGCCATCTTTTTGCAGTTCTTTCAGAATACGGAGATCTATTTCATCCACGATTAGCATTCACTATTATCATTTTCGATGATTAGTAATAAATTATGCCACAAAGTAGTCAAGTGGCGAACTTTTATACCAATTTTTTAATGGTGACCTGCTCCTTGTTGATCCACACAGAATGCTGTTAGCAACGTCTGCTCCTTGCTCAAAGCAGACCTTCACAGCGGTCAGTTAAGTGCCAGAAGCGGACCTGTTACCCTGGCCTGTGTACAACCCCATCTTCATTCCAAATTCTCAATGTATCGATAACCGCTCGCAGCGCGGGTGACACATTGCGGTGCGGATAATAGAGAAATGAGCCTTCCAGGCGTTGGCTGTAGCGTTGTAAAACTCTAATGAGTGAACCCTGTTCTAAATCATCGGACACCAACTCTTGCGGAACATAAGCCAGCCCCAGGCCCAATCTCGCCGCTTTGGCTTCCATATAGCTGTCGGCGAAAGCCCACTGCCCCTGTGGCCGGTGGGTGATTTTTTTACCATCCTGGTGAAGTTCCCATGCGTACTGGCTTCCGTCGCCAAACTGATAAGTAATGCAGGGATGAACCGCTAAATCTGCGGGGACTTGCGGAAAGCCATAGCGGCGAAAGTGATCCGGCGTACCGACAATGGCCATCTCCATATCGGGGGAAATACGAACAGCAATCATACCACTGCCTACTTCTGGCCCCAGACGCACACCGGCATCAAATCTCTCTGCGATAATATCGACAAACCGGCTTTCGCTGATGAGCTCCAACCGGATGTCAGGGTAGCGCTGCTTAAACATCGCAAGCTTCGGCAGGAGCAGCTTATCAATAGCGTGTTGACTCGCATTAATGCGTACCGTACCTGACGGGGACTGGCGATAATGGGCCATCGTGGCGAGTCCCATATCTAAAGCATCGAATCCTGACTCAAGGGTCCGGTAGAGTTGCTCACCGGCATGGGTGAGCGATAGTCTGCGCGTGGTACGCACCAGAAGCTGAACGCCCAATCGTTCTTCAAGTTCGCGTACAGCACGGCTTATTCCTGATTGTGCCAGGCTTAGGCGCTGTGCTGCGGCGGTAAAACTCCCTTCCCGTACCACCTGCATGAACAGGTATAAATCGTTATAGTTTTCCCGTTTCGCCATCATCCCGCTCCCGAAACCGCATCACTATTTAGAACATTATGATATTAATCCTAGCATTTTTCCCCATCTAATCAGCACTATTTCTGCTAACTATAATGAGCGCATTGCAATAAAGCACAGCAGTGTTGTCCGTATGAAACCTGTTTCAGTCACGTGTTATAGGGGGGAGTTTTGATGACTGTTTTCACCCAAAAGCTGGCAACCGCGATACCCGCAATGCTGCTCTGCGCATCATTAACTGGAGTCACGAACATGAGTTACGCAGATACAACCAATCCGAACGCGCCTGTTTCGCTGGTCGAAAAATGGGATAAAACATTCCCTGAAAGTACGAAAGTCGATCACCGTAAAGTGACCTTTCAGAACCGCTACGGGATCACCTTAGTTGGGGATCTCTACGCCCCAAAGGATCGTGGTGAACGTAAGCTGGCAGCCATTGCCGTCAGCGGGCCTTTCGGTGCGGTAAAAGAGCAATCCAGTGGCCTGTATGCACAAACGCTGGCAGAACAGGGGTTTATTACCCTGGCGTTTGACCCTTCATATACGGGAGAAAGCGGTGGCTCTCCGCGTAATGTCGCCTCTCCGGATATAAACACCGAGGATTTCAGCGCAGCAGTTGACTTCTTAGGCCTGCAAAAAGAGGTGGATCGCAACCGAATCGGGTTGCTCGGTATTTGCGGCTGGGGCGGCATGGCCTTAAATGACGCCGCGATGGATACCCGCGTCAAAGCGGTGGCGACCAGCGTGATGTATGACATGAGCCGTGCGATAGGGCATGGCGTGGGAGATGGCAAAGACCGTTACACCACAGCGGATCGTCGCGCCGTATTACAGTATCTGAACGCACAGCGTTGGAAGGATGCGGAAAACGGCGCTTTCACGCCCGGCGGACATGACATTTATGTTGATGAGAAGGGTCATGTCAGTGCATCGGACCGTATTTTACCGGAAACGTTACCTGCCAATCCCAATCCGGTTCTGAAAGAGTTCTTTGATTATTACCGCATGCCGCGTGGTTTCCATGCACGTTCGGTCAACTCAACCGGGGCGTGGAATGCAACGATGCCGTTGTCATTTATGAATATGCCGCTGCTGAGTTACGCCAATGAAGTCACTATCCCTACGCTTATCGTGACCGGCGAAAAAGCCCATTCACGCTATTTTGCTGAAGATGCCTTTAAGGCAATCGGCAGTAAGGAGAAAGAGCTTGTAATTGTTCCGGGGGCAAACCACGTTGATCTGTACGACAACGATGCAGGCAAGATCCCATTTACTAAATTTGAGCAGTTTTTCAAAACCAACTTAAGATAACGACCTGAAGCCGCCTGATATTTGCAGGCGGCTTTTCATCGTCTGCACATCATTCTCACCCACGTTTTTGTCGTTATTCCCTGAATAGCGTCTGTCCCGACTGCGGCTAAATCTCGCCGGCGCGATATGAAGAGAAGCTGATAATGTTCACAGTAAGTCCTAAAACATCACCCAATAAAATAGATGCACACTGGGGAGCCGTGTTTGCCATGGCACTCTGCGTGTTTGTGCTAATCGCTTCCGAGTTTATGCCGGTCAGCCTGCTTACGCTTATTGCCAGCGATCTGCAGATTACGGAAGGGTTGGCAGGTCAGGGAATTGCTATATCTGGTGCGCTGGCGGTGCTGACCAGCCTGACTATCCCCCATATTGCTGGCGATCTGAACCGAAAATATATACTGCTGGGGCTGACAGTCTTAATCACTATATCGGGAATCGTTATCGCCATGGCGCCCAACTATCCGGTTTATATGCTGGGGAGGGTTATGATTGGTATCGCCATCGGGGGGTTCTGGTCAATGTCGGCTGCAACCGCCATTCGGCTCGTGCCGCAACACCAGGTTCCCCGCGCACTGGCGATTTTTAACGCTGGGAACGCGCTGGCGACCGTAATAGCTGCACCGCTGGGTAGCTATCTGGGGGTGACCGTCGGTTGGCGTGGGGCTTTTTACTGCCTCGTTCCCCTTGCGATAGTCGCGTTCATCTGGCAATGCATCAGCCTGCCTTCAATGGAAAACAATAAACCGCAAAAGCCACAGGGGTCTGTGCTTCCCCTGTTAAGCGCCGCCATCGTACCTATGGGACTGCTGGCGTGCGGACTCTTCTTTATGGGGCAGTTTGCCTTATTTACCTACGTTCGCCCCTTCCTGGAGACCGTAACCAAAGTGGGTCCTTTTGGCCTCTCTCTGATTTTACTTGCAATAGGCATAGCAGGTTTTGTTGGCACATTAGTCATATCGACATTCTTGAACGCCAGGTTTTATCAAACCTTAATAATGATCCCCCTGCTTATGGCAGCGGTAGCCGGTACGTTACTGCTGCTCGGAAACAGCACCTGGGTAGTTGCCGTTTTGCTAAGCCTGTGGGGGTTACTGGCCACGGCTGCGCCTACGGGATGGTGGATATGGGTAGCACGAGCGCTACCCGCTGACGCTGAGGCAGGTGGTGGTCTCATGGTTGCGGTGATCCAGCTCTCTATTGCTATTGGTTCAACGGCAGGAGGCATGGTATTCGACAGCCTGGGATGGCGAAGTGCCTTTGGTTTGAGTGGTTTGTTACTGCTGGCAGCGGCAGCGGTGACATTTGTCACATCGCGTCAAAACAGTAAAGGGCACTAGCACGATCCCTTATTTCTGGCGTGCTCTTTGCCATGACATACGGCAGAGAGCTGAATGTTCACTCATAGCGGATATTCGTATTCTTTAGAGGAGGATGGTGATGACTTCCCCTCCTCTTACGCAATACGGTGCCTGACCGAAGCAATACTTTGTGCAATGCGCATCCGCACTGAGGATGCAAACTAAATCCCCTTTCCGGGTGGCTTTAAGCGCCGACGGTTTTCAGGCCTGCCGCCGGTACAGTGCGAGCCCGGTAGCCATACAGGCCAGCGTTGCCGCACTGATACGATTCAACCATGTCAAATACAATACTGTTTTCTTTGCTGACGACTTTGGCAATATTTCTGCACTATCAAAGATGAGTTATCCGGCGTGTTTCCCTCCCCCCCACTGCACTATTTTGTCCATCACCCCTCACCACCGCAACTTAATGCTGCCAGTGCACAAGCATAGCCAGCGTTGTCGCCCACCCGCCATGACACACTAATACTCTCTCTTTAACCCCGAAATCCGCTTAAGGGATAAGGTAATCGAAAGATGGCGAGCTATTTCTTTTCTCTTCCTGACATCTATTTTGGTGACGACGCGATCCACACATTGCAGCGCCTGAACCATAAAAATGTGGCCATTGTGACCGACAGTTTTATGGTGACATCCGGTAAAACACGCTACCTGATTAATGAAATGCCGCAGGCCAGCGTCTCGATTTTCAGCGACGTCAAACCCGACCCCAGCGTGGAAATCCTGCAGGCTGGCGCCACCCAGTTTAAAAGCTTTAAGCCGGACGTCATCATCGCCCTCGGCGGCGGTTCTTCTCTGGATGCCGCCAAAGGCATTAAGGTGACGCTGGAGGAATACCTGCCCGGCCACGCCATCGAGCTTATCGCTATTCCAACCACCAGCGGTTCCGGGTCTGAAGTGACCGCCTACGCCATTATCTCCGACCCGCAAAACGGTCGTAAATATCCTCTGATTGCCGAAGCCCTGGTCCCGGACTGCGCGATCCTCGACCCTAACCTGGTGCTGTCCGTTCCCCGCCAGGTCGCGGTGGATACCGGCATGGACGTACTGACCCACGCCATTGAGGCGCTGGTGTCCACCGGGGCAAATGACTTTAGCGACGCGCTCGCGGAGAAAGCCATTGCGCTGGTCTGGCAACACCTGCCCGAAGTGTTTGACGATGAGCACAATATTGCGGCGCGGGGCCATATGCACAACGCCTCCTGCATGGCCGGCATGGCGTTTAACTCGGCGGGACTGGGGCTAGTGCACGGCATGGCGCACGCCATCGGCGGGATGATGCATATTGCGCACGGCAAAATTAACGCCATGCTGCTGCCCCTCATTATTGAGCACAATGCCCGGCACGCCCCGCGTGCGCGGATAAGATACCTGAAATGCGCCGCCATCATGGGTATCCGCGGCGAAACGCCAGACCACACCCTGCGGGCGCTGACAGCCAGCATCCGCGAGATGAATCAGCGGTTTGGCATCCCCTCCACGCTGCAGGCGCTGGGCAAAGCGCCGGCGGACGTTGGATCCCTGCGCCAGGCGCTGATCGCCGCCACCTTAGCGGACGGCTGCACGCTCACCAATCCCTGTCGCCCCAGCCCGGCAGATGTTGACGGTCTGCTGAGCGCCATCGCCAGCTGAATCTGGACAAGATTGTCCTGCCGGCGGCGGACCGTCAAAAAAGTCCTGCGTAACCGCAAAAAGGCCAGCGCAGGACTGAATATGCTGGTACCGCTCTTTTCATCACTTTCAGGTTGTTGACGCTATGAATGACACCCAGCAGCAAGCCGAATGGATCGCCCGTGAAATCCTTCAGGAACTTAAGACCCGAGGCCCGGCCGCACTACGCGCTGAATACCGTACCGCGCCGACGTTGAGCATCCCCGTTGGCATCTCGAACCGCCACGTCCATCTGAGCCGCGAAGATATGGACATCCTGTTTGGCTATGGCTCTACCCTCACCCGCATGAAAGCGGTTAAACAGCCGGGCCAGTATGCCGCCGAAGAGACGGTGACGCTGCGCGGGCCAAAAGGAGAACTCACGAAAGTGCGGGTCCTGGGCCCACTGCGCAGCGCCACCCAGATTGAAATCTCCGTCTCCGACAGCTTCACCCTCGGCGTCAAGGCACCGGTCAGAATGTCTGGCGATCTGCAGGACTCACCGGGGATCGAGATTATCGGCCCGCGTGGACGGGTCAGCAAAAGCGACGGCGCCATTGTCGCCTGGCGACATATTCATATTTCACCTGCCGAGGCCGAGCAGCACGCCCTGCGCGACGGCATGGAGATTGACGTGCACATCGACGGGCATCGCGGCGGGATCCTCAGCCACGTGGTGGTCCGCGTAAGCGCTGATGCGGTACTGGAAATGCATGTTGATGTTGAAGAGGCCAACGGCTTCGGCCTGCGCAACGGCGATTGCGTCACACGCGCCGTCACGGATCGCCATCATGGCTGACAGCGCCATGCCCGGTTGCTGAGGAGAATCACCATGGATGCACAGCAGCTCTCGCAGCACCTCGACAGCCTGATTGCCGACATGCTGGCGCAACGCCGACAACGCCTACAGGCCCACAACAAGGTCATGCGGGTGGTCATCAGCGGGGAGGATCTCACCGCGCTCCCGACGACGCTGGATTGCCTGACGGCGCTGGATCGCAGCGGCTATTTACTGGTCATGACCTTCTCCCACAGCGCCATGCAGGCGTCGCTGCCCTCATCCTGTCTGGCAGCGCTGGCGCGTCGTGGCGTCGACGCCCTGTGTGACAACCGAGACCCCGGAAAAACAGAAACTGCGTTCTCCGGCCTGTATCTGCCCTCATTGTCCACCAACAGTCTGAGCAAAATCGCGTTAGGTATTCGCGATAACCGGGTGTGCCGCTGGGCTTTTCACGCCCTGAGCCGGAGTACCCCGACAATCGTCACGCTCAATGCCGAATGCCGGGACGATGCCGATAGCCTTCTCCCGCCGGCCTTCCGGGCGCGGCTGGCCAGCTACGTCGCCACGCTCGGGGAGTATGGCATCACGGTGATTGGCCGCCCCATGGCGAAGCGCGAGCCCAGCCCGCTAATGCCCGCAGGTAAGGCGCTGCTCACGCTCAGCGATGTGCGCCAGTATCCCACAGGGGCGGTGCTGTCCATCGGACCGCGGACGCTTATCACTCCCGCCGCGCGCGATGCCATTCGCGACCGGGGCATTGTCATTGCGCAGCAACCGCAGGAGGAAATATGTATCTGGCAAAAGTAACCGGGGCGCTGGTTTCAACCACTAAACACGCCTCGCTCAACGGCGCGAAATTGCTGATTGTCGCCCGTCTGGATGAACACTATCAGCCCACCGGCACAGCGCAGGTCGCCGTCGATTTTGTTGGCGCGGGGAATGGCGAAACGGTGATCGTCACCACCGGCAGCTCCGCGCGGATGACCACCAGCAAAGAGCATTCCGTCATTGATGCCGCCGTGGTCGGCATTGTCGATTCGCTCGATCTGAACGCCCTGTAAGGGCCACGGAGGAGACACCATGCACCCCACCCCGAATGCCGAGCTCGATCGCTGTATCAATGAGGCGATCACCCGTCAGCTAACCTCGTCTCCTGCGTCGCTGAGCCTGACGGATGCGGCCTCTCTGGCCCGCTATGCCGAAGCCGCCGCCGACGAGCTGCACGTGCCCATCGTTTTCAGCCTGGTAGATGCCCACGGCCTGCAGCGTTACTTCTTCAGTCAGGATAACGCCCTGCTGATCAGCCATAGCCTGGCGACGCAAAAGGCGTGGAGCGCGGTCGCCCTCAGGATGCCGACGCAGCGGCTCGCAGGCGAAGTCCAGCCAGGCGCCAGCCTGTATGGCTTGCCGCATTCACAAGGACTCTGCTGCGTTGGCGGCGGGCTGCCCTGCTGGTCAGCCGGGACCTTGCTCGGCGCTATCGGGATCAGCGGTGGAAGCGTCGAGGAAGATATGGCGATTGCCACCCGGACGCTGGAATATTTCAGCCGCGAGCGGTTTTCACTCACACCATTTAATGAATCTTTCTAAACAAAAACAGCTACATGCAGGGGTTATTATGTCGTCAGCATCACTGGTTCTGGTTCTCAACTGTGGGTCATCATCCCTTAAGTTTTCCGTTATTCCGCGTAACCAGCAAACCCCGGTGCTCTCCGGGATCGCGGAGAAACTCGGGCTACAGGACGCCAGCATCAGCTTTAAAGATGCGGCGGGAAATAAAACCAGCGAGGCGCTTCAGGGTGCCAGCCACACCTGCGCCCTGAAGGCGCTGTTTACCCGGCTCGAGGCGCTGGCGCTGCTGCCGAATGTGGGCGCCATCGGCCATCGGGTAGCGCACGGTGGGAGTGATTTCAAGCACTCGGTGCGCCTGACGCCGGCGGTCATCGAGCGTATTCGGGAACTATCGGCGCTGGCACCGCTGCACAATCCGGCCAACCTGATGGGGATTGAGGCGGCGATGGCCCTGCTACCCGACCTGCCGCAGGTTGCAGTGTTTGATACCGCCTTTCATCAGACGCTGCCGCCAGAAGCCTACACCTACGCCATCCCGCTGACCTATTTACAGCAGCTGCAGGTCAGACGCTACGGCTTTCATGGCACGTCTCACCGCTTTATCGCCGCCGAGGCCGTCGAGCGCCTGGGGCTGGACCCCACCGACCACGGCATTCTAATCGCCCATCTCGGCAACGGCTCGTCGGTCTGCGCGGTGAAAAATGGCCACAGCGTGGATACCTCGATGGGCATGACGCCGCTCGAGGGCCTGGTGATGGGCACCCGCTGTGGCGACCTCGATTTAGGCGCAGCGGCCTATATCGCCCGCTGCACCGGGCAGACAATCGAGTCGCTCTACAACATGGTCAATAACGAAGCCGGGCTGTTTGGTCTGTCCGGTCTATCCAGCGATTGCCGCACGTTACAAGAGGCCCGCAGCCACGGCGATCCCCGGGCAACCCTCGCGATTGACGTCATGGTTCACCGTCTCGCCCGCCATCTTGGCGCCCATCTGGCCTCTCTGCATCGCTTCGACGCGCTGATCTTTACTGGCGGTATCGGGGAAAACTCGGCGCTGGTGCGCGAGCTGACCGCCGAGCGGCTGGCAATCTTCGGCGTGCAGCTCGACCCGGCCAGCAATGCGCAAATGGTGGCTGGTCGCCAGGGGATCATTTCACGCCCGGGTTCGCCGGTTGTCGCAGTGATCCCCACCAATGAAGAGCAGATGATTGCGCAAGATGCCGCAGCGCTTGCCCCGCAGCTGGAAGGTGTCGCCTGAGCGTTTTTCCACGGTTGTCATTCGGGGAGGATTTTATTGTCCAGCTGAAAACGGGAAAACAAGAAAATCTCTCTGACGGGCAAAACATTTTGTCCATCGCGCAATAACATCGTAGTGCATGAATTTATTAAGTCGATGAACTTAACCCCTTCGGTTATTTCACGACTTGCTTTTACTCTCACCTGGAAATATTGAGGTCGTTATGCAACAAGAAGCATTAGGTATGGTTGAAACAAAAGGTCTGGTATCCGCAATTGAAGCCGCAGATACCATGGTGAAATCCGCCAACGTCACCCTGGTGGGTTATGAAAAAATTGGTTCCGGCCTGGTGACTGTAATGGTTCGCGGCGACGTTGGTGCAGTAAAAGCGGCCACCGACGCAGGCTCTGCGGCAGCCACCAAAGTGGGCGAACTGGTCTCCGTACACGTTATTCCACGCCCGCATATCGAAGTGGAAAAAATTCTGCCGAAAGCTATCAGTTAATAAAGCCAGAGGATACCGACCATGAGAGATAATCTTGTTGAGCAGATTATATCTGAAGTAATGCACCAGCAGACTGACGATCGAACAAATAACAAAACGGCGGCCAGTTTTATTGGCTGTGGTTTAACAGAATTTGTCGGGACCGCCCTCGGGCATACCATTGGATTAGTCATTGCCAATGTCGATCATCAATTACATGAAGTTATGAACATCGACAAGAAATATCGCTCAATCGGTATTCTTGGCGCCCGTACCGGGGCCGGCCCGCATATCTTTGCGGCGGATGAAGCAATTAAAGCCACCAACAGTGAAATTCTGTCTATTGAGCTGGCTCGCGATACCGAGGGTGGCGGTGGACATGGTTGCCTGATCGTTTTCGGTGCCTCCGATGTCTCCGATGTTCGTCGCGCGGTGGAAGTCGCCCTGGGTGAAATTCAGCGCACCATGGGCGACGTTTATGGCTCCCCGGCCGGTCATCTGGAGTTCCAGTATACCGCCCGCGCCAGCAGCGCCCTTAACAAGGCTTTTGGTGCCCCAATAGGTAAGTCCTTCGGGCTGACCTGCGCCTCTCCGGCAGCGATTGGCATCGTGGTGGCCGACGCAGCGGCAAAAGCCGCGGTTATCGAACCGGTGGGCTACGCCAGCCCGGCGCACGGCACCAGCTTCAGTAACGAAGTGATCTTCACCTTTGCCGGTGATTCCGGCGCGGTACGCCAGGCGGTGATTGCCGCCCGGGATGTCGGAAAACAACTGCTGGCCACGCTCGACCCGGCCCCCATAACATCAACCACCACGCCGTATATTTGATGATGGCAGTCACGAGCGAAGTGAAGTAAGGAAGATACAGCATGAACGATCTTGATATTACTCAGGCCGTCTCCCGCGTGCTGGGTAAATACACCAAAACGACCGAGCCGGCCCCTGAGCCATGCACAGCAACAGCCACATCGCCGCTCGAAAGCCGCAACCTCGATGCGATTGTCGCCAGCGTGCTCGCCAGCCGTACCGGGGCTGCCAGCGCTGTCGACAGTGCCTCCGGAGACGGTGTTTTTGCCACCATGGATGCCGCGATTGCCGCGGCGCAGCAGGCGTACATCCAGTATCGCCACTGCTCAATGCAGGATCGCGCCGGCTTTGTTAACGGCATTCGCCAGTTTTTCCTGCAGGAAGAGATCCTGCACACCCTCTCTACCATGGCGGTCGCAGAAACCGGAATGGGAAATTGTGCCGACAAACTGGTGAAAAACCGTGTTGCCGCGCAAAAAACCCCGGGGATTGAAGACCTCACTACCGCGGCGATCAGCGGCGACGGCGGTCTGACATTAACCGAATATTCCGCCTATGGCGTGATTGGCTCGATCACCCCGACCACCAATCCGACGGAAACCATCATCAACAACACCATTGGGATGCTGGCGGCAGGCAACGCCGTGGTGTTTAGCCCACACCCGCGTTCACGTCAGGTGTCGCTGCACTGCGTCACGTTAATTAATCAGCAACTGGCCCGCCTCGGCGCGCCCGCCAATCTGGTGGTAACGGTCGCTAACCCGTCGATTGACAACACCAATGCCTTAATCGGCGACGCGCGTATCAACATGCTGGTCGCTACCGGCGGACCGGGGATTGTGAAAACCGTGATGTCATCCGGCAAGAAAGCGATTGGCGCCGGTGCGGGCAATCCGCCTGTCGTGGTGGATGAAACCGCCAATATCGAGAAAGCCGCCCGGGACATCATCAACGGCTGTAGCTTCGATAACAACCTCCCCTGCGTAGCGGAAAAAGAGGTCATTGTCGTCAATGAAGTGGCGGACTATCTCATTCATTGCATGAAAAAAAGCGGCGCCTGGCTGCTGTGCGACAAGCAGCATATTCAGCAATTACAGGCGCTGGTGCTGAATGAAAAAGGCAACGGCCCGAGCACCGCGTTTGTAGGCAAAGATGCGCGCTACATTCTGCAGCAAATCGGCATCAGCGTACCGGAGGAGATCAAAGTCATCCTGATGGAAACCGAGCGCGATCATCCCTTTGTGGTGCATGAATTAATGATGCCGGTGTTGCCGGTGGTGCGGGTTGAAAACGTCGATGAAGCCATCGATCTGGCGGTAAAAGTTGAGCATGGCCACCGCCACACGGCCATGATGCACTCCACCAACGTCGAAAAACTGACCAAAATGGCGCGACTGATCCAAACCACTATTTTTGTCAAAAACGGCCCGTCCTACGCCGGGCTAGGCGTCAGCGGCGAAGGTCACGCGACCTTTACCATCGCCGGTCCGACCGGTGAAGGCCTGACCTCGGCTCGCTCGTACGCCAGACACCGCCGCTGTGTGATGGTTGAAGCGCTCAATATTCGTTGACTGAAGCAGGATGGCTGACTCGATCATGAAAAAACGCATTATCAACGCGCCCACGCCGGAAACCCTCGCCATGCTCAAAAGGCGTATGCCTTCAGAAGCACGAAACCGGCTGGAAGGTCTGCGCATTGACGCCATCGGGTTGATGATGTTGCCAGTACCGGACCTCTATTTTTACGCCGACCTGGCAAGTAAAAGCGCACATGTGGCGGTATCGGAGATCTTTGGCAGCTGTCCGCAACATATTACGACGCTGGCGCTATTCGGCGAGATCGCCGCGGTGAATGAAGCCCTGCGTATTATCGAGGATGATGACAGTCCTTTCTGAGCGTTTATTTAACCGGCAGCAAGATTATTGATTAACTCACGTACCCGGCACCACCGTCAGGTAAACAAAATTCAGATGTGGTTATCAACCACGCTTAAATCATTTCGGGAGTTATTGTATGTTAGAAAAAGGTTTTACTCATCCGACCGACCGTGTCGTCAGACTCAAAAATATGATTCTGCATGCGAAACCTTATGTCGAATCAGAACGTGCGGTGCTGGCAACCGAAGCTTATAAAGAAAACGAACAGCTTCCTGCTATTATGCGCCGGGCCAAAGTGGTTGAGAAAATATTTAATGAGTTGCCAGTCACTATTCGCCCTGATGAATTAATTGTCGGCGCCGTTACAATTAATCCACGCTCGACGGAAATATGCCCTGAATTCTCTTATGACTGGGTCGAAAAAGAATTCAACACCATGGAGCAGCGGGTTGCCGACCCGTTTATTATTGAGAAAAAAACCGCCGACGAACTGCACCAGGCGTTTAAATACTGGCCGGGTAAAACCACCAGCTCGCTCGCCGCATCTTATATGTCCGAAGGGACCAAAGAGAGCATGGGCAACGGCGTTTTCACGGTGGGAAACTATTTCTTTGGCGGCGTCGGACACGTCAGCGTCGACTATGGCAAAGTGTTAAAAATCGGCTTCCGCGGGATCATTGATGAGGTCAATCGCGCGCTGGAACGTCTCGATCGCAGCAGCCCGGATTACATTAAGAAAGAGCAGTTCTACCACGCCGTTATTGTGAGCTATCAGGCAGCGATTAACTTCGCGCACCGCTACGCTCAGGAAGCCACCCGTCTGGCCCGCGAAGAACGCGATCCGGCCCGCCAGCGTGAGCTGGAACAGATTGCCAATAACTGTACTCGCGTGCCGGAATACGGCGCGACCACCTTCTGGGAAGCCTGTCAGACGTTCTGGTTTATTCAGAGCATGCTGCAGATTGAGTCCAGCGGCCACTCGATCTCTCCCGGCCGTTTCGATCAGTACATGTATCCCTATCTGGCGGCAGATACCGCCATCAGCAGCGAATTTGCCCAGGAGCTGGTGGACTGCTGCTGGATCAAGCTGAACGATATCAACAAAACCCGCGATGAGATTTCCGCCCAGGCCTTCGCCGGCTACGCGGTGTTCCAGAACCTGTGCGTCGGCGGTCAGACCGAGGACGGTCGTGATGCGACTAACCCCTTAACCTACATGTGTATGGAAGCCACGGCCCACGTACGCCTGCCGCAGCCCTCTTTCTCCATTCGCGTCTGGCAGGGCACGCCGGATGAGTTTCTCTACCGTGCCTGTGAACTGGTACGTCTGGGTCTGGGTGTACCGGCCATGTATAACGACGAAGTGATCATCCCGGCGCTGCAAAACCGTGGCGTCTCTCTGCACGATGCCCGTGACTACTGCATCATCGGGTGCGTAGAACCACAGGCGCCGCATCGTACCGAAGGCTGGCACGACGCCGCCTTCTTCAACGTGGCGAAGGTGTTGGAAATCACGCTCAACAACGGGCGTTCTGGCAGCAAGCAGCTCGGTCCAATGACCGGCGAGATGACCCAGTACACCGGCATGGACGACTTCTACGCCGCTTTCAAAAAACAGATGGCGCACTTTGTCCACCAGTTGGTTGAAGCGTGCAACAGCGTCGATATCGCTCACGGCGAACGTTGTCCGCTGCCGTTCCTGTCGGCGCTGGTGGATGACTGTATCGGGCGCGGTAAATCCCTGCAGGAAGGCGGCGCGATCTACAACTTTACCGGTCCGCAGGCCTTCGGCATCGCCGATACCGGTGACTCGGTCTACGCCATCCAGAAACAGGTCTTTGAAGAGCGTCGCCTGACGCTTCAGGAACTGAAAGGGGCGCTGGATGCCAACTTTGGCTACCCGATCGGCGGGACTCCACATTCCGCATCGGCGAAATCGTCGCTGGGTGAGCAGGATGTTTACGAGGTGGTGAAACGCATTATCGACCAGCATGGTTCGCTGGATCCGGCGGCGATTAAAAACGAGGTCTATCGCCAGCTTGCCAGCGCCAGCCCGGCCCCATCGGCAGGGAATCCGCGTTATGAAGAGATTCGCCATATTCTAGAAAATACGCCGTGCTTTGGTAACGACATCGACGAGGTAGACCTGGTCGCTCGCAACTGCGCGCTGATCTACTGCCAGGAAGTGGAGAAATACACCAACCCACGCGGCGGGCGTTTCCAGGCCGGTATCTACCCGGTGTCGGCGAACGTGCTGTTTGGTAAGGACGTCAGCGCCCTGCCGGATGGCCGTCTGGCGAAAGAGCCGCTGGCAGACGGCGTATCGCCGCGTCAGGGGAAAGACACCCTCGGCCCAACCGCTGCCGCCAACTCGGTGGCCAAACTGGATCACTTTATCGCGTCGAACGGCACGCTCTACAACCAGAAATTCCTGCCTTCTTCGCTGGCGGGAGAAAAAGGTCTGCGCAACTTCGGCGGGCTGGTGCGTAACTACTTCGATAAGAAAGGGATGCACGTCCAGTTTAACGTTATCGACCGCAACACCTTGCTGGAAGCGCAGAAAAACCCGCAACAGCACCAGGATCTGGTGGTGCGCGTCGCGGGCTATAGCGCGCAGTTCGTGGTACTGGCAAAAGAAGTCCAGGATGACATCATCAGCCGTACCGAGCAGCAATTCTGATTTTGCCTGTCCTGCCAGGGCCATACGGCGACGTGTGGCCCTGTATCAGACCCGATTTTAGCGGCTGACTTGCTGTTGCCTGGTGGTCGCTTTTTTGACGAGTGATGTTATGAACAGAGTCGAATACGATACCGAAGGCGTGTTATTCAACATTCAACGCTACTCCCTGCATGATGGCCCCGGCATCCGCACGATCCCCTTTTTCAAAGGCTGTCCGCTGGCCTGCAAGTGGTGCAGCAACCCGGAATCGCAGCGCCCGCAGCCGGAGCTTATCTATAAAAAAAGCGATTGTATCCGCTGTGGAAAATGCGTGGATGCCTGCAAGCAGCGCGCGCTTTCCCCGGAGAATCCATTTTTTATCGACCGCGAGCGCTGTATCCAGTGCGGCGAATGTACCGCTGTCTGCCCGACCCAGGCGCTGGAGATGAAAGGCAAACGCATGACCGTCAGTGAGGTGGTCCGCGAGTTGCAGAAAGAAGAAAACTTATTTCGCCGTTCCGGTGGCGGTATCACGCTGTCAGGTGGCGAACCGCTGGCGCAGCCGGTGTTTGCCCGTGAACTCTTAAAAGCCTGTAAAGCCAAAGGCTGGCACACGGCGATGGAGACCACCGGCATGACCAGCAAAGCGGTGATCGAGGATGTCTTCCCGTGGGTCGATCTGGCGCTAACGGATATTAAAGCCGTCAACCCCGCCATTCATCAACACAACACGGGTGTCGATAACCGCATCATCCTCGAAAACCTGATTCGCATCTCTTTTATCACCCACGTCATTGTGCGCATCCCGGTGATCCCCGGCGTTAACGACACCCCAGAGGAGATTCGCAACATCGCGGAATTTGCCCGCCTGATGTCTGGTGTGGATACCATTCACCTGCTGCCGTATCACACCTTTGGGGAAAATAAATACAGCCTGCTGGGCCGCATTTATCCCATGGGCGAGGCAGGTTCACACTCAGAAGACAAAATGGCAGAGCTGAAAAAAGTCGTGGAATCGCTGGGATTTCATTGCCATATCGGCGGTTAGACCTGACTCAACAATAATAATTTCAACCCCTTATCCCTTTACCCCAACCCTTAAGCGGGGCAGAGCGCCTCGCTTAATACAGGAAAAAAACGATGAGCCACTCTCGAGAATCCGTCACCGGACCATGCATTGCCGAATTTCTTGGTACCGGGCTGTTTATATTTTTCGGCACCAGCGTGTTGTCTGCGGCAAAGCTTGCCGGCGCCAGCTTTGGCCTTTGGGAAATTTGCGTGGTGTGGGGGCTGGGCATTGCGCTGGCGGTCTACCTGACCGCCGGGACTTCCGGCGCGCACCTTAACCCGGCAGTTACCATTGCGTTATGGATGTTTGCCCGCTTTGACGGCAAAAAAGTGCTGCCCTATATTCTGGCGCAGATGGCCGGGGCGTTCTGCGGCGCCGCGCTGACCTACGTGCTGTACCACAATTTGTTCGCCGATTATGAGCAAGCGCATCGCATGGTGCGCGGCAGCCAGGATAGCCTGTATCTGGCCAGTATCTTTTCGACCTACCCAGCGGCAAGCATCAGCGTATGGCTCGCGGGGCTGGTGGAGATCGTCATTACCTCGATGCTGATTGGCCTGATTATGGCCCTCACCGATGACGGTAACGGCGTGCCGAAAGGGCCGCTGGCGCCGCTGCTGATCGGCCTGCTGGTGGCTGTTATCGGTGCGGCAACCGCGCCGCTCACCGGATTTGCCATGAACCCGGCCCGTGATTTCGGCCCCAAACTGTTTACCTGGCTTAATGGCTGGGGCTCGATGGCGATGACCGGCGGCAGGGAGATCCCCTACTTCCTCGTGCCGTTAATCGCGCCGGTCATTGGTGGGATCCTCGGGGCAATGATTTACCGCTACGGTATCGTGCGCAACCTGCCTGCCGCAAAAGCCGTCGATACCACGGTGAATCAACCAACGCCTTAATTAACCTGACACGTACACCCACTCCGCCAGCGGCTGCAGCGCCTGGCGGAGTGTTCCCCAGAATGATCTGAGACATCCCGCTTTCGTCCCCCCTCAGCACTACCCTCAACAGAACGTCCCTGCCCTAAAATCGCGCATAAAAAATCCGCCATCGCTGAGAGATGACGGATTGTTATCCTGCACGCCAGTCGTTCAAAAGCCCCAGGTAGCTTCACGCAAAATGTAACGGCTAGCGACGGGTGCTTTTCCCACGCGGTCGCGTCGTTTTTTTCTCGTCTGACGGCGCCCGATCCTCCAGCACTGGCGCCGAAGCCTCGTTCAGGCTTTCCTCAAGATCAAGGCAGGATACGCTCTCGGTGACCGGCTCAAGATTAACCACCGGGATTGCCGCATCATGCGCTTCCGCCGCGGCAGGCATGGCCTCTGCGGTGGGTTCTGGGGGAGCAACAGGTTGTGCTGGCTCGGCTACCGTACCGCAGGTTTGCGCGGAGGCAATCAGACGGTCAATACCGGTGGCGGTGCGGGCAATCACTTTCCAGGCGTACACCTGCCCGACCCGTCCGGCAGCGGCAACTCCGGCAGAAACGGCGGCATTCATGGCCCCAACTTCACCGATGAGTTTGACAGTCACCAGCCCGCCGCCCTTAGTCAGCTCGTATCCGACCAGTTCGACATTCGCCGATTTTATTGCGGCATCGGCGGCCTCTACCGCCACCGTTAAGCCAACGGTTTCAATTAAGCCTAAGCTCTGCCCGGACATAACTCTCTCCTGTTATTTGTCATTCAATGGGGAACTGACGGGAGTGCACCGTTGACCGGCAGCATCATCACGCAGCAGTTGCGCGCGGTCCGTACGTTCCCAGGGGAAGACTTCCCGGCCAAAATGGCCGTAGCAGGCCGTCTGACGATAGCGAGGCGCCAGCAAATCCAGCTCACGGATGATGCCGTAGACGCTAAGATCAAAATGGTGGCTGACCAGCTGCGTCAGCCGGTTCGCCGACAGGCGGGAAGTCCCAAAAGTATTGATAGCCACCGACACGGGGCGGGAAAGGCCAATGGCCCAGGCCAGCTGGACTTCACAGCGCGTTGCCAGCCCGGCGGCGACGATATTTTTGGCCACATAGCGCGCCGCATAGGCCGCCGAGCGATCGACTTTCGATGGATCCTTACCGGAAAAGGCGCCACCGCCGTGGTGCGCTGCGCCGCCATAGGTATCCACAATGATTTTGCGCCCGGTCAGGCCGCAGTCCGCGGCGGGCCCGCCGTGAATAAACGACCCGGCGGGATTAATCAGTATCCGCGTGGCGGGCGTCAGCCAGCGCGCCGGGATCACCGGTTTGACGATCTCCTCCATCACCGCTTCGCGTAGCATAGCCAGCGGGAAATCGGCGCGATGCTGCGTGGAGACCACGATAGTGTCCGCATGGCGTATCCGCCCGTCGCCGTAGTGCAGCGTCACCTGGCTTTTGGCATCCGGAAGCAGGCCATCCAGTTGGCCCGTTTTACGTCGCTGCGCCTGGCGGGCCATCAGCCGGTGCGCGTACACGATGGGTGCAGGCATCAGTTGCGGCGTTTCATCGCAGGCATAGCCGAAAGTCATCCCCTGGTCCCCTGCGCCCAACGAGGCCGGGTCGTCGGCGCGTATGCCGCTGGCGATATCGTCAGATTGCCGGCCAAGCATGCTGATAACCGCGCAGGTTGCAGCGTCAAAGCCTTTCAGCGAGTGGTCGTAACC
This sequence comes from Klebsiella sp. B345, assembly GCF_051131735.1. Classification (NCBI taxonomy): domain Bacteria; kingdom Pseudomonadati; phylum Pseudomonadota; class Gammaproteobacteria; order Enterobacterales; family Enterobacteriaceae; genus Klebsiella; species Klebsiella sp. B345. Next base: position 968,365 of record NZ_CP180443.1, read on the forward strand.
GACCGATTTCACGGTTGCCCGGACAATCTGTTCGATATCGATCCTCGCCTGCGACGATATTTCCCCAGCCACAATCACCGCCCCGGTTTTCACCAGGCATTCGCAGGCCACTTTCGCCCAAGGATCGTTGAGTAAGCAGGCATCAAGAATGGCGTCAGAGATCTGGTCCGCCATCTTATCCGGATGCCCTTCGGCAACCGATTCAGAGGTAAAAAGGTAGTCGTCCACGGCAGGGCCACTGTAAAAAGAATCGTGTCCCATCTTAGCGGCGCGGGGTGCGCCAACGAGTAAACAATCTTGCCGGAATGGCGGACTTTCTTGCGCTTACGCCACGGTCAGCGCAAGAAAGGCCGGGTGCACATCAGCACGCGTCGGGCGCGGCGTTGCGGCGATAATCTGATGGCGCGATGCCGGTCTCTTTTTTGAAGATCCGGCAAAAATAGTTCGCATCCTGCCAAGAGAGCTCCAGCGCGATAGTATTCACTTTTAAATCACTGTACTGCAGCAGGGATTTGGCGAGCGCGATTTTGCGGCTGGTTATATAGCTTGAGAACCCGCTACCGGTGCTCTTCTTAAATGCCCGGCTCAGGTAACACGGGCTGACGAAGGATTCCGCAGCAATATCATCCAGCGTCATGTTATTCAGCAGGTTTTTCTCAATATGAAAGCGGGCTCTGGCGACGAAATCCATGCTGCCGCTGGCGCTTTTAAACAACAGATCGAAGAGATCGTGGCTGAGGCTTAACAGTCCTCCCATGGTCTGCCAGTAGCGGCCGGCAGAGAGGCCGTGCTGATGAATACCCTGCATCAGCGCGCTGATTTTTTGCCGACACGGGGTATATTTGTCGCCCAGACCGGCAAGGTGCTGCTGGAGCAGTTCCAGCACGTCAATCAGCGCGTTGGCCCCTACGCTCTCCGCGGGCTGTTCGGCACAGGCCGTATCAAGCGCCGCGAATAAAAAGCAGTGCCAGCCGGGATAATCGCAACCGCTTATCAGATCGCTTATTGTTTGCCGCTGCTCTCGCGTCGCGACCGCCCCTTGTTCATCCACCAGCAAGGTTTTGCGAATCGTATCGCTGAGAATGCTCTGCTTGACCGGCTTTAACAGATAATCGTCCACCTTCAGACTCAGCATATGACGCACAATGTCGAAGTCATCATTTGCCGTCGTCACAATCACTTTGGTTTGCGTATTTTTCTGCTTGAGGTACTCAATCACCTGGTTGCCGTTAGGTAACGGGATGTTGATATCTACCAGCATCATATCGATTTGATTGAGCTCGTCGATAAGCTTAATGGCTTTATTGCCGGTCGACGCTTCATGAATCACCGAGTTTTCCACGCAACGAGAGACGATTCGTTTGAGCGACTCGGACTCAATATGCTCATCTTCAACAATCACAATATTATACATACTCACACTCCAGGCTCGGTCGGCACCATCGGGAACCGCAGTCTTACCGTAGTACCAAGCATCGGCTTATGGGGACTGGTGATTTGTAAGCCATAGTTTTCACCAAATAACAGTTGCAGGCGGTTGTTGATATTATTAATGCCGATGCCGCCTTTCTGTCGATTCTGATTGCCAGAGAGGATGTGCGCGATGTCCTCGGGTGAAATACCATCACCGTTGTCGGTGACGTCAATAATCACATCGTGACCGTCGTCGGTGGCGCGCAAAATAATATGGCTGGTGGTTTCACGTGGTTCGACAACATAATTAAAAAAGTTTTCCACCAGAGGTTGCAAAATTAAAAACGGACACACCGTTTCATTATATTTTTCTGGAATATCGCAGACATAATCAAAGCGCTCATTCATTCTGACTTTCTGAATCGACATGTAGCAATTGACGTAATTCATTTCCCGCCCAAGCGTAATCAGGCCGTTATGATTTTTACGCAGCAAGTAGCGCATCATGTCAGAAAAGTCGTGCACCATGGTTTCGGTACGACTGGCATCTTCGAGGAATGCCAGTCGACCGATGGTATTCAGCACGTTAAACAAAAAATGGGGGTTAATCTGGTAGGAAAGCGCCTTGAACTCGGCTTCATGCAGCGAGCGCTCGATCTCCACGCGCTTGCGTAGCTCGCTGGTGAGCTCCTGATCTTTTTGGCGTAATTCGCGCTGAATATTGTTGGCATGCGCCTGTTCAACCAAATAAGAGGCGACATGCAGCAATGTATAGGCCGTTGATTCAAAACGCTCGTAAGGCATACGCGGCGTATTTTCATGCAGATCCAAAAGCCAGGGGTTTTCTTGCCACAGATGATTATTGTTGAGGATATAGGGAATGGTTTGCTCTTTCTCCGCCTCGACCTTCACCTGTCCGGAGATAAAAGCGCCAAGATAATGGTTATTAATCATGATGGGCACGGCAAACTCGACGAAACCGCAGTAACAACGGTAGACCACCGGTTCGCCGGCGAGCATCGCCGCCTGTCCACCAGCGCTATCGCTATCGTAGCAGTGGCGGGCCAGGCTGGTGTTCATTCTTGATCGGGCGCAAAAATCAGAGAAACCGCTCGCGCGGGTGACTGGAATACCGTCCTGATCGACCACCACAAGGGCAATCATCATGGATTGACTAAAATTGTCCTGCAGCGTTTGCAACCGGTCAACATCAAGAAATTCGTGTAGTTTGTATTTATTATTCATGATATCCGCCAGGTCAGGTCAAATGCAGCCAGACCATACCTTATTTACGCTTTTAAAATAATGAAATTGCTCACAAACAAAAAATGAATAATAATTAATATGTTAACCTGATGTTCTATTTTCTCGCATTAATTAACATTTATCAGAGGCCTTTACATAAATATAAAAACAGTCCCCGTCTGATATGAATATTAAAATAAATACCGGGACATTATCCTTAGCCCGCGGGTGCAATACTGCGACGGGGATGTTCAACCTGTCGCTGCTTCGGGATGTCGTGCGGACTAAAGCTCGCCACTACGCTCAATGCGCTCCATCTGTTGACTTATTTTGCCAAAGCGTTACTTTTCAGGACATGAAGAAAATACTGATTATCGTCCCCGATGGCGGCATGCTGTTTGAGTCCGCCGGCATTGCCGACATTTTGATGCAGGCTAACCGGCTGCACCCTGACGGCGCCGGGTCACCGTGCTACCGTATCGCCGTCGCCACCACCCAGCCGCATCAGGTGATTCACGGCCAGTCCGGCCTCAACCTGCTAGCCGACCACCGCCTGCACGAGGTGGATCCTCGAGAGCCGCTCGACACCATCATTATTACCGGTAAAGGACAGAGCGAGCAGGAAGGGATTGCGGTCGTCGACTGGCTGCGTCTGGCCGCCCCTCACGCCCGCCGCATCGCCTCCATCTGCGGCGGTGCGCTATTGCTGGCACAGAGCGGGCTGTTGAACGGCAGGCGCGCGACCACCCACTGGAAACTACTGGAATCGATGCAGGCCGCCTACCCTGAGATCCGCGTCGAAGGCGGGCCGCTGTATATCCAGGACGGGCCTATATGGACCTCCGGCGGCGTCAGTTCCGGCTTTGACCTGACGCTGGCGCTGGTGGAAGAAGACTACGGTTTTAGCCTCGCCCGCGATGTCGCCCAGGATATGGTGATGTACCTGCGTCGCCCCGGTGGTCAGCTGCAGTTTAGTCGCTATAACCTCGCCAGAATCAACCCCCCTGGCCCCATCGGCGACCTGCTGACGTGGATCCTCGACAACCTGACCGCCGACCTGTGCGTCGAAAGCCTGGCGGAAAAAGTGGCCATGAGCCCGCGCAATTTTACCCGCGTGTTTACCCGGGAAACCGGGGCCTCGCCGGCACGTTACGTGGCCGAGGCGCGCCTTGCCGCCGCCCGACAGCGGCTGGAGCAGACCAACGACACCCTCGACAACATTGCCGAAAGCACCGGGTTTGGCAGCACCATCAATCTGCGCCGCCTGTTCGAAAAACAGCTCCACCTGACGCCAGGTGAATACCGCCAGCGCTTCCACTGCCGCAAGATGGCGTAAAGTGATCCTTATTTGTCATTTACGCCAAAACCATCGCCGCCTACAGTAACGCCAGAGACAGCAATTGAGACAGCCTACCAGGTAGGCGTACAGGAGCGAATTATGGTTAAGGTCGGTATTAACGGTTTCGGCAGAATCGGACGCAACGTCCTGCGTGCAGCATTACGTCATCCAGAGATTCAGATTGTGGCGATCAACGATCTGGCGGACAGCAAAACGCTGGCCCACCTGCTGAAATATGACTCGCTGCTGGGCACCCTGCCGGTCAGCGTAGAGGCGACTGACGGCCAGTTGCAGGTCGACGGTCAGCCGGTCATCGTCTACAGCGAACGGGACCCGGCACTGATCCCGTGGCGCGACGCAGGGGTGGAGATTGTCATCGAGGCCACCGGGTTCTTCACCGAACGCGAACAGGCCGCCGTTCACATTCACAGCGGCGGTGCCAAACGGGTGATCATCTCTGCCCCCGGCAAGAATGATGATTTAACCATCGTGATGGGCGTAAACCATCAGCTGTACGATCCGCAGCAGCACGCGGTCGTGAGCAACGGCAGCTGTACCACCAACGGTCTGGCTCCGGCCGCCCAGGTGCTGCATCAGCACTTTGGCATTCAACACGGTCTGATGAATACCACCCATGCCTATACCAATAGCCAGGCGCTGCACGACCAGCCGGAGAAAGATCTGCGCGGCGCGCGAGCGGCGGCGCTCTCCATCGTGCCTTATTCCAGCGGCGCGGCGAAAGCGCTGGGCAAAGTTATCCCGGAGCTTGACGGACGCTTGACCGGCTATTCACTGCGCGTGCCGGTGCCGGTGGTCTCAATCGTCGACCTGACCGTCACGCTTGAGCGCGACGTCACGGCGGAAGAGGTCAATAACGCCTTCCGTCAGGCGGCGGCATCTGGCCCGTTACAGGGGATCCTCGGCTACAGCGACGAACCGCTGGTCTCCAGCGATTATCAGGGCGACCCGCGCTCGTCGATTATCGATGGCCTGTCGACCCTGGTGATTGGCGGCAATATGGTGAAAATCCTCGCGTGGTATGACAACGAATGGGGCTTCTCAAACCGCCTGGTTGAGCTGGCGCAGTATATCGCCCAGCGCGAACAGTAGCCGGTACCGACGGCAGCCTCCTGTCCGATGGGGCCGCTGTCAGCACCAGAAAGTCGCCAGCGGGCGGAAAATTCGTTATTATCCGCCCCCACCCTTTTTAAGCGCCCGCTCATGTCCGCCATCGTCGATACCTTTATTGCGCCCCCCTGCCACGAGCAGATTGCCATCCTCTATCAGGACCACCATCTGCTGCTAATCGACAAGCCCAGCGGCCTGCTCAGCCTGTCAGGAAAAAATCCCCAAAATCTCGATTCCGTGCACTATCGCCTGGCACAGGAATTTCCCGGTTGTACGTTGGTGCATCGCCTTGATTTTGGCACTTCCGGGTTGCTGGTGGTGGCAAGGAATAAAGCGATCAATGCCGCGCTGTGCCAGCAGTTCAGCCAGCGCACGGTGCAGAAGGTTTACAGCGCCTTGCTGTGCGGCCACCTCGCCGACGACCAGGGCGTGATTGATGCCCCCATCGCCAAAGACCCGGCGTTGTTCCCGCGCATGACAATCTGTGCCATTAACGGCAAACCCGCGCGTTCTCGCTATCAGGTGGTGGAGCGTCTGCACCAGACCAACGCCGACGGCACCTTGCTGGCGCTGACCCGGGTCCAGCTGTTCCCGGAAACCGGGCGCACCCACCAGCTGCGGATCCACTGTCAGCAGCTGGGGCATCCGATCTTAGGCTGCGATCTGTACGGGGGATTGAGCTGGCCCGGCAGCGAACAGGCGTCGCGCCTGATGCTGCATGCCAGTGCGCTGCACTTCTTTCACCCGGTCAGCGGCGAACCATTTCATGTCACCCACGACAGCCCGTTCTGACCACTCATCAGGCCTGACGCAGCAGCAAGCCGCGAAAATAAGCTTCGCGATATTATTAATTAGCAGTAAATGTGAATCATATTAAAATCGGCAATTGGTCGCGATGAACAACAGGAGGACGGCGACGTTAAATGATGGAACATTTACGTGAATATTCAAGTAAAAAATGGGCTTTATTTAACCACCTTGAAGTGCATCACTTTCTGTCTCCTTCGTCTGCTGTCCACCAGCAGCATAAAGCGTAATATCCGCATGACGCTACCCTCCTGAAAACATCTGCCTGACTCTGGTTCCATCCGGACAATAACGCCGACATTTTGTGGCATTCCCTCCGGCAAACTATCGATCGCTGGACACGCGATCGGGATCTCATTGTGATTCTTAAATGTCGAGTCAATAACATTTTCGTATCATTTATTGAACATTAAATTGACGTTTACCCGCTCTGTTTCCTATACGTTTAGCCGACCTGTTGGCCAATATAAATAATCATAATGTGGAGCTTTTGATGAACAATAGCCCGTCAATGGAACAGACTCGCTCTGAGAGTCTGGTCCCACCTGCCCCTGCGGATCGACCGCTGGATGCCCGTCAGCAATCGGTGATCAATAAACTCTTTCGTCGCTTAATCGTTTTTCTCTTTATTCTGTTCGTTTTCTCCTACCTCGACCGTATCAACATCGGCTTTGCCGGCCTGACCATGGGCAAAGACCTCGGCCTCACCAGCACCATGTTTGGCCTGGCGACCACCCTGTTTTACGTGATGTACGTGATTTGCGGCATTCCCAGCAACATCATGCTCAGCATCGTCGGCGCGCGCCGCTGGATTGCCATCCTGATGGTTATCTGGGGGATTGCCTCCACCGCCACTATGTTTGCCACCGGCCCGAACAGCCTGTACGTGCTGAGAATGCTGGTGGGTATCGCCGAAGCCGGCTTTTTACCCGGCCTGCTGCTCTATTTAACCTTCTGGTTCCCGGCGCAATATCGCGCCCGCGCCAACGCGCTGTTTATGATTGCCATGCCCGTCACCATGGCGCTTGGCTCACTGGCTTCGGGGTACATCCTCAATCTCGATGGCGTGCTGAACCTGAAAGGCTGGCAATGGCTCTTCCTGCTGGAAGGCTTCCCGTCGGTGCTGCTGGGGCTGGTGGTGTGGTTCTGGCTGGACGACAGCCCGGATAAAGCCAAATGGCTGACCGCCGATGATAAGGCCTGTTTACATGAGATGCTGGAAGCGGATCGCGCAGCGCTGCAGGCGTCGCGGCTCAGCGAAGCTAGCCCGCCGCTGTCCCAGCGCAGTATGCTGCGGGAGCTGTTTACGCCGATCATCCTGCTCTATACGCTGGCCTATTTCTGCCTGACCAACACCTTAAGCGCCCTTAGCGTCTGGACGCCGCTGATCCTGCGCAGCTTCAACGAGCAGAGCAGCAACGTCACCATCGGTCTTCTGAGCGCGATCCCGCAGGTGTGTACCATCGTCGGGATGATCTGGTGGAGCAAACGTTCTGACCGCCTGAAGGAGCGGAAGCTGCACACCCTGCTGCCCTATCTGTTTGCCGCGGCCGGCTGGATGTTAACCGCCTCCAGCAGCAACCCGCTGTTGCAATTCACCGGGATTGTAATGGCCTCCAGCGGCGCCTTTGCCGCCATGGTGATTTTCTGGACCACCCCTGACCAGGCGATTTCGTTGCGCGCGCGGGCGCTGGGGATTGCGGTGATCAACGCCACCGGGATGACCGGCGCGGCGCTGGGGCCGCTGTTGATGGGCTGGCTGAAAGACGTCACCGGGAACTTCAACGCCGGGATCTTTATGGTCGCCGGGTTCCTTGTGCTCGGCGCGCTGGTCATCGCCCTGATCCCGATGAAAGCGGCGGTGAAGCACAGCCGCCTCGCATCATCGACATAAGCCACCAGGCCTGAGCCTGTCGGCATCGTCCATAAGGGGGCGGCTTCTGTGCGAACCGCCCCCATCAAAGACGCTTAAACGCAGAGCACTTTTATCGCCAGCCCGCCGCGGGATGTCTCCCGGTACTTATCATTCATATCCTTGCCGGTCTCGTACATGGTTTCGATCACCTTATCTAACGAGACATGCGGTTCGGAGGTGCGGCGCAGCGCCATTCGTGCGGCATTGACGGCTTTGACCGCATTGATAGCATTACGCTCAATACAAGGGATCTGCACCTGCCCGGCAACCGGGTCGCAGGTCAGGCCGAGGTTATGCTCCATGGCAATTTCCGCGGCATTGCAGACCTGCGCCGGACTGCCGCCCAGCAGTTCGGTCAGGCCAGCGGCCGCCATCGAACAGGCCACGCCAATTTCCCCCTGACACCCCACTTCGGCCCCGGAAATAGAAGCATTCATTTTGTACAACGCGCCAATGGCACCCGCCGCCAGCAGATAGCGCGCCAGCGAACTGGTGTTAACCGGACGACGGAATTTATCGTAATAGGCCAGCACCGCCGGGATAATTCCGCAGGCGCCGTTGGTCGGCGCGGTCACCACCCGGCCACCGGCGGCGTTCTCTTCGCTGACCGCGAGGGCGAACATGTTGATCCAGTCAATGACGTTCATCGGATCGCTGGAGAGGCTGTCGCTGGAGACCAGCCGCCGCCGCAACGCCGCGGCACGACGCGGCACATTTAGTGGACCGGGCAGCACGCCTTCCGTGTGCATGCCACGCTCAATACCATCCCACATCACCGCATGGATGTGCTGTAGCCCGGCGTCGATCTCCGCCTTGCTGCGCATGGCCAGCTCGTTTTGCATCATCAGTCCGGAGACCGACAGGCCGTTGTGCTGGCACAGATGCAGCAGTTCACTGGCCGATCGGAATTCAAACGGCACCTGGATGGCGGCATCGCAGCGCTGTTCGGTCTCCCCTTCGGCAACGATAAAACCGCCCCCAACCGAGTAATAGGTCTGGCTGGCCCACGGGCCGGAGTGGCTCCATGCGGTGATCCGCAGACCGTTTTCGTGATACGCCAGGGTGTGGGAGTGGAACAGCATATCGTTAGCCATCTGAAAATCGACGCTCTGCGCGCCGTTGGCGAGCGGCAAACGCCCGCTCTGCATAACCTGTTGAATAAAAGCCGGAATCGCGTCGATGTCGACATGTTGCGGGCTGTTGCCCGCCAGTCCCAGAAGAATAGCGACATCGGTCGCATGGCCCTTGCCGGTCGACGACAACGAGCCATACAGATCGACCACAATACGGGTGATGTGGACCAGTTCGCCCTGAGTCACCAACTGGTCGATAAAACGTTTCCCGGCATTCATCGGCCCCACGGTATGTGAACTGGAAGGGCCGATTCCCGGTTTGAAAATATCGAATGCGCTAATCATATTTACCGCCTCGGATTACCGTTCAGAGAAGAGCGCGGGTCACGCTCCGTGCGGCGGCACGGGAAGAACCCGCCCCGCCGCCGTTGCCTCAGAGGTCGCGGATCGCGATAGCTTCAATCTCCAGCTTCACGTCCTTCGGCAGGCGAGCCACCTGAACGCAGCTGCGCGCCGGATAGGTCGCCTGATGTTCGTCAAAGAACTGCTGATAGACCTGGTTGATGGTGGCGAAATCGTTAAGGTCGGTAATAAAAACCGTGGTCTTGACGATACTGCCGACCGTTAACCCTGCCGCCGTGACAATAGCTTTCACGTTTTCCAGGCTCTGACGCGCCTGGTCGGCCACGTTGTCCGCAATAGTGCCGGTTCGTGGGCAGACCGGGATCTGCCCCGATGTCAGCACCTGCGTGCCGAGGTCAACGCCCTGAACATAAGGCCCGATGGCTCCCGGCGCATCCTGGGTTGCGATTATCTTTCTCATGATTCCTCCGGCGTTATAGCGCCTGGGTAAAGGTACGGGAGATGACATCCTGCTGCTGTTCACGGGTCAGCGCGTTGAAACGCACCGCGTAGCCAGAGACGCGAATGGTCAGGTTCGGGTAATTTTCCGGATGTTCGATGGCATCCAGCAGCATCTCCCGGTTCATCACGTTGACGTTAAGGTGCTGCCCGCCTTCAACGTGAGCCTCATGGTGGAAGTAGCCGTCAAGCAGCCCCACCAGGTTGGTTTTACGTACCGTCTCCTCTTTGCCCAGCGCCGCAGGCACGATAGAAAAGGTGTAAGAGATGCCGTCTTTGGCGTAGGTAAACGGCAGCTTAGCGACCGAGGTTAATGACGCCACAGCCCCTTTGCGGTCACGCCCGTGCATCGGGTTAGCTCCTGGGGCAAACGGCGTCCCGCCGCGGCGACCATCCGGAGTATTGCCGGTCTTCTGGCCATACACCACGTTGGAGGTGATAGTCAGGATAGACTGGGTCGGTACGGCGTTACGGTAGGTCGGCAGCACTTTGATTTTCTTCATAAAGCGCTCAACCAGATCGCAGGCGATGCTGTCGACCCGCTGGTCATTATTGCCATACTGCGGATAGTCGCCTTCGATAACAAAATCGACCGCCAGGCCGTTATGGTCGCGGACCGGTTTCACCTTCGCGTACTTAATAGCCGATAGCGAATCCGCCGCCACCGACAGACCGGCCATGCCGCAGGCCATGGTGCGATAGACGTCACGGTCGTGCAGCGCCATCAGTGAGGCTTCATAGCTGTACTTGTCATGCATGTAGTGGATGATGTTCAGCGCGCTGATGTACTGCACCGCCAGCCAGTCCATAAAGTGGTCGAGGCTCTCCATCACCGTGTCGTAATCGAGCACTTCATCCAGCAGCGGCGCGGTTTTCGGCCCTACCTGAATCTTGAGTTTCTCATCCACGCCGCCATTGATTGCGTACAGCAGCGTTTTAGCCAGATTGGCGCGGGCGCCGAAGAACTGCATCTGTTTGCCGATAATCATCGGGCTGACGCAGCAGGCGATGGCGTAATCGTCGCTGTTAAAATCGGTGCGCATCAAATCGTCGTTCTCATACTGCAGCGATGAGGTAACGATCGAGACCTGAGCCGCGTACTTTTTGAAGGCAATCGGCAGCGCTTCGGACCACAGCACCGTGAGGTTTGGCTCCGGGGCTGGGCCCATGGTGTGCAGGGTATGCAGGTAGCGATAGGCATTTTTGGTGACCAGGGTACGCCCGTCCAGCCCCATGCCGCCGATGACTTCGGTGGCCCAGATCGGGTCGCCAGAAAACAGCGTGTCGAACTCCGGCGTACGCAAGAAGCGCACCATGCGGATCTTCATAATGAAGTGGTCGATCAGCTCCTGGGCCTGCTGCTCGGTGAGGTGACCACGGTTGAGGTCACGTTCAATATAGATATCAAGGAAGGTAGCGGTACGCCCCAGCGACATGGCGCCGCCATTTTGTGATTTCACCGCCGCCAGGTAGGCAAAATAGACCCACTGCACCGCTTCCTGGGCCGTGGATGCCGGACGGGAAATATCGCAGCCATATTTCGCCGCCATCTCCTGCATCTGCAACAGCGCACGGCGGTGTTCCGCCAGCTCCTCGCGCAGACGTATCGTCGCTTCCAGATTCTGCCCGTACTCAAGGTTGGATTGCAGGTCGGCAAACTGCAGTTCACGCTCGCGTACCAGATAGCGAATGCCGTACAGCGCCACGCGACGGTAGTCGCCAATAATCCGCCCCCGGCCATAACCGTCCGGCAGACCGGTCAGTACCCCGGATTTACGGCAGCGCAGCATATCCGGCGAGTAGGCATCAAATACCCCCTGATTGTGCGTTTTACGCAGGTCGGTGAACAGGTACTCAAAGTGCGGGTCCATTTCACGACCATAAGCCTCAAACGAGCTTTTGATCATGTTGATGCCGCCGAACGGGTGCAGCGCGCGTTTAAGCGGTTTATCGGTCTGTAGCCCGACAATTTTTTCCAGCGCCGGGTCAATGTAGCCGGCATCATGTGCGGTAATCGAGGTCGCGATATTGCTATCGAAATCGACCGGTGCATGGGTCGCATTTTCAATATGAATCCCCGTCATCACTTTGCCCCACAGCGCGGTAGTTGCTGGCGTGGCTTCGGTCAGAAAAGATTCATCCCCTTCATATGGCGTATAGTTGTGCTGAATAAACTCGCGGACATTAATTTCTTCTTTCCAGTCCGTACCGTGAAAACCTTGCCACGCGTCGGCATACAGCCTGTCGCTGGTATCGATATTTACCTTCATGAAAAATCATCTCTCTACAGAACAAAAATGAATTAAGCACATTCCACTTGCGCGTGAATTGCCCCTAAATGAATGGCATCGAGGGCAATCATTTTCTCTTCGTTGGTGGGAATAACGGCGCAGCTGACCCGGGTGTCTGGTGCGGAAATAATTCTTTCACCACGGGAATTCGGCAGGTTATTCATTTCCACATCCAGGGTCACCCCCAGTACCGCTAAATGGTCAATCACCAGCCGGCGAATTAATAATGAGTTCTCACCGATACCGCCGGTGAAAATAATCGCGTCCAGGCGCTGGAGCGAGGCCGCATGTCCGGCAATATGGCGGGCGATGCGATGGACAAAGGTTTTAATCGCCAGCCGGGCGCGTTCATGCCCCGCGTGCCAGGCTTTCTCCAGCACCCGCAGGTCTGATGAAAGGCCGGAGATCCCCAGCAACCCGGATTCCTTATTGACCACTCGTTCGAGGTCGCTCAGGGTCTGCTGGGTTTCGCTGGCAATCCACGCCAGCGCGCCGAAGTCGACATCGCCGCTGCGGGTGCCCATCATCAACCCTTCCAGCGGCGTCATCCCCATGGAGGTATCGACGCTTTGCCCGTTGCGCACGGCGCAAACCGAGGCGCCATTACCCAGATGGGCGATTACCAGCCCGGAATCGTCTTCATCCAGTGCCAGCAGGTCGTGCGCGCGCTGAGCAACATAGCGATGCGAGGTCCCATGGAACCCATAGCGGCGCACGCCAAGTTCCTCATAATATTTCCACGGCAGCCCGTAGAGATAAGCTTCCGGCGCCAGGGTCTGGTGGAAGCTGGTATCAAACACGGCCACCTGTCTGACGCCGGGGAACAGGTGTTGCGCCGACGTAATACCGCTGAGATTAGCGTAATTATGCAGCGGGGCTAATGGCGATACCCGGCGGATATTATCGATAACCTCATCGGTAATAATGACCGACTCCGTAAAGATATTTCCGCCGTGCGCAATACGGTGACCAATTAACGCCACGCTGTCGATTAACTCACGTTTTTCTAGTTCAAAGGCGATGGCCTTTAATGCGCCTTCGTAGCTATGCTGCGCCAGTTTAACTGGCGCGCCGTCATTAATGGCTAAAAATGCATTCTCAGAATTAATCCCATCGGCAATACCGGCCATTAAAACATCACAGCTCATTGCATCAAGGACTGAAAATTTAATTGAAGACGATCCGCAGTTAATGACCAGTACTACCGGGAATTCATTCATATATTGACTCCGCTCATCCTGAGCTTAATTAAAACAGTTTGTAGACGATATTCAGAATGGTCAGCAGACCCACGACGGTGACGAAGACGTTATCGAGGCGGCCACGGTATTTCGCCAGTGACGGTGCTTTACGGATGGCATACATTGGTAACAGGCACAGCAGCGAGGCAATAATCGGCGCGCCCATCGCTTCAATCAGGTCGAGGATATTGGGGTTCGCATAAGCCACCACCCAGGTGGAGCCCATAATGAAAACCATGCTGATGGTATTCAGTTTGCTTGTGGAGACCTTGGTTTTGTCACCCTTATAACCGAACTTCAGTACCAGGCCGTTCAGTCCTTCCAGGGTGCCGAGATAGTGGCCGAAGAAGGATTTGAAAATGGCCACCAGCGCGATAATCGACGCCCCGTACTCGAGTACCGTGGCAAATGACGATTTACTGCCGGTCATGGAGGCAAAGTGGTTTGCCAGGTAAGAGAGCACCGGGATGTTCTGCGCTTTCGCGTCCGCCATGTTTTCCGGCGACAGCGTAAAGAGGCAACTGAAGGCAAAGAACATCACCACGGCAACCATCAGCATACTGGCGCGAGAGATGATTTTTGAACACTTACGCTCGGTGTAGTCGCGGCCAAACTCCTTTTCATACTCTTCGCGTTTGGAGACCACGAACGAGGAGACAATTGGCGAGAAGTTAAAGGAGAAGACCATAATGGAGATCCCCAGCCATACGGTCACCAGGATGCCATCGTGACCGGTCAGGGCGATATCGCTGAGATTGACCTGATCGATAACCGCAGAGTTCCAGTAAGGGATCAGCGACAGCGAAATCAGTACCAGACTGGCGATAAACGGGAACACCAGGAAGCTCATCACTTTCACCATCAGGTCCTTGCCGAACCAGATGACAAAGGCCATCAGCAGCAGCAGGAACAGCGCCACAAGACCACGATTAAGCGCCGGCATCTGCAGCTGGTTTTCCCAGAAGGTCATAAAGGTGTTGGTAATGGTGACGCCATAAATCCACAGCAACGGGCAGATGGCGAAGAAGTACAGCAGCGTGATCACCACCCCACCGGTCTTACCAAAATGCTCTTCTACCGTCTCGGTGATGTTACCGGACGGGTTCGAACCGGACAGACACAGGCGCGCCAGCGCCCGGTGGCAATAAAAGGCAATCGGGTAGGCTAAGACCAGCATCAGTAAGATGGGGATCAGGCCGCCAAAGCCGGCGCGAATGGGGAAGAAGAGCACCCCGGCGCCGATGGCGGTCCCGAACAGGCCCAGGGTCCACGTGGTATCCGATTTACGCCACGATGATTCTCTTGTCTCGCTGGATATAATGCTATCGGTAGTACTCATATCCTGTCCTCACATAAGATTAAGCGTCAACTAAACCCGTCATCCTTCAAGTTGCTTGGGTGTTGGCTGCACCCGTTCACCCCAGTCACTTACCTGAGTAAGCTCCTGGGGATTTACGGCCTTGCCGCCTACAAGCAACTCGAATTATTTAGGGTATAAACCAGTAATTTGCGAAACACGTGAAAGGTCGATATTGCCACCAGAAATAATGCTGACCGTTTTACGGTTCTGGATATAGCTATCTAACTTCCCGCTCAATAATGCTGCGCAGGCCAGGGCGCCGGCGCCTTCAGTAATCACTTTATTGCGCTGAATTAAGGCAATCATGCTGTTGCGAATTTCATCTTCACTGACCAGCACAATATCGTCGACCAGCTCGCGGACGATTTCGTAGGTCAGATTGCCAGGGCGTGAAACATCGCAGCCGTCGGCTAATGTGCCGGTATTCCGATGCGACGTAATTGCGCCAGCATAATAAGAGGCGGCCATCCCGTGGACGTTTTCCGACTGCACGCCAATAATACGAATGGTGGGGTTAATGGATTTAATCGCCACCGCGATGCCGGCAATCAAACCGCCGCCGCCGATGGGTACAATAACGTTGTCGACGTCATACAGGTCTTCCATTATTTCCAGGCCGATGGTGCCCTGACCAGCAATGACTTTCGGGTCGTCATAAGGCGGAATAAAAATACGCCCTTCCATTTCGACAATTTCACTCACTTTGGCGATGGTGTCATTGAAGTTGTCGCCGTGGAGAATCACTTCAGCCGAGTAATCGCAGGTGGCGGCAACCTTCGATTTCGGCGCCCCTTTCGGCATCACTACCTTGCCATCAATGCCCAGCATGGCGCAGGAGAGCGATACGCCCTGCGCATGATTGCCGGCAGAACAGGCGACTACGCCCTTGCGTTTTTCCGCTTCGCTGAGCGAACTCAGTTTGTTAAATGCACCGCGGATCTTAAACGAGCCGGTACGCTGCATATTTTCAAATTTGAGGAATATTTCACCTTTGCAACGCTCGCTAAAATAATTAGAACGCGGCATGCCTGTTTTATAAATTTTACCCGCCAGTCTTTTTTTCGCTTCGAGGATATCTTCAATGGCAACCGGGAGATCGTATGTAATGTGCATTAGAGCCTCTTAACCTTGGTATAAAATAATAAAAATGACGCTCAACCCGTAATTGCGGCGTAGAAATCCCCTCCGCCATTATGGATCGAATATTTAACCGTAAAGTTCACCGTAACCACCGACTGAATATCAGCCGATGTTCTGAATGTTAATAATCAGAATAGAAAATTCATTTAATCAACAGTTATTAATTGTCTCTTCCTACAGCCAGTAAATGCCGAATACTCTTTTGCTAATTCCACCAACACCGAGGCGGCATTTTTTATACGATAATTCTTCGACCAGATTGCGGCATAACGGGCAACCGGTAATGCTTCGCTAATCGGAATGGTAATAAACTGACTGGAGCCAAACGGTGTGGTCATATCGCAGGGAATGACCGTCAGGAAATCAGCATTGAGAACAAGATTATAAATGGTGACGACCGAGTCGGTTTTAACGATGTTTTCACTGTTGATGCCGCTGCGCTGGAGGGTGGTGAGGAGTTCACTGTAGTAACCCATATTGGTTTGCGGCAACACCCACTGTTCGTCCTGCAACGACGCCAGCGTGGTGGTGCCGCTGCATGTTCGGGACTTATTGGCCACCAGCACAAACTCGGATTCAAACAACGGTTCCACATGGAGGTCGTGTAGTTTCATTTCGTCGCTCAACGTACCGATGGCGAAGTCGAGACGGCCGTCGCGGATCGCCGGGAGAAACGAGGAGAGTTGCGCTTCGTACATTGAGACCTGAGCTTTAGGAAACACCTTTTTGAACTTATGGATCATGTCAGACATAAAGGTGAAGCCAATCAGCGACGGAAAACCGAAAGAGACATCGACCACCGTGTTGCAGGTCATGCTGTGCATCTCATTGACCATATTTTTCATTTCACGGGTGATCGATTCAGACCACGACAGCAGCACTTGTCCGGTATTGGTCAAGGTGACGCCGGTATTTTTTCGCACCACTAATTCGGTCCCGAAATAGGCTTCGATATCATTAATTATCTTACTGACGGCAGGTTGCGTTAATCCTAATTCTTTTGCTGCTGAGCCGATGGAGCCACTTCTGATGACTTCCTGGAAAACCACCAGATGCTGTGTTTTTGGCAGAGTAATCGTATTCATAGCAACCTGCTTCCATTATTTTCTCGACGCGGTGAAGTGTACCAAATGGCGATCCGATGGTTATGTGAGAACACTCACAAACGCCCCCTTCACGTATTTTACAGCTCACAATCTATGACAATAAAAGCATATAAATCAATAAATTAACATCATTAAAGTCCATTCCGACATGACTTTTATCAAGAATATATGCGGGGATAAAAATATTTTATGGTGATAACAAAGGTTAATTTTTAATCTGTTTTCGTGGGTATTAAGACTGATATTTAACCATTAGCCGTATAATTATTCGTCGCCGTCGTCATTAAACTGTTAATGTAATTAATAAAATATTATGACAAATAACAGCAAACAGAGTTTAAAAACTGTAAGGGGTCACACTTTTTACCCCCGGTTGTTTGTAAAAAACTATTTTATTCATTATCACGCAATATTTAAGACACAATAACCCAGCATTTACTTAACATTTTTATCTCTGCATTATGGCCATAATGCAGCAGGTAATTTTTTGATTAAAATCAAATGCAATTTTTCATGCGATCAAACAAAACCATGACAGCCATTTGTGCTGCTTATCACAATTTAGCAAATCGATATTCGGCTGGCCGGTCTGGCAGAGAGAAAAATGACCGTCGTGCGGCCATTCGCGCAGGGCGGCAGGACAAAAATATCGCTATTGGCTTTATACCAGATCAACCCGCATTCCTTCGCTTCAAGAATTGTTCAGATTCCGACTATGCAAATGCAAATAACGTATTTGCCCTGCCTGAAACCTCTCGGTAGTTTGTAAGGTGTCAACTCCGCGATGAAAGCCACAAACCACCTATAAATTCAGAGTGTTACAACACCAGATGATCAGATTAGAAAATATTCACAAGACCTATTCGGGCAGCGCACATGCGGCAATACGCGGCCTTAACCTGGTTATTAATAGCGGTGAACTCTGTACTTTCGTCGGCCCCAGCGGCTGTGGCAAAACGACAATACTGCGCATGATTAATCAGCTCGATAAACCGGATTCCGGCAACGTGTATGTGCAGGGGGTGAACATCGCGCTGGCTGATATTATTCAGGTCCGCCGTAACATTGGCTTTGTGATGCAAAGCGCCGCCCTCTTTCCCCACCGGACGGCGGCACAAAATATCGCTACGGTCCCGCGATTACTTGGCTGGCACAAATCACACATTCGCGCACGTATTGATGAACTGGTCGACCTGATGTCGCTGGATCGTCATCTGTTGACACGCTATCCACACCAACTCTCTGGCGGGCAACAGGGACGTGTAGCCATCGCCCGGGCGTTAGCTGCCGACCCGTCGATTCTGTTGATGGACGAACCCTTTGCCGCCATTGACCCGGTGGTGCGCGAACGCTTGCAGGATGAACTGTTGCTGCTACAGCAACGCCTGCATAAGACCATTGTGGTGGTCACACACGACATTAATGAGGCCATCCGCCTGGGCGATAAAATCGCTATTTTCCAGGAGGGTGGCGTGCTGGCGCAGTGCGATACGCCAGAGCAGATTCTGGCACACCCGGCCAGCGAGTTTGTGCAGCGTTTTATTGGTCCCGAACCGAATCTTAAGCGCCTCGGGATGCTCCAGGTCGGTCAGCTACCGCGACACGATGTGCCGCTGCTGGATGAAGGTTTGTCACCGATTGCCAGTGCACACCCAACGGTCGCCAGCCCGCTGCGGCTGGTGCTGGATCAACAGCATCGTCCTCTGCACTGGTTTGATCCCGATAAGCGCATTACGTTGCCGATAGCCCAGCCGCTTTCGGCCCTGAACTCTTTGCGTTTTGCCTACAGCGCCCTGCTGGATGCGCCAGGCGGCGTGCTGGTCCACGTAGATAGCAACGGGCAGTACCAGGGCAGTATCTCGCATATTCTGCTGCGCAATGTGCTGGACGGCGACGTGGAGATTCGCCGCTATGATTGACTGGTCGTGGATTTATGCCAACAAAATCCTGATTGGCGAGCTGCTATGGCAGCATACGCAGCTGGTCGGCATCTCGCTGTTATTTGGCACCTTGTTAACGGGCGCATTCATGGTGCTCACGCTACGCTGGCCAATCACCACGCAACCGTTGATTTATCTTTGCGGAGTTATTTTTACGATCCCATCGCTGGCGTTATTTATTCTCTTATTACCTTTTACCGGCTTGTCGCTCACGACGTCAGTCATTGGTTTAACGGTTTACTCGCTGTTGATCCTGTTACGTAACGTCATTGCCGGCATCGAAAAGCTGCCCGTCGCCGTGCTGGAATCAGCCCGCGCGCTCGGCTACACCCGCGGGTATCGTTTTATTGATATTGAGCTGCACCTGCTGGTGCCCTCGCTGTTTGCCGGGCTGCGGATTGCCTCGGTGACACTGGTCGGACTGGTGACCGTGACCGCCCTGATTGGCCAGGGCGGGCTGGGGCAACTGCTGCTGGCAGGATTTAATCAGGATTTTCTGACGCCTATTATTGCCAGCGTGGTATTAAGCCTCATGCTGTCATTTTTACTGGACTCCCTGATAGCCCATGTCGGCTATTGGCTCACGCCCTGGACACGCTAATGGATATATTACTGGCGACCCTCCGCTGGCTTTCCCAACCCGAACACTGGCTCGGCGATACGGGCATATTACTGCGCCTACGTGAGCATCTTTATTATGTCCTGATTAGCATAACGCTGTCATCGGCCATTGCCCTGCCGCTGGGTATTGCGCTCGGTTATTGGCGCAAAGGGGCGTTTATCGTTATTAATCTGTTTAATATTGGTCGTGCCATCCCATCATTAGGTCTCATTTTATTATGCATTATTGTGTTTGGCTTTAATGATATTCCGGTTTTTGCGGCGCTGGTGGCGATGTCGATCCCGCCGATCCTGACCAATGCCTGGGTCGGTATTTATCATGCCGACCGCCCGCTCTGCGATGCCGCCACCGCGTTGGGAATGACGCCATGGCAAAGCCTGTGGCAGCTGCGCATCCCGCTGGCCGCACCGCTGATTATCGCCGGGATACGTACCGCGCTGGTCCAGCTTATCGCCACCGCCGTTGTCGCCGCCTATGCTGGCCTTGGCGGCCTGGGTCGTTTCCTGATTGACGGGCTTGGGCAACGCGATTTCCCGCAGGTTATTGCCGGGTCGCTGGTGGTCTCGCTGCTGGCTATCGGCAGTGAATTATGTTTTTCCTGTTTCACCCGAAAATATCGCCGTACCACGCTCGTAGCCGAGCATTAAGAGCCTAATAGAATAGGCCCTGACTCCACCAATCATCTGCATATAAAGAGGCATTATGAAGCATATATTAGGGTTTTCTGTTAACACCCGCCGGTGGCGCTTATCGATTCTTACCGCGGGATTACTGAGTCTTAGTTTCAGTACTCTGGCAGAAAGCGTCACCATCGGGGGCGCTAATTTCACGGAGAGTTCTATTCTCGCGAATATATATGCCAGCGCGCTCAAGAAAAATAATATTGAGGTAAAAACACGACTGAATCTTGGCAACCGCGAAATCATCCTGCCCGCATTAAAGAGCGGTGAAATCGATATCGTGCCGGAATATCTCGGCGCCCTGCTCAACTATTATGACGGGAAAACCCAGGCCACCAGCCAGAGTGATGTCAGCGCCGAACTGGCGAAGGTATTGCCTGCCGACTTCACGCTACTCACCCCCTCTCCGGCCACATCGATTACCGCCTGGGCGGTACGCGCTGAGACGGCGAAGAAATACAACCTGACGACCTTGTCCGATCTTCAACCAATTGCCCATCAGCTAACTATCGGCGGACCGCCGGAGCTGGCGGTCCGTGCCCTCGGGCTTCCGGGACTTAAACGGGTCTACGGCCTGGAGTTTAAGGCGGTGAAGTCGCTTGATATGGGGGGCCCCTTGACCCGCCTGGCGCTGAATTCCGGCAAGATCGATGTTGCCACGGTTGTCTCGACCCAAGGTAACCTGGCAAAAGAAGATTGGGTGGTATTAGCCGATGACAAGCATGAGCAGCCCAGCCAGAACGTCGTGCCGCTGGTGCGCAAAGCCAGCCTTTCCACCAACGTCAGTAGCATTCTTAATCAGGTCTCCTCCCGGCTTGATAATGCGGCGCTGATCGCGCTGAACCAACAGGTTGATTTGCAGCACAAAGACCCGGCAACCGTTGCCGAACAGTGGGTTAATGCCAATCTGCCAGGCCACTAATCATCACGGCCAGGGAGTGGCTATCAGCAAAAGAGCATGACGATGTCTAAAGATCATATCATTTTGAACCTGTTCTTCTTTAATCCCCAGGGCGATTACCGCTTCTCCTGGCGCCACCCACAAGCCCCGACAACAGAAATTTTCAGCCTGGACTACTATGTCGGGCTGGCTAAAAAAGCCGAGGCGGCCACGTTAGATGCCATTTTTGTTGCCGACCATATTGCTATCTGGGATAAGGTGCCCAGCGGCCTGACCCATTACGCCAACGCGCGCCTCGAGCCCATTACATTACTCAGTGCGCTGGCGGCCGTCACCGAACATATTGGCCTGATGGGCACGGCGTCCACCTCCTATAGCGAACCCTATAACCTTGCTCGTTATTTTGCGTCACTCGATTTTCTGAGCAAGGGCCGGGCGAGCTGGAACGTCGTCACCTCGTGGCTTGAGGAAGAAGCCGCCAACTTTGGTCTCGACCAGTTGCCACAGCACGGCAACCGCTATCGACGAGCCGGTGAATTTATTGATGTCGTCACCCGGCTTTGGGACTCATGGGAGCAGGATGCGGTGCTGTACAACAAAGCGAGCGGCCTGTTTGCCGATAAACAAAAAGTACATCATCTCGATCATCGCGGTGAGTATTTTAGCGTTCGCGGGCCGCTGAACCTGCCGCGTCCACCGCAGGGCCATCCGGTACTGGTGCAGGCGGGATCATCAGAAGCGGGGAAAGATCTGGCGGCGACGTGGTCAGATATGCACTTCGTGTTTATTCAGTCCATCGAAGAGGGGCTGAGCTATCGCGAGGAGATGAATCAACGGTTGCGGGCTAAAGGACGTGATCCGGCGCATTTTAAGATCATCGCAGGCGTGCTGCCGGTGGTGGTAAATTCTGATGCGGAAAAAACGGAGCGCCAGCAGCTTAACAACCGTCTGATGAGCGATCGCATGGCTATCGATCTGCTCTCTTCATACCTGCGCATGGATCTCTCGAACCACGCGGTCGACCAGCCGCTACCGCCGCTGCCGGACGAAGAGACCTTCGACGGGATCCGCACCGCGTTGCGGCTGATCCGCCATTACGATCCGTCACTGACCATCCTGGAACTGGGTCGTTTACTGCTGCAAAGCTCCGATAGCTGGCTGTTGATTGGCAGTGCGGAGGAGATCGCCAGCGCGCTGACCGAGACCTGGCGCGCCGGTGCTGCCGATGGGTTTAATCTGATGTTCCCGTTATTACCGGGGGATTTCGATCGTTTTGTCGAGCAGGTTGTGCCGATTCTGCAACACAGCGGCGTTATGAGAACGAGCTATCCGCCGGGTACGCTACGGGAAAAGCTGGGCTTACCGCCAGCGGAAAACCGCTTTGCCCATCACCCACCACCGGCAGATGCGCGCTAATCCCAATGCCGGAGAAGCCCGCTTCTCCGGCCACTTACAATTGGGTTACCCCTTTCAGTCGCGCCTCTTCCCGCCACGCCAGCAGCCGGGTATACGGCGCCCGGGTCAACGGGCTAAACCCACAGATAAACTGCGCGTTGCAGCGCTCACGATACTGCGGGTCGCTGACCAGCTGTTGCAACGCCGATCTCAACCCCGCCAGGGTCTCCGCTGACGTGCGCGGCCCGGTGATAAGCGGTAGCCCTGGCGCCAGTGGACTGTGGTCAATTACGCACAACCCCTCCAGTACCGCGGGTTCATGACGGGCCAACAGCGCCCAGCTAATGCAATCAATGGCGGCAATATCCCCCACGCCTTGTTGCAAATCGACAAGTGATTGCCGATGACTGCCGCTGAAAATGACGTCGCCAAAAAAATGCCCGCGGCGGGCAAGCGGCGCGACCATCTTCAGCAGCACATTGTAGCCAGACTGCGAATCGGGGGAATTACAGACCGCCCGCCGTCCGTAAAAATCGGCCAGTTGCCGTGCGCTATCCGCCGCACGCGTTACCAGCAGACTACGGTATTCGATCCCTTCGCAACCGGGCGCCGAGTAGTGAAAGCACCCCACCGTCTGCACGTCAGGCAGCAGAGTCACCAGCGGATAGCCGCAGGTCTGGCTTAGCAACAGATCCGGTTGGCACCATCGGGAGAGTAAATCTGTTGAGATTGACGCCAGGCTCGTGGCGATGCCTCTGGTCAGCAGAAGTTCTCGTACCGCCGCCTCCAGCGCCTGATTCTCCTGTAGGTGAATGGCATACATCGGTAAGTCCACACTATGGTGCATCGTTTTCCCCGTCTTGCTGACTGTTTCTGACGCCGGGATGCGCATTGACATCCACCGCATTGAAGAGAAAGGCGCGCAGCCATTCCCCATAACCGCGCACCAGAAATCCCTGGTTACGCTGCTGGTAGCGCTCGCGTTCAAGCAGGTAGATTTTTCGCAAACCGTACCACGGAACACCGGGCAGATCATGATGGACAGAGTGATAGTTCAGATTAAGAAACAGCACGCGCCACAACAGGCCTGCCTCGTTGATGACTGAGCGGGCCAGCGGGTCATCTGCGGCCCGGTGCTCGAGGAAGGAACGAATTTTGGTCAGTGCCAGCGCCGGATAGCTGACCGCAACCACAAAATAGAGTGGCGAAAAACCACAGTGCGCGATCCACGTCAGCAGGCCGGCCAGCAATCCGACGTGAATCAGCCACATCGCCATCGCTTTGCCTTGCCGATAGCGAAACGCGTTCACCGCGCTGGCGAGCGTCTGCCCGATATCCAACAGCGGGGCCAGCAGCAGCCGGCCAATAAAGGTATTGCGCAGATGAATCACCTTACGCTGCCAGGGCGAGAAACGCCGCCAGCTCTCGTCGGTAAAATAGTAGGATTCGGGGTCGTCTACCGGCAACGTCAGGCGATCGTTATGGTGATGTGCCAGATGGGAATCCCGATAAAGGCCATAGGGATACCACACTGCCAGCGGCAACGTGCCCAGCAGTTGATTACACCACGCCCGGTTGGTGGGATGACCGTGAATCAGCTCATGCTGTAGCGACATATACCAGGCGGTAAACCAGATAAGCAGCACCGTCGCCGGGAAAATCCCCAGCGTCTGCCAGTACGCCAGGGTCATAAACCAGCCGCCGTAGACCACAATAATTAATAACCAGGTGGGTAATTCACTGCGCCATAGCCAGCCACGGGACAGCTGGTGGAGAAGCGCACGTTGCTGTGGATGCAGATACATCGACGTTTTTTTTGTCATGACTACCGGGACTCTTTGTGCGTGACTTTTACCCCCCGACGATGTGAGAAATCAAAGAAAATAACAAAGAATTTAAATCACTTAGCTTTTCCAGAAACGGAATATCAGGTGCCAGACACGTCGTGTGATACGCACAGTATGTCACCAGGTTCCACCGCCCGAATTGCCCGACGTGGCCCGCGTTATCCGGGACACGCGGACCTACTTCATCAGGGCCTGAAACTGAGGGTTAAACTCGTCAAAAATCGGTAGCGCGGCTGCACCGAGGGCGGCGGTATCGGTCCCCGTCATCCCCATTTTGACGCGCATCGCTGGAAGATAACGC
This sequence comes from Klebsiella sp. B345, assembly GCF_051131735.1. Lineage (NCBI taxonomy): Bacteria > Pseudomonadati > Pseudomonadota > Gammaproteobacteria > Enterobacterales > Enterobacteriaceae > Klebsiella > Klebsiella sp. B345. Next base: position 992,970 of record NZ_CP180443.1, read on the forward strand.
CCGCGTACCGACTGATACAGCGGTGGCAAACGAGCCAGCACTTTCTCCAGCAGCGGCGCGGGCATCATGCCTCCCACCACCACCGTTTCGGCATCGAACACGCACTCCAGCAGATTGATAGCTTGACGCAGCGAAGGCAGCGCCGTGTCAATCCAGCGATCGAACCGCGCAGCGTCTACCGCCAGCAGGTCCTCGGGCAGAGCCCGGTAAGGATCGAGCCCGCAAAATTCATAGGCGGCCTGCAGTGAAACATAACGCTCCAGACACCCTTCGTTACCGCAGTAACAGGGGCGCCCGCCCGGATGTACCACAATGTGCCCGACCTCCCCGGCGTTATGTGCATGCCCGGTATAGATGTGGCCGTCGGTAAAAATCCCGGCCCCCAGACCGGTACCGATATACAGATAGACGAAGGAGTTAAGCTGGCGGGCCACCCCGTGAAAACGCTCGCCGATGGCCGCCACCGTCGCGTCGTTCTCCAGCGTTACCGGCAGGCCGCTTATGCGCGCCAGTTCTGCCGCCACATCGACGCCCTCCCAGCCATTGAGCGTAGTTGGCCCGGTTGAAGAAATCCCTTCCACACCAAACGGCCCCGGCATCACCACTCCAATGCCCAGCACCCTGCTCCATTCAAGCCCGGGCAGCGTTTTCATCTCCTGCAGCACCTCCTCTATGCGGGCAAAGGTGGCACCAGGTTGGGGCTTTTGCACCAGGATGAGCCGGCGAAAATGCACTTCGCCGGTCAGATCGACCAGCACAATAATCAGCGTCTGATGATCGAGATGAATCCCGATCGACCAGGCGCTGGCAGGGTTGAGGCTCACCGGTACTGCCGGTTGCCCACGGCCGACCGGCCGCCGCGGTTCATGGCTGGTGAGGATCGCCATTTGCTGCAGCTCAGCGACAATATTGGAGACAGTTTGCGGCGTCAGCGCGGTTAATCGCGCCAGTTCCGCCCGGGTTAATGTTCCGTGCAGGCGCACAGCTTCAATCACCACCCGGCGGTTATGAACACGCGCATGTTCAAGGTTCGTTCCCGAGGTTTTCATTTCGTTCCTTCCTGTCGCATCATGCTGCAATTTTAGCCAGCGTCACAATTCCCGCAACGAGATTCTCAACCGGCCTTTCGGGTGGCATAAGCTTTGCTACGCTTAGCCTAAGGGCCAGCAATGATGTTGATGCCGTATTGTCGCCCCGATTAAATCAATCAAATTGATTTAATAAATCATATTCCTCTTTTCAGTACAGCGGAGAGCAACATGAACCACCACAGCGCATTTCGGGTTAAAGCCGGTCTGTTGGCGATGCTAGTCATCAGCGGGAGTGCGGCAGCAGCCGCGACTCAGGTTAACGCCCTGTTTATGACCCAGGCGGCGTACAGCGAAAACGACATTCGTGCGATGACCGCCGACTTCGAAAAACAAAACCCGGATATTAAAATCAACCTCGAGTTTGTCCCGTACGAAGCACTGCATGACAAAATCGTCGCCGCACGCGGCGCCGGTGCGAATGGCTACGACGTGGTGCTGTTCGATGCTATCTGGCCTGCCGAATTCAGCCATTTCGATCTGCTGCAGGATGTCTCTGCGCGCATTCCCGCCGAGGAGCGGCAAAAAGTTTTCCCCGGCGCAATGAATACCGTGGTCTACAAAGGCAAAACGCTCGGAATGCCGTGGATCCTCGATACCAAATATCTGTATTACAACAAAGCCATGCTGGAAAAAGCCGGCATCAAGCAGGTACCCACCACCTGGCAACAGGTACTGGATGATGCCAAAATCATCAAAGACAAAGGTATCGTGAAATACCCGTTGGTGTGGAGCTGGTCACAGGCTGAAGCGCTGGTGTGCGACTACACCACGCTGGTCTCCGGGTTTGGCGGGCAGTTCTATCAAAACGGCAAGCTCGATTTCTCCACCCCGGCCTCGTTGAAAGCGGTCACGCTGATGAAAAGTTCGCTGGATGACGGGTTGAGTAACCCGGCTTCTCGCGAATACCTGGAAGAAGATGTGCGTAAGGCCTTCTCCAACGGTGACGCGGCGTTCGCACTGAACTGGACCTATATGTACAACATGGCCAACGATCCGAAACAGAGTAAGGTCGCGGGCGACGTTGGTATTATTCCGGCACCAGGCGATACGCCGGATAAACCGGGCGCGGTAAATGGTTCGATGGGCTTAGGTATCGCCAAAGCCAGCCAGCATCCGCAACAGGCGTGGCAATATATTCAGTATCTGACCTCCCAGCCGGTACAGGATAAATACGCCAAACTGAGCCTGCCGGTGTGGAAATCCTCCTATCAGGACCCGGCCGTTGCCAAAGGCCAGGAGAGCCTGCTCGCCGCGGCGGATAAATCACTGAACGTCATGCTCTCGCGCCCGGAAACGGCAGACTACTCGCGGCTCTCTAACACCTTGCAGCAGCAGCTCCAGGCCGTACTGCAAGGTAAGACTGCGCCGGATGCCGCCATGCAAGCCGTCGATCAAAGCGCGGCGCGCCTGCGTTAAGGAGTGTTGATGCTGAGCCTGCAACAACGCGAGCATCGTCAGGCATGGGTGCTTCTGGCACCCATGCTGATCGTGATGTTTCTGCTAACCGCCTGGCCACTGGCGCGCACCCTGTGGCTGAGTTTTACCGACACCGCGCTGGTGGGCAATGGCGATGCGACGAATTACGTCTGGCTGGATAACTATCTGTATGCGTTAACCGACCCGGATTTTCGTGCCGCCTTTGCCCGCACGCTCTATTTCACCGTGGTCTCTGTCGCCATTGAAGGTGTCATCGGCGTACTGGTGGCGCTGTTGCTCAATCAGCCATTTGTCGGGCGCAATATCCTGCGGGTGCTGGTTATTTTGCCCTGGGCGTTGCCGACTATCGTCAACGCGATGATGTGGCGACTGAACTTCAACCCGGACTACGGCAGTATTAATGCCCTGCTGACCCAACTGGGGATTATCGACGGCTATCGCAGTTGGTTGGGATCGCCGGATTCGGCCCTGAACGCGGTGATGCTGGCGGATATCTGGAAAAACTATCCGCTGGTCACGTTGCTGGTGCTGGCTGCGCTGCAGTCTATTCCTGAGGATCTGTACGAGGCGGCGCGTCTTGACGGTGCCAAATCGTGGCGTCGTTTTCGTGCCATCACCTTGCCGGCGATTGCTGCGCCGCTCGGCGTGGCCCTCATTCTGCGCACCATCGATGCGTTTAAGGTATTCGATATCATTTATGTCATGACCCGCGGTGGACCGCTGGACAGTACCCGCACGCTGAGCTTCTTCGTCTATCAGGAGTCCTTCAGCTATCTGCGGGCCGGCAGCGGCGCAGCCTACGCCATTCTGATGACCCTGATGTGCGCGCTGCTGATCGCCCTGTATCTGTTTATGCTGCTCCGTCAGCGTCGCCGGAGTGCTGATGATGAAGCGTAAACTTCGTACCCTGTTGCGCTATCTGGCAGCATTGCTGGTTGCCCTGTCGATTCTGGCTCCGATGGGGTGGTTGTTTTTGATGAGCGTCAGCGCCACAGCGGATCTGACCCGGGTGCCGCTGGAGTGGCTCCCCCGCCAGTGGGACTTCAGCCGCTATGCCAGATTGTTGTCGCTCCAGCCCGGGGAACCTGGCGCGCTGTTTCTTCCGGCCCTGCGTAACAGCCTGTTAGTAGCCGCCGGGGCGACGCTGGTTTCGCTACTGCTGGCGGTGCCCGCCGCGTTTAGCTTCTCGCGCTATCCCGGCCGCGACGGCTGGCTGTATGCCGGACTCGGTATCTACATGGTACCGCCGGTGGCCTTTGTGCTGCCGCTGTACTTTATTCTCGAACATTTCGGGCTGCTGAATACCCGTAGCGGGCTGGTACTGGTCTACTGTTCGCTGATTATGCCGTTCCTCACCTGGATGGTGAAAAACCAGTTCGACGCCTTACCGCAGGATATTGAACAGGCGGCGCGGCTTGACGGGCTACGGGTCTGGCAGGTGCTGCTGCGGATCACGATTCCGTTGGCAAAACCGATGCTCGGCGCCTCGGCGCTGTTCGGCTGGCTGCTGGCATGGGACGAGTTTTTCTACTCGCTACTGTTTACCAGCAACATTGCCGCCCAGACCCTCCCGGTCACCATTGCCGGCTTTACCGCCGGTCGGGCCACCGATGACGGGCTGGTTGCTGCCGTCGGTATTCTGGCTTCGGTCCCGCCTCTGTTTATCGCCATCTGGTTACAAAAAACGCTGGTCAGCGGCCTCACTAACGGTGGAAGTAAAGGATAACTATGCAACAGCTCACCGCACCTGTGCTCTATATCGCAGGGAATTACAATATTGACTTAATTATGGGCACCCTCGGACAGTGGCCGACGCCGGGCACTGAAGTGATGCTGGAACAGAGCGCGCTGCGCCCTGGCGGCTCAGCAGGTAACTGTGCGCTGGCTGCAGCGGCGATGCAGATCCCCCATTGTACCGTCGGCTGTCAGGGAGACGATGCCTTTACCGCCTGGCTGGCGGCCCAGTTTCCCGGCAGCGCAGAGCGCTGGCCACAGTATGCCTGCGAAACCTCGCTGACGGTGGCGGTGACCCACCCGGATAAAGAACGATCGTTCCTCAGCAACTACGGTCATATCACCCGGTTATCTGCCGACGATGTGCTGACACAGCTGCCAGATCAGGCAACCCCTGGCGATATTGTGTTGCTCTGCGGCACGTTTTTATGCACCACCTTGCTCGCAGACTATCCCCGCCTGCTCGCAGCCCTGCACGAGCGCGGTTTTCAGGTGGCGGTCGATACCGGCTGGCCGCCGCACAACTGGGATAGCGCACTACGCGAGGCAACGAACCGCTGGCTGGCAGATTGCGACTGGCTGCTGCTCAATGAGGTCGAAACCCTTGGCCTTGCTGATATGACCGAGCTGCCGACGGCGGCCCAGGCGCTGGCAAGTCGGTTGAGCGGCCGGGGAGGCTGTATCGTCAAATGCGGCGCCGATGGCGCCTGGTGGTGGACAGCAACCCACGGCCATCACGCGCCGGTAAAAGCGGTGGCTGTCATCGACACTATCGGCGCCGGGGACAGCTTCAATGCCGGTTTTCTTGCCGGGCTGTTATGCGCTAAACCGCCATCACAGGCTTTACGTTGGGGCAATGCCGTCGCCGCCTGCGCCATCAGTTCATCACCCCGTCAGTATCCCGACTGGCAGACTCTGCAACACCATCTTGAGGAGAACGCCTATGGCCAGCGTTGAACTGGTAAACGTTGCGAAGCAGTATGGCAAACAAACGGTGCTGCATCCGCTGGATCTGACCATCCCGGACGGCAGTTTCACCGTGCTGGTGGGGCCCTCCGGCTGTGGAAAATCGACGCTGCTGCGTCTTTTAGCCGGTCTGGACAGCCTGTCCGCCGGAAGCATTTTGATGAATAACCGCCCCATCAACGACCTCGACCCTGCGGACCGCGATGTTGCCATGGTTTTTCAGAGCTATGCTCTTTATCCCCACCTGACAGTGGCCGAAAACCTTGCCTTTCACATGCAGGTCAAAAACGTCGATAAGGCCACGCAGAAAAGCAAAATTCAGCATATCGCCAGCCTGTTAGGTATCGACAAGCTGCTCGCCCGGTATCCGCGTGCGCTCTCCGGCGGCCAGCGCCAGCGTGTGGCAATGGGACGCGCAATGGTACGAAACCCGCAGGTGTTTCTGTTCGATGAACCGCTTTCCAACCTCGATGCCCAGCTGCGCATGGAGCTGAGAGCGGAAATCAAATCCCTGCATCAGCGCTTCAACACCACCATGATTTACGTCACCCACGATCAAGTGGAGGCGATGACCCTCGCCGACCAGATCGTGGTGATGCGCGACGGTCATATCGTCCAACGCGGCGCCCCTCTGGAGATCTACGATCGCCCCTGCAATACCTTCGTGGCGCGGTTTATCGGCTCCCCGCCGATGAATCTGCTCGAGGGCACGATTCGCCTGCAACATGGCCAGCCCGGCGTGCAGTGCGGTGAACTGTGGATTGCGCTGCCTGAAAGCTGGTATCAGGCCGCTGAACACCAGGCTAACGCGCCGGTTATTGTTGGCCTGCGCCCACAAGATATCCAGCCAGCTGCCGACGGGACGCCGGGGAACGTCAAGATTATGGAGGTCACCGGCGAATCCACGCTGCTCCATCTGGAGTGGCAGGGCTTTCCGATCCACGTGCAGGTCGCCGGACGCATCGACGCCCGGGTAGACCAACCGTTAGCGCTGATGGTAAAGCGCGAGAAAATACACCTGTTCGACGCAGCCAGCGGCGAGCGACTGGGACAGACCCTCTGACCACGGCGGTGGCATCAGCCACCGTTTTCTCCACCGCCGAGCGCCCTATCCCTGATTGCCGGCGCCAAACGGCGGCAGCGTCAGAAAGGTGTTTTGCAGCCCTTCGGACCACGCTTTGCGAATGGTATTGAAGTAGGGATCTTTGTCGGTGATACGGTGCTGCTCGCCGCTGCTGAGGCTGTCGCTGCGATACAGCAGCGTGTCCAGCGGCAGGCCGACGGAGAGATTACTGCGCAACGTGGAGTCAATCGAGATCAGGGCGCAGCACATCGCCTGCTCGAGCGAGGTCTCACGGCTTAATACCCGGTCGATAATAGGTTTGCCGTACTTGCTCTCGCCAATCTGAAAATAAGGCGTATCGCTCGACGCTTCGATAAAGTTACCTTCCGGGTAAATATGAAACAGGCGATGGGTTTCTCCGGCAATTTGCCCGCCCAGCAGCAGGTTGCAGTTGAAGTTGGTATTGCCGCAGTTCTGCTGGTTGCTGCTGTCTCGCTGAATCACCTCCTGCAACGTTTTGCCGATCAGCATCGCCGCGTCATACAGCGAACTGACCTGCATCAGATGCGGCTCCTGCTGCGTCGCCATCCGCGTCGTCAGCAGGCTTATCACACTCTGGGTGGTGGCCAGATTGCCGGCGGATTGCAGCACCATCACCCGTTCACCGTCTTTGGCAAAGACATGGAGCTTTTTAAAGGTTGCGATATGGTCCACTCCCGCGTTGGTGCGGGAGTCAGAGGCAAAAACCAGCCCATCTTCTAAACACATGGCCACACAATAGGTCATCGTCGTTTGTTCCTGCCCTTATTGCTGCTGCGCCTGTTGCGAATGTTCGCGCACTTCAGCATTGGTTAACATAATTTCCCCGCCGCCGCCCAGTCGGGTACCGCGTACCGGACAGGCATCGAGATAGTCCAGCCCGGTGGCCAGACGCAGATGCTGGTTCAGATGGCGGGTGTTATTGGTGATATCAAAGGATTTCCAGCGCCCGTTCAGCCACACTTCCGCCCACGCGTGCATCGCGACATGCTGGGCATTATCGCTGTAAACATAGCCACTGACGTAGCGCGCCGGGATCTCCAGCGCCCGGCAGCAGGCGAGAAACACATGGGTATGATCCTGGCAGACCCCTTTGGCACGCGCAAAGGCATCGGCGGCGCTGTCCTGCACCTGAGTGGAGCCAGGGGTGTAGGGCATTCTTAGCTGCAGTTCGGCCATCAGCTGATTCAGGCTCTCCTCCGGATCGTCGCCGCGATACAGGCGCAGGGCAAATTCACGGATCTGCTCGTCGGCGCGCGTCAGCGGCGTGCTGCGCAAAAAGACCAGCGGCGAGAGCAACTCCGCCTCCATGATCTCGTTCTCTTCCTCGTCCTCCGCAATATCCACCACGCCGCTGGCGCGGATAGCAATCTCTTTATGCGGGTTATCGAGAGTTAACACATGCAGAACGTTGCCCCAAGCGTCAGTGGTGGTGATCGCCGAGCCATCCGGGAGCGTCAGCGTCCATGAACTCACGGTTTGCCGCCCGGTGCTGCGCGGCGTCAAGCGCAGATACTGGGTCGAAAACTTCACTTCTTCATCATAGCCATAGCGGGTCAGGTGGTCGATAACCAGTTTCATAGCGCCTCCAGATAAGTTTGTCTGATGCTGTCGGACAGGGCGTTAATGCGCGCCAGCAGCCCGTTGAGGTAACTTTGGATATCCGCGCTCGCCAGATCGTCGCGGGTGCTGAAACGCAGATCGACGTTTAGCTGATGCGCCAGGCGTAGCGGTAGATGGGAGCGATCGTTGGCAATATGCTCCAGTTGACCGATCAGGTCAGAGATACAGGCCCGAAGCGACCGGGGCACGTCATTGCGCAAAATCAGCAGCTCCATCACCGTTTCCCGGCTCACCGGCTGGCGATATATGCTGTTGTAGGCTTCCCGGGCGCTGACCGCGCTCAGCAGCGTGTCCAGACGATAGTATTCGCGCACCGAATCCGGGTCGCTGTTCAGTTGCTGGTCCTTAATCAACAGCAGTTGCGTCGTGGAATAGGCCCGTTCGATTAACGTGCCGATGCCGATAAAGCTCAGCGCATCGTTGCGCAGCAGCGTGCCGATCACCGCCCCGCGAAACAGATGGACCCGCTCTTTGACCCATTCGAAAAAGCCGTCGGGGCCCAGCTCGCTAATCCCCTGCTGGCGCAGCTTACGTAGCTCAATGCGGGTGGCGTTGATGCACTCCCAGACTTCCGCTGACAGGCTGCCGCGCACCGCGTGGGCATTGTTCCAGGCCATCTCCACGCAGCTGTAAATACTGCAGGGATTGTTGCCATCGAGGGCGAAGAAATTGAGCAGATTGCTCATGGTAAAACGCGCATGCCGCGCCTGAAACAGCTCATGGGTTGAGGACAAATTCAGCGGCAACGCCAGGTCCCTGGACTGCTGGCTGTGGCGCGGGATCATCGACAGCTTCCAGGTCACGTCCAGCACCCGGGCATAGCTTTCCGCGCGCTCCAGATAGCGCGCCATCCAGAAAAGTTCACTCGCAGTCCGGCTCAGCATGATTCGTCATCCTCCATTACCCAGGTATCTTTGGTGCCGCCACCCTGCGATGAGTTAACCACCAGCGAGCCTTCCGTCAGCGCCACCCGCGTCAGGCCGCCGGGCACCAGACGGATCTCATGGCCGGAGAGCACATAGGGACGTAAATCAATGTGTCGCGGCGCCAGGCCGTCTTCCACGAAGGTCGGGCAGGTCGATAACGCAAGGGTATCCTGTCCGATATAGTTGGCCGGGTTGGCGAGCAGGCGCTGGCGAAACGCCTCGCGTTCCTCTTTGGTTGAGCGCGGCCCCACCAGCATGCCGTAGCCTCCAGCACCGTGAACCTCCTTCACCACCATGGTCTCCAGATTGCCGAGCACGTACTGGAGATCCTCCGGCTTGCGGCACTGCCAGGTCGGAATATTGTTGAGGATCGGCTGCTCGCCGAGGTAAAAGCGGATCATCTCCGGCACAAAAGGATAGATGGACTTGTCGTCCGCCACCCCGGTGCCAATGGCGTTGGCCAGCACCACCCCGCCAGCGCGGTACACCGAAAGCAGCCCCGGCACCCCGAGCATCGAATCGGCCCGGAAGGCCAGCGGGTCGAGATAAGCATCGTCGATGCGGCGGTAAATCACATCCACCCGACGCGGCCCTTCGGTGGTTCGCATGTAGACGGCGCCCGATTTGATAAACAGATCGGCGCTCTCCACCAGCTCAACCCCCATCTGCTGAGCCAGGAAGCTGTGTTCGAAATAAGCGCTGTTGAAGCGCCCCGGCGTCATCACCACCACACAGGGGTCGTCGACCGGAGAGCTTTCGCGCAACGTCTGGAGCAGGTATCCCGGATAGCGTTCCACCGGCGCAATATGGTGATTTTCAAACATCTCCGGGTAGAGACGCATCATCATCTTGCGGTTTTCCAGCATATACGACACCCCTGACGGGGTCCGCAGGTTATCCTCCAGCACGTAATACTGGCCGTCGCTGTTGCGCACCATATCGACGCCGGTAATGTGCGCATAGGTATTATTGGGCAGGTCGATTCCCTGCATGCAGGGCTGATATTGCTCATTGGCCAGCACCTGCTCCGCCGGGATCAGCCCGGCGCGCAGGATATTCTGCTCATGATAGATATCGTATAAAAAAGCATTGAGCGCTTTAACCCGCTGGCGGATCCCGCGATCGATCCTTTTCCACTCTGCGGCGGGAATGATGCGCGGTACGCTATCGAACGGAATCAACCGCTCGGTACCTTCATCTTCCCCATAGACGTTAAAGGTGATGCCGATACGGTGAAAAAGCAGCTCCGCCTGCTGTTTCTTTTGCCGGATAGAGAATTGATCGGTGCTGTGAAACCATTGCCACCAGGCGTTATAGTGCTGACGCTGCTGCCCCTGCGCGGTAAGCATCTCGTCATAATAATGCCCGTCAGGAAGCGTTATTTTTATCATGGCCGTCTCCTCCGGTTATACTCACTTTGGGGTAACTCCGGTAAGAGATAAGCATTTATTATGCCAGGTAGCGGGCCGCGAGATCGGCGTGCAATGCCTGCTGAGCATGCCGCGTCACTGTGCAAAAAATCACCAGCGCGCTGGCTGGATTCAGGCCCATTTTGCACCATCATGAAGCAAAAAATCGGCCGTTTGCGCCATTGCGGTTATCGCCCTTTCAACCATTGTGCATAGTGCTCCGGCCACTCTACGGTTGCGGTACCGGCACGTCCCATGGCAAAACCGTGCCCGCCGTGAGGATACCGATAGAGGCTGACCGGAACCTGATGCTGGCGACAGGCGTCGGCCATGATCAGCGTGTTATGCGGGTCGGACAGCGGATCGTCTTCGGCCTGAACCAGAAAACAGGGCGGGGTTTGCGCATTCACGTAGCTCTGTACCGACCAGGCGCGGTCAACTGCATCAGAAGCATGCGGACCGGCTAGGATCCGGTGTGTCGCGGTATGGCTGTAGGGTGGCAGCAGGGAAATGATCGGGTAAATCAGCGCCGCGCCGTCGGCGCGGGCGGGCTGCACATCGAGAGCATCTATCGGCGGATACGCCGCAAAGCTGGCGCGGCAGGCGGCCATGCCCAGTAGATGTCCTCCAGCGGAAAACCCCAGCAGGCTGACCCGTTGCTCGCGCTGGCGGATCAGGCGCAGCGCCCGCTGGGCGTCCTGCAACGGCGCCAGCGCACCGGCCCGCCACCCTTCCGCGGGCAGCCGGTAGCTCAGCACGTAGGCGGTATAGCCACGCGCCGTCAGCCAGCGTGCGGCAGGCCAGGCCTCTTTCGCAAGTTCGATATGGTGGTACCCGCCTCCGGCAGCAATCAGCACGCCGTGGCCACGGGCTGTCGCCGGTTGCCAGACCGACAGCTGCGGCACGGCAACCTGGCTGAGGGCGCCGCTTGCCGATAGCACGGGTCTGCCAGAGGGGCCTCCGCCGCCCGGCGGTTCACCCGGCCAGAGATCTAATTGCTGCTGCCGGGCATCAAGGGCCTGAGCACCGCGGCCCGCCAGCAGCGACGCGGCCCCCAGCAGCAGAAAATGACGTCGATTCACCCTCACCCTCCTCACTCTGCTAATCATCCCGGCCACATCACCTGCCGAGCGGCATAGGTTTTTTGTTTTGCCGTGTCGCCTGCCTGCCGGAGCTGACAGGTAAATTGTCTGTTTTCACGCAAAATGTTATCTGCGACACCCCGGACAACGGATCTTCGTCTAAGGTTTCCAGATGGTCAAACGCAGTGGTAAGACCGTCTGAAATAATAAGGAGAATGCCCCATGACGAGTCAGGTTTCACGTCGCCCCCCTACGCTACCCTACGCTTTAGCGCTGGGAGGCGCGCTGTTCGCGCTATCGACCCTGAGCGCCCAGGCCCTGGAAAATCCCCCCACGCCGCAATCCCCGGATATTCTGCTCGGACCGCTGTTTAACGATGTGCAAAGCGCCCGGCTCTTTACCGATCAAAAAACCTTTGCCGATGCCATCCCCAATAGCGACCCGCTGATGATCCTCGCCGATTATCGAATGCAAAAAAACCAGACCAGCTTCGACCTGCGCCATTTCGTCGAGCTCAATTTCACGCTGCCGCGGGAAAATGACCAGTATGTGCCGCCGAAAGGCCAGACGCTACGTCAGCATATTAACGGCCTGTGGCCGGTGCTGACCCGCAGTACCGTTGAGGTCGAGAAATGGGATTCGCTGCTGCCGCTGCCCAAACCGTACGTGGTTCCCGGTGGGCGTTTCCGCGAAGTCTATTACTGGGATAGCTACTTCACCATGCTGGGCCTGGCGGAGAGCGGCCACTGGGATAAAGTCGCCGATATGGTGGCGAACTTCGCCTCTGAAATTGACACCTGGGGGCATATTCCCAACGGCAACCGCAGCTACTATCTGAGCCGCTCACAGCCGCCGTTCTTCCCGTTTATGGTGGAACTGCTCGCCACCCACGACGGCGATCGGGCGCTGAAGACCTTCCTGCCGCAGATGGAAAAAGAGTATCAGTACTGGATGCAAGGCGCCGACGCGCTTGAGCCGGGGAAATCCAATCAGCGGGTGGTGCGCATGGAAGATGGCGCGTTGTTGAACCGCTACTGGGATGATAATGACACTCCGCGCCCGGAATCCTGGCTTGATGATGTCACCACCACGAAGAACAACCCCAATCGCCCGGCCACCGAGATCTATCGCGATCTGCGTTCCGCCGCCGCCTCAGGCTGGGATTTTAGTTCGCGCTGGATGGATAATCCGCAGCAGCTGGGCACCATTCGTACCACCAGCATCGTCCCGGTGGACCTGAACGCCCTGATGTTCCATATGGAGAAAGTGCTCTCCCGGGCCAGCAAAGCGGCCGGGGATAACGGCAAGGCGACGCAGTACGACGCCAAGGCCAATGCCCGTCAGAAGGCGCTGGAGAAATACCTGTGGAACGATAAAGCGGGCTGGTACGCCGATTACGATCTCAAGACCCATAAGGTCAGAAACCAGCTGACCGCCGCCGCCCTGTTCCCGCTGTACGTCAATGCTGCTTCCAGCGAGCGGGCCGCGAAGGTGGCCGCTGCCGCCGAATCGCAACTGCTGAAACCCGGCGGTTTAACCACCACTACCGTCAACAGCGGCCAGCAATGGGATGCCCCCAACGGCTGGGCGCCGCTGCAGTGGGTGGCTGCGCAAGGGTTGCAGAACTATGGTCAGAAAAAGGTCGCCCTTGAGGTCAGCTGGCGCTTCCTCAGCAACGTCCAGCACACCTACAACAGTCAGCAAAAACTGGTTGAAAAGTATGACGTCAGCTCGACGGGCACCGGCGGAGGCGGCGGTGAATATCCGCTGCAGGACGGCTTCGGCTGGACCAACGGCGTGACGCTGAAAATGTTGGATCTGGTTTGCCCGCAGGATAAACCCTGTGACTCGCTGCCGGCCACCCGCCCGCTCGACGCGCCAAGTACCACCAGCCCCCCGCCACCACCGCACCTGCCGCCAACGATGCGATAGCCGCTCCGGCTGCAAAAGCGGCACCGTAACCCTCTGAATATCTTCCCTCCTGGCTACCAGATCTGGTAGCCAGTCATCACGCCTTCTGCTCCGCACGCCCCGGTCTATCCGCGCTGAAGTGAATAAACAGCAGTCTTTTCATGGCTTTTGATTGTCACGCTACGTAATCACCGCTTGATAACGCAAAGCGTAACAATAATAATTCGCATTACTTTTTTACGAAAGAAGACACTTTCGCCTTTTCCGTAGCGGCGTACAGGAGTACCAGGCTGCGGTTACTCAGGATTATGCCATGATCGCCCGCACCACCTTTAAACGCTCCGCGCTCCTGTGCGCCCTGGCCGCCGCCTTCCCTCTCGCCAGCGTGGCGGAAGAGACCGTGGTCGTCACCGCGCAACCCGTTGACTCCGCCACCGCCCCCACCGAGGGCTATAGCGCGAAAACCTCCGCCGGGGCCACCAAAACCGACCAGCCGTTAATCACCACCGCGCAGTCGGTCTCGGTGATCACTCGCCAGCAGATGGATGACCAGGGGGCCAACACCATCAGCCAGGCACTGGAATATACCCCAGGCGTGTACTCCAGCTTTGGCGGCGGCGCGACCCGTTTTGATACGGTGTCATTACGCGGCTATCACGGCGGCGACGTAGATAACCTGTTCCTCGACGGCATGCGCCTGATGAGCGATGGCGGGAGCCACAACGTCCTACAGATTGACCCGTGGTTTATCGAACGGGTGGATGTGATCAGAGGCCCCTCCTCGGCGCTGTATGGCCAGAGTGTCCCCGGCGGCGTGGTTAACCTGACCTCGAAACGCCCGCAGTTTACTTCCGAGGGCCATTTCCGCCTGAGCGGCGGGACGCAAAACACCAAAGGGGCCGCCTTCGATTATACCGATGCCATTAACGATCAATGGGCTTACCGGATTATCGGGATGACGCGCAACAGCGACACCCAGTACGACAATACCCGTGAAGAGCGTTATGCCATCTCCCCGTCCTTGCTGTGGCAGCCGGATACCGACACCTCGTTGTTACTGCGCGCTTACCTGCAAAAAGATCCCTCTGGCGGCTACCATGGCTCGCTGCCGCTGGACGGCACCCGCTACGCGCACAACGGGCGCAAGCTTTCCACCAGCACCAATGAAGGCGATCCGTCAGACGGCTATCAACGTCGTGAGCAGATCTACAGCTACGAGTTTACGCATCAGTTCGACGATACCTGGTCGGCCTATTCCGCCGGGAGCTACACCCACACTAATGTCTCTCTCGATCAGGTCTACCAGGTCGGCTGGGTTGGGGACAGCGACATGCTGGCACGCGGCTACAGCGGCTCTCGCGGCTCGCTCGATGCGTGGTCCACCGACAACCGCCTGCGCGCCGACTTTAACACTGGGGAGCTGGCCCATACGCTGATCCTCGGTGCGGAATATCACCGCTTCCGCAACGATCTGTGGACTGGTGCCGGCAGCGCCTCACCGCTCGATCCGTTTAGCGGCTATACCGCGCAAACCGGGCATACCGTGACCTACAGCGATAACAATAATCGTCGCTACTATCAGACCGGCATTTATCTGCAGGATGAAATGGTGTGGGATCGCTGGCATCTGGACGTCTCCGGCCGTTACGATCGCATCGTCTCGCAGCAGGTCAGCGATACCTTCGGCACCTCCAGCCGCCGTTCCGATGACCATATCAGCGGTCGCGCGTCGTTGCTGTATGCCCTGGAAAACGGCCTCTCGCCGTACCTGAGCTACAGCCAGGCCATTACGCCGGCGATGCTGCCGGGCGCCGATGGAACCTTACTGAAACCCACCACCGCCGAACAGCTGGAAGCGGGGCTGAAATTCCAGCCGCCGGGTAGCCGCGATATGTACAGTATCGCTATCTATGATTTAACCCAGAAAGATGTGGCCA
The DNA here is from genome assembly GCF_051131735.1 of Klebsiella sp. B345. Classification (NCBI taxonomy): domain Bacteria; kingdom Pseudomonadati; phylum Pseudomonadota; class Gammaproteobacteria; order Enterobacterales; family Enterobacteriaceae; genus Klebsiella; species Klebsiella sp. B345. Next base: position 1,008,188 of record NZ_CP180443.1, read on the forward strand.
CCCGCGATCCGAATATCGCCACCGCCACCTTTATTCCAGCCGGTAAGGTCCACTCGCAAGGGGTCGAACTGGAGATGCATAACCAGATTACGCCAGAGCTGAGCACCCTGGCCTCCTACACCTGGAACCGCCTGCGTTTCCAGGACACCAAAGATGGCACCAACGACAATACGCCGCAGCTCACGCCGGATCAGATGGCTTCATTCTGGGCGCGTTATCAGTTCCCGGCCGGGATCAGCGCGGGGGCTGGTGTGCGCTATATCGGTAAACAGTGGGCTGATGATGCGAACACCGAGCGTCTGCCGTCGGTGACGCTGCTGGATGCGATGGTCCGCGCCGATCTCGGCGTCTGGTCACCGTCATTGAAAGGGGCTTTTGTTCAGGTCAATGCCAACAATCTCAGCGACCGGGAGTATATCTCCGGCTGCTACGGAACGGGCAACTGCTACTGGGGTGCCGAGCGCAGCATCACCGCCACCGTCGGCTACGACTTCTGAAAAACGCCCCCGGTGGTCACCTACCTGCCGGGGGCATACTCCAGATGGCTACATGGCATCCAGCGCCTGCTGCAGCTTCCAGATATAGCGGGGAGCCTGCGGCGCGGGATGCTTTTTCGCCACGTGTTCAAAGAACTCATCGGCATCCATATCGTTGATCTCATCAATCGCATCCTGACGATTCGACGAGAACGTGCGCAGCAGCGCCCCGGCGCCGTTGGCGTAGGAAACCACCACCGCATAACGCATCACCTGCGGGTCTTTAATCCCGGCAAGCGGGCCATTTTCAAGGATGCTCAGGTAAGCGGCCCCCATCGAGATATTGCGTTCGGGATTTTTCAGCTCGCTCACCGACGGTTCACCCCGCCAGCCCATGCGCTGGTATACGTCGCGACCCGATGTTGAAGGCTTCAGCTGCATCAGGCCTACCGCGCCGGATTTACTGACCACCGTTGGGTTACCGCCGGATTCAATGGCGATAATCGCCGTCACCAGCTGCGGGTCAACGCCCCACGCCGCACCGGCTTTTTCACTGATCGGCATCCACTGCATCGCCCGCTTGACCGGAACTTCAGCGTTCCACGGCGGGTTACGATAATCCTTTTTCGAACTACAACCGGCCAACAATACCATCAAAAAAACACACCATCTCAATTTCACACATCTATCCTTATTGGCTGAAGTTTGCCGTCTGGAGATGACAATAATCCCTCCAGGCGGCATGATAACCCTTTCATTCTTAGCAAGGAATTGTCATGTCTCAGTTTTATCTGGTCGCGCCTTCAGGCTACTGCATTAACCAGGAGGCGGCGCTCCGCGGCGTTGAGCGTTTGCAGGAGGCCGGACATCAGGTGATGCACCAGCAGGTCATCCCCCGCCGGCAACAGCGCTTTGCCGGAACTGAACATGAGCGCCTGAACGATATTAACCAGTTGGCCACCCTCGAAGGCCGTAACCGCATTGTCATGCCGGTGCGCGGCGGCTACGGTGCCAGCCGCCTGCTGCCCCATATCGACTGGCAGGCCCTGGTCGCACGCCAGCGGGAAAACCCGCTTTTAATCTGTGGCCATAGTGACTTTACAGCGATTCAGATGGGCCTGCTGGCAAAGGGTAGCATAATCACCTTCAGCGGTCCGATGCTGGCAGGTAACTTTGGTGCTGAAACGATGAACGCGTTTACCTGGCACCACTTCTGGCAGGCGCTGCGCAGCCCGGAATTTACCCTTGAATGGCCGGGAGATGGCCAGCAATGTGATGTTATAGGCACCCTGTGGGGCGGCAATCTGGCGATGCTAACTTCGCTGATGGGCACCCCGTGGATGCCGCAGATCAGCGACGGCATTCTGGTGCTGGAAGATATTAATGAGCATCCGTTCCGCGTCGAGCGCATGCTGCTGCAGCTGCTGCACAGCGGCGTCCTCGCCCGCCAGCGGGCGGTGATCCTCGGCAGCTTCAGCGGCGCGAACCCGAACGACTACGACGCCGGTTACGATCTGCCGGTGGTCTACGACTATCTGCGCACCCAGCTGGATATCCCGGTGATTAGCGGGCTGGATTTCGGCCACGAACAACGAACCGTCACCCTGCCGCTTGGCGCCAACGCGCGACTGATGCATCGCGACACCACCACCACCTTAACGCTCAGCGGGCATCCGGTGCTTTCGGAATAAAATCTTCTGTTACACATTTCAGGATACTCCGAGGGTTGGTAAACTGAGCTTCATTGCCTAAAAAATTCACGCAGTAAGGAGTACGTCAACATTGGACGCCGGTGCGGTCATTAGCCTGTTTATTCTGGGTTCTGTATTAGTAACCTGTAGCATTTTATTGAGTTCCTTTTCTTCGCGCCTGGGCATCCCGATTCTGGTTATCTTCCTCGCCATTGGTATGCTGGCCGGGGTTGACGGTATTGGTGGCATCCCTTTTGACAATTACCCCTTCGCTTATATGGTGAGTAACCTGGCGCTGGCGGTGATCCTGCTTGACGGCGGCATGCGCACCCAGGCCAGCTCCTTTCGCGTTGCCCTCTGGCCCGCACTCTCTCTGGCGACCGTCGGCGTACTGATCACCTCCTGTCTGACCGGGCTGATGGCCGCCTGGCTGTTCCATCTCAACCTTATCGAAGGTTTGCTGATCGGCGCGATTGTCGGCTCCACCGATGCGGCAGCGGTGTTCTCGCTGCTCGGCGGCAAAGGCCTGAACGAACGTGTCGGCTCCACCCTGGAGATCGAATCCGGCAGCAACGACCCGATGGCGGTGTTCCTGACCATTACGCTTATCGAGATGATTCAGCAGCATGAAAGCGGCCTGAGCTGGATGTTCGCCGTCCATATCGTGCAGCAGTTTGGCCTCGGGATTGCGATTGGCCTTGGCGGCGGCTATCTGCTGTTACAGATGATTAACCGCATCGTGCTGCCGACCGGGCTCTATCCACTGCTGGCGCTCAGCGGCGGGATTATGATTTTTGCGGTGACCACCACCCTCGACGGCAGCGGCATTCTGGCGGTATATCTGTGCGGCTTCCTGCTGGGCAACCGGCCGATTCGTAACCGTCATGGGATCCTGCAAAACTTTGATGGACTGGCGTGGCTGGCGCAGATTGCCATGTTCCTGGTGCTCGGTCTGCTGCTCACGCCCTCGGACCTGTGGCCTATCGCCATCCCGGCGCTGCTGCTCTCGATGTGGATGATTTTTGTAGCCCGTCCGCTGTCTGTTTTTGCCGGTCTGCTGCCGTTTCGCGGGTTTAACCTGCGCGAACGGGTGTTTATCAGTTGGGTGGGGCTGCGCGGCGCGGTGCCAATCATTCTCGCCGTCTTCCCGATGATGGCCGGCCTCGAAAACGCACGTTTGTTCTTTAATGTCGCCTTCTTCGTGGTGCTGGTGTCGCTGCTGTTACAGGGGACATCCCTCTCCTGGGCGGCCAAAAAAGCCAAAGTGGTGGTGCCGCCGGTCGGCTGGCCCATTTCCCGCGTCGGGCTGGATATTCACCCGGAAAATCCGTGGGAGCAGTTCGTCTACCAGCTCAGCGCAGAAAAATGGTGCGTTGGCGCGGCGCTGCGTGATTTACATATGCCGCCGGAAACCCGTATTGCCGCCCTGTTCCGCGACAATGTCCTGCTGCACCCGACCGGCAGCACCCGCCTGCTGGAAGGGGATATTCTGTGCGTGATTGGCCGCGAGCGTGACCTGCCGGCGCTGGGTAAAATGTTCAGCCAGTCGCCGCCGGTGGCGCTCGACCAGCGTTTCTTCGGGGACTTTATTCTCGATGCCAGCGCAAAATTCGTCGATGTGGCGCAAATTTACGGCCTCGATGATGTGGAAGATTTTAACGATAATCAGCAGTCGCTGGGCGATGTGGTTCAGCATCTGCTCGGCGCCGCCCCGGTTGTCGGTGACCAGGTTGAATTCGCCGGCATGCTGTGGACGGTCGCGGAAAAAGAGGATGACCACGTACTGAAAGTCGGGGTCCGCGTCGCAGAAGATGAGGCGGAGTAACCCACCGCTGTCTGATCATTCAATCAAAGGCGCATCGGTGGCCCTCAAGACCACTGATGCGCCGCGTTGGTTTGTCTCTCGCCTCAGGCGGTGCGCCATTTGCGGGTTAACGGCTTTTCCACTTCCACAATCAGGAACATCACAAATCCGATAATAAAGGTGATCACCCAATAGCGGAACGGCAGCCCGGTGGTCCCGAACAACATCTGCATAAACGGTGCGTAGATGATCAGCAGCTGCAACAGCAGCAGGACGCCGCTGACGATCCAGATACCGCGGTTTGCCAGCAATCCTTTACTCAGAGAAAAACCGTCGGATATGCGGCAGTTGAGCATATAAAACCACTGGGCCGTCACCAGGGTTTGCAGCAGGACCGTACGAATAAACTCCGGCGAGTAGCCGCGCGGCTGGAGCCAGGCTTCCAGCACGAAGGCGCTTACGGCAATCATTGAACCAACAAATATCACCCTCCAGATAGCGAAACCATCCATCACATGCAGTTTGGGATCGCGCGGCGGCCGCTGCATGATGTTCTTCTCGCCGGCTTCAAACGCCAGGCCGAAGGAGAGCGTGGCGGAGGTCGCCATGTTCATCCATAAGATCAGCACCGGGGTCAATGGGATCAAATTCCCCGCCAGCAGCGCAATGATGATTAACAGCCCCTGCGCCAGGTTGGTTGGCATAATGAAGAGAATGGTTTTCTTCAGGTTATCGTACACCCGCCGCCCTTCTCTGACCGCACTGGCGATGGTGGCGAAGTTATCATCCGTCAGCACCATATCGGCCGCTTCCTTGGTCACCTCTGTTCCCTTAATGCCCATGGCAATCCCGACATCAGCTTGCTTCAGCGCCGGCGCATCGTTGACCCCGTCGCCGGTCATCCCTACCACCTCTTTTCTGCTCTGCAGCGCCTGCACCAGGCGGAATTTATCTTCCGGGCTGGTGCGGGCGAAAATATCAAATTTCTGCGCGGCTTCGCTGAGCTGCAGGTCGTCCATCACCTCCAGTTCACGCCCGGTGATGGCATTTTCCGCATTGCCAATGCCGAGCATTTTGCCGATGCTCATCGCCGTTTGCGGATGATCGCCGGTGATCATCTTCACCCGGATCCCCGCCTGCAGGCAGTCGCCAATCGCCGTAATCGCCTCCGGACGCGGCGGATCCATCATCCCGGCAATACCGAGAAGGATCACCCCTTGCTGTAAATCCTGATGCGTCAGCTCGGTTTGCCCGTTGGCCGCAGGTTTCCACGCCGCCGCCACCATACGCAACCCTTCCCGCGCGTACTCTTCAATTTTGGCTTCCCAGTAGGGCTGATCCAGCGGCTGCAGGCCATCATCCGTCTGCTGCTGCTGACACAGCCGGAACAGAACGTCCGGGGCGCCGGTAATTAAGATCATCTCTTCATCACCGATCCGATACAGCGTAGACATATATTTGTACTGCGAATCGAACGGAATTTTGCTGCGCAACTCGGTCGCCAGCGTCGGCAGCGCGATTTTCGCCGCCAGCACCTTCAGCGCCCCTTCCGTCGGGCCACCGGTGATTTTCCATAACCCGCTTTCATCCTTGATCAGCTGGCTGTCATTACATAAATCAATGGTGCGCAAATAGCGTTCAAGCAGCGTACCCGGGGCGACCACCACCGGCCCAGAACCATCAACAGGATGAATATTTCCAACCGGCTCATAGCTATCGCCTTCGACTCGATAGACGGTATCCGCCGTAATGACGGCTTTGACCGTCATCTCGTTCATGGTCAGCGTCCCGGTTTTATCCGAGCAAATCACCGTCATCGCCCCGAGGGTCTCAACGGTCGGCAGTTTACGAATGATCGCCTTCTGCCGCGCCATGGTCTGCACGCCGAGCGAGAGAATGATCGAGATGATGGCCGGCAACCCTTCCGGCACCGACGCTACCGCAAGGCTAATCAGCGAGAGCATCAGCTCTGAAACCGGCATATCGCGGAACAGCAGGCTGAAGACAAACAGCGCCGCCATCATCACCAGGATGATAATAAAGATGGCTTTGCCAAGCTTATCCATCTGAACCAGCAGCGGCGTCCGGTGCTTTTCAATATCCGCCATCATCTGGTTGATATGGCCCAGTTCGGTATCACCGCCGGTCGCCACCACGAGGCCTTTGCCCCCGCCGGAGCTGACCGTGGTACCCGAAAACAACAGGTTGGTGCGATCGCCGAGGGGTAGCTCGCCGCTCAGCGCCTCAGTGCTTTTTTCCACCACCGTCGACTCGCCGGTAAGAATGGCTTCTTCCACCCGCAGATTGTGGGCTTCAATCACCCGCAGGTCGGCCGGAATTCGGTCACCAGCGCGGATCACCACGATATCGCCCGGGACCAATGCGGTAGTCGGCACCGTTTCATGGTTCCCCTGACGGACCACCACCGCCTCGCTGGACAGCATATTGCGAATGCTCTGCAGCGATTTTTCCGCATTACTTTCCTGAATATGCCCAATCAGGGCGTTGATGACCGCGACCCCGAGAATCACGAGGGTATCGACCCAGTGACCCATGACCGCCGTCAAGAGCGCGGCAGCCAGCAGGACGTAAATCAGGACATCGTTGAAATGTGCCAGGAAGCGCAGCCACGCGGGCTTGCCCGGCTTTTGGGGTAACGCGTTCTCGCCGTACTGCTGAAGTCGCGAAGCCGCTTCGGCACTGCTAATACCTTCTGAGGAACTGTTGGTGCTGGTCAGGGTTTCATCGACGGAGAGCCTGTAGAACGGGCCAGCCGGTTTGTCTGTACTCATAGTTATCCCCTCACTCCTGTAACGGAAATCAGAACAGCGTCAGCCGCCCTTAACGCACAACAAAAACCGGAACGTGAGCATAACGAACGATGCTTGCCGCCTCAGAGCCCAGCAAATGCGTCTGAATATTGGGGTTGCGCGAGCCAATAATCACCACGTCAGCCTGCAGTTCATCAGCCAGTTTTATCACCTCATCACGGATATTGCCGCTGCGCACATGAATGTGGATATCACTCTCGTCGAGGGTCGACTTTTTGGCCAGCTCGCTGAGTTTTTCCTCAGAGTTTTTAATCAGATAGTCATCCATTTTTCGCGCATCAGAAATAAACCCGCGCGTCAGTTCAGGAGAAAAACGTGGGTTTACGTGTAGTAAATGAATTTGTCCGGAATCGCTGTTGGCAAGAAATTGCGCATGGGATAACGCTTTGTCGGCCAGGCCGATTTCAAAGACATCAACCGGGACCAGTATATTTTTATACATAGAAACAATCCTTTTGTTACCAATAGAATAGAGGGCGAATAACGCCCAACGTGTCGTATTGAGGAAAGAATCTCAAGAACCAAAGCTGGCGCAGAAGTCGGTATAATTAAACGTAGCACAGGACTGTTAACATTATGAAACTACCAATTATTATATTAAAAAATATCACAGAGACCGTCGACCTCAGACAAATCGGCTGAAAATGACAGCAAATCGTCGACATAAGGGCAATTTTTACTCTTTTTAACATTTCCGCTTTTCTACGACTATGCTCATAATCAGGAGCAACAGTGCCTGTAAAAACCATTCAATAATTAAGTAGATGAGATATTTCTTGCCATATGATTAACACTGAGGGAGTAACGATGTTTGGTTATAATCTGTTTCGCCTGAGCCTCTTTATCGCCCTGGCAATAATCGCCTGCACGGCCACAGGGTTATTAACTTATGTCGTTGTTTCTGCTTTGGCTGAATAATCCCAACGTTTGTGAAAAATATGTAAAACAAACCATTTAGCTCTGAGGGGAATACAGTGAACCGTTATTTTTCTCTCATTCCTGTTGTTATTTTAATAACAACAGCTTGCGATCAGAAAGCGCCGCAGGTCGCACCATTGCCACGGATGGTTAAAGTGGTGGAGGTCGCCGCCGTCGGTGATTCACAGCAGCGTATTTTCCCGGCACGTATCGAGTCCGGTGACTCAACGGACCTGTCGTTTAAACGCGGCGGCCAGATTGAATCACTCGACGTACGCCAGGGGGCGAGCATTACGCAAGGGCAGGTGCTGGCCCGGCTTAACGCGCGGGAAGCCCAGCAGCGTTTAAATGAACGACAAACCGCCGCTACGCTTGCACAGCGGCAGTTCGACCGTTTTCAGACCCTCGCAGGCCGCCAGGCGATTTCAAAAGCCGAAATGGACGTCCAGCGTGCCAGTCGCGATTCGGCCAATGCCGCGCTGAAAATTGCCCGCGAAGAGCTTGACCAGATGACGCTAAACGCGCCGTTTAGCGGGATTGCGGCCAGCGTGCCGGTCCGCAATCACCAGGTGGTTGCCGCTGGCCAGACCGTTGTGACCCTGACGCGCACCGATCTCCTCGACGTGGTGTTCAGCATCCCGGAAAACCTGTTTACCGCCTTTGATATCCGCAACGCGCAGTATCGCCCGATCGTGAAAATCAACTCCCTGCCGAATCGCCAGTTCACTGCCGAGTACAAAGAACATTCCGGCAGCAGCGATAACCATACCCTCACCTGGCAGGTGATTTTGACCATGCCACGCCCGGCGGATTTCCCGACGGTGGGCGGCGTCAGCGGCACCGTGACCATCAATCTGGCAAACCTGCCCGCCAATGCGGGTCGCGAGGCGCTGGTGGTTCCGGTTGAAGCGGTGTTCAATCCCGATAATCATCAGCGCAACGAGCCCCACGTGTGGGTGATCAAAGGTGATGGAGATCAGCTGCAGCTGGAAGACCGCAAAGTGCGTGTCGGGCAGGTCACAACCCAGGGAGTGGTGATCACCGAGGGACTCAGCGTCGGCGAACGTGTGGTGGCGGCTGGCGTAAACGAATTGCATGCGCAACAGCCGGTGCGTATCTGGACGCGTGAACGAGGCCTGTAATGGATATCTCTCGCCAGTTTATTAATAATCCCGTTCGCGTCTGGTTATCCATTCTGCTGCTGGGCATTGGCGGTATTTTCGCTTTGCTCAATATCGGCCGCCTGGAAGATCCGGCCTTTACCATCAAAACGGCGGTGGTCATTACCCACTATCCGGGCGCCTCGGCGCAGCAGGTCGAAGAAGAGGTCACCCTTCCGCTGGAAAACGCCCTGCAACAGCTGCCCTATCTCGATAACGTCAGTTCAATTTCATCCAACGGACTGTCGCAGATTACCGTTAATATCGCCTCGAATTACCACTCCAACGAGCTGCCGCAAATTTGGGATGAGCTGCGGCGCCGGGTCGGCGATGCGGCCCGCCTCTTCCCGCCAGGGGTGGTTACTCCTTTCGTAAACGATGATTTCGGCGACGTGTTCGGCTTCTTCTTTGCGATTTCCGGCGATAATTTTACCAACCCAGAGCTGGCCCGCTACGCCGAACAGCTGCGTCGGGAGCTGGTACTGGTGCCCGGCGTCGGCAAGGTCGCTATCGGCGGTGAAATCCCGCAGCAAATTAATATTGATATCTCTTTGCCTAAAATGGCCGCGCGCGGCATTACCCTCAGCCAGCTTTCCGCCATTCTTGGTCGCCTGAACGTCGTTTCCAGCGCCGGGGAGATCAGATCCGGTAGCGAGTCCATTCGCCTGCATCCGACCGGAGAATTTGAGAATATCGACGAGCTGGGCGACCTTCCTGTCAACCCACACGGTACCGGGGCCGCCACGCGCTTACGGGATATTGCGACAATATCCCGTGGCCTGAGCGAAACCCCCTCCAGCATATATCACGCCAATGGTCGCCAGGCGGTGACGATGGGCGTGTCGTTTATCCCTGGCGTCAACGTCATTGATGTGGGTCGCGCGCTGGAAGCAAAACTTGCCCAAATGTCGGCGGAAAAACCTGCCGGGATCCATATCGTTCTGTTCTACGATCAGGCGGCGGAAGTCGGCCACTCGGTGAACGGCTTTATCACTAATTTCCTGATGGCGCTGGCCATTGTTGTCGGCGTGCTGCTGATTTTTATGGGGGTTCGCAGCGGGATTATCATTGCCTTCTCGCTGGCCCTCAACGTGCTGGGCACGCTACTGATTATGTATCTGTGGGGCATCGAGCTACAGCGTATTTCGCTGGGAGCGCTGATCATCGCCCTCAGTATGCTGGTCGATAACGCCATCGTGATCGTCGAGGGGGTGTTGATTGCTCGCCAGCAGGGCTCCACGCTGCTCACCGCCATCAACTATGTGATCCGCCGCTCCGCCCTGCCCCTGCTGGGGGCAACCGTGATTGCGATCCTCGCCTTTGCGCCAATCGGCCTGTCGCAGGACTCGACCGGGGAATATTGCAAATCGCTGTTCCAGGTGCTGTTAATCTCCCTGATGCTCAGCTGGTTCTCAGCGCTCACCATTACCCCGGTGCTGATCAAATGGTGGCTGTTCAAGGGGAACGTCTCCCCGGCGCCCGCCGCCGAGGCCGATCCCTACCGTGGCGGTTTTTACCGCAGCTATCAGAAGATCCTCAACGCTCTGTTGCTGCAGAAAACCGCCACCCTGGTGGTGATGGCCGCGCTGCTGGCCGCCGCTATCTGGGGATTCGGTTCGGTGCGACAGAACTTTTTCCCGTCATCCAACACGCCGATCTTTTTTGTTGATCTGTGGCTGCCCTACGGCACCGATATTGCCGCAACGGAACAAATGGCCAGCGATATCGAAACCGCAATTAACGGCCAGCCTGGCGTGGTCACTACCGTGGCGACCGTCGGCCAGGGCAGCATGCGCTTTATCCTTACCTACAGCGGCCAGCGACAATACAGTAACTATGCGCAGATCATGGTGCGCATGGACGACCAGCGCAATATTGCTGCTCTCACTCGCCACGTGGATGCCTACATTGCCCGCCACTATCCGCAGGTAAATGCCAGCAGCAAACGGGTGATGTTCGGCCCGTCCGGCGACAGCGCCATCGAGGTGCGGGTTAAAGGCCCTGACCCCGACAGATTGCGGCTGATAGCCAGCCAGGTCAGCGCAATCCTCACCGCAGATCCGGCCATCAGCAGCGTGCGTAACGACTGGCAAAACCGCAGCAAAACGATTCGCCCGCAATATTCCCCCACCCTGGGCCGTGAACTGGGCGTCGATAAGCAGGATATCGATGAGGCGCTGCAGATGAACTTTTCCGGCAGCCGCGCGGGGTTATACCGGGAAGGTGCCGACCTGTTGCCGGTGGTGGTGCGCCCGCCAGCCGATGAACGTCAGGATGCGAACCATCTGAACAACGTGCTGGTGTGGAGCCAAAGCCGTCAGCAATATATTCCGCTAAGCAATGTCGTCAGCGGTTTTAACCTCGAATGGGAAGATCCGTTGATTCTGCGTCGCGACCGCAGTCGCGTACTCACGGTCATGACCGACCCGGACCCGCTGAGCAACCAAACCCCGGGCGACGTTCTGGCACGCGTGCAGCCGCAGATTAACGCGCTCGGTCTGCCGCACGGATACAGCATTGAATGGGGAGGCGATGCGGAAAACTCCAGCGAAGCGCAGCAGGGACTGTTCACCACTCTGCCATTAGGTTATCTGGTGATGTTTGTCATCACCGTCCTGATGTTCAGCTCGCTGAAAAATGCCGTTGCCATCTGGCTGACCGTGCCGCTGGCGCTGATCGGCGTCACGCCGGGCTTTTTAATAACCGGCATCCCGTTCGGTTTTATGGCGCTTATCGGTTTACTGAGCCTGAGCGGCATGCTTATCCGCAACGGTATCGTGCTGGTGGAAGAGATTGAACAGCAAAAGCAGGAAAAGCCACAGCATGAGGCGATTCTGTATGCGGCAACCTCGCGTTTGCGCCCTATTCTGCTCACCGCCTTCACCACCGTGCTCGGGCTGGCGCCGCTGCTGCTGGACGTGTTCTTCCAGAGTATGGCGGTGGTTATCATGTTTGGGCTCGGTTTCGCGACCATCCTGACGCTGCTGGTTCTGCCGGTGATTTACGCCTGTTTCCACCACAAGGATAAGCCGCAACCACAATGAACACCACCGGGCTGAATATTATTAAAACGCTGGGATGCATGACGGCGGTAACGTTCTTTACCATCTATAACACCTGGGATCGCTATGATTACGACTATCACTGGATCCTCGGTTTTCTGACCTTTATCTCGACCATCGCCACCCCGCTGTTTTTTGTGGTGGCGGGCTATCTCGATGCACAATCCCGGCACAACGCCCGCTGGCAGATGGGGAAAATTAAAAGCGTGGTGATCGTCTTTCTGTTTTGGGTGACGATTTACTATCTCTGGGAGCCTTACCAGCGCGGTTATCTTATCCAGCCGTGGTTTGTCTTCGCCTTTATTGTGATTTATACCTTTCACCCGGTGGTCGAATGGCTAAGCCTGCGCAGAAGGCTGTTTTTTGGCGTAGTATCCGGCTTGCTGCTTTTCTCCTACGGCTACGATCTGCTGGCGGTTCTCTTCCCCGACATTCATGCACTAACCCTGGCCCCACAGTATCGCCTGTGGACCTGGCTGCTATTCTATTTAACCGGCCAACTGTTTAACGACCCTCTGGTTGTTCGCTGGCTTAGTCGCGATAAGGTGGTCAAAGCCGCGATGATCGCCATACCGTTTATTTATATTTTCACCTGGTTTTATGAACGTCATTTCTTTTTTGCGCTGTTTAAGGCCGATAGAAATGCGTTCATTCTGACGGGTTCGCAAATTTATATTCTGGTTGTCGCCTTGGTTATTGCGGCAAACGGCGTTCGTTTTCGTAAAAACAGCGAGTTTAAAGAGAGTATTCTGGCGGCGATCAGCAAAACGATGACCGGGGTCTATATCCTTCATTACTCCATTTTCCATCTGCTTAGCGCGCTTATTCCCATCGGGTCGCTGACGACAAAATTAATTCTGATTGCCCTGACGTTTATCGCCTCGGTATTGATTTCAATGCTGGCGTTATCAAATTCGGTCGCTAAAAAAGTGATCACCCTTTAATGCTACGGGTTTAAAAGCCATAGCGAAGCCAGGCAAACAGGACGTTACCGTTGTTGTAGGTGCCGGGAATATAGGTGAACTGTACGCTCAGCCGCCGGTAGCTGGCGGAGAATAGCGGCAGAATAATCGGCAAAGGGACGTAATTCGCGAAATCATCACGGGCGGTGATCCCGGCAGTCACGCCGAGGCCGAGGCGGAAATCCTTGCGGCTATCCAGATACCAGCCCTTTTCCCAGCCGTAGCCGACGATCGGCTGCCACTTGTTATGCGAATCCTTAAACATCATGGCATACAGCGAACTCCAGTCGCCGTCATCGTGGTAGCGAGAGAAGCCGAAGCCGCCGCCCCAGGGCATCTCATTGTAGTTATCCGTTTTTTCTTTATCGTAGGTTAAGCGGTTGTGCCAGCTCAGAAACGGCAGATACAGGTCATAGTTTTGCGGCTGGTTCCAGGTTTGCGACACATCATTTTTCAGCCAGTTCCACCAACCGCTGATGCGCGTCTCGCCGTAAACCGGCTCCTCAGCCTGCACCGCAGAAGCGAAAAGCATCAGGGTTCCCCACACCATCGGCCGACACTGTTGCATAGGTTTTTCCTTAAAGAAAAAAATCAGCGGTAAGTTATTTATTCTGGAAATAATAAACACGCTTTGCAAATCTCGCCGATCCCAATTACTGGTAATACACCGTGCTTATGGCCGATCGATAAGATCTATTTTGCTGACGGCGGGACGGTGCCGGGGATATGTTGCTGAATGCGCGCCATCATATACGGGAAGAACGGATTGGAAGTGACGCGCATCAGCGTATCCAGTCCGACGCTCAGGGTTGCGGTTTCACCGCGCAGCGAAATCGTACCGATGCTGATGCCATAACGATTCTTTTGCGTCGGCTCGCGGCCATACAGCGAATCGCTCATCGGGAACGGCACCGCCACGTGCGACAGCGAATACATATCCTGCGGCCACGCGATGTTCAACGGCGTCACCTGCTCCATTTTCTCGCCTGCTGGCGTTGTACGAGCGACGGTATCGTAGGTCGTGGGCGACGCATTGGTGATCACCGTGGTGCTGTACCGGCGCGGTACAGGCGGCAGGAGGGTACTGAGCGCGGTGTAGACCGCAGGTCGAAACAGCGCGCGCAAATTCGCGGCCTGGTTGATATCAAACACTACCAGCTCGCTGCCGTTATCCGGTAAATAGCGGTACAGAGAATCCACCACCGCCCGGGTGCTGACCGTGGAGTCCATCACCGACTGAAACGTCAGCACCGGCGCCAGCGCCGCCAGACGCTGCGTGCGGGAGTCCTGCACGATTTGTTCCTGCAGCGCATGGGTTAACAGCCACGACTGGCGGGCCGCCTTCACCGGGAAGGAGTTGTATTTATAAGGGTTAAACTCGGGCACCACGTTGAGCCATGCCGCCCGCGCAAAAGCCGGAAACACTGCCGGTATTCCCGTCAGCCCGGCAAAGCGGGCAAAGGCGGTTACCCCGATCATCGGCGACAGCAGGACTATCTGCTGCGGCTCAGGCAAGGTTTTATCATCCAGCGCGTCGAGCGCATATTTCAGCGCCAGCGCGCCGCCATTGGAATAGCCGATCACATGCAACGGCACCTTTCCCCCGGCCAGCCGGGTAGCTTCGCGCACCGCCAGTCGGGTTGTCGCCAGCCACTGCTGCCAGTCTACGGCGGTCAGCGATCCCGGCGCAGTACCGTGCCCCGGCAGCCTCGGTACCACGGCAACGAACCCCTGTTGCTGGTAGGCGGTTGCCAGATAGCGCACGCTGTAGGGCGAGTCCGTCAACCCATGCAGCAACACCGCGGCACCGCGCGGCGTCCCTTCAGGCAGCAGCACAAAGGAGCGATTCCAGTCTGGCTGAAACTGTTGCGGGTAGACCTGACTGTGCGCGTAAAAACGGTTAAGCGACGTTTTTTCATCATCATCAAGCTTGTCCGTCAACTCGGTCTTCATATCGCGAAAAATCGCCGCTTCTCGCACCTGATACCCGGCGAAGGTGGTGCGATCAATCTCAGCGGCGGACATTTCATCAGCGGACCAGGTGTGCCACGGATGCAGTGCCGGCCCCCGCTGCGTCTCGTAAATTCGCCCGGCAAAAAAAACGATCACCATGATAAGCAGGCCAATCGCCATCTTTTTGATTAGCGAGGCGACTGTCAGACCCGCTTTATTGAGGTATCGGGCAAAACTCATCATTGCTATCCCATAATCGACGCTGTTTGCACGTGCATTGTAGTCATGTCATGGGCATTCTTGCCAGTTGGCAGGCCTGAGGCGCTGGTTTTTTTGACCGTGGTGATGGAAAAGCCAGAATGTCAGCAACCGATTGAAATTCTGGCTTATACCCTTCATCCTTCAAGTTGCTTGGCTGTTGGCTGCCCCCGTTCACCCCAGTCACTTACCTGAGTAAGCTCCTGGGGATTTACGGTTTTGCCGCCTACAAGCAACTCAAATTATTTTGGATATATACGTTCGACGGAGGCGCCGTCTTAGGGGAAGTTACCCTGTCACTACCGGCACGCGAGGCGCCAGCGCACACATTAACTCGTAGCCGACGGTGCCGCAGGCGCTGGCAACATCGTCAATTTTAATCTCTTTGCCCCACAGTTCCACCGGCGCGCCGATGCCGGCCTGCGGGCACGGCGTTAAATCCACCGCCAGCATATCCATCGATATGCGCCCTACCGTGGTAGTGCGCACGCCGTCGACCAGTACCGGCGTGTTGCCCGGTGCCAGACGCGGATATCCGTCGGCATAACCGCAGGCCACAATCCCGATGCGCTGCTCGCCAGAGGCCCGGTATAAGCCACCGTAGCCCACCGCATCTCCCGCTTTCAGGTTCTGCACGGCAATGATTTCGCTGCTGAGGGTCATCACCGGCTTGAGGCCGCTATTGGCAATATCCTGCCACTGCCCGGACGGTGAAGCGCCATACAGCACAATTCCCGGTCTGACCCAATCAAAATGGGCTTCCGGATGCCACAGGGTCGCCGCGGAGTTGGACAGCGAACGTGGGCAGTCCAGCCCCTCTGCCGCCTGCTCAATACGCCGCATCGGCTCAATAATCCCCTGCGGATTTTCCGCATCGGCAAAATGCGACATCAGCGTCATTTCGCTGACGTTACTCAGCGCCCGCAGCTGCTGCCAGACGATGTGGATCCGGTCCGGCATAAAGCCGAGGCGATTCATGCCGCTGTTAACCTTGACGTAGATATCTAGCGGCGCGTGTAGCTTCGCCTGCTGGAGCGCCTTGATTTGCCAGTTGCTGTGAACGCTGGTGGTCAGACGGTACTTATCAAACAATGCCAGTTCATCGGCATGGAAGAAACCTTCCAGCATCAGAATCGGCCCTTTCCAGCCATGCTCACGCAGCAGGATCGCCTCTTCGAGGTTGAGCATCGCAAAACCATCGGCACCGCTGAGCGCGTTCCACACGCGCGACAGCCCGTGGCCATAGGCGTTGGCTTTCACCACCGCCCACAGGCGCGATGTGGGAGCCGCTCGCCGGACAATCTGCAAATTCTGTCGCAAGGCCGACACATCAATGCTGGCCAGTACGGGACGGGACATGAAGACTCCTTAGTTATGCACACCGTGCAGGTGCTGCGCGCGTGCCGGGACAAAACCGGGGCTGTAGCGTGCAACGGCAAGGTCATCATACGGAATGGCCGGCGTGCGGCCGGAAATCAAATCGCTGAGCAACTGCCCGGAACCGCAGGCCATGGTCCAGCCCAGAGTGCCATGCCCGGTATTCAGCCATAAATTCTTATACGGCGTCCGCCCGACGACCGGTGTACCGTCTGGGGTCATTGGGCGCAGCCCGGTCCAGAAGGTCGCCTGTTCGACATGACCGCCGCGCGGGAACAGATCGCGCACCACCATCTCCAGCGTTTCGCGCCGCGGTTTCAGCAGCTCTTTATTAAAACCGACGATTTCCGCCATGCCCCCGACGCGAATGCGTTGGTCAAAACGGGTAATCGCGATTTTGTATGTCTCATCGAGGATAGTCGATACTGGCGCGCCGTCTTCCTCGGCAATTGGAATAGTCAGGGAATAGCCTTTCAGCGGATAGACCGGAATATCCACCAGCCCCTTCAGCATCGCGGTGGAGTAAGAGCCAAAGGCCATCACGTAGGCATCGCCTTTAATAATTTCATCGCCACATTTTACGCCGGCGATCTGCTCACCTTCGTACAGCAGCGCATCAACTGAGGTATTAAAGCGGAACGTGACGCCCGCCTGCTCCGCCATGGCTGCCAGCCGGGTGGTAAACAGCTGACAGTCGCCGGTTTCATCATTCGGCAGACGCAGGCCGCCGGTAAGCTTGTGGCTCACTTCCGCCAGCGCCGGCTCGACTTCCAGCAGACGTTTCGCCTCCAGCAGCTGATACGGTACCCCGGCCTCTTCCAGCACCGCGATATCGCGGGTGGCGTTTTCATACTGTTTTTCGGTACGGAACAGCTGCAGGGTGCCACCCTGACGGCCTTCATACTGGATACCGGTGGTTTCACGCAGCGCTTTCAGGCAGTCACGGCTGTACTCCGCCAGACGCACCATGCGCCCTTTGTTCTCGATGTAATGGCGGGTATCGCAGTTGCGCAGCATCTGCCACATCCATTTCAGCTGGAACGGCGTACCGTCGAGGCCAATCGCCAGCGGTGCGTGGCGCTGGAACATCCATTTGATGGCCTTCAACGGCACGCCAGGCGCTGCCCACGGCGCCGCATAGCCTGGAGAAATTTGCCCGGCATTGGCGGCGCTGGTCTCTTCCGCCGCACCCGGCTGGCGTTCAATGACCGTCACCTCGTGTCCCGCCTGGCTTAAATACCAGGCACTCGCTACCCCAACGACCCCACTTCCCAGTATGACGACTCGCATAGCGACTCCGTAATAGTTAAAGAACAATCATCTGATTACAAATTGATAACTCAGTTGAAAATATTATTCAACATACGCTTTATTTATGGTGACTTAACTCACAGCACACCGCACCAGCACTGCCCCTATGGATTTACTATCTCCTGCTGCACTTCATTTTTACTCAGAATAATATTCTGCAAATAAGCCGAGATCAGGCCTTTAAGATTGCTAAATCGCGAAGAAAAGAAATTGTCCGCAGGCGCAGTTTGTCATGCAGTGTTCTATGCTTATTGGGAGGCTCTCCGCACAGAGAGGGCCACCTACAACGAGGGCGCGCTAATGGCTACGATTGATTCCATGAACAGGGACACCACTCGTTTAAGCGATGGACCCGACTGGACTTTTGAACTGTTGGAAACCTACCTTGCCGAGGTTGACCGGGTAGCGAAGCTGTATCGTCTCGACACCTATCCACACCAAATCGAAGTCATTACCTCCGAACAGATGATGGATGCCTACTCCAGCGTCGGTATGCCCATCAACTACCCACACTGGTCGTTCGGTAAGAAATTCATCGAAACCGAACAGGCTTATAAGCACGGTCAGCAGGGCCTGGCCTATGAGATTGTCATCAACTCTAACCCCTGCATCGCCTATCTGATGGAGGAGAACACCATTACCATGCAGGCGCTGGTGATGGCCCACGCCTGCTACGGGCATAACTCCTTCTTCAAAAATAACTATCTGTTCCGCAGCTGGACCGACGCCAGCTCCATCATTGACTACCTGATTTTTGCCCGCAAATACATTACCGACTGCGAAGAGCGCTATGGCGTTGATGAGGTCGAGAAGCTGCTCGACTCCTGCCATGCCCTGATGAACTACGGCGTCGATCGCTACAAACGTCCGCAGAAAATCTCGTTGCAGGAGGAGAAAGCGCGGCAGAAAAGCCGGGAAGAGTATCTGCAAAGTCAGGTGAATATGCTGTGGCGAACCCTGCCGAAGCGCGAAGAAGAGAAGACCATCGAATCCGCCCGTCGCTATCCGTCAGAGCCGCAGGAAAACCTGCTGTACTTTATGGAGAAAAACGCGCCGTTGCTGGAGCCGTGGCAGCGCGAGATCCTGCGTATTGTGCGTAAGGTCAGCCAGTATTTTTACCCGCAGAAACAGACCCAGGTGATGAACGAAGGCTGGGCGACCTTCTGGCACTACACCATCCTCAACCATCTGTATGATGAAGGGAAAGTGACCGAGCGCTTTATGCTGGAGTTCTTGCACAGCCACACTAACGTGGTGTTCCAGCCGCCCTATAACAGCCAGTGGTATAACGGGATTAACCCGTATGCGCTTGGCTTCGCCATGTTCCAGGATATCAAACGTATTTGCCAATCTCCGACCGAAGAGGATCGTTACTGGTTCCCGGACATTGCCGGTTCCGACTGGCTGGAAACGCTGCATTTTGCAATGCGTGATTTTAAAGATGAGAGTTTTATCAGTCAGTTCCTGTCGCCGAAAATTATGCGTGATTTCCGCTTCTTTACGGTACTGGATGACGATCATAACAACTATCTGGAGATTTCGGCGATCCACAACGAAGAGGGATATCGTGAGATTCGCGCGAAGCTGTCCGCTCAGTACAATCTCAGCAACCTGGAGCCGAATATTCAGGTCTGGAGCGTCGACCTGCGTGGCGATCGTTCCCTGACGCTGCGCTACGTGCCGCATAACCGCGCACCGCTGGATAAAGGGCGTCGGGAAGTGCTCAAGCACGTTCATCGCCTGTGGGGGTTTGATATCCTGTTGGAGCAACAAAATGCCGATGGCAGCATCGAACTGCTGGAACGCAGCCCGCCGCGCCCGAATTCGCTGTAACAGGCGCTGACGCAGCAAACAAAAACGCCCGGCTCATCGCCGGGCGTTTTTGTTCAGGAGTCTGCGACAGTTAGCGCATGCCGATCACGAGATCGCCCGGCATGGTTTTCTGCATCCGATGCCAGATTTCGCCGCTGTCATGACCGTAGCGACGGACGATTTCGTAAACCTGCTCGTGCTGCCCTTCTTCACATATTTTTGTCAACTGGTGGTAGAAACCGAGCGCCAGGCTGCGGGCTTCCGGGTTGGCAAAATAGTGGCGGCCGATGCGGGTATACAGGCCTTTCATCCCGTTGATGATCAGCCCGTAGATCGGGTTGCCAGAGGCAAACGCCAGGCCGCGGAAAATGTTGTAATCCAGGTCGGCAAACGCGTCAGCGTGGTCTTCGACCTCACGCGCGCTGGCAAGCACTTTCAGCGCATCTTCAGGATGCTGGCGGAAAGCGGTACGGATGAAAATGGTGGAGATGTTGGTCCGCACCGACAGCAGATTATCAATCAGCTGTGGAACGCTGTCATGATCAAGACGCGCCAGAGTTTCGAGGATATTCAGCCCGGATGTTTCCCAGAAATTATTCACCTTCGTCGGCTTACCGTGCTGGATGGTTAACCAGCCGTCACGGGCCAGACGCTGCAACACTTCGCGTAAGGTCGTGCGGGTCACACCGATCAGTTCAGAAAGTTCACGTTCAGCAGGGAGGATGGTGCCTGGGGGGAAACGATTATTCCAGATACTCTCAATAATGTACTCTTCCGCGAAACCCGCAGGGCTTTGCGCCTTAATGACCATAGTTAGATTTCCATTACACAGCGTTGCAAATTCTACTCATCATACCAGAGCCGTTATAGGGCAGATAGCGCCACGAGGTAATTAAAAAGGGTTCGCTGTTTCATTTTCCGCCTTCCGTCACAGAATGCATTCCCGGAACGCGAGGCGAAGAAAGTTGCTTCTCATTTTGCTCAACTGGTAATCTTGCACATAGTTACGTGCAAAATCATGTCATTAAATTGACGGGAAGGATGTCTGTCGTGGAAATATCGTACGGCCGCGCACTATGGCGCAATTTTCTTGGTCAGTCACCGGACTGGTATAAGCTAACGCTGCTGATCGTTTTACTCATTAACCCACTGGCCTTTTATTTCGACCCTTTCATTGCCGGGTGGATGCTGGTGGTTGAGTTTATCTTCACCCTTGCCATGGCGCTGAAGTGCTACCCACTGCTGCCGGGAGGCCTGCTGGCGATTGAAGCCGTGTTTATCGGCATGACCAGCCCCGAACATATTCGCGACGAGATCGCCAGTAACCTTGAGGTACTGCTGCTGCTGATGTTTATGGTGGCGGGTATCTACTTCATGAAGCAGCTGCTGCTGTTTATCTTTACCCGTTTGCTGCTAGGGATTCGGAGCAAGATGCTGCTGTCGCTCGCTTTTTGTCTGGCGGCAGCTTTCCTCTCTGCTTTCCTTGATGCATTAACCGTCGTGGCGGTGGTGATAAGTGTCGCGGTCGGTTTCTATGGCATCTACCATCGCGTGGCCTCCGCGCGCCCGGATGATAACGATATGCTAGACGACAGCCATATCGACCAGCACTATCGCGACGTGCTGGAACAGTTCCGTGGCTTTCTGCGCAGCCTGATGATGCATGCCGGCGTCGGCACCGCCCTGGGTGGTGTGATGACCATGGTCGGCGAACCACAAAACCTGATTATTGCCAAAGCGGCGGGCTGGCACTTCGGTGAGTTCTTTTTACGCATGTCCCCGGTGACGTTGCCGGTGATGATCTGCGGCCTGCTGACCTGCCTGTTGCTGGAAAAATGGAAGCTGTTCGGCTATGGCGAGCCGCTGCCGCCGGCGGTACGTAAGGTGCTACAAGATTTTGACGATCGCAGTACCCAGCAACGCACCCGCCAGGACCGCCTGCGTCTGATTGCCCAGGGAATTATCGGTATCTGGCTGGTGATTGCCCTGGCGATGCATCTGGCAGAAGTGGGCCTGGTAGGGTTATCGGTGATCATTCTGGCAACCAGCCTCACCGGCGTCACCGATGAGCACGCCATTGGCAAAGCCTTTACCGAGGCGCTGCCGTTCACTGCCCTGCTGACCGTATTTTTCGCGGTGGTGGCGGTGATTATCGACCAGCATCTCTTTACGCCGGTGATTCAGTTTGTGCTTCAGGCGTCGCCTCACGCCCAGCTGTCGCTGTTCTACCTGTTCAACGGCCTGCTGTCGTCCATTTCCGATAACGTTTTCGTCGGGACGGTGTACATCAATGAAGCCAAAACCGCCCTTCAGCACGGCGTGATCAGCCTGCCGCAGTTTGAACTGCTGGCGGTGGCGATCAACACCGGTACCAACCTGCCCTCTGTGGCGACGCCGAATGGTCAGGCCGCATTTCTGTTCCTGCTGACCTCCGCCCTGGCGCCGCTGATTCGCCTCTCCTACGGCCGTATGGTGTGGATGGCACTGCCTTACACCGTGGTGATGACGCTGGTGGGACTGCTGTGTGTTGAATACACTCTAATGCCCGCGACCCAGTGGATGCTCGATCACCATTGGCTCGTCACACCGGTACTCCCTTAAGATCCGACTGGCCATTTGCCGCATACAGGCAAATGGCTACGATTCTTTTCGTATTAATTTCCGACTAGCTGCTGGCGTCGGTTCGGTTTTCGTTTACACTGCCATGATTTAGCATGTTCCAGGGAAAAGACATATGTTGCGATATTTAAACCAGTGCTCAAGGGGACGCGGAGCCTGGCTCCTGATGGCGTTAACCGCGTTCGCTCTTGAGTTAGTCGCGTTATGGTTCCAGCACGTGATGTTGCTGCAACCTTGCGTGATGTGTATTTACGAACGCTGTGCGCTATTGGGCATTATGGGCGCCGGGATTGTCGGTGCTATCGCGCCGAAAACACCGCTGCGTTATGTGGCGTTGGTTATCTGGCTGTACAGCGCGCTGCGAGGCCTGCAACTGGCATGGGAGCACACGATGATTCAGCTGCACCCTTCCCCGTTCCAGACCTGTGATTTCGCCGCCCGCTTCCCGACGTGGCTGCCGCTTGATAAATGGATACCGCAGATGTTCGTGGCCAGCGGCGACTGCTCCGTTCGTCAGTGGGAGTTTCTGACGCTGGAAATGCCGCAGTGGCTGGTGGGGATCTTCGCCGCCTACCTGATCGTAGGCGTACTGGTCCTGATTGCCCAGCCTTTCAAACCGAAAAAACGCGATCTCTTCGGTCGCTAAGACTGATTGCTGATAAAGCGCTCCTTCGGGAGCGTTTTTTTTGCCCGCGAGTTGACCCTTCCACCTTAAAGATGCATATTAAATACATCTTATATACATTAACTAAGGAGCACATGATGTCTCATTTGCGAATTCCCGCTAACTGGAAAGTAAAACGCTCCACCCCATTTTTTACCAAACAAAATGTTCCTGCCGCCCTGCTGACACATCACAACACCGCTGCGGGTGTTTTCGGTCAGCTATGCGTGATGGAGGGGACGGTAACCTATTACGGTTTCGCCGATGAACAGGCAACGGAGCCAGAGGTGAAAGTGGTCATCAATGCCGGTCAGTTCGCGACCAGCCCGCCGCAATACTGGCACCGTATTGAGCTAAGCGATGATGCACAGTTCAATATTAACTTTTGGGTCGAAGATGACGCCGACGGTGAAAGCGGGCTGTTCCACGCGAAGAAAGCCTGACCCTGGTCCGCCGTGTTTTCATTCGGCAGGGAATACCAGGCCCCCCAGTAACCTGCTGTAATTGCAGGCTACTGGGCAAAATATCTAGTACAGACTCGCTACATAACGATTAATCGGCTGAGGTAGCAGATCTTGAGGGTGATCGCCTCCAAACGTCATCCACTTGCTTTTTCCGCTCAGAATAGATGAAGCAACCACGCGATCCGTTGCTGAGTTATAGACGGTTATTTTTAGCTCAATTTTATCCGGAATACCGGACCATTCGGTTGCCCGATCCTCCCAGTGAAGAATCTGAGGAACCACGTAATACCCCTCGGGGAGCGTGTGCTTTTCTTTCAAGCAGCTCAAAGTTGAACACGCTGGTACCACGGACGCATTATCGGTGTAGAGCGAAAACGCGGCGAGGACGGCCTGCGCTGATGTCGCCCCGGAGCCGTTATAGACCGTGGTCTGATACACACCATTTTCCGGTTGTGCAATAACGACGGCCTTATTTTTCATCAACAGCTCCGTACTTTTGGTGACTTCTGCCGATTGATATTTGGCCGAACATCCGCTGAGCAGCAGCCCACTCAAAGCCAGGAGAAAGATTTTCTTCATCTTATATTTCCAGTGATTTTAACTGGAAATATGTTACCACCTGGATATGTATGACAAAACAAAAACCCCGCGTAGTAGCGGGGTTATATTATGAAAATTCGGGGGATATCACTGCGCCCAGTCAGGCTTATTTAAAATATGATCCTGCCAGTCAACCACGGTGGATTCTTTCACCGCGATATGCCGCACCGAGATACGCTCGCCATGCATCGCCGCTTTCGAGCCGCTCAGCAGCGGGTGCCAGTGCGGCAGCGTTTTCCCTTCAGCCAGCAGACGGTAGGCGCAACTTGGCGGCAGCCATTCGAAAGTCGGCAGGTTGTCGCGCGTCAGCTTAATGCAGTCGGGTTCATACTCGAAGCGTCGCTCATAGTTACGACACTGGCAGGTTTTGATATTTAACTGACGACAGGCAACGTTGGTGAAATATATTTCATCGGTATCCTCATCCATCAGCTTATGCAGGCAGCACTGTCCGCAGCCGTCGCACAGAGATTCCCACTCTGCGTCGGTCATTTCATCAAGTGTCTTGTGCTGCCAGAAAGGTTGTTCGCTCATAGGGGGATGTCCGTCATTGCAATTCAGGGTGCACCTTATAACCAGTCTGGCACACTGATGCAAGTTTTGCCGCCCGTGAAGGCGGCAAGAGGACGTTACAGCACGCGGGTGGAGAGCGTAAGCCCGTTGAAACCCACTTCCAGTTCATCACCGTTACTGAGCGGGCCGACACCTTCTGGCGTCCCGGTCAGGATGATGTCTCCGGCCTTCAGGGTAAAGAAACGTGACATGTAGGCGATCAGCGGCACGATTTTATGGATCATATCGGCCGTGGTCCCCTGCTGGCGAATCTCGCCATTCACTTTCAGGCTCAACGCCGTATTTTGTGGGTCAGCGTGAAACTCCGCCGCCGGGATAAAACCGGAAACCGGACAAGAGTTATCAAAGCCCTTGGCCTTTTCCCACGGTTGACCCGCTTTTTTCATTTTGCCCTGCAGGTCGCGCAGCGTCAGATCCAGCGCGACGCCGTAGCCGGCAATCGCTTTCAGCACGTGATCGTCCGTTGCCTGGCGCAGCGTGCCGCCAATCAGCACCGCCAGTTCCACTTCATGGTGCACCGAACCCAAACCTTCAGGGAGCACCAGCGGCTGACGGATATCGCATAGCGCCGTCTCAGGTTTAATAAACAGCACCGGTTCTTCCGGCATGACACTGCCCATTTCCTTGATGTGGTTGGCATAGTTACTGCCCACACAAACCACTTTGCTTACCGGATAATCCAGTAATGCTCCCTGCCAGTTATGATGTTGGTACATTATTTCCCCTCAGTGGGTTAATCAGATTTATTCCCCTGTTCCGCCAGGTGTTTCTTCAGTAGATTTTCAGTCGGAGGAGGAAGTTGCAGATAATAGCCCTGATCGGTTAGCGCCTGTTTGACTTTTTCCAGGTCAGCGCCGGCGAGTTGCTTACGCCCGTCAAGCGGTAACAGCATAGTCAGTTGTGGCGTACCGAAGCTTGAAAGCAGTTCAGCAGGAACGCGAGAGAAATCGTCCTTTTTTTCGACATATAAATAGGTTTGTTCGCGTTTGGCACTTCGATAGATCACACAAAACATAGTTTTACTCGGAATTAGACCCGTGGTCACTTGCCTCAATATATCAGTGACTATAACATGCCTTTTAGTCTTCGGAATATCACCGCACTTCGGCGAGTGATAAACAGCAAATTGAGTAAGGCCAGGATGTCAAATACGCCAATCGAACTTAAGGGCAGTAGCTTCACCTTATCTGTCGTTCATTTGCACGATGCAAATCCCGAAATTATTCGTCAGGCGTTAGAAGACAAAATCGCCCAGGCTCCCGCTTTTTTACGTCATGCCCCCGTGGTGGTGAACATCAGCAATGTCGAAAACGACCTTGACTGGCGCGTCATGCATGAGGCTATCGCGAGCACCGGTTTACGGATTATGGGCGTGAGTGGATGCAAAATCCCCCGGCTAAAAACGGAAATCGACCGCACCGGCATTCCCTTACTGACGGAAGGGAAAGAGAAAATGCCCCGTCAGGCGCCACCAGAGCCGGTTGCGCCACCGCCAGTTGTTACTCCGGTCACAAAAACGCGTTTAATTGATCTGCCGGTACGTTCCGGTCAGCGCATTTATGCACCAAACTGTGATCTGATTGTTACAAACCATGTGAGTGCCGGCGCGGAACTTATTGCCGACGGTAATATCCATGTATATGGCATGATGCGAGGACGTGCGCTTGCGGGCGCGAGTGGCGATAGAGAAGCACAAATATTTTGTTCAAATCTCACGGCGGAACTGGTGTCCATCGCGGGGGAATACTGGCTGAGCGATAACATCCCGGCCGAATTTTATGGCAAAGCGGCGCGCCTGCGTTTGGGTGACAGCGCTTTGACTATTCAACCATTGAGTTAGTCCCTTTTTAACAAGGAATTTCTATGGCACGCATTATTGTTGTGACTTCGGGTAAAGGGGGCGTTGGCAAGACCACCTCCAGCGCGGCCATCGCTACTGGTTTGGCTCAGAAGGGAAAGAAGACCGTCGTTATCGACTTCGATATCGGCCTGCGTAATCTCGACCTGATCATGGGCTGCGAGCGTCGGGTGGTTTATGACTTCGTCAACGTGATTCAGGGCGATGCGACACTGAACCAGGCGTTAATCAAAGATAAACGCACCGAGAATCTCTACATCCTCCCGGCATCCCAGACGCGTGATAAAGATGCGTTGACCCGGGAAGGCGTAGATAAAGTTCTCGAAGAACTGAAAAAAATGAATTTCGATTTCGTGGTCTGCGACTCACCAGCAGGCATCGAAACCGGTGCCCTGATGGCGCTCTATTTTGCCGACGAAGCCATCATCACCACTAACCCGGAAGTCTCCTCCGTTCGTGACTCCGACCGTATTCTCGGCATTCTCGCGTCTAAATCCCGCCGTGCGGAAAATGGCGAAGAGCCGATCAAAGAACACCTGCTGCTGACGCGCTACAACCCAGGCCGCGTCAATAAAGGCGACATGCTGAGCATGGAAGACGTTCTGGAAATTCTGCGTATCAATCT
Organism: Klebsiella sp. B345; assembly: GCF_051131735.1. Classification (NCBI taxonomy): domain Bacteria; kingdom Pseudomonadati; phylum Pseudomonadota; class Gammaproteobacteria; order Enterobacterales; family Enterobacteriaceae; genus Klebsiella; species Klebsiella sp. B345. The sequence continues at coordinate 1,035,206 of NZ_CP180443.1, forward strand.
GGTAGGCGTGATTCCGGAAGATCAGTCCGTGCTGCGCGCTTCAAACCAGGGTGAGCCGGTGATTCTGGATGATGCATCAGACGCAGGCAAGGCCTATGCCGATACGGTTGAACGTCTGCTCGGAGAAGAACGTCCTTTCCGCTTCATTGAAGAAGAGAAGAAAGGTTTCCTCAAACGCCTGTTCGGAGGATAAATTATGGCATTACTCGACTTTTTTCTCTCGCGGAAAAAGAACACGGCCAATATTGCGAAAGAGCGCCTGCAAATCATCGTCGCCGAACGTCGCCGCGGCGATGCTGAACCACACTATCTGCCGCAGTTACGCAAAGATATTCTGGAAGTGATCTGTAAGTATGTGCAGATTGACCCGGAAATGGTCAGCGTCCAGTTGGAACAACGGGATGGTGATATTTCGATTCTGGAGCTCAACGTGACTTTACCAGAACCGGAAGAGTCGAAGCCCTGACGCTGGATTCACCCGGTAGCCTTACGCTAGCGGGCCGGTTAAAAAATAAGCCCGGATAACGCATCCGGGCTATTTGCTGTGGCCTGACTGGAGCTTAGCGTGGGTATTCGCTCAGCAACGCTTTCAGACGATCGGCCATCAAATCGCTACGCCAGCCGGAAATCAGTTCAGGCAAGGTCGCCCCACTCTTCAACTGCCAGTGCCAGTTCAGCAACTGGTTAATCTGCCGTCTGGATGCCAGCAGCTCCGCACTCAGCCCCGTCTCGGTACTCACTTCCTGCACCAGCGCTTTAATCTCTTTAAAGACTTTGCGGTAGCCCGGCATATCAATCAGGTTTTGCAGCGGCTCCGGCAGCGCCGATTCAGGCAGCTGCTGGGCTTTCTCCACCAGGCTAATCAGCGTTTTGCCATGGAAACGAATCTCGCTGCCGGAAAGCCCGAGGCTGTCCAGCTCGCCGAGGCTCCCCGGCATATAGCGGGCGACGTTCCACAGATGCTCTTCGCGAACGACAAAATTCACCGCCATATCGCGATCGCGCGCTTTACGTAAACGCCACTCTGCCAGCAGCTGCAGACAGCCAAGCTGCCGGGTACGCAACTGCCAGGCGTTGCCGATATCGCGCCACGCCTGAGCCGGGTCCTGCACTTCCTGACGGCGCTGCTGCATCAGACGACATTCGTCCAGCGCGGCGTCCAGCCAGCCAGCGGCTTCGGTTTCCGCCATCAGTTTGCTGGCGATGGGCAGAAGGTACCAGACATCCGCGGCAGCATAATCGCACTGACGTGAAGTCAGCGGGCGGGCGAGCCAGTCGGTCCGCGATTCGCTCTTGTCTAGCGCAACGCCCGAGTACTCCTCGACCATCGAGGCAAACCCCCAGGACATCGGGCGACCGCAAAAGGCTGCCAGAATCTGGGTATCAATCAACGGCTGTGGCATCAGATTAAAGGTGTTAAGGAACACTTCCAGATCTTCACTACCCGCGTGCAGGAATTTGGTGACCTGCTGATTCAGCAATAACTCGCGCATCGGCGCCCAGTCGGTGATGGTCAACGGGTCGATGAGTGAAACCTGTTCGCCGTCGAACAGCTGGAGCAGACCCAGTTGCGGGTAATAGGTGCGGGTACGGACAAATTCGGTATCCAGCGCAATCGCCGGTGCTCCGCTTGCCGCTTCACAGATGGCGCGTAGCTCATCGTCGGTGGTGATCATCTGATAGTTCACATCATGCTCTCTTAACTTGCGCCCATAAAAAACGCCGGCGTGGCCGGCGTCTGGCGACTCTTGTATACCTTAGGCTTTATTGTCTACTTTAGCGCGCGCTTCGTCACGCAGTTCTCGCCGTAAAATTTTTCCAACATTGGATTTTGGCAGCTCATCACGAAATTCAACCAGTTTCGGAACTTTATAGCCCGTCAGATGGCGGCGACAGAACGTCACCAGCGCCTCTTCGGTCAGCGTCGCGTCTTTTTTGACCACGAAAATCTTCACCGCTTCGCCGCTGCTTCCTGACGGTACACCGACGGCAGCCACTTCCTGAACCCCAGAGTGCTGCATCACCACCTCTTCAATTTCGTTCGGGTAAACGTTGAAGCCGGAGACCAGAATCATGTCTTTTTTACGATCGACAATGCGCATAAAGCCCTCATCATCCATCACCGCGATGTCGCCGGTGTGCAACCAACCGTCTTTGATGATTTCGTCGGTGGCATCCGGACGCTGCCAGTAGCCCAGCATCACCTGAGGCCCTTTCACGCACAGCTCGCCAGGCGAACCCAGTGGCACTTCGTTGTCGTCATCATCCACCAGTTTTACTTCGGTCGACGGTACCGGCAAGCCGATGCTACCACTGTGATAGTCAATATCATGCGGGTTCACGCTGACCAGTGGCGCGCACTCGGTCAGGCCGTAGCCTTCCAGCAGATACTGCCCGGTGAGTTTGACCCAGCGTTCGGCAACCACCTGCTGCACCGGCATTCCGCCGCCGGCAGAAAGGTGCAGCGAGGAGAAATCAAGCTGCTGAAACTCTTTGTTGTTCAGCAAAGCATTGAACAGCGTATTCACCCCGGTCATTGCGGTGAACGGGTACTTTGCCAGCTCCTTCACCAGACCCGGAATGTCACGTGGGTTGGTAATCAGCAGGTTCTGCCCGCCAAGCTCAATAAACAGCAGGCAGTTCATGGTCAGCGCAAAGATGTGGTACAGCGGGAGCGCGGTGACGACAAACTCTTTGCCACGGTGCAGTAGCGGGCCGTAGGTCGCATTAACCTGTTCAAGGTTGGCCAACATGTTACGGTGGGTCAGCATCGCCCCTTTGGCCACGCCGGTGGTGCCGCCAGTGTACTGCAGGAAAGCCAGATCCTCAGAGACAATTTCCGGCTTGATATACTGCATCCGATAGCCGTTATGCAGCGCACTACGGAAAGAGATGGCATCAGGCAGGTGGTACTTCGGCACCAGCCGTTTGATGTACTTGACCACGAAATTGACCAGCGTGCCTTTTGCCGTCGAGAGCTGATCGCCCATCCGGGTCAGGATCACATGCTTCACCTGGGTTTTATCAACCACTTTCTCCAGGGTGTGGGCAAAGTTGGAGACGATCACAATGGCCGCCGCCCCGCTGTCATTCAGCTGATGCTCAAGCTCGCGCGGGGTATACAGCGGGTTGACGTTCACCACGATCATCCCAGCACGGAGAATACCGAACAGCGCAATCGGATATTGCAGCAGGTTTGGCATCATCAGCGCGACGCGGTCGCCCTTTTGCAGCCCCAGCCCCTGCTGAAGGTAAGCGGCGAAAGCCCGACTGCGCTCTTCCAGCTTACGGTAGGTCATTACCTCGCCCATATTGATAAACGCCGGTTGGTCGGCGTAGCGCGCGGTGCCGTGTTCAAATAATTCAACCAGGGATTGATAGCGGTCAGGATTTATCTCCGCCGGAACATCGGCGGGATAACGGTTTAGCCAAACCTTTTTCACTGCATCACCTCTGAAATAGTTATTCGTCGTCATCACAGCCCCTGATCAACAAACATTCTGTTAACATTATATTAACTCAGCGTACCAGTTTATTAATTAGGCGTTTTACAGGTTGCGAAGCGCGTCACTATTTATTTTTCTTATCAGGCCAGAAATAGCGAAACAGCGGACAAGCCGCTGTTTCATCTGGCTTACAAAAACTTCAAAATCATTCAGTTACGACATTTCTGACTTCTGCAGGGCCTGGGTTGTACCAGCCCCAGCCGCCATAACCGTAAGCCCAGGGGCGCGGACCGATCATCCACGGGTCAATCGGCTGCGGCGGCATCACCACCTGCTGCACGACGTTCCAGCGCTTGTAGCCGGTCGCATTCATCAGCATAAATTTATACGGTGTGCTGCCGACTTTGCCGTCCACCACCCCGGTAATCGGGCCGACGACGGTGACCAGTTGGCCGCGGAAATCTACCGGGTCGAGGAAGCCATTCACATCGGCGTATATACGCCCGCGCGAAGGCTCATTCAGCTCCGGCCGGGCGCCGCTGTCCAGCGGGACCGTCGCAATTTCCAGCCGGGTTTTGCCCTGCTGGTTCTGAATATTGACAACTTTGCCGCCAAAACGAGCTTCCTGGCCAACATACAGCTGCGGCGCAGCCATCACCCGGACTAAATCTTGCTGTGGCGTCGGGCTGGTGCCTTTAATGGCATCCGGCACGGAAACGCACCCACTTAACGCAACGACAACCGCGCCCGCTAATAACCAACGTACTGCTTTGTTTTGACCCGCCATGATGCGACTCCTTCTCTCAGTCTTATGATTACTGAGATTCATCCTCGGCCAGGAAGTTTCTTCCACGCCACTTCGTTACGCAAATAAACCGGTTCGGCTTTCTCTACGGCAACGGTTTTGCCACTGGCAAGCAGCACGCAGGCCAGCGGCAGCATGTCTTCTGTTGTCGGCAGCGTAATCTCACCATCGGTTAACGTCAGCGCTGAGTCCTTAGCCAGATCGGGCCATGCTTGCCAGCCGGTCCCTACGGTCGCCCAGTCGCCTTCGAGCTGCTGCAGACGTTCGCTGACGGCTTCAGGTTTCAGCACGGCTTCACTTTCTTCACCGTGCCAGACGCCCTGCTCATCACGCTGGTATTCGGCCCAGTAGACTTCGCCCATACGCGCATCAATAGCCGCCAGTACACGGGTCGCCCCGGTTTTACGCCATGCGCCCTGCGCCATAGTCGCCAGCGTCGATACGCCGATCATTGGCAGTTCGGCCCCCAGCGCCAGTCCTTGCGCGATACCGATCCCAATACGCACACCGGTAAAACTGCCAGGACCGCGGCCAAAGGCCAGCGCGTCGAGGTCAGTCAGCGACAGTTTGCTTTCCGTCAGGACATCCTGCACCAGCGGCAGAATACGTTGAGTGTGTTCACGGGGACAAATTTCGAAATGAGCACAAAGAGTGCCATCATTCCACAGCGCCGCGGAGCAGGCCTCCGTGGCGGTATCGATAGCCAAAATTCGCATGGGTTGTCGCGCTCTCGCTATAGCAGATTGACAAAATGGCGCGCAGCTTACCACATTTTGCGCCAGATTACCTCGCTGGCGGTACGGCGAGAAAACGCACGGCCCGGCGGATATCGCGGGTTCGCGGCGCTGGCGGGAGGCTGGCCAGGAACACCGCGCCGTAGGGACGCATCACCAGACGGTTATCGCAAATCACCAGTACGCCACGGTCGTCGATATCACGGATCAAACGCCCTACTCCCTGTTTAAGGGTAATAACCGCATCGGGTAGCTGTACTTCGTCGAAGGGATCGCCACCGCGCAGGCGGCAATCTTCCATCCGTGCTTTCAGCAACGGATCGTCCGGCGAGGTAAACGGCAGTTTATCAATGATCACCAGCGACAACGCATCGCCGCGCACATCCACCCCTTCCCAGAAGCTGCTGGTCGCCACCAGCAACGCGTTGCCGGCACTGACGAACTGCTGCAACAGCTGGCCTTTGCTGGTTTCGCCCTGCAGCAGTACCGGCAACGTCATGGTGGCGCGAAACTGTTCGGCCAGGTCGCGCATCATCGCGTGTGAGGTGCACAGCATAAAGCAGCGCCCGTCGTTCGCTTCAATCAGCGGTTTAAGCATCGCCGCCAGATGACGCGCCGCCCCAGGTTGGTTGGGCAGCGGGAGATTGCGCGGCACACAGAGCAACGTCTGGTGGGCGTAATCAAAAGGACTGGGCAACAGCAGCGATTGCGCCTCTTCAATGCCGAGGCGCGCGGTGAAGTGGTGCAGATCGTCATTCACCGACAGCGTGGCCGAGGTAAAAATCCAGCTGCCTGATTTTTGCGCCATGACCTCTTTGAATTTTTCCGCCACGGTCAGCGGGGTGAGCGCCAGGGTAAAATGACGGGAAGTGCATTCGTACCAGTAGCTAAAGCCCGGCTGGTTAATCTCTTTCAGGCGTTTCAGCCTGGCACGATAAACCGTGGCGCGTTCAAAAGCCGCATCAAGCAGCGCCGAGCGGCCAAGCGACAGTTTCGCCACGTCATAACAGAGCTCAAGCGCATCATCGAGCAGCAACAGCGCGCGCTGGATATGACTGTCCGCCAGCAGATCGCGCAGATTGCCCCGGTAGCCGGGATCCCCGAGCTGCAGACGAAAATCCTGCGCGCTCTGGGCCAGGCGATCGGCGCATTTTTGCAGCTGCTGGGTATCTTTCAGCTCGGTGCGATAGGCAATGGTGATGTCTTTTGCCAGATCCACCAGCTGGCGGCTGGAGAGCGACTGGCCAAAATACTGGCTGGCGATGTCGGGAAGCTGATGGGCTTCATCGAAGATCATCACTTCCGCCTCAGGGATAAGCTCGGCGAAGCCACTCTCTTTCACCACCATATCGGCGAGGAACAGGTGATGGTTCACCACCACCACATCGGCATCCATCGCTTTTTTACGCGCTTTGACGACAAAGCAGTCCTGATACACCGGGCAGTCGCTGCCGAGACAGTTATCGTTGGTGCTGGTGACCAGCGGCCAGGCCTGAGAATCTTCGGCAACGCTGACGCAGGTGCTGATATCGCCATCAAGGGTTTGGTTTGACCACGAACGCAGCAAAATAACATCACTCAGGGTTTGCACCGGGAGATCGCCGCCGGCCAGGGTCTGCTGCTCCAGGCGTTCAAGACACAGGTAGTTCGAGCGCCCTTTAAGCAGCGCCAGTTTGCCGGTGAACTTCAGTGCTTTTGCTACCGTCGGCAGGTCACGACTGTACAGTTGATCCTGCAGCGCTTTCGAACCGGTGGAGATAATCACCTTCTTATTGGCCCGCAGCGCAGGCGCCAGATAGGCGTACGTCTTGCCGGTACCGGTCCCCGCTTCCACCACCAGCGGCTGCGCCTGTTGGATGGCCTCAGCCACCGCGATCGCCATCTGGCGCTGCGGTTCGCGTGGTTTGAATCCGGGAATCGCTTTGGCCAACTGGCCGTCTGCTGCAAAATCGTCGATCACAATACCCCCTGGTGATTTGGACAGTGATTATGTCAGGCAGCAGACCTTTTCACCAGTCCGGGTAGTGACGCAAGCGGCACATTATGGCAGTCTTGCCCGCAGTCTGATGGAATGAAACCAAGGAAATGATAATGACAATTACGCGTATCGATGCTGAAGCCCGCTGGTCTGATGTAGTAATTCACAACCAGACCATTTACTACACCGGCGTGCCGGCAAACCTCGAAGCGGATGCGTTTGAGCAAACCGCGAACACCCTGGCACAAATTGACGCCGTGCTGGAAAAACAGGGCAGCAACAAGTCGCGTATTCTTGATGCCACCATCTTCCTTGCGGATAAAAGCGATTTCGCGGCGATGAACCATGCGTGGGACGCGTGGGTTGTGGCCGGCCATGCCCCGGTGCGCTGCACCGTCCAGGCCGCCTTAATGAAGCCGGAATACAAAGTCGAAATTAAAATTATCGCCGCACTGTAATTATTCGTCTTCGTCTTCATCTTCAAAGCGCGCCACAATCCGATCACCGGTATGGCTGGCGCGCAGTTCATTGGCGACCAGCGAAATCGCTTCACCGCTGCTCATCCCCTGGGACATCAGTTCCTGGATACGCTCTACCGCTTTTTGCTGCTGCTCGTGGCTCAGCGAAGGTAAACCTGCAAACATAACTCACTCCTGCTACATTGTGTGGCGTCATTATTTCATGCCGCCCATCTGAGATTCCAGAGGACGGCAACGCTTAGGATCGAGGAAGATGTTGTCCCCCGCTATTATTACTCTGCCCTGGCACCCGGATGCTGCCGAGCGCTACTTTACGCCGTTAAGCACCGCCCCATGGGCCATGCTGCTGCATTCCGGTTTTGCCGACCATCCCCATAACCGTTTTGACATCATCGTGGCCGATCCGTGCGCCACGCTGCTTACGTGCGGCGGGACAACCGTAGTCGATGACGGCCGGACCCGGATCCAGTCGACGCAAGATCCGCTGACGCTGTTACAAACGCAACTGGATCAACGTGGATTAACGCCTGTGGCGCATCCCCATTTGCCGTTCCTCGGCGGCGCGTTGGGACTGTTCGGTTATGACCTCGGCCGGCACTTTGAATCTCTGCCCACACACGCCGTGGCGGATATTGCCCTGCCTGATATGGCCGTGGGGATCTACGACTGGGCGCTGATTGTCGATCATCAGCGCCAGGAAGTCTCGCTGCTTAGCTACGGCGATCCGCATGCCCGTCTGCAGTGGCTCCAGGCGCAATCTGCCGCGCCCACCGAGCCGTTCGCCCTGACCTCCGCCTGGCGTTCAAACATGAACCGCGAGCAGTATGGCGAGAAATTCCGCCAGGTTCAGGCCTGGCTACACAGCGGTGACTGTTACCAGGTCAACCTGGCACAACGTTTTCAGGCCAGCTACCGCGGCGATGAGTGGCAGGCGTTTTGCCAATTAAATCGTGCCAATCGCGCGCCGTTCAGCGCCTTTATTCGTCTCGAGGACGGCGCCGTGCTAAGCCTGTCTCCGGAGCGTTTCATCCAGTTGCATCAAGGTGAGATCCAGACTCGCCCGATCAAAGGCACGCTGCCGCGCCTGGCCGATCCGCAACAGGATGCCCTGCAGGCACAAAAACTGGCCCGGTCGCCAAAAGACCGGGCTGAGAACCTGATGATCGTCGACCTGATGCGTAATGATATTGGCCGGGTTGCCGAGCCCGGTAGCGTCCGGGTTCCGGAACTGTTCGTCGTGGAACCCTTCCCGGCGGTGCATCATCTGGTGAGCACCATTACCGCCAGGCTGCCGGCCCATCTTCACGCCAGCGATCTGTTGCGTGCGGCGTTCCCCGGCGGCTCCATTACCGGCGCGCCTAAGGTGCGGGCGATGCAGATCATTGACGAACTGGAACCCCAGCGACGTAACGCGTGGTGCGGCAGTATCGGCTATCTCAGCCTGTGTGGCAATATGGACACCAGTATTACCATCCGCACGCTGACGGCGTACCAGGGAGCGCTATACTGTTCTGCCGGCGGTGGTATTGTGGCCGACAGTGAAGAGGCCGCTGAGTATCAGGAAACCTTTGATAAAGTTAATCGAATCTTGCAACAACTGGAGAGCTAGACCATGGCGGATGACGCCCTTGCGCTGGACGACTTTCTTTCTCGCTTTCAATTACTGCGCCCGCAACCCTCGCGCAGCGCGCTGAATCAGCGCCAGGCGGCGGTGCTGGTGCCCATCGTTCGTCGACCGCAGCCCGGCCTGCTGTTGACGCAGCGATCGCCGCGCTTGCGCAAGCACCCGGGCCAGGTTGCCTTCCCCGGCGGAGCCGTCGATAACACCGATGCCACCCTGATTGCCGCCGCGCTACGGGAGGCGCAGGAAGAGGTCGCTATTCCTCCCGATCGGGTGGAGATTATCGGCGTTCTGCCGCCGGTCGATAGCGTCACCGGTTTTCAGGTTACGCCGGTGGTCGGCATTATTCCGCCTGACCTGCACTATCATGCCAGCCAGGATGAAGTGTCGGCGGTGTTCGAAATGCCGCTTGCTGAAGCATTAAGCTTAGGCCGCTATCACCCGCTGGATATCCACCGCCGCGGGAATTCGCATCGTGTCTGGCTGTCGTGGTATCAGCACTATTTTGTCTGGGGCATGACCGCCGGTATTATTCGCGAACTGGCCCTGCAAATCGGCATTAAACCCTAGCCTTCCTGCTCACGGCTGACGCGATGGCCACCAGGCCCGCGACAGCCAGTTTCCCTGTGCAATCCACCCTCTGAGATAGCGTATATACTTAAAGTGAGATTGCGCTCTCATCATTAGTAATTTCGCCGTTATCCATTAATTTAATTCATGTGAATAGTTAAGCTGATGGTGCGGTTCCCTCTTACACTATGCGCAGTTTTCACATCGTTACCGCCACTGCGGTAACCCTGTCAGGAGTGTTATCGTGATTAGTATATTCGACATGTTCAAGGTGGGGATCGGTCCCTCATCTTCCCATACTGTAGGGCCGATGAAGGCCGGTAAACAGTTCGTCGATGACCTGGTCGAAAAAGGATTGCTTAATGAAGTGACCCGGGTGGCGGTTGACGTCTACGGCTCGCTTTCATTAACCGGCAAAGGCCACCATACGGATATCGCCATTATTATGGGACTGGCGGGTAATCAGCCCGATACGGTCGATATTGATGCCATACCTGGATTTATCCGCGATGTCGAAACCCGCGGACGTTTGCTGCTGGCACAAGGTCAGCACGAAGTTGATTTCCCGCACGATGACGGCATGCGTTTTCGTAGCGACAACCTGCCGCTGCACGAAAACGGCATGACCATTCATGCCTGGGCCGGTGAGAAAGAGATCTACTGCAAAACCTATTACTCCATCGGCGGCGGTTTTATCGTCGATGAAGAACATTTCGGCAAAGACAGCGTGGATGAGTTAAGCGTGCCTTATCCCTTCAAGTCGGCACAAGAGATGCTGGCTTACTGTAAAGAAACCGGGATGTCGCTCTCCGGCATGGTGATGCAGAACGAACTGGCGCTGCACAGCAAGAAAGAGATCGAAGACTATTTTGCTCACGTCTGGCAGACCATGCGCGCCTGCATCGATCGCGGCATGAACACCGAGGGCGTATTGCCTGGCCCTCTGCGCGTACCGCGTCGGGCATCAGCACTGCGTCGCCTGCTGGTAGCCAGCGATAAACTGTCCAATGACCCGATGAATGTCGTTGACTGGGTGAATATGTTCGCCCTGGCAGTTAACGAAGAGAACGCCGCCGGCGGACGCGTAGTCACCGCACCAACCAACGGCGCATGCGGCATCGTCCCAGCCGTGCTGGCCTACTATGACCACTTTATCGAGTCGGTCAGCCCGGATATCTATATTCGTTACTTTATGGCCTCTGGCGCCGTGGGGACGTTATACAAAATGAACGCCTCCATTTCCGGTGCAGAGGTGGGCTGTCAGGGTGAAGTCGGCGTCGCCTGTTCAATGGCGGCGGCGGGCCTGGCTGAACTACTTGGCGCCAGCCCGGAGCAGGTTTGCGTCGCGGCGGAAATCGGTATGGAGCATAACCTTGGTCTCACCTGCGACCCGGTGGCCGGACAGGTACAGGTTCCCTGTATCGAACGTAACGCCATTGCTTCGGTGAAAGCGATCAACGCCGCACGTATGGCGATGCGTCGCACCAGCGAACCGCGCGTCTCCCTCGATAAAGTCATTGAGACCATGTACGAAACCGGTAAGGACATGAACGCCAAGTATCGCGAGACGTCTCGCGGCGGCCTGGCCATCAAAGTTCAGTGTGACTAAACTATTTTTTATCCAAATGCGCCCACCGGGCGCATTTTTTATGTTATTTATTTACACCCACTACACTTGCTCACTCGCGGTTGTTATTCTCGTCCGCATTCAGAGCCGACAGGGTGTCGCGCATGCACAATGCTCAGAAAGTCATTTCGACTTACCGCCGTAAACGCGTTGTCATTTGTTTGATTGTGGCGTTGTTGACGTTAACGACAACACTGGTTATCCGATTTATTTCACAGCGCAGTTTAAATCAGCAACGTATCCAGACCACCACCCATCAGATGGTGGCTGCCATGGATAAAATGCTGTTTCCGTTGTCAGAGCACCATCATGCCCTGCTGCAGATGGTGGGAAAACCGTGCCAGGATGTCCGCCTGCCGCTGCGCAAACTGGCGGCGACACTGCAAACCGTGCGGTCCATCGCCCTGGTAAAGTCGCAGACGCTGTACTGCTCCAGTATCTTTGGCGATCGTAACGTTGCCATTCATCAGTTGCAGTCAGCGCTCCCTTCTCCCCAGCCATTGCTGATGCTTTCAACAGACCACTCGCTGCTGCTCGGCTCGCCAGTATTAGTGCAATGGTATCCCTCCCGCTTCAACAGCGACGATGGTGTGATGATCGTCATCAACATCGAACTACCTGGAGAGTTAATTCTCGCCGCAAAATCACCTCTGATTACCGGTATCGGGTTGAGCGTCGGCGCACAGAACTTTATTCATGGCATCGGCATCACCGAACAGCAAGTGCCGCCTGGTGAGAAGATGATTTACCACCAGCAGTCAACCCAGTTTCCGTTCGCCATCAACGTCAGCGGTCCCGGCGCCACGGCTATCGCCCTTGCCGAGCTTCCCGGAGGGCTGCCGCTGGCGCTGATCCTCAGTGTGATGCTGGGTGGCATGATGTGGCTGGTTACGGCGGGGAGAATGAGTTTTGCCAGGGAGATCAGCCTTGGGATCACCGCGCGCGAATTTACACTGTGGTGCCAACCGCTAAAAGATCTGCGGTCGGGAAAATGCATCGGCGTCGAAATTTTGCTGCGCTGGAATAACCCGCGTCGGGGAAATATCTCACCCGATGTGTTCATTCCTCTCGCGGAAGGGGCAAACTTAATTGTGCCTCTCACCCGCTATGTCCTCAGGGAAACGGCACGCCAGTTACCGCTGTTCCCAGAGGATAATAATTTCCATATTTCAATTAATGTCGCCGCCCGCCATTTTGCCAACGGGGAACTCATGCGCGATTTGCATCATCTGTGGTTCAGCGCTCATCCGGTGCAACAGTTAGTGGTGGAGCTGACCGAACGTGATGTGCTGCAGGAGGGGGACCACCATATGGCGGAACTTCTGCATTTTAAAGGGGTAATGCTGGCGATTGACGATTTCGGTACCGGAAATAGCTCACTGTCATGGCTGGAAAAACTGCGTCCGGATGTATTGAAAATTGATAAGTCCTTCACCAGCGCCATCGGCATTGATAGCGTGAATACGACGGTGACCGACATGATCATTGCTCTGGCGCACCGCCTGAATATCCTGACGGTGGCTGAGGGCGTTGAAACCGAAGCCCAGTCGCTGTATCTGCAACAACACGGGGTTGATGTCTTACAGGGGTTCCACTACGCCAGACCGATGCCAATAGCGGCGTTTCCGCAATGGCTGTCAGAGCGTGATGAGGGCTGATAAAAAACCGGCCAGCCCCCTGAGGAGACTGGCCGGTCAGCGTGACAGCGGAGCGCAGATTACTCGTCTTCGTGGTTCTCGTGCCGGGTTTTAATCACCCGTACCAGATCGACACGATAGTTGTTTGCTTCAACGATAGTAAACTGCAGCGGATCCCTCTCCACCACATCGCCAACGCGTGGTATATGGCCGTTCACGGCAATAACCAGTCCGGCTACCGTCGCAATATCGTCCTCTTCATTGACCAGGTCGTCCAGTCCGACCGCCTGCTGCAGCGCATGCAGGTCCGTTGAACCTTTGATCAACCAGCCGTCGCCATCGGTGATGATTTCCGGGGTTTCATCCGCATCCGGGAATTCACCGGCAATCGCCTCCAGGACATCCAGAGGCGTCACCAGACCTTGTACCACGCCAAATTCATTGGTCACGATAACAAAGCTCCCACGAGCCCGACGCAGAACACCCAGCAGGTTGATCGGGTCCAGCGTTTCCGGCACCACAATCGCCGGTGACGCTGAGGCCAGCGCCGCGACGTCCTCGCCCGCTTCCAGCGCAACCAGCATCTCTTTCGCCCGGACGATACCAATGATTTCATCCAGTTCACCGCGACAAACCGGGAACAGACTGTGTGGCGAGGAGAGTAACTTGAGACGAATTTCTTCTTCGCTTTGTTCCACGTCCACCCAGCTAATTTCACCACGTGGGGTCATGATGCTACGCAACGAACGCTGAGCCAGAGTCAGAACACCGTTGATCATGTAGCGTTCTTCTTCGGCAAATCCCCCTTCAGGCACCGGAACCGGCGCCGGGCTATCACCATCATGACTCACAGCATGTTGTTTACGTCCACCCATCAGACGCAAAATCGCATCCGCCGTACGGGCACGCAACGGCAGCATTGATTGGTGGCGAATAAAGTTACGACGCGCAATCTGGTTGAAGAACTCAATAATAATCGAGAAGCCAATCGCGGCGTACAGGTAGCCTTTCGGAATATGGAAGCCAAAGCCTTCAGCCACCAGACTCAGGCCAATCATCAACAGGAAGCTCAGGCACAGCACGACAACCGTCGGATGCTGGTTAACGAAGCGGGTCAACGGCTTCGATGCCAACAGCATCACCGCCATAGCTATCACCACCGCCGCCATCATCACCGGCAGATGGTTCACCATACCCACGGCTGTAATGACCGCATCCAGCGAGAAGACCGCATCCAGCACCACGATTTGCAGTACTACCACCCAGAAGCTGGCATAACCTTTACCATGGCCTTCATCGTGCTGGCGATTCTCCAGCCGCTCATGCAATTCCGTGGTGGCCTTAAACAACAGGAACAGTCCCCCGACCAGCATGATCAGGTCGCGTCCGGAAAAGGTAAAATCGGCGACGCTGAAGAGCGGCTTTGTGAGAGTCACCATCCATGAAATAACCGACAGCAGCCCAAGGCGCATAAACAAGGCCAGCGACAAACCAATTAAACGCGCTTTATCACGCTGTTTAGGTGGCAGCTTATCCGCCAGAATGGCGATAAAAACCAGGTTGTCGATACCGAGCACGATCTCCAGTACGACCAGCGTCAGCAAGCCGACCCAGATAGAGGGATCCATCAAGAGTTCCATGAGTTGCTCCAGTTGACGACAGACGAAGTCATCGTGATGTCACGCACGACAGAGATAATGGTTGCGGGTAAAAAAGCGTAGCAGGTTGTCGTGGCAGAAAAATGCCAAAAAGTGAAAAGGCGTCGATGAGGGTCCATACAGCGGGCTATGCCCTATACTCCTGAGTAACTAAACGGAAGCTAAACATAGCAAAAAATGCAGAGAGTTTGGAAAAAACTTTACCAGTCTTTGCAATAGCTAAGGCTATTTTTTGCGCTGCGAAATTATTAATTGCAGATGAGTAATTTACGGATCTTCATCACATTAATTATTTTTTCACTATCTAAAATAAATCACGGTAGTCAATATTTTCGATCTTACACCCTTACTGAATCGATTTTGTTCGCAAGAGTGATTCAGGATGTATCAACACAGATGATGCATTCACGATAATAAAGGAGGTAGCAAGTGACGATTGCTATTGTAATAGGCACACATGGTTGGGCTGCAGAACAACTGCTAAAAACAGCAGAAATGTTGTTGGGCGAGCAGGAAAACGTTGGCTGGATTGATTTCGTTCCTGGTGAAAACGCAGAAACGCTGATCGAGAAGTACAACGCACAGCTGGCAAAGCTTGATACGACGAAAGGCGTGTTGTTCCTTGTCGATACATGGGGAGGCAGTCCGTTTAACGCTGCCAGCCGCATTGTCGTTGATAAAGAACAGTACGAAGTCATTGCCGGCGTCAACATTCCCATGCTGGTCGAAACGCTGATGGCGCGTGACGACGATCCCTCTTTCGATGAACTAGTGGCGCTGGCAGTAGAAACGGGACGTGAAGGCGTGAAAGCGCTGAAAGCGAAAACCGTGGAAAAAGCCGCTCCGGCACCGGTTCAGGCAGCAGCACCGAAAGCGGCAGCGCCGTTAAAACCAATGGGCCCCGATGACTATATGGTTATCGGACTGGCACGTATCGATGACCGACTGATCCACGGTCAGGTCGCGACTCGCTGGACCAAAGAGACCAACGTCACCCGCATTATTGTCGTGAGCGATGAAGTCGCGGCCGATAACGTTCGTAAGACGTTACTGACCCAGGTTGCTCCTCCGGGCGTCACTGCCCACGTTGTTGATGTGGCAAAAATGATCCGCGTTTACAACAACCCTAAATACGCAGGCGATCGTGTCATGCTGCTGTTTACCAACCCAACCGACGTAGAACGTATCGTTGAAGGCGGCGTGAAACTCACCACCGTCAACATCGGTGGTATGGCTTTCCGTCAGGGTAAAACGCAGGTGAATAACGCCGTTTCGGTCGATGAAAAAGATATTGAAGCATTTAAAAAGCTGAATGCTCGCGGTATCGAACTGGAAGTCCGTAAAGTTTCCACCGACCAGAAACTGAAAATGATGGACCTGATTAGCAAGGTAGCGAAATAACCTTGCGGGTCACGCCCCAATTTTCAACTTAAGACTTAATCAACAGGAGAAGTACAATGGAGATTACCCTTCTTCAGATTGTGCTGGTGTTCATCGTCGCGTGTATTGCGGGTATGGAGTCGGTACTTGATGAGTTTCAGTTCCACCGTCCTCTGATCGCTTGTACGCTGATCGGCGCCGTTCTCGGCGATATGAAAACCGGTATCATCATCGGTGGTACGCTGGAAATGATCGCGCTGGGCTGGATGAACATCGGTGCTGCCGTTGCACCTGATGCGGCACTGGCATCTATTATTTCCACCGTTCTGGTTATCGCCGGCCATCAAAGCATTGGCGCCGGTATCGCCCTGGCAATCCCGCTGGCAGCAGCAGGCCAGGTACTGACCATTATTGTTCGTACTATTACCGTGGCATTCCAGCACGCCGCTGATAAGGCTGCCGAAAATGGCAACCTGACGGCGATTTCCTGGCTGCACGTGTCGTCCCTGTTCCTGCAGGCAATGCGTATCGCCATCCCTGCGGTTATCGTGGCAATTTCCGTCGGCACCAGCGAAGTACAGGGTCTGCTGAATGCGATTCCTGAAGTGGTCACCGGTGGTCTGAACATCGCGGGCGGTATGATCGTCGTCGTCGGTTACGCAATGGTCATCAACATGATGCGTGCGGGCTACCTGATGCCATTCTTCTACCTGGGCTTCGTTACTGCCGCGTTCACCAACTTCAACCTGGTTGCTCTGGGTGTGATCGGTACGGTAATGGCTATCCTCTATATCCAGCTGAGCCCGAAATACAACCGCGTAGCGGGTGCGCCAGTGCAGGCTGCTGGTAATAACGATCTCGATAACGAACTGGACTAACAGGTGAGCGAAATGGTTGATATGACTAAAAATACCACCGAGAAAAAACTCACTCAGAGTGATATTCGTGGCGTGTTCATTCGTTCTAACCTGTTCCAGGGGTCATGGAACTTTGAACGTATGCAGGCATTGGGCTTCTGCTTCGCTATGGTACCGGCAATTCGTCGTCTGTACCCGGAGAACAACGATGCCCGTAAACAGGCGATTAAACGTCACCTGGAATTCTTTAACACCCATCCGTACGTCGCAGCGCCGGTTCTTGGTGTAACGCTGGCGATGGAAGAGCAGCGTGCTAACGGCGCAGAGATCGACGATGGTGCAATTAACGGTATCAAAGTTGGTCTGATGGGGCCACTGGCTGGCGTCGGCGACCCGATTTTCTGGGGTACCGTTCGTCCGGTATTCGCCGCACTGGGTGCAGGTATCGCGATGAGCGGCAGCCTGCTGGGTCCTCTGCTGTTCTTCATCCTGTTTAACGCAGTACGTCTGCTGACCCGTTACTACGGCGTAGCATACGGCTACCGTAAAGGTATCGACATCGTTAAAGATATGGGCGGCGGCTTCCTGCAAAAACTGACCGAGGGGGCGTCAATTCTCGGCCTGTTTGTCATGGGGGCCTTGGTTAACAAGTGGACGCACGTGAATATCCCGCTGGTGGTGTCGACAATCACCGGTCAGGATGGTCAGACCCGCGTCACCACCGTGCAGACGATTCTTGACCAGCTGATGCCTGGCCTGGTTCCGCTGCTGCTGACCTTCGCCTGTATGTGGCTGCTGCGTAAGAAAGTGAACGCCCTGTGGATCATCGTTGGCTTCTTCGTCATCGGTATCGTAGGTTATGCTATCGGCCTGCTGGGCCTGTAAGTATCCTGTTGTGCGCCGGGGGCTTAGCCCCCGGTTTTTTTTTACCGGAGGATGGATGACAATCACGGATCTGGTGCTGGTTCTGTTTATTCTTGTTCTGCTGGCGTTTGCAATTTATGACCAGTTTATTATGCCGCGGCGCAACGGTCCGCAGCTCCTGACTATCCCCCTGCTCCGCCGCAGTCGTGTCGATGGGATTATCTTCGTCGGCCTGGTGGCCATTCTGATTTACAACAATATCACCAACCACGGCGCGTTAATCACCACATGGTTATTATCTGCACTGGCGTTGATGGGCTTGTACCTGTTCTGGATCCGCACACCGAAAATCATCTTCAAAGCCAGTGGTTTTTTCTTCGCCAATATCTGGATTGAATATAGCCGCATCAAAGAAATGAATTTATCGGAAGATGGCGTGCTGGTGATGCAATTAGAACAGCGGCGTTTGCTTATTCGTGTCAAAAACATTGACGACCTGGAGAGGATATACAAACTTCTCGTTTCAACTCAATAAGTTATAAATATACCCAATGCTATACCCCATCAATTTTTAACCAATTTCAGCGAATGGAATATAGCACCGGCTATATTCCATTCGCGCACTTCACCGATATTAATTAACGAATTATTTACTTGTAAACCAAAATGAAAATCGTTATCATTTGGTTATCAAAATAAATAAATCCTGTTATTGTTTTATATTCTAAAAATATGTTAAGGTTGCGCCCGTCGTTGGGGAGTAGCCGATTTCCTGCCTGTCAGGAAATGTACGTGTCAACATACTCGTTGCAAAACGTGGCACGTACGGGTCGAAAAGAAGTTCGATCAGGCGAGACCATAGACACATCACCGCTATACGCCATCCCTCCTTACCGGGTCGCGTATGTTTACTGGGGGTAGTGATGTGTCATATGGATTTTCCCCGGTCAGGACGCATGTATGAACCTATCTGCCATGATTCTTCTTGCCTTTGGCATGTCTATGGACGCTTTCGCCGCATCAATCGGGAAAGGCGCCACCTTACACAAACCTAAATTTTCTGAAGCCTTACGCACCGGACTGATTTTCGGCGCGATCGAAACCCTTACCCCACTCGTCGGTTGGGGCATGGGAATGCTCGCCAGCCAGTTCGTCCTCGAGTGGAATCACTGGATCGCCTTTGCGCTGCTGATTTTTCTTGGCGGCAGGATGGTGATTGAAGGTTTCCGCGCAGGCGACAGCGAAGCCTGTGAGGCCCCTCTGCGTCACGGATTCTGGTTGCTGGTGATGACCGCTTTCGCCACCAGCCTCGATGCTATGGCCGTCGGCGTGGGCCTGGCTTTCCTGCAGGTGAACATCATCGCCACCGCCCTCGCCATCGGTTGCGCCACGCTTATCATGTCAACGCTGGGAATTATGGTCGGACGGTTTATCGGCCCGCTGCTCGGCAAACGGGCGGAAATTCTTGGTGGTCTCGTCTTGATTGGTATCGGCAGCGAAATTCTCTGGAGCCACTTCGCCGGCTAATTCTCAGGCCTCGCGCTGCCAGAAGTGGAGCATAAAATCCGTCTGGCAGCTAAAAATGTCCTGCGCACGCAGCGTTTCACGGACGTCAGGCTTTGCCCGCCACGCAAACGGCGTCATCTGCAGTAACGCTTCGGCTTCCTGCCCGCTCAGCTGCATCGGATAGGCCAGCTGTTGCTGCTGGCGTAAAACAAAGCCGGGCATTGCTTCATGATTTTCCTCATGCAGACGCACTTCATCATAAATCAGCCCTTTCAGCTCCATCAGGTGGCGAGGCCCCGGCGTAGCGGTAATCACCCATCCGCCTGGAACGATCGCCCGGGCCAGCTCTTGTGCATTACAGGGAGCATAAATCCGCACCACCGCATCAAGGCTGGCATCTTCAAAGGGCAGCCGCTGGCTGGAAGCGACACAAAACGCCACCTGAGGGTAGCGTTTCGCCGCCGCACGAATGGCTGATTTAGAGACATCCAGACCCCAGCAGTGCCCGGCAACGGATGCAAAGGCGTGAGTGTAGTACCCTTCCCCACAGCCAATATCCAGCAGACGAGCAGGCGTCTCGGTGCGCAGAAACTCGCAGATAGCATCGCGCAGGGGTTGATAGTGTCCTGCGTCGAGAAATGCCCGGCGGGCCTGCATCATCTCGGCGCTATCGCCCGGATCGCGAGAGCGTTTGAACTGCACCGGCAGTAAATTGACATACCCCTCTTTCGCCAGATCGAACTGGTGCCGCTGCGGGCAGGTAAAACTGTTGTCGCGGCGGACAAGCGGCGCGTGGCAAAGCGGGCAACTGTATGACATAACAACTCCGGTGTCGCTAAAAGGGCGAAAGTGTAGCGCTATTCGCCCTTTCAGACCACTGTTACAACGCAGGTGGCGCGGCATCACCATTGTGCATCACGATAAGATTCTCAGACCCCTGCGGCATACCATCTGGCATGACATTTTCCAGACGCAGCACATCGCCCATGATCTGACTGAATACCGGCGCGGAAACAGCCCCGCCATAGTAGGCCCCGTTGCTGGGATCGTTAATCACCACAACCAGCGCGAACTGCGGATGGCTGGCGGGGGCAACCCCTGCCGTATAGGCAATATATTTGTCGATGTATTTACCGTCCGGGCCAATTTTTTTCGCCGTCCCGGTTTTTACCGCAATGCGATAATCACGAACCGCCGCCTTGGTCCCACCGCCGCCTGGCAGCGCCACGCTCTCCATCATGTGCTCCACTTCATGCACGATCGGTTCTGGCATCACCCGGGTACCGATCACCGGCGGGTCGATTCGGGTTATCGACAATGGACGTTCGATGCCAAAACCACCGATGGTGGCATAGACGTGTGCCAGTTGGAGCGGCGTAACCATCAAACCATAGCCAAACGCAAAGGTCGCCCGGTCAAGCTGCCCCCAATAGCGACGCTGCGGCATCAGACCCGAACTTTCGCCGGTGAGGCCCAGACCGGTCGGTTCGCCAAACCCAAACGCTTTATAAGTATCGAGAAGATGTTGAACCGGCATCGCCAGTGAGAGATGTGAGACCCCGGTATCGCTGGACTTCTGCAGGATACCGGTCAACGTCAGTTCCGGGTAGTAACCGACATCGCGGATCCGGTGACCATCCAGCACAAACGGATGAGTATCGACCACGCTGTCCGGCTGCACTATCCCCTGCTGGAGCGCCGTCATCACCACCAGCGGTTTAACCGTCGAGCCGGGTTCAAAGGTGTCACTGATGGCCCGATTGCGGAAGTCATCCAGCTTTGCGTCATCACGATTGTTAGGGTTGAAATCCGGATAGCTGGCCATCGACAGAATTTCCCCGGTGTCGATTTTAATCAGCACTGCGGCACCAGACTCTGCCTTATTCCACTTCACGGCATTATCCAGCGCATCTTCCGTCACCGTTTGCAGGCGCTCATCAATACTTAACTGAATCGTGTGCGCGGGCACCGCCGGCACCTCGGTGATATTTTCAATCACGTGGCCATGACGGTCTTTACGGACCAGTCGTCGCCCGGCTTTCCCCATCAGTTGACTATTGAAACTCTTTTCAACCCCTTCAATGCCTTGGTTATCAATATTGGTGAATCCCAGCAGGTTGGCCGCCACGTGCCCTGCCGGATAAAACCGTCGGGATTCATCGCGCAGGTTGATCCCCGGCAGATGTAGTTTATCGATCCATTCGGCCTGCTCCGGATTGACCTGGCGAGCCAGATAGATAAAGCGCATATGGGGATGAGCTTCGATACGTTTGGCCAGTTCACCCAGGTTAAGATGCAACGCCTCCGCCATCGCCTGCCAGCGTGGACCATAGCCGACGCCACCTTTTTCCATCATCGTCTGCGGGTCGGCCCAGATGGCACTGACCGGGACGCTGACCGCCAGTGGACGGTTTTCACGATCGCTGATGGTGCCACGTTGCACGTCAATGGGTTCTTCCCGTAACGAGCGCATATCTTCCTGTTTAACCAGGTTATCTGGTGAAATGATTTGCAGCCAGGCCACGCGGCCCAACAGAAATCCGAGACAACCCAAAATCGCCACGCACAACAACCCAAAGCGGACCGGGGTGAAATGAGCAGCTGACTGATTTTTATTCTTTGGCACCGTAGCTCCAGCTTTATTTTGCAACCACCTGATTTAACAGGAAATCACCAAATCAGGATGCGAAACAGTGCGAATAACGGTGATGTTTTGCAACAAGGCGCGACAAAGGAGGGGGAATGGAAATGTTTTGCAATAAAAACTAAAAAGCCCCGCAGAGGCGAGGCTTTTCTTACAAGATGAGTGGTCTTGAATCAGATAGCAGTAACGTTAACTGCTGCCGGACCTTTCTGGCCGTCCTGAATTTCAAACTCAACGTTCTGGCCTTCAGCCAGAGTTTTGAAGCCATTACCCTGGATAGCGGAGAAGTGTACGAACACATCTTTGCTGCCATCAGCCGGAGTAATGAAACCAAAACCTTTAGACTCGTTGAACCACTTAACCTGACCTTTAATCTTTGCCATTTGCAAAATTCCTTAGACTGTTTTCTTCGCCCATCGGCGCTTACATAGATAAAACTCTGACACACTACTGCATGAGGCACTAATATAAGGTTCGGCAGAGAAGCAGTATTCAACGACAACGTGTTTACTCAGGACTTCTTTACTGAAAATGCCACACATAAACAGAACTGTACCTCGTTTAACCCGAAACGTGTTATCACATACAACGTAAATAATGGCAAGCCATTTTTAAAGGTGTCTCGATCCTTCGCACAGATTATAAGGGAATCATTTGATCACCTGCACATTTATGCGTCCTTAACTGCTGAGGACTGCACTCGTCAGTACCCCGCTCAGACCCTGATAATGCGCGCAAAGATTGCAACTTTTTTACCATTGCTCAACAACTTCTGTCGGTTTGACACACCGGCAAATGCGCTGTGACTTGCGGGCGTATGAGCAAAGGTATGCGCATAATGATGCACACGCTGGCGTATATCGATAGTTGAATATTGTCTTAAATAGCACCTGTATGGTGATATAAAACCGACACACCGGTCACAGTATGAATATTATGGATAATACTATTTAAACATGAAGTATTAATGACAGAATTGTCCATCAGGTAATTAAAACATATTGTTATTAGTTTATTTGATTTACTAAAAAGCCGTGACATCGACAGGTAGAATTGCGAGCCAGCCCACATTAACGCACAAGAATTGGGCGATCGGAGTAAGAAAAAAGATAAGAAAAAGTTATAGCCGGGTGGGATAATCCAGGTGCACACCGGGCGGTGCACACCTGTCAACGTGTTACCGTTCAGCGACCAGACGGATGAAGTCATCCCCGTCTTGTTCTGCCACTGATGCTTTGGCAACCTCTTCCTTCTCAGGTTCATTGGCTTCACAGAGACGACGCAGCAGCACATTTTGCCGCTTTTGCTGATCCAGTAAGGCCTGCAGCAGTTCAATCTGCTCATTGGTGCGCGAACTTGCGCGATTAACAAAAAACCATAACAACAAGCCGACAAGCACCAGCACGATAGAAAGCGCCAGTGAAGCCAGATTTAAGATCCCAGGATTTAGTAACTCACTCATTTCACCACCTCAAAGAGAAGGCGTTTATTCTACCACTCGCAGAGCAGAAGAAAATCCGTCGTAATAAAAATGTCTTACCAGGGGATAAACTTGTTGATGGTACAGATGCCGCTGAAAAATTGTACATCCTGATCGCACATTACGTTAAGCATCTGAGTCCATAGCAATAAGCAACCGGCTATGACGACGATCAGCAAAACCCAGCGTAATTTTTTCACTCCACTCTCCGCATCAGTATCAGATGTTTCCAGGATAACATGCGCATCTTAAACCGTGACTAACTGTAATACGAAAGGTAAGTTTAGGAATCATAGACTTGTTTCAAAGCATGTAGCTGTCACTATACCCTCAAGGATAATGCAAACAATGAGGCAACAATGCGATTAATCATTCGTTCCATTGTAGTACTGGCCATCGTATGGATTGGTATTCTATTAAGCGGTTATGGGATTTTAATAGGCAGTAATGAGAACGCCGCAGGACTGGGGCTTCAGTGCAAATACCTGACCGCTCGCGGCACCAGCACCGCACAATACGTGCACTCCGACAGCGGAATTATCGGGCTGACCGATTGCCCTGTTTTACGCAAAAGTGAAACGGTGATCGACAAAGGCTAACGCAATCCGGCCACAGCAGAAGCAGGTCTTCTGCTGTGGCCGGTGAATCCGACAGCCATTCACATCAGAATGGGTAGTCGTTGTATCCCATCTGTTCTGAAATTTTGCGCGCCGCGGTGTGCAGCATCTCAACATATTCGTGCAGACGCTCTTCAGAAAAACGCAGCGTCGGGAATGAGATACTCAGGCCGGCAATCACCACGCCAAAGCGGTCGAATACCGGTACGCCGATGCAGCGCAGCCCTTCTTCCTGTTCTTCGTTGTCTTCGCCATAACCCTGTTGACGCACCTGCTCCAGTACCCCAATCAGCTCTTCCGTGCTGGTAATGGTACGGTCAGTGCTGCGTTTGTACTCAACGCCTTCCAGAATTTGCTCGACTTCCGCGCGATCGCGCCACGCCAGCAGCACTTTACCAATGGCGGTACTGTACAGTGGGTTGCGACGGCCAACGCGCGAATACATACGCAGGTTGTACATTGAGTCAATTTTGTGGATATAGACAATGCTGTCTTCATCCAGCGCACCCAGGTGGACAGTCTCTTTCGTCAGACGTGAAAGTTCACGCATCTGAATGTCGGCACTGCGAATCAGGTCGACGTTTTGCAGCGCACGGGCACCCAACTCAAATAGCTTCAGGGTCAGAGAGTATTTCTCAGATTCGCCTTCCTGAGCCACATAGCCCAACGATTTCATGGTCTGCAAAAAGCGATAAACGGTGCTTTTTGACATCATGACACGCTGGGACAGTTCGGTAATGCCAATTTCACGCTCTTCACCAAGCGCCTGCAGAATGCCAAAAACCTTCAATACCGAAGAGACAGAATCTGGCTGTTTATCCAAATCTGCAACTGCCATTTATCACCTCATCGTAACTGTTTTATAAAAATTAGAACCGGTTTTTATTATAAATTCGCATCACCGCCCCCGCAATCGATCTTCTGCCCATTCGTTACAAATCTGCGACATACAACCGAATAATCAATGCTAAAATTATTATCCATAGAATAATACCCCCTTAAAGACACATATTTGACATGGATAAAAATATTTCTGATGGCCTGCCAACGCCGCAGCGCCATGGCGCAATCCTGACCATCATTCTGGGTCTGGCTATGGCGGTCCTCGATGGCGCGATAGCCAACGTCGCTCTGCCGACCATTGCTACGGATCTGAATGCCTCCCCAGCGGCATCGATATGGATAGTCAATGCCTACCAGATAGCCATCGTCATTGCCCTGCTGCCGCTTTCCTTTCTGGGCGACATGTTTGGCTACCGCCGGGTTTACAAGATCGGCCTCGCGCTTTTCACCCTGACCTCATTAGCCTGCGCCCTCTCCCGTAGCCTGGAGATGCTGACCCTCGCACGCGTCGCTCAGGGCCTTGGCGGCGCAGCATTGATGAGCGTGAACACGGCGCTGATCCGTCTTATCTTCCCCCAGCGTTTCCTCGGGCGTGGGATGGGGATTAACTCATTCGTGGTGGCGGTGTCATCGGCGGCAGGTCCGACAATTGCTGCCGCGATCCTTTCAGTCGCCTCCTGGCAATGGCTGTTTTTGATTAATATTCCGCTGGGGATTGTTTCGCTGCTCCTCGCCATGCGCTTTCTGCCCGCCAACACCGGGCGGAGCAAAATCACCCGCTTCGACCTTCCCAGCGCCATTATGAATGCGCTGACCTTTGGCCTACTGATTACCGCCCTCGGTGGTTTTGCGCAAGGTCAGTCCGGCCAACTGGTGCTGGCTGAAGTGGCCGCGGTCCTGGTGATCGGCTTCTTCTTTGTTCGCCGCCAGCTGCAAATGCCGGTGCCGCTGTTACCGATAGACCTGCTGCGGATCCCACTATTTTCACTGTCGATCTGCACCTCAATTTGTTCTTTCTGCGCGCAAATGCTGGCGCTGGTCTCCCTGCCCTTCTTCCTACAGTCAATGCTGGGGCGCAGCGAAGTGGAAACCGGGCTATTGCTGACGCCGTGGCCTTTAGCGACGATGGTGATGGCGCCGCTGGCAGGTTATCTGATCGAGAAAGTCCATGCGGGATTACTTGGCGCGGTCGGCCTGCTGGTGATGGCCGGGGGCCTGTTTGGTCTGGCATTGTTGCCCGCATCCCCTTCCGATCTGGATATTATCTGGCGCATGGCGCTGTGCGGTGCCGGGTTTGGTCTGTTCCAGTCGCCGAATAACCACACCATTGTCTCTTCCGCTCCTCGCCATCGCAGCGGCGGTGCCAGCGGCATGCTAGGGACCGCACGTCTGCTGGGGCAAAGTGCCGGCGCCGCTTTGGTTGCATTGTTCCTTAATTTGCAAGGTAACAGCGGTACCCACAGCGCATTGCTGCTGGCCGGCGGGCTGGCAGTGATGGCTGCCGCCGTCAGCGGACTTCGTGTTACTCAGCCTCGTCCGGCTTCCTGATCGACGGCATTCGTGCGGCATAAAAAAACGCGGCCCGGAGGCCGCGTTTTTTGCCTGCAAGTACCGCGTTACTTCAGGTATTCACCGCTACGCAGCGCTTCGATACGCTTATCCAACGGCGGGTGAGTCATAAACAGTTCGCTCATTGACTTCGCTTTACCGTTAATGCAGAACGCCATCATGCTGCTGGCTTCCTGCGGCTCGTAGCTGGTTTTCAGACGCTGCAGCGCCGCAATCATTTTCTCACGACCGACCAGTTTCGCAGACCCGGCATCGGCGTGGAATTCACGATGACGCGAGAACCACATGGTAATAATGCTCGCCAGTATGCCAAAGACCAGCTCCAGCACCGTAGCCACTGCAAAGTAAATCAGTGGGTTACCGTTACTACTTTCGCTGTCATCACGGTTGCCGCCAAGGAACCCGGCCGCAATCTGCGCGATAACACGCGAGATAAAGATAACGAAGGTGTTCACCACCCCCTGAATCAGGGTCATGGTGACCATGTCACCGTTGGCAATGTGGCTGATTTCGTGAGCAATAACGGCTTCAGCTTCGTCACGGCTCATGTTCTGCAGCAGTCCGGTACTTACGGCCACCAGAGACGCATCACGGCGCGCACCGGTCGCGAAGGCGTTGATATCCGGCGCATGGTAAATAGCCACCTGCGGCATTCCGATACCCGCCTGCTGCGCTTGCTGCGCAACGGTATTCATCAGCCAGCGTTCGGTTTCGTTACGCGGCTGCTCAATCACTTCCCCACCCACTGATTTCAGCGCCATCCATTTCGACATCATCAGCGAAACGATCGAGCCACCAAAACCAAAAAGCAGCGCCATGATCAGTAATCCGGTCATGCTGCTCGACTGAATTCCCGTCAGGCTTAGCACCAGCCCGAACACAACCATAACTGCCAGGTTGGTCATCAGGAAAAGCGCGATTCGCATCATAATTTTCTTTTAACCTCGATTTAACAAAACGCACTATGCGATTACCCATATCGTATGGGTAGTAGGCTAATTTTCAACTATCAACCCCTGCTAAGTCACGAGAAAAACACAACTTTACATTTTGTCGCACTGTTCTGACACCAGCATCGCTTGTTGACATTTTGTATATTCGAAGAGGGAATAACCGGTGGGACGCAGAAAAGAAAACGGGCACATGATTTGTGCCCGTTGGGTACTTATTTCGCTACCGGTGGCTCTACCGCCGGCTGCGCTTTCTCAAGATGCGCAAGATCGATCGCAATGTGGACCGTTTCATCGAGATACGGATCCGGCTCCTGGTAATCTTTTGGCAGATCGTCCAGTTTCTTCAGCGCCGGCTTGCCTTCACGCTTCAGACGGTCATTGATCCGCGCCAGGCGGGTCGCATCGTCTTCTTCGTTCTCTTTCTCACGCTGGGCGTAATTCAGAGAGACGATATAACGCTTATCTTTCATTGCGTTATAGCGGGCAATATCCTTCATGATGTACTGGAATTCCGGATCTTTGGCAATGCGTGCATCATGCAGCTTCAGCAGCTCAGGGTCGAAAGGCTGCAAATCACCGGATTTCACATAGGTCGCGGCATTAACGCTATCCCACGGCAGCGCGTTATCTTCATACTGCTCGCCGGTTTCACGATCTTCGGTACCGGTTGGCATCATGATGTCCGGCGTCACACCTTTACGCTGAGTACTGCCGCCGTTGATGCGGTAGAACTTCTGGATGGTGTACTGTACCGAACCCAGCGCAGGCCAGTCAGGACGCAGCATCTGATCGTAAATACGGTTCAGAGAGCGATACTGCTGAACGGTGCCTTTGCCGAAGGTCGGCTCGCCCACAATCAGCCCGCGGCCATAATCCTGCATAGCGGCGGCGAAAATTTCAGACGCAGAAGCACTGAAACGGTCAACCAATACCACCAACGGACCTTTGTAATAAACCACGCCATCAGTGTCGCTGTCTTCGCGCACTTTGCCGTTGTTATCACGAACCTGTACGACCGGCCCTGACGGGATGAACAGACCAGAAAGCGAAACCGCTTCGGTCAGTGCCCCACCGCCATTGCTGCGCAGGTCGATAACCACACTGCTGACGTTCTGCTTCTCCAGCTTTTGCAGCTGAACTTTAACATCGTCCGTCAGGCCAACGTAGAAGCCAGGAATGTCCAGCACGCCGACTTTTTCTTTACCGACGGTTTTCACCGACATTTTCACCGCACGGTCTTCAAGGCGAATCCGCTCACGGGTTAACGTCACGATGCGGGTTTTAGCGCCCTTGCCGGCCGGCAGAACCTCAAGGCGAACCTTGCTGCCCTTCGGCCCTTTAATCAGGGCAACCACATCATCCAGACGCCAGCCGATGACATCGACCATGCCTTTACCAGACTGGCCAACACCAACAATACGATCGCCAACGCTAATTGACTTGCTCTTCGCTGCTGGGCCACCGGCCACCAGCGAGTTGATCACCGTATAGTCGTCGTCCATCTGCAAGACCGCACCGATCCCCTCTAACGACAGGCTCATTTCGGTGTTGAACTGCTCAGTATTACGCGGTGACAGATAGTTCGTGTGCGGATCGATTTCACGAGCAAATGCGGTCATCACCAGCGAGAACACATCTTCGCTATTGGACTGCGCCAGGCGGCGAATTGCAAATTTATAACGGCGCGTTAAAGTCTCGCGGATCTCTTTGTCATCTTTGCCAGTGAGCTTCAGGCTCAGCTGGTCAAACTTCACCTTGGCGTCCCACAGCGCATTCAGCTCGGCTTCGTCTTTCGGCCAGGGCGATTTGCTACGGTCAAGATTAAAGTTATCGTTACCGGTGAAGTCCATCGGACGTTCCAGCACCTTCAGTGCGTACTGGTAGCGCTCAAAACGACGCTTCTGTCCCAGGTTATACAGGTCGTAGAAAACGTCCAGCTTTCCGGTGCGCAGTTCATCGCCGATTTGATTTTTCTTTGCCGAAAACTGAGCAATATCACTGGCTAACAGCACGTTGTGGCTGTAGTCCAGCAGGTTCAGATAACGATCGAAAATTTTTGCCGAGAAGGCGTTGTCGAGATCAAACTGCCGGTAGTGAGAACGCGTAAAGCGGGAAGTGACACGTTCACTCACCGTCGCGTGCTGCGGCTCTTCTTTCAGCACCGGAATTTGATCGACTCGGGTAATATCGTCCACGGCGAACGCATGGCCTGCTATTGCTAGCAGGCCCGCAAGCGCGGTGAGCTTAAAGAGTTTGTTCATGCCTGGCCCGGCCTCCGTTTCAGAACACCAGGTGTTCTGCGCGTACAATCATTGACAAACCAGAAGTCAGCTGTACACGAACGCCATCTTTGGTGATTTCCAGAACGGTGGCGTCCATCGCGTTGTTGCCTGCTTTCACTTTCAGCGCCTGACCTACGCTTAACGCGGTCAGATCTGAGACTGGAGTCAGGCGCGGCTCTTCACGCGGTGCTTTCGCAACGGCAGGACGCGGCTTACGCTGTTCAGTGCCTTCTTTGCGGCGAACCTGAGGACGTGGCTTACGCTCACGACGCGCACCATCCTCCTGCTGACCTGCAGCAGCGGCGGCTTCGCGCTTTTTAGCCTGCTGGCTTGCGCGCTGCGCCTGGACGCGAGCTTTTGCTTCTTCGAGCTGCTGACGGGCATGAGCAACATGCTGCTCTTCCAGTTCACCACACGGGTTACCATCGAGGTCAACGCGGATAGCGCCTGGCTTCACGCCGTACAGATAACGCCAGCTCGAAGTATAAAGACGTAAAGCGGCACGAAGTTGGGTTTTACTGAGATTCATCTCCCCCCCAACACGCTCAACAAGATCCTGAAAAATACCGACTTTCAGGGGACGAGCTTCGCCTTCAGCGCTGAAGCACTGAGGGAAACGTTCGGCCAGAAACGCGATAACTTCTTTACTGCTATTCAACTTAGGTTGATTTTCCATGAAATTTCCTGATTACAACGGACGTAGCCAACAAGCCGCAGGCATGAACAGGCGACATTATAATGACGCCATCGCTAAATGCTACGTTATCCGTTGATTATCCTGCGACGCGGGCAAATATTTTTTGGTAGTCGGTCGCAGAAATGAGTTTTTCCAGATGCGCGACGAGTTCTGCCAGCCCCTGCTCATCTTCAGCGGTGAAGCGGGCATACGCGGTACTGTCGATATCCAGAACGCCAATAATTTGGTTGTTCACCTGCAAAGGAAAAACGATTTCCGAATTGCTGGCGGCATCACAGGCAATGTGCCCGTCGAAGGCATGGACATCTTCCACGCGCTGTACGCGGTTTTGCGCAACAGCTGCACCGCAAACCCCACGTCCGACCGGGATCCGCACGCACGCCAGCTTGCCCTGGAATGGGCCCAACACCAGCGTATCGTCTTCAAGCAGGTAGAAGCCTGCCCAGTTGACCTCAGTCAGACGCTCAAACAACAGCGCGCTGGTATTAGAGATCATCGCCAGAAAACTGGTTTCACCTGCCATTAATGCCTGAAAGTCACGGTTAAGATCCGCGTAAAATTCTGTTTTGTTCATTATGTAATCACTTAGTTGTCTTACTGCCAAATACGTACAGCCTAATAAAATAAGCATTAAATGCGTTCAGGCTCAAGATGAATTCAATCCTGGGTTAAGATAGTGAGATACATTCATCCCTGTACGTAATAAATGCCACTAAAAACACAACCGCTGACACCAGCGAAAAAAATGATCGTGCATGCAGTCAGCAGTCCACTGCCGCAGGCGCATTATCACCGCTGCCCACAGTGCGATATCCTGTTCCGCCTGCCGGTGCTTAAGCGCCATCAGAGCGCGTGGTGTCCGCGCTGCAATGCGAAGATCCGCGATGGCCGCGACTGGTCTCTCACTCGTCTGGGCTGTATGGCTATCACCATGCTGCTGCTGATGCCTTTCGCCTGGACTGAGCCGCTGCTGCGCCTGCATCTGCTCGGCGTGCGCATCGACGCTAACGTTTTACAGGGCATCTGGCAAATGACCGGCCAGGGCGATCCGCTCACCGCTGCGATGGTGCTGTTCTGCGCCATTGGCGCTCCGGCAATCCTGGTCATCGCCATCGCCTACCTGTGGTTGGGAAACGTGCTGGGCATGAATCTCCGGCCGGTATTGCTGATGCTGGAAAAGCTCAAAGAGTGGGTGATGCTGGATATTTATCTGGTCGGCATTGGCGTGGCATCCATCAAGGTGCAGGACTATGCGTTTCTGCAGCCAGGCGTCGGGCTTGTGGCCTTCATTTCACTGACCTTGCTCAGCATTCTGACGATCATTCATATGAATGTGGAAGAGCTCTGGGAACGCTTTTACCCCCAGCGGCCCGCCCTGCGTCCCGACCCGGCGCTGCAGGTGTGTACCGGCTGTCATCACACCGGTTTTCGTGATGCTCGCGGGCGCTGTCGGCGTTGTCATACGCCGTTGCACCATCGGCGGCCGCAAAGTCTGCAGCGCAGCTGGGCCGGGCTGATTGCTTCCGTGGTCTTTCTGCTACCCGCAAACCTGCTGCCGATATCGGTCATCTACGTGAACGGCGCGCGGCAGAATGATACGATTCTGTCCGGCATCATGTCGCTGGCAAACAGTAATGTGGCGATCGCCGCAGTGGTGTTTATCGCCAGTATTCTGGTGCCATTTACCAAAGTTATTGTGTTGTTTACGCTGCTGGTCAGCATACAATTCAAGTGCGAGCAGGGTCTGCGCACCCGCATCCTGCTGCTCAGGCTGATTACCTGGATTGGCCGGTGGTCAATGTTAGATCTGTTTGTTATCTCATTAACCATGTCACTGATTAATCGCGACCAACTCCTCGCTTTTACGATGGGGCCCGCTGCGGTATATTTCGGCGCCGCAGTAATATTAACTATCCTTGCTGTTGAATGGCTGGACAGCCGCTTACTTTGGGACGCACATGAGTCAGGAAACGCCGGCTTCACCGACTGAAGCCAGAATTAAAACCAAACGTCGCATCTCACCTTTCTGGCTGCTGCCGGTGATTGCGCTGATGATCGCCAGCTGGCTCATCTGGACCAGCTATAACGATCGCGGAACCACCATTACGATTGATTTCCAGTCGGCCAACGGCATTGTTCCGGGGCGCACCCCTATCCGCTATCAAGGGGTAGAAGTTGGCACCGTTGAAAATATTTCGTTAAGCAAAGACCTAAGCAAAATCGAAGTGTCCGCCAGTGTTAAAGGTGACATGAAAGGGGCGCTGCGGCAGGACACTCAGTTCTGGCTGGTGACGCCAAAAGCCTCTCTGGCCGGCGTTTCTGGCCTTGATGCCCTGGTTGGCGGTAATTATATCGGCATGATGCCGGGTAAAGGTGAAGCCCAGGATCATTTCGTCGCCCT
Organism: Klebsiella sp. B345; assembly: GCF_051131735.1. Taxonomy (NCBI): domain Bacteria; kingdom Pseudomonadati; phylum Pseudomonadota; class Gammaproteobacteria; order Enterobacterales; family Enterobacteriaceae; genus Klebsiella; species Klebsiella sp. B345. Next base: position 1,067,854 of record NZ_CP180443.1, read on the forward strand.
CGATACCCAGCCGAAATACCGTATCAGCAACGGCGAGCTGATGATTCATCTGCAGGCGCCTGACCTCGGTTCGCTGACCAGCGGCTCGCTGGTCTATTTCCGCAAAATTCCGGTGGGCCGGGTGTACGACTTTGCGCTCAATGATAACAATCAAGGCGTCAACATCGATGTGCTGATCGAGCGTCGCTTCACCAATCTGGTGAAAAAAGACAGCCGTTTCTGGAATGTCTCTGGTATTAAGGCAGACGTTGGCCTGAGCGGCGCGAAGGTCCAGCTGGAAAGCCTGTCAGCAATGGTGAATGGTGCCATCGCTTTTGACTCCCCTGCCAGCTCCCAAACCGCACCGCAAAATGCCGAGTACGAGTTATACGAAGATTTGGCCCACAGCCAGCGCGGAGTGCTGGTGACCCTTGACCTGCCAGGCGGCGAAGGCCTGAAAGCCGGTTCTACGCCACTGATGTATCAGGGGCTGGAAGTCGGGCAACTGACCAAACTCAACCTCGCTCCCGGCAGTAAAGTCACCGGTGAGATGACGGTCGACCCGAGCGTGGTGACCCTGCTGCGGGATAAAACGCTTATTCAGATGAAAAAACCTAAGATTTCGCTGGATAACCCAAGCCTGAGCGCCCTGCTGACCGGCAATACCTTTGAACTGGTGCCCGGCGAAGGGGAAACCCGCAATCATTTCGTGGTACTGCCGGCAGACAAAGCGCTGCTTGAAGAGCCGGATGTTGCCACCCTCACCCTGACGGCGGCGGAAAGCTATGGCATTGATGCCGGGCAACCGCTGGTGCTGCACGGCGTCAAAGTGGGCCAGGTTCTTGAACGCAAGCTCACGGCCAAAGGCGTCACCTTCCAGGTGGCGATTACCCCCGAGTATCGCGATCTGGTCCGCGGCGACAGTAAGTTTGTCGTCAACAGCCGGCTGGATGTCAAAGTTGGTCTGGACGGCATCAAAGTTCTGGGCGCCAGCGCCAGCGAGTGGGTCGATGGCGGCATCCGTATTATTCCTGGTGATAAAGGGGCGATTCAGTCCAGCTATCCCCTGTATGCCAATATGGAAAAAGCGGAAGAGAATAGCCTCAGTGACGTCCCCACCACCACCCTGAGCCTGACGGCGGAGACTTTACCGGATGTGCAGGAAGGCTCGGTCGTGCTGTACCGTAAATTTGCCGTCGGCGAGATTATCTCCGTCAAACCGCGACGCAATGCCTTTGATATCGACCTGCATATCAAGCCGGAATACCGCCACCTGCTGACCAGCAACAGCGTCTTCTGGGCGGAGGGCGGAGCTAAGGTGCAGCTCGACGGCAACGGTCTGACCGTACAGGCATCTCCGCTGTCCCGCGCCCTGCGAGGCGCTATCAGCTTTGACGAACTCAGCGGCAACAGCGCCAGCGCCCGGGTGGACAATAAACGCATTCTCTATGCATCAGAAACTGCCGCGCGCGCCGTCGGCGGGCAGATTACATTGCATGCGTTTGACGCCGGCAAAATCTCTGAAGGGATGCCGATTCGCTACCTCGGGATTAACATCGGCCAGATTCAAACCCTGAATCTGATTACCGCGAAAAACGAAGTGCAGGCGAAAGCGGTACTCTACCCGGAATACGTCAACACCTTCGCCCGCGCCGGGACGCGTTTCTCGGTGATCACGCCGCAAATTTCGGCGGCCGGCGTTGAACATCTGGATACCATTTTCCAGCCTTATATCAACGTCGAACCGGGCCGCGGCTCACCGCGTCGTGATTTTGAGATTCAGGAAACGACCATCAGCGACTCGCGCTATATCGACGGGCTGAGCATCGTGGTTGAAGTGCCGGAAGCCGGTTCACTGGATATCGGTACGCCGGTGCTGTTCCGTGGGCTTGAAGTCGGGACCGTCACCAGCCTGACGCTCGGCTCCATGTCGGATCGGGTGATGGTCAAAATGCGCATCAGTAAACGCTACCAGTACCTGGTGCGCAACAATTCGGTATTCTGGCTCTCTTCCGGCTATAACTTCGACTTTGGCCTGATTGGCGGCGTGGTGAAAACCGGGACGTTCAACCAGTTCATTCGTGGCGGCATCTCCTTTGCGACACCGCCTGGCACGCCGCTGGCGCCGAAGGCTCAGGATGGTAAGCACTTCCTGCTGCTGGAGAGCGAGCCAAAAGAGTGGCGCGAATGGGGCACCGCCCTGCCGCAGTAATCAACCTGACGCTCCGGTGTCCCCCGCCGGAGCGTTTATGCTAAACTGCGCACCCTTTTTTCTTGTGGTGCGCAGCAGTGGCTCATAACGCAGTCTATTTTCCCGAACAATTCCTCGCCCAAATGCGTGACGCTATGCCCACGCATCTCTCCTTCGATGATTTTATCGCCGCCTGCCAGCGCCCGCTGCGCCGCAGCCTGCGTGTCAACACGCTGAAAATCACCGTTGCCGATTTTCTGCAACTGGTCGCCCCTTACGGTTGGCTGCTGACGCCGATCCCGTGGTGCGAAGAAGGCTTTTGGATCGAACGGGACGACGAAGACGCCTTGCCGCTGGGCAGCACCGCCGAGCACCTGGGCGGCCTGTTTTATATTCAGGAAGCCAGCTCCATGCTGCCGGTTGCCGCGCTGTTTGCCGATGGCGAGATGCCGCAGCGGGTGATGGATGTCGCCGCCGCGCCGGGGTCGAAAACCACCCAGATCGCTGCCCGCATGGGCAACGAAGGTGGGATCCTGGCCAATGAATTTTCCGCCAGCCGGGTGAAGGTTCTGCATGCCAATATCAGCCGCTGTGGCATCAGCAACGTGGCGCTGACCCACTTTGACGGCCGGGTATTTGGTGCCGCGCTGCCGGAGTGTTTCGATGCTATCCTGCTCGACGCCCCCTGCTCCGGCGAAGGGGTGGTGCGTAAAGATCCTGACGCCTTAAAAAACTGGTCGCCAGAAAGCAACCAGCAGATCGCCGACACTCAGCGCGAGTTGATCGACAGCGCCTTTCACGCGCTACGCCCAGGCGGTACGCTGGTTTACTCCACCTGCACCCTCAACCAGCAGGAAAACGAAGCCGTCGTACAGTGGCTGCTAGCGCGTTACCCCGAGGCGGTTGAAGTGCTACCGCTTGGCGGACTGTTCCCGCAGGCCGCAGAGGCCTTAACCACCGAGGGTTTTCTCCACGTCTTTCCGCAAATTTTCGACTGCGAAGGCTTCTTTGTCGCCAGACTGCGTAAAACCGCCGCCATTGAACCGCTGCCGGCTCCCGGCTATAAAGTCGGCAAATTTCCATTCTCACCGTTGAAAGGCCGGGAAAGTGCCGCCGTTACCGCTGCCGCCTCCGTCGTCGGCCTGCACTGGGACGACAGCCATAGCCTGTGGCAGCGCGATAAAGAAATCTGGTTATTCCCGAAAGCGCTGGAGTCGTTGATCGGCCAGGTCCGTTTTTCACGCATTGGCCTGCGTCTGGCAGAGACCCACAACAAGGGATATCGCTGGCAGCATGAAGCGGTGATCGCTCTGGCCGCGCCGGACGCCCCTTTCGAACTGACCCAGGCGGAAGCCGAAGAGTGGTACCGGGGCCGCGATGTTTACCCCGAGACGCCACCGCGCCAGGATGAAGTCATCGTGACTTTCCAGGGCGCCACCCTGGGGCTGGCGAAAAAAGTGGGTTCGCGGCTGAAAAACAGCTATCCGCGCGAACTGGTGCGCGACGGGAAACTTTTTGCCGGTCTGGTGTGATCGCGTGCAAAAAAATCGCATTTTTTGACTGGCGATTTACGCCCCATTGTCTACGCTGAAAAATGTCGGCCTTAACTGGTCGTACCACAATTCAGCAGATCAATGGGGTGAGTGTATGAGTAAAACCAGCATACGTATCGGCGCGTTTGAGATAGACGATGCCGAACTGCACGGTGAACAGCAGGGCGAGCGAACGTTAAGTATTCCTTGTAAATCCGATCCGGATTTATGCATGCAGCTGGATGGCTGGGACACAGAAACCAGCGTACCCGCGATTCTTGATGGTCAACATTCCGTACTCTACCGTAAGCATTACGATCAACAATCCGATGCCTGGGTCATGCGCGTAGCCTGATTCAAAAAGAACCCGTCGCCTGAGACGGGTTATTTATCCCCGCCGCTTCTGAACTACCCTATACTGATTAACAAACCCGGACATGAGGCCAGGATGTTTGCCTTAGTTTTGTTTATTTGTTACCTGGATGGTGGTTGCGAGGATATTGTCGTAGACGTTTACGATAACGAACCCCGGTGCCTGGTCGCCATGGACGATCAGCGAATACGCCACGGTGGCTGCTTCCCCGTCGAGGATTTTGTCGATAGTTTCTGGCTACCCGCCAGTGAATACAGCGATTTTTAAGTCTCTTATTGCAGCTGCACCAACGTCAGCTCGCCGCCAAATACCGCCCCGGTATCGATGTAATGCTGATTATCGCTGTCATAGCGCTGCTGCAACGGCGTATGGCCGAACCAGAAATGATCCGCCCCATCAATCGCACCATGCCGCCCGGCAAGATGATCGGTGAGACGCTGGCGGTTCCACAATACCTGCTGTTCATCCACCGGTTGTAGCCACCGGTACCGCTGCGCCGGATAGTCGGCGTGGGCTACAATATGCCGCGTCGATCCACAATTTAGCTCGACGATCGACGGCAGTTGCCGACAACATGAGAAAAGCCCATCGATCTGCTGGCGCTCGGCACGCGAACTCGCCTGATACCACTGACCGCCGTTCATCATCCACAGCATTTGCTCTCCCTGCGCTTGAGCATCCAGCGCCATCTGTTCATGATTTCCCCGCACCGCAAGAAACCAACGGCAGCGCAGCAGTCCCAGACATTTCGCGCTTTGCGGCCCGCGATCGATCAGGTCCCCCACCGAGATCAGAAGATCCTGATAAGGGTCGAATTTTACATGACGCAGCCGGGCCATCAGCAGGGAAAAGCAGCCGTGCAGATCGCCCACCACCCAGATATAGCGCCAGGATGAACCATCAATACGCTGATACATATTTTATCCTCCCGATACACTTATCATTAATTATCGTTCGCGAACCCGTCGCCAGCCACCTCAATCAAATTTAAACGAAACACGAATTTAGTCTTCCGGGATATTAATATCGCCGCGGGCAGCCTTTAAAATAGAGGCTAAATAACGACGAGGTATTTTATCGTGACGGACAATAGCCTGCACTCAGTCTACACCCAACAGCCATCCACAAATTTGATTGCCGATCTGGTGATGGGCAGAGTTATTCCCGCTCCGATTTGGCGCAAGCGGCAATATCGATTTAAGTTTTTGCTGCGTACGCTTTTATTTTATACCCCGACCCGGAAAATGTTAGATAGCCTTTCGCTACGTCCTGATTTTAATCAGCTGCTTGCCGCACAGGTGACGCTACCAGGGAAAGTCCATCGCCAGTATCTGACCCGGGGTTTCAACGCTCACCAGCGCGCTCAGGCGATAATCAGCCACTATCAGTTTGTGGATTCGCTCTCCGGCACGCCGCTGGCCGCCGCTATGATCTCCGCCAAAGAGACGCCGCTGATGGAACTGCAGGGCAAAGACGACGCCCGCTTCACCCTCTCCGCTTCCTCCGCCGGTAAAGCCGAACGTGAAGGCGAAACCACGCTATGGCTGCGTGATGGCAATCAGACGCTGCTGGCCAGCGTGACGTTCAGCATCGTGCGCCAGCAGGATCGGTGGCATCTGATCATCGGTGGCCTGCAGGGACCGCGGCGCAGCGTATCCCATGAGGTGATTAAGCTCGCCACCCGCGCCTGCTACGGATTGTTCCCGAAACGCCTGCTGCTGGAGTTTATCTGGGCGCTGGCAGCCAGAAGCGATATTCAGGCAATTGATGGCGTGAGCGATAATGGCCATGTTTTCCGCGCGTTGCGCTATCGTCTGAGCAAAGGTCGTCACTTTCACGCGAGCTATGATGAATTCTGGCGCTCGATTGACGGCGTACCGACAGATGGCTGGAGCTGGCGTTTACCGCTACGGCTGGAACGAAAATCGCTGGACGAGATCGCCAGCAAAAAACGGGCAGAATATCGCCGCCGCTTTCAGCTACTCGATGATATGACGGCGCAGGTCGTCGAACTCACGTCCCATCTTTAACGGCGTGGGTCCGGTTAAAATCAAATAAACGCCGTTTTCGCAACGGCGTTTGCATCTTATAGCGTGGTTTCGTTACTATCGTACCTTCATCGTTTCCGTTCAGGTAGCCATTGAAGTTATGAGTAAAGCAGAAGCCGTGCTGTTGGCTATCCTTTTAATTATTTTGACGGCTTCCCTGTGGTTTATTTTCAGCGGTGAGATCTGGTCCCTTGTCAGTTATCTGGAGACCCAGCTGTACCCCACTTTGGTAGCGCCAGAATAAATAGTTTTCATATTACAGTTCAACCGCCTGTTTCTTGCTCCCGCCATATCATTCATTCCCGAATAAGTAAAAATGAATAAAAATGACTCACCAATATCGTTTTATTCATCCAAAACTGACTAATCGGCTAAATTTCAGATACTTCTTCACCTATGAATCATCTGGTTAGAACCTCAGGCCTTAACTAGAACCCCATTTTTGTCCAATTTTTTGTTCTGAAATTTGCACCAGATACAGGTTTTTAAAAATTTTAAGAAAGCTCGCAGTATCAAAACGGCAACGAAAGAAATAAAAACCCGCACAAGAATAAATAAACACACTAAAGCACCAATTTAAACAACGCAACCAGTATAAAAAACCATAAATCAAATACAGTTAAATATATTATATAAAATTACCCTTATCCGCTATTAGTCGTTATACGTTAAAAAATAAAAACCAGCCTTAGTGATTGGTTTAGAAGAATTCTCGTTGTGTATCTCTCTGCGGCTTTCACATTTAAAGAGGTTCGCCATGAACGTCAAAACGATGACAGGCAGCGTATTAAGTGGCTTGTTCGGCGCTATTGTTGTGACTCAATCTGCATTTGCACTCCCATTAACGACCGGTACATTAACCGGCCAGGTGGGGGTACAGCTGACTATCGGAGACGGGTGTACGGTAAAGAATGGTACCAGCGCGACTGGCATCAACAGCTGGGGCACCATTGATTTCGGCAGCTATAGCGATCTGGTCAACGCTATTGACGCCGATATGTTAGGTAGCTCTGGAACTAATGCGGTCTCAGTAACCTGCAGCGATGGTCTCAATTCAACGTTAACCCTTAATGGCGGGGAGCATAGCGGCTCAGGAACGGTAAGGAAGCTGGAGAACGCCGATGGCGATCAGATTCCCTACCGACTCTACTCGGACAGCAGCCGCCTCACTGAAGTCACGCCTGATGGCGAGATTGCCATTGTGGGCACAGGCACAGCGCAGAACATTCCGATCTATGCGCGTATTCTGCCAGTAGATCAGGGCGCTGTAACCGCACCGTCTCCAGGTTTATATCAAGATATGGTTATTGCCACCCTGACCTGGTAACGGCACGAGGAAATGGACGTCATGGTACGATCGGAGTGGTTGTTTTTTATTATGTTCGTTAGCGCAGGCGCTTGCGCTGATGTAGCTCAGAAGACCTTTAAGGTTTCGGCGCAAATTACGACAGGCTGTTTATTAGGCAGTAGCGGTGCCCCAACGGCGGATTTCGGCACCCTTAGTTTCGGGTCGATGTCATCTCTTTATAATAACGTCGATGTTGCCAGCTCCTCGGGGGCTGGCTCTATTGTCGTCGCCTGCACGCCAGGAATGGCTATCTCTATCGCCCTCGACTATGGCGTCAACGGTGGCTCAGCCACTCAGCGTTACCTGGCAAACGGTAGTGGTAATACCCTTGCCTATCAGCTCTTTCAGGATACTAACCGCTCCAACGTGTGGGGAACTAACGCCCTGGCGTACAGCGTTGCTTCATTTCCGAACACCACACAAACCTATACGGTTTATGGCCGCCTTTTTGCCACGAATGGCTTCCCGGCGCAGGGTTCGTATACCGATACCGTCACGGTCACACTGACATATTAGATAATAAGCAGGTTAAATATGATTCGCCGTAGTGTTGCCTTGTTGTTGCTCTCCTCATCGCTATTTTCTGCCGCCCATGCCGCCAGCGCCGTTCTGGTGTGGCCGATTTTTCAAACCATCAGCGATAACGAAAAAGGCTCTGAACTTTGGTTGGAAAATCGCGGTACTGCCCCGGTCAATCTGCAGTTACGGATTTTCTCCTGGGATCAAAAAGACTCTTCTGACGCCTACGCCGATCAGAGCGAGGTGGTTGCCAGCCCCCCGTTCACCACCGTGCAGCCTGGACAGCGCCAACTGGTGCGTCTGATGCGCATCGCGCCCGTCGCCAGCGGTAAAGAAAAATCGTATCGCATCGTGATTGATGAAGTTCCATCTAACCAACCGACGGTTCAGACGGAGAAAAGCTCCGCCGGGTTGAAAATGCGTATGCGTTACGTGCTGCCGCTATTTACCTATGGACAGGGTCTCTCTCCGCTGAAGCTGGAAAGCCCCGTCGAACCAGTAAGAGTCAGCCTGGGCTGGACGCTTTCAAGCCAACAGGGTCGCCAGATGCTGTGTATTAAAAATTCAGGCAACCAGCATGCGAGACTGAGTGATGTGTACTGGGCTAAAAACGCAGGTAAGCGGGAAGCCACCCAAACCCAGGGACTGCTCGGCTATGTGCTGGCGCAGCGCAATGTCTGCTTCCCTGTGGCAAGCAAAACGTCAGTATCAGGAGGCCAGCGACTGTTCGCCAAATTAACCGACAATAGCCAGGCGGTGGAAATTCCGGCCATCCATTGATTATGCGGCTCCTGGCAGGGACGGCAACGGGGGGACTGCTGGCAATCGCATCGTCGACCAGCCACGCGGCAACCTACGACAGCTTACCGGCACCGATGGCTTCATTTAGCCCGAAGCTGGAGTATGTGCTGTATCTGGGCCTGTCCGTAAATGGCAATGCTCTGGCTGGCACGGTTCCGGTAAAAGTGAGCAACGATCGCTATTGGGTTTCAGCCTCCGTGTTAAGACAGGCCTACATTCCCCTCCCGGAAGGTGAAACGCTGGTCGATGTTTCACAGATCCCTTCGGTGCAGTTCGAGTACGATCAGGCCGGGCAAATGCTCAAGCTCAAAGTTCCCGATAGCTGGTTACCGGAACAGCGGATTGATAACACCGGCGAGCAAAATTACCATCGGCCGCTCAGTACGCCAGGGCTGCTCTTCAACTATGACTCTTACAGTCTCGTCTGACAATAGCAAAGCCACCAGCACCTCAACGGAAACACGCTTTTTCGGGGCGGCAGGTACCTTTTCCAACTTCGCCGTCATCCGGCAGAACTGGTCTTCAGGGAACGCTGAACAGCAGGGCTATATCCGCTACGACACCCAGTGGAAATATAGCGATACCGAGCGAATGCTGAGCTATCAGGCTGGCGATGTGGTTAGCGATGCCCTGACCTGGAGTAGCTCTGTACGCCTTGGCGGCCTGCGTTTTGGCCGTAACTTCAGCGTTCGCCCGGATTTGGTGACCTATCCGCTGCTCAATCTGTCGGGAAGTGCGGAAGTCCCTTCAAGCGTTGATCTCTTTATCAATGGCTATAAGGCCAGCTCAACCCAGATCAACGGTGGCCCATATACCCTAACCAACGTGCCCTTCATCAGCGGTGCGGGTGAAGCAACCGTAGTGACCACCGACGCACTGGGCCGTCAGGTGACAACCAGCGTCCCCTTTTACGTCTCTAATACCCTGCTACGTGAGGGTCTGAGTGATTTTGACTTTTCTCTCGGCGCGCTACGCAATAACTACGGAATCAAAAATGCGGACTATGGCGCCGGCGCGGTCAGCGCCATCTACCGTTACGGCGTGAGCAACTGGTTAACGCTATCAACACACACGGAGGACCGCGAAGGGCTAACCAATGCGGGCATCGGTAGTGATATTAGCGTCGGGACGTTAGGAACCTTAAGTCTTTCTGCGAGCGCCAGCCAGGGAGAGGGAAAAGGTAACCAGTTAACCTCTGGCTATTCCTATTACAGCAGTATTTGGGGGGTGAACTATCAGCATATTCAGCGCAGCGCCGACTTCGATAATCTCAGCAGCTATCGTTCGACCGCAACCCTCAGCCGCCAGTCGGATCAAGCGACCTTAAGTTTAAGTCCGTGGGGTCGAGTGCTGGGATCATTCAGCCTGGGCTACTTCGATATCCAGGCACAGGACGATAGCCGTACACGCCTGATGAACCTGTCATGGAGCCGGGGATTGTGGAAAAACAGCAGTGTGAATATCAGCGTTAACCACGATCTGCAGGCCAATACTTATTCCAGCATGCTGCAGCTGATTATCCCGTTGGATGACCTGGGTAGTATACAAACCAGCGGACAACGTTCCAGCTCAGGCGAGTGGGGACAAAACATCGCCTACAACCGCTCAGCACCGGTAGAGGGCGGATTCGGCTGGAATCTCGCCCATTCCATCAGCGGTGATAATTATAGCCAGGCCGATCTGACGTGGGTCAATAAGCTAGCAACCTTAAGCGGCGGTTATTACGGCTCACGCGACGATCGTCACGGCTGGTTTGAGGCCGCGGGCTCGGTGGTGCTGATGGATAACAGCCTGTTTTTCGCCCGCCGAATTAACGATGCGTTTATCGTTGTGTCGACCGATGGATACCCTGACGTCACGGTGAATTATGAAAACCGCAAAGTCGGTGCCACCGATAAGAATGGTCATCTTCTTATTCCATGGGCTACGGCGTGGTATCCGGGCAAAGTAACGCTGGATACCCTGCCCCTGCCCACGGACACCGAAGTTCCGCGGGTGGAACAGCGGATCGCCGTACGGGAGTCCAGCGGCGCGCTGGTGGAGTTCCCGGTCCGTCGGGTTCGCTCGGCCACGATCATCCTTGTCGATAGTGCCGGCCAGCCTTTAGCGCTCGGTACTCCGGTTGAGGAAACCACCAGTCGTCAGGTTAGCGTAGTGGGATATGACGGGATCGTCTGGCTTTCACACCTCAACAGGGAGAATAAGCTGGTTATCAATGCCGACAAAGGCCAATGCGTTGTGCACTTCGAACTGCCAGAACAGACACCGGTCCCACAGCGGGTGGGGCCAATACGTTGCCAATGAAAAACGCGGAGACGATGTTGAAACGCATTCTGATTTTATGCACGCTGCTGTTTTTATTCAGCCCACTCGCTCGCGCAGATATAAGCTGTTCATTTCAGCTCACCAACGCGGCAAGCTTTGGCTCCGTTAGCTCATTTACCCTCGCCACTTCAACACAGCCGGTTAAATCGGCATCAGGTTTTGCCTGCTCCGGCAGCGCGCTGTCGCTACTCAGCACCAATACCATTAGCGCTAAAATCGTCTCATCAGATCATCCAAATGGCACGGTTCCGCAGATGATGAGCGCCAGCGGTACCGATTTTGTACCCTATAGCCTTTGCGCAGATGACAGCTGTTCTGAGGTTTATCCAATCGGCTATGTCAAAACCTGGACTATCACCTCACTTATCGGGCTGCTGGGGTTATTCAACGCCAGCGATGGTTCGCTGCCCATTTTTCTGAAAATTCCGGCAGGACTCAATATGCCCGCCGGAACCTATACCGACAATATCAACATTTTGTGGGATTACAGAATTTGCGTCTCCGGTATCATCACCTGTAACTACGCCACCGGCCATCAACAGGTAGTTCTTAACGTGACGCTGAAAGTGACGAACTACTGTTTCCTTGATAGCGCGCCGGATGTCGCCTTTGTGCCCGCCTCCCTGCCTTCCAGTTTTTCCGACCTGAGCGGCAAATTTTCGGTTCGCTGTACTAAGAACGCGGCCTTTACCGTTAACCTGACCAGCACCAACCCCACCAGCGGAGGCTGGCGCCAGCTGATGGCGACCATAAATCAGAACAGTTATGCATTGCAGTATCAGTTCTATCAACTGTCGGGCAGCGCATGGACCCAGAGCAACGACCTTAACGTGAGCGGTACCGGCACCGCTCAGGATGTAAACTACACGCTAAAGATTAATCCAGCCCAAACCAGCAAGCCGGCCGGAACCTATAGCGATACCGTCACCGTGACCGTCTCTTATTGAGATTTTAATACCGCGTTTTTCTGTAAAGGGAATGTTAAGGCGTTTTGGGTTGTGGTATAAGAAGGGCAGACCGCCGTGGAAAATGAAGGATTATTTGCGGTCAGATGACATAACGGTTTGATAAAAAACAGATAAAAAGAGACCGAACACGATTCCTGTATTCGGTCCAGGGAAATGGCTCTTGGGAGAGAGCCGTGCGCTAAAAGTTGGCATTAATGCAGGCTAATCGCCTTGCCTTATAAGAATAGATTACCGTGACAGGTTTTCCAGTCCGCGACAAAAGTGGTCGAATAATTCCTGACGAAATCACGGTGCCAGCAAAAAACCGCCGATCCTGACAAAGGATAACGGCGGTTTTTTTATGTGCTAATACAGCAGGATAGCTTCGGGAATCAGCAAAGTTTCTGCGCGCGTTCAATAAATGGCGCCAGACTCTTTTTTTGTCCCGGATTCTGAAGATCGTCCGCCTGGATCACCGAGATCGGCTGCCCGCTGGTTTTACCTTCCTTCACCTGCTGCTCAGCAATATCATTAAGCGGATACTGCACCAGCGTACTGGGGTTAATGGCAAACAGCGCGTTGCCCGGACGGCAGGTCAGCATCACCTCTTCGCGGGTAAATGCCCAGTTGTCTTTGCCCATCTCAAAGCGGCTGACGGTGATAATTTGCGGTGCCGCCAGCGCGACGCCAGAGCTTGCCAGTAACAACATCGTCAAAAGAGTTTTTTTCATGATTTAGCCAGTTAATTCAGTAAGGTTCCCAGGTTGCAAACAGGCTGACAGCCAACAACGCCAGTGCGCCAAGCACAATTTCTGCCTGCGTGGTGCGTACAATGAGCTGTTCCGCTCGCGATGCGCTCACCGACATACGTGGCACCAGAACATACCTGTTCACCAGCGCAATTGCCACCATCCCGGCGACCAGAGCACATTTGATCAACAACATCTGTCCCCAGAGGGTGTCGCGGATCAGTCCCCCCTGAATCAGCAGCGAATTCACCACGCCGCTGGCAATCGCCCCCGCCACTGCCAGATGCCCGTAACGCGAGAAGCGCATCATGGTGCTGATTGCCGACTGACGCCAGCGCCCTCGCGCCAGCCGCAGGCAATAGATGAACGGCAGCAAGCCGCCAAACCAGCTGGCAACACAGAACAGATGCACGGCATGATTAGTGCGTTGCAGCACGCCGCGAAGGCCCTCGCTCATTGCCGCATGCCCAACGCCCGCCATTAATATCAGTTGGCCGCAAAGCAGCACCAGCAGCAGCCGGGCCAGACGGCGCGGTCGCAGCCACACCACCGCCAGCGTGACCCAGGCCAGCAAAATTTGCCAGACCCAGACGCTGCCGAAACGAGTACCGACGACCGCCTGCCAGATAGCAGGCTGCCAGACATCCCCCCAGCCGTTCCCCATCAACCCGCCCTGCGCCATTAGCATCAGCAGGGCCGTGATGGCGCTGAGCAATAGCAGATGGCGCAGCAGCGGCAAAAAACGCTGCATCAGTAAACGACGCAGAGAGACCGGCGCCCACCACCCGCCATACAGCACGCAGCCAAAGGCCACCATCAGCGACAGGAAGTGGACAAAACGCAGGCCGATATAAATTCCCGTCAGCATCGGTTATTTCACGGTAAAGTGGTACTGCCCTTTGGTCTTGTGACCGTCAACGGACACCACATGCCAGTCGACGGTGTATGTCCCTGGCGTCAACGGTTGGGTCAAAGGAACAATCAGCTGGGTCGGGCTGCTGTCGCTGCGGGCCAGTTTTCCGGTTGCCACCGATTGCTGCTGCGGCCCGGTCAACGTTACGCCGCTAAATGACGTTTCAATACCTTCAGAAAAGTTGAGGGTCAGCGTCTCAGGAGAAGCCGCCACCGTCGAATCTGCGGCAGGGGTTTGCTGTTGCAGATGGGCGTGGGCAAAGGCCGCGGCGCTGACAAAGAAACCGGCGAGAAGAGCAGAGACACGCAGCGCGCGCCCGGCAGTGATACGCATAATCGTCATTCCTTTTCGTTATGATATGTAGCACAGAGAATAACCCTGTATAATGGCGTAGTCGAGCGGCGCGTCTGAGCCTGACGACTCGCCCGAACGCTTTACGGCATCATGAAGGAGAAACCCGTTGGAAAAAAACCTGGCAAAACTTTCGCAGGATGAGATGGACAAAGTGAATGTCGATCTTGCCGCGGCCGGCGTCGCCTTTAAAGAACGCTACAATATGCCGGTTGTCGCCGATTTAGTGGAAAGAGAGCAGCCAGCGCACCTGCGCGACTGGTTCCGCGAACGCCTGATTGCCCATCGCCTGGCCTCCGTTTCCCTGTCGCGATTGCCTTATGAACCCAAAGCAAAATAATTGCCATTCCCTGCGGACACCCTACCTGGCAAGGCCGGTGTATTCCCGTGCGCGGGTAATCATGGCCAGGAGCTGCCCATGCTACGCGTAATAGATACCGAAACCTGCGGGTTACAAGGCGGCGTTGTCGAGATCGCCTCCGTGGACATTGTCGACGGGCAGATAACCAACCCGATGAGCCACCTGGTGCGCCCCGATCGCCCGATCAGCCCACAGGCCATGGCGATCCACCACATCACCGAAGAGATGGTGGCGGACAAACCGTGGATTGAAGAGGTTCTGCCGCATTATCTCGGCAGCCCGTGGTATGTCGCCCACAACGCCAGTTTCGACCGTCGGGTCTTACCCGAAATGCACGGGGAGTGGATCTGCACCATGAAGCTGGCGCGGCGTCTGTGGCCAGGCATTAAATACAGCAATATGGGGCTGTATAAATCGCGTAAGCTTAGCGTCGCCACGCCGGCGGGGCTGCATCATCACCGCGCGCTGTACGACTGCTATATCACCGCAGCGCTGTTGCTCGATATCTTGAACGTCTCCGGTTGGCAGCCTGACGAGATGGTGACCATCACCGGCCGTCCGGCGCTCCTGACTACCTTCACGTTCGGCAAGTATCGCGGTAAAGCGGTGGCCGAAATCGCGGAAAACGATCCCGGCTATTTACGTTGGCTATTCAATAATCTGGATCGGATGAGCCCCGAGCTGCGCCTGACGCTCAAGCACTATCTCGGGGAGTAGCAGGGTTAGACGTCGGCCTGACCTGGCAGAGTCCCCTGCGCCAGGCCGATCAGAAAGGCAAACTCCAGCGCTACACCTTCATAGCTTTTAAAACGCCCCGACTTGCCGCCATGCCCTGAATCCATATCGGTGCAGAGCAGCAGCAGATTATCGTCCGTTTTCAGCTCGCGCAGTTTCGCCACCCATTTTGCCGGTTCCCAGTATTGCACCTGGGAATCATGCAGACCGGTGGTCACCAGCATATGAGGATAGGCCTGAGCGGTCACGCCATCGTAGGGGCTATAGCTCTTCATATAGTGGTAATACGTTTCATCCTGCGGATTGCCCCACTCCTCAAATTCCCCGGTGGTTAGCGGAATCGACTCATCGAGCATGGTCGTCAGGACATCGACAAACGGCACCTGGGCGACGATGCCGTGAAAGCGTTCCGGACGCTGATTAATAGCCACGCCCATCAACATGCCGCCAGCGCTGCCGCCCATGCCGTAGCATAATTGCGGATCGCCATAACCCTGCGCCACCAGCACGTCGCAGACATCAAGGTAATCATTGAAGGTATTTTTCTTGCTCAGGAACTTGCCGTCTTCATACCACTGCTGTCCAAGCTCGCCGCCGCCACGTACGTGGGCAATGGCAAACACAAAACCACGGTCAAGCAGGCTCAGGCGGCTGGCGCTGAAGTCTGCATCTTCACTGGCGCCGTACGATCCGTACGCATAGACCAACAGCGGGTTGCCTCCCTTGCGAAAGTGCTCCCGGCGGTAAACCAGTGAGACCGGCACTTCGACGCCATCCCGCGCCTTAATCCACAGGTGCTCGCTGCGGTAATGGCTGGGGTCGAACCCTTTCACTTCCTGCTGTTTGAGCACCCGCCGCTCGCCGGTATCCATATCCAGCTCAAACAGGGTATCCGGCGTGGTCATCGACGAGTAACCGTAACGTAAGCGGGAGGTTTCAGGTTCCGGGTTCCAGGCAAGCCAGGTCACATAGGCCGGATCGTCAAAAGCGATCCCGACCACTTCATGGGTTTTACGGTTAATCTGGCGCAGGCTGGTTAACCCGCGTTGACGCTCTTCGACCACCAGCCAGTCGGTAAAGAGCGTAAATCCTTCCAGCATCACGTCCTGGCGCGGCGGGATCAGGGTCTGCCACAGCAGCTCGTCACGCTCGTGCGTACGATAGAGGCCGAAATTTTTACCTTCGCGGTTAGAGCGCAGATAGAAAGCATGCTGGTAGTGATCGAGGCTGTACTCATGATCTTTGCGGCGTGGCAGGAAGCACACCGGCTCGGCATCCGGCATTTCGGTATTCAACAAGCGCACTTCGCTGGTTGTCGCGCTAGCCAGATAGATCACTGCGAACTGCCGGGAGGTGGTGGTATGGAGACTGACGTAAAACATGTCGTCTTTTTCTTCATAGACCAGCGAGTCTGAGTCTGGTGGCGTACCGACGGTGTGCCGCCAGACCTGATAAGGCAGCAAGGTGGTTGGGTGCTTACGGACATACCACAGGGTCTGTGAATCATTGCTCCAGGCAAATTCCGGGGTGACGTTTTCCAGTAACTCAGGGTACCACTCACCGTTTTGCAGATTGCACAAGCGCAGGCCATACTGCCGCCGTGAGAGATAGTCCTCCGCCACCGCCATGAGCGTGTTATCCGGGGCAATTCCCAGCCCGCCAAGGGTATAGAATTCGCTCTGGGCCGCACGCTGATTGCCATCCAGCAGCACTTCCCATTCATCCCACTCCTGTTTCAACACCGACTGACGCTGATAGATGGCGTATTCACACCCTGGCTCGTACACCTGGCGATAGCGGTAGCCGTTTTTGCTGTAGGGGGCGGAAACCTCCCGCGGCGGGATGCGGTCGATAATCTCTTTCAGCACCCGATCCTGCAGGCTGCGCTGTGTCGACATGACCTTGTGCCCGTACTCATTTTCCTGGCGCAGATAGTCAAGCACTTCTGGCCGCTCGCGATCGTCGTCGCGCAGCCAGAAGTAATTATCGATACGGGTGTCGCCATGTAAGCTCATGGCGTGGGGGATTCGTTTTGCTTTTGGTGGCATCGTTTGCTCTTTTGCATCCTTTTCTACTACACAAAATCATTCAAGAAGCAGCTTGAAAGATGGCGTGTCTATACCCTAAATAGCTCGAGTTGCTTGTAGGCGGCAAGGCCGTAAATCCCCAGGAGTTTACTCAGGTAAGTAACTGGGGTGAACGGGTGCAGCCAACACTCAGGCAACTTGAAGTATGACGGGTATATAAGGGTGGCAAAAGTGGCCCACGATGCAAGCAAAACCTGTTTATTTAGGTGGAAAGCGCCTGTTTTTGCGCCTGGATGTCCTGTTCGATCTCACTCCGCACTTCCGCCGGCAGGCGTAACGCCTCTCCGAGGGCATTGAGGTAGCTGCGTTCCATAAAATGATCGATATCGATCACCGCGCAGCTGATGTAGTACACCTCCAGCGCTTCTTGTTCGCTGCTGATCCCTTGAGCCAGGCGCTGCGGGTCGAGCGGTTGCGCCAGCGCGCGATCGATCAATACCCGCCCCTGCACATCAATATTGGCCGCTCGCAGCTGCTCTTCGATGTTGGCCCGCTCGTGGTCATCGATGTGGCCATCGCTTTTCGCCGCGAACACCAGCGCCAGAATCAGCCGCTCGCTGCGGGCATCAAGCCCGGTAGAGGGAGGAACCGATGGTGCAGGTACAACCGATGGCGCAGCTGACGTTGCCGCTGGCGCTGGTGCGCTCTCGCGCAATTTCTGCTGATACTTATTCCACAGCACGCTTCCAGCCACCGCCCCCCCGCCGACCAGCAGCGCGCTGGTGCCATACTTAGCCAGCAGCTTGCGCGATGATTTACTGGCTACCAGCAAACCGGCCAGGCCGCCCAGCGCACCGGGCAGGAGGAAACTTTTCCCCTCCTGTCGTTCACCTGAGGAGGCAGATTGTCCCTGCTGACCCAGCAGAGACTGGAGTTGATTAAGCCAGTTAGACATGATTTCCCTCGTTGCATAGTAAGCGAAACCATCAGCCTAAACGACGAGATGTCAGGAAATGTGATGAGCAGATAAAGATGCGCAAATTCAGGCCGCCATCACGCGGCCTTCACCTTGCGGGTTTTCCCTGTTGTCGCCGCGGCGACCTGCGGTTCGTCCTGTTCATCCGTCGCGACTTCTGCGGTGTCAGCCTGAGGCTCGTGCCCTGCTGTTTCTTCGTCTGATTCTGCTTCCGGCGCTTTTCCTGTCCTCAGGATGTGATGCAGGGTCTCTTTGCGTTCTGCCAACCACAGCGCCATTTCATCACGCTGTGCTTCTTCAAGCGTCAGCGGGCACGCTACCAGCCAGTCGTTAAGGACTTCGGCAAGATCGAGCATTTTGTCGTAAGCATCGGCCTCTTTTTTGCTGGTAAACGACATTTTTTCCTCACCTTCGCGGATCACCACATATTTAATTTCAACCGCCATTGTGCAGCCTCTTTATACTGTATTTTTATACAGCATATCAAATTTTCACCCTCGACTCAACTGACAGCCATAAAGACAGACGCAAACGTTTTCGTTTATACTACGGCGCATGTTTTTTTACTGTGGAAATGAGTCATGACGTTATTAGGCACAGCCCTGCGCCCGGCAGCAACGCGGGTCATGTTGTTAGGTTCCGGCGAGCTCGGCAAAGAAGTGGCCATCGAGTGTCAACGGCTGGGTATTGAGACGATCGCCGTGGACCGCTATCCCGACGCACCGGCGATGCAGGTGGCACACCGTTCACATGTGGTCAACATGCTGCACGGCGATGCCCTGCGGGCGCTGATTGCAGAAGAAAAACCGGACTTCATCGTGCCGGAAATCGAAGCCATTGCCACCGATACGCTGGTTGAACTGGAGCAAGCCGGGCAAAAAGTCGTCCCCACCGCTCGCGCGGCAAAGCTGACCATGAACCGTGAAGGGATCCGCCGTCTGGCCGCAGAAGAGCTGCAACTACCGACCTCCTCCTACCGCTTCGCCGATAGCGAAAGCGCCTTTCGCGATGCGGTGGACGAGATTGGCCTTCCCTGCATTGTGAAACCGGTCATGAGTTCCTCCGGTAAAGGCCAGAGCTTTATTCGCCGCGCCGAACAGTTGGCTGATGCCTGGCAGTATGCGCAGCAAGGCGGCCGCGCCGGTGCCGGTCGGGTTATCGTTGAAGGGGTAGTGAATTTCGACTTTGAAATCACCCTGCTGACCGTCAGCGCCGTGGATGGGGTTCATTTTTGCGCGCCGGTCGGCCATCGTCAGGAAGATGGCGACTATCGCGAATCCTGGCAGCCGCAGCAGATGAGCGAACTGGCGCTGGCCCGCGCCCAGGAGATTGCCAGCAAGGTGGTACTGGCGCTCGGCGGTTATGGCCTGTTTGGCGTCGAGCTGTTTGTCTGCGGCGATGAGGTGATCTTCAGCGAAGTCTCCCCGCGTCCGCACGATACCGGCATGGTCACCCTGATCTCGCAAGATCTCTCCGAGTTTGCCCTGCACGTCCGGGCGTTTCTCGGTCTGCCGATCGGCGCCATTCGTCAGTACGGCCCGGCGGCCTCGGCGGTCATTCTGCCACAGCTGACCAGCCAGGACGTCACCTTTAGTAATATTCAGGCGGCGGTGGGTGCAGGCCTGCAGCTGCGCCTGTTTGGCAAGCCGGAAATCGACGGCTCCCGTCGACTCGGCGTCACGCTGGCGGTCGCTGACAACGTTGAAGAAGCGGTGGCGCGGGCAAAAACCGCCGCAACCTCCGTCGTGGTTCAGGGATAAAAAAACCCGGTAGCACGAGTGCTACCGGGTGAGTACTTTACGATAAATCAGGGCGTGAAAATTACTTCGCGCCTTCTACCGCTTCGCGAGCAATGCTGGTGATACGGTCATAATCGCCACTTTCCAGCGCATCTGCCGGTACCAGCCAGGAACCACCGATGCACAGCACGCTGTTCAGCGCCAGGTAGTCACGGTAGTTCGCCGGAGAGATCCCGCCAGTCGGGCAGAAACGGATATGAGCGAATGGACCGCCGATAGCCTGCAGCGCTTTCACGCCACCGTTGGCTTCCGCCGGGAAGAATTTGAACTCTTTCAGGCCATACTGCATCCCCAGCATCAGCTCAGAAACGGTGCTGATGCCCGGGATCAGTGGGATGGTGCCTTCTTCCGTTGCCGCTTTCAGCAGGGACTCGGTCAGGCCCGGGCTGATAGCAAACTGCGCGCCCGCGTCGGTAACCGCTTTCAGCTGCTCGACGTTGGTAACGGTACCTGCGCCAACAATCGCGTCCGGCACTTCTTTGGCAATCGCACGGATAGCCTCAAGCGCACATTCGGTACGCAGCGTCACTTCCAGTACACGTACGCCGCCTGCAACCAGCGCTTTTGCCATCGGCACAGCGTGTTCCAGCTTTTTCACCACGATTACCGGTACAACCGGGCCGGTGGTGAGGATTGCTTCAGCAGTTGTTTTCCAGTTTTTCATCAGATTTTCTCTCGCCAGATCTACAATTCGAATCGTCTTAAAAAGTGATGCAGGTTGCGCCCTGTTCCGCTCCGGAGAGGTTCTCACGCAGCGCAGAGAACATTTCCCGGCCGGTTCCCACTCGCGAACCGCTCAGGTCAGGAATATGCGGCTGACGCGCAGCCAGTTCAGCATCATCCACCAGCAGCGTCAGTTCACCGGTCTGCCCGTTGACGCGGATGATATCGCCATCACGTACTTTTGCCAGCAGGCCGCCATCGTAGGCTTCAGGCGTGACATGGATTGCTGACGGTACTTTGCCGGATGCGCCAGAGAGTCGACCATCGGTAACCAGCGCAATTTTGAAACGGCGGTCCAATAATACACCAAGTGGCGGCATAAGTTTATGTAATTCTGGCATGCCGTTCGCTTTTGGCCCCTGATGACGGACCACCACCACGCAATCTTTGTCCAGCATCCCGGCTTCAAATGCCGGCAGTACGTCGTGCTGGCTTTCAAATATCACCGCTGGAGCTTCGATAACCTGGTTTTCAACCGGCACGGCGGAGGTTTTCATGACCGCACGACCAAGGTTACCGCTGAGCACTTTGGTCCCGCCATGGCGAGAGAATGGCTTGTCGAAAGTGGCGATAACCTGATCGTCCAGAGGCGCGCTTGCCCCTTCACGCCAGTCCAGCTCGCCGTTATTCAGCCACGGTTCCATGGTGTAACGGGAGAGCCCGTAACCGGCCACGGTGTTCACATCTTCGTGCAGCAGACCGCCCTTGAGTAATTCACGCACCAGCACCGGCACGCCACCAGCGGCCTGGAAATGGTTGATGTCGGCCGGGCCGTTCGGGTAGAGACGCGCCAGCAACGGAACGACGTCGGACAGATCGGAGAAATCATCCCAGTTGATGATAATGCCGGCAGCGCGAGCCATCGCCACCAGGTGCATCGTATGGTTGGTAGAACCGCCGGTCGCCAGCAGCGCCACAATACCGTTCACCACGACTTTTTCATCGAACATTTTGCCCAGCGGCATCCATTCGTTGCCGTTACCGGTCAGGCGCGTCACCTGACGGGCCGCAGCAGTAGTCAGCGCCGTACGCAATTCGGCATCCGGGTGAACAAAAGAGGAGCCAGGAAGCTGCATCCCCATAAACTCGACCACCATCTGGTTGGTGTTCGCGGTGCCATAGAAGGTACAGGTGCCCGGCGCATGATAAGAGGCCGCTTCGGATTCCAGCAGCGCCATACGATCGACTTTACCTTCAGCATACAACTGGCGAATCCGTACTTTTTCTTTATTAGCCAGGCCGCTGGCCATCGGGCCTGACGGCACGAAAATGGACGGCAGGTGACCAAAAGAGAGCGCCGCCATGGTCAGCCCCGGGACGATTTTGTCGCACACGCCAAGGTACAGCGCGCCATCGAACATGTTATGCGACAAGCCAACCGCAGCCGACATCGCAATCACTTCACGGCTCAGGAGAGAGAGCTCCATGCCATCCTGCCCCTGGGTGACGCCATCACACATTGCCGGCACCCCGCCCGCAACCTGGCCAACCGCATTCACTGAATGCAGCGCCTTGCGGATGATATCTGGGTAGTACTCGTAAGGCTGATGGGCGGAGAGCATATCGTTGTAGGAGGTAATGATAGCAATGTTGTTACGCAACATGCTTTTCAGCGAGGCTTTATCATCCGACTGACAGGCAGCAAAGCCGTGGGCCAGGTTACCGCAGGCCAGCTGGGCGCGATGGACGGTATCCGTCTTCGCCTGGTTAATCCGTGCGAGGTAGGCGGTGCGGGTTTCACGCGACCGCTCGATAATGCGATTTGTTACCCGTAACATTGTCGAATTCATAAAGGCTCCTGAATTTTTATCTGTCCGGCTACAGCGATTTAACGATGACTTATTCTGTGAAAGGCACCAGCACTGCAGCTCAGCGGCAAAATATCTGCAGGCAGTGTAATAAAAAAAGCCCCGGGGGTGAATCCTCCCGGAGCTTAAAAGGCTAAAAATTATGCGACATACTGCGTCAGATCATGTTACCGGTAAAATAACCCATCCGGATAACCCACTGACTATTCGAATTCATTCCAGGAACGACCATCGCGGGTAATCATCGCCACGGAGGCAACCGGTCCCCAGGTCCCTGCCTGATAAGGCTTAGGCGCATCGCGATCCGCCGCCCAGGCTTCGGTAATGGAGTCTACCCACTTCCACGCCTCTTCCACTTCATCACGACGCACGAACAGCGCCTGAATCCCACGCATGGTTTCCAGCAGCAGACGCTCGTAGGCATCTGCCAGGTGAGTCTGATTGAAGGTTTCCGAATAGCTCAGATCCAGCTTGGTGATCTGCAGATTGTGTTTGTGATCCAGACCAGGCACTTTGTTGAGCACCTGAATATCAACGCCTTCGTCCGGCTGTAGACGAATGGTTAATTTGTTCTGCGGCAGCTCCTGCCAGTTCTCTTTGAACAGGTTCAGCTCCGGCGTTTTGAAGTAAACCACGACTTCAGAACATTTGGTCGGCAGACGTTTACCGGTACGCAGGTAGAACGGCACGCCGGCCCAGCGCCAGTTATCGATATCCACGCGGATCGCCACGAAGGTTTCGGTATTGCTGGATTTGTTCGCGCCCTCTTCTTCGAGGTAGCCCGGTACTTTCTTACCCTGGGCAAAACCGGCGGTGTACTGACCACGGACGGTTTTTTCACGCACGTTGGAGCGATCGATACGGCGCAGTGATTTCAGCACTTTGACTTTTTCATCACGGATGCTGTCGGCGCTGAGATCTGACGGCGGCGACATGGCAATCATGCACAGGATCTGCAGCAGGTGGTTCTGGATCATGTCGCGCATCTGCCCGGCCTGATCGAAGTAACCCCAGCGGCCTTCAATGCCTACTTCTTCCGCCACGGTGATTTCAACGTGGTCGATGGTGCGGCAGTCCCAGTTATTCACAAACAGGGAGTTCGCAAAACGCAGCGCCAGCAGGTTGAGCACCGTCTCTTTGCCGAGATAGTGGTCAATGCGGTAGACCTGGCACTCTTCGAAGAATTCGCCGACCTGGTCGTTGATTTCGCGTGAGGTATCCAGAGAGGTCCCCAGCGGTTTTTCCATGACGACGCGCGCCGGTTTAGCGTTCAGTTTTGCTTCACCGAGGCCTTTGCAAATCGCGCCAAAGGTGCTTGGCGGCATGGCGAAATAGTTAATGGTGACGCGATTTTCCTGATCCAGCATTTTGCCGAGGCGAGAAAACGCTTTGGTATCATTCACATCGAGGTTACAAAAATCCAGACGTCCGCTCAGGGTATCCCACAAACTTTCATCGATTTTTTCCTTCATGAAAGTTTCCAGCGCTTCACGAACTACTTTGGTGTAAGCATCTTTATCCCAGTCAGCACGTCCGACCCCGATAATGCGGGTGTCAGGGTTGATCTGGCCAGCCTTTTCAAGCTGATACAGGGAAGGCAACAATTTACGACGCGCCAGGTCACCCTTTGCGCCGAAAATGACCAGATCGCATGCCTGGGCCGTTTGCGTTACCGCCATGTCATTCTCCTCAGTTGATAGTCTGGTGCTTATGCCAGGCTATATTTGTAATTTTATTACACTGCACTGTACTGTGTTTACGAACTTCCCGAAACCCTCTGGCCCCTATTCCCGCAGCTAAACCGCACACGGAGAAAAGTTCCGCCGACAATTTGGGCAAACGGCCTGGTGAGTTCGTTGTTTCGACCGGTTTTAAGTTAATAAAATACGACTCTGATCATGTAATGAAAAAAAACAACATTTTTTAACGTCATTCCTCCCCGCTGGCGACAGCAGAGGGGTATATTCTTGCTAAAACGCCTGATGATTTCATCCATTAATGAAATCGTTTCCACTGATGAGCGCCCTGTTACCCATGAATATGCTGGAAAAAATCCAGTCCCGACTGGAACACCTTAGCAAATCCGAACGCAAAGTGGCGGAAGTCATTCTTGCTACGCCTGCTCAGGCCATTCATTCAAGCATTGCGGCCCTGGCGCTGGAGGCTGGCGTCAGCGAGCCTACCGTTAACCGTTTTTGCCGGAGCCTTGAAACCCGCGGCTTTCCCGATTTTAAGCTCCATCTGGCACAAAGCCTGGCGCATGGGACCCTCTATGTTAACCGCAATGTCGATGAAGACGACAGCGTAGAGTCCTACACCGGTAAAATATTTGAGTCGGCCATGGCCAGTTTAGATCAGGTCCACCATTCGCTCGACATGTCAGCGGTAAATCGGGCCGTCGATCTGTTAACCCAGGCCAAGAAAATAGCCTTCTTTGGCCTCGGTTCGTCAGCGGCAGTCGCCCATGACGCCATGAATAAATTTTTCCGTTTTAATGTCCCGGTCATCTATTCCGATGACATTGTCCTGCAACGCATGAGCTGTATGAATTGCGATGACGATGACGTGGTGGTGATTATCTCCCATACTGGTCGGACGAAAAGTCAGGTCGAACTGGCGCAGCTGGCGCGTGAAAACGATGCCATGGTCATTGCCATTACCTCGCCAGGCACACCGTTGGCCCGTGAAGCCACGTTGTCGATCACGCTTGATGTCCCTGAAGATACGGATATCTACATGCCAATGGTTTCACGTCTTGCCCAGCTGACGGTCATTGACGTACTGGCGACCGGTTTTACCCTCCGTCGTGGCGCTAAATTCAGAGATAACTTGAAGCGGGTCAAGGAAGCATTAAAGGAATCGCGTTTTGATAAAGAACTACCTGTACGCAGCGATAACCCATAAAACCTGATAATGAAGTAGTGACCTATTAGACCTTCGGTTTTGTCCCGGCACAGCAGCTTTGCTGGCTGGCACCACCGATTCCATGTTCACGCAACACCAAAGTTGTTTTAGTCAACGGAGTATTACATGTCCAGAAGGCTTCGCAGAACCAAAATCGTAACGACCTTAGGCCCAGCCACCGATCGTGATAACAACCTCGAAAAGGTTATCGCCGCGGGCGCTAACGTAGTACGCATGAACTTCTCTCACGGTACCCCGGAAGATCACCAGATTCGCGCGGATAAAGTCCGCCAGATTGCGGCAAAACTGGGCCGCCATGTTGCGATCCTTGGTGACCTCCAGGGGCCGAAAATTCGCGTATCCACCTTCAAAGAAGGCAAAATTTTCCTCAATATCGGCGACAAATTCCTGCTGGACGCAGAGCTGGGTAAAGGTGAAGGCGATAAAGAGCGCGTCGGCATTGATTATAAAGGCCTGCCAGCGGACGTCGTGCCGGGTGATATCCTGCTGCTGGACGATGGACGCGTACAGCTGAAAGTGATCGAAGTTCAGGGCCTGAAAGTGTTCACCGAAGTCACCGTCGGCGGCCCGCTGTCGAACAACAAAGGCATCAACAAACTGGGCGGTGGCCTCTCTGCAGAAGCGCTGACCGACAAAGACAAAGCCGATATCGTCACGGCGGCTAAAATTGGCGTCGATTACCTCGCCGTCTCCTTCCCGCGCTGCGGTGAAGACCTGAACTATGCCCGCCGTCTGGCACGTGAAGCCGGCTGTGACGCGAAGATCGTCGCCAAAGTGGAACGTGCAGAAGCCGTGTGCGATCAGGACGCGATGGACGATGTGATTCTGGCCTCTGACGTGGTCATGGTGGCACGTGGTGACCTCGGCGTTGAAATCGGCGATCCGGAACTGGTTGGGATTCAGAAAGCCCTGATCCGCCGCGCCCGTCAGCTGAACCGTTCGGTGATCACCGCGACCCAGATGATGGAGTCGATGATCACCAACCCGATGCCAACCCGTGCGGAAGTCATGGACGTCGCAAACGCCGTCCTCGATGGTACCGATGCGGTAATGCTGTCTGCGGAAACGGCCGCCGGTCAGTACCCGTCAGAAACCGTCGCCGCGATGGCGCGCGTCTGCCTCGGTGCAGAAAAGATCCCAAGCCTCAATGTGTCCAAACACCGTCTGGATATTCAGTTCGACAACGTTGAAGAAGCGATCGCTATGTCTGCGATGTATGCGGCTAACCACCTGAAAGGCGTGACCGCTATCATCACCATGACCGAATCTGGCCGCACTGCTCTGATGACCTCTCGCATCAGCTCCGGGCTGCCGATTTTTGCCCTCTCCCGCCACGAGCGTACCCTGAACCTGACCGCCCTGTACCGTGGCGTGACGCCGGTATATTTCGACAGCACCAATGACGGCGTTGCTGCGGCCCACGATGCGGTGATTCTGCTGCGCGATAAAGGCTACCTGGTCTCCGGCGACCTCGTTATCGTCACCCAGGGTGACGTGATGAGCACCATCGGCAGTACCAACACCACGCGTATCCTCACCGTCGAATAATTTTCCGCTCGCGAAACGCCTGAAACCTGCCAGCATCACGCTGGCAGGTTTTTTTTTATTCCAGAAGCCCGGTGGATCACACAATCCAGCTCATCAAAAGCGTGGCGGCAATCACCGTTGAGGCCCCGCCGATACGGGTGGCAATCTGCGCAAAGGGCATCAGCGACATGCGATTGGATGCCGAGAGTATCGCAACATCCCCGGTTCCCCCAAGACCGCTGTGGCAGCTGGTAACAATGGCCGCTTCCACCGGATACATATTCAGACGAGAGGCGATAAAAAAGCCGCTTAGCGCCATCGACATCACCACCGACCCGCACACCACGACGTAGCCGACGGAGAAGACCGAAACCACGCTCTCCAGCGGCACATACAGCATGCCCAGCCCAATCATCAACGGCCAGACCAGTGCAGCAGAGACAAATTTGTAGCAGCTGTGTGCCCCCAGCTCCATCGCTGCGGGGATGACTTTAGTGTATTTACATAGCACCGCCGCCAGAATCATCAACACCGGGCCAGGAATATGCAGCACCTTCTCCAGCAAGCCGCCAACGATGAAAAAGGCACAGATCATCAGCAGTCCGGCGCCCATCAGTTGGAAGTCGGTCGGTTGGCCGATCTGTGCTTGCGAGAAGACCTGGTTATCATCATGGCTGCGAATCAGCATGCCATCGCCGGAAAGCTGCGGACGGCGCGCGCCGAGACGCGCCAGGAAGCCGGCGCAGATGATGGCAAAAATATTCCCCACCACCGCGGCTGGTGCCAGCTGCGCGACATAGACATCCGGAGTCTGTCCGAGGATCGCCGAGTAGGCCAGCGACAGCGGCAGGATCCCTTCCCCGATACCGCCGCCAATAATCGGCACGATAATAAAGAAAAAGGTGTGGTACAGGCTGTAGCCAAACAGGCTGCCCACCAGCAGCCCGGTGAGTATCGCTGCACCGGTACCGACCACCAGCGGCACGAACATCCGCACCATCCCCTGGATCAGAATGGTTCTGTTCATGCCCAAAATACTGCCGACTACCAGGCAGGCGATGACGAAATAGAGCAGATTGGCCTCTTTCATCAACAGATGCACGGTGCCCAGGGTATGTGGATCAAACACGCCAAAATAGACCAGCACCGACGGCATCATCAGGCACAGGATCGCCGGACCGCCGATATCTTTCAGCACCGGCACCATCCGCCCTATTTTGGCCAGTGCAAACCCCAAGGTCATGATGACCGCTAGCCCGCCGATCATATTCTTTGGCAACACTCCCGCCATGGACGCCACCACCACAATCGTGGCGATACCGACAAACAGGGTTAACGGCACGGCGCCGACGTCAACGTTCGAAAAAAAGCGCGCGGTTTGCCCACTCGAGTGAGTTTTTTCAATCGGGTGGTTCAGTGAATTATTTTTCATATCTCACCTGCGTTGTAATAGCTTGCGTAGGATCGGGGCGCAATATAAACATCGCGCCATTAATTAAAAATGGAAATAAAATTAAAAATGAAGTGCTTTTATAATTGAAACCATCAAAACGGTAACACAGGGTTTTGCTATTAAAAAGCCAATAAGCCGGTTACCTGTCGATTTTGTGACTGATACAATAACTCGCTTTTAAGTAATTTAATTTATTGCTGTGAAGCTAAAGTTATCAGCAGGGCATAGTCCATAACGCCAGCCATATAAAACAAGGTGTTATTCTCACCTGCGTTATTTGTAAGTAAAGTTCCTGAAGCGAAATTATTTAAACACGGGCCACTGTGATGTCAATCACCTTTCAATTCTTATGGGATCGTTAAATTAAAAAACACAACTAACCCTACATTATAATTTCAGGATCACCTATGCCGACACTGCTACTACAATCATTGTTTCCGTTAGTTTTTATCATGCTGCTCGGCTGGCTCAGTGGTAAGTTAGGTTATACCCGGCGCGAAGATGCTTCAGTTTTAGCCACCGTCGTGATTCGCTTTGCCCTGCCGTTCCATCTTTTTATCGGAGCCTTACATACCAACCCCGATAAAATTAAAAACTTCACCTTTATGGCGGTATTAGTGATTGGCCTGATGGGGTCATATTTCCTCACCCTACTGATCTCCCGCTACGTCTTTCGCCACGATATCAAAACCAGCGCCATTCAATCCCTGGTGTGCGCATTTCCTGATATGGCCTATTTCGGCGCGCCGGTGCTGGCGGTACTGATCGGGCCAGAAGGATTTCTCGGCGTGCTTATCGGCAACTTAATCACCAGCGTCTTTATGATCCCGCTGACGATAATTCTGATTCGTATGGGGGACAAAGATTCAGACACGACCCAGCGCATTCACGCCGGCACGCTCATCCTGCAGAATTTACTCAACGCCGTCAAAAACCCTATCGTCTGGATCCCTATTTCTGGTGTCCTGCTGAGTCTCGCCGGGGTGCAGTTGCCGCATATGCTCAGCATGCCGATTGAAATGGTCGGTAAGATTGCCGGCGGTCTGTCTTTATTTGCCCTGGGCCTGCTGTTTTACGGCGAACGTCCAACGTTGAATATCCAGACCTGCACCAACATCAGTATTAAAAACCTGATTCAGCCCGCCATGATGGCTGCCGCCGGCCTGGCTTTTGGCCTCAGCCACACGCTGATGCAGCAGGTAATTATTATCGGTGCGACACCTTCAGCGATTGCCGCCGGAATGTTTGCCTTGCGCAGCGATACTTACATTGAATCTGCTTCATCCTCTATTTTACTTGGCACCGCTATTGGCGTCGTCACCGAAGGCATCATGATTTACTTTATATCTTAATCATTGCGCTACACCAGCATCATCAAATACCCATGATATTATTTTTAAATAAGACTCAGGAGTCATAACATGTTAGTCAGCGAAACCGTATACACTCCCTATAATGGTGCAGTCCTGCTGGAAAACCCGCTGTTAAATAAAGGGCTGGCATTTACTGAAGGTGAACGTACGGCATTTAATTTACAGGGATTACTGCCGCATAATATCGAAACCATTGAAGAACAGACGGAACGCGCGTGGATGCAGTTTTGCCAGTTCAAACGTGATATTTCCCGGCATATTTATTTGCGGAATATACAGGATACCAACGAGACGCTGTTTTATCATTTGCTGCGCGATCATATGAAAGAAATGCTGCCGGTGATTTACACCCCTACGGTGGGCGAGGCGTGCGAACACTTCTCGGAAATATATCGCCGGGGGCGCGGCCTGTTCATTTCCTGGCCGAACCGCCATCATATTGACGAGATGCTGCAAAGTTTTTCCCGCAACGACATCCAGGTGATTGTGGTCACCGACGGCGAACGCATTCTTGGCCTCGGCGATCAGGGTATTGGCGGTATGGGGATCCCCATCGGCAAGCTCTCCTTGTATACCGCCTGCGGCGGCATTCACCCTGCATCAACGCTGCCCATCATGCTGGACGTTGGCACCAATAACGAGAAGTTGCTGGAAGACCCGCTGTATATGGGCTGGCGTCATCCACGAATCAACGACGACCAGTATATTGAGTTTATGGATATGTTTGTCGATGCGGTGAAACAGCGCTGGCCGCACGTCCTGCTGCAGTTCGAAGATTTCGCCCAGAAGAACGCCAGCCGGTTGCTTAACCGCTATCGCCACCAGCTGTGCTGCTTCAATGACGATATCCAGGGAACCGCTGCGGTCACCTCCGGCACGCTGATCGCCGCCGCCACCGCTGCGGGTACCCGCATGCGTGACCAGCGGGTAGTGTTCCTCGGCGGTGGTTCCGCCGGGTGCGGGATTGCCGAAAAAATCATTGCCCTGATGGTGGATGACGGCCTGACGGAACGTGAAGCACGCAACAGGATCTTCATGGTCGACCGTGCGGGACTGCTGACGGAGGAGACGCCCAACCTGCTCGATTTCCAACAAGCCCTCGTCACGCCACAGGAAAACCTCGTCCACTGGGACACCGATGGCACTGCTTTGTCATTGATGGATGTTGTACGCAACGTCCAGCCAACCGTGCTCATTGGCGTCTCCGGCCAGCCGGGCCTGTTCAGTGAAGCGATCATCAAAGAGATGTACCGTCACTGCGCTCGCCCGATCGTGATGCCGCTCTCCAACCCCACCTCGCGCGCGGAAGCGCAACCGCACGACCTCCTTGAATGGACCGAGGGAAACGCCTTAATTGCCACCGGCAGCCCGTTTGACGCGGTGGTGTATCAAGGGGAAACCTACGAGATTGCCCAGTGCAACAACGCCTATATTTTCCCTGGACTGGGGTTAGGCATCCTGGCGGCGAAGGCACAGCGCGTCACGGAAGCCATGCTCATCACCTGCAGTAAGACCCTTGCTGCCCACTCCCCGTTAGTCACCACAGGGAAAGGCGGATTACTTCCGCCGGTGGAGCAGATTGAGATGATTTCCAGAGCCATTGCCATGGACGTGGCTCGCGTAGCCCAGCAAGAAGGTGTTGCACCCGACATCAGCGAAGAACAACTGGCCGCCAGTATCGATAAAACCTTCTGGAAAGCGCGCTATACCTCGTATAAACGCTCGGCGCTGTAACGCCCTACGTTAACCCTGCGGGAAGCATCGCGCCACCGACGCCCGTGCTTCCCGCTCGTTCAAGGAACCGCGCATGTTCAATGTGCTTATTGTCGATGATGATGCCATGGTCGCCGGGTTGAATCAGCTGTTTATCAGCCGGGTCGCCGACTTTTACTGTTGTGGTATCGCCACATCGATTGTTGAAGCGGAGCAAATGCTGAGCCAGTTACCACAGGTTGACCTGGTGCTACTGGATGTCTATATGCAGCACGAAAATGGACTCAGCCTGCTGCCTGTCCTGCGCGCCAGCGGCCGTCATATCGATACGATCATGATAACGTCCGCTGCCGATGCCTCGACCGTCCAGACGGCAATGCGCTACGGCGTGGTCGATTATTTGATTAAGCCGTTTCAGTTTCCACGCTTTGAGGAGGCATTGCTGACATGGCGCAAGCGCCATGTGCTTCGCCAGGCAAAGAGCTGCTATGTACAATCGGAGGTTGACGATTTACTGCGCAGCAGCCTGCCGCGCCAGGAAGGCAACCGTCGGCTGCCAAAGGGGTTAACGCCGCAAACGCTGCGTCTGGTGTGCCGCTGGATTGATACGCATCAGGCACGCGACTTTTCAACCAATGAACTGGCTGCGGCCCTGCTTATCTCGCGGGTTTCTTGCCGCAAATATCTGATCTGGCTTGAACAGACGGGCATTCTCTATACCACCAACCACTATGGCATGACCGGTCGCCCGGAGTATCGTTACCAGCTGATCGGCGAGCATGTTGCCCTGCTCAGACAATACAGCCAATGAACCGCGCAGGCCCATTGGCTGTTGTCGATGATGCCAACGAAGTGGCATGCAGGTGCTATTTGTTTTTCGGATACAGCTCTTTGCGCTTATACGGCTCGGTTTCACCCGGCTTACGAGTCTTCAGCAGTTTGAGGATCCAGGTATATTGCTCGGTGTTCGGTTTGACGAAAATTTCCACCTCTTCGTTCATCCGCCGCGCAATCGTCCGATCGTCAGCCTCCAGCAGATCGTCCATCGGCGGGCGTACCAGCACCGTCAGGCGGTGGGTTTTACCATCATAGACCGGGAACAGCGGCACCACGCGGGCGCGGCAGACTTTCATCAGCCGGCCAATCGCCGGCAAGGTCGCTTTATAGGTTGCGAAGAAGTCGACGAACTCGCTGTGTTCTGCGCCGTGATCCTGATCGGGCAGATAGTATCCCCAGTAGCCCTGGCGCACCGACTGAATAAAGGGCTTGATGCCGTCGTTACGGGCATGCATGCGCCCACCGAAGCGGCGGCGAACGGTATTCCAGACATAGTCGAACACCGGATTTCCCTGGTTATGGAACATCGCCGCCATTTTCTGGCCGCCAGACGCCATTAACATCGCCGGAATATCCACGCCCCAGGCGTGCGGCACCAGGAAGATCACTTTCTCGTTATTGCGCTGCAGCTCGTCGATGATCTCTTTGCCCTGCCAGTCAACGCGGGAGAGAACCCGTTTTGGATCGCGCAGACCCAGCTCGGCCATCATCACCATCGCCTGCGGCGCAGCCATATACATGTCATCAATGATGGCTTCGCGTTC
The DNA here is from genome assembly GCF_051131735.1 of Klebsiella sp. B345. Classification (NCBI taxonomy): domain Bacteria; kingdom Pseudomonadati; phylum Pseudomonadota; class Gammaproteobacteria; order Enterobacterales; family Enterobacteriaceae; genus Klebsiella; species Klebsiella sp. B345. Next base: position 1,100,951 of record NZ_CP180443.1, read on the forward strand.
TTCTTCGCTTTTTTCCGGGAAGCAGTACAGCAAGTTGATCTGCGCCCGACGGCGCGAACTCTTCGCCAGTCGGCCCACCACACGCCCCAGCTTACCGAGGATCGGATCGCGAAACACGGGCGGCGTCAACGCGATGCCGGCAAATGCAAAAACCCCTAACCAGGCACCCCAGTAGCGCGGAAGTAAAAAGGATTTCTCAAATGTTGGAATAAATTCACTGTTATTTTTTTTCGTTTCCATGCCCAGTCCACAGCTGTACTAATAAGGGGGGAATCCCGTAAAACGGCATATCGCAGCCACCAGGCCGTAACCCGACGTATTCTGGATATAGTTTAGCGATACGCTGGGGAACCTACAAAAGAAAAAGCCGGCGCGCAACAGGCACCGGCTTCGAGTGACGATGGCTTAGTCAAATCGCAGCTGCGGTATGACCTCTTTCACCTGCGCCAGATAATCCGTGCGATCGGAACCGCTCAGACCTTCGGTACGCGGCAGTTTCGCCGTCAGCGGGTTCACCGCCTGCTGGTTAATCCACACTTCATAGTGCAGATGCGGGCCGGTAGAGCGTCCGGTGTTGCCGGACAGCGCAATTCGGTCACCGCGTTTCACTTTCTGCCCCGGTTTCACCAGCAGCTTACGCAGGTGCATATAGCGGGTGGTGTAGGTGCGGCCATGGCGCAGAGCAACATAGTACCCCGCGGCGCCGCTGCGCTTAGCGACAACCACTTCGCCATCACCCACCGCGAGAACTGGCGTCCCCTGCGGCATCGCAAAGTCAACGCCACGGTGCGGCGCGACGCGCCCGGTCACCGGGTTCAGACGACGCGGGTTAAAGTTCGAAGAAACGCGGAACTGACGGGCCGTCGGGAAGCGCATAAAGCCCTTCGCCAGGCCGGTACCGTTACGGTCGTAGAACTTACCGTCTTCGGCGCGGATCGCGAAGTAATCCTTGCCATCAGAGCGCAAACGCACGCCCAGCAGCTGGCTCTGCTCACGCTTGCCGTCAAGCATCTCGCGCGACATCAGCACTGAGAACTCATCACCTTTTTTCAGCTTGCGGAAGTCCATCTGCCACTGCATCGCTTTAATCACCGCACTGACTTCGGTACTGGTCAGCCCCGCCGAACGGGCACTGGCGACAAAGCTACCACCGACGGTGCCTTTCACCACGCTGTTGACCCAATCGCCATTTTGCAGCTCACTGCTCATTTTGAAGCCGTTTGCTACCCGGTTATAGGTGCGCGTTTCGCGGCGCGACATCTCCCAGGTCAGGCTCTGCAGATCGCCGTCGGCGGTGAGTGTCCACGACAGTTGTTGACCGATTTTCAGGTTACGCAACGCTTTGTCAGCAGAAGAGAGCTGGGCAATATCGCCCATATCAATGCCGTACTGGTTGAGGATGCTGCTCAGGGTATCGCCGGTGGAAACCACGTATTCATGGCCGTTGGCGTCGCTATCGGCTTTGTCGTCCAGCTCATCCTGAGGAATCGCCTCTTCTTCCTGCGGCGCCTGATCGATAGGTTCAGAAGCTTCCGGCAGCAGCGAGCGTATTTCGCTCTTTTCCAGCTCAATTGTCCTGACAATAGGGGCTGATTCCGGATGGTAGATGTAGGGTCGCCAGACGGCGACCGCTAATGTCAGTACGCTCAACGACCCCAGCATGACGCGGTGAGGTCGTGGCAAATTGTTGAATGCCTGAGTGACAGCACGGGCTATCTGTTGCACGTATTCACTTCCTCGTTAATCTCCTTTCAGGCAGCTCGAATACTGTTTCGCCAGTTGTTCCAGAAACTGCGGGTAGCTCTCTTTACCCAGCTTAATTCCTGTCCCTAACGGATCCAGAGTCCCCATACGCACAGAGGTGCCCCTGGCAACAGCTTCTATAACGGCTGGCCTGAACTGTGGCTCAGCAAAAACGCAAGTCGCTTTTTGCTCAACCAACTGTGTTCTGATTTCGTGTAAACGCTGCGCACCAGGCTGTATTTCAGGGTTCACGGTGAAATGACCAAGTGAAGTCAGACCGTAGTGTTTTTCAAAGTAGCCATAGGCATCATGAAAAACGAAATACCCTTTCCCTTTCAGCGGTGCGAGCTCGTTACTTACCTGTTTATCGGTCGCGGCTAATTGTGCCTCAAACGCGCTCAGGTTTGCGTCAAGCCTGGCTCGACTCTGGGGCATAAGTTCCAATAATTTATCGTGGATTGCAACCGCCGAAAGCCGCGCTATCTCTGGGGATAACCACAAATGCATATTGTAAATACCGTGATGGTGATCGCCGTCACTTTTTTCCCCTGCGCCGTGGTCATGGCCGTGATCGTCGTCGTCGTCATCTGCCCCTTTCATGAGCAGCGGTTTCACCCCATCCAGTTGCGCAATGGTCACCTTTTTATTCGGCGCAATGCTTTGCGTCGACTTATCCATAAACGCCTCCATTTCTGGACCAATCCAGACCACTAAGTCTGCGTTCTGTAAGCGTTTTGCATCGGAAGGTCGTAGGGAATAATCATGCTCTGATGCGCCGTCTGGGAGCAGAACCTGGGTATCCGTGACCCCATCAGCGATAGCGGAAGCGATAAAGCCTAAAGGTTTCATCGAGGTAACCACAGCCGCGTTGGCGACGGAGGTATGGGCGAACAAAAAAACGGCGCTAAGTCCAGCGCAAAGAAGCGTATTTTTATGTAACATAATGCGTCTAATCATCGTAATGAACAAGAAAGATGTGATATTATAACATTCACTGACTTGTGCAACTCCTAATTTGACATGACTAATCTTGTAACGCTGGAAAACGTCTCGGTCGCCTTCGGCCAACGGCGCGTACTGTCTGACATTTCGCTGACGTTAAAACCCGGCAAAATTTTGACCTTACTCGGCCCCAATGGTGCCGGAAAATCGACCCTCGTGCGGGTGGTTCTTGGACTGGTAGCACCGACCGACGGTGTTATCAAGCGCGAGAGTCATCTGCGCATTGGCTACGTCCCGCAGAAATTACATCTTGATGCCACGATGCCGCTGACCGTCAGCCGGTTTTTGCGTTTGCGCCCTGGTACGCATAAGCAGGATATCCTGCCGGCGCTGAAACGAGTCCAGGCCGGGCATCTGATTGAAGCCCCGATGCAAAAGCTCTCCGGTGGCGAAACCCAACGCGTGCTGTTAGCCCGTGCGCTGCTGAATCAGCCGCAGCTGCTGGTGCTCGATGAGCCAACCCAGGGGGTTGATGTTAACGGTCAGGTCGCCCTCTACGATCTGATTAACCAGCTGCGCCAGGAGCTTGATTGCTCGGTGCTGATGGTCTCTCACGACCTGCATCTGGTGATGGCGAAAACCGATGAGGTGCTGTGCCTGAATCAGCACATTTGCTGCTCCGGTACGCCGGAAGTGGTCTCCATGCATCCGCAATTTATCTCGATGTTTGGTCAGCGCGGTGCGGAACAGCTGGGTATTTACCGCCATCACCATAATCACCGCCACGACCTGCAGGGGCGGATTGTACTGCGTCGGGGAAATGAGCGCTGATGATTGAATTACTGTTACCCGGCTGGCTGGCCGGGATGATGCTCGCCTGTGCGGCTGGCCCGCTGGGATCATTTGTGGTCTGGCGCCGCATGTCTTATTTCGGCGATACCCTGGCCCATGCCTCTTTGCTGGGCGTGGCCTTCGGCTTGCTGCTGAACGTTAACCCGTTTTATGCGGTGATCGCTGTCACCTTAATGCTGGCGGCAGGCCTGGTGTGGCTGGAAAAGCGCCCGCATCTGGCGCTCGATACGTTGCTGGGGATTATGGCGCACAGCGCGCTGTCGCTGGGCCTGGTGGTGGTCAGTCTGATGTCGAATATCCGCGTCGACCTGATGGCATATCTGTTTGGTGATTTGCTGGCGGTGACGCCAGATGATTTGATCGCTATCGCTATCGGCGTGGTGATCGTGCTGGCGATTCTGCTGTGGCAATGGCGCAATCTACTGTCAATGACCATCAGTCCTGACCTGGCGTTTGTCGATGGCGTGAAGCTACAGCGGGTAAAATTGCTGCTGATGCTGGTGACCGCGTTGACTATTGGTGTGGCGATGAAATTCGTCGGCGCATTGATTATTACCTCGCTGCTGATTATTCCGGCAGCAACGGCACGTCGCTTTGCCCGGACGCCGGAACAGATGGCCGGCGTCGCGGTTGGGGTCGGGATGGTGGCGGTCACCGGAGGGCTGACCTTCTCGGCCTTTTATGACACCCCAGCCGGCCCGTCGGTGGTGCTGTGCGCTGCCCTGCTGTTTGTCTTCAGCATGATGAAGAAAAACAGCGCCTGAATACGCAGCTTTCCCCGGTAGCACTGGTGCTTACCGGGGAATTAACGCTGAGTTTACCGACGTTATGGCATCTCGGGTGGCGTAATGCCAAAGTGGTTCCATGCGCGCACCGTCGCCATTCGGCCACGCGGTGTACGCTGTAAAAAGCCTTGCTGAATCAGATACGGCTCAAGAACGTCCTCGATCGTTTCCCGCTCTTCACCAATCGCCGCCGCCAGGTTATCCAGACCGACGGGACCGCCAAAGAACTTATCGATAACCGCCAGCAACAGCTTACGGTCCATGTAATCGAACCCTTCGGCATCGACATTCAGCATATCCAGCGCCTGAGCGGCAATGTCCATTGAGATGCTGCCATCATGGCGTACTTCGGAAAAATCACGAACCCGGCGTAGCAGACGGTTGGCAATTCGCGGCGTACCGCGCGCGCGACGCGCCACTTCCAGCGCCCCTTCATCGCTCATTTCCAGCCCCATATGACGGGCGCTGCGGCTCACAATATGCTGCAGGTCAGCCACCTGATAGAACTCCAGGCGCTGGACGATCCCGAAACGGTCACGCAGCGGCGACGTCAATGACCCCGCACGCGTGGTGGCGCCAATCAAGGTAAACGGTGGCAGATCGATTTTGATCGATCGCGCCGCCGGCCCTTCACCGATCATGATATCCAGCTGGTAGTCTTCCATCGCTGGATATAACACCTCTTCCACCACCGGAGAAAGACGGTGTATTTCATCAATAAACAGCACGTCATGGGGTTCGAGATTGGTCAGCATAGCGGCCAGGTCACCCGCTTTCTCCAGCACCGGGCCAGACGTTGTGCGCAGATTAACGCCCATCTCGTTGGCAACGATGTTGGCCAAAGTGGTTTTCCCCAGCCCCGGCGGGCCAAAGATCAGCAGGTGATCGAGTGCATCGCCGCGCAGTTTTGCCGCCTGGATAAAGATCTCCATTTGCGAACGCACCTGCGGTTGCCCGACATACTCTGCCAGCAATTTAGGGCGGATTGCGCGATCGGCCGACTCTTCAAACCCGGTGCTGTCTGCCGATACCAGCCTGTCTGCTTCAATCATCCCTTACCTCACAACGCGGCGCGGAGCGCTTCGCGAATTAGCGTTTCACTGTTGGCATCCGGACGGGCGATTTTGCTCACCATCCGGCTGGCCTCTTGAGGTTTATAGCCCAGCGCCACCAGCGCAGCAACCGCTTCCTGCTCGGCGTCATCATCAGACGGGCCGGCCGGTGAAGTCAGAACCAGATCCGCGGCAGGGGTAAACATGTCGCCATGCAGGCCTTTAAAGCGATCTTTCATTTCGACGATCAGGCGCTCTGCGGTTTTCTTACCGATGCCCGGCAGTTTCACCAGCGCCGCCAGCTCTTCACGTTCAACGGCGTTGACAAACTGCTGCGCCGACATGCCGGAGAGGATAGCCAGCGCCAGTTTTGGCCCGACGCCGTTGGTTTTAATCAGCTCTTTAAACAGGGTGCGCTCCTGTTTGTTATTAAAGCCATACAGAAGCTGCGCATCTTCGCGAACGACAAAGTGGGTAAAGACGATAGCCTCGTTGCCCACTTCCGGCAGTTCATAAAAACAGGTCATCGGCATATGAACTTCATAGCCCACGCCTCCCGTTTCCAGTAAGACCAGCGGGGGTTGTTTTTCGAGAACGATGCCTCTGAGTCTGCCTATCACATAATGCTCCTGCGTTAAGGGCTAAAGTATCTGCGGTATCATAAAAAAAGGCTGGATAAATATCCAGCCTGATTTGAGGTTATCGTAGGCGTCCACGCGCCAGATTGAGCCGCGTCTGGCTGATTTGAGCCGCGTTCTGGCTGACGTGGCAGTGGGTAATAGCAATCGCCAGGGCGTCCGCCGCATCCGCCTGGGGATTGGCGGGAAGCTTAAGCAGCGTGCGCACCATGTGCTGCACCTGACTCTTTTCCGCACTACCGATACCTACCACGGTTTGCTTCACCTGTCGCGCAGCATACTCAAAGACCGGCAGGTCCTGATTCGTCGCCGCGACAATCGCCACACCGCGTGCCTGCCCCAGCTTCAACGCTGAGTCGGCATTTTTCGCCATAAACACCTGTTCAATGGCAAAATAATCCGGCTGGAACTGGGTGATGATTTCCGTCACGCCTGCATAAATCAGCTTCAGTCGCGACGGCAGATCGTCAACTTTGGTACGAATACAGCCGCTGCCAAGGTAACTTAACTGCCGTCCAACCTGGCGAATCACGCCGTAACCGGTCACGCGTGAGCCCGGGTCAATACCGAGAATAATCGCCATCACGCGTCTCCGGTCGAAGAGGATTTACAGCCCGCCATTACAGCGTAGCCGCCACCTCATCAGAGATCTCGCCGTTGTGGTACACTTCCTGCACGTCGTCACAGTCTTCCAGCATATCGATCAGACGCAGCAGTTTCGGTGCGGTTTCCGCATCCATATCGGCTTTCGTCGATGGGATCATGGAGACTTCAGCGGCATCCGCTTTCAACCCAGCGGCTTCCAGCGCGTCACGTACGGCACCCATTTCTTCCCATGCGGTATAGACGTCAATCGCGCCGTCGTCATAGGTCACCACGTCTTCAGCACCGGCTTCCAGCGCCGCTTCCATGATCACGTCTTCATCGCCAGCTTCAAAAGAGATAACCCCTTTTTTGCTAAACAGATAGGCCACGGAACCATCGGTACCGAGATTGCCACCGGTTTTGGTGAATGCGTGACGCACTTCGGCAACGGTACGGTTGCGGTTATCACTCAGACATTCAACCATGACCGCGGTGCCGCCAGGGCCGTAACCTTCATAGATGATGGTTTCCATGTTCGCATCGTCATCGCCGCCGACACCGCGCGCGATCGCACGGTTCAGGGTGTCACGCGTCATGTTGTTAGACAGCGCTTTATCGACAGCCGCGCGCAGACGTGGGTTGGAGCCGATATCGCCGCCGCCCAGACGTGCCGCGGTAACCAGCTCACGAATGATTTTAGTAAAGATCTTACCGCGCTTCGCATCCTGTGCTGCTTTGCGGTGCTTGGTGTTGGCCCATTTACTGTGACCTGCCATAAATAATATCTCCAAAAAAGCCTTTTCCCGATCGCTAAAAGCCCGGGGAAAATTAGTTGGCGTTAATTACAAATTCTTCAATCGCCTGCCGGTTGCTCCACGACTTGGTTAATGCGGCGGCCTCCGTCGCATTAACCCAGCGGTAATCCAGGTGCTCAGTAAAGACAATCTGGCGTTCATGCGGGAGCGCAAGACAGAACCAAAATTCGGTATTGCGCTCAACACCCGGCGCGTAGCGATGACGTAAATGCGAAAATATTTCGAAATCCACCGTGCGCTGACAGTCAATTAAGGCCAGTTGCTCGTGAGCAACGTCAATGGCGACCTCTTCCTTTACTTCACGCACGGCGGCTTGCGCTGCGCTCTCCCCCGCTTCCAGGCTGCCGGTAACCGACTGCCAGAAAGCAGGATCGTCGCGTCGCTGCAACATCAGCACCCGCTTTGTATCTTCGGCATAAATCACCACCAGAACAGAAACGGGAAGCTTGAATGACATCTTACTTATTCTCCGGAGACTCTTTTGTCTCTTTCGCCACAACCTGGATACCTAACTCACCCAGAGACGCAGGATTCGCAAAGCTCGGGGCTTCCGTCATCAGACAGGCCGCTGCCGTGGTTTTCGGGAAGGCGATAACGTCACGGATGTTATCGGTACCGGTCAGCAGCATGGTCAGACGGTCCAGACCGAAGGCCAGGCCGGCGTGCGGCGGTGTGCCGTATTTCAGCGCATCCAGCAGGAAGCCGAATTTTTCACGCTGTTCTTGTTCATTGATGCCAAGAATGCCGAACACGGTCTGCTGCATGTCGCCGCTGTGAATACGCACAGAACCACCGCCGACTTCATAGCCGTTGATAACCATATCGTAAGCGTTCGCGATTGCGGTTTCCGGTGCGGCTTTCAGTTCGTCCGCGGTCATGTCTTTCGGCGAGGTGAACGGGTGATGCATCGCGGTCAGGCCGCCTTCACCATCGTCTTCGAACATCGGGAAGTCGATAACCCACAGCGGTGCCCATTTGGCTTCGTCGGTGATGCTCAGGTCTTTACCCAGCTTCAGACGCAGCGCACCCAGCGCATCGGCCACGACTTTCTTGTTGTCGGCGCCGAAGAAAATCATGTCGCCATCCTGAGCCGCGGTACGCTCAAGGATTGCTTCAACGATCTCAGCGTTGAGGAATTTCGCCACCGGGCTGTTGATGCCTTCGAGGCCTTTCGCGCGCTCGTTGACTTTCATGTAGGCCAGGCCTTTGGCGCCGTAGATCTGCACGAACTTGCCGTATTCATCAATCTGCTTACGAGTCAGTGCAGCCCCACCCGGAACGCGCAGCGCGGCAACGCGGCCTTTGGCGTCGTTCGCCGGGCCGGAGAAGACCGCAAACTCAACCGCTTTCACCAGATCGGCAATATCGACCAGCTCCATCGGGTTACGCAGATCCGGTTTATCAGAACCGTAACGGCGCTCGGCTTCGGCAAAGGTCATGATCGGGAACGCGCCCAGATCGACACCTTTGACATCCAGCCACAGCTGGTGCACCAGCGCTTCCATTACTTCACGCACCTGCGGCGCGGTCATAAAGGAAGTCTCGACGTCGATCTGGGTAAATTCCGGCTGGCGGTCAGCACGCAGGTCTTCGTCACGGAAGCATTTTACGATCTGATAGTAGCGGTCAAAACCGGACATCATCAGCAGCTGTTTGAACAGCTGCGGAGACTGCGGTAGCGCGTAGAATTTGCCTTTGTGGACGCGGGACGGCACCAGGTAATCACGCGCACCTTCCGGCGTGGCTTTGGTCAGCATCGGGGTTTCGATGTCGAGGAAGCCGTGATCGTCCATAAAGCGACGAACGAAGCTGGTGATTTTGGCGCGCGTCTTCAGGCGATTAGCCATTTCCGGACGACGCAGGTCGAGATAGCGGTACTTCAGACGCGCTTCTTCGGTGTTTACGTGGTTGGAATCCAGCGGCAGTGATTCTGAACGGTTGATGATAACCAGGTCAGATGCCAGCACTTCGATTTCGCCGGTCGCCATATCGGCGTTGACGTTTTTCGCATCACGCGCACGCACGGTGCCGGTGACTTTAATGCAAAACTCATTACGCAGTTCGGAAGCCAGCTTCAAGGCTTCGGCCGTGTCCGGATCGAAGAACACCTGCACGATGCCTTCGCGGTCACGCATATCGATGAAGATAAGGCTGCCGAGGTCACGACGGCGGTTGACCCAACCACACAGAGTCACCTGCTGCCCAACGTGGGACTGACGCAGCTGCCCGCAATATTCTGTACGCATGAGATATCCCTTAACTTAGCCGCAGGCGGATTGTTGCCTGCCTCGCAGGCGACGGAGTCGCAGCTTTAGCTGAATGTCACAACTGAATGAAAAAAGGCGGTCATTATAATGGAATTTCCGCCGCACGATAAGCCCGACGCAGTTTGTACGCTGCTTTGCTGTACGCTTATTGTCCGTGCTCACAAAAATTAACAATAATTGTTAGCCAAAAGCGCGTTCGGCAACGGTATTGTAACGGGCAAACGACATAACAAGATACGGGGTTACCATGTTAGAACTCAATGCGAAAAAAACCGCTCTCGTTGCCATCGACCTGCAGGAAGGCATTCTGCCTTTTGCCGGTGGGCCACACCGCGCTGAGGACGTCGTGACGCGTTCAGCCAGCCTGGCGCAAAAATGTCGTGAGCTGGGATCGCCGGTAATTCTGGTGCGCGTTGGCTGGTCCAATGATTTCGCCGAAGCGCTGAAGCAGCCGGTTGACGCTCAGACAGGCGCGCACGCGCTGCCGGAGAACTGGTGGAGCTGGCCGGCAGCCTTAGGTAAACAGGAAAGCGATATTGAGGTCACCAAACGCCAGTGGGGCGCCTTTTATGGCACCGATCTGGAGCTGCAGCTGCGCCGTCGCGGCATCGACACCATTATTCTCTGCGGTATCGCCACCAATATTGGCGTGGAATCCACCGCCCGTAATGCCTGGGAGCTGGGCTTCAACCTGGTTATCGTTGAAAATGCCTGTAGCGCACCGTCTACGGAGCAACATCAGGGCAGCATGACGAATATCTTCCCGCGTATTGCCCGGGTGCGCAGCACTGAGGATGTCCTCGCCGCCTTATGATCTATATTGGGCTCCCGCAATGGTCGCACCCGAAATGGGTGCGGCTGGGCATCACCAGTCTTGAAGACTACGCTCGCCATTTCAACTGCGTCGAAGGCAATACTACGCTGTATGCTCTGCCCAAAGCCGACATTGTCAGCCGCTGGTACGATCAAACCAGCGATAATTTTCGCTTCTGCTTCAAGTTCCCCGCGACGATTTCACATCAGGCGGCCCTGCGGCATTGTGATGATTTAACCCTCGAGTTTTTTTCACGCCTGGCGCCGCTGGCGTCGCGCATTGGCCAGTTCTGGCTACAGCTGCCCGCCAGCTTTGGTCCCACAGACCTGCCTGCGCTGTGGCAGTTCCTCGATACCTTACCGGAACAATTTACCTACGGCGTCGAGGTCCGACATCCGCAATTCTTCGCCAAAGGCGAGGCCGAGCAGGCGCTCAATCGCGGCCTGCATCAGCGCAATGTCAATCGCGCGATCCTCGACAGTCGTCCGGTTCATAGCGCCATCGCGCGTAACCCGGCAATGGTCGATGCGCAACGTAAAAAGCCCAAATTACCGGTTCATGCCGTGGTGACCGGCGGCAATCCGCTGGTGCGCTTTATTGCCAGCGACGACATGACGCAAAGTCAGCGCTTGTTTGAATCCTGGCTACCAACGCTGGCCAAATGGAGCCAGACGACAACGCCCTTCTTGTTTCTCCATACGCCAGACATCGCCCAGGCGCCGGAGTTGGTTAATACGCTGTGGGGAGATTTACGCCGGACGTTGCCCGAGGTAGGCGATGCACCGTCAATTCCGCAGCAAACCTCTCTTTTCTGATATCCTGCTATGCTAATCGGAAACATCGATGCCCAAAATGATTCGAGTTGCTTTGCCGCCAACACCCAGGCAACTTGAAGGATCAAGGGTATAAAAGAATAAAAGGGAGTTTTTGGTATGGTCAGCGCGCTTTACGCGGTTTTGGGTGCGTTATTGCTCATTAAATTTTCTTTTGATGTGGTTCGTCTGCGCACGCAATATCACGTCGGGTATGGTGACGGGGGATTTAGCGAGCTGCAGGTCGCTATCCGCGTGCACGGTAACGCCGTTGAGTATGTTCCCATTGGCCTCATCATGTTGCTGTTTATGGAGATGAACGGTGCGCAGAACTGGATGGTTCACGTGTGCGGCATTTTGTTGATTGCCGGACGGCTGATGCATTCTTATGGTTTTCACCACCGCTTGTACAGCTGGCGCCGTTCAGGAATGAGCGCGACCTGGTGCTCGCTGGTGCTGATGGTGCTGGCGAATTTGTGGTATATGCCCTGGGAGTTGGTTTTCTCCTTACATTAGCGCACAATACGCCGTTTTCGATTTTTCGGGTTTAACGTTATGTCTCACCGCGATACGCTTTTTTCCGCGCCGATTGCCAGTCTCGGCGACTGGACCTTTGATGAACGGGTTGCTGAAGTCTTCCCGGATATGATCCAGCGCTCGGTCCCCGGCTATTCCAACATTATTTCGATGATCGGCATGCTTGCTGAACGCTTCGTCCAGCCCGATACTCAGGTTTACGACCTCGGCTGTTCGCTTGGCGCGGCGACACTTTCGATCCGGCGTAACATCGCTCATGCGGGCTGCAAGATTGTGGCGGTGGATAACTCCTCGGCCATGGTAGAACGCTGCCGCCGTCATATTGACGCCTATAAAGCGCCAACGCCCGTCGAGGTGGTAGAAGGCGATATTCGCGATATAACGATTGAGAACGCCTCAATGGTGGTACTGAACTTCACCATTCAGTTTCTTGCGCCCGATGAACGCCAGGCGATTCTGGACAAAGTCTACCGTGGGCTGAACCCTGGTGGTGCGCTGGTGCTGTCAGAAAAATTCAGTTTTGAAGATAGCCATGTCGGTGAGCTGCTGTTCAATATGCACCACGACTTCAAACGCGCCAATGGCTATAGCGAGCTGGAAATCAGCCAGAAGCGCAGCATGCTGGAGAACGTCATGCTGACCGACTCTGTAGAGACGCACAAAGCACGCCTGCGTAAAGCTGGTTTTGAACATGCCGAATTGTGGTTCCAGTGCTTTAACTTTGGTTCACTGGTTGCGGTGAAGTCCGGGGAAAAAGCATGATCGATTTCAGTAATTTCTATCAGCAAATCGCGAAAAGCCCGTTATCTCACTGGCTGGAGACGTTGCCCGCGCAGGTCGCCGCCTGGCAACGCGAAGCGCTGCATGGCAAGTTCCGGGAGTGGGAGCGGGCCGTCGAGTTTTTGCCTGAGTTTGCCCCCTATCGTCTGGACTTGCTGCACAGCGTGACCGCCGAAAGCGAAACGCCGCTAGGCGAAGGTCACCGTCTGCGCATTGAAAATCTGCTCAAGAACCTGATGCCGTGGCGCAAAGGCCCCTACTCGCTGTACGGCGTCAATATTGACACCGAGTGGCGCTCCGACTGGAAATGGGAGCGAGTGTTACCGCATCTCTCCGACCTGACCGGACGCACCATTCTCGACGTCGGCTGCGGCAGCGGCTATCACATGTGGCGGATGATCGGTGCCGGCGCGCATCTGGCAGTTGGTATTGATCCGACGCAGCTGTTTTTATGTCAGTTTGAAGCGGTGCGTAAGCTGCTGGGCAACGATCAGCGCGCTCACCTGCTGCCGCTGGGCATTGAGCAGCTGCCGGCGCTAAACGCCTTCGATACCGTCTTTTCCATGGGCGTGCTGTACCACCGCCGTTCACCGCTTGACCATTTGTGGCAGCTCAAAGATCAGCTGGTCGAAGGGGGCGAGCTGGTGCTGGAAACGCTGGTGATTGAGGGTGATGAAAACACCGTTCTGGTGCCGGGAGACCGCTACGCGCAGATGCGTAATGTCTATTTTATCCCGTCTGCTGCGGCGTTGAAAATGTGGCTGGAGAAATGCGGTTTTGTCGATGTTCGCATCGTCGATGCCTGCGTCACCACCACCGACGAGCAGCGCCGCACCGAGTGGATGACCACCGAATCGTTGGCCGACTTCCTTGACCCCAACGACAGCAGCAAAACCCTTGAGGGCTACCCGGCTCCGCTGCGCGCGGTGATCGTCGCGACCAAACCAGAAACCCAGCAATCGTTGGCGAAAAAATCGTCCGGGCGTAAATAAAGGCCAAAAAAAGACCCCTGTTGAAATTGCAGGGGCCTGGTACGGGCAATCATCATATTGGGCGACATGATGTGCAGCAAAAAACGGTTTAACCTCTCTGGGCAGAAATGATGTGCTTCATTTCTGCCACCGCTATGCCATTAACGGCATAGCGCGAATATTCATCTGCGTCGGCATCGGTCGACATCGACAACCCGGGATTACGAAAGCGCATTGGCGAAGGCACCCACTGCCCGGCCGAACTGTGCACCTCTTTGACCCCCGCCTGGAGGAACTTTTCCAGGTTGGCCGCTCGAACACCTGCACCAGCCATAATGGTTGGAGTATCGCCCAGGGCAATAAGTTCCGTAATTAATGAAAGACCTTTTTCAGCGCTGGATTGTTGTCCCGATGTCAGGATGCGAGCGACGCCGAGATCGGCCAGTGCATGCCAGGCTTCATGCGGGTTGACGCACATATCGAAGGCCCGATGAAAGGTCACGGCCAGCGGTCCCGCCGCCGCCATTATTTTTTTCATCCGCGGGATATCAACCCGCCCATCAGGATCTAACACGCCGATCACCAGGCCGGGAAAACCGATTTCCCTGACCGTGGCGACGTCATCAAGCATCGCGGCAAATTCGCCGTCGGTGTAACAAAAATCGCCGCCTCGCGGGCGAATAATCGGATGCACCGGGATCGTCACCGTCTGACGAACCGTTTTCAACACGCCCAGTGAAGGCGTTAAGCCCCCTTCCTGCGGCGCCGCGCACAGCTCAATGCGATCGGCTCCCTGGCGCTGCGCCTCTTGCGCGCACTCCATGCTGTAGCAGCAGACTTCCAGTAACGTCATTCCCCTCTCCTTGCACGCTGCAGGCAACACAGCATGTCATGATTTATCGGTTCAAAAACCGCGTCGCTTCACACTGTCACGCATCAGATTGTTCACTGGCTACAATTTGCTCAATCGACCACGGGTGAAATTTGATGGTCACCGTACCGTCGGTCACCGCCAGCGTCGGGTTCGGCAGTCGTTCGCGCTCTCCTTTCGGTGAGCTGGTTTTGACAAAAATCCCCGGCTGCGCCAGCCCTTCGTCGCTGAGCAGCGCCAGCGCCCGGGCATTCAGAGTTTGCGGCTCCCCTGGCAGCACGATCTCAATGTGCTCCCAGCCTTCATGGGGATAACGCTTTTCGCCCGGCCACGGCAGTTCGACAACGTGGAAACGCCAGTGGGCGACGCTGACCGGCTCATCAAGTTTGAACAGGCAGATCGGGCGACCGTTGATGATGTTTTCTGACAGCAGCGTGCCGCACTGTTCAAAACCACGACGCCAGCGTTCTGCGGTGGCGTTTTGATGACAACGCAACGAAATGTGGTCGGCATCCAGCGGCGTGATATCCAGCCCCAGTCGCTCAGCCAGGGCGCTTAACGCATCGCTAAAGCGCGGCAGATCCGCGGAAATATCGTCGAGTTCATCAATTTGCTGCCAGTTCGCCATTTTTAACCTCAATCCACGCTAAAGAGAGGGTAATTTATCGCGTTTCCCGGCGGCGACCAACCGGGAATACGGCCGGGCCGTCACCGAGTGGTTATGGAATAAGCACGCCGCCCGGCCACGCGCGCCCGGTGCTGACGCATGGGCGCAAATGCAGTATACTCCTGCCCTAATTTGTCCACATTCCGGCGCCGCCCCGTAAGGGTTATCGCGCCTTAAAAGTAAGGTATTCCGGTGAATATTCAGGCTCTTCTCTCAGAAAAAGTCAGCCAGGCCCTGGTCGCAGCAGGTGCCCCTGCCGATTGCGAACCTCAGGTCCGCCAGTCAGCAAAAATCCAGTTCGGTGATTATCAGGCCAACGGCGTGATGGCAGTCGCGAAAAAACTGGGAATGGCGCCGCGACAACTCGCTGAGCAGGTCCTGACTCATCTCGACCTCAACGGCATTGCGAACAAGGTTGAAATCGCCGGACCTGGCTTTATCAATATTTTCCTCGACCCGGCCTTTTTAGCGGAAAACGTCAACAACGCGCTGGCTTCAGATCGCCTGGGCGTTGCCCAGCCGCAGGCGCAGACGATCGTCGTCGATTACTCAGCGCCAAACGTGGCCAAAGAGATGCACGTCGGCCACCTGCGCTCAACAATTATCGGTGACGCGGCGGTTCGTACCCTCGAATTCCTGGGTCACAAAGTGATCCGCGCGAACCACGTCGGCGACTGGGGTACGCAGTTCGGTATGCTGATCGCCTGGCTGGAAAAACAGCAGCAGGAAAACGCCGGGGAGATGGCACTGTCCGACCTCGAAGGCTTCTATCGTGACGCTAAAAAACATTATGACGAAGATGAGGTCTTCGCCGAGCGCGCCCGTAGCTACGTGGTGAAACTACAGGGCGGCGACGAGTATTTCCGTCAGATGTGGCGCCAGCTGGTCGACATCACCATGTCGCAAAACCAGATTACCTACGATCGCCTGAACGTCACCCTTACCCGCGATGACGTTATGGGTGAAAGCCTGTACAACCCAATGCTGCCGGGTATCGTGGCCGATCTGAAAGCCAAAGGCCTCGCCTGCGAAAGCGAAGGCGCGACCGTGGTGTTCCTTGATGAGTACAAAAACAAGGAAGGCGAACCGATGGGCGTCATCATCCAGAAAAAGGATGGCGGCTACCTCTACACCACCACCGATATCGCCTGTGCGAAATACCGTTACGAAACCCTGCACGCCGACCGCGTGCTCTACTACATCGACTCCCGTCAGCATCAGCACCTGATGCAGGCCTGGACCATCGTGCGTAAAGCCGGTTACGTGCCGGATTCCGTTCCGCTGGAACACCACATGTTTGGCATGATGCTGGGTAAAGATGGCAAGCCCTTCAAAACCCGTGCGGGCGGTACCGTCAAACTTGCCGACCTGCTGGACGAAGCACTGGAACGTGCCCGCCGCCTGGTGGCAGAGAAGAACCCGGATATGCCGGCCGATGAGCTGGAAAAACTGGCCAATGCGGTGGGTATCGGCGCGGTGAAATACGCCGACCTGTCAAAAAACCGTACCACCGACTACGTGTTCGACTGGGACAATATGCTGGCCTTTGAAGGCAATACCGCGCCTTATATGCAGTATGCCTACACTCGCGTGCTCTCCGTGTTCCGTAAAGCGGACATTGACGAGCAGGCCCTGGCCGCGGCACCGGTGATCCTGACTGAAGATCGTGAAGCACAGCTGGCAGCCCGCCTGCTGCAGTTCGAAGAAACCCTGACCGTCGTGGCTCGTGAAGGCACCCCGCACGTGATGTGCGCGTATCTCTACGATCTGGCTGGTCTGTTCTCCGGCTTCTACGAGCACTGCCCGATCCTCGCCGCCGAAAACGAAACCACGCGTAACAGCCGCCTGAAACTGGCGCAGCTGACCGCCAGAACCCTGAAGCAGGGTCTGGATACGCTGGGTATCGAAACCGTCGAGCGGATGTAAACGCGGTAAAAAGCAAAAAAACCCGGCCAATGCCGGGTTTTCTTTTTGTCGGCCCGACAGGCGTTGCCCCCAGGCCGTCCCTTCCGCCATGCATCAGAAATATTTGCGCAGATACTCCGTCAGGCACAGGATCGCCATCGCCTGGCCATAGGGCATTGAAGTCAGCGGGATCTCGCGGTAAAAATCGAGATTCGACCCCATTCCGGTACCAAACGACGTTTGCAGCAGCTCGCCTTCCGGGGAGATATGTTTGACGACTCCGCGAATGGCCCGCTCCGCCACGGCGGCGTACTCCTGACTGACGTAGCGTTTGCGCACCGCTTTGAGAATGCCGTAGGCAAACCCGGCGGTGGCCGAAGATTCCAGATAAGAATCCGGGTCGTCCAGCAGGGTATGCCACAGGCCACTCTCGTGCTGACACGTAGCCAGCGCGGCTATTTGTGCGTTCAGGACCTGCACGAGGTAACGTCTGACCGCGCTGTGTTCAGGTAAATCCACCAGCTCCAGGAAATCCGGGATCACCATCGTCAGCCAGCTGTTGCCCCGTGCCCAGCGGGCCCGGGCAAAGTTATGCTGACCGTCGTAGTTCCAGCCGTGGAACCACAGCCCGGTGTCGCGGTCCATCAGATTTTGCACATGCAGTAAAAACTGATACACCGCCTCTTCCACGTACTGCGGGCGATCGAGCAGTTTGCCAATTTTCGCCAGCGGCAGGACGGTCATCATCAGCGTGTCGTCCCACATCTGCTGATGGTTCTCCTCCGCCAGGGTAATGTGCTGCATCCCGCCGTGTTCGGTGCGCGGCATCTCATGCATCGCCCACTCCGCCCAGCTGTCGAGCCACGGCAGATACTCCGGTTTACCAGTCTCCTCGTAGCGATAGGCCAGCGTCAGAAACGGCGCCATAGTATTGACGTTTTTGGTGGTTGCCCCTTCGGCAAAGCGCTCGGCAAACCAGCTGTCGATAATCTCGCACATCGCGCTGTCCCCGGTCTGCTGATAGTACTGATGGATCCCGTACAGTCCGACCCCGTGCGTCCATTCCCAACCGGCCCACCCTTTGGTGTCAATCACCCGACCGTCATCCAGGCGCAGCAGAAAGGTCCCGGCGTCGTCGCGAATATTGACCAGATTGTGCGTCACTTTCTGGATCAGCGCCTGCAGTTCATTCCGGGCGATAAAATGCTCCGGCTGACGCAGTAACGGGCTATGTTTGACAGGCCAAACCTTCATATCGTTAACCTCTGTTATATGTCGAATTCATTTCTGTACCCTGCTTAAGTGATGGCGCAGCAGGGTTATTGCGATTCAGATAACCAATATTGTTATTTCCCCACAGCGAGTCGTACGGCATCCCGGCGAGCATCTCCACCACCGCCCGGTCTTCCGCCGTCGCCAACTCCGGCTGGGCGCGTCCTGACTGGCGCATTTTGAGCGTTTCCGCCCGCAGCACGCTGTGTGTCGCCAGATTGAGCTTAAAGCGCAATGAGACAAGGAAACCGCAGGCCAGCACCAGCAACGTCCCCACGCTCAGAATCAATAAAATGGTATGGCTGACTTCTTCAGGCTGAACTTTCTGCCCGGAGACAAAGCCGGAAAGCTGCATGATGATACCCACCAGCATTACCGCCCCTGCCTGAGAGGCTTTGCGGGTCAGGGTCATAATGCCGGCGAAGATCCCTTCGCGGCGCTGCCCGGTGATCACCTCATCGACATCTGCGATATAGGTATAGGTATTCCACGGTACATAGTTGATCCCACCACGACCCAGTCCAGCGACGGCAGACACTAACAGCAGCAGAGAGTAAACATCGCTCAGACCGGCGTAGTAGAGCAGCGCATATGACAGCGAGCTCAGGCCGAACAGCACCACCACCATCCGATAGGACGGTGCCGGGCCAAAGCGGATGCACAGCGGGATCATGGCAATCACCGCGATAAACTGGAAGATAGCCATCGTGCCCAGCAGGTTGGATGCCATTGCGGCCTCCTGCATCAGCACAAAGACCACATAGTAGGTAAACACGGCGTTGAAGACGTCCTGGGCGATATAGCCGCCGAGGTACATGCCTAAATGCTGACGGAAAATCTTGATCCGCAGCGTCGAGCTGAGCTCAATAAACAGGCGATTAAGGCTCTGGGCCAGCGACAAATTGCGCTTTTCTTCTTCCGCTCTTAGCGCCGCTTCAGACCACTCTTCCCGCGGTCGTTCCCAGGTAAAGAACCAGACGAAGGTGAGCATCAGCGCGCAAAGCACCGAGAACACCAGGCTGGCATAGAAAAAGGAGACCGCGTTGTCCTTACCAAAATGGGTCAGCAGAATACCGGGCAGGAACGACGCCAGAATGGCGGACATCTGCGCCATCGAAATGCGCGCGCCGGAGAATTTGGTCTTTTGTTTAAAGTCATCCGTCATTTCCGGTACCAGCGTTTCGTACGGCACCAGAATCATGGTGTAGACAATATCAAACAGCAGATAGGTGAGCAGGTAGTACCAGAAGCCCATGTCACCCACCCACATGATGGAGTAGCTGAACACACAGGGAATGCCGAGTAAAATAAAGAACTTGCGTCGCCCAAAGCGTTTACCGAGCCACGTGGTGCCAAAGTTATCGGTCAAAAAGCCCATCAGCGGACTGATAACCGCATCCAGCACCCTCGCCGTCGCGAAGATCAATGTCGCTTCAATGGGTGAGAGACCGCAGAACGTCGTATAAAAGTAGAGTAGCCAGGCCGCCGTCAGGGCGGTGGTCCCAGCCCCAAGGAAATCACCCGAGCCATAGGCAAGATAGTTAGCCAAACCGATTTTACGTGTTTTCATCGCCGCAAATCCTGTGTCTTTTTATTAGAGAACTTCGATCCTCTTTTTGGCGCTGCCAATAAAGGAGTGGATACATGGCTACAGTAAAAGCAGCGACAAAGGGTTACCTTTCCCTTATTGCCAGCCCACTCCCATCCATGGCAAAAACACAAAGAGTCAGCGAACACGCATCACCGATTTATAAAACACCATTTCTTTTATAGCAAAATCAAAGACCATTAAGAAAAGCTGAAGCGCAGAAACGTGATTTCCCACGACAAGAAATTGTGTGACCGGGCTGTGACGAGTAGCCCTTGCGGGAGGGTGAAAATGGGAGTAAAGAAAGTGTTAATGGTTGTTTCGCGTATCTCAAGGAGGCCTGATGCCGTACTCACACCTGTTAGTTGCCGTCGCCCCCACACCGGAAAGCCGCGTGTTGATCAACAAAGCGGTGTCGATTGCCCGCCCGCTTGACGCCAAAGTCAGCCTGATTACCCTCGCCACCGACCCGGAACTCTATAATCAGTTCGCCGCCCCGATGCTGGAAAACCTGCGAGATTTAATGCAGGAAGAGACCCGGGATTTCCTCTCTGAACTGGCAAAAGAGGCCGACTACCCTATCGAAAAAGTGACGATCGCCAGCGGCGAGCTGTGCCATCACATCAACGATTTTTGCCAGCAGTATCAGGTGGACCTGGTGATTTGCGGCAATCACAACCACAGCCTGTTTTCCCGTGCGACCTGCTCGGCAAAAAGCATCATCGGCAGCAGCGGCGTCGACGTGTTGTTAGTGTCGCTGGAAAAAGGCTAACGCCGACGGCGTCAGCCTGCAGGGTGATCAGGCAGGTTTAGGTAACGCGGAGACCTTCTGCGCTAAGGGGCTATTCTCACCCCGTGGTTTAATCTGCTGGAGATCGCTAATAAACCGCGCTTGCCAGTGGTGGATATCGTTGTCCTTGATCACCGCCATCATCTGCGAGTGGCGTGCAATCCGCTCTTCCAGCGGCATGGTCAGACCGCGGTCCAGCGCCGCCGCCACTTCATCGCGATCGTAGGGATTGACGATTAACGCGCTGGTTAGCTCATTTGCCGCACCGGCAAACTGCGACAGTACCAGCACCCCCGGATTCTGCGGGTCCTGGGCGGCAACAAACTCCTTCGCGACGAGGTTCATGCCGTCACGCAGCGGCGTCACGAGGCCGACGTCGGAATAGCGGTAAATCTTCATCAACAACTTGCGCTCAAAATGCTGATTCAGGTAGTACAGCGGCGTCCAGCCCAACTGACCATACTGGCCGTTAATTCTGCCGCTCGCGGTCTCCAGCTGATGACGAATATCCTGATAGGCCTGCACTTCACCGCGCGAGGTCGGCGCAATCTGGGTGTAACGAATCTTCCCGTGGTGTTGAGGATAGTTCTCCAGCAAAGCCTCATAGGCGAGAAAGCGCTCCGGCAGCCCTTTGGAGTAGTCCAGTCGCTCGACGGAAAAAATGTTTTGCACGCTCTTGAGCTCGCTTTTCAGCTGCGCCAGCTTTGGCGGCAGCGGGCCTTTGGCGCTTTGGGCAATCTCGGCGGGGTCGATGCCGATTGGGTAGACCTCGGTGCGAAAATGTTTCCCCCAGGCATCGTGATTCCGGCCGCCTCGCGTCACCAGACGGGTCTGTAACGCGACGCTATCCAGAAACGCCAGCCGATCGCTTTCGGTCTGGAATCCCAGCAGGTCGTAGTCGCACAGTTGTTCCAGAAGTTCGGCGTGCGGCGGCAGCGCGTTGAAGATTTCCGGCGTCGGGAAAGGAATGTGCAGGAAGAAGCCCGTGCGGTTGGTCATCCCGCGCCGGCGCAGTTCACTGGCCAGCGGCAGCAGATGATAATCGTGGATCCACACAATATCGTCGGGCTCAATCAGCGGCAGGAGTTTTTCAGCAAGATTCGCATTGACCCGCAGATAGCCGTCCCAGGAAGCGCGCTGATAATCCACTAAATCCAGGCGATAGTGGAACGCTGGCCACAGCACCGCGTTGGAAAACTGGTTGTAGTATTCGTCGTGGTCCTGCTCGTTGAGGGTAAACGACACCCAGGTAATATTGCCACGCGTGACCCTGGTGAGCGGCTTCTGGTCGTCGCCGATTTCCCCGCTCCAGCCAAACCACAATCCCCCTGCGGCCTTCAGCGCCCCGAGGATCCCCACCGCCAGGCCACCGGCGCTGGCTTTTTTATCATCCGGCGGCGCAATACGATTAGATATGACGATTAAGCGTCCCATGGCCATCCCTCCTGTCGTTTCGCGCATCGGGTTGTTGTCTGTTATTGGTGATGCTGAGTAGCCAATGTTGAACGGCAGCCACATCCGGCAGATGCCAGTGTGCCTGGGTGTCGCCACTCCCGACTTTCACCGACATCCCGCCCAGCCGGTTCACCACGTTAAAACCGGCTTCGTCCGTCAAATCATCCCCCACAAACACCGGCTCGCGTCCCTGAAACGGTGCTTCTTGCATAAAAGTGGCGATCGCTTCGCCTTTGTTGACGCCGCGCGGCTTGATCTCCACCACGCACTTCCCTGGCTGTAGCGCCAGGATCGGATAGTGCTTCACCAGCTGCTGCGCCAGCAACAGCGCCTCGTGGTGGTACTCCGGTGCCTGGCGATAATGCAGGGCAAACGCCATCCCTTTACGTTCCAGCTCGCAGCCCGGCATCTTCTCCAGTGCGCTCTGCAGCTGTTCATCCAGCTCTTTCAGCAGCGCATCAGGCAAGGAGACGATATGGGTTTTACCATTGATATCGCGGCGCTCAGCCCCGTGAACACCGGCTAACGGCAGCCGATAAGGACGGGTAAGTTCATCAAGCTCAGCCATTGAGCGCCCTGAAATCAATGCCACGGCACCATTATGCTGCAACACCAGTTGTCGCAGCGCCAGCAGTGCATTAGCGGGGATAACAACCTGATCGGGATGAGGTTTGATATCGGCAAGGGTACCGTCGAGGTCAAAGAAAAAGGCGTAATTTCCGGTTGGCACAGGCGGTACAGATATCTGGTCAGCCACCCTGTTTTCCTCCTTTCATGGCCAGCGAAATGCTGGTTGTTAACGAATTGTTAGCCATGTAAGTATAGACAGTGTGACCGGGATCGCCATTTTTGATTGTTGACGCCAGCGCTGCGGGCGCTGACGTCAATCGAGGAGTAAACTTGAAGGTTGGGACTCGTTACGCTGCACGTTTCGCTTTTTGTTTGTAGCGATCGAAGATAACCGCCGCCAACAGAATCACGCCACGCACCACATACTGCGAGAACGGTGAAATATTCAGCAGGTTCATGGCGTTCTCGACGGTACCGAGGATCAGGATCCCGGCAACCACATAAGAGATCTTGCCGATCCCGCCTTTCAACGACACGCCGCCCAACACGCAGGCCGAAATCACAATCAGCTCATAGCCAATAGAAGTCATCGGCTGGCCGCTGGTCATGCGCGATGCCAGGATGATCCCCGCCGCGGCTGACACCAGACCGGAAATCACGAAAATGATGATTTTGGTACGAACCACCGGAACACCAGCCAGACGGGCCGCCTCTTCATTGCCGCCAATCGCCAGAGTATTGCGACCAAAGGTGGTTTTGTTCAGCAGCAGGCCGAAAACAATCAGGCAGGCGACGGTCAGCCAGATCGGCGCCGGCAGACCAAACCAGTTGGCATAGCCTAAGGTAAAGAAGCGTTCATCTTCGATACCGACCGCTTTACCATCGGAGATGATATAGGCGAGTCCACGAACAATCTGCATCGTGGCCAGGGTGGTGATCAGGGCGTTGATCTTCAGCCGGGCAATCACGAAGCCGTTAACCAACCCGCTCAGCGCTCCCAGCAGCAAACCGGCGGCAATACCGATCCACATACTTTCCGTCAAGTTGATCACCACCGCGGTAGTCACCCCCGCGCAGGCGATAACCGACGCAACCGACAGGTCAAAATCGCCGGACGCCAGGCAAAACAACATCCCACAGGCCACCATGCCGGACATGGAAATCGCCAGCCCCAGCCCTTTCATATTGATGAACGAGGCAAAGTTAGGCACAAAAATCACGCAGCCGATAAACAGCACGGCAAAGACCACGAGCATGCCAAACTGATCCCAGATTCGGGCAAAGCTGAATGCGGAACGGCTGGCGTTTGGGGTAGTAACAGAGGACATCTTTGACTCCTTACTCAGGCGACCGCCTGGCTCACTTTTGGCATCGCAAGGCTTAACGCCTGCTGTTCATTGGCATCTTCATGCAGCAGTTCACCCGCCACTTCGCCTTCGCGCATGACCACAATGCGATCGGCCACACCGAGCACTTCCGGTAAGTCGCTGGACGCGAACACCACCGCCACACCAGAGGCCGCCAGGGCATAGATGACGTTATAAATTTCGTGTTTCGCCCCCACGTCAATCCCACGGGTAGGTTCATCCAGCAGGATCACTTTCATCTCTTCCGACAGCCAGCGCCCAAGAATCGCCTTCTGTTGATTACCGCCGGACAGATTCATAATGAGCTGTTCGGCACCGGGGGTTTTAATGTTGAGCGCGTTGATATGGTGCTCGGCGTTCTGCGCTTCCCAGCCGTTATTGATAATGCAACCGGCATGGATATGCCGACGCCGGGCGCTGATATTGATATTGTCGCGTACCGAATGAACCGGAATAATACCTTCGGCTTTACGATCCTCCGGGCACAGCATCATCCCGGCCTCAATTGCGTGGGCCGGTTTGCGAATATCAATTGCCTGCCCGTCGATATAGACCTGACCGCCGGTAATGCGGGTACCGCCAAACAGCCCTTTCATTAATTCACTGCGCCCGGCGCCCACCAGCCCGAACAGGCCGACGATCTCGCCGCTGCGCACCGACAAACTCACCGGTTCACGTACGCCAGGGGCTTTCACCTGCTCAAGACGCAGGCGCTCCTCGCCATATTCACGCGGTTTCCAGCCGTAAACATCACCCAGCTCGCGCCCCACCATCGCCTGGACCAGCGCATCATGGTTAACGGTGGCCATATCATCAAAGGTGCAGACATAGCGGCCATCTTTGAAGACGGTGATCGCATCGCTCAGGGCGAAAATCTCCTCCATGCGGTGCGACACATAAATAATGACGCGCCCTTCCTGCCGCAGTTCGCGGATGACGCGGAACAGATTGTCAATCTCACGGGCCGAAAGCGAACTGGTCGGTTCATCAAAGGCGATCACTTTGGCGTTACGGGTGAGCGCTTTGGCTATTTCCACCATCTGCCACTGGCCAATCGAGAGGTATTTCAACGGCGTTTCCGGGTCGATATCTAAGCCCAGATGTTCAAGCTGCAGACGAGCTTCGTAGTTCAGCAGCGAACGGTTCACCAGCCCGTATTTATGCGGGATCTGGCCGAGGTAGATATTCTCCGCGACGGTCATTTCCGGGATCAGGTGCAGCTCCTGATAAATAATCGCCACGCCGGCATTGAGCGCTTCGGTGGTGTTGGTAAAGACCCGGGGCTGTCCACTAATCTGCAGATCGCCTGAGGTCGGAATATAGTTGCCGCTGAGGATTTTCAGCAGCGTGGATTTCCCGGCGCCGTTTTCTCCCATCAATGCGTGTATCTGTCCGCTATAGCAGTCAAAGCTAATATCAGACAGCGCTTTAACGCCGGGGAAAGTCATGGTGATACCGCGAAATGAGAGATAAGGGGTAGACTGTTGCATAACGACTCCGCTCTTCTGGACTCAGCCTCCCGCAGGAGCAGGAGGCGTGGTAAGCCAGGCCTTACAGCCCTTTCTTCGCCAGCTCTTCTTTGAAATTGTCGCGAGTGATCAGCACCACATCGGTAACCGCGGTGAATTTTGGCGGTTCTGCACCTTTGGTCACCCAGTTATAGAGCATCTCACTGGTTTTATAGCCGTGGATATCCGGGCTCGGCAGCAGAGAGCCGTAGAATCCGGTCGCCTGGGCTTTCGACAATTCGTTCACCGCATCGACACCATTAATACCGATGCCAATCACGTCTGCAGCTTTAAAGCCCTGCCCTTCAGTTGCGCGCACGCCGCCAAGCACGGTGTTGTCATTCATACCCACGATCAGCCAGTGTTTCACCTGCGGATGCTGAACCAGCATTGAGTTGCCGGCATCGAAAGCGCCTGGGATATCGTTAGATTTGGTCGGCACGCGGTAGATCTGTTTTTCCGGGAAGCCGGCTGCTTTCAGAGCATCCATCGAGCCGGTAGTACGACGGCGGGCGGTATCGAGCTCATCGGCGGTAATGGCCATCACGCCGGTTTCCTTGACGTCCCAGCCGCGTTTTTGCATCTCTTTGTACAGTTCCTGGCCCTGACGCGCGCCGATTTCACTGGCGGCCATCATCACCAGCGGTACGCTGTCCATCGGCTTGCCTTTGGCATTGACAAACTGGTCATCGACGGTGATGACTTTCATATCGTAACCGCGCGCTTTCGCCACAATAGCGGCCCCCAGTTTTGGGTCTGGCGTACAGATAACAAAGCCTTTGGCGCCGCTGGCCGCCAGGCTATCGATAGCGTTGAGGGTTTTCTCGCCATCCGGCACCGCAATTTTAATGACTTCAAACCCTAAATCTTTGCCGGCCTTATCGGCAAATTTCCATTCGGTTTGAAACCAGGGTTCTTCCGGTTGTTTCACCAGAAAACCGAGTTTAAGGGATTCAGCCATAGCTGATTGTGACATAACCGCAGCGAGACCGATCGCCGCCAGCGCTTTAGTAAATTTGTGCATGGTAAACTCCAGCTTTATTTCGCTTTTCTGTAGGGAAGTATCGGACTTAATTATTTTATCGGACGTAAAACAAGGCATTAGACGAAACCGCAACCCATACTGCCGTTGTTCATTAAGTAATAACCGGAAATCAATTCTCCATACGAGAGCATTATCACATCACGGAATTACAGTAATTGCGTGCATAGATTCAGCGAAAAAAGACATAAAAAAAACGTCAATTGTCAGACAATTGACGTTATGAATAGCAAATTTGTCCATGCTGACAGCAGAGTTATCCTTGTGACCCACATACCGTTGCCAGGCCATTGCGGACAGGCCTCGCGGGGCCAGAAGCCGCCTTCAGCCGTGAAAAAGTTGCCAGCCAGGTGTCCTGGGGCGCAGCAACGCATCCGCGCCATTTATTTTGACATTTTTTTCGCAATATTTATTCGTTATGACCGAATTATTAACGTCAGGTTAAACTCTTATTTAATATAAATATCGTAGCACTCATCCTTTTTCCTAAAAATTAAAACAGCAATAAAATCAATAAAATGAAAACATAAAAAATGAGATTAAATCATATAACAATACACTTAGCAGGGATGTTGTAACGAAACGTAAATACCGATGCTTGAGAGTTTTCTTAACGCATTCTTACGCGTATTCTATATTTGTCGGTAGTCGGAAATAAATTATCGACAGCACAGGGAAATGCAAATTGATTTTTTTGCTAATAATGTGGCACGCAATGAGTCTTGCATGCGGATGCTTACGGATGAGGGCTCTCGACGTGCGAATGATACCTCCAGCTTAAATAAGGATATTTTTATGGTTGTTCCTGGAATGGCTCAAAAACTCAATCATCAGATGAACCTTGAGTTCCACGCGTCAAATTTATACCTGCATCTCAGTGAATGGTGTGAACAGCAGCGTCTGAGCGGCACCGCCACCTTTTTACGCTCCCGGGCGCAGTCCCGAGTAACGCAGATGATGCGCGTATTCGATTTTATGAAAACTGGCGGCAGCTGGCCGATTGTCAAAAGCAAAAGCTGCTATCGTCATGACTGCGATTCTCTCGAAGAGCTTTTTACCGCTACGCTTGCCGATCACCAACAGCGTAGCAACATGCTCTCCGGGCTAGCCGAAGAGGCCAAAGCCCACAGCGATGACACCACCTGGCGTTTCCTGACTCAGTTAGAGAAAGAACAGCGCCAGGATGGCATCCTGCTGCAAAGCGTGCTGGAAAAAGTCCGTCATGCTGATAAAGCCGGCCTGTGTATGCAACAGACCGATCGCCAGATGCTAAGCCTGGTCACGCCTCGCCCGAACTAAGTCCGTAGTGGCGGGCACCACATTAACCGTTCCCTCAGCGAAAGGGATTCCTGAGGGAACGGTTTCGCTGGTCACACCACAGCGCTGCAGCTAACCGCCATGCACTCACGCTTCCTGTCTCTGTTTCTCTGAAACATCATTTTCGGCGCTTCGGCGCCGTTTTTATTCCAGAAAAGCATTAAAAACTTTTAAGTAGATCTCATTACGGCCTGGCCGAATATCGCAGGCGGTAATTAGTGACGGCGATCACTTTTTAACATTCTCCATAAGAATATAAAAACAGCGTTTCAAAAATTTAAAACACGGAGTTTATATTAATGGCAAGAGATACGGTTTCAACCTCACAAGCGTTGCAGGGAAGACCGATTTTGTTACGCCATCAGCTAGCCTACGGCGGCGGTAACTTACTGGGGAGTGGCGCACTGGCAATCAGCGGCGCCTGGCTATTGTATTTCTATACGACGTTCTGCGGCCTGACGCTGATCGAGGCAGCATTTATCTTTTCCGTCGCCAGCATTATTGACGCGATTAGTAACCCGCTGATGGGTTATCTTACCGATAATTTCGGTAAAACACGGCTTGGCAAACGCTTCGGACGGCGGCGTTTCTTCTTGTTGATTGGTATTCCACTGATGATGTTCTACCCGCTGCTGTGGGTTGAAGGCCTCAGCTTCTGGTACTACCTGTGTACTTACGTCATCTTCGAAATCATTTATACATCAGTTATGGTGCCTTACGAAACATTAGCCACAGAAATGACTGATGATTTCGCATTGCGCTCAAAACTTACCGGTTATAAAGCGATTTTCGGTAAACTGGCCAACTTCCTGGCGGCCTTTATTCCGGGCCAGTTTATCCTTCTGTACGGCAAAGATTCAGCCACTCCATTCTTCCTTACCGGGGTGACCTATGGCCTGATTCTGATTATCGCCATCTCCTGCCTGTGGTTCTGCAGCTGGGAGCGTCCGCGTGAAGAAGACCATGCGGTTAACAAGAAAAAAAGCCTGCTGGCGACGCTGTCGACGCTGGCGAAAGATATGATCTCGACCTTTTATCTGCGGGTATTCCGTAAACACCTCGGCATGTATCTCTGTGGTTTCGGCGCAGAATGGCTGTTTGCCTCAATCTTTACCTACTTCGTGATCTTTGTGCTGCAACACGATCCGGCGATGGTTGCCGGGCTGAACAGCCTGAATTCCATCCTGCAGCTGGTCTCTACCGCGTTGTTCATCGGCCTGTGCGTGAAAAAAGGGTTCAGCAAGCCCTACATCCTGGCGTTGAGCATCGTGATTTTCTCCGTGTTGCTCTACACCTCGCTGTGGTTCTTCCATCTGCCGTCTCATCTGGCAACGATTCTGATGTTCGGGATCACCGTGCTGTTTGGTCTCGGTACCGGCGGCGTGTACTACATTCCGTGGACCGTCTATACCTTCCTAGCCGATGTCGATGAGATCTATACCGGCCGTCGTCGCGAAGGGATTTATGCCGGTGCGATGACCTTCTCCGGTAAAATTTTGCGTTCGATTATCGTCTTCACCATGGGTGCCATCCTCAGTTACTACGGGTTCCAGTCAAAAGCGCATACGCAGCCTGAAAGCGCGGTGACTGCGATTGCCGTAGTGTTCTGTAGCGGTGTGATTCTGCTGGCGCTGGCGGCGATTGTCTTCAGCAAGCAGATGAAGCTGGATCGCAAAGCGCACCTGATAGTGCTGCAGGAAGTGGCGCGAATTAAGGCTGGCGGCAAGATTAGCGATATCCCGTCCGATGTGCGCATCGTGGTGGAAGGGTTAGTCGGCCATCGTTATGAAGAGTGCTGGGGTAACAGTAAGCTGTTCAGAGATGAGCAAGCTACCCAGATCAGTCCCGTTGCTTCTCATTAATCGGAGTTCACGCCCCGCCAGGATTCTGGCGGGGCGTCAGCGTTTAGTGCGCTTCGCCCTGCGGCGTAAACTTCAGTTCTATCAGGGCAATGGCTTTTTGCACCGCGCGCAGCGTTACCGGGTCAGCGGAGGCTGGATGGCTGGCGAAATCAATGGCTTTCAGTTGCGTGGTCATCTTCTCGCGCACTTCAACAGGGGCGATAACATCAATGACGTCGAGGATCTGTTTGATAACTAGCTGGCAGGCGACAACGTCAGAGACCAGTTCGTCTTGTTCAGTGAGGTGTTGAGACATTTATTACTCCTATTTCGAGGAGCGTAATAGTAACCTAAATTCCGAGAGATAAAAAAACCTGCCGCAGCAGGTTTTTTTATCAGAACATACCGGCAGGCGGTACATCTTTGAAGGTTTTGCAATATTGTTCGAACATGCTCTTCAGAATTTTGCGCAACTTCATGGAGTGACTCCGTTATTTTGTTATGCAGGTGTTACTGTCGATAGGGCTATAATATGACTTGCGTCACATAAATCAATAGAAATTTGCTACAAATCACATTTTTATTACAAGTATAATTTAAAAAATAAACAAAATGAGGAAGGTACGCGTAACGCGTCTGGGGCGTACTTCGCGGCTAACCTCACCTTGCTATGGCAGACACAATGAGTACAGATATCTCTTCCCGGGAAGACCGTGCCTTCTCCGCTCCGGCGTTGCTAGTCGCCGGGGCCTTTTTCATGGAGTTTCTCGACGGTACGGTGATCGCCACCGCGTTACCGGATATGGCGAAGGATTTTGGCGTCGCGGCGGTTGACCTCAATATCGGTATCAGCGCCTACCTGATTACGCTGGCGGTATTGATCCCGGCCAGCGGCTGGATTGCCGATCGCTTTGGCGCCCGAAAAATCTTCACCCTCGCGCTGGCGATATTTACCCTGGCCTCGGTTTTTTGCGGCTTATCCACCAACGTTGACAGCTTTGTCGCCATGCGCGTTCTTCAGGGCATGGGCGGCGCGCTGATGGTTCCGGTTGGCCGACTGGCGGTGCTGCGCACCACGCCCAAGGATCAGCTGATCAAAGCGATTGCCACCCTGACCTGGCCCGCGCTAGTTGCCCCGATCATCGGCCCGCCGCTTGGCGGCTTTATCACCAGCTATGCCAGCTGGCACTGGATATTCTTTATTAATGTCCCCCTCGGATTGATCGCTATCGCGCTGTCGCTGCGCATTATCCCGAACATCCGGGAAGAGGAACGGCGTCCTTTCGACCTTCCCGGTTTCCTGGCGACCTCGGTAGCGATGGTCAGTCTGGTGAGCGCGATGGAGCTGCTCGGCGATACTCAGCCTCAGGGCTGGGCCACTCTCGCCCTGCTGGGATTGGGGATCGCCTGCATGCTGTTTTCACTACGCCATTTCCGCCGCGCGGCCTGGCCGATGGTGCGCCTGGACGCGCTGCAGATCCCGACCTTCCGGGTTACGATGTATGGCGGGTCGCTGTTCCGCGCCTCAATCAGCGCCGTCCCCTTCCTGCTGCCGCTGCTGTTTCAGGTCGGTTTTGGCATGGATCCCTTCCACTCCGGGCTGCTGGTGCTGGCGGTGTTTGTCGGCAACTTCACGATCAAACCGGCCACTACGCCGCTGATTCGCTGGCTGGGCTTTCGTCGTCTGCTGTTGATCAACGGCGCGTTAAACGTGCTGTCGTTGCTGGCCTGTGCGTTCTTAACCCCAGAAACGCCGGTATGGTTGATTTGCCTGATCCTGTACCTCGGCGGCGTATTTCGTTCGATCCAGTTCACCGGCGTCAGCACGCTGGCCTTCGCCGATGTACCGTCGCCACAGATGAGCTACGCCAACACCCTGTTCAGTACCGCTTCGCAGCTGGCCGTCGGTTTAGGGATCACCCTCGGCGCCATCGGGATACGCATCGGGGAAAAAGCCAGCGAGTGGTTGAACCTGACCAGCGTGCCGGGAGTGAGCTTCCGCCTCTCTTTCGTGTTTATCGCGCTGATTTGTCTGGTGGGAATGGTTGATAGTCTGCGCCTGACCAAAGATGCCGGCAGCAGTGTCTCGAAGAAGCAGAAGAGATAAAACAGAAAGGGCCAGCATTTGCTGGCCCTCTTTATACTCAAGTAGACGCGATTAGCCGACGATCTGACGTACGAAGGCTTCGATCTCTTTGTCCTGACAGTTTTCAAAGAAGCACTGCTGGAAGCGTGGGCCGGAGACCGCCGTTTTGACCAGTTCCGGGTCGATAGCGCGCAGGGTGTCCAGATAGTTCTCTTTCACCACGGCAGCTTTAACGGTGTTCAGAATGCCGGCGTTGCGAACCTGCGGCTCTTTACGCTCCGGCGGGTAGCCTTCACCTTTACGGCCGGTGAAGGCTTTTTCAAAGATAAAGCGTACGTTCAGTTCGGCACCCCAGCCAAAACCTTTGGCGAAAGGCAGAGACAGCGCGTTACCGTTATTGATCTGAGCAAACAGGAAGGCATCAGCAGGATCAATACAGTAGCCGCACACAACACCCGGGTGGATGTTCAGAGACATCAGCGCGCCCTGTCCGGTACCACAACCGGTGACAACGAAGTCCACCGCTTTAGAGTTCAACAGAATGCTGGCCATGATGCCCAGGTGGATATAGGTCAGATGATGGTCTTGCTCATCGCTCATCCCGACGTTGTATACCGGGAAACCTTTTTCATCAGCAACGGCGTTTAACTCGTTGAGGATGGTGGCGTTTTTGCTGGCCTGGCTGTTTTCCATCATCAATGCGATTTTCATGCTTTACTCTCCTGAATGCTGCGCGGGTACTCCCGCAGTAGTTCGTTAGCGTTGTGAAAGACTCTACTACTTAACAAACGTACTTTCAAATTTTATGAAAAGTTGTTTTATAAATTACGTAGTGGTTCACATTTTTGCCTTCCTGTTGCCGCTAATGCCCTGCCCTTCCCCGAGAGCGCTTGCAGGATCCACAAGCGAATACCCACACACTGTGACCGTGAATGGCCTATCACTTGCACAGTATTACCGCCAATAGCAGATAATTAAAATATTAAACCAAAACCATTCTCATTTATTATTAAATTGCCAATGCGTTTTATTCCCATTATCATTTTTAATAAATACATTTTTTAATTTACTTTTTGCAAATAAATTAATAACAAATTATAGTAACCACACAATAATCTTTAGCCTTTATATTCGGAGCACACGCTATGCTGAAAACAGAAATGATCGATAAACTGAATGAGCAGATGAACCTCGAGCTTTATTCTTCTCTGCTGTATCAGCAAATGAGCGCATGGTGCAGCTACCACAGCTTTGAAGGTGCAGCCGCATTCCTCCGCCGTCATGCGCAGGAAGAGATGACCCACATGCAGCGCCTGTTTGATTACCTGACCGACACCGGCAGCCTGCCTTGCATCAACACCATTGCATCACCGTTTGCCGAGTACACATCGCTGGACGATCTGTTCCGTGTCACCTACGAACACGAGCAGCTGATCACGCAGAAAATTAATGAGCTGGCCCATGCAGCAATGACCAATCAGGATTATCCGACCTTTAATTTCCTGCAGTGGTATGTTGCTGAGCAGCACGAAGAAGAGAAATTATTTAAATCTGTTATTGATAAACTTACCCTCGCCGGTAAAAGCGGCGAAGGTCTGTACTTTATTGATAAAGAGCTGGCTACGCTCGACACCCAGAATTAATTATCACGGCGGCGAGGCAGCGCTTCGCCGCCCTGTTAATGACGGCAAATTTTACTTTCCCGGGTATTAAAGCCCGACTCTTCAACAATAAATTTCCCTTTTTTCTGCAGAAAAGCTACCAGCTCCGCCGCGCTTAAATTTTGTGCCGAACAGGTATGAAAACGAGCATCGGCGCCAAAACGCGCGCAAATTGCCGCTTCAAGAGTGTCGGTAGTGTAATGCTCCCCTGAAGCAAGCATCATCTGCAGCACTTCATGACCATGAATCGATGACATAACCCCTCCTGTAAAACGCACAGCATAGCCGGAGCAACCGCTGGACATGTTGCGCCAGCGCAGTCTTCAGGCAATCACTTGATCATGTAAACCTATGATTACAGGCACTGTAACCCTCATTTGACGAACGTGCCGATTTCACATACTCTGCGCGGCATATTTTATTGCTTATTCCTTCATGGATAGAGAAAAACGTGAAGAACCGCACTCTTGGTAGTATTTTAATCGTCGCCGGCACCACCATCGGCGCAGGGATGTTGGCGATGCCGCTGGCTTCAGCAGGCGTGGGTTTTGGGGTCACGTTCTGCCTGCTGATCTCACTGTGGGCATTGATGTGTTACACCGCGTTGCTGCTGCTGGAAGTCTATCAGCACGTGCCGGCAGATATGGGGCTCGGTTCGCTGGCCGCACGTTACCTCGGTCGTTACGGACAGTGGATGACCGGTCTTTGCATGTTGTTCCTGATGTACGCGCTCACCGCCGCCTATATCAGCGGTGCGGGCGAACTGCTGGCATCCAGCCTTAACCAATGGCTGGGCTGGACGCTTCCTCCGGCGGGTGGCGTATTGCTGTTTACCGCCGTGGGCGGCACGATTGTCTGCCTGGGCACCTCGTTGGTCGACCTGTTTAACCGCTTTCTGTTCAGCGCCAAAATTATTTTCCTCGCCATTATGCTGGCACTGCTGTTACCGCATATTCACCAGATCAATTTGCTGACCTTGCCGCTCCAGCAAGGCCTTGCGCTGTCAGCGATACCGGTGATTTTTACCTCTTTCGGTTTTCACGGTAGCGTGCCGAGCATTGTCAGTTATCTCAACGGTGATATTCGTAAGCTGCGCCGGGTATTTATCATCGGTAGTTTTATCCCGCTGGTGGCCTATATTTTCTGGCAGCTGGCGACGCTCGGCAGCATTGATTCCCCCGCCTTTACAGCGCTACTGGCGAAGAATGCCGGCCTGAACGGGCTGTTAGAGGCGGTGCGTGAAGTGGTCGCTTCACCACACGTCGAACTGGCGGTACATTTGTTTGCTGACCTGGCCCTGGCGACGTCATTCCTCGGCGTGGCGCTCGGTCTGTTTGATTATCTGGCGGACCTGTTCCAGCGCAAAAATACCCCCGCCGGCCGTCTGCAAAGCGGGGCGCTGACCTTTCTGCCGCCGCTGGCCTTTGCCCTGTTCTATCCGCGTGGATTTGTCATGGCGTTAGGTTATGCCGGCGTCGCGCTGGCGGTACTGGCGCTGATACTGCCGTCGCTGCTGGTGATGAAGAGCCGTCAGCAGCATCCACAGGCCGCGTGGCGGGTCGCCGGAGGCGGGCTGGCGCTGTGGTTAGTGCTGCTGTGTGGTGTCGCGGTGATTGCGATTCAGTTCAGCATCGTCGCCGGGTTGCTCCCGGCAGTGGGATAAAAAAAAGGGGCCAGATGGCCCCTTTTTTATTTGGCTAAGCAACACTGCTTATATTTTTTACCACTGCCGCACGGGCACGGGTCGTTACGCCCGATTTTTGCCTCATTTCTGATGGGCTGCGCCACTGCTTCTGGCTCGGCATGTTCTGTCCAGTAGTGATACAGAGAGAGCGCTGCCGGGGTAATGTTGTCTACGCTGGCGATAAACTCATCGACCGAGAGCCCTTCAACCGCCGTAAACTGCGCTTCTGTGCCGTGCAGGGCAATGCTGTCCAGCGCCGCCTGCTGCTCTTCCGGCAATGCAGACCAATCGCTAAGCCCCACGCCGCGCATATAACCGAAGCACCACTCTTCAACGATAGTCAGCTCCTGCCCTTCTTCTTCACGGGTGCCGAACAGCGGTTCGAACTGGTCAGGATACTCCTCCAGGCGCTCGGCAATATCGCTCATATGCTGCAGAGTGAGGTTTACAAAATGGTCGCGCTCGCGGTCGTTTGCCCAGCGCGGCACGTTATCTGCGCCGCCCCAGATAGCCAGCAGCCACTGCGCAGGCTCAATCTCTTTCGGGCCGGAGAGAATGGCCGTCAACAGACCGTCAAGCTCTGAGACATCAAGGATGGCGCCATCGGTGGCGTATTTCGACAGGATATCGTCCAGCCATTCAAGTTCGTTTTCGTTCAGGGGTCCGGTTTTCATCAACAGGCTCGTCATGGTAGAAAATGGCGCATACAGTAGCGGAAATGCCGGGAGAAAACTACCCGGCAGGTAGCTCAGTCTGGGTGATTAGATATCTTTAATGATGCTGGCACGCATTGTTTCGTATTCGCTCTCATTAATCGTGCCGTCTTCAAACATTTTCTTCGCCTGCGCGAGACGCTCTCTGACCCCTTCCGCAGAAGAGTGTACGGCACCCAGCGGGCCAACAGGCGGACTGTTATCATCGTCCTGCTGTTCATCGCCATAGCGGTTGGTGCCAGCGGTGCCACGAGCAAACAGCAGCCAAATGGACATTACCAGTACCGCAATACCGCCCAGCCCGGTGAACCAAAGCCAGCCAGTCGCTTCACCGTCCTCAACGGTAGCCACGATACCGATAAAGCCAATCAGCAGGATGAGATAGGGAGAAAGCAGCCACCATCCGGATTTGTTCAGATCATGCAGGCGACGGACCGCCACCGAGATACCGGGGATAATAATGAGCAGACCAAATAACCCACCAATGATTGGGATCAGCCCCAGAACGATAGACAGCACAAAGTTGGCGACGGTGAAAACCACATATTCCTGGCGCGCTGACCGGCCGCGAAAAGTGGCATATTTACGGAAACAATTACCGTAGCTTTCGAACAATGTAGCCATAAGATCCCTCATTTAAATTGTTTTTATTGTCGTACTGACATTCTGTTCCCAAAGGATAATGCCCGGCATGCCGGCGCGTTATTTTAGCGTAGTTTGCTAATAATGTGAGCTGCAGAAAATGGAACAATCCTGACAAGCATGACGAGTCGACAAGCGGTGCCTGGCGGTATCTACTGGCAGTTATAACAGGGTGAGCGAAGCATCATGAGGCTGCGCGTGAAAGGGACAAAAACAAAAAAACCACCCGTAGGTGGTTTCACGACACTGCTTATCATTGATTTTATTCTATAATCCCAATGGTACCCGGAACGAGACTTGAACTCGTACAGCCTATGGCCGAGGGATTTTAAATCCCTTGTGTCTACCGATTCCACCATCCGGGCTCGGGATGTAAATTGGAGGCGCGTTCCGGAGTCGAACCGGACTAGACGGATTTGCAATCCGCTACATAACCGCTTTGCTAACGCGCCTTTAAATCTGAACACCCGCAATTGCCGATGTTTTAAACTGGAGCGGGAAACGAGACTCGAACTCGCGACCCCGACCTTGGCAAGGTCGTGCTCTACCAACTGAGCTATTCCCGCAATATCAAGCTAATTTGCTAATCACTTGATTTTGTTACCGTCTGGCAAGCTGTGCTGCCGTTCGATGCGATGCATTCTACTTACCTGGCGAAATGAGTCAACGATATTTTTTAAATCATTGTGTCGTTTGCTGAAAATTACGCCGAAACGATCACTGATCAAGCAAATCTCCGCGCGCAGCGTTCAAATACTGCAGCATAGACCACAGCGTTAGCACCGCCGCCACGAGAAACAGCCCAATACCGGCCCACTCAACCCACATATTCGGCCGCCACAGCATCCACACCAGCGCCGTCATCTGCGCGGTAGTTTTCACTTTGCCGATCCAGGACACGGCCACGCTGCTGCGTTTACCCAACTCCGCCATCCACTCACGCAGTGCAGAAATAATAATCTCTCGCGCGATCATCGTAGCCGCCGGCAAGGTCACCCACCAGGTGTGGTAATGCTCAACCACCAGCACCATCGCAATCGCCACCATGACTTTATCGGCAACCGGGTCGAGGAAAGCGCCGAAACGCGTGCTCTGATTCCAACGACGCGCCAGAAAACCGTCAAACCAGTCGGTCACCGCCGCAACGAAAAAGATCAGTGCGCAGGCAAACGGCGCCCAGGCAAAGGGGAGATAAAACGCCAGCACGAAGAACGGAATCAGGACGACGCGAAACAGAGTCAGCAATGTAGGGATATTAAATTGCATAGTAACGGGTAACTATTTGTTAGAAGTAAAAATTAGCCCTATGTTGCTACAGAGCCCCTAATGTTTCAACGAGTAGAAGATTTTTTCTGCCAGACCGTGAGATATACCCGGTACTTTAGCAATCTCCTCGACGCTTGCTTGCTGCAACCCCTGCAGACCCCCCATGTACTTCAGTAGCATCTGGCGGCGTTTTGGCCCCACACCTTCGATGGTCTCCAGCGAACTGGTGCTTTTCACTTTTGCCCGTTTTTTGCGGTGTCCCGCAATGGCGTGGTCGTGCGATTCATCACGAATATGTTGAATGACGTGCAACGCCGGCGAATCAGGTGGCAGGCTAAATCCCTCACCCTCTGGTTCGAAGAATAGCGTTTCCAGCCCGGCCTTACGATCGCTACCTTTTGCCACACCTAACAATAGAGGATGATGCTTATCCCACGGCACCTCCAGTTCAGCAAAAACGCTCTTCGCCTGTCCGAGCTGACCTTTGCCGCCATCGATCAGGATAACATCCGGGATCTTGCCCTCTTCTATCGCCTTACCATAGCGACGGCGTAGCACCTGGTTCATCGCCGCATAATCATCGCCCGGTGTGATCCCGGTGATATTGTAGCGCCGATATTCCGCACGCAGCGGCCCGTTGCTATCGAACACCACACAAGAGGCCACCGTCTGCTCGCCCATGGTGTGGCTGATATCGAAACACTCCATGCGCTTTACCGCCGGAAGTTTGAGCACGCTGGCGAGCGCCTGCAGACGTTGATGAATTGTCGACTGCTGTGACAATTTGGTGGTCAATGCCGTGGCGGCGTTAGTTCGTGCCAGCTTCAGATAGCGGGCGCGGTCGCCTCGCGGTTTGGTCTGGACGTTGACCCGGCGCCCCGCCAGTTCAGAGAGGGAATCCGCCAGCAGCGTTTTATCGCCAAGCGCAAAGTCGAGCAGAATCTCCCCAGGCAAGGTTCGCATCTGGCTGCCTTGCAGATAGAACTGCCCGACGAAGGTCTCAACGACTTCACCAAGCTCGGTCCCACCGGGCACCTTAGGAAAATAGCTCCGGCTGCCCAGCACCTTGCCCTGACGAATAAACAGCACGTGGACACAGGCCATGCCGGCTTCAAAGGCTACGCCGATAACGTCGAGATCATCACCGGTGTTAGAGACAAACTGTTTCTCGGTGACTCGCCGCACGGCCTGAATCTGATCGCGAATGCGCGCGGCTTCTTCAAACGCCAGCGACTGGCTGGCTTTTTCCATCCGGGCAATCAGCTGCGTCAACACCTGATCATCTTTACCTGCGAGGAACAGCCGCACATAGTCTACCTGCTGCGCGTACTCTTCTTCACTAACCAGTCCGGCGACGCAGGGGCCAAGGCAACGGCCAATCTGATACTGCAGACAGGGACGCGACCGGTTGCGGTAGACGCTGTTCTCACACTGGCGGACGGGGAAAATTTTTTGCAGCAGCGCAAGGGTTTCACGCACCGCATAGCCATTTGGGAAAGGACCAAAATATTCACCCCGGGCGTGTTTAGCGCCTCGGTGCATCGCCAGACGTGGATGAGAATCACCACTGAGGAATATAAAAGGATAGGATTTATCATCACGCAGCAGCACGTTATAGCGCGGCTGATAGAGCTTGATGTAGTTGTGCTCTAGCAGCAGGGCTTCCGTTTCCGTATGGGTTACGGTTACATCGATTTGCGCGATCAGCGCGACCAACGCCTCGGTTTTACGCGAAGCCAGGTTGCTCCGAAAATAGCTGCTCAGCCGTTTTTTCAGATCTTTTGCTTTGCCAACATAAATGACGGTGCCGCCAGCATCATACATGCGGTAGACACCCGGCTGGCTGGTGACCGTCTTCAGGAAAGCTTTTGCGTCAAAAACATCACTCACTGGCTTGCTAACGACTCCGCATTGCACAGGCCATGGCGAATTGCCAGGTGGGTCAGCTCGACGTCACCATGGATGTTTAATTTACTGAACATCCGATAACGGTAGCTGTTGACGGTTTTAGGACTCAGATTTAACTGCTCCGAAATCTCATTCACCTTCTGACCTTTAGTGATCATCAGCATAATCTGCAATTCACGTTCAGACAAACTGGCAAACGGCGATTCCGTTTTTTCCGGCTCAATCTGACTGAGTGCCATTTGCTGTGCGATATCAGAAGCGATATAGCGCTGACCGGAGGCGACACAACGAATGGCATTCACCACTTCCTGTGGCGCCGCACCTTTGCTGAGATAGCCTGCAGCACCAGCCTGCATCACTTTCGCTGGCAGCGGATTTTCAGTATGGACGGTGAGCATAATGACTTTGGTATCCACGATGGCGCGCGCAATTTTACGCGTGGCTTCGAGACCACCGATCCCCGGCATGTTCATGTCCATCAGGACAACATCAACGGAGTTGGCACGGCACCATTTTACGGCATCCTCGCCGCAACTCGCTTCACCGACAACCTTAATCCCTTTTATATCTTCCAGAATGCGTCGTATCCCTGCGCGCACTAGCTCGTGGTCATCAACAAGAAGGACGTTGATCAAAGGAATAATCTCCAGAATTAGGGACAACGCGACAGAAAACTTATCGCATACATATTACCGGGTTTTATCGTCACTTTAAAAGCCAAAAGAATGCCCGGCAGAAAGTTTCTTAACCCGCTCTGTCAATTTGTTTGCACAGTGTCTGGAAACTTATACATAACAGTAAGTTGTATTACGCTTCAATTTTAACATTTGCCCTACAAAACGGCGACTGCGTCACGCCTGACGCCACTGAAAAATAGGATGTAAAATATGTAACAATAATTATCGTTGAAAATGCTTTATGTCGTAATTAACGCTTTTTTTGCGAAAGAATACGTATTATTCAGTCAATTAAATGAGCCAACAGCTCTGATGAGAGAACAGATATTACTCACTCATTTTTTTTCCGCCGCTTGTGGTATACTGCGCCGCCTTAACAGTTAGTAATGCGCAAAAGCGCCGATAGCAAACGAGGATATCGATGAGCACTCCAGATTTTTCCACTGCAGAAAATAATCAAGAACTGGCACAGGAAGTGACCTGCCTGAAAACGCTGCTGACGCTGATGCTCCAGGCAATGGGCCAGGCCGATGCTGGTCGTGTGATTATTAAAATGGAAAAACAGATCACGCAGATGGAAGACGAGGCTCAGGCTGCCGTATTCTCCAGCACCGTTAAGCAAATTAAACAAGCTTACCGCCAGTAACAACAAACCGGCTGTGAGTATCTCTGACAGCCGGTCCCCCACGTCTGACACGCAGAACAACCTACGGGCTCAAATTAAACCAGTCGCCACCGCATAGCAGGCGATTTGGGTTTTATTTGGTGCGTTGAATTTGCGCTGCATATTCTTTTGATGAAAATTAACGGTGTTTTCCGAGATCGAGAGAATAATCGCCACTTCTGCGGATGTTTTCCCTTCCGCGGTCCATTTCAATATTTCCAGTTCACGCCGACTAAATTTCATTTCCGGCGGCATCACCATCGCATCTTCCAGACGTAATAGCGTCAACAGACTGAGTTCGATCAGCGTCCTCAGGCGCATCTCTTGCTCATCGTCAGGATAGGGCCCAGCTCCCCGCTGCTGACCTGAAACGGACAGGAAACCCTGGGCGTGATTCGGCAAGGTCAGACACTGCGTGACCCCTTTCAACAGCCCGTGATCGCGCGCGCCGTTCCACAACTCCGGCGTATCCCGAAAGAGGCTATCATTCCATGGCAGGTGACCGCGCAGAAAATTCTCAGCTCGCAGGACCGGATCAATCGCGAAGAAATTCTCAGCCTGGTAGTGCGACATCCACGCCTGCGGGTAGGTCGATTGCAGCGTAATTCTGGGCCGTGTAAAAGGCACGGGATGACGTACGCATAGCGCAAAATAGTCATATTCCAGGCCCTGAGTTTGTTGCTGCAGGAGATTATAAACCTCTTCTCCGCGCGAGAATGACTGGAATTGTTGCAGCATTTCCCGCCGCCAGCTGAAAAAATCATTGTCCCTCATAACCGAGCAAATAACCCCTAAGTAATAATCATTATTAGAAATACAGAAAACTAACACATAAATCTTATTTCTATGTATAAAATATCGTATACATCGCACTTATTAGATCGTTAGTGATATCATCCAGCGATTCCAGGAGAAGAGTATGTCGCCCCCACCCTCGCTACCGACGATATATTCGCGACTCTGGCGCGCCTTTAGTCACCAGCCAGCCCCCGAAATCGAATTTACCGCCTCCGGCGCATTGCCCTCCTGCTTTGCCGTTACCGATTTTGCTTCGGCCTCGCTGGCCGTCGTTGGCGGTCAACTCACCCAGCTAATCAACACCGCACAGACGCCGAGTGTCGATCGCCGTCTCTCGGCGTTCTGGTTCAACCGTAGTCTCTATCCTGTCAACCGGACGCCTCAATCGCTCTGGGATCCACTGGCGGGCGACTACGCCATTCAGGATGGCTGGATCCGGCTGCACACTAACGCAGCCCACCACCGGCGGGCGATGGCGGCTGTTTTAGGTGAGCATGATACCCGTGATTCGCTGGCATACCGGGTGCGTCAGTGGCGGGCAGAAACCCTGGAACAGGCGGTTGTCGATGCGGGGGGGTGTGCCGCCGCAATGCGTAGCGCCCGGCAGTGGCTGGCACACCCGCAAGGACAAGCAGTCTGCAGGGAACCGTTGCTGCTTGAGGAGCACTTACCGCCCATTTCTCCCGTCGACTGGGCCCTGCCGCCTGGCAGACCTCTGCTCGGTCTTCGGGTTCTCGATTTAACCCGCATTATTGCTGGTCCGGTCGCCACTCGTCTGCTGGCCGGGCTCGGTGCTGACGTCTTGCGGATCGATCCGCCAGCGTGGCAAGAAGCGACGCTCGAAGAAGAAATTACCCTTGGAAAACGTTGCGCCAGAGTGGATGCAAAATCGCCAATTGGTAAGCAATGCTTAATTGATTTGCTGCATCAGGCCGATATCATCGTGCACGGCTACCGTGCCGACGCGCTGGATGCCCTGGGGTTAGATAGCCAGATGCGGGCAAAAATTCGCCCGGGGCTGATCGATGTCTCACTGAATGCCTGGGGATGGAGTGGACCGTGGCGCAACCGTCGTGGATTCGACAGCCTGGTACAGATGGCCTGCGGCATTGCTGCGGCCGGTCAGGACTGGCTCCAGGCAGATAAACCGGTGCCTCTGCCCGTGCAGGCGTTAGATCACGCCACTGGCTACTTGATGGCGGCGGCAGTGCTCAAAGGTGTTCACCGGCGCGCCGTTCTGGGAGAAGGTTATCGCGCCCGCCTGTCGTTAGCCCGGGTAGCGGCAGACTTGATGCAGTGGCCAACACCGCAACAGGATGAGGCTTTTTGCGCCCCACGGCAGCCTGATTTTCAGCCAGCGCTTGAGTGGTCAGCCTTCGGGCTGGGCCAACGTCTGCGCTTTCCGTTGCATCTGCCGGGAACACCGGTGGTATGGTCGCGACCACCCGCGCCGCTGGGGACGGCCACGCCAGGCTGGATCTAATTACTGCATCAAGAATTTTTCAAGGAACTGACGGGTGCGTGGCTGCTGGGGGTCAGCAAACAGCGTTTTTGCCGGGCCCTGCTCGATGATACGGCCCTGATCCATAAAGATGGCGCGATCGGCCACATCACGGGCGAAGCTCATTTCATGGGTCACGATGACCATCGTGCGCTTCTCCTGTGCCAGCTGGCGGATAGTATTCAACACCTCGCCCACCAGCTCAGGATCCAGCGCGGAAGTCGGTTCATCAAAGAGGATCACGTCCGGGCGCATCGCCAGCGCACGGGCGATTGCTACGCGCTGCTGCTGCCCACCAGAGAGGCGACGCGGGTAGCTGTTTTCTTTCCCCGTCAGCCCGACTTTTGCCAGCAGGCCCCGGGCGCGTTCAATCGATTCGTTTTTATCCTCACCCTTGACGATAACCGGCCCTTCGATGATGTTCTCCAGCACCGTGCGGTGAGGAAACAGATTGAAGTTCTGGAACACAAAACCCACATGCTGGCGCAAGCGGCGAATCAACCCTTTCTGCTGGCTAAGACTGCGCGCGGTATCAATGGTGACATCCCCCACGCGAATGGTTCCGCTTTCCGGCTGTTCCAGCAGGTTAATACTGCGCAGCAGCGTCGTTTTACCGGAACCGCTGGGACCAATAATGGCTACCACTTCCCCTTCCTGCACATTGAGGTTAATACCGTGCAGCACCGTCTGGCCGTGGAATTTTTTCACCAGGTTTTTGACGTCAATGGCACTCATTTTGGATCACGCTCCTGGCGGTTCAGCTGGTTTTCAAAATAGTTTTGCAGCGAAGACAATACCGTTGCCATCACCCAGTAAATCAACGAGGCGGCAAGATACATGGTGAACACTTCCAGCGTACGCGAGGTAATCAGCTGTGCCTGACGGAATAGCTCAGGCACCTGAATTGTCGCTGCCAGCGAAGTATCCTTCACCAGGCTGATAAAACTGTTGGAGAGCGGCGGCAGCGCAACGCGCGCGGCCTGTGGCAAGATGGCTCGACGCAACGTTTGCCATGGTGTCATCCCG
This sequence comes from Klebsiella sp. B345, assembly GCF_051131735.1. NCBI lineage: Bacteria > Pseudomonadati > Pseudomonadota > Gammaproteobacteria > Enterobacterales > Enterobacteriaceae > Klebsiella > Klebsiella sp. B345. The sequence goes on from NZ_CP180443.1 coordinate 1,145,363, forward strand.
ATACTGGCCGCCGCTTCCCACTGTCCTTTGTCGATGGAGGCGATTGCCGCACGCAGCGTTTCCGCCGCGTAGGCCGCGGTATTCAGCGACAGGCCAATCATGGCGGCCGGGATAGGATCCAGCTCAATACCAAACTGCGGCAGACCGTAGTAGATCATAAACAGCTGGGCGATCAACGGTGTGCCGCGGAAAATAGAGATGTACATTCTCGCCAGCCATTTCACCGGCCACAGCGTCGACATGCGCATTAACGCGAGGACAAAGCCGAGTATCAAGCCAAAAATCATGCCGCCGATACTGAGCTGTAAAGTAAATACCGCGCCCTTCAACAGAAATGGCGCGGAATCGATAACCAGTTGGATACTCTCTTGCATTCTGTATGTTCTGCTTAGATATGAGGATGATAGGCGAACAACGCCGGCGCTCCGCCAGTGTGAATAAATAAAATGGGCCCTTCATCCTTAAAGCGCTTCTGATTAATACCATCAATCAGACCTGCCATCGCTTTACCGGTATAAACAGGGTCCAACAGAATACCTTCCAGCTGCGCCAGCAGCCGCACGGCTTCCATACCTTCGTCATTTGGCGTGCCGTAACCAGGGGCAAAATAGTCGTCCCACAGCTGAATGTCCGCTTTGGCCTGCAGCTCAAGGCTATTAGCAACCGCTTGCTGCAGCGCGACCACTTTCGGCAACTGGTCCGCAACCTTGCGGGAAACCGTCACCCCGATCAGCTCGGCGTCGGGCATCAGTTGTTCGAGGCCTACCGCCAGACCGGCATGAGTCCCCGCGCTACCGGAGGCAACGACCACGGACGAGATCTCAACGGCCCCTTCGCACTGCTGAGCAATTTCCAGCGCGCTTTCCACATACCCCAATGCCCCAAGCGCATTAGAGCCCCCCACCGGGATCACATACGGGCGATAACCCTGTGCTTCGATGCGGGTCGCTAACTCTTCCAGTTGCGCATTCGGATCGGTTAGCGCATCACACATCTCGACCTGGGTGTTGAACAGATCCAGCAGCAGACGGTTACCGTTGGTCAGATAGTTCTCCGCACGGGTGCCGATCGGGTTTTCCAGCAACACCACACAGTGTAGGCCCAGTTTTGCTGCCACCGCGGCGGTTTGTCGAACGTGGTTCGACTGAATCGCACCGGCGGTAATTAATGTATCAGCGCCTTCACGCAGCGCATCAGCCGCCAGAAATTCCAGCTTCCGCAGTTTGTTGCCCCCCATGGCGAGCGGGGTTACGTCGTCACGTTTGATAAAAATTTCGCGCCCCAGATGGTCTGACAAGCGCGGCAGATATTCCAGTGGCGTCGGTGCGCCGATCAGTTCCAGGCGCGGGAAGCGCGTTAAATTTTGCAGTGACATGGTACCTCCAGACTCAGTTATCTTTATTATGCACGTACTGGCGGACGAAATAAAAAAAGGCGCTATCAGAAGCGCCTTTTTTCACCACCGACCGTTATTGTGTCACGTCAGCGCCAAACCATTTTTCCGACAGCGCTTTCAGGCTGCCATCTTTCTGCATCTCTGCAATCGCACCATCAACCGCGTTCAGCAGATCTTCATTGCCTTTACGCAGCGCCACACCAGATTCCTGGCGGGAGAACGCCTCGCCGGTAACCGCGAGCGTGTTGCCGGTTTTCTTAACCAGATCCAGCGCCGCCAGACGGTCAACCAGAATCGCATCGATACGTCCTACGCGCAGATCCTGGTATTTTGTCGGGTCATCATCATAAGTACGAATATCTACACCCTGTACGTTCTGGCGCAGCCACTCTTCATAGTTCGTGCCCAGACCCACGCCGACTTTTTTGCCTTTCAGGTCAGCCGCGGTTTTGATAATGCCTTCGTTGCCTTTTTTCACCAGTGCCTGAATACCGGAGACGGTATACGGGGTAGAGAAGTCATATTTTTTCTTACGCTGGTCAGAAATCGTCACCTGGTTGATGACGACATCGATACGTTTGGAATCGAGAGAAGCCAGCATACCGTCCCATTTGGTCGGTTTCAGGTCGGCCTTCACGCCGAGATGTTTTGCCAGTTCATTGGCAAATTCGACTTCGAACCCGGTCAGTTTACCGTCGTCGCCCTGATAGCTGAACGGCGGATAGGTCCCTTCCAGGCCAACACGCAGCGTACCGCGCTCTTTAATCTGACCCAGCAGATTTTCTGCTGCGAACGTTTTGGCACTGACGCCTGCCATCAAGACTACGGCCATGGCGCCCATCAGCGCCTGACGACCCAGAAGTGCTAATTTCATAGATACCCCTAACAGTGATATTTTCCTGTAGTGTAAGGCGTTTAGCAGCACGCACCAACACCTATACGCTACATCTTATTCCGAATTATTATAAACGTTACCATTTAGGACATAGCGAAAACTCGCGAAAATTCATCGGATTTGCTGGAGATATCTCATACTGCAATGGTCAGCTTGATGACGTCTGGAGCACGGAAGATGAAAAACCCCACGTTATTGCAGTGCTTTCACTGGTATTACCCCACCGGCGGTGAGCTGTGGCGCGAGGTCGAAGCCCTGGCACCGAACCTCAACGAGATTGGTATTAACATGATTTGGCTGCCGCCGGCCTACAAAGGCGCCTCCGGCGGCTACTCCGTCGGCTATGACAGTTACGATCTGTTTGATCTGGGCGAATTCGACCAAAAAGGATCTGTGGCGACCAAATATGGCGATAAAGCGCAGTTGCTGGCCGCCATCGCGGCGCTGCGACAGCATGATATCGCTGTACTGCTGGATGTGGTGCTCAACCACAAAATGGGGGCCGATGAGAAACAGCACATTCGCGTGCAGCGCGTGGACCAACAAGATCGCACGCAGATTGCTGACGACGTTATCGAATGCGAGGCCTGGACGCGCTACACCTTCCCTGTCCGGGCCGGGAAGTATTCGCAATTCATTTGGGATTACACCTGTTTTAGTGGTGTCGACCACATTGAAAATCCCGATGAGGACGGCGTTTTTAAAATCGTTAACGACTATACCGGCGACGGCTGGAGCGACCAGGTCGATGACGAAATGGGTAATTTTGACTACCTGATGGGCGAGAATATCGACTTTCGTAACCATGCTGTCGCCGAAGAGCTGAAGTACTGGGCCCGCTGGGTGATGGCAGAAACCGGCTGCGACGGTTTCCGCCTTGATGCAGTGAAACATATCCCCGCGTGGTTTTACAAAGCGTGGATCGAACACATCCAGGAAGTGGCGACCACCCCGCTGTTTATCGTGGCCGAATACTGGTCGCACGAAGTCGATAAGCTCCAGCAGTACATCACGATGGTCGACGGCAAAACGATGCTGTTTGACGCCCCGCTACAGATGAAGTTTCACGAAGCCTCCCGCCAGGGGCGCGACTACGATATGAGCCAGATTTTCAGCGGTACGTTGGTCGAAGCAGACCCGTTTCATGCCATCACTCTGGTGACCAATCATGACACCCAGCCGCTGCAGGCGCTGGAGGCACCAGTGGAACCGTGGTTTAAGCCGCTGGCCTATGCGTTGATCCTGCTGCGTGAGAACGGCGTGCCCTCGGTCTTTTATGCCGATCTGTTCGGCGCTATTTATGAAGATACCGGCGGAGACGGGCAAACGTATCGCATTGAGATGCCGGTTATCGAACAGTTGCATGAGCTGATTGATGCTCGCCAACGCTTTGCCCACGGGGTACAGACACTGTGGTTCGATCACCCGAATTGCATTGCGTTTAGCCGCAGCGGTACCGAAGAAGATCCGGGTTGCGTCGTGGTGCTATCGAATGGTGATGACGGGGAAAAGTCGCTGGAGCTAGGCGTAAATTATGGCAACAAACGCTGGAAAGACTTCCTTGGTAACCGTCAGGAGGTGATTGAAACCGACGAAAACGGCTGCGGCACGTTTATTTGTAACGGCGGCAGCGTCAGCGTTTGGGTGATGGAAGAGGTGTTATAGGCACTGATAAGCGTGCGGGCTGAGGAGCGTCGCAGCCCGCCAGTTTCTCAGTGCCCACTCGGAGTCGCAGTGTGTGCCGCCGTGGCTTTTTTCCACGCCTGTTCGCACTCGGTCGTTAGGCGATCGACGCGAACCAGGGTCATCCGGTCGTACTGCAGCGTATTCCCCGAACGTTCGATCGGGTAGATATCCAGCGCAGAGGTAACGTTGTAGGTCTGAGCGTCACGTTGCATTAATTTACCCGGCGTCGCAATCACACGTTGCCATTGGCGGCAATCAAGGGTATCGCCATTTTTAGTTACAATCAGGCTGGCAATGGCATCCGGGCTCATCATTTCACTCTGTGGGCCTTTTGATTGCCAGTAACCTTCCAACCCGGCAGGCGCTGGCGCTTTGACCACGTCACTGTAATTATCAACCTGAACACATCCCGCCAGAGTCAACAACGCACCAGCAATCACTAACTTTTTCATCATTCATCCCAAAAACCGATAAAAAAGTATTGTGGCATTAAAGCGTTAAGCCCGCCACCCCTGTGGCAGGTCTGCATCGACCAGGCAGAGAACGTCAAAGCGCCGAAATAGCGGCAATATAATGATCATTATTTGCGCAATTAACATAAGGAAATTCTCAAAATACAACACTCGTCGTGTGACAGATATACCTGGAATTGAGAGTATTGTTGTTAATTCCCTCACATAACCGCAGGCCGGCTTTACTTTGAGAATATTCCAGGCAAATTATGAGAGATATTGAGAAATAGTTTAGACTATCTGATGGTTCCAACGCTGAACCGGATTTATTACCAGGTAAATGGATTTCATCGCGCTTGTCGGCGAGGGATAAATTATCGTTACGTGTTGAATGAGGATGGGTCATGTCAACGATTATCATGGATTTGTGTAGCTTTACCCGACTGGGATTATTCGGGTATCTGACAAGCAGGGGAATAAAACGACGTGAGATTGCTGAAGTACATAGCGTAGCTGGACTGGCAACACTCTGTGATCAAACGTCGCCAGCGGTGGCGTTCCTCAATGAGGATTGCTTTATTCATAAAGCGGAGAGCAACCAGCTTATCCGTCAGGTCATTACCGAGCATCCCGGGACACTATTTGTTATCTTCATGTCGCTGGCGAATATTCACTTTGATCGCTATCTGCTGGTGCGCAAAAATTTACTGGTTTGCTCTAAATCAATCACCCCAAAAGACCTTGATGAAATTCTGGGTAATCGTTTGAAATACGATAATTACAACGCTGCGCGGATAAATATACCCACACTATCGTTAAGTCCTACTGAATCGAATATGCTGCAAATGTGGATGGCCGGTTATGGCACCGAGCAAATTTCGACGCAGATGAACATTAAGGCCAAGACGGTCTCCTCACATAAGGGAAATATTAAGAGGAAAATCCAGACCCATAATAAACAAGTGATTTATCACATCGTCCGGTTGGCAGAAAACATTACCACAGGACTCTATACCCCCTCTCGTGGGGACCGATGTTAAGGCCAGACCAGAATAGTGCAATAACTGGCGGCAATTACCGCCAGCTTATGGTTTGCCGGGCTAGTCATCCATCTCGACAAAGATGCCGTCTGCATGCCCTATCTCGTTGAAAAACCAGATCCCTAACGGATAATCTTCCAGCGATACCAGATACATGGTCCCTTCGTTAAACGACTCTATTGCCAGAACAACGCCCGATCGACGTGGGCCACCGTCGGTCTTCACCGTGACACGATCGTTCACCTGCATAGCATATCTCCTCTATTTTTGAGCCAGTGTAGAACAAAAAGGCCCACTACGCAGCGCCTCACACGGTGACTGGCGTTTTTATCCGCTACTCAACCCCTTCAGGCTTTCACGCCTCATCCAGCACAACAGGATTTTATGCCTATACTTAAACAGGCAAGATCACAGCCATGCGAGGTAACCATGATGAAAACCGCCAAAGATAACGAGTATGCAGGGAGTAGTGGGGTAAATATTGATGCCCTGCTGGCGGCGATTAATGAGATCAGCGAGAGTGAAGTACAGCGTGCGCGGGACGACCCCTATCATGTCAGCATTAACGGTCGTAGCGATCACACCTGGCGCGAACTAGCGGAAGCATTTGAACTCGATATTCATGACTTTAGCATCACTGAAGTCAACCGCTAGGCACAGGTGAAAAAAATCCCGACTCGCAGGAGTCGGGATGAAACTTGCTAATGCAAGAAGCACTTGAAATTCGTTACACCGGGATATCCGTTGCGTGGGAAACATTATCCTCAATTATTTTGCATGACAAGTCCTATTCATGAGGAAAATTATTGAGGACTGACATCACCTTGTCATCTTTTGGTGCAAGACCTGATGGCGTAAGGCTTTGTCAGCGTGATGCTGTCTTCACCTCCAACCGCCCGGCGAAATCTTTTTAAGAATAACCTTATTTTGATCCGCTTGCCCCACCGTCTTCACCACCACCGTCGGCAAAACAGACCTGATTACGCCCATTTTGCTTCGCCAGATACAATCGATTGTCAGCCACTGACTGCAGGGTTTCAAAATTGTACACCCCCGTTTCTTCACTGCTGCTGACTCCCAGCGACGCGCTGATCCTCAGGCTGGTATCGTTGCACAACAGAATTTCGCGGCTGTATATGCGCAGACGAATGCGCTCAGCGACGGCCCTCGCGACCTGCGACGTGGTCCCCGGCATAACGATACAAAACTCCTCGCCACCGACACGACCGGCCAGATCGCCTTCACGGATGTTGCCTGCAATGGTGCTGGCCACCAGCGACAATACGCGGTCACCAGCCTGATGCCCGTGCAGATCGTTCACCTTCTTGAAGAAATCGAGATCGAGTTGGATGACCGAGATGGCCTGTTTCGACTGTTCGCACGTTTTTGCCGCAGCGATTGCCCGGTCGAACAGGGCGCCACGGTTTAACAACCGGGTTAAGGCGTCATGCCAGGCCTGCCACTCCAGTGATTTCTGCAGCACGCTCATATTGCGCACCATCCGCAGGATCACCAGCCAGGAGATGATGAGCATCAACGTGAAAAGCAGCCACATCAGGGTCAGAGCAATGGTAATGGTGCCGAAATCGCCGCGTACCCCTTCCCGCAGGGTGTGGATACGCAGCAGCACGCCATCAAAATTGTTGAGCTTCTGCCAACTGATATAGCGTGTTAATAAACGGATGCCGCCCCGGTTATCATGCAAAAAAGCGTAGCTCAGCATCGCCTGCTCACGCGGTGAGAGCTGCGCCAGTACATTTCCTTCATCCGAGGACGCAATCAGGTTCATCCTGCCATCATACAGCTGGTATTCCCCTTCCTGACCGCCTTGGATCGCTCTGACGAGAAATGCTTTCATTTCGCGTACGGAGAAGTCCATCGACAGCACGCCGAGCCAGTCGTGCTCGAAATCAAGGGGAATGGAGGCGGTCACTACCGGATCGTCGGTTTTCGTATCCTCATCCAGTACGGTTTGCCAGACAACACCGCGGCCTGGATTATTGCGCAGCGATTGCCGAGTGAACCACGGGGCGACGATCGCCTTACTGTACCATGCCTGCGCCTGCGCCAGGCTTTTAGGGACTTCGGTGGTGGTGAAAAAACCGCTGCGAGAGATATAGAGCATGCGATCTTTAAAGCCGCGGTTGGTGTTGGCCAGCCGCAGTAGATAACCCAGTTCCAGGGCAGCCATCATCTCATTGCCGGTTTGAGTATCATCACGAGATAAAGTACTTTCACTTTCGACAAAGGCGTCTGAAACACCATAGATTGGCAACGTACGGCGGTTATGCAACGCCACAGACCAGATAGGCAGATGCCGTTTAGTCATATACTCTTGCTCAGCGTTGCGCAAAATTTCAAAATCTAGCGGCGTTTCCAGTGCCGATTGCATACCGTTGCGAAAGAAAACGATCCGATCGATGTTGAACTGCAGCAGGCTGTCCATTTCGTGGCTGACATTTTCGAGGTTATTGCGCTGATTAGTGACGTAGGCCCCTTCCAGCACCATCACTTCACGCCAGATCAACAGCGTAGAGAAGAACAACACGACGACAAAACAATAGTTGACTACCTGTCCCGGGTTCGAAACGCGGAGAAGTTTGCTTACCCACAGCGGTTTATCCATCGTTCTCTCGCAGTACAATCAGGGACAGCAACGTCATCAACGCTCCTTGTCAGTTGCTTCAGGAATAAAACAGTAAAACGCCCGACGTATGCCGGGCGCTATGTGCGGTTCAGGTCACGTGATGCTGCCTGCCTTCCCCGCGCACTAACTCATCTTCACGGAATGCCTCGCGCTTTACGCCATAGCCGTCATACCAACGACACTCGACCATTCCATTGGCGAAGCCCGTCACCACCATCCGTGGCCCTCCGTTCTTTCGCCGCACTTCATCACTGACCAATAATACCATTTTTTAGTCCGTCATCTGGGAGAAACAGTTTCACCATAGACGATGCTGGACGTTTTTGCATAATCGCCAGCGGATATTACCGCGATCTGTTTTGTAACGGTGTCCTGCTGTTATTGCGATGCGCTACGCAGCCCGGCGAACATCTTCACGCCAGCCAGCACCACCCCGCCGACGATAAAGCCGAGTACCAGGTTGATCCCCGTTGGCAACAGCGAAGCGATGATTCCGGACTGGCCATGCACCAACTGCTCAATGGCCTGATGCAACGGCGCAATGCCATGCACAATAATCCCGCCGCCGACCAGAAACATCGCCAGCGTGCCGACGACGGAGAGCAACTTCATCAGTCGCGGAGCAACCGCCAGCAGGCCTTTGCCGACCCACTGTGCCGCCGTGCTGCTTTTTTCCACCAGCCAGTAACCCATATCGTCCAGCTTCACGATAACGCCCACCAGGCCATACACGCCTACGGTCACCAGAATGGCAATCCCTGACAGAATCAAAATCTGGTTTAACAACGGTGCATCAGCCACAATCCCAAGCGTAATCGCCACAATTTCCGCGGACAGAATAAAGTCGGTGCGTATCGCCCCTTTTACTTTATCGCGTTCAAATGCCTGCGGATCCTGATCAGCCAGAGCCTCCAGACGTTGCTGGCGGGCCTGCGGGTCTTCTTTGTGTTTACGTGACTGCAGGCTATGCAGCACTTTTTCGACCCCTTCGTAGCACAGGAATGCGCCGCCCAACATCAGCAACGGCGTGATCGCCCACGGAATAAAAGCGCTGATCAATAATGCCAGCGGCACCAGAATGACTTTGTTAAGGAACGAACCTTTTGCCACTCCCCAGACAACGGGTAATTCGCGGTTGGCGCGAACCCCACTCACCTGCTGAGCGTTGAGGGAAAGATCGTCGCCCAGCACCCCGGCGGTTTTCTTCGCCGCGAGTTTTCCCATCACCGAGATATCGTCAAGCAAGGTGGCAATATCATCCAACAGCGTTAAAAGACTACTTCCTGCCAAAATTACATTCCTTCATTTATTGATGGTAAACAACTTCATCCCTTTGGCCATCACTCAATCTACAGCCGCCACGATGAGATGCCCTGTCAGCATAGAGTATGAGTGAAAAGTGCTTTTTCGCCCAGAGGGCAAAATAGTCAATATAAATTTAACAACTTACCTACAATTAAACTTCTCGCCAGCACGATAGTTTTCACGTTTACTATATGCCTCCTTTCTTTCTCAGTACCGCCGTGAGGACGTATGTCTACCCGCCAGCTTCTGCCGCTCATCGGGGCGCTGTTCGCGCTTTATATTATTTGGGGATCCACCTACTTTGCCATTGCTATCGGTGTCGCCAGTTGGCCTCCGCTGATGATGGCCAGCATTCGTTTCCTCTCTGCCGGTGCGGTGCTGCTCGCCTACCTGCTGGTCACGGGACATAAGCTCCCCCGGCTCAAACCGTTGCTCAATGCCGCCGCGATCGGCATTCTGCTGCTGGCTGTTGGCAATGGTTTTGTGACCCTGGCCGAACATCAGCACGTACCTTCAGGTATCGCCGCGGTGATGGTCGCGACCGTGCCGCTTTTCACCCTCTGCTTTAGCCATTTTTTTGGTATCGCTACCCGCAAGATTGAATGGCTGGGGATCGCGATCGGTCTGGCAGGGATTATTCTGCTTAATAGCGGCGGCAATCTGAGCGGCAACCCTTGGGGCGCCCTGCTGATACTGATTGGCTCAATGAGCTGGGCGTTCGGTTCCGTTTACGGATCACGCATTGAGCTGCCGACGGGTATGATGGCTGGTGCCATTGAAATGCTTGCCGCCGGGCTGGTGCTGGCGGTCGCCTCATGGCTGTCAGGTGAAACCCTGACTCAAATGCCATCATGGTCCGGTATCTTAGCCGTGGCCTATCTGGCAATTTTTGGCTCGCTTATCGCCATCAATGCCTACATGTATTTAATTCGCAATGTCACCCCCGCCGTGGCTACCAGTTACGCCTACGTGAATCCGGTGGTGGCGGTCCTGCTGGGAACCGGTTTTGCGGGGGAAAACCTGTCGCCTGTCGAGTGGCTGGCGCTGGGGATCATTATTTTTGCCGTAGTGCTGGTAACGTTGGGGAAATATCTGTTACCCGCCAGACGTGAAGTCACGCCTTGTGAGGTGCCAAAGTAGGCCCCTGTCCGGTAATGCCGTGAGTATCGATCTGCGCGTGGCAACCGCCACCGCAGATCCACTCTTCAAGGCGTTCAATCAACGCTTCATTGCTCAGCTTACCGCGCCCGCGCAATGCGCACTCCCACACGATCAGCACCCGCCACCCTTGCGCCTGTAAAAGAGCCATGTCGCGCTGATCCCGTGTGACGTTCTTGCCAATTTTATCCAGCCAGAACTTAGTACGCGTTGCCGGTACTTTAAACAGATAGCAGTTATGATGGTGCCAGAAACAGCCGTGGGTAAAAATCACGCAACGATACGCTTCGACAACAAAATCCGGCCGACCTGGCAAAGCGGCATCCTGCACGGTAAAGGCAAAACCGGCCTGCGCGAGTAGCGCCGCAAGCCGCTTTTCAATCGCCGTATCGCGCTGACCGATGGCACGCATATTTTTGCTGCGTGTGGCTTTATCGTGAACGTCCAGCGTCATCTTCCTCAGCTTTGCGCAGCGCGACGGCCTGGGCAATGCGCGGCGCCAGCAGTTTCGCCACGGCGGCGAACACCGGCACCACCACCGAGTTACCAAACTGGCGATAGGCCTGGGTATCGGAAACAGGAATACGGAAGCGATACCCTTGAGGTGTTTCAAACCCCATTAAGCGCGCACACTCCCGCGGGGTTAAACGCCGGGGGCGACGCTGCTGGTTTTGCGGATCATCGAAGTGCTTTTCACCCAGCGGACGGTCCCAGCCACGATCGATCAGGATCTCGGCGCCATCCTTGTAGTAACGGGCAGACAGCGTCCGCGCCACGCTGTGTGGATTCTGCGGATCAACTAACCCGTAACCAAACCCATTCCCCAGCGCCTGATGCTTGCGTGCATAGTTATAGAGGTACTTCCAGAGCACCGGCGTCAGGATAAATTTAGCATCGACCGTCGGCTCCAGCAGCTCGCCAAAGGTCGGGCGTGCGGAAGGATACAGCGAGGCGATATCGCGAAGGGTGAACCCCTCATGCAGCTGCAGGTCACGGCGAAAACCGACCAGCACAATACGCTCGCGATGCTGAGGTAAGAAATGGCGGCCATCAATCACTTTCGGATCGTCCGGGCCGCTGTGTCCGGCATCGGAGACAACATAGCCCAACTCATCAAGAGTCTGCATGATAATGCGGAAAGTCCGCCCTTGATCATGGCTTTTCAGGTTTTTGACGTTCTCGAGGACAAAAATCGGCGGTTTGCGGGCAGCAATGATCCTGACAACATCAAAAAACAGCGTCCCCTGCGTTTCACAGGCAAATCCGTGGGCCCGACCAAGCGCATTTTTTTTTGAGACTCCGGCCAGAGAAAAGGGCTGGCAGGGAAAACCTGCCAGTAAGACATCGTGTTGCGGAATAACATCGCGAATGTGCTGCGCGGCGTCATCATCACTGACATCCAGCCGGTTGCTCAATGTGATATCGCGAATATCGTCATTGAAACGATGCTGCTGCGGATCGCAATACCAGTTGGCTTTGTAGGTCCGTACCGCATGTTTGTTCCACTCACTGGTGAAAACACACTGCCCGCGGATCGACTCAAAGCCGCTACGGATGCCGCCAATCCCGGCAAAGAGATCGACGAAACGAAAGGCATAGTCAGGATGGTGAGCCGGCGGCGACGGCAGCAGCGTCGACAGATGCGCGTACTCTTTCACGGTTATCCGACTGGCCGCTCGCTCAACCGTCGCAACGCGTTTTAATATTGCCGGGCTCCAGTTCCTGTCGCCGACGGCCAGCAGCTGCGCCACCAGCGTTTTGACATCATAGACAGCCATCAGCCGGCGTAACAGCGCCTGCGCGGCCTCCGCGGAATGTTCGAGAGGCACAGCGAGGCTCTCTTCCTTAGATAAATTTTGCGGCATAACCTCAACCAACCCGGACATTTTTGCAGAGATTACCACAAATAGCGTGGCCAGTTTCAGGCCAGTGGGTCAAAGCGCCTTAAAACCGCCTCATCCATCGACAACGGGTCCCCCTGAAGCTCGGCGCTGAGTTTAGCCATAAATTGCACGAGAAAACGCGCGTTGTGCCGCGCCATCTCTTTGCCTTTCTCTGTTTGCATGGTTTCAGGCAGACGCAGCAGCTTGCACTGAAAGTGGTCCAGGGCATATTTTTTGTCATTCAGTTCACGTCTGTCCGCGAAGGGATCATCGGCATCAAACAAGATGTTATTTAATGCCCCAGAGACGGCGAAGACACGGGCCAGCCCAATGGCGCCTAAGGCCTCCAGGCGGTCAGCATCCTGGACAATTTTGGCCTCTTCACTGCGCGTGGGGATCGCGGCGCTGAAACTGTGCGCTTCAATGGCATGGTACACGGCAGCATAGCGTTCCTTCGGAAAGTCAGGAAACGACGACTGGAGAATCTCCAGCGTTTTTTCTGCCGCCATCACCGACGAACGGCTACGCTCGGGGTGGTTTTTCGCCAGACTGATGATGTCATGGAAATAACAGGCGGTCAGAATAACAAGATGGTCAACCTGGCGTGCTTCGGCCAGTCGTTGCGCGGTTCCCCAGGCACGCCGGAAGTGCGAAATATCGTGGGCGGAGTCGCCCTGCGAATGGTGTCCGGTTAGCCAGTTTTCAAATCGTTGCTGCCAGTCAAGCAATGCCATGCGTATTCCTCAGAGAAAAGGTCTGCGCTGAGCATAGCAACTTTATTCACGATATTCATAGGTCCTGGCGCCAGGTCGGGTATACCAGGCGATAGCTCCCAGGACGGCCCCTACGAGACCGAGAACGAGGAATCCAAGCAAAGCCCCGATCCATTTACCGGTGGTTGATCCCAGATCACCATCAATCACCGTGCCGGGCGAACTTTGGATCCTGCCGACAACCCACCAGTAACGCAGCATTGCCCAGATGAAATAACCGCAAAAGGCATAAAAAACCCACAGTGCAAGCTTCCCACCAGGGCCCCGTTTCGCTTTCCCTTCCATTACCCGTTCTCCTTTTACTGAATGTGAAGACGAAACATCAGCGCACGCCAAAAAGGTGACGCGCGTCACATTATACTGTGAAAAAGCTGATGAAACAGCATCTTCTGCGGCCAGAACGCGCCTTTTCTCAAGGGATGAGCGACAACATGACACCTTGTTATGAAGGGATACAGACTCTATCGCAATATTATGGGCAATGAAAAACAGGCAGCAAGAAGTGAAAGTATTATTTCCGCTCCACGTTTATCGCTGATACAGAAAATATTTCATATATGAATTCACATTTCGCACATCAAATAAATAACAACAATAATTCACACCAAAACAATAAACAAAACGCATTTAATTACTTTGCCGCCCCACCACCCCATACAACCATAATGCATTGTTATAAAACCAATAAGTATTAAAAATAGTTAAACCAGGATTTATAGAATAAAAATATAAACACTCAAAATGAAACATTTTGCAATATTTGATATAGATTACTTACATTTAAGATTTAAATAAAATTGAACCTTATCGATAGTATTAAATTGTTTTCTGCATGACATTTAGTTATTCACGTTAATGATAATACAAAGGGAATTTATAATGAAAAGAAAAGCACTGGCAATTCTGGTACCCGCTTTATTCATCGCTGGCACCGTTAATGCAGCGGAAATTTATAATAAAAACGGAAACAAACTGGATTTTTACGGAAAAATGGTGGGTGAACATATTATCACCAATACCGATAATGATGATGGTAATCATAATTCTGAGGACACGTCTTACGCGCGTTTTGGCGTAAAAGGTGAAACCCAGATCAACAGCGAACTGACCGGCTATGGTCAGTTTGAGTACAACCTCAAAGCCAATAAACAAGAAGGCGACCAGGGAACTGCAACCCGTCTGGCCTTCGCGGGTCTCAAATACGTCGAATATGGTTCATTTGATTATGGCCGCAACTATGGCCTGATTTACGATGCCTTAGGCTATACCGACATGTTCGTTGAATGGGGTGGCGATGGTCTGGCTAATACCGACAACTTTATGACTGGCCGTACTGTCGGTGTCGCAACCTACCGTAACAGCGACTTTTTCGGCCTGGTTGACGGCCTGAACGTCGGCTTGCAGTATCAAGGTAAAAACAATAACCGCGACCGTTTAAAGTCTAACGGTGACGGCTATAGCCTGTCTGTGGACTACAGCATCGACGGATTTGGCTTTGCCGCCGCTTATGGCAATTCAGACCGCACCCACGAACAGTCTGCGGATCGTAAAGGCGAATCGGCAGAAATCTGGAGCATCGCGGCGAAATATGACGCCAACAACCTCTATACCGCGGTGATGTATGCTGAATCCCATAACATGACGCCAATGGATAATGGCGTGTTCGCTAACGAAGCGCAGGATATTGAAGCTGTTATTCAGTATCAGTTCGATTTCGGTCTGCGCCCTTCCCTTGGTTATGTTTACGCTAAAGGTAAAGACCTCGGGAATTACCATGGTAAAAATGCCGATATGAAGAACTATGTTGAACTCGGTACCTGGTACTACTTCAACAAAAACTTCAACGTCTACACCGCTTACAAATTTAACCTGCTTGACGACAAAGACAGCATCTACACTGGTGCCGCGACTGACGATCAGTTTGCTGTAGGGATCGTCTATCAGTTCTGATGTCACTGTTTGTTTTATTTGAAGCCCGCAAATATGCGGGCTTTTTCGTTGTGGGCTATCTTCCCTTCTGACACCAGCCAGTTGTTCAGTTCAGGGCTCATGCACCGTACTCACGTCCTCGACGATATGCTTTACGGACTGGTATGACGATAATCCCCACGGCCCCAGCTCCCGGCCAATACCGCTGCCTTTGGTGCCTCCCCACGACGTTTCGACAAAAACAGCCTGCACGGAATTAATCCAGACATGGCCAACATCCAGAGCCCTGGCGACACGTCGGGCGCGAACGGTGTCGCCACTGACGACAGTGGCCACTAATCCATAGTCAGAATCGTTAGCCAGTCGGATAGCTTCGGCCTCATCGCTGAAGCGGTGAGCGCAGAGCACCGGGCCAAATATCTCTTCCCGCCAGAGCCTGCTGGTTAAGGGAACGTCGGCATACAGCGTCGGTGCGACAAACCATCCTTCACGGGATAACGGCTCTCCTCCGGCCAGACAGGTGAGTTGCTCATCGCGGGCCGCAGCGAAATACGACTGAACTTTGAGCCATTGTGCTTCGCTGGTCAGCGGCCCCATCTCCACCGTTTCGTACCCGGGGTCGCCAACGACTAAAGCCTGCATGGCAGAAGCTAACCGCGCATACAGGACCTCAGCAATCCCGTCCTGCACCAGCAAACGCGAGGTCGCGGAGCACATTTGCCCGGCATTCCATGTGATACCGGCCATAATCCACTCGACGGCCCGCGCCACATCGCTGTCATCGAAGACAATGACGGGCGATTTGCCGCCGAGTTCCAGTGTCACCGGCAGGCACCTTGCCGCCGCCGCGGTCATCACGTGGCTGCCGGTCGCGGTACTCCCGGTAAAGGAGAGCTTGTCGATACCGGGGTGTTGGCTCAACAAACTCCCGCACTCCGCCTCTCCACTGAGAATATTAAGTACCCCTGGCGGCAAGCCGAGGCTCTCGGCGATCGTGCCGTATTCCAGTTCGGCAAGCGGCGTAATTTCCGAGGTTTTGAGGACCACGGTACAACCGGCAGCCAGCGCCGGTGCGATTTTCCAGGCGCTGGTCACCAGCGGGAAATTCCACGGCACAATCAGTGCAACCACCCCGATGGCCTCATGTCTTATCTGTGCTGTAAAACCAGGTGCCGGTAAAGCGACCTCCATTCCCTGTCGCTCATCCAGACTATCGGCGAGATCCGCGTAATATGAAAATGTCGCGATCGCATCATTAAGGTCGACTTCCACCTCATGGCGCGGTTTTCCATTATTGCGGATCTGTATCGCCAGTAGCGCATCGCGCCGCAATTCCAGCTGCTGAGCAAAACCCCGTAACATGCTGGCTCGCTCCGCCGGTGGTGTATCGCGCCAACCGGGAAAGGCCGCCCGTGCAGCAGAGACTGCGGCATCAATATCTGCCGCTGCGGCCATGGATACGGTGGCAAAATGCTGAGCCGTCGCTGGTTCGAAAACCTTCCTGGGGTTGCCTTTACCCTGAACCCACTGACCGTTGATATAAACCGGCCGAATCGGCATTACTATTGCTTCGCTCACTGAACACCGCCTTGAGCCTGCACCCTGTGCGTGGAGGCCGATACGCCGATCTGAACGGTTGGCTCAGGAAAAGCACGTAACAACATGAGGTAGAGTAATGCCGCCATACCCAGTGTCACCGGCAGGCTGACGTCAATGCCGCCGACAAGGTTGCCAAGCGGGCCGACAAACTGTCCCGGCATATTCACCAGGCATAATCCGACGATCGCACTGGGGATCCAGGCACCCAGCCCCCGCCAGTTCCAGCCATGATGGAACCAATACCGTCCACCTTTCTGGCCGCGAGAAAACACGTGCAGATCGTCACTATGGTAGATCCCACGGCACTTGATCATGCCGAGAATCATAATGATCATCCACGGCGACGTGCATGTCACAATCAGCACCGCAAAAGTCGATACGCTTTGCACCAGATTGAAAGCGAACCGGCCAATAAAAATAAAGGCAATGGCGATAAGCCCGATCAGTAGCGTTGCCTGCGCGCGGCTGAGCAAGCGTGGGAAAATGCTCGACATATCCAGACCAGTGCCATAAAGCGCCGTGGTACCGGTAGACAATCCGCCGATGATGGCAATCACGCAAACCGGCAGGAAAAACCAGCCCGGCGTTACCGCCAGCAGTCCACCCACATAATTATTGTTGGCGATGTACTGTGGCGCATGAATGGCAACAATCGTCGCGGTACACAGGCCAAAGATGAACGGGATCAAGGTCGCGATTTGCGCTGCAAATACCGACAGCATAATGCGCAGCCGGGAGGTCTCTTTCGGAATGTACCGCGACCAGTCACCGAGGAAAGCACCAAAAGAGATCGGGTTGCTCATGGTTAACAGTGTTGACCCAATAAAGGCCCCCCAGAAGCCAGCCTGACCCAGTTGCAGACTTCCGCTGTAACCCGAGTCAAAGACGCCGTAAAAGGCGAAAACTCCGAGCAGGAACATGAGGCTGGACGCAAAAACGGCGATTTTGTTTATCCACAGCATAAAACGGAAACCGTAGATACAAACAATCAGCACCAGTACGGCGAACAGCCCGTAAGCCATACCTAAAGTGACATCATTTTCCGCCATACCGAGCAGATGATGGGTCCCGCCAATCAAAGCGTCGCCTGAGCTCCATACCGAGAGAGAGAAAAAGGCAACGGCTGTCAGGAGAGATAAAAATGAGCCGATAATCCGCCCGTGGACGCCAAAATGCGCACCGGATGAGACCGAATTATTGGTGCCATTGATGGTGCCAAACACCCCCATCGGCGCCAGGATGATCCCGCCAATGACGACACCCGCGGCGATCGCCAACAAACCCGCCTGGAAAGAGAGACCAAAGAGGACCGGGAAACTCCCCAGTACAGCAGTAGCAAAGGTATTCGCCCCACCAAACGTCAGGCGGAAAAGGTCCAGTGGCGTCGCATCACGTCGCGCATCTGGAATTTGCTCAATGCCAAACATTTCAATCTTGCTTGTAGATTCTGACATGATGACCTCGGAGGATGTCATAGATGCATCCTTGTGATTTCAGAGACGGGGTGACAAATGTTCGTGGCAGGCTAACCAGCCTTGTGAGGTGCGGCGGAAAATAATGGTTTCTCGTTCCGTCAGCAGGCTTTGCTGACCATCGACCTGTATGCGCGTGTCGACATCATGAAAGAAGATCGCTACCTCGCCACAAACCTGCACGTGTGTGTTGCTGGACACGCAGTCGAGGATGGAGAACCCTTCCGCCTGCCAGCTAGTCCACTGCGTGTACCAGGCATGGCGGGAGCGTAATGGCAGTTCAAGGTTATGAAGAACAAAGGTGGCATCTTCGGTAAATGACGCAAAGTACGCCTGCGTATCGTTACGTGCAAAAGCCGCCACCAGTTGCTGGGCAGCCAACTGTACTTCAGCCACGTCATTCCTGAGCGTATTCGCATCGCTGAGGTGATACGCAGCGACAGCTACCTCAACCCCATCATCACCTTCCGCCATTACCCTTTCCGGAAACGAATCAATTTGATGCGCCATAGTGTCCTCTGTCTGTTGCTCCCCGACGGGAGCGGATTACCCTGAGAGAAAAAGAGTGCAACAGAAGACATCTGGGTAAAATAGCGTGTAGCAAAAGGTTACTTCACTAAATCAATAACTAATTATTTCTTATATCCTGATAATTCACAATAATATAAAGAAATAAAAATCAATTAGTTATCATATTTCTCACGGTTTTATACGTCAGAGAGGTTGACACTTTGTTCAGAAAAACCATTTTTTGGGTAGGTCATCTGTTGAATATCATGACTAGCTTCACATTTAGTGAAGTATTTGCCAGCAGAGACATTACGCACGATTAAATAGTATCGATTGGGCGTCTTTTCAGTGTGTTATCGCGGCAACATCATATAGATATGTATGCCGCGAGTATGACTGTGCCTGCCGGTGGTCGTTGAAGGGCAAGAAAGACTTAAGCCCCGTTCAAGCACGAGGTGATTCAGAGAACACCTACGGCAAATTCGCTGTCGATGGCACATTTTTAAATGAATGCTTCACGGATGGATTCACACGACTAAGTTCACAGAATGAAGGAGATACTGGCAAACCGCTACCTTGGGTGATAGCGAAGTGATAACTTATACAGATGAGGGAAATGCCCGATCCTGTCCGGCAAACGCCGCTACTTATTGATATACAGAATGGTATGCAGGACAAAAGCGTAGAGTTAAATGTTTTTTAAATCAGGAAGGTAAGGGAAGAAGTGGCGGAGAGAGGGGGATTTGAACCCCCGGTAGAGTTGCCCCTACTCTAGTTTTCGAGACTAGTCCGTTCAGCCGCTCCGGCATCTCTCCGCTGAGGTGGCTATAATGCCAGGTTCTTTGGCATTTTAATAGTTCCTGTCTCTTTAAATCCGTTCAAGTGACGACTTTGCGAGCAATATGATGTTTAAATGGCCCTGGAAAGTAGATGAAGAGTCCGGCAACGCGAAAATACCATGGGAACAAGCGCTTGCCATTCCTGTTTTAGCCAATCTTTCCGCGCAAGAGCAGCGGGAACTGGTGCAGCTGGCAGCACGTTTTCTACAACAAAAACGCCTGGTCCCCCTGCAAGGTCTTGAGCTTGAGTCGGTCCACACCGCCCGTATTGCGATGCTGTTCTGCCTGCCGGTACTTCAGTTAGGTATTGAATGGCTTGATGGTTTCCACGAGGTGCTGATCTACCCTGCCCCATTTGTTGTTGATGATGAATGGGAAGATGACATTGGCCTCGTCCATAACCAACGGGTAGTTCAGTCCGGGCAGAGCTGGCAACAGGGGCCGATTGTTCTCAACTGGCTCGATATTCAGGACTCCTTCGACGCCTCCGGCTTTAATCTGATCGTGCATGAAGTCGCGCATAAGCTGGATACACGCAATGGCGATCGCGCCAGCGGGGTGCCGTTGATCCCTCTACGCGAAGTTGCCGGGTGGGAGCATGACCTCCACGCTGCGATGAATAATATTCAGGATGAGATCGACCTGGTGGGTGAAAGCGCCGCCAGTATTGACGCCTATGCGGCAACCGACCCTGCCGAATGCTTTGCGGTACTGTCAGAATATTTCTTTAGCGCGCCAGAGCTGTTTGCTCCGCGCTTCCCGGCGCTGTGGCAGCGTTTTTGCCATTTCTATCGTCAGGATCCGTTACAGCGATTACGTGAAAATGGCCTGCTGGATGGCGATGATAGCCAGGTTGTGCACTAAAACAACGGTTTGACTTAAATTTAGCCATTTGAATCAGTGGCTTAATTTTAGTGTTGACACAAAATTGGCGGGCCAGTAGTATGCGCCTCGTTCACACGATTCCTCTGTAGTTCAGTCGGTAGAACGGCGGACTGTTAATCCGTATGTCACTGGTTCGAGTCCAGTCAGAGGAGCCAAATTCTTGTTTTCATGCTGCCTTGTGAATCCCTATATGATTCAGATTCAATAGGTTAGCGTGAAAAATCCTCCCGATGCATTTTCAGTTTACCCTCCGCATCGGGAGAATTTGGTGGTCAGATTTGGGGTCATGTTGGTTCGATGACGGAGTGACCCCCAAATGTCTCTTAACGACTCAAAAATCCGCAACTTAAAACCATCCGTAAAACCCTTCAAAGTCTCCGACTCTCACGGTCTACACCTTTTAGTTAATCCAAGCGGTTCACTGTAAGTATCCCAGCTTTAGTTCCACGCACTTTTTGAGAGTTCCGGTTTTTCAGCCATCAGCCGGTATTCCTCCGGCGTCAGGTTATTCAGGGATTCATGGGGACGCTGGCTGTTGTATTCATTCAGCCAGCGTTCCGTGATTTCCCGTGCTTCATTCAGCGTTCTGAACAGGTAAAAATCCAGTATTTCTGTTCGGTACGTCCTGTTAAAACGTTCGATAAACGCGTTCTGTGTCGGCTTACCCGGCTTGATAAATTCCAGCATCACACCATGCTCTTCAGCCCATTGCGCAAGTGTCAGCGAGACCAGTTCCGGGCCGTTGTCCATCCTCAGTTTCAGCGGATACCCCCGGTTCGCCACTATCCTGTCCAGCACTCTGACCACCCGCTGCGCCGGGATATTCAGATCAATTTCTATTGCGAGGGCTTCGCGGTTAAAGTCATCCACCACATTGAAGGTTCGGAAACGCCTGCCGCAGACCAGCGCATCATGCATAAAGTCTATGGGCCAGCTCTGATTAAGTGCCTCAGGCGTCACCAGTGGCGCCGGGTTACGTACCGGCAGACGCTGCTTTCCCTTGCGGCGAAAATTCAGTTTCAGCAGGCAATAAATCCGATGAACGCGTTTATGATTCCAGGTGTTACCCTGCCTGCGCAGCAACTGGAACAACTTCTTAAAACCGTATCGCGGGTAGCGCTCTGCCAGCTCAGTCAGCAGCAGGATCACCGGTTCATCGCGCCGGGTATCGGGCTGGTAAACATAGACCGTCCAGCTCAGCGATAATGT
Source organism: Klebsiella sp. B345 (assembly GCF_051131735.1). Taxonomy (NCBI): domain Bacteria; kingdom Pseudomonadati; phylum Pseudomonadota; class Gammaproteobacteria; order Enterobacterales; family Enterobacteriaceae; genus Klebsiella; species Klebsiella sp. B345. The sequence continues at coordinate 1,167,041 of NZ_CP180443.1, forward strand.
CCTGCAGGCCTGGCGGATGCTCATAGCAAATTGTGCCGTCAGATAGCTGACGAGCTCCCGCTTTATCGCTGGTTTTAAAGCTTTTTTTCGATAATGTCTTTCAGTGCCCGGCATTCAAGGCTGAGATCAGCAAACATCTGTTTTAATCGCCGGTTTTCATCCTCCAGGTCTTTCATCTCTTGATATCAGACGCTTCCATACCGCCAAACTTTGCTTTCCAGTCGTAATAGTTGGCTTCACGGCAGACATCCTTAACGGTACATCCGGCTTCGACGGGCTTCAGAATGGCAATGATCTGGTGTTCGGTGAATCGGGCTTTACGCATGGCGATCTCCTCAGAGGATATAATCAGTATGTCGGAAGATCTCTAAAAATGAATGGTTCGTTTTGCTGGGATACTTACAATTACAGTATACTTACAAATCCGCCATGAATTATTATTAAGAATAAAAAGATAAACTCAAAGAATATACTTTGAGTTTATTCTAATATTGAAAATCACTCTGTAGCTGTTTCTTTACTCTCAATAATCAGAGAGTCTTCTTTTAGAAGAATGCCTTTAAAGAGAAGTTGTTCAATTACCTCTGAAATAACTTTACGTAAGGTCCCACTTGTTGCTTTAAACCCAAGAGATCTAGAGATAGACATAACTATCTCTTCTTCTGTCGCACCAAGGTTATTTTTTACTACCTGAGAAACTCCGACAGCAATCTCTTGAGGTGGCAACATTTCGGATTTACGTAGTCCCAACGACTGAACATTCTGTCGGTTTCGTAAGACAATCTTTGATTTCTGATGTATTAAAAATTGTCCATCCTGAAGGATATCACCTTTGTTGCAGACCAGATTAACAGCCCTGTTCACAACGGCCTCAATTCTGGCCCCTGCACGTTGTAATCCCCAGGCAGTTCGTAACCTGGTGATAACCTCGCTTACATGAACAGGAGATTCAACCTCAACTATCTGCTCAATAATTTCGCTGAGAATACCCAACGGGGTTTCATACAGTTCATATCCCATATTAGCGGATGGAGTAGCCTCCAGATAGGCAATCTCAGATTCTTTTGCAATATCCGAATCGACAAGACCAATCTCGACTACAGGTCCTCTATCGACAGTCACGATTTCAATAGGTACCGCACGAGTCCTTTGCTTCAATTGTTCAGTCCGTTCTGAGAGCTCTTTTTTGGCAGACTCTATAGCATGAAGTGTTCGTTCCAGCTGTTCTTCAGGCCGGTGGAACCAATCCGTACTCCAGATACGATGGATAATCCACCCATGATCTTCAAGTACAGCCTGACGCAAGCGATCGCGTTCTCGCGCAGAACGTGATGAATGATAAGCACAGCCATCGCACTCAATACCAATCAAGTATCGCCCTGGCATATCAGGATCAGCAATAGCTAAATCTATAAAGAATCCAGCAATACCTACCTGAGGATGGACTTGATAACCAGCTTTCTGAAGCGCATCAGCAACCTGCTCTTCAAATACACTATCCATTTCTCTTTCAGTCCGTTGAGCTAACGATATCCGACCGGTACGGGCATATTGCAGGAAGAGTTTAAAGGCAAATACACCTTTTCCTTTTGCTCTTTCCAAATCAATATCTTCGTCTGTGATCGAAGCGAAAACTTCACATCGACGTTTGGCTCGGCTGATTAATACATTCAACCTTCTTTCCCCTCCCTCTGACCCCAGGGGACCAAAACGCATCGCCATGTATCCTTGCGTATTTCTGGCATAGCCGACGGAGATCATAATTATATCACGCTCATCACCTTGTACGTTCTCAAGGTTTTTAACGAAGAAAGGCTCGCTCGGATGCGCATTAAAGAACTCTTCTAAATCGGGATTCAGACGGCGTAGTAACTCGAGCTCGTCCTGAATAGCCTTACGCTGGGAAACAGAAAATGTTGCAACACCAAGCGACTGTTCCGGATATTTACGGGCATGCTCCATGATTGCTTTAGCGACAGCTTTAGCTTCTATCGTATTGGTTCCCTTACCGCCTGATTCGAACACACCATCCGGGATGTGGTGGAATTGCAGACCCATGCCTGCTTCCTGAGTGTACGGACTCGGCACGATGAAGAGTTTATTCTCATAGAACTGACTATTGGATACAGCAATCAAAGATTGATGACGGCTGCGATAGTGCCAACGCAACATACGTTGAGGTAATCCCCTAGCAACAAACAGGCCCAATACACTCTCTATATCAGCAACCTGAGATACTTCATCACCATCATCATTAGCAGCAGATTCTGTCATCTTAGCGAAGAATCGCGTAGGTGGAAGTTGGCGTTCATCCCCGACGACCACAACCTGCTTACAGCGAGCAATTGCACCAATCGCATCAACCGGTTGTATCTGACTCGCTTCGTCCATGACCAGAAGATCGAACTTTTGTTTTCCCGGGATGAGGAATTGAGCAACAGATAACGGGCTCATCATCATGACCGGCTTGAGCGCTTGAATCGCCACTCCAGCCTTTAGCATTAACTGACGAATTGGTAAATGCCCCCTCTTTTTCACCATTTCCGAACGCAGAACTCCCACTGGACCAATACCGCCGCTCCTGGAAGGGATTTGTCTATGATGGGCACGCACAACCTCAAGACTGGCGGCCTTGATACGTTTAAGGTCAAGCTCTGCAAATCCTGCAACCTGACGAGAATGAAGCTCACCATCAAAACGCACTAAATCGGGTTCTTCGAGAGCCATGATTTTGAGTAGCGACTCAAAATAGGTCCGCTCTACGGCAGAAATAGCAGAATCTAGAGAAAGATCTCCACTAGCGAGTTTTTCTACTACCTCAGTTAATCCATATTTTCGAGCCTGCGTAATACGATGCTGATACGCAACCCATTTAGAGAGTTGTTCTGAATTCTCAGCCCATGTTTGAAGTTTCTCGCACACAAGCACTATCATTAATTTATCAGATGATGAACCCAAAAGGGTTCCGATAGTTCCTTTTAATTCCGTCGCGATTTTTTCCAGTTCATTGACTATCTGTTGACTGAACAGGTGAGTTTCTCGTGCAATATGGGCAGTTTCAGCTCTGTCTGTCAGTTTTGCCGCTACGAAACGTAACGCACTGTTTTCCTCTAACCAAGAACAAGCCTGACTCAGATAATCCCAATCAGATGACAACTCTTTCCACTGTTCGTCAAAAGCGCTTTTTGCAAGCGGGACTTCTGCACGTATTTCTACAATCAATTTCTGCAACTCAACCATTCGGGTGATTAGCTGGCTACGCTCATCAATACGAACAGGAGGGTTAACCATTACACGAAAGCATTGTTCATCAATCGCTATGAGATTTTGGATTTTCTCTTCAATGAAAACTAATGAGACGCGGGTGATAGATACCTGATTGGAAAAATATTCCTCAGGTGAAAAACCGAACGCGCTCCATAAGATGTCTAACTGGGTCCGAACCTGCTGCAGTAACTGGCTTAGTTGTTGCGCACGAAGCTTCACACCCTCGCGGTCGATAAGTCGGCTGGCCAACAGCCGAGCCTCAGCGCCTACACCACGGAGCGTTCTCATCCATTCAACTAATGCCATTAAAGAAGAGCTGTCACTTCTTTCCCCACGCCAATCGCTACCGAAGGCAGAATGACCAAAATCATTGCCTTCCTGAATTATTTTCCTCTCTGCCTGCGCCTTAATCAACTTGTCCAACAATAAGATCTGCTGCTCAACGGGCAACGAACGATCTCGCAGTAAAGAACCAACAAGTCCCCTCGCTTTTCGCCAGTTTCCATCGAGGTATCGGAAAATACCAGTATGGCTAGCCAGAAGATTCCTGGCCTCCTGAACATCCGTATTCCAGGCTATCTCATTAATTTGGGAATCAAGAGCTTCACTAACGGTTCTGAAGGAGGCAATTGACTCAACCAGTTCAGCAGCTTTCTCAATACCATGATCCCAAACTGATGCAATAAAGGCGTCGGGACTAGCATTAGGGGCAGCAGCAATTCTTTCCCCCAAAGTAATGAGACGTTCTATTTCCTGAACGGTGTAATACCCTTCCTGAGTACCGAGTTCTTCATGTAAACGAGCAGCATCAAGACGCAACTTAGATAAAGGTTTCACCAGAGAACAAGCTGCGGAAAAACCATTAACCTGAAAATCACGAGGAAGCCTTGCCAGCGCATCTTCTAGTTCGGTAACTGGAGTTTCAATTTCTTCAGCTACTACATCTATCTCAAGATCTAAGCGAGCTTGCTGATACTGCTTACCCACCACAATAAGTCGTTTGATTGCAGGCGCATTATCATGCCAAACTGCAGAAATAAAGGCTTCTGCTGACAGGTCTGGTGCTTTATTGATACATTCTGCAACCTCAACTAATTTATAAATTGAAGAGAATGTTTCCGGTACGGGTGTAACAGAAAGCTCAGCAGACAGATTTGCAATAACTTTTTTAAGACGTACAACATCTCTTTCAAGTTCTTGCAGACGTGGAAGTAATTTTTCTACATCTATAGGTAATATCTGCTCAAGACCAACACCACTCCACGGATGCTGAGCGGGCAAACCAATATCTCGGATGCGATCAACAATCTCTTTCACAAGCTCAAGACGTTTCTCAAGATCGCTGGCATTCCAATGTTCAAATTCTCCGAGATGAAAATCGGTCGGAGCCTGGCCTAACTGACGTAATCGAACAAGATGCCCCATGACCTGATAGGGAGAGAAAGTTGAAGGATGATATATCTTGTGCAGCCTTGCCGGATGCTCGTTAAGTTTATCCCTCGCCTCCGTTAGGTCTCCTACCAGTGTGTCTGGAAACTCCCCTCTAGGAGATCCCAGCTCCCAGACCCTTTTCAATTCCTCCAGGAAGACCCTTTTATTCGTCTTATTACTATGCAACTCTAAACAGGCGTCGCCCACACCCGCATGGTCAAGGCGACGTTTCACCACTTCAAGAGCAGCCATTTTTTCTGCGACAAATAAGACCGTTTTGCCATCCGCCACTGCAGAAGCAATGACATTTGCAATCGTCTGAGATTTCCCTGTCCCAGGAGGACCTTGAATAATAAGGTTTTTTCCTTTCCGTACATCATGGATAGCAAGTGTTTGAGAAGTATCGCTATCCATGATATGGAGCATATCCCTCGGCGAAATAAAAGGATCTATAGGTGCATCATCTGAAATCCTTTCATCCCTCTCATTAAACCCATCAACCATAAGCGACTGGATAAGAGGTTGTTCTGTGATATTGTCATTCTCTGGCCAGTTTTCTGGATCTAAATCCCGGTACATGAGGAACTTAGCGAAGGAAAAGAACCCCAAAGTAATATCGTTTTCTTGAGCGCTCCAGTCAGGCTTTGTCTGCACAGCCTGAGCAACTTCATCGATATACCCAGAAAGATCTAGCTCCTCATCGGTGTTGATCTTAGGCAATAAAATCTCATGTGTTCGCTGTAGATATGCCTCCAGAGAAAGGTTTTCAATAATCTCATCCTGCCTTGCCCGTAGTTTAAACCTCTCACCAGCAGTTCCACGTTCAAGAGACACGGGGATCAAGATTAAAGGAGCATATCTAACATTTTCTTTATTATTGGGATCAATCCATTTTAAGGTTCCGAGCGTCAGATAAAGTATGTTTACACCCTGTTCTTCTTCTAACGTTTTAGAATCGTGGTAAAGATCCAACAGTCTCTTTTGCAAACCTTGCGGAGTTAGCCTTGTTTGTAGTTTTGTATCCTGATGCTCAGCACTGATTGCTTTTGGATCAACATCATCATCAAAAACAAGCAGCCGATCATCAACAAGAGCATCATCCGATTCCGATACAATACCCTCATCATCAATTAGCTCCCCCTTCTTGCCCATCCGTCCCGGTAGAAAAGTAAATACTTTTCCTTCTTTAACCAGTAAACGATAAATCTCAGTAGACCTCTCATCGATAATTTCTAAGAGTTTGGTTGTTTTAGAGCGAGGAATATTGAGGAGTTTATTGCGCGCAGATAAGTCAAGAAGCTCTGTACGAGCTCGCTCTAGTTTTTGCTGAAGAGAAAGACTATTATTCTTAAACAGTGAATCTTCGTTATCATTCATGGCTAGGATTCCGTAGGTTCCATAACATCATCATTGCATACCCAATCTATAGTGTAACGAAGGTATTCAACGTCAGAATTCTACCATCTTAGCCATTTTTTCAGGACAATTCTAATCGATATTTTTGGAATTAAGGTAGATGGAGTAGTATCCACAGTAGCTTCCATTCTGATGAATGAGTTACAGGCTTTGATCTGTTTCCTATGGAGCGCCCCTTACTGTTAAGATAGCTTTATTATTGACAGAAAAACACTAACCTCCCAGACAAAAGAAATTAACTCCAAGTTAAACAAAAAAAACAGAATAAAACCCTTTAAATTCTCTACAGGGAAGAATCCATTAATATAAAATATAATTTTCCTAGCAAAACTTATTGGTGTCATTCTGGTGGTCTTGACAGAAAGTGGATTCAGGCTTAGCTTAATTATCAGCCAGTTACTGGCAAAGGCGCTCCCAGTCAGAGGAGCCATATTTAGAGAAGCCCGCTTAAGGAAACTTAAGCGGGCTTTTTGTTGTTTTGAGTTTGCTGCCTTGGCGTCTGGCAGGCTGCAACAGTACTTCATATCAATCGAAGGGATGGGAAGCCATGGTGAAAAGCGCATCGGTCACTGCTCTGCTTTCACATCGTGGATTAACCAGTCGTGGAGGATTTTCACTTCAGGTCGCATCTGCGAATGTTCAGACATCACCAGATAATAGGACCAGGTGAGCGGCCAGCTAACATCGCTAAACAGCACGCGCAACTGATGGTTATCGATCGCCTGCTGTACCAGAGCCCGGCGGACCAGCGCCACCCCTCGTCCACTCAGGGCAGACAGTATAACGGCGGAAGTCGAGTTAATATGCAGACCGCTGATACTGGCTGGCGGCGCACCGACCTTTGCCAGCACGGTGTCCCAGGCGGGAAAATGGGCGCCCGGATGTGGCGTATCATCATGGATCAGCTTTTGCTCTGACAACCATGCCGGCGTGCCGTCTTTGATATCAGGCAGCAGCACCGGGCTGCAGACCATCACCACATCTTCATCCATGAGCCACGTTTTGCTTAACCCGGCCCAGTCTCCCGGGCCACAACGAATACCCATATCGGCTTCGCCATGCACCACATCCATGAGTTTCTCGGTGACATCAAGCCGGATATCAATGTTCTCATGCTGTTCTGAAAAGCGATTCAGGCGCTCCATCAACCAGTTCATCATCAGTACCTGGGAAGCAGTAAGCACGATAACTGAACGAGATTTTCTTCCTCTCAGTTTATTCAGACCGCGCTCCAGACTATCCAGTCCCTCACTGATATCCTTTAAGGCTTCCTGCGCCTCACTGACCAATGTCAGCCTCTCCTTGCCGCTACGCAGCCGATGAAGCAGCGGATAACCTACCCACTCCTCCAGCGATCTGACGAGCTGCCCGACCGCGGCAGGCGTGACGCCCAGCTCTTCAGCTGCCCCGGTAAAACTACCGTGACGTGCCGTTGCCTCGAAGGCATGTAACCATTTAAGCCGGTTGAGCGAACGCATGATGGTTATCCACGATAAGGGTTTCCTCTATTCTGGCACAGAACCAGCAGCATGAAATAGATTTTCTATCTCGCCATTAAATATCTTCTGATTCGCCAGCCGAATATGAAAGTGTGAATATGCCGCCACAGAAAGGAGAGCCATCGGCCGCCTTCACATCACAGAGAAACCAGTACAGAGGTTATGATGACAACATCATTTGCAGGTAAAAAATTGTTAGTGGTCGGCGGCACCAGCGGCATGGGCTTTGAAACAGCAAAATACGTTCTGAAAAACGGCGGCAGTGCGGTGCTGGTAGGCAACCGTCAGGATAAAGCAGAAGAAGCGTGCCAGGTTTTATCTGCCCATGGCCAGGTGTCCATCATTATTGCCGACCTGATGACCGCACAAGGGATGCAGCATGCTACCGATATCATCAATGCTGAGCACCAGGATATCAGCCTGCTGGTGAATGCCGCAGGAGTCTTCTTCCCGAAAGCCTTTACCGAACACGAGACGGCTGACTATGATATGTATATGAATATTAACCGTGCAACGTTCTTCATCACCCGTGACGTGGTGCGTAATATGGTCGCGGCAGGGATCAAAGGATCGATTGTTAATATCGGCTCAATGTGGGCACATCAGGCGATCGGCGCCACTCCGTCCTCTGCTTATTCGATGGCAAAAGCCGGTCTGCATGCGCTGACCAAAAATCTGGCTATCGAGCTGGGTGCGAAAGGCATCCGCGTTAATGCCGTCGCCCCTGCGGTTGTTCATACGCCGATTTACGAAGGTTTTATCCCGAAAGATGAGGTTAAAGAGGTCATGAACAGCTTTGACAGTTTCCATCCGATCGGCCGCGTTGGCTCGCCGGTCGACATTGCCGAAACCGTGGCGTTCCTGCTGTCCGACAATACCGGCTGGGTCACGGGCGCCATCTGGGATATTGACGGCGGCGTTATGGCCGGTCGTCAGGCCTGACTGACGGATAAGGGGAGCGATGGCTCCCCTTTTCTGTTTTGTCGGCGATAACAATCCGTCACAATGGTTGAATGATCATCCCCACCACATTGCGCGTCGTCAGATACCAGGCCCCGGAGACCGAGCTATGTTATTAAAAATCCTGCTGACGATGATCGCCTTTGCCGCAAATTCGGTGATCTGCAGAGTGGCAATAACCGGCGGCTATATCGACGAGATCTCATTTGGCAGCATCCGCTTGATCGGTGGCGCATTGGCTCTGTACCTGTTTATTGGCCTTCGTCGCGGTCACCACAAAATTGAATACAACCCGCTCAACGCGCTGTTATTGTCTGGCTACGTGTTCGCCTTTTCTCTCGCCTATGTGTCGTTAAACGCGGCGACCGGCGCGCTGCTTTTATTTGGTACGGTCCAGTTGGTTATGACCGGTTGGGGAATGTTGCATGGCGAGAAAATCACCCGCTGGAAAGTCATCGGTATCCTGGCAGCACTGTCAGGCATAGGCATTTTACTCCTGCCTGGCGCCACACCTCCGCCCGCATTTGCGGCCGTCATGATGATCCTGTCCGGTGTTGCCTGGGCGGCATACTGCATTACCGGAAGAGCGGCAACCAGCGCCGCCTCGGCCACCGCAGGCAACTTTATCCTCTCCGTCCCTATTGCTGTAGTGGCCGTCGCCGTGCATTTTCATGCGCTGCAACTGAATGCGATGGGACTGCTGCTGGGGATCGTCGCCGGTGCCATCACCTCTGCAGGCGCCTATCTGCTCTGGTATACCTTACTGCCGAAACTATCGTCATCCACCGCCAGCACTATTCAGTTAAGCGTTCCCTGCCTGGCCGCGCTTGGCGGGGTTCTGTTTATGAATGAGGCGCTGGATCGCCAGATAGTCATTTCAACATTGATTATTTTATCGGGGATTGGCTTAGTCATCTGGTCAGACAAAATATAGCAGGCCACGTCATGCCCCGGCTTCCGGCATGACGCGGTGCTGGCAAGTCTCACTACCGACGGTCAACTGCCGAACTGATTAACCGTTCCCGCCCCACTGATATTAACAGGCATGCCGGAACGTCGCTCAAGCGCCTGGGTGGCCAGGCTGGCATTCACCCCCTCTCCTTTGACAAATGACTGGATCCCCGTGGTCATCGGCAAAGGAACTTTGCGGTCAGATTCATATTCAGCACGGTTGCGCGAGAGCGGTTCATGGACTTCAACCCAGCGACTGCCGTCCGGTTCGAGGGTATATTTCACAGGCCGATCGATAATCTGGACGCGGGTCCCCACCGGTACGTTGTCGAACAGATATTTGATATCGTCGTTGCGCAGACGAATGCATCCCTGACTGACGCGCAAGCCGATCCCGAAGTTGGCATTGGTGCCATGAATGGCATATAGCCTTCCGATATAAATAGCATACAGCCCCATCGGGTTATCCGGTCCGGCAGGGACAAACGCCGGCAGGGTTTCACCCCGGCTGGCGTATTCACGGCGGGTATTCGCGGTTGGTGTCCAGGTAGGCGCTTCCTGCTTACGTTCTACCGTAGTGACCCAGTTACGCGGCGTTTCACGCCCCGCCTGGCCGATGCCAATCGGCAACACCTCAACCGTGGTACCCTCAGGCGGGTAGTAATAGAGGCGCATTTCGGCAACGTTTACCACAATACCCTCGCGCACCGTGTCTGGTAAGATCAGCTGCTGCGGCACCACCAGGGTCGTACCTGATTTCGGTAAATAGACATCAACGCCGGGGTTGGCTTCCAGCATATTGCTGAGCCCTTGCCCATATTGCGCGGCAAAGGCTTCCAACGGCTGGGTATTATGGTCCGGAACGGTAATCGTCAGCGGCATACCGACCAGACGGCTTCCTTCCGGCGGTAACGGATAACTCACGGCCAGCACACTCTGGCTTGAGAGGAACACTAAAAGAGAGCAAAACCAATTCACACGCCGCATCATTTCCCTTTCCTCAATAGCGACAACTGTGCGTGAATTATAGCTTTTATATCCTCTCCGCGTGGATAGATGCGCCCCCTATTATCTACCCCGGTGATGAATTAATCATATCTGGTAATCAATTGCCGCCTCTTCCGGCTCCATCGCCTGTCGCTTGATTTCATCCAGCGACAAGCCGGCGTTGCACAGTTCGATAAAGCGCCAGACATAATTGCGCTGTAACTGCCCGCGTTTTAAGCCTAACCAGACGGTATTGGCATCGAACAGGTGCCGGGTTTCGAGGCGGGTCAAGGTGTCCGATTCCCGAGCATCTCCGGATTGCTCCGCCACCAGCCCGACCCCCAGCCCCAGCTCGACATAGGTTTTAATCACATCAGAATCCTGGGCGCTCAGGACGATATCCGGCATCAACCCTTTACGGTTGAAGGCTTCATCAATACGTGAACGCCCGGTGATGCCCTGCCGGTAGGTAATCAGCGGCCAGCGGGAAATGGCCTCCAGCGTTAAGGGCGAGACCTGAATCAGTGGATGCTCTTTAGGGACCAGCAGGCTGTGGTGCCAGCGGAACCACGGAAAAGCCACCAGCGTAGGATCGTTACTCAAACGCTCACTGGCAATGCCAATATCAGCGCCGCCGTTATGCAACAACGCTTCGATTTCCTGAGGCGTCCCCTGGATAAGCTCCAGTCGGACATCGGAAAACAGTTCGCGGAAAGCTTTAATGACCGGAGGCAGGCTGTAGCGTGCCTGAGTGTGGGTGGTGGCAATGGTTAAGACACCGGAAGCATCATTGGTAAACAGGTCGGCGAGCCGACGGACGTTACCGGCTTCATTGAGGATACGCTCCGCAATGGTTAATAAGGCTTTACCCGGCTCGGTCATTCCCAGTAAACGCTTACCGCGCCGGATGAAAATCTCAATTCCGAGCTCTTCTTCCAGTTCACGAATATGGCGACTGACGCCCGATTGCGAGGTATATAACATATTTGCGACTTCCGTCAGGTTGTAATCCTGACGGGCCGCCTCACGAATGATTTTAAGCTGCTGGAAATTCACCCTTTCCTCCGGGCTATCAGACATAACGTATACGCTATTGTTAAAGTCTGTTGTCCTTGCTAACAAATAATAAAAACCAGCAACTTATTCCATTACGGAATATAGATTAACTCACCAGCAGTAATTCACGGTTCTCCAGCGAAGGTCGGCTGACCAGAGAGAGTAAGATTTCTTTTACCGCCTGCGCCTGCGGCGACAAGCTTCCCTTAGCAGACATGTTCAGGGACAGCGACAGGCTCATCGATGGTGTACTGATCCGCGCCATCCAACCATTTGCTGCCTGGCACAATGAGCGAGCGGCGGATTCCGGCAGAACGGTGACGCCCATCCCGCTGGCGATCGCCGCCGTTAAGGTAGTGATGGATTCAATTTCACCAATGATCTTCGCCGACAGTCGGCGCAGGGTAAACGCTTCAGCAACCCGTGCGCGCACCGCGCTGTAATCACGCGGCAGGAACAGATTCATCTCTGCTACTGCGGTCAGGTCGACGCTTTGCCCAGGGCAATCACGGGTTCCAACCAGGTACAAGTCTTCTTTCAGCAAAGGCTGGCTGACGATCCCGGCCACCGGTGAACGCTCATACAGCACCGCCATATCCAGCTGCCCGCCGAGCAATTTATCGTTGAGGATGGTGCCACTGCTCTCCTGCAGATAGACCATCACTTCAGGGAGCTCGTTACGCACCGTCTGCAGCAGAGGCATCGTAATGGCGGAAGCCGCAGTGCCCGGCGCCAGGCCAATAGAAACCTGCCCGCTCAACGTATGGCCAACATTGTTGACCGCCAGTTGGGCCTGCTCGCACTGGCGCAAGATAGTCCGGGCATGGGTATAAAGAATCTTCCCGGCTTCGGTCGGCGTCACGCCGCGTTTTGTGCGAATCAGCAGTTGCTGGTCCAGTTCGCCTTCCAGGGTCGCCACTTGCTGGCTCAACGCCGGTTGTGCGATATGCAAGACTTCAGCGGCCTGGGTCAGGCTACCGATATCGACGATTTTCACAAAATACTTCAGTCGTCTTAAGTTCATTTTGCCTCCTGTAAGGAAAGCCAGTACCAACGCTGGCTATTGAGATACAGAAGGTTTTGCAATTTGCTTGCCAGTTTTTACAAATCGATGCAAAGGCCGCTATTCGCGGCGTAATAAGCGATTCTGATAGCAACGGACGAATTTTTTGCCCGGTAAGCAGTTTAGGCTATGCCCCATTGGGGGTATATGTGCACTACCATGGTGCACAATGTCGATAAAAAGCGTAAAAGCGACCAGTCGCTGAAATTGTCAGCAATCAAACACATTTTGATGAATCAGACTTTGACAAGGCCATCCGTCGCCGTTAATATGCGCCCCGTTCACACGATTCCTCTGTAGTTCAGTCGGTAGAACGGCGGACTGTTAATCCGTATGTCACTGGTTCGAGTCCAGTCAGAGGAGCCATATTTGAGAAGCCTGCTTAAGGAAACTTAAGCAGGCTTTTTGCTTTTCTACGTCTTAAAATTCCTTCTGCCCCCGCTGAAACCCTGAACTGAATTTGAGCACTTGCCGGCTGGTTTTCTCGGCATAAAAGCCTCTTGCGATTGACATCCTCTCTCAGGCAAAATACGGTACTTTAATAGTACCATATGTAAAAATCACCTGATGTAGAGCGCATCGCGTTGATGCCTGACATAACGGTGTCGAAAGCACCCGTCTGAGGCACATGACACTTACAGAGCAGAAAACTATTCGAAATAGCGAGGAAAATAATATGCCGTCACGTCGGGAGTTTTTGATCATCAGCGCAGGGTCGCTTTTGGCTATCAGCGTCCCCGGTTTCGCAAAAGCCGCGATCCCCCACGCCAAAAACGCCATCGCCGTCACCGAGGTTTCCGGGGAGGGCATCCGCCTGGCCGCCGTTGCCGTGGAATACGATACGCAACTACAGAGCGATCGACTTAATGCCAGCAGCTTTCGCGTTAGCGGCCGGACCGTGATTGGCGCTTTTACCAGCACATCGGCGAACCCCACAGATAAGTCAGCAATGGGCCGTTTTGTTATTGTCACACTCTCACCAACGGACCCTGACGCCTTACTGGCTGAAAAAGTGCAGCCGGCAAACGCGAAACAAACACAACCTTCTACAGGCGGTGGCCCAGGTAATGCCGGTGATGTCCCGCCCTATGACACGCGATACCGCCGCCCGGATGCCAGCATAGTGCAATCTGGTGCCTTGCTGACAAGCGATGGGCATACCCTTCCAGCCAGCCAGTCAGCGCTGAAGACCACCGCGGTCCTGAACCCCATTGTTGATGATTTTACGCCGCTGGTGTTTCATGACCCTAAAACAGGGAAAACATTGCGCTATAACCTGTTCGTACCGAAAGGTTATGACAAAAACCAATCCTGGCCGCTGGTGCTGTTTATGCATGATGCTGGCGCGACCAGTGATGTCACGCACACCACGCTGTATCAAGGATTAGGGGCGGTGGTTTGGGCCAGCCCGCAAGATCAAGCCAGCCGTCCCTGCTTGGTTCTGGCACCGCAATATGACGAAATTATTGCTGATGACCATTCCCGTACTTCCAGTATGCTGGACACCACGATCGATCTTATCCACGCGATTTCGGCGCAGTATAATATTGATCAGAAACGTTTGTATGCTACCGGACAGTCCGGCGGTTGCATGATGTCGATCGCTATGAATATCAAATATCCTGACCTTTTCGCCGCCTCTTTTTTGGTTGCCGGACAGTGGGATCCAACGCTGGTGAAACCACTGGCCCAGCAAAAACTGTGGATTCTGGTGTCACAGGATGATGACAAAGCGTGGCCCGGGCAAAATGCCATCACCGCCACGCTGGAAAAAGAGGGGGCTAAAATCAGCCGGGCAACCTGGGACGGCACCTGGTCTGCTCAAGCATTCCGTGCTGCCTTTGACCGGATTGTGGCCGAAGGCAATCCAATCAACTACGTCACTTTCCGCAAAGGCACCGTGATCCCACCCGGTCAATCAACGCAAGGTGCCAGCGGCCACCGCAATACCTGGCGTATCGCGTACACCATTGAACCGATACGAGAATGGCTATTCCAGCAACATCGATAGTGCAAAGTATCACTCGGTGCTCACGGTATGTCGTGAGGTTACAGGCTCAGGCTTTCTGTCTGAGCCTGCTGATTAGGCGGCCGGATTGATACCACGCAAAACCAAGCCAATCCTTTTTTTAATCATCTCCAACTGATACTTCCGCCCTTGGCTATCCAGTGTCGACTGACCTTCCGTTTCTGATACCCACCGGCGTGGAATCATGGCGCCAAACACGATATCCATCAGCATACCCGCACAAACACCGCTATCTTCCACAGTGAGTCGGCCTTTTTCATGCTGCAACTCCAGCCATTCCATCAACAATTCACGTGAGTGTATTGCTTTGCTTTCATAGAGATAATCAGACAGTTCAGGAAAAAAAACCGATTCCCGCGTCATCAGTTTAAGAATAGCCTCTCTTTCCAGCGCTTCATCCTCGCTGATATCAAGGCGGAAAATGCGAAACAACGTTTCCTCAAGCGACACATCTTCATCTTCCGGACGAGGGAGATCCATGAAAAGGTAGCGATGTTCTTTGATAACCGTGGCAAAAAGCGCCATCTTGTTTGTGAAAACTTCATAGATCGCACGCTTGGATACTCTGGCACGAGAGGCCACTTCGGCCGTGGTGGTCTTCGAGAATCCCAGCTCAAGAAAGGCGCTATAAGCTCCCTGAACAATTGCCTTTCGCCGGTCTTCATACTCGACGACCCGTGGCCTCCCCCGCCTGGCGGTCAGGGTATTGTCTGCTTTGCTCATCAGGCCTCCTTTTTAAGCGTCACAATGGATAACTTTAAGGTACTTGACTGGTACCATATTATAGATAAAGATGATTCGCGTATTCCGAGTACCACGCCGGTAACCGCGTGATGCCGATTCCACTCAATGCGGACCGCCGCAAGGATAATCATGACCCAACCAACTACCGCGCCCTCTCCTGTTCGCGACCCGCAGATACTCAAGGTACTTGAGCGGATGAATGCGGAACGTAAACGCCCTTCAGCCGAAGCGTTTAGCGGCCCCTTTTCTCATGATCCTGAAAAATTTGCCGATTACGGTTTTTCCATTCATCCAGAACAGGGCGACCTGATTTATCTGCTGTGCCGTGCAATGAACGCCACGCGAGTCGTCGATTTTGCCACGTCAATTGGGATGTCAGCCATCTATTTTGCCGCCGCCATGCGGGACAACGGCGGCGGCCAGGTGATTGGCGCTGAGCTGGTTGCCGCCAAGGCACAAACCGCACGCCGCAATCTGACCGATGCCGGGCTAGCCGACTATGTCGATATCCGCATCGGTGATGCACGGGAGACGCTGAAGGATGTTGGCGGGCCGGTTGATTTCGTACTGATTGATGGATGGCCGCTGGCAGATGGACCAACGCTGGCGCGCCAGGTGATAGAGGTCGTTGCCCCGCAGTTACGCATCGGCGGCTACGTCCTGAATGACAACGCCGAACCCGATTTCCTCGCCTGGATCCGTGACCCGCAGAACGGCTTTATTTCAATCACGCTGCCAATTAAGCGCGGAACTGAGCTGGCAGTAAAAATCAGGTAATTCGTATGCAGACTCGACGGGCATTTTTATTCTCTGCGCTGGGCGCAACGGCGGCAGTTTTCTTGGCTCAGACGAGCCCAGGCAGTCGCATTATGCCTGAATTCCATGCCGGATCAGGCAAAGCGTGGGTCACCTTTGACGGTATGAACTGGCCGGTCGACGGTTTTTCCGGCCAGCATGACCTGCCTGGAGTACGTGTGCTGTTGTTGGAACGAGCCCCAAGCCGATTATGCATCGTCGTCGTCGAACTGACTTCCCTATCGGAAGAGATGATCGCCAAGATGAAGGCTGTTATTCAGGAGACAACCCACGTCCCGGCGGACAACATTGTCATTTGTGCCAGCCATACCTTTTCTGTTCCGCACATTTTCCCACAAGCGCATATCCCACCGGGTACCAGCATCGCGCAGAATCAGGAAATGGTTAACCGCTTTAAAACGGCGCTATTAACGGCTACTGAGCAGGCGATGACACGTATGCAGCCGGCTCGTCTCGGCTGTGGTTCCGGAGTCTGTAAGGTCAATATCAACCGCGACCAGCCCGGTAAAAACGGTTGGTGGACTGGCAGGAATAGTGATGGCTTCACCGATCCCTTTGTGGGCGTCATCAGAATTGATGACCGACATGGCCAACCGCTGGCTGTGCTGTTTAATTATGCCGTACAGTCCTCTGTCACAGAGGGTTTTCAACCATCGTCACAGGGTAAACTTATTTCTGCCGACCTGGCAGGCTCGGCCGCGCGTTATATCGAGGAGCATACTCCCGCTAACCCGGTAGCGCTCTTCCTGGTGGGCGCCGCAGGCGATCAGGCGCCGATCTTTCAGGCTATTCAAACCGTCGTGAATGACAACGGCAGCGTGTCGCATAACGCTCAACATATTGATGCCTATAAAATGTTGCATCAGCTCGGTGCCCGTCTTGGGGAAGAAGTCGTGAAAGTTATGGCAACGATCGTCCCATCAACACCAGCCAGATTACAAATAATGCGCCAGCATATAACGGTTCCGGCTCTTCATTTCACCCCTGAGAACGCACCGAAGGGACCGGTAACAACGTTTCATTACCAACCAGCGGGAAATACCCAGGTTCCGGTCACGCTGGTGCAGATGGGAGAGAGTATCTGGATAGGATTGCAACCGGAACTTTCAGCCATCACTGCAGCCTACATCCGCAAACATTCGCCTTTTCGCCACACGCTTATCTCCACCATGGTCGATGGCGCGGCTAAATATATGCCGGATGCGAAAAGCTATGAGCGTTTCACTTATGAAGCCAGAAGCTCCCCGTTTGCCCCCGGCGCGGCGGAACGTCTTGCCACCGCCATCATTCAGCAATTAAACACCTTGCATGCTGATATCTGAAGATAATATGGGAATTATCCTGACGGTAACCGTCGAATAATACGCTCAGCAGCGATAAGTTTTAATTTAATAAAAATGATTAAAATATGATTTTCTTATTTAACGGCAATAATACCCCAGTAGGGAATGTGGCATACCGTTAAGCACCTATCATTTCCTTGCTGTGCGGATTATGATGAACCGCATTATCTTTGCGCAATGCGGTGATTGAGAATAAATGGATGTAATAAGCATCATTATGTCGGCGGGTAAATCTTCCGTTGATGTCGCACTTTATACGCTCTTACCCATCATGGTCGTGATGCTGATGATCATGAAATACCTCGAAGTGCGCGGCGTGCTCGATGTTATCGTCCGCTGGGTCGCGCCGTTACTCAAGCCTTTCGGCCTCAGCGGTATGAGCGCTTTCGCACTGATTCAGATGAATTTCGTGAGCTTTGCCGCCCCGCTGGCCACGTTGTCGATCATGGATAAACGCGGCGTCTCAGACCGGCAAATGGCCGCGACTCTCGCGATGGTGTTTGCCATGGGACAGGGTAACGTCTTTTATCCTTTGACCCCTTTTGGCCTGCACTGGACCGCCTCGATTGCCATCTCGATGGTCGGCGGCCTGTGCGCGGCAGCGGCCACCTGGTATATCACCGGTCGTCGGCTGTCTATCGCCGAGAATCCACGTGCTGAAGCGCTGCCGAATAGCGAGCAGAACAGCCAGGGGATGCTCGCGGTGATTAACAACGCCGGTTCCGACGCTATTCGCCTTGCGCTTGGCGCCGTCCCCATGCTGATCCTGTCGCTAACCATCGTCGGCATCATGAAGGCGGCTGGCCTCATCGAACTGCTGCAGCAGCTGCTGATGCCGCTCCTGCTGTGGTTAAACATTCCAGTGAATTTCGTCCTGCCAACCCTGGTGAAATGCGTCGCCGGCGGCACCGCCTATTTCGGGGTCGTTTCTGAATTAATTCAGCAAGGGAAAGTCACCGTCAGCCAGCTCAATGCCTCCGCCGGGCTACTGGTCCAGTCGTTTGACCTACCGGGTATTGGCATCTATCTGGGGATCAGCTCGCGCTTTGTTCGCCTGTTCCGTTTTGCCGCCCCTGGCGCCATTGTCGGCATTCTGGTGCGGACGATCATCCATGTGGCGATATTCTGAATCATTGCCGGTTAAACACAGACTAAACCAATGGGCTATTATGATTGTAAGAAATGTGGGAACGGGCAATTATCGCCTGGGGAAATCATAACGTAGAGAAAGCCGGATGGAATGGTGGGTCAAAAAAATGCAGTCAGCCAACGAGACAGGTCAGTATTGTGTCGTTTTGCAAAGTGGCCAGTTAGCGATAATCGCCACGATTGATTCCTGCCACAGCCTCCTGCAGTGCGGTGATAAGCTTACGCCACTGGCAAACGCCCGCTATTGCGTTAATGGCGACCTGGCAACCACCATTAAAGTCATCAAAGCGCGCCCCTACAGTACCGAATACTGGGCTGAAGCCGTCACGCCTGCATAAAACATCATCAACAATATCGAATTCAATCACTTTCGCCGCTAAGCCGCTGAAATTCCCCTTCGTACTTTTCCGTCTGTGACATACTATCGGGCATGTCAGCAGACCTGAAATAAGGAGCGAAGATGAACCAGAAGGCCGCCAGTCTGACCCCGGAGCAAGCGCTGAGCCAGCTTGAAGCGCAGTATGAACGTTCGGTCAATGCATTACGTAAAGCCATCGGCGAGTATATCAACCACAGCGTACTTCCTGATGAAGCAGAGCGTGCGAACGGACTGTTTGTCTATCCGCAGCTGTCCGTATCGTGGGATGGCGCCGACCATAAAGCGCTAAAAACCCGGGCATGGGGCCGCTTCACTCATGCCGGTTGCTACACCACCACCATTACCAATCCCAAACTTTTTCGCGCCTATCTGCTAGAGCAGCTCACTTCGCTGTATCAGGATTATGGCGCGCATATCAGCGTCGGGCTGTCGCAGCATGAAATCCCGTATCCGTATGTCATCGATGGTTCAGCTTTAACGCTCGATCGTTCAATGAGTGCTGGCCTGACCCGCCATTTCCCGACCACCGAGCTGTCGCAAATCGGCGATGAGACCGCGGACGGGTTGTTCCACCCTACCGAGCACCATCCGCTTTCCCATTTTGATGCCCGTCGCGTGGATTTCTCACTCGCGCGCCTGCGTCATTACACCGGCACGCCGGTCGATCACTTCCAGCCGTACGTCCTGTTTACCAACTACACACGTTACGTCGATGAGTTCGTCAGTTGGGGGTGCAGCCAGATTCTTGACCCCGACAGCCCCTATATCGCCCTCTCCTGCGCCGGCGGCATCTGGATCACCGCCGATACCGAAGCGCCGGAGCAGGCCGTTTCCGATCTGGCGTGGAAAAAGCATCAGATGCCTGCCTGGCACCTGATCACCAAAGATGGTCAGGGAATAACCTTGATTAATATCGGCGTCGGGCCGGCAAACGCCAAAAACATCTGCGATCACCTGGCGGTTCTGCGTCCGGACGTCTGGTTAATGATTGGTCACTGCGGCGGGCTGCGTGAGAGCCAGACCATTGGGGACTACGTGCTGGCGCATGCCTACCTGCGCGATGACCACGTGCTGGATGCGGTGCTGCCGCCCGACATCCCGATCCCCAGCATTGCCGAAGTGCAGCGCGCTCTTTACGACGCCACCAAGCAGATTAGCGGCATGCCGGGAGAAGAGGTCAAACAGCGACTGCGTACCGGGACGGTCGTGACCACGGATGACCGGAACTGGGAGCTGCGCTATTCCGCCTCAGCGCTGCGCTTTAACCTCAGCCGTGCCGTCGCCATCGATATGGAAAGCGCCACCATTGCCGCCCAGGGCTACCGCTTCCGCGTGCCGTACGGCACATTATTGTGCGTGTCAGACAAACCGCTGCACGGTGAGATTAAGCTGCCAGGCCAGGCTAACCGTTTCTATGAAGGGGCAATTTCCGAACATTTGCAAATCGGTATCAAGGCCATTGATTTACTGCGCGCGGAGGGCGACCACATGCACTCCCGTAAGCTGCGCACCTTCAACGAACCCCCTTTCCGCTAACGTCATATCCCGTTCCCTGCGCAAAGCTCGTGCAGGGAACGGGAAAACTCTGGAAGCAAGAAAGCAAAAAACCCACTTAAGTTTCCTTAAGCGGGTTTCTTAAATATGGCTCCTCTGACTGGACTCGAACCAGTGACATACGGATTAACAGTCCGCCGTTCTACCGACTGAACTACAGAGGAATCGTGTGAACGGGGCGAATATTAACGGCGGTGGATGCCCTTGTCAAAGGCTGTTTTCATAATTCACACCGTTTGCCGATTTATTCTCCACTTTGTGCAAAATTTACCGCATTCACTGAAAAGTGGTTATGTTTCGTCCACTTGAGTTTTGACGCGTGGATATTTCCACAGCCAACGCCCGCTCACCATGCGGCCATAGAACAGCACGCCGCGCACTGCCCAGTCGAGCACCATGCCCAGCCAGACCCCGATGACCCCCATACCCAATACAATCCCCAGGGTATAGCCAGCCACCACACGACAGCCCCACATCCCCAGCATCGATACCCACATGGTGTAGCGCACATCGCGCGCACCTTTAAATGCACAAGGTAAAATCCACGATGTCGCCCAGATAGGCATAAAGAAGGCGTTCAGCCATAGCAGTTCTTTAACCACGACTTTGACATCTTCTTCGCTGGTATAGAACGAGGCGATCAGATTAGCAAACGGCGCCGTGCCCCACGCAATAACCGTGAGCACCACCGTCGATAGCCAGAATACGTGCCACGCCTGGCGCTCCGCCTGCCCTATTTGTCCTTTACCCAGGCGCTTACCGGTAATGATGGTCGAGGCGGACCCCAGCGCGTTACCCGGCAGGTTAATCAGCGCGGCAACGGAAAAGGCAATAAAGTTACCGGCGATCACGTTGGTGCCCATTCCGGCCACAAACATTTGTGTCAGCAATTTGCCGCTGTTGAAGAGTACGGACTCGATGCTGGCCGGAATACCAATCCCCATCACTTCCCAGATAATCGCAAAGTTGAAAGGCTGAAAATAACTTTTTATCGAAATGCGCAATGCCGGGTTAAAACCAATCGCCAGCACCCAGATAATCGCCACCGCACCAATATAGCGGGCAATCGTCAGCCCCAGGCCTGCGCCAACAAACCCCAAACCCGGCCAGGAAAAAATACCGTAAATCAGGATACTGCTGATAATGATGTTGAGAATGTTCATCCCACCATTAATCAGAAGCGGAATTTTCGTGTTGCCCGCCCCTCGCAGCGCCCCGCTGCCGATCAGTGCGATGGCCGCTGCCGGGTAGCTCAGCACCGTCAACTCAAGGTAGGTCAACGCCATCGCCTTCACCTCTTCCGAGGCCTCTCCGGCAACCACATCGATGATCTCTTTACCAAAGGCATGGATCACTATCGCCAGCAGGATCGAGAACAGCGTCATGATCGCCAGTGACTGCCGGGCTGCGGCTCTGGCCCGTCGACGGTCACGTTTACCCAGGCTAAAGGCAACCACCACCGTGGTCCCAAGGTCAATGGCGGCAAAGAAAGACATGATCACCATATTGAAGCTATCAGCCAGACCGACGCCAGCCATCGCCTCTTTTCCCAGCCAGCTAACCAGGAATGTGCTCAGCACGCCCATCAGTAAAACACAGGTGTTTTCGAGGAAAATAGGCACCGCGAGGGGGCTGATTTCGCGCCAGTACAGCACACGGTAACTCTTACGTTTTTTGAACCAGGTTGTTCGTTCAAAGACCTGGCGCACTACGGAGGTGGCGTTCAAGGGAGACCTTAGTGAGAAAAGTTGAAACTACATTTCAAATGATGATGGAGAATGGCCGATCCTGCAAAACATTTTTCCTTATTAATCGTCTGTAATAGCAACAAATTGTTGATGGAACCGCCAGTTAGTTCTTAGGGGGCAATTAGATGTTTGACAAAATTTTTTTCGCCGCTAAGATACGACTCCACACCGATTCCTCTGTAGTTCAGTCGGTAGAACGGCGGACTGTTAATCCGTATGTCACTGGTTCGAGTCCAGTCAGAGGAGCCATATTTAGAGAAGCCCGCTCAGGGAAACCGAGCGGGCTTTTTGTTTGTGTATGCGACGAAAGCCCCGATAAAGCGGCTCTGCTAGCACCGACTATTTATCTCTTCTGGCCTACCAGCCGCACACGTTCGTCTCTTCATCCGATTCATAGCCACGCACGATATTAATCAGATCTTTTACCGCATCCGCAGCCGCTCCCGGCACCTGCAGCTCGTCCAAAGAGGCAAACTCTTTATCCACCGATACGCCATTATTATTATTGGTCACCGACACAATAAAGCCCTTCCTCTGCACATTGTCAGAAGAGAGCGGCGCCACAAGCTCCGCCAGCGCCTGCTCGGCCATGGCAGGAATGTAGAGCGCCATCGGCTTCAGATAGACTTTCTCTTGCCTGTCATTGTTGTTGCCGTTAACAACGGCCAATGAATAACCTCTGTTATCACTGTTCATACGTTCGTCCTTATCCCTCTATCAGAATGCGGGGATCGACATAGAAATCCACATTGAAGACGGTATCCTCGGTCAATGCTTCAATTCGATGCCATTTCTCCGGCGGAAAAACCCCAAACTGCCCGGCTTCAATCGTCAGCGTTTCTACGGGTTCCGGGCTCGTCTCATCGGTATAGCCGTAATAGCGTATTGCCCCCTGCATCACCGCCAGACGTGGATATACGCCCTGCCGCGTTCCGGCATCAAGATGCCGCTGCCAGATAGATGCCGGCGCCGTCTCGCGGGTCCACAGCGGTGTGGTCCGGGTATGTACATAATGGGTGGGAATAATAATTCGCTGCATGATTCTGCCTCGCTTTCCAGACCGTTAAGTGCGGTTGGGAACGGTGAAATTTGTTGCATATGATATACCCCTTTTAATCACTAAGGGGATTATTTTTTTAACCGGCTAAGCCCTACCCCTTTATATACCCAATAAGAGTTAGTTTTATTTAAAAATAAGAATGTCCGGATCTGGTTTGTCAGATCCGTAATAAGAAAGGAGAAAGGAGAATTTATTTTGCTGGGGTATTCAGTGGGCCAGGCTTACCAATCAGATAACCCTGAACCAGGTCGCAACCAAGTTGCTGCAATGAACGTAACTGCTCTTCCGTTTCGACACCTTCGGCGACGATGCGCATGTGTAGGCTTTTCCCCATGCTGATAATTAACCGGACAATATCCAGGTCATCTTTCTGCATCGGAATATTCACCACAAATGAGCGGTCAATTTTAATCTTATCAAACGGGAAATAGCTCAACCGCGATAATGACGAGTAACCGGTACCAAAATCATCAATAGAAATCTGAATGCCCAACTCGCGCAGCTGGCTGAGGATCTCTAAAGAACGGGTATTTTCATTGAAAATATCCGACTCGGTAATTTCCAGATCCAGGCGATGCGGGTCCAGCCCTGTCCGCTTGAGGACGGAGATAACGACCTCGGTCAACGAGCTGTTAATTAACTGAATGGGCGACACGTTAACGGAGACCTTCATCGGAGATGACCATTTCGCGGCTTCCTCACAGGCGGTGCTCAACACCCACTCACCAAGCGCATTGATCATGCCGGTCTTCTCGGCGATCGGGATAAAGGTCGTGGGCGGCACCACGCCACGCACAGGATGGAACCAGCGCACCAACGCCTCGTAACCATAAATATCGCCATTCACCGTATCGGCTATCGGCTGGTAATAGACCCGGAATTCACCATTATCAAGAGCCTGCAGCAGATCATCCTCAAAGGACTTATTCTCCTGGAGACGTTGCAGCATGTCAGGGCGGAAGATTTTTATCGTACCGGCCCCCTCTTTCTTTGCTTCATACAACGCAAGATCGGCACACTTATACAGATAATCGGTACGGGTTTCCCGGTCAGAAAGTACGACGCCGATACAGGCATCAATATTTATCAGCGAATCATAGATTTGATAAGGCTGGGTAATTTTTTCACGAATGACCTGCGCGCGATCCAGTGCCATTTCTTCACTGAGATCGCTGGAGACCAGCGCAAACTCATCCCCTCCCAGGCGATAGAGTGTTTCAGAAGTTTTACGGAAAAAAGAGAGCCGACTGGCCAGTTCCTGCAGCAGCTTATCACCGGAATCGTGCCCCAGCGTATCGTTCACATCTTTAAAATTATCGAGGTCGAATAACATGATCACCGCCGAGCCGTTGTAAGGCCTGACCTGGTTAACGACTTCCTGCAATTTTTGCCAGAAAGAAAGCCGGTTCGGCATTCCGGTTAATGAGTCATGATAGGCATCGTACTGCAGCCGACGGTTCTGCACCTGCAACTTCTCTTTCGATGACTGCAGATCGTCGGCCAACAGTTTCATTCTGACATGGGCACGGCGCAGATTGTTATTCTGACGCAGCATCAACAAGCCCAGGGTAATACAGGTGGTAATCAACAGAACGGAGATAATAGAGTAGATAAAATACAGATTCTGTATCTTGTCATGGGTCTCATTAACCACGTCGATCCCCTGCACCAGCGAGGTAGAGGCAATCGACGTCATCGGCCCGTCAAGCTCGGTCATGTCGTGTAATACGAGCTTGATCTGTGCCGGGGTCATCGTATCGAGTTCCCCATCAAGCTGACGTAAAATATGAATCAAACTCGCCACGGTGGCCTTACGCCCGGCGTCCTTACGAATAAAGTTGCCCAAATCGCCCTGCTCCAGCAGTTCAATCTGGCTCAGCATGATATCCAGACGCAGGCGGACCTTATCGTGGTCTACGCTATCAACACCGAGCGCATACGCGCCCAAACTCGCCTCCAGCCGCATATATTCGGAAACCATCTGGGATACTGACCAGGAGTCCGTATAGCGGGTTAATTTCTGTAACTCACCTTGCCGCTCATGCACCAGGTAGGTGATGTACCCGGTGATGATGAAAAGCGACAAAATAATGGCGGTAAGTATTCGATTCAAGATCAAACCCTTACTCAATGATAATTTTTGAAACTTGCCATGCCGAACGAGAATAATAAATCTGATTCTGTAGCTCAGGCTGGCTATCGTAAGGGTAAACAATAAATAACGGGCCTTTATCACGGATCTGCATATATTCGCCGTTCATTTTCAGCGCCAGTATCGTCGGGAACTTGCGGAAGTCTTCAAGCGGAACGGTGGTGGTATAGTCATTGAGGGCAATGACCTTTGCGGTATCACCTTTGGCGCCCACTAAATCCATCAATTTCTTAAGGGAAATACCGTCGAAACGCACCTTACCCGAGTACCATGGCGTAGTGGTAACAATCGTCTCCATCCCTAGTTTTTCCAGCATATCCCGGTCAAACACCGCAGTATCGCCAGCATTCGTATTCCCAATCAGGCCGGAAATGGTTAAAACGGGCTTGCCAGTGGGGGCAGGCAGTTTTTCTGCAAACGCATTTGGCATAGCCATAACACAAAATAACACTGCGAAAAGTAGACGCATTTTGCTCACCATTCCGTAATTGGAGTTTTGTTAATTGTAAACCATTAGGGTCAATTCTTAAAAGATGTCAGCCCCGGGTTGTGAGGTTCTGGATTAAAAATATTTCCGCATTTCAGAGCCCTCCGAACTTATGTTTACACCTGGTGATAAAAAGAACGTTTTTTGCCATTTATGCAACGTCTCCGGTAAAAATCTTTTCTCTGCCCGGACTGCGAGGTAGTCTCTGTAAAGACGCAGCTAAGACTGCGTCTCATTCCAATAATGACAAATATGACAACAGACAGGACTAGTATGGACTCAACGCTTATTTCTCATCCCCCCGGCAAGGAGGTTTGTTCACTGAATCGCGCCAGAAGAGCGGCCTGGGGCAGCTTTGCCGGTGCGGTGGTCGACTGGTATGACTTTTTGTTGTACGGCATCACCGCCGCGCTGGTGTTTAACCGGGAGTTTTTCCCTCAGGTTAGCCCCGCCATGGGGACCCTGGCGGCCTTCGCCACTTTCGGCGTCGGTTTCCTGTTTCGCCCGTTAGGCGGCATTATTTTTGGTCATTTCGGCGATCGTCTCGGGCGTAAACGTATGCTGATGATGACTGTCTGGATGATGGGCATTGCCACTGCCTGCATCGGCCTGCTTCCCTCCTTTAACCAAATCGGTTGGTGGGCACCGGTTATGCTGGTTACCCTGCGAGCCATTCAGGGCTTCGCCGTTGGCGGAGAATGGGGTGGCGCGGCGCTGTTAGCCGTGGAAAGCGCTCCCAAACACAAAAAAGCCTTTTACAGCAGCGGAGTGCAGGTAGGTTATGGCGTCGGCCTGCTGCTCTCCACCGGCCTGGTCTCGCTGATTAGCGCCAATACCACCGACGAGCAGTTCCTGAGCTGGGGCTGGCGACTGCCCTTCTTGTTCAGCGTCGTGCTGGTATTGATAGCTTTGTGGATCCGCAACGGCATGGCCGAATCAGCAGAATTTGAGAATCAGCAGCAACAGAAACCGCAACCGTCCGAGAAACAACGTCTGCCGGTTATCGAAGCCCTGCTCCGCCATCCCGGCGCGTTTCTGCTGATCATCGCCCTGCGCCTGTGTGAACTGTTAACGATGTATATCGTGACCGCCTTCGCTCTGAATTACTCCA
Organism: Klebsiella sp. B345; assembly: GCF_051131735.1. NCBI lineage: Bacteria > Pseudomonadati > Pseudomonadota > Gammaproteobacteria > Enterobacterales > Enterobacteriaceae > Klebsiella > Klebsiella sp. B345. The sequence goes on from NZ_CP180443.1 coordinate 1,194,243, forward strand.
CCCAGAATCTCGGGCTACCGCGTGAACTGTTCCTGAATATTGGCCTGCTGGTCGGCGCCATCAGCTGTCTGACGATTCCCTGCTTCGCCTGGCTGGCTGACCGCTTTGGCCGGCGACGCATCTATATAACCGGTGCATTGATCGGCACCCTGAGCGCCTTCCCGTTCTTTATGGCCCTGGAGAGTCAGTCCTACTTCTGGATCCTGTTTTTCGCCCTGATGCTGGCCAATATCGCCCATGATATGGTGGTCTGCGTTCAGCAACCGATGTTCACTGAGATGTTCGGTGCCAGCTACCGCTACAGCGGTGCCGGTGTCGGCTATCAGGTGGCCAGCGTGGTTGGCGGCGGCTTTACGCCGTTTATCGCCGCTGCATTAGTCACCTTCTCCGGGGGATCATGGCACAGCGTGGCGATTTACTTAACCGTCGGCTGCCTGCTTTCTGCCCTCACGGCGATGCTGATGAAACAGAAACCTCACCCCTGATAGCATGCGGACGGTGGAGAAACCGCCGTCCATAAGGAGATATCATGATCCAGGAGAACCGCCCCGCCTGCTGGCCCGCGCAGTTTCATCATCAGGAACTCCCGCTGCGGTTCTGTCCCGACCCGACCCTTGCCGAGCAACCACTGATTGAGCAGGCGCGTAATGGCCTGGCGGTGGCCCAGCTCTGGCAGGCGCCACAGGGGTTTGTCGTGCCGGGAAGTTATCGCAAATTTAGTGAACTCGACCACGTGAATACGCTTTTCAGCCACCGCGGCTGGCCGGTATGGATACGCCGCTCCGGCGGCGGGCTGGTGCCGCAAGGCCCGGGGATCGTTAATCTCAGTCTCGCCTGGCCGGTATCGCAACCGCTGGGAGAAGCAGCAGAGCCGATCTACCTCCTGCTCTGCGGGCTACTGCAGCGCACGCTGGCGACGTTCGGCGTCACCAGCCATTTTCAGTCCGTTACCGGTTCGTTCTGTGACGGGCGCTACAACCTGGCCTGCGGCGCGGGGGATGATGTACGTAAAATTGCCGGAACCGCCCAGTACTGGCGGCCACTGGCGCAAGGAGAAGGGCATATCGTCCTCGCCCATGCGGTGATCTTAGTGGCAGCCGATCTCTCCGCCGCACACCAGGCGGCGAATGCGTTTGAAGCCCGGCTCAACAGCGGGCGGGTCTATCGGGCCGATAAAACCGTCTCGCTGTCACAGCTGCTGCCCGGTGAAGCCAATCTGCTGGATCGTTTTCGCCAGGCGCTGGCGGAACAACTGCACTCGCCAGCTTAGACACACTCAGATAGCGACGACAGACAATCGTGATTTGCCATCGTTACCGGATTCCTGCGCCTTACGCTAGAATCCATTTTTCCATCGGGGATTAACCCGCTCTACGCACTGAAGGTCACAATACCGTGAATAATAAGACAAACTTTACGAAAGACGTGGCATGGGCCCGCCAGAATATGCCGCGGACGCTGCGCCAGGTTGCCGCGCTTCCAGACCTGAGCCAGGTGCGACTGGCCTGCTGCATGCATCTGGATATGAAAATGATCCCACTGGTGCAAGGGATCCTCGAGAAAGGGGCAAAAGTCTTTCTGACCACCTGCAACCCGACCACCGTTCAGGATGATGTGGTTGCCTGGCTGGTGGAACGCGGCGCTGAGGCCTGCGCATGGCGCGACATGAGCGATGCCGATTGGCAGCAATCCTGGGAACAGGCCATTGCCTGGGAACCGACGCATTTGTGCGAAATGGGGGCGGATATTACCACTCTGCTCCACCAGCGCGGTGAGTTTGGTAACATCGTCGCAGGGCTGGAAGCCACCGGCTCCGGCGTCAGCCGCCTGGGCGATATCCGTCCCGGCTACCCTATTTTTAACTGGGACGACCTGCCGGTGAAAGAGGGTTTGCATAACCGCCACATGGTTGGCCTCACCGCGTGGCACACCTTTTTCCAGACCACACACCTGACCCTACATGAGAAAAAAGTGCTGGTGATCGGCTATGGCCTGGTGGGGCAAGGCGTTGCCGCCTCGGCGAAAGCCTTTGGCGGACAGGTCATGGTGGCCGAAATCGATCCCGCTCGTCGCCTGCAAGCGGCCTATGATGGCTGGCATGTTGTCGACTTACAGGATGCCATCACCTCTGCGGATGTTGTCGCCACGGCAACCGGCGGCAAAAAAGTGGTCAACAGCCAGGCCCTGGACAAGGCGAAAGATGGGGTATTTATCCTCAACGTGGGTCACGTTGCCGAAGAGATCGACTGTGGTTACCTGCGTCAGTTTAGCCATGAGGAGGTCATGCCGTTCATCAACGCCTACCGGATGGAGAATAAAACCGTGTATCTGATGGCCAACGGTTCGATGCTGAACCTGACCGCAGGATTTGGCGACAGCCTGAACGCCTTTGACGTCACTCTGGCCGTGATGGCCAGCGGTATCAAGCATATCGTAACCGACGGAATGCAGGCGTCGGCGGAGGTCTATCTGCTGCCGCAAAGCGTATGGCAACAGACGCTCTAAATCCGTGTGGATATCAGGGCGACGGCTGTCGCCCTGATTGCTGGTTAGTGGCTTTCCGGCAGTACAATATTACTTTCAGCCAGCGTCCCCATTTCGTTGTAAACCGTGCAGGCCGCCTGCACCAGATGCATCGCCAGCGCCGCCCCGCTCCCTTCACCCAGACGCATCCCCATGTTCAGATAGGGTTCCAGCTGTAGATGTTCCAGTGCGATACGCGCCCCTTTTTCCGCCGACAAATGTGACGGGATCAGATACGGGTGAACCCCAGGTGCCAGACGACAGGCCGCCAGCGCCGAGGCATAAGACAGAAAACCGTCCAGCACCACCGGCAACCCACAAGATGCAGCCCCCAGCATCACACCGGCCATACCGACCAGATCAAATCCGCCGACTTTCGCCAGTACGTCCAGGCCATCGTCCGCCTGCGGTTGATTGACCGTAATTGCCTGACGCACGACATCGGCTTTGTGCGCCAGTTGAGACACCGGCAGGTTAGCGCCAATGCCGACCACCTCATGAGCATCATTGCCGGTCAGTACGCTGACGACTGCCGCCGCGGGGGTGGTGTTGGCCATACCCAGTTCACCAACGCCAAATACCTTCACCCCTTGGGCCGCCAGCTCGCGGGTATAGCGAATACTGGCCTCCAGCAGCGCTGTCGCCTGTTCGCGGCTCATGGCTGCCGTGTGGGCAATGTTAGCGCTGCCGCGCGCGACTTTCATATTCACCAGGCCGGGAATCGGCTCCGCGTCGATACCGGCATCAATCACATGTACCTGGGCTCCGGCCTGCGCCGCCAGCACGCAGACGCCGGTATTTTTCCGGGTCATGTTTGTTGCCTGAATCGCCGTCACCACCTGAGGTGAAATCGCAACCCCTTCATGCCAGACGCCATGATCGGCGCACATCACGACAATGGCTTTCTCCATCAACTGTAGCTCGCCGCGCAACCCCGGCATGCCGGCTAGCTGTACGGCCAGCGACTCCAGCCGCCCCAGGCTACCCGGCGGTTTTAATAGCCCGTCCAGATGCTGTTGCGCCTGCGCCATTGCCGCCCGATCCGGCGGTGCAATGGCGGCAATGAAAGCCGAAAGATTGTCCATTATGTTCCTCGTCGCACTGTCAAATGCTGTGTCAAAGCCCATTGTGAACACCGTGGCGCGCAGAAATACACGTGACAAGACCGTTCACCATAGGGGAAAGGAGATAAATCAGAGGGGGAAATTCCCGGCGACGAGGGCCGCCACCGGGCAGGTACAGCGTGCTTACTCTTCGACTTTCGCTTCGCCAATCACTTTCAGCTTTTTGGAAATGTCGCGGCGTTCTTTGGACAGCTCGGCATTTTTGATGATGTAGTCATCAACACGATCTTCGTAATCGCTTTTCATGCTGGCAATGATGCCCTGAATGGCTTCAACGCTCATGCCTGGCTTGATGTAGTCACTGAGGTTGTCCAGCAGCAGTACGCGCTTCTGGTTGTCACGGATCTTTTTCTCAACGTCCTGAATTTCACGCTGCAATTTGTTCTTACGACGATACAGGCGAACAAACTCCAGTACGTCCTGGAAAGAAGGCTTAGTTGTTTCCATTTTTACACCCCTAATATTTGAGATTCGGATTCGTAAAGCGACTGCTATATAGGGCTAACATAACTGTTAGCAGACGCTGATGACAATGTTTTTTCCTTTACGTTTATCATAACCCTAAATGCAGCTGAATCGAAGCAACCTGTGGGCAAATTGCGTGCATCTGGCTTTTATTTACGCAGCGCCCGACAGATTAAATTCGACAGCAGCTCAAGCTGACGCGCCAGTTCGATGCTCAGCCAGACGTAGCCATGGATGGGGGTTTCCGACAGGTTTTCCCCCTGATGCTCGTTCATCAGCTGGCGCAGTTCAGCCACAACCTCGTTGAGTTTTTCAGTGTTGGCGCGAATGGGCTGCGGATTACCCTCATACAAGGCATGCGCAATGGTCAGCAGGGTTTGCTGGGTCATCTGTTGGGTTTCGCGCAGCGTATGGGCGTTGAGCATCACAAAGTGGCCGGGACGGGAAATCCAGTAGGCGTTGACCTGCAGTTCAAGCATGCAAACCAGATTACGGCTGACGGTCTGAATCGCCTCGAAAATGGCTTTCTGGATATGGGTCTCTTTGCTGGCAGGGGTGATCAGGCCGCGCATCTTGACCACATCGTTCAGCACCTTCTGCAAGTGCTTCTCCAGACGCGGTCGTTCCACCAGGTTGGGGGAAAAACCAGCCTGATAAAGACGGTTGAAGGCGGTGACATAGTTGGCCATTTGGATGCGCCAGTGCAGAAACGCCCGCTGTGGCCAGATGCCGGTGAACAACATCGCCAGCAAAGAGCCAAAGATAACATCGCCGCTTCGCCAGAGCGCGGTATGCATATCGCCGGGTGGCGCCCCAACCACCACCGACAGCGTAATGCCGATAAGCAGCGCCTGATAGGGCTTTTTGCCCAGCGCCAGCCAGCCGCAAAGGAACATCGCCAGACCACACCACAACACCATAATAGGTAAGGAGATCAGTTCAAGCTTGAGCGCCACCAGCCCCAGTGCCGAGCCTAAAATGGTGCCGCCGATACGTTCAAAAGCACGCGGTACCACGTTGCCCCAGAAAGAAATCGGCCCCATCACTACCACCAGGGTAATCAGCGGCCAGGTACCTTCCGGTACATTCAGCAGACGGACCAGCAAAAAAGTGAGGACAAAGGCCAGGGCAATTCGAATACCATGCACCACGCGATAATGGCGATACAGACGAATTTCAAAAGGCTTGAGTGACTTATCAGCGCGCACAACGCTCTCCAGCAAGAAAGCAGGTAGCAAAGGCCAATTGTAACTGCTTTTTCACTATAAGCAGCACGCCGCTCAAAAAAACCTTTTCACCGGGGGATTATCAGGTTACTTCCCGACCGGCGTCACCGCGACATACATCTCAATGTCCCAGTAGCCGTCCTGATTGCCATCGTTCAGATAAAGCTCGAAGCACGGCTTTGCCGCAATATGATACGCCTTGTCCTGCATCAGGCTGTTGAAGAAGGCCAGCCACGGCGTGGAGAAGTCATGATTTTCCACCCGTGCACGGGCGAAAGCATACTCTCCGCCGGCTATCTGAGTGAGAATTACCCCTTCGCTGCCGGGCGGGATAATATAATTTTCCGCTACGGTAACGACCGTATCGCAGCGCAGTTTCTCGGGCGGCACCTGGTCTGGGTTATCGTAATAAACGGCCACCCACTCCTGCGCTGGCACCTGATGGTTTGTAACCCACGCCATCAGCTGTTCGAAACCCTGTTTAACGGTCTGCTCCCAGGGCCCCACCAGATGAAAACCGGCGATGTTACGCTTGTTGACGGACTTAACGTGATATTCCATGCTGCCTCCATTATTGATAACAACTGTATAAATATACATGAATTGTAACCAGGCGATGAAGATCAGTATGTGAGTTGATTCGCAGAGTTGCCGTAATATTATCCAAAAAAAATGCCCCGAACGGGGCATAAAGATTACAAGCCGTGGTGCAGATAATCACTCAATCGCGAGAAGAATCCGCCCTTGCCGACGCTTTCCAGGGTGACCAACGGCCAGTGGGCTACCACTTTGTCACCATCGTACAGTGAAATCTCCCCCACCCGCTGATTGGCGGCAATCGGTGCTTCGAGATCTTTCTTATCCAGCACATATTTCGCTTTGATGCGTGACACTTCCGACTTCGGCAGCGCTAACCAGAAATCCTGATCGGTACCCAGCTCAATGTGATCTTTATCGCCGTACCAGATCTGCTCGCTGCCGACTTTTTTGCCCTTTTGCAGCACCTGGACGGTATCGAAATTTTGCTGACCCCAGTGCAGCAGTTTTGCCGCCTGCTGCTCGCGCCCTTTCGGGCTGTCGGCGCCCATCACCACGGCAATAAGACGACGCTGACCGTCGACCGCAGAGGCAATCAGGTTAAAGCCGGCGCCAGAGGTGTGCCCGGTTTTCAGGCCATCGACATTCATCGTTTTATCCCACAGCAGCCCGTTACGGTTCTGCTGGGTGATGCCATTCCATGTCAGGCTTTTTTGACTGTACATATGGTAGACGTCAGGTTCGCCGTGAATGATCGCCCGTGACAGTACCGCCAGATCGTATGCGGAACTGTGCTGACCCGGCGCATCAAGACCATGCACGGTTTCAAAATGAGTATCCTGCAGATGCAGCTTTTCAACATAGCTGTTCATCAAGGCGACGAATTGTGGCTGGCCGCCGGCCACATAATCCGCCAGAGCCACGCAGGCGTCGTTACCGGAATCGACAATAAGTCCACGACTTAAATCGCGCACGCTGACCCGATCACCTTGCTTCAGGAACATCAGCGATGAGCCGTCAAATACCGGGTTGCCTTTAGCCCAGGCATCGCGGCCGACGGTGACGATATCGTCAAAGGTGATACGGTGGCTGTCGATGGCACGATCGACCACATAGCCGGTCATTAATTTCGTCAGACTGGCAGGGTTACGCTGCTGGTGCTCATTGCCCGCAGTCAGTATCTGCCCGGTGGTATAATCCATAAGTACCCAGGAACCAGCCTGAATCGACGGTGGCGCCACGGTAGCGGGGAAATCAGTAGCAGCAAATGCGCAAGAAACGCTCGAAGCGAGCAAAGTTACAGCAATAAAAAAACGGCCTTTCAACGGCATATCCTCTAGATTGGCAGACTCGCCGTCCTTTTTACGGAAGTTCTTCTTTCAAATCAGGGTTTAATTGCAAGAAAATATGACACGGTAAAAGTCTGCCGCGGCCAACGCCCTTCTGATGCCCAGGCAAATCGTTTACCATAACGGATGCACGCCACCATGGATAATGAACAGACTATGCAAGATAGCGCCAATCAGCCCGGATTTTTGTTTCACGATTACGAGACCTTCGGCACCAGCCCCTCGCTTGACCGGCCGGCACAGTTCGCCGCCATCCGCACCGATGCGGAGCTGAATATCATCGGCGAACCGGAAGTCTTCTACTGCAAACTGGCCGACGACTATCTGCCGCAACCGCAGGCGGTCATGATCACCGGGATCACCCCTCAGGAAGCGATCGCCAAAGGCGACAACGAAGCGGCCTTTGCCCGCCGTATTCACGATCTGTTCACGGTGCCAAAAACCTGCATCGTCGGCTATAACAACGTGCGCTTCGATGATGAAGTCAGCCGCAATATTTTCTATCGCAACTTCTATGACCCCTATGCCTGGAGCTGGCAGCACGATAACTCCCGTTGGGATCTGCTGGATGTGATGCGAGCCTGCTATGCGCTGCGCCCGGAAGGGATCAACTGGCCGGAGAACGACGACGGCCTGCCGAGTTTCCGTCTGGAGCATCTGACCGTCGCCAACGGCATTGAACACAGCAACGCTCACGATGCGATGGCCGATGTTTATGCCACCATCGCCATGGCTAAACTGGTCAAAACCCAGCAGCCGCGCCTGTTTGATTATCTCTACAGCCATCGCAACAAGCGCAAGCTGGCGACGCTTATCGACGTGGTTCAAATCAAGCCGCTGGTCCATTTTTCCGGCATGTTCGGCGCGGCGCGCGGCAATACCAGCCTGGTTGCCCCGCTTGCCTGGCACCCGGACAACCGTAATGCGGTGATCATGGTCGATCTTGCCGGCGATATGACCCCGTTGTTGGAACTGGATGCCGACACGCTGCGCGAACGGCTGTATACGTCCAAAGCCGATCTCGGCGAGCTGGCAGCGGTACCGATTAAACTGGTTCATCTGAATAAATGCCCGGTGCTGGCCCAGGATAACGCGCTGCGCCCGCAGGATGCCGACCGACTGGGGATTAACCGCCAACGCTGCATGGATAACCTGCAGCTGCTGCGCAGCCATCCACAGCTACGTGAGAAAGTGGTCGCCCTCTTTGCCGACGCGGAGCCGTTTGTACCGTCTGATAACGTCGATGCTCAGCTCTATAACGGCTTTTTCAGCGATGCCGACCGCGCGGCGATGAAAATCGTCCTCGAAACCGAGCCGCGTAACCTACCTGCGCTGGACATTACCTTCGCCGACCAGCGGATAGCTCGTCTGCTGTTTAACTATCGCGCGCGTAATTTCCCCGGCACTCTCGACGAAGCCGAGCAACAGCGCTGGTTAGAGCATCGTCGTGAAGTGTTTACCCCGGAGCGTTTACAGGCTTACGCCGATGAGTTGCAGATGCTATATCAGCAATATCCGGACAATAGTGAGAAGCAGGCGCTGTTGAAAGCGCTGTGGCAGTACGTGCAGGAGATTGTTTGATTGGCGCGCCTGTCAGGGCGACGAGCCTGATGGGTTGTAGCCCGGGTTGGGCATAAAGCGCAACCCGGGTACGGTTGGTTAACTTCTGGCGCGGCTGGCGATAATCGTCTCCGCGACATTGCGCGGAGCTTCCGCGTAATGGTGGAACTCCATGCTATAGGTGGCACGTCCCTGCGACATCGAACGCAGCGTGGTGGAATAGCCGAACATCTCAGCCAGCGGCACATCCGCACGGATTATCTGGCTGCCGAAGCGCTCTTCCATCCCCTGCACCATGCCGCGCCGGGAAGAGAGATCTCCCATAATGTTCCCGGCATACTCCTCCGGCGTTTCCACTTCCACGTGCATCACCGGTTCGAGGATCACCGGATCGGCCCGGCGCGCCCCTTCCTTGAAGCCAAAAATCGCCGCCATGCGGAAGGCCATCTCCGATGAGTCGACATCATGGTACGAGCCAAAGGTCAGGGTCGCTTTGACATCCACCACCGGATAACCGGCCAGTACGCCGGTGCCCATCGCTTCACGCAAGCCTTTCTCCACTGACGGGATATACTCGCGCGGTACCACCCCGCCTTTGGTGGCATCTTCAAACACAAAGCCACCTCCCGGCGCCAGCGGTTCCAGCGTCAGCACCACATGACCGTACTGCCCTTTACCGCCGGACTGGCGGACAAATTTGCCTTCCACCTCTTTGACCGTTTTACGGATCGTCTCGCGGTAGGTCACCTGCGGTCGGCCGATATTGGCCTCCACGCCAAACTCACGTTTCATGCGGTCGACGATAATTTCCAGATGCAGCTCCCCCATCCCGGAGATAATCGTCTGGCCAGACTCCTCGTCAGTGTGCAGACGAAATGACGGGTCTTCCGCCGCCAGTCGTTGCAGAGCGATGCCCATTTTCTCCTGGTCGGCTTTGGTTTTCGGTTCAATCGCCAGCGAAATTACCGGCTCCGGAAACTCCATTCGTTCCAGGGTGATAACCGCATCGGGATCGCACAGCGTGTCGCCGGTGGTCACATCCTTCAACCCGACGCAGGCAGCAATATCCCCGGCATGCAGTTCATCCACCTCATGGCGATCGTTAGCATGCATCAGCACAATACGCCCGATACGCTCCTTCTTGCCTTTCACCGGGTTGTACACCGCATCACCTTTTTTCAGGGTGCCGGAATAAACTCGAATAAAGGTCAACTGGCCGACGTACGGGTCGGTCATCAGCTTAAACGCCAGCGCCGAGAACGGTTCATCGTCGCCAGGATGACGTTCTGCCGGCTGGCCCTTCTCATCAATGCCTTCAATCGCCGGAACATCCAGCGGCGACGGCATCAGTTCGATTACCGCATCGAGCATGCGCTGCACGCCCTTGTTCTTAAACGCGCTGCCACACAGCACCGCCTGGATTTCCCCGCCAACGGTGCGTTGACGCAACCCGGCAATAATATCAGCCTCGCTTAGCTCGCCAGTTTCCAGATATTTATCCATCAGCGCGTCGTTGGCTTCTGCTGCCGCCGAGACCATTTTTTCACGCCACTCGCGGGCGGTCGCCAGCAGCTCGTCCGGCACCGGCGCGTAGCTGAAGGTCATTCCCTGAGTCGCGTCGTCCCACAAAATAGCGCGCATTTTGATGAGATCCACCACCCCGGTGAAATGCTCTTCGGCCCCGATGGGGATCACGATCGGCACCGGGTTAGCTTTCAGACGGTCGATCATCATCTGCACGACACGGAAGAAATCCGCGCCGGGGCGGTCCATCTTGTTAACGAACGCCAGCCGTGGTACGTGGTATTTATTCGCCTGTCGCCAGACGGTTTCCGATTGCGGCTGCACGCCGCCGACGGAGTCATACACCATGACCGCACCGTCCAGCACGCGCATCGAGCGTTCCACCTCAATGGTGAAATCCACGTGCCCCGGGGTGTCGATAATATTGATGCGATACGGCTCGAAACTCCGATCCATACCGGGCCAGAAGCAGCTTACCGCCGCGGAGGTAATGGTAATTCCGCGCTCTTGCTCCTGCGCCATCCAGTCAGTGGTTGCCGCGCCATCGTGTACTTCCCCCAGCTTGTGGCTCATTCCGGTGTAAAACAGAATGCGCTCGGTAGTGGTGGTTTTGCCGGCATCGATATGCGCGGAGATACCGATGTTGCGATAACGTTCGAGGGGGATGGGTCGGGGCATGATGCGTCCTTAGTCGTATTGACTGTCAGTGAGCGGCTGAATTGTGCCGCAATATGTTTATCGGCCTCTATCATAGTACAACTGTACGAGTATATTCGAACTATTTTTGCTATCGTTTCTATTGGTGAAGCTGAACTGACGTACGTGGCGTTAGCCATGTAGTTTGGGTATATTACCGGCCAGCCGCCGATACGGGCTGCTGCTCCCGGGAGCAGAGCAACCGCCGACACAGGAATATTATGATCGCCAATCATCCCGAACGTGAACAAATCCGCCTGGAAAATGTTCTTTTTGCCCTTGGAAATCCGATGCGTCTGGAGATTATTCGCATCCTGGCTGACGGCAATGAGCAGAGCTGTAACGCCCTGCGCCCTGAAGATATCGCTAAATCCACGATGACTCACCACTGGCGCGTCCTGCGCGATAGCGGCGTGATCTGGCAGCGCCCCCAGGGACGCGAGAACATGATTTCGTTACGCAAAGACGATCTCGATGCCCGCTTTCCCGGGCTACTGGATGCGCTGCTCAAAGTGATGGCTTAAGCCGAAAGAGGAATGTGATTCAGGCAGGTCGCGGGTCTGTCATTTCCCACTCGCTCACGGCGCAGGTTGCGCCGCGCGACAAAAACAAAAAAGCCGGAGGTTTCCCCCCGGCTTTTTTATCACAACGTGTATTTACGCCACGTCTTCGTACTGCGGAACCGGGTTGCGGAAACGCTTGGTCACGCAGGCCAGGTATACCAGGCCAATGGTGCCCCAGATCAGACCCAGAACCATAGAGCTCTGCTCCAGGTTAACCCACAGTGCGCCTACGGTCAGTGCGCCACAGGACGGCAGCACCAGGTAGTTGATGTGGTCTTTCAGCGTCTTGTTACGCTTCTCACGGATCCAGAACTGCGAAATCACCGACAGGTTAACGAAGGTAAACGCCACCAGCGCACCAAAGTTAATCAGCGCCGTTGCGGTCACCAGGTCGAATTTAATCGCCAGCAGTGCAATCGCGCCAACCAGCAGCACGTTAAACGCCGGAGTACGCCATTTCGGGTGAATATAGCCAAAGAAGCTGGTCGGGAACACGCCGTCGCGGCCCATTACGTACATCAGGCGAGAAACACCCGCATGTGCGGCCATACCGGAAGCCAGAACGGTAACGCTGGAGAAAATCAGCACGCCCCACTGGAAGGTTTTGCCCGCTACGTACAGCATGATTTCAGGCTGTGACGCATCCGGATCTTTAAAGCGCGAGATGTCCGGGAAGTACAGCTGCAGGAAGTAAGAGGCACCGATAAAGATCATGCCGCCAATCAGCGCAGTCAGGAAGATAGCCTTCGGGATCACGCGCTCTGCATCTTTGGTCTCTTCGGACAGCGAAGAGATACCGTCAAAGCCGAGGAACGAGAAGCACAGAATAGTCGCCCCGGTAATCATCGGCACCACGTGGGCCCCTTCGGACCAGAACGGACGGGTGCTGGTCAGCGTGCCGGCACCTTCGCCGTGCATCACACCGTAGATGATCAGGCCGACAATCACCGCCACAATACCCATCTGCAGAACCACAATCAGGGTGTTGAAGTTCGCCACAGCCTTGATGCTGCGCAGGTTAGAGACGGTCATGAAACCGACCAGCGCGACCACGAAGATCCATGACGGCACGGAAGGCATCAGCGCTTCAAAGTAAATTTTCGCCAGCAGGATGTTGATCATCGGCATGAACAGGTAGTCCAGCAGCGATGACCAGCCAACCATAAAGCCTACGGTCGGGCTGATGGATTTCTGGGCGTAGGTATAAGCGGAACCTGCCGACGGGAAACGACGAACCAGTTTACCGTAGCTCAGTGCCGTAAAGAGAATCGCGATCAGTGCGAAGGCGTAGGCCGTCGCGACGTGACCGTCGGTCAATCCAGAGACGATACCAAACGTATCGAACAGCGTCATCGGCTGCATATAGGCCAGGCCCATCATTACAACCGGAATCAACGTAAGCGTTTTACGTAATTCCACGCGAGAGGTTTTTGGAGTAGCGTTATGCGACATGGTGGTTATCCCCTTTCACGGCGAATGCCATCGCGTAAGCAAAAAATTGCCCCATTTCAGTGTATTCCTCAGCGACAACGACTGTCGGTTTTTAGTAAATATCTATCCGGTACGAAGCCCGGCCTCTTGTATTGAATGATGTGCCTTGAAAGCAAAAAAATAACCGACACTTCAAAAAGCGTCGGCTAAATTCCATTTTTCAGGCCGCGTATTTTGCAACATTTTCTGGTCGGATGACAAGATGTTGAAAAGCCAAATTGTCACTACAATAATTTAACAGCTTAATATTCATACGTTTTTAGTATGATAGATTGTATGGATAGCATTATTTGCTAAAATTTCGCTGCGCCACCAGTCGCAAGAACGCCCGCTCGCCTGGTCGTTCCAGCCCAACCATGCCCGATGCGACGGAAAATGAGAGGCGACGACCTTCTCCACCAGCTCGCCACTCTCCAGTTGGGGGCGAACCAGATACTGCGGCACGTACCCCCATCCCAGCCCGGCAGCGATCAGCATCAGCAACCCCGGATAGTCATACGCCACCAGACAGTCCTGGTCGTCAACCGGCGGCCACTGTCCGTCAATCGCAATCGCCCGATGGCGCTTCAATACCCGCCAGCTCAGCGGCGCGGTGATGGCGGCAAGCGGATGCTGCGGCGCAACCATAAGACCATACGGCAGTTCGCCCAGCAGACTGAAGCTGTAGCCACTCATCGTTGGGGGATCGCTGACCACACCCAGCACCATATCCGCCCGTCCCTGAACCAGCGCATCCCAACCATGGGACGACGCTTCGCGAAGGAATCGCAGTTGTGCGAGGGTATGTTGCTGATAGAACTGACTCACCAGCGGCGCCAGTAAAAAGAAAGGGAACGCCGCATCCACGGCCAGCACCAGAGTGTTTTCCCACCCCTGATGCAGTTTAATTGCCTGTTTTTCCAGTTCGCGGGCGGTATGCAAAACCTCGCGGCCTTTCTCCAGCAGCATCTGCCCGGTGGGCGTAAAACGTGCCCGATGACCGCTGCGGTCAAGCAGTTGAATATTCAGATCGCTTTCCAGCTTGTGGATGGTATAGCTCAGCGCAGAGGGGGTTTTGTACAGCTTTGCCGACGCCGCGGCAAAGCTCCCCTCTTTATCCAGAGCATCAAGAATAACGAGGACATCCAGCAGTGGTTTCATCGCCGCCCCCTCAGGTACGCGATTACCGCTGGCGGATCACTCCATCGGCATTACCAGCGGGTCGGGGTACTGATACTCGAACCCCAGTTCGTAGCAAATTCGGTTGCCATCGATGATCTTACCCGGCCCGCTATTCGGATTATCGGCAAATACCGGTGCCGGCAGCCCCAGTTCGCGCGCCATTTGCGGGTAGAACACGCCGCGCGCCGGATGTTTGGGCGCACATATATTATAGATGCGTCCGCCCTTCGGGGCCTGCAACAGCAGTTCGATGGCCGAAACCACATCCTGCAAATGCACGAGGTTCACGCCATGTTGACCGTCCGGCGCCGATTTCCCGGCAAAGAAGCGTCCGGGATGACGGGATGGCCCCACCAGCCCCGCCAGACGCAATATATCCACTGACGTTCCCGGCAGGTTGTGCAGCCAGTCTTCCAGCTCTTTCAACACCCGGCCGCTGGCGGTCTGCGGGTCGCGCGGTGAATTCTCTTTTAGCGTCCCGCTGGCATTGCCATAAACGGAGGTGGAGCTGGTAAATACGATGCGCGGAATATGGTAGGCCAGCGCCGTATCGACAATCTCCTGTACCGCCTGCAAATAAAACTCTTCACCCGGCCCGCTACGCCGCGCCGGTAAGGTGATCACCAGCGCATCCACTTTCATCAATGCATCCAAATCGTCAGCATCGCAGACCAGCTGCGGCTCCAGGCGTAGCGGATAGCTATCAATACCGCACATCCTCGCCGCCTCCACGCCATCCCGGGTGGTTTTGCTGCCGGTGACCTGCCATCCGCGTGCATTCAATGACAAAGCAAGCGGCATGCCCAGCCATCCTAAACCGACAATTGCGACCTTTTTCATACCTGGCTCCTGACTCTTTCGCTGTGCTGCTATAAGGCTACGCCAGCCAGCCGTAACTGACAATTTCTTCAGTGAATATGAAATGAATTAATGATAGTAAAAAGCCCTTGCTTTCTGCGCTTGAAGTGGTTTAGGTTAAAAGACATCAAATGCATAGTCATTCAAAGAGAATTTTATGAACCGCGTTCAATTTAAACACCACCATCATCACCATCATCCTGACTAGTCTTTCAGGCGATGTGTGCTGGAAGACATTTAGATCTTCCAGCGGTGCATGAGCGCGAAATGAGCCCCCGGAAGATTCACTTCCGGGGGCTTTTTTTTGAACCAAATTCGGACAGATTCAGACAGGAATTAAGAGGAAACAAGAATGTTAGACAACAGCCGTTTACGCATAGCTATTCAAAAATCAGGCCGCCTGAGTGAAGATTCACGCGAATTACTGAGCCGTTGTGGCATTAAAGTGAATTTGCACACCCAGCGCCTGATTGCGCTGGCGGAAAATATGCCAATCGACATTCTGCGTGTGCGTGATGACGATATCCCGGGCCTGATTATGGATGGCGTGGTCGATCTGGGCATCATCGGCGAGAACGTGCTGGAAGAAGAGCTGCTGAGCCGTCGCGCTCAGGGTGAAGATCCGCGCTATTTCACGCTGCGTCGTTTAGATTTTGGCGGCTGCCGCCTGTCACTGGCGACCCCGGCAGATGAAAGCTGGAACGGCCCGGCGGCGCTGGACGGCAAACGCATTGCCACCTCTTACCCGCACCTGCTGAAGCGCTACCTCGATCAAAAAGGCATCTCCTTTAAATCCTGCCTGCTGAACGGCTCTGTAGAAGTGGCCCCGCGTGCCGGTCTGGCCGACGCGATTTGTGACCTGGTCTCCACCGGCGCAACCCTCGAAGCAAACGGCCTGCGCGAAGTGGAAGTGATGTTCCGTTCCAAAGCCTGCCTGATTCAACGCGATGGCGAAATGGCCGAGGCTAAACAGCAACTGATTGACCGTCTGCTGACCCGTATTCAGGGCGTGATTCAGGCGCGTGAATCAAAATACATCATGATGCACGCGCCAACCGAGCGTCTGGAAGAAGTCGTGGCTCTGCTGCCGGGCGCCGAACGTCCGACCATTCTGCCGCTGGCGGGTGATAAGCAGCGCGTGGCGATGCACATGGTCAGCAGCGAAACGCTGTTCTGGGAAACCATGGAAAAACTGAAAGCGCTGGGTGCCAGCTCCATTCTGGTACTGCCTATCGAGAAGATGATGGAGTAATCCAGGCGGAACAGGCCTGCGGGCCTGTCTCAGAAAGTAGACAGGGGAAACGACCATGAGCTTCAACACAATTATCGACTGGAACAGCTGTAGCGCAGCACAACAGCAACAACTCTTAATGCGCCCGGCCATTTCCGCTTCCGACAGCATCAGCAAGACGGTGGCGGAGATCCTCGCTAACGTCAAAGAGAATGGCGATGCAGCCTTGCGCGAATACAGCGCAAAGTTTGATAAGACCGATGTCAAAGCACTGAAAGTCACTGAAGAGGAGATTGCCGCCGCCGGCGCGCGCCTGAGCGATGAGCTTAAACAGGCCATGGCGGTTGCGGTGCGCAATATCGAGACCTTCCACAACGCGCAACAGTTGCCGGGCATCGATGTGGAAACCCTGCCGGGTGTGCGCTGCCAGCAAGTGACCCGCCCCATCGCATCCGTGGGATTATATATTCCCGGTGGCTCAGCACCGCTGTTTTCGACGGTGCTGATGCTGGCGACTCCGGCACGCATTGCCGGATGTCAGCAGGTAGTGCTGTGCTCGCCGCCGCCGATTGCCGATGAAATTCTGTATGCTGCCCAGCTCTGCGGCGTGCGCAATATCTTTAACGTCGGCGGCGCGCAGGCCATCGCCGCGCTGGCGTTTGGCACCGAGTCAGTCGCCAAAGTCGATAAAATCTTTGGCCCAGGCAACGCCTTCGTCACCGAAGCCAAGCGCCAGGTCAGCCAGCGTCTGGACGGTGCCGCCATCGATATGCCCGCCGGTCCTTCTGAAGTGCTGGTGATTGCCGACAGCGGTGCGACCCCGGATTTTGTCGCCTCCGACCTGCTTTCTCAGGCCGAGCACGGCCCGGATTCGCAGGTTATCCTGCTGACGCCAGACGCCACGATGGGTGAACGCGTCGCCCTCGCCGTTGAGCGCCAGCTGGCTGAACTGCCGCGCGCCGACACCGCTCGCGAAGCGCTCTCCGCCAGCCGGATTATCGTTGCCCGCGACCTGGCACAATGTGTGGAGATCTCCAATCTGTACGGACCGGAGCACCTGATTATTCAAACCCGCCAGGCCCGTGAGCTGGTTGACGATATCACCAGCGCCGGTTCCGTGTTCCTCGGCGACTGGTCACCGGAATCCGCTGGCGATTACGCCTCCGGGACCAACCACGTGCTGCCGACCTATGGCTACACCGCCACCTGTTCCAGCCTGGGACTGGCCGATTTCCAAAAGCGCATGACCGTGCAGGAATTGTCACGCGAAGGCTTTGCCGCCCTCGCCTCGACCATTGAGATTCTGGCCGCTGCCGAACGCCTTACCGCCCACAAAAACGCCGTTACGCTGCGCGTCGCAGCCCTTAAGGAGCAAGCATGAGCATTGAAGAGTTAGCCCGCGCCAATATCCGTGCGTTGACGCCGTATCAATCTGCTCGCCGCCTGGGCGGTAAAGGCGACGTCTGGCTGAATGCCAACGAATTCCCGACGCCGGTAGAATTCCAGTTGACCGAGCAGACCCTGAACCGCTATCCGGAACCGCAGCCAAAGGCGGTAATTGAGAATTATGCACGCTATGCCGGGCTGAAGCCGGAGCAGGTGCTGGTGAGCCGCGGCGCCGATGAAAGCATCGAGCTACTGATCCGCGCATTTTGCGAGCCAGGGCAAGATGCGGTGCTCTACTGCCCGCCGACCTACGGCATGTACAGCGTCAGCGCCGAGACCATCGGCGTGACCTGCCGTACGGTCCCGACTCTGGCCGACTGGCAGCTCGATCTGCCGGGCATTGCCGCCAGTCTCGACGGCGTGAAGCTGGTCTTTGTCTGCAGCCCCAACAACCCAACCGGGCAGATTATCAACCCTGACGATATGCGGGAACTGCTGGAGATGACCCGCGGCAAAGCCATCGTGGTCGCCGATGAAGCCTACATTGAGTTTTGCCCGCAGGCGACGCTGGCCGGCTGGCTGAGCGACTATCCGCACCTGGTGGTGCTGCGCACGCTGTCGAAGGCGTTTGCCCTTGCCGGCCTGCGCTGCGGCTTTACCCTGGCGAATACCGACGTGATTGGGCTGTTGATGAAAGTCATCGCGCCCTACCCGCTCTCAACGCCGGTGGCCGACATTGCCGCCCAGGCACTGAGCGAACAGGGCATTGCCGCGATGCGCGCCCGGGTGGCGCAGATTGTTGCCGAACGCGAGTACCTGATTAGCCAACTGAGCGGCATTCCCTGCATAGAGCAGGTCTTCGGCGCCGAGACCAACTATATTCTCGTGCGTTTTAAAGCCTCCAGCGCGGTATTTAAATCTTTATGGGATCAGGGCATTATCTTACGAGACCAAAATAAACAACCTTCATTAAGCGGCTGCTTGCGTATCACTATCGGTACCCGTGCTGAGAGCCAGCGCGTGATTGACGCTTTGACTGCGGAGAATGTATGACCCAGAAGTTTCTCTTTATTGACCGTGACGGTACGCTGATTTCTGAGCCACCGGTTGATTTTCAGGTAGACCGCTTTGAAAAACTGGCCTTTGAGCCGCAGGTGATCCCTGTGCTGCTGAAACTCCAGCAGGAAGGTTACAAACTGGTGATGATCACCAATCAGGATGGTCTGGGAACCGACAGCCTGCCGCAGGCTGAGTTTGACGGCCCGCACAACCTGATGATGCAGATCTTTGCTTCCCAAGGTGTCGAATTTGATGAAGTGCTGATTTGTCCGCATCTGCCGTCCGACAACTGCGAATGCCGTAAGCCCAAAACCCAGTTGGTTCTGCCGTGGTTGGAAGAAGGCGTGATGGATAAAAGCCACAGCTTTGTCATCGGCGACCGCGCCACCGACATTACGCTGGCCGACAACATGGGCATTACCGGCCTGCGCTATGACCGCGAGACCCTGAGCTGGCCGACGATCTGCGAGCAACTGACCCGCCGCGATCGCTACGCCCACGTCGAGCGCGTCACCAAAGAGACTCAGGTAGATGTGAAAGTCTGGCTGGATCGCGAAGGCGGCAGCAAAATCCATACCGGCGTCGGTTTCTTCGATCATATGCTCGATCAAATCGCTACCCACGGCGGTTTCCGCCTGGAGATTAACGTCGGTGGCGATCTCTACATTGACGATCACCACACCGTGGAAGATACCGGCCTGGCGTTGGGCGAAGCGTTGAAGCTGGCGCTGGGCGATAAGCGCGGGATTAACCGTTTTGGTTTCGTACTGCCGATGGACGAATGTCTGGCCCGCTGTGCGCTGGATATCTCCGGGCGCCCGCACCTGGAATATAAAGCCGACTTTGCCTATCAGCGCGTGGGTGACCTGAGCACCGAGATGGTTGAACACTTCTTCCGCTCGCTCTCCTACACCATGGCGGTGACGCTGCACCTGAAAACCAAGGGCAAAAACGACCATCATCGCGTCGAAAGCCTGTTTAAGGCCTTTGGTCGTACCCTGCGTCAGGCGATTCGCGTTCAGGGCGATACGCTACCCTCTTCGAAAGGAGTGCTGTGATGAACGTGGTGATCCTCGATACCGGCTGCGCCAACCTCAACTCGGTTAAGTCAGCGATCGGACGCCACGGCTATGAGCCAGCGGTCAGCCGCGACCCGGATGTGGTGCTGCGTGCCGATAAGCTGTTTTTACCCGGCGTTGGTACCGCGCAGGCGGCGATGGACCAGTTGCGCGAGCGCGAGCTGATTGAGCTGGTGAAAGCCTGCACCCAGCCGGTGCTCGGTATTTGCCTCGGCATGCAGTTGCTGGGGCGTCGCAGCGAAGAGAGCAATGGCGTCGATCTGCTGGGCATCATCGAAGAAGATGTGCCGAAAATGACCGACCACGGTCTGCCGCTGCCGCATATGGGCTGGAACCGTGTCTATCCGAAGGCGGGAAATCGTCTGTTCCGCGGCATCGATGACGGCGCCTATTTCTACTTCGTCCACAGCTATGCGATGCCGGTGAATCCTTACACCATCGCGCAATGCAACTATGGCGAACCGTTCACCGCCGCGGTGCAGCAAGATAACTTTTTTGGCGTCCAGTTCCACCCGGAACGCTCGGGCAGCGCCGGTGCGCAGCTGCTGAAAAACTTCCTGGAGATGTGATGATAATCCCGGCTTTAGATTTAATTGACGGCACCGTCGTCCGTCTCCATCAAGGCGATTACGGCCAGCAACGCGACTACGGCAACAATCCGCTGCCGCGGCTGCAATCCTACGCCGCGCAGGGTGCAGAAGTCCTGCATCTGGTGGATTTAACCGGCGCGAAAGACCCGCAGAAGCGCCAGATCGCCCTGCTGAAAACGTTAGTGGCCGGCGTTGATGTGCCGGTGCAGGTCGGTGGCGGCGTGCGCACGGAAGAAGACGTCGCTGCGCTGCTGGATGCCGGCGTCGCACGCGTGGTGGTCGGTTCAACCGCGGTGAAGTCCCCTGACGTCGTCAAAGGCTGGTTCAAACGTTTTGGTCCGCAGCATCTGGTGCTGGCGCTGGACGTACGCATCGATGACGAGGGCAATAAACAGGTGGCCGTGAGCGGCTGGCAGGAAAACTCCGGCGTAACCCTGGAAGAGCTGGTTGAGAGCTATCTGCCGGTCGGTTTGCAGCACGTCCTGTGTACAGATATTTCTCGCGACGGGACCCTCGCCGGGTCGAACGTGTCGCTGTATGAAGAAGTGTGCGCCCGCTACCCGCAGGTGGCATTCCAGTCCTCCGGCGGCATTGGCGATCTGAATGATATTGCCGCGCTGCGCGGAACCGGCGTGCGCGGCGTGATCGTCGGTCGTGCACTGCTGGAAGAGAAATTCAACGTAACGGAGGCCATTCAATGCTGGCAAAACGGATAATCCCCTGCCTCGACGTTCGCGATGGTCAGGTAGTGAAAGGCGTGCAGTTCCGTAATCATGAAATCATTGGCGATATCGTCCCTCTGGCAAAGCGCTATGCCGACGAAGGCGCCGATGAACTGGTGTTCTACGATATCACCGCCTCCAGCGATGGCCGGGTGGTCGATAAAAGCTGGGTGTCGCGGGTCGCGGAAGTGATCGACATTCCTTTCTGCGTTGCCGGCGGGATTAAGTCGCTGGAAGATGCGGCGCAGATCCTCTCCTTCGGCGCGGATAAGATTTCGATTAACTCCCCGGCGCTGGCGGATCCGACGCTGATTACCCGCCTCGCCGACCGCTTTGGCGTGCAGTGTATTGTGGTGGGTATCGATACCTGGTTTGATGCCGAGAGCGGCAAGTATCACGTCAATCAATATACCGGCGATGAGAGCCGTACCCGGGTCACCCAGTGGGAAACCCTCGACTGGGTGCAGGAAGTACAGAAGCGCGGCGCCGGCGAGATCGTCCTCAACATGATGAACCAGGACGGCGTGCGCAACGGTTACGATCTTGAGCAACTGAAGAAAGTGCGCGCCGTCTGCCGTGTGCCGCTGATCGCCTCTGGCGGTGCGGGCACCATGGAACACTTCTTCGAGGCGTTCCGCGATGCCAACGTCGATGGTGCGCTGGCGGCCTCGGTGTTCCACAAACAGATTATTAATATTGGTGAACTGAAAACGTACCTGGCAGCACAGGGCGTGGAGATTAGGGTATGTTAAGTGAACAGCTGGACTGGGAAAAAACCGACGGTATGATGCCGGCCATCGTGCAACACGCCATTTCCGGCGAAGTGCTGATGCTGGGCTACATGAATCAGGATGCGCTGGCGCAGACCGAAGAGAGCGGGAAAGTCACCTTCTGGTCGCGGACTAAGCAGCGTCTGTGGACCAAAGGGGAAACTTCCGGCAACTTTCTGAACGTGGTGAGCATCACGCCGGATTGCGACAACGATACCCTACTGGTGCTGGTAAACCCAATCGGCCCAACCTGCCACAAAGGCACGTCCAGCTGCTTCGGCGAGGCTGGCCACCAGTGGCTGTTCCTGTACCAGCTCGAGCAGCTGCTGGCCGAGCGTAAACATGCTGACCCGGAAAGTTCCTATACCGCCAAGCTGTACGCCAGCGGCACTAAGCGTATTGCGCAAAAAGTCGGGGAAGAAGGCGTGGAAACGGCGCTGGCGGCAACGGTGCACGACCAGTTTGAGCTGAAAAACGAGGCATCGGATCTGATGTATCACCTGCTGGTGCTGCTGCAGGATCAGGGGTTGGATTTGACGGCGGTGGTAGAGAACCTGCGTAGCCGGCATAAATAAGAAAAAAGGATGTTGGGGCAAGCCCAACATCCTTTAATAAACAACAAGCAACTGTATTTTAAAAGGGCACAAATTCACGTATCTTCATTAGACACTCTAAAACCGTGTCAATAATAATCGATCACCATCTTAGGCAATTTCGCACCATCTGAGTTACGCTTAAATTCCCAGATCACTAATGGCTGGCTGCCGTTTTCAGGAACGAATTTAAACTGTAATTGCAAATCATGGTTGACAATATTAAGTGGTTTGTTGAACTTAAACTCAACAAATGAGTTATCCACCATATTATTAATATTCAAACTGGTCTCAACACATTCGTCACCACTGCATGCATTCAGCGAAGCATTCCCTTTGCTCGCATTATTATAATTTGCCATGTAAAATGAGAGTGACTTAACCGAACCTTCAGGCACATCCAGATGATACTGGGCAACCTCATCTGCCTTAATATTTTTAATTTCAGCAACGCTGGATATTTCACTGGAATGCGGCAACTTCACCTGTGAGCTAAGGTAGCGGTGAGTCATGCTAGAGTGAACCGTATAGGTCGAAAAGACCGCCAATAATAAAATTAAAAACAGGTATTTACTTTGATATTTTGCATTAACAGAAAATGCATAACCAAAGATAATTGCAGGAATGATAAAATAACGCCCTGGACACCATCAATATACGTCGCAGGGAATGACGTCCATTGCACAAGAAGTGCCGGGAAGATAAGTAATGCTCCAGATAATGCTAACAGGATAATAAAAACTTCAAATTTCCCAAATCGATTATTCCCGCGAATAATCAAAGACGATAAAAAGATAAACAACATCGATATTGTGAATACGTTTCGTTGATTGTCTTTTATCGGAGCATCCAGAGCGCCAAGAACACCTATAAACGAATGGTAATAACCTGTCACCAGGCCAGCATTTGTTAACGTATTAAAAATTACTGAAACAAGTTCAACTGGATGGCTGATATAATAAATAATAAGATCAAAATTAGAATAACCTGGATGACGTCCCATGGCTGAGTCATGAACGCTGACGATATTAAAAATTGTCCAACCGAACGTTGATATTATCAGCAATACAAATAATATCAGATTTGATTTCTTTTTATTAGAATAAAATAACCACAGTGGAATGAACGACATCAGGAGCAAGTTAGCACGACTACCTGCCGAAGCAAAAATACACACTGACATCAAAATCAATAATGACAAATATTTTTCAGTATGAGGATTTTTCTCAAGCTTGAAGAGGATTGAAAGTGCCAGAACTGTTAATGCAACACTTATTCCGTCGATCGTTGGTGACATTAATTGATAAGCCATCATCGGCATAGTAATGAAAAACATAGCCAGTGGTGGTATGGGATAGATAAAATATGCAATAAACAATAATGCGATACAAACGGCAAATGTTAAGTAATTGCTGATTACATATGTAGTATAGAAATTAATGTCAAAGACCTTGCCAACAGCATAGGCCAGCGATTGTGGAAAATAGACAAGCGGAGCATAAAACGTAACATTAGGGATTTGAATAGCAGAATCATGTCCTGACCATTTCAGTTCCTTCATCTTTTCGATGCCGGAATTAAATGATCTTGCATCACCAGAATCAGCGATTTCATCACGATATATTTTTGCAGCATCAAACAAGGTTTGATCAACATAAGTACCTGAAGTGCCATCATCACCTACAGGCTTTAATAACATGTATCCGTTCAAAATCCCATAAGCTCTCGCCGTGTGATTTAGCTCATCAGGAGAACCAAATGGAGGTTTTACGATTAAAACCCATGATAAACAAATCATCAATAGCGCAAATATGCCGGATAAACACAGTTTCTGTCGCAAACCCATCTTATCTTGCCTTAAATATTAATAATTTTGAAATTGCAAAGTTAAAGACCATTCCTGCAATACTTCCTAATGCAAGAGCAATTAACAGATACCCTGCTGACTTACCTAGCATTACAACTACCAAAGAATAAACAGCGAGGTTTACCCCTCCCCCAATCAGCATACTCATCACGTAGCTGATAAATTCTCTGAAAATATTTTTCGGTCTGGCAGCAATATTAAAGGTAAATGTCCGATTTAAGATCCATGTGGCACAAACGGCGCAAAAAAAGGAACATAGCCGAGCAAGATAAGGACCCAACGGTGACTTCAATAAATATAAGAAGCCAGCATCAACAACAAAGCCAGCTATCCCTACCAGACCAAATTTAATGAACTCCTTTTGGATTGAGGTCATTTTACTTCCTATCAATGTTCGCGATCATCAGATATGCTAATCTTCTGCTTTCATGTCGACCGATGTTAACGTTGTCCAGAATTAGGCCACAGGCGATTGATAAGAACATTGCCAGCATTAACAATGCTGAAAGTATTGCCGTTGGAAGACGCGGAACCAGGCCAGTCTCGAAATATTCGGCAAACACAGGGAAAGAAAGCGTCACTGATGTGATAAACAGCACCATCGCAATAATAGTAAAGAAGAAGAGCGGCTTTTCTCTCATAAACAGTCTGAAAATAGTTTTTAAGATCCGAAAACCATCTTTATAAGTTGAAAGTTTGCTGGTCGAACCTTCAGGCCTTTCTCCATACGCAGTGATGATTTCACCATACGGCATGCGTAATTCAAGGGCATGAACTGTCAGTTCAGTTTCAATTTCAAAGCCTTTTGATAATGCCGGGAATGATTTTACATATCGGCGGGTAAATGCCCGATAACCTGAAAGCATATCAGTGAATTGACCACCAAAGATCTGCGTAACGCTTTGGGTTAATAATTTATTGCCAAACTCATGCCCTAATCGATAGGCCTTAGTATTTTCTTCCGCAATAACTTTTCTGCAACCGACAACCATATCCAGTCGTGAATCAATTAACTCATCAACTAACGCATTGACAGAGGTAGCATCATAAGTGGCATCGCCATCAACCATGACATATACATCCGCATCAACATCCGCGAACATTCGTCTTACAACATTTCCCTTACCCTTTTGTTTAACACTAATGACCTGAGCACCAGCCCGCAGCGCTTCACTCTGTGTATTATCAGTTGAGCAATTATCAAAAACGTAAGTGTCAATTTCAGGCATTTGCTGTTTAAAGTCGCTGACCACCTGGTAGATCGTTTTTTCTTCGTTATAACACGGAACAATCAAAGCAACACTCAACCCACGGTAAAGCATTATATTTTCCTTTAAAAATTAATATAATATTTCAACTAATTATTAATAAAATTATAAACCACAGACTTCTAAAAACATTAACTTTAGGCTTCACTCAAGAATACAATATATATAAAAATTAAAACTATACTATTTTCCAACCATGTTTACTGAAAAACTTCACCATTGATGACGTAAAGAAGAGAATATGTTTAATTCCTTTTCTCGATACATTTCCACCATGATGCAGCATCCTGACTTCAGGTACATAGGCTACATCAGTCATTTTAGTGGCTCTTAAACTTAAATCAGTATCTTCAAAATATAAAAAGAAATCTTTATCAAAGCCGCCTAAAGCTGTCAGCACGGAGGTTCTAAAAAGCATAAAGCAACCAGTGACAATTGGCGGATTCCATAGAATGGTTTCAGCCTGCATTTCATCCTTCATGCAATAATATTCCAGCTTCTTTCGGAACATCTCCTGAATAACTTTTGGTGCAAAAGCGCGAATCAACAGAACAGATACATCAGGATATCTTTTACACAGATACTGACGGTCACCATTTCTCCAGTGGCACTGTGGTGATAGCAATCCGCAATGCTTATTGCTTTCCATAAATTCGAATGCCACACGTAAAGAATCAGGAGCAAACTCGACATCAGGATTTAAAACCAGATGATAATCAAAGTCTGAATCGATGGTTAAATTATGAGCGCGGCCATACCCTAAATTCTCACCTGTAATGGTAACAGTGCAAAATGGATATTTCGTTTCAACCTGCCGATGTATTTCTGTTTTTTCTTTATAGCCATTTTCAACAATCGCAATTTTATAGTTCAAATAGGGTGTTTTTTGTGCTGCGATTAGAAATGACTCTATTAATGGAAATATATCATCATCGATATAATAAGTAACAATTGAGATTTTTACAGATACTACTTTGTCCACAACATTATACCCACTGCAGCTAT
This sequence comes from Klebsiella sp. B345, assembly GCF_051131735.1. Taxonomy (NCBI): domain Bacteria; kingdom Pseudomonadati; phylum Pseudomonadota; class Gammaproteobacteria; order Enterobacterales; family Enterobacteriaceae; genus Klebsiella; species Klebsiella sp. B345. Next base: position 1,220,890 of record NZ_CP180443.1, read on the forward strand.
CACTTATATTTTCCGCTGATATTCCTGAAAGCATCAAGAAACCCCTTTGAAATCATTTTTATCTCCGAGCTTTTATTTTCAGCTGAGAGAATAAAAACAGCTAACTTAGCAACTAACTTATAGGCGTCTACAACCTTCCAGTTAACCGGGATATAATTTCGTTTATACAACAATATTGCATTACGCACCTGATAGTAATGACGCACAGGAGCATGGATAGCCACATTACGATTGAAGACGGTAACCCGACGCTCACCTAATGAATGCGTCATACCTGCATTCAATACACCGTAGCAGCGTAAACCTTGATGGCGTGCACGTAGTGACCACTCAACATCAACATAGTCAATAAACAGCGAGTCGTCCATGCCGCCAATTTTTTCAAAAACCTCGACTGGTATTAATGAGCCGGAGGCTATTAAATGGTCAACATCGACACATCCTGTACTATCGGCCTCAAGGTCTTTATTTACCCGAAGCCCCTCTACGCGAATAAAGCGAGAACGTTTGGCCCCATTGCTATCAATAAATACAGGGCCAACGGCAGCAGCATCATCGTGTTGCTGAAGCGCATGATAAAGTGTATCAACCATATCGTCGGAAGGTACACTATCTTGATCCATTAAGAGAACATACCTGTAGCCTTGTGCCCTGGCATACTCAATCCCATGGTTCTGAGCAGTCGCAATCCCAACATTGCTACCAATTAAACGAAGATTCAGAGTGGCTGATTCTTGCTTCAACAGCGCTGAAACCTCAGCGCTGTTGTCTGAACCATTATCGACAATCAAAATATCAACACCGCTGCTATCTAATTGTCGAATCTGTGTATCTAAACGTTCAATTTCAGGATTAAATGTTACTGTGATTGCAAGGATTTCGTTACTCACAAGTAATATCCATAAAAGGGCCAAAGGCCCTTTACTTTAAAACATCCAAATAAATTGAAGACAACTCTTCGCATTGCTCATCAAAATTTCGAATGTGCGAATGAGGAAGAGTGAGAGGTCTGGCAGGATCTCTCTTCGCAAAGTATTCAATCGTTTCTGATACAGCCTTAGATAGATCTTTACTTTCATTATTGAAGGGAATCACTAAACCATTCTCACCAACAATGATATCCTCTGCCGCCCCACCAGCATCACTGGTAATGACCCATACATCACGGATAAGGGCCTCGCGAACGGTCAAGCCAAAACTCTCTTTGGATTGTGTTGGATAGAGTAAAACATCAATCCCGGCATAAAAATCATCAATTTCAGCTTGAGTAAATGCCGGCACAACCTCAACAGAATTGATACCAGCAAGATCGTCCGGACTAAACGATGGGAAACCAAGATTGAGCGTATTATCAACGATGACTAAGCACGCCTGACTTGCCGGAATGCTAGAAAATACCTTCTTGATCAGATGGAAACCTTTGATATTCGTGTTTCCGCCCACGTAACCAAACTTCAACGGTTGATGAGGTTGACGTACTCGTTCTGAAGAAGGCGCAGCGACGCCGTTCTTATTTAGGCGAACATTGTCAAAGCCTTCGCTTTTATACACCTCTGAGGTGAACAGACTTGGCGCAAGTATGACATCTGCAAGTTTTAATGAACTTCTTTTCTTCATCTGATAATAGTCATCGTTATCATCAAGATGCTGAGCACTATCTATTTTTTTACTCAAACCCCTGAACTTATGTTTTTCATCAAAGCTCAAAATGAATTGATGTTCATATAGCCACCAGTAATCATGGGCAGTAACAACAATAGGAATATTACGCTGATGACAGATATCAAGCATCGTAACGCCGAGTCCTTGAATCGAGTGGAAATGCACCAGGTCTGGCTTGACTAAATCGAGCACATGTTTAAATTCCGCATCGATGTCATTATTCACGATCTGCTTCTTCGACGGCAATACGTCCGGGATAACCATCCCATAACAGTCTTGCCCATCAAATTCATAGCGACGCAGTTTATTTAGCTGACCATAATCTTGATTTAACGCCGTAAACACATGAATATCAAACTGTTCATTGGTATTTAAGCGTTTATTTAGTGCTTCAGCAACAACTGTCGCACCACCAAAAGAACGTGGTCCGTAATAGCAGTTTACAGATAAAATCTGCTTTTTAGCCGTTTCCACTGGATGATTAAAGTCATCAACCAGCGGCATAACTTGATTTTTGGCGATAAATTCCTGGGAGTAACGAGCAAGGACTGTCTGTTTACCCTGCAGACCAACAGCATGACGTAACTCGGCAGAATCTATTAATGTCTCAATAACTGATACCCATTGTTCCGTGCCATCACACAAGAAACCATTTTCGCCATGATTAATAACGTTGGAAAAATTAGGTCGCGGTGAACAAATGCATGGAATACCTAAAATGGAAGCCTCAATGTATTTAATATTACTTTTTGAATCATTAAATACATAGTTTTCCAACGGTGCGATACTAATATCACATTCATTGAGAATTTTCAGGTAATCAGTATACGGGCAGAATTCTATTCTTTCTATCTGCGCCTGCACAACATCGTATTCTTTTGGTAACCCTAAAGTTCCAATCAAACGGAAATGAACATTTTTATGCTTTTTAAGAATTGTCAGAATCGCATCAGAAGCTTCAAGAAAATCAACGTTATGCGTGCTGGTTCCAGAACCATAGACGATTCGGATAATATTATCGTCATTACTTTTTCGTGTTTCTGGCAATGAAGAGGCTGTCACCACGGTTTCTGGATCAAGCGCATTTTCAACAACAAACGCATGTTTCACACCGGCAGCGACCATTTCTTCTGCCAGATGAGGCGTCGAGGCGATAGCAAACTTGCAACGTGACATTGCCGATTTATATAAATGAGCACCATCCAGTAACCCCTGGAAGACGTCTTTATCCAGCTCATTTAAGGTACGGCTATTCCTCATCACTTCAGCATCAAAGATAAGATCATCGACTTCCCAGTACGTTGGAAGATTAAGCCTGTCACACTCATCAAAAATACGATGAACGCTATCAAATGCTGGTACGCGATAAAAAATAATTAAGGAATGACTCTGTAACGCATCGATACATGACTGCCAGTCATGCCAATTAAGTACTGTTACAGGTATATTGAGATTTTTAAATAATTCAACTTTCTGATCAACACGATACTTACGACACTGAGGTATCGATAGCTCTGCAATGATCAATACCCGCAGGCTCAGTATCTTAGTGGCATCGAGACTAACTGCTGGTAATGCCTTCTGAACGCGCACGGCTTGCATACTCTGGAATGCCGCGACATGCCTGATTCGCTGTAATGCGCCCGAAATACCTTCACGCTTAAATACCGCCATCCCTTTTTTGTAGGTATAAGCAATACCGTGAGTTTTCGTCACATGAGTAACAGTTTTGGCCGCTTTTTTTGCCCGACGGAGGTTAAGCATGGCTAAGCGTATCGGTTTGGTTATACGCCAACTCGTTGATTCCCGTAACGCCTGATTATCAAAGCTCAGGCGTTGGATGAGATGTTCTTTTTCTTCAAGTACTGCATTAACTTCTTGAATATGCTGTTCTTGTTTTCCTATATGGTTTTGCAGTTCTTTGAGTCTTTTCTGTTGAGAAAGAATTTCTTTAGTCAGATCCTGTTCTGCAATAACTAACTTCTGCCATTCCATTTCTGGATGGACGGGTAATGAACTCCAAAAATTATGAGTCTGTTGCATTGCTGGCATATAAGTACCATTGTGGGCCTTGTTACCCTGGACAACGCTTTCTTCATCGCCAACAATATGTCGAATACCGAGAAGATTGGACTTTGCTTTACCCTTTTGAATGATGCATAGGGAATTTATAAAAGTAACTGAATGAATTTCGCTATAGTCAATTGACCCTAAATGCTCACAATCATAGTGTTCATAGAAAGGTTGTAAGAATTCGTCAGCACTTAACTCAACCCCCCAATGTTCATGGTTTTGCACATCGGCTAATTTTTTAAGAAATGCCATTGAAGAAAATGGGTCATAGAGTCCCCCTTCAAAGCTTTGCCAGTAGCTACAATGTAAATCTTCAACAATATAAATCCCCTCTTCATTAACCAGAGGGAAGTAAAGCAAGAAAGATTTGATAATATCGGATGAGTCATGTGAACCATCATCGATAATTAAATCAAATGACTGTGCAATATCTTGAATCCGATTTTTTACTTCTTTAGTTGACGAGTTCCCGATAACAATCTTAATTGCATCGTCATTATACTTTAATTTTTCACAATCAGGATTGATATCGCAGCCAATGATATTTTCGGCGACAGGGAAATACTTTCGCCATATTTCCAGAGAACCACCATTTTGAACACCAATTTCTAGAAAATTCTTGACAGACAATCTTGAACTGGAAAGGTACTGGTGATAAGTATGGAGATAGATATCCCACTTATCTGATGATTTTCCGCTATGCTCATCATAGAGCTCAATTAAATTTTTCATTCTTTTTCCAGTTTTACATCATCAAACTTAATACCAACCAGTCCCCAACGTACATCACTTGAAGAGACATTGATTATCAAGGCATCATGTAGCCAGTGGTGCTGAACATGGCTATTTATGTCACCGTTTGCCAATGAGACCATCATCGAATATTCCCCATTAGGCAACATAGGCAATGTAAACATATACTCAGCGGTCATCTTCTCACCCGCACCAACAGAAAATGCATTTTTATTGGTAAATGGCAACGTGTTCTCTCCGAATAGTACCTGGCCCAAACGATCTTTAACCAGAAAACCTAATATCGGTGAGTCAAATGGCTCATTTATACTCGCAGTGATACGTAGTTTGACTTTTTCACCACCTTTGTAAAGGTGGTGGGTGTTCCCGGTTGCCACATCACTGAATGACACATCGATAATTTCGCCGGCACCAGTTTTCCAGCCATTAGCATCTGATAGATTATTATCAATACCGTATTGAGAGTTATAGTCGAAGGTATCATTAGCAGTCGTATTTTCAGCATTGGCAAGTTGGGGTTGCTCAGTAGAAACGTCATCTTGTTTATTATTTTTAATATCATCAAGTTTAGTTTCATCTCCGTAAACCTCTTGTAAGGTATACTGCAGATACTTTTCAGTAATAGCTTTGGCTTTACCAGATGAAATCATTTCACCTTTATGAAGCCAGATCGCTTTATCACATAAGTTAATCACAGATTGAGTATCATGGCTCACAAATAGTAAGGTGCCATTCTCTTTAAACTTACGGATGAAGCGCATGCATTTCTGGGTAAATACAGCATCACCAACAGCCAATGCCTCATCAACGACAAGAATATCAGCATCAACGTGAGCAATAACGGCAAATGCCAGTCGGACATACATACCACTGGAATATGTTTTTACCGGTTGGTCGATATAGTCACCGATATCAGCAAAAGCCAGAATTTTATCGTAGCGTTGTCTGATTTGCTCGTTTGTCAAACCATACAATGAAGCCGCCATAAAAATGTTTTCATGGCCGGTAAACTCAGGGTTAAACCCCGCGCCAAGCTCTAACAATGCAGCTATACGGCCATTAACCTTCACCGTACCATCTGTGGGCGTCAGCGTGCCGCAAATCATTTGCAACAAAGTAGATTTGCCAGAGCCATTTCGGCCGATAATGCCAACCGTTTCGCCTTTTTTAAGGGAAAAGCTCACATTTTTTAAAGCCCAGAATTCACGGTAAAGCTGTTTACGAGATCGAAAGAACATCTGCATCAAACGATCTTTTGGTGAGTCATAAATTTGATAACACTTACTTAACCCTGTTATCTCGATAATATTATCAGATGACATCTGCAAACCCTTTCCGTGTTTTCTGGAACCAAAGGAATCCAGCCCATGCAATTACTGCATTGACAATTAACCCAACTAAATACGGTCTAATCTCTGGAATCCGCCCCCAATACATTACATCTCTGGCTTGTTCAATAAATTGAGCCAGAGGATTAAGTAACAACAGTGGCCTTACTGACTCGGGAAGCGCAGACGTCGGGAAAAAGATTGGCGATAAGAACATCAGCACCATAGTGGCTATACCCACTATTTGGCTAACATCACGTAAATATACACCTAAAGAACCTAAAAACCAGCTTAGCCCCATAATCATCAAAATTAATGGCAGGAGGACAAATGGCAGCAAAAGAATGGTGATATGAGGCATTCCCACTTCTACAAGATAGAAGATAAGCCATACCAAACAGCTAATTGAAAAATGGAATAATGCTGCGAATAAATTTACCCAAGGTAAGACTTCCAATGGAAAGATTACCTTTTTCACATAATTCGCATTTGCAAGTATTGCAGTTGGTGCCCGATTAATACATTCAGAAAATAAGTTAAATATAATTAACCCTGAAAATAGTACTAACGCAAATGCGGTACGCGACGTGCTCCCCTCACTCCATTTTGCCTGGAATACGACACTAAATACAAAGGTGTATACCACGAGCATAAGGACAGGTGTGAAAAATGACCAGAGCAACCCTAAGACTGAACCGCGGTACCGGCTAATGACCTCACGACGAGTTAATGTATAAATTAACCGCCGATTAGAAATGAGTGACTTAAATAGCTCCCGGGTTTGCTTAACGACAAAACTCATTCATAGACCTCAGCATCAAGGAACAATGCACCGACTTTATCTTTATCGGAAATCAATACATCCTGGTTCGGCCATTGAATATTTATCGTTGGGTCATTCCAGAGAATACTGCGCTCTGACTGTGGCGCATAGTAGTTGGTTGCTTTATAGACAAACTGCACCGTCTCACTCAGGGCCATAAAGCCATGCGCGAATCCTTCCGGGATCCACAGCTGACGCTTGTTCTCTGCGCTCAGCACCACGCCAACCCACTGACCGAAGGTCGGGGATGAACGACGCACATCCACTGCCACATCGAACACTTCACCTTCGGTGCAGCGTACCAGTTTGCCCTGAGCATGCGGGGCCAGCTGATAGTGCAGGCCGCGCAGCACGCCTTTCTGCGACTGCGAATGGTTGTCCTGTACAAACTCAACATGACGACCCACTGCCTCATCAAACACCTTGCTGCTGAAGCTTTCAAAGAAAAAGCCGCGCGCATCACCGAACACGCGAGGTTCAAAAATCAGGACCTCAGGAATGTCTGTTTTAATAATATTCATATTAGTTGTTCACCTATTTGCCTGAAACTTCAACCACAACTCGTTCTACACCCTGGCGCCAGTCCGGTAACGTCACACCGAATACCCGCTGGAACTTTTCATTCGACAGACGCGAGTTCAGCGGACGTTTGGCCGGCGTCGGGTAGGCCGTGGTCGGGATACCGTTGACTTCTTTCACCGCCAGTGCTGTGCCATGCGTACGGGCAACATCAAATACAAAGCGCGCGTAGTCATACCAGCTGGTTTCTCCGCTGGCTACCAGGTGGTAAATACCTGCCACCGCTCTGTTACGCTGTTCTTCGCGAATAGCGATGGCGGTACAGTCTGCCAGCAGCTCTGCGCCGGTCGGTGCGCCGTGTTGATCGTCAATGATCGACAGCGTTTCCTTCTCACCCGCCAGTCGCAACATGGTTTTGGCAAAGTTCGCCCCGCGGGTGGCGTACACCCAGCTGGTGCGGAAAATCAGATGACGCGGGTTACCCTGCTGCAGCGCCAGTTCACCGGCACGTTTGGTTTCACCGTAGACATTCAGCGGCCCGGTGGCCTCATCTTCCTGACGATAGTGACTCCCCTCCCCGTCGAACACGTAGTCAGTGGAGTAATGCACCATCAGAGCGCCCAGCTTCGCTGACTCTTCTGCCAGCACCGCCACGCCCCGGTCATTCAGCAGGTCAGACAGCTCGCGCTCGCTTTCCGCTTTATCAACAGCGGTGTGGGCAGCTGCATTCACAATCACATCCGGTTTCACCTGGCGGACGGTCTGAGCAATACCTTCAAGATTGGTCAGGTCACCGCACAGCTCCGTATCGAAGTAGTCAACCGCCACCACCTCGCCCAGCGTAGACAACGAACGCTGGAGCTCCCAGCCAACCTGGCCATTCTTACCAATCAGTAAAATTTTCATGATTACATACTCTGTATAGACGGTCGGCAGGCCATTAGCGTTCGCTGAGCAGACGCTGCAGATAAGCGCCATATTCGGTTTTCTTTAACTTTTCGGCCTGCGCCGCCACCCCTTCCGCAGACAGCCACTGGTTACGGAAAGCGATCTCTTCCAGACAGGCGACCTTCATCCCCTGACGTTTCTCGATGGTATGAATGAACTGTGAGGCCTCAATCAGGCTGTCATGTGTTCCGGTATCCAGCCAGGCAAAACCACGTCCCAGCAATTCCACCTGCAGATCGCCGCGCTCCAGATACATCTGGTTCAGGGTGGTGATTTCCAGCTCACCGCGCGCGGACGGTTCGACAGCTTTCGCCATCTCCACCACGTCGTTGTCGTAGAAATAGAGGCCGGTAACCGCCCAGTCAGATTTCGGCTTCAGCGGTTTTTCTTCAATCGACAGCGCTCTGAAGTGCTCATCGAACTCCACCACGCCGAAACGTTCCGGGTCGAGTACCTGATAACCAAACACGGTGGCACCAGACGTTTTGCTGGCCGCCGCATCCAGTTTCCGGCCAAAACTCTGACCAAAATAGATGTTGTCGCCCAGCACCAGCGCACAGGCGTCGTTACCGATGAACTCTTCACCGATGATAAAAGCCTGCGCCAGACCGTCCGGGGACGGCTGAATGGCGTAACTGAAGTTCACCCCGAACTGCGAACCGTCGCCCAGCAGACGCTGGAATGACGGCATATCTTCCGGGGTCGTAATGATCAGAATATCGCGGATCCCGGCCAGCATCAGAACGGATACTGGATAATAGATCATCGGCTTGTCGTAAATCGGCAGCAGCTGTTTAGACACGCCCTGGGTGATGGGATATAAACGAGTGCCGGAGCCGCCGGCCAGAACAATACCTTTCATGGGTTTATATCCTTATTCAGTTATTCAGGCCAAGACGTTCACCGGCATACGAGCCGTCCAGCACGCGCTGCCACCAGGTGGTGTTGTTCAGATACCAGTGAACGGTTTTCTCGATCCCGCTTTCAAAGGTCTCCTGCGGCACCCAGCCAAGGTCGCGTTCAATTTTTGCTGCATCGATCGCATAACGCAGGTCGTGACCCGGACGATCTTTCACAAAGGTGATCAGGTCAGCAAAGTGGCTGATATTGCCCGGCTTCTGCTCCACCACCTTGTCCAGGATGCTGCAAATCGTACGGACCACATCGATATTTTTACGCTCGTTATGACCGCCAATATTGTAGGTTTCACCGTTCCGGCCTTCAGTCGCTACCTTATACAGCGCCCGGGCATGGTCTTCGACGTAGAGCCAGTCACGGATCTGCTCGCCGTTGCCATACACCGGCAGCGGTTTACCCGCCAGGGCGTTAAGAATGGTCAGCGGGATCAGTTTTTCCGGGAAGTGGTACGGGCCATAGTTGTTGGAACAGTTGGTCACCACGACCGGCAGGCCGTAGGTGCGGTTCCAGGCGCGAACCAGATGGTCGCTACCGGCTTTAGAGGCTGAGTACGGGCTGCTTGGCGCGTACGGCGTCTCTTCAGTAAACAGATCGTCGGTGCCGTCGAGGTCGCCGTAGACTTCATCCGTGGAGATATGGTGGAAGCGGAAGGCCTGCTTTGCTGTCTCATCGAGGGAGGACCAGTATTGACGGGCCGCTTCCAGGAGGGTAAAGGTGCCAATCAGGTTGGTCTGGATAAAGGCGGCCGGACCGTCAATAGAGCGGTCAACATGGCTTTCGGCAGCCAGGTGCATCACGATATCAGGCTGAAACTCACTGAACTGCTGAGCCACGCTCTGGGCGTCGGTGATATCCGTACGCGAGAAAGAATAACGGCTGTTGTCGGCTACAGAAGCCAGAGACTCGAGATTACCTGCGTAAGTCAGGCAGTCCATAACGCGCACGTCATTCTGAGTATTCTCAATGATATGACGAACAACGGCAGAACCAATAAACCCAGCGCCACCGGTGACAAGGATCTTCATACTCTCTCTCGTTTTTCAATAAGTTAAGTGCCATTCAGGCACATTTTAAAAATTTAAGACACGCTACCGCCATTGGCTATCGCAACCAAAGCGCGTAACGCTGCTGTGCTGTAATCACGGCACCGGTCTCAACGTCAACCAGACAGTGAAACGTGGACCTGACGCTTGCTTGCTGTGAATACAAAGCTTAAGTCACCACTTGCAGACTAGTCAGCTTTGCGCAAAAAAGCTAAAAACAGAGGTATATCAACGGATATAGCTCTGTTTTCAAACGTTCCCTCTGCACACACTGTGACTTAAGAAACGACTACTCTCTCCATTTTGCATCTTCCTTTCCATCAGGACTTTCTCAATTCATCTCGCTGCCGACAGCTTGTAATCACTACATTCCAGTCTACGCTTAAAACCATTCAGCAAACGCTGGTAACCTATTGCTAAGGGTTTACTCAATCTTTCGCAGAACTAAGCCAGGTGGAATAACCTGTGCTCCCACCGGCCCGCTACACCTTTCTTCTGTACACGAATCCGGCCGACACCAATTCTGCTCAGCCAACCAACTGCCGCGGTTGAAAGTGAGTTTTAGCAATAATGAATCTGTACGATGTACAAATGACAGGCGCATTATAGCTCTGGTCTGAGAGAATAAAAATGAAAAACCATAATCAATCCATTCAGGAAGAAAATATACATTATTGATACATCATATATACGCATCGAAAAAATAACTGTAACCACATGAAATACAAGCAAAAAATTTAGATCACCTTTATTTAGCATAGTAATAACGAATGATCTCCACAAATGATTCGGAAAATTTATAAATAGATACAATATTGAGCAATGATATCGACCACCGGATTTGCTGCAAACCTGACCTACCGGATAGCCGCCATAAAAAACAGAAGGTATTATTAATAGGCTAACTTATTTAATACATGATAATAATTACCATTTGCAATAAAATTTCCAGACATTGGCAATCATTCAAACCACTACCCAGAATGGCTGGCGGTACTTCATGCCATCAACTCATATCCTGCAACGGTAAAGCAGATGACCCCCGAGGCAAGCCAGTGTAAAATCAGCAAATATATATAGCGGGGAACAAGCAACCCGGAGGATGAATATGAAGTTTTTAGTCACTGGAGCCGCAGGATTTATCGGCTTTCATGTAAGCAAGCGCCTTCTGGAGGCAGGTCACGAGGTTGTTGGCATCGACAACATGAACGACTACTACGATGTCAGTCTTAAGCAGTCTCGTCTGGATCTACTGCAGTCTCCCCTGTTCACTTTCTATAAAACCGAACTTGCCGATCGAGAAGAAATGGCGCAAATTTTCGCCACTGAGAAGTTTGAACGTGTGATCCATCTGGCAGCACAGGCCGGTGTTCGTTACTCGCTGGAAAATCCTCACGCCTATGCTGATGCTAACCTGATCGGTTATCTGAACATTCTGGAAGGCTGCCGCCACAATAAAGTACAGCATTTGCTGTATGCCTCTTCCAGTTCAGTGTATGGACTGAACCGCAAAATGCCTTTTTCCACCGACGATTCGGTCGATCACCCGGTATCGCTGTATGCCGCGACGAAAAAAGCCAACGAGCTGATGGCACATACCTATTCTCATCTATATGGCATTCCCACCACCGGATTACGCTTTTTCACCGTGTATGGTCCATGGGGCCGTCCGGACATGGCGCTGTTTAAGTTTACGAAAGCCATGCTGGAAGGTAAGAGCATTGACGTTTATAACTACGGCAAAATGAAGCGCGACTTCACCTATATCGATGACATAGTGGAAGCGATCATCCGTGTACAGGATGTTATCCCGCAGCCAGATGCAGAGTGGACTGTAGAAAATGGATCGCCAGCGACCAGTTCAGCCCCTTACCGCGTTTACAACATCGGTAACAGCTCACCGGTCGAGTTGATGGAATACATCACCGCCCTGGAAGAAGCGATGGGAATGGAGGCAGAGAAGAATATGATGCCAATGCAGCCCGGCGATGTCCTGGAAACCAGCGCGGACACAAGGCCGCTGTATGACCTTGTGGGCTTTAAACCGCAGACATCAGTTAATCACGGGGTGAAGAACTTCGTAGAGTGGTACAAAGGGTATTACAACGCCTGAGTGCTTACATCTGCCTTCCCGAACCGCAATCCAGATTGCGGTTTTTTTTGCCTTTTTTCATGCTGCTGATTAAAACTCAGTTCAGACAACTCCATGCATGCCCCGCATTCGGAACGTTGGTACAAAAACAAAAAAAGCCCGCATAGCAGGCTTCTTTACCCTTCCGGCGCTTATCTCCGGCATCTACATCTCAGTGACGGCAGCTCTTTACAAGGTGTGATTTAACATATCCGACCACAGTAGGACCTGCAATGAGTTTTGGGCAAAATTACAGCCCACATCACACGGCTGCGGGATTTATAGAACAAAATGTAGGAAATATAGATGATGGGGGACTTTTGAGGAAAAACGATTGAATCAGACTGACGGCAATAATGCCGCCAGTTCTGAGCATGAGAAGGGACTAATCGTTGCCAAACAGATCGCGGGTATAGACCTTATCGGCTACATCTGACAATTCTTCCGCCATGCGGTTGGAAATGATGACATCCGCTTCTTGCTTGAAGGCATCCAAATCACGGACAACGCGAGAATTGAAGAACTCATCCTCTTGCATCACCGGTTCGTAAATAATTACCGGAATACCCTTGGCTTTAATGCGCTTCATAATCCCTTGAATCGAAGAGGCACGGAAGTTATCCGAACCACTCTTCATGATCAGGCGATAAACGCCAACCACTTTCGGTTTGCGCGCAAGGATAGAGTCCGCAATAAAGTCTTTACGGGTACGGTTCGCATCGACGATGGCGCCAATGATGTTGTTTGGTACTGATTCGTAGTTGGCTAACAGTTGTTTAGTGTCTTTCGGCAGGCAATAACCGCCGTAGCCGAATGACGGGTTGTTGTAGTGGTTGCCGATACGCGGATCCAGGCAAACACCTTCAATAATTTGCTTGCTGTTCAAGCCCTGACTTTCTGCATAGCTATCCAGTTCGTTGAAATAGGCCACACGCAGCGCAAGATAGGTGTTAGCGAACAACTTGATAGCCTCGGCTTCTGTCGAATCGGTAAACAGCGTCGGGATGTCCTGTTTAATCGCCCCTTCTTTCAGCAGGCTGGCAAAGCGTTCTGCACGTTCGGAACGCTCGCCGATAACAATACGAGACGGGTGCAAATTATCATACAACGCCCGACCTTCACGCAGAAATTCCGGTGAGAAAATGACATTGTCGATACCCAGTCGTTCTTTGATATCACGAGTAAAACCGACCGGAATGGTCGATTTGATGATCATCACGGCGTTAGGGTTAATCTCAGTCACATCGCGAATGACGGCTTCGACCGTTGAGGTATTGAAATAGTTAGTTTTTGGATCGTAGTCAGTTGGTGTCGCGATAATGACATAGTCGGCATTGCGATAGGCATCTTGCCTATCAGTTGTCGCACGAAAATTCAACGGTTTTTCGGCTAAATATTCCTGAATCTCTTTATCGACAATCGGAGATATCTTTTGGTTAAGCATATCAACTTTGGATTGTATGATATCCAGCGCAACCACTTCGTGGTTCTGCGCAATCAGGATGCCGTTTGATAAACCAACATAACCGGTACCGGAAATAGTAATTTTCATTCGATCACACTTTAATCAGTTAACTGGACAGCGGCATATTAGCCACCCTGTAATCTACGCTTCTGGCGGTTTTACTCTTTGCTCTAAGGGATGTCAAGAATGAGCCATAAGGAAGAACGTGCAATAAATTACTAATCCCTATGGCTTTAACAGAATGATTACTATTTGAGAAGTGCTAAAATTTCAGCAGTTTTTTCATTCATTAATGACTGGTCTGCTTTTGATTCAACATTCAGTCGAACCACAGGTTCGGTATTAGAGCTACGGAGATTAAAACGCCATTCTGGGTACTCAATACTGATACCATCTGTAGTATCAACAAATGAGGCATTTGGTTCATAACGTTCGCGAATCCGCAAGATAGCTTCTGCAGCATTGTTCAGCTTGCGATTAATTTCGCCAGATGCTGGGAATGCAGCCTTGCGATCTTCTACCAGCGCCTTCAGTGAAGTATTTTTTAAACACAACAACTCAGCAACTAGCAACCAAGGGATCATTCCGCTGTCGCAGTATGCAAAGTCGCGAAAATAATGATGTGCGCTCATCTCTCCGCCATAGATTGCATCCTCTTGACGCATACGCTCCTTGATGAACGCGTGACCAGTTTTCGACATTACTGGAACGCCCCCACTACGGGTCACTATATCCACAGTGTTCCAGGTTAAGCGAGGGTCATGAATAATTTTTGCTCCTGGCTGTTTCTGTAGGAATGCTTCTGCTAGAAGGCCTACGATGTAATATCCCTCGATAAATTCCGCTTCATGATCGAACATAAAGCAACGGTCAAAGTCGCCATCAAACGCGATCCCCATATCCGCTTGATGCTGGCGAACGGCGTCAGCAGTATCCTGGCGGCATTCTGGTAACAACGGGTTAGGGATACCATTAGGGAAATTGCCGTCAGGTTGGTGATGTACCTTAATAAAGGTTACCGGCGCGTCTGCAGTAATAAATCGTTTTTCGATTTCATCAATAACATGGCCTGCTGCCCCATTACCAGAGTTCACAACCAGCTTCAGTGGATGAGTAAAATTTGCTAGGTTGACATACCCCATAAGGTGGTCGACATATTCCTGCAGGATAGATAGCTGACGTAGTGTCCCGCGTTGGCTAGCATCGACGGGTGGGAACTGATTTTCTTCAGCCAGACGTTGGATATCACGCAGACCGGTGTCGCCACTGATCGGTTTTGCATTTTCGCGTACCAGTTTCATACCGTTATAGTTCATCGGATTGTGGCTAGCAGTGACTTCTATCCCTCCATCGACACCAAGATGAAAAGTCGCAAAGTAAATCTCTTCAGTACCACTCAGGCCAATATCCAGAACATCAGTTCCGGCATCCATCAAACCATTCGCTAGTGCCAGCTTTAATGGCTCACTAGTCAAACGGACATCTCCTCCTACCACAATCTGTTTTGGCTTAAGGAATTGACCATAAGCGCGCCCAATACGATAGGCGATATCTTCGTTTAGTTCCTCACCCAGTTCGCCACGAATATCATAGGCTTTAAAACAGTTTAACTTCGCCATCTATTTTATCCTTAAACACAAATTAGCAACGACCGTATTGATCTTTAATACGGATAATATCGTCTTCACCCAGATAAGAGCCTGACTGAATTTCCAGGACTTCCAGTGGAATTCGACCAGGATTCTCTAAGCTGTGTTCCGCACCTATAGGAATAAAAGTTGACTGATTTTCTGTCAGCAAGAACTGCTTACCATTTACTGTCACCTGCCCTGTACCAGCGAGAATAACCCAGTGTTCTGCGCGGTGATGATGCATTTGCATTGAAAAAGCACCACCAGGTTTAACCGTAATACGATTGACGTTAAAACGTGGAGTTTGAACAACAACATCACTACGCCCCCATGGCCGATATATTTCTCGGTGCCGTTTGTATTCGCTTCGCTGATTCTGTTTCAGGAACTCTACCGCCTTCTTCACATCCTGAGAACGATCTTTATTCATAACCAACACAGCATCTTTGGTGCTAATAATTACCAAATTATCTACACCGATAGCCGCCACCAACTTTTCATCGCTGTTGATATAGCAGTTTTCACTATTATGAACCCAAGCATCTCCATTCAATACATTGCCCTGCCCGTCTTTCGGGCTAAGTTCCCACAAAGCGGACCAAGAGCCAACATCACTCCATTCGGCATCCAAACCGACTACAACTGCATCCTCAGTTTTTTCCATAACCGCGTAGTCAACTGATTCATCAGGGCATTTGTAAAAAATATCATGCGAGATGCTGATAAAATCGCTACCACTATCAGTTTCTTTAATTGCTGACTGGCAGACCTCCAGAATGTCTGGGCGAAATTTAGCCAACTCCGCAAGGTATTTTTTTGCCCGGAACATAAACATACCACTGTTCCAATAGTATTCCCCAGATGCCAGATAGGCTTCAGCTCGCTCGCGATCAGGTTTTTCAACAAAACGTGCAACTTGATAAGGTGTATGTTCCTTATCAGTCAGCGCAACACCGCGCTGAATATAGCCATAGCCGGTTTCTGGCGTGTTGGGTACGATACCGAATGTCACAAGATGCCCCGCGTCAGCGTATTTCTCTGCAACGCGGATAGCATCATGGAAAACTGGTTCGTTATTAATAATATGATCGGCAGCCAAGATCAGCATCAACGGATCGTCACCTTGTTGGGTTGCCTGCAGCGCAGCCAACGCGATAGCCGGGGCGGTGTTGCGTCCAACTGGTTCAAGAATAATGTTTTGCGACAGTCTATTGAGTTGACGCAGTTGTTCCGCGACCAGAAAACGGTGCTCTTCATTACAAATTACCATCGGTTCATGAATTTCAAGCCCCGAGAGCCTAGAAATAGTTTCCTGCAACATTGAGTTCTGTCCGTACAGCCGCAAGAACTGTTTCGGATAAAGTTCGCGAGACATCGGCCACAGACGGCTACCTGTGCCGCCAGCCATAATTACAGGAAGTAACATAGTAAAATCCTTAAATTAATTATACCAGAGAAAAATGACGCAATTGCATAAGCAATGGCCTTGGTAATGACCAGTCTTAAATAAAAATCATCCGGAACACACTTAATTAAATTACTCAATCTAAATTATTAATAAAAACTGACACATACTTAACCAAATAAAAAATAAGCAGTATTAAAAATAAGAATGAGTAAAATGAACAACTTATATAAAATACTTATGATAGCCTCATATAAAACAACCTAGCTATATTAACTAGGTTGTTTTATTTCCGATAAGTTAGCCTATCCACTCAGTATGGAACACACCATCTTTATCAGTACGTTTATATGTATGAGCACCGAAATAATCACGCTGGGCCTGAATCAGGTTAGCAGGCAGGACTGCAGAACGATAGCTGTCGTAGTAGGCAATGGCAGCAGAGAATGTCGGAACCGGGATACCGTTCTGAACGGCATAAGCCACAACATCACGCAGCGCATGCTGATATTCATCAGCAATCTGCTGGAAGTACGGCGCCAGCAGCAGATTGGCGATACCCGCATTCTGCTCGTAAGCATCAGTGATCTTCTGCAAGAACTGAGCACGAATAATGCAACCGGCACGGAAGATTTTAGCAATCTCACCGTAGTTCAGATCCCAGTTGTATTCATCAGACGCAGCACGCAGTTGGGAGAAACCCTGAGCATAAGAAACAATTTTGCCCAGATACAGAGCGCGACGAACTTTCTCTACAAACTCAGCCTTGTCACCAGCTGATTGAGCTTTTGGTCCCGTCAGGACTTTAGACGCTGCAACACGCTGGTCCTTCAGTGAAGAGATGTAACGTGCGAAAACAGATTCGGTGATCAATGACAGCGGTTCGCCCAGATCGAGTGAGCTCTGGCTAGTCCATTTACCTGTACCTTTGTTGGCCGCTTCATCAAGAATCACATCAACAAGATATTTACCTTCCTCATCTTTTTTAGTAAAGATGTCTTTGGTGATATCAATCAGGTAGCTGCTGAGCTCGCCCTCGTTCCACTCGGTAAAGGTTGTTGCCAGTTCTTCATTAGAAAGTGCCAGACCTCCTTTCAGCAAAGAGTATGCTTCAGCGATAAGCTGCATATCGCCATACTCAATACCGTTATGCACCATCTTGACATAGTGACCAGCACCATCAGAACCAATATAGGCGACACAGGGTTTACCGTCTTCCGCACGAGCAGCGATCTGCTCGAGAATTGGTGCAACAAGCCCATAAGCTTCTTTCTGCCCACCAGGCATGATAGATGGGCCTTTTAGTGCGCCCTCTTCCCCACCAGAAACACCAGTCCCAATGAAGTTAAAACCTTCAGCAGACAATTCGCGGTTACGACGAATTGTGTCCTGAAAGAAGGTATTACCCCCATCAATGATGATGTCGCCTTTGTCCAGATACGGCTTAAGGGAATCAATCGCACTGTCGGTACCAGCGCCTGCTTTCACCATCAACAGGATGCGGCGTGGAGTTTCGAGGGATTCAACAAACTCTTTAACGGTATAATGTGGGACCAGTTTCTTGCCAGGGTTTTCGGCAATCACTTCTTCGGTCTTTTCACGGGAGCGGTTGAAAACAGAGACGGTATAACCACGGCTTTCGATGTTGAGCGCAAGGTTGCGCCCCATCACTGCCATACCGACAACCCCGATCTGTTGCTTGGACATTACTTTCTCCTGTCTGGTGTGCTCACTGCGACACGCTCGCAGTTAAAATGTACCAAATATATTAGCTTAAAGATTGCTGACCGCATAGTGAAACTCTAAGTGTACAACAGCAACATCTACACACATAAGTGTATAGGTTTAATCTAAGCGCACGGGTTTCATAAATGGCAAATCAGCAGAGCCAAATACTATAACCTACACTGGAGATTAAAAAATCACTCAGTCTAAGTGATGAAATATAAAAGAACCATCTGGATATCTATGATAATTATCATAAACATCAGAAACAAATGAATGCCAAGAAGGGTTAATGGTATTTTTAGGCAAATAAAAACACTCAATCGTCAAAGCACCACCACAAATAACATACATATTATCGAACAGCGACGAATAAAACCCCGCAATTGAGCTAATCTTACGTCCCAATGCTAATGGCAATAACTCAAATGGGTAATCTAAATTTTCAACAGACACATACTCGCTAATTTTAACTAATTTTTCCTTTCTCTCTCTTCGGTGAGAAATGTAAATTACTTTCTTATATTTATATTTTAATCTTGAAATCATTTCCAGTGTGGGAGGTATGTCATCATCATTAACAACACCAGCCTCCATAAATGGAGAGCCTATTACATAAACAACATTATCACCAACAGGGAAAGACTCCATTTTTTTTTTGAAACAATCATACTTATGAGTGATAAGAGTGTCTCTTGAAGAAATAAGCAAACTAATATCATAAACAGAGAAAAAAACAACAGGCTCCATGAAACCATCAACGAACCCAAATAATTTGTATATATAATCACGAAAGGTTCTTTTAAACACTCTGTTTTTTCTATTTATTCGCAATGTCGCGGTACCGTCATCAAGCATTATCACTTTCCGGCATGAGAAACGACCACAGATATACCAAAAGATCATAGAGCGGTACTCACCGCAAATCAAGGAATACGGTTCAACCGTACAAGGAAGATATGAATCGAACAATGCCTTAATTTTAAATATATTTTTTTTCCCAGCCTCTACATCAACCTCTAAAATTTTATCTACCCGAATATTTTCTATTACAGATAAAATTTGGGTATAGTTTTTTTTGATACGCTTGTTTTTTTGTTTATAATTACAGTGTCAATTTTAAGCTTATACTTTTCAGCATACTCCATTAAGTTAAAAGCTTGCAATGGAGATTCAATATATGCCAAATATTTCAAATTAAAACCCTCGGCAGCATTAATGGAATAATTTTTTTTGTTTCAAATTATAATAGTGTTCTTTGTCTCTACAGGAAAAAACCTTTGCAGGATGTCCACCTGCTATAGAAAGCGCAGGTATATCACAGACAACAACACTTCCAGCCTGAATAATAGCCCCTTCTCCAATAGTCACACCAGGTAATACAATGACATTAATTCCGAACCAAACATTATCTTCTATAAGTGTATTTTTCACAATATAGCTCGAGTCATAAGGTATACGGACTCCATTATGATTATGATTCTCGGTTATGATAACACATCCAAATCCACAGTGAAAATTATCGCCGACTGTAACCATACCAGAACCAAGTATTTTCAACCCGTTAGAATTGAAATTATTTCCTAGTTTGGTTTTAGATGTAACCTTTGTGGGGAAATTAATTTTCAAACCATCACCAACACTCATGGCCTTATTAATAACTTCTTTCCTATATATTAACTTAAATAATTCCTTCAAATATTTTTTATATTATAAAGCATTACCCCCCTCATATTTAATTTTATCTGTTTATTACAAAAATAGATCGTTGCAAAACATGCAAAAGCACTTGAGATTGTATATACGATGCAAAACATCTCTACAGAAACTTTTGTGAACACCACAAAAAACACACCTAACAGATGCACAATCATTGAGGATGTCGTGATAAGTGAAATTATTCTATTCTGTTTATAAAAAACAAAACATTTGTATATATATAATAAATACACATAAATGTTGTCCCTGGTATCAAGTAAATAAAATAGATCATCGCTCCATTAAACTTACTATCAAACAAATAAGGAAATACAAACGGCATTATTAAGTAGCAGACTAACGAACAACATAAGACCAATATTACATAGATATATTGAATTTTTCTGACTGCTGTGAAGTTTCCATCGTTAATATACCTATAAATAAAAGGCTGAAAAGCTTGGTTTATGACACTAAAAAAAAGCATTAATATTGAAGATAATTGAAGGGCCAGACCATAGACTCCCACAATAGAAACATTCATATAATGAGCAATAAAGAAACGATCTATTGATGATTTAATCCAATAGCTCCCATGGTGCGGCCATAGAGATATGCCGTAACGTAATAATTCTTTATAGGCTTGTTGGACCGAACCTTTACGTTTACTAAAATCCACATTCACTTTCGAATAAATAAAGCAATAGTAAAAATTTGCACTAATAGAAACGAGAGAGTAACAGCAAGTAAACGATATGTAGCAGTACCACTAAAAAAGAGAAAATAACAATAGTAAAAAGAACATTTAGTGCAGACAGAGAAAACTGCCCTAACGAAGCAAGTGTATATGACTGACTAATTCTAAGATGCGATAAATTAACTATGTTTATTGCCTGAACTAAAGATGCGCATATAACAAAAAAAACCATCCTCATATGAAAAACCAAATCCAAAACAATACTTAGTTAACGCAAAAAAAACATATAAGACAATCGATGATAGAATAGCCAGTGTTATGTTATCCCTCCTGAATATTAAGCTTTCATTTTCATTCTCCTGTATAAATTTGACAGGTAGAAGTCCCTGCCCACTAAAAGAAATAAGAATAATAAGAATTTGAACAAATGAAAGATATAAAGTCAACAGGCCATATTCCGCAACACCCATTTTTGAGGTCAGATATGGTAAAATAAGGAAGCCAATGAGCTTCCCTAAGATATCACCTGCTGATAGCATTGCTGCTCCAGCCAATTTTTTCATTATAAATATTTTTCCAAGAAGTCCAGTGCACTCCAGAAACCTTCACCACCATTTTTATGGCCCTGCCATACTTCAGGGATAAACTGAATATTATGCGCCTCATTATTAAGGTCTTGTGCTAAGATTTCGAAGTCTACATCCCCCTTCCCTATTTGGACTCCTTCTCCATCAACTCCCAATGCATCAACAATATGCATATGTGCAGTATATTTTGCAACGGCTAAAGTAAATTTATGAAAATCCCAGCCATAATAATTACATGCCATCATAGAATGGGAGGTATCAAAGCAAATTCGATAACCAGTTTCGTCACAAAAACTTGAAATTTCAACATGATCAACGAATAAATTATGGTAGCTCTGGCCACCAAAATGCCAAGGGAACGGCGGCATTGTCTGAATAATGATTTCAACACCGTCTTGATTAATTTCTTTCAATGAATTTGCAACACGTTTATAAAGCAACTTTGTGTTTTCTTTCGGTAAAAAACCCTTTGTATTAAATCCGCCTGCATTTACGACAATAACAGGACGTTTTGTTTTTGGAAAATATTCTTTAAGTTTCCTAGTAATATCACATACTCGATTCAAATAGCTAATTGATTTATTTCTGTACTCGTCGCTTTCTGATGCAAGGTCAAGAATATGATCATTAATAAAGAGCTCAGGACTGTGAATTGCAAAGCCGATTGATTGTTTTTCAGTAAAGAAATCATCCAAATTAAGTTCTAGGTCTTGATAACTCAAGTGGAATTCAACAAAATCAAGATTAGATTTTACTTTAAGTTTTTCATAATCATGATAACGGACAGGGATACCAAAAGGCCGGTTGAACGAATAATTTCTAGCTTCAACCGGAGCATCATTCAAATCAGACTCATAAAAAAAGTCTCCTTTTTCAAAATCTCGAATCGCACTTCGACCAATTAGCTGATCTATGTATAATGGCTGTAGGCCTTGTCCAGGACTTTTTATCTCAATCATATTACGAGTAATAATCTCACCTTTTCTTAGTTCTTGATTAATTATCAAACTTTTTGCGAGATTTTCTCTGTTGATCATTTCACCTTGTGTAATTAAACGTTCCCCCCTTTTCCCATAGACTCTTCAACTTCACGAATTTTAAAAACCATCTCTGAAAATTCATGGGGAAGTAAGGAAACTTTGTGATCATTTCCTTCCATTCCTTTATCAATCGTAAAATGCTTTTCAATTACCTTAACCCCAAGGGCAATTGCTGCAATCGGTACAGAAATCCCTCGTTCATGTCCTGAATAACCAACAATGCCGCCAGTTATATTTTGTAACCTTTTTATATAAGATAAATTTACATCTTTAAATGGGGTTGGATAAGTTGAATTGCAGTGCAAAATGACAAATTGAGCACCTAAAGACTTGAGAAAGTCTACAGATTTTTTAATTTCAGATTCCGTACACATTCCTGTTGAGCAAATCAGAGGTTTACCAGTTGCCGCAAGAGCTTCAAGCATTTCATGGTTGGTAAAGTCAGCAGAAGCAACCTTATATGCTTCCATACCATATTGTTCCAGTATATGCAGGCTATTTAAATCCCATGGAGTACACATAGGAGTTAAACCTTTAGATTTACAATAATCAAAAACTTCGATCAACTGATCGTTACTTAATTGAAAACGGCTAAGCAGGTCATGTGTATACTGGGCACCAAGGTCAGCAGACTTATCTTTATCCTCACCACCTTTATATAACTGACCTAAATCTCGCATCTGAAACTTTACGCAATCAGCATTAGCATCAACAGCAAGATCAACAAGATGCTTTGCTAAATTAATATCCCCATTATGATTATTACCTATTTCAGCAATAATGAATGCAGGTGAATCTTCTGAGATAATATTCTTACCAATTGAAATCCCTCGATCACCCTGAATAGCAACTGCAACAAAACGACGATACTCATCAATTAATGGTATGACGTTGACACCATTGTTAAATAAGCTTTCAATATCTTTCAGAGAGGAGTCCACTCTCTTTGATATAAATGTTGTATTCATTACTTGTGAAATTTCGATGTTGAAATCGAAATCACCGGTTGTAATCCAACGACGAAAATCGCCATCCGAGAAAGAACCACTAAGCTTTCCATTCTCGTTGACAATAAAAACAATTCTGTTTTTGTTTTGATTTATTTTTTCGAGAGCTTTTAATACGGACTCAGTTTCGAAAACGAGAAAATCTGAAATTTTATTTTGGATTAGCATATATCAGCCCTCAATTTTTTTCTGTAAAATAACTTCTACTATATCCCAGTCAATCTGGGTATCAATTTCAAAGCTTTCCTCTTCAGACATTACAAAAGATGCAACTTTTCCTCCTAGTCTATTTCCTGTTTTTAGAAGAATTTCCGTGTTGGTAATGTAAATAGAACCATTTTCCTTAAACTTTACATTTTCAGGCCGAATATCCTGTCTACGAGGACGATTCATGTAATCATACAATGCAATTGGGTCGTTTGAGTTTTCCCATAAAAAATGCCAAAATTCACAAACTGTAAGCAATGAATCTGCTTTTTTAGATCTTAATTTATCAAAAGCATTATCAATTGAATCAACATTCCTAACAGGGGATGTTGCTTGCAACAATACCGTATAATCAGGTTTATAGCCATCGTTGTCCGCTAGCCAGTTAATGCAATGTAGCAAACTAGGCTCAGTAGCCGCCTTATCATTAGCTAATTCTGAAGGCCTCATAAAAGGAACCTCGGCACCGAAATCAAGAGCAATTTCCGCGATTTCATAAGAGTCAGTACTTACGATAACACGATCTATGGATTGCGATTGAAGTGCATGTTCAATGCTCCATGCGATAAGAGGTTTCCCTGCAATAGATTTAATATTTTTTTTCGGAATACCTTTTGAACCGCCACGCGCGGGTATTATAGCTAAATTGCTCATTTTGTAACCTTATCAAGGACTGAGAATATTTGACAGTTAATACACTATTTTTTGGACTCGCAAAAATCAAGCCATTTACTATTTACATATCCTGAAATTTCTTTTCTAAATCTCTCCTCCGAAAATAATTCAGCCCTTGCTCTGCAATCTGAAGGATTAAATTTATCAATATTTTGTTCAAATCGCTTTATTGCTGAACATATTGATAAAACATTTTGCTGTTCAAAAAACAGCCCAGTTGGACATTTCTCCCCAAGAGGTATAATAGACTCAAGGACACCACCTTTACCAAAAGCAATAACCGGAGTACCACAGGCCATAGCTTCAACAGGAGAAATACCGAAATCTTCTTCAGCACAAAAAACAAATGCCTTTGCATTTTGCATAAGCTGATTCATTCTATCGTTTTCTTGATACCCAAGAATTTCGATATTACTTGATGCTTTGGACTTGATTTTTTTCATATCTGGACCGTCGCCAACTACAACTAATTTTTTATCCGTAAGTTGTGTAAATGCTTCAACGATCAAATCAACACGTTTATAAGGAACCAACCTGGACACTGTAATATAATAATCGCTCTTTGACGTGTTAAGTGTAAAACGATTAATATCAACTGGCGGATAAATAACATCTGCATCCCTACCATATACTTTATGTATTCGCCGGGAAATGAATTTTGAGTTAGCAATGAAATGATCAACCCCGTTTGCGGTACGAACATCCCACATTCTCATTTTATGCAGTATCCAGCGTGCAATAGCCGATTTACAGCCTTTATCCAAACCTGCTTCCCGAAGATATTGATGTTGTAAATCCCATGCATATCGAATGGGAGAATGAACATAACTTATATGCAATTGATCTGGGCCTGTCAGAACACCTTTTGCGACAGCATGGCTACTTGAAAGAATAACTTCATGTCGTGTTACATCCAGTTGCTCAATTGCTAATGGCATTAGAGGTAGATATTTTTGATATAGTTGCTTCGATTTAGGCAAATTTTGGATAAAAGTTGTGTTAATTTTTTTATTAAGAAACCTCTTTTTATTTTCATTATTTAAAAAATCAACAACAGCATATAACTCTGACTCAGGATATATTTTAATAAATTCTGATACCACTTTTCAGAACCAGCATACGTTACGAACCAATCACCTATGATACCGACATCCAAATTCATATTCATATACCCAACTTTAAGAAATAGTTTTATAAATCAAAAGTTCAAATATTTTTTTAAATGAATTCTTAACTCTTGGAAATTTTTTACCAAAAATATATTTCATACTTAACATTAAATTATTCATATTCATATATCTTTTTAGTTCTGAAATACCCAGCTGTTGATTTCTGTTAATTAAATCTTGTATATATAAAGTTTGAATGTGTTTCCTTTCTAACAAATCCTTATGCTTTTCAATAAATTTATCAACTGCCATTTTACTTTTTTGAGAGTTCGTAATCCTATTGAGCTCATGGCTGATATTGAGTATATAAGTATGGCAAGGAAGTTTGAAACCAGTACCACATTTTTTTGTCAAACGTATCCATAATTCATAGTCTTGCCAGGCAGGGAATTCTTTATCAAACCCACCAATGTTTTGTATCTGTTGTTTTTCCGCAAATACTTGATTGCCAATTACATTGTGGAAAAGTAATGATTGTAAGGTAGTTTCCTTATTAAGGTACAAAAAAGATTTAATTTTACTATTACCATCATCAACAATCTGTCCGGTAGAAAGATATGGATAAAGCGATAGATATTTACTTTGTAAAAATGTCTCAAGTCTTGTTGAGGTAAATTCATCATCATCATCAAGACCTGTTACATAATAACCATCAGATGCATTAATAGCTTTGTTCCGCGCAACGCATGCACCTTGCGGCATTTCACTTCTTAACAAAATTATGTCTGAAAATGAAAGTTTATATTCTTTTACGGTATCTTTTACAATTTTATAGTTTTCTGTTGATGAACCATCATCACTAACTATTACCTGGAAATCATTATGGGTTTGTTTTGTTAATGACTCTAGTGCTCTTTTAAGAACGCCGGTCTATTATGCGTAGGGATATATACACTAACACTTTTATTATACATATAACCTCATCATTTAATCTTAATTATTCATAACAACCCATGTTTCACTTAAAATATACATTTATAATATTCTTTTTATAATTATCATATGTAAATTCTTTAGGGTTAGCAATAAAGTTATTATTTACTTCCTCCATCGCATAATATAAGCAATCATCAATACTACTATTTGAATAATCAAACATAAAATATTTGTTAGTAAGAGAGGCCATTTCCTTAAGCCCACCGTAGTTAGGTACAATCACAGGTAATCCCAGATTCGCAGCCTCAAGAATGGAAAGTGGTGCATTTTCATACCAGATCGATGGCAAAACAAAAATATCATAGGAAGACACTTCTTCGAGTAATTTATCCCTCTCAATGTATCCATGGAATATAATTTTTAGCCCAACTCTTAAATCTAGGCTTTTAATTGCATCGACTAACTCACCGGTCCCATAAATATGAAAGTCAATGTTAAACTTAGAAACCTGGAGTTTATCTATAAATTTCAAAATACCCTTTTCTTCTGTTACCCTACCCATAAAAACAAGCTTAATACTGTTAGACTCAGATATTGTGAGTTTTTTAGTTAATGAGTTTTCAGTAGAACCTACAATGGGATTTCTAATGACAAAAATATCACATAAC
Organism: Klebsiella sp. B345; assembly: GCF_051131735.1. NCBI lineage: Bacteria > Pseudomonadati > Pseudomonadota > Gammaproteobacteria > Enterobacterales > Enterobacteriaceae > Klebsiella > Klebsiella sp. B345. Next base: position 1,247,938 of record NZ_CP180443.1, read on the forward strand.
ACTCCCCAATTCTGGAATACTTTTTTCAGAAAATAACTAGGGGATATTATTTTATCTATTTCCTTATTTAGTTTCAATATATTATAACAGAGTAAATGCTGTAATAATTTTAGTGTAGAATATAAAAACCCTCGTCTGTCAAAAGACTTATAATACCTAAAGTCTTTTTTATCTATAGCAAAGTTGTGTGGGGTATTACCTTTATAATATTGCAACCCACTATTAGGGCAAATAAGGTGATAGTCGTGCGCAGTGAAAACGACCCGTCCTTTCCAGGACTTATTATTTCTTAATTTTTAATTGCCATCAAAATCGATGGGGATAAATAATGATAATAATTGTGAATATGAATGACATCAGGTTTAAACAATTGTATTTTTTTTTGACTTTTTATACTCTTTGATTGAATAAATATATGTGAAAAAACTCCTTTTTCCTTCTGAAATAATCACATCATATTCAATACCAAGCTCTTGTGAAACTTTGATGGTATCCCTGAACACAGCCTCAGCACCACCCCCTTCCCAGGAATCATTTATATGGAGCACTTTATACATTTAGCTACCAACCTTTTTTCTTTTATGAAGGTATGTCACATACCCTATACCAAACAAGGTAAAAAATGGCACCATCTGTGATGGAGTTGTAATTCTATGCTCTGTACCTGATGAAAAAATACATGACCAAAAGCTAAATAAAAGCATTAGTGAATAGTTGGGGTTGTATTTTTTCATTTCATTTATTTTAGCTAATATTTGAGAAAACAACAATATAAATAAAATATAGCCTACAATACCTAATTCGGATAAAATTGCAAATGTTGAATTGTGTGCATGTGAATCTGTATGAACAACAATATTATCCATTTTTATACTAAATATGTATGGGATAATATCATCATACCTTACCCATTGATCATCATAACTACTAAAACCCATCCCAACCAAAATAGAGTGGAGGAAATTATCGAATGCACGTGGCCACAATATATACAATCTATCCAAAAATGTATGAGCCCTTTCCATATTAACAGCTGCAGTGACATCTATATCACTATATGAAAGAGGTTTTCCCATTTTAACCCAGATAGGATATGTGTATAGTATTATGGCTAGCTGTAACAAAAGAAAAATGAGGAATGCGGTACCGGGCCACCTGAATTTGAATAAACGCCAATAGACGATCGTTAATAAAATTGCAAGAACACTACCTCGAGAATCTGTCATCCATAAGCAAAGAAAAAACAAACCCGAATATAACATATATTTTTTTTGTTTTGTTGATAAATAATATGCTATTGCTACCCCTGAGATCAGACTATAAAAACCTCCTGCAGCATTATGCGCAACAAAGAAAAAATGCTTGACTCCAGCCTCTTCATTTGGAAGAGCGACAATTCCGATTATCGAAATAATAGAGAAAATGGGTAGTGTACGCGAAATTAGTTTATCTACATCAATAGAAAGACAAAATGGTAAAAATATATAAAACAATAATACTAAATAGCTAATTATAAAATTACCATCTTTTCGATAAAAATCATAATCAAGGAATGAGTCTGGTGCATAAAAAGGGTAGATGCAATGACATAGATGAATAAAATTATTATGTATATCTCAATTTTTCTAAACTTATATTCACCATTAAAAAAATAGATAATACTGATAATGGAATAAAAAACAACATAATAACACTTAATGGAATAAAATTTGTTACTGTCCCTAAAAATGAAATCACAATCAAATATTTTATGATCTTTTCACGTATTTTGAATCCTGTTTAAAGCTGCTTAGTATTGTAATACTACATAGTATATAGGACTATCCCCACACATATTCTTTATTATATTTTTATCAAACTTCAGTACTAAATTTTGGCCGTTTTTAGTATATCCTGAATATTTCCCGACAACTCCATTGGAACAATAAATCATTGCATCCCGTATATTTATATTTCCGGCAACAATGTAATATTCCTTTCTTTCTAAATAAGAATCGTTTCTTGAATATATTGCATATACAATTTTTCTCCCCTTAACATTTATAGCAAATGAATTTTCTTTTGGATTAACATCATTTGACCAATACTTCAGTGGTAATAACTCTCCTCCTGAATATATATCTAAAAAAAAGCTTAAGCTGTCTCCCATTATCGGTTATATATTTTTTGTTATTATCACTTGCATATATCGATTTTTTATGATTTTTTTATTAGAAAAAAAGGATACCAAAAATCTTATACTTATTCGGTTCATTCCAATTGTGCTTAATGTTCCATGACAGTATCTTTGAATACTCTGTAAGGAGAAAATATGGTTTATCTGTATATCCGATTTCTGTCTGCCATATGCCAGATACTAACCCGTTTTTAATAAATTGCTTATACAGTGTTTCATAAGCATTAGATGTTCTGTAATGAAAATCAATTATATCAGTATATGAATATGCTTTTGATAATTTTAATATTCTAACAAGTTCAGTAATACTATTAGAAACAGGCCATCCACCAAAAACAACTTTTCCTCCATTTATTTTTATAATTTTTGCTGCCGGTATAAAAATCAAATCAATAAACTCCTCATTACTTCCTTTCCAAAAACCTGCTTTCCGTGTAGGTTCATTCCAGACTTGGTAATATTTTATATTATATGGCGGTTGTGAATATCTTTTAACTGCAGCACTTATAAAGTTTGTCCAATTACCCTCATCTGCTGGAGGTGATCCTTGACTACCATCACCTCCCCAGACAGGGGTATAACCCAAAATTGGCAAAAGTGAGTACCCCTTTTTATGTGCCGAAATAATCATTTCGTCATATTTTTTCCAATTATATACACCTTTCTCCTTTTCAATACTTTTCCAAGAGAAGTCGGCTCTAATCCATTTGATATCAAATTCATTTAATTTATCATCATTTGGTGAGCCATTAACGCCAATCATATCCTGAATTTGGACTCCTCGAGCCACAGGCTGTAACATTAAAGAGAACGATAAGACTACTAAATAATGTACAATTTTTCTTCTCATGTTATCCCCGTTTTAATAAGCTAGAGCCCTGTTATTTTTCGCTAATACGCACCATCTTTTTTTAGAACAACGGTGATTGTTTTGAATAAAATAGCAATGTCATTCCACATAGACCAATTTTTACATACCAAGTATCTAAATATACTCGGGTATCATAGTCAACATCACTGCGACCGCTGACCTGCCATAATCCTGTCATGCCTGGTTTACTAAGCAAATAGTAATCTACTTCCTCATTATATCTTTCTAATTCAGCTGTTATAATCGGCCTTGGGCCAACTAAACTCATCTCACCTTTTAAAACATTGAATAACTGAGGTAGTTCATCTAGGCTTGTACGTCTTAAAAACTCACCAATTTTTGTTATACGAGGATCATTTTTCAATTTAAATGATGCTTCCCATTCTGCTTTTGCAGCAGAATCATTTTTTAATACATCCTCTAACACATCAGCTGAATTAACCACCATGGATCTAAATTTCAAACACTTAAAAGATTTTCCGCCCTTTCCTACTCGCTCATGACCATAAATTGCTGGCCCACCATCTTTCTTCACTTTACTATAGATAAAGAAAAGCAGTGGTGACAGTGCTAGAATGATCCCCAGAGACCCGATAATATCAAAACCACGCTTCAAAAGCCTTGAAGACCATTTAGCAAGGTTATGCTGAACTCTAAAGATCATTACTTCATGACTGAATATAAATGACATATCAATACTATCTAATGGCATACCACGTAATGTGGGTATTACGGATACATAGCGGTAGCCATTAATCATTAAATGGCGTAACCAATAATTTCGTATTTCACTTTGCTCAGTTTCTACCGCAACAATAAATTGCATTTTAGTATCAACATTTTTAAGCCATGTATGATCTACATTAATTACTTTAATTCCGTCAATACACTCATTAGCTTGTTTATCATTAGTTTTTCCTGAAATAAAACCTACAATTTTAAAACCTAAATTTCTTTCGCTGTTTATCGCCAAATGAGCTTCTTTTGCATTGTTACCATTACCGATGATCCATGTTTCTCTAAGCCATAGGTTATATTTATTGAGATACCATTTGACTGCCATTCGACTCAACGGTACCAATAGTGCAGCTAGCATCCATGTCATCAGCCACAGGTACCGGGAGAAATACCATTTTGAGAATGCTATTACCGCTAATTCTATAATTGAAAAAATGATTAAAGTTCTAAATATCTCCTTCAACTCATACCAAAATGTTTTTCGATAAAAGTAATGGCGCAAGCGCATTCCATACCATGAAACACAGCAAATTCCCAAAACCCAATGTAGTAAAATCCACCCATTTACCTGACTATCTTGTATATGTTTTGTTGGTTCATCAATACTAATAGAGAATAGACCCAAAGCAAAATATATAGAAACCACGATACTAACAAAATCACTCAAAATGAGTAGCGTACTACATATTAAATGTCTCATGAAATATGTCATGATACCCTCTTAAATTTTGATGGCATAATACTATACTTTCATACTACGTCATGACCTTATTCAGAGAGAAAATAAGGTTAATGCTTGATTATTTTTTATCAGCGTATGAGTATCCATAATGATTGTATCCATAGCTATAATAACTACTTGCTTTTTTTACTATGCCATTAAGTATACAACCCTTAATTATAGTTCCAGACTGTTCGAATCGTTTGATACTGACTGTTATTGATTTCACTGTATCTTGTTCAAAACGAGCAACCAACAATGCGGTTCCAGCATATTGCCCAATTATTGCTGCATCTGTTACGGCTAATATTGGTGGTGTGTCGATTATAACCAAATCATATAAATTTGAAACATTCTTAAATAATTCTTCACATCGTGAATGCATTAGCAATTCAGCTGGATTTGGTGGCACCAACCCTCTAGGGATGAAGTCAAAACCAGCATCTTCCACATTAGTTATTACATCATCTAGCGAAGCTTTACCTGAAAGCACATCCGATAGTCCAAGTGTATTTTGGTTGCCAAAGACTTTGTGGATGTAACCTTTACGCATATCTGCATCTATGAAAAGCACTTTTTTTCCAGTCTGTGCAACTATCGAAGCCAGATTACTACTAACAAATGTTTTTCCTGCATTCGGACTAGCACCTGATATCATTAAAATATTATTTTTTGCTTCCAACATTGCGAAATGTAGGCTCGTACGAAGACTTCTAATCGCTTCTATTGCCAAATCTGCGGGATTTTCCAGTGCCAGAAGTATTTCATTTTGTGGTTTTTGACTGAATGTTTTCCCTCCTTTATTAAGCCATTCTGATGTTGGTATGCTTGCATAGATATTAACTCCCATTTCTTCAAGCTGCTCAGGAGATTCCACACCACGACGGAAAAACATTTTGAGCAACACAATACCAATAGAAACTAATACACCAAATATAAAACCAGCAATAACAATGACCAATTTCATAGGCTTGACTGGCAAAGGGTCTGTTACTGCATTATCGATAATCCGAACATAACCAATAGCACTTGACTTCGCGATATTAAGCTCTTGCTGTCTATTAAGTAACTGCATATAAACTGCACGTCCAGATTCAACATCACGACTCAGACGCAGAACTTCTTGTTGAGTCGATGGCATAGAACTTACTTTTTTATTAAGTCTTGTTCTTTCATTTTGTAAAGTTTGTCTTTTTTCAATAAGCGCTTTATATGTTGGATGCTCTTTTGTATATAACTGGGATATTTCAGCCTCTTTAAACGTCAGTTGATTTAGTTGGTTATCAACATTAACGATCTGAGCTAGTACCGTTTTTGCCTCCATTGATAAATCGACTGAGTCTTGCTGTTTTCTATAATCATTTAACCTCCCTTCTGCCGTATCTAAATCACTCCGAACCTTCGGTAATTGCTGACCCAAAAACTCCAAGCTTTTTGCGTTCTGTGCAGCTTGCCGCTCTACGTTCTGTGCAAGATAGTTTTGACTAATACTATCTAATATATTTGTAGCCATAGTAGGACTCGCATCTAACATAGTTAGATTAAGCATCCCTGTATCTTTACCCTGGTCCATTACCGAAAAAACACTCTGTATATTAGATATGGCTTTTAACTTAGTAATATATGATACTTTGAATGTTGTACCAGGTGCTGCATCAATCTTATTGACCAACAGTGAAATACCTTTATAATCTAATACTTCATCAACTTTACCCTTAGCGCTCCCCATATCTCCGGTAATGATAAAGTTATTTTTGTCAGTTACAGTCAACTTTACAATTGGTGTAACGCTGCCGATTGTAGGTATATACAGATGAGAAATCGTTACCCCCCATCCTTGTTACCAAACAATCTGGCAAGTCCCCTTCCAACTAAGGGTAAATATTCTTGTTCAACTTTAGCCTGAAGATTAAGATCATCTACGGTTTTCCCTAAAATCATTCTAGATTGCAATAGAGCGATCTCGGGTGCTGATTGCGGTTGGTTTCCGGAGATCATCTGGCTTAAGCTATTTAATATTGCATTCCCTTGTTTTTGCTCAACCTGTATTAATGCGTTTGCTTGATATATTGGTGTAGCAAGTACTGTATACAGTACTGCTAACGCAGTAAATCCTGCAGTGATCGAAACAATCAGTTTTCTGTAGTCAATTATTTCACCAAACAGACGCCCCAAATCGATTTCATCAGTATCCGAGTTTGTAGCTTTGTTAGTTAATTCTGATGTCATAAATCATACCTAATTTTAACCTGCAAGTTTATTAATCCAATAACTGCAAGACTGTTCAATTAATTTATATACAGAGTCAAAAGCTTCATCGCTTTTTTTGTATGGGTCTGGAATATCTTTGTTGCCATTCCAATACCCAAGCAACATCGTTTTCCCTCTTAACTCTGGAGCAACTTTACTAACCTGTTCTAACTGCTGCCGTTCCATAACTAGAATTAGTTGGTATCGCCTTCCCATCTCTGCCGTAAACTGTTTGCCTTTATGACCATCTAAGGATATTCCATACTTTTCCGCAACATTTATCGCTGATGCGTCGGCAGACTTTCCAACAAGAGCACCTACTCCAGCTGAGCTTATCTCTTTCTCAGGAAAAGCCTTTCGTAGTATACGTTCCGCTATTGGTGATCGACATATGTTTCCGGTGCATAGCACTAAAATTGTATCAAACATTGGTTAACTTACCATTGATGTATATAGCGTGTAGTTTGAACCATACTTTGAACGCCTGATATCGTAGGAACCAACTGCGAAACTACGCGGTTCCAACGAACGATTGGTGCTGTAGTAACATAAACAATATCGTAAGGTTCAAGATGAAATTCAGTCCCCATTACCATAGCAGAAGCATCTTGTGCATTTAGCTGATAGATATTTGCTATTTTCCCTTGCTTATTAGCTTGTAACTGTCTAATAACAAAGATCCCCGTAGCATCACTCATGTTTTGAGAAATTCCTTCAGCATTTCCTAATGCCTCCGTCAGCGTCATTCCACTACGATCCATCTTGAGTGTTGACTGCTTACCAACTTCCCCCATCACGAATACTTTAAGCTCATCATTACGTGGCACGTATAAAATATCACCAGGATATAACAGATGATTTTGAGTTAAGTCTCCTTTCTGCATCAAAGCATAAAGAGAGATTTTTGTATCTTTGCCGTTATGTGTTAACACAACATTCCGCCAGTCAGCATCCGTAGCTAACCCTCCAGCAGCATTTATCGCATCCATTACAGTCAGAGGTATATTAGTTATTGCCTGTTTACCCGAAGTTGCAACTTCTCCAGTAACATAAACTTTCTGAGACCTAAATGCTGCAATACTAACATCAACCTGTGGGCTCTCAATAAACGTTGTCAATCGCCTGGCAATATCTTGCCGAACCTCACTAAGAGTTTTACCTGCTACCTGAACCCTGCCAATATATGGGTAGAAAATTTTACCATCAGAGTTCACCCAGTTACCCGTATCACTGGCACTACGGTACTGGCCTGCCGGAGTAGTCAGTTCAGGATGATCCCACACAGTAACCATCAGTACATCACCTATGCCAACTCGATATTCATAGCTACTAAGCTGCTTATCTAGTTCCGGATTAGGCCGGGCCAACACGGTTTCTGGACGTAACTGATCGATCAGCCCTGGCGTCATTGGATATACATTAACCAGTTTGTCCAAATCATAATCGCTATCTGGTAACTCGACTACATTCTTACGCAGGCTATTCAAACCCTGGCCCGGTATAATAGTACAACCCGATAAAAACCCTATTGCCAACGCTAATGCCGAAAATCTCACAATTTTTTTATTCATAATGTCACATCATCAGTAAACTAAAATTTGCTAATTCCTGAGCTACCTGTGTTCCACCACTCAATTCCCACATGGCTTCACGTAAAAAAATGCAGTACTTACATCTTTTTCTTCGCTAGCTACAGCATTCAGCCTATAAACTAAATGGGATCTCAACCCCGGCACTGGCGCCAACATCATTACTATCACTGTGGTCCGCATCGGTATACCATAGCGACGTATTCAGACGCACCGTCTTATACACATCTCCGCTCCATCCCAACTGTATCCCTTTTAGGGTGTCCGAGTGCGGGAAGGCTTTGTTGATAGATTGATCCTCTGGGTTTACTTTGGCGTAGGCCAGTCGTGCACTCCAGCGCTGATTATCTTCGGTTACCAGTTCAACTTTGCCGGCAATCAACTGCCCGTCGCCGCCCATCGCATCACCTAAAGAGTATCCTTGTTGATAATAGCCATCTTTATAGATGTGGTGCGTATAACTGTAATTTGTGCGGCTCATATTGCTACGGGTGTCATGTGCTTCTACGTACCAGTTAACTGCGTCTTTGCCCCAACCGTGGTGCCCTTCAATTCCACCGAGAAACATATTAGCCGAAGGCAGGTAGCCAGATTCATCTTCACCGATCATCTGGCCATACAGACTCACCGGCAAGCCTAACGTTGGCTCGAGCTTCAGTTTGAAATCAAATCCTGCTAGCTGGTTACCCGGTTCATTATCAGTACCGGTATTATCATGTCCGGTTAAACCATCCCAGAAGCTGCTGAAAGACTGCGGACGCCCCTCTCCTCCCCACTGCATAATGCGCGAAGCCCCAAGCTCCAAAGACTGGAACGGGGTGAAGGTCAAACGACCACCGATTATTTTAGTATGTGGTACCGCGGTATATTGATTCATCTGGCTGGCAGAAATCTGGTACTGCCATGGGCCGATCCAACGTAACCACCAGGTTTCTGGCGCCGTCTGTTCGGCCCGCTGCATCAGGAACCCGGTCATTGGTCTGGCCGCATCGCCGCGGATCAGGCTACCTTCATAACCCGGCCCCCACCACTGTGGCATCTGGCCAAACGACAGCCACTGGTTCCAGAATTTCACCGCGCCGTAGGCGCCGTTAGCATTGAAACGTGAGCCATTGCTAATACGCATACCGCCTTCCACGTTCCCCTGCAAGTGGACATCCCACCAGTCACCGCTGTTATTAAAGGCCAGAGAAAGTGAGTTATCCGCAGGCTGACTTTGGGCAAAGCCCTGCGGCGTACCTGGTTGGTCAGTAGAGGTGTAACCGCTGACCCGGAAATCAGCCTTTAATGAGGAAAGTCGTTGATTGATACGCGCCAGTACAACCTGCTCGGAAGAATAAGAAGGTTTAGCTTTTTTTAACGCGCGAGTGATTTCCTCCTGACTTAACGGCCAGGTCGAGAGGCTAAGCTGGATAACGCCCCTGTCCGAAAGCCAGGACAGATCGTTACGAAGTTCATTATCATTCAGTACCAGACCAGAGGCATAAACCTGCGCACTCACCGATGTCAACAGCCCCAAAGCAAGTGCAATACGCGCGATTTTCATCATTGTACAAGATCCGTTTTTAGCCCCTTTTCCACATGCCGGGAGTCAATGGGGAGTATGAGTTAGAGAGCGCACTCGGACGCCAGTCGTAGTATGTAAGTTCGACGGTGATGATGCAATATTCATCATCTGTGAACTTATGAAGTAACTTATCGTTGAAACGATTTAGTCCTGCTCTCCATCACATCAAAACCATGTACTACTCCCATGCCAGTCCCCCAGCACAACCGACAGCATTAAGCACTATCTGCGACTGAACGATAGCCGATTATATACAGGTCTTAAGGAGAATCACCTGCTGGAGCAGGATTTAGGAATTTCTAACAGATGGAGATAAGCCTGTGGCGTTATGCGCTATGGCTTTACAGACGCTACCGCCCTTGGCTTAACAGCTACCAATGCACTGTACTTCACTTTATTCTATTTTTGACTAGCGGCTTACACGCCTAATTATCAAGCACTATTTATAATTTTTTGCGGCATCAAGTTTACGAGATTCTGCTGTAAAATGGGAGTGTAAATGACACTTATTCGCCCATAAAAACAATAGAAAGTGACTCATCCGACAAGTGGTTGTCATTCAATAAGATTATTCAATGATATTGAGTTGGAACTGAATTCTATAAGAACACGAAGTCAGAAAACATTCATAACACCATGTTTTTAATGACTTTAATGCACTTAGCCAGAACACAAAAAACAATCCCACCTTCACAAGTCAACTACAAAAATTAATACTTACCCCAGAGTTATTGCACTTGACAAACTATATATTTCTTAAAATGCAAACTCATGCGGCTATTTAAGATTCTTCTCACCGGCATTATCGTCATCACTATTCTCGTTAAAATCATTCAGGATGACATAACAACTATTTATTTCACCAATATGAAAATTTAACGGTGAGACTGAAATCTATTAATCTCACTGATGTCATTCGATATTAACAAACGATCAGTATACCCGCAGATGGAGATCCGCCCGGGTGAAAGGCTTTTCCAGCGGTCCAAGCCTGACAGCAATCTCCCCCAGCAAAGACTGAGTCGGTGCTTTGGTTCCAGTATTCAGAAGTACGATGGGAATGATAATCAGGCTCAATACGCTTCCCCATGAAAGCTGAGCATTAACGGCACATGATGTCCGTCGTTGAACCAACAAGAACAGCGCGCTTCCACAGGTCCCCAACAGCAGACCAGCCACAACTTCCGATGTTGAATGTGCGTGGATCGCTAAACGGGAATACCCCACCAGACCAGCCACTATATAGCCTGCTGCAATAGCGGCCCGACGAAGCGAAACCGTGCCACGGGCACAAAGCAACCACAGGAAAATAGGCCAGAAAGCGCTAGAAAGTGCGGTATGTCCGCTGAATCCAGTGAAGTCAATCTCGCGAATGCCCATGCCCCACCCCATAAAGGCCAGCTTCGATGCACAAACGATGGCGCCAGTGATACCGAACAGCAATCCCCACTGCCAGGCTAGCAGCCTTGACGGTCTGCGCAAAAATAAGACAATGAACAATGCTGCCGCACTAGGTAACAGCACGGTACTATCGCCAAAAAAAGACACCCACTGCCAGTTCATTAATTCTTCATCCTTTGAGATCTCTCCAGTCCGAAACGTCTTTATCCACGACCCCGGTATGGGCATACACATCCGGCAACTTCACATTTTTATGCATGCATTACCGTTGTTTAATGCGTAAGTATGACCTCAGTCAAGTTTTATTTTGTTATGACAACCAACGGTCTTTCTATTTTTACGAGAAAATTCTTACTAAGTGTTTATTAGTCATCATGAAACTTGTGCTACTCCGACCATTGCATCCTGGTTGAGCGAATAGCACAACCAGATGTCTCTGAAGTCATTAACTTTGCACGGACGAAACAGCACCAGCCATCAATCATAACCACATGTTTTTAATGATTAATTAAAAAACTTATCACTGAACCTGTCTACAGAAGCATGCCACGCGCTCAATCTATACGCCTCATACTTCTGTAAACTCTAGATTTTCATACTTTCGCAAATGTCATTACGCTATTTACGCTAATAGCTTCTTGATGCTCTCGCGGAATTTATTGCCTTCTTTATGGTTACGCAGTCCGTAATTAACAAAAGCCTGCATATAGCCCATTTTCTTGCCACAATCGTAGCTGTCGCCGGTCATCAACATGGCATCGACAGCCTGCTTTTTAGCCAGTTCTGCAATAGCATCCGTCAACTGGATACGTCCCCATGCGCCTGGCTGCAACTTCTCCAGCTCTGACCACACATCTGCAGAAAGCACATAGCGCCCGACTGCCATCAGATCGGAATCCAGCGTCTGCGGTTCGTCCGGCTTCTCAATAAACTCGACAATACGGCCGATTTGTCCTTCGACATTCAGCGGATCTTTGGTCTGAATAACGGAATACTCTGACAGATCGCCTTCCATTCTCTTCGCCAGCACCTGGCTACGTCCGGTTTCGTTAAAGCGAGCAACCATCGCAGCAAGGTTATAGCGCAGCGGATCGGCGCTGGCATCGTCCAGCACAATATCCGGCAGCACAACAACAAATGGGTTATCACCGACAATCGGGCGTGCACACAGGATTGAGTGCCCCAGCCCAAGCGGTTGCGCCTGGCGTACGTTCATTATGGTGACGCCCGGCGGGCAGATAGCCTGTACTTCAGCCAGCAGCTGACGTTTGACACGCTGCTCGAGCAGCGCTTCCAGCTCGTAGGAAGTGTCGAAATGGTTTTCCACAGCGTTTTTGGAAGAATGGGTAACCAGCACAATCTCCTTGATACCTGCCGCCACAATCTCGTCGACGATGTACTGGACCATCGGCTTATCGACGATTGGCAGCATCTCTTTTGGGATCGCTTTGGTGGCCGGCAACATATGCATCCCCAATCCGGCTACTGGAATAACTGCTTTCAAACTTGCCATTCTCTTATCCACCCATTTAGTGATAAATCTTTCGCTACCGGTTAGCTTTCAAGCATCACCGATATCAATATGTGATATTACCAGTTTGCGGTTGGCACGACTTCCCGCAAAATTCTGAAACTGCATGTTTAATGAGAGAATACACTCAAAGTATAAGGACCGACAGGCCGCTTTGAGAAAATTCTTATACCTGAAACGCCCTAAGAACGTCGCATCAGTTTTCCTTGTGGTTTAAACGCCAGATATTGCGGAATTCCGTGAAATGTCAGTCGTATTACATCAGAATAACTTATCGAAGCGGTGAGGAAACCTGAGCACATCAGGTATAACACGATGAATAGTTGAAGATAATTCACTACCAACATCTCTTAGCGTTGACGGCCGTACCTGCACAGTATCGCCATCGCGTGCAACCTGAAAGAAGCGCCAGTTTCCTCTGTTTCTTTTCGTCCTTTAAACCCTATTTATATCTAAAAATTAATTCAAATTAACAAAATACTTCAATAACTACCGAATTAGGTAGCTGGAAAGTCTGTACAAAATTCATTGGCAATGCAGGATACCTGTCAGATACTGCCTTTTTCGCCCCACAGGTCGATAAACTGCATCATGGCATTAGCCGTTATGCATTTTCCCCACGTCTCATAATATGGAAATAAAGACCCGGTCATCCACCCGCAATCTATTTGTAATTAAGCTCATGCGCATAAAAAACAAACCATTGGTTTATTTTTTGCTCACCAAAATATTTCGGACGCCCCATTACCTCCGCCCTACTCTTCGCCGCCATGACCTGAACGCGTGGGAATATATTGCAATTTAGCAAGAGCTTATCCATGATCGATAAATGGCACTCTTATGTTGTATAGGTTTTAACGAATGATCGAATGGATTGCCGACCCCTCTATATGGGCCGGTCTCGTAACGTTAGTGGTTATTGAGCTGGTTCTCGGTATTGATAATCTGGTTTTTATCGCCATCCTCGCCGAAAAGCTCCCTCCGGCACAGCGTGACCGTGCTCGTGTTATCGGCCTGCTGCTGGCGATGGTGATGCGCTTGCTGTTGCTCGCCTCGATATCCTGGCTGGTCACGCTGACAAAACCGCTGTTCACTTACCATGACCTTAGTTTTAGCGCCCGCGACCTGATTATGCTGTTTGGTGGGTTATTCCTGCTGTTTAAAGCCACGGTAGAGCTTAATGAACGTCTGGAAGGGAAAGACAGCGATAACCCTGTTCAGCGCAAAGGAGCCAGGTTCTGGGGCGTCGTCGCGCAAATTGTGGTGCTTGATGCCATCTTCTCCCTCGACTCGGTGATCACCGCCGTCGGCATGGTGGATCACCTGGCGGTGATGATGGCAGCGGTGATTATCGCCATGAGCCTGATGCTGCTTGCCAGCAAGGCATTAACGCGTTTTGTTAACAGCCACCCGACCATCGTCATTTTGTGTCTTAGCTTCTTGCTGATGATTGGTTTCAGCCTGATCGCTGAAGGATTTGGCTTCCCGATCCCCAAAGGCTATCTGTATGCCGCTATCGGTTTTTCCGTCATTATTGAGTCACTGAACCAGCTGGCACTCTTCAACCGCCGCCGTTTTCTCTCTGCGAACCTGACGCTGCGCCAGCGGACCACCGCAGCGGTCATGACCCTGCTCAGTGGGCACAGAGAAAATGCCGAGCCCGGCAGCGATACTGCTGCGCTGATGGTCAGTGAGCACGATCATCCGCTTTTTAATCCACAGGAGCGTCGGATGATTGAGCGGGTGCTGAATCTTAACCAACGCACCGTCAGCAGTATCATGACCTCACGTCACGATATTGAGCATGTCGACCTGAGCGCCCCGGAAGAGGAAATCCGCGAACTGCTGGAGAAAAATCAGCACACCCGTCTGGTTGTGACCGGTGGCGAGAATGAAGAAGATTTGCTCGGCGTGGTCCACATTGTCGACCTGCTGCAACAGTCCCTGCGCCGGGAACCCCTCGACCTGCGCGTGCTGCTCCGTCAGCCGCTGGTGTTCCCTGAAACGCTCCCGCTTCTGCCCGCGCTGGAGCAGTTTCGTCATGCGCGGACTCACTTTGCTTTTGTGGCCGACGAGTTTGGTTCCGTTGAGGGGCTGGTCACATTAAGTGATGTGATGGAAACCATTGCCGGCAATTTACCGAATGAGGTGGAAGAGATTGATGCACGGCACGACATTGTCAAAAACCCTGACGGCAGCTGGACGGCCAACGGGCATATGCCGCTCGACGATCTCGTGCAGTTTATTCCCCTGCCGCTGGATGAGAAGCGCGAATACCACACCATCGCGGGCCTGTTGATGGAATATCTGCAGCATGTGCCTGAAGCGGGCGAAGAGGTAAAAGTAGGCGAGTATATTGTCCGGACGTTGCAGGTAGAGAGTCACCGGGTTCAGAAGGTGCAGATTATCCCGCCGCCGCCACAAGATGATGAGCCCGATTACGAAGTGTAATCCCAGCCGTTGGCACCTTTCCCCCGGTTGCGCGACTGCTAACCGGGGCTACTGACCTGCATAAATCGTACCCCGGATAAGGCGCTTAGCGCCGCTATCCGGGTAATCAGCCAGACCAACAGAACTCAAGATGCTCAACGCGGCTTAATGCTTATCGAGCAACTTCTTCACGTCTTTACCGTCCTGGGTGTTCTTATTGCGCTCCATCCAGTCGTTAAGACGCTGTTTCGCTTCGTCCTGCAACTGTCGGCGCAGCACCTGATCGACCTGCAGGCTGTAGCTTAGCTCCTGCCATTTGCCGTAGATACGCAGAGGAATCGCCGTCTGTTTGAGTTTGTCGATAAGCTTGCTTTCACCTTTCCAGCCACCGAGCACGCGGACGTTAAAATGCATATCGCAGTTTTCTTTCAGCAAATTAAGCTCGCCCTGCCCGGTCAGCGCCATCATTTCCGATTGCCCCTGCAGATTTTTCAGGGTCACCTGCCCCTGCGCCAGCTGCAGTTCACTACTCATCGCATCCAGACGCGTCGCGTTATCGTAGTTTTCCTGAGCCTGTACGTTGGTGCTACGCTCCACCGCCTGCTGAACCAGTTGCTGGAAGTTAAGCCCTTCCGTGCGGGTATTGCTCATCCGCAGCTGAGCGTCCCCCTGCCAGCGACGACGGAAATCTTCGGCATCAATTCTTTCGCCAGAAAAATCGCCGGTTAAAGAGAGCTTCCCGGTCAGATTCAGCGAATAATTAAACGCTTTCAGGATGGTCGCAATTTCGACATTATCCAGTTTGGGCTGGAAAGAAGCCTGTGAGGTATCGCCACGCACGTCCAGGCTGCCGGGGAGTGATATCAGGCCGCCATCAAGCTCACCTTGTAGCTGATTGATGGTCAGCAGCCCCAGTTGATTCGCGATGTCACTTTTCACCTGGGTAAACTTCATGCCCCGCCACTGCAGCTGGTCGGCCACCAGCGACAGATGGGCACTGAATCCGCGCAGGCTCGCATAATCATTCTGAATATCGCTATCGGCAATCACCGGACGCAGCTGTCGTGGCTGGCTTTGTCCCTGCTGAGCAGCCCCCGCATCGGTCGCCGGAGAGCCGTGCATCAACAGGCTGTCGAGATCGAGCGTGGTAGCGTGAAGATTGAGCTTCCAGTCCGCCTGGTCACCTAATATCACACTGCCATCACCGCTAATCGCGCTGCCGTTAGCGGTCAGATTGAGATTATCAAAGCTGATTTTTTTCTCATTTTCCTGCCAGCTCGCCTGCAGGCTACCCTGCCCGCTCACGCCGTCGGCCGGGAGTTCAGCGCCGCGAAGCTGCCAGTTCAGTTGAGAGATATCGGCTTTTAAAGAGTGGGGATAGTCGCCGCCCTGCACCTCGGCGGAGAAAGAGAGCGCCAGGTCGCGCTGGTCACGGTTGACCCGCCCGGAGAAATCGAGCGTGGCGTGGTGATTTTCATCCTGGTCCATCTGCAGATGAATATCGCGTACCGTCACCTGCTCACCGTCTTCATGCTGGAAGAACAGCACGCTATCCGCCACCTGCAGCTTTCTGACATCGTAAGACCAACCGTTATCTTCCGGCACCAGCGGCAGCGTGTTGTCGTGCGGGACCACCGGTGCTCCCTGGCTGCGTACGGCCTCGGTCTGCGGCGTCAGCTGGATAACCGCGCCTTTTAACATCACCTGCTTAACCTGCAGCTGATGCGAAAGCAGCGGCATCAGCGCCACGTCAAGACGCATATTGTCCGCGCGCACCACTGGTTCAGCGGCGCCCGGCGCGGTCAGCGTCATACGCCCTGAGAGAATGCTCAACTGCGGCCAGACATGCCAGCGCAGCGGGCCATCGAGTTCGAGCTGATAACCGCTACGTTCCGCCACCTTATGCACCATATAGGCACGAAAATCGTTGGGATTGACCAGCAATACCAACGCGGTTAGCCCGGCGACTACCACCGCCAGCAAGATCATTAGCGTTGTCAGAATTCGTCTCATGGCACCCTCAGTACACCGCTTACGTTATCAGTCCTTGTCGATACGACTCGCCACCGCGCCCTGCTGGTCGCGATATTTGGCGTCTTCACGGCGGTTGTAGGGCCGTGCCGCAGGGCCTGACAGCGGTTCAAAACTCAATGCGCCGATAGGCATCCCCGGGCGCAGCGCCAGCGGCAGCTTACCGGAGTTGAAAAATTCCAGCACGATGCAGCCAGACCAGCCCGGATCGATACGGTGCGCGGTCACGTGCACCATCAGACCCAGGCGCGCCAGCGAGGAACGACCGTCCAGCCAGCCAACAAGATCGGCCGGCAGCGTCACTGACTCATAGGTCACCGCCAGAGCCAGCTCTCCCGGATGCAGGTAGAACGCCTCGCCCTCCGGCAGCACAATCTCTTCGCTCATTACCCGTTCCAGCGCGGCGGCGACTTCGGCCTTCGGCCCGCTGAGGTCAATAAAGGGCGCGGTGTGCCCACGGAATGTGCGGAATTTATTCCCCAGCCGAACATCAACGGTCGCGCCGTTAATTCGCTCAACAGGTGGACGCGGGTTAATGACCAGCCGTCCTTCATCCAACCAGGCTTCTATATCTCGGTCGCACAGACGCATGAGCGCTCTCCTTTAAGGCGTGACGCCCCAAGACCTTCCGGGCCCAGGGGCAATGTAGATTCTCTTTGCACGTTACACAATTCGTCTGTGTTATTCAAAGAACTGGCTGATTTTTGCCTTAAGAATATCAATCGCAATCCGGTTCTTACCGCCGCGAGGCACAATAATATCGGCATATTGCTTAGAGGGATCGATAAACTGCAGGAACATCGGGCGAACGGTTTTCTGATACTGCGCCATGACGGAGTCCATCGAGCGACCGCGCTCATTGACGTCGCGCTTAATACGGCGCATCAGGCAAATATCCAGCGGCGTATCGACGAAGATCGAGAAGCTCAGCTCATTACGCAGGCGAACGTCGGTCAGCAATAAGATCCCCTCAAGGATAATCACTTTCTTCGGTTCAATGTGGACGGTTTCCGGCATACGCGTATGTTCAACGTAGCTGTAGACGGGTAATTCAATGGGCTGGCCGCTTTTCAGCATCTGCAAATGCTGGAACAACAAGCTATGATCCATCGAGCTCGGATGGTCGTAGTTCGTTTTAACACGCTCTTCCATCGACAAATGACTTTGATCTTTGTAGTAGCTGTCTTCCGGAATAACGCCAATATGTTCATCGCCAACCTGTTCACGTAATTCGCGATACAGCGTGCTGGCGATAAGACTTTTTCCCGAAGCCGATGCGCCGGCGATACCTATAATGACGCACTGATGAGACGTATCAGTCATAACTTTTTTGCGACCTGATTAACCTGGATGTATATACACAACGCTCTGAATGATTTTGTGTATTGGAAGGGTGACGTTTGACCGTCAAACGCGGCAATTATAGGGATTTCAGCCCGGCGATACCAGAGGTATGCGCCCCACAACGCTATTCCTGCGTCGGAGACCACCCTTCTGTATACCAGATGTGCAATAACGCATAGGAACGCCACGGCTGCCAGCGTTTTGCATAATGACCAATACGTGCTGGCGTCATGCCGCTGAACCGCTGCTTAATCAGATAATCATCCGGCAAAAAGATATCCTTCGCCTGCCACCCGCGCAGCGCGAAATAGCTCGCGGTCCACCGGCCAATGCCCGGCAGCGTCTGCAGCTGCTTCATCCCGGCGTCGATATCATCCGGCGCCACCAGCGGAAGCTGGCCGTCGATGGCCGCCTGCGCCAGATGAATTAAAGCCTCGGCGCGGCGCAGCGACATCCCGGTGGCCTTCAACGCCAGGGGATCCGCGCACGCCAGCGCCTGCGGTTCAGGAAACAGGAAGTAGCCTGGCGTATCCGCCATCGGCTCGCCGTAGGCCGCCACCACTTTAGCCGTCAGCTTCGCCGCCATCGCCACGCTGACCAGTTGCCCCAGCACCGCACGCACCGCCTGTTCAAACGCATCGAGCGAACCGGGTAACCGTAACCCCGGCCGATCGCTGGCCAACGGTCCCAGCACCCGTGCCACCTGCTGCGGATCGCAGTCCAGGTCAAACAGGCGAGTCACCCGGGCAAAGCACTCCTCCGCCACCGGCAACAGACCCGCTGATAGGCTCACCCGTAATCCTTGCGCCGCCTCATCGGGCACGACCCTAATCAGACCATGGTGGCCTGCCAGCGAAAAACTGCGGGTATACTGCCCTTCTGCGAAGGTTTCAATGCCGGTCACCGCACGCGCACGCAGAAAATCAAACATCCAATGCTGGTCATAGGGTGGGTTCCACGGTAACAGCGTCATTATCACTCCTTCTTCATCTGTCCTGCTTAAATGCATCAATCATAGACGCTTTGCCTCTGACGGGCCTTGCTTTTAAATTCCAGTTGTCGCCGTGGCGGCAATCCGCTAAAGTCGCCCCCCTTCTTCACTGGCATGGGGATTTTCAGGTCATGTTTATTGGTTTTGACTACGGAACCGCCAACTGTTCCGTTGCGGTAATGCGCGATAATCAGCCGCAATTGTTAACGCTGGAAAACGGCAGCACGCTGCTTCCGTCAATGTTGTCCGCGCCGACCCGCGAAGCGGTCAGCGAATGGCTCTTCCGCCATCATCAGGTGCCGACTAACGGTGATGAAAACCAGGCCCTGCTGCGTCGCGCCATTAGCTACAACCGCGATGAAGACATTGATGTCCTCGGCAACAGCGTCCAGTTTGGCCTTGCCTCGCTGCATCAGTACGTCGACGACCCGGAAGAAGTGTACTTCGTTAAATCGCCAAAATCCTTCCTCGGCGCCAGCGGCCTTAAGCCGCAGCAGGTCGCGGTGTTTGAAGATCTGGTGTGCGCCATGATGCTGCACATTAAACAGCAGGCGCAAAACCAACTGAGCCAGACTATCGACCAGGCGGTCATTGGCCGTCCGATCAACTTCCAGGGACTCGGTGGCGATGAGGCCAATACCCAGGCGCAGGGGATCCTGGAACGCGCGGCAAAACGCGCCGGGTTTAACGACGTGGTTTTCCAGTTTGAACCGGTCGCTGCCGGTCTGGATTTCGAAGCCACCCTGAGCGATGAAAAACGCGTGCTGGTGGTCGATATCGGCGGCGGTACCACCGACTGTTCATTGTTGCTGATGGGGCCGCAGTGGCGCCAGAAAGCCGACCGCCAGCAGAGCCTGCTGGGTCACAGCGGTTGCCGCGTCGGCGGTAACGACCTCGACATCGCGCTGGCATTTAAATGCCTGATGCCGTTGCTGGGAATGGGCGGAGAGACCGAAAAAGGGATTGCGTTGCCGGTCCTGCCATGGTGGAACGCGGTGGCGATTAACGACGTTCCGGCACAAACGGAGTTCTACAGCACGGCCAACGGTCGACTGCTCAATGATCTGCTGCGTGATGCCCGCGACGGCGATAAAGTGGCGCTGCTGCTGAAGGTCTGGCGCCAGCGTCTCGGTTATCGCCTGGTACGCAGCGCGGAAGAGAGCAAAATCGCCCTCTCCACCCAGGACAACGTGACCACCGGACTGCCGTTTATCGGCGACGAACTGGCGACAGCAATCAGTCAGCAGGGGCTGGAAGCGGCGTTGAATCAGCCGCTGACGCGGATCATGGAGCAGGTTCAGCTGGCGCTGGACAACAGCCGCGAAACGCCGGATGTCATCTATCTTACCGGTGGTAGCGCCCGCTCCCCGCTGATTAAGAAAGCGCTGGCAGCGCATCTGCCGGGCATTCCAATTGCCGGTGGCGATGATTTTGGCTCGGTCACCGCCGGGCTGGCCCGCTGGGCACAGGTGGTGTTCGCCTGATCATGACGGGGCAGGCTCTGCCCCGCTATTGAGACTCATCGACGCATGGAACGCGGCGCTCCTTTCCCTTCATTTCTGGTTTTATTCTCGTGCTCTTTGCGCCACCTGTAGTGCTTTATATTGCCCCACGGCCGCAGCAACATCATATTCCACCGTTCACGGCTGGCTAAACCTGCCTAATCCCTGTCCTGGCGCGGCCTGGAGAACAAATCTGACCAGTAGCACCTTTTGCAAATATCGCTGGAATAATCTCGTGGTCCGCCGCAGAATGCTTTGCCATTAGAACCTATCTATTAAACTCCCGGATCCCGGGGGCTGGCCTGTGCAAGTCACCGGCATCATTGGCTATTTTGTTTCTTTTTATTGATCCATGCCGCAGGGGGCGAGTTTGCATCATATCCGCGCCGTTACTGGCTTTACCCTCCCGATCGTCTGGAGCAACCGCGTGCTGCTGTGGATCTGCTGCGGCATCGTCATCGTCCTTCAGTACTGCGCTCCTGCCCGTGCACAAACCCGACAGATTGGCATCGATACGCCGGTACAATGGTATGCCGACAGCAGCGATGCGCTGACTCTCGATGGTTTTCTCGCGCTGCCGGCAAGTGCGCTCAACGCAGGGCACCGCATTCCTTCGTTTGGTTATTCTTCAAAGTCCTACTGGCTGCAGACGCATCTGCCGGCATCGTACTTTCAGGGTGAACCACGCTGGTTGCAGATAGGGCCTTCTTTCGTCGATCATCTCAACGTCTATTATCGGCCCGCCGGGAGTGACCTTCCATGGACGCTTAAAGCCTTTGGCGATCGTGCCTCGACCCGCGCCAGCGATCTCAATTACCGGGAAAGCGTCCTGATTTTGCCACCGCCGCCGAGCACCGCCGGCTACGATCTGGTTTTCCGCCTGCAGAGCAGCAGTACCCTGATCCTACTGGCAGCACTTTCGTCGCCGCAGGAATTTGTCCAGGCGGCCACCCGGGATACTGCATTCTGGAGTTTTTATTTTGGTCTGGCCTCTATTGCCAGCGGGGTTGCCCTGTGGCTCGCCCTGTCACTACGTCGCCGCCTGCTGTGGGGGATCTGCCTGTTTTCCCTTAATTATCCGCTGGTAGCGGCGCTGCACGGCTATCCCGAATGGTTTTTCGGGGACGCCGTGCTCCCGGTGCAGGATGCAATGATCAGCTATCTGTCGCTGCTCAGCTACGCCACCGCATTGTGGCTGCATAGCGAGGTGTTTGACCTTAAAAACAATATGCCGCGTTTGCATCAGCTGCTGCTCGCTGCTATTACGGTCAATATCGTGCTTCTCGCCAGCGTTCCGCTGGGCTTTTACGGCCTGGCGATGCAGATTGAGGCCGGGATGTTCTTTATCGCCGCCCCTATACTGTTGGTCACCTCATGGGCCCTCTGGCGGCGAAAAGCCATTGATTTGAACACCTTTTTACTGGGGCTGCTGCCTCCCGTCTACGTGGTCTCAGCCGCGCTGGTGCTGCTGTCGATTCATGGCGTGATCCCTTTTCATAACGCCATTTACTCGGCCTGGCAGTACGCGCTGATCGTGCATATTGTCACCGTCCTGATCATTGCGGTTCTGCGTATTCGCGCTGAAAACCGCAGGTTGATGCAAAAGCAGCAACTGACACGAGAGCTGCAGATCGAGCGCGAGGCAAGCTTTCAGCAACGCCAGTTTATGGGCATGGTGGCGCATGAATTCCGCACGCCGCTCTCCGTTATCCAGGGAGCACTGGAAAACCTGCGCTTATGCACCCCGGAAGCCGCACAAGGACCACGTCTGGATCGTATGCAGCGCGCAACGACACGGTTGGTCCAGCTAACCGATAACTGCCTGGCCGATGCCCGCTTATCTTCCAGCGCGCTGCATGTCGATAAACAACAGACCGACCTGCTCCCGGTGATCTATATGGCGGCAACGGTTGTTGAACTCTCACTGAATCATTATTTTACCGTCACGTTGGCCGGGAAAACTGTCGATTCACAAACGCCATCGCCAGCACTGTGCGTTGATAGCGGACTGCTGTGTATTGCGCTGGCCAATTTGCTGGACAACGCGGTGAAGTACTCCCCGTCCGGCGAGATAGCCGTCGATATCTACCCCAATGCGGGCCACTATGAAATTAGGATCCGTGACCAGGGACCAGGGATCGCCGTCGACCAGGTGGAACGGATTTTTGAGCGTTACCAACGTGGCTCAGTTCGCAGCACGACGCCGGCCGGCACCGGTCTGGGGCTGTATGTTGCCCGGCAAATCATCCAGGCACACGGTGGCGAACTGTGGCTGATAACCAACAGTCCGGATGGATGTGAGTTTGCGCTTACGCTTCCCGTGGATGCCCCATTACCGCACAAGAGAAAATCATGACATTACGCGTGGCTATCATTGAAGACAGCGTCGATCTCCTTGATGAACTGCTGGCCTTTCTGCGCTTTCGTGGCTTCAGCGCCTGGGGCGTGCACAGCGCAGAGGCGTTCTGGCGACAGCTGCATCGCGATCCGGTCGATATTGTATTGATCGATATCGGGCTGCCCGGCGAAGACGGCTTCAGCGTATTGGACTACCTGCATGAAATTGGCGAATACGGGCTGATCGTGATGACGGCCCGGGGGCATGAGCAGGATAAACTGCAGGCGTTCAATCTCGGCGCGGATTGCTTTCTCATCAAGCCGGTCAATTTTTCCGTTCTGGCAGAGACCCTTCATTCGCTGGGCGCCCGGCTGAAACAGGAGAACGCTGCCTCTCCGGAATCAGCAACGGTCGTCGACCAGCCCGCCTCTGCATCCTGGCAATTACAGCCTGAAAACCTGATAGCCCCCTCCGGCGCGATGCTCCCGCTGACGCAACAGGAACACCGCCTGCTGGCGCGCCTGATGCACAACCGCAACGAAGTCTGCCGCAAGGTCGATCTGCACGCCTATCTCTTCCCCGATGAAAGCGAACCGGAACTGCACCGCATTGATGTGGTTATCAGCCGTCTGCGCAACAAAGCGCGTCTTCATGGCGTGGCGTTACCCATCCGGGCCATTTTTGGCAAAGGACTGGCCTTTATTCCCTGATATCCCTCCTCCCTCTCCCGGCGCACAGGCTGCACGATCCAGATTGGTTTTTCAGCGATAAGTTATTCATTTGACTGTTGTTGTTAATTTTTCTCATTTTTTGAGAGAAATGAGAGGAATGAGACTGACGGCAAACTAAGAATTTTCCTACATTGACCTGACGCCGTGAAGGTATTGTCCGAAAACAGCCATGCTGCAGGAGGGTGAAGCGCCCACCCTCCTGTCTAGCCACTTTCCGGGTATCTCTGATTGATCGTTCCCAGAGATATTTTCCGCGCGGCGACGTTACGCAAATGTACGACGCGATAATAAAAGCTTTATACGGAATACCCATTTTCGTGTCCGCGCCGAGGCACGTTTATACCCCATATAATTCGAGCTGCTTGTAGGCGGCAAGGCCGTAAATCCCCAGGAACTTACTCAGGTAAGTGACTGGGGTGCACGGGTGCAGCCAACACCCAGGCAACTTGAAGTATGACGGGTATATGACACCATCAATATCAGTTAAGGGATCTTAAGCATGGTTTTGCAAACGTGGTTAGTTTTACTGCTGTGTATATTTCTTCTGGGCATCTCTGTTTATAGTCTTATTTCCTATCTCAAAGACCGGAAAAAACAAAAAATCCCATTTTTCTATAAAAATAATCGTAAACGATAATCCGGGTTGTGCTGCTGTCCTGATACAAGACCGTGGCGACAGTTTATCAAATACGCTTTCCCCGCTAGCTATTGCCGTATACGCCCGAAAAGTTGCTCGCAGCATGGCGTTGTGTTGATGCCGCAGGAATATCACGCCATGAGAAATATCAGTATCGCGATCGTTAGCCGCAACGCCTTCCTCAGGGCGTCGCTGATGGCCATCATCGACGACCTCACCCAGGCCAGCGATGGCCTGACGGTCAGCTTTACTCACGCGGCGAGTGAGTTGTCCAACCAGGATATTATTATCACCGAACTTCTGCCGGGTGAGATTCATCTCTGTAACATCAGCATTAAAAACCGTAAGAAAAACAGCGAGGTTATCATCCTGCATCGCTATGAAACCCTGCCTGAAAAGCGCCACATCGTAAACTGTCTAAAAGACGTTACCTTCGTACCGCTCAGCACGGTCAGCGTTGATGACATGGGTGACATTATTGCAAAAGCACTGAAAAAAACTGAAAACCCGACATTAATACAGGCGTTCGATCCGGCCCTGATATGCGCCAACTGCCCGCATAAAACCCTGTCGCCTTCGCAGGTTGTCGTGGCCCATGGTCTGATGAACGGCCTTGATATTGGCAAAATATCGACCCTGCATCAGACCACCCCTAAGGTGGTTATCTATCATAAAAACCAGATTATGGAAAAATACGGACTAAATAATCACTCTGACTTCTTTCAGTTTATTCATTTACTCAAGCAACGGGGCTAATGCCGTCGGTACAATTAGCAGGGAAATTAGGATTATAACGGGTTGCTCAGGGAGGATATTCTGAAAGTAGTTGGCCCAGGGTAAATTAATAGCGCAACGATTGCCGCTTACCGCTAATATAATTCGGCACCTGGGTATGACGATACTGCCGCGTATTTTTGTACCCTTAGAAAAATGCTTGTATTACAGGTGCGACCATTTCGTCACATTGCCCCTTACGTGCCTGTTGGGGGCTTCTTTTTCTGCCGTATTTCCCCCTTCAGGTCTATCACAGTAGGCGTACATTGTTGCAGCCAGTCTGGACACGGACAGCGCGGAACAACCGGAGCGTACACGCAGTACGTGAGGATTGTGAGCACTGCCCAGGGCCAGAATGGCAAATAAAATAACCTAATGGGATAGACGATGCCCCTTTACCGGGGCATCACGTATCAGGCCTGAACTTGAGGCTCCCCTTCCGGGACCTCTTCCTGTAACTGTCCTTCATTTTTCGACAGCATCGCCGTGGCGATCCCGTTGCCCAGCACGTTAATCGCTGAACGCCCCATGTCGAGGAAATGGTCAATCCCCATCAGCAGCAGGATCCCGGCGACCGGAATGTTGAAGCTGGGGATCGTCGCCGCCAGCACCACCAGCGCCGAACGCGGTACCCCGGCAATGCCTTTGGAGGCCAGCATCAGCGTCAGCATCATCACGGTAATTTCGCTAAAGCTGAGGTGGATGTTATAGGCCTGGGCAATAAACATCGAGGCAAAGGAGCAGTAGACCATCGACCCGACCAGGTTAAAGGAGTAACCGATCGGCAGGACGAAGGAGACGATATTGCGCGAACAGCCAAAGCTGACCAGTCGCTCCAGAGTCTTCGGATACGCGGCCTCAGAGCTGCTGGTAGTGAAAGCGACCAGCACCGGGTCTTTCAGCATGTTAAGCAAACGAAAGACCTCTTTCTTCAGCACCATATAACCTACCGCCAGCAGTACGGCGCTGGTCAACAGCACGGCCAGGTAGTAACCGCCGATAAAAGAAGCGTAGTTGAGCAAAATCCCCATCCCCTGAGAGGCAATGACCGAGGAGATGGCGGCAAAAATGGCCAGCGGAGCCACGTACATCACATAGCCCGTGACCTTCAGCATAATGTGCGATACCACGTTCAGCGCAGCCACCAGCGGCGCATTGAACTTCTCGCCCAGCGACGCCCCGGCAATCCCGAAGAACATCGAGAACACCACAATTTGCAGAATTTCGTTGTTCGCCATCGCATCGGTAATACTGGTCGGAATGGTATGCGACAGGAAGCCTTTCAGGCTCATCCCGCTCACCGCCAGGCCGGTATCCACAGCTTCTTTCGGGATAGCCAGATTTAACCCCGCCCCCGGATGCTGCAGGGTCACGATCACCAGGCCCACCAGGATAGAGAGGATCGACGAGGTGATAAACCACACCATCGCCTTACCGCCGACCCGCCCGATAGTCGCGGTTTCACCCAACCGCATGATGCCCACCGTCAAGGTGCTAAAGACCAACGGCGCAATCACCATTTTAATCAGTCGTAAGAACATGTCGGTAAACAGCGTGATATTTTCCGACCAGGCGACAACCGTCCCTGGGGAAGCGTATTCATGAATCACCGCGCCGGAGAGGATCCCCAACAGCATGAAAATGACGATGAACAGCGTGAGTTTGTTTGCACTTGCCACAAAAATGAACCCCTGATTTATTTAATGTATTGATTTTTAACGTGTATGTATTTTATTTATAATTACACATTAAACATTCGACACATAAATTGAATAAAAGATGCAAGGGTTACAACTCTTTTTAGTTATTTATCTCTTTAGTTGACGGAAAGGTTGACGCATATCAATCCGCCACGGGAGCCAGAAGAGGAAAAAAAGCGCCGGTGACCGGGGTCAGCCGACGCAAAGAGGCATTAGTGTTTCACGGTATCCTCGAGGAAGAAGCGCCCCAGCGGATTCTGGTAAAAACCGTCGATATTCTTGCGGCTGACGTTACGGTACGGGCTGTAATACAGGTCAACCCAGTTGACGTCGGCTTTGGCCATTTTTTGCAGATCGATATACATCTGCTCGCGTTTTTTACTGTCCATTTCGACGCGTGCGGCGGCCACCAGCGCTTTGACCTGCTCGTTATGGTAGCGGGTCATATAGTTCATATTGCTGTCGTGCCCTAGCACAAAGGTGGTTTTCTGGTCGGGGTCGAGAATATCGTTGGTCCAGTACATCACCGAAATATCGTAATCCCCGGCCACCAGCATATCCCAACTCTGGCTCGGGTCGACTTTTTGTAGGTTGACCGTCACCCCGGCTTTCGCCAGCTGCTGCTGCAGCAGAATGGCGATTTGTTCATCCACCTCATCCCCGGCGTTGACCACATAGTTCAGCTTCAGGTCGGCGGCGCCCGCCGCTTTCAACATCGCTTTGGCCTTTTGCGGATCGTAGGGGCGACGAAGATTGTCGGCATAGTGATACAGCGCCCCGGCAGGAATGTACGAATTCGCCACCTGACCATAGCCAAAGGTCACAGTCTTGACGATGGCGTCTTTATCAATCGCAAAGTCCAGCGCCTGGCGCACTTCCACTTTGCCCAGCGCACCATGGGAGTGGTTAATCAGCAGATGATCTTCACGGGTGGAGGGATCCAGCTCCACTTTCAGATTCGCATCCTTCTGTAGCGACGCGATACGCGAGAAAGGCACGGTCAGGGCGGCATCAAGCTCCCCGGCCTGCACTTTCAGCATCCGGGTATTATCGTCCGGAATGGTTAACCACTCTACGCCATCGAGGCTGACGTTTTTCGCCTGCCAGAAGTGAGGGTTCTTCACCAGCACGATTTTTTCACCGCGCTGCCACTCTTTTACGCTAAACGCGCCGGAGCCGACCGGTTTCTCGGCAAAAGCCTCCTCGCCTTCTGCCTTCATCGCCTTCTCTGAAATCACCGAGGCGTTTGGTAGCGCCAACTGCGATAAGAACGGCGCGGAAGGCGATTTCAACGTCACCACCAGGGTGCGTGGGTCGGTAGCCTCGGCTTTAGCGATGATGCTGTAAGAGTCGCGCCACAGCGATCCCTCGTCATCACGGATACGCAGCAGGCTAAACGCCGCATCGCTGGCGGTCAGCGGCGTTCCGTCGGAAAACTGGGTATCGCGAATTTTAAAGGTGTAGACCTTACCATCCGCGGAAATAGTCCAGCTCTCGGCTACGCCAGGCTCCAGCTTTGTCCCGCTTTTATCCACCCGCACCAGCGGGTCGAAAACGTTAGAAAAGACCCAGTTATCGGCGTTTTGCGCCGATTTTATCGGGTCAAAGGTGGTGCTGTCTTCGCGGCGGCCAATGGTCAATACCCCCGCCGCCTGCGCCATTTCGCTGACCACGCTTAACGCCAGAAAAACGCTGGCCGCCAGTAACTTAACATGCCTGTGCTTCATCAAAAGATCCCCCTGTCAAAGGAAAAACGGTCTCATGGCCCGCATGGTTGAGGATGCAGGCATAAGCGCGGTCGGCAATCTGCCGGGTTGGTGGTGGTGCGCCGGTGCGACACTGCACCTGCACATAAGGGCAGCGCGGATGAAATGCACAGCCTTGTGGAACCGCGACCGGGCTGGGCGGTTCACCCCCCAGACCGCTCTTCGGTAACGGTTTATCCGGGTCGATTTCCGGGATCGCCGAGACCAGCGCGGCGGTGTAAGGGTGCAGTGGCCGGGTGAAGACCGCTTCCGCCGGCCCCTCTTCGACGATCCGCCCGAGATACATCACCGCGACGCGATCGCACAGCCGGCGCACAATCGCCAGATCGTGGGCGATAAACAGAATCGCCAGCCCCATGGTTTCACGCAGATCCATCAGTAAGTTGACGATCTGCCCCTGAATAGAGACATCCAGCGCCGCCACGCACTCATCCGCGACGATCAGCCGTGGCTCCATTGCCAGCGCTCTGGCAATGCCGGCACGCTGACACTGGCCGCCGCTAAGCTGGGCCGGTTTCGCGCTGGCTTGCTCAGGACGCAGGCCCACCTGAACGAGCAGCGCCTCGACCCGCTGGGCGACCTGTCCGCGCGGTACCTTCTTATGCACCCGCAGCACCTCGGCGATACTCTCCCCCACGGTCTGGCGCGGGTTCAGCGAGGCAAAGGGGTCCTGAAAAATCATCGCGCTTTGCTGGCGCAGCCGGGCAATATCGCTGGTTAAGCCATGGGTGATACGCTGCCCCTCGAACCGCACCTCTCCGCCGGCAACTCGCTCCAGCTGCAACAGCGCCCGCCCCAGCGTGCTTTTGCCGCTGCCGGACTCGCCCACCAGACCCAGGGTCTCGCCGGGGCGGATCTGCAGCGAAACCTGATTGACCGCATGTACCTGCCGTTTCGGCTGCCACAGCCCGCCGGAAACCGGAAAGGTGACGGAAAGATTATCGGCCTCAAGCAACGGCCAGTGAGCGTGAACCATTTATCCCTCCCGCCGGGCAAGCGTCGGCAAAATGTGATGGCAGGCGGCACCGTGACTGCGGCTCTCCTGCCCGTAACGCAACACCGGCTGCTGCTGACAGGCCCCATCGGCACGGCGACAGCGCGGGTGAAAACGACAGCCAGGTGGAAAATGGTCGGCAACCGGCGGCTGACCTTCGATAGTCGTCAGTCTCCCCTGCCCACCTTCGCTAACCGGCTGGCAATCAATCAGCCCGCGGGTATAGGGGTGCAGCGGCGCGGCCAGCACCTCGCGCTTGCCGCCAACTTCACACAGCCGCCCGCCGTACATCACCGCGATCCGGTCACAGGTTTGCGCCACCACGCCAAGATCGTGGGTGATCATGATGACCGCCAGCCCTAGCTCCCCACGCAGGTCGCTCAGCAGACGCAGAATCTGCATCTGCACGGTCACGTCCAGCGCGGTGGTTGGTTCATCGGCAATCAGCAGCGTCGGCTCCGGCGCGAGAGCAACGGCAATCATCGCCCGCTGGCGCATACCGCCGGAAAACTCATGCGGATAGTTCTTAAACCGGTGCTGCGGGTCGGGGATCCCTACCTGACGCAGCAGCCCCAGCGCATCCTCTCGCGCCTGACGGCGGCTGGCACCAAAGTGCAGGCGGCGGCTTTCGGCAATCTGTTCACCGATGGTCATCACCGGATTGAGATGGCTGGTAGGGTTCTGGAAAATCATGCCGATTTCTCGCCCACGCACCGCCGACATCTGCCCCTCACTAAGGGACAAAATATCCCGCCCGCCCAGCCGCACTTCCCCACCGGTGATCCGTAATCCGGCCCCCGGCAGCAGGCGCATCAGCGCCCGACAGGTGACGGTTTTCCCCGAGCCGCTCTCGCCCACCAGCCCAAGCATCTCCCCGGCCGCAAGCGTGAATGAAACGTTATCCACCAGCGCGATATCGGCGCCGCGCGTGACCGTCAGATTGTTCACCGTCAGCAACGTCATACGCGCTCTCCTAACTTATCGCCCAGACCGTCGGCCAGCAGGCTAAACCCCATCGCCAGCAGCACGATGGCAAGACCGGGAAAGGTGGTTATCCACCATGCGGTCGTGATAAAGCTTTGCCCTTCCGCCACCATGACGCCCCACTCGGCGGTCGGCGGCTGTACGCCAAGCCCGAGATAGCTCACCGACGCGCCGTTCAGCAGCACCAGCACGCAGTCAGACATCGAAAAGACGATCGCCCCGGTCAACGCATTTGGCAGCAGGTGACGGAACAATATCCGCAGATGACCGTATCCCAGGCTGCGGGCCGCCAGAATAAAATCGCGCTGTTTCAGGGTCAGCACCTGTGCGCGCACCAGACGGGCATAGGAGACCCAGCCCACCATCGCCATGGCGATATAAAAGCTGCTCAACCCCGGCCCGAGAATGGCGATGATCGCCAGCATCAGCACCAGAAACGGAAAGGCCAGCACGATATCAATCACCCGCATCACCAGCGCATCCACCACCCCGCCGAGATAGCCCGAAAGCGCCCCCAGGGTGGTGCCGAGCATAAACGGGAACAGTACCCCCAGCAGGCAGATTTGCAGATCGACCCGCGCGCCCCACAGCACGCGAGAAAAGACATCGCGGCCAAAGTTGTCGGTGCCGAACGGATGGATCCCCCCCGGCGGCAGCAGGCTGGAGGCCGGGTCCTGAACGATCGGGTCGAACGGCGCGATCCACGGCGCCAGACAGGCTACCAGCAACCACAGCCCGACAATCACCAGCCCGGCACACAGCGCCTGCTGGCGCGGGATCGCCCGCTGACGCAGGCGGGAAAACGTCGCGATGGCCTTCATAATGCGATCCTCGGGTCGAGCGCCACGGTCAGAATATCCGCCAGCAGGCTGACCGCCACGGTAGCGAGAGCAAACACCATCACCACCCCCTGAACCACCATGTAGTCGCGGCTGAAAATTGCCTTCACCAGCAGCTGCCCGAGGCCGGGAATGGCAAACACGCTTTCGATCACCACCGTACTGCCGATCAGCCAGCCGATATTCACCGCCAGCAGGTTGATGGTCGGTACCAGCGAGTTCGGCAGCACATGACGCCAGAAGATGCGGCGCTCCCGTTGTCCGCGCGCCCGGGCCGCGACGACATAATCGCTGTTCATCTCCATCAGCAGGCTGGCGCGCAGGTTACGAATCAATACCGCCGACAGCGCCAGCGCCACGGTCAGACACGGCAGCACCATATGATGCAGCTGGTCGACAAAATCGCTGCCGTAGCCGGAGACCGGAAACCAGCCGAGCACGATGCTGAACAACAGGATCAGCATGATGCCGAGCCAGAACGCCGGAAAACCAAGCCCGGCAGTGGTAAAAAGGCGAATCAGCCGGTCGGCGAGGCGCCCGCGCTGACGCGCGGCGGTGGTTGCCAGCGGCACCGTCAGTACCAGCGCCAGCAGGACGCTGCCCAGCACCAGCCACAGCGTCGGTTCAAGCCGCGAGCCAATCAGCTTGAGAGTATCCACCCGATAGACAATCGACTTCCCCAGCTCTCCTTGCAGCAGATTGCGCAGAAAATAGCCGTACTGCACCCACAGCGGCTCATCGAGGCCAAACTGCGCGCGAACGCGGGCCAGCGCCGCCGGGGTACTGCGTACCCCCAGCAGAATACGCGCCGGATCGCCGGGGATGGCGCGCACCATCATGAAGGTGATCAGGCTGATGCCCAGCAGTACCGGCAGCAGCTGTAGCGGACGAAACAACAGAAAACGGTAACGGTGCATCAGCGGCCTCCCGGGTCGCGCTGGCGCGCCAGAAAGTTGAGCAATACTGGGTAGTAGGCCTGTGGCTCTTCGTAAAATGGCATATGGCTGCTGTTGGCAAAAATCGCGATCTCGGCATTCGCCAGCCCCTGCTTCATTTTCAGGGCGCAGGCGGGCGTCAGCTCATCGTGCTGGCCGCTGGTGATCAGGCACGGCACGTGGATTGAGGCCAGTTCGGCGCTGCGGTTCCACGTTTTTAAATTGCCGGTATAGAGAAATTCGTTCGGCCCCTGCATGGTGACGTACGGCGCCATATTCCAGTCCTCAAGCGATCGCTTAACCGGCTCGGGCCACACGTCGAGGCGGCAGACGTGGCGATAGTTCAGCAGCGTAATCGCCGCCTGATAGGCCGGGTGATCCAGCCAGCCCAGCGCTTCATAACGCTGCATCATGGCCACGGTTTCGGAACCCAGGGCGCCGCGCAGACGGTTCAGTTCCTGCACCAGATGCGGCATATCGGCAACGGTGTTTTCCAGAATCAGCGAGCGAACTGCGCCAGGATGGTGCAACGCCACTTCAATCGCCAGCCAACCGCCCCACGAGTGACCAAGCAGATGGACCTTGCCCAGCCCCAGCGTCTGGCGGACGGTTTCCACTTCCCGCACATAACGCGACAGGGTCCACAGGCTGGCGTCATCCGGTCGGTCGGATTTTCCGGTTCCCAACTGGTCAAAGGCGATCACCCGGTAGCCATGCAGTTTCAGAAAGGAGTGGGCCTCGCGCAGATAGTCGCAGGGCAACCCCGGCCCGCCATTGAGGCACAGAATGGTCTCGTCGCCGTCGCCGAATTGATACGCCACGACGTTATATCCATCCACCGCAATGTGATGGCACTGGTCGGGCGCTATTTCACTCCACATGGTGTGTTCCTCGTCGTCGATGGTGCCGGCTGTTGGCGTTGCATTAACGCTAACGGCAACGCCGGAAGCTGAACAGTTAGCAAAAATACTAGTTTTACGCCGCGTCGGGACGGCACCGGAATTGCATACCATTGAGCGAGCACCGGACGGTTTTGCACAAATCGTGCCCGTCGCGGGTCTGGTTTTAACCTGAAGGGGGTTTTATGCGACTGGAGTTTGAACGCCCCGGCAGCGCCCGGGCGACCAGCCTGGATGAGGCATTCGGCGGGCTTTTTCAGCAAACCCGCACCTTGGGATTCGACGCGGTCATTTACGACTACACGCCGGTTCCGCGCTCGCTGGAAGGAGAGCTGATTACGCCGTCATTGTTGAAAATGTGCAACGTGCCGGAAGATATGCGCCAGCTGTGGTGCGAACGCGGCTATTACCAGCAGGATCCGGTGCAGCACTGCGCGCTGGCGAGCTGCGCACCCTTTGTCTGGTCCTATCAACGCCCGGATAACAGTATGCTGCGCGGCAGGCTGGACACCGACACCGCCGCCGTTACCGACTATATGCGCGAACACAATATGCCCTGCGGCGCCACGGTTCCTCTGCATCTGCCTAACGGCGGGTTTGTGACGCTCACCGGCATCCACACCGGCCAGCGTCAGGAGCGGGAAATCACCGCGACCCTTGCACAGCTGATGCTGCTGGCCCACCAGTTTCAGGAGTCCGCCTTCCCGCTGTTCGACAGCACCATGCTGACCTGTCGCCACGTGAAGTTGAGCAACCGCGAGCGTGAATGCCTGGCGTGGTCCGCCGAGGGGCTTACCGCGAAGGAGATTGCCCGCAAGCTGCATCGCTCGGTGGCAACGGTGACCCTGCATCTGAATACCGCTGCGAAAAAACTGGGTGCCAGTAACCGCGTGCAGGCGGTGGTTCGCGCCCTGCACTACCGCCTGCTCGACAGTTAAGAACTAGCATTTTTGCTAGTGTTCAGCCGCGGTGGCCACCCTTTACCCTGAAAGCCGGTCCACTGAGCAGGGTAAAGAACATTCATGTACACCATTAGCGAAGGCTATGCACCGTTTCGGCACTATCAAACCTGGTTTCGTATTTGCGGCGATCGCCATAGCGGGCTGACGCCGCTGGTGGTTGCCCACGGCGGACCGGGGTGTACGCATGATTATGTCGATGCATTTCGCGATATCGCCCTCAGCGGGCGGGCGGTGATCCACTACGATCAGTTAGGCAACGGGCGTTCGACCCACCTTCCGCAGCAGCCCGCCGACTTCTGGCAGCCGGCGCTGTTTCTCGACGAACTGGCCAACCTGCTACAGCATCTGGGGATTGCCGATAATTACGCCCTGCTTGGTCAGTCATGGGGAGGAATGCTGGGGGCAGAACACGCCGTGACGCAGCCTCCAGGGTTAAAGGCGCTGGTTATCGCCAACTCTCCGGCCTCCATGGCGCTGTGGCTACAGGGGGCGGCGACCCTTCGGGCGCAGCTGCCCGCCGAGGTCCAGCAGACGCTGCTTGAGCATGAAGTGGCAGGTACGCTGGACAGCGCGGCGTATAAAGCGGCAAGCCAGGTGTTTTATCAGCGCCACGTTTGCCGCCTTGATCCCTGGCCGGCGGAAGTACGGCGCACCTTTGATGCCATGGATGCCGACCCGACGGTGTATCACGCGATGAACGGCCCCACTGAATTCCACGTCATTGGCAGCATGAAAGCGTGGACCATTATCGACCGTCTGGCGCAAATCCGGGTTCCGGTCCTGCTGATTTCCGGCCGTTACGACGAGGCCACGCCGGAAGTTGTACAGCCTTTTATGGACCACATTCCCGACGTACGCTGGACTATTTTCGAAGGATCCAGCCATATGCCCCACGTGGAAGAGCGTGCGTTATGCATGCAGACGGTGAACGATTTTCTCGACGCCGTGCTCCCGGGCCGCTGATATTCGCCGCTCACCGATGTCACGCCATCAACGCGCCCCCGACACGGTGAGCGGCGCGTTTTAGCGGCGAATCACCTGCCCCGCGCGCTGATGGCGGATGTCACCGTCGGCCCAGGCCAGCTGGCCATTGACCCATACTTTCTCAATGCCCGCAGCGCGGGTACGCGGCTGCGCAAACGTGGCGCTATCCTTTACCGTTTGCGGGTTAAACAACACCAGGTCGGCATAATTGCCGACGGCAATCCGCCCGCGACGGGCGATCCCGAGTTCCGCAGCGGGCAGACCGCTCATCTTATTGACCGCCGTGTGCAGCGGGAACAGCCCCAGCTCGCGGCTGTAATGGCCCAGCACGCGGGGGAAGGTGCTCCATAAGCGCGGGTGCGGGTGCTCATCATGCGGCATACCGTCGGAGCCGATCATCGTGGGGGGGAATGCCAGAATGCGCTGAACATCGTCCTCATCCATCATGAAATAGATAGCACCGGCGGGCATCAGCCGCTGTGCCGCCGCCTCATCGCTGATACCCCATTCGGCAGCGATATCGGCCAGCAGTCGCCCGGCCTGCTGCGGATAAGGCGTCGACCAGCTCACCAGCACTTTTGCCGCACGGGCAATAAAGGCCGGGTTCAGGGTCGTGGATGATGCGTTATAAGGGTAGCAATCCAGCGACACCGGCTGGCGGGCACGAGCGGCCTGAATACTGAGCAGCGTCTCCCGCGAACGCCCATGGTTTTTCACCCCCGCGAGTTTATGGTGAGAGATTAATACCCTTACCCCCAAGCGACGGCCAATCTCATAGGTTTCCTCAAGCGATTCCAGCACCGCTTCCGCTTCGTTTCGCATATGCGTGGCGTAGAATGCCCCGTAACGCGCCAGCGGCTCGGCCACGGCGACAATCTCATCAATCGTTGCTTCCCGGGCGGGCGGATAAAAGGTCCCGGTCGAGAAGCCAAACGCGCCGGCGGCCAGGGAGGCTTCAAGTAATTCCCGCATCCGGGCGCACTCATCGTCACTGGCACTCCGCGCCAGCGCATCCCCCATCACGCTGGCACGCAACGTGGTGTGCCCCACCATACAGGCGGCGTTAACGGCGATGCCGCTGGCGCTCAACGCCGCCAGATAGTCGGCAAAATGGGGAAAACGCAGCCACTCAGGGGTGGCGATCAGATCCAGCGGTGCGGGAACGCTCGCCATCTGGGCCGGAGCCAGGCTCAGGCCGCAGTTGCCGGTAATCACCGTCGTCACGCCCTGGGAGAGCTTCGCATTCATCATCCCCGGCATTAACAGCGCCCGGTCATCATGGGTATGGACGTCAATAAACCCCGGCGCCAGCGCCAGACCACGCCCCTCGACGATACGCTCCCCGGCCAGCGAGCCCGGTGCGCCAATGGCGGTAATCACGTCATCGGCGATTGCCACATCCGCTGGCACTGGCGGCTCGTCGCCGCCATCAAACAGCAACACGTCACGAATCACCAGTGTGGTACTGTGCATAACCTCATTCATCGGCGTTTTCCAGGTTACAGGGAAGGGATCATGCCGCCATCAACCCGCAGCACGCTGCCGGTAATGAACGACGCCTGCTGGCTGGCCAGGAACGCCGCCGCCGCGCCGAACTCATCCGGTCGACCGTAACGCCCGACCGGGATCGTTTGCTGGCTGTTAGTACGTACCGTCTCAACGCTCACGCCTTCACGCCCGGCGCGCGCGGCGTCAAGCTGGCCAACACGCTCGGTGGCAATACGGCCCGGCACCAGTACGTTCGCCGTAATACCGTCGGCGGCAACCTCCGCGGCCAGCGTTTTCGACCACCCCACCAGCGCCATGCGCAGAGTGTTCGATACCCCCAACCTGGCAATCGGTGCGACCACGCCGGAAGAGGTACTGGTAATAATCCGCCCCCAGCCCTCTGCACGCATGTCAGGTAGCACTTTATCGGTTAACTGAATCAGCGAACTGACCATCGCGTTGAACTGCTGCTGCCAAATCGCCGCGTCAACGCCAGAGGCGGTAGACGGTGCGGGGCCGCCTGAGTTATTCACCAGAATGCTGATGGCGCCGAAGCGCTGACGGATGGCATCGAGGATCGCCTCAAAGGTTTCCGGCGCGGCCAGATCCAGCGGCCAGGCTTCAGCTTCCCCACCGGCCTCGGTAATCAGCGCCACCGTCTGCGCCAGTTTTTGTTCATTGCGCCCGGTCACCGCCACTTTTACACCTTCAGCGGCCAGAGCCTGAGCTATGGCACGCCCTAAACCGCTGCCCGCTCCACACACCAGCGCCGTTTTTCCGCCAATCATAAAATCCATCAGTTCAGCCCTTTGTCTGCGAGTTTACGTTCCAGGCGAGCCATCAGTCCGCTCAGTTCCTGCAGGTCGATGCTATCCAGAACCGGTCCCGGCTGGCGGACAGCGGCGCTTTTGATCGCCCCGCGCCGACGCAGCGCCTCTTTGCGCAGCCCCAGCCCAATGCCGTACTGGAACTCATGACGCAGCAACGGCAGGTAGCAATCGAAAATATCCTCGCCGCGCGCCGGATGTCCTTCGGCATAAGCCTGACACACCTGCACTAACATTTCTGGCCAGGCAAACCCGGTCATCGCGCCATCGGCCCCGCGTGCCAGCTCCTGCGGCAAAAACAGCCCGCCGTTCCCCACCAGCACGCTGATACGGCGCAGCCCCAGCGCCTCACTCTCGCGACGGAGCTGGCTGAGTTTGCGCATGCCCGGCAGGTCTTCATGTTTCAGCATCACGATTTGCGGCAACGCCTCAATCAGACGCAGCATCACCGGAACCGAGGTGTGAACTTTGGTGGATTGCGGGAAGTCCTGCAGGCAAATGGGTACGTCCTTACCCAGCAGTTGCGCTACGCTCATAAAATAGTGTTCGACCTGCGGATCGGTGGCCAGATTCGGGCCCGGAGCCAGCATGACCCCCGCCGCACCCTGATCCATGGCCGTTTTCGCCAGACGCTCTACGTGGCGGTGAGAGGCGTGGCTGACGCCCACCACCACCGGCACCTGCCCGTTCACTCGTGCCAGGACCCGTTGCATAAAGCTCAGCGCTTCTTCTTCAGTGAGCTTATGCGCCTCCCCCATCATGCCGAGGATGGTGATGCCGCTAACCCCCTTTTCGAGATAGAAGTCGGTCAGGCTGTCCGCGCTGGCTAAATCCAGCTCCCCGCTGTCGGTAAACGGCGTGGCGGAAATAATGTAAACCCCGTTAGCTTGTTCGTTCAGTGTGTTCATGAGTCGTCTTCTCTACTCAAATGGCCGTAAATCGGGCCACAATACCGGCCCGCGCCTGGGTCAGATGGAAGACCATCGCTTCTCTGGCCCCTGACGCATCACCGGCGTGAATACGCTCCATGAGCGCGATATGTTCCTGACAGCCAGGTTCGAAACGCGCGACGGTGCCGTTCTGGTCAAACGTGCGCGCCTTAATACGTAAATCAAAAATCATGCTCTCCAGCATGGCGTTCCCGCAGTGGGCCGCCACGGTCTGGTGAACCAGATTGTCGATACGGTGGTTCTCAGAGGCGGAAAAATCCCGCGCCTGGCGGTGGGCCGTCAGTGCGCTAATCACCGATTGCGCCTGCGCCGTTGGCATACGGGTCGCGGCAGCGAACGCCGCCTCCCCTTCAAGCAAAATGCGCAGCTGCAGGATCTCCAGATATTCGCGCAGCGTGGGCTCTTTCACCACAAGCTGTCCGCGTCCGACCCGGGTCGCGAAGCCGCCGCCGACCAGGCGGCTGAAGGCCTCACGCAACGGCGTGCGCGAGACGCCCAGCGCCGCCGCCAGCGCCCGCTCCTGCAGCGGCGTATTGGGTGGGATCCGTCCCTGCTGGATCATTTCCAGGAGCTGCCGGTAGGTCGCTTCTGTCAGATCCTCGCTGCCAGGATTGAGGAAAATATGGTCTACATCAGTCTGTGTTTCACTCATAGCCAGCTCACTTCCGTTGATTGAATATGCTGTAAACAGGCGGCGATGCCCTCTTGCAAACGCCGCCAGCGTGCAACGCCTTCCGCGACGGCGATCGCGCGAAATGCCACGCTCTGCCCCGGTCGCAACTGGC
The DNA here is from genome assembly GCF_051131735.1 of Klebsiella sp. B345. Taxonomy (NCBI): domain Bacteria; kingdom Pseudomonadati; phylum Pseudomonadota; class Gammaproteobacteria; order Enterobacterales; family Enterobacteriaceae; genus Klebsiella; species Klebsiella sp. B345. Next base: position 1,287,673 of record NZ_CP180443.1, read on the forward strand.
CGACGCGCGGCAGATCCGCCCCGATGACCGTGGCAATTTTCGGGTACCCGCCGGTGGTCTGGCGATCGTGCAGCGCAATAATCGGCTGACCATTTCCGGGAACCTGAATGCTGCCCGGCACCACCGCATCGGACACCATATCGGCCCCGTGTAGATGCGCCAACGCGGGCCCCGCCATCCGATAGCCCATCCGGTCCGCATGGACGCTAACCCGATAGCGGCCATGTAAAAATGTCAGCAACGAGGCTTGGGTAAATGCCGCCTGCTGCGGCCCCATCACCACACACAGCGGGCCGCTGCTGTACAGCGACGTCAGCTGCGCGTGCGAACAGTGGCGACGGCCAATATCACTCGACTCCCCCAGCGGTAACCTGTCGCCTTTTGCCAGCGCTCGCCCATCCAGCCCACCCAGCGATGCACGGGTCAGCGTGGCGCGACTACCTAACACCGGCACCACATCCACGCCGCCGGCCACTGCCAGATAGGCACGTAGCCCGCGCGGCATACGGCCAATCATCAGTTCACTGCCAGCCACCAACCGGTGAGCAACCCAGGGTTCCAGCACCCGGCCATCCACCTGCGCCTCGACCGCGCCGCCGAGGCACAGGATGCATTCGCCACCCATCACCCGGTATCGCCCACCCAGAGCCGTTAATTCCAGCGCCGCACATTCCGCATCATTTCCGACAACCGCATTCGCTAAGCGAAACGCAATCAGGTCCATCGGCCCCGATGCCGGGACGCCAAGATGAGCAAAACCATAGCGCCCCCGATCCTGCACGGTGGTCAGTAGCCCCGGGGAGATGACTTCCAGCCAGCGCATCACGCCACCTCCGGCTCAGGGTACCAGTCCGCCGCGCGACACTTGTCGCTGAGGCGGACAAACTCAGCCGGGGTAATGGGCACAAAGCCAACCTCATCCCCGGCCTGAAACAAAAAGGGTCGCTGACGCCGAGGATCGAAGGAACGCCACGGCGTCCGGCCGATAAGATGCCAGCCGCTGGGGCCGGGCACCGAGCTGATTGCCGTCTGCTGGCCGCCAATGTTGATGCTGGAGGCGGGCGTCATCGCCCGCGGCGAGGCCCGTCGCGGAGTATGCAGTTTTTCAGGCAGCCCACCGAGATAAGCGAAGCCTGGCATAAAACCCACCATATACACCCGATAGCGCGCGCTGCTGTGGAGATCAATCACCTGATCCGGCTTCAGACCGTGCCCCTGCGCCAGGGCAGACAGATCTTCACCATATTCGCCGCCATAACACACCGGCACGCGCCAGCACCGGCGCACTGATTGCGCCGTAGAAAGCTGGGCGATCGCCAGCGTAATCTGCTCGCATAGGGCAGCGCCGGTGACCGTTAACGGGTCGAACACCACGGTCAGGGAGCGATAGGTAGGAATAATTTCGCTCACCCCGATCGTGCCGTTAAGCGCCGTGGCCAGCGCCAGCACCTGCGCATTCAGTTGGTCGTCGATGTGCTCGCCAAATTCGACTAACAGCGCCTGTTCCCCGACGGCGATAAAACGTGGATAGCCGTTCACGCAGACTCCCTGAAGGTCATCGCCAGTTCCGGTTGAAAGCCGAAGCTGATGGGCTGGCCTGAAAGACGCTCGGCGGCAGGAAGATCCACCGGCGCATAGGCCACCACCATCTGCCCCTGATACTCAATCAACAACTTCCAGTGCAGGCCGCAAAAGGTCGCCATCACGATATTGCCCTGACCGCGCCACACCGCCTTCTCGCTGGCGCGCCCAACCAGGATATGCTCAGGGCGAATGCCCAGTATCCCGTGGTGCTCGCCGGGGATAAAATTACACTCGCCCAGAAAACCGGCGACGAAGCGGCTATCCGGCTGGCGATAAAGGCTTTGCGGAGAGCCATCCCCGACAATCTCACCTTTATCCATAATGATGATGCGATCGGAGAGGTTCATCGCCTCTTCCTGATCGTGGGTGACAAACACCACCGTCAGCCCCAGCTCCTGGTGCAGCTGTTTAATCTGGATCTGAATCGCCTGGCGCAAATTTTTGTCCAGTGCGCCGAGTGGTTCGTCCATCAGCAAAATATCCGGATTGAACACCAGCGCCCGGGCCAGCGCGGCGCGCTGCTGCTGCCCACCGGAGAGCTCGCCGGGTAGGCGCTTGTGATAGGCATCCAGACTGACCAGCGCCAGCGCCTCGCCAACCCGGCGTTCAATATCCACCTTCGCCAGGCGACGCATGCGTAACGGAAAGGCGACATTTTCGAAGACTGACATATGCGGAAACAGCGCATAGTTCTGGAACACCATGCCGATGTTGCGATCGGATATCGGCTCGCGGGTCACATCCTTGCCGGCGATGTGAACGCTGCCGCCATCGGGATGTTCAAACCCGGCAATCACTTTCAGCAACGTGGTTTTACCGGAACCGGAAGCGCCCAGCAGCGTACAGAACTCGCCGCGCGCCACCTGCAGGTCGATACGCGGCAGCGCCACCGTTGAACCGTAGGTTTTGCGAATGGCGTTGAGAGTGACATCTTTACCCTGCATTTGACGCATGTTTGCCTCCATTACGTTTTACCAGGCTCTGAAAAATCAGGATCCCCGCCGTCGCCGCGATCAGTACGCAGGACGCCGAAATCACCGTTGGGTCGAAATCGAATGCCAGCCCTTCATACATCAGCTTCGGCAGGGTGCGATTACGGATAGTGGTCAGGAATAGCGACATCACCACGTCGTCAAAGGAGGTCACAAAGGCAAACACCGCGCCGCCAACCATGCCAGGCAGCAGAATCGGCAACATCACCCGACGGAACATCTGCCAGGGCTTAGCCCCCAGGCTATAGGCCGCCAGCTCAAGGCTGGGGTCGAATCCTTTAAGCGCCGCGCGCAGGGTAATGAAGGTATAAGGTGTGGCCAGTACGGTATGGCCGAGGATCAGCGCCACCGAGTTGTTGATCAACCCCAGCGGGCCGCACAGATAATAGAGTGAGACCGCGGTAATGATAGCGGGCACCGACATAGGGACAATAAACAACGTCTCCAGCCAGCTTTTGCGCGGCGATCGCAGCTTATGGATGCCCAACGCGGCGGTCGCTCCCAGCACCATCGACAGAATAGTGACAATCAGGCCAATCCGGACGCTTTCGCCCAGCGCCAGCATCCATTTACGGTCAGTGAAAAAGTTGACATACCAGCGCACACCGTATTCCGCCGGAGGGAAAGTGGGGAAGCTAGCGGTGCCGAAACTCATCGGGATAACCACCACAATCGGCAGAATAAGGAACAGCGCCACCAGTACGCCGGCACCTGCGCTGATGCGCCCGCCACCGCTGCGCTGCGTCACCACCACCGACTGACTGCCTTTACCGCTGGAGCCGCCCATCAGCTTATCGAGCCCAAACAGACGATTAAACAGCCACAGCGCCACCAGGGTGGTGATCAGCAGTACGCAGGCCAACGCGGCGGCAATCCCCCAGTTCAGCTCATCGGTAATATTGTGCGAGATAAGCTCCGCTACCATACGCTGCGCCGGTCCCCCCATCAGTGATGGCGTAATGTAGTAACCGACGGCGTTCATAAAGACGATAACCGCGCCAGCAACAACGCCGGGACGGGTCAACGGCAGGATAATGCGGGTGAAAACGCTCAACGAGTCCGCACCCAGGCTCTGCGCCGCTTGCAGCAGTGAGCTGTCCAGCGAACGGAATGAGGCGTAGAGCGGCAGGACCACAAAAGGCATCAGAACATGCACCATGCCAATCAGCACGCCGGTGAAGTTATAGAGAAAAGCCACCGGCTGCGAAGTGATTTGCAGGGTCATCAACAGATTATTCAGGGGACCATTTTGCTGCAGCAGCGCGATCCATGCTGAAGTTCTTACCAGGGCGCTGGACCAGAACGGCAACAGAACCGCGAAGAACAGCAGCTTTGCCATTGCCGGGCGCACCGAGGCCATTAGCCAGGCCAGCGGGTAGCTCATCACAATGCAGCCGACGGTCACCGCTACCGCGATAACAAAGGTGTTCTCCAGCACGATGCGATAAATCGGGGTGTCCCACAGGTGGAGATAGTTGTCGAAGCTAAAGTGCCCCTGCACCAGGAACCCCTGCTTAAGCAGCCCGGCAATCGGCCAGACAAAAAACAGCAGTAAAAAAAGCAGCAACGGTAGCGTCGCCACGAGGGCCAGCCCGGGCCATCGGATCCGCCGGGATGGGGTAAGGTTGTCGGTCAATATCGTTGCCACCATAACACACTCCGTTCTGGACGAGGCGCCGTCAGAGGCCCCTCGCCCGCCCAGTAACTCACTGAATCAACTTATGTTTCGCACGCCGTTACTGCGCACGAACCTGGTTGTAGCGCTCAATAATGGCCGGGCCATTTTTGTCCCACCATCCGGCATCCATAAACAGGGTGTGCTGCAGCCGTTCGGGGGTAGAGGGCAGACGTTGCTGGCGCGTTTTATCGATATACTGCATCGCTTCGCCGGTGGTCGGGCCATAGGCGATGTACTTGCTGAACTCTGCCTGGTGCTGCGGCGTAATGATGTAGTTGAGCAGCTTCAGCGCCGCGTCACGGTTGTGCGCCCCTTTGACCAGAGCGAAGTAGCCAACCTGCGCGACGGAATCATCCCAGGACATTTTGATCGGAACACCGGAATCAATGCCCGACTGGAAGCGACCGTTCCAGCCCAGCGCCATCACAACTTCTCCACTCGAGAGCGCCTGCACCGGCTCCGCGCCGCTCTTCCACCATTTCGCCACGTAGGGTTTGATTTTCTTAATCTGATTCATCGCCCGGTCGACCCCTTCCGGCGTGCTCAGCGTTTTATAGACATCTTCCGGCTTGACGCCGTCGGCGATGAGCGCGGCTTCGATCACCGTGGCCGGTTCATCCTGCAGGGTGCGTTTCCCGGGGAACTTGTTCACATCCCAAAAATCCGCGAAGGTTTTCGGCTGCGGCTTGCCATCCGGGAAGGCTTTACTTGAGAAGCCGATCAGGGTGGAGAAAATTTCAGACGGCACGCCGTAATCGTTGCGCGCGCCGGGAATGACGTGCTGCTGGTTAACCATGTCAGGGGTGATCTTTTCGAAGACGCCCAGCTTAATGCCACGGGCCAGCCGCGAGCTGTTTTCCGTCACCACATCCCATGAGACGGTATTGGTATCCTGCATGGCTTTCAGTTTGCTGACCTGCGGGTCGGTATCTTCAACGACATCAATACCGGTTTCTTTAGTAAAGGGCTTCAGCCAGGCGTCGCGGATCGCGTCCTGGTAGGCACCACCCCAGCTGGCAAAATAGAGCTCATCCGCACTGGCGGACAGGCTATAGCTCATGGTCAACAGGCCCAATGTCAGACAGCCTGCTTTGATCGATGGTTTCATCTGCTCACTCTCTCCTGGTTAAACATTCGCTCATCGGCGCATTCGCCAGCGGCGTAATTTTGGTTTCAACCCTTTGGCATTCTCATTGCATGCATTTGGTATACCAAGTGTCTCGAGGAGCAATCATGCAAGAAGTGGACCTGAATTCTGATCTGGGTGAAAGTTTTGGCCAGTTCAGCGTTGGCGACGATGACGCCATGCTGGATCTGGTGACCTCAGCCAACATCGCCTGCGGCTTTCACGCCGGTGATGCACTGGTGATGCACCGCACCGTTGCCCACGCCAAGGCGCGCGGGCTGGACATCGGCGCCCATCCCGGCTTTCTTGACCTCTGGGGTTTCGGCAGGCGCACCATTACCGGCGATAGCCCGGCGGACGTTGGCAAAATGGTGGTCTATCAGCTGGGGGCGATGCAGGCCGTGGCGCGGGTCTGCGGGCATGCCATGACTCACGTCAAGCTGCACGGCGCGATGGCCACCCAGGCCTTTACCGACGATGCCTTATCGCAAGCCATCGTCGGCGCGATTCACGCCGTGGACCGCCAGCTGGTGCTGGTCACGACGCCTCACAACGCAACAGAACGCGCGGCACGCAAGGCCGGACTGCGCGTCGCTTGCGAAGTGTTCGCCGATCGTAGCTACGGCGAAAACGGGCTGACCCTGCCGCGACACCTCCCTGATGCCATTATTCATGACCCTGAACGCGCCGCCAGCCGCGCGCTGCAAATGATTGAAGAGCAAGCCATTCGTACGATTAGCGGGGTCAAAATTCCGATGCCCGTACACACCATTTGCGTCCATGGCGATAACCCACAGGGTGTGGCTATTGCACGCACGCTGCGTGAACGTCTGAGCGCCGCTGGCGTCGTCATTCGTCCACTCAGCCAGCTCAGTCATCTATAGGCCTTTGCCACATCAATGAACAAATGATGCGCACTTATTGTGCGCAATTGCACCATCGACAGGCACAGGCCGGTCATTAACCACCACACCATCGTTGTGCCGCAGCGGCACGACATATTAAGGAGAGAGAGATGAAAGACAGAATCGAATGCCGTGAAAGACTGCGTGGGATTTTCAATATCACCGTGACCCCTTTCACCGCACAAGGCGAGATTGATTTCGCCGGGCTGGCCGCCAATATCGAGCGCGTCATTGGCCTCGGCTACGACGGCATCCTGATTGGCGGAACCTACGGCGAATTCCCGGCGCTGAATGCCCAGGAACGTGCCGACATTTTCCGCCACGTCATGGGGGTCGTGGGCGATCGCGTTCCGGTGATGCTGTGCAGCGCCGGCTCCGATGCCCGGGTGGTGCGCGAGCTGACCACGCTGGCAGGCGAGCTCGGCGGCCTGCCAATGGTGACACCGCCTTTTGTCTCCGAAGTGACCGATGCGCAAATCGTCAGTTTTTTCCGGCAGATGGCGCCGTTATCGAAGACCGGAATTCTGGTCTACAACGCACCGGGTATCGGCATTACCCTGCCCCCTGCGCTTCTGGAACAGCTGGCGGATATCCCGGAGGTGGTGGGGATCAAACAGGGCGACCTGAATCCGACCGTGATTGACCAAATCGCCAACCGGTTATCCGGGCGCCTGCGTCTGTTCTGCGCCTCCGACCTGGCGTTTTTAGGCCCGATGATGTGCGGTTTCGATGGGATCAGCACCACCAACAGCGGCGCGCTGCCGGAGCTGGTGTTAGCCAGCTTCCGGGCGCTGGAGCGAGGCGATGCCGTCGCTGCCAGAGAGCTGCACCGCCTGTGGTACGGTTTCCGTGCCCTCGCGCGCCGCCACGGCCAGCCGCAGCTGGTGAAAGCCGCCATGAATCTGCGCGGCTTCAACGGTGGTCATGTGCGTTCGCCGCTGATTGATGTCACCCCGGAGGTTATCGCTGAAACCCAGATAGAGCTCCAGCGTCTCGCCGCCGACCCACGTAGCGGCGTGACCTTTCCGGCCTGAAGCCCCTGAAACCGATGAATACGCCGCCCGATTCAGCGCGGCGTCTAACCAAAGAGAGCCCTATGTCAGCACACTTTCTCGCGCCGCGAATGCGGCGAGTTCGCCCGTCGCCTACGGCTGCCATCGCCGACCGGGTACGCGCCCTGCAACAGCAGGGAATCGACATTATCAGCCTTGGTCTCGGTGAACTGGACTTTGCCACACCAGCGGCCATTGGCCAGGCCGCTATCGATGCCATCCGCCAGGGGGAAACCAAATACACCGCAGTTGGCGGTACCAATGCCCTGAAAGCGGCCATTATTGATAAATTCGCCCGCGACAATGACCTGAACTTCGTGGCAGAGGAGATTATTGCCGGTACCGGCGCCAAGCAGCTGATCTTCAATGCGCTACAGGCCACGCTTAGCCACGGCCAGGAAGCCATTATTCCGGCCCCTTACTGGGTCTCCTATCCCGATATGGTGGCCCTGGCAGACGGCGAGCCGGTGATAGTGTCAACCCAGGAACAGGAGGGCTGGAAGCTCACGCCGCAGGCGTTGGCCGCCGCTATCACTCCTCGCACTCGCTGGCTGATCCTCAACTCGCCGGGCAACCCGACCGGCGCGCTGTACAGCCGCAAGGAGCTCGAGGCGCTGGCGGAGGTGCTGCTGGCAGCGCCGCAGGTACTGATCCTGGCGGACGATATCTATGAAGCGCTTCGCTACGACGGCGCAGCATTCTGCACGTTGGCACAGGTAGCTCCGGCGCTGCGCGAACGTATCCTGACGGTGAACGGGTTCTCAAAAGGCTTCTCCATGACCGGCTGGCGGTTGGGCTATGCAGCCGGCCCAACGTGGTTAATTTCCGCGATGGGCGTTCTTCAGTCGCAAAGTACCTCCAACCCTTGTTCGCTGGCACAGGCGGCGGGCGTTGCCGCCCTGACACAGCCCGCCGACTTTCTGCCGCCGTGGCTCTCTGTTCTCAGCAAACGCCGCGATCGGGTGATGGCGCTGGTAGATCAGGTTAATGGACTTAGCGCCGCTACGCCGCCGGCGGCATTTTATCTCTTCGCCAACTGTTCCGGCCTTATCGGGAAATTAACGCCCGCTGGCGAGCAGCTTGAGGATGATGTTGCGGTCGCCGATTACCTGCTCACCGCGGCTCATGTCGCGACGCTGCCGGGAACGGCATTTGGTACACCGGGGTATTTGCGTCTGGCCTACGCGCTGGATGATGCTCTGTTGGACATCGCCTGCCAGAACATCGCCCGCGCCTGCCGGGAGCTGCGGTGATGCCTTAACCCACGGGTGACGCCAGAGCAGTAATAATGTGCTCACGCATGGCGCCGCTCAACGGCATAAATTCGCTGTTCTCTGCACTGGTGTCACGGTTTTCAATCAACGCCAGTTTGACGCCTGGCCAGGTAATCGTATTGTGCCAGGCCCCTTTCGGGATGCAGTAGACCTTGTGGGGTTCCATTGGGACCGCGTGAAAACGCGGGTTCGCCGTATCATTCTCGTCGAGCAGCAGCAACGTACAGTTACCGTCCAGCAGTATAAACACTTCATCCGTCAATAAATGACGCTCCAGCATAGCAATATGCTGGATATCATTTTCAGGCTTCCAGTTTTTAATTCCGACAAACCACCCAGCGCTTTCAACCATGCACTGCAGGCCCGTACCATCATATTGTCCAATTATTACCGAGCATTGCATTATTTGTTCCTCCGAGCCGCGCGCGGGCGTAGCAACCCCGACGCCTGCGCGCTGTTTAAATCATTAGTGATAAAACCTGGTGATTAAAAAAGTAACGACTTATCTGAAATGACTCGCTTTACCGCTGGAGCCCGAAATACGAATATAATTTTGCAGCGTTTCTTTGGCCTGATTTTCCATGTTGATCATCATTGACATGAAATCAATATCCGGTGTTTCCTGCAGCATCGTTCGCAATCCCTCTTTGCAGCTAACAAACGTATCGGTACAGACGTTGATTTTATTAATACCGCAAATGACGGCCTGGCGAATATTCTCCTCCCCGGAATCAGACCCCCCGTGAAGCACCAACGGTTTCTGGGTGGCCTGTTTGATCTGGCTGATACGGTCAAAATCGATTTTAGGCGCGCGGTTGGCCGGGTATTTACCATGCGCGGTCCCCACGGCTATCGCCAGGGCATCCACCCCGGTGGCCTCAAAGAAATGAACGGCGTCTTCTACGCGGGTATAGAGGTCAAATTTTTCATCATCCGCATTGGCGGCCTGGCCGATAAATCCTATTTCGCCCTCGACGGTGACATTTTGTGAGTGGCACAAAGTCACCACGTCTTTGGTACGTCGAATATTCTCTTCCATTGGGTATTCCGAGGCATCGATCATAATCGACGAAAACTGATGACGGAAAGCATGAGTGATACGCTCATAATCTTTACCATGATCGAGGTTCAGTGCAACCGGTACGGTCGCGCGCGCCGCCAGAGTCCGCACGATATTAGAGATAATTTCACCGTCACCATGCTTGCTCATCTGCCCCTGACCAATATTAATAATGATCGGGGCATTCTCTTCTTGTGCCGCGCGAATAGCACCACGGACTAACTCAAGATTAATTACGCTGGCGGAAATAACGCCATAATAGTGTTTATTCGCATCATCTAAAATAGTTTTCATTGTGACATACATATTTTCACCTCTGCATAGAAAGTTATTTTACACAATAGTCATCTGCGCCATTCTGGAAATAGTTGGCACAACAGATGAATTCTTTAATGGACAATTAAATCTATAATGCGGCTATTTCACTCGCCATTTCGCTGAGTAAGCAGTCGATTTTCGCCATTTCGTGGGTCGCTAAGACTGATTCCAGCCACGATTCGCATTGCAGCGTTGTCATTTTTGCCACGGTATATTTCACCTGCGGTACGCTGAGCGGCGTGACGCTGAGTTCATCAACTCCGGCAGCAATTAAAAAAGGCAACATTTTGTCGTTTGAGGCAATTTCACCACAAACGTGAACCGGAATCAGATATTGCTTCGCAGCATCGATGACCTGTTTAATCGCACGTAAAACTGCCGGATGGTGCGGCTGGTATAAATGCTGGACTTTACTGTTGTTGCGATCGCTGGCCGTAATGTACTGGGTCAGATCGTTGCTACCGATACTGAAAAAATCACAGTGGCTGGCGAAAACATCCGCGAGCATGGCCGCAGCAGGCGTTTCAACCATAATGCCGACGGGAATATTGTCATCATACTCAATGTGCTGTTGAGATAACGACTGCTTAATATCTGCGATCAGCGCTTTCGTTTCCTGAAGTTCTTCCAGCGTGGCGATCATCGGGATTAATATTTTCACCCGCCCAAACGCCGAGGCACGCACGATCGCTCGCAGCTGCTGCCTGAAAATCTCGGTATTACCGAGACAATAGCGGACCGCCCGATAGCCAAGAAACGGATTCTCCTCCGCCGGAATACCAATGTAGTCCGCCTGCTTGTCCCCGCCAATATCAAGGGTGCGGATAACGATCTCCTTGCCCGCCATCAGCACCGCCAGTGATTGATAGAATTGAAACTGCTCTTCCTCATCCGGAAAGTGGTCCCGATTCATGTACAAAAACTCGGTCCGGACCAGGCCAATACCGTCGGCATACTGTTCGAGCGCGTTCTGTGCTTCACTGAGCACCGTAATATTGGCGCATACCGCAATCTTTGCCGGCGTCGTGCCAGCAGCCATCACAAAGCGTCTGAGCGCCTCTTTCCGCTGTGCGGAATGAGCAATAAGCTGTTGATATTTCGCAATACACTGGGCATCAGGGTCAATGTAGATAACCCCTCTGTCGCCATCGACAATCGCTGATTGACCGTCTACCAGACGATCAATATCCATCGTGACGCCGACAATCGCCGGGATCCCCAGTTCTTTAGCCAGGATTACCGAATGGGAGGTCACCCCACCGCCGCAGGTAATAAACCCCTGCAACTGCTCGGGTTGATAGACGATAGTATCTGCTGGCGTCAGTTCATCCGCAGCGATAATCATTTTTTGCGGATGTCCGGCAAGTTCAGCGATAGGTTTATTGGCCAGGCCATTCAACAGCATTTTTTCTATGGCACGAAGATCCTCAACCCGCTGATTCAAATAGGATGACTTTGCTTTTAATAAACACCCGACCAGGCGATCCGTTTCTTTAATAACTGCCCGTTCGGCACATAGCGCTGAAAAAATATTCTCACGAATACGCGCAATATAATCTTCATCCTGGAGCATTAACAAATAGGCTTTATAAACCTTGGCGATCTCATCGGTATATTGCTGTAATGCCTGCTGATGAAATGCCGCCATACTTTCAATACTGCGCTGTAACGCGGTTAAAAACCGATCCCACTCACGGGGGGATTCGCAGGCATCAGAATATTCAGCATAGCGTCGATGATGACGCAGAACCTGAATCTGACAAAACGCGATACCTGGCGATGCCGCAATGCCGTTCAAAATATACATACCGGACCTCAATAATGAGAATATGCTTGAGTGAGCGATGGATTATTTAATGCTGATTTCAAAATCATCAACTTCAGGCTCCTCTTCAGCGCCGTCTTGCTGATCGGATGCTTTTAGTACGGGTTTGAGAATGGTCAACACGGTGGCAGTAATCAGACTGCCGATAATTAACGCGGCGACAAATCCCCAGGGATGGCCCATGATGGGTATCACAAAGATCCCGCCGTGCGGTACGGTACTGGTGACGTTCCACAGCATCGTCAGCGAGGCGGCCGTTGCCGAACCGGCCATGCAGGCGGGAATGACCCGCAGCGGATCCGCCGCGGCAAACGGCAGAACGCCTTCGGTGATAAAACATAATCCGAGGGGAAACGCGGCTTTAGCGGCTTCAATTTCACCCTGTGAATAACGTTTACGACGGGAAATAAACACCGAAATCGCAACGCCGATGGGGGGAACCATGCCCGCGACAATTTTGGCTGCCTCCGGGCCATAAATCCCTTGTGCCAGCATCGCATTCGAGAACAGCGACGCCGATTTATTTACCGGTCCGCCGAGGTCAAAGCCCATCATGGCGCCAATAATGCCTCCGAGCACCATCCGCGAACCGCCCATCAGTCCCCCCATCCAGTCAATAACCGCGGCCTGAGCAAGGGCCACCGGACGTCCCAAAAACAGATAGAATGCCAGGCCAATAATCAGGGTGGAGAGTAAGGGAATGAAGAGCACCGGCATCAATCCCTGCATGCTGGAGGGCAGCTTTAAATAGCGGCGAATTGCCAGTATCACGTAGCCCACGAGAAATCCTGCCAGCATGCCACCAAGGAACCCGGCTTTAATTTCTATCGCCACAAACCCCAGAATCAACCCTGGCGTAATACCTGGACGGTCGGCAATGGAGTAGGCAATGCCAGCGGTCAGAACCGGGACAACCAGCCCCATTGCCACAACACCTAGTTGGTTAATAAACCAGGGTAATGTCTGTGTCGCATTGGCCACAAAAGCGCCGCCGAATATTTTCGCGATCGCCATGCAGAGGCCCGCAGCGACGACCACCGGGATCATGTAGGAAACGCCGGTCAACATATGCTTCTTGAAACCGATATTGTAAGACATGCTATCGCCCTCATATTTAGGGTTAATTATTTTTGCATTTTTTCTTGTATTTTTTGAATCAACGACTTCGGTGATTTAACGACGGTAGAAATAGGCACTTCGACGACCTGCTTATCTTTAAAACGTTCCAGACCACCAATCCCAATATCGGTCGCAAAGATAACAATATCCGCCTTAGCGATATCTTCCGGGCTGAGCTTATCATCGACACCAATAGACCCCTGGGTTTCAACTTTTATGTTGTGCCCGAGGCTCAAGGCGGCCTGAATCAGTTTTTCTTTGGCGATATAGGTATGGGCAATGCCGGCAGTGCAGGCGGTAATTCCAACAATATTCATGGGATACTCCAGGTTATTCAAAGGCAGAGACCAGCTCATCCGTCGAGGCGGCAGAGAGTAGTTTTTCGCAAGTTTCTTCTTTGCCAAGTAGGCGTGCCACTTGCGACATCATTTTGACAAAATAATCATTTTTATCTTTTTTATTGACGGCAAAAAGAATAATCACCTTCACTCTGTTTCCGTCCAATGACTCCCATTCAATGGGCTTTTTTAATAACCCGATAGCAATACAGGTATGATTAACAAAATCCGACTTACCGTGCGGGATCGCAATAAAACCACCAATCCCAGTTTTACCTTCATGCTCACGCTGATAAACATCCTGAATAAAGGCATCCGGATCATTAACCGCACCATCTTTGTATAACAGGTCAATTAATGACTCGAGGGCCTGTCGTTTATCCGTCGCCGGCATATTAATTTGCAGGGCATTTTTATTGATAACATCTGAAAGTATCATAAAAATTATTATCCTTATTATATCCTGATCGCTGAGGGTAATGTCGTTGCATTAATTTAAAGTATAAAGAAAACGGGTCAGTTCATTAATTGCCTGGTCCTCATCTTCACCTTCCACTTTAATAATAACCTTGTCATTTTTGCATGCTCCCATGCTCAACACGGAGGTAAAACTTTTGCCGTTAAAAGTCTCACCGTCCTTCTCAAAGGTAATTTTGCTGAGGTAAGAAAGAGATTTATCGACAAAATCTGCCGCCGGCCTGGCGTGCAGCCCCTCATCGCTTGCAATAATAAACTCACACGTTTTCATAGTATGTCCTCATACCTGTTCTCATCTGTTAAAAATTGATATAACGCTTGCGCAGAGATACAGCTACGCAACGATTTCATCAGCATATCGTTTTCCACCATAGCAGCCAGCATGGTGTAAAAACCGGCGATGCTGCCGTCAATTTTGCCATCCGCGGCTCTTTTAAAACCAACCATAAAGACGACATCGACATCCTGCTCCCCTCCCCAGTTAACGGGATCGTGGAGTAACGCCAGGGAGATAAAGTTCTCCTTCACCAGGCTGGGATCGCCGTGCGTAAGCACCACCCCAGGAGCAATCTCCGTAGAGGAAACTTTTTCTCGCTCTAATACCGAGGATAAATAACGTTCGTCACAACGACCGGAAGCCGTCGCCTGTTGGCACATAAATTCCAGCACCGCTGGATTACTTTTAACCGTTGAGATAACGAACAACATGTCGGGCGATATATACTGGTGATAGCCTTTTGCCCTACCATCCGTTTTTCTCTGTAAGGTTTGCAGCACCTTACTTTTTTGCATTTTTTTGACGGTTTCTTTAATCAGAGAAAGATCGTAAGGCAACAGCACATCATTGACCTGAATAACCGTCTCTTTACTGCGCTGCAGCGGCACGGTACTGACGACCAGATCGCAATCATAATGGTCCAGTTGCTCAAGTTCTCGCAGTGACAGAATACCGACAATGTCCACCTGAGTGATCGCCCGCTGTATTTTTTGGGCAACAAATTGCGAGATGCCAATTCCATAGTTACAAACAATCGCGACACGAATTTTCTTCAACGCTGAGCTTTGCGCATTCTTAATACACAGAGTAATCAGGCTAATTTCTTGTTCATTTAGCGCCAGAGCATAACGCTGCTCATACAGTAAGCTGCACAGTTCAACTTCAAGATATAAATCAAGATAAGAAAATTTAACCTGGCGAACCAATGACTGAGAAGCCTCCGTGGCGGAGCGATTCATCGCAAAGCGCTGACGATAGATCATCGGCCGAATGAGTAAAATCAGGCGCCATAATAATTGTTTATCCCTCAGCAACCCGCGGCTGACCACGTGACTTAACGACAGAATAAACGTCTGAACGGTCTCCTCGAGATGTTGTGGAGAAGCGCAAACCTGCTCCCGGAGACGTTCATCATTGACATCATTTAATTCGCAGGCCAGTAAAACCAGCGTCAGATAGCGTACATCATCAGCTGAAAATACCAGCCCGGTTGAGGCATGTAATTGCTGACAAAGAGAATGGGCCATTTCCTGCTCCGGGCATAGCGCGATAGCCTGCTCAACGGTAACCGCCGGGCAATCTCGGGCCATTTTCTGGCGGTGCATCACCAGAACCATCGAAAAAACCAGCCAGACGCAGGCGTCATAGGTATAAGACACATGACATTTTTGCTCCAGAGTCTCAAGCGCCTGCATAATAGATTCAAAATGATGCATCTCCTGGCCAAACATGATTTTAAGCGTAAGAAAATCGGCATCATCAAAGTATTTTTTGATGTGAGTATGCGCTGAGGTATAAAGGTGCCCGGCAGACTCTTTTTTTTGACAATGCTTCAGTTCAATAAATAAATGCCAGAATAACTGGCGCCGGGTAAACTCGGTGCATAACAGGCTATAGATGGTATTAGACCTGGATAGCGTAATACCAAAAGGCAACAACCATGATTCAACTTCAGAGAGATATTTTTTGATCGCGCCTTTATCCAGATAAACGCAATCAGCTAATTCCTGAGCAGACACCGCAGGCTGTGCCAGCAGCAGCATTAACATCCGGCACATGCGGTTTTTTATACGTTCATCAACGTTATTCTCAACAAATGTTGTGGCGATTTTTTCATAGGCTATTTTCTCCATATCAAGAAAAAAACCTTTATTCGTTTTGGCCACCAGACGGCCTATATTATGATGGACAATTTCATCCCTGATAACATCGAGATCGCTCCTGACGGTTTTTTCTGAGTAGGACACCTCATCAGCAATATCCTTTACTGTGACATAATCTCTGATCACCCAAAGCAGCTCAAAAATTTTACGTTGTCTAACAGTAAATAGCATCACGGTAATGGCTCCATCAGAGATGATTATTGCTACAATATTATGCCCCAGTATCAATCCGCCTCATTCTTACTATCATCAATACTAGCAGCGGCATTTTTTTAATCAAAACCAATAAATGACACAATCCACTGACCTTTATTGCGTTTTTTCCATATTCAGTGGATCAAGATCACATTTAGCAATGCATATAATTAGAGGTATTTAATGCGTAATACATCACAGTTTATTCACCGAGAATGAAAAATTTAGCGTGAAGCATCACATTTCAGTGCCGGTTTCTTTCGGCTGAGGGAAAATATGCTTCTGGATTTACGCTAACAAATAGCGATGGGGAATCAGGCGGGAAAGCGAAAATGGCGGTGAATGACAGGAGATCAACAACCGCCAAGGGGGAGACAGAATGCTGCTGCTTACATCGCCAGCCCGCCACCGCCGCTGAAGGGCTGCTCACCGGCGATTTTCATGATTTCGGCGCCAAAAGTGACAAACGGCGCCCGACGGCTGGCGTAGATCAGCCCACCGACCTGTGGGCGGACGGATTTGATCATGTCGGTTAGCGGGTCGACGATTTCGGCCACCACATCATCGGCGCTGACCCACTCGCCGGGCTGCTTCAGCTGGACCAGAATGCCGCTCGCCGAGGCGGTGACAATCTCACCGGCGCTAAACGGTAGCATTACCGTCTGCTGCTGCGGGATCTCAGGACGGTCACCGGCCAGCAGGCCGCGAAATTGCAGGTAGCGATAGAGCCGCTCGGCATCCTGACGTGCCACTTCATGATTGACCTCCTGCTGGCCTCGCAGCTCGACGGTCACCGCCATGCAGCCAGGTTGACGTGGCTGCTGGGGGAACTGCGCCGCCAGGCGGTGCCAGGGCAGCCCGCAGGCTTCATCAAATGAGTTACCGCCGCTCTCCTGTGACAGCAGCACCGTGCCAATGCCGAGAAAAGCGGCCAGTACGCCGGCCTCCGGCTGCCAGGCCGGATCGGCGTACATATGCAAAATGGCCTGGTCGTCGCAGTGCAGATCCAGCACCACATCCGCATCGCAGGCCAGGGTCAGCAGATGATGGCGCAGCGCCTGTACTTCGCTCCGCACCGGCTCTGCAGCCAGTCCATCGCGCATCGCCTGGCGTACCTGTTGCCGGTAATCATTGTGCGTCAGCGCCGCCTGCAAATGGGGTTGTGCCAGGCGGGCCAGATCGGGAAAATCGCGGTTGAAGTTGCGCCCGCTGCCCAGGTCAAAGCGCCCGATGCCGCTGTTGAGCATCACCTGGGCCAGCCCCGGCGGATTTGCCACCGGAACGAGAATAATTTCGCCGCGCAGCTCGGCGCGCCGTTCCGCCTGGCACAGTAATCTTTTAAGATAGTGCAGCACCAACATGCCCGGGATTTCATCGGCATGCAGCCCTGCCTGGAGATAGACTTTCTCCCCGACGCCGGGTTCGCCAAAATGAAAATGCGTTAATTGCCGCTGCCCACCCAGGGCATGTTCGGGTAAGGTATAGTGTTTAATTTTCATTGGACGTCCTCTTTGTGGAAAAGAAAGCCCGGCTTGACCGTATCGATCATAAGATCCTTGAAATCCTGCGCCGGGATGGCCGCATTTCTTATCAAAAGCTCTCGGAGCAGGTAAACCTCACCGCCCGTCCCTGCCTGGAACGCGTACGTGGCCTTGAGCGCGATGGAATTATCCGGGGCTACAGCGCGATTATCGATCTCCCCGAGCCGGAGCATGCCTTCGTGGTGCAGGCGCAGATTGCGCTGGCCGACCACGGCCGCTCGCAGCCGGTATTTGAACAGGAGATGCGTCAAACGCCGGAAGTGCTCGACTGCTGGCTGGTCAGCGGCAGCTTTGATTTCCTGGTACGCATCGGCTGTCGCAGCATGGCCCACTACTGCCAGCTGGCGGACACCTGGCTGACCAGCAAAAAATTCCGCGTCGATAAAATCGTGACCCTGACCGAACTTCAGGCGATTAAACGCTCCTGATCACGAGCGGCGGGCAAACGCCAGCCAGCGTCGCTCGGCGCGCGAAAAGGCGAATATCAGCAAAAAAGTGCACAGCAAATAGAGCGCAGCGGCCATCAGGAACGGAATAAACGGCGAATAGGTGATGGCATAAAACGCCCGCGCGACGCCGGTAATGTCGAGCAGCGTGACGGTGCTGGCCAGCGACGTGGCATGCAGTAAAAACACCATCTCGTTATTCAGCGCCGGAATGCCCCGCCGCAGCGTCGCCGGCAGCACCAGACGACGGATAATTTGTCCTTTGCTCATGCCGTAGGCTTCACCGGCCACCCACTCCTGACGCGGAAAGGTCATCATCATCCCTGCCAGCAGTTCGGCCACGTAAGCGGCCGTATTCAGCACCAACGCTAAGGTAGCGCAGAAGGTGGCATCGCGGAACAGCAGCCAGAACGGCCGATCGTTTTGCCAGCCCAACTGGACGATATCGAACTGCGACAGCCCGTAATAGATCAGCATCAGCTGCAGGTAGAGCGGCGTGCTGCGAAAGAACCAGGTGCAGCCGCGAATCGGCCAGGCCAGCAGCCGCGGGCCATACACCTGAATGACCGCCATCAGTACCGCCAGCACCATGCCGGGAACGATGGACAGTAAAAACAGCTCCGCCGTCACCGCCAGCCCGCTCGCTGCGCCGTTGCCGTCGCTCCACAGGTAGCCCGGTAGCGCATCGATAAACGTCTGCAGGTTCATAGTGCCGCCCCCGCCGTTGAAGAGCGCAGCGCGTAGCGCTTCGCCAGACGATTAAACAGCCAGCTCGACAAGGCGGTGATCACCATGTAAATCAACGACACGAGGAAGTAGAACAAAAACGGCTTCTGCGTGGCGCGCCCGGCCTGTTCCGCCAGCCACACCATATCTTCCAGGCCGAGAATCGACACCAGCGCCGACGCTTTCATCAGCCCCAGCCAGTTGTTATTGATGCCCGGAATAGCAAAACTCAGCATCTGCGGCAGCATCACGCGCCGAAAGACCGTCCACGGACGCATGCCGTACGCTTGTGCCGCTTCAGTTTGCCCCCGGTCGACGGTGAGAAAGGCCCCGCGAAAGGTTTCGGTGTAGTAGGCACCAAACACAAAGCCAATCGCCAGCACCCCGGAAATAAAGGTATTGAAGCGAACCGGCCCGAACCCGACCAGCCCCAGCAGCGTATTCACCAGCATCTCGCCGCCGAAAAACAGCAGCAGCATAATGACCAGCTCCGGGATGCCCCGCACCAGCGTGGTATAGCCGGTCGAAAACCAGCGTAGCCAGCGCGGCCCGAACAGCTTAATCAGCGCATTCACCAGCCCCAACAGCAGAGCCACCAGCAACGAAACCAGCATCACGCACAGCGAAAGCCCCGCGCCGCGCAGCAGTAACGGTAAATAGTCTGCAACCATATTCTGTCTTCCACCCGTGTCGTAAAGGGGCGCAGATCGCCGATCGCGCCCTCCCCTTCACGGCTTATTTGCCGTAGATATCAAAGCTGAAATACTTTTTCTGAATTGCCTCGTAGGTGCCGTCAGCACGGATTTGCTTAATCGCACCGTTCAGGGCATCGCGCAGCGCCGGATTGTCTTTATTCACCGCAATGCCAACGTCAGACGAGATGCTGCCATCGCTGATCACCGGACCGGCGAAGGCAAACTTCTGCCCGCGCGGGGTATCGATAAAGCTGGTGGCCGCCTGGATATTGTCCTGCAAGGAAGCATCAATACGCCCGGAGAGCAGATCCAGATAAACGTTGTCCTGGTTGGCGTAGCCGACGATTTTCACGCCATGGTTGGCCCAGTGGGTTCTGGCGTAGGCTTCATGGGTTGAACCGGTCTGTACCCCGACGGTCTTGCCCTTGAGGCTGGCGGCATCCGGCAACAACGGGCTGCCTTTGCGTGCCACCAGCTGCGCGGCGCTACGGTAATAGCGGTCGGTGAAATCCACCTCTTTCTTGCGCTCATCGGTGATGTTCAGCGAGGCGATAATGGCATCGAATTTATGGGCGTTGAGCGCGGCGATCATGCTCTCAAACGGCTGTTTCACGAAGACGCATTTCGCTTTTAGCTGCGTACAAAGGGCGTTGGCAATATCAATGTCAAAGCCGGTGATCTCGCCGCTGGGCGCAAGGACATCAAACGGAGGATAGCCACCGTCCACCCCAAAGCTGATGGTATCAAACTGCTGTGCGCCCAACGGTGCGCTCAGCGCCATACAGGCCAGTAAAGCGGCAATGCGTGTTTTCATATTGGTTACCCCTGATGTCAACGGTGTGGCTAAAAGCGCAGTGAAAGGCAGGTCAGGCCGCCATCCATTTTCTTAAATTCGCTGGTGTCGAGCTGCACGACCGGCATCCCCAGCTTGCTGATTTCGCCGAGGGTATAGGGGTAACCCTGCGGCGTAATCAAGGTATCGTTGATCCACAAGGTATTGCCGGCATACGCCTCTTCCTGCGGGATCACAATGGTATTGAAGCCGCTAAAGGCCGGGTGATGCAGGTAGCCTTCCGTCAGCAGCAGGGTGTTGCGCCCAACGTAGTTCACAATCGATTTCAGGTGCAGCCCGGCGCTCACTTCAATCGCGGTAACCTGATAGCCGTGCGGTTCAACGGCGGCGGCAAACTCGCGGATGCCCTGCTCGTCGGTACGTGCGGTCAGGCCGACAAAAAACTGCTTGCCGACCAGCAGCACGTCACCGCCGTCCATATGACCACGATCGCTCATCTGTACCAGCGGACGAAAGCCGGCCAGCACCGGGGCGATGGTCGCCACTTCCCCCTGGCGGCTCGGCGCCCCAGGATGGGTGATCACCGCCAGCTCAGGCATCACTACCGCGGTATCTTCCACAAAGTGGGCATCCGGATAATCCGCGGCGGCAGGCAGGACGGTGACTTTCAGCCCAAGCTGCAGCAAGGTTTCCACATAGGCAAGGAACTGGCGGGTCGTGCCGGCAATATCTGGCGCCCCGAGCCGGGCGGTGGTTTGGCCGGCAGCACAGGTGGCAGCGGGCAGACGGGCAATAGCCTGGTTGAAATGCATAGAGAACCCTCAGGTGACAAATGAACGTTACGCTTCCCGACACGCGGGCAAAGTAACGGGTTTTCTTGATTATCAAACAGATATTGTCACCGGTCCGGCTGAATAGCCGGTCTGGATTGTCGATTTACGCTGTATATTGTGCGTAAACGACGCATTCCGCTGTCGGCGGATAGCCCCTTGTCGCCCGCTATAGCGGTGCGCTTTGTTCACGTAGCGCAAGCGATTCAGACAGCAGCAGCGCGCGGAGTTTTTCAATCGGCATCGACTTGTAAAAATACCAGCCCTGAATCAGTGCGTTCTCATCGAAGGATTTGACAAAGTCATAGTCCGTTTTACTTTCTACCCCTTCAAACACAATTTGTTTATTGAGCTGGCAGACGATATCAAGAATTGAGGTCAATATATTGCGTTTGTACTCATTCTTCAGACCGTTAACGAAAAACTTGTCCAGCTTAATTTCATCGTAAAACACTTCGGTCAACCACAGCAGGTTGGAAGAGCCGGTCCCAAAATCATCAAGGGCGATCCGCAGCCCACGGTTCATCGCTTGTAATGAGAAGGCCGCTATTTTTTTATAGTACTCGCCGCTTCTTTCGGTAATTTCAATTTTAATCTGCTGTGGGCGAATATCATGACGCTTAAGCACCCGCATCAGATTATCTAAAAAGTACGGATTGTTGATTTCACTTTTACCGATATTGATCGCCAGGGTGAAACCCGGATCGTCCTGCAGAATCGTTTTCAGCTCACGGGTCGCCTTCTCAATCACCAATGTAGCGATATCGTCAGAGACATTAAGCTGCTCCGCCATCGAAATAAACAGGTCCGGCGGGACCTGGCCAAAAATCTTGTCATGCCAGCGAACCAGCGCCTCCACGCCGACGATCTTTTCGTTTTTGGCGCAGACTAACGGCTGGTACTCCAGATAAATGCGTTGATTGAGGATCGCTTTTTTTAAACGAAACTCCAGCGAGCGCCGTTCCGCGAGATAGCTCAGAATGGCGTAGAGCAACGCGGCCCCGATAATAAAAGCGACGATTGCGATTGCGGCGATAAGCAGCGTAGGGAGCGATAAAAAGCCCTGTTTTTTCTGTGCCAGACTGGCACAGATATCATATTTTTGGCTGCAAAGACGGGATGTCGCCGCCGACCCGGCCTCGGTATCGGCGCTGAGATCGTTGAGGAAAACGTGCTGGCCATTACGACTGGTTAATGAAAAATCGAGCCCTTTATAACGACGCACAAAACCACTGAAGGCAAACGAAGAGGTAAACGAGATAACATTGCCATACTGGCTCATATCCAGAACAACGCCATATGGCAGATAGTTGCGCACCCCTTTGTAGATACTAAAGCCGTTCGGCACGACATATTTTTCGTCAGGTAGCAGCAGCGGTTTATCGAGAACGCCCCAGTTGGCGGTACAGGCAATCTTGCCATCCTCAATAATGCCGAGGTCTTCCACATTAGCGTACTTCCAGATAACCTCGCGCAGGGCGGCAATATCCTGCTTACGGCAGCCTACGATCTCTCGGGTGTGAACACGATTGATGGCCGAGACAATTTGCGTGGTGACCTCTTCAGCGTGGCTGAGCAGTTCATCACTCATCTCCTCTAACTGCGCGCGTTGATGCGATAACATCAGGTTGTTGATCAGCAAAGCGGAAAGAAGCACAGTGATGCCGCCGCCGGCCAGCAGCCATTTCTGTTTCTTAATAAATTTCATCATCCCTCCGCAACTCGCGCCAGATATCGGAATCCGCCTCGCAAACTCTTAACCCAGGAGTCACAGTCCCTGTCACGCAGATCTATACTATCTCGATAATAATGACATAGGGGCGGTTACACCAGGCATCAGCGCGCAAATTAGCCCCCTTATAATCAGGAGGGAACGCGCTGTTGACCACCACATTGCGGCCCAAAAACGCCCTCTTTTTTTAACGTAAGCGGCTCATCGAAAAGCATTTTATCCAGACAGTTCTGGACAGTCTTTTCACAATTCCTCCATTTTTGCGGGGCGTTTGCTCACTAAAATAGTATCATTCCGCGAAACCTTCAGGATGAGATAACAATAAATGAAAGGCAGTCACACACTTCGCTGGGGAACCGCACTGGCGGTGATTATTGTTGCCGGCGCAGCATATTGGTTCTGGCATAGTCGTGAAACCGCAAACGGTGCGCCGTCTGCGACGAATGGTCAACATCAACAGGCCCCAGGCGGCGCTCGTCACGGGCGCTTCGGCGCGGCGCTGGCGCCGGTTCAGGCGGCAACCGCCACCAGTGAATCGGTCCCGCGTTATCTCAGCGGCCTCGGCACCGTCACGGCGGCCAATACGGTCACCGTGCGCAGCCGGGTAGACGGCCAGCTGCTGGCGATCCATTTCCAGGAAGGCCAACAGGTCAAAGCGGGGGATCTCCTCGCCGAAATCGATCCCAGTCAGTTTAAGGTGGCGCTGGCGCAGGCCCAGGGTCAGCTCGCCAAAGATAAAGCCACGCTGGCCAACGCACGACGTGACCTCGCCCGCTATCAGCAACTGGTGAAAAGCAACCTCGTTTCACGTCAGGAGCTGGATACCCAGCAGTCGCTGGTCAGTGAAACGGAAGGCACCATTAAAGCCGACGAAGCCGCGGTAGCCAGCGCACAGCTGCAGCTCAACTGGAGCCGCATCACCGCCCCGATTGACGGGCGCGTGGGCCTTAAACAGGTCGATATCGGCAACCAGATTTCCACCGGCGACACCACCGGCATTGTGGTGTTAACCCAGACCCATCCTATCGATGTCGTCTTTACGCTGCCGGAAAATGATATTGCGACCGTCGTCCAGGCGCAGAAAGCCGGGAAAACGCTGCAGGTTGATGCCTGGGACCGGACCAACAAACAGAAAATAAGCCAGGGAACCCTGCTGAGCCTGGATAACCAGATTGACGCCACCACCGGGACCATCAAGCTGAAAGCGCGCTTTACCAACCTGGATGACGCGCTGTTTCCGAATCAGTTCGTCAACGCCCGCATGCTGGTCGATACCGAGCAGAACGCGGTCGTCATCCCAACCGCCGCCCTGCAAATGGGCAACGACGGCCACTTCGTGTGGGTCCTGAACGACGAAAACAAAGTCAGCAAGCATACCGTCACGCCGGGTATCCAGGACAGTCTGAAAGTGGTGATCTCCGCCGGGCTCTCCGCCGGTGACCGCGTGGTCACAGACGGTATCGACCGTTTGACCGAAGGGGCGAAAGTGGAAGTTGTCGATCCGCACAGCGCACCTGCCGCCGCGGAAAAAGCCACCAGCCGTGAGTACGGTAAAAAAGGAGCACGCTCCTGATGCAAGTGTTACCCCCGAGCAGCACGGGTGGCCCGTCCCGACTGTTTATCATGCGCCCGGTCGCCACCACCCTGTTGATGGTGGCGATTATGCTGGCCGGGATCATCGGCTATCGTTTTTTACCGGTCTCCGCCCTGCCGGAGGTCGATTACCCTACCATCCAGGTGATCACGCTCTATCCAGGCGCCAGCCCGGACGTGGTGACCTCGGCGATTACCGCGCCGCTTGAACGCCAGTTTGGACAGATGTCCGGCCTGAAACAAATGTCGTCGCAAAGCTCAGGCGGCGCCTCGGTAGTTACGCTTCAGTTTCAGTTGACGCTCGCGCTGGACGTGGCTGAGCAGGAAGTACAGGCAGCGATCAACGCCGCCACCAACCTGCTGCCCTCCGACCTGCCGAACCCGCCGGTCTACAGCAAGGTAAACCCGGCGGATCCGCCGATCATGACCCTCGCCGTCACCTCATCCGCCATTCCGATGACCCAGGTCGAAGATATGGTGGAAACCCGGGTGGCGCAGAAAATTTCCCAGGTCTCCGGCGTCGGGCTGGTGACGCTTGCGGGCGGTCAACGCCCGGCGGTACGCGTGAAGCTCAACGCACAGGCCATCGCCGCGCTCAGGCTGACCAGCGAAACCATCCGCACCGCCATCACCAGCGCTAACGTGAACTCGGCGAAAGGGAGCCTGGATGGCCCTACCCGGGCCGTCACCCTGTCGGCAAACGACCAGATGCAATCGGCGGAAGATTACCGTCGGCTAATCGTCGCCTACCAGAACGGCGCGCCGATTCGCCTCGGCGATGTCGCCACCATTGAACAAGGGGCGGAAAACAGCTGGCTTGGCGCGTGGGCTAACAACCAGCAGGCCATCGTCATGAACGTGCAGCGTCAGCCGGGGGCCAACATCATCGCCACCGCCGACAGCGTCCGTGAGATGTTGCCGCAGCTCACCGAGAGCCTGCCGAAATCGGTCAAGGTCCAGGTGCTCTCCGACCGGACGAACAACATCCGCGCCTCGGTCAGCGACACCCAGTTTGAGCTGATGCTGGCGATTGCGCTGGTGGTGATGATTATTTACCTGTTCCTGCGCAACGTCCCGGCCACCATTATCCCCGGCGTGGCGGTACCGCTGTCGCTGGTAGGGACCTTCGCGGTGATGGTGTTCCTCGACTTCTCGATCAACAACCTGACCCTGATGGCGCTGACTATCGCCACCGGTTTTGTGGTCGACGACGCCATCGTGGTCATCGAAAACATCTCCCGCTACATCGAAAAGGGTGAAAAGCCCCTCGCCGCCGCGCTGAAAGGGGCCGGTGAAATCGGCTTCACCATTATCTCGTTAACCTTTTCGCTGATCGCCGTGCTAATTCCGCTGCTGTTTATGGGCGATATCGTTGGCCGCCTGTTCCGCGAATTTGCGATAACCCTGGCGGTGGCGATCCTGATCTCCGCCGTGGTGTCGCTGACCCTGACGCCGATGATGTGCGCGCGCATGCTCAGCCACGAATCGCTGCGCAAGCAAAACCGCTTCTCCCGGGCCAGCGAACGTTTCTTCGATCGCGTCATTGCAGCCTACGGTCGGGTGCTGAGCCGGGTGCTGAATCACCCGTGGCTGACCCTGAGCGTGGCCTTAGGCACGCTGGTGCTGTCGATTATGCTATGGGTCTTTATTCCCAAAGGGTTCTTCCCGATTCAGGATAACGGCATTATTCAGGGCACCCTCCAGGCCCCGCAATCGTCATCATTTGCCAATATGGCCCAGCGCCAGGAGCAGGTCTCTGCGGCGATCCTCAAGGATCCGGCCGTCGAGAGTCTGACCTCCTTCGTCGGGGTTGACGGGACCAACCCGGCACTGAACAGCGCCCGCTTACAGATTAACCTCAAACCGCTGGATGAACGCGACGACCGCGTCCAGGCCGTTATCTCACGCCTGCAAAAATCGGTCGACAGCATTCCGGGTATTGAACTCTATCTGCAGCCGACGCAGGACCTGACGATTGATACCACCGTCAGCCGAACCCAGTACCAGTTCACCCTGCAGGCCAACTCGCTCGACGCCCTCAGTAACTGGGTACCGCAGCTGCTGGCGCGTCTTCAGGCGCTGCCGCAGCTCTCGGACGTCAGCAGCGACTGGCAGGATAAGGGACTGGCGGCCTACATCAAGGTCGACCGCGACAGCGCCAGCCGGCTCGGGATCAGCATGGCCGATGTCGACAACGCGCTGTATAACGCCTTCGGCCAGCGGCTGATCTCCACCATTTACACCCAGGCAAACCAGTATCGCGTGGTGCTGGAGCACGACACCCGCGAAACCCCAGGGCTGTCGGCGCTCGACAATATTCGCCTGACCAGCAGCGATGGCGGCATCGTGCCGCTGAAATCCATCGCCAGCGTTGAACAGCGATTCGCCCCGCTGTCGATTAACCATCTCGATCAGTTCCCGGTGACCACCATCTCGTTTAACGTGCCGGATGCCTACTCGCTGGGCGATGCGGTCGAGGCCATCCTCGCCGCCGAACAGGCGCTGGATTTCCCCTCCGAGATCCGCACTCAGTTCCAGGGCAGCACCCTCGCCTTCCAGTCGGCGCTCGGCAATACCGTCTGGCTGGTGGTGGCCGCGGTGGTGGCGATGTATATCGTGCTTGGCGTGTTATATGAAAGCTTTATCCACCCGATCACCATTCTGTCGACCTTACCGACCGCCGGCGTCGGTGCGCTGCTGTCTCTGTGGCTGGCGGGCAGCGAGCTGGACGTCATTGCGATCATCGGGATTATCCTGCTGATTGGTATCGTCAAGAAAAACGCCATCATGATGATCGACTTTGCGCTGGCCGCCGAGCGCGAGCAGGGTATGCCTCCACGCGAAGCTATCTACCAGGCCTGCCTGCTGCGTTTTCGCCCGATTCTGATGACCACCCTCGCCGCCCTGCTTGGCGCCTTACCGCTGATGCTCAGTACCGGCGTTGGCGCCGAGCTGCGCCGTCCGCTGGGGATTGGCATGGTCGGCGGTCTGATGTTAAGCCAGGTGCTGACGCTGTTTACTACCCCGGTTATCTATCTGCTATTCGATCGCCTGTCGCTGTACATTAAAAGCCGCTTCCCGCGACATGAGGAGGAGGCGTAAATGAAGTTTTTTGCCCTCTTCATTTACCGCCCGGTGGCCACAATTTTAATTTCGCTGGCCATCACCCTGTGCGGCGTGCTGGGCTTTCGCCTGCTGCCGGTAGCCCCGCTGCCGCAGGTGGATTTCCCGGTCATCATGATCAGTGCCTCGCTGCCTGGCGCTTCGCCGGAAACCATGGCCTCGTCGGTGGCGACGCCGCTTGAACGCTCTTTGGGCCGCATCGCCGGCGTGTCTGAGATGACCTCCTCCAGTTCGCTGGGCAGTACGCGCATTATTATGCAGTTCAATTTCGACCGCGATATCAACGGCGCGGCCCGCGATGTGCAGGCGGCGATTAACGCCGCGCAGAGTCTGTTACCCAGCGGCATGCCAAGCCGTCCGACCTACCGTAAGGCTAACCCGTCCGACGCGCCGATCATGATCCTCACGCTCACCTCGGACACATACTCCCAGGGCGAACTGTACGATTTTGCCTCCACCCAACTGGCACAAACCATTGCCCAAATTGATGGCGTCGGGGACGTGGACGTGGGCGGAAGCTCGCTGCCTGCGGTCCGGGTAGATCTGAACCCGCAGGCGCTGTTTAACCAGGGTGTTTCGCTGGACGCGGTGCGCACCGCCATCGCCGATGCTAACGTGCGCAAGCCGCAGGGCGCGCTGGAAGACCACAGCAAGCGCTGGCAGGTCCAAACCAACGATGAGCTCAAAACCGCCGCGGAATATCAGCCGCTGATCGTGCACTACAACAACGGCGCGGCGGTTCGCCTCAGCGACGTCGCCACCATCAGCGATTCGGTACAGGATGTGCGCAACGCCGGGATGACCAACGCTAAACCGGCTATTTTGCTGATGATCCGCAAACTGCCGGAAGCCAACATCATTCAGACGGTGGACAGCATTCGCGCCCGCCTGCCGGAGCTTCAGCAGACCATTCCGGCGGCCATCGACCTGCAAATTGCCCAGGACCGCTCGCCGACGATCCGCGCCTCGCTGGAAGAGGTGGAACAGACGCTGGTTATCTCGGTAGCGCTGGTGATCCTCGTGGTATTCCTGTTCCTGCGCTCCGGCCGGGCGACGCTGATCCCGGCGGTAGCGGTTCCGGTGTCGCTGATTGGGACCTTTGCGGCGATGTATCTGTGCGATTTCAGCCTCAATAACCTGTCGCTGATGGCCCTGACTATCGCCACCGGTTTCGTGGTGGATGACGCCATCGTGGTGCTGGAAAACATCTCCCGCCACCTGGAAGCCGGCATGAAACCACTGCAGGCAGCGCTGCAGGGCAGCCGCGAAGTCGGCTTTACCGTGCTGTCGATGAGCCTGTCGCTGGTGGCAGTCTTTTTACCGTTGCTGCTGATGGGCGGGCTACCGGGACGACTGTTACGTGAATTCGCAGTGACTCTGTCGGTGGCGATCGGCATTTCGCTGGCGGTTTCCCTCACGCTGACGCCGATGATGTGTGGCTGGCTGCTTAAGAGCAGCAAACCTTCTCAGCCGACGCGCAACCGCGGTTTCGGTCGGGTGCTGGTCACAATACAGGGCGGCTACGGAACCTCTTTGAAGTGGGTCCTCAAACACAGCCGCATCACCGGGCTGGTCCTGCTGGGTACCATCGCGCTGAGCGTCTGGCTCTATATCTCAATTCCGAAAACCTTCTTCCCGGAGCAGGATACCGGCGTGCTGATGGGCGGCATTCAGGCCGACCAAAGCATCTCCTTCCAGGCGATGCGCGGCAAACTTCAGGACTTTATGAAAATTATCCGCGAAGACCCGGCGGTGGATAACGTGACTGGTTTTACCGGTGGCTCAAGGGTCAACAGCGGGATGATGTTTATCACCCTTAAGTCCCGTGACCAACGGCACGAGACGGCGCAGCAAATTATCGACCGTCTACGGCAAAAACTGGCGAAAGAACCGGGTGCTAATCTGTTCTTAATGGCAGTCCAGGATATTCGCGTCGGCGGCCGTCAGGCCAACGCCAGCTACCAGTACACGCTGCTGTCAGATGACCTTGCGGCGCTGCGTGAATGGGAGCCGAAGATCCGTAAAGCTCTCGCTGCCCTGCCGGAGCTGGCGGACGTTAACTCTGACCAGCAGGATAACGGCGCGGAAATGGACCTTATCTACGATCGCGATACCATGTCGCGGCTGGGGATCAGCGTCCAGGACGCCAACAGCCTGCTGAATAACGCCTTCGGTCAGCGGCAGATCTCGACGATTTACCAACCCCTGAACCAGTACAAAGTGGTGATGGAGGTGGACCCGGTGTATACCCAGGACGTCAGCGCGCTGGATAAGATGTTTGTCATCAACAGCGAAGACAAGCCCATCCCGCTGTCCTACTTTGCCAAATGGCAGCCGGCCAACGCCCCGCTGTCGGTGAATCACCAGGGACTGTCGGCAGCCTCGACGATCGCCTTTAACCTGCCAACCGGTAAATCCCTGTCGGAAGCCAGCGAGGCCATCGACCGCACCATGACCCAGCTTGGGGTGCCCTCCAGCGTGCGCGGCTCCTTTGCCGGCACCGCTCAGGTGTTCCAGGAGACCATGAATTCGCAGGTCATTTTGATTCTTGCCGCCATTGCGACGGTGTATATCGTGCTCGGGATCTTGTACGAGAGCTACGTGCACCCGCTCACGATCCTCTCCACCCTGCCCTCGGCGGGCGTGGGGGCGCTGCTGGCGCTGGAGCTATTTGGCGCACCGTTCAGCCTCATCGCGCTTATCGGCATTATGCTATTAATTGGGATAGTAAAGAAAAACGCCATCATGATGGTCGACTTTGCCCTTGATGCCCAGCGCAACGGTAACCTTGCACCGGAAGAGGCCATTTTCCAGGCCTGTCTGCTGCGATTCCGCCCGATAATGATGACCACCCTGGCGGCGCTGTTCGGCGCGCTGCCGCTGGTGCTATCCGGCGGCGATGGTTCGGAACTGCGTCAGCCGCTGGGGATCACCATTGTCGGCGGGCTGGTGATGAGCCAGCTGTTAACGCTCTATACCACGCCGGTTGTCTATCTGTTCTTCGACCGTCTGCGATTACGTTTTTCGCGCAAATCCAACCAGCCGGTAAGCGATTAACATGAATGAACTGCCCGCCAGCGTACGCTGGCAACTCTGGATAGTGGCTTTCGGCTTCTTTATGCAGTCGTTGGACACCACTATCGTCAATACCGCCCTCCCCTCCATGGCCCGTAGCCTGGGGGAGAGCCCACTGCACATGCATATGGTGGTGGTTTCCTACGTGCTGACGGTGGCGATCATGCTGCCCGCCAGCGGCTGGCTGGCGGATCGGGTCGGTGTACGCAATATTTTCTTCACGGCAATTGTGCTGTTTACCCTCGGTTCCCTGTTTTGTGCTCAGGCCAACACGCTCGATCAGCTGGTCATGGCCCGGGTGCTGCAGGGGGTTGGCGGTGCAATGATGGTGCCCGTCGGCCGCCTGACGGTGATGAAAATAGTCCCACGTTCGCAATATATGGCGGCCATGACCTTCGTGACCCTCCCCGGTCAGGTTGGGCCGCTGCTCGGTCCGGCCCTCGGCGGTATTCTGGTGGAGTACGCCTCCTGGCACTGGATCTTTTTAATCAACATTCCAGTGGGGATTATTGGCGCCATCGCCACCCTGTGGCTGATGCCAAACTACACCTTACAAACCCGGCGATTTGATATTTTTGGTTTTATTCTGCTGGCGGCGGGAATGGCCACCTTAACCCTCGCGCTCGACGGTAAAAAGGGGCTGGGGATTTATCCGCTGCTGCTCAGCGCGCTGGTGGTCATCGGCATTGCCTCCATCCTGCTCTACCTGTGGTACGCCCGGGACAACGATAACGCGCTGTTCAGCCTGAAGCTGTTCCGCAACCGCACCTTCTCCCTCGGGCTCGGCGGTAGCTTTGCCGGGCGCATCGGTAGCGGCATGCTGCCCTTTATGACGCCGGTATTCCTGCAAATCGGCCTCGGTTTCACGCCGTTCCACGCCGGGCTGATGATGATTCCGATGGTCCTTGGCAGTATGGGGATGAAACGCATTGTGGTGCAGGTGGTGAACCGCTTTGGTTACCGCCGCGTGCTGGTGGTGGCGACTATCGGCCTGGCGCTGGTCAGCCTGCTGTTTATGGCCGTCGCGCTGGCGGGCTGGTACTGGCTGCTGCCGGTGGTGCTGGTGTTGCAAGGCATGATCAACTCCAGCCGTTTCTCCTCGATGAATACCCTGACCCTGAAAGATCTGCCGGATGAGCTGGCCAGCAGCGGCAACAGCCTGTTGTCGATGATCATGCAGCTGTCGATGAGTATCGGCGTCACCATCGCCGGGATACTGCTCGGGATGTTCGGCCAGCAGCATCTAAGCGCCGACCCGGCAACCGTCCATCAGGTCTTCTTCTATACCTATCTGTGCATGGCGACGATCATTGCACTCCCGGCGTTTATTTTTTCCCGTGTGCCGGATGAGACCGGCAGCAACACCACCATCGCCCGTCGCAGCCGTCATAAAAGGAGTGAGCCGTGAAGTACTGGCGTCCGGGTATTACCGGCAAACTGTTTCTGGCCATTTTAGCCACCTGTATCGTGCTGCTTATCAGCATGCACTGGGCGGTGCGCATCAGCTTTGAACGCGGGTTCATCGACTATATCAAACGCGGCAACGAACAGCGCCTGACCCTGCTGGGCGATGCGTTGAGCGAGCAGTACTCCTTGCACGGTAGCTGGAAATTCCTGCGTAACAACGATCGTTTTATTTTCCAGATCTTAAAATCGTTTGACCGCGACAATGACGATCGCGCCTCCGGCGGGCGCAGAATGAACGGTGGCGGATCGCCCTACGATGGCCCGCCGCCAGAAGGCCCACCCGATGGCCCGCCAGACGGCCCCCGTGGTCCCGGCCCGGATATGCCGCCGCATGGCTGGCGTACCATGTTCTGGGTTGTTGATCAAAAAGGCCGGGTGCTGGTCGGCCCGCCGGAAAAGCTGCCGGAAGATGGCACCCGTCGCGACATTATGGTCAACGGCGTGCGGGTCGGCATGGTGGTGGCATCGCCGGTTGAGCGCCTGACGCGTAATACCGATATCAACTTTGACCGCCAGCAAAAGCGCACCAGTTGGTTGATTGTCGCCCTTGCTACGCTGCTGGCGGCGCTGGCGACCTTCCCGCTGGCGCGTGGCCTGCTGGCGCCGGTGAAACGGCTGGTTGAAGGGACCCATCGTCTGGCGGCGGGAGACTTCACTACCCGCGTCACCGTTAGCAGCAGTGATGAGCTTGGCCGACTGGCGCAGGATTTTAACCAGCTTGCCAGTACCCTTGAACGCAACCAGCAGATGCGCCGCGATCTGATGGCGGATATCTCTCATGAGCTGCGCACTCCGCTGGCGGTGCTGCGCGGCGAGCTGGAAGCGATCCAGGACGGCGTGCGTAAATTCACCCCGGACTCCATTACCTCGCTGCAGGCCGAAGTGGCTACCCTGACCAAGCTGGTTGACGATCTGCGCCAGCTGTCGATGTCCGATGAAGGCGCGCTGGCCTACCAGAAAACCTCCGTCGACATCATTACCCTGCTGGAAGTGGCGGCGGGCGCTTTCCGCGAACGTTTCGCCAGCCGGGGGTTGAGCATCAAGGTCTCGCTGCCGGAAAGCGCGATAATTTTTGGCGATGGCGATCGCCTGATGCAGTTGTTTAATAACCTGCTGGAAAACAGCCTCCGCTATACCGATAGCGGCGGACAGCTGCTAATCAGCGCCAGCCAGAACGGTCAACGCCTGATTCTTGATTTTGCCGACAGCGCGCCGGGCGTCAGCGACCAGCAGCTGGAGCGGCTGTGCGAGCGTTTTTATCGCGCCGAAGGTTCTCGCAATCGTGCCAGTGGCGGCTCTGGGCTGGGGCTGGCGATCTGTGTCAATATTGTGGCTGCCCATGGCGGCAGTTTACGCGCTGACCATTCGCCTTTTGGCGGGGTTAGCATTAAAGTTGAGTTACCACTGGAACGTGATATATCGAGAGACGTATGAGTGAATTACCTGTTGATGAAAATACCCCACGCATTCTTGTCGTGGAAGATGAACCCAAACTGGGTCAGTTGCTGCTCGACTATTTGCTCGCAGCAGGTTATGCACCGACGCTGATTAATCACGGCGATCAGGTCCTGCCTTACGTTCGTCAAACCCCACCGCATCTCATCCTGTTGGATCTGATGCTGCCAGGCACCGATGGTCTGACCCTGTGCCGGGAGATCCGTCGCTTCTCCGATGTGCCGGTGGTAATGGTCACCGCCAAAATTGAGGAGATCGATCGGCTGCTCGGGCTGGAGATTGGCGCCGATGATTATATCTGTAAGCCCTACAGTCCGCGTGAAGTGGTGGCGCGGGTGAAAACCATTCTCCGCCGCTGTAAGCCGCGCCGGGATCTGCTGGCGCTGGATGCGGAAAGCCCGCTGATCGTCGATGAAGGTCGTTTTCAGGCGTCATGGCGCGATAAGCTGCTGGATCTGACCCCGGCCGAGTTTCGCCTGCTGAAAACCCTCTCCCAGGAGCCGGGCAAGGTCTTCTCGCGCGAGCAACTGCTTAACCACCTGTATGATGATTATCGCGTGGTGACAGATCGCACCATCGACAGCCATATCAAAAATCTGCGGCGCAAGCTGGAGTCGCTCGACGCCGAACAGTCGTTTATTCGCGCAGTATATGGCGTCGGCTATCGCTGGGAAGCGGACGCCTGCCGGCTGGCCTAATCCTCCCTTCCCCCTTCACTGGGGGAAGATTTCACGCCGGCGAAAGGTTTACTCTCCCTGACCACAGCGCTACAATGCCCGCCCTTAATGTGTGGGCACTCTCCCTGCGAGAGCGTCTCCCCAACTCGCCGCATCAGGTGTGGCGAATCTGACCTGTCATCAGAACGAGAAAATCATGTTTAAACCGGAACTCCTTTCCCCGGCGGGAACGCTGAAAAATATGCGTTACGCTTTCGCTTATGGCGCCGATGCCGTTTATGCTGGCCAGCCGCGTTACTCTCTGCGCGTGCGCAACAATGAATTCAACCACGAAAACCTGCAGCTGGGCATCAATGAAGCGCATCAGCAGGGGAAAAAATTCTACGTGGTGGTCAATATCGCACCGCATAACGCCAAGCTGAAAACCTTCATTCGCGATCTGAAGCCGGTGGTGGATATGGGTCCGGACGCGCTGATCATGTCCGATCCGGGTTTAATCATGCTGGTGCGCGAGCACTTCCCGGAAATGCAAATCCACCTGTCGGTCCAGGCCAACGCCGTGAACTGGGCGACGGTTAAATTCTGGCAGCAGATGGGCCTGAGCCGGGTGATCCTTTCCCGCGAGCTGTCGCTGGATGAAATTGCCGAGATCCGCAGCCAGGTTCCCGAGATGGAAATTGAG
Source organism: Klebsiella sp. B345 (assembly GCF_051131735.1). NCBI lineage: Bacteria > Pseudomonadati > Pseudomonadota > Gammaproteobacteria > Enterobacterales > Enterobacteriaceae > Klebsiella > Klebsiella sp. B345. The sequence continues at coordinate 1,322,611 of NZ_CP180443.1, forward strand.
ATTTTCGTCCACGGCGCCCTGTGCATGGCCTACTCCGGCCGCTGCCTGCTCTCTGGCTATATCAACAAGCGCGACCCGAACCAGGGCACCTGCACCAACGCCTGTCGCTGGGAATATAACGTTTCGGAAGGCAAAGAGGATATCGTCGGCAACATCGTCCACCAGCAGGAGCCGATTCCGGTCCAGACCGTCGAGCCAACCCTGGGCGTCGGCGCGCCGACCGACAAGGTGTTTATGATTGAGGAAGCAAAACGTCCGGGCGAATACATGACCGCCTTTGAAGACGAACACGGCACTTACATCATGAACTCCAAAGACCTGCGCGCCATTGCGCACGTTGAACGCCTGACCCAAATGGGCGTGCATTCACTGAAAATCGAAGGCCGAACCAAATCCTTCTACTACTGCGCGCGTACCGCTCAGGTTTACCGCAAAGCTATCGACGATGCCGCCGCCGGTAAACCGTTTGATGAAAGCCTGCTGGAAACCCTGGAAGGGCTGGCCCACCGCGGCTATACCGAAGGCTTCCTGCGCCGTCATACCCATGACGATTACCAGAACTACGAGTACGGCTACTCCCTCTCCGAACGCCAACAGTTTGTCGGTGAATTTACCGGTGAGCGCAATGGTCAACTGGCGGCCGTGGCGGTGAAAAATAAGTTCTCCGTCGGTGACAGCCTGGAGCTGATGACCCCGCAGGGCAATGTTAATTTCACCCTCGAACATATGGTGAACGCCAAAGGCGAAGCGATGCCGGTCGCCCCAGGCGATGGCTATACCGTCTGGCTGCCGGTTCCGGAAGAGATGGAGCTGCAATACGCCCTGCTGATGCGTAACTTTGCCGGACAGAGCACCCGTAACCCACACGGGAACTAAGATACCCTGAATAATTCGAGCGGCAGGCAGCAAAACCAACTGACATGCAGCTTGAAATAAGATGGTTTAGTAAGGTTATTTTTTCACGGAATAAAGATATTAGAAACGGATCACACACCGCTTCGCTTCAAGCGGGTATCATCCATTCTGCTGAAAAACATAACCCATAAATGCTAGCTGTACCAGGAACCACCTCCTTAGCCTGCGTAATCTCCCTTACGCGGGCTTATTTTTTTGAATCGACATAATAAAAGACCCCGCTTAAGCGGGGTCTTTTATTATCGTTTGGTGGTGATTCGCTCTAGGGCAGCCTGTGCCAGGAATCCTGAACGACTCTTAAATTCAGGATGCGTTGCAACACAGCGATCAATTCGATCAATAAGTGATTTTGGTAGTGTCACGTTAATTTTCTCCGAGCCCCCTAACAACCGGGTGACGTCGACGTCAACCAGTGCCCAGGTATAGCCCGTGAATTCTGGATTTTTTACGAGCTCACCCACTGTAGAAACAGCGGGAATATCCTGGCCTGACTCAACCAGTAGTTCTATATGGCCGGTGATCGCCTCTTTGGCGTTCGCGATAGCTTCATCCAGGGTGTCTCCTGCAGAAAAACAACCTGGTAAATCAGGGACGGTCACACCATATGCGTATGTATCGTCTCCTGCCTCAATCGCAATAGGATAAAACATAGTGAAGCCTCTTCGCTAAAGTGGGGTTAGAGTCCCGCTTGTTTTCTGATACTTTTTACCGTACCTGTCGGCAAGTCCTTCTTTGGATGGGGTATGGTGACAAGCCCCGGCCTGGTGGGGTGGATAAAATGGTGATGGCTACCGTTTACCCTTACCAGAATCCATCCATCAGCCTTGATCTCTGCAATTAGCGTCCTGCTGTCCATCCTTGTGCCCCGTGGTGTTCCGATAAAAGACACAATAACTCCTATAACCCCAAATTACAATAAATTTGGAGTTATCAGGGTTATTAATATGGCTATTAAAAATCTGACATCACCAGTTTTTCTCTGCCACATCGCAAAATCGCTATGCCCGGCGTCATGCGGTACACTTTCTGCATCTTGTGCAAAAAGGAAGCCATACCCATGTCCACGTTTCCAGCCAGCTTACTGATTCTCAACGGCAAAGGGGCGAACGACCCCCAGCTACGTGAAGCAATCACCCTGTTACGCGAAGAAGGCGTCGACATCCATGTCCGCGTGACCTGGGAAAAGGGCGATGCCGTCCGTTATGTCGATGAGGCCATACAGCTTGAGGTCGGCACGGTGATTGCTGGCGGAGGTGATGGCACCATCAATGAAGTCGCCACTGCGTTGGTCCAGCGTGAATGTCAGGCCGCGCTCGGTATTGTGCCACTGGGCACCGCCAACGACTTCGCCACCAGCGTTGGTATCCCGCAGGATTTAGCCAGCGCCTTGAAGCTGGCGATCGTGGGCCGAGAAGTGGCGATAGACGTCGCGCGGGTTAACGATAAGACCGGCTTTATTAATATGGCCACCGGCGGTTTTGGTACCCGGATCACCACCGAAACGCCGGAAAAACTCAAAGCCGCGCTGGGCGGCATCTCCTATCTGATTCATGGCCTGATGCGCATGGATACCCTTAAGCCCGACCGCTGCGAAATTCGCGGCGAGAACTTCAGCTGGCAAGGGAACGCGCTGGTGATCGGTATCGGCAACGGTCGTCAGGCCGGCGGCGGCCAGCAGCTCTGCCCGCAGGCGCTGATTAACGACGGCCTGCTGCACGTGCGGGTCTTTACCGGCGAAGAGCTTCTTCCGGCGCTGTTCACCACTCTGGCCAACCCCGACAACTCGCCGAACCTGGTGGATGGCGTATCGTCATGGTTTGAGATTTCCGCGCCCCATGAAATGACCTTTAACCTCGATGGCGAACCACTCAGCGGCACGCATTTCCGCATGGAAATACTGCCCGGCGCCCTGCGCTGCCGCCTGCCGCCGGACTGTGCGTTGCTGAAATAACCAGGATTGTGCCGGTGCCTCATCCCTGACGTACCGGCCCTTTCGTCAGTAGGCAGCCACTTCGCGCGCCATCTCCCGGGTATAGCGCTGGCTGGCGGTCACCAGCATTTGCGTATAGGCCGTCTGCGCATCACCGTTGACCAGCGCATCCACCGTCAGCGTCTCAAGGATTTTGCCGTGCTGCATCACCGCCACCTTCTGGCACAGATGCGCTATCACGCCTAAATCATGGGTCACCATCAGATAGGTTAAGCGGGATTCCTGCTGCAGCTCCGCCAGCAGGTTGAGGATTTCGGCCTGTACCGACACATCCAGCGCCGAAGTTGGCTCATCCAGCAGCAGCACCTGCGGCTCCAGAATCAGCGCCCGGGCGATAGCCACTCGCTGGCGCTGACCGCCGGAAAGCTGGTGCGGATAACGGTCACGGAAGGCGCGATTCAGCCCCACCCGATCCAGCAGGGTATTCACCCGTCGGTCGCGATCGCTGATGCCGTGGATCTGCAACGGCTCTTCGAGGATATCGCCGATGGTATGCCGCGGATGTAGCGATCCATAGGGGTCCTGAAACACCATCTGCACCTGCCGACAGCGCTCGCGGCGAATCTGATGGTCCAGCGCGTGGCCGTCAATCGACAGCGCGCCCTGCCAGTGGGTGAACAGCCCCGCCAGGCACTTCAGCACGGTGGTCTTCCCGGAACCGGACTCTCCCACCAGCCCGTAAATCTCCCCCTGCTGCACCTGAAAACTGACGTCGTACAGCACCTGGTTACGCTTCTCGCCTTCGCCAAACACCAGGTTCAGATTGTTAACCTCAATCATCATCCGCTCCTTATTCCGTAAGCCAGCTGGCCTGGCGCTGTAGCACCGGCAGCACCGGGCGACGATGTTGTATATCCGGTAACGCGTTAATCAGCCCCTGCGTGTAGGGATGCCGGGCGTTATCGAGTTCACTGGCCGCAATGGACTCCACCACCCGTCCGGCGTACATCACCAGCACCCGGTCGCAAAAACTGCGCACCAGGTTGATGTCGTGGCTGATAAAAATCAGCCCCAGCCCGCGCGACTTGACGAGGTCGTCGAGCAGCCCCAGTACCTGCAGGCGCACGGAGACGTCCAGCGCCGACGTCGGTTCATCGGCAATGATCAGCTCCGGGTCGGTGATTAACATCATGGCAATCATGATCCGCTGCCCCTGGCCGCCGGAAATCTCGTGCGGATACAGGCGATAGACCCGTTGCGGATCGCGGATGCGCACGACGTCCAGCATCTCCAGCGCCTTGGCTCTGGCCTGCGCTTTACGCCCGGGGTTGTGGGTCAGCCAGGCTTCAGCCACCTGATCCCCGACGCACACCACCGGGTTCAGCGAGTATTTCGGGTCCTGCATGATCATCGAGATACGCTTGCCGCGAATGGTGCGCATTTGCGCTTCGCTCTGCTGGCGCAAATCGATATCGCCAAACTGCATGCGGCTGGCGGTGATCCGTGCCTTCTTCGGATGCAGATGCAGCAGCGCCCGTCCGACGGTGGATTTTCCCGAGCCAGACTCGCCGACAATCGCCAGCTTTTCCCGACCCAGCTGAAAGGAGACGCCGCGCACCGCATGGGTCACCGCGCCGCCGTTGACAAAGTCGATGCACAGATCGCCGACGTCGAGTAGTGGTGCGTTATTCGCTGGTGCATTATTCGCTGCGAGGATCGAGGATGTCACGTAAGCCATCTCCTAAGAAATTGAATGCCAGGCTGTTAATCAGAATCGCCAGCCCCGGAATCGTTACTACCCACCAGCACTCCATCATGTAGGTGCGCCCGCTGGAAATCATCGCCCCCCACTCCGGCTCCGGCGGCTGTGCGCCAAGGCCGAGGAAGCCCAGCCCGGCGGCGGTCAAAATAATCCCGGCCATATTCATGGTGATGCGGATAATTACCGACGGCAGGCACAGTGGAACGATGTGTCGCCACAGCACCCGCGCCGGAGAAGCGCCTTGCAAACGCACGGCGGAGATAAAATCCGCCTGGCGCAGCGACAGGGTTTCAGCCCGCGCCAGACGCGCAATCGGCGGCCACGCGGTCAGGGTGATGGCAATCACCACATGCTCCAGCCCCGGCCCTAATGCCGCCACAAACGCCAGCGCCAGCACCAGGCTCGGGAAGGAGATAAAGATATCAGTCACCCGCATCAGCACCATATCTACCTTGCCACCGAAGTAGCCAGCGCTCACCCCCAGCAGCAGGCCCAGCGGCCCGACGGTGACCGACACCAGCAGCACGATATACAGGGTGATCCGCGAACCGTAGACCAGGCGGCTGAAGATATCGCGGCCAAACTCATCGGTGCCGAACCAGTGTTGGGCATCCGGCGCGCTGAGCGCATTGTTCAGATCCTGAACCAGCGGGTTGTAGGGGGCGATCCACGGGGCAAAAATCGCCACGATCAGCAACAGACTGATAATCCCGCCGCCCACCGCCGTCAGCGGATTGCGCGCCATTTTACCGATGAATCCGGCGCCCCACGCCAGGGTGCGCATGACCCGCCGGCGGCTTTCACTACCGCCGCGTTGCAGCGGCGTCTCCAGAGAAACGGTCATGATTTGGTCCTCGGGTCAAAGCATTGATACAACATGTCAGAGAGCAGGTTGAGCATGACGAAGATCACCCCGACCAGCAGCACGCAGCCCATCACCGCATTCATGTCGCCCAGCAACAGGCTGCCGGTCAGATAAGAGCCAAACCCCGGCCACGAGAAGACGGTTTCAATCAGCACCGCCCCTTCCAGCAAGGCGCCGTAGGCCAGCGCCACCACGGTCAGCAGCTGTACCAGGATATTGCGGAACGCATGATTCCAGATAACCTGGCGCTCGGTTAAGCCCTTCACTCTGGCGGTGATGATGAACTCCTGCGACAGCTGCGCCAGCATAAAGCTGCGGGTCATACGGCTGATGTAGGCCAGCGAGTGAAAGCCCAGTAAAGAGGCCGGCAAAATCAGGTGGTTGATGGCGTTCCAGAACACCTGACTGTTGCCCGCCAACAGCGCATCGACGGTCATCAGTCCGGTACGCCGCGGCACGATGCCGTCGAGGCCGAGATCCACCCGCCCGGCGCCGCCGACCCATCCCAGCCAAGCATAGAACACCAGCAGTCCCACCATCCCGACCCAGAAAATCGGCGTGGAATAGCCCGCGAGACTGATAATACGCACCACGTAATCGCTCAGGCTGTTGCGCCGCGCTGCCGCCAGCACGCCCAACGGAATGCCAAGACCGGCGCCGACGATAATCGCCATGGTCGCCAGCTCCATGGTGGCCGGAAAGACGCGGATAATATCGTCCATCACCGGTTTACCGGTCAGCAGCGCATTGCCTAAATCGCCGTGCATCAGGTTGTAGAAGTAGATCGCAAACTGCGTGGGCAGCGAGCGGTCAAAGCCCATCTGCTGATAGACCTGTTGATAGGTGCTCTGATCGGCATCCGGGCCAACAATCGCCAGCACCGGGTCGATGGGCATCACCCGGCCAATGGTGAAGGTCAGCAGCAGCAGGCCAAACAGGGTGATCGCGACCTGCAGCAGGCGGGTTGAAAAGCGCCGGGCGCGAGAGCCGGGGGAAAACAGCATGGTGCTCATCCTTTCTCTCCTTCGCTGACTTTATAGACGTCGCGTAAAAAAGTGGTTGCGGAGGGGTGCGGCTGATAGTCCTTGACCTCATGGCGCACCACCACCGAATCCACCATTTGTGACAACGGGATCAGGGCCGGCACCAGTTGGTCGTAGCGGGTCTGAATCGCCTGATAGTCAGCCACCTGTTTTTGCGGATCGCGTTCGAGCAGCGCGCGGTCGATCATCTCGTTGAGCGGCTTATCGTAGAAACCGGTACGCCAGCCCTGGAAGTTGGTCAGCCGGGCGGCATCGCTGTTATCCGGGTTGTAGACCAGCGCGCGCAGGCTGGAGTGCGGATGCGGCTCCATGCCGCTGCCGCCGCGGCCCACCAGCAGGTCGAACTGACGCTCGCGCATCGCGCCGTAGATCTGGTTGCCGGTACCGGTGATGATTTTGGCGTTAATGCCCGCCTGCATCAGCGTCGACTGCACGGCGATAGCAATATTGAGGAACGGCTGGTCGGACAGCACCCGCAAAGTGGTGTCAAACCCGTCGGGATAGCCGGCTTCGGCCAGCAGCTTTTTCGCCCGTGGAATATCCAGCCGGTAGCCAGGGTCCGGCAGCGTCGAGGGCATTCCCGCTTTGATTGGGCGCTGATGCAGCATGCCATAGCCCGGCATCAGCGCTTTATTAATGCCCTGATAGTCAATCAGATAGCGCAGCGCCTCCCGCACTTTCGGGTTAGCGAAATGCGGCTCCTTCATGCTCATGGCCACGTAGTACATCGTCCCGCGCTGGACCGCATCGATGCTCAAATCCGGGTCATGGCGCAGCGCATTGATATCCGACACCGCCATATTGCTGGCAATATCCAGATCGCCCTTCTCAACCATCAGGCGCAGCGTTTGTGACTCCTGAAAATGGCGCAGCACCACCCGGCTCAACTTCGCCTCGCCGCGCCAGTAGTCAGGGTTACGCTGCATACGCAGAACGTCTTTGGCCTGCCAGGTTTCCAGCATAAACGGCCCAGAACCGGCTTCGTGGGTGGTCAGCCAGCGGTTACCCCAGTCGTTATCCTTTTCGTGGCTTTGCACCGTTTTGCTGTCGAGCACGCCGAGGTTGCCCAGCGCACCCAGCGAGTAAAGCACCAGCTGTGGGTCGTTGGCTTTCGGCAGCGCGATATGCAGGGTGTAGTCATCCAGCGCCGTGACCTGCTTATCGATGTTATCTTTGCTAAAGCCGTACGATTTCCACACCGAGGCCTGGGCAAGATTGAGGTGCAGGATACGCCGCATCGACCACACCGCGTCCGCAGCGGTGAGCGGGTTACCCGAGTGAAATTTCACGTCTTTGCGCAGATGGAAAGTCAGGGTGCTGCCGTCCGGGGCAATGTCCCAGGACTCCGCCAGCGCCGGGCGCACATGCGTCAGCTGCTGCGGGTCGAGCTCCACCAGCGAGTCGTAGAGGTTTACCACGATGCCCACCACTTCGTTACCGGTCATCGCCGCCGGGTCGAGGGTGAGCAGGTTATTCATGTTCATGCCGATAATGAGCTGGTCGGGCGGCGTTTTGGCGTACGCCCCCCCACCCCCCATACTTATGGCGAGCGCGAGTAAACACGCTCCCATCAGGGAAGTTCTTTTCATGTCGGTATCGCCTGTAGGGTACGCCCGCCGTCGCTCGTGCATGCGGTTATGCTGCACGAACAAGGAGGGCTGGTTTTATTGTTATAGGGTGCTGCTGGTTATGACTCAGTCGTGGCTGACGGTATACGCTTCAATCCAGTTAAAGTTGATATCTTCGCCCAGCCCCGGACGTTGGGACAAATGCACAAAGCCCTGGTCGTCCATCGGATCGACAATGCTATTCAGGTACGCCGCCGGCTGGTCGTAATCGAGGAACGGGTGCAGTAAACCGCGCTCGTACCAGCGACAGTTGCGGATCGCCCCGACCACCGCAAGGCTCGCGGCACCATTGCCGTGAACTTCGCAATCCATGCCGAAGGATTCAGCCAGCGCCGCCACCTTCATGGTTGGCGTAATCCCGCCCACGCCATTGGCCCCGGCACGCAGAATGTCGCAGGCGCCGGCCTTGACCCACTCCGCACGCATATGGTGTTTACCGCCGAAGCTTTCCGGGCCGACGATCGGGATGGTCAGATTTTCAGCCAGCCAGGCGTAGGACGACATCGAGTCCTCTTCCATCGGTTCTTCAAACCACGCGAAGTCCAGTTTTTCCAGCTCCTTACCGATCCATAGCGCTTCAGCGCGGCTGTACCAGTGGTAGCCGTCGATCATTAAATCAATGTCTGGCCCTACCGCTTCCCGCACTGCCGCGCAGGCTTTGATATCCATTTTCGGGTTGGGTGCAAAGGAGACCGGCGGCATCCAGGTATGCAGCTTGATGGCTTTATAACCGCGGGCGACCAGTTTTTCCGCGAAGGCTGCATACTCCTGCGGCGTGGAAAGCCCGCCGGGCAGATCGTCGCCGCACATAGTGCTGCCGTAGGCCGGCACCTTATCGCGATAGCCGCCAAGCAGCTTATAGACCGGCATATTGAGTTTGCGGCCAATCAGATCCCACAGTGCCTGCTCGATAAACGACAACGCGCGTTCCGTCAGCTGATGCGCGCTGCCGCGCTGCCAGTGGTTGAGATCCTGCCAGATACGCTCACGGTTAAAGGGGTCCTGCCCCACCAGCACTTTGCGAAAGAAGGTATTCACCACAAACGGCCGCACGATCTCCGGCGGCGAGAAGGAGAAGCCCTGGCTGCCATCATCGGCAGTAATGGTCAGCATCGCCATTTTCGCCATGCTCTCTGCCCCGGGATGAGAGTGCCCGGCGCTGTCGGAGACCCGACGGGTGGGATACTCAAAAACGGTCACGTTTACAGATTCAATTTTCATTATTAGTCCTTAGTACAGAGCACCTGCACGCATTCACCTGAAATGGGCGCAGCGGAGTAAATCCGGAAATGCGGGCTCGTTTAATTGAAAAGGCGTTTCAATTACTAATCTAAGCACAAATTTGTAACACTGCCTCGGACAAATTCCGCTAAGCAACGGCAGAAATTTGGGCATTGGCACGACAAGACGTGATTGTTTTCACAAAAGAGGGGCGAAATGTGATGGCGGTCGACAGGGCGTGTTAGAGCGGTGAGCGCAGCACGTGGGGACGAACAGACCGTTTACATCGCCAGGGATGCTGCGCTCACCAGAAGGGTCATTATCCTGCGGCCAGCGCAGGTTCAGATTGCCGCTGCAGCCACTCGGCTAGCGAATGATGACGGGCGACGGCGCCGTTAAAGCGCGGATGCTGACAATCCGGTGCCACGACCACCGTTGGAATACCCGCCGCCTGCGCGGCACAAAAACCATGATAGCTGTCTTCAAACACCAGGCACTGTCCGGCGTTCAGGCCGAGCCTGCGCAGAGTTGACAGGTAGACCGCCGGATGCGGTTTTCCCCACTCATCGTCATCGGCGCTGGAAATCACGTCAAAGTACGAGCGCAGCGACAGCTTATCCAGCACCGCGGAAATCACCTGATGGGATGAGGAGGTCGCCAGCGCAATGCGGTAACCCTGCTGGCGCACGTAGGCGAAGACCTCGTCAACGCCGTGCATCGCCTGGCCTTCCACGGCAATCAGCCCGGTGATGCGGTGTAAAATGAGCGGCTCCAGCTGTTCAGGGGTTAGGGCCAGTTGGCAGTGCTGACACCACACCCGAGCAATATCATCCAGCCGTTTGCCCTTGGTCAACGTCTCGCATTCGCTCTCGCTGACCGTGGCGCCCAGGCTGGCCAGCGCCTCCCTTTGCGCCCGGCGCCACAGCGCTTCTGAATCAATAATGACGCCATCCATGTCAAAAATAACCGCTTTCATGCTTATCTTCTCTCTTCTGACCGGGCTGATATCACCGTCATATCAGCCCGGTAACCACAATCAGGAAAACTCAACGCGCTTACTGGCAGCGTCCGGCGCCATGGTAAACCCCGGCTGCTCAACGCGGATAAACGCACAGAGGAAAAAGGCCAGCACGTACAGTGCGGTGTAGGCCACCACCACGCCGATAGTGCTGAAGTATGGCAGCAGCACCACCGCAATGGCCGGTGCAAGGAAGTTGGACAGCCCCGCCGACAGGTTATAGACCGAGATGGCCGCCCCTTTGTGCTTCGGCTCCAGCGCCGGGAATACCGCCGCCATCGGCACAAACGCCGCCACAAAAATTCCTAGCGCAATCGCCGGTATTAGCGCCATCGCAAAGTTATGGCCGAAGTGCTGCGGAATGTAGTAAAACGCCAGGCTCGACAACGCCATCCCGATACAGCCAAACCAGCGCACCACCCGGATCCAGCCCAGTTTTTCACCGAGGATCCCCCACAGCACGTTGGAGAAAATAGTGGTGAAGAAGAACGCCGCCCACACCTGGAGCCATTCTGAAGTGGTAAAGCCCAGCTCATCAACAAACATCAGCGGCATAATCACCGCAAAACCGAACAGCGACAGGGTGTTGATAATCCGCACCATGCTGGAGAGCAAAATATTGCGGTTGGTATAGAGCAGCGTCGCCGCGCGGCCCAGCTCGGCAAACTTCTCGCGGGTGGTGAGATTTTGCATATGCCGCGGCGTCTCAATGTGGCGCAGCGATACCAGGGCAACGATGCCGCCGGTCACGCAGAACACCAGCGCCAGCCATAACGTACCCAGTTCACCAATATGCGGGATCGTAAAGCTCGGAATATAGCTGCCAAATACGCCAATCCCGATGGAATAGACCGCCCAGAACCAGCCCAACGCCGAACTGGCGCCTTCGCTCTTCACGTTATGGATGATGGCGACGATAAAGGAGTAGAGGAACAGCGGATAGGCAAAGCCACGAATGCCGTAGAACAACAGGATCAGCGGATAGTTGGCATGCCCGAGGCCGAAGACCAGGAACAGCACATGGAACACGCACCACAACACGAAGCCAATCAGCATCGTTTTTTGCGGCGTGATAATTTCCGCGACCACACCCGAGATCCACGCCGATAACGCAGCGGCAAGACCATATAGCGTAAAGGCAAAAGAGGCCTGCGCCGGCGTAAAGCCCAGCTCCTTGATGTAGTGTGACAGGAAAGCCAGTTCAAACCCGTCGCCGGTCATGAACACGGCGATAGCGATGTATCCCCATATCAGATTCAGCGGCAAACCGAACCACTGGTTGTTATTCACGGACATAATGACCTCGTTTTTAGGGTGCAGAGAAGCAACTCCGGTGAAACCACCGGAGGGTTTTTATTATTAAAATCAATGATGTCTATAATTCAGGTCGTTCAGATACAACGATGTAAACTGTGCATAACGCTGCATCAGCGCGCGATGACGCTCGGGGGCGGCACGCCAGGTCTGGTAGACCTCTGGCTTTTCGCACACCTCGGCCAGCGGTTTGCCCACCGCCAGACAGGCCAGCCTCGCCGCCCCCAGCGCGCCGCCGGTTTCACCGCCCTTGTGGGTAACCACCGGCATGTTGAGGATATCGGCCAGCAGTTGCGCCCAGAATGGACTGCGGGCGCCGCCGCCCACTAGCGAACACTGCGTAATTTGCGTGCCGCTCTCTTTCAGCACCTGCAAGCCATCGTTAATGCCGAAACTGACCCCTTCCAGCACCGCGTAGCCCAACTGGGCGCGCAGGCTGGCATGCGTCATGCCCCAAAACATCCCGCGCGCGTCGGGATCGTTATGCGGCGTGCGCTCTCCGGAGAGATACGGCAGGAACAGCGGCGCGTTGGCCTTTTCCGCTTCGCTGAGCTGGGTGATCTCTTCCAGTAGCGCCACTTCGGTGGTGCTGGTTAAGCGGCAGAACCACTGCAGGCAGCTGGCGGCGCTGAGCATCACGCTCATCTGGTGCCACAAGTTGGGCAGCACATGGCAGAAAGCGTGCACCGCCGACTGAGGCGCTGGACGGTAGGCGTCGGTCACCACAAACAGCACCCCGGAGGTGCCGAGCGAGATAAACGCATCTCCCGGCGAAACCGCACCAACGCCAATGGCGCTGACCGCGTTATCGCCACCGCCGCCGGCCACCACCACCGAGGCATTTAATCCCCAGCGTACCGCCACCTGCGGGTCGAGCGTGGCGGAGACCTCGCAGCCTTCGACCAGCGCTGGCATATGGCTTCGCGACAGACCGCACTTATCCAGCAGCGCATCGGACCAGTCGCGTTTTGCTACGTCCAGCCACAGCGTCCCGGCGGCATCGGACATATCAGAAATTTTTTTCCCGCTCATTTTGTAGCGCAGATAGTCTTTCGGCAGCATCACCGTGGCCGTACGCTGGAAGTTTTCCGGCTCGTGACGACGTACCCACAGCAGTTTCGGTGCGGTAAACCCCGGCATCGCCAGGTTCCCGGCCACCTGATGCAGCTCGGGAGCCATCTCCTCAAGCTCGCGGCACTCCTGCGCGCAGCGGGTGTCGTTCCACAAAATCGCCGGGCGGATCACCTCCCCGTGGCTATCCAGCAGCACCGCCCCGTGCATCTGCCCGGAGAGGCCGATGGCCTTAATCGCGGACCAGTGGCCGGCGCATTTTTCCCGCAGCGTGGCTATCAGGTATTCCGTCGCCTCCCACCAGGCCTGCGGCGCCTGTTCTGACCAATGCTGTTGGGGCCGCTGAATGCTCAGCGGCGCGCTATGGCTGGCAACGACATCATTGTTCTCATCAATGACCAGCGCTTTGACTTCCGACGTTCCAAGATCGATTCCTAAATACATCGCGCGCTCCTATTGCATCAGTGAATAGACTGCCGCCACTTTCTCGCGCAGCAGGGTCAGGAAATCATCCCGCTCGCTCAGGGAGCCAAACAGTGCCCGGTCTTTGGCGTAGCAGGCGATGGGGTCGCTGGATTCGAACATCTCATGCACCGCCTGGTCGTCAAGAATGCCGTCCTGGTACTCGTAAGGCAGAGTGCCTTTGTGCCACTGCTCCATAAAGACGAAGAACAGTGCCGGCAGCATGGCGGTGGCCTCCGGGCGAGCGCCGCGCTGGTAGCACTCCTGCAAAGTGGGGGCAATCATCGCCGGAATTTTCGAGAAGCCATCCGCCGCCACCCGTTGGTTGGTGTCCTGGATGTACGGGTTGGTAAAGCGTTTAAGCACCACATCGCGGTAGGTCGCCAGGTCAATCCCGTTATCACCCAGGCAGGGGATCACATCTTCGGTGACGTAGCGGTCGGCGATAGCGTAGATAAAATCGGTCAGGGTGCTCTCATGGATATAGCGCTGGCCGATCAAGGTCCCGGCCCACGCGATGCAGCTGTGCGAGGCGTTCAGAATGCGGATTTTCGCCTCTTCGTAAGGGATGACCGACGCGACCATCTCCACGCCGACGGCTTCAAGGTCCGGACGCACGTCGCGGAAATTATCTTCAACCACCCACTGAATAAAGGTTTCGCCCATCACCGGCGCACGATCGTCGATGCCCGTTTGCGCTTTGATGCGTGCCGGTAGATCCGCTGCCGGGCGCGGCGTGATGCGGTCAACCATCGTGTTCGGGCAGGTCGCATTCTCCGCCAGCCACGCAATCAGCGCCTGCTTGCCGGTTAACTGCAGGAACTCCACCAGCCCGTCATGAAAACGTTCGCCGTTGTGGCGCACGTTATCGCAGTTGAGCAGCGTCAGCGGCCCGGCATTGTCAGCCATTCGTTTTTCCAGAATGCGCGCGATGGTGCCGTAAATGGTGGCGCAGCCGCCCTGCAGGTCGGACTGGAGATCCGGGTTGCTGGTTTCCAGCTTATGGCTGGTATTCAGGTAGTACCCGCCTTCGGTCACGGTGAAGGCGATCACTTTGGTCTGCGGCTGCGCCCCTTCGGCAATCAGCGGCTGCAGGTCAGCCTGCCACGGCAGCAGTTTTTGAATCGAGGTGATCTCTTCGTACTCGCGCTCCCCGTCCGGGCTGACGGTTTCCAGCACATAACGCCCGTTTTGCGCCGCCAGCGCCTGCACCACCTGCTCGGCATCCGAACGAATATTCCCGGCCGCGATATGCCAGCGCCGATCGCCCCCGGCAATCAGACGATGGAGATACCACGCCTGATGCGCACGATGAAAAGAACCCAGACCAATGTGAAGCCACGTGTATTGCTGATTCATATGCTGATCTCCTTGAGTGTATGCGGCTCACTGTAGATGATCATTAGACCCAATTAAGAGCGATAGATCACAAAAGATCAATTGACCATTAAAATTACAAATGACCAATTCAGAGCAAAAGCTTGCCTGTTTATAAAACCGCAGCGAAAATGCGGTGATACAGGATTACGGGCAATCACGCCGGCTGGACAGTCTTAAGGCAGGGGATCATGGGGAAAGAAGATGACATCAGGCTGGATCAGAAGGTCCGTGCTGCATGGATGTACTATATTGCCGGACTCAATCAAAGCGAGATAGCCAACCAGCTTGGCACCTCAAGGCCGGTGGTCCAGCGCATGATCGCCGCCGCCAAAGAAGAGGGGATCGTCTCCATTGGCCTCCACCACCCGGTGGCAAACTGCCTCGACTATGCGCAGTTGCTACAGGAAAAATATCAGCTGATCGCCTGCAACATCGTTCCCGCCTGGAGCGAAGAGAGCACCCTGGAGAGCGTCTCCTTCGGCTGCTATCAGCTGATGGCCCGCTATCTGCAGGACGATAAAGCGAAAATTATTGGTATCGGCTCCGGGCTGACGCTGAAAAAAACCATGCAGCGCATCGACTTTGATAGCCTGAATACCCGTTGCGTGGCGCTGATCAGCGCCATGGATGCCGACGGGCAGTGTAACTACTACGATGATGTTCCCCTGCTGCTGGCGCGGAAAATTCAGGCTAAATACTACCAATGGCCCGCGCCGCGCTATGCCCAAACGGTGGATGAACATGAGATGTGGTGCACCAGCCGTCTGTTCCGCAACGTTTCAGGGGTGGCGCAGCAGGCGGACGTGATTTTCGTCGGGATCGGCCCGCTTGGCACCAACAGTCCGATCTTTAAGGACGGTTTTATCAATCAGGCACAGCTGGACGAGCTAACGGCACAGGGGGGCATTGGCGAAATCCTTGGCCGCTTTATCGATGCCGAAGGCGGCGTGGTTGATAGCGATATCAACCGGATGATCACCAGCTACGATATTCGCCAGAATCAGTGCCCGCGCATCGCGGTGGCCTGCGGCGAGTACAAACGCCAGGCGATCCTGGCGGCGCTGAAAGGCGGCTGGATCAACGGCCTGGTCACTGACGAGCACACCGCACGCTGGCTGCTGACCCGCTAGCGGTGGCCGTGCTGACAGGAGCTCAGAGATGTTCGCGACTGGCGATCAGCAACGGCGGGATTTCAATCAGCCGTTTGCTGGCGTCGTCGGCGTCGATAAGGCTAAACACTGCCTCCAGCATCGCCTGGACATTTTGCTGCACCATATCGATATCGTGGCCCAGCAGGAAGACAAACGGGTCCCAGTCAAAACAGCCCATCGGCGGCTGTTCGGTACCGGTTAACCCCCGCTGCGCCAGCCATCTGACCACCCCTTCGAGCGAAATCGTCGAGTTAACGAAAAAGCCCTGCAGGTGCGCCTCCCCGGTGCCAAAGCGAGCCTGCATGCAGGCTTCCACTTTACCCTTCGAGTAACCGGGTGCGAGCACATTCTCTTCCGGCACCTCAAGCCCTCGCAGCAGATGCGCATCGCGGAAACCGCGCAGACGTTCAAGGGTGTTGTGGTCGCTGCTACGCCCGCCGACGAAAGTCAGCGGTGCCAGAGTCCCGTGACGCCTCAGGCTGTTATCGAGGATTTTATCCGTCAGCGCCCTGGCCCCGGCATAGTTATCGGAAATCACCGACGGGGCCAGCGTGCCCGGCAGATCGAGATTGACGGTGGGAACCCCCGCCTGCTGGCACAGTTCGGTGATGGTATCCGGATTGGTCGCCCCGGTCGCCACCACCCAGTCAACCTGCCAGGAGAGCATCGCTTTGACCGCTTCAATTTCCAGCTCCGGACGGCGGCGGGTACAGGTGATAATCGGCAGCAGACCGCGCTCACGCGCCATCTCCTCGAAGCTTTCCACCACCGAGCCGAAGTAACGGTTATCGTATTTGGGAACGATCATGCCAATCACATTCGATTTTTTGCTACGCAGCATGCTCGCCTGACGGTTTATCGCATAGCCCTGCTCCTGGGCGATCCGCGTGACCTTTTCCGCCAGCTTTGCGCTGATGCGGCGCTTTTTCCAGTTGCCATTGAGGATCGCGCTCACCGCGCTGGCCGACACGCCGGATAATTCCGCCAGATCGTAGATAGTGATTTTTTTCATTTTCCCAACTTACGTCACAAATTCATTTCGCTGTTAATTTCCCCACTTGCTCAATCGATGAAGCTGGCGCTACATTGGCTTCATCGATTGAGCTACCATTATACTCCATACCGTATTGCGTCACTTATTGCTAACACTTCAGCATATACCAATAAATAGCGTTCAGATTCATTGCGTTAACAATATTTCATACCCGATATCAACGCTGGCCCCACGCCTGGCGATGACCCGACAGATTGACCTAAACAGACTCAAAGAAGGATTATAAAATGAACCACTCTGTATCCTCTATGAATACTTCTCTCAATGGTAAAGTCGCTGCGGTCACCGGCGCCGCTTCCGGCATCGGTCTCGCCTGCGCCACCACCTTGCTCGCCGCGGGCGCCAAAGTCGTGCTGATCGACCGCGAAGGCGAAAAGCTGAATAAGATTGTGGCTGAACTCGGCGAAAATGCCTTTGCACTACAGGTTGATCTGATGCAGGGCGCGCAGGTCGACAACCTGCTGGCCGGCATTCTGGATCTCGCCGGCGGGCTGGATATTTTCCACGCCAACGCCGGCGCCTATATCGGCGGGCCGGTGGCGGAAGGCGACCCTGACGTTTGGGACCGCGTCCTGCATCTCAATACCAATGCCGCCTTCCGCTGCGTGCGCAGCGTGCTGCCGCATATGATCGCACAGAAATCCGGCGATATTATCTTCACCAGCTCTATCGCCGGGGTGGTGCCGGTTATCTGGGAGCCGATTTACACTGCCTCAAAATTTGCCGTGCAGGCCTTCGTTCATACCACTCGTCGCCAGGTATCGCAGCATGGCGTGCGGGTTGGGGCCGTCTTGCCAGGCCCGGTGGTCACCGCCCTGCTCGATGACTGGCCGAAAGAAAAAATGGAAGAGGCGCTGGCCAATGGCAGCCTGATGCAGCCCATCGAAGTCGCCGAATCGGTGCTGTTTATGGTGACCCGTTCGAAAAACGTCACCGTTCGCGATCTGGTTATCCTGCCTAACAGCGTGGATCTCTGAACATTAACCCGCCAGGCTTAAGGATGGCTCTATGAACGACGATAAACACACCATTATTGGCGTCGATGTCGGCTCTGCCAGCGTGCGCGCCGGGATCTTTGACCTTAATGGCACCCTTCTCGCCCATGCGACCCAGGGGATCACCCTGTTTCGCAGCGCGGGTAACATGGTGGAACAATCCAGCAGCGAAATCTGGCAGGCGGTCTGCAGCTGCATTCACAGCGCGCTGGCACGCTCTGGTGTCGCCCCGGAGTCCGTCGCCGGGATTGGTTTCGACGCCACCTGCTCGTTGGTGGTGGTCGGCGAACATGGCGCGCCGTTGGCGGTCGGGCCTGGGGACGATCCTCAGCGTGATATCATCGTCTGGATGGATCATCGCGCCACCGCCCAGGCCGAGAAGATTAATGCCACCAAACATGCGGTGCTGCAGTACGTCGGCGGCACTATCTCACCGGAGATGGAAACGCCGAAAATTCTGTGGCTGAAGGAGAACCGTCCGCAGACCTATCAGCAGGCGCAACACTTCTTCGACCTTGCGGATTACCTGACCTGGCGTGCCACCGGTGACCTGGCCCGTTCAATGTGTACCGTCACCTGCAAATGGACCTATCTGGCGCATGAACAGCGCTGGGATGCCGACTACTTCCGCCAGATTGGCCTCGGCGATCTGGCGGACGACGATTTCGCGCGTATTGGCCAACGTATTGTCGATCCGGGCACACCCTGCGGCCAGGGTCTGAGCGCGGAGGCCGCCCGGGAGATGGGGCTACCGGTCGGTACGCCGGTGGCTGCTGGGATGATTGACGCCCACGCCGGCGGCATCGGCACCGTCGGGGTGCTCGATGGCGCGGTCAACAACATGGCCTACGTGTTCGGCACCTCTTCCTGCACCATGGCCAGCACCCCTAATGCCGTATTCGTTCCCGGCGTCTGGGGGCCGTATTATTCTGCGATGGTGCCCGGTTTGTGGTTGAGCGAAGGTGGCCAGAGTGCGGCAGGTGCCGCGATCGACCAGCTGCTGCGTTTTCACCCGGCCGCCGCGCAGGCCAGCGAACTGGCTCAGCTGGCGGGGGTTGCGCTGCCGGTGTATCTCGCCGATCGCGTTCTGGCTCAGGTGACCTGTGCCTCTGCGGCGGCCGACCTCGCCGCCGGGCTGCTGGTGGTGCCGGAGTTCCTCGGTAACCGTGCGCCGCTGGCGGACCCGGAGGCCAGAGCGGTGGTGGCGGGATTAGGCATGGAGCAGGATCTGGATAATCTGCTGGCGCTATATGTTGCGGGGTTATGCGGGATTGGCTACGGGCTGCGGCAGATCCTTGACGCCCAGCAGGCGTGCGGCATTCACAGTGAAAACATCATCATCAGCGGTGGTGCCGGGCAGCATCCGCTGGTCCGTCAGCTGCTGGCCGACGCCTGCGGCATCAATATCGTGAGTACCGCATGCAGCGAACCGGTGCTGTTAGGCTCAGCCATTCTTGGTGCCGTCGCCGGTCAGGTGTCGGCGTCGCTGCCTGAGGCCATGAAGCAGTTTACCCGGGTGGATAAAACCTACCGTTGTGCGACGTCGTATCAGGCACTGCATCAACGCCGTTATGAAGCCTATCTGGCGCTGCAGCAGGCTGCCCGCTTGCTTCGCCACTAGGTCGGTAAAATGAGGCCCCTCTCGCTGAGAGGGGCCGGTACTCAGGCAATGGTCACTTTGCCGTCCAGATAGACATCCTGCACCGCATTAATCAGCTTCACGCCGTCGCTCATCGACTTTTTAAACGCTTTACGACCGAGGATCAGCCCCATCCCGCCGGCACGCTTGTTGATGACCGCGGTACGCACGGCATCCGACAGGTCGGTTTCGCCACCCGCCGCACCGCCGGAGTTGATTAACCCGGCACGGCCCATATAGCAGTTCGCCAGCTGATAGCGCACCAGGTCAATCGGGTTTTCCGAGGTCAGTTTGCTGTACACGCGATCGTCGGTATAGCCAAAGTTAACCGCTTTATAGCCGCCGTTATTTTCCGCCATTTTCTGCTTCACGATATCGGCGCCAATGGTGGCCGCCAGATGGTTCGCCTGGCCGGTGAGATCGGCCGACACATGATAGTCGACGCCGTCTTTTTTGAACGCCGGGTTACGCAGATAAGCCCACAGCACGGTCACCAGGCCCAGCTCATGCGCGCGTTCAAAGGCCGCAGAAATCTCTTCAATCTGGCGACGCGACTCCTCGGAACCGAAATAGATCGTCGCCCCAACCGCCACCGCACCCATATTGAAGGCCTGCTCCACGCTGGCGTACAGCGTCTGGTCAAAGGTGTTCGGGTAGCTGAGGGTTTCGTTGTGGTTAAGCTTCACCAGGAAGGGAATGCGGTGCGCGTAGCGGCGTGATACCGAGGCCAGAACGCCATAGGTGGACGCCACGCAGTTGCAACCGGCTTCAATAGCCAGTTCGACGATATTTTTCGGATCAAAGTAGAGCGGGTTGGCGGCAAACGAGGCGCCTGCCGAGTGTTCCACGCCCTGGTCAACCGGTAGGATGGAGAGGTATCCGGTCCCTGCCAGGCGCCCGGTATTGTAGAGGGTTTGCATATTACGCAGCACCGCCGGCGGACGGTTGTTATCCACCATCACCCGGTCGACATAATCTGACCCCGGAAGATAAAGCTGGTCAGCTGGAATGGTCATACAACGGTGCTGTAAAAGGCTGTCGGCATCTTTGCCAAGCAACTGCGTAATATCAGTCATAGCTATGCTCCCGTTAGCGCCGGCCGCAGCCGGCATGTCTTTTCCTGACCCAAGTATTTGGGCAGGTTAAGCCTGGTACCGACTTAGCATATTTTCCAGCCGGGATCGCATTTTTCAGCGCTTTTAACCGGCTGGAATCGGGACTCGCTGGCTCAGATAATGCTCTCGACATCCCTCAGCCAGCAGAGAGCGTTACCTGTTTACCACCACGCGTGGAAATGGTGCACCGGCCCGATGCCGTGGCCCACTTCCAGCGAATCGGCCTGCGCCAGCGCCGCAGAGAGCCAGCCTTTGGCTTCCGCCACCGTTTGCCCCCAGTCGGCATAGCGTGGGCGCAGTGCGGCCAGCGCCGCTGAGAGCGTACAGCCGGTCCCATGGGTATTTTTGGTCTGTACCCGCGGTGCGGTGAAGCGTTGTTCGCCGTCGCGGGTAAACAGCCAGTCCGGACTTTCGGCGTCATCGAGATGGCCGCCTTTCATCAGCACAGCACCGCAGCCCATCGCCAGCAGCGCCCTCCCCTGTTCCAGCATCTCTTTCTCGTTACGCGCATGAGGGGCATCCAGCAGCGCCGCCGCTTCCGGCAGATTCGGGGTAATCAGCGACACCCGCGGCAGCAGGCGCTTGCGTAGTGTGTCCACCGCGGAGGCGCTGAGCAGCGGGTCGCCGCTTTTCGCCAGCATCACCGTATCCAGCACCACGTTGTCGATCTGATAGCGGGCCAGTCGCTCGGCCACCGCCTCCACGATGTCCGTTTCCGCCAGCATGCCAATTTTGGTGGTATCGATGCGCACGTCACTGAACACGGAATCCAGCTGGGCGGCAACAAAGTCGGGTTCGATACGATAGACCGACTGCACGCCGCGGGTGTTTTGCGCCACCAGCGCGGTGATCACCGAGCAGCCATAGGCCCCCAGCGCAGAGAACGTTTTCAGATCGGCCTGGATCCCGGCGCCGCCGCTGGGATCGGTACCGGCGATGGTCAGTGCATTAATCCGTTTCATCCCTGTAACTCCCCATATAGTGCGTCAAGGAATGCCGGGGTAAAGCTGCCCGGTCCTCTGCCTTGAGCCGCCAGGCCACCGGCCTGTTTCATCAGGCCGCAGGCGGCGGCAACGTTCTCAAGGCGGTCGCCGGGCATGGCGGTACTGGCGACCACTACAGCGGAGAGCGCACAGCCGGTGCCCACAACCCGGGTCATCAGCACATCGCCGCCGCTGACCGTGCGCGTGCGCTGCCCGTCGGTGATGTAATCCACTTCGCCGGTCACCGCCACAATGGTATTGATCTGTCGGGCCAGCGCCTGGGCGGCCGGTAGCGCCGCGGCGGCGGTATCGGTGGTGTCCACGCCGCGCCCGCCGGCGCTCATGCCGGCCAGCGCCATAATTTCCGAGGCGTTGCCGCGAATGGCTGCCGGCTGCAGGCTCAGCAGTTCATGGCAGAAGGTGCTGCGCAGGGTTAATGCCCCGACCGCCACCGGATCCAGCGTCCAGGGTTTACCGGCATTTTGCGCACTGAGCGCCGCACCGCGCATGGCTTCCGCACGGTCAACGGTTAAGGTGCCGACGTTAATCAGCAGTCCATCGGCGATAGCAGCAAACTGCGCCGCTTCTTGCGGGTCAATAACCATCGCCGGCGAGGCGCCGATCGCCAGCAGAACGTTGGCGGTAAAGGTCTGTACCACATCGTTGGTCATGCAGTGCACAAGGGGAGAATGGCGGCGAAACAGATGTTGCAGGTGCGCAATATGCGCGGGATTGAGTGGCTCAGTTTGCATCGTGTGCTCCAGCCAGGCGACGTAGAAGCAACGACCTTGTGGTCTCTGACTTCCCTACGCTGGCATTATCCAGATCAGGTGGTACGGGTATTTCTCAGCCCATCAGAGATGGGGCACCCCGAGTCATGTAGATTGAATCTCTATACTTTTTGCCAGCTTAGGGGAAGTTGCTTGCTCTTGCAAGCCCGCCCTTCCGGTTATCGCTTCTTCACGCTGTACCCCAGCTTGTACCTCAGTTTGTACCCCACCACAGAAACGAAAAAAGGAGCCGTTAAGCTCCTTTGTGATATAACCCAAGACCTCATGGATTCCGAGATTCAGTTTTGCGTTCTGTTTTTCTACGTCGTTCAAAGGTGCGGATTACATCCCAGATAAACAGGAACAGGAGATACCAATAAAGTGCGGTGATCATACGCAAACCTCTTGGTTCCAATAGCTTCGAACTGTTCTCAGAGACACCGACATTGCTTCCGCAGCCTTTGTCTGAGTAGCCCTTGCGCTGGATGTTCAAGTGCTGCCAAGAACGTTTCTTTCCCCCTTCCAACGTCATCAATTGGAATACGGTCAATGCCAAGTTTTACCAAATGTTCATCTCCTTGATAGCCTTGCTAATGAGTTCAAGTGTGTTCGATACTGCGCCGGAGTGAAGAGCTCAAGCATAAAATCCCCCTCAGATGTTGCCGGGTTCAATAACCTGCTCAATGCCTGATTTTCTGCTGCAAGTCTCACCCCTTCGCCGTGGGCTTTGTCGTACAGCGTGATCTCTGCGTACCATTCATTAGAATGAGGCTGATTGGCCTTATAGCCGTGTTTAATGTGCCAGGTATCATAAGCAACCATTGCAGCAGCCGTGAGCGTGTCGAGCACGTCAGAACGTTTTACGGGGCGTTTACGCTCCAAGATCGGAAAGCCTTGCATGTGTCCGGAGATCCAACGATTGGCTAAATTACCTTTCCAGATGAAAGAAGGGTTAACCCAAATTTTCAACACGCCTTTTTCATGTTCGGCTTTATCTACTTTGATATAGTGCTTACACTCAAGACCAGATAAAACTCGATTGAGATGATCCGGCGTGGTGTTGAGAATTGCGCATAAATTTGCACGTTTGATAAACGCTACATTTCGCCTGTCAACTTCCTGACATAATGCAAACACTTTCGTGAAATCCGGCTTGCTCAATACGTCTGCAAACTCTCTTATCCCGTTGTAGGCTGCATTCCCTGGAAGGTCGCCCAACTTATTAGCGTATTCACGGTGGGCCTGTTTTGATTTGGCGGTGTCTGCTGTCGAGTAGCTCAAATGCAGATCCTGAACAATGCCACCACCAAGCAAATACTCTGTAGAGTCATAGTTAATAATTTCACCGTCTTCCTCTATGACAACGTAGAGAACATTATCTAAAGAAACGAGTATTTGGGTAGGCGTGGAAAAATCTGACAGTGGGCTGTGATCGTGGTGCGGGGTATCTCTGAAAAAATAACCGTCTTCATATGCTTGAATCAATGTACCTCCTTAGTTGGTGTTCTCCTTACGGTGTTGGTCATAACGGATAATCGCAGATTGAAACATTATCATTCGGCCTGCATACCCTCTCGATTTTGCTGCTTGCATAGATGCGTAAATAACGTGGCGTTTTACTTCGCCGCTTACCAGGTCATTAAAAACCTGATCACTGCTGTAATACTTCAATAATGGCCTCCTTCAAATTTTGGATGCAAAAAGCCCCAGGCAGTTACCCCGCCCAGGGCTGAAAAGTGTTGGTAGTTTTCTCCCTACCTAATGCTATCTTAACAGAAAAGACTAACGTTTGTCAATACCCAAATGGTGATTCTGTGAAATATTTTTATATCACTTCAATGCGTTGCATTTTTGCTTTGCCATTAGTGCTTTTTCGCACCAGAAACAGATGATTGATGTCAAAGTAATTATGTGGTAAGAATTGCCACCAGAAGAAGCAGCCCACCTGCCATTCATGAACACCATCTCGCCATTTCTTGAGAAAAAAAGTAAAAAATGGCGATTTTCACCCTGTTTTTCCCTTTAAATTCAAACATATACCAAATCCGCTATAATAATAGAGAGATTCTCTCTCTGCACTGAAGTGCATCAACACGAGTCAATCAGTGATGATTGGGTCGGGATGGTTGCACGTAATGGTAATGTCATAGCTACCTTGCACCAGATAAACAGACAGCCTAAAGGATTTAGGGTGGTTGTTTGGTTGGTGGTTAATCCAGATCGGTGGATGACATTAAGCAGGAATGCCATTGGATCATTGTGGAGTGTTGTTAATGGCGGCGTAGTCGCTGGATGGCATTAAGCAAAGTTTGGGCGGTAGTAGCCCAAGAGAGACAACCAATTAACTAACCTTAAGTTAGTTGGGTTTAATGGGTTTGTGTTTGGGAGCGAAGCGAGCATAACAAGCATCTGTACAGGAGAAGCACCTTTGATGAAGGCAACTTGTCAAAAATTCTCTCTCCTGTAATGCCTATCTTTCATGCGCGGCGTGAGCCTGGCACCGAGGCCAGCGCATAACAGTATGGTTCCGGCGCTTCGCGTCGATTACCGATCAGACCTTCACCCAACGTTAGATCGTCGCCCTGCTCACTCCAAATCATCCATGCAATAACCTTGAGATTATTCCCATTAAACTGACATCTAACCCGGCGGTAATTGGCTTATAAAGAAGCACAGTTGATAAGGAGTAAAGTTACCAAACCTACCAAGATAGTAACAATTGAAACTATCGATAACCTTGCATAAAGCCTTGCGCCGTGCAGTTATCAGCAGAATTAACAATCGATCCGTTGGAGGCTTGTGCTAAGCACACCTGTCTTTTCATGAATTTAAACAACACTTCCTATTTTTTGCAGCCTCTACTCTGAATCCTGAGTGTCGAAAGTCTTTGCATACGGGCACTGCCCTTTAGTGACGTAGGTAAAAACATACTGGCTGTTCTCGTAGGTGCAAAGCGTCTTGCCATTCTCCGTAGTATCCTGCTGGGGATCGATCATTGTGATCTGTCCTGCTGCTACCAACTGCGAAAACAGTAGCCCATACATCACCATCATTGCTCTTCTCATAACATCATCCCGTTGATTTTTCTTATAAAACACCTCACCCATAACGACTGAGCATAGGATTTATAGTTTCAATGTCGATCAATTTTATCGATCGATACAATCGAAATTGATCGTTTTTATCAATTAATGATTTTATAATGCTCCCGACGAACTCTTAACTCGTATCCAAAAGGAAGACCATGAAAAAATTGATTCTCGCGGCGCTGCTCGTCCTCCCCTTCGCCTCAAGTGCAACCACATTCACCTGTAAGGCCATTCAGGAAGGGCAGATCGATTCTGGTAGCCAAAAATCTTCTGTCGAAACTCGCCTCGATGTGCGGGACAAAAGCATGAAGGTGAGCATGGGTGGTAAAACCTGGCGGCTGGGTTTCATTGGAGAGAAAAGTATTGCGAAGATGTACGCCACCCCAGATGGTGGAATAGCTGTCACTTACATCGACAATGGTGGTGAACCTGTTTTCGTTATGCGCCCAACTAACAACGATGGTCAAACGGCACTTTACACGCTGAGCCTGTGTTCTGAGATGTAAACGAAGGCGTGAGCAATCACGCCCTACTCCCTTTATTTTAGATGCGACCATCTAACCTCAACGACTTCACGGGCCAACGGCCCATTTAAATTTTACGCCCTCCACAAGAAGCCCCCTTCTAAATCAGAATCTTAAATCTCGATTATCCAGTCTCATAACCATCTCCTTATAAGACCACACCGACGCAATGACAGAATGCGGCTTCGCCTTGTCTCAAAAGGTTGATCTTTAATTTTGGGACAGCTATTATTTTGATACTACCTTTTGAGACTTAGAGAACATCGTGACAACTGTGATCGGATATGTGCGAGTTTCCACCAGCGACCAAAACGTTGAAAACCAGAAGAAGCAGATAACCGATGCTGGTTATAGCGTTACTCGCTGGTTTAGTGATGAAGCAGTGAGTGGTGCAATCAAGGCAGGAGAGCGTCCAGGGTTTGGTGAACTACTCAGTTATGTACGGGAAGGCGATACGCTGATCGTGATTGCTATAGACCGCCTGGGGCGTAACACAATTGATGTTCTTTCCACCGTGGAAAAGTTGCAGACGAAAGGCGTGAAAGTTGTCAGCTTGCGTGAAGGGTTCGACCTGTCAACACCAGTTGGTAAAGCGATGCTCACTATGATGGCAGGACTTGCCAGCCTGGAAAAAGATCTGATCGCAGAACGCAGAACAGCAGGTATCAAACGTGCTCAGTCTGAAGGAAAACATTGCGGCAGGCCAATCAAAGTGACAGTTGAGCAGGTGCAAGAGTTGCTGACTCAGGGTTACTCTCCAGCAGCAGTGCAAGATAAGTTAGCGATCAGCAAAGCAACTTTCTATAGACTAAAAACCATCTGATCCAGTCCACTGATATTTGGGATGCTTGCCAACAAAAAATGGGGTACGCCAAAATCAAATGCTTAACCCCTTCTCCAGTCGCTCCACGAAATATGTTGATCTCTAACACAATCTGAAGCACCCCCAAGCTACATACCAGGCAACTAAGTACAAAAGCAGGCATACTAACTTTGCAAACAACATTGATAATAAGTACCTAATCAATGCCCCTACTGATAATGCTATTCATCAGTAAATGGAGAACGGGTTAAATGTCGACTGAAAGCGTGGTTAGCTGGGCTAACAAGTTAAAAAGAAATCTTTGGTGGCGCCATGCCATAAGATTAGCAGCAGAGAAAGGAAAACTAGAAAGAGACGACTTCGAACTTCTTTTTACGGTAGCCAAGATTGAGCATGGCCTCGAAGCTATGTCCGCATCTTATGCAGGCTGTATTGCACCTTTAAACCTTATTGGTTTTGGGGAAGAGCAAAATGCGGTAAACCTAAAAAGCATTAGCAAAGTGAATAATGTCTCGGCTCTCGTATCCGACGCATTGCTCGAATTCGCTACCGACGGGCTGACAGCGGTTTATGGCGACAATGGCTCTGGTAAGTCAAGTTACGCAAAAATCCTTAAAAACGCGTGCCTTACTCGCGGAAATACGCCCAAAATCCTACCCAACATTTTCCAAGAAGGAAAGGGCGAACCAGCCGCAGATATCGCTATCACTATTGGTCAGGAGCAACATGATGTTGCATGGAGATTATCAGCCGTAGCCCAAGAGGATTTAAAATCTATCCGCATTTTTGATAATACCTCTGCGACTCACTACATCTCTGATGAAGACACTATTGAATATAAACCAGCAGGCATGAAACTATTATCACAGTTAATGTCTGCTTGTGAATTTGTGCGAATCAGTACTGACAAAGAGAAGACACCATTTACTACGAGCAACGCCTTACCGACGTTTAGGCTAGGTGGTAGAGTTTTTACTTTTATCTCAACGCTTTCGGACAAAACTAAAGTTGAAGATGTTGATGCACTGTGTATCAACAAGGAACAAGAAGGCTCTATTTCGGTTCATCATACGGAGCTTGCCAAACTCAAAACCAGTACTCCTGAGCAAATCCGCAAATCCTACAGTGACCGTTGCAAAGGTTTACAACCACTACTAGACCACCTGACCAAGCTCAAGGCCAATCTTGAGCAAGAAAGAGTCAATGCAATTAAGAACGCTTTTGACGATTACAAGACTAAACAAGCTGCGGCAGAGCTTGCTCGAACTCAAGCATTAGATGGGCATAAACTTTTGGGCATTTGCTCACCAGAATGGATAACAATGTGGAATCACGTTAAGTCCTTTATCCAGACTCATAATGCTGACTTAGCTTTTCCACCAACTGAAGGTGATCCATGTCCTACCTGTCTTCAATCAATTTCAGGTGAAGCAGCTCAAAAACTAAAATCGTTTAATGACTATCTTCAAAACCAAACTCAGATTGAAGCTAATAAAGCGAAGGGAATTTTCGATCTGGCTATTAGTAACCTTAAGTTACTAAGGTTTGATCTAACGCTATATGAATATGCCTTAGATTTAATCAGGGAACATAATCCAGAGTATGCGAATAGGATTACTGACCTAAACTCAAACCTTAAAATCTTACAGGGGAACTTATTAAAAGCTGAGCCAGACTTTACCCCGATCAGTCTTGAATTTAATGCAGTTAGTTGGATAAGTGGTCAAATTGCTTCTTGGAAGAAAAAAGAGGCCGAAGTAGCCACTAACGAAGGGTTGGTAAAACAAATTGCGGATCTAACACTTCTAATTCAAGACTTAGAGGATAAAAGACTATTTACGTCAGCAAAACAGAATATTATTTCTGAAATAAAACGTCGTAAAATGCTTGCCCTTTACAGCAGCCTATCTAGCTCTTGCCAGTCCACATCAATTACTGCGTTAACAAGTACAATAGCCAAGAGTGGTGCAATAGGCAATTTGCAAGAAGCATTCAGGAACGAATTGAAAAAGTTCGGCTTTCAAAACCTAGATGTTAGCACTGAAACTCGCGGTTCACGCGGAAAACAAATGCTAAAGCTCCACCTAACAGGTAAGTCAAATGGCATCATGGAAGTAGCTAGCGAAGGTGAGCAAAAATGTGTTGCGCTGGCCAGTTTCCTTGCAGAACT
This sequence comes from Klebsiella sp. B345, assembly GCF_051131735.1. Lineage (NCBI taxonomy): Bacteria > Pseudomonadati > Pseudomonadota > Gammaproteobacteria > Enterobacterales > Enterobacteriaceae > Klebsiella > Klebsiella sp. B345. Next base: position 1,351,533 of record NZ_CP180443.1, read on the forward strand.
AACCGTAGATGATAGGAAATCAGCGATTATTTTTGATGATCCTATCAACTCACTTGACCATAAATGGCGCCGTAAGTTTGCAGATCGCATTGTAGAGGAATCATTAACTCGGCAGGTCATTGTGTTTACTCATGACATGCCATTCCTGAAAATGTTGGAAGAAGCCAGTGAGGAGGCTAAGTCAAAACTTAATCTCATCTCTATTGCAAAGTATGGTGATACTGCCGGATTCCCGTTCCCAGAGCCCCCTTGGGATGCTAAAAACACGCAATCGAGAATTGGTTTCCTGAAAAACTCATTGCCGGATCTCAAAAAAATGGAGATATCTGGTGATCTCAAATATGAGTTTCAGGTCAAACATACTTATAACCTGATGCGTGAGACGTGGGAGCGTCTTGTTGAAGAATGGTTACTAAGGAAGGTGGTAGAGCGTTTCGCTCGAGGAGTTAAGACTCAGAGCCTTAAAGAAATCGTGAACGACATCACTTCTGAGGACAATGATATCATCAGTGCAGCAATGTCTAAGTGCAGCACATTCATGTATGGCCATGATAATGCAACAGGGGTAGCCGTCGATTGCCCTCGTTACAATGAGGTTGAACAAGATGTAGCTAACCTAGATACATACTTTAAGGCACTTAAGAAACGCCGTAGCTAGTAACTCAAGAATTTCTATCTCGGTAAACAGGCACCTTAACAACAAACTAAGAGCTATAACTCTTTAAGCATTGGCGCGGTAAACCTCTTTACTAACATCAGTGTTCGTAAGTACTGATCTGAAGAGGCTTTCTGAGTTTTGCGTGCAGTATTATTGGAGACTGCTCTCAAGTATTGACAGAAAACACATGAACAACTGGTTAAATAACCAGTAATAAAATTTCCATCTGGGTTAAATGAGTGATAAAGTGTCACTCATAAGACCCTATGGAGGCGTTATGTCAGAATTTGAATTACTGGCTCAGGATCTGCTTGAAAAAGTTGAAGTAGAAGAGAAGCAGCGACAGGAAAATGATAGAAAACTTATTGAGCAGGTACTGGAGATCTATGACCAGAAGTTTGTGGCAGAGCTCTTAAGAAAAGTTGGTAAAAATGATTGGAGCCGGGAAACGCTTAACCGTTGGATCAATGATAAATGCTCCCCAAGATCACTGATCTCAGCTGAGGAGGCACTTCTTCGAAAAATGCTTCCTGAACCACCAGCAAATCATCCAAAGTACGCATTTCGTTTCGTTGATCTGTTTGCCGGTATTGGAGGGATTCGTAAGGGATTCGAAGCGATCGGGGGCCAGTGTGTCTTTACAAGCGAATGGAATAAACAAGCTGTACGCACCTATAAAGCTAACTGGTTTAATGACGAGCAAGCGCACACATTTAATCTCGACATCCGAGAAGTCACCCTTAGTGACAAGCCTGAGGTATCAGAGACAGATGCTTATGCCTACATCAACGAACATGTTCCAGACCATGATGTGCTTTTAGCTGGCTTCCCTTGTCAGCCCTTCAGCCTTGCGGGAGTGAGTAAGAAAAATTCGCTGGGTCGCGCACATGGTTTTGAGTGTGAGGCTCAAGGAACACTTTTCTTTGATGTGGCGCGTATTATCCGGGCAAAAAAACCAGCCATTTTTGTGCTTGAGAACGTCAAAAACCTGAAAAGCCATGACAAAGGTAAAACCTTTAAGGTCATCATGGAAACGCTTGACGAGTTGGGCTATGAAGTTGCCGATGCAAATGACATGGGGAAAAGTGATCCTAAAATCATAGATGGAAAGCGTTTTCTGCCTCAGCATCGTGAACGTATCGTTCTGGTGGGCTTCCGTCGCGATCTGAATATTCACAATGGCTTTACCCTCCGCGACGTAAGTCGATTTTATCCCGAACGACGTCCAGCATTTGGTGAGCTACTGGAACCAGTAGTTGATAGCAAATATATCCTGACGCCTAAACTCTGGGAGTACCTTTACAACTATGCTAAAAAGCATGCAGCTAAGGGCAACGGTTTTGGTTTTGGTCTCGTTAATCCTGAAGATAAAGAAAGCGTGGCCCGCACACTTTCTGCCCGTTATCATAAAGACGGATCCGAGATTCTGATAGACCGTGGCTGGGATATGGCAGCAGGTGAAGTCGATTTTTCTAACGCTGAAAACCAAGCTCGCCGCCCACGTAGACTGACTCCCCGCGAGTGCGCACGCCTCATGGGCTTTGAAACGCCAGACGGCAAACCTTTCCGGATTCCGGTTTCTGACACTCAGTCATACCGTCAGTTCGGTAACTCCGTTGTGGTCCCTGTCTTTGAAGCAGTAGCCAGACTACTGGAGCCTTACATTCTCAAGGCTGTTTCTGCGAAGACTGATAAAGTATAAGGGATACTCCCGGCTTTCACATGCCGGGAGCTTCTTATGGCAATTCTGCGTAAAGCCCTGTAAGTTCAGCAATAAAAGCCCCCAACGTCATTAGTTCCCCTCTCACCGCTTCTGGATATTTTCTGTGTAGTGACGATGGTACAACCAGCTTTACCCCAGCATCCCGCATTTCACTATGCTGAGCCTGAGAAACCCCTTCCTGTAGAGTGAAAAGGTGTATCTGCTTGATTTTATCCGCCTCGTTTAGTATCTGACGCCAACGGTCTTTGCATGTTGTCTTCACGGCTAACATACGGAGATTTTCTTCGGGATATCCGATATTGTGGTAAGCCTCAGCAGATGGGAACAGAAAGTCAGGTTTTTTATTGCCCTCAGTTACTGCCTGCGTGGCGAAGTGTCGTAAACCATGCTCAACGAAAAGATGTTCAAGATGTAGCTCAAGCGACTTTCCAGCTCTTGATTTTCGGCGATTACTGACGGAATTGGCCAGTGCAATAAACTCATCGACAGAGCCAAATCCCTTACGAATGATGTCCAGTACGTGGAACTCTTCTACCAGCAGAAAAATGTCGTACTCTATACGGCGTCGATCAATCAACTGTTCGTCTGGGTCATTGGAGTTTTTGGCGTAGTGCCCGCCAGCATACTGGATAATTTCACTTCCTGATGGGAACTGCTGCTTCCAAGCGTCAGGAATATTGTATTTATGATTCACCGGGGCATGTTGTAGAGACAATCCCCCCAGAATTTCACCGGTTGGCCCAAACATAAGCGTTCCAGGGATGACTTCCCCTATAACGGACTCAATAATATTCTCTTCATCAGGATTGACGCAGACCCATATGTTCACCTCTGAGCTATCACCGCCTTGCTCATCCTGCTTAAATGCCAAAAGCGTAAGGGCTCCTGTATTTTCAGGATCCTGGAGTGGGCTTCCTCTTCCCCAGCGAGTAATTCTTCTCTCATTCCGGGTTCCACCAAAAAAACGATTATTGTAATAGATAGCCCGAGCCTCGCTGTCCGGATAATCATGTGATGAAACATGCGCAGTTAAAAAAACGGACGGGTTCAGTTCTTGAGTATTGTTGATGGACGGAAGTAGTTTTTCAGCGATGTCGGAAGAAATATATAGTCCTACCTGATGTCCACCTGTTGCACCAGTATCATTGGCAGACAATCGTTTGATATAGAGAAAGTAATTGTCACCAGCTATCCTGAGCAGCCAGTCCTGAAAAACCGACATAAGCATTCCTTTGTTGTTTGAAAGTTCAAAGTTCAATTTTTCCACAGAAACGCAGGGGTAGCCAGCAAAGTTTCCTTGATTAATTAAGTGAATAAACGCAGAGGTGACTATCACTTAGCTGAATGCATATGACCCCTAGGATGCCTGCGTCGACAGCTCTTGGCATTTGATTCTGCGCAAGCAGATCGAAGTATCGTGCACTTCAAATAGGATAAAAAGCTGACTTTTCGGTCAGCTTAATTTCTTTGAAAACTACACCCAACTGATGCCATCAATCACATAAGAAATTGAGGAAAGCGGGAACGTATGCAGGTAACGTTTTGTGATCCCGCCACTCTTTTCATGCCCTACAGTTTGTTGTAGATGCAGTATGTTGGTCACCCAACCACCCATTGCTGATGAGCAGACGCTGTGGCGGATCGAATGCAGTAACCGTCTCTGTCCATAATCATCCAAATACGGAACACCAAGCTGATCACGCAGATCAGCAAACACTTTACCGATCTTTGTCATGTTCGTGCCTGCCACTTCTGAGAATATGCGTTCTTTCCATTGGCTATCAACGTACTCCATGAAACCCCATTCGATTAACTTAGGGTGGATGACTACTTGCCTTGTGGCGTTCTCAGTTTTCCCCTGTCCTCCTTCGGCAATCAGGAAATAGTAGCGCTGGCTATCTTCGTCGAATTTGATCTGTGACTTCTCCAGTTTGGCGATCTCTCCTCTTCTGGCTCCGGTATAAGCTAACAACAAAGTGATCCATTTTTGCCAGTTATCGGGCTGCTTAAGCGCCCACCCTACAAACTTTTGCATCTCCGCTGTGCTGTATGCTCCAAATCTCGCTTTCGATGGTGCTGCAACTACTCCATCAGTTGGCGACTTGTGCAACACGTCTTTGCCTTCAGTGAGAAAAGTTTTGAATAGTGATTTATAGAGCTTGAGATGTTTGTGGATGGCCTCAACACCAACCAGCTCATCTGGCGGAACCTCATCGCATTCGATCAGTTGCTGAAGAGTCATTGAGCGATAAGGTTGAACAACGCGTTTTGGGAGATTTTCAACCACTTCCATCACCTGCTTAATATCCTGCTTGGCGATCGCAGTTACAGCGGTTTCCCCTCCCAAGACAGTTAGCAATACTTCCATATAACGCTCATTCGCCCTTGAGATCGATTTCGTCCAGTTACGCCCTTTTTCGTCTTTGTACATAGCCCAAGCATCAGAAAGGGTTAACACCTTTTCCGGTTCGTCTGGTGCTCTTGGATCAATGTTAGCAGTTGGTTCCTTAATCGGCTGATGTGGTAGCTGCAAAACTTTCACAGCCCTACGTTCTGACACAATCAGATTTGAAATAAAGGTATCGAACATCGAGAGCGGCGTAGCTAATGATTTAACAAAAGGAATATGCGGAGTAACACCAATCATCAAAGCAGATGCTTCACGATAGCTGTCAGTGAGGAGGGATTTCTTATACATCCTGCCATTGGAAAGCCGGATTTGTAGGTAGTAGTTACCGTTTCTCTGAAACGTGTATGGAAGAGTTCTGTACCCCATAAATTCACCCTTTTTGTACCTCAAGTGCATGACGCACCGACAAAAAGAGAGTCAATTCCATGATAAGTAGGCCAAGTTTTGGCCCCCTACGCTGGCATTATCCAGATCAGGTACTACGGGTTTTTCTCAGCCTTCACAAAGAAGGGCACCCCGAGTCATTTAAATCAAAATCAAAAACTTGCGATTAATGCTCCTCATTAATCCCTGATCAGGATAGTAATGCCAGCGGGAAGTCTTGTAAACGGCAAAAGCGGCCCTTTAGGGCCAAGGATAACAGCTTTAAGCATGTCAGGGGACATCATCTTCAGGGGCAAACTTCACGAGATAATGAAACAAAAAATAGAATGAGTAAACCTCATCACGCAAGCTTTGCTTAAAGAGCACATGGCAGAAGAGGAGTTCGTGACAATTCATAACTATTACGATGGACATGTTGGAGAACGTCACCAGCATATAACCGTTCTCCCCGACAGATGGCAGTTAATACGATCTTCCCTCCCTCGCTGATCAATTAAACTGGCAGCGACCTCCAGAAGGTGAACCCATAAAAAACATCATTTTTTCGCACAAAATACTGACGGTCTGACCTTTTCTCAAACTGGCAGCTTTGTTTTTTTCAGTTTCTTCCATACCAAACCGAGCAGGCATGAACTCATTCCCACTTTGGAGTAAAACAACTACACTGCCTGAAAAGTCTTTATCAATACTCTGGACAATACCCTTGACCTCAACTTTTCGACCGCCAATCTTTTCATCTGCTGCAACTTCGTTTTCATCGTACATTTTCATCAAGGCTATGGCAGTTGTTCTGTACACACTATCATCCGAGGCATCACGATCGGCTTTTGCCTTCGCTGACGGTTCCGGTGCGTTTAAGTCTGCGACTATTTTAGACATAAAACCAATTTTCTCTATATAGCTCAAAGCATTACCGCAGGTAGTTATTTTTGTCTTATCTTGAGTAATGCTTCCCCCTTTATCCTTTATACTCAAGCCGATTGAAGCGCTAAGAATGACAACATTATAGATTGTATTATAGGCAGAGGTACCCTTCTCCATTCCCTGCGTTGCTTGTGCAATAAGCCCTTTTGCTGATTGGTCAATTGGTACATTTGTGTTGATACCACCTTTTAACGCCAGCTCACAGGTAGTGCTAAACAGGTTTTTGATATAGTCCTCGGTGGTATTACGGTATGGTTGCAGATTTCCAGAGTTGGACAATTGTTGTTTTTCAGCTGTAGCAGTGAAAGAGCAAAGCAGTAAAGACAGAGCTATAATTTTTCTCATATATATCCAAGATTAAATACAACAAAATCGAAATTACAGCTTCTTAATAAACGGGACATTTTCGTGGGTAAAAGAACCCAGTCTGATTTATTCATCTACAAATAAGACTCTGGCCTACATATGTGCAGGAAGTACCATCTGATCCGATCACATTATTCCCTACTCGGTTATAAATCGTGGTTCCAGATGAACCATAAGACTGAACCTGCGGGGCGGAGTATGATTGACTCTGCTGTAATATCTGCTGCCCTGAACTCTGGAATGATTGCCCGGTTTGTTGTAATTGCTGATTTAATTGTGCCATCTGCATCTGCTGATTCATTTGCTGCATCTGATACATCTGCATGTCACCTTGTGTCATCGCATCTCGATAGCCAGTTTCAACATAGTCTTCATCCATGCACATGACCCTTGCATAGTCAATCTGCCTGATATGTCTACAGGAATCATCTCCAGCCATGTAATAGTGTCCATTGAAATAGTTCGGTGCCGCAGTTTTTGCACATCCCGACAAGAAACAGACTACAAGACAAAGCAAACCTTTTTTTAACATACACAGCCTCAAAATAAGAAAATTCTTAGCTGGGCTAATAATCCAAATTCTGTAAGAAAAAGTAAATAAAAATCAAACTATCAATTTTGGTATGGTTCAAGACCTAATTTTCGATAATGCCAGTCAATATGCGATAAGTTGGGATTAACGTCTCGTTAATCCCTGTTTGGTTCAGGCCAGCCACAAGCCAAAGACACAACCCCTGCCTTATGCTCAGAACTCGATGCGGCCGCCGAAATTATAGCGGCGCCCTTCCAGCATCGCGGTCTGTCGGTAAGAGGTGCTGTAAATCGGGTTCACATCAAACAGATTGTAGATGCCGCTCATCAGGGTAACGTGCTTGTTCAGGTGATAACGAGCGCCGAGATCCACCAGCGCGTAGGCCTCGGTGGAGGTGGACTTGCCGATATCCGGCGAGTTGCTGCGCCAGCTTGCCCGGGTCCATAGTTCGAGATCGTTGGTTGTATTCCAGGTCAGCGATACGTTGGCCATGCTGCTCGGGAAATCGCTCAGCGCGTACCCTTTATATTCACCGCTCTTCTGTTCGCTGTGGGTATAGGTATAGTTCGCGTTGGCTTTCAGTGCGGCGGTGGCCTGCCAGTCGCCGTTCAGCTCCAGACCGTAGATCTGCACATCACCAACGTTAATGTATTGCGACACGGTGTCTGCGGTGTAGCCATTGTATTGACATTTCTGGGTCGCGGACGCCGTACAGATGGTGTGATCGCTGATTTTGTCTTTGAATTTGGTGTGGAAGATTGTGGCATCCAGCGCCAGTGCATCCTGCTGCCAGTACACCCCCAGCTCGGTGTTGATGCTCTGCTCCGGCTTCAGATCATCATTACCAATACCGATTTCAGAGTAGGGATATGCGCCGTAGACGCTGGTAAAACCGGCGTTATTCTCGCGTAGATCCGGCTTCTTATACCCGGCGGACACGCCGCCTTTCAGTGCCCATGACTCATTCAAGGTCCAGTTACCGTACAGCTTAGGGGTGACGTGGTAGCCAAAATAGCTGTCATGATCGAGACGCGCTGAGGTGGTCAGGGTGAAATCCGGCACCATCATCCAGGCATCTTCCGCAAAGACCGCCCAGCCGTGGCGAGTGATCTTGCTGACCGGCGTCACGCCGGGCGCCTGCTTGTCTTCTATTCCAAAGGTGTCATTCAGCTCGTTACGGGTGAAGTTGATGCCTAACGTCAGCTTGTGATCGCCCAGGCTAAAGGTGTTCGCGCTGTTGGCTTCGAAGTTATTCTGCTTAATAAATTGCGAGTCCATGCCCGGCACCCGATATTCCGTGCGCGCTTTCTCATAGCTGATGAAGTTCTTGACCTCCAGCAGGTCATCGCCGTACCAGGCGTGCTGCGAAAGCGAGGCCGCATCGCGGTCAAAACCCCAGTACCACTGCTTATCGTTATGGGTTTTCTCCTGATTGCCTTTGGTGGCGTTCAGATCCCACAGTTGGGTATCGGTGGGCGACATGGAAATCGTCGCATCCAGATTCCCCGCTTCGTGCTTCACAAAACGCTGCTTAGCCGGGCTATCATCATCGCGACGGTCAAGATAATCCGCCGCCACGCTTACCCCGAGCTTGCCCGGCACCACCGGTCCCATCAAGAAAACGTTGCTCTGGTTGGTGTTGCCGTATTCGCTTTTCTCCTGCAGGAAGTAATTATCCTCCAGCACCCCCGTCCACGTATCGAGGTTGTACGCTTTTTTGGTGATGACGTTAACCACGCCGCCAATAGAGTCAGATCCATACAGCGAGGACATCGGTCCGCGAATCACCTCAACCCGTTCAATGGCGGCCAGCGGCGGCATAAAAGCCGCTTCAGTACCGATATGGTGCCCGTAAGGTCGGGATTCACGGGTCGACTGCTTAATACCGTTTACCATAAACGAGGTATATGAAGAGTCCATGCCGCGCATCTGTACATCACCGGTTGCCAGGCTGCCGTGGCCGTTGCCGACCAGCACACCTGGCATCTCGCGGATGGCTTCCGTCACATTCTGGTTTGAACGGGTATTGAGCGCTTTCTCATCAAGCACCGAGATAGTCGCTGGCGCCTCGCGTCGCTCTTGAGTAAAGCCGGTAGCGGTCACCACCATTTGATCTTCGTTGGCCGGGGCGCTGTCTGCCGCATAAACCACTGCCGGCAGGGTGGCAATGGCGAGCGCAATCGCCACGGCCATGCGTGTCTTAATCGTCACAAAAAAAGCCCTTAAAATGTAGTTAGATCAATCTTGAGAACGTAGTCAGCCTGGTCGGATTTTTCGTCTTGTTTGACGCTGGCATACAGCGTTCTGGCATCAGCAGAAAGCACCAGGCTGTTCGGCATGGCCGCCGTTTTGATGGTGTGCTTGACGCGGTTGGTTTTGGCATCAATCACGCTTATCGAGCGATCGTTGCGGTGGGTCACATAGATTTCATCGCGCGCGGCGTTATACAGCACGGCAATGGAGTTCGGCGTGGCAATGCGATGCAGCAGCTTGCCGGAGCGCAGGTCCACCACCAGCAGGTCGCGAGTATTGGTGTCGGCGATATAGCCTACGCCTGCGGCGCTATTCAGCGCGATATTGAGGAAGTAGTGATTGCTCTCGGCCGGGTCGACCTTCACGCGGGAGAGCAGCGTCGAGGTCTTGCCATCAAGGGTAACCAACTCGCCGTGGCCGGTGACCACATAAACCCTCTCACCCGTGGCATCCACCGCAAACCCCACCGGCTCGATTTTCCCGATGGTGTCCAGCAACTGCTGTTTGCGGGTATCGACGACCCAGAGCAGCCCTTTGTCTTTACTCCCGATCCCGGAGACATACAGACGCTGATTGTGCTTATCGAGCACCACTTCACGAACGTGGGCTTTTTTCTCAGGATCAGAATCATCGCTCAACTGGATGGTGTTAATCACCTTGCCAGTGAGCGTGTCCAGCAGCATCACCGAGCCGTCCAGTGCATTGCCCAGATAGAGAACATGGTTTTCTTCATCCAGTGAGAGCGCAAAGGTGCGACGCTCGGTGGCGATTTTATCCTTAATCTGCAAAGAATCGGCTGCCAGTCTGAACACCACGCCAGCGGTTTTATCTTTCTCAAATGAGGGTGCCGAGGCGGCATAAATCGCCTGCTGCTGGTTGTCATAGGCTAACTCATAAACCCCACGCCCCAGGGGCTGTGAGCGAAATTCCTTCTCACTGAACGCCTTTGCAGATGCGCAGAAAGGGTGAAGAGAAACGGCAACGGCCAGGGCGCAGAACGCGGCTTTCTTTACAGATGCTGTAGACATGTAATATTTCTTTACAGTAGTTTACGGAATGCAAACGATAATGAAAATGAATATTATTTGCAATCGCATATATCTCCATATTTCCTACCATTTTTTGTGTTGTAATCGAAGCGCCAGCTGTTTTAACGCGCGCGGGCCTGCGCAAGCCGTACTTCTCGGATGGCTTCGTTTCTCGGTGTTGGGGCAGGTTTACGGCAAAGGAAGGCAGATCATATTTGCCGATTGTCGGCAATCGGCCAGGGTAGGGATGATGGCAAGCGCAGACAGCAAATGATGCACCGCGTCATTTTGCCTGGTCTTTAACTGCTGCTTATGGTTGCAGGCCATCCGTGAGTGCCTTTCTGCCTAGTAGTCTTCCGGCAGCGGTCGATCAATAGAAATCAGCTTGCCTCTCTCCATGGTGATATACCCCCCGGCTTTCAGTTCGGCAAGCACCCGGAAAACGTGGGTTCGTGACAGGTTGGTCCGGCGGATGATAAACAGCGCCAGCCCCTCGTTTTCGCCCTTATGTGCATTCTGGCGATACAGGTAACGAAACAGCATCGGCCGGATAGTCTGGTAGCTGGTCAGCTGACGACGTTCGTTGTGCAGGTCGATGGTAAAGATGGTCATATACACCAGAATGGTCGTCAGCTCCTGGATGCGTTGCGGGTCGTTTTTCATAAAAATACGATCAAACGCCTCGTAGGATATTTTGATAACCTCCGCAGGTGCCACCGAAATATATTCAAATTTCGCCAGTGGGCAATATCTTTCCAACAATCCCACCGGCATATGCTCAATAGTATTACCAATCATGAGTCCATTATCTGGCATCACCATGGCTAAAGAACCTTTAACGCAAAAATAGATACAGCCGGGCTTTAATACTAATTTTTTATTTAACGCAACAGACAGCGCTTCGCCCTCTTCGGTTATTTCCGCCAGATAGGTATCTATTTTAAGACCTTGATAATAGCTGTGCACGTCCTGAAAATTCACACCATTCCCCTTTCTGTCCCCTGTGCCAACAACTGAAGTATAGCAGTGAACGCACTATCTATTCACCGTGAACATATCCTGACCACCAGCCAGTCCCATTTGGGACTATCGCACTAATTCAATTCCCTTACAATGGTCAACAATTACTCCAGATTTGCTTTTGTCCCTTCATCATTATTTGTTGAGGATGACAAAAATTATCCAAGAGGCCCTTCAATGAAATTAAATCAGATCGCAAAACATCTGGCACTGGCCGGTGTTTTAACTTCTCTTTCTGTTTCCGCTTTCGCGCAAGTAATACCGAAAGATGCAACAGAAGCCACTCAACAGGCAAATAACGCGCTTTATAATAAGTTGCCATTTGCCGACAAAACTGACTTTGAAAATGCGCACAAAGGTTTCGTTGCCGCGCTGCCACAAGAAGTGATTAAAGGCGCACAAGGTAACGTTATCTGGGATCCGGCGAAGTACGACTTCATTAAAGAAGGCGAAAAAGCTCCTGCGACCGTTAACCCAAGCCTGTGGCGTCAGTCTCAGCTGATCAATATCAGCGGCCTGTATAAAGTCACCGACGGCGTTTATCAGATTCGTAACCTCGATCTCTCCAACATGACCATTGTTGAAGGCGATAAAGGCATCACCATTATTGACCCGTTATTGTCTGCAGAGCCGGCGAAAGAAGCCCTGGACCTGTACTACAAAAACCGTGGTAAAAAACCGGTCGTTGCGGTGCTGTTCACCCACAGCCACGTAGACCACTACGGCGGTATCCGTGGTGTGGTTGATGAAGCAGACGTGAAAGCGGGCAAAGTGAAAATCTACGCCCCGGACGGATTCATGAAAGAAGCCGTGTCTGAAAACATTATGGCCGGTAACGCCATGAGCCGTCGCGCCAGCTACATGTACGGTAACCTGCTGAAGCCTGACGCGAAAGGCCAGGTCGGCGCCGGTCTGGGGACCACCACCTCTGCCGGTACGGTAACCCTGCTGCAGCCAACGGACTACATCACCCATACCGGGCAAGAAGAAGTTATCGATGGTCTGACTTACGATTTTATGATGGCACCGGGCTCTGAAGCGCCGTCAGAAATGCTGTGGTACATCAAAGAGAAGAAACTGATTGAAGCAGCAGAAGACGTCACCCATACGCTGCACAACACCTACTCTCTGCGTGGCGCAAAAATCCGTGACCCACTGGCATGGTCGAAGTATATCAACGCCGCCATCGAGCGTTGGGGCAGCGATGCCGAAGTGATTATCGCCCAGCACCACTGGCCGACCTGGGGTAACGAAAACATTGTTAAGCTGATGAAAGGTCAGCGCGACATGTATCGCTTTATCAATGACCAGACGCTGCGCCTGGCCAACAAAGGCCTGACCCGTGATGAGATCGCCGCGAACTTCAAGCTGCCGCCGTCACTGGAAAAACAGTGGGCAAGCCGCGGTTACTACGGTTCCGTCAGCCACGACGTGAAAGCCACCTACGTGTTCTATCTCGGCTGGTTCGATGGCAACCCGGCAACCCTCGACGAACTGGCGCCAGAAGAAGCGGCGAAGAAGTTTGTTGATTACATGGGCGGCGCGAGCAACGTGCTGAAGAAAGCCAAAGAGGATTACAGCCAGGGTAACTACCGTTGGGTAGCTCAGGTCACCAGCAAAGTTGTATTTGCTGACCCGAAAAACCAGGAAGCGCGTAATCTGGAAGCGGATGCGCTGGAGCAACTGGGTTACCAGGCCGAAGCGGGCACGTGGCGTAACTTCTACCTGACCGGTGCTCAGGAACTGCGTAACGGCGTACAGCAACTGCCGACGCCGAACACCGCCAGCCCGGATACCGTGCGTGCGATGACCCCGGAAATGTTCTTCGATTATCTGGGCGTGCATATCAACGGTGAGAAAGCAGGCAATGCCAAAGCAATCTTCAACGTTGACCTTGGTAAAGACGGCGGCAAGTACAAGCTGGAGCTGGAAAACGGCGTGCTGAACCACACCGCTAACGTCGAAGCGAAAGATGCGGATGCCAACATCACGCTGAGCCGCGATGCGCTGAACAAGATTATCCTGAAGCAGGAAACGCTGAAGCAGGCTGTTGATAATGGTGACGTGACCATTACCGGGAATGCCGCGAAGCTGGACGAAATGCTGAGCTATATGGACAAATTTGAGTTCTGGTTCAACATCGTTACTCCGTAAGTTTATTCAGTGACTTACCCTACCCCGCAGCCTGTGGCTGTGGGGTATTTTTTTACCTGTAAGATACTGAACGCCCGGTTTACCCCTCTGCCCTGAGGCGCGCCGCCGATTCGCGCAGCGAACTCAGCAACAATAAAAAACACTCTTCAATTAACGGCGGCAGCGGCTGCGGCCCGCGCATTAACGCCACGGTACGCGCCAGCGCCGGCTGCTGGAGCTGCGCAATCTGCAATGCCGGATCCTGTAAATGGGTGGTATAGAGCGCCGGCAGGATGGCTATTGCCAGACTCGAGCGCACCAGGCCATACAGGGTTTCAATATAGTCCACCTGATACCGGGTGTTCAGGGTCAGCCGATGGCTCTCCGCCAGCGCGCCGACCAGACGTTGAATATTGCCTTTCGAGAACACGGCAATATCGCGCCCGGCCAACAGTTTCCACGGTAAATGCGGCTGCGCCGCCAGCGGGTCGTCACGGTGCAGCACTGCCACAAATGGGTCTTCCCGCAGCGGGTAGACCTGCAACTCTGCGGGCAGCGAACTGTCGATAGCGCCGATACCAAAGTCAATCTTGCCGCTTTGCAGCTCCCGCACCAGCGCATCGTTGGTCTGATCGTGGAACTCAACCCGCAGCCAGGGAAAGGTTTGCGCCAGCAGCTGCGGCAGCAGCGGAAACAACAGCGAACTGACCGAAGGCACCAGTCCAATACGCACGGTGCCATCGCCGCCGGCCGCCACAATCTGCTGCATATCCTGAAACGCCAGCTGGGCCACGCTCAGCACCCGCCGGGCGTGGGGCAAAATTGCCGCCCCCAGTTCGGTCAGGGTCACCGCAGAGGCGGTCCGGTTCACCAGCTTGCCGCCGAGCACCGTTTCCACCTGGCGCAGTGCGCTGCTCAGCGCCGGCTGGCTGATGGCCAGGCGGTTCGCGGTATCGGTGAAATGGCGCAGCTCCGCCAGGGTGACAAAGTACTGTAGCTGCTTGAGGGAAAGCGCGGGCAGGCGCTGCCACGGTTCGGTCATGATGTTCTTCGCTAAGGGTAGTCAGGCAGAATAACCCGAGCTTATCGGGTGATAAATTTATTCATCTGGGCAAACGTTTGCTGTGCGCCTAGAGTATCGCCATTATCCTTGTGCCGGAGTTGTTATGTCCAGCAATGCAGAAAATCGCCGCCGTGCCGTCCAGGCCGCCAGAGGCGAAACACCGTTTGACCTGTTACTGACCGACGGGCAGATCGTCGATATGGTCACCGGCGAAGTCCGCGCCGCCGATGTCGGCATCGTTGGCGAGATGATCGCCAGCGTGCATCCACGCGGCAGCCGGACAGACGCGCACCAGCGCCAGTCGCTGGAAGGCGCCTACCTTTCACCGGGGCTGATCGATACCCACGTCCACCTTGAAAGCTCCCATCTGCCGCCCGAGCGCTACGCCGAAATCGTCCTCGCGCAGGGGACCACGGCGGTCTTCTGGGATCCCCATGAGCTGGCCAACGTCCTCGGCGTGGAAGGCGTGCGCTATGCCGTAGACGCCAGCCGCCATCTGCCGCTGCAGGTGATGGTTGCCGCCCCTTCCAGCGTGCCATCGACGCCGGGGCTGGAAATGTCGGGGGCGGATTTCGCGGGTGCCGAGATGACCACCATGCTGGCATGGCCTGAAGTCTGCGGCGTGGCGGAAGTGATGGACATGCACGGGGTGCTCAACGGCAGCGCGCGGATGCTGGAGATTGTCCAGGCCGGTCTCGACAGCGGCAAGCTGATCGAAGGCCACGCCCGTGGCCTGAGCGGCGCCGATCTGCAGGCCTACCTTGCCGCTGGGGTGACCTCCGATCATGAGCTAACCTCGGCAGAAGACGCGCTGGAAAAGCTGCGCGCCGGATTGACTCTGGAACTGCGTGGCTCGCATCCGTACCTGCTGCCGGATATTGTGAAGGCCCTGAAAACCCTCCCGCATCTCTCCTCGCAGATCACCGTCTGCACCGACGATGTGCCGCCGGATATGCTGCTGGAAAAAGGCGGGATTATCGCCCTGCTCAACCTGCTGATTAGCCACGGTCTGGCCGCCACCGACGTCCTACGCTTCGCGACCCTCAACGCCGCGATTCGCCTGCAACGTAACGATTTGGGGCTGATTGCCGCCGGTCGCCGCGCCGATCTGGTGGTCTTTGACAACCTCGAAACCCTGCAGGCCCGTGAGGTCTTTGTGGCCGGGAAGTCGATCGCCCGTGACGGCGCGGTCCTCCAGCCGATCCCGGCGGCTGCTGGCGTCTTGCCGCCGCGCGATACGCTACATCTGGCGCCGCTGCAAGCTGCGGATTTTGTGCTGCGGGTGCCGGGCATCGTGCACGGCGTGGCCCGTCTGCGGCATATCCGCGGCGCGCGCTTTACCCAATGGGGAGAGGTCGAGGTGCAGGTTCGCGACGGCGAAGTCCAGCTGCCGGAAGGCTTCAGCCTGATCTGGGTGAAGCACCGCCACGGACGTCACCAGGCCACGCCGCAAATCGCCCTGCTAGAAGGCTGGGGCGAGCTGCGCGGCGCCATCGCCACCAGCTACTCCCACGACTCCCACAACCTTGTGGTGCTGGGACGCCATCCCGCCGACATGGCGCAGGCCGCCAACCAGCTGATTGCGTCCGGCGGCGGAATGGCGCTTGCCCAGCAAGGCACTATTCTGGCCCACGTGGCGATGCCGATTGCCGGTATGCTGTCCGACCTGCCGGCCGTCGAGCTGGCGCAGCAGTTCCGTGAATTACGCGACCTCAGCGCACAAATCGCCGACTGGGAGCCGCCCTACCGGGTATTTAAGGCCATTGAGGGAACCTGCCTCGCCTGTAATGCCGGGCCACATTTGACTGATTTAGGTTTGACCGATGGCACCACCCGCCAGATCGTCGAACCGTTGATAGCATGCCGGGAAACCCCGGCCCCAACCGATCACAACAATAATCATCGGGGAGCCTGAACATGGCCGACAACACACTGCATACCTCCGCGCAGGGAAGCTGGCTGGAGCGGCGTTTTTCCCTGCGCTCCCGCGGCAGCACGCTGCGTACCGAATGCCTCGCCGGGGTGACCGGCTTTCTTGCCGCCGCCTATCTGCTGGTGGTGATCCCCGGCCTGCTGGCGGTGGGCGGTATGGACAAAGGCGCCGCCACCACCGGGACAATTCTGGTGTTCGTTGCCGGAACATTGCTGATGGCCTTTTACGCCAACCTACCGTTTATCGTTGGCCCCGGCATTGGCGGCTCGGTGCTGGTGGGGGTGACGCTGGCCGGCAGTGAGGGTATCGGCTGGCAAATCGGGCTCGGTATCGCCTGTTGGTCTGGGATCCTGTTCTTCCTGCTCACCACATTCGGCCTGCGCGAAGTGGTGACCCGCTCGGTGCCGCAGTCAATCAAGCTGGGGCTAACGGCCTCGATCGGCCTGTTTGTCGCTGTACTGGGCTTTCGTAACGCAGGCCTGGTGCTGGCAAACGCCAAAACCAACGCCCTGATGCTGGGAGATTTCCTCTCCCCCGGCGCGCTGGTGGCGCTGTGCGGCCTGTTTCTCGCTATCGCCCTGCAGGCGCGACGCATTCCGGGGGCCATTCTGTGGGCAATCCTGTTTGCCACGCTGATCGGTATTCCCGCTGGCGTGACCCGCTTACCCGCCAGCTTTATCGATATGCCGCACTCGCTCGCGCCGGTGCTGGGCCATATCGATATGCTGGGAGCGCTGAATATCGCCTTCCTGCCGTTCCTGTTCGTCTTTTTCGCCTCCGAGTTTTTCTCCACCATGGGGACCACCCTGGCGGTCGGCGGCGAAGCGGGGCTGCTGGATGACGAAGGCAATATGCCGCAGATCAACCGGCCGTTTATGGTCGATTCAATCGCCGCCGCCATCGGCCCATGGCTGGGCATTCCGGCAGCAACCGCGCTGATCGAATCCTCAGCAGCGGCAGAAGCCGGCGGCAAAACCGGGTTAACGGCGCTGGCGGCAGCGGTGATGTTTTTGCTGATGCTGCTGTTCACCCCGGTGGCCCTGATGATCCCCAAAGAGGCCACCGCCCCGGCGCTGATCCTGATCGGTCTGAACATGTTCAGCGGCCTGCGCAAAGTCGATCTGGCTAATTTCACCGACGGGTTGCCGGTATTGATGATGGTGATGATCACCCTGATCGCCAACAGCTTCGGGACCGGCATCGCCGGCGGGCTGCTGTTTTACATCATGATTAAAACCGTTGCCGGCAAATGGCGCGAGATCCCGCTGGGATTGTGGATCCTCGCCATTCCGCTGGTCTACTACTTCGCCACCCTGGTGCGCCACTAAGCGAAGATGGGGCTAATCTTTCATCGTATGCAGATTAGCCCTGCCCCGCTTCGCAGTGCGCTTTCACCTCTTCATACAGTAAACGCACCGCGGCGGAGAGCTGCTTGCGGTGCGGGCAAATCATATTCAGCGGCACCAGGTCGCCCTGGTAGTGCGGTAACAGCACCTGCAGACGCCCGGCGCGAATATCGTCTCTGACATCCAGCGCCGACTTATAGGCAAATCCCTCGCCGGCAATCGCCAGCCGGCGGATCACCTCGGCGTCGTCGCTGACAATGGTGCCAGAAACCTGGATATGTTCCACCACGCCGTCAAGGCTGACCGGCCAGCGATCGAACTGCCGCCCGCGCAACACGTACAGCAGCGCGTTGTGCTGGGCCAGCGCCTGGGGCGTTTGCGGCTCGCCATGTTCGGCAATCCACGCCGGGGAGGCCACCAGCACCCGACGGTTTTCCGGCACGACGGGCAGTGAAATAAACGAGGCATCGTCGTTGTCGCCATAGCGAAAGGCGACATCCACCGGGTCTTTAAACACATCGGTGCGATGATCGGAAAAGAGGATCCGCAGCTTCAGCGCCGGGTGACGCTGGCGAAACGACCGAAAGACGGTCAGCAACAAATTACGCCCAAGGTCGGAGGGCACTGCGATTTGCAAGGTGCCGCGCACTTCATCATCCGGCACCTGAATTTTTTGTAACCCGGCGTGTAGCGTATCGAGCATCTGGGTGGCATAGGGCAGCCAGGTTTCCCCTTCCGGGGTAAGGCGCAAACTGCGGGTCGAGCGCGCAAACAGACGAATATTGAGCATGGTTTCCAGGCGCTTAATCGCCGCGCTGACCTGCGCCGGTTGCTGGCCAACCTCACGCGCGGCGTCGCTGAAACTGCCCAATGCCGCCGCCCGAACAAATAACGTCAGATCTTCCAGTCTGAACATAAACACTCCCGAATCCAGATCTCCGGATTGTTCTCAAAACGGGCGCGATCCGCCCAATCAGACACCCTGCCCATCGTTTTCTTACATATTTAACGCAACCAACGCTTGCCATCCCCGCCATGCTTCAGGAATGATACGAGGCTGCGATTTTGTGTCCAGGGTAATCCAGGATAATAATGAGGAAAATATGCGCAAGACAAAAATGATGCTTCTGGGCGTCCTGTTGGCCAGCACCAGCACCGTATGGGCGGCCTCCAGCGGCCCGCAAAAATTTGAACTTGATGGTTTCACCGCAGACTTCACCCAGTTTCGCGTCGGAGACACCGTACCACCGCTGTATCTCACTCCGGAATACAACATCAAGCAGTGGCAGCAGCGTAACCTGCCTGCTCCGCAAGCCGGTACCCACTACACCTATATGGGCGGCAGCTACGTGCTGATCACCGATACCGAAGGGAAAATCGTCAAAATTTATGACGGCGAGATTTTCTACCAGCATTAATGACTGAGCGCATCATCAGCGATGGCGCCAACGAAAACGCCCTGCCCTTTTCCTGCCAGCGCTGGCATAGAGAAGGACAGGGCGTTGTCTTATCCGCCGACGTTACACCGCGCGGAAGGCAATCTCACTGGGAATGACTTCCCCTTGCCAGTAGAGCTGTGCCGCCACTCTTCCCGCCAGCTGACGGTAGATGTCGGTGAACTCGCTTTCCGGACGGGCCACCACGGTAGGCGTGCCATTATCGAGATCTTCGCGCAGATTAATATGCAGCGGCAGCTGGGCCAGCAGTTGAGTATGGTATTTCTCTGCCAGTTTCTCGGCACCGCCGGTGCCGAAGATAGCCTCATGGTGCCCACAGTTGCTGCAAATATGCATGCTCATGTTTTCCACGATGCCTAATACCGGCACTTCCACCTTCTCGAACATCACGATGCCTTTTTTCGCATCGATCAGCGCAATATCCTGCGGCGTGGTTACCACTACCGCCCCGGTCACCGGAATATTCTGCGCCAGGGTCAGCTGAATGTCGCCGGTGCCTGGGGGCATATCCAGCACCAGATAGTCGAGATCCGGCCACATTGTCTCCTGCAGCATTTGCAGCAGCGCTTTGCTGGCCATTGGACCGCGCCACACCATCGCGTTATCGTCGGTCACCAGGTAGCCGATGGAGTTGGTGGCAAGGCCAAAGCGCATGATCGGCGCCATGTGGGTGCCGTCAGGCGAAGTAGGACGCTGATCTTCCGCCCCGAGCATGTTAGGAATCGACGGGCCATAGATATCGGCATCGAGGATCCCGACCTTCGCCCCTTCCGCAGCCAGCGCCAGCGCGAGGTTGACCGCCGTAGAGGATTTACCAACCCCACCTTTACCGGAGCTGACGGCGATAATATTTTTAACGCCGTTGATACCCGGCTGGTTTTTCACCCGCTTCAGCGTGGCGATGCTGTGCGTCAGCTTCCAGTCGATCGCCTGGGCGCCAGTGATACGCAGCAGATCGGCGCTGCATTGCTCTTTTAAATCCTCAAAGGCGCTGTGCCAGACGAACGGCATTTGAATCTCGATATGCACGGTATCGTCGAGCCAGGCAACGTGGTGCAGTGCCTTCAGCGCGGTAAGGTTATGCTTCAAAGTGGGGTGCTGGAAATTAGCCAACGTTCCGGCGACCATCGCACGCAGACGTTCGGGGGATTTGGCCTGGGATTGTGAATTCATCCCGACTCCTTTGTTGTTATGAGCTGCTTTCAGTATCACTGAGTTTACCACAGCTGAGGATTATCCATATATGGTCAGCCATTTATGGCGCACCCATTACCCTTTTGGTAATATCAGAAGCCCTTTTTACAACAGAAGATGTAATGCCCACTATGACTCAAGTCGCGAAGAAAATTCTGGTAACGTGCGCACTGCCGTACGCCAACGGCTCTATCCACCTCGGCCACATGCTGGAGCACATCCAGGCTGATGTCTGGGTCCGTTACCAGCGAATGCGCGGCAACGAGGTCAATTTTATCTGCGCCGATGACGCCCACGGCACGCCGATTATGCTGAAAGCCCAGCAGCTTGGCATTTCTCCGGAGCAGATGATTGGCGAAATGAGTCAGGAGCATCAGGCCGATTTTGCTGGCTTCAACATTAGCTACGACAACTACCACTCGACGCACAGCGACGAGAACCGTGAGCTGTCAGAGCTTATCTACGGTCGCCTGAAAGAGAACGGTTTTATCAAAAACCGCACCATCTCTCAGCTGTACGATCCGGAAAAAGGCATGTTCCTGCCGGACCGTTTCGTCAAAGGCACCTGTCCGAAGTGCAAATCGCCGGATCAATATGGCGATAACTGCGAAGTCTGCGGCGCGACCTACAGCCCGACCGAGCTTATCGACCCGAAATCCGTGGTCTCCGGCGCGACCCCGGAAATGCGTGACTCCGAGCACTTCTTCTTCGACCTGCCGTCCTTCAGCGAAATGCTGCAGGCGTGGACCCGCAGCGGTGCGCTGCAGGAGCAGGTGGCGAACAAAATGCAGGAGTGGTTCGAGTCAGGTCTGCAACAGTGGGATATCTCCCGCGATGCGCCGTACTTTGGCTTCGAAATTCCTGGTGCGCCAGGCAAATATTTCTACGTCTGGCTGGATGCGCCGATTGGCTACATGGGTTCGTTCAAGAACCTGTGCGACAAGCGCGGCGACACCACAAGCTTCGACGAATACTGGAAGAAAGACTCCAGTGCCGAGCTGTATCACTTCATCGGCAAAGACATCGTCTACTTCCACAGCCTGTTCTGGCCTGCAATGCTGGAAGGCAGCAATTTCCGTAAACCAACCAACCTGTTTGTGCACGGCTACGTGACGGTGAACGGCGCCAAGATGTCCAAATCGCGCGGCACCTTTATCAAAGCCAGCACCTGGCTGAACCACTTCGATGCCGATAGCCTGCGTTACTACTACACCGCGAAGCTCTCTTCACGCATCGATGATATCGACCTGAACCTGGAAGACTTCGTCCAGCGCGTCAATGCTGATATCGTCAACAAGGTGGTGAACCTGGCATCGCGCAACGCCGGCTTTATCAACAAGCGTTTTGACGGCGTACTGTCGGCTGAACTGGCCGACCCGGCGCTGTACAAAACCTTCACCGACGCCGCGCAGACCATTGGCGAAGCGTGGGAAAGCCGTGAATTCGGCAAAGCGATCCGCGAGATCATGGCGCTGGCTGATGTGGCGAACCGCTATGTTGACGAGCAGGCTCCGTGGGTCGTGGCGAAACAGGAAGGCCGCGATGCCGACCTGCAGGCCATCTGCTCAATGGGCATCAACCTGTTCCGCGTGCTGATGACCTGGCTGAAACCGGTTCTGCCGACCCTGTCCGAGCGCGTTGAAGCGTTCCTCAACTGCGAACTGAGCTGGGATGCTATCCAGCAGCCGCTGCTGTCGCACAAGGTCAACACCTTCAAAGCGTTGTACAACCGCATTGACATGAAGCAGGTTGAAGCCCTGGTGGAAGCCTCGAAAGAAGAAGTGAAAGCGCTAAACAGCGCACCGGTTACCGGCCCGCTGGCTGACGACCCGATTCAGGAAACCATCACCTTTGACGATTTCGCCAAAGTGGATATGCGTATCGCGCTGATTGAAAACGCCGAATTTGTCGACGGTTCCGATAAGCTGTTGCGTCTGAGCCTCGACCTCGGCGGCGAGAAACGCAATGTCTTCTCCGGCATTCGTAGCGCCTACCCGGATCCGCAGGTGCTGATTGGCCGCCTGACGGTAATGGTCGCCAACCTGGCGCCGCGTAAAATGCGTTTCGGTATCTCTGAAGGGATGGTGATGGCGGCAGGTCCTGGCGACAAGGATATCTTCCTGTTAAGCCCGGACAGCGGCGCCAAACCTGGTCAGCAGGTAAAATAATCTCCGCATTAAGCGCTGCCCCGGCAGCGCTTTTTCTTTATCTATTCTGATTCTCACTTCCTGCCTTTTCTGCGCGTTGCGCACCACATCAATCGTGGCAATAATCAATCGCTTTAGCCCTGCATCACCAACAAAGGAACTGTGATGAATATATCCCGCAAGCTGGTTGCCGCCGCCGCGGTCTCCCTGCTGCTCGCCGGCCTCACGGGCTGCGACAGCGTCCCTCAAGAAAAAAGCAAAACCTTTACCCATACCATTAACGGCGTCAATCTGAGTTTTACCTACCATTACGCGGGTGACAAAGTGCTGCGCCAGGATGCGAATAATACCCTTCCCTACAAGAGCATCGGCGCCACCAGTAAAGAACAGGCCCAGGCGCTGATTGAACCGATGAGCAACCTTTATCGCGGTGTCAAAGGCGTGGAGCAGCGGATCGATTATACAGACAGCTATGCGCAGGAACGTATCAGCATTGATTTTACCCAGGCGAAAATTAGCGAGCTGTGCAAGCTGCCGGGATCAACGTTCACCAACTGCACGCTTCAGGAGGTCTCGATGACGGAGTCGGAGAAGCAGCTCAAAGAGCAAGGTTTCAAGGAAGTAAAATAGTCGTGAGGTACGCCCGGGTAGTAGCATAAAAGCCTTACCCGGGCTACACGAAAAGCGCGCGGATAGCACGGCTAAGCGCAGCGTAAGCCGGGACCATTCAGCAGAAGGAAACTCAAGGTTTGGCGTGGACGCGTTCGGTCAGGCCGCGCAGGAAATAGCGCAGGAACTGGTCACCGCACTCGCGGAAATTTTTATGCTCCGGGGCGCGCATCATGGCGGTAATTTCTGGCATCGAAACGCGGAACTTCTGCTGGGTCAGAATGGCGAGGATGTCATCGGTCTTCAGCGAAAAGGCGATGCGCAGCTTTTTCAGCACCACATTGTTATTCACCCGGCGCTCAACCGCCAGCGGCGGTGCCGACTCGTCTTTGCCGCGTTTGTCATAAATCAGGCCGTTGAGGAAAATCGACAACATAATGTCCGGGCAGCGCTGGAAGCCCTCTTCGTCTTCCTTTTTCAGCCACGGGACCAGCTGCTCTGCGCTGACGACGGAATCGCCCAGCGCAAAAATACGCACCAGGTCGTTATTATTGGTTTTCAGGGTGTAGCGCAGGCTACGTAAGATATCGTTACTGATCATAATGCCTTCATGATGAAAAATGCTGGCGCTAAGTCTATCACGATTCAGGCGTATTACAGCCCAATCGCCTCTTTCAGATTTTTTAAGTAGCGCCGGCTCACCGGCACCGTTTGCCCGGCCCGCATCAGCAGTTCCGCCTGACCATTCTCCTCCAGACGGATCTCCTTCAGGTGGGCCATGTTCACCAGATACTGGCGATGGCAGCGCAGCAGCGGCGTGCGGTTCTCCAGCGTTCGCAAGGTCAGCTCGGTGAAGCCCTCTTTCCCTTCGCGGTCGGTGACGTAGATTCCGCTCATCCGGCTGCTGACGAACGCCACATCTTCCATTTGCAGCAGCCAGATGCGGCTGTGGCCGGTGCAGGGGATGTACTTCAACGCCTGTTGGGTATCATCGAGCAGCGAGATATCCTGCAGGCTGCGCTCCTGGCGCAGACGGGCCAGGGTCTTCTCCAGCCGCGGCGCCTCTATAGGTTTGAGCAGATAATCAAACGCATGCTCTTCAAAAGCTTTCACCGCATACTCGTCAAAGGCGGTGAGAAACACGATGTAAGGCCGGTGCTCCGGGTCCAGCATCCCGACCATTTCCAGACCGCTGATCCGCGGCATCTGGATGTCGAGAAACAGCACGTCCGGGCGCAGCTTGTGCACCGCGCCAATGGCTTCTACGGCATTGCCGCACTCGCCGACAATCTCAATATCGCCGGCGGATTCCAGCAATACGCGCAGGTTTTCACGCGCCAGCGGCTCATCATCAACTATCAACACTTTTAACACGCGTCTTCCTCCAGAGGCAGTCGCAGCGTGACGCGGGTGAAACGCTCCGCTTCACAGGTGACGGTAATGCCGCAGTCGGCGCCGAAGCGCGCACGTAAGCGTCTGTCCACCAGACTCATACCCAGCCCGCTGGCGTTGGGATTGTCCTGGTACAGTCCGGCATTATCTTCGATATCAAGTTGCAGCCAGCGGTCGTTCTGGCTGGCGCGAATGGTAATCTCCCCGACCCCGAGATGCTGCGACGTGCCGTGCTTAATGGCGTTTTCTACGATCGGCTGCAGCGTAAACGCTGGTAACTGATGGTGGGCCAGCGCCTCGGGCACCAGCATCTGAATCTGCAGGTTGGCCTGGAAACGTGCCTTCTCAATTTGCAGATAGGCGTTCACATGTTCAATTTCGTCGGCCAGGGTCACGACCTCCGAAGGCCGCTTGAGGTTTTTACGGAAAAAGGTCGACAGATACTGCACCAACTGCCCGGCCTGATCGCTGTCGCGGCGTATCACCGCCTTCAGGGTGTTTAAGGCATTAAACAGAAAATGCGGGTTCACCTGCGCGTGCAGCAGTTTTATCTCCGACTGTGTCAGCAGCGCCTTCTGCCGCTCGTACTGCCCGGCGAGAATTTGCGCCGACAACAGCTGGGCAATCCCCTCTCCCAGAGTGCGGTTAATGGAGCTGAACAGGCGGTTTTTCGCTTCATATAATTTAATGGTGCCGATGACCCGCTGATTTTCGCCGCACAGCGGGATCACCAACGTCGAGCCCAGCTTGCAGTTGGGGTGAATCGAGCAGCGATAAGGAACCTCGTTGCCGTCGGCGTAGACCACCTCGCCGCTATCAATAGCCTTTTGCGTATAGGATGACGAGATGGGCTTGCCGGGCAGATGATGATCGTCGCCAATGCCGGTAAATGCGAGCAGCTTGTCGCGGTCGGTGATGGCCACCGCGCCAATATCCAGCTCCTGGATCAGCACCTGCGCGACCTTCATGCTGTTCTCTTCGTTAAACCCCTGGCGCAGGATCCCTTCCGTCGAGGCCGCAACCTTCAGCGCGGTGGCAGAAAAAGCCGAGGTGTATTTCTCAAACATCGCCCGCTTATCCAGCAGGATACGCATAAACAGCGCGGCGCCGACCGTGTTGGTTACCATCATCGGCGCGGCGATGCTTTGCACCAGATGCAGCGCATTATCGAAGGGACGGGCGATCAGCAGAATAATCAGCATCTGCACCATCTCGGCGAAGAAGGTGATCGCGCCGGCGGTGAGCGGGCTAAACACTTTATCCGAACGTCCACGTTTGACCAGCACGCTGTGGACCAGACCACCCAGCAGCCCCTCCACAATGGTGGAGACCATACAGCTCAACGCCGTCATCCCGCCAAGGGAGTAGCGATGCAGCCCGCCGGTGAGGCCCACGAGGCCGCCGACGACCGGGCCGCCGAGCAGGCCGCCCATGACCGCACCGATGGCGCGCGTATTGGCAATGGAATCTTCGATATGCAGACCGAAATAGGTCCCCATAATGCAGAAAATAGAGAAAGTGACATAGCACAGCAGCTTATGCGGCAGGCGGACGGTGACCTGCATTAGCGGAATGAACAGCCGCGTCTTGCTCATCAACCACGCGATGACCAAAAACACGCACATCTGCTGAAGCAGCAGCAACACCAGATCGAACTCGTACATACCCGCAGACCACACTTCACTTGAAAGCGCGTAACATACACCGCCGGGTCATAACTTTCTTTGAAGCCACCGAGGAAAATGAAAAATCATGGTCAGGATCACACTTCTTAGCCACCTCTCACTCGCCATATGAACAAAAAATGAACAAATATGTCGTCTTCGGCAAACAGCTTCTACAGTTATAAGGGAAGCAACTGCGGGAGGGATTTATGGCGCTTTATACGATTGGTGAAGTGGCTCAGCTCTGCGACATCAACCCCGTGACGTTACGCGCCTGGCAGCGGCGCTATGGACTGCTGAAACCTCAGCGCACCGATGGCGGCCACCGGCTGTTTAATGAACAGGAAATTGACCGCATCCGCGAAATTCAACGCTGGATTGACGCGGGCGTTCAAGTGAGTAAAGTCAAAACCCTGCTCAACGATAACGATCATCAGGAAGAGGATGGCTGGCGGGAACAGCAGGAGATTCTGCTGGGCTATCTGCACGACGGCAGCTATCACCGTTTACGGTTGTGGATTAAAGAGCGCAGCCACAGCTACTCCGCCCTGACGCTGGTTAACCAGTTGTTTATCCCCTTGCGCCATCGTCTGCTTAGCCCCCAGCCCACCCTCACCGCCCTGCGAAGCATTCTTGACGGCCTGCTGATCAACCATATTGCCCACAGTCTTGCCAGCGCCTACAAACACGCCGGCAGCCATGCGCTGGTGCTCGGCTGGAATATCGACGATACCACCCGGATGTGGCTGGAGGGCTGGATTGCCTGTGAACAGGGCTGGCGTGTCGATGTTGTGCCGCACTCGCTGGCGCAGATTCGACCCGAACTGTTTCCCGACAGCACCCTGCTGGTATTGTGTGGCGAGAGCCCGACCCAGGCGCAGCAGGATCAACTGCAGGCCTGGCAGCAGCAGGGTCACGTTATCTGGCTAAATAGCAATTAATGTTTTATTAACACCTGAGCTTCACCGTATAATCCCTCCGTTAACATCAGGAGTCTATTATGAAGCCAGCGAAAATCGCGGTCATTACCCTATTCTTATTCATGGCCATCGGCGGGATCAGCGGCGTGATGCTCGCCGGTTACTCGTTTATTGTTCGTGGCGGTGTCGGCTGAGCCAGCGGTTCAGCCGTTCAAATCCGCGGTCGACGACGATCGCTGCCAGCGCCACCAGCAGCGCACCTTGCAGGACATAAGCGGTGTTGAACCCGCTAAGGCCGATGATAATCGGCGTTCCGAGCGTATTCGCCCCGACCGTTGAGGCGATAGTCGCCGTGCCGATATTGACGATGGTCGAGGTCCGGATACCGGCCAGCATCACCGGTGCGGCCAGCGGCAGCTCGACCTTGATAAACCGCTGCCAGCCCGTCATCCCCATACCCTGAGCGACCGCCACCACGCCCGGCGGCACGGCGCTTAACCCTGCCAGCGTCCCCTGCAAAACCGGCAGTACGCCGTACAGCGCCAGCGCTATCAGCGCCGGCTGCCAGCCAAACCCCATGACCGGCACCGCAATCGCCAGCACCGCCACCGGCGGAAAAGTTTGCCCCATTGCCGCAATCGTCTCCACCAGCGGGCGAAATTCACGCCCCGCGGGACGCGTCACCGCGACGCCTGCCCCGACACCTACCACCGTCGCCGCCAGGCTCGAGAGCGCCACCAGCCAGCAATGGGCCCACGTCAGCGACAAAAAACTCTGCTGCTGATAGACCGGGCGCGGCAGTTCGGGAAACAGGGCGCTAAAGAGCGGCGCGCTATAGGGCAACAGCAGCAAAATGGCAATAAACAGCGCCAGCAGCCACAGCAGCGGATCACGAAGCAGGCGGATGGCGCACCTCCTTGATGAGCAGATCGGCAAAATGCAGCGTCCCACAGGCTTGTCCCTGCTCATCCACCACCGGCAGCACCTCACAGCGATGGGTTATGAACTGGGAAAGCGCTTCACGTAGCGTCATCGTCACCTGCAGCGTATCCCCGGCCAGCCGCTCATCACGGCGCAGATACTCCCCGACGCCGCGCAACGCCAGCAGACGGACGCCCAGCTCGCTGCGACCAAAAAACGTCTCTACAAAGGCGTTTTTGGGATTCAGCAGCATCTGCAGCGGTTCTCCCTGCTGCACCACTTCACCGCCGTCCATCAGCACCAGATGGTCCGCCAGCCGCAGCGCTTCATCCACATCGTGGGTCACGAGGACGATGGTCCGCCCCAGCAGCCGGTGAATGCGGATCATCTCCTGCTGGAGCGCGTCGCGGGTGACCGGGTCGAGGGCGCCAAAAGGTTCGTCCATCAGCAGGACGTCGGGGTTGGCAGCCAGCGCCCGCGCCACCCCAACCCGCTGCTGCTGGCCGCCGGAGAGCTGGTGTGGGTAGCGAGCACCCAACGCCGAGTCCAGCCCCAACAGCGCCATCAGTTCATCAACCCGCGCCGCGATCTGCTGTCGCGACCACTTTTGCAGCTGCGGGACAGTGGCAATGTTCTGCGCCACCGTCCAGTGGGGAAACAGGCCAATCGACTGAATGGCGTAGCCCATGCGCCGGCGCAGCGCCAGCACCGGCTGCTGGCGAATATCCTGCCCGGCAAAGCGCAGGCTACCGCTGTCATGCTCGACCAGCCGGTTGATCATTTTCAGCGTAGTGGATTTACCGGAACCGGAGGTGCCAACCAGCACCGAGAAGGCCCCCTCACGCAGATGCAGGTTGAGATTTTTTACCGCCGGCTGCCCGGCGAAGGATTTGCTGACCCCGTCAAATTCAATCATCCGCCTCTCCTTTGAGTAACGCGACCCACAACGCAAACAGCGCATCAACCACCACGGCAAGGGCAATGGTCGGGATCACCCCCAGCAGCACCAGATCCAGGGCGCTGCTCAACAATCCCTGGAAAACCAGGGTACCAAACCCGCCAGCGCCAATCAGCGCCGCCACCACCGCCATGCCGACGGTTTGCACGCTGACCACGCGCAGACTGCGCAATAGTACCGGCAGCGCCAGCGGTAGCTGTACCGACCTGAAGCACTGACCGCGGCTCATCCCCATCGCTACCGCGCTCTCCAGCGCGTCGCGCGGCACCTGTTGCAGGCCGGTGACCACTCCACGAACCAGCGGCAACAAGGCATACAGCACCAGCGCAATCAGCGCCGGCGCCATTCCGGTACCGGAAATGCCCCGTTCAGCCAGCTCGGGGAAGTGATGGGCAAGACCGGCCAGTGGTGCGATCAGCAGGCCAAACAACGCCACGGAAGGCACGGTCTGAATAATATTGAGGAAGGTAAACACCGGCGCCTGCCAGAGGGGCCGGCGCCAGATGGCGATGCCCATCGGCAAACCGATCAGCAATCCCGGCAGCAGCGTGCCAAACAGCAGCGTCACGTGCTGGTACAGCGCCGCATCGAAAACATCCTGGCGGTTAGCGTACTCTTTCAGCAGCGATAGCTGATCCAGCGCACCGGTGGTCAGCAGCACACAGGGGATCAGCCAGATCTGGGCATTGAGCAGCCAGCGCCAAGGCGCCCGGGAAGTCAGCCGGCGAATGGCGTCGCTGGCAATTAACAGGCACAGCGCCAGCGCCAGCCACAAGCCGCTGCCCGTCGAGGTTCGCGCCAACGCCGAGCCATCCTGCGCCAGCTGTGTCGCCACCTGCCCCGCGCCCCACAGCTGGAGCGGCAGCAGCGCGTCGACCATCAGCAACGTCAGCAGCAGCGGCCCGCGGCCCGCTCGCCAACAGAGGCACATCAGCAACAACGCCCCGCCGACCTGCAGCGCCATCAGCCAGCGGCAATCCTGCCATAGCCAACGCCCCTCTCCTGATAACAGGCGATTAGGCGCATAGTTGACAAACGGCAAGGCCACCGCCAGCAGCAGGGCGCAGGCCAGCAGCAGTACAACACGGTTATAACAACGAATAGCCACCCGGAGTCTACTTCAACAGCCCTTTTTGCTGCAGATAATCAGCGGCCACTTTTTTGGCGTCCCGCCCTTCTACGGCAATGCTGGCATTCAGCTGTTGCAACGTTTTTTCATCGAGGCTGGCAAACACCGGCTGCAGCCATTCGCCAATCTGCGGATAGGCTTTCAGCACCGCCTCGCGGACCACCGGAGTCGGGGCGTAAATCGGCTGTACGCCCTGCGGATCGCTGAGGGTTTGTAACCCCAGTGCAGCAACCGGACCGTCGGTCCCATAGGCCATGGCCGCATTGACGCCGGAGGTTTGCTGCGCCGCCGCTTTGATGGTCACTGCGGTATCGCCGCCCGCCAGCGACAGCAGCTGGTCCTGATTCAGCGAGAAACCGTAGGCTTTCTCAAAGGCCGGGAGCGCATCGGGACGTTCGATAAACTCCGCGGAGGCCGCCAGCTTGAAGGGACCGCCGCTGTGCAAATAGCGACTGAGATCGGCCAGTGACGTGAGGTGATTTTTCTCTGCCAGATCCTGACGCACGGCGATGGTCCAGGTATTGTTCGCCGGTGCCGGGGTGAGCCAGATAAGCTTATTCTGATCCGCGTCGAGCTTCTTCACCTTCTCATAGCCCTGCTGCGCGTTTTTCCACGCCGGATCGTTCTCCTGCTTAAAGAAAAAGGCGCCGTTGCCGGTATATTCTGGATAAATGTCGAGTTCACCCGCCGTAATCGCCCCGCGCACCACCGGTGTGGTCCCGAGCTGTATTTTATTGACGGTCTTCACGCCGTGCCTCTCCAGCACCTGCAAAATAATATTGCCCAGCAGTGCCCCTTCCGTATCGATTTTTGAGCCCACTTTGACCGGCTCCGCCGCCTGTAGCGGTAGACTTATCAGCGCGGCCAGCGCCAGCGCAGCGCGCCATTTCGTTGCCATATCCATCCCGCCATCCTCATTATTTTGCGCTCCATTTTCAGAAGCTTAAGAGAAAAGCGTAGTCTATTTGACCGCTGAGCGAAAAAGAAAAGGCCGATTAATCGGCCTTTTAGGGGACTGCCGGCAGCATGACCGGGAGGGTCAGATTAGCGTAATTCGAACTCGCTCTGCTTCACGCGGGCGGAGTCAACACCGATAAAGACGTTGAATTTGCCCGGTTCGGCGTCGTATTTCATTTTCTGGTTCCAGAACTTCAACGCGTTAATCTCAATCGGGAAGCTGACGGTTTGCGTCTCACCCGGTTTGAGGTTCACACGCTGGAAGCCACGCAGCATTTTCACTGGTCGGCTCATTGAGGCGGTGACATCCTGCAGATAGAGCTGAATGACCGTCGCCCCTTCGCGCTTACCAGTGTTCGTTACCTGCACGCTAGCGGTAACGCTGCCGTCACGTGTCATGGTCGGCGCCGACATTTTCACGTCGGATACGCTAAAGGTGGTGTAGCTCAGGCCGTAACCGAACGGATACAGCGGGCCGTTGGCCTCGTCAAAGTAGCGCGAGGTGTATTTGTTCGGCTTGTCGGCATTGTACGGACGGCCGGTATTGAGGTGGCTATAGTACACCGGAATCTGTCCTACCGAGCGTGGGAACGACATCGGCAGTTTGCCCGACGGGTTGGCATCGCCGAACAGCACATCAGCAATGGCGTTGCCGCCTTCGGTCCCGGCAAACCAGGTTTCCAGCATCGCGTCAGCCTGCTGGTCTTCTTTGACCAACGCCAGCGGACGACCGTTCATCAGCACCAGCACCAGCGGCTTGCCGGTGGCCTTCAGTGCGCTGATTAAATCACGCTGGCTCTGCGGCAGATTAATATCGGTACGGCTGGAGGCTTCGTGAGCCATGCCCTGCGCCTCGCCGACCACCGCCACCACCACGTCGGCCTGTTTCGCCGCGGCCACCGCTTCGTCAATCATCGCCTGCGGCGAGCGCGGATCAACCTGCACCGCTTTCTCGTACAGATTAAGGAAATCGACAATGCCGCTATCGTTGGTGGTGTTGGCGCCGCGGGCATAAACCACCTTGCCTTTGTCACCCAGCGCATCTTTGATGCCGGTCAGCACGGTGACCGACTGATCCGCCACGCCCGCGGCAGACCAGCTGCCCATCATGTCACGCTTGCTGTCTGCCAGCGGTCCCACCACGGCAATGGTGCCCGATTTTTTCAGCGGCAGCGTCTCGAGGCGGTTCTTCAGCAGCACCAGGCTTTGGCGGGCGACTTCACGGGCCTCTTTACGATGCAGGCGGCTTTCGGCGTTGGTATCCTGCGGGTCAGAATCTTTCGGCCCGAGGTGGCTGTACGGGTCATTAAACAACCCCATATCATATTTGACGTTCAGCACGTGGCGTGTCGCATCATCCAGCTCCGCCATCGTCACCTTGCCGGATTTCACCAGCCCTGGCAGGTATTTGCTGTAGTACTCGTCGCTCATGCTCATGTTGATGCCCGACTTCAGGGCTACCCGCACGGCATCTTCCGGATCGGAAGCAACACCGTGTTTAATCAACTCCTTGATGGCACCATGGTCGGAGACGGTAATGCCTTTGAAGCCCCAGTCATCGCGCAGGACCTCTTTCAACAGCCAGGCATCGGAAGTGGCCGGGGTTCCATTCAGAGAGTTAAGCGCCACCATGACCGCACCGCTCCCGGCATCCAGCCCGGCTTTGTAAGGCGGCATATAGTCGTTGAACAGGCGCTGCGGGCTCATATCGACGGTGTTGTACTCTTTCCCGCCCTCTACCGCGCCATAGGCGGCGAAGTGCTTCACGCTGGTCATCACCGAGTAGCGGTCCGCCGGGCTTTTGCCCTGCATCGATTCGACCATCGCCTGGCCCATCACGGTGGTCAGATAGGTATCTTCCCCGAAACCTTCCGAGGCACGGCCCCAGCGCGGATCGCGCGAGACGTCTACCATCGGCGCCCAGGTCATGTTCAGGCCATCGTCGGCGGCTTCATAGGCTGAAATACGGCCTACGGTATTGACCGCATCAAGGTTAAACGAAGAGGCCAGGCCGAGGCTTATCGGGAAGACGGTGCGCTGGCCGTGAATCACGTCATAGGCGAAAAACAGCGGGATCTTCAGACGGCTGAGCTGCATGACCTGATCCTGCATGATGCGGATATCCGAGCGGGTGACGGTGTTGAAAATGGCCCCGACCTGGCCGTCTTTGATCATCTCGCGGATCGCCTCTTTCGGGTTATCCGGCCCAACGCTGATCAGCCTGAGCTGGCCGATTTTTTCATCGACGGTCATTTTCTTGAGCAGTTCGCTCACGAAGGCATCCCGCGCCTGCGGGGTTAAGGGGTGATTGCCGAACAGTTCATCCGCCAGAGCGGGTTGCAGCGCCAGACTAACGGCGACGCCAATCGTACAGAGCCATTTCATTGTTATCTCGCTTTTTCTCAGGCCGGGATCACGGCAAAACATAATAAAAACCGCAGTTTGCCATATATATAAACAAGACGCCTGCAGAATGCTAAGGTTCTTCTCGGAAATTCGACACATTCCTGCACAAAATTGTCATACAAAGCGCTATGCTTAATCCCGATATTTTCGGTACCACCACAAGGAGTGGATCATGTCATCTGCAACACCTTCGAATAATCATGATTTTCTGGCGGAACTGGCAAGACTGGTCGGCACTTCCCACCTGTTAACCGATCCGGCCAAAACCCAGCGCTACCGTAAAGGTTTCCGCTCAGGCCAGGGCGATGCGCTGGCGGTGGTCTTTCCGGGCACCTTGCTGGAGCTGTGGCGAGTGCTGAGCGCCTGCGTTGACGCCGATAAAATTATTCTCATGCAGGCGGCAAACACCGGGCTGACCGAAGGCTCAACCCCCAGCGGCAACGATTACGATCGCCAGATAGTCATTATCAGCACCCTGCGCCTCGATAAACTGCATCTACTGGACAAAGGCGAACAGGTGCTGGCCTTCCCGGGCACCACGCTCTATTCGCTGGAAAAAGCGCTGAAACCGCTGGGCCGCGAGCCGCACTCGGTGATCGGCTCCTCCTGCATCGGCGCGTCGGTGATCGGCGGGATCTGCAACAACTCCGGCGGCTCGCTGGTGCAGCGCGGCCCGGCTTACACCGAGATGTCTCTGTTTGCCCAGATTGACGAAAACGGCAAGCTGCGGCTGGTTAACCACCTGGGAATCGATCTGGGCACCACGCCGGAACAGATCCTCAGCCGCCTCGACGACGACCGCGTGAGCGACGGCGACGTACTGCACGATGGCCGCCACGCCCATGACCACGATTACGTTACCCGGGTGCGCGATATCAATGCCGACACGCCGGCACGCTACAATGCCGACCCGGAGCGCCTGTTTGAATCGTCCGGCTGCGCCGGCAAGCTGGCGGTGTTCGCCGCGCGTCTCGACACCTTCCCGGCGGAAAAACGCCAGCAGGTCTTTTACATCGGCAGCAACGACCCTGCGGTACTGACCGAGATCCGCCGCCATATCCTGGCGGAATTTGAACATTTGCCGGTAGCAGGCGAGTACATGCACCGCGATATCTACGATATTGCCGAGCGCTATGGTAAAGACACCTTCCTGATGATCGACAAGCTCGGCACCGACAAGATGCCGTTCTTCTTCACCATGAAAGGTCGTGCCGATGCCATGCTGGATAAAGTGTCGCTGTTTAAGCCGCACTTTAGCGATCGCTTTATGCAGAAGCTGGGGCACGTGTTCCCGGCGCACCTGCCGGAACGCATGAAAACCTGGCGTGATAAATACGAACACCACCTGCTGTTGAAAATGGCCGGGGATGGCATCGAAGAGGCGCAGAGCTGGCTTAAAGAGTACTTCCAGCAGGCCGAAGGGGATTTCTTCGTCTGTACTCCGGAAGAGGGCAGCAAGGCGTTTCTTCATCGTTTCGCCGCTGCGGGGGCCGCGATTCGTTATCAGGCGGTACATGCCGATGAAGTCGAAGATATTCTGGCGCTGGATATCGCCCTGCGCCGCAACGACACTGAATGGTTTGAGCATCTGCCGCCGGAAATCGACAGCCAACTGGTCTACAAGCTCTATTACGGCCACTTTATGTGCCACGTGTTCCATCAGGATTACATCGTGAAAAAAGGCGTCGATGCCCATGCGCTGAAAGAACAGATGCTTGAGCTGTTGAAGCAGCGCGGGGCGCAGTATCCGGCCGAGCATAACGTCGGACACCTGTATGAAGCCGCCGATAGCTTAAAACAGTTCTACCGCCAGAATGACCCGACCAACAGCATGAACCCGGGTCTGGGTAAAACCAGTAAGCAGAAGTACTGGGGAGAACGCCCGCAGAGCGAAAATAACGTCGCCGAATAGCCATCATCGCAGATGACGCGTAACGGGATTCTGTATTACGCTGCACGCCGGAGAAACGCTTCTCCGGCAAACCTGGTTAAGGAGTCCCCTCATGTCCGAAGCGGATATGTTACACGGCGCTGAGTTAGAGATCCGCGAAGCCCTGCCCGATGACGCTCACGCTATTGCAGCGCTGTACGTCTGGCACGTACTGAATGGACGTGCATCCTTTGAAGATATCCCCCCCACCGTCGATGAAATGCGTAAGCGCATTAAGACGGTGCGTGATAACGGGCTGCCGTGGCTGGTTGCCCTGTGGCGCGGCACCATTGTCGGCTACTGCTATGCGACCTTTTACCGCCCTCGTCCCGCCTACCGCTACACTCTTGAAGAGTCGATTTATGTCGAATCAGGAATGGGTGGACGCGGTATCGGCAGCGCCCTGCTGGCACAGCTGATTGAGAAATGCGAACAGGGTCCGTGGCGGCAGATGCTGGCAATCATCGGCGACGGACACAACAATGCTGGTTCGCTGGCGATTCACAAAAAATTTGGCTTCACGGTTGCCGGCCAGCTGCGCAGCGTGGGCTATAAGATGGGAGACTGGCGCGATACCTTAATCATGCAGCGCCAGCTGGGTGAAGGCGATTTAACCATACCGGAATAAAAAAAACCCGGCCGCTGATGCGGGCCGGGGGTAGAGGCATTAATCGTTTTGCGCCGTCTGCGCGCCACCTTTCAGCATCGCGTCCGCCATCTGGGCTTCACGCTGCTTTTTGTAGCTCAGCGCGGAGGCCGGCACCGGCATCACCTTCCCGGTTTCAACCCACGTCCGCAGGCGGCTGGCATCAGCGAAATGGGTATATTTGCCGAAGGCATCCATCACCACCAGCGCCACCGGGCGTTGATTAATGACCGTGCGCATCACCAGGCAGTGGCCCGCGGCGTTGGTAAAGCCGGTTTTGGTCAGCTGGATATTCCAGTTGTCGCGATAGACCAGATGGTTGGTGTTGCGAAACGGCAGCGTATAGGCCGGATGGGCAAAGGTCGCGGTATCTTCTTTGGTCGTACTCAGTTGACCAATCAACGGATACTGTTCGGTTGCCATCAGCAGTTTCGTCAGGTCACGGGCGGTCGAGACGTTATGAATCGACAACCCCGTGGGTTCAACGTAACGGGTATGGGTCATGCCCAGCGCCTGAGCCTTAGCGTTCATGGCGCGGATAAAGGCGTCGTAGCCCCCCGGATAGTGGTGGGCAAGGCTCGCAGCTGCGCGGTTTTCTGAAGACATCAGCGCCAGCAGCAGCATATTGCGGCGGCTGATTTGGCTATTCAGGCGCACGCGTGAATAGATCCCTTTCATCTCTGGCGTTTGGCTGATATCCACGGTCAGCATTTCGTCTAACGGCAGATGCGCATCCAGCACCACCATCGCCGTCATCACCTTGGTAATGGACGCAATCGGCCGCACCAAATCAGGCTGGCTCTGGTAAACAATTTTTTTGCTGGCAAGATCAACGATCATCGCGCTACCGGAGGCGATGTCCGGCTGCAAGGCCGTTGCGGCAACGGGGGTTTTTGCAATCGCCTGGGGCGCAAAAGGCACAGCCAGGAGCAACGTCAGGCTGAGCAAAGAAACTCGAAATTTCGGCATCATGATCATTCGTGAAAGTATTTTTGCACGTTATGGACGTACGCTGCGGCGCCGGGATGTGGGCGACGCTGGCAGGACCTATCATACCGTGCTCTGGCGGGATCTGACTAATAAGAATCGTGAGCAAATGCTGCATTGCCGACATAAAAATCCATTTATGTCGGCAATGCATACCCAAAATAATTCGAGTTGCTTGTAGGCGGCAAACCGATTCGGTGGTTACCAAGGATTAGAAGAGTCGGTAACCGTACCCCCAAAGGATCACGGTGATCGCCAGCAGCACCTCGAGCACCAGCACCCCGATCGCCAGGGTCGAACTGGCAAAGCTCAGCCCCTCTTCTTTGTTGATGTTCAGGAAGGTCGGAATACCGAGATACAGCAGGTAACCGGTGTAGAACAGCGCAACCGTGCCCACCAGCGCACACAGCCAGACCAACGGATAGAGCGCTACCAGCCCGCTCATGAACAGCGGCGTCGCCACGTAACCGGCGAACACCATACAGCGTTTAAGCGACGGGCGTTGCGGATAGCTTCTTGCCATCCACCAGATAATACGCCCCATCACCGCCACCCCAGCCAACATCACGGCGTAGAACACCACCGCCAGCGCCAGTCCCGTCCACATCGACAGTTTTACCACGTTGCCGTCGCCAAAGTTCCAGCCAAGTTGCGTAGTGCCAATAAACGCGCAAATCACCGGAACCGCAGCCATCACCAGCACATGGTGCGTATAGTGGTGCGAAATGGTCTCATTTTCGCTTTTGATGACGCTCATTTCCTGATTCGGATGAGCGAACAATCCCCAGACATGGTTCATAGCATCCCCCTTGTCACGGCTTCGTACAGCACTAATCCAAGTATAATTCACTCTGAGAGATTAGTTTGTGTACAGCTATAAAAATGCACACGGCGCCTATTCCAATCACAGGGTGTATGATTAACAGATTGATGAACATGATCTTCCCGGCTTTACGCTGCCTGAGCGACCGGAATCAGTTGGGCGCCATCCAGCCTGAAGCCAAAGCAACCATGGAGTTTTTCTGCGTATGGATATCAATAACCAGATCTCCCAGTATGGCTACGCTGCGCTGATTGTCGGCAGTCTGGCAGAAGGTGAAACCATCACCCTGCTGGGCGGCGTAGTGGCGCATCAGGGGTTGTTAAAATTTCCACTGGTGGTTATTTCGGTCGCGCTGGGCGGGATGATTGGCGATCAGTTGCTGTACCTGCTGGGCAGACGATTTGGCGGTCGCCTGCTGCGGCGTTTTTCACGCCACCAGGCGCGGATCCACAAAGCGCAGCGCATGATCCAGCGCCGTCCTTACCTGTTCGTGATTGGCACCCGTTTTATGTACGGTTTCCGGGTGATTGGCCCGTTATTGATCGGCGCCAGTCGCCTGCCGCCCAAAGTGTTTTTGCCACTCAATATTCTCGGCGCACTGGTCTGGGCCCTGCTGTTCACCACCCTGGGTTATCTGGGGGGCGAAGCGATAGGACCCTGGCTGCATCATCTTGATGGCCATCTGAAGCACGGGATCTGGCTGATTTTGGTGGTGGTCCTGGTGGCGGGCGCTCACTGGTGGTTCCGCCGCCGGGAAGCAAAAAAGAAGCCGTAGCGGGTAACCGTAAGCAGCGACCGGGGTTTCCCCCGGCCGCGTTAGCTGTGGTGTTAGCTGGATTTTTGTGGCGTCTGGTGATATCCGCCGCCCAGCGCGGAGGTCAGCTGAATGCTGGCATCCAGCCACTGGCCGTGCAGGCGCAGCGCCGTAATTCGTTCCTGCAGCGCGGGGAGTCGGGCTAAACTGACTCGCGACCCCGACAGGATCCCGGCTTCCATGCGCGCCTGCGCCAGGTTCACCGTACGCTGAGCGTCTTTTTCAACCTGCTGCTGCTGCTGGTTCTTCTCCATCAGGGTTTCAACCTGGCTGGCGGTCTTCGCCACCTGATTGACCGCATCCACCACCGCTTTGTTGTACTTCGCCACCGACAAATTATTCTGCGCGCTGGCAATATCGAGGTTGGCGTTGAGCCTGCCGCTATCAAAGATAGGCAGCGTCAGCCCGGCAGAAAGCCCCATCTGCTGCGCAGAGTGACGGAACAGATCGCTTAAATGCAGTGCATCCTGTTGCAGGAAAGCCATCAGGTTGATGTCCGGATAGAACGCCGCTTTGGCGGCATCTACTTCGCTCAGAGAGGCTTCGATATACCAGTGCGCTTCCTGCAGATCCGGGCGCCGCGCCAGCAGTTCATAGCCCAGCTCCGTCGGCATTTGCGCGCTGACTTCCGGGAGGTTAACCGCTTTCAGATTCAGCGACTGGCTTTGGCTGTTGGTCAACGCCATTAGTCGCGCTTCGATCTCTTTCATACTGCCCGCAACATCGGTCAGCTGCTGATCGGTTTTGCTGACATTAATATCGTTTTCAGCCCCTTCGGCGGAGTTGGTGATCCCGCGCTGGAACAGCGCCTGGTCAACGCTAACGATATTGTTTTGTTCGCTTTTGACCTGTTGCAGCACGCTCTTCACCGCTGCTTCGGTCTGCCACTGCCAGTAAAGTCGCGCCACGCTGCTGGCCAGCAGCTCACGGGTTTGCGCCTCTTCGGCGATTTGCGCTTTGACCTCACCAATGCGCGCTTTCACCAACGCACGGTTTTTACCCCACAGATCGAGATCCCAGCCTGCGGTCAGGCCAAAGGTGCCGTTGGTGTACCAGGGACCGGTATAACCATCTGAATCGGAGGCAAACGGGCCCATCAATCCTTCGGCCGACATTTTCTGCCGCTCAACGTTGGCGGAAAAATCCATTTCTGGCCCAAGATTGGCTTGCGACATGCGCGCCTGGGCTTCCGCCAGCTTGATGCGCTGCTCGGCAATCTGCATATCCGGGGCGTTCACCAGCGCACGCTGGATAAGACTATTCAACTGCGGGTCGTGGTAATCCTGCCACCAGTTACTTTGCGGCCAGCCATTTTTAACGGCAGCGGGGAGATCCATGGACACATGAGAGGCAGGTGTCTGCTGCTGCGGCGGATTGCCAATATCATGGGACGGCGCGCAGCCAGCCAGAGCGATGACCAGGGGAATCCCGGCCAACACGCTTTTTCTCAACGTTAGATTCATTAGACAGGTCAGATTACGAAAAAAGGTTGGTTATAATAAGTTAATTGAAATTGGCTCGTTTAGTAAAGCGTGTGACTAAAAACCTGAGTAATTAAAAATACACAAATAATTCATGGAGTGATTATGAGTCAGAATATTTATGATGATCCTGATTTTTTTGCAGGATATGCCACTCTCGACCGCTCAATAAAAGGGCTCGACGGCGCGCCGGAATGGCCTGCCATTCAGCAAATGTTGCCCCCTTTAGCGGGCCTGCGGGTGGTGGATCTTGGCTGTGGCTACGGCTGGTTTTGCCGCTGGGCGCGTGAACAAAGCGCCACACAGGTTACCGGAATTGATATCTCCAGCCGGATGCTCGACCGCGCTCGCGACATGAGCGCAGGGGGCGACATTGATTATCGTTGTGAAGATCTGCAAACCCTCACCCTGCCCACCGGTAGCTGCGAACTGGTCTACAGTTCGCTGGCGCTACACTATCTTCCTGACGTCGCACCACTGTTCGCCACGATTTATCAGGCCCTGACGCCAGGCGGTACGCTGCTGTTTTCCGCCGAACACCCGATCTACACCGCCCCGCTACGTCAGGGCTGGCAGGTGGACGACCTCGGTCAAAAAAACTGGCCGGTCAGCCACTATCAGCAGGAGGGAGAGCGCATCAGCAACTGGTTTGCCGACGGCGTGAAGAAACAACATCGTAAGCTGGCCAGCTGGATAAACCTGCTGGTCGCCGCCGGTTTTGTCATTGAACATCTTGATGAATGGGGACCGACCGCGGAGCAAATCGCCGCCCAGCCGGAACTGGATGAGGAGCAGGAGCGACCGATGATCTTCCTGCTGCGTGCCAGTAAACCAACATAAACGTCCGGCGGCCCGGCAGTCCCGGGCCGCAACGGATCGCGAAGATTAGTCTTTTAAGCTGGCGCCGTTACTGCCAATCACCTCTTTATACCAGTAGAAGCTGTCCTTTTTGCTGCGCGCCAGGGTGCCGTTCCCCTGGTCATCGCGATCGACGTAGATAAAGCCGTAACGCTTGGACATCTCTGCTTTCGAAGCGCTGACCAGGTCGATAGGTCCCCAACTGGTAAAGCCCAGCAGCTCCACGCCGTCGTCAATCGCTTCCCGCGCCTGCACCAAATGGTCATTCAGGTAGCTGATACGGTAGTCATCATGAATTGAACCGTCCGCCTCAACCTTGTCTTTCGCGCCAAGACCATTCTCAACAATAAATAGCGGCTTTTGATAGCGATCCCACAGTACGTTCAGCAGCGTCCGCAGGCCCAGCGGGTCAATCTGCCAGCCCCATTCTGAGCTGGCCAGATGCGGGTTCGGTACCATGCTGAGAATATTGCCGCGCGCTTTCTGGTTCAGTTCTTCGTCGGCGGTGACGCAGCCGGTCATGTAGTAGCTAAAGGAGATGAAATCCACGGTGGATTTCAGGGCCTCACGGTCGGCATCGGTGATGATAATCGTCATTCCCTGGTCGCGGAAATAGCGCAGCATATAGCCCGGATAGCTTCCGCGGCACTGCACATCACCGAAGAACTGCCAGCTGCGGTTCTGTTGCATGGTTTCAAACACATCTTCCGGCTTACAGCTTAACGGGTACATTAAGCCGCCCAGCAGCATATTGCCGATTTTGCCCTCGGGGACTATCTCATGGCAGGCTTTGACCGCCAGGGCGCTCGCCACCAGCTGATGGTGAATAGCCTGATAGACAGCTTCCTTGCTGCTGCCCTCCGGCAGGCCGACGCCGGTCATCGGCGCATGGAGCGACATATTGATTTCGTTAAAGGTCAGCCACAGTTTGACCTGATCTTTATAACGAGCAAATACCGTGCGGGCGTAACGTTCAAAGAAGCCAATCACCTCGCGGCTACCCCAGCCGCCGTAGTTTTTCACCAGCGCCCACGGCATTTCATAGTGCGATAAGGTCACCAGCGGAGTGATATTGTGCTGCGCCATTTCGGCAAACAGCCGGTCGTAAAACGCCAGCCCGGCTTCATTAGGCTCGGCATTGTCGCCGTCGGGGAAAATGCGCGTCCAGGCAATGGATACCCGCAGGCAGTTGAACCCCATTTCGGCGAACAGGCTGATATCTTCCGGATAGCGGTGGTAGAAATCGATCGCAATATCCTTGATCCCGCTGTCGCCCGGCACGCGCTCAACAACGTCGCCAAAGACACCGTGTGGCTGGACGTCCGAGGTGGATAATCCTTTGCCGTCTTCCAGATAGGCGCCTTCGACCTGATTGGCGGCTGTCGCGCCGCCCCATAAGAAGGTCTGTGGAAATGTCTTCATCTTTCTCTCCTGTGATTAAGGGATGACGGACAACAGCGGCTGACCGGCATCGACCACGCTGGTGGAGACGATCTCAACGTTACGATAATCGTCGCTGTTGCTGATAATAATGGGGGTCGCCAGGTCATAACCGGCGTCCAGAATAGCCTGGCGGTCGAATTCGAGCAGCAGATCGCCAGCCTTCACCCGATCGCCTTCTTTGACGTGGGCGGTAAACGGCACGCCATCGAGCTTCACGGTATCGATACCGACGTGGATCAACAACTCAATGCCGCTATCGCTGAGCAGGCCAATCGCATGTTTGGTCTGGAAAAGCGATGCCACCTCCCCGGAGAACGGAGCTACCACTTTGCCGACGGCGGGAATAATCGCCACGCCTTTCCCCAGCAGGCCGCTGGCGAAGGTGCTATCGGGAACCTGATCCAGCGCCAAAGCGGTGCCGGACATCGGCGCGAGGATCGCGTTTTCCGCCACAGGACCAATCGGCACGCCCGCAGGCTCGGTGCGGCTCCCCGGCAG
The DNA here is from genome assembly GCF_051131735.1 of Klebsiella sp. B345. NCBI lineage: Bacteria > Pseudomonadati > Pseudomonadota > Gammaproteobacteria > Enterobacterales > Enterobacteriaceae > Klebsiella > Klebsiella sp. B345. Next base: position 1,394,540 of record NZ_CP180443.1, read on the forward strand.
GCCCGCGACAAAGGTCAGCACGCAGGAGATAACCAGCGCGGCGACAATACCGGCCACGCCGCCCCAGACGGTTGCGTCGATGCCCTGCGGCGGGATCATCTGCGCGAGGGTGAAAATATTGGCGAAACCGAAGGAGTAGACGTGGCTGTCGCTCAGGCCGACAATCGCCCCGCCGATGGCACCGGCCACGCAGCCAAAGATAAACGGACGCCGCAGTGGCAGGTTAAGGCCATAAATCGCTGGTTCGGTAATCCCAAAGATCCCGGCGGATACCGCGGATCCCGCCAGCACTTTTTGCCGGGCGTCACGGGTGCGCAGGAAGATCCCCAGCGCCGCGCCAACCTGCCCCATCACCGCCGGCAGCAGCATCGGCAGCATTGAGTCCTGGCCCAGTACCGTCAGGTTGTTAATCATCAGCGGTATCAGCCCCCAGTGCAGGCCGAAAATCACGCAGACCTGCCACAACGCGCCCATTGCGGCGCCCGCCAGCCACGGTGCCACGGTGTAGATAATCTGGTAGCCGTGGGCCAGCAGCTGGCTTAACCAGGTGGCCACCGGGCCGATAACCAGGAAGGTCAGCGGCACCACCACCACCAGGCAAATCAGCGGCGTAAAGAAGTTTTTCATCGCTGACGGCAGCAGCGCGTTGCCTTTACGTTCCAGCCAGCAGCTCACCCACGAGGCGAGGATAATCGGGATCACCGAGGAACTGTAGTTGATAAAGGTCACCGGGATGCCGAGAAAATAGCTCGCTTCCGCACCGGGCAGCTGAGCGCCTTCAAAGGCCTGGATCATCAGCGGATGGGTCAGCGCGCCGCCGATCACCATGGTAATAAACGGATTGCCGCCGAATTTTTTACCGGCGGTGTAGCCGAGAAACAGCGGGAAGAAAAAGAACAGCGCGTCGCTGGCGGCAAACCAGATTTTGTAAGTTGCCTGTTGCGGCACCAGCCAGCCGCAGACCACCGCCAGCGCCAGCAGCCCTTTGAGGATCCCCGATGCCGCCAGCACGCCGATAAACGGTGTGAAGATGGCGGAAACCACGTCAATCACCTGGCCCAGTACCGAGGTTTTCTCTCCAGTATCTGCCACCGGCTCGCTGTCGTCGGTGAGGCCCGCTTCGTTGCGTACCGCCTGCCAGACATCGTGGACATGGTTGCCAATCACCACCTGGAACTGGCCGCCGCTTTCCACCACCATTATCACGCCAGGGTTAGTTTTTAGCCCTTCCGCGTCGGCCTTTTTGTTCTCTTTGAGTTTAAAGCGCAGTCGTGTGGCGCAGTGAACCAGACTCACAATATTCTCTTTGCCGCCAACCCGGCTCAGAATATCCTGCGCGAGTGCTTTATATTCCATGCTGTTTTCCTTTCTTCCGCTGCCTGCCGGCAACAGTGACTGAGTATAAAAATAAAAAAAACCCGAGAACCACGCCGGGAAAGGCGTCGCGCTCAGGTTTTGCCTGCGTTATGCAGTAACAATCCAGTTTTATCCCCTTCATCCTTCAAGTTGCCAGGGTGTTGGCAGCACTCGTGCATCCCGGTCACTTACCTGGGTAAGTCCCTGGGAATTTACGGCTTTGCCACCTACAAGCCACTCGAATTACTTGGGGTATCGGTAGAAGGGGATCAACGCCCTTCTTTTCTTACTCGCTCAATATGGATGGCGAGAAACATAATTTCTTCCGTCGTCAGCGACCGCTGGTAGCTTTTCTGCAGATGACGGGCCACGGTTTCCGCACATTTCCACGCTTTGGCATAATTTTCTTTTACCGCGCTGTGCAGCGTGACGTCATCATCTTCCACCACCGTGCGCGTCAGCATACGCTGGGCGAAAAACTTCAAGTGGGTGACAAAGCGCTGGTAGCTCAGCGACTCCTGGTCATAATTCAGCTGGAGCTGATATTTCACCAGCTGCAGGATCTCCTGCATCACCCGCGTCACATGCATCACCTCCGGCATTTCGCTGTTGAGCTGCGCGGTGACCAGGTGCAGCGCAATAAAGCCCGCTTCATCTTCCGCCAGCTCCACCCCGAGCCGCCGGGCGATAATGGCGCGAGCTTCCTGCCCAAGCTCAAACTCTTTCGGGTAGAGCCGCTTAATCTCCCACAGCAGCACGTTGCGCAGGGCCACCCCTTTTTTTTGCCGCTCGATAGCAAAATGGCAGTGGTCGGTCAGCGTGATGTACAAGCTTTCCTGCAGTTTGCCCAGCCGCCCGCGCGCCAGTTCAATAATCCGGTCGCAGGTGGTCATGACTTCTAACGGTATCTGACTGAGTAATTCGCCTAAGCGTCCTACCAGTTCATCACTGTGCAGCGCGAAGACTTTTTCAATTTTACTTTCATCCAGAGTGTCACCGACGCGCTTTTGAAAGGCCAACCCGCGCCCCATCACGACCTGCTCGCGTCGCTGCTCGTCCAGAATAACCACCACATTATTATTAAGAACTTTGGCGATTTGCATATGAACCCCAAAAACAAAAAAACCTGACCCCCGACAAATGCCAGAAATCAGGTTTTGCCTGCCGCAGCAGTAGCAATCCAACTTCCGCACTGTAACAACTTCTTTGTTTGTCTCAACTAACGAAACAAAAAAACGTGATACAGATCGCGACTAAATGCCCGTCGCCCGGCCGGCTGTCAGAAAGTCACCACCGTTTTCCACTCGATGACCCAGGCATCCTGAGTCTGGGCTACGCCACCCGGGCGATGCCAGTACTGCAGGCCTGGCTGAAGTTCGAGCCATGAAAGCGGGCGCAGACGATAGTACAGTTCGGCATTCACCGAATGACCGGCCACCGGCTGGTAGCTGGCATCGTAGTAATCCGTAGCACCGCTGACCTCGTTCATGTATTGCTGGTTGCGGGCGTAGTGGCTGCTCATATCAATGTAGGTGACGCCAAAGCCTAGCCAGTCCTGCGGACGGGCGTCAAACAGCCCGCGATATCGCATGGAAGCGGCGGCGGTGGTATGAATGTAGTTACTGCGCTGGTCACCGAACCCGGCGCTGAGCGAGACGCTCATCCCGCGGTTGGGATCATCGGCATGGCGGGTTACCTGCTGATTCATCCCGGTATAGAGGAACCAGGTGCGGTTATGCTGGGCGTACCCTTCAGGATCGCTGGCCCCTGGGCCGCCGGACTTCCCGGTATAGAGATCGCTTTGCGGCGCGTTGGTGAACAACACCCCGAGGTTATAGGCGCCGGAAAGCCCGTTGATCACCGGACGCGCTTCAATCTCGACCGGCAGCAGAATGCCTTTACTGCCTTTGGTTGACCAGCTCCACGCGTGGCTGCGCGAAGAGGCTTCCGGGTTTTGCTCCATAATGCCGCCTTTCAGCGTCAGTTCCGGCGTCAGTTTATATTCCAGCGTCGTCCCCCAGGTATGGACGTTCCAGTTGTTCCACGTCATGGAGTTTGCCGACTTGCCGCCACACTGCATCAGAGTCTGGAAATCACAGGGGATTATCTGATCGAAGGTCTGGACTTTGTTCATCATACCAACACGCCAGGTCAGACGGCGGTCATCAAAACTACGGGCAAAGGTCAGCCAGCCAAGGCGAGTAATCGACTGTCCACCCCAGCTCTCCTGGGTCAGGTCGTTAAAACTGACGCGCGGATCCTGTAGCCGTTTGGTCGTCAGATCGTCATTATGATTGCGGTTAACTATATTGCCTTCGATACGCGCATCGGGGATCCCGGTCCAGCGCTCCAGATCCTGGGTAAAGGTCAATGCCACCTGATCGATATAGGCCAGATGCTTATCATGGTTATATCCGCCGCCGGCGTTATAGCCCATTTCATTCAGGTAGCCGAGGTTATAATTAAATCCGTTATCTTCCAGTATTGGCCGAATTCCCAACATATCGCCGAGTAAACCGGTTTGTGGTTTTTCAAAACCTAATACTGTGCCGTTCCATTTTTCTGTTTCTGCTGCCAGCGCCCCGGGCGCCCACAGTGAAAATGTCATCACCAACAGCAGAGGATTTATTTTATTGTTGTGCATAACGATATCCATTGTGACTGAGTAAAGGTAATAGCGGTCCGCAGGCAATAAATTCGCCCGTTATTCATGTTCTTTTTTTATTTTTTGCAAAAGGTGTCCGTCAGCCATAAAACTGCCTGATTGAAGAACCCAGAGTAAAACTAACCTATTGTTTTATATAGCCATTAAATTCTCTCAAGAATAAAAAGCAAAAAAAAACCTAAGCACTCCCGCCACGCATGGCGTTAGTGCTTAGGTTTTGCCTGTTATCAGTAGCAACCCTGAATATTAGAACTACACAATATCACTCTGTTGCGGAAATGCCCATCAACAGAAAGTCCTTAAGTAATAAAATGTGAGCAGATTAACAATCCAACCTAATAACGGGCAATTGCCGTAGCGATTTCTCCAGAGCTCTTGAGAGTGCGAATTTCATTAAAGAGCACCAGCGCTTCGCTATATTCTTTGCGTAAATAACTGAGCCACTGTTTGATGCGCGCCACATGATACAGCCCGGTATCACCCTGCTTTTCCAACTGGGTATATTTTTGTAGCAGCGTCACCACCTGCGGCCACGGCATCCGCGGCTCGTTATATTTGATGACCCGGCTTAAATTCGGCACGTTAAGGGCCCCGCGGCCAATCATCACCGAATCACAACCGGTCGCCGCCAGGCAATCCTGAGCGCTTTGCCAGTCCCAGATTTCGCCGTTCGCGACAACCGGGATGGTCAGGCGCTGGCGGATCTCGCCAATGGCCGCCCAGTTTATCCGTTCGGCTTTATAGGCATCTTCTTTGGTACGCCCGTGCACGACAAGCTCCGTCGCACCGGCCTGCTGTACCGCATCGGCAATTTCAAACTGCCGTGCGCCGCTGTCCCAGCCGAGACGAATTTTCACCGTCACCGGCAGGGAGTCCGGCACCGCTTCGCGCATCGCCTTTGCGCCGCGATAAATCAGTTCCGGGTCTTTGAGCAGCGTCGCCCCGCCGCCGCTGCCGTTCACCAGCTTTGACGGGCAGCCGCAGTTAAGATCGACCCCCCAGGAACCCAGCTCTACCGCCCGTGCGGCATTTTCTGCCAGCCACTGCGGATACTGCCCAAGCAGCTGAACGCGTACGCGAGTCCCTGACGGCGTGCGGCTGCGGTGGTGTAGCTCCGGGCACAACCTGTAAAACGATTTTACCGGCAGCAGCTGATCCACCACCCGCAAAAACTCGGTGATGCACAGATCGTAATCATTCACTTCGGTCAGCAGCTCGCGCACCAGCGAATCAAGCACGCCTTCCATCGGCGCCAGTAAAACACGCATTATTGTTACCCGGGGGAAAAAAGAGGCGCTATGGTAGCGTCTCTGTTCGTCGGTTGAAAGCAATCAATGTGTGAAGCGCTACGCTTACCGGGACGCGAGGTGGTTGCGGGACTACACACCCTCAATAACGGTGTTATGCTACCTCTGGCACTGTGCCGTTTCACGGCGATGCCATCGCCATGTTTCCATCTCATGGAGGGTTCCATTGCGCTATCCAAGGTATGCGTATAATTCATGATGTGATCGGTAGCACATTTCAAGGTTTAATTGTATGATGAATTCGGTTCATCAAGGGTTATTACCATGAGTAAATCGCTGAATATTATCTGGCAGTACCTACGGGCTTTTGTCCTGATTTACGCCTGTTTATACGCCGGGATTTTTATTGCTTCCCTGCTACCGATTACCATTCCAGGCAGCATTATCGGGATGCTGATTTTGTTTGTGCTGCTGGCGCTGCAAATTATGCCGCCCAAATGGGTCAACCCTGGCTGTAACGTGTTGATTCGCTATATGGCACTGCTGTTTGTGCCCATCGGCGTCGGTGTCATGCAGTACTGGGATTTACTGCGCGCACAGCTTGGCCCGGTCGCCGTTTCTTGTACCATCAGTACCTTAGTGGTTTTCCTGGTGGTGAGCTGGAGTTCTCACCTGGTCCACGGCGAGCGTAAAGTGGTCGGTCAGAAAGAGGAAGTCAAAGATGATGCATGAAATCTGGTGGTCATTGCCGCTGACGCTGATCGTTTTTTTCCTCGCCCGCAAACTGGCCGCACGCTTTAAATTCCCGCTGCTGAACCCCCTGCTGGTGGCGATGGTGGTGATTATCCCCTTTCTGCTGATCAGCGGTATCTCCTACGATCGCTATTTTCAGGGCAGCAAAATTCTTAACGACCTGTTGCAACCTGCGGTCGTCGCTCTGGCCTTTCCTTTATATGAGCAACTGCACCAGATCCGCGCCCGCTGGAAATCCATTATAACCATCTGCTTTATCGGCAGCGTCGTCGCCATGGTGACGGGGACAACCGTCGCCCTGCTGATGGGGGCCACGCCACAAATCGCCGCCTCCATTATGCCTAAATCGGTCACCACGCCGATTGCTATGGCGGTCAGCGGCAGTATCGGCGGTATTCCAGCCATCAGCGCAGTGTGTGTGATTTTCGTCGGTATTCTCGGGGCGGTCTTTGGACATACGCTGCTGAACCTGATGCGTATCCGTACCAAAGCCTCGCGCGGTCTGTCGATGGGCACCGCCTCGCATGCCCTCGGCACCGCCCGTTGCGCAGAGATGGACTACCAGGAAGGGGCATTCAGCTCGCTGGCGCTGGTGCTGTGTGGGATTATTACTTCCCTGGTCGCCCCCTTCTTGTTCCCGGTCATTCTGGCAGTAGTTGGATAATGTGATTAATGTCACATTTATCAATGCAACAACAGAAAGTTGCACAAATAATGAGATATTAGTCACATATACGCGCGATTGACGCCCGTACACTAGATTCCCATTACATTGTTAAGAGGCTACGCCATGCACCCACGTTTTCAAGCTGCGCTTCCCCTTCTGGCGGCAGACCTGCAAGCGGCCATCGCCCCGATGCTGAGCGACCCGCATTTTCCAGCTTTGCTGGATGCCGGCCAGGTCGCTACGCTGCGAAATGCGACAGGTCTGGATGAAGACGCGCTGGCTTTCGCGCTGTTGCCGCTTGCCGCGGCCTGCGCCCGTGCCGACCTCTCCCGTTTTAACGTTGGCGCTATCGCCCGCGGTATCAGCGGCACCTGGTACTTTGGCGGTAATATGGAATTTCTCGGCGCCACCATGCAGCAAACCGTCCATGCAGAACAGAGCGCCATCAGCCACGCCTGGCTGCGCGGTGAAAAATCCCTGCAGGCCATTACCGTTAACTACACCCCTTGCGGACACTGCCGTCAGTTTATGAATGAGCTGAACAGCAGCCAGCAACTGCGAATTCATCTGCCTGGCCGCGAAGCACATTCGCTACAGCACTATCTGCCGGATGCCTTCGGTCCGAAGGATCTGGAGATCAAAACGCTGCTGATGGATGAACAGGATCACGGTTACCCATTGGCGGGTGACGAGCTGGCGCAGGCGGCGATTCAGGCGGCTAACGCCTGCCATATGCCTTACAGCAACTCCCCATCTGGAGTGGCGCTGGAGCTGAAAGACGGGACCATTTTTTCCGGTCGCTATGCTGAAAACGCCGCCTTTAATCCAACGCTGCCGCCACTACAGGGCGCCCTGAATCTGCTGAGTCTTAACGGATACGACTATCCGGACATTCAGCGCGCGGTACTGGCCGAAAAAGCCGACGCGGCATTGATTCAGTGGGATGCCACCGTAGCGACGCTGAAAGCGTTAGGCTGTCACAACATTGATCGGGTGCTGCTCGGTTAAATCGTTCGTTATGCGGGCTTTTTAGCCCGCTTTGCTGAAAAACCCCGCAATTAAACGATGGTTTCTTGCGCTTGCCCGATGGGTACAGTAGCCTGATGATTCCCTTATCCACATGAGCCCGGTGAATGTTAAAGCGTGTGTTATACAGCCTGTTAGTCCTGTTCGGCCTGCTGCTGTTGACCGTGCTGGGTCTTGACCGTTGGATGAGCTGGAAAACCGCCCCCTATATTTATGACGAACTGCAGGATCTGCCCTACCGCCAGGTTGGAGTGGTGCTCGGCACCGCGAAATATTACCGCACCGGGGTTATCAACCAATATTATCGCTACCGCATTCAGGGCGCGCTCAACGCCTATAACAGCGGCAAGGTCAACTATCTGCTGCTGAGCGGCGACAATGCGCTACAAAGCTACAACGAGCCGATGACCATGCGCCGTGATTTGATTAAAGGCGGCGTGGACCCGGCGGACATCGTGCTTGATTACGCCGGATTCCGTACCCTCGACTCGATTGTGCGTACCCGAAAAGTATTCGATACCAACGACTTTATTATCATCACCCAGCGCTTCCACTGCGAGCGGGCGCTGTTTATCGCCCTGCATATGGGGATTCAGGCCCAGTGCTATGCCGTACCTTCGCCGAAAGATATGTGGAGCGTGCGCTTGCGTGAGTTTGGCGCCCGGTTTGGCGCGCTGGCGGATCTCTATATTTTCAAACGCGAACCGCGTTTTTTAGGGCCGCTGATCCCAATCCCCACTCTGCAGGAAGTGCCTGAGGGCACTCAGTCTTATCCGGCCGTCACCCCAGAGCAATTGCTGGAACTGCAAAAAACCAAGTAACGCCCTGAGGTTTAATCACTAAATTCAACCGCCCGGTTAGGGCCGAGATGCCTGGCCTCATACAGCGCTTTGTCTGCTTCATCGACCATTTTTTGATAATCAGGATGGCCACGGTAATAGCTCACGCCAAAAGAAGCGCTGAGCGCCTCATTATTTTGGACTTTACTTCAGCGCCGCTTACGGCTGAAACAAAAAAGCCCGCGCGGTTGGCGCGGGCTGATTCGGTACAGAAGATTATTTCTTACGCGCGTATTTCAGGGAATCCAGCGCGACGGCGAAGATAATAATCGCCCCTTTAATAATATACTGCCAGTAAGGGTTAACGCCGATATAGGTCAGGCCGTAGTTGATTACCGTAAAGATGATAACCCCGGTCACCACCCCAAACACGGTACCCACACCGCCGCTGAACGATACGCCGCCGACCACACAGGCCGCGATGGCATCCAGTTCGTACATAAAGCCCAGGTTGTTAGTTGCCGAGCCGATACGCCCCGCTTCCAGCAGACCACCGAAGGCATAGAACACGCCAGACAGCGCATAAATCACCAGCAGGTTCAGCGCAACGTTCACGCCAGAGACTTTAGCGGCTTCCGGGTTGCCGCCGATAGCAAAGATGTTTTTACCAAAGCGCGTTTTATTCCACAGGATCCAGACGAAGAACACCGCAATCAACGCATAGAAAGTGATGTACGACAGGCGGAAGGTCCCCAGTGCCACAAACCCTTGGGCAAACTGCGAGAAGTGGCTGTCAAAGCCGGAAATCGGCGAGGCACCCACAAAATCGTAGTACAGGGAGTTAATACCATAAACGATGATCATCGTGCCGAGGGTGGTAATAAACGGCGTCACGTTCAGGTAAGCAATGATAATACCGTTAATCAGGCCGATAACAGCGCCAATCGCGCAGACCAGCAGGATCACCAGCGGAATCGGCATGGTGGCCATATCCGGGAACACCTTGTTGGCGTTATCGACGGCCTGCAGCATGGTGGCTGCGATAACCGCCGCCAGGCCCACCTGGCGTCCGGCTGACAGGTCGGTCCCCTGGGTGACAATCAGCCCTGCCACGCCGAGGGCGATAATAATACGCACCGAGGACTGGGTCAGGATGTTACTCAGGTTCAACAGACTTAAAAACGTAGGGTCCTGGATAATAATAATGGCCAGCAAAACCAAAAGAACAACGTAAATCCCACCGTCTTTCAGGTAAGTGAGAAAGCTTTTTTTATTTAACGCGCTCATGAGAAGCCCCTGCTCTTAAAGATGCAACGACGCAAGACGTAAAATCTCGTTTTGCGTAGTAGTTTTTGTCTCAACAATGCCGGCGACAAGACCATTGCTCATCACCAGAATACGGTCGGTAATACCCAGCAGCTCCGGCATCTCGGAGGAAATAATGATGATCCCTTTCTCTTTCTTCGCCAGCTCAGCAATCAGCTGGTAAATCTCGAATTTCGCGCCAACATCGATCCCGCGCGTGGGTTCATCAAGCATTAAAATTTCCGGCTGAGTTAATAGCCAGCGTCCAATAATGACCTTCTGCTGGTTACCGCCGGACAATGAACCTATTTGCGTATGCTGGCCGGGGGTTTTCACCCGCATTGAATCAATAACCCACTGGGTATCACTTTTCATGCGCGAATTATCCAGCAAGCCAACCCTGTTCTTATATTTTTTAATATTGGAGATCAGTGAGTTAAAACCGATATCCAGGTATGCATAAATCCCGGTGGAGCGCCGCTCTTCGGTAACCAACGCAAAGCCATGGTTAATCGCTTCATTAGCACTATGGTTGTTAATTTTCTTACCGTGCAGCGTAATGGTGCCACCTGATTTCTCGCGGATACCAAATATGGTCTCCACAATATCGGTACGCTTGGCCCCGACCAGCCCGGCAATCCCCAGAATTTCGCCTTTGTGCAGGTCGAAAGAGATATCGCGAATCGATGGCTGGCGCAGAGAGGTCAGATTGCGGACTTCAAGGATCACCTCACCCGGTTTGTTTTCACGGTCCGGGAAGCGCTGGTTGAGGGAACGTCCCACCATCATGGCGATGATCTTGTCCATATCCAGGCCTTCCAGAGGCTGGGTGGCAATCCACTGACCGTCGCGTAGAACGGTAATCTCATCGCACAGCTGGAAAATTTCTTCCATCTTATGAGAGATATAGACAATGCCGCAGCCGCGTTCTTTCAGCTTACGGATGATCTTAAACAGGTGATTAACCTCTTTCTCCGTCAGCGACGACGTCGGCTCATCCATAATGACGATTTTCGCGTCATAGGAAAACGCCTTAGCGATTTCAATCATCTGCATCTGCGATACCGACAGCGTACCGACGCGCGCGCGCGGGTCGATATCGATATCCAGTTCATCAAAGATCCCTTTGGTATCGCGATACATTTTATCCTGATCGACAAACACGCCTTTGGTGGGATAACGCCCCAGCCACATGTTGTCCATCACCGTACGTTGCAATACCAGGTTTAATTCCTGATGCACCATTGAAATACCGTTTTCCAGGGCTTCTTTCGCCGAGTGGAAATCGATCTCTTTACCCTGAAAAAGAATACTGCCGGAATCTTTTTGATAGATCCCAAAAAGGCATTTTAATAATGTTGATTTGCCCGCGCCGTTCTCTCCCATTAATGCATGAATAGAATGAGGACGGACTTTCAGATTGACATTATCGAGTGCCTTGACGCCAGGAAACGATTTGTTGATGTTGCTCATTTCCAACAAAAATTCGCCTGACCGTTCGCTATTATTGCTGACCATAGTTATACCTGGCTGCGTTCATGCACACCCCAACCGACGAATGAACGCCGAAGTCAGGATCTGGTTCTGTATCAGGAATAATCGGGCGGGGAATACCCGGAGTCTGTTGTTTGCAGCAACATTAATTGTCCTGCAACCTAAATACTCCGGATAATAATCCGCGCCCGTAACTCAATAATTATTTACCGGTAAACTGGCTCAGATTGTCTTTATCTACGCCAACGTAAGGAACGCGGACGATTTTATTCTCAATCTTCCAGTTGGTACCTGCTGCTGGTTCTTTACCGTCTGCCAGGTTTTTCGCCAGATCGAAGGTCGCTTTAGCCTGGTTGTTGGCATCATTCAGTACGGTACCAGCCATTGCACCGGATTTAACCAGCGCCAGTGCTTCAGGCAGGGCATCGACACCAAATACCGGAATGCTGCTCTTATTGTGTGCTTTCAGCGCTTCAACGGCACCCATCGCCATTGCGTCGTTGTTGGCAATAACCACTTCAATTTTGTTGGCGTTCGGGCCAGACAGCCACGCATCCATCTTGTCTTTCGCCTGGGCGGTATCCCACATTGCCGTGTCTAACGCCAGCTGCTGGGTTTTGAAACCTTTGTCGTTCAGCTCTTTAATCACGTAAGTGGTACGTGCTTCAGCATCCGGATGTCCTGGCTCGCCTTTCAGCAGCACAAACTGAATCTGACCATCTTTGTTGAGATCCCAGTTCGGGTTTGCTTTCCAGTGTTTGGCAATCAGGTCACCCTGGATCACGCCGGACTCTTTTGAATCGGTCCCGACGTAATAGGCTTTATCGTAGCTATCCAGCGCTTTGCGGGACGGCTCTTTGTTAAAGAACACCACCGGCACGTTCTGACCACGTGCTTTATCGATAACGGTCCCCGCAGCCGCCGGGTCCACCAGGTTGATGGCCAGCGCTTTCACCCCTTTCGCCAGCAGGACGTCAATCTGATCGTTCTGTTTTGACTGGTCGTTCTGCGAGTCATTCATCAGCAGCTGCACATCCGGCGCTGATTTGCCGTCTTTTTCGATAGCCTTACGCACCACCGACATAAAGTTGTCGTCATATTTATAAATGGTTACGCCGATGCGGGTATCAGCTGCGTGCGCCGCGGCGCCAAATAACATGCTCGCCATAACAGCAGACAGGGTTAACACCTTCTTATTCATGGAATCTCCGGTTTTTTTTATGCAGGGTCGTTGGTGTGAAAATAGCGGGCGGGCATCTGTTACATAAAAGTTACCGCACAACCATGTTCACGACTGTAATTCTGTCTTCCATGTAGGGTAACGCTCCAGAAATACGACTTTATTACGCGTTTAACGCCTTATTCCTACGGTAAAAGTGATTATTCACCGTGATAGAGTGGTTCAAACTAGTAAACGCGGCCATCATAATCAGTTGAATGTTAATATACTGTGAATTTACTCACAGATTGAAAGCGGTTACATAACGCCGCGTCATCAGTTAGTGATCGGCCCCGCACTTTGCCGTTGCAGCACGGAATGACGACGCACCAACGTTGGCATAAAGCAGTGACGCGCCTCATGATCCAGCTTGCCGGCCGCCCCCAGCAACGCCAGTTCCGTCGCCAGTTTTGCCATCGACATCACCGGATAACGCACCGTGGTCAGCTGCGGGTCGGTGTAACGCGAAATAGGGATATCATCGAAGCCAATGAGTGACAGATGCTGCGGTACCGCAATGCCGTTATCTTTCAGCGTCGTCAGCGCCCCGGCGGCCATGCTGTCGTTATAAGCAAAGACGGCCGTCAGGCCTAAATTACGCCCCAGCAGTTCGACCATTGCCGCTTCCCCGCCCTGCATATCCGGTGTTCCTGAGCCGACCCAACTGTCTGGCGCAATGATGTTCTGCTCCTGCAACGCCTTAAACCACCCTTCACGACGCATATCGTCATCTTCAATGCCGTGGTTTGAAGAGAGGTAGCCGATGCGTTGATGGCCATGATTCAGCAGCATCCGCGTGGCCATCAGCGCCCCGCTGACGTTATCCAGTCCGACGCAGCGATGGGCGTAGCCGGGCACGATGCGGTTGATCAGCACCATTCCCGGAATATGCTCCATAAAGTCGCCCAGTTCTGCGTCGCTCAGGGCTTTAGAGTGAACAATCAGTGCGGAACAACGCTGGCGAATCAGGACCTCAATGGCATGACGCTCTTTTTCCGCCTCATGATAGCTATTGCCGATCAGCACATATTTTTGATGCTGCTGCGCGACGGTATCCACCGCTTTGACCAGCGCGCCGAAGAAGGCATCTGAGACATCCATCACCACCACGCCGATGGTATCGCTGACCTGCGTCGCCAGCGCCTGGGCGTTGGCATTTGGCCGGTAGCCCAACTGCGTTACCGCTTTCATTACATTTTCCCGTGTATCCGGGCTCACCAGCGCGCTGTTGTTCAGCACACGTGAGACGGTCGCCACGGAAACACCCGCCTGACGGGCGACATCACGAATGGTGATCATGCTCACCGACCTTAAGAAAATTGTAAGACGCCACACCCACCTCCTGTGTTCAGCAAGGTGGCTATTCTGGCAGCGAGCTGCGGCCCGCTACGTGAGTGATGTCACAAGCCTGGAAACGGTTACATCCGTTTTGTTAATGATTGTGATCGAGATCGTTATCTGGATGTGTTTTTTGATGAGGTGCCTGACGCACGAAGCGTTAGCTGTCGCCACAACCATTCCACCGGCCCCTGGCGGAAATAGCGCAGCCACATTAGCGAGAAGGTTAAATTGATAGCCCACACCGGCAGCACGAAGGCTAACAAATGTAAGCGATCAAACTGCATAAACAAGCCAAAGCGGTAGAAGATGGTGGTGCAGATCAGCGTCTGCAGCAGATAGTTGGTTAACGCCATGCGTCCGACGCAGGCTATCGCCCCCACCAGCCTGAACTGGCACAACCACGGCCAGAAGCCCCACGCCAGCGCAGCATAGCCAATGGTTTGTAACGGGGCGCCCAGCTCACGCGGTGCCTGTAACAGGAACGCACACCAGCGCGGATCCCAGCCGAGGTGCCACTGGGCAACAATAGCAGGGAGGTTTACTGCCATGCCGGCAACAATCAACAATGCGCCCGTGCGTCGGTAATGGCTGAGGCTAAACTGCCCTTTTAGCCAGCCGCTGCGCATCAATGCCGCGCCCATCAGCATCATCCCCGCCAACTGCCAGCCATATTGCGCCCCCAGCGCCAGCAGGTTATCGGAAAGCATATCGGCACGATTGCTCACCGCTTCCAGCCCGCCGTTGAGCTTCCAGTATTGCTCATACTGTAAATTCGCCGCATCAGGAACCCATGAGCGGTTTGGCGAGCCGCCGGAAATCAGCCCCAACAGCACCAGCACCGCAACGCCAATCAGGTACAGTACGACACCGGTATTAAACAGTGATTTAAGGTGATGAGCATCGCGCACCATCCGCCAGGTCACCAGCCCGACTAAGGCATAGGCCAGCAGGATATCGCCATCCCAGAAAAACAGGCCGTGGATAAAGCCCAGCAGCGCCAGCAGCGTCAGACGTGACTGGATCCAACGTTTGCCGCGCGGTAGCAACATCTGTAGTCCGGCACCAAACAGCAAGGCAAACAGCGTCAGGAATTTGACCTGCGCAAACAGATCGAGAATCGCCCAGGTCCAGGCATCGCTTGAGGTGATATTTCCGGACCACGCCGGATTGAGATAAGCCGCCTTCGGCAGGCCGAAGGCGTTGATATTCAGGAGCAGGATACCGAGGATGGCCACGCCGCGCACAAAATCCAGCGTGACATTTCTCTCCATGTAACCTGCCCTTTGATTAGTTGTGATGGCGAACGGCGCGCAGGAACTCCTGGCGAGTGTTCTGGCTTGATTTAAACAGACCGCCCAACGACGTCGTGGTGGTGGCGCTGGTTGCATCACGGATGCCACGAGCTTTGACACAGTAATGCACCGCATCAATCGATACCGCCACGTTGCTGGTGCCCAACAGGGTCTGCAGCGCGGTTAAAATCTGCTGGGTCAGGCGTTCCTGAACCTGCGGACGCTGCGAGAAGAACTGCACGATGCGGTTAATTTTCGACAGACCAATCACCGAGTCTTTCGGAATATAGGCCACCGTTGCTTTACCGTCGATAGTGACAAAGTGGTGTTCACAGGTGCTGGTCAGCGTAATATCACGCACGGTGACCATTTCATCCACCTGCATTTTATTTTCGATAACGGTGATTTTTGGGAACCTGGCATAATCCAACCCGGAAAAAATCTCGTCGACGTACATTTTGGCAATGCGTCGTGGGGTTTCCACCAGGCTGTCATCGGTCAGATCAAGATTCAGCAGTTGCATAATCTCGGTCATGTGTCCGGCTATCAGGCGCTTGCGCGTTTCATTATCAATTTCTTGTACTGGCGGACGCAACGGCGTCTCCAGCCCACGAGCGACCAGCGCTTCATGAACGAGTATGGCTTCTTTACTCAGTGCTGACATTTAGGTTCTCCTGCAGGTGTCGCGCTCTTTGCTCTATCAGGGCAAAGTTTGCATTCATTGTGCGTGAGGTGACGCACATAATCCAGTAGCCGAAACGATAATTGTTGAAATTTGCGTTAGCTATTAATCGCTCGCCGCGAGTCTCATACCTCGCTTATCCATATCCTCTGCCGCCCCGTCACACTATCTCGTGCACCAGCATGGTATTGCACCATTTTGAGGCCGCCGACCAGCACCGACATGTTGGCTAAAAGTTGCATTAATGATGCAATATCTTCCTGAAAGGAGAAAGTGAAAGTTACTCACGGGCACATGAAATATCTGTATTATGGCCTGTCACGCGTACTTATCTTCCTGAGGAGCCCGGCATGGAATTGCTTGAAGAGCACCGCTGTTACGAAGGCCGGCAGCAACGCTGGCGGCACGACTCCAGCACCCTGAACGGTTCAATGACCTTCAGCATCTTTTTACCTCCAGTGCAGACAGAAACCGCGCCACCGGTGCTGTACTGGCTGTCAGGGTTGACCTGTAATGATGAAAACTTCACGACCAAGGCCGGCGCGCAGCGAATCGCCGCCGAGTTGGGTATTGTCCTGGTCATGCCGGATACCAGCCCGCGCGGCGATAACGTCGCTGACGATAGCGACTGGGATCTCGGCAAAGGCGCCGGTTTTTACCTTAACGCGACCGAGGCTCCATGGTCTGAACATTACCGCATGTATGACTACGTGCGCGACGAACTGCCTGCGCTGATTCGCTCGCAGTTTAACGTTGGCGAGCGCTGCGCCATCAGCGGCCATTCCATGGGCGGCCACGGCGCGCTGATCATGGCGCTGAAAAACCCGGGCCGTTTTGTCAGCGTGTCCGCTTTCGCCCCTATCGTGAACCCGACGCAGGTTCCGTGGGGACAAAAAGCCTTCACCGCGTACCTGGGTGCCGATACTACGGCATGGCAGGCGTGGGACAGTTGCGCACTCCTACAGGCAAGCCAGGCCGCCGACGCCATCCCGACCTTGATTGATCAGGGGGATGGCGATAGCTTCCTGGCGGTGCAGCTTCAGCCGGCGATGCTGGCAGAGGTCGCGCGGCAAAAAGCCTGGCCGTTAACCCTGCGGATCCAGCCGGGTTACGATCACAGCTACTATTTCATCGCGTCGTTTATCGAAGACCATTTACGCTTCCACGCCCGCTATCTACTGGGCTGACGTACCGCTTGTGCGCCTCGCGGCGCACAAGCTGCGACTAAGCGCCGAATGGGATAGGCTCTTATTCAAGAATCACCTTCTCTTTGTTCTTAGAAAGCAATATTTTAATAAAGTCGACGTAAGAAACCGGTTTAAAGAAATAGTACCCCTGCAATAAGGTGATATTTTTCCCGTTAAGATAATTGAGCTGCTCCTGGGTCTCGACACCTTCCGCGACAATCCGTAAAGAGAGTTTACACGCCATTTCAAGCACGCAATCCAGCAGCTTCGTCGACTCTTCAAGGCCGTTAACCCGCCCGACAAAACTCTTATCAATTTTGATGTAGTCAATTTTCAAATCATGCAGATACGACAGCCCGGAATACCCGGTGCCAAAATCATCCAGCGCAATGGAAAAACCGCGGGCGTGTAAGGTATTGAGATTGGCAATCAGTTGCTCATCCACATGCAACGGTTCACGCTCGGTCACTTCAAGCACTAGTTTCAGATTTTGATTGCGAAAACCCTCCCGGTATTGCAGGCAATCCGCCATAAACAGCGGCGAGCTGATATGCGACGCGCTGAAGTTGATCCCAATATGAAAGCCATCGGGCAGTTTCTCGCTCAGTTTGTTCATCTGAGAGACGACCTGGGCCATCAGGCTTTGGGTCAGGGGAATAATCAGCCCGGTTCTCTCCGCCAGCGGAATAAACGCTACCGGTGAAATAAAACCAATTTGCGGGTGCTTCCAGCGGGCCAGCACCTCAACACCATAGATCGCGCCGGTTCGCCCATTCACCACCGGCTGATAGAACGGGACGATTTCACCATTGGCAATCGCTTTACGCAACGTATCCTCTGGGGTGGTGTACTTATTGGCATACTTCAGCAGCAGCCAGGCTAGTATGCAAGAGACAAACAAAATAAAAACCAACAAACCCGCTCCTTGATGAATCATGCGCTTCGCGCTAAAAAATGGCGGCAGGTTATATTCGATACCAAACGGAAATTCGGCCGACTGAAACAACCCGGTGGTTGCCGCGCTGAAATTGGCTTGTCTGACATCTCCGGAGTAACCAATCGCCTTGTCACCCACCACTAAAGAAAAAGTGGTATTTTGCACATCACGGTTCAGGGCATCACGAATATGAACGTCGCTGATGCTGATAATAATTTTGACGTTAGCGAATATCTGTTGATAGATCAGCACCGGACGGTTATTCACGGTGTTCATCGCCGCAATAAGCATTAACGGTGCAGGTGGTAAATAGGGAAGACGAGAAAGCAGCACCCGGTTACCCGGGAGCGAGGAACACCATACTTTATCGCTTTTCATAATTAACAACGTTCTAAGATGCGGCTTGAGTGCCGCCTCGGTACCAAGCTGAAACTGTCCTTCAGGCGTACAACCTTTAAGAGCAACATCGCGCGCGGTCATGGTCGCGTCGCGCGCTTCATCCAGAAAGGTATTGATCCTTACCGCTGTCTGATAGGCCGCGTTGGCGCTATTTATTCTGGCTAAATACCACAGCTGCATATTTAAAATAAACACACCGACGCTAAAAAAAAGCACTGCAACCAGAGCCGGAAGTATGACGTTGCGCATTATTATTGCTCTCTATTAATAGTGATTCGAGTTGAGAAATAACGTCTGCATGAAATACCAGCGGGACGTCAGCCATTCTGGGGCAGGATGGCTGACGTCTCTCTCTAATAGTGTATACGCCATTTTGCGCCGCGCATGGTTCTGTGCGACGGGAAAACAGAGGCACAATCATAGCGGGCAGCCGGCGAACGCGACTGCCCGGTTGGTGGGTTAATTAAAAGCGGTAATCCACGGCCATAAAGTAGCGGCGACCTTCTTCCGTATAGCTATAGTCGTCGCGGCTCAGGTCTTTATCCCCGATGTTCAGCACGCCCGAGCGCAGTTTCACACTTTTCGTCACCTGCCAGGCAGCACCAACGTCAAACATGGTGTAACCCCCCGGGGTTTTTGAGGTGGCGCTGACCGCACGTTGCTCACCGGTATAATTTGCGGTGACGTAGAAGGACCAGTCATCCAGCGGCGTCCAGTCCAGCGTGCCGTTAGCGGTATGGAACGGCAGCGATTGCAGTGGTTTGTCCCCACCGTTACTGAGATCGCGGCCATCGTTGTAGGTGTAGTTCACCGTCAGCTTCCACTCATCGCCAAACGGCACTTTCACTTCGGTTTCCACGCCTTTGATGCGCGCTTTGTTAACGTTGAAGTAGCGGAAGACCGGCACGCGTTTGCCATTGACCGTTTTCCAGCCGACAAAGTTCGGATAGCCCGGCGCTTCACTGGCGCTGGAAGTACGCAGGATATCGATCATATCGTCGACGTTATTCTGGAAGGTGGTCACGCTGCCTTCTACACCTTCCAGCAGCCCTTCTTCGCCGCGGTAGTACAGGCCAATCTCGAAGCTTTCGCTGGTTTCTGGTTTCAGATCCGGGTTACCGATAATGCTGCAGGAGCCGCGGCAGGAATTGGTGGTCCAGTCCGGGTTCAGCTGCAGCAGCGACGGCGCTTTAAAGGCCGTTGCCCAGCCGCCCTTCACGGTAACGGTGTCGGTCGCGTTATAAACCAGGTAGGCACGCGGGCTCCAGTGGTCGCCGTAGGTTTCATGGTCATCCATACGAATACCGGTGGTTAACGCCAGCGGTTCGAAAATCCGCCACTCATCCTCGATAAACAGCGCGTACTGACTGGCAGAGGTGGATTTACCGCCGCTGCTCAGGTTGACGGGATCTTTCAGCTTATCGTGGCGCCATTCCCCACCGAAGGTCAGCATCTGGTTAATCACTCCCAGCGGCAGCACATATTTACCGTCGATGGCATTACTTTCGGAGGTAATAGTGCCGTCCTGCCCCGGGTTTTTGTTATCGACTTTTTCGCCGTAGAACTTCAGTTCGCTGTTACCGAGATCCCAGCGGCCATTATGGCTGAGGGAGTAGTTCTGGCGCTCAAGGCGGTTGCGGTCGAGAGAATCAGAGTCACGATCCTGGCGATCGAAGCCGTAGCCGGCGGTGATGTCCTGGTTATCGGTTGGGGTCCAGGCAAACTCGACGTTACCGTCACGGCTGGTAAAGCCTTCGATGCGTGGCGTTTCGCCCGCGGCGTTGCTGGAGGCCTGCTGATCGTCCTTGGCACGTTTCGCCAGGTTACCGTAGGCTTTCATTCCCAGCACGCCATCAATAAGCGGACCACCGGTGAAGAACTGGCCGTTGTAAGTATCCCCGCGATCGCGGTGTTCCTGAATGGTGGTATCGGCGCTCAGCGTGCCGGTCCATTTCTGGCCGACTTTTTTGGTGATGATGTTGACTACGCCGCCGAGGGCGTCGGAGCCGTACAGCGAGGACATCGGCCCGCGCACCACTTCAATCCGCTCGATAGCGTCGACCGGAACCCAGTTTAAATCGAAATCGTTGTGGCGGAAGACGGCGTTACGGGAGTTCACGCGTTTGCCGTCAACCAGAATCAACGTATAGCTGCTGTCGAGGCCGCGAATACTGACGCCCTTGCGGTTGTCACCCTCGTTGGTGAGCTGTACACCGGGCACATCACGCAGGACATCCTTCAGGTTCTGAACCGGGCGGCGCTGTAAATCTTGCTGGGTAATCACGCTGATACTGGCCGGCGCATCCTTCACGCTCTGTTCCGTCGCTGCGGCGGTGACCACCAGCGTTTCTTCATTAACTTCGGCAAGGGCCGGAAACGCCAGCGATACGACGGATGCGCACAATCCCGCCCGGGCAAAAGGGTTTAACCTGAACATTCCATATCTCCATGAGGTTCATAACGAATCAAACAAAAGGTGCAATTAACACGTACTGTCGGCGCACTGCTCATAGGCGGCGCGCGCGGAATAGTTTTACCGTTGACGTGGCTGGTCACCTCTTGCCGGCGGTTATGACCTGCAAGCTAAGGAGATTGGCTTCATCCTGAATATGCGAGGATGATAAAGATAATGATTTCCATTATCAATAAAATTATGGAGAACTGTATCAATTTGTAAGAAACGCAGAAACAAAAAAACCCTCTTAAAAAGAGGGTTTTATGCGAGAAATGACTATCGGTCTTGTGCGTCAGCCTTTAAAACGCTGCGGGAACTTCATTTCGCTGTAGCGGACGAAGCGGGTGCCTTTCGCCAGCTTATAACCGAACCAAATCACCAGGAACAGCGGAATACCGATATAGGTTGCCGCAACACCGCCCCAGTCAATGGTATCTTTCAGGAACGCTTCATAGTTCTGACCCAGGGTAATGATCAGGCACAGAACGAAGGCGAAGATCGGCCCCAGCGGGAAGAACCCTGAACGATATGGCAGGTCGTTAAGATCGTTACCCTGCAGCACGTAGCCGCGGCGGAAACGATAGTGGCTGATGGCAATCCCCAGCCAGGCGATAAAGCCCGTCATGCCCGAGGTGTTGAGCAGCCACAAATAGACGGTCTGGTTACCAAACATCGAGCTCAGGAAGCACAGCCCCGCAATCACCGTCGTCGCATACAGCGCATTGCGCGGCACACCGCCACGGGAGAGCTTTGAGAAAATGCGTGGCGCTTTGCCATCACAGGCCAGGGTATAGAGCATACGCGTCGAAGCATACATGCCCGAGTTACCCGCCGACAGCACCGCCGTCAGGATAACCGCGTTCATGATTGCCGCTGCTGACAGCAGCCCCGCGTGCTGGAACACCAGAGTGAACGGGCTGACGGAAATATCTTTCACGTCGTTACGCAGCAGGCTTGGATCGGTATACGGAATGATCAGGCTAATGATCAGAATCGCGAACACATAGAACAGCAGGATACGCCAGAATACCTGGCGCACCGCGCGCGGAATGTTCTTTTCCGGATCTTCAGATTCCCCAGCCGCGATCCCGATAAGTTCGGTCCCCTGGAACGAGAAGCCGACAATCATCGCCACGCCGATCATCGCCGCAAAGCCCCCGGCAAATGGCGCATCACCGGTTGTCCAGTTACTCCAGCCCACCGGCTGTGCGCCCTTGAAGATACCGACAATCATCATCACGCCAACGACGATAAAGATGATGACGGTAGTGACTTTGATCAGCGAGAACCAGTATTCCGCTTCGCCGAACCCTTTCACCGAGATCCAGTTCAACAGGAACATAATCCCGAGGAACAGCGCGCTCCAGATCCAGCCGGGGGTATCCGGGAACCAGTAGCTCATCACCAGCTGCGCCGCCACAAGGTCAACGGCAATGGTGACTGCCCAGTTGTACCAGTAGTTCCAGCCCAGCGCGAAGCCAAAGCCTTCTTCAACGTAGTTTTGACCATAGGTCGCAAAGGAGCCGGAGACCGGCATATATGCCGCCAGTTCGCCAAGGCTGGTCATCAGGAAGTAGACCATCAGACCGATCAAAATATAAGAGAGCAGTGCGCCGCCTGGGCCTGCCTGAGAAATCGTTGCGCCAGATGCAACGAAAAGACCTGTACCGATGGAACCGCCGATTGCGATCATGGTCAAGTGGCGCGCCTTTAATTCACGACGTAAGCCGGGCGCTTCTGTGGTTTTAGTATCCGAAACCATGTGAAAATGCTATCCATCCAAAAAACGAGGCGCGATTGTAGCAGACGATCCGGGTTCTATCCGGTACAAATGCGAAGTTATAAGAGAGCTTCATGATCGATCATGAATTATTAGTAAAGCACTAATCCCCGGAATTGTCAGCGATTCTCCCTCTATCTCTCACGATAATGAAGCCATACCTGGCCGGTGACTTAGAGCCTATCCCAGTAGGCGTAGATTGTTGCAGCCAGTTTGGGCACGGACAGCGCGGAACAACCGGAGCGTACACGCAGTACGTGAGGATGGTGAGCACTGCCCAGGACCAAAATGGCAAATAAAATAGCCTAATGGGATAGGCTCTTACACCTGGCAGTAATGCAGAAAACGTTGTAATGCCTTGGAAATATGTTTTTGTCGATGGTGGATCCGCCACAGCGTGCGGGTCAGGTTCGGTAGCGGCACCGTCAGCTCCACCAAGGACCCGACCTCCAGTTGCTCGGCGATAACCCGTCGGGAAAGACAGCTAATGCCAAGCCCGTGACGCACGGCGTGTTTGATGGCCTCCGAGTTCCCCAGCTCCATCCCCAGGTGAAATGCTGGCAGATGCGACAGCAGCAGGTAGTCAACAATCTCGCGCGTACCGGAGCCGTGCTCACGCAAAATCCACGGCGCTTCCGCCAGACGTTGCAGCGTGACCTCGCCCTGCAGCAGCGGCGAGTCCGGGGCGGCAAACACCACCAGCTCATCTTCCAGCCACGGCTCGGCAATAATATCCGCCGCGTGGCAGGGACCTTCGATAAGCCCGATGTCTACCCGCAGATCGGCGACCGCATTGATCACGTCCTGGCTATTCCCCACGCTCAGCTCCAGCGGCAGGTCGGGAAAATCGCGACGGTAGTGGGCGATGATCTCCGGCAGGATATAGTTACCAATGGTGCTACTGGCATAAACGCGGATCGCGCCGTTGTCGCCACGAAACAGTTCTTCTATCTCGATGGCGCGCTCCAGAAGCGCCAGCGCCCGCGGGTAGAGCAACCGCCCGTGTTCGTTCACCACCAGTCGCTTCCCTACGCGGTCGAACAACTGTACCCCTAACTGCCCTTCCAGATCGGTCAGGGCGGCGCTGACCGCCGACTGCGACAGCGCCAGCATCTGAGAGGCCTGGGTGGTTGAACCGCTCTTAAGCACCTCAGCAAATACTTCCAGCTGTCGTAATGTGATATGCATAACTCATCCTGCCCGTCTTCCAACGCGAGTATCCGATAACCCGACGTAACCTGGGGAAAATAACATTCTGGACCGCGAAAGTCCGTATTTACCACTTATTCCGATTAATTATAAATATATAATCAATTTTATTTTTAAACCAGTGCGGCGTAACCTTTTAGCCAGACAAAGGAGAAGGTTATGACAGCATTCACTTTACCGACTAAACATCGCACCTTGTGGCACTTTACCCCTGGGCTGGCGCTCACCGCCCTACTGACCGGCGCTGCGCTGTGGGCAGGCAGTTTTTCCGCTATCGCGGGCGCCGGTTTCAGCGCACTGACGCTGGCCATCCTCTTCGGTATGGTTATCGGTAATACGATTTATCCTAAGCTCTGGCAGTCCTGCGACGGCGGCGTCATCTTCGCCAAGCAGTACCTGTTACGTCTCGGTATTATTTTATACGGTTTTCGCCTGACCTTCGCCCAGATTGCCGACGTGGGCGTCAGCGGGATCACCATTGATGTGCTGACATTGACCAGCACCTTCTTTATCGCCTGCTTCCTTGGGCAGAAGATTTTTGGTCTGGACAAACATACCAGCTGGCTGATTGGCGCCGGCAGCAGCATCTGCGGTGCCGCGGCGATTCTGGCGACGGAACCGGTGGTGAAAGCAGAGGCCAGTAAAGTGACCGTAGCGGTAGCAACGGTGGTCATTTTCGGTACCCTGGCCATCTTCCTTTACCCAGCGATGTACCCGATGCTGGCGCACTGGTTCACACCGGAAGCCTATGGCATCTATATGGGATCGACAATGCATGAAGTGGCGCAGGTGGTTGCTGCCGGTCACGCCATCAGCCCGGACGCGGAAAACGCGGCGGTGATTGCCAAAATGCTGCGCGTGATGATGCTGGCTCCGTTCCTGCTGTTCCTGGCGGCACGAGTGAAACAACTGGCACCGGAAGGTCATGGCGAAAAAAGCAAAATCACCATTCCCTGGTTTGCCATCCTGTTCATCCTGGTGGCGGTGTTTAACTCCTTCCATTTGCTGCCAAAAGCGGTCGTCGACATGCTGGTCACCCTCGACACCGTGCTGCTGGCAATGGCGATGGCGGCCCTGGGACTGACCACTCACGTCAGCGCCCTGAAAAAAGCCGGTGCCAAACCGCTGCTGATGGCCCTGATGCTGTTCGTCTGGCTGATTGTCGGGGGTGGCGCTATCAACCTGGTGGTTCACAGCCTGATGGCATAACCGCATCACCGCTCCATCATCATTCATTGATGTAACTCTTCAGTTAAGCCGCTATCATTACCCTCCCCCCAGCGGCTTAACTGGAGTTTTTTTATGAAATATATTGGAGCGCACGTCAGTGCCTCAGGCGGGCTGGCCAACGCCGCCATTCGCGCCGCCGAGATTGAAGCAACGGCTTTCGCGCTGTTCACCAAGAACCAACGTCAATGGCGAGCCGCGCCGCTGAGCGACGAGACCATTGCTGAATTCAAAGCCGCCTGTGAAAAATACCACTTTGGTCCCGGCCAAATCCTCCCCCACGACAGCTACCTGATTAACCTGGGTCACCCGGTGGCCGACGCGCTGGAAAAATCCCGCGATGCCTTTATTGATGAACTGAGCCGCTGCCAGCAACTCGGACTGACGCTTCTCAATTTCCATCCCGGCAGCCACCTGCAGCAGATCCCGGAAGACGAGTGTCTGGCACGCATCGCCGAGTCGATTAATATTGCGCTGGCGAAAACCGAAGGGGTCACCGCGGTGATTGAAAATACCGCCGGTCAGGGCAGCAATCTCGGATTTAAGTTTGAACATCTCGCGGCCATCATCGACGGCGTCGAAGATAAATCCCGCGTCGGGGTGTGCATTGATACCTGCCACGCCTTTGCCGCCGGTTATGACCTACGCAGCGCCGAGGAGTGTGAGAAGACCTTTGCAGATTTCGAGCGCATTGTCGGCTTCCGCTATCTGCGCGGCATGCACCTTAACGATGCCAAAAGCGCCTTCGGCAGCCGCGTTGACCGCCATCACAGCCTCGGTGAAGGCAATATTGGCCACGATGCGTTCCGCTGGATCATGCAGGACAACCGGTTTGACGGCATCCCGCTGATTCTGGAAACCATTAACCCGGATATCTGGGCGGAAGAGATTGCCTGGCTGCGGGCGCAGCAGACGGAAGAAGCTTCGGCCTGATAATGGCCGACACCCCGTCACCGTCATAAACGGCGGGATCAAAAAAGGGCCGAATCATCGGCCCTTTTTAGTCAATCAGTACTTCACTCAGGCCGCTTTTTCAACGGTCTGAACTTCCGGACGTTTCACCACCGCGTAAGAGAGGCCGGCCACCAGAGTACCGGCAATAATCGCCAGCAGGTAACCCAACACAGGGGTAATCGCGCCAGGGATCAGCAGCACAAACAGACCGCCGTGCGGCGCCATCAGTTTGGCACCAATCGCCATGGAGATAGCACCTGTTACCGCGCCGCCAACGATACAGCATGGCAAGACGCGCATCGGGTCACGAGCAGCGAACGGAATCGCCCCTTCAGAGATAAAGCACAGGCCCAGTACCAGCGCCGCTTTGCCCCCTTCACGTTGGCCCTTATCAAACTTGTTACGGGCAACCAGGGTCGCGATACCCATCGCCAGCGGTGGTACCATACCGGCCGCCATGATGGCCGCCATCGGGGCGTAGGTTTGGGTACTCAACAGGCCGACACCGAAAGCGTAGGCCGCTTTGTTCACCGGGCCACCCATATCGGTACACATCATTGCCCCAAGGATAGCGCCCAGCAGGACGGCGTTCGCCGTACCCATCGTTTGCAGCCAGTGGGTCAGGCCTGCCAGAATACCGGCAACCGGTTTACCAATCAGGTAGATCATCGCCAGGCCGACGATCAGGCTGGAAACCAGCGGAATGATCAGGATCGGTTTCAGCGCTTCCATGCTCGGCGGCAGTTTTAATTTGGTGCTGATCAGTTTCGCGACGTAACCGGCAAGGAAACCGGCGATGATCCCGCCGATAAAACCGGAACCGCCGCTGACCGCTAGCATACCGCCGATCAGACCCGGCGTCAGGCCAGGACGGTCAGCAATCGAGAAGGCAATAAAGCCCGCCAGTACCGGTACCATCAGCGCAAAGGCTGAACCACCGCCGATCTGCATCAGCGCGGCTGCCAGGGTATCTTTGACTTCGAACGCTTTGATACCAAAGGCGAAGGAGAGCGCGATACACAGACCACCGGCAACCACCATCGGCAGCATATAGGATACGCCGGTCAGCAGGTGACGATAGGCGCCGCCCCCCTCTTTCTTCGCGGAGTCAGCCTGGCTGCTCTGGCCCGAAGGCTGATATGGTTTCGCTTCCACAACGGCTTTATCCAGCTCCTGCGCGGTTTTCTTCAGCGCCAGGCCGGTGGTGGTGCGATACATCGGCTTACCGGCAAATTTTGCCAGATCCACTTCAATGTCGGCCGCAACAACCACCAGATCCGCCTGAGCGACTTCTTCTGGGGTTATCGCATTGCCGGCACCCACGGAACCGCGGGTTTCGACTTTTACCCACCAGCCGCGTTTTTTGGCTTCAGTTTCAATGGCTTCAGCCGCCATAAAGGTATGCGCAACGCCGGTCGGGCAAGCGGTAATCGCCACAATGCGTTTTGCGCCACCGGTTGCCGCCGGCAATGCCGCTGCGGCAGGTGCGGTGTACGCGGTTGCGTGGCCTTTCGCTTCGCTGAGGAACAGTTCAGGATGTGCCACGGCGCGATTGATATCGCCAAGATACACCTGCTTACCGTTCAGCGAGCTGTCGGCTGGCAACGCGGTGCCAAGGACGATTACCAGTTCGGCATCGTTCGGATTGTCTGTCAGTTCAAGATGCGCTTTTGGCGCGGCGGTGCTCAGCAGGGTTTTCGCCATATAGGCGCGGGCCTGGCCAAGTCCGGCATCAATAATCAGCAGCGTTTTCATTATGCCTCTCCTGCTGTTAATTAAAGGGTTTTAAGTCGACGCGCGCCATCATTGCGGCCAACTGGGTACGATCGGTAATACCAACATTACTCTGGCTAACCGCCAGTGCCGCCACGGCGGTCGCCAGGCGTAAAGTATGTTCGCTGGATTCACGCATCAGCAGGCCGTAGATCAGGCCACCAACCATGGAATCGCCGGCACCCACGGTGCTGACCACTTCCACTGAAGGCGGTTTCGCGATCCATTCCCCGGAGGCGTTAACCCACAGCGCGCCCTCTTCGCCAAGAGAAATAACCACATGGGCAATCCCCTGCTCGCGCAGCGCATGGGCCGCGTCAATCACGTCTTTCATGTCCGGCAGCTTGCGACCAGCCCAGATTTCCAGCTCACGACGGTTCGGTTTCACCAACCACGGTGCGGCTTTCAGACCGGCGACCAACGCTTCACGGCTGCTATCAAAGATAATACATGGGCACTGGCTGCGCAGGCGCACCATCCAGTCGGTGAAGGCTTCCGGGCTGACGCCGGACGGCAGGCTGCCGCTGACGCACACCATATCGAACTGACCCAGCCAGCTCAGCGAATCATTGACGAAGCGTTCCCAGTCGGCCGGGGTAACTTCAAAACCGGAGAAGTTAAAATCTGTCACTTCGCCATCTTTTTCCGTCAGCTTGACGTTGATACGGGTACGGCCCTGCACCACCTGGAAACGGTTGGCAATGCCCAGCTCACTGAACAGTTGCTGAAAACCATCCTGGTTGTCTTTACCGAGGAAGCCCCCGACGGTGACGTCAATGCCGAGATCTTTCAGCACTTTCGCCACGTTGATGCCTTTACCGGCCGCATGCAAACCGGTGGTACGAACCAGGTTCACTTCGCCGCGTTCAATTTCTGGCGTAAAACCCACCAGGTCATATGCCGGGTTTAAAGTAATTGTTGCTACACGTCTGCTCATTTATGCGCCCTCCCCAAGGCCTGCGGCGATAGCTTCGCCAATCGCATCCAGCGCTTGTTGCGCATCTTCACCCTGCGCGGTAAAGCGCAGACGGTGACCTTTCTTCACACCCAGCGCCACGACTTTCATCAGGCTGCGGCCGTTGGCTGGCTTGCCGGAACCGTCGAGGTTAGTGACGGTAATGTCGCTGGAAAATTGTTTGATGGTGTTCACTAACATGGTGCCAGGACGGGCATGCAGCCCGTGCTCGTTGCGCACCACAAATTCAGCGCTCAGCACGTCGTCGGCAATGGCATCATCGCTGGTCAGCAACGCCAGCAGGGTTGCGCCATCGGATGTCAGCAGACGGTCAGCTTTTTTGTCGATCAGCAGATTGCTCAGGCGGTTCAGCACCGCGGTGGGCTGTTCATCGGCCATCGCCACGGTGATCAGCAGGGAGACCGGCTGCTCATCGCTGGTGAAGGTATTGGCGGCACGGCTCACGGCAACCGCGCTGCGCAGGTTGCCTTCTGCGCTGTCGTTCAGCCAGATGCCCTGTCCAAGGTTCAGCGGCTTATCATTAATCGTGCGGCTGACAAAGGTCGCGTCAACGGCACCGGCTTCTTTCAGACGCGCGGCGTTCAGCGCCTGTAAGGTCATCAGGTCGCTGGCAACGATATCAAGGCTCAGTGTGTCATTATCCAGTTTCAGCACTTCGCTCTGCTTTTCACCCATCAGCAGGGCGCGCAGTTCTTCAGCGGTGGTCGCTGACTTAAGCTGCTCGGCCACAGAATCATCGCTGAGCACGTGCGTCAGCTGACGCAGCAGGCCAAGGTGTTCGTCAGAGCTGGCGGCAATGCCGATCGCCACGTAGGCGGTCTGCCCTTCGCCCCAGGCCACGCCCTGCGGGAATTGATAAACCTGTACACCGGTTTTCAGCACCTGGTCGCGGGTGTCGGTCGTCCCGTGAGGGATAGCAATGCCGTTGCCCAGGAAAGTGGAGGTCTGCTGCTCGCGAGCCAGCATCCCGTTGAGGTAGCCTTCCGCCACGTTACCTGCGCTAACCAGCGCGGCTGCAACCTGACGAATTGCCTCTTCTTTATTACCGGCCTGCTGGCCGGGATGAATATCCTGCACAGATAACTGGAACATGGTTCTCCTCTCCTGCTGAGTTGAATCGTTTCAGCTGCTTTGAGAAAAAAAGCGCCATCTTCCTGACAGAGATATTCCCGATGACGCTGAAACGTTTCAATGAGTCTGTACCTTTCTTACCCACCGCGCAAGTTCTGTTAGCATCCTGATAACAGAATTTAGAGCTACTGCACATTTTTGCTGAAGCCATGGTGTGGAATTCAGCCTGGCGTCAGCATTTTGCTGAAGTTTCTAATTTGAAACTGCTTTTTATTTTTTGATACCATACTACTGTTCATTTTCTGACGCGCGGCGTAAACTCCGCTGCACTCACCCACACAGATAGCCGCACATGCAAAACAGTAGCACCGCCCTCCCTCGTCGTGGGTTCGATTTAACCTCTTCTGCCTTCCTGATTGTTGCGTTCCTGACAGGCATTGCCGGCGCCTTACAAACGCCGACCCTGAGCCTGTTTCTGACCAATGAGGTACATGTCCGCCCGGCGATGGTTGGCTTCTTTTTTACCGGCAGCGCGGTCATCGGGATCATGGTCAGCCAGTTTCTCGCCGGACGCTCGGATCGCCAGGGCGATCGTAAGCAGCTCATCGTCGTCTGCTGCCTGCTCGGGATCCTCGCCTGCCTGCTGTTCGCCTGGAACCGTAACTACTTTGTTCTGCTGTTCGTCGGCGTGTTCCTCAGCAGCTTCGGCTCCACCGCCAACCCACAAATGTTCGCCCTTGCCCGTGAGCATGCCGATAAAACCGGTCGTGAAGCGGTCATGTTCAGCTCGATTCTGCGCGCCCAGGTCTCCCTCGCATGGGTTATCGGCCCGCCGCTGGCCTACGCATTGGCGATGGGTTTTGGCTTCACCGTGATGTATCTCTGCGCCGCCATCGCTTTTGTGGTCTGCGGGGCGATGGTCTGGTGGTTTCTGCCCAGCATGCGCAAAGAGAAACAGGCGGTTGTCGGTCATCTGGAAGCGCCGCGCACTCATCGTCGCGATGCGCTGCTGCTGTTCAGCGTCTGCACATTAATGTGGGGCATTAACAGCCTGTACATTATTAATATGCCGCTTTACATCATTAATGAGCTGCATCTCTCTGAGAAGCTGGCCGGGTTGATGATGGGGACCGCTGCCGGGCTGGAGATCCCGACCATGCTGATCGCCGGCTATTACGCGAGGCGCTTTGGTAAACGTTTTCTGATGCGCCTTGCGGCGGTGGCGGGAGTACTGTTTTACGTTGGCATGCTGCTGGTGCATACCCCTGCTTTACTGCTGGCAATGCAGGTGCTGAACGCGATCTTCATCGGTATTCTTGCCGGTATTGGCATGCTCTATTTCCAGGACCTGATGCCGGGCCAGGCCGGTGCGGCCACTACGCTGTATACCAATACCACTCGCGTTGGCTGGATTATCGCCGGCTCACTGGCCGGTGTAGTGGCGGAAATCTGGAGCTATCACGCGGTGTTCTGGATAGCCCTTGGCATGGGCGTGGCTTCACTAGCCTGCCTGTGGCGGATTAAAGACGTTTAAGGCGCGGTGCTCGCTTCGCGTTTTAAGACCGCCTCGCGGCTGGTCGGGCACATTGCGCCCGCTGCAGGCTGACGCACACTGATGGCCTTAATAACGCGGTAAAGATGCTGTACAGGCTGTCGGACGACCGCTGAACCCAACGGGTGTTTGCTGGCTTGCCGAATATACCATGATACAGCCCTTAACATTGTAAACCGATATAATCCCGGACTTGATACCGCTGCTAATAAAAGAAAATATCTAAATGATCGGCGGCAATTCAAATATCAAACCGAAATATGATGTGCATGATTCATCAACGCTTCCATAAACACGCGCAGCACGGCGGGTTGTGTGGTCGTGCGCTTGGTTATTGAAGAAAAAGGCCATTTCGAACCAAATTGCTCCGGCACAATCTGGTGCATTTGGCCAGAATCCACCCATTGGCGAGCATAATGCATTGGCAAGAAACCGATATAAGCACCGGTCAGAATTAAAATAGCCTGAGCCTCAACATTATCCACCGTTGCCGCCGCACTGCCTGATTTAAGTAATTGCAAATCGCGCTGTTGCAAGAAACTCCGCGCCACTATTTGACTATCACGGATCGTTTCAATAAGCGCTTCACCACTGGGTAAGTTATTGAACAGGGGATGATAACAACTGCAATACAGGCCATCTGGCTCATCATATATATAATTATATGACAACCCGGCAACCTCAAACGGGAAATGGCCTATCGCGACATGTAGGCGCCCATCCAGCACACGGGCTTCAAGCTCCGCGGGGGTGCCGATGTAAATATCCAGCTGCACGTCGTGGCCATGCGAGACGAACCCACGCAACGCCCGTGACAGCACGCTGCCACTGTCGGTAACCGTATTATCAATAATGCCCAGATAAAGCCTGCCTGAAATATGCTGCTTAAGCGCAGAGGTATCCATACAGAACGTGTCCACTGCCTGCAACAAGCGTTGTGCTGCCTCGTAAGTGGCCGCGCCATGTTCGGTAAGACGAAAGCCGCTACGCCCTCTTTCACACAATTTGACGCCAAGCCGCGTTTCAAGACTGGTCATCTGTTCGCTGATGGTGGATTGACTGACATTTAATGCGGCCTGCGCGGCTGAAAAACCGTTGCAGTTCACAATTGTCATGAAAATTCTCAGCAACTTAAGATCAATATTTTGCAGTTGATTCACGCTTTGCTCCCTTAACAAATTGCTTCGGAATTACCGATATGAACATCTGATATTTTCTATTTTTATCCCTCGAATTGTTGTCCATAGTCAATGCCATGGCAAATAAACCTGTGCCAGGTCGCGTCAGAATATCCACAGAGAATGGGGGAAAAAATGGGAAACAATAACTATGAGACAGGGCGATTAAATTTGCCATTTGTCGGGCATTGTACTTTTGCCAAATCGCCGGTTTGCCTTAATTGGGAAGAAATAGATGCTGATGTCGCTATTCTCGGCGCACCCAATGATATGGGCACCCAATGGCGTTCTGGTGCCCGTTTTGGACCACGCAGTATTCGTGAGGCGTCCACGTTATTTTCATTCGGCCATGCCGGTGCTTATGACCATGAAGATGATGTGCTCTACCTGACTGAAGACCAGGTGCGCATGGTTGATGTGGGTGATGCGGATATCGTCCATACCGATATGGTGAGCAGTAACGCCAATATTGAACTGGCAGTGCGTAAAATTCTTGCCTCCGGTGCCATGCCGATTGTTTTGGGTGGCGACCATTCAATACACGCCCCGGTCATCAAAGCCTACGAAGGTCTGGGTCCGGTTCACATCGTCCATTTCGATGCCCACCTTGATTTTGTCGATGAACGCCACGGTGTGCGCTATGGCCATGGCAGCCCGTTACGCCGCGCCTCAGAAATGGACCATATCGTCGGCATGACCCAGTTGGGCATTCGTAATGTCTCTTCATCTAACCGCAGCGACTATGACTCCGCACGTGCAGCGGGATCCAACATCCTGTCAGTTCGTGATGTGCGCCGTTTAGGCACTGAGGGGGTACTCGCACAAATCCCAGTGGGCTGTAACTACTACCTGACCATTGATATTGACGGTTTCGACCCGTCTATCGCACCGGGCACAGGCACACCAAGTCATGGCGGCTTCCAGTATTACGAGGTGCTGGAAATCATTCAGGCACTCGCTAAACGCAGTGGCGGCAACGTTATCGGTATGGATTTGGTGGAAGTCGCCCCGGCTTATGACCCAACGGGCGTGACCTCGATTCTTGCTGCCCAGTTACTGATGAACAGCATTGGTTTCATTTTCCATGAGCGCAAACAAGCCCGGTATCGCTAACTACATTCGGTGTGGTGTTGCCACCACCTTTCCCCTCCCCCAAACCCGGGGGGCAAAATTCGGGTATAAAAAAAGAGGACCTGCAAATGGACGCAACAGTACAACAGTATCTCGACCAATACGGTATCTCCGAGACAACCCGGCGCTTTTTGACTAAACCGCAGAAAATGTTCATTGGCGGCCAGTGGGTAACGGGAAGCAGCGGTGAAGTGAGTGCGGTCATCGAGCCGTCCACCCAAGGCGTGCTCACCACGATTCCACTTGCAACCACCGCCGATCTTGACCGTGCGGTAGCCGCCGCCCGCCATCAGTTTGACCACGGTGAGTGGCGTGGCCTGAAGCCTCTTGAACGTGAGCGCCTGATGCACCGTCTGGCTGATCTGATTGAAGCCAACGCCGATGAACTGGCTGAAATTGAGTCCATCGATATGGGTAAATCAGTAGCCCAGGCGCGTGCTGTTGATATCCAGGGCACTATTGATACCTTCCGCTATTTTGCCGGCTGGGCCTCTAAACTGCATGGCCGCACCGTCGAGCCATCGCTGCCAGGCAATTATCTGGCCTATACCCGCAAAGAGCCGCTTGGCGTAGTGGCTGCCATTGTGCCGTGGAATTTCCCGCTCCAGACCATGGCATGGAAACTGGCGGCAGCATTGGCGGTCGGTTGTACCGCGGTAATTAAACCTGCGGAGCTTACTTCGCTCTCAACATTGCGCTTTGCAGAATTGGTCCAGGAAGCGGGTATCCCGGACGGCGTAGTAAATATCATCACCGGGTACGGCAGCGTGATTGGTGCGGCGATGACCAGCCACCCAGGTATTGATAAAGTCACCTTCACCGGTTCAACTCCTGTTGGCCGGGCCGTCGGGCAGACTGCGGTTGAAAATATC
Organism: Klebsiella sp. B345; assembly: GCF_051131735.1. Lineage (NCBI taxonomy): Bacteria > Pseudomonadati > Pseudomonadota > Gammaproteobacteria > Enterobacterales > Enterobacteriaceae > Klebsiella > Klebsiella sp. B345. Next base: position 1,429,067 of record NZ_CP180443.1, read on the forward strand.
AAGCGTGTCACCCTTGAGCTGGGCGGTAAATCTCCGGTTCTGGTATTAGAAGATGCCGATATCCCGGCGGCTGCCCAGGCTGTTGCCAACGGCGTGTTTTTTAACTCCGGTCAGGTGTGCGATGCCGGTACGCGTGCCTATATTCACCGCAGTATTTATGACAAGTTTCTGGCAGTGCTTGCCGACTATACCGCGACGCTAAAAATGGCGCCGGGTTTGGACGAAGAGTGCTTCATCAGCCCGCTGGTATCCGCCAGACAAAAAGACACCGTGCTGTCTTACATTGAAGCGGGCATTAACGAAGGCGCGACGCTGTACTACGGTGGCCGCCCGCAGCCAGGAAACGGCTTCTTTGTTGAGCCAACCATCTTTGCCCACTGCCGCAATGAAATGCGCATTGTCCAGGAAGAGATCTTCGGCCCGGTACTGGTAACCGCCCCGTTCGATACCATCGAGGAAGCCATTACCCTTGCCAACGATTCGCCCTATGGGCTGGCCGCCGCCATTTATTCCAACGATCTTGCCGGCGTACACACCCTGATTCCAAAGCTCAAAGCCGGTTCAGTGTATGTGAACGCGCACAGTACCATCGACCCGGCCCTTCCGTTTGGTGGTTACAAAGAGTCTGGTTTTGGTAAGGACCTCGGGCCTGAACAACTCGACTATCTGATGGAAACCAAAACCGTATGGATAACGCTACCGTCGTAATGCCATACACCCGCCCGGGCTTTCAGCATGATGCTGCTCGCCTGGGGGGCAGTGGCGAAATAAACGCGGACAGGCCAGTGGCTGGCTTGATGAATTTTATTGCTTCACCCTTATTGCTCATGGGGTACATCATGCAAACGCAATCAACAGCCGTGAAAGGGAGCTACAGCGAGCAAAGCACTATCGAAGGACGCTCAATAGATTTTGTGCCAGAACATGAACGCACCGATAAGCTCTCAAGCCAGGGGCCTTTCTGGTTTGTCGGCAACTTTACCTTCTTTACCATGACCATCGGCTTTGTCGGGCCGAGTGTCGGGCTTGATTCGATTTGGACCACCATCGGCGGAACGCTGGGCATCATGTTCGGCACTTTGTTCATGGCCTTCCATGGTTCACAAGGACCACACCTCGGGCTGCCGCAGATGATTCAGTCACGCGCCCAGTTTGGTTACCGGGGGGTAGTGCTGGTATTAATTGCCACGCTGTTCGTGTTTGCAGGCTTTAATATCGTCAACCTGGTGCTGATGATGCAGGGGCTAAAAACCCTCTTCAGTTGGGACCCGATACAGGTCGCTCTCGCGGTCACTGTGCCTGCCACCATTCTGGCTATTCTCGGTCACGACTGGATGCACAAAACCTTTAAATGGTCACTGTATTTGTCGCTGCCGTTGTACGGTCTGGTTACCCTTGCGGTGCTGATGGGCTGGGTGCATGACGCGCCAGCGATAGAAGGTGCCGTTCAGGGCTCGCGGTTAGGCTTTAACTGGACCGGTTTTATTGCCCAGTTTGCGGCAGCAGCCAGTTATAACATCGCCTATGCGCCGTATGTTTCTGATTATTCACGCTACCTACCGAAAAACACCTCTAGCGGCAAGCTTATCGCAGCGGTGTTTTTAGGGGCATCGCTGTCGGGTGCATGGATGATTTCGGTCGGCGGCTGGTTGGCGGCCCATCTGCAGGCCACCAATGTGCTGGTCGCCCTTAACGCGGTGGGTGCGGGCTTTGCGCCGCATCTGGGTACGGTTGTGGTCGCCATCACCATCCTGGCCTTCCTGCCCGTTATCGCGATGAACATCTACAGCGCCAAACTCACCACCATCACCAGCGTTGACTCCTTTAAGAAGATAGAACCGACGGCTAAAGCACGCGTGGTGGCGATTATCTTCGTGGTGTTTTTGCAACTGGGCGTGGCCATGAGCATCTACAACTCGGGCTCCGGTTTGTCGGTACTCAACATCTATCTGGTGGTGATGCTTTACTTTCTGGTGCCGTGGACGGCGGTCAACCTCACCGACTATTTCTTCGTGCGCCGTGGCCGCTATGCCATTCCACATTTCTTCTTGCCGCACGACAACATTTATGGCCGTTGGGGGGTGCGCGGTTTGCTGTCTTACCTGGTCGGTTTTGCGGCGATGATCCCCTTCTTTTGCATCTTTGATGGTAGCCGGGAAGTGTTCATCGGCCCGATGGCCAGGGCCATGGGCAGCGTAGATTTGGCGTGGCTTGTCGGGCTTATTGTCTCAAGCATCACCTACTACATAGCCTGCCGCTCACTCAATTTGCATCATGAAGAGACGGTAATTGCACATATCGAAACCACTATGCCTGAGTACACCACCGGGACGAAAAAAAGTGCCTGAGGCGGTTGTCCAGAACCAAAATGGAGCAAAATATTATGTCTACCAAACGATATGATTACATCATCGTCGGTGCCGGGTCCGCAGGCTGTGTACTGGCAAATCGTCTGACAGAAGACCCAGGCGTCAAGGTATTGGTGATTGAATTCGGTGGGAGTGATAAGAGCATCATCATTCAGATGCCGAGCGCGTTCTCGCTACCGATGAACACCAAAAAATTTAACTGGCACTATGAAACCGAACCCGAGCCGTATCTGGATGGCCGCCGCCTGCACTGTCCTCGTGGCAAAGTGCTGGGTGGGTCGTCGTCAATAAACGGCCTGGTTTATATTCGTGGTCATGCCTATGACTTCGATGAATGGGAGTCGCTAGGGGCAAAAAACTGGGGTTACCGCAACTGTTTGCCGTATTTCCGTAAAGCGGAGAGCTTCAAATTTGGTGGTGATGAGTACCGAGGCTCAGAAGGTCCGCTTAGCACCAACAACGGCAACAATATGCAAAACCCACTGTATGGTGCCTGGGTAGAAGCAGGCACACAGGCAGGTTACATAAAAACCGAAGATACCAACGGCTACATGCAAGAAGGCTTTGGCGCCATGCATATGACGGTCAAAAATGGCGTGCGCTGGTCGACGGCAAACGCCTATTTGCGCCCGGCAATGGCGCGTCCAAACCTGAGCGTCATCACCAATGCAATGAGCCGTAAACTGGTGCTCGAAGGCAAGCGTGTAGTGGGTGTTGAATATGAGCAAAACGGGGTCGTCCACATCGTGCACTGCACCCGTGAGGTGATAGTCTCCTCAGGTCCTATCGGTTCCCCTCACCTGCTTCAACGTTCCGGTATCGGCCCGGCCAACGTGCTGCGTAACGCTGGCATTGAGGTGAAACACGACTTACCCGGCGTGGGGGAAAACTTGCAAGATCACGCCGAAATTTACATCCAATTCGAATGTAAAGAGCCGGTGTCGCTCAACAGCAAAATGGGGCTGTTCTCTAAGGCAATGATTGGCCTGCGCTGGTTATTGTTCAAAGACGGTTTAGGGGCCAGCAACCATTTTGAAGCCGGCGGGTTTATCCGCTCAGCTAAAGGCTTACGCTGGCCTGATATCCAGTTCCACTTCCTGCCTGCGGCAATGCGCTATGACGGCGATAAACCGTTAAAAGGACACGGTTTTATGGTGCTGACTGGCCCCAATAAACCCAAAAGCCGTGGCTATGTGCGTGTACGTTCTGCCAACCCTTATCAGCACCCGGAAATCCGTTTTAACTATCTGGAGCGCGAAGAAGACCGTGAAGGCTTCCGCCGGTGTGTGCGCCTGACGCGTGAAGTCATTGGCCAGCAAGCAATGGACAGCTTCCGTGGTGTGGAACTGGCCCCAGGCCCGAATGTGAAAACAGACGCAGAGATCGATGCTTTTGTGCGGGCCAATATGGAAAGTACCATGCACCCGTGTGGTTCTTGCAAGATGGGTGAAGACAGCCTCGCGGTGGTCGATTCCGAACTGCGTGTTCATGGCCTGCAAGGGGTTCGGGTAGTGGATTCATCGGTGTTCCCGACCGAACCTAACGGCAACCTGAACGCACCGACGATTATGCTGGCAGAACGCGCAGCGGATTTGATTCGTGGCCGTGAAATGCTAGCACCCTCTGATGTGCAAGTAGGTCTTGCCGCCAACTGGGAAATTCAACAACGTACCAGTATCCCTCGTCGCGACGTTGCCGTCTGAGTTTGTTGCAGGCTAGCCGCCGCCAGGGATGGTGGTGGCATTGTCCATTCATTGTGAGTCTGTCTGGATTGCTGTACTACCAATACTTATGGTGCTGTACTGGACTCCAGATGAATCAGATACGTCATAGCAGCATCACGATCCGTCGAACACATCTCCAGAACCGGCTGCAGGCTCGCGCAAACTTTCGGCCTGAGCGGCGACGTAAAGATGTTGCACAGATTATTGGCTGAAAGCTGGATACAGCGCGTGTTAGCAGGCTTGCCGTTGGGCATTCCTGGGATCGGGGATGAAATAGAAGGGGCGATACAGCAGGCACCGCAATCGATACGACATTCCATACATGACTCTCTTGATATTGCGGTTCACGGCTCAGCCTAAACGTTTTGCCCAGAGATAGCAAAACTCGCGAATTCCTCTTGCCTGAAAGGCCCGGCACGAGTAGTTTTACGCGATATTTTTTGAACCGTTAAGTCACAGGATTACTGCAATGCCAAGAGCGAATGAAATTAAAAAAGGTATGGTGCTGAATTACAACGGCAAGCTGCTGATTGTGAAAAATATTGATATTCAGTCACCGAGCGCCCGTGGCGCAGCAACGCTGTACAAAATGCGTTTCTCCGACGTGCGTACCGGCCTGAAAGTGGAAGAGCGCTTCAAAGGCGACGATATCGTCGATACCGTGACCCTGACCCGCCGCTTCGTTGACTTCTCTTATGTTGATGGCAACGAGTACGTGTTTATGGATAAAGAAGATTACACGCCGTATACCTTCACCAAAGAGCAGATTGAAGAAGAGCTGCTGTTTATTCCGGAAGGCGGCATGCCTGACATGCAGGTTCTCACCTGGGATGGTCAGCTGCTGGCGCTGGAACTGCCGCAGACCGTGGACCTGGAAATCGTCGAAACGGCACCGGGCATTAAAGGCGCTTCCGCCAGCTCCCGCACCAAACCGGCGACCATGAGCACCGGCCTGGTGATTCAGGTTCCGGAATACCTGACCACCGGCGAGAAAATTCGTATCCATATCGAAGAAAGCCGCTATATGGGTCGCGCCGACTAATTACGCCCGGCGCAGCACAACGCCAATAGCAAAAAGGACAGCCTCAGGCTGTCCTTTTGATTTTCCGGCTGCTGAAATTACAGCAGTTCCGGGTACTTCGTCATCTTCAGTGCCAGCTCAACGCCGCGCACTTCCGCCATCCCTTTCAGACGGCCAATTGCCGAATAACCCGGGTTGGTTTTCTTACGCAGATCGTCCAGCATCTGGTGACCGTGATCCGGACGGAACGGGATCGGACGCAGATCGCCGGCGCGTTTACGGCGCAGCTCTTCGCTCAAAATCGCATTCACCACCGCCACCATGTTGACGTCGCCGGTCAGGTGCGCCGCTTCATGGAAGGTTTTCGGGTTCTCTTCGCGGCAGGTGGAACGCAGATGAGTAAAGTGGATACGGTCGCCAAAGGTTTCGACCATTTTCACCAGGTCGTTATCGGCACGCACGCCGTAAGAACCGGTACACATCGTAAAGCCGTTGTTGATGCTGTCCACGGTCTCTTTCAGCCACTGCATATCTTCGATAGTCGAGACGATACGCGGCAGGCCGAGGATTGGGCGCGGCGGATCGTCCGGGTGCACGGCCAACCGTACGCCGACTTCTTCACACACCGGCACGATGGCCCGCAGGAACACGGCCATGTTATCGCGCAGCTGCGCTTTATTAATATGATCGTATTCCGCCAGACGCGCGCGGAACTGGTCGAGGGTATAGCCCTCTTCAGCACCGGGTAAACCAGCAATGATGTTACGGGTCAGCTTATCAATTTCCGCCGCGCTCATCGCCGCAAACCGGGCCTGCGCCTGGCGCTGCTCTTCTTCGCTATAGTCCGCTTCGGCGCCGGGACGCTTAAGAATATGCAGCTCAAATGCCGCAAAGGCGATTTGGTCAAAACGCAGCGCTTTCGAACCGTCCGGCAGCTGGTATTCCAGATCGGTACGCGTCCAGTCGAGAATCGGCATGAAGTTGTAGCACACTGTATCAATCCCGCAGGCTGCGAGGTTGCGAATGCTCTGCTGGTAGTTGGCAATCCAGGTCGCACACTGCCCGCTATGGGTTTTAATCTCTTCGTGCACCGGAATGCTTTCCACGACTGACCAGGTCAGTCCTTTTTCCGCCAGCAGCGCCTTACGCTGTTGAATTTCTTCAACCGGCCAGACCTGACCGTTAGGAATATGGTGCAGTGCCGTGACTACCCCAGTTGCGCCCGCCTGTCGTACATCATCAAGCGATACCGGATCGTTCGGTCCATACCAACGCCAGGTTTGCTCCATCGCTATGCCCTCTCAAAGTTGTTATACCAATAACCTCAACATCAATGACGACTACCATACAGGCTTATCGTAAAGGATCAATGAATCCCGCTGTATTGATTGATCAAGCTCACACTAAGCGGATAAATACGGCTTACCAATTTAATTTGTTGTCATATAACTTTACACTGACCTTGTTAATCATTGGTTAATCAGGTGTATAAAGAATGACGACTATTGCGACAGCTACGCTGCCAGAAAACGTGCAACTCCCTCAGTATGATCGCAGTCAGCTGCGTTCGCGTATTGTGCACTTTGGTTTTGGCGCCTTTCACCGCGCACACCAGGCCCTGTTAACGGATCGGGTACTCAACGCCGGCGGCGGAGACTGGGGGATCTGTGAAATTAGTCTGTTCAGCGGCGATAAGATAATGAGCCAGCTTCGCCAGCAGGACCACCTGTTCACCGTGCTGGAAAAAGGGGCCGCAGGCAATCAGCCCATTGTCGTGGGCGCAGTTCACGAGTGCCTGAACGCCAAACTAGATTCGCTGCCTGCCATTATTGAGAAATTCTGCGAGCCGCAGGTTGCTATCGTCTCACTGACCATCACCGAGAAAGGTTACTGCATTGACCCTGCCACCGGTTCACTGGATCTGACACAGCCGCGGATTATTCACGATTTGGAAAACCCGACGCTGCCGCAGTCGGTCCCGGGCATTCTGGTCGAAGCGCTGTCACGCCGTCGTGAACGGGGCCTGGCGCCGTTTACGGTTCTCTCCTGCGATAACATTCCTGATAACGGGCACGTCGTTAAAAATGCCGTCCTCGGCATGGCGCAAAAGCGCAGCCCGGAACTGGCACAGTGGATTGCCGGGCACGTCAGCTTCCCCGGCACCATGGTGGACCGTATCGTGCCTGCCGCTACCGACGAGTCGCTGGCTGAAATCCGCGCCGCGCTGGGGGTTGAAGACCCTTGCGCCATCAGCTGTGAGCCGTTTATTCAGTGGGTCGTCGAAGACAACTTCGTTGCCGGTCGCCCGGCGTGGGAAACCGCCGGCGTGCAGATGACCGACAATGTGCTGCCGTGGGAACAGATGAAACTACGGATGCTCAACGGTAGCCATTCGTTCCTGGCTTATCTTGGCTACCTGGCAGGGCATGCGCATATCAGCGACTGTATGCAGGATGAAGTCCTGCGCACCGCCGCTCGCCGCTTAATGCTTGATGAACAGGCGCCGACGCTGACCATCGAGAACGTCGACCTGACGGCCTATGCCGACAGCCTGATCGCCCGTTTTGCTAACCCGGCGCTCAAACATCGCACCTGGCAAATCGCAATGGACGGCAGCCAGAAGCTTCCACAGCGCATGCTGGACGGCATTCGCGTGCACCTCGAGCGTGGCAGTCAGTGGCCGTTACTGGCGCTTGGTGTCGCCGGCTGGATGCGTTACGTCAGCGGCGTGGACGATGCCGGTCAGGCTATTGATGTGCGTGACCCGCTATCTGAGAAGATTCAGGCTCTGGTCGCCGGCAGTCGTGAAGAGGATCGTGTTAGCGCGCTGCTCTCGCTGGAAGAGATCTTTGGCCGCGACCTGCCGCGCAATGCGCAATTTGTCGCAGACATTACTGCCGCCTGGCATCAGCTGTCGATCTCTGGCGCTCGCCAGGCCATCGCTACGGTGGTACAGATTTAACAATTTCTGCTGTTTAGCGGGCAGAATTTTTTTCTGCCCGCGCTTCCTCTTCTCTTTTCGTCATTTTTTCGTCAGGATAGTCGCAACTGTTACAACATTACATTTGTATCCTGGAGAAAATGTGACCAAAACAAACTTGATCACGGGGTTTCTCGGCAGCGGTAAGACGACCTCGATTCTTCATCTGCTGGCCCATAAGCCTGCAGATGAAAAATGGGCCGTGCTGGTTAATGAGTTTGGCGAAGTGGGCATCGATGGGGCCTTACTGGCCGAAAGCGGTGCGCTACTCAAAGAGATCCCCGGTGGCTGCATGTGCTGCGTCAACGGCCTGCCGATGCAGGTTGGGCTGAACACCCTGCTGCGCCAGGGGAAACCGGATCGCCTGCTGATTGAACCTACCGGGCTCGGACACCCGAAACAAATTCTCGATATCCTCACCGCCGCCGTCTACGAACCGTGGATCGATCTGCGCGCCACACTGTGCGTGCTGGACCCACGCCAGCTGTTGGACAGCAAAGTGATGGCGAACGATAACTTCCGCGATCAGCTTGCCGCTGCTGATATCATTATCAGCAATAAAACGGACCGCATAACGGCAGACAGCGAGCAGGCCTTTCAGGCCTGGTGGCAGGAACATGCCGGTGAACGTCTGTATGTCGCGGCGACGCAAGGCAACATCGACCCGGCACTGCTCGACCACGCTCGACGTAATGTTGCCCCGCTGCCAACCAGCGCCGAACATGCGCACAGTCACGGCTCCGCAAAGGGCCTCGGCGCACTCAGCCTGCCCGCCCACCAGCGCTGGCGGCGCAGCCTCAACAGCGGCCAGGGCTATCAGGCCTGCGGCTGGATTTTTGATGCCGATACCACCTTTGATACTATTGGGCTGCTGGAGTGGGCACGTCTGGCGCCGGTTGAACGCGTGAAGGGCGTGTTGCGCATTGCGGAAGGCCTGGTCCGTATCAATCGCCAGGGGCTTGACCTGCATATTGAGACCCAAAACGTGGCGCCGCCGGATAGCCGAATTGAGCTCATTAGCGCTTCCGAGGCCGACTGGAACACGTTGCAAGCCTCTTTGTTGAAACTTCGTTTAAGTTAAGGCGGGTATGTTTTCCGCCGTTTTACACAAATCGCGACCGTTATGTTAAAAAATCGATTACCCCTGATCCTGCTGCTTAACGCCGCCGGTTTCACCCTGTTTTTATCGTGGTATCTGCCTGCGAATCATGGTTTCTGGTTTCCGCTGGACTCCGCGATCTTCCACTTCTTTAACCAGAGTGTGGGGACAAACCACGCCTGGGCCTGGCTGCTGGCGATCATCAATAACCGCGCCTTCGATGGCTGCTCGCTGCTGGCAATGGGCTGCCTGATGCTCAGCTTCTGGCTGAAAGAACAGAGCGCCGGGCGCCGCCGGATCGTTATTATTGGCCTGGTGATGCTGCTTTCCGCAGTGATTATTAATCAGCTGGCGCAGCATTTGATGCCGGTTAAACGCGCCAGCCCTTCCCTGTCGTTCAGCGGAATTGTGAAAGTCAGCGATGTCGTCTCTTTCCCAACCAAAGACGCCTCAAAAGACAGCTTCCCCGGTGACCACGGAATGATGCTGCTGATATTCGCCGCCTTTATGTGGCGCTATTTTGGCCGCCGGGCACTGGCGATTGCACTCGCTATTTTTGTTATTTTCGCCTTCCCGCGGGTGATGATTGGCGCCCACTGGTTTACCGATATTGCCGTGGGCTCATTAACTGCCCTGCTGATTGGCGCCCCCTGGGTTCTGTTGACGCCATTAAGCGATATTCTGGTGGGCTGGTTTGATCGCTCGCTGCCGGGTAAAAAGGGTGAAAATTAACCCGACCGTTACAAATTATTAATATTATCCATAAGGGATCGTTCTCGGTCCCCTTATCGGCTTTCGCCATTTCTTGTCGGTCTTGTCATCTTCGTGTCACATTAATCATCTTACAAATGAAGTAATTGCATATTTTTTACCCACTATTGACGCTATTTTGCGCTTTCCCGATGATTCACTTTTAGACGCAAAAATTCTTATAAGAAATCGCGCAAAACCACTCGCCATCCCCCGTTTGATAGGGTAATCTCGTTCTCGTTTTGCCTTTTCAGCAACATATTCTGGCTCAAAATTAAATTTGTGCGTTATCCCACAAATTTGGATTTAAGGAATTGTCTCATTGCTGGCAGGTATTTAGGCTCTAACACGTTTGGCATTTTTTATAACGACATTGTCGTTAAGGACAACAAGGGAAAACAAACAACATGGTCAAATCTCAGCCGATTTTGAGATATATCTTGCGGGTGGTTCCCGCAATAGCAGTGGCAGTGTTGCTTTCTGCCTGTAGTTCGACAAGTAGTACCGCGAAGAATATGCATTCTGAGACGCATGCTGTGGGTAGTGGCGATTTATCATCACTGCAAGCCTCTCAGGATGAATTTGAAAAGCTGGTCAGCAACTTGAACGTTAAGACCAAGTTGATGGACCAGTATGCCAGCTGGAAAGGCGTGCGTTACCGCCTCGGTGGCAGCACCCGTAAGGGTATTGATTGTTCCGCATTCGTACAGCGTACCTTCCGCGAACAATTTGGCCTGGAACTGCCGCGCTCAACCTCTGAGCAGCAAGATTCCGGCAAGTCGATTTCTCGTTCTCAGCTGCGCACCGGTGATTTAGTGCTGTTCCGCGCAGGGTCTACGGGTCGTCATGTGGGTATTTATATCGGTAACGATCAGTTCGTACATGCTTCCACCAGCAGCGGTGTGACCATCTCCAGCATGAACGAACCTTACTGGAAAAAGCGCTATAACGAAGCGCGTCGAGTTCTGAGCCGCTCGTAATCTCTTCTGCCGTCAGTTACCCTTGGCTGACGTTCAGATAAAAAAACACTGCTGTGGCAGTGTTTTTTTTTGCCCATTTACCTGTAAACGCCGCAATATAGGCTATCTCTATTTAGTGACGATAGAAAAAGCATGTTGTATACCCAAAATAATTTGAGTTGCTTGTCGGCGGCAAGGCCGTAAACCCCCAGGAGCCTACTCAGGTAAGTGACTGGGGTGCGCGGGTGCAGCCAACACCCAGGTAACTTGAAGTATGACGGGTATATCACCCATTAGCGTAACTTATTAACACGGACAGACTACAGGCTATGCTTACCCGTTATCTATCGCCCCGACGGAATATCTGGCTGACCAGCATACTCATTGGAATCATCGCCGCCCTGCTCGTCGGTAGTATCCAGTTTATGGCGATCTACCACAGTCGATCTGAGCGCTTTGACAGCGTCATCGATAACATCAGCGTCTTTCTGACGAGTTATTTTCACGACCTCAACAAGACCATGGTCGAGCTGCAGCCGCTGGTTGACCAGAACTGTGAAAATATCGCCTCCGGGTTGACCGCCAAGGCGGCCTTCAGCCCAAACGTTCGCGCTTTTCTGCTGGTCAAAGATGGCAGGGCCTTCTGTTCTTCCGCCACCGGGCCGATGGACACACCGCTGACGCAGCTTATTCCCAGACTGGACCTCAGTAAAGCGGTCGACATGCAGCTCCTGCCTGGGACGCCCATGATGCCGAAAAGTGCCGCTCTGGCTCTGTGGATACGTAGCCCGCACGGCGGAAAGGATGGCGTATTCGTCTCCGTCAATACCAATCTGCTACCCTATTTTCTCTATACCGCCCGCCAGGATGATTTCAGCGGTATTGCACTGGTCGTGAATAATCTTGCCCTGACCACCTTTAACAACCGCCTCGTTGACCCGCAGACCATGTCAACGCAACCCATTCGCCAGTTGGAAATTAAAGGCCTGCCGCTGAAGGTCTATCTCTATGCCAACAGCTGGCTGTCGGAGAATATGCAGTTCTCCCTCCTGCTGGGGATGGTTAGCGGCCTGCTGGCGGGGCTGATTGGTTACTACATTCTCACGTTGCGCTCCGACCCACGAAAAGAGCTACAGACGGCGATTAACAAAAACCAGTTTTACATTGTTTACCAGCCGGTGGTAAAAGCCGATACCCTGCATATCAGCGGCGTCGAAGTGCTGATGCGCTGGCGACATCCTATAGGCGGAGAGATCCCTCCGGACGTATTTATTAACCTCGCCGAAACCCAGCAAATGATCGTCCCGCTCACCCATCATCTGTTCTCATTGATCGCCCGTGATGCGCCAACGCTGAAAACGATCCTGCCGGCAGGCACTAAGCTTGGGCTTAATATCTCCCCTGCCCACCTCCATGCCGATGGTTTTCAGGACGATATCCGCCAGTTTGCCGCCGCCATGCCCGCCAACCACTTCAATGTGGTGCTCGAAATTACCGAACGGGCGATGATCGATAAAAACAAATCGCTGGCGATCTTTGACTGGCTCCATGAGCAGGGCTTTGAAATTGCGATCGATGACTTTGGTACCGGGCACAGCGCGCTGATCTATCTTGAGCGTTATAACTTTGACTACCTGAAAATCGACCGTGGTTTTGTGCAGGCTATCGGGACCGAAACCGTCACCTCGCCGGTGCTGGACGCCGTCCTGACCCTGAGCAGGCGCCTGAAGCTCCTGACCGTGGCTGAAGGGGTCGAAACGCCTGAACAAGCCGAGTGGCTCCGCAAGCAGGGGGTTCACTACCTGCAAGGCTACTGGCTGAGCCGCCCGATCTCGCTGGAAATGCTGCTGGAAGCGCATGACGAACCGGCAAAATATTTTGCCAACCGCTAGCCTTCCCTTATGATGCCACTCTGCAGGCAGGCCACCATCAGGCCTGCTCACAAAGGATAAGAATCTGGTTATGTTTGTCCGCGTCTGCCTGGTATTCCTGACCCTGCTGAGCCTGAACAGCCAGGCGCAAACTATTCAAGAGAGCCGCACGCTCTCGATCATTGGTGAACCGAAGTACCGCGACGATTTTAGCCACTTTGATTACGCTAACCCCGCGGCACCGAAGGGAGGGACTATCGTCAATGCCGCTATCGGCACCTTCGACAATTTCAACCGCTACGCGCTACGCGGTAACCCAGGTGTTCGCACCGAGGCCCTTTACGATACGCTGTTCACCACTTCCGACGACGAACCCGGCAGCTATTACCCGCTCATTGCAGAACGCGCCCGCTACGCCGATGATTTCTCGTGGATGGAGGTCATCCTCAATCCCCGCGCCCGTTTTCATGATGGCAGCCCAATCACCGCCAGCGATGTCGCCTTTACCTTCCACAAATTTATGACCGAAGGGGTGCCGCAGTTTCGCTTGTTCTACAAGGGGACGACCGTCGAGGCAATTGCCCCGCGCACCGTGCGCATCACGCTCGGGCAGCCCGGAAAAGAAAACATGCTCGGCCTGCTGACCCTGCCGGTGATGCCGGAGGCGTTCTGGCGTCAGCATAAGCTCAGCGATCCGCTCTCCACGCCGCCGCTCGCCAGCGGCCCGTACCGCATTACCGACTGGCGGATGGGGCAATACATCGTCTACTCGCGGGTCAAAGACTACTGGGCGGCCGATCTCCCGGTGAACCGCGGGCGCTGGAATTTTGACACTCTACGCTATGACTATTATCTCGACGACAACGTCGCTTTTGAGGCCTTTAAGGCCGGAGCCGTCGACCGTCGCGAAGAGGCCGTCGCCAGAAACTGGGCCACCCGTTACGTCGGGCGCAACTTTACCCAGGGCTATATCGTCAAAGATACCTACCAGAATACCTCGGCGCAGGATACCCAATGGCTGGCGTTTAATATCCAGCGCCCGGTCTTCAGCGACCGCCGGGTTCGCCAGGCGGTGACCCTCGCCTTCGATTTCGAATGGATGAACAAGGCATTGTTTTATAGTGCCTACAGCCGCAGCGACAGCTACTTCCAGAATACCGAATACGCGGCCCGTCGGCTGCCTGACGCCGAAGAGCTTGCCCTGCTGACGCCGATGAAAAAAGCGTTGCCGCCGGAGGTCTTCACCACCGTTTACCAACCACCGCGCTCCAGCGGCGATGGGTTCGACCGGGCCAACCTGCTGCAGGCGGATGCCCTGCTGAACCAGGCCGGATGGGTCGTGAAAAACCAGCGGCGGGTCAATGTGGTCACCGGTAAACCGCTGCGCTTCGAACTGCTGCTCTCCTCCGGCAGCAACGACCGCTGGGTGCTGCCGTTCCGGCATAACCTCCAGCGCCTGGGGATCACCATGGATATTCGCCAGGTTGATAATTCGCAGTACACTAACCGTCGACGCAGCCGCGATTACGACATGATGCCTAACGTCTGGCGCGCGACGCCCTGGCCCGGCACCGACCTGCAAATTTCCTGGGATTCATCGTATATTCACTCCAGCTACAACGCCCCGGGAGTTCAGAGCCCGCAAGTGGACCAGCTGATTGCGCAGATCATCCGCTGGCAGGGTAATAAGCAGAAGCTGCTGCCGCTGGGACGTGCGCTGGACCGGGTGCTTACCTGGAACTATTACATGCTGCCGATGTGGTATATGGCGCAGGACAGGACGACCTACTGGAATAAGTTCTCGTTCCCGCAGACTCGGCCTGTTTACTCATCAGGGTTTGATAGCTGGTGGTATGACGACAACAAAGCGGCAAAACTGCCCGCGGACAGACGGTAAGAAATCACGATGGGCGCATACCTGATCCGCCGGTTACTGCTGATTGTCCCCACCCTATGGGCGATCATCACGATCAACTTTTTTATTGTGCAAATCGCCCCCGGCGGCCCGGTCGATCAAGCTATTGCCGCTATCGAATTTGGTAATCACGGCGGCTTACCGGGGGCCGGAGAAAGCGGCATGACCGCCAGCCATGCGCGCACCGGCGTCAGCAATATCAGCGAGGGGCATTATCGCGGCGGACGCGGCCTGGACCCGGAGGTGATTGCCGAAATCACCCGCCGCTACGGCTTCGATAAACCGCTCCACGAGCGCTACCTGAAAATGCTCGGTGATTATCTGCGTTTTGATTTTGGCGACAGCCTGTTTCGCAGCGCATCGGTTTTACAGCTGATTAAAAACAGCCTGCCGGTCTCCATCACCCTCGGCCTGTGGAGCACGCTGATTATCTATCTGGTGTCGATCCCGCTAGGGATCCGTAAAGCGGTACATAACGGCAGCCGCTTCGATATCTGGAGCAGCACCCTGATGATAATTGGCTATGCCATCCCGGCGTTTCTGTTCGCCATTGTGCTGATCGTGGTCTTCGCCGGCGGCAGTTATTTCGATCTCTTCCCGCTGCGCGGGCTGGTGTCGGCCAACTTCGACAGCCTGTCGTGGTACCAGAAGATCCTCGATTATCTGTGGCATATTACGCTGCCGGTGCTGGCAACGGTCATCGGCGGTTTTGCGGCGCTGACCATGCTGACCAAAAACAGTTTTCTGGATGAGATCCGCAAGCAGTATGTCGTCACCGCCCGGGCCAAAGGGGTCAGCGAGAAGCGCATTCTATGGGGCCACGTGTTCCGCAACGCCATGCTGCTGGTGATAGCCGGCTTCCCGGCGATGTTTATCAGTATGTTCTTTACCGGCTCGCTGCTGATTGAGGTAATGTTCTCCCTCAATGGTCTGGGGCTGCTGGGCTACGAAGCGACCGTCTCCCGTGATTATCCGGTGATGTTCGGGACGCTGTACATATTTACGCTCATCGGCCTGCTGCTGAATATTGTCAGCGATATCTGCTATACGCTGGTCGATCCCCGCATTGATTTTGAGGGCCGCTGATGTCCTTTCTGACTCCTGCTAATCAGGCCCGCTGGGCGCGCTTTCGCCAGCATCGTCGCGGCTACGTCTCGCTGTGGCTGTTTTTATTGCTGTTTGTCTGTAGCCTCTGCGCGGAGCTGATTGCCAACGACCGCCCCCTGCTGGTGCAGTATCGCGGCAGCCTGTACGTACCGGCTCTCAAAAATTACAGCGAAACCACCTTTGGCGGCCCTTTCGCCACCGCCGCTGACTATCAGGACCCGTGGCTGCAACGCCAGTTGCATGACAACGGCTGGGTCCTCTGGGCGCCGGTCCATTTTGGCGCTACCACCATCAACTTCGCTACCGATGCCCCCTTCCCTTCACCGCCTTCCGCACGCAACTGGCTGGGGACCGATGCCAACGGTGGCGATGTGCTGGCCAGGATTTTATACGGCACGCGGATCTCGTTGCTGTTCGGCCTGATGCTGACCTTATTCTCCAGCGTGCTGGGGGTGCTGGCAGGCGCGATACAGGGCTACTACGGCGGAAAAATAGACCTTTGGGGGCAGCGATTTATTGAAGTGTGGTCGGGGATGCCAACCCTGTTCCTGATTATTTTACTCTCCAGTGTGGTACAGCCGGGCTTTTGGTGGCTGCTGGCCATTACCGTACTGTTTGGCTGGATGACGCTGGTTGGCGTCGTGCGCGCAGAGTTTCTGCGTACCCGCAACTATGACTACATCCGTGCCGCCCAGGCGCTGGGGGTCAGCGATCGCCATATCATCTGGCGCCACATGCTGCCCAACGCGCTGGTGGCGACCCTGACCTTCCTGCCGTTTATCCTGTGCAGCTCCATCACCACCCTGACGTCGCTGGATTTTCTCGGCTTCGGCCTGCCGTTGGGCTCGCCTTCGCTGGGGGAACTGCTGCTGCAAGGCAAAAACAATCTGCAAGCGCCGTGGCTGGGCATCGCCGCGTTTCTATCGGTGGCGGTGCTATTAACGTTATTAATTTTCATTGGTGAAGCCGTCCGCGACGCCTTCGATCCCGGTAAGGCGGTATAACATGACCCAGCCGTTGTTAGAGATCGACCACCTGTCTATCGCCTTTCACCAACAAGGGAACACCAACGTTGTCGTCAGCGACCTCTCGCTACAGATTGCCGCCGGTGAAACCCTGGCGCTGGTCGGCGAATCCGGCTCCGGTAAAAGTGTCTCCGCCTTGTCGGTGCTGCGTCTGCTTCCCGCTCCACCGGTCAGCTATCCTGGGGGTGACATTCGCTTTCACGGGCAATCGCTGCTGCACGCCGATGAACGTACCCTGAGTCAGGTCCGTGGCAACCGTATTGCGATGATTTTCCAGGAGCCGATGGTGTCGCTCAATCCGCTGCACACCCTGGAAAAACAGCTCTATGAAGTGCTGTCTCTGCATCGCGGGATGCGTAAAGAAGCGGCCCGGGGAGAGATCCTCAGTTGTCTCGAGCGAGTGGGGATCCGCCAGCCTCTGCGTCGGCTGGCCGACTACCCGCATCAGCTTTCCGGCGGCGAACGCCAGCGGGTGATGATTGCCATGGCGCTGCTTACCCGCCCGGAGCTGTTGATTGCCGACGAGCCAACCACCGCGCTGGACGTGTCAGTGCAGGCGCAAATTCTGCAGCTGCTGCGTGAGCTGAAAAACGAACTCAATATGGGCCTGCTGTTTATTACCCATAACTTAAGCATTGTCCGTCAGCTGGCCGACCGCGTCGCGGTGATGCAGCACGGGCGCTGCGTCGAACAGAACGACTGCCCCAGCCTGTTTGCCGCCCCTGCGCATCCGTATACCCAGCGTCTGCTGGACAGCGAACCTTCCGGTCGTCCGGTACCGCTGTCCGCCGACGCGCCGCTTCTGCTTCAGGCCAACGATCTGAGCGTCGCGTTCCCGGTGCGCAAAGGGCTCCTGCGTCGGGTGGTCGATCATAACCGGGTAGTTAACGCACTCAACTTCCAGCTGCGGGCTGGAGAGACGCTCGGACTGGTGGGTGAATCCGGCTCAGGGAAAAGCACCACCGGCCTGGCGCTGCTGCGTCTGATAGCCTCCGAAGGAAGTATCGTTTTCGCGGGTGAGACCTTACAGGGGCGCACTCGGCGGCAGATGCTGCCGTTACGTCGGCGAATGCAGATCGTCTTCCAGGACCCTAACTCATCGCTGAATCCCCGGTTGAACATATTACAGATTATTGAGGAAGGACTGCGCGTCCACCAGCCAACGTTAAGCGCCAACGCGCGTGAGCAGGCGGTGGTACAGGCGATGCAGGAGGTCGGGCTCGATCCTCTCACGCGTTTTCGCTACCCCGCCGAGTTTTCCGGCGGCCAGCGTCAGCGTATTGCTATTGCCCGGGCGCTGATTGTGAAACCCCAGCTTATCGTGCTGGATGAACCGACCTCATCACTGGACAAGACCGTACAAGCGCAAATTCTGGCCTTGCTGAAAGCATTACAGCAAAAGCACCGGCTGGCCTATATTTTTATCAGCCACGATTTGCGCGTCGTGCGGACGTTATGTCATCAGGTGATGGTGCTCAGGCATGGGGAGGTTGTCGAGCAAGGAGAGTGCGAACGCGTGTTTACTGCTCCGCAGCAGGCGTATACCCGCCAGCTTCTGGCGCTGGGCTGACGGTCAGAATGGGTTGTTACCAGAGAAAGGTTCCGCGATCGCCACGCCGAAATTTTTCAGCCGACAGGTTGCCGCAAACTCGTCCTGCAGATTCACAAACAGGCACGGCTCACCTTCACACTCTACGATGGAACAATCGACTTCGATATCACTGAGCGCCTGGCTGAGCTTATGCATAACCGGCCATGCCTTCTCGCCATCCGGGCTGAGCAGCTTCAACGCGACGAGGCTGTTTTCGCTCTGCGCGCCGTTTTGCGGAATCGGTTCAACTCTTGAACCCGCAAAACCGGCGAGCCAACGATAGCTCTGCGGCAGACGGTGTACGATAGAGAGTTGCTGTGTATTCACTTAGTTTCCCCGGAAGCAAAATGCTTCACAATAAATTTACATCAATCTTAACACATTGTTGACAAATAGTCCTGCATCCGCCTGGAAAACGTTTACACCTGCATCACGCCAGGGCTAACGACTTATAATCCAGAACTTTATAGTTTCGCTGCGGAAACAGATCGGGGCTATATGTACCCGTTTCTGTGATCTAAAACAACTTTTTTATCGCAACAATGCGACTTTTTACACTAATTGATTTTACATAAAAGAAACAAATTACAGAAGAATGAAGCTCATCGTGATTGATGTGCATCAAAAAAGGGGCGGAAATCGCCCCTTCTGGAAGGAATGTTAAGAAATACTAATGAGCAGTTTTTCTCCGCCGGCTGGCGTAGAGATAGAACAGGATGGAGCAGCTGGCGCAAAACGCGATGGAAATGAGCATTGGCCAGGCGGTGGTAAAGGTCGCCATCGACAGCAGCGCCCCCATAATTGCCCCGATACCAAAACGGAAGGTCCCGGCCAGCGAAGAGGCGGTACCCGCCATATGCGGAAACTCATCGAGAATCACCGCCATGGCGTTAGATGAAACCATCGATACGCAGCCGACAAACGCCGCAACGCCCAGCACCAGCGCCCAGAAGCCAACCCCGAGCAGCGCGCAGACCACCATCCAGACAGCCATCAAAAACTGGATCCACAGCCCGGCCCGGAACATATTCACCGCCCCGACCCGCCGGACAAAACGGCTGTTAATAATGGTCATGATGAACAGGAAGACGATATTCAGGGCAAAATAGTAACCAAAGTGCTGCGGCGAAACGTGGTTAATATTGATGTACACAAACGGACCGGCGCTGAGGAACGAGAACATCCCGGCAAAACTGAAGCCGCTCGCCAGCATATAGCTCAACACCCGTTTATGGCGGAACAAGGTGGCGAAATTACCCAGCGTGGTGCGTAGACGAAACTTTTGCCGCCGTTCAACCGGCAGCGTTTCGCTGATGAAAAAGGCGATCATCGCAGAGGCCAGCAGCGCCGCCACGGCGAGGATCCAGAAAATAGCATGCCAGCTGAACCACACCAGCACGGCGCCACCCACCATCGGCGCCACCAGCGGTGCAATCGTTGTCACCAGCATGACGAATGACATCATTCGCGAAAACTCTTCTTTCGGGTAGATGTCACGCATCAGGGCGTTGATCACCACGCTCGCCGCCGCGGCCGCCAGGCCGTGGAAAAAGCGCATGGTAATCAACATTTCGATGGTCTGTGATAATGCACAGGCCACCGCCGCTGCGGCAAAAATCAGCGTTCCCCCGAGGATCACCGGCTTACGGCCGATGCTGTCTGCCATCGGACCGTACAGTAGCTGGCCTAGCGCGAAGCCCAGAATATAGGTACTGAGCGTCATCTGCGCACTGCCGTCCGGCACGTTAAACTGTGCTGATATCACCGGCAACGCCGGGAGATACATATCAATAGACAGTGGCATCAACATGGCCAGCAGGCCAAGAATAAACACAATCCCCAGTGAAGAATTCTGCTTTGCCGTCACGCTTTACTCCGTGTTTGTGGGAGGCCCACGCTGGCGATCTCGGCTTCCGTCAACGGGCGATATTCGCCTGGTTCCAGATCCTCATCCAGCATAATGTCACCAATACGTTCACGATGTAGACCGATCACGCGGTTACCCACCGCCGCGAACATTCTTTTCACTTGATGATAACGCCCTTCACTAATCGTCAAGCGGACTTCCGTTGGCGTCAGCACTTCCAGGACCGCCGGCTTGGTCAGGCTTTTTTCATTGTGCAACTGAACGCCGTGGGCAAACTGCTCCGCCGTCTGATCATCCACCGGGTTTTCCAGCTGCACCAGATAGGTTTTCTCGCAGTGATGACGCGGAGAAGTAATGCGATGGGACCACTGCCCGTCGTCGGTCATCAGCACCAGCCCGGTAGTATCGATATCCAGTCGGCCTGCGGCATGCAGCTTGTACGCCACCGGAACATCGAGGAAATAGAGGACCGTAGGATGATCGGGGTCATCCGTGGAGCAGACGTATCCCTGCGGCTTGTTGAGCATAAAGTAGCGCGGGCCGTTCTGCTGAGTCAGGGTGTTACCGTCAAATTCCACGTCGTGCTCCGGCAGGAGCTTGAACGACGCATCTTTGACGATCTCGCCATCCACAAGAACGCGGCTGCTGCGGATTTCACGCCCGGCAATAGCCCGACTGACGCCAAGTTGCTGAGCGATAAACTTATCAAGTCGCATGAGATTTTTTTAGCCTGTAATAATGCTGGAGCGGGCAAACGCCCGAAAAAGAAGAAATTCACTGGCTAGTATAACGGGCTCTTAACGCCACTCAAGGGAAAAAATTCGTGGCATACTGTCGGCGACTCCTCTTTGCCAACTGATTAATGCCCGAAACACCATGACTTTTACACTACGCCCCTATCAAAAAGAGGCGGTCGACGCCACGCTAGCCTGGTTTCGTCGCCACCATGAACCTGCCGCCATCGTCCTGCCAACCGGCGCCGGCAAAAGCCTGGTTATCGCCGAACTGGCACGCCTTGCGCGGGGGCGCGTATTGGTGCTGGCGCACGTTAAAGAGCTGGTGGCGCAAAACCACGCCAAGTATTGCGCCCTCGGGCTGGAGGCGGATATTTTTGCCGCCGGACTGAAACGTAAAGAGAGTCGCGGCAAAGTGGTCTTCGGCAGCGTGCAATCGGTAGCACGCAATCTCGATAGCTTTCAGAGTGAATTTTCCCTGCTGATTGTCGATGAATGCCACCGCATCAGCGATGACGATGACAGCCAGTATCAGCAAATTATCAGCCATTTGCAGCAGGTCAATCCGCAGCTGCGCCTGCTCGGGCTAACCGCCACGCCGTTCCGGCTCGGCAAAGGCTGGATCTACCAGTTTCATTATCATGGCATGGTGCGCGGTGACAAAAAGGCGCTGTTTCGCGACTGTATCTACGAACTGCCGCTGCGCTACATGATAAAGCACGGTTTTCTGACGCCCCCGGAACGCCTGGATATGCCGGTGGTGCAGTATGATTTCAGCCGCCTGCTACCGCAGAGTAACGGTCTGTTTAGTGAAGCAGACCTCAACCTGGAGCTAAAAAAACAGCAGCGCATTACGCCGCACATTATCAGCCAGATCGTGGAGTTTGCCCAAACGCGTAAAGGGGTGATGATTTTCGCCTCCACCGTCGAACATGCGCGGGAAATTACCGGCCTGCTGCCCGCTGGTGAAGCGGAGCTGATTACCGGTGAGACGCCGGGCCAGCAGCGCGATCGCATTATCGAGGCGTTTAAGGCGCAGGAGTACCGCTATCTGGTCAACGTGGCGGTCCTCACCACCGGGTTTGATGCACCGCATGTCGATCTGATCGCCATTCTGCGCCCTACCGAATCGGTGAGCCTGTATCAGCAGATTGTTGGCCGTGGGCTGCGCCTGGCTCCGGGTAAAACCGACTGTCTCATCCTCGATTATGCCGGAAACCCCCATGACCTCTACGCACCGGAAGTCGGCACGCCAAAAGGCAAAAGCGATAACGTTCCGGTGCAGGTCTTCTGCCCGGCCTGCGGTTTCGCCAATACTTTCTGGGGAAAAACCACCGCCGACGGTACGCTAATCGAACATTTTGGCCGTCGCTGCCAGGGTTGGTTTGACGATGATGAAGGCCATCGTGAGCAGTGTGATTTTCGCTTTCGCTTTAAAAACTGCCCACAGTGTAATGCGGAGAATGATATTGCCGCCCGCCGCTGCCGCGAGTGCGACACGATCCTGGTGGATCCCGACGATATGCTGAAGGCGGCGCTGAAGCTTAAAGACGCGCTGGTCTTACGCTGTAGCGGTATGGACCTGCAGCACGGCGCCGACGACAAAGGTCCGTGGCTGAAAATCACCTATTACGATGAAGACGGCGCCGACGTCAGCGAACGCTTCCGCCTGCAAACGCCGGCCCAGCGTACCGCGTTTGAGCAGCTGTTTA
The DNA here is from genome assembly GCF_051131735.1 of Klebsiella sp. B345. Lineage (NCBI taxonomy): Bacteria > Pseudomonadati > Pseudomonadota > Gammaproteobacteria > Enterobacterales > Enterobacteriaceae > Klebsiella > Klebsiella sp. B345. The sequence continues at coordinate 1,451,791 of NZ_CP180443.1, forward strand.
TCCGCCCGCATACCCGCACGCCTGGTATTCCGCTGCGCTGGATAACGCCTGCCGATATTCTCGCCCAGCAGCCGCTGCTGCGCCATCCGGACTTCGTGGTCGCCCGCATGAAAGGGCAATACTGGCAGGTACGGGAAAAAGTCTTCGACTATCAGGGCCGTTTCCGCCGGGCCGGCGAACTGCGCTAATCCGCTTCGCGACTGAGGTTTTCATTGCCGTTAGCGCCATAGGTGGATATAATGCCGCCCGCTTTTGCATTCGCAAAGCAGATCATCTGCCTGCTGCTGGGTCGCCTGTAGCAGGATTTAAATATAGAGAGACATCAATGTTTACTATCGACGCAGAAGTACGTAAAGAGCAGGGTAAGGGTGCGAGCCGCCGCCTGCGTGCAGCTAACAAATTCCCGGCCATCATTTATGGCGGCGAAGCTACTCCGGTAGCAATCGAGCTGGACCAGGACAAAGTGTGGAACGTTCAGAGCAAAGCTGAGTTCTACGGTGAAGTTCTGACCATCGTTATCGATGGCAAAGAAGAAAAAGTAAAAGTTCAGGCTGTTCAGCGTCACCCGTTCAAGCCGAAACTGACTCACATCGACTTCGTTCGCGCTTAATCGCCGACAATTAAGTTGAGTGGCAAACGCCCCGGTCCGCAAGGTCCGGGGCGTTTTGTTTTATCACGTATTACCCTGCTCCACTGCCAGCAATATTCCGGCATTCAGCGCCAGATGTTGCAGCAGCATGATGGTTTTCGCATCCACGATAATGCCATCGCGGATCGCCTGTAACGCCTGGTCTAACGGCCATTCCAGCACTTCGATATCTTCCCCTTCCGCCGCCAACCCTCCCCCTTCGCCGCAGCGATCGTCTGCCGTGTATTCGGCAATGAAAAAAAAGAGCTTCTCGGTGACCGAGCCCGGGCTCATGTAGGCGGTAAACACCGGCTCGATCCGCGTGACGCGAAAACCGGTCTCCTCTTGCGCTTCAGCGATAATGCGATCTTCTGGTGAGGCATTATCCAGCAGCCCGGCGGCCGCCTCGATCAGCAAGCCATCGTGGCCGTTAATCCATACCGGAAAGCGGAACTGGCGGATCAGCACCACCGTCTGCTTCGCCCGGTTATAAAGCAGGATCACTGCGCCATTGCCGCGATCGTAGGCTTCACGGCTTTGCTCCTGCCAACGGCCATCCCGCCGCAGCAATTCAAAGGTATATTTTTTTAGCGTGTACCAGTTATCGGACAGCAGCGTTTCCTGAACATGACGAACCTGCGGTATCTCACTTTGCATTTTTTTCCCCTGATGAGGTGACAGTCAGCACCATAACATGCAAAATAACGCACAAACAAGATCAAACATGCAGGACAAAACATGCTTGCCAGCCAACGAAAACAGCAGATTTTGCAGATCCTCAACGCCGAGAAACAGGTGATGTCCGGCGAGTTAAGCCAACGTTTTAATGTCTCAGAAGACTCTATCCGACGGGACTTACGCGAACTGGCGGCTGAGGGTAAGCTGCAGCGGGTTCACGGTGGTGCTCTGCCGGTTTCCGCCGCGATTGCCCCAATTGAAACAAGAAGAAACGTGCAAACAGCCTCAAAGCAGGCCATTGCCCGGCAGGCGGCGTCACTGATCCAGCCGGGTCAGGTGGTGATCCTCGATGGTGGCACTACCACCGGATACATGGTCAACTATCTGCCTGCGGATTTAGCCTGCACTATCGTGACCCACAGCCCTGGGATTGCCGTCGCGCTGGTCGACAGACCGCTGATCGAGGTAATTCTTATCGGCGGGAGACTGTTTAAACATTCGGTGGTGACCGTAGGCGCCAGCGCGCTGGAAGGTATCGCGCGCATAAACGCCGATCTGTTTTTCATGGGGGTGACCGGCGTGCATCACCGTGCCGGTTTCACCACCGGCGATTATGAAGAGGCCGGCATCAAGCGAGCGCTGGCGGCACGGGCGGCGGAGACTATCGTGATGGCGTCACAGGAAAAGCTCAATTCAGCATCCGCCTTCGCGATTGGCGAGTTGACCCTGGCGAGTACGCTGATTGTCGACAGCCCGCCAGATGAGGCATTACAGACGCAGCTCACCGAGCACGGGATCGCCACGATCCATGCAGGCACGGAATAGAAAGAGGATAAGCAGGTGAGCAACCCCGGCCGCTGGCCGGGGCTGGTTACGGTCAGTTACCGCCGGAGGTCCGGCGCTGCAGCTGATCGCGCAGGTTTGGCGGCGTGCCTTTGATGGTCAGGGTGTCCGTTGCCGGATCCCAGAACACTCGCTCGCCCAGCAGCATGGCATCGAAGTTGATCGTTAACCCGCCGCCGCTGCCGGCAAACTTGGTTAACTGGCGCAGCGTGCTGCGATCCGCCGGGAAGCTCTCTTCCAGCTCATACCCTTGTTCCGCGGTAAATTCCTGGAAGGTTTTCTCGCTGACGCCGGCAAGCTCTTTCGATAAAGACTCCAGCTCAATCTCTTCACCCGCCTGCAGCTGTTCGTTGCAGTAGGTGTAGACCTGCTGGCGCACGTTCTGCCGCTCGGACTTGTCGAGCTGCGCATCGGAGGCGAAATCATCAATCGCCTGCAGCAGCCCGCGGTTCTGGGCCTTGGCATTAAGCCCCTCGCTGGCACCGAGGAAATCCATAAAGAAATCGGCCACTTTGCGCCCGACCCGGCCCTTCAGGAAGGTCAGGTAGCGGGTCGATTCCGGATTGGTTTCCCATTCGGTTAAATCGATACGCGCCACGATATCGGCATGGTTAATGTCCAGATAATGGGTGGAGCTGATATCCAGATCTTCGTTGACGCGCATGCTGCTTAAGTTATTCAGCACCGCCACCAGCAGATACTCTACCGCCAGATAACGGTACTGGCAGAACAGCACGATACCACCTTCTGCGAAGGGATATTTCGCCAGCTCGTCACGCAGACGACCGGTTGCCGCACGGCTGAACGGCAGAAACGCTTCTTCACCCTGACGCTGCAGGCGAAGGGCTTGCGCCAGTTCACTCTCTTCGTTAAACAGGCCATAGGCCTTATTTTTAGCGCTGTAGACGCGGTGCAGCTCGGCCATCATTTCCACGACCGTCGCGTTGGGCTCCAGCAATGAATCACGCAGCACCAGCTCGAGGTTTTGTTCATCACGCTTGATTAACTGATGCAGGGCAATCTGGTCGATATCCAGACTCATGTTAAACTCTCCTTTTAGACCGGCCGGTATTCAACCACCGCCGGGACGACGACGCAACCGCCGCGTGACTCTTCGACAGCCAGAGACTCGCGATCCTGCGCCCTTTTGCGCCGTGGCGAAAAAATGCGGAAAAAAAGCTGCTGCTACGGTAATATGTTGCCCTTTCACGAACAAACAGATTTCGAATTTATGCCGCAATTATCCCGCTATAGTGATGAACACGTTGAACAGCTGCTCAGTGAGCTGACCAATGTGCTGGAAACACATAAAGCCCCCGTTGACCTTTCACTGATGGTGCTAGGTAATATGGTGACCAACCTGATCAATAGTAGCGTCGCGCCAGCGCAACGTCAGGCTATCGCCCGCTCATTTGCTCAGGCTCTGCAGTCTTCAATTAACGACGACCCGGCGCACTAAGGATAACCAACAACTGATATGGTGACTCACCGTCAGCCCTACCGAGAAAAAATCTCCCAGATGGTCAGCTGGGGGCACTGGTTCGCCTTGTTCAACATGTTGTTGGCCATGGTGCTCGGCAGCCGCTATCTTTTTGTCGCCGACTGGCCAACGACGCTGGGCGGACGTATTTTCTCCTACGTCAGCCTCGTTGGTCACTTCAGTTTTCTGGTTTTCACCAGCTATGTACTGATTCTCTTCCCGCTGACCTTTATCGTCGTCTCTCAGCGATTAATGCGCTTCCTGTCGGCCATTCTGGCGACCATCGGTATGACGCTGTTGCTGATCGACAGCGAAGTCTTCACCCGTTTCCACCTGCATCTTAACCCTATTGTCTGGGAACTGGTCATTAACCCCGACCAGAATGAGATGGCGCGCGACTGGCAGCTGATGTTTATTAGCGTGCCCATTATCTTCTTGCTCGAGATGCTGTTTGCGACCTGGAGCTGGCAGAAGCTACGCAGCCTGACGCGCCGCCGTCGCTATGCCCGGCCTGTCGCCTGGCTGTTCTTTATTTCATTTATCAGCAGCCACCTGATTTATATCTGGGCGGATGCTAACTTCTATCGCCCGATCACCATGCAACGGGCCAACCTGCCGCTCTCCTATCCGATGACGGCCCGTCGTTTCCTTGAGAAACACGGTCTGCTTGATGCCCAGGATTACCAGCGGCGTCTGGTCGAGCAAGGGGCGCCGGAAGCGGTTTCCGTCGAATACCCGCTGAGCAGCCTGCGCTATCGCGACCTCGGCGCCGGCTATAACGTTCTGCTGATTACCGTCGATAACCTGAACTACTCACGGTATGAGAAAAACATGCCGGAACTGGCCAGTTTCGCCAAAGAGAGCGTCAATTTCACGCAGCATATGAGCTCCGGCAATACCACCGATAACGGTATTTTTGGTCTGTTCTATGGGATCTCGCCGGGCTATATGGATGGCGTACTGTCGGCCCGCATCCCGGCGGCGTTGATTACCGCCCTTAACCAACAAGGTTATCAGCTTGGATTGTTCTCCTCTGATGGCTTCAGCAGCCCGCTTTACCGCCAGGCGCTGCTGTCTGATTTCTCCCTGCCGGTCGCTAAAACCCAAAGTGATGAGCAGACGGCAAATCAGTGGATTGGCTGGCTGAACCGCTATGCCCAGGATGAGAATCGCTGGTTCTCATGGATTTCGCTGAATGGTACGACCCTTGAAAATAGCCAGCAGCAAAACTTTGTGCGTCGCTACAGCCGTGCCGCCGGCGATGTTGATAGCCAGATTGGCCGGGTGTTAAGCACCCTGCGCGAGAGCGGAAAACTGGACGATACGGTGGTGATCATCACCGCTGGCCACGGTATGCCGCTGAACCCACAGCACGGTCAGTTTGACTGGTCGCGGGAACAGTTGCAGGTACCGCTGGTGATCCATTGGCCGGGCATTCCGGCGCAGAGCATTGCGACGTTGACCGACAATAAAGATGTGATGACAACGCTGATGCAGCGCCTGCTGCACGTCTCCACGCCGGCCAATGAGTATTCACAGGGTGAAGACCTCTTTAGCCCGGCACGTCGTCGTGCCTGGGTCACGGCCGCCAACAGTGAGACACTGGCCGTCACCTCGAACGACGTCACCGTAGTATTGAACCACAACGGTACCTACAGCACCTGGAACAGCGACGGTAAGAAGATTGACAACCGTAAGCCGCAGCTCAGCCTGCTGCTGCAGATACTCACCGATGAAAAACGCTTCATCGCTAACTGAGTAAGCATTGCGTATTAACCGCCCCTTCCCCGGTGATTATCCCGCCGGGGAAGGGAAATAAATAACCGCCAAAATAGTTCCCAGCGTTTTCCGCACCTCGCCAAAAAGCAAAAGGTAAGCTTACGCCCTCCCCCGATGACTATTCTTATCTTTGCAAGATGTTCGCCGCCGCTTGCCAGCAATATAAAAAGAATACTTCCTGAACAGCGCGTGGGATAACCAACCTGCATAGAAAATAATAGCGATGCAGCCATATAGCCAAAATGTAATAATAAGTGTGACTCCCTCATCACCAGATAATCAGCCAGTACATTGACCCCTGCTTGCTAGCAAGCGGATAAGAATCATGGCCGTTATCCAGGATGATTATTCAATCATCGCATTATCGCGTGGCGATAAATCACAGTGATAGAGAAACGTAATATACCGCGATGCCGTGGGTTATTTCACGCTGATGCCCGTAACGGTATCGGTTTTAGGATCCACGGTCATACGCAGCGTTTTCTGTTGCGATTCGTTCCAAAACGTTAACGCATTTTCATCGGACGGGCGCCAGCCGGTGCTTTTAAGCATCCGGGTCGCCTGTGCCACCGACTTACCCGGTAAGGTCTGTTTAAGCGAGCGACTGTTCACGGCATCAGTCGGGTGATGACTCGCGCTGGCGTTCTCGGCTTTGCTCTTATGGATGTCGCAGCCGTTGCCGTCGGTCACCTGGGTGCATCCGCTACGGGCCAGTTGCTGGCGGTAATGCTCAGAGATCGCCGACGCCTGGAAAGCCGTCGCCAGCACCGCCGTCGCGAGGACCAAATGAATTTTCTTTTTCATGACATTTACCCTTTGCGTTTCATTTAAAAATTATCGTTATTATCTCGACACTGCCGCATGTAATGGTGTATTACCCGGTGCAATTGCGTGTGAGTGGCTAAAAACAGAATGTTTCAGGCACCTTCGCACCGTTAAATATATGTTCTGGCAGCACGACTATGAATTTTTCTCAGCGATTTGATGCGCATACTGCAGACTACGATGTAATGATTCCCACTGTTTTTTCAGCTGGGCATCGAAGTTTTCTTTCAGTTCCTCATAAGATGAAGCGCGCCACATACAATCAACTTGTGAAACATATTTATGTAACTCACGATCATAGTTTTTGATTGTGGCAACATACCTTTCAAGATCGTGTTCCAATGAAAACAAATTCAGGGCGATATCGGAAAACGTTCGTTCGGCATGGTGATACTTCGCCTTTAAAATAACTTCCTTTTTACCTCCATGATATAAACCACAAAACATTAAAAATATAAGCATGCTAACGGTATACATACCCCACACTGGAATAAACATGTTTGTAACCTCGAACAACCATTGATACTGACGCTCAATATGTCTCTCTGGCCCAGCAGAACGCGATGACGTTAAACCCGGGCTGGCAGACAAACTGACGATAAAATCATGGGAAAGCTGATGTGCCTGTACTTGTGCTACCTGTTTTTCGGTTGGTTTTTGTACTACACCCGCCCGACTCATTGAATCATGCTGACAGCACCGGCATTTGTAAACCCCACTGACATTTCTTGACATAAACAGCCTTAAGAAATGGTCATTCTGGCGAAACTATTTCATCCGTATTAATGAGCAGAGAAAAGATATGAATTATAAATATATAGTTATATATCAAATCATTATATTTTTATCATGCCGCAACCTACGATCGTAAAATGGCGGCTGTTAACAGGGCTTTAATTGACATCAATATGAGAATTAACACTGTAAAGAAACGTAAATACAAAGATGAATTAATAAAAAACACGCGAAAGTAATCGATTTCTACCTGCCAATGACGAAGATAAGAAAGAAAATCAGATGGCAAACATCATCACGGACTAGCTCATAAGAACACTTTATTTTTGCCGTTAATTATTTCAGATATCTCCTGGGTACAGGCGGTAAAAACTGCGGTAAGCCCACCACCAGAAGCCTGGATAACCTGCCGCCAAAACGAAGGTGAACCGACGATTGCGTTGCCATAGCAAATAGCTCATTAGATAAGCAATTAAACCACCGACTGGTCGTATGCTGTTGACTGGCAAGCATAAGCACACTAGGATAGCTCCTGCTTTATAGCATCAATCTGTAGATATCGCGTCGGCACGTAGCGCAGCCTGGTAGCGCACCGTCATGGGGTGTCGGGGGTCGGAGGTTCAAATCCTCTCGTGCCGACCAAATTCTCAGATAAGTCAAAGGGTTAATCGAAAGGTTAGCCCTTTTTCTTTATCTGTGCTCTGCTTTACTCACGCACGACAGACAAGTAATTTCCTGCCTTTTTGAGTTTTCAAACTTTTCATCCTATTGGCCAGATAACTATCGCCCAGATATTCACCGCCGGTGCCCTGTCCTGATACCGATGATGCCCGCAGACCCGTCGTCTTCTGGCTGGTGGCGAAGAAATGGCGACTTTACCGATTGTAAATCGAGGAATAACTTCTATTATTCCTCGTACTTGCCTGCCATATGGATGATTACTATGAGAGTAAATGGGCTTACGAAAGGATTTTTTATCCTGATTTTGCTTGTGGTTAGCCTCGCCTTTTTTGATGTTCTCTCACCTTATTACTCGGCTATCTTATGGGCCGCGATCTTGTCGGTCATTTTCAACCCGGTAAAAAACAAGATACGTAGCCGCCTCGGGGAACGCAACGGTCTGGCATCGTTGCTGACCGTCGCCATCATTTGCCTGATAGTCTTTACTCCGCTGGCGATCATCATCTCCTCGCTGGCGATCGAGCTGAACGTGGTGTACACCAAACTTCAGCATAATGACACCCAGTTTCCGAGCGTCGTGGCAAACCTGATTGCTCATCTACCTGGGTGGGCCAGAAGTTTCCTCTCTGAGCATAATCTCGACAGCGCCCAGCAGATACAGAGCCAACTCTCCGACGCCGTCCTTAAAGGGGGGCAGTATCTCGCCGGCAGCGCATTTTTGATTGGTAAAGGGACCTTCGGCTTTACCATTAGCTTCGGTATTATGCTGTACCTGCTGTTTTTCCTGCTCAAAGATGGCCCCTATCTGGTCCTGACGATCCTTGAAGCGCTGCCGCTGTCTAACTACGTTAAGCATCATCTGTTTGCCAAGTTTGCCGCCGTATCACGGGCAACCGTCAAGGGAACCGCCGCGGTCGCGCTTGCTCAGGGCATCCTGGGCGGTTTTGCTTTTTATGTCGCGGGTATCGACGGCAGCATTTTGTGGGGAGCGATCATGGCGTTCCTGTCACTGATTCCGGCCGTCGGCTCCGCCATCGTCTGGGTGCCCGCAGCCATCTTCCTGTTCGCCACCGACCAGCTCTGGCAAGGCCTCTTCATTGTCGGTTTCTTCGTGATTGTCATCGGCCTGGTCGACAATATTCTGCGCCCGCTGTTGGTGGGTAAAGACACTAAAATGCCGGACTACCTGATCCTGATAGCCACCCTCGGCGGCATGGAAATTTATGGTATTAATGGTTTTGTCATTGGCCCGCTGATCGCCGCCCTGTTTATCGCCTGCTGGAACCTGCTGTCAGGTCGTGAGCATGCCGGCAACACCGATGAGCTTGATGAAGAGTTTATCGAAGAAGGGAAAATCAGCCGGGAGGAGTAATCTCGGGGGGAGGTTTAGCCTCCCCCGGTGAACCTAAAAGCGGCGTTCAGCAGATTACATCGGATACCTGGCCAACCAACAGAAACTACATTCAGAACAGCCTTATAAATCAGTACATATAACTACGTAAAATTAAAATATTGGTAAATAATTCTTACCAGTCAGCAAAAGAGTGCTAGTCTTCTGCCGTTAAAACTCGATGATAAAGGATCATGAATCGTGAAAAAAATCGCTACACTTGCCGTTTCCCTGCTGGCTATCGCCTGTGTGTCTACCGGTGCGCTGGCCGCTGAGCAGCCTCTGGAAAAGGTTGCGCCGTACCCGAAAGCAGAACAAGGCATGAAGCGCCAGGTGATTCAGCTGCCGCAGCAGCCAGACGAATCGGCATATAAAGTTGAGCTGATGATTGGTCAGACGCTGGAAGTTGACTGCAACCGCCATCGTCTGGGTGGTCATCTGGAAAGCAAAACGCTGGAAGGCTGGGGCTACGATTACTACGTATTTGATAAAGTGACCTCACCAATTTCGACGATGATGGCCTGCCCTGACGGCAAAAAAGAGAAGAAATTTGTCACCGCCGGATTAGGCGATGCTGGCATGCTGCGTTACAACAGCAAGCTGCCGATTGTGGTTTATACCCCGGCGAACGTTGAAGTGAAATACCGGATCTGGAAAGCAGAAGAAACAACCGGTAATGCCGTCGAGCGCTAAGCTCAGGCACTAATAGCCCGGCAGCAGGCGCCGCCGGGTTGCTTTTCTTAGAGGGCGATATCCGCCATTGGCTTATCACCAGACAGCGGTTTCAGCGTTGCTTCTGGCACCTCGTCGGCTGCCGTCACCGGCTCGTAGTGCAGCTGTAACACTTCACTGGTCCATGCCAGCGCCTGCTCAATTGCCGCCGGATTGCCATCCAGACGCATACCGTAAGAGGGAACAATCTCTTTCAGCTTAGCCTGCCAGGCCGCTGACTGAACCTTCTCTTTAAAGACCGTCTCCATCAGCTGCAGCATGATCGGCGCCGCTGTAGATGCACCAGGCGATGCCCCCAGCAAAGCAGCAACGGTACCATCATCATCGCTGACCACTTCGGTGCCCAGGCGCAGTACGCCCTTCTTGCCGTTACGTTTGATAATCTGCACGCGTTGACCCGCCTGCCACAAACGCCAGTCCTCTTTGCGCGCTTCAGGATAGTATTCACGCAGCGCTTCGTGGCGATCGTTATCTTTCTGCATCACCTGGCTAATCAGGTATTTCACCAGATCAAAGTTATCCAGACCAACATTCAGCATCGGCAGAATATTCGAGGTGTTGGTTGATGCCAGCAGATCCCACAGTGAACCGTTTTTCAGGAAGCGGGTTGAGAAGGTGGCGAACGGTCCAAACAACACGACGCGCTTGCCATCAATAATACGGGTATCAATATGCGGCACCGACATCGGCGGCGCCCCGACTTCTGCCTGACCGTAGACTTTAGCCAGATGGTGGTTAACCACTTCCGGATTTTCGCAGACCAGGAACTGGCCGCCCACCGGGAAGCCGGCGTACTCTTTCGCCTGAGGAATACCGGTTTCCTGCAGCAGCGTCAGCGCTGCACCGCCGGCACCGATAAAGATAAATTTGGCTTTAATGACCCGCTTTTGACGGCGATTGTCGGCATCCGCCAGCGTCACCGTCCAGCTCTTATCGGCGTTGCGCTTAAAGCGACGCACAACGGTACCCAGCTGCAAGGAGAAGTTATCGTGCGTCTGCAGCCCGGCAATCAGCTGGCGGGTGATTTCCCCGTAGTTGACGTCGGTACCGACTTCAGTGCGGGTGGCGGCCACTTTTTGCTGTGGATCGCGCCCTTCCATCACCAGCGGTGCCCAGGCTTTAACCTGTTGATGGTCTTCAGAATAGCGGATACCGCGGAACAGTTCGCTCTGCTGCAGCGCCGCGTAACGCGCGCGCAGGAAATTGACATTATCTTCGCCCCACACAAAGCTCATGTGCGGCACGCTGTTAATAAATGATTTCGGCTTACTGAGTATGCCGCGGGTCACCTGGTGTGCCCAAAACTGACGAGAAATATGGAAGGATTCGTTGATATCGACCGCTTTGTCGATGTTAATCCCACTGGCTGTTTGTGGCGTGTAGTTCAGCTCCATCAGCGCCGCATGACCTGTACCCGCATTATTCCAGCCGTTCGAACTCTCTTCAGCGACGCTGGACATCTGCTCGACCATGGTAATAGACCAGTCCGGCTCAAGCTCCTGCAGCCAGGTTCCCAACGTGGCGCTCATGATGCCGCCGCCAATCAACAGTACATCCGTCTCTTGCTCATGGCGGGTGTTGGTCCGAGGTGTATTCGAACCAACCGCCGGTGAGCTGGGTACGGCCATCTTTCTTTTCATCGGATTTGAGCCTTACTTTACTCGCTTTTATAATTAGCGCAGGTGAAACGATTTCGTGAATCAAGGTAACACCGAAGATCAAAAATTTAAATATTGTTTAAAATTTAAGTTGAGTTTTGAGATCTGTTATAAAAATGTTTAATAAATGTGTACGTTAAATCATATTTTGTACTGGTATAAGTGACGCGCCCGCGTTATCATCCCCTGTTTTGTGACATACCGCACACAAGCCCAGGCTTGTGCCGCCGCCGCTGACCAACCTGCGAACCGCTTATGCCTCAAGCCTCAAATCACGTCTCTTCCGCTTCAACCGGCGCACTTCGTCACGTATTACGCTCACCGGCGCTGCTGACCCGGGAAACCCTGGCAGGCGTGATCACTGCGCTGGCCCTGATTCCGGAAGTGATCTCCTTCTCCGTCATCGCCGGCGTTGACCCGAAAGTCAGCCTGATTGCCTCGGTGGTGCTGTGTCTGGCGATGTCGGTACTGGGTGGCAGGCCGGCGATGGTGACTGCGGCAGCCGGCTCGGTTGCGCTGGTAATTGGGCCGATGGTGCACCAGCACGGCGTGGGCTATATTCTGCCCGCCGTCATTTTGGCTGGTATTATTCAAATTTTGTTTGGGTTATGCGGCATGGCGAGGTTAATGCGCTTTATTCCGCACTCGGTGATGACCGGCTTCGTCAACGCGCTGGGGATCTTGATCTTCTTTGCCCAGGTGCCGCATTTCTGGAGCAAGCAGCCGCTGATACTCGGCCTGTTCGTTCTGACGCTACTGATTGTGTTGTGGGTGCCGCGCCTGACAAAAACGATTCCATCGCCGCTGATCGCCATTGTGCTGCTGACCCTGTTTACCGTTACCAGCGGCCAGCTGCTGCCAACCGTTGGCGACGAAGGGTCAATGAGCGGCGGGCTGCCCGGCTTCACCGCCCTGCTGGTCCCGCTCGACCTGCATACCCTGCAAATTATCTGGCCCTGTGCGCTGAGCATCGCCTTCGTGGGCCTGATGGAATCGTTGCTGACGGCAAAACTGGTGGATGACCTGACCCAGACCCCGTCAAACAAAGCGCGCGAGAGTACCGGGCTGGGCATCGCCAATATACTGGCGGGGATGTATGGCGGGATTGCCGGCTGCGCGATGATCGGTCAGACCATCGTCAACGTCGAAATGGGCAAAGGGCGCAGCCGCGTCTCAACCATTGCCGCCGGTCTGGTGCTGCTGTTGCTGGTGACCGCCCTGAGCGAAGTGATGGCGAAAATTCCGATGGTGGTGCTGGCCGGCGTGATGGTGATCGTCGCGGCGAAAACCTTCAGTTGGCAGAGCCTTCGCCCGGCGGAGCTGGCACGAAATCCGTGGCCAGAAACGCTGGTGATGCTGGTGACCGTCGGCGCGACGGTCGGGACCAGCAATCTGGCGATTGGCGTACTGGCAGGGCTTGCAGTGATGGCGCTGATTCCACGGCGCTGGCGCAACAAGCCTCAGGTTACATCAGAAACAGCGTTGCCAGACCGAGAAAAATAAAGAACCCGCCGGTGTCGGTGATAGCGGTGATCATCACGCTGGAGCCGACCGCCGGGTCGCGTCCCAGTTTGACCATCACCATGGGGATAATGACCCCCATTATCGCCGCCATCAGCAGATTCAGCATCATTGCCAGGGTCATCACGCCGCCCAGCTGTGGGTCGTCATACAGCCACCAGGTAATGCCCCCCATAATGCCGCCCCACACCAGACCGTTAATCAACGCCACGCCCACTTCACGCATAATCAAAAACGAAAAACTACCGGGCTGAATATGCTGAAGCGCCATTGCCCGGACAATCATGGTGATGGTCTGATTACCGGTATTGCCGCCGATCCCGGCGACGATCGGCATCAGGGAAGCAAGCGCCACCAGCTGTGAGATGGTATGTTCAAAGCCGTCAATCACCCGCGAAGCGATAAAGGCGGTGCACAGATTGACCGCCAGCCACGCCCAACGGGTTTTCACCGCTTTGCTGACCGGCGCAAAGACGTCTTCTTCGCTACTCAGGCCGCCCATTCCACGCAGATCGCTGTCGGTCTCTTCGTACACCACATCCACGATCTCATCGATGGTCAGACGCCCCATTAACTTCCCGTCCGCATCAATCACCGCGGCACTAAGCAAGTCATCACGTTCGAAGGTTCGGGCCACTTTTTCCGCGGCTTCGTGGGGCTGGAAGGTCACCGGATCCCCTTCCATGACATCGCCTACTCGCTTTTGTGCGTCATTGAGCAGAATGGTTTGTAGCTCCAGCTCGCCCAGCAGCAATTTATTGCGGGTGGTAACAAACAGCTTATCGGTGTTCTCCGGCATTTTTCCCAGCCGCCGCAGATAGCGCTGCACCGCGGCCAGGGTCATCTCCGGGCGCACGACGATCACTTCGAACTCCATGATCGCCCCGACGGTGTTGTCGGCGTAGCGCATCATCTGACGCACCCGCGCGCGTTTTTCCGGCGGCATCGTCGCCAGTAAGCGACCGGTCAGGTTTCGCGGCAGGTGCTGAACCAGATAGACCTGTTCGTCAATATCCAGGGTTTGCAGCGCATCCAGCAGTTCATGATCGCTCATCTTATCGATGAGATCGCCCCAGACGTTCTCCGACGCCTCGAGCAACACTTCGCCACGCTTATCGTTGCTGACCAGTTGCCAGAGTGCGTTACGCCCGTCGTTGGGCAATGCTTCCAGGGCATCGGCAAGGTCTGGCGGCGGAAGGTGGGAAACCAGCACTTCCACTTCGGCCAGATCGTCGGCGAGGGTGCCGTCGTCGTAGCGTTCGGCGAGGGTTAATTTGCCTGTCAGCGCCGAGGTGACGGCTTTATCGGTGGTCAGCAGCCAGATAAGACGGGCACGCTCTTCATCACGCAATCTGGCGCTTTTTTTATGCAACACGGACATCGGTCAGGCAATCCTTTTGAGAACAGGCGGCAGGCCAGGTGCCATAAGCATAGCGCGAGGAGGGAGAAAAAATAACCGTCGGGGCGTTCGTACGGCGGAAAAATCAACAACCGCGCCCCCTGTTGACCAGCAGGCGCAGGCAATCAGGCGGTGCGGGCCACCGCATCACGGGTCGCCAGCTCGCGCTCTTCCCCGGTCAGCTCCGTCAACTGGCCGCTTCGCATCTCCAACAAGCGGTCCGCGTGCTGGAAATAGTGATCGTCATGGCTGATGGCAAAAATGGTTTTCCCCATCTGCTGCATCAGCGGCAGCAGTACCTGATAAAACTCGCGGCGGAAGTGCGGATCCTGATCCGCCGCCCATTCATCCAGCAGAATGATATCCCGCTCTTCCGCCAGTGCCAGCAGCAATGCCACTCGTTTTTTCTGCCCCTTTGACAGCTTCAAATCGACGATTTTGCCGTTATCCAGCGTCAGCTTATGGGTCATTTTCAGGTGCTCCATCCACTGTGCTACCAGCGCCGGGTCAGCGGTGTTGCCGCCCTCTCCCAGCAGCTGGTCAAACAGCCAGACATCGGTGAACACCGCCGAGAAAAGCTTGCGGTAATCTTCCGGTTTATCCACCGCCAGGGGTTGACCATCGAGCAAAATCTCGCCGGAGGCCGGCTGGTACAACCCGGTCAGCAGCATCGCCAGCGTCGATTTTCCGCTGCCGTTACCGCCGATCAAAAAGACCAGCTCGCCGCGCTTAAGGGTCAGGTTAATCGGCCCTACCGCGAAGCTGTTGTCCGGATAGTGGAAGCTGACATCGCGCAGCTCTAGCGTCTGCCAGTGAGGATGCGCCTGCGGCGTCGGGAACTCGGCCCGGTACGGCGCCAGAGAGAAGCGATGGAGCTTATTGAATGCCACCTGGGCGCTCAGCAGCGTCGGCAGTGCGCCGACCGCCGAGAGCAGCGGCGTGCGCAAAAACAGCAGGGTCAGCGAATAGGTCGCCGCCACCGCGGTATTCGCCCAGCCAAGACCGTTGGCCATCCAGAACACCAGCCCGATTGCGCCCAGCATCATGATATTTGACCAGTTCACCGCGCTGAGATGGAAAGTATCGGCGCGGATAATATGGTGGCGATATTCGCGGGCATCCGGCAGATACAGCTGATTAAATACGTATTCCGCACGTTCCCGGTTGAGGGTCATCTCTTTGCGCCCTTCCAGTACCGTCTGATAATCATGATAGAGCTTGTCTTCGGTTTCCCGCAGCGTCGCCATGTGTTTATAGACGCGAGCCACCAGCACAAAGCCGCCCCAGATGGTGAGCGCCATCCACAGAGCGGTCACCATTACCATTTTCCCCGACAGCCACGCCAGATAACCGGCGGAACCAAACGTCAGGATAATCCCCTGCACCAGCTCCGGCAGACGCACGAACGCGATGGTGATGTTCCGCACGTCGCTGGTGAGTCCGGCCAGCAGCGACGCGCTGCCAATTTTCTCAACCTGTTCGATTTGGGTATCGAGGATCCGCTTGATAAATTCGCCGCGCAGGCGATAGACGAAATGGTGCCCGAGGGTGGTCAAGGCGAGCTGAGAGCCCAGCGTGACCACCATCAGCAACAGCAATAAGCCGAGAAACTCCGGTAACACCGTTAGTGAGGTATCGACCACGGTCATTAACCGCAGATTAATAAAGGCAATCAGCCCGATGCCCAGCGCCGCACTGAGCAGACTTAGCGCAATGACTGAGATAAACGGCCAGCGATACTGGCGCCAAACAAGGAGGAGGAGTTCCATAACACGCAATCCGGACAAGCAAAACAGCCAGCAGTTTAAACGGCCCGGCGATGACATCAAGAATAATTCTTATTTTTGTTATTTATTAGCCGCCAGATTACCCGCCAGGCGGAAGGTGAGATTGTAGCGACAGGCTCCGGTCTGTGGATGATCCCCCGATTTTAACGGCTGAATACCGTGATAAAACAGGCGCGATTCACCGCCCCACACCACTACATCGCCGTGCTCCAGCAGCACCCGCTGCAGTGGGTCATTCCGATGCAGGCCGCCGAACTGGAACACCGCCGGCAGCCCCAGCGACACGGAAACAATGGGCGCCCGCAGATCGCGCTCATCTTTATCCTGATGCAAAGAGAGTTTTGCGCCAGGCTGGTAGCGGTTTATCAAACAAGCGTCTGGGGTAAAGCGTGGATAGCCGCAGGCCAGCGCCGCCTCTGTCGCCAGCGTGGCAAATAGCGTCGGCATCGGCGGCCAGCGCTGCCCGGTCAGCGGATCGTCAGGTGCATAAAGGTAGCCATGGCTATCGGTGGTCCAGCCCAGCGCGCCACAGTTGGTCATCGCCACCGACATCGTATAGCCGCCCGGCGTCACCATCTGACGCAACGGCGAGCGGCTGGCAACCTGCGCGATAGCCTGTAGCAAAGCCGGCGCTCGCGAAGTGGCGAAGCGTCGCAAAATCACGGCACCCGGTGCCAGCGGCTCTTGCCAGGGTGGCGTATCGGCAAATAAATCGAGCATTATGGCTCCTCGCTGTGCGCTTCGCGCGTTAACAGCTGGGCTTTGCGGGCCGTTCCCCAGCGATAGCCTGAAAGCGCCCCACCCTCGCGAACCACCCGATGACAAGGAATGACGATCGCCAGCTTATTCGCCGCACAGGCGCCCGCCACGGCTCTTACCGCACGCGGCTGACCGATGCTCTGCGCCACCTGACGATAGCTACGGGTTTCTCCTGCCGGGATCTCGCGCAGCGCCTGCCAGACGCGCAGCTGGAAAGCAGTACCGCGGATGTCCAACGGCAGGTCGATGGCCTGACGGTGATCGTCCAGATGGGCGAAGACCTGGGCGACCCGCTGATGGAAATGCGCATCGCCAGGTATCAACCGCGCTCTGGGGAACAGGCGGGCAAGTTCATCAAGCAGCGGCCCATCGGCTTCCCCCGGCAGGACGGCACACACGCCCCGCTCGCTTTCCGCGACCAGACAACGGCCAACCGCGCAGTCGCCGAAAGTATAGATAATATCGATATCTGCACCGCCGCGACGAAACTGACTGGCGGTCATGCCGAGCGCAGCATCCGCCTGGCGATAGTAGCTGCTGCCATCAGGGAAACCGGCGGCCATCACCGCGGGCGTGACCTTTTCCCCCTGAGCCAGCGCCTCGCGTAAACGCCGCGCGCGCCACGCCTGCTGCCAGGCTTTTGGCGTCATGCCGGTGACTGATTTGAACAAACGATGAAAATGGAACGGGCTGACCGCCAGCGCCTGCGCCAGCGTTTCAAGGGTCACTGGCGCATCTTGTTCCAGCAGTCGGCAGGCCCGGGCGACTTTGTCCACTTTCTGCTGTTGTGGGTCGATGTTGTCCGGCTGGCAGCGTTTACAGGGGCGAAAGCCGTCAGCCACGGCCGCTTCGACATCGGGATAAAAGCGCACGTTTTCCCGTAACGCCCGCCGCGAACGGCAGGAGGGGCGGCAGCATATGCCGGTGGTCAACACGGCAAAAACAAACTGACCATCGGCGTTCGCATCGCGATCGCACACCGCCTGCCAGCGGCGCGCATCGGTATCAGCAATTATCGGTTTCATAATGGGCTCCTGCTTTAAGTGTATCGTCAGTCTGCATCGGCGCCCGTGAATAAAAACCCGAATTCTTGCGGTTTAATTTTTTTCGCCCACCAGGAAGGTGCGGAACTGCGGTGACATCCAGGTTGTAAACCCGTCACCCTCTTTGACAATCATATAGACCGCCAGCCCCTGTTGACGCACCACTTCCTGAGCTTTCTGCGGCCCTAGCACCATCAGGCCGGTATCCCAGCCGTCCGCTTCCAGCGCCGTCGGCGCAATCACCGTCACCGACACCAGTTTGTGGTCGATGGGCCGGCCGGTTTGCGGGTCGATAACGTGCGAAATACGCTTGCCATCGAGCTCATAATAGTTGCGGTAGCTACCGGAGGTGCTGATCCCATGCCCGTTGATATCAACGATCGCCTGGACGGCATTTTCACGATCGGTCGGTTTCTGGATCGCCACCCGCCACGGTTTCCCGTCGCCGTTCATTCCCCGGCTCACCAGCGCGCCGCCGACAGAAACCAGATAGCGTGAAATGCCCTCTTGCTCCATCAGACGAGCCAGATGATCGGCAGCGTAGCCTTCACCCACGGTCGAGAGATCGACAAACAGATCCGGAATATCTTTTTGTAGATACTGGCGATCCGCATGGTTAATCACCGTCAGATGCTGTAGCCCGGTGCGCGCTTTCGCCGCGGCGATCTGTTGCGGATCCGGTGTTTTCAGCGGTTGCTTATCGGGACCAAATCCCCACAGGTTAACCAGCGGCCCTACCGTAATATCCATAGCGCCATCGGTTTTGGCACCGATGCGCAGCGACATCGTGACGATATCGGCCATCGCCTCGCTCACCGGCCAGGGTTCGGTGCCCGACGAGTGGTTAAAACGCATCAACGCCGAGTCGTTTTTCCAGGTGGACAGCAGGCGATCGTCAGCATCAAGCTGCGCCTGTACTTTCTGACGTAGCGCCTGGGCTTTTTGCTGGTCCACGTCAATCACGCTGACGCGCCAGAAGGTGCCCATCGTTTTGCCATCCAGGACGGTGGCGGTTGGCGCAGGTGCGCTGGAGGTGGTGGCCGAATCACAGCCGGAAAGCAGTACGCAGACGCTAAACAGCGCGGTACGGAAAAAAGCGATATCCATAAAATCAGGTTCCTCTTGCTAAGGCGGCAAGATTACACCAGCAAGGTTAAACCAGGCATAAAAAAAGGCGCCAGAGGCGCCTTTTTCATAAACTTCGTGCAACTTAGAACTGGTAAACCAGGCCCAGTGCAACCACGTCGTCGGTAGAGATACCGGCGTTACGGGTGAAGTTGTTGTCATCCAGCAGGTTGATTTTGTAATCAACATAGGTAGACATGTTTTTGTTGAAGTAGTAGGTCGCACCCAGATCAACGTATTTCAGGATATCCTGGTCACCGTAGGAACCCATGTCCTTACCTTTAGACTGCAGGTAAGCAACGGACGGACGCAGACCGAAGTCGAACTGGTACTGAGCAACCACTTCGAAGTTCTGTGCTTTGTTAGCAAAGCCCAGGTCACCCGCGCGAGTTGCGTTGTAAGTCTGGGTGTACTGAGTTGCCAGGTAGATGTTGTTCGCGTCGTATTTCAGGCCGCCGGTGTAGGTTTCAGCGTGGTCGCCTTCACCCAGAACCAGTGCGTTCTGATCGTCGGTACGTTTAGAGTTGGAGTACGCGAAACCAGCGCTGATGCCATCAAAGATGTCATAAGTTACGGAAGTACCGAAACCGTCGCCGTTCTGTTTCAGAGCGCCACGACCGTTGTTGGTCGCGCCTTCGCCGCTGACGCTGCCGTTTTTACCCTGGTACTGCAGAGCAAAGTTCAGGCCGTCAACCAGACCGAAGAAGTCAGAGTTACGGTAGGTAGCAACACCGTTAGCACGGGATTGCAGGAAGTTGTCAGAACCGTAGGTGTCGCCGCCGAATTCCGGCAGAACGTCGGTCCAGGACGTTACGTCGTATACTACGCCGTAGTTACGACCGTAGTCGAAAGAACCTGCGTCGCCAAATTTCAGACCAGCAAATGCCAGACGAGTCCATGCCTGATCGCTTGAGCTTTCAGTGTTGTTCGCCTGAACGTTGTATTCCCACTGGCCGTAACCGGTCAGTTGGTCGTTGATCTGAGTTTCGCCTTTAACGCCAATACGCATGTAGGTCTGGTCGCCGTCTACGCTCTTGTCATCAGAGAAGTAGTGCAGGCCATCGATTTTACCGTACAGGTCTAATTTGTTGCCATCTTTGTTATAAATTTCAGCCGCATTTGCTGCGCCTGCTACCAGCAGAGCTGGTACCAGGAGGGACAGTACTTTAACTTTCATGTTATTAACCCTCTGTTTGTTATATGCCTTTTATTATGCCACTGCTTACTGATTACCCTTCTAATCAGTCGGCTATATTCATTGTGCTGTAAAATGCAGAATAATCCAACAAGAATATGATACGAAAACTTCTAAGGTGTTTCAAAGTTCCCACAAGATGTTTCAATTTGTAAATGCAGGGGAACTTTTTTGCACCATCAAAAACCACGAAAATAAGCACCAATAATCAAGAAAATAAATTTTTCCAATATAGTTCAATCGGTTACGTAGCAACATCCGTATAGCACTGAATGACAAAACAAAACGCACCCTTACGACTAGAATAATCATCGCTATCATCATTAACTTTATTTATTACCGTCATTCAGTTCTGAATGTCTGTTTACCCCTATTTGAACCGGATGCCCTGCATTCGGTTTTTTTTACCCTTCTTTACATATCTTGAATTTCCGCGTGTTATCCGCGATAAAAATAACGTCTATTAATCAAACAATTCGCCGATAAGAAAATGCTCACCGAGGTAATTTCTTGTTATTTAGTGCTATTTATCCGTGAAATTCCGTAAATAATTGTACAATATGAACATTGCTGTACATCTTACCGATGTTCATTTTTTTAAGATTATTCTCGCGATTAAACTTTGACGAACGGCAATCTGTAGTATGGATTTGATAAATTAGCCTTTATACTGCTAACAGTATTCACTCTGCTACCAGCCACCTGGTGCAATGCCCTGCTTACACACATTGATGAGTCGCTTCGCCACACGATGACCCAGAAAAAATTCTCCCTGATGCCTGGCAGCATCACCCGCTTCTTCATTTTGATGGTCATCGTCCTGCTGGCGACGATGGGCGTCATGATCCAAAGCGCGGTCAATACCTGGTTGAAAGATAAAAGTTATCAGGTCATCGACGTCAGCCATGCGCTGCATAAACGCATCGATAGCTGGCGTTATGCCACCTGGCAGATTTATGACAATATCGCCGCGACCTCTACCAGTACCGCCAGCGACGGCTTACAGGAAACGCGTCTGAAGCAGGATGTCTATTACCTGGAAAAACCGCGGCGCAAGACCGAAGCGCTGATATTTGGCTCCCATGACAGTTCCACCCTGGAGATGACGCAGAAAATCTCCAGCTACCTCGACATCCTGTGGGGCGCGGAAACCATTCCCTGGTCGATGTACTACCTGAACGGCCTGGATAACAGCCTGATTTTGGTGTCGACGCTACCGCTTAAGGACCTGTCATCCAGCTTTAAAGAGTCGACGATCACCAGCGTCGTAGAGTCCCGCCGCGCGGAGATGCTGCTGCAGGCCAACACCCTGGACGAGAGAGAAACCTTTTCGTCACTGCGCCGCCTGTCCTGGCAAAATGGCCACTATTTCACTTTGCGCACCACCTTTAACCAACCGGGCCACCTGGCAACCGTGGTGGCCTTCGATCTCCCCATCAATGACCTGATACCGCCCGGCATGCTGCTGGATAATTTCCGGATTGAGCCTGACCCGGCACAAAGCGGTACCACCAGCACGGATAAAGAAGCCTCTGACAGCATCAGTATCGACTTTAACGGTACCAAAATTGAGATGACCACCAGCATCAATACCACCGGTATGCGGCTAATTTGGGTCGTACCGTTTGGTACTTTGATCATGGAATCGCTGCAGAATGTTCTGTTGCCGCTGCTGCTGATTATCGGACTGCTGGCTTTAACCTTGTTCGGCTTTACCACCTTTCGTCACTACGGCGGCCGCACGCGCCAGACCGGCACCGGCGTCTCTGCTGCCGCCAATAGCGAATTACGCACCCAACGCGCCATTAATGAAGAGATTGTCTCGCTGCTGCCGCTGGGGTTGCTGGTCCACGACCTGGAAACTAACCGCACGATAATCAGCAACCCGATAGCCGATCACTTGCTACCGCATCTTAATCTGCAGAACATCACCAATATGGCGGACCAGCATCAAGGGGTAATTCAGGCAACGATCAATAATGAACTGTTTGAAATTCGCCTCTATCGCAGCCAGGTCGCTCCGCGCACGCAGATCTTCATTATTCGCGATCAGGACCGGGAAGTGTTGGTCAATAAAAAGCTCAAGCAGGCTCAGCGTCTGTATGAGAAAAACCAGCAGGGTCGCGCAGCATTTATGGCGCACATCGGTAGCGCTCTGAAAGCCCCGGCGCAAAGCCTGGCGGAAGAAGCTGCGGCCCTCGGTATCGAGCATAGCCTCCAGCTGTCGCAGCATGCGGACCAGTTAGTGCAGCTGGTGGACGACATTCAGCTGGCTAATCTGCTGGAAAACGACAGCTGGAAGAGCCAGCCGGCGCGGTTCTCGATTCAGGAACTGATTGATGAAGTGGTGCCTGAAGTCCTGCCGGTGATCAAACGTAAAGGGTTACAGCTGCTGATTAACAACGCGTTGCCGGCCAATGAACAGCGTTATGGCGATCGTGACGCCCTGCGCCGCACGTTGCTGATGCTTATTCAATATTCGGTGACGACTACGCAAATTGGCAAAATCACTCTCGATGTGAGCAAAGATGAGTCGGCCGACGACCGGCTAACCTTCCGTATTCTGGACACCGGCAACGGCGTATCCGGCAACGAAATCGACAACATGCACTTCCCGTTCCTTAACGAGACCCAGTCCGATCTGTATGGCAAAGCCAACGCCCTGACCTTCTGGCTCTGCGATCGTCTGACGCGCAAGCTCGGCGGTCAGCTGAATATTAAGGCACGAGAGTCGCTGGGCACCCGCTATTCATTGCATCTCAAAATGCCGGCCAGCAGCGAAGCGGCCGAAGCAGGCGAACACCTGCTGGATGATGTGGTGGTAATGCTGGATATTACCGCCCATGAAGTGCGGAAAATCGTAGTACGCCAGCTTGAAAACTGGGGAGCGACCTGCATCACCCCGGACGAGCGGCTGACAAGTCAAGAATACGATCTGTTTTTAACAGATAATCCGTCTAATCTTACTGCTTCCGGCTTGCTTTTAAGCGATGATGAGGTTGGGATACGCAAAATTGGCCCAGGCCAACTGTGTGTCAACTTTAATATCAGCACAGCCATGCAGGAAGCGATTCTGCAACTGATTGAACAGCAGCTGGCGCAGGAAGAGGAGCAATCCACCCCTGCTGGAAGCGAAAGTAACGCCGAACTCCACGCCAGCGGCTATTACGCACTATTTGCCGACACGGTTCCGGATGATGTTCAGAGACTGTATACTGAACTAGCAACCAGTGATTTAGCTGCGCTGGCGCAGACAGCGCACCGCCTCAAAGGGGCGTTTGCTATGCTTAATCTGATACCCGGCAAACAGTTATGTGAAACGCTAGAGCATCTGATTCGCGAGAAAGATGTGCAAGGCATAGAAAAATATATCAGCGACATTGACGTCTACGTCAAGAGCTTGCTGTAGCAAGGTAGCCTATACATGAACACGATGAACGTAATTATTGCCGATGACCACCCGATCGTACTGTTCGGTATTCGTAAATCCCTTGAGCAAATCGAGTGGGTAAACGTTGTTGGCGAATTTGAAGATTCGACTGCACTGATTAACAATCTGCCCAAATTAGACGCCCACGTTCTGATTACCGATCTGTCGATGCCCGGTGACAAATACGGCGATGGGATCACCTTGATCAAATATATCAAGCGTCACTTCCCTGACCTGTCGATCATCGTGCTGACGATGAACAACAACCCGGCGATCCTCAGCGCAGTGCTGGATCTGGATATCGAAGGGATTGTGCTGAAACAAGGCGCGCCGACCGATCTGCCGAAAGCGCTGGCCGCCCTGCAGAAAGGCAAAAAATTCACCCCAGAAAGCGTTGCGCGTCTGCTGGAAAAAATCAGCGCCAGCGGTTACGGTGATAAGCGCCTGTCGCCGAAAGAGAGTGAAGTGCTGCGCCTGTTCGCCGAAGGTTTCCTCGTGACCGAGATCGCCAAAAAGCTTAACCGCAGCATCAAAACCATCAGCAGCCAGAAAAAATCGGCCATGATGAAGCTGGGCGTCGAGAACGACATTGCCCTGCTGAACTACCTCTCTTCCGTGACGCTGAGCGCCACCGACAAAGAGTAATGTTCAGCTACCCGGATGATGGCGCCACGCGCCTTCTCCGGGTAAGAATCCTGCCCGCCTTCACGCCCGCTTAACCCCTTTCTTTTCGCACCCGGGCGGCATACAACGCCAACGTCTTCTTGATGATATCCAGGGTTACTGGCTTCGACAGGCAGTTATCCATCCCCGACTCCAGACAGCGCTGCTTCTCTTCGGCCAGGGCGTTTGCGGTTACCCCGATCACCGGTAGCTTCATGCCCAGCTCACGAATACGCTGCGTCAGCCGGTAGCCGTCCATATTCGGCATGTTGACGTCGCTCAGCACAATATCGATATGCTGTTTAGCCAGCACGGCCAGCGCATCGACGCCATCGTTCGCCGTCACGCACTGATACCCCAGTGAACCCAGCTGGTCTGCCAGCAGTCGGCGGTTAATCGGATGGTCATCCACCACCAGAATCATCATGTCGTCATTGCTGGCGGTGTGCGTTTCCGGCGCCGCCAGCGCAGGACCATGTTCCTGCGTGGTTACGGCGACGTGGAAAATATGTCCCAGCAGCGGAATCAGCTCGTGCGGTGTCGTGACGCTGTGCAGCCACTCGCCCGGCGCTCGCTCTTGCGGAATGCCAATATGACGGCGGCAGAAAACCACCGTTGCCCCACCCTGCCAGCGCGGATCCGGCTGGTCGTCGGTCAGCAGAATGTCATTTGCCCCAGGAGCCTGTCCGTCATAGTCGCAGACCTCAATACCGTGGTACTTAAGCAGTGAGGCCACAAACATCGCCAGTGAGGTATTGCGAATGGCCAGCCAGCAGGATTTTCCCGCCAGCCCCTCGACGCTCAGCGGCTGGCGGTTTTGCACACCGTATAATGGAATACGGATGGTAAAGCGGCTGCCCATGCCCGGCTCGGTCTCGACGGCAATATCACCGTCCATCATGTTGATAAGCTTTTCGCAGATCGCCAGCCCCAGCCCGGTGCCCTGGAAGTTACGCTGTACGCCGGTCCCGACCTGGAAGAACGGATCGAACAGACGCACCACCTCTTTCGCCGGGATCCCTTCCCCGGTGTCCCGGACGCTGATCTGCAGATAGTCGCCGGCACGCTGGACATGCAGAATAATACAGCCGGTATCGGTAAACTTAATGGCATTGCTTAACAGGTTGGAAATCACCTGCTGCAGACGCATCGGGTCACCGGACATCAACTGCGGCACATCAGGTTCAATAAAGCAGTACAGCCCCAATTGCTTGCGCACCACCAGTGGTAAATAGTTGGCAGAGATATGGTTCATCACCTCACGCGGCGAGAACTCTTCTGGTTCGATTTTCAACTGCTCGGACTCAATTTTCGAGAAATCGAGAATGTCGCTGATGATCTTCAGCAGCAGGCTGGAAGAGTTATTCATCGCCGTGACCAGGCGATCGACCCCCTTGGGCAGCTCTTTGGTTTGTAGTAAATCAAGGTTGCCGATAATGCCGTACAGCGGGGTACGCAGCTCATGGCTGACGGTCGCGAGGAACATCGATTTTGACTGGCTGGCCTGCTCTGCGGCCTGCGCCATCTCCTGCAGCGACTCTTCCATTTTCACGCGGGCGCTGACGTCAACCAGCACGCAGATCGCCACATTTTCGTTGCGGTAGCGTGAATGGACAAAGCTTATTTGCAGGTTGGTGTTATTGCTGGTCAGCACGTCAACGAAATTAACCTGCTGCCCACATATTATCTGCGTTAACCGCTGCCGATCCTCATGGGTCAGCATATTGAGATAATTATGCGCCAGCTCGTTGCTCAGAATGTTGGTGCCGTCGAGGGTGCGCAGAATGCAGATCCCCACCGGCGCTGAAGCAACAATCTTACGGTTAAACTGCTCGTGCTCTTCCAGTCGCTGGGCGTCGTTTTCCGCCGGGATAAAAATCCGCCGCTCATACATCCGTGCCAGCGCGAACAGAATTACCCCGGTGAGGATGTTCAGGATCACCGCATTGATAATCAGCATCCGAATACGTTCGAGGACCTGATCGACCGACACCGAATAGACGATACTTAATGATGACGGCGGCAGGCTTTTCTTCAGCGCCAGCTCGCGGAAACCGGCGGTATAGCCAAACCAGATACGCTCCTGCATCCAGCGGGCTTCGCTCTTAATTTTGTTATCCGGCCCGGCAAGGGAGATCATTGGCTGGCCGTTATCGTCGAGGATCGTCACGCTCATCGGCAGACTACCCGGCGTAAAGAAGCTCTCCATACGGATGGTTTGCTCGATCCCCAGCAGCGCCTGCAGGCGGTTCGCCATGTATACGGGCGTCAAGGCATAAAAATAGCCCATCCCCGGGCGCATCCCCTGGCTTATCCAGAACAGATTGCTACCACGTTCATTTTGCGGGGCATCACGATACTGTTCGATGCGCTGGTGCAGGACTTTCAACGCCTGGTCTCGTTCCACCGGCATTTCACGCAGGCCAAAGTTAGCCATACACAAATTGTCGCTGCCAATCAAAAAGATGCGGTTCAGGTCATAGGCAGCGGAAAAATTATCGCGCCAGTAGCGCATAAACCACGCCAGCGATTGCAGGGAGTTACGCCAGGTGGTGCTCATTGTCCCGCAGTCGGAATCAGGATACAGCGGTTCGAAATCCGGGATGGCGATGTTGCCATTCTCAGACGGCGAAATGCCACCCTCGCCGCCGCCTGCCGGCCGGTTCCCGGCGACGTATTTCAACTCTTTGATCACATCGGCCGTGCGCTGAATATAGCGCTGCGCCTGGTCAGCATTGAGATTAAATTCCTGACGGATCTCTGACTCTCTGTCATGCAGGGCATTGACGATATAGAACACCGAAACGAAAGCGATAAGCATCCACAGCAGCACCGCCAGCGCTCTGAACAAATAGCGCGAAACCTTCAGGGTGGTATGAAAAGAGGCAAGATATTTCAATGGGGCGATACTCGGCCGTCAGGGACTCAACAGAATGGGGTTAAGGTAGCGGTAAACACGTCTTGTCGCAACGTTATACTCTCTGGATTTCACGTTCAACAACCCACCGCAACCGGAAAACAAAAAGGGCCGGGAGATATCCCGACCCTTCTGGCATCACAACCGAAGATTATTCTTCGTCTTCGGCGATGTCATCATCAGTATCAGCATCGCTTTCTGGCGCGATTTCATCGTCACCTTCCGCTACGCTGCCATCGATGGCATCCAGCTCTTCGTCATCTACCGGCTCGGCAACACGCTGCAGACCGACGACGTTTTCATCTTCCGCGGTACGGATCAGAATAACGCCCTGGGTATTACGACCGACGATGCTGACTTCCGATACGCGGGTACGCACCAGGGTGCCCGCATCGGTGATCATCATGATCTGGTCGCAATCATCTACCTGCACAGCCCCAACGACGGAACCGTTACGCTCGGTCACTTTGATCGAGATAACGCCCTGCGTCGCACGCGACTTGGTCGGATACTCTTCTGCTGCCGTACGCTTACCGTAACCATTTTGCGTCACGGTCAGGATAGCGCCTTCGCCACGAGGAATAATCAACGAGACGACTTTGTCTTCGCCCGCCAGCTTGATGCCGCGAACGCCGGTAGCGGTACGGCCCATGGCACGCACTGCGCTCTCTTTAAAGCGCACCACTTTACCGGCGGCCGAGAACAGCATGGCTTCGTCGCTACCGTTGGTCAGGTCAACGCCAATCAGCTCATCGCCATCATTGAGGTTAACGGCGATGATACCGGCTGAACGCGGACGGCTGAACTCGGTGAGCGCGGTTTTCTTCACGGTACCGCTGGCGGTCGCCATAAAGACGTTTACGCCCTCTTCATATTCGCGTACCGGCAGAATCGCGGTAATACGCTCGTCGGCTTCCAACGGCAACAGGTTGACGATTGGACGGCCACGCGCGCCACGGCTAGCTTCCGGCAGCTGATAGACCTTCATCCAGTAGAGACGACCGCGGCTGGAGAAGCAGAGGATCGTATCGTGGGTGTTGGCCACCAGCAGGCGGTCGATAAAGTCTTCTTCTTTAATACGGGCGGCCGATTTACCTTTGCCACCGCGGCGCTGCGCTTCATAGTCAGTCAGCGGCTGATACTTCACATAGCCCTGGTGAGACAGGGTGACCACCACATCTTCCTGGTTGATCAGATCTTCAATGTTGATATCCGCGGTGTTGGCGGTGATCTCGGTACGACGCGCGTCGCCGAACTGTTCGCGCATCGCTTCCAGTTCTTCACGGATCACTTCCATCAGACGGTCGGCGCTGCCAAGAATGTGCAGCAGCTCAGCAATCTGTTCCAGCAGCTCTTTGTATTCGTCGAGCAGTTTTTCATGCTCAAGGCCGGTCAGTTTCTGCAAACGCAGATCCAGAATCGCCTGTGCCTGCTGTTCGGTCAGGTAGTATTGACCGTCACGCACGCCAAACTCTGGCTCCAGCCACTCAGGACGCGCGGCATCATCACCAGCACGCTCGAGCATGGCGGAGACGTTACCCAGATCCCAGGAGCGGGCAACCAGACCAGCTTTCGCTTCGGCCGGGGTCGGCGCGCGGCGAATCAGTTCGATGATCGGATCGATGTTGGCCAGCGCAACCGCCAGCGCTTCGAGGATATGCGCACGATCGCGAGCTTTACGCAGTTCAAAAATAGTACGGCGAGTCACCACTTCGCGGCGGTGACGCACGAACGCCGAAAGAATATCTTTCAGGTTCATGATCTTCGGCTGGCCATGGTGCAGAGCAACCATGTTGATGCCGAAAGAGGTCTGCAGCTGAGTCAGAGAGTACAGGTTGTTCAGAACCACCTCACCCACCGCATCACGCTTGATCTCAATCACGATGCGCATGCCGTCTTTATCGGACTCATCGCGCAGGGCGCTGATCCCTTCCAGACGCTTCTCTTTTACCAGCTCGGCCATTTTCTCGATCAGGCGCGCTTTGTTCACCTGATACGGAATTTCATGCACGATGATGGTTTCACGGCCGGTTTTCGCATCGGTTTCTACCTCTGCGCGAGCGCGAATATAAATTTTGCCACGACCGGTGCGGTAAGCTTCCTCGATACCACGACGACCATTGATAATGGCGGCGGTCGGGAAGTCTGGACCCGGGATGTGTTCCATCAGCCCTTCGACGGAGATATCCTCATCGTCGATATAGGCCAGGCAGCCGTTGATCACTTCCGTCAGGTTGTGTGGCGGAATGTTGGTCGCCATCCCGACTGCGATACCGGATGAACCGTTTACCAGCAGGTTAGGGATTTTGGTCGGCATGACGTCAGGGATGCGCTCCGTGCCATCATAGTTGTCTACGAAATCAACCGTCTCTTTTTCGAGGTCGGCCATCAGCTCGTGGGCGATTTTCGACATACGGATTTCCGTATAACGCATCGCTGCGGCGGAGTCGCCATCGACAGAACCGAAGTTACCCTGGCCATCGACCAGCATATAACGCAGGGAGAATGGCTGTGCCATACGTACGATGGTGTCATAAACGGCGGTATCACCATGCGGGTGGTATTTACCGATGACGTCACCCACGACACGGGCAGATTTTTTATAGGCTTTGTTCCAGTCATTGCCCAATACGTTCATGGCGTAAAGCACGCGACGGTGTACCGGTTTCAGGCCATCTCGGACATCCGGCAGCGCACGGCCAACAATGACCGACATCGCATAATCCAGATAGGAGCTCTTCAGCTCTTCCTCAATGTTGACCGGTGTAATTTCTCTCGCAAGGTCGCTCATCTAACCGCTATCCCTCTACTGTGTCCCGGATTCAAAGGTCGCAAATTATAACACAGCCGCGGTGATACGGGTAAACCTATACCCAATGATTTTCGCGTGGGCTCAAGATTGGATTTACCCAAAATAATTCGAGTTGCTTGTAGGCGGCAAAGCCGTGAATCCCCAGGAGCTTACTCAGGTAAGTGACTGGGGTGAACGGCTGCAGCTAACAACCAAGCAACTTGAAGGATGAAGGGGATAGACGGTTTATTCATGCCAGCCACCTGATATACTCGCCAGTCTGAACAGATAAGGAGTAATTGCGCCCATGAATGCCGAAAAACAGCCGGTGGCCCACAACGTTGATCATCAAGAAATCGCTAAATTTGAAGCCGTCGCCTCGCGCTGGTGGGATTTAGAGGGTGAGTTCAAGCCATTACACCGCATCAACCCGCTGCGTCTGGGCTATATTGCACAGCGTTCTGGCGGCCTGTTTGGCAAAAAAGTGCTCGATGTCGGCTGCGGCGGCGGGATTCTGGCAGAAAGCATGGCGCGTGAAGGGGCGACGGTGACCGGCCTCGATATGGGCTTTGAACCGCTGCAGGTTGCGAAGCTGCACGCGCTGGAAAGCGGCGTTCAGGTTGAATATGTCCAGGAAACCGTAGAAGAACACGCGGCAAAGCATCCTCAGCAGTACGATGTGGTGACCTGCATGGAGATGCTGGAGCACGTGCCCGACCCGCAATCGGTGGTCCATGCCTGCGCGCGGCTGGTCAAACCCGGCGGCCAGGTCTTCTTCTCGACCATCAACCGTAACGGTAAAGCCTGGCTGATGGCGGTGATCGGCGCCGAATACGTGATGAAAATGGTGCCCAAAGGCACCCACGACGTGAAAAAATTCATCAAGCCGGCGGAGCTAATCGGCTGGGTTGATCAGACTATTCTCAAAGAGCAGCATATTACCGGCCTGCATTACAATCCGCTGACCAATACCTTCAAGCTCGCGCCGGGGGTTGATGTTAACTATATGTTGCATACAACCGCAAAAAGCGCATAACGTCAGCAGTATTTCGTATAGTAAAGATCCGATGATTGCGCGGTATCAAGCCGCGTAATTTTCACATCCGTTGAAGAAATCAGCACTCGATCAAATTTTCATTTTTATTTTCCAGTTTATTGACATCTCCGCCAGGCCTTATGGGGCGTGGATTTCGCGATTATTATGCTTCCGCACCCTCAAATTAACGTCAAAATCAACCCTTGTACTCAAAAGAATCCTTACTAAAATACTCACCATATAGCGTTTCTTTTATCTACTACCCCCTACATATAGTATTTATCCACAGAGTTAATCACAACGCTGTGCTGTGGATAAATGGGGGGATATTTTTTCTCACGGACAGGTAAAATCCACATGAATCAGAGTCTGCTGGTGACAAAGCGTGACGGTAGCACCGAGCGCATCAATCTCGACAAAATCCATCGCGTACTGGATTGGGCGGCAGAAGGGCTGAATAACGTTTCCATTTCTCAAGTAGAACTGCGTTCCCACATCCAGTTCTATGACGGCATCAAAACCGCCGACATCCACGAAACGATCATCAAGGCTGCCGCGGACCTGATCTCTCGCGATGCACCGGATTACCAGTATCTCGCCGCTCGCCTGGCGATCTTCCATCTGCGTAAAAAAGCCTACGGTCAGTTTGAGCCGCCGGCGCTGTACGACCACGTATCTAAGATGGTGAAGAACGGCAAATACGACACGCATCTGCTGGAAGACTACACGGAAGAAGAGTTCAAGCAGATGGACGCGTTCATCGTCCACGATCGCGACATGAGCTTCTCCTATGCCGCGGTAAAACAGCTGGAAGGCAAATACCTGGTCCAGAACCGTGTCACCGGTGAAATTTATGAGAGCGCCCAGTTCCTCTATATCCTGGTAGCCGCCTGTCTGTTCTCCAACTACCCGCGCGAAACGCGCCTGGATTACATCAAGCGTTTCTACGACGCGGTATCCACCTTTAAGATCTCGCTGCCGACGCCGATCATGTCCGGCGTGCGTACCCCGACCCGTCAGTTCAGCTCCTGCGTGCTGATCGAGTGCGGCGACAGCCTGGACTCCATCAACGCCACCTCCAGCGCAATTGTGAAATACGTTTCCCAGCGTGCCGGTATCGGCATCAACGCCGGTCGTATCCGTGCGCTGGGCAGCCCGATTCGCGGCGGTGAAGCGTTCCACACCGGCTGTATTCCGTTCTACAAGCATTTCCAGACTGCGGTGAAATCCTGCTCTCAGGGCGGCGTTCGCGGCGGTGCAGCAACGCTGTTCTACCCGATGTGGCATCTGGAAGTCGAAAGCCTGCTGGTGCTGAAAAACAACCGTGGTACCGACGCCAACCGCGTGCGTCACATGGACTACGGCGTGCAGATCAACAAGCTGATGTACACCCGTCTGCTGAAAGGCGGCGACATCACCCTGTTCAGCCCGTCTGATGTCCCGGGCCTGTACGATGCCTTCTTCGCCGATCAGGACGAATTCGAGCGTCTGTATACCCAATACGAACAAGACGACAGCATTCGCAAACAGCGCATCAAAGCGGTTGAACTGTTCTCCCTGATGATGCAGGAACGTGCTTCTACCGGCCGTATCTACATCCAGAACGTTGACCACTGCAACACCCACAGCCCGTTTGACCCGGTGGTTGCGCCAGTGCGCCAGTCCAACCTGTGTCTGGAAATCGCCCTGCCGACCAAACCGCTGGATGACGTCAACGACGAAAACGGCGAAATCGCCCTGTGTACCCTGTCCGCATTCAACCTTGGCGTTATCGATAGCCTGGATGAGCTGGAAGAGCTGGCGGTCCTGGCGGTTCGCGCGCTGGACGCCCTGCTGGATTATCAGGACTACCCGATCCCGGCGGCCAAACGCGGTGCGATGGGGCGTCGTACTCTGGGTATCGGCGTGATTAACTTCGCCTACTACCTGGCGAAGCACGGCAAACGCTACTCTGACGGCAGCGCCAACAACCTGACGCACAAAACCTTCGAAGCGATTCAGTACTACCTGCTGAAAGCATCGAACGAGCTGGCGATCGAGCAAGGCGCTTGCCCGTGGTTTAACGAAACCACCTACGCGCAGGGGATCCTGCCGATCGATACCTATAAAAAGGATCTCGATGCTATCGTCAACGAGTCTCTGCATTACGACTGGGAAGCATTGCGTGAATCGATTAAAACCCACGGCCTGCGTAACTCCACGCTCTCCGCACTGATGCCGTCTGAGACCTCCTCGCAGATCTCTAACGCCACCAACGGCATTGAGCCGCCGCGCGGTCATGTCAGCATCAAAGCGTCGAAAGACGGCATTCTGCGCCAGGTGGTTCCTGACTACGAATCCCTGCAGGCAAACTACGAGCTGCTGTGGGAAATGCCGAGCAACGACGGCTACCTGCAACTGGTTGGCATCATGCAGAAGTTTATCGACCAGTCGATTTCAGCGAACACCAACTATGACCCGACGCGTTTCCCGTCTGGCAAAGTGCCGATGCAGCAGCTGCTGAAAGATTTGCTCAACGCCTATAAATTCGGCGTGAAAACGCTGTACTATCACAACACTCGTGATGGTGCAGAAGATGCCCAGGACGATCTGGCGCCATCCATTCAGGACGACGGCTGCGAAAGCGGCGCATGTAAGATTTAAAACACTCGCCGGGTAGCGCCACGCTCACCCGGCCAGACGTTTTGTAAGCCCGGCACACCCTCGCTGCCGGGCGATACAATTTCAACAGGACCAACATTTAATGGCATATACCACTTTTTCTCAGACCAAAAACGATCAGCTGCTTGAGCCGATGTTTTTTGGTCAGTCGGTGAACGTCGCCCGCTACGATCAGCAAAAATATGACATCTTCGAAAAGCTGATCGAAAAGCAACTCTCCTTCTTCTGGCGTCCGGAAGAGGTCGACGTTTCCCGCGATCGTATCGATTACCAGGCGCTGCCGGATCACGAAAAGCATATTTTCATCAGTAACCTGAAATATCAGACCCTGCTGGACTCCATCCAGGGCCGTAGTCCCAACGTCGCGCTGCTGCCGCTGATTTCGATTCCGGAGCTGGAAACCTGGGTTGAAACCTGGGCATTCTCAGAGACGATCCACTCGCGCTCCTATACCCATATCATCCGCAACATCGTCAACGACCCGGCGACGGTGTTTGACGATATCGTCACCAACGAGCAGATTCAGAAACGTGCGGAAGGCATTTCCCACTATTACGATACCCTCATCGAGCTGACCAGCTACTGGCATCTGCTGGGTGAAGGCACGCACACCGTCAACGGCCAGACCATCACCGTAAACCTGCGCGAACTGAAAAAGAAACTGTACCTGTGCCTGATGAGCGTCAATGCGCTGGA
Organism: Klebsiella sp. B345; assembly: GCF_051131735.1. Taxonomy (NCBI): domain Bacteria; kingdom Pseudomonadati; phylum Pseudomonadota; class Gammaproteobacteria; order Enterobacterales; family Enterobacteriaceae; genus Klebsiella; species Klebsiella sp. B345. The sequence continues at coordinate 1,486,243 of NZ_CP180443.1, forward strand.
AGCCATCCGTTTCTACGTCAGCTTTGCCTGCTCCTTTGCCTTCGCGGAACGTAAGCTGATGGAAGGCAATGCCAAAATCATCCGCCTGATCGCCCGTGACGAAGCCCTGCACCTGACCGGCACCCAGCATATGCTGAACCTGCTACGTTCCGGCGTCGATGGCCCGGAGATGGCGGAGATCGCCGAAGAGTGCAAGCAAGAGTGCTATGACCTGTTTGTGCTGGCGGCGCAGCAGGAAAAAGAGTGGGCGGATTACCTGTTCCGCGACGGTTCCATGATTGGCCTGAACAAAGACATTCTCTGCCAGTATGTGGAATACATCACCAACATCCGCATGCAGGCGGTCGGTCTCGATCTGCCGTTCCAGACCCGCTCCAACCCGATCCCGTGGATCAACACCTGGCTGGTCTCCGACAACGTGCAGGTGGCGCCGCAGGAAGTTGAAGTCAGCTCCTATCTGGTCGGCCAGATCGACGCCGAAGTTGACGCCGACGACCTGAGCAACTTCCAGCTCTGATGAAACGCATTTTTTTGAAGATTTCTGACACTCGCCTTGAGTGTCAGGATGAACACCCTTCCCTGCTGGCCGCGCTGGAGTCGCATAACATCGACGTAGAGTATCAGTGCCGTGCCGGCTATTGCGGCTCCTGCCGTACGCGACTGGTATCCGGCCAGGTTGACTGGCTGACCGAACCGCTGGCGTTTATCCAGCCGGGTGAGATTTTGCCCTGCTGCTGCCGGGCGCAAGGTGACATCGAAATCGAGATGTAACCAGCGGAAGGAATTGAAGGAATAAAGGGAACGCCATGCGTTCCCTTTTTCTTTGTTAACCCTGCTTCAGCTGTTGGTGATGACGTTTTTCGCCGATCATCACCACGATCAGCAGCAGCACCGCCAGCACGCTACCGCCTATCATCACCATAAAGCCACCATCCCAACCGAAAAAGTCCACGGTATAGCCAACGATAGCGCTCGCCGCCACTGAACCGCCGAGGTAGCCAAACAGCCCGGTAAAACCAGCAGCGGTGCCCGCGGCTTTCTTCGGTGCCAGCTCCAGCGCATGCAGGCCGATCAGCATGACCGGACCATAGATCAGGAAGCCGATCACAATCATGCAGGCCATATCCACCCCTGGATTACCCGGCGGGTTCAGCCAGTAAACCACCGTGGCTATCGTCACCAGCGTCATAAAGAACACCCCGGTAGCCCCGCGATTTCCTTTAAACACCTTGTCCGACATCCAGCCACAAATCAGCGTCCCAGGGATCCCGGCATACTCATACAGGAAGTAGGCCCAGGACGATTTATCCAGCGCGAAGTGCTTCACTTCTTTCAGGTAGGTCGGTGACCAGTCAAGGATGCCGTAGCGCAGCAGATAGACGAACACGTTAGCCACGGCGATATACCACAGCAGCTTGTTCGGCAGAATATACTGACGGAAGATCTGTCCGGCAGTCAGCTCCTGTTCATGCTGTTCGCTGTAGTCGTCCGGGTAGTCGTTTTTGTACTCTTCAATCGGCGGCAGACCGCAGGATTGCGGGGTATCGCGCATCATCGCAAAGGCAAACACCGCCAGCAATATCGCGCCAAATGCTGGCATATACAGCGCCGCGTGCCAGTCGTTAAACCAGGCCATCCCCAGCAGGAACAGCAGCGGCGGGATCCCACCGCCAACGTTATGCGCACAGTTCCACACCGACACAATGCCGCCGCGCTCTTTCTGCGACCACCAGTGCACCATGGTTCGTCCACACGGTGGCCAGCCCATCCCCTGGAACCAGCCGCACAGAAACAGCAGCACAAACATCACCATAATGCTGGAGGTGGCCCACGGGACGAACCCCATCACCAGCATCACCAGCGCCGCCAGAATCAGACCCGCCGGCAGAAAAATGCGCGGATTCGAGCGATCGGACACCGACCCCATGATGAATTTCGAAAATCCATAGGCAATCGAAATCCCCGAAAGCGCGAAGCCGAGGTCGCCACGCGAAAAGCCCTGTTCGACCAGATAGGGCATCGCCAACGCAAAGTTCTTACGAACCAGATAGTAAGCCGCATAGCCAAAGAAGATACCGATAAAAATCTGCCAGCGCAGACGGCGATACATCGGATCAATCTCCGCCGCCGGTAAGCGCGTTTTATGTGGCGCGGGTTTAAAAATAGTTAACATAGCAGCCTCCGTGGCCATGGTTTCTCTGCTGATGAGTTCGATGAGAAAAATCTAATCTAATCACTCACTTCTGATGTGCCGGGATGGTAGGCAAAGCCCGTCCCGGATACTGTGAAACATCGCACGCTTTGTTACAAAAATATGACAAAAAAATTCCATATTGAGCATAAAATCACATAATACGAGCAAATAATGCTCGAATGTGCTCGAAATCAAACAAACCATAAGCTTTGTATGGCTAAATGGCGTTAAACGAAAGTAGAGGGATCGAATGATGGCCGAAATCCGTGAGTGTGATGTCATCGTCATTGGCGGTGGCGCAACGGGCGCAGGGATAGCGAGAGACTGTGCACTTCGCGGTCTGCAGGTGACGCTGATTGAACGTCACGATATCGCCACCGGTGCGACCGGGCGTAACCATGGGCTACTGCACAGCGGCGCCCGTTACGCGGTGACCGATAGTGAATCAGCGCGGGAGTGCATCAGCGAAAACCGGATCCTGCGCCGTATCGCCCGCCACTGTATTGAGCCCACCAACGGGCTGTTTATTACCCTCCCCGAGGACGACCTCACATGGCAGAAAACTTTCATCAACGCCTGCCAGCAGGCCGGCATTGATACCCGCCAGCTGTCGCCGGAAGACGCACGACGCATGGAACCCACCGTCAATCCGGCCCTGCTCGGCGCCGTGCAGGTACCCGACGGCACTATCGACCCCTTTCGCCTGTGCGCCGCCAACATGCTGGATGCCCGAGAACACGGGGCCACCATTCTGACCGGCTGCGAAATTACCGGGCTTGTCCGCCATGGCCCGCGCGTTTGCGGCGTGACCTACTACGACACCCAACAGCGTGAAAGCCGCACGCTGCACGCCCGTGTCGTCGTCAATGCCGCCGGGATCTGGGGGCAGCGGATCGCCGAATATGCCGATCTGCGGGTGGCGATGTTTCCAGCCAAGGGATCGCTACTGATCCTCGACCACCGTATTAACCGCCAGGTTATCAACCGCTGCCGCCAGCCCGCCGATGCCGATATTCTGGTGCCCGGGGATACCATTTCGCTGATTGGCACCACCTCGGTGCATATCGACGACCATGAGATTGATGACAACCGGGTCACCGCGGCCGAAGTCGACATTCTGCTGCGCGAAGGCGAAAAACTGGCCCCTGTCCTCGGTCGTACCCGGGTGCTGCGCGCCTACTCCGGCGTTCGTCCCCTGGTGGCGAGTGATAATGACCCGACGGGGCGCAGCGTCAGCCGCGGCATTGTGCTGCTCGATCACGCTGCCCGCGACGGCATGGAGGGGTTTATCACCATCACCGGCGGCAAGCTGATGACCTATCGCCTGATGGCGGAGTGGGCGACGGATGCGGTATGCCGCAAGCTCGACCACCAGGTTGCCTGCACCACCGCCGAGGCCCCGCTCCCCGGCTCCGCGGAAGCGCCGGAGGTAACGGTGAAGAAAATCATCTCGCTCCCCGCGCCGCTGCGCGGCTCCGCCCTCTATCGCCATGGCGACCGCACGCCGGCCTGGCTGGGCGCTACCCGCCAGCACCGTAGCCTGATCTGCGAATGCGAAATGGTCACCGCCGGCGAAGTGCAGTACGCCGTCGAAAATTTAGCAGTCAATAGCCTGCTCGATTTACGCCGCCGCACGCGTATCGGCATGGGCACCTGTCAGGGAGAGCTGTGCGCCTGCCGGGCCGCCGGGCTGTTGCAACGGTTCAATATCACCACCCCGGCACAGTCGTTGACCCAGCTTTCTGAATTTTTAAACGAACGTTGGAAAGGCGTGCAGCCGGTTGCCTGGGGCGATGCGCTACGGGAAAGCGAATTCACCCGCTGGGTCTACCTCGGGCTGTGCGGGCTGCAACAGGAGCATCAGGATGAAATTTGATTGCGTGATTATCGGCGGCGGGCTGGCCGGGCTGCTCTGTGGACTGGCCCTCAATCAATACGGCCAGCGATGCCTGATCGTCAGCCGCGGCCAGAGTGCTCTGCACTTTTCTTCCGCATCGCTGGATTTGCTCAGCGCCCTTCCCGATGGCGAGCCCGTGAGCGATGTGGCCCACGGCATTGCCCGTCTGGCCGAACAGCTTCCCGGACATCCTTACGCTCGCCTCGGTGCAGAGCAGGTGATGGCTTGTGCCGCCCGGACCGAAGCGCTGCTGGCCACCAGCGGTATTGCGATGCAGGGAGAAGCACGCCAGCCGCATTTGCGCGTGACGCCGCTGGGCACCCTGCGCCCGGCGTGGCTCTCTCCGCTAGAGGTACCGGTAGCACCGCTGCCCACAGGCCGCGTGGGAGTGGTAGGAATAGAAGGATTCGCCGATTTCCAGCCGCACCTGGCCGCCGCGTCGCTTAACCAGCAGGGAGTGAACGCCACTGCCGCGGAGGTAGCCTTAACGATGCTGGATGTTCTGCGCGATAGCCCCAGCGAATTTCGCGCCGTCAACATCGCGAGGGTGCTCGATGACGAGCGCCACTGGCCGGCGTTGCTGGCCGCATTACGCCCGCTGGCACAGTGCCACGAGCTGCTGATCCTGCCCGCCTGCTTTGGCCTGAAAGATGCCGGGCTGTATCGCTGGCTACAGGAACAACTTCCCTGCCCGCTACGCCTGCTGCCCACCCTGCCGCCCTCGGTGCCGGGTATGCGTCTGCACAATCAGCTGCAGCGCCGTTTTATTGCCACCGGCGGTACCTGGCTGGCGGGAGACGAGGTCACACGCATCAGCCATCAGGCCGGGCAGGTCACCGCCGTCTGGACGCGTCAGCACGGCGATGTGTCGCTGCGCCCGCGCTACGCGGTGCTGGCCAGCGGCAGTTTCTTCAGCAATGGCTTAATCGCCGACAAAACGCAGGTCCGGGAGCCGATTCTCGGCCTCGATATGCAGCAGATCGCCGGACGTGAGAACTGGTATCAGCGCGATTTCTTCGCCTCTCAACCCTGGCAACGCTTCGGTCTGATCACCGACGCGATGCTGCGTCCGCAACTCGACGGCCAGCCGCTGCACAATCTGTTTGCTATTGGCTCACTGCTCGGCGGCTTCGACCCGATTCAACTAGGGTGCGGCGGCGGAGTGTGTGCGGTGACCGCGCTGCACGTCGCCCGACAGATTCACGAGCTCGCTGGAGGCACAGCATGAACGATACCCGCTTTGAGAGCTGCATCAAATGTACGGTTTGTACCACCAGCTGTCCGGTCAGCCGGGTCAATCCCCGTTATCCTGGCCCGAAGCAGGCGGGGCCGGATGGCGAGCGTCTGCGGCTGAAAGACGGCGCACTGTATGACGAGGCCTTAAAATATTGTATTAACTGCAAACGCTGCGAAGTCGCCTGCCCTTCGGATGTCAAGATTGGCGATATTATCCAGCGCGCCCGCGCCCGGTACAGCCAGCAAAAACCGTCGCTGCGCGATGCGATCCTCAGCCATACTGACCTGATGGGCACCCTTTCCACACCGTTTGCCCCGCTGGTCAACGCCACCACCGGGCTCAAACCGGTTCGCCGATTACTGGATGCTGCGCTAAAAATAGACCACCGCCGCTCGCTGCCAAAATATGGCTTTGGCACGTTTCGCCGCGCCTACCGCCAGCAGGCGCAGAAACAGGCACAGTTCAGTGAACAGGTCGCGTTCTTTCACGGCTGCTACGTCAACTACAACCATCCGCAGCTCGGGCTCGATCTGCTTCGCGTCCTGAACGCCATGGGCACCGGGGTGCAGCTGCTGAACCGCGAGAAGTGCTGCGGAGTGCCGCTCATCGCCAACGGTTTTATAGACAAAGCCCGTCGACAAGCACTCAGCAACGTTGCCGCCATCCGCGAAAAATCACTGCCGGTTATCGCTACCTCATCAACCTGCACGTTCACCCTGCGCGATGAGTACCCGCACCTGCTGGACGTTGATAACCACGACGTTCGCGATCGGGTTGAGCTGGCTACCCGCTGGATCTGGCGCCAGCTTGATGCCGGACGCTCCCTGCCGCTGCGCTCGCTGCCGCTGAAGGTGGTCTACCACACCCCGTGTCATATGGAAAAGATGGGCTGGTCGCTGTATACCCTGGAACTGTTACGCCAGATCCCCGGGCTACAGCTGGAGGTCCTCGAGTCGCAGTGCTGCGGGATCGCCGGCACCTACGGATTTAAGTCAGAAAACTACGACGCGTCGCAGGCCATCGGTGCCCCGCTGTTCCAGCAGATTGAACAGAGCGGCGCCGACCTGGTGATCACCGATTGTGAAACCTGCAAATGGCAGATCGAGATGTCCACCAGCAAACGCTGTGAACATCCGATTACGTTACTGGCGCAGGCGCTGGACGCGCCTGCGTGAGGGAGGGTTACTCGACGAACAGCGTCTCCACGACGTTGATCCAGCCATGCTCAGCGGCAACCGGCAGACCGTTCAACCAGCGGCGCAGCATATTCAGGGCCATCATCGCGCACACTTCCTGGCGAACCGGCACGCTGTAACGAGTGGCGCTGAATTTAACCCGTAACGCATGGGTGCCGTCCGGCGTCGAGAGGACAATATTCAGGTGATCGGCCTCCTGGCCACCGATTGCCAGCGCCAGGCCGGCGAAATGGTTCACCCGGCGCTCTGCCGTCCAGCGGGCAGACTGTGCCAGCGACTCATCCTGCGACGGCACCACTTCGCTAGCCAGCAGCGGCGCATTAGCCCGTGAAAGCTGCAGCGCCAGTAAACCACCGGTAAACTGCTCACTCAGGGTCAGGCTGAGCTGACGCTCCTGCAAACAGCGCGCGATTTGTGCCGGAAGCCCTTCCGTCCCCTCGAAAATCATGCTCTCCCCGGCGACCTTTTTCACTTCCGGCCACAGCGCCAGCATCGCTTCGCGCTGTGCTGCCGGGCCGGTCAGCTTCAGTTCGATGATCGGCATCGACGAGCGATAGCCCATCACCACCCCTTCAGGCAACGTCAGCGGATTGAGGCTTTGCGCCAGCTCGCTTTCCGAACGCCCGAAGGTGGTCAGACGCAGGCACAATGGGGGTTCAGTGAGAGCAAACCGGCTGCGCAGTCGCGGTAAGATTTCCTGTTCGACCATCACTTTGAATTCCGACGGCACGCCGGGGGTGAAAAACATCAGACAGCGGTTGAGCTGTACGGCAAAACCACAGGCCGTACCAACCGGGTTGTTGATCATCTCGGCGCTGGCAGGGATCTCCGCCTGCTTGCGGTTGCTGTCGACCATCGGGCGCCCGCGTTCGGCAAAGAAGCGCGTCATCGTCTCCAGCCATCCGGCGTGCAGAATCAGCCCTTCCCCTTTTGCGGTAGCCGCCGCCAGCGCGCTCAGGTCATCGCTGGTCGGCCCGAGGCCGCCATTGACGATCAGCACATCCGCCTGTTCACTTCGTTCGCGCAACACCGCAACCAGCGCATCGAGATCGTCCCCGACGGTGTTACGGCGCGTTAATGGTAATCCCTGATTGAAAAAAAAGTCAGCCAGCCACGCGGCGTTGGTGTCGACAATTTGTCCGTGCAACACTTCATCGCCGGTAGAGAGCATTTCCACATTTATCATTTTTGTACTCCTTGCCTGCCAGAAGGAACACTATAGCGTAAGGTGCAGCGGAGTAGACAGGAATACGGCGCGGAAGAAACCGCGCCGGGGTGAAAATCAGAAGCTGGCGCTGACGCCGACATACGGGCCATCGGCAATGGTATTGTCTTTGTTGCCGTCTTTGCCTTCGAGGGTCAGGTAGCGATAACCGGCGGTGATGCTCAGCGGACGCATGACGGTCCAGCTCCCACCAACGTTAGCTTCCTGATAGCTCTGGATGCCGCTGGAGAGCGAGTCCGGGGAGTAGTAGTAATCGCCGAACAGACGGAAGCTGTCGCCAATCTTCCACTGCAGACCACCACCAACCGCCGCTGCATAGCCTTCATCGCCGCTCTTCGGATTGGTATAAACCCCTTTACCGCCAACCGTTGCCAGGAATGGCCCCAGCGGGATGTTCAGACCGAGGCCCAGTCCAGCCGCATCGCCATCGTTATCGCTATGCATCCAGTTGCCGGTCACTGCCAGACCTGCGGATTCAGTACCGAAACCGACGCCGAGGTTGGTGAAATGCTCACCGGCTTCTCCGGTCACGCTGATCGCATGTGCCGCAGTTGAAACGAACATCACGCCAGCCAGACCTAATAAAACGCGCTTTTTCATTTTTTACTCTATCCAGTAAACAAGAATCAAAAAAAGTCCCAAAAACCGCAGAATTGTACTGCCGATCGCAAAGGAATCAATCCACTAAAACAACCTTTACCATTGTGATTGTAACCAGTTGCTTCCGCCTGGATGGCCAACAGGGTCGCAATGAGGCTTGCGATTTAAGCAAGCGGCTCGCACACTGCTCCTTCAGGTCATTTTTCTGGCCATTTACTCAAGGAGACTGCCATGCGCCAAAGAACTATCGTCTGCCCGTTGATCCAACATGAAGGACACTACCTGTTGTGCAAAATGGCGGACGATCGCGGCGTATTTCCCGGTCAATGGGCGCTGTCCGGCGGCGGCGTGGAGCCAGGTGAACGTATCGAAGAGGCGCTGCGCCGGGAGGTCCGCGAAGAGCTGGGAGAAGCCCTTCAGCTGGAGAGCATTACCCCGTGGACCTTCAGCGACGACATCCGGGTGAAAACCTTTGCCGATGGCCATCAGGAAGAGATTTATATGATCTATCTGATTTTTGACTGCATCAGCGCCAATCGCGACGTCACCATCAACGAGGAGTTCCAGGAATACGCGTGGGTTAAGCCGCAGGATTTGCCTTTGTATGATCTGAACGTCGCCACCCGCAAAACCTTAACCTTAAAAGGGCTACTCTGATCGCATCGGCGCCGCGCGCAGAAAACGCAGGCTGACTTTCAACCCGCCCAGCGTTTCGCTGCGCTGCAGCTGCGGATGGCTGCGGTGCAGGCGCGCGATATCATTGACCAGCGCCAGCCCGATGCCGGCGCCAGGGTTATCGCCAACGTTCTCCAGGCGATGAAACGGCAGCAGCGCCTGTTCAACCTGGCTGTCGTCAATCCCCGGGCCGCTATCTTCGATGGCCATCACCACGCTATTTCCCTCCTCACGCAGGCTCAAGGTCACCGTGCCATTGGCGGGAGTATAGCGAATAGCGTTATCGAGCAGGTTCGCGCACAGCTCGCCGAGCAGGACGCTATCGCCCTCAATCAGCAACGCCCCCTGTTCCCCCTCGTAACCGAGATCGATGTGTTTGCTTCTCGCCTGCGGGATCCGCGAAAAACAGCTGTTTTGCGCAATCTCATGCAGATCGACGACCGCAAAAGCCCGCTCCCCCTGCTCTTTGCGTTTTACGCTCGCCAGCTGTAACAGCCGCTCCGTCAACAGGATCGTGCCATCCAGCGTGGTGCGCATGGCCTGCAAACTTTCGCGCCACAGCCGCGGATCATCGCTGGCTAAGGCGACGGACGCCTGGGTTTTTAAGACCGCCAGCGGAGTCTTGAGCTGATGAGAAGCGTCGGCGCTGAACCGCTCCTGGCGTGAAATCATCACCCTCAGGCGGTCAATGTAGCGGTTGAAGGCCACGATCAGCAGACGGGTTTCTGACCACGGCAGCAGCTCCGGCAGCGGCGTCAGCAATCCAGGTTCACGGCGTACCATCAGCGCCGACAGCTGACGCATCGGGCGCAGCACCCGCCGCAGCAGCCAGCCGGTCAACACCAGGGTCAACAGCACCAGCAGCCCCTGCGATACCCACGAGGAGAACAGCAGCTGTCCGGCCAGCCATCGCCGCGACTGCAACGTCTCTGCGATGTAGATTTCCGCCATCCCGACGATCCCGCCTTCGTTCACCGGCTGTAGCAGACGCGCCACCCGTATCGCCTGACCGCGATACTCGGTGTGATAAAACCAGGCTAAGGCCGGATAGAGTTGAGTGCGCGACGTGGAGGGCGGCATGGCGGGCAAATCGTCAAACCCGGAAATCACCTTCCCCTGCGGATCGACCACCTTGTAGTACAGACGATCGTTCATGTTGAGCTCGAAGCTGTCCAGCACCACCCATGGCACGTTGACCTCCAGCTTGCCATGGCGCACCACCAGCCGCTCGGCCACGGTGCGGGCGGAAGAGAGTAAGGTCCGGTCGTAGGCCTGCGTCGCCGCCTGCAACGCGCTGACGTAACTGTTAAAGGCGGAAAGTGCCCATAAGAGAATCAGCGGCAGCCCCAAAAACAGCAACAGCTGGGCAAACAGCGATTGTGGTTTATGCCACTTCATTCCCGCACTCCAGCACATACCCCAGGCCACGCAGGGTGGTGATCCGCACGTTGCTGTCCTGCAGTTTTTTACGCAAACGGTGAATATAGAGTTCAATACTTTCAGGGCTGACTTCGTCGTTGAGGCTGAAGACCTGTTCAAACAGTTGCTGACGTGAGACGGGTCGCAGGCGGCGAAACATCAGCACCGTCAGCAACGCCTGCTCGCGGGGCGTCAGCGACAGCATCTCGCTGCGCAGCAAAAAATAGCCCTCGTCGCGATACTCCAGCTCGCCGAGCTGCTGAACTTCATGCACCTGCCCTTCGCTGCGCCGCAGCAACGCCCGCAGTCGCGCGTCCAGCTCCTCCAGTTCGAAGGGTTTCGGCAGATAATCATCGGCGCCGACGTTCAGCCCTTTCACCCGATCCGCCACGGCGCTGCGGGCGGTCAGCAGCAGCACCGGCAACGTCTGCCCGCGTTTGCGCAGCCGCTGAACCACCTCCAGACCATCCAGCCCCGGCATGCCGATATCCAGCACCGCCAGCGCGTACTTTTCACTTTGCAGCAGATGGTCTGCCGCCCGGCCATCAAAAACGCAGTCCACGGCAAACCCGCCCTGCACTAACGCTTTTTCCAGCCAGTGGGCCAGCTCGTGGTTATCCTCGGCTAATAAGAGGCGCATTTTTAACATATCTCCATGTTTGTATTGAAATAAACGCTATTTCAATGCCATTTCTTTCCTGCTGCCGATCCGCAGACTTACCCGCAATACACGGTTAGCGGAACGAGCAGAAAATTGAGCATGTCAAAATGCAACAGACTTGCAACATTTGCCCGACGTAATTGCAAGCGGCCTAACACAAAACCGCGCTACTGCCCCGCCCCTCGGTGCGCTGCAGCCAGCATCTGTTTCTCCATCGCGAGCGTCAGGAAGGTCAGCGTCGCGCCGGACGTGAATTTCTGGCTGACCTCGCCGGCGATCCCCTGCTCGACCGCCAGGTCATCGACCAGGTTGAGCTTCATCTGAGGCGCTCCTTCGGCAAAATTCAGCTTCTCAAGGTCGACCCAGACAATGTTCGGGCGGGTAGTGGACTCGAAAACAAAGCGTTTTCTGGTCAGATCAATCACCGTCTGCCACAGGGTCTGAGAGGCGTCGGGTTTGCCGGGATCCGGGATACGAAACGGCTGCGCCGCATTACGAATGACGCTGAACATCGCCGCGATGGCCTGTACCTGGGTCTGCGGCTGGCTCAGCCGGCCCACATAGTAACTGGCGCGGGCAAAGCGGTCGCTCGCCAGCGTAGAACCCGGAAGCGGCTTATCGCCACCCAGCCCGTCAATCGTTTTGACCAGTTCAAGCTGGCGGTCGTAGGTCGGCGAGTTGGTCATCACGCGGTACTCCGGGCTGTGATAGACGGTAGCCTTCCCGCCGCTGTACTCGATAATGCATGAATCCCCGGTGGCATCGTCGAGCGCAAGGTGGATAGCTGGCGGATGCCCGCCGGTGGGGTCAGCCAGCTGCACCACCTGAACACCGGAGGCATCGATCCAGGCGACGGCATCGGCCACCGTGGTGAAATTGTCGAGGAAGTACTGCAGCCACACCGCCTGACTCAGCTGTGTGCGTGTCGGATCGGCGATTCCGTAGTCAGATTCCGCCAGCCATAACACATGCCCGGCCAGCCCCTGCTCATTCACCCCATCGACCGAGATCATGTCAAACGCGGTCGCCACCAGGCTGCCATATTTCGAGGTCCACTTCAGCGTACCCTGAACACCGTCGTCACGAGAGATCCCACGAGGTTGCGTCCATAAATTGGTCAGCAGATCTTTATGAAAATCCATATTACGCCCAACAATCACTGCACCATTGGCGTCTGGCCAGATAACCCGTGTGCACATTGTCTTCTCCTCTGTTCATTTGGTATGTCGAACGTTGCGTCTTGCTACCTGTCTCGCCTACGTCACCAGCGCGGTTCAGTAGATCGTAATCCACGGGAAAACGCGACGCCAGATTATTGTGGTGCAGGTCGCTAAAATACACACGAATATTGTCTTCCTGACGCGTTAGACGATAGATGAATAACATCACCCACGCTACTTCTGACCGCAACTTACAATATAAACCAGCATGTACCCATAGCTGTAACATTAATAATAAAACCCTCATTAAATATTTAAAAACAGAAATAAACATGATAAGAAAAGCCATATTATACCTATCAGCCGAATGTATTAAATTAACCTTAGCGTATTATTAACGACGGAGAAATCATGATTTAGATCACGATACCCCCACAGTCATTCATATAATGAATTCTGAAAATTCCACACTATCAATGGACTAATAGCATGGGAAATATTTTACTATTAACAGTAGCCGCTGCGCTCCTTGCCACCTCCGTTTATTGCTTATTTTCGTACCTGAAAGATATCAGAAAGCATAAACATGCTTTTATTAAAAAACGACGCTGAGTACTAATATGATTGCATGACCCCACTCATTAATCTGACATTAATATTCACTGGTTCACTTTCTCGCTTTTTCACGTCATACCGTTAAATAACGGGGCCAACGCTGGCACCGTTATTTTTCACGCCGCACGTCACCCTGGGCACATCAATGACCACGTCATCCCCCTTCCGGTCATTCAATTTGGAGAGGTCTATCACATCCTGCAAAGTTGCGCCGCCATTGAAAGGGAAATGAAAGGTTTTTGATTTAACAATTGCGCAACCAAGTCACTCGATATTGATTCACATAACCACTATAAACAGACCCTGCACCCGATTGAGGAAGCTTATGAACAGACCACTCCTGCGCCATCTTAGCGCGCTTGCGTTATGCCTCTGTACCGCTTCAGCCTGGGCGGTTGAAGCACCGTCTCGTACCGAATGTATTGCTCCCGCCAAACCGGGCGGCGGCTTTGACCTGACCTGCAAGTTGATTCAGGTCAGCCTGATGGAAACCGGCACCATCAAAAAACCGATGCGCGTCACCTACATGCCCGGCGGCGTTGGCGCGGTGGCCTATAACGCGATTGTCGCACAGCGTCCTGGCGAACCGGGCACCGTGGTGGCCTTCTCCGGCGGTTCATTACTCAACCTTTCGCAAGGCAAATTTGGCCGCTATGGCGTCGATGATGTGCGCTGGCTGGCCAGCGTTGGTACCGACTACGGCATGATTGCCGTACGCGCTGACTCACCGTGGAAAGATTTACCGTCGTTTCTCGCCGCCATGGAGAAAAACCCTGCCAGTATCGTCATCGGCGCCGGTGCTTCTATCGGCAGCCAGGACTGGATGAAAGCCGCGCTGATGGCGCAAAAGGCCAATGTCGATCCCCACAAAATGCGCTACGTCGCGTTTGAAGGCGGCGGTGAGCCAGTGACCGCTCTGCTGGGCAATCACGTGCAGGCAGTGTCGGGTGACCTGAGCGAAATGGTGCCGTACCTGCAGGGCAATAAAATTCGCGTCCTGGCAGTCTTCTCTAACGAGCGCTTACCCGGCGCACTCGCCAATGTCCCGACCGCCAAAGAACAGGGTTACGACCTGGTGTGGCCGATTATCCGCGGCTTTTACGTCGGCCCGAAAGTCAGCGATGCCGACTACCAATGGTGGGTCGATGAGTTCGCGAAGCTCCAGCAGACCGAAGCATTCAAAAAGCAGCGTGAGCTGCGCGGCCTGTTTGAATTCAACATGAACGGCAAAGAGCTTGATAGTTACGTGAAGAAGCAGGTCAACGACTATCGTGAACAGGCCAAAGCCTTCGGCCTGGCGAAATAATCTACGGGGGTTGCCATGAGCGATCGTATTTTTGCCGGGATCTGGCTGCTGCTATGTACAGGCGGGATGTTCATTGCCTGGCAGATTCACAGTGAGTACTCCTATGAACCCGTTGGTCCCCGCCCATTCCCGGTGGGGATTATCGGCCTGATGTTGCTCTGCTCGGTGCTGCTGCTGTTGCGCCGTCCGGATGTGGTGGCATGGCCCGGACGTCTGGTGTTACAGCGTCTGTTGACCATGGTGGTGGTGTTGATGCTCTACGCGTGGGGCTTTGAATGGCTCGGTTTTCCCCTTGCCACCGCGCTATTAACCGCCGTTATCGGCCTGCTGTTTGGCGCTACGCTACCCGCCGCCGCCGTTGCCGGCGCGGTGATGGGTATCGCCTTATGGTACGCCTTTGACACCCTGCTTGATGTCACCCTGCCGCTTGGCGTCTGGTTAAGTTAACGGAGAAGTTTATGGATACCTGGATTTATCTTTCGCAGGGCTTCGCCGTGGCGATGACGCCAACGAACCTGATGATTGCCCTGATCGGCTGTTTCGTGGGGACCATTGTCGGCCTGTTGCCAGGGCTGGGGCCGATTAACGGCGTGGCGATCCTGCTGCCGCTGGCGTTTGCCTTACACCTGCCTGCCGAATCCGCCCTGATCCTGCTGGCCACGGTCTATATTGGCTGTGAGTATGGTGGACGGATCTCGTCAATCCTGCTCAATGTGCCCGGCGACGCCGCCGCGATTATGACCGCGCTGGACGGCTATCCGATGGCGCAGCAAGGGCGCGGTGGCGTGGCGCTGTCAATCTCGGCGGTCAGCTCGTTCGTCGGCTCGTTAATCGCCATTGGCGGCATCATTTTGTTCGCGCCGGTGCTGGCCCAGTGGTCGCTGGCATTTGGCCCGGCAGAGTACTTTGCCTTGATGGTGTTCGCCATCGCCTGCCTGGGCAGCATGATGGCGCAGAACCCGCTGAAGTCGTTCCTCGCCGCGTTAATTGGCTTAGGCCTGGCGACGGTGGGCGTGGATGCCAATACCGGCGTCTACCGTTTCACCTTCGACAGCGTTCACCTCTCCGATGGTGTGCAGTTTATCGTGGTGGTCATCGGGCTGTTCTCCGTATCAGAGATCCTGCTGATGCTGGAAAGCACCAGCGGCGGCCAGACGCTGGTACGTAAAACCGGGCGCATGCTGTTTAACGCCAAAGAAGCCGGTCAGTGCGTCGGGGCGACGCTGCGTTCCTCGGTCGTGGGCTTCTTCGTCGGCATCCTGCCCGGCGCCGGGGCGACGATTGCCAGCGCCATCACCTATATGACCGAGAAAAAGCTCAGCGGTAACAGCGACAACTTCGGCAAGGGAGATATTCGTGGCGTCGCGGCCCCTGAAGCGGCCAACAACGCCTCCGCCTGCGGCTCCTTTATCCCGATGCTGACCCTCGGGGTTCCCGGTTCCGGCACCACGGCGGTCATGATGGGCGCGCTGACGCTGTATAACATCACGCCGGGTCCGGCGATGTTTACCGAACAGCCGGATATCGTCTGGGGATTGATCGCGGCGCTGCTGATCGCCAACGTGATGCTGCTGATCATGAACATTCCGCTGATTGGCCTGTTTACCCGGATGCTGACGATCCCGCTGTGGTTCCTGGTGCCGGCGATTGCCGCGGTATCTGCCGTCGGGGTCTACGCCGTTCACAGCACCACCTTCGACTTACTGCTGATGGTCGGACTGGGCGTGCTCGGTTACATCCTGCGTAAGATGCATTTCCCGATGTCCCCGCTGATTTTAGGTTTTGTGCTGGGCGAAATGCTCGAGCAAAACCTGCGCCGCGCGCTGTCCATCAGCAACGGCAACCTCGGAATTTTGTGGGGAAGCGGCGTCACCAAAACCCTGCTGTTCCTCGCCATTACCGTGATTATCGTTCCCCCGGTGCTGCGCTATTTACGCAAGCAGCGCCAGCGTCGTGCCGAGGCGAATCAGGCCTGATCGGGTTCACGCCCAGCGGTATTAACCCAATCACGTAACGCCCGGCGGGAGATTTTAATCCCGCCGGTTTTTAACGATTCCGGCAGAGTCAGCCAACGTACCGGCTGCTGAAAACGCGCCAGCTTATCCTGGGACCAGGCCGCCAGCGCGGCCATATCGCACCCGGCATCGCACTCCACCACCGCGACCGGTCGCTGACCAAACTCAGGGTCATCCAGCGGCACAATAAATACCTGCTGCACCTGCGGATGGGCAACGATCGTCCGCTCCACTTCTTCAGGCTGAATACCTTCGCCGGCGCTGAAAAAGAGATTATCCATGCGCCCCAGAATAGTCAGCCTGCCGTTATGCAGCTCGCCGCGGTCGCGGGTGGCAAACCATCCGGCATCGTTGAGCAGCGGCAGCATCTCGCCGTCACGCCAGTAGCCGGTGGCCAGGCTGTCGCCACGCAGCCACACTTCACCATCAACGATTTTCAGCGCCCGGCCGGGCAACGGTTGACCGACATCAGGCGCACCGTCAGCCTCTTTGCCACACACCGTCGAGGCAAACTCGGTCAGGCCGTAGCCGCACCAGCAGCGGATCCCACGGGCGCGGGCCTCGGTGGTCAACGCCACCGGGATCGCCGCGCCGCCCAGCAGCACCGCTTTCAGGGACACCTCGGCTTCGTTCTTGAGCAACCGCCACAGCTGCGTCGGCACCAACGAGGCGTGGCTGCAGCCCTGCAGCGCCTGCTCCAGCGGCTGTTTCTCCGCTACCGTCAGACGGGCCCCCGCCAACAGCCAGCGCCAGACAATGCCCTGGCCGGAAACGTGAAACAACGGAAGCGACAGCAGCCAGTCGTCGTCCGCCGCCAGCGGGATCATCGCCAGCACGCCCTGCGCGCTGGCAAGGTGTGCGTGATAGGTATGTACCGCCGCCTTCGGCAATCCGGTAGAGCCGGAGGTCAGCGTCATCGACGCCAGCCGTTCTTCTCGCCACGGTAGCGCGTACTCCCCTGCCGCGCGTTGCAGCGCCAAAGACGGATAACCACACGCCATCGGCTCGCCGTTCAGCACCAGCGCGTGGCGGAGGTTCAGAGACGGCAATAGCGCCGCAAGCAGCGAAGCGGGCAACTGAGGGTTGAGGGGCAACACCCGGGCGCCGCACTGGAGCAGCGCCAGCCACGCCAGCACGATAGCTGGCTGATTGTAGGCCCGCAACAGCACCCCATCGCCTTCTCTCACCCCCTGTTCGCGAAACCCCAATGCCAGCGCATCGATCTCGGTGCACAGCTGACGCCAGCTCAGGATATGGTGGTGTAAACGTAGCGCCGGCGCGTCACCACGCAGCTGGCGCCAGTGCCGCCACGGCCAGTCGCTAAAGGTCACAGCAACGGCTCCAGTTCGTCCAGGCCCAGGCAAGGCAGCGGGCTGTCCGGCCAGCGGCGAATTAACTGGGCGCGCATCAACGCCAGGGTGTCGAGGCCGGGGATGGTCTGCGGCGTAAGCCAGGCGGCAATCCGCGCCAGCTGCGTCAGCCCGAGGCTCGACTCGATCGATGAACTGATCACCGCCGTTAGCCCCAGCGCGTGGGCGGCCGCTACCTGCTCCTGCACCTTTTGCAGGCTTCCGGTCAGCGTGGGTTTGATCACCAGTGCACGTACCCCTGGCTCCGCCTCAAAACGAAAATCGGCTTCACGCAGGCTTTCATCCCAGGCAATGGCAATGCCGGTTTCGGCGGCAAAAGCTCGCGAGTCATCGCGGGTTTTACAGGGCTCTTCGAGGAAAGCGATACGCTGGCGATAGTCTGGGTTGACGTATTTCGCGAACTGCTGCGCTTTCAGCGGCGTCCAGGCGCGGTTGGCGTCGAGACGCAGCGTCAGCTCAGGGATCGCTTCCAGCAGCAGGTTCACGACCATGCCGTCGCGGACCGCCTCATACAGCCCTACTTTGACCTTCGCCACTTTTTCGCCGGGCAGGCTCGCCAGCCTGGCGAACAGCTCATCCGGGTCACCGCTACACAGCGGCACCGCACGATAATCGGCCGACGTCGGCAGCGCATCGTTCAGCTCCGCCAGCGCACAGCTGACGCCGAAAGCTACCGACGGCAGCGACGGCCCGGCGATCTTATCGCCCTGCCGCCAGGCTTGCGCCCACGTCAGCAGCGCAGATTCCGCCGCTTCCAGCGACTCATAACTAAACCCCGGCAGCGGCGCAATTTCACCCCAGCCCGTACGTTCACCCTCCTGCAGACGAATAAACAGCCCATCGCGAGTTTTTAACCGCCGTTCGCGCAGCACCACACCCGCGTCCATCGGTACCTGCCAGCGGTAAACCTGCGCCTGACGCATTATGGATTCCGTTTAAATTTGCTGAAGTCCGGCTGGCGCTTCTGATTAAAAGCGTTGCGCCCTTCCTGACCTTCTTCAGTCATGTAGAACAGCATGGTGGCATTGCCCGCCAGCTCCTGCAGACCCGCCTGACCGTCGCAGTCGGCGTTCAGGGCCGCCTTCAGACAACGCAGCGCCATCGGGCTGTTTTGCAGCATTTCACGGCACCAGCGGACGGTCTCTTTTTCGAGATCCGCCAGCGGAACCACGGTGTTGACCAGCCCCATGTCCAGCGCCTGCTGAGCGTCGTACTGACGGCACAGGAACCAGATTTCCCGCGCTTTTTTCTGCCCGACGATCCGCGCCATATAGGATGCCCCCCAGCCGCCGTCGAACGAGCCGACCTTCGGGCCGGTCTGACCGAAAATGGCGTTCTCTGCGGCAATCGTCAGGTCACACATCATGTGCAGCACGTGGCCGCCGCCGATGGAGAAACCGGCGACCATCGCCACGATCGGTTTCGGGCAGGTACGGATTTGGCGCTGGAAGTCGAGCACGTTGAGGTGATGCACCCCGGAGTCGTCCTGGTAGCCGCCGTAGTCGCCACGCACTTTCTGGTCGCCACCGGCGCAAAACGCTTTGTCGCCTTCGCCGGTCAGGATAATGACGCCAATATTGTCGTCATAGCGGGCGTCAGATAGGGCATGAATCATCTCTTTCACCGTCAACGGACGGAACGCGTTGCGCACCTCGGGGCGGTTGATGGTGATTTTGGCAATCCCGTCCGCTGATTTCTGATAGCGAATGTCGGTGTAGCCTTCGGAGCAATCGTGCCATTCCACAGGGGCGTACAGCATGGCTTCATCAAGAGAGAGCATAGGATGTCCTTTGGTTAATTCGTTAATAGCTGCGCCAGACAGGCGGCAACTGCAGCGGGGTTTTCCCGATGCGCGTTATGTCCGGCATGATCGATAATATGTGTCGTTGCCCCCGTGTCACTCGCGAGGGCGCGAAATTTGGCGTCGTATTCGCCGCAAAGATAATGAAAAGCGTAGCGTCGGGCGTGCAGAGCGGCACGCAGGTCCGGCTGCACGGCCAGAGACGTGGCCTCCAGCATTGCGGCAAGATTTACACCGCTGTTGTGGCTACGCAGCGTCACCAGCGCCTGGCGCTGCGTAGCGCTCAGAGAGGCGAACACCGGCTGTTGATACCAGTCGGCAAAGACCTCGGCTAGCGGTTGCTGGCGAAAACGCGCAGCCCAGGCGCAGTCGGCCTGATAGCGCTGGCGGCGTTGGTGGTCATCCTGTAGTCCGGGATGACCGCCCTCGACCACCAGCCCTTGCAGCCCGTGCCGCGGCTGGCTGGCAAAAACCATGGCGATACGCCCGCCCAGCGAGTAGCCAATCAGCCAGTAATCCTGCACCTGATGGTGCGCGAGGGTTTGCTCTAACTGCTGGCAGACATCAGCAAAACCGCTGACCGCCACCTCCCGCGAGCCGCCATGGCCCGGCAGATCAAGATACAGCCGGGGCCAACTCTCGAACCGTTGGCCCACCGTTTGCCACTCCCGGCAGTCGCCGGAAAAACCGTGCAAAAAGACCAGCCAGGGATAACCCGCCTGGCCTTGTTGGCACACGGCATGCAGCGTCACAGGCGGCTGACCTGCGCCAGCAGCGCTTGCAACGTCTGTGTCCCCTGGGTTTCTTCCACCACCAGCTCGACAACCGTAGCACCTGGCTGGCGCCACGCGCTGGCCAGCACCGTTTCCAGCGCTTCCCAGCTTGTCGGACGATGATAATTCAGGCCAAACATCGCCGCCGCGTGGTCGAAATTCACCTCCTGCGGCATCAGATAAAACTGGCGTCGTTCATCCTGCGGCGTCGGTAACAGAGAAAAAATCTGCCCGCCGTTGTTGTTAACCACCATCAGCACCAGCGGCGCTGAGGCCTGGCGCAGCAGCGCCAGTGAGTTCAGATCGTAGAGCGCCGAGAGATCGCCGACGATCGCAAGCAGAGGGCGGGCGCTGGCCCGCTGGACACCCGCAGCCGTCGCCAGCAGGCCATCGATACCGCTGGCCCCGCGATTGCTATAGACCGGATAGCCTGCCGGAAGCTGCGACAGCGCATCAATCAGGCGCACCACCAGGCTGTTACCAACAAACAGTTGCCCCTGCTCCGGAAGGTAGCGCGCGATGCGGTGGGCCAGCTGGGCTTCACCAAAGGTCTCGCTATCGTCAGCTGCGGCCTGCCAGGCCTGGCGGGAGAGCGTCGGAATGATCGTTGCCCACGGCTGGCGGCTTTCTGCCGGATGGAGATCCAGCCACCGATCCACCGTGCACACCAGACGGCGGCCACGGTGATGAGCCGGATCCAGTCGTCCGGGCAGATTATCCACCACCCAGTATTCGTCGGGTTCACAAGCCGCCTGCCACTGCAGCAGCCGTTTGCCGGTCAGGCTGCTGCCCAGTTGGACCACGATTTGCGCCTGCTGCAGTTCGCTCACCGCATTGCCGTTCCCCAACCACAGATCGGCGCAGGGCAATGGCTGCCCGGTTTGCGACAGTACGTCACCAATCAACGGCCAGCCGAGGGTTTTGGCCCACGCCGCCACTTTCACACCTTCGCTGGCGCTCATGCGACCGGCGACGACCACGCCGCGCTTTTGCCGCCAGAAAAACCAGTCGCGTTGTTTCTCGCTTTCCAGCTGCAGCGCCTGTCGCAGCCAGGGTTTATCGCTCTGCCACCAGCTACCAAGCTGCTGCTGCCACGCCACGCCGGTCTCGTCCATATCACCGTACAGCGGTTCAGCGAACGGACAGTTGATATGGACACCGCCGGCGTGCAGTTCACCCAGCGCCTGGTCAATCGTCGATACCAGCCAGCGGGCAGGAATATCCTGCGACGGGCGCGGCAGCGATAGCGTCTGCGACGGATGGGAAGCAAACATGCCCGGTTGGCGAATGGCCTGGTTGGCACCGCAGTCAATCAGCTCCGGAGGACGGTCAGCGGTCAGTAAAATCAGTTTTTCACCGGTCAGCCCGGCTTCAATCAGCGCCGGGTAGAGATTGGCCGTCGCCGTGCCGGAGGTGACAATCACCGCCACCGGCTGACGGCTGGCTTTTGCCAGTCCCAGCGCCAGATGACCCAGCCCGCGCTCATCGAAATGGGTGTGGGGGATCAATGCGCGATTGGCCGCCGCGGCCAGGGTTAAAGGTGTCGAGCGCGAACCAGGCGCAATGCAGATATGCTGCACGCCGTGGCGGGTTAATGCTTCGAGGATCACCGCCGCCCAGCGTCGGTTGAATGCGCTTACTGACATGAAATTGTCCGGTATCAAATATTGAGGATAAGTATAGGTAATACAAAGCAATGGAGTATTGATATGGGTCGTTTATCTACGTTTTTGTCAGTAATAACGAACGCAGTCCTGCTGCCTTATTCTCGATTTCCTGCCACTCCTGCTGCGGATCGGAGCCGCTGACAATCCCGGCACCGGCATACAACCTGAGGGTGGCGTTGTCGACCTGCGCTGAACGCAGGGCCACGCAGAATTCGCTTTGCGCCCGCGACAGATAGCCTGCGGAGCCGGCGTACCATTGACGCCTGAAAGGTTCATGACGGGTAAGAAAATCCAGCGCCGCCCGGCGCGGTAATCCGGCGACAGCAGCGGTTGGCTGCAGCTGATGCAGACAGCGGGCATCGTCAGGTTGCTGCAGCTCGCCCCAGATGCAGCGGCGCAGATGCTGTACATTGCGCAGACGTATCACCTGCGGCGGCAGGACATCCAGCGAGCGCACCTCATCCTGCATTCGCTGGCAGATGTCCTCCACCACCAGCATATTTTCACGCTGGTTTTTATCATCTTTCATTAACCAGTCGGCCAACCCTTGCGCCTGCCGATCGTCGGCATGGCTGGCCACGGTCCCGGCCAGAGCTTCGGTGCGCAGCTGCGTCCCGCGCCGACGCCACAGCCGTTCCGGCGTGGAACCAAAGAAAGCCTGCTGAGCGTTGAACGCCATCATGAAATGAAAACAGTGGTGATTGCTGCGTCGGCTGGCGGCAACAACCGCCAGCGGATCGACCGGGGCGGCAAACTGCAAATCCGTGGCGCGTGCCAGCACGACTTTCGCCAGCTCTCCGGCAGCTATCGCCTCGGTTGCCTGGCTAATCAGCGCACGCCACTGAGGATAATCCGGGAAATGCTGTTCGTGGAGCACCGCGGGGAGCGTCGCGGGTGAAGCCTGAGTGGGGGTTAAGGTGGTAAGAAAGTCGCGGGCCACGCGGGCCTCTTCGTGTAATGAGACATCGCTCCACAACAGCAGGCGCAGGGTCGCTTTGCCTGCCACCCGTAGCCACTCCAGCCGCGGCAGAAACAGGCTGCCCTCCTGCGGATTGAACGCATTCAGTCCGCAAATACGCAGATCCTCAGGCGCCTGCTCCTGCAAAAACCGATGAGCCTGGCTCAGCGAGGTAAAGGTTTTTACCGCCCCAATGGCGGCCAGCTCTTCATCGCCCGAGCGCTGCTGCCAGTAAAATTGCGGCCACTGCGCCTGATGACCGCACCACAGTAGCGGGTCAAAGGCATCATCGAGTGGGAAAGGAAAAGTAAAAATTCGCATGCCGGGTGACGTCGGGAAATCGTCGCTCAGACAGTCACGTAAGCGTTCCAGCGCAGCGGACACAGACAGCACGCAAACCTCCACAGAATAAAAACCACATATTATACGGGGTCCTAGCCTGAAATTGCAGTACCCATAATGAGGGAGCGGCTTTTACGCCGGGCGGCGCTGCCAGCAAAGCTGGCAGGCTGAAGGTGAAAAAGTATAGATTCTTTAAGTCATTACGCGAATGTCGTTTACCCGGCGCTGGCTTCGCGGGCCATACCAATATGGGGAATACCGTCTTCGTCGTACACTTCTGTCACCGGCTGAAAACCGAAGCTGGCATAGAAATTCTGCAGGTGTGCCTGGGCGCCGAGGTAGATCGCTTTTTGCGGCCAGTGCTGCTGGCAGCTCGCCACAGCCCGCTGCATCAACTGATTGCCCAGCTTCTCCCCGCGCGCCGCCGAACTGACGATGACCCGGCCAATCACGACTGGCTCAAATTCCTCGTCGCTTTTCAGGATCCGTGCGTAAGCCACCAGTTCATCCCCCCGCCAGGCGAGAAGATGGCGGTTTTCGCCGACCAGATCGTCCCCGTCAACATCCAGATAGGGACAGGTTTGTTCAACGACAAACACCTCGCAACGCAGCTTCAGCAAGGCGTACAGCTGTGGAACGGTCAACTCTGCGTGGTGAAGATCCTGCCATGTAATCATCAACTGCTCCTGTATACTTGAGTTTTTCACCCGGCCCTGAGGACACTGGACGATGGAATTAACATTTTTGGGGACATCCGCAGGCGTGCCGACCCGTACGCGTAATATGACGTCTATCGTGTTGAATTTGCAACAACCAACGGCGGCGGAGATGTGGCTGTTCGACTGTGGAGAAGGGACCCAGCATCAGTTTCTCGACACCCCGTTTCATCCTGGAAAACTGAACAAGATTTTTATCACCCACCTGCACGGCGATCACCTGTTCGGCCTGCCTGGCCTGCTGTGCAGCCGTTCAATGCAGGGCAATTCGCTGCCGCTGACGCTGTACGGGCCGACGGGGCTGAAGGAGTTTGTCGAAACCGCCCTGCGCTTGAGCGGCTCGTGGACCGATTACCCTTTAACGATTGTCGAAGTGGGGCCCGGTCTGGTGTTTGATGAAGGGGGATATCGGGTCAGCGCCTTTGCGCTGAATCACCCGGTGGAATGCTACGGCTACCGCATCGAAGAGCATGCCAGACCCGGCACGCTGGATGCCGCACGCCTGGTGGCCGATGGCGTCCAGCCGGGGCCATTATTCCAGCGCCTGAAACAGGGAGAGACCGTTGAGCTGGAAGACGGACGGCTGATTGACGGCAGCCAGTATCTCGGCCCGGCGACGCCCGGCAAGAAGCTGGCGATTTTTGGCGATACCGCGCCCTGCGACGCCGCGCTGGATCTGGCGCGTGACGTTGATTTGATGGTGCATGAAACGACGCTGGAGCAGGCGATGGCGGAAAAGGCCAATAGCCGCGGGCATTCCTCGAGCCAGCAGGCGGCGGCGCTGGCGCGCGATGCCGGGGTGCGTATGTTTATCGCCACCCACTTCAGTTCGCGCTATGACGCCGAGGGCTGCCAGCGTCTGCTGGCCGAGTGTCGGGAACTGTTTCCCCGCACCCTGCTGGCCGAAGATTTTATGGTCTACAGCCTGTAACCAGGCAAAAAAAATGCCTGTCAGTATCGCGACTGACAGGCATGATTTCAGGGCCGGTGGAATGCCCCGGCCATAGGGATTACATCAGCGGAGTTGCCAACTGCACCAGGCTAATCAGCGGCTGCGGCCACACGCCGAGCAGCAGAACCAGCAGCGCAGAAATCAGCACCACAATACCGCCCGCGCTGTACTGCCAGTTCGACGGCGCATCGCGGTTCAGTTTATCCGGCGCGCTCAGGTACAGGCTCACCGCCACACGCAGATAGTAGTAGAGGCCAATTGCCGAACCGAGCACCACCGCCCCGACCAGCCACCACAGATGCGCATGCACACCGACCGCCAGCACGTAGAACTTACCGATAAAGCCCAGCGTCATCGGGATACCCGCCAGCGACAGCATCATCACCGTCATCACCGCCGACAGAATCGGACGGTGCCAGAACAGGCCACGATAGGAGTACAGTGAATCGGCGTCCGGGCCACGATACGGGCTGGACATCAGGCTCACCACGCCGAACGCGCCGAGGCTGCTGAACAGATAACCGGCCATATAAACCCCGACCGCTTCCATCGACATTTCGCCGCTCTGCAGGGCGATCAGCGCCACCAGCAGATAGCCGAGATGCGAGATAGAAGAGTAACCCAGCAGACGTTTGATATTGGTCTGGCTCAGCGCCATCAGGTTACCGAAGAGGATAGAGGCGAAGGCGATCAGCCCCAGCACCACGCGTACCGCTTCGCTATTGCCTACCGGCATGTACAGGAACAGACGCATCACGACGCCAAAGATAGCAATCTTGCTGGCGGTCGCCAGGAAGGTTGATACCGGCGCAGGCGCCCCCTGATACACGTCTGGCGTCCACAGGTGGAACGGTACCAGCGACAGTTTAAAGCCAAGGCCAACGATCATCAGACCCAGACCCGCCAGCAACAGCGGTTCGTGCAGGGTGCTATCGGCCAGGCTTTTGCCCAACGCCAGGAACGACAGGTTGCCCGAGTTGGCATACACCAGCGCCATACCGAACAGCAGGAACGACGACGCTGCGGCAGACAAAATGGTGTATTTAATACTCGCTTCCAGCGACCGTTTCTGCCGGAAGGCGTAGCCGACAAGGCCGAACAGCGGCAGCGAAATCAGTTCAATACCGAGGAACAGCGCCGCCAGATGGTTGGCGCCGGCCAGCAGAATGCCGCCCAGCGCGGCGATTAACACCAGCAGGTAGAACTCTTCTCTGTTGTCCTTGTACCCTTCCAGCCACGGGTACGCGAAGGTACAGGTGGCCAGACTCGCCAGCAGCACCAGGCCGGTATAGAGCATGGCGTAACCGTCGACGCGGATCAGCGGCGTGACGTCCATCGCGCCGTTCTGACCCACGAACCAGAGCGAGATCAGCGCGGCGTTCAGGCCGAGAACCGACAGCGTGGCATTGAGAAAATGATTGCGTCGCCACGCAATGGAGAGCATCACAACCACCACCGTCAAGCCGACGATCAGCAGCGGTAGCAGTGCGATCAGTTGTTGTGGAGTTATTGTCATGGCGAATTACGGCCTTGTAGTAGAAACAGAATTAACAAACCACTGCTGAATGTTGCTCATCGCAGCATGTGAGGTGTCCAGAATCGGCTGCGGGAAGAAGCCCAGCAGCACCAGCAGAACCACCAACAGCAGAACAATCGACAGTTCACGCAGCGACATGCCCGGCAGATCCCGTGCCGCTATTTCACTCTTCGCTTTCCCGAAGTACGCCCGGTGCAGCATTGACAGCGAGTAGACAGAAGCGAATACCAGACCAAAGGTGGAGATCACGGTAATCACCGGCACCACTTTATAGCTGCCGAACAGAATCATAAATTCGCCGACGAAGTTACCGGTACCCGGCATCCCCAGCGTCGCCACCGCAAAGAACATCGACAGCGCTGGCAGCCATTTAATTTTGCTCCACAGGCCGCCCATCTGACGCATATCACGGGTGTGCAGGCGCTCGTACAGCTGGCCGCACAGGATGAACAGGCCCGCCGCGGACAGGCCGTGGGCAATCATCTGAATCACCGCGCCCTGGTACGCCAACTGGCTGCCGGTGTAGATAGCAATCAGCACGAAGCCCATGTGGGAGACCGAGGTGTAGGCAATCAGACGTTTGATATCGTACTGACAGAACGCCATCCACGCGCCGTAGAAAATCCCGATAACACCCAGCCACATCGCGATAGGGGCGAATTCAGCGGAGGCATTCGGGAACAGCGGTAAAGCGAAACGCAGCAGACCGTAGGCTGCGGTTTTCAGCAGGATCCCGGCGAGGTCAACGGAACCCGCGGTCGGTGCCTGAGAGTGTGCATCTGGCAGCCAGCCGTGCAGCGGCACAACCGGCATCTTCACCGCGAAGGCGATAAAGAAGCCCAGCATCAGCAGATATTCCACGCCGTGGGACATCGGAGTCTTCAGCAGCGCTTCGTAATCGAAGGTCCAGACGCCGGTGGCGTTGAAGTGCACAAATGCCAGCGCCAGGATGGCAATCAGCATCACCAGACCGCTCGCCTGGGTATAGATGAAGAACTTGGTAGCCGCCGTGATACGCGTTTTACCGTCGGAAGCCTTGTGGCCCCACAGCGCGATCAGGAAGTACATCGGTACCAGCATCATCTCCCAGAAGAAGAAGAACAGGAACAGGTCGATGGCAAGGAATACGCCGATAACGCCGCCCAGGATCCACATCAGGTTGAGGTGGAAGAAACCCTGATATTTTTCAATTTCGCGCCACGAGCACAGCACCGCCAGCACGCCAAGCAGACCGGTCAGCACCACCATCAGCAACGACAGGCCGTCGATAGCAAGGTGAATACTGATACCGAAGCGTGGGATCCACGGCATGACAAATTCTGACTGCCACTGCGGAATACCCGCGGATTGCGTCAGAGAATAGCCGCCCTGCATCCACAGCTGCAGGCCCAGTACAAGCGTCAATCCCATGGTGATCAGCGCGATCCAGCGCGGCATCTTCACGCCAAAGCGTTCGGTCTGCCAGCACAGGAAGCCGCCGATAAAGGGGATTAATATCAACCAAGGCAATAACATGGTGATTTTCATTCCTTATTTAAGTCCAGTTCAGGCTATCTTACTCGTCATCGCGAGCACAGCCGGTGCCCACTTTAACTTCGCCGATAACGCCTGTCCTTTAAGACCTGATTTCAACGAATTCGATAATCATTCACTTCGTATTGCGGGTTTATTGTGTCGGATAGCACTTCGTTTATCCGATCTACAGTCCCGTAAGCCCGGCAAACTCTGCGCCGCCGGGCAACACAACGGTTCTCAAACTCAACGCAATACCATCAGCAGCGCCAGCACGATAACCGCGCCGACGCTCATGGATGCCACATACCAGCGCAGATACCCGTTCTCGCTGAACAGCAGGCCTTTACCTGCAAAGCGGGAGAGGATCGCCGGAATGTTCATCATGGCGTTCAGCGGGTCGCGTTTCAGCAGCCACGCGATGCCAAGGAATGGTTTCACGAACACCATGTCGTATAACCAGTCGAAGCCCCAGGCGTTGTACCACCAGGTACCCAGCAGACGGCCCGGCGCGCTGTTGGCGATAGCCGTCACCAGCGTGCGTTTACCCAGCCACAGCCAGGCGGCAATCAGGATCCCGGCAATTGCGATAATCCCAGAGGTTATCTCCAGCGTCATCACGCGACCGTGCTCCAGTTCGGTGGTCTGCGGCAGGACACCCTGCAGCGGCGGAACAATCAGTGCGCCAACAAAGGTCGACAGAACCAACAGCACGATCAGCGGCAGATGGTGGGTAATCCCCTTCCCTGCATGGGCGTGAATTTGTTCTTTACCGTGGAAGACGATGAAGATCATCCGGAAGGTATACAGTGAGGTCATAAACGCGCCGACCAGGCCTGCAACCATCAGATTGATATGACCGTTGGCCATCGCACCGGCGAGGATCTCGTCCTTACTGAAGAAGCCTGCGGTGATCAGCGGCAGTGCGGACAGCGCCGCGCCCCCAGCCAGGAAGCAGACGTACACCAGCGGGATAGACTTACGCAGGCCGCCCATTTTAAAGATGTTCTGTTCGTGGTGGCAGGCCAGAATCACCGAGCCGGACGACAGGAACAGCAGCGCCTTAAAGAACGCGTGGGTCATCAGGTGGAAAATCGCCGCATCCCACGCCTGCACGCCAAGCGCGAGGAACATGTAGCCAATCTGGCTCATGGTGGAGTAAGCGAGTACGCGTTTGATATCGGTCTGCACCAGCGCGGCGAAGCCTGCCAGTACCAGCGTTACCGCCCCGACGATCCCGACCAGATGCAGAATTTCCGGGGTCATCAGGAACAGGCCGTGAGTACGGGCAATCAGATAGACACCGGCGGTAACCATGGTCGCGGCGTGGATCAGCGCGGAGACTGGCGTCGGGCCAGCCATCGCATCCGCAAGCCAGGTCTGTAACGGCAGCTGTGCGGATTTACCGACCGCACCACCCAGCAGCATCAGCGTCGCCCAGGTCAACATATTGTTGCCGGCTTCGAAGTGTGCTGGCGCCAGTTCGACCATTTCGCGGAAGTTCAGGGTACCCAGTTCGTTGTAGAGGATGAACAGCGCGAAGGCGAGGAACACGTCACCGACACGGGTCACCACGAACGCTTTCATCGCCGCGGCACCGTTCTTCGGATCGGTATAGTAGAAACCGATCAGCAGATAGGAGCACAGACCCACGCCTTCCCAACCGAGATACATCAGCAGCAGGTTATCGGCCAGCACCAGAACCACCATGCTGGCAATAAACAGGTTGGTGTAGGCGAAGAAGCGGGAGTATCCCTCTTCGCCGCGCATATACCAGGAGGCGAACATGTGGATCAGGAAGCCCACGCCGGTCACCACGGACAGCATGGTCAGCGACAGGCCGTCCAGCACCAGGTTGAAACCGATGTTGAAATCACCCACCGACATCCAGGTCCACAGCGGTACGCTGATCGCCTGTTTGCCGTTGGCAAAGAAGTCAACGCCGACAAACGCAGTGACCAGCGCCGCCAGCCCTACCGATCCCATTCCCACGGTGGCGGAGAGGTTTTCCGACCAGCGCCCACGGGAGAAGGAGAGCAGAACAAAGCCAATCAATGGCAGAAGTATGGTTAAGGCAAGCATGTTCATCCACGCAACTCACTTACTGAATCGATGTTCAGGTTCTGGCGGCGACGATGGAGCTGCAGCAACAGCGCCAGGCCGATACTCGCTTCCGCAGCCGCGAGGCTGATGGCGAGGATATACATTATCTGACCGTCAGTCTGGCCCCAGTAACTGCCTGCCACCACGAAAGCCAGCGCCGCAGCGTTGATCATGATCTCCAGGCTAATCAGCATAAACAGCAGATTGCGGCGGATGACCAGACCCGTCAGGCCGAGCACAAACAGGACAGCGGCGAGGATCAGCCCATGTGTTAAGGGAATCATGCGTGTTCCTCCGTTTTTCTTTTGTCGCTATCGTTCTGACGGTTGCTCAGCACTTCACCGACGCGCTCTTCGCGGCCGATGTGGAAGGCGACAACCAGACCGGCCAGCAGCAGCATGGAGGCCAGCTCCACCGCCAGGACGTATGGTCCAAACAGCGCAATACCCACTTCTTTCGCGCTGATCGCTGTGCCATCAATACCCTGATCGTTCAGGCCCAGGATGGCATAGACGATAACCGCCAGCAGCACCGCAGACAAAATTGCCGGCCCGATCCAAATCCCCGGCTGCAGCCATTTACGTTCCTGCTCGATTTCGCTGCCGCCCAGGTTGAGCATCATCACCACGAAGACGAACAGCACCATGATGGCCCCGGCGTAAACGATGATTTCCAGCGCACCGGCGAAGTACGCGCCCAGCGAGAAGAACACCCCGGCAATCGCCAACAGCGAAATAATCAGGTACAGCAAGGCGTGTACCGGATTGGTGTGGGTGATCACCCGCAGGGTTGCGAGGATGGCGATAAGGCCACAGATATAAAAAGCGAATTCCATTGCCCTCTCCTTACGGTAACAGGCTCTTGACGTCGATAGGCTTAGCTTCGTTCTCTGCTTCGCCCTTATCTTTGCCGTCGATTGCCATACCCGCCATCCGGTAGAAGTTATATTCCGGGTATTTACCCGGACCGGAAATCAGCAGATCCTCTTTTTCGTACACCAGATCCTGACGCTTGTATTCACCCAGTTCGAAGTCCGGGGTCAACTGAATCGCCGTGGTCGGGCACGCTTCTTCACACAGGCCGCAGAAAATGCAGCGTGAGAAGTTGATGCGGAAAAATTCCGGGTACCAGCGGCCGTCTTTGGTCTCTGCTTTCTGCAAAGAGATACAGCCTACCGGACACGCTACCGCACACAGGTTACAGGCAACGCAGCGCTCTTCGCCGTCCGGGTCGCGCGTCAGCACGATACGGCCACGGTAGCGCGGCGGCAGATATACCGGCTCTTCCGGATACATCTGTGTTTCACGTTTGGCGAAGGCGTGCATCCCGATCATGCAGATACTGCGGACCTGGGTGCCGAACCCCACCAATAATTCTTTTAAGGTCATGGTCAATTCACCCCTTATTGCGCCTGCCAGAGAATGACAGCCGCCGTTACCAACAAGTTGATCAGCGTTAACGGCAGGCATACCTTCCAGCCAAAGGACATTACCTGGTCATAACGCGGACGCGGTAATGATGCGCGGATCAAAATGAACATCATCATGAAGAACGCGGTTTTCAGCGCGAACCAGATGAACGGAGGTAACCATGGGCCATTCCAGCCGCCGAAGAACAGCGTCACAATCAGCGCTGACACGGTAACAATCCCGATATATTCACCCACGAAGAACAGACCGAACTTCATACCGGAATATTCAATGTGGTAACCATCGGCCAGTTCCTGCTCGGCTTCCGGTTGGTCAAACGGGTGACGGTGACAGACCGCAACGCCCGCGATGGCAAAGGTGACAAAACCAAAGAACTGCGGAATGACGTTCCACAGATGCGCCTGGTTGTTGACGATATCGCTCATGTTGAACGAGCCCGCCTGCGCCACCACGCCCATCAGCGACAGACCGAGGAACACTTCGTAGCTCAGGGTCTGCGCAGAAGCACGCATCGCCCCCAGCAGCGAGTATTTGTTGTTACTCGACCAGCCGGCGAACAGCACCGCGTAAACCGCAAGGCCTGCCATCATCAAGAAGAACAGGATGCCGATGTTCAGGTCGGCAACCACCCACGTCGGGCTGACCGGCACGATAGCAAAGGCCAGCAGTAATGACGTGAAGGCGATAACCGGTGCCAGAGTAAAGATGACGCGGTCCGTAAAGCGCGGAACCCAGTCTTCTTTAAAGAACATCTTGATCATGTCGGCGACCAGCTGCAGCGAGCCGCCCCAGCCGACACGGTTCGGTCCGTAACGGTTCTGGAACAGGCCCAGCAGACGACGTTCGCCAAAGCTCATGAACGCGCCGCAGGTCACCACCACCAGCAGAATGACGACTGCTTTCAGGATGCTTAACAGAATGTCGATGAGATCCGGTGTTAACCAACTCATGCTTTCGCCTCCTGCAGTGTGTCAATACGAACGCCGGTCAGTACCGGTGCAATGCCCGGCATGCCCATCGGCAAGCCAACCTGCCCTGCGGTCAGACCTGCCGAGACGATCAGCGGCAGGCTCAGCGCCTGGCCTTCAACGCTAAAGGAGAGCATCGCGCCATCGTTGACGCCAAGCTTCGCAGCATCTGCCGGGTTGAGCTTGATGTACGGCTGCGGCATGCGGCTCTGGAAGACCGGAGAACGCTGCGACAGCTCATCGCTGCCAAACAGATGGTAGTAAGGCGCAATACGCCATTTCCCTTCTTCCGCCTGGAAGCCGGCCGGCACTGCGGTGAAGTACTCAAGACCGCTGGCAGACGCTTCAATCAGACGCACGCCCGGATCGCCGTGACGCAGTTTCCCGCCCACTTCATCCTGGAACTTGTTCCACGCCTGCGGGGAGTTCCAGCCCGGCGCCCAGGCAAACGGAATTTGCGAACGCGGCGCAGACGGCTGGTTGTTCCCTTCCATCGAGAAGGCAAACATGGTGTCTTTATCTTGCGGCTGACGCGGCTCGTGCACGCTGATATTGGCGCGCATTGCCGTACGACCACTGTAACGATGCGGTTCACGGGCCAACTTCTGCCCACGAATGCGGAAGGTTGCATCCGGCGCAGCATCTTTAATCCCCGCCAGCTGCGGCAGTTTCGCCACGGCAGCATCAATGACATGGTCCAACTGGGTCCAGTCAACCTGACGGTTGTCGACGGTGCTGTGCAGAGAGTGCAGCCAGCGCCAGCTTTCCAGCATCACGGTATTGGCGTCGTAGTAAGCCGGGTCGTAAACCTGGAAGAAACGCTGGGCGCGGCCTTCGTTGTTCACCACCGTGCCGTCGCTTTCGGCAAAGCTCGCGGCGGACAGCACCAGGTGGGCTTTGTCCATAATCGCCGTACGCTGATGGTCGATAACCATCACCAGCGGCGCTTTCGCCAGGGCAGCATCTACGCGCGCAGCGGAAGCATGACGGTGCAGATCGTTTTCCAGCACCACCACGGCATCGGCCGCACCGGTTTCCAGCTCGCTCAGCGCCGCTTCCAGAGAACCGCCGCCAATCATGCCCAGACCGACGCTGTTGACCGCGCGGGCCACCATGGTGACACCGACGTCAATGCCGCGACCTTTCAGCGCTTTCGCTACGTTAGCAGCGGCCTGAATGATTTCGATGCTGCCGGCGTTGGTCCCGGAGACAATCAGCGGTTTCTTCGCCCCGGCCAGCGCCTGGACGATAACGTCGATTTTGCCTTTCAGGTCGCTGCTCAGTCCGTCCACTGCCGGCGCGGAATCATCCAGCGCATGGGCGATGGCAAAGCCCAGGCGCGCCTGGTCTTCTACCGGCGCACGGTAGGTCCACGCGGCGACATCATCGAGGCGCGTGTCATCGATATTGGTGACAAACAGCGGGTGTTTCGCACGTTGACCGATGTTAAGGATCGCCGCGATCTGCCAGTCAGCCACTTTCTGGGCCGCCGCCATTTCGCGTGCTTTGCCTTTCACCGCCTGACGCACGGCCAGCGCGATGCGGGCGCCAGTCTGGGTAATATCTTCGCCCAGCACCAGTACTGCATCGTAGGATTCGATTTCGCGCAGCGCCGGGGTATGGATACCGCCGTCACGCAGCACTTTCAGCATCATCTGCAGACGTTCCTGCTCTGCTTTGGCGATGCCGGTATAGAAGTTTGCTTCACCCACCAGCTCACGCAACGCGAAGTTGCTTTCGATGCTGGCGCGCGGAGAGCCGATACCGATAACCTTCTTCGACTGACGCAGAATATCTGCGGCACCCTGCATCGCCTGTTCGGCGTTGAGGGTAATCAGATCGTCGCCACGGCGCTGAACCGGCTGACGCGGACGGTCTTTCAGGTTCACATAGCCATAGCCGAAACGACCGCGGTCGCAGAGGAAGTAGCGGTTTACGGTACCGTTATAACGGTTTTCGATACGACGCAGTTCGCCATAACGCTCACCCGGGCTGATGTTGCAGCCGATGGAACACTGCTGGCAGATGCTTGGGGCAAACTGCATATCCCATTTACGGTTATAGCGCTCGGAGTGCGTTTTATCGGTGAATACGCCGGTCGGGCAGACTTCAACCAGGTTGCCGGAGAATTCACTTTCCAGCACGCCATCTTCCGGGCGACCAAAGTAGACGTTGTCATGCGCGCCATACACGCCCAGATCGGTGCCATCGGCATAATCTTTGTAATAACGCACACAGCGATAGCAGGCGATGCAGCGGTTCATTTCGTGAGAGATGAACGGCCCCAGATCCTGGTTACGGTGGGTACGCTTGGTGAAACGATAGCGGCGGAAGCTGTGACCGGTCATGACGGTCATATCCTGCAGGTGGCAGTTGCCGCCCTCTTCGCAGACCGGACAGTCGTGCGGGTGGTTGGTCATCAGCCACTCGACCACGCTCTCGCGGAACTGCTTCGCTTCGCCGTCGTCAATAGAAATAAAGGTCCCGTCGGATGCCGGCGTCATACAGGACATCACCAGGCGACCACGCGTGTCTTCCGCGTTTTGATATTGCTTCACCGCACACTGGCGGCAAGCACCGACGCTACCGAGCGCCGGGTGCCAGCAAAAGTAGGGAATATCAAGCCCAAGAGAGAGACAAGCCTCTAGCAGGTTGTCCGCTCCGTTGACCTCGTATTCTTTGCCATCTACATGAATCGTAGCCATTAGCATGCTTCCAAATTAAAAAATCGTTACCACTGCCTCATTCAGTTGCCGTCATAGCGCAGGCTGAATGAGTGTGTGGGAATCACCAGCGCGTCTTAAGCAGGTTCGGCTGAATCCCGTTGATAGCATGGGTATTGCTGAACTGCTGCTTAATGCCTGCTTCGAATTCGTCGCGGAAATATTTAATGGCGCTCTGCAGCGGTTCGACCGCACCTGGCGCATGCGCACAGAAGGTTTTACCCGGCCCCAGGAATCGACACAGTTGCTCAAGTGTCTCGATATC
Source organism: Klebsiella sp. B345 (assembly GCF_051131735.1). Classification (NCBI taxonomy): domain Bacteria; kingdom Pseudomonadati; phylum Pseudomonadota; class Gammaproteobacteria; order Enterobacterales; family Enterobacteriaceae; genus Klebsiella; species Klebsiella sp. B345. Next base: position 1,521,560 of record NZ_CP180443.1, read on the forward strand.
CCCCGGCTGGCCTTCTCCGCGTTCCAGCGCGCGCAGAATTTTCACGCTCCACGGCAGACCGTCACGGCATGGCGTACACCAGCCGCAGGACTCGCGGGCGAAAAACTCTTCCAGGTTACGTACCAGCGGCACCATGCCAATCTCGTGGTCGACGGCCATCGCTAGTGCGGTACCCAAACGGCTCCCCGCTTTACCAATACTTTCGAACTCCATCGGCAGATCAAGATGCGCTTCGGTCAGGAAGTCGGTTCCCGCCCCGCCCGGCTGCCAGGCCTTAAACTTCAGGCCATCACGCATGCCGCCAGCGTAATCTTCGAGGATTTCACGCGCGGTGGTACCAAACGGCAGCTCCCATACGCCCGGATTTTTCACCCGGCCAGAGAAGCCCATCAGTTTGGTGCCGGCATCTTTGCTGGTTGAAATGTTCTGGTACCACTCCACGCCGTTGGCCAGAATCGCCGGGACGTTGCACAGGGTTTCGACGTTGTTGACGCAGGTCGGTTTGCCCCACACGCCGGAGCTCGCCGGGAACGGCGGCTTGGAGCGCGGGTTGGCACGACGCCCTTCGAGGGAGTTAATCAGCGCGGTCTCTTCACCGCAGATGTAGCGCCCTGCCCCGGTGTGGACAAACAGCTCGAAATCAAAACCGGTACCGAGGATATTTTTGCCAAGCAGACCGGCTTCGGTCGCTTCGGCAATGGCCCGACGCAGGTGTTGAGCGGCTTCAATGTATTCGCCGCGCAGGAAGATGTAGCCGCGGTACGCTTTCAGCGCAAACGCGGAAATCAGCATGCCTTCCACCAGCAGGTGCGGCAGCTGCTCCATCAGCAGGCGGTCTTTATAGGTGCCCGGCTCCATTTCATCGGCGTTACACAGCAGGTAACGGATGTTCATGGATTCGTCTTTCGGCATCAGGCTCCACTTCAGACCGGTGGAAAAGCCTGCGCCGCCGCGTCCTTTCAGACCGGCGTCTTTTACCTGATTGACGATCTCATCCGGCGCCAGGCCCAGCAGCGCTTTACGGGCGCCGGCATAGCCATTTTTGCTCTGATATTCATCCAGCCACACCGGCTGTTTATCATCGCGCAGGCGCCAGGTCAGCGGATGCGTTTCGGCAGTACGGATCACGGTCTTCATTTATACTGCTCCAACAGGTCAGGAATCGCCTCCGGCGTCAGATAACTGTGAGTATCCTCGTCAATCATCATCGTCGGTCCCTTGTCGCAGTTGCCCAGGCAGCAGGTCGGCAGCAGAGTGAAGCGGCCATCAAAGGTGGTTTGACCCGGTTTGATGTCGAGCTTTTTCTCGATAGCGGACTGGATCCCCTGGAAGCCGGTGATATGGCACACCACGCTGTCGCAATAGCGGATCACGTGGCGACCAACCGGTTGGCGGAAGATCTGGCTGTAGAAGGTCGCGACACCTTCAACGTCACTTGCCGGGATGCCCAGAACGTCGGCGATCGCATAGATCGCGCCATCCGGCACCCAGCCACGCTGTTTCTGAACAATCTTCAGCGCTTCAATGGACGCCGCACGCGGGTCTTCGTAGTGGTGCTTCTCGTGCTCAATGGCCTCACGCTCTGCCGCACTCAGCTCAAAAGCCTCGGTTTGTGGTTGTTGATTCTCGTGCATAATTAGCGGTCCACGTCTGACATAACAAAATCGATACTACCCAGATAGACGATCAGGTCGGATACCAGGCTGCCGCGAATAGCCGCCGGGATCTGCTGCAGGTGCGCATAGCTCGGCGTACGGATACGGGTACGATAGCTCATGGTGCTGCCGTCGCTGGTCAGGTAGTAACTGTTAATACCCTTCGTCGCTTCAATCATCTGGAAGGATTCGTTGGCCGGCATGACCGGACCCCAGGAAACCTGCAGGAAGTGCGTGATCAGGGTTTCGATATGCTGCAGCGTGCGCTCTTTCGGCGGCGGCGTCGTCAGCGGATGATCGGCTTTGAACGGGCCTTCCGGCATGTTGTCGAGACACTGCTGAAGAATACGCAGGCTCTGGCGCAGCTCTTCAACTTTCAGCATCACGCGGGTATAGCAGTCGGAAATACCGCCACCGGTCGGGACTTCAAAGTCAAAGTTTTCATAGCCAGAATATGGACGCCATTTACGCACGTCGAAGCCAATCCCCGTCGCACGCAGACCCGCACCGGTGGTACCCCACTCCAGTGCTTCTTTGGCGTTATAGGCGGCAACCCCTTTCGAACGGCCGATCAAAATGCTGTTACGCAGCGCGGCTTTCTCGTAAGAGTCCAGACGTTTTGGCATCCACTCAAGGAATTCACGCAGCAGGCGATCCCAGCCACGCGGTAGATCGTGCGCCACACCGCCGATACGGAACCACGCCGGGTGCATACGGAAGCCGGTAATGGCTTCCACCAGGTCGTAGATCTTCTGACGGTCGGTAAAGGCGAAGAACACCGGCGTCATGGCACCGACGTCCTGAATAAAGGTCGAGATGTACAGCAGATGACTGTTGATACGGAACAGTTCGGAAAGCATAACGCGAATCACGTTGACGCGATCCGGCACGGTGATCCCGGCCAGCTTCTCTACCGCCAGTACGTAAGGCATCTCGTTGACACAGCCGCCGAGGTATTCGATACGGTCGGTATACGGAATATAGCTGTGCCAGGACTGACGTTCACCCATCTTTTCAGCACCACGGTGGTGGTAGCCGATATCCGGTACGCAGTCGACGATCTCTTCACCATCAAGCTGCAGAACGATACGGAACGCACCGTGCGCGGACGGGTGGTTCGGGCCGAGGTTAAGGAACATAAAGTCCTCGTTTTCGGTCCCGCGCTTCATGCCCCACTCTTCCGGTTTGAAGGTCAACGCTTCCATTTCCAGATCCTGTTTGGCCTTGGTCAGCTCAAACGGGTCGAATTCGGTGGCGCGCGCCGGGTAGTCTTTACGCAGCGGATGCCCTTCCCAGGTCGGCGGCATCATGATGCGCGTCAGGTGCGGGTGGCCTTCGATATCAATGCCAAACATTTCCCAGGTCTCACGCTCATACCAGTTGGCGTTCGGGAACAGTTTGGTAAAGGTCGGCACGCGCAGATCGTTTTCGGACAATGCTACCTTGAGCATGATGTCGCGATTACGTTCAATGGAGATCAGGTGATAGAAAACAGAAAAGTCCGCGGCGGGTAACCCGTCACGGTGGGTGCGCAGACGCTCGTCCATGCCATGTAAGTCAAACAGCATGACGTAAGGTTTCGGCAATTTCTTCAGGAAATCACCCACCTCCAGCAGCTGTTCACGCTTAACCCAGACCACCGGAACGCCGGTGCGGGTTGGCTGAACGGTAAAGGCATCCGGCCCAAAACGATTGCGCAGTTCGCCGATCACCGGGTCATCGAGGTGATCGCGGGTTTGCCAGGCGGGTGCGGCATCATGCGCATGTAAATCGGTCATATTGTTCACCATTGCAAAAGGTCCGTGGTGACTGCCGGGCGGGACTTCGCGCTGTTGTAGATAGATTTGCGAAGTGTTGTTCCACCGCCCGCAGGCGCAAGTTAAATCTCGTCCGGCGTCCGCAGATTGGTCACTGCAATGCGTTCACCACGTTTACGCTCGCGTTCCGACTGCATGTTGGCGCGATACACGCCCTGATCGCCAACCACCCACGAGAGCGGACGACGTTCTTTACCAATGGACTCCTGCAGCAGCATCAGCGCCTGCATATAAGCTTCCGGACGCGGCGGACAGCCCGGGATGTAAACATCAACCGGGATAAACTTGTCGACGCCCTGGACGACAGAATAAATATCGTACATCCCGCCGGAGTTAGCACATGCGCCCATGGAGATAACCCACTTCGGCTCCAGCATCTGATCGTAAAGACGTTGAATAACCGGCGCCATTTTGGTGAAGCAGGTACCGGCAACGACCATCAGGTCAGCCTGACGCGGGGAAGCACGCAGTACCTCGGCGCCAAAACGCGCAACGTCATGCACCGCAGTGAATGACGTCACCATTTCAACGTAGCAACATGACAGGCCAAAGTTGTAAGGCCAGATTGAGTTCTTGCGGCCCCAGTTCACCATGTCGTGTAGCGCGTGTTCGAGCTTGCCCATATACACGCTTTTGTTGACTTCTTGCTCCAGGGGGTCGGTAACGATCTCCTGTTTCTGCAGGGGGTAACGGTCGTTCTCACCGTTAGGATCTATGCGGGTGAGCGTATAATCCATCTTATTGCCTCGCTTTTACTGCATATGACGGTTAGTGGGACTGTCTGTTTCTGAATTAACCAGCGTGCGACGGGAACGCGCAGGCGTCCAGTCCAGTGCGCCGATACGAACGAGGTAAACCAGACCTGCCAGTAGCACTAAAATGAAAATTGCGGCTTCCACAAAGCCGACCCAACCGCTTTCACGGATGGATGTCGACCATGCGTAGAGATACAGGGCTTCCACGTCGAAGATAACGAAGAACATGGCAACCAGATAAAACTTCGCAGAAAGACGTAAGCGAGCCGAACCAACGGAGTCGATCCCCGATTCAAACGGCGTGTTCTTGCTCCGCGCGCGCGCGCGACCGCCGAGGTACCAGCCCCCGATCAGCATCAGGCAGCACAGGCCGATGGCAATGATGAGAAATATAGCGAATGCCCAATGATGAGCGATGACTTCAGTGGATGTTGACATACGCATTGCTTAACCAAAAAAGTGTAGCGCTTAACCCTCTGCTCTTACTGGCAGATGAACGCCACAGCGTTTCACGGGGAGGAATAAAAAAATAACCTTGCAAAAAAGCGTCCCTACTTAACGTAGAAGGCTGTATGCGGTGGCTTTTTACCCCTTTCTTTAACCTTTTGTCAACTTCAACAAAAGTTTTAACAACATTAATTTACATTAGCTTTTTTTCATTAACATTAAATGCCCTTTTATGCGAAATAACCTTGCATACAAACCGGATTTAGTGTTGTTGAATCGTGTCCGTTTCTGTTGTAAATCAAAATACCCATCTATTTTGACAGGATTCAGCCTCGATTCCTCCCCCTAAGGAGGGGTATTTTCTTGATCTGCGACACGGTTTTGTTAATTAAATCCATAAAACAGCAACAAACCTGCCGGTTTTTTAACATTAGCATGAAGTATTGAAAGTGTAGGGAAAAGTAGGGAAGTTAGTACGCCATTAAACGTAACATACTGATAAACATCACAATAAAGTAACAGATCACTGAAAACGACTGTAAAATAAGAAAAAAAAGAGCCACCGCGGTGAATTTAAACCTTAGTGGCGCTTTTTTCACACTTACATTTTGTTACCAGCTTTTTGTGATCGGTGTGACTTAATCCGTTCAGGAAACGAAGGTGCTGTCTCCCCCTTCAGGGGTAAACACCGCCTCAGATGACCAGGGATTATAATCCTGGCTCAGCGACTGGAAGATGGCCTGCGCCGATTCGCTCGCCTGCTGTGGATGACAGCTCAGCACATACTGCGTGTCTGGTAACCCCGGGAGTCCTTCGTTTTTACCCACCACACGTAGTTCAGGGCTCATCATTTCAACAGGCCGTGCCGTGACGCCCAGTCCGGCTTTCACCGCCGCTCTCACGCCCGTCAGCGTCGTGGCCGAGTGCGCCAGATGCCACGGCGTACCGGCGGCGTTCAGTGCAGCAATGATATCGGTACGGAACGGACCCGGCTCTTCGAGCAGGACCAGCGGGACCGAAGCCTCATGAGGCAGCACATAATCCGCCGCGCAGTACCATAGCGTAGGCGAAGTGCGCAGCATCAGCGTATCGACATTGTCACTCTGGTGGGTGGTCAACGCGAGATCAATCTCGCCGCTCGCCAGCATCCCGACCACGTCCGGGTGGTTCAACACTTTGATTTCCAGCGTCAGCTTGGGGTAAAACCCGCCGATCCGGCTTAATAAGAAAGGCAAAATCGTATCTGCCGTTTCATCAGAAGCCCCGATGGTTAAGACCCCCTGCAGACCGCTGAACATCAGCGACATACAGGCTTCATCGTTGAAGCGCAGAATTTTTCGTGCGTAACCCAGCAGCTGAATGCCCTGCTCGGTCAGCAATTTATTGCGCCCGTGGCGGGCAAAGAGCTCCTTGCCGACCAACTGTTCCAGACGTTGCATCTGTTGGCTGACGGCAGACTGGGTACGACATACTGCGGCAGCCGCAGCGGCAAAGGTACTGAGATCGGCAACGGCAACGAATGTTCTCAACAGATCAAGATCAAGATTCAGTATCGGACGATTTGCATTTATCATATTTTTCACTCACAGGCCGCGAATGCTAACCTGCCTCGTTGATGCTGTGCTCCAGGTTTCCGGCTATTCCTTGAGCCTTGTGCCAGCCATAAAATGATTGGCAACTGGAAGAACGTTATTGCATTTGAAAGTACTCGTTCGCGACAAGTGCGCGAAACCTCTGAGTAATAAATTATTCGTACCTCTACGCTTTATTGCCCTGAACAGATATCTGTGACGTTATTCAAAAAAAACATCATCAAGCGCAGTAATTTGCTCAGAGCACAAATCACCGCCTCTGGCAGCGAGCGCAAGGACAAACAAAAAGCCTGCAATAACAATATATTAATAACAACCCGAACGAACATCAGGTCCTTGTTCGATATTAACGGTCGTATCCTAACCGAAAACTGAATTATTGATAAGATCTAATCATTATTATTAAAGCCAATTTTAAATCTTTTTCAGCCCTTTAATTAAATTAACAAAAACAGAGACCTGACTTGCGTAAAAATAAAAGTTTTTAGTTTGTTAAATATTCTCATTAAATATTTTTAACATTAGCGCTACAGTCATCATACTTAGCGTCTGTCCCAGTTGGCATAGATGGTCCTTAAATAGTTATACGCGATTTTGCCCTCCCCGTTGCCCACCAGGCAAAAAATAACCACCATGGCGCTATACCACCGAATCAAACCATACAAACGTTCAAGACAACGGCAAACCAACACAACATTTGACCATGATTCTGCCATCTAAAGGCAGATTATATAAAAAACATCGCAACAAGACAGGTAAATTGATTACTCTAAAAAAATCATAAAGGCAAAATCTTCTCCTGCTAACCCTTCAAAACATCGGGGATGAAGAGTACATTGTTCCGTGCTGACTTCCACGGCAGGGAGTGGCGATAACAGCTAAAAGGTCAAAGGTTCATGTCCCCTATCGAAAAATCCAGCAAGTTAGATAACGTCTGTTACGACATCCGCGGCCCGGTTCTGAAAGAGGCAAAACGCCTTGAAGAAGAAGGCAATAAAGTCCTGAAACTGAACATCGGCAATCCGGCTCCATTCGGCTTTGACGCCCCTGACGAGATCCTTGTTGACGTTATTCGCAACCTCCCGACTGCCCAGGGCTACTGTGATTCAAAAGGCCTGTACTCTGCGCGCAAAGCCATCATGCAGCACTATCAAGCCCGCGGCATGCGCGATGTGACGGTCGAAGATATTTATATTGGCAACGGCGTCTCGGAGCTGATTGTCCAGGCCATGCAGGCGCTGCTGAACAGCGGCGATGAAATGCTGGTTCCGGCACCGGATTATCCACTGTGGACCGCCGCGGTTTCTCTCTCCAGCGGCAAAGCGGTGCACTATCTGTGCGATGAGTCCGCCGACTGGTTCCCGGATCTTGACGATATTCGCGCCAAAATCACCCCGCGTACGCGCGGCATCGTGATCATCAACCCGAATAACCCGACCGGCGCGGTCTACTCAAAAGAGCTGTTGATGGAGATCGTCGAGCTCGCCCGCGAACACAACCTGATCATTTTCGCGGATGAAATCTACGACAAAATTCTGTATGACGCAGCCCAGCACCATTCGATCGCCGCGCTGGCCCCTGACCTGCTGACCGTGACCTTTAATGGTCTGTCTAAAACCTACCGCGTGGCCGGTTTCCGCCAGGGCTGGATGGTGCTGAACGGGCCGAAAAAACACGCTAAAGGCTATATTGAAGGGCTGGAGATGCTGGCATCCATGCGTCTGTGCGCCAACGTGCCGGCGCAGCATGCCATTCAAACCGCCCTCGGCGGCTATCAAAGCATCAGCGAATTTATCGTGCCTGGCGGCCGTCTGTTTGAGCAGCGCAACCGTGCCTGGGAGTTGATCAACGAGATCCCCGGCGTCTCCTGCGTCAAACCGAAAGGCGCGCTGTACATGTTCCCGAAAATAGACGCCAAACGCTTTAATATCCACGATGACCAGAAAATGGTGCTCGACTTCCTGCTGCAGGAGAAAGTTCTGCTGGTTCAGGGCACCGCCTTTAACTGGCCGTGGCCGGATCACGTGCGTATTGTGACTCTCCCGCGCGAAGACGATCTGGAAATGGCGATTTCACGCTTTGGCCGCTTCCTCTCCGGCTATCGCCAGCTCTGATACCCTGTCCCCGCCGCCGGCATTTGCATCCGGCGGCAATCCCTGCGCACAATAGCACCCGATGTTGTCACTGATTAAGGGTTCCTATGAGTCAGAGTCATTTCTTTGCCCACCTCTCCCGCCTGAAGCTGATCAACCGCTGGCCACTGATGCGTAATGTACGCACCGAAAACGTCTCCGAGCACAGTCTGCAGGTGGCGATGGTGGCACACGCGCTGGCAGCAATTAAAAACCGTAAGTTTGGCGGTCAGGTCAACGCCGAGCGAATTGCGCTGTTAGCGATGTACCATGATGCATCGGAAGTGTTAACCGGCGATCTCCCGACCCCGGTGAAATATTTCAACTCGCAGATTGCACAAGAATATAAAGCCATAGAAAAGATCGCCCAGCAAAAGCTGATCGATATGGTTCCTGACGAACTGCGCGATATTTTTGAGCCGCTGATTGATGAACACCACTATAGCGAAGATGAGAAATCGATCGTCAAGCAGGCTGATGCACTCTGTGCTTACCTGAAATGTCTTGAGGAGCTTTCTGCCGGCAATAATGAATTTTTACTGGCGAAGGGCAGACTTGAAAAAACCCTCGAGTCACGCCGAAGCCAGGAGATGGACTACTTTATGCAGGTGTTTGTCCCAAGCTTCCAGCTGTCGCTGGATGAAATCAGCCAGGATTCACCGCTGTAAAGGATGCCCCGGCCGGCAGGTGGCTGACCGGGGAACACTATCGAGGGGATCAAAACGGGAACAGCACCGGGATCAGCAGCACGCACACCACCATCACCAACACCGTGAACGGCACGCCGATCTTCACGAAATCGCTGAATGAGTACTTACCAGGCCCAAGCACCAGCGTATTCACCGGTGACGAGACCGGCGTCATAAACGCCGCCGATGCCGCCATCGCTACCACCATGGCAAACGGATACGGCGACACTTCCATCGACCTCGCCGCTGCCAGCGCAATGGGCGCCATCAGTACCGCCGTGGCGGTGTTAGAGATAAACAAGCCAATCGCCGCGCACATCACAAACAGGCAGCCGAGCATCAGATAAGGCCCTTTGCTACCGGCGACATCCATCAGCCCTTTCACCACCAGATCCACGCCGCCGGTTTTTTGCAATGCCAGCGCAAACGGCATCATCCCGACAATCAGAATAATGCTGGGCCAGTGAATTGCTTTGTACGCGCTCTCGGCGTTAATGCAGCGGAATTTGCCCATCAATAAACAGGCAACGATCGCCGCGATCGGGTTGGGGATTTCGTCAGTCAGCATCAGCGCGACCATCAACACCAGGCAGAAAATCGCGTGCGGCGCCTGGCTATGCGCCGGTGATGCGTCGTTCACTTCAACCGGCATATTCAATACGACAAAGTCGCGACCGCGTTTCGCCAGCAGGCCAATCTGGCGCCAGTTTCCCACCACCAGCACAATGTCGCCCAACTGCAAAGGTTCATCAACCACCGCCCCATCGAGGGCTTTGCCATCGCGCTTCAGCCCGACAATATTGAGCCCAAAACGGGTGCGAAAGTTTATTTCACGGACCGTTTTGCCAATCAGCTCCGAGTCCGGGATCAGCGAGACTTCAGCCATGCCAACATCCAGCGCCTGGTCTGAGAAGTACTCACCGCGCAGTATCATCGGCTCGAGCATCTGCTCACCGCAGAACTGGCGCAAATCGACGTCCGACGCTGACATGTCGATCAGCAACACGTCGCGGGCGCGAAACTCAGAGACCCCGTTGACATTGACGATCACCCGGCGAAAACGCCGCCAGCGCTCCACGCCAATAACGTTGGCGCAGTACCGTTCGCGCAACTTAAGGTCATCCAGGCGTTGGCCAATCATCGGGGAACCCGGACGAATAGCCAGACGCCGGGCCCTGCCGGTCAAACGGTACTCTTTAATTAAGTCACGAAAAGTACTTCTCGGGCGCCCGTCGCGGTTCGGTTCCCCTTCTTCGCCTCGCAGCATAAAACGGACCGCCAGCATGTAAATGACGCCCAGCACCAGCACAACCAGGCCAATCGGTGTGACGCTAAAAAAGCTGAATCCCTGCAGCCCTTCACGTAACAATTCACTGTTGACCACCAGGTTCGGCGGGGTGGCTACCAGGGTCATCATCCCGCTGATAAGGCCAGCAAAACTCAACGGCATCATCAGGCGTGATGGCGACGTATTCATGCGCATGGAGACGCTCAGCACCACCGGAATAAAGATAGCCACCACGCCGGTAGAGCTCATAAACGCCCCCAAACCGGCAACGGTCAGCATTAAGAAGACCAGCATTTTGGTTTCACTGTTGCCAGCAACCTTCACCAGCCATGACCCCATTTTGGTTGCAACCCCGGTACGTACCAGGCCATCGCCGATAATAAATAACGCCGCGATGAGGATAACGTTAGGATCGCTGAAACCCGAAAAAGCCTCGCTGAGCGTGAGCGTATCGCTGAGGACAAACGCGATAATCACTAACAACGCGATAGCATCCATGCGCACTTTTCCGGTGGCAAAGAGCACGATTGCTACGGCAAGAAGCGATAACACCCAAATCAATTCACCGTTCACAACTTATCCTTGTCAGATGATGGAGGGGAAAGTCTGGCATAAAAAAGCCCCACCGGTGCGGGGCTACATCATGAGATTAACGTTTAAGACTGAGATTCACCTGACCGTCCTGCTGACGCTCAACCACCAGACTTTCAAGGGAGGTCAGGACAAAATCGGCTTCGTCCAGACGCGGCGAACCGGCCGGCACATTCACCGCGACAGTCCGACACCCGGCGGCCAACCCGGAGAGCAGGCCGGCAGGGGCGTCTTCCACCACCACACAATCCTGCGGTGCCAGGCCTAACAGTTCAGCCCCGAGTAAATAGGCATCGGGAGCCGGTTTACCGTGTTTTACTCGTTCCGCGGTGACGAAGATTTTGGCCTCCGGCAAGCCGCCCGCGCGATGGCGAGCATGGGCAACCGGCACCGAACCTGAGGTCACAATCGCCCACGGGATCCTCGCCTCATCGAGCGTCGTCAACAGTGCAACCGCCCCCGGCAGTGCCGTGACGCCATCGATATCCGACGCTTCCAGCGCTTCAAGCCACAGGAACTCCGCCTGTAACTCCTCATCGCTACGTCCGGGTAAGAAATGGCGTAAAGAGGTTATAGCCTGCTTGCCATGAATGAAGTTCAGGACCTCATCGTGCGGGATGTCAAAACGATCCGCCCATTTACACCACGAGCGTTCGACCACCGGTAACGAATTCACTAACGTCCCGTCAAGATCAAACAGGAAACCTTTACACTGCACGGAAACCTCCATCAGGCATTAATAATTTGATTAATCTCGTTGCTGCTTAAATGATACTGACGCGGGCAGGCGTGCCAGGTGTTGAGCATACGCTGGTACTTATCCCACATCGGCGTTTGCGAGTTGAACCCGTGGGTTCCGGCGTCGAAGTGGCTGTAGCGCCCTTCAACGTTAACGATAAAGCGGACATAGCCGAGGAAGCGCGCTTCGGTTGCCACGTCGAACCCCAGGAAAGTGACCCGGCGTTCATCAATTTCACTTGCGTCCTTCAGGTTCGCCCAGGAGACATGCAGCGCATGATACATCTCCATGATATCAATGATGGTACGGCAGGTTTCTTCCGTCAGTTGGCCAAACTCGCGGTCCAGTTCGCGCATTTGTAATCCGTATCCACGCTCAATGATAGTCTGTAGACGGCGGTAACGTTCGGCGTTGTCCGGGTCGAGCATCGTCATCATCTTGTACTGATTAGATAAAATCAGACGCTGCGCATTGGTCATTTCCATGTTTTGACTCCTGTGGCACTTTACGGCGTGAAAAAAAGAAGGCGCATTAATCATGCGCCTTCTTTTATATGCGTTTTCATGATGGAATTACAAATCATCAAGGAAAGTTTTATCTAATTGTTTGAATGCGCGCTTAAGCGTGTCAGCTAAAGCCTGATAATCGGGCTTGCCGTCGACCGGCGCCAGCGCCTGCCCCGCCTCCTGCAATTTACCGCGCACTTCATAAAACCAGTTCAGCACCGTCGGCGGAAGCGGCGTGACCGAGCGTTTACCCAGCCACCATAATCCCTGCATCGGTAGGCTCAGGGCGAACAGCGCCGTGGCGACGGCCGGCCCCAGCTGACCACCGAGCGCAATTTGCCAGCACAGCGTGAAGACAGCAACCGGCGGCATAATACGAATCGCGTAGCGGGTAGCGCGAATAATACGGTTTTCAATAAACACCGGGGCGAGGCGTTTATCCAGGGGCCAGGTCTTTGCATAGTGCTGCCCATGGCGGAACAAGCCAAAAAAACTCACAGGGCGATTCTCGGGACTGGACATGGCTTACCTCAACTTTACATATAAAACTTAAAAAAATTACGTAAAACACCAACTGTGTATGACAACGTTCAAAAGATTTTGGCAAAGGGTGCGGCAATCAGGTATTCTGTGCGCACCTGAGGGGCGGTTAGACCCTTTTACCAGGTTAGTCAAATTATCGCATATTCTGCCATTGGCTGAAAATTATGCAAAATGACATAAAATCAAATGTACTGCTCCCATCTTGCCGAAAACAGAATAAGGCATGATGTTAATCATAAATGTCGTTGTCATCCTGCGCTACGCTTTGTGACACACTGACGTTTTTTTAGCCACGTATCATAAAAGGTACTTCCATGTCGAGTAAGTTAGTACTGGTTCTGAACTGCGGTAGCTCCTCACTGAAATTCGCTATCATTGATGCCTTAAACGGTGACGAATATCTTTCCGGTTTAGCTGAATGTTTCCACCTTCCAGAAGCCCGTATCAAATGGAAAATGGATGGCAGCAAACAAGAAGCTGAATTAGGCGCTGGCGCCGCTCACAGTGAAGCGCTGAACTTCATCGTTAACACTATTCTGGCACAAAAACCAGAACTGTCTGCTCAGCTGACTGCGATCGGTCACCGTATCGTCCACGGCGGTGAAAAATACACCAGCTCCGTTGTCATCGATGAAACCGTTATTCAGGGCATCAAAGACGCTGCCTCTTTCGCACCGCTGCACAACCCGGCGCACCTGATCGGTATCGCGGAAGCACTGAAATCCTTCCCGAATCTGAAAGACAAGAACGTTGCCGTGTTCGACACCGCGTTCCATCAGACCATGCCGGAAGAATCTTACCTCTATGCCCTGCCGTACAGCCTGTATAAAGAGCACGGTGTACGTCGTTACGGCGCACACGGCACCAGCCACTTCTACGTGACTCAGGAAGCAGCAAAAGTCCTGAACAAGCCGGTTGAAGAACTGAACATCATCACCTGCCATCTGGGCAACGGTGGTTCTGTTTCTGCAATCCGTAACGGTAAATGCGTAGATACTTCTATGGGTCTGACCCCGCTGGAAGGTCTGGTCATGGGTACCCGCTCTGGCGATATCGACCCGGCTATCATTTTCCATCTGCACGACACCCTGGGCATGAGCGTAGACGCGATCAACAAAATGCTGACCAAAGAGTCTGGCCTGCTGGGCCTGACCGAAGTCACCAGCGACTGCCGTTATGTTGAAGATAACTACCAGGAAAAAGCCGATGCTAAACGTGCCATGGACGTTTACTGCCATCGTCTGGCCAAATACATCGGTTCCTACACGGCACTGATGGACGGTCGTCTGGACGCTGTTGTCTTCACCGGTGGTATCGGTGAAAACGCCGCGATGGTTCGCGAACTGTCTCTGGGCAAACTGGGCGTACTGGGCTTCGAAGTTGATCATGAACGCAACCTGGCCGCTCGTTTCGGCAAGTCTGGCTTCATCAACAAAGAAGGCACCCGCCCGGCTGTCGTCATTCCGACCAACGAAGAGCTGGTCATCGCGCAAGACGCCAACCGTCTGACCGCCTGATTCCACACCGCCAGCTATAGCCCTAAATAATTCGAGTTGCTGGAAGGCGACGGCGCAGAGAACCCCCAGGAGCGTACGAGTAGTACGTGACTGGGGTGAACGAGCAAAGTCAACGCACATGCAGCTTGAAGTATGACGGGAAGCTGGTGGTGTCGTTTTCTAATCCGCCTGATTCTGGCGGTAACGAAAGAGGATATATCGTGTCCCGTATCATCATGCTGATCCCTACCGGAACCAGCGTTGGCCTGACCAGCGTCAGCCTCGGTGTTATCCGTGCAATGGAACGCAAAGGCGTTCGCCTGAGCGTCTTCAAACCTATCGCCCAGCCACGCGCTGGCGGCGATGCACCAGACCAGACCACCACCATCGTGCGTGCCAACTCCAGCCTTCCGGCTGCTGAGCCGCTGAAGATGAGCCACGTCGAATCTCTGCTTTCCAGCAACCAGAAAGACGTGCTGATGGAAGAGATTATCGCTAACTACCACGCTGCCACTCAGGATGCTGAAGTGGTGCTGGTTGAAGGCCTGGTCCCGACCCGCAAACACCAGTTTGCCCAGTCTCTGAACTTCGAAATCGCGAAAACGCTGAACGCGGAAATCGTCTTCGTGATGTCTCAGGGTACGGACACTCAGGAACAGCTGAACGAGCGTATCGAACTGACGCGCAACAGCTTTGGCGGCGCGAAAAACACCAACATTACTGGTGTTATCGTCAACAAGCTGAATGCGCCGGTTGACGAACAGGGCCGTACTCGTCCTGACCTGTCAGAAATCTTCGACGACTCTTCCAAAGCGAAAGTTGTGAAGATCGATCCGGCACAGCTGCAGACTGGCAGCGCTCTGCCGATCCTCGGCGCGGTGCCGTGGAGCTTCGATCTGATCGCAACCCGTGCGATCGATATGGCTCACCACCTGAATGCCACCATCATTAACGAAGGTGACATCAACACCCGTCGCGTGAAATCCGTGACGTTCTGCGCACGCAGCATCCCGCATATGCTGGAGCACTTCCGTGCCGGCTCTCTGCTGGTGACTTCTGCTGACCGTCCTGACGTGCTGGTTGCCGCTTGCCTGGCTGCCATGAACGGCGTTGAAATCGGCGCACTGCTGCTGACCGGCGCTTACGAAATGGACGCTCGCGTGAGCAAACTGTGTGAACGTGCTTTCGCCACCGGCCTGCCGGTATTCATGGTGAACACCAACACCTGGCAGACCTCCCTGAGCCTGCAGAGCTTCAACCTTGAAGTACCGGTTGACGATCATGAGCGCATCGAGAAAGTTCAGGAATACGTTGCCAGCTACATCAACGCCGACTGGATCGAATCTCTGACCGCTACCTCTGAGCGCAGCCGTCGTCTGTCTCCGCCAGCCTTCCGTTACCAGCTTACCGAGCTGGCGCGTAAAGCAGGCAAACGCGTTGTTCTGCCGGAAGGTGATGAACCGCGTACCGTTAAAGCCGCTGCCATCTGTGCAGAGCGCGGCATCGCGACCTGTGTCCTGCTGGGTAACCCGGACGAGATCAACCGCGTTGCGGTTGCGCAGGGCGTTGAGCTGGGCGCGGGTATCGAAATCGTCGATCCGGAAGTGGTGCGCGAAAGCTACGTCGCTCGCCTGGTCGAACTGCGTAAGAGCAAAGGCATGACCGAAGCAGTTGCTCGTGAGCAACTGGAAGACAACGTGGTTCTCGGCACCCTGATGCTGGAACAAGACGAAGTCGACGGCCTGGTTTCTGGCGCGGTTCACACCACCGCCAACACCATCCGTCCGCCGCTGCAGTTGATCAAAACTGCACCAGGCAGCTCGCTGGTCTCCTCCGTGTTCTTCATGCTGCTGCCTGAGCAAGTTTACGTGTATGGCGACTGCGCCATCAACCCGGATCCTACCGCTGAGCAGCTGGCTGAAATCGCTATCCAGTCCGCAGATTCTGCGATTGCATTCGGTATTGAGCCACGCGTGGCGATGCTCTCCTACTCCACCGGTAATTCTGGTGCCGGTAGCGATGTAGAAAAAGTCCGTGAAGCAACGCGTCTGGCGCAGGAAAAACGTCCTGACCTGATGATCGACGGCCCGCTGCAGTACGATGCGGCTGTCATGGCTGACGTGGCGAAATCCAAAGCACCGAACTCTCCGGTTGCGGGTCGTGCGACCGTGTTCATCTTCCCGGATCTGAACACCGGTAACACCACTTACAAAGCCGTACAGCGTTCTGCTGACCTGATCTCCATCGGGCCAATGCTGCAGGGTATGCGTAAGCCGGTGAACGATCTGTCCCGTGGCGCGCTGGTTGACGATATCGTCTACACCATCGCACTGACCGCGATTCAGTCGTCTCAGCAGCAAGCGTAATCTGCCTCCGGCATGAAAAAAGGCGACCTCAGGGTCGCCTTTTTATTTACAGCAGCTCTCGCGCCGCTGACACAATATCATGCGCCGTCAGGCCATACTCCTTTTGCAGGAAGTCCTGCGTCCCCACTTGACCGTACCGCTCCTTCACGCCCACGCGACGCATCGGTACCGGACAGGTTTCCACCAGTACTTCGGCCACCGCGGAGCCCAGCCCGTTGTGAATACTGTGGTTTTCACAGGTGACAATTCGCCCGGTTTTCTCGGCGTAATTTTTCACCAACATGCGGTCGATAGGCTTCAAGGTAAACATATCAATCACCGCCGCGCTGACCCCTTCCAGCTCAAGCTGCCTGGCCGCCTCCAGCGCTTCTGCCACCATAATACCGTTGGCGATCAGGGTAATATCTTCGCCTTCGCGCAGCACATTGCCCTTGCCGATCGTAAACGTTGACCCCGGGGCATAAATGCTCGGAGCCTGCTTGCGGATAGTACGTACCCAATAAAACCCCTCAAGCTTCATTAACTGATGCAGCACATCGTCGAACATCACCGCATCGGTCACCTCCAGCACCACCGAGTGCGCCAGGCCACGAACGATCCCCATATCTTCAAACGACATATGGGTGCCGCCGTTATGGCAGGCCGTAACGCCGGCGTCGGAGGCGATGACCTTGACGTTATTCCGCTGATAATCCAGCGACATAAACAGCTGGTCAAAGCAGCGACGGCTGGCAAAGGCGGTAAAGGTATGAACAAACGGTTTGCGTCCGGTCAACGACAGCCCGGCAGCGGTGCCAATCACGTTGGCCTCCATAATGCCGCAGTTGATAACGTGCTGCGGGTGTTCCCGCGCGACACCGTCCATCGCCATGGAACTCATCAGGTCCGCTTCCAGAGCGATAATAGGGCTACCGGCGTCAATCTGCTGCGCGACGAATCCGGCGTAGACTTTACGCATCTCTACGGCATCTTTTTGTCCTGCAGGTGCAACCTTAATCATGTTCGGCCTCCAGCTGGCGAATGGTCTCGTTTAGCGTCTCTGTCATCTCACCCGTCAGGCGCAAATGATGGTTATTGCCCAGTTGCTCGAGATACGGTACCCCCTGGCCCTTGATGCTGTCGAGGATCACCACCCGCGGCAGCGCATCAGCCGGAGGCACCGGTTGTACCGCTGCCAGCAGGCCGGGGATGTCATCACCTTTGACGGTAACGACGTCAAAACCAAAGGCACGGAACTTATCTTCCAGATTGAAAGCTCGAATAATCTCGTCCAGCTTGCCGTCGAGCTGTAGCTTGTTCCAGTCAACAAACACGGTCAGGTTATTCAGACGATGATGGGCAATAAACTGGAACGCCTCCCAGCACTGCCCCTCATTCAGCTCACCATCGCCGACGATGCAAAATACACGATTCGGCCGTCCCGCCAGCTTATGCGACAACGCCATGCCACCGGCGATAGAAATCCCCTGCCCCAGCGAGCCTGTGGTGGCATCCACGCCGCGCGTTTTCAGACGGTCCGGATGGCTGGGCAGTCGCGTGCCATTCTGGTTAAGCGTGCTGAGCTCTTCCGTCGGGAAATAACCTTTGATTGCTAACGTACTGTACAGCGCTGGGCCGGCATGGCCTTTCGACAGTACAAAGTAGTCACGCTCCGGCCAGTCCGGATCGGCGGGGTCGATTTTCATCACCGCGCCATACAGCACCGCCAGCGTTTCCACCACCGACATGCTGCCGCCATAGTGGCCAAATCCAAGATCGGTCAGCGATTTAAGGGTGGCGACACGGATCTCGCGCGCCAGTCTGGTCACTTCTTTCACATTCATGATTTAGCTCCACTGTTTTCCTGCGCGCCGCCGCCCACAGATTTCTTTTTGGCAAAAATGTTGTACGCAACCAGCAGAGCGAACAACGCGACAACCAGACCGGTGATGGCAAACGGCGACAGATAGCGCGCCAGGTTGCCGAGTACGATGCCGACCGCGCCAAAATCGGCGTCAGAGAAGGTGGTATTGGCAAAACCAATGGCCCCCAGTACCGGCAGCAGCAGCACCGGCAGGAAGGTGATCAGCAGGCCGTTGGCAAACGCGCCGATCATCGCTCCGCGCCGCCCGCCGGTGGCGTTGCCAAACACGCCAGCGGTAGCGCCGGTAAAGAAGTGTGGCACCACGCCAGGCAGAATCAGCACCCACTTGAACTGCCCGCAGAGGAACAGCCCCACCAGACCGCCGAGGAAGCTAAACAGGAAACCGATCAGTACCGCATTGGGCGCATACGGATACACCACCGGGCAGTCCAGCGCAGGACGGGCGTTCGGCACCAGCTTTTCTGAGAAGCCGGTAAACGCCGGTACGATTTCCGCGAGGATCAGACGCACCCCTTGCAGGATGATAAACACTCCAGCAGCGAAGGTAATCGCCATGATGATGGCGTACACCAGGTAGTTCTGGCCGCCGCTGAAGGTACTTTCGACATACTCGCGCCCGGCACTCACGGCCATGATCAGGTAGATAATCATCATGGTCAGAGAGATGGAGATTGAACTGTCGCGCAGGAAGCTTAAATTCTTCGGCAGATTCATCTCTTCGGTGGAGCGGGAACCCTTACCGCAGACGCTACCAATCCAGCCCGACAGCACATAGCCCAGGGTGCCAAAGTGGCCGAAGGCAATATCATCAGTGCCGGTAATACGCTTCATATAGCGCTGCGCCAGCGCCGGGAAAAACGCCATCACCAGCCCGAGGATCAACGATCCGGTAAACACCAGGCCGACACCTTCGAAGCCTGCCACGGTGAGAATCACGCCGATCATACAGGCCATATAGAAGGTATGGTGCCCGGTCAGGAAGATATACTTCAGGCGCGTAAAGCGGGCGACAATAATATTGGCGACCATGCCAAAAGCCATGATCAGTGCGGTCGAGGCGCCGTATTTTTCAAGCGCGATAGAAACTATCGCTTCATTATTTGGAATAATCCCCTGGATATTAAAGGCATGTTCAAACATGCCGCCAAGCGGATTAAGCGAGCCCACTAATACCGTCGCCCCGCCGCCTAAAACAATAAACCCCAGTATTGTTTTAATGGTTCCTTTTACGACATCAGAGAATGATTTCTTTTGTGCCACCAGGCCAATCAGGGCAATTAACCCCACCAGTACCGAGGGCACTTTCAAAATATCAACAACGAAATTCAGCGTTTCAAGAATAAACATATCCGCCTCGCTATATACCCGTCATTCGGCAAGTTGCAGCAACGTAAATGAATGAGGGTAAAAATAGTTATTGTTTGGCGAACCACGCGCGCAGCTGCGCTTCGAGTTCATTGATGTCGATGATATTGGTTATCACCACCAGCTGGCTTTCCGGCACGCTGGCGCTGGCGGCGATGTCTTTGGCCATCACAAATAAATCTGCCGCACCCGGCGTTGCCGATGAGAGATCCGAGTGCTCCACCTCGGCCTCTATTTCGAGTTTTTTAAGCACTTTTTTAATATTCATCTCAACCATAAAACTACTGCCCAGGCCAGAACCGCAAATTGCCATAATTTTCATTGTTAGCACCTTTTTTTGGGTAGAGTACGTCCGCATCACGCCGGCGCGTAATGTGTTAGCAGTCGGATAATAAAATACAGTCAGAAGCGCGCGATGATGGTTTTAATCTCCTCCAGAGTTTTCGCTTGATGTAATTGTTGCATATCGTGGTCGCTGGAAAATAGTTCAGCTAGCGCCGAGATCATCTCAATATGACTATGCTTATCGGGAGCCGCCAGCATAATAATAATATCGACCGGGTCGAATTCATCTGAACCAAACGACACCCCGCGCTCCAGTTTCAACAATGATAAACCTAACCCTCTTGCTCCCTCTTCCGGCCGCGCATGCGGCATCGCCAGTCCGGGCGCCAGCACGTAATACGGCCCCAGCTTGTCGTGCTGTTGCATAATCGCGGTGACGTACTCGGGCACAATAACGCCCGCGTCGAGTAGCGGTCTGGCGCAAATTTCAAGCGCCTGTGGCCACTCGTCTACACGCTGCTGGAGCGTAATGGTGGAATCAAAGAGCCATGTGCTGAGCATTTTATCTCCCGTCTTTTCGCAAAAGATGTGCAAACTTTATTCAAGCGCTCAACGGTTAGCTGCGACAAAGATCACAAAGATAGCGCTACCAACAGATAACATTCAAATTTGTGATAGCGCTATCAATTCGTCATCATCAGATGAAAACGCAGCAAAAGTACGGATTTAAGGCGTATACTTCCTGAGACCTAAAACGATAGATATCAATAAAAAGCGACTGTTCAGCAGGAATGTGTATGTCTCTAACCCGAAAACGGCGTAGTACCGGTAAAGTGACGATCGCCGATGTTGCTCAGCTTGCTGGCGTGGGCACGATGACCGTCTCGCGAGCGCTACGCACGCCGGAGCAGGTTTCTGATAAGCTTCGTGAAAAAATCGAGGCTGCGGTACAGGAACTGGGATATATGCCCAATCTGGCCGCCAGCGCACTGGCATCCGCCTCATCAAAAACCATCGCGATGGTGGTACCTAATCTTGCCGAAGCGGGCTGTTCCGCAATGTTTGCCGGGCTTCAGCAGATGTTGCAACCCGCGGGTTATCAAATCATGCTTGCGGAGTCTCAACATCGTGTTGAGCAGGAAGAGAAGCTGCTGGAAACCTTGCTGGCCTCTAACATTGCGGCCGCCATTCTCCTGAGCGTTGAGCATAGTGATACCGTACGCCAGTGGTTAAACAACGCCTCGATACCGGTCATGGAAATGGGTGCGATGCGCGCCGATCCGATCGATATGAATATCGGCATTGATAACGCGGCCGCGATGTTCGAGTTAACCGAGATGCTGATCCTACGCGGCTATCAGAATATCGGCCTGCTGTGCGCCAATCAGGAACAGTGGATTTTTCAGCAGCACCTGCAGGGATGGTACAAAGCGATGCTGCGCCACCACATGTCACCGAATCGGGTGATTAATGCGGCGCTTCCCCCGAGCTTTTCTACCGGGGCGTCGCAGCTGCCGGAGTTTTTGCTGGCATGGCCGGAGCTGGATGCGTTGGTCTGCGTTTCTGATGAACTGGCATGCGGCGCGCTGTATGAATGCCAGCGGCGACGTATCAAAGTTCCTGACGATTTAGCGGTTGTCGGTTTTGGCGATAGCGACGTCAGCCGGGTGTGCCAGCCGCCGCTCACCACAATGGCCGTACCGCATCACAAGATAGGTATTGAAGCAGGACGCGCGCTGCTGGAGCGCCTGAATGAAGGCAACTGGAGCGGTAGAAAACCTATCGTCTCCAGTTTATGCCTGCGGGATAGCTGTTAGGCCGTTACTCGGCCTCTTCCGGCTTTTCTGATTTTGCTGATTCATTGCTGGCGTTGCGGGTCATCCACAGCGCCAGCGCTTTTAACGAATCCGGGGTGAATTCGTCGCAGCGGGCGGTGATCTCTTCAGGCGTCAACCAGCACACTTCGCTGACTTCCTCTTCCTGCAGGGCGAACGGGCCGTGTGACACGCAGCTGAACAGGCTTCCCCAGACGCGACAGTGCTTATCTTCGTAATAGAACTGACCGTGATCGGCGAAAGGTACGCCGGCAATGCCCAGCTCCTCTTCCGCTTCGCGGCGGGCTGACTCCAGCAGTTGTTCATCGGCCTGGACCACACCACCGGCGGTGGCATCCAGCATCCCCGGCTGGAAATCTTTGGTCTCGGTGCGGCGCTGCACCAGAATTTTGCCCATTCCGTCATGAACGACAATATAGGTCGCACGATGACGCAGGCACTGCGCGCGCATTTGCTCGCGGCTGGATTGCGCTATCACCTCATTGTTTTCATTGACAATATCTACCCATTCTGTGCTTGCCAAATCGTTCTGTTCCGCCATCAGGAAACCTTACTTATGAAAGCGCTCTCGCGGCGCGTCTTTACGGTTGGGGGTAAATTACGGGTTAATTGCAACCTCTGCAATAACCTGATGATCATCGAGTGCTAAAACCTGCAGTTTATCCCCATCGAGGAGACCGTAGCTGGCGGAGAATCCCCCTTTGGGGATGCTGACCGAGCCGGGATTGAAGAGAAAAACATCGCCGCGCTTCTCGGCTACCGGAATATGAGTATGACCATAAACCAGGACATCGCCAGCGGCGAGCGGGGGCATTTTTTCGGGGCTGTACAGATGCCCGTGGGTCAGAAATAGCCGGTTGCGTTCGCCCAACACCTGCTGCCACGGAGCGGTTATCGGGAACTCCAGCAGCATTTGATCGACTTCACTGTCGCAGTTACCGCGCACGGCGATCACCCGCGAAGCCACGCTGTTGAGTTTTATGGCGACCTCCGCAGGCGCATAGCCTGCGGGGAGCGCATTACGCGGCCCATGATTGAGCACATCGCCAAGAACGATCAGCCACTGCGCCCCACTTTGCGCGAACAGTTCCAGAACGCGTTCGGTAGCGGGCAGGGAACCATGAATATCCGAGGCAAACATCAGCTTCATTTCTTCCATCTCCACGCATTTTGATGCGCCTATGATAACGGAAGCGCCGCCGCTAATCAGCCGGCACGTTTAGCTGACAGTGCGACATAACGTTGAACCGACGCGCGCTGCCACTGAAACGTGGCGTAGTCCACCAGCGACTCCGGGACTTCATCACCGTTGAGCACCAGCCGGTTGAGCATCAACGCAAGATCCGTATCGGCAAGCGACCACTCACCAAACAGATTATTGCCACCGTGGGCCAGCAACGCACCGGCTGCGTCAAACAGCCGGGAGGCGCATTTCTGCCCGGCTTCGCTGAGCGGCGGCCGCCGTTCGCCGCCGAAGACGACCGCCGTCGAGCGCTCTTCACGGATCGGCATCAGGTCGCTGCGCAGCCAGGCCTGAACCTGACGCGCCCGGGCGCGCTTTTGCAGGTCGTGGGGATACAACCGCTCCCACTCCGGCGGAGCAAAACGTTCGTCGAGATATTCGGTAATGGCGGAAGATTCACTGAGGTAGAAATTGTCGACTTCCAGCAGCGGCACGCGACGGGTCGCGCTGTAGCCTTGCCAGCCCGGCTGATGATTCTCACCCTTTTCCAGGTCAACGGTTTTGAGGGTAAACGGCAGGCTTTTTTCCTGCAGAGCAACATAAACGGACATCACATACGGCGAGAAAAACTGGGAATCGGACCACAGGGTAATGACGGGCTGGCTCATGACATCCTCTACAAATTATGGGGCGATAAGCCAACATATCCTGTCTTTTGAAGGATGTCACTTACCGCACCATGAGGATTTTACATCATCTGAACCGTTAGCCAATTAGCACGGTTTTTGGCTCCAGATAGGCCTGCATTCCCCATTTCCCCATCTCGCGCCCGAGACCGGATTGCTTAAATCCGCCGAAGGGGGCCTGTGGTTCATGATCGAGTGTATTCACCAGCACGCGCCCGGATTCGATAGCCAGCGCCACTTCCTGACCACGTTGCCGGTCGCCGCTTAACACCAGGGCGCTCAGGCCATAGGTGGTATCGTTGGCCAGGGCAATGGCCTCGGCCTGATCCTGATACGGGATCAGCACCAGCACCGGGCCAAAAATTTCTTCCCGCGCAATCCGCATCTGGTTGTGCACATCGCTGAATACGGTTGGCTTGACGCACCAGCCCTTATCCATTCCCTGCGGCCGGCCTTCGCCGCCGGCTAATACTCGTGCGCCTTCCTGCTGCCCCAGACGAATATACTCCTGCACCCGTTGCCACTGCTTTCTGCTGACCATCGGGCCTATCGTGGTTTGCAGATCGCGCGGGTCGCCGGAAATATACGCCTTCATACCCTCCACGATGGCCTGTTCAAACTCCGCCAGACGCTGTTCAGGGACCAGAATACGCGTTCCGGCAATGCACGCCTGGCCGCTGTTCATAAACCCGGCCGCCAGAGCCAGAGGCACCGCCTGCTGCACATCGGCATCATCCAGGATCAACGTGGGGGATTTACCGCCGAGCTCCAGCGTCACGCGTTTCAGGGTTTGCGCGCCGCTGGCGATAATGTGTTTCCCGACGGCAGTGGAACCGGTGAAGGAGATCTTCGCAATATCGGGGTGATGGTTAATGATATCGCCGACCACCTCACCGCGGCCGGTGACGATATTCACGACGCCAGCGGGGATCTGGGCCGCATGCAGCGCTTCGGTAACGATTTGCGTTTGCCACGCGCTCATCTCACTGGGCTTAATCACCGCGGTACAACCGGCGGCCATCGCGGTCGCCAGCTTGTTACAGATAAACCCCGCATCACTGTTCCACGGAGTAATCAACCCCGCTACGCCTACCGGGGTCATCACGACCTGAGCACGTCCCACCTGCTCAACAAATTCAAAGTTTGTCAGAGTCTCCATCGCCAGCTTAATGGTTTGCGCCGGCCACTCCGCCATCCATTGTGCCCGCGACGCGGGTGCGCCGTATTCCGTAACAATCGCATCCAGTAAATCTGCTTCTCTCGCCCGAACCGCCTGATACATCCGCTCCAGAACCGCCAGACGCTGCTGTATTGTGGTCTTCGACCATGCGGGGAACGCCGCTTTTGCCGCGGCGATAGCCCGGCGCGCGTCTTCTTCATCCGCCAGACGTACCTGGCCAATCACCGCCTCCGTTGCGGGGTTGAATAGTGCAAAGGTTTCGCTACCGTGCGGAGTAACAAATTCACCGTTGATATAAATATTGTCAATGTGCAGCATGATGGTCGTCCTCAGGGAGTGTATGTCAGGCAGTATAGAGCCGGGGCATTAGCCCGATAAGAGGGTATAATCAACACAACCTGTCACGAAAATCGGGATAATCATGCATCGTAGCGGCCTGACTGAACTGGAAATCCTCCTTGCCGTCGCCCACCGACGTAGCTTTCGCGCTGCCGCCAGGGAACTCGGTATGTCGGCCACCGCCATCAGCAACGCCATCGCCGGCCTGGAGGCGCGGCTCAACGTCCGTCTGTTTAACCGCACCACCCGCAGCGTTGCCCTGACCGATGCCGGGCAACGCTATGTTGAACGGGTCGCCCCGGCGCTGGCGGAGATCCAACGGGCCTCGGAGGAGATAGCTACCCAGGCGGAAATGCCCAGCGGAACATTGCGCATCAATGCGCCGCGTGAAAGCAGCGTACTGCTGTTTGATATCTTCGATACGTTCCTTAAACGCTATCCGCAAATGCGCCTGGATATCACGACCGAGTCGCGGCTGATTGATATTGTCGCCGAAGGCTATGACGCCGGGATCCGCCTCGCGGAGTCCCTGCCGCAGGATATGATTGCCGTCCCTCTCACCCCCGACGTGCGCATGCTAATCGTCGGGACGCCGGATTATTTTGCCCATCATGGCACCCCACAAAGCCCGGAAGATCTGCAGTATCATCAGGGCATCGGAATGCGGATGTCCCACGGCGGACTGTACCACTGGGAGCTGGAACGGCATCAGCAAAAGATGACGGTGAACGTGCCGCCACGGATTATCCTCAGCGAAATGCGCGCCATCCACTGCGCGGCCCGCGCGGGCATCGGTCTGGCATTTATCTCTGACTGGTTTATTCAGGAGGATTTGGCCAGCGGCAGGCTTGTCAGCGCCATGGAAGAGTGGTGTCCGTCGTTTGGTGGGCTGCGCCTCTATTATCCCGGACGACGCCACGTCCCACCGGGGCTGAAGGCGTTTATCGCCCTGGTGCGCGAGATGCGGGAACGCCCCGGCGCCACGCGCACTATTTAATCTTAGCCGCTCCCGGATGTCGGCAGGTCGCCTATACTCGAAAAGCTTGCGACCACGATGGCGGGAGACACCATGATCGACCTCTACTACGCACCCACCCCCAACGGCCACAAAATTATGCTGTTTCTCGAAGAGACGCAGCTGGCCTACCGCCTGATTCGGGTGGATATCACGCGCGGCGAACAGTTTCGCCCGCAGTTTCTTACCCTGTCACCGAACAATAAAATTCCCGCCATTGTTGACCATGTTCCCGTTGACGGCGGCGCCCCGCTCGCCGTGTTTGAATCCGGGGCGATTTTGCTTTACCTGGCGGAGAAGTCAGGAAAACTGCTGAGCGGTGAACTCCGGGAGCGCTATACGACGCTGCAATGGTTATTCTGGCAGGTCAGCGGATTAGGCCCCATGCTGGGACAGAATCACCATTTTAACCACAGTGCGCCGCAGACGGTGCCCTATGCTATCGAACGTTATCAGGTGGAAACCCAACGCCTGTACACCGTGCTGAACCGCCGTCTGGAAGCCAGTCCGTGGCTCGGCGGCGAGCACTTCAGCATTGCCGATATCGCCTGCTGGCCGTGGATTAACGCCCACCAGCGCCAGCGGATCGATCTCACCCATTTCCCGGCGATACATAACTGGTTTGAGCGCATCCGCCAGCGTCCAGCCACCTTACAAACGATGATGAAAATTCAACACAGTTAACCCCCTGCTCGCGTGGCATGCTTTCATGTATGATTGCGGAAATTACAACACGGAGGAAGCCTGCAATGTCTCAGCCAGACGCTATTATTCGGATAAAGAACCTGCGCTTACGTACTTTTATCGGTATTAAAGAGGAAGAGATCGCTAACCGCCAGGACGTGGTTATTAACGTCGCGATTCACTACCCGGCAGAGCAGTCGCGCTGCAGTGAAGATATCAACGATGCGCTCAATTATCGCACTATCACCAAGCGCATCATCAGCCATATTGAGAATAACCGCTTCTCTCTGTTGGAAAAATTAACGCAGGATGTGCTCGATATCGCATGCGAACACCACTGGGTCACTTATGCTGAAGTAGAGATCGATAAACTTTACGCACTGCGCTATGCCGACTCCGTGTCCATGACCATGAGCTGGCGGCGCTAAGCTTCTTAGGGAGGCGCTATGAGGATTCTACTTACTGGCGGTACCGGCCTGATTGGCCGGCATCTGATCCCCCGGCTGCTGGAGCTTGGGCATCATGTAACGGTATCAACACGCAGCCCGGAAAAAGCGCAAGGCCGACTGGATGCCCGCGTCACCTTATGGCGCGGCTTCGAGGGCCATCACCACCTCAATGATATCGATGCCGTTATCAACCTGGCGGGCGAGCCTATCGCCGACAAACGCTGGTCGGCAGAGCAAAAACAGCGCCTGTGCCACAGCCGCTGGGATATCACTCAAAAACTAGTCAACCTGTTCAATGCCAGCGATACTCCACCATCGGTGCTGATTAGCGGTTCTGCCGTCGGTTATTACGGCGATCTCGGGGAAGTTGTCGTCACCGAAGAGGAACCGCCGCACCACGAATTCACGCACAAACTCTGCGCCCGTTGGGAGCTGCTGGCCTGCGAAGCGCAGAGCGATCGCACCCGCGTCTGCCTGCTGCGCACCGGCGTCGTGCTGGCGCCTAAAGGCGGGATCCTCGCCAAAATGTTACCGGCCTTCCGGCTTGGCCTCGGCGGCCCTATCGGCAATGGCAGGCAGTATATGGCATGGATCCATATTGACGATATGGTGAACGGTATTCTGTGGCTGCTGGATAACGATCTCAGCGGGCCATTTAATCTGGTTTCCCCCTATCCGGTGCGCAATGAGCGCTTCGCCCATGCCCTCGGCGAGGCGCTGAATCGCCCGGCCATTTTCCGCGTGCCGGCAACGGCGATTCGCCTGCTGATGGGAGAATCATCGGTGCTGGTGCTGGGCGGCCAGCGGGCGCTGCCGAAACGGCTGGAAGCCGCCGGATTTGGCTTCCGCTGGTACGATCTGGAAGAGGCACTAAAAGACATCCTTGGCTAAGCGCGCCGCCGGTTAACGCCAGGAGATCCCCCTATCTCCTGGCTCTTCACACTCGTCTTATCGCCCTGGCAAACCCGCCTGTGGAAGCCGTCTCGCAACGCTCTCATCTCCTGCTGCTACGCCCTTTTCCCCTGTGAAGCGCATTCCAGCTTCTTTTGCCGTTCTCTGTCATAACGTCCTGGTGTCTGTTTTTTCACCAAAACACTGTTGACACATGTCAACAGATCGTTCACTCTCTCAGGACTCGATGATGAAGGAACATCCGGATAAACACATCAGAGCAGCAATTGACTATGCGCGCGCACGGGGATGGATTTTTATTGCTGGCGGCAAGAGCGCGCACTGCTTTGGACGACTCAGGTGCGGTACGGCTGGTCATCGCGAACACATGATGAGCATCTGGTCTACCCCAGCCGTTCCCGGGCATCATGCCAGGCAAATCATCAGGATGGTCGACCGCTGCCGCTGAGCGTCGGCGCCCCGGTTTAACGATAAGGATCGCAAATAATGGCCCTCTACAACTTTACGCTAACCCTGTCAGGCGTTAACAGCCATACGCCAGGCCTTGAGGATGCACTGCATCGCGCAGGCTGTACTGATGCGCTGATCTGTTTTTATGGCACCGCAGTGTATCTGGAATTCGATCGCGAAAGCGGTTCCCTTGAACAGGCGATTCTGTCAGCGATCGATAACATCGAATCCGCATCAGCGCTGAATATCCGGGTCGAATCCGTTGACACTACGATGGTGGGCCTGAGCGACATCGCCGAACTCACCGGCCTTTCGCGCCAGGCCGTGGCTCTGCTGAAAGACGGCGCGCGAGGCTCCGGCAAATTCCCCGGTCCGGTACAGCGCATCACCGGCAACTCGCCGCTATGGCGCTGGAAAACCATTGTGAGCTGGCTGGTTGCCGAAGCCAGAGTCGCCGCAGACTCGCCGTTGGTCGAACACGCCGAGGTTCTCGACAGCCTGAATCTGGCGCTGCAGCTGCGATCCTCTCATCAAAGCGACACCGTGTTGCACTATTTTCACCAGATAGACAAACCGCTAACGACTTCACCGGCTGCGGGGTAACCCGCCGCAATCACCGGCATAAGATCATGTTATCCATGACTTTCTGGTGGTAAGGTGAGCGGACGTTCCTGCAAAATGGCCCGCTGATGATGACATTAACCACTCCGCGTTTGCTGCTCTCTCCGTTTACTGAAGCGGACTGGCCCTTTTTCCTGCGCCTGCGTCGCGACCCTGAAGTTATGCAGTTTATGGGCGAACTCCTTGATGAAGCCGCGCTGCGCAATCTATTTACTGCCCGCTGCGCCGACCCGGGGGTGTTTGTCCTGCGCGATCGCCAGCATCAGGCCATTGGCGATATCGGTCTGCGCATCAGCAGCAAAAACCCGTACGAAGCGGATGTCGGCTATGCCCTGCTGCCGGACGCTCAGGGTCAGGGGTATGCCAGCGAAGCGCTGCAGGCGATATGCGAATACGGGTTTCAGCAGCTAGGCATCAACGCCATCAATGCGTGGGTTCTCGGGGACAATATCGGCTCAGCAAGGCTGCTGGAAAAACATGGTTTTACGCGGATTCAGGTGCTGGAAAATGCCTACCACCTGAACGGGGTAGATTACGACGACTGGGTGTACCGGCGGGAGCGGCAAGACTCTCCCGGCGAGCGGCCTCACCGGGAGATAACGTAACACTTATTTCAGAGAACCTTTGAGGAACTGCTGTAAGCGCGGGCTTTTCGGGTTGCCGAACAGTTCGTCCGGGTTGCCTTCTTCTTCAATTTTGCCCTGATGCAGGAAAATGACGTGCGATGAGACATGGCGCGCAAAGCCCATTTCATGGGTCACCACCACCATGGTTTTGCCCTCTTCCGCCAGCTGCTGCATGATCCGCAGCACTTCCCCAACCAGTTCAGGATCGAGCGCTGACGTGGGTTCATCAAACAGCAGCACATCCGGCTCCATCGCCAGCGCGCGGGCAATCGACACGCGTTGCTGCTGACCACCGGAGAGATGCACCGGATATTTGGCTTGCTGACGTTCATCAATCCCGACTTTCGCCAGATATTTCACCGCCCGCTCACGCGCCTCCTGCTTGCTCAAGCCGAGCACCTGAATCGGCGCTTCCATGACGTTTTCCAGCACCGTCATGTGGCTCCACAGGTTGAAATGCTGGAACACCATCGTCAGGCGGGTGCGCAGTAAACGCAGCTGGTTTTTATCCGCGACCTTGAGCTGGCCGTCTTTGTCGCGAACCAGGCCAATATTCTGCCCGTTAACCACAATCGTGCCTTCACTAGGCTTTTCAAGAAAGTTAATGCAGCGCAAAAAGGTACTTTTACCGGAGCCTGATGAACCGATAATACTGATAACGTCCCCGGCTTTCGCCTTTAATGAAACGCCTTTCAGAACTTCATGCTCGCCGTAACGTTTATGCAGATCGATAACATTTAATTTATTGTCGGACATGGCGGTCTCAATGCGTCGAAGAAGGTTTGATATGCTGCAACCAGCGCTTTTCCGCTTTGCGGAACAGGCTAATCAGGACATACGAAATAATTAAATAGAGCACCGCGGCAATCCCGAAGGCGGTAAACGGCTGATAGGTCGCCGAGTTAATATCCCTGGCGATTTTCAGCAGATCCGGCACGGTGGCGGTAAACGCCAGCGCGGTGGAATGCAGCATCAGAATCACTTCATTGCTGTATGCGGGCAGCGCGATACGCAGCGCAGAGGGCAAAATAATGCAGCGATACAGTTTGACCGAAGAGAAACCGTACGCCCGCGCCGCTTCAATTTCCCCGGCAGGCACAGAGCGAATCGCCCCGGCGAAAATCTCCGTGGTATAAGCGCAGGTGTTCAGCGTCAACGCCAGCACCGTGCAGTTCAGGCCGCTGCGGAAAAACGCGTTCAGCAGCTCGGTACCTTTGACGATTTCCAGGGTATACATCCCGGAGTAAAACACCAGCAGCTGGACGTACAGCGGCGTGCCGCGGAATACGTAGGTAAAGAGCCAGATCGGAAATTGAATATATTTGTTGCTTGAGACACGACCGATAGCGAGAAATACCGCCAGAATGCCGCCTATCACCACCGAGGAAATAAGCAGCCACAAGGTAATCGCAACGCCGGTAAAACGGTAACCGTCGGTCCACAGCAGGGATTTCCAGTACTCCTGAATAATCTCAATCACAGGTCAGCCCTCTTCACGCCCACGGAGTAACGGCGTTCAAGCAGCAGCAGTACACCATTGGAAATCGTTGTAAATACCAGATACACCAGGCCGCAAACGATCGCAAAGTAGAACGGCTGCCAGGTGCTTTTTCCCGCCAGCTGCGTGGCTTTGACCACATCTTCCAGCCCCAGCAGAGACACCAGCGCCGTCGCCTTCAGGATAACCTGCCAGTTGTTGCCGATACCCGGCAACGCGTAGCGCATCATCGCCGGGAAAAGGATCCGCCGGAAGGTCTGCCCGCCGCTAAAGCCAAAGGCGGTTGCCGCTTCAATATGCCCTTTTGGCACGGCCAGGAATGCGCCCCTGAAGGTTTCAGTAAAATAGGCGCCGTAGATAAAGCCGAGGGTGATAATCCCCGCAATCATCGGGTCGATATCAAACTGAGACAAGCCCAGCGCATCGGTCAGGGTGTTCAGGGCAATCTGCAGCCCATAGAAAATCAACAGCATCAGGACCAGATCGGGCACCCCACGGATCAGCGTGGTGTAGCCTTCAAATACCAGTGCCAGTGGTCGATTGCTCGATAATTTTGCTCCGGCACCGGCCAGACCGATAAGGACCGCCAGCACAACTGAACTGAGCGCCAGTTCAAGCGTAACAATAGCGCCCTGAAAAATAACCTGTGAAAACCCGTACAGCATGCTGTCTGCCCTGTCTGTCATCATCCATCGCGCGCTTACGCACGCGCGATGGGGTACGCCTGATGGTTAGTCACCGTACACGTTAAAATCGAAGTATTTTTTCGCCAGCTTGTCGTAGGTTCCATCTTTGCGCATTTCCGCGAAGGCTTTATTCAGCGCTTCACGCAGCTCGTTGTCTTCTTTACGCAGGCCCATACCGGTGCCGACGCCGAACAACTTCTCGTCCTTAATAGATGGACCGCCAAACTGGTAATCTTTACCAATCGGTTGTTTGAGGAATCCTTCACTCGCGGCGACTTCGTCCTGGAATGCTGCATCGATACGACCAGCGGTCAGGTCAGAATAGATATTGTCCTGGCCCTGATAGGAAACAATTTCGATGCCTTTTGGTGCCCAGTGCTCGTTACCGTAGGTTTCCTGAGTCGTGCCCTGCAGCACGCCGATACGCTTGCCTTTCAGTTTGGCGAGGTCAGGTACGATATCGCTGCCCTTTTTCACTACCAGACGAGAATCCGCCGCGTAGAGTTTGTCGGTGAAGGCGATTTCCTGCTGACGTTTTTCGGTAATCGATAACGACGACATAATCGCATCGATTTTCTTGGCTTTTAAAGATGGGATCAGCGCATCCAGCGGGTTTTCAACGAAGGTACATTGCGTATTGATACGCTTACACAGCTCTTTGGCCAGATCGATGTCAAAACCAATCAATTCACCCTGCGCATTTTTCGATTCGAACGGGGCATAAGTGGGATCGGTGCCGATACGGACTTTTTGTGGAATGGCTGCAAATACCGTGGAAACGCTGGAAAGGGCCAGCGCCAAAGAAAGAGACAACGCCAGTTTTTTCATAACTATCCTCAACAGACTGTCATTCTAACGGGTTTATACGAAGTGCTAACGGCAGTTATCGTGCCATTATTCGCCCCGGTAAGGCAAAACATTCTGCGCCATGGAGCAAATTTTTTCTCATCATAAACGCTTAACTATGCACTACTTACCCGCCAGACCTGCCTTTTTTGCACTGTATTGATGCAGCAAAAGCGAACGTCGCACCAAAATAAGGCATCGCAGGATGTGGCACATCCACCAGACCCGGCTGCCCGGGTCTGGTGCGACGTTTAGTCACCGTACACGTTGAAGTTGAAGTACTTCTTCGCCAGCTTGTCGTAAGTACCGTCTTTACGCATATCGCCTAACGCTTTATCGAACGCGGTTTTCAGCTCGCTATCGGTTTTACGCAGGCCGATGCCGGTACCGTCACCGAAGAATTTTTTATCTTTGACAGAAGGACCCGCAAAATCAAAATCTTTACCGGCGGGTTGTTTGAGGAAGCCTTCGCTGGCCGCGACTTCATCCTGCAGCGCAGCGTCAAGGCGACCCGCGGCCAGATCAGAGTAGATCAGATCCTGGTTCTGGTAAGCCACCACATCAACACCCTGGCTACGCCAGCGCTCATTGCCATAGGCTTCCTGAGTCGACCCCTGCAGGACACCGACATGTTTGCCTTTCAGCGATTCCAGCGTCGGCTGGATCGGCGAGCCTTTCGGCGCAATCAGGCGAGAATCCGCAGCATACAGCTTGTCAGAGAAGGCAATCTCCTGCTGACGTTTTTCGGTGATCGATAATGAGGAGATAATGGCGTCAATTTTCTTCGCCTTCAGCGACGGAATTAACGAGTCGAAGTCACTGCCCACCCAGGTACATTTCACCTTGATACGCGAACACAGCTCGTTGCCCAGGTCGATATCAAAGCCGACGAAATCCCCTTTCGCATCCTTGGATGAGAAAGGCGCATAGGTGGCATCGGTACCGATACGAATGCTTTGCGGAAGCGCGGCAAACGCGCTGGAGGCACTGCTGAGTCCCATCATTAATGAGAGGGCCAGGATCGTCTTCTTCATACAATACCCTTAAGTGTCGTGATGTTGTTATGTCGTGCGTTATGTAGTTATGTTTGCTGCCAACGAATCCTGCAGGTTTTGTGCCATCTTCTCAGTGCGTGCTGGAAATAGCGTTAAATTTGTTAATAGAAGGTTGCAAGATTGTCTAAGGAGGGAAGATAACAGCATTGGCGGATAAACCGCAGCGGCCAGACGCAAAAAAACAAATTAAATGTCGAGGATTTGATCGAGGCAGCAAAATTGCACTGCAAGCGCGCAAAGGTTAATAAAAGGCACTATTACGGTGCGACTGAGGGTCCCTGCCAACGGGTAAACAGGTCCTGCGGGAGGGTAATATCGAACTGATCGATAACGCGATTAACCGTCTGGTTAATGACGTCATCGAGGGTTTGTGGACGATGATAAAACGCCGGCACCGGTGGCATAATAACCGCCCCCATCTCCGCCGCCTGCACCATCAGGCGCAGATGACCAAGGTGAAACGGCGTCTCCCGCACGCACAACACCAGCGGACGACGCTCTTTGAGCACCACGTCCGCCGCGCGGGTTAGCAGACCGTCGGTATAGCTGTGAACGATGCCCGACAGCGTTTTCACCGAGCAAGGCAAAATCGCCATACCGGCAGTCTTGAATGAGCCAGAAGAGATGCTGGCGGCGATATCCCGGGCATCATGGACCACGTCGGCCAGCGCCTGTACGTCACGCAGCGAATAATCGGTCTCCAGTGCCAGAGTCTGTCGCGCGGCCTGGCTCATGATCAAATGGGTTTCGACATCGGGAACATCGCGGAGAATTTGCAACAGGCGCACACCGTAAATCGCGCCGCTGGCGCCAGAAATCCCAATAATAAGTCGTTTCACGATGTTTGCCCCTTCCACATAATGTCGCAGACTTTGCCGGATTATGGCGCAGGACGCAAGCGCACGGAGCTTTCGCGTACCACCAGATGCACCGGCATCAGCAGGTTTCTCTCACCCTCTTCATTGAGCAACAGGCGAAACGCGTCCCGCCCCAGTTCGCGCTTATCAATAGCTACGGTGGTCAATGGCGGATGCGCCCAGGCTGCGGCATCAATATCATCGAAGCCGACGATCGCGATATCGCCAGGAACATTCAGCCCCTGACGGGCACAGACCCGCATCGCCACCAGCGCTGCCATGTCGTTATAAGCAAATATAGCGTCTGGCGGCTGAGGTAGCGCCAGCAGTTTCTCCATCCCTTCGACCAGCGCCTGTTCGATATCCTTGACCGGCGGTACTTCGACACGATATGCCTCAGAGAGTGCAACACCGGCCTCAAACAGCGCCTGCTGGTAACCTTCTACGCGCTGGCGAATACTGTAGTGACGTTGAGAATGGCCGAGGAAAGCAATCCGTCTCCTGCCCTGCTCCAGCAGATGCCGGGTGGCGACAAAGCCTCCATGGTAGTTGTCCGGGTTCACGCAGGAAAAATCAGCGGCCCACAGATCCACCAGCGCCACGGGAAGAGACATTTTCCGCAGTTCGCTCAGCACTTCTGCCTCCAGATAACCGGCGCAAATCAGTGCGTCAGGCTGGTGCAGGTTAATCAGATCCGCGATGGAGTCATCCGGACCGATGGGCTGAAAACTCATCGCAATGTCATTTTCCCGGCAGGCGTCGGCCACCCCGAGCATTACGTTGGAATAAAACGGCAAGGCGCTGGCGATATTGTGCTGGCGATGCAGCAGGAAAAGCAGTCGCTTGATGCGTCCGTTGCGCAGGCGGGAAAAATCGTAGCCCTGCGCTTCCGCAATCGACAAGATCCGCTGGCGCGTCTCTTCGCTCAGCCCCGGCTGCCCTTTAAGGGCCCGGGACACCGCCGCAATAGACACTCCGCACGCCGTCGCAATGTCTTTAATTCGGGTCTTTTTTACCATGCCGTTCGTTTCACCTGTCAGGCGCGATGCCGCGCGTTTTTCCATTCTGTAAGGCCTGTTCACCGGCCCATGCGGCGCCGCGCACGCCGCTGCTGGCTCCATGTGTCGCCGGCACGACCGGAGTGACACAACGACCGCCAAAGACGTACTGTGCCATCTCCTCAGACAAACCGCTATACAGCTCATCCACGCCGGACAGACCGCCGCCTACCACGATCACATCTGGGTCGAGCAGATTCACCACGCTGGCGAAGGCCCGGGCAACCTGGTTACGGTAACGTCGCCACAAGGCTTGTGCGCCATCCCGCCCCTCACGCATCTGTTGCACCAGGTCTTCCGCCGTGACGTCCTGAGCGGCCTGCTGGCGGAACTGCCGGGCCAGACCGCTGCCGGAAATAAAGGACTCCAGGCAATGATGCTGCCCGCAATAGCACAACGGCGACTCGCCGTCATATTCAGGCCGGTAGTGAGGCAAAGGATTATGCCCCCATTCACCGCTGCAGGCGTTGGGCCCCGTCATCAGGCGCTGGTTGGCGACAATTCCCCCACCGCAGCCCGTTCCGAGGATCGCGCCAAACACCACGTTGTGCCCGGCCCCGCTGCCATCCGTCGCTTCCGAGAGCGCAAAGCAGTTGGCGTCGTTTGCCACCGCCAGCGGCTGACCAAAATATTCACTAAGAATATCATGCAGTGGATGACCATTAACAACCTGTATGTTGGAGTTTTTTACTAAACAAGAGTGCGGTTCTATCGCCCCCGGCAGACAAAAACCCATGCTGAGCGTCGTCCCCGCTTCCTGCTGCGCTCGTTCAACCTCAGCAATCACCCCTTGTACAAACTGTTCGACGCTGCTTTTTGGCGTTGCCACCCGCTGACGCCAACGGACATCGCCTGTGCTGTCCAGCAGCACGGTCTCCATTTTGGTACCGCCAATATCCATGCCTAAATGCATTTCCGCTTCCCGTTTCTGGTCAATATGGTTCGTACCATAACCAAAAACCAGGGTTTCGGCGGGCAATGCCCGCTCATTTCGTGATCAAGATCGACATCAAAAATATATTTCTAGTAAAAATAAAGATCAAAATCACAACAACATCGCCAGGGCATGTACCCATACCGCGTATCAGATCTATGCTCGCCGTCGTATTAATTTTACTAAAAACAGTCAGAGATACGCCGTAATGACGTTTTGGATCATCACAACCTGGTTACGCAAATGAGGATTGATTATGGCTACAGCCGATAATCTCGATACCGATGTGCAGATCGTTGATGCGGGGGAAACGCTCTCTACCCGCGAAAAAATAGGTTATGGACTGGGGGATGCTGGAGGTCACTGCATCTCAGATTTAATCAGCGGCTTTCTGCTGTTTTTCTACACCGATGTGTTTGGCCTCAGCCCGGCCATCGTCGG
Organism: Klebsiella sp. B345; assembly: GCF_051131735.1. NCBI lineage: Bacteria > Pseudomonadati > Pseudomonadota > Gammaproteobacteria > Enterobacterales > Enterobacteriaceae > Klebsiella > Klebsiella sp. B345. The sequence goes on from NZ_CP180443.1 coordinate 1,559,045, forward strand.
CGCCATGTTTTTTACCCTCAGAATTGTTGATGCGGTATCTGACCCGGTGATGGGCGTTATCGCTGACCGGACGCGCAGTCGCTGGGGCCGTTTTCGCCCGTGGCAGCTGTGGACTGCCGCTCCGCTCGCGGTGATCGGCATCCTGACGTTTACCGTGCCGGACATGAGCGCCAATATGAAAATAGCCTGGGCCTTCGGCACCTATTTCCTGCTGTCGGTGGGCTATACCGCCAACAACGTCCCCTACTGCGCGCTGATTAACGCGATGACCAACCGTCACGATCAGGTGATGTCCTGCCAGTCCTGGCGCTTTGTGCTCAGCGGCATCGCCGGTTTCCTGGTTTCCGTCGGCCTGCCGTGGATGGTGGAATATTTTGGTCAGGGCAATCTCGCCAAAGGTTACCAGTACGGCGTGACCGTGCTCTGCGCTATCGGCGCGGTGATGTTTTTACTGTGCTTTTTCTGGGTCAAAGAGCGTGTGCCCCTGTCGCTGGCGGGAACATTTACCCTGCGTCAGCATCTGCAAGGACTGCGTAAAAACGACCAACTGCTGATGATGCTGGTGATGTCCTTCCTGCTGGTGAATATTCTCTGTATTCGCGGCGGCGGCTATATGTATTTCATCTCCTACGCCTTAGAGGGCAGCGCCGGGTTTATGTCGCTGTTTTTTGCCGTCGTGACGCTGGCGGCGATTGCCGGGGCGGTGATCGTTAACCCGCTCTCCCGCCGTGTTGATATGGTCAAACTGTACTTTTACACCAACCTGGTGCTGGTGGTCTTCGGCCTGGCAATGTGGTTTCTGCCGACCGGCCCGCAGCATCAGACCTTATGGCTGGCCTGCATCCTGATCAACAACATTGTCCTCGGCTTCACCCTGCCGCTGCACTTTTCGATCATGGCTTTCGCCGACGACTACGGCGAGTGGAAGAACGGCGTGCGCTCTTCCGGGATGAACTTTGCCTTCAACCTGTTTTTTATCAAGCTCTCGTGGGCCTCATCCGGCGGCATCATCAGCCTGATCCTGATCATGGTGGCCTACCAGCCGGGGCTGGAAAACCAGACTGCCGCCTCCGTTCAGGGCATTACCCTGCTGCAAAGCGTGGTCCCGGCGATTTTCCATCTGGTGCTGGCGCTATGTCTGCTGAAGTGCCGCCTGAATGGCCCAATGATGAAACGAATTTCTTCCGATCTCCATTTACGACATTCCCATATTTCCTGAGGTATACATAATGCAGTCTGATGTTATTGAAGCCGACCTGAACCGAATTACCGTGACCGACCCGTTCCTCGGGGAGTACCAGCGTCTGATCCGCGATGTGGTCATCCCCTATCAGTGGGAGGCGCTGAACGACAATATTCCTGATGCCGAACCGAGCCACGCGCTGGCGAACTATCGCATCGCGGCCGGACTGGAAAAGGGTGAATTTTACGGCATGGTTTTTCAGGACAGCGATGTTACCAAGTGGCTGGAAGCGGTCGCCTGGTCGTTAAGCCAAAAGCCTGACGCCACCCTGGAACACACCGCCGATGAAGTGATTGAGCTGCTGGCGAAGGCCCAGGCTGAAGATGGCTATCTGAATACCTGGTATTCCGTGAAAGAGCCGGGCCTGCGCTGGACCAATCTGGCCGAGTGCCATGAGCTGTACTGCGCCGGGCATCTGTTTGAGGCCGCGGTGGCTTTTTACAATGCCACCGGCAAGCGTCGTCTGCTTGAGATATCCTGCCGTTTTGCTGACCATATTAACGACGTTTTTGGCCCCAATGCAGGCCAGCTACGTGGCTACCCCGGACACCCTGAAATTGAACTGGCGCTTATGCGCCTGTATGAAGTGACTCAGGAGCCACGTTATCAGGAGTTAGCCCGCTTTTTCCTCGAGGAGCGCGGCCAGCAGCCCTACTACTACGATATTGAGTTTGAACAACGCGGCGGTACCTGGCACTGGGATAACTGGGGTGATGCCTGGATGGTGAAAGATAAAGCCTATACCCATGCGCACAAGCCGCTGAATGAACAAGACCAGGCGGTGGGTCACGCCGTGCGTTCAGTCTATCTGATGACCGGGCTGGCCCATATCGCGCGGATGACCCGCGACGAAGAGAAGCGCCAGACCTGCCTGCGCATCTGGAACAACATGGTCCAGCGGCGTATGTACATTACCGGCGGCATCGGCTCTCAGGGCATTGGCGAGGCCTTCACCAGCGATTACGATCTGCCGAACGACACCGCTTACGGCGAAAGCTGCGCCTCGATTGGCCTGATGATGTTCGCCCGTCGGATGCTGGAAATGGAAGGCGATGCGCACTACGCCGACGTTATGGAACGGGCTTTCTACAACACCGTACTTGGTGGGATGGCGCTGGACGGGAAGCACTTTTTTTACGTCAATCCGTTGGAAACTCATCCAAAAAGCATCCCACATAACCATATTTACGATCATATTAAACCGGTCAGGCAGCGCTGGTTCGGTTGCGCCTGCTGTCCGCCAAACATCGCCCGCACGCTGGTGGCCATCGGTCACTATCTGTTTACGCCGCGCCAGGATGCGTTGTTTATCAATTTCTACGCCGGCAGCGAAGCCAGCTTCACCATCAATGAGCAGACGCTGGCGCTGAACATCAGCGGCAATTATCCGTGGGACGAAGAAGTGACGATTGCCTTCAGCCATGCGCAGGCCGTCAACCATACGCTGGCGCTGCGTCTGCCTGAATGGTGTGAAGCGCCGCAGGTGTTGGTCAACGGCGAATCAGCACAGGGCACACTGCTGAAGGGCTATCTGCATATCACTCGCCAATGGCAACAGGGAGACGTCATTACGTTGCATCTACCGATGACCCTACGCCGGGTCTATGCCAACCCGCTGGTGCGTCACAACGCCGGTAAAGTCGCTATTCAGCGCGGGCCGCTGGTTTACTGTCTTGAAGAGGCGGATAACGGTACCGAACTGCACAACCTCTCGCTGCCGGCGAACAGCCGCTTCAGCGAAATCGCCGGCAGCGGCGTGCTCGCGGGGAAAGTGTTGCTGGTAGCCGAAGGCCTGCGTCGACCGACGCCGGCAGATGACCAACCGCTCTATAGCTTTGACCATCCGCAAACCCAGATGCAGAAGCAGACGCTGACCTTTATTCCGTGGTTCAGCTGGGCCAACCGGGGCGAAGGTGAAATGCGCATTTGGCTGGACGAGGCGTAACGCAACAACAAAAAAACCCGCGGTCAGCAGACGGCGGGTTTTTCGCAACAAAGGGACAGATTACCCTTCGTTATGCATCTCTAAGTTCTCGACTTCATTCTGACGCTGTACCGCTTTAGCGTCGTCATTACGCAGGGAATCGAGGTAATCCAGATAGCTCTGGTCGACGTCTTTGGTGACGTACACACCGTTGAACACCGAGCATTCAAACTGCTGAATATCCGGGTTTTCTGCGCGAACAGCGTCAATCAGATCGTTCAGATCCTGGAAAATCAGGCCATCGGCACCGATGATCTGGCGGATCTCGTCTACTTCGCGACCGTGGGCAATCAGCTCGGTGGCCGTCGGCATATCAATACCGTAGACGTTCGGGAAACGAATCTCAGGCGCGGCGGAGGCCAGATAGACCTTCTTCGCACCAGCTTCGCGTGCCATCTCGATAATCTGCTCAGAGGTGGTACCACGTACGATGGAGTCATCCACCAACAGCACATTTTTATCACGGAACTCAGCACGGTTGGCATTGAGCTTACGGCGCACTGATTTGCGACGCAGCTGCTGTCCCGGCATGATGAACGTGCGGCCAACGTAGCGGTTTTTCACGAACCCCTGACGATAAGGTTTGTCGAGGATACGGGCAATTTCCAGCGCAATATCGCAAGAGGTTTCCGGAATTGGAATGACCACATCGATATCCAGGTCTTCCCATTCGCGCGCGATTTTCTCGCCCAGCTTGGTACCCATGTTAACGCGGGCGCTGTAGACGGAAATTTTATCGATAAAGGAGTCCGGACGCGCAAAGTAAACGTATTCGAACAGGCATGGGTTGCTGACCGGGTTTTCCGCACACTGACGGGTAAACAGCTGGCCTTTTTCGGTAATATAAACCGCTTCACCCGGCGCAACGTCACGCAGGAACTCGAAGCCCAGGGTATCCAATGCCACGCTCTCGGACGCCACCATATACTCGGTACGACCGTCACCCACATCACGTTTACCCAGCACCAGAGGACGGATACCGTTCGGATCGCGGAACGCGACCATACCATGACCGATAATCATCGCCACGCAGGCGTAAGCGCCACGAATCTGCCGGTTGGTCGCGGCGATCGCTGCAAAAATGTTATCCGCTTCCAGTGGATAATGACGGAAATTATCCAGCTCGCTGGCAAAGATGTTGAGCAGGATTTCAGAATCGGAGGTGGTGTTGATGTGGCGGCGTTTTTCTTCAAACAGCTTTTTACGCAGCTCGTGCGCGTTGGTCAGGTTGCCGTTGTGCGCCAACGTGATGCCATACGGCGAGTTGACGTAGAAAGGCTGCGCCTCGGAGGCACTTGAGCTGCCAGCCGTCGGATAGCGAACATGGCCAATCCCCATATTGCCCTGCATACGCTGCATATGGCGAGCTTCAAAAATATCGCTCACCATACCGTTTGCTTTACGCAAACGGAAACAGTTATTTGCATCAATCGTGATGATGCCTGCGGCATCCTGGCCACGATGCTGAAGCACCGTTAACGCGTCATAAATCGACTGGTTTACCGGCATAACACCGGCGATACCGACAATACCGCACATACGTCTTTTCCTCGTTCAGCCACATCCCAACGCTTATGCTTTGGGCAAGAAACTTGACGAGCTTTGCAGATAGTCAAAAAACCATCTGATAACGAAACTGAACTGCGGGATAAGCTCTGACTTTTGCCAGTCTTCGCTTTTCGCCATACCGGTAAAACTATCGAGAAAGAACAGTATCGCAGAGACTATCAGCACGCCACGCAGGGCGCCAAAACAGATCCCTAACACCCTGTCGGTACCCGACAGGCCGGTCTTCTCTACCAGTGCGCCAATGACATAGTTAACAATGGCGCCGACGATCAGCGTTGCGATAAACAGTATCGCGATAGCAATCCCATTGCGGACCATTTCGTCTTCAAAACCCGTGAACCAGACAGCCAGGTAAGTGTAGTAATGGCTGGCAACAAAGAAAGCACATCCCCATGTCACCAACGATAACGCTTCACGAACAAAGCCGCGGATCAGGCTTACCAGACAGGAAAAACCAATCACCGCAATAATGACGTAATCAATCCAGACCATAAACATCCCACGATTTACGCCCTGTCGTCCAGTTCGGGGCGCATTCTAACAGAAAAAGAAAACGTTTGCGTAGGGATTTCCGTGCCCTACAGAAATAAAAATGGCGCTGAAAAAACATTCAACGCCATGCTGTCTTTAGCCTTCTGAAAGCACATCAGACAGGCACGTTGCCGCTCCCCATTACCGGGAGCGGCACGATTAGTTAGGGCTGTATCCCATCACCACACCGCTCAGTCCGGAGAGCTGTTTCAGGTCGCCAAGCTGGCCTTTCAGCTTATCTTTCGAGGCATCTGGACCCACCAGAATTCGGGTAATTTTACCCTGAACCGGGGTTGAAGGCGACGTGTAGACTTTGAATCCGGAGGAGCGCAGTTTACCGACGATCTCGTTGACCTTATCGGCGTTCTTCAACGCCCCAAGCTGCACCACGTAGGCTTTGCCTGTCGGTGCCGGGATCTCTGCCGGTTTCGCTGGCGGCGTCTGTACGGCCACCTGCTGCTGTTGCTGCGGCTGCGGTTTCTCAACCGGCTTCGGCTGCACAGGTTGCGGCTTAGGCTGTGGCTGCGGTTTAGGCTGCGGCGCCACGACCGGCTCCTGCACATCATCGAAGCTGTTGCTGTTGACCGGGATCCGCGATGGATCTAACGACGGTGCCGCGGCATCACCCGCACGGACCTCTTCCGCCGCCCCTTCAGGCGGTTGCGCCGGCAAGGCCTGCGTCGCGGCCGGCAGCATGTCCGGCTCATCGCGGTCGCCTGGTTTCGGCACCAGAGGAATCGCCGCGAACTCATCCTGATAATGCTTTTTCTGGCCATCGAGCAGCCCTGGGAGAATAATCACCCCCAGCGCCACCAGTACAATTGTCCCGACTAAACGGTTCTGAAACTTACTCGCCACCGATTCTCCCCGCGTCTATTTCTTCCATTACATGCGCCACCGTGTGGAATGACCCGCACACCAGTACGGTATCTTCAGACCTTGCATCAGCCATGGCCGTATGCCATGCCTGAGCGACATCAGCGTAAGCATTCCCTTCAGCTAAATGTTCCAGCAGCTGTTGCGCCGTGGCGCCGCGCGGCCCTTCCAGCGGAGCGCAGTACCAGCAGTCGACTTCTGCCTTCAGGTTTGCCAGCGTACCGGCGATATCTTTATCATGCAGCATACCAATAACCGCCAGTACGCGCCCCGTTTTCGACAGGCTTTTGAGACGCCCGGCGAGATAAGCCGCCGCATGAGGATTATGGGCCACATCGAGAATAACACGCGGCGATTCGCTGATTATCTGAAAACGGCCGGGCAACATCGCCCGTTCAATGCCCTCGCGAATCGCCTGCTCGCTGATGACCAGCTGACTGGCGCGCAGTGCTGCCAGCGCCGTAGCGGCATTCGGCATGGGCACCAGCGGCAGCGGCAGCCCCGCTAACGTTCCCTGAGCGTCAGAGAAGGACCAGGATTCGGCTTCGACGGTGTAGCACCAGTCCACATCACGCTGCAGTAGCATTGCACCTTTCTCAGCGGCTACCTCAGCAATCGTATGAGGCATATCCGGCTCACCGACGATCGCAGGTTTACCGGCACGGAAAATACCGGCCTTCTCACGACCAATACTTTCACGATCCGGCCCCAGCCAGTCGGTATGGTCCAGCGCAATGCTGGTCACCACGGAAACATCAGCGTCAACGATATTGGTGGCATCGAGCCGGCCACCCAGGCCAACCTCGAGGATCACCACGTCGAGCTGCGCCTGCTGGAACAACCACAGCGCTGACAACGTACCAAACTCAAAATAGCTCAGCGAAATATCGCCGCGGATCGCTTCAATCTCGGCAAAGGAAGCGGTATGCGCACCTTCCGGCAATTCCGCGCCCTGGATACGTACACGCTCGGTATAGCGCACCAGATGCGGCGAACTGTACACGCCAACCTTGTAGCCCGCCGCCATCAGCACGGACTCCAGCGTACGGCAGGTGGTTCCCTTACCGTTGGTGCCAGCCACCGTAAAGACAAACGGCGCCGGTTTTAATACCGCCATCCGTCCGGCAACATCGCGAACGCGCGTCAGCCCCAGATCGATGGTTTTACTGTGCAGGTGTTCCAGATAGGAAAGCCACGTAGCCAGGGGCGACGTGGCCTGAGGAGTAGGTTGTTTTTCCATGATGTCCGCAAGAGTTAACGGTAAATACGCTTCATCCTTCAAACTGCCTCTTGCCGGCTGCGCTCGTTATCCGCGCTGTCTACAGGCCCAGGTCCCAATGGGATGGTAACCCTTCCGCCGCGCCGCAGTTTGAACGATGGCGCATATAATTAAAAAAGGGCAGCGCCGTCAGGCCTGCCCTCTGAATTATCAGGCCTCTGGTTCCTGATCCGGTGCTGGCTGCACCACCTCGCCTTCATGAGAGACATCCGGGCTGGGTGCCGGAAGATTCATTAACTTCGCCAGGATACTGGCCAGCTTCAGGCGCATCTCCGGGCGACGAACGATCATATCGATCGCCCCTTTCTCAATCAGGAATTCACTGCGCTGGAATCCCGGCGGCAGTTTTTCACGAACGGTCTGTTCGATAACGCGAGGACCGGCAAAGCCAATCAGCGCTTTCGGTTCGGCGATGTTGAGATCGCCCAGCATCGCAAAGCTCGCGGATACACCGCCCATGGTCGGGTCAGTCAGTACCGAGATATACGGCAAGCCACGCTCCTGCATTTTAGCCAACGCAGCCGACGTTTTCGCCATCTGCATCAGCGACATCAGCGCTTCCTGCATACGCGCACCGCCGGAAGCGGAGAAGCAAATCAGTGGGCAATTATCTTCCAGCGCCTGTTCAACGGCACGGACGAAACGCGCGCCGACGACGGAACCCATTGAGCCACCCATAAAGGAGAACTCGAAGGCCGCGGCGACAACCGGCATCTCATGCAGGGTACCCTTCATGACCACCAGCGCATCTTTTTCGCCGGTCTCTTTCTGCGCGGACGCCAGACGGTCTTTGTACTTCTTCGAATCGCGGAACTTCAGCACATCTTTCGGCTCGAGCTCGCTTCCCAGCTCCACCAGGGAACCTTCGTCCAACAGGCTATGCAGGCGATTACGCGCCGACATACGCATGTGGTGATCGCACTTAGGGCAAACCTCCAGGTTGCGCTCCAGCTCTGCGCGGTACAATACCTGTCCGCAGCTGTCGCACTTGGTCCATACACCTTCAGGAATACTCGCCTTACGGGTGGGAGTGATGTTGCTTTTAATTCGTTCAATCCAGCTCATTGATAACCTTTCTGCCTGAACCTGGTCGATGCCAGTTTTGTCTTAAGGGGCGCATAATGCCATTTTTGACCCTTACAGACCATGAATGTTGCACATTAAATCATAACATCCCGTCACATGGGATAAAAAAGTGGTCGTACCGCTCACACTTCCCTCTTCGGGCCGTGATGCTGCACCCGAAGAGGAACACGCGGTCTGGACTATTTAGCCTGCTTCGCCGCGGCGCGCTTGTGGCGAATGATTTCAATCACCCCAGGCAGCACCGACAGCACAATAATCGCGACGATCAGCAGCTTCAAGTTTTCCTGTACGATCGGCAAATCACCAAACAGATAGCCGGCATAGGTAAACAGCAGAACCCACAGCAGCGCGCCGGCCACGTTATACGCGGCAAAATGACGATAGGACATATGGCCCATTCCCGCCACAAACGGCGCGAAAGTTCTGACAATCGGCACAAAGCGCGCGAGGATAATCGTTTTGCCGCCATGGCGTTCGTAGAACGAATGGGTTTTATCCAGGTAGCTGCGACGGAAAATTTTGGAGTTAGGGTTACTAAAGAGCTTTTCACCAAACAACCGGCCAATGGTGTAGTTCAGCGCATCGCCGACAATTGCCGCGATCACCATCAATACCACCATCAGATGCACATTCAGATCGTTGGTCGGCAACGCTGACAGCGCCCCCGCCACAAACAGCAGCGAATCTCCCGGCAGGAATGGTGTCACCACCAGACCCGTTTCGCAAAACAGAATTAAAAACAGAATGGCGTAAACCCAGACGCCGTAATCGGCAACCAGCTCAGCCAGATGAACATCAATATGCAGGATGAAATCAATTAAAAAACGAATCAGGTCCATATCGTATAAATCCTTAATGGCACGACATTTAATCGCTCAGGATACTGCCCGATAACACGCCGTGCGTTACCAGGCAGTCTGAAGGATAAAGCGTATACGTTAGTCCGCCAGAAACAGCGGGCCCATCGGCATCACCGGCAGGTCGAAACGGGCCGGATAATCTACCGACACCAGATACAACCCTTCGGCTTTTGCCGTTGCAGCGGCAAGCTTCCTGTCTTTCGCCGCCAGAAGTTCTGCAATCCAGCTCTCTGGCTGGTTACCGGCGCCCACTTCCATCAAGCTGCCGACAATGTTCCTTACCATATGATGTACAAAGGCATTAGCTTTAATATCCACGACCACATACGCGCCGTAACGGGTGACGCTAATATGCATAATATTCCGCCACGGCGTGCGCGACTGGCACTGCACCGCGCGAAATGACGTGAAATCATTTTCACCCAGCAGACACTGAGCGGCACGTTGCATCCGCTCAGCGTCCAGCGCCTGGTGACAATGCGTGACACCCTGGCTTAACACCGCCGGACGCAGACGGTGATTATAGATGACGTAACGGTAGCGCCGGGCGGTGGCGCTGAACCGGGCATGAAAATCGTCCGGAACATGCTTAACCCAACGCACCGCAATGTCACCAGGTAAATTCGCATTTACGCCGAGCGTCCATGCGGCATCTTTACGCAGCGCATGGGTCTCGAAATGGACCACCTGACCGGTACCATGAACACCTGCATCGGTACGCCCGGCACAGAACACGCTAATCGGCTCATTAGCGACCTGCGAGAGCGCCTTTTCCAGCTTTTCCTGCACGCTGCGAACTTCGTTTTGCCGCTGCCAGCCGTAATACTTACTGCCGTCGTACTCAATACCCAGTGCGATTTTATACACCGGCAGCTGCTCCAGCTCAGACATCAGTACAAATACTCCTGCACCAGTTTCTCGGCAATTTTCACCGCCATCAGCGCGCCGCCAAAACGCACGTTATCGGCAACAGACCAGAACTGAATCTGCTCAGGCATACCGTAATCGTTGCGGACGCAGGCGACTGACAGGTGCGCAGAACCGGATGCATCACCGACCTGAGTCGGGAACTCACGTTCTTCTGAAAGTTCAATATCTTCACCACGGGCAAAGGCATCGCGTGCTTCTTCCGCCGCCAGCGGACGCAGCGCTTCGAAGCTGACCATTTGCGCATGACCGTAAAAGACCGGTGACTGCACAACGTTTGCCGAAATCATCAACCCTTCATCCTGGAGGATTTTGCGGACTTCATCAACGATACGGCGCTCTTCGCGCACGCTGCCTTCACGATCCGGCAGCAGCGGCAGCATGTTAAACGCCAACTGACGACCAAAGAAATCGTCCTCATCGATCGGGATACCGTTCAGCAGTTTCGCGCTCTGCCCTGCCAGCGCATCTACGGCTTTTTTACCGTGGGCGGAAGCAGAGATCAGGCTGGTGACCCCGATACGCGACAGGCCACCTTCATCGATCAGCGGTTTCAGTGCCGCCAGCAGCTGGCTGGTCAGGCTATTAGGGACAGCTATCACATTACGATTGCGATAGTCGGCCAGGACAAACGGATTCACTTCCGGCACGACCAGCGGAACATCCGGCTCCAGCGCAAACAGGCCGCTGAGATCGATAACCAGGCAACCGGCGTTGGTGGCCTCTTCTACATAGGTAGCACTTGCTTCGACACCGGCGGCAAAAAAGGCCAACTGGGCCTGAGTCCAGTCAAATGCGGCAGCATCCTGTACCACAACCGACTTGCCGCTAAAACGCAGATGTTCGCCTGCGCTCTCATTGCGCGCCAGCGCATAAATGTCACCCACCGGGAACTGACGTTCAGCAAGGGTTTCAAGCAGGGCTTCGCCGACGGCGCCCGTTGCGCCCAGTACGGCAATATTCCAGCCTTCAGACATGGTGGTTTACTCCAGAGAAAAGCGACCCTGTCGGAGTATCCAACAGAGTCATTAAGAAGATATTAACGAATGGGGTGATGTACGGCATTAAAACCGAGCTGACGCAACAGCGTTGCCGCCTGCACATCGCTGCACTGTACGTACAGGGATGACCATTCACGACGCTCCTGATAATTCTTGCGTAGCTTGTCAAATTCACCCGGCACGCCGGCGACTTTTCGCAACGGCGCATCATCGCGGCGCACATCATACACCAAATGTACCAGCCTTTTTAGCGTTGGCTGATCGAGCGGGCCATGCAGGGTAATGCGGCCAAATTCTGGCGCCGGTAGCAAGGTATCTAACGCCACCTGCTGCGGATGACCAATAAAGGCGCTGTAAGCTTCAAAGACCTGCGTCGTCCCGCGCGCTTTCCCTTCCAGGGTGTAGCCGGCGATATGTGGAGTTCCGATATCAACGCGGCTCAGCAGTTCAAGGTTCAGATCAGGTTCAGGTTCCCAGACGTCCAGCACCACGCTTAACGACTGACCGGACTGCAGACAGGCCAGCAGCGCGTGGTTATCCACCACCGGACCGCGACAGGCGTTGATCAACACGCTTCCCGGTTTCAGACGGCGAATTAACGTCTCGTCCGCGAGGTGCAGGGATTTGTATGGCCCGTCTTTAAACAGCGGCGTGTGGAAGGTCAGAACATCCGCTTCCTGAACCAGTTCATCCAGCGTGCGGAAATCACCTTCATCGCCACGATCGGCGCGCGGCGGATCGCACAGCAGCGTTTTAATCCCCAGCGCTTCCAGCCGTTTTTGCAGACGCCCGCCGACGTTGCCGACCCCGACAATCCCGACGGTACGATCGGTCAGCGCAAAACCATCGCGCTCGGCCAGCATCAGCAAGGATGAGAAGACATATTCAACCACCGCAATGGCGTTACAGCCAGGGGCGGCCGAAAACCCGATCCCGGCCTGCTGCAGCCACGCCTGATCGACATGATCGGTGCCAGCCGTCGCGGTGCCAACGAACGTAATCCCTTTGCCGGAGAGCAGCGCTTCATTAACTTTAGTGACGGAGCGAACCATCAGCGCATCGGCGCCTGTAAGGGCCTCAACCGGCACAGGACGGCCGGGGACCGCCTTGACCTCGCCTAATCGGCTAAAAAGCTCGCGGGCATAGGGCATATTTTCATCAACGAGGATTTTCACGGTTTTGTACCTGTCTGAGAACAAGAGTAAACCGGGGAAGTGTGCCATAATCTCGCCGCCAGGAACATCATCACCGGGCCTCTGTACAGCAATACGGAAAGGATTAATCATGACACAACCCGTTTCAGGTATCTCCGACCGCCCTCCGGGGAGTGGTGCTTCCGTCACCGGAGAGCCAGCACTGACCACACAGCAACGAACCGTTCTTGAGCGGCTGATTACCCGTCTGGTGGCGTTAACTTCGCAGCAGAATGCGGAAGTGTGGGCAGGAGTCAGGCACGATTTGGGCCTCAAAGGCGATGCATCCCTGCTGTCGTGCCATTTCAGTGCCGCTGAAAATAACCTGAATCAGCGTCTTACTGTGGCGCAGCAAAATCTTCATCATCGCCAGACCCTCGCGCAATTGAGCGAGCTGCTGAACCGGGGAAACAACCGCCAGGCGGTCAGCGATTATATTCGCCAGCATTACGGGCAAACCACGCTGCATGCGCTCACCGAAGAGCACCTGCAAGAAGTGCTGCAGCTGCTGAAAAGCGGCCAGCTGTCAATCCCACAACCGCAGCAGCGCCCGCCAACCCTGCGTCCCCTTCTGCCCGCCGAGCACAATACCCTTAACCAGCAGGTCAGTCGGCTTGCAGCGGCCACCGGCGAACCGGGCAAGCTTATCTGGCAGTCGATGCTGGAACTGTGCGGAGTGAAAACCGGCGAACTGATCCCGGCGACCCACTTCACGCCCCTCTCCTACTGGCTGCATGCCCGGCAAACGCTCAGCACCCAGGCAGCACCGACGCTCACTATGCTACAAGCGGCGCTGAAACAGCCGCTGGAGGCTCAGGAGTGGCAGACGATCGTCGATTTTGCCCAGCACAGCTGGCACGTCACGCCACAAACGACCTTGAGTTCGACCCAGGTACTGGCGCTGCTGAACAAAATATTTGTCTTACGCGTCGCCAGAGCGCAAGAGACGCTGGCCATTCCCCCGCTGCCGCCGGAACCTACTTCACTTATGGAGCGCCTGAAAAAGCCGTGGATGATTCTGCTGGCAGTGCTGGTGGTGCTTGGGCTGATCTGGTTGTTGATGTAAAACAGCGGTATGGCGAAATCCCCGGCCTCTGTTGCAGGCCGGGTCATGGCGTGTTCTATGCGACTATTTACGTAAAGAGAACAGCGTCACCAGAATGCCCAACAGCGCACAGGCCGCGCCGGCCATAAACACCGAGGAATAGCCCAGCGAGGTGGCGAGCAAGCCGGCCAGCGGACCGGTGATGCCGTACGAGATATCCTGGAATGCTGCATAGCCGCCTAACGCGGTGCCACGTACCTGCGCCGGGACACGTTTCACCACTTCAACGCCTAATGACGGGAAGATCAGCGAACAGCCGCACCCTGTCAGCGCCGCGCCCGCCAGCGCCACCCAGGCAACGGGAGCCTGCCACAGCAGAATCAGACCGATGGCTTCAATGAGCAGTGAGACCATCGCCACCTTCACCCCGCCAAAGCGGTCCGGCATCCAGCCAAACAGAATACGCATCAACACGAAAGCACCGCCAAATGCGGTCAGCGTGAAGCCCGCCATCGCCCAGCCGCGGCTGGCAAAATAAAGCGAGACAAAGGTGCCAATCACCGCAAACCCGACGCCCTGAAGCCCAAGCCCAATGCCCGGACGCCAGATCATACCGACCACGCTCCATAACGACGGGCGTTCACCGCCATGTGCTGGCACCTTACGCACTGTGCCATTGATTGCCAGCGCCAGCAGCGGCAACGCCATGGTGACGCAAGCCAGCACGGCTACGCCAAAATGCGAGTAGATCAGTAAGCCCAGCGGCGCGCCAACGGCCAGGGCACCGTACATTGCCATACCGTTCCAGGACATCACTTTTCCTGAACGCGTCGGGCCCACCAGCCCCATTCCCCAGCTAAGGTTACCGGTCAGCAACTGGCTTTCGCCAAAGCCGAGGATCAGGCGCCCCAGAATCAGCAAGGCAAACTTTGCCCACACCGAAACCGGCAGTAGCACGGCCAGCAGCCATGCTGCACCGGCCAGGGCACAGGCCAGCATCCCCTGAAGTACCGAACGTTTGGCACCATGTTGGTCAGCGAGGCGCCCGGCGTAACCGCGGGTCAGCACCGTCGCCAGAAACTGGATCCCCACGGCAATCCCCACCATCGTGTTGCCGAAGCCCAAATCATGGTGCACAAAAAGCGGGATCACCGGCAGCGGTAATCCCACGGTCATATAGGTCAGAAAGACAGAAAAGGTAATACGAAATAGCGAAACATTCGCTGATTGAGTTGTTGCTGTGACAGTCGCTGCGGACATGCTTTACTCCAGTTCGCAGAGTAAGGCGAGGTGATAGCCACGCCCCCTCCACCTGATGATCAGGGTTTAGGTGCGTTGGATGACGTTAAACGCTTACGCATAATCGGGGAGATTAATGTTCCGCAGCAGTTTGCCTGCCGAGCCCTGGTGCTGTCAAGAAGACAAAAAGGGAGCCGGTTGGCTCCCTTTTACGCATCAGTTGGCATTACGCCGCTGGATTACGCGTTGTGTTTACGCATTACCAGCGTGGCGTTGGTGCCGCCAAAACCAAAGCTGTTGGACATGACAGTCGTCAGCGCAGACTCGGTTGGTTTGGTGACGATGTTCAGACCTGCAGCCTGCTCATCCATCTCGTCGATGTTGATGCTTGGCGCAATAAATCCGTGTTCCAGCATCAGCAGAGAGTAGATAGCTTCCTGCACGCCAGCGGCACCCAGAGAGTGGCCGGTCATCGCTTTGGTCGCGGAGATAGCCGGGCTGTGGTCGCCGAACACTTCACGGATAGCGCCCAGTTCTTTCACGTCGCCTACCGGAGTAGAGGTGCCGTGGGAGTTCAGATAGTCGATTGGGGTATCCACACCGGCCATAGCCTGCTTCATGCAGCGCACCGCGCCTTCACCAGACGGGGCAACCATGTCAGCGCCGTCGGAGGTTGCACCGTAACCAACCACTTCAGCATAGATGTGCGCGCCGCGAGCCAGAGCGTGTTCCAGCTCTTCAACCACGACCATACCGCCGCCACCGGCGATAACGAAACCGTCACGGTGTGCATCATAAGTACGGGAAGCTTTGTCCGGCGTTTCGTTATATTTGGTGGACAGAGCGCCCATCGCGTCGAATTCACAGGCCATTTCCCAGCACAGCTCTTCGCCGCCGCCAGCAAACACGATATCCTGTTTGCCCAGTTGGATCTGCTCAACCGCGCTGCCGATACAGTGTGCAGAAGTCGCACATGCAGAGCTGATGGAGTAGTTCACGCCGTGAATTTTGAACGGGGTCGCCAGGCAGGCAGAAACGGCAGAAGCCATCGCTTTGGTTACCACATACGGACCAACCGCTTTCAGGCCACGCGGGCTACGCATGGCGTCTGCGCCGAACACCTGAGACTTAGAAGAACCGCCGGAACCGGCAATCAGGCCTACGCGAGGGTTGTTTTGATAAACGTCTTCTTTCAATCCTGCATCTTCAACAGCCTGCTGCATGGAGAGATAAGCATAGATAGAGGCATCGTTCATGAAACGGACCACTTTGCGATCGATAAGACCCGTGGTGTCCAGTTTGACGTTACCCCATACGTGGCTACGCATACCAGAATCTTTGAATTCTTGAGAGAAAGTGATCCCCGAGCGTCCTTCACGCAGAGATTCCAGGACTTCCTGCTGGTTGTTACCGATGCTGGAAACGATGCCCAGGCCAGTAATCACTGCACGTTTCATTCAATACCTCTATAAAGTCATGCTATTTTAAGTTTCGAGTCGCACAATAGCGTACACTTGTACGCTGAACAAGTCCGATCAGACAAATTAAGCATAAATTTGCGCCGTCCGGCACACATCGTTAAGATCGTTGCACGCCTTGAGATTCGAGTAACTTACGTGAAACAAAACGCCATACAACCTGCCAACCTGGAATTCAATGCTGAGGGTACACCTGTTTCCCGAGACTTCGATGATGTGTACTTTTCCAATGACAATGGCCTGGAAGAGACACGCTTCGTTTTTCTCGGCGGCAACCGCCTTGGCAAGCGCTTTCCGGTTCACCCTCACCCGCTATTCATCGTCGCCGAGAGCGGGTTTGGCACGGGCCTCAATTTCCTGACCTTGTGGCAGGCGTTTGACGTTTTTCACCGCGACAACCCCGACGCTACCCTGCAAAGATTACATTTCATCAGTTTTGAAAAATTTCCGCTGACCGCCGCCGATCTGCAACGCGCGCATGCCCACTGGCCTGAACTGGCGCCGTGGGCCGAACAGCTGCAGGAACAGTGGCCGCTGCCGCTCGCGGGCTGCCACCGCTTATTGCTCGACGACGGGCGCGTGACGCTGGATTTGTGGTTCGGGGATATTAATGAACTGACTCGCGAGCTTGACGATTCGCTGAATCAGCAGGTCGACGCCTGGTTCCTCGATGGCTTCGCCCCGGCGAAAAATCCGGACATGTGGACCCCGACGCTGTTTTCTGCGATGGCCCGTCTGGCAAGACCGGGCGGCACCCTGGCAACGTTTACTTCCGCCGGATTTGTGCGCCGAGGTCTGCAGGACGCTGGCTTTACCATGCACAAATGCAAAGGCTTTGGCCGCAAACGCGAAATGCTCGTCGGCGAGATGACACAGACGCTGAACGTCCCGGTACGTACGCCCTGGTTTGCCCGTACCGGCAGCCAGCAGCGCGATGCGGCGATTGTCGGTGGCGGTATCGCCAGTGCCCTGCTCGCCCTCGCGCTGCTGCGCCGTGGCTGGAACGTCAGTTTATACTGCGCCGACCCGGTTCCGGCCGAAGGCGCCTCGGGCAATCGTCAAGGGGCGCTCTACCCGCTGCTGACCCAGCACGATCCGGCTCTGGCGCGCTTCTTCCCGGCGGCGTTCACCTTTGCCCGCCGCCTGTATGACGCGCTCCCGGTGATGTTTGATCACCAGTGGTGCGGCGTTACCCAGCTTGCCTGGGATGAAAAGAGTGAACAGAAAATCGCGCAGATGCTGGCGATCGGGCTGCCGAAAGGTATCGCGATGGCGGTTAACGCCCAGACCGTCGCGCAGGAAGCGGGAGTGGACACCGGTTGCGGCGGAATCGCCTATCCCGCCGGTGGCTGGCTGTACCCGCAACAGCTCACGGCCGAACTGTTTGCCCTGGCCGCCACCCGCGGATTGCGTACGCACTACGGTATTAAGGTCTCGACCCTGAGCCCCGACCATGACGGCTGGCAGCTCAACCACCAGCATCAGCATGGCGTGGTGGTTCTGGCCAACGGCCATCAGCTCACTGGTTTCTCTCAGACCGAACATCTGCCAGCCTATCCGGTAGCGGGCCAGGTCAGCCATATTCCCACCACGCCCGGGCTGGCGGCACTGCGCCAGGTCCTGTGCTATGACGGCTACCTGACGCCGCAGAATCCCCATAATCAGCAGCACTGTATCGGCGCCAGCTATCATCGCGGACAGAGCACCCCGGCTTTCAGCGCCGAAGACCAACAGCACAACCGGCAACGGTTGATTGACTGTTTCCCGCAGGCGACGTGGGCAAAAGAAGTGGATGTCAGCGGCAATGAAGCGCGCTGCGGCGTGCGTTGCGCCACCCGCGACCATTTACCGATGGTGGGGAATGTCCCGGATTATGACGCCACCTTAACGCAGTACGCGACGCTGGCCGAAGAGAAAGAGCAGGCGCCGACGGCACCGGTGCATCGCAATCTGTTCGTGCTGGGGGCGCTGGGCTCACGCGGGCTGTGCTCCGCGCCGTTAGCAGCGGAACTTCTGGCGGCACAGATGAGTGGCGAACCGCTGCCGCTGGATGCGACCACCCTGGCGGGGCTGAATCCGAACCGTTTATGGGTAAGAAAACTGCTGAAAGGGAAGGCGGTGAAGTAAACCACAGGGCGCGTCTGGCAGACGGTAAATCAGACTGCGTAGCGCGGCGCCGGCGCGATAACCGGCGTCGCACCGCCCGGCCGGATCATCGAGCCGGGCGTTCAGCGGCAATTAATGGGTTGCGCGCTGGTATAAACTGTCCCACATCCCCTGAACCAGGATCTGATCCGGCGGCGAGAGCTCACCGGCGCCGATCGCTTTCTCCAGGCTGCGAACGACCTGATCGTTGATCGCTTTCGCAGAGTGGTCGTCTCCTCCTTCCAGCTCGGCAACCGCCAGTGTCAGGTGGCCGCGCAGATAGCCGCTGGCAAACAGTTCATCATCACTGGCGTGGTCTACCATTTCATCGATCAGTGCCAGAATGCGTGATTCAAACTCCGCGAGCATTGTCTTTCCTCTTCTAGTGTCAAACGTGGCGTTAGTGCAGGTCTTCCGGCCACGGGAATTGTTCTGCCGTCAGTGGCGGCGTCTGATAATAATCTTGTAAGGCCTGGATAAAGCGTGCCGGGCGTTCTGGGATCCCTTGCTCGAGCAGGGTCATCACCTGCGCATGGACGCGGCGCTGGAAGGCGATGCGATCGGGCTCAAAGTCCCCTTCCAGATTGTCACAGCTGACGTTAAACGGAAAACCTGCCGCGACGCAAAACAGCCAGTCAAAAGCCTGGGGCTTGACTTCAACCTCTTCAAACTTGCACTGGGTCATCGCGTCACGGCCATCCGGGCAGTACCAGTAACCGAAGTCAACCTGTTCGCGGCGGGCCTTGCCCGCGATACACCAGTGGGAAATCTCATGCAGTCCGCTGGCATAAAAGCCGTGGGCAAAGACGATACGGTTATACGGCACGTCGTTATCTGCCGGAAGATAGATCGGTTCGTCATCGCCTTTAATCAGACGGGTATTAAAATCGTCGGCAAAGCAGCCGTCAAAAATCGCGATCAGCTGCTGATATTGGTGTTGTTGTTGCATTAATGAATTCCCAACCACTGAAGAATTTCAGCCCCGTGGCTGTCATAAAGAAGTTTCGCGCTCATCACGGCGGAGACAACCACAATCATCGGACGAATCAACGATTGTCCTTTACTCAATACCAGCCGTGAACCGGCACGGGCGCCAATAAACTGCCCCGCCATCATCACGAACCCGGTGGCCCAAATCACTTTGCCGCCAATGATAAACAGCAGCAGCCCGCCGACGTTGGAGGTGGCGTTCAGTACCTTGGCATGGGCGGTTGATTTGGCGAGGTTAAACCCGGCGAGCGTGACGAAGGCCAGCGCATAGAAGGAACCGGCTCCCGGCCCAAAGAAACCGTCATAAAAGCCCACACAGCCGCCTGCGATCAGGGCAAACGGCAGGCCATACAGGCGACGCTGGCGGTCTGCTTCACCTAATCTCGGCATCAACAGGAAATACAGGCCGATGCCGATGACCAGCACCGGTAAGATCTGGCGCAGAATATCGGACTGGACGTGCTGCACCAGCAACGCACCGGCGGTTGAGCCGATAAAGGTCATCAGGATATTTAGCTTCTGGTCGGCCAGGTTCACCACCTTGCGGCGGATAAAATAGAGCGACGCGGAAAGCGATCCGCCGCAGGCCTGCAGCTTGTTGGTCGCCAGCGCCTGCGCCGGAGGTAGTCCGGCTGCCATCAGCGCCGGGACGGTCAGTAGCCCACCACCGCCCGCCAGCGAATCAATAAACCCAGCCAGAATAGCTACGAAAAAAAGCACCACCAGTACCATCGGTGACACCATAAACAGGTCAACAAAGCTTTCCATTACAGCACATGCTCATCCAGTAGTGCCTGGCAGGAAGGCGGCAACGGCGGCGGCGTCTTCTTCACAGGAGAGGTGGTTCCAGGTTTTGGTGGTTCAAACCAGCTTTGCAACTCGGCGCCGCAGCCATCACCTGCCGGTGGTGGGGCCTGCTCTTCGCACTCCAGGCTGCCCGCCGGGCAACGCAGACGCACGTGCATATGCGCACGGTGCTGGAACCACGGTCGCACTTTACGTAGCCAGCCACGATCCTGACCGGCGTCGAGGCACAGCTGCTGCTTGATAGCCGGGTTCACAAAAATGCGCGTGACGTCGTTATCTTCTGCCGCCAGTTTAATCAGGTTGCTGATTTGCGGGCTCCACAGAGACGGCACCACATGCTTACCGTCACGGGCGACCAGATCCAGCGCCTGCGGTTTCAGCAACTGAGCCGAGCTCCAGCGGGTCTGCGGGAGCTGGAGGAAAATATCGACATCCAGCCCGCTTTGATGGCTGGCATGACCGCCGTTAAAGCGACCGCCCGCCGGCATCCCCATGTCGCCAATCAGCAGCGTACCCATTCCACGGCTATGCACCTGGTTGCCCAGACGCTGGATAAACTGAACCAGATCCGGATGGCCGAAATAGCGACGCTGGTCGGTACGCATAACCTGGTAAGTGGCCGAGTTTAGCGGCAGCCCCTGCGCCCCCACGATACAGCCGTTCGCAAAGGCACCGATAGACTGCGCGCTACCGGCGATCGGCTGAGTGATTTTTTGCCACGGCGTTGCCGCGAGGCTGGCAGAGCTGGCGACAAGCGCCAGCAGAGCGATAACGGTTTTTTTCATCGATTACCAGCGTGGAATTGATGTCGTCACGTCGCCATTTTGTGCGCGTTGACGCATAAAGTGATCCATTAAGACGATCGCCAGCATCGCTTCAGCGATCGGCACCGCACGAATGCCGACACAAGGATCGTGGCGACCTTTGGTGATCATCTCGACTTCGTCACCGAAACGGTTAATCGTATGTCCCGGTACGGTAATGCTGGAGGTCGGTTTCAGCGCGATATTGGCGACGATCTGCTGACCGCTGCTGATACCACCCAGAATGCCGCCCGCATGGTTGCTCTGGAAGCCGGCTTTGGTGATTTCATCGCGGTTTTGACTGCCGCGCAGTTTGACCACCTCGAAACCATCGCCAATTTCCACGCCTTTGACGGCATTGATGCTCATCATCGCGTGAGCAATGTCAGCATCCAGACGGTCAAATACCGGCTCGCCGAGTCCGGCAGGTACGCCGTCGGCAACTACGGTCACTTTCGCCCCGATGGAGTCGCCCTCTTTTTTCAGGCCACGCATCAGTTCATCCAGCGCCTCGATCTTCTCCGGGTCCGGGCAGAAGAAGGGATTCTGTTCAACCTGATCCCAGTCTTTTATCGCCAGCGGAATATCGCCCATCTGGGTCAGACAGCCGCGGATAACAATCCCGAATTTTTGCGCGAGGTATTTCTTGGCAATGGCACCAGCGGCAACACGCATCGCGGTTTCACGCGCCGAAGAACGACCGCCTCCGCGATAGTCACGCAGGCCATATTTCTGCTCATAGGTGTAATCGGCGTGTCCCGGGCGGAACACATCTTTGATCGCGCCGTAATCCTGCGAGCGCTGGTCGGTATTTTCGATCAGCAAACCAATGCTGGTGCCGGTGGTAACACCTTCGAATACCCCAGACAGAATCTTCACCTGATCCGGTTCACGGCGCTGGGTGGTGTAACGCGACGTCCCCGGACGGCGACGGTCCAGATCGTGCTGCAGATCGGCTTCCGTCAGCGGAATGCCTGGCGGCACCCCGTCAACGATGCAGCCCAGCGCCAGCCCATGCGATTCGCCAAAGGTGGTGACGCGAAAGAGTTGTCCAATTGTATTTCCTGCCATCACGGCTCCGTCATGTTTGCGTGTTGTTTTTAGTCTTTATAAATGCCGAAATGCGCGCGGGCAGCGATCAGCTGTGATTTGGTCAGCATGAAGACGCCATCCCCGCCATTATCAAACTCGAGCCAGGTAAACGGCACGTCCGGATACTGCTCAATCAGATGTACCATGCTGTTACCGACTTCACAAATCAGAATCCCGTCGTCGCTGAGATAATCCGGTGCGTTGCCGAGAATACGGCGCGTCAGCTTCAGGCCATCGCTGCCGGAGGCCAGGCCCAGCACCGGCTCGTGGCGATATTCACCCGGCAGATCGGACATATCTTCTTCATCAACGTACGGCGGGTTAGTGACGATCAAGTCGTATTGTACTTTCGGCAGGTCGCGGAACAGATCGGAGCGAATCGGCGTCACCTGGTGGATCAAACCGTGCGCTTCGACGTTTTGTTCAGCAACGGCCAGCGCGTCGATGGAGATATCCACCGCGTCCACTTCCGCTTCCGGGAAGGAATAAGCGCAGGCAATCGCAATGCAACCGCTACCGGTACACATGTCGAGAATATGCTGCGGCTGATGGTCGATCAGGCCGGAGAAGTGGTTATTGATCAGTTCGCCGATCGGGGAGCGCGGCACCAGTACCCGCTCATCAACGAAGAACTCGTGGCCGCAGAACCAGGCTTTATTGGTCAGGTACGCCACTGGGATACGTTCGTTGATACGACGAATCACGCGTTCAACAATGCGGTGTTTTTCACTGGATGTCAGACGGGCGGTGTGCATATCCTCCGGGATATCCAGCGGCAGATACAGCGAAGGCAGCACCAGCTGTACCGCCTCATCCCACGGGTTATCGGTCCCATGGCCATACCAGATATTCGCCGCGCTAAAGCGGCTGACAGCCCAACGCAACATGTCCTGAATGGTATGCAGCTCATTGACTGCTTCATCAACAAAAATTTTATCCACGCCATCCTCCAGGACACGCTATACGGTAATTTCGGCGGCTAGTTTGCCACGAAGACGGCGATAAATCAGCATTCTTACGTCAGGCCGGCGGGGAAAAATACGTTTTGCTTGCCTGAACAGAGGCCGAGTCGGGTAAACTAGCGAAAAGAAATGATGAGAGTGGGCAATGAAAAAGAAAACATCGCTAAGCGACGAGGATCAGGCGCTGTTCCGACAGTTAATGACCGGTACCCGTCAGATTAAGCAGGACACGATCGTTCACCGCCCGCTGCGCAAGAAAATCACCGACGTACCGCCCAAGCGTTTACTGCAGGAGCAGGTGGATAACAGCCACTATTTTTCGGATGAATTTCAGCCGCTGCTAAATAGTGAAGGAGCAGCAAAATACGTTCGCGCTGATGTCAGCCATTTTGAGTTGAAAAAACTGCGGCGCGGGGATTATTCGCCGGAGCTGTTCCTCGATCTGCATGGCTTAACTCAGCAGCAGGCCAAGCAGGAGCTGGGGGCGCTGATCGCCGCCTGTCGTCGGGAGCATGTATTTTGCGCCTGCGTGATGCACGGTCATGGCAAGCACATTCTCAAGCAGCAAACGCCGCTGTGGCTGGCTCAACATCCGCATATTATGGCGTTTCATCAGGCACCAAAAGAGTACGGCGGAGACGCCGCACTGCTGGTACTGATTGAGGTGGAAGAGTGGCAACCGCCGGAGCTTCCGTAATACGGAGGCTCCGGTGGGAGGTTAGATAGCTTTTGCCATCTTCAGATTGCAGGGGCTCATCTGCCAGTTAAACTCACCTTTGCCGTCCGCATCCAGCGTGACACAGGCAATGGCCGACGTAGTAAACATCGGGGGAGTTTCTCCCGGACACAGCTCTGAGACAAGGTACCCCACTAGCGGCAGGTGCGAAACGACCAGCACCGTTGAGACACCTTCATTTGCCAGCGTCTGAAGCCAGGCGCTGACCATACCCACATCGCCACACGGCGTGAGCTCCGGCATCACGTCGACATTTTCAGGCAGGTTCACGCACTCTCTTACCACATCCAGCGTCTGTTGTGCACGCAGGTAAGGACTCACCAGAACCCGTTCAATATCCACTTTCTGACCTTTCAGCCAGGTTGCCATCTGACGGGATTCATCACAACCACAAACGGTTAATGGACGAACCGAGTCACTGGCTGCATCGAGGGCAGCGTCGCCGTGACGCATGATAAAAACTTGCATATTGCACCGCTTTTGTTAACCAGAAGCACCGCAGTCTTACCTGCATAGAAAGCACGCAGTCGACCCGGTGGCCGGGCATTGTGCCTGATTCATCCAACGAATGAAACGCTGTTTTTTACCTCAATGGCGTAAGTATAGTCAATGATCGTTTACAAAACAGCCAACCAACAGCGTCGTTCATCGCCGGAATTATCTTCTTTGACCAAAACTTAGGTCGTCCGTTCGCCAGTGGGCCAAAAGGTTGCCCCCTGCTCGGCCATGCGCAATAAATTTTCACATGGTGTAAAACGTGGACCGTACTGAGCGGCCAGACGTTGCAAGATGGCAACTACTTCACCCGCGCCGAGTGTATCCATATAACGGAACGGGCCGCCAAGGAACGGCGGGAAGCCAATACCAAACACCGCACCGATATCGCCATCGCGTGCGCTGCGAATAACCTGCTCATCGAAGCAACGCGCGGCTTCGTTAAGCATCATCATCACGCAACGCTCGGCAATCTGCTGCGTGGATAAACGCGCCTGCGGGGCAGAAACACCCAGCAGCGAATAAACGGCGGCATCAGGTCGTTTTTTGCTTGTACGCCCTTTTGTCACATAAAGATAGAAACCACGGCTATTTTTTCTACCTTTGCGATCGTCCTTCAAGATCGCATCAATGATATTTGCAGGGGGACTAAAACGTTCTCCCCAGGCCGACTCCAGAACCGGGATAATTTTGGTGCCGGTATCGATCCCGACCTCGTCCAGCAACTGAATGGGCCCCACCGGAAAACCGAACTTCACCAGCGATTTATCGATATGTTCAATGGGCTCACCTTCTGTCAGCAGGCGCATCGCCTCATTGATGTAAGGTGCCAGAATACGGTTCACGTAGAAGCCTGCTTTATCGGCCACCACTATCGGGGTTTTGCCTTGCAGTTTGGCCAGTTTCACCACCGTCGCTATCGTTTGCTGATCGGTATTTTGGTGAGGGATCACTTCGACCAGCGGCATTTTTTCGACCGGGCTAAAGTAGTGCAGACCAATGACCTGCTGAGGCCGCATGGCCTGCGCCGCTATTTCGCCGATCGGGAGTGACGAGGTGTTTGAGGCGAAGATAGTCTCCGGGCAGCAGTGCGCTTCGATTTCTGCCACCATCTGCTGTTTCAGGGCTAAATCCTCAAATACGGCTTCAATTACCACATCACGATGAGCAAACCCTTGATAATCCGTGGAACCTGATATCAGCGCCAGCTGGTGATCCCGCTCACTGGCACGCAAATAACGACGACTAACCTGTTTGTCGAGCAACTCCCAGCTGTATTTCATTGCATGATTGATGCCACGGGACTGAATATCTTTAATACGCACCGGCAGACCGCCTTTGCTGGCGGTCACATAAGCAATTCCCCCGCCCATCAGACCGCCGCCGAGGATCCCGATACTGCGTAACGGGGCGGCCTGCGCATCGGCGCCGCGATCTTTCTTCAGATCCGTACTGGCGAAAAATATCGATCGTAATGCTTGCGACTGTGACGTCATCGCCAGTTCACCAAAAGCGCGCGCCTCCTCGGCGTAGCCGCTGCTACAGCCATGGGCCAACCCATTTTCGATGACCTGCAAAATACGTTCAGCAGCAGGGTAGTTGCCCTGAGTTTTCTGCTGCGTCTTTTTCCTTACCAGACGGAACAACAAACTGCGCCCCAGCGGCCCGGCCAGTACCCGTTCGCGTACCGGTACATTACGGCTGGCCGGGCGCTCTTTCAGCGCCAGCTCAACCGCCGTCTGCAGCAGGATAGCCTGCGGGACCACATCATCGACCAGGCCCGCTTTCAGCGCCTGTCGTGGGCGAAGCTGTTTGCCGGTCAGGATCATCTCCAGCGCACTGCTGACGCCAATCAGACGAGGGAGTCGTTGAGTACCGCCGGAGCCCGGCAGCAGGCCCAGCTGCACTTCCGGGAGGCCTAAGCGCGTTTTGTCATCGTCGCTGCACACCCGGCCATGACAGGCCAGCGCCAGTTCGAGACCGCCGCCAAGGCAGGCGCCATGGATAGCGGCAATCACCGGGATCGTCAGGCCGTGGATCTCGGCCATAATCTGCTGCCCCTGGCGAGCCAGGGCTTCAGCTTCTTGTGCGGTGGTACAGCGGGAAATCATGTTGATATCCGCGCCGGCAATAAAGTTGTCCGGCTTGGCGGATATCAGCACCACGCCGCGTAGGGATTTATTGTCGCGGATCTGACGAACGATCGCCCGTACCTGCTGGCCAAACTCCGCCTTCAGGGTGTTCATCTTTTCACCCGGCGTGTCGATGGTGATCACCGCCACGTTGTCCGGGCGAATATCAAGCGTAAATGCCGATGCCATTTCCATTATTCGGCCTCCAGAATCATCGCTGCACCAAGCCCGCCCGCCGCACAGGCGGTCACCAGACCAAATCCGCCGCCTCTGCGCCGCAGTTCATGCAGCGTCTGAGTGATCATCCGCGCGCCGGTGGCGGCGAAAGGATGCCCGTAAGCGATTGAACCGCCCAGCACGTTAAATTTGCTCTCATCCACTTCCCCGGTTGCCTGCGAACGGCCCAGGACTTCGCGAGCGAAGCGGTCGCTGGCAAGGCATTGCAGATTCGCCAGCGTTTGCGCAGCGAAGGCTTCATGCATGTCGATCAAGGTTAAATCAGCCAGCGTCAACCCGGCTCGCTCCAGCGCCAGCGGCGTTGACCACGCAGGCCCCAGGAGCATGTCCTGGCGCACATCAATGGCGGTAAAGGCGTAGCTGCGCAGGTAGCCAAGCGGGGTTAATCCCAGCGCTCTGGCACGGGATTCGGTCATCATGATGACCGCCGCCGCGCCGTCGGTTAACGGCGTACTGTTGGCCGCAGTGACCGTACCATGTTTACGATCGAATGCCGGGCGTAACTTTTGGTAATCAGCCAGGGTTGAATTTTTACGAATGTTATTGTCATTTTCCAGCGGCTCGCGGAACGGCGGCGCATAGGCGGTCATCACTTCAGCCGCTAACTTGCCCTCTTCCCAGGCTTTAGCAGCCAACTGGTGCGAACGATGCGCCAGCGCATCTTGTTGTTCACGGGTAATGCCCCATGTTTTTGCCATTTGCTCTGCGGTATCCCCCATTCGCAGCCCGGTCGAATACTCGGCCACCGCAGGCGGTACCGGCAAAAGATCGCGAAGACGTAAACGGGAGAAGAGCTTCAGGCGCTGTCCAAGAGTTCGTGCTTTATTGGCGTCCACCAGCGTGCGGGCCAGTTTTTTACTGACGCCGATCGGCAACACCGAGGAAGAGTCGGCTCCGCCGGCAATACCTGCGCTGATTGTGCCGGTCATCAGGCTTTCCGCCACGTTGGCGACAGCCTGAAAACTGGTGGCGCAGGCGCGGCTCACGCTATAGGCATCGGTGTGCACGCTCATGCCGGTACCAAGCACTATTTCGCGAGCAATATTAGGGGCTTCCGGCATCTGAACCACCTGGCCAAACACCAGCTGTTCAATCATTTCCGGGGGGATGTCGCTGCGAGCCAGCATTTCACTGATGACCATTTTCCCCAAATCAACGGCGGGAACACCGTGAAATACCGTTGCCTGACGGGCAAACGGGGTACGTAAACCGCTGACAATGGCAATGCGATCGCCCTGACGGGTGACAAGCGGTAATGCCTGACTCATGACTTTCCCCTGTTAACCGATAAAACCAAGTGGTCTGACCTGATAACAGTTTTAACTAATTTTTTACATTAAGCCAATCAGCGAAGAGAAAAAGTGGGAGCCAAAACACATTGAAAGGAGAAGTGAACGCCCCCGCTGACGAGGGCGTCGGGGGAATTAACGCAGGCCGAGCTGGAAAATCAGGGTTTCAGCTTCGCAGCTGAAGACAAAATCGATATCCATCTGTACGCCGCCTTCGACATCGGTAAATGTCGGGGTAATTTTGCACGGCTCAGATTCCACACCACGGGCTCTTTCAGTCAACGCAGCAAGCGTTTCGTCCGCTTCAGCGCGGTTGGCAAACACGCGGCTGTATGAGGCGGTGCAATCGGTGTTGTCCATAATGGTGCCAACATCCATACAGCAGCAAACCGGGGTTTCATCTGCACTAACTTTGCTCATCGTAGATTTCCTCTGTATATGCACTCAACGGTGCCAGACAATTAATATGCTTATTTTACGCCCGGCCGGGAGCAGCCTCCAGTCGTTAATGACAACAAAAGTCCTAAGTGACCGAAATCACACTTAAAAATGATCCAGAACAAGAAACACCCGCTTTGCTTAATACCGGTGGGGGCAAATTTGCCGGCTGGATCGCTTTTTTCGCATCACAATTGAAAAATCTCATAAACAAACTTGCAACATCTCATCTGGTCAGACCTATACTCAGCGCACTGGTCTGATTTCTATGTCGTAAAGCAGACCCTACACTTCGCGCTTCTGTTACGGCATGTAACATAGTTTAAATAAAAATAACTCAATGAGGTTATGGGCATGAGCCAGAAAACCCGCTTTACCCAATCTGCCCTCGCAGTGGCTGTAGCACTTGTTTCAACACAGGCCTGGTCAGCAGGCTTTCAGTTAAACGAATTCTCTTCATCAGGCCTTGGTCGCGCCTATTCCGGTGAAGGTGCAATTGCTGACGATGCGGGCAATGCCAGCCGTAACCCAGCGTTGATTATGATGTTTGATCGCCCGACGATGTCTGCGGGTGCCGTGTTTGTCGATCCCAATGTTAATATTTCTGGTACCTCCCCGACGGGGAAAAGCCTGAATGCAGATAACATTGCGCCAACCGCGTGGGTACCAAACTTCCACTTTGTTTCACCAATTAACGATCAGTTTGGTTGGGGGGCGTCCATCACCTCTAACTACGGTCTGGCGACCGAGTATGCCGATGACTATGCCGCCGGCAGCATGGGTGGCAAAACGGACTTAACCACAGCTAACTTCAACCTGAGCGGCGCTTATCGCCTGAACAGCAACTGGAGCTTTGGCTTAGGGTTTGATGCGGTCTATGCGAAAGCCAAGATCGAACGCTATGCGGGCGATTTAGGGCAAATCGTTGCGGGCTCTGGCGCACTGCCGCCGCAGCTGGCAGGCCAGGTCGCGCAAATTCCTGCCGATACGCAAATTGCTCACCTCAACGGTAACGCCTGGGGCTTTGGCTGGAACGCCGGTATTCTGTATGAAATTGACAAGAATAACCGTTACGGCTTCACCTACCGTTCAGAAGTCAAAATCGACTTTGATGGTAACTACAAAAGCAGCTTACCGTCAGCGTACAACCAAATCCTCGGTAACTTCGGCCTTCCGGCGGGCACCAACGGTCAAACCACCGATGGTTCTCTGACCCTGAACCTGCCAGAAATGTGGGAGCTGTCCGGTTATAACCGCGTGGCGCCACAATGGGCCGTTCACTATAGCCTGACCTACACCAGCTGGAGCCAGTTCCAGGAGCTGAAAGCCACCGGCAGCAATGGCGAGACGCTGTTCTATAAAGATGAAAGCTTTAAAGATGCTTACCGCATCGCACTGGGAACCACCTATTACTATGACGATAACTGGACCTTCCGTACCGGTATCGCCTTCGATGATAGCCCGGTTCCGGCAAGCACCCGTTCTATTTCCATCCCGGATCAGGATCGTCTGTGGCTGAGCGCAGGTACCACCTACGCCTTCAACAAAGATGCTTCCGTTGACGTAGGTGTGTCTTACATGCACGGTCAGCACGTCGAAATTAAAGAAGGTCCTTACACCTTCCGTTCAGAAGGTACCGCGTGGCTGTACGGCGCGAACTTTAACTACCGCTTCTGATAAGCTGACGATATAAAAAAGGGTGAACATCATGTTCACCCTTTTTATTTTCTACCGATTTATATTCTCGCGATGACTTACTGCGAATCGATATCTTTCAGTTCATCCTGAATCGCCTGAGCGTTCGGGTTATCGGCCGGTGTAAGTTTACCGCCATTGGCGATAAAGTCATGACGCTGGAAGTACGCTTCACGCATCAGGATATACGGGTCGGAAGACTGGCGCAGCAGGCCGTCAGAATCCAGCAGTTGAGCACGAGTCTCAATCCCTTCAACCGCCCACTTACCGATCGACATCGGCCAGGTCAGCCAGGAGAGTACCGGGTACAGGCCATCCGCCATATCCCCGCCCTCATCACGCAGCGTGAAGCTGCCATAGAACGGCAGTTGTACATAAGGGCCATAGCCCATGCCATAGTGACCCAGAGTGCTACCAAAACGATGCGGTTCAACACGCTGAAGTTTCGGGTTAGCCATCCCGGCGACATCGATCAGGCCGCCCATCCCCAGAAGGGTGTTCAGGAAGAAACGGGTAAAATGCACCATTCCTTTATAGGGGTCGCCCTGCAGGAAGTAGTTTGCCATCACCGCCGGCTCTTCCAGGTTGCTGGTAAAGTTACTCAGCCCGTTTCGCGCTGGCTGCGGGACATAATCACGCCAGGCAACGGCAACCGGACGCAGCAGGTACGGGTCCACCACGTTGAAGTTGAAATCAAACATCGTGCGGTTAAACCCTTCAAGCGGGTCCGAACGCCCCTGTGGCCGATCGCCAGAGTTGGAACTGGCGCATCCCACCAGCAATGTGGCGCCAAGCGCGAGCGCCGACAGGCGAAAATTCATAGGTGTCTCCCTGTTAATTTTGGCTATTGCTGTGGGTTCTCCGGGGACGGCATCCTCCTTGAAGATATCGCCCGAAGCAAATTGCAATCTGGTGCCTGCATTCAGCATAGCCTTTTTGGCATTATTGTTGCGACCCGATTTTATACATGTTTTGCAATATCCGTATTGCTAAACTTGCCATTACCCAAAAAATAGGAGGTTCTCCTGGGTCAGGCGCTGGAATTATCTCTACGCTTATGAGAGAGACATCGCTGGAGGAAATGATATGGCGTCAGCACCTACCCCTCACTCTCACCATAATAGCGAAGATATTGAAGTTGAGAGCGATGAAAAACAGGATGGCAAAGAGATAGAGGTCAATGAGAAACGCCTGCCTTCCCGCGCCATGGCAACCCATGAAGAGATTCGTCAGGAAGGGGAAAAAGAGCTGGAGCGTGATGCGCTGGCGCTGCTATGGTCTGCGGTAGCTGCCGGTCTGTCGATGGGGGCATCGATGGTGGCAAAGGGGATCTTCCATGTTCATCTGAGTGACGTTCCCGGCGGCTTTTTGCTTGAGAGCCTCGGCTATACCTTCGGGTTTGTGATTGTCATCATGGCCCGCCAGCAGCTGTTTACCGAAAACACCGTCACGGCAGTACTGCCAATCATGCATAAGCCGACGCTCGGTAATTTTGGCCTGTTAATGCGTCTGTGGGGCATAGTGCTTGCCGGGAATTTGATCGGCACGGCCATTGCTGCGTGGGCCTTTAATATGATGCCGATATTTGACGATCCCACCCGCCAGGCATTTCAGGATATCAGTTTAAAGGTGATGGAAAATACGCCTATGGAGATGTTCGCCAATGCGATAATTTCCGGCTGGCTGGTCGCCACCATGGTGTGGATGTTTCCCGCAGCCGGCGCGGCGAAAATCGTGGTGATCGTGCTGATGACCTGGCTGATAGCGCTGGCCGATACCACCCATATTGTGGTCGGCAGCGTCGAAATTTTTTATCTGATTTTCAACGGCTCGCTGCCGTGGCAGGCGTTTATCTGGCCCTTCGCGCTGCCGACGCTGGCGGGCAACATTTGCGGTGGAACCTTTATTTTTGCTCTGCTGAGCCATGCGCAGATTCGCAACGACATGAGCAACGAGAAAAAAGCTCGGCTCAAGGATGAAAAACGGCCCTAAGTGGCGACACTTTAAGCAGTCAACCCATAGATGCTTAACGTACAAGGAAAAAAACGCTATACTCCCGCCGCTTCGTCCCCTTAGTTAAATGGATATAACGAGCCCCTCCTAAGGGCTAGTTGCAGGTTCGATTCCTGCAGGGGACACCATTTCCATTTTGGCGCCCCGCCGTCAAATCCACAAAACCCGCGCCCCTCTAACCCTCAAACTTAAAATCCCCACTACTATTGACCAATAAATTGGCAATTTCAGTTAACGTTTCATCGAGCACAACTGCGTTTTGTCGCCCTGCGTTACGCAGCCGCTCTAAATTCTCTCGCGATGCGTTATCTAACGTTGGATCAGCGCCGTATAACTCGGGCTGAATTCTGTAGTACTTAGAATTTTTTACCGTTGAAGCAATTTGTTGTAAGTAATACGCCGTCATCTGAGGGCCGCCCTCGAGCGCAATATCAATGGCAGGTTTTGCCCAGCTAAAAGGTCCCCAGTCCTTAACTTCAGAATAGGAATAGCCCTGTAATTTTTTGCCAGTGCCAAGCGAGACAATAATCATATCTCTGATGCCGGCAACATTACTGAATTTGATGGCTTCAGAGTAGGCACAAAGCGCGGGGTCGTTCGCCACCACACCACCATCAACCAGGACAAATTTTTCGGGTAAAGGAGGTAATGAGTAAATTCGCGCAGTCTCAAAATACGTAGGGGCTGCGGAGGTACCACGTAGAACATCCCTGACCAGAAAATCTCGATTCTTCGCTACTGCCGAATGTTGTTTGAAGATAACAGGAAGACGGGTACTTACGTCGTAAGCAACAAAGCAGGTTGGCCTTAACAGTTCACTTAGCTTTGTTTCTCCAAATGCCGTTTTTAAAACTCTCTCCAGCTCTTTTGCTGAATATTTCTCATCAGTTGCACCGCCTAATGAACTGATTTTTTTCCAGACACCAACATCAAAAATTTCATCACCATCTTCAAGATAGAAATTAACAGCTTCTTGAGCCGTGAATTTTGGTTTTCCTTGAGCATCAGGGCAAACATACGCGGAGCAAAGGATGGCTCCCGTACTCGTACCCGCCACCAAGTCGAAATAATCTGCAATTCTTGCGTCTGGATTCTTTGATATGGTTTGTAGTTTCTTCTCCAACTCGACTAATATCATACCCGGAAGGATACCTCTAATCCCACCGCCATCGATAGACAGTATTCTCATCGCCATTTTTTATTCCTTTTAGGAAATGCAGGATCAGACCGTTTAATTTCCTTTGATTACACTCATAAATAAAAAACGATATTATTTAAATGCTGGCCAGTCATTAAGACTGTCAATTTCATTCCAGGCTCTGATACAAGCATTAACAGAATCTATACCGATAAAAATTGCTGCTTCTGCCCAACGACGTCTCAACAAACCGAGTAGTGGTTTACCCTCCTGACTGATCCACTTACGCATCTCATCTGGCACACGGGTCTTTTGGCCTGAATTTATATATTTCAGCATCGTTGATTTGGCTAAATTTCCGCCACCTAGGTTGTACGTCCAGGAAATCAGCGCAGCGGCTTCACACTCCAGCAATGATACATATACTCGCTGCTGAACAGTATGTGCGGCTCCTTTCATATCCCGGACAAGTAACTGTTCAGCCTCAGCTTCAGTAATTGGCGCCGTATGTAGCGTCACGGCTTTGCCTGAGGCATCGATGATGGAGCCATATCCGATAGTCCATGTCCCTCCGGGCATTGATCCATTATCATCATATGGCGAGCTATAGAATCCCTCAATTCGTTTTATGACCGATGTGGCGGAGGGCGGAATCGTCACGCCGTCCCACTCTTTATCAGCGACGGTAACTTTAGATGTTTTAGCCATCATGTCTCCAGTCATTGCATTCATTATCAATCATTAAAGACAGCCAGATTTATATAATAACGATAGTCTTAATCTGATATCAGACAAAGCCTACATTCATTGCGACAATAAATACTACACAACATGCGTCGATAGTATTTATTAAAGTTAACGCTTAATTAACTCTGCATCAACTGCAATGCTATCCGTGCGCTGAAATTAGCAAAAAAAATGACAATACACATAATGATTAGCCAGCTAACCCTTATAATGTAGAATATATACAAAACCTCACGATATCCGGCACACCCTGACCTGAGGACAAGTCCCGGTTTGATAATCTCACCCATCACCAACGACGACCATTTATAATTATTAGCAGTTTTCTTCAGGTGCAAGTGAATTTATTCTGATTTTTATCGCATCCTGAACATATCGATTGAACAACCACGAATTAAACAAATACTTAGAGTCACGCTCTGTCACAGATTCCCCCCGACATTTCAGCGTCAACTGGATACAATGTGCCTGTTGGCATTCTGCGAAAAGCGCACGCTGCAACCTTCGGTCGCGAACGCATTCGCACTCTCAGATCTTACGTCAGGTGGAAAAATGAAATACATCACTTTCAGTGACATGCAACAACAGAGCGACGCGGCAGCACGTTCACCGCGGTTACGCGCTCATCGTAATTTCCATCCGGAATTAAGCGATCCCGTACAGCGCCTGGCGATCGCCATGGAGCCAGGGACCTATGTTCGCCCGCATCGCCATCCGCATACCTTTGAACTTTTGATCGCCCTCAGTGGACGCTTTGTAGTACTGACGTTTGATGACCTCGGCTACGTCACCAGCCGCGTGGTATTGGGTGAAGAGTGTACGGTGTTAGAGATGGATGCCGGGACCTGGCATGCGGTGCTCTCACTGGACGTCGGCGGCGTCATTTTTGAAGTCAAACACGGCGGGTATCAGCCGGTTGCTGCTGAGGATTATGTCACATGGGCACCTGCGGAAGGTGAAGAAGGGACGTCGGAACTGATGGCGTGGTACCAGCACGCTCAGGTTGGCGATGGCGGCCACGCCCGTTAATGCGGGTCAGAAATCCGCTGCCAAAGTGCGGCGGATTAACAGCTTCATAATGCATAAAAAAACGCCCGTAACAAATTAAGAAAAAACAAAAAACCGGCCCACGGAGTAGCCTGCGCTGGTATATATTCACATTGACAGTGCTTTATGTACAAAGCATCTGCATGTTTTCGCACCATATTCCCTGATCATATTTGGAACCCGGATGAAACCATTTCGCTACTCTGCCGCTGCCCTCTGCTCCCTGATGTTGTGCTCTTCACCCGCCAGCGCCGAGGTTGACCTGGGTTCCATCGATATTTTTTCTGGAAATAACCCCGATAGTCCGGTACCGAAAGGGTTGGTGCTGGGGGCTGCCACCATTAGTGGAACCGCTCGCTACCAGAAGCAGGACAACGATACCTATTTCATTCCCGGCGGCCTCTACTTCGGCGATCGGTTTATCTATCTCGGCGATCGCGCCCGTTACTACTTCCATATTGACGACAAAGTGGCTTTTTACGGCTATGGTCGCTGGCGCTTTGGCAACCTCGATCCCAGCGATAATGCCGCTTTCAAAGGCATGGAGAAACGCAAAGGCGAATTTGAAGCGGGGATCGGCGCGACGCTCATCACCCCCTACGCGCTGCTGAGCGCCCGTCTCAGCTCTGACGTGACAGGCCGCAGCGACGGGCAAGAGCTTCTGCTGTGGGCGGATTTCCCGATCATCAAAGATAATCTGCTGGTGATGCCGGGAATGGGGCTGATGATCCGCAGCAGCAATATGGCAAACTACTATTTCGGCGGCATCTCGGCCAGCGAAGCGACTCCGCAACGCCAGCAGTGGGATACCGGCACTACCGTCTCGCCAATGGCGGCGATTATTACCAGCTACCGCTTCAGCCCCCACTGGGTCGGCATGTTCGCGGCAAACTACGAACTGTATGACAAAGATATCGCCGACAGCCCTATTGTGCAGCATAACGGCGAGCTCTATGGCATTCTCGCCGTCGGCTATACCTGGTAAACGTGAGCGGTCCCGGCCTTCAGCTCCCCGGCTATCTGTAATGTCAGCACGCTAAATGCCCGCGCGGCAGCACTCTGCCAGGCCGCCTTGTGCTGTAACAGACAGGCGGTCCTCTCCAGCAGTAGCGGCGTGAGCTCCACCGCCACCAGATCGTCACGATCCCGCACGATGGCGGCCGGTAACAGCGTCGCCAGTTGGGTCCGCTGAATCACGGTCAGCACCGCGCTGATGGAGTTGGCCTCCATCTGAATCTTCGGTTGAACATGATGCTGCCGACAGTAGCGATCGATTTGTTCGCGGGTGGCAAACTCCTCGCTCAATAAAATTAACGCCTGCTGATTTAATGCGTCCAGCTTAACCCACCGCTGTTCCGCCTGCGGATGGTGGCGCCCGACTACCAGCGCCAGCGTTTCGCTAAACAAAGGCGTCGCGACAACATCCTCCGAGCCAACGTCGCTAAAGGCAATTCCGGCGTCCAGCTCATCATTCAGCAACAGCGCCTCCATCCGGTCCTGCGGCATTTCACGCATCGTCAGCGTGATATTGGGGTAATGCTGATAAAACGCCGCCACCAGCGGCCCCATAAAATAGGTCGTGAAGGTCGGCGTCATCGCTACCCGCAGTGAACCTCGCTGCAGGTCTTCCACATCATGGATTGCCCGCCGGCCCTCTTCCAGATCCTGCATGACCCGGCGAGCGTAAATGAGCCAGGCTTCTCCGGCATCCGTCAACCGGGTGTGGCGCCCGCTGCGATCAAAAAGCTGCGCCCCCAGCGACGCTTCAAGCTGGCGAATTTGTTGCGACAGCGCCGGCTGCGAAACATGCAACGCCGTTGCCGCACGGGTAAAACCGCGGTGTTCCGCGACCGCCAGAAAACAGGTGAGATGACGTAGCAACATACGATTACCCATAAGTAAAACAAATCAGGCTAATCATAAATTAGTCTTTTAACTTATGAAACAACCTGAGTACCCTGTTCAGGTACTCAGCCGCAACGTTCCCCTTTCGTCACTCCCCTGTTTCTCGCTTCAGGAGCCACTATGTCTGTCCATCACCACTATCTTCAGCGTGCGCTTACGCTGGCCAGGAACAATGTCGACAACGGCGGACGCCCGTTCGGAGCGATCGTCGTGCACAACGACACGATTGTTGCTGAAGCCGTTAACACTCTGCATCAAAACGGCGATCCAACGGCTCACGCTGAACTCAACGCAATTCGTGACGTCTCACAACGCCTGGGGGTTCAGGTGCTGAAAGAATGCCGCGTCTATGCCAGCGGCCAGCCGTGCCCAATGTGCCTGAGCGCCCTCTATTTAACCGGCGTGCGTGCCGTTTATTTCGCCAACAGCAATCAGGATGGCGAAGCCTTCGGCCTCTCTACCGCAGCGATTTACCAGCAGTTAAGCCAGCCGCTGGAAACACAGACGCTATCCATTCACCATTGCCCACAGCCCGATGGCCTTACGCTGTACTCACGTTGGGCGGATAAACAACCATGAGCCCGACTCCCCGCAACGGCCTGATGCTGCTGGTATTGGTTCTGGTCGGCATAAACATGCGCCCGCTGCTGACCTCAATAGGACCGCTGCTGCCGCAGTTGCAGCAGGCCAGCGGCATGGGTTTTGCCCTTGTTTCACTGCTCACTGCCATCCCGGTGATGGCCATGGGGCTACTGGCGCTGGCAAGCCCGTGGATCGATCGCCATATCAGCGAAAGCCGTGGGGTTGCGCTCAGCCTGTTGATGATCGCTACCGGCGCGCTGCTGCGCGAACTCGCGCCACACAGCGGTCTACTGCTCAGTAGCGCCCTGCTGGGCGGGATTGGCATCGGTATTATTCAGGCGACCATTCCGACGGTGATCAAGCGGCAGTTTTCCCGACGCACGCCGCAGGTCATGGGGCTGTGGTCCGCCGCGCTGATGGGGGGTGGCGGTTTAGGCGCCGCCTTGACGCCCTGGCTGGCCCTGC
Source organism: Klebsiella sp. B345 (assembly GCF_051131735.1). NCBI lineage: Bacteria > Pseudomonadati > Pseudomonadota > Gammaproteobacteria > Enterobacterales > Enterobacteriaceae > Klebsiella > Klebsiella sp. B345. Next base: position 1,597,074 of record NZ_CP180443.1, read on the forward strand.
ATAGTGCCGTCTGGCATGACGCTCTTGCCTGGTGGGCACTGCCCGCCGTCGCGGCGCTGTTTGGCTGGTGGGCGATCGGCCGAAAACTGCCTGCCCCGACGTTGACCACATCAGGAGCTGCCGTATCGGTATTCCGCCATCGCCGCGCCTGGACGCTTGGGGTCTACTTCGGCCTGATTAACGGCGGCTACACCAGTTTGATCGCCTGGCTGCCGCCTTATTACATGCAGGCAGGCTATAGCGCCCAGTTCAGCGGTACCCTGCTGGCAATATTGACCATCGGCCAGACCGCCGGCGCGCTGCTGATCCCAATGCTGGCCCGGCACGACGATCGTCGCCGGTTATTAATCCTGACGTTACTCCTCCAGCTCCTGGGGTTCTGCGGTTTTATCTGGCTGCCGCTGCAGATGCCGCAGCTGTGGGCCATCAGCGCCGGAGTGGGGTTAGGCGGCGCTTTTCCGCTGTGCCTGGTACTGGCGCTCGACCATGCCCGACAACCCGCAATCGCTGGTCGGCTGGTGGCATTTATGCAAGGGATCGGGTTTATCGTGGCCGGAGCCTCTCCGTGGCTGGCAGGCCTGCTGCGTAGTCTGAGCGGCGATTATGTACTGGACTGGACGTTTCACGCCGTTTGCGTCGCCACCCTGATCGTGGTGACCTTCAGTTTTGTGCCTGCACGCTATCCTCAGGAGTGGCGACAGCGGGAACCGATCGGCGATTAAATCAGGTAATGGCGGCGGCGCGGGACGATTTTCCGCGTCGTCCCTGCGTCATGCCCACAATAGAAAAAATCCCAAAATCAAGCAGCTATCACCGTAAGCGCGCGGCGGTAAAAACCCGTCGCCAGAATAGAATTTATTACCGAATGAAATTAATGTGTCGCCGAATCACGACACTCGTAAGTAACTAAAAATTAATAAAAAAATGCCGCTTGTTTCCCTGATTTTTTAGGCGTACATTAGCGCCATCTGGAGCCCTAATCGCACAGAATTTCGATCTGCCGCAGCAGCCAGAATCGTCTGGTTTTACCGCGACAGATCAGTATCAACAATGAAAATTATATTCATTTAGGCGTTTCGCCAAGAACGCGGAGTGATGAGTCGTGAAATACTTTATTATGGGCGTGTCGTTTATGGTCATCGTATGGGCCGGTACTTTTGCCCTGATGATCTAGCACTGTCAGCGTCAAAAAAAACGGGAGCCAGAAGGCTCCCTTTTTATTGCCGGTATTCTTTGATTCGCCTGGTTATTCCTGGTTTTCGCCGCCCGACTTGCCCGAAGCAGGGAGCAGCCCGTCAGCGCGGAACATTGATTTGATCCCACGAATCGCCTGGCGGATACGGTCACGGTTTTCGATGAGAGCGAAGCGCACATGAGTGTCGCCGTAATCGCCGAAGCCAATGCCCGGAGAGACGCACACTTTCGCATCCTGCAGCAGCTTTTTAGCAAACTCCAGCGAGCCCAGCGCCGCATACTGCTCCGGAATTTTCGCCCACACGTACATGGACGCCTTCGGACACTCGACCATCCAGCCTGCTTCATGCAGCCCTTTCACCAGCACATCACGACGGCGCTTGTACTGCTCTGCAATATCACGCACGCACTGCTGATCGCCTTCCAGCGCCGCAATCGCCGCGACCTGTAACGGCGTGAAGGTGCCGTAGTCGTGATAGCTTTTAATTCGGGCCAGCGCGTTAACCAGGGTTTTGTTCCCCACCATAAAACCGATACGCCAGCCGGCCATATTGTAACTTTTGGAGAGAGTAAAGAATTCCACCGCCACATCGCGCGCGCCGGGGACTTCCATGATCGACGGCGCTTTCCAGCCGTCATACACGATATCGGCATAGGCCAGATCGTGGACCACCAGCACATCGTAACGCTTCGCCAGCGCGACCACTTTTTCAAAGAATTCCAGCTCGACGCACTGCGCGGTCGGGTTGGACGGGAAACCAAGGATCATCATTTTCGGTTTCGGGTAGCTTTCGCGGATCGCACGCTCTAGCTCGTTGAAGAAATCAACGCCCTCCACCAGCGGCACTGAGCGTACCTGGGCACCAGCAATCACCGCACCATAGATATGAATCGGGTAGCTCGGATTTGGCACCAGCACCGTGTCGCCATGATCCAGTGTCGCCAGCATCAGGTGTGCCAGCCCCTCTTTTGAGCCGATGGTGACAATCGCTTCCGATTCCGGATCGATGTCGACGTTATAGCGATCCTGATACCAGCGCGAAATTGCGCGACGCAGGCGAGGAATACCGCGCGAGGTCGAGTAGCCGTGCGTATCAGGCCGTTGAGCAACGGTGCAGAGTTTTTCCACGATATGCGGCGGGGTCGCCCCGTCAGGGTTGCCCATACTGAAATCGATAATATCTTCGCCACGCCGACGCGCCGCCATTTTCAGTTCAGCGGTAATGTTAAATACGTACGGGGGCAGACGATCGATACGCGTAAAACGGCGTTCAGGACTGAATTCAGCCATAGATTCCTCAGATTAACGTTAGCGCCCGGACCGTCCGAGCGACGCTGTCGCCTGTGCGACAAGCTTAGAAAATAACCCGAAAAAAATGATGCTGTCGAGGGGGTGAACAAAAAATAATATCTGGCAAAAAAAACGGGTATCGCCTTCCAAAAATGCGGCAGGGGCGCTCCTCGATTTAGCCGGGAGGAAAATTGACTGCAACATATTAATATCTATTATATTACCTGTTTTTATCATTCAGGCTCCCCGTTTCGCCTCCTCTCAGGCTTTGGTGTTAATCCCCTTTTTTTAGTGCAACTTTTCCTCATTCCCTTCGCCACTGCCCTCTTCGGCTGGCCTTCTGACCTCAGGTTTTTTATCATGTCGCTTTCCCGCGATAGATACGGCGCACTTATGCACGAAATATTCACTATGCTGCTGGCGGTATTTGACCGCGCGGCGCTGATGCTGATTTGTCTTTTTTTCCTGATTCGCCTGCGCCTGTTCCGCGAGCTGCTGCATAAATCGGCGCATACGCCGAAAGAGCTGCTGGCGGTTATCGCCATCTTTTCCCTGTTTGCGCTGTTCAGCACCTGGTCCGGGGTACCGGTAGAAGGCTCCCTCGTCAACGTGCGCATTATTGCCGTGATGTCTGGCGGTATTCTGTTTGGTCCCTGGGTCGGGGCCATCGTCGGCGTGATTGCGGGGGTTCACCGCTATCTTATCGATATCGACGGCGTCACCGCCGTGCCCTGCTTTATCACCAGTATTGTCGCCGGGCTGCTGTCAGGGTTGATTAGCCGTAAGGTCCCGAAGGCGCAGCGCTGGAAAGTTGGGATCCTCGCCGGCATGCTCTGTGAAACGCTAACCATGATCCTCGTAATACTGTGGGCGCCTTCGCTCTCGCTGGGGATCGATATTGTCTCCAAAATCGGGATCCCAATGATCCTTGGCAGCGTCTGCATCGGCTTTATCGTTCTGCTGGTGCAGAGCGTGGAGGGGGAAAAAGAAGCCAGCGCGGCGCGTCAGGCAAAACTGGCGCTGGATATCGCCAATAAAACACTACCGCTCTTTCGCCATGTGAACAGCGAATCGCTGCGTCAGGTCTGCGATATTATTCGCCGCGATATTAATGCCGATGCCGTCGCGATCACCACCACCGACCGGGTGCTGGCCTACGTCGGATTTGGTGAAAGCAACTATCACGACCATGACAATAGCATCAGCCCCACCACCCGCCAGGCCATCGAAAGTGGAAAAATCATCATTAAGAACAATGATGAAGCGCACCGAACCCCGGAAATCCACTCCATGCTGGTGATCCCCCTGCGGGAAAAAGGTATCGTGACCGGCACGCTGAAAATCTATTACTGCCATGCCCATCGCATCACCTCGTCACTGCAGGAGATGGCCATCGGGCTGTCACAAATCATCTCCACCCAGTTGGAGGTTTCGCGCGCAGAGCAACTGCGGGAAATGGCCAACAAAGCTGAACTTCGCGCCTTACAGAGCAAAATCAACCCCCATTTTCTGTTTAACGCTCTCAATGCGATTTCATCCTCCATCCGCATGAATCCGGACACCGCGCGCCAGCTCATTTTTAATTTGTCGCGCTATTTGCGCTATAACATTGAATTAAAAGACGACGAACAGATTGATATCAAAAGGGAGCTGTACCAAATCAAGGATTATATTGCCATCGAGCAGGCGCGCTTCGGCGATAAGCTGACCGTTATCTATGATATTGATGATGAAGTCAGCTGTGTGATCCCAAGCCTGCTGATTCAACCCCTGGTAGAAAATGCTATCGTCCACGGGATCCAGCCGTGCAAAGGGAAAGGTGTGGTCACTATTGGCATCACCGAGTGCGGCAACCGGGTGCGTATTAGCGTTCGCGATACCGGTAATGGCATCGATCCGGAGGTGGTTGCCCGAGTGGAAGCCGATGAAATGCCGGGCAATAAGATTGGCCTGCTTAACGTGCATCATCGCGTAAAATTGCTGTATGGCGAAGGATTGCATATCCGCCGCATGACCCCCGGAACGGAGATTGCGTTCTATGTGCCCAACAAGCTCGTCTCTGAGCCGACTCCGGTGTCCCTGTTGCCATGAGCGGAGAAAAAATGAAAGTTATCATTGTTGAAGATGAATTTCCGGCGCAGCAGGAGCTTACCTGGCTGATTAACACCCATAGCCAGATGGAGATTGTCGCCACCTTTGATGACGGGCTGGATGTCCTGAAATTTCTGCAGCACAACAAGGTCGATGCGATTTTCCTCGACATCAATATTCCCTCGCTGGACGGCGTTCTGCTGGCGCAGAACATCAGTCAGTTCGCGCATAAACCGTTTATTGTGTTTATCACCGCCTGGAAAGAGCATGCGGTGGAGGCCTTTGAACTGGAAGCGTTCGACTATATTCTCAAGCCGTACCAGGAGTCGCGGATTATCAACATGCTGCAGAAGCTGACCAGCGCCTGGCAGCAACAGCAGCAAACGGCCAGCGGTGCCGGTACTGCGCCCAATCCGCAGCGTGAAAATGACACCATCAATCTGATCAAAGACGAACGAATTATCGTGACCAGCATCCACGATATTTATTACGCCGAAGCGCATGAAAAAATGACGTTTGTCTACACCCGGCGGGAATCGTTCGTGATGCCGATGAACATTACGGAATTCTGCAGCAAGTTGCCGCCAGCGCACTTCTTCCGCTGCCACCGCTCCTACTGCGTTAACCTGAATAAAATTCGTGAGATTGAGCCGTGGTTCAACAATACCTACATTCTGCGCTTACGCGATCTGGAATTTCAGGTGCCGGTCAGCCGCAGCAAGGTCAAAGAATTTCGCCAACTGATGCATCTGTAGTGAGCAGCGTATAGCCCGCCCGGGCGTTATCTTGCCGGAACGGGCTATCTGAGGCAGGGTTAGAGAATCTGCCCCAGCGTCTGACGCAGATGCGCCCCGGAACCCAGCAGGCCGGGATTATCGTGGACGATCAGGTAGACGGGAATATCCTGAACAAAGGATTTAAAACGCCCTTTATCTTCAAAACCACCGCGGAAGCCGGAAGCCTTAAAGAACTCAAGGAAACGAGGCACAATGCCGCCGGCAATGTACACCCCACCAAAGGTCGCCAGATTCAGCGCCAGGTTACCACCGAAACGCCCCATAATGACGCAGAACAGCGACAGCGCACGACGGCAATCAATACAGGTGTCGGCCAGCGCGCGTTCGGTGACATCTTTCGGCTGGAGATTTTCTGGCAGGCGGCCATCCGCTTTCACGATTGCCCGATACAGATAGACCAGCCCCGGACCAGACAACACGCGCTCGGCAGAAACATGCCCCAGTTCCGCGCGCAACTCCTGCAGAATAATGCCCTCTTCTTCGCTGTTTGGCGCGAAATCAACGTGCCCGCCTTCGCCCGGCAGGCTCACCCAGCGCTTGTCGACGTGGACCAGATGGGCAACGCCAAGGCCAGTGCCGGCACCGTAGACCGCAATGGGTTTGCCTTCGACCGGTGCGGTTCCGCCAAACTGAATCAGGTGTTCAGCTTTGAGCATCGGGATAGCCATTGAGACCGCGGTAAAATCGTTGATGATTTCCAGGTGCGAAAAGCCGAGATTTTCTCTCATTTCGGCGATAGAGAACGCCCAGGTATGGTTGGTCATCGCCACCCAGTCACCGGTGATCGGACAGGCAATCGCAATGCAGCCATCCTCAACAGCAACGCCCTTCTCGTCCAGATAGACGCGCACCACAGCCTCAAGACTGGGATAATCGAGCCCGGAATAGGTTTTTGCCTGGGAAATTTCCCCACTGGCCATGTCGCATAATGCCAGTCGGGCATTGGTCCCGCCGACGTCTCCTACTAAAGCAAATTTTGTCATTCCGTTACGGCTCCACTAAAGTCAAAATGATTCTTTTGGCACACTGTAAATTCATGATGCCTTAACAACAACGACCAACGTATAAGTGCCCACAGTTTAGCGACCTGTATCACATTTAGGTTGTAATCTGTGCAAAATGACTCCGTTCATCTTCGGGGATCGTCAGGCACCATCGTAAGTTTCTCGTTTCAGCACCATTTGCATCGACGCTCTCTGAAGCGCAAGTGCAAAATCGTAATTTACGACTTTAAAAGGAAATGCTTCATGCTGCATCCGCGTGCAAGAACAATGCTGTTGTTAGCGATACCGGCCGTCATTATTGGTATCGCTTCCAGCCTGGTATTGATTGTGACGATGAAGATTGCGGCCATCTTGCAGCATTTCCTGTGGTCCAGCGTGCCGTCGGGTTTAGGCATCGACGCCAGCGGCCCGTTGTGGATCATCGCGATTCTGACGCTGACGGGTATCGCCGTCGGTCTGATCGTGCGTTTTAGCCCCGGACATGCCGGGCCGGACCCGGCCACTGAAGCGTTAATCGGCGAGCCCATTCATACCGCGGCGCTGCCGGGCCTGGTGGCGGCATTAGTGCTCGGCCTCGCCGGTGGCGTCAGCCTCGGGCCAGAACATCCGATTATGGTGATGAATATTGCGCTGGCGGTGGCGGTGGGCTCCCGTCTGTTCCCCCGCGTCAGTTCGCTAGACTGGACCATTCTTGCCGCCTCCGGCACTATCGGCGCCCTGTTTGGCACGCCGGTGGCCGCCGCGCTGATCTTTTCGCAAACCCTCAATAGCAGCAACGACGTGCCGCTGTGGGACCGGCTGTTCGCTCCTCTGCTTGCGGCAGCAGCTGGTGCCCTGACCACCGATATGTTCTTCCACCCGAGTTTCTCGTTGCCGATCCCCGTATATTCGCAAATGCATCTGGTCGATATCTTCAGCGGCGCGATTGTGACCCTTATCGCCATCGCCGTCGGCATGGTGGCCGTTTGGTGTTTACCGCGATTGCACGCGCTGATGAATAGCCTGAAAAACCCGGTGTTAGTCCTGGGCCTCGGCGGCTTGTTGCTAGGGATCCTTGGCGCCCTGGGTGGCCATATCACGCTGTTCAAAGGGCTGGATGAAATGCAGCAAATCGCCGTGAGCCAGACGCTGACATCAGGCGACTTTTTGCTGATTGCACTAGTGAAACTGGCGGCCCTGGTGATTGCGGCCGCCAGTGGTTTTCGCGGTGGGCGCATTTTCCCTGCGGTGTTCGTCGGCGTGGCGCTGGGCTTAATGCTGCACGCTCACGTTGATGCGGTGCCGGCAGCGATTACCGTCTCCTGCGCCATCCTTGGCATGACGCTGGTGGTGACCCGCGATGGCTGGCTGAGTCTTTTTATGGCCGCAGTAGTGGTGCCCGACACCACGCTGTTACCGCTGCTGTGTATCGTGATGCTCCCGGCCTGGCTACTGCTGGCCGGGAAGCCGTTGATGATCGCCAGGCACCGGAACGACTAAACGCGGCTGTTTCGCTCCTCCAGCGCCTGGGTGACCGCCCTCAGGAAATCAGGGATGTCCATTTTCGGCAGCATGACTTCCACCAGCGTCAGCTTATCTGAGCCAACGCTGTCGCTTATCGCGTCCTCCAGAGCTTGCGTATCCGTCACGCGCCAGCACCGGGAAGGAACATCAGGAGCAAAAGCCTCTGGCAGACGGTTCCAGTCCCACAGCGCGATATCGTTATAACGCTGCTCCGGCCCATGTATCGCGCGCTCAACGGTGTAGCCTTCGTTATTGAGCAGCAGAATCAGCGGGTTTTGTTTATCCCGCAACATGGAGCCCAGCTCCTGAATGGTCAGCTGCGCCGCCCCGTCGCCCACAATCAACACCACTCGCCTGCCCGGCGCCGCGGTCTGCGCGCCGTAGGCGGCAGGTAGGGTAAATCCAATGGAGCCCCATAGCGGTTGGACCAGCAAGGTGGCATCAGAGGGAAGTTTCAGCGCCGCAACGCCAAACGCCGCGGTTCCCTGATCCGCCAGAATAATATCGCCCGGGCGCAGCTGTTCCTGGACGGTACTCCAGAAATTCTCCTGGGTGAGAGACCCACTCGCTGCGCAGGCTACTTCCGGCGCATGACAGGTCGGCATCGACCATTCTGCGGCCAGGCTGGAGGATAAGGTCATCAACACCCCAAGCGCCTGATCCATAGGGATACGACTGAACCAGTGGTCCCCGACTCTGACGGCGAAAGGCTGGATCTCGATCGTCCGCTCCTGCGGTAAATGCTGGGTGAATCCGGCGGTGATGGTATCGGTAAAGCGGGTCCCGACACAGATGATAGTATCGGCATTTTCAATGGCTTCACGCGTGGATACCGCGCTGGCAATCCCGCTGTAGGTACCCACAAAACCGCGCTGTTGTTCATCAAACAACCCTTTACCCATCAGCATGGTGGCGCACGCCATCGGCGTTTTCGCCACCCACGCTCTCAGCGTATCCTGCAGTCCATAACGCTGAGCAAGAAAATCAGCCAGCAGCGATACCCGGCGACTGCTGCGCAGCATCTGTCCGGCGTGTTCACGGAAGCCTGCTAACTGGTTTTCATCGGCAGGGGGCCCTTCTATTGTCAAACGACGAGCCGGCGGCGTGGCTTTTGCTTTGGCCACGTCGGCCGGCAGCATTAAATAACCGGGGCGATGGTGCGTTAGCATCTCGCTCAGCACGCGATCGATTTCATGGCAGGCGTTCTCTGCCGTCAGGGTGGCCTGGGTACAGGTGATCTGCTCGCTCATGCGGGCAAAGTGCGTAAAATCGCCGTCGCCCAGGGTATGGTGCAGAAGCTCCCCCCGCTGCTGTGAGCCGGTACAGGGTGCCCCGACAATATGCAGAACCGGAACATGCTCGGCATAGCTGCCGGCTACGCCGTTAAGCGCGCTCAGCTCGCCGACGCCATAGGTTGTCAGCAACGCGCCAGCCCCTTTAATACGTGCATATCCATCGGCGGCATAGGCGGCGTTCAGCTCATTCGCACAACCAACCCATCCCAACGCAGCATGGGCAATAACGCGGTCGAGGAACTGTAAATTGTAATCTCCGGGTACGCCAAACAAGCGGTCTATGCCGCAATCTACGAGACGATCCAGCAGATAATCACCAATGGTGTAAGTCGGTTGCATTTCCATACTCCAATCCCGTTGCAGGTAATTTGAGTATTGAATAAGCGATCGAACTGTCCAGATTGTGATCAATATTCACAGTGGAAAGCAAAATTTACGCCAGTGGGGAGTGTACTCTGCGCAGAACATTCTTTAGTGTAAACGTATACACTACCTGTTCTGTCTACGGAGGAAGTATGGTTTACCAGGCAAATTCGGCGCGATACCAGACGATGGAATACCGCCGCTGTGGCCGCAGCGGCTTAAAGCTGCCGGCAATTTCACTCGGTCTGTGGCATAACTTTGGTGACGAAACGCGGGTGGAAACCAGCCGCCAACTGCTTCGCCATGCTTTTGATCTCGGCATCACCCATTTCGATTTAGCCAATAATTACGGGCCGCCTCCGGGTTCGGCGGAGAGCAATTTTGGCCGTATCCTGCGGGAAGATTTCTTGCCCTACCGCGATGAGCTGATTATCTCCAGCAAAGCCGGCTACACCATGTGGGACGGGCCTTATGGCGACTGGGGCTCGCGTAAATATCTGGTGTCCAGCCTCGATCAAAGCCTGAAGCGAATGGGGCTGGAGTACGTCGATATCTTCTATCATCACCGCCCGGATCCGGAAACGCCGCTGCAGGAAACCATGCGCGCGCTGGACCATCTTGTCCGTCAGGGTAAAGCGCTGTATGTCGGGCTCTCCAACTATCCCCTTGAGCAGGCCGCTGAAGCGGTGAATATTCTCAACGACCTAGGCACGCCGTGCCTGATTCATCAGCCGAAATATTCGATGCTTGAGCGCTGGGTTGAGGACGGACTGCTTGATTTTCTGCAGACGGCAGGGGTAGGAAGCATAGCGTTTTCACCGCTGGCAGGAGGTCAACTGACGGATCGCTATTTACACGGTATACCGGCCGATTCTCGCGCCGCCAGCGGCAGTCGCTTCCTGCAAGCGGATCAGCTGACCGACGCGAAGCTGGAGAAAGTACGCCAGCTGGACGCGCTTGCTCAGGCCCGTGGACAAAAGCTCTCGCAGATGGCGCTTGCCTGGGTATTGCGGGAAGAAAAAGTGACTTCGGTACTGATTGGCGCCAGCAAAACCGCACAGCTTGATGATGCTGTCGGCATGCTGGGCAACCGGCTTTTTAGCGCGGAAGAGTGCGCGAAAATTGACGCGATCCTGGCGGCGTAAAGCAAATTTTCCTTTAGCAAAAAGTGCTCTTATCCGTGATTTAGGAGTTCCTCCAATGCTACGGCGCTTTACCGCCCCGTAATATCACGTTAACAGGCCCAATGAGAGCCTATTTATCAGGCTCTCAGGCCCCGATCGTGAAGGAGAAGAGTATGTTCAGGTCACTGATTCTGGCAGCAGTGCTTTTGGCTTCAACGCCACTGGTTGCCAACGCCGGAGAAATCACCCTGCTGCCATCTGTAAAATTACAAATAGGCGATCGTGATAATTACGGTAACTACTGGGACGGCGGCGGTTGGCGAGACCGCGATTACTGGCGTCGTAATTATGAATGGCGTGATAATCGCTGGCGCCACCATGACAACGGGCGCCATCGCGGCTGGGATAAACGCAATGCTTACGAGCGTGGTTATCGCGAAGGCTGGAACGATCGTCGCGACCGTCACGACGGTTGGGGACGAGGTCCAGGCGGTGGCCGCGGACACGATCATGGCCATCATTAAACATCTCGGGGAGCCACAAGGCTCCCCGAATTATTTCCATCAGTGCAATTACAATCCAAGTACCGTTCCCACCAGTAACCAGCCGTTCAGTAATACCACGACGGCGACAATCACCCAGCCCAGTCGTTTAATCCACTGCGTATTCACCAGCTCGCCCATTAACTGCGCATTGCTGGTAAAAATCAGCAGCGGAACCAGCGCCAGCGCGATACCAAAACTGAGCAGCACCTGGCTCATCACCAGAATGCGGGTCGGGTCCAGCCCGATCATAATCACAATAAAGGATGGCAGCATGGTGACTAAACGGCGGAACCACAGCGGAATATGAAAACGAATAAACCCCTGCATCACCACCTGCCCTGCCAGCGTGCCCACCACGGTCGATGACAGACCGGCAGCCACCAGGCTCAGGCCAAATATGGTCGCCGCCGCATGACTTAACAGCGGCTCCAGCGTCAGGTAGGCCTCATCAAGATTGGCAATGCCCGTATGACCATTAAAGTGAAAAGCCGCCGCCGCCGTGGCCATCATCGCCAGATTAACAAACCCGGCAATGGTCATGGCAATCGCCACGTCCCAGCGAGTGGCGTGATAACGCTCTTTGCGTGTGCCTTCGTGCAGATTCTGGGTTAACGAGGAGTGCAGATAGATAACGTGCGGCATTATCGTTGCGCCCAGCACACCGGCCGCCAGGAAAACCGCTTCGTTATTGGGCAGGCCTGGAACAATCATCCCCTTCGCCAGCGGCGCCAGCGCCGGTCGTGAGAAGATCAGTTCAACAATATAGGCGACGGCAACAAACAGCAGTAATCCGCCGATGACTTTCTCCAGCGGCTTTTGCCCGCGACGCTGAAGCATCAGGATCAGGAAGGTGGCAATTCCGGTGAGGACAGCCCCCTGCAACAGCGATATACCGAGTATCAGCTTGAAGCCAATCGCCGCCCCGATAAATTCAGCCAAATCGGTAGCCATGGCGATGATTTCCGCCTGCACCCAATAAAACCACACCACCGGACGCGGGTAGTGATCGCGGATTTGCTCCGCCAGATTTTTACCGGTCGCAATGCCAAGCTTTGCCGACAGCACCTGAATCAGCATTGCCATCAAATTAGCCCACACCACGACCCACAGCAGCTGATAACCAAAACTGGCCCCGGCCTGGATATTGGTGGCAAAGTTGCCGGGATCGATATAACCAATGGCAGCAATGAACGCAGGCCCCATCAATGCGAGCTTCATCTTGCGCGCTGCGCGACCGCTGCTATTCTCAACGCGAGTGCCTGTCATTTTCTGCCTCTGAAATATAGCCTTTGCTATGTTTCATGCTATCAAAATGCGAATGCTTATCAAGTTCATTTGGAAAGATAGTCATTATTGCTTTGATAGGGGGGAACGATAGCGGCTAACAACGAAAAACGGGTATGGATGGAATTGCACCTCGCCAGATCACAGAGTAGTACAATCTAAGCAACTTTTAAAACCTTTACGCAACATAACAAAAATGTATGTTTGATCACTATTTCAATCACTGGTCACAGTTCCTTGCAATAGTGTGGATTTGATCTCGTTTTCTTTGTCCTTGTTACATAGAATGTGCAAAGAAATTTAACCTGCCTCATATTTGGAGCAAATATGGACCGCGTCTTGCATTTTATTCTCGCGATCGTAGTGGTGGCTATACTGGCCCTTTTGGTCAGTCATAACCGTAAGCAAATTCGCATTCGTTATATTATTCAATTACTTGTTATTGAAGTCTTGCTGGCATGGTTCTTCCTGAACTCCGATGTTGGTCTGGGTTTCGTGAAAGGCTTCTCCGAGATGTTCGAAAAGCTGCTCGGCTTTGCCAACGAAGGGACCAACTTCGTCTTCGGTAACATGAACGACAAAGGCCTGGCCTTCTTCTTCCTGAAAGTACTGTGCCCTATCGTCTTTATCTCCGCGCTGATCGGTATTCTGCAGCACATCCGTATCCTGCCGATCGTCATTCGCGCGATTGGTACCGTGCTGTCTAAAGTTAACGGCATGGGCAAGCTGGAATCCTTCAACGCCGTCAGCTCGCTGATTCTGGGACAGTCGGAAAACTTTATCGCCTATAAAGATATCCTGGGCAAAATGTCACGCAACCGCATGTACACCATGGCCGCGACCGCAATGTCGACCGTTTCCATGTCTATCGTCGGCGCGTACATGACCATGCTGCAGCCAAAATATGTGGTTGCTGCACTGGTGCTCAACATGTTCAGTACCTTTATCGTGCTGTCGCTGATTAACCCTTATCGCGTGGAAGAAAGTGAAGAAAACCTGCAGATGTCCAACCTGCACGAAGGTCAGAGCTTCTTTGAAATGCTGGGTGAATATATTCTGGCAGGCTTTAAAGTAGCGATTATCGTTGCTGCCATGCTGATCGGTTTTATCGCCCTGATTTCCGCGCTGAACGCCCTGTTCGCTACCGTTACCGGTTGGTTCGGCTACAGCATCTCCTTCCAGGGGATTCTGGGCTACATCTTCTATCCAGTTGCCTGGGTGATGGGTGTTCCGGCGGGTGAAGCGCTCCAGGTGGGCAGTATCATGGCGACCAAGCTGGTTTCGAATGAGTTCGTCGCGATGATGGATCTGCAGAAAATTGCCAGCACGCTCTCTCCGCGCGCTGAAGGCATTATCTCTATCTTCCTGGTCTCCTTCGCTAACTTCTCTTCTATCGGGATTATTGCCGGGGCGATTAAAGGCCTGAACGAAGAGCAGGGTAACGTCGTTTCCCGCTTTGGTCTGAAGCTGGTGTACGGTTCCACGCTGGTGAGCGTGCTCTCTGCTTCTATCGCGGCGCTGGTTCTGTAATCTCAACCAATGCCGAAAAGCCGGGCTCGTCCCGGCTTTTTTACGCCCGTAGTTCGCTAAGCGGACGTGGCTTACCGATTAAATATCCCTGTAAATAGTCGACGCCTAACGCCAGCAGCGTCTCTTTCTGCTGTTCTGTCTCAACAAACTCAGCAACCACCGACAGGTTTTTGACTTTCGCTACATCAATGATGGATTTAATCATGATGGCATCCAGCGGGTCGCGCCCGAGATCGCGTACAAAGCAGCCATCAATCTTGACGATATCCGCCTGCAGCCGCTTTAACCGTTCAAAGTTCGCATAGCCGGTGCCAAAGTCATCAATGGCGATGGCACAGCCAAAGTCCCGTAGCTGTTGAATGTTATACATGCTTTCCCCTGCATCGCTGAACGCCTGCTCTTCGGTGATCTCAATGGTGATGGCCTCCGGCGACAGCTGATAACGTTTAAACAGGGCGATAATCTGCGCTGCGCTATTGTTTTGCATCAGCGTGTAAGGCAATAAATTGACGGAGAAGTGCTGCCCTGGATGCTGGTGTAAGGTACTGAAGAGCGTCTCCAGCACCAGCATGTCAAAACGCTGGCTCAGGTTGAACTGAACAATCAGGGGAATGAACTGGTCCGGTGTAATCGTCGTGCTACCGCATTGCATGCGCGTCAGAATTTCGTAGTACCCTTCCCCGGCCGCATTCTGGATAGGCTGAGCATACAGTAGCAGATCGCGTTCATTGAGCGCGCGCTTCACCAGAGTAAGCATCCGCACCTGTTCGCTGGTCTGGTCAGATACATGCTCTTGCGCCGCATCCAGCGCCAGCACCTGATGACCGGTCCCGGCCTGCTCTGACAGCCAGCTCAGTTGACCCAGCATCGGGTGAAGCTCTTCTTCTACGCCACGGTATTGCCCCCAGGCGGCGCCAAACTCTAATTCCAGCGTCTGGTTGTGCCAGCTGTATTTCTTGTGATTGAGCATGGCGACAATGTGTCCCAACCGGGCCGCGGGTTCTGGCCCGCTTAATACCAGCAATAGCTCACTTCCGGGTAGCTGAAACAGGCCGTCTTTCCCCCCGAGTAACGGCTGTATCTTACTGGCAATTTGCCGTTTGCAATGCACCCGCATCATCATACCGTAATGGCGGCTGAGGAAATCCAGATTCGCGATCCGCAGGCTGCTGATGATGAAGTCACCCTCCTGGCGCAAATAGCACTCCAGCGCACGCAGATTGGGCAACCCGGTTAACGGGTCTTCTTGCGCCTGGTCGCGCCATCTGATCTTGATTCTTTCATTCTGCCCATAAATATCAACCATATAAAACAGACAGATGGTGAAGGAGATCAGCACGGACAGCACGAACGACATTGAATACTCAGTCTGTACGCCCTGGAGAAAATTGCGGTTATAGACCACCAACAAAAAGGCCGACACAGACCACGAAATGCGAATTAATACATTTCCAAGACGCCGAATGCCAATAAAATAAAGAATGAAGATCAGCGGCACTAAATAACCGGCAATATAATCAGAATTATAAGGTGCACAGAGCACCAGCAATATTGCCGCCAGCGCCATAAACCAATACAGCGTAAAGGCCCGACGTTTCCGGGTCATCCACGGTTGGCAATGTCGACGCCAGAATACTTTGGCATAATGTGGATTGATAACCATCCGCATTGGATAATAGAAAAACGTCGTAAATATTAACGCTGCACCAATCAAACTTTGGATATCAATTATGGTGTAAATTGCCGGCATCCCTTTGAAATAACTGGATATGCTTAGTGGAAAAGAAAAATAGACGCCCACCAGATACATCGTTAATTTCATCAGTATCGGGGAAAAAAAGCCCCCCCAGAAGATCCGCATCCCCATCAGCCTGGCAGAGAAGCCAGCACGCCAGCGCGAGCCCACCAGCGCCCGGACAATCAGGCACGACACCAGTACTGAAAACAGCTGACAGAATAATATGAGCACCGCCTGCAACGGCGTCACCGAAAGAATAAAATGATTGGTAATGGCAAAGGCAATAATTAATGGGGCGACAGCATAGCGGCCGAAAATAAATATCACAGCATACATCATGCTTAATGGCAGCCAGGCGAGGAATACTTCATTTCCGTCAACAAGGGCTACAGGTGAAATAAATCGGGCTAATGGAATAGAGATCAAACAAACAATGAGCGCGAGTAAAGTTTTTCTAATATTAATGTTAAATTTAGCTATCATTATTGTTAATCAAAACTCCAGCGCACGGGAACATTATTTCATCAAGAGAAATATTAAAATGAATAATTATACCAGGCAAGTAATTTACCCGAGGAAGAATCTTAAATTACACTTTATTCTAAAGGTTGTGAAATTCTGACTTAACCTGAAACAGGCTTACAGTGGATGGCGAAAACAAAAAACCCCCGCCGTAGCGAGGGTTTCGAATTTTGGTGGAGCTAAGCGGGATCGAACCGCTGACCTCTTGCATGCCATGCAAGCGCTCTCCCAGCTGAGCTATAGCCCCTAACCGTAAAACGTGTCGTGTTGACGGGCGGCATAATATGAATTCCTTCATCTGGTGTCAACGGCAAAATGTCCCCTCGTCATTTGATCGCTGAAAAAGCAGGCAACTCGCTGACATTGCGAACCTTATCGCAGGTAGACGTTAAACATGTCACCCTTTCATGTAAAAGGATGCTATAACATGGACAACTAATTCCCACATATTTACTCAGGAAATAGTATGCTCAAGGAACGAATGACACCTGAAGAAATCGCCCACCTTACTGGCTTCAGTCGGCAGACAATCAATAAATGGGTACGTAAAGAGGGGTGGCAAACCTCCCCCCGGCCTGGAGTACAAGGCGGAAAGGCACGTCTCGTGCACGTAAATGAGCAAGTAAAAGCATTTATACGCAGCGCCCAACGCGTGGTAGAGCCAGCCCCTTCTTATTCTACAGTCGAAAGTGACCTTGAACCTTTGCTCCTGACGCTCAGTAAAGAAATGACCCCAGGTGAACAAAAACAGCTGATGTCATTACTTTTGCGTGAAGGCATCACCGGGCTACTCCAGCGTCTGGATATTCGTGACCAGTAACATCATGATGAAACTAAAAGATAAAATGACCCCAGCAGAGCTGGCGGATTGTCTTGGCCTTGCCAGACAGACGATTAATCGTTGGGTCAGAGAACAACACTGGCGCACGGAGGCTATTCCCGGAGTGAAAGGTGGCCGCGCGCGTCTTATCGTGATTGATAAGCCGGTCCTCGATTTTCTGGCCAACATACCCGCACTGCGGCATTTGCTTACCGACTATCAGTTGGCAGAACCCTCCAGTCATTATGTCGTAAGCGAAACCGATGCCATCTGGCGGCAGATCACCGAAACGCTACATCTGATGACGACCAAAGAACAGCAGCACCTACGGGATCTACTTGCCCGCGAAGGGATCAGCGGCTTTTTGTCACGACTGGGCATTGTCAGCCAGAAATAAGCAAAAAAAAACGGCAGGAGATAACCCGCCGTTTTATTAAGCCCGCAATCAGAATTACTGGCTTTCGCGTTCTGTAATAAATGCCAGCGCTCTGTTAATACGTTCTACGCTACGGATTTTACCGATCGCATGAACCGTCACATCAAGAGCCGGTGACTGGCCAGCGCCCGTTACCGCTACACGCAGCGGCATCCCGACTTTACCCATCCCCACTTCCAGCTCATCTGCCGTCGCCTGAATGGCGTGGTGGACGTTTTCTGCCGTCCAGTCGCTGAGAGCGGAAAGTTTATCACGCACCACTTCCAGCGGCTGACGCGCAACCGGGCGCAGGTGTTTCTTCGCGGCGTCAGCATCAAACTCGTCAAACTCTTCATAGAAGTAACGGCAGCTTGCCGCCATCTCTTTCAGCGTTTTGCAACGTTCACCCAGCAGAGTAACCAGCTCAGACAGCTGCGGACCGTTGCGGGTATCGATATTTGCCTGCTCAATGTGCCACTGCAGGTAGGTCGCCACATATTCCGGCGCCATCGAGTTGATGTAGTGATGGTTCAGCCACAGCAGTTTGTCGGTGTTGAACGCGCTGGCAGATTTGCTTACCGCACCCAGCGAGAACAGCTTGATCATCTCTTCACGGCTGAAGATCTCCTGATCGCCGCTGGACCAGCCCAGACGCACGAGGTAGTTCAGCAGCGCTTCCGGCAGATAGCCATCATCGCGATACTGCATGACGCTGACTGCACCATGGCGCTTGGAGAGTTTTTTACCATCATCGCCATTAATCATCGAAACGTGGGCATACACCGGGACAGGTGCATTCAGCGCTTTCAGGATGTTGATCTGACGCGGGGTGTTGTTGATATGGTCTTCGCCACGGATCACGTGGGTGATCTCCATATCCCAGTCATCCACCACCACGCAGAAGTTGTAGGTCGGGGAACCATCAGTACGACGAATGATCAGATCGTCCAGTTCCTGGTTGCTAAACTCGATTGGCCCACGGATCTGGTCATCAAAAATGACCGAACCGTCCTGCGGGTTAGCAAAACGCACCACGCACGGCTCGTTATCAGCATGATGTTCGTGACCGTGGCGGCAGCGTCCGTCATAACGCGGCTTTTCGCCCTTCTCCATCTGCTCTTCACGCAGCGCATCCAGACGCTCTTTGGAGCAGTAGCATTTATACGCTGTTCCCGCTTCCAGCATCTCATCAATAACGCTGTTGTAGCGGTCAAAACGTTTTGTCTGGAAGTACGGACCTTCGTCCCACTCCAGGTTCAGCCAGTTCATCCCATCCATGATGGCTTCAATTGCTTCCGGCGTTGAGCGCTCAAGATCGGTGTCTTCAATACGCAGTACAAACTCACCGCCGTTATGACGAGCAAAAAGCCAGGAATAGAGAGCAGTACGCGCGCCGCCAACGTGCAGATAGCCTGTCGGGCTGGGCGCGAAGCGAGTTTTGATTTTCATGAATTGGCCTTACGTTTATAAAGATGCCGACAACCGGCAGAGTCCGTGGGTATTTATGGGTGATTATTCTAACACTGTGGGCTGATTCCTCAATGTTGTTCAGGTCTGAACGTCACGCTTTGCTATTTTTGTTTATAAATCATGCGCCACAGCCGCTTTAACGATCGCATTGGCTAATTTTACGACGAACAAACAAATTATTTAGAAAAGGCGTTGACTCATTTTCAACTCTCCCTATAATGCGACTCCACACAGCGGGGGTGATTAGCTCAGCTGGGAGAGCACCTCCCTTACAAGGAGGGGGTCGGCGGTTCGAACCCGTCATCACCCACCACTACTTAGGTAGTCTCCGCCGTGTAACAAGAAATTGAGAAGTGGGTGATTAGCTCAGCTGGGAGAGCACCTCCCTTACAAGGAGGGGGTCGGCGGTTCGATCCCGTCATCACCCACCACTTTCTCGCCAGCTGGATTTCTTGTTAAAATTTGAAGTACCGAAGTGGGTGATTAGCTCAGCTGGGAGAGCACCTCCCTTACAAGGAGGGGGTCGGCGGTTCGATCCCGTCATCACCCACCACTTCGGGTCGTTAGCTCAGTTGGTAGAGCAGTTGACTTTTAATCAATTGGTCGCAGGTTCGAATCCTGCACGACCCACCAATGTAGAAAGGCGCCCTAAAGGCGCCTTTTTGCTATGCGTCATTCGTGTAGGATGAGAACCTGCAGCAGGTTCGAGTCGAACGAAGTGAGACAACGGCGCCGCTTGCGGCGACGGCCCGAAGGGCGAGCGAAGCGAGTCATCCTGCACGACCCATCACCTCCTGAAACAATCCCGTCGACTTAACCGACTTATCGTTGATACAGCGGATCCTGCATACGAGCTGACGTCAGATTTTGCCCCTCTTCACGCACCACTTCCCACAGCGCCTGCGCGGCAGTCGACAACGACCGGTTCTTACGCTGCGCCAGCATCAGCTGTCGTTCCACAATCGGCGTCAATCGCTTCACCACTAACTGACTGCCTTGCGGAAGCGGCAATGCCAGCGCGGGCAGAATACTGATGCCAATCCCAGACTCCACCATCGGAAACAGAGTCGCAGGATGACCAATTTCCTGCACAATGGTCGCCTCGATCGAAAAATGCTGTAACGCCGCATCAATCAGCGGACGACTGCCGGAAGCATAATCCTGTAATACCAGGCGCTGCCCCTGAAGATCCTGCCAGCTCACCGAGGCCCTGGAAGCAAAAGGATGATCCTGGCGACAGAGCAGTAAAAAAGGTTCGGCCAGCACCGTTTCGCACTGCAAATCGGTTGCAGAGCCGGGATCGATAACGATGCCGAAATCTACGTCGCCCTGGCGAATACTCTCCAGAACCCATTGCTGAGGGCGATCGTGGAGGACAAAACTTATCTCCGGGTAACGCTGATTGCTGTGTGCGATACATTGCGGGATCAGGTGTGCTGAAATCGTCTGGCTGGCGGCAACGCGGACGGTTCCCGAAAGCTGTTGCCCTACCCGCCCGGCATCACGCAGCGTACTGTTTAGCTCATCCAGAAGACGTTCAAGGCGACCGGCCAGCTGCTGCCCGGCTTCCGTCAGCGCCACCTCCCGGGTGGTACGGTCAAGCAACCGCACGCCGGTCTGGTGTTCCAGCTCTTTTACGCTATGGCTGACCGCAGACTGGCTGAGGCCGATAATCTCCCCTGCCCGGCTGAAACTCTTTACCCGCGCAACGGTAACGAAGACCTTTAACTGACGTAGTGAGTAATTCATCTCTTTTATTCATGAATAGATGCAATAAATCAATTTTATTTCTCAAAATAGAAAAAGCACAATAGCGATATCGATTTTCAGGAGCGTTTATGAAACTTTTCCGCATTCTTGATCCATTTACCCTTACCCTCGTGACCGTAGTGCTGCTGGCCTCTTTTTTCCCGGCCCGCGGCAACTTTGTCCCCTTCTTTGAGTATCTGACCACCGCCGCCATCGCGCTGCTGTTTTTCATGCATGGTGCCAAACTCTCCCGCGAGGCAATCGTCGCCGGGGGAAGCCACTGGCGTTTACACCTGTGGGTCATGTGCAGCACCTTTGTGGTCTTCCCGGTTTTAGGGGTACTGTTCGCCTGGTGGGCACCCATTAACGTCGACCCGGCGCTGTATACCGGCTTTATTTATCTGTGCATCCTGCCCGCCACCGTCCAGTCGGCGATTGCCTTTACCTCACTGGCTGGTGGTAACGTCGCGGCGGCCGTCTGTTCGGCATCGGCGTCAAGCCTGCTGGGGATCTTTGTTTCGCCGTTGCTGGTCGGGTTGCTGATGAACCTGCACGGTGCGGGAGGGAGCGTAGAGCAGGTCGGGAAAATTATGCTGCAGCTGCTGCTGCCGTTTGTGCTTGGTCACCTGTCTCGTCCGTGGATTGGCGATTGGGTGGCGCGGCATAAAAAGTGGATCTCAAAAACTGACCAGACCTCGATTCTGCTGGTGGTCTACTCGGCGTTTAGCGAAGCGGTGGTTAACGGGATCTGGCATAAAGTGGGAGTTGGTTCGCTGCTGTTCATCGTCGTCGTCAGCCTGGTACTGCTGGCTATCGTCATTGCGGTCAACATTTTCGTCGCCCGCCGCTGCGGCTTTAACAAGGCCGATGAAATCACGATTGTTTTCTGCGGCTCGAAAAAGAGTCTGGCAAACGGCATTCCGATGGCCAATATTCTCTTCCCGACGTCAATTCTGGGGATTATGGTGCTGCCGCTGATGATTTTCCATCAGATTCAGCTGATGGTTTGCGCCGTGATGGCACGACGCTATAAACGGCAGGCAGAAGCCTTGCAGGCGCAGGAGAAAGCCCGCGCCTCTGAAGCTTAACGCGGCTGCTTTAAGGGCTGAACCAACTGGGTCAGCCCTTCGGTTTTAATCAACAAGGTTAACACCATCAGCTCGCCAAGATGCCCGGCAGGAAACTGATCCTTGCGGGCAAACCACAGCAAATACTCTTCCGGCACGTCAATCAGGCGACGACCTTTATATTTGCCAAACGGCATTTCCGTATTGGCAATCTCGACGAGCTGCGCTTTATCCATGTTAATCTCCCAGCAGACGCAACATTTCGGCTTCGTCGATCACCTCAATGCCGAGCTCCTGCGCTTTAGCCAGCTTAGAACCCGCCGCTTCACCGGCGATCACCAGATCGGTTTTTTTCGATACGCTGCCGGCCACTTTCGCCCCCAAGGCAACCAACCGTGCCTTCGCGTCGTCGCGCGACAGCTGGCTCAGGCTGCCGGTCAGCACCACCGTTTTACCGGCGAACGGACTGTCGATTTCCTCGGCATTGACCACCACCGGCGCAGGCCAGGTGACGCCTTCGGCCCGCAGCTG
The DNA here is from genome assembly GCF_051131735.1 of Klebsiella sp. B345. Classification (NCBI taxonomy): domain Bacteria; kingdom Pseudomonadati; phylum Pseudomonadota; class Gammaproteobacteria; order Enterobacterales; family Enterobacteriaceae; genus Klebsiella; species Klebsiella sp. B345. The sequence goes on from NZ_CP180443.1 coordinate 1,619,407, forward strand.
GGCAATCACATCGCGATTGCTCTCTTCTGCGAAGAAGTTGAAGACGTGCGTGGCGACGACGATCCCGACATCCTGAACTTTTTGCAGCTCTTCAATAGAAGCCTGCTCCAGCGCTTCGATAGTGCCAAAGTAGGCCGCCAGCCCCGCCGCCGTGGCTTCGCCTACTTCACGAATGCCCAGCGCATACAGGAAGCGCGCAAAGGTGGTCTGTTTGGATTTTTCCAGCGCATTCACCACGTTTTGCGCGGATTTCGGCCCCATTCGGTCCAGGCCCGTAAGCTTACCGGCGCTCAAACGGAACAGATCGGCCGGCGTGTGGACATACTCTTTTTCCACCAACTGGTCGATGATTTTGTCCCCCATCCCTTCCACATCTAATGCACGACGTGAGACGAAATGTTTTAAGGCTTCTTTTCGCTGCGCACCGCAGATTAACCCGCCGGTACAGCGCGTTACCGCTTCTCCTTCCACGCGTTCAACGTCGGAGTTACAGACCGGGCAATGGGTCGGAAATTCGATTTCTCGCGTATCGTCCGGGCGTTCAGACAGCACAACGTTCACCACCTGCGGGATCACGTCGCCTGCACGACGAATCACCACTTTATCGCCAATGCGCAGACCCAGACGGGCAATTTCATCGGCGTTATGCAAGGTGGCATTGCTCACCAGAACGCCAGCCACATGCACCGGCTCCAGCCGTGCTACCGGCGTAATCGCTCCGGTGCGCCCGACCTGGAACTCCACGTCACGCACGAAGGTCATCTGTTCTTGCGCCGGGAACTTAAAAGCAACGGCCCAGCGCGGCGCCCGGGCAACGAATCCCAGCTGCTCCTGTAACGCCAGGGAGTCCACTTTGATCACCACGCCATCGATATCAAAGCCTAAATGCGGGCGGTCCTGCTCGACCTTGCGATAGTAAGTAAGTACTTCCTCTGGGGTGTGACACAGTTTCACCCGGTCGCTTACCGGCAATCCCCACGCCTTAAACTGCTGCAGACGGCCGGAATGGCTATCCGGTAGTACCCCGCCCTCCAGCACGCCCACGCCGTAGCAGAAGAAAGTAAGTGGTCGCTTCGCCGTAATGCGCGGATCAAGCTGACGCAGAGAACCTGCCGCCGCATTACGCGGGTTGGCAAACACTTTTCCGCCAGTACGGCGGGCTTCGTCATTAATTTTTTCAAAGCCGGCCTGCGGCAAGAACACTTCACCGCGCACTTCCAGGCGCGCCGGAATGTTGTCGCCGCGCAGCTTCAGCGGGATGGCGCGAATCGTTCTGACGTTGGAGGTAATATCCTCGCCGGTGGTCCCGTCGCCGCGCGTCGCGGCCTGAATCAATACGCCGTTTTCATACAGAATACTGACCGCTAACCCGTCCAGCTTCAGCTCGCAGCAATAAACCAGATCATCACTGCTCTTCAGACGGTCCTGAACGCGCTTGTTGAAGGCCAGGAAGCTCTCTTCATCAAAGACGTTATCCAACGACAGCATCGGTACGTCATGGCGAATCTGGCTGAATGAGGCCAGCGGAGTCGCCCCGACGCGTTGGGTTGGTGAATCAGAGGTAATCAGTTCCGGATGGTTGGCTTCCAGCTCACGCAGTTCGCGCATCAACCGGTCATATTCCGCATCGGGAATCTCCGGGGTATCCATAACATGGTACAGATATTCATGATGGCGAAGCGTGGCTCGCAGTTCAGTCAGTTTTTGTTCGATCGGTTCCATATCGCACCATCAATGATAAAAAACCCCCGGCAGGCGGGGGTTCTGGATTGGAAGACGAAACGCCGGGAGGAAAAATCAGGCGTTAGCCTCTTTCACTTCGCGAATACGGTCTTGATATTCGCGCAGCTTTTGCGGAGTCATCATCCGACGCTGATCGTCCAGCACGACACCACCGACTTCGTCAGCAATGTACTGTGCGGATTGCAGCATCAGTTTAAAGTTTTGCAGTTCATCACCAAACGATGGCACCTGCATAAAGATGGTCACGCCAGGCGTGGTCATGTCCGCCATGCCATCCGGATTGAATGTACCCGGTTTAACCATATTTGCCAGGCTGAACAGCACCTGACCGCTACCGTCCGGGCTAAGGTGGCGATGGAAAATATTCATATCACCAAATTTAAAGCCCGCCTGCTGGATGCTGTTGATCAGCACTTCGCCGTTAATCTGCGTACCCTGATGCGCAGAGACGTTCATCACGATGACCGTTTCTTTGCGCTCTTTCGGCTGAGGCGCAGGTTCAGCGGCCTGAGGTTCAGGCGCTGGCTGAGGCTGCGCGGCGACCGGTTGTGGCGGCGCCACAGGCTGCGTTGGCTGAACGGGCGTCGGCTGATGCGGCGGCGTGTTCTGCTGCGCCGCAGGCTGCTGAGGCGGTGGCTGATATTGCGGTGGTACAGGCTGCTGTACGGCAGGCTGTGGTTGCTGCGTCACCTGAGGTTGCGGAACCTGATGTTGAACAGGCTGCTGGCGTACCGGCTCTTCCTGGCGCACAGGCTGCTGAACCTGACGCTCATAAGGAGGCTGATATTGGTGCTGCGGCGGCGCCTGACGAGGAGCTTCTTGCTCACCGTGCACGCCATTATGGGCGTGATTAACCCGGTGAACGCGAACTTCACCCACGCCTTCAACATCGTCATCAACGTCATCGCTCTCAGACTCTTCGTCATCGCGAGACTTCATGCGTTTCAGTGGGCGATCGCGAAACATCGAGGAACGTTCTTTACGGCTGGTCCAGAAACCGTGTACCAGTAAAGCGAGTATGGCGATCGCGCCAACAATGATTAATATCAGACGCAAATCCTGCATCATTATATTCTCTGTTGTTCTAACACCTTGCCACCACGGCAAACATTTACTTACTAAGAGTATTTGTCGATTACGTCGAGTGCAAGTGCGTCTGCCGCTTTCACTACATAAAGATGAACTAAATCGTGCTTTTTGCTGTTTTTTCGAACATTTCCTAACTGGTTATTGTCTGGCAACCCGATAAAATAAGCGGGCATTCAGTCTGAATGTCAAAACAGGAGCATTGCCTGACCATGGTTTCAACATCCGCATCTACCCCGCGTAGTGGCGTCTACTATTTTTCACAGGGCTGGAAACTGATCGGTCTGCCCGGCATTCGTCGTTTCGTCTTTCTGCCTTTATTAGTCAATATTATCCTGATGGGCGGCGCTTTCTGGTGGCTGTTTACACGCCTCGATAGCTGGATCCCTTCCTTGATGGGTCATGTGCCCGATTGGTTACAGTGGCTAAACTACCTGCTGTGGCCTATCGTGGTTATCTCGATCCTGCTGGTGTTCGGTTACTTTTTCTCAACGATTGCAAACTGGATTGCCGCCCCGTTTAGCGGGCTGCTCGCCGAACAGCTGGAAGCCTGCCTGACCGGCGCGACTCCGCCAGACGTCGGCGTTTTCGGCATAATGAAAGACGTGCCGCGCATTATGAAGCGTGAATGGCAGAAGCTTTCCTGGTACCTGCCACGGGCGATCGTATTGCTGATCCTCTATTTCATCCCGGGCATTGGCCAGACCGTGGCCCCGGTACTGTGGTTCCTGTTTAGCGCGTGGATGCTGGCCATCCAGTACTGCGACTATCCGTTCGATAACCATAAAGTGCCCTTTAAAACCATGCGCGAGGCGCTGCGTACCCGTAAGGTGACGAACATGCAGTTTGGCGCCCTGACCAGCTTGTTTACGATGATCCCCGTACTGAACCTGGTGATTCTGCCGGTCGCTATTTGCGGGGCAACGGCCATGTGGGTCGACTGCTATCGTGATAAACACGCGATGTGGAAATAACCCCTTCTCCCTGTCAACAACTGCTTCAGGCCAATCGCACGATGGCCTGAAGCAGAACGGCTATATACCGGGCCTTATTCCTTCTGACTCATCATTATTTCCCTTCCGAATATAGATATGCTATTTCCTTACTTCCGCATATTCCTTAAGCGGGTATGCTGGAGCCGTACTCCCAAATTTCATACAGTTAAGGACGGGCCATGAGTAAGATTTTTGAAGACAACTCCCTGACTATCGGCCACACGCCGTTAGTACGACTGAACCGAATCGGTAACGGACGCATCCTGGCGAAAGTCGAGTCTCGCAACCCGAGCTTTAGCGTGAAATGCCGAATCGGTGCCAATATGATTTGGGATGCCGAAAAACGCGGCGTGCTGAAAGCCGGCGTCGAGTTAGTCGAGCCGACAAGCGGCAACACCGGGATTGCTCTGGCCTATGTTGCGGCAGCGCGCGGCTATAAGCTGACGCTGACCATGCCGGAAACCATGAGTATTGAACGTCGCAAACTGCTGAAAGCGCTGGGAGCAAACCTGGTGCTGACCGAAGGCGCTAAAGGCATGAAAGGCGCCATCCAAAAAGCCGAAGAGATTGTCGCCAGCGATCCGCAAAAATATCTGCTGCTGCAGCAATTCAGCAACCCGGCAAACCCGGAAATTCACGAAAAAACCACCGGTCCGGAGATCTGGGAAGATACCGACGGCCAGGTTGATGTGTTCATCGCGGGCGTCGGTACCGGCGGTACGCTGACCGGCGTGAGCCGCTACATTAAAGGGACTAAGGGCAAAAAAGATCTGTTCTCCGTTGCGGTAGAACCAACCGACTCCCCGGTTATCGCTCAGGCGCTGGCTGGCGTTGAGCTGAAGCCAGGCCCGCACAAAATTCAGGGCATCGGTGCAGGCTTTATTCCGGGTAACCTTGATCTGAAACTGATCGATAAAGTCGTGGGTATTACCAACGAAGAAGCCATTTCCACCGCCCGTCGTCTGATGGATGAAGAAGGCATTCTGGCGGGTATCTCTTCCGGTGCGGCCGTCGCAGCGGCACTCAAACTGCAGGAAGATGAGGCCTTTACCAATAAGAATATTGTGGTTATCCTACCGTCTTCAGGTGAGCGTTATTTAAGCACAGCATTGTTTGCCGATCTCTTCACTGAGAAAGAACTGCAACAGTGATGCCAACCGGCTAGTATCGTGTAAAAAAGCACCTTTTTAGGTGCTTTTTTGTGGCATACGTCAAAGTTTTACCCCTCCTGGCATTGATTCACCGCGTAGGGTCTGGTATTTAACCAACACATTTATTTTGATGCGCGAAATTATTCAAAATCGGATTTCCACGTGCTGAATCGATTTTATGATTTGGTTCAAGTCTTCCTTTCGCTGCATAATGTTTAATGACGTGCCAGACGTCAACGGCCAGATGGTCCTCACAGCGAACACGCTGTTGACACCTTAGCCAGAAACGTAACGCCGGCGCTAACAATACAGGCTAAAGCCTCGCCGTTAGGCTAGACTTTAGGTCCACAACACAAAACCTATAAGTTGGGGAAATATAATGTTCCAGCAAGAAGTTACCATTACCGCTCCGAACGGTCTGCACACCCGCCCTGCTGCTCAGTTTGTTAAAGAAGCGAAAGGCTTCACTTCTGAGATCACTGTGACCTCCAACGGCAAAAGCGCCAGCGCCAAAAGCTTGTTCAAACTGCAAACTCTGGGCCTGACTCAGGGTACCGTTGTAACCATCTCCGCTGAAGGCGAAGATGAGCAAAAAGCAGTTGAGCATCTGGTAAAACTGATGGCTGAACTCGAATAAGTTCACGGGTTCTTTTTAATATCAGTCACAAGTAAGGTAGGGTTATGATTTCAGGCATTTTAGCATCCCCGGGTATCGCTTTCGGTAAGGCTCTCCTGCTGAAAGAAGACGAAATTGTCATCGACCGGAAGAAAATTTCTGCCGATAAGGTTGACCAGGAAGTCGAACGTTTCCTGAGCGGCCGCACCAAGGCCTCCGCCCAGCTGGAGGTCATCAAAACCAAAGCTGGTGAAACTTTCGGTGAAGAAAAAGAAGCCATCTTCGAAGGGCACATCATGCTGCTGGAAGATGAGGAGCTTGAGCAGGAAATCATAGCCCTGATTAAAGATAAGCACATGACTGCCGACGCGGCAGCCAATGAAATTATCGAAGGTCAGGCCACTGCGCTGGAAGAGCTGGACGATGAATACCTGAAAGAACGTGCCGCTGACGTACGTGATATCGGTAAGCGTCTGCTGCGCAATATCCTCGGTCTGGCAATCATCGATCTGAGTGCAATCCAGGACGAAGTCATTCTGGTTGCAGCCGATCTCACCCCGTCGGAAACCGCACAGCTGAACCTGAACAAGGTGCTGGGTTTCATCACCGACGCTGGTGGCCGTACTTCCCACACATCTATCATGGCGCGTTCTCTTGAACTGCCGGCCATCGTGGGCACCGGTAGCGTCACCACGCAGGTGAAAAACGGCGATTATCTGGTCCTCGACGCGGTAAATAACCAGGTTCTGGTAAACCCGACCAACGAACAAATCGAAGAGCTGCGCAATCTGCAGGCCCAGGTCGCAGAAGAAAAAGCGGAGCTGGCGAAGCTGAAAGATCTGCCGGCGATTACGCTGGACGGACATCAGGTTGAAGTCTGTGCCAACATTGGTACCGTACGTGACGTCGATGGCGCAGAGCGCAACGGCGCAGAAGGCGTTGGCCTGTATCGTACAGAATTCCTGTTCATGGACCGTGACGCGCTGCCAACTGAAGAAGAACAGTTCGCTGCCTACAAAGCGGTTGCTGAGGCCTGTGGCTCTCAGGCCGTTATCGTGCGTACCATGGACATCGGCGGCGACAAAGAGCTGCCGTACATGAACTTCCCGAAAGAAGAGAACCCGTTCCTCGGCTGGCGTGCCGTGCGTATCGCGATGGATCGTAAAGAGATCCTGCGTGACCAGGTTCGCGCCATCCTGCGTGCTTCGGCTTTCGGTAAACTTCGCATCATGTTCCCGATGATCATCTCTGTTGAAGAAGTGCGTGCACTGAAGAAAGAGATTGAGATCTACAAGCAGGAACTGCGTGACGAAGGCAAAGCATTCGACGAAACCATCGAAGTCGGCGTGATGGTTGAAACACCAGCCGCGGCAACGATTGCTCGTCATTTAGCAAAAGAAGTCGATTTCTTTAGTATCGGAACCAATGATTTAACGCAATATACTCTGGCAGTTGACCGTGGTAATGATATGATTTCACATCTTTACCAGCCAATGTCGCCATCTGTCCTGACGCTGATTAAGCAAGTTATTGATGCTTCTCACGCTGAAGGTAAATGGACTGGCATGTGTGGTGAGCTTGCGGGCGATGAACGTGCTACACTTCTGTTGCTGGGTATGGGGCTGGACGAATTCTCTATGAGCGCCATTTCCATCCCGCGTATCAAGAAGATTATTCGTAACACGAACTTCGAAGATGCGAAAGTATTAGCAGAGCAGGCTCTTGCTCAACCGACAACGGACGAGTTAATGACGCTGGTTAACAAGTTCATTGAAGAAAAAACAATCTGCTAATCAACGAGATGCGCGGCCCAAATTACTGCTTAGGAGAAGATCATGGGTTTGTTCGATAAATTGAAATCTCTGGTTTCTGATGACAAAAAAGACTCCGGAACTATTGAGATTGTTGCTCCGCTCTCTGGCGAGATCGTCAACATCGAAGACGTGCCGGATGTAGTTTTTGCGGAAAAAATTGTGGGTGATGGCATTGCTATCAAACCTACCGGCAACAAAATGGTAGCGCCGGTAGATGGTACCATCGGTAAAATCTTTGAAACCAACCATGCATTCTCTATTGAATCTGATAGTGGTATCGAACTTTTCGTTCACTTCGGTATTGATACCGTTGAGCTGAAAGGCGAAGGCTTCAAACGCATTGCCGAAGAAGGTCAGCGTGTGAAAGTCGGTGACCCGGTCATCGAATTCGATCTGCCGCTGCTGGAAGAGAAAGCCAAGTCTACCCTGACTCCGGTTGTTATCTCCAACATGGACGAGATCAAAGAGCTGATCAAACTGTCCGGTAGCGTAACCGTGGGTGAAACTCCGGTCATTCGCATCAAGAAGTAATTCTTGCCGCAGAAAAAATGGCGCCTTCCGGCGCCATTTTTTTTACCATTGCGGCCTCACTCAAGCGGCGGCAGAATCAGCTCATCACAGCCGTGTTGCTCAGTCCAGGTCATCACCGCCAGAACGCGTTGCGCTGCAGCATGCGTCGCCTCTCCCAGCGCCAGACCCGAAACCAGCCCGCTAATCAGCTCGGCACAGAACAGATCGCCGGTTCCCTTCAGATCCGTTTCGACCCGTGGATGAACCACCACCTCAACAGAATCTGCCGTGACCACCAGCAGGTTAATCGTCGCATTGTCGACGCCCGGCGCACTGGTAATCACCACCCACTTCAAGGTATCGGATAGCAAACTGCGCGCGGCAATCACTGCCTCCTGCTGATGATGGCAGGGCATCCCGCTCAGCGTTTCCAGCTCAAACAGGTTCGGCGTAATGCCCTCGGCCAGCGGCAGCAGATGGCGACGATAGGCATCCGGGATTTCGGCCTTCACGTAGATGCCGCTATCCACATCGCCAATCACCGGATCCACAAGAATACACAGATGGGGATGAGATTCGCGGATTCGGTTTAGCCACTGCGCCAGGCGTTCAATCTGCACCGCGCTGCCCATATAACCCGTGGTCACCGCCCGCAGCTCACGCAGCGCATCGCGCTCCTCGAGGGCCTGCAGATAGCCCACAAACCACGCTTCCGGGATCACCCCGCCGTAAAAGGTATCGTAGTGCGGGGTATTGCTGAATAACACGGTCGGCACCGCCATAACCCGCAATCCATGTTGCTTAATGGCCGGTACCGCGATGCTGTTACCGACGCTGCCATACACCACCTGCGACTGCACGGCAACGATATCGACCTGCAGCGCCCGGCTCTTGTCATTGAAGAGCACCGATTGTATTTCGTCTTGCTGGCCCATCCCTTCTCCCCCCGCTGGACAGCGGGTCACACCCTGATTATCATTTGTCCTATGCTAAAATCCATTTTGTCATAGGTCAATGATGATCGTTGGAAAAACCGCCAGTGAGATTTTTGATAACATCCGCCATCTGGTCCAGAGCGGAGTATTGAAACCCGGAGCCTCTCTGCCTCCGGTACGAGAGCTGGCGGCGGACCTGACGGTTAACCGCAATACCGTAGCCGCCGCTTACAAACGGCTGGTGAGCACCGGTCTGGCCAGCAGCCTGGGCCGTAACGGAACGGTTATCCGAGGGTTGACCACGCCGCTGGCGCTGGAAGGCCGAGATCCCGCTTCCCCACTCAACGATATCTCCAGCGGCAATCCGGACCCACGCCTTCTGCCCGATCTCACCCGCTATCTGAGCCAGCTCTCCCTGACCCCGCATCTCTATGGCGACGACGCCGTCAAGCCTGAGCTGCGACGCTGGGCGCAGCGCTGGATGCACGAGGATTTGCAAAGAGATGCCGAGATTAACCTGACCAGCGGCGCTATCGACGCGCTGGAGCGCCTGCTCTGCGCCCTGCTGCTTCCCGGCGATGGCGTGGTCGTCGAAGACCCTTGCTTCCTGAGCAGCATCAACATGCTGCGCTACACCGGCTTTAACGCCTGTCCGGTGACGGTCGATGAACAAGGAATGCAGCCTGAAGCGCTGGAGATTGCCCTACGCAACGGCGTTCGTGCGGTCATTGTCACCCCCCGCGCACATAATCCTACCGGATGCAGCCTCAGCGACGCCCGTGCCATGGCTATTCAGGAAGTACTGGCCCGCTATCCGCAGGTGCTGGTGATTATCGATGACCACTTCGCGCTGCTATCTTCAGCGCCCTGGCACTCGCCGCTCCCGGCGACGACACAGCGCTGGGCGCTGGTGCGCTCAATGTCCAAAACCCTCGGGCCGGACCTGCGGCTGGCGTTTGTCGCCAGCGATAGCACCACCTCTGCGGCGTTGCGCCTGCGGCTCAATGCCGGCAGCCAGTGGGTCAGTCATCTGCTGCAGGATCTGGCTTTCGCCTGCCTGAGCGATAGTGTCTTTATTGATGCACTGGACCAGATCCGGCGCCATTACCGTCAGCAAAATGCAAAGCTGGCGGCAGCCCTGGTGTCCCACGGTTTTGATCCGCTTCCTGCTGGAGACGGTCTCAACTTCTGGCTGCCATTAAGCCAACCCGCTCAACCGATCGCCCTGCGTTTAGCACGTGCCGGCTGGCTGGTTCGTGAAGGTGAAATTTTCGGAGTTCATGCCCCATCCCATGGGCTACGGCTGTCGCTCGGTGCCCTGAGTGATAATCAGATTCGCCAGTTGGCCAATGATTTACGCCTCGTGCTGCGCCCCTGACGCAGGTAATATCGAAGCAGATACACTGGTCGTGACACAGGGCAGAATAGAGATTCTGGAAGGGGGCGATAATACGCTGGTGATTATGGAAACCCGGCTGGATATCCCGACTGCGGAAGGAGGAACCACACAGGTTACGCGGCGCGCAACCTATGTTTTTCGCCAGGAGGGAGAGCGCTGGCTGTGCACCGTCGATAACTCCTACGGTACCGACCTGCTGGACGCGCCGGTCAGTTAAATGCCCGCGCCCTGGCTGAAGTGCTCTTCGCCGAAAACACCGGTGGACAAATAGCGATCGCCACGATCGCAGACGATCGCCACCACCACCGCGCCAGGGTTTTCACGTGCTATACGTAATGCACCGGCTACCGCGCCGCCGGAGCTGACGCCGCAAAAAATACCTTCCCGCACCGCCAGCATACGCATGGTGCTTTCTGCTTCCTGCTGGTGAATATCAAGCACCGCATCAACCAGCGAAGCATTAAAAATCCCCGGCATATATTCTGCCGGCCAGCGACGGATCCCCGGAATACTGCTGCCCTCTTCCGGCTGCAGCCCCACGATGCTCACCGGCTTATTCTGCTCGCGCAGAAAGCGTGACACGCCGGTAATGGTCCCTGTGGTGCCCATGCTGGAGACAAAATGGGTTATACGTCCGTGGGTTTGCTGCCAGATTTCCGGCCCGGTGGTAGTGTAATGGGCATACGGGTTGTCCGGATTGTTAAACTGATCCAGCAATTTACCTTCGCCACGCAGTGCCATTTCCAGCGCCAGGTCACGCGCGCCTTCCATGCCCTGCTCTTTAGTCACCAGAATCAGCTCTGCACCATAGGCACGCATGGCCGCACGGCGCTCCTGGCTCATGTTGTCCGGCATCAGAAGTTTCATCTGATAGCCTTTCAGCGCAGCGATCATCGCCAGCGCAATGCCGGTGTTGCCGCTGGTGGCTTCAATCAGGACGTCGCCGGGGGCTATTTCACCCCGTTTTTCCGCTTCAACAATCATCGAAAGCGCAGCGCGATCCTTGACGGAACCCGCCGGATTATTGCCTTCCAGTTTGACCCAGATTTCACTGCCGTTATCCGGCCCCAGTCGTTGCAACTTCACCAGAGGAGTATTGCCGATGGTTTGTTCTAATGTATTCACGGTTTTTACCCAATAAAAAGGCCGGGTACGTTGTGCTTACCCGGCCTGCAATTATCTCCGGAGTTCGACGCTGTACGTCTTATCCGGGCACCACACCCTGCCGTTGTCGGAACAGCGATAAACTAGCGATTAAGCTATCAGGCTGATTCCGCCAGAGCAAGCGCCTCACGCGCTTCGATACGCTCGTTACCGTTATAGAGTCGTGCATTCTGTAAGCCAACGAACAGACGTTCGCCGCGAGAAGGCGCGTCTTCGCCCGGCAGTACCACGGTCAGCGGTTCGTCATACCAGCCTAACGGCTGCACCACTAATTGGGTGTAGTGGCCTTTCGGACTGGCCTCCAGTACCTGCACTGGCAACGGGGAATCGAGGCTGGTTCGACGGCTGATATCCACTTCCCAGGGACGCAGGAACAAATCGACCGGCCCCTGATAGCTCGGCGTATAGCCCAGCGGCCAGCGATGGGCGCCTACATGGAACTGACCGCCGCGGATTGTGCCTTTCAGGCGGTTAACTTCGCCCATAAACTCCAGCACAAAACGGGTGGACGGCTCGCGCCAGACTCGTTCAGGTGCATCGGCTTGTTCAATATTGCCCTGGCTCATGACCACCACGCGGTCAGCGACTTCCATCGCCTCTTCCTGGTCGTGGGTCACAAACACGCTGGTAAACTTCAGCTCTTCATGCAGCTGGCGCAGCCAGCGGCGCAGCTCTTTACGCACCTGCGCATCCAGCGCGCCGAAAGGCTCATCCAGCAGCAGAATCTGTGGCTCAACAGCCAGCGCGCGCGCTAAGGCCACGCGCTGCTTCTGCCCGCCGGAAAGCTGGGCTGGATAACGGTCAGCCAGATGGGCCAGTTGCACCATCTCCAACAAGCGGGTGACTTTCTGTTTGATCCCGGCAGCGTTTGGACGTTCACGACGCGGCAACACCGTCAGGCCAAAAGCGATATTTTCGAACACCGTCATATGACGGAACAGTGCGTAGTGCTGGAACACGAAACCCACTTTACGGTCGCGGGCGTGTACCCGGCTCACGTCGGTACCGTGGAAACGAATATGGCCGCTGGACTGATTCTCCAGCCCAGCGATGATCCGCAGCAGCGTGGTTTTCCCGGAACCGGATGGCCCCAGTAGCGCAACCATCTGCCCGGAAGGAATATCCAAAGAGATATCGTTCAGCACCTGAGTGCGGCCGAAAGATTTCTTAATATTAACGATCTCAATGCTCATGATTCCCCTCCAGTTGCGCGCGTTTTTCCTGATTGGCCAGACGCCATTGCAACATACTCTTTAAAAACAAGGTCAAAATAGCCATTAACGTCAGCAAAGCTGCGGCGGTAAAGGAACCTACGGTGTTGTAATCCTGCTCGAGCAATTCAATTTGCAGCGGCAGGGACAGGGTTTCACCGCGGATCGAGCCTGATACGACCGATACCGCACCAAACTCCCCGATAGCGCGGGCGTTCGTCAGCACCACACCATATAACAGCGCCCAGCGAATATTCGGCAGGGTAACCCGTCGGAACATCTGCCAGCCAGAAGCGCCGAGCAAAATCGCCGCTTCGTCTTCGTTACTGCCCTGGCTCATCATCACCGGTACCAGCTCACGCACCACAAACGGACAGGTCACGAAAATGGTCGCCAGCACCATGCCAGGCCAGGCAAACATCACCTGCAGGTTGTGCTCATCCAGCCAGCCGCCCAGCGGACCGTTCGAACCGTAAAACAGCAGGTACACAAGGCCGGCAACCACCGGCGAGACGGCAAACGGGATATCCAGCAACGTCAGCAGCAGCTGGCGGCCTGGGAAGGTAAAGCGCGTCACCAGCCACGCCAGCAGCGTACCGAACACCAGGTTTACCGGCACGGTAATCAGCGCAATCATCACCGTCAGCCAGATAGCATGGAGCATGTCCGGGTCGGCCAGGTTGTGCAGAACCGGCATCAGCCCTTTGCTGAAAGCCTGAACAAAGATGTACACCATCGGCACAATCAGAATGAAGGCGGACACCAGCATCCCGGTACCAATCAGAAACCATTTACCCCAGTTAATACGGGGCGCGTCATAACGCTTCAATTGAGTCACTTCCGCCATTAATGACCTACCACACGTCGACCAAAGCGACTTTGCAGGGTGTTGATGGAAAACAGCAGCAGCAGCGACGCCGCGAGGATAACCGAAGCAATGGCGCTCGCCGCCGGGTAATCAAACTCCTGCAAACGCACAAAAATCATCAGCGAGGTTACTTCGGTTTTCCACGCGATGTTGCCGGCGATGAAAATAACCGCGCCAAACTCGCCAAGGCTGCGGGTAAACGACAGCGCAATCCCCGCCAGCAGCGCCGGTGAGAGTTCCGGCAGCACCACTTTACGGAAGCTCTGCAGGCGCGTTGCGCCCAGCGTTTCCGCCGCTTCTTCGTATTCCGGGCCCAGTTCTTCAAGCACCGGCTGTACCGTACGCACCACGAACGGAATGCTGGTAAAGGCCATCGCCACCGCAATACCGAGCCAGGTGTAGGTCACTTTGATATCAAACTTCGCCAGCCACTCGCCGTAAAAACCGTTGACCGAAAACAGCGAAGCCAGCGTCAGGCCCGCAACCGCCGTCGGCAGCGCAAACGGCAGATCCATTAACGCATCCAGCAGCGTGCGGCCTGGAAAACGATAACGGGTCAGGATCCAGGCCATCAGCAGGCCAAACACACCGTTAAAAATGGACGCCACAAACGCTGACAGCAGCGTGACTTTATAGGCTGCGACCACCTGCGGGTTAGTCACCACGTCCCAGTACTGTCCCCAGGTCATCTGCGCCAGCTGCATCACCAGCGCGCTCAAGGGGAGCAGCAAAATCAAACACACAAACAGCAGGCTGGTACCGAGGCTAAGGGTAAACCCCGGCAGCACGCGCTTAGAAGCAACTGCAAACATTACTTACGCCCCGCCGCCAGCAGTTTGTCCAGCTCGCCGCCGCTGACAAAGTGCGTTTTCATCACCTGCGGCCAGGAGCCAAACTGATCTTCAACACGGAACAGTTCAGTCTGCGGGAACTTATCCTTCAGAGAGTCCATCACTTTCGGGTTGTTCACACGATAGTAGTAATCGGTAATGATGGTCTGGGCCTGCGGGCTGTAGAGCCAGTTCAGGTAGGCTTTCGCCGCCTTCTCGGTACCGTTCGCCTTCACGTTTTTATCCACCCACGCGACCGGGAACTCCGCCAGAATATTGACCTTCGGCACTACCACTTCGAAGCCCTGATCTTCATACTGTTTACGGATATTGTTTACTTCCGATTCAAACGTAATCAGCACATCGCCCAGCCCCCGTTCCACGAAGGTCGTTGTCGCACCGCGACCGCCGGTATCAAACACTTCGACGTTTTTCAGGAACTGAGTCATAAACTGTTCGGTTTTGGCTTTATCGCCACCGTCGGCTTTATCCGCGGCACCCCACGCGGCCAGATAGGTATAGCGCGCATTACCGGAGGTTTTCGGGTTCGGGAAAATCAGCTTCACGTCCGGGCGCACCAGGTCGCTCCACTGGTGGATCCCTTTCGGATTCCCCTTACGCACCAGGAATGCCATGGTGGAGTAGAACGGCGAGCTGTTGTTCGGCAGGCGGCTTTGCCAGTCAGCGGGAATCAGGTTGCCTTTGTCGTGCAGGATCTGCACGTCCGTCACCTGGTTATAGGTCACCACGTCGGCTTTTAATCCTTGCAGGATCGCCAGCGCCTGTTTGGAAGAGCCAGCGTGGGACTGCTTAATGGTCAGCTTATCGCCGCCGTTATCTTTCGCCCACTGCTGTTCAAACGGAGGGTTCAGGGCCGCAAACAGCTCGCGAGACACATCGTACGAACTGTTCAGCAGTTCTGTCGCCTGAGCCTGCGCAACCAGCAGCATGGAAGCAGCCAGTGCCAGATATCCTTTGTTCAATGATTTAACCGCCATTGCGCACCCTTATCAGTTTGATGACTTTCTTATAGCCATAATATTTATAACGGGTATGAAAGGAGTAACGGTTTTATATACCGTTTGGCGATTTGGAAGTCGAAAAGGGAATAAGGCCGAGCCTTTCCCAACGACGAAAGCGCAGTTCGCGCCTGGCATTGCCCATCAGACAACATCTGCTGGCCACCTAATGCGTCCACCAGGCATACCGACGCCAGCCGGAAGCGGCGATCATCAATGCATCAGCCCCTCCTCTAAAAAACGTCATTTTGAATATGTCATTCAAATAATAAGCGGCTAAGGATATACACACAATAAATAATAAAATGTCATTATCTTGATGTAATCCGAAAACACCCTGCTTTTATTGTGACCCCATGACGCCCATGATAGCGTGCAAAATAAAATAAGCGACCGGATACTTCAATGGATGTGTCACGCATGAAAATTAGAAACTTAATTATTATTTTCGCTCTTTTTTTATCAGCATGTAGTAGTGAAAAAAAAGATAATTCAACTGTTGAAGTCTGTCAGGGAAGCGTTTGTCATATTCAGGATAAAGATACCGTTACTGCAACCACCGGGCGGGATGAGAAACAGCAATCCCCGGATGAATCATACCAACAGGCATTACGTTATTTCCGTGGTGATGGTGTCGGACAGGACAGCTATCTGGCGATTAAATTCCTGACCCGTGCGGCTGAAAGCGGCCACCATCAGGCGCAGAAGGCGTTGGGTGAAATATATCTCTACGGCATGGAGGAGATGGGAAGCGATCCATCCCAGGCTGCGCGCTGGCTTGCGGCGGCGGCAGTTGATGGCAGTGCCGAAACGGCGGAGTTGCTTAAGATTGCTCGCGATGAAAAACGTAATGAGCATGAAAAATACGAACTGAACGAGCGGCGAAAGTATTTTTATCGCTTCCTGTATCATACTCAATGGTATAGCCCGCCGATAATAATAAGAACATATTAACACAACCCTATAAATCACCCTTATAAATACATATGGAAATAACGATGATAGAAAAATATATTAAACCTTTATTGTTAATTACCGCCATGGCTGGCCTGGTGGGTTGTTCTAATATCACCACGGGCAATCAGAAATATGGTGTATCCGGGGCCGCGGCAGGTTCCTCAAGCACCAACGCCGATAGCGCTCTGGAACGCTGCAGTACGCCACTGGGTACCCTGGCTATTGATGACGGGCGTAATGCGGACTGGTTTGGTCAATTTGGTAGCGCCACCAAAATTACCAGTATTGAGCCTCTGTTACGCATCGCGGTACAACAGTCTAACTGCTTCGTTATCACCTCTATCGGTAACCAAAAAACGGATTCTCGCCTCTCAAACATCACAGATAAACAGCGTAACTCAGGTGAGTATCGTGCGGGTTCTAAACAGCAGAAAGGACAAAGGGTAGCTGCAGATTACTTCCTGGAACCGCATATCGTTATTGATAATTCAGCCGTTGGCGGCCTGGCAGGAAGCCTTGGCGGCCTCTTCGGTAATAGCATGATCAGTGCCGTAGCAAGCAGTGTCCAGATGAAGGCATCCGTTGTTACACTCAGCTTGTTCGATATCCGCTCGTCCGTACAAATTGCATCGGCAGAGGGAAGCGCCACGGCCACCAATTACGGTGCGGCTCTCGCGGGGTTTGGTTCCTCGATGGGCGGTGCTTTAGGCGGCATGTCCAGAACACCAGAAGGAAAAGCGACCGTTGCGGCCTTCCTGGAATCCTATAACAACATGGTTGTCGCATTACGTAACTACAAAGCCAGCGAAGTGAAAGGTGGCCTTGGTAGCGGCGGTACCCTGAAGGTTAACTAATATTGCTTATCCGGCGGCCCCCCTCTCTGCCGGTTAATCTCCAGAAGCAATGAAGCCGATCGTTTTGATCGGCTTCATTTATTCAGACAGCGATAACGTAACGATTACAGCGCCTGCAGACGATCCAGAGACGGCGCGAAGTAGTAGCCACCTGTTACCGGTTTGGTAAAGCGCAGCATGGCATCACGCTTACCGTCAGTATCGCCAAACATGCTCAGCAGTTGCTGTTCGATGTTATAGATCCGCGCACAGTAAGCGCAGAAATAGAGGCCATGGGTGCCGCTGGCGGTCCCGTACGGCAGGCTCTGACGCACGATCTTCAGCCCTTTACCGTCTTCTTTTAAGTCAACGCGGCTCAGGTGCGACGTGGCCGGACGCTCGTCGCCATCAATCTCTTCGTTGGCTTCTTTGGTGCGGCCAATCATCATTTCCTGATCCGGGACGCTCATCCGGTTCAGCTGCTTCAGATTATGTTCCCAGCGCTGCACAAACACGTAGCTACCGCCGGCGTCGACACCGTCTTTAATGATGGCCACATCGCTGCGGGTCTCAAGGCCTGCCGGGTTTTCAGTACCGTCGACAAAACCGCTCAGGTCACGCTCTTCAATCCAGCGGAAACCGTGAACCTCTTCCTGCACGTCCAGCAGGTCGCCGAAAGCGGCCATCGCGGCCTGCGCCACAGAGAAGTTCACCTCATGGTGCGCGGAAAGGATATGAATCAGCACATCGTACTGTGTAGATGGTGCCAGGCCTTTGCCGTATACCGGGAAATCTTTCAGCTCTTCGGCACCGACACCGCCGCTCAGCTCGCGCCAGACGTTATGGCCAAAGGCGACCACCGCCCCCAGTTGGGCATCTGGGTATTGCGTTTGAAAATGCGCTAATTTATCAACAAACACGCGGCTGGCTGTGCGCAGGGCGTTGATATCCCCTTTAACATTGGCTTCAATCCAAATCGCCGCACGGCAATGTTCCGGCAAAATGCCGCTCTGAACCTGAGACATCGCTCCTCCTGAAATGATACAACCCCAACGCTGTGGGACTTTTTTACCCGTCATACTTCACGTTGGCTTTCTGCAACGCAACGTATTCAGGCTTTATCGCCCTATTGTACCCGTTTTTTAGCAGAGCCATGTCTCTTCAGATCAATTTAGCGTTGCCAGATAATTTTGCTGACTTTCCAGTTTTTCAACGTGTCGTCTGACGGCATCAGTTCTTCCGGGCCGCTCCAGTGGCCGGTAAAGGCGTAGCTGATATGCTGGCTGCCATCGGCTTTACACTCTACTATCGGGCCATTATCGTTCGCTCCTTTCTGACAGTTGCCAAAGGCTTTACTGTACAGATCGCTAAACGGCGTCCCGACCTGCACGCCGCTGGCGGTTTTAATCTCGCTATCGCGCACTTCGACACGGCTAACGGTTCCCGCATCGCCATTAATCGTCATGGCAACGTTGTCGCCTTTCAGTGCTTCATAGTAGCGAACGATATTGCCGCTGGCAGTTTTCATACCGCTGCGCAGACGATAGCTCCCGCCGATGGCGTCGCTGATAGCCTGTTCATTCAGCGGCGTTGACGCCGTCAGGCCACCTACGCCTTGCTCGGTCACTTCCATTGAAGAACCAAACCAGTTCCATGGATAGGCCGCAGACCAGTTAACGGCACTCATTGTGGAACAGCCAGTTAATGCCAACGGTAAGGCGCAAAGAAGTAAACGTAGCGATTTCATGACACAGTCCTTTCTTGTTAATTTGACCCACGTTGGAGTGCGGGATCGGCAAAAAGTGCCCTTAGAACTGCGCTTCCTGGAAACAGGCCTTTAGCCGACGGCTGGCTAGTAACCACCAGAAGGCGTACAGGTCGGTTAACAGCAGCCCGATAGTCAACATGGAAGGCGACTCACCGCTCATCCATAACAGCGGCTGCCAGACAAGCAGCAGAGCCTGAGAAAGCACCAGCAGCCAACGCATCAGCGGCCAGAGGCGGGGAAAACGCTGCCGCTGCCCGCTGACGATAAACGCCAGCACCGCCGGTATGCCAGGTAACAATCCTAGCCAGAAATTATCATGGTCGGGATAGAACAGATTGAGCAGTACATCGCCTTGCTGACGCGAGGCGCCGGCCATGATGAACAACACCCAGGTTCGCGCCTGCAGCAATAAAACGCACCAGAACAGAAACGGTAACCTGAGCCGCCCGTGAGCATCAAAATCGGAGGGGATAAACTCAGTATTCTTCATCTTCAATTAAACGCTTGCCCAGGCTGAGCACGTCCGCATATTCGTAACCAAGACGTTCGTACATGCCCTGCACCACGTCGTTATCTTCGCGAACCATGATATTAATTTTCGGGCAGCCGCGGGCAATCAGCTTTTTCTCCAGGCGATTCAACAGCGCGTTGGCAATGCCGCGACCGCGATATTCCGGATGCACGCCGAGGTAATAAGCGGAGCCGCGATGACCGTCGTAGCCCCCCATCACCGTCCCGACCACCTGGCCGTTTACTTCCGCGACCAGAAACAGGCTGACGTCGTGGTTAACCTTACGCTCGATGTCCATTTCCGGGTCATTCCATGGGCGCAGCAGCTCGCAGCGCTCCCACAGCGTAATCACTTCTTCGAAGTCCTGCTGGCGAAAGACGCGTATCTCCATGGTATTCCCCATTATTTAGGCTTAAAAACAGCGATTATGGCGTGATTTTACCCGATAGCCAATATCAGGCGAAATGAACCGGAAAAAATGTCATACTATGACCTTGTCATGTATTGAAATGAAAAGTAAAACAATTCTTGTTTTGAATGGTCGTAACGGAAAACGCGATACGATATAACACCAGGTACCACTTGTTTGTAATTCAGGCCGAATGAGCACTTTTAAACCATTAAAAATACTTGCTTCGCGCCGCCAGGTGCTGAAAGCAGGGCTGGCTGCCATGACCCTTTCCGGGATTTCATCGCAGGTTACTGCCAAAGAACAGCCGTTGACGACGTCCAATGGGCACAGCAAACCCGCGGCGAAAAAAGCGGGCGCTAAACGCATCGTGATGCTCGATCCCGGCCATGGCGGCATCGACACCGGCGCTATCGGTCACAACGGATCCAAAGAGAAACACGTTGTCCTCGCGATTGCCAAAAACGTACGCAGCATCCTGCGCAGCAACGGTATCGACGCGCGTCTGACACGCTCCGGCGACACCTTTATTCCGCTGTACGATCGCGTCGAAATTGCTCATCAGCACGGTGCAGACTTGTTTATGTCGATTCACGCCGATGGCTTTACTAACCCAAGCGCGGCGGGTGCATCGGTGTTTGCGCTCTCCAACCGCGGCGCCAGTAGCGCTATGGCGAAATACCTTTCCGATCGCGAAAACCGCGCCGATGAGGTCGCCGGTAAAAAAGCCACGGCGAAAGACCATCTGTTACAGCAGGTGCTGTTTGACCTGGTGCAGACCGATACCATTAAAAACAGCCTGACGCTGGGCTCGCATATCCTGAAAAATATTAAGCCGGTGCATAAACTGCATAGCCGTAACACCGAGCAGGCCGCATTCGTCGTGCTGAAGTCACCATCGATACCATCAGTGCTGGTCGAAACCTCGTTTATTACCAATCCAGGCGAAGAAAAACTGCTGGGCACCACCGCGTTCCGGCAAAAAATCGCCAGTGCGATAGCCTCGGGCATTATCAGCTACTTCCACTGGTTTGATAACCAGAAAGCCCACTCTAAGAGACGTAAATGAAGCCCGACGTAGAGCAGGTAAAACGCTATCTCCTCCAGCTGCAGGACCATATTTGCCAGCAGCTAAGCGCGGTCGATGGCGGTAAATTTGCCGAAGACAGCTGGCAGCGCGAAGGCGGCGGCGGCGGTCGTAGCCGGGTACTGCGCGATGGCGGCGTATTTGAGCAGGCTGGCGTAAACTTCTCCCACGTACATGGCGACGCGATGCCGGCCTCAGCGACGGCGCACCGTCCGGAGCTGGCCGGTCGCAGCTTTGAAGCCATGGGCGTATCGCTGGTAGTGCATCCGCGCAACCCTTACGTGCCAACCAGCCACGCTAACGTGCGCTTTTTCATCGCCGAAAAACCTGGGGCTGATCCGGTATGGTGGTTCGGCGGTGGGTTTGATCTGACCCCCTTCTACGGCTTTGCAGAAGATGCCATTCACTGGCACCGTACCGCCTTCGATTTATGCGCCCCCTTCGGTGATGAGGTCTATCCGCGCTATAAAAAATGGTGCGATGACTACTTCTTTATTAAACATCGTAATGAACAGCGCGGGATTGGTGGCCTGTTCTTTGATGATTTAAACACCCCGAACTTTGACCACTGCTTCGCCTTTATGCAAGCGGTGGGAGATGGCTACACGGCAGCCTATCTACCAATTGTTGAACGGCGAAAAGCCCTGCCCTACGGCGAACGCGAGCGCAATTTCCAGCTTTACCGTCGCGGGCGCTACGTAGAGTTCAACCTGGTGTGGGATCGCGGAACGCTGTTTGGTCTGCAGACCGGCGGGCGCACGGAGTCGATTCTGATGTCGATGCCGCCGCTGGTGCGCTGGGAGTATGACTACCATCCAGAAGAAGGCAGCCCGGAGGCTGCCCTGAGTGACTTCATCAAAGTCAAAGAATGGATTTAACGAAAGCCCCGATGGGGCTTTCTGCATTATAACGGCTGGGTTTGCGCTTCCACGACCGCCAGCGCCACCATGTTGACAATACGACGAACAGAGGCAATCGGCGTCAGAATATGCACCGGTTTCGCCACGCCCATCAGTACCGGACCCACGGTCACTCCTTCGGAACTGGAGACGCGCAGCAGGTTGTAGCTAATCCGCGCGGCTTCCATATTTGGCATCACCAGAATGTTGGCAGAGCCTTTCAGCGGGCTGTCCGGCATCCGCTCGTGGCGAATGCTCTCCACCAGCGCGGCATCGCCGTGCATTTCACCGTCAATCATCAACTCCGGCGCCCGCGCCTTCACCAGCTCCAGCGCTTCACGCATTTTGCTGGCCGACGGGCAGTTTGACGATCCAAAGTTCGAGTGCGACAGCAGCGCCACCCGCGGTTCAATCCCGAAACGACGCACGCTTTCTGCGGCCATCAGGGTGATTTCTGCCAGCTGCTCCGGCGTCGGATCGTTGTTGACGTAGGTGTCGGCAATAAAGGTGTTGCCGCTCGGCAGCAGCAGCGCGTTCATCGCCCCTGCGGTGCTGACGCCATCGCGGTAGCCGAACAGCGGCTGCACCACCGAATAGTGGTCATGGTAGTCGCCGATGGTGCCGCAGATCATCGCATCCGCTTCCCCACGATGAACCATGATCGCGCCAATCACCGAGGTGTTAGCAATCACCGCCCGCTGTGCCTGCTCCTGGGTTACGCCGCGGCGTTTCATGAGCTGGTAGTACTCACTCCAGTACTCTTTGAAGCGCGGATCGGATTCATTATTGACGATCTCAAAATCGACGCCGGCTTTGATCTGCAGACCCAGCTTCTGGATACGCATTTCGATCACGCTCGGACGACCGATCAGGATCGGTTTGGCCAGCCCCAGCGATACCAGCTCCTGAGTCGCATGCAGGACCCGAGTCTCTTCCCCTTCCGCCAGCACCACGCGTTTAGGCTCTTTGCGCGCCTGGGAGAAGATCGGCTTCATGAACAGATTGGTTTTGTAGACAAACTCGCTGAGCTTCTCAATATAGGCGTCGAAGTCGGCAATTGGACGGGTCGCCACGCCGGAGTCCATTGCGGCTTTCGCCACCGCCGGCGCGATCTTGACGATCAGGCGCGGATCGAAAGGTTTCGGAATAATGTATTCCGGACCGAAGCTCAGATCCTGATCGCCATAGGCAGAGGCCACCACTTCACTCTGCTCCGCGTGGGCCAGTTCAGCGATAGCATGGACCGCCGCCAGCTTCATCTCTTCGTTAATGGCCGTCGCACCGACGTCCAGCGCACCGCGGAAAATGAACGGGAAGCACAGGACGTTGTTCACCTGGTTCGGGTAGTCGGAACGGCCGGTACAGATAATCGCATCTTCGCGAACCTGCTTCGCCAGCGGCGGCAGGATCTCCGGTTCCGGGTTCGCCAGCGCGAGGATCAGCGGCGCGCGAGCCATCTTCTTCACCATCTCAGGGGTCAGGACTTTCGGACCCGAGCAGCCGAGGAAAATATCGGCCCCGTCGATCACATCATCCAGCGAGCGTTTGCCATCATCGTCCACCGCGTAGGCCGCTTTGGTTTCCGCCATATTCGGCTCACGGTCTTTATAGATAACGCCTTTGGAATCGCAGACCACGATATTGTGTTTCTGCATCCCCAGCGCCACCAGCAGGTTCATACAGGCGATGGCCGCAGCACCGGCGCCGGAGACCACCATCCGCACGTCGGAGAGATTCTTCTCCACCACCCGCAGGCCGTTAATGATCGCAGCGGTACTGATAATTGCCGTGCCGTGCTGGTCATCGTGGAATACCGGAATGTTCATGCGCTCGCGCAGCTTTTGCTCGATGTAGAAGCACTCCGGCGCTTTGATATCTTCAAGGTTAATGCCGCCGAAAGTCGGCTCGAGCGCCGCCACGACATCGATAAATTTATCCGGATCCAGTTCATCGACTTCGATATCAAAAACATCAATACCGGCGAATTTCTTAAACAAAACGCCCTTGCCTTCCATCACTGGTTTCCCGGCGAGCGCGCCGATATTTCCCAGCCCCAGCACGGCGGTGCCGTTAGAGACGACGGCAACCAGATTGCCGCGCGCGGTGTATTTATAGGCGGCCAGCGGGTCCTTCTCGATTTCCAGGCACGGTGCTGCCACGCCAGGCGAGTAGGCCAGCGCCAGATCCCGCTGCGTCGCGAGAGGTTTGGTCGGGACTACCTGAATTTTCCCAGGAACGGGAAATTCATGGAAATCGAGGGCGCTTTGTTTCAACTGCTCATCCATTTTATGGTTCCTTTCACGTATCAGTCGTAGGGGGTGGTGCGTAATGGCTGCCAGGTGCCCACCCTGAGGTGGGCCTAGTATCTCGCCTGACGGCTTTTTAAACTTTGAACGCCGCCATACTCTGGCCATCACAAAGGTATATTTGTTATCGATTTATAACATTTATGTAACCTTATTTCGAAAGCAATGATAGTCCGGTCTGCTATGCTTTTTAGTTATCTATCCCAAAAACACCTCGACTGACAATCAGCAAAAACTCATGCAACATCTTGTTTCAGGAGTCAATTATGTCCCGAAGAGAACTTGCCAACGCCATTCGCGCCCTCAGCATGGACGCCGTACAAAAAGCCAACTCCGGCCACCCCGGTGCCCCAATGGGGATGGCAGATATCGCCGAAGTCCTGTGGAATGATTTCCTTAAGCACAATCCGGGCCATCCGGGCTGGTACGACCGCGACCGCTTTGTGCTCTCCAACGGTCACGCCTCCATGCTGCTGTACAGTCTGCTGCACCTGACCGGCTACGACCTGCCGCTCGATGAGCTGAAAAACTTCCGCCAGCTACACTCGAAAACCCCAGGTCACCCGGAGCACGGCTATACCCCCGGCGTCGAAACCACCACCGGGCCGCTCGGCCAGGGCCTGGCTAACGCCGTCGGTATGGCGATTGCCGAACGTACCCTGGCGGCGCAATTCAATCGCCCAGGCCACGATATTATCAATCACTACACCTGGGTATTTATGGGGGACGGCTGCCTGATGGAAGGGGTTTCTCATGAAGCCTGTTCGTTGGCGGGCACGTTAGGCCTTGGCAAACTTATCGGCTTCTATGACCATAACGGCATCTCTATCGATGGGAAAACCGAGGGCTGGTTTACCGACGATACCGCGGCGCGCTTTCGGGCTTACCACTGGCACGTCATTGGCGATATCGACGGCCACGACCCACAGGCGGTGAAGCAGGCGATTCTTGAGGCCCAGAGCGTGACGGACAAACCGTCGCTGATTATCTGCCGGACGGTCATTGGATTTGGCTCACCGAACAAAGCCGGTTCGGAAGAGTCCCACGGCGCGGCTCTGGGCGAAAAAGAGGTGGCGCTGACCCGCGAGAAGCTGGGCTGGAAATACCCGCCCTTCGAGATCCCTAAGGATATTTATCAGCAGTGGGATGCCAGGCCGCGCGGCGAACAGGCGGAACAGACGTGGAATAAGCAGTTCAGCGCCTGGCAACAGCAGTACCCCGAGCTGGCAGCCGAGCTGAAACGCCGGATGGAGGGCGAACTGCCAGCGAACTGGGATGAAATGGCGCACGACTATATTGCCCAACTGCAGGCCGAACCGGCGAAAATTGCCAGCCGCAAAGCGTCGCAAAATGCGCTTAACGCCTACGGCCCGGTATTGCCGGAACTGCTGGGCGGCTCGGCGGATCTGGCGCCCAGCAACCTCACCATCTGGTCTGGTTCGCATTCCATCAAAGAGGATCTGGCGGGTAACTATCTCCACTATGGCGTGCGTGAATTCGGGATGACGGCAATCGCCAACGGGATTGCCCTGCACGGTGGTTTTATCCCCTATACCTCCACCTTCCTGATGTTTGTCGAGTATGCCCGTAACGCAGCGCGTATGGCGGCGCTGATGAAAGCCAGGCAGATAATGGTCTATACCCACGACTCGATTGGGCTGGGTGAAGATGGTCCCACCCACCAGGCGGTGGAGCAGTTGGCCAGTCTGCGCCTGACGCCCAACTTCAGCACCTGGCGTCCCTGCGATCAGGTGGAGACGGCAGTTGCCTGGCGGGCTGCCATTGAACGGCATGGCGGTCCCACCGCGCTGATTCTGTCACGGCAAAACCTGGCACAAATGGCGCGTACGCCGCAGCAGGTGCAGGATATCGCCCGCGGCGGCTACGTGCTGAAAGATGCCGGCGGCAAGCCGGATTTGATCCTGATTGCCACCGGCTCAGAAGTTGAGATTACCGTGCTGGCAGCAGAGCAACTGCTCGCCAAAGGCATTAACGTCCGGGTGGTCTCCCTGCCATCAACCGATGTCTTCGATGCGCAAGATGAGGCCTACCGGGAGTCAGTACTGCCCGGCGACGTTAGCGCCCGCATTGCCGTCGAGGCCGGGATTGCCGACTACTGGTATAAGTATGTCGGACTAAAGGGGAAAATCGTCGGCATGCGCAGCTACGGGGAGTCAGCGCCAGCTGACAAGCTCTTCCCGTTCTTTGGCTTCACCGTCGAGCATATTGTCAATTTAGCGGATGAAATATGTAACGGGTAACCCATAGCGTGGGCCAGGCATCTGGCCCCTGCCAGTTATCGCATTGCGGCTGCTGCGCATAGCGCACCAGACTAAACCGCTGGCCATCATAGCGCCAGCGGGTCTGGATCCCGCAATCGCCGGGGCTGCGGCCTTTATCCAGCGTCACCAGTTCGTGACGCTGTTCATCAAAACTGGCGTTAATCAGTTCAATCTCGCGGGCCGCGTTGGCCGGGGGCTGGAAAGGTAAGCTCAGACGCAGCTGCCGCGCCATATACGGCGGCCGGCGCGACACCAGCCAGGCCCGCCAGATGGTGTTGTAAGCGCCCGCTTCACAACTGACCATCAACAACACTTTTTCATCCGTTAACGCGGTGACCCGAATCTCACGGCGGAACGGATCCAGGGAGCACGAGCTGTTGTCTATCCGCTCGTTACCATAATCCATCAGGTCATTGAGTTCATCCCGGCTCAGAGGCGATTGGGTCAGCTCGACTTTGCCTACCGCTCGTAGCGCTGGGGCCGGAGGAACGCTGAGCGGCGGCTCTTCACCTTTGCCCACCCACGCGGTTTCACTGCCGACGCGTTTCTGGTGATTATCGATAAACAACAGGGCGGCCTTCAGCCCCTGCAGAGAAATAGTCTGTAGCCCGTTGACCAGGGTTATCGCCTGACCTTCCTGCACCTGCTGCAAAAAAGCATCGATAGTGACGCTGTCGCCGGTTTTAATCAGTTTATCCGCCACCTGCCAGTTTTTATCAACTAACGCCAGCGGTTTACCGTCCAGCAGGAGGCGCGGCGCCACAGGGGCCAGCGCGGCGACCGGGTTACCGATACCTCCCAGTTCAATACGCAGGCTGGCATCGGTGACGGCGCCGGCGCTGCGGCTCAGCGTCATCACCAGTCCGTGATGCAGACCGACGTTGCGGGCGACGCAGAAGTTCTGGTTATTACAGGTTACCAGCCAGTCATTGAAGAGCTGCTGCGCAGGCGCCGCCCACGCCGGTGACGATGGCAGGACAGCGAAAAGCAGAAAAAAGAGAACCCGATAAAGCATGCGCGGCACAACCCCAGAGAAAACGCTCAAAACAGTCGCCATCTTCACCAGCCGCGCCATGTTACTCAATCGGATTTATCAGATATCCCCCGCCATCAGACCCGAGGTTTGCAGGTACTGCAGCAGGATGACCGCTTTACCGTCGCGGATCTCGCCGTTGGCGACCATCTGAAGCGCCTGGCTGAACGGCAGCTCCAGCACGTCAATGTCTTCATCTTCAACGCCACCGCCACGGTTTTTCCGCTGGGCATCACTGTACTCGGCAATAAAGAAATGGACGATTTCAGTGACTCCGCCAGGGGACATAAACAGTTCGAACAGCTTTCGCACTTCACCGACTTCGTAGCCGGTCTCTTCAATGGCTTCTTTGCGAATGCAGGCTTCCGGCTCGTCGTTATCCAGCAGCCCGGCGCAGGTCTCAATCAGCATCCCGTCTTCATTGCCGTTGACCCAGGTGGCAACGCGAAACTGCCTGACCAGCACCACCGTGCACTTACGGCGGTTATACAACAGGACCGTCGCGCCATTGCCGCGATCGTAAACCTCTCGCTTATGACGTACGACGCTGCCGTCACGGCGCGTCAGCTCGTAGGTGATATTGCGTAAAATAAAGTAGTTTTCGGAGAGGAGTTTATCTTTGATAACGTTGATGTTGAGTGACATACGGCCCCGCAGCATGGAATAACAATGCCATACTACGCCGCGGGGCCGGGTTTGTCGTTAGTGAAGCGGCGCTGATGTTACGCCGAGATAATCCATGATGCCCAATGCAGCATGACGGCCTTCGGCCATTGCCGTCACCACCAGATCGGCACCGCGCACGGCGTCTCCGCCAGCAAAAATTTTGCTGTGGGTGGTCTGATAGCGATAGCGGCTCTCCACGTGGGCCTTGATCCGCCCACGGCTATCGAGCTGCACGCCAACGGACTCCAGCCACGGCATACCGTGCGGGTGAAAACCAAAGGCCATGATCACCGCATCAGCAGGCATCACAAACTCGCTGCCCGGTATCGGCGATGGGCTACGTCGTCCCTGGGCGTCCGGTTCACCCAACTGGGTTCGCAGAAAGCGCACGCCATTGACCCGGCCATCACCGTCCAGCTCCAGCGTCACCGGCTGCACGTTAAATTCAAACACCGCCCCCTCTTCACGGGCGTTTTTGACCTCTTTTTTCGACCCCGGCATATTGGCCTCATCGCGACGATAGGCGCAGGTCACCTGTTTCGCCCCGTGGCGGATCGCAGTACGCACGCAATCCATGGCGGTATCGCCGCCCCCCAGCACCACCACATTCAGGCCGTGGGTGTCGATGTAAGGTTCTTCAGGCAGCTCGCTGAGCCCCATCACCTTTTTGGTATTGGCGATCAGGAACGGCAGCGCGTCATACACCCCCGGCGCATCTTCATTGGGCAAATCCGCTTTCATCGAGCGATAGGTGCCGGCGCCGATAAATACCGCGTCGTACTCCTCCAGCAGCGACGTTAAGGCAATATCCTTGCCGACTTCACAGCCTAACTCGAAGTGAATCCCCATTTGGCTGAAGATTTCCCGGCGCCGGGCCAGCAAGGATTTATCGAGCTTGAAAGCGGGAATGCCAAAAGTCAGCAGACCACCGATCTCTGGATGACGGTCAAAGACAACGGACTTCACACCATGGCGAATCAAGCGGTCGGCGCAGGCCAGCCCCGCCGGGCCAGCGCCAATAATGGCCACTTTTTTGCCGCTATCAACGACACGGGAAAGATCCGGGCGCCAGCCCTGTGCCAGCGCCTGGTCAGAAATATAGCGTTCAATGTTGCCGATGGTGACCGCACCCTTGTCATCGCGCAGAGTACAGGCCCCTTCACACAGGCGATCCTGTGGGCAAACGCGGCCGGTAATTTCTGGCAGGCAGTTCGTTTGGTGAGAGAGTTCTGCGGCGCCGGAGATATCCCCCGCCTGCACCCTCTCAATCCACTGAGGAATATGGTTGTGCAGCGGGCAGGTCCATTCACATATGCTATGCTCGCCGCATTGTAAACAGCGTTCTGTCGCCTGCTGCGCCTGTCCGGCATTAAAGGGCAGGTAGATCTCGGCGAAATCTGTTTTACGCTCCCGGGCAGCACGTTTATCTGCCTCGCTGCGGGGCGATGTTGTCACCATCTGGCGGACTTTGGCCCCCTCTGCTGGCACGCTTATGTCACCTGGATGCGCATGCCACGGCCGTGCATCCAGCCGCGCCGTACGCTGACGCCGCTGTTTGGCCATGCTGAACAGCGTCTCGTCAGTCGCGAGCTGTAACGCCTCCGCCGGGCAGTTCTGCACACAGGCTGGCCCCGTTTCGCGACCGCTGCACAGATCGCATTTGTGCGCCGTCGCCTTCACTTTTCCCGCAGCCGCCGGAAGCAGCACGATTTCCATCACCCCGAACGGGCAGGCCACCATGCAGGATTTACAGCCGATACATTTTTCTTCATTGACCTGCACGCTGTCGTTGACCTGCCTGATGGCATCATTCGGGCAACTGCGCAGACAGGGCGCACTTTCACAATGCCGACATGTGATGGCGTTACGCTTGTTCTCATGCTTGATCACGCTAATGCGCGGTAAAAAGCGCTGTGGGGTCAGCACGTGCTGTTCGTCGTTATGTGCCATCACGCAGGCCACTTCGCAGGCTTTACACCCGATGCATTTGCGACTGTCGCTGATAATAAAGTGGTTCATGGTATCCTTCGGTCTTCGGTGAATAACCCCTCAATTCGCATGATTATTTATTACCCGACAAAACAGGGTCGGAACAATGTTCATTTGCCCAGATTACTTTTTTTCTCGTGATAATCCGGCCTGGATCAAGTTTTTTTGACTTAAATGAAATTGCGTTTTATTTAGACTGGTTATAGAAGAAAATGAGATCGCCGTGCTCAACCTGACGCAGGTAAGAGCACGATTCTACTGAGGTAGTGGACCGCGACGGTCGTGTCGCAAAAGGCATAAGATAAATTACACTATCTCCTTAATTTCTCCACGATTGACTGTGGGCTTAGCTATAGAGTGTCACAGACTGTGAAACAACAGAGCATGTACACAATGAGGTCTCAATTCTGATGGCGAATTTTTTCATCGATCGCCCCATTTTCGCGTGGGTGCTGGCGATTCTGTTATGCCTGACCGGAACGCTCGCAATCCTGTCGCTGCCCGTAGAGCAATATCCCGATCTTGCGCCACCTAACGTGCGAATTACCGCCAATTACCCAGGCGCTTCCGCACAGACGCTGGAAAATACCGTCACTCAGGTTATCGAGCAGAATATGACCGGTCTCGATAATATGATGTACATGTCATCGCAGAGTTCCTCCTCCGGGCAGGCAACCATCACTCTGACATTTACCGCCGGCACCGACCCGAACGAAGCCATGCAGCAGGTGCAAAACCAGCTGCAATCGGCGATGAAAAAACTGCCTCAGGCGGTGCAGAATCAGGGGGTGACGGTCCGCAAAACCGGTGATACCAACATCCTGACCATCGCGTTTGTTTCCACCGACGGCAGCATGGATAAGCAGGATATCTCCGACTACGTTGCCAGTAACATTCAGGAACCGCTCAGCCGCGTCAATGGTGTCGGCGATATCACCGCCTACGGTTCACAATATTCAATGCGTATCTGGCTTGATCCGGCCAAACTCACCGGCGTGCAAATGACGGCGAAAGATGTCACCGACGCCATCTCATCCCAGAATGCGCAGATTGCCGTAGGCCAGCTTGGCGGCACCCCGTCGGTAAATAACCAGACGCTGAACGCCACCATTAACGCCCAGTCGCTGTTACAAACGCCGCAGCAGTTCCGCGATATTACCCTGCGGGTGAATCAGGATGGGTCGCTGGTGACCCTCGGCGATGTGGCGAAGGTCGAACTGGGGGCGGAAAATTACGATAACCTCAGCCGCTATAACCGCAATCCAGCGTCGGGTCTTGGCGTTCAGTTAGCTTCCGGGGCCAACGAAATGCAGACGGCCGAACTGGTGCTCAACCGCTTAGACGAGCTGTCACAATATTTCCCCCATGGCCTTGAGTATAAAATCGCCTACGAAACCACCTCTTTCGTAAAAGCCTCGATCCATGACGTGGTGAAGACGCTGCTGGAGGCGATTGCGCTGGTATTCCTGGTCATGTACCTGTTCCTGCAAAACATTCGTGCCACCCTGATCCCCACCATTGCCGTTCCGGTGGTTTTGATGGGCACCTTCGCGATCCTGTTTGCCTGCGGCTACAGTATTAACACCCTGACGATGTTCGCGGTGGTACTGGCGATAGGCCTGCTGGTGGACGATGCCATCGTAGTAGTAGAAAACGTCGAACGCATCATGAGCGAAGAGGGTCTTTCCCCTCGCGAGGCGACGCGCAAATCGATGGGGCAGATCCAGGGTGCGCTGGTGGGTATCGCCATGGTGCTATCGGCGGTATTTATCCCGATGGCCTTCTTCGGCGGCACCACCGGGGCCATTTATCGCCAGTTCTCAATCACTATCGTCTCTGCAATGGTGCTCTCCGTCCTCGTCGCCCTGATCCTCACCCCGGCGCTGTGTGCGACCTTGCTAAAACCAATTAAAAAAGGGGAAGAACACGGTAAGAGCGGCTTCTTTGGCTGGTTTAACCGCATGTTTAACCGTAGCGCGCGCAGTTACGAGACGGCGGTTGGCAAAATTCTCCACCGTACGCTGCGCTGGATCATGCTCTACGTGCTGTTGCTGGGCGGAATGGTGCTACTGTTCCTGCACCTGCCCACCTCGTTCCTGCCGCAGGAAGATCGCGGGATGTTCCTCACCTCCGTGCAGTTACCGAGCGGTTCTACCCAACAGCAAACGTTGAAAGTGGTGCAAAAAGTTGAGGACTATTTCTTCAGCCACGAGAAAGCGAATATTGCGTCGATTTTCGCCACCGTCGGCTCTGGCCCAGGCGGCAATGGGCAAAACGTCGCGCGTATGTTTATTCGGCTGAAAGACTGGGACGAGCGTGATGCCAAAACCGGGACATCATTTGCGATTATCGAGCGGGCGACGAAAGCGTTTAACCAGATTAACGAAGCGCGCGTCTTTGCGACCAACCCGCCAGCTATCAGCGGTCTGGGCAGCTCCGCCGGTTTTGATATGGAGCTGGAAGACCATGCCGGTAACGGCCATGACGCGCTGATGGCGGCACGCGATACGCTGCTTGATCTGGCGGCAAAAGACGATCGACTCACCCGGGTACGCCATAACGGCCTTGATGATAGCCCGCAGCTGCAGGTCGATATCGATCAGCGTAAAGCCCAGGCGCTGGGCGTCGCCATTGACGATATCAACGACACCCTGCAAACCGCCTGGGGCTCAAGCTACGTGAATGACTTTATGGATCGCGGCCGCGTGAAGAAAGTCTACGTTCAGTCCGCAGCCCCATACCGCATGTTACCGGACGATATTAATCAGTGGTACGTGCGCAACAGCAGCGGCACGATGGTGCCCTTCTCGGCATTTGCCACCTCACGCTGGCAGACCGGCTCTCCGCGTCTTGAACGCTATAACGGCTATTCAGCGGTAGAGATTATCGGGGAAGCTGCGCCGGGCGTTAGTACCGGTACGGCAATGAATATCATGGAAGAGCTGGCCCAACAGCTGCCAAACGGCTTCGGCCTCGACTGGACCGCGATGTCTTATCAGGAGCGGCTGTCTGGCGCTCAGGCCCCGGCGCTGTACGCCATATCGCTGCTGGTGGTATTCCTGTGTCTGGCGGCACTGTATGAAAGCTGGTCAATTCCCTTCTCAGTCATGCTGGTGGTGCCTTTAGGGGTGATTGGCGCGCTCCTCGCCACCTGGCTGCGCGGCCTTGAGAATGACGTTTACTTCCAGGTGGGCCTGTTGACGGTCATCGGCCTGTCGGCGAAAAATGCCATCTTAATCGTCGAGTTCGCCAACGAACTGAATGAGAAGGGAGAAGATTTGCTCGCCGCCACCCTGTCAGCCTGTCGGCAGCGTCTGCGCCCGATCCTGATGACCTCGCTGGCCTTTATTTTCGGGGTCCTGCCGATGGCGACCAGTACCGGCGCCGGTTCAGGCAGCCAGCATGCGGTCGGCACCGGCGTCATGGGCGGGATGATCTCCGCGACGTTCCTGGCCATTTTCTTCGTACCGCTGTTCTTTGTGCTGGTGCGTCGACGCTTCCCGCGCAAGGAGCGGCCGCAATAATTCACGACGGGGTCGAATATCCTGTGCTGAAATAACAAAAAAGGCGACTATCACAGTCGCCTTTTTTATCTGTTCACAGCCGCATTAGCATTATTAGCGTGACGCGATTACCCTGCTCACATTGTGGAATTTATTTACGAAGCATGCCTTCAATAAAATCTTTCCAGTTCCCTAATTCATGTTCAATCATAATATCCTCTCTTATTATTATGGGTGATTTTAAGTAAATCTGTTGCCGATGGGAAGTTCATTGAAGTTATCGCTGTGATTGCTGGTTTGCATCGTACGCTACTGCCTTCGTTGACCTGGCGCTACTATGGACCTGAGCATGTTGATTTAATGTGACCAATGGCAACATTTTGCAACATTAGCCACTTTTTCAGATTGTTCTCGCTGCCGGCTGTACGCCCGGTGAGGGGCGACATACAGCCCATGATTAAATGCACTGGTTAATATTCAACCAAGTGATGTAAGCACGGTAAAAAGTTATATTTCTAAACCTGATTAACGTATTATTTCAGGCAGTATTTTTTCGGGTATATTCGGATATTCCTGAGTTTATAGTTCAATTCAACGTAAAAACGTAAAAGGTTTAATCATGCTGACCATGTACGGAATCAAAAACTGCGACACGATAAAAAAAGCCCGCCGCTGGCTGGAAGCGAATCAGCTTGAATATCGCTTTCATGATTATCGTACCGATGGTCTCGATCGTGATTTATTAAACACATTTATCGCCGAACTGGGCTGGGAAGCTCTGCTCAATACCCGCGGAACCACCTGGCGTAAACTGGATGAGAGCCGCCGCGACCTCATCACCAACGCCGATGCCGCCGCGACGTTGATGCTGGAAATGCCGGCAATTATCAAACGCCCATTGCTCTGCGCGCCCGGGCAGCCTATGCTGCTGGGCTTCAGTGAACTTACTTATAAGAAGCTTGTTAACGAGGTATAGTCTATGTCATGCCCGGTCATTGAGCTGGCTCAGCAGCTTATTCGCCGCCCTTCCCTCAGCCCCGATGATGCGGGATGCCAGGCGCTCATGATTGAACGCCTGCGTGCGATTGGCTTTACCGTTGAACCGATGGATTTCGGGGATACCCAAAACTTTTGGGCATGGCGTGGACACGGTGAAACGCTGGCCTTTGCCGGCCATACTGACGTGGTCCCGGCCGGCGATGCCGACCGCTGGATTAACCCACCCTTTGAGCCGACGATTCGCGACGGCATGCTGTTTGGTCGCGGCGCTGCAGATATGAAAGGTTCGCTGGCCGCTATGGTGGTTGCCGCTGAGCGCTTTGTCGCTCAGTACCCAAATCACCAGGGCCGTCTGGCGTTTCTGATCACCTCCGATGAAGAAGCCAGCGCCCACAACGGCACCGTGAAGGTCGTTGAAGCGCTGATGGCCCGTAACGAACGCCTGGATTACTGTCTGGTGGGCGAGCCGTCCAGCACCGAAGTGGTGGGCGACGTGGTCAAAAACGGTCGTCGCGGTTCATTAACCTGCAACCTGACCATTCATGGTGTACAAGGGCACGTGGCTTACCCGCATCTCGCCGATAACCCGGTTCACCGCGCGGCGCCAATGCTGACGGAGCTGGTGGGTATCGAGTGGGACCAGGGCAATGCGTTCTTCCCGCCTACCAGCATGCAGATTGCCAACGTGCAGGCCGGAACCGGCAGCAATAACGTGATCCCAGGCGATATGTACGTTCAGTTCAACTTCCGCTTTAGCACTGAATTGACCGACGACATGATCAAAGCTCGTGTTATTGAGTTGCTGGATAAATACCAGCTGCGCTATACCCTGGACTGGTGGTTATCTGGTCAGCCGTTCCTGACCAGTCGCGGCAAACTGGTCGAAGCGGTGGTAAACGCGATAGAGCACTATAATGAAATTAAACCTCAGCTGCTGACGAATGGCGGTACTTCTGACGGCCGCTTTATCGCCCGAATGGGTGCCCAGGTCGTCGAGCTGGGACCGGTGAATGCGACAATTCACAAAATCAATGAATGTGTTAATGCCGCCGACCTGCAACTGCTGGCACGGATGTATCAACGCATCATGGAACAGCTGGTCGCCTGACGACCGCGATGTAATAAGAGGAAGCGCACATGGAATGGCTTATCAGCCACTGGTGGATTCTGGTGTTGGTCTTTTTAGTGGGCGTCATGATTAACGTCATTAAAGATCTTAATCGCGTTGACCACAAAAAATTTCTCGCCAACAAGCCAGACCTGCCCCCCCATCGTGATTGCAACGATAAGTGGGACGATGACGACGACTGGCCGAAGCACGACCAGCCGAAGAAATAAGTCCAGACCCCGGTCAGCACTGCGCTGCCGGGGTACTCCCGGATGACGGTGTAAAATGTTATCCAGGAAGCGACAATCTCATCACAACAGTTCGATAATATCGTCGTCTTTTGGCGTGCTGCCGCTTAACGCTTCATCGAAATAGTGCTTCGGTACGGTATAGCGCAGACGCTCGAGCGCAAACTGCATGCTGCGATCGTCAATCGCATGCCCCAGATCCTCAACGATATCCAGCGTTACATCGCCACCAGCCTGCAACAGCGCCTCTTGCGCCGACACCGCCCACGCCAGGTCGATAACGCGATCTTCGCCACCATGAATCAGGTGAATCGTCGTCGCTGTCGTCGCTGACTGAGGGAGCGTCGCGTAACGTCCGTTAAACGCGATAACCCGTGAGGCCAGCCCCGATTCGGCTTTGATACTCTCCAGAGACATAATCGCGCCCTGGGAGAAACCAATCAGCGCCGTTGCCTGCGGGCCCACACCGCTCTGTTTCTGCCAGTAGCGAACCGTCTCAATAAAGGTCGGCATAATCGTGTTGATTCGCGACTGACGATTCTCCTCAGTGACTCCCTGAACGGAAAACCACTGCCGGCCCGGAGGAGGCCCACAAGGCTCGGCCCCGCCGATACTGACAATCAGCGCATCGGGGAACTGCGGTGCGAACAAACTGCCGATCTGCCCCATTGAAACGGGATTATCCCCGACGCCATGAAACAGCAACAGCAGCTGTTGGGCAGGTGTCGCCGGGCTTTGAACAACAAAATGGTCGTGTTTCATGGCGGTCTCCTTAGTGTACGTGGGCAGTTTACGCCGCACGCGGAATATGACCATGACATTTAACTGAATGAGTTAGTTAAAAAAATTGCAGTTCTTCAACCTGCTGGCGCAGCACCTCAGCCCACGTTGGATCCAGGCTGAACAACGCCTGTCCAGCCTCCTCCCGCATTCGGACCAGCAGCGCCTTGCGCCCTGCCAGACGTAATTCTGTGCAGATCAGCGCTTCATCCTGGCGTTGCAGGCGCGCACGCAGGGCCGGAAACGGGCATTCGCTCTGCAGCAGCAGGCGATTCAGGGCGCCGAGCGCCGCCAGCAGTGGGCGATGGGCAAAGGCAAAGCCAGCGATATCCAGCCAGTCCTCTTCCGTAAGCATAGCTGCTTGTATCGTTGACAGCGGCAACGTCGTGTCACGCCACTCCCGCAGCCAGAATTCATCCCGTGCCAGCCGCAGGGACTCCTGCTGAACCAGTTCACCGCCCGCAGCAGTTAACGGATACAGCGCCATCGCCGTATAGCAACCGCTGCTGGCCTCACGGTGAGTGCCTAAACGCACCAGGGTAAAACCGCAACGCTGCCAGAAACGCCAGAGTTCAGGGGTGTAACCAAAGCTCACCGACAGATAATCGAGAGCGTGAGAGTATTCGACAGCCCTGGCGACCAGTGCCTGACCCAGCCCCTCCCGCTGACGGGCCGGATGGATGGCAATGCGGGTAATGCGCTGCCCGCATAAGGTCGCCGCCAGCGGACTGCCACCATGGGCCGCCAGCGACTGTGCCACCAGGTTACCGCGTGGACGACGAAAACCCGCCCATACCGCTTTGCTCAGTGCAGGCTCCAGCCCGCCCTCCTCCACGCACCACAATGCCCCAGCCACCCCGTCAAGCGTGCGGGCGCAGGTAAAGTGCTGACCCGGGGCATCCATCATCCGCCGTAAATCCAGCGGCGATGTGCGGTAATGGGCGCCAGAAAGCAGTTGGTACATCGCCGGA
The DNA here is from genome assembly GCF_051131735.1 of Klebsiella sp. B345. NCBI lineage: Bacteria > Pseudomonadati > Pseudomonadota > Gammaproteobacteria > Enterobacterales > Enterobacteriaceae > Klebsiella > Klebsiella sp. B345. The sequence goes on from NZ_CP180443.1 coordinate 1,657,097, forward strand.
GCCAGTCCGTTGTGCTGCTGCCAGCTGGCCTGATCCACGGCGATCGCCTCTACCTCTCCCGTGGGTGCCTGCGCAAAACTTTCGTCGCCGAACAACAGCAAATCGCTGACCAGCGCTTCCAACGGGCAGCCGGGCGCCCAGCGAATAGGGGTCGACAGGTGGAACTGCCACAGGTGCGCAAAGCTGGCGCAAAACTTGAGCATAAACCCGCGCCCGGTCCCTTCATAACCCTGGATGGTGGTGGTTAGTAAAGTTCGGGGGAAGCGGGCAACCAACTGGCGCAGCAACGGCCCGGGAATGGCGGCCGCTTCATCCACGATCAGCCACCCGGCCTGCACATCACTGGCCAGCAGCGCATCGGGGGCCATAAAGTGAAAGTCCTCACCAGCAAAGGAGGCCATCACCTCGGTGGCACCGCGGGCCGGAGCGGTGACGATGGCATCACCAGCCACCTGGCGTATCAGCATCCCTGCCAGCGCGGACTTTCCCCGTCCACGTTCGGCGGTCACAACGGCAATGCCCGGCGGGAGCGTGGCCAGACGCGCAAGAAGAGCCGCCTGCCCCGCCTGGGGATAACCATCTGCTGGCTGCCACTCAGGACGAGGGACGCTGTCCGGTAAGGTCAACGTCTCTCCCTGTCGCCAGATCACCGTGTCACGACTGGCGCTGACCTGCTGGCAGAAGCGGTAGACAAAATGTGGGGTTGGGATCGGTGTTGGCGCATCGCTCCAGCGCAGAGAGTCCTCATCAGGCAACGTTGGCCAGCGCGCAAAATCTGGCGTCAGCAGTATCAGCCAGCTTCCGGCGCGTAGGGTACCGCTCAGCGCCGCGAAGGCTGACACGTCAAACCCGCGACGGGCATCGAAGAAGGCGTGATGATATTCACGCCCGAGTAATGATTTTAAGGCACCCGGCAAGATAGTGGGTTGTACCTGCGGATCGGTGCCGACCCACAGGCCATCGCCCCCCAGACGTTCACGTAGCTCGAGCGCCTGTTGCAGACACCACGCGTCGTCGCCGCTGAGCACCAGCAGGCGACGAATACCGGTTTGCACCATCTGCGCCGTCAGGTTAAGCAGCTTATCCATGTGCTATCGCGATCAGAGCGAGTTACCGAAAGTATTGCACTGCGCCGGTTCGCCACTATCAAAGCCACGTTTAAACCAGGTGTAACGCTGCTCGGAGGTACCGTGAGTGAAGCTGTCCGGCACCACGCGTCCCTGGCTCTGCTGCTGCAGACGATCGTCGCCGATGGCTTCTGCTGCATTCAGCGCTTCCTGCAGGTCGCCGGTTTCCAGGATATCCTGTTTCTGCATGTTGTGGCCCCAGACGCCAGCGAAGCAGTCAGCCTGAAGCTCCATTTTGACCGACAGGCGGTTCACTTCGGTCTGCGATGCCTGCTGCTGCATCTGGCGGACTTTAGGTTCAATCCCCAGCAGCTTTTGCACGTGGTGGCCCACTTCGTGCGCAATGACATAACCCTGTGCGAAGTCGCCATCCGCACCGAGCTTATTCTTCATTTCGTCGTAGAACGACAGGTCGATATAAACGGTGCTGTCCGCAGGGCAGTAGAACGGCCCCATTACTGACTGGCCGGTACCGCATCCGGTCCGCGTCGCGCCACGATAGAGTACCAGCTTCGGTTTGACATACTGACGCCCCATTTTTTCAAACAACGGACCCCAGGTATCTTCGGTCGTCGCCAGGATCACCGAGGTAAATTTGGCGGCTTCATCGTCTTGCGGGCTGACAGAACGCTGGGTGGTTGTTTGCTGCTGCTGGCCGATCGGCTCGCCCGTCAACATGCCGGTTAAATCCACGCCGTAGTAGCCGGCCACCAGCACGATAATCAGCAGGACGATCCCGCCCTTACCCGTGGGCAGACGAAAACCGCCACCGCCGCCGCCCATTGATGGACCCGAACTATTCCGCCTGTCTTCAACATTGTCACTCTCGCGACGCCCTTGCCAACGCATAGGAACCTCTATCTCTTTCATTCACGAATAGAAGAGATCGTAGGCCGTTAAGCGGAGAATTACCACAGGAAACAACAGGAAGACGCCAGAAGACCGGACGGTCTTCTGGCGGAGAGATATTTAGTCCAGCTTCACACCCAGACGATGGGCCACTTCTTCATAGGCTTCGATCAGGCCGCCAAGGCTCTGACGGAAGCGATCTTTGTCCATTTTATCAAGGGTATTTTTGTCCCACAGGCGGCTGCCGTCCGGGGAGAACTCATCACCCAGCACCACTTCGCCTTTGAACAGACCAAATTCCAGCTTGAAGTCGACCAGAATCAGGCCGGCGTCATCAAACAGTTTTTTCAGCACGTCGTTGGCTTTGAAGGTCAGTTCCTGCATGCGCGCCAGGTTCTCTTTGCTGACCCAGCCGAAGGTTTCACAATAGGATTCGTTGACCATCGGGTCGTGCATCGCGTCGTTTTTCAGGAACAGGTCAAACAGCGGTGGCGACAGCTCAATCCCTTCTTCAATGCCTAAGCGTTTTACCAGCGAACCAGCCGCACGGTTACGGACAACGCACTCCACCGGAACCATATCCAGCTTTTTCACCAGGCATTCGGTATCAGAGAGCAGGGCTTCCATTTGGGTCGGGATGCCGGCTTCTTCCAGTTTGCTCATAATGAAATGGTTAAACTTGTTGTTCACCATGCCTTTACGGTCGAACTGCTCAATGCGCGCGCCATCACCTGCTGATGTATCGTTACGGAATTCGAGTACCAACAGATCCGGATTCTCGGTGCTGTAAACGGTTTTCGCTTTACCACGATACAACTCAGCTTGCTTTTGCATCTTTGTTACTCCAGTGAAGATATAGACGATAAAAATTGCGCTTTTCGCCTATACACCAAATCATTCAGGTTACCTCGACGCGGCAATGGAACGACAACTTCGTCAACAACGAAAGCGACCAACTACGAAGCAAATAGCAGGATTTAGTGTATACGCACACGTTTGCGTCACTATACATGAAAAAGGGCCGGATTACTCCAGCCCTTATTTATTACTTAGTGAATGCTGCCTGGAATACGGCAACCAGTGCGTCGTTCTGCGACTGGGTCAACGTATGGCCTTTCGGATCGATGAACTGCAGACTACTGCGGTTATCGAGGTCGCCGACCTGCAGTTTGTAGTCACCGGAAACCAGCTCTGGGTCGCGAGCGCCCAGTTCCTGCCAGCTGCTGTCAGACAGCGGCTTGTAGGTCAGCGCCATGCTACCCTGCGAACGGGTGCTGTCGGTAACCTTCATACCCACTTTTTCCAGGGCGCCTGGCAGACGTTGCCACACCATGTTAAACGGTGCGCGCACCACCAGCATTGGCAGACCGGTATCGTCGGCAGCGCTCTGCACGTCGAAGGTCGCGCCAGCATTTTTCTGCGCCGCGTTCTGCGCACTGGTGGCGTTCATATCCAGACCTTCGGAGATGACGTTCAGCATCGCGGTGCTGTAGCGCTGCAGCGATGCCGGATCGGAGATCGGTTTGCCAGCCTGTTCCAGATTCACCAGCTTCACAATCACCGCCTGCTGATAGCCCTGCGGTTTCACTGAGATTTGATAGCGACCACGGTACTGCTGGTCTTCATCGAGGCGAGACCATTCTACCCAGTCGGTATTCAGCGTCTGGCTGGCATCGTCACGTTTGGTGATGACATAGTTCTTTGACTGTACGATGCTGGTCACCTGGGCCCACAGCGAACCGCTACGACCGTTCTCAACCATCAGCGTCGCGGTATCACCGTTAAACTGAGTGCGAGCACCGCTCACCAGTGCCAGAGGCTGAGCCGGTGGACGAATGTCCAGCGCTTTGCCCACGGCGCCTGTGCTGGTCGCGACCGGAATATTATAATCACTCACCTGAACCGGCAGAATCATGCCAGCAGGTGCGTGAATTTCACTGAGCGGCGCAGCTTGCAGGTAGACCTCGTCGCCTCCAACCTGACGCTTGTAGCGTGAATCGGAACTACAAGCCGCGAGAAGCAGGACCAATGAAACGCCCGCAACCTTCGTCAGGCGCGACTTCTGTACTGAGTAAGCCATCAAATCTCCCTAAACTTTACAGCAAACCGGCATGCTTCAGCGCTGCAGTGACGGCCTTAATACCATTTTCGGTAATCGGCGTCATCGGCAGGCGCAGCGTATCGGTTGCCACAAGACCCAACGCCTTACATGCCCACTTCGCGGGAATCGGGTTGGGTTCGACAAATAATTTTGTATGCAATGGCATCAGACGCTGGTTTATTACACGAGCCTGCGCGAACTGGCCTTCAGCTGCCAGACGGCACATATCAGCCATGTCGCGAGCCGCCACGTTCGCCGTGACAGAAATCACGCCATGACCGCCAAGCTGCATAAAGTCCATTCCGGTGGCATCATCGCCGCTCAACAGAATAAAGTCATCTGAAACCAGCTCTTTGATCTGATGAACACGACTTAAGTTCCCCGTCGCTTCCTTAATACCGATAATATTTTTTACTTCCGCCAGGCGACCGACGGTTTCCGGCAGCATATCGCAGCCAGTACGGGACGGCACATTATACAGAATTTGCGGCAGGTCGGTGTGTTCTGCGATGGCTTTAAAGTGTTGGAACAGCCCTTCCTGGGTCGGACGGTTGTAATAAGGGGTGACCGTCAGGCAACCGACAACACCGCTATTGTTGAAACGTTTGGTCAGGCTAATAGCCTCTGCGGTTGCATTTGCACCGGTACCCGCGATAACCGGGATACGCCCGTCAGCCAGTTCAAGCGTCATCATGACGACATCGCCATGCTCTTCATGGCTCAGGGTCGCAGATTCTCCGGTAGTCCCTACCGAAACGATCGCCGAGGTTCCGCTGGCGACATGGTAATCAATCAGTTTTTTCAGGCTTGACCGGCAGACGTTACCGTTTTCATCCATCGGCGTGACAAGCGCTACAATACTTCCCGTGAACATGGGCCATCCTCAGAGCAGAAGTGCAACAAGATTCTCAATGTTACGTTTGGTGCCGTAATAAAAGCAAGAGACCCGACGCCATCAGGGATGTTGTATGCCGGTTTTTTTTATGCTTTCCTAATGTTACCTCACCTTTTTAAAGGAAGAACAGGTTTGACCGCCTCATTACAACACTATCTGGTTATTACCGCTTTGGGCGCTGACCGTGCCGGCATCGTGAACACTATCACCCGCCACGTCAGCAGCTGCGGCTGTAATATCGAAGACAGCCGGCTGGCCATGCTTGGTGACGAGTTTACGTTTATCATGCTGCTTTCAGGTTCATGGAACGCGATTACGCTTATCGAGTCGACCCTGCCATTAAAAGGCGCCGAGCTGGATTTACTGATCGTAATGAAGCGTACAACCGCGCGTCCTCCTCAAGCCATGCCAAACACCGTCTGGGTCCAGGTTGAGGTACCGGACTCACCACACATTATCGAGCGCTTCACTGCCCTGTTCGATGCGTGGAATATGAATATCGCCGAGCTGGTTTCTCGTACCCAGCTCAGCGGTGATGACGAGTCAGCGCAGCTGTTTATACAGATAACCGCTCACAGTCCCGCAACACAAAATGCATCAAATATCGAACAAGCGTTCAAAGCCCTATGTACAGAATTGAATGCACAAGGCAGTATTAATATCGTTAATTATTCACAGCATGATGAACAGGATGGAGTTTGAGTAATGAATCCACTGAAAGCCGGTGATATTGCACCGAAATTTAGCTTACCGGACCAGGACGGCGAGGAAGTAAATTTGACCGACTTCCAGGGACAGCGTGTTCTGGTTTATTTTTACCCGAAAGCCATGACCCCGGGTTGTACCGTTCAGGCCTGCGGCCTGCGCGATAACATGGATGATTTAAAGAAAGCGGGCGTTGAGGTTCTGGGGATCAGTACTGATAAACCGGAAAAACTCTCCCGTTTCGCCGAAAAAGAGTTGCTGAACTTCACACTGCTGTCTGATGAAGATCATCAGGTGTGTGAGCAGTTTGGCGTCTGGGGCGAAAAAACGTTTATGGGGAAAACTTACGATGGCATCCACCGCATCAGCTTCCTGATAGACACCGACGGTAAAGTCGAGCACGTGTTTGATAACTTTAAAACCAGTAATCACCACGATATCGTCTTGAACTGGCTGAAAGAAAACGGCTAACCGTTCACCTGATATAAGGACGCCGGACCCTGTTTCATCATTCCGGCGTCTATTTTAACCACTTAACCACGGTTCTCCGCGTCAGTCCCTACTTATCCCCTTCCACGACCATGCCATCCGGCCAGGCGTGTACCACTGCTTTGATGAGCGTCGCCAGAGGAATCGCAAAGAACACGCCCCAGAAGCCCCACAATCCCCCAAAGATGACCACCGAAAGGATAATCACCAGCGGGTGCAGGTTCACGGCTTCGGAAAACAGCACCGGGACCAGCAGGTTACCGTCCAGCCCCTGAATAATCAGATAGACCGCAAACAGGCTCCAGAACTCCGGGCCGGCGCCAAACTGGAACAACGCCACGCAGACCACCGGAATGGTCACCACGAAGGCGCCAATATAGGGGATCAACACCGAGAAACCCACCAGCACCGCCAGCAGCAGCGAGTAGTTGAGGTCAAACAGAATAAAGCCGATCCAGGTTGCCACGCCGACAACGATCATCTCCAGCACTTTTCCGCGGATGTAGTTGGTAATCTGCTGGTTCATCTCTTTCCACACCTGCCCGGCCAGGCCGCGGTTGCGTGGTAGCACGCGGCGCACGGCATTCAGCATCTGCTCTTTGTCTTTCAGCAGGAAGAAAACCATCAGCGGCACCAGCACCAGATAGACCGCCAGGGTCAGCAAACCGACCAGCGAGGCCAGTGAGTATTTGACCACCGAATCGCCCATGGTCAGCACGCGGCTTCGCATATTGTCCGCCATGGCGTCGAGAATACCGGCATCCATCAGCGCCGGATACCGGCGGGGAACCGTTGCGGCAAAATCGGAGAGTTTGTTGAGCATCCCGGGCATATCACGGATCAGATAGATCCCCTGCTGCCAGGCCACCGGCATCACCACAAACGCCATCAGCAGCAACACGCCAACGAACAGGATCAGAACAAACGAAGTCGCCCAGGTACGTGAAAAGCCGACACGCTCCAGTCTGACGGTCGGCCATTCCAGCAGGTACGCCAGCACAATCGCCACCAGTAAGGGCGCCAGCAAGCCGCTGAAAAAGAACATGATGCCGAAACCAGCCAACAAAATAACCAGCAGCGCTATCGCTTCCGGATCGCTGAACCGGCGACGATACCACTGCATTAACATCTCAAGCATAAAACCCTTCCCTGAAGCGCATAGCGGCAAAAAAACCGAGGGAATTGTATCTAAATGTCACCTGAAAGACTTCGCTTTTATTAGCAAAGCCACAAACATTCACGCTCGCACGAAGATCATATTTTCAATAGCCTCTGCGCCAGCTAAACTCGCAGGACGCGCGGATACGGAACATTACGCCGCCCTATCGGTCAAACTGGCACACCCACATTACAGGACAGAGGTTATGTTCAGGCAGTTAAAGAAAACGCTGGTGGCAACCGTCATAGCGTCACTGACGCTGGGTTCAATTTTGCCGGCTTTTGCGGACTCCGCAGATACCCTGCCAGATATGGGCACCTCTGCTGGAAGCACGCTCTCCATTGGCCAGGAAATGCAGATGGGGGATTACTATGTGCGCCAGCTGCGCGGTAGCGCGCCGCTGATTAACGATCCCCTGTTGGTGCAATATATCAATGGCTTAGGTATGCGCCTGGTTTCACACGCTAACTCCGTGCGGACCCCATTTCACTTTTACCTGATCAATAACGACCAGATTAACGCCTTCGCCTTCTTCGGGGGCAACGTCGTGCTGCACTCCGCCCTGTTCCGCTATTCGGATACCGAAAGCGAGCTGGCGTCGGTCATGGCACACGAAATCTCCCACGTCACCCAGCGTCACCTGGCGCGCGCGATGGAAGACCAAAAACGCAATGCCCCGCTGACATGGGTCGGCGCACTGGGCTCTATCCTGCTGGCGATGGCCAGCCCGCAGGCGGGTATGGCAGCCCTTACCGGTACGCTGGCGGGCACCCAACAGGGGATGATCAGCTTTACCCGCCAGAACGAAGAAGAAGCCGACCGCATCGGAATTCAGGTGCTGCAACGTTCCGGCTTTGACCCGCAGGCCATGCCGGCCTTTATGGGCAAACTGCTCGATGAGTCGCGCTATTCCACCCGTCCGCCTGAAATGCTGCTGACTCACCCCTTGCCGGAAAGCCGTCTGTCGGACGCCCGTAACCGTGCAAACCAGATGCGCCCGGTAGTGGTTCAGTCTTCCGCCGATTTTTATCTGGCCAAGGCCAGAACCCTGGGAATGTATAACTCCGGGGCCAATAAGCTCGGGGATGATTTACTCAACGCGTGGGCAAAAGGCAATATTCGTGAACAGCATGCTGCCCAGTACGGGCGGGCGCTGCTGGCGATGGGAAGCAATAATTACGATCTGGCACGCAAAACGCTACAGCCGTTGCTCAGCGCCGATCCGCAAAATGCCTGGTATCTCGACCTGGCAACCGATATCGACCTTGGGCAGAAGAAAACCGCTGATGCCATCAACCGTCTGAAAAACGCCAGTGAAATTCGTACCAATCCGGTGTTGCAGCTGAACCTCGCCAACGCTTACCTGCAGGGCGCTCAGCCGGCGCAGGCGGCGACTATCCTCAACCGCTACACCTTTAACTACAAAGACGACACCAACGGGTGGGATCTGCTGGCGCAATCTGAAGCAGCGCTCGGTCATCGCGATCAGGAGCTGGCAGCACGTGCGGAAGGCATGGCGCTGGTCGGTCAGCTCGACCAGGCGATTACGCTACTGAGCAGCGCCAGCTCACAGGTGAAACTGGGCAGTTTGCAGCAGGCTCGGTACGATGCACGTATCGACCAGCTACGTCAGCTACAGGAACGATTCCGCCCCTATCAAAAAATGTAAGGAGACCCGATGTCTGACGCGGTAAAGATCTACCATAACCCTCGCTGCTCCAAGAGCCGTGATACCTTAAGTTTGCTGAAAGCTAACGGGATCGATCCTGAAGTGGTGCTCTATCTGGAGACGCCGCCGGATGCCGCTACGCTGCGCCAGCTGTTGAAAATGCTCGGCATGGTCAGCGCCCGCGAACTGATGCGTCAGAAAGAGGATCTGTATAAATCGCTGAATCTTGCCGACCCGCAGCTAAGTGAAGACGCGCTGATTCAGGCCATCGTCGACAATCCTAAGCTGATGGAACGGCCAGTGGTCGTCAGCCATGGTCAGGCGCGGATCGGCCGGCCACCGGAGCAGGTTCTGGAAATCGTGAGCTAACAGGCCAGCGCCATCGCAACGATGGCGCAATCATTAAAGAGAGACGGCTATAGCTTGAGGATCTCTTTCACGAAAGGAATGGTCAGTTTACGTTGGGCGGTGATAGACGCGTGATCGAGCTGATCGAGTGTCATAAAGAGCGAGCGCATTTCACGATCGAGGCGCTTAAGCAGGAAACGGCAGACGTCTTCCGGCATCTCGAAACCACGCAGGCGCGCACGCAGCTGTAGCGCCTGCAGTTTGTCTTCATCAGACAGCGGCTGCAGCTTATAAATCTGCCCCCAGTCAAGGCGTGACGCCAGGTCCGCCAGACCAAGATTCAGCTGTCGCGGCGGGCAATCACCGGTGATCAACAGACGGGTTTTTCCCGACTCGAGGATCCGGTTGTACAGATTGAAAATCGCCATTTCCCATAGCTCATCGCCGGCCACGCACTCGATATTATCAATACAGACCAGCGAAAGCTGCTCCATCCCGTCGAGCACTTCCGGTACAAACCACGTACGTTTATCCAGAGGAACATAGCCCACCGCATCGCCGCGCTGGGAAAGCTCCGCACAGGCGGCATGTAAGAGATGACTGCGCCCCGCGCCTTCACGTGACCAGATATAGATGTACCCGCTATGCTCCTGCCGCAGCACGTTCTGTAACGCAGCAAGAAGAGAGGGATTATCACCCGGCCAAAAACTCGCGAAAGTTTCATCATCGGGAAGATACAGTGGCAAAGAGAGCTGTGCCGGTGCGTTCAGATGGACCTCATCATAGGCTTACAGAAAAACGCGATGAGTTTAGCACGAAGAAGGCAAGGTGAGAACCGGGTGGGATCGCCACCCGGTTGAAGGATCAATGTTTTACATCTTCACTGTCAGCCGCATCCAGGACCACCTCTTCCGGACGCAGAACGCTGATCAATTTAAAGATCAGGCTCAGGGCAACGCCGACAATCGTCGCCAGCGCCATGCCTTTCAGCTCTGCCGCACCAATGTGCACCTTCGCGCCGCTCACGCCAATGATCAGAATCACCGAGGTCAGAATCAAATTCTGCGCCTTGTTGTAATCCACTTTTGATTCGATCAACACCCGAATACCGGAGGCGCCAATCACACCGTACAGCAGCAGCGACACGCCGCCCATCACCGGCAGCGGGATGATCTGAATGGCCGCCGCCAGCTTGCCCACACAGGAGAGCAGAATAGCAAAGATGGCAGCACCACCGATCACCCAGGTACTGTACACACGGGTGATGGCCATCACGCCGATGTTTTCACCGTAGGTGGTGTTCGGCGTCGATCCAAAGAAGCCGGAGATCATCGTCGACAGACCGTTAGCGAACATCGAACGATGCAGGCCAGGATCGCGGATCAGATCTTTTTTAACGATATTAGCGGTCACCACCAGGTGACCGACGTGCTCCGCAATCACCACCAGCGCGGCGGGCAGAATAGTGAAGATCGCAAACCACTCAAAGCGCGGGGTGTAGAAGGTCGGCAGAGCAAACCAGTGCGCTTGTGCAATCGGCGTGGTATCGACAACGCCCATCACGAAGGAGAGCGCGTAGCCGACCAGCACCCCAATCAGAATCGGGATAATCGCCATAAAGCCACGGAACAGCACCGAACCAAACACCGTGACGCCCAGGGTGACCATCGAAATAATAATGGTTGTGCTATCCGGTGATTGGCCGTCCGCCGGTAACAGACCGGCCATGTTTGCCGCTACACCTGCAAGCTCCAGACCAATGACCGCGACAATCGCCCCCATTGCGGCAGGCGGGAACATGACGTCCAGCCAGCCAGTTCCTGCTTTTTTGACAATAAAGGAGACCACGCAGAACAGTGCGCCGCACATAATAAAGCCACCGAGCGCAACTTCATAACCCAGCGGCAGTAACAGCAGTACCGGAGAGATAAACGCAAAACTCGAGCCCAGATACGCTGGAATTTTGCCCTTACAGATAAAGAGATACAGCAGAGTCCCGACGCCGTTGAACAGCAGGACGGTGGCCGGGTTAATATGAAACAGCACCGGGACCAGCACCGTTGCGCCAAACATAGCGAACAGATGCTGCAAACTAAGTGGAATTGTCTGTAAAAGCGGCGGTCTTTCACTCACCCCGATTGCGCGGCGCGTCATAGCGTTTTCCTCTGAGAGTCGTGTAATTAGTTGCTGTGATTTTGTTTTATTCAAAAAAAAGCCGACTCTTAAAGTCGGCTTCTTATTATTCATTCAATTACTTGGTACCAAAAATCTTATCGCCGGCATCGCCGAGCCCCGGAATAATGTATCCGTGGTCGTTGAGGCCCTGGTCAATGGACGCGGTGTACATCTCCACGTCCGGGTGCGCTTTTTCGAGTGCGGCAATACCTTCCGGCGCCGCCACCAGCACCAGCACCTTAATGCTGGAGCAGCCTGCTTTTTTCAGCAGATCGATTGTCGCGATCATTGAACCGCCGGTTGCCAGCATCGGGTCAACCACCAGCGCCATGCGCTCATCGATGTTTGACACCAGCTTCTGGAAGTAAGGAACCGGCTCCAGGGTTTCTTCGTCACGGTAAATACCCACCACGCTAATACGCGCGCTCGGTACATGTTCCAGAACCCCTTCCATCATGCCCAGACCAGCACGCAGAATCGGCACAACGGTGATTTTCTTACCTTTGATCTGCTCGACTTCTACCGGACCGTTCCACCCTTCGATGGTGACTTTCTCTGTTTCCAGGTCGGCGGTCGCTTCATAAGTCAGCAAGCTCCCTACTTCTGAGGCAAGTTCACGGAAGCGTTTGGTGCTGATGTCGTGCTCACGCATCAGGCCCAGCTTGTGTTTGACGAGCGGGTGTTTCACTTCCACAATCTTCATTTTCTTTCTCCTCTGAGGGGCAGCCACAAAAAAAATCGCGGGATTATACCGCTTTTTTCCATTTGCGCCATAGCCGATATGTTTGACCGGGATCAACCAAAATGCTTTACGCTGCCTGAGCCAGTATAAAACAGAATAAAAAAAACCCCGCACAAGCGGGGTTGGATGAAATGAACGGTCAACTACAACGTATCACCGTTGGTACTAATAACCTGTTGATACCAGGCGAATGATGTCTTACGGCTGCGGTTCAGCGTACCGTTGCCTTCATTATCTTTATCAACGTAAATAAAGCCATAGCGTTTTTTCATTTCGCCGGTGCCGGCGGACACCAGATCGATACATCCCCATGGGGTATAGCCCATCAGATCCACGCCGTCCTCAACCACCGCTTTTTTCATCTCGGCAATATGTGCGGAGAGATAATCGATGCGGTAGCGATCGTCCACCGTGCCGTCCGCTTCGCGCACGTCGATGGCGCCAAAACCGTTCTCAACAATAAACAGCGGCAGCTGATAGTGATCCCAGAACCAGTTCAGGGAGTAACGCAGGCCCACGGGGTCAATCTGCCAGCCCCAGTCTGATTTCTGGACGTACGGGTTGGAGACCAGACTTTTTGTCTCGTCATAATCCAGCAGTGGGTTATCGTCGGTCGCTTTGGTCGCGAAGGACATATAGTAGCTAAAGCCAATATAGTCGACGCAGCCCTCGCTCAACGCCTGGCGATCCGCGTCGGTGATATCCAGCTCAAACCCGCGGCGTGCGAAGTAGTTCAGCAGATGCTGCGGATAGCGGCCACGGACATGCACGTCGGTGAACCAGTAGCGGCGATGCATGGCGTTCATCGCCATCATCATATCGTTCGGGGCGCAGGAGAGCGGATAGATTGGGCACATTGCAATCATGCAGCCCACCAGCAACGACGGGTTAATCTCGCGCGCGGCCTTCACTGCCAGAGCGCTGGCGACCAGCTCATAATGCGCCGCCTGATACATCACCGGCTCACGGTCTTCACCCGACTGATACTTCAGGCCTGAGTTCGTGAATGGCGCGAAGTCTTCGTGGTAGTTTGCCTGGTTGTTGATCTCATTAAATGTCATCCAGTACTTCACTTTATGCTGATAGCGGTGGAATACCACTTTCGCAAAGCGCACGAAGAAATCGATCAGTTTACGGTTACGCCAGCCGCCATACTCCGTTACCAAATGGTACGGCATTTCGAAGTGGGAGAGCGTAATCACCGGCTCAATACCGTGCTTCAGGCACTCATCGAACAGGTCGTCATAGAATTGTAATCCGGCTTCATTTGGCGTCAGCTCATCGCCCTGCGGGAAGATACGAGTCCAGGCAATCGAGGTGCGGAAACACTTGAAGCCCAATTCGGCAAACAGCTGAATGTCGTCTTTATAACGATGGTAAAAATCAATCGCCTCATGGTTGGGGTAGTTTTTTCCCGCCACGACGCCATCGGTGATTTCACGCGGCACGCCGTGCGCTCCGGCGGTCATCACATCAGCCACGCTGATGCCCTTCCCCCCTTCCTGCCAGCCCCCTTCAAGCTGATGCGCCGCCACTGCGCCGCCCCACAGAAAACCTTCTTTAAATCCAGACATGTTCTCTTCCTTTTATCCTGAACACAAAAAAGAAACCGGTTTCAGTGGCATGATGGCGATTCCCACAGACAGTGGCAAGCACAAGAATGTACCCGGTTTCATTTTCGTGAACAGTATCAAATTTGTGCATATTGCGGCTGATTCACGCCGACTGTAAAGCAGGCTCGCAAACGTTTGCTATCCCTGTTAGAATTGCGCCGATTTTTCTTGCTACCGCAAATGTGTGGAGATTTCGCAGTGACCGATAAAACCTCTCTCAGCTATAAAGATGCCGGCGTAGATATTGATGCAGGCAACGCTCTCGTCGACCGTATTAAGGGTGTGGTGAAGAAAACCCGTCGCCCGGAAGTGATGGGTGGACTGGGCGGATTCGGCGCACTGTGCGCATTGCCGCAAAAATACCGCGAACCAGTTCTGGTTTCCGGCACTGATGGCGTCGGTACCAAGCTGCGTCTGGCGATGGATCTGAAGCGCCACGATACTATCGGTATCGATCTCGTGGCGATGTGTGTCAACGACCTGGTGGTCCAGGGCGCAGAGCCGCTGTTTTTCCTCGACTACTATGCCACCGGTAAACTGGATGTCGATACGGCAGCCAGCGTCATCAGCGGTATCGCCGAAGGCTGTCTGCAGTCCGGCTGTGCGCTGGTTGGCGGCGAAACGGCAGAGATGCCGGGGATGTACCACGGGGAAGACTATGACGTGGCCGGTTTCTGCGTCGGCGTAGTAGAAAAATCAGAAATCATCGATGGCAGCAAAGTTGCCGATGGTGACGTGCTGGTGGCACTGGCTTCCAGCGGCCCGCACTCCAACGGCTACTCGCTGGTGCGTAAAATTATCGAAGTCAGCGGTGTTGATCCTCAGACCACCGATCTGAACGGTACCCCGCTGGCGGACCACCTGCTGGCGCCGACCCGCATCTACGTCAAGTCGGTGCTGGATTTGATTGCCAACGTTGATGTGCATGCTATCGCTCACCTGACCGGTGGCGGCTTCTGGGAAAACATTCCGCGCGTGCTGCCGGATAACACCCAGGCTGTCATCGATGAATCTTCCTGGCAATGGCCGGAAGTCTTCAACTGGCTGCAAACTGCCGGTAACGTCAGCAGCCATGAAATGTATCGTACCTTTAACTGCGGTGTCGGTATGGTTATCGCCCTGCCGGCCGATGTCGCCGACAGCGCCATTGCGCTGCTGAGCGAGAAAGGTGAAAACGCGTGGAAAATAGGCTATATCAAAGCTTCAGATTCCGAACAGCGTGTGGTCATTGAATGAAAAACATCGTGGTGCTGATTTCCGGTAACGGCAGTAATTTGCAGGCAATTATCGACGCCTGCGCCCGGAAACAGATCAACGGCACCCTGCGAGCGGTATTCAGTAATAAGGCCGACGCGTTCGGCCTTGAACGTGCACGTGAAGCCCATGTTGCGGCCCACGCGTTAACGGCCAGCCAGTTTGCCAACCGCGAAGCCTTCGATCGCGAGCTGATGCAAGAGATCGATGCTTACGCACCGGATCTGGTGGTGCTGGCGGGCTATATGCGGATCCTTAGCCCGGCGTTTGTCGCCCACTATCAGGGGCGTCTGCTGAATATCCACCCGTCGCTGTTGCCAAAATACCCGGGGCTGCACACGCACCGTCAGGTACTGGAAAACGGCGATGAAGAGCACGGGACGTCGGTGCATTTTGTCACCGATGAACTCGACGGCGGCCCGGTCATTCTGCAAGCCAAAGTGCCGGTTTTCACCGACGACAGCGAAGACGATATCACCGCCCGCGTACAGGCTCAGGAGCATGCGATTTATCCGCTGGTTGTGAGCTGGTTTGTCGACGGTCGTCTGCGCATGGAGGGAAATCAGGCCAGGCTTGATAATGTTCCTCTGCCGGCGCAGGGATATGCCGCCGAAGAATAAACATCAACGCCTCTGCTTGACCCAGAGGCGTTTTTTTTGGCGCATTTTATCGGTGGCTATACCGTCCTCCCTACCCTCATCCCATGTCCGTTTATGCAACGACGACGCCCGGGAAGGAGCTTGTTTTGTCTACAATATCAGCAAACGAGCAGCACCTTTTTTCTTCGCAGCATATTGAAAGAAAACTGTCATACTTCTTTGACATAGTTGGACATTCAATGGCAAAGCTCGCCATAATGAAAAAGCAACATCAATCAACCGGAGTGTGAGTTGTAATGGGCCAGGAAAAGCTATATATCGAGAAAGAACTCAGCTGGTTGTCCTTTAACGAACGCGTACTTCAGGAAGCGGCGGATAAAAGCAACCCACTGATTGAGCGCATGCGCTTTTTGGGGATCTACTCCAACAATCTCGACGAATTCTATAAAGTGCGCTTCGCTGAACTTAAGCGCCGCATAATTATTAGCGAAGAACAAGGCAGTACCGCCCATTCTCGCCATTTATTAGGTAAAATCCAGGCCCGGGTCCTCAAAGCTGACCAGGAGTTTGACAGCCTGTACAACGAGCTGCTGCTGGAGATGGCGCGTAATCAAATCTTCCTGATCAACGAACGCCAGCTCTCGGTCAATCAGCAGTCTTGGCTACGCAACTACTTCAAACAGTATCTGCGCCAGCATATCACCCCTATTCTGATTAACCCTGAAACGGATCTGATCCAGTTTCTGAAAGACGATTACACCTATCTGGCGGTAGAAATCATCCGCGGCGAGACCATTAATTACGCCCTGCTGGAAATTCCGTCAGATAAAGTCCCGCGCTTTGTGAACCTGCCACCGGAAGCGCCACGTCGTCGCAAGCCAATGATTTTGCTTGATAACATCCTACGTTACTGCCTGGATGACATTTTTAAAGGCTTCTTTGACTACGATGCGCTCAACGCCTACTCGATGAAAATGACTCGTGATGCCGAGTACGACCTGGTACACGAGATGGAATCGAGCCTGATGGAACTGATGTCCTCCAGCCTGAAACAGCGTCTGACGGCGGAACCGGTACGTTTTGTCTATCAGCGCGACATGCCGGACACCATGGTCGAAATGCTGCGCGAGATGTTCTCTATTTCGCGCTACGACTCGATGCTGCCGGGCGGTCGCTACCATAATTTCAAAGACTTTATCGGCTTCCCGAACGTCGGTAAGGCCAATCTGGTCAACAAACCACTGCCGCGCCTTCGCCACACCTGGTTCGATAAATTCCGTAACGGGTTTGATGCGATTCGCGAGCGCGACGTGCTGCTGTACTATCCGTACCATACCTTTGAGCACGTGCTGGAACTGCTGCGTCAGGCATCGTTCGACCCGAGCGTGCTGGCGATCAAAATCAATATTTATCGCGTTGCCAAAGATTCGCGCATTATCGACTCGATGATCCACGCTGCTCATAACGGTAAAAAAGTCACCGTCGTGGTAGAACTGCAGGCGCGCTTTGATGAAGAAGCCAACATTCATTGGGCAAAACGCCTGACCGAAGCGGGCGTGCACGTAATCTTCTCCGCGCCGGGCCTGAAAATTCACGCCAAGCTGTTCCTGGTGTCACGTAAAGAGGGTGATGAAGTGGTCCGCTATGCCCATATCGGTACCGGCAACTTCAACGAAAAAACCGCCCGCTTGTATACCGACTATTCGTTGCTGACCGCCGATGCGCGTATTACCAATGAGGTGCGTCGCGTCTTCAACTTTATCGAAAACCCATACCGCCCGGTAAGCTTCGATTATCTGCTGGTTTCGCCGCAGAATTCGCGCCGCCTGCTGTATGAAATGATCGACAGAGAGATCGCCAACGCCCAGAACGGACAACCTTCCGGCATCACGCTGAAGTTGAACAACCTGGTGGATAAAGGACTGGTAGATCGCCTGTATGCGGCCTCCAGTTCCGGGGTTCCGGTTAATCTGTTGATACGCGGCATGTGCTCGCTGATCCCCGGCCTGGAAGGCATCAGCGAAAACATTCGCGTGACCAGCATCGTTGACCGCTTCCTGGAACACGATCGCGTCTATGTCTTTGAAAACGGTGGCGACAAACAGGTCTGGCTCTCTTCCGCAGACTGGATGACTCGCAATATAGACTATCGTATTGAAGTGGCCGCCCCGCTGCTGGATCCGCGCCTGAAACAGCGCGTACTGGATATTTTTGATCTGTTGTTCAACGACACGGTCAAAGCACGCTATCTTGATAAAGAACTGAGTAATCGCTATGTACCGCGCGGCAACCGCCGTAAGGTACGCGCACAGCTGGCGATCTACGACTATCTCAAATCACTCGAACAGCCCGACTAACTATGCCAATAAACGAAAAAACCCCTCGTCCTCAGGAGTTTGCTGCGGTCGACCTTGGTTCAAACAGTTTTCATATGGTGATCGCGCGTGTCGTCGACGGCGCGATGCAGATCATCGGCCGCCTGAAACAGCGGGTTCACCTGGCCGATGGCCTGGATGAAAACTCCGTGCTTAGCGAAGAAGCGATAACCCGCGGGCTTAACTGCCTGTCGCTGTTCGCGGAACGCCTGCAGGGTTTTTCTCCCTCCAGCGTATGCATCGTCGGGACCCATACCTTACGTCAGGCGACAAACGCCGCTGAGTTTCTCAAGCGTGCGGAAAAGGTGATTCCCTATCCGATTGAGATAATCTCGGGTAATGAAGAAGCACGTCTGATTTTTATGGGCGTTGAGCATACGCAACCGGAAAGGGGCCGAAAACTGGTCATCGATATCGGCGGCGGTTCGACGGAGCTGGTGATTGGCGAGGATTTCGAACCGCGGTTGGTGGAAAGCCGGCGCATGGGTTGCGTCAGCTTCTCGCAGATCTACTTCCCTGGCGGTACCATTAACAAAGAGAATTTCCAACGTGCGCGCCTGTCGGCCGTGCAGAAACTGGAAACGCTGGCATGGCAATTCCGTATCCAGGGCTGGAACGTGGCGCTGGGTGCCTCCGGCACCATCAAAGCCGCGCAGGAAGTACTGGTGGCGATGGGCGAGAAAGACGGTTTTATCACCCCGGAACGTCTGGAAATGCTGGTGGATGAAGTTCTGAAGTATAAAAACTTCGATGCTCTCAGCCTGCCGGGGCTGTCGGAGGAACGCAAAGCGGTTTTCGCTCCCGGACTGGCGATCCTGAGCGGCGTTTTTGACGCCCTGGCGATCAAAGAGCTGCGTCTGTCCGACGGTGCACTACGCGAAGGCGTGCTGTACGAAATGGAAGGACGTTTCCGCCATCAGGATATCCGCAGCCGCACCGCACAGAGCCTGGCAAACCAGTACAATATCGACCGCGAGCAGGCCCGTCGGGTGCTGGAAACCACCACTCATATGTTCGAACAGTGGCAGGAACAGAATCCTAAACTGGACAACCCGAATCTGTCGGCGTTGCTGAAATGGGCGGTTATGCTGCACGAAGTGGGGCTGAATATTAACCATAGCGGGATGCATCGCCACTCGGCGTATATCCTGCAGAACAGCGACTTGCCCGGCTTCAATCAGGAACAGCAAATGCTGATGGCAACGCTGGTTCGCTATCATCGTAAAGCCATCAAGCTGGACGATTTGCCGCGCTTTACGCTGTTTAAGAAAAAGCAGTTCCTGCCGCTGATTCAGCTTTTGCGCCTGGGCATCTTGTTGAATAACCAGCGTCAGGCGACCACCACGCCGCCTACGCTGCGTCTGAAAACGGAAGCTAACCACTGGACACTGGTCTTCCCGCACGACTGGTTCAGCCAGAATGCGCTGGTCCTGCTCGATCTGGAAAAAGAGCAGCAGTACTGGGAAGGCGTGCCCGACTGGTTACTGAAAATTGCCGAAGAAGAGCCCGACAGCTAATCCGCATGTAATCCGCAGGCCGGGTTGAGACAACCCGGCCGCGTTCTTACCCGTCAGCCAGCCTTTGCTATGTCCCTGTTCGCCAGAGAGGCCAGCGGAACCGGTGCGCCAATGTCACTGCCCTGCAGGTAGTCAATCCCCAGTGACTGCACCACCTGTCGAATATCCGGCGTATCGACAGCCTCCGCCACCACCTGCATGTTTTTCATCCTCGCCAGATGACAAATCGATGCCACCACCTGGTAATCAAGACTGCTGGAAGGCAGATTGCGAATAAAGCTGCCGTCAATACGCAGTAGATCGACATCCAGACTTTTCAGTCGAGCATAGCTGGCGGAACCCGTGCCAAAATCACGGATGGCCACGCGGCAGCCTAGCGTCTGCAGCTGTGCTACAGTTTGCCGCGCAAGTTCTGGATTGGTGAGCGCATGGTTTTCCGTCAGCTCAAAGATTAACTGCCAGGGCTCAACATCGTAGTGCGCCAGCAGGATCTCCACTTCGCCGGGGAACTGGCTTCTGCTGGCGGAAACCGGTGAAAGGTTCATCGCCAGCCGTAGTCCCGGGAGCGTTTGCCGGTGCTGGTTCATAAAGGCGATGGTGTGCTCCAGCACCCACAGGTCGATACGCGAAGCAAGGCCAAACTCATGCGCGACCGGAAGGAAGGTTTCCGGGTAAATCAGCGTTCCGTCTTCCTCCACCATTCTCAGCAACACTTCATGATAGCTATCGCCGCGAATGCCGACGATCGGCTGGGCAGCCAGCTGAAACTGATTGTTTTCCAGCGCTTGCTGGATCTGGTTCATCATCGCCACTTTATCTTTCAGCTCGGACTGGATATGCACGGCACCGCGGCGCTGCAGATTTTCCGGCTGGCCGCTGGTCAGTGACATATCGGCAATATTGTTAAGCTCGCCTAACAACAAATAGAGATGCTGAACCGGTGAGCGAACGCTGCAGTAGCTGATCCCGACGGTAGGCTGCAGAGGTATCCCGTCCCAGACAAAGCGGAACCGCCTGATGTGTTCAGCCAGTGTCGCCATTCGTGCCTTATGTTCACCGCTGTTCAGGCGGATCACCAGGTCATGGCCGGAAAGATGGTAGACGGCTTCATTCGGTTGTAAAACGTCGCTTAAATGCTCGGCAAGCTGCTGTTTGTATTGAATACGTAACAGAACGCCATAATGACGGCCAAGCAGTTCCAGCTCCGGTATCCGCAAAAAGCACAGCACTGACCAGATTGAGTTATCTAACGAGCGGCTCAGCGCCCGTAAATTGGGCATATGGACCACCGGGTCGAGAAATGCCATCCGCCGAACCCGGTCATGAATCATGCGCTGCTGGGTCGCCAGCATAGCCATATAAGCAATAATAAAAGAGAACACCAGATAGCTCGAAGAGGTGATGGCTATCTGGTTATGATAAACCATTGAAGAGGGTAAATAGCGCTCGTGAAAATGAATAACAAAAATCAGCACCAGCGACCAGATCAGCGAGATATAGCGATAACCAAAACGCATCGCTCCCCATAACATCACCGGCATAAGTAATGATAATGTATAATTTGTGCTAAATATCGTACTTCTGCTATTCAGCGGCATAAATAATAGTGCCAATAACATTAACAATGACGCAGCCCATAACACAAATTCGACATATTTTATTTTTGGGTCAACCTGTAGATTCGCCTGTGAAATAAACCCACGGATATGCCATGGATTACGAATAATACGAATCAGAAAATAGCATAGTGGCACGCCGGTTAAACAGCCCACCATCAAAGCCTGAAAAGTAATTAGCGTACGCAAGCTTAGCGGATCTACGCCAATCAGATCCGCCCGTCGCGGATGCATCCCCAGATACTCGGCCAATTGGGAAATCACCAGGAAAATGAGTGATGGCAGAAACATTTGCCAGAACAATCGGTGCGGCATCAGGCTCACGTTGCCATGCGCAATATGCTGCCGGTGTGGCACGAAGATTCGGTATCCGCCCCAGCACAGCACGGCAGGGATCAGGAAATGGAAAATAACGCTGACCGCGTTCCCTGGACTCATTCCGCGCGCGATAGTGCACAGCAGGCCAATGATAATACCTGGCAGTGCCGCCCAGCCAAAAAAAAGCATCAGACTGAGGACCAGGGCTAACGGTAAATAGTAAAGAGAAACTTCACTACCGTTGAGCTCAGCGTAGGTATTTGCCTCTCTTGCCAGAGGCAGTAAAAGCGTGGGTAAGATAAGCGGCAGCGCCCACCATTTATCCCGATACTGTTTATATTGTTTAATTATTGTCATTGATGCTCTATGGATAACCCAGATTCCAGCAGGGTATATTCAGGCAGGCATCCAACCCAACCATCCTGACCGCGAAAATAATAATGACGCGGAACGAGCAGACGATTTTAGTGACCAACAGCCGCGCACAGTTGATTTAAATCAAATAAATTATGCTCTAACATTAATAAATCTTATTTTTTGGCGTTGAACCGCCGAACGAGAAACCATGTAAATGTGATGAACATCTTACATAACATTAAGTAATGTTTGAGCCGCGGATTTTTACATCCCCATCAATTGACCCTGCGCCCTTCCTGTGCCTTAATACCCATATCGCCCACTTGTGGGTATACTTTAAGGAACCTTTTGTGAGTCAGGCACCCAGTATGCGTAAACGACATCGATTTAACCGTCGCATGACCCGTATCGTACTGCTTATCAGTTTTATCTTTTTCTTTGGACGATTCGTCTACTCCTCCATCGGCGCCTGGTACCATCATCAGGACAAGATCCAGTCTCAGCAGTCTACGATTACTGTTGATACTCCCCCGCGGGAATAAGCCGACACTGTCGTGTCAGCCACATGCCGGTCGCATCGCCTTAAACGGGGAAACGCACGCCGCGTAGCAGACGCAGTATTTCACCGATCCCTTTGCTGAGAATTTTATCCTGACGCATGACCACACCTAACTGTCGGTGCAGAGACGGCGTCAGCGACTGAACAGATAATCCGTGTCGGTCTTCAGGCTGCTCAACCGCCATACGCGGGACAATGCTATACCCCAACCCGGCGCGTACCATGCGTTTAATCGCCTCGATGCTTCCCAACTGCATGACCGGTGCTACCAGCAGCCCGGCGGCACGGAACCAGCCGTCAATGAGCTCCCGGGTGCCGCTTCCTGCCTCAAAGGCAATCAACGGCAGCGCCTGTAACTGTTCTGGCGTCAGCAGCGATGGCAATTCGTCGCCATCGCGGGCAAAGATAAAAACAAACTCCTCATCCAGCAGCGAAGTGACGGCCAGGCTACGCCCGCTGGCAGGAAGCGTCACCAACCCCAGATCGAGCCGGTTCTCTTCCACGGCCCGCACAATATCAACCGTATTGCCGGTCGTGACGCCGACCGTCAGCAGCGGATGTGCCAGCCGCAACTGCTGTAACAGCGGAGGCAAAAGGTGAATGCAGGCCGTGGCCCCCGTCCCCAGCGTTATCGACCCACCGATCTCATGATTACACTCATTGACCGACTGCAGCGCGGCGCTAACCGCACGGTCGATATGCTCGCTGTGACCCAGTAGCGCCTCTCCTGCGGACGTGGCTTTAATACCACGTCCGGTACGCTCAACCAGGCGGGTCTGAAGAAACTGTTCCAGCTGGCGTACCTGCAGGCTGACCGCAGGCTGCGATAGCCCCAACACATCGGCCGCGGCAGAAAAGCTCCCGCGCTGGACCACCAGCCGAAAGGTCGCCAGATATCCCAGATTAAGCGTCGTCATTGCAAAGTTTCTCTTATAAGGGTCATAAATGAACCGGTCTGCCAGCACAATAGCGTGCGGGTTATGCTGCCGACAACCGCATAACTGACTGGAACACCATAAAAGTGACTGAACAAACGCGCTCCCCTACCGCTTTACTCACGCTGGCTGTCGGGTGCAATCAGCTGATTAACTGGGGGATTTCATTTTATATGCCGGGCACCTTTGCCCGCGCCATCCACCAGGACACCGGCTGGCCCGCGATCCACATCTACCTTGGCCTGACGTTCGCCATGCTGATAATGGCGCTGCTCTCTCCTTTCGTCGCCCCGCTTCTGGCCCGGGCAGGCGGCCAGCGGGTCGTGCTCTGCGGCACGCTGGCAATAGCGGTGGGCTGTTTCATGATGGCCGGGATACATACCCTGCCTGGCTGGCTGGGCGCCTGGCTGCTTACCGGTATCGGCATGCGTCTGGCGCTGTACGATGCGCTGTTTGCCGCGCTAGTGAATCTTTACGGCCAGCAAGCGAGGCGAACGATCTCCCGGGTCACGCTGGCGGGCGGGTTAGCGTCCGCCCTGTTCTGGCCGCTGGGCGCCGCGTTGCTGACGGTGACGGACTGGCGGCACGCGCTGCTGATCTACGGGCTGCTGGGTCTGCTGAGTGCGCTCCTGCTCTGGCGGATGCCCAATCACACCCAGCCCGTCGCGATACGCCAGTGCGAGCGTCTTCCCGCTTCGCGTCATGAAAAGCGCATGGGGCTGCTGTACGCCACGCTGATCGCGCTGGTCACCTTTGTCTCCAATGGCACCTCCACTCACCTGCCGGAATTTATTGCCAGTTATGGGCTACCGGTGGCGGTGGGAATGCTGTGGGGCGTGGGGCAAACTGGCGCTCGATTTCTGGAGGTCGTGACCGGCTCCGCGCTCACGCCGCTGAAACTTACCCTGCTGACCACCTTCCTGATGCCGCTGTGTTTCGCCCTCGGCCTGAGCGCCGCCAGCATCGCGTGGGCCGCTGCAGGGTTTGTACTGGGCTATGGCGCCATTAATGGGCTGACCACGGTGTTTAAGGCCACGCTGCCGCTACAGCTTTTTGCCGCCCGGGATTACGCCCGTCGCACCGGTATCCTGCTGATCCCGGCCCAGCTGCTGGCTGCTGCTTCACCCTTTGGCTATGCCTGGCTTAATCAACATCTCGGGATTCAGGGAAGTTTAGGGGTGTCCACCGGACTGGCGCTGATGGTCGCCGGGCTGGCGCTGGCCATTGCTCGCAACCAGAGACTACGCCCGAGTCTGAACATTCCGCGAACCATCGATTCCCAAACGTAGCAATAGTGCCGGAGAGATGGGGTGCGATAGGCATTTTTCAGCGCACTTTCAAAGGACCATCGTAATAAAACGATCGCGGACGGCATCCGTCACCTGAGGATTCCAGGCAAGACCAACCTGCCAGCGCGCAAGTTCCCCGGTTACAGGAATCAGTTTTACGCTTGCTGGCAGCAGATGACAGGCGCCAGCAGGGAGAAGTGAGACACCATTACCGGTCGCGATAAGCGCCAGTAGCGTATGAATATCGTCAGCATCAGCTACTATGTCAGCCGTCAAATTATTGATGTCTAAGAAACGAGCAGTTTGCTCCACCAGTCCGCGCCCACGTTGTGGGTTAATTTGCAGTAGCGGGAACTGCCGGAGTACGGAGGCAATATCCGAGAAGTCCTCCATTGTGTCAGAGGGAACAGCGAGAACCAGATATTCCTCCATTAGTGCCTGTGCTTCCAGTTCATCGGGAACGGGCATACGCACAAACCCGGCATTCAGTTGCCCTTCCAGCAGCATCCGGTACTGGTCATGGGATGAAATATCATTCAGCGACACCTCAATCTCGGGAAATTGCTGGCGAAAAGCTCTGACATGCCCAGGAGCCAACTGGAAAGTTGAGATGCCGAATCCTAGCGCCAGGCTACCGATATTCCCGCGTCTGACCTGCTCCGTCCATGCACAAAACACATCATGCTGCTCCACAAAAAGACAAGCCTGAGTATAGATGGCCTCACCCGCCGCCGTGAGTTGCGCCCCCTGCCGTCCCCGCTGAAAAAGCGTCATTCCCGTTAGATGTTCCAGGGTCTGGATTTGTTTCGTCAACGCCGGTTGGGTCAAACAAAGAATATCCGCCGCCGCATGGTAGCGTCGCTGTTGCGCCAACGTGACAAACGCCCGGATTAACTTGATATCCATTCCAGTCCCTTATCAAACATGGAGAAAGCGTGATTATACATCCCATGTTCCGACTGGCGTAATGAGTCCAGTTTT
This sequence comes from Klebsiella sp. B345, assembly GCF_051131735.1. Taxonomy (NCBI): domain Bacteria; kingdom Pseudomonadati; phylum Pseudomonadota; class Gammaproteobacteria; order Enterobacterales; family Enterobacteriaceae; genus Klebsiella; species Klebsiella sp. B345. The sequence goes on from NZ_CP180443.1 coordinate 1,682,769, forward strand.
CCTATGAGGTGATACCTATGAACAACGAACTTCAGGTCGCAACGGTACAGTTCTGCCATCTCGCCAATGACAAGCCCTACAACCTGGACATCATGGAACAATTTATCCATCAGGCTGCTCGCGCTGGCACCCGAATTCTGGCGTTTCCAGAAATGTGTATTACCGGCTATTGGCACGTTATCGATCTCACCGCCGAGGACGTTGGAGCACTGGCCGAACGCATTGACGACAGCCCTTCGCTGGCTCGAATTGCCCACCTGGCACAAAATTATGATATGGCCATTGGCGTCGGTCTTATTGAAAGAGCGAGTGATGATCGCTTGTATAACGCTTACGTCGTTTGTATGCCAGATGGCCGGAAACATGTTCACCGCAAGCTACACGCCTTTGAACACCCGGCGCTGGATAGCGGAGATCATTTTACCGTTTTCGATACACCATGGGGTGTGAAGGTTGGCGTATTGATCTGCTGGGATAATAATCTAACGGAAAATGTACGAGCCACTGCGCTGCTGGGTGCGGATATCCTGCTGGCTCCTCATCAAACTGGCGGTACACATTCTCGCAGCCCGTTCGGAATGAAACCTATTCCCGTAGCCCTTTGGGAAAATCGCTATCTGGATCCTGATGCACTGAAAACCGCATTCCAGGGTAGCAGCGGCCGGGAATGGTTACTCCGCTGGTTACCCTCAAGGGCGCATGATAACGGTATGTTTATTTTGTTCAGTAATGGCGTAGGACTGGATAACGGAGAGGTCCGTACCGGGAATGCGATGATTATCGATCCCTATGGTCGAATCATTAAAGAGACCGATATGTTTGAAAACATGCTGGTCGGCGCCACACTGGATTTAAGCCTGCTGACCATGTCTACTGGCCGACGCTGGATCAACGGACGACGCCCTGAGCTTTACACCATCCTTAGCCAGAAGCAGGGTTACGAACGAGACGCCCGCAGCGCTCGCTTTTCAAACGAGGTTCCACAGCTCATAAATAAAACGAATAATTAACCTGGCGCTATATAAAGAAAAAACCCTCTGTCACGACAGAGGGTTTTGTTTAATCAAGCCGGGAGATTATTCCCACTCAATCGTAGCTGGCGGTTTGCCGCTGATGTCATACACCACGCGGGAGATACCGTTCACTTCGTTGATAATGCGGTTGGACACGCGGCCAAGGAAATCGTATGGCAGGTGCGCCCAGTGGGCGGTCATAAAGTCGATGGTTTCGACCGCACGCAGGGAAACAACCCAGTCGTATTTACGGCCATCACCCATGACGCCAACGGAACGAACCGGCAGAAACACGGTAAACGCCTGGCTCACTTTGTTGTACAGGTCAGCTTTGTGCAGCTCTTCGATGAAGATAGCGTCGGCGCGGCGCAGCAGGTCGCAGTACTCTTTCTTCACTTCGCCCAGTACGCGTACACCCAGACCTGGACCCGGGAACGGGTGACGGTACAGCATGTCGTACGGCAGGCCCAGCTCGAGGCCGATTTTACGCACTTCATCTTTGAACAGCTCACGCAGCGGTTCAACCAGGCCCATCTTCATCTCTTTCGGCAGGCCGCCCACGTTGTGGTGAGATTTGATAACGTGCGCTTTACCGGTCGCGGAAGCGGCAGACTCGATGACGTCAGGGTAGATAGTGCCCTGTGCCAGCCACTTAACGTCTTCCAGCTTCAGCGCTTCTTCGTCGAACACTTCCACGAAGACGCGGCCGATGATCTTACGCTTGGCTTCAGGGTCGTTTTCACCCGCCAGCGCAGTCAGGAAACGCTCTTCGCCTTCAACGTGAACGATATTCAGGCCGAAGTGGTCGCCGAACATGTCCATCACCTGCGCGGCTTCGTTCAGGCGCAACAGGCCGTTGTCGACGAATACGCAGGTCAGGTTTTTGCCGATGGCGCGGTGCAGCAGCATCGCGGTGACCGAGGAATCAACGCCGCCGGACAGGCCGAGGATAACTTTGTCGTCACCAACCTGCTCGCGGATGCGAACAATCGCATCTTCGATGATTTTTGCCGGGGTCCACAGCGCTTCGCAGCCGCAAATTTCCAGCACAAAACGCTCCAGCAGACGCTGGCCCTGACGAGTGTGGGTCACTTCCGGATGGAACTGCACGCCGTAGAAGCGTTTTTCTTCGTTGGCCATAATGGCAAACGGGCAGGTCTCGGTGCTGGCAACGGTCACGAAGTCGGACGGGATAGCGGTCACTTTGTCGCCGTGGCTCATCCACACGTCCAGTTGCGGAAGACCAGCAGCGCTCAGGGAGTCTTCGATGCCGCGAACCAACGCGCTGTCGGTTTTCACTTCAACCTGCGCGTAGCCAAACTCACGCTCGGTAGAGCTTTCAACGTGGCCACCCAGCTGCATTGCCATGGTCTGCATGCCGTAGCACACGCCAAATACCGGCACGCCAGCGTCGAACACATACTGCGGTGCGCGCGGGCTGTTATGCTCGGTGGTGCTTTCCGGGCCGCCGGAAAGAATGATGCCGCTTGGGTTGAACTCACGAATTTGAGCTTCTGTCACGTCCCATGCCCACAGCTCGCAATAAACCCCTAATTCACGTACGCGACGTGCAACCAGTTGGGTGTACTGAGAACCGAAGTCCAGGATTAGAATGCGATGTTTATGAATGTTATCCGTCATTGACGTTTATTCCAGAGCAGTAGCGATTAAATAAAATCGCCCGGCGCAGGGCCGGGCGATGAAAATCAGGAGCCCATGCGGTAGTTCGGGGATTCCTTGGTGATCGTCACGTCGTGAACGTGGCTTTCCTGGATACCTGCCCCGCTGATACGCACGAACTCCGCTTTAGTACGCAGGGTGTCGATGGTACCACAACCGGTCAGTCCCATACAGGAGCGCAGGCCGCCCATCTGCTGGTGAATGATCTCTTTCAGGCGGCCTTTATAGGCAACACGACCTTCGATACCTTCCGGTACCAGTTTGTCTGCCGCGTTATCGCTCTGGAAATAACGGTCTGAAGAACCTTTGGACATCGCGCCCAGAGAACCCATACCGCGATAAGATTTGTAAGAACGGCCCTGGTAAAGTTCGATTTCACCCGGAGATTCTTCGGTACCTGCCAGCATGGAACCAACCATGACCGCCGCGGCGCCAGCGGCGATCGCTTTGGCGATATCACCGGAGAAACGAATACCGCCGTCGGCGATAACCGGAATACCGGTCCCTTCAAGGGCTTCGACAGCATCAGATACCGCGGTGATCTGCGGAACACCCACGCCGGTGACGATACGGGTCGTACAGATAGAGCCAGGACCGATACCCACTTTCACCGCACTCACGCCGGCTTCAGCCAGGGCACGAGCACCGGCGCCCGTTGCAACGTTACCGCCGATGATTTGCAGATCCGGGTATTTGGCACGAGTTTCACGGATGCGCTGCAGAACGCCTTCGGAATGGCCGTGGGAGGAGTCAATCAGCAGTACGTCAACGCCTGCAGCAACCAGGGCATCAACACGCTCTTCGTTGCCCGCGCCAGCGCCAACCGCTGCACCAACACGCAGACGACCGTGTTCATCTTTACAGGCGTTCGGTTTACGTTCCGCTTTCTGGAAGTCTTTAACCGTGATCATGCCACGCAGATGGAAACCGGCATCAACGACCAGCGCTTTTTCAACGCGTTTTTCGTGCATTTTAGCAAACACGACGTCGCGGCTTTCGCCTTCACGCACGGTGACCAGACGCTCTTTCGGGGTCATGTAAACGCTGACCGGCTGGTTCAGATCGGTCACGAAGCGCACGTCACGGCCGGTGATAATCCCCACCAGTTCGTTGTCTTCGTTCACCACCGGATAACCGGCAAAACCGTTACGTTCGGTCAGTTCTTTCACTTCACGCAGAGTGGTGGTCGGCAGGACGGTCTGTGGGTCAGAAACCACGCCGGATTCATGTTTCTTCACGCGGCGAACTTCATCCGCCTGGCGTTCGATAGACATGTTTTTGTGAATAAAGCCGATGCCGCCTTCCTGTGCCAGGGCAATTGCCAGGCGCGCTTCCGTTACGGTATCCATGGCTGCGGAGAGCATTGGAATATTCAGACGAATGGTTTTCGTCAGCTGAGTGCTGAGATCGGCAGTATTCGGCAGAACGGTAGAATGAGCGGGAACGAGGAGGACGTCGTCAAACGTCAGAGCTTCTTTAGCGATACGTAGCATGGGCAATATCTCGACCAGGGTGGATAAATATTGCCGTGGCATTATACAGAGCGTAACCGATTGCATCCACCCTTTTTTGAAAATAATACTTGCGATTGCCCCTCAGCAGGTTACTATCGACTGAATAACCTGCTGATTTAAAATTTGATCTTGCTCACATGTTGCCATCTAAATCTCCCTCCATTTTCACCGTCAGCCGCCTTAATCAGACGGTTCGTATGCTGCTGGAACAGGAAATGGGTCAGGTCTGGATCAGCGGCGAGATCTCAAACTTCAGCCAGCCCTCCTCCGGCCACTGGTACTTCACCTTAAAAGACGATAACGCCCAGGTGCGTTGCGCGATGTTCCGCAACAGCAACCGTCGGGTCACCTTCCGCCCACAGCACGGGCAGCAGGTGTTGGTTCGCGCCAATATCACCCTTTATGAGCCGCGCGGCGACTATCAAATTATTGTTGAAAGCATGCAGCCCGCCGGTGAAGGGCTACTGCAGCAGAAGTATGAGCAATTAAAAGCCTTGCTGGCGGCGGAAGGCCTGTTCGAGCAACAGCACAAGCAGGCACTCCCCTCTCCGGCCCACTGCGTCGGGGTGATCACCTCGAAAACCGGCGCGGCGCTGCACGACATTTTGCAGGTGCTCAAACGCCGCGATCCGTCACTGCCGGTGATTATCTACCCGACCGCAGTGCAGGGTGATGATGCGCCAACGCAGATCGTTCGCGCCATCGCCTTAGCCAACCAACGTGCAGAGTGTGACGTGCTGATCGTGGGTCGCGGCGGCGGTTCGCTGGAAGACTTATGGAGCTTTAACGATGAACGGGTCGTGCGGGCGATTTTTACCAGCCGCATTCCGGTCGTCAGCGCCGTCGGGCATGAAACCGACGTGACCATCGCCGATTTTGTCGCTGACCTGCGGGCGCCAACCCCTTCTGCTGCTGCGGAAATTGTCAGCCGCAATCAGCAAGAGCTGTTGCGTCAGCTGCAGTCCGGACAGCAGCGCCTGGAAATGGCGATGGACTATTTCATCGCCAACCGTCATCGTCGCTTTACCCAGCTGTTCCACCGCCTTCAGCAGCAGCATCCTCAGTTGCGCCTGGTGCGCCAGCAAACGACTCTGGAACGCCTGCGTGAGCGTATGCGTCAGGCGCTTGAAACGCAGATGAAGCGTGCCGATCAGCGTCAACAGCGCGTCGTACAACGCCTGAATATGCAGAACCCGCAGCCGCGCATTCATCGCATTCAGTCACGGATTCAACAACTGGAATATCGTCTTGCCGAAAACATGCGCGCGCGTTTGAGCGATCAACGGGAACGTTTTGGCAGCATGGTGACCCATCTCGAAGCAGTCAGTCCGCTGGCGACGCTGGCGCGCGGCTATAGCGTCACTTCAGCCAGCGATGGCAAAGTGCTGAAGCAAACCAAACAGGTGAAGGCCGGCGATCGGCTCTCCACTCGCCTGAATGACGGCTGGGTTGAAAGTGAAGTCACTACGGTCACGCCCGTGAAGAAAACACGGGCGAAAAAAGCCTGACAGCGCGTCTGTCTTACTCAGGCAGAACCCACTCCACCCGCTTTTTCGAGATCAGCCCGTGTCCGTGCTGACAAAAATAATCCACCGCCCCGCACGCCTTTAATACCTCAAGCGCCTGGTGGCAATCCGGGCAGCGGGCCTCCGGGGCAAAGTCTGTTGCACAGTGGCTACAGTGCGCACTCTGCCCCTGCAGTTCCAGCGGTGCGTGACAAACAGGACAGGCAAGTTCCATGGTGATTCCTTACTGAAGGTTTGTCTGCCCAGTTTATCATGGCATCACTTTCAGTGTGGCCCGCGTAATTGCTGCTGTAGTTCCAGCAGCAACGCCACCTCGTTGATTCGCCGCTGAGTTAAGCGGGCGACCTCATCGGGCGCGCGGACAAACAGGCTGTTGTCGCCCAGAATATGCTCTCCCAGGCAGTGGTCGTAGATGGCACCGGCGCGCTGCCAGCTATCAACGTGCTCCCCGTCAATCAACGACACCACTTCGCAATTATTGCGGCGATCCTGGCTGATAACCCGTCCATCACGCAACCACAGGCGAAGCCCTTTCTGGCCTCCGGAAGGCCCGGCATATTTGTTCAACCAGATATTAAGCGCAAGACCGCTGATCTCCCCCGTCAGGTGGGCGCTGCCTTCTGCAGTGCGAAAATCACCAGGCGCGATGGCGTGACCGAGCCGGTCGCAGGCCTGCCGGACCGCAAGATGAATGTCATCGTCCCCGCCACAGTAGCGAATGGTTTCGCGCAGCATGGCCAGCACGTGGGTACCGATATCGAGGATCACGCCATCGGGATGGCGCAGCTGACGGGTGTCAGGTTCACCGGTGGCAAAGTTGAGCGCCACCGGCTCGCCGTTTGCATTAAAACCGCTAGGCTCCTGCAAAAAGCCGTCGATACGGACGATGTCGCGGATTGAAGAGACCAGCGGCTGGCGGCTTAGTGCCGGACCTTCCCAACGGGCGTCCAGCACACCTAAGGCCAGCTTCAGCGCGCCATCACGCGCCATCCAGTGATCGAGCGCCAGAACCCGCCGCGCGGTATGCGGATCGCTAAGCCGTGCTCGCAGACGGGCAATCTGTTCCAGGGTAGCAACAACCGGCTTTTCCACCACAATGCGCGGACAGGCTGAGGCCAGCGCCGCTTCCAGCACCGGCAGATGCTGTAACGAAGCGGTGGTGATAAACAGCAGATCCAGTGGTTTGTCGAGCAGCACCGCCAGCGACTCACAGCAGGTGATGCCCGGCAGTTTTCTCCCGGCATTGGCATCAAAGCCCCAGCACGCCGTGAGCGGTATCGCCAGACGCCCGAGAGCCGGAAGATAGGCGGTTTCGACAACCGCACCCAGTCCAATAAATCCTACTTGCATCGTGACCCTGCCATCGTGATTGCCAGATAATCAGTAAAAAGTATGCGGTTATTATACATGCCGTCCCATTGTGCGTTGCGGATTCATTCAGAGGGACGATACGTTCCTGAGGGATAAAAAAAACCCGCCAGCGGCGGGTTTTCAATTATTTGCTTTTCTTGATGTGTTTAATCAAGCGCTTACGCTTACGCATCTGGTTTGGCGTCAGGGTATTACGTTTGTTGGCAAACGGGTTCTCGCCCTCTTTGAACTGGATGCGGATCGGCGTCCCCATGACTTCCAACGATTTGCGGAAGTAGTTCATCAGATAGCGTTTATAAGAATCCGGCAGATCCTTCACCTGGTTTCCGTGAATAACCACGATCGGCGGGTTATAACCACCGGCATGAGCATATTTCAGCTTCACGCGACGACCGCGCACCAGCGGCGGCTGGTGATCTTCGGCGGCCATGGTCATGATACGGGTCAGCAACGCCGTCCCGACACGACGGGTTGCGCTGTCGTAGGCTTCGCGTACGGATTCAAACAGATTACCCACGCCGCTACCATGCAGGGCGGAGATAAAGTGGATGCGCGCAAAGTCGATAAAGCCCAGACGGAAGTCCAGGGTCTCTTTGACCTGCTCTCTGACTTCCTGGCTCAGGCCGTCCCATTTGTTGACGACAATCACCAGCGAGCGCCCGCTGTTGAGGATGAAGCCCAGCAGAGAGAGGTCCTGGTCGGAGATGCCTTCACGAGCATCGATAACCAGCATCACGACGTTAGCATCTTCGATCGCCTGCAGGGTTTTGATCACCGAGAATTTTTCGACTACATCGGTAATTTTTCCGCGCTTACGCACGCCCGCGGTGTCGATCAGCACGTATTCACGCTCATCGCGCTGCATCGGAATGTAGATGCTGTCACGTGTGGTGCCCGGCATGTCGTAGACCACAACGCGGTCTTCACCAAGGATACGGTTGGTCAGCGTTGATTTACCGACGTTCGGACGGCCGACAATCGCCAGTTTGATCGGCAGATCCTGCGGGTTGAAGTCATCTTCCGGCTCTTCAATTTCCTCGCCGTTTTGCTCTGCTTCAAACTGCGCCCAGTACGCCGCATCTTCATCGACTTCTTCCGACGGGTCGATTTCTTCTGCCCATGGCAGCAGGACGTGCTCCAGCAGGCTGGTAACGCCGCGACCGTGAGATGCCGCGATCGGATGAATATCACCCAGTCCCAGCGACCAGAAATCGGCAATCGCCTGATCGGCATCGATGCCGTCGGTTTTGTTCGCCACCAGGAAGGTTGGTTTTTCACGAGAACGGAGGTGTTTCGCGATCGCCGTATCCGCCGGCATCAGACCCGCACGGGCATCAACCATAAACAGCACCACGTCCGCCTCTTCAATCGCCAGCAGGGATTGTTCCGCCATCCGGGTTTCAACGCCATCTTCTGTGCCATCGATACCGCCAGTATCGATACAGATAAATTCGCGACCTTCAACTTCAGCACGACCGTACTTACGGTCACGAGTCAGCCCCGGGAAATCCGCGACCAACGCATCACGAGTGCGCGTCAAACGGTTGAAAAGCGTGGATTTTCCAACATTAGGGCGCCCGACAAGCGCGACCACAGGTATCATGTTAAATGCCTCTTACAAATTGCTATGCAACGTCGTGTTGACGACGTTTTTAAAAAAGTCAAAACGGCCCCTGTGTGCCAGGGGCCGTTTATCAATATGCACTATACCGCTGTCTCCCGTCGCACGAAGCAACCCGAGTCAACTGGGTATATCGCTACGACTAACGCGTAATGGAATACAGCGTGCCGTCTGTTGCCTGGATCAGCAGCCGACCATCGGCTACTGCCGCGTCGGTACGGAAGCCGGAGCTATCCACTTTCTGCTGGGCCACAAAGTGACCATCCTCTGGGTTAATCCAGTGCATATAGCCTTCGCTATCACCAACGACCAGGTTGCCATTATACAACACCGGCGCCGTTAACAGACGATGTAATAGATCGCTTTGCGTCCACAGCGTCACACCACCTTCAGTGGAGAGCGCCAGGATACGGTCATTCTGATCGACCATGTAGATACGATCGCCGTCAACGATAAAGTCGTTCACCGAGCCCAGCTCACGTTTCCACATGATCTGGCCGCTACGCAGATCCAGCGCCGTCAGGTTACCATTATACGCCAGGGTATAAACCACGCCATTAACGATAACCGGAGTGGTATCTACGTCATTCAGACGATCGATTTCGGTCGGGCCGGTTGCCTGGGAAATACGCTGCTGCCAGATGATCTGCCCTTGTTGCATCAGCACGGCGCTCACGCGACCGTTATCACCGCCAACAATGGCTGCGCCATAGGCGGTCGCCGGAGCAGATTCACCGCGCAGAGACAGCGCCGGCATATCCAGGTTGACGGTCCATTTGACCGCACCATCCGTTTCGTTCAGCGCTTGCAGCTGGCCATTGCTGGTATGCACCAGCACCATGCCGTCGCTGATAACCGGACGAGAAATCGCTTCACCGGCCACACGCGCCTGCCACGCTACGGTACCATCGCTGGTATTCAGCGCATACAGCTGGGCTTTTTCGCTACCGATATAGACATGGCCGCCGGAGACCGCGATACCGCCGGAAAGCAGTGCCGGGGTCCGGGAGAACCAGCCGTCTTTCTCAGCCAGGTTAATTGACCAAACTTCTTTACCATCGTCAGCGTTCAGCGCTTTGACGGTACCTTTACGATCGGCCGCATAGACCACGCCGTCCGCAAAAGCCGGGTGCAGGTTAGAATAGAATTCGCCGATACCATCGCCAACAGAGGTGCTCCAGGACGTGGACGGCGTAAACTGGTTTTCCACCGTCGGCAGTGGTGACATTTTCACCACATCTTCTTCGCTGTTAAACAACGAACAACCGCTTAATAAAGTAACGGAAAGCAGCCCTGGCAAAAGTAATTTACGCAATTGCATCGAGTCCCTCTCAGATGGACAGATTATTTATTTTCATACGCATCATTTCGCTGAGCGCTGGTGAAGCATCGCTTTTCACGCCAGCTTCCCAGGCTGCGCGCGCGCCTTGCTTATCGCCTTTATCGAGCAGAATCTCACCACGGAGATCGGCAACGATAGCAACCCAGCCCTCGCCTTTAATACCATCAAGGGTTTTCAGCGCTTCATCTGGTTTCTTCAGCTGCAGCTGTACACGCGCGAGACGCATATTGATAACCGACTTCAGGTTATCATCCGGCGCCGCGGCGAGGCCCTGCTGAAGCTGCTTTTCGGCATTTTGCAGATCGTTCTTGTCGACAAAACGCTGCGCCAGTTCCAGTGAGGTGAACGCGCCGTAGGTATTTTTGTTGTCAGCCGCGAATTTCTCCGCCGTCGTCAGCGCTTCAGGCTTGTCTGATTTGAGCCCAGAAATCGCGTTCTCGTAGGATAAAGACGATTCTCTCGCCGTATCCTGCTGATGAGAGCTCCAGTAGCGCCAGCCAACCAACGCACCAATCCCTAAAATCACACCAACGGCCAGCGCTTTACCATTTTCGGCAAAGAAACGCTTGAGCGCATCGACCTGATCGTTTTCGTTGTTATACGTTTCCACGCAGTCCTTCTCCTGACTAATGATTCCCGGGAGATTAACCCAGTAGTGCGCGCAAATGCGCAGCAACGCTATCCTGCGTTACGGTAGTTTGCTCACCTGAGCGTAAATCCTTCACCACCACGTTTCCGTCAGCAATTTCTGACTCACCGACCACCAGAGCAACGCGAGCGCCCCATTTGTCCGCGCGGGCAAACTGCTTCTTAAAGTTGCCGCCGCCGTGGTTAGTCATCAGCTTAACGCCGGGCAGCGCATCGCGAACCCGCTCAGCCAGACGCATTGCGGCGGACTGGGTGTCGGTTCCGGAGGCTACCAGGTATATATCGACAACGGAATCGGCTTTAAATTCCGGATTAACTGCCTGGACCAGTAAAACAAGACGTTCCAGACCCATCGCGAAGCCCACAGCCGGCGTTGCACGTCCACCCAGTTGCTCCACCAGGCCATCGTAACGACCGCCGGCACACACCGTTCCCTGCGAGCCGAGACTGGTAGTTACCCACTCAAACACGGTACGGTTGTAGTAATCCAGCCCGCGCACCAGGCGCTGGTTAACGGTGTAGCGAATACCGGCGTCATCCAGCAGAGCACACAGCCCGGCGAAATGCGCTTTAGAATCTTCATCCAGGTAGTCGCCTAACGCAGGTGCGTCATTCAGCAGCGCCTGCACTTCCGGATTTTTGGAATCCAGAACACGCAGCGGGTTGGTGTACATGCGGCGTTTGCAGTCTTCGTCGAGCTTATCTTTAAACTGCTCAAGATAGGCGACCAGCGCATCACGATAGGTGGCGCGAGCTTCCAGCGAACCAATAGAGTTCAGCTCCAGCGCGACGTGATCGGCAATTCCCAGTTCACGCCACCAGCGAGCGGTCAGCATGATAAGTTCCGCGTCAATATCCGGGCCCTGCAGGCCAAAGACTTCAACACCCATCTGGTGGAACTGACGATAACGCCCTTTTTGCGGACGTTCGTGGCGGAACATCGGCCCGACGTACCACAGGCGCTGTTCTTGATTGTACAGGAGACCATGTTCGATGCCGGCACGTACGCAGCCCGCCGTCCCTTCCGGACGCAACGTCAGGCTGTCGCCATTGCGGTCTTCGAAGGTATACATCTCTTTTTCAACCACGTCGGTGACTTCACCGATCGCGCGTTTGAATAACGGGGTCTGCTCTACAATCGGCAAACGGATTTCGCTGTAACCGTAGCTGCCGAGTACCTGTTTCAGTGAGCCTTCAATGCGCTGCCAGAGAGCGGTCTCGCCCGGCAGATAATCGTTCATGCCACGGATGGCTTGAATGTTCTTTGCCACGTTTAATCTCTTTATATATATACAAAAATGAACCCCGACGCCGCGCGTCTGCAGGTTCAATCATACACGGGAAGTGATATACCGCCCCAGATTATTTCTCTTCGACCTGCTGAACATCGATACGACGCGCTTCGTCGAGCATCGAGGCTTTGGCACGAATTCGCGCTTCCAGCTGATCGATCATATCGTCGTTATCCAGTCGGTCCCTGCGCACGCCATCTTCATACAGGCCGCTTTTTTTATTGCCGCCGGTCACCCCGAGCGTCGATACCAGCGCTTCGCCAGGACCGTTAACCACACAACCGATAATCGAAATATCCATCGGCGTGATGATGTCTTCCAGGCGCTGTTCCAGCGCGTTGACGGTACCGATCACGTCAAATTCCTGACGTGAGCAGGTTGGGCAGGCGATAAAGTTAATGCCGCGGGCGCGAATACGCAGAGATTTCAGGATATCGAATCCAACTTTGATCTCTTCAACAGGATCCGCCGCCAGCGAAACGCGCAGGGTGTCGCCGATCCCTTCGTTAAGCAGCAGACCGAGCCCGATCGCCGACTTCACTGCGCCACTGCGCGCGCCGCCAGCTTCAGTGATCCCGAGGTGCAGCGGCTGATCGATCTGCTTTGCCAACAGACGATACGATTCAACGGCCAGGAACACATCCGACGCCTTCACGCTGACCTTGAATTGATCGAAGTTCAGACGATCGAGATGATCGACGTGGCGCATCGCTGATTCGAGCAGCGCCTGTGGCGTCGGTTCACCGTATTTTTCCTGCAGATCTTTTTCCAGCGAACCGGCGTTGACGCCGATACGGATCGGAATATTTTTATCGCGAGCACAATCCACTACCGTGCGGATACGCTCTTCGTTGCCGATGTTGCCCGGGTTAATACGCAGGCAATCCACACCGTACTCCGCCACTTTCAGGGCGATACGGTAATCAAAGTGGATATCGGCGACCAGAGGTACATTGACCTGCTGTTTGATGAGCCTGAACGCTTCTGCCGCATCCATCGTCGGCACCGAGACGCGGACAATATCCGCGCCAACGCGCTCTAAGGCTTTGATTTGATTTACTGTCGCTTCCACATCGGTGGTGCGCGTATTGGTCATCGACTGGACGGCGATGGGGGCACCATCGCCAATCGGCACATTCCCAACGTAAATACGTTTCGATTTTCTACGTTGAATCGGAGCCTGGTTATGCATGAAAAATCTCCCGCGTTACCCGTCTGTTACTGCGCCGCAGTTGGTTCGGCACTGAGGGTCAGACGCGCAACCTGGTTAGTTCTGATAAAACGACTTAAATCGACGGGTTTGCCCAGATACTGGATCTGTACGGCTGCCGGGGCACCGATTTTCAGTTTGTAAGGGGCCTGACCGCTGAGGTTCAGGTTACCGCCCTTACGCTGTAAACCGCTGAACAGTTTTTTGCCGGTCGCATCGCTGACTTCCAGCCAGCAGTCAGCAGAAAAGTTCAGCACCAGGTCCTGAGCGGCAGCCGCGGTTGCGGTAGCGTCAGCCGGGTTAGTTGGCAACGGCGTGGTCGGAGCCGGTGTCGCTGCGGCCGTATCAACGTTGGCCTGAGACGGCGCCACTACGGCGTTGTTATCTGCTGGCGCCTGAGCTGTGGCCGCTGGCGCTGGGGTGGTATCAACCGGTGCGCTGTTGGCAATGTCGCCCGCGTTGTCCGGTGCCGCGTTGCCTGCTCCAGTATCCAACGGAATATTCTGGTTGCCGTCGCCGGCATTTAGCTCCGCGGTCGACTGATCGGCCATTGAAGTGATCTCTGCCTGCTGCGCTTTATGGTCTTGCCACCACCAGGCACCGCTGAGGCCAATCACCACGAACAGTACCAACCAAGTGAAGCTCATCAGCCAGCCGTCACGCTTTTTACGGCGTTTGCCCAGAGAGAAGCTCTGCATCGGCGCAACTTTTGCCGCACGAATCGGGGCCTGTTTTGCCATCATTGGCAACAGTTCTTCTTCCGGGATGTGGACAAGACGCGCATAGGAGCGGATATAACCGCGCAGGAAGGTGGAAGCCAGATCGGCAGGCGCCTTATCGTCTTCAATGTCACGGACCGTGGACACTTTCAGGCATAAGCGCTCAGCCACCGCTTGCTGGCTGAATCCGAGTTGTTCGCGGGCATTACGCAGACGCGCGCCCGTGGTATTTGCTTCTTGATGGTCTTGAGTGGCTTCAGTATTCATTCGACAACTACTGGTACGTGAATTTAAAGTTCAGCGCCGGTCAGACCCGCGCCGCGAAACATCTGCTAAACGACATACAATGAGTATAAATCCGCCTGGCTAACTCTCACATATACTTATCAATACTGCATGCTAAGCGGTTGTAGTGCCGCTACATACTGCCTCAAAGTCGACAGAAACGCACCGTAATTATTGCCTGAACTGGCGTATTTCGCCTGACGATTAGGCTTAAATACGCAGCACGCGCTTTATGACGCGCGCTGCGTTATTTATCAGACCGTTTTCACCTCAATTGCTTCACCCTGCATACGTTTACGCATCGTACGTTTGGTACGGTCGATAACGTCGCCGGCCAGCTGACCGCAGGCGGCATCGATGTCGTCTCCGCGGGTTTTACGGACGATGGTGGTGAAACCATAATCCATCAGGACCTTGGAGAAACGGTCGATACGGCTGTTGGAGCTACGGCCATACGGCGCGCCCGGGAACGGGTTCCATGGGATCAGATTGATCTTGCACGGCGTATCTTTCAACAACGCAGCCAGTTCATGTGCATGCTCGGTGCCATCGTTAACGTGATCGAGCATCACGTACTCAATGGTGACGCGACCCTGGTTGGCGTTGGATTTAGAAATATAGCCGCGAACCGAGTTCAGGAAAGTCTCAATGTTGTACTTTTTGTTGATCGGCACGATCTCATCACGAATCGTATCGTTCGGCGCGTGCAGGGAGATCGCCAGCGCCACATCGATCATATCGCCAAGCTTATCCAGCGCCGGTACGACGCCAGAGGTAGACAGCGTGACGCGACGTTTTGACAGGCCAAAACCGAAGTCATCGAGCATGATTTCCATCGCCGGAACCACGTTGGTCAGGTTCAGCAGCGGCTCGCCCATCCCCATCATCACCACGTTCGTAATCGGGCGCTGGCCGGTAATTTTGGCTGCGCCGACGATTTTCGCCGCGCGCCAGACCTGGCCGATGATTTCAGACACCCGAAGGTTACGGTTAAAGCCCTGCTGTGCCGTCGAGCAGAATTTACACTCTAATGCACAGCCGACCTGCGACGAGACGCACAGAGTGGCGCGATCGTCTTCCGGAATATAGACCGTTTCAACGCGCTGATCGCCGACGGCAATCGCCCATTTGATGGTGCCGTCGCTGGAGCGTTGCTCTTCGACCACTTCCGGTGCACGGATCTCCGCGACTTCTTTGAGTTTGTTGCGCAGCACTTTGTTGATATCGGTCATATCATCAAAATCATCGCTGCAATAGTGATACATCCATTTCATCACCTGATCGGCGCGGAAAGGCTTTTCGCCCATGTTTTTGAAAAACTCGCGCATCTGCTGACGGTTCAGATCCAGCAGGTTGATTTTGGCATCTTTGTTCGGCACCGGCAGAGCGGCGTTATCAGGTGTGACAATATGTTCAGACATAATCGATTCCGGCCTCGTTGTTACACGTTATGGCCCCAGGAGGGTTGAAAAAAGAAACGCCCCTGAGAACGAGTGCTCGTTCAGGGGCGCTGCATTGTACAAATTCTGGCGTATCAATACCACGTTTGCACGCGGCAATGATGAAAAAATCTGTTACGGCGTACTTAATCCTCTACGGCTCTCCGATTATCGAAAAGACGACGAGGCGATAAAAAAGTCTGCTGCCGCAGACTTAATCCTCTATGGCTTTTCGATTGTCGCAAGGCGGCGAGCAAGTAAATCCCCGGGAACATAGATAACTATGTGACCGGGGTGAACGCGCGAAGCCAACACAGCGACGGCCGAAAAGACGACGAGGATTAGCGAGTGCGCGGGCAAACCTCGCCTTCCGCAAAGAAGAACGCGATTTCGCGAGCCGCAGACTCAACAGAATCGGAACCGTGGGTGCCGTTCTCGGTGAAGCTGTCCGCGTAGTCTGCACGCAGGGTGCCCGCCAGCGCGTTGTCCGGGTTAGTTGCACCCAGCAGGTCACGGTGACGCTGCACGGCATTTTCGCTTTCCAGAACAGAAACCACGATCGGGCCAGAGGTCATGAACTCAACCAGACCGTCAAAGAACGGACGACCTTCGTGCTCAGCATAGAAACCGCGAGCCTGCTCAACGGTCAGATGCAGCATTTTAGTGCCGACAATTTTAAACCCTGCAGCTTCAAAGCGAGAAAAGATGCCGCCAATAACGTTTTTTGCCACCGCGTTTGGTTTGATGATGGAAAAAGTACGTTCAATAGCCATGATAACCTCTTATATATGTTGTTCTGTTTCGCAGATGAGACCGATAAATACGGCGCGAATTATAATCATCATCTGCCGCCGTTGCCTATGTGTTTAGGTAACATTTTTTTAAAAAAAAGCGACCTTCAACAACAAATACAGCCAATCAATACCTGTTCCACTTATTGCAGCGTGAAATTCGCGGTGACAATCTGGCCACTTTCCTCCATCACCACCAGCTGATAGCGGCCGGGCTGCTCCAGCGGCACGGTTGCACTGCTGCCGGACGCCGCCTGCGGTTCACCATTGAGGAACCACCAGCGCCGCCCTTCTCCACCGCTTGTCTGCAACGACAGCATTACCCGCGCCGCTCCCGGCAGGCGTTTGATCACCGCGCCGTCCCCTACGCCGGTCAACACCAGCGGGGCAACATCCGAGACCTGCGGTGGCGGACAGTCCACGGAGACCGGCCCCAGTCTGGCGCTACGCCGCTCGCTCGCCGGCAGCCAGGGTTCAAGCGGCAGCGGCCAGACATCGACTCGCCGCTCGACGGCACCGGGGCAGTCTGCCGCCACGCGCCGTCCTTGCCCATCAGTCCACACCGGGAAGCGAATGCCGCGAGCCCCCTCCTGACCCGGAAGCAACAGAGTCGGTGGCTGACTGCCGTCCAGCAGCCATGTCGCCAGCCGCCGACGGCAGTTGCTGTCTCCCGCCGCCAGGCTCTGCCCGCCCGGCCAGCAAATCGTCGCCGCGCTCACCGACGCCGGTCGCGGGTCGACGGGCAACCCGTCGCGCCCCGTCATCGGCCGCGCCAACAGCATATTATTGACCTGATTTAACAGCGGTACCGCACTGGCAAAACCAAACTGCCCTACCACCGGCGTACCGTCCGGCCTGCCGGTCCAGATACCGATCAGATATCGGGCGTTCACGCCAATCGCCCAGGCATCGCGATAGCCGTAGCTGGTGCCGGTTTTCCACGCCAGCGGCACCACCTGTTGCAAAGAGGCATCCGGCACCGGCTGCGCTTCACCAGCCAGGATCCGTCGGACAATCCACGCAGACCCTGGCGACAGCAGCGGCCTTTCCACCAGCGGCGCATCCGGTGTCATTCGCAGCCGTGCGGCGTTGCCGTGGCGGGCGAAGGCGCTATAGCCGGCCACGATATCCTCCAGTTTCGCCCCCGCCCCGCCGAGGATCAGAGATAGGTTTGGCTCGGCGCCCGCCGGTAGCATCAGCGGCAGGCCAGCGTTGCGTAAGGTAGCAGCAAAGCGCTTCGGCCCGTAGGCTTCAAGCACCTGTACCGCTGGCAAATTAAGTGAACGCACCAACGCGTCGCTGGCGCTGACCGGGCCATGAAAGCCGCTGTCAAAATTTCCCGGACGATAATCGCTAAAGCGCCGCGGAACATCCTGTAACAACGAGGCCGGGTGAATCAGCCCGTCGTCCAGCGCCATACCGTAGACAAAGGGTTTTAACACCGAACCCGGAGAGCGAACCGCCGACACCATATCGATATGGCCGAAGCGGCTATCGTCGGTGATATCCGCGGAGCCCACCCAACCACGCACGCGCATGTTGGTATGGTCAACTACCACTATCGCCAGCGAGCTGCGAGGCGGCAGCCGTGATTTCCAGTTGAGGGCCAGGTCTTCCAGCTGCCGCTGAAGCGCGGCATCCAGAGTGGTCACCACTTTCTCCTCACGGCTACTTGCCAGCATGCGACGCGAGAAAAGCGGCGCCAGCTGCGGCATCTGCCGCGGGAACAGCCAGACCGGTTCTTCCTTTGCTTCCTGCACCGCGTTGTCAGGCCAGACGCCCTGAGTACGCATTCTCTCCAGCACCTTATCCCGGGCAGCCTGAGCCCGCTGCGGCCAGCGGTCAGGACGTAAGCGGCTCGGTGCCTGCGGCAGCACCGCCAGCAGCGCCGCCTCGCCATAGCTCAGCTGCGTCGGCGGTTTCCCGAGATAGGCCCAGCTGGCGGCGCCAATCCCCTGAAGCGTGCCGCCAAAGGGGGCACGATTAAGGTACAGGGTCAGAATGTCGCTTTTCGACAAATGCCATTCCAGCTGCAACGCGCGCCAAAGCTGGCGCAGCTTGCCACCGAAAGTGCGGGGATGAGGGTCGAGCAGGCGGGCGACCTGCATGGTTAGCGTACTGCCGCCGGAGATCACCCGTCCGGCACGCATATCCTGCCAGGCCGCGCGCAACACCGACAACGGGTTAACACCCGGATGGCGCCAGAACCAGCGATCTTCATACTGGATCAGCGCCTGAAGATAGCGCGGTGACACATCCTTGAGGGTCACCGGATAGCGCCAGACGCCCTGACTATCGGCGAACCGCCACAGCGGCGTACCGTCTTCTGCTACCACCACCCGGGCCGGTACCACCTCATTGAGCGGCAGCGGCCACAGACGGTCAGCGGCCAGTACCACCAGCCAGAGCATAACGATACCCGCCGCCAGCCAGCGGCGGGTTAGACGCAGCCACCGACGCATTTACGGTGTAATCACCAGCGGGCCGCTGGCCGCGCCGGTTGCCCGCCATTGCGGAACATACATGGATTCCACCTGCGGTTGCGGGACCTGATAGGTTCCCGGCGTCACCGCGCGGGCCAGATATACCAGCGTGACCGGCTGCCCTTCGTTAATTGCCACCGCGGCAACAAAGCGATCGTCGCGGAATTCGAGATGCTGAATATCCGCCTGCTGCATCTGGTTCAGCAGGTTCTGCACCCCTTCGCCATTCTCCTGCAGGCTGGCGCTGCTGTTCGCCAGGTTCTGGTTTTCCAGCTCCAGCCCCGCCGGCAGCAGATCCACCACCAGCGCATCCGGCACGTTTCTGTTGGCGGTCACTTCAAGTTTCACCAGCACCAGTTCACCGCTGCGTAGCGAGCTCAGCGATTTCTGCTGACCATGAGTATCAAAAATATGGCGCTCGATACCCAGCACGTTCCCCGCCGGCTGCGATGCGGTCAGCGGATAACCGCTGCTGTCGACGCGCAGCCACAGCGGCTGATTCCCGGTGTTGCTAACCTGCAGGGTCGCCAGGCGATCGGCGCTCAGGTTTTGAGTCAGCGGTTTATCCGCGGAGAGCGGCTGCGCCTGCAGCGAGGTCTGCGCCTGCCAGTTACCGGGTAAATTCTGCAGCGTCCGGCCTGCGAGGAACAGAGCGTTGGTCTCCTGGGTCGAGAGCCAGCGCTGGCCGTAGGCCTCTTCTGCCAGCGCGCTCAGTAAGCGGGTCTGTGCTTCCGGCAACAGTTTGTTCTCCTCGAGCAGCGCCAGTTTCAGCGCATCGTCGCGTAGCGCGCTGCCATAATCGCCAAGCCAGCGGTTCTGATCCTGACGCGGAGTGGTCATCGCCAGCTCCAGTGCCCGATCGCCACGCGGAGCATCCCCCATCGCTTTCAGGGCGATCCCCAGTTGCAGCAGCGACAGGCCGGAACGCGCCTGCTCATGCCGGTTCCAGATTTCACGCAATGCACCCAGCGGGGCTTTTTGCTGACGCGCCAGCACCAGCGCCGCATAGGCCTGGGCGGCGAAACGGCTGGCTGCGGCATCATCGCTGTAGCGCACGGTCATCAGCCCCGGCTCCTGCAGGTAGCGCAGCAGACGCTGATTACCGTTATTCAACGCCTGGGTCGGTACGCTATAGCCTTGCTCGCCAGCGCGCACGAGGAAATCCATTGCATAGGCGGTCAGCCAGTACTCTTCCGGCCCGTCTTTGTCCCACAGGGCGAATCCCCCGTCAGCACGCTGCATATTCAGCAGACGGGAGATGCCGATCTCCACCGCCGCGCGGCGTTTCTCATCGCTGTCGCCGACAATCCCCCACGTCTTTAGCTGCGCTGCGTTGGTGTAAAGCGACGGGAACAGCCCGCTGGCGGTCTGCTCCAGGCAGCCATACGGGTAAGCTTTCAGATCGCGGATATAGCGTGCCAGGTTAAGCGGCGGCTTGCCGCTGAGCATCAGTTGCCCCTGGAGGGTCGCCGGCGAGAAGCCCTGGGTTTGTGCTGCCGGAACCTGCCACTGCTCTCCCGGCTGCAGCACCACGCCGCTGTTCACCGTTTGTGCCGGGAAGGCCGGACGCACGCCAATCTTCCACTGTTTCTGGATGGCAGCGAACGTCTCGCCCGGCAGGGTCAGACCGTCAATCGTGGCGTTCACCTGACCATCACCGAAACCTTCCCGCGCGCTCACCGGAATAAACAATGTGCTGCGGGCGCCGGGCGCCAGCTGTACCGGCGGGATGGCCCCGCCATCGAGCTGCAACAGGCCGCCGGCGTTCAGCGTAACGTTCAGGGTTTGCGGCCGGTCGGTCAGATTGCTGAGATCCAGCGCCAGCCGGGTTGTGTCGCCGCTGGCGAGGAAGCGTGGCGTGTTTAACTCCGCAATCACCGGCGCGGCGACCACCACCTTCTGGTCACTACTGCCAAAGTCATCGGCAGTCCACGCCTGCGCCATGACCCGCAGTTCACCGTTAAAGTCGCCAATCGGCAGCGTGACCTCACCTTCGCCCTGCTCATTAAGCACCACCGGCTGCGCCTGTTGGGCAATAATGGTGACGTGGTTCACCGGAGGTTTACCGCCGCGTTTAAGCTCGTCGCCGTCGCCGCCGAAGCGCAGGCTGGCCAGACGCCCCTGGCCCTCAATGACCTGGCCGTAGATATCATAAATATCCGCGCCATAGCGTTTCTGACCGAAGAAGGCATTCCACGGGTCCGGCGTCGCGTAATCGGTAATATTCAACACGCCGCTATCCACGGCGGAGAGCAGGACGTTCACCTGTTTTGGCACGTCGCCCTGCTGCACGCTGGCTTTGACTTTCACCGTCAGCGGCTGGTTCGGACGCATCTTTTCAGGAGCCTCCAGCGCCAGGTTCAGACGACGGTTTTCATCGCCCAGCGGCAGATGCAGCAGGCCAACCGCCCGTTTCGGCGTTGCGGAGCGGGATTTATCTCCGGGACGAATCACCAGCGTGCTGAGATAAAGGTCGTGACGGTTCCAGGTTTTATCAACCGGAATCGACAGTTCCATTCCGCTTGCCGGGACGTCAATCTCCTGCCACCACAGCGGGCCTTCGCTGGATTCAACCATGGCATAGCCTTTGCCTGCGGCAGGCGCAGCGATCTGCAACTTGATGGTATCGCCGGGTTTATAGGCCGCTTTATCCAGCTTCATGGTGACCCGATCCGGGCGCGCCGCCCCGGTACCGTCACTGTTATCCTGCCAGCTGTAGCCTGCCCAGAAACGCACGCTGCTGACCGAATCATCCGGGCCTTTGACCTCCAGGCGGTAAGAGCCCCATTCCACCGGGAAGCTCACCTTCGCGGTTTGCCCGGCCGGAATATCCAGCGAGGTTTCACCTTCCTGCAGATCTTTTTGATCAAACTGCGACTGCCAGCCTTCGCTGTCTGACCAGTTCCAGTAGTAGTCGCGACGCTCGCGAATCAGGCGAACCTGCAGGCCGGAGACCGCTTTTTTCTCGCCTTTGGCATCGGCATAGACAACGTCAAACGCGGCGGTGCTGTTTTCATCGACAACCGGCTGTTTCACGGTGCTGTCGGTGCGGTAGTCATACACCTCTTTGAGGGTAAATTCGGGACGGATCCCCGGCAGGGTATCCGCAGGCCAGATCGCTTGTTGCACGGTGCGGGTAACCGGACGACCGCCGGATTCCAGCAGGCTGGCCTGGAGGATCACCTGTAACGGCGAATGGCTCTCCTGCCACTGGCTGGCGCTGGTCACTTCACCATGCCCTTTTTCGTCGAGCGTCATCTGGACTTCATCGAGGCTCCGGGAGAGATTTTCCTCCGCAATATCGCCAAACTGGAAGCCCGGCAGGGCAGCCACCGCGTCACGCAGCGGGCGCAGGAACAGCTTGCCCTGCAGCTGGTTGCCGCTTGCCGGGGCGCCGTACAAATAGGCACCGGCCACCGCGAAGCGAACGTCGGCATCCGGGGCGAGCGGCGCGTTTTGCGGCGTCAGATTCAACGCCATGCGTTCCGGCATAAAGTCTTCGACGTGGAAATCCCATTCGCGCGGCTGGTTGTCGCCGGTACTGGCGCGAACGTGCCACATGCCGGTAGCTGCATCGCTACTGAGCGGATAAGTAAACTGATACAGGCCGTTGACCGGCTTGTTGACCTGCGAACGGATCACCTGGCCATCCGGCTGAACCACTTCAAGTTTTACCGGCTGCTCGACCAGCGGTTTACCATCGCCATCACGCAGCAGCGCGTTAAGAATGACCGTCTCTCCAGGGCGGTAGAGATCGCGCGGGCCAAACATAAAGAACTGTTTACTGAACCCTGGCGCACCGGCAATCGAGAACTCGGCCAGATCCAGCGCGGGAAGTTTGAGATCCAACAGCGTCGTCTGGCCCTCTTTGCGGGCCAGCAGCAGCGCCGCGTCTTTGTCGGTTTGCAGCGTCACATGACCCTGGCCGTCGCTTTTCGCCTGGGCCAGCGTCTGCCCTTTGGCATTCAACAGTTGCACTTCAATGTCGGGTTGCGCCGCGCCGTTTTCCAGGCTCTGGGTAAAGACATCCAGCCGGTTATGGTAGCGGTGCGCCGACACGCCGATATCGCTCAGCGTAAACAGGGTCGCGGCGTTGCTGTAGCTATAGCGTCCCGCCGGGTTCATGACCGCCACATAGACGCCTGGCTGCTGTAACGGTTGAATATCCGCCAGCGGCAGCAGCAGTTTCTCCCGGGTATTACGCGCCGGGTTGAGGTCGAAACGTCCGGTGTAAACCAGCTCGGCCATTTTCAGCAGCTCGTCGGATTCCCAGTTACTCAATGAATTACGATATTCCCACTGACTGACGAACGCCGACAGCGATTCGGGTTTGACGCGGTAAAAATTGACGTCGACGTTATCCACGTTCAGCGCCATAACCGGCAGCCCGGCCACCACTTTACCCGGCAGCAGCGAACCGCGGCTGGCAAAGCCCACGCTGGGGGCAATATCCCGGGTGGTGATGGTTTTTTCAAATGAGGTATCGAAGGTCGCTGCGTTCAGCGCAACCAGCGTCGGGTCGACGGAGACAATCAGCTCACGTTTGGGTTCAAGGTGGCGCAGTCGCAGCGTTTTCAGATCAGGCGAGAGTTCCCAGGCGCCGTCAACCTTGCCGCTTTTTTTATCGACCAGGTGCACGCTGCGGGAGAAATCCTGATCCGGCTTTAACGGCACGGAAAACGTCAGCACCAGCGCTGCGGCGCCATCCAGTTGGAGCTCCGAGGCATCGAGCAGGGTCAGCGCTTTGCCTTTACTTTTTTCCGCCAGCGCCGCCAGTTGGGTGCTATCAAGTTTTGCCCCATCCTCCTTCGCCGCGGGAGACGCCGCAGGCGCGACGGCCTCTGTTTTACTGCTGTCGTCACACCCGGTGAGTGAGAGTGCGGTCAGCAACGCCAGCGACACTGCCGCTAAACGAAATGGTTTCATCCTTTAACCCCTTGGCCCAAACAGCCAGATACCTATCGTGCACTCATTATTATGCGTCGCAGGCAGAATTACCAATCGGGGACGATTTGTTCTGCCGGGCTGACACCAGGTATTCAGCCCGGAACGAATGAGACATTAGTGCAGTACTGTGAACAATGAGGCAGTAGAAAACGCTGCTGGGCTGCACGCGCAATGTGCCTGGCGCTATCTGCATCAGCAGGCGTTTTGCTATTCCGTCCACAGAGCGCTATGGGGGCGTATCACATTCCGGTCGCCTTCCGGTGAAAATGCCTTGTCGGTCAGGGCAAAAACATCAACAATCTATCTATTATTGATGATACGGAGGCAGCCATGTCCACTTCGTTTTTTGTCGCCGCTGACTGGTTAGCGGAACATCTTGATGACCCGGAAATCCAAATAATCGATGCACGAATGGCCCCGGCGGGTCAGGAAGCATTGCGCGATATGGATGCGGAATACCGCGCCGGTCATATTCCCGGTGCCCTATTTTTTGATATTGAAGCCCTGTCCGATCACACCAGCCCGCTGCCGCATATGATGCCGCGAGCGGAAGCGTTCGCCGTCGCCATGCGTGAACTGGGCGTGAGCAGCGATAAACATCTGGTGGTGTACGACGAAGGCAACCTCTTCTCAGCGCCGCGAGCATGGTGGATGTTGCGCACCTTTGGTGTGGCAAACGTCTCGATTCTCGCCGGAGGCCTGGCCGGCTGGCAGCGCGAGGAACGCCTGCTGGAACAAGGGATCCCTGAACGGGCGGAAGGTGAATTTGATGGGCGTTTCGATCCACTGGTGATCAAACGTCTGACCGATGTGCTGTTGGTCAGCCATGAGGGATCGGCGCAGATCGTCGATGCACGTCCGGCCCCCCGCTTTAATGGCCAGGCCGATGAACCTCGTCCGGGGCTGCGTCGCGGCCATATTCCCGGTGCACTCAACGTACCGTGGGGCGATCTGGTAATTAACGGTGAACTCAAAACCGTTGATGAACTGAATGATATTTTCATTCGCCAGGGCGTGGATTTCGAGCGGCCGATTATCGCCAGCTGCGGCTCGGGCGTCACGGCGGCGGTGGTCGTGCTGGCGCTGACCACGTTGGGCGTCAACGGCGTCTGCCTGTACGATGGCTCATGGAGCGAATGGGGCGCACGCAGCGATCTGCCGATCGAGCCGGCGCAATAGACAGAATAACGGGGGCACTATGCCCCCGTTATCTTAGATAATGCGGTTCTGTTTGAAGTCGCGCAGGAAGCTGCCCCAGCGCTTTTCATAAAACGGCGTGATATGGGCCATCATAAAATGGCTGATGCCTTTCTCGCCCTCGATAACCTGACAGATATCAACCGGCTCATCGCCAGGTAAGGTATCGGTCGCCACGCTACCGGTCGCCTGAATCACCGCCTCAATGTCGCCTTCCACTTCAAGGCCGATCAGCAAGTTTGCCGGTGCCTCTGCGTTGTCCTTGATCGAACAAAGATACGCACGTCTGACGGTCTTCAGCGTTTTAAACAGCGTCGTCAACGAGTCGATCATCTGCGCCGGTGGCTCGGCGACTTCTGACAACAACAACGACTCACCGCCTTCGATCACCGTCTGCGTACTGAGCGGTGTGCCCTCTTCCCCCAGCAGATGCTTGATCTCGTTGGGCATAAACTCTTTGCCGGTAGGCAGCTTCGCATTGAGGAACAACGTTTCGCCAGACGTCATGGCAAACAGCGTACGTGCCGGCATCGCCACAAAGGACTGCTCGTCGGTAACCGCCTGCTGCAAGGCCTCCAGCGAGGTGAAAAACGGAATAACCGACGCCCCGTCGTCTTTCTCCCAATGCTGTAAGTCTACGGCGCTCTCTTCAACCACCGTGTCGCCTTCCGCCGCCGCGCCGGGCACCCACACGGTGGATTCCAGCAGCACACGGAAAAATGCCGGACGGTGGCCCGGTTCGATCGCCGCCTGTTCCAGCAGGGTTTCTAATTCATTTTTAGTTTCGGACATAATGCTCACAACATCAGAATCGGAATGGCCCCGGCAACGCTGGCCGGGGCTACGAGTCAGGGCAATCGCCCCTGCGCTATTACTCTGCGGTTAACAGATTGGCAATCGTACGTACACCGAGGCCAGTCGCACCGGCGGACCACTGCTCAACGGCGGATTTACGGTAGGTTGCCGAGCAGTCAATGTGCAGCCAGCCCTGATGATAGTTATCAACAAAATGCGACAGGAAACCTGCCGCCGTGCTGGCGCCAGCCGGGTAAGCGGCGCTGCCGGTATTATTCAGTTCGGCGAAGTTAGACGGCAGCTGACCACGATGGAATTCCGCCAGCGGCAGACGCCAGAAGGCTTCATTCTCTGCCTGCGCGCTCGCCAGCAGACGGTTAGCCAGCTCGTCATCGAAGCTGAACAGCGCGTGGTAGTCGTTACCGAGCGCGGTTTTCGCCGCACCGGTCAGGGTCGCGGCGTCGATGATCAGCGCCGGTTTCTGCGCGCAGGCATCGATCAGGCCATCAGCCAGCACCAGACGGCCCTCGGCGTCGGTATTCATGATCTCGACGGTCTTACCGTTGCGGTAGCGAATAATGTCGCCCAGTTTAAAGGCGTTACCGCTGATCAAGTTGTCAGCGCAGCACAGGTACAGCTTCACGCGCTTGTTCAAACCGCGGGTAATCGCGAATGCCAGCGCACCGGTGACCGTCGCCGCGCCGCCCATGTCGGACTTCATGGAATCCATGAACGCGCTCTGTTTGATGCTGTAGCCGCCGGAGTCAAAGGTGATACCTTTCCCGACCAGGCAGGCATACACCGGCGCGTCTTTATCGCCGGTTGGGTTGTAATCCAGCGCCAGCAGCACCGGCGGACGCTCGGATCCGCGACCCACGGTATGCAAACCGAGATAGCCCTGTTCGCGCAGGTCTTCACCTTTGGTGATGCGGTAAGAGACGTTGTCGCAGGCGACCCCGCACAGCAGATCGACGGCACGCTGCGCCAGCTGTTCCGGCCCCAGATCTTCCGCCGGAGCGTTAATGGTGTCACGGACCCAGTCGATGATGGTCAGGCGGCTGTCCAGCTCGCTCTTCTGGGCGTCGTCCAGCGCCGGCCATTCCACTTTGCGGCTACCTTTCGGCCCTTTATAACCGGCCCAGAACGCCCATGCGCGGTCGGTATTCCAACCTTCACCGCTCAGCGCAACATGCTTAATCCCCATGCCATCGACCTTACGTGCCGCGCGCTGAATCAAACCCAGGTCGTCTTTACCGTTCAAATGCAGGGTGATGCCGTCATCATTAATGCTGTAAGTCGCTTTTTCGCCCCAACGCGCATCGGCAGGTTGAGTCGTCAGCGTAATCTTCATGGCTTCTGTCATTTTTTTTCATCCTTATTAGCAAACGGGCCACCCTATGGCAGCCCGTTAGAATTTTTCCGCTATATGCGCCGCGTTGCAGGAACTCTGCAGCGTAGAGCATGACGCGAAAATTATTCGGCTTCGTCTAACCAGACTAGCAGAATCGCCTCAAGAATTTTTTCATTCGATGCGTTTGGATTGTCATCGAACGCTTCCAGCTCGCAAATCCACTGATGCATATCGGTGAAGCGAACGGTTTTCGGGTCGAGATCCGGGAAAGCGTCGTACAGCGCTTCACCAATTTCACGACTATCGGTCCATTTCAGTCCCATATTAATGCTCGCGTGCGTGGTTGATGGTGTAACGCGGGATCTCGACGACCAGGTCATCGTGGGTCACGCGCGCCTGGCAGCTCAGACGGCTATCCGGCTCAAGCCCCCATGCCTTATCCAGCATGTCGTCTTCGTCTTCCGTGCTTTCCGCCAGCGAGTCAAACCCTTCACGCACAATGCAGTGACAGGTCGTGCAGGCACAGGATTTTTCGCAAGCATGTTCAATCTCGATGCCGCTACGTAACGCCGCATCCAGAATGGTCTCACCGATCTCAGCTTCCACAACTACGCCATCCGGACACAGGTCCTGATGAGGCAGAAAAACAATCTTTGGCATATTAAACCTCGTCCACGGATTGGCCTTTCAGCGCAGTACGGACCGACTGGTCCATGCGGCGTGCGGCAAATTCCTGGGTTTGTGTGTCTGTATTTTTAATAGCATCTTTAATGGCGTCGGCGTCATCACCTGCGGCAACCGCGCTCAACTGCGCCATTGCCTCATCGATAGCCTGACGTTCTGCGGCGCTGAGCAGCGCGGCATCGGCGGCCAGCGCACTGACCAGGCTCTCTAACACGCGTGCGGCTTCGACTTTTTGCTCAGCCAGCATACGCGCCTTGATATCCTGTTCGGCGTGACTCATCGAATCTTTAATCATGGTGGCGATTTCGCCATCGGTCAGGCCATAGGACGGCTTCACCTGAATGGAGGCTTCGACGCCGGTCGATTTCTCCATGGCGGTCACGCTCAGCAGGCCGTCGGCATCCACCTGGAAGGTCACGCGGATATGCGCGCCACCTGCCGGAAGTGCCGGGATACCGCGCAGCGCAAAACGCGCCAGCGAGCGGCAATCCTGCACCAGTTCACGCTCGCCTTGCATCACGTGAATGGACATCGCGGTTTGACCATCTTTGAAAGTGGTAAACTCCTGCGCACGCGCCACCGGGATCGTGGTGTTACGCGGGATCACTTTCTCCACCAGGCCGCCCATGGTCTCCAGCCCTAAAGAGAGCGGGATAACATCAAGCAGCAGCAGTTCACTGTCGGGCTTGTTGCCCACCAGAATGTCGGCCTGAATCGCGGCGCCAATGGCTACCACTTTGTCCGGATCGATGGTGGTCAGCGGGGTGCGGCCAAAGAACTCGCCAACGCGCTCACGCACCAGCGGAACGCGGGTTGAACCGCCGACCATCACCACTTCCAGCACCTCTTCCGCCGTCACGCCCGCATCTTTCAACGCACGACGACAGGCCAGCAGAGTCCGTTTGACCAGCGGCGCAATCAGTTCATCAAACTGGCTACGGGTAATCTCCCCTTGCCAGCCCCCCACGTTAACGCTGACAACGTCGGCATCGCTGAGGGCAATTTTAGCCGCGATGGCGGCATCCAGCAGCTCGCGCTGCAGGCGGTTGTCACTACGATCGCTCAGCCCCGCCAGTTCGCGCAGGTAATCCGCCAGCAGGTGGTCGAAGTCATCGCCGCCAAGCGCGGAATCGCCGCCCGTTGCCAGCACTTCAAACACCCCACGGCTCAAGCGCAGCACTGAAATATCAAAGGTACCGCCACCGAGATCGTAAACCGCAATCACCCCTTCCTGACCGGAGTCCAGGCCGTAAGCAATCGCCGCCGCGGTCGGTTCGTTCAGCAGACGCAGCACGTGCAGGCCCGCCAGACGCGCGGCGTCTTTGGTGCCCTGACGCTGGGCGTCGTCAAAGTAGGCCGGGACGGTAATGACCACGCCGTCAAGCTCGCCGGACAGCGCTTCAGTGGCCCTGGCGGCCAGCGCTTTCAGGATATCGGCAGAGACGCGAATCGGGTTGAGCAGACCAGCAGCGGTCTGGATCATCGGCAAACCATTTTCACTGGCCTGTAGCTGGTAAGGCAGATGCGGATAGCGGGTCTGAATATCGGCCAGCGAACGCCCCATCATACGTTTTACCGAGCTGATGGTATTAACCGGATCCTGGGCGGCATTCTGCCGGGCATCGTAACCGACGCTCAGGCCAGATGCCTGGTAGTTCACCACGGAAGGCAGGAGGTAACGACCCTGATGATCGGGCAGTGTTTCGGCCTGACCGCTACGCACGGTAGCGACCAGAGAATTGGTGGTGCCAAGGTCAATCCCCGCGGCCAGACGACGCTGATGCGGCGCGGCGCTCAGACCAGGCTCACTAATTTGTAATAAGGCCATAATTGCTTCCGAAAATTAAAAATCGAGCAGCTTTTCTTCGAGTTGTTCTGCCACGCTCTGAAGTTTATCGAGAAAACGCAGTTTACGCACGGTATCTGCCGCCACGTCCCACGTCTCGTTATTTAATTGTTCAACAACCTGCTGATGACGAAGGTCATACATCCCTTTCACGCGCTTGATAAACCCCGCCAGCCGCGCTTCATCCTGCGACTTTTCAATCTCATCCAGCTCTTCACGCAGCTCAAGCTGTTCCATCAGGAAGGCGGTATCGCGCACGGTGTGCTGCTCGCTGGCTAAGTCGTAGCCATGAAGCGAAAGGAGATATTCGGCGCGGGTCAGCGGATGACGGAGCGTTTGCCACGCCTGGTTGATTGTGGCGGATTGCTGCACGGAGGCGAGCTGTTCGGCCGCACTCGCGCTGGCGAACTTGTCGGGATGATACTGGCGCTGTAAATCCTGGTACCGGACAGCCAGCTGTTCTTGCGAAAGGGTATAACTGACCGGTAACCCGAAGAGGGTAAAATAGTCCATAGTAACCTCAGGGTTAACGAGATAAAGCAAACCCCACGCGCAGCGAGACTACGGTGGGGTCAGGGATAACCGATTACACGTTAAAGCTTTCGCCGCAACCACACTCATCTTTAACGTTAGGGTTGGTGAATTTAAACCCTTCGTTCAGGCCTTCTTTGACGAAGTCCAGCTCAGTGCCGTCGAGGAACTGCAGGCTTTTGCCGTCGATCACTACCTTGACGCCTTTATCTTCAAACACGGTGTCTTCTGCCGCCGGCTCGTCAACAAACTCCAGCACATAGGCCATACCTGAACAGCCAGAAGTGCGGACCCCTAAGCGCAGACCGAAGCCTTTGCCACGGTTGGCCAGGAAGGAATTAACTCGCGACGCTGCGCTGTCGCTAAGAGTAATCGACATACAATAACCTCTTAATTATTTCGCTTCACGTTTGCTTTTATAATCCGCAATCGCGGCTTTAATCGCGTCTTCCGCCAGGATGGAGCAGTGAATTTTCACCGGCGGCAGTTCCAGTTCATCGGCGATATCGGTGTTCTTGATCGCCTGAGCTTCGTCCAGAGATTTCCCTTTCACCCATTCGGTGACCAGGGAGCTGGAAGCGATAGCGGAACCGCAACCATAGGTCTTGAAGCGCGCGTCTTCAATGATACCTTCATTGTTGACCTTGATCTGCAACTTCATGACGTCGCCACATGCCGGTGCGCCAACCATGCCGCTACCGACGTTCTCATCGCTGTTGTCGAAAGAACCAACGTTGCGTGGATTCTCGTAATGATCGATAACTTTTTCGCTGTATGCCATGATGAATTCTCCTTATACCCTACCGATTAATGATGTGACCATTCGATGCTGTTCAGATCCACGCCCTGCTTGAACATATCCCACAGTGGAGACAGATCGCGCAGACGGCCGATGGATTTACGAACCAGATCAATGGTGTAGTCAATCTCTTCTTCGGTAGTGAATCGACCTAAAGAGAAACGGATAGAACTGTGTGCCAGTTCATCAGTCATGCCCAGTGCACGTAGCACATAGGACGGCTCAAGACTTGCGGAGGTGCAAGCTGAACCCGAGGAAACGGCCAGGTCTTTCAGCGCCATAATCAGCGACTCGCCTTCAACATAGTTGAAGCTGACGTTGAGAATGTTCGGCGCGCCCTGCTCAAGGTCACCGTTGAGGTAAACCTCTTCCATATCTTTTACGCCTTCCCACAGACGGTTACGCAGACCGCGCAGACGCGCCATCTCGGTTTCCATCTCTTCTTTCGCGATACGGTAAGCTTCACCCATACCGACGATCTGGTGGACAGGCAGCGTACCGGAACGCATGCCACGCTCGTGACCGCCGCCGTGCATCTGCGCTTCAATGCGGATACGCGGTTTGCGACGAACGTACAGTGCGCCAATACCTTTAGGTCCGTAGATTTTGTGACCGGAGAAGGACATCAGGTCAACTTTCAGCTGGCTCAGGTCGATAGGCAGTTTGCCCACGCTCTGGGTCGCGTCAACGTGGTAAATGATGCCACGCGCACGGCACAGTTCGCCGATGGTAGCGATATCCTGCACCACGCCAATTTCGTTGTTCACGTGCATGATGGACACCAGGATGGTGTCGTCGCGCATCGCGGCTTCCAGCTCTTTAAGATCGATAATCCCGTTGCGCTGTGGCGCCAGGTAGGTGATCTCGAAGCCTTCACGCTCCAGCTGGCGACAGGTATCCAACACCGCTTTGTGTTCGGTTTTGCTGGTAATAATGTGCTTGCCTTTTTTCTGATAAAAGTTAGCAGCACCTTTAATTGCCAGGTTGTCGGATTCCGTTGCACCGGAGGTAAAGACGATTTCACGCGGGTCAGCACCGACCAGCTCAGCAATCTGATTACGGGCGATATCAACCGCCTCTTCAGCCTGCCAACCGAAACGGTGTGAACGAGAGGCCGGGTTACCAAAGGTCCCGTCCAGGGTCAGGAATTGCATCATTTTCTCGGCAACACGCGGGTCCACCGGCGTTGTTGCGGAGTAATCGAGGTAAATCGGTAATTTCATTGCTCTTTAACTCCGTACATCACTCAATGCAAGGAACCAGGCAACCGGCTTGATGTACGACCGGGGACGCGGGATGCCGTAACATCCCGGCCTGATTCTGAAATCTTTATTTTATCTTTTATGACTCTGACCGTTTCACCTTGCAGCGCCGAGGCCGCAAGTTGAAACCAGACGAGTGTTACGCACGCAGCTTAACGTCAATGGCGTCCTGAGTGCGGGTATTGCGCTGGGATTCATGGGTATGCTGACGCCCAGAAACATCAAGGATTTCCTGGTTATTGACCAGTTCACCCAGGGTGATGTTGTTCAGGAAGCTGGTCAGACGTTCGCTCAGGTCACGCCACAGTGCGTGGGTCAGGCATTTATCGCCGCCCTGGCAGCCGCCTTTACCCTGACAACGGGTCGCGTCTACCGATTCGTCTACTGCGCTGATCACTTCGCCTACGGCGATGCTACCGGCTTCTTTACCTAACAAATAACCACCGCCTGGTCCACGCACGCTGGAAACCAGACCGTTTTTACGCAGACGGGAAAACAGCTGCTC
Organism: Klebsiella sp. B345; assembly: GCF_051131735.1. Lineage (NCBI taxonomy): Bacteria > Pseudomonadati > Pseudomonadota > Gammaproteobacteria > Enterobacterales > Enterobacteriaceae > Klebsiella > Klebsiella sp. B345. The sequence continues at coordinate 1,715,620 of NZ_CP180443.1, forward strand.
CAGATAGGACAGCGAGATCCCCTGACGTTCAGAAATATCAGCCAACGGAACCGGGCCCGATTCAGAGTTGAGCGCAACGTCCAGCATCGCGGTCACAGCATAACGCCCTTTAGATGTCAGTCTCATGTCTTACTTAACCTCAAACTCGCCCCTGCCCGGGCTTTTTATTAATATGGGTATTGCATAGCAGAAGCAAGTCTGACATTCCCGAGTAAATTGGTCAACTATTTACTTGACTGTTTTAGTCAGGTATTTAACCTTCCGTGCGCTTATGTGCTTGCTCGGCCTACGTTTTTGGTGGCCGGACATGCAGTGCGCCCTCGGCAAACGGGCATCACTGCTCTTTGTTTTTTTGCTCAATCGACGCCAGCATGCCGCGCAGGATGTTCAGTTCCTGGCTTTCCGGGCGTGCGCGCGTAAACAAACGACGCAGTTTATTCATCACCTGCCCTGGGTGGGTGGCGCGGATAAAACCGGTGGAAATCAGGGTCTGTTCGAGGTGACCGTAAAAACGCTCTAAGTCATCGACCAGCGGATAAGGCGTTTCGTCATGTTCTACCGCCGGGGCATCCTGCTCCTGCGCGGCCAGCCAGGCCATACGCACTTCATAAGCGATAACCTGCACGGCCATCGCCAGGTTCAGCGAGCTGTATTCCGGGTTAGCGGCGATCGCAACATGGTAGTGGCATTTCTGCAGTTCATCGTTGGTCAGCCCGACGCGTTCGCGGCCAAAGACCAGCGCTACCGGCGCATGCTGCCCTTCCGCCACGCTCTTCAGACCACATTCGCGCGGGTCGAGCATCGGCCACGGCAGAGTACGCGAGCGGGCGCTGGTACCGACCACCAGGCTACAGCCTGCCAGCGCTTCATCGAGAGTATCGACGATCTGCGCATTGCCGATCACATCGCTGGCACCCGCCGCCAGGGCAATAGCCTGAGAGTCAGGTTTAACCAGCGGATTGACCAGCCACAGGTTAGTCAGCCCCATGGTTTTCATGGCGCGAGCAACGGAACCCATGTTTCCAGTGTGTGATGTTTCTACCAGTACGATTCGAATATTTTGCAGCATTATGGTTCTTCGGCTAAAGATTATTCACGCATGCTATCATAAAACGGAGACATAAGGAGATTTGGCTGTTATTATGTGCGCCGTTTTTTCCCGTTCTTTAACATCCAGTGAGAGAGACCGATGCATCCGATGCTGAACATCGCCGTGCGCGCAGCGCGCAAGGCGGGTAATTTAATTGCCAAGCACTACGAAACCCCAGACTCCGTAGAAACGAGCCAGAAAGGCAGCAATGACTTTGTGACTAACGTCGATAAGGCAGCCGAAGCGCTGATTATTGAAACCATTCGCAAGTCTTACCCGCAGCACACCATCATCACCGAAGAAAGCGGTGAACACGCAGGTGAAGATCAGGATGTTCAATGGGTTATCGATCCACTGGATGGCACTACCAACTTTGTAAAACGCCTGCCTCATTTCTCTGTATCTATCGCCGTACGCATTAAAGGCCGTACTGAAGTCGCGGTGGTTTACGATCCAATGCGCAACGAACTGTTCACCGCGACCCGTGGTCAGGGCGCACAGCTCAACGGCTACCGTCTGCGTGGCAGCACCGCTCGCGATCTGGATGGCACGATTATCGCTACCGGCTTCCCGTTCAAAGCCAAGCAGCACGCGACCTCTTACATGAATATCCTGGGCAAAATGTTCACCGAATGCGCGGACTTCCGTCGCACCGGTTCTGCCGCTCTGGATCTGGCCTACGTTGCCGCTGGCCGCGTTGATGGTTACTTTGAAATCGCGCTGAAGCCGTGGGATTTCGCCGCTGGTGAGCTGATTGCTCGCGAAGCTGGCGCGATCGTTTGCGACTTCACCGGTGGTCATAACTACCTGCACACCGGCAACATCGTGGCAGGTAACCCGCGTGTGGTTAAAGCGATGCTGGCCAACATGCGTGACGAACTGAGCGAAGCGCTGAAGCGTTAATCTCTCTCACTTCACCCCGGTTCATCCGGGGTGAAGTTGTTTTTCAAAACGGCCGCAATCCGCCGCCGCCCGGAACTGCACTACTCCACATCACCACCGCCGCCGCCAGTAAAATGACGCCGCCGGATAGCGCCAGCGTCGACCAGCCAATTTGCTGCCAGAGCGGAGGCGTTTTACTCCCGCTCAGCTTCACGGCCAACTGACGAAAACCATGCACCAGCAACGCCAGCCCGCTGATAGTCAGTGACGTCCCCGCCGCCATGGCCAGCGCCGCCGCCATACCCCAGCTAAATACGCCAATCACCTTACTAAACAGCAGAACCATGATCGCCCCTGAACAGGGACGCATCCCCATCGACAACACGATCGCCAGCCGTGCGCGCCAGTCATCTCCGCTCTGGAGCTGTTCCGGTGCCGGCATATGCTGATGCCCGCAGCCGCAGTGCGCATCATGAACATGATGGGGCGTAAACGCGGTAAACCGTGGCCGGCGCAGCAGTCCCCGCAGCTTTTTCAACGCCCGCCAGCACAACAACAGACCCAGCACGCCGACCAGCAGATAGCTGCCTTTTTCCAGCCAGAAGCTGCTGAGATGAAGCTGTCTTGCGGGCAGTTGCAACACCGTCAACACCACCACCACCAGCACAATCGCCACCACGCCCTGCAGCAGTGAAGCGGCCAGCGTCAGAGCAATACTGGATTTTAGCTTCGCCGGATGCGTCGCCAGCCAGGTGGTAATCACTATCTTGCCGTGCCCCGGTCCCAGCGCGTGCAGCACACCATAGATAAAACTAAACGTCAGCAGCGTAAAACCTGCTGCTGACGGGTTATCCGCCACGGCCTGCAGCAGCTGGCTCAACTCGACATTCAACGCCCGCTGCCAGACGGTGCTTTGCAGCAACACCTGCGGCCAGGCACGCCAGAGCCAGATGCCAGCCCCCGTGGCCAGCAGGAAAAAAACGGCCAGCGGCCACAGTTGACGCAGACGCGACGCCCGGGTCGCTGGAGACAGAATTATTGACATGTCAACGTTACCTTCTGAGCAAAGTAGGTTCCAAGCGCCATGTCCTCCGGCGGTGCGTCGGCTTTATCCAGCGACAGCGCAAACGTCGTCATTTTTTCATTTGGCTCCGGCGTTACCACCTTCACCTTGCACATCTTGCGTAACGCCTCAGGCAGCGTGACGTCGCTCGGGTGTTCATAGTGCATATCAACATAATAGGTCGGGTCAAATGTCGACAAGGTCAGGGTTTGTCCCGCTAAGGGCTGTGGAGTTGCCAGCGGCATCGTGAACGTCAGCACCGCCTGATGGCCTTCGCGCTCGAGGCCATAGCCGTCGGGCCGGTTATCGAATTTGACCCGCTGCTGGTTATGCCACAACTCGCTGAAATAGTGCTGACCGAGGACATTGGCCATCACTTCTGCCGCCAGCTTTTTCCAGATCTCATCTCCCTGCTTCGCCTTCCCGGCATCGTACAGCAGGTCTGCTGAGGTGATCTCATCCATGGTCCAGCGCATCTTAAACCCGGTCAGCAGCCCGTTATCGGTCACGATGTCCGTTTTCATGCTGATGAAGCTATGCGGGTGCGCTAGCACGCTAAATGATAAAACCATGAAAAATGCCGCACTGGTGCATTGTTTCACTCTCTTCATCTATTCCTCACGTGAAAAATTCTGTGAACCTCGCCAGCATTCCTGACGTAAAGCCGCCGAACGGCCCTGATCTCCATTCATCCATTGGCTATTCTTAGCGAAAACCCTAACTGGAACTCACCAGATGATGACCGTCATTGAACCACCATCTGCGCTTTCCAGTCCACAGCGCCGTAGCCAGGTACTCCTGATGCTTTACCTGCCAGGGCAGTCAGTGACACCCGAACAGCTCAGCCACATCAACCAGGTTGATGAAGCAACGGCCCGGCAGGATATCACGGAGACGGAACGTGAAATTCAGCGTTACCACCGATTGACGCTCTCGTCACAGGTGGACGGTAGCTACCGGATTGAAGGCGCCGTTATCGATCAACGCCTCTGTCTGCTGCATGGCCTGCGGCGGGCGCTGCGTTTATGCCCTCATTTTATTGCTCACCATTTTACGCCCGCCTTAAAAACACAGCTTAAACGACAGGGCATTGCGCGGACGCTGTATGACGACACCAACCTGCAGGCGCTGGTGAATCGCTGCGCGCGCACGCTCAATCGGCAGTTTGATTGTCGGGATATGCACTTCCTGTGTCTGTATCTGCAATATTGCCTGCTACAGCATCATCAGGGACTGACGCCAGATTTTACCCGCGAGCAGCAGCGCTGGGCGCAGGAAGCGGCGGAGTTCACGTTGGCGCAGGAGATCGTCCGCCATTGGCAACGCCGGGTCTCCAGCTCGCCGCATGCGGGTGAACAGCTGTTTCTGACGCTACTCTTTATGTTGCTGAAGACCCCCGATCCGATCCGCGATGGCCACCATCAGGACCGGCGGCTGCACCTGGCGATTTCCCACTTAATTCATCGTTTCCAGCAGCTGGCAGGCCGGCCGTTTAGCGACGACCAGGGACTCAGCGATCAGCTGTATATTCATCTGTCGCAGGCCCTCAACCGCAGCGTGTTCGCCATTGGCATCGATAACGCCTTACCGGAGGAGATTAGCCGGCTCTATCCGCGCCTGATGCGCACCACTCAGCAGGCATTGAGCGAGTTTGAAGCCGCGTATGAGATAGCCTTTAATCAGGAGGAAGTGGGGTTAATTGCGGTGATCTTCGGCGCATGGCTGATGCAAAAAAGCGACCTGCATGAGAAGCAGGTGGTGCTGCTGACCCATGATAATCCTGACCGTGAACAGGCGCTGGAACTGCAGTTGCGCGAGCTGACCATGCTGCCGCTCACCATTAAATATCAGAGCGTGCATACCTTTCAGAAAGAAGGAGCGCCGAAAGGGGTGACCCTGGTCATCACGCCCTATGCAACCGCGCTGCCGCTGTTTTCGCCACCGCTGTTCCACGCGGAAGAGACCTTCAGCGATCACCAGCGGCAGCATATTTGTAAGATGCTGGAGGATTAGGCGACCGCTTTCGGCCGCAGCACCAGCGCCGGAAGCGCCACCAGCGCCATAACCCAGAACACTCCCTGATGCAGGTGCTGGTAGAGGAAACCGGCAAACACCGTCATGATGGCAATGCTGCCGCCCATCGCCACCGCGGAGTAGACCGCCTGCAGGCGAATCACTTCGCTGCCCTGACGTGCGGAGATATAACGCATCGCCGCCAGATGACAGACCGTGAAGGTCCCACAGTGCAGGATCTGCGCGATAATTAACCACGGTAGCGCAGTGGTAGACCCCATAAGCGTCCAGCGAACCAGGCCACACACCGCCGAAATCAACAGCAGTTCCCTGGCGCTGAAACGACTGAAAACTTTTTTGCTTAGCGCAAAAATAACCACTTCCGCCACGACGCCCAACGACCATAAATAGCCGATAGCGGAGGCCGAGTATCCAGCCTCCTGCCAGTAGATAGCGCTAAAGCCATAGTAGGCGGCATGCGCGCCCTGCAACAAACAGACGCAGGCGAGAAAACGCCAGCTCTGGCGCACCAGCGTCAGCCAGGCCGCCAGCCCCGCCCCTTCCTGGTGACGGGACTCGCCTTGCGGCATCACCGAGGGCTTCAGCAACATCCCCAACAACATCGAGGCGGTGCCGAGACTGAGCAGGACCAGAATCGCCCGGTAATCAAACAGGCTGACCAGCTTACCGGTCAGCGCCGAGCCAATGACAAATGCCACCGATCCCCACAGGCGCACGCGCCCGTAATCCATGGTGATCTGTTTTTGCCAGGTGTTCGCCAGTGCGTCGGTCAGCGGCACCAGTGGGGAGAAAAAGAGGTTGAAGCCGACGATCACCAGCGTCAGCCAGGCGACGTGGTTTCCGGCCCAAAAGGCTAGCGCAAACAGCAGCACCAACAGCGCCAGGACACGCAGCGCGAAAATCAGGCGGGAGGGGTCGCTGACCCTGGGTGCGATCAATAAGCTCCCAAGGAAACGGGCCACCAGCCCCGCTCCCAGCAGCATACCGATGGTTTCCGGCGTTAAGCCCGTTCCGGCCAGCCAGACGCTCCAGAATGGCAGGAAGATGCCGTAGCTAAAAAAGTAGGTGAAGTAACTAAGCGCCAGCCAGCGCGTGGAGTGCAAAACCATGATTCCCTCCTGAATGGAGGCGATAGTCTGGCGATAAAGCATAGCCGGCGCAAGCCAGGGATTTTGAGTTCCTCCGCGAAACAGACCCTAATCAACGGTGATTTTCAGCGCCCATGAAACGCTATCCCCCGGACCTAAAACCACCAGCCCAGGCTGCCCCGCCATGTTGTGCGCATTCACCGGGTGACTCTGCGGCTCCAGACAGATAAACGGTTCACCCGGCATACGGAACAGCATCAACCACGGAGTTTGTGATGAAATCGTGACGGACATCACGCTTCGCTGCAAGTTTGCGACGCCGTTCCAGCCGGAATAGCAGACATTCAACCAGCGATCCTCTCCGTACGTCGCCTGGGAGAAATCCCCTCCTTCAGGAAGATCGTCGCGCCAGCCCAGCGGCAAATGCGATGCGCCTTCCGGCCAGTGGCCGCTCGCCTGGAACTGCACCAGACTGTGCTGTTCGAAGGCAAAGAACGGGTGAAAACCGCCACCGTACAGCATGGGAGCCTGCCCACAATGTACCAGCGTCATCGTGGCGTGAAGCGTCCCGTGCTGCAGTTCGTAGCGTATCCGGGCCAGGTAATCAAAACCGCAGGCGTGCTGCTGGCGCAGCTGTAACAGACAGTAGTGGTCAGCCTGTTCCAGCACCTCCCATGGCAGCAGCCAGCCGTCGCCGTGCAGGAAGAATTGCTCATCGGCCTGGTGATGCGGCAGTTGGATCTCGCGCCCCTGAAACCTAAAACGGTTTCCGGCTACCCGATTAGCCAGTGGCAGCATCGGAAACATGCCGCCAGCCGGGTTTTCATACAGCACCGGTGCCTGATAGCGTGGCGAAAACAGGCTTTGCACTTTGCCGCCCAACGTTGAGACGCGCATCCTCAGATGCGCGTTTTCCAGCATCAACGCCTGTGTCATTAGCGGGTCTGCTCGTGTTTCATCGCCTGACCACCGGCATGACGCTGTGCCAGTTGCTCCTCCAGCGCTTCTAAGGTAATGCCTTTCGTTTCCGGCACGTTGCGCAGAATGTAGAGGTATCCGGCAGCGCAAATCACGCCGTACAGCAGGAAACTGCCTGATGCCCCTAGCCCGGCATTAAGCAATGGGAAGGTATAGGTTAACAGGAAGCAGGCAATCCACAGCGCCACCGTCCCCAACGACATCGCCAGCCCCCGGACGCGGTTAGGGAAGATTTCCGCCAACAATACCCATGTAACCGGCGCCAGGGTCAGCGCGTAGATGGCAATCGCGGCCAGTACCAGCAACAGCACCGGCCACCCCATAATTCCCATGGCATAAGCGCCGGCGATCAGCACATAGATAACCGTCAATCCGCTGGCCCCTAGCAGCATTAATTTACGGCGGCCGATTTTATCCACCAGCGGCAGGGCTGCAATCGTAAACACCAGGTTGACCACCCCCGTCGCCACAATCGATTTCAAGGTACTGTTGATATCAAATCCCGCTGAGGCAAAAATCTCCTGCGCGTAATTAAAGATGACGTTAATCCCGCACCACTGCTGAAATATCGCGAGAACCATCCCAATGATGACGATCGGTTTAACCTGCGGAGCCAGCAAGGCGCTGTAGGAGACTTTGTTGTTATCTTTTTCCAGGGTATGCGCGATCTCACGCAATATTCTGTCGGCGTAATCGGCAGAGCCAATACGCTCCAGTGCGGCACGAGCGCGCTCTGGTTTACCGGCTTTCATCAGCCAGCGCGGGGACTCCGGCACAAAAAACATCAGCACCAGAAACGCCAGCGCCGGCACCAGCTCCGCACCAAACATCCAGCGCCAGCCGGTCTGACCGTTCCAGGTATCCACAATCATCTGCTGTGTCGCTCCCGTCGCCACAGGTTCCGCAATCATCAGGTTGATCAGTTGGGCCGCCAGCACGCCAATTACGATAGTGAGCTGGTTGACCGCCACAAAGCGCCCTCTTTTTTCGGCCGGGCTGACTTCGGCGATATACAGCGGACTGAGCGCCGATGCCAGGCCAATGCCCACGCCGCCTACAATGCGGTAAAACACAAACATGTCGAAATTGCTGGCCAGCGCCGTCCCCCACGCCGAGGCGCTGAACAGAACGGCAGACAGAATTAATGGCAGCTTACGCCCCAGTTTATCGGCGCACCACCCCGAGATTAACGCGCCAAAAACACAGCCCACCAGCGCCGAACTCATGGCCCAGCCGGACTGCGCCGGGTCGGTAATCGAGAACCAGGCTTCGTAAAATGGCTTCGCGCCACCAATCACCACCCAGTCATAGCCAAACAGTAAACCACCGCAGGCGGCAACCAGACAGATAGTCCAGACGTAGCCCATTTTCAGATGTGTCTGCGCGTTATTCATAATGATTCCTCTATAAGGGAAACGCAGGGAACAGTAGGGTTCAGGCGGGACCAGCCCGCCCGTTTGAGGTTCAGGAAAAAATGCCGCTTTGCAGGGCATGTTGAATCAGATGCGCCTTATCATGAGCAGGATTGATGCGCAGAAGCCGCTGCATCACCTGCTGACTGGCGGGGATATTACCCAGCCCCAGATGACCAAGCGCTTCAATAAACAGGCAGTGTTGTTGATGCTGCTGTTGAGCTGAAACATCGAGGACCACCAGATCCGGGAGAGAAACGGCAAAAAAGTCAGCCTGTGGAACGTCATCCCGATGCTGTTCCGCCCAGGCGATAAAGCCGCGGAAATGCTGATCGGCCTGCGCAATATTGCCGCACTTACGTAAAGCCATGCCCTGCCAGAAAAGGTAATCGGCGGGTTGATCGTTGTAGTAACGCCCGGCATCCAGCGTGGAACCGCCTTGCAGAGCGCGCTGATAGTATTGCGCTGCCTGCAGCACCTCTCCGGACTGCTCCGCACAGTACCCTAGCAGATACCAGATATCGTTATCCGTCTGCCCTGGCAGTCGCCCCTCCCCCAGGTTATGGGGATAGTGCAAAGCCTCATGCAGATATTGCACCGCTGACAGGTACTCATGTTGTTCAACAGAACATAACGTCCGGTGAAGCTGATTAAGCAAATACTGACCTGTCATCTTGCCTTCCCCTCCTTCCCAGGGGTGAAAGACTCGCGAGCTGAGCACAGAGGCTGCTTCCGCGTAATGACCGGTAATGTGCCATAGGCTTAATAGCTCAGCAGTCAGATCGTCGCGTTTGAGTACCACCGCCTGACGTGCCGCCAGCATCTCCAGGCGTTCGGCCACGGGAGTGCCCAGTAATTTCTGAAGAAAATCAAGTTCAAAGAGGAAGCGGGCGTTGTCTGGCTCCAGCGCGACGGCGCGTTGTAAACAGGCCAGCGCCTGTTGCGCATCCTGCTGTTTGTTCCAGGCGTAGACCCCCAGCAACCGATGCGCCGGTGCATAATCCGGGGATGTCTCCAGCGTCCTGCGCCAGCAGCCTACCGCGTCTTCATAACGACGCTTGCTGTACCAGAAACAGCCCAGCAGATACTGCGCAAAGGCGCTGTCGCCCAGGGTTTGCAGCATCTGGACTTCGTCGAGCGTGTTGGGGAAACGAACTTTTCGGGCATGGCAATCCTCAGCCGCCGCAATAAATTGTTCCCGTTGCGTCGCATCATGGCTTAACGAGGCGCGCCACAGCAGCGGCAGCGCCTCCTGGCTATCCAGCAGCGCAAGGACCTCTGTTGCCGCCTGCTTTTGCCCAAGAGATAACAGCCACCCCGCCAGCAGGCTGGCATTGATCCCCCTGCCACCGGTCACGCGCAACAGGTTCTCGCGGGCCTCATCGCCAGGCGCAATCATCCAGCGCACGCAGTGCAGCGGATAGCTCAACGGATAACGCTCAAGACAGGCGGCACTGTATTCCAACGCGTCATGTGTCGACGCAGACTGCGCCAACGCCAACGTTTTCAGCCCCATTGCCAGATGGTTACTGGTATTGAATTGCAGGCTGATATTCACTTTTTCCAGCGCGTCGGCCGTATCACCGCGCTTCAGGGCCAGGCGCGCCAATGACCACCAGGCCGCGTCGCGACAGTTGCCGCTCCAGGAGGCTTTGTAATAATGCTCCCAGGCACCAGCGTCATCGCCCTGCCGTTCGAGGGCATTAGCCAGCAGCATACTGGCTTCGCCATCGCGCGGGTTTTTATTCAGCCGATGGGCGCGGCACAACGCGGCACGAGCACAGTGCTCAGCGGATGCCCAGTCGGCGCGATTAAACGCCAGCGTCCCCAGGGCCACGTTGTTGCGATAGTCATGCGGATCCAGAGCAATTGCCCGACGATAGTAGTCGGCGGCATAGCGGCTTGCGTGGTTGTACTGCTCAAGGTGCTGGCCGATAAAATAGAGTTCATCGCCATTGTGAATCGCTTCCGGCAGCGCTGGCGCGGTGGCCGGTTCGGGCAGCGGGGTTTCCTGGGCCAGATGTTCCCGGTAATCCAGTAGCGTCTGGCCTTCGGCGGTTTTCACATGGAGGGTCAAACGTCCGGCGCTGTTTTCCGGCAGCGTCTGGAGCCAGCTCTCACCCGGCTTGAGCGACAATTGAGTTTCATAACGCGGCTGATTGTCGTCGCTGAGCTCAACCACAATATTCTCCAGCGGCGCGATGGCATACACGCCAACCTGCAGCTGCTGAGATTCGCGAACCAGCTTCAGCGCCAGCTGTGTATTGGCATTTTGCACCATCCCTAGCTCGCTATAGGGAAGGAAATTTTGCACAAACACCTTCTCTTCGTATGGCGCAAGCCAGGTAAAGTCAGGCTGGTTATCGGTGAACACGCCGGTCATCAGCTCGATGTAAGGACCATTTTCATCGGTCAGATTGCGGTCCCACGCCTGGCCGAAATCACCGTAGCCCCAGCTCCACTGTTTTTTACCCGGCGAGACATGATGATCGGCGACATGCAGCAGCCCGCCGCGCTCGTCATGGTGATAGGCGCCGACAAAATCGTAGTCCGATTTCTCCGCCATATAGGAAGTTGGCACCGGGACGTTCTTATAGCGGGAGATATCGACGCCCGCGGAGTAGTCCACTTTGTAGTAGGTACCGGTCGCAATCGGGAACGCCGAAACATCACGCTTGCCGTGATCGAAGACCGCGGTAACATCGGGTGGGAAAACGCTCTGATGGGCATCGCCGCCTTTGACCGCGGGATTGGCCCACCACAGGAAATGACGCGGCGTCGAATTACCGTTAAATACCTTCCCGGTGATTTCAATCAGCGCGCGGTCAGGATAGAGCGTAAATCCGGTCATAACCTGCAAGCCACGCATCGGCTCAGCCTCCCCCATCCATACGGTCTGCACGCCGTCTTCTCGCTGCTGGATCGAAAAATCGACCGGCATGAAGGTGGTCGGACGGTGATGCTGCGGCCAGTTGAATTCAATGCCGCCGGAGATCCACGGCCCAAGCAGCCCCACCAGCGCCGGCTTAACCACCTCGTTGTAATAGACAAAATCACGTTGTTTGACTTTGTCATACGCCCGATGAATGCGGCCCCCAAGCTCCGGCAACAACATGATGCGAATAAAATCATTCTCCATCCATAGCGCCTGATATTCGCGCATTTCCCGCTCGCCGGTCAGCGTATCAATCACGCCGTAGGGATAGACGCTGCCGGAAGAGCCTTGATACACGCGCTTTTCAAGGAACATCGGGTTCGGATCTTCCGTTCCCGTCGTCCACGTCGGTAATGAAATCGTTTCCTGCCAGACCTTAACCGCACCGTACATGACGCCTCCACTAAAGCAAATAAAGTAAAAGATGTTATGACAGCAGTTTATATCGCTATATAGCTGCTAAAATGCGCAATGCTCACGCAATATAGTTAAGGGAGTTAAGTGTATGCAGCGAACCGGTTTCAATAACGCCCGGGTCAGGCAGGCCAATAAATCGGTTTTCCTTTCCCACCTCTGGCGGGCGAAGCAGCTCAGCAAATCGCAGCTTTCTCAGCTCAGCGGTTTATCTATCCCGGCAGTGAGCAATATTCTCGACGAGTTGTTACGTGACGGACTGATTAGCCACTCCAGCGAAAAGATGAGCAACCGGGGCGTCAATAGCGGAAGTTTTCAGATCCCGCAGCACGGCGCCTGGACGCTATGCATGAACATCACACCGACCAGCATTGAATATCAGCTTGCCGACGCGCGCTTGCTGGCTACTGGCCCCCTCCAGCATTTGCACATCGATGCTCCCACGCCACAGGCTCTGCTTGCGGCGATTGCCGGATGCTGGCAGGAAGTCCACCGCCAGTATCCGCAGTCGAGTATCAATCTCGCATTGGGCGTACATGGACAGGTCGATCCGGTGACCGGGGTATCGCAAACCATGCCCCAGGCGCGCTGGAAAACGCCGGTGGAATTAAAATACCTGCTGGAGGAGAAGCTCAACGTTCGGGTCATGGTCGATAACGACTGCGTGATGCTGGCGCTGGCGGAAAAATGGCAGAATGATGGGCATCAACTGGATTTCTGCGTAATTAACGTCGATTACGGTATTGGTTCGTCATTTGTGATCAACGATCAGGTGTGGCGCGGAAGCCTCTACGGTAGTGGGCAAATCGGCCATACCATCGTTAACCCTGACGGCATGGCCTGCGATTGTGGCCGATACGGCTGCCTGGAAACGGTGGCATCGCTCAGTGCGCTGAAGAAACAGGCGCGGACATGGTTAAAAACACAGCCTGACGCCAGCCTCTCTCCGGATAACATCACCACCGAGTCACTGATGAACGCCTGGAGAGCAGGCGATATGCATATTCGCGCCTGGGCCGACAGCGCCGCCAACGCCATTGGTTTAAGCCTTTATAACTTTCTGAATATTTTAAATATTAATCAAATCTGGCTCTATGGCCGCAGCTGCGCCTTTGGCGAGACATGGTTGAGCACTATCGTCAAACAAACCGGTTTTAACCCCTTCGACCATGGTGATTCCCCCCGGACGCACGCCACCCAAATTGGCTTCGGCCATCTGAGTCGCCAGCAGCAACTGCTCGGCATTGGTTATCTGTACGTGGAAGAGCAGCTGCAGGCGTTACGCTGAACGCAAAAGGTATGTGGCAGATCACAAAATTGTGTATTACGTTTAAATCACTCGTCTTCACAACGGATTGATTATGAACACACTACGCTATTTTGACTTTGGTGCTTCCCGCCCCGTGTTGCTGTTGATCGCCCGTATTGCGGTAGTGCTGCTGTTTATTCTGTTTGGCTATCCCAAACTGATGGGCTTTAGCGGCACGGTACAGTACATGGCGGCCTCCGGCGCCCCGCTCCCGACGCTGTCGGCGATTATCGCCATTGTGATGGAGGTCCCGGCGGCTATTCTGATTGTCCTCGGCTTCTTCACCCGCCCGCTGGCGGTCATTTTTATTTTTTACACCCTCGGCACCGCCGTCATTGGCCACCATTACTGGGACATGACCGGTGACGCGGTTTTACCTAACATGATTAACTTCTACAAAAACATCAGTATTGCCGGGGCCTTCCTGCTGCTGGCCATTACCGGGCCAGGATCGCTCTCCCTCGACCGTCGCTAAGCGCCGTTCGCCAGACGTCAAAAAGGCCGCATATGCGGCCTTTTTCTTTACGCTTGCGCGTTAAAGGTTATGCGTAAACCGGGAAGCGTGCGCAGACGTCCAGCACTTTGCCCTTCACGCGCTCAATGACCGCTTCGTCATTGATGTTGTCCAGCACGTCGCACATCCAGCCAGCCAGCTCTTTGACTTCCGCTTCTTTAAAGCCACGGCGAGTCACGGCCGGAGAACCGATACGGATACCGGAAGTCACAAACGGGCTCTTCGGATCGTTCGGGACGCTGTTTTTGTTGACGGTGATATTGGCGCGGCCCAGGGCAGCGTCAGCTTCTTTACCCGTCAGGTTTTTGTCGACCAGATCCAGCAGGAACAGGTGGTTTTCAGTACCGCCGGAAACCACTTTATAGCCACGGTTCAGGAACACTTCAACCATCGCTTTCGCGTTCTTAGCAACCTGCTGCTGATAGACTTTGAACTCTGGCTCCATCGCTTCTTTCAGTGCGACAGCTTTACCCGCGATAACGTGCATCAGCGGGCCGCCTTGCGCGCTTGGGAAGACCGCAGAGTTCAGTTTTTTGTACAGCTCTTCGCTACCGCCCTTCGCCAGGATCAGGCCGCCGCGCGGACCCGCCAGAGTTTTGTGGGTGGTGGTGGTCACAACGTGAGCATGCGGAACCGGGTTCGGGTACACGTCTGCGGCAATCAGACCTGCAACGTGAGCCATATCAACGAACAGATAGGCGCCGATGCTGTCAGCGATTTCACGCATTTTTGCCCAGTCAACGATGCCGGAGTAAGCAGAGAAACCACCGATGATCATCTTCGGTTTGTGTTCCTGAGCCTGCTTAGCCATATCTTCGTAGTCAATTTTGCCGGACTCATCGATACCATAAGGAATGATGTTGTACAGCTTGCCGGAGAAGTTTACCGGGGAGCCGTGAGTCAGGTGACCGCCTTGTGCCAGGTTCATACCCAGAACAGTATCGCCCGGCTGCAGCAGCGCGGTATAGACCGCGAAGTTAGCCTGAGAACCAGAGTGCGGCTGTACGTTGGCATAATCAGCGCCGAACAGCTCTTTTGCACGATCGATAGCCAGTTGCTCAACGATATCAACATATTCGCAACCGCCGTAGTAGCGCTTGCCCGGATAGCCTTCGGCATATTTGTTGGTCAGCTGAGAACCCTGCGCCTGCATGACGCGCGGGCTGGTGTAGTTCTCGGAGGCGATCAGTTCGATGTGCTCTTCCTGACGTACTTTTTCCTGCTCCATAGCCTGCCACAGTTCGGCATCATAATCGGCAATGTTCATTTCACGCTTTAACATCCGCATCTCCTGCTCAGCTAACAATAGATTACAGCTCTAAAAGAGGGGCCTTTTCGGGCAACGGCCCACAGTATAACTGAATAGTTCTGTGATAACAGGTCTTGACAAAGGATTTTACGCAAACGATTGGCCCCGCATGACACAAGGCTTTGAGCAACAACGACTCCCCGATTATCAACGGATTTCTTTTCAGGTTTGTGATGCAAATAATTCATGTTGTTACCACTACAGGGAAAAGTGTTAAAGAACCATTTACATTGCAGGGTTATTTTTATAAGATGCATATAAAATACATCATTTAAGTAACTCTTAAGGAAGCTGCTATGCTCGACGCTCAAACCATCGCTACCGTCAAAGCCACGATCCCCCTGCTCGTCGAAACCGGCCCCAGGCTGACCGCCCATTTTTACGATCGCATGTTCGCGCATAATCCGGAACTCAAAGAGATCTTCAACATGAGTAACCAGCGCAATGGCGATCAGCGTGAAGCGCTGTTTAATGCGATAGCGGCCTACGCCAGCAACATCGAGAACCTGCCTGCGTTGCTACCGGCGGTCGAGAAAATCGCGCAGAAACACACCAGCTTCCAGATCAAACCAGAGCAGTACAACATCGTGGGCGCTCACCTGCTGGCGACGCTCGACGAGCTGTTCAGCCCGGGTCAGGAGGTGCTTGATGCATGGGGAAAAGCCTATGGCGTACTGGCAAACGTCTTTATCAACCGTGAAGCGGAAATCTACCAGCAAAACGCCAGCAAAACCGGCGGTTGGGAAGGCACCCGAGCGTTCCGCATTACCCGCAAAGCTCCGCGCAGCGCCTTGATTACCAGCTTCGATCTGGAGCCGGTAGACGGTCAGCCAGTCGCCGATTACCAGCCGGGCCAGTATCTGGCTATCTGGCTGAAGCCGGAAGGGTTTGAATATCAGGAAATTCGCCAGTACTCGCTGACCCGCAAACCAAATGGCAAAAACTACCGCATCGCGGTCAAACGTGAAAACGGCGGCCAGGTTTCAAACTGGCTGCACGCTGCGGCGCAGGAAGGGGATATCGTGCACCTGGCAGCACCGGCTGGTGACTTCTTCCTCGACGTCACGGCGCAAACACCGGTTACGCTGATCTCCGGCGGGGTTGGTCAGACGCCGATGCTGGCAATGCTCGAGACGCTGGCAAAAACGCAGCATACCGCCCAGGTTAACTGGTTCCACGCCGCGGAAAATGGCGACGTTCACGCGTTTGCCGATGAAGTTGCCGCGCTGGGCGCTACCCTACCGGCGTTTCGTTCCCACGTCTGGTATCGCACGCCGACCGTCGCCGACCGTCAGGCAGCACGCTTTAATAGCGAAGGTTTGATTGAATTGTCCGCGTTGGCCGATGCGCTGCGCGATCCGCAGATGCAGTATTATCTCTGTGGCCCAGTGGCGTTTATGCAGTTTGCCGCGAAGCAGCTGGTGGCGTTGGGCGTGAGCGGCGAGAACATTCACTACGAGTGTTTCGGCCCGCACAAGGTGCTGTAAGCCAATAAAACAAAGTAGCCCCGGTGGCGCGAACCTACCGGGGCTACAGATCTATGCGGTCTTACATTTAAATCGCGGCGTCGTCTTCTTCGCCGGTACGAATACGAATCACGCGGGCCACGTCGAAGACGAAGATTTTACCATCACCGATTTTTCCGGTCTGGGCGGTGCGGATAATGGTATCCACGCAGGTATCGACGATATCGTCAGTGACCACAATTTCGATTTTCACTTTCGGCAAAAAATCCACCATGTACTCTGCACCGCGGTACAGCTCGGTGTGGCCTTTCTGACGGCCAAAGCCCTTCACTTCCGTTACCGTCATCCCGGTGATGCCGACTTCGGCCAGCGCTTCACGCACGTCATCCAGTTTGAAAGGTTTAATAATCGCATCAATCTTTTTCATGGTGTTCCTGTCTTTGTCGCGTAACCGGTTGCTTACCGTATCATAGCTTGCGTTATGTTGCGGAGCTACTCTTTAAAGTCGTTGGCATCGAGCTCATGGCGCGACAGCAACTTATAAAATTCAGTGCGGTTACGCCCCGCCATCCTCGCGGCGTGGGTGACGTTACCTTTAGTAATTTGCAACAGTTTGCGCAGATAGTTCAGCTCAAACTGATTACGCGCTTCAACGAAGGTCGGCAGCGCGGTGTTTTCCCCTTCCAGCGCTTGCTCCACCAGCGCATCGCCGATCACTGGTGAAGTCGTCAAGGCGACACACTGCTCGATCACGTTCACCAACTGGCGCACGTTACCAGGCCACTTGGCCGCCATCAGTCGCTTCATTGCATCGGTGGAAAAGGCGCGGACAAACGGCTTATGCCGATCGGCAGACTGACGCAGCAGGTGGTTCGCCAGCAGCGGAATATCTTC
Source organism: Klebsiella sp. B345 (assembly GCF_051131735.1). Taxonomy (NCBI): domain Bacteria; kingdom Pseudomonadati; phylum Pseudomonadota; class Gammaproteobacteria; order Enterobacterales; family Enterobacteriaceae; genus Klebsiella; species Klebsiella sp. B345. The sequence continues at coordinate 1,733,008 of NZ_CP180443.1, forward strand.
CGCACGCTCGGCCAACGGCGGGATCTTCAGATTCACCACGTTCAGGCGGTAAAACAGGTCTTCACGAAACTCGCCGCGCGCCATCGCTTTTGGCAGATCGCGGTGGGTTGCTGAGATAATTCGCACATCGATATCGATATCCCGGTTACTTCCCAGCGGGCGCACTTTCCGCTCCTGCAACACCCGCAGTAGCTTGACCTGGAGCGCGACCGGCATATCGCCGATCTCATCGAGGAACAGCGTCCCGCCTTCCGCAGCCTGGAACAGCCCTTCCCGGTTGCTGACCGCGCCGGTAAAGGCTCCGCGCGCATGGCCAAACAGCTCGGATTCCAGCAGTTGTTCCGGCAATGCCCCACAGTTGATGGCAACAAAAGGCTTATCGTGGCGTGGACTGGCGTTATGAATCGCCTGGGCAACGATCTCCTTCCCGGTCCCGCTCTGGCCGTTAATCAGCACGCTAACGTCCGACTGCGCCACCATCCCGGCCTGTTCCAGCAGTCGCTGCATCAGCGGGCTACGGGTGACAATCGCCTGGCGCCAACGCTCATCCGTAACCGGCGCGCTTTGCTCAAGTGCATCATCGATGGCTTTATACAGCGCGTCTTTGTCCACAGGCTTGGTCAGAAAACCAAATACCCCTTGCTGGGTGGCGGCGACCGCATCGGGAATCGAACCGTGGGCGGTGAGGATAATAACCGGCAGTCCCGGCTGAACTTTCTGGATTTCGCTGAACAGCTGCAGGCCGTCCATCTCATCCATGCGCAGGTCGCTAACCACCAGTTCGACCTTGTCACGGGCCAGAATACGCAGCGCCTCGGGGCCGCTTTCGGCGGTGACAACGCTGTACCCCTCACTGGTCAAACGCATGCCCAGCAGCTTTAACAGGCCTGGATCGTCATCCACCAGCAGCAAATGGGCGGGTTTACGGATCGTCATGAATCACCTCCGGAACTTTATCGCTTCCGTGACTGCCGTCGGTATTAAAATTGCCGCCAGGTTTGCGGCTGGAGAGCTGGCGTTCAATATCGGTCAGGTTTTCCAGCTTACGTGTAGTCAGCTCCAGCTGGCTGCGCAGCTGTTCTTCCTGGAGGCGCAGCGCCTCCAGTTCGGCATCGCTGGACTGTTGCAGCTTCGCATAGCGCGCACGCTCTTCTACCAGCTGAAGCTGGCGGTTCTGACCATCGATCCACAGCTGATACAAAGGACGGACCTGCACCGCAATCTGCGGGCTGTAGGTATTCAGGCGAGACACCACATCGCGGCGCTCGTTGGGCGTAATTTTGGCATCGGCCAGCAGGATGCCGCGTTTGAACGCGTCCTGCCAGTTATTATCGTCGTGAAGACGGGCTTCGGCCCGCGCCTGCACCGGTGCCAGGCGGTCGGCACAATCAATCCCGCGTAGCCAGTACAACGGGTTTTTATCGCTGGCTTCGCTCTTCAGCGACCAGATGTCGGCACAATTGACCGAGAGAAAATCCGCAACCTGATGCTGCGGCAGTTCAGGCTGTGCTTTGTCATTTGCCGTATGCGGCGAAAAAGAGGCGGAACATCCCGTCAGCGCCAGACATGCGATGCCGGACAGCAACCGTCCTTTGACAGCACGAACCACTACGAAAAAGTGGGACATATTCACCCGTTGTTGATTCATGTGTTGGTTTTTCCAGACTCAGCGGCGGGCAGCGTGATGCGAAAACAGATATACCCGGGTTCATCCTCTTCCAGGCTCAGTTCTCCCTGCATTTGTCGGACGCAGTCCCGGGCGATACTCAGTCCCAGACCGCTTCCCTTCACCGCCCCTTTACGCTGATGGCTTCCCTGATAAAACGGCTCGAAAATCATGTTTTTTTCCGCAGGCGGAATCGGTTCGCCGCTGTTGATCACGTCAATACGAACCTGCTCGCCATGCCGGTAACTATGCAGACGAATGTTACCGGATTCAGCCCCATAGTGCACCGCATTGGAATAGAGATTATCCAGCACGCTGATGAATAATGCCGGGTCCGCCAGACAGCTCCGCTCCGTCAGCTGAATGTCGGTATGCATCATTTTAGCCCGGGCGGGCAAACTGTGGGCCGCCACGACGTTTTCAACCAGCTCTGCCAGATCCACGCGTTCGCGCGGGACCGGGCCATCAGCCTGTTTGCGGTTGTAATCAAGCAGTTGTTCAATCAGCTTTTGCAGATTGCGGCTGCTGCTATCAAGAATTTCGACAATCTCCTGCTGCTCAGCGGTTAGCGGCCCGGCCACGCGGTCCGCCAGTAGCTCAGTCCCTTCGCGCATGCTGGCGAGCGGAGTTTTCAACTCGTGGGAGAGGTGACGCAAAAACTGATGGCGCTGCGATTCCAGCCACGCCAGACGTTCGCTCAGCCAGATAATGCGCTCCCCGACGGAACGCAGTTCACGTGGGCCAGTAAACAACGCCGCATTGTCCAGCGACTTCCCTTCCCCCAGCCGGTTAATCATCCGCTCGATCCCTTTTACCGGGCCGATAATCATGCGGGTGAACAGCAGGACCAACGCCAGGCTCAGCAAAAACAGCACCAGCGCCTGCCAGCCAAAGAACTGCCCGCGTTCAGCAATCTCCTGCTGCAGCTGTTGTCCACGCGAGTACACCACCGTCCGGGTGGCCTGAACCATTTCGCTGTTCGCCGTGGCAAAGGCTTCCAGGCTGGCCCCGGATTTGGCATCAGGACTGCTGTTGCTGCACTTGAGCTGGGCCAGATCGCTTAACGCCTGACTCAGCGACTGCCAGATTTTCTCGTCCGGCAGTACGCCGGCATGGGCATCCAGCATTTCGCTGTAGCGTTTGCGCTGGTTCTGATACACCTTCGCCAGAGTGGGGTCGTCCAGCACGCAGTACTGCCGGTAGCTACGCTCCATTTCCAGCGAGGCGTTGACCATCGCTTCGCTGCGTCGGGCATCGATTAGGGTCGTACGGTTGATGTGTGCCGCCTGAGCGCTCAGCGCATTCAGGCTCTGCCAGGCCTGCCAGGCTAACACCAGCAGCGGCAGCAGAATCAGCACAAAGGAGAGCGTGACCAGTTGACGTAGGGAACGAGGGAAAAGAGAGATACGCTTCAAGGCCAGGGGTCTCAATGATTAGCTCATAACGATGCCAGGTGAAAACATCACAGTGTGACAGGTGCTGGCAACCGTGCTGTCGTCAGGAAGGTCACAATATATACCCTAATGCGTTCAAGTTATAGAAAGGCGAAGTACCGCAGATATAACAAAGCCAGGCGGATGCCTGGCTTTGTTAAGGAATAAGGCGGTGCCTAACTCGACGTTTCGCCCGATGGCTGATAAAGCTAGGCTATTATCAATAGTTGGACGGCAGGCACCTTGTTGTGCGTCATTCGAAGTTTATGTAGCGCGTCCCGAAGGGGCTGACATAAGAAGGTGAATGAGCCACTGGTTATTATTATGCAGTAACTATGCCACATTGCAAAACAATTTATTAACACAATGAAATATAATGTATTTTTAATACTTTTAGCTGTTGTCTGATACGGTCGATTTTTATTCACAGTGTCGTCATTTAGCAACACTTCATTGCCGCTTTATTTATATTATTTAAAATCAATAAGTTAAATGTCGCCAATTAGCGACACCACATCCTGGCGTTTGTCGGCGATCCCCGACACCTGAAAGCGACCGCTATCACAAATAAAAAAGCCCCCGGTCGATACCGGGGGCTTGATACGTGTCTGCGGTTAACCCAGCTGTTTACGCGCGTTGCGGAAGATGCGCATCCACGGGCTGTCTTCGCCCCAGTTTTCCGGGTGCCAGGAGTTGGCAACGGTACGGAATACACGCTCAGGGTGCGGCATCATAATCGTCGCGCGACCACTTTCGCTGGTTACCGCGGTGATACCGTTGGCTGAACCGTTCGGGTTCGCCGGGTAGCTTTCCGTTACCTTACCGAAGTTATCGACAAAGCGCAGCGCCACCAGGCCTTTGCTCTCAAGCTGCGCCAGATGCGCACCGTCACGCACTTCCACCTGCCCTTCACCGTGGGACACGGCAATCGGCATCATGGAGCCCACCATCCCCTGCAGCAGCAGAGACGGGCTTTGCGTCACTTCAACCAGGCTGAAGCGCGCTTCAAAACGGTCAGAGTAGTTACGCACGAAGCGTGGCCACAGGTCGCTCCCCGGGATCAGCTCGCGCAAGTTAGACATCATCTGGCAACCGTTACAAACACCCAGCGCCAGAGTCTGTGGACGATGGAAGAAGGTGGCAAACTCATCACGCACGCGTTCGTTGAACAGGATCGATTTCGCCCAGCCTTCACCCGCGCCCAGCACATCACCGTAAGAGAAGCCGCCGCAGGCCACCAGCGCCTGGAAATCTGCCAGCCCGGTACGGCCTGCCAGCAGGTCGCTCATGTGCACATCGATGGCATCAAAGCCCGCGCGATGGAAGGCAGCCGCCATTTCAACATGCGAGTTGACGCCCTGCTCGCGCAGCACGGCCACCTTCGGACGTGCGCCGGTGGCGATATACGGTGCAGCAATATCTTCGCTGATATCGAAGGACAGCTTAACGTTAAGGCCCGGATCGTTATCGCGGCTTTTCGCTTCGTGTTCGCTATCGGCACACTCAGGGTTATCGCGCAGACGCTGCATCTGCCAGGTGGTTTCCGCCCACCACATGCGCAGCGTGGTGCGGCTTTCGCTGAACACCGGTTGGCCATCAGCAGTGATAACAAAACGGTCACCTACCGTCGCCTGTCCCAGATAGTGGACGCAATCTGCCAGACCGTGAGAGGCCAACAGGGCTTCCACCGCCTCGCGATCCGCCGCGCGAACCTGGATAACCGCGCCCAGCTCTTCGTTAAACAGCGCTGCCAGACGATCGTCACCCAGCGCGGCGATATCAGCCGTCAGACCACAGTGGCCGGTAAAGGCCATCTCTGCCAGAGTCACCAGCAGACCGCCGTCTGAGCGGTCGTGGTACGCCAGCAGCTTACGTTCCGCCACCAGCGCCTGCATCGCATCCCAGAAGCCTTTCAGTTGGGCAACATCGCGAACGTCGGCCGGCACATCGCCCAGTTGGCGATAGACCTGCGCCAGTGCGGTGGCACCGAGCGCATTGTGGCCTTTGCCTAAATCAATCAGCAGCAGAGCGTTATCTTCTGTGGAGAGCTGTGGCGTCACGGTATGACGGACATCTTCCACTCGGGCAAACGCGGAAATCACCAGCGACAGCGGCGAGGTCATCTCACGCTGCTCGCTGCCTTCCTGCCAGCGGGTTTTCATCGACATCGAGTCTTTACCCACCGGGATTGTCAGGCCCAGGGCCGGACACAGCTCTTCACCCACCGCTTTCACCGCTTCATACAGGCCGGCATCTTCACCTGGGTGACCGGCTGCGGCCATCCAGTTAGCGGAGAGTTTCACGCGATTCAACGCCCCAATTTGCGTCGCCGCAACGTTGGTCAGCGCTTCCCCCACAGCCAGGCGGGCAGAAGCGGCAAAGTCGAGCAGCGCAACCGGCGCACGTTCGCCGATAGCCATCGCTTCACCGTAGTAGCTGTCGAGGCTGGCGGTGGTCACCGCGCAGTTCGCCACCGGGATCTGCCACGGCCCAACCATCTGATCGCGAGCAACCATACCGGTGACGCTACGGTCACCGATGGTCACGAGGAAGGTTTTTTCCGCCACGGCTGGTAAATGCAGGACGCGGTTGACGGCATCGGCCAGGGTAATGGGCTGACGATCCAGCGCTTCACCTTTGACTTTCAGGGTCTGCACATCACGGGTCATTTTCGGCGTTTTACCCAGCAGCACGTCCAGCGGCAGGTCGATCGGCTGATCGTTGAAGTGGGAATCGCTCATGTTGAGGTGCAGCGCTTCGGTGGCCTCACCGATCACCGCATAAGGCGCGCGCTCGCGGCGGCACAGTTCATCAAACAGCGGCAGCTGCTCTGGCGCGACCGCCAGCACATAGCGTTCCTGAGATTCGTTACACCAGATTTCCAGCGGGCTCATGCCCGGCTCATCGCTGAGGATATCGCGCAGCTGGAATTTACCACCGCGTCCGCCGTCGCTCACCAGCTCCGGCATGGCGTTAGACAGGCCGCCCGCGCCGACGTCGTGGATAAACAGAATCGGGTTGTCGTCGCCCAGTTGCCAGCAGCGGTCAATCACTTCCTGGCAACGGCGTTCCATTTCCGGGTTATCACGCTGTACCGAGGCAAAGTCGAGGTCGGCATCGGACTGACCGGAGGCCATTGAGGAGGCCGCTCCGCCGCCCAGACCGATATTCATCGCCGGGCCGCCCAGGACGATCAGTTTCGCACCTACGGTGATCTCGCCTTTCTGCACGTGTTCGCCGCGGATGTTACCGATCCCGCCAGCCAGCATGATCGGCTTATGATACCCACGCAGCTCTTCGCCGTTGTGGCTGGTCACTTTTTCTTCATAGGTACGGAAATAACCGTTCAGCGCCGGGCGACCAAATTCGTTGTTAAACGCTGCGCCGCCCAGCGGGCCATCGGTCATGATATCCAGTGCGGTAACGATGCGCTCCGGCTTACCGAAGTCTTCTTCCCACGGCTGTTCAAAACCAGGAATACGCAGGTTAGATACCGAGAAGCCCACCAGGCCCGCTTTCGGCTTCGCCCCACGGCCGGTCGCTCCTTCATCACGTATTTCACCGCCGGAGCCGGTCGCCGCGCCCGGCCACGGAGAAATAGCCGTCGGGTGATTGTGCGTTTCAACCTTCATCAGAATATGTGCATCTTCCTGATGGTAGTCATAGCGGCCTTTTTCGCGATCGGCAAAGAAGCGCCCTACCTGCGAACCTTCCATGACTGCAGCGTTATCTTTATAGGCGGACAGAACGTAATCCGGCGTCTTTTCGAAGGTGTTTTTGATCATCTTAAACAGCGACTTCGGCTGCTGTTCGCCATCGATGACCCAGTCGGCGTTAAAAATCTTGTGACGGCAGTGCTCGGAGTTCGCCTGGGCAAACATATACAGTTCAATGTCGTTGGGATTACGCCCCAGCGTGGTAAAGGCATCGAACAGGTAGTCGATTTCGTCTTCCGCCAGCGCCAGCCCCAGACGGAGGTTAGCGTCAATCAGCGCCTGACGCCCCTGACCCAGCATATCGACGCTGGTAACCGGCGTCGGCTGATGCTGAGCGAAAAGTTGCTCACCCGCTTCCAGCGTATCAAAGACGCTTTCCATCATCCGGTCGTGAAGTTCACTCGCGACGGTGGCCCACTGCGCTTCGTTCAGGGTGCTGGCTTCGACATAGTACGCCACACCGCGCTCAAGGCGCACAACCTGAGACAGGCCGCAGTTATGGGCGATATCGGTAGCTTTAGAAGACCAGGGGGAGATGGTGCCAGGGCGGGGAGTGACGAGCAGTAATTTACCGGTTGGGGTATGGCTTTTTAAATCAGGACCATACTTAAGCAGTCGCGCCAGACTCTCTCGTTCGTCGCCGCTTAACGGCGCGCTCAGATCGGCAAAATGAACATACTCTGCATATATAGTGCTAACCGGCAGGTTCGCCGCCTGGAAACGTGCCAGCAGTTTATTAATTCGAAATGCCGACAGTGCAGGTGAACCACGCAAAATTTCCATCATAAGTCTCTCGTCTTCGCAGCTTTCAATATGAGCCAGGGGGGAAACGGGCGCCATTATAGTGAATCCTGAGCCGCGACGAAACCGTTTGCGTGGAAATAAAATGATTCCCCTGGTTTATCAATTAATGTGACCGCCCTCGCGAATAAGTTGCCAATTGACGCATTCTTAAGCAAAATGCCGCTCATTCGACATCTGTCTTTTCACTTTCCCGCGAATAGCCTGCTGAGGAACTCAGAGCTGCAGAAGATTAACTATCTGAAAAAACTGAAGATTAATTATCTGCTCATCGGCATTGTGACCTTATTGCTGGCGGCCGCCCTGTGGCCGTCGATCCCGTGGTCTGGCAAGCCAGAGAACCGCGTTGCCGGGATTATCGCCCGCGGGGAGTTGCGTATCAGCACCATCAATTCGCCGCTGACCTTCGCCACTATCAATGACAAAACCTATGGGTTGGATTACGAGCTGGCTAAACAGTTCGCCGACTACCTCGGGGTGCCGCTGAAAGTGACCGTCCGGCAAAATATCAGCCAGCTGTTCGACGACCTGGATAACGGCAAGGCCGATATGCTAGCCGCCGGGCTGGTCTATAACTCGGAGCGGGTCAAAAACTACCAGCCCGGACCGAGCTACTACTCTGTGTCCCAGCAGCTGGTTTATCGGGTCGGCAGCCTGCGACCGCGTAGTCTTGCCAGCCTCACGGCTGATCAGTTGGCCATCGCCCCAGGCCACGTTGCGATTAACGACCTGCAGGCGCTGAAAGCACATAAATACCCGGACCTCGGCTGGCGCGTAGATGAAAAGCGTGGGACTACCGCGCTGATGCAGGCGGTGATTGACGGCGAGCTTGATTACACCATTGCCGATTCGGTGGCGGTCAGCCTGTTCCAGCGCGTTCATCCTGAGTTAGCCGTTGCACTGGATATTAGCGACGAGCAGCCGGTCACCTGGTTTAGCCTCAAGAGCGAGGACAACTCACTTTCAGCAGCGATGCTTGATTTCTTCGACACGATGAATGAAGACGGTACTCTGGCGCGGCTGGAAGAGAAGTACCTCGGGCACGGCAACGATTTCGATTATGTCGATACTCGAACCTTCCTGCGCGCCGTCGAAAATGCCCTGCCCGACCTGCAGCCGATGTTTGAAAAGTACGCCCGACAGATCGACTGGCGTCTGCTGGCGGCCATTGCGTGGCAGGAATCACACTGGGATCCGCAGGCCACCTCACCGACCGGGGTTCGCGGGATGATGATGCTGACCAAAAACACCGCACAGAGCCTGGGGTTGACCGACCGAACGGATGCAGATCAAAGCCTCAACGGCGGTATGCGCTACCTGCAGGATATGATGGGCAAGATACCGGATTCCGTCCCCAAAGATGAGCGGATCTGGTTTGCGCTCGCGGCGTACAACATGGGTTACGCCCATATGCTTGATGCGATTTCACTGACCAAAAAGCAGAAAGGCAATCCCGACAGCTGGGCGGACGTGAAGCAACGCCTGCCGTTGCTTAGCCAGAAACCTTATTACAGCAGGCTGAAATATGGCTACGCGCGCGGTCACGAGGCGTACGCGTATGTCGAAAACATCCGTAAATATCACATCAGCCTGGTGGGCTATTTGTCCGAGAAAGAGAGAAAGGAAGCGCAGAGGCTGGCGATGGCCGGAGACTATCCGGCGGTGATGCCGGACGAACTGGAGAAAGAGCCACGCACCATTCCCTTTTTCCAGTTTAATGCACAGTCTTTAGTCGACAACGCCAGACTGAAAATCCCCGGTCTGGGGCATTAACTACACGTCTTCGCCAGAACGCGCCTTTTTCAGCGCCTTTTTCTCTTCACGGCGCCAGCGGAAAAAGTCACTGAGCATTCCCGAGCACGATTCCGCCAGGATCCCTTCGCAGACGTCAACCCGATGATTCATTCCCGGATGGTGTAAAACGTCGATAAGCGATCCGGCCGCGCCGGTTTTTGCATCCCGGGCACCAAATACCAGCCGTGAAATCCGGCTATGCACCATCGCACCAGCACACATCACGCACGGTTCGAGGGTGACATACAATGTGGCGTCAATCAGGCGGTAGTTTTGCAGGACCATTCCCCCCTGACGCAAAGCCATAATTTCAGCATGCGCCGTCGGATCGTGGCGCCCGATAGGACGGTTCCAGCCTTCACCGATAACCTGATTATTGTGTACCAGCACGGCCCCGACCGGCACTTCGCCCTCTTCCCAGGCACGTTTCGCCAGCGTTAATGCGTGACGCATCCAGTATTCATCGTTTAGTTCATGGTCAGACAAAGCGGGCACTCCTGCGGAAAAAGCGGGGCGCATTATACATGGCAACCGGTATTACACACTATTCTAACTGGTGAAGATCGCCCTGCGGCGTGACGCGCCAGCGGTGCTGGCAAAAACAGAGCAACGGGTTATCCTGCTCGCTGTCGCTGTAGCCACTGTACAGCTGTAACGGTGCACCGATTTTCTGCTCCAGTTGGGCGACTTTCTCATGCCCCAGGCAGCGTAGGGTCAGCCCCCAGCCGCCGTAGCGGCGCTCCATCCGGCTGGCGATAACATTGACTCTCGGCAGCCAGGGAGTATCAAAATAGACCTGTTCAACCAGCGACTGAGGCGAACCGGTAATCAACCAGACCTCGGCATCGTGATGGTCGAGGTAGTCCGTCAACCGGGCCTGCACCACCGGGAATGCAGTCACGCGCTGGCGAAACCAGCGAACAAAACCGGCCTCAAGTCGTTTCAGGGCGCGCTCGCTGCGCCCGAAGGTGGCAGCCCACAGCAACAGGCTCATTGGCCAGCGCGCCGCCCGACCGTTGATGGCCAGCCCCAGCAGAATTGCCGGCGACATGAGTACCACCAGCGGGACATTCAACGGCTGGTGACGCAAGACGTAACGCAGGAAACTGCCGAACATATCTTGTTGATGTAACGTTCCATCGAGATCAAAAAAAACCACTCGCCGCGTGCTGCTATTCAAAACTAACCTCTTTCTTTAGCAAATATCGTAGCTGATGCCGTTAGCTTAACAGTCTTATGCCATGAACAGAGAAAACATCTACGGACGTTAACCCTGGGTTAAGGCTATTTTCCTGGAATCAATAAATCTCAGCGGTAGAATTTTTAATTCGCTGTAATCCTCTTATAATCGAATACAAAATTCTTTCAGCAGAGGGCGAAAGTTGTCCTGAGGAAAACCGATGAACTGTTTAATCCGCATTCGCCAGCGCTATCCATCGCTGGCGGCAAGCGATAAAAAGCTGGCAGACTTTATTCTGGCTCAGCCTGACCAGACCCGCCACCTCAGTTCACAGCAGCTGGCTGGCGAGGCCGGCGTCAGCCAGTCCAGCGTCGTGAAATTCGCGCAGAAGATGGGGTTTAAAGGTTTCCCGGCACTGAAGCTAGCCTTAAGTGAAGCGCTGGCCAGCGCGCCCGATCCACAATCGGTTCCGGTCCATAACCAGATCCGCGGTGACGATCCGCTGCGCCTGGTGGGCGAGAAGCTGATCAACGATAACGTGGCAGCGATGCACGCCTCGCTGGATGTCAACACCGAAGAGAAGCTGCTGGAAGCCGTCGCGCTGTTGCGCCACGCCCGCCGGGTGGTGATCACCGGTATCGGTGCATCCGGGCTGGTGGCGCGTAATTTCGGCTGGAAGCTGATGAAAATCGGCATTAACGCCGTTTCCGAACAGGATATGCACGCCCTGCTCGCGACCGTGCAGGCCATGTCATCCGACGATCTGCTGGTGGCGATCTCCTATTCAGGCGAGCGCCGGGAGATCAACATGGCCGCCGGAGAAGCGCTGCGTGTTGGATGCCGGATCCTGGCGATCACCGGGTTTACACCGAATGCGCTGCAGCAGCAGGCGACGCAGTGCCTGTACACCATCGCCGAAGAGCAGGCAACGCGCAGCGCCGCGATCTCCTCCACCAGCGCGCAAATGATGCTCACCGATCTGCTGTTTATGGCGTTGGTTCAGCAGGATCTTGAACATGCGCCGGACAGGATCCGCCACAGCGAGGCGCTGGTGAAAAAACTGGTGTGAGCAGAAAATGGGCGTATAATGCCCGCCCTGTTTGTGATGTTTCTGAGAATTTCCTGATGGCGCTGTTAATCACCAAAAAATGCATCAATTGCGATATGTGCGAGCCGGAATGCCCGAATGAGGCGATTTCGATGGGTGACAGCATCTATGAGATTAACAGTGACCGCTGCACGGAGTGTGTGGGCCACTATGAAACGCCCACCTGTCAGAAAGTGTGCCCGATCCCCAATACCATTCTGAAAGACCCGGCACACGTCGAAAATGAAGAGCAGTTGTGGGATAAGTTTGTCCTGATGCATCATGCGGACAAAATCTGACGCGGCACCCCGCCGGCGTTAACTCTCCACGATAACCGTAGCACAAGCGTAATGGCGCTCATCCGCCAGGGTCACGTGGATGCTTCTGACCCCCATACGCTGCGCCAGATTTTGCGCTTCACCCCAGAGACGCAGGCTGGGCTTACCGAGCTCGTCGTTGTACACCTCGAACTGATTAAACGCCAGACCGTTGCGGATCCCGGTTCCCAGGGCTTTCGCTGCCGCCTCTTTGACCGCAAAGCGCTTCGCCAGAAAACGGACCGGCTGCTGGTGCTGCTGCCATATCAGCCACTCGTTGTCGCTGAGCACGCGCCGGGCGAGGCGATCGCCGCTACGGGCAATCACCGCTTCTATCCGCACAATTTCAACGATATCGGTTCCCAGCCCCAGAATCGCCATTACGCGCGGGCTTCCTGCATCAGGCGTTTCATTTCGGCAACCGCCTCTTTCAGACCGCTCATCACCGCCCGACCGATAATCGCATGGCCGATGTTCAGCTCGTGCATTTCCGGAATGCAGGCAATCGCTTTGACGTTGTGATAGGTCAGGCCGTGACCAGCATTCACCTTCAGACCGAGGCTTGCGGCAAAGGTCGCAGCGGCCGCGATACGCTGCAGCTCTTTTTCCTGCTGGGCGTCGCTTTCGGCATCGGCGTAGCAGCCAGTGTGAATTTCAATATAGGGAGCGCCAACATCCGCCGCAGCCTGAATTTGCGCTTCATCGGCATCGATGAACAGAGAAACCAGAATCCCGGCATCAGCCAGACGCTTGCAGGCATCGCGCATTTTCTCGCGCTGACCGGCCACGTCCAGGCCGCCTTCCGTCGTCACTTCCTGACGCTTTTCCGGCACCAGGCAGCAGAAATGTGGTTTGGTGTCACAGGCGATGGTCAGCATCTCTTCGGTGACCGCCATCTCGAGGTTCATGCGAGTGTCCAGCGTCTGGCGCAGCACGCGCACGTCACGGTCGGTAATGTGACGGCGGTCTTCGCGCAGGTGGACAGTAATGCCGTCAGCCCCGGCCTGCTCAGCGATAAACGCCGCCTGTACCGGATCCGGATAAGCGGTGCCGCGCGCGTTACGCAGTGTCGCGATATGGTCAATATTGACCCCTAACAGTAATTCAGCCATGACAATCCTCATTGATCGTTATTCGTTTTATCTGCTCGCGCCGCGCGTGCGGGCATAAACTGGCGAAACAGTTCCCGACTCTTCAGCGGCTTACCGCCAAGATACGGCTTCAGGGCGATACGGGTAAAGCGCTTGGCGGCTCGTAGCGCATCGCTGTCCGGAAACTCACGACTCGCCAGCGCTTTCAAATGGTGCCCGGTAAAGGTGTTGTTATCAATAACCACGCTGGCGATAAAGCCTTTTTCTTCACGGTAGCGATAGGTCATGGTGTCATCGACCACATCACCGCTGCCGGCGCAGTGGAGGAAATCGACGCCATAACCCAGATGCCCCAGCAATGCCAATTCAAAGCGGCGTAATGCCGGCTCCGGCGTGCCGCTGGTGCCCGCCAGCGCCTGGAGACAGTGCAGGTAATCGAAAAAGAGTTCGGAAAAGCGCGTTTCATGTTCCAGCACGCGGGAGAGGAGCTCATTCACATACAGCCCGCTGTAGAGCGTGATACCGCTGAGCGGCAGAGCCAGTGAAACCGCTTCGGCATTACGTAGCGTTTTGACGTCGCCACGGCCACCAAAGCGGAGTAATAAGGGGGTAAAAGGCTGGAGAGCGCCTTTGAGGCTGGAGCGTTTAGAACGTGCGCCTTTAGCAACAAGGCGCACACGGCCGGATTCTTCCGTGAAGACGTCCAGCATCAGACTGGTTTCGCTCCAGGGACGACTATGCAGGACGAAAGCGCGCTGCCAGCCTTCCATCAAAATAGCGCTTAGTGATCTTCGCCGTAACCGAGACTGCGCAGCGCGCGTTCGTCATCAGCCCAGCCGGATTTCACTTTCACCCACAGCTCAAGGTGCACCGGCGCTTCGAACATATCCTGCATGTCTTTACGAGCTTCAATACCGATGGTTTTGATTTTGGCGCCTTTGTTGCCAATCACCATCTTCTTCTGCCCTTCACGCTCAACCAGGATCAGGCCGTTAATATCATAACCGCCACGCTCGTTGGTCTGGAAACGTTCGATTTCTACCGTCACAGAGTACGGCAGTTCTGCGCCAAGGAAACGCATCAGCTTTTCACGGATGATTTCAGAAGCCATAAAGCGCTGTGAACGGTCGGTAATGTACTCTTCCGGGAAGTGATGAATGGCTTCCGGCAGATGTTTACGGACGATCCCGGCGATGGTATCCACGTTCATCCCCGTTTCTGCAGAAATCGGGACGATATCCAGGAAGTTCATCTGGCTTGCCAGGAACTGCAGGTGCGGCAGTAAATCGGCTTTTTCCTGCACGTTATCGACTTTATTGACCGCCAGGATCACCGGCGCTCTGGCATCACGCAGTTTGCCCAGCACCATTTCGTCATCCGCGGTCCAGCGGGTACCTTCAACCACGAAGATAACCAGCTCAACGTCGCCGATCGAGCTACTCGCTGCTTTGTTCATCAGGCGGTTGATCGCGCGTTTTTCTTCCATATGCAGGCCCGGGGTATCAACATAAATTGCCTGATACGGCCCTTCGGTATGGATGCCGACAATACGGTGACGCGTCGTCTGCGCTTTGCGCGAGGTGATCGAAATCTTCTGCCCAAGCAGATTGTTCAGCAGAGTGGATTTACCCACGTTCGGGCGGCCGACTATAGCGACAAACCCGCAATAACTTTTTTCGTTGCTCATTCCAGCTCCAGTTTTTTCAGCGCCTGTTCGGCGGCAGCCTGCTCCGCCTTGCGACGGCTGGAACCTGTGCCAACCACTGGTTCACTCAGGCCGCTGACCTGGCAGTGGATAGTAAATTCCTGATCGTGTGCTTCGCCACGCACCTGCACCACCAGATAAGACGGCAGCGGCAGATGGCGACCCTGCAAATATTCCTGCAAACGAGTCTTTGGATCTTTTTGCTTATCGCCCGGGCTGATTTCGTCCAGACGAGTTTGATACCAGCTCAGAATCAGGCGCTCAACGTTCTGGATATCGCTGTCGAGGAAAATCCCGCCGATCAGTGCTTCAACGGTATCTGCCAGAATAGATTCGCGACGGAAACCGCCGCTTTTCAGTTCACCCGGACCAAGGCGCAGGCACTCACCTAACTCAAACTCACGGGCGATCTCCGCCAGCGTGTTGCCTCGTACCAGCGTGGCACGCATGCGGCTCATGTCACCTTCGTCAACCCGAGGGAAGCGGTGATAGAGCGCATTCGCGATCACAAAACTCAAAATTGAGTCACCCAGAAACTCCAGGCGCTCATTGTGCTTGCTGCTGGCACTGCGGTGAGTTAATGCCTGTTGCAACAGCTCCTGATGATGAAAAGTGTAGCCCAGCTTCCGTTGAAGCCGATTAATTACGATGGGGTTCATGCGATACCAATAAATGAATGCGTCAAAAATGCAGCACACGAAACCGACCTGGGCAGCTCTGTCTCATTGTAGATTGCCTGTGCGCAAACCTGTCGCCTTCCGCAACCCAACTTATTTCAGAGTAAAATCAACCAACGCGGTTTCGTGTGCAGTGTCCTCTTACGAGAGACAACCAAAACTTCGGGGGGATATTCTATACGCAACGACAAGGGATGTCGTTAGTTTGAATAGATTTAAATATTAAATAATTCACGCTGCCGTATTGCGACGGCAGCGTGAATAAGGCAGGGAAATTAGTGGATGCTACCGATACGAGATAAACGCACGCCGGTCGGCCACTCACCTTCCTGTTTTTCGAAGCTCATCCAGATTGCCGTGGCTTTACCTACCAGGTTCGCTTCTGGCACAAAGCCCCAGTAACGGCTGTCAGCGCTGTTATCGCGGTTGTCACCCATCATGAAGTACTGGCCCGGCGGCACAATCCAGGTCGCCAGCGGCAGACCCGATTGATGGTAGTACATGCCAACCTGATCCTGAGCAATCGGAACGGTCAGAATACGGTGAGTCACTTCACCCAGCGTCTCTTTACGTTCGGTCAGGCGGATACCGTCTTCTTTGGTCTCACCCTTCGGCAGCTGCCAGAACCCGCTGGTTGCCTCACCACCGTTACGGCGCGAGAAGGTCTGAACAAAATCGCTCGGCTCAACGTTGGAGTAAGTGACCGGCAGCGCGCTACCGCAAGCCTGGCCGGAACTGCAGCCCGGCTGGATCGTGACCTGTTTGGTCAACGGATCGTAGGTGACTTTATCGCCCGGCAACCCGACAGCACGCTTGATGTAATCCAGGCGCGGATCTTCCGGGTATTTAAAGACCACGATATCACCGCGTTTCGGATGACCGGTTTCGATCAGCGTTTTCTGGTAGATCGGATCTTTAATGCCGTAGGCAAACTTCTCAACCAGAATAAAATCGCCAATCAGCAGCGTTGGCATCATTGAACCTGATGGAATCTGGAACGGCTCATAAATAAATGAGCGAACCACCAGCACAATAGCCAGCACCGGAAAGACCGAGGCTCCCGTTTCCAGCCAGCCCGGTTTCGGGCCCACTTTCTTCAGCGTTTGCTTGTCGAGGCTATCGCCTGTCGCAGCCTGAGCCGCGGCCTGGCGTTCACGACGCTTTGGCGCAAAGATGAATTTATCCAGGCACCATAACAACCCTGTGACCAGGGTTGCGATCACCAGGATCAGGGCAAACATGTTCGCCATGCCAACTCCTTAATGGTTATTTGCCGTCTTTACCGACGTGCAGAATGGCAAGGAACGCTTCCTGCGGCAGCTCAACGTTACCCACTTGTTTCATACGTTTTTTACCGTCTTTCTGCTTCTGCAGCAGCTTTTTCTTACGGCTAACGTCACCGCCGTAGCATTTCGCCAGAACGTTTTTACGCAGCTGCTTGACGGTAGCGCGGGCAATGATGTGGTTGCCGATCGCCGCCTGAATCGCAATATCGAACTGCTGGCGAGGGATCAGTTCTTTCATCTTCTCTACCAGCTCACGACCACGGTACGGCGCGTTATCGTTGTGGGTAATCAATGCCAGCGCATCAACACGCTCACTGTTGATCAGCACGTCCACGCGGACCATGTTGGAGGCCTGGAAGCGTTTGAAGTTGTAGTCCAGCGACGCGTAGCCGCGTGACGTTGACTTCAGACGGTCGAAGAAATCGAGAACCACTTCCGCCATTGGAATTTCATAGGTCAGCGCCACTTGTTTACCGTGGTAAACCATGTTGGTCTGCACACCACGCTTCTCAATACACAGCGTGATAACGTTACCCAGATATTCCTGCGGCAGCAGCATATGACACTCGGCGATCGGCTCACGCAGTTCCTGAATGTTATTCAGCGGCGGCAGCTTGGACGGGCTATCGACATAGATAACCTCTTTCGCCGTAGTTTCTACTTCGTAAACTACCGTCGGCGCAGTGGTGATCAGATCCAGGTCATACTCTCGTTCCAGACGCTCCTGAATGATTTCCATGTGCAGCAGGCCCAGGAAGCCACAGCGGAAGCCGAAGCCCAGCGCCGTAGAGCTTTCCGGCTCGTAGAACAGAGAGGCATCGTTGAGGCTCAGTTTGCCAAGCGCATCACGGAAGCTTTCGTAGTCATCAGAGCTCACCGGGAACAGACCAGCATACACCTGCGGTTTGACTTTTTTGAAGCCAGGCAGCGCTTTGTCAGCCGGGTTACGGGAGGTGGTCAGGGTATCCCCAACCGGGGCGCCAAGGATATCTTTAATGGCGCACACCAGCCAGCCAACCTCGCCGCATTTCAGTTCGGTACGGTCAACCTGTTTTGGCGTAAAGATGCCCAGACGGTCAGCGTTGTAGACTTGTCCGGTGCTCATGACTTTGATTTTGTCGCCTTTACGCATGGTGCCGTTTTTAATACGCACCAGCGACACTACACCGAGGTAGTTATCGAACCAGGAGTCGATGATCAGCGCCTGCAGCGGGCCATCCGCGTCACCTTCCGGTGGCGGGATATCGCGTACCAGACGTTCCAGAACGTCAGGAACACCAATACCGGTTTTCGCCGAGCAGCGCACGGCATCAGCCGCATCAATGCCGACAATGTCTTCAATTTCTTCAGCTACACGCTCCGGATCGGCAGCAGGCAGGTCGATTTTGTTGAGGACCGGAACCACTTCCAGATCCATTTCCATGGCGGTGTAGCAGTTGGCCAGCGTCTGGGCTTCAACACCCTGACCGGCATCGACTACCAGCAGCGCACCTTCACACGCGGCGAGAGAACGAGACACCTCATAAGAGAAGTCGACGTGGCCCGGCGTGTCGATAAAGTTCAGCTGATAGGTTTCGCCATTGGTCGCTTTATAATCCAGGGTGACGCTCTGCGCCTTAATGGTGATGCCACGCTCACGTTCAAGATCCATGGAGTCCAGTACCTGGGCTTCCATTTCACGATCGGAAAGGCCACCGCAAATCTGGATGATACGGTCAGACAACGTCGATTTACCGTGGTCGATATGAGCGATGATTGAAAAGTTACGTATATTCTTCATATTTAGAGTTAATTTTGCCTTACGCGAATCATGAGGCCGCTGTTCTGTGCCTGACGTTTTTTAATCCGAAAACGCCGCATTCTACACTACATCCACGAAACCAGGAAATGCTCTTACCAGCAGCATAACCGTAACAAATGGTGAGTTGGTCTGAGCGTGACTAATAAAAAATAAAGGCCAGTGGAATCACTGACCTGGCTCTGAAGAGGGTGTCTCTGTACGCAGTAAATCCGGTGGCAGACCCACGCTAATGATAACGGGTTGCCACGATTGACGAGCGGCTAACCCTGGAGAAAGACCGCGCGCAATCAGGAATCCGCCAACGCCACCGAGCACCGCACCACACAGTGACGCGAAGTCATTGGCAAACAACACCTGAAAAATGGAAGCCACCACAAACAGCCCGACTAACGGCGCCATATAGACTAACACCGCAGAGCCTAGCAGGCTGCTTTCGGCTATTCCTAGCTCAACTTTCTGCCCGGCGGACAGCGGCTGGTCGCTGGGGACACTGATGGTATGGCTGGTTTGCGGTCCCAGCTTGTTCAGCACCCGGCTGCCGCAGCCGGCCCGCGAGGCGCAGCTGCTGCAGGAGGCTTTAACGTCGCAGTGCACCTGCGCCATGCCATTTTGCCAGGAGACGACGGTGGCCCACTCTTTAATCATTGCACTGCCTTGAACTTAATGCTGTCGGAGATGCGTTTAGCCGTTTGCGGCGGCATTTCACCGACCACGGTTATCTCTGCGTTATCGCGCACCGTCGTGCTCACGGTGCGACGCCCGGTGCGTAGCAGCTGATCGCTGCTGGTTGAGGTGGCGCGATTAACGTTAATGGAGAAACTAAACAGCCCATCCGAATAGAGGCGGGATTCAACCGGACCATCAATGGTTGGCAGACGGCGTTGGCTGCTGGAGACTTCCGAAACCCCTTGCGGTAGCCAGGTTGGCGCCCAGTTAAAGTTGGCTTTATCGCCCCCTTCCGGCACCGACAGCTGAGGAGGCAGGCTCGCTTTTGCTAGTGTCTCCATGCTGGAGCTGACTTTATCGCCAACGCTAAAGGAGACGACCCGGAACTGCTCGAGGGTTTCCCCGTCGCGGTCGAGCAAATCAACCCGCATCGGCAGTTTCGTTTCGGCATCCAGCCAGACAATATAGCTATAGCGCGTGCCATCGCGCGCGACCACACGAATCACCTCGCACAGACGATCGGCGATACGAGTCCGGCCAACGGAGATAAAGTCGTAGTAGGAAGCCAGCCGCTTGAAATCGGTATAAGCCAGCGAAGGTAATGAGTCGACAATGTAGTCGCCATTCAGCGTGAAGGGATCGAGCCCAGGTTCAAAATAACTGATTTCATTACCACGCAGCACAACTTCCCGGCGCGGGCCATCGAGTTGCAGCAGCTGTGCGAGAGGTTGATTGTTCAGGCGCGCGTGACGATAACGCAGCGACTCAACGCCCTGTTTGTTAATGCTGACAAAAGACAGCTCATAATTCAGGGACTGGCTGGCCAGATTCATTTGCTGCAACAACGCCCCGGACGATGTATCAGCCGAGGCGTTGACAGAGAAGAACAGGCTGCCTGCCATGAGCGACATGGCACACCAAAGTTGCTTCATTACTGCGATTGCGTTCCTAATGTTTGATAACCTGGCACCTGAACAGCGGCTTGCTGAGTCTGGGCTTGCCCAAACTGAAGCTGCTCTGCATGCAGGCGGCGCTGCAGTTCATAGTCCTGCAGCATAGCATTAATGCGGCGACGTTGTTCTTGCACCTGCGCCTGCTGACCGCTTCCTGCAGAAGCATCTGCTGGAACGCCGAGGCTTACTGGGCTGGCTTTACCCATCATCGGCATGGTGTTGAACACCGGTGCTTCAGGTTGCTGGGATGATTCGTTCTGCCCATTATACTGCTGAACGCCGACGATAACAGCAAGCGATACGCACGCAGCCACACCCATCTGAGTCAAAGAGCTGGCCCATGGGCGGACTTTTTGCCAGAAAGGCATCTGGCGCCACTGGTGTGGAGCCGGCTGAGATTCAGGAATAAGCGGCACAGCCTGACGAACAGGTTCATTTTCAATGGCGGCCATAACGCGAGCTGAGATATCAAAATGGAGCATCTCAGCGGTATCGCCTCGCAGCGAATCACGAATGAGATGATAGCTCTCCCAGGTCTTTTGCATTTCAGAAGAACGGCTCAGCTCATTGAGCAGCTCGTTATCCAGCGTTTCACCATCCATTAAGGCCGAAAGTTTTTCTTTCTGCATGCCTGATACCCTTTTCAGTATTCCGCTATCGTCAACGCCTGATGAGCGGTTGAACTTTATTATCAATAGCTTCTCGTGCCCGGAAAATACGCGAACGTACGGTCCCTACCGGACAATCCATGATAGCGGCTATCTCTTCATAGCTCAGGCCATCAAGCTCCCGCAATGTAATTGCCATGCGTAAATCTTCCGGGAGCGATTCAATGGTACGAAAAACTATTTGTCTCAGTTCTTCTGACAACATTAAATTCTCAGGGTTCGAAATTTCTTTCAGTGCCCCACCACTTTCGAAGTTTTCCGCCTCATTGGCGTCAACATCGCTGGACGGCGGGCGGCGCCCCTGAGCTACCAGATAATTCTTCGCCGTGTTGACGGCGATACGATATAACCAGGTATAAAAAGCACTATCTCCCCGGAAGGACTCCAGCGCGCGCCATGCTTTTACGAACGACTCCTGAACGACATCAGGGATATCGCCCGGTGGCACGTAGCGGGAAACCAGGCTCGCAACCTTATGCTGATAGCGTACCACCAGCAGATTAAACGCCTTCTGATCTCCTTTCTGGACCCGTTCAACGAGGACCTGATCCGTTAACTGCTCGCTCATCCGAGGTAATGTCTCCCCAAACCCAATTCCCATGCGCCTTCAAAGCACTACCCAATCACTGCATTATGAGCAAGCAGACGATTGGAGTGTCTGAAAACAATAAAGTTCCGTTACGCCTTTGTTTTTTCTCTGGCAACGGCGGACGATTTGTTATCTCTCATTATAAGTCCCGCAACTCAACGCCAGGTAAGATGATGAAGAAAAAGCGTAAGGTCCGCCAGAAGGGTAACGTAACATCGTTTTTATTTCACTATAAAATCTGAAGCTAACGATCTGCTTCGCAAATATTTTCTCTCCTTTACCTGTACGCCGCTCCGCCAACCAGTGTTTAGTTTCCGCAACCAGTCGAAAAAAAAATGTACGATTCATCACAGCCTGGTGCTATTGTGGCTTTATTGTGTTTAGTAAATTAAACAAAGCCCATGAATACTACACCTGACTTTTCCTGTGATGTGCTGATTATAGGCAGCGGCGCCGCCGGTTTATCCCTTGCTCTGCGGCTGGCGGAGAACAGCTCCGTGACCATATTGAGCAAAGGCCCAATCAGCGAAGGCTCTACGTTATACGCTCAAGGCGGCATTGCCGCGGTCTTTGATGAGACGGACAGCGTGGAATCCCATGTTGAAGATACGCTGATTGCCGGCGCTGGCCTGTGCGATCGCCACGCGGTCTCTTTCGTTGCCAGCAATGCCAAACCTTGCGTGCAGTGGCTTATCGATCAGGGCGTCCTGTTTGATACCCAAACTCAGGCTAACGGCGAGCAGAGCTACCATCTGACCCGCGAAGGGGGCCACAGCCATCGTCGTATTCTTCATGCGGCCGATGCGACAGGCAGAGCGGTGGAAACCACGCTCGTCAGCCAGGCGCTGTCTCACCCGAATATTCGGGTGCTGGAACGGAGCAATGCGGTCGATCTGATCATTTCCGATAAAATCGGCCTGCCCGGTACGCGCCGCGTCGTTGGCGCCTGGATCTGGAACCGTAATAAAGAAAAGGTAGAAACCTGCAGCGCTAAGTCCGTGGTTCTGGCCACCGGCGGTGCCGCCAAAGTATATCAGTACACCACTAACCCGGATGTCTCTTCCGGCGATGGCATTGCCATGGCGTGGCGAGCGGGGTGTCGTGTCGCTAACCTTGAGTTTAACCAGTTTCACCCCACCGCGTTATACCATCCGCAAGCGCGCAATTTCCTGCTGACAGAAGCGTTACGCGGCGAAGGGGCATATCTGAAGCGCCCGGATGGCTCGCGGTTTATGCCCGATTTTGACGAACGCGGCGAACTGGCCCCGCGCGATATCGTCGCCCGCGCCATTGACCATGAAATGAAGCGACTCGGAGTCGACTGCATGTATCTCGATATCAGCCATAAACCGGAAGCCTTCATCCGTCAGCACTTCCCGATGATCTACGAAAAACTGCTTGGTCTGGGGATCGATCTGACAAAAGAACCGGTGCCAATCGTCCCTGCTGCTCACTATACCTGTGGTGGTGTGATGGTCGATGACCACGGCCGCACCGACGTCGACGGACTGTATGCCATTGGCGAGGTGAGCTACACCGGGCTCCACGGGGCTAACCGCATGGCGTCCAATTCGTTGCTCGAATGTCTGGTTTATGGCTGGTCCGCCGCCGAAGATATTATGAAGCGCATGCCGTTTGCCCAACCGGTCAACGGGCTCCCTTCCTGGGATGAGAGCCAGGTTGAGATCCCTGACGAGCTGGTGGTCATTCAGCATAACTGGCATGAGCTGAGATTACTGATGTGGGACTATGTCGGTATCGTACGTACCACGCGCCGTCTGGAACGCGCGTTACGCCGTATCACCATGCTGCAACAGGAACTTGACGAATATTATGCGCGCTTCCGCGTGTCTAACAATTTGCTGGAGTTACGTAACCTGGTGCAGGTTGCTGAGTTGATCGTTCGCTGCGCGATGCTGCGCAAAGAGAGCCGCGGATTACACTATACGCTGGATTATCCAGAGCAGCTCCCAAACAGCGGGCCGTCAATCCTCTCGCCCCTGCTTCACATAAAGAGATAGAAGTCCTGGGTCAGGGCAGTAAACCCTTCAGAGTATTGTTGCTCTGGCCCGCGGATAATCAGGCGATCGCTAAAACACTCTCCCGCCATCGGCGAGAACGCCAACAGCACCCGGTGCGGAGGGCGCATTTCCGTTTCCGCCACATCGGTACGCAAGCGCAAATGCCAACCCATGTTCTGAGCGCGCTGGACAAATGCGTTGCCGATATCTACCGGCAGCACCACACAGAAAAACCCTTCTTCTGTGATACACTCCGCGGCGCAGGTTAAAAGCGTCACATGATCGAGCGTGGTGGTATATCGCGCCTGTTCGCGCTGCGATGTCGCGCAGGGAACACCTTCAGCAAAAAAAGGCGGGTTGCTGACAATCAGTTCATAGCGCCGGGTTTGCGGAGGTTGCCATTGTTGAATATCCGCCTGATGAACCTGGATTCGTGCCGACCACGGAGACGCATCGACATTTTCCCGCGCCTGGTCTGCCGCATTGTCGTCGAGTTCCACCGCATCTAACGTGACCCGAACATCGGTTCGCTGCGCCAGCATCAAAGCCAGCAGGCCGCTACCGGTGCCAATATCCAGCACCTGTTTTACCTGCGCGATCGGCGCCCACGCACCGAGCAAAATGCCATCGGTGCCCACTTTCATTGCACATCGATCGTGAGCAACAAAGAACTGTTTAAACGTAAAACCATTGCGCGGCAGCGCAAACTTCGACTGAGACATCCTTAATAACCTTGCGGACGAAAAACGCCTGGACTTGAGGCTATGCACAATACCGGAGAACAGATAGCCTTACAAACAGATGAACATTATGCCCGTAACGTCTATAATCGTCGGTCCACTCAGAGGTAGATCATGACTGTAACGACTTTTTCCGAACTTGAACTCGACGAAAACCTTCTGGAGGCCCTCCAGGAAAAAGGTTTCACACGCCCGACAGCCATTCAGGCCGCCGCTATTCCGCCTGCGCTTGATGGCCGTGACATTCTCGGTTCAGCCCCGACAGGCACCGGTAAAACTGCGGCATACCTGCTGCCAGCGTTGCAGCACCTGCTTGATTTCCCACGCAAAAATCCGGACCACCGCGAATTCTCATCCTGACACCAACCCGTGAGCTGGCAATGCAGGTCGCTGACCATGCGCGCGAACTGGCTGCGCACACGCATCTGGATATCGCCACCATTACCGGCGGTGTCGCGTATATGAACCATGCGGAAGTGTTCAGCGAGAATCAGGATATCGTGGTCGCCACCACCGGACGACTGCTGCAATACATTAAAGAAGAAAACTTCGATTGCCGTGCTGTCGAAACGCTGATCCTCGACGAAGCGGACCGTATGCTGGATATGGGCTTCGCCCAGGATATCGAGCACATTGCCGGTGAAACCCGCTGGCGTAAGCAGACCATGCTGTTTTCTGCGACGCTGGAAGGCGATGCGATCAAAGACTTTGCCGAGCGTCTGCTGGAAGAGCCTGTTGAAGTCTCCGCCAGCCCCTCCACCCGTGAACGTAAGAAAATTCACCAGTGGTACTATCGCGCCGATGATATCAAGCATAAAACCGCGCTGCTGATTAACCTGCTGCAACAGCCGGATGCGACCCGCTCCATCGTCTTTGTACGCAAACGCGAGCGTGTTCATGAGCTGGCATCCTGGCTGCGCGAAGCGGGTATTAATACCTGCTGGCTGGAAGGCGAGATGGTGCAGGCTAAACGTAACGAAGCCATTAAGCGCATGACCGATGGTCGCATGAACGTGCTGATTGCCACCGACGTCGCCGCGCGCGGGATCGATATTCCTGACGTAAGCCACGTATTCAACTTCGATATGCCGCGTACGGCCGATACCTACCTGCACCGCATCGGACGTACCGGTCGCGCAGGGAAAAAAGGCATTGCCATTTCTCTGGTCGAAGCCCACGACCATCTGCTGTTAGGGAAAATTGGTCGTTACATCGAGGAGCCGCTCAAGCCGCGTGTTATCGATGAATTACGTCCGACCACCCGCGCACCGAGTGAAAAGCAGACCGGTAAACCTTCCAAGAAGGTAATGGCTAAGCGCGCCGAGCAGAAAAAAGAGAAAGACAAAGATAAGACACGCGTGAAGAAACGTCACCGTGATGCTAAAAATGTGGGTAAGCGTCGTAAGCCAAGCGGTAGCGATAGCAGTACTCCGCAGTAAGCAGAGAGCAAAAAAAACGCCGGGATATCCCGGCGTTTTTATTTTCAGGCTTCGACTTACAGGCTTTCTGTAAAAGTACGAGCAATAACGTCACGCTGCTGCTCTGGCGTCAGGGAGTTAAAACGTACTGCATAGCCAGAGACACGAATGGTCAACTGTGGGTATTTTTCCGGATGCTCAACCGCATCCATCAGCGTTTCACGACGCAGCACGTTAACATTCAGGTGCTGACCACCTTCAACGCGGACTTCCGGTTTCACATCAAGCGGAACTTCGCGATATTCGATTTCGCCCAGTTTGCTCACCGCAACCACGTCATCTTCCGCAAAACCGCCTTTGGCACACAGGCAGCGCGCTTCGCCTTTTTCGCTATCCAGCAGCCAAAAAGAGTTCAGCAGGTCGTCATTTGCAGCTTTAGTGATTTGGATACCAGTAATCATTTGATGCCTCCCTTAGGCAATAGTTATTCGTCTTCCTGGCCTGTTTGCGGCCAATTGGTAAAACCATTGTTGTATGAGTGTATGTATATCAGTCAACCACCCGGCATTCATTGACCTAAATCAACAAAAACCATGCAGTGCAAATGGGTATAGGGGGATATTATTGTTTTACATCAAGTTACGCCATAGCCAATGCAAAATAATTTTGTAAATTTTCAATTATTTTTGCATGTGAAACGTCAACTGCGGCGTGCAGATTTTGTTATGCAGAAAGAAGCAGTTAAGCTATAGCGATGACACTTTGCAGGAGAGCAGAATGACGACCCCATTGACCTGGCACGACGTGCTGGTGGAAGAGAAGCAGCAGCCCTATTTTGTGAATACCCTGAAAACCGTCGCCGAAGAACGCCAGTCGGGGATGACGATTTACCCACCGCAAAAAGATGTCTTCAACGCCTTTCGTTATACCGAACTTGGCGATGTCAAAGTGGTGATTCTGGGGCAGGATCCTTATCACGGGCCTGGTCAGGCACATGGCCTGGCCTTCTCGGTACTTCCGGGGATCGCGACGCCCCCTTCGCTGCTAAACATGTATAAAGAACTGGAAGGGACCGTCCCTGGTTTCAGCCGCCCTGCGCACGGCTATCTGGAAAGCTGGGCACGGCAAGGCGTGCTGTTGCTCAATACCGTCCTGACGGTACGAGCGGGACAAGCCCATTCCCATGCCAGCCTTGGCTGGGAGACCTTTACCGATAAAGTGATTTCGCTGATCAATGAACATCGTGAAGGGGTGGTGTTTTTACTGTGGGGTGCGCATGCGCAAAAGAAAGGCGCGATTATCGATCGCCAGCGCCATTGCGTATTGAAGGCACCGCATCCTTCACCGCTTTCCGCTCATCGCGGCTTCTTTGGCAGCAATCATTTTGTTCAGGCGAATCAGTGGCTGGCCGAGCGCGGCGAGCCGCCCATCGACTGGATGCCGGTGTTACCCGCCGGGCAGGAATAACCCTGTCGGCGTCCTGCAGAGACAAAAATGCCAGCATTACGCTGGCATTTTTTTAGATCAACTCTGCGATCAGGCCTTGTTCTGGCGCCACCATTCAGCGAGCAATACGCCGGTTGCGACAGAGACGTTCAGGCTTTCGACATTGCCAGTCCCTTCAATAGCAACGTTAAGATCCGCGCTGGAAATCGCCGCATCGGACAAACCATCACGCTCCTGACCTAACGCCAGCACCATTTTCTTCGGCAGCTCAGCTTTGTGCAGCGGTGTACCGTTGTGGCTGGAGGTAGAGACAATCGCATAGCCCGCTTTACGGAACTGCTCCAGGGTATCGAGGAAGCTGTCACCGGTGATCGGCTCAACGTGTTCCGCGCCACCTTCTGCTGTACGGATCGCCGCACCAGATTCCAGCATACCGGCATCCTGTACGACAACGCCCTTCACGCCGAAATGCGCGCAGCTACGCATGATCGCCCCAAGGTTGTGCGGGTTGCCAACATCTTCCAGCGCCAGCACGCAATCTTCGGCATCGGCTTTAGCAACCCACTGCGCCACGGAGGTCCCGTTGCGTTTCTTGATCAGGAAGCATACCCCACCATGGTGTTCGGTACCGGAGGCTTTGGCCAGTTCGGCTTCATCAACCACATGATAAGCTTTGCGATTCGCCGCCATCCAGCGCAGCGCTTCTTTGAAACGCGGGGTCACGCTCTGGATAAACCAGGCACGAACAATCGCATCCGGACGGCTCTGGAACAGCGCCTGACAGGCATTTTCGCCGTAAACGCGGGTCTCTTCCGCGCGCTGACGACGCAGCACTTCCGGATCGATAAAGCTTTTGCCGCTGATCCCGCCGTGGTCCGGTTTGGCCGGCGCGTCATCATTCGGCGCACGCGAAACGGTGCGCCATGGAGAACCACCGTCGCGATCGAAATCATCACGTTTACGATCGTCACGTTTGCGGTCATCACCGCGGCTGTTTCGCTCATCGCGGGCAGGGCGGCTACGGCCGTCAACACGAGATTTTCCTGGGCGCCCTCCCCCTTTCCCGGTACGCGGGTTATGGGTGCGTCTGTCAGAATCATCATCACTGCGGACATACATCACTTTGACCTTGCCGCTTTTATTTTTCAGTTCGTCGCTCATCAATTTTCTCCACCTGCGCTGCGCGAAGCGCGCAGATTACCCGATGTGTCACCGCCGCGCCATTATTTCGTTTAAAAGATAGGGTCTATTGTACTCATCGAACAAAACGCGTTGTTGTTTACTCGTCGCTAATCAATAATATGTAACATTACAGAAACAAATCGGCCACGTGCCACGCTGCAACCCATAACCAGAGGTTAGTTATGAATACCGTTTGTGCCAGTTGTCAGGCTCTGAACCGCATCCCCGACGAACGTAGCGCCGATGGCGCGAAGTGCGGACGCTGCGGCCACGATCTTTTTGACGGCGATGTGATCAACGCGACCGGGGCAACGTTGGATAAACTACTCAAGGACGATCTGCCCGTTGTTGTTGATTTCTGGGCGCCCTGGTGCGGCCCCTGCCGTAATTTTGCCCCCATCTTCGAAGACGTTGCTGAAGAGCGTAGCGGTAAGATGCGCTTCGTGAAAGTCAATACCGAAGCTGAACGCGAGCTCAGCGCACGTTTCCGCATCCGCAGTATCCCGACCATTATGATGTTTAAAAATGGTGAAGTCATCGACATGCTGAACGGTGCAGTACCAAAAGCGCCGTTCGACAGTTGGCTGAACGAAGCCAACCAACAGTAAACCTGCCGGGGCACCGCTTGTGCCCCCTTTTTACCTCTGCGACAATGGCGTTTTTTCTTAGCGACCCTTTATGATGGACAACGCCGTTCTTCGTCTTCGCGCCGAACGCCTCGCTCGCGCGACCCGGCCTTTTCTCGCTCGTGGTAACCGTATTCACCGCTGCCAGCGCTGTTTGCTGCCGCTGAAACAGTGCCTGTGCAGCACGCTGACACCGGCTACAGCCACCAGCCGCTTCTGTCTGGTGATGTTTGATACCGAGCCAATGAAGCCCAGCAATACCGGGCGGCTGATTGCCGATATCCTGCCGGACACCACCGCTTTTCAATGGTCGCGAACGGAGCCACCGCAGGCGCTGCTCGATGCCGTCGCCGATCCGAATTACCAGCCGATGGTCGTTTTCCCGGCCTCTTATGCGGGAGCTGAGCGCCAGGTACTGAGCGCGCCGCCAGAGGGTAAACCGCCGCTGTTTATTATGCTCGACGGCACCTGGACGGAAGCGCGAAAAATGTTTCGTAAAAGCCCGTATCTTGACGCGCTGCCGGTCATCTCTGTCGATCTCTCACGTATTTCGGCCTATCACCTGAGAGAAGCGCATGCCGAGGGGCAGTATTGCACCGCGGAAGTGGCCATTGCGCTGCTGGATCTTGCCGACGATCGGAAGGCCGCCCGCGCACTTGGCGATCATTTTAGTCTGTTTCGTTCCCGCTATCTGGCGGGAAAAACCCAGCATAAGGGCAGTATCACAGCACAAATAGCAGAAAGCGTTTAAAATCATTCGGTCACTGGGGATCAAAGGAGACCGGTATGAGCCAAAAAGGGCTGGAAGCACTGCTGCGTCCGAAGTCGATTGCCGTTATTGGCGCGTCAATGAAACCGCAGCGTGCCGGTTATCTGATGATGCGCAACCTGTTGGCCGGAGGATTTAACGGCCCGGTGTTGCCCGTTACGCCCGCCTGGAAAGCCGTTCAGGGCGTGCTGGCATGGCCCACCATCGACAGCCTGCCCTTCACTCCAGACCTTGCGGTGCTTTGTACCAATGCCCGACGCAATCTTTCTCTGCTGGAAGCGTTGGGGCAAAAAGGGTGTAAAACCTGCATTATTCTCTCCTCCCCGCCGGACCAGTACCCTGCGCTGCTTGAATGCGCAACCCGTTACCAAATGCGCCTGCTTGGCCCCAACAGCCTCGGGCTGCTCGCACCGTGGCAGGGGCTGAATGCCAGCTTTTCCCCGGTACCTATACACCGTGGCAAACTGGCGTTTATCTCTCAGTCGGCGGCAGTTTCGAATACCATTCTCGACTGGGCTCAGCAGCGTGAGATGGGCTTCTCTTACTTTATTGCCCTCGGGGACAGCCTCGATATCGACGTAGACGATCTCCTCGATTTTCTGGCCCGCGACAGTAAAACCAGCGCTATTCTTCTCTATCTTGAGCACCTGAGCGATGCCCGTAGCTTTGTTTCTGCCGCGCGCAGCGCATCACGTAATAAACCGATTCTGGTGATCAAAAGCGGCCGTAGCCCGGCAGCACAACAGCTGCTGCACGTCAATTCCGGTATGGATCCGGCCTGGGATGCCGCAATTCAACGCGCGGGCCTGCTGCGAGTACAGGATACTCATGAGCTCTTCTCCGCAGTTGAAACCCTCAGTCATATGCGTCCACTGCGGGGTGAAAAGCTGATGATCATCAGCAACGGTGCCGCCCCGGCGGCGCTGGCGCTGGACGAACTGTGGCTACGCAACGGTAAGCTGGCCACGCTCAGCGACGAGACCTGTAGCCAGTTGCGCCAGGTCCTGCCAGCCGGTATTGGTATCGCAAACCCGCTGGATCTCCGTGATGATGCCAGCAGTGAACATTACCTCAAGGCGCTGAACGTTCTGCTGGATAGCCATGACTATGATGCCCTGTTGGTGATCCACTCCCCCAGCGCCGCCGCGCCGGGAACGGAAAGCGCACTGGCGCTGATTGACGCGCTGAAGCAGCATCCGCGCGGGAAATATGTCACGGTACTGACGAACTGGTGTGGCGAATACTCATCCCAGGAAGCTCGTCGTCTGTTTAGCGATGCGGGTCTGCCAACCTACCGTACGCCGGAAGGGACCATTACCGCATTTATGCACATGGTTGAATACCGACGTAACCAGAAACAACTGCGGGAAACACCGGTGCTGTCAGATATGGTGACGGCAAATACTGAACAAGCCCATATGCTGTTGCAGCAGGCAATTAACGAAGGCGCACATTCGCTAGATACTCATGAAGTCAGCCCGGTGTTACACGCGTATGGCATCCATACGCTACCGACCTGGATTGCCGCCGACAGCGCCGAAGCGGTACATATCGCCGAACAAATTGGTTACCCGGTGGCCCTGAAGCTTCGCTCGCCGGATATTCCGCACAAATCTGAAGTTCAGGGCGTCATGCTCTATTTGCGAACGGCCACCGAAGTCCAACGGGCGGCGGACGCCATTTTTGACCGCGTAAAAATGGCCTGGCCTCAGGCGCGTATCCACGGCTTGCTGGTGCAAAGCATGGCGAACCGTGCCGGGGCGCAGGAACTGCGTGTTGTTGTTGAGCACGATCCGGTTTTTGGCCCGCTGATCATGTTGGGTGAAGGTGGTGTCGAATGGCGAGCGGAAGATCAGGCCGCCGTGGCACTGCCACCGCTCAATATGAACCTTGCCCGCTATCTGGTGATCCAGGCGATCAAAAGCAAGAAGATCCGTGGCCGCAGCGCGCTACGTCCGCTGGATGTCTCCGGTCTGAGCCAGTTGCTGGTTCAGGTGTCGAATCTGATCGTTGATTGCCCGGAGATCCAGCGGCTGGACATTCATCCGCTGCTGGCCTCGGGGAACGAGTTCACGGCGCTCGATGTCACGCTAGGCCTTGCCCCGTTTAGCGGCGACAGCGAAAGCCGGCTGGCTATCCGCCCCTACCCTCAACAGCAAGAAGAATGGGTGGTGATGAAAAATGGCGAGCGCTGCCTGTTCCGCCCTATTCTGCCGGAAGATGAACCGTTGCTGATGGCGTTCATCGCTCAGGTGACGAAAGAGGATCTGTATTATCGCTATTTCAGCGAAATCAATGAATTTACCCACGACGACTTAGCCAATATGACACAGATCGACTACGATCGAGAAATGGCGTTTGTTGCCGTGCGTGCCACCGCCGAGGGGAATGAAATTCTCGGTGTAACAAGAGCCATTTCCGATCCTGATAATATTGATGCGGAATTTGCCGTGCTGGTCCGTTCCGACCTGAAAGGCCTGGGGCTTGGTCGGCGGCTGCTGGAGAAACTGATCACCTACACGCAGAGCCACGGCCTGCAGCGGTTAAATGGCATCACGATGCCAAATAACAGAGGCATGATTGGCCTGGCCAGAAAACTGGGATTCACGGTTGATATTCAGCTGGAAGATGGGATTGTCAGTTTATCCCTACAATTTACACCGCAATAATCATAAACTGGCGGCCGCAATTGTTGACCACATTCGCGAACAGTAATGTTATTATTGCCCGCTTACGTCGTCTGCATGGTACAGAAGACCCTTCAATAAACAGAGAAGAAACGCACTGTGATGTTGTCAAAATTTAAGCGTAATAAACATCAACAACACCTTGCCCAACTCCCTAAGCTTTCTCAGTCAGTTGATGATATCGAGTTCTATTACGCGCCTGCGGATTTTCGTCAGGCGTTACTGGCCAAGATAGCCCACGCCACCCAGCGTATTTGTATTATTGCGCTCTATCTCGAGCAGGATGATGGCGGCAAAGGAATTCTGCAGGCACTGTACGACGCCAAACGCCAGCGTCCAGAGTTAGATGTACGCATTCTGGTTGACTGGCACCGCGCCCAACGCGGGCGTATCGGCGCCGCTGCGGCAAATACCAATGCCGACTGGTACTGTCGCATGGCGCAGGAAAATCCTGGCGTCAATGTCCCGGTATATGGCGTACCAGTGAATACCCGAGAAGCCTTGGGTGTTCTCCACTATAAAGGTTTTATCATCGATGATTGCGTCCTCTACAGCGGCGCAAGCCTGAACGATGTCTATCTGCATCAGCACGATAAATATCGTTACGATCGCTACCAGTGTATTCGCAACGCCAAAATGGCCGATGTGATGTTCGATTGGGTCGATCACAACCTGGTCCAGGGGCGTGGTGTTAACCGTCTCGACAGCGCCAGCCGCCCGAAAAGCCCGGAAATCAAAAATGAGATCCGTCAGTACCGCCAGGACCTGCGTGACAGCAGCTATCATTTTGTCGGCAATGCTGATGACGATCGGCTGTCGGTCACCCCGCTGGTTGGCCTCGGCAAATCGAGCCTGCTGAACAAAACCATTTTCCATCTTATGCCCTGTGCTGAGCATAAGCTGACTATCTGTACCCCCTACTTCAACCTTCCCGCGCTGCTGGTGCGTAATATCATCCAGCTGCTGCGTAGCGGCAAGAAAGTCGAGATTATCGTTGGCGATAAAACGGCGAATGACTTCTATATTCCGGAAGATCAGCCGTTTAAGATTATCGGGGCGCTCCCGTATCTGTATGAAATTAACCTCCGCCGTTTTCTGAGCCGCCTGCAGTATTATGTCAATACGGACCAGTTGGTGGTGCGACTGTGGAAGGATGAGGACAACAGCTACCACCTGAAAGGGATGTGGGTTGATGATGAGTGGATGTTGTTGACCGGCAACAACCTCAATCCGCGTGCCTGGCGCCTGGATCTGGAAAACGCCATCCTCATTCACGATCCGCAGCAACAGCTGGGCGCGATGCGCGAAAAAGAGCTGCATCTGATCCGCGAGCATACCACCATCGTTAAACACTATCGCGATCTGCAAAGCATCGCCGATTATCCGGTCAAAGTGCGAAAACTGATTCGTCGCCTGAGGCGTATTCGTATTGATCGACTGATCAGCCGTATTCTCTGAACATCTGCCCCGTCTTGCCGGGGCTTTTTTCTGGAATGTGTATGCGTAATTTCATCATTCTTGCCCCACTACTGCTCACCGGTTGTAGCCATATGGCTAACGATTCGTGGAGCGGCCAGGATAAAGCTCAGCACTTTATTGCGTCGGCGATGCTCTCGGCTGCCGGGAATGAGTATGCCCAACATCAGGGTTACAGCCGTGACCGCAGTGCGGCAATTGGCTTTATGTTTTCCGTTAGTCTGGGTGCATCGAAAGAACTGTGGGACAGCCGCCCGGCTGGAAGCGGCTGGAGCTGGAAAGACTTCGCATGGGATGTCGCCGGTGCCACAACGGGTTACGCCGTGTGGCAACTAGCGCATCAGTAATATCTAGAGTCTCAGCCCTTTGCCTTTACGATGCAGCATCAGAGAGACCAGCAGCGCGATGGCGCACATCACGGTAACGTACCAATAGAAGACGTGTTCGATACCAACTGATTTCAGCGATAATGCAACGTACTCAGCGGAACCGCCAAACAACGCATTCGCCACCGCATAGGACAGGCCGACCCCTAAGGCTCGTACCTGTGCCGGGAACATCTCCGCTTTCAGAATACCGCTGATCGAAGTATAAAAACTCACAATCATCAACGCACAAATAACCAGCGCAAACGCGGCATAAGGTGAGGTCACATTCTGTAAGGCGCTTAAAATCGGCACCGTAAAGAGCGTTGCTAATGCGCTAAAGCAAATCATTGATGTGCGACGACCAATTTTATCTGACAGCGCCCCGAACAGCGGCTGCGCCAGCATGTAGACGAACAGTGCAGCGGTCATGATTACGCTTGCCGTACTGGCGCTCATCCCTGCCGTATTGACCAGATATTTCTGCATATAGGTCGTAAAGGTATAAAAAATTAACGACCCTGCAGCCGTAAAGCCCAGCACCATCATAAAGGCTTTGCGGTTGCGCCATAGTCCTTTGAAAGAACCCGCTTCTTTTAACGCACGAGTCTCTTGCTTAGAGGTTTCATCCAGCTGGCGACGCAGCCATAAGGCGACAACGGCGAGCACGGCCCCTAGCGCAAATGGAATTCGCCATCCCCATGCATGCAGTTGTTCGTCGTTGAGAATTTGCTGTAGGGCCACCACCACAAGTACGGCCAGTAACTGTCCGCCGATCAGCGTGACGTACTGGAATGACGCGTAGAAGCCTTTTTTGCCTTCGACAGCGACCTCACTCATGTAGGTTGCACTGGTCCCGTATTCCCCCCCAACGGAGATCCCCTGAAATAAGCGCGCCACGAGTAACAGTGCGGGAGCCCAGGTGCCGATTGTTTCATAGCCAGGTAGACAGGCAATCACTAACGATCCCGCACACATCATGCAGACGGAAATGAGCATCGATGTTTTACGGCCACGGCGGTCAGCGATACGTCCGAACAGCCACCCTCCAATGGGGCGCATCAGAAAGCCTGCAGCGAAAACCCCGGCGGTTTGTAATAGCTGAGTGGTCGTGTTCCCTGAAGGAAAAAAGATGTGTGCAAAATAGAGAGAGCAGAATGAGTAGACGTAAAAATCAAACCATTCAACCAGATTACCCGAAGATGCACCTACAATTGCCCATATGCGACGACGAGTGTCGCTGTGCTCCAGCGAGCCCCGTTCGTTAAGACTACTTTCTGCCATTGTTATTCTGCTCCAGCAAAGACTGCAATCTGTCTGGGCGTTCCACGTCACTGAGACAAATCAATTAGTAAACCAAATGTTATATAATTGTTATTTAATTATATGTGAATGAATTCACATTTTTTCCGTCATCTGGTTTTCGGGATTAACGCTAAAACATGGCCAGGGATAAAGTGAAATATGGTGAGGAGGCGGCGACAGCAGGCTTTTATGTTGTCGGTGAGAGTAAGCACCGTTCAGTTTTATGATGAATAGTGGATTTCGCAGAGATAAAACGCAAAAAGCCCATCCGTCAGGATGGGCTTTTGTATTGTCTGATGGCCCGGAGACACCTTTCCCGGGTAAATTGCAGACAAAACAAAGGGCCCAGTCTTTCGACTGGGCCCTTTGTTTTATTTGATGCCTGGCAGTTCCCTACTCTCACATGGGGAGACCCCACACTACCATCGGCGCTACGGCGTTTCACTTCTGAGTTCGGCATGGGGTCAGGTGGGACCACCGCGCTATCGCCGCCAGGCAAATTCTGTTATCAACACGTCCTGAAGACGCATCAACTAATCTGTATCAGGCTGAAAATCTTCTCTCTGTCCACCAAAACAGCTTTGGCGTTGTAAGGTTAAGCCTCACGGTTCATTAGTATCGGTTAGCTCAACGTATCGCTACGCTTACACACCCGACCTATCAACGTCGTCGTCTTCAACGTTCCTTCAGGACTCTCAAGGAGTCAGGGAGAACTCATCTCGGGGCAAGTTTCGTGCTTAGATGCTTTCAGCACTTATCTTTTCCGCATTTAGCTACCGGGCAATGCCATTGGCATGACAACCCGAACACCAGTGATGCGTCCACTCCGGTCCTCTCGTACTAGGAGCAGCCCCCCTCAATTCTCCAGCGCCCACGGCAGATAGGGACCGAACTGTCTCACGACGTTCTAAACCCAGCTCGCGTACCACTTTAAACGGCGAACAGCCGTACCCTTGGGACCTACTTCAGCCCCAGGATGTGATGAGCCGACATCGAGGTGCCAAACACCGCCGTCGATATGAACTCTTGGGCGGTATCAGCCTGTTATCCCCGGAGTACCTTTTATCCGTTGAGCGATGGCCCTTCCATTCAGAACCACCGGATCACTATGACCTGCTTTCGCACCTGCTCGCGCCGTCACGCTCGCAGTCAAGCTAGCTTATGCCATTGCACTAACCTCCTGATGTCCGACCAGGATTAGCTAACCTTCGTGCTCCTCCGTTACTCTTTGGGAGGAGACCGCCCCAGTCAAACTACCCACCAGACACTGTCCGCAACCCGGATCACGGGTCTACGTTAGAACATCAAACATTAAAGGGTGGTATTTCAAGGTTGGCTCCACGCAGACTGGCGTCCACGCTTCAAAGCCTCCCACCTATCCTACACATCAAGGCTCAATGTTCAGTGTCAAGCTATAGTAAAGGTTCACGGGGTCTTTCCGTCTTGCCGCGGGTACACTGCATCTTCACAGCGAGTTCAATTTCACTGAGTCTCGGGTGGAGACAGCCTGGCCATCATTACGCCATTCGTGCAGGTCGGAACTTACCCGACAAGGAATTTCGCTACCTTAGGACCGTTATAGTTACGGCCGCCGTTTACCGGGGCTTCGATCAAGAGCTTCTCCTTACGGATAACCCCATCAATTAACCTTCCGGCACCGGGCAGGCGTCACACCGTATACGTCCACTTTCGTGTTTGCACAGTGCTGTGTTTTTAATAAACAGTTGCAGCCAGCTGGTATCTTCGACTGATTTCAGCTCCATGAGCAAGTCACTTCACTTACCATCAGCGTGCCTTCTCCCGAAGTTACGGCACCATTTTGCCTAGTTCCTTCACCCGAGTTCTCTCAAGCGCCTTGGTATTCTCTACCTGACCACCTGTGTCGGTTTGGGGTACGATTTGATGTTACCTGATGCTTAGAGGCTTTTCCTGGAAGCAGGGCATTTGTTACTTCAGCACCGTAGTGCCTCGTCATCACACCTCAGCGTTAACAAGCGTCCGGATTTACCTAAACGCTCCGCCTACATGCTTAAACCGGGACAACCGTCGCCCGGCTAACATAGCCTTCTCCGTCCCCCCTTCGCAGTAACACCGAGTACAGGAATATTAACCTGTTTCCCATCGACTACGCCTTTCGGCCTCGCCTTAGGGGTCGACTCACCCTGCCCCGATTAACGTTGGACAGGAACCCTTGGTCTTCCGGCGAGCGGGCTTTTCACCCGCTTTATCGTTACTTATGTCAGCATTCGCACTTCTGATACCTCCAGCAACCCTCACAGGCCACCTTCAACGGCTTACAGAACGCTCCCCTACCCAACAACACATAGTGTCGCTGCCGCAGCTTCGGTGCACAGTTTAGCCCCGTTACATCTTCCGCGCAGGCCGACTCGACCAGTGAGCTATTACGCTTTCTTTAAATGATGGCTGCTTCTAAGCCAACATCCTGGCTGTCTGTGCCTTCCCACATCGTTTCCCACTTAACTGTGACTTTGGGACCTTAGCTGGCGGTCTGGGTTGTTTCCCTCTTCACGACGGACGTTAGCACCCGCCGTGTGTCTCCCGTGATAACATTCTTCGGTATTCGTAGTTTGCATCGGGTTGGTAAGTCGGGATGACCCCCTAGCCGAAACAGTGCTCTACCCCCGAAGATGAATTCACGAGGCGCTACCTAAATAGCTTTCGGGGAGAACCAGCTATCTCCCGGTTTGATTGGCCTTTCACCCCCAGCCACAAGTCATCCGCTAATTTTTCAACATTAGTCGGTTCGGTCCTCCAGTTAGTGTTACCCAACCTTCAACCTGCCCATGGCTAGATCACCGGGTTTCGGGTCTATACCCTGCAACTTAACGCCCAGTTAAGACTCGGTTTCCCTGCGGCTCCCCTATACGGTTAACCTTGCTACAGAATATAAGTCGCTGACCCATTATACAAAAGGTACGCAGTCACCTAACAAGTAGGCTCCCACTGCTTGTACGTACACGGTTTCAGGTTCTTTTTCACTCCCCTCGCCGGGGTTCTTTTCGCCTTTCCCTCACGGTACTGGTTCACTATCGGTCAGTCAGGAGTATTTAGCCTTGGAGGATGGTCCCCCATATTCAGACAGGATACCACGTGTCCCGCCCTACTCTTCGAGTTCACAACGTGTGCATTTTAGTGTACGGGGCTATCACCCTGTACCGCCGGACTTTCCAGACCGTTCCACTAACACACGCGCTGATTCAGACTCTGGGCTCCTCCCCGTTCGCTCGCCGCTACTGGGGGAATCTCGGTTGATTTCTTTTCCTCGGGGTACTTAGATGTTTCAGTTCCCCCGGTTCGCTTCGTTAAGCTATGTATTCACTTAACGATAGTGTGTCGAAACACACTGGGTTTCCCCATTCGGAAATCGCCGGTTATAACGGTTCATATCACCTTACCGACGCTTATCGCAGATTAGCACGTCCTTCATCGCCTCTGACTGCCAGGGCATCCACCGTGTACGCTTAGTCGCTTAACCTCACAACCCGAAGCTGTTTCGTAAAACAGTCCGCGTTGCGAAAATTTGAGAGACTCGAACACACCGCTTTTCCTTTCTTATTACGGA
This sequence comes from Klebsiella sp. B345, assembly GCF_051131735.1. NCBI lineage: Bacteria > Pseudomonadati > Pseudomonadota > Gammaproteobacteria > Enterobacterales > Enterobacteriaceae > Klebsiella > Klebsiella sp. B345. Next base: position 1,772,056 of record NZ_CP180443.1, read on the forward strand.
GAAAGGAAACAGTGTGTCGTTTCAATTTTCAGCTTGATCCAGATTTTTAAAGAGCAAATATCTCAAACGTGATTCCGGAGAACCAGTTTTGAGATATTGAGGTCGGCGACTTTCACTCACAAACCAGCAAGTGGCGTCCCCTAGGGGATTCGAACCCCTGTTACCGCCGTGAAAGGGCGGTGTCCTGGGCCTCTAGACGAAGGGGACACTGAAGTCTCAATCGCAAGACGCCTTGCTATTTACTTTTCATCAGACAATCTGTGTGGACACTACAAAGGCAGGTTCTTCAGGTAAGGAGGTGATCCAACCGCAGGTTCCCCTACGGTTACCTTGTTACGACTTCACCCCAGTCATGAATCACAAAGTGGTAAGCGCCCTCCCGAAGGTTAAGCTACCTACTTCTTTTGCAACCCACTCCCATGGTGTGACGGGCGGTGTGTACAAGGCCCGGGAACGTATTCACCGTAGCATTCTGATCTACGATTACTAGCGATTCCGACTTCATGGAGTCGAGTTGCAGACTCCAATCCGGACTACGACATACTTTATGAGGTCCGCTTGCTCTCGCGAGGTCGCTTCTCTTTGTATATGCCATTGTAGCACGTGTGTAGCCCTACTCGTAAGGGCCATGATGACTTGACGTCATCCCCACCTTCCTCCAGTTTATCACTGGCAGTCTCCTTTGAGTTCCCGGCCGAACCGCTGGCAACAAAGGATAAGGGTTGCGCTCGTTGCGGGACTTAACCCAACATTTCACAACACGAGCTGACGACAGCCATGCAGCACCTGTCTCAGAGTTCCCGAAGGCACCAAAGCATCTCTGCTAAGTTCTCTGGATGTCAAGAGTAGGTAAGGTTCTTCGCGTTGCATCGAATTAAACCACATGCTCCACCGCTTGTGCGGGCCCCCGTCAATTCATTTGAGTTTTAACCTTGCGGCCGTACTCCCCAGGCGGTCGACTTAACGCGTTAGCTCCGGAAGCCACTCCTCAAGGGAACAACCTCCAAGTCGACATCGTTTACAGCGTGGACTACCAGGGTATCTAATCCTGTTTGCTCCCCACGCTTTCGCACCTGAGCGTCAGTCTTTGTCCAGGGGGCCGCCTTCGCCACCGGTATTCCTCCAGATCTCTACGCATTTCACCGCTACACCTGGAATTCTACCCCCCTCTACAAGACTCAAGCTTGCCAGTTTCAAATGCAGTTCCCAGGTTGAGCCCGGGGATTTCACATCTGACTTAACAAACCGCCTGCGTGCGCTTTACGCCCAGTAATTCCGATTAACGCTTGCACCCTCCGTATTACCGCGGCTGCTGGCACGGAGTTAGCCGGTGCTTCTTCTGCGAGTAACGTCAATCGCTAAGGTTATTAACCTTAACGCCTTCCTCCTCGCTGAAAGTACTTTACAACCCGAAGGCCTTCTTCATACACGCGGCATGGCTGCATCAGGCTTGCGCCCATTGTGCAATATTCCCCACTGCTGCCTCCCGTAGGAGTCTGGACCGTGTCTCAGTTCCAGTGTGGCTGGTCATCCTCTCAGACCAGCTAGGGATCGTCGCCTAGGTGAGCCATTACCCCACCTACTAGCTAATCCCATCTGGGCACATCTGATGGCATGAGGCCCGAAGGTCCCCCACTTTGGTCTTGCGACGTTATGCGGTATTAGCTACCGTTTCCAGTAGTTATCCCCCTCCATCAGGCAGTTTCCCAGACATTACTCACCCGTCCGCCGCTCGTCACCCGGAGAGCAAGCTCTCCTGTGCTACCGCCCGACTTGCATGTGTTAGGCCTGCCGCCAGCGTTCAATCTGAGCCATGATCAAACTCTTCAATTTAAGTTTGATGCTCGTGAATTAAACTTCGTAATGAATTACGTATGTTCACTCAGAGACTTGGTATTCATTTTTCGTCCGAGGACGTTAAGAATCCATGTCACTTTGAGTGCCCACACAGATTGTCTGATAAATTGTTAAAGAGCAATGCCGCTTCGCTTTTTCTCAGCGGCGCGGGGTGTGCATAATACGCTTCCCCACTTCAGAGTCAAGCATTTATTTTTTGCTTTTCTCTGCCGGGTAACTCGACTGGCTTTCAGTGGAGAACCCTGCTGACCCAGCGGCTTGTTAGCCGTTGTTCCGTGTCAGTGGAGGCGCATTATAGGCAGTAATTCTGACGTGACAAGTTTAAATTCACAAAAATGATTTGTTCGCTTACTTATTAATCAATTTCGCATTCAGACTTTAATTCTTGCCTGGTTTTTAAACAAAAACGAGCCCATTGGGCCCGTTTTTGTCGTTTTGTGATTTACTGCACTGCGACGATATGGTCGTTTTTAACCACCAGCTGGACTTCTTTGCCAGGAATCAACTCACCGGAAAGAATTTGCTGCGCCAGCGGGTTTTCGATCTGCTGCTGGATAGCGCGTTTTAACGGACGCGCACCATACACCGGATCGTAACCATTCGCGCTCAGCAGTTTCAGCGCCTCATCGGACATATGAACGTCGTAACCACGTTCTTCCAGACGTTTGTACAGACGCTGCAGCTGAATCTGCGCAATAGAAGCTATGTGTTTTTCACCCAATGGATGGAAGACCACCACTTCATCGATACGGTTGATGAACTCCGGGCGGAAGTTCTGGCTGACCACACCCAGAATCAGATCCTTCATATGGCCGTAATCCAGCTCCCCGAAACGCTCCTGAATCAAGTCCGAACCGAGGTTGGAGGTCATGATCACCACCGTATTGCGGAAATCGACCGTTCTCCCCTGCCCATCGGTCAGACGACCGTCGTCCAGCACCTGCAACAGAATGTTGAACACATCCGGATGGGCCTTTTCGACTTCATCCAGCAAAATGACGGAATACGGACGGCGACGAACCGCTTCAGTCAGATAGCCCCCTTCTTCATAGCCGACATATCCCGGAGGTGCACCGACCAGACGCGAGACGGAGTGTTTCTCCATAAACTCGGACATATCGATACGCACCATTGCATCGTCGCTGTCGAACATAAAGTTAGCCAGCGTTTTGCAAAGCTCGGTTTTACCGACACCGGTTGGCCCGAGGAACAGGAACGATCCGATTGGACGGTTAGGGTCAGACAGCCCGGCACGGCTACGACGAATCGCATTGGATACCGCTTCGACCGCTTCGTTCTGACCGATCACCCGACTGTGCAGTTCCTGCTCCATCCGCAGCAGTTTTTCACGCTCGCCTTCCATCATTCGCGCCACCGGAATACCGGTCCAGCGGGCCAGCACTTCGGCAATTTCCGCGTCGGTCACTTTATTTCGCAACAGACGCATGGTTTTGCCTTCCGACTGGGTGGCAGCCGCAAGCTGTTTCTCCAGCTCCGGAATTTTACCGTACTGCAGTTCAGACATCCGCGCGAGGTCACCAACGCGACGCGCTTGCTCAATCGCGATTTTCGCCTGTTCCAGCTCGGCTTTGATCGTCTGGGTTCCGGAGAGTGACGCTTTTTCCGCCTTCCACTCTTCTTCTAATACTGAATACTGACGCTCTTTATCCGCCAGCTCTTCATTGAGCATATCCAGCCGTTTCAGACTGGCCTCATCGGCCTCTTTCTTCAACGCCTGCTGCTCCAGCTTGAGCTGGATAATACGTCGGTCGAGTCGGTCGAGCTCTTCCGGCTTCGAGTCAATCTGCATGCGAATGCTGGATGCAGCCTCATCGATCAGGTCGATGGCTTTATCCGGCAGCTGGCGGTCAGCAATATAACGATGCGACAAGGTTGCGGCTGCGACGATCGCCGGGTCGGTGATCTGTACGTGGTGATGCAGCTCATAACGCTCTTTTAAACCGCGCAGAATTGCGATGGTATCTTCCACTGACGGTTCAGCCACGAACACTTTCTGGAAACGACGCTCCAGCGCGGCATCTTTCTCAATATACTGACGATATTCATCGAGCGTGGTCGCGCCGACGCAGTGCAGCTCCCCACGCGCCAGCGCAGGTTTGAGCATGTTGCCGGCATCCATTGCGCCGTCTGCTTTCCCGGCACCCACCATGGTATGAAGCTCATCAATAAACAGGATGACGTTGCCTTCCTGTTTAGAGAGATCGTTCAGCACGCCTTTCAGGCGCTCTTCGAACTCACCACGATACTTCGCCCCGGCGACCAGCGCCCCCATGTCCAGCGCCAGTACGCGGCGGCCTTTCAGCCCTTCCGGCACTTCGCCGTTAACGATACGCTGCGCCAGTCCTTCCACGATGGCGGTTTTACCGACACCGGGTTCCCCAATCAGAACCGGGTTATTTTTAGTACGCCGCTGCAACACCTGGATTGTCCGACGAATTTCTTCATCACGGCCGATCACCGGATCCAGTTTGCCTTGTTCAGCCCGCTCGGTCAGATCGACCGTAAATTTCTTCAATGCCTGACGTTGGTCTTCGGCACCCTGATCGTTCACGCTTTCACCTCCGCGCATTTGTTCAATCGCCTGAGTCACATTGGCGGTTGTTGCTCCGGCAGATTTTAAAAGGTCGGTCAGCGTACCGCGTGATTCAAGCGCCGCCAGAACGAACAGCTCTGACGAAATAAAGTTGTCCTTCCTCTTTTGCGCCAGCTTGTCGCAAAGATTCAGAATACGCACGAGATCCTGAGACGGCTGCACATCACCGCCGGTGCCTTCCACCTGCGGTAAACGGCTCAACGCCTGAGTGATGGTCGTGCTTAACTCTCCGGCATTAATGCCCGCAGAAGTTAATAAAGGACGTACCGATCCCCCTTCCTGATTCAGCAAGGCGCTCATTAGATGAAGAGGTTCGATGAATTGGTTGTCGTGCCCAAGTGCAAGCGACTGGGCATCGGCAAGAGCAAGCTGGAATTTATTGGTAAGACGATCCAGACGCATAACTCCTCCCATAACAGGTCAAATTTGCTACTGGAGATTAAATGAGGTCATCCCTCAATTATTCAAGGTTAAAGACCTGAACTATGCGAAAAATATGTTTGCCATCTGGATCGTCTTGACTCGCGAGGTTAGCTCAACCAGATGAAACTCGCCATACGACCCGTCGTCTTATCACGGCGATAAGAGAAAAAATCATCCTTTTCGCTTAGCGTACAGCGATCGCCGCCGAAGATCTGCGTCACGCCCACGTTAGCCAGGCGCTGGCAGGCAAGCTGATAAATATCGGCAAAGTATTTCTCACCAACCGGCCGAAAAGCGCTCTCGGCCTTCGGGTCTTTACTCATAAAGGCATCGCGCACTTCCGGGCCGACTTCAAACGCCTCGGGGCCGATGGCCGGGCCAAGCCAGGCCAGAATGTTTTCTGGCTTATCGGCAAAGCAGGCGACGGTTGCTTCGAGCACGCCATCGCATAATCCGCGCCAGCCGGCATGTGCAGCGGCAACTTCGGTTCCTGCACGATTGCAAAAAAGCACCGGCAGGCAGTCTGCGGTCATCACGGCACACACCGTACCCGGTGTATTACAGTATGACGCATCCGCTCGCTTTGACTCATATGGCCCACCGTCCAGTTTCAGCACGGCAGTGCCATGCACCTGCTCCAGCCAGACCGGATACGACGGTAACCCGCCTGCGGCAAACATCCGCCGGCGGTTCTCTTCCACATGCTGCAGATTGTCTCCGCAATGAGCACCCAGATTGAGTGAATCGAACGGTGGCAAGCTGACGCCGCCAACACGCGTGGAGCTACAGGCCGCCACGCCTTCCGGCACAGGCCATTGCGGTACAATCAGTTTAGTCATAACCAGTCGATATCGTCCTTGTGGTCTTCGTAATCAGCACGCATTGCGTCAATCAGATCAACCATATCCTGTGGAATAGGTGCATGCCATTCCATCTCAATACCGCTGATCGGATGGTACAGACGCAACATCGTCGCGTGCAGAGCCTGACGATCAAACTTGCGCAGCGCAGTAATAAACGCTTCTGAAGCCCCCTTCGGCGGGCGCGGACGGCCGCCATAGACCTGATCGCCCACCAGCGGATGGGTAATATGCGCCATATGCACACGTATCTGGTGCGTACGACCCGTTTCCAGACGCAGACGCAGGCGCGTATGGATGCGGAAGTGCTCCATAATACGATAGTGCGTGACTGCCGGTTTACCCATCGGGTGCACCGCCATGTGCGTACGCTTGGTCGGGTGACGGCTGATAGGTTCTTCCACCGTTCCGCCGGAAGTCATGTGGCCAATCGCCACCGCTTCATACTCACGGGTGATTTCACGCAGCTGCAGCGATTCCACCAGGCGAGTTTGCGCCGGGATAGTCTTCGCGACGACCATCAGGCCGGTCGTGTCTTTATCCAGACGGTGCACGATACCCGCGCGCGGGACATCGGCAATCGGCGGATAGTAGTGCAGCAGCGCATTCAGCACAGTACCGTCGGGGTTGCCCGCGCCCGGGTGTACAACCAGGTCGCGCGGTTTGTTAATGACGAGGATGTCATCATCTTCATAAACGATATTGAGCGGAATATCCTGCGGTTCGAAGCGGACGTCTTCTTCGATTTCAACATCGATGGAGACGAGCTCTCCCCCTAAAACTTTCTCTTTCGGCTTGTCGCTGACAGCGCCGTTTACCAGCACTCGCTGGTCAAGGATCCAATCTTTTATTCGCGATCGCGAATAATCAGGGAACATTTCGGCCAAAGCCTGATCTAAGCGTTGTCCGAGTTGATTTTCGGACACCGTTGCGGTGAGTTGTACTCGTTGTGCCATATACAGCTTCTTCGTTTAACGTTGGGTTTTACGGCTTTGCCGTTTAATATAGTGTGCTATTGTAGCTGGTCTTAATCGGGAGCAGGAACAGAGATTCTCCCGCATAAACATTTTGAGGAAGTCAAAACGTCATGACGCGCATGAAATACCTGGTGGCAGCGGCCACACTGAGCCTGGCTTTGGTGGGTTGCTCCGGCTCAAAGGAAGAGGTGCCTGATAATCCGCCGAATGAAATCTACGCGACCGCTCAGCAAAAGCTGCAGGACGGTAACTGGAAACAGGCAATAACGCAACTGGAAGCGTTGGATAACCGCTACCCGTTCGGACCTTATTCCCAGCAGGTACAGCTCGACCTGATTTATGCGTATTACAAAAATGCCGATCTACCGCTGGCTCAGGCAGCTATCGACCGCTTTATTCGTCTGAACCCAACACATCCTAACATTGATTACGTCATTTATATGCGTGGTCTGACAAATATGGCTCTGGATGACAGTGCGCTGCAAGGCTTCTTCGGGGTCGATCGTTCCGACCGCGATCCACAGCACGCGCGCGATGCCTTTAACGACTTCTCCAAACTGGTGCGCGGTTATCCGAGCAGCCAGTATGCGACCGACGCCTACAAACGTATGGTGTTCCTGAAAGATCGCCTGGCGAAGTACGAGCTGTCGGTCGTGGATTACTACACCGACCGTGGTGCATGGGTTGCCGTAGTAAACCGTGTTGATGGCATGCTGCGCAGCTATCCGGATACACAGGCCACTCGCGATGCATTGCCGAAGATGGAAAACGCCTATCGCCAGATGCAAATGAATGCACAGGCCGATAAAGTAGCGAAAATCATCGCGGCTAACGGCAAAAACACCTGATCGCATTTCAGATAAGCAAAACGGCAGCGATGAGCTGCCGTTTTTTTATTGCTCAGACACCAAAGCTGAAGCGTTTTAGCGTCGAGTCATCCTATCAAATATGACGCCCTTTCCCCTATTCGACAAGTAAAATCTCACCTGTTCCTGCCCTGTCTCACAAAATGGATTCGTTGACAAAAAGTGACATTAAAATGTGATCTTAATCACACATCTTGACATTGGGCGAGGTATGCTGAGTTCACCAAGACGGGAAAGACAAGAGGTAAAATTTATGACAATGAACATTACCAGTAAACAAATGGAAATTACTCCGGCAATTCGCCAGCACGTCGCAGACCGTCTCGCCAAATTGGATAAATGGCAAACCCACTTAATCAACCCGCACATCATTCTCTCTAAAGAGCCGCAGGGTTTTGTCGCTGACGCAACCATCAACACGCCGAATGGCCACCTGGTCGCCAGTGGAAGAAGTGAAGATATGTACGTCGCTATCAACGAATTAATCAACAAGCTGGAACGGCAGCTGAATAAAGTGCAACACAAAGGGGAAGCCCGCCGCGCCGCAACATCGGTGAAAGAGGCAGGCTTTGTGGAAGAAGAAGAGTAATCCTTAACTTAATATTGTGTAACGCCACGCGCCTTCGGGCGCGTTTTTTATTGACAGGATGAAAACAGTACGGGTACTGTAACTGCCATCAACCAAAGGACATCACCGTGAAACAACTACCGTTCTTCTTCGCATTCTTTTTTACCTTCCCCTGAACGGGAGGCGATTCGTCGTGTGATAAAGAATGCGAAGACGAACAACAAGGCCTCCCAAACGGGAGGCCTTTTTTATTGATAAATGAATAACAAGAAAGGCAACACAATATGACCGAGGAAAACCCGTTACTGGCCCTGCGCGATAAGATCAGCGCACTGGATGAAAAGCTGCTCGCGCTGCTGGCAGAACGCCGCGGACTGGCTGTAGAAGTCGGTAAAGCAAAGCTGGCATCGCACCGTCCGGTCCGTGATATCGATCGCGAACGCGACCTGCTGGAGCGCCTGATGACGCTGGGAAAAAGCCATCACCTGGATGCCCACTACATCACACGTCTGTTCCAGCTGATTATTGAGGATTCGGTACTCACTCAACAAACGCTGCTGCAGCAACACCTGAATAAAATCAATCCGCATTCAGCGCGGGTGGCGTTCCTCGGGCCAAAGGGGTCATATTCACATCTTGCCGCACGCCAGTACGCCGCTCGCCACTTCGAGCAGTTTATCGAGAGCGGTTGCGCTAAATTTGCCGATATCTTCAATCAGGTAGAAACCGGACAGGCTGACTATGCAGTCGTCCCCATTGAAAACACCAGCTCCGGCGGGATCAACGACGTCTACGATCTGCTGCAACATACCAGCCTGTCGATCGTTGGCGAGCTGACGATCCCCATCGATCACTGTGTGCTGGTCTCGGCGTCAACCGATCCGCAACGTATTCAGACCGTGTATAGCCACCCGCAGCCGTTTCAGCAGTGCAGCCAGTATCTGAGCCGTTATCCGCACTGGAAAATTGAATATACCGAAAGCACCTCGGCGGCGATGGAGAAAGTGGCTCAGGCTAACTCTCCCACCGTTGCCGCTCTGGGTAGCGAAGCCGGCGGCGCGCTGTACGGCCTGCAGGTGCTGGAACACTGCCAGGCAAATCAAACACAAAACATCACCCGCTTCCTGGTGCTGGCACGCAAAGCGGTGAATGTTTCCGATCAGGTTCCGGCAAAAACCACGCTACTGATGGCGACCGGCCAACAGGCGGGCGCGCTGGTTGAAGCGCTTCTGGTACTGCGCAACCACAACCTGATCATGACCAAGCTGGAATCGCGCCCGATTCACGGTAACCCGTGGGAAGAGATGTTTTATCTGGATATCCAGGCCAACCTCGAATCAATCCCGATGCGTAAGGCACTGAAAGAGCTGGCCGAGATTACCCGTTCAATGAAGGTTCTCGGCTGCTACCCGGGCGAAAACGTGGTGCCGGTCGACCCGATTTAACGCTCAATAAATACCGGCTTCTTCATCCCTGCTACCGCAACCGGCAGGGTGAAGATGGCGCCAGAGAGCGGATATTGCTGTACTTCATCGGCGTCCATGTTTTCCCGGGTGGTGGTGATGTACAGCGTGCACATATCCGCGCCGCCAAAACAGACCATCGTCGGGCAGCGCACCGGCAGCCGGTAGGTTTCCAGCGCTTCTCCGCTCGGGGAAAAGCGGGCAATCCGCCAACCGTCAAACATTGCACTCCAGTAGCACCCTTCTTCGTCGATAGCCGCCCCGTCAGGGATCCCCTCCCCCGGTTGAAAACGACGGAAGACTTCCCGCTTGCCGGGTTCGCCCAGCTCATCCAACGGCGTCCGGTAAATCACGGCATTTGGCGTATCAGAGGTATACATCCAGCGCTTATCATCGCTAAATGCCAGGCCATTGGCACCATGTATGTCACACTGAATCACCCGAGGCGTCAGGTCATGGTTGATCCGCATCAGCAGCGCACCGTTAAAATCTCCCGGCCCCCAGAATGTCCCGGCGTAAAAGCGCCCCTCGCGGTCAGTACCGCCGTCGTTAAAGCGTGCCAGCTGCGGGTTGCTTGGGTTATCACAAATTTTACGTCGCAGCAGGCCGTGCGCATCGGTTAACCAGATAGCGCTGCGCAGCGCCACGATAAAGCCGCCTTTCTCGCGCAGAGAAAAGCAGCCCACTTCTTCGGGAAATTGCAGGACCTGATGCTCACCACTGTTGATGTCATAGCGGTGGATTTCACACTCAAGGATATCGGCCCAGTAGAGGGCCTGCTCGGTCTCGCTCCAGGTCGGGCATTCCGGCAGATGTCCTGCGTAATCAAACAGCGGTTGTGGTTCAGCCATCGTTGTCATCCCTATAAAAAAAGCCAGCGGGTTTCCCCTCTGGCTTTGATTATATACGGTTTTCCGTTACTGCCGGTTATCATTCGCCTGACGCAGCAGCGTCCGGCTTTCACTCTGGAAGCGCTGAGCATAATCGCCAAACCAGTGCTCCACTTTGCGGAAGCTGTCGATAAACGCCTGTTTATCTCCCTGCTCCAGCAGGCCAATCGCTTCGCCAAAACGCTGGTAGTAACGTTTAATCAGCGCCAGGTTATTTTCTGACGACATGATAATGTCGGCATACAGCTGTGGGTCCTGGGCAAACAGACGGCCCACCATCGCCAGCTCAAGACGGTAGATCGGTGATGACAACGCCAGCAGCTGCTCCAGCCGGACGTTTTCTTCTGCCAGATGCAGGCCGTAAGCAAAGGTCGCGAAATGGCGCAGCGCCTGAATAAAGGCCATATTCTGGTCATGTTCAACGGCGCTGATACGGTGCAGGCGCGCGCCCCAGACCTGAATTTGTTCCAGGAACCACTGATACGCTTCCGGCTGACGACCGTCACAGTACACCACGACCTGCTTGGCCAGGCTTCCACTGTCCGGGCCGAACATCGGGTGCAATCCCAACACTGGACCATGGTGCGCCGCCAGCATCGCCTGCAACGGTTCTGCTTTAACCGACGCCAGGTCCACCAGGATGCAATCCGCCGGTAATGGCGGCAGGCGGGCAATCGTCTCTACCGTGGTATGAATAGGCACGCTGACGAAAACCATCCCGGCATCGGCAACAATTTCTGTCGCGCGTGGCCAGTCTTCTTTTTCGAGAATACGGACCTGGTAGCCTGAAAGCGTCAGCATTTTCTCAAACAGACGCCCCATCTGCCCGCCGCCGCCAACAATCACTACCGGACGCAGATTCGGACACAGCGTTTTAAAGCCTTTGTCGTTCTCGCTGGAATATGACTCGCGCATGACGCGACGCAGCACGTCTTCGATAAGATCTGGCGGGACGCCAAGCGCTGACGCTTCTTCCCGTCGGGAAGCCAGCATCGCTGCTTCACGTTCCGGAACGTAAATCGGCAGGCCATACTGGCTTTTAACTTCTCCGACCTCCGCAACCAGCTCCAGGCGGCGAGCCAGTAATCCCAGCAGCGCCTTATCGACTTCATCAATTTGATCGCGTAACGCGGTCAGTTCAGCAACCATACTTTCCTCTTACCCCAGACGAGCCGCCAGATGACCGCGCAGATCTTTATCAAGTTCGCGGAGCAGTGCATCGGTGGTTTCCCAGCTGATACAGGCATCGGTAACGGATACGCCGTATTTCATATCACAACGCGGTTGCTCAGAAGACTGATTACCCTCGTGGATATTACTTTCAATCATCAGACCAATAATGGAGCGATTACCATCTTTGATCTGTGCAACGACGGATTCTGCAACCGCAGGCTGGCGGCGGTAGTCTTTGTTAGAATTACCATGACTGCAATCTACCATCAGCGACGGTTTCAGTCCCGCCTGCGCCATCTCTTTTTCGCATTTCTCGACATCTTCCGGGCCGTAGTTCGGCGATTTTCCGCCGCGCAGGATCACATGGCCGTTCGGATTGCCCTGGGTTTGCAGCAGACACACCTGACCCGCCTGGTTAATCCCGACAAAACGGTGTGGCATCGCGGCGGCACGCATGGCGTTGATTGCCGTTGCCAGACTGCCGTCTGTGCCGTTTTTAAAGCCAACCGGCATCGACAGACCTGACGCCATTTCACGGTGAGTCTGAGATTCGGTGGTACGTGCACCGATTGCAGACCAGCTAAAGAGATCGCCGAGGTACTGCGGGCTGTTCGGATCCAGCGCTTCTGTTGCCAGCGGTAACCCCATGCTCACCAGCTCAACCAACAGACGACGCGCAATCTTCAGACCGCCTTCAACATCAAACGAACCATCCATATGCGGATCGTTAATCAGCCCTTTCCAGCCCACGGTGGTTCGAGGCTTTTCAAAATAGACGCGCATCACCAGGTAGAGGCTATCGCTGACCTCTGCGGCAAGGGCTTTAAAACGATGAGCGTACTCAATTGCCGCTTCAGGATCATGAATTGAACAAGGACCACACACTACCAGCAGGCGCGGATCGCGGCCGGCGATAATGTCAGAGATCGTCTGGCGGGACTGCGCAATCTGCGCTTCTTGTTCAAGGCTCAGCGGGAATTCAGCTTTCAGCTGATCCGGAGTGATCAAAACCTGTTCGTCAGTAATATGTACGTTGTTCAGCGCGTCTTTTTGCATGATGGCGATCCTGTATAGCTCGTTTGCGATAATGGGTTCCTCGGCTGAGGAGTGACGTAACGATACCACACAGAGTAAAGATTTCAATCCATAATCCGTAAATTTTAATTTACACAAGCAAACTAAATAGGCTGAAAATCGCCACTACGTGTAAATTTTTTTATACACTTCCGCAAAAGTGATACCCAGAGCGTCACTTTATCCCCAATGCCTTTACGAAAAATCCTGGGTGAAATTACCGCAAGGATTCGGCGGTGATTAATGACGGCCCTCGCCAACAATGGTATCCTGCGCCAGGGCATCAACGATCTGCACTTCATGCATTAAGACGAACCTGACGGATCCGTTAATGAAACAGTTTCACCGTCTTATTTTTATATTTTTATTATTTATCGTGGGCTACCCTGTTTTCGCCTCCGAACCACCGAAAAATGTTCGGGCTATTGTTTCAGGTATTGTCACTTATACCCGCTGGCCTGCATTATCCGGTCTGCCTAAATTATGTATTTTTTCTACCTCACATTACGTACAGAGCCTTGCTCAGGAAAAACCTGAAGCGTTGCCATATCGGCCGGTCATTGTTCACAATACGCAAGAAGCAATGAATACGGTCTGTGATGGGTTTTATTTTGGCAGCGAGTCGCCGTCTCAACAGGCAGAACTTACCGCAAAATACCAATCCCGTCCCCTTTTGCTGATCGCAGAACAAAATAGCGAATGCGCGATCGGTAGTGCTTTTTGCCTGATTATCAATGACGAAAGGGTCAGATTCTCCGTGAATCTGGATGTCCTGACGCACAGCGGCGTACGGGTTAATCCAGACGTACTGATGCTTGCCCGGAATAGCGCACATGAATAAGGATTTATCACAGGCTCCACGCCCAACGTTTAAAAGAGCGCTGCGACGTATCAGCGTGATAAGCGTGGTGATCTCAATGACGCTGGTCTGGATGCTGCTGAGCACCGCCTCGGTATTTACGCTTAAGCAATATGCGCAAAAGAACCTGGCGCTGACCGCCGCCACCATGAGTCGAAGCCTTGAGGCCGCGCTGGTGTTTGATGACAGTTCAGCCGCGGAAGAAACCCTGGCGACGCTAGGGAAACAGGGACAATTCTCTGAAGCCCTGGTGCTGGACAACCAGCAAAACCGCTTTGCGGTCTGGCGGAATACCGATCTGGTCCGCCACGAGAAGCTGAGCGGTTTCATCAGCCAATGGCTGTTCCCGGAGCCAACCACGCAACCGATCCTGCATCAAGGAAAAGTCATCGGCGAGCTTCGACTGAAGGCGCTGGACAGCATGATCGGTCATTTCCTCGGGATCTCGATTATCGTATTAACCGGCAGTATTCTGCTGGCTTCTGTTATTTCCTTATTGCTGACTCACTCACTGCATCACGGTATTATCACCGCTCTGCAAAGTATTACTGAAGTGGTTCACGACATTAGGGAAAACCGCCATTTTTCTCGCCGGGTTCCGGAAGAACACATCGAGGAATTTCATCTTTTTGCCCAGGACTTTAATAGTCTGCTGGGCGAAATGGAGGACTGGCAGCAGCAGCTGCAGGCTAAAAATGCCCAGCTGTTACGCTCGTCCCTACATGACCCGCTGACCGGACTGGCCAACCGAGCTGCATTTCGCAGTACTATCACGGCATTAATGAAGGATGACACCGCCCGCCAGCACTCAGCATTACTGTTCCTCGATGGCGACAACTTTAAACTGATTAATGACAACTGGGGCCATGCAACGGGCGACAAAGTCCTGATCGACGTCGCCAGTCGGCTGATGGCCTTTGCCAACAAGCGCCACCTGGCATGGCGTTTAGGCGGCGACGAGTTTGCCATCCTGCTGCGCGATGTTCACTCAGAGGCGGAAGTGCAGGCACTGTGCGCCACGTTATCAGCTCTGTTTCTCGAGCCGTTTAATTTGCACAACGGCCATACGGCAACCTTGTCTCTTAGCATTGGCTATGCGCTAGCCTGGGAACATCATTCAGCGGAAAGCCTGCAGGAGTTCGCCGATCAAAATATGTATCGGAAAAAACACCAGCGTATTCAGCAAGTACAAAATTAAAGGGATCCACCATGCTCAGGAAATATTTTGCTCCCGCACTGATAGCAGTGGCTTTACTCACCGGCTGCCAGACGGCACCGCAAGGAAAATTCTCTGCGGAACAAATTGCCGCGATGCAATCATACGGCTTTACGGAAAGTGAGGGTGACTGGTCACTGGGTTTATCCGACAGCATTCTGTTTGATAAAAACGACTACCATCTGCGTAGCGACAGCCAGGCGCAAATCCAGAAAATGGCCTCCCGACTGGCCGCAACCGGCATTACACACGGCCGACTGGATGGCCACACCGATAACTACGGTGAGGACAGCTACAACGAAGCGCTGTCGCTTAAACGTGCTGATATCGTTGCAGATGCCTGGACGAAGGGAGCCAACATCCCGCGCAGTAATTTAACTACCCGCGGATTAGGTAAAAAATACCCGATTTCCAGCAACGATACGGCGAAAGGGCGTGCTGAAAACCGCCGCGTCACGGTGGTGATCAGCACGCCTTAAGCGCCTTAGTCGATGGAGTTCGCGAGCGTGACGCCCGCTGCCGCTCGCCAGCGGAGATAGTCGATTAGCAGGCACGCCGCCAGACTGATGCCCATCAATGGCAACGCCAGTCCCAACATCACTGCGATAACCAGCGTGGTGACACGGGCTGGCCACCCGAGATTCACCCACGCCTGAACCAGCGTATTTGCCGGGTTAAAAGCAGCGTGGGCTGGACGACGAATCCACCACAAACGATATCCCACCACGATCATTACGCACAGCGCGATACCAAAGGCGATCAGTAGCAACTGGTTAGCAAGGCCAAACAAAATCCCCATATGGAAATCCACGCCCCAGCGGGTCAGTTTAGCCATCAGCGGGAAGTCAGCAAAACGGGTACGATCCACTACCTGCATCCGTTCACCATCAATTGCCACCGCATCAACCTGGGTCGGCCAGCTTCTGTCAATCTCAGTGACAGTCCACGCCCGGCCGGCCGATGCTGGTGGGCGGATCTCCAGCTTGCTGGCATCCAGGCCCGCCGCCTGCGCCACCGTCAGCACGCGATCAAACTGCTCGCCCGATGCTGATGGCATGCCCTCCGTCATTGCCATATGCCCCATATGATGTTCTGCATGCGGGTCCTGCGCCATCGGCATCGCGCTATGCAGTTGGGCATTTACCTGCGGCGTCAGCCAGCCGAACGCGGCACGCATCTTATCGACGTTACTACCCGCCCACTGCGACCAGGTCAGGCCGGTAGCAGAAAAAAGCAGCATGCCCGCCAGCAGCGCCCAGCCCAAAGAGACGTGCAAACGGCGGTGGTTCTGCATCCGGTTGTTGATCCGTCGACGGGGACGGGTCATCGCCCAGAGCACGATCCCCCCGAGCGCCGCCACCCACATCCACGATGCTGCCAGCTCGCTATAAAGCCGCCCGCTATCGCCTAGCAACAGCGAGCGGTGGGCGTAATCGATCCACTGGCGCAGCGGTAAAATTCCGCTGGTTCCGTAGACGGTCATGTTCCCCGTCACCTTCAGCGTCACCGGGTCGATAAAAATCGCCCGCGTTTCAGACTCCCCCAGCTGCGGGTCAGCAAACATCACCCGGGTGGTTTCACCGGCGCTGAGTGCCGGACGTACCGCCTGTAAACGAAGGTTACCGTTAGTGGCGTCTTGTGCCACCGCCAGCTGTAAGCTCAGGGGCTGGCTTTCGCCATTGAGCGTGCCGCGCAGGGCATCCTGATAAAGCCAGTTCTCCAGTTGCGGAGTAGCGACATACAGCGTACCGGTCAAGGCGGCCACAAAGATAAACGGCCCGATAAACAAACCAATGTAAAAATGGAGACGTCGCAGCAGGTTCAGCCATGCCGCGCGCGAGGTGCAGGTTGTCATACTTTTCCTTTCTGAAAGCAAAAAGAGAACGTTGCGCAGTGCGCACATTATTTTTAGAAAGCGGGAAAAGCAGAACAGCGCGGCGGTGCGCGGGTTTCCGGGTAAAGCCAGGGGAAGTAATGTCGGCGTTTCAGCACCAAACAAGGGAACAGGACCCGCACGCGACGCAGGACGATAGAAAGCAACACCGCCAGCGCAAAGAGCAGCCCCGGGACGTGGGCTAACAGCACGCAATAGCCGCAGGCTTCGGCATGGTCAAGCGGCTGAGAATGCGTTGATGAGGGATCATGGGACGTTGCAGAATGCGGTTCTGTCATATCGTGCGTCATGCCCATTATCGCATGGTGCATGCCGGGCATAGCGCTCATCGGATCTTTTTGCAACGAAACTGAAATCAGGGGTGCGATCACGATCAGCAGGATCGAAAAAAGCGCCAGCCATGCGGCCCGCCGTTCGATTGTTGCGTGTTGAGAAATATCGCTGACCACCGCCCCTCCGAGATGAAGGGATATTGTAAATGATTTACATCAAGATGGTTAAATTTAAGATAAAAAAAGGGCCGGCCCATCAGGCCAGCCCTTTTCATCAGGATGTCGCGAAAGCGAATCTTAGTTAAGACGCTCTTTGATACGAGCAGACTTACCGGTACGCTCACGCAGGTAGTACAGTTTAGCTTTACGTACAGCACCACGACGTTTAACAGCAATGCTGTCAACTACCGGAGAGTGAGTCTGGAAGACACGCTCAACGCCTTCGCCGTTGGAAATTTTACGAACAGTGAATGCAGAGTGCAGACCGCGGTTACGAATAGCGATAACCACGCCCTCGAATGCCTGCAGACGTTTTTTGGAACCTTCAACAACCCATACTTTCACTTCCACGGAATCACCCGGGCGGAAGGAAGGTACGTCCTGCTTCATCTGTTCTTGTTCAAGTTGCTTAATAATGTTGCTCATAATTTAATCTCTTATCCTGGGTAAACTGATATTGGGGGCTTACGCCGTCCCATCATGTTTATGCTGCTGTTGTGCGTGTTCAGTTTTGAACTGCGCCAGCAACTTTGCTTGCTCTTCAGTCAGAGCCAGGTTTTCCAAAAGTTCAGGTCTTCTAAGCCAGGTCCGGCCCAGCGACTGTTTCAAACGCCAGCGACGTATCTCAGCATGGTTTCCCGACAGCAATACTGGCGGTACTTCCATCTCTTCTAACACTTCAGGACGAGTATAGTGTGGGCAGTCCAGCAACCCATCAGCAAAGGAATCTTCCGTTGCTGAAGCTTCATGGCCCAGAACTCCCGGAATGAACCGGGAAACGGAGTCAATCAGCGTCATTGCCGGTAACTCTCCACCGCTGAGAACGTAATCACCGATTGACCATTCTTCGTCAATTTCGGTCTGGATTACGCGCTCGTCTATCCCTTCGTAGCGACCGCACACCAGAATCAGTTTCTGATTCGTTGCCAGTTCGCTGACGCCTGCTTGATCAAGCTTGCGTCCCTGAGGTGACAGATAAATCACCTTAGCGCCTTCACCTGCCGCGGCTTTTGCTGTGTGGATGGCGTCCCGTAAGGGTTGCACCATCATTAACATCCCCGGTCCGCCGCCGTAAGGACGATCGTCCACGGTACGGTGCCGGTCATGAGCAAAGTCACGAGGACTCCAGCTCTGGATGCTCAGCAGGCCATTTTTTACTGCCCGGCCAGTTACCCCGTAATCGGTAATTGCGCGGAACATTTCAGGAAACAGGCTAATTATGCCAATCCACATAGCGCCGTCTTTTACCGTTTATCCGGATAATTTAAAAACCAGGATCCCAGTCTACTTCGATTGTACGAGTAGCGAGATCGACTTTCTTTATAACCTGCCCATCGAGGAACGGAACCAACCGCTCCTTGATGCCAAATGCATCTTTCAGGTTTGCCTTAATGACGAGAACGTCATTTGACCCGGTTTCCATCATATCGATGACTTTACCCAGGCCATAACCTTCTGTGGTGACTACCTGGCAACCCATCAGGTCTTTCCAGTAATAGTCGCCCTCTTCGAGCTTCGGCAACTGCGAGGAATCGACGACAATTTCACAATTGGTCAGCAGATTCGCAGCATCGCGATCGTCAATGCCTTTCAGCTTAATCACGATATCCTGATTGTGGTGGCGCCAGCTTTCCAGCTCAACAACCTGCCACTGACCCGCCTTCTGGATTAACCAGGGCTGGTAGTCAAAAATGCTTTCGGCGTCTTCGGTGGAGGAAAACACTCTGAGCCAACCACGGATACCGTAGGAAGAACCCATCTTGCCCAATACAATCGGATCAACAGGTGCTTGTGCGGTGTGTTGCTTGCTCATCATGACCACCGTGACAGATTAAGCTGCTTTGTTTGCTGCTTTGATCAGCGTAGCTACGCGATCGGAAACTGTCGCACCCAGGCCAACCCAGTGAGCGATACGATCCAGATCCAGACGAGTTTCTTCTTCTTTCGCGGAAGCGATCGGGTTGAAGAAACCAACGCGCTCGATGAAGCGGCCGTTACGTGCATTACGGCTGTCGGTGACAACAACCTGGTAGAACGGACGCTTTTTAGCGCCGTGACGAGCTAAACGAATAGTTACCATAACATCCTCTTGTGTGAATAGAACAACCGGGCCCCATCGAGGAACGGGGCCCGGGTGTCATATTAAAAGCCCGAAAATTTTACTCATTTTTGGGGAAATTGCAATCAACAGTTGATAAGACTGCTATAAAAGGCCGTCGGCGGTGCGGTCAGTTCGGTGCCGACGTGCGCGCAGCCACCGGAGCGTACACGTAGTACGTGGGGATGGCGAGCACACCCCGGTGCCGAAATGGCAAACAAGCCAGGCCGATTAGCGACCAGGGAATCCTGGCGGCATCATCCCTTTCATGCCACGCATCATCTTCATCATGCCGCCTTTCGACTTCATCTTCTTCATCATGCGCTGCATATCGTCAAACTGCTTGAGCAGACGGTTCACGTCCTGCACCTGCATGCCACAGCCTGCGGCGATACGGCGTTTACGTGAACCTTTAATGATTTCAGGTTTGGCGCGCTCTTTCAGAGTCATCGAGTTGATGATCGCTTCCATCCGCACCAGCACTTTGTCGTCCATCTGCGATTTGACGTTGTCCGGGATCTGCCCCATACCCGGCAGTTTGCCCATCAGGCTGGCCATGCCGCCCATGTTTTTCATCTGGCGCAGTTGCTCAAGGAAGTCGGTCAGGTCGAAACCGTCGCCCTTCTTCAGCTTGGAGGCCAGCTTTTCAGCCTGCGCGCGGTCAACCTTGCTCTCGATATCTTCGATCAACGACAGCACGTCGCCCATGCCGAGAATACGGGATGCAATACGATCCGGATGGAACGGCTCCAGCGCTTCGGTTTTTTCGCCAACGCCGAGGAACTTGATCGGTTTACCGGTGATATGGCGAATAGACAGCGCCGCACCGCCACGCGCATCACCATCAACCTTGGTCAGCACCACGCCGGTCAGCGGCAGCGCTTCGTTAAAGGCTTTGGCGGTATTCGCGGCATCCTGGCCGGTCATCGCATCCACGACAAACAGCGTTTCTACCGGATTCAATGAAGCGTGGACCTGTTTAATTTCGTCCATCATCGCTTCATCTACGTGCAAGCGACCGGCGGTATCCACCAGCAGCACGTCGTAGAACTTCAGCTTCGCTTCTTTCAGCGCCGCGTTGACGATATCAACAGGCTTCTGGCCCACGTCGGACGGGAAGAAATCAACGCTAACCTGCTCGGCCAGCGTTTCCAGCTGTTTAATCGCCGCCGGGCGATAAACGTCCGCGGAGACAACCAGCACTTTCTTCTTGTGCTTCTCGCGCAGGAATTTGCCGAGCTTGGCGACGCTGGTGGTTTTACCTGCGCCCTGCAGGCCCGCCATCAGCACGACAGCCGGCGGCTGTGCGGCTAAATCCAGTGCCTGGTTCTCTTCGCCCATCGCCGCAACCAGTTCGTTACGGACGATTTTGACGAATTCCTGACCCGGGGTCAGGCTTTTGTTTACTTCATGACCCACCGCGCTCTCTTTGACGCGGCTGATGAAATCACGCACGACAGGCAGAGCAACGTCCGCCTCCAGCAGCGCCATGCGCACTTCGCGCAGGGTGTCTTTAATATTGTCTTCGGTAAGGCGTCCGCGGCCGCTAATGTTGCGCAGCGAACGCGACAAACGATCGGTTAAATTATCAAACATTGTCTCTCGCCTGAGGTGGAAACTGTCGGTCGCGGTAGCGACACGAAAAACACGGATTTGGCGCAGTATAACACGACATGCAGCGCGATGTGATGCAACGGTTGGAGCAGACGTCGCGTAACGCTATACTGCTTATCTTTCTTACTTATTTAGTCAACAGTCGACGCCCATATGCCTGTTTTTGCTCTACTCGCGCTTGTCGCCTATTCCATCAGCCTTGCGCTGATCGTCCCCGGCTTACTGCAAAAAAACAGTAGCTGGCGGCGGATGGCGATACTTTCCGCAACAATTGCGTTGATTTGTCATGCTTTTGCGCTGGAGTCACGTATTTTCCCCGGCGGCGAGAGCGGGCAAAATCTGAGCCTGCTTAACGTCGGCTCGCTGGTGAGCCTGATGATCTGTACGGTGATGACGATTGTAGCGTCACGCAATCGTGGCTGGCTGCTACTGCCCATCGTCTATGCATTTGCGCTAATTAATCTGGCTTTCGCCACCTTCGTCCCCAACGAATACATCACCCACCTCGAAACCACGCCGGGGATGCTGGTGCATATCGGTCTGTCGCTGTTCTCTTACGCGACGCTGATCATTGCCGCGCTGTACGCGCTGCAGCTGGCATGGATTGACTATCAGCTGAAAAACAAAAAACTCGCTTTCAGCCATGAAATGCCACCGCTGATGAGTATTGAGCGTAAAATGTTTCATATCACCCAGGTTGGCGTGGTTCTGCTGACCCTGACGCTCTGCACCGGCCTGTTCTACATGCAGAATCTGTTCAGCACGGAAAACATCGATAAAGCCGTCCTGTCGATCGTGGCGTGGTTCGTCTATATCGTTCTGCTATGGGGACATTATCATGAAGGCTGGCGCGGTCGCCGGGTCGTCTGGTTTAACGTCGCCGGGGCCGGACTGCTGACGCTGGCCTATTTCGGCAGTCGCGTGCTGCAACAGTTAATGAGTTAACCCAGACTACAAGCCTGGCCCGGCAGGTATCATCGAGACAAATAGCCCACCGGGTCAGGCGCTAAGGAGTCCCCCCTGGAACACATATCTACCACCACGCTGATCGTCACACTGATCATCATGGTGATCATCTCCGCCTACTTCTCTGGTTCAGAGACCGGCATGATGACGCTGAACCGCTACCGTCTGCGCCACATGGCCAAACAGGGCAACCGCCAGGCGAAGCGTGTCGAAAAACTACTGCGTAAACCAGACCGCTTAATCAGCCTGGTACTGATCGGCAACAACCTCGTCAACATCCTCGCCTCCGCACTCGGGACGATTGTCGGTATGCGCCTGTATGGCGATGCAGGGGTGGCGATTGCCACCGGCGTATTGACCTTTGTGGTGCTGGTTTTTGCCGAAGTCCTGCCGAAGACCATCGCCGCGCTGTATCCGGAAAAAGTGGCCTACCCCAGCAGTTTCTTGCTGGCACCGTTACAGGTGCTGATGATGCCGCTGGTGTGGTTTCTTAACACCATCACCCGCCTGCTGATGCGTTTGATGGGCATCAAAACCGATATCATCGTCAGCGGCGCGCTGAGCAAAGATGAGCTGCGCACCATCGTGAACGAGTCGCGGACCCAGATCTCCCGCCGCAACCAGGACATGCTGCTGTCGGTGCTGGATCTCGAAAAGGTCAGCGTTGACGACATCATGGTTCCGCGTAATGAAATCATCGGAATTGATATTAACGACGACTGGAAGGCCATCGTTCGCCAGCTGACCCACTCCCCGCACGGGCGCATTGTGTTGTATCGCGGCTCGCTGGATGACGCCATCAGCATGCTGCGCGTGCGCGAAGCTTACCGCCTGATGACCGAGAAAAAAGAATTCACCAAAGAGGTGATGCTGCGCGCCGCCGATGAAATCTATTACGTCCCGGAAGGAACGCCGCTCAGCACACAGCTGGTGAAGTTCCAGCGGAATAAGAAGAAAGTCGGCCTGGTGGTCGATGAATATGGCGATATCCAGGGCCTGGTAACGGTAGAAGACATTCTCGAAGAGATCGTCGGCGATTTCACCACCTCGATGTCGCCTACGCTGGCGGAAGAAGTGACGCCGCTAACTGACGGCACGGTGATTATCGACGGCAGCGCCAACGTCCGTGAAATCAACAAAGCCTTTAACTGGCATCTGCCGGAAGATGAAGCGCGGACGGTAAACGGTATTATTCTGGAAGCGCTGGAAGAGATACCGGTTCCCGGCACGCGCGTGCGTATCGAGCAATACGATATCGATATTCTCGACGTTCAGGACAACATGATTAAGCAGGTCAAAGTCATGCCGGTCAAACCCATTCGCGAAAGCGTCGCCGAGTAATCATCCGGCAAATTTGATACGGCGGGCCTGGGGTTCGCCGTTTTTTTGCCCCGGAAACGGGCTGAAGATAAGAGAAAGAGAAAAACGGCCACCGGCTGGCGGCCGTTTGGAAGCGAATTACTTCGCTTTTGCCACGGTAACCATCGCCGCGCGAATGGTACGACCGTTCAGGGTATAGCCTTTTTGCATCACGCCCAGCACGTTGCCCGCAGCCACATCGTCAGACTCAACCATCGCGATGGCCTGATGGACGTTAGGATCCAGCGGTACGTTGGTATCGGCAATCACTTCCACGCCGAATTTGCGCACAACATCCAGCATCGACTTCAGCGTCAGCTCGATACCCTCGACCATTGAGGCCATGTCAGGGTTGGCTTTGTCCGCAACTTCCAGTGCGCGATCCAGACTGTCGATAACCGGCAGCAGCTCGTTGACGAACTTCTCAAGCGCAAATTTATGCGCTTTTTCGATATCCAGTTCGGTACGACGACGCAGGTTATCTTCATCGGCTTTCGCACGCAGTTTCACTTCCAGTTCACGTTTCTGTGCTTCAGCAAGCTGTGCTTCCAGATTCGCAATTGTTTCATCGCGCGGATCCACCTGCTCAGCCGAAACTTCAGGCTCAACAGCCTCAACGCTCTCGTGCTGTTCCGTGATAATTTCTTCCGGGGCTTGCCCGTCAGGCGTTTTCTGTTCTTTACTACTCATGAATTTCTCCGCGTTTTTTTTCGCATTCATCTCGCTAACTTCGCTTATTATGGGGATCCGTTTCCGGGTTTCAAGGGAAGCCGTCAGATTGTCATCATTCATTTAACGCAAGGACATCCAGAACATGAAGAATCATTTCAAGTGTATAGGCATTGTGGGACACCCTCGTCACCCAACCGCGCTGACCACACATGAAATGCTCTGGCGCTGGTTAAGCGGCAAAGGCTACGAGGTCCTGGTCGAACAACAGATCGCGCATGAACTTCAGCTTAGCAATGTCAAAACCGGCACGCTGGCCGAAATTGGTCAGCAGGCGGATCTGGCGGTGGTGGTCGGCGGCGACGGCAACATGCTCGGCGCAGCGCGGACCCTGGCGCGTTACGATATCAACGTTATCGGCATTAACCGCGGCAATCTCGGCTTTCTGACCGACCTAGACCCGGATAACGCCTTGCAGCAGCTCGCGGACGTACTGGAAGGCCACTACATCTCCGAAAAACGCTTTTTACTGGAAGCGCAGGTGTGCCAGCAAGACTGTCAGAAACGCATCAGCACCGCGATTAATGAAGTGGTGCTGCACCCGGGCAAAGTCGCGCATATGATTGAGTTTGAGGTCTACATTGATGAGGTGTTTGCCTTCTCCCAGCGCTCGGACGGCCTGATTATCTCCACCCCAACGGGCTCGACCGCCTACTCGCTGTCCGCCGGCGGCCCGATTCTGACGCCGTCACTGGACGCTATTACCCTGGTCCCGATGTTCCCGCATACGCTATCGGCCCGCCCGCTGGTGATTAACGGCGACAGCACCATCCGCCTGCGCTTCTCCCAGCGCTGCAGCGATCTGGAGATCAGCTGTGACAGCCAGATAGCGCTGCCGATTCAGGACGGCGAAGATGTACTGATCCACCGCTGCGATTATCACCTGAATCTCATTCACCCCAAAGATTACAGCTATTTCAATACATTGAGTACCAAGCTTGGCTGGTCTAAAAAATTGTTCTGATTTTTACTGCCGCCTCTTTACTGGATAAAAAACCAGTTTATACTGTACGAAAACACAGTAATGGTTTTTCATACAGGAAGGCGGCTATGCTGGCGCAACTCACCATCAGTAATTTTGCTATCGTTCGTGAACTGGAAATTGATTTTCACAGCGGCATGACCGCGATCACCGGGGAAACCGGTGCCGGGAAATCTATCGCCATCGATGCGCTGGGGCTGTGCCTTGGCGGAAGAGCAGAAGCAGACATGGTGCGACGTGGCGCCAGCCGTGCAGACCTTTGCGCCCGCTTCGCCTTGAAAGATACACCGGCGGCCCAGCGCTGGCTGGAAGAGAACCAGCTTGAAAGCGGGTGTGAGTGTTTACTACGCCGCGTTATCAGCACAGATGGCCGCTCCCGGGGCTTTATTAACGGCACCGCCGTCCCGCTCTCCCAGCTGCGTGAACTCGGCCAGTTGCTTATCCAGATCCACGGCCAGCATGCACACCAGCGGCTGACCCGTCCCGAACATCAAAAAGCGCTGCTCGATGGTTACACCTGTGAGTATGCGCTTACTCAGCGCATGGCTGAACATTACCACCAGTGGCACCAAAGCTGCCGCGAGCTGGCGCAACATCAGCAACAAAGCCAGGAGCGCGCCGCACGGGCCGACCTGCTGCAATACCAGTTAAAAGAGCTCAATGAGTTCAACCCGCTAGCGGGTGAGTACGAGCAAATCGACGAAGAGTATAAGCGTCTGGCCAACAGCGGCCAGCTGCTGACCACCTGCCAGCACGCGCTGACGGTACTCGCCGATAGCGAAGAAGCTAACCTGCAGAGCCAGCTCTACACCGCCAGGCAACTGGTGACCGAACTCGCTGGCATGGACAGCAAGCTCTCCGGCGTGCTGGACATGCTCGAAGAAGCGGCCATTCAGCTCAGCGAAGCCACCGACGAACTACGTCACTATCACGACCGCCTGGATCTCGACCCGAACCGCCTGTTCGAGCTGGAGCAACGCATCTCCCGCCAGATAGCACTGGCGCGGAAGCATCAGATCACCCCGGAAGAGCTCCCGGCATTTTATCAGGCCCTGCTGGAAGAGCAGCGCCTGCTGGACGATAGCGCCGGCTCGCTGGAATCCCTGAGCCATAGCGTCGTCGAACATCATCAACTGGCGCTGGAGACCGCCCGCCAGCTGCACGACCTGCGTCAACGCAGTGCAGAAGAGCTGACTCAGCTGATTACTGAAAGTATGCACTCACTTTCCATGCCTCACGGGGTGTTTGCCATCGATGTAGCCTTCGATGAGCGTCATCTTACTGCCGAAGGGGCTGACCGCATTGAGTTCCGCGTCACCACCAACCCGGGGCAACCGCTGCAGCCGATTGCGAAAGTGGCCTCCGGCGGCGAACTCTCGCGCATCGCGTTATCTATCCAGGTCATTACCGCCCGTAAGATGGAAACCCCGGCCCTGATTTTCGATGAGGTCGATGTCGGTATCAGCGGCCCGACGGCAGCGGTGGTCGGTAAACTGCTGCGTCAGCTAGGCGAATCCACTCAGGTAATGTGCGTCACTCACCTGCCGCAGGTCGCCGGGTGTGGCCACCATCATTTTTATGTCTGCAAAGAGACCGATGGCGAAATGACAGAAACGCACATGCATCCGTTAGATAAAAAGGCGCGACTTCAGGAGCTGGCGCGCCTGCTGGGCGGTAGCGAAGTTACGCGCAACACCCTCGCCAACGCGAAAGAGTTGCTCGCCGCGTAAACTTTTTGAATTTCGCAGAGTCATAGTGAACAGCAAATTGCCGCAAGACCTGCAGTCGAAGGTTTCCAACCGGGCAAAGGTCTATTATTATCGGCATATTACAGATGAGCCACGTACTGCTCGGGCCCGAAAAGGAATAAAATCACTATGCGCTGTAAAACGCTGACTGCTGCCGCAGCGGTTCTTCTCATGTTGACCGCAGGCTGTTCCACTCTGGAACGAGTGGTTTACCGTCCTGATATCAACCAGGGTAACTATCTGGCACCCAACGACGTAGCAAAAATTCGTGTCGGCATGACGCAACAACAGGTTGCTTATGCGCTGGGTACCCCAATGATGTCGGATCCGTTTGGCACCAACACCTGGTTCTATGTGTTCCGTCAGCAGCCTGGGCATGAAAAAATTACCCAGCAGACACTGACGCTGACGTTCGATAGCAGCGGCGTGTTAACCAATATTGATAACAAACCGGCACTGACTAACGAGTAATCGGATAAATATCGGTCCAGAAATGCAAAAAGCGCTCATTGAGCGCTTTTTTTATCACCACGGTTACGACAGTTACTTGTCGGCGCTTTTTTCCGCGCGCTGGCGTCGCAACTCTTTCGGGTCCGCAATTAGTGGGCGGTAAATCTCTACCCGGTCGCCATCATGCACCGTATCGTGCAACTTAGCGGGACGGCTGTATATCCCGACCTTATTTTTGGTCAGATCGATATCGTCGCGCAGAGTCAGCAGGCCGCTGGCCTGAATCGCCTGCTCGACGGTCGCCCCCTCTTCCAGCTTCACGCTTTGCAAATACTGTTTTTCCGGCAGCGCATAGGCCACTTCAACCACAATTTTAGCCGACACGATAAACCTCTTTGGCCCGGGCGGTGAATGCCTGCACCATGTTTATCGCCAGTTCTTTAAAGATGCGGCCAAACGCCATCTCGATCAGCATATTGGTGAATTCAAAATCGAGGTGAAACTCAATTTTGCAAGCATCGGGGCTTAACGGGATAAACTTCCAGCCACCAATCAATTTCTTAAACGGGCCATCGACCAGACTCATCAAAATGCTGTGGTTGCTGGTAAGCGTATTGCGAGTGGTGAACGTCTTGCTGATGCCTGCCTTAGACACATCAACCGCCGCCATCATTTGCGTCGGCCCAGATTCCAGCACACGGCTCCCGGTGCAGCCAGGCAAGAAATCAGGATAGGACTTCACGTCATTCACGAGTTGATACATCTGTTCCACGCTGAAAGGCACCAGCGCAGTACGGCTAATCTGAGGCATAGCAAGTTCCACATTTAAACACGGCGCAAATAATATCATTTATCTGGCGCTAAAAAAAACGCTGTGCCACAACTCGTGCTAAGATAGCGCATTACACCTCGCAGGATGGATTGAGGTACTGTGTTCCCGTTTAGCAATGACTTCAGGACATTATGACCAAGAAAAAAGCCCACAAACCTGGATCAGCCACCATTGCGCTGAATAAACGCGCCCGCCATGAATACTTTATCGAAGATGAATACGAGGCTGGTCTTGCTCTGCAAGGGTGGGAAGTTAAATCTCTGCGCGCTGGCAAAGCCAACATCGGCGACAGCTACGTTATCCTGAAAGATGGCGAGGCCTATCTGTTCGGCGCAAACTTTACGCCGATGGCCGTGGCCTCCACCCACTACGTGTGCGATCCAACCCGTACCCGTAAGCTGCTGCTCAATCAGCGCGAGCTGGATAACCTGTATGGCCGTATCAACCGTGAAGGCTATACCGTTGTGGCCCTGTCACTGTACTGGAAGAACGCCTGGTGCAAAGTGAAAATCGGCGTCGCGAAAGGTAAAAAACAGCACGATAAGCGTACCGACCTCAAAGATCGTGAGTGGGCGCTGGATAAAGCGCGCATTATGAAACACGCAGGCCGCTAATCCCCTCTTCAGGGCCAGCCCAGCTGGCCCTTCTGCGCTATATCGTTGTTGATGCTGCTTTTTTGCCCACTCCCCCGTAATAATCATCCTACGCAGTACTAGTAACCGCATTCACTAATCTGTTATACTTGCCGTAACACATTGGGGCTGATTCTGGATTCGACGGGATTTGCGAAACCCAAGGTGCATGCCGAGGGGCGGTTGGCCTCGTAAAAAGCCGCAAAAAAATAGTCGCAAACGACGAAAACTACGCTTTAGCAGCTTAATAACCTGCTCTGAGCCCTCTCTCCCTAGCTTCCGCTCTTAAGACGGGGATTCAAGAGAGGTCAAACCCAAAAGAGATCGCGTGGAAATCCTGCCTGGGGTTGAAGCGTTAAAACTAATCAGGCTAGTCTGGTAGTGGCGTGTCAATCCGCAGGTGCCAGGCGAATGTAAAGACTGACTAAGCATGTAGTACCGAGGATGTAGGAATTTCGGACGCGGGTTCAACTCCCGCCAGCTCCACCAAAATTCTCCATCGGTGATTACCAGAGTCATCCGATGAAGTCCTAAGAGCCCGCACGGCGCAAGCCCTGCGGGCTTTTTTGTGCCCTCAATTTGTCCCGCGAAGTCTGAACTCAACTAATTAAATCCGAACCTTTTAGGCACCTTGTTAGGCACCTTGTTAGGCACCTTGTTAGGCACCTCATAAATCTTTATTGTTTTTGAGGTGCCTAACACTATGGAAATCCGGCAATGGCAAGACAAACCAAACCTCTATCCGTTAAAGAAATCGAATCTGCTAAACCCAAGAAAGCGGACTACGTTCTCTATGATGGCGATGGCCTTGAGCTACTGATCAAATGCAGCGGGAGTAAAATCTGGCAGTTTCGCTACATTCGCCCTGTCACCAAGAAACGTGCGAAGAAGAGCATAGGCCCCTACCCGTCAGTTACTCTTGCCGATGCCAGAAACTATCGCGCAGAGTCTCGTTCTCTTCTGGCGAAACAAATCGACCCTCAGGAACATCATCAAGAACAACTTCGCAGTTCGCTGGAGGCTAAAACCAATACTTTCCAACTCGTAGCTGAACGATGGTGGAATGTGAAGAAAGCCAGCGTAACTGAGGACTATGCAGAGGATATTTGGCGCTCTCTTGAGAGAGATGTCTTCCCTGCGATTGGCGACGTTAGCATTACAGATATTAAAGCTCATACACTGGTTCAGGCCGTTCAACCTGTTCAGGCCAGAGGAGCATTAGAAACCGTCCGTCGCCTGTGCCAGCGCATTAATGAGGTCATGATCTATGCCCAAAACACAGGGCTGATTGATGCTGTTCCCAGCGTTAATATCGGTAAAGCCTTCGAGAAGCCTCAGAAAAAGAACATGCCCAGCATTCGACCGGATCAGCTACCTCAACTGATGCAGACAATGCGAACAACCAGCATAAGCCTTTCCACACGCTGCCTGTTCATGTGGCAACTTCTTACTATTACCCGCCCTGCCGAAGCGGCTGAAGCTCGTTGGGAAGAGGTAGACATAGAAGCGCGAGAGTGGAAGATTCCTGCATCACGCATGAAAATGAACCGCGACCATACTGTGCCATTGTCTGATGAAGCCATCTCTGTTCTGGAAATGATGAAGCCGTTAAGTGGCAATCGGGAATTCATTTTTCCCAGCCGTATCAAACCAAAGCAACCAATGAATAGTCAGACGGTTAACGCATCACTAAAGCGTGCGGGCTTCGCCGGAGTGCTGGTTTCGCATGGCCTGCGATCTATCGCCAGTACGGCCCTTAACGAGCAAGGCTTCCTGTAAGCACACCTGTTTTAGTTCCACGCACTTTTTGAGAGTTCCGGTTTTTCCGCCATTAGCCGGTACTCTTCCGGTGTCAGGTTATTCAGGGATTCATGAGGCCGCTCGCTGTTATATTCCGTCAGCCAGCGCTCTGTGATTTCCCGTGCTTCATTCAGGGTTCTGAACAGATAAAAATCCAGAATTTCTGTCCGGTACGTCCGGTTAAAACGCTCGATGAAGGCATTCTGTGTCGGCTTACCCGGCCTTATAAATTCCAGCATCACACCATGTTCCTCAGCCCATTGTGCCAGCGCCAGTGAGACCAGTTCGGGTCCGTTGTCCATCCGCATCTTCAGCGGGTAGCCCCGGTTTGCCACGATCCTGTCCAGCACTCTGACCACCCGCTGCGCCGGGATATTCAGGTCGATTTCTATGGCGAGAGCCTCGCGGTTAAAGTCATCAACCACATTGAAGGTCCGGAAGCGTCTGCCACACACCAGCGCATCGTGCATAAAATCGATGGACCAGCTCTGGTTCAGCGCTTCTGGCGTCACCAGTGGCACCGGGTTGCGTACTGGCAAACGTTGCTTTCCCTTGCGGCGAAAATTTAGTTTCAGCAGGCGGTAAATCCGGTGAACGCGTTTATGGTTCCAGGCGTTACCCTGCCTGCGCACTAACTTGAACAGCTTCTTAAAACCATACCGCGGGTAGCGCTCTGCCAGCTCAGTCAGCGCCTGGATCACCGGTTCATCACGCCAGATATCGGGCTGGTAAAAATACACAGTCCTGCTCAGCGATAATGTCCTGCAGGCCTGGCGTAAACTCATGGCAAATTGTGCCGTCAGATAGCTGACGAGTTCACGCTTTATCGCTGGTTTTAAAGCTTTTTTCGATAACGTCTTTCAGGGCCCGGCATTCAAGGCTGAGATCGGCAAACATCTGTTTGAGACGACGATTTTCGTCCTCGAGATCTTTCATCTTTTTGATATCAGAGGCTTCCATCCCGCCAAATTTCGCTTTCCAGTTGTAATAACTGGCTTCTGAGATACCGGCTTCACGGCAGACATCCTTAACGGTACGTCCGGCTTCGACGGACTTCAGAACGGCAATGATCTGGTGTTCGGTGAATCGCGCTTTACGCATGGTGATCTCCTCAGAGGACATAATCAGTATGTCGGAAGATCTCTAAAAGTGAATGGTCCGGTTTCCCGGGATACTTACAGAAGGACGTCGCAACGACGAAAAATGGCAGACAGCCCTGATTGTGCTCACACTGATAGTGCTAGCCGCCGCAGGCTGGTTTGCCCGTCGACCGCTGCGCCAGAGCCTGGTCTGGTTGCTGCACCGCTGGCAGCGCTTCTGGTCCCCGGTGTCGCTCCCTGAATTAGCCCCTATGAACAGGAGAAAACAATGAAAAAAAACCTACTGGCCTGTGCCTTGCTGCTGGGATGTGCGACCGCCGCCCATGCCGACCCTCTTTCCGCCTGGAATGACACCGCGGCAAAACAGTCGATAGAGCAATGGGTGCAGCATGCCACGCAACAGGGTAGCCCCGATTTTATCCCGGCAGACAAACGCTACGTGGTATTTGATAACGACGGAACGCTGTGGCCAGAGGCGCCGTTGACCTTCCAGATCCAGTTCATCCTCGATGAAATTGTCCGTCAGGCCCCCGAGCACCCGGAGTGGAAAAAGGACCCGCTGATCAACGCCGTGCTGACCAACGATCTGAAAACCGTAGTGAAAGCCGGCGATAAAGGGCTGATGAAGCTGCTGGCGTTAACCCATAGCGGGATCACCACCGATGAATTCGATCGCCGGGTCGCGACCTGGCTGGAGACGCATAAAGATAAGCGTTTTGGCTGCCGCTACGATCGGATGGGCTATCAGCCAATGCGCCAGCTGCTTGATTATCTGCGCGAGAACGGCTTTAAAACCTGGATTATTTCCGGCGGCGGCATCGACTTTATGCGTGTGATGTCGCAGAAGATGTACGGGATCCCGCCTGAGCAGGTGGTCGGTTCATTTGCGCTGGGCGAATTTTCCCTGAGCGCTGACGGCACGCAAATCCGCAAGACCATGCAGGGCGCCTTTAATGACGATAAGGCCAACAAACCGGTGGCGATCCATCTGTTTATGGGGCATCGCCCGGTCGGCGCCTTCGGTAACAGCGATGGCGACCTGCAGATGCTGCAGTACGCCGCCGCCAATCCGGATTACAAAGCCTTCGGCCTGCTGGTCCACCACACCGATGCAGCACGCGAGTACGCCTACGACAGCCATCCGCCCGCCAGCGGTAAGCTGGTGGAGGCCCTGCCGGAAGCCAAAGCCAAAGGCTGGACGGTGGTCGACATGAAACAGGACTGGAAAACGGTCTTCGACCCGGCACTGTGCCCGACGAAATAAGCCTCCCGCATAGCTTACATGCCAGCCCCTGCGGCTGGCATTCTCCCCACCCGCTCTGAACTGCCGTCTAGTAGTTCCACTTCGGCCTGGCCACCGTGTTCTTTTTCAGTAAATTACGAAACTCTTTCAGATACGGCTCGTTGCTGCGCCCGCGCTTGCAGATCGCCGAGAACGGCGACTGGAAGCCAAACTCGTTGGGCAACAGCACCCGCAGCCGGTTCTCTTTGATCCACGGCCAGGCGTAGTGCTCGGGAAGATAGCCGATATATTTCCCCGACAGGATCAGCAGCAACTGGGCATCCACGGTTTCGACGGTGGCGCTACCTTTACTAAAGCCACGGCGGCGCAGGTCGCTGGTATTCCAGTAGCTGCGGGTCACCAGCGGGCACTGGCTGATCTGGTCTTTATCGAGCTGGCGACTGAAGAACATCGGGTGCAGGTCGCTGCAGTAGAGCCAGTGCTGTTCACGGTACAGCGGCTCGCTGATGATGTTATGCACCTGGGAGTTATAGCTGCCGATCGCCAAATCAATATGGTTGTTCAGCACGCCGTTCAGCTGCTCCGCCGGAGTGCGGATAATCAGCTTGATATGCACATGGGGAAACTTATCGCTGAAGCTGCGCAGCACCACCGGCAGCGACAGCGCGGTTTCGGTTTCGATCGAGTCCAGCGTCGAAATGCAAATGGTGCCGCTGTGCTCGCCCTTCAGCAGCGACGACTGGCGCTCCAGCTCGTTCAGCTCGCTGAGCACCCGAATCGCCTGCTGTAAAAACTGCTGGCCTTTCTCGGTCAAGGCAAAGCCCCCACGCCCGCGCTGACACAGGCTGAACCCGAGCTGCGTTTCCAGCTGAGACATGGCGTTGCTGATCGCCGACACCGAAATCCCCAGCTCCTGCTGGGCCCGGCTGTAGCTCTCAAGGCGGGCCACCGCCTCAAAAACCTGCAGCTGTCGAATATTGAGACTGCCGTCGTTAAGCATATTTAGTTCACCAATAAATGAACTAAGTATTTACAGCAGACGATTTAAAGTCCAGCACATCTTTCGCACTATCTCCCTGTCGAGCATTTGTGTATCAGATTCAGGAGCTGAAATGGATAACGTCTTTCATCAACCACAGGGTGGCAACGAGATGCCACGTTTTGGCGGCCGCGCAACCATGATGCGCCTGCCATTTATTGAAGATTTACAGGGACTTGATGCGGCATTCGTGGGCATCCCGCTGGATATCGGTACCTCCCAGCGCTCCGGCACTCGCTACGGGCCACGCTATATCCGTACTGAATCGGTGATGATTCGCCCCTACAACATGGCGACCGGCGCGGCGCCTTTTGAATCTTTATCGGTTGCCGATATCGGTGACGTGCCGATCAACACCTACAGCCTGCTGAAATCGGTGCAGATTATCGAGGATTACTACACGGGATTAAATAGTTTCCCGCTGATCCCGCTGACCCTCGGCGGTGACCACACCATCACCCTGCCGATTCTGCGCGCCCTGACCAAGAAACACGGCCCGGTCGGGTTGATTCATGTGGATGCCCATACTGATACCAACGATGAGATGTTCGGGGAAAAAATCGCCCACGGCACCACCTTCCGCCGCGCGGTGGAAGAGGGCCTGCTGGATCTCAAACGGGTGGTGCAGATTGGTCAACGTGCCCAGGGTTACGCCGCCGGCGACTTCCAGTGGGGCGTCGATCAGGGCTTCCGTCTGGTGCAGGCGGAACAGTGCTGGCACAAATCCCTGGCTCCGCTGATGGCCGAAGTGCGTGAGCAGATGGGCGATGGCCCGGTCTATCTGAGCTTTGATATCGACAGCCTCGATCCGATCTGGGCGCCCGGCACCGGGACGCCGGAAGTCGGCGGTCTGACCTCCATTCAGGCGCTGGAAATCGTCCGCGGCTGCCGCGGCCTGAACCTGATTGGCTGCGACCTGGTTGAAGTCTCGCCGCCCTACGACGTCAGCGGCAACACCTCCCAACTGGCGGCCAACCTGCTGTATGAAATGCTCTGCGTGCTGCCCGGCGTGAAATACCCATAAGGATCCAGACCATGCAACTCAAGGTTTTTCGCACGCTCTGGGGCGTCACCACCCCGTGGCAACAAACGCTCAGCGAGCTGAAAGCGGTCGGCTGCTGCGGCATCGAGGCTCGCGTCCCGCTGACCACCGACGCGCGCCAGGCGCTGGCCCAACAGTTGCACGAGTCCGCGCTGGAGTACATTGCCATTGTCTTCAGCGGCGGCAGCGTGATCCCGGCGCAGGCCGAAACCCCGCAGCAGCATCTTGAGCGCTTAAAAAGCCGCTTTGATGAGGCAAAGTCGCTGAACCCGCGCTTCGTCAATCTGCTAGCCGGCAACGACCGCTGGCCGCTGGCGCAGCAGGTGGATTTTCTCGGCAAGGCCCACGAGCTGGCAACGGCGTACGAGCTGACCTGCAGCTTTGAAACCCACCGCGCCACCTCGTTGTACAGCCCGTGGCTGACCCTCGAGATTATCGCCCAGTTGCCACAGCTGCGATTTACCGCCGACATCAGCCACTGGATTGTGGTCAGCGAGCGCCTGCTGGATGACCCTTGCGATGATTTCAGCGCCTTTATCGACCGCGTGCACCACACCCAGGCGCGCGCCGGTTACGACCAGGGACCGCAGGTGCCTCATCCGGCGGCGCCGGAATATCGCACCGCGCTGGATTTCCAGCAGCGTATCTGGCAGCAAATCTGGCACTCGCAGCGCCAGCGCGGCTATCAGTACACCACGCTGACCCCTGAGTTTGGCCCCGATGGCTATCTGCATCATCTGCCGTTCACCAACGTCCCGGTCGCTGACCTGTGGTCGCTGAATGCGTGGATGGCGACCCGGCAACAGCAGCAGTTTGCCGACTTTTTATCCCTCACCGACAAGGAGATTTAGAGATGAGCGTTGCAAAAAGTTCTTTCACTGAATTACCGACCATTAATATCAGCGCTCTTCTCAGCGACGATCTTGCCGAGCGCCAGACCGTGGCCGATGCGATTGGCCAGGCGGCGCGTGAAGTCGGCTTTTTCTATATTACCGGCCACGGTATTGCCCCTGAACTGATCGCCGGAGTCCGCAGCGCAGCCAAAGAACTGTTCGCCCTGCCGATGGATCAAAAAATGCAGTACTACATCGGCCGTTCAGCCAGCCATAAAGGCTATGTTCCTGAAGGGGAAGAGATTTATGGTTCCGGTAAACCGGATCATAAAGAGGCTTTTGATATTGGTTTCCAGGCCGCCGCCGACCACCCGTTTGTGCTGGCCGGTACGCCGCTGATTGGCGCCAACGAGTGGCCGGAACTGGCGGAGTTTCAATCCCGGGTACTGGCCTACTACGAGGCGGTGTTCGCCCTTGGCCATCGCCTGTTTGACGCCTTTGCCCTCGCGCTGGGCCTGCCGGAAGGCTACTTCAAGGAGATGGTCACCTGCCCGCCGGCAAAGCTGCGCCTGATCCACTATCCCTTTGATGCCAGTGCCGAAGATGTTCCCGGTATTGGTGCACACACCGATTACGAGTGCTTCACCCTGCTGCTCGCTGACCAGCCGGGCCTTGAAGTGCTGAATGAAGATAGCGTCTGGATCGATGCGCCGCCGCAGAAGAACGCCGCAGAAGAAGAGGCGTTCGTGATCAATATCGGCGACATGCTGGAAGTGCTGAGCGCTGGCACATTTGTTGCTACAGCACACCGGGTTCGCAAGGTGCCGCAGGAACGCTACTCCTTCCCGCTGTTTTTCGCCTGTGATTATCACACGCTCATCCGCCCGCTGCCGACCTTTTTGGCCGCCGGAGAAGCAGGCGAATACCAGGAATTAAGCATCGGCGAACATATGTGGAGCCAGGCGCTGCAGACCTATCGCTACCTGCGCGAGAAAGTCACCAAAGGCGAGCTGCAGCTGCCGGAGCGCGCCCGCGGCACCAACACCTTTGGCCACCTGAAAAAACAAGCACAGCAAAAAACCGTTAATAACCCGTGAGGATAAATGATGAAAAAAACGCTTAAGAAGTTCTCGCGCCGTGTGGCTTTAGCTATCGCCGTCACCGCCTGCTTTTCCCCGCTGACCCACGCCGCAGAGCTGCTGACCAATGGCGTCTTTAAAGTGGGCATGGAGGTCACCTATCCGCCGTTTGAATCTTACGACAGCAACAACAACATCGTTGGCCTCGATCCGGATTTTGCCGCGCTGATTGCCGAGCAGCTGAAAGCCAAACCGCAGCTGATCGATACCAAATTCACCAGCCTGATTTTAGGCATTGGTAAGAAGTACGACGCGGTGATCTCCGGGATGTATATCACCCCGGAACGCCTGAAACAGGCCGATGCGATCCCGTATGCCCTGTCCGGCGCAGCGATCGTTGCCCTCAAAGGCGGCGATGTGCAGCCGAAGACGGAAGATGAGTTGTGTGGCGTGAAGGTTGGCCTGCAGCAGGGAACCTCGTGGGTGACCAGCCTGAAAACCCACTCTGATGAGTACTGCCTGAAAAACGGCAAACCGGCGATCAGTATTTCAGAGTTCCCGACTTCGCCGGAAGTCTCCCAGGCCCTGCTGTCGAAAAATATCAGCGCGCAGGTCGAAATCGCTCCGGCGGCGCAGATCATCGTCGATAAAAGCCGTGGCCGCCTGGCCATCAGCTCCACACGACTGGTGTATCCATTACCGCTGGGAATTTATATCGCCAAAGGCAATAGCGAACTGGTGACCGCGATTAAATCGGCGCTGGCCACCTTAAAAGCCAACGGCAAATATGACGCCATCATCAAGAAATACAATTTAGAACGCATCGATTAATACAATAAAACCATAAGAAACAGGAGTCGGTATGGAGTTCGATTGGGGATACTTTTTCTCATTATTTAGCGTTGGGGCATTCTGGCAGGCGTGTGTCACGGTGGTGGTCGTCAGTTCATTGTCCTGGTTTATTGGCCTGATACTGGGTTTTCTTTTAGCCTGTGCCAAGCTCTCCGGCCCGCGCTGGCTGAAGGTTCCCGTCGAACTCTATATTTGGTTTTTCCGCAGCGTGCCGTTAATGGTGCTGCTGGTATTTGTCTATAACCTGCCGCAGCTCTTCCCGGTGACCCAACCGTTGCTCGGTATTCCGTTTATTGCCGGATTGGTGTCAATGACCGTCACCGAAGCGGCCTATATGGCAGAGATCCATCGCGGCGGTTTACTGTCGGTGGCCAAAGGGCAAGGCGAAGCCGGTCACGCATTAAGCTTCAGCTTTATCGGGATCCAACGCTTAATTATTATTCCGCAGGCGTTTCGGATTTCGTTACCCACGCTGATTAACGAATACATCACCATTATTAAGCTCAGCTCGATTCTGTCGGTCATTTCATTACCGGAACTGCTGCTCACCGGCCAACGGCTGTATGCGCAGAACTTCCTCGTGATGGAGACGCTGCTGGCGGTCGCGGTTTACTACGTGATGGTGGTGACTCTCTTTACCTGGCTGTTCCGGGCGCTGGAAAACATGCTGGATATTCAGCAAAAGCGTCCGCAAACCTACAACGACGCCGAATGTGACGCCCTGCGCAGTACTCTGAAAGCGCCGCAGCAGACCGTCAAAGCCGAGCCCACCAGCGGCACGCCGCCGGCGCTCGACCTGCGGGCTATCGAAAAATCCTGGGGCCAGCATCAGGTGCTGAAAGGCATCGACCTGAAAGTCGAAAACGGCCAGGTCATCAGCATTATCGGGCCATCCGGCTCCGGTAAAACCACCCTTATCCGCACCATCAACGCCCTTGAAAGCATTGATGCCGGGGAGATCGTGCTGTACGGCGAAGACTACCTCAAAGGGGCGGCAATCGTCGATAAACCGCAGATGCGCGCCGGCGTGCGGCGTATCGGCATGGTGTTCCAGAGCTTTAACCTGTTCCCCCATCGCACGGTGCTCGACAACGTAATGCTCGCCCCGCTGTACCACAAGCTGGTTGACCGCGACGTCGCCAAAGCGCAGGCCCTTTATTTGCTGGACCGCGTCGGGCTGCTGGCCCATGCCGAGAAATACCCGTGGCAGCTCTCCGGCGGCCAACAACAACGCGTCGCCATCGCCAGGGCGCTGGCCTTAAAACCGGACATCATGCTGTTTGACGAACCCACCTCGGCGCTGGATCCGGAACTGGTTGGCGAAGTGCTGAAGGTGATCCAGTCCCTCGCCCGCGAAGGCATGACGATGCTCATCGTCACCCATGAGATGGACTTCGCCTTATCGATTTCTGACCGGGTAGTGATGATGGAAAACGGCGTCGTGGTCAGCGATGTCCACCCGCAGCGCATTCGTGATAACGCGGATGGCCCGGCGCTAGGCCGCATACGTGAATTTATGGGAGTGCAATAAATGACGACTGAACGTGAACTACGCCAGGATCTGGCAGCCGCCTACCGCCTTGCGGCGCTGTTTGGCTGGGAAGATACGCTCTACACCCACTTTTCCGTGCGCCTGCCCGGCGACGGCGAACCGCGCTTTCTGATTAACCCGTTCGGCATGATGTTCGATGAGGTGACCGCCAGCAATCTGATCGTCGTCGATATGCAGGGGAAAGTGGTGGCCGGCCACGCCCCGGCAAACTCCGCCGGGTTTACCATCCACAGCGCGGTTCATATGGCACGGGAGGATGCGCATTGCGTCATCCACACCCATACGCTGCCGGGAATGGCGGTCGCCGCCTGTCAGGATGGCTTACTGCAGCTCAACCAGATCAGCACTGAGTTTTATCAGCGTGTCGGCTATCACCCCTATGAAGGTGTCGCCTTTGACCTCGACGAGCGTGCGCGCATTCAGCGCTCGCTGGGGGATAACATCGCCATGATCTTACAGAGCCACGGGCTGCTGTCGGTGGGGCGCACCGTTGCCGACGCGTTTTACATCATGTACTACCTCAACCGCGCCTGCGAAATTCAGATGGCGACCGCGCAGCTCGCCCCGCTCAGCCCGATCCACACCATTCCGCCCCACCTGAGCCAGCACGCCTGCGAGCAGCTGATGGGCGTGGAGCATGAGCGCCAGCAGGTCTGGCAAGCGTGGTTGCGCCGCCTCGACCGTCTCGACACTTCTTATAAAGACTAACGCCTATGCCAAACCTTACTATCGTCGTCGATTGCAACGACCAGAACTATGCCCGCGAGATTTGCGACGCGTTGCAGCGTTTCCCCGAAGTGACGGCGGTGCTGCCCGATCATCCGGCCGCCAGCGACGCGCAGTATGCCAGTTGCTGGTTCCCCGACCCGGACCTGCTGACCCGTTCACCGGCTCTGCAATTAATCCAGGCCGCATCGGCAGGTGTGGACCATCTCCCGGAGGCGGTTTTCGCCAGCGACGTTCCATTATGCCGGGTCGTCGATGAAGATTTTCGCCACGGCATGTTCGAGTATGCGCTGTGGGGCGTACTGTGGTTCCAGCGCCATTTTGACCGCGCCCTGGCGCATCAACGCCAACGGATCTGGAAGATCGATCCCCAGCGCGCCGCCGCCGATTATCACGTCGGGGTGATGGGGCTGGGGGAGATCGGCGGCTACATTGCCAGCCATCTCGCCGCACTCGGTTATCGTGTTTCCGGCTGGGCGCGCAGCGAGAAGCAGCTTGCTGGCGTCCAGTGCTATCACGGCGAGGCGCAGGCCGGGGCCTTTTTGGGCCAGCTGGACGCGCTAATCAACATTTTGCCGCTCACCGAGCAGACCCGCGGGATCCTCGCGCAACCATTGTTCGACCAGCTCCCGCCAGGCGCGGTGCTGATCAACTGCGGGCGCGGCGAGCATATGGTCAATGACGATGTGGTGCAGGCGCTGGATAGCGGTCAGCTGGCCGGGGCGGTGCTGGATGTCTTCCCGGTCGAGCCGCTGCCCCAGGATGACCCGCTGTGGGACCATCCGCAGGTGGTGGTCACGCCGCATATGGCCTCCATCGCCCCGGTCGAGGTGATTGCCCGCCAGCTGCTGGACAATATTCAGCGCCAGCAGCAGGCCCTGCCGCTGAAAAATCTGGTCAATAAACAGAGCGGTTATTAATCCTTTTTTGCCGGACAATCCCCGGTGTGCATGATAAGCAACTGCTACGCTTAAGGGTCTGTTTCATCCACCATAAGGCCTACATTATGCACATTGATCTATCGGGGAAAGTGGCGCTGGTGACCGCGTCAACGGCCGGCATTGGCTACGCGATTGCCAAAGGGCTGGCCGCCAGCGGCGCGGAGGTGATCGTTAACGGGCGGAGCGAGCGCAGCGTCAGTGAAGCCATCGCCCGCCTGCAAAATGACGTCCCTGGCGCGCGCCCGCGCGCCGCGGTAGCCGACCTTAGCGGCGCCGACGGAGTCGCGCAATTGCTACAGGCCGTCACCGGCGTGGATATTCTGGTCAATAACGCCGGGATTTACGGGCCTCAGGATTTTTACGCCACCGATGACGCCACCTGGGAAAACTACTGGCAGACCAACGTCATGTCTGGCGTGCGGCTGTCGCGCACCCTTCTGCCGGCGATGGTCCAGAAAGGCTGGGGGCGGGTGGTCTTTATCTCCTCTGAGTCGGCGCGCAATATCCCGGCGGACATGATTCATTACGGCGTCACCAAAACTGCCCAGCTCTCGCTGGCGCGCGGGCTGGCGAAATTTGTCGCCGGTAGCGGCGTCACGGTCAACAGCGTGCTGCCCGGCCCGACGATCTCCGACGGTTTCGCCGAGATGTTAAAAGAAGAAGTCGCGAGAACCGGCCAGCCGCTGGACCAGCTCGCCAAAGATTTTGTGATGACACATCGCCCGAGTTCGGTGATCCAGCGGGCGGCCTCGGTTGAGGAGGTGGCAAACATGGTGGTGTACGTCTGTTCGACCCAGGCTTCCGCCACTTCCGGTGCGGCGCTGCGCGTTGATGGCGGCGTAGTGGACGATATTATCTGACGGCGTTGCGCCCGTCCGCACTGTCGCGGCCGGGCGGGTTATTCCTCTATTTACTTCGCCTTGTCATCCGTAATGCCGTAGGCGGCATACTTCTGCAATAACGCCTGGTACTCCCCATTGTCACGCAGCGTTTGCAACGCCGCCGCGAACTGCTGCGCCAGCGCCTGGTTGCCCTTGCCGACATAAATCCCCAGCGTTTGCGGATAAATAGTCTGCGGCGAGCTGACCTTCAGGCGCCCTTTGCTGCGCTGGGTAAACAGGCTGACCACCCCGGCGATATCCACCTGGGCCTGAATATTACCGGACAGCAGCGCCTGCAGGGTCTCCGGCGAGGTCGGGAACTCTTTGATCTCGATAGCCCCTTTGCCCTGCTGCTGGCAATACCCGACGGAGAGCTCCTGTAATTTTTTCACCCACGACGTCCCCTGCTGCAGACCGACGCTTAAGCCACACAGATCGTTTTCCGTTTTCGGCGTCACGTGGCTGTCGCTACGCACCATGATATAGGCCCCGGTATTGGCATAGGGGATCGCATCCGCCTGGCGAGTACGCTCCGGGGTGATATAGAGCGCGGAGATCACCGCATCCTGGCGCCCGCCGTTCAGGCCGAGGATCAGGCTGCTGAACTTGGTGTCCACCAGCTGCAGCGTCAGGCCCATTTTCTCGCTGAGCAGCGCCGCCAGCTCGGCATCAAAACCGACGATCTTGTCATCCTGCCAGGACTCAAACGGCGGATAGGCCACCTCCATGGCGACTTTCATTTTCCCTGGCGCAAGCAGCGTCTGTGCGGCCTGAGCCGACGATGCCAGCCCCAACGCCAGCACCAGCGCGCTGGCGAGGGTACGTACTGCAAAAGATTGTTTCATCTGTCGGACTCCGTTCAGGAAGCGATACGCCGATGGTGGGCATCGGCAAGCTGGCACAGCAGTTCAAACATCAGGGTCGCGCCGGTCAGGCTGGTGAGGTTGCCCTGATCAAATGGCGGCGACACCTCGACCAGATCCGCACCGATCAGGTTCAGTCCGGCAAGCTGGCGAATGCAGCGCTGTCCCTGGATCGTGGTCATGCCGCCAATTTCCGGGGTCCCGGTGCCCGGCGCGTATACCGGATCCAGCACGTCAATATCAAAGCTGATGTAGGTCGGCCGATCGCCAACGATCTCACGGGCCCGTTGCATCACCGCGTCGATACCCAGCTCGTTCACCTGTTCCATACGGAAAATAGTGATGCCGTTTTCCTCCGCCCAGCAGTGTTCGTCTTCAGAGAACAGCGCGCCGCGAATGCCGATTTGCACCGTCCGCCGGGGGTCGAGCACGCCCTCTTCTACGGCGCGACGGAACGGGGTGCCATGGGTAAAACGCTCGCCGCCAAAGTAGCTGTCGTTGGTATCCGAGTGGGCATCAAAATGGATCATCCCCAGCGGCTTATCTCGCCCCAGCGCCCGCAATACCGGCAAGGTGGTGAGATGGTCTCCTCCCGCCGTTAACGGCATAACGCCCTGCTGGGCGAGGTCGCGATACCTGGCTTCAATGCGCGCCATGCTG
The DNA here is from genome assembly GCF_051131735.1 of Klebsiella sp. B345. Taxonomy (NCBI): domain Bacteria; kingdom Pseudomonadati; phylum Pseudomonadota; class Gammaproteobacteria; order Enterobacterales; family Enterobacteriaceae; genus Klebsiella; species Klebsiella sp. B345. Next base: position 1,815,302 of record NZ_CP180443.1, read on the forward strand.
TCCTGCACATCCATGGGGTTAATGCGCACGTCGCCCAGATCCCCCACCCGCGCACAATCATAAGGAGAGCGGCGCGAGACCGGGTGCACCCGGCGCACCAGGCTCGACGCATTACGCAGCTCGCGCGGCCCATGGCGGGTACCCGCGCGGTTGGTCGTCCCGCCATCCCACGGCACGCCCACCACGCCGATATCCAGATCGGCAGCCTGTGGCGCAAAGGGAAGACGGAAAAAAGTCGGTAGTCCGCTGAAACGCGGGATGTCGCCATCCTGCGGTTGCGGATAGGCCTGTTCAGGGACGAATGTCATTGCGGTATCTCCATGGCTTTTCGGGTCGATGCAGAGATACTGCGCAACGGGATGCTGAGAAAAAATAGTCAAAGCTAAAAAATTAGTTTAGAAAAATAAAAACAATTCCCGGGGCTTACAGCGGAGCATCCTCTTATGTCAGTTGGCAAATTTCCGAATCTGCGCCTGCTGCAGGTTTTTATTACGGTGGCAAAATATCAAGGCTACGCCAATGCGCAGCAAGAGCTTAATCTGACGGTCTCCGCCATCAGCAACTATATGAGCGAGCTTGAAGAGAAGCTTGGTATCACCCTGTGTCGCCGGGGAAGAGGTGGTTTTTCGCTAACCGAAAAAGGCGAGACCATACTGCAGCAAAGCATTGAGCTGCTTGATTCGATGGAGCATTTCGAGCGCAGCACCGCCATGCTGCGCGGCGACCAGAGCGGAATTTTTAATCTTGGGGTGATCGATTCCACGATAACCGACCCGATGCTGCCGATGAGCAAAATCATCGCCAGCTTCAGCGAGCGCTACCCGCTGGTGCATATCAACCTGCAGGTCAGAAGCCCAAACGCCCTGCTGCAGGGAGTGTTGAATAACGAGCTGGATCTAGCGATCGGCACCTTCTCGATTCAGGCCAACAGCGTGGTCTCGCACCCGCTCTATCGCGAGCAAAACTGGCTCTACTGCGCCGACAACCACCCGCTATTTACGGTGAAACATCCAACCGAGGCGTTAATTTCACAGATGCGGATGGTGACCCGCAGCTACTGGAGCAGCAGCGATTTGGGGCGTAAAGGCTTTAAACAGAGCGTCGCGAGTGCGGAAAGCATGGAAGCCCAGCTGATGCTGATTCTGTCCGGGAAATACGTCGGCTATTTGCCGGAGCACTACGCCTTGCCGTGGGTACACTCGCAACGGCTGCGCGCCCTGCTGCCGACGGAGTACGGCTACCAGGCACCTTTCTCGCTGATTTTTCGCCGCGGCCGCAGCAAAGAGACCTTAATTCGCGCGATACGCGACAACGTCCGCGCCGAGATCAAAGCGCGGAAACGTTAGCGCCCGGCCCTCAGGCAAGGCGTGCAGCGCTGAGCGCTACTCGTGGATCTTCCATTTTTGCTTGAGGATATTTTTATCCTGGCGGTCCAGCCATTGATTGACCTTTTCCAGCAGCGGCTGATTATCTTTATTCATCATATAGACTTTAAAGCTGGCGGTACCCGGGAACGGCTTATCGGTGGCAACACAAAAGACGCCGGGCTCTTTACTCTGGTAATAAAACCCTTCAATCAGGTCGGTGACCATCATATCGGCGGTTTTCTGGCGCAGCGCCTCCAGGTTATCGACGTTATTTTTGACTCTGATGATCTGCGCGTGTTTGATATGCGCATCGACATAGCTCTGGTTGGTGCCGCCCGGATTTACAATCACTTTGACCGTCGGCTGGTCTATCTTCTCCAGGCTGCCGAGCGCCGGAGCCGCGGTACAGTTTGCCAGCGCAATTTTGCCGTTCGCCACCACCGGATGACTAAGCGCAAAATCCTTCGCCCGCTCCGGGGTCTCGGTCACGCCGCCCATCGCAATATCAAATTTATCGGCTTTCAGGTCACTGGAGAGCGTTGGCCAGCTGGTCAGCACAAAGGTGACCTTTAGCCCCAGTTTCTGACCGAGATCCTTCGCCATATCGACGTCGTATCCGCGCAGCTCACCCGCTTCGTTATGAAATGCCAGCGGGGCGTAATCTCCCGGTACACCAACTTTCAGCTCGCCGCTGTGTTGGATCGTCGACATATCGCGCGCCTGGCTGCTACCGGCAACGCTCACCAGCACACAGGCAAGACAGACCTTCAGGTTCATACCATCATCCTTTTCAATGCGTTCGTTAGGGTACTTTTCCGCGTTATTACACCGCGTTTTATGGCTTGATTGCCGAGAGGCAACCCGATCATTTGTTAATGTTATGTTTTATTTTTGTGACGTACAACCAAGAAGCGCCGTCCCTGCACGGCGCGTCAGATTAGTTATACTCGATTGCGAAAGTGACCTGGCCGTTCGCCCGTCCGGGAGTCACCACAGTGCTGGTTTGCACGTACTGGGCAGTGTAATTGATGTTCTCCGCGCCGGCGGCATTGCTGGCAGGCATATGCTTTAGCACCGGCAGGTTACTGGATTCATTGATTTTTACCGCAGTCCCGGTGGAGGGCGCCGGTGCCGGATTATTGCCGTAGCTCAGCTTGATGCCGACACCGCTGGCGGCCCCGTCAACGTTTGCCAGCGCCAGGGTATCGCTGAGACTGGGGTCGGCGGTGACGCCAAAAAAGCCAATCCGGATATCGGTCGGGGTGGTGCAATAGACCGGAATACTGAAGGTCTGCGCCGTCCCAGCGGTGGTGGTCTGGCCTTTGAACTCCGCTTTATTCACGGTCCCCAGATTCACGTTGATGGTCGGGCGGGTCACCTGGCAGCTGCCGCTGGAGCCAATGTCAACGTTGAGCGCGCCAAGGTCGATACTCACCGGCGCGCTGGCGGTGTGGCTCCCGCCGCTGACATCCTGCTTCTCGATGGTTAAATTACCGACCTGCGGCTGCGCCGGGACGCTGGCATGGTTGCCGCTCACCAGCGCCACGTCGCCGGTTTTGTAAAAGGTAATATAGGCTTTGACCACGGTTTCTCGCTGGTTCAGCAACGCCGACAATTGCGAACTATCGCATACGGTCATGGACTCGCTGCCGGCAGGCGCATGGCTGCCATCAATGTAGCGCACCGGTCCACCGCTGCACTGAAATCCCAACGAATACCCGATACCACTAAGCGCCGTGGGATAGACATGCTGGCCGTTAATCACCAGCGGCGTCCCGGTGCTGTTTTGCCGATAGACAATCTGTTTCCAGACCGCGGTGGGCAGTTGCAGATCGCAGACAAAATGAATGCCGCTACCGTTATCGGCCATGGCGTTGGTCATCTGCGTGTTGTCGGGCAACGTGGGCAGATAGCGAATATTCGGCACGTTAATGGTCATCTGCCCGACGCTGCCGCTGCAGCTCTCACTCCAGCCATAGTGGCTGTAAATCCCCGCCATCAGCAGGAACACCAACTGCATTATTCGAAGGCCGCGATGCATGGCTGCTACTCCTCAACTCACTGGCAAAAACCGCTGAAGGTTTTTACGCTATTCTGCTGTTGCTCACTGGAAAGATGGAAATGCAGGGTGCATTTCCGCGCGAGGTTGTCCTGGGTCCAGCTCGCCTCAAGCGTGCCTTCATCCGGGATACCGCTGAGGTACACCTGGCCGCTATCGGCGACCATCCCCTGCGGCGCCGCGCCCGTGTCGTCCTGCTCCTGGCGCAGCTGGACGCTGGCGCCAAACGGAATCGCCCCGTCATGATTGCGCAGGGTGAACAGCACGCGATTGCCAATGTGGGTCTGGTAGTTCGCCATCACCACCGCGCCACCGCCGGGGATCACCGTCTGTCCCTGCAGATCGACATCGGTATCGTTGGTCATCGATTCGGTATCCAGGGTGATGGTGTTTTTGCGATAGACCGTTAACGTCGGCACGACCGCATAACCCCGAGCGTCGGTATGAACATTACTGCCGTTCTGAATCGCCACATCCGCAGCGCCAGGCGCCCGCACGATGGCAAAGCTGTCGCCGACGGGTTGCCCCAACGTCACGCCATGGGGGTGAGCCACGATGGAACCGGAAGCCCCCCAGGTCAGCTGATTGCTCTCACTGTCATGGCGATAGCCCAGCTGGGCGCTGCCGTAGCCGCCGTGGTAATCCAGCGCGGCGCTGCTGTTACTCCCCTGCCCGGCGTTGGCGTAGCCTTGCTGCACCGAGTAATAGAGGTTCGAACTGTGCGGCATTACGCCGTACATCGAGACCTGCTGTGAGGAGTGGCCATTGTTGTCGGAGGTGGTGCTGTAACTCACCGAGCTTTCCGCCAGCCAGCCGCTGAGCGGAATATTGAGATTCAATGACCAGGAGCGGTCCGCGCGCTCCCGGTCGGAAGATTGGGTGTAGTAGTAGCCGACGCCCCAGGAGATGCCTTTCCAGGCGCTATAGAAACCGAGATGTATCGTTTCATCGCGGCTGTTGCTGTGCCAGTAATCCTGCGAATAGGCGGACAACGCCAGACTGCTGGCGGTACCAAAGGACTGGGCAATCGAGAGCTCTTCCCGGCTGCGTTTGTTATCGACCATCTGGCTCTGGCTTTCGAGGGCATTCGCTTCGCTGAAGTCGTAATAGCCGCTCGAAGAGTAACGATAGCTAGCGAGGCTGAATGAGGTTCCGGTCCGGGCAAAATCCTTCTGGTACTGCACGCGGAACGAATGGCCGGTAAAATGTTTATCCGACGGGGTGGCGGTGTTGGCCCAGGTCAGGTCACCGCCGAGCGATCCCAGCTCGCCAAAGCCGCGCCCGATGCCCATCGCCCAGGCCTGATAATCCTGCGCCAGCTGCGTGCCGCCGTACAGGGTGACCGACGCGGGCAGCCCATAGAACAACGTGCCCTGAATAAACTCCGGCGAGCGGACGTCGTTCTGGTCAGAGTGATAGCGCCCGCCGCTAAGGCTGAATTTAGCCCGCCCTTCGCGCAGCATAAACGGCACCGCGGAATAGGGTTGGGTGAACGAGCGCACCGAACCGTCGCTCTCTTTCACCTGCACTTCAAGGTCGCCGCTTTGTGCCGTCGGATAGAGGTCTTTAATCGCAAAGGCCCCCGGCGAGACGAAGGTTTCGTAGATCACGTAACCATGCTGCAGCACCGTCACTTTGGCATTACTGTGCGCCATGCCGCGGATCACCGGCGCAAAGCCGCGCTGACTGTCCGGTAGCATTTCGTCATCGGACATCAACTGCACGCCACGAAACGGCACGCTATCGAAAACTTCGCCGGTCGTGAAGGTATCGCCAATGCGCAGCAGGCTCTTAAGGGGGGCTACATCGCGTTGTACATAGGTACTTTGCGAATGCCAACGATAATGCTGGTCATACTGCATCGAAGAGATATTGCGCAGCCGCCAGGCGCCAAAATTAGCCCCGCTGCGTAAATTCAGATAGCTGGAGCGGCTTTGTTCTTCAGACTGTCGGGTCTGCGCCCCGGTCAGGTTATAGTTAACGAACGCGGCCGGCACGCCCTCATCCCAACGTGACGGGTCGACATAGCCGCGGCTCTGGGTGTTCATCGCCGCCTGCGGAATGCTTAAATTCAACCGCTGGGTGGCAAAATCAAACTGGCTGCTGGCATTCGGAATGTAGTGTTCAATCCGGGTGAAGGTCTCACCATCATGCAAAGTGTTAAAGGATGAGAAAGCGCTGACATTCACCCCAAAATCTGCCAGCTGCGCCGGGGTCAATACCGGTTGTAATGCCCCGTGGTCTTCAACAAAGGTGACCGTTCCCTGGCCGATTTCCTGATTGTTGACCCAGATGCTCACCGGGTAGGCGCCGGGCTGCTGCCCGCCAGATTTGGCGAAATAGTGTAAGTCCGCCATTTTTTGCTGCGGATTAGCAAATTCGAGGGCTGCGGGGTCGAAATAATCATCGGCCCATACCGCTGCGCTGTGGCACAACAAACACAGCAGGGGCGGAACGCTGGCGAATAGCCGGGCATCCCCATTAGGGGACGCCGTCACAGCATCGCCGTGAACGGTAACAGGGGATCTTTTTTTCACAATAGCTGACCTGGCGATGCTAAGCGCAATAATTACTGCTGTGCGTAATCCGTAATCCCGCCAAAATCATTAATGGCGCGCCATTTCACTGCTCCGGAACCGCTCACCGGCCACGTTCTGCTGGCTAACGGGGCAATCATTCCCGGTTCTTCGATCTCTTTTCCGCCCACCGAAATCGTAAAAAAGGAGACAAAATATGGTGTCGGGTTCTGCGCCACCAGCCGGTTTCCGATCACTTTAAAAATCAAAGACTGCCAGGCTTTTGTCGGATCGCCCGTCAGGCCATTCGGCCGATAGAAAATCTTAAATTTCGACTTAATATTGACCTGTAATTTATTGGCGTCACCTTGCTGCGTCGGGGAAATACTTTTCACATTTAACCAAAACACCGATTCACGATCGTGGGGCAGCGTTTTGCCAATGAAATTAATTCGCAATACGTTTTCTTGTTCAGGGTCGAGGCGAAATAACGGCGGCGTCACAATAAAAGGCACCGGGCTGGTATCTTTTGCTGCATAGTTTTCCACCCACGACTGCACCAGATAAGGTGAATGGGTATCGGCATTCGTCACGGACAGTGAGGCCTCACGCTTTCCTTCTGGATAAATAACCCGCGTCCCCCCCATCACAATACCGGCCTGAGCCGTGGTGGATATCAACAGAATAAAAGCAGCAGTGATGCCAGCCAGAGTATATTTCATCGTCACAATCATCAAATAACGGTTTAAATACAACCGCAAAACACAACAAACATCCAAAATACAAAAAAGAAAATGAGCAGGTATTCCTGCTCATTGATTTCTTAGTTGTACACCATATTGAAGTTAGCGGTTCCGTTTGCCGCACCGGCAGTCACCGCACTGGTGGAGATATAATCGGCGAAGAATTCCAAATCGGCCGTACCGGTGCTGACGCCGCTGGCCCCGGCTACCACGGTCTGGTCGCGAGAGACGGTGCCAAGGTTAATCGGCGTGGATTTATCATCTTCGTACAGTTTGATCGCCACACCCTGTGCGCCGCCGTTCACCGCCAGCAGGTCGCTGTTGTTGGTATCCCGGGTGCCATCGAACAGTACCGATACCTTGGTGACCGAGGTCGGGCAATCTTTGACTTTAATATGGAAGGCGGTTTTGGTGGTTTCAGAGCCTGCGCCAGCAAAGAAGCTGCTCGCCCATTTTCCCAGGTCGACGACCTGATTGGCGCTGGTGCTCTCGATGTCACAGGAGGTGTCGGTAATGGAGCCGGTGAATTCGACCTGACCACCCGTACCCTGCGTGCCGCTGTTAGAGCCCGGGTTTACGGTCACTGCGGAACGTGCAGGTTGTGCGGGACTTGCCATTACAACGCCGGATACCAGAGCACCAACCATCGTTGCCATAATACAAAACTTGGTTTTCATTTTTTATCTCATTGCTAACAGATCTTTATGACAGATAACGCTCAGAAACAGTATGTTTGAGCACCTCTGCTTTCCGTTTCTCCATGTTAAGAATATGCGCGTTCCATCAGCAGGATATTAAATGCTCGACAATACGTCCCGTTCAATTTATTGCACCAGGATGGCGAAATAAAACACAAACAGGAAAAATAAAACAAGGCATTTAATATTAATAGAAATACTATTCTTGCGATAAATAAAACGCAATATCTTGTTATGTTAATGAAATGATGTTTTATTTTACCAATGAAATAAAAATCCTATAGCTCACCAGAATTGTTAATTTTAGAACCCAAAAAACCCAACAGCACAACAGGGCAATGCAACAACTTGCCGCGTCAGTTAACAACATCAACAAAAAGAGGCCCTGTTTTGCTGCGTTATTTCTGTGAAGCCGCAAGGGACAACTGCTGTTTTAAGAATAATCTTAGTTACAGTCACCCTGTTATATTTGTCACATAGGCAATCATGATTGCACTAATAAATACCTGTTATAACTATCCTGCAGCCTCATATTTCATATGAAAGCTTAAGCTGAATAAATCTCATTAATTAGCATTGATATTATTTCTGCGCGCTTAATTATGAATCCGCGTGAAATAAAAAAAAACCCCGTTTTTCCATAAAAAAACCCGCCACGGCAAACGCCAGTGACGGGTTGTGTCGAACATTTCGCAGTTAAATGCGCGATTAAATACGCAATTAAAACAGTCCTAACGGCGCAGTACCGTAGCTCACCAGCAGGTTTTTGGTCTGCTGGTAGGCTTCAAGCGCCATTTTGTGAGTTTCGCGGCCAACCCCTGACTGCTTGTACCCGCCAAACGCCGCATGGGCCGGATAAACGTGATAGCAGTTGGTCCAGACGCGACCGGCCTTGATCCCACGGCCCATTCGGTAGGCCAGATTGGTGTCCCGGGTCCAGACGCCAGCGCCCAAACCAAACTGGGTCTGGTTAGCGATGGCCAGCGCTTCCGCTTCATCTTTAAAGGTGGTCACGCCAATCACCGGGCCAAAAATTTCTTCCTGGAAACTGCGCATTTCATTGCGCCCCTTAATCAGGGTTGGCTGAATGTAGTAGCCATTGTCCAACTCGGCGGCAATGCTAGCACGCTCGCCACCGGTCAGGATCTGACCACCTTCTTCACGGGCAATCTTGATGTACGACAGGATCTTATCGAACTGCTGACGTGACGCCTGCGCGCCGATCATCGTATCGGTGTCAAAGGGGTCGCCGCGACGGATCTGCGCCACTTTGGCCATCACCCGCTCCATGAACGGCTCATAAATCGATTCATGGATCAGCGCCCGCGACGGACAGGTACAGACTTCTCCCTGGTTGAAGAAGCCCAGAACCAGCCCTTCCACTGCCTTCTCAATAAACTCTTCTTCGCCGTCCATCACGTCGGCGAAATAGATATTCGGTGACTTGCCGCCCAGCTCAACGGTGCATGGAATAATATTCTCCGCTGCGCAGGCCATAATATGCCGTCCGACCGGAGTGGAGCCGGTAAAGGCAATTTTGGCAATGCGCTTGCTGGTCGCCAGCGCTTCACCGGCTTCTTTACCGAAGCCCTGCACTACGTTCACCACACCCGCAGGGAAGATATCGCCAATCAGCTCCATCAGCAGAGTGATGCTCAGCGGCGTTTGCTCTGCCGGCTTGAGTACCACGCAGTTACCGGCCGCCAGCGCCGGCGCCAGCTTCCATGCCGCCATCAGCAACGGGAAGTTCCACGGAATAATTTGCCCGACCACCCCCAGTGGCTCATGGAAATGGTAGGCCACGGTCGTTTCATCGATCTCCGCGGTGCTCCCCTCCTGCGCGCGCAGGCAGCCAGCAAAATAGCGGAAATGGTCGACCGCCAGCGGTAAATCGGCATTGAGCGTTTCACGCACCGGTTTACCGTTGTCCCAGCTCTCGGCAATCGCCAGATACTCGAGGTTTTCCTGGATGCGGTCAGCTACCTGCAGCAGCAGATTTGAACGCTGCTGGACCGATGTTTTACCCCAGGCTTCTGCAGCACGGTGCGCAGCATCGAGCGCAAAGTCGATATCTTTGGCATCCGAGCGGGGGAATTGTGCAATGTCGCTCCCGTCCACCGGCGAGGTATTCATAAAGAATTCGCCACCGATCGGCTCGACAAATTTGCCGTTTATATAGTTACCGTAAGCGGACTTAAATGACACTAAGGCGCCCGGCTTGCCAGGATGTGCATAACGCATTGCAATCTCCTTCTGTAGGGTTGAGGCGCAGCGGCGTATTGGTTTTGTGCTGTTGCCTGCTGCATGAGGAGTAATGCAGGGGTTATGCCAGAGTTTTATAGCGATAAAATAATTATTTTATTCATATAGTTACATAAATTTCTTCTGCGGGTGTCGCACTGATGTTTGCTTCTGTGTCGCAAATCGCAACACACGAGAAACCATAAAGCTACAATATTGCAACATCACTTAAGCGGCCATGAGGTGCTCCGTGCAAGGCAATTCGTTTACCCTCGACCCCGAGGCGAAAACCAACCCGTTGCTCAGCGATTCCTGGTTTCGTAGCCAGCAGTATGGTCTGGAACCGACGACGGATGATTTTCCGCGCCTGCGCTCCAACGAACTGGCGGATGTGCTGGCCAGCCATACCCGGCTACAGCAGCTCACACAGCCGGTGGTGAACACGCTGTCGCGTAAAGTGGCTGACCTGCAGTCGGTGGTGATCCTCTCTGACGCCAGCGGCCTGGTGCTGCAAACCTTCGGCAACCTGCACGCCATGGAGAAAGCGCAGAGCTTCGCCCTCGCGCCGGGAAACCTGTGGAGTGAAAGCGGTCGCGGGACCAATGCTATCGGCACCGCGCTGGCCATCGACGATAGCTGTGAAATTGAGGGTCGCCAGCACTTTCTCACCAGCAACCAGGACCTCTATTGCGCCGCCATGCCAGTGCAAAGCCCTGACGGAAAAATAGCCGGAGTGCTGGATATTTCCGGCCCGGCGCAGGTGCCTCATCCTCATACCCTGGCGTGGGTGAAAGCAGCGGCCAAACAGATTGAGTACCTGTGGGTCAAACAGAGCCTGCACCCTCAGCAATGGCTGATGAGCCTGCATGCGGATCCCCATAAGCTCGACAGTGTCGAAGAGCTGCTGCTGGTCTTTTCCGATAACGTGCTGACCGCCGGCAACCGCCTGGCGATGCGCGATTTGGGTCTCGATCCCGAGCAGTTCGGCCAGGTCACCTTCCAGCAGCTGTTCCCGCAGCTGACGCAAACCGCCGTGAGTATCCCACTGCCGGTCACCCTACAGCAGCACACCTGCTATTATCGTTTACGCGCCCCGGCCCGCAGCAGCGTGGCGGTGGTGGCCCCGACTCCGGCACCTGAGCCCAAACCTCTCCATCTGCCCTTCACCAGCCCGCAGGAAGGGGAAAAACTGTTACGTCTGCTGAATGCCGGCATTGCGCTCTGCATTGAAGGGGAAACAGGATGCGGGAAAGAGTTCGTCAGCCGGGCGCTGCACCAGCACAGTCGCTGGCGAAACGGCAAATTCGTCGCCATCAACTGCGCTGCCATTCCCGAATCGCTGATTGAATCCGAGCTGTTTGGCTACCAGCCGGGAGCCTTTACCGGGGCCAGTAAAAACGGCTATATCGGTAAAATCCGCGAGGCCGACGGCGGGGTGCTGTTCCTTGATGAAATTGGCGATATGCCGATGCTGCTCCAGACGCGCCTGCTGCGGGTGTTGCAAGAAAAAGAGGTGACTCCGCTCGGTGCCAGCCGTAGCGCGGCGGTCAGCTTTGCGGTGATTTGCGCCACCCACCGCAACCTGGCGCAACACGTAACCGAGGGGAGCTTCCGCGAGGACCTGCTGTATCGCCTGCGCGAATTTGCCCTCACCATTCCCCCTTTGCGCGAATGGACGACGCTGCCGGCCTTTATTCAGCAGCTCTGGCACGACCTCGGCGCCACCGCGCGCCATGTTCAGCTCTCGCCTGGGCTGCTGACGCATCTGGCAAGCCTCCCCTGGCCGGGCAACGTCCGCCAGTTGCAGAGCCTGATGAAGGTGCTACTGGCGCTGGCTGACGAGGGGGATGAGCTGACGGTGGACGATCTGCCCACCGAATACCAGACGCCGCCGACGCTACCATCACGTGGGTTACAGCAGCACGATGCCCAGTTGATTGCTCAGACGCTGAACACCTTCAACGGTAACGTCAGTAAAGCCGCGCAGGCGCTGGGGGTTGCCCGTAGCACGCTTTATCGTCGCGCGGCACGCCGCGGACAAACTTAACCTGCAAGGGGCAACGTATCGCGTCGCGCGATTACGGAGTAAAGCACGCCGGAAGCCAGGAAAAGATCCGCTTACTGACGGCTTCACCTATCCTCACCATGGCGGGCCCACAGGCCTGCCAGACTCTTTTTGTCACCACGATAGCCATGACGGAAACCAACGCGGCACCCACCATATCCAGAGGGAAATGGACTCCGAGGAAGATACGGGCCCAGGCTACGGACAGCGAAGCGATCAAGACACACACGCCCATCCGGCGCTGGCCCAGGGTGAGCAGCGCAAAAGCCATGCTGAACATCACCAGACCATGATCGCTCGGGAAGCCATTATCCGCCGGATGGCTTATCCAGGTATGACCCAAAGGGATCATAAATGGCCGAGGGTGGAACCACAGTGAACCACAAAGCGAACCCAGCACCAGCGCTATCAGGATACTCAAAGTACAAAACAAGGCTTGCCGGTGGCCCTGGTGCCCGCCTAAGAACCAGAGGCCAAGCAGAATAGCCGGAACACTAACGATCACGCCGCTGGCGCACAGACTTGCCAGCTTCAGCAGCGTTTCCGATGTCCCTGGCTGCGCATTCAATGCCAGAAAAACGCTTTGATTAACAGTTTCCAGTACGTTCATTGTGAGAGTCCATGACGGTCATATTACTGTCATTATCGCCACTCTCTCTTAAGTTACGCTTAACTCCATCAGCGAACTTTTTTGCGCAATAGTCTCGTGACCACACTCTCTCACTGGCATAGTGCGCGACTTTATTTTAGAATTACCTAAATTTAGAAAAAGCTAAAATAAATGACGACACCCGATCAGTTACAGTCAGCCGCCGGAGAGGCAGCCGCTCTGCTCAAAGCCATGAGCCACCCCAAGCGGCTGTTGATCCTCTGCATGCTATGCGAAACGACGCGGGCCAGCGCCGGCGAACTGGCCCGCATCACCGGCCTGAGTCCTTCCGCCACTTCTCAACATCTGGCACGCATGCGTGAAGAAGGCCTCATCGGCTGCGAGCGCGAGGCACAGCGTATCCATTACTTCATCACTCATCCTGCGGTTCAGCAAATTATCTCCACGCTGAAGACCCTCTATTGCCCTTAAGGAGCAGCCATGACTATCGCTACCCTTTCCCCCGAAGACGTCCGGGCACAGATTGCACAAGGCGCCAGATTAATCGATATTCGCGATGCCGATGAATATGCCCGCGAGCATATTCCTGATGCCGAACTGGTGCCGCTGGCCACGCTCAACAATGGCGCCACGCTGCGTACCACGGCAGACGACACGGTGATCTTCCATTGTCAGGCGGGCTCGCGGACACAAAATAACGCCATTCGGCTGGCCGCCGCCGCGGCCCCCGCCCAGGTGAAGCTGATGAGCGGCGGTATTCAGGCGTGGAAAGCGGCAGGTCTGCCGGTCAAAGAAGACAAAACGCAGCCTCTGCCGCTGATGCGCCAGGTGCAAATCGCCGCTGGCGGACTCATTTTGCTGGGGGTAGTGCTAGGATATAGCGTGAGTAGCGGATTTTTCCTGCTCAGCGCGTTCGTCGGGGCCGGGCTGACTCTGGCCGGCCTCACCGGGTTTTGCGGGATGGCGCGTCTGCTGGCAGTGATGCCATGGAACCGGCGTGCGCAGTGAACCTGAGCAACAATAACAATATTGTACGACAGATGAGGAGAAAGCGATGTATTCAGTAGGTGATCTGGTACAGCCACGCATGGGCGGGCCGAAACTGAAAATTGTAGCCGTCAGCGAAGAGCATATCGTTGCCGTACAGGCCAGTAACGAGCAGGGCGAACAATATACGCTGAAGCCTGCTGACGTTTCGCCTTATACCGAAGACGGTGATTTTGGCGTTTGTTAATAATAACGGTGGGTCAACCCACCGTTATTTCTATTTGATCCGATCTGATTCCACCCGGGTTTATCGCCGATCGAACGTCGTTAGCCATAACGATTAGATCAGAAAACTTTCCAGGGTTTCACCTGCGGCGATGGCGTTGGCAATCGGCTTCGGCATGCGCCCCTGGCCTGTCCATGTTTTCTGTTCGCCATTGACGTCGGTAAAACGATATTTTTCCGGACGCGGCTGACGTTTTTTACTGCTTTGCTGGGGGGCGGTATCCAGTGTGACCAGCTCGTCAGGGGTAATACCGTCGGCGATCATCAGCTCCAGCCAGGTCTGTACTTTTTCCTGGTATTCAGCGTGTTGCTCGCTGGCAGCCTGCTGCTCTGCCCGTTTTTCTTCAGTGACGATCCTGAGTTTTTCCAGCATTTCTTCAAGCACGTCAATGGAGAATTCACGCGACATTGCCCGCAGCGAACGGATATTATTCAATTTCTGTAACATTAAAGACATAAATTACCAAACAATCCTAAATTTTAAATAAAACAATACTACCGTGACACTTTAATATATCAGGCTATTTATTACCACCTTTAATCCCTTCCATTAAATACATCCCAAAATCTCTCTCTCAATTCAATTTTAAACGGCAGGAATTATTGGCAAATTAAAAAAAAGCTGATGCTGCCGCCTGGCTGAATAGAATAAAAAAGACACACTGATAGCACCAGTAGATATATTATCTGGAGGCTCAGCAGGTTATCAGCATCACGACGACGGCCGGGAGATAGCGCGCCAGGCTAATAGTGCATAAGTATGCTTTCAATTGGAATGAAAACCACAATTAACAAATAGAACACCATGCCATTAATGACGGTATTAATGAGAGAATTACTCCAAAAGTGACACTCATCACACTGAAACGTGACATCAGGCACAATCCGGGCTGTTCATCTCCTCGTATCTCCCGTCCCTCCTCCACCAACATAAAATCAACCATTTGATATTAATAAAAAAAATACAAACCCAGGACAAAAGTAGCGCAACGCTCACAAAAGGAACTCATACAGAGTATTTTATCGACAAAACGCCATTAAATAAAAATTTATAGCTAGTTGCCAGTTTTAATGTAGAGAGATAATCTACGCACACAAAACGATACAACCCAAAACGCTGTAAATGAGCACGTTTTGTGGCGTAACAGACTTCATTTTCGAGGAGCACCCCGATGTTCTCTGCGCAGTCCCGCTTGCGTCATGCGGTAGCAGACACCTTTGCGATGGTGGTGTACTGCACCGTTGTAAACATGATGATCGAAATTTTCCTCTCTGGAATGACCTTTGAACAGTCGCTTTCCTCACGACTGGTCGCCATTCCGGTGAACATTATTATTGCGGTGCCTTATGGCTTTTATCGTGATCGCGCAATGCGCCTGGCACGCCATATCAGCCCTTCTGGCTGGATGAAGAATATTGCCGATGTCGTGGCGTATGTGACCTTTCAGTCGCCGGTATATGTCGCGATTTTATTTGCGGTCGGTGCGGACTGGCACCAGATTGCGGCAGCAGTGAGTTCAAACATTGCGGTATCGATGATGATGGGGGCGGTTTACGGCTACTTTCTCGATTACTGCCGCCGCCTGTTTCGCGTCAGCGCGTACCAACAGATTAAGGCCTGATCCTTTCAGTTCAACGACTCAGCGACTGACCCTTGTCAGTCGCTTCCCGGATACATCCCCACCCCTGCTGCTCTGTGCTTAGCTGTGAGACAGGCTCGGCGTCACTTCGCCAAATAATCCACTGATAAAGCGCTCAAGCGCCATTCGCGAACTGAACCCGTGTGGAATACCATAATGCTGCTGCACTTCCCCGGCCAAATACAGCGGGAACTGCTCATAATGATCGCAGGTTTTGATATCCGACGCGGGCTCCGCCAGCGAATTACTGCGTTCTTTTAACGCAGGGTGAATAATTAAAGCCGTGCGTCCCATGCGCGCTTCGCGGTTCACATAGACATAATTATCACCGCGGCGATAGCCATACGCTTTTTGGGTTACCGCATCCATGGTGAAGCCGGCCTTTTCAAGAACGCGCGCCACCTCATCGGGTCTTAAATACATACTCATTCCTCATTATCTTTTACCGCACATTGAACCTTACCTTATTCAGCATTGATAACGCTTTCGGAAAATTCCAGAAACCGAACACTATCAGCATAATTCAAAATCTTGTTCTACACTTAATCACTCAACGGAATTAAGGGAGAACGCAATGGCGAACCGAGCAAACCGCAACAATATCGATGAAAGCGCTGAGGATATTCATAGCGATGTCAGCCAATTAGCGGATACGCTGGAAGAAGTGCTGAAATCATGGGGCAGCGATGCCAAAGATGAAGCAGACGCCGCGCGCAAAAAAGCACAGGCATTGCTGAAAGAGACACGTGCCCGCCTCAATGGCAATAACCGTGTGCAGCAGGCTGCCCGCGATGCCGCAGGCTGTGCCGATACCTACGTGCGGGATAAACCCTGGCAGAGTGTGGGTGCCGCCGCCGCCGTTGGGTTATTTATTGGCGTATTATTGAATTTGCGTCGATAATATAAACGATAAATGAAGATAACAAATACGCGTCCGCCCCTGCGAGCCTCTGGTCCGCAGGGGCTTTTTGTTGTCTGATTGCTTGCCATCCGATGTGGGCATGATTGTCTACAGAGGGTGATTCACGCGAAGTGGTTTTTAGCCGCACCAACCTCCTTGCAGAATGTCTGCGATATCCCATGCCTGCATTTTTGTCGCTGAATAAGCCTTCAGCCATGATATCGCGACGGGACAGCCTTGGGATGGCAGCGAGGGGGTTAAGGCGCATCAAGAAAACGGGCGGGAACGCAGGTGCACATCCAGGACTGACCACCAGGACGGTAGTCAGAGGGCCGGTCGAGACAGGGACGTCGAGTCCGGCCCGGTCCGCCAGATGAAGCCGGAGTGGAGCATACCGCGTAGCGGCCGTTTTCAGCGCAATGCCGGAGGTGAGAAAAGTACCGGATTCATCGTGAACGGAACATTCCACGAAAGCGAACAGAATTGTCCACGGAGCCCATGCAATAAACCACTTTCGGGCAAACCACCGTTTACCCGAATCCTCCTGAGCCTCAATGACTCGCGTTACCCCTAAGAAGAAGACAGCGCCTGCCTGAGCCTCCGCACCACCTCTGTCGCCATCTCCATCGACGTCACATTCGTAAAACTCACCAACAGCCCTCCCGCACCAAAACTTTGCATCCGCCAGTCGCTTAACGCCTGGGCGGCCAGCCCGGCCTGCTGCGCTTTGCGAGCCAGCGCCCTATCGTCGCCGCTTACCGTTATCACCAGTTGAATCCCTCCCAGCTGCGGCACCACGCCAAACCCCTGCTGCTGCAGCGCCGACTCCAGCCACTGCCGACGCTGGGCGTAGCTGGCGCGCATCTTCTTCAGGTGCCGCCAGAAATGGCCCTCAAGGATAAAATCGGCCAGCGTCTGCTGCCACAGCGTCGGGACGCTACAGCTCAACATCTGCGCCTGCTCGCGAAATGCAGCCACCTGCGGCAGCGGAACCACCAGCCAGGCAGCATGCAACGCCGGGAACAGCGATTTACTGAAGGTGCCGGCATAAATCACCCGCTGCGGGGCATCGAGGCTTTTCAGCGGCGGCAGCGGCTTCCCCTGGTAGCGAAATTCACTATCGTAATCATCTTCAATGATCCAGGCATCGCGCTGTGCCGCCCAGGCCAGCAGCTGCCGGCGTCGGCTCAGCGACAGCGCCACGCCCAGCGGGCTCTGATGCGCCGGCGTCAGCAGCGCGAAATGGGCTTCCGGGTAGTCTTGCTGCGCCTGGGTCACATCCATCCCTTCGTCATCGACCGCCACCGGGTCGATAATCACCCCGTGGCGGGTAATCACCGGTCGAATCAACGGAAAGCCGGGGTCTTCCATCCACATATGCTGGCCGGGTTGCGCCAGAGTGCGGAGGATCAACTGCATCGAGGCGGCGTAGCTCCCGGTCACCAGCACCTGTTCAGGCAGGCATTCAATACTGCGGGAAAGCCGCAAATAATCGGCGATCGCGCGGCGGAGGATCGCCTCCCCGCACGGATCGCCCGGCGCCAAATCAAACCGCGTTTGGGTGCGCAGCCGTCGCCCCATCACCCGCGCCCACAGGCCGCGAGGGAAGAGATCCAGCGCCGGCAGCCCCATCTGAAACGGCTGCGGCGCCGTCGGTTCACTGCTGAGCGGCTCACGCGCCGGGGCTTGCTGCTGCGGGCTTAGCCTGTCGCTGACGAACGTCCCGGCCTGCCCGCGTCGCTCGAGCCAGCCCTGAGCCACCAGCTCGCCCCAGGCATTTTCCACGGTGGCCCGGGAGACCCCCAACGCCTGGGCATACACCCGGCTGGCGGGCAGGCGGCTACCGGGCGCAAGCTCGCCATGTTCTATCGCCGATTTGAGCTGGCGGGCAATGCGCTGATAGTGCGGTACTTTTTTGACGTCCATTATGGTCTGCTTTTTTGATTACAATATGGCTATCTTTTGCAGTCCATTATAGTGCTATTTTGCAGCGGTTCTTAATTGAGGAAAACACCATGAGCCAACTACGTCAGCCTTACAATCAACTGAGCCCGGAAGTCTATAACGGTCTGCTACAAGCCAAGATGGCGCTGGATAAAAGCGAACTGGACAGCACCCTGGTGGAGCTGGTGTATCTGCGGGTGTCACAGATAAACGGCTGTGCCTTCTGCCTGGAAATGCACAGTAAGGCGCTGCGTCACTCCGGCGTGGCGCAGAATAAGCTGGATGCGCTGGCAGGCTGGCGAGTCAGCGGGCATTTCAGCCCCGCGGAGCAGGCGGCGCTGGCGTGGGCGGAATCCGTGACCGATATCGCCACCAGCCATGCGGAAGATGACGTTTACCTGCCACTGCAGGACCATTTCAGCCCACGCCAGATCAGCGATTTGACCTTCGCCATCAGCCTGATGAACGCCTTTAACCGCCTGGCCGTCAGCATGCGTCAGTAATTTCAGAGCAAACGTCCCCACCCTCGCGGGTTCCACACGCGAGGGCACACCCTTATCGAAAAACGCTATATATTGCGTGGTTGAACTTTTAGATAACTACATCTAGTATTTCCTGAACAGTTAACCGATACCGAACATCACGCCTTTTTGCGCCGTTCTGTTATCATAAATGGAAATACGAATCATGCGCATTACTATTTACACTAAAGATGACTGCGTTCAGTGCCACGCCACCAAGCGCGCCATGGAAAGCCGTGGCGTGACCTTCGAGATGGTGAATGTCGAGCATCACCCGGATGCCGCCGATATGCTGCGCGAGCAGGGTTTTCGCCAGCTGCCGGTGGTGATGGCAGGCGACACTCAGTGGTCCGGCTTCCGCCCGGATATGATCAACCGCCTGCGTCCTCAACCGGTAGCCAGCGCATGAGCCTGATCGTCTACTTCTCCAGCAGTTCCGAAAATACGCACAGGTTCGTCCAGCGTCTGGGGCTGCCCGCGGTGCGCATTCCGCTGAACGAGCGCCAGCGCATCCAGGTAGACGAGCCCTACATTCTTATTGTCCCCAGTTACGGCGGCGGCGGCACGGCGGGCGCGGTGCCCCGCCAGGCGATCCGCTTTCTCAACGATCCCCATAACCGCCAGCAGATACGCGGCGTGATTGCCGCAGGCAACCGCAACTTCGGCGATGCCTACGGCCGGGCCGGCGACGTCATCGCTAAAAAGTGTGGCGTCCCGTACCTGTATCGCTTTGAGCTGATGGGCACCCCAACCGATGTCGATAACGTGCGTAAAGGAGTGAGCGAATTTTGGCAACGACAACCGTAGAAGCGAAAACCACCGGGGCATCCGATTTCCATGCCCTCAATGCAATGCTGAATCTATACGACAGCAACGGTCGCATTCCATTTGAAAAAGACCGCCAGGCGGTGGACGCCTTTATGGCGACCCACGTGCAGCCCAATACGGTCAGCTTCGCCTCGCAGAACGACAAGCTGGAGTGGCTTATCGCTGAAGGCTATTACGATGCGAGCGTACTGGCCCGCTACGATCGCCAGTTTGTGCTGGCGCTGTTTGCCGAGGCTCAGGGTTATGGCTTCCGCTTTCAGACCTTCCTCGGCGCGTGGAAGTTTTATACCAGCTATACGCTGAAGACCTTCGACGGCAAACGCTATCTCGAACATTTCGCCGACCGGACCTGCATGGTCGCCCTGAACCTGGCGCAAGGCGATGAAAACCTCGCCCGTCAGTTGACCGAGGAGATCCTCAGCGGGCGCTTCCAGCCGGCAACACCCACCTTCCTCAACGCCGGAAAACAGCAGCGCGGCGAGCTGGTGTCCTGCTTCCTGCTGCGCATTGAGGACAATATGGAGTCGATTGGCCGGGCGGTGAATTCAGCCCTGCAGCTCTCCAAACGCGGCGGCGGCGTGGCGTTTTTACTCTCCAACCTGCGTGAAGCCGGCGCGCCGATTAAGCGCATTGAAAACCAGTCCTCCGGCGTGGTGCCGGTGATGAAAATGCTGGAAGATGCTTTCTCGTACGCCAACCAGCTCGGCGCTCGCCAGGGAGCCGGGGCGGTCTATCTGCATGCCCATCACCCGGATATTCTGCGTTTCCTGGATACCAAGCGGGAAAACGCCGACGAAAAAATCCGCATCAAAACCTTGTCGCTTGGCGTAGTGATCGCCGATATCACCTTCCAGCTGGCGAAAGAGGATGCGCAGATGGCGCTGTTCTCGCCCTATGACGTTGAGCGTCTGTACGGCAAGCCGTTTGGCGATATCGCCATCAGCGAGATGTACGCCGAGCTGGTTGCCGACGAGCGGGTCAGCAAGCGCTGGATCCGCGCCCGGGATCTGTTCCAGCGGCTGGCGGAGATCCAGTTTGAGTCTGGCTACCCGTACATCATGTTTGAAGATACCGTGAACCGGGCCAACCCGATTGCCGGGCGCATTAACATGAGCAACCTGTGCTCGGAAATTTTGCAGGTCAACACTCCATCAACCTTTGATGAGAACCTTGATTATGCTCACGTGGGCCACGATATCTCCTGCAATCTGGGGTCGCTTAACATCGCCCACACCATGGACTCACCGGATTTCGCCCGGACCATCGCCGTCGCGGTTCGTGGCCTGACGGCGGTGTCAGACATGAGCGATATCCGTTCGGTGCCATCGGTAGCGGCGGGCAATGCCGCTTCCCATGCCATCGGTCTTGGGCAGATGAACCTGCATGGCTACCTGGCCCGGGAAGGTATCGCCTACGGCAGTCCGGAAGGGCTGGACTTTACCAACTTCTATTTCTATACCGTCACCTGGCACGCGCTGCACACCTCAATGCAGCTGGCCCGCGAGCGCGGTCAGCATTTTGCCGGGTTTGCCCAATCGCGTTACGCCAGCGGCGAGTACTTCGGGCAGTATCTCCAGGGCGACTGGCAGCCGAAAACCGCCACCGTCCGTAACCTGTTCGCCCGTGCCGGCGTCCGGCTGCCCGACCGCGCCATGTGGCAGCAACTGCGTGACGATGTGATGCGCTATGGCATCTACAACCGCAATTTGCAGGCGGTACCGCCGACCGGATCTATCTCCTATATCAACCATGCGACCTCGAGCATCCACCCGATCGTCTCAAAGATTGAGATCCGCAAAGAGGGGAAAACCGGCCGGGTTTACTACCCCGCGCCGTTTATGACCAATGAAAATCTGGCGCTCTATCAGGACGCCTGGGAAATTGGCCCACAGAAGATTATCGACACCTATGCCGAAGCGACGCGGCACGTCGACCAGGGGCTGTCGCTGACGCTCTTTTTCCCCGATACCGCCACCACCCGCGATATCAACAAAGCGCAAATCTACGCGTGGAAAAAAGGCATCAAGACGCTGTATTACATCCGCCTGCGCCAGCTGGCGCTGGAAGGTACTGAAATCGAAGGCTGCGTATCCTGCGCGCTATAAGGAGAACAGGATGACCAATTTATCGCGTATTCGCGCCATTAACTGGAACAACATCGAGGACGATAAGGACCTGGAGGTGTGGAACCGCCTGACCAGCAACTTCTGGCTGCCGGAAAAGGTGCCGCTGTCCAACGATATTCCCGCCTGGCAGGCGCTGACGGCGGTGGAGCAGCAGCTGACCATTCGCGTGTTCACCGGGCTGACGCTGCTTGATACGATCCAGAACACCACCGGCGCGCCGGCGCTGATGGCGGATGCGATCACCCCACATGAAGAGGCGGTGCTCTCTAACATCAGCTTTATGGAAGCGGTGCATGCCCGCTCCTACAGCTCGATTTTCTCGACCTTATGCCAGACCAAAGATGTTGATGCCGCCTATGCCTGGAGCGAAGAAAACGTTTCGCTCCAGCATAAAGCCCGCCTGATGCTCGAGTACTATCAGGCGGATAACCCGCTGAAGAAAAAAATCGCCAGCGTGTTTCTCGAATCGTTCCTCTTCTATTCCGGCTTCTGGCTGCCGATGTACTTTTCCAGCCGCGGCAAGATGACCAATACCGCCGACCTGATTCGCTTAATTATTCGCGATGAGGCGGTGCACGGGTATTACATCGGCTATAAGTACCAAAAAGGGCTGGAGAGCGTCGATGCGCAAACCCGCGAGCAACTGAAGCAGTTCGCCCTCGACCTGCTGATGGATTTGTATGAAAACGAGCTGGCCTATACCCAGGAACTGTACGCCGACAGCGGCTGGGGCGAGGAGGTGAATGCCTTCCTGTGCTACAACGCCAATAAGGCGCTGATGAACCTCGGCTATGAGGCGTTATTCCCGGCGGAGATGGCCGCAGTTAACCCGGCAATTCTGGCGGCCCTTTCGCCAAACGCCGATGAAAACCACGACTTTTTCTCCGGTTCCGGCTCCTCCTATGTGATGGGAAAAACCGAAGAAACCGCCGACGACGATTGGGATTTTTAACCTTTACCTCACCAGGGAATTAGCCTCTAATTTCCTGGTGATCTATTTCACATAATTACCTTTCATCACACAAAATAATCCACGCGATATTTGACTGAAACATTGCCGCAATATTCATCAGGAATCATCTGATTCGCCAATTATTATCCAGCCATCATCAAAAAATATTACCTTTTGTAGATCAACGCTCAGCCCTTATGTCACGGGGAATTCGTGGAACTTTCCCTGCCCAATTTCAGCCTCCGCGGGACATTGAGGGTTGTCACAGAATCTGAGTATGTTAGGGTGTAAAAAGGTCATTATCTCCATCAGGTACTATATTGATATAATACAAATAACAGGAAACTCTTTATTGCATGGCAATTAAATTAGAAATCAAGAATCTCTATAAGATATTTGGCGAGCACCCACAGCGAGCGTTCAAATATATTGAAAAAGGATTTACCAAAGAGCAACTACTGGAAAAAACGGGACTTTCGCTTGGCGTAAAAGACGCCAGTCTGACCATTGAAGAAGGCGAGATATTCGTCATCATGGGGCTTTCCGGCTCAGGAAAATCCACCATGGTTCGCCTTCTCAATCGCCTGATTGAACCTACCCGCGGACAGGTGCTGATTGACGGCGTCGATATCGCCAAAATCTCAGAAGCTGAACTTCGCGAGGTGCGCAGAAAAAAGATCGCTATGGTATTTCAGTCATTTGCGCTGATGCCGCACATGACCGTTCTGGACAATGCCGCCTTCGGCATGGAGCTGGCCGGGGTGCCAACCCAGCAACGCCAGCAAAACGCTCTGGAGGCATTGCGCCAGGTCGGTCTGGAAAACTATGCTCACGCCTACCCGGATGAACTGTCCGGCGGGATGCGCCAGCGCGTCGGTCTCGCCCGCGCCCTGGCTATCAACCCCGATATATTATTAATGGATGAAGCCTTCTCGGCCCTCGACCCATTAATTCGTACCGAAATGCAGGATGAGCTGACAAAATTACAGGCGAAACATCAGCGTACCGTGGTCTTTATTTCCCACGATCTTGATGAGGCTATGCGCATTGGCGATCGTATTGCCATCATGCAAAATGGCGAAGTGATTCAGGTCGGTACCCCGGATGAAATTCTCAATAATCCTGCCAATGATTATGTGAAAACCTTCTTCCGTGGCGTCGATATTAGCCAGGTATTTAGCGCCAAAGATATTGCACGTCGTAGCCCCGTTGGCTTAATTCGTAAAACGCCCGGCATTGGTCCCCGCTCCGCAATGAAATTATTGCAGGACCAGGACCGTGAATATGGTTATGTGATTGAACGCGGTAATAAGTTTGTCGGCATTGTCTCTATTGATTCACTGAAATCCGCATTGAGCGAAGGCCAGGGAATTGACGCGGCGTTACTCGAATCCCCGCAGGCGGTGGATGCACAAACGTCGCTGAGCGACCTGCTCTCCCACGTCGGCCAGGCACCGTGCGCGGTCCCGGTAGTGGATGAAGGGCAACAGTACATCGGCATTATTTCGAAAGGAATGTTGCTGAAAGCTTTAGATCGCGAGGGGGCAAACAATGGCTGATCAATCGAATCCGTGGGACACCACACCGGCGGCGGACAACGCCGCACAATCTGCCGATGCCTGGGGCACGCCGGCAGCCGCACCGACCGATGGCGGCGGTGCAGACTGGCTGAATAGCGCGCCCGCGCCGCAGCCGGAACATTTTAATATTATGGACCCGTTCCACCACACCCTGATCCCACTCGATAACTGGGTGACTCACGGGATTGACTGGATCGTGGTCCACTTCCGCCCGGTGTTCCAGGGCATCCGCGTACCGGTGGACTATATCCTCAGCGCCTTCCAGCAGCTGCTGTTAGGGATGCCGGCACCGGTGGCCATCGTGCTGTTCGCCCTGATCGCCTGGCAAATCTCCAGCGTCGGCATGGGCGTGGCAACGCTGATTTCCCTGGTGGCGATCGGCGCTATCGGTGCCTGGTCGCAGGCCATGGTGACGCTGGCGCTGGTCCTGACCGCCCTGCTGTTCTGTATGCTGATAGGACTCCCGCTGGGGATCTGGCTGGCGCGCAGCCCGCGGGCGGCCAAAATTATCCGCCCCATGCTGGATGCCATGCAGACCACGCCGGCGTTCGTCTACCTGGTGCCGATTGTCATGCTGTTCGGTATCGGCAACGTGCCGGGGGTGGTGGTGACCATTATCTTCGCCCTGCCGCCGATCGTGCGTTTGACAATCCTCGGGATTAACCAGGTGCCTGCCGACCTGATTGAAGCGTCACGCTCGTTCGGTGCCAGCCCGCGCCAGCTGCTGTTCAAGGTCCAGCTGCCGCTGGCCATGCCGACCATTATGGCCGGGGTAAACCAGACCCTGATGCTGGCGTTGTCGATGGTGGTTATCGCCTCGATGATCGCCGTGGGCGGTCTGGGCCAGATGGTACTGCGCGGGATCGGCCGTCTTGATATGGGGCTGGCGAGCGTCGGCGGCGTTGGGATCGTCATTCTGGCGATTATTCTCGACCGCCTGACCCAGGCCGTAGGCCGCGATTCCCGTAGCCGGGGCAACCGCCGCTGGTACGCGACCGGTCCTCTGGGGCTCATTACCCGTCCTTTCCGTCAGTAACTTCTCTTGCCCGGTCGTATTACGCCGGCCGGGCCTGCAGTTTTCCGCTCTTTAAATAAGGAATAACGATGCGACATAACACGATTATTACGACCGCACTTGCCACTCTGCTTGCCACCAGCGCCGCCTGGGCGGCCGACCTGCCGGGGAAAGGCGTCACCGTTAAACCGATCCAGAGCACCATTTCGGAAGAGACCTTCCAGACGCTGTTAGTCAGCCGTGCGCTGGAGAAACTGGGCTACACCGTCGATAAGCCGAGCGAAGTTGACTATAACGTCGGCTACACCTCGATTGCCTCCGGGGACGCGACCTTTACCGCCGTCAACTGGCAGCCGCTGCATGACGACATGTACGCCGCCGCCGGCGGTGACAAAAGCTTCTATCGCCAAGGCGTATATGTGAACGGCGCAGCACAGGGCTACCTGATCGATAAAAAGACCGCCGAGCAGTACCACATCAAATCTATCGATCAGCTCAAAGACCCGAAAATCGCCAAACTGTTTGATACCAACGGCGACGGTAAGGCCGATCTCACCGGCTGTACTCCTGGCTGGGGCTGCGAAGCGGTTATCAACCACCAGATCGATGCCTATGGCCTGAGCAAGACGGTAGTACACAACCAGGGCAACTACGCGGCGATGATGGCCGACACCATCGCCCGTTATAAAGAAGGGAAACCGGTCATCTACTACACCTGGACACCGTACTGGGTCAGCGACGTGCTGAAACCGGGTAAAGACGTGGTATGGCTGCAGGTGCCGTTCTCTTCCCTGCCGGGCGTGCAGAAAAATATCGACACCAAGCTGGCGAACGGTGCCAACTACGGCTTCCCGGTCAGCACCATGCATATTGTGGCCAACAAAGCCTGGGCTGAGAAAAACCCAGCGGCGGCGAAACTGTTCAGCATCATGAAGCTGCCAATTGCCGACATTAACGCCGAAAACGCAATGATGCATGAAGGCCACTCGTCAGAAGCCGATATCCAGGGTCACGTTGACGGTTGGATCAAAGCCCACCAGCAGCAGTTTGACGGCTGGGTGAACGAAGCGCTGGCGGCGCAGAAGTAATCACGATCCTGACCCGGAGCGCCTGCGGCGCTTCGGGTCTGCCGTCACTCCACGCTATTGCCCCTGCCCATCAAGGTATATACCCAAAAAATTCGAGTTGAGCCGAATAACGGGTACAGCCAACACCCAAACAACTTGAAGGATGAAGGGTATAAATGCACCCCGCTCTCTGCTAAGGTAATCCGACCTGTTCAATCATGTGACATTCACGTGAGTTATCAATAAATAACGCTAAATGGAAAAACCCGCCGCAGTGTCGCCCGCCTCCACGGCCAGCGAAGCCACGCTCTCTGAAGGGATTAAAGACAGCCTGCCGATTGTGATCAGCTATATTCCTGTCGCCTTTGCCTTTGGTCTGAATGCCACCCGACTCGGCTTTACGCCACTGGAAAGCCTGTTCTTTTCCTGCATTATCTATGCTGGCGCCAGCCAGTTTGTGATCACCGCAATGATTGCCGCCGGCAGTTCACTCTGGGTCGCCGCCCTCACCGTGATGGCGATGGATGTGCGCCATGTCCTGTACGGCCCCTCGCTGCGCAGCCGCATTCACCGTGCGCTAGATAAGCGAAAAACCGCGCTCTGGGCCTTTGGTCTGACCGATGAGGTTTTCGCCGCCGCTACTGCAAAACTGGTGCGCGACAACCGTCGCTGGAGCGAAAACTGGATGCTGGGGATCGCCTTCACCTCCTGGATATCCTGGGTATTCGGCACGCTGCTCGGAGCTTACTCCGGTAGCGGCCTGCTGGCCGGTTATCCGGCGGTAGAAGCGGCACTCGGCTTTATGCTCCCGGCGCTGTTTTTGAGCTTCCTGCTGGCCTCCTTCCAGCGCAAGCAGTCCCTCAGCGTGCTGGCGGCACTGGTGGGTGCGATGGGCGGCATTATTCTGTTTTCTATTCCGGCGGCTATCCTCGCCGGGATCGTCTGCGGCTGTCTGGTCGCGCTGATTCAGGCCAGTATTCAGGGGATGCCCGATGAACAGTAACGTCCTGATTATCGGCATTGTAGTCGGCTGCGTGAACTATCTGTTTCGCTATCTGCCCTTACGTCTGCGGGCGAATAACGCGCGACCTACGCGCCGTGGTCCGGTCAGCGTCCTGCTCGATACCATCGGTATCGCCTCTATCTGCGCCCTGCTGGTCGTCTCCAGCGTCCCGGAAATCCTCAGCGACGCCCGGCGACTGTTGCCGACCCTGGTAGGATTTGCGGTACTGGGACTGGCGTTCTGGAAGACGCGAAGCATCATTTTCCCAACGCTGCTCAGCGCGTTAGCCTACGGAATAGCATGGAAAATCACGACTTTTATCTGAGTTTAACGTATCAATTTTAGTCAATAATTCATTTGATTTATTTGTCACAATAGTTATTATATCGGCTGTAATTAATGAGGTCATACCCTAATGGATAGTTCGTTTACTCCCATTGAGCAAATGCTCAAGTTCCGCGCCAGCCGCCACGAAGATTTCCCCTTCCAGGAGATTTTACTCACTCGCCTCTGCATGCACATGCAAGGTAAGCTGCTGGAAAATCGTAATAAGATGCTGAAAGCGCAGGGAATTAACGAGACATTATTTATGGCGTTGATAACCCTTGAGTCTCAGGAAAACCACAGCATTCAGCCTTCCGAGCTGAGCTGTGCGCTGGGCTCTTCACGTACCAACGCCACGCGTATTGCCGATGAACTGGAAAAGCGCGGCTGGATTGAACGCCGTGAAAGCGATAACGATCGCCGCTGCCTGCATCTGCAACTGACCGATAAAGGTCATCAGTTTTTACGCGAAGTCTTACCGCCGCAGCACAACTGCCTGCATCAGCTCTGGTCTTCTTTAAGCACCAGCGAGAAAGATCAGCTCGAACACATCACCCGCAAACTGTTAGGTCGCCTTGACCAGATGGAAGAGGATGGCGTGCTTGCGGAGTCGCTGCGCTAAGCGCGGGAACCGCTCAAAAATTTTTCTGGATTGACAAGGAAAAACAGACAGGCCAGCAGATTATCTGCTGGCCTTTCTGATAAACAGGTCGGCTCAGCCGATGTGAAATAATAAGATCGTGGAGAATAACATGAGCGCAAATGCGGAGAGCCCAATCCCGCAGCAACCGAACAGTAAGAAAGGCAAGCGCAAAGGCGCCCTTTTATTGCTGACATTGCTCTTTATTATTGTTGCCGTGGCATACGGGATTTATTGGTTTTTAGTACTGCGTCATTATGAAGAAACCGATGACGCATACGTGGCAGGGAACCAGGTTCAAATCATGGCGCAGGTGTCCGGCAGCGTGACGAAAGTCTGGGCCGACAACACCGATTTCGTGCAAAAAGGCGATACCCTGGTCACCCTTGACCAGACCGACGCCCAACAAGCCTTTGAAAAAGCGCAAACTCAGCTGGCCGCCAGCGTGCGTCAGACTCGCCAGCAGATGATCAACAGCAAGCAGCTACAGGCCAGTATCGACGTTAAGAAAACCGCGCTGTCTCAGGCACAGGCTGACCTTAACCGTCGAATCCCGCTGGGCGCCGCCAACCTGATTGGCCGTGAAGAGCTGCAGCACTCCCGCGATACCGTCGCCAGCGCACAGGCTGAACTGGACGTCGCTATCCAGCAATTCAACGCCAACCAGGCCATCGTACTGGGCACCCGCCTGGAACAGCAGCCTGCGGTTCTTCAGGCGGCAACTGACGTCCGTAACGCGTGGCTTGCGCTGCAACGTACACAGATCGTCAGCCCGATCAGCGGTTATGTTTCTCGTCGCTCCGTACAGCCGGGGGCGCAAATCAGCCCGACCACGCCGCTGATGGCCGTGGTACCTGCGACCAATCTGTGGATCGACGCTAACTTTAAAGAGACCCAGCTGGCGCACATGCGCATCGGCCAGGAAGCTACCGTCATCAGCGACATCTATGGTGACGACGTGAAATACACCGGTAAGGTCGTCGGGCTGGATATGGGGACCGGTAGCGCGTTCTCACTGCTGCCGGCACAGAACGCCACCGGGAACTGGATCAAAGTCGTCCAGCGTCTGCCGGTACGTATCGAGCTGGATGCCAAACAGCTGGCGGAACACCCGCTGCGCATTGGTCTCTCCACGCTGGTTGAGGTCAACACCACCGACCGCGGCGGCGAGATGCTGTCGAACCAGACCCGTAAATCTCCGGTTTATGAAAGTAACGCTCGTGAAATCGGCCTGGCGCCGGTGAACAAACTGATCGACGGTATCATCCAGGCAAACGCGGGATAATTCGGGGTGAGCGTAATGCAACAGCAAAAACCGCTGGAAGGCGCGCAACTGGTCATCATGACCATTGCGCTGTCGCTTGCGACTTTCATGCAGGTGCTGGACTCCACCATCGCCAACGTGGCTATTCCAACCATTGCCGGCAACCTCGGTTCATCGTTGAGCCAGGGAACCTGGGTGATTACTTCGTTTGGGGTGGCGAACGCAATCTCCATTCCGATCACCGGCTGGCTGGCAAAGCGCGTCGGGGAAGTGAAGCTGTTCATGTGGTCTACGGTGGCATTTGCTATCGCCTCCTGGGCCTGCGGGATGTCCAACAGCCTGTCGATGCTGATTTTCTTCCGCGTTATTCAAGGGATCGTCGCCGGTCCGTTGATTCCGCTTTCGCAAAGTCTGCTGCTCAGCAACTACCCTCCAGCAAAACGCTCTATTGCGCTGGCGCTGTGGTCGATGACGGTGATCGTCGCCCCCATCTGCGGGCCTATTCTCGGTGGCTACATCAGCGATAACTACCACTGGGGCTGGATATTCTTTATCAACGTCCCGATTGGCGTCGCGGTGGTCATCATGACGCTGCAGACGCTGCGTAGCCGCGAAACCCGTACTGAACAACGACGGATTGACGGCGTAGGCCTGGCGCTGCTGGTGATCGGTATCGGTAGCCTGCAGGTGATGCTCGACCGCGGCAAGGAGCTGGACTGGTTTGCCTCAAACGAGATTATCATTCTGACGATTGTGGCGGTGGTCGCCATCAGCTTCCTGATTGTCTGGGAGCTGACCGACGACAACCCGATAGTGGATCTCTCGCTCTTTAAATCGCGAAACTTCACCATCGGCTGCCTGTGTATCAGTCTCGCCTACATGCTCTACTTCGGCGCCATCGTACTGCTGCCGCAGCTGCTGCAGGAGGTCTACGGTTATACCGCCACCTGGGCAGGGCTGGCCTCCGCGCCGGTGGGGATTATCCCGGTGATCCTGTCGCCGATTATCGGCCGCTTCGCCCATAAGCTGGATATGCGCCGGCTGGTGACCTTCAGCTTTATCATGTATGCGGTCTGCTTCTACTGGCGCGCGTGGACCTTCGAGCCCGGTATGGACTTCGGCGCATCGGCCTGGCCGCAGTTTATCCAGGGCTTTGCGGTGGCCTGCTTCTTTATGCCACTGACCACCATCACGTTGTCCGGCCTGCCGCCGGAGCGGCTGGCGGCGGCATCAAGCCTGTCGAACTTCACCCGTACGCTGGCGGGGTCAATCGGGACCTCGATCACCACCACCATGTGGACCAACCGCGAGGCGCTGCACCATGCGCAGCTCACCGAATCGGTTACGCCATATAACCCTAACGCCCAGCAGATGTACGATCAGCTGCAGGGACTCGGGCTGACCCAACAGCAGGCATCCGGCTGGATAGCCCAGCAGATCACCAACCAGGGGCTGATTATTTCCGCCAACGAAATTTTCTGGTTCTCGGCGGCGATCTTTATCCTCCTGCTCGGTCTGGTGTGGTTTGCGAAACCACCGTTTAGCGCCGGCGGCGGCGGCGGTGGCGCGCACTAGCGACCAACATCAGTCATCAAAAGGGATCTGCGGATCCCTTTTTTTATGGCGTGCCATAAGGTCACATTGTCCAGTTCTCGCTAGTTTCTGTCCGCTTTGATAAAGCGCCCCGCTTTACGTTTCTGCAGGATGAAGATCCAACACAAGGAGAGCATCATGCTGACAAACCCTGGCGAAAAATATCGTCCCTGGCCGCCAATTTCCTTGCCCGGCCGCCGCTGGCCGGACAACACGATTACCCGCGCGCCGCGCTGGCTGTCCACCGATCTGCGCGATGGCAACCAGGCGTTGGCCGAACCGATGGACGGCGCCCGCAAGCTGCAGTTCTGGAATCTGCTGCTGGAGTGCGGATTTAAAGAGATTGAAGTGGCGTTTCCGTCGGCTTCACAGACCGATTTCAACTTTGTCCGCCAGCTGATCGACGAACAGCGTATTCCGCAAGATGTCACCATCCAGGTCCTGACCCAGGCGCGGGAAGACCTGATCCTGCGAACCTTTGAATCGCTGCGCGGCGCCCATCGCGCCACCGTCCATCTGTATAACGCCACCGCGCCGCTGTTTCGCAAGCTGGTATTTGGCATGGATAAAGCGCAGGTGGTGGCCCTCGCCACCCGCGCCACCCGCCTGATTCGTGAGCAGTGCGAAGCGCAGCCGGACACCCGCTGGCAATATGAGTATTCGCCGGAAACCTTCTGCTTTACCGAAGCGGACTTTGCGCTGGAAATCTGTGAAGCGGTGGCGGACATCTGGCAGCCCTGCGCGGAACGGCCGATGATCATCAACCTGCCCGCCACCGTCGAGGTCAATACCCCGAACGTTTACGCCGACCAGATCGAGTATTTCTGCCGCCACTTCTCCCGTCGCGCCGAGGTTTGTATCAGCGTTCATCCTCATAACGATCGCGGGACCGGCGTTGCCAGCGCCGAGCTGGCGGTGATGGCCGGCGCCGACCGCGTTGAAGGTTGTCTGTTCGGTAACGGCGAGCGCACCGGCAACGTCTGCCTGGTCACCCTGGCGATGAATCTCTACAGCCAGGGCATTGCCCCGCAGCTGACTTTCCCGGAGATGAACCGGGTGGTGGAAGTGGTGGAACATTGTAATCAGCTGCCGGTACATCCGCGTCATCCGTGGGCCGGCAGTCTCGCCTACACCGCCTTCTCCGGTTCACATCAGGACGCCATTAAGAAAGGATTTGATGCCCGTAAACCCGGCGAGCACTGGGAAATGCCCTACCTGCCCGTCGATCCGCAGGACATCGGCTGCAGCTACGAAGCGGTCATCCGCGTCAACAGCCAGTCCGGCAAGAGCGGCAGCGCCTGGCTAATCGAACAGAACCACGGGCTGAAGCTGCCCCGGGCGTTACAGCAAGATTTCAGCCTCCACGTACAGCAGGAAACCGATAGCCATGGTAAAGAGATGACCCAGAATGCGCTGTGGCAGCTGTTCCGCTCCCGCTATGGGCTGCTTGACAGCTCGCCGCTGGCGCTGCTGGACTATCAAAGCGACAGCCAGCAGGATGGCCAGCTTTCCTTACAGGCTACGCTGCGGATCAACGGCGAGACCCGGCGGCTTCAGGGGCGCGGCAACGGCCTGCTCTCAGCCGCCGCCAGCGGGCTCAGCGGGCTGCTGAAGCAGTCGTTCGTGATCAAGGATTACCATGAGCATACCCTTGGCGAACGCAGCGACAGCCGTTCGGTGGCCTATATCCGCTGCATCTTCCCCAACGGCGTCAGCTGCTGGGGCGTGGGCATCGATAATGACGTAGCGCGCGCCTCACTACAGGCGCTGTGCAATGCGCTCAGCGCAGGCGATCACGCTGGCGGGCGGAAATAGTCGCTGGGGGCGACGCCCATCACCCGACGAAACATGGCGCTGAAGGCGCTGTGGCTGCCATAGCCCAGATCCAGCGCCACGCGTAACACCGACTGCCCCTGCGCCAGGCGAACCAGCGCTTCCATCAGCTTCGCCCGGCGCACCCATTCACTCCAGGTCAGCGTGGTCTGCTGCTGAAAGTGGCGGTTCAGCGTCCGTTCGCTCATATTGCTCTCTTTCGCCGCCTGCTGGCTGCTCCAGGCCTCCCCCGGCATCTCACGGACCTTCTGGCATAAACGGCGCAAGGCCTCGCTCTGAGGCTCCATAAGGCCAAACGGCAGTACCGTCATACCGCGGATCTCATCGAGAATTAATTCATAGATCCGTTCGTCACGGCTACCGGGATCGTAACGTTCGCCCAGCGCCAGCGAACTGACGATCAGCTCGCGCAGCAGCGGAGTGATCTGCACGATCTGACAGGTGGACGGGAGATCGGCTCGCGCCAGGGGATCGATAAACAGCGTACGGGCCGCAACTTTACCGGTGATCCGCAGCGCGTGGGGCGTCCCCGCCGGCAGCCAGACGCCGCGTCCGGGTGGTACAACCCAGTAGCCCACCGGCGTATCGACCCGCACCACGCCGCAGAGTATATGCAGCAGTTGCGCGCAGTCATGCTGATGCCACGGTTCGCTATCGCCGTGGGCGTAATCATGGGCAAATGGCACCAGGGCACGGTGCTGAAAAGAGAAGGTTGAGGTCGTCGACATGGCGGCGCAGGAATAGCGGCCCGACGAAGAACGCCGGACCGACACAGAAGCACTAGATATGCAGTTCTTGCAGTGTTTCTTTTGGCAGAGCCAGCTCATCGTTGCTGTTGATGCGCACGTCACGCTCGATGATATGACGTGCAATCTCCTGAGCTTCTTCCAGTGAGTGCATGGTATAGGTGCCGCACTGGTAAACGTTCAGTTCAGGAATTTGCTTCTGCTCTTTAACTTTCAGCACGTCGGCCATCGCTGCTTTCCAGGCATCCGCTACGCGCTGCTCGTCTGGCGTACCGATCAGGCTCATATAGAAGCCGGTGCGGCAGCCCATCGGAGAGATATCGATAATTTCCACACCATTGCCGTTCAGGTGATCGCGCATGAAGCCCGCAAACAGGTGCTCAAGCGTATGGATCCCTCTTTCCGGCATAACTTCCTGGTTTGGCACGCAGAAACGCAGGTCGAAAACGGTAATTTCATCGCCGTGTGGCGTGTTCATTTTCTTCGCAACGCGCACCGCCGGTGCTTCCATGCGGGTATGGTCGACTGTGAAACTATCTAACAACGGCATTCTTCACCTCCGATAGTGATTTTTTTTTAAAATAAAATGAACTCTTTGTACACCCGCAAGTCTGAGTATATGAAAGACGCGCATTTATTATCATCATCATCCCTGAATCAGAGATGAAAGTTTGGCCACATTGATGTGGCCTTTTTCTTTTGTACTGCTTTTTGCTACGCGTGTCGCGCTAACAGCGCTGAAAACGGCTCACTATCTTCCGCTTCCATCTTCTGCTGACGTACCACCGAAGCTTCACGTTCAGTGATAAAATCCTCTTCACGTAAAATTTCCAGCGGCTCTTCGCGCAGCATCGTCCGGTATTGATCGGCCAGCGCCCGACCGGTACCGCCAATCCCTTCTTCAAGCATAGAACGCAGGACGCGTGCTGAGAAAGTTAATTGCGGATCGTCGAAGCTGGCAACCAGCTCATCGCACACCTGCTGATAGGCTTCACCACCGTGAATGCTATCTAAGGTCTGCGCGACGCGACGCAAATCGCGGAACAGGTCTTTACCTACTTTAGCCAGCGGGAACTGTGCGCTTTCACAGCCGATGCCTAACGTCAGGCCCGGTTTACGCCCTTCCAGAATCACGCGATTCCAGTTAGTACGCGTGCACAGCAGCTCATCGCTGCTCATTTCCGGCGCATCGGCCAGTACGCACCAGACCATAAACAGATCGAGGAAACGTACCTGCTGCTCATCGACGCCAATCGGTGAGAACGGGTTAATATCAAGCGAACGCACTTCGATATATTCAATACCACCGCGCAGCAGGGCGTCAGATGGCGTTTCTCCGCTGCGGGTGACCCGCTTCGGACGAATTGGCGCGTACAGCTCGTTCTCAATCTGAAGAATATTGCTGTTAATTTGCAGGTGTTTACCGTCTTTCTCAAGGCCAATCCGGGCATACTCTTCCGACGGGGTTTTAATCGCCCGCTTCAATCCTGCCACATATTCATGCAGATCGTTAAATGTAATCCCGAGATTGCTTTGCGACTTATTGGTATAGCCCAGGTCGCTCAGGCGCAGCGAGGTGGCGTACGGCAAGTAGTACATGCCGTTCTTCGCTTCCTCAAACGGCAGCGTCGTCGGTTTGCCCTGCAGGAATGAAGAGCAGATAGCCGGCGATGCGCCGAACAGGTATGGAATTACCCAGCCGAAGCGGTAGTAGTTACGGATAGAACGGAAATAGCCCGCAGAGATCGCCTCTTTTCCGCTTTCCGCATCCTCAACGCTACACTTCGCCTGCCAGAATGCCATCGGCAGCGAGAAGTTATAATGGACGCCGGAGATGGTTTGCATCAGCGCCCCATAGCGGTTTTTCAGCCCTTCGCGATACAGCGTTTTCAGACGGCCAATATTCGAAGTACCGTACTGCGCCAGTTCGATATCCTGCCCTGGGGCAATATAGCAAGGCATGCTCAGCGGCCACATCCGTTCATCGCCAATGTGGCGTGCGGTGTAGCGATGCACATCGCGCATAAAGGTAAGCATGTGCTGAATGTCGCCATCAACTGGCGTAATAAATTCCAGCAACGCTTCGGCAAAATCGGTGGTAATCCATTTATGGGTCAGCGCCGCGCCCAGTGCCTGAGGGTGACCGGTGGTTGCCAGTGAACCATCGGCATTGACGCGCAGCGTTTCGCGCTCAAGACCACGTTGAATACCCTGCAGGGCCTGTGGATTTTTTTCCAGCCAGGCCAGCGCCTGTGATACGTCCGGGATCAATTTGACCTCCCGCCTGTCGAAATCGTTTGAATAAGCATAATTGTAATGGTGACCATACAGGCTATCCCAGAAGATATTATTGTTACCGCCAGTTCGCACGCGAATGCCGAAGTCTGGTGGTGTCGGGCTTAGCAGCGCGACAACATAGCCAGTAAAATGGCCTGCCGGGATAGTCTTAGTTCCACAATTAGTGCCACCACGTCATACCCTGAAGCGTTACCACCGCAATGACGATGTAGCGTAACGCTTTACCAAGGCATAAGAAAAAAAGTACCGGTCCCCACGAGATGCGCATCCATCCCGCCAGCAGACACAGTAAATCACCGATAACCGGTGCCCAGCTTAATAATAATGTGACCGCGCCGTAGCGCTTTAGCCAGCCGGTCGCTTTTTCCTGCCAGCGCGATGTTTTGCGCAGCGGAAACAGGCGCCCCAGAATAACGTTAGTTACCCCTCCAAGGCTATTGCCGATTGTTGCTATTAAAACCAGAGCCCACGGTTGACTTGCTCCCGTAAGTAGCATAGCAATCAGCACCACTTCTGAGTTGCCGGGGAGTAATGTCGCGCTCAAAAAACTACTGGCAAACAACGAGGCTAGCGACAGCACGTCGCTCACAGCAAACGCACGTCCACAACATCCATCCCCGCGCGCTTCGCCGCCTGCAGACCAAAGTCCGCATCTTCAAACACAACGCATTTTTCCGGCGCCACGCCCATGCGTTCAGCGCACAGCAGGAAGGTATCAGGGGCAGGTTTATGATGTTCGACATGATCGGCGGCAACAACCGCCGAAAAATAGTGACGCAGACCGAGATGCGCCAGCAGTGCCTCTGCGACAGCGCTTTCGCTGCCGGTGCCTACCGACATTGGGCGACGCCCGTGCCACGCCTTGACCACCTCGATCAGCGGTAAGGGACGCACGCAGTCCAGCAGCATGCTCTTCACGGCATCGGTTTTTTCCCGCGCCAGCTCATGAGGGTCTAAATCCGCGCGGTTCAACTCGATAATCGCCTGCGCAATACGCCAGGTTGGAGAACCGTTGAGTGCGACCATCGCTTGCTCGTCGAAACGCATGCCATACCGGCCCAACACCTCGTGCCACGCTTTACGATGCGTTGGTTCGGTATCGAGGATGGTGCCATCCATATCAAAGATCAGTCCTGCGTAACGTTCGTACATCGTGTTCTCACAAACCGGATAAGAAAACGTTACTTTATCGCAAAAGGCGCAGGTTGTCGCGGCCGGCACTTTAAGCCATAAAGGCGCCACCAGGCGCCTTTATCGTATCAATGTCGTGGCTTATTTGACTTTTAAATCATTCTCAACCAAACGAACGCCCTGCACCCGACGGGTCACTTCCACCGCACGACTGGCATCTTTTGCTGACGAGACAAAGCCGCTCAGCTGAACGCGTCCCTTAAAGGTCTGCACGCTGATTTCAGAGGACTTAATGTCCTTTTCGTTAAACAATGCGGTTTTGACTTTCGTTGTCACGACGGTATCGTCGATATAGCCACCGGTACTTTCCTTTGTGGACGATCCCGCACAGCCGGCTAACGATACGGCTACCAGAAGCGTCGCGCAAAACGCAGGTATTGCTTTGAACCATTTCATGGATTTCTCTCCTTGCACTTATCTCACCTAAATCAGGTTGATATACAGGTAAATTATAGTGGAAAGAGTCACTTGCCAATGAAAAAAGTTTAAAAACAGACGTTGAAAGATAATCAGTGCTGATGATAGCCACAAAGGTAAACAGAGAACGAATGAAGGATTTGGGGGTTTGGATGGTTTGGAGAATATGGTGGATCCGGGAGGATGACTCACTGTGTTCGCCCTACGGGCCGTTGCTAAAGCAACGTTATCCTCCCTGGTGCTGGCGATAATTTTGCAGACCATGAAGCGACAGTACAGGTGTAAATCGGGAGAAGATGGTGCATCCGGGAGGATTCGAACCTCCGACCGCTCGGTTCGTAGCCGAGTACTCTATCCAGCTGAGCTACGGATGCAAAATGGCGGTGAGGCGGGGATTCGAACCCCGGATGCAGCTTTTGACCGCATACTCCCTTAGCAGGGGAGCGCCTTCAGCCTCTCGGCCACCTCACCACAACGCCTCTTACGAGTGCTTCGAAGAACTTGTTTCTGCTCTTCGTCGCTGCGTTGGCGCACATATTACTTTCTGGTACTTATAAGTCAAACAATTTTTCGAACGCTTTTTCCGTTTGCACACTTACCGCGCAATTAGACTGCATAAACGGCGAAAAGAGTATTTTATCAACAGGAATTCAGAGGGTTCGCCTTGCTGATGCTAAAAGATAACTGTCGCGAATGATGAGCTGTGAACGAAAAAGTGACCACGGGAAAGAGAACAGAGAAGAGAATACAGAAGAAAAGAGAGTAAAAGCAGAATGGGGTGCGCCTCACGGAACCGCGAGGCGCGAAAACCTTAGTAACTGGACTGCTGGGATTTTTCAGCCTGGATACGCTGGTAGATCTCTTCACGATGCACAGAGACTTCTTTAGGGGCGTTAACGCCAATACGTACCTGGTTACCCTTAACCCCTAAAACTGTCACAGTGACCTCATCTCCAATCATGAGGGTCTCACCAACTCGACGAGTCAGAATCAGCATTCTTTGCTCCTTGAAAGATTAAAAGAGTCGGGTCTCTCGTATCCCGGCATTATCCATCATATAACGCCAAAAAGTAAGCGATGACAAACACCATACGGTGTAAGCAGTCACGGCATCACATTCTGTTAAACCTAAGTTTAGCCGATATACACAACTTCAACCCGACTTTATCGTTATCAGTGCTTCTCTCGCAAGATACCGTAATCCGGGGAAAACGGCATCTATGCATTTATAGTTATTACAGTTTTGCGCTGACCCAGCCTTTCACACTGGCTAACGCTGCAGGGAGAGCAGACGCATCGGTACCACCGGCCTGAGCCATATCCGGACGACCGCCTCCTTTGCCACCCACCTGCTGGGCGACCATACCAACCAGTTCCCCTGCCTTCACACGATCTGTCACATCCTTAGACACACCGGCAATCAGAGAAACCTTACCATCCGCTACCGTGGCTAACACAACAACCGTTGAACCCAGTTGGTTCTTCAGGTCGTCAACCATGGTACGCAGCATTTTCGGCTCAACGCCAGCCAGCTCGCTGACCAGCAGTTTAACGCCATTAATCTCTTCCGCTTTGCTGGAGAGGTTTGCGCTCTCTTGTGCAGCAGCCTGCTCTTTCAGCTGCTGCAGCTCTTTTTCCAGCAAGCGAGTACGTTCCAGCGCGGCACGCACTTTATCGCCGAGGTTGTGGCTATCGCCTTTCAGCAACTGTGCAA
Organism: Klebsiella sp. B345; assembly: GCF_051131735.1. Classification (NCBI taxonomy): domain Bacteria; kingdom Pseudomonadati; phylum Pseudomonadota; class Gammaproteobacteria; order Enterobacterales; family Enterobacteriaceae; genus Klebsiella; species Klebsiella sp. B345. The sequence continues at coordinate 1,854,470 of NZ_CP180443.1, forward strand.
TATCACCCAGCAGATCGCTCTGCGTATGCAGGTTAGCCATTGCACCTTCACCGGTTACGGCTTCAATACGGCGGACACCTGCCGCAGTACCAGACTCGGACGTAATACGGAACAGGCCGATGTCACCGGTACGTGAGGCGTGAGTACCGCCGCACAGCTCGGTGGAGAAATCACCCATTTTCAGGACGCGAACGCGGTCATCATATTTCTCGCCGAACAGCGCCATCGCGCCAGATTCACGAGCCGCATCGATATCCATGATGTTGGTTTCAATCGGCAGGTTACGACGGATCTGCGCATTGACCAGATCTTCCACCGCACGGATCTCTTCCGGTTTCATGGCTTCGAAGTGAGAGAAGTCAAAGCGCAGCGCTTTGTCATTCACCAGAGAGCCTTTCTGAGCCACATGCGTACCCAGTACCTGGCGCAGTGCCGCGTGCATCAGGTGCGTCGCGGAGTGGTTCAGACGAATTCGTTGACGGCGAGCCTGATCGACATCAGCCTGCACCGCGTCGCCCACTTTCAGCGCGCCGCTGGTCAGTTTACCGATATGACCAATAGCCTGGCCGTATTTCTGTGCATCACTGACCACGAAGGAGAAGCCAGCGCCTTTCAGTTCGCCTTTATCGCCTACCTGGCCGCCGGATTCCGCGTAGAACGGCGTTTGATCCAGAATGACAACAGCGTCCTGGCCTGTCGCCACGCTATTAACAGCTTTACCGTCGATAAACAGCGCGGTGACCTTCGCGTTCAGTTCCAGATGATCGTAGCCTTTAAATTCAGAAGCACCATCAACGCGAATCATCGCGTTATAGTCTGCGCCAAAACCGCTGGACTCACGCGCACGACGGCGCTGCTCTTCCATCGCGGCTTCAAAGCCAGCTTCGTCGACTTTGATATTGCGCTCGCGGCAAACGTCAGCCGTCAGGTCAACCGGGAAACCGTAGGTATCGTACAGGCGGAAAGCGGTTTCGCCATCCAGCGTGTCGCCCTTCAGCTTAGCCAGCTCTTCATCCAGCAGCGCCAGACCGCGCTCCAGAGTACGAGCAAACTGCTCTTCTTCGGTTTTCAGTACCTGCTCAACCTGCGCCTGCTGCTGCTTGAGCTCTTCACCCGCAGCGCCCATCACGTCGATCAGCGGAGCGACCAGCTTCCAGAAAAAGGTATCTTTCGCCCCAACCATGTTGCCATGACGGACCGCACGACGAATGATACGACGCAGCACGTAGCCACGGTTTTCATTCGATGGGATCACGCCGTCAGCCACCAGGAAGGCGCAGGAACGAATGTGGTCAGCAATAACACGCAGCGATTTGTTGGTCAGATCGGTAGCGCCGGTCACTTTAGCGACGCTTTCAATCAGCTTGCTGAACAGGTCAATATCGTAGTTGGAGTTCACGTGCTGCAGCACGGCAGCGATACGCTCCAGACCCATACCGGTATCGACGGACGGCTTCGGCAGCGGCTCCATGGTACCGTCAGCCTGACGGTTAAACTGCATGAAGACGATGTTCCAGATCTCAATGTAGCGATCGCCGTCTTCTTCCGGGCTTCCCGGAGGGCCGCCCCAGATGTGGTCGCCGTGGTCAAAGAAGATTTCAGTACACGGACCGCACGGACCGGTATCGCCCATCTGCCAGAAGTTGTCTGAAGCGAAGGCCGCACCTTTATTGTCGCCAATACGGATGATACGTTCGCGAGGAACACCGACTTCATTTGCCCAGATGTCGAAGGCTTCGTCATCGGTTTCGTAGACGGTTACCCACAGTTTATCTTTCGGCAGCGCGAACCAGTTTTCACCGGTCAGCAGTTCCCATGCGTATTGAATGGCATCATGCTTGAAGTAATCGCCGAAGCTGAAGTTACCCAGCATTTCAAAGAAGGTATGGTGACGCGCGGTATAACCGACGTTTTCCAGATCGTTGTGTTTACCACCCGCACGAACGCAACGCTGCGAGGTTGTCGCGCGAGAATAATTACGTTTGTCGAGACCCAGGAAAACATCCTTGAACTGGTTCATCCCGGCGTTGGTAAACAGCAGGGTCGGGTCGTTGTGCGGCACCAGGGAGCTGCTCGCAACTACCTGATGTCCCTTGCTATGGAAAAAATCGAGAAACGCCTGACGGATCTCAGCAGTGCTCTTGCTCATAATTATCCTGAAATCAAGCTATACACATCACCCTTCACGTCACCTCTTTGTTGGCTACGCTCGCTCCAGCAGGTGCGTACCAATGCACGCTCCAGAGGACTCACTCTCTTGCCACCTTGATGCAGCGTGAATGATTTTGTGTATAAGGAATAATCGTCGTGGACGCTGGCTGCCTTTCCAGCACTCAGCGACCGGACGGAATAAAGTGGGAATAAGATAAGTTTTCTTTACGGGGAAGTAAAATACCCGATGGGTCAATCTGCAAAATTTCGCCAGATTTCCTGAATATCTTCCATCAAATAGCCACGGTACAGTAAAAAACGCTGGATTTTAACTTTGTCAGCAAATGCCACCGGCAGCGGTTCGCCATACTTTCGCTGCGCCTGCTCTTTCGCCAGCGCGGCCCAGTCGATATCACACTCCCGCATTGCGCTCTCGCTAACATCACGCGGGATCCCTTTTTGGTTGAGTTCCTGACGGATACGCGCCGGGCCATACCCTTTCCGGCTGCGGCTGCCAATGAACTGGCGGACAAAGCGGCCATCGTCGAGGTAGCGGTTCTCGATGCACCAGGCAATAACGGTATCGACCTCTTCCGGCGTGACATCCAGCGATTCGGGGCCATTTTTCCCCAACACCGGAGCGGCAAGCTTGCGCCGCAGCTCTTGTTCACTATGGTCACGCATGGCCAGAATACGAATCGCACGATCCAACAGCCGGGCGTAGCCGGAGCGGCGGGATGAAGGTTCAGTCACAGGCACCTCGACAATCCTCAGCAAGACAATACAAAGTAAGGCAATCCAAAATAAGACAAGCCAAAAGCAAAAGGGCTGCATGCGCAGCCCTTTGGGGTATTCAGAAGATTATCAGAAATCTTCGTGGGTTTCTTCGGCACCCGGTCCGCTAGCATCCACCACGAAATCCGGTTTGGAATCCTGGTTGTTCAGCAGCAGTTCACGTACTTTTTTCTCAATCTCTTTTGCCGCACCCGGGTTATCTTTCAGCCAGGAGATCGCATTCGCTTTACCCTGACCAATCTTATCGCCGTTGTAGCTGTACCACGCGCCCGCTTTCTCAATCAGCTTCTCTTTCACGCCCAGGTCAACCAGCTCGCCGAAGAAGTTGATCCCTTCACCGTAGAGAATCTGGAATTCAGCCTGTTTGAACGGCGCGGCAATTTTGTTTTTCACAACTTTCACGCGGGTTTCGCTGCCGACGACGTTGTCACCATCTTTTACCGCACCGATACGACGGATATCCAGACGTACAGAGGCGTAGAATTTCAGCGCGTTACCGCCGGTGGTGGTTTCCGGGTTACCGAACATCACACCAATTTTCATACGAATCTGGTTGATGAAGATCAGCAGCGTATTGGATTGTTTCAGGTTACCGGCCAGCTTACGCATTGCCTGGCTCATCATACGAGCCGCCAGGCCCATGTGAGAGTCGCCGATTTCGCCTTCGATTTCCGCTTTCGGCGTCAGGGCCGCGACGGAGTCAACCACGATAACGTCGACCGCACCGGAACGTGCCAACGCGTCACAGATTTCCAGTGCCTGCTCGCCGGTGTCCGGCTGGGAACACAGCAGGTTGTCGATATCAACGCCCAGCTTACGTGCATACACAGGGTCCAGCGCGTGTTCCGCATCGATAAACGCACAGGTTTTGCCTTCGCGCTGTGCAGCGGCAATGACCTGCAGAGTCAGTGTGGTTTTACCGGACGATTCTGGCCCGTAGATTTCGACGATACGGCCCATCGGCAAACCGCCGGCGCCGAGCGCGATATCCAGTGAAAGCGAACCGGTGGAGATCGTTTCAACATCCATGGAACGGTCTTCACCCAGGCGCATGATGGAGCCTTTACCAAATTGCTTTTCAATCTGGCCCAGTGCTGCCGCCAACGCTTTCTGTTTGTTTTCGTCGATAGCCATTTTTACTCCTGTCATGCCGGGTGTAACCGGGTGATAAATTTTGTTCTGTTGAGGCAATTATACTGTATGGTCATACAGTATCAAGTGTTTTGTAGAAATTGTTGCCAGAGGAGATTCAGCGCATAAGCCGTTGCCTGACGGCGTACCGCTTCACGGTCTCCGGGGAAGCATTCACGCTGGGTAACGCCCTGCCCGTTAGCGCTGGCGACGCCAAACCACACCGTGCCGACCGGCTTTTCGGCGCTGCCACCATCCGGCCCGGCAATCCCGCTCACCGAGATAGCATAGGAGGCGCGTGCCGCACGCAACGCGCCCACTGCCATTTCAACCACCACCGGTTCGCTCACCGCACCGTGCTCCAGCAGGGTCACCTCGCTGACGCCGATCATCTGCGATTTAGCTTCGTTACTGTAGGTGACGAAACCCCGCTCAAACCATGCCGAACTACCGGCGATATCCGTCAGCGTTTTCGCGACCCAACCACCAGTACAGGACTCCGCCGTGGTGACCGTCGCACCGCGCGCTTTCAGCGCCAGCCCGACCTGCTCGCTCAGCTGCATTAATTCTGAATCAGTCATTATCGCCCCGTTTAAGCCAGATAAAGAGGCCATCAAAGATAGCACTTTCAACACAGATATGGGGATGAGGTGATGAATTTACGAGGAGGCATCTAAAAATGAGCGGTCCCGGCGATACCGGGACCGTTAACCATGGTGTTATTTCATGCTGGCTGCGATCAGTTCCACATTGTGGCGCAGCATTTTCACGTAGCTGTCCGCCACGCCGCCCGGCTTAGAGAGCGCCTCCGGATAGAGCTCCCCACCCGCCTGTGCCCCGGTCGCGCTGGCGATCTGTTTCACCAGACGCGGGTCAAGTTGGTTTTCCATAAACCAGGTATGCACGCCATCGGCCTTAATCTGGGTAATCAACGCCCCCACCTGCGCGGCGCTGGCCTCACTTTCCGACGACAACCCCTGCGGCGCCAGGAAGGTGACGCCATACGCCCGGCCAAAATAGCCAAACGCGTCATGGCTGGTCAGCACTTTGCGTTTTTCCTGCGGTATCGTGCTGAACTGACTTTTGGCCCAGCTATCCAACTCTTTGAGCTGGCCGATATAGCGCTGACCGGAGACCTCCAGCGCGGCTTTATCTTGCGGCGAGGCGGCAACCAGGCCATTAAGGATATTTTGCGCGTACAGCGCACCATTCGCAGCGCTGTTCCACGCGTGCGGGTCGGTCACCGTTTTGCCATCTTCATCCAGGGTGTGGGTTTTCACGCCGTTTGACGCCACCACCAGTTCACCTTTAAAGCCCGAGGCTTTAATCAGCCTGTCGACCCACCCCTCCAGCCCGAGGCCGTTAACCACCACCACGTCGGCTTTACTGAGCAACGCGCTATCCTGCGGCGAAGGTTCAAACGTATGCGGATCGCCGTCCGGCCCCACCAGCGTCTCGACTTTGACATGCTCACCGCCAACCTGCTGCACCATATCCCCCAGCACCGAAAAACTGCTCACCACGTTGAGCGTTTTCGCCATCGCCCCCTGCATCAGGCCAAAGGCCAGCGTCAGGATTACTGCCGTTCGTTTCTTCATTTTGTCCTTACCCCATTAATTTACGCCAGCTGACGACCAGTCGGCTGCGTGTGCCAAAAAAGAGTGAAATAAAAAAGATCCCGCTGGCGGTCAGCACGATGGAGGGGCCGGCGGGTAAATTCGCCGCCCACGACAGGCTCAACCCCATCCACGCACAGAAGGCCCCGCTCAAGGCCGCCAGCAGTAATATCCCGGGTAACGTGCGCGCCCAGCAGCAGGCGGCAACCGCAGGCAGCATCATCACGCCAACGGCCATCAGGGTCCCCAGAACCTGAAAACCCGCCACCAGATTGAGTACCAGCAGCGCCAGAAACAGGCCGTGCAATAGCGCCGGCAGCCTCGGGTGGTTCACCTGCAGCCAGGCACTGTCGAAGGCCTCATTCACCAGCCCGCGATAGAGCAGCGCTATGCAGATCAGCGTCAGGCTGGCGACCCCGGCAACAAACAGCGCGGCATCGTTATCCACCGCCAGAATCGAGCCAAACAGCAAATGCAACAGGTCGACGCTGGATCCGCGCAGTGAAATCAGCGTCACCCCTAACGCCAGCGATCCGAGGTAAAACCCGGCGAAGCTGGCATCTTCTTTTAACGGCGTGCGTCGACTGACCCAGCCCGCCACCAGCGCCACCGTGATACCGGCGATAAAGCCGCCAATCGTCATTGCCAGCAGCGACATGCCGCTCAGCAGGTAACCCACCGCAACGCCGGGTAGGATCGCGTGCGACAGCGCATCACCCATCAGGCTCATGCGTCGCAGCAGCAAGAAGACGCCGAGCATGGTGGTGCTCAGTGAGAGCGCCAGGCACACCACCAGCGCACGGCGCATAAAGCCGAATTCGATAAACGGTTGGAAGAAGGTATGCCAGATCATGCCAGCCTCGCCGAGTCAAAAGCCGGAAGAACTGCATCCGTCGTGCCCCAGCGGGCACGCTGTGACTCGAGCAGCAGCGTTTCCGGAAAATAGTCGGCGACGCGCTGGTTATCGTGCAGCACCGCCAGCACCGTCTGACCCTGCTGATGCATCTCGAGGATCAGCGCCATCAGCTCGCGGCTGGTGGATTCATCGATGCCGGTAAACGGCTCATCCAGCATCACCAGCGGCGCTTGCTGCACGATGACCCGGGCAAACAGCATGCGCTGAAACTGCCCGCCGGAGAGCGCTTCTATTGGCGTTTTCGCCATTGCATCCAGCCCGACGCGCTCCAGCGCAGCACCGATACGCCGACGGAATTCTCCGCGTATGCCGCGCTGCAAAGAGAGGTGCGGCCAGGCGCCCTGGCTCACTACATCCTGCACCGTCAGAGGAAACTGCGATTCGAGGGCGTGCCGCTGCGCCAGCCAGCCAATCACCGGGCGCGATGTCGTCCAGCTTAGTCTGCCGCTCACCGGCGGAATAAAGCCGGCCAGGGTCTTCAGCAACGTGGATTTACCGCAGCCGTTCAGCCCGACAATGGCCGTCATACTGCCCGCGGCGATCGTGCCGCTTAGGGCGGGCGTAATCGCCAGCGCTTCGTAACCTGCTACCAGGTGATCCAGTTCAATCATGGCAGCGTGACCGCCCACCAGGTCGCCAGCCACAGTAGCGCCAGCAGGGTGCAGGCCACGGCGACACGACGCACCGCGGAGGCCATAAACAGAGACGTCATCATTTCACCAAGTTAATATGTTATAACGTAACAATATTGCATCAGCAGAAAAATGTAAATCAACGTCAACGAGGGGAAATGCTGCGAAATGTAACAGACTCCCCTCAGGACGAGGGGAGCATCAGAGAAAGGCTTACTGCCCGCGGGCCTGAGAAACGGCCAGACCCAACTGCCAGACGGCCATGGCGTAGTGGGTGCTGTGGTTATAGCGGGTGATGGTGTAGAAGTTCGGCAGGCCGTACCAGTATTGATAACCGGTGCCGACATCGAGGCGCAGCAGGCTGGCCTGCTGATGGTTACCCAGCGGCTGCGTTGGCGTCAGCCCTGCCGCCGTCAGTTGCGAAATGCTGTAGTTGGTTTTGAACCCATTCTCCAGACCTGGTGCCTGACCCAGCGCCTGGACCGCAACCTGGTCACCGCTCACCCAGCCGTGCTGTTTGAAGTAGTTCGCCACGCTACCGATGGCATCCACCGGATCCCACAGGTTGATATGCCCGTCACCGTTGAAGTCGACTGCATATTGCTTATATGAAGACGGCATAAACTGGCCGTAGCCCATTGCCCCGGCGAACGAGCCTTTGAGATCCAGCGGGTCATCCTGCTCGCTGCGCGCCATCAGCAGGAAGGTTTCCAGTTCACCGGAGAAATACTCGGCACGACGCGGGTAATTAAACGACAGCGTCGCCAGCGCGTCGAGGATCCGGGTTTTCCCCATCACGCGACCCCAGCGGGTTTCCACACCGATAATCCCGACGATGATTTCCGGCGGCACGCCGTAAACCTGCCAGGCACGGTTCAGCGCATCCTGATACTGGTTCCAGAATACGACGCCGTTTTGCACGTTATCAGGAGTAATAAACTGTTTCTTGTAGCGCAGCCAGGCACCGTTAGGCCCTGACGGCGGCAGGCCGCTTGGCGCCTGGCGGTCCATCAGGCGCAGGACGTAATCCAGACGTTTTGCCTGGGAGAGGATCTCATGCAGTTGCTGTCTGTCGAAGCCATGCTTGCTCACCATTTTGTCGATGAACTGCTCCGCCGCCGGGTTGTTGGCGAAATCACCGCCCATCGCCATCACGTTATGCTGCGGCTCCAGCAAAAAACCGCCCCCTCCTCCCGTCGTCTCCGCTTCTGGGGTGGCTTTAGGTTTGCTGCTACAGGCAGCAAGGAGAACACACAGGGGAAGTAGAGCCAGATAGCGACGCTTCAACATGGGACATCCATTTAACAAGTTTGGCAAAGGGTAATTATGGTAAAGCATGTGGCCGCCAACAAGAAAGCGGCAATGTATTTGCGGATAAAATAGTCCTGTTCATACCGCCCGCTTTTCTCTTACCACCGGTCTGCTCTTCCCCTTTTTATGTGCTCAAAACGTCGTTTCTGGCGCAATAACTTTCACAATAAAATATTTATCTTTCATTTTGAGATCAAATTAACACTTTTTAACCTTTCAAAGTGATTAAAATCAGCTGCCAGTTAGCAAGAAAAATAACACTCTGAAGGAGAACACAATGATTGAAGTCATTACCCACGGCGCCGAATGGTTTATCGGCCTGTTTCAGAAGGGAGGCGAGGTATTTACCGGGATGGTGACCGGGATCCTGCCGCTTCTGATCAGTCTGCTGGTGATCATGAACGCGCTGATCAACTTTATCGGGCAGCGGCGGATCGAAAAGCTGGCGCAACGTTGCGCAGGCAACCCGATCTCGCGCTATCTGCTGCTGCCCTGCATCGGCACCTTTGTTTTCTGTAACCCGATGACCCTGAGCCTTGGGCGCTTTATGCCTGAGAAGTACAAACCCAGCTACTACGCGGCGGCCTCTTACAGCTGTCACTCCATGAACGGCCTGTTTCCCCATATCAACCCCGGCGAGCTGTTCGTCTACCTCGGGATTGCCAGCGGACTGACCACCCTTGGCCTGCCGTTAGGGCCGCTGGCGGTGAGCTATCTGCTGGTCGGTCTGGTCACCAACTTCTTCCGTGGCTGGGTCACCGACCTGACCACCTCAATCTTTGAGAAAAAAATGGGCATCCAGCTTGAACAGAAAGTCCATCTCTCCGGAGCAACCTCATGACCCGTATTCGTATTGAAAAAGGCGCCAGCGGCTGGGGCGGCCCGCTTGAGCTGGACGCCGTTGCCGGCAAAAAAATCGTCTACATTACCGCCGGCACCCGCCCGACGATCGTCGACAAAATCGCAAGCATCACCGGCTGGCAGGCCGTCGATGGTTTCAAAGAAGGGGAACCACCGGAGGAGGAGATCGGCGTCGCTATTATTGATTGCGGCGGAACGTTACGCTGTGGCCTCTATCCGAAACGGCGCATCCCGACCGTCAATATCCACGCGACCGGCAAATCCGGCCCGCTGGCACAGTATATCGTCGAGGATATTTACGTCTCCGGCGTAAAAGAAGAGAACATCCATTTGCTGAGCGATACCAGCCCGGCAGCAGCAGAACAGAAAACCAGCCAGCCCGCTCCGCGGGATTACGACACCAGCAAAAAAATTACCGAGCAGAGCGATGGCCTGCTGGCGAAGGTCGGCATGGGCATGGGTTCCGTAGTAGCGGTGCTGTTCCAGTCCGGGCGCGACACCATCGACACGGTACTGAAAACAATCCTGCCGTTTATGGCGTTCGTATCGGCGCTGATCGGCATCATTATGGCCTCAGGCATCGGCGACTGGATTGCCCACGGCCTGGCACCGCTTGCCAGTAATCCGCTCGGGCTGGTAACCCTGGCGCTCATCTGCTCTTTCCCGCTGCTGTCGCCGTTCCTCGGCCCAGGCGCGGTAATCGCTCAGGTCATTGGCGTGCTGATCGGCGTGCAGATTGGCCTCGGCAATATTCCCCCTCACCTTGCGCTTCCCGCCCTGTTTGCCATTAACGCCCAGGCCGCCTGCGACTTTATCCCGGTAGGGCTGTCGCTGGCCGAAGCGCGTCAGGACACGGTTCGTGTCGGGGTCCCGTCGGTGCTGGTGGGACGTTTTCTGACCGGCGCGCCGACGGTGTTGATCGCCTGGTTTGTTTCCGGATTTATTTATCAATAAGAGGTGCCTGACGATGACCGTGATTTACCAGACCACCATTACCCGTATCGGCGCCAGCGCGACGATGGCGCTCGAAGAGCAGATGTTAATTACCTTCCGCGAAGGGGCGCCGGCGGATATCGAAGAGTATTGCTTTATTCACAACCACGGCGAGTTATCCGGCGCACTGGCGGCTGGTGCCGAGCTCCAGTTGGGCGAACGGCGCTATCCGGTAACCGCCGTTGGCGAGGTCGCCGAACAGAATCTGCGCGAACTGGGCCATATCACGCTGCGCTTTGATGGCCATCGCGAGGCGGAGTTTCCGGGGACGGTGCACGTTGCCGGCCCCGTACCGGAAGCGCTCGCTCCCGGTTGCATACTGAAATTTGTTGCTTAAGTTGGAAGGAGAACACTATGAATCAGGTTGCTGTTGTCATCGGCGGTGGACAAACCTTAGGTGAGTTTTTGTGTCGGGGCCTTGCCGCTCAGGGCTACCGTGTCGCGGTTGTGGATATCCAAAGCGATAAAGCCACGCGCGTCGCCCAGGCTATCAACGACGAATATGGTGAAGGGAAGGCATACGGCTTTGGCGCCGACGCCACCAGCGAGGCCAGCGTAATGGCACTCGCCCGTGGGGTGGACGAAATTTTCGCCCGTGTGGATCTGCTGGTATACAGCGCCGGGATCGCCAAAGCGGCCTTTATCAGCGATTTTGCCCTCGGTGATTTTGACCGTTCACTGCAGGTGAATCTGGTAGGCTACTTCCTCTGCGCTCGCGAATTTTCGCGACTGATGATTCGCGATGGTATCAAGGGGCGAATTATTCAGATCAACTCCAAATCCGGCAAAGTGGGCAGCAAGCACAATTCTGGCTACAGCGCGGCGAAGTTTGGCGGCGTCGGGCTGACCCAGTCGCTGGCGCTGGATCTGGCGGAATACGGTATTACCGTCCACGCCTTGATGCTGGGGAACCTGCTGAAATCACCGATGTTCCAGTCGCTGCTGCCGCAGTACGCCAGCAAACTGGGCATCGCCGAAGAAGAGGTCGAGCAATATTACATCGACAAGGTCCCGCTCAAGCGCGGCTGTGATTATCAGGATGTCCTGAACGTACTGATGTTCTACGCCAGCCCACAGGCGTCCTACTGCACCGGGCAGTCGATCAACGTCACCGGCGGTCAGGTCATGTTTTAAACAGAAGCCCGGGTAAGGCGCTCGCGCCGCAACCCGGGTTCTTCCCGGCACCCATCTTGAGGAGACTGTTATGGTTAGTGCATTAATCACCGTCGCGGCGATCGCCTGGATAACCCAGCTCGCCTTTGGCGGCTGGCAGATTCGCCAGTTCAACCGCGCCTTTGACCAGCTCTGCCAGCAGGGGCGAGTCGGAGTAGGCCGCTCATCGGGCCGCTTCAAACCACGGGCAATCGTGGCTATTGCCTTTGACGAGCACGACCGCGTGCGTGACACGTTGCTGATGAAAGGGCTAACGGTGTTCGCCCGCCCGACCAAAATCCCGGCAATTAACGGGCAATATCGCGAGGAATTGCAGCCAGATATGATCTTCCCCCAGGATTCACTCTGTCAGAATGCACTATCATTAGCGCTTAAACCGAAACATGTATAATTTCGTTGTAAAAGTAAATATCTTGCGAAATTATCACTTCGAAACTTTACGCAGGATAGGATACTACCGCTATGAAACCACGTCAGCGCCAGGCAGCCATTCTTGAGCACCTGCAATCTCAGGGGAAATGCTCGGTTGAAGAGCTGGCGCAGCACTTCGATACCACCGGCACCACCATTCGCAAAGACCTGGTGATCCTCGAAAATGCCGGGACCGTGATTCGCACCTACGGCGGCGTGGTCCTCAACAAGGACGAACCCGATCCACCTATCGATCACAAGACACTGATTAACACCAATAAAAAAGCGCGAATCGCCGAAATGGCGGTGCGCTATATCCATGACGGCGACTCGATCATTCTTGATGCTGGCAGCACGGTGCTGCAAATGGTGCCGCTGCTCAGCTGCTTCAACAACATCACGGTGATGACCAACAGCCTGCACATCGTCAATGCCCTCTCCGAGCTGGATAATGAACAAACGATCCTGATGCCCGGCGGCACGTTCCGCAAAAAGTCGGCTTCCTTTCATGGCCAACTGGCGGAAAATGCCTTCGAACAGTTCAGCTTCGACAAGCTGTTTATGGGCACAGACGGCATCGACCTCAACGCGGGCGTCACCACCTTCAACGAGGTGTATACCGTCAGCAAAGCCATGTGCAATGCCGCCAGAGAAGTGATCCTGATGGCCGACTCATCAAAGTTTGGCCGTAAAAGCCCGAATATTGTCTGCGGCCTTGAGCGCGTAGATAAGCTGATTACCGATGCGGGCATCGACCCGGCCTTCCAGCGGGCGCTGGAAGCGCAAGGCATAGAAGTGATTATTACTGGAGAAGAACATGAGTAACTTTCTGTTAGAAGCCGGACGCCAGACCCTGTTACTGGAGTTACAGGAGGCCAGCCGCCTGCCTGAGCGCCTGGGCGACGACTTCATCCGCGCAGCGGAAACCATCCTCCACTGCGAAGGAAAGCTGGTGGTCTCCGGTATCGGTAAATCAGGCCACATTGGCAAAAAGCTGGCCGCCACCTTCGCCAGTACCGGCACCCCGGCCTTTTTTGTTCATCCGGCGGAAGCGCTGCACGGCGACCTCGGGATGCTCGATGGCCGCGACGTGATGCTGTTTATATCCTACTCCGGCGGCGCCAAAGAGCTGGACCTCATCGTCCCGCGTCTGGAAGAAAAAGCCATTCCGCTGCTGGCGATGACCGGCAAATCCACCTCACCGCTGGCGCTGGCGGCAAAAGCGGTGCTGGATATCACCGTGGAGCGTGAAGCCTGCCCGATGCACCTGGCCCCGACCTCCAGTACCGTCAACACCCTGATGCTCGGCGATGCGCTGGCGATGGCGGTGATGCAGGCACGCGGTTTCAATGAAGAAGATTTTGCCCGCTCGCACCCGGCCGGCGCGCTCGGCGCACGACTGCTGAACAAGGTTCACCACCTGATGCGTCGCGATGGCGATGTGCCGCGGGTTGAACTGGATACCCGGGTGATGGACGCGATGCTGGAACTCAGCCGTACCGGGCTGGGGCTGGTTGCCGTCTGCGATGGACAAAACCGCGTCCAGGGCGTCTTCACCGACGGCGACCTGCGCCGCTGGCTGGTAGGCGGCGGCACGCTGGACGATACCGTCAGCCAGGCGATGACCCGCAACGGCGTCACCCTTCAGGCCGAAAGCCGCGCGGTAGAAGCCAAAGAACGGCTGATGAAGCACAAAATCAGCGCCGCGCCGGTGGTTGATGAAAACGGTCTTCTGGTGGGTGCCATTAACCTGCAGAACTTTTATCAGGCCGGGATCCTTTAAGCCCCAGACGCTTCGCCAGCCGATGCAGGTTGGCGACGTCCAGCTCCAGCGCCCGCGCCGCCGCCGCCCAGTTACGCTGGTTATCCGCTAAGGCGCGGGAAATCGCCCCGCGCTGGAACACCTCGGTTGCCTCGCGCAGATTGATCGTGTGCTGCAGCGCGACCGGCGTTGCGGCAGGCGGCAGTGACGCTCCGGCGGCAAACTGGAAATGGTGCGGCTCCAGCCGTACCTCATCCGCCGTCTGAGTCGCCCGCGCCAGCACCACCGCACGATGAATGGCATGTTCCAGCTCGCGAACGTTGCCCGGCCACGGTGCCTTGCGCAGCCCCAAACGAGCCGCATCGCTGAGCACCACCTGCCCTAACCCCATGCGTAACCGACACTGCTCGCAGAAATAGCCCGCCAGTAGCACCACGTCATCTTCCCGCTCGCGCAGCGCCGGCACCGACAGCGGGAAGACGCTCAGGCGGTGATAGAGATCGGCACGAAACCGGCCTTCAATCACCTCCTGGCGCAGGTCGCGGTTGGTGGCCGCCAGCACCCGCACGTTAACCCGCAGGCTGCGGTCATCCCCTACCCGCTGAATATCGCCATATTGCAGTACCCGCAGCAGCTTGGCCTGCAGCGCCAGCGACAGCTCGCCAATTTCATCGAGGAACAGGGTGCCGTTATCGGCCATTTCAAACTTGCCGCTACGGTTGCTGATCGCTCCGGTAAAGGCCCCTTTCACATGCCCAAACAGCTCGCTTTCCGCTACGCTCTCCGGCAGCGCCGCGCAGTTCAGATAGATCAGTGGATTGGCCGCCCGGGACGATCCCTGATGGAGCGCTTTCGCCACCAGCTCTTTGCCGGTGCCGGTTTCACCGCTGATCAGGACGTTCAAATCCGAGGCGGCGACGATATCGATCTCTTTTTTCAGCTGCACCATCGGCGCCGACAGCCCGATAATCTCCTGATGGTCCGGGGGCGTATAGCGAACACTCGCCTCTGGTAGCACGTTCTGATTCTCAAGCCGCGCAATAAGCAGCGCGTTATTCAACGCCCCCGCCACCAGCGCGGCTATCAAGCGTAGCGCTTCGTCACTGAAACTATCGAAGCGGTCGGCCTCCATACCGTCGAGGGTCAGCGCGCCAATCAGGGTCTGCCCGGCAAACAGCGGTAGCCCCACGCAGGCATGCACCTTCAGGCTCTCATGGCCGGGAATCAGGCCATCATAGGGGTCCGGCAGGTCGCTGTCCGCCGGGAAACGCACCACGTCCCCGGCGCGGGCAATCGCCTCCAGCCGCGGGTGGCCCGCCAGCGCAAAGCGCCGCCCCAGCACATCCTCAGCCAGTCCGTCGATCGCCAGCGGTACAAACTGATGCGCCTCATAACGCAGCAGCGCCGAGGCATCACAGCCCAGCACCTGGCGCAGCGTTGCAATCAGGCGAGAGAAGCGGTCGGCATGGCCGATATCGCTTTGTAAATCAATGGCGATCTTCGCCAGCACGTCCACGGAAAAGCGCATCGCTGCCTCATTGTCATTTTGACAACCAAAATAGTCATAAAGACTATTTTAACCATTGTCACTTTGACATTAAAGATTTTAATAAAAAAAATAAATCAACTAAAATCAACGCATTAAAAAGTTGGCATGCAACTTGATATAAGCAAACCATCTTATTTAGAACAATGCTGAATTAATTGAGGTTGCTATGTCTATTCTGGTTAAAAATAACATTCATTGGGTTGGCCAACGCGACTGGGAAGTGCGTGATTTCCACGGTACCGAATACAAAACGTTGCGCGGCAGCAGCTACAACAGCTACCTGATCCGCGAAGAGAAAAATGTGCTGATTGATACCGTAGATCATAAATTCAGCCGCGAGTTCGTGCAAAACCTGCGCAGCGAAATCGACCTCGCCGATATCGACTACATCGTCATTAACCATGCGGAAGAAGACCATGCTGGCGCGCTGACCGAGCTGATGAACAGCATCCCGGACACCCCGATTTACTGCACCGCCAACGCCATCGACTCCATTACCGGCCATCATCATCACCCGGAATGGAATTTCCACGTCGTGAAAACCGGCGACAGCCTCGATCTCGGCAACGGTAAACAGCTGATCTTCGTGGAAACCCCGATGCTGCACTGGCCGGACAGCATGATGACCTACATGACCGGCGACGCGGTGCTGTTCAGCAACGATGCCTTCGGCCAGCACTACTGCGACGAGCACCTGTTTAATGATGAAGTGGACCAGACCGAGCTGTTCGAACAGTGCCAGCGTTACTACGCCAACATCCTGACGCCGTTCAGCCGCCTGGTGACGCCCAAAATTACCGAAATCCTCGGCTTCAATCTGCCCGTCGATATGATTGCCACCTCCCACGGCGTGGTCTGGCGCGATAACCCGACGCAAATCGTCGAAATGTACCTGAAATGGGCGGCGGATTATCAGGAAGATCGCATCACCATCTTCTACGACACTATGTCCAACAACACCCGCATGATGGCGGACGCTATCGCCCAGGGCATCACCGACATCGACCCCCGCGTGGCGGTAAAAATCTTTAACGTCGCCCGCAGCGATAAGAACGAGATCCTGACCAACGTGTTCCGCTCAAAAGGGGTGCTGGTGGGCACCTCCACCATGAACAACGTCATGATGCCGAAAATCGCTGGTCTGGTGGAAGAGATGACCGGCCTGCGTTTTCGTAATAAACGTGCCAGCGCTTTTGGCTCTCACGGCTGGAGCGGCGGCGCGGTGGACAGGCTTTCCACCCGCTTACAGGATGCCGGTTTTGAGATGTCCCTGAGCCTGAAGGCCAAATGGCGCCCGGACATGGATGCGCTGGATATTTGCCGCGAGCACGGCCGTGAAATCGCCCGCCAGTGGGCACTCTCCCCGCTGCCGGTCAGCGCTGATAAAAAAAGCCCGGCGGAGCAGAGTGACTGCGCCTGCGCAGCGGCGGCCGCGGCTGACCTCGGTCCGTCAATGCAGTGCAGCGTCTGCCAGTGGATTTACGATCCGGCGCAAGGAGAACCGAACCAGGACGTCCAGCCGGGCACCCCGTGGAGCGAGGTACCGGATAACTTCCTGTGCCCTGAGTGCTCTCTCGGCAAAGAGGTCTTTGACGTTCTGGCAACGGAGGCAAAATGAGTGATGGCATCGTCATCATCGGCTCGGGCTTTGCGGCCCGTCAGCTGGTGAAAAATATCCGTAAGCAGGATGCCCAGGTTCCGCTGACGCTGATCGCCGCCGACAGCATGGATGAGTACAACAAACCGGATCTCAGCCACGTCATCAGCCGCGGTCAAAGCGCCGACGACCTGACCTTGCAAACGGCGGGTGAGTTTGCCGAGCAGTACAATCTGCGCCTGTTTCCGCATACCTGGGTCAGCGATATCGACGCCGGGAATCAGTTGGTGAAGAGCCAGGACCGCGAGTGGCGCTATGACAAGCTGGTGCTGGCGACCGGTGCCGCGCCGTTTATCCCGCCGGTACCGGGGCGCGAGCTGATGCTGACCCTGAACAGCCAGCGAGAATATGGCGCGGCGAACAGCCAGCTGCGTGATGCCCGGCGGGTGCTGATCGTCGGCGGCGGGCTGATTGGCTGCGAGCTGGCGATGGATTTCTGCCGCGCCGGCAAAGCAGTGACGGTGGTCGACAATTCCGCCAGCGTGCTGTCGGCGCTGATGCCACCGGAGGCCAGCAGCCGACTGCAGCATCGGTTAGCCGATATGGGCGTGCACCTGATGCTGAAAACCCAGCTCGAAGGGCTGGAGAAAACCGCTGACGGCATCCGCGTGACCGTCGATCGCCAGCGCAGCGTAACCGTGGATGCGGTGGTTGCCGCCGCCGGGCTGCGCCCGGAAACCGCGCTGGCGCGTCGGGCAGGCCTTGAGGTTAATCGTGGCGTGATGGTCGATAGCCATCTGCGCAGCAGCCATCCGGCGATTTTTGCCCTCGGCGACTGCGCCGAAATTAACGGCAAAGTGCTGCCATTTCTGCAGCCGATTCTGCTCAGCGCCATGTGCCTGAGTAAAAATCTGCTGGGACAGTCGGGAGCGTTGACGTTGCCGCCGATGCTGGTGAAGGTCAAAACGCCGGATTTACCATTGCACCTGGCAGGCGCAACCCAGCGTGACGATTTAACATGGAATATTGTTGCCGCCAAAGACGGTCTGGTTGCGAGAGGCGTTGACGCCGACAACCAGCTACGCGCGTTTGTGGTCAGCGAGGACCGTATGAAAGACGCCTTTGCCCTACTCAAACAGCTGGTCAGTTAATCAGGGTCAACTGACGTTATTCCCGGAGGCGGCGCACAGCACCGCCTCCGGGCAAATATCAACGCGCCAGGTTGTCGTATCCGCGCCAGCGATAGTTGAGCACTGACAGCACCCAGCAGGCGACGAACAGCCCGACCACCACAAACCCGGCATCGCCGAGATTATCGTTCAGCGCGCCAACCCAGCGCCACAGGCCGCCGCTGAGCGAAAACTTATCCATCAGCAGTCCCAAAGCCTCCAGCCCGCCAATAAACAGCGCCACCACCACAGAGGTTCCGGTGATGGTCATATTGTAATAGAGCTTGCGCTGCGGCTTACTGAATGCCCAACCATACGCCCCCACCATCAGCACGTTGTCGAGGGTATCCACCAGCGCCATTCCGCTGGCAAACAGCGCCGGGAAGACCATGATGGACCAGATGGACATCCCGCTCGAAGCGCTGGCGGCAGAAATGCCCAGCACGCCGATTTCGGTGGCGGTATCAAACCCCAGCCCGAACAGGAAACCTACCAGATACATCTGCCAGCTGCGGCTGATCAGGCGGAAGGTCTTGCCAAACAGCCAGCTCATCATGCCGCCGCCGGTCGCCACCTCATCGCTGAGGCTACCGCCCTTCTTCCACGCCTGAAAACTACGCCAGACGCTGCGCAAAATCACCAGGTTCACAAACGCCATCAGCAATAAAAACAACGCCGACACCGCGGTGCCGATCACGCTGCCGGTATCATGAAACCAGCTCATCTGTTGCCCGAACGCGGTGGCCGTCGCGGCAATCGCCGCCGAGGCCAGCACCACAATCGACGAATGGCCTAATGAAAACCACGCCCCGACGCCGAAAGGCCGGCGCCCCTGCTGCATCATTTTACGGGTGACGCTATCAATTGCCGCAATATGATCGGCATCCACCGCATGACGCAGGCCATATCCCCACGCCAGCAGACTGGCCGCCATCAGCGCACCGCTGTCGCCAAACGCCTGCCAGGCCCAGATCCAGGCCAAGACATTCGCCAGAATCAGCCCCCCAACCAGCACCGCGGCGCGCGGCTGCTGGCGTAAAATCGTCACTATCATGGTGATGTCCTGTGAGCCTGCCAGCGCGCGGCGGCAACGACCGCCTGACCATAGGCGATCGCCCCATCTCCGGCAGGTAACTGTTGCGGAAACAGCAGAGTAAAATCCGCCAGATAAAACGTCAATCGCGAGACCAGTAGGCGGTTATGTAGCACTCCTCCGCTAAAGGCCAGCGTCGTCACGCTGCGCGATGTCGCGCAATCCCGGACCATCGTCGCCAGTCCGCAGGCCAACGCATCATGAAATGCCCAGGCTTTCTGTTCCCGCGTGGCCTGCCACCCCAGCCACAGCTTCCAGAACGTCGCCAGATCCAGCGTACCGTCACGCCAGGGGATGCTGACCGGATGGGCAACGCCTTCGCAAACCGTCGCCAGCGCTTCCAGCTGACAGGCCGCCTCACCTTCATAGCTCAGGCTGTCCGGGGCGCACGCCAGGGCGCAGGCCACCGCGTCAAACAGTCGTCCGCAGGACGACGCCAGCGGCGCATTGATTCCCCGCGCGATGGCCTGCGCCAGCAGCTGCCAGTTATGCTGATGCAGCGCGGCGGTTTCAGCATAGTTCTGCCACTGCGGCACAAACGCCAGGCACTGGGCCAGCAGATTGCGCCATGGCTGACGAGCCGCCAGATCCCCCCCGGGCAGCGCCACCGCCGGCAATCCGCCGAGGCGTTCACACTCACGGTAGTTAACCCGCAGACACTCCCCGCCCCACAGCGCACCATTTTCCCCCATGCCAATACCGTCAAGCACCAGGGCGATAACATCCCCGCCGTCCAGCGGCCAGCCGTGTTCCGCCAGGCAGGCGGCAGCATGGGCATGATGATGAAGGACGTTGTCGACCGGCAGGGTCAGCGATGCTGCCCACTGCGAGGCGCGATAGCCGGGATGGGCGTCCGCCGCCACCCGCTGGGGGGTAAAGGCGTAAATATCCTGCATCAGGTGCAGCGCCTCGCGCCACTGCGCTTCAACGCCCTCATCGCCGAGATCGCCAAAGTGTTGGCTCAGCACCGCCTCATCGCCACGCGCCAGACAAAAGGTATTTTTCATGTCGCCGCCGAGACACAGCAGCGGCGGCACGTCATGAAACCCCGGCGGTAACGGCATCGCGTCCGGTACGTAGCCCCGCGAGCGGCGCAGCATCTCGCCGCTTTGGCGTATCACCGAGTCATCCATACGCTGGACAATGTCACGGTTGTGCAGCAGAAAACCGTCGGCAATCCCCGCCAGGTCGCGCAGCGCGTCGGCGTTGCTTAACGCCGGTGGCCGCCCGCTGAGGTTGCCGGAGGTCATCACAACAGGGTGCGCCAGCGCCTGTAAAACCAGATGCTGCAGCGGATTAGACGGCAGCATCACCCCCACTTCTTTCAGCGCTGGCGCAATCTCATCACACAGGCCAACCACCTGTGATTTATCTATCAGGACGATGGGGGCCGCGGGCGTGGTCAGTAAAGCCAACGCTGCCGACGGGAGCCCTTCGGTCACTGGCAGCATCACCGCTAACGGCTTCGCCGGGCGATGTTTACGAAGACGTAACGTGGTCACCGCCTGGGAATTACCGGCATCACAGACCAGGTGAAAGCCGCCGATCCCCTTCATAGCCACAATCTGGCCGCACTTCAGGCGCTGGATCGCCGCCTGGAGTGCCTCCTCGCCGTACAGCACTTCGCCCTCGGCGCGCCATTCCAGACGCGGGCCGCAGTCGGCGCAGGCGACCGGCTGGGCATGAAAACGACGGTCGGCAGGGTTGCGATATTCCGCCTCGCAGGCAGGACAGAGCGGAAACGGCGCCATTGAGGTTGACGGCCGGTCATAGGGCATCGCGCGAATAATGGTGAAGCGTGGACCGCAGTGGGTGCAGTTAATAAACGGGTAGCGGTAGCGGCGCTCTTGCGGATCATTCATCTCCGCAAGGCAGGCCGGACAGGTGGCGGCATCCGGGACAATTTGGGTGCGCATGCTCCCGCCCTCGCTGTGGCGGATCGCAAAATCCTGAGGCAGCGTCTGCCAGTGGAATGGCGCGCTCTGCACGCTATCAATGCGCGCCAGCGGCGGACACTGCTGAGCCAGCGCGGCAACAAACGCCGTCTCATCGCCGACGATGCGCACCAGCACTCCGTCGCCGTCATTGCAGACATCGCCGCGCAGCCCGAGCTGCCGGGCCAGCTGCCAGACGAAGGGGCGGAACCCCACCCCTTGGACTTTACCGCGAATGCGAATTTGCCCCCCGTTCATGATGCTGACGCCTTACCAGGCCAGTGCCGTGCGGCGACGTTTTTCGATATTCATCTGCTCAAGCTTATTACGGTCAACGCAGATCAGCGCGTGGGTCGGGCAGGCGTCCATACAGGCCGGGCCGGCTTCACGGTGATGGCAGAGATCGCATTTATTGGCTTCGGCTTTTTCCGCCATGACGTTCAGCCCGGCGCCGCTATGACGAATAACTGGGCGCACCACGACTTCCATCGCGCCATACGGGCAGGCCACAACGCAGGTTTTACAGCCGATGCAGCGCTCCTGCATCACGTGAATAAACCCTTTATCCCGGCTGATCGCGCCATTTGGACACACGTTCGCGCAGGGTGCGTCTTCACATTGACGGCAGGCGGTCGCGGTAGAGACGTTTACGCCTTTGATCACGTGGATACGCGGTAAGAAGGATTTGGGCGTCAGCGCCGCGCAGTCCTGGTTTTCCTGATGAGAGACCACGCAGGCCACTTCACAGGTGCGGCAGCCAATGCATTTGCTCGCGTCGGCAATAATGAAACGGTTCATCCATTTCTCCAGCAGTAAGAAGGTTACGCGGCGGAGTATGCATAATACGTTCCAATTTTTATCATTATGATAATAAAGGGAATTAACAACAGGAGTACCGGAGGGAGATTCTGTCATCGTCACATCTGACGATGACAGATGTCGACGTCAGGCGTCGGGACCGGCGGCTATCGAGTCGCGCTCAATCAGCTCGCCGGGGAAGGTCTGCTGATATTTTAAATCGCCGCCGTCGAGCATAAAGATCAGCCGGTTAATGGTCTCTTTGATCATTTCCGTCACCGGGACTTTAACGCTGGAGAGCGCCGGAACCATATACGGCGCCAGCACGATGTCATCGAAACCGATCACCGACACCTCTTCCGGCACCTTGATACCCTGCAGATGCAGCTGTTTCATGGCGCCAATTGCCATATCATCGTTGCTCGCCACCAGCGCGCTGTAACGAACATCACGCTGGCGCAGCGTTTCCACGCCCGCGGCGCCGGTTTCCGGGGTCCACTTCCCTTCGACAATCAGATCGTTATTCAGCGCAATGCCGTGTTGCGCTAGCGCGTCTTTGTAGCCGGATAGACGCTCAATACCGGTCGGCGAGTCCAGCGAACCGGTAATAAACGCGATATCGCGGTGGCCGCGGGTAATTAGTTTTTCCACCGCCGCCAGGGCCGAGGCTTTTTGATCGGACCAGACGCAATGGCTGGCGTTGCGACGCAGGCGGCGGTTGAGCACCATAATCGGCTGGCTGTGGTTCTCAACGATGTCATCCATCTGATCGACGCTGAGAAAGCGGGGATAGATAATAATCGCATCGCAGCGCAGGTCGAGCAGATACTGGATCGCCTCGCGCTCCTCTTCCGCACTGTGCTTGCCGTCGGCCAGAATCAGCTGCCGCCCCTTGTCTTCCGCCATTCGCGCGACGTGAAACAGCAGCTCGCTGAAATAGACTCCGTGATAGAGGGTATTGGTCACCACCAGCCCCAGCGTCTGGCTCTTTTTGGTAGCCAGGTTGCGCGCCAGCAAATTGGGCCGGTAGCCGCTTTCCGCCACCGCCTGGAATACGCGATCTTTCGTGTCCTGACTGACATAGCCGTTGCCCGATAACACCCGGGACACGGTCGCTTTCGACACCCCCGCGCGTTTCGCTACCTCCAGCATCGTTGCCATGTTGTTCTTCCTGTTGCAAAAGATGCCCGCAGTGTACTGCACGTCTCGCTTTTTTACAGCGTTGACCCTCGCCACGGTGGACTCTTTTTCACCTCACAAAGCGATCAAAATCACAAAATGAGAAACTGATTTTTTTAGATCTTGTATGAATCAATGAAACTCATCATGATTTTGTGGAACCGGTTTCCTACATATCGACCACGTCCCCCGTTTTGATGGGGCGATAACAAGCTAGTACCCTATTGATTAAACAGGATAAAATCCGATGTCGAAAAATTATGCAGCCCTGGCGCAGCAAATACTGACGGCAACAGGCGGGATTGAAAACATCGCCGCCGTCACCCACTGCATGACCCGCCTGCGTTTTGTCGTCAAAGATAATTCGCGGGTGGATAGCGCTGCGTTGAAGAGCCTGAAAGGGGTGCTCGGCGTGGTACAGAGCGATAACCAGTGTCAGGTGATCATCGGCAATACCGTCTCTCAGGCGTATCGCGAAGTGGTCAACCTGCTGCCGGGCGATATGCGTCCCGCAGAACCGCAGGGCAAAGCGCCGCTGACCTTCAGACGCATCGGCGCCGGGATCCTCGACGCGCTGATCGGCACCATGTCACCGCTGATCCCGGCGATTATCGGCGGATCGATGGTGAAACTGCTGGCGATGATCCTTGAGATGAGTGGCGTACTGCCAAAAGGGGCGCCAACCCTGACGATCCTGACGGTGATCGGCGATGGCGCGTTCTTCTTCCTGCCGCTGATGGTGGCCGCCTCCGCCGCGGTCAAATTCAAAACCAATATGTCGCTGGCCATCGCCATTGCCGGGGTTCTGGTGCACCCGAGCTTTATCGAACTGATGGCCAAAGCCGCCCAGGGCGAGCATGTTGAATTCGCCTTTATCCCGGTGACGGCGGTGAAATATACCTACACCGTGATCCCGGCGCTGGTGATGACCTGGTGTCTGTCCTATATCGAACGCTGGGTCGATCGCATCACCCCGGCGGTCACTAAAAACTTCCTTAAACCAATGCTGATCGTGTTAATTGCCGCCCCGCTGTCGATTCTGCTGATTGGCCCGATCGGTATCTGGATCGGCACCGCGATATCCGCGCTGGTGTACACCGTGCACAGCTATCTGGGCTGGCTGTCGGTGGCCATTATGGGGGCGCTCTGGCCACTGCTGGTGATGACCGGGATGCACCGGGTCTTTACCCCAACCATTATTCAGACTATTGCCGAAACCGGTAAAGAGGGCATGGTTATGCCGTCAGAAATCGGTGCTAACCTGTCGCTGGGCGGTTCGTCGCTGGCGGTGGCCTGGAAAACCAAAAACCCGGAACTGCGTCAGACGGCGCTGGCTGCAGCGGCTTCCGCAATTCTGGCCGGGATTTCCGAACCGGCGCTCTATGGCGTGGCGATCCGCCTGAAACGCCCGCTCATCGCCAGCCTGATCAGCGGCTTTATCTGCGGCGCGGTGGCCGGCATCGCCGGGCTTGCCAGCCACTCGATGGCGGCACCGGGCCTGTTTACCAGCGTGCAGTTCTTCGACCCGGCCAATCCGATGACTATCGTGTGGGTCTTTGGGGTGATGGCGCTGGCGGTGGTCCTGTCGTTTATCCTGACTCTGGTACTCGGCTTCGAAGATATTCCGGTTGAAGAGGCTGCCGCCGACGCCAGACAGCGTCAGGCCAGC
Organism: Klebsiella sp. B345; assembly: GCF_051131735.1. Classification (NCBI taxonomy): domain Bacteria; kingdom Pseudomonadati; phylum Pseudomonadota; class Gammaproteobacteria; order Enterobacterales; family Enterobacteriaceae; genus Klebsiella; species Klebsiella sp. B345. Next base: position 1,879,210 of record NZ_CP180443.1, read on the forward strand.
ATTCAAGCAACACACGCCTGAACACAATATTGATAACGAGGTAACGCATGGCGACTTTCCCACAGGGATTTTTATGGGGCGGCGCACTGGCCGCCAACCAGTCTGAAGGGGCGTATCTGGAAGGCGGCAAAGGGCTGACCACGGTTGATACCATCCCTCATGGCGCAAACCGCCTGCCGGTAAAACTGGGGCTCGAGAAGCGCTTTACGCTGCGCGACGATGAGTTCTACCCGAGCCACGAGGCCATCGATTTTTATCATCGTTATAAAGACGATATTGCCCTGATGGCGGAGATGGGGTTCAGCGTGTTCCGCACCTCGATTGCCTGGAGCCGTCTGTTCCCGAAAGGCGATGAGCAGGAGCCGAACGCCGAAGGGATCGCCTTCTACCGTTCGCTGTTCGAAGAGTGCAAAAAGCACAATATCGAGCCGCTGGTGACGCTGTGCCATTTCGATGTGCCGATGCATCTGGTGACCGAATATGGATCCTGGCGTAACCGTCAGATGGTGACGTTTTTCAGCCACTACGCCCGCACCTGTTTTGAAGCCTTTGACGGGTTAGTGAAATACTGGCTGACCTTCAACGAAATCAACATCATGCTGCACAGCCCCTACTCCGGCGCCGGGCTGGTATTCGAAGAGGGAGAAAACCAGGAGCAGGTGAAGTACCAGGCGGCGCACCATGAGCTGATCGCCAGCGCCATGGTGACCAAAATCGCCCACGAGGTAAACCCACACAATCAGGTCGGCTGCATGCTGGCGGGCGGCAATTTTTATCCTTATTCCTGTAAGCCGGAAGACGTGTGGATGGCGCTGGAGAAGGATCGCGAAAACCTGTTCTTCATTGATGTGCAAGCGCGCGGTGCCTATCCGGTGTGGGCGGAGCGGGTGTTTCGTGAGAAAGGCGTGACGATTGTCAAACAGCCGGGTGACGACAAGATCCTCAAGCACACCGTCGATTTTGTCTCCTTCAGCTATTATGCCTCGCGTTGTGCGTCGGCAGAGATGAACGCCAACAATACCAACGCCGCCAATATTGTGAAATCGCTGAAGAACCCGCATATTCAGGCCAGCGAATGGGGCTGGGGTATCGACCCGCTCGGCCTGCGTATCACCATGAACATGATGTATGACCGCTACCAGAAGCCGCTGTTCCTGGTGGAGAACGGTCTCGGCGCGCGGGATGAGATTGACGCCAACGGCGAGATCAACGACGACTACCGCATCAGCTATCTGCGCGAGCATATTAAAGCCATGGGCGATGCCATCGAAGACGGCATTCCGGTGATGGGCTACACCAGCTGGGGCTGTATTGACCTGGTGGCCGCCTCTACCGGCGAGATGAGCAAGCGCTACGGTTTTGTCTACGTTGACCGCGACGATGCCGGTAACGGCACCCTTGAGCGTAAGCGCAAGAAATCGTTCTGGTGGTACAAAAAGGTCATTGCCAGCAACGGCGAAGACCTGGCGTAAGGAATGCCCCCTCACCTCAAGGTTAGCCCTTATTTTTCTGAGAAATAAAGGGGCTAAGAGCCTATCCCAGTAGGCGTAGATTGATGCGGCCGGTTTGGCCACGGACAGCGCGGAACCACCGGAGCGTACACGCAATACGTGAGGATGGTGAGCACTGCCCAGGGTCAAAATGGCAAACAAAATAGCCTAATGGGCCAGGCTCTACGTGAGGGGGAAATACTCTCCCTCCCCTGTGGTACGCTGTCTTTTCATTGTTGCGTACTGACATCTGCGTTACGCATGCTGTATAATTACTATCCATAGCAACACCAGAGGATGACATCATGCCAACCGCAAACAGCATGTCCATTAAGCGCGAAACGTTAAATCTGCGCATCAAGCCCGCCGAGCGCGATCTGATCGATCGGGCGGCGAAAGCCAAAGGTAAAAACCGGACTGATTTTGTGCTGGAAGCCGCCCGAGCCGCCGCTGAAGAAGCGCTGCTCGAACAACGCATCATTATGGCCGACCCGGAGGCGTATCAGGAGTTTCTCACTCGCCTCGATCAGCCCCCTGCGTCTAATGCCGCGCTGCGTAAAACCATGCAAACCCCGGCGCCCTGGGAGCAGGAAAAGTGATCGCCGCCCCTGAGCCACTTCACGCCGGGCATATTCTTAGCGCATTCTGCTGCGGCGTGGATTCTATGGATAACTGGCTGAAACAGCGGGCAATGAAAAATCAGATGAGTGGTGCATCCCGCACATTTGTCTGTTGTGACGGCGATGCAAAAGTCATGGCGTATTACTCGCTGGCTTCCAGCGCGGTGACGACAAATGCGGCACCCGGTCACTTTCGCCGTAATATGCCCGACCCGATCCCAGTGGTGGTCCTGGGCCGTCTGGCGGTAGATAGCACTCTGCACGGAAAGGGCGTAGGACGAGCGTTAATAAGAGATGCCGGACTGAGGGTTATTCAGGTAGCGGAAACTATCGGTATTCGCGGAATGCTGGTTCACGCGCTATCGAATGAAGCGCGGGAGTTTTATCTGCGGTCAGGGTTTGAGCCATCGCCGATAGACCCGATGATACTGATGGTGACATTGCGGGATTTGCAGGAGAGTGTGTGACCGCGTCTGTTATCCTCACATCCAGAGACACTCTGCATTTGTTGCCGGAGAAGCGTTCTCCGGCATGCTCTTCCTGACCCCTGTTCAGGCCGGGTCTTAGCGTAAAACCTACTCTTCCAACGCTTCCAGCGCGGCAAAGCCGCCCTGTCCCTGCCAGCCATTCAGCTTGTGATACACCACTTCCACCGCCTCTTTAATCGGCTGGGTCATCGGGTAGTAAAACCCGACGATATCCGGCTGAATGCCTAAGAAGATCACTTCGCCAACATCCTCTTTCAGCTGATCGATCAGGTAGTTTAGCGGCATATTATGGGTGGTCATCATGAACATCTCGGCGATGTCGTCAGGGTCGACGATACGGATCTCGCCAGGGTTCAGCCCCATATCGGTGGCATCAACAATCAGCAGTCGCGTGGGATGCAGTTCGCGGATCGCCACGATGTCATTTTCCGGCGCGCTACCACCATCAATCACCACCCAGTCGCCCTGCGGATTCGCCACGCACATTTCCGCCAGCAGCGGACCGGCGCCGTCATCGCCCATCATGCTGTTGCCGACACAGAGTAAAACGTCAGTCACGGAGTCTCCTCACCATCAGGTAGATGGCGCTTTCCTGGTGAATATCATGCAGCATGCTGAGCATTGTTTTGCTCCATGCCTGCTGCTGTGAAGTCTGCCCGGCCTGGGCTTTATCGAAAGCATGCGCGAGCATCACCACGTGGTTACTGTCGATGACAATCTCACCATACTTCGGCACCCCTTCCATTTTGCGCCGCGCGGTACTTCCTGCTTCGAGCGTGCCAATCCACGCCAGATATTCATCCCACGGGCAGCTCAGCGCCGTCTCCAGACAGTCGATCACGCCGAGGTGGTGGCCAATCGCCAGGCTGTAATAGACCACCTGCTGCGCCTGATCTGGCGTGGCGTCGTTCTCATCAATAAATTTACGGCTCAGCTGACTGAACACCACCGTCTCGCTCATCGGATACGCGTCTCCTCAACCACCTGATTCAGATGGGTAATAATCTCGGTCAGACGCGGATCTTTTTCCGCCTCCAGCCACCGCAGCACCTGGCTGTCGCCCTGCCCCAGCAGCCGCATATAGTCGTCGGCAATCTGGCGCCCATAGCGATAACCCGCCAGGCGTCGCGCTTCACGGTCGATGCGAACGCGCAGCGGCTGCACCATATTCGGGTGCAGGATTTCCGCCGCTTTGTCGTCTTCTTCACCCGGCAGACGCGCGTGAATTTTCTGCTCCAGCAGGCCCAGCGCCATCGCAAAGCCATACAGCGTGGCGGCAGGCGTCGGCGGGCAGCCAGGAATATAGACATCCACCGGCACGATTTTGTCGGTGCCGCCCCAGACGCAGTACAGGTCATGGAAAATACCGCCGCTATTGCCGCAGGCGCCGTAGGAGATACAGATTTTCGGGTCCGGTGCCGACTGCCACGCCCGCAACGCCGGAGAGCGCATGGCGCGCGTTACCGCGCCGGTAAACAGCAGAATATCAGCATGACGCGGCGACGGGACCACCTTGATCCCGAAGCGTTCGGCGTCAAACAGCGGCGAAAGCGTGGCGAAAATTTCGATTTCACAGCCGTTGCAGCCGCCGCAATCTACGCGGTAAACGTAGGCGGAACGCTTAATTTTCTTCAGCAGCGATGCCTTCATGCTGGCGATGGACTCATCCACCGTCATCGGCACCGGAATGCCGTTATCATCGCGCGGGCCTAATAAATTGCTCATCAGCTGGCCTCTCTCATATGGCGAGTCAGTTCAATACGGTCGGACGGCACCAGGCATTTCTGGCGCTTGCACTCCGGGCAGGTCTCAAAGCTTTCGCGATGCAGTTCGGCGCGCGAATCGCCGTTATGCTTGAGCAGCGCAATGGCGTAATCGATCTCTTTCTGCACCGCAAACGGCCGTTCGCAGACCCGACAATGGCAGATGTCGAAACGCGACTGCTGGAGGAAATCCTCTTTCTTCCACACCGCCAGCTCATACTCCTGCGAAAGCTTAATCGCCGTCGTCGGGCAGACCTCTTCGCAGCGTCCGCAGAAGATGCAGCGCCCGAGATTGAACTGCCACGCCAGCTCGTTCGTCGCCAGATCGGTTTCCACCGTCAGGGCGTTGGACGGGCAGGCATTGACGCAGGCCGCGCAGCCGATGCACTGCTGCGGGCTGTGCTCCGGTTTGCCGCGGAAGTTTTTATCTACCGGCATCGGCTCCAGCGGATAGGAGTGGGTCGCATTCCCGGTCTTAATGACTTTCTTGATAAAGGTAAACATGGCGATTCCTTATTTCAGCGGCGAGTTTTTACGCTCGATGCTGTAGCGCTCCAGCTCTTTGTACGGCACCACTTTGCTTTTCTTCTTGCGCACATCGACCACGGTCATGCGGTCGGTGCAGGAGTAGCAAGGATCGAGGCTACCGATAATCAGCGGCGCATCGGAGACGGTGTTGCCGCGCAGCATGTAGCGCAGGGTCGGCCAGTTGGCATAGGTGGCGGCACGGCAGCGCCAGCGATACAGTTTCTGGTTGTCGCCGGTCATGCTCCAGTGGATATCATCCCCGCGCGGCGCTTCCGAGAAGCCGAGCGCAAAGCGATGAGGAATGTAGGTGAACCCTTCAACCGCCAGCGGGCCGCCCGGCAGGTTGTCGAGGCCGAAGTCGATCATATTCAGCGCGGTGTACACCTCGTTGATGCGCACCTTCAGGCGTGAAATGACGTCGCAGCCCTGTTCGCTGTGGACCTCCATCGGCAGCAAACCATAGCCGACAAACGGGTGGTCGGCGCGGGTGTCACGGGCGTGGCCGCTGGCGCGGACCATCGGACCCACGTTGCTGAAGTCACGGGCGATTTGCGGATCGAGACGACCGATACCGACGGTACGTTGCTCCATATTCGGGGTGCTGAGCAGCATATCCACCAGATCCTGCACGTCGCGACGCATCTGCTGCGCCAGCTGACGAGTCTGGATCATGTCATCTTTCAGCAGATCGCGACGAATCCCGCCGATCAGGTTCAGGCCGTAGGTTTTACGCGCCCCGGTGAGGATCTCAGCCATCTTCATTGAGGTTTCGCGCACCCGGAAGAACTGCATAAATCCGGAGTCGAAACCGGTAAAGTGGCAGGCCAGACCGAGGTTCAGCAGATGCGAGTGCAGACGCTCCACTTCCAGCAGAATCGCGCGGATCATCTGCGCCCGTTCCGGCACCACGATGCCCATCGCATTCTCAACGGAGGTGGTATAGGCGGTGCTGTGGGCAAAACCGCAGATGCCGCACACGCGGTCGGAGAGGAAGGTCACTTCGTTGTAACCCATGCGGGTTTCCGCCAGTTTCTCCATGCCACGGTGGACGTAGAACAAACGGTAATCGGCATCGATAATATTCTCGCCGTCAACAAACAGGCGGAAGTGGCCCGGTTCATCAGAAGTCACGTGCAGCGGGCCAATCGGCACCACGTTGTTTTTCTTGCTGCCCAGTTCGTTGATGAACTCGTAGGTTTCCGCATCGGTGGTTGGCGCCGGGCGCTGACGGTAATCCATGCTATCTTTGCGCAGCGGATAGAGTTCATCCGGCCAGTCATCCGGCAGCACCAGACGACGTTCGTCCGGCAGACCCACCGGTATCAGACCATACATATCGCGCACTTCGCGCTCGCCCCATACCGCGGCAGGTACGCGCGGCGTCACCGACGGGTACTCCGGCTTGTCAGCATCGACTTCCACGCGCACGGTGATCCAGCATTTGGTGCCCTGCTCCATCGACAGTACGTAATACACCGCGTAGTGGCCGTTCAGCTTACGTTCGTCATTGCCGAACAGCACCGACAGCCAGCCGCCCTGCTGGTAGTAAAGGAATTCGACCACTTCCGGCAGGTAGTTGACCTTCACCGTGACCGTCAGTTGGTCTTTGGTCTGCCAGGCTTCATCCAGCACCACGCCCGGGAAGGCCTGGTGCAGAGCGGCGAGATAGTGTTGACCGATTTTTTCTTCAGACATGCTCAAACTCTCTTAAATCACGCCACCAGCAAGGAGACGAAGGCTAAAAAGGCGAAACCAAACCCGGCCCAGGTGACGCGGGAGGTGGCACAGAAACGCAGACGCGCCATGCTGTTTTCGAATAAGGCGATCACCAGCACGCCGGCCACCAGCTTGACGACGGCAAGCACCAGCGCCAGCAGCAGTCCGCCGACGCTGAAATGGGTCATCTGACCCCATGGGATAAACACGCCGACAAACATCTGTAACACCACCAGCTGTTTGAGGCTGATCCCCCACTTCAGGACCGCAAAACCGCTACCGCTGTATTCCGTGAGCGGACCTTCCTGCAGCTCCTGCTCCGCTTCCGCCAGGTCGAACGGCAGCTTGCCCATTTCGATAAAGGTGGCGAAGGCGCAGGCGCACAGCGCCAGAATCAACGGAATGCTGCGTGCGGCAGGCCAGTGATAAAGGGTATCGGTGATGTTGCTGATATGGGTGGAACCCGCGACCTGCGCTGCGACCCACAGGCCGAGCAGCAGAATCGGCTCAACCAGCACGCCGAGCATCGCTTCGCGGCTGCTGCCAAGCGCCGTAAACGGGCTTCCGGTGTCGAGGCCAGAAATGGCGAAGAAGAAGCGGGCGATGGCGAACAGGTAGATCAAGGTGATCAGGTCGCCCAACCCCGGCATCGGGGAGGCGACGGTGATCACCGGTAGCGCGGTGGCGATGGTCAGCATTACCCCAACCATCACGTACGGCGTCAGGCGGAATACCCAACCGGAGGCGTCCGGACCAACGCTCTGGCGCCCCAGCAGTTTCAAAATATCCCGGTATTCCTGCAGCACGCCCGGACCGCGGCGGTTATGCAGACGCGCGCGGGCGACGCGGGTTATCCCGGACAATAGCGGCGCGGCGGCGAACAGCACCAGCGCCTGCAACAATGCAATTAATACGCTCATTCTCAGGCTCCTCGCGAAATCACAATCACCACCAGCACCGCCAGCTCAACCAGCGCGACGCCGCGGAACAGCGCAGGTGCCGCAGCATTCTGCCAGCCGGGAACCAGGCGGACCGGATTCAGCCAGTGACGCAGTTTAAGCACCGGTGCAAAGGCTTCCTTCACCGGCATGGCGAAGCCGTGGGCGGTGATAACCATCGATTTTTCATGATCGTAACCACACACCCAGGCCGCACCGCGCGAGCGGGCCGGCAGACGATCGCCTTTAAAGAAGATCATCAGCAGCAACGGCAGCAGCGGGCAGGCGATCAGCAGCAGCGCGATCAGCGGCTGCGACACCACGCTTGAGACTTCCGCCTGTACCGGGAAGGCACCACCAACCAGCGGCAACAGCCACGGAGCAGCAACCCCGCCCACCACGCAGCAGGCGGCAGCCAGCACCACGCTAAAGGTCATCAGCCAGGGCGCGCAGGTGGCGTTTTCCGCCTCTTTGCTACGCGGTGCGCCGAGGAAGGTCACGCCGTAGACTTTGGCCATGCACATCACCGCCAGTGCGCCGGTGATCGCCAGCCCGACCGCCAGCATCGGCCCCAGCAGACGACCAACAAAAGCATCGCCGGTGCTCAGGGTGAAGAAGGATTGATAGATAACCCACTCGCCGGCAAAACCGTTCAGCGGCGGCAGCGCGGCCATCGCCATCAGGCCCACCAGCATGGAAAGTGAAATCAGCGGCATCTTTTTGCCAATCCCGCCGAGTTTTTCGATGTCACGATGACCGGTGCGGAACCAGACCGCGCCCGCGCCGAGGAACAGCGTGGTTTTAAACAGGCTGTGGTTGATCAGGTGATACATGCCGCCAATAAAGCCCAGCAGCATCAGGGTGGCGTTGTGGGTCGCCACGCCGGTGACGAAGGCCCCAAGGCCGAGCAGAATAATGCCGATATTTTCGAGGGTGTGGTACGCCAGAAGACGCTGAATATTGTGCTCCATCAGCGCATACAGTCCGCCAACAAAGGCGGTGATCATCCCCAGAACCAGCAGCATCACGCCCCACCACAACGGCGGTACGCTCCCGGCCAGTGAGACCGTCAATATGCCGTACAGACCGACTTTCATCACCACGGTGGAGAACAGCGCAGCAGCCGGAGCGCTGGCACCAGCATGCGCCTGCGGTGCCCAGCCGTGCAGCGGGATCACCCCGGCCAGCAGAGCGAAGCCTATCAGCCCCGGTAGCCACAGCAGCATATCCGGCGCGACGCCCAGCGACAGGCGGTGAATCTGCGCCACTTCGAGCGTGCCGTAGGTCGACCAGACCAGCCAGCAGCTCCAGGCCAGTAACAGAGTGCCGAGACGTCCCAGCACAAACCACAGCTTGCCGGACTGCGCGCAGCCGGTAAGGAAGGCGGCACAAAGGGCCATGATTTCCGCCATCACCACCAGCGCACCGAAGTTTGTCACCACGACCGCACTGGTGGCCGCCGCCAGCAGCAGGTTCACCAGCAGGCCGTTGGCTTTGACCTGCGGGTGGCGATGCCAGGCGATATTGAACAACGAAATCGGTAAGGCAGACAGGCCAATGGCCAGCAGCCACAGCGCGTTAACCCCACCAACCCGCATGGTGAGGTTCAGCAACTGCAGGACGCCGCCGTTCATCCGCTCCGGCATCAGCAGCGCCGCGCCCCCCGCCAGCACCAGCATGACGCTGGCCACCGCGCCGCCAATCCCGGCAATCGCGCCGCTCAGTGATTTACGCATGGTAAAGAGAAAGGCCAGCACGCCGCTGATGGCATACCAGACCACGGCCTGATTGACTAAAGAAATCACACTCATTTCACGCCCCCTTGTTGCGCCTGAAACAGCGACAGATCGCCGAGGTCGGTATTAAAGGTCAGCTCGCGCTTACGCTTGCTGGCCTGGGCGATATCGCGAATATCCACCAGCAGCAGCGCTTTGGTCGGACAGGTCCGGACACAGGCCGGTCCCTGTTCATCGAAATGGCACAGGTCGCATTTCACGGCGATAGCACGTATGCCAGGAACCCAGTCAAGCAGCGAACTGACGCGTGCCGGGGCCGGTGGCGCAGCGGGCGCCAGAGGCGTATTGGCATTGGCTGGAATATCCAGCGGACGGCTGCCGGAGAATTCGATCGCCCCAAACGGGCAGGCAATCCCGCACAGCTTGCAGCTTACGCACAGGCTTTCGTTCAGTTGGATCGCGCCATCAACGCGGTTAATCGCATTAACCGGGCACACGGCGGCGCAGGGTGCGTCTTCGCAGTGGTGGCACATCTGCGGCGCGGATTCTTTTTCATTACGCATGACCTGCAGTCGCGGCATGGCCTGCAGGCCGTGCTGGCGGTGCGTCTCTGCGCAGGCGGCTTCGCAGGTGCGGCAGCCAATACAGACGGTGGAGTCAGCAATTACAAAACGGTTCACCGGATCATCCTCGGGTGACAGTCATTTTTGACGAAATCAGGGTGTTCAGCTGTCATTTTCGACATCTGTCGACACCTACGGTTAATGAGCCAACGCCAGATGGCTGAAATCCACCGGTTGGTCGCGTTCCATGGCGTCATACAGACGGTCATACACGCTGGCGATAATCGCCAGATAATGCTCCAGCACCTGTTCGCGCGAACGGTTGCTGATACGGCCATCAATGGTGCCGTCGGAGGCCAGCGTTGCTTTAGCAATCAGACGCTTATCATCGCTGTTGCGTGTTTCAACGTAGTACTCGATGGTGTGGTTGTTGAACCCTTCCGCCAGTGCGACATACACCTGAAAATGTTCAAATAAAACAAAGCACAGCTCTTTGTCCGGCGCGCAGCTCATCGCATGATGCAAACGCGCCTTGGACAGCGTGATGCCCTGAACCAACGAGTTGCAGTAATGCCGCCACTGATCCTGATAGCGACGGTGGCGATCGGCGATGTAGTCCGCCTTTTCACTTATTTCCCAAATAGTCATCTCGGATTCCCCGTTTTCATGAGATGCACCGTACTAGCATTTTCCATGCCAAATTTTAACCATCTGATATTTAATGAAATTAATAAAAACAACGTCCTGAACTGACATGTCGATGACAGCCATTCACTGTCGTCATCGACAGCCACCCCGACAATAACGGTGAGCTGGCATCGTTATTGCATATAAGGCCCGTAGCAATACGGAGGCAACCATGCACGAAATCACGCTCAGCCAGCGGGCGCTGGAAATTATTGAACAACAAGCACAGCAGGCCGGGGCACAACGGGTCACCGGTGTATGGCTGAAAGTGGGTGCATTTTCCTGCGTGGAAGCCAGCGCGCTGACTTTCTGCTTTGAACTGGTGTGCCGCGGGACGCTGGCGGAAGGCTGCGAGTTGCATATCGACGAACAGCAGGCGGAATGCTGGTGCGAATCCTGCCAGCAGTATGTGCATCTCATCTCGCAGCATGTGCGTCGGTGCCCGCAGTGTCAGAGCGGCACCTTACAAATCGTCGCCGACGACGGCTTACAGATCCAACGAATAGAAGTGAGCCCCGACTGATTCGGGTTGTTTCCGGCAAGACCAAACAACGTGAACGATGACGGGATAGACCAGGAGTAAATTATGTGTACGACTTGCGGCTGTGGGGAAGGCAACCTTTATATCGAAGGTGATGAACACAACCCCCACTCGGCGTTTCGCAGCGCCCCCTTCGCGCCGGCCCCGCGCCAGACCATGGCCATTACCGGCGTCAAAACCGATAACTTCACCCCTACCCGATCTGAAAGCGGCGACCTGCACTACGGCCACGGCGCGGCAGGAACCCACGCGCCGGGCCAGAGCCAGCGCCGGATGCTCGAGGTAGAAATCGACGTGCTGGATAAAAATAACCGACTGGCCGCCCGCAACCGCGCACGCTTTGCCGCACGCCGCCAGGTGGTGCTGAACCTGGTCTCCAGCCCCGGCTCCGGTAAAACCACGCTGCTGAGCGAAACCTTACTGCGCCTGAAAGGCAAAACGCCGTGCGCGGTTATCGAAGGCGACCAGCAGACCATCAACGACGCGGCACGCATTCGCGCCACCGGCACCCCGGCCATTCAGGTCAACACCGGTAAAGGCTGTCATCTTGATGCGCAGATGATCGCCGATGCCGCCCCGCGCCTGCCGCTGGCGGATAACGGGATTCTGTTTATTGAAAACGTCGGCAACCTGGTGTGCCCGGCCAGCTTCGATCTCGGCGAACGCCATAAAGTGGCGGTGCTGTCGGTGACCGAAGGGGAAGACAAGCCGCTGAAATACCCGCATATGTTCGCTGCCGCCAGCCTGATGCTGCTGAACAAAATCGATCTGCTGCCGTACCTCAACTTTGATGTGGATAAATGCCTCGCCAGTGCCAGAGAGGTGAACCCTAATATTGAGATAATCATGCTCTCCGCCACCAGCGGTGAAGGCATGGATAGGTGGCTCAACTGGCTGGAGGCGCAGCAATGTGCATAGGCATTCCGGGACAAATCTGCGCCATTGATGGCAATCAGGCGAAGGTCGAAGTGTGCGGCATTCAGCGCGAGGTCGACCTTACTCTTGTCGGCGCCGTCGACGAGCACGGCCAGCCGCGCCTTGGACAGTGGGTGCTGGTCCACGTCGGCTTCGCCATGAGCATCATTAATGAAGCCGAAGCCCGGGATACTCTCGAGGCGCTGCAGAATATGTTTGAGGTCGAGCCGGACGTCGGCGCCCTGCTGTACGGCGAGGAGCGATAATGCGTTTCGTTGATGAATACCGCTCCCCGGAACAGGTGATGCAACTGGTTGAGCACCTGCAGGCACGAGCGCAGCTGCTTCCCCATACCGCCGAACGCCCGCTGCGGATTATGGAAGTCTGCGGCGGCCACACCCACGCCATTTTTAAATTCGGCCTCGACCAGTTGCTTCCCGACAATATTGAATTTATTCATGGTCCTGGCTGCCCGGTCTGCGTGCTGCCGATGGGGCGTATCGACACCTGTATCGACATCGCCAGCCGTCCGGGCGTGATTTTCTGTACCTTCGGCGACGCCATGCGCGTGCCCGGCAAAAACGGTTCATTGCTGCAGGCTAAAGCCCGCGGCGCCGATGTGCGCATCGTCTATTCGCCGATGGACGCCCTGAAGCTGGCGCAGCAGAACCCGGAACGCGAAGTGGTCTTCTTCGGCCTCGGTTTTGAAACCACCATGCCCGCCACCGCCCTGACGCTACACCAGGCCCGCGAGCGCGGCGTCGACAATTTCTACTTCTTCTGCCAGCACATCACGTTACTCCCAACCCTGCGCAGCCTGCTCGACCAGCCGGACAACGGCATCGATGCCTTTCTGGCCCCCGGTCATGTGAGCATGGTCATTGGTACCGACGCCTACGGTTTTATCGCCAGCGACTATCATCGTCCTTTAGTGGTCGCTGGATTCGAACCGCTTGATCTACTGCAAGGCGCGGTGATGCTGGTTGAGCAGACAATAGCGAAGCACAGTCAGGTGGAAAATCAGTATCGCCGCGTGGTGCCTGATGAAGGCAATCCGCTGGCGCAATCGGCGATAGCCGAGGTTTTCTGCCTCAGCGGCGACAGCGAATGGCGTGGCCTGGGGGTGATTAACGATTCCGGCGTATGCTTGACGCCCGCCTACCAGCGTTTCGATGCCGAGGCCCATTTCCGCCCGGCGCCGCAGCGCGTCTGTGACGATCCGCGCGCCCGCTGCGGCGACGTGCTGACCGGTCGCTGCAAGCCGCACCAGTGCTCACTGTTCGGCAAAGTCTGTAATCCCCAGAGCGCTTTCGGCGCGCTGATGGTCTCATCAGAAGGCGCATGCGCCGCCTGGTATCAATATCGCAGTCAGGAAAACGAAGCATGAAAAGCGTCCAGTTAGCCCACGGTAGCGGCGGTCAGGCGATGCAGCAGCTGATCGCCTCCCTGTTTATGCAGGCGTTTGCCAACCCGTGGCTGGCGGAGCAGGAAGACCAGGCGCGTCTTGATCTGGCGCAGTTAGCCGCCCTCGGCGATCGCCTTGCCTTCTCCACCGACAGCTACGTCATTGACCCACTGTTTTTCCCCGGCGGCGATATCGGCAAGCTGGCGGTATGCGGTACCGCCAACGACGTGGCGGTCAGCGGCGCCCTGCCGCGCTATCTCTCCTGCGGGTTTATTCTCGAAGAGGGGCTGGAGATGAGCATCCTCGAGCGAGTGGTCAACAGCATGGCCCATACCGCGCAGGCCGCCGGGATTGCCATTGTGACCGGCGATACCAAAGTCGTTCCGCGTGGCGCGGCAGATAAACTGTTTATCAACACCGCCGGGATTGGCGCGATCCCAGCGGACATTCGCTGGGGCGCGCAGCAGATTACCCCCGGCGATGTCCTGCTGGTCAGCGGTACCCTCGGCGATCACGGCGCCACCATCCTCAACCTGCGCGAGCAGATGGGGCTGGGCGGCGCGCTCTCCAGCGACTGCGCGGTGCTCACGCCGCTGATTCAGACCCTGCGCGACGTTCCCGGCGTCAAAGCCCTGCGCGATGCGACTCGCGGCGGAGTCAACGCGGTGGCCCATGAGTTCGCCGCCACCAGCGGCTGCGGCATCGAGCTGCATGAGCAGACGCTGCCGGTCAACGATACCGTACGTGGAGTGTGTGAGTTATTAGGGCTGGATGCGCTCAACTTCGCCAACGAAGGCAAACTGGTGATTGCCGTTGCCCGGGAGGCGGCGGAAGCAGCATTGATACAGCTGCGCAGCCATCCGCTGGGCCGGGATGCCGCGATGATTGGCGAGGTGGTTGAACGCCGCGGCGTACGTTCCGTCGGTTTATACGGCGTCAAGCGCACGCTGGATCTGCCTCACGCCGAGCCTTTGCCACGAATTTGTTAACCGTAGCCCGGACAGATGCGCAGCATTGCCTCCGGGAAAAACATCAGCATCTCAGCATGATTATCCAGCCCAAATCATCGGGCCACCACGGATGGATTACCGCGGCAACGACTGCTTTTTAACATACTATTATTTGTGTCATCACTTTCTTATGCGCCGCCTGAATGGCGCTTTTTGGACTTAAGCAATGTCGTATACACCACTGGGCGATTTTGGGCAGCAAGGGCTGTTCGATATCACCCGTATTTTGTTACAGCAGCCAGACCTGGCCGCGCTGAGTGAAACGCTAACCCGCCTGGTTCAGCAATCTGCGCTGGCAGATCGCGCGGCCATTATCTTGTGGAATACCGGAAACCACCGCGCGACCCGCTACGCCTGCGATGACGCGGGCCTGCCGGTCAGCTATGAAGATGAGACTGTGCTGGCCCACGGGCCGGTACGTCGCCTGCTGTCGCGCCCCGATGCACTTCATTGTGACCACACCACCTTTGCCGAAGCCTGGCCACAGCTGGCCGGCTGCAGTTTGTATCCGCCATTTGGCTATTACTGTCTGCTGCCGCTGGCGGCAGAAGGCCGCATCTTCGGCGGCTGCGAGTTTATCCGCAACGATGCCCGTCCCTGGACCGAAAAAGAGTACCAGCGGCTGCATACTTTTACCCAGTTGGTTGCCGTGGTGACCGAACAAATCCAGAGCCGGGTCAGCAACAATGTCGATTACGATCTGCTGTGCCACGAGCGCGACAACTTCCGCATTCTGGTCGCCATCACCAACGCCGTGCTCTCCCGGCTGGATATCGATGAGCTGGTGAGCGAGGTAGCGAAGGAGATCCACCGCTATTTCCGCATCGACGCCATCAGCGTGGTGCTGCACAGTAGCCGCAAGGGCAAGCTGAATATCTACTCGACCCACTATCTTGACGCCAGCCATCCTGTGCACGATCAGAGCGAGGTCAATGAGGCCGGTACCCTGACCGAGCGGGTGTTCAAAAGCAAAGAGATGCTGCTGCTCAACCTGCACGAGCACGACTCGCTGGCGCCGTATGAAAAAATGCTCTTCGAGATGTGGGGCAACCAGATCCAGACCCTGTGCCTGCTGCCGCTGATGTCCGGCAATAACTTGCTGGGGGTGCTGAAGCTGGCGCAGTGCGACGAAAAAGTGTTCACCACCGCCAATCTCAAGCTGTTACGCCAGATTGCCGAACGGGTGTCGATTGCCGTCGATAACGCCCTCGCCTACCAGGAAATTCAGCGTCTGAAGGAGCGGCTGGTCGACGAAAACCTGGCGCTGACCGAGCAACTGAATAACGTTGAGAGCGAGTTTGGTGAAATTATCGGCCGCAGCGAAGCCATGCACAGCGTGCTTAAGCAGGTTGAGATGGTGGCGCAGAGCGACAGCACCGTGCTGATCCTCGGTGAAACCGGCACCGGCAAGGAGTTGATTGCCCGGGCGATCCACAATCTCAGCGGGCGCAATGGCCGGCGGATGGTCAAAATGAACTGCGCCGCGATGCCTGCCGGGCTGCTGGAGAGCGATCTCTTCGGCCATGAACGCGGCGCCTTTACCGGGGCCAGCGCGCAGCGCATCGGCCGTTTCGAGCTGGCGGATAAAAGCTCCCTGTTCCTCGACGAAGTGGGCGACATGCCGCTGGAGCTTCAACCGAAGCTGCTGCGAGTCCTGCAGGAGCAGGAGTTTGAACGGCTCGGCAGCAATAAGCTGATCCAGACCGATGTCCGGCTGATCGCCGCGACCAACCGCGATCTTAAACAGATGGTCGCCGATCGCGAATTCCGCAGCGATCTCTATTACCGCCTGAACGTTTTCCCGATCCATCTACCGCCGCTCCGCGAGCGCCCGGACGATATCCCACTGCTGGTCAAAGCGTTTACCTTTAAAATCGCCCGCCGCCTCGGGCGCAATATTGACAGTATTCCGGCGGAGACCCTGCGCACACTTAGCCGGATGGAGTGGCCAGGCAACGTTCGTGAACTGGAGAACGTGATTGAGCGCGCGGTGCTGCTGACCCGCGGCAGCGTGCTCCAGCTGTCGCTGCCTGAGCTGAATATCGAGCCGGAGACACAGCCGGAAGCCGTCCTGCCCCAGGAGGGGGAAGACGAATATCAGCTGATTGTTCGGGTGCTGAAAGAGAGTAACGGGGTGGTTGCCGGGCCGAAAGGAGCCGCGCAACGGCTCGGTCTCAAACGCACGACGCTACTTTCCCGCATGAAACGCCTGGGAATTGGCAAAGATGAGTTAGTATAAATTTGTACTTATTTCAATCTGTCACTGGAAGGAGGTTTTATGGCGGTATCTGCACGTAACCAACTGACCGGCACGGTGAGTGCCGTTGCCACCGGCGCGGTCAACGATGAAGTTGAATTGACGCTCACCGGCGGCGCAAAACTGGTGGCGATTGTCACCCACAGCAGCCAGCAAGCACTGGGGCTGGTCCCCGGCAAAGAAGCCATTGCGTTGATTAAAGCGCCATGGGTAACCCTGGCAACGGAAGCGTGCGGCCTGAAGTTCTCCGCACGTAACCAGTTTGCCGGCAGCGTCAGCCGGGTGACCGAAGGTGCGGTGAACGCGACCGTGCATATTAATACCGATGCCGGGTTTGATATCGTGGCGGTCGTGACCAACGAAAGTCAGGAAGAGATGCAGCTGGTGCAGGGCAGCCGCGTGCTGGCGCTGATTAAAGCGTCTGCCATCCTGATTGCCACCCGCGCATAGCACTATCCAAAACACTGTTTCATTTCGATAAAAGTGAAACAGTGTTCTGTGAGTCACCTCGCGTTACCCACCGTGAATGAATGATAAATAAGCGTTTTCCATCATGGAGATGCTTATGACGCGTTTACCCCTGGCGGCAGCCATGACTCTGCTTATCTCTTCTCAGGCGGCACTTGCCGCTCTGCCCACGCTCCCGGTCTGGCCCGGCGGCGAGGCGCCCGGTGCAAAAAACAGCCCGGTGGTCCCGTCTCTGGTGGATCGTAGCAAAGATGGCGCCCTGCCCGATCGCGCGGTGACCGGTATCCGCGCGCCGGAGATCACGGTGTATGCCCCCGCCAAACCCAACGGTATTGCGCTACTGGTCACCCCTGGCGGTTCCTATCAGCGGGTGGTGCTGGACAAGGAAGGCAGCGATCTGGCCCCGGTGTTTACGGCACAGGGCTATACCCTGTTCGTCATGACCTATCGTATGCCGGCTGACGCCCACGCGGAAGGCAGCAACGCGCCGTTGGCCGATGCCCAGCGCGCGCTGCGCACCCTGCGGGCCCGAGCCTCGGAGTGGCGCATCGACCCGCATAAAATCGGCATCATGGGCTTCTCTGCTGGCGGCCATGTCGCCGCCAGCCTCGAGACCCGTTATGACGATGCGGTCTATCCCACAACGGACGCCGTCGACCGCCTGAGCGCGCGCCCCGATTTTGTGGTGCTCGGCTATCCGGTGATTTCGATGGATCCCGCCATTGCCCATCCCGGTTCGCGCCACGCGCTGATTGGCGATACTCCGACGGTAGAACAGCAACGTCGCTATTCGCCGGAGCACAATGTCACCGCCGCGACGCCGCCGACGTTCATTATGCATGCGGTGGATGATCCTTCGGTGCCGGTCGATAACGCGTTGGTGATGTTTAACGCGTTGCGTGCTCACAAGGTGCCGACCGAGTTACACCTGTTTGCCGAGGGTAAGCACGGTTTCGGTATCCGTGGAACAACGGGGCTGCCCGCCGCCGAGTGGCCTCAGCTGGCGATGAACTGGATTGCGTCGCTGCCGGAGATGAAAAAGTAGCATCAGATAGTTCCCCGGAGGCGTGTCAGCGCCGCCTCCGGGAGATTTCGCGGGTTATTTATCGCAACTGAAGCCGTTGCTGGCCGCCAGTTCGGCAAACCACAGCGCGTTGCGTTTTATCTGCCGCTCGCCGGTTTGCAGATCGAGGCGCCAGAAGCCGTAGCGGCGTTTAAAGGAGTTAATCCACGACCAGTTATCGATGAAGGTCCACTGATGCACGCCGAAGCAGTTGGCGCCGTCGGCTATCGCCCGGTGCAGCTGTACCAGATGCTCTTCCATCAGGCGAATGCGGAATGAATCATCGATCACCCCGTCTTCACCCGGTTCCCCTTCCGACTCGATGTCCATCGCGATACCAATTTCCGCGAGGAACCACTTAATATTGCCGTAGTTGTCGCGCACGTTAGCGGCAATGTCATAGATCGCCTGCGGCAGAATTTCGTTGTTATCGCGATACGGGTTAAACCGCCCTTCAGGATTGACGTAGTTTTCGAAGTAATACTCCGGGGTGAAGTAGTCCAGCGTATAGTCGCTCTCACGCGCCTGTACCCGCCGCGGGACGTAGTAGTTGACGCCGAGAAAATCGACGTGCGAACCGGTAATCACCTCAACGTCGGCTTTCGATACTTCCGGCAAGCAATCGTGAGCGGCCAAAATTTCGCACAGCGCTTTCGGGAACTGATGCTTGACCAGCGGGTCGAGGAAGCTGCGGTTAAAGAACAGATCCGCATACCATGCCGCCTTTTTGTCCTCCGGACTGTCGTTGCGGGTGTAGGAAGGCGTCAGGTTCAGCACCACTCCGATCTCGCCCGGCAGCGCCAGCTCACGGAACTCACGAATCGCTTTGGCGTGGGCCAGCATAATGTTAAAGGCCACCTGCGCCGCCAGCTTGCCATCCTTTTTGCACGGATAGTGGAAATCGTACAGATAGCCGCCTTCCACCGGCACAATCGGTTCGTTGAAGGTGATCCAGTATTTCACTTTATGGCCAAACAGCTCGAAGGCGGTGCGGGCGAAACGGGCAAAGAGATCCGTCACGTGCGCCGACTCAAATCCGCCGTACTGCTTTTGCAGCGTTTCCGGCATATCGAAGTGATAGAGGTTGATCATCGGCTCGATACCGTTGGCGATCATCTCATCAAGATAGGCATTGTAAAAACGCACCGCGTCCGGATTGGCGGCCCCGGTTTCAAAATCATCAATCAAGCGAGACCATTGAATCGAGGTGCGGAAGGAGTTAAAGCCGGTCTGTTTCATCAGCGCCACGTCCTGCGGGTATTGATGATAGGTGTCACAAACGGTCTGCGGTCCAATCTGCTGATAAAAGCGTTCCGGCTGCTCGGCAAACCAGCTGTCCCAAATCGATCGGTGCGGCTTGTTGCTCACCCCTTCCGTTTGCGGACCTGATGCTGCTGCCCCCCAAAAAAAGCCTTCCGGAAACTGATACCGGGTCATAACGCCTCCTGTCAGTGAAAAAAGGCCGCGCCTGACGGGCGCAGCCAAAAAAGGTCTACCCTGTCACCTCATCTGTTGAGGTGAAAAATACGGCCCAGTGCACCAAAAGAAATCTACTGACAAAATGCGGAAATGTACATCCACAATTGGAAAACGCTTTCCATTATTGTCGGTCTGGTTCACAGATTTGAGAATGGCTCAGATATAATTGCGACTTACATCACACAATGAAATATTCAAGCGCCCGCATAACGCGGGCGGAATAGCGGCCAGGGGAAGGGCAAAAAACTAGCGTTCGGCGTCGGCAAGCTGGCGTTCGTAGACCTTAAAGAACGGCCGGTACAGCATCCAGGCGTTGAAGATGGCGAACAGCGTCATGCATAGGTTTTTCCAGCTCCCGTTCGCAGACCACGCCGCGCCGAGCGGTGACGGCATCGACCACGGCAGCATCGCCACCGCCCGGTCCAGAATGCCAATCTGCGTCAAATACCATGCGATACAGGCATTTATTAGCGGGACAAAGATAAATGGCAGCAGGAAAACCGGGTTCATAATGATAGGAAAACCAAACAATATCGGCTCGTTGATATTAAACAACGAGGGAATAAGGCCAATTTTACCGACGCTTTTCAGCTGCCGAGATCGGCTTCGCATCGCCATAAAGACCAGCGGCAGCGTCGAGCCAATGCCGCCAATCAGCAGGTAGAAATCCCAGAATCCCTGCAGATAAATATGCGGTAATGCCGTCGCCCCTTCCGCTAGCGCCTGCTGGTTTTCAAAGAGATAGGTCATCCAGAACGGGTTCATTATGCCGGTAATGATCAGCGCGCCATGGATGCCAACAAACCACAGTAAGTTACAGATAAACAAAGAGATAAGCACCGCAGTCAGGGTGTCCGATGCGACCACCAGCGGCCTGACCGCTTCGCTGATCAGCTCTGGTAAAATCCGCCCGGTGGCCTGCTGCATCAGCGCGTTGACCACGCTAATGGAAATCATCACAAACAGCAGCGGCACCAGCAACTGGAACCCGTTACGGGTCATCAGCGGCACCTCTTCAGGCAGGCGAATGCACCAGCCTCTCTTATAAAAAAAACGAATTATTTCAATTGAGTATGTACTGGATATCAGCGCGGTAAAAATCCCCATGCCGCCGAGGAAAATATTGGTTACGCCATTATCACGAAAGCCAATAAACAGCAGGAACGACAGGCAGCCGGTCAATCCGCAAAGCCTTTCCGGCAGGCGGTACTGCTTCGCCAGACTGGCACTGGCGCCGAAGGCGACAATCAATGCCACCAGACCAATGGTTAATTCAAAGGTCGGCAACAGCATCGGACGCAGCCACAGGTAGAACTGCCCAAACGTCGTCGCACCATTAATGGAAACGGGCGGAAACAAAACGGGCACCAGCAAACTCCCCACAATCACGAACGGCATCGCTAGCGCAAAACTATCGCGCATCGCCGTAATGTGATTATTGCGCGTCAGAACGTTCGCCAGTGGCGCCAGGCGCTGTTCGATGATGTCCACGGCAACATTCATCAACGGATTGTTCATGGTTCTACCTTATCGAGTGGTTTTGTTGGCAGGATGATCGCGCACTACAACATAAAGTAAAAGCCTGCCTTAGGTGATCATCATCACAATTAATAAATCCACAAACGGAAAGCGCTTTCCGTAATGAGTCCACTGTGACTATAGTCCACACATCCAACTCACCAGGAACGGTTTATGAAAAAGATTATGTTGTGTTGTTCCGCAGGTATGTCCACCAGCCTGCTGATGAAAAAAATGATTGCTGAAGCAGAGCAGCGCGGTCTACCGGTTGAGATCAATGCCTTCGGCGTTGCCGAGTTTGATCAGCAGGTCCGGAACTATCAGGTCGTACTGCTCGGCCCACAGGTGAAATACATGCAGAAAGATCTGCAAAAACAGGCGGACAAATACGGGATCCGCGTGGAGCCCATCAACATGATGGATTACGGCATGCAGAAAGGCGGCGCCGTGCTGGATTTCGCGCTCTCCCTGATTGATAACAAAAACTAAGGAAAGATCATGAGCTCTCTGTACGCTAAATTGATCACCGTTATTGAACAAAAAATTACCCCGATGGCCGGGGCAATCGGGCAGCAAAAGTATGTCACCTCGATCCGCGATGGTTTCATCACGGCGCTGCCCTTTATGATCGTCGGATCTTTTCTGCTGGTATTTATCTTTCCGCCCTTCTCACCGGATACCAGTTGGGGATTTGCCCGGGCGTGGCTGCAGTTCTCCCTCGATCATCGCGATGCCTTGATGCTGCCTTTTAACTTCAGCATGGGGGTGATGACCCTGTTTATCGCGGTCGGCATCGCTGCCAGCCTGGCAAAACACCACAACCTGGATTCACTCACCGCCGGCATGCTGTCGCTGATGTCCTTCCTGCTGGTGGCCGCCCCGCTGAAAGACGGGCAGATCTCCACTGCCTACTTCTCCGGACAGGGGATTTTTACCGCGATTCTGGTGGCGATTTACTCCACCGAACTGTACGCCTTCCTTAAGCGGCACAACATTACCATTCGCCTGCCGCCTGAAGTCCCGGCCGGCGTTGCGCGCTCGTTTGAAATTCTGATCCCAGTGCTGGCTATCGTCCTGACGCTACATCCGTTGAACCTGTTTATCGAAGCACAGCTGGGGATGATCATTCCGGAAGCGATCATGTCGCTGGTGAAACCGCTGGTCGCCGCCTCCGATACCTTACCCGCCATTCTGCTGTCGGTGCTGGTCTGCCAGGTGCTGTGGTTTGCCGGGATCCACGGGGCGCTGATCGTCACCGGGATCATGAACCCGTTCTGGATGGCGAACCTGTCGATTAACCAGGCTGCGATGGCGGCGGGCACAGCGATCCCACATATCTATGTGCAAGGTTTCTGGGACCACTATCTGCTGATCGGCGGCGTTGGCTCCACGCTGCCGCTGGCGCTGATGCTGCTGCGCAGCAAGGCGGTCCACCTGCGTACCATTGGACGCATGGGCGTCGTACCGGGCGTGTTCAACATCAACGAACCGATTCTGTTCGGCGCGCCGATCATTATGAACCCGCTGTTCTTCCTGCCATTCGTGCTGGTACCGATGGTGAACGCCACGCTGGCGTACTTTGCGCTGAAGCTGGACCTGGTAAGCCGCGTAGTGTCGATGACGCCGTGGACGACTCCGGCTCCTGTCGGTGCCTCATGGGCGGCAAACTGGAGCTTTAGCCCGGTGATCATGTGCCTGATTTGTATGGCGACGGCGATGGTGATGTATCTACCGTTCCTCAAAGCCTACGAAAAACAGCTGCTGCAGCAGGAACACGACAACGCAGCAACCCAGACTGAAGCCGTGGCTCAGTCCGCTTAATTCATACTATTTTGAGGTTTATGATGGAATTAGAAGAACAAATCATGGGCATTATCATCAATGCCGGCCAGGCGCGTAGCCTCTGTTTTGAGGCACTGAGCTGTGCCAAAGAGGGTGATTTTTCCGCCGCGGACGAAAAGATGAAAGAAGCCGCGCACTATTCCCGCGAAGCGCACCTTGTCCAGACTCAGCTGATTGAAGCCGACGAAGGCGAAGGGAAAACCAAAATGACGCTGGTGATGGTCCATGCTCAGGATCACCTGATGACCTCGATTCTGGCGAAAGAGCTGATCGCCGAACTGA
The DNA here is from genome assembly GCF_051131735.1 of Klebsiella sp. B345. NCBI lineage: Bacteria > Pseudomonadati > Pseudomonadota > Gammaproteobacteria > Enterobacterales > Enterobacteriaceae > Klebsiella > Klebsiella sp. B345. The sequence goes on from NZ_CP180443.1 coordinate 1,902,519, forward strand.
TTGCCGTCTACCGTTCACGCCCGCTGCACCAGTAGCCGGACGCCCCGGGCGGACGTTGACGCGACCGCCCGGGAGTGCCTTCACCCACTCTTCTCTGAGGACAACCATGCTACATCTGGGTTTAGATATCGGCGGTACCAAAATGGAAGCCGTGATGCTCAACGCCGACGGCGAATGCGTCTATCGCCAACGTCGGCCGACGCACAAAGAGAGCTATGAGGCCTTTATGCTGCAGCTGCTTGGCCTGATCGACAGCGTGCGTCAGTGGAGCGAACAGCCGTTTACGATTGGCATTGGCCTGCCGGGCGCCATCGACCCGCAGAGCGGCCTGATTAAAAACTGCAACTGCCTGGTGCTCAATGGCCACGACCTGCGTCGGGATCTGAAGCAGCAGCTCGGCCAGCCGGTCTGGATAGCCAATGATGCCGACTGCTTCACGCTCTCCGAGGCCGTAGATGGCGCGGGGGCTGGCGCCAGTACGGTATTCGGCGTGATTATTGGCACCGGCTGCGGCGGCGGTATCGCCGTCAACCAGCAGCTGCTGAGCGGACCCAACGCCATCGTGGGCGAATGGGGGCACAACACGCTGCCGGGCTATACGCCAGAGCGTGATGGCCCGGATCAACCCTGCTACTGCGGCAAAGTGAACTGCATCGAAAGCTTTATCTCCGGCACCGGCTTTGCCCGCCGCTTCGGCGAACAGGCGCAAGCGGAAGCCATAATTCAGGCCGCAGGAGACGGCGACCCGCAGGCCCAGGCCCACTGGCAGCACTTTATTGATGCATTTGCCCGCAGTCTGGCGTCGGTGATCAATATTCTCGATCCCCAGGTCATTGTGCTGGGCGGCGGCTTGTCCAACGTTGAAAAAATCTACGGCGCGTTACCGGCCGCGCTGGTGCCTTATCTGTTTTCCGACAGCTGCAGAACCCAGATTAAACCGGCCCGCTTCGGCGATGCCAGCGGCGTGCGCGGTGCGGCGTGGCTGCCGGTTCTGGCAAATTCCGCGGACCGCTGGCGATGACACTTTTTCAGCAGGTATGTTAAGCTAAGCGAAATAATCAAAGCAGAAAATACCATGCCAACCATTGATGATGTTTCAAGATTAGCGAATGTCTCGAGAGCGACGGTATCTCGTGTGCTGACCGGCACCCGCGGCGTGCGTGACGAAAGCCGGGAAGCCGTCCTGCGGGCAGTGGAAGAGCTGAACTATCGCCCAAGTTTTGCCGCGCAGAATCTCGCCAGTCAAACATCCAATCATGTCGGCCTGGTCCTCCCGGTGCGGGATGAAAGCAGCAGCGCACGGCTGCTTCCTCTGCTGTCTGTGGCGCTCAAAAGCCTGAATAAAAACCTGATTGTCCAGTACGTGACGGATGCTGTCGAACAGGCCGCCGTTATCGACGACTTCCAGCGCCAGTGTGTCGCCGTTGTGGTGCTCGGTCCTCTGCCGGCGGATACACCGCGCAACGTGATCTCCTTCGATCGTTTCAGCATCGCCGGGGTCAACAATCAGGGTTACGACTACGCCTTCGCCACCGAAAGCGCCTGCCGCTACGTGATTGGTAAAGGCCATCGCCATATCGCCCTGCTCTCGGACAGCGACAGCGATGACGCCAGCCGCCAGATGCAGGAAGGCTATCGTAACGTCCTGCAAAACTACTCGATTCCTTTCAACCGCCAGCTGGTGCTGACGGCCAACGACGATGTCGAACAGGCCCTGCTTACGCTTATCAACAGCTTCAGCAAATATTCGGTGATTATCGTTAAGCGTGACCGCTACGCGGCGGAAGCCATGCGGCTGCTGCGCGAATTTAACGTTGCCGTACCGCAGGAAGTCTCGCTGCTGAGCCTTGAAGATTCGCCGCTGGCCTCGCTGCTCTATCCGCCGTTGACTTGTATCTCGTGGCCGCTGGAGCAACTGATGGAAAACTGCCTGCAGCGCATCCGCAACCTGATTGATGAGCGCCCGGCATTTGCCACCGAAGGACGGACTCTCGCAGGCCGCCTGATCCCACGCCAGTCAGTCGCCGACATTTCCTGATTTTATCCTGCCCGGGTTGTTATCCCCTGCCGGGCAGGCAGATAACCTGTTTTATTCCTGCGATTCCCCGCTTAGCTCCCGCGATATCCTTGCCGTGCTAATCATTACCAGACCATGCAAATAATAATCATTTTCATTTGCAAATAGCCTGTGCTATATAACATAGCAATGGCTATAAAAGATGATTAATTAACCACATCGCTATGAGGGATCTTATGCTGCATTTGCCGTCGCTGAAACATCTGCTCTTTACCACGCTGCTGGCCGTCATGACGATCGCCCCGGCTCAGGCTAACGAAAAATTCACCGTGATCACCACCTTTACGGTGATTGCCGATATGGCGCAAAACGTCGCCGGAGATGCGGCCCAGGTCAATTCGATAACCAAACCCGGCGCCGAGATCCACGAATATCAACCCACGCCAGGCGACATTAAACGCGCCCAGGGGGCGCAGTTGATCCTCACCAACGGTCTGAATCTGGAACTATGGTTCTCCCGCTTCTATCAGCATCTGAAAGGGGTGCCGGAAGTGGTGGTCAGCAACGGCATTCAACCGATGGGGATCAGCGATGGCCCCTATAACGGTAAACCCAACCCCCATGCGTGGATGTCGATGGATAACGCACTGATCTACGTCGATAACATTCGCAACGCGCTGGTGAAGTACGACCCTACTCATGCCGATACCTATCGCCAGAACGCCGAGGCCTACAAAGAGAAAATCCGCCAGACCATGGAGCCGCTGAAAGCGGAGCTGGCCCGGCTGCCGGAAGAGAAACGCTGGCTGGTCACCAGCGAAGGTGCCTTCTCCTATCTGGCCCGGGACAACGGCCTGAAGGAGCGCTATCTGTGGCCTATCAACGCTGACCAGCAGGGCACGCCGCAGCAGGTGCGTAAAACCATCGACATCATGAAGAAAGAGCATATCCCGACCATCTTCAGCGAAAGCACCATCTCTGATAAACCCGCGCGCCAGGTAGCGAGAGAAGCCGGCGCCCATTACGGCGGCGTGCTCTATGTGGACTCATTGAGCGCCGCCGACGGCCCGGTTCCGACCTATCTGGACCTGTTGCGCGTCACCACGCAAACCATCGTCCAGGGCATCAACGACGGCCTGAGGAAACAGCAATGAGTACAGACATCGCGGGCCTTGCGGTCAACCAGGTCAGCGTCACCTATCGCAATGGTCACACGGCGCTGCGCGATGCGACGTTCAGCGTCCCGCGCGGTTCGATTGCCGCGCTGGTCGGGGTGAATGGCTCAGGGAAATCGACGCTGTTTAAAGCGCTGATGGGGTTTGTTCGCCTGTCCCACGGCGACATTGCGATTCTTGGTCAGCCGGTAAATCGCGCCCTGCGCCAGAACCTGGTGGCCTATGTACCGCAGTCTGAGGATGTGGACTGGTCCTTCCCGGTGCTGGTGGAGGATGTGGTAATGATGGGCCGCTATGGGCATATGGGCTGGCTGCGGCGGGCTAAAGCCGAGGATCACCAACGCGTCGATGCGGCGCTGGCCCGGGTCGGCATGAGCGACTACCGCCATCGGCAAATCGGCGAGCTTTCCGGCGGGCAGAAAAAGCGGGTGTTTCTTGCCCGCGCCATCGCTCAACAAGGCCAGGTGATTCTGCTCGACGAACCGTTCACCGGCGTTGACGTTCAGACCGAAGCGCGGATCATCGCCCTGCTGCGCGAACTACGTGATGAAGGCTGCACCATGCTGGTCTCCACCCATAATCTCGGGTCGGTCAGCGAGTTTTGCGATTATACGGTGATGGTCAAAGGTACCGTGCTGGCCAGCGGGCCGACGGAAACCACCTTTACTGCCGGAAACCTTGAGCGCGCGTTCAGCGGCGTCCTGCGTCACGTGGTGCTCAGCGGCGGTGAAACCCAGGTCATTACTGACGATGAACGTCCGTTTATCAGCCGCCGGGCGACGGGCGGTGAAGAGTGAACTGGCTGCTTGAGCCATTTGGCTATCAATACATGCTGAATGCGATGTGGGTGTCGGCGTTGGTGGGCGGCGTATGCGCTTTTCTTTCCTGCTACCTGATGCTGAAAGGCTGGTCATTGATTGGCGATGCCCTCTCCCACTCCATCGTACCCGGCGTTGCCGGAGCCTATATGCTGGGTCTGCCCTTTGCCGTCGGCGCGTTTCTCTCCGGCGGACTGGCGGCAGGCAGCATGCTGTTTCTCAACCAACGTTCGAAGCTCAAAGAAGACGCCATTATTGGCCTGATATTCTCCTCGTTCTTTGGCATCGGGCTGTTTATGGTCTCCCTCAACCCTACTTCGGTGAATATCCAGACCATTATTCTCGGGAATATTCTGGCGATTGCGCCGGAGGATATTATCCAGCTGGCGGCCATCGGATCGCTTTCAATGGTGATTCTGCTGCTGAAATGGAAAGACCTGATGGTGACCTTTTTCGATGAAAGTCATGCCCGCTCCATTGGCCTCAATACCACCGGGCTGAAGCTGCTGTTCTTTACCCTGCTGGCAGCCTGTACCGTGGCGGCCCTGCAAACCGTGGGCGCCTTCCTGGTGATTTGCCTGGTGGTTACCCCCGGCGCCACCGCCTGGCTGCTGACCGATCGCTTTCCGCGCCTGCTGGCGATTGCCGTCGCCATTGGCAGCCTGACCAGCTTTTTCGGCGCCTGGCTAAGCTACTATCTGGACGGTGCCACCGGCGGCATTATCGTGGTGGCCCAGACGCTGATCTTTTTAATCACCTTTGTGATGGCGCCCAAACACGGTCTGCTGGCTAACCGTCGCCGCGCCAGGAGGTCTTCATGCTAATAACAACCCTCCTCGAGCCCTTCCAGTTTTCGTTTATGGTTAACGCCATCCTGGTGGCGACGATTGTCGCCGTCCCGTGCGCGTTGCTGTCGGTATTTCTGGTGCTGAAAGGCTGGGCATTAATGGGAGATGCCATGAGCCACGCGGTCTTCCCCGGCGTAGTGGTGGCCTACATTATCGGCATTCCGTTCGCTATCGGCGCCTTTGTCGCTGGCCTGTTCTGCGCCGTGGCCACCGGCTATCTCGACGATAACAGCCGCATCAAGCGCGATACCATTATGGGTATTGTCTTTTCCGGGATGTTTGGCGCCGGGCTGGTGCTGTACGTCTCGATCCAGTCTGAGGTCCATCTCGACCACATTCTGTTTGGCGATATGCTGGGGATTTCGGCGAGTGATATTGGGCAAACGTCGGCGATTGCCTTAATTATCACGCTGATCGTTGGGTTAAAGTGGCGTGATTTTGTGCTGCATGCCTTCGACCCGCATCAGGCCAAAGCCAGTGGCTTGCGCTGTGGGTTGCTGCACTACGGGCTGCTGTGCATGATTGCGCTGACCATCGTGGCGACGCTGAAGGCGGTAGGAATTATTCTGTCGATCTCGCTGCTGATTGCCCCTGGCGCCATTGCGCTGCTGCTGACCCGACGGTTTATCAGCGCGCTGCTGCTGGCGGTAGGCATCGCCGTTAGCTGTAGCTTTGCTGGCGTCTGGCTGTCGTTTTATCTGGATAGCGCACCGGCGCCGACGATCGTCGTGCTGTTCAGCGCGCTGTTTGTGATCGCCTTTGTCGGTACGTCGGTTCGCGATAGTCGAACCCAGGCAACCGTGGGTGGCGGTTAGTCGCCAGAGTACGCATCGCCAGCGAAGAGATCATCGCGACTTTTTAGGCCGGTATTTTTCCGGGAGCTCCGGCACCGGGCGTTTATCATCAATCAGATGGCGAAGGGTCAGAATCGGGTGCTGCCAGAGCATGCGCGGCCCTGCCCAACGCATGATCTGCTTCATCTCTTCGCGTTTTTGCGGCTGGTAGCAGTGGACCGGGCACTGCTTACAGGCCGGTTTTTCCTCACCAAACACGCACTTATCCAGCCGCTTATCCGCATAAGCGTTCAGTGCCTGATAGTGCTCCGCATCGCCCTGCGCATCCGGGCAGCGGCGCTGGTAGAGCGCAATCATGCAACGAATGGTCTGTTTCTCACGGTCGATGCGTTTTCCTGCCATGGCCTTTCCCCTCAATAAAGATGCAAAAATAATACACCTTTAACGTATCGGGCGCAGCCGTTTTTCCCCTGCCGCTTACGCCGGATCCGCCGGTTTATCCACGTGCCCCAGCGCTTTTTCCGGGAAGCAGACATCGCGAACCCGGCGCTTCAGTTCGGCGGCATCCGGGAAGCCCTGATCCTGCTTGCGCTCCCAGATTTGTACCTCGTCCACGTGGATCGTGAAGATCCCTCCGGTGCCGGGAACCAGCTTCACCGAGGCAATATCGGTGCTGAAAGTATGCAGCAGCTCCTGCGCCATCCAGCTGGCGCGCAGCATCCAGTTACATTGCGAGCAGTAGTTAATAGTGATGTTGGCTTTATGGCTCATGGTGATCTCACGGTGTCTGAAAGGGCAAATTGTAAACAAATTGCAGATAAAATGAGGAATAATTGATTATCTTGTTGCAAATGATAATGCCTATTATTACCATTCGCAATCAATAAGCATGGAGAATACGGTCCGTCAGGGAAACAACGGGACTAACCTGCAAATCTGGAAGTAACGCGTGAGCCGATACTAATAATTATCAAGGCGTGGCTACTATGTATAAATCCACTCAATCACCTGTCTGGTTTAAAAAAAGCCTGCTGGTGACTTCTTTGCTCGCAGCAATGTATCAGACCACCGCCGGGGCGGCTGATACCACAACTCAAACCGCGATCAACGATGCTTCGTCCGATACGACGGAGCAGATGACGGTCACGGCACCTGCGCCAGTGCTTAAACCGGGCAGCGAACATTCGGTTAGCGCCCAGGAACTGCAGGACAAAGGAGCCAAAGACTTTGGCTCCATCATGCGTTACGAACCGTTGATTAGCGCAACTGGCGCCAGCGGTGGTTCGGGCAACGGCAAGAGCGGCTTCGACCGCGGCGGCTACACCGGGTATAACATTCGCGGCCTGGAAAGCAACCGCGTCGGCATTGACGTCGACGGCATTGCCCAGCCGGACGCCACCGGACGCAGCTACGTTAGCCGCGCAGGCCTGAATACCTTCGGTATCGGCCGTGATTATATCGACCCGTACATGTACGGCAGCATCGATATTCAGTCCGGTGCGACCTCGACTGAAACCGTTAATACCTCTATCGGCGGGAATGTCTCCTTCCAGCCAAAATCGGCGGATGACTATCTGCATCCGGGAAAAACCAGCGCGTTTGGTTACCGCAGCGGCTATGACTCGGCGGACCGGAGCTGGCATAACGGCGTGACGGTGGCGGGCGGTGATGAAACCCTGCGCGGCATTTTCGTTTACAGCCGCCGCGATGGCCAGGAGACGGAAAATAACAGCGGTACGGTAGATGCGTACCCGGCAAACTGGCACTCCGACGCGTTTATGGCTTCCGGGATCTGGCAGCCTAACGACGAACACAAGCTGACCAGCACCTTCGATTACTACCACAAAACCAACCATACCCATTACGATGCGTGGGATTCCAGCGGTAACAGCGTTATCGGCACGTCGAACCAGACCAGCCAGACTCGTCGCTGGGGCATCAGCCTGAAAGACGACTGGACGCCGATGAATGACTACATCGACAGCATGTCGACCAAAGTCTATTACCAGCACACCGAAGCCCACGACTGGACCTACATGCCGGACAGCACCTCCCTGGCAATGGAAACGGTCAACTCCAACTACGATACCGACACCTGGGGCTTCCAGACCGCGCTGGCGAAGTCGATCGGCCGTCATGACCTGAGCGCCGGCCTGAACGCCAGCACCACCAAAACTCAGCGTCCGTTTAGCCAGTCGCCGGTACCAAGCGTCTATACCGCGATCATGCAGCCGGAAGCGGACAGCCGTGGCTACACGCTGGGCGGCTTCGTGCAGGACAAGATCAACTTCGATCTGGATAGCCACAATTTTGCGGTGATCCCGGGCGTGCGCGTGGTGCATCAATCCACCAAGCCTGAGAACCTCAGCTCGCTGACTACTAACAGCAGCGTGCTGACCGAAGACTCGGTTGCCACCCTGTACGGCAAAAACTCCGACACCCAGGTCTTGCCGTCCTTAACCTTCCAGTACGACATTACGCCACGCACCATGACCTATCTGCAGTACAAGCGTGGCGCTGAATTCCCGAATGCCAGCCAGCTGTACGGCTCGTGGAACCTCGGATCCAGCTACGCCGGCCGGGCGCAATACGCGTTGATTGGTAACACCGATCTGAAAACCGAAACCAGCGATAACTTCGAATGGGGCTTAAAAGGTGAAGTGGTGGAAGGGATCACCATGCGCACCGCGCTGTTCTACAACAGCTATAAAAACTTCATCGCCTATAGCCGCTATACGCGCTCTGGTAATCCGGATAAGTTCAGCAATGTTCCGTCGAATATCTACACCATTTATCAGGCGGAAAACCGTGATAAAGCCTATATCTACGGCGGTGAAATCAGTGCGAAGTTTAATTTCGGCACCTGGTTTGAAGAGGTCAACGGTCTGAGCGCGACCCTTGCCTACGGTTACAACGAAGGCAAGTCGAAATCCAGCTACAGCGGCGACAAATATGTCGACATCGATAGCGTTGCGCCAATGAAAGCGATTGTCGGCGTAGCATGGGATGACCCGGCAAAACGCTATGGTACCGCGCTGACCGCAACCTTTGTTAAAGGCAAGCAGGCCACTGCGACCAACCGCGAAAGCTACTCCAACAGCGGCACCGCGATCACCGACTCCACCAGCGAATACATGCGCGTACCGGGCTACGGCATGCTGGACTGGACCGCTTACTGGCAGGTGGCGAAGAACGTGCGCCTGAACGGCGGCGTGTACAATATTACCGATCGTAAATACTGGGATTACCTGAGCAGCCGCAATATTGAGACATCCACAAACCAGGATGCCAACGATAAAGCGCTGGCGGTCATGCCGGGCCGTACCTGGCAGTTGGGCGTCAACGTCGACTTCTGATCGCCGCAATAATAATAAACCTGCTCCCCGGCCTGACGAGGCCGGGGATATTCATCGTAGAGAAGGATGTGAATTATGCAAAACGCGCAAAACGACCTGTGGCAGCGTTATCAGACCGCCAAAGCCAACTCATCCGCCAAATATGCGCGCGATATCGCCGCCGAAATGGCAATCAGTGAAGCCGAACTGACCGCCGCGCGCGTCGGGTATGACGCCACGCGCCTGCAGGACGACGCACGAGTGCTGATTGCCGGGCTGGAAAGCGTCGGTGAGACCAAATGCATCTGCCGTAACGAATATGCGGTCCATGAGCAGGTTGGCCAGTTTACCCACCAGCATCTGAGCGGCCACGCAGGGCTGGTTCTCAACCCGCGCGCGCTCGATCTGCGCCTGTTCCTCAGCCAGTGGGCCAGCGCCTTCCACCTGAACGACAACGGTCGTCAGAGCATCCAGTTCTTCGACCATCACGGCGACGCGCTGCTGAAGGTTTACACCACCGATCAGACCGATATAGTGGCGTGGGATGCCCTGGTTGCCGGGCACACCCAGACCGATCCTCAGGCGCTGGCGCTGCGCCCGGTCGATGCCCCCCGCTACGCGGATTCCGCCGACGGCGCCGCGCTGGAAAGCGAATGGCGCGCCATGACCGACGTGCATCAGTTCTTCGGACTGCTGCGCAAATATAACCTCTCGCGCCAGCAGGCGTTCCGCCTGGTTAATGACGACCTGGCCTGCCGCATTGACCGCGATGCCCTGCCGCGTCTGCTGGAGACCATCCGCGAAGAAGGGAACGAGATCATGATCTTCGTTGGTAACCGCGGCTGTGTACAGATCTTTACCGGCGCGCTGGAAAAACTCACGCCGATGCGCGGCTGGCTGAACATCTTCAACACCACCTTTACCTTGCACCTGCGTGAAGACAGCATCGATGAAGTGTGGGTAACCCGCAAGCCCACTTCAGATGGCCACGTCACCAGCGTGGAACTGTTTGCCCAGGACGGAACCCAGATTGCTCAGCTGTACGGGCAACGCAGCGAAGGCCACCCGGAGCAAGCGACGTGGCGGAGCCAGGTTGACAGCCTGACAACGCAGGGACAAACCGCATGAAATACTGGCTGATGTTATGTGCCGCATTTCCGCTGTGGGCCCATGCGGCAACCGAGCGCATTGTGTCGCTCGGCGGCGACGTGACAGAAATCGTGTATGCCCTGCAGGCGCAACAGCAGCTGGTCGCCAAAGACAGCACCAGCACCTGGCCTCCCGCCGCGCATGCGCTCCCGGATGTTGGCTATATCCGCCAGCTTAATGCCGAAGGGATCCTCTCTTTGCGCCCGACGTTGGTGCTGGCGAGCGCGCAGGCCCAGCCTTCGCTGGTGCTGAAAAAGGTGCAGGAGAGCCAGGTAAAAGTGGTCAATATTCCGGGTGGAAACGACCTTGCGGCAATTGATACTAAAATTGCGGCCGTGGCCGAGGCACTGGGCAAAGAGGCGCAAGGCAATACGCTACGCCAGACGGTCGCCGCTCAAATCGCCAGGATACCGACACAGCCCATCAACAAGCGGGTGCTGTTTATTCTCAGCCATGGCGGCATGAACACTATGGTTGCCGGGAAACAGACCGCGGCGGACGGCGCTATTCGGGCGGCCGGGCTGCAAAACGCAATGCAGGGTTTTGACCATTATCGCAGTATGTCCCAGGAAGGGGTGGTCGCGAGTCTGCCGGATCTGGTGGTGATCTCCGCCGATGGTCTCAAAGGCATGGGCGGCGAAGCCGGACTGTGGAAACTGCCCGGCCTCGCGCAAACCCCGGCCGGCCGTAACCAGCAGGTGCTGGTGATTGATGATATGGCCCTGCTCGGCTTTGGCCCGCGTACGCCTGAAGCCGTCAGCCAGCTGCGCCAAAAAGCGGAGCAGCTCCCCTGATGCGCCCCACCACCTCCCGCTATTTGTGGCTAATGGTGCTGCTGCTGATCGGCCTGACGTTGTTCGCCACGACCCTCGGGGCGATGCAGTTGCCGATTGCCAGCCTGTGGCCACCCGGTGATGAGATGCTCCGCCATATCTGGCTGACAATTCGTCTGCCGCGGGTACTGCTGGCGCTGCTGGTCGGCGCCGCGCTGGCGCTCTCTGGCTGCGTCATGCAGGGGCTGTTTCGTAACCCGCTGGCAGATCCTGGCCTGTTGGGGATCAGCAGTGGCGCAGCGCTGGCGGTCGCCTGCTGGCTGGTGTTGCCGCTGTCGGTTCCGGTCCTGGTGGCGCTGTATGCTCCGATGCTGGCGGCATTTATCGGCAGCATGGCGGTGATGGTGGTGATTTTTATCCTTAGCAAAGCCGGGGATGGTTCGCTCTCGCGCCTGCTGCTGGTCGGCATCGCCATTAACGCGCTGTGCGGCGCGCTGGTTGGCGTGCTGGCGTGGATCAGCAACGATACCCAGCTGCGCCAGCTTTCGCTATGGGGGATGGGCAGCCTCGGACAGGCCGAATGGTCGACGCTGCTGGTAGCGGCCACCTTAATGATCCCTGCCTCGGCGATCGTCTGGCTGATGGCGTCGCGCCTTAATCTGCTCCAGCTTGGCGATGAAGAAGCGCATTACCTTGGCATCAACGTCCGGGCGTTGCAGCGGCTGTTGCTGCTGTGCAGCGCGCTGCTGGTGGCCTCGTCGGTGGCGATCAGCGGGGTAATTGGTTTTATCGGCCTGGTGGTTCCGCACCTGATGCGCATGTGGCTGGGGCCAGACCATCGCGGGCTGGTGCCGGGTTCGCTGCTGGCCGGGGCGATTTTACTGCTGCTGGCCGATACCCTTGCCCGCACCGTCGCGGCACCGGCTGAAATGCCGGTCGGTCTGCTGACCAGCATGCTCGGTGCGCCGTGGTTTTTGTGGCTTATTTTTCGCCAGCAGAGGGCAACCTATGGATAACCTGAATCACGCTTACAGCGCCACCTCCCTCTCTTTGCAACTGGGTAAACGCCGGGTGATTGATGATGTTTCGGTGCAGCTGCACACGGGAGAAGTGGCGGCGCTGATTGGCCCGAACGGCGCCGGAAAATCGACGCTGCTTCGGCTGCTGACCGGTTTCCTGGTCCCGGATGACGGCGAACGTCAGGTGGAAGGCCGTCCGCTGGAAAGCTGGTCCCCCGATGCGCTTTCCCGTCGCCGGGCGGTGATGCTGCAGCGCACGCAGCTACAGGCCGACTGGCCCGTTGAAACGGTGATCGCCATGGGACGCTCGCCGTGGGGTAAAAAACCGGACCCGCAGATGATTGAGCAGGTGATGGTGGAAACCGGCTGTGATCATCTGGCGGGCAGACGCTACCCGTCGCTTTCCGGTGGCGAACAGCAGCGGGTGCAGCTGGCCCGTAGTCTCGCCCAGCTGTGGCATGAAAATGCCCCCCAGGGCTGGCTGTTTCTCGATGAACCGACTTCGGCGCTGGATCTGTACTATCAGCAGCATCTGCTGCGCTTGCTTAAACGGCTGACCCGCAGCGGCCTGCTGCACGTCTGCGTGGTACTGCACGATCTCAATCTCGCCGCGCTTTGGGCAGACCGAATTCTGCTACTGCATCAGGGCAAGCTGGTGGCTCAGGGAACACCGCATGAGGTCATCCGCCAGTCGGTGATCGGCCGCTGGTACGGTGCCGAGGTGCGCCTGGGCGAACACCCGGATATCGCCATCCCGCAGGTCTATCTGGCGCCGTAAACGTCAAACGCCATCACCTTGCTTACGCAGGTAAAACCGGGCCATCCGCCAAACTCCGCTGCGGCGGAGTTTCTTACATTAAGCGGAATGTCATTCAGCAAATTTCAGCAACGCGTCACCATCCAGGCGATAGCGTACCCACTCGGACTGCGGCAACGCGCCGATGCTCAGGTAAAAATCGATGGCGGGCTGGTTCCAGTCGAGCACGCTCCATTCAAGACGGCCGCACTGCCGTTGCACCGCGCATTGCGCGATATGTTTCAGCATCGCCCTTCCCGCCCCTTTGCCGCGATATTCAGGGGAAATATACAAATCTTCCATATAGATACCGTTACGTCCAAGCCAGGTGGAGTAGCTGGTAAAGAAGACGGCATAGCCTACCGATGTGCCATCAATTTCGCAGATGAGCGCTTCGGTCTTGCTGTCTGCGCCAAACAGCGTTTCGCGGATCTCATCTGGCGTGGTAACGACCTGCTCCGGGGCTTTTTCATACACCGCCAGTTCATAGATCATATCGTAAATGGTGGTGACATCTTCCGGGCGGGCCTGGCGAATCCTGATGCTCATAAGTTTTCCTGTTATGACGGTCTGGCGTGAACATTGATGGCGCTAAGCATAAGGGTTATTGTCAGGAGAATTAAGTGCAATGAAATCACGTAATGATGAATATTATGCATCCGGCGCTACGGCGTATTGATTTAAATCTCCTGCCTGTTTTCGATGCGATCTATCGTCATCGTTCGGTTCGCCTGGCGGCGGATGAGCTGGCGATGAGCACCTCGGCGTTGAGCCACGCGTTATCGCGGCTACGGCTCTCCCTCAACGATCCGTTGTTTTATCGTGAAGGCCACCGGATGTGCCCCAGCGTGTATGCCATTCAGCTCGCGCCGACCCTGGGCGCGGCGCTGAAACTACTAAACCAGGAGCTGACGCCGCAGCCGAAATTTGAAGCCGCCAGCAGTACCGAGTGTTTACACATTGCGATTACCGATTTTACCGCGTTTTGCATTTTCCCGGCCCTGATGCACAAGCTGCAGCATGCCGCGCCGGGCCTGCGCTTCGAGCTACGCTATCTGCCGCACAGCCCGGCATTAACCGAATTGCTGGCAGGCGAAGTGGATTTGGCGCTTGGGTTCAGCACGGCGGAAGATATCCGGCATCCGGAGCTGGATGAGCTCAGTTGGTTCGAAGATGAGTATGTTGTCATCAGCAATACCCGTCGGACAGCGCTGACGCTGGAGGATTATCTCGCTGCCCAGCATCTGGTGGTGACGCCCTGGAATGAGAAACTGGGGGTACTGGATTTACAGCTGGAACAGATGGGATATACCCGCCAGACCACTATCAAAACACCGTCAATGCTCAGTGCGCCGTTCATTGTGGCGGAAAGCGACCTGCTGATGGCCATTCCCCGTTTTGCCGCTAATAAGCTGCTGCCGGCAGCGGATATCAAGATGTTCGCGCTCCCCTTCGAAATCCCGCCATTTGAAGTGAAAATTTACTCTCATAAGCGCAGCGGTAAGCGGGATGTAACCCACTGGCTTAAGGAAGTCCTGCAGGCGCTGGCACACGAGGTCAGGTCGCAAACATAAAGGCGTGCCGGTCCCATTCGCTGATAACCATAGCCAGCCGTTATACATGACTATTACCCTCTGACGAGAATACTCTTCGCTGGATTCGATTCGCGTTTTTCGTCAAACTGACGGCATGCCAGTACCGCCTGGCGCAACGCAGCGAACGTCAGATATGACAGCAAGAATATCGTTGCGGGCCAGGCGAGAAAATTTGCGAGTTTATGTGGATTTACAGGGATTGAGCATGGGCCACATAAGCACTAGAAAGACTAAAAAAAGAGTAATACCACTATGACTGAAGCCACAGACAAGGACTTCTCCAATCACACCCCCATGATGCAGCAGTATCTGAAGCTGAAAGCTCAGCACCCGGAGATCCTGCTGTTCTACCGGATGGGTGATTTCTACGAACTGTTTTATGACGACGCTAAACGCGCTTCACAGCTGCTTGATATCTCGCTGACCAAACGCGGCGCCTCGGCGGGCGAACCAATCCCCATGGCCGGGATCCCCCACCATGCCGTGGAAAACTATCTCGCAAAGCTGGTGAATCAGGGCGAGTCGGTGGCGATTTGCGAACAGATTGGCGATCCGGCCACCACCAAGGGGCCGGTCGAGCGCAAAGTGGTGCGCATCGTCACCCCCGGCACCATCAGCGATGAAGCGCTGTTGCAGGAGCGCCAGGATAACCTGCTGGCCGCCATCTGGCAGGACAGCAAAGGCTTTGGCTATGCCACCCTGGATATCAGCTCCGGTCGTTTTCGCCTCAGCGAACCGGCGGACCGAGAAACCATGGCTGCAGAACTGCAGCGCACCAACCCGGCCGAGCTGCTGTACGCTGAAGATTTCGCCGAGTCCTCGCTGATCGAAGGCCGTCGCGGCCTGCGCCGCCGTCCGCTGTGGGAATTTGAAATCGATACCGCCCGTCAGCAGCTGAATTTACAGTTTGGTACCCGCGATCTGGTCGGTTTCGGCGTCGAAAACGCGCCTCGCGGCCTGTGTGCTGCCGGCTGCCTGCTGCAGTACGTCAAAGATACGCAGCGCACTTCCCTGCCGCATATTCGTTCCATCACCATGGAGCGCCAGCAGGATAGTATCATCATGGATGCGGCGACCCGCCGTAACCTCGAGATTACCCAGAACCTGGCCGGCGGTTTCGACAATACCCTGGCGTCGGTGCTCGACTGCACCGTGACGCCAATGGGCAGCCGCATGCTGAAACGCTGGCTGCATATGCCGGTACGCGACACCACGGTGCTCGTTGAGCGTCAACAGACCATCGGCGCATTGCAGGAGTACTACAGCGACCTGCAGCCGGTTCTGCGCCAGGTCGGCGATCTGGAACGTATCCTCGCACGACTGGCGCTGCGTACCGCACGCCCTCGCGATCTTGCCCGCATGCGTTACGCATTCCAGCAGCTGCCGGCCCTGCGTGAAATGCTGGCTGACGTCAGCTGTGCGCCGGTTCAGCAACTGCGCGATAAAATGGGCGAGTTCAGCGAACTGCGCGAGCTGCTGGAGCAGGCGATTATCGAGTCGCCGCCGGTGCTGGTGCGTGACGGCGGGGTCATCGCCCCGGGCTACAATGAGGAGCTCGACGAATGGCGCGCCCTGGCAGATGGCGCCACCGACTATCTCGATAAGCTGGAAATTCGCGAACGTGAACGTCTGGGCCTGGACACCCTGAAGGTCGGCTACAATGCCGTTCATGGTTACTACATCCAGATCAGCCGCGGCCAGAGCCAGCATGCGCCAATCCACTACGTCCGCCGCCAGACGCTGAAAAACGCCGAGCGCTACATTATTCCGGAACTGAAGGAGTATGAAGACAAGGTTCTGACCTCGAAAGGCAAAGCCCTGGCGCTGGAGAAACAGCTCTACGAGCAGCTGTTCGATATGCTGCTGCCGCACCTGGCCGACCTTCAGCAGAGCGCCAACGCGCTGGCAGAGCTCGATGTGCTGATCAACCTCGCCGAGCGCGCGGAAACGCTGAACTACTGCTGCCCGACCTTTAGCGACAAGCCGGGCATTCGCATCACTGAAGGCCGTCACCCGGTCGTCGAGCAGGTGCTGAAAGAGCCGTTCATCGCCAACCCGCTGAACCTGGCGCCGCAGCGGCGGATGTTGATTATTACCGGGCCGAATATGGGCGGTAAAAGTACCTATATGCGTCAGACTGCGCTTATCGCGCTGCTGGCCTATATCGGCAGCTACGTCCCGGCAGAGAAAGTCGAGATCGGTCCCATCGATCGTATCTTTACCCGCGTCGGGGCAGCAGATGACCTGGCAAGCGGTCGTTCAACCTTCATGGTCGAAATGACCGAAACTGCCAATATTCTGCATAACGCCACCGAACACAGCCTGGTGCTGATGGACGAAATCGGCCGTGGTACCTCCACCTACGACGGACTGTCGCTGGCGTGGGCCTGTGCGGAAAGCCTCGCCAATAAGATTAAAGCGCTGACGCTGTTTGCCACCCACTACTTCGAACTGACACAGCTGCCGGAGAAAATGGAAGGGGTCGCCAACGTCCATCTGGACGCGCTGGAGCACGGCGACACCATCGCCTTCATGCACAGCGTACAGGATGGTGCGGCCAGTAAGAGCTACGGTCTGGCGGTTGCCGCGTTGGCCGGCGTGCCGAAAGAGGTGATCAAGCGTGCGCGCCAGAAGCTGCGCGAGCTGGAGAGCATTGCCCCCAACGCGGCTGCCACTCAGGTGGACGGCACCCAGATGTCGCTGCTGTCGGCTCCGGAAGAGACCTCTCCGGCTCTCGAAGCGCTGGAACATCTTGACCCGGATTCACTCACCCCGCGTCAGGCGCTGGAGTGGATTTATCGGCTGAAAAGTCTGGCGTAATCCCCCTCCTCCTCTGAACGTCACTCCCGGGCAAGCGGCAACGCTTTGCCCGGGTCTGCACCGCAGGAGTAACCGAAAACTCCGGCAGGTTACCCCACCCGCTGGCGTAAAAAATCGATAAACGCCCGGACCTTAGTCGGCACGTGCCGCGCGTCCGGGTAAACCGCATAGACCCCCTGCGGTGGAAAGCTCAGCTCCGGTAGCAAATGGATCAAACGCTCCTGCGCCAACGATGAGGCCACCAGCCACTCCGGCAACAGCGCCACGCCGCTGCCGGCCAGGACGAAGGCCATTAGCGCATTGGCGCTGTCCGCCGACAGACGCGGGGTCTTTTTAATCTCAAAACCAATAGCCTTCTCCCCCAATCCGCTCAGCTGCCAGCGCAGCGGGGTTTGCAGGCGCTCGTGAATAATCCACTCGGCCTGGGCCAGGTCTTCGAGGGTTGCCAGCGGATGCTGCGCCAGCCACGCGGGAGCGGCAACGGGCAGGATCGCAAAGCGCGAGATCAGCGCCGCACGGTAGCGCGAGTCCGCCAGGGTCCCGAGGCGAATGGCGACATCAAACCGTTCAGAGATTAAATCGGCATGATGCGAGGAGGAAACGTGGCGCACGCGCAGCGCCGGGTACAGCTGACTAAACTCGGCCAGCGCGGGAACAACCACCCGTGCCCCGTATTCCGGGGTGGTAGTAATACGCAGCTCGCCGCTCAATCCAGCGTGGCTGGCCCGCACCTCATCCTGAAGATTCTCCGCCGCCTTCAGCAACCCGACGCCGCGCTGATAGAACACCGTTCCTGCGTCCGTCAGGGTCAACCGCCGCGTAGAGCGTAAAAGCAGCGTGACGCCAAGCTCGTTCTCCAGTTGCCGCACGTTAAAGCTCACCACCGCCTTGGTCTGGGCCAGGGCAACCGCTGCCGCGGTAAAACTTCCACAGTCCACGACCGCCACAAACATGGCCATACGTTGCAGATTTAGCATGCTAATTCGGCTTATTGTCAAAAATTTTAAGACAGTATATCCCGCTTCACCGCGTTTATCCGCCCGACGCCGGCGGGTAGAGTAGCGACCTTCTTTACCGGAGATCGCCATGACCCATCGCAGCAAGGTTGCCACCGTTTTTCTGCTCGGTTTTTTTCTCGACTTAATCAATATGTTTATCGCCAGCGTTGCCTTTCCCGACATGAGCCGGGCGCTTAACGCCTCCGTGGGCGAACTCACCTGGGTCAGCAACGGCTATATTGTCGGGCTCACGCTGGTGATCCCCTTTAGCGCCTGGCTTGCGCAGAGATTTGGCGCCCGCCACGTTTTTCTGCTGTCACTGCTGCTGTTCAGCGCCGCAGCGCTGGGAGCTGGAATGGCGGATTCGCTGAGCGCGCTGGTTTTCTGGCGCACCCTGCAGGGGATCGGCGGCGGGCTATTAATTCCCGTTGGCCAGGCAATGACCTGGCAGTACTTTCAGAGCCACGAGCGGGCAAAGCTCTCTGCCGCAGTAATGCTGGTCGGGTTGCTGGCTCCCGCCTGCTCTCCGGCGCTTGGCGGGCTGCTGGTGCAGACGTTCAGCTGGCGCTGGGTCTTCTTTGCCAGCCTGCCCGTCGCAGCCCTGACGCTTATCCTGGCTACCTGCTGGCTTGAAAAAGAGGCGAAAACGACGCGTCCGAGCCGCTTTTTACACCTGCCGCTGCTGGCCGACCCGCTGCTGCGCTTCGCGATGCTGGTTTACCTCTGCGTCCCCGGCACGTTTATTGGCATCAACGTGGTCGGCCTGTTTTATCTACAAACCCTCACCGGTATGTCGCCTTCCGCCGTCGGTTCACTGATGTTGCCGTGGTCGCTGGCATCGTTTGTGGCGATTACGCTGACCGGCAGATACTACAATCGATTCGGCCCCCGACCGTTTATTATCAGCGGATGCCTGCTCCAGGCGGCGGGGATCTCACTGCTGATCGGCGTCGGCCCGCAGACTTCCGCGAGCACGCTGATAAGCGCCTTCACGTTGATGGGCGCAGGTGGCAGCCTGTGCAGCAGCACGGCGCAAAGCAGCGCCTTTTTGAATATCGCCAACCACCACCTGCCGGACGCCAGCGCGCTGTGGAATATCAACCGTCAGCTCAGCTTTTTAGCCGGTGCGGCGCTGCTGGCGTCGCTGCTCAGCGTCCTGCTCCACCATTATTCCACCCCGCAGGCGTGGCGCGGGGTGTTTATGACCGCAGCCGGGATTACCCTCATCCCCTTACTGAGCTGCCTGCGATTCGACAATCGGGCGCTGATCCGGCGCCTGCATAGCAAAATGGAGAAGAAATGAACGCATATTTTGAGGAAGTTGTTGATGCCCACGTCGTTATTGAAAACTGGTTAGGCCGCAAGGAAGGGAGCGCGGCGGCGTTAATGGCACGCTTTACTCACGATTTTACCCTGCTCACCACCGGCGGTGCTCATATGGATCATCTAAAGGTCAGCGACTTTTTCCAACAGGCCGGTGGCAGCCGCGCGGGCCTGAAGATCGCCATT
The DNA here is from genome assembly GCF_051131735.1 of Klebsiella sp. B345. Lineage (NCBI taxonomy): Bacteria > Pseudomonadati > Pseudomonadota > Gammaproteobacteria > Enterobacterales > Enterobacteriaceae > Klebsiella > Klebsiella sp. B345. The sequence continues at coordinate 1,922,165 of NZ_CP180443.1, forward strand.
GATAGCCTTACGGAGCTTGCCCGCTGGCACAATGGCGCGGTGGTTCTCTATCGGGAAACGCAGACCCTACCCGGACAGGCGCCGACGGCACGCTGGTCAACGGTAGTGTTCAGGCTGAAGGATGAGCAGATTTTGTGGCGCCATCTGCAGGAGACCTGGCAGAGGTAAAATCAGGCTGACCAGGAAAGGAAAAGGCCCAATCTTGCGATCGGGCCTTTTTGAGAGAAAATGTCTTATTCGCGGAATAGCGCTTCGATGTTCAGCCCCTGGCCTTGCAGGATCTCCCGCAGGCGGCGCAGCCCTTCAACCTGAATCTGACGAACGCGTTCGCGGGTCAGACCAATTTCACGGCCAACATCTTCAAGCGTAGCGGCTTCATAACCCAGCAAACCGAAACGACGGGCCAGCACTTCACGCTGCTTGGCGTTCAGTTCGAACAGCCATTTTACGATGCTTTGTTTCATATCATCGTCTTGCGTGGTGTCTTCCGGACCGTTGTCTTTCTCATCGGCCAGAATATCCAGCAGCGCTTTTTCCGAGTCACCACCCAGCGGCGTATCCACCGAGGTAATGCGCTCGTTCAGACGCAGCATACGGCTCACGTCATCAACCGGCTTATCCAGCTGTTCGGCAATCTCTTCCGCACTCGGCTCGTGGTCCAGTTTATGGGACAACTCACGGGCGGTACGCAGATAGACGTTCAGCTCTTTAACGATATGGATAGGCAAACGGATGGTACGGGTTTGGTTCATGATCGCCCGTTCAATCGTTTGACGGATCCACCAGGTTGCGTAAGTTGAGAAACGGAACCCACGTTCCGGGTCAAACTTCTCAACCGCACGGATCAGCCCCAGATTGCCCTCTTCAATCAGATCCAGCAGCGCCAGACCACGATTGCTGTACCGACGAGCAATCTTCACCACCAACCGCAGGTTACTTTCGATCATCCTGCGGCGTGATGCGACATCACCACGCAACGCGCGACGAGCGAAATAAACTTCTTCTTCCGCTGTCAGCAGTGGGGAATAACCAATCTCACCAAGATAGAGCTGTGTCGCATCAAGCACGCGTTGTGTTGCGCCTTGCGACAGGAGATCTTCCTCAGCCAGATCGCTATCACTGGGTTCCTCTTCTACTAAGGCTTTCTCATCGAAGGCCTCGACTCCGTTCTCATCAAATTCCGCGTCTTCATTTAAATCATGAACTTTCAGCGTATTCTGACTCATAAAGATGGCTCCTACCCGTGATCCCTGAGCAAAGCACCTTCGCGATGACCCGTCATACTTCAAGTTGCATGAGCGTTGGCTTTCCTGCAACTCGAATTACTTAGGGTGTATATCAATCAAATAACGCCAGGACGGAAACTTTTGCCCCACTGAAGGGGCGATGACAACCGGCCTGACGCCAGTAAACTGATATGACGCTTATCCGTACTCTGCCAAATTATCGCTGCGGTAAATATTGCAGCGGGTTGACGGATTTCCCCTTGTAACGAATTTCAAAGTGTAATCTTGTAGAGCTGGTGCCGGTGCTACCCATGGTAGCGATTTTCTGCCCCGCTTTAACTTCCTGTTGCTCCCGGACCAGCATTGTATCGTTATGAGCGTAGGCACTCAGGTAATCATCGTTGTGTTTGATGATAATAAGATTACCGTAACCGCGCAGCGCATTACCGGCATAGACGACGCGACCATCAGCTGTCGCGACAATAGCCTGTCCCTTACTGCCTGCAATATCAATCCCTTTATTGCCGCCTTCGGCACCACTAAAGTTTTCGATAACTTTGCCGTCAGTCGGCCAGCGCCATGCGGAGATCGGCGAACTGGTTGACGTACTGCTTGCAGTCGGTTGGGTAGTGCTGACAGCTGGAGCCGTAACCGGCGCGACGGTGGTCGTCGCAGGCTTATTGTTCGGCAACATCTTATTAGCATTCTGTTCACCTGAAGATTCAGAATACGTAATAGTTGGTTGCGACGCAACCACTGCGGTGGATTTTTGTGCAGAAGTTGCGGCCGCCGTCATACCGCCGCTGGACTGTGCGCTGGCCTGGGCAACCGCGTTATCGCCGGTAATCGGCTGGCCGGCAGAGTTGCCAACCTGCAGCGTCTGACCGACGTTCAGGCCATACGGTGCGGGGATATTATTACGCTGGGCAAGGTCACGGAAATCGTTGCCGGTAACCCATGCAATATAGAACAGCGTGTCGCCGCGTTTCACGGTGTAAGTGCTGCCACCAGTGTAGCTGCCTTTCGGAATATCGCCATATTTACGGTTATAGACGATCTTGCCATCGACGGTCTGCACCGGCTGTTGCGCCACTGGCTGAACCTGAGTCTTCTGCGTCTGAACCGGCTGAATCTGCGGGGCGGTTTGTACCGCTGTGGAGGATCCTGTTGGCGACGGCGGGGTAATCAGCATCCCGGAATTGGTTCCGGAAGAAGAGGCTCCACCCGCTGAACTAACCGGTGCAGGCGGGTTATTGTTATTTGAACAACCTGCCAGCCAGAGTGAAACCAGTGATAACGCCGCAATGCGACTTAAGGTAAATTTTGGGCTTCCCGCGCTCATTTATCCCCCAGGAATATGTTAACTGCCAATATCTTGCTTACCGGGCAACACCCGGCCAGGACACTGAAAATGTGTCCACCCTACGCCTAAAGTCAGGCAAAAAAAACATGGATTAATCCGGGTCTCACGCCAGCTCCCCCTGAACCAGGGGAACAAAGCGTACGGCTTCGACGGTATCAATCACAAACTCATTACCGCGACGACGGATCCGCTTCAGATACTGATGCTCCTCGCCGACCGGTAAAACCAGCACGCCACCTTCATCCAACTGCGCCAGCAGCGCTGGCGGTATTTCCGGGGGCGCGGCAGTGACGATTATCGCATCAAAAGGTGCGCGTGCGGTCCAACCCTGCCATCCATCACCATGGCGGGTTGAAACATTATGTAAATCAAGTTGCTTCAGGCGACGACGCGCCTGCCACTGCAAACTCTTAATACGTTCGACCGAACAGACGTGATGCACCAGGTGCGCCAGGATCGCCGTCTGGTAGCCGGAACCGGTGCCTATTTCCAGCACCCGCGACTCCGGCGCCAGAGTCAGAAGCTCCGTCATCCGCGCCACCATGTAGGGTTGCGAGATGGTTTGCCCCTGGCCGATAGGCAACGCTGTGTTTTCCCACGCCTTATGTTCGAAGGCTTCATCAACGAATTTTTCACGGGGCACCACGGCAATCGCCTCCAGCACCCGCTCGTCGACAATGCCCTGCGTGCGCAGTTGATTCAGCAGACTTTCAACACGTTTGCTTACCATTGTGTATCCACCCCAACGCGATCCAGCCAGTCACTCACCACGCTGTGGGCCTGATGGGCGGTTAAATCAACGTGCAGCGGGGTCACTGAAACATAGCCTTCATCTATTGCGGCAAAATCGGTATCCGGCCCGGCGTCGCGTTTTTCCCCCGGCGGACCAATCCAGTAAAGCGTATTGCCACGCGGATCTTTTTGCGGGATCACCTGATCGGCAGGATGACGACTGCCACAGCGGGTGACCCGAATGCCTTTAATCTGCTCCAGCGGCAGATCCGGGACGTTGATATTGAGGATTCGACCGGTGCGCAGTGGTTCGCGGTTTAAGGCGCGCAGAATGGAACAGGTGATGGCCGCCGCGGTATCGTAGTGTTTGTGGCCGTTCAGAGAGACGGCCAGGGCCGGGAAGCCAAGGTGGCGGCCTTCCATCGCTGCCGCGACGGTGCCGGAGTAGATGACGTCATCGCCGAGATTTGGCCCGGCGTTGATCCCAGAGACCACAATATCCGGGCGGGGACGCATCAGAGCGTTAACGCCGAGATAGACACAGTCCGTTGGCGTGCCCATCTGGACGGCGATATCGCCGTTATCGAAGGTGAAAGTACGAAGCGAAGACTCCAGGGTCAGGGAATTCGATGCGCCACTGCGGTTACGATCGGGTGCAACTACCTGGACCTCAGCAAACTCACGCAAGGCCTTCGCCAGGGTCTGAATGCCCGGCGCATGAATCCCGTCATCGTTACTCAGCAATATTCGCATAGTCACCCGTTGTATTGATAAGTTCCCTTACCACGCTGGTGGCGAAGCTGCCCGCTGGCAGCCAGAAACGCAGTTCAACGGTTACGTCATCCCACCAGTTCCAGCTCATCTGCTGCGGGCAGAGCAGCATTGCCCGGCGTGCCGCTTCCACTTTTTCACGCACCAATAGAGCCTGAAGCTGCGTCTCTTCAGCAATGGCCGCCTGCTCGGCGACCAGCGCATCACGTTGGCTGCCCCAGTCACCGCTCCCCGGTAAGGCAGCAGTAATCATCAGTTCACGGCTATCAACCCGTGCCTGCAGCAGCTCGCGTTCTTCAGAGGTGGCGACAAACCAGCTCCCGCGCCCCGCTAATTGTAGCGCATCGCCATCAACAACCTGATTAAATTCCGGTTTTTTTAATCTAATACTGACTTGTTGATTAAACAAGCTGCTACGTGCCGCCGACAGCCAAAAACTGCGTTTATTGCGATCGCGAACCGGTGCGCCGCTCTCCGCCCAGCGCAGTGCGCCCTGCAGGTTGCTGCCGCCGATCCCAAAACGCTGGGCACCGAAATAGTTCGGCACGCCCTGCGCGGCGATGGCCTGAAGGCGCCGTTCAACATCATCACGGTCACTGATTTCCCGCAGGATCAGGGTAAACTGGTTGCCCTTCAGGGCGCCGAGACGCAGCTTGCGTTTATGGCGCGCGTATTCCAGTACCTGGCATCCTTCCAGTTGAAACTTGCTCAGATCGGGCATTTCTTTACCCGGAAGCCGGGCGCACAGCCACTGTTCGGCGACGGCGTGCTTGTCTTTTTGCCCGGCAAAACTCACTTCGCGGGCATGGATTTTAAGAAATTTCGCCAGCGCATCGGCGACAAACCGCGTATTGCAGTCTTTCTTGAGGATCCGCACCAGCAGATGCTCGCCTTCGCCATCCGGCCCAAAGCCCAGATCCTCGACCACCACGAAATCTTCCGGATTGGCTTTCAGAAGCCCCTGCCCCTGCGGTTGACCATGCAGCCAGGTGAGGTCATTGAAAGCAATCATTGCGCAGCCTTATGCAGCAGCGCCACCGCTTCGCAGGCGATACCTTCGCCGCGACCGGTGAACCCCAGCTTTTCGGTGGTGGTGGCTTTTACGTTAACGTCATCCATGTGACATCCGAGGTCTTCGGCTATAAAGACGCGCATTTGAGGAATATGCGGCAACATTTTCGGCGCCTGGGCAATGATCGTGACATCGACGTTGCCAAGGGTATAGCCTTTGGCCTGAATCCGCCGCCAGGCTTCACGCAGCAGCTCGCGGCTGTCGGCGCCTTTGAAGGCCGGATCGGTATCCGGGAACAGTTTGCCGATATCCCCGAGCGCCGCCGCCCCCAGCAGGGCATCAGTCAACGCGTGCAGCGCCACGTCACCATCAGAATGGGCCAGCAGCCCTTTCTCATAAGGCACTCGCACCCCACCAATAATGATTGGGCCTTCACCGCCAAAAGCGTGTACGTCAAAACCGTGTCCAATTCGCATTATGCTTTCTCCTGGTGTGGGGAACGGGTAAGGTAAAATTCTGCCAGCGCCAGGTCTTCCGGGCGCGTCACTTTAATATTATCAGCTCGTCCGGCGACCAGTTCAGGATGGAAGCCACAGTACTCCAGCGCCGACGCTTCATCGGTGATGGTTGCCCGTTCATTGAGCGCACGCGTCAGGCATTCGAGGAGTAATTCACGAGGGAAAAATTGCGGTGTTAAGGCGTGCCATAAGTCATTTCGATCGACAGTATGGGCAATGGCGGTCTTGCCGGGCTCAGCGCGCTTCATGGTGTCGCGCACCGGAGCAGCAAGAATACCACCCACGCGGCTGCTTTCACGCAGCGCCAGCAGACGGTTGAGATCGTCCTGATGCAGGCACGGACGGGCCGCATCATGCACCAACACCCAATCGGCGTCTGGCAGCGCCTGCAGGCCGGCCAGCACGGAGTCAGCGCGTTCTGCGCCACCGTCGACGACGGTAATTTGTGGGTGGCTGGCTAATGGCAACTGACTGAAGCGAACATCGCCAGGGCTGACGGCAATTACCACGCGCTGAACGCAGTCATTGGCCAGCAGCGCGGCAACCGAGTGTTCGAGAATCGTTTTGTTACCGATTAAGAGATATTGTTTCGGGCATTCCGTTTGCATACGGCGGCCAAAGCCAGCGGCCGGCACCACGGCGCAAACACCCGGAAAAGTGGCTGCCATGTCTTAATCCTGGGCTGGTTTATCGAGAGTTCTGCGCCGACCCCTGGTTGCGTTTAGACGCATCCGGGACCAGACGATAAAAGGTTTCGCCCGGGCGGGTCATGCTTAATTCATTGCGTGCGCGTTCTTCGATCGCTTCCTGACCACCGTTGAGGTCGTCGATTTCTGCGAAGAGCTGATCGTTGCGCGCTTTTAATTTGCTGTTAGTGGTTTGCTGCGCGGTGACGTCGTCGTTCACCCGGCTATAGTCATGCAGACCATTTTTACCGAACCACAGTGAGTACTGCAGCCAGACCAGCAACGCCAATAGCAGCAGCGTTAATTTACCCATTCTGCCCCCTGAAAAACGGCATCATCATCCCATAACTCGTCTGAGTTTGTTACTCCGACGCGCGGACGATGCCGCGTAACGCGGGGACTGTAACACATTTCTGCCGCCGATACCCAGGCTTGATTCTCACACAAAAAGAACTATCCCAGTAACCAGAGGAACAGCAGACCAAACATCAGTCCTACCGTCAAAATCGTCGCGCAGGTGCTGTACAGGAGTTTACCGTTCAACAAAGAATGCAGCGCAATACCGACCACCACGGCGACCGGCATCAGTGCAAGGAAAAACGGCCAGGTGTAGAGCAGGAAAAACAGCGTGTTGCTGCCATACATAAGGAAGGGAATACCCAGCGCCAGCAGCCATGAGATAAAGCCCACGGCCGCCCCTGACAGAGACCAGGTGGTCTCGTCATTGGCCACCGCGGGTGGTTCTGAACGAATAAGACTGAGGTTCTGGGTGTTACGCATATCGAATCCTGTTGACCGGGCGACCGGCATCTCAGTGCCGTCGCCGTTTCAGGATCTGATAATATCGCTCTGTCTGAGGAGGTCTAATAGTTGGTGCACCAAATTTGTTACCAATTGTTCCCCATCCAGATGAATTTCCGCCTTTTCCGGTGATTCATACACTGAATCAATCCCGGTAAAGTTACGCAACTCACCCGCACGCGCCTTTTTGTATAGCCCTTTCGGATCCCGCGCCTCACAGATAGCCAGCGGGGTGTCGACGAACACTTCGATAAAGCGCCCTTCACCCAGCCGTTCACGTACCATCTGTCGCTCGGCACGATGGGGAGATATAAATGCGGTCAATACAACCAGCCCCGCATCAACCATCAGCCTGGCGACTTCGCCGACGCGGCGAATGTTCTCTTTGCGATCGTCATCACTGAATCCCAGGTCACTGCACAGGCCATGACGCACATTATCGCCATCCAGCAGATAGGTGCTGACGCCAGCCTGATGCAGCGCCTCTTCCAGCGCCCCGGCGACGGTGGATTTACCGGAGCCGGACAGCCCGGTAAACCACAACACCACGCCACGATGGCCGTGGTGTTGTTCACGCTGCTGCTGAGTGACAGGATGGGCGTGCCAGACGACATTTTCGTCATGCTGGGCCATTACTTGCCTCCCAGCAGATCGCGGGCGTCCCAGTGTGGGAAATGTTTGCGAATCAACTGATTCAGCTCCAGTTCAAACGCACTGAAGGACGATGCCGATGCCTGGGATTGCTCCTGCGGCTCACGCACCATGCCAGCACCGACCGTGACGTTGGTGAGACGGTCGATAAAGATCAGTCCCCCGGTCACCGGGTTATGCTGGTATTTATCCAGCACCAGCGGTTCGTCAAAGGTCAGATCCACCAGGCCAATGCCGTTCAGCGGCAGAGATTCGACCTCGCGCTGGGTCAGGTTATTGATGTCCACCTGATAGCGAATACCATCGACTCGCGCACGGGTTTTCTTACCGGCAATTTTGATGTCATAGCTCTGGCCCGGCGCTAACGCCTGCTCCGCCATCCACACCACATCCACGCTGGCGCTCTGAACCGCTGGCAGCGAAACCTGGGCATCTACCAGCAAATCGCCACGGCTGATATCAATTTCATCTTTCAGCACGATGGTGATGGCTTCACCAGCGCCGGCTTCCTGCAGGTCGCCGTCAAAGGTCACGATACGGGCAACGCTGGATTCTACGCCAGATGGCAGCACCTTCAGACGCTGGCCGACCGTCACGTTGCCTGAGGCTACCGTGCCGGAAAAACCGCGGAAGTCGAGGTTCGGGCGGTTGACGAACTGGACCGGGAAACGCAGCGGCTGGTTTTCTACCGCCCGACGAATTTCGACGGTCTCAAGAACTTCCAGCAGCGTCGGGCCGCTGTACCACGGCATGCTTGCGCTCTGGGTAGCGACGTTATCCCCTTCCAGGGCCGACAACGGCACAAAGCGGATATCGATATCGCCCGGCAGCTGCCCGGCAAAGGTCAGATACTCTTCGCGAATGCGGTTGAACGTCTCTTCGCTGAAGTCCACCAGGTCCATTTTATTCACCGCTACCACCAGGTTTTTAATCCCCAGCAGGGTCGAAATAAAACTGTGGCGACGGGTCTGATCGAGAACCCCTTTACGCGCGTCCATCAGCAGAATCGCCAGGTCGCAGGTGGAGGCGCCGGTCGCCATATTACGGGTGTACTGCTCGTGCCCCGGGGTATCGGCGATAATAAATTTGCGCTTCTCGGTGGAGAAATAGCGATACGCCACGTCGATGGTGATGCCCTGCTCGCGCTCGGCCTGCAGGCCATCCACCAGCAGCGCCAAATCCAGTTTCTCGCCCTGGGTGCCGTGACGCTTGCTGTCATTATGCAGCGATGAGAGCTGATCTTCGTAAATCTGACGAGTATCGTGCAGCAGACGGCCAATCAGGGTACTTTTGCCGTCATCGACGCTGCCGCAGGTCAGGAAACGCAGCAGGCTTTTGTGCTGTTGCGCGTGCAGGTATGCTTCTACGCCGCCTTCATTAGCAATTTGTTGTGCAATTGTCGTGTTCATGGCGGCTCCTTAGAAATACCCCTGACGTTTCTTCAGCTCCATGGAGCCGGCCTGGTCGCGGTCTATCATTCGACCCTGACGCTCGCTGGTTGTGGAGACCAGCATCTCTTCAATAATTTCCGGCAGCGTTTGCGCATTGGATTCTACCGCGCCGGTCAACGGCCAGCAGCCCAGGGTACGGAAACGCACCATCTGTTTTTTGATCATCTCACCCGGTTGCAAATCAATACGATCGTCATCGATCATCATCAGCATCCCGTCACGCTCCAGCACCGGGCGCTCGGCCGCCAGATACAGCGGAACGATTTCGATATTTTCCAGGTAGATGTACTGCCAGATATCCAGCTCGGTCCAGTTGGAGAGCGGGAAGACGCGGATGCTTTCGCCTTTGTTAATCTGGCCGTTGTAATTGTGCCACAGCTCCGGACGCTGGTTTTTCGGATCCCAGCGGTGGAAGCGATCGCGGAACGAATAGATACGCTCTTTGGCGCGCGACTTCTCTTCATCACGACGGGCCCCGCCAAACGCGGCGTCAAAGCCGTATTTGTTCAGCGCCTGCTTCAGGCCTTCGGTCTTCATGATATCGGTATGCTTGGCGCTACCGTGAACGAACGGGTTAATACCCATCGCCACCCCTTCCGGGTTTTTATGCACCAGCAGCTCGCAGCCGTAGGCTTTCGCGGTACGGTCACGGAACTCGTACATCTCGCGGAATTTCCAGCCGGTATCCACGTGCAGCAGCGGAAAAGGCAAGGTTCCCGGATAAAACGCTTTACGCGCCAGATGCAGCATCACGCTGGAATCTTTACCGATGGAGTACATCATCACCGGGTTAGAGAATTCGGCGGCCACCTCACGAATAATATGGATGCTTTCTGCTTCCAGTTGCCGCAGGTGAGTGAGTCGTTTTTGGTCCATAACCGTTCCTTATAAGGCTGTCGCGCCGGGACTAAGCCAGATTTACCACAGACGCATTAAATGCCTCTGCTTGAGTTGAATGTTGAAACCAGGCGAGCTGTTGATGCAGTTGCACCACTTCGCCCACGACCAGCAGAGCTGGCATCGGAGCCTCTTTCGCCAGCTGTTCCAGCTGTTGTAATGTGCCCGTCGTCGTTTGCTGATCGGCACGGGTACCACGAGAAATCACCGCCACAGGCGTGTTGCTATCCCGGCCATGGGCGATCAGCTGCGCGCTGATCTCCGCCGCTTTCAGGGTGCCCATGTAGATAGCCAGGGTTTGCCGGCTTTGCGCCAGTTGCGTCCAGTCGAGCGACGCGCTGTCCGCCTTGAAATGGCCGGTCACAAAGGTCACGCTCTGGGCGTAATCGCGATGGGTAAGCGGAATGCCGGCGTAGGCTGTCGCCCCTGCCGCAGCCGTGACGCCCGGAACCACCTGAAACGGGATCCCCGCCGCCGCTGCCGCCTGTAGCTCTTCGCCACCGCGACCGAAAATAAACGGATCGCCGCCTTTCAGGCGCACCACCGTTTTGCCTTCTCGCGCTGCATCCACCAGCATCTGGTTGGTTTCATGCTGCGGCACGGAGTGTTCGCCCGCCCGCTTGCCGACGCAGATCATGTCGGCATCACGACGCACCAGCTCGCGGATTTCCGGCGTCACCAGAGAGTCATAAAACACCACGTCGGCCTGCTGAACCGCCTGAAGGCCTCGCAGCGTCAGCAGTCCGGCATCTCCCGGTCCTGCCCCGACGAGAATAATTTCGCCCAGCCGTTTTTCCGGCTGATGCAGTTCATCTTCCAGCGCCTTATCGGCGGCGGCTTTGTTTCCGGCGATCATCAGGCTGGCAAAGCGGCCATTAAAGACCCGCTCCCAGAAGCGACGCCGCGCTGCGGTGGTGGTCAGATGGGTTTTAATATGATGCCGCCAGTAGCTTGCAGCTTCGGCAACGCGTCCGAGATTGGTTGGCAGCAACGCTTCAATTTTTTCGCGAATCAGCCGGGACAATACCGGAGCCGAACCGCCTGAGAAGATGGCGATCAGCAGCGGGGAGCGGTCCACGATAGAGGGAAACACCGCGGAGCACAGCGGCTGATTATCGACAACGTTAACCAGGCGGTAACGGGCGTTCGCCGCCGCCGAGATCCGCTGATTAAGCGCATCATCGTCAGTGGCGGCAATCACCAGAAAAACATCGTCAAGTTGTTGCTCTTCAAACGCCTGGGCGCGCCACGTAATTTCCTGGCGTTCAACCTGCCCGGCGATGGCTTCAGATAACTCAGAGGCCACTACCTGAACCTTTGCACCGGCCCTACGCAGAAACAGAATTTTGCGCGCAGCAATCTCCCCACCGCCAACTACCAGCACGGGTCTTTCTCTCACTTCGGCAAATAAGGGCAAATAGTCCACGGTGCAACAACTCGCTTACATTCAGTCATAGAGCGACTATAGGGTGCTGCTTTGAGCAAATGAAATTACTAAATGGAATGAGTTGTTACCCAAAAGAATAACGAGCTGGAAATACAAATATCAAAAAGTGCTTAACACGCGATTTTTCCGCCATTTAAGAGCAAATGAAATTGTTTAACCCCGGTCACAGTTTCATACTACATGGGTTAAAATATTCCTGCCGAGAAAGGACCTTTCTATGTATTCCGCGTTGTGCCGCCGCCTCCTTCCCCTGGCGCTTGGCGCAGGTTTTGTCTTCTCCGCCCCGGCGTTCAGCGCCATGGGTGATACCGCAAATACCCAGGCTCGTCATATCGCGACAGTTTTCCCCGGCAGAATGACCGGAACGCCCGCAGAGATGCTGTCGGCGGATTACGTTCGTCAGCAGTTTGCCCAGATGGGCTACCAGAGCGACATTCGCAGCTTCCATGCACGCTATATCTACAGTAATAAAGATGCGCGGAAAAACTGGCAAAACGTCACCGGCAGTACCGTCATCGCGGCACATGAGGGGTCGGATCGCCAACAGATCATCGTGATGGCACACCTCGATACCTACGCGCCAAGGAGCGATACCGATGTTGAGAACAACCTCGGCGGTTTAACCCTGCAGGGTATTGACGATAACGCCGTCGGGGTTGGCGTATTGCTGGAGCTGGCAGAACACCTGAAGAACGTCCCGACCCGTTACGGCATTCGTTTTATCGCTTCCAGCGGCGAAGAAGAAGGCAGCCTCGGCGCGCAGAATGTCCTCAAACGCATGAGTGATGCGGAGAAGAAAAATACGCTGCTGGTGATTAATCTCGACAACCTGGTGGTCGGCGATAAGCTCTATTTTAATAGCGGCCGCAGCACCCCCGCCGCGATCCGCAAACTCACCCGGGACCGCGCCCTGACCATTGCCCGCAGCAAAGGCATTGCCGCTTACAGCAACCCTGGGCTCAATCCGGATTATCCCAAAGGTACCGGGTGCTGTAATGACGCCAGCGTTTTTGATAGCGCCGGGATCCCGGTGTTATCCGTAGAGGCCACCAACTGGGCGCTGGGTAAGAAAGATGGCTATCAGCAGCGCAACAAGTCGGCCTCTTTCCCGCAGGGAACCAGTTGGCATGACGTGCAGCTGGATAACCAGCAGCATATCGATAAAGCCCTGCCCGGTCGTATTGAGCACCGTAGCCGCGATGTCGTCAAAGTGATGCTGCCGTTGCTCAAAGAGCTGGCAAAGACCGAAAAACAGCGCTGATCGGGCTGGTTGGTCACAAAAATGCCCTCGTCGTTCAGACAGAGGGCATTACTGACATATGGCTACATGGTCGGTTAATTACCCTTCGTGCAGTCCGCACTCGCGCTTCAGGCCAAAGAAGCGCGTCTCTTCTTCCGCCATGCCCGGTTCCCATTTGCGGGTCGTATGGGTATCGCCCACCGACAAATAGCCCTGATCCCACAGCGGGTGGTACTTCAGGCCGTGCTTTTGCAGATACTGATAAACGGTACGATTATCCCAATCGATGATCGGCAGCACCTTAAAGACGCCGCGCTGGATAGCCAGCACCGGTAACGTGGCGCGGCTGCCGGACTGCTCACGACGCAGGCCCGCAAACCAGGTCTGGGTATTCAGTGATTTCAGCGCCCGGTTCATCGGCTCAACTTTGTTGATCTCATTGTATTTCTCAATGCCTTCAACGCCCTGCTCCCACAGCTTGCCGTAGCGCGCTTCCTGCCAGGCAGGGCTGGTCTCTGCACGATACACTTTCAAATTGAGCTGCAGCTTGTCGGTAAGCTCATCGATAAACTGATAGGTTTCCGGGAACAGGTAGCCGGTATCGGTGAGGATCACCGGGATATCCGGACGGATCTGATTCACCAGGTGCAAACTGACCGCCGCCTGAATGCCGAAACTGGAAGAGAGCGCATAATCGCCCGGCAGGTTTTCCAGCGCCCACACGACGCGTTCCTCGGCGCTGAGCTTCTCCAGCTGCGCGTTGGTTTCCGCCAGTTGCAAAACGCGATCGACCTTCGGTAATTCGTTAAGCACGTTTAGATCGAGTACGGACATAAGGACCTCATTTGCCTGTTTCGTCGGGCGGTACTGCCTGTGCCCGGCCTACAAAACCAGTACGCCCGATAAGCATAACTTAGCGGGCGATGCTGCGTTATTCCCAGAAATCACGGGCTGGGTCGAGCACCGGGCGAACGATGCCCGCACGCACCGTAAAGTCGCCGAAGCCTTCACCCGCTTCGCGCTCCTTCGCCCAGCGCCCTACCAGCTGGTCAATCGAGTCGAGGATTTCCGACTCGGTAATGTTCTCGCGATACATGCGTGGAATACGCGTTCCGCTACGGTTCCCCCCCAGGTGCAGGTTGTAACGCCCCGGCGCTTTGCCCACCAGCCCGACTTCCGCCAGCAGCGCACGGCCACAGCCGTTAGGGCAACCGGTCACACGCGTTACGATATGCTCATCGCTCACGCCGTGCTTGCTCATCACCCCGTCCACTTTGTCGATAAACGACGGTAAGAAGCGCTCGGCTTCGGCCATCGCCAGCGGACAGGTTGGGAAGGAGACGCAGGCCATCGAGTTTTCACGCTGCGGAGTGACGGCATTCATCAACCCGTGATCGCGCGCCAGCTTTTCAATTCGCGCTTTTTCCGCTTCCGGCACGCTGGCGATAATCAGGTTCTGGTTCGCCGTAATACGGAACTCGCCCTGGTGGATCTTCGAGATCTCCAGCAGGCCGGTTTTCAGCGGACGGCCCGGATAATCAAGAATACGACCATTTTCAATAAACAGCGTCAGATACCATTTATCATCGATCCCTTTTACCCAGCCAATGCGATCGCCGCGACCGGTGAATTCATACGCCCGGATCGGCTCGAACTTGATGCCTGCCCGGCGCTCAACTTCAGCCTTGAAGGTCTCAACGCCAACGCGCTCAAGGGTATATTTCGTCTTCGCATTTTTACGGTCGGTACGGTTACCCCAGTCGCGCTGAGTCGTCACCACCGCTTCCGCCACCGCTAGCGTATGTTCGAGCGGCAGATAGCCGAACTCGCTCGCCGTGCGGGCATAGGTTTTTTTGTTGCCGTGATCGATAGACAGACCACCGCCCACCAACAGGTTAAAACCAACCAACTTGCCGTTTTCCGCAATCGCCACGAAGTTCATGTCGTTGGCGTGCAGATCGATATCGTTCTGCGGCGGGATCACCACGGTGGTTTTGAACTTACGCGGCAGATAGGTTGGACCGAGGATCGGTTCTTCGTCGGTGGTGGCAACCTTTTTCTGATCGAGCCAGATCTCCGCATAGGCGCGGGTACGCGGCAGCAGATGCTCAGAGATCTTTTTCGCCCACTCGTAGGCTTCAGCATGCAGCTGAGACTCGTTCGGGTTCGAGGTGCACAGGACGTTACGGTTCACGTCGTTGGCGGTTGCCAGCGCATCCAGGCCTACCGAGTGCAGCATCTGATGCACCGGCTTCACATGCTTCTTCAGAATGCCGTGAAACTGAAAGGTCTGGCGGTTGGTCAGACGAATGCTGCCATAAATCGTGTTATCGGCGGCGAATTTATCAATCGCCTGCCACTGCTTGGTGGTGATCACGCCACCCGGCAGACGGCAGCGCAGCAGCATCGCGTGGCGCGGTTCGAGCTTCTGAGCCGCACGCTCGGCGCGAATGTCGCGGTCATCTTGCTGATACATGCCGTGAAAGCGAATCAGCAGGAAGTTGTCGCCATTAAAGCCACCGGTAAGGGAGTCGTTTAAGTCTTCTGCAATCGTGCCGCGCAGGTAGTTGCTCTCTACCTTCAGACGCTCGGCGTCGGCCAGTTTGCCTTCAACCACCAGGGGTCCAGGATGTTTTTCGCTCATTAGTAGACATCTCGCTGATAACGGCGCTCAACGCGCAGCTCACTTAAAAATTCGTCCGCCGCTTCGGCGTCCATCGCGCCGAATTCGGCAATCACTTCCAGCAGCGTCTGCTCAACGTCTTTTGCCATACGATTGGCATCGCCGCAGACATAAATATGGGCACCGTCATTAATCCAGCGCCACAGTTCGGCCCCCTGCTCGCGCAGCTTGTCCTGAACATAGACTTTTTGTTGTTGATCGCGGGACCATGCCAGATCGATACGACTCAGTACGCCCTCTTTGACGTAGCTTTGCCACTCGACCTGATACAGGAAATCTTCCGTAAAGTGCGGGTTGCCGAAGAACAGCCAGTTCTTCCCTTCAGCCCCTTCCGCTGCGCGCTGCTGCATGAAGGCACGGAACGGCGCAATGCCGGTACCTGGACCAATCATGATGACCGGCGTTTGCGGGTTAGCCGGCAGACGGAAGTTGTCGTTGTGTTCGATAAAGACACGAACTTCTCCGTCCTCTTCCAGACGGTCGGCGAGGAAGCTGGAGGCGCCTCCTGCGCGAGCGCGGCCTTCGATATCAAAGCGCACGACGCCCACGGTCACGTGGACTTCGGTTTCCACTTCCGCCTGCGACGAGGCGATAGAGTACAGACGCGGCGTTAACGGACGCAGCAGCGCAATCAGCGCCTCGGCATCAAGCTGCGCCGGGGAGAAGCGCACCATATCGACGATCGGCGTGGTCGCTGCATAATGCTGCAGCTGCGCCTTATCGCCCACCAGCGGCAACAGCGATTCGCTGCGGGTCAGGGTGGCATAGTTCTCAACGATATTGCCGGTATTCACCGTCAGTTCAAAATGCCACTCCAGCGCTTCGGCCAGCGGCAGCGTTTTACCGTCAACGGTAACAGGCTCATCGCCCTTCAGCCACAGCAGTTCAACCAGCTCTTTTACCAGCGCCGGGTCATTCTGATACCACACGCCAAGCGCATCGCCCGGCTGGTAGCGCAGGCCGGAATCAGCAAGATCAATTTCAATGTGGCGCACATCTTTTTCGGAATCACGGCCGGTGATCTTCTGGTTTACCGCCAGCGTCGCCGTCAGCGGCGCTTCTTTGGTATACGGGCTCGAGTGAATGTCGTTGACCGCACCGGACGCGACAGCCTGAACCGGAGCCGCAACAGGCGCCCGTGCTTTCAGCACCTCGACCACCCGCGCACGCCATTCTGCCGCTGCCGGTTGATATTCGACGTCGGCATCCACGCGATCCAGCAGGCGTTCACCGCCCAGCTCCGCGAGGCGGCTATCGAAGTCTTTCCCGGACTGGCAGAAGAATTCATAAGAGGTATCGCCCAGGCCGAAGACGGCAAAAGCCGTCCCGGTCAGCGCTGGCGCTTTTTTCGAGAACAGGAACTTATGCAGCGCGACGGCTTCTTCCGGCGACTCGCCTTCACCCTGAGTAGAGGTCACGATCACCAGCAGTTTTTCGGAGGCAATTTGTTTGAATTTATAGTCGCCTGCGTTAACCAGCTTGACGTTCAGCTGTGCTGCCTGGAGATCGTCCCGCAGCGCTTCCGCCACCCGACGGGCGTTGCCGGTTTGCGATGCGGAGATAAGGGTAATGCTCGGGGCTTCCGCCGCCTGGGCAGGTACCGCAACCGCAGCACCGGACTGCTGATTCAGCACGCCCCAAAAATAGCCAGAAACCCAGGCAAGCTGAGTTGGGGTGAAATCTGTCGTGGCCGCCTGAAGGCGCGCCATTTGCTCCGGGTTAAGCGGCAGCAAATTGGAAGATGGGGCCTGTGTCGTCATGCGTCGTTATGTTCCAGTAAGCTAAGCTGTTCATCGCACCCTGTCAGCGCGCCAAAACAGAAATAAATGTATTTACTCTAAATAATTCGAGTTGCAGGAAGACGGTTGCGCAGCAAATCCCCGGGAGCTTACATCAGTAAGTGACTGGGGTGAGCGAGCAAAACCGACGCACATGCAGCTCGAAGTATGACGAGTTATAAGGTTAACGGCGCAGATAATAACAATTAAAGAAGGGATGGAAATAACAAATAACCAAATGGACTAACCTGTTTTAGTTATAGTTATTAACAACAAAAGCGATTAGCTAACCACATAAAATATAAAGATATCTTTCCTGACAACATAGTCAATGATGCTGTTTTCCCCCAGGATCGGTTTTAGTTAATGATAAAAAATAGACTTTCCGGTACCCTACGGCGGTTTTTTTGTCTTATGAGAATGAAAGATGTCCACCACCCTGTTTAAAGATTTCACCTTCGAAGCCGCCCATCACCTGCCTCACGTACCGGAAGGTCATAAGTGCGGTCGCCTGCACGGTCACTCTTTTATGGTGCGTCTGGAGATTACCGGTGAAGTCGATCCCCACACGGGCTGGATCATGGATTTTGCCGAGCTCAAGGCCGCCTTTAAGCCGATCTACGATCGTCTGGATCATTACTATCTGAACGATATTCCTGGCCTGGAAAACCCCACCAGCGAAGTACTGGCCCGTTGGGTCTGGGAACAGATGAAACCCGTCGTTCCACTGCTGAGCGCCGTGATGATTAAAGAGACCTGTACTGCAGGATGCATCTATCGCGGCGAGTAATATCCGGTCGGACGGCGTGTCGTCTGCCTGGTCCGTCGATCAAAAAGGCCCGGTCCACAATCTGTGAACCGGGCCTTTTTATCAGGCGATATTCAAATACTTATGCGTTTGCATAGAGAGCCGCCAGTTTCGCGCAATGCAGGTCTCGATACACAGGCGCGTCGCGTCTTCTTTTTGGCTGATCGGTTGCAAAGCAATAATCCGCGGCTTGTCATCCGTCAGGGTTTCCAGCAGTTCGTCGAGGGCTTCGATATCGCGCACGCGTCCCACCGGATGTTTAATTTCGTCGGCCCGCTGCAATGCCTGGGACAGCACATCATAGCCGCCACGCATATTCACCTTCGGTGATACCGTCACCCAGGTGTGAGGGCTACAGCGCACCTCATGGGTACCGCTGGTTTCAATCTGGCAGCTAAAGCCGTTTTGCTCCAGCAGCACGGTCAGCGGCGTTAAATTGTGAATACAGGGTTCTCCGCCGGTGATCACCACATGGCGGGCCGTCCAGCCCTGGCGTCCAATAATAGCCAGCAGATCTTCGCCGCTCGCCGGACCCCATTTATCGCTTTCTTTGGTTTTAGCCAGAATGCTGAACAGCGACACTTCCCGATCGGCAAGCTTATCCCAGGTATGTTTGGTATCGCACCAGGCACAACCGACCGGGCATCCCTGCAGACGAATAAAAATGGCGGGCACGCCGGTAAAGTAACCCTCGCCTTGCAAGGTCTGGAACATCTCGTTAATCGGGTACTGCATAATCATCTCGGTGTGGGGTTATGAATACACATTATCGCAGATTTGTAGGCTCAGGTCTTGTCCGCAGCTGCACGGTCATTTTGATGTAACAGAATATGTTTAAAAACCGTCATATGAAAATGAAACACAAAAAATAAAAAACTTAATTTTCAATGATGTACAAACAGATACATATTATTGTGAATCTATTATCAGCAGCCATAGTCCAACCTTATCCGCTACGCTTCATTTACTTAAAATAGTCTTAAGACAGCGCACAAATAGCCCTTTTTTTATTTACCCGCCGTTTAATTACCCGCTCCTAAAATCCGCAAACCAACCATGATGAGACTGTATTCATGAACACATTATTAATTACAGGCGTGACCGGATTTCTGGGCGGAGCGGTTTTAGAAAACATTCTTAATCAGACGAATGAGGTGAACCTGCTGCTGTTAGTCCGTGCCGACACGGATATTGCAGCGGTGGAGCGGGTCAAAGAAAACCTGCGTAAATTCAACATCGCCGAAGAAAACCTGGCGGAGCTGACCCCGCGCAACATGCTGCTGGGGGATTTGGCCAATCCCGACAGCTTTCTCAGCGACCCGCGACTGCAGCAGGTGACGCACGTGATTAACTGTGCCGCCGTCGCCTCCTTTGGCAACAATCCACTAATCTGGAAAGTGAATGTCGAAGGCACGTTGAAGTTTGCCCAGACCATGGCACAGGTTGGTACGTTGCAACGTTTTCTGCATGTTGGTACCGCGATGTCCTGCTCGCCAGAACCCGATTCACTGGTGGCGGAAAGCGCGATATTCCGTGAACGTGCAGAGCATCTGGTCGAGTACACCCATTCCAAATCGACTATCGAACGCCTGATGCAGCAGGAATGCCCGATGCTACCGCTGGTCATCGCTCGTCCCTCGATTGTGGTCGGCCACACTCACCACGGCTGCCAGCCTTCCAGTAGTATCTTCTGGGTGTTCAGCATGGGGCTGATGCTGCAAAAATTTATGTGTTCGATGGAAGACCGTATCGATGTGATCCCCGTCGATTACTGTGCCGATGCATTACTAATGCTGCTCAGCAGTCCGCTGGCCCGTGGCGAGGTAGTCCATATTTCTGCCGGGGAAGAGAATAGCGTGAAGTTTGCCGAGATTGATAACGCCATGGCCTCTGCGTTGGAGAAGGTTCCCGTTGGCGATAAGTACGCGCAGGTGAGCTATGAGACACTGGTGAAGATGCGCCGTGAGCTGAAGGATATCTTTGGGCCCTGCAATGAACGCCTGATGCTCAAAGCAATGCGCCTGTATGGGGCTTTTGCCACGCTTAACGTGCGGTTCAGCAACGATAAGCTGCTCAGCATGGGAATGCCGAAGCCGCCGCGCTTTACCGATTATATCGACCGCTGCGTACAGACCACGCGCGGGCTGACAATTCCACAGCAGATGGCCGTTGATTTTAAATAGCCGGACCGCAGACATAAAAAAACCCGCCGAGGCGGGTTTTTTGTTAAGAGAGAAAGTCAGACTTACTGACCTTTGATCTCTTTACGACCGTTGTACGGTGCTTTTTCACCCAGAGCTTCTTCGATACGAATCAGCTGGTTGTATTTAGCAACGCGGTCAGAACGGCTCATAGAACCAGTTTTGATCTGGCCAGCAGCAGTACCAACAGCCAGGTCAGCGATGGTAGCGTCTTCAGTTTCGCCTGAACGGTGAGAGATAACGGCAGTGTAGCCAGCGTCTTTCGCCATTTTGATCGCAGCCAGAGTTTCGGTCAGAGAACCGATCTGGTTGAATTTGATCAGGATGGAGTTAACGATGCCTTTTTCGATGCCTTCTTTCAGGATCTTGGTGTTGGTTACGAACAGATCGTCACCAACCAGCTGGATTTTGTCGCCCAGGACTTTAGTCTGGTATGCGAAACCATCCCAGTCAGATTCGTCCAGACCGTCTTCGATAGAGACGATCGGATACTGTTTGGTCAGGTCTTCCAGGAAGTGAGTGAACTCTTCAGAGGTGAACGCTTTGTTGCCTTCGCCAGCCAGAACGTATTTACCGTCTTTGTAGAATTCAGAAGCTGCACAGTCCATCGCCAGAGTGATGTCGGTACCCAGCTCGTAGCCAGCAGCTTTAACCGCTTCTGCGATAACAGCCAGTGCTTCAGCGTTGGAACCCAGGTTCGGCGCGTAGCCACCTTCGTCACCAACTGCAGTGTTCATGCCTTTAGCTTTCAGAACTTTAGCCAGGTTGTGGAACACTTCAGAACCCATACGTACGGCTTCTTTCAGGGATTTAGCGCCAACCGGCTGAATCATAAATTCCTGGATGTCGACGTTGTTGTCAGCGTGCTCACCACCGTTGATGATGTTCATCATCGGAACCGGCATGGAGTATTTGCCCGGAGTACCGTTCAGCTCAGCGATGTGCTCGAACAGCGGCTGGCCTTTAGAGGCAGCAGCAGCTTTGGCGTTAGCCAGAGACACAGCCAGGATGGCGTTTGCACCGAAGTTAGATTTGTTTTCAGTACCGTCCAGGTCGATCATGATTTTATCGATGCCAGCCTGATCTTTGGCGTCTTTGCCAAGGATTGCCTGAGCGATCGGGCCGTTGACAGCGCCAACAGCTTTCAGTACGCCTTTACCCATGAAACGGGATTTGTCGCCATCGCGCAGTTCCAGCGCTTCGCGGGAACCAGTAGAAGCACCTGACGGAGCTGCTGCCATACCAACGAAACCACCTTCCAGGTGTACTTCGGCTTCAACAGTCGGGTTACCACGGGAGTCGATGATTTCACGACCGATGACTTTAACGATTTTGGACATTAGGTTTTCCTCAGTACAAGTTAAACTAAAACTCCAGACAAACAATGCACCCAGATGGGTGCATTGCCGTTCTAACTCATTTTACTTCGCCTGACGCTTTTGATACTCGCCTGCTGCTTTCACAAAACCTGCAAACAGCGGGTGGCCATCACGTGGCGTTGAAGTAAACTCCGGATGGAACTGACAAGCGACAAACCACGGGTGATTCGGCACTTCGATGATCTCGACCAACTGATCATCCCCGGAACGGCCCGCAACACGCAGGCCCGCATTTTCAATCTGTTTCAACAACATGTTGTTGACTTCGTAGCGGTGACGATGACGCTCAGTAATGGTTGATTCGCCGTACAGCTGGCGAACCAGGCTTTCGTCTTCCAGCTGGCACTGCTGTGCGCCAAGGCGCATGGTGCCGCCAAGGTCGCTCTTTTCAGAACGGACTTCAACGTTGCCTTCTTCATCACGCCATTCGGTAATCAGGGCCACAACCGGGTACTTACAGTCTGGCACAAATTCCGTCGAGTTGGCGTTCTCCATTCCCGCGACGTTACGCGCAAACTCAATCAGCGCAACCTGCATACCCAGGCAAATACCCAGATATGGAATTTTGTTTTCACGCGCATAGCGTGCAGTGGCGATTTTACCTTCAACACCGCGATAGCCGAAGCCACCCGGGATCAGGATAGCGTCCAAATCTTTCAGAATTTCGACGCCGCGCGTTTCCACATCCTGCGAATCAATCAGCTTGATGTTGACGGTAACGCGGTTCTTCAGACCACCGTGTTTCAGCGCTTCGATCACCGATTTGTAGGCGTCCGGCAGTTCAATGTACTTACCGACCATACCAATGGTGACTTCGCCAGCCGGATTGGCTTCTTCGTAAATAACCTGTTCCCATTCGGCCAGGTTTGCTTCCGGACAGCTTAAGCTGAATCGTTTACAAATATAATCGTCCAGCCCCTGTGATTTCAACAGGCCCGGAATTTTATAAATGGAATCGACGTCTTTCAGAGAAATAACAGCCTTTTCCGGAACGTTACAGAACAATGCAATTTTAGCACGTTCGTTGGCCGGTACCGCCCGATCGGAGCGGCAGATCAGAATATCTGGCTGAATACCGATGGAAAGCAGCTCTTTCACGGAGTGCTGAGTCGGTTTGGTTTTGACTTCGCCGGCGGCTGCCATGTACGGCACCAGGGTCAAATGCATAAACAGAGTATGCTCACGACCAATCTCTACGGCCATCTGACGGATAGCTTCGAGGAACGGCAGGGATTCGATATCACCGACGGTACCGCCGATTTCAACCAGCACCACGTCGTGACCTTCACCACCGGCAAGAACGCGCTCTTTGATCGCGTTGGTGATGTGTGGGATGACCTGTACGGTCGCGCCCAGGTAATCACCGCGGCGCTCTTTACGCAGAACGTCGGAGTAGATACGGCCCGTAGTGAAGTTGTTGCGGCGGCTCATTTTGGTGCGGATGAAGCGCTCGTAGTGACCCAGGTCCAGATCGGTTTCAGCGCCGTCTTCAGTAACGAACACTTCCCCGTGTTGGATTGGGCTCATGGTGCCCGGATCGACGTTGATATACGGATCCAGTTTCATCATGGTTACGTTAAGCCCACGGGCTTCGAGAATAGCGGCCAGGGAGGCTGCGGCAATGCCTTTACCCAGAGAGGATACGACCCCGCCGGTCACAAAAATATAGTTCGTTGTCATGCTGAACCTGAGAAGTTAGGGTGAAACGATGGAATAACCAGGACGGGAAAGTAGTATACCCGAACACGACGAGCGCCACAAACTTTCATTCTCCGTCTCCTTTCCAGGCCATGACAAACATAAGGAGTGAGAAAATAGCCCCTTTTGGGTAAATGTTTTTGACGCAAATCAAGCGCTTGTCATTTAAAAAATCACACAAATAGCGCTTGATCGCAAAATTCCGTTAGAGATCAGTTTCCTGCCGTTTTACCTCTTGCCACACTTCCTCCATGATATTGAGGTCTACGCCAGTCATTTCTAACCCGCGAGCGGCCACAATTCGTTCAACTTCACGGAAGCGGCGTTCAAATTTAAGGTTCGCTTTTTGCAGTGCCACTTCGGCTTTTACCCCCAAATGGCGGGATAAATTGACGGTCGCGAACAGCAGATCGCCCATTTCCTCCTCCAGTTTAGCCTCATCCACGACGGCCTGCTGCGCTTCATGCATGACCTCATCGATCTCTTCATGCACTTTGTCCAGCACCGGACCCAGCGAGGTCCAGTCAAACCCCACGGCAGAACAGCGACGCTGAATTTTATGCGCGCGCATCAACGCTGGCAGGCTGTGCGGAATATCATCCAGTGCGGAATGCTGAGCTTTCTCGGCCCGCTCGGCGCTTTTTATTTGCTCCCAGCGCGCCAGCACTTCGGCGCTATCGCCGGCGGTCGCATCTCCGAAGATATGCGGGTGACGGCGCTCAAGCTTATCGCTGATAGCCGCACAGATATCGTCAAAATTAAAGCGCCCTTCTTCCTGCGCCATCTGCGCGTAGAACACCACCTGGAACAGCAGATCGCCCAGCTCGCCACGCAGATCGTCAAAATCTTCACGACTGATGGCATCCAGCACTTCGTAAGTTTCTTCGAGGGTATAGGGGGCGATGGTGGCGAAGGTCTGCTCTTTGTCCCATGGACAGCCGTTTTCCGGGTCGCGCAGGCGCTGCATAATGCCGAGCAGCCGGTCGATTTGGTTCATGTCTTTTCCTGTTGCAAGCGATAATGCCGGGTATGGATTTCGCCTTACCCGGCTAACGTGAAAGCGTATCCCCGGCCCGTCATGCACCGCCGGGGAAAGCAAAATACGATCGATTAGCCACCGTGCAGACGGCGGGCATCAATTACATCCGGTACCTGGTTCAGTTTTCCGAGCACGCGGCCCAGCACCTGCAGGTTGTAGATTTCAATGTTCATGTCGATCGTGGCCAGCTGCTGTTTGGTGTCGCTACGGCTGGCAACGCCGAGCACGTTCACTTTTTCATTGGCGAGGATCGTGGTGATATCCCGCAGCAGGCCGCTGCGATCGTTGGCGACAACGCGAACCACCAGCGAATATCCCGCGGAGTAGCTTTCTCCCCATACCGCGTCAACGATACGCTCGGGCGCATGCGACTGCAGTTCCGCCAGTTGATCGCAGTCCGCCCGGTGTACGGAAATCCCGCGCCCCTGGGTGATAAAACCGACAATCTCATCGCCCGGGATGGGCTGGCAGCAGCGCGCAATGTGATGCATCAGGTTACCGACGCCTTCCACCACCACCCGACCATTGTCTTTGCTGCGACTCTGCGGCGCCCAGGTTTTCTGCTGCAGCTGTTTCAGCGCTGCCGCATCCTGCTCTTCGGCGCTCGGTTTATTGAACTGCGCCTGCAGGAAGTTGACCATCTGGTTAAGGCGAATATCGCCGCCGCCAATGGCCGCCAGCAGTTCGTCCAACTCGTTGAAGTTGTAGCGCGGCAGCAGGTGTTTCTCTGCTTCCTTGAGGCTGATTCCCAGGTGCTCAAGCTCATCGTCAAGAATCTGCCGCCCGGCAAGAATGTTCTTGTCGCGATCCTGCTTGCGGAACCAGGCGTGAATTTTGGAGCGCCCGCGGCTGGTCGTCACATAACCCAGGTTCGGGTTCAGCCAGTCGCGGCTGGGGTTCGGCTGCTTCTGGGTGATGATTTCAATCTGATCGCCCATCTGCAACTGGTAGGTAAACGGCACGATGCGCCCGCTGATTTTGGCGCCAATGCAACGGTGACCGACATCACTGTGAATATGGTAGGCAAAGTCGAGCGGCGTGGAACCGGCGGGTAAATCCACCACGTCGCCTTTCGGCGTAAAGACATAGACCCGGTCGTCGAAGACCTGGCTGCGGACTTCATCCAGCATTTCACCAGAATCGGCCATTTCTTCCTGCCAGGCAATCAGCTTACGCAGCCAGGCGATACGGTCTTCATAGCCGCGCCCGCCGCTCACGCCCGCGCTGGCGCCCTCTTTGTACTTCCAGTGCGCCGCCACACCCAGTTCGGCATCTTCATGCATCTGCCGGGTACGGATCTGGATCTCGACCGTTTTTCCCCCAGGCCCCAGTACCACGGTATGAATAGACTGGTAGCCGTTCGGTTTGGGGTTGGCAACGTAATCATCGAACTCATCTGGCAGGTGGCGATAGTGGGTATGGACGATCCCCAGTGCGGCATAGCAGTCCTGCAGGCGCTCAGCGACAATACGCACGGCCCGCACGTCAAACAGCTCATCAAAGGTGAGGTGTTTTTTCTGCATTTTTCGCCAGATGCTGTAGATGTGCTTCGGCCGCCCGTACACCTCCGCTTTGACGCCTTCGGTTTTCATTTCGGAGCGTAAATGCCCCACGAACTCATCAATGTAGTGTTCACGGTCAATGCGGCGTTCGTGCAGCAGTTTAGCAATACGTTTGTATTCGTCCGGATGCAGATAGCGGAAGCAATAGTCTTCCAGCTCCCATTTCAGCTGGCCGATACCTAAACGGTTGGCCAGAGGCGCATAGATGTTGGTGCACTCTTTTGCCGCCAGGACGCGTTCGTCTTCGGGCTCATCTTTGACTTCCCGCAAATGGGCAATACGCTCGGCAAGCTTGATGACCACGCAGCGGAAATCGTCGACCATCGCCAGCAGCATGCGGCGGATATTATCGACCTGTTCTGAAGAGACGGAATCGGTGTGGGTAGCTTTAAGCTGGCGAATGGCCGCCATATCGCGCACGCCGTGAATCAACGTGACGACGGATTTGCCGACGCTCTCTTGCATCACCTCTTCGCTAACGACGTTGCCGTCCGCCAGCGGGAAAAGCATGGCGGCCCGCAGCGTGTCGATATCCATACTCAGCGTGCAGAGTATTTCCACCATCTCCACGCCGCGCCATAGCAGAAGGTCCGCTCGAGGATGTCCCTGTGTTTTCTCGCGACAGTAGTCCCAGGTTTCGGCTAAGCGTTCACACGACTGCTGGCTGGAAATTCCCAGACTCGCGATCCATTTCTTCGGGTCAAATTCACCAGCTTTATTAAGATGTGCACTTCTTACCGCAACCATTGTCCTCTCCTTAAGGGACCTGGCCTGCCGAAGTCGGCAAGCCTCAACTTTTACACGTCATCCTTCAAACCGCATCAGCGTTGGCTTTTTTTGTTCACCTCAGTCACCGACCTGGGCCAGCGCTTGAGCATTCACTCTGTTGCCACCTCGATACGATTCGAGTGATGTTATGTAAGCTTATGCTCAAACAACACCATCGATTCCAGATGTCCGGTATGCGGGAACATGTCCAGCATCGCCAGGCGTTGGATCGTATAGCCTGCCTGTAGCAGGTGTTCGCTATCACGTGCCAGCGTCGCCGGGTTACAGGAGACATAAACCACGCGGCGTGGCGCGAGCTTTATAATCTGTGGGATCACTGCTGGCGCCCCGGCTCGCGCCGGATCGATCAATATTTTATCAAAGCCGCGCTTCGCCCACGCCTGACGGGTGACATCTTCCTCCAGATTTTCATGAAAGAATGTCACGTTGTGCAACTGATTGAGCGCAGCATTTTCCCGCCCTTTCTCCACCAGCGCCGGAACGCCTTCAACCCCGACAACCTCAGCGGCGCGTGTCGCCAGCGGCAGCGTGAAATTACCCATGCCGCAAAACAGATCGAGCACCCGGTCCTGCGGCTGAACATCCAGCCACGCCAGGGCGGTCTGCACCATCTGTTGATTGACGCCGTCATTCACCTGAATAAAGTCGCGCGGACTGAACATTAAGCGTAGTCCGTCTGACGTATACCATGGCGCTTCCCCACGAATATGCTCCAGTATCTCGCTTTGTGGGGCCAGATACAGGGCAAGATCATGAGTTTGCGAAAATCGTTCCAGTTTTTCTCTGTCGCCTGCCGGCAGCGCCGCCGTGTGGCGCAGGATCATCACCGGGCCATTATCCGCCAGCACCAGTTCAACATGCCCCAATTGACGCTGAGATTTCAGCCCCGTCAGGCAGGTGCGCACCGCGGGCAGCAATGCCTCAAGATCGGGCACCAAAACAGGGCATTGCACCACATCGACAATGTCGTTGGTGTTGGCCTTGCGAAAACCCATCTGTAATTGTTGGGACTTCGGCTGGTAATTCAAGCTCAGACGCGCACGTCGGCGATATCCCCACGGCGAAGCGGCTATAATATCGTCGACATCGTGTTTCATGAGCCGAGCAAGCGCGGCACGTTTACTGTGCTGCTGTAGCTCAATGCTGGCATGCTGTTGCTGGCAGCCTCCGCAGACGCCAAAATGCGGGCAGTGCGGTACCTGACGCTGAGGACTGTCACTCAGACGGCGTTTGACCTGGGCCCGGGAGTACTGTTTTTTGTCTTCCACCAGGACAACTTCGGCCTGTTCCTGCGGCAGTAAACCACTAACAAATAGCGCTTTACCATGGTGACGCGCAACGCCCTGGCCAAAGGGATCGAGGTCGTTTACTGTCACGGTTATGATCTGGCGCGTCGTCACACGCCGTTTTGCAGAGTAGAATTGCGCCATCGTAGAGATTTGTCTCAATCAAATAAACTGACTCTATACACGAGTCCTTTCAAGGTACATCAGCGCGGCGGGCAGCAGTCCACGACGGCGTGTGTAAGCCCGGCACTGACGCCATCAACGCAGAGGCACTTGAAGGATGAAGCGTATATTCTCCCATAACGGAACCGCATGACCAACTACAGCCTACGTGCTCGCATGATGATTCTTATTCTGGCACCTACCGTCCTCATTGGTTTGCTGCTGAGTATTTTCTTCGTCGCCCATCGCTATCACGACCTGCAGCGTCAGTTGGAAGACGCCGGAGCCAGCATTATTGAACCACTGGCGGTCTCCAGTGAATATGGCATGAATCTGCAAAACCGCGAGTCAATCGGCCAGCTCATTAGCGTATTACATCGCCGCCACTCTGATATTGTGCGGGCCATTTCCATCTATGATTCGCAGAACCGCCTGTTTGTCACCTCTAACTTTCAGCTGAACCCCAGCGAACTGCGTCTGCCGAAAGGGGCCAAATTTCCTCAGCAGCTCACCGCGATACGCGAAGGCGACGTGATGATTTTGCGTACCCCGATCGTCTCCGAAAGCTATTCGCCAGATGAATCACCGGGAACCGATGCCAAGATGCCCGGCAATATGCTGGGCTATGTTGCCCTTGAACTCGATCTGAAATCGGTACGCCTGCAGCAGTACAAAGAGATTTTTATCTCCAGCGTTATGATGCTGTTCTGTATTGGCATTGCGCTCATTTTTGGCTGGCGCCTGATGCGCGATGTCACCGGCCCAATCCGCAACATGGTCAATACCGTTGACCGTATTCGTCGTGGGCAACTGGATAGCCGCGTCGAGGGCTTTATGCTCGGCGAGCTGGATATGCTGAAAAACGGCATTAACTCGATGGCGATGTCGCTGGCGGCTTACCACGAAGAGATGCAGCATAATATCGATCAAGCGACTTCGGATCTTCGCGAAACCCTCGAACAGATGGAGATCCAGAACGTTGAGCTGGATCTGGCGAAAAAGCGCGCCCAGGAGGCCGCACGTATTAAGTCGGAGTTCCTTGCCAATATGTCCCACGAGCTGCGAACCCCGCTCAATGGGGTGATTGGCTTTACCCGACTGACGCTGAAAACCGATTTGAATACCACCCAGCGTGATCATCTCACCACGATTGAACGTTCGGCAAATAACCTGCTGGCGATCATCAATGACGTGCTGGACTTCTCCAAGCTGGAGGCCGGTAAGCTGATTCTGGAAAGCATTCCGTTCCTGCTACGCAATACGCTGGATGAAGTCGTCACCCTGCTGGCGCATTCGGCCCATGATAAAGGGCTGGAGCTGACGCTAAACATCAAAAACGATGTGCCGGATAATATTATCGGTGACCCGCTGCGCCTGCAGCAAATCATCACAAACCTGGTCGGCAATGCCATCAAGTTTACCGAACATGGCAATATCGATGTGCTGGTCGAACAGCGGGCGCTCAGCAACACCAGCGTGCAGATAGAGATTCAAATCCACGACACTGGCATCGGTATCCCCGAACGCGATCAGTCCCGGTTATTCCAGGCCTTCCGACAGGCCGATGCCAGCATTTCCCGGCGTCACGGCGGCACCGGGCTTGGGCTGGTGATCACCCAACGGCTGGTCAAAGAGATGGGCGGTGATATCTCTTTCCACAGCCAGCCCAATCGCGGCTCCACTTTCTGGTTCCACATCAGTCTCGACCTCAACCCGAACGCCGTTCAGGAGAGCCCGATGACGCCGCTTCTGGCGGGCAAAACGCTGGCCTACATTGAGGCCAACGCGACGGCGGCGCAGTGCACTCTGGAGCTGCTGGCTACCACGCCGCTGGAGGTGGTCTACAGCCCGACCTTCTCCGCGCTGCCGAAAGCACACTACGATATTCTGCTGGCCGGGCTCCCGGTATCGATGCGCGATATTAGCCAGCAGAAAGACAATCTGGCGAAAGCCTGCGCCATCGCCGATCATTTGCTGCTGGCTCTCCCCTGCCACGCGCAGATAAATGCCGAAACGCTGAAGCAGGATGGCGTTGCCGCCTGCCTGCTCAAACCGCTAACCGCCACGCGTTTAGTGCCGGCGCTTATCGCCTCCAGCCGTAGCAGAACACCGATCGCCCTTCCCCACACCGACAGCGACAAGCTGCCGATGACGGTAATGGCGGTGGATGATAATCCGGCCAACCTCAAGCTTATCGGCGTGTTGCTGGAGGATCTGGTGCAGCACGTGACGCTGTGTGAAAGCGGCCAGCGTGCGGTGGAGCAGGCCAAAGAGATGCAGCTGGATCTGATTCTGATGGATATCCAGATGCCGGAGATGGACGGCATTCGTGCCTGCGAGCTGATTCGTCATCTTCCCCATCAGCAGCAGACGCCGGTGATCGCCGTAACCGCCCACGCCTTTGACGGCCAGAAAGAAAAGCTGATGAACGCCGGCATGAATGACTATCTGGCGAAGCCCATCGAGGAAGAGAAGTTACACAATCTGCTGTTGCGCTATCAGCCGGGAGGCCATGTCGCGCCACCGTTAGCGGCAGAGACCATCGAGCCGCCCATTGACCATAACGTGACGCTCAACTGGCAGCTGTCGCTACGCCAGGCCGCCATGAAGCCGGACCTGGCGCGAGAAATGCTGCAAATGCTGATCGCCTTTATGCCGGAGGTGCGCAATAAAGTGGAAGAGCAGTTGGTCGGTGAAAAACCGGAGGGGCTGTTGGATCTGGTTCATAAACTCCACGGGAGCTGTAGCTACAGCGGTGTACCGCGGCTGAAAAAGTTGTGTCAGACCCTTGAAAGCCAGCTGCGGGCCGGAACCGCGCCTGAAGATCTGGAGCCGGAGCTGCTTGAACTGCTGGATGAGATGGATAACGTCACCCGGGAAGCCTGCAAAATGCCGGGGATCAAAACGCCATATAACGGATAGCGCACTGCCTGTCCGGGCTACCGTCGGCCCGCGTCCCGGATAGCACGACGCTTATCCGGGTTACGGCTGGGGGTTAACGTTGCTGGCCGAGTTTCAACACCGCGGCGACATTTCGCGCCGTCATACGTACATTGTCGGCGGCATTGGCCAGCGCCTCCTCGAGGGTGCACACCGAATAGATCACGCTGAATACCGCATCCAGGCCATGCTGATGCACAATACCAACATCGGTGGTCAGGCTCCCGGCGATGGCAATGACCGGTACATTGTAGCGTTGGGCGACCTTCGCGACTCCGACCGGCACCTTGCCGTGAATGGTCTGGCTATCAATGCGCCCTTCGCCGGTGATCACCAGGTCGGCATCGGCGACCAGCTCGGCGAGATGCAGAGCATCGGTCACTATCTCGATCCCCGGGCGTAACCGGGCACCACAGAAAGCATACAGCGCCGCTCCCATGCCGCCTGCGGCACCGCCGCCTTCCAGCTGCAGGACATCAACGGCTAAATCACGTTGAATAATCTGCGCGAAATGCGCCAGCGCCCGATCCAGACGGACGATCATCTCCGCCGTCGCCCCTTTTTGCGGGCCAAATACCGCGGTTGCCCCCTCCGGGCCGGTCAGTGGATTCGTTACATCGCAGGCAACATCGATACGACAATCAGCAAGACGACTATCCAGCTCGCTAAGGTCAATACGCGCCAGTTGTTCCAGCGCGCCGCCACCGGTAGCAATCTGCTGGTTATCCTGCGTCAGCAATTTTCCCCCCAACGCCTGCACCATCCCGGCGCCACCATCGTTGGTAGCACTGCCGCCAATGCCGATAATGATCTGCTGTACACCGGCATCCAGTGCGTGACGAATCAGTTCCCCGGTTCCCCAGGTGGTGGTGATTAAGGGATTGCGGTTGGCCACCGGGACGCTTTCCAGGCCGCTGGCCGCCGCCATTTCGATAAAAGCGCAGCGTTCATCACCGGACAAACCGTAAAATGCCTGCACCGGTTCCCCCAGCGGGCCGGTCACGGTCACCTGCACCAGATGCCCCTGCGTGGCGGCGACCATCGCTTCGACGGTCCCTTCACCACCGTCGGCAACGGGCAGTTTGACATACTCCGCGTCAGGGTAAATCTCCTGAAACCCCGCCTCTATCGCGGTCGCAACCTCCAGGGCGCTCAGACTCTCCTTGTATGAATCCGGCGCAATCACAATTTTCATACGCTGTCCTTAAATGAACAAACACCCGGTATCAATATGTCTCCGGTTCCCGCAGGAACCGGATCTTCCTTAGCGCACCATGCACGGGCGCTTGTTATCAAACGTCCAGTTCGGGATCAGGTACTGCATGGCCATCGCGTCATCGCGGGCCCCCAGCCCATGCTTTTTATATAGCTCGTTTGCCTGCATCACGCGGTCCATATCCAGCTCAACGCCCAGACCCGGCGTTGACGGAACCTGCACCATCCCCCCTTTAATTTCAAAAGGTTGCTTGGTTAAGCGCTGGTTACCTTCCTGCCAGATCCAGTGGGTATCGATCGCCGTGATATTGCCTGGTGCCGCCGCCGCCACGTGGGTGAACATCGCCAGCGAAATATCGAAATGGTTGTTGGAGTGTGAGCCCCAGGTCAAGCCAAATTCATGGCACATCTGCGCCACACGCACCGAACCCTGCATGGTCCAGAAGTGCGGATCCGCCAGCGGAATATCCACCGACTGCAATGACAGAGTATGCCCCATCTGACGCCAGTCGGTGGCAATCATATTGGTGGCCGTCGGCAAACCGGTGGCGCGACGGAATTCCGCCATCACTTCACGACCGGAGAACCCTTGTTCAGCGCCGCAAGGATCTTCAGCATACGCCAGCACGCCCTTCAACTGTTTGCCAATCTGGATGGCTTCGTCCAGCAACCAGGCGCCGTTGGGATCCAGGGTCACTCGCGCCTGCGGGAATCGCTTCGCCAGGGCAACAATCGATTCGGCTTCTTCCTCACCCGCCAGCACGCCGCCCTTAAGTTTGAAATCGTTGAAGCCATATTTTTCGTAAGCGGCTTCCGCCAGCCGGACAACGGCATCCGGCGTCATCGCCTCTTCGTGACGCAACCGGTACCAGTCGCAGCGCTCGTCGGTCTGGCTTTGATAGGCCAACGGCGTGGCATGACGATTGCCGACAAAGAACAGGTAGCCCAGCATTTCGACTTCACTACGCTGCTGACCGTCGCCCAGCAGAGAGGCCACGTTGACGCCAAGATGCTGCCCTAGCAGATCCAGTAACGCGGCTTCAATTCCGGTCACGACGTGAATGGTGGTACGTAAATCAAATGTTTGCAAACCGCGACCGCCGGCATCCCGGTCGGCGAAGCGCTGACGCACGGCGCCCAGCACGTTTTTATATTCACCCAGCGTCTTACCGACCACCAGCTCTGCCGCCTCTTCCAGCGTCTGGCGGATTTTCTCACCGCCGGGGATTTCACCAACGCCGGTATGGCCCGAGTTGTCTTTAATAATCACAATATTACGGGTGAAATAGGGGGCGTGTGCCCCGCTAAGATTCATCAACATGCTGTCGTGACCGGCAACCGGAATAACCTGCATGGCAGTAACGACGGGAGTAGAAAATAATGTACTCATCTTGAATCCTTTTCTTATAACGTGGCGACTTAACCACGACCAAATACGGGACGTTTGCGATCGAATTTCCAGCCGGGGATCAGATACTGCATCGGACCCGCGTCATTTCGCGCGCCTCCAGGCAGCGTCTTATAGGCTTCATGGGCTTTTTGCAGCTGGTCCCAATCCAGTTCAATACCCAGTCCTGGCGCCTGCGGTACGGCAATTTTTCCGTGAGTAATCTGCAACGGATTTTTCGTCAGGCGGCAATCGCCTTCCTGCCAGATCCAGTGGGTATCGATAGCGGTCGGGTTGCCCGGCGCAGCAGCGCCCACATGGGTAAACATCGCCAGCGAAATATCAAAGTGGTTGTTCGAATGACAACCCCACGTCAGCCCCCAGTCATCGCAGAGCTGCGCGACGCGGACCGCCCCGGAGAGGGTCCAGAAATGCGGATCCGCCAGTGGGATATCCACCGCGTTCAGCATCACGGCGTGGCCCATTTCGCGCCAGTTAGTGGCGATCATGTTGGTGGCAACCGGCAGCCCGGTCGCACGACGAAACTCGGCCATCACCTCACGCCCCGAGAAGCCCTGTTCAGCGCCGCACGGGTCTTCGGCATAGGTCAGCACATCCTGCAGCCCCTTGCACAGCGCAATTGCTTCATCAAGCAGCCAGGCGCCATTGGGGTCGACGGTGATGCGCGCATCCGGGAAACGCTTCTTCAGCGCACGGGCTGTATCAATTTCCTGCTCGCCGGGCAACACGCCGCCCTTGAGTTTGAAATCCTTAAAGCCATAACGGTCCTGCGCGGCTTCGGCAAGACGCACCACCGCATCACTGTTCAACGCTTCCTGATGGCGCAGCTGATACCAGTCATGATCGCCTGGGGTTTTCTCCAGATACGGCAGGTCGGTTTTGTTACGATCGCCAATGTAGAAGAGATAGCCCAGAACGGTGACCGCATCACGCTGTTTACCTGGACCGAGCAGTTCGCAGACCGGGACCTGCAGTGCTTTACCGAGCAGATCCAGCAGTGCCGCTTCCAGCGCGGCCACCGCGTTCACCCGTAGCTCAAAGGTCCAGGCGCCGTTGCCAAAACTATCGAAGTCTGAAGCCTGGTTACCTTTGTGTACCTGCTGAACCACTTTGTTCAGGCGAGCGATCTCCTGCCCGACCACCAGCGGAACGCTATCGAGCAGGGTCTGATAAATCACTTCGCCGCCCGGAGCCTCGCCGATGCCGGTATTTCCGGCATTGTCGGTCAGCACCACGATATTGCGGGTAAACCAGGCATTATGCGCGCCACCGATATTCAGCAGCATGCTGTCATGACCGGCCACCGGAATAACTTTCATATCGATGACGACGGGACTTGATTGTGTATTCATCTTTAGCGCTCCGTTACCGGTTTGAGTTCAATACGTTTGATATCGCCCACCAGCACCAGATAGCTCAGTACGGCCACCAGCGCATGCACCCCAACATATATCAGCGCGCCGTTAAATGAGCCCGTGGTCCCGACAATGTAGCCAATCGCAATCGGCGTCACGATGCCGGAGATATTGCCGAACATGTTGAACAGACCGCCAGACAGGCCGCTGATCTCTTTCGGCGCGGTGTCCGCCATGACGGCCCAGCCCAATGCGCCAATCCCTTTGCCGAAGAAGGCCATCGCCATGAAGCCGATAATCATCCATTCTGCGCTTACGTAGTTGCAGAACACCATGACCATCGACAACAGCATGCCTAAGACAATCGGGGTTTTACGGGCAATATTAAGTGAACCGGTGCGCCGCATTAGCCAATCGGAGATGATCCCACCCAGCACGCCCCCGGCAAAGCCGCAGATCGCCGGGATTGATGCGACAAACCCGGCCTTCAGGATCGACATACCGCGCGCCTGAACCAGATACACCGGGAACCAGGTGATAAAGAAGTAGGTCAACGCGTTGATGCAGTACTGGCCGATGTAGATACCAACCATCATGCGGGAACCGATCAGCTGTTTGATTTGCCCCCATTTTTCGCTCATCGGGACTTTATGGGTGCCTTTCTTCTGATCCATGTTGATCAGCGCACCGCCTTCAGCAATGTATTCCAGCTCTTTCTTGTTCACGCCGGGGTGCTGATTCGGCTCATGGATGACTTTCAGCCACACAAAGCTGATAACAATCCCCAGCCCACCCATAAAGAAGAACACATGTGACCAGCCCACTTCATGGGTTAACCAGCCCATGATGGGCGCGAAGATCACGGTGGCGAAGTATTGTGCCGAGTTGAAAATCGCTACCGCCGTGCCCCTTTCCTGTGCAGGGAACCAGGCCGCGACGATTCGACTGTTGCCGGGGAATGACGGGGCTTCCGCCAGGCCGACCAGAAAACGTAGGGTAAACAGTGCGATAATAATGCCGAAGCCGCTGAAGATATCGACAAACCCCTGCAGCAGGGTAAACATCGACCAGATGAAAATGGACCAAAAGTAGACGCGTTTAGAGCCAAAGCGGTCGAGCAACCAGCCGCCGGGGATCTGACCAATAACGTAAGCCCATGAGAAGGCGGAAAAAACGTATCCCATGCCGACGGCATCGAGGCCAATATCTTTGGCCATTTCCGAACCGGCGATCGACAGCGTAGCGCGATCGCCATAGTTAAAGGACGTGACGATAAACAGCATCACCACTATCCAGTAGCGAGCATTGGTGCGTTTTTCCGCGCCGCTCGCAGCCTGACTTAATGTACTCATTGTTGCACTCCTGAATCATAGCCGATAGCTACGTTCATTCTGAACGGCACAACCTGTAGGGTAATCAGAATGACGTGTTCGTGTTTCTGTTCATTTTTGTTATGTCTGACGTACTGTTTTTTTAACTGGCTCGGAGAGTATAGAAAGAGGCCCTGGCTGGCTCACCGTGCATATACACAGCTTTCGCGGGCATTTAGAAATAGATTTGTGGCTTTTGTCTGAGAAGATGGGGGGTAGTTCACGGAAATGAAAAGCAATGGCCGCCAGCCACGATAACGGTGAAACTATCGGCAGGAGTGTGAATTGTCTCTCTTGACCCGGTGGAAATGTCGGGGAAAAAACCAGATAAACCGCAAGGCTATCGTGCAAATGCCAGAACCACGGGCCAAACGGTGTGAACCAGCGCCGGCCGCGGCGAAAAGGCCCTCTGCGACGCAGAGGGCGCAATCTGTTATTGCGTTACTCCAGCAGGCTCGCCCACTGTTGCACCCACGGGTTGGAAACACCCTCAGGTTCCGGATCTTCGCTGGCATCGATCATCAGCATATCGCCGATCCGTTTTGCGCCCTGCTCCTGCAGCAACGCATCAAAGGTCTTACCGCCGCCGCAAAAATTGGCGTAGGTGCTATCGCCCAGCGCAATGATCCCGTAACGCAGATGCGGCTGGTACATGTCCTTCATCCCTTCATACAGTGGGACGATGCTGTCCGGCAGATCGCCCTGCCCGGTGGTGGATGTCACCACCAGCACATATTTGCCGCTGTACGGTTCCCAGTCCTGGATCTCCGGGTCTTCGTACACCTTCGCTTTATGGCCCAGTCCGCTCAGAATGGCTTCCGCCTCTTCGGCGACCAGCAGCGCGTTGCCATACATCGTGCCTACAAAAATCCCGACTTCTGCCATGATTATCTCCCTGGATTGCCCTCAATATCTTCATCCTGACCGCTGTCGTCAGCAAACTCAACCCTTTCATTTAACGGCAGAAGGCCGCGCCAGCCAAACTGCGACAGCGCACGCATCCAGACCTCATCCAGGCCCGCGCGGATCACCAACGGTTCGCCGGTAAAGGGGTGGGTTAACGATAGCTGGCTGGCGTGAAGCATCAGGCGGTCTACGGCAAAATGTTCGGCGGCGCTACGATTCTGCCGAAGGTCACCGTGTTTACTGTCGCCAATAATCGGATGGCGCAAATGGGAGAGATGGCGGCGCAGCTGATGTTTTCGTCCGGTTTTCGGTTCCAGCTCCACCAGGCTGTAGCGCGTCGTCGGATAACGCCCGGTCGCGACCGGCATTTCGACCGTCGCCATCCCGCGATAATGGGTGACCGCCGGCTGGGGCTCTTTGTCATCGCGGGCGAATTTATCGGCGATTTTATCCAGCTCTTCCACTAGCGGATAATCCAGGACCTCATCGTCGGTCAGCCAGCCGCGAACCACCGCGTGGTAGCGCTTTTGCATCTGGTGTTGTTCAAACTGTTGCGACAGCCGCCTTCCCGCTTCGCTGGACAGCCCCATCAGCAGGAC
This sequence comes from Klebsiella sp. B345, assembly GCF_051131735.1. NCBI lineage: Bacteria > Pseudomonadati > Pseudomonadota > Gammaproteobacteria > Enterobacterales > Enterobacteriaceae > Klebsiella > Klebsiella sp. B345. Next base: position 1,960,138 of record NZ_CP180443.1, read on the forward strand.
CCCGGAGGTCGGGCGGTCGAGACGATGAGCGGTAAACACGTGCTGACCGATCTGGTCGCGGACGGTCTGCATCACCACCACTTTTTCATCGCGATCCAGCCAGCTGCGATGGACCAACCAGCCGGAGGGTTTGTTCACCGCCACCAGCCATTCATCCTGATAGATAATTTCCAGCATCAGGCGTCGTCGCTCGTAAACAGCGTATCGAGCAGCAGCAGTTCCGCCAGTACGCGTTCACGCAGCGGATGGGTGGCATCGAGGGCCATCTCATAATAGGGGGCCACTGCGAAGTTCTGCGGCAACGGCTGTTCGCTATCAAGTAGGTGGTGCATCCGCGGGATCAGGACCCACTGAAGCCACTCCAGCGGTTCCAGAGTGTCCATACAGAACGGCTGATCGCTGGCAAAAGCCCGGCTTTCCGGCGCATTGACTTGCCAGTGTTCTGTTTCGCGCAGCAGCGCTTCAAGGGCGTGCAAACGCTCGCGCACGCTAAGGTGAAGAGTCATGGGAAACCTCGATGAGTTGTAAACCGGACGCAGAATAGCAAATACCGCAGCGAAAACGACTGTATTATACCCAAAATAATTCGCGTTGCTTGTAGGCGGTAAGGCCGTAAATCCCCAGGCGCTTACTCAGGTAAGTGACTGGGGTGACAAATCTGTCTGGAACAGATTTAAACGCTGCGAGCAGCGGCCCTGATAAGGGTGAGGCTCATGGATGAGCCGAATAACGGGTGCAGCCAACACCCAGGCAACTTGAAGGATGAAGGGTATAGAGGCATAAAAAAAGGGAGCACTGTGTTAACAGTGCTCCCGGTTCGTTTCGCAGCAATCCAGCTACATTGGTGCTCCCTGCTCGTCCATGAAAACTTTTCCTGTGGTCTCCTGACCATGTTCATCCATAAACTAGCGCATCCTGCTCTCACACCACCCCGATGTGAAATGACTTATCCCTAAGTTTGTCCCGATCTTCCTGATCCACCGTTCATCATGAGCGGCTCACGTTCTCCATCCTGGAGGTGTCCCTTACGCGTTCCTGCGTGATCCTGTGCTTCATCCTGAAGCCTGTCCTTGCAACGCCTTCCCGGCGGGTCCTGCAAGAAGTGTCATCATCCTGATGTTCACTTCTTCTCGCGACTCCCTGTCGACGTACATAGGATCACTGATTCCGCTTCGTCTTACAAGCCTTCTTGAGAGAATCTCTTAAGATTAACCCCACCCTGCGAAACGAAAAAAAAGAACAACAATTTGAATTTTATGGATTTATTACAAATCAATTGATTAAAAAATTGCGTAAATGATGACGATCTCTTACAGGTCTTGTAAGAGATCTCTCACAAACAGGTTGGCAAAATGGATTACAGAACTGGCTCAAGCTGATTAAGGAAACTCGCAAGAGAAGGAGAAAGGGTTGTCCGTTTGCGGGTGCCGAGCGTCTCTTTAAGGACCTCGCCGCTCACGTTACAGACCGAAATGACATCCAGCTCACTGTCCAGCGTCGCAATAAACAACGTCGGCGACAGCTTGAGCCGCTTTTGCACCAGCAGATGGCCGATTAAATTTTCCTGCACGCGCTGGAAGTCATCTGGACTCCACGTCTGCAAAAGCGTCATCGCCTCACCAGCAAAGCTGGCCGCCATATCACCGGCGAACTGGGTGGTATAATAACTATGAATCGGCTGTTGTACCACAATATCGAGCGCCCGTTCAACTGCGCTGATGTTGGGTTCTAAAGAAAAGCGCTGCGGCTGCCAGAACACCGCATCATCGTCCGTCGCGCTGATGCAGGGAGACGGGACACCATAAAGCTCTTCGCTTCGCGGCAGGCTGGCGTATTGCTGCTGCCAGGCAGCGCAATAGCGTTGAGTAAAGGCTTGCAGCGCTTCTGCAGTTTGATGGTCCACCGGTTTCTCTCTTCACGTTAGCCAGGATACACTTGGTTGCTAGTGTACCCGCTTTCCTATGGTGAAACATGTCTTCTTACGATAATCATCAGGCGCTGGCCGGCCTGACGCTCGGTAAATCAACGGATTACCGCGATACTTATGATGCCTCCCTGCTTCAGGGCGTGCCGCGCAGCCTGAACCGCGACCCGCTGGGGCTGCACGCGGATAATCTGCCGTTTCACGGCGGTGATATCTGGACCCTGTATGAGCTCTCCTGGCTGAACGCCAAAGGGCTGCCGCAGGTCGCCGTCGGTCACGTTGAGCTGAATGACACAACCGTTAACCTGGTGGAATCGAAGAGCTTTAAGCTCTATCTCAACAGCTTTAACCAGACCCGTTTTGCCAGCTGGCAGGACGTTCAGGCAACGCTGACGCGCGATCTCAGCGCCTGCGCCCAGGGCGAGGTCACGGTGTCGCTGTATCGCCTCGACGAACTCGAAGGCCAACCGGTGGCGCATCTGCACGGTACCTGCATCGATGAGCAGGATATCGAGATTGATAACTATGAGTTCAGCACCGACTATCTGCAGGATGCCGCAGGCGGCAAGGTCGTCGAGGAGACGCTGGTCAGCCATCTGCTCAAATCCAACTGTCTGATCACCCACCAGCCCGATTGGGGCTCGGTACAGATTCAGTATCGTGGGCCTAAAATCGACCGCGAAAAGCTGCTGCGCTATCTGGTGTCGTTCCGCCACCACAATGAATTCCACGAGCAGTGCGTCGAGCGAATCTTTAACGACCTTCTGCGTTTCTGCCAGCCGGAATCCCTTTCCGTCTACGCCCGCTATACCCGCCGTGGGGGGCTGGACATTAACCCGTGGCGCAGCAACGGCGAATTTGTGCCGGCCATCGGCCGACTCGCCCGCCAGTAGTAAACATTTTCACAATTTGCGTGCGTTAACGCGTGCGCAAGGTTGTGGAAACGTCACCGGCAAGGCTATTGTAATCTCAGGAAGACGATAATCGTCCTGTAAGGAGTTCACTTGATTACACATGTTAGCCCGCTTGGTTCAATGGATATGCTGTCACAGCTGGAAGTGGATATGCTTAAACGCACCGCCAGCAGTGACCTCTATCAACTCTTTCGTAACTGCTCGCTTGCTGTACTCAATTCGGGGAGCCTGACCGATAACAGCAAGGAGCTACTGTCTCGTTTTGAAAACTTCGATATTAACGTCCTGCGCCGCGAACGCGGTGTGAAGCTGGAATTGATCAACCCGCCGGAAGAGGCCTTCGTTGACGGACGGATTATTCGCTCCCTGCAGGCCAACCTGTTTGCCGTGCTGCGCGATATCCTGTTCGTCTACGGACAAATCCACAACACCGTGCGCTTCCCGAATCTCGATCTCGAAAGCTCGGTACATATCACCAACCTGGTGTTTTCGATTCTGCGTAACGCCCGCGCCCTGCACGTCGGTGAAGCGCCGAACATGATTGTCTGCTGGGGCGGCCACTCGATTAACGAAAATGAATATCTGTACGCCCGTCGCGTCGGCACCCAGCTCGGCCTGCGTGAGCTGAACATCTGCACCGGTTGTGGCCCAGGCGCCATGGAAGCACCGATGAAGGGCGCCGCGGTCGGCCATGCCCAGCAGCGTTATAAAGACAGCCGCTTTATCGGGATGACCGAGCCGTCAATTATTGCCGCCGAGCCGCCAAACCCGCTGGTGAACGAGCTGATCATCATGCCGGATATCGAAAAGCGTCTGGAAGCGTTCGTGCGCATCGCCCACGGCATTATCATCTTCCCGGGCGGCGTGGGGACAGCAGAAGAGCTGCTCTATCTGCTGGGTATTTTAATGCACCCGGCGAACCAGTCGCAGGTGCTGCCGCTGATCCTGACCGGACCAAAAGAAAGCGCTGACTATTTCCGCGTGCTGGATGAATTCATCGTGCACACGCTGGGTGAATCGGCCCGTCGCCACTACCGCATTATCGTTGACGATGCCGCAGAGGTGGCACGGCAGATGAAGAAAGCGATGCCGCTGGTGAAAGAAAACCGCCGCGAGACCGGGGATGCCTATAGCTTCAACTGGTCGATCCGTATTACTCCTGACCTGCAAATGCCGTTCGATCCAACGCATGAAAACATGGCCAACCTCAAGCTCTATCCGGACCAACCGGTAGAAGTGCTGGCGGCGGACCTCCGTCGTGCATTTTCCGGCATCGTGGCCGGCAACGTCAAAGAGGTGGGTATTCAGGCGATTGAGAAGTTCGGTCCTTACAAGCTGCACGGCGATCCGGAAATCATGCGTCGGATGGACGAACTGCTGCAGGGCTTCGTCGCCCAGCATCGTATGAAGCTGCCAGGCGGCAGTGCCTATATTCCTTGCTATGAAATCGGCTCCTGACAGGTAGCCCATTTCCCAGTCATACCGGGTTACGACGCGCGATGCCGTAACCCGCTTTTCCTGCCCTGGTTCTTCCCTAGTTCTTCCCAACGCTCTCCCTTGCTTTCTCCTGCGTGTTGCCTTGCCTTTCCCCGGCGCAGCTTTCCGAATGATTCAATTATTTTAAGAATCGTTTGTTCTGTTTTTACAAAGCCAATCGTTTGCGTTTCCATAAACAGCAATAAATATCACTAATAAAAATGCATTTAAGCGTGAAAACATCGTCTACATCTCATTTTTACAGCAAAAACCTCGTTATTACGACCCACTCCTTTTATCTCATATCCTGTAAATGATAGCCTTCGCGCCACAAATATCTGGCTGATCACCAGAAACAGACTGTTGAACTAAAAACACCCATATAGAAAGTGGATTATTGCAATTGGGATCGCGATCACTGATGCATTTACCAGATAAATGTATCTTCCCGCCCCACTTGTTACGGAGAAAATCATTAAAAAACCGTAAACAAACGAATTTAGTATTACTTAATTGATTTTAATCATTATATTTGGTCGCTTCCTCCAGGAGAAACAGATGGAAACCACTCAAACCAGCACTATCGTTACGGGTGAATCCCGCAGCGGATGGCGCAAAACAGACACCATGTGGATGCTGGGCCTGTACGGCACGGCAATCGGTGCGGGCGTGTTGTTCCTGCCGATTAATGCCGGTGTCGGCGGTATGATCCCCCTGATTATCATGGCAATCCTTGCCTTCCCGATGACCTATTTCGCTCACCGCGGAATGACCCGTTTTGTGCTTTCCGGTAAAAACCCGGGCGAAGACATCACTGAAGTGGTTGAAGAGCACTTTGGCGTTGGCGCAGGTAAGCTGATTACGCTGCTCTATTTCTTCGCCATCTACCCGATTCTGTTGGTGTATAGCGTGGCGATCACCAATACCGTCGAGAGCTTTATGACGCACCAGCTGCAGATGACGGCACCGCCGCGTGCAATCCTCTCGCTGATTCTGATCGTGGGTATGATGACCATCGTGCGTTTCGGCGAGCAGATGATTGTTAAAGCGATGAGTATTCTGGTCTTCCCGTTTGTGGTCGCCCTGATGATTCTGGCACTGTACCTGATCCCGCAGTGGAACGGCGCAGCACTGGAAACCCTCTCCCTGAGCAGCGCCTCCGCCACCGGTAACGGCCTGTGGATGACGTTGTGGCTGGCGATTCCGGTAATGGTGTTCTCCTTTAACCACTCACCGATCATCTCCTCCTTCGCCGTGGCGAAGCGCGAAGAGTACGGCGACGGCGCAGAGAAGAAATGCTCCAGCATCCTGGCTCGCGCCCACGTCATGATGGTTATCACCGTGATGTTCTTCGTCTTCAGCTGCGTACTGAGCCTGTCTCCGGCAGACCTGGCGGCGGCCAAAGATCAAAACATCTCGATTCTCTCTTACCTGGCGAACCACTTTAACGCACCGCTGATTGCCTGGATGGCACCGATCATTGCAATGATTGCCATCACCAAATCCTTCCTCGGCCACTACCTTGGCGCACGTGAAGGCTTTAACGGCATGGTGATCAAGTCCCTGCGCGGTAAAGGTAAAAGCATCGAAATCAACAAACTGAACAAAATCACAGCGCTGTTCATGCTGGTCACCACCTGGATTGTGGCGACCCTGAACCCAAGCATTCTCGGCATGATCGAAACCCTCGGCGGCCCGATTATCGCGATGATTCTGTTCCTGATGCCGATGTACGCGATTCAGAAAGTCCCGGCCATGCGCAAATACAGCGGCCACATCAGCAACGTCTTTGTTGTGATTATGGGCCTGATTGCCATCTCCGCTATTTTCTACTCTCTGTTCAGCTAATCCCCCTTCGCGCCGCCAACTGGCGGCGCGCTTCCCGACAGTACTGGATGCATCATGATCAGCGTATTCGATATTTTTAAAATCGGCATTGGCCCGTCCAGCTCCCATACCGTTGGACCCATGAAAGCGGGCAAACAATTCACCGATGACCTTATTGCACGTGGGCTGCTTGCTGACGTCAGCAAAGTCGTTGTCGACGTTTACGGCTCCCTTTCCCTGACCGGTAAAGGCCACCACACCGACATCGCCATTATTATGGGCCTTGCGGGCAACCTGCCAGACAGCGTCGATATCGACGCCATCCCGGGGTTTATTCAGGACGTCAACACCCACGGACGTCTGATGCTGGCGAACGGCCAGCATGAAGTCGACTTCCCGGTTGACCAGTGCATGAATTTCCATGCCGACAACCTGTCGCTGCACGAAAACGGCATGCGTATCACCGCCCTTAACGGCGACAAGGTGCTCTATACGCAAACCTACTACTCCATTGGCGGCGGTTTTATCGTCGATGAGCAACACTTCGGCCAGACCAATGAAGCCCCGGCCGTAGTACCTTACCCGTACAAAAATGCCGCAGATCTGCAACGACACTGCCGTGAAAGTGGGCTCTCTCTGTCCGGCCTGATGATGCAAAACGAACTGGCATTGCACAGCAAAGCACAGCTGGAACAGCACTTCGCGGCGGTGTGGGAAGTGATGAGCGGCGGCATTGAACGTGGCATTACCACCGAAGGCGTTCTGCCGGGCAGATTGCGGGTACCGCGCCGCGCCGCCGCCCTGCGCCGGATGCTGGTCAGCCAGGACAATACCAACAGCGACCCGATGGCGGTTGTTGACTGGATTAATATGTTTGCTCTGGCAGTCAACGAAGAAAATGCGGCCGGTGGTCGCGTGGTCACGGCGCCCACCAACGGCGCCTGCGGTATCGTGCCGGCGGTACTCGCCTATTACGATAAGTTTATCCGTAAGGTGAACGCTAACTCGCTGGCTCGCTACCTGCTGGTCACCAGCGCCATCGGCTCGCTGTATAAGATGAATGCCTCTATTTCCGGCGCCGAAGTGGGCTGCCAGGGCGAGGTCGGCGTAGCTTGTTCAATGGCGGCGGCTGGTCTGGCAGAACTGCTAGGCGGCAGCCCGGGCCAGGTGTGTATCGCGGCTGAAATCGGCATGGAACACAATCTGGGTCTGACCTGCGATCCGGTAGCAGGCCAGGTGCAGGTTCCCTGCATCGAGCGTAATGCTATCGCCGCCGTGAAAGCGGTAAACGCCGCGCGCATGGCGCTTCGCCGCACCAGCGAGCCGCGCGTCTGTCTCGATAAAGTTATCGAAACCATGTACGAAACGGGCAAAGATATGAACGCCAAGTACCGCGAAACTTCTCGCGGCGGTCTGGCAATGAAAATCGTCGCCTGCGATTAATCAGCACAAACAACGCCCTGAGCAGCAACGCTCAGGGCGATATTATCTTGTCTCAGACAGACTTGTTCAGGCGTTAGCGCAGGTCTCCGACTTTGACGTGGTCCATATCGTCAAACACCTGGTTCTCCCCTACCATCCCCCAGATAAAGGTATACGCGCGCGTCCCCACACCCGAGTGAATCGACCAGCTCGGTGAAATCACCGCTTGTTCGTTTTGCACCACAATATGCCGCGTCTCCTGCGGTTGTCCCATCATATGGAACACGCAGCTGTTCTCTTCCAGACCGAAGTAGAAATAGACCTCCATCCGGCGCTCATGCGTATGGCACGGCATCGTATTCCACAAATTGCCAGGCGCAAGCTCGGTCAGCCCCATACTCAGCTGGCAGGTTTCCAGCACATCCGGTACGAAATACTTGTTAATGGTGCGACGGTTACTGGTCACATCCTCACCCAGCACAACGGGCGCGACGTCCGCAGGGGTCACGCGTTTTGTCGGATAGGTGGTATGGGCTGGCGCGCAGTTATAATAGAAACGGGCAGGCTTCGCCGCATCGACGCTGGCAAAGACCACCTCTTTTGCCCCTTTCCCGACATACAACGCGTCGCGATGGCCGATTTCATAACAGGTACCATCGACGGTAATGGTGCCCGGTCCCCCGATATTGATAACCCCCAGCTCGCGGCGTTCAAGGAAGTAACTGACGCCGAGCTGCTTGCCCACTTCGCCGCCTACGCTCACGGTCTGGGTCACCGGCATCACGCCGCCGACGATAATGCGATCGATATGACTGTAGGTCATGGTATAGCGATCGGCGGTAAAGATGGTCTCAACCAGAAACTCTTTGCGTAAGCCTGCAGTATCAAGCGTTTTGGCATGATCGCTGTGAATGCTTTGACGAATATCCATTTATGACTCCTCACTGAAAAATCAATACAGGCGCGGCAACCACCTCTATCTCATTCATAAAAAACGATATTTAATAAAATTAATTACCCATTGTTCACATTTAGTTGCGTTGAAAATATCTTATCAGTGCGGTAATAAAAACAATGTAATCCAAATTGAAATGTTATTTCAATTTTATTTGGTTATGGTTTTTTAAAAGGATGGCATACCCAGACAGGTCACAACATTTAAGGCTATAGCCTTAACAAGGCTCTCCGGAGTCACGCAGGGTCGGTGATAAGGCAAAAGAACAAGATCTGGCCCAGGTAGTACGAAATCATTAACGGGTGATCATTCAGTCCAAAGAGCCATAAGGCTCCTTTTATTTTCAGCTATGCCACCGTTTTGTCATTTAGAGACTATCCCAGTCAGCATTCATCACCGCCGAATATGACGCCTTTGCGCGGCGCATTCCTGAATATCCGCATGCCGATAGCCACTCCCGCACGGCTTTGATACCCTTAGGGTTTAGAGAACACCGGGCGCTAAGGGGGCATCTGTGGCCGTTCATCTGTTAATTGTCGACGCACTCAATCTGATCCGTCGCATCCATGCTGTTCAGGGCTCTCCCTGCGTGGATACCTGCCTGCATGCGCTGGAACAGCTCATCGTCCATAGTCAGCCCACACATGCCGTGGCGGTGTTTGATGATGAAGATCGCGCTCACGGCTGGCGCCACCAGCGTCTGCCGGAATACAAAGCCGGGCGCTCGCCGATGCCAGAAACGCTGGAGGCTGAAATGCCCGCGCTGCGTGCGGCCTTTGAGCAACGTGGAATACGCTGCTGGACCTTAGCAGGCAATGAAGCAGACGACCTCGCCGCCACCCTGGCGATAAAAGTCGCGCATGCCGGGCATCAGGCAACCATCGTCTCCACCGATAAAGGCTACTGCCAGCTGCTGTCACCCCCGATCCGTATCCGCGACTACTTTCAAAAGCGCTGGCTGGATGCCCCTTTCATCGCCAACGAGTTTGGCGTCATGCCCGAGCAGCTACCCGATTACTGGGGACTTGCCGGGATCAGCAGTTCAAAAGTGCCGGGGGTGGCAGGGATCGGCCCAAAAAGCGCGGCACAGCTGTTGACAGATTTTCAGGATCTGGAGGGGATCTATGCCCGTCTGGCCGACGTGCCTGAGAAGTGGCGCAAGAAGCTGGAAATGCATAAAGAGATGGCGTTTACCTGCCGCGAGGTAGCCCGTCTGCAGACCGACCTGCAGCTCGACGGCAATTTACAGCAGCTTCGACTGACGCCGTAAACTTGCCTGCGGCGACAGGGCGATAGCAGTATCGCCCTGTGTACTGACCGACAACATTATCTACCAGGCCGTATGATACAGCGCCACAATGTCTGCCAGGCTGGCTTCCCGCGGATTTCCGCCGGTGCAGACATCGTCAAAAGCCGCCTGCGCCAGCGCCGGAATATCCTCTTTGCGAACCCCGACATCGCGTAAATGCAGCGGGATCCCAACATCGCGGTTAAGACGCAAGACCGCGTCAACCGCCGACTGCCGGGCCTGCTCCAGACTCAGATCTTCGACTTTCTCCCCCATGGCCCGGGCAATATCGCGAAACTTCTCGCCGCTGAAGTTGGCGTTATAGTGCATCACATGAGGCAATAAAATGGCGTTTGCTACCCCATGCGGGGTGTTGTAAAACGCCCCTAAAGGATGCGCCATGCCGTGCACCAACCCCAATCCCACATTGGAGAAGCCCATGCCAGCAATATACTGCCCCAGCGCCATCGCCTCTCCCGCCTGGCGATCGCCGGCGACAGAGTCTCGCAGCGCCCCGGCAATTACCTCGATGGCTTTAATGTGCAGCGCATCGGTCAGCGCCCACGCCGCCCGCGTGATGTAACCTTCAATGGCATGGGTCAGCGCATCCACCCCGGTCGCCGCTTTTAATGCCGGCGGCATGCCGTCCATCATATCGGCATCGATAAACGCCACCTGCGGAATATCATGCGGGTCAACACAGACAAATTTGCGCCGCTTGTCTTCGTCGGTGATCACGTAGTTAATGGTCACCTCAGCCGCCGTCCCGGCGGTGGTCGGGATGGCCATGATCGGCACGCTCGGCTGGCGGGTCGGCGACAGACCTTCCAGACTGCGCACATCAGCAAATTCCGGGTTATTGCTAATAATGCCGATCGCCTTCGCGGTATCCTGCGGAGAGCCGCCACCTATTGCGATCAGATAGTCCGCACCACTGTGTTGGAATACCCGCAGCCCTTCCTGTACCACGGCAATTGTTGGATTAGGGATCGCCCCTGCAAAGAGATCCCACGTCAGCCCCGCGGCATCCATCTTGCGGGTCACCTGCTCAACCGTACCGCATTGCGCCAGATTTTTGTCGGTCACAATCAGCGCCTTACGATATCCCCGACGGGCCACTTCATCGGTTAACGCGGCGATCGATCCCCGCCCAAACCATGCCGTCTCATTTAAAATCATTCTGTTCGCCATCGCTGCCTCCCGCTTGCTTTGCGAATCACTCTTCAATCCGTAACCCGTAGGTTTTGAATTTTTCCAGCACGATGGCAATCGCCTCGTCGTCCAGCACCGGAACGGGATCGACTATCGCCAGGGTACTGAGATAAAGCTGGGCCAGGACTTCCACTTCGTGGGCCAGCCACAGCGCCTTTTCCAGATTCTCTTCGCAGGCAATCAGGCCATGGTGTTGCAGCAAGGTCGCTTTGCGATTTTTTAACGCCACGGCGACAAACTCAGACAACTCACGGGTGCCAAACGTGGCATACGGCGCGCAAGGAATCGAGTTCCCTCCGGCGGCGGCAATCATGTAGTGGATCGCCGGGATCGGACGATTGAGGATCGACACCGCCGTGCAGTGCACCGCGTGGTTATGAACAACCGCATGAGCATCGGGCCGTGTCTGGTAGGCCGCCATATGGAAACGCCACTCGCTCGACGGCAGTTTCCCCTGCTCGTGCTGGCCGTTTGCATCGATCCACACAATGTGCGACTCGGTCAGCTTTTCATAAGGAATGCCCGTCGGGGTAATCAACATTCCCCCCTGATAGCGCACGCTGACATTCCCTGCGGTGCCCTGGTTCAGCCCCAGTCGGGTCATCTCCAGGCAAGTATCAATAATCTGTCGCGCCAGTCTGTTACGTTCCATTCTTAACCTCTCTCAGTGATTCATAACCCGACCAACAGAACCGTTTTCACGCCGCTCTGGTTCTGTTGAATAAGCTTTATAGTTATTCGCTATGATCATATTGAATAATCAGAATGGAATTTACATCAGCGTATTCTGTGACCCCCATCAACTAATTCCATTGGTTTAATTCCGGCGCCATCTCTTTCAGCAGAAAAAAATGCCCGTTATTATTTTTACGTTTCTAAACGGTCATTCATCAATGGCATTTAACAACTGACCGTTTTCACCACAATAAATTAAATCGGTCACTCCGACTGTGGCTTTTAAATTAAATCGTCGCAAACGGTCATTCTTTTATGAAAATTAAAGTGATAGCTATCACATAAAATCACCGTTCCCTGGGGAAATGTGACCGCTATCATATTAAAAGCCCTTTTTTATTTGAAAATGACCTCCACGAATTCATTTACCCCACGATTTATTCAAAATGCAGTGTCGTGGCGAATGGTGAATAACGAGTCTGTACGCCCAGGCACTCACCCTGTTGATGGTCTGGTGAACAATATCAACCGCACTCTTAAGATGCTGATAATGCTTCTGAACTAATGAGGATGCTATGGGAAACACAACAATACAAACGCAGAGCTTTCGCGCGGTCGATGTCGGCCAACGCCAGCGCTATATCATTCCATTTGCCTTACTGTGTTCATTATTTTTTCTGTGGGCTGTCGCCAATAACCTTAATGATATTTTGCTGCCGCAATTCCAGCAGGCCTTTACCTTAAGTAATTTCCAGGCTGGTTTGATTCAGTCGGCATTTTATTTTGGCTACTTTGTCATTCCTATCCCCGCCGGGATACTGATGAAAAAGCTTAGTTATAAAGCGGGTATTATTACCGGATTGTTCTTATATGCTTTCGGTGCGGCGCTATTCTGGCCTGCAGCTGAAATAATGAATTACACTTTATTCCTAATCGGCCTTTTTATTATTGCAGCCGGACTCGGGTGCCTTGAAACCGCGGCCAACCCTTTTGTCACGGTATTAGGGCCTGAAAGCGGCGGTCACTTTCGTCTCAATCTGGCACAAACGTTTAACTCCTTTGGCGCCATTATTGCGGTGGTATTTGGGCAAAGTCTTATTTTGTCACGCGTGCCGCATCAATCTCAGGACGTGCTCGATAAACTGACCCCTGAGCAACTCAGCGCCTACAAACACAGCCTGGTCTTGTCGGTTCAGACCCCGTACATGATTATCGTCGCTATCGTGCTGCTGGTTGCTCTGCTGATCATGCTGGCAAAATTCCCGGCGCTACAGAGTGACGACCACAGTGAAACCGAACAGAGCTCCTTCATGGCCTCATTTGCCAGACTTGCCCGTATTCGCCACTGGCGCTGGGCGGTGCTGGCACAATTCTGCTACGTCGGCGCGCAAACCGCCTGCTGGAGCTATCTGATCCGCTACGCCATTGAAGAGATCCCCGGCATGACCCCAGGGTTCGCCGCTAACTACCTGACCGGCACGATGGTGTGCTTCTTTATCGGTCGTTTTAGCGGAACCTGGCTTATCAGCCGCTTTGCCCCGCATAAAGTGCTCGCGGCCTACGCCCTGCTGGCCATGGTGCTGTGCCTGATCTCTGCCATCAGCGGTGGGCATATCGGCTTGCTGGCCCTGACCTTGTGCAGCGCATTTATGTCCATTCAGTACCCAACCATCTTCTCGCTGGGGATCAAAAATCTCGGCCAGGACACCAAATACGGGTCGTCGTTTATCGTCATGACGATTATCGGCGGCGGGATCGTCACGCCAGTGATGGGCTTTGTCAGCGATGCCGCCGGCAATATTCCCACCGCAGAACTGGTCCCGGCGCTGTGCTTTGCCGTCATCTTTATTTTTGCCCGCTTCCGTTCACAAGCGGCAACACACTGAACATTTTCCGAATAACGTGAGGAGTCTGAAATGAAAAGTATCAGCTTACCGAAAATTGGTATTCGCCCGGTGATTGACGGACGTCGTATGGGGGTTCGCGAGTCGCTGGAAGAACAAACCATGAACATGGCGAAAGCCACCGCCGCGCTGATCGGCGAGAAACTCCGTCATGCCTGCGGCGCGCAGATTGAGTGCGTGATTGCCGACACCTGCATCGCAGGCATGGCGGAATCCGCCGCCTGTGAAGAGAAGTTCAGCCGCCAGAACGTCGGCGTGACCATTACCGTCACTCCTTGCTGGTGCTACGGCAGCGAAACTATCGACATGGACCCGATGCGCCCGAAGGCCATCTGGGGCTTCAACGGCACCGAGCGCCCCGGCGCCGTGTATCTCGCCGCCGCGCTGGCCGCCCACAGCCAGAAAGGCATTCCGGCCTTTTCTATTTATGGCCATGACGTTCAGGATGCCGACGACAACACCATTCCGGCCGACGTCGAAGAAAAACTGCTGCGTTTTGCCCGCGCCGGGCTGGCAGTTGCCAGCATGAAAGGTAAAAGCTATCTCTCCGTTGGCGGCGTATCGATGGGCATCGCCGGCTCCATCGTTGACCATAACTTCTTTGAATCCTGGCTGGGGATGAAGGTCCAGGCGGTGGACATGACCGAGCTGCGCCGCCGCATCGACCAGAAGATCTATGACGAAGTCGAACTGGAAATGGCGCTGGCCTGGGCGGATAAAAACTTCCGCTATGGCGAGGACCAGAACGCCCAGCAGTATAAGCGCAATGAAGAACAGAGCCGCGCGGTGCTGAAAGAGAGCCTGCTGATGGCGATGTGCATTCGCGACATGATGCAGGGCAACAGCAAGCTGGCGGAAAAAGGGCTGGTTGAAGAGTCGCTGGGCTTTAACGCCATTGCCGCCGGCTTCCAGGGCCAGCGTCACTGGACCGATCAATACCCCAACGGCGATACCGCCGAGGCGCTGCTCAACAGTTCCTTCGACTGGAACGGCGTGCGTGAACCGTTTGTTGTCGCCACCGAGAACGACAGCCTTAACGGGGTGGCGATGCTGATGGGCCACCAGTTGACCGGTACCGCGCAGGTCTTTGCCGACGTGCGTACCTACTGGTCGCCGGATGCCGTCGAACGCGTCACCGGCCAGCCGCTTACAGGCCTGGCGCAGCACGGCATTATTCACCTGATTAACTCCGGTTCAGCGGCGCTCGACGGCTCCTGTAAACAGCGGGACGGCGCCGGTAATCCGACGATCAAACCGCATTGGGACATTACGCAACAGGAGGCCGATGCCTGCCTGGCGGCCACCGAGTGGTGCCCGGCGATCCACGAATATTTCCGCGGCGGCGGCTTCTCTTCCCGCTTCCTGACCGAAGGCGGCGTGCCGTTTACCATGACCCGCGTGAACATCATCAAAGGACTGGGGCCGGTACTGCAAATTGCCGAAGGCTGGAGCGTCGAACTACCTGAAGAGGTACATGCCCAGCTGGATGCGCGGACCAACTCCACCTGGCCTACCACCTGGTTTGCGCCGCGCCTGACCGGCAAAGGCCCGTTCGCCGATGTCTACTCGGTGATGGCTAACTGGGGCGCCAACCACGGAGTGCTGACCATTGGTCACGTCGGCGCTGACTTTATCACCCTGGCGTCGATGCTGCGTATTCCGGTGTGCATGCACAACGTGGAAGAGGGCAAAATCTACCGGCCTTCCAGTTGGTCGGCCCACGGCATGGACAGCGAAGGCCAGGATTATCGCGCCTGTCAGAATTACGGACCACTGTACAAACGTTAATGCGCTGCGCCCTCCCCACGCGGTAGGGCGTAATGGTTTGCTGGGAGAGATTATGAAAAATGAAGTCATCCTGGTCCTCGATTGCGGCGCCACCAACGTGCGGGCCATCGCTGTCGATCGCCAGGGGAAGATTGTCGCCCGCGCATCGACCGCCAACGCCAGCGAGAGTGCCTACGAGAATGCGGCCTGGCACCAGTGGTCGCTGGACGCCATTCTGCAACGCTTCGCTGAGTGCTGCCGGCGCCTGAGCACGGAGCTGGCTCACTGCCGGATCCGCGGCATCACCGTCACCACTTTCGGCGTGGACGGCGCGCTGGTCGATGAACAGGGCGAACTGCTCTACCCGATCATTAGCTGGAAATGCCCGCGTACGCTCGCGGTGATGGAAAACATCGGCCGCATCATGACCCCGCAACGGCTACAGGAAATTTCCGGCGTCGGCGCATTCAGCTTCAATACGTTATACAAGCTGGTATGGCTCAAAGAGAACCATCCGCAGCTGCTGGAAAAAGCGCACGCCTGGCTGTTTATCTCCTCATTAATCAACCACCGCTTAACCGGGGTGTTCACCACCGATATCACCATGGCGGGCACCAGCCAGATGCTCGATCTTCATCAGCGTGACTTTAGCCCGGCGATCCTCGATGCCGCCGGGATTCCTCGTCGCCTGTTTCCTGCGCTGGTTGAAGCCGGTGAGCGAATTGGCGTCCTGCAACATACAGCCGCCACGCTGCTAGGGCTGCCTGCCGGGATACCGGTGTTCTCTGCCGGTCACGACACGCAATTTGCCCTGTTTGGCGCTGGCGCGCAGCAGGATGAGCCGGTGCTCTCCTCCGGGACATGGGAAATCCTGATGGTGCGTAGCGCCAGGGTTAACACATCATTGCTCAGCCAGTATTCCGGTTCTACCTGCGAGCTGGACAGTCGGGCCGGACTGACTAACCCCGGCATGCAGTGGCTGGCATCCGGCGTGCTGGAGTGGGTACGCAAGCTGCTCTGGAGCGCAGAAACGCCGTGGCAAACCCTGATTGACGAGGCCCGTCAGATCCCCGAGGGTGCCGGGGGGGTGACCATGCAGTGCGATCTGCTCGCCTGCCAGAATGCCGGCTGGCAAGGCGTCACGCTCAATACCACCCGCGGCCATTTTTATCGCGCCGCGCTGGAAGGCTTAGCCGTCCAGCTGCGAAATAACCTGCATACCCTTGAAACCATCGGCCACTTTAAGGCCAGCGAACTGCTGCTGGTCGGCGGCGGCAGTCGCAACCTGCTGTGGAATCAAATCAAAGCCAACATGTTGAATATCCCAATCAAAGTCCTGGATGACGCCGAAACCACCGTCGCCGGCGCGGCAATGTACGCCTGGTCTGGCGCGGGGGAGTTTGCCACGCCCGAGGAGGCCAGAGCCCAGGTGAACTATCATTACCGTTACTTTTACCCGCAAACCGAACCTGAACTGACAGAGGGAGCCTGAAATGTTAAAAACGATCTCTCCACTTATCTCTCCGGAACTGCTTAAGGTGCTGGCTGAGATGGGCCATGGGGATGAAATTATTTTCTCCGACGCGCACTTTCCTGCCCACAGTGTCGGGCCGCAGGTACTGCGTGCCGACGGTCTGCTGGTCAGCGATCTGCTGCGGGCGATTATTCCGCTGTTTGAGCTCGACAGCTACGCACCGCCGCTGGTGATGATGGCGGTGGTTGAGGGCGATACGCTCGACCCGCAGGTGGAAACGCGCTACCGCGACGCGCTTTCGTACCAGGGTTCCTGCCCGGAGATCACGCGTATCGACCGTTTTGCCTTCTATGAACGGGCGCAAAAAGCCTTTGCGATCGTTATCACAGGCGAGCGAGCTAAGTACGGGAATATTCTTTTAAAAAAAGGAGTAACGCCGTAATCTCATGCCGGAGCGTCCGCCTGATGCGGGCGCTCATCGAATGACAGGATGAGACAATGAAAGCGGCACGCCAGCAAGCGATAATAGACCTGCTAATCAGCCACAGTAGCCTGACGACCGAAGCCTTATCACTCCAGCTTAACGTCAGTAAAGAGACGATTCGCCGCGATCTCAGCGACCTGCAGTCCAGGGGCAAAGTGTTGCGTAACCACGGGCGGGTCAAAATCATTCATCGGGAGAGCCAGGACAGCGGCGATCCGTTTCACATCCGCCTCAAAAGCCATTATGCCCATAAAGCGGACATCGCCCGCGGCGCGCTGGCGTGGATCGAAGAAGGGATGATAATCGCCCTGGATGCCAGCTCCACCTGCTGGTATCTGGCCCGTCAGCTGCCGGATATCAACCTGCACGTGTTTACCAACAGCCAGCCCATTTGCCAGGAGCTGAGCAAGCGCGAAAATATTCAGCTCACCTGCTCCGGCGGCACTCTGCAACGCAAATATGGCTGCTACGTCAGTCCGTCGCTGATCTCCCAGCTCAAGTCGCTGGAGATCGATCTGTTTATTTTTTCCTGCGAGGGCATCGATAGCAACGGTGCATTGTGGGATTCGAACACTGTAAATGCCGAGTTTAAATCGCTGCTGCTCAAACGCGCGGCACAGTCGTTATTGTTGATCGATAAAAGTAAGTTTAACCGTTCTGGAGAGGCCAGTATTGGCCATCTTGATGATGTGACACATATCATTTCTGATGAGCAACTGACGGTGAAGTAGCGCCATCGTCGCCGCGGACACGGCGCCGACAGGCGGCGCCGCGATACCCTCATCATGCGGTAACTGAAGGCAAGTCTCTCCGGGCGTTCACTTGCGCTTAGCGCTCGTCCCGACGCCCGCCAACCGCCGCCCACAGGCGACGGATGTGCACGGTCACTTCTTCACGATCGTGATACAGCTGACGCGCCTGAATCTGCGCATTGATGCCATTTTCGTCCAGCTGTTCCTGGATAAAGGCAAGGTTACGCGACAGCTCTTCGTAACGCTTTTTCATCGGCAGTTTGAGGTTGAAAATGGTTTCACGGCACCAGCCATTCACCAGCCATTGGGCCATCAGCGCCGCCACTTTAGCCGGTTTTTCCACCATATCACACACCATCCACGAGATGTTGTTGCGGGTTGGGCGGTAGCGGAATCCATCTTCACGTAACCAGGTCACCTGCCCGGTATCCATCAGGCTCTGCGCCATCGGGCCGTTATCCACGGAAGAGACCCACATATTGCGTTTGACCAGCTGATAGGTCCAGCCGCCAGGGCAGGCCCCGAGGTCTACCGCATACATGCCGTTGCCCAGGCGCTCGTCCCACTCATCGGCAGGAATAAAGACGTGGAACGCCTCTTCCAGCTTCAGCGTTGAACGGCTCGGCGCATCGGACGGGAACTTGAGACGCGGGATCCCCATATAGAATGGCGAATTGTTGGTGGTGTAGGAATAACCGGTGTAGCAGCAGCCCGGGGCAATAAAGAACACGTGTACTACCGGGCGTTTTGGCGTTTCGTAGTTGGTCAGTACGCCAGCTTCGCGCAATGCAGCGCGCAGCGGAACCGTCAGCTTGCGGCAGAACTTCATCAGCTCTTTGCTTTCGTTGGTGTCGGCGACTTCAACCCGCAGATCGCCGCCCTTCTCCACCACGCCCTGCAGCATGCCGACAATCGGTGTGATGCGATCTTCTGGCGGCAGGTCGCGCAGCAGCTCGCCAACGACAAACATCTGACGGGCAAAGACCAACGAGCTGAACGGCAGTTCGCGCACCAGCTTGTCGCCATCTTCCATCTGATAGCATTCAAAAATGACATAGCCAGAGTCTTCTTTAACCCTGGCAAAGCCAAAGACGTCAAGGCGGGAAGCCTTGTCCGTAATTTCTGCTGCGCACTCCTTCTCAAACCCGGGGCGACAATAGAGGACAACCTTATTCATGAACAACGCCCTTACGTTTCAGACGAATTGCACCAATTAACATTAATACCCAACCGGCGAGGAAGCTCACGCCTCCCACCGGCGTAACAAACGCCCACAGGCGTAAATGCGACAGCGCCAGGCAATAGAGGCTGCCGCTGAATAATACGGTACCGAGCGCCATAAACACGCTGCTCCAGTAGAACCAGATACTGATGCGACGCTGCATCGCCACCGCCAGGCCGAAAATCGCCAGCGTATGGAACGCCTGGTACTCAAGCCCGGTATGGATCCAGGCCATTTCCGTCGCCCCTATGGTGCGACTCAGCACATGAGCGCCAAAGGCGCCCAGAGCAACAAAAATAAAACCGCTTATCGCGGAGAATATCAGCATAAAACGGCTGGTCATGTTTTTTACCCTACAATCATCTATTGTTCGTAACGAAAACGAAATTTTTCTTGTTCGCTCGCCGCTTTCGCCAGAATCCACTGCCGGAAGGCGGCTATTTTACCCAGTTCAGCCTGACTGTCATGACAAACCAGATAAAAAGCATTCTTACTGACCAGGACATCATTAAACGGGCAGACCAGTCTCCCGGCTTCAATTTCGGACTGGGACATCACGTTATTCGCGAGCGCCACCCCTTGCCCGTGAATCGCCGCCTGCAGCACCATCGCGCTGTGGCTGAAAATAGGCCCCTGTTGCACATTAATATGGCTTAGACCTAGCTGGCGGGTATAAGTTTGCCAGTCACGACGGGAAGCATCGTGCAACAGCGTATGTTGCGCCAAATCGGCAGGCGTTTTCAATGCTCTGTCGCCGGTCAACAAGGCCGGTGAGCACACGGGCAGCAGATATTCAGCGTACAGTTTTTCGACGCGTAGCCCCGGCCAGTTGCCCCGGCCATAGAAAATCGCCACGTCGACGTCATCCGCCAGCTTATCCTCCTGACGGTCCACCGCCTGGATCCTGACATCGATCCCCGGATAAGCTGAGTTAAAGCTTGAAAGTCGCGGCACCAGCCACTGAATCGCAAAACTGGGCAGTAAACTGACCGTTAAGGCCCCTTTTGCACTGCGGGCCTGCAGTTTACGCGTCGCTTCGGTCAGTTGCGAAAAAATCTCTTTAATATCCTGAAAATAGCTCTGTCCTTCTTCCGTCAGCAGCAGCGAACGGTTGCGGCGTCGAAACAGCTTCAGCCCTAGAAAATCCTCTAGTGACTTGATTTGATGACTTACTGCGGCCTGGGTCACAAAAAGCTCATCGGCGGCGCGAGTGAAGCTTAAATGACGTGCGGCTGCATCAAAAACACGTAATGCATTCAGGGGGGGTAATCGCTTTGACATAGTTATTCTGGCTTAGATGTTAAGGCAATTTAACAAACAGGAAACAACAGTTAACCTATTAGTTTTTTTTATCTGAGACATTATAATTTGTCCGTTGAGGTTCTACCAGCAAATACCTATAGTGGCGGCACTTCCTGAGCCGGAACGAAGAGCTTTTTTTGGAATGCGTGTTCCAACAAGCTTTTGGCTTACGGTTGTGATGTTGTGTTGTTGTGTTTGCAATTGGTCTGTCTTTGCGGACCATGGTAGCTAAGCTACCCCTTTTCACTTCCTGTACATTTACCCTGTCTGTCCATAGTGATTTAATGTAGCACCGCAACAAGCGGTGCTTTTTTTTGCCTGTCCGTCACCGCTTGCTCACAATTCCCCACACTCTTGCTCTCTCCAGCCTTGCCCTGATGGCTAATTTGCGCGACGATCGTCGTATATAACCTAAATAATTCGAGCTCCATGAACGCATTCAACCCTGCGCAATTTCGCGCCCAGTTTCCTGCGCTGGCCGATGCTGGCGTTTACCTTGATAGCGCTGCGACGGCGCTGAAGCCGCTTGCAGTGATCGACGCCAGCGACCAGTTTTATCGCCTTAGCGCAGGTAACGTGCATCGCAGCCAGTTCGCTGCTGCCCAGCGGCTGACCGAGCGCTATGAAGATGCCCGTGAACGCGTGGCAACGCTGCTCAACGCGCCATCCGCCAAAGACATCGTCTGGACCCGCGGCACCACAGAAGCCATTAATATGGTGGCGCAAAGCTATCTTCGCCCGCGCCTGAAGCCCGGCGATGAGATCATCGTCAGCGAGGCGGAGCATCATGCCAACCTGGTGCCCTGGCTGATGGTGGCAGAGCAGACCGGTGCGCGGATCGTTAAACTGCCGATCGGCGCCGATCGCCTACCGGATGTCACCCTGCTGCCTTCGTTGATCACCCCGCGCAGCCGGCTGCTGGCGATCGGTCAGATGTCCAACGTCACCGGCGGCTGTCCGGACCTGGCGAGCGCGATTCGTCACGCCCATGATGCCGGGATGGTGGTCATGGTAGACGGGGCGCAAGGCGCAGTTCATTTCCCCGCCGACGTACAGGCGCTGGATATCGATTTTTATGCTTTTTCGGGCCATAAACTGTATGGCCCGACCGGGATTGGCGTGCTCTATGGCAAAAGCGATCTCCTCGACGCCATGTCACCGTGGCTCGGCGGCGGCAAGATGATTTCGCAGGTGACCTTCGAAGGATTCACCACCCAGCCGGTGCCCTATCGCCTGGAAGCGGGTACGCCCAACGTCGCCGGGGTGATTGGCCTGAGCGCGGCGCTGGAGTGGCTGGAAGATTGCGATATCACCCAGGCCGAAAGCTGGAGTCGTAGCCTGGCGACGCTGGCCGAAGAGGCGTTGGCCAAACGACCGGGGTTCCGTTCGTTCCGCTGCCAGGATTCCAGCCTGTTGGCCTTTGATTTCGCCGGCGTACACCACAGCGATATGGTCACCCTGCTGGCAGAGTCCGGTATTGCGTTACGCGCCGGGCAGCACTGCGCCCAACCGCTGCTGGCGGCACTGGGCGTCAGCGGTACCCTGCGGGCCTCGTTTGCCCCTTATAATACCCAGGACGATGTTTACGCGCTGGTTCACGCCGTTGACCGCGCCCTGGAAATACTGGTGGATTAATGACAGCTTCACATCCGTTCGGCACTGCCGTCACCGATGCAACGTTACGGCAAACCTTCGTCCCGCTGACCCAGTGGGAGGATAAATACCGGCAACTGATTTTACTCGGCAAAAAGCTTCCCGCGCTGAGCGACGAATTAAAAGCTCAGGCTCGGGAGATCGCCGGCTGTGAGAACCGCGTCTGGCTGGGATATCAGGTGGTTGATGGCAGGCTGCATTTCTTCGGCGACAGCGAAGGGCGCATCGTGCGTGGGCTACTGGCGGTGCTGCTGACCGCCGTTGAAGGCAAAAGCGCAGCCGAGCTGCTGGCGCAGGATCCGCTGGCGTTGTTTGATGAGCTGGGGCTTCGCGCTCAGCTGAGTGCTTCACGCAGCCAGGGGCTGTCGGCCCTCAGCGCTGCGGTGCTTGCCGCCGCCCGCGAGGTATAGCAACTGATTCCCCCGGCTGGCACGGCGCCTGGCCGGGGAAAGCAAAACGCTTATCCCTGACGTTCGGCCTTCGCCAGCATTTTCTTCAATGCATGGGATACGGCAACAAAGCCAAAGGTGGCGGTCACCATCGTCGCCGCGCCAAACCCGGAGGCGCAATCCATCCGTTTCGGGCCTTCGGCGGTGCTCTTCATGGCGCATACGCTGCCGTCGGCCTGCGGATAGACCAGCGCTTCGGTAGAGAAGACGCAATCAATCCCCAGCTTACCTTTGCTGTTTTTCACCACGCCAAACTGCCCTTTCAGCCGCTCACGCAGCTTCGCCGCCAGCGGATCCTGGATAGTTTTCGCTAGATCAGCCACCTGAATCTGCGTCGGGTCGATTTGCCCGCCCGCACCGCCGGTGGTCACCAGCGGCACTTTATTACGGCGACACCAGGCAATCAGCGCCGCCTTGGGACGCACGCTATCGATAGCATCAATCACGTAGCTATAACCGGCACCCATATACTCAGCCACGTTTTCCGGCGTGACAAAATCGTCAATCACCGTCACCCGGCATTCCGGGTTAATCAGGCGGATACGCTCGGCCATCACCTCAGCTTTCGCCAGCCCGACGTTGCCGCCCAGGGCGTGAATCTGCCGGTTGGTGTTGGTAACACAGACATCGTCCATGTCGATGAGAGTGATCGCGCCAATACCGGTTCGAGCCAGCGCTTCCGCCGCCCAGGAGCCAACGCCGCCAATGCCAACGACGCAGACGTGCGCCTGCGCAAAACACAGCAACGCTTTTTCACCATATAAACGCGCCGTACCGCCAAAACGCTGGCGCCAGGCATCGCTGATTACAACAGACATAAAACCTCAGAATAAGTGGAAAAACCCGGAGGGTGCCACAGGCGCCGTCGCGGGCTACCGTCGCCCCGGTACGCACAGCGGCGACCGGGGAACGAGGAAAAGGAGGCGTTAACCGCTAAAGACGTTGCCAGCGCCCGGTGCGTTCTTCAGCACCCATACGCGGCCATAGTGGTTATACCAACCGGCACGATGGCCAGCGTCCGCCCCAATGCCCTGATAAATATCGAAGTGCTGTCCTTTAATTGCCCCGCCCACATCCAGAGCCACCATCAGACGCAGTTCGTACTGACCGTTAAACTTGCCGTTATTATCCAGCAGCGGCACTTCTGCCAGCAGGGTAGTCCCCGGCGGAATAATGCTGCGGTCAGAGGCCACCGACGCACGGCCAATCAACGGAACGGCGCTCGCCCCTTTCACCGGTGCGAAAGACTGCGGTTTAAAGAAGACGAACGACGGGTTCTGTTCGAGCAGTTCACGCACTTGTGCTTCGCTATGGGTTTCGCCCCATTCACGAATCGCCTGCATCGACATATCTTCTTTCTTCACTTCGCCGCGGTCGATCAGTACTTTACCAATACTGCGGTAAGACCAGCCGTTTTTGCCGGCATAGCTGAAGAAGTTCAGCGGCGAGCCGTCGCCAAAATCAATATAGCCGCTGCCCTGTACGTCCATAATAAAGTTGTCCATCAGCGAATTGCTGTAGGCCAGAATATAGGCGTCGCTCAGTCCACCGGCATAAATGCTGGCGCGGGACGGCAGCTTACCGCGCTTCGGCGGCATGCGATAAATCGGGTACTGGAATTCACCCTGGCGGGTATGGCGCGCCTGCACCACCGGGGTGTAGTAGCCGGTGAACTGCACGTTACCGTAGCTATCGGCACCCTGCATCTGCCAGGCGTCAATACCGTACTGGCTTAAGGTACGAGTATCACCACCGGCGCTTAACCACTGCTGCAGCGCGCTATAAACGTTGCTCTGGCTATTATAGAGGCGCGGTGAGGCACTGCGAATCTGCCTGACCTGCTCGGAGAAGTCACCGGCGTTAATGGGCGAACCCACCGCATCAGGCTGGTTAACCAGCGAAAACGGCTGGGTTAACTTCCCTTCATTATACTGCTGGCCGCGATCGGTCGGTTTTGAGGAGCAAGCGGCAAGCATTGCCATCATTGCCCCGGTCACTACATACTTTGCCCAACGTCCTTTCATGGTATCTCTTCTTTACGCTGCTTAGTCGCGGTTCGTGAGGAGGGAAGATAACAAACCCCCAGGGCTATTGAAATGCGCTAAAGCATCACAAATACAAATTTGAGCAAAAAACAATCTAAAAGCGCTCTTTTATACATCAGTTATTACAAAATTGCTGTTTTAGATGAAAAAGGGTTGCATCAGAACGTTAGCGGAGTATAGTGCGCATCCACGGACGCGGGGTGGAGCAGCCTGGTAGCTCGTCGGGCTCATAACCCGAAGGTCGTCGGTTCAAATCCGGCCCCCGCAACCAACACAATGAACACCCTGACGGGTGTTTTTTTGTTTCTGCGACACACTCATCCTCATAACCATCCAATAACTTTGATGCCAGATACGCCATCGCCACCCCATGCGGAGCGACCATGGCGCACGGTCATTTGTCCTGACTCACAACAGCGCCAGCAGGAAAATCAGCTCACCCAGTTCTATCGCGGCTCCCAGCGTGTCGCCGGTTTGCCCGCCCAGGGTACGTTTCAATAATTGCCCAATAGCAAAAATTGCCACCATGGTGACCCCCAACGCTAAGACGCCCTGCATACCGGGCAGCAATATAGCCGCAAGAATGGCAGTCACGCCTAGCGTCACGCAGGTTTGTTTACCGCTCACTTTGCCAATAAACACATTGCCCAGCCCCTCTTCACGGGCATAGCGATGGTGATACATCAGCAGTACGGCGACACCTCGCCCCGCCGCACAGGCAGCCGCCAGCGCAGCCAGTACCGGTGCCCCGCGCAGCGCCAGTTCGCTAATCACCAACACTTTTGCCAGCAGGACAAAAATCAGCGCCAGCCCGCCGTGGGTACCCAGCCGACTGTCACGCATGATCTCCAGCATCCGTTCCCGGCCACGGGCGGAAAACACCCCGTCGCAGGTGTCGGCCAGACCATCAAGATGAAAACCACCGGTCAGCAGCGCCAGCGCCAGCACACAGAACAGCGCCGCCAGCGGCACGCCGCACCACGACGCCACGGCCAGAAATACCAGTCCGCTCAGCCCACCCAGCAAGACCCCGACCAGCGGGAACATCACAATCCCGCGCACGTAGTTTTCGATCTCAAGCCCTTGCGACCAGCGGCCCGGCACCGGTAAACGGCTGATAAAAGAGAGCGTTGCCCAGAATAATTTGATCATTTAATTTTGACTCCAATACCTGATACTACCCACCAGACTTCATCCGCTGCTGACGCCAGACGCTGGTTGACCCGCCCGGCAATGTCGCGGAAATGCCGTGCAAGACGATTTTCCGGGACAATACCCATCCCCACCTCATTGGTGACCAGCACCACCGTCGACGGGCAACGCTGGCAGGCGGCGATCAGCATGTGGATCTCGTCGTCTATCATCCGCTCCATCGCCGCAAAATCCCAGTTGTCCGGGGAACTCTCGCCGCCCTGAGCAAACAGCAGGTTAGTCACCATGGTGGTGATGCACTCCAGCAACACCGCTTCCTGCGGGTCGTTGTGCGGCGTAATCAGTTCATCGAGATGCTGCCAGCGCTCGGCGGTCCGCCAGTGCGCCGGTCGGCTATCGCGGTGATGCTGGATCCGCTCGGCCATTTCGTCATCAATAATCTGCGACGTCGCGATGTACAGAACCTGCGGCGAATCGGCAATCAGCGCTTCGGCATGGCGGCTCTTGCCGCTACGGGCGCCGCCGGTAACCAGAATCAGCATGATGGCTCCTGATGCTGCTGCATAATATGGTAAATTTTTTCGATATCAATATGCTGGCGCATAGCGGCGGCCAGCACATCAAACTGCTGTGATTTGTATTGTGCGTAATGGACCGCCAGATCCAGCGCGTCCAGCCCTTTACGCATACGCAGGCCGTTGACCAGCGCGCGGGTGAAATCATCGCTGTCGAACAGCCCGTGCAGATAGGTGCCCCATACCTGGCCATCGGCGGTCATTGCTCCGTCCGCAACCCGCTGGCCGTTTTTCTCCAGCGCCATCACCGGCTGGTTGTCTCCGTGGAGCACCGTCTCTCCCATGTGAATTTCATAGCCGCGTACGCGCAATCCGCCAACACCTGCCAGCCAACCCGGCAGAACAGCCGACATCGTCGCCTCAACCTGGGTGGTGGTTTTATGGTGGGCAAACCGGGTCACGGTATTAAGCAGGCCCAGTCCGGGCAATGTCTCCAGACCGGACTCGACGCCATCGACGATCGTCTCGCCCAGCATCTGATATCCCCCGCAGATCCCCAGAACAGGGATCTCCTGCTGATGCGCCTGCAGCACCGCCTGCTCCATCCCGCTTTCGCGCAGCCACAGTAGATCGCCCAGTGTATTTTTGCTGCCGGGCAGAATCACCAGATCGCAGCCCGCCAGATCCTGCGGATAACGGACGTAACGGACGCGGACATCCGGCTGCGCCGCCAGCGCGTTGAAATCGGTGAAGTTCGAGGTATGGGGTAGCTGAATAACCGCGATGTCTATCTCACGCTGCGCGGTGCTCAGGTATTTGCCTTTCTGCAACGCGACGCTGTCTTCATCTTCCAGGTCGACCTCCAGCCACGGCAGCACGCCCAGCACGGGAACGCCGGTTAATGCTTCGATCTGTTCGATCCCGGAGTAGAGCAGCGCGATATCGCCGCGGAATTTATTGATGATCACCCCTTTAACCCTGGCGCGCTCTTGCTCCTGCAGCAGCGCCAGAGTGCCGTAGATGGCGGCAAACACCCCGCCGCGATCGATATCGGCAACAAGGATCACCGGACATTGCGCCATCTCCGCCATGCCCATGTTGACGATATCTCGGTCGCGCAGGTTGATCTCCGCCGGACTGCCGGCCCCTTCCAGAACCATGACATCGTACTCCTGTGCCAGGCTACGATAGACCTCAAGGATTTGCTCGCGCAGGCGCGGTTTGTACTCGTGGTAGCTCACCGCGTCCATGTTGGTGGCCACTTTCCCCATCAGCACCACCTGGGCTTTGAGATCGCTGGTCGGTTTCAGCAGTATCGGGTTCATGCGCACGTCCGGCGCAATACCGGCCGCTTCGGCCTGGAAAATCTGCGCCCGCCCCATCTCTTTCCCGTCGGCGGTAATACCGGAGTTCAGGGCCATATTCTGCGATTTAAACGGCGCCGTGCGCAGGCCATCCTGATAAAAAATTCGACATAATCCGGCCACCAGCACGCTTTTGCCGACATCGGACGCCGTCCCCTGCAACATAATTGCCTGCTTCATAAGGCTTCCTCGCTCGCGGTTTCTCGCATGTCATTACAATCCATTTTGTGTTCTCTGCCGGCGCTCAGGCAGCTCCTGACCACAGATAGCGCAGCACCATAAACAGTACCAGGGCTAAGGTTGAGGCGACCCACATCAGGCGAATGGTTCGGGGAATATCATCGACCGAAATATCGCGCACGGCGTCGCCAATCCACGGCTTTTCAACCCGCTCGCCAAAATAGTCATTCGGGCCACCGAGGCGAATCCCTAGTGCCCCCGCCACGCTGGCTTCTGACCATGCGCAATTGGGGCTGCTGTGACAATAGCGATCGCGCCAGCCGATCCGCAGGGCACGCGCGCCGTCGTTACGGCATAAGAACGCCGCGAAGCCGATCAGCAGCCAGCTCAGGCGGGCGGGAATATAATTTGCGATGTCGTCGAGACGGGCGCTGACCATACCAATGGCGCGGTATTTTTGATGCTTATACCCCACCATCGAGTCGAGGGTGTTCACCGCTTTGTAGGCCATCGCCAGCGGCACACCGCCCAGCAACAGGAAGAACAGCGGCGCAATAATGCCATCTACGGTGTTCTCGGCCACCGTTTCCACCACCGCGCGGTTAATCTGTTCAGGCTGCAGTTGAGAGGTATCGCGCCCGACAATCCAGGAGAGCTTTTCGCGGCTTTGCGCCAGGTCGCCAGCCCGCAGTGGACGTTCGACCTCCCGGGCAGAGTCCGCAAGGCAACGTCCGGCCAGCAGCGTAAAGATCAGCCACACTTCAATTCCCCAGCCAAGCCAGGGATGGATATGCCGGGCGACATTCAGCACCGCCCAGCTCAGGCCCCACGTCAGTCCGACGACGGCCAGCCACAGCAGCGCGCCGCCGATGCGCAGCGCGCGGTCGCTGCGGCAGTGTCGACGGACGAGAGACTGAATAACGGTAATGAGATTGCCCATCCAGCGCACCGGATGCGGCCAACGCGGGGGATCGCCGATCAAAACATCGAGAACCCAGGCGACACACCAGGCCAGCAGCGTCATGACTTACGCCTCGCGGTTGCCAGCCGGTGAATGAAAATGTATGGATGGAGTGTTACCGCCATACCCTGTTCCTGTTCAGAGTGGTCGCTGTGGGGGAATATCCCCCCTTCCCTGGCACCTGTTGATGAGAATCTGCCCTGATGATGGAGGCACCAGGGGCGCTATTATGCCATAGGGCGGTGTCGGTCGCTTGCCGCGTTAAACATCGACGGCGAAGATAGCACGGAGTGCCGCAAGCAGGCGCTGATTCTCTTCCGTACTGCGAATCGCCACACGATAATAACCCTCACCCAGGCCCGGATAGTTCGCGCAGCTGCGAATTAAAATATGCTGCTGCAACAACGCCTGTTGCAGGTCCAGCCCCAGGCGATTACAGCGTAAAAACAGATAGTTGGCCCGCCCCGGATAGACGGTCAGATCATCAAGCTGGTTCAACGCCTGGTAAAAGCGTGCCCCCTCCTGCGCCAGCCATTGCCAGGTCGCCTGTTGATAAGCGCGATCCTTGAGGACGACCTCGCCGGCCAGCGCGGCAAAAGCATTGATCGACCAGGGCATCTGCTTCTCGCGCAGTCGGGCCACGGCCTGTTCATCGCTGTTCACCAGATAGCCCAGTCGTAGGCCAGGAATAGCGTAAAACTTGGTGAGCGACCGTAGCACCCAGATATGCGGATTGTGCTGCAGGAAAGGGATAAACCCTGTCTGGTCGGGAATAAAATCAAGAAACGCTTCGTCCAGAATCAGCGCAATACCGGCGGTCTGGCAGCGGGCGGCAATGGCCTCCAGCAGCGGGCGTTCCGGCAGCAGGCCGGTAGGATTATTGGGGGTACAAAGGAACAGACAGTCCAGATCTGGCGTCAGCACCTCAAGAATGGCCTCGGTCAGTTGCCAGTCATCTTCTTCACGCAGCGCATAGCTCCGGGGAACGCAATCAATCGCCAGCAGCGCGCGGCGATACTCCGCAAAACCAGGCGTCACCACCATCGCCGAACGCGGTTTCAGGCCGTTGACCAGCGTAAAAATGGACTCGGTTTCGCCATTGCCCGCGAGGATCCAGGCGGCGGGGATCTGGTGATGTTCGGCCAGAGCAAGATGCAGCTGCTGATAATCAAGATCGGGGTAATGCTGGGCGCACGCGAGGTTATCGATCAGCGCGCGCCTGAGGCTTTCCGGCATGCCGGCCGGATTAATATTGGCGCTAAAATCCAGCAGCTGTTCCGCCGTAATCCCCAGCAGCGCTGCGGCTTCCCGGGTATTACCGCCATGCGCGCTCTTCAGTAGCGCCATTTCCTGCTCCCGTATTGATTAACCGCGTCTTGCCAGCGTTGCGCCATCAGCGAAGTAGGCTTTGATCCCTGCAAGAATGGACTCGGCAACCTGTTGCTGGAAGGTGGCGGTTTTCAGCTTACGCTCTTCTTCAACGTTACTGATAAACGCCGTCTCCACGAGGATCGACGGAATATCCGGCGCTTTCAGCACCGCAAAGCCCGCCTGCTCGACCTGGTTTTTATGCAGGTTATTCACTTTACCCATTTTTTGCAGCACCGCTTTCCCAAATTTCAGGCTATCGGCGATGGTCAGCGACTGCACCATATCGAACATCGTATGGTCGACGTAGCGATCGCCGCTCTTGCTGACGCCCCCCACCAGGTCAGAGGCGTTCTGGGTTTGCGCGAGATACTTAGCGGCGGTACTGGTCGCCCCTTTGGTCGACAGGGCAAAGACCGAAGAACCCCGTGGCTGCCGGCTGGTAAAGGCATCGGCGTGAATGGAGACGAACAGATCGGCGCGCTGTTTTTGCGCCTTGGCAACGCGCACCTTTAACGGAATGAAGACATCTTCATTGCGGGTCATGTAGGCCCGCATATTGCCCTCTTTTTCGATTAACGCCCGTAGCCGGCGGGCAATCTGCAGCACCACGTCTTTCTCGCGGGTATGGTATTTGCCTACCGCGCCGGAATCTTCGCCGCCGTGGCCCGGATCGAGCATGATCACAATCGGCCGATCGCGCCCGGCTTTCCCCGGCTTCGGGCCGCTCTCCGCAGGCGGCACCTGCCGTTCGAGGTCGCCTTTGTTGTAATCTTCCAGCAGGGCCAGCAGAGGATCCTGCACATCGGTGGCGTTGGACGGATAGAGATCCATCACCAGACGCTCTTTAAAGCCGGCCACCGGCGCCAGGGCAAACAGTTGCGGTTTGACGTTTTGCTTCAGCTCAAACACCATCCGTACGGTCTGGGGATCAAATTGCCCGACGCGCGCGGATTTAATATAGGGATCGTCATCGCGGATGCTCCCCCCCATGCCTTTTAGCACGGAGTTCAGGTTCACCCCTTCCAGATCCACCACCAGCCGTTCCGGATTGCTCAAAGCAAACTGCCGGTATTTCAGCACATGATTAGATTCTACCGTCACGCGGGTATAGGTTGACGACGGCCAGACGCGGACGTCGACGACCTGCGCCGCCGCAGCAAAACCGATCGGGCTGACGCTCATTAACCACATCGCACCCGCCCCTTTTAACAGGCGACGGCGGCTTAATCCTGACTTGTATCCCGGCATGCCACTCCCAAGCAATAAAACGTACTGGTATTCAAAACAAACAGATTGACCAGAAACTTTAACCAAAGCGGCATAACCTGTCATCAATAAAAGGGTAAACAAACTTAGAGAACGCGTATTTGGCCACAGATTATTATCAATTTAGCCCTAAATTTGGGCTTGCGTTTAATCGCAAAACAGAATAAAAATACACTTATTACGAATAATCATGCATTGAGGGTTTGTCATGGTGAAGGAACGTCGCACCGAACTGGTAGAAGGATTCCGCCATTCAGTCCCCTATATTAACGCCCATCGGGGAAAAACGTTTGTCATCATGCTTGGCGGTGAAGCGATTGAGCATGAAAATTTCTCCAGCATAGTCAATGACATTGGTCTGTTACACAGCCTGGGCATCCGCCTGGTGGTGGTCTATGGCGCCCGTCCGCAGATTGATGCCAATCTGTCGGAGCACCGTCACGAACCGGTCTACCATAAACAGACCCGCGTAACCGACGCCAAAACCCTCGAACTGGTGAAGCAGGCTGCCGGTATGCTGCAGCTGGAAATTACCGCGCGCCTGTCGATGAGCCTGAACAATACCCCGTTACAGGGCGCCCATATTAACGTGGTGAGCGGCAACTTTATTATCGCCCAGCCGCTGGGCGTTGATGACGGCGTTGATTATTGCCATAGCGGGCGCATTCGTCGCATCGATGAAGAAGCTATCCATCGTCAGCTGGATAACGGCGCCATCGTCCTGATGGGACCGGTTGCCGTTTCGGTGACCGGCGAAAGCTTCAATCTGACCTCGGAAGAGATCGCCACCCAACTGGCGATTAAGCTGAAAGCCGAGAAAATGATCGGCTTCTGCTCCTCGCAAGGCGTTTACAACCAGGATGGCGAGATTGTTCCCGAGCTCTTCCCAAACGAAGCCCAGGTTCGGGTGGAAGAGCTGGAAGCGGAAGAAGATTACAACTCCGGCACGGTGCGTTTTCTGCGTGGCGCAGTGAAAGCCTGTCGTAGCGGCGTCCGTCGCTGCCACCTGATCAGCTATCAGGAAGATGGCGCACTGTTGCAGGAGCTGTTCTCACGCGACGGCATCGGGACCCAGATCGTGATGGAGAGTGCGGAGCAGATTCGCCGCGCCACCATTAACGATATCGGCGGGATCCTCGAACTGATTAGCCCGCTGGAGCAACAGGGGATTCTGGTGCGCCGCTCCCGTGAGCAGTTGGAAATGGAGATCGATAAGTTCACCATTATTCAGCGCGATAACACCACCATTGCCTGCGCCGCACTTTATCCGTTCCCGGAAGAGAAAATCGGTGAAATGGCCTGCGTGGCGGTGCATCCGGATTACCGTAGTTCATCCCGCGGCGAAGTGCTGCTGAACCGGATTGCCACCCAGGCGAAACAGATGGGGCTGAGCAAACTGTTTGTTCTCACCACCCGCAGCATTCACTGGTTCCAGGAGCGCGGCTTCACGCCAGTGGATATCGACCTGCTGCCGGAAAGTAAGAAAGAGATGTACAACTATCAGCGCCGTTCAAAAGTGATGATGGCCGACCTCGGCTAAAGCAACCTTCCCGGATAACGACGTAAACGCCGTATCCGGGCTACTGCCGACTATTGATGACTGGCGAAGATATCCGCCAGCCCACTGCGCCGCTCGGTGCGGGCAACGATGGCCTGGAGCAGTACCTGCTCGTCGGCATACATCGATAAACGCTGTTTTGCGCGGGTGATCGCGGTATAGACCAGCTCGCGGGTCACCAGCGGGACGCTCTTCGCTGGCAGAATCAGTGCCGCATGATCAAACTCTGAACCTTGTGATTTATGCACCGTCATCGCCCACGCGGTGTCATGCTCTGGCAAACGACTCGGCTGTACCGACTTGATACTGCCATCCGGCATCGGGAACCAGACCCGCAGCCCTTCCCCTCGTTCCAGCGCAATGCCGATATCGCCATTAAACAGCCCTAATGCACTATCGTTGCGCGAAATCATCACCGGCCGTCCTTCGTACCAACGCGAATGGCGCAGCAACGAAATCGCCCGGTTGCGGTTTAGCCGTTGCTCTAGCTGCTCATTGACGCCGCTAACGCCATATGGGCCATCACGCAGGGCGCACAGCAGCTGGAACTCCGCGAAAGCGGCGAGCAGCGCTTCGGGCTCCGCCCGTTCACGCAGCAGCTGTAAATAGCGGCTATACCCATCCTGAGACTGGGCGAGCATCGCAGAGTACTCCTCGGTGGTGCTTAGCGGATGCAAAACGATATCGTCAAACGGCTGGCGTAACGTCGCCCTGACCCCCTGACGATCGCCATTATTCACCGCACGCGCCAGATTGCCGATCCCGGAATGACGACCAAAACGATAGCTTTTTTGCAGCAGGCACAGGCTGTCGCGCAGCGCACCGGCAACCTCACCTTCGCCGGCAGGCAGCGGATAGCCGGTCAGTTTCGTCAGCTGCGCTGCACGCCCGGCGGTATAGCCGGCATTCACCCAGGCACAGATATCGCCAAGCACCGCCCCGGCCTCTACCGACGCCAGCTGATCGCGGTCGCCGAGGAAAATAACCCGCCCGTGTTCCGGCAACGCGTCAATCAGTCGCGCCATCATCGGCAGGTCAATCATTGAGGCCTCATCCACGACCAGCACGTCCAGATGCAACGGGTTACCGGCGTGATAACGCAGACGTTGGCTGCCAGGCTGGGCGCCCAGCAGACGGTGCAGCGTACTGGCCTCGCTGGGCAGCAGCGCTTTTTGTTCATCGCTCAGCGGGAGACGACGCAGCGCTTCCCCCAGCGATTCGGTTAATCTGGCGGCGGCTTTCCCGGTCGGGGCCGCCAAACGGATACGACAACGGGGCTGGCGAGTGGTCTGAATCAACGCCGCCAGCAGCCTGGCGACGGTGGTGGTTTTTCCGGTACCGGGGCCGCCTGAAATCACCGATATACGGCGGGTCAACGCAACCGCAGCGGCGACTTTTTGCCAGTCGGTCTCATCGCTTGTCGGGAACAGGGCATC
The DNA here is from genome assembly GCF_051131735.1 of Klebsiella sp. B345. Lineage (NCBI taxonomy): Bacteria > Pseudomonadati > Pseudomonadota > Gammaproteobacteria > Enterobacterales > Enterobacteriaceae > Klebsiella > Klebsiella sp. B345. Next base: position 1,994,686 of record NZ_CP180443.1, read on the forward strand.
CAGCGTGGCGGCCAGCTGGGCATCGTCCACCTCGATAACCTCGTTCGCATCGGTAAAGAAATGGGCCACGGTCAGCTCATTTCGCCACATGCGATTGAGATAGAGCCGTTCGCCGCAGAGGATCATCGGCGTTGGGCGATCGCCGACGCTAACCGCAGGTGATGCCAGCAGCAGCGCCGGCCAGTCATCCGGCGATCCCGCCAGCGCCAGCAGTTGCTCGCGCATCTCGCTGGCTTTACCACTCAGAAATTCCGCTGAGCACAAGCGCGACACTGGCAGACAAACATGGCCTTCTCCGGCATCACGACTCAGCACCGCAGCCGCCAGTTTCACCGCCGGATGCGCATCGTGGGCCACCATCAGCGCGAACTGCACGTCTAGCGGGCGCAATACCCGTTGATTTGCCGCTTCCAGCAACAGTTCATCCATTGTCATGACATGTTCTCCTGAACGTCTCCGGCAAACAGCGCATCCAGGCCTTCAATCAGTGGCTGAACGGGACGGGTGGTAAATATCCCCTGTTCGCCGCCCTGGCCATCCATGCCGCGCAAAAAGAGATAAATCACGCCACCGAAATGGTGTTCATATTGGTAGTCAGCAATGCGGTGGCGCAAATAGCGGTGCAGCGCCAGGCTATAAAGCTGGTACTGCAAATCGTAGCGATGCCCGCGCATGGCCTGCTCCATCGCCTGACGGGTGTAGGCCTCGCGGTCGGGTCCCAGCCAGTTCGATTTGTAATCCAGCAGGTAGTAGCGGCCGTTATGGCGGAACACGAGGTCAATAAAGCCTTTTAACATGCCGCGAACCTGGCGGAAATCCAGCGGTGGGCAATCGACGGAGAGGGGATCGTAGCGGCGAATCAAGGCATCCAGCCGCTGCGGGTCCAGAGGCTGTTCAATGGGCAAGTAGAATGCCATCTCCACCTGTTTATCGCCCGCGCTAAGCTGATTTAGCGCAATACCGGCGCCCGGCAACGGCGTACGCAGTACGTCGTCCAGCCACTGGGTCAGGACCGGCGTCCACTGTTCGCCGAAACCGCCGGACTGCAGCTGTGCCGCCATCCACTCAGCCGGCACCGGCTGGGTAAAATCGAGGTCTTCAAACAGGCTGTGCAGGAAGGTTCCCGGCGATGCGCCACGTGGGAACTGATGCGGAGTGAGCTGTGGATCGTCGGCCACCTCACCAACGCCAGCGGCATCGACGTCAAGACGAGGCAGCAGATCCTGGGCCTGGCTATGACCATGTTGCTGTAACCCGGAATAGCTGGTGACGCGCCAGTCGTCCGTCACCTGGCGCGCCAGGAATCTCGCTGACAGCGGCGGCAACGACTCCTGCGGCGCCTGCCAGGGCGTTGGGTCCAGCGCCGCCGGGGTTTGCAGCGCAATATCTTCGCAGCATAAAGCCTGCAGACGCGCCGTCAGCCCGGCGGCATCCATCGCTTCGCCGCTCTGCAACAGGCGTCCCAGGGCGCTTTGGTGAAAATCACTGGCGCCAGGTTTGTCGCTACGGCGGGTACTGAGCGGCGCGACGCCGAGACTGCAGTGCCAGACCGCACGAGTCAGCGCGACGTACAGCAGACGTAAGTCCTCCGCCAGGCGCTCCGCTTCCGCCAGCTCCAGACTGCCTTCGTTCTCGTCGAGGTCAAGTACCGCGGCAAAGGAGTCACGGTCGTGATAAAACGCCTGATCCTGCTTACGAAAACGCGCGATAAACGGCAGCCAGACCAACGGGTATTCCAGACCTTTCGATTTATGCACAGTGACGATTTGCACCAGGTGCTTGTCGCTCTCCAGGCGCATCTGCTGGCTTGAGGCATTGCTGTCCGGTTCGGCGATATGCTGCGTCAACCAACGGACCAGCGCATGTTCGCTCTCCAGTTGACTGGCCGCTTCCTGAAGCAGTTCGCTGATATGCAGAATATCCGTTAACCGGCGCTCGCCGCCGACCGTCACCAGCAGGTTTTCCGCAATTTTCCGCGCGCTCATGAGCGCCCGCAGCATCGGCATGACGCCACGCTGGCGCCAGATTTGTCGATATTCGCTGAACTCCTCAACCAGCGCATCCCACGCGCGTTCGTCCTGATTAAGGCTCTCAATATCCAGCGCGTTCAGGCCAAAGACCGATGTCGCCAGCGCGCTACGCAGTGTATTTTCGCGCTCCGGGGCCAGCACCGCCTGCAGGATCCACAATATCTCCTGCGCTTCCGGGGTTTCAAACACGCTGTCGCGGTTCGAGAGGTATACCGACGGGATCGCCAGCGCCCGCAAGGCATCCCGGATCAACGAGGCTTCCTGGCGGTTACGCACCAGCACCGTCATATCCGAGGCCTGGACCGGCCGGGCATCTTCGCCGCGCCAGAGCAGTGCACTTCCCTGCTGACCGGCGCTTAACCAGTCACGAATTTGCGCCGCGCACAGTTGCGCCATATACGCCTGATACTCGCCTGCCCCGACGGCCTCCCCCGGCATCAGCCAGATGTTCATCGCCGGCACCGCGGCGTTATCCACGGTAAACCGCAATCCGTGATTCTTCCCGGCCGCTTTGACCGGCAAAAAGGGGATTTCCCGGAACATAAAAGGGTTGTCGCTGAGGCCAAACAGGCGGTTAACGCTGCCCACCATCCCGGGGGCAGAACGCCAGTTGGTATCCAGCGTATAGTGAGCCGCAACGTCACCACGGGCTTTCATATAGGTGAAAATATCCGCCCCGCGGAAGGCATAGATGGCCTGTTTGGGATCGCCGATCAACAGCAGCGCCGTCTCCGGCTGGTGCCGCCAGATGCGGCGGAAAATGCGATACTGCTGCGGATCGGTATCCTGGAATTCATCGATCATCGCCACCGGGAAACGCTGGCGGATAGCGCTGGCCAGCGCGTCTCCGCTTTCGCTATGCAGCGCATCATCCAACCGGCTGAGCATGTCGTCAAAACCCAGCTCGCCGCGGCGACGTTTTTCCCGCGCCACGGCGTCGCGGATCTCCACCATCGCCCTGGCAATCACCAGATCCGTCAGCGTCAGCGGAGAGGCCAGCAGCTGTTCCACCGCGCTAAACAGCGGATGCACCGGCGGGTCGCCGTCAGCCTTGGTGCGTTCATACAGGAAGGGCTGAGAGAATTTCTCCAGCGCGTCGGGCAGCAGGTAGCTTAGCGTCTCCTCCTGGGCCCAGGCGTTGATCTTGTCGATCCATTTACCCTGATTGCCACGATTGAACTTGCGTCGGTCAATACCGGAACTCTCCAGCACGCCGTCAATCTCGCCTACCTGCTCGCGCCACTGCGCTTTCAGCGCATTGATGCGGGTGATGATTTGCTGATGACGTTCAGCCAGCGTCTCTTCTGCCGCAGGTGGGGATTTAAGCTGCGGGGCTTCGCCCTGTAACCAGCGATCGAGAGATTTCAACAGATCGCGCGGGCCTTTCCATGCCTCGTGGATCACCGCGGCAATGTCGCGCGGCAGCGGGTAACAGTGGCGGCGCCAGAAGTCGGCACAGGCCTGGTAGCGCAGTCGGGATTCATCTTCGATCAGCTGCTGTTCGAACAACATGCCTGATTCAAAGGCATTCAGGCTGAGCATCCGTTGGCAGAAGCCGTGAATGGTGAACACCGCCGCTTCATCCATCTGCCGTTCTGCCAGCAGCAGCGTGTTCGCCGCCTGGGTTTTGTCCGGGATTTCGGTCAGCAGCGCAGCATAGAGGGGATCGGTCGTGCTTTCACGCAAGCAGGCAATGCGCAGGTCATGGATATTGCTGCGGATACGGCCACGGAGTTCTTCGGTGGCCGCCTCGGTGAAGGTCACCACCAGCAGCTCTTCCACGCTGACCGCCCGGGGAAAGGCGGATTCACCGCCGAGTCCCAGCAACAGCCGCAGGTAGAGTGCGGCGATGGTAAAGGTTTTTCCGGTGCCCGCAGAGGCTTCTATCAGGCGCTCGCCCGTTAAGGGCAAGCGCAGAGGATTCAGAGGCTCGGCGGTTTCGGTCATTCGTTCTCTCGCATCAGGGGTAAGGATTTCTGCAATGCGCTGACGTTTTCCCAGACTTTGCCACCATCAGGGTGGACGTAATCGGTCTTGCCATTCTGGCTGCCGGAGACCTGGGACAATATCGCCATGCCTTGCGGATCCACCACCGTCTGATGGAAGAAGTCGGCAAGTTTTTGCGGCGTCAGCAGTTTTATCTGAGCCACTACTTTATCACGTGAATCGAAACGCATATTACCGCGATCGAAATCTTTGCTCAGCTGCGAGGCTTCCCCGCCGAGGGTTTGCGGCGCCTGAGTCATCTGACCAATCACCGCCTGCTGGATTTGCGCAAACTCAGCCGGACTCATGGCCCGCAGTTTGGCTTCAGCCGTGGGGAAAAAGGCCTTAAAGCGCTGCCAGAGGAACGCCGGCTGTTTATCGCTGCTTTGCAACAGGAAGCCCATCCCCCACTGGCGACCGATGTTCATCGGGAAGGCAAAGACCGCGTATCCAAGCTGCTCTTCGGTACGCAGTTGGGTATAGAACCACGGCTGGATAATCTGCCCGAGCAGGGAGCTGGCAGCGGAACTGCTGTACTCATCGACATTCGGCGGCGCAAAGACGGCGGCCAGCGCCGAGTCGGTGCTGTTACCGGCTTTTTCAAAAATCGCCAGCTGTTGGCTGTTGATCAGCACATCTTTGTTCCGACACCACTCGTTGCCATCGGCCCCCAGCTGTTGCTGGATTTGGCGCGCCATAGCGGTGGACTGCTCGGCGCTGAGATTACCGATGACCATCAGCTCCGGTCGCCCTTTGGCTTTCAGGTTATCCCGGTAGGCCAGCACCTCTTTCAGAGTGATAGATGGCAGAAGCCCACGACGCTCTTCCCGCTGGAAATAAGGTACCTGAGACAGCATCTGCACCGGCATAATCGCCATGTCGTACGCTTTCCCTTTCTCCGCCGAGTCCATCATCTGCGCGTACCAGGATTTCGCCTGCTCCAGCTGTTCCTCGGTTGGCGTGTAGCTGAAGTAACCATCCAGCAGCGCAGTAAACAGCTGCGGCAGACGCTGGGTGTAGCCATTGGCATTGACCATTAATCCGTTATTGGCACCAGTAGAGAAACTGATTCCGCCTACCGCCGCCTGATTACTGAGCTGGTCGAGCGCGATACCCGCCAGATAATCATTCAGGGCGAACATCACCTGACTGCGGGCGCTATCCATGGCCTGCGGATTGCGCAGCACCAGCGAGACATCGGCCTTCGGTTCACTGGCGAAGTACTGGCTTGGCGCATAGACCACGCGCAGTGTCGGCTCATCCACGATCAGCTGCGGATGCGGGTACGCTTTGTCGCTTTTGATCAGCGTAAAATCGTCAGGAATATAGGGGTTCAGCACCGGCAGTTTCAGGCCGATAGCGCTCGCCTTCTGCTGCCAGTCGCTAAAGGTCTGGGTGCCAATCTTGTCGACCTGATAGGGCGCATTCACAAAATAAGCGGTTTTGTTATGCGGTTCCTGCGGGCTGATATACCAGACGCGGGCGTTTTGCGGCGTCATCATCGCCAGCCGGTCTTTAATCGCCTGCGGGTCGTACCGGTCGGCAATATTCACCACGTCCAGCGTATGCTCTACCGGCACGCGGATCATGGTATCCGCCAGCCATTCAACATAGTCCATATCGCGGTTGATCGAGGGATAGCGAAAATCGAGCGCCAGAACGTGGGACAGCTCATCGAAATAACGTTTGTCGATGCCCTGACTCCGCAGCAGGTTAAGGTAGCTGAAGATCGCCGCGGCGACTTCATCGCGGTTTGCCAGGCCTTTATCCGTCAGGGTCGCGGAAATCGCCAGTACGCCGCTGTTGCCATTCACCGCCGGGTCGGAGTCTGCACGAATGCCTTCTACCAGGCCTTGCTGCTGCAACCAGTCGGATAAGGTCCCCGGGCTACGGTTCCCTATCATGTAGGTTACCAGCTCGTCGGTTTTACTGCGGAACTGGTCGCTATTGTTATCAATACGGAATTCAATGCGCAGCACTTTACGCGGCATCGCCGGGACGTAGTGGATGATGATGCCCTTTTGCGCATCGGTCACCACCGGAACGGTGATCTCCGGTTTGCTGATATTGTGGTTGGGAACCCGGCCATAGGTATTAGCCGCGATACTCGCCAGCTCCGGCAGCGGTTTATTGCTGTAAATCACCGCTTTCATCAGGTTCGCGGAGTACCAGCTATCACGGAAAGCATGCAGGGCCTCGAGCACCGGTTTACCGGGCTTGTCGCTGAGCGTGTCGAGGTTACCACCGGAAAAATGTGATGCCGGGTGAGCCGGGTTAATAGTTTCGGCACTGACCTGCGCCATACGCATCCCGTCCCGGGTCCGCGCCATGGTCAGCTCGGCATTGACAGCGTTGCGCTCGCGGTCGGAATATTTTTTATCCAGCAACGGGGCCGCGATGGCATCCGCCAGGCGATCGACCGCACCGTCCAGCGCATCGTTCTCGACTTCAAGATAGAACGCCGTGCGATAAGGCGCGGTACTGGCGTTATGACTGCCGCCGTGCATTTTGAGGAATTCGGCGAGGCTGTCAGGCTGCGGGTATTTTTGCGAGCCCATCAGCGTCATGTGCTCAAGGAAATGCGCCAGCCCCTGGTGTTCGACGGGATCCTGCAACGATCCCACGGGCACCACCAGCGCAGACAGCGATTTCACCGCCTGCGGATCGGAAACCAGCAGAACCACCATGCCATTATCCAGACGAATTGCCTGATACTGCCGGGGATCTTTTTCACTTTTGCGGATAGTGTCCTGAATCGGTTGCCATCCGGTATCTGCCTGACTTAACGGCGCCCAAAGGGCCGCCAGCACTAAAATAACCTTGAACCATACACTGCGGGGCATTCACGAACCTCATCATTAACAAATTTGCGCCGGTTGCATCGGCGCGGTGCACATCAGTCCGTGATTGGTTGCGCATGATAATTGAACACCTTGATCTGCGCAATTTTTATACTATTACAATTTATTCGGACTGATGGAAACGAAATATCGGCAACAGGTAACGCTGTGTTTGGGTAATAATTTCGTCATAGTATTCCGGTTCAAGAGTGCGCCACAGGCGTTGATACCAGACATCGGTACCTTCACCGCTGACCACCATATTGCCTTCATAGGCCTGAAGAAATTTACTCCGCGCTTTTTGTTGTGTCTCTTCGTCCGTTAACATGACATCCTTTTCAGCGTCATAACAGACTTTTAGCCATGCGCCGCCGCTTTCAGGCAGCAGCAGTAGCGGTCTGGACATGCCTTGCAGGTAACCCGCTACCAGTTCATCAAGATATGCCTTTGCCTGTTCTTGCGCCAGCGGTGGGAAACGCCACTCGCCTTCTTTTCGCACCAACAGCCGACTTTCGCCGGTTCCGCCACCAGCACAGTAGACAAGGTGTTCCAGCCAAAGTTGCATCCCCTGCGCCACGCTCAGCAGCGAAGGCCGCCAGCGTAACAGGCCGTCCGATTGTACCTGCTGCAGCCAGCCCGTAATGTTAACGCCGTGACATTGCAGATCGATTTCCACGCTCTGCCCCGGCTGGCGGCTGGCAATAACCCGCTCCGCAAGGTTCTGCATCTCCTGACGCTGCGTCTCCCAGGCCAGCTCGCCAAAAGCACCGAATGGTAGCTCGCCCGCAGCCCGGAAACGGCGATACATCGTTACGGCATCCTGTTGTTCAATCAAGGTATTCAGCAGCTGTTGATTCAGCTGATAGCGGCTAAGCCCTTCCAGGGTAAAGGGTTCATCATCGGGGATATCGCTCTCTTCAGAGCGGAAGTTAACCCGCAGGCGTTGCTGGAAAAAGGCCCGGACCGGGTGCTGCCAGAAGCGCAACAGCTGCTCAAACGGCAGGGTGTCAATGGGCGGCGCCGGCAGCGGCTGGATAAAGTCACTGTGCGCCTCCCCTTGCTGGCTGGCAGCTGCCAGCCATTCCCGGGCATAGCTTCGATGTTCATCGTCGAGGAAATTGGCTGCATCGAAGGGCATCCTGGTATGCAGATGGGTGATGTGCGCTTTGACCCGCCGCTCGCTGGCGTCGCAATCCAGCGCTTCATCACCTTCCAGGCAGTGACTCTGGCCAATATAGTCCGCCAGCTCTTGTACCAGTACCGACGGGTAACGTTCGCTATTATCCTGAATCGAGCGGCCGATATAGCTGATATATAAGGTCTGTTCGGCAGACATCAGGGCCTCGAGGAACAGATAGCGGTCGTCATCACGACGGCTGCGATCGCCCCGCTGCGGCTTCTGGCTCATTAAATCGAAGCCCAGCGGCGCCAGCGTGCGCGGATAGATGCCGTCGTTCATTCCCAGCAGGCATACCACTTTGAACGGGATCGAACGCATCGGCATCAGGGTGCAGATGTTGACCGGTCCGGCGAGGAAACGCTGGCTGATGCGCTGTTGGTCCAGGCGCTGGGCCAGTTCATCACGAAGTAATGACAAGGGAACACTCTGCGCATATTGCGCCTGAACACCTTCGCTAATGACCGTCTGCCACTGCTGCTCGATCAGCGCCAGAGCGGCTTCCGTGTCGCTATCAGGCAGGAAAAAGTCGTCTAGCAATTCGCGACACAGCGGTAGCCATTCGGCCAGCGGGCGCTCCTGCGCCAGCGTGTGGCGCCACTGGTTGAGCTTCATCAGCAGTGAAGCCAGATTGCCGACCAGTTCGGCAATCAGCCCGCTGGATTCGTCATACGGTAAAACCGATTGCCACTCGCCCTGGCTGCTGTCCATCGCATAGCCCAGCAGCATACGCGTCAGACCAAAACGCCAGGTATGTTGCCCGGTGGCGGGCAGATCCAGCTCACGCACGTTATCGTCGTCCATTCCCCAGCGTACGCCGGACTCGTTAACCCACTGACGCAGGTAGCGTAGTCCCGCTTCGTCAATGCTAAAGCGGGCGGCAAGGACCGGTACATCCAGCAGAGCCAGGACATCTTCACTGGCAAAGCGGCTGTCGGGTAGCGACAGCAGCGTAATAAACGCCTGCAGCGCCGGGTGCGATTCACGGGCGCGGCGGTCGGAAATCGCCCACGGCAACCAGCGTTCGCCGCTGGCGCTGCCGAATACCGCCTGAATGTAGGGGCTGTAGCTGTCGATATCCGCCACCATCACGATAATATCGCGCGGCGTCAGGGTCGGGTCCTCTTCGAGCATCGCCAGCAGCCGGTCGTGCAGGACTTCTACTTCGCGCTGCGGGCTATGGCACACCTGAATAGTCAAACTACGATCGTCCAGAGCCAGCCTGCGCTTGCTGTCACTGCGGGCAAACTCTTCGGCGTTACGCCCGGCCACCGCCGCATTGCGCAGATCGAGAATATCGGCCTGTATATTGTGCAGCAGGTTATCCGGCGTGATATCGACGAAGGCATCCAGTTCTTCATAGCGCTCCAGCCCGGCCAGCAGATAGATATAGTCCCGCCCCAGCTTGCCCCAGGAAGCCAACAGCGGGTTGCCGACATCCTGTTCCCCGGCGTCGTTAAACAACCCCGGCGCCTGTTCAGCATCGCGGAACAGCGGCAGCTCCCGTGATTCGCGATGATGACGTCGCTGGCGCGACATCAGCTTCGCCAGAAAAGCCGGGTCTTTAATATCGCCCCAGTAGTAGCGGCAAGGGTTGGTAAACAGCACGTAGACATCCACATGCTTGCCCAGCGCCTGTAGCGCCTGCAGATAGACCGGCGGCAGCGCCGAAATACCGCAGATAAAGACCCGTGAAGGTAGCCCGGCCGGTGGCTCGTCTGCCGCTTCCAGGGTGCTGATAAAACGCTGGTACAAATTCGCACGGTGCCAGGATTCCTGCCCCAGCCCGGCGGTGTGTTCGACCAACGCTTTCCACAGCGGTGCCTGCCACTGCTGCGCATCGCCAAGGCCATCAACACGTTCGTCAGCCTCCCAGCGCATCAGCCATTCCGGGCGATAGACCAGATACTGGTCATAGAGGTCTGCCACCCTCGAGGCGAGCTGGAACAGCTTGCGCTTATCGCTGTCGTCGCTCAGATAGTGGCGCAGCAGCGTAAAAGCGTCATCGTCCAACCGCTGGGGCAGTAAAGTCATGAGCTTCCAGCTCATGCTCTGTTTATTAAAGGCGCTTTCGCCGGGGATATCCGCCAGTACGCGAACAAACATGTCCCAGATAAAGCTGGCTGGCAGCGGAAAGTCGATATTGGCCGCAATGCCAAATCGTTTTGCCAGGGTCATCTGGAGCCACTGCGCCATACCGGTACTTTGCACCAGTACCATCTCCGGTTTGAAAGGGTCGTCCAGCCGCTGGCGCTCGACGATAAACTCCATCAACGCTTCAAGAACATCCAGACGGTTTGAGTGGTACACCCTTAACATATTCGCTCCTGACTACTGGCTTACCGGACAATGCAGCCGGGTCATCTGCACCCGTTTTTCAACGGGCATGGTGATCGTTACCGTGATGCTGACACATCTTGCCGCCGATGTCTGCAAACGGCTGACAGCCCTGCCGCCCGAGATGGCAGGAGGGTTCAGTTGACCATAGCGCCACGCATCACGCCACAGCTGGCGATACTGATTTAATTGAATAAAACCGTTGGCTAACCCACGCTGATAGCCGCCAAGTGCGGTCACCACCATCATCAGCAGTACCATCGCCAACAGCGTTTCCGGCAGGCTAAAACCGTTCTCCCGACTCAGGGTATTTGGCATAACTCAACCTCCGTCAGCGGGCAAAAGTCGCTCCAGCCGTGGGGTGAAAACTGCACCGTCCCCTTTTCAACCCACCCAGATTGCCATAACAAGATGCTGCCGCCGCTGGCTATCAGCAGCACGGAGGCATCGCTAAAGATACGCAAACAGGCGCGCCAGCCATCATTGCCGGCGTGCAGACAGGCCACGGGATTATCTATCGACCACGACTGCGCTTTTCCCCACTGCAGAGCGGAGTGCGCCCCGGCGGTTTCCCGGATGGCTCGGGTTTCTTCGGCAGTTTGCGCCAGTAATGCCCGCTGACGCTGATTCAACCCTTGTAGCAAGGTACTACCGAGTACCAGTAGCAAAAGCACCATTAGCAGTGACGAGAACCCCTGCTGGCGACTCATAGGTTATATCCCGTCACGCGGTACTCCGCGTGGGACGTCATTCGCGGGTCCGCAGTCGAATGTGCGGCCAGGATCACGCTAAGCTCTGGCGCAAAGCCGGTAATCTCCTGACGGGTCACCTGAAATTGCGTCACGTTGATTGCCGCGGGATTGGTCATTTTTTCCCAACCGCCGCCAGAACAGTTGGCCACCCCGCGTCGGGTTTCTAGCGCGCCGTTACTCAGACGAAAACCGGTGGCATCGGAAGTTGCCTCCGGCGTGGTATCCCATACGCCGTTGCTATTGCTGTCCCAGCGGACGATGATGCAGTGGCCGTTGCTGAGGAGCAGCAGTGGCTCCCCCGCACACTTCCCACGGCAATACCCTGCCCGTTGTAGATGTTTAGCTACCGTATAAAGGCGCTGCCACAGTTCGTCATCCAGCGACTGTTGCTGCGTCTGGCACAGTACCTGTCGTTGCAGCGCAGGTAAAAAACGCGAGGCACCGGTCAGCAAAATGGCGCTGATGGCCATGGCGATGAGCGTCTCAGCCAGTGAGAACCCACGGGAGATCACAGGCATGATGCGGTCTCTTCATTGCGGCACAGACGAATGCGCCCCCAGTTGGAGACAATAATGTTCCAACTGCCGCCCGCGCTTTGCAGCCGGATGTGACCGGCCCAGGCGCTATTGCGTAGCCCATAAAAGCCAAGGCCCGGCGTGATATGGCTGAGCGATACTTCTGGCCAGCGCGGCAGTAATATAAACGGGGTGGCTGGCGTACAATTCGCAGTAGCCTCCATGGCGCTCAGGCACCAGCCATCGGCGTGCTGGACTACGCTCAGCAGGCGGTTGCGGTTATGCCAGTTGGCATCATCGCGCAGCAGCACCAGGTAATCGCGCACCTGATTAGCCGTTTGCCATAATCGCTGTTGCTGCTGCCAACTCTGCCAACCGTACAGCGCGCCAGCGCTAAGGATTAACATCAGAGCCAGCGTTATCAGCGTTTCAATGAGGGTGTAGCCGCGTTGTCTGTTCATGGCGCAAGTATGGGGAAGTTGCGGCACCGGAACGACAGGAAAAAGAGCGATTCGCGTGGCGCGCCGAAGCAAGAATCAACATTTGCAGCGCGTTGCGGGAAATCTGGAAGAGTTATTCATGACACAAAAAAAACCGGCGCCACTGGCACCGGTTGTTGTTTCCTGTCACGTCGAATTCGGCGTAAATTAAATCGCCACCGGCGCTTTAATTCCCGGATGCGGGTCGTAGCCTTCGATCTCAAAGTCTTCAAAGCGGTAGTCGAAAATCGACGCCGGCTTGCGCTTAATAACCAGCTTCGGCAGTGCACGAGGCTCGCGGCTCAGCTGCAGATCCGTCTGCTCGAGGTGGTTGCTGTACAGGTGGGTATCCCCGCCGGTCCAGACAAAATCACCCACTTCCAGATCGCACTGCTGGGCCACCATATGCACCAGCAACGCATAGCTGGCGATGTTAAACGGCAGGCCGAGGAACACATCACATGAACGCTGATAGAGCTGGCAGGAGAGTTTTCCGTCCGCGACATAGAACTGGAAGAACGCATGACACGGCGCCAACGCCATCTTGTCCAGTTCGCCAACGTTCCAGGCAGAAACGATGATACGGCGCGAATCCGGGTCGTTTTTCAGCTGATCCATCACGGTGCTGATCTGGTCAATATGGCGGCCGTCTGGCGCAGGCCAGGAGCGCCACTGTTTGCCGTAGACCGGCCCCAAATCGCCATTTTCATCGGCCCATTCGTCCCAGATGCTGACGTTGTTCTCATGCAGATACGCGACGTTGGTGTCACCCTGGAGGAACCACAGCAGCTCATGGATGATGGAGCGTAAATGACAGCGTTTGGTCGTCACCAGCGGGAAACCTTCCTGCAGGTTAAAACGCATCTGATGGCCGAAAATAGAGATCGTGCCGGTACCGGTGCGGTCATTTTTTTGCGTGCCTTCTGTAAGCACTTTCTGCATCAAATCAAGATACTGTTTCATGGTTCCTCAAGAAGTTTGTTGCTGCGGACGGCGACGGTAAGCCCAGACCATCATGATGATACCCGCAAGCACCATTGGAATGGAAAGGATCTGGCCCATGCTGATGTACTGTACCCACTCACCGGTGAACTGCTGATCCGGCTGACGGAAGAATTCCACAATAATGCGGAACAGGCCGTAGCCAATCAGGAACAGGCCCGATACCGAGCCCGTCGGGCGCGGTTTGCGGATAAACAGGTTCAGGATCAGGAACAACACAATCCCTTCCAGTGCCAGCTCGTACAGCTGTGAAGCGTGACGCGGCAGCGCGCCGTAGGTATCAAACAGCGATTGCCATTCCGGATGTGATGGCAACAGCGCCAGATCTTCCGCCCGTGAGCCAGGGAAAATCATCGTATAGTGGAAGCTCGGGTCAACGCGGCCCCACAGTTCGCCGTTGATAAAGTTGCCCAGTCGTCCGGCGCCAAGGCCAAACGGGATCAGCGGCGCGATAAAATCGGATACCTGGAAGAAGGTGCGTTTGGTGCGTTTGGCAAAAATAATCATCACCAGGATGACGCCAATCAGGCCACCGTGGAACGACATTCCGCCATCCCAGACGCGGAACAGATACAGCGGATCCTGCAGGAAGACCGGCAGGTTATAGAACAGAACGTAACCGATACGACCGCCGAGGAAGACGCCAAGGAATCCGGCATACAGCAGGTTTTCGACTTCGTTTTTGGTCCAGCCGCTGCCCGGACGATTAGCCCGACGGGTGGCCAGCCACATCGCAAAAACAAACCCGACCAGATACATCATGCCGTACCAATGGAGGGCAACCGGCCCAACGGAAAATATTACCGGATCAAACTCCGGAAAATGCAGGTAGCCACTATTCATCTGTCACCATAAAGACTTGTTATTCCGCCGAAAGTGGACAGCGGTCATCATACACGCCCGAGCTATGCGGGTGCTCCAAGGGGGCGAATAATAACATAAGGTTAATTCACTGGCCGTGCCGTTGTTGTAAAAGATATGTATACGGATGCTAACGACCATCGTGCTGCAGACGATTCAATCGGTGAGGTTCTCCCGGGTTGCGGCGTCAATGCCTTACCCGGAAGTAAGGCTACCGGCCGCCGCGGATCAGACCGCCTAAGCCACGGCGCTCCATAAAGGCCGCCACCTGATGACGGACTTCCGTCGTCATCTGCGCTTCAAGACTACGACGCGACAGTTCTTGCGCTTCCTCGAGATCGATTCGGCGCAGCAGATATTTTACCCTTGCCACCGAACGGCCGTTCATCGAGAGATGGCGATAGCCGAGACCAATCAGAATCGTCACACACATCGGGTCACCCGCCATTTCACCGCACAACCGCAGGTCGATGCCGAAACGTTCGGCATCATGTGCAATCATCGACAGCGCCCGCAGTACCGCAGGATGCAGGCTATCGTACAGACTGGCAACCCGGGTATTGTTGCGATCGACCGCCAGGATGTACTGGGTCAGGTCATTGGTACCGACTGAGATAAAATCGACGCGGCTGGCCAGATGCGGCAGCATAAAGACCATCGACGGGACTTCCAGCATCACCCCAAGACGCGGACGCGGGATGGCATAGCCAATCATCTCTTCCACTTCGCGACTGGCACGATCGATCAGCCGTCGAGCTTCATCCACCTCATCCAGGCTGGTCACCATCGGCAGCAAAATACTCAGGTTGCCGGTGGCGGCGTTGGCACGCAGCATGGCGCGAACCTGAATGAGAAAAATCTCCGGCTGATCGAGGGTAATGCGGATCCCACGCCAGCCAAGGCACGGGTTCTCTTCGCTGATCGGCATATACGGCAGCTGTTTATCGGCCCCAATATCCAGCGTACGCAGGGTTACCGGTTTTTCATTAAACATCTGCAGCATGCCCTGATACTGGGCAACCTGCTCCTCTTCCGACGGGAAGCCGCTCTGCAGCATAAACGGTATTTCGGTGCGATACAGGCCGATTCCGTCGATAAAGTTGCCGAGCTTTTCTTCATGCTCGAGGCTCAGGCCAGCATTCAGCATGACCTTGACCTGCTCGCCGCTTTTTAGCTCTGAGATCCGTTCAAGATCGTCTTCGGCCAGGCGGCTGAGTTCGTTCTCTTCACTGACCAGCCGCTGATATTCTTGCAACAGCGCCGGTTCAGGATCCACCAGCAGTTCACCGCGGTAGCCATCCACCACCAGCATGCGGCCGTGAAGCAGCGAGGGCTGAATATCGGCGCCCATCACCGTTGGGATACCTAAGGCACGAACCATGATTGCCGCGTGGGAGTTAGCGGCCCCGTCGCGCACAACAACACCCGCCAGCCGGTCCTGAGGAACCTCTGCCAACGTTGTCGCCGAGAGTTCATCCGCCACCAGCACGATGCGAGCCGGCCAGGTATTGGGGCCCTGGATGGTGTCATCGAGATGGAACAGCAGGCGCTGGCCGAGCGTACGCAGATCGCCAGCACGCTCTTTCAGGTAGCCATCGCTCAGCGCGGCAAACTGCTCGGCGAACTTCTCAATGATCTTTTTCACCGCCCATTCGGCCACCGCGCCCTGATCGACTTCGGCAAAAAGCTCGCGGCGCAGTCGGGCATCAGACAGCAGGTGTGAATAGAGGTCAAAGATTGCCGAGGTCTCTTTTTGCGCCCCGGCGGCATAGCGCTTGCTGTAGCGACGAAATTCGTTAGCCGCCTCTTCCAGCGCGCCGGTCAGACGTTCGCGTTCAGAAGCGGTATCCAGCGTCGAGGCTTCATAGACCTGCTCCATCAACGGCAGGCTAATGTCCATCCAGCCTTCGGCAATCGCGACACCAGAAGATGCTGGCAGCGCGCGAATGCGAGTTTGTCGATACTGGCCAAATAACGCCGTCAGCTGTGACTGCGAGAGAATGGCGGCCATCTGCGTTGCCAGCGTGACGAGGAACGACTCTTCGCTTTCGTCAAACTGGCGCAGCTCGCGCTGCTGCACCACCAGCACGCCCAGCAGCTGGCGCCGCTGGATTATCGGTACGCCAAGAAACGCGCGGAAGCGATCCTCTTTAACGGCCGGAATATATTTAAAACTGGGGTGCTTGTGCGCATCAGCAAGGTTGATAGGCTCGGCCAGGCGGCCAACCAGGCCAACAAGGCCTTCATCAAAGGCGAGCGCAACGGTACGCCCGCGAGGTTTTTTCAGCCCGCGAGTGGCCATAAGGTAGTAGCATCGTCGATCGTTATCGGCCAGGTAGACCGAACAGACTTCCGTTTCCATCGCCTGGCAGATATCTGTGACCAGAATATCCAGCGCCTCGTTTAAACGTGGCGCACTCGCGACTTTCTCGACGATTTCTCGTAACCGAGTGAGCATAATGTGCGTGGCTTAACCTCTTTTGCGTCGATAAGCAGGCGCGCTTTGCGGTTTAGGTGCCGTTTCTGCCAGCGACATGGTGACGCTGGCAAACTCTTTCATCACCCGGCGGTACACGTCGCGCTTAAACGACACCACCTGACGAACCGGGTACCAGTAACTTACCCATCGCCAACCATCAAACTCAGGTGTACTACTGGTTTGCATATTGATTTCTGCATCACTGCCTATCAACTGCAGAAGAAACCACTTCTGTTTCTGGCCGATACAAACCGGCTTTGTGTCCCAACGCACCAAACGTTTAGGCAATTTGTAACGCAACCAGTTCCGGGTAGAAGCCAGGATTCGTACATCTTTACGACTTAACCCAACCTCTTCAAACAACTCCCGGTACATCGCCTGCTCGGCTGATTCCCCTGGATTAATGCCCCCTTGCGGGAACTGCCACGAGTGCTGACCATAGCGTCTGGCCCACATGACCTGGCCCTGACGATTACAGATTACAATACCGACATTTGGGCGGTAGCCATCGTCATCAATCACCGGACTACCTCAAAATAATCTTCAATGTGAACGATTGTTTCACACTCGCTGTAAACGGTAAACCACTCTGTTGCCACTGTGCGATCGAATAACATTTGAATAACTCACAGTAATCAGCAGAGTTATAAACAGTGAAAGCGATCGCAGCCCCATTTTATTCACTTTTTCTGTGGATAGAGTTGTGAAGAAGTATGGAATTACCCAGGGAAAACCCGGAGTAGTCTGAACCGCTTACGGATAACATCATTTAATAATGGCATTATATTCATCATGTTAGCACATATATATTTCAATAATTGCAACATAACGTGATGATCATCACACATGCAATCCTGGAACTGATGAAAGATCGAACAATGTCGATTTTATCCACAGATTATGCGAGCTCACTGGGCACATTTTGTCTAAAAATTCGATTTTCGTCGCACGTCAAGGCTGTAAATGGAAACAGTAGTGGGGCTTTTCCCCAGTTATCCCATTTTTCTGTGGATAACATGGTGTAAGATCCTGTTCATTGCCAGTGACCAGTTCTGGAAAACCTGTTTCCATCATTTTCATAACGACAAAAAAATCAAAAAAAAACCATATGAATCATCATATTGTCATAGTTACTCAAGAAAAGGTAAACTCTGTCCACAACGCGCTATTTTAGCGTTCATTTTTTAACCAGGAAACTCATCGTATGACCGCCATCGCGCCGTTGACGTCACCACCGCAAACCCGACAGCAACTTCTGGCCCAGGCCCAGCAGCTGGCGGGCTACTCGCTGGGTGAACTGGCGGCACTGGCGGGCATTCCCATCCCACGCGATTTAAAACGCGATAAGGGGTGGATCGGCATTCTGCTGGAGATGTGGCTTGGCGCCAGCGCCGGCAGCAAGCCCGAGCAGGATTTCGCGACGCTGGGCGTCGAGCTCAAAACCATTCCTGTCGATAGCCAGGGTCGCCCGCTGGAAACCACCTTTGTCTGCGTCGCCCCCTTGACCGGTAACAGCGGTGTGACCTGGGAAAGCAGCCACGTGCGTCATAAGCTCAAACAGGTATTGTGGGTGCCGGTAGAGGGCGATCGGGCGATCCCCCTGGCACAACGCCGTGTCGGCACGCCGCTGCTGTGGACCCCAAACGAGGAAGAAGATCGTCAGTTGCGAATGGACTGGGAGGAGCTGATGGATCTGATCGTCCTCGGCCAGGTTGAGCGTATCACCGCCCGTCACGGCGAGGTGCTGCAGCTGCGCCCAAAAGCCGCCAACAGCAAAGCGCTAACCGAAGCGATTGGCGCACACGGCGAACCCATTCTCACGCTGCCCCGGGGTTTTTATCTGAAGAAGAATTTTACCGCCGCCCTGTTGGCCCGCCATTTTCTTCTACGCCACGATTAAATTTTTGTTCTGCCAGCCGGGTTGCATATAATTACGACTTTCTTTTTTGCTGGACTTTGAACAATGTTATTTGCATGGATAACCGACCCTAACGCCTGGCTGGCGCTCGGTACACTGACGCTGCTGGAAATCGTGCTCGGGATTGATAATATTATTTTCCTCTCTCTGGTTGTCGCCAAACTTCCGACCGCTCAACGTGCTCACGCGCGACGAATCGGCCTGATGGGCGCGATGATAATGCGCCTGGCGCTGCTGGCCTCTATTGCCTGGGTTATTAAGCTCACCAACCCGTTGTTTAGCGTGCTCGGCCATGAAGTTTCGTTTCGCGATTTGATTTTACTGCTCGGCGGACTGTTCCTTATCTGGAAAGCCAGTAAAGAGATCCATGAGTCGATAGAAGGCGAGGAAGAAGGGCTCAAAACCAACGTCCACTCATTTATGGGGGCGATCGTGCAGATCATGCTGCTGGATATTATTTTCAGCCTCGATTCGGTCATTACCGCCGTGGGTCTGTCGGATCACCTGTTTATCATGATGGCTGCAGTGGTGATTGCCGTCGGCGTCATGATGTTCGCCGCTCGTCCAATCGGCGATTTCGTCGACCGACACCCGTCGGTAAAAATGCTGGCCCTGTCATTTTTGATTCTGGTCGGCTTTACCCTGATGCTGGAAAGCTTCGAGATACATATCCCGAAAGGCTACATCTACTTCGCGATGTTCTTCTCGATTGCCGTCGAAAGTCTTAACCTGCTGCGCAACAAAAAAAATCCGCTGTAACCCACAAAATTACAGCCCAAACCTGGGCTGTAATCTTTTTTAAGACTTAACTGCTTTTTATGTCTCACAAATCAGGCTATTAATACACTGGTGTGAGGTGCGACCATCTATACCTTTCATCCTTCAAGTTGCTTGGGTGTTGGCTGCGCCCGTTCACCCCAGTCACTTACCTGAGTAAGCTCCTGAGGATTTACGGCCTTGCCGCCTACAAGCAACTCGAATTATTTTGGGTATTAAAGAGGTAATAACGATGAAAAAATGGGCAGTATTGATTTCCGCCGTAGGACTGGCGTTCTCGGTTTCCGGTTGCAGCAGCGATTACGTGATGGCAACGAAAGATGGACGCATGATTCTGACCGATGGCAAGCCGGCCGTCGATGATGACACCGGTCTTATCAGCTACGAAGATCAGCAAGGCAACAAAATGCAGATCAATCGCGATGACGTTTCACAGATTATTAAACGTTAACACGCTTCAGCGGCACGCATTCGTGGCGTCGCTTGTAACATCGCCGTATCGTCTTAATAAAAGAGTCGGGACGTTCTGATACATCCGCCGCATCACGCTTGCGGAATCTGAAAGCCCGGCTTTTTTGATCTTTTTACTTCCTCTTTTTCTTCCCCTCTGCCATGTTGATACTCCTTTGTCGGGGAACTCCTGACCTTGTTAATAAAAAAGGAAGCCGGCTATGCAGTATCACCGTATCCCACACAGTTCTCTTGAGATTAGTACGCTTGGGCTGGGCACTATGACGTTTGGTGAGCAAAATAGCGAGGCCGACGCGCACGAACAGCTCGACTACGCGGTCAGTCAGGGCATTAACCTGATTGATGTTGCTGAGATGTACCCTGTCCCACCGCGCCCGGAGACCCAGGGGCTGACAGAAACCTACGTCGGCAACTGGCTGGCGAAACGCGGAAATCGCGAAAAGCTCATTCTCGCCTCTAAAGTCAGCGGCCCGGCGCGGAACAGCGACAGCAGCATTCGCCCTAACCATGTGCTCGACCGTAAAAATATCCGCGATGCCTTGCACGACAGTCTGAAACGTCTGCAAACCGACTATCTCGATCTCTATCAGGTTCACTGGCCGCAGCGCCCGACCAACTGTTTCGGCAAACTGGGCTATAGCTGGAGCGACTCCGCGCCGGTGGTGACGCTGCTCGATACCCTCGAAGCACTCACCGAATTCCAGCGCGCCGGTAAAATCCGCTATATCGGCGTTTCCAACGAAACGGCCTTTGGCGTCATGCGCTACCTGCACCTGGCGGACAAACACGACCTGCCGCGCATTGTGACCATTCAGAACCCCTACAGCCTGCTCAACCGTAGCTACGAAGTGGGCCTGGCGGAAGTCAGTCAGTATGAGGGCGTGGAGCTGCTGGCATACTCATGCCTGGGCTTCGGTACGCTGACCGGGAAATACCTGAATGGCGCGAAACCGGCCGGGGCGCGCAATACGCTGTTCAGCCGCTTCACACGCTACAGCGGTGAGCAGACGCAGAAAGCGGTCGCGGCCTATGTCGATATCGCCAAACGTCATAATCTTGACCCGGCTCAGATGGCGCTGGCTTTCGTACGCCGTCAGCCGTTTGTCGCCAGTACCCTGCTGGGCGCAACCACGATGGATCAGCTTAAGACCAACGTCGAGAGCCTGCATCTTGAGCTGAGCGCTGAGGTATTGGCAGAGATTGAAGCGGTGCATCAGGTGTATACCTACCCGGCACCGTAAGAAGGGAAAGCCCCGGGCTACCGGCTGTAGCCCGGGTAAACACAGGCACTTATTTGCACCGTCCCCAGATCCACAGCGCGGCGATCGCCAGCGCAAACACCGCGCCAAAACCAATCCCGACACCAACCACCGGAATACCGATGCTGACCGCCAGCGAATAGAGCCCCAGCATCAGCAACATCGCCACGTTTTCACCGAGGTTCTGCACCGCAATAGCATTACCTGCGCCAACCGTATGCTTCCCGCGTTCCTGTAGCAGCGCGTTGAGCGGCACGATAAAGAAACCGCCGCAGATACCCAACAGCAACAGCAGGCCAAACGCCGGCAACAGTGCGTGCTGCACGGTGAAAAAGATCACCGCCACACCAATCAAAATCCCGGCAGGCATGCAGCGAGAGACCGTTTGCAGCGTAACCAACTTCGCCGCCGCCCCGGCCCCCAACACAATCCCTACCGCCACCATCGCATTGAGGTAGGTCGGCATGGCGTTACTGGTGATGCCCAGCGCCGCCGGAACCCACAGCACCAGCAGGAAACGCAAGGTCACGCCAGCCCCCCAGAACAGGCTGGTCCCCATCAGGGAAAACCGCGTTTCGCCATTGCGCCACAGCGTGCGGCAGGCGCTGAAGAAGTTGTGAGTCATCGGCGTGAAACGCCATGACTGCCCGGGGCGCGCCGCTGGCAGTTTCGGGATCCACAGGTTGGCGATCACCGCAGCACCGTACACCAGCGCACAGATCGCCAGTGCCGCCAGCACGTGCCAGTCGGCAAGGATCCCGCCGGCCATGGACCCCAGCAAAATCGCCGCAATAGTGGATGATTCCATCAGGCCGTTGGCTTTGACCAGCTTATCGCCAGTGGTCAGTTCGCCAAGGATGCCGTATTTGGCCGGTGAGTAAGCAGCAGCGCCAATCCCCACCAGGGTATAGCCGATAAACGGGTTGAGACCGAAGCAGATACAGCCAGCACCAACCAACTTCATGCCGTTGGCGACCATCATCACCCGCCCTTTAGCAAAGCTGTCGGCGAACTGTCCGACAAACGGCGCAAAGAGTATGTAAGCACCTACAAACAACATCTGCATCACCGGCTGGCTCCAGTCCGGATAGAACTGTTGCTTCATCAGCGCCAGGGTGGCGAACAGCAGAGCGTTGTCACCAAAGGCCGAGAAAAACTGAGCGCAGATGACCGCCATCATGCCTTTCGAGTACAGCGAAGTGTTAGTGTGTACTGACTCACTCATGCGAATGTTCCGTCTCTTCAACCATGCCTTTCAGAGTGACAAAGTCCGGCTTACCGCTGCCGAGAACCGGAAGCTGCTTCAGCCAGCGAATGTCGCGCGGTACTGCCAGCTCCGGTACGCCATGTTCGCGGGCGTAGCGCAGCAGTTTTTCACGGTTCAGTTCATCATCGGTGGTAAACAGCACCAGCGCCTCACCTTTGCTGGCATCCTGCTTAATCGCCGTGGCATGCATCTTGTCCGGAGAGAGCGCCAGCGCCAGCTGCTCGACCATCTCCAGCGACACCATCTCACCGGCGATTTTCGCAAAGCGTTTGGCTCGCCCCTGAATCCGCACATAGCCTTGCTCATCAAAGGTGACGATATCCCCGGTGTCGTACCAGCCGGTTTCCATTTCACCATGCTGATTCTCGGCGGCTGGCGCTTCCAGCACGCCAGGCTGCTCAACCCGCAGATAGCCGTTCATGATGTTCGGCCCTTTTAACTGCAGACGGCCGCCCTCTTCAATGCCCGGCATTGCCAGCAGGCGGGCATCCATCCCCGGCAGAATGCGCCCGACGGTTCCCACCTTCGCGGCCATCGGCACGTTAATTGACACCACCGGCGCACATTCGGTGACACCGTAGCCTTCGAGGATGCGCAGGCCAAATTTGTCCTGCCACAGCTGCTTGGTACTCTCCTGAAGCTTTTCCGCTCCGGCTACCACGTAGCGTAGACGATAAAAATCATACGGGTTGGCAAAGCGCGCGTAGTTTCCAAGGAAGGTTGAGGTGCCGAACAGCACCGTACAGTTGCGATCGTAAACCAGCTCCGGCACCACGCGGTAATGCAGCGGGCTGGGGTAAAGGAACACTTCAGCACCGGTAAACAGCGGGGTCAGCAGGCCAACGGTCAGACCGAAGGAGTGAAACAGCGGCAGCGCCGACATAAAGCGGTCGTTGGCGGTGAAGTCGGCAATGGTTTTTATCTGCTCGACGTTAGCAAGAATGCTCTTGTGGCTGTGCACCACCCCTTTCGGGTGGCCTTCCGAGCCGGAGGTAAACAGGATTATCGCCGCATCTTCTGGCTGCTGTTTCACCTGCGCCAGCTTTGGCGCCAGCAAATGGCCGAAGATCCACAGTTTATCGCCGGTCGTGACGTCGCCTTTCAGGTCTTCCAGAAAGACCCAGCGTACCTGCGTCAATTGCTCTGGTAGATGCCAGAGTTTGCCTTTATCAAGGAAAGTGCGGGAGGTAAAAATGGTGTTGATCCCGGCGGCGGTAATAGCGCTGCTCAGTCCCTTTACCCCTGCGGTATAGTTCATCATCGCCGGGATACGCCCGCGGGCAATGGCGCCGAAGATTACCGCCGCGCTGATGCCGGCGTTAGGCAACATCAGGCCAATTTTCTCACCCTGAGCGCTGTATTTTTCCAGAATACGCGCCACAAACAGGGTTTTGGTTAGCAGTTTGCGATAGGTATCCGGCGTAAAGTTAATGTCTTCCACGCAGTTTTTACGCGCCCCGAACCGATCCTGCGCTGCCAGTAGCGATTCATACAGGGTTTCCCGCGGGCGAACCGCCATGCGCGCTTCCATCATGATCTGATGCAGCATTTCACCGGCGATTTTACGGCGGTCGCGAGCGCGAGGCGCCTGCGGCATCTCAATGCGGGTTGGTGGCAGTAGATGGAGCTGAATGCGTGGAAACAGGCGGCGCTTCACCAGCCCTTTCAGGCGGCTGAACGGGGTCAGCTCTGCGCCTTCGATACGCAGCGGAACGATCGTCGCCTGTGATTTCGCCGCCACGAAAGCCGCGCCGTCATAGATTTTCATCAGCGAGCCGCTGACTGAAATACGGCCTTCCGGGAAAATCACCACCGGTCGCCCCTTCTCAATCAGTCGCACCAGATGCTTAATCGACATCGGCTTGGTCGGATCCAGCGGGACAAAATCGATGATCGGCTTTAACGCCCGCATAAACCAGCGCTCACTGATAGAGCTGTAAACTGCAAAGACCGGTTTGACGGGCAGGAATAAGGCTAACAAGATCCCATCGATAAAAGAGACGTGATTCGGGGTGATCAAGACCTTTTGTTGTTGCAAGGACTGCGTGTCACCGGTCAATCTGACCCGATACAACCCTTTGAACAGCAACCTGAAAAATGCCAACAGCATAACAACTCCATTTGACCGGTGAGTAAGTCAAAGCAGGTTACACGAGAAGAGGTGGGAAATGCAGTGTAGGGCGCGGAATTCAGGATAAAAAAAACCTGCGCATCTGCGCAGGTTGGTGCAAGATAATCAGTACGAAATGCGTACTTAAAAACTCACCTATCAATACCTCTGGGACCCTGATTGTCCTGTTTTTTGCCCCTGACGCACCAGCGATAAAACGCAAGGGAATAACGCTAAGTGCAACCAGTTATTGCCATTTTCGGTAACTGTAACAAGGGGGAACGGCGGGCAAAAAAAAACCTGCGCATCTGCGCAGGCTGGTGTAATTAGAGTGGCCAACGTAACGTTGACTCCACCTATCAATACCTCTGGGATAGCCAGAATATCAATGCATTGAATGGATAAACCAGCGAACATTCGCAACAGCTAATCGCAAAGTGTAACCAAAGGTGTGAATCTTCCCTTCCCGGTTTCATTCCCCTTCCTCGCACTTTATCGCGGTGTAACTTTTTCACCGTTAAGGCAAATCTGTATCACATTTGCGTGATACCAGATGCCGCCAGCCTTGAATCTGCCGAGCTTTCCCGTAACATAACCTCTATGTAAACGCTTACCCTATAAAAGGTCAGGTATGGCGACAATAAAGGATGTAGCCCGACTCGCTGGAGTGTCCGTCGCTACCGTATCCCGCGTTATTAATAACTCCCCCAAGGCCAGTGAAACCTCGCGCCAGTCTGTTACCGCGGCGATGGAAACGCTGAATTATCATCCCAACGCCAATGCCCGCGCGCTTGCCCAGCAGTCGACAGAAACCGTTGGCCTGGTAGTCGGTGACGTGTCTGATCCCTTTTTCGGCGCGATGGTCAAAGCCGTCGAACAGGTGGCTTACCACACCGGTAATTTTTTGCTGATCGGCAACGGTTACCACAGCGTGAAGAAAGAGCGCCAGGCCATTGAACAACTCATCCGCCATCGGTGTGCGGCGCTGGTTGTTCACGCCAAAATGATCCCTGATGACGAGCTCGCCGGGTTGATGAAACAGATCCCCGGTATGGTGCTGATCAACCGTATACTGGCGGGCTTTGAACAGCGTTGCGTCGCGCTGGATGACCGTTACGGTGCCTGGCTGGCGACCCGTCACCTGATCCAACAGGGACACACCCGCATCGGCTATCTGTGCTCCAACCACGCGATTTCCGATGCCGAAGACCGCCTGCAGGGCTATTACGACGCCTTAAAAGAGAGCGGTTTACCCTGTCACGATCGGCTGGTGACCTTTGCTGAGCCTGATGAGAGCGGGGGTGAACTGGCGATGACGGAACTGCTGGGACGCGGGCGCAATTTTACCGCCGTGGCCTGCTATAACGACTCAATGGCGGCGGGTGCTATGGGCGTGCTTAATGACAATGGTATTGATGTGCCGCGGGAAATTTCACTGATTGGCTTCGATGATGTGCTGATCTCACGCTATGTTCGCCCACGGCTGACCACCGTGCGTTACCCTATCGTCACCATGGCAACTCAGGCCGCAGAACTGGCGCTGGCGCTGGCTGATCAACGCCCAGCACCGGAAATCACTCATCTGTTCAGCCCGACGCTGGTTCGCCGTCACTCGGTCAGCGCGCCGTCGGAAAGCGATAAATCGTAGCGATAGAGGCTCACGGCGGTGGCCGGGTAATCCAGGCCTTCGCCAATATAGTGCCAGCCAAAACGCTCATAAAAATCGCGGCAGCCGGAGTAAAGATAGAGCTGCGGATACCCACGCTGGCGGGCATAGTCGATCGCCTGCTGCTGCAGTGCCCCAGAGAGTCCCTGGCCGCGCGCATCCTCGGCAACGTACAGCGCCGCCATCCACGGAAACAGATCCTGGCGGCTGATTAAATCACAGCGCCATAGCCCCACCGTTCCCAACAGCCGCTCACCCTCGACGGCGATAAAGGTGATCGGTAATGCCTCTGGCTCCTGACTGTGCGCAATGATGCTGGCAAAAAAGGGCCGCGGCAGCGTCTCCCCGCCGAAGGCCTGCCACAACCAATCCGTCACCTGCTCCGCGTGCTGCGGTGCGGCATACAGCGGCAGGATTGTCATACCAGCTTTCCCTGAAAAATAGGTACGGACTCAAACAGATAGCCGTCAAAATCCGGTGCATCTTCATCGGATAGCTCCAGCAGACTGTTTTTGACGTTTTCGAGGTGCTGCCACATCGCCTGCCAGGCTCCCATCACATCGCGCCGACGTAGCGCAGCGAGAATCGCCTGCCGTTCACCGAGCCACTTCAGACGGTAGGCACGGCTGGCAATATGCACATTAAACTGCTGCCACAGCGGGCTGCTGTCCATCTGCAGCCAGATCCGCTCCACGGTCGCCAGCAGCATCTGGTTTTGCGTCGCCCCGGCCAGCACCAGGTGGAACAGGCGGGCGTTATCCTGGGCCGTGTCATTGGTCGCAATCGCCCGCTGCTCCTGCTCGATAATACGTTTGAGATTATCGATATCGGCGCGGGTGGCCATTTTGGCGGCGAAAGCGGCGATGTTGCTCTCCAGCAGCTGACGCGCCTGGAGAATTTCAAACGGCCCGACGTCGCTGCTCAGCATCTGCTCTTCCTCGCTGTCGTCCTCGTGCGGAATGCGCATGACATAGACCCCGGACCCCTGGCGGATATCGACCGTTCCCTGCAGCTCCAGCATCAACAGCGCTTCCCGGACGATCGTCCGGCTGACGCCATAGGTTTCGGCGATATTGCGTTCCGGCGGCAGGCGCGAGCCAACGGGATAGCGCCCCTGCGCAATCTGTGCGCGTAAATCATCACCAATTTCCTGGTAGGGTTTCTTTTCCGGCGGAATGATAGCCTTCTCCACAATATCACCTGTGCGT
Source organism: Klebsiella sp. B345 (assembly GCF_051131735.1). NCBI lineage: Bacteria > Pseudomonadati > Pseudomonadota > Gammaproteobacteria > Enterobacterales > Enterobacteriaceae > Klebsiella > Klebsiella sp. B345. The sequence goes on from NZ_CP180443.1 coordinate 2,021,820, forward strand.
TGTCTGCGAGGGAATCCATATCGGCGCTATCTTAGCAAAGTTTACGCCGGGCTAGCGCCACTCATCGTCGATATCCAGCGTCAGTTCGCGTCTTTCTCCTAACGTACTGAACCAGCTGGCGGAGGCCTTAGGCCGCCGTGCACGCTGGTTTTGCAGATCGATCTCAATCAGCCCGTAGCGGTTTTTAAAGGCGTTCATCGGCGACACATTGTCGGTAAAGGCCCACAGCATATAGCCGTGGCAGTTGGCCCCCTCCTCCCGCGCACGCAGCGTTTGCCAGAGATGTTCGCTGATAAAACGGATCCGGTAGTCGTCCGCGATAGTGCCTTCGCTATTCCGAAACTGCCCTTCGTTTTCCACGCCCATACCGCTTTCTGCCACAAACCACGGGATGTTGCGGTAGTCGTCTTTGATGCGCATCGCCATATCGAAAACAATGCGCGGATAAATTTCCCAGCCGCGGGAGTTATTCATCCGCCGTCCTGGCAACTCGAAGGGTTCATAGTAATACGCCGGATGAAACGGCGTCTGCGGATGCCAGGCTCGCGACGGCGCCTTCACCCGGTGCGGGTAATAGAGGTTAATCCCCAGTTCATCGACGGTGTTATCGCGAATAATCGCCAGCTCGCGATCGTTGTAGTCCCAGCGCACATGGTGCTGTTCGAGCAACGCGAACAACGCTGGCGGATAGGCGCCATGCACCAGCGGATCGAGGAAGACACGGTTATAGAACAGATCGTACATCTCGGCGGCATGAAGATCGTGCGGCGCCTGCGAACGTGGGTAGGTCACTTCCGGGTTGAGGATACAGCCCACCGTGCCGCGATAGCCCTTCTCGCGGAACATCGCCACCACCTTCGCCGTCGCCAGCACCTTGTGGTGGTTCCACTGCATCCATTTTGCGGTGTTCTGCTCGTAGGGCCAGCGCAACGCATCAAGGTAAACCCGGGTCTGCACCACAATCGGTTCGTTGAAGGTAAACCAGCGCGTCACTTTGTGGTGATAGCGGGCAAACACCTTCTCCGCGTAACGCACGAACAGCTCCACCACCTTTTTCGAGCCCCAGCCGCCGTAGTGCTCCAGCAGATACCCTGGCAGCTCATAGTGCTCAAGGCAGATCATCGGCTCGATACCGTTGGCCAGCAGTTCATCGAACAGCTGGTCGTAGTAGGCAGCGTAGCTTTCATCGACGGTGACATTTTCATAGTCGGTCAGAAAGCGCGACCAGTTAATTGAGGTCCGGTAGTGGGTCAGCCCGGCCAGCTTCATCAGTTGGACATCTTCGCGAAAGCGGTTGATAAAATCGGTCGCCACCGCCGGGCCATAGCCGTTATGCCAGACATGGCGGTCGTTCTTGTACCATAGATCGGGCCAGGAATCCTGACCCTCTTTTTTGCCGCTCCAGCCTTCGGTCTGCCAGGCGGAAGCGGCCGCTCCCAGAATAAAATCGTGGGGAATCGCAATCCTTTTTGTGCTCATGACATCCTCATGCATTGTTGGCGATCTGGGCATTTTCGGCTTCACGCTGGGCAATTTCCGCCCGGCGCGAGGCAATCTTCACAAAGGGCAGATAGATAAGCACCGCGGTGACGATACAGATAAGCTGGGTCACAACGGCCCCCATCGAACCGGCGGTGGAGAGCCAGGCGTTAATCAATGGCGGCGTGGTCCACGGCACCATCACCACAGCTTTACCGGCAAACCCGGTCACCGTCGCAAAGTACCCGATGCTGCCGGTTACCAGCGGCGTGATGATAAACGGGATGGCGAGGATCGGATTGAGCATAATCGGCATGCCGAAAATAACCGGCTCGTTGATATTGAACAGCCCAGGCCCTATCGACAGCTTGGCGATCTCTTTCATCTCTTTGCGTTTGGTGGCGATCATCACCGCAATCAGCAGCCCGATGGTCAGCCCCGAGCCGCCGATGCTCATATACACATCCCAGAACGGCATGGTGATGATGTTAGGCACCTCTTTGCCCTGCTCAAAGGCGCTCATGTTGACGGTAATGGCCCCCAGCAGCAGCGGTTCGCGGATCGGTTTAATCATCTGATTGCCATGAATGCCGATAACCCAGAACAACTGAGCGACAAACATCAGCAGCAGGATCCCCGGCAGGCTTTGCATCACGCGTTCCAGCGGTTGCTGCACCACCTGGTAGATGGCATCGTACAGATACATGCCGGTGACCTGATGGAAAATAAAGCCAAAGGTGGCGATCGCCGTGGTGGTAATGATCGCCGGGATCAGCGCCGAAAATGAGGCCGAGACGTTTGGCGGCACGGTATCCGGCATCTTGATCTTCAGCCCCTTGCGCGCCTCCAGCCAGCAGTAAATCTCCACCGACAGAATGGCGATAAACATGCCGAGGAACAGGCTGCGGGTATCGGAGAACTGGCGCATCAGGACATCTTTCACTTCGCGCATCTGCCCGTCGACCATCATTTCGACGGTGGTCGGCGTGACACAGATAAAGCAGATAACCGCCAGCAGGCCGGGAAACAGGCTTTTAATCCCGTTGATGCGCCCCAGTTCGATCCCGATCAGGAACACCGCGCCGATATTCAGGAAGTTCAGGGTGGCGTAGTTAATCGCCCCGGTAATGGGCTTCAGGGCGGCGAGGAATGACAGCGACTGAAAGCTGGCGAGCCCGTTCTTCGGATCCAGCACCATGTTTGAAATCAGCACCGAGAAGGCGCCAACGATGATCACCGGCATCAGGGTAATAAAAGCAGATTTTATCGCCATGATGTAGCGGTAGCTGTTGAATGTCGTGGCGAAACTCCCCAGCGAGTCGATCAGTTTTTCCTGCAATGCCATAAAGGATACCTCTGGTTTAAGGGCTTTTTAGCACACAAGGTGTACTGCTAAACACCTTTTGGCATACCAAAAAATAGTCACTGGTGGTAAAAAGTTCTGTGACTCAACTCTCAACACGCAATGTGGCATTCCAAATTATTAGAATATTTAATATTGGTATACCGCATAACCGGGTTCACTTTTCGCGGCGTGCAGTTCCTGTAAAAAGCGTGATCGCGATGGTTGTTTGCTCTGTGTTGAGCGCATATCCCCCTGAATGTCTGTGATAAACTGCGGCCTATCACGTGATATCAGGAAACGATCAATGGCAACAATGCTGGATGTCTCAATTCGCGCAGGCGTCTCTAAAGCGACGGTATCCCGCGTGTTGAACGGCACAGGTCAGGTAAAAGAGAGCACCCGCCAACAGGTTTTCAAGGCGATGGAAGAGTTGGGATATCGGCCAAACTTTCTCGCGCGTTCACTGGCGAACCGCACAAGCAACAGCATCGGATTGGTGGTATCCACCTTTGATGGCTTCTACTTTGGTCGCCTGTTGCAGCAGGCCTCGCGTCAGACGGAAGCCTGGGGAAAACAGCTGATCGTCACCGACGGCCACGATGCGCCGGAGCGTGAAGAAGAGGCGGTGCAGATGCTCGCCGACCGCCAGTGCGATGCCATCATTCTCTATACCCGCCACATGAGCGAAAAAAAGATCATGTCGCTGATCGAATCGATTGAAGCACCGCTGGTGGTGATTAACCGTGACGTCAGCCTCGCGCGGGAGCGCTGCGTCTTCTTCGAACAGGAAGATGCGGCTTTCCAGGCGGTAGATTATCTGATTAACCAGGGCCACCGCGACATCGCCTGTATCACCGTGCCGATGCACACGCCAACCGGTAAAGCCCGTCTACAGGGCTACCGCAACGCTCTGAAAAAGAACGGTATTGCGTGGGACCCGGCAAAAGTAAAATACGGCGATTCGACAATGACCCGCGGCTACGAGCTGTGCTGCGAGCTACTGGCAGAGAAAACCACGTTCAGCGCGCTGTTTTCCTGTAACGATGATATGGCGTTAGGCGCCTCGAAGGCGCTGCACCAGGCAGGGCTGCGGATCCCGCAGGATATTTCGTTGTTCGGTTTTGATGATGCCCCCAGCGCGAAATGGCTGGAGCCGGGTCTGTCGACGGTCTATCTGCCGATCGATAACATGATCACCACCGCCATCGATCAGGCTATTAAGCTCGCCAACGACCAGCCGATCGAAACGATCCCGCCGTTTACCGGCACGCTGGTATTGCGCGACTCGGTATCGACGGGACCTTTTATTTAGCACTGCTCTAAGACAAGCAGCTCCTGAATGGTCTGGCGACGACGGATCAGCCGTGCGTGGCCGTTGTCGAACAGCACTTCCGGCAGCAGCGGACGGCTGTTGTAGTTAGAGGACATTGACGCCCCGTACGCGCCGGTATCATGCAGCACCAGATAGTCACCCGGCGCCACATCCGGCAGCAGACGTGTTTCCACTTTGCCCCCTTCCTGCTGGGTAAAGACGTCGCCGGATTCGCACAGCGGCCCGGCCACCACGGTCTCGACCAGCGGTGCAGCGCGCAGGTCGCGGCCATCTGCCGCCAGCGCTGAAATATGGTGATAGCTGCCGTACATCGACGGACGCATCAGATCGTTAAACCCGGCGTCAATCAGCACAAAGTGGCGGCTGCCCATCTCTTTGACGCTGCGCACCTGGGAGACCAGCACTCCGGATTCCGCCACCAGGAAACGGCCTGGCTCGATTTCGAGCTTCACTGGATGACCCAGATGTTTTGCGATCTGCTCACGCGCGGCGTTCCACAGACCGTAGTAGTGATCGGTATCGATCGTCTCTTCGCCTTCGCGATAAGGAATCGACAGGCCGCCACCGGCGGAGATCGCCTGCAGATCCTGACCAAATTCAATCACCTGGCGCACCATCGCGCCGCACACCTGTTCGAGGTGGCCATAATCGACCCCGGAACCAATATGCATGTGGATCCCGACCAGCTGCAGCTTATAGCGGCGGATCACGTCCAACGCCGCCGGCAGATGGCTGTACCAGATCCCGTGTTTGCTGTTTTCGCCACCGGTGTTGGTTTTTTGGCTGTGGCCGTGACCGAAACCCGGGTTAACCCGCAGCCACACGCGATGTCCCGGCGAGACTTCCCCTAGCTGGCTCAGCATATCGACCGAACCGGCGTTGACCGGGATCTGTAACGCCTTAACGCGTTCCAGCGTCGCGTCATCGATCAGATCGGCGGTAAACACGATATCTTCCGGATGCTGCTGCGGATCATACCCTGCCGCCAGCGCGCGCTCGATTTCTCCCAGCGACACCGAATCCACCTTCACTCCCTGTTCGCGCATCAGGCGCAGAATATGGATGTTAGAGCAGGCTTTCTGGGCAAAACGCACCACATCGAACTGGCTGAGCTGGGCAATCTGGCGGCGGATAATCTGCGCGTCATAGACCCACACCGGGCAGCCAAATTCGGCAGGCAGGCGGAGCAGATGCTCGGCGGTCAGGTCGGTATCGGTGGCATAAAGCGAGCGTGGCATGGTGAACTCCGGTGTTGTCTGTACTGTGCGTGTTTTTTATGATTACGCCATAGGGTGAAGAGAATAAAAAATATCGTTTTATCGTGACTCTATGCAAAAATGATATGGATACCGGACACTTTTTGCGAGTCGCTATGCCAGCCGTCAATTTGCGCCATATTGAAATCTTCCATGCGGTGATGACCACCGGCAACCTGACCGAAGCGGCGCAGCTGCTGCATACTTCCCAGCCGACCGTCAGCCGGGAGCTGGCGCGTTTCGAAAAAGTGATCGGGTTGACGCTGTTTACCCGCACCCGCGGGCGTTTACAGCCGACGGTCCAAGGCTTACGACTGTTCGAAGAGGTACAGCGCTCGTGGTACGGGCTGGACCGTATCGTCAGCGCGGCGGAAAGCCTGCGCGAGTTCCGCCAGGGGGAACTGTCGGTGGTCTGTCTGCCGGTATTTTCCCAGTCGTTTCTGCCGCTGCTGCTGCAGCCGTTTCTGGCACGCTATCCGGAAGTCAGCCTGCAAATCGTCCCCCAGGAGTCACCGCTGCTTGAGGAGTGGCTCTCCGCCCAGCGCCACGACCTCGGCCTGACGGAAACTCTGCACACCCCCGCCGGTACCGAGCGCACACCGCTGCTGACCCTCAACGAAGTCTGCGTGCTGCCGCAGGACCATCCGCTTGCCAGTAAACCGCTGCTGACACCCGCGGATTTCCACGGTGAAAACTATATCAGCCTGTCGCGTACCGACAGCTATCGCCAGCTGCTTGACGCCCTGTTTCAGGAGCATCAGATCAAACGCCGGATGGTGGTGGAGACCCACAGCGCGGCCTCCATTTGTGCGATGGTGCGGGCAGGCGTCGGCATCTCCGTCGTCAACCCGCTGACCGCCCTAGACTACGCCGAGAGCGGCGTGGTGGTGCGCCGCTTTAGCGTCGATGTCCCGTTTACCGTCAGCCTGATCCGCCCGCTGCACCGCCCCGGTTCGGCGCTGGTCGAGGCGTTTATTCAGCATCTGCAAAGCAGCCTGACGCGTATTCAGACACCGCTCGAGGCGGTGCTTAAGAGAGCATGAAATTCACCGCATCGCTGGCGTGAATCGCCGTGGTATCAAACACCGGCAGCGGGCTGAGCGCCGGGGGAACCAGCAGGCCAATCTCGGTGCAGCCAAAGATCACCGCTTCAGCCCCCTGCTCCCCCAGCTCCGCGATGATCTGCAGATAGGTATCGCGTGACGCATCGCTAAATGTTCCGAGGCACAGCTCGTCAAAAATGATCTCGTTAATGCGCTGACGATCGTCAGAAGAGGGAATCAGCGTTTCGATGGCGAACTGCTGCTGCAGGCGGCCACGATAAAAATCTTGCTCCATGGTATAGCGGGTGCCGAGCAGCGCCACGCGACGTTGCCCCTGGGCGCTAATCGCCCGCCCGGTACCATCGGCAATATGCAGGAACGGCACCTCACAGCGGCTTTCGATAGCCTCCGCCACCTTGTGCATCGTATTGGTACACAGCACGATCCCTTCCGCGCCGGCCTGTTGCAGGCCATACGCGGCCTGCGCCAGGATCTCCCCGGCACGATCCCATTCCCCTGAAGACTGGCAGGCTTCGATTTCATGGAAATCAACGCTATGCAGCAGCAGGCTGGCCGAGTGCAGCCCGCCCAGGCGCGCCTTGACGCCTTCATTAATCAGGCGGTAATAGGGGATGGTGGATTCCCAGCTCATGCCGCCCAACAGGCCAATCGTTTTCATCATTTGCTCCTTAACAGGGTTTGTTCCAGTGAAACAAACTTGTGATCAACTTTCCACTTCTCTTGTCGATCGTTTCTTTTCAAGGCAATCTGATATAAATTAAATGAAACATTGTTTCACTTAACAACAGGACTGCCGGATGTTTATTTTTCACAAAGAGACCACCCTTGAAGATCTGGGCAATGGCGTGACCCGTCGTATCCTTGCGCACGACGGTCACATGATGGCCGTCGAGGTGAATTTCGACGTCGGCGCCATCGGGCCGATGCACAACCACCCGCACGAGCAGCTGACTTATGTGCTTTCCGGTGAATTTGAGTTCACCATCGGCGAAGAAAAACACGTGGTCCGCGCCGGCGATACCCTCTATAAAAAACCGCATATCATGCACGGCTGCATCTGCCTGAAGCCTGGCACCCTGCTGGATACCTTCACCCCTATCCGTGAAGATTTCCTGTAAAACGAGTCCCATTAGGGGGCATTCCTGACATGCCCCCTTCACGTAACGACGCCCTTCTTCTCATCAGCTCCGTTAACCAAAAAACCCTCTACGAACAAATCATTAGCCCACTATTTATTATCACTCCGTATTGTTCAAATCTCCGCCTCGCCCTTTTTCTCCGTCCCATGCCCCACAGAAATCGTTCATGACCCGCATTTTTTGAAACATCGTTTCGACTTCGATCACATTTCCGTTATGAATCGAATGACTCTGTAATAAATAGCAATAAAATAAAAATAAAACGGCGTTTTATAAAACTAACGCGTCGGGTAGGTAAAAAACGAAACGAACAGGTTCAGCAGGGAAGCTGCGAGCAACCCTCGATAATAAACACAAGGTTAAAAAGGAAGCTAACGCCAGCGAAGACACCAGCAACAGATTAACTTTCCTGCCGAACTTCGGCACGGGAAAAAGCCATTACACCGAATCCGTTTTACAAACTCGTAAGCCAGGTAGGTATGTATGAATGAAAACAAGCTTTTGGGATTGGCATGGATATCGCCCTATATCATCGGGCTGATACTCTTTACCGCTTTTCCCTTTGTTTCATCTTTCTTCCTCAGTTTCACTGAGTACGATTTGATGAGTCCGCCGGTCTTTAACGGCATTGAAAACTATCGCTACATGTTGACCGAAGATTCGCTCTTCTGGAAATCCATGGGCGTGACCTTTGCTTACGTCTTTTTAACGATCCCGTTAAAACTGGCTTTTGCGTTAGGCATTGCCTTTGTTCTCAACTTTAAACTGCGCGGCATCGGCTTTTTCCGTACCGCTTACTACATCCCTTCGATTCTCGGCAGCTCGGTGGCCATTGCCGTCCTGTGGCGTGCGCTGTTTGCGATCGATGGCCTGCTGAACAGCTTTATCGGCGTGCTGGGATTTGACCCGGTGAACTGGCTTGGCGAACCGTCTCTGGCGCTGATGTCGGTGACGCTGCTGCGCGTCTGGCAGTTCGGTTCCGCGATGGTTATCTTCCTCGCAGCGCTGCAGAACGTCCCACAGTCACAGTATGAAGCGGCGATGATCGACGGTGCTTCCAAGTGGCAGATGTTTATGAAAGTGACCGTGCCGCTGATTACGCCGGTTATCTTCTTCAACTTCATTATGCAGACGACGCAGGCATTCCAGGAGTTTACCGGACCGTACGTTATCACCGGCGGCGGCCCAACCTACTCCACCTATCTGTTCTCGCTCTACATCTACGATACGGCCTTTAAGTACTTTGATATGGGCTATGGTGCCGCGCTCGCGTGGGTGCTGTTCCTCGTCGTCGCGGTCTTTGCCGCCATCGCGTTCAAGTCATCGAAATACTGGGTGTTCTACTCCGCCGATAAGGGAGGCAAAAATGGCTGATATCCAACAAATGACCCCGGCGATGGAAATTGCGGAACGTGAAGTGGCCCGTACCCTGCGCCGCGAAAAGATCAGCCGGATGATCCGCTACGTGATCCTGCTGTTCGTTGGCCTGCTGATGCTCTATCCGCTGGTGTGGATGTTCTCTGCGTCGTTCAAACCGAACCATGAGATCTTCACCACCCTGAGCCTGTGGCCGGCTCACGCCACCTGGGATGGCTTTATTAACGGTTGGAAAACCGGCACCGAGTACAACTTCGGTCACTACATGCTGAACACCTTCAAGTATGTGATCCCGAAAGTGCTGCTGACCATTATCTCCTCCACCATCGTGGCGTACGGCTTTGCCCGCTTCGAGATCCCGTGGAAGAAATTCTGGTTCGCCACCCTGATCACCACCATGCTGCTGCCAAGCACCGTCCTGCTGATCCCGCAGTACCTGATGTTCCGTGAAATGGGCATGCTGAACAGCTATCTGCCGCTGTATCTGCCGCTGGCATTCGCGACCCAAGGGTTCTTCGTCTTCATGCTGATTCAGTTCCTGCGCGGTGTACCGCGTGATATGGAAGAAGCGGCGCAGATTGACGGCTGTAACTCTTTCCAGGTGCTGTGGTATGTGGTGGTACCGATTCTGAAACCGGCAATCATCTCCGTGGCGCTGTTCCAGTTCATGTGGTCAATGAACGACTTTATCGGCCCACTGATCTATGTCTACAGCGTTGATAAATACCCAATCGCGCTGGCACTGAAAATGTCCATCGACGTCACGGAAGGCGCTCCGTGGAACGAAATTCTGGCAATGGCGAGTATCTCCATTCTGCCGTCCATCATCGTGTTCTTCCTGGCACAACGCTACTTCGTACAGGGCGTTACCAGCAGCGGAATTAAAGGTTAAGAGGGAAATATCATGGCTGAAGTTATTTTCAAAAAACTGGAAAAAGTTTACTCCAACGGCTTCAAAGCGGTACATGCTATCGACCTGAAAATTGCGGATGGCGAATTTATGGTTATCGTCGGGCCATCCGGCTGTGCCAAATCCACCACCCTGCGCATGCTGGCAGGACTGGAAACCATCAGCGGTGGCGAAGTGCGCATCGGCGAGAAAATCGTCAACAACCTCGCGCCAAAATCACGCGGTATCGCGATGGTGTTCCAGAACTATGCACTCTACCCGCACATGACCGTGCGTGAGAACCTGGCCTTTGGCCTCAAGCTCAGCAAACTGCCGAAAGATCAGATTGAAAGCCAGGTTAATGAAGCGGCCAAAATTCTGGAGCTGGAAGAGCTGCTTGATCGTCTGCCGCGCCAGCTTTCCGGCGGCCAGGCACAGCGTGTCGCGGTCGGTCGCGCCATCGTCAAAAAGCCGGACGTGTTCCTGTTCGATGAACCGCTGTCTAACCTCGATGCGAAGCTGCGTGCCTCGATGCGTATCCGTATTTCCGACCTGCACAAGCAGCTGAAGAAATCCGGCAAACCGGCCACCACCGTCTACGTGACCCACGACCAGACCGAAGCGATGACCATGGGTGACCGCATCTGCGTGATGAAGCTGGGTCATATCATGCAGGTCGATACGCCGGACAACCTGTACCACAAACCGAAAAACATGTTCGTGGCCGGCTTTATCGGCGCACCAGAGATGAACATCCGCCAGAGCAAACTGGTGGATCGCGCCGGTCGTCTGCACCTGACTATTGGTGATGAACTGCTGCCGTTAAGCGACGCGCTGCAGGAGAAAGCCAGCGGCCACACCAATCAGTCACTGTTCTACGGCGTGCGTCCGGAGTTCGTCTCCATTTCCGATGAACCTTTTGCCGAGGGCGGTTGCTCCGGCGAAATGGTCCGCGTCGAGAACATGGGTCACGAGTTCTTCGTCTACCTGAAAGTCGCCGACTATGAACTGACCGCCCGCGTTCCTTCCGATGAAGCGAAACCGATGATTGAAAAAGGGCTTCACCGTAAGGTTTGGTTCAAATTCGATATGAACAAGTGCCATCTCTTTGATGCCACCACAGAACAGAATATCTCTCTGTAACTACTGGAGTATTAAAATGAAAAAAGTGCTTTTAAGCGCCGCAATCTCCGCAACGTTGGGCCTGACCGCATTACCTTCTATGGCAAAAGATGTTGATTTACGTATGTCCTGGTGGGGCGGCAACGGCCGTCACCAGGTCACTCTGAAGGCGCTGGAAGAGTTTCATAAACAAAATCCGGACATTAACGTTAAAGCCGAATACACCGGTTGGGATGGCCATCTTTCGCGTCTGACCACCCAGATCGCCGGGGGTACCGAGCCCGATGTGATGCAGACCAACTGGAACTGGCTGCCGATCTTCTCGAAAAACGGTGACGGCTTCTACGATCTGAACAAAATGAAGGACGTGATCGACCTGAGCCAGTTCGATCCGAAAGAACTGCAATCCACCACCGTAGACGGCAAGCTCAACGGGATCCCGATCTCCGTCACCGCTCGCGTGTTCTACTTCAACGATGAAACCTGGAAGAAAGCCGGCGTCGAATACCCAAAAACCTGGGACGATCTGATGGCGGCTGGGAAAACCTTTGAGAGCAAACTGGGCAAACAGTATTACCCGGTAGTACTGGAACACCAGGATACGCTGGCCCTGCTGAATTCCTATATGATTCAGAAATATAACCAGCCGGCTATCGATGAAAAAACGAAGAAATTCTCCTACAGTAAAGCGCAGTGGGTGGAATTCTTCCAGATGTACAAAAAGCTGGTCGACAGCCACGTAATGCCGGACACCAAGTACTATGCCTCTTTCGGTAAGAGCAATATGTACGAAATGAAGCCGTGGATTCAGGGTGAATGGGCGGGGACCTATATGTGGAACTCCACCATCAACAAATACTCCGATAACCTGAAGCCACCAGCGAAACTGGATCTGGGCGCCTACCCGATGCTGCCGGGGGCCACCGATGCCGGTCTGTTCTTTAAACCGGCACAGATGCTGTCGATCGGTAAATCGACGAAAAACCCGGAAGCGGCAGCAAAAGTGATTAACTTCCTGCTGAACAGCAAAGAAGGGGTCGATACCCTCGGCCTGGAGCGCGGCGTGCCGCTGAGCAAAGTGGCGGTGCAATACCTGACCGAAGACGGCACCATTAAAGCCGATGACCCGGCGGTTGCCGGTCTGAAGCTGGCGCAATCGCTGCCAACCAAGCTGCCGGTTTCGCCATACTTTGATGACCCGCAGATCGTGGCGCAGTTTGGTACTTCGCTGCAGTACATCGACTACGGCAAAAAAACTGTCGAAGAGACGGCAGAAGACTTCCAGCGTCAGTCTGACCGTATTCTGCGCCGCGCAATGCGTTAATCCGATATCACTGTCCCTACCCCGCCGCGCCAGCTGCGGGGTATTTTTTTATCAGGAGTGAGTCATGAAAGGCAAAATCATCCCGCTGAATTTTCGCACCACGGAAGACAGCGAAACCGGTCATCGGGTGATCCGGATGACGCCCCCGCACGTCATCTGCCACCGCAACTACTTCTATCAAAAATGCTTCACCCGCGACGGCGGTAAACTGCTGTTTGGTGGCGGATTCGAAGGCCACTGGAACTACTATTTGTTAGATATCGCCGCGCAGCAGGCGATACAGCTGACCGACGGCCCCGGCGACAATACCTTTGGCGGCTTCTTATCCGCCGATGATCGCTCGCTGTGGTATGTCAAAAATAACCATCAGCTGCGCCGGGTGGATCTGGCCTCGCTGGAAGAACAGGTTGTCTACGAAGTGGATGATCAGTGGGTCGCGTACGGCACCTGGGTGGCGAACAGCGATGGCAGCAAACTGGTGGGGATTGAGATCAAAAAAAGCGACTGGCAGCCGCTGACCGACTGGGGCAAATTCCGCGCATTTTACTTTACTGAACCCGAGTGTCGGCTGATCAACATCGATCTGCATAGCGGAGAACAGCGCGTGGTCCTGCAGGAAAAACGCTGGCTGGGCCATCCGATCTACCGACCGTTTGATGACCACACGGTTGCTTTCTGCCATGAAGGACCGCGCGATGCAATCGATGCCAGAATGTGGCTTATCGACGCCGATGGCAACAATATGCGTAAAGTACGTCAGCACCAGCCCGGCGAAAGCTTCACCCATGAGTTCTGGGTTCCCGACGGCTCGGCGCTGTATTACGTTGCCCACCAGGAGAACGATCCGCACCGCTATCTCTGGCGCGCCGACCCGGCAACCCTGGAGAACCACCAGTTGATGACAATACCGCCCTGCTCTCACCTGATGAGCAACCATGATGGTTCGCTGGTAGTCGGCGACGGTTCGCCTCATCATACCGGCGATATTCAGCTTAACGATCCCTACATCTGGCTGTTCGATCTGCGCTCTGGCGAGCAGAAAGCAATTTGTCGCCATGACTCCACCTGGACGGTGATTAACGGCGAACGTCAGGTCAGCCACCCTCACCCTTCGTTTTCACCGGATAACCGCTGGGTGCTGTTTACCTCGGACAAAGAAGGTATGCCGGCGCTGTATCTGGCTGAAGTCTGAACGTAGTAACACCCCGTCCGGCATCACGGACGGGGCTTAACCACAATCTGGCCGATTACTCTAGCTGCCAGGCACCGGCTTCCGAGAGCAGTGCGCTACCGTTGCAGGCGAATAACGACAGCGACCGGCGCTCAGCCTCCGGGTAAATACGGCTGCTCAGGCAGGCCTCACCTTCATTGACAAACACTTCCACCGAAGACCGATCGAAAAACAGGCGCAGCCTGAGCGGCGATGTCAGGGAGATCGCGGCGCTGCGAACACCGCACAGACCGTGTTGCGGATAGTGGCGCTCCACGACCAGCCGCTGCATCTGGGCATCAACATAAATGCGCAGGCCGTCACCATAGCTCAGCCCATACTGTTCCGCGGTGCTGCCAGCGCAATCCCAATGCAGAATCACTTCCATCGCCTCAGCGTTTTCCACCATCAGCGACTGCTGGTTGTTCAGGGTGCTCACCGGCCAGGGGAACCAGGCGCCACGCAGACACTCCACCTCTTGCGCCGGGCGCATCAGCAGAAGATTGTCCGCCCCCAGCATCAGCTCCCGCGGCAGCGAGAGCATGCCCGACCAGCCATCCTCCTGCTCCGGCAGCGGCGATTCCCACATATCCAGCCAGCCGATGATGAGGCGGCGACCATCGGGCGTCAGGAAACTTTGCGGTGCATAAAAATCATGGCCGAGATCCAGCTCAACAAATTCCCCGTCGCGAACAAACGGCTGCCCGGGCTGCCACTCGCCGGTCAGATAGCCGCTCTGAAACAGATTGCGGTTGTGATAGCCATGAGCCGCCATGCCTTGAGGTGAGAACATCAGCACCCGCTTATCGCCAAGGGTAAAGAAGTCGGGGCACTCCCACATATAGCCCATCCCGGCTTCGGCTTCATCAAGGATCCCTTCGTCGTGCCACTGGCGCAGGTCGGCCGAGCGGTACAGCCGCACCTGCCCGGTATCGCCGACGCGGGCGCCGACCACCATGTACCAGTTTTCCCCTTCACGCCACACCTTTGGATCGCGAAAATGATGCAGCCCCGGCGGCGTATCCAGCACCGTTCCCTGACGCTCGAAGTGCACGCCATCGCGGCTGGTGGCCAGGCACTGAACCTGATAAAGATGTTCTTCGTTACCGGCCTCACCATGGAATTTATGCCCGGTATAAATCAGCGCCAGGGTATCGCCATCCACCACGGCGGAACCGGAGAAGCAGCCGTCTTTATCCTCCGGCCCTTCCGGCGCCAGCGCTACCGGCAGATGCTCCCAGTGAACCAAATCCTTGCTACGGGCGTGGCCCCAGTGCATCGGCCCCCACTGGGTGGAGTACGGATGATGCTGATAAAAAGCGTGATACCAGCCGTCAAACCAGACCAGGCCATTCGGGTCATTGATCCAGCCCGCCCGTGCGGCGAGGTGATAGCGGGGATACCAGCGCGGATTCAACGCGTCGCTTTTCTGCTGCAGTTCCTGTTCGGCGTTAGCAATGGTGTAAGTCATATTCGTCACTCTTTTCATTCAGATAGCGGAGGGTTGCGACATCAACGGATCCGAAGATGACCGGCTGGAGCGCAACAAGAAAATGGAGATAAAAGTGGTGCAGAACACCAGCAGGCCCATGATCAGATAGGACCGGGCGAAGCCATAAATCTCGTAGCTGTAGCCCGCCAGCGGCGACAGCACCGTGGCAATCACCGAGCTGGTGCAGGCGAAGCCGACCAGGTACAGCGTCGAAGAGAGACGTTTATCGAAGTTGATGCTGTTGTATTTAAAAATCGCCACCAGCAGCACCGGCAGCTCCACCGCATGCAGCAGCTTGGTGATGGAAATCAGCAGCGGCCCTTCCACCAGGCCAGAAGCGACCATACGCAGCGCCATAACCATCCCGGCGAAAATCAGCCCGTTTTTCGCCCCGATGCGGTTAACCAGCCACGGTGCACAGAACATGCCGGCGGCTTCAAGGAACACCTGGAACGAATTGAGGTAACCGTACATCGCGTTCCCTTCCTGCAAGGTCGCGAACTGCGAGGAGAAATAGACCGGGAATTGCTGGTCGTAGACGCCGTAAATACAGGTGCCGACGACGAAAAACACCAGCGCCCAAAAGCGCGGCAGCGTCAGCAACCGCAGCGCATCTTCCAGCGTCACTTTGCCGCCCGCGATCGCTTCCTGCATGGCCTGCGGCGCGGACGAAACCCGCAGCCGCGCCAGCAGAATAAAGAACACCACACCGGAGCAACTGGCGACCGCAAAGTTGAGTTTCGGGTTGATGTTAAACAGCAGGCCGGCAAAAAAGGTCGCCACCGCCCAGCCCAGCGATCCCCACATCCGCGCCCGGCCAAACTCAAACTGACTCTGGCGCGCCACGCGCTCGGTGTAGGACTCGAGCACACCAATACCGCCGTTAAAGGTTAAGCCGATATAGATCCCGCCGAAGATACTGCCGAGCAGCACGTTCATTTTCAGCAGATAGCCAAACAGTAAATAGGCCGGTCCCGAGAGGATCAGCAGCACGGTGAGATACCAGAGCAGGTTTTTACGCAGCCCGAGCTTATCCTGAATAAAACCGTAACAGACCTGTGCAAACAGGGCCGACACCGACAAAACGGCATAGATAATCCCGGTATCGCCCGCCTTCAGCCCCACCTCCTGGTGTAACCAGATAGAGAGCAAAGAGCCGGAGGAAGACCAGGTCACAAAAAAGAAAAACAGTAAGGCACTGAGTAACGGATAGCTGTGAGAGTGATGTGCTTTCATCATGACATGCTCGTGTAGGGGTGACGAATGCAATGGTAACGTTAACAAAAAACATAAATCATGGCGTTTTGCTGCGATACATGATGTTAATCACAAAAGTTAACGTTAACATAATGGAGATGCGATCGCGATCAAAGATTCGTCACCCCAGCACCCGCATCGCGTGCGATAGAATATCGCATGATCCTTTTACATCAGTGAGTTAGTTGTATAGCCTGTGGCAGGGCAGCAACGGTGGAGTATGAAAGATGGCATCCTTGAAAGATGTAGCAAAACTGGCAAACGTATCTCTGATGACCGTTTCGCGGGCGCTGAATAACCCGGAACGTCTCAAGCCTGAGACCCTGGCCCGCGTGCAGTCCGCCATCGAGCAGACCAACTACGTCCCTGACCTTTCCGCCAAGAAAATCCGCGGCGCGCACGCCACGCCGAATACCATCGGCGTGCTGGCGCTGGATACCGTCACCACCCCGTTTTCGGTCGATATCACGCTGTCTATCGAAGAGACCGCCCGGGCGCACGGCTGGAACAGCTTCGTGGTGAATATGTTCTCCGACGACAGCCCGGACACCATTGTCGACCTGCTGCTCTCCCACCGCCCTGACGGTATCATCTACACCACCATGGGGCTGCGCCAGGTGCCGGTACCGGCCAAACTGCTGACGCTGCCCTGCGTCCTCGCCAACTGCGAAAGCCTCAACGATCCGGTCGCCAGCTATATTCCGGATGATGAGCAGGGTCAGTACGCCGCGGTGCAGGCGCTGCTGGCCGCTGGCTATCGCAACCCGCTGTGCCTGCATCTTCCACAAAACCATCTGGCAACCGTGCGCCGCCGCCGGGGGCTGGAACGCGCCTGCCGGGAGGCCGGTATCGCGCCGGAAACGCTCACCCATCACTACATGGCCCTGGGCGATCGCCATTATCATGATATTCCCGCTATGGTGCTGGCCGGTATTCGCGAGGGGAAAGCGCAGTTCGACGCGGTGATCTGCGGTAACGACCGCATCGCCTTTATGGTCTATCAAACGTTGCTGGGACTGGGATTGCGGATCCCGCAGGACGTGGCAGTGGTGGGTTATGACAATATGGTGGGGATTGGCGATCTGTTTTTACCGCCGCTGTCGACGGTGCAGCTTCCGCACTATGATATCGGGCGCCTCAGCGCCCTGCATATTATTAACGGGGACAGCCATCGGGAGACGGTACGCGTCGCCAGCCCGTGGCTACCCCGTTCATCACTGTAATTAAATCCCAATATCGCGCAGCTTTTCGCCCGCCATCAGCTTACGTTCGATATGCTCGAGGGTGACGTTTTTGGTTTCCGGAATCAGCCAGAAAGTCACGCCGATAAACGCGACGTTCAGAACGGTGTACAGCCAGAAGGTCCCGGCGGCGCCAATCGAATCAAGCAGCGTCAGGAACGTCGCGCCGATAATCATGTTCGACACCCAGTTCGTGGTAGTGGAACAGGTGATCCCGAAGTCGCGGCATTTCAGTGGCTGAATTTCGGAGCACAGGATCCACACTACCGGCGCGGCGCTCATCGCATAGCCAGCAATACACATCATGGTCATGCCGACCGACAGCCAGGAAAGGCCGCTGGAGGCGGTGCCATTATCGAACTGCATCAGGCAGTAGCCTAACACCAGGGTTCCCAGTGCCATGACGCTAAAGCCGATTTTCAGCGCCGGTTTACGCCCGGCCTTATCGACGGTAAAGACGGCGATAAAGGTGGCGAACATAAAGGTCAGGCCAACCACCAGGGTGGCAACCATCTGCTGTTCGGTGGTGGTAAAACCGGCCATCTTAAAAATACGTGGCGCGTAGTACATGATGATGTTCATCCCGGTAAATTGCTGCATCGCCTGCAACAACATGCCGAGGAACACCGCGCGACGGACGTTACGGTTGATTTTAAACAGCGCCCAGCCGCCCTGCTTCAGCTTCAGGCTTTCGCGGATTTCATTCAGCTCATCGCGGGCTTTTTCTGAGGTATCACGCAGCATACGCAGGACCTCTTCCGCTTCGACATGGCGCCCTTTTTCCGCCAACCAGCGTGGGCTGTTCGGCAGGAAAATCACCAGAATAATCAGCAGCACGGCCGGCAGAGCCAGCACGCCCAGCATCGCCCGCCAGTTACCGCTATAGCTGAACGCGGTATCGGACAGGAAGGCCATCACGATACCCAGCGTGACCATCAGCTGATACATGCTGATCATCTTGCCGCGCACGTTTTCACTTGCCATTTCAGAAAGATACAGCGGTGCGGTATAGGAGGCGATCCCAACGGCAACGCCCAGCACGATCCTCGCAGCCAGCAGCATTTCCACGCTGCTCGCAAACGCCGAACCGAGGGAACCGGCAACAAACAGGACCGCCCCGACCATCAGGCTGTATTTGCGCCCAAGGCGAAACGAGAGCCAGCCGTTAAACAAGGCGCCAATCGCCGCCCCCAGCATCATGCTGCTCACCACCCACTCCTGAAGCCGGCTGGATAAGACAAAATGGTCGGTAATAAAGGGCAACGCCCCGGCAATGACCCCAATATCAAGGCCAAAAAGCAATCCTGCCACCGCGGCAGCAATCGAAACGAACTGGTTCATGCGTCGGGTATCGCGCTGATTACGCGGCATTGCCGTCACGCCATCACTGATTGAAGTCATTTTTTCCTGCCTGAGCAAAGTAAGACGTGCACTGAAAGTACGTGATTGACGCGATAATGTGTCAGGGAGGACAGGTCAAAGATATGGACTAATTTGCTGGCAAAGCCTGTTTTGTGATGGACATTCAACTTTCAATACAACAATGAATAATATCCGAACAACGATAAAGCCGCTTAAATAAAGGGACTCATGAAATTCATAACAAATGAATATGGATTATTCCTGCTTTTGAGTATGGACAATTATTATTGCGATATAAAAAAACCTGCCGCAGCAGGTTTTTTTATTGGACGCTAAGAGGCACTCAATTAGCGCGCCAGCCAGCCGCCATCGACCGCAACGGTATAGCCGTTGATGTAATCCGATGCGCCGGATGCCAGGAACACCACCGGACCCATCAGGTCAGACGGCAGACCCCAACGACCCGCCGGGATACGGTCAAGGATCTCGGTACTACGCTGTTCGTCAGCACGCAGCTGCTGGGTATTGTTGGTGGCCATATAGCCCGGCGCGATGGCGTTCACGTTGATGCCGTGCTTCGCCCACTCGTTCGCCAGCAGACGGGTCACGCCCATCACGGCGCTTTTCGATGCGGTGTAAGACGGCACGCGGATGCCGCCCTGGAAGGAGAGCATCGAGGCGATGTTAATGATCTTGCCGCCGTTGCCCTGAGCGATAAAGTGCTTCGCCGCCGCCTGAGACATAAAGAACACGCTCTTAATGTTCAGGTTCATGACGTCATCCCAGTTCTTCTCGCTGAACTCAATGGCATCTTCACGACGAATCAGACCAGCGTTGTTCACCAGAATATCGATATGACCGAATTCAGCTACCGCACGCTCCAGCAGCTGCGGGATACCATCAATCTGGCGCAGATCGGCCGTCAGGCTCAGGAAACGACGACCCAGCGCGGTGACACGCTCGATGGTTTCCGTCGGTTCAACAATGTTGATACCCACAATATCGCAGCCCGCTTCCGCCAGACCTACCGCCATACCCTGGCCCAGTCCGGTGTCGCAGCCCGTTACTACTGCCACTTTACCCTGTAGAGAGAATGCATCGAGAATCATAATTTATTCCTTAATCTTTCAGAGCCCGTACAACACAGGCAAGGTTCTATTCGTTGTCCGGCCCGCAACCCGCACGGCTCCTGACGCCTGGGGAAACGCCCGGAGCGTTATCCGTAATAGAAAAATAAAACACAGTTTTGCTTTGCTATTGCGGCCATCTTACCCCTTGAGAAAATTGTTTTCAATTTTTATTAAAACGATGTTTCATATTTTCACGATGTAATTATCAAAAATGCAAAACGGATCACGAAGCGTGTCCCTGATCACGAGGAAAAACCATTAAAAAAACATTAAAATACAGTCAATTAAACAATCTTCAAAAAAAGACAAAACAAGGCAATAAGTGAGCATGAAATCAAAGTTAGCCGTCGTCGCGCGGCCAGAGACGGGAAAAAACTGCGATCCAGTGCAAGATTTTATGGTGATTTGCGTTCGCCATCACAAATAATGAAACAATGTTTTGATAAATTAACACCCATCTTTTAAATCAACTTCACCTGGCGACGCGCGCCCCCTTCGCGGCTGGCGATACTGCAGGAAAGAAAAGGAGTACATCATGGCTAAAGGCATGCGGGTAAAATTAAACTACGAAGTCAGTCACGATCCGGATACCGGCGCGGAAATTACCCGCTTAACCCCACCGGAAGTAACCTGTCATCGTAACTATTTCTATCAGAAGTGTTTTTTCAATGATGGCAGCCATCTGCTGTTTGCAGGCGAGTTCGACGGTCACTGGAACTACTATCTGTTAGATATCGCGAAAGCCGAAGCCATCCAGTTGACTGAAGGGGCTGGCGACAACACCTTCGGCGGTTTCCTTTCCCCGGATGACGCTTCACTGTATTACGTGAAGAACGACCGCACGCTGCTAGAAGTGAACCTCACCACCCTTAAGGAGCGCGAAGTGTATCGCGTCTCCGACGAGTGGGTCGGCTACGGTACCTGGGTTGCCAACAGCGACTGCACCAAACTGGTCGGCATCGAAATTGCCAAAAGCGACTGGACGCCGCTCAACGACTGGCAGATTTTCCATGATTTCTTCCATAAAGGTCCACACTGCCGCCTGCTGCGCGTTGATTTAAAAACCGGGGCCAGCAGCGTGATTCATGAAGAGAAGAACTGGCTGGGCCACCCGATCTATCGCCCATTCGACGATAACACCGTCGCTTTCTGCCACGAAGGCCCGCACGATCTGGTGGATGCGCGTATGTGGATGGTCAATGAAGACGGCAGTCATGTTCGCAAAGTCAAAGAGCATGCGGAAGGCGAGAGCTGCACCCATGAGTTCTGGGTGCCGAACGGTTCAGCGCTGGTGTACGTCTCTTATCTGAAAGGTCAGCAGGGACGTACCATTTACAGCTTTAACCCGGATACCGGCGTCAACACCGCGTTGATGCAGATGCCGGCCTGTTCCCATCTGATGAGCAATTTTGACGGCACGTTGCTGGTTGGCGACGGCTCCGGTACGCCGGTAGATGTGAAAGATACCAGCGGCTACACCATCGATAACGATCCGTATCTGTATGTTTTCGATGTCGCGAAGCAGGCTTACTATCGCGTTGCGCGTCACGATACCTCCTGGGCGACGGTGGCGAACAGCCGTCAGGTTACCCACCCGCACCCGTCGTTCACGCCGGACGACAGTGCCATTCTGTACAGCTCTGATAAAGACGGTAAGCCGGCGCTTTACATTGCCAAATTGCCTGAAAACCCAGAGATGTTAAAAGCATAACGTAGACTTTTTGATTGAGTGTTTCTGTAACTGGCCTTGCCCTCCCCCGCGGAGGGCTTTTTTTTGGCTGGTAATTCAGGGGAATGGGATGGGGAGATGAATTAAACTGGCTGGCATGTTTGCCCATCTAAATAAATATTCCCCCGCTTTTACGTTTCGCCAAAAACAGAAAACCCCGGCCAACTACGCCAGGGTCATCATCAAAATTGGTTTTCTTAGAAGGTGTAAGCCACACCTACACGGAAACGCGTCTGGCGATCGCTACGGTCATTCACCCCAACGTTACCTAACTCACCATACGGCGCCCAGTTTTTATCCAGCTTATACGCCACTTTCAGGTTGTATTCCTGCGAGTACGGCTTGTTGTCGTTACGGTTCACGCCTTCGGAACTACGTGCATACACATAGTTCAGCTCGGCACGCCAGTCGCCAAGGACATAACCGGCCCACGCATCGCCACGGTTCACTTTATCATCTTCTTTACCCGCGCTGGCCGGATAGCGGGTGTAGTCATAACGGTAACGGGCGGCTACATAGAAGCCATTATCGAAGCTGTACTGCACGCGCAGGTTCGGTTTGTAGATTGAGCGGCTATCGTTACTCTCGATATTAAATCCAGGCGTTACTGAGAAATTCTTATTGGCCTTCCACTGCCAGCTAATGGTCTCCTCGTGACCATTACCAACGAAATCTGAATAAGGCTGGTCGGTATTATCGCCACCTGATTTCCACTTCGCCTCGACGGAGAAGCCGAAGCCATTAGCAAAACGATGTGAGACCGCAACACGGTCGGCGTTAGTTTTATCGGTTTTACCACCATCAATAAATTCATGACGCAGATCGACGGTTACAGCAGATGCAGAGAAAGTTGCAGCACAGAGCGCAGCCAGAGCCAGAGTTCTTGCAAACATGGGGTACCCCTCAAAATTAAAATTATGTTTCTATTTTATGAAACTGGATTTTATTTTTATACACTCATGTTTTAGTGATCGAGATCGTAATTATTTGTTTCAAAAAACATGGCACAAGAAGACGTGACAAAGCTCACCAAAAAACGCCCCGGCGGGACGTTTTCACGGTGGTGTTTTGCAAAAAACAGGAATAAAAAAAGCCTCCGACCGGAGGCTTGATAAATAATCGTTAAAGAAAGAACTTATTCGCGTTCCACCGCCAGCGCCACGCCCTGCCCGCCGCCGATACACAGCGTTGCCAGCCCTTTACGGGCATCGCGCTTAATCATCTCGTGTACCAGCGACACCAGGATACGACAGCCAGAAGCGCCAATCGGGTGGCCCAGCGCAATCGCGCCGCCGTTGACATTGACGCGACGCTCATCCCACTCCAGCACCCTTCCCACCGAAATCGCCTGCGCCGCAAAGGCTTCGTTCGCTTCGATAAGATCAACCTCATCCAGGCGCCATCCGGCTCTTTCCAGACAACGACGCGTCGCATGCACCGGTGCAATGCCCATCAGCGCCGGATCGACCCCGACGCTGGCAAATGCGCGGATCCGCGCGAGGATCGGCAGGCCAAGCTCCTGCGCTTTGCTCTCGCTCATCATCATCACCGCCGCCGCCCCATCATTGATGCTCGAGGCGTTACCGGCGGTCACCGATCCCAGACGGTCGAAGGTCGGCAACAGGCTCGCCAGCCCCTCTGCGCTGGCATCCACCCGCGGCTGCTCGTCGGTATCGACCATGCGCGGGGCGCCATTTAACTCGGTGCTCACCGGCACGATCTCATCGCGAAAACGCCCGGAGTCAATCGCCCGCCGGGCTTTATGCTGTGAACTCAGCGCCCAGGCATCCTGAAGCTCACGGCTGATGCCATACTCCCGCGCCAGGTTTTCCGCGGTCACGCCCATATGGTAATCGTTGAAGGCATCCCACAGGCCATCATGCACCAGGCTGTCAATAAGCTGGCTGTTCCCCAGCTGCGCACCGGTACGGCTATCGGTGAGAACATGCGGCGCGCGGCTCATATTTTCCTGGCCACCGGCAATCACCACATCGGCTTCGCCGCACTGGATCGCCTGGGTCGCCAGATGCAGCGCCTTCAGCCCGGAGCCACAGACATCGTTAATCGTGATGGCGGAAACGGTATTCGGCAGCCCGCCACGAATGGCCGACTGCCGCGCCGGATTTTGTCCGGTGCCAGCCGTTAATACCTGCCCGAGGATCACCTCATCCACACTGTGGGGGTCGATACCGGCCCGCTCCACCAGCGCCTTCACTACCAGACTTCCCAGTTCCACCGCCGAGTGTCGCGCTAAGGTCCCCTGAAAACAACCGATTGGGGTCCGCAACGCACCGACGATCACGACATCTTTCATCCTCTACCTCTGGCCTGCCTCTGCGCAAAGAAACAGCAACATAGTAGAGAATTGTTATCAAAAAATTTCGCAATTGTTTAAAAAAAGTGAGGTAAATCACAAAGAATTGCGACTGCCTCAGTGCTCCTGGTGCTGTAAATGCTGACGCAACCAACTCCCGGCTTTTCCCGGTGGCGCCCGCTTATTCCATAATAAATCCACGGAAATAGCCCGTGGCCAACCGGGAATGTTCAGTGCAACCAGGCCACCTGAACCGGCAAACTCCTCCACCAACGCGCAGGGTAAAATGCACCATCCCAGCCCCTGCACCGTCATACTGAGCAGCAATAAATAGTTAGGGGCGGACCACACCTGCCCCTTTGCCGGTTCCGCCGGGTTGCCAAGGAAAGTACTGAGACGGAGCTCGCGCCAGCTATGCAGCTCATCCCAGATCACCCGCTCCTGCAGGGCCAGCGGATGCGTCGGCGCAACGTAGATAGCCATCGCGGTTTGCAACGGCAGTCGGGTACTGCCGATCTCTGTCGGATAGCGGTCTCTGGCCTCAATTAACCCGACCTGCGCACGCTCCTTTTGCAGCAGGTCAATGACGTCCTCATCTTCACCAATCAGGCACTCAAACTCGGTATGGGGAAAGCGCCGGTCGAACTGCTGTAACAGGTCTTCCAGCACGTCCGGATGGAGGGTGTCAGAAAGCACGAAGGTGAGGCGCGCCTCGGTCTCATCCGAGAGCGAAATAGCCAGCTCATCCAGGCGTTCGCTGGCCGCCAGAATCGCTTTGACGTAGCTCAGCACCTGCTCCCCCTGCGGGGTAAGCGTGGGCTGCCGGGTGGAACGGTCAAACAGTTCCACTCCGAGGTCGGTTTCAAGATTGGCAATCGCGGTGCTGATGGTGGACTGGCTTTTCCGCAAGCGGCGGGCGGCGGCAGAAAACGAACCGCAGGCGACCGCTTCCACAAAAGCGATCAGAGCTTCAGGTGAATAGCGCATGAACTATCTACTTTATCGATGGAACCTATCTTTTGTTTATCACAATTATCCATAAAATGCGGCATAAATTCTGACAATAGATTTCCCATCCCTGAAGGGGTCGATCGGAATAATGGTTTTATCGGAGGCCATACACCATGCAACAGAATACGTTACAACGTAAAACGCTGACAGAACGCGTTATCCATGCGGTCAGCTTTGAAGGGCTCGCCACGCTGATCCTCGCCCCAACCGCCGCCTGGTTGATGCAGCGCTCGGTCGTCGAGATGGGTGGGCTGAGCATCCTGCTCGCCACCCTGGCGATGGTATGGAACCTGATTTATAACGCCGTTTTCGATCGCCTGTGGCCTGTTTCTCGG
The DNA here is from genome assembly GCF_051131735.1 of Klebsiella sp. B345. Taxonomy (NCBI): domain Bacteria; kingdom Pseudomonadati; phylum Pseudomonadota; class Gammaproteobacteria; order Enterobacterales; family Enterobacteriaceae; genus Klebsiella; species Klebsiella sp. B345. Next base: position 2,047,229 of record NZ_CP180443.1, read on the forward strand.
GTGATACGCACCCTGAAAGTGCGCGCCCTGCATGCGATCGGCTTTGAGAGCGGCTTCATTATCATCGGGGTCACCGCCGTGGCATGGGTCCTCGGCGTCTCGTTGATCCAGGCATTTATGCTGGAAATCGGCTTTATGTTGTTCTTCCTGCCCTACACCATGCTGTTTAACTGGCTGTGGGATACCTTGCGCGAGCGGGTCCTGAAATATCGCCAGCAGCGAATGCTGGCCCGCAGCTAATCGATACGCGACGCCGGGAGGCCACCCGGCGATCGCCGCGCTTATTTGTCATCCTAAACTATCGCCACGGCTCATCCATTGTTGTGGTAAATTACACTCCTTTTTTTTGGTTTTACGGTTGATAAATTCACACGATGTCTAAAATTTGGTCAAAAGAAGAAACTCTTTGGAGTTTTGCCTTATATGGCACTGCCGTAGGCGCTGGTACCCTGTTTTTGCCGATCCAGCTAGGATCCGCGGGCGCCATTGTCCTGTTCATTACTGCCCTCGTCGCCTGGCCGTTAACCTACTGGCCGCATAAAGCCCTGAGTCAGTTCATCCTCTCCGCGAAAGCCGTCCCCGGCCTCGGGATCACCGGTGCGGTCAATCACTACTACGGCAAGAAAGTGGGGAACCTGATCACCGCGCTCTATTTTCTCGCCTTCTTTGTCGTGGTGTTGATTTACGCGGTCGCCATCACCAACTCCCTGGCGGAGCAGCTGAGCCGGCATATGCCGATTACGCCAGGCGTTCGCGCGCTGCTGAGCCTCGGCGTGGTGATGGTGCTGAATCTGATCTTTTTGATGGGTCGTCACATCACGATTAAAGTGATGGGCTTTCTGGTGTTCCCACTGATTGCCTGCTTCCTGTTCCTGTCTGTCTATCTTATCCGCGACTGGCAGCCAGACCATCTCACCAGCCAGATGCAGCTGACTTCGCACACGTTCCACCAGATCTGGATCTCGATTCCCGTGATGGTTTTCGCTTTTAGCCATACGCCTATCATTTCGACTTTTGCCATCGATCAGCAGGAGAAATACGGCGAGCAGGCCATGGGTAAATGCAAAAAAATCATGAAGGTGGCCTACACGATCATCTGCGCCAGCGTGCTGTTTTTTGTCTTTAGCTGCTTGCTGGCGATCCCGGCCTCCTATATTGAGAATGCGCGAAATGAAGGGGTAACGATCCTCTCCGCCCTCTCGATGATGCCGGGTTCTCCGGCGTGGCTGGCGGTGACCGGAATTGTGGTCGCCGTGGTCGCCATGTCCAAATCGTTCCTTGGCACCTACTTCGGGGTGATTGAAGGCGCCAGCGAAATCGTCAAAACCACGCTGAGTCAGGTGGGCGTTCGGAAAAGCCGCGCTTTTAACCGTGCGATCTCGATTCTGCTGGTCTCAGCGCTGACCTTCGTGGTCTGCTTTATCAACCCGAATGCCATCTCGATGATCTACGCCATCAGCGGACCGCTGATCGCCATGATTCTGTTCATCATGCCAACGCTGTCGACCTACATTATTCCGACCCTGAAGCCATACCGCTCCGTGGGTAACTTCATCACTCTGGTCGTCGGACTGATGTGCGTTTCCGTGATGTTCTTCAGCTAAACTCCCCTCTGCGGCGGCGGTTCTTACCGCCACCGCACGTTCTGCCAACATTCCTGTCGCGACAAGTTTTCCCCCTGACTTACACTTAGGCTTTGCTCATCATCGGGGAAAATCCATGTCCAGCGTAAAACAATCCGGAAGCGGCACATTAGGTCATCGCCAGGTTTTTCGCCTGGGGTACGGCGCCATGCAACTGGCCGGCCCTGGCGTCTTCGGCCCACCGGCCGACCCGGACGGCGCCATCCGGGTACTGCAAGCGGCGGTGGAAGCCGGGGTCAACCATATTGATACCTCCGATTTTTACGGTCCTCACATCACCAACCAGCTAATTCGACAGGCCCTGCACCCTTACACCGACGATCTCTGCATCGTGACCAAAGTCAGTGCCCGCCGTGATGAACAAGGGAACTGGCTCCCGGCAATATCGCCGGAAGAGCTGACGCAAGCGGTGGAAGATAACCTGCGTAATCTGGGTCTCGAGGTGCTGGAGGTCGTGAATTTGCGCAGCATGCTCAGCGCCCACGGGCCGGTCGAAGGGTCGCTCGAAGGGCCGCTGACCACCCTGCTCGAGCTTAAAGAACGCGGACTTATCCGCCACATTGGCCTCAGCAACGTTACCGCACAGCAGGTGGCCGACGCGCAAAAGCTGACGCCCATTGTCTGTGTACAGAACCAGTACAACGTCGCCAACCGCGGCGACGATGCGCTGATCGACCAGCTTGCCGCGCAGAATATTGCCTACGTCCCGTTCTTCCCGCTGGGTGGATTTAGCCCACTGCAGGTGCAGGAACTTAACGATATCGCCGCCGCGCTGGAGGCAACACCGATGCAGGTGGCCCTCGCCTGGCTGCTGCAACGCTCGGCTAATATCCTGCTGATTCCGGGCACCTCTTCGCTGCAGCATTTGCAGGAAAACCTCGCCGCTGGCGCGCTGACTCTTCCGCCAGAGGCTATTGCAACGTTAGATAAATTGCAGGCCTGATGGTCGCGGGCATCCGGTGCGGAGGCTTTTCGCACCGACCCGCTCGTCCTCCCATTATTTGCCTGGAATTAGCTCAACAGTGCTGGCACTATATATAGAATAAACAGGTAGTTGTTTACACCATTCCGTAACCAATAACCTCATACACAGCAGTGAATTATACTTTTTTTGACGAGTCTCCTTAATGGGGACTTCTGTCGTTTTTGCCTTCCAGACTTTTTTGAACTCTTGATTACAGGAAAAACAATATCTGAATCGACGTTTATACAAATCAATCCAGCTACAAAGATAGCTAATAACATCAAATGCTCAGAAAAACATCTGGTTAATACAATCAGAATGTTGGCATTGCTATACAAAAAATTAACTACACACAATAAAAATCAACAAGGAATCTAGATGACTGAGGGAACAATAAAAACCAGCAGGTATGAGATCATTGCTATTTTCAGGGAAGAACTCAGAAAACAGTCTGAGATAGAAATCTTCCTCAATAACAAAAGCATCATGACCCAACTCACACGGGTTGATTTTGCCGAGTTCCATATCGTCACGCATAGCAAGATCCCTCCAGGGAATAGATATAGATTCATTCTGCATAGTGATTCAGGCAAGATTGAATTCAACTCGACGTTGCTGGAAAATTATGATGGCGAGCACCAACAGGGTAATAAATTCTCATTTACCCTGCCTGACTGTCTGCAGGTGATTCAACGCCGACGCGACCCGCGCTTTCGCCTTCATCACCACTATGATTTCTTTTGTCGTGGCCGACATAAAAATGGTGAGAACTATACGTTCGAAATTAAAGACATCTCAGATGGCGGCTGCGCGTTGATGGCGAAAAACCCTAACTTAAAGTTTCTCGGCCATCATTCGGTGTTAAAAAATTCAATTCTGTCATTAGCTGAATACGGCGAAATCACTATCGATTTAGTCATCAAGAATGTCATTGAAGTCACCCTCGACGATGGCAGCGTAGACCAGGAGACCTACCATCAGGTGTCCTGTCAATTTAAATTCCGCCATCATGATGACAGAACCAGAATAGAGAAAATGCTGCTGGATTTGATTCTGGAAGCCAAACGTAAAAAGAGAGTCTGATCTTTTGGACAGGATATCGCTGTACACTGATGACAATATCATTGGTCAATCAATACACCGCTATATGGTTGATAATAATAAAAATATTTCAATATTTCGTTATCAGGATATTGCGCAAAAGGCAGGGATGCCTTTCGCCGGCATCGTCATCGTTAATGTCATCCATCAGGACATATCGGCTGCCGAAACAATGTCGCGGCTCAATACGCTGCGCGGGTATCTCCTGAACTGCACCCGGCTGATTTTGATGGTAAAAAGTGACATTGCCAGCCTGTGCCTGGAGCTGATAGATATAGGTAATGTATTGATACTCACAGAAAAATCGTCGTTGGGTGATTTTTATCTTGCCACCAGCACGCCGCTCAACGGACGCCATGCTCCGGCGCAGAAGAAACTTTCCGCCAGAGAGTTACAGGTTCTTGAACTGACGATGACCTGCCATAACAACAAACGAATCGCCACCCTGCTGAACATCGACCATAAAACGGTACACAGCCATAAAATGCATATCATGAAAAAGCTGGGTATGGATAATTCCCGGATGATGAACCAGAAAATAGTCAACCTGTATCAATGCTAAAAACGGGTATCTTCCATCTTCAGCATAAAAACAATCGGAGACCAATCAAAACCAAACAATTAATTGGGAAGTTACATTTAATAATTATTCCCAACTACAACAAGGTCACTTATAATCATGACACCCTGCAACAACAATGTGTAATTTCCCGGCGAGAAAAAATGAAAGCCAACCTATTTTCAGATAACAACTTGTCCCGTAGTGACATCGCCGTACGTTATGTCTTTCAAAAAATGTTCTCACCACAAGATACATTGGTTGCTGTGGAGTGCTTAAGCCGTTTCGATACCATGCCGGTGGCCCCGGAGTATTTCTTTCGCCACGCTAACACCGCGCTGCGTGAAAGTATTTTCATGGAGCAATTAGCATTAATTGAAAAGCACAAAGCGTGGTTTATCGATAATGGCATTTCGGCGACAATCAATGTCGACGACCACATTCTCAGCATGCTCCATCATCCAAAAATCGAAGACTATATTAAACGACTGGGCTGTGTTCACTTTGAGGTGACTGAAAACGCCAACAGTTTGCTTAACGATGCGCTTGCTAACTGGCAAACAACCCCTACCTCAACCTTATGGCTCGATGACTTTGGCTCTGGTTATGCGGGCATTAATGCTATTCGTGGATATCATTTTGATTATGTCAAAATTGATAAAGACTTCTTCTGGCATTTAATGAAAAAAGAGTCCGGCCGTCCTTTAATGGATGCTCTGGTAACCTTCCTTTCACGCAATAACCATAACGTCATTATTGAAGGGGTGGAAAGCGAAGCGCATAAAAAATGGCTTCAGGGGATGGAGTGGTTTGCTGTTCAGGGCCATTACTGGAAAGAAGTCAGTATTGAACAACTGGTTCAGGAAAACATTACCCAGTAAAAATACCGGAACCACCCGGTATTTTTACTGACGAAAAGCGCACACCTTCAGTTATATACTAATTCCCAGGTGGCCCAGCTGGTTATCGGGCCGCTGGTGGCCTGCAGCGGTGTCGGCGACACGTAGCCAATATAGTAAGTAAATACCCCGCCATTAACCGATTTTTCTACCATCGATACCCGGTTTTGCTGCGGATCTGCGGGCACAATTTTATTGCTCTTATCGAGGGTATTATTGTCATTGGTCGATAGCGCCAGATAGATATTTCGCGCCCCGTCCGGCAGCATATTAGCCAGATAGCCGGCGTTTTCGTTGGCCGCCGCCGTCAGCATAAATCCATCAACCCAACGCACATTCACCGAGCGGATCTCATGGCTATCCGCCGCGCCGCCATCGTGACGTAGTTGACAGTTCGACAACTCAAGAGTGAAAGATTGCGGTTTCATCAATGCTCCGGCACCACGCGCGTGGACCTCAGCCAGGCTCACCGGCGCCAGCCAGACGTTGCCACTGCCGGCATTATGGCCGCCGTTAAGCGCCACGCTGCAGGAAATATCCGTCACCCGCCCGGCAAAGTCGACTCGTCCGTTATCGTATTCCGGCATAAACCCGTAGACCGACGACGTGACAATCATGCTGCCTGCCACCGCCAGTCTCAGACATTGTTTGCTGCGGGTAACCCATTCATAATCCTTCATCCCGGCCTCCCGAATTAATCGTATGTCAGGTTAAAGATCATATGCGACTCCACCTCGCCGGTACTGGTAGTCGGCAAATACTGGTAAAAGCGCGCATGATAAGCTTGCGTAAAGTAACGCGTCTCCTGATTACGTAGAGAGCCGATGCTGTACTTTTTGTTAAACTCCAGCGGCACGCCCTCCCGCAGCACCTGAATACCGACCCCTTTCGCTGCTGAGCTACCGCTTTTTTCGTTCAGCAATGCTCCCTGCTTGAGGGTGGTGCTGGTCGCCAGCGTGCCGGAGAACGAGGTCTGAATATTGGCGAATCCCGTGTCGCTTAACCCGCCGCTGCACTGCAGTTCAATATTAAAATCACGACCGCCAGCGGTGGTGCCAACCCCTTTCAGATCGCTGCGTTTAATGCTGCCCACCTCAACGTTCATATTCTTACCGCCCACCACCGTACAGGAAGGGGAGACGATGGTGATCGCGTTGGCGCTCAGGTAGGTTTCCAGGATCGGGTTATTGCCTCTTTCCCAGTCATAAGAGGTATATTTTCCTGCCGCCAACGTCCCGCTGCCGGTGACTGCGGCAGTCTTGATAAGCTCCAGGGTAAAACGTGAGCCCTCCAGCGTATAGTTAGTCCCCCGCCCACCGTTGGAGGTGTAACTACCGGGATAAACAATATTCACCGTCGAACCGCCACGGCTAAAACGCATGCCGATACCCGGCACGTTGGTGGAGTAGACCTTGTTTCCCAGATCATGCACGCCGGCGGCCACAATGTCGGCCTTAAAGGTATTGTTATTGGTGCAGTAGTAGCTAACGCCATTGCCGCCCGGCATGGTCCAGTCCTGTTTGACGATAACCGCACCGACCGGCAGGTCTGGCGACACCACCACGCGTCCCAGAGTCATATCAAACTGCACCGTACTGGCCGAACGGCGCGAACAGTCCGCCCACACCGTTGATGTACCGAGGGCAAGCAAGCCAGCCGCCATGATCAGTCGTTTACTCAGCGACATACCGTTTCCTTTGTTTTTGCCTGACCCAGATCCACCGAACATTGTCCGTCGCTCCACTTCACCGTGACGCGCTTAACGCTGGCATCATTGATAAACATCATGCTGCCCTGACCTACCACACCAATATCCTTTCCTGACGGGTCAAGAATGGTGGCGGCGAACGGCAGCGGTTGATGATTCGACTGTCGTGCCAGAAGCGTGATGCTGTTCTGCACCGTGGTCGCGAACGACACCTTCACTACGCTGCCTTCCCACGGGACAACCTGTGCCACGGTACGCGCAAACGCGATATCTTCCTGACTCCCTTTCGGGTCGATCTCTACCGAGTTAATCCGGTACGGGCGCAGATACGGCAAAATAGCGTAGCCATTACTGTCAACACGGGTGCCCGGCGACCCCGGCAGCATCGCGCCAGCGGCATCTTTGGCTTCAATCAGCGCCATGGTGCTACCACTTTCCGGCGAGAACACCACGCCATGGCGATGGGCAATCAATGTCCCGCTGGCCCCGAGTCCGCTCTGGCGGTAGCCCTCGCCCTGGCTGTAGCTGCCGTTGAGGGTGGTCCATGGCGTGCGGTAGCTGCCGTTCAGGGCCACATCATGCTGCCCTCCGGTAGCCGTGGTGGTTGAGATGCCGTAGTTAAGGTTATTTTCGCGATCCAGCGCGCCATTAATGCCAATCTGCGAGCTGCCAAAGCGCGAGTTGTTGAACGAAGTATTCGAGGTCAGGTTGGCGGTACGGTTCTCGCCAAACCATAACGGGTAGCTAAAGTTCAGCGAGACGCGATCGTCACGACGATGCCCACTGTTATCCGGCGTGTAGACGCGCTGCGCCCCAACGGACCACGAAAGACGCCCGTACGTGTTGTTGTAGTTGAGCTGATACTGCTTCTCGGTTCCCGAACGGTTCCAGTAATCAGAGACGCTACCGCTGAGATAAAAACCGCCCCAGCCGTCCGGCAGGTTCTGGTTAACGGTAAAGGTCATGCCGTTTTTCTGCCGCCACAGGGTGTAGTTACGGTTACGGTTCTTTTCTTGATCGATGGTGTACAGCGCGTCGTTGAGGTTGTAATAGCCTTTAGTAGAGTAGCGATAGGCCGCCAGGACGATACTGGTCTGGGTCTCGGTAAACATCCGGTTAAAAGTGGCCCGATAGCTCTGCCCCTTCTCATCCAGGGTGTCGCTCTTCAAGCGCGACTGGGTGACATCCAGCGACAGCGCACCGATACCGGTATTCATCCCGGCCCCCAGCAGAAAGGCCTGATAGTCATCAAAACCGGTCACGCCGGTATAGCCGGTAAACAGGTTGCTCAGACCACGTTGCCAGGTGGCCTGATAGAGCATCGGTTTATTCCGCAACGAATTATCATCGACCTTACCGGCTGACAACGCATAGCGGGTCATGCCCGGTCGCAGCAGCTGCGCGACCGAAGCGTAAGGGACACTGAAGACCTGCACCGACCCATCGGCCTCTTTGACCGTGACATCAAGATCGCTGCCGTAGCCGGAAGGATAGACATCCTGCAACGTAAACGGCCCCGGCGGCACCGAGGTCTGATAAATAATGTTGTTGCCCTGGCGCACGGTTACCAGCGCGTTGCTTTGCGCCACGCCGCGGATTTCCGGGGCGTAGGAGCGCATGCCGTCCGGGAACATATTGTCATCGGTCGCCAGGTTGACCCCACGCAGGCCAATGGTGTCGAAGAATTCACCGTTAGTGAAAATCTGCCCGCCGCTGACGATCGAATTAATCTGCGGGATCGGCCGCTGGAGGTAGGTCTGGTTGCTGTTCCAGTGGGCCTTCCCCTGCTGCTGTTGCCAGTTGAGGTTGCCGATATGCTTGAACAGCCAGCCGTCCCAGGACAGACCGGCATTGATACCAAGATAGGCGCTGCTGTTATCCGAACCGTTGGCCGCCGAGGTATGGCTGGTCCAGGTATTCGCCATCCAGCCGAGATTCAGCGCGGCAATGCCCTTATCCCAGAATTCCGGACTGACAAAGTTTTTCAGACGCTGATCCTGAAAGATCTGCGGGACGGTAATCTCCAGTCGCAGGGCGGACTGGATCAGATTGTCTTTGACGGAAGCGTCGTCATACCACGCCTGCAGACGGCCACAAAAGCCTGCCTGCTTGCTCAGCTGCGGGTTGAGTTTTTCTGCCGAAATGCCGTAACGCTCGAGCATCTCGCGGGTGTAGCAGATCCCGAGGTTGCCCTCTTTGTCACGGGTGACGTTGAGCTCATAGCGCCCCTTCCACTCGTTATTGGTGTAAACGTCGAGCGAATAGGTCCCTTCCGTAATGGCACTGGCGGAGAAGCGGGACAAATCGACCTTTTCCCGGCTGCCAACGATAAAACCATCATTAAACTGGTATACCGTTCCCGGGTTTTCCTGTCCGCTGGAAAATGGCGGGAAGCAGAACAGCGCCATCGCGATCGCCGTGCTTAATCTTCCCGGGCAGATAGACCTCTGCGTCATGATCGAATCCCTTATTTAACCGCGACTTTCACCGCCACATCTGCGCCATAGTCATTGATATTGTTGAGCGTCAGGGTCTCGCCACGGTTCACGGCGCCAGAGAGCGCTACGGTCTGGCTTGACTGCGGCGCCAGCATCACCGTTTTGCTGTTCAGGGCTTTACCGCCCTCGCGGGAAATACGGCTGATGGTGAGATAAAACGGCGTCGGGTTGTTAACTGCCAGGCTGCTGCCATTCGCGGTCAGCGTCAGTTGCTCTGGCGCGGCGTCGCGGTTGCCCAGTCCGACAGGACGATAGATAAATTTGAAGCGCGAACGGATCGCCAGCTGAAGGATGTTGTCGCCTTCATTTTTCTGGTTGGCAACCACCGGCGGGATCTCGAGCAGATTCAGCCACCACAGCGTCTCTTTATTCTGTGCCAGCCCGGCAGCGCTCCCCAGCTTAATGCGTAAGGTCTGCCCGCTTTTCGCGTCAACGCGTGAAATCGGCGGGGTAATAATAAATGGCGTGGTAATGGTATCCGGCGTGGCGTCGGCATTACCGTTATCCAGCCAGGCTTGCGCCAGGGCCGGACGGTCGGCGGTATTAGAAAGCTGAACCGTTATTTCTTTTTCATTTCCTGGGTAAATAAAGCGGGTGCCATTGACGATAATATTGTTGGCATGAGCCGCAATACTAAAAATGAAACAGAAAAAAAGGACAATATGCTTCATGCTGACCTCAGAAGAAAAAAAATAAGCGGCAGCAATCGCCGCTTTATTATTGTTTTAAACCGCCGGTGTAACCGACGGTTTTATTTTCTGGCGAGAATTACTGATAAGTAATTTCGTAGGTCGCGTAGCTGTTAACGACACCAGTGGTCACGGTATCCGGGGTATTGGTCGCGTAACCCACGAAGTAAGTGAAGCGCGCGCCGTCCTGAACTGCGGATTCATCAGCGGTGGCTTTCGGCTGAGTCGCGTCACCCGGGATGATTTTATTAGTCAGGGTGCTGCTGTCATCGGTGGACAGAACCAGCTGAATGTTTTTCGCACCTGCTGCTTCGGTGTTCGCCAGGTAGCCGACTTGTTTGCCTGCCGCGCCAGCCAGCAGGTTACCGCCGGTCCAGTTCACGCCCAGTTTGCTGACTTCATCCAGCTTCTCGTTGCTCGCGGATTGGCAGTTGCTGACGTCGATGGTGAAAGATTTTGGTTTCAGGTAGGTATCCGCAGCGGCCGCTTTAACTTCAGTCAGCGTCACCGGAGACAGGTAAACGTTAGCATCGCTGCCCTGGCCGTTAACAGAAACGGTGCAGGATACATCGGTCACTTTACCGAAGAAATTAACCTGGCCACCACCAACATTGGTATCAGCCGCATTTGCCGCAGTCATACCAAAAAATGCAGTCGCTATTGCTGCAGAGAGAAGAACCTTTTTCATTGCCATTTCCTTGTCAGAGTGAGTTTTATATCAATAAAACCAGCAGTAAATCTGCACAAAAGTCAGAAGCGTTATGCGATGCTCACTTGTGCAACTGTGAATAGAAACTTCGACTGACCGGAAGCCGCAATATTTAAGGCGTCAGGACACGAACACAATTGATGGCGTTCGGTAATGCTATCGGCGTCAAAGAATGCTATTTATCGGCAACAAATATACATTTGCTTATAACTTGTTACATCCCATGGACGATAAGTTTTGACTATTGATAAAACCATAACAATAGCCAAAAACAAACAACAAGTTATTTACATTGAAAAGGAAAAGGCGCAATAGATATATATCGAGGAGGGAATATCATGACAAACAATGCTATTTCCTGGCTATCGTGAATATTCTTAATAATAAACGCAGGGGTCATCAGTCGCGTCAAATACCCCCTGCGCGATGTGTCTACAGCAGCAGTTGAAAGTGCTGACGCAGTGCCTGCTTGCCTTTCGGGCCGATCGTCACCTGGCGAAATCCTGGGGTGACCACAAACCAGCCGTGGAGCTGACCATGGCGCAATAACGCCGCTCCCACGGCGCCTCCGGGGTGAAAACGCCGCTCGCTCCAGTCCAGACAGGCGCAGCATACCCTGCGCCTCCCGGCCGGCAAGATCACCCCTAAACGTGCAAACTGCACCTCTCCGGTTGCCGTCAGCGCCTCGCCATCCGGCGTGATCCACGCTTCGCGCAATAAGAAATCATAGAGCCCGACCGCCACTTCGCCCGCCAGATGATCGTAGCAGGTTCGCGCCGTACGCAAATTCACCGGGGTGCGGGTGGTGAGCGGCGTCGCGTGTTTGCCAGCCATGACCATCATGTTTTCCAGCAGTGCGGCCACATCGGCACTCGCCAGCCGGTAATAACGGTGGCGCCCCTGCGCCAGGCACACCAGCAGCTGGCTGGTGACCAGCCGGTTAAGGTGGGCGCTGGCGGTTGAGGCAGAAACCTCAGCAACCGTCGACAGCTCCGTGGCGGTCCACGCCCGACCATCCATTAAGGCGCAGAGCATTTTCATGCGCGAGGCGTCGGCCATGGCGGCAGCCAGCGCGGTGATGGCCTCCGCCAGTGACTCATCATCAGCAATCGTGTTGGCCGGTTTTAACATAGTGCCTCATCAGGTGATGGCCCAGGCACGCGTCACGTCCTGCGCCAGTGAAAAGTTATCGGTCACCAGAATCAGGCGATTGGCATGATCGCTGTACTGGGTCAGGATATTGATTCCCTGCTCAGCCAGCGCCTGCGCTATCGCCCCCAGTTCGCCGGGTTGTTCCTGTTTTAGCCTGCGGATAAGCGGCTGGCAAACGCCCGCGACCGGGATCCCCGCCTGCTCCAGCACCGCTCTGGCCCGTTCGCCTTCAACCACCAGAAAATGGGCATGGCATTGATTGCCGCAGGTAAACACGCCGCCCCCTTCCAGCCCCACGCCCTGTTTTCCCAGCGTTTGCCCGAGCTTCGCCAGCTGGCCAGGCATATTGGGCAGGATCACATGAACATCATACATCACCGCGCTCCTCCCGGTTGGCCGAGCCATAGGCGCGAATAACCTGCGCAATGCGAATCTGCCAGGCGGAAAAGATATCTGCCTTGCCCTCCTGCTGGGCCGCCTGGTGGCAGAGATTCTGTTTCCATGCCAGCACCGCTTGTTCATCACGCCACCAGGAGAGGGAAAGAATTTTCCCCTCCGTTGTCAGGCTTTGAAAACGTTCAATGCTGATAAAGCCATCAATCGTGCTAAGCAACGGTTTCAGTTCCGCTGCCAGGGCCAGGTAACGCGCCTGTTTTGCCGGGGTGACATCGGCTTCAAAGAGTACCGCGATCATTGTGTCGTCCTTCTACTGTCAGTGATGACGCCACTGTAATGCTCCCGCTCACCCGATGCTTCGCCGGCCAGCGAAGTATCCCCGGCCCTCTTTTAACCAGCCAGGAAGACGCGACATCGCCGTACATTTCAAAAAATAATGGTATCAGCACTACTTTTTTTTAATTCACCGGGTTCACAAGCCAGTAACTAACCCATTGTTTTTGATGGATACAAGATCCAAAACGTCACCTGATCGTCATCAAGATGGCACAAAAGTGTGATCTAAATCGCACTTTTTGCAACGCTGGTTATAGTTAGCAGGCTTATTATAAACCCATCGAAAGCACAACGCTTTCCACCTAAAAAGTTAAAAGGATACACACCATGAAAAACGTAAAATTACTTGCCGCTGCCGGTATGCTCTCCCTGGTTTCTTTCGCAAGCTTTGCCCAGCACCCGGTCAGCGTCACTGCAGACACCCTGGACAGCGCAGAAGCAAAAATTGCCACTATCGCTAAAGATCAAGGCGCGTCTTACCACATTACCGAAGCCTATACCGGTAATCAGGTTCATATGACCGCCGAACTGTCTAAATAAGAGAATGGTTGCAGAGGGAGCTGCCAGACTGGCCGCCGAAAGGCGGCCCGTTTGGTTCCCACCGCACAAGCACCATGCAGCAATGTCGGGCCCCTTTATGGGGCTTTTTTTGTGAGTGCGCGCTGGATAGTCAGCACGCTCACCAGCACCACGACCAATCCCAGCAGCGCCAGCCCCTCAATTTTCTGTCCGAGAAAAACCCAGCCTAATAATACAGCCGTCACCGGGCTCAGCAGACTTAATGCCGATACCGCGACCGAAGGCAGACGGCTAATCCCCCGAAACCATAACCCGTAAGCCAGCATTGCCCCGGCTACGCACAACCACAGGTAGCCGGCGGCCTGGGTCATTGTCACCTGCTGCAACGGCGGATCCACCCACCACGCCACCGGAGCCAGCACCACGCCGCCAATCAGTAGTTGCCAGCCCGTTAATGCCACTACCGGCAGTGATATCGCCCAACGCCGCGACAGCCAGGTACCCAGCGCCATACTCACCGCCCCGGCGAATGCCGCCAGGATCCCCAGCGGATCCAGTACAACGTCCGGCGACAGCAGCAACAACGCCATGCCGATAATGCCGCTGCACGCCGAGACCACCGCCAGCCACGGCGAACGCTGTCGGTCGACACACCATGCCAGCAGCATCACCAGCAGCGGCTGTATGGCGCCAATCACCGCGGCCAGCCCTCCGGGCAGACGGTAGGCGGCAATAAACAGCAGCGCCTGAAATGCGCCAATATTGAGGATCCCGGTGACAATCAGCTTCCACCACTCCCCACGTCGTGGAAAACGCCGACACCAGATCAGCAGCGCTACGCCAGCTGGCAGCACCCGCAGCAGTGCCGCGATAAAGGGGCGGTCCGGCGGCAAAAACTGCGAGGTCACAATATAGGTTGTTCCCCAGATAGCCGGAGCCAGGGCGGTCAACAGTAAATCGACAACGGGAGACTGCGAGAGAAAGCGCATGATTTTATCTTCACTTCAAGGTAAGTTGGTCGCTAAAGTATGTATCGATAAATGTCTTGATATCAAGATAAGTGAGCACAATTGGACAAGTCCCGCCCGGCTGACGCCGTAGATCGTATTCTTGAACAGTGGAAACGGGAGCGCCCGGATCTCGATTGCAGCCCGATGGGGCCGATCGGGCGCCTGAAGCGCTGCGCCATGCTGCTGGAGCCGCAAATAGAAGCCGCTTTTATTCGCCACGATCTGGTGCGCTGGGAGTTTGACATGCTGGCAACGCTGCGCCGGGCCGGCGCGCCATTTATCCTCTCTCCCACCCAGCTTTTTTCGACGCTGATGATCACCTCCGGCACCATGACCCATCGTCTGAAAGCGCTTGAGAAAAGAGGCTTTATCAGCCGGTTAGCTGACCCGAACGATGCGCGAAGCATGCTGGTTGCCCTGACGCCTGAAGGGCGCGAGCGGATCGATAGTGCGGTAGAAACCCACGTGGAAAACGAACGCCAGCTGCTGGCCGGATTGACCACCGCCCAGCGCCAGCAGCTGGATCAGTCGCTGGCGCTGTTGATGCGTTTGCTGGAAACCCGCTAGCAGCCGGCGGCGATATAGTCGCCGTTCGCGCTCATCGGGATCACGGTTAAAAACAGCACGCAGGCGAATAACATCAGGATCACTCCGCCGATAATTTTTACCGTCGGGACCAGCCACGTGAGGCGACGCTCATCGCCTCCGCCAAACAGACTGACCGCCCGTTCACGCGCGTAGCGTACCGCCAGCGAGAGGCCAAGAATCGATAATGCGGTCCCCAGCGACATCGTCATGACTGCGGCAATGCCCCAGCTGACAATCCCCAGGGCGTTAGAAAACAGCAGGATCATGATTGCCCCGCTGCACGGTCTGGCACCGATCGCCAGCACCACACCAAGCCGGGTTTTCCAGTCAACCTGGGTCAGGTCGCGCCCGACGCCGTGATGGCCGCAGCCGCAATGCTCGTCGTGCTGATGCAGCGGGGTCGCCACCCGGATAGTCATCTTCCGCGGCCGCAGGCCCCTGAGGGTTTGATAGATAACAAAGGCGCCAAACGCCCCGATCATCAGGGCGCTAATTTTCTCCACATACCAGCGGCTGGTACTGAGATCGCCAGAGGCCAGATTCAGCCCTACCGCCAGGATAAAGACAAACAGAATAGCGCTCACTCCCTGCATCAGGCTGCCGAGAAACGGTACCACCCGCGCCGCCACCAGGCTCTCCTGGTTGGTGCTGAGATAGGTGGTGACGATAAATTTGCCGTGCCCGGGCCCGACCGCGTGGAGTGCACCGTACAGAAACGCCCCGCCCAGCAGCCACATCCCGCCGCTGTACTCATGGTTATTGAGCTGCAAAAGATACATCACCAGATAGCGATGCAGAGTAATTTGAGTTGCCAGGCACCATTGCAGGAATGCGCCCCAGTGCGCATGGAGCGCCACCCCGGCCCACAGCAGCGCCAGCACCGGCAGCCCCAGCGAAAGAAGACGCCAGTCACGCGTCAGAATGCGAGTTGTCATCATTTTTAACCATTAAGAGCCTACCTCAGTAGGCGTAGATTGCATTTTGCAATGCCCGCCGATTACGCATACCATCAGCCATTCTACCGTCGTCAGGCAAGGAGATGCTTGTGGAGCAAAATAACACCTCTGAACACCCCGACAGCCACGAGAGCCGCTTCCATAAAGAAGAGTTTCCCTTCTTCTGGGTGGTCAACGTGTATGCAAAGTATACGCAGTTGATGGAAATCGAATTAAAAAAAATCGACATCGATCTTTCCCGTTTCCGGGTGCTGATGCTGGTCCATCAGTATCACAGAGCCAGCATCTCCCGTATTACGGAGTATGCCGTCAGTAAAATGCCCACCGTCACCAAAATTGTGGGGCGCCTGCGCGATGACGGACTGCTGACCACCCATATCAGCGCCAGCGATGGCCGCGTCACGGAAGCAGAGCTAACGCCCGCCGGCCAGGCGAAGGTCGCCGAGGCCCAGATACTGAGCAAAAAAGTGTTCGCCAGGGCATTTAAAGGCATCACGCCCGCTCAGGAAAAGAAAATGAACCACGTGCTGTCCCTGCTGCTCCACAATCTCAACGACTAACCCCCCTCACTGACGACGCGACAATAACCTTTATATCAAAAAGGGTATTGTCGTTCATCCCGTTTACCCTGCGTTTTTCGCACAGTTTTTATCATTTTATTAACTTATATTTTGCGCTGTTTTTTTGTGACCCCCCTCAAGAGATTAAAATATAACCACCCAATAATAACCATAAAAACAATAAATTAAAAATTATTTTTTATTTATAAAAATTCATATCATCAAATTCCATGTGAAAAATACGTTACAAATTACTTGAACTTTCAAGTTTTAATGACAAGATTATCTCAAGTTCGACGCTGTACGTTTTATGCCCATATCACTTCGCTCAGTATCGTTAAACGGATAAATGAACCATGGCTAATGAACATCGCTCAGACATGACATCCGCGCCTTGCGGATTTATCTCGCGCTTTACGCTGGGCGCCGGAGAAGTGACGTTTGCGGTCAAAGACACCATCGATATCGCCGACCACGCCACCCAGGCCGGCAGCCCGGTGCGACAGAATGTACCGGCGGCTGAAGCCCACGCCCGGGTAGTTCAGCAGTTGCTGGATAACGGCTATCAGCTGCGCGGGAAAACCACCCTGCACGAGCTGGCCTTTGGCGTCACCGGCATCAACAGCTGGAGCGGAACGCCGGTCAACCCGCACTATCCGGCGCTGATCCCCGGCGGATCGTCGAGCGGTTCCGCTACCGTGGTGGCTGCAGGCGAGGTCGATTTTTCGATTGGCACCGACACCGGCGGTTCAGTACGCATGCCGGCAGCCTGTTGTGGCGTCGTGGGCCTGAAACCGACCTGGGGCCGCGTGAGTCGCCAGGGAGTGATGCCCGCCGACAGCTCGCTGGACTGCGTTGGTTTCTTCAGTCGCGACGTAGCAACCCTGCGACCGGTGCTGGAAAGCGTGCTGGGCGAACGCGCCCCTGCCGCCCCGGCCCGACCGGCCACCGCCTTTCTCTCCGGGCTAGCGACAGCCGAGATTGAACAGTTGATCCTCGCACGCCTGGCGCAGTCAGGGATCTTTGCGGCGGATACCACGCTGCCGGGCTTTGCCGACGCCCACCAGGCCGGTCTGACGATCATCAGCCAGGAGAACTGGCAGGCGTTTCATAGCATCGTTGACTCCCCGCTGCTGGCCCAGGATGTGGCCGTGCGCATCCGCGCGGGTGCGGACGTTAGCCCGGCCCAGCGTCAGGCCGCAGAAGATGTGCGCCGGGCCTTCAGCCAGGCCGTTGATGCCCAACTGGCCCGCACGCCGGTGATTTTACTGCCGACCCTGCCAGCCTTCCCGCCGACGCTGGCCGAAGCCGCCGACCCGCTGAACGTGGTGAACCTGACCCGGCTGGTGCGTCCGTTTAATCTCAGCGGTCATCCGGCACTGACGCTCCCCATCGGAGAAATAAATCAACGCCCGGTGGCCTTGCAAATCGTCGGCCGGAAAAATAAAGAATTCGATTTACTCTATTTTGCCGAAACGTTAATGGCAAATTTACAATAATCAGACTCGCAAACTAATAATAATAAAAACAATTCACTCTCTTTAACTGGAAGGGGCTAAGTCATATGTTAAACCCGTCGGCATCGCTGCGTGCGGAAAAGACCCTGCACGCAACAAATAGTGAATTAACCGAATTACTCGGCGAATTAAAATCGCGCAGCGAGGAATTTGAACAACAGCGATATATCTCTGCCGATATTATTGCGCGTTTTAAAAAGATTGGCGTTTATCGTGCATTAGTCCCGGCACAATATGGTGGCGATGAAATATCCCCCGCCGAATTTTGCCAGTTGATTGAAACCATCGCCAGCGCCGACGGCTCCGCCGGTTGGGTCGCCAGCTTTGGCATGAACCCTTTTTATCTCGGCGGCCTGCCCTTAAGCACGCTGGATGAAATTTATCGTCATGGTCCGGATGTGGTTTTTGCCGGCGGGATTTTCCCTCCGCAAAAAGCCATCGCTCAGGACGGTGGATTCCAGGTCAGCGGCCGCTGGAGCTTCGCCAGCGGCTGCACCGGCGCAGAGCTTATCGGCGTGGGCATCCTGCCGGATGACGGCTCTGCCCGTCCGCTGCCGCGTATCGCGGTGCTTCCTGCCGACCGCTTCACCATCGACCCGGTATGGAATACCGTCGGTCTGGCAGGCACCGGCAGCCACGACGTGGTGCTCAAAGAGGCATTTGTCCCGGAAGAGTGGACCTTTATTCGCGGCGGCGAACTCAATCTGGACGGCGCACTTTACCGCTACCCGGTCCTGTCGCTGGCAACGCAGGTGCTCTCGGTGGTGGCGCTGGGCATCGCCCGGGCCGCGCTCAGTGAGATCTATGCCATCGCCGAGCGCCAGAGTTCGGTCACCGGCGCTCCGTGCCTGGCCGACCGTCAGTTCGCACAGATGGAAATCGCCCATTGTGAAGCGGAGCTGCGCTCGGCCCGCTGCTGGTTCTACGATGCCATCGATGATGTCTGGCAGGCTATTTTACGCGGTGATACCCCTGCCGAGGAGATGATCAACGCCCTGCGGCTGTCATCGACGCATATCACCCGCGTCGCGTCTTCCGTGACCACCCGCGCGCTGAAGCTGGCCGGCATGCCAGGCGTCGCCATGCGTAGCCCGCTGCAGCGCTATGCCCGCGATTCGATGGTGATCACCCAACATGCCTTTATGGGCGAACTCACTTACATCAATGCCGGAAATATGTTCTTCGGCCACTCGCCGCTGCCCGGCTATTTATAACCCTTTAAGGAGTATGACGATGATCCGTGTTCTATTTTGTATTGGCGTAAATCAGAACTTTTTCGATGCCACCCCGGAGGTCGGCAAGCAGGTCTGGTCCGCGTTTGGTGAAATGATGATAGGGATTGAAAACACCGACGGTATCCAGGTCATCGGTAATATGGATGACGATCGGGTAATGGTCGGGCCGTCTACCGGCTGGCCGTGGACCACCTATGTCCTCGCCGACGCCCGCGATTTTGACGCCGTCACCGCCGCCTGCAATCTGTTCCGCAGCGTGCAGGTTGGCGGCGGACCGGACCGGCTATGGAAATATTGCAAAGTCGAGGCCCGCACCGGGCGTGAATTAATTATCCAGGCCTGACAAATGAATAACGATAAACTGCTGCAGCGTCTGGATAAACTCGAAGCCGCCAACCAGATCCGTAATCTGATGAGCCAGTATATGCATTTATGTGACGATTTATCCCATCCGGATATCGCTAATGACATTGCTGATTTATTTAGCGAAGCGGCTATTTGGGAAGGTATCGGCAGTTTATACCAAATAAAACTAGGGCGTTATTGTGGACGTCAGAATATAGCCAGAATGATGGCCAAATATATTAGTGAACCGTCTCATTTCGCCATTAACGTTCATTATTTAACGTCAGAATATATTGATATTTTCGCGGAGAAAGAGGCCATCGGGCGCTGGAAAATGTTGCAGGTTTCCACCTTCCGCGCCGGCGGGTCGCATCTCAACAGCGCTGAACTGGTCATCCGCTTTAAAAAAACCGGCGACCGCTGGCTGATCGACCATTTCACCACCCGTAATTTATTGAGTCGCCCGGTGGATTACTGGCACTCGCAGGCGGATTTACCCGTACCTAATGCAATGCAGTCTCCGGAATGATTTCGTGGGCCGCCCGCCCGCAGAACCATCACGGAGCCTCAGGAGATTGAGCAATGTCTGAATGTATTCCAGTAAAGAATATTGAGAGCGGCTACTGCGCCGCCACGTTAGCCTCCCTGGTGCAGTCAGACCGGGTGCATACCTCGCTGTACACCTCTGGCGATATTTTCGCCCTGGAGATTGAGAAGATTTTTAACCACACCTGGGTGTGGGTGGCGCATGAGAGTGAGGTCCCGGACACCGGCAGCTTTAAATCGTCTATGGTCGGCACCCAGCCGGTCATCGTGGTGCGCGACCGCAAAGGCAATATCAACGTCCTGCTTAACCGCTGCCGCCACCGCGCCGCTACCGTCTGCGAACACCGCAGCGGAAAAACCAACAGCTTCGTCTGCCCGTATCACGGTTGGGGCTACGGCCTCGACGGCGCCCTGCGCGGCGTGCCGCACCCGGAAAGCTACGGCGATACCCTGGAAAAAGACCAGCTCGGGATGGTGCGTCTGCGTACCGAAAGCTACGCGGGGATGATCTTCGCCACCTTCGACCATGAGATCGAACCGCTGACGGATTTCCTCGGCCCGGCCATGAAATGGATGGATCTGTTTATGAAACAAGGGGCGGGCTATGCGCTGCAGGCTACCACCGCCCACCGCTTCCGCTTCCCCGGCAACTGGAAAATCCAGTTGGAAAATACCACCGACGGCTATCACTTCCCCATCGTGCATAAGTCGTTCCTCAGTTCGGTCGATAAGCAGACCGAAGAGATGCTCAACTTCGTCGACGGAAAAGGCTTTGTCGAAGACCTCGGCAACGGACACAGCGTAATGGTGATGATCCCGGAACTGATTGACCTCGAAGAGAACCTCGATGCGCCGGTGCCGGATCGTTTCCTTGAACTTGCGCAGGCGCTGCGCGAAGAAGGTCATGAAGAACTGCAGGTACGTCGCATCGTCCGCGCGGTAGGCGGTAGCGGCTTTAACCTGAACCTGTTCCCTAACGTAGCCTGCTCGATGGCGTTCTTCCGCGTACTGCAACCCGTGTCGGTACAGGAAACCGAAATCCACCACGTGGTGCTGACCATGAAAGATGGCCCGGCGATCGCCAATCAGGCGCGTCTGCGGATGCACGAACACTTCCAGGGACCGATGGGCTTTGGCACGCCGGACGACTCAGAAGCCTGGGAGCGCGTTCAGCGCGGCGGCGGCGCGGGCAACGATCTGTGGATCATGCTCAACCGCGGTCTACCGGGAGAGACCCGCACCGCCGACGGTCTGCGTAGCGACGTCAGCGCCGAAACCGGCATGCGTGCCGCCTATCAGCAATGGAAAAAGTACATGACTGCCGAAAGCCGGGGGCAAAAATGAACGCACAATCTACCTTAACGGCCGCCATCCACTTTATTAACCTAGAAGCGGACCTGCTCGACCAGGGCGAGTTTCGCGAATGGCTGACGTTGTGGCAGCCGCAGGGGATGTACATCATCCCCGTCGACCAGCAGACCACCGATTTCGCCAATGCGCTGAATTACGCCTATGACAACCACGCGATGCGCGAAAAGCGCGTCCATCGTCTGTACAGCGGCGAGTCGATCTCCACGACGCCACGGGCGCGCACCATTCGCATGACCGGCCGCCATCGCCTGGTGGCACAGAGTAGCGAACAGGTTGAGATCCGCTGCGCCCAGTTTCTCTATGAGTACCGTAAAGGCAACGAGCAACACTACGTTGCCGACCTGAGCTACACCCTGGTGCCGCAGGGAGAGAGCTTCCTTATTGCGCAGAAGGTCGTCCGGCTGATTAACGGCGACGACTATCTGCATAGCATTGGCTACATCCTGTGAGGCCGCAATGAACAGAACCGTATTAGTGACCGGAGCGGCCAACGGCCTTGGATTAGTCATCAGCCGCCATCTCTGGGAGCAGGGCTATCAGGTCGCCATGGCCGATATCTCTCTCGACGCCGCGCGCCAGAGCGCCCGGCAGATCGATGCCGACCAGCAGCGTCTGCTGCCGCTGGCGCTGGATATCCGCGAGGCCGAACAATTCCAGGCCGCGCTGGATCAGGTGTGCCACCACTTTGGCGCGCTGGATGTGCTGGTGAATAACGCCGCGCTCACCCTGACCACGCCGATCATGGAGATCACCGTTGAGGAATTCGATCGCGTTACCAGCACCAACCTGCGGGGCACGTTTCTCGGCTGCCAGACCGTTGGCCGCTATTTTAACGAGCGTCAGCAGGGCTGCATTATCAACCTCGCCTCGCTGGCGGGACAAAACGGCGGTACCGCTTCCGGCGCCCACTACGCGGCGTCGAAAGGCGGCATTCTGACCCTGACCAAAGTGTTCGCCCGTGCGCTGAGCGCAGCCGGCGTCAGCGTCAACGCCATCGCTCCTGGCCCGCTGGATCTCCCGTCGGTGCGGGCGGCTGTACCGGAAGAAAAAATGCCGGCGCTGCTGGAGATGATCCCGATGAAACGCCTGGGCGATCCGCTGCTGGTCGCCCGTGCGGTAGAGCTGCTGGCCGCCCCCTCCGCCACCTTTATCACCGGGGCGACCTGGGATATCAACGGCGGCATCTATATGCGTTAAGCCCTTGCAGGGTGGAGAAGAAAGATGGCTGAAACACTGACCGTACGCGTCGTAGAACGCGAAATTCAGGGAACCGAGGTGGTCGTTCTGACGCTGGCCTCGCTGGACGGAACCGCCCTGCCCGCCTTTAGCGCCGGAGCGCATATCGATCTCCACCTCGGCGAGGAGATCGTCCGTCAGTATTCGCTGTGCAGCAGCCCGCATCACCCGGAGCAGTACCGTCTGGGCATCCTCAAGGATCGGGCTTCGCGCGGCGGATCGCTGGCGGCGCATCTGCTGCAGGTCGGCGCCACGGTGGCGATTAGCCCTCCGCGCAATCTGTTTCCGCTGGAGATGGGCGCCAGCCACAGCCTGCTGATCGGTGGCGGGATCGGTATTACGCCGATGCTGGCCATGGCGGATGCCTTATTCCGCGCCGGCAAGCCCTTCGAGGTGCATTACTGCGGGCACAGCCGTGAGGGAATGGCTTTTTTGCACGAGCTGGCGGATTGCCACTTTAGCCAACATGTCCATCTGCATATCAGTGACGAAGGACACAAGATCCGCCCTGAGGACGTGCTGGCGCCGCACCATGCAGCTGCCCATGTTTACGTCTGTGGCCCGGAAGGGTTTATGGACTGGATATCCGACGCCGCGCGCGGCTGCGGCTACTCTCCGGAACGTCTGCATCAGGAGTACTTCAACCGTGAGGTCGAAACCGGCGGCGACTGCTTTGAAGTGGATGTCCCGGAGCTGGGCTTAACCGTCACCGTCGAGGAGAACGAAACCATCGTCGCCGCGCTGCAGAAGGCGGGGATCAAGGTCAAAGTCTCCTGTGAACAGGGCGTTTGCGGCACCTGCCTTGCCAACGTGTGTAGCGGTGTCCCGGACCACCGCGACGAATACTTAACCGATGAAGAACGCGAAGATAACGATCAGATCCTGCTGTGCTGTTCGCGCGCCAGAACTCCCCGTCTGGTTATCGAAAGCTTCGAATACGTCAAACTGAAATAACGGATACCGCTATGAACCTGACATCAGATTTCCGTAATGCCATGGCGCAGCTGGGCAGCGCCATCACCATCATCACTACCGATGGTCCAGCGGGCCGCTTTGGTTTTACCGCCTCGGCCGTGTGCAGCGTCACCGATTCACCGCCCACGCTGCTGGTCTGTATGAATCGCTCCTCGTTCGCCCATAGCAAGTTTAAAGAGAACGGCGTGCTGTGTGTGAACGTGCTCTCCGCTCAGCATCAGGACCTCTCCGGCGTTTTCGCCAATAGTCAGCTGCGATCGGAGGAGCGTTTTTTGCATGACCAGTGGCTGGCGCTGGAAACCGGTTCACCGGTGCTGGCGTCTGCGGTCGCTAATGTCGACTGCACGATCGCCACCAGCCATGAAGTGGGCAGCCACAGCGTGTTTTACTGTGAGGTCCGGCAGATCCGTCACAACCAGGCCGGCGACGGACTGGTGTGGTTCAACCGCCAGTTCCATACTCTCAGCGCGCAACCGTACCGCTAAGTGTTTACATAACAACGAATAAGAGCCTGTCCATCAGGCTCAAAAATACCCTATCGCATTACGCCCCCATCGCCTTTGGGTGGCGTCAAGGTGCCGACTCGTCGGCGCCCTCTTTTCACCTGCACTGGAGTACATGTGATGTCTGGAACTGCGAGCGATACGCCGGTAAGCAAGCCCCAATCAATGCGCAAATTGATTATCGGTTCTTTTCTGGGTAACTCTCTTGAGTGGTACGACTTTTTTCTCTACGGCACGGCGGCGGCGCTGGTGTTCGGGCCGCTGTTCTTCCCGGCCACCGATGACCCGCTGCTCGGCGCCTTCCTGGCCTTTTCGGGGTTTGCCATTGGTTTTATTGCCAGGCCGCTGGGCGGTATCGCATTCGGTCATCTCGGCGATAAATACAGTCGCAAAATGACCCTGATCATCACCCTGACGTTGATGGGGGCCAGCACCTTTTTGATAGGCCTTCTGCCAACCTATGAACACATCGGTGTGCTGGCCCCTATCGCCCTGATCACCCTGCGTTTCGTTCAGGGCGTGGCCTCCGGCGGCGAATGGGGTGGCGGCGTACTGATGCTGAGCGAGAATGCGCCGGAACATCAAAAGGGCTATTACACCGCCTGGAGTCAGGTGGGCGTTTCCGGCGGCTTTGTCCTTTCGTCGCTGGCGTTTTATCTGGTTCAGCTACTGCCCCAGGAAGATGTGCTGGCCTGGGCGTGGCGTATCCCGTTCCTGCTGAGCTTGTTTATCTTTCTGGTCGGGGTCTATATCCGGCGCAATATTGAGGAGAACGCCGAATTCGTCGCCCGCAAAGAGCAGCATGAAGAAGCGCAATTACCGGTACTCAGCGCCTTCAAAAATCACCCAAAAGCCATTTTGCAGGCCATCGGTTTACGGCTGGCGGAAAACGGTGCGGTGTATATCTTTTTCACCTTCTCAGTGGTCTATTGCAAACATATCGGCATTGAGACCCGGCTGGTGATTGCCGCGGTCACCATCGCTATGGCGGTGGAAATCGTCACCATCCTCGCCTGGGGTTGGTTGTCGGATCGTATCGGCAGAAAAGCGCTCTATTACATCGGCGTAATTGGTATGGCCCTGGTGGCATTTCCATTCTTCTGGCTCCTGCAAATGCACAGCTTCCCGGCGATTTTGCTGGCGATGCTGTTGGCGCTACCGGTGTGTCACGGGGCGATGATTGCCGCCCAGCCGTGCATGATGGTGGAGCTGTTTCCGGTGGAAGTGCGCTATACCGGCCTGGCGCTCGGTCATGAAATTGGCGCCGTTATCTCCGGAGGGATTAGCCCGATGCTGGCGGTGGCGTTCTTAATCAAGTGGGATAGCTACGTCCCGGTAGCCTTGATGTTACTGGCCTTTGCATTACTGGCGCTGGTCGCGCTGTTCAGTATTCGTCAACCCACCGTGCGCCCACAGCGGCAGCCGGCTCTGTAAAATCCCCCGGCATTATGGCCTGCGCAACAAGGATGTTGCCCATTCAACACCCCTGTTCTCTAATTTAATTTTAAACAAAACAATAGGTAAGCCGGCATTTTTTGCTGAACCTAATAAATAGTTCCACGCCACAATGGCACCTTACTCTATTTTATATATTGGAACGTTAGATTTATCAGAAAGGCAATTCATATGAAAAAGCTCATTATTCCTCTGATCACTGCAGCCCTGTTGCTGCCAGCGCTATCAGCCCATGCGACTTACCGCAGCGATAACCGCCAGGACGCACGAAATACCCGCCAGGATTCTCGCGAAGAAGGACGCGATACCAAGCAGCAATGCGTCCGGGACAACAACAAAAGCAATGCCGGCTGCCGCCAGGACAAACGCGAGAATCGCCGCGACGGTCGTCAGGATGCCCGCGACGAGAAGTGGTAATCCGCTGACAAAAACAGCAGGCGTGGCAAACACGCCTGCTATTACCCAGGTTAAGATTTACATACTTTAAACAGAATCCCCACTCAGCAAGCGATAGCTTCCAACAAATACGTTACTATAGGTTACGTTCAGTGACTTTTTATTTCCGCGCGATGGCTGGCCGGGATAATCGCGCAGGAAACTATTCACGCCGACAGCATGGTATTTGACGCCGCCCGACGAAAGCCAGAAGATATTCACCCCCGCGTCTTCCCCCTGAACCACGCTTGCTAAAAATACAATAAAAACACCCTCAATAATTCTTAAAAAACTTACAATGCATCAACAACAATTTGATATTAAACAATATTGTATTGCCATCGCCACCTGTCGGCATCACTCAAAACACTCCAGTAAAACGAGAAAAGCCGGCAATCCTCTCTCCCAAAAGTACCTGATTCCAGCGTGATGTACTTCAACAATTAAGTCATATATCGCTCGGGAATACATACCTCCGGTTTATTATTGCTATTCTCCGACATAATTTTGCAGTATGGTTTAATCACGGTTATCGTCATGCAGTGAATACTACTCGGTCTGGCATATCGTTTTTGCCATACTGCGACGTACTTTATGCAATATTCAGTGGGCCGCCCCCCCCTGCGCCTCCGTATTCCAGGAGTGCATAACCAGAAGGAATGTAGGATGAGCAGAATATGGAACCCTCCCCGAATATTAATATTTATTAACAAAAGACGCTATATCACTATATTACATGCGGTTATTTCCCCGCAACTGAGGGAGAGGCTTCATGTTTAAAACCAGCCCGCATTCTGAGTCCCCGGTTCAGCATGATATATGCTGAGGAACTTTTATCCGTTATAAAAGCATATCGCGCTATGACGAAAAATAAATGTTCAACAACACCTACTGATCAACGCACTGGCCTGGCAACGAAGACCACACGGAATGAATGCCTGCAATTAAAAGGGAATAACATGAAGAGTACTGCTGAAATCAAGAAAAGGAACTTCCTGACTCAAAACGAGATCGAGTCGCTCCTCAAAGCAGCAAATAGCGGAGTCCACGCTGCACGTAACTATTGTCTGACATTACTCTGCTTTATTCATGGTTTTCGCGCCAGTGAAATTTGCCGCCTACAAATTTCTGATATTGATTTACGTTCAAAATGTATTTATATCCGCCGACTCAAAAAAGGTTTTTCCACAACCCACCCATTGCTGAATAAAGAAATTCAGGCGCTAAAAACCTGGTTAGATATTCGCAAGTCGTATCCGGATGCTGACAGCGAATGGCTATTTTTATCCCGCAAAGGAAATCCACTTTCCCGCCAACAGTTTTACCAGATTATTTCGAATGCCGGAGATAATGCCGGATTAACCATTGAAATTCATCCCCACATGCTCCGTCATTCATGTGGCTTTGCGCTGGCGAATATGGGTATCGATACCCGCCTTATTCAGGATTACCTCGGGCATCGTAATATCCGTCATACCGTCTGGTATACCGCCAGTAACGCCGGGCGTTTTTACGGCATCTGGGACAATAAGAAAGAAAAACAGCGCAACAGTCTCTTGAGTTGATAGCCGTATCAGCAACGGAGTTCAGAATCTGACGCCATGGATGGCGTTAAAATGAACAACTGTTACTGAAAACATTAGTAAATATTAACCATGCGTTAATTAAGATTATTGTTCCCGCAAGTTCTGACTTCATTCATAATAGACCGACGGGTGATATCCTTGTAAATAATCAGGACTTCAATTCGTTATTTATTGTCGGATTAAACCATTCAGCATTATATTTTCCGTTTAAATCCTCGCCGCTCATAACTTTTTCTCCTGTAATTTTATGAACCTGGCATTCACTACGCCTGGCGCTATTGTGATATGACCTAAAATCCATAAAAATAAGAATTATCGCCTGGCGATATTTTAACTATGTGTAAATGTAATGTGAGCATTTGTTTTTTTGAATACACCTTTAACATTGCGGATTATTTTTTAGCCGCCCTGATTTCTTTCAGGGCGGCGCCTTCGTTCATCAATTTCAGGAGCAATGTATTGTGAATCGACGTCGTTTTCTTACCGCCAAAGAAGTTCAGGCGATGATGCTGGCTGCCCAGCAGGGTCCCACCGGAGAGCGGGACTATTGTCTGATACTGCTGGCGTTCCGCCATGGTATGCGTATCAGTGAGCTTCTCGACCTGCACTATCGGGATCTGGATCTTACTGAGGGACGGATCAATGTCCGCCGGCTGAAAAATGGATTTTCGACCATTCACCCCCTGCGATTTGACGAACTGGAAGCGATTGAACGCTGGAGTCAGGTACGTGCCGGCTGGAAAGCCGCGCAGAAAACCAGTGCGATCTTTATTTCACGCCGAGGAACCCAACTCTCCCGCCAGCAAGCCTATCGGATTATTCGCAGCGCCGGCGAGCACGCGGGCACCGCGACCCAAACCCATCCGCATATGTTGCGACACGCCTGTGGGTATGAACTTGCGGAAAGAGGTACCGATACGCGTTTGATTCAGGATTATCTGGGTCATCGCAATATTCGACACACGGTTCGCTACACCGCCAGCAATGCCGCGCGATTTGCCGGATTATGGGAAAGAAATAATCTGTTGGAAGAAAAATCTTATGAACAAAAGAAGTAACTTAACAAGTTGATAATTAAGGCTATTTTTTGACGTGAACAAGTCAATTGGGGCCAAACTGTTTATATCATAAAAATGTTTTGCAAACTTTTGCAACTAACAAGTACATTAATTCTAATAAATTAATATTATCTGACTGATTATCATCACATTTTATCTCTAATAGATTTTACTTATTCACTCATCCATTCCGCCGATCTGCCGTATCATCCTTTCTGACTCCGCCGATTTTCCCGCTCTCCCCTCCACCAAAAAACAGCCGATAACACCACCAAAATACAAAAACCAAAATTAATAACTAATCACATAACCATCAAAGACATAAGAAAGCATTTTATTTCAATGAGTCAAAATGGCCCCAATTGACTCATCAGTTGGGGAAAAACTGTGCAGAGCCGGCAGTCGAACCATTCGGCTGATATATGGAATGCCTGGAAGGCGCTACGACTGCCAATTTCGGTTCGTAATATCGACTTTGTTTAAAGGAAAACACCATGAAAATCAAAACACTGGCAATCGTTGTTCTGTCAGCCCTGTCCCTGAGCTCTGCAGCGGCTCTGGCTGATACCACTACGGTTAACGGCGGTACAGTGCATTTCAAAGGGGAAGTGGTTAACGCTGCCTGTGCCGTAGATGCCGGCTCTATCGATCAGACCGTTCAACTGGGCCAGGTCCGTTCAGCCAGACTCGCTACAGCGGGGAGCACCAGCTCAGCGGTAGGTTTCAACATCCAACTGGATGATTGCGACACCACCGTAGCGACCAAAGCTTCCGTTGCCTTCTCCGGGACGGCTGTAGACAGCACCAACACCACCGTACTGGCACTGCAGAACTCCGCAGCCGGCGGCGCAACTAACGTGGGTGTACAGATCCTCGACAGCACGGGTACTCCGCTGGCTCTGGATGGTGCTACCTTCGGTGCAGCAACCACCCTGAACGACGGTACCAACATCATTCCTTTCCAGGCACGCTACTACGCAACCGGTGCAGCAACTGCCGGTACTGCTAACGCAGACGCTACCTTCAAAGTGCAATACGAGTAATTCACTCATCAGGCAAGGATGCGGTTCGGGCCAGGATGGCCCGTTATCTACAACAGGACTGGAGTGATAGCGATGCCAGGAATGAAATCAGCACTGTTGCTACTGCTGCTGCCGCCACTCGCCGTGGCAGGAAACCACTGGAACGTCACGCTCCCTGGCGGAAACATGCGCTTTCAGGGAATCATCATTGCGGAATCCTGCCGGGTTGAAGCAGGGGACCAGCAGTTGACGGTCAATATGGGGCAGATCAGCAGCAATCGCCTTCATTCTGTCGGGGAAGATACCGACCCTGTGCCTTTCGATATCCATCTTCAGGAGTGCAGCACCGCCGTCAGCCAACGGGTCGGTGTCGCTTTTCACGGCGTGGCCGACGGTAAAAATCCAGACGTGCTTTCGGTGGGTGAAGGCCCCGGCATCGCCACCGGAATCGGTATTGCGCTGTTTGATAAAGAAGATCGTCTGATTCCGCTTAACGCACCGGCCAGCGCCTGGTCACGACTGTATGTCGGACCCACAACGCTTCATTTTGTCGCGAAATATCGCGCGACCGGCCATCAGGTTACCGGCGGAGCCGCCAACGCTCAGGCCTGGTTCTCTTTGACCTATCAGTAAATAACCGGCGGGCATACCGGATGCAGGAAACAACGGTGAGTATAAAAGGGGAAAACGTGAGAAAAACACTGGGGATGACGCGCTATCTGCTGGCGAGCTTATTGATGATCGCCACAGCAGGTTTCACCGCACAAACCGAAGCTGGCGTCGCGCTGGGGGCAACCCGGGTGATCTATCCGGCCGGACAGAAACAGGTCCAGCTGGCGGTGACAAATAATGATGACAGCAGCACCTATCTGATTCAGTCATGGGTCGAAAATGCCGAGGGGCAAAAAGACGGGCAGTTTGTGATAACCCCGCCGCTGTTCGCCATGCAGGGTAAAAAAGAGAACACGTTACGCATTATTGACGCCACCAACGACAAGCTGCCGAAAGATCGGGAAAGCCTGTTCTGGATGAACGTCAAAGCCATCCCTTCGATGGATAAATCAAAGCTCAGCGATAACACGCTGCAGTTGGCGATTATTAGCCGCATCAAGCTCTACTATCGCCCGGCAAAACTGACGCTGTCGCCTGACCAGGCCCCGGAGAAACTGACGTTTCGCCGCAGCGCCACCACCCTCACGCTAATTAACCCGACGCCTTACTACCTGACGGTCACCGAGCTCAATGCCGGTACGCGGGTGCTGGAAAACGCGCTGGTCCCGCCGATGGGTGAAGCTTCGGTAAAAATCCCGGCCGATGCGGGTCGCGATATCACCTACCGGACCATCAACGACTATGGCGCACTGACCCCACGGATGAAGGGCGCACTGCAATAACTCCGGGGAAACCAGCGTTCTCCCCTGAATGATAATAAGAACTGACAGCCGGGCGACTACGGACCGGAGGGACTATGTCACATCTGAAATATGGACTGGACCGTTTGGGCATCCAGCGTACGCGGCAGGGTGCCCCTGGGTCGGTTCGCCTATTTGCCCGGTTCCCTATTGCCCTTTTGCTGGCCCTGCCAGCTTTTTCCGCGCAGGCGGAACTCTACTTTAACCCGCGTTTTCTCGCCGACGATCCTGCCGCCGTGGCGGACCTGTCGGGATTCGAACAGGGACAGGAGGTGCCACCGGGCACCTATCGCGTCGATATCTATCTGAATAATGGTTTTATGACCACCCGCGATGTCACATTTAATCGCGCGGAGAACCAGCACGGCCTCGCCCCCTGCCTGACCCGCGGACAGCTTGCCAGCATGGGGGTCAACACCGCCGCCGTGACCGGGATGAACACCCTGGCCGCCGATGCCTGCGTGCCGATGGCGGAGCTAATCAAGGATGCCACCAGCCGTTTTGACGTCGGCTCCCAACGTCTGTACCTGACCGTTCCGCAGGCGTTTATGGGCAACCGCGCGCGCGGCTATATCCCACCGGAACTGTGGGATGACGGGATCACTGCCGGGCTGCTGAATTACAACTTCACCGGTAACAACGTGCGCAACTCCACCGGCGGCAGCAGCCAGTACGCCTATCTGAACCTGCAAAGTGGTCTGAACCTCGGCGCCTGGCGCCTGCGGGACAACACCACCTGGAGCTACAGCAGCGGCGGCAGTTCTGCGAGCAATGAGAATAAATGGCAGCACGTAAACAGCTGGCTTGAGCGGGACATTGTTCCTCTGCGCTCGCGCCTGACGATGGGCGACAGCTACACCAACGGCGACGTTTTTGACGGCATTAACTTTCGCGGGGCACAGCTGGCCTCGGACGACAATATGCTGCCGGACAGCCAAAAGGGCTTTGCCCCGGTGATCCACGGTATTGCCCGCGGCACCGCCCAGGTCTCCATTCGCCAGAACGGCTATGAGATTTACCAGAGCACCGTGCCGCCTGGACCATTCACCATTAACGATCTCTATGCCGCCGGCAACGGGGGCGATCTGCAGGTCACGGTGAAAGAGGCCGATGGCAGCCTTCAGGTCTTCTCCGTTCCCTGGTCTACGGTGCCGGTGCTGCAGCGTGAGGGCCATACGCGCTTCGCCCTGACCGCCGGGGAGTACCGCAGCGGCAACGATCAGCAGGAAAAACCGAAATTCTTCCAGGGCACGCTGCTCCACGGCTTGCCGGCAGGATGGACGCTGTACGGCGGGACCCAGCTGGCGGACCGCTACCGGGCGTTTAACCTTGGGGTGGGGAAAAATATGGGCGAACTCGGCGCCGTGTCGCTGGACGTCACCCAGGCCAATGCCAAACTGCCCGACGACAGCGAACACCAGGGGCAATCGCTGCGCTTCCTCTATAACAAATCGCTCACCGACGTGGGCACCAACATTCAGTTGGTCGGATATCGCTACTCCACGCGCGGCTATTTTAGCTTTGCCGATACCACCTACAACCGGATGAGCGGCTATGACGTGGAGACCCAGGATGGCGTTATCCAGGTGAAGCCTAAGTACACCGATTACTACAACCTTGCCTACAGCAAACGCGGCAAAGTGCAGGTCAGCCTGACTCAGCAACTCGGACGTACCGCCACGCTCTACCTGAGCGGCAGCCACCAGAGTTATTGGGGTACCGGCAAAGCCGACGAGCAGCTGCAGGCCGGACTCAATGCGGCGGTCAACGATATTAACTGGACCCTGAGCTACAGCGTCACCAAAAACGCCTGGCAGGACGGGCGCGATCAGATGCTGGCGGTCAACGTTAACATTCCGTTCAGCCACTGGATGCGCTCCGACAACACCTCCGTGTGGCGCCATGCCAGCGCCAGCTACAGCATGTCGCACGATCTTGATGGCCGGATGACCAACCTGGCCGGCCTGTACGGCACGCTGCTGGAGGACAACAACCTCAGCTACAGCATGCAGACCGGGTATACCGGCGGCGGCAACGGCGACAGCGGCGCCACCGGCTATGCCGCGCTGAACTACCGCGGCGGTTACGGCAACGCCAACGTCGGGTACAGCCACAGCGATGGCCTGAAGCAACTGTATTACGGCGTAAGCGGCGGCGTGCTTGCCCATCGCAACGGCGTCACCTTAAGCCAGCCGCTGAACGACACGGTGGTGCTGATTAAAGCGCCGGGAGCGGACAACGTGAAAGTGGAAAACCAGACCGGGGTGCGCACCGATTGGCGAGGCTATGCGGTGCTGCCTTACGCCACCGAATACCGTGAGAACCGGGTAGCGCTGGACACCAACACCCTGGCCGACAACGTCGACCTCGATGACGCGGTGGTCAGCGTGGTGCCGACCCATGGCGCCATCGTGCGCGCCGAATTTAAAGCCCACGTTGGGATGAAGCTGCTGATGACGCTGAGCCGCAACGGCAAGCCGGTGCCTTTCGGCGCCATGGTGACCTCGGTGGATAACCAGAGCGGCAGCATCGTGGCCGATAACGGCCAGGTCTACCTGAGCGGTATGCCGCTGGCCGGAAAAGTACAGGTGAAATGGGGTGAAGGCGCCGACGCCAGCTGCGTGGCCGAGTACCGCCTGCCGCCTGAGAGCCAGCTGCAGGCCCTGAGCCAGCTCTCCGCGGTCTGCCGCTAAGGAAGAATGATGATGACTAAATCACTGTATCTGCTGGGGGCAATGCTGTCTTTTACCCTCCCCCACGCGTTCGCCGCCGACAGCACCATTACCATCAACGGCTACGTCCGGGATAACGCCTGTGCGGTGGCGGGAGAATCGAAAGATTTTACCGTTGACCTGATGGATAACGCCGCGAAGCAGTTCAACGCCATCGGCGCGACCACGCCGGTGGTACCGTTTCGCATCGTGCTGTCGCCGTGCGGCAGCTCGGTGACCGCCGTCAAGGTGGGGTTCACCGGCGTGGCAGATACCAGCAATACCAGTTTGTTAAAGCTGGATAGCGGCGCCTCTGCGGCGGCGGGTATGGGGATCCAAATCCTCGACACCAACCAGACGATGTTGCCGCTCAACGCCGCCTCGACGGCGATCGCCTGGACCACCCTGACGCCAGGGCAGACCAACACCCTGAACTTTTACGCACGCCTGATGGCAACCCAGGTCCCGGTCACTGCCGGGCACGTCAACGCCACAGCGACATTTACGCTGGAATTTCAGTAACCGGAGGTTGAGATGAAATGGACTCCCCGAGGATGGCTGCTGGCCAGCGTGCTGGCACTGGCCGTCTCCCCACTGCAGGCGGCCGACATCACCATCACCGTGAACGGCAAAGTGGTCGCCAAACCCTGCACGGTATCGACCACCCAGGCCACCGTAGAACTTGGCGATCTGTATACCTTTAGCCTGGTGTCTGCCGGTGCCGCTTCGGCATGGCATAGCGTGGCGCTCGACCTGAGCAACTGCCCGGTGGGCACTTCCAGAGTCACCGCCAGCTTTAGCGGCACGGCGGACGCCACCGGGTATTACAAGAACCAGGGGACCGCGGGCAATATCCAGTTGGAATTGCAGGATGACGGGGGCACCACCCTCAACAATGGCGCCACCAAATCAGTACAGGTTGATGACACCACCCAGTCCGCCCGTTTCCCGTTGCAGGTCAGAGCCCTGACGGTCAACGGCGGCGCCACCCAGGGAACCATTCAGGCGGTGATCAGTGTCACCTACACCTACGCCTGAGTCAGGAGAGTAAGTTGATGAAAAAAGTCATAACCCTGTTCACCACGTTGCTGCTGTTGGGCTGGTCAATCAATGCCTGGTCCTTCGCTTGCAAAACTGCGACCGGGGCAACAATCCCCATCGGCGGCGGCAGCGCCAACGTCTACGTCAACCTGACGCCGGCGGTCAACGTCGGGCAAAACCTGGTGGTCGATCTGTCATCACAAATTTTCTGCCACAACGACTATCCGCAGACTATTACCGATTACGTAACCCTACAGCGAGGCTCTGCTTATGGCGGAGTGCTGTCGAGCTTTTCCGGTACGGTAAAATATAACGGTACCTCCTACCCGTTCCCGACCACCACGGAAACCGCCCGGGTTATCTATGATTCCACCACCGATAAACCGTGGCCAACCGTGCTCTATCTGACGCCAATAAGCACCGCCGGCGGCGTGGCGATTACCTCCGGTTCGCTGATCGCGGTGCTGATTCTGCACCAGACCAATAACTACAACGGCGACTCCTATCAGTTCGTGTGGAATATCTACGCCAACAACGATGTGGTGGTGCCCACCGGCGGCTGCGATGTCTCTGCCCGCGACGTGACGGTGACGCTGCCGGATTACCCCGGATCGATGGCGGTGCCGGTCACGGTGTACTGCGCGCAGAATCAGAATCTCGGCTATTACCTCTCCGGCACCACCGCCGATGCGGCGAACTCCATTTTCAGCAATACCGCATCGGCCTCACCCGCCCAGGGCATTGGCGTACAGATGACCCGCAACGGCAGCGTTGTTCCGGCGAACAGCACGGTGTCTTTGGGTACCGTCGGAACCTCCGCGGTCAATCTGGGGTTAACCGCGACCTACGCGCGCACCAGCGGCCAGGTCACGGCGGGCAACGTGCAGTCCATTATTGGGGTGACATTTGTCTATCAATAGCGGCAGCGTGGCGCAGGTCTCCCCGCCGGTGGACTATATTCTCTCGCCCTGCACTATCGCCGCCGAGGGGCTGTCCGCGTTGATGGACGACGGCAGCCTGCGCCAGCCCCGTCGGTTGTTTCCCCAGCGCCATGAGGCGCGGCTTATTCCCGAGAGGGTCAGCGTCAGGCGGGTGGTGGTTTTCTTACCCGACGATCCGTTCTGGCTGCTGCTGACCTTGCGTCAGGCGGCGCAGCTCCTGAAACATCGCGCCGTGGCGCTACCGATGCTGATCCTCAGCCGCAGTCCGGCAAACTGGTTGTGGCATACGCTGTTGCATCAGGTCGGCAAGGCGCGTTACCTGGCCGCGGTGCAGGCCGCCGCCGCCGATTTACCCTGCCGGCAACTGGCAGAACTACTCAGCCATCCCCCTCGACTGGACTACCCTCTGCTGGAACAGCAGGCGGCGCGGGAGATGGCGACCGGCGGCGCGCCGACCTGCGGCATCAGTAAACCGGAGTTGACAACCGCGCTGGACTGGCTGCAGGGAGATAGCATCAATAGTCAGGCACAACGGCGGGGGCTTAGCCACAAAACCCTCTACACCCAGCGAAGTTCAGGACTGAAAAAGATGGTGGAACATCATCCACATCTGGCGAGCCGCTTTCCCGGCAGCCAGAGCAAAGGACAGAAAGCGGGCGGTGTCGCCGCGCTTTCTGCGTTCGAGCGTGAGTTTGTTCATGCGATTCACTGCCGACACATTTTTCCGGTATTCCAGCCCATCACCGATGCACGTTTAATGCTGCAGGGCATCGAAGTTCTGTCACGCTGGCGGCGCCATGGTGAAGTGCTGCTGCCGGGGGAGTTTTTGCCGCAGATCCGCTCGGAATATGCCTGGCTGTTGCTCACCGCTTTTGTCTTACAGGAGGCGGTACAGAACATTAATCAGCACGCGGGTGAGTTTTACTTCGCGGTGAACATCCCGCCGGTCATCGCCAACAATGGCAATATTGTCCGCATGATGGAGGCAGCGCGTCAGCAGTTACATGAACCACAGTGGGGCAAAAGGTTGGTACTGGAATTTGCCGAAACCATCGATCTCAGCCGCCATGGAAAAACGGGCGAGAATATCGCCCGCTTACAGCAGCTGGGCTTTTGTATCATGCTCGACGATTGCTTTTCACAAAGCAGCGTGATGTTTCCGGTTCGAACCGTGCGCTTTAATGAGTACAAGCTGGATATCAGCATTATCAACGATCTGGCGCGTGACCCGCACGCCCTGGCGTTGATCAAAAGCCTGATCTATTACTGCCAGCTCTCGGGCAGTCGCTGCATTGCCGAAGGGGTCGATAGCCTGGAAAAATTCAATATTCTGAAGGCCCAGGGCATCGATCGTTTTCAGGGCTACCTGATCTCACCGCCGGTAACAGGCGATAATCTGACGGACCTTATCCAGCGCTTTTCCGCAGGGCGGTTTCCCACCAGCATTGCGGGGTAGCTCCGCATAGAGGCCGAATGCCTTAATGGTGAGGCGGCTACATGGCGCGATTTACGATCCCCTCGGGAGGGGAAATTCTGGGAAGAAAAAGGTCGCCTGACCAGTCAACTGTCCAACGACATCGGCTTACTTCCTCCCGGAGGTAAGCCAAATAACTTGCGAACCCAGTTTAGAAACGCGCCGTAAGGGCGTCCCAGCAAAAGCATCATCAGGGCAGCACCGAGCGTACCTCGAAGCAATCCGCTTCCCGAGGCCCCACTGAAAGCAATGATTAATGCATAAATGGGAACCTGAAAACTGACAAGCGCCACGCTATCCCAAAACAGCGTAGATATTCGGCTCTCACCGGCACGCCTCATCACCCAGTCTCGCCACACGCCGTAAGGTCTGGCGACCGGAACCATCAGCGCCGCCCCCAAAAGGCGGGCATGGAAAACCTGCTCCCACGTCATACCAGCAATCAGGCGTTCATTAATGATGCCGGTTGTTGTGAAAAAAAGGAGCAGCGCAACGGTATCTGCCAAAAATGCAGTCCGACGCGTCGTCTGTCTCTGGCGTTGAGGCAAAGGGATTTTCCTGTCCTGACGTGGTGGCTAAACGCGTGCTCATCCGCAGATAAGCCTAAAACTATAGCACACGAGTATTTTCCATCAGCGTGGCTGCGGCAGAGACTTATTTACGCGAAACGCACACCTTGCCATTGCCTGAATGAACAAGATATCGCACCTTGTCAGACGATAAAAAACGAAAGTTCCTGACGGACTTTTCACCAGGCCAGTACCACGATGCCGGCCGGAATATGGGCTTTTAATGGGATAAGACTATGGGTTCACAGGTATCCGCGGCGCAAGATTCACTGCTGCGGCACAGGCCGTTCGTCACCTTTTGGCTGGCGCGCACCTGTTCATCGT
The DNA here is from genome assembly GCF_051131735.1 of Klebsiella sp. B345. Taxonomy (NCBI): domain Bacteria; kingdom Pseudomonadati; phylum Pseudomonadota; class Gammaproteobacteria; order Enterobacterales; family Enterobacteriaceae; genus Klebsiella; species Klebsiella sp. B345. The sequence goes on from NZ_CP180443.1 coordinate 2,085,272, forward strand.
TTGGTTTTCAAATGTTTTCGGTTGCCGTTAGCTGGCAAATTTATGCCATCACCCACAGCGCGATGGCGCTCGGGATGATCGGCCTGATGCAATTCTTACCCTCCGTCCTGCTGGCACTCCCTGCCGGGCACCTCGCGGATCAGTTCGATCGCCGGCGGATTGTGCTACTTGGTCAATTCATTGAGTGGGTTGCATTACTCGGGCTGGTTGCGCTGACGCTGCTGCACTGGGCAGACAAGATTGAAATTTGGGGGCTGGTCTTTTTAATCTCGGTGGCAAAAGCGCTGGAGTGGCCGGCCATCACCTCAATGCTGCCGGCGCTGGTGCCGCCGCCGATCCTTGCACGGGCGATGGCGGCCAGTTCCGTCGGCGGACAGGCGGCGGTGATTATCGGCCCAACGCTTGGCGGCCTGCTGTATGTGGCGGGCCCGGAAGTGGTGTATGGCGTATCGGCGTTGTTCTATTTGTTCTCTATTGTGCTGGTTAGCCGACTGCGCTACGAGCGGCCGCCGCAAGCTCGCTTACCCATGAATCTCACCAACCTGTTTGCCGGCGTGCATTTTATCCGCGAGCGAAAAGATGTCCTGGGCGTGATCTCGCTCGATCTGTTTGCCGTTCTCCTCGGCGGGGCGACCGCGCTGTTACCCATCTTCGCGCAGGATATTTTGCATACTGGCCCCTGGGGTCTGGGGATGCTGCGCGGAGCGCCATCGGTCGGCGCGCTGCTGGTGGGCGTCTGGCTCAGCCGCCACAAGCTGGAGAAAAACGTTGGCCTGATCATGTTCGCCTCCGTGGCCGGCTTTGGCCTGGCTACGCTGGTGTTTGCGCTTTCTGAACGGCTGTGGCTTTCGCTGCTGGCGCTAGCCGCACTGGGCGGGTTCGATATGGTGAGCATGGTCATTCGCGGCGCACTGGTGCAGTTGGATACGCCGGATGATATGCGCGGTCGCGTGAACGCGGTAAATGCCATCTTCATCAATACCTCAAACCAACTTGGGGAGTTTGAATCAGGTCTGTTAGCCGCGTGGATGGGCGCCGTACCGGCAGCGGCACTTGGCGGAATTGGAACCCTGGTGGTGGTCGCCATCTGGATGACAATTTTCCCACATCTGCGTAAAAGGCAGAGGCTGGAAAATGAGGGCACCACCTGATTCCCGGTCGTTACGGTTCGGGTCACACAAAATAACAGCACCGGTTTAAGCCGGTGCTTTTATTTCAGGCACGGATATCGTCGTACTCGCGGGTGTTATCAAACTCATGTTTGGCAAACGGGCACAGCGGGATAATTTTTCGCTGCTCGCCGCGCATTTTTTCCACCACCTTCGCCACCAGCTGTTTGCCTACGCCCTGGCCTTTCAGGCTCTCGTCCACGTCGGTATGTTCAATAATGCTGAGATGCTCGCCGGTGGGGACAAAAACAATTTCGGCCACCTGATTTCCCGCTGCATCATTGACATAAAACTTGTTATGACCTTCCAGTATCTCCACTATTTCCTCACTTATTTATGGCAATATTTCAGGGCACCGCTCGGGCAGGTATCGATCACCCGTACGACGGTGGCGACATCCACTTCATCCGGGATGATCCACGGCTTACGCTTGAGGTTAAAGAGCTTTGCACTGCCGCGTACGCAGTTTCCCGAGTGCTGACAGATGTCCGTGTTGAAGTAGACATCTATCTTCTCTCCGGTATAGGCCCGATAGCCCGCTTCCAGTAGTTCCTTATCCATGACATTGCCTCATTATTTTTTTATTGTTCAGGTGCTAAGCATAGCCCTGCCAAACCGCCCCCGCTATCGGGAAATGGCGAATCCGTAATGTATATATCGTTAAGACTTAACGCATTGATGCAAAATAAATGATTAGTTTATCATCCTCTCATTACAGGTCTAATTCTGGCATAGCCTCGAAAGCCCCCTCAATAATCAGAGAGAAGCGCTGCGGCACTATTATTTCTGCAAAATGGCGATTAAACTCATTTCACAATGAGTGTGAGTATTCAGGACCTCTCCTTTGAATCATCAAATAAAACCGGCGCGTCTGGCCCTATTATTCCAGTCTGTTTTTCTCTCCGGCTGTTCATTATCGCCAGCAATTCCGGTATTCGGTGCGGCCTTCCCCGGCTGGTTTTTCTGTTTATTAGGCGGCCTGTTTTTACTCATTCCCTGTCATATCCTGATCGTTCGCCAGGGCTGGCAGGCGAGATTTTCGCCGCTGATATTCAGCTACCTGGCCCTGATGTTCCTGTTCGCCACGATCCTGTGGTTCCTGTTCTTTGTGTACTAAGTTGTGTACTAAGCCCCTATGACAAAATCCAGCCCCAGCGTATTACGCAAAAAATGGCCGTTGCTGACCCTCGTTCTCGCGGCGATCGTCGCGCTCATGGTGGTTATCTGGCAGCTCCAGACTTCACCCGCAACCAACGATGCCTATGTCTATACCGACACCATCGACGTGGTGCCGGAGGTCAGCGGGCGTATTGTCGAGATGCCGATCCGCGACAACCAGCGGGTGAAGAAAGGCGATCTGCTGTTTCGCCTCGACCCGCGCCCGTATCAGGCCATGCTGGAAGATGCCCGGGCCCGCCTGACGACGCTGGACGCGCAAATCATGCTCACCCAGCGCACGATTAAGGCCCAGGAGTACAACGCCCAGTCGGTGGCCGCTGCCGTGGAGCGCGCGAAAGCGCTGGTGAAGCAGACCACCTCGTCGCGCACTCGTCTTGAACCGCTGGTGCCTCAAGGTTTTGCATCACAGGAGGATCTTGACCAGGCGCGAACCGCTGAAAAAGCCGCCCGGGCCGAACTGGAGGCCACGCTGTTGCAGGCCAAACAGGCCGCCGCCGCGGTGACCGGCGTTGATGCGATGGTCGCCCAGCGGGCGGGGATCCTGGCGCAGATCGCGCTGGCGGAACTGCATCTTGAATTTACCGAAGTTCGCGCCCCCTTTAACGGCGTGGTAGTGGCGCTGAAAACCACCGTGGGTCAGTACGCCTCGGCGTTAAAACCGGTGTTTACCCTGATGGATGACGATCGCTGGTATGTCATCGCTAACTTCCGCGAAACTGACCTTAAAAACGTCCGCACTGGCGTGCCGGCCAGGGTCACCATCATGACCAATCATGATAAATCGTTCTCCGGCGTGGTCGACTCCGTCGGCTCCGGCGTGCTGCCCGAAGGCGGCAGCGTCATTGAGGGGCTGCCGATCATTCAAAAGAGCATCAACTGGGTTCACGTCTCGCAGCGTTTCCCGGTCAAAATCGCCGTTAAGGATCCGGACCCTGAACTCTTCCGCATGGGCGCCTCCGCCAGCGCCGTTCTTCAGCCGCGATAGGGGCGCAAGATGCAGCATGTCTGGACGTTTCTGAAGCGGGAACTGGCCGATCAACCGGGGCGGGCAAACTATACCCTGCGCCTGACGCTCAGCTGCGCGGTGCTCATCGCCCTGTTTATGACCCTGCAAATTCCCTTTTTAGCCGTGGCGCTGATCGTGGTGTTTTACGTCAGTCAGCCCAACGTGCTGATGATAAAACTGGTGAGCGTGGTCTTTTTCCTGACCGTCAGCGTTGCGCTGGGCTGCGTGCTGCTGATCATCAAATGGACCTACGATTACCCGCTGATCCGCCTCGTTATCTCGGTGGGCCTGTTTTTCTGCGCGATCTATCTGATGCGGGTGCTGGGCAAACTGGGTCTGGCCTTCTTCGTGGTGGCGCTGGTGGTGATCTACGCCCAGACCTTCCCGTCGATGACTAGCCAGAGCGAGATTCTGGTGCGGTTGCTGCTGTGGCTGTGGGTGGTCATTAACCTCGCCATCGTGGTCACCTTATTGGTTAACGCCTGTTTTCAGCAGGCGCTGCCCGGTTACCAGTTCAAAGCACAGATCGTGGTGCTGCTGCGTCAGGTGGCCGCGCGGGTGGCACAAAAGGGCAGTCCCCAGGATGCCCTCACCTTTACCGACATCGCCGGGCAGTTCGCCCGGCTGCAATCCCTGTATCACCAGGCGAGCCGCTCCAGCCCCGAGATTGCCGCCGACCCGCAGGCCTGGCAATCCCTGATGGCCGCTACCATCCACTGCTATCATCTGACCGCATTGCTGCAACCGGGTGAGGACCATGCTATCGCCCGTCAGCAGCTTTCCGCTCAGTTGCTGAGGCTGGCACAGCACCTGGACGTCAGCACACTGCCCGACACCCCGCCGGAGATCTCAGCGCCGGAGACGGCAAACCGCGTGATTTTGCAGGAGATGGCCACCACGCTAACCAGACTAGCGCGCGGAGAGACGATCCCACTCCCGGCCGGGGAAACGGAGAAAGCCCCCCTTTTGCTGCCCGATGCCTGGTCGAACCCGGCCTATCTGCACTTCGCGCTCAAAACGCTGCTGGCAACGTTGCTGTGCTACGTTTTTTATACCGCCACCGACTGGCAGGGCATCCACACCATTATGCTCAGCTGCGTGATTGTCGCCCAACCAGGACTCGGCGCCACCCTGCAGAAAACCTGGCTGCGGATCGTTGGTGCCCTGCTGGCGACCTTGCTAGCGTTGCTGATGATTGTCTATGTTCAGCCGCATACCGAGTCCCTTGTCGGCCTGCTGGCGATGACCCTGCCGGTGATGGCGCTGTCGGCGTGGATCGCGGCGGGTTCGGAGCGCATTGCCTACGCCGGGATCCAGATTGGCTTTACGTTTTCGCTGGCGTTTCTCAGTTGGTTTGGGCCGTTGACCAATTTGACTGAGCTACGTGACCGCGTGATTGGCATCGTGCTCGGCGTGCTGGTCTCATCGATAGTCCATCTCTACCTGTGGCCGGATAGCGAAGCCCCGCAGCTAAAATCCCGTCTGGCCCGGCTCTACCGGCAGATGGCGACGTACCTGCGCGCCCGCGATGACGAAGTCAAACTGGTACCACTGTTCGACTCACTCAGCGCCGTGGAAACCCTGACCCATCGGGTAGCGACAGAGCCGCTCAACGCCTGGGCACACCCGTATCCGCAGGCGAAGTCGTGGCCGGTCAAGGCGGCCTGGCTTGAGGCCCAGGAGATCGTAAGACTCAGCGAAGGCTACCGGCTGTACGCGACACCTGGGGATAATTTCCTGCACCGCTGCGCCAGCCATCTCGACGCTTACGCCTGTGGTATCGAGCAACAGAGCCCTGCGCCGACGTTACCCGGGCAGTGCCAACCGGGTAGCCACAATCCCTTTGGCCCGCCGCTGGTGGCGCTGCTGACGACCTTACCCGACTGGTCGTCCCCTTCTTCAACGCTTGCACGACAGGCAGACAAGTCATGATAAAAATGGACCCCGTAGCCCGCTTGCTGCGTTATTGCCCCCTCGCTCTGGCACTGGCGCTACTCCCCGGATGCGCGTTAATCCAGGACGATCCCGGCGAGATGAAAATCATCAACCCACAGCAGGCAGAACTCGCCCAGGTGATTCACCTCGCCAACAGCGGCTGGCCCGCCGCCCGATGGTGGGAGGGCTATCACGATGCCCAGCTCAACATGCTGGTCAACCGGGCGTTGCAAAACTCCCCAACGATGCAGGCCGCTCGCCTGCGCATCGCCCAGTCGCAATCCACCGTGGAACTGGCGCAATCGGCGATGGGCCTGCAGGCCACCGCCGTCGCGGCGCAGAACCGGTTACGGGTGACCGATAAACAGTTTACCTGGCCCTACTCTTACTCCCTGCCGGTCGATAAAAACGGCCCGTGGTACACCCTGAATACCGTCGGCGTCGGCGCGACACTGAATATCGATTTATGGGGTGCCGACCGCGCCCACGTTGCCGCCGCCATCGGCGAGAAAAATGCTCGTCAGGCGGAAACTGCTGGGATCGAGCTGGATCTCGCCAGCAGCGTGGCGCAACTGTACTTTGCGATGCAGGCAACCTTCCAGAAAATCACGCTGCTCAACCAGTTGGAGACGATTGCCCGCCTTTCGGTGCAGGCACATGAACACCGCACCCAGCGCGGCGTTGAGGATAGCGTGGATATCGCCAATGCCCAGGCCGAACTGCTGGCAGCGCAGCAGCAGGTGGTGAGCGCCAATGGGATGTTGACCCGCTACCGGGAAACGCTGCGGGCGCTGATCGGCGCCGATGCGCATTCCATGCCGGAGATCCACCCGGTGGCGCTGCCGGCACTTCAGGAAACGCTTCCGGATTCGCTCTCCTTTGAACTGCTGGCACGACGCCCGGATCTGCAGGCGCTGCGCGGCTATGTCACCGCGTCGTTAAGCCAGGTCGACGCAGCCAAGGCAGCATTTTACCCGCACTTTGATATCAAGGCCTTCTGGGGATATAACGCGCTGAGCGTCGGCGATCTGTTTAAATCCTCATTCCAGCAGATCAACCTGCTGCCGGGACTGTATCTGCCGGTCTTCGACGGCGGTCGCCTGAATGCCAATCTGCAGTCGGTGCGTACCGCCAGTAACATCCTGATTAAGCAGTACAACCAGGCGGTACTGGATGCCGTGCGCGATGTGGCGATCGGCTCCAGCGAGCTGAACGACCTGAATCAACAGGTAGCGCTGCAGAAGCTGAAGGTCACCGCCAGCCTGGCGACGGCGCAGAGCGCCAGCGCGCACTATCAGCGAGGGCTGGTCAGCCGCTATGCGGCCCAGGAGGCGCGTCGGCCCGTCATCGCCGAGCAATTGTTATTGCTGGATTTCCAGGCACAGCAGTTGAGCAGTGACATTACGTTGATCAAGGCGCTGGGTGGGGATTATCGCGGACCGGCGCTGGAGCCGCAGATGTCAGGCAAATAGCTGCCATTCTCGCGCCTGATTAACCGCCTGAATCCGGCCATTCACCTGAAGCTTTTCGTACAACTGCTTGAGATGCCATTTCACGGTTTCCGCCGTGATCCCTAAGGCGCGGGCGATCTCTTTATTGGAGTAGCCCTCGGCGATCAGCCCCAGCGTTTGCAGCTCTCGCTCGGTCAGTCGAAGATTCGCTGGCGCCTGGCGGGCTGCGGGCGTTAGGATCCCGGCCTCGCTAAATGCGGCAAGGCGCAGCGCCAGCTCACCGCTAAAGGCCTCGCCCTGACCACCGCGTTGCTGGATAGCCATCAGCAATGCGGCCATCTCTTCCCCGCCGTCCAGCAGGCTACGCCACAGCTTCTGCTGAAAGGCGCGGCGCAGCGCAGGGATCCCCACGGCAATCGCCCGCTCCTGCTCCCCGGCACGCCATAGCGCAGCGGCCTGAATCAGCCGCAGGCGCACGGCAAACAGCCACTCGCCGTCACGCTCCTGCTCATCGGCGAGTGTCTCGAGCTGGTGGGCCGCTACCAGCGGTTTTCCGGAGGAAATCAGTATCCGGCAGTGGCTTAAGGTCAAACAGGCAGTCACAATATCATTGTTCCCCGCCTCTCCCCCGAGGGCCAGCTGCTGCAGACGAAGCAGCAAACCGTTGGCCGCCGCGCGATCGCCCGCGTGAAGCGCATTGCAAATACGCTCAGCCAGTAGGGGTGCCTGCGCCCGCAGCCATCCACGCTGAACCGCCAGACCTTCGGCATGCAGCAGCAGCGATGTCATTTCATCCATCTGGCCGTTGAACCGCGCCAGCCTCGCCAGCACGATGTAGCAGCGACTAAAACCATCTGGCGGGCAGAAGTCATCGATCATCTCCAGACGGAACATCAGCAGCGTCGCGATGGACTGCACTTCCCCCTGTTCCCAGGCAATTTCGGCGAGGATCGGCGCCAGCGTTGCACCGCTGCTGGAATGGGCACCGGTCTGCTGTTCGGCATACTGTAGCGCCCGCGCCGCCTGCCGCTGAGCTTCAGCCAGGTTGCCCTGGCGTAAATACCCCTGGGCCATGACAAACGCCCGGTACACCTCCACAAACAGATTACGATTCGTCACCCGCACGCCCGATACCCGTTGCTGAACATCCAGCGCCTGCTGCGGGCGGGCGTTCGCCAGGTGGCAGTAGCTGAGAATATTGCACACCAGACCATCCACCCAGATATCGCCGCAGGGCACCTCATGCAGCAGCGGTTCGACGATCGCAATGCTCTGCGCGATATTATCGGCAAACGCTTCGCAGATGGCCCGCACGACGCGGATTTTGATCCATGAACTGTGGGCTATCTCGCTGCGGTTGGCGGCGGCCAGTGGCTCAATGGTGTCCAGCAGTTGACGGGCATCGTGAAAACGAAAGCGGTGCGCTAACGCCCACGCGAGGTTGGTTTGCAGTTCGATTCGCGAAGGATCCAGGTTAGCCGGCAGATAGCGGATCCAGCGCACCATGGTCTCAATGTCGCCCTCTTCCGCCAGCGATTGTGCCCCCACTTCCGCATGCCCGGCCCCCGCTTTTCCGGCGGCCAGCGCGTGGCGAATCGCCTCCGCCCACAGCTGCTGGCTGGCAAACCAGTTACTGGCATGCTCATGCAGCTCGCGAATATCCACCTCCGCGCTATGGCGCAGGCGATACAGCAGCGCTTCGCGCATCAGCGGGTGGTAGCGGAACCAGAAGCCGTCCGCATCCAGAGCGGACAGAAACAGATTGTGCTGCGCGATCCACGCCAGCATCGCTTCCCCATTGCGTTGCCCGGTCACGGCATCGCACAGCGACGGGTGCAGGCGATTGAGCATGGAGGTTCGCAGAAGAAAGGCCAACACCTCGGCGGGCAGTGGCGCAAAGATAACCTCCTCCAGATAGCGAGAGAGGGCACGGGAGGCGGTATTAAGTTTGCCTCCGGAGAGGCTGGAATGGGCGCTACCGTTCGCTAAGGCGGCCATTTTCATTCCGGCAACCCAGCCCTCCGTGCGGGCAATCAGCTGGGGGATATCCTGCCGTTCGGGAGCCGGCGAGATCGCGGTTGAAAAATAGATCCTGGCCTCAGCGGCGTTAAACCGAAGCGCATGATCATCAATCTCCACCAGCCGATCCTCCATATGCAGGCGGCTCAACGCCAGGGGCGGCTGGCTGCGGCTGGCAATAATCACATGCAGAGACGGCGGCGCATGGTTCAGCAGCCAGTTCAGCCCCTCGTGAATGTCCGGGTGAGTAATATTCTGGTAGTCATCAAGGATCAGGAACAGCGGTGCCTGACGGCGGTGCAGCTGGTTGACAAGCCCGGCGAGAAACAGGCGGAAATCGTCCGCTGGGGCATTATCCGCCAGCGTATTCTCCGGCTGCCACAGCGGCCGCAGCGCCTCTTGCAGGTAACGCATCAGCAACAGGGGCGTGCTGTCATCGTCGTCGATGCTCAGCCAGGCAAGTGCATCGCCCTGGTGCTGCCGATGCTGGTACCACTGGGCCAACAGAGTGGTTTTACCAAACCCGGCGGGAGCGCATACCAGCGTGAGGGTGCTGGTAAGGGCGGCATCGAGACGCTGGATAAGGCGCTCACGTGGCTGCAACGTCCCCGGCGATCGCGGCGGTGTAAAACGCGTCGCAATCAGCGGTAAGGTGCGCGCAAGGCGGAATGGCTCCTGATGCACAAACCCGCTCAATGCGTCTTCCGTCAAGGGTAACAATTCCATAGCGCCATGACCTCTTCATTCCGTACATCGGCCATTATCCCCCCCAACCGGGGGGTAGGCCATGTTTATCCATACCTATAAAGTAGTTTTATCCTCTGCCACCGATGGGCGGTATGTCAGGCCAGCCTCTTCGCGCGGCCAGCTTTTCCCATCCGGCATTCATCATCTCTTAATCAGTACAAGGTGAGTACAGAAATGGCTATCGAAAATAAAGTTGCTTTAGTGACCGGCGCCGGTCAGGGCATTGGCCGCGGTATTGCTTTACGTCTGGCCAAAGAAGGTGCGTCGGTGATGCTTGTCGACGTGAAACCGGAAGGGATTGCGGCGGTTGCCGCAGAGATTGAGGCTCTGGGTCGTAAGGCCGCGACTTTCGTGGCTAATATTGCTGACCGCAGTCAGGTGTATGCCGCCGTTGACCAGGCAGAAAAGGTCCTGGGCGGCTTTGATATTATCGTCAACAACGCGGGGATTGCGCAGGTACAGGCGATCGCCGACGTCACGCCTGACGAGGTCGATCAGATCATGCGCATCAACGTTCAGGGAACGTTATGGGGCATCCAGGCCGCGGCGAAAAAATTTATCGACCGCAAGCAGAACGGCAAAATTATCAACGCCTGCTCGATTGCCGGACATGACGGTTTCGCACTGTTGGGGATCTATTCAGCCACCAAATTTGCCGTTCGCGCTCTGACCCAGGCGGCAGCGAAAGAGTATGCCAGCCGCGGGATCACCGTGAACGCCTACTGCCCGGGGATTGTCGGTACCGGCATGTGGACCGAAATCGACAAACGTTTCTCCGACATTACCGGTGCGCCGGTCGGTGAGACCTATAAAAAATATGTTGAAGGTATTGCGCTGGGTCGCGCTGAAACGCCGGACGATGTGGCAAGCCTGGTCTCGTATCTGGCAGGCCCGGATTCTGACTATATTACCGGTCAGTCGATCCTGATCGATGGCGGGATTGTTTATCGTTAATGTTCAAAGCGGGCCGTCTTAATCAGACGGCCCGCTGTACATCGTTTTTCTGCTACTGTCAGGCGTTGGAGACCGACTTTTGAGCACTGTCGTTGCGGGTGTTTTCCAGCATACGACGCACCGGTACGATCAGCACGCAGAGCACGGCGGCGCAGATAAGCAGCGCAATCGAGCAGCGGGCGAAGAGATCCGGCAGCATATCCAGCTGGTCCGCCTTGACGTGACCGCCAATCAGGCCCGCCGCGAGGTTGCCCAGCGCGCTGGCGCAGAACCACAGCCCCATCATCTGGCCACGCATTCTTTCCGGTGCCAGCAGCGTCATGGTCGCCAGGCCAATCGGGCTCAGGCACAGTTCACCGAGGGTCAGCATCAGAATACTGCCGACCAGCCAGAACGGCGATACGCCCGCCCCGTCGTTGCTCAGTACATGCTGTGCCGCCAGCATCATCAGACCAAAGCCTGCGGCCGCGCAGAGAATACCGATAACGAATTTAGTGATGCTGCTCGGACGGACGCCTTTACGCGCCATTGCCGGCCACGCCCAGCTGAAGACCGGCGCCAGCAGAATGATAAACAGCGCGTTGACAGACTGGAACCAGACCGCCGGGATCTCAAAGTCACCGATCATGCGGTTGGTGTAGTCATTGGCAAACAGGTTAAATGAAGTTGGCTTCTGTTCAAATGCCGACCAGAAGAAGGCGGCAGAAACCAGCAGAATAAAGCATACCAGCAGGCGCGCGCGCTCTTTGCGGCTAAGTCCGGCAAACATAAACAGATAGATAAAATACAGCGCAACCGAAGCGGCAATTACGTACACCAGCATGCTGGCGACCGCGACCGGGTTCACCACGATTGCTCCCTGAGCAATCAGCGTGATGATCACCGCCGCACCCACTGCCAGCGCCAGCAGCCAGGCACCAACGCCATTTTTCTTCGCCACCGGGCTGTTCCAGGTCGAATCGAGACCCACTTCGCTGTCATAGCGTTTCATTGCCGGTACCGCAAAGACGCGGAAGATAACCAACGCGACCAGCATCCCAAGGCCACCAATGCCAAAGCCCCAGTGCCAACCGTGCGATTTGATCAGCCAGCCGGAGATCAACGGTGCGATAAACGACCCCATGTTGATGCCCATATAGAACAGCGAGAACCCACCGTCACGACGGGCATCACCTTTCTTGTACAGCGTGCCCACCATCACCGAAATACAGGTCTTAAACAGACCCGACCCCAGCACGATGAACATCAGCCCGATAAAGAACAGATTGTTGCCCATAAAGGCAGACAGGGCGATCGACAGGTGGCCCAGCGCGATCAGAATCGATCCATACCAGACCGCTTTCTGCTGGCCCAGCCAGTTATCCGCCAGCCAGCCGCCCGGCAAGGCTGCCAGGTACATACTACCGGCAAAGATACCGACGATCGCCGAGGCGTTCTCACGCGCCAGCCCCATTCCGCCGTCATACACGGTAGCGGCCATAAACAGGATTAATAATGGGCGAATCCCGTAAAACGAGAAGCGCTCCCACATTTCAGTAAAAAATAACGAACCCAGCGGGTAAGGATGACCAAAGAAGGTCCGGCTTTCATTTTTATTCACAGAGGAATGCATAACTTCTCCAGATAAGGTGCGCCGCAGCACGAAGATGCCGCAGAAAACATGTTGACCATTTATACATCCAGCCAGCAATTAACATGAGGTGTAATGTTTTTTAACTATTTGATAACCAGAGTCTGGTTTTGTCTAGCCCCTCACCCCATTCTTTTAGATGAAAACTCGACAAACGTCTACTTTTATAGATTTTAAGTTGGCCAAAGCCAAAATATGATTGACATCTCAAATGAAAATAAAATAGTCAATTATTTGATTTTAAACAATAGGTTACGTGAATTAATAATCCTATTAATGTCACGAGCAGGATCGCAGGATAACGCGATAAAAAGTAGGGGAAATAACGGGTTGGTCATCATGATGCAGAGAAGCATCGATAAGTCGTGTTCTTGCTTTGCCGGGGGATGATGGCGGCTAGCGCCATTTAATTTCGTCGCGGTTACCTTTAGCCAGATTACACTCATGGCATAACAACTGAAGATTATCCAGGCGTAGCGCCAGATGCGGGTATTTGCTACGAGGTTTAATATGGTCAACATGGATAACGACCCCATGTTTTGCTGCCGAACGCCCACAGGCGCTGCACGCACCACCATATTTTTTGAGCGCCTGATATCGAAGCGCGCGCCACTCTCTGGAGTTGTAAAACGTCTGCGAAGTACGCTTTGCTTGTTCCCTTTCCTTCTCTTGTTGTCGCCTTATGATCGCCTGAAACAGGCCCTTAGCCTCCCTATCGTCTTCATCTGCTGTGGAACGAGTCGGGTAAATGTACCGAGGGCCTTCACCCGGTTTTCTACCCCAGGCATCGCGATCTGACTTAAGCGCGGTTGGATCGGCTTTATAGATAATGCCGGCCAGAAATTTCACGCCTGTGTATAAAAAGAAAATAACGCAGGCGATAATAATTAACGATCCCATCAATCCATCTCATGAATATTCCAACGCAGAGCAGAATAACAAACACCCTGACAAATTGCATGGCATCTGGCCGTTATCTCGCGGCATGAGCGTACTATAGCGGCTATTCCCAGCCCCGGTTCTGCAACACCACCCGGTAACCGTCATCATCGACAAATGTTTTCCCGTTCATATCCCAGTATGGGTTAAACGCCGGTACCGCACAGAAGCCGGCCGCCGCCATCCGGACGCACGCGTGTTCCCAGTCGGGCTTATCGGGGTAATAGAGCACCAGTAAATCCTCATCCGTCGGGCCAGGCTGCACCGGGTGTCGATGACAGGTAGTGAATTCCAGATGCCAGTGCAGCGTCGCGTGGCCCAGCATGATTCCACTGAAGCCGTCATGGTCGGCGAAATCAGCAATCCGCTCTAGCCCCAACCCCTGGCTGTACATCTCGTAGGCGTGCTCAATGTCACTGACCGGTCTGGCAATACGCATATGGCTGAAATTCATAGAGGCTCCTGTGGGTTAATATCTGCTGCCCACTATAGGCAGCCGCAAGTTTACTCTACCCGCGATTCCAGCCTGCACTTGTCCATCAGAGCCTTTGGGGACAGCGCCGTGCGGTGAATGTGCGTCGCGCTGAGGATGTGGGATTATTAGATTGACCTGAACATGGTTATAAACATTACAAATAACAGGGCTATCGTTTTATTATTAGATACCATAACACATTCCCTATAAGCGTAATTCAATCACTTCACAAATACGCCATCATTAATAACATCTAAACCTCAAAAACAAATATTTTGTAATCAAAAGCCCGCCAAGACATTATTTTTATTTTTGCAGCCTTAGGAAACATCTGATATCTTTATTAAATACATTTATAGAATCACTACGCCACCATGCCTGGAATGATAATCGACAATGAGATAGTTTTCTTTCCTGCAGAGAAAAAACTATCTTCGTTACGCAACGGTAAATCCATCATCATATTTAGTACTGGTGCTCGCTGCCTTGAACATTTGATTGATAAACAAGGGTTCATTGTCTCCCAGAAAGAACTCATCTCAGTGGGATGGGTAGAGGACGATGCCTATAAAACCGTATCACAAGCTACCTATTATCAATGCCTTACTGATTTAAGAAAGAATTTTAAAGACCTCGGATATGATAAACCGCTCATCAATACGGTACGAGGACAAGGTGTCAGAATTGACGCTGATATCAGCATTGCCTCAACCGCTGACGAGAGTGTAGTCACAGGCGCAGAACAGGCGCCACCGCTCAGTCAACCGGCGCGTGTCTCTTCGGCAAAGAAAAAAAGTCGTTTATTCATGATGGTTGCACTAGCGATCGCCATGCTTATCACTATTGTTTATGTTGCAACCACCCGCTGGCAACATAAAGACAGCATTGAAGGGGATTATCACAGTATTGAAAACTATCCCGCATGCTATTTATTCAATAAAGAAAATACGGATAACGAATTGATCGTTAACTACTTACAGAAGAAAAATCTCAACTGTGAAAGCGGCAGAAAATTCTATATTTCACATTCTCCAACCACGCCAAGATTAACTGTTTTTTCTTGCACGACCACAGAACCCATGACCTGTGAGTCTTTTACCTTTTTGGACAGCCTGTCATGACGCGTTTTTTTAGCTTTGCACTCCTTCTTTTATCAATGTCTGGTGTATGGTCTGCACATGCTGAAGAGTCCATAAACTGCAGCGCAAAGCACAGCCTGTTTCATGGGTCTACTAGCGTCGTCGCCTTCTACCATTTTATTCTGAATAAGAATCATGGCGCCGTGTTAATCAACGGAAAATTGAATAATGACGGGATAGAGACCATCATCAGTCGGAGTATTTATTTTAATTACGAGCATATATCTGCCGACAATTACATCGCAAAGAGCTACAATATAACCAAAATCCCCGTGGATAACACAGCTGATGATCTTATGGAAAAACATTTCCCGCAGTTCTTTACTAAAACCGATACCCAGTTATACCTGAATATTAAGAAAATGCCCTCCGGCTCATACCTTATCAGTTTTTTCAGAACACCACTATTTTATTGCATGAAACTTTAAGCCCAGCTTTTAGCACCTTGCTGACATCACTATTATCAGGAAAAAATAAAAAAATGATAAATCATAGCCACTAAACCATTAAAACTCGGCGGCTATTATATTTACTATAGGCTTTAAACATTCTTAATAGATCACAGCATAACATGATATTTATTTTATCCTTTCCCCGCAAACCGGTTTTTTCAACCAGGCGGTTGGCTGATACATAGATTTTCTTCTCACATAAATTCATAATTGATGAAATCATCTTGATTTTTACCCCTCTCCCCATCAGAAAGATGACTGGATAGTCCGGGCTATTAACTAATGAAAGCGTCGCCGGATCGATTTTATACGTCACCAGCTTAAAAGCCTGCCTAAGCAATGCTTCCGCGGTCACTTTTTTGCTGATTATCAAAGGAAGTAAAGGATATGTCTGTGATATTTTAAAGTTTGCCATCACCAACACTTTTTTGCCTAAACGACCTAACATATTGAGTAATTCACGGCGCATATTGCCACATGCAACATTGACTACAGTAATATGATCATACGCATCAGAAATACGTTCAACGAGTTCATCATTAATTGTCGTTCCCGTATTCGTTATTTGCACGGATGAGAACCATTGATGATAAGGGGAATGACTTATCCCCATCAGAAAATAGCTATTATCTGAAATGACATGCAACCTGCCCATGAATATACTCACCTATATTTCAACACATAAATATTAAAATCCGAAAACAGAATCACATAAAAAAACCAACAAAAATCAAAACTAAAAAAACCAACTTAAATCACATAAAATACATAAATATCAATAAGTTATATGTTGCAACACTGTAATAAAACCAACTAAAACCCTTTATAAACCACATATAAAAGCAGTTTAAATACCGTACCAGAACCTCTACGACAGGTTAGCTAGAGATTAGGTACTGCTGAGATATTCAGATTTGGATATTTTCTTATGGTTCTGACAGTACGTGAATACTGCCGCACATGGCTGGATACGCGATTATTCCCGTTCGGTGCCACCAATATCGATGTCAACTGAACGCGGTCGTATAGTATTAATGTGATGGTAGAAAAGCTGAACAATGATGTGTTAGTTGAAGAGTGGTTCGCGAATGTGCGTAACAACGTGCGTGTTATAGGGCCGAGTGAATAGCATTACAGCAGATAAGAAGATAAGAAGATAAGAAGATAAGAAGATAAGAAGATAAGAAGATAAGAAGATAAGAAGATAAGAAGATAAGAAGATAAGAAGATAAGAAGATAAGAAGATAACGCAGATGGTGATCAGGAATGACGACAAAAGAAGAAACTGGAGCGGGCGAAGGGAATCGAACCCTCGTATAGAGCTTGGGAAGCTCTCGTTCTACCATTGAACTACGCCCGCTTTGAGGTGCGTAGGCCATTATAGACCTTACGCACCGTCTTACAAGACTTAACCACACTAACTGCTGATAAAATAACCGGTTAGCACTTAGGTTTACTGCCCTGCGGCGGCAAATAGCGCAGCGGATCGATAGCCGTTGCCCGATAGCGGATCTGGAAGTGCAGGCGCACGGAGTCAGCATCGGTACTGCCCATCGTGGCAATTTGCTGCCCTATCTTCACGCTCTGGCCGTTATTGACCATCAGCTTATCGTTATGGGCATAGGCGCTAATGTAATCTTCATTGTGCTTAATCATGATCAGATTACCGTAACCGCGTAGCTGGTTACCAACATACACCACTTTACCGGCCCCGGAGGCGTAAACCGGCTGCCCGCGCGTCCCGGCAATATCGATGCCTTTATTCCCGCCATCGCTCGAAGAATAAGGCAGGATGACTTTCCCGCTGGTCGGCCAGCGCCAGCAGCGTTGCCCCACCGGCGGCCAGGAAACTGGTGGTAAAGCCGCAGGCGGCTTGTTCGCGGCAGTCCGTGTACTGCTCTTCGCGGACGAGCGGCTCTTCGTAGCACTGGTTCCAGTAGCCGGGTTCAGCTTCAGACGCTGCCCAACCTCAATGGTATACGGCGGAGAGATATTGTTCAGTCGGGCCAGATCTTTGATGCTGGTGCCAGTCGTCCGGGAGATACGATACAGCGTATCACCGCGTTTCACGGTATAGACGGAACCGGAATCAGATGAACTGGAACACCCGGCAATTACCAGGCTAAAAACCAACATCATATTGATAAAAAAGCGTTTTCTCATCAGGCGTCCTGCACTTAACACAGCTCTCATCTCATCATTACGGATGACTATCATACCAGCCCACAGGCAGAACCCCAATCGCTACGCCTGTGATGCCCGGTTTCCTCGCTGCGCCGACCACCTGCCTGCCGCTTGTTTAGATAATGCCTTTCGTGCCGTTATCGGCTACCCTGTGCCTGATTGCATAACCCGGCACGTTTATGCCAGTTGTTTTTTACTTTCAGGAGTTGTCATGACCGGGGAACACGTCATTTTGCTCGATGAGCAAGATAAGCCGGTTGGCATGCAGGAAAAGTATGCTGCCCACACCCTCAACACCCCTTTGCACCTCGCCTTTTCCTGCTGGCTGTTTGATCAACAAGGGCAGCTACTGGTGACGCGTCGCTCGCTGAGCAAGAAGGCCTGGCCAGGCGTCTGGACCAACTCGGTCTGCGGCCATCCGCAGGAGGGCGAAACGTTTGAACAGGCCGTCCAACGACGCAGCCATTTTGAGCTGGGCGTCAGCATCACCGACATTACGCCGGTGCACCCGGCGTTCCGCTACCGCGCGGTTGCCCCAAACGGGATTGTCGAAAACGAAGTCTGCCCGGTTTATGCCGCCACGACCACCAGCCCACTCGCTCCCCATGCTGATGAGGTGATGGACTATCAGTGGTGCAGCCTTGACGATCTGCTGCAGGGGCTCGCCTTAACGCCGTGGGCCTTCAGCCCGTGGATGGTTCTTGAAGCGGCTGACCTGGACGCTCGCCAGGCGCTGTGCAACTACGCCACGCGCTTGCGATGATCCACTAGCGGGAACGCATTCCCCCAGATATCAAGACCAAAAAAAACCCCGGCATCGATGGCCGGGGTTATGTTTATCGCGGTCGGTCTTATTTCACCGGGCGCATGGCCGGGAACAGGATCACATCGCGGATAGTGTGGCTGTTGGTGAACAGCATCACCATACGGTCGATACCAATACCCAGACCAGCCGTCGGCGGCAGACCGTGTTCCAGCGCGGTCACGTAGTCTTCGTCGTAGAACATCGCTTCGTCATCACCGGCAGCTTTCGCATTCACCTGGTCCTGGAAGCGCTGCGCCTGGTCTTCGGCATCGTTCAGCTCGCTAAAGCCGTTACCGATTTCACGCCCGCCGATGAAGAATTCAAAGCGGTCGGTGATTTCCGGGTTCTCGTCATTACGACGTGCCAGCGGAGAAACTTCTGCCGGGTATTCGGTGATGAAGGTCGGCTGAATAAGGTGCGCTTCCGCCACTTCTTCAAAGATCTCGGTCACGATACGACCCAGACCCCAGCTCTTCTCAACGTGCAGACCAATGGCCTGTGCGATAGCTTTGGCAGAATCGAAGTTATCCAGATCCGCCATCTCGGTTTCCGGACGGTATTTCTTGATAGCTTCACGCATGGTCAGTTTTTCAAACGGCTTACCGAAATCGAAAGTCTGATCGCCATAAGGCACCGCGGTGTTGCCCAGAATATCCTGTGCCAGAGTACGGAACAGGGATTCGGTCAGCTCGATCAGATCTTTATAGTCCGCATACGCCATGTAGAGTTCCATCATGGTGAACTCTGGGTTGTGGCGAACGGAGATCCCTTCGTTACGGAAGTTACGGTTGATTTCGAACACACGTTCAAAGCCGCCAACCACCAGACGTTTCAGGTACAGCTCCGGCGCGATACGCAGGTACATGTCCATATCCAGCGCGTTGTGATGGGTGATGAACGGACGGGCAGAAGCGCCGCCAGGGATCACCTGCATCATCGGGGTTTCCACTTCCATAAAGTCGCGGCCAACCATGAACTGGCGGATACCGGCCAGAATCTGGGAGCGAATTTTGAAGGTTTTGCGCGATTCGTCGTTGGAGATCAGGTCCAGATAACGCTGACGATAGCGGGCTTCCTGATCCTGCAGGCCGTGGAATTTGTCCGGCAGCGGGCGCAGGGCTTTGGTCAGCAGACGCAGTTCGGTGCAGTGGATCGAAAGCTCACCGGTTTTGGTTTTGAACAGCTTACCGCGCGCGGCGATGATGTCACCGAGGTCCCATTTTTTGAATTGCTCGTTGTAGACGCCTTCTGCCAGATCGTCACGCGCCACGTACAGCTGGATACGGCCGCCAACGTCCTGCAGGGTCACGAAGGACGCTTTACCCATAATACGACGGGTCATCATGCGGCCAGCAACGGAGACTTCAACGTTCAGCGCTTCCAGCTCTTCGTTTTCTTTCGCATCGAAGTCAGCGTGCAGTTGGTCAGAGGTATGGTCACGACGGAAATCGTTCGGGAACGGGATACCCTGCTCACGCAGCGCAGCCAGCTTTTCACGACGGCTTTTCAGTTCATTATTAAGGTCAATTGCCGCGTCAGCGCCCTGTGCTTGTTGTTCAGACATGTTGGTTCCTCATAACCCTGCTTTCAAACTTGCTTCGATAAATTGATCCAGGCTGCCGTCGAGCACGGCCTGAGTATTGCGGGTTTCCACCCCGGTGCGCAGATCTTTAATGCGGGAGTCATCCAGCACATAAGAGCGGATCTGGCTGCCCCAGCCGATGTCCGATTTGGTATCTTCCATCGCCTGCTTCTCGGCATTTTTCTTCTGCATTTCCAGTTCATAAAGCTTGGCTTTCATTTGCTTCATGGCCTGGTCTTTGTTCTTGTGCTGTGAACGGTCGTTCTGGCACTGCGTCACTAATCCGCTTGGAATGTGGGTAATACGCACCGCGGATTCCGTACGGTTAACGTGCTGACCACCCGCACCTGAAGCGCGGTAAACGTCAATACGCAGGTCTGCCGGGTTGATCTCGATATCAATGTCGTCATCCACTTCCGGATAGACAAACGCGGAACTGAACGAGGTATGGCGACGGCCGCCAGAATCAAACGGGCTCTTACGCACCAGGCGGTGAACGCCGGTTTCCGTTCTCAGCCAACCGTAGGCGTAATCGCCGATAATCTTAATGGTCACAGATTTAATACCCGCGACTTCACCTTCAGACTCTTCGATAATCTCGGTTTTAAAACCGCGCGCTTCAGCCCAACGCAGATACATACGCGTCAGCATGCTGGCCCAGTCCTGGGCTTCAGTCCCGCCGGAACCGGCCTGAATATCGAGGTAGCAGTCAGCGCTGTCGTATTCGCCGGAGAACATACGGCGGAACTCAAGCTGCGCCAGTTTCTCTTCAAGCACGTCCAGTTCAGCAACGGCTTCGTTGAAGGTCTCTTCGTCGTCGGCTTCAACGGCCAGTTCCAGCAGCCCGGAGACATCTTCCAGCCCCTGGGACATCTGGTCCAGCGTCTCAACGATGGCTTCCAGTGAAGAACGCTCTTTCCCCAGCGCCTGTGCGCGCTCGGGTTCGTTCCACACGTCCGGCTGTTCCAGCTCGGCGTTTACTTCTTCCAGACGCTCTTTCTTAGCATCGTAGTCAAAGATACCCCCTGAGAACGTCAGAGCGCTCCGTGAGGTCCTGAATGCGGTTTTTTACCGGATTTATTTCAAACATGGTCGATTTTCTTTTAATGGATTCGTCAAAATGCGGTGATAAGAGCGGAATTGTACCGGATCCCCGCTCTCTTTTATAGACACTTCGCCCTTCAGTGCGCCTCTTTATTGGCGGCTTTTTCGTCAGACCGGCCAGAGATGGTCGATGATAAGCTGCAGGCTGCGATTACCACGGAACTCATTAATATCGAGCTTATAGGCCAGCGTCACTTCGCGCACGCCGTTATCCGGCCACATCGAAGTATCAACGTTGAAGGCAATACCGTCCAGCAGCGGGCCGCCGCCGACCGGTTCGACCATCACCTTCAGATGACGCTCGCCCACCAGCCGCTGTTGCAGCAGGCGGAAACGGCCGTCAAACAGCGGCTCCGGGAACATCTGGCCCCAGGGGCCGGCTTCACGCAGCATATGGGCCACTTCCATGCTCATCTCCGCTGCCTCCAGCGGGCCGTCGGACACCACTTCACCCTGTAACAACGCCGGATCCAACCACTCGGTGACCAGATCGCCGAAGCACTTCTGAAACTCGGCAAAGCGCGCCTCTTCCAGCGACAGCCCCGCCGCCATGGCGTGGCCGCCAAATTTCAGGATAAGCCCTGGGTTGAGGGTATCAAGACGCTCAAGCGCATCGCGCATGTGCAGCCCCTGAATGGAGCGACCGGACCCTTTTAACAACCCGTCGCCGGTTGGCGCGAAGGCAATCACCGGACGATGAAAACGCTCTTTAATACGCGACGCCAGAATGCCGACCACTCCCTGATGCCACTGCGGGTGATACATCGCCAGCCCGCCGGGCAGAGTATCGCCGCTGCGCTCAAGCTGCTCGCACAGCGTCAGCGCCTCGACCTGCATGCCCTGCTCAATCTCTTTACGGGTCTGGTTTAACGCATCCAGCTCGTTGGCCAGCATCCGCGCCTCGCCGACGTTGTCGCACAGCAGCAGCGCCACGCCGACCGACATATCATCCAGCCTGCCCGCCGCGTTCAGCCGCGGTCCCAGGGCAAAGCCCAGATCGCTGGCAGCCAGCTTTTGCGGATCGCGGTTGGCGATCTCCAGCAGCGCTTTGATCCCCGGACGGCACTTGCCCGCCCGAATACGGCTCAGCCCCTGCCAGGTCAGGATCCGGTTATTGGCATCCAGCGGCACCACGTCCGCTACCGTTCCCAGGGCCACCAGGTCCAACAGTTCAGCCAGATTAGGGGCGGCAATTCCGCGGGTTTCAAACCAGTTTTTATCACGCAGGAAGGTGCGCAGTGCCAGCATAAGGTAGAACGCCACACCCACGCCAGCTAACGATTTCGACGGGAACTCGCAGTCGCGCAGATTGGGGTTCACGATGGCTTCCGCCGCCGGTAATGTATCGCCCGGCAGGTGGTGATCGGTCACCACCACCGGGATCCCCAACGCGTGTGCGTGATCGACGCCGGCATGCGATGAAATCCCGTTATCGACTGTCATGATCATCTGCGCACCGCGCGCATGGGCCTGATCGACAACTTCAGGACTTAGCCCGTAGCCATCTTCAAAACGGTTCGGGACCAGATAGGAGACATTGCTGTAGCCCAGCGCACGCAGCGCCAGCACGCTCAGTGCGGTACTGGTGGCGCCATCGGCGTCAAAATCGCCGACCACGACGATATGCAACTCTTGCTGGAAAGCGCTGTAA
Source organism: Klebsiella sp. B345 (assembly GCF_051131735.1). Lineage (NCBI taxonomy): Bacteria > Pseudomonadati > Pseudomonadota > Gammaproteobacteria > Enterobacterales > Enterobacteriaceae > Klebsiella > Klebsiella sp. B345. The sequence continues at coordinate 2,107,693 of NZ_CP180443.1, forward strand.
AGCATCTCCACCGCGCGCTCGATGCCGTTCAGCTGCGTCCATGGCAGCATGCCTTTGACGCCGCGCTCCAGCTCCTGGGCGCGCAGCACACCGCGGCTGCTGTACAGACGCTGCAGCAGTGGTGGCAGGTCCGCTGGTAAATCAGCCCCGTCAACCGCCTCGCGGCGGCGTAGTTGTATCTGTGGTTTCACGCGAGTTATTTACCGCTTGTCTGTTTTTGATGCTCATCAAGGAAGGCTTTCAGCTCTTTCGGCCCCTGATAACCCGGCAGCACGTAGCCGTTGCTCAACACCATCGCCGGTGTCCCGTTCACGCCAAACTGCACGCCAAGCGTGTAGTGCTTGCTGATATCAACGTTGCAGCTCGCGGCCTGTACGCCTTTGCCGGCCATGGCGTCATCCAGCGCTTTGTTGCGATCTTTCGCGCACCAGATCGCTTTCATATCCTGCTCCGCCTGGCTTTGCAGCCCCTGACGCGGGAAGGCCAGATAACGCACGGTGATCCCCAACGCGTTATAGTCGCTCATCTCTTCGTGCAGCTTGTGGCAGTAGCCGCAGGTGATATCGGTGAACACGGTGATCACGTGTTTTTCCTGCGGCGCTTTATAGATGATCATCTCTTTTTCCAACGCGTTCAGCTTGCCTACCAGCAACGCATTGGTGACGTTAAGCGGCTGCGCACCGCTGACGTCGTACATCGGCCCCTGGATGACATGTTTGCCGTCATCGGTCACGTACAGTACGCCGCTGTCGGTCAGCACGGTGCTCATCCCGGTAACCGGGGAAGGCTGAATATCCGTGCTCTGCACACCCAGCTTGGCCAATGACTGTTTGATGGCCGCCGTGTCAGCATGCGCGGCCCCGGACAGCGTTGCCGCCAGCAGAGTGAACATCAATAAACCGTTTTTCATACATCGTCCTTTTTAGTCAGCACTCACGCCCGCGGGTGATGCTGTTGATGAAGTTGTCTCAGACGCTCGGTCGCCACGTGGGTGTAGATCTGCGTCGTAGAGAGATCGCTATGTCCTAATAGCATCTGTACCACGCGCAAATCCGCGCCGTGGTTCAGTAAGTGCGTGGCAAACGCATGGCGTAACACGTGCGGCGAAAGCTTCGCGCTATCGATGCCCGCCAGTACGGCATAGTGCTTAATCCGATGCCAGAAAGTCTGCCGCGTCATCTGCTGCGCGCGCTGGCTGGGGAAAAGCACATCGGAAGCCACGCCGTTGAGCAGCCAGGGGCGCCCGTACTCCAGGTAGTTCTCCACCCACAGCACCGCCTCTTCGCCCAGCGGAACCAGCCGCTCTTTATTCCCTTTACCGACCACCCGCAGCACCCCCTGACGCAGGCTGATATCGCTCATCGTCAGGCCAACCAGCTCCGACACGCGCAGGCCGGTGGCGTACAGCACCTCCAGCATCGCCTTATCGCGTAACTCTAAGGGCTGTTCAACCAGCGGCGCCTGCAGCAGACGATCGACCTGGGCTTCACTCAGGTCTTTCGGTAGTCGCTGCGGCAGCTTCGGCGACGCCAGCAATGCGCTGGGATCGTCCGGGCGTACTTTTTCCCGATACAGATGCTGAAAGAAACGGCGCACGGCGCTCAACAAACGCGCGGTGCTGGTGGCTTTATAGCCTCCCGTCTGCCTTTCGGCCAGCAGCGCCTGCAGATCCTCACCGCTGACGCTTACCAAGGTCAACGCGCGATGGTGCAGCCATTCCACCACCATGGTCAGATCCCGTCGGTAGGCGCTGAGCGTATTTTCTGCAAGATTACGCTCTAGCCACAGCGCATCGAGAAACTGTTCGATTCGTGCAAGATCCTGTTCCACATCGGCCTCTTTGCTCGTTAAAACGGCTCCAGTATACCCAAATTAGATGCCCTGCTGGGCAAAAACGGCAGCGCGGTGTTCTCAGACGCTGAACATGCAACCTTAAGTATGCGGCCGACGGCGCCTTTCTGATAAACTAGGCGCAAAGTCACAGCATGAATTGAGATGTTTACCCCATGAACATAGGTCTTTTTTACGGCTCCAGCACCTGCTACACCGAGATGGCAGCGGAGAAGATTCGCGATATCATCGGCCCGGAACTGGTGACGCTGCACAACCTGAAAGATGATTCCCCTGCCCTGATGACAGAATATGACGTGCTGATCCTCGGCATTCCGACATGGGACTTCGGTGAGATTCAGGAAGACTGGGACGCTATCTGGCAACAATTAGACACCCTGGATCTGCAGGATAAAATTGTGGCGATGTACGGCATGGGCGACCAGTTGGGCTACGGCGAATGGTTCCTCGACGCGCTGGGCATGCTGCACGATAAGCTGAGCACCAAAGGGGTGAAGTTTATCGGTTACTGGCCGACGGAAGGGTACGAATTCACCAGCCAGAAACCGATTATCGCCGATGGCCAGCTGTTCGTCGGCCTGGCGCTTGATGAAACGAACCAGTATGAGATGAGCGACGATCGCCTGCAGAACTGGTGCGAGCAAATCCTCGGCGAAATGGCTGAGCAGTTCGCCTGATTGCTCTTAGTCCTGCGCCGGTTTTTGTAACACCAACCGGCGCAAATCGCGCCACTCTTTTGCGTCCATACTGTCCGCCGCAACCCACAAATGCTGGCTGCGGCGCGTTTCGCTATCCCGCAGGCGCAGCAACATACCGCTGTTAATCACCCAGGGCGTACCGACGATCTCCCATTCCGCTTTTTGCCAGCGCAGACGCGAATCGGTCAGCAGTTTTATTTCTCCCCGACAGGCGTGGATCCGCCGCTGGCTGCGAACACAGTCAAACACCACCAGCGACAGCAGTAACAGCCATAGCGGTGTGTAGCTCAGCGGCCAGGGCATGAGCAGCACTATTGCCGCCACAATGCCGTGAAGTAGCAGTGAAAACCACTGCGAACGCCAGGAGATGCGTAAATCAGATTGCCACAGGACCACGTTCCCGATTCCGAGTCTGGATTAATTTTACCATCCGTTGCAGTTGCGCATCCGCCGGTTCGCCATGGTTCATCAGCCAGTTGAACAGATCCGGATCATCGTTTTCTAACAGACGAATGAACAGCAGCTTGTCGTCATCACTGAGCGTATCGTACTCATACTCAAAAAACGGCATGATAGAGATATCGAGTTCGCGCATACCCCGGCGGCATGCCCAGTGGATACGGGCTTTATTAGTAATGTCCATGTTGTCCTTCCAGCATAAAGATACACAGTGCATTCTTCAGGTTAGCGGGATGCCGCCTGATGAATGTTATTAGTAGGTTAGTTTAACCCGTTTTTTGCACTTACTTTACAGCAATATCGCAAACAGAGAACGCCACTCGCAAAAAACCATAAAATAACCATGGTTTTATCTACCTTCGTTGCCTGTTCGTTTAGCTCATCAGGGCACAAATCGCCTGCCAAAAGCGCTTGCATTGCACCATAGCTCTTTTACCATTAGTGACTCACTCTGCGTTAAGCTATTCAGGACATGACTATGGCTTTTACACCTTTTCCCCCGCGCCAGCCTTCCGCTTCCGCCCGTCTGCCGTTAACGCTGATGACGCTGGATGACTGGGCGCTGTCGACGATAACTGGTCAGGATGCCGAGAAGTATCTTCAGGGACAGATTACCGCCGATGTCAGCGCGCTGACCGACGATCGGCACCTGCTTGCCGCGCACTGTGATGCTAAGGGCAAGATGTGGAGCAACCTGCGAGTCTTCCATCGCCAGGGCGGTTATGCCTGGATCGAACGCCGCAGCCTGCGCGACGCGCAGCTGACCGAACTGAAAAAATACGCGGTATTCTCCAAAGTTGTCATTGCTGCCGACGATGAACACGTCCTGCTGGGCGTTGCCGGTTTCCAGGCCCGCGCCGCGCTGGCGCCGCTGTTTAGCGAACTGCCAGACAGCGATAAACCGCTGGTGACCGACGGTGCCACCAGTCTGCTGTGGTTTGAACATCCGGCAGAGCGTTTCCTGCTGGTGACCGATGTCGCAACCGCCACCCGCATCACTGATGCGCTGCGCAGCGATGCCCAGTTGAACAACAGCCAGCAGTGGCTGGCGTTGAATATCGAAGCGGGTCTGCCGGTCATTGACAGCGCCAACAGCGCGCAGTTCATTCCGCAAGCCACTAACCTGCAGGCGCTGGGCGGCATCAGCTTTAAAAAAGGCTGCTACACCGGGCAAGAGATGGTCGCGCGGGCTAAATTCCGCGGCGCCAACAAGCGTGCGCTGTGGTATCTGGCGGGTAAAGCCAGCCGCGTGCCACAAGCCGGGGAAGACCTTGAGCTGAAGATGGGCGATAACTGGCGACGGACCGGCACCGTGCTGGCCGCCGTTCAGCTGGATGATGGCCATCTGCTGGTGCAGGTAGTGATGAATAACGATATGGAGCCGGACAGCGTGTTCCGCGTGCGCGATGATGCCGGCACCTTAAGCATCGTTCCGCTGCCGTACTCGTTAGAAGAGAGTTAAGCCGTTACGATAACCGCCGCGCCGCCGGGGATCTCCCGATGGCGCGGCGTTTTCGTCACACCTGGCCGACGTATAAATAGATCGCCAGGAAATGACAGACGCTGCCGCCCAGCACAAAGCCGTGCCAGATAGCATGGTTATAAGGGATGCGCTTGCAGACGTAGAAGATAACCCCCAGCGAATAGACGACCCCGCCCACCGCCAGCAGCGTGACGCCGCCCGCCGCCAGCTTGATCGCCAGCTGATACACCACGATTAATGACAGCCAGCCCATCGTCAGATAGGTCACCAGCGAAAGGATCTTGAAGCGATGCGCGATGGTGAGCTTAAACAAAATCCCCAGCAGCGCCAGGCTCCAGATGACGATCATCAGGCCCCGCGAGAGCGGCGAATTGAGCCCCACCAGCAAAAAAGGGGTATAGGTCCCGGCAATCAGCAGATAGATAGCGCAGTGGTCGAATTTTTTCAGCCACTGCTTAGCCCGCTGGTGAGGGATCGCGTGATAGAGCGTGGACGCGAGAAACAGCATGATCATGCTGCCGCCATACAGGCTGTAGCTGGTAATTGCCGTGGCGCTGGCGTTGCTGTCTATCGCCTGAACCAGCAGGAGCACCAGACCGACGATACCGAACACCAGCCCGATTCCATGGCTGATACTGTTGGCAATTTCCTCTGCCAAAGAATAACCCTGTGTGATTAATGGCTTGCGAACCATATTTGACTCCGAAAACAAGAACGCTTTCAATGCACACCTAGGGTAACTGAGAATGATTCCAGTGAACACCTGTTAGCTAAAATAAATAGATGAATTTTTGTGAACTCAATAAAATCATAAAGTTAAATTAAATTTTCACCTAACAGTCGTTCGCTGTTTTATCAAAGCTTTTGAAATTCAATAACATAAAACTGGTCATCATCAGGGTAGATCTCGCCGATCACCTGGCGCAGCTGCGACAGCGTCATATTCTCCTGTTGCGCGTGGCGTTCTGTCAGCGTATCGAGCGTAACCGTCGAGGTTGCCACCACCTGAATCGTACAAAAATAGCCGTCATCTTCATAGCGACCAACCCTCAGCACATCCCCGGTTTTAAAATGCGATTCGGCTGCATCGCGGATGGTGATCGTTTTCCGCCCGGCAAGGATGTCGTCCTGAAAGCGTTGAAAAAAAGTTATGTCATTCGGCTGCATGATATAATTCCCTCCTGGTCATTATGAATTGTGAGTTGTTACTGTGAGCATGTTCTCCCACGCGGCGATTGCCAGTCTCAATAATCTTGAGATGATGGTCTACCACTACGTCATCAAAAATCGTGACAAGGTGATGTACATGACCATTCGCGAGCTGGCAGAAGCCTCCGGCGTCTCCACGACCACCGTCCTGCGCTTTTGCCGCAAACTGCAGTGTGAAGGATACTCGGAGTTTCGCGTACGCTTTAAATTATATCTCGAGCAGAACCAGCCTCAACAGGCAAATATCGGCGCCAGCGAAATCATGAGCTTTTTTAAAAGCGTCAATAATGATGAATTTGATGATTTACTCGACCGCGCCGTCGATATTATTCTGGCCTCAGAGCGAATTATATTTGTTGGTGCCGGCACCTCCGGCGCCCTCGCAAAATATGGCGCACGGTTTTTTTCTAACGTCGGAAAATTCAGCAACCATATCGACGATCCTTATTTCCCGGTAACCAACGATATGGCCCGTAACGCGCTGGCGATCGTCCTGTCCGTTTCCGGGGAAACCGAAGAGATCCTGCGCTTCGCCAGCCAGTTCAGCCTGCACAACTGCAAGGTGATGTCGGTCACCAGTCATGAACACTCGCGACTGGCCAAGCTTGCAGACTTCAATCTCTCCTGGCACGTGCCGCAAACCCGTATCGGCGGCGTGTACGATATTACCACCCAAATACCAGTCATATATATTCTGGAATCCCTCGGACGTAAATTAGCGCGCAAACTGGCCTGAAAATAACACCCTGTTTTTTCGATGTAACATATTCCACATAGCGGAAATTGTTATATCGTGACATTTATATTCCCTTTGTTAGACTCAAAATCAGATGCTATTTGATGAGATCAGCAAAGATGAAAAAAATCACTTTACCGAAAGACTTTTTATGGGGCGGCGCGGTAGCGGCGCACCAGGTGGAAGGCGGCTGGAATAAAGACGGCAAAGGCCCGAGCATTTGTGACGTACTGACCGGCGGCGCTCACGGCGTTCCGCGCGAAATCACCCATGAAGTGGAAGCCGGGAAATACTACCCGAACCACGAAGCCATCGACTTCCACGGTCGCTACAAAGAAGACATCAAACTGTTTGCCGAAATGGGCTTCAAGTGTTTTCGTACCTCCATCGCCTGGACCCGCATCTTCCCACTGGGTGATGAAACCCAGCCCAACGAAGAGGGGCTGAAGTTCTATGACGACATGTTTGATGAGCTGCTGAAATACAACATCGAGCCGGTTATCACCCTCTCCCACTTTGAAATGCCGCTGCACCTGGTGCAGCAGTACGGTGGCTGGACCAACCGTAAAGTGGTCGATTTCTTTGTGCGTTTCGCCGAAGTCGTGTTCGAGCGCTATAAGCACAAAGTGAAATACTGGATGACCTTTAACGAGATCAACAACCAGCGTAACTGGCGCGCGCCGTTGTTCGGCTATTGCTGCTCCGGCGTGGTCTATACCGAACATGAAAACCCGGAAGAGACCATGTACCAGGTGCTGCATCACCAGTTCGTTGCCAGCGCCCTGGCGGTGAAGGCGGCACGGCGCATCAACCCGCAAATGCAGGTTGGCTGCATGCTGGCGATGGTGGCGCTCTATCCATTCTCCTGTAAACCTGAAGATGTGATGTTCGCACAGGAATCGATGCGTGAACGCTACGTCTTTACCGACGTACAGTTGCGCGGCTACTACCCGACCTACGTCCTTAACGAATGGGAACGCCGCGGCTTCAACATCGTGATGGAAGCAGGCGATGAGCAGATCCTGCGTGAAGGGACCTGCGATTATCTCGGCTTCAGCTACTACATGACCAACGCGGTCAAAGCGGAAGGCGGCAGCGGCGATGCGATCTCTGGCTTTGAAGGCAGCGTGCCGAATCCGCACGTGAAAGCGTCCGACTGGGGCTGGCAGATTGATCCGGTTGGCCTGCGCTATGCGCTGTGCGAGCTGTATGAACGCTACCAGAAACCGCTGTTTATCGTGGAAAACGGTTTTGGCGCTTACGACAAAGTCGAAGCAGACGGCAGCATCAACGACGACTACCGTATCGACTATCTGCGCGCCCACGTGGAAGAGATGATCAAAGCGGTCACCTATGATGGCGTCGATCTGATGGGCTACACCCCGTGGGGCTGCATCGATTGCGTTTCCTTCACCACCGGGCAGTACAGCAAGCGCTACGGCTTTATCTACGTCAACAAACATGACGACGGCACCGGCGACATGTCCCGTTCGCGCAAGAAAAGCTTCAACTGGTACAAAGACGTCATCGCCAGCAACGGCGAAAAGCTCTGATTGTCCCTCGCACGTTTCCTCTCCCCATAACGGGAGAGGAAATTCCCCCGCGCTTACAGACACTTCTTTACAGCTTTAACATTGCTAAAACCTGCTCGCCCGATAAGATAAGCCTCGTGAATTATTGAGGCGATAATGATTAAGCGACAGCGAAAAGCCATTCTTCTTGTAGCCCTTGCCTGTCTGGTGGTGCTGGTATGCACCGCGCAGCGTATGGCCGGGCTGCACGCGCTTGTCATGAATGCCACAGCTGTGACGCAATCAGCCCAACAGGGACCAGAAACGGCGGAAGCGCCGGTCACGCCCTGCGAGCTGAGCGCGAAATCTCTGCTGGCGTCACCGCCGGTGCTGTTCGAAGGTGCCTTACTGGCTGTCGCGCTGTTGCTGACGCTGCTGGCGGCAATCCCGCCCCGCATCGAGCGTCTCTGGCCTCCCCGCGTTATCTCCCCTCCCCGGCTACGGGTGCATCTGCGATTGTGCGTTTTCCGTGAATGAGCAATTTCCTGAACACTCAGGTTAATTAATCATTTATGGAGAAAATTTATGTTTATGGTACTCAGGCGACTGCTGGTCTGCCTGCTTTGGCTATGGCTGCCCGTCAGTCAGGCTGCCGACAGCGGCTGGTTACGCACCGCCGATAATCAACACGCCAGCGTCCGGCTGCGCGCCCAGAGCGAAAACAGCGATACCGCCCGCCTGCTGCTGGATGTGAAGCTGGAAAAAGGCTGGAAAACCTACTGGCGTTCGCCCGGCGAAGGCGGCATCGCGCCCGCCATCGTCTGGAATACGCCGCTGGATGTTACCTGGCACTGGCCAACCCCGCAGCGCTTTGACGTCGCGGGCATATCCACCCAGGGCTACCACGACCGCGTCAGCTTTCCGCTGGCGATCCGCGGCCCGCTGCCGCAGACTCTGAGCGGCGTGCTGACGCTATCTACCTGCAGCAACGTCTGTATTCTCACCGACTACCCCTTCTCACTGGAGATGAGCGCCTCACAGGGAGACGACTTTGGCTACGATTTCACCCGGGCGCTGGGTACGCTGCCACGACCGGATGGCCTGACGTCGCAGCTGACCTCAGCCTATAGCGATGGAAAACTGACGGTAAAGGCGGTGCGCGACGCGGGCTGGCAGCAGCCCGCGCTGTTTATCGACAGTATGGATGATGTCGACTTTGGCAAACCGACGTTCTCGCTAAAAGACGATACGCTTATCGCGCAGATCCCGGTCAGCGATGGCTGGGGTGAAGCAGCGCCCAACCTGAGCGGCAAACGCCTGTCGTTGGTCCTTGCCGACAACGGGCTGGCGCAGGAAAGCGCGCTGACCATTGACCCAGGCACACCGATCGCGGCACCGTCGTTATGGTGGGTGTTGCTGATGGCGCTGGCAGGTGGCCTGATCCTCAACGTGATGCCCTGCGTGCTGCCGGTGCTGGCCATGAAGCTCGGGTCGCTGGTGCAGAGCGGCGGGCAAGAACGCGGCGTGGTACGCCGACAGTTCATGGCCTCGGTCTGCGGGATCGTGGTGTCATTTCTGGCGCTGGCGCTGATGATGACCCTGCTGCGCCTGGGCAACCAGGCGCTGGGCTGGGGAATTCAGTTCCAGAACCCGTGGTTTATTGGCGTGATGGCGCTGGTGATGGTGCTGTTCAGCGCCAGCTTGCTGGGCCTGTTTGAGATCCGCCTTTCCTCCGGCACCAGCACCTTTCTGGCCACTCGCGGCGGCCATGGGCTGATGGGCCATTTCTGGCAGGGAGCATTTGCGACGCTGCTGGCAACCCCCTGCACCGCACCGTTTCTCGGCACCGCCGTCTCAGTCGCACTGGTGGCGCCGCTGCCGCTGCTGTGGGGGATTTTCTTCGCCATGGGGATAGGCATGAGCCTGCCGTGGCTGCTGGTCGCCGCCTGGCCGGGGCTTGCCCGACACCTGCCACGCCCTGGACGCTGGATGAACATCCTGCGCGTGGTGCTCGGGTTGATGATGCTGGGCTCATCGCTGTGGCTGATGAGCCTGCTGACGGTGCATCTCGGTCAGATGCCGGTTATTGTGCTGGTCGTGCTGCTGACGCTGGCGCTGCTGCTGGCAATTCTCTGGCGCTACCGCTGGCGTACGGCGCTGTGGGCCGGCGTGCTGGCGCTTGCTGTCGCCGGGGCCTTCACGCTGTTTTTCCAGCCTGATAGTCAGGCGTCGCGCCGCGACCGTATCAACTGGCAACCCCTCAGTGAGCAGGCGATTATCGACGCGCTGGCCAACCATCAGCGGGTGTTTATCGATGTCACCGCCGACTGGTGCGTGACCTGTAAAGCTAATAAATACAACGTGCTGCTGCGTGACGATGTCCAGCGTGCCCTGGCGGAACCGGACGTGGTCGCCCTGCGCGGCGACTGGAGCCGTCCATCGGAAACCATCAGCCGTTTCCTGACCACCCGCGGCAGTGCCGCCGTTCCTTTTAATCAAATCTACGGACCGGGATTACCGCAGGGCCACGTGCTGCCTCCGCTGTTAAATCGCGACGAACTTCTCACCACCCTGTCTGATGCGAAAGGTCAATAATCATGAGAATCATCACCACCTTGCTTCTGCTGTGTCTGTCCACCTTCAGCCTGGCCGCCCCGGCTGAGCAACCCGACTCATCCGCCGACGACCAGCTGGCAAAACTGCTGTTCAACGACCCCGACAGTCCGCGGCTTGGTGCCAAAAACCCGCGTCTGACGATCGTGTCGTTTACCGATTACAACTGCCCCTACTGCAAGCAGTTCGATCCGCAGCTGGAGAAGATCGTTCGCGAGAATCCTGACGTGCTGCTGATCGTGAAGCTGCTGCCGTTTAAAGGCCAGAGCTCGGTCAACGCCGCCAAAGCCGCACTCTCTACGTGGCGCCAGCAGCCGGATAAATTCTGGCCGCTGCACCAGCGTCTGATGGCGAAAAAAGGTTACCACGATGATGCCAGCATTCTTGCCGCCCGCCAGAAAACGGCAACAGACGGCGTAAAGATTGATGACCAAACTATGGATCCCCTCAAGATGAACCTGATTTTGTCGCAGGTGCTGAATATTCAGGGCACCCCGGCGACAATCATCGGCGATCAGATGGTGGCCGGCGCCATTCCCTATGACGATCTGGAGGAGCTGGTGAAAACGCAGCTGGCAAAAGCCGATGGTCAGTAAATTACGCCGCTGGCTGCGCGAGCTGGTTATTCTGCTGCTGCTGGCTGCGGCGCTCATCGCCGGTATGGATTATCTGCGCCAGCCCGCGCTGCCGCAGAACTTTACCAGCACGCCATTACAGACTCTGGATGGCAAGGCGGTCGATCTGGCCGCCATGAGCCAACAGCGTCCGCTGCTGCTCTACGTCTGGGCGACCTGGTGCGGGGTCTGTCGCTACACCACGCCGTCGATCCAGTCTCTGGCGAGCCGCGGGGAAAACGTCATGTCGGTGGCGCTGCGCTCCGGGGACGATGCTACCCTGACGCGCTGGCTGGCGCAGAAAAAGCTGGAGCTGCCGACGGTGAACGACTCCCAGGGCCAGCTTTCCCGGCAATGGGATGTTCAGGTGACGCCGACGCTGATCGTTATCTCCGGTGGCGAAGTGAAGTCGGTCACCACCGGCTGGACCAGCAGTTGGGGAATGCGCCTACGGTTGTGGCTGGCGTCATAGCCTCCGGCTTGCGCTACGCTTAGCCGGGGTTATAAGTGGTGTGCCGGTTATTTGCCGCCGGCCAGTTCGAGGAAACTACCGGTCACGTAGGAAGCTTTGTCGCTCAGCAGCCAGGCGATAGCCTGCGCGACTTCCTCGGGCTGACCGCCGCGTTGCATCGGTAGCGCGGCTTTTACCCGATCCACCCGCCCCGGCTCACCGCCGCTGGCGTGCATCTCGGTATAGATAAAGCCAGGGCGTACGCCGTTTACGCGAATGCCCTGCGCTGCCACTTCCAGCGCCAGCCCGGTGGTCAACGTATCCACGGCGCCTTTCGACGCGGCATAATCCACATATTCACCTGCCGCCCCCAACCGTGATGCCGCCGACGAGACGTTGACGATCGCCCCGCCTTTACCGTCATGCCTGAATGACATCCGCTTCACCGCCTCGCGACAACAGAGGAAATAACCAGTGACATTGGTGCTCAGCACCTGATTAATCCGCTCGGCGGTCAGGTTTTCAATGGTGCTCTGGGTAAACAAGATCCCCGCATTGTTGACCAGGGCGGCCAACGGTTCATCCAGCTTATCGATACTGTCAAACATCGCCATGACCTGGGCTTCATCGCTGATATCCGCAGGTAGCGCCACGGCTTTGCCGCCCAGAATGACAATCTCATTCACTACCGCCATCGCGGCATTAATATTGCGGTGATAATTCACCACCACGGTATAGCCTTCCTGCGCCAGCAGCAGTGCGGTCGCCCTGCCAATTCCCCGGCTGGCGCCGGTAATCAGTGCTAAAGCCATATGACTCTCCCAAAAATAAAGGCGCCGAAGCGCCTTTAAAAGATAGTCCAGTCAGCTAATTACTGGTATTCGCTCATCGGGACGCAGGAGCAGAACAGGTTGCGGTCACCGTAGACATCGTCCAGACGCTTCACCGTCGGCCAGTATTTGTTATCCAGACCTGCTGGGAATACCGCCAGCTCACGGGTATACGGGTGCAGCCATTCAGCCACCAGCTCGCCCTGAGTATGCGGCGCGTTCACCAGCGGGTTGTCTTCCAGCGGCCATTCACCCGCTTTCACACGGTCGATTTCACCACGGATCGCCAGCATCGCGTCAATGAAGCGGTCCAGCTCCACTTTGCTTTCCGATTCGGTCGGCTCAACCATCAGGGTTCCGGCGACCGGGAAGGACATGGTCGGCGCATGGAAGCCAAAGTCGATCAGACGCTTGGCGATATCCAGTTCACTGATGCCGGTCTCTTCTTTCAGCGGACGAATATCAAGAATACATTCGTGCGCCACACGGCCGTCGCGACCGGTATAGAGCACCGGGAACGCCTCTTTCAGACGGGTCGCGATGTAGTTGGCGTTGAGGATAGCCACCTGGCTCGCCTGCTTCAGCCCTTCTGCGCCCATCATGCGGATGTACATCCAGCTGATTGGCAGAATAGATGCGCTGCCGAACGGTGCGGCAGATACCGCGCCCTGACGGGTCAGCATGCCTTCGATCTGCACCACGCTGTGGCCCGGAACAAACGGTGCCAGGTGCGCTTTGACGCCAATCGGTCCCATACCCGGGCCGCCGCCACCGTGCGGAATGCAGAAGGTTTTATGCAGGTTAAGGTGCGACACGTCCGCGCCGATAAAGCCCGGCGAGGTGATGCCCACCTGAGCATTCATGTTGGCGCCGTCGAGATAAACCTGGCCGCCGAACTGATGCACGATTTCGCACACTTCGCGGATAGTCTCTTCGTACACGCCGTGCGTTGACGGGTAAGTGACCATGATGCAGGAGAGGTTCTCGCCCGCCTGCTCCGCCTTAAGGCGCAGATCCGCAAGGTCAATGTTGCCGTTTTTATCACAGGCCACCACCACGACCTGCATGCCGGCCATCTGTGCCGATGCCGGGTTGGTGCCGTGTGCAGAGCTTGGGATCAGGCAGATATCACGATGGCCTTCATTGCGGCTCTCGTGGTAGTGGCGGATCGCCAGCAGGCCCGCATACTCGCCCTGTGCACCGGAGTTCGGCTGCATGCAGACGGCGTCGTAGCCGGTCAGTTTAACCAGCCAGTCGGAGAGCTGGGCGATCATCTGATGATAGCCTTCGGCCTGTTCTGCCGGGCAGAACGGGTGCAGCTCGGCGAATTCCGGCCAGGTGATCGGGATCATTTCTGCCGCAGCGTTGAGCTTCATGGTGCAGGAACCCAGCGGGATCATCGCCTGATTCAGCGCCAGATCTTTACGCTCCAGCGAGTGCATATAGCGCATCATCTCGGTTTCGCTATGGTAGCGATTAAACACCGGGTGCGTCAGGATCGCATCATCACGTAGCATGCTTTCCTGGATAGAACGGCTGTCGAGCGCCACATCTTTATCCAGCGTATCGATATCCAGACCGTGGTTGTCGCCGATAATAGCGCGGAACAGGTTCACGAGATCTTCGCGGGTGGTCGCTTCATCAAGGGTAATGCCGACCGCGTTGTGAATATCGCTGCGCAGGTTAATTTCCAGCGCTTCAGCACGTGCCAGCACCGCGGCTTTGTCGGCCACTTCTACGCACAGGGTGTCGAAGTAGTGCGCATGACGCAGCTTCAGCCCTTTTTTCTGCAGCCCGTCGGCGAGGATATCCGTCAGACGATGGATGCGGCTGGCGATACGCTTCAGGCCCACTGGCCCGTGGAACACCGCGTACAGGCTGGCGATGTTGGCCAGCAGCACCTGGGAAGTACAGATATTGGAGTTCGCTTTCTCGCGGCGGATATGCTGCTCACGAGTCTGCATCGCCATACGCAGCGCGGTATTGCCCGCGGCATCTTTCGATACGCCGATGATACGGCCAGGCATAGAGCGTTTGAATTCATCTTTTGCGGCGAAGAAGGCCGCGTGCGGGCCGCCGTAGCCCATCGGTACGCCGAAACGCTGGGCGGAACCGAAGACGATGTCGGCACCCTGCTTGCCCGGAGCGGTCAGCAGAACCAGCGTCATAAAGTCCGCCGCGACGCTGACCACGACTTTGCGTGCTTTCAGCTCGGCAATAAGTTGGCTGTAGTCGTGAATTTCACCGGTGGTGCCAACCTGCTGCAGCAGTACGCCAAACACGTCCTGATGGTCCAGGGCTTTTTCGGCATCATCGACGATAACGTCAAAGCCGAAAGTTTCAGCACGGGTGCGAACCACGTCCAGGGTCTGCGGGTGAATATCCGCAGCCACGAAGAAACGGTTGGCATTTTTCAGTTTGCTGACGCGTTTGGCCATCGCCATCGCTTCTGCCCCGGCGGTTGCTTCATCGAGCAGGGATGCGGAGGCAATATCCAGACCAGTCAGATCGAGGGTCACCTGCTGGAAGTTAAGCAGCGACTCCAGACGACCCTGGGAGACTTCCGGCTGATACGGCGTATAGGCGGTGTACCAGCCCGGGTTTTCCAGCATATTGCGCTGAATAACCGGTGGCAGCTGCACGGCGGTGTAACCCATGCCGATGTAAGACTTGAAGCGCTTGTTACGACCGGCTACCGCCTTCAGTTCCGCCAGCGCGGCAAATTCGGTAGTCGCGTCACCCACCTGCGGTGGTGTCGCCAGCTGAATATCCTGTGGCACAATCTGGCCAATCAGGGCGTTAAGCGAGTCGGCGCCGACGGTTTGCAGCATCTCTTGCTGTTGCTGAGCATCCGGGCCGATGTGACGTTCAATAAAGGCGCCGCGGTTTTCAAGCTGACCTAAAGTCTGAGTCATGAGCGATGGTTCCTGAAACGTGCAGTGAATCGTATGTGTCTTTACTTATCTGAACAGGCAAAAATCATTCACGCCGCCGGCGCCTGGCGCCGCGGCGTGAAAGGGGCAACGCGGTTATTCGTTTTCCAGCAGCGCAGCGTAAGCCGCCGCATCCAGCAACGCCGCAACCTGCGCTTCATCGCTGGCCTTGATTTTAAAGATCCAGCCTTCAGCGTACGGGTCGCTGTTCACCAGCTCCGGAGAGTCGTTCAGCGCTTCGTTAACAGCCACAATCTCACCGCTTACCGGGGCATAAATATCCGATGCCGCTTTTACCGACTCGGCTACCGCGCAGTCGTCACCCGCTTCAACGGTTGCACCGACGTCCGGCAGGTCAACGAAGACCATATCGCCAAGCAGTTCCTGAGCATGTTCGGTGATCCCAACGGTGTAGGTGCCGTCAGCTTCTTTGCGCAGCCATTCGTGTTCTTTACTGTATTTCAGTTCTGCTGGTACGTTGCTCATCAATTGATCTCCAAAAAGGGGGAATCACACTACGGCTTTGCCGTTGCGTACAAAAACAGGTTTAGTGACCTTGACCGGCATTTCGCGGTTGCGAATCTGCACGATGGCCGTTTCGCCGATACCGGCCGGTACGCGCGCCAGCGCGATACTGTAGCCCAGCGTCGGGGAGAAGGTGCCACTGGTAATAATACCTTCTTTCTGATTGCCCTCGGCATCGCTAAAGCGTACCGGCAGTCCACCGCGCAGTACGCCTTTCTCGGTCATCACCAGGCCCACCAGCTGCTCGGTACCTTTTTCACGCTGCAGCTCCAACGCTTCACGGCCGATGAACGCACGGTCTGCCGGTTCCCAGGCAATGGTCCAGCCCATATTGGCGGCCAGTGGAGAGATGCTTTCGTCCATCTCCTGACCATACAGGTTCATCCCGGCTTCCAGGCGTAAGGTATCGCGCGCGCCCAGGCCGCAAGGCTTCACGCCAGCGTCCAGCAGGCCACGCCAGAAATCGGCCGCCTGTTCATTTGGCAGCGCAATTTCGTACCCGGCTTCACCGGTGTAACCGGTGGTTGCAATAAACAGATCGCCAGCCTGCACACCAAAGAAGGGTTTCATCCCGGCCACGGCCTGACGCTGAGCCTCGGTGAACAGGGTCGCGGCCTTCTCTTTCGCCTGCGGCCCCTGTACGGCAATCAGGGAAAGATCGTCGCGGACGGTCATTTCAAGGCCATACGGCTCAGCCTGCTGGGTGATCCAGGCGAGGTCTTTTTCACGGGTGGCGGAGTTAACAACGAGGCGGAAATAATCTTCAGAGAGGAAATAGACAATCAGGTCATCGATGACGCCGGCGGAAGCGGTAAGCATGCCGCTATAGAGCGCTTTGCCGGGGACCGTGAGCTTCGCCACATCGTTAGCCAGCAAATAGCGTAAGAACTCCCGAATACGGCTGCCGTGGAAGTCAACGATGGTCATGTGTGATACATCGAACATTCCGGCATCGCTGCGCACCACATGGTGCTCATCAATCTGGGAACCGTAATGCAGCGGCATCATCCAGCCATGGAAGTCCACCATGCGAGCGCCGCACAGCGTGTGTTGTTCATACAACGGAGTCTGTTGAGCCATTTTTTCCTCATCGAGTAAAACGCAAGCAGCTACGAGTTGAGCGAGATTGTCTGGGCGATTTCACACGATCAAATCGACCGCCGGTGCCGTTATCAGACACCGACGCAAACGTTCTCTTTTGCCTGAACTTACCACTGAACCCGGCGCTAAACCATAAGCTAAATCAGGACATCACATTAGCTTATGACTAAAATTCGCCAGAAAGACTACAGAGTTATTGACTGGAAAAAAGCGATTTATGCCACATAAAATTAACATCAACGACTAATAACGCCGAGCATGATGGTATTTTATGCGAAAAAACGGACCTATTTTCCATGGCTAAAAATGAGAGGCATTAATAAAACTAATGCGAAAAAATGGGTGAGATTAGTTTATTTCAAATGAGAAGGGAAAACCCGGCGCGGGGGCCGGGAAAGAGAAGTGTGACGGACTTAACGTAACCAGTTGGGGAGATCGTTCAGGCCCATCGCCTGACGAATAAGCTGCGGTTTGACACCCGGCAAGGTGTCCGCCAGTTTGAGGCCGATATCGCGCAGCAGTTTCTTCGCCGGGTTGCTGCCGGAGAACATTTCACGAAAGCCCTGCATCCCTGCCAGCATCATCGCGGCGCTGTGCTTGCGGCTGCGCTCATAGCGGCGCAGATACAGATGCTGACCAAAATCTTTGCCCTGCGCGTGCAGTCGCCGGAGTTCATCAATCAGCTCTGCAGCATCCATAAAGCCCAGGTTAACCCCCTGCCCGGCCAGCGGGTGGATGGTGTGGGCGGCGTCGCCAACCAGCGCGAGACGATGGGCGGCAAACTGCCGGGCGTAGCGACCGGTCAGCGGGAATACCTGACGCTCGCTTTCCACGTGGCACAGTCCCAGACGATTATCGAAAGCGATATTCAGTGCCTGATTAAAGGCCGCGTCATCCGCCTGTTGCATTCGTTGCGCTTCCTGCGGCGACAGCGACCAGACAATAGAGCACAGGTGCGGGTCGCTTAACGGCAGAAAGGCCAGAATGCCTTCGCCGTGGAACGCCTGGCGGGCAATCGCCTGATGGGGCTCTTCGGTGCGGATCGTGGCCACCAGCGCATGATGGCGGTAGTCCCAGAAGGTCAGCGGGATATCCGCCTTGTTGCGCAACCAGGAGTTCGCGCCATCGGCACCCACCACCAGTCGGGCTGTCAGCATCGACCCATCCTGCAGGCTCAGGAAGGCCTCGTTTTCGCCCCACGCCACCTGTTGCAACTGCGCCGGCGCCAGCAGCGTCACATCAGCACAGCGCTGGGCTTTCTGCCATAAGGCATGATGGACAATGGCGTTTTCAATAATGTGACCCAGATGGCTAAAGCCCATGCTGCGATCGTCAAAGCAAATACGGCCGAAGCTGTCTTTATCCCACACTTCCATGCCGTGATAACAGCTGGCGCGCTGGGCGAGGATTGCCGGCCAGACATCCAGCTTGCTGAGCAGTTTTTCACTGGCAGCGTTAATGGCCGAAACCCGCAGCGCCGGCGGCGCGTCGGCATTCAGCGGCTGTGGCTCAGATTGTTCCAGCACCGCAACCCGCAGCCCGCTCCCCTGTAAACCACAGGCGACCGCCAACCCCACCATGCCTCCGCCAACAATGGCAACATCAACACTTTGCACGTTCAACTCCTTAACGGGGAACCCAACCGAGGGTACGCTGCGCCAGCGCATCACGCGCCGGGGTAAATAATTCCATGGCCATCAGACCCGCGTTGCGCCCCGCCACCAGCGGCGCCCAACGATTAGCAAACAAATGCACCAGACCATCGGTCACACCGATCGTGGCGGCTTTGTCATCCGCCCGCCGCGCCTGGTAATCGCACAGTAGCGAATACTGACCAGGATCCTGGCCGTTCGTGCTGGCCTGCGCCAGCAGTTCCGCCAGACTCATGACATCCCGCAGGCCCAGGTTAAAACCCTGACCGGCAATTGGGTGCAAGGTCTGCGCCGCGTTGCCGACCAGCGCCAGACGATGCGCAACCGGGTGTGTCGCGGTGGTCAGCGCCAGGGGATACACGCTACGCGTTCCGACATGGGTGATGCGTCCCAACCGCCAGCCGAATGCCTGCTGCAGCCGTTCGCAAAACTCCGCGTCGGACCAGCTCAGCACCGCATCACGCTGTGATTGTGGGTGACACCATACCAGTGAACAGCGGCCCTGCGACATAGGGAGCATCGCCAGAGGGCCATGCTCGGTAAAGCGTTCAAACGCCCGCCCTTCATGGGGCAAGGCGGTACTGACGTTAGCAATCACCGCCAGTTGTTCATAGGGCTGTTGCTGCCAGCTCATGCCGCAGCGTGCACCCAGTGTGGAACGCGAGCCGTCGGCAGCCACCAGCAGTTGACCGGTAATCGTCTGACCGCTGTCCAGCGTGATACTAACGCCATCCTCCCATCGGCTGACGCCTTCAACTTTCGCCGGACAGTGCAGTATGATCCCCGGAGCGTCGCGCAGTTGCGCAAACAGGCGCTGGCCAATATCGTGGAGCTCGACAACCTGACCCAGCGCGGCCAGGTTGTAATCCTGCGCATCAAGCGTGACGAAGCCCGCATGCCCACGATCGCTGACGTGGACTCGCTGAATCGGCGTCGCGCAATTGGCAATCCCCTGCCAGATACCAACGCGTGCCAGTTGCTGACAGGTGCCGGCCGCCAGCGCAATGGCGCGGGCGTCAAAGCCAGGGTGTTGCGACGAATCCGGCTGTGCGGCCTCCACCAGATGAACCGCAAGATTCCCTCTGGTCAGGCGAGAAATCGCCAGCGCCAGCGTCGCGCCGGTCATCCCACCGCCAACGATCAGTACGCTCATGACTGCCGGGCCGCCGCCATCAGCGCCTCGATATCATCGGCGTTTTTCACCACGCCTGCGGTCAGGTTTTCGTTACCGTCAGCGGTAATCACGATATCGTCTTCAATGCGCACCCCAATGCCGCGGTACTGCGGCGGGACATCAGCATCGGCGGCAATGTAGAGACCCGGCTCAACGGTCAGCACCATACCCGGCTCAAGAAGACGCGAACGTTCAACATCGTAGAAACCCACATCATGGACATCCAGCCCCAGCCAATGGCTCAGGCCATGCATGAAGTAAGGTCGATGGGCGTTGTTCGCCATCAGCTCGTCCACTTCGCCTTTCAGGATCCCGAGGCGCACCAGGCCGCTGATCATGATGCGCACCACCTGCTGGTTCACCTGTTGAATCGAGGTGCCGGGACGGAAAAGCGTCAGTGCCGTGTCGAGCGATTCGAGGACGATATCGTAAATCTCGCGCTGTGCCGGGCTGAATTTGCCATTCACCGGGAACGTACGGGTGATGTCCCCGGCATAGCCACGATATTCGCAGCCGGCGTCAATCAGAACCAGATCACCATCGCGCAGCTCGGATTCGTTTTCGGTGTAGTGAAGAATACAGCCGTTTTCGCCCCCGCCAACGATGGTGTTGTAGGACGGGAAGCGTGCACCGTGGCGGGTAAATTCATGCAGAATTTCCCCTTCCAGCTGGTATTCAAACATCCCCGGGCGGCACTGCTGCATCGCGCGGGTATGGGCCAGCGCGGATATCTCACCGGCACGACGCATAACCTCCAGCTCTTCCGTTGATTTAAACAGGCGCATTTCATGCACCATCGGCCGCCAGTCAACCACCGCGCCCGGTGCCTGCAGATTCTGGCGCGAGCCTTTGCGCAGTTTATCGAGCGCGTTGAAGACGATTTTGTCTGCGTAGTCGTATTCGCCCTGCGCAAAGTAGATAGCGTCAAGGCCGTTGAGCAACTGGAACAACTGCTGATTAATTTCGCTAAATGCGAGGGCGCGATCGACACCCAGCTTCGCCGGTGCCGCATCCTGCCCAAGACGGCGACCGAACCAGATCTCGGCGGTTAAATCGCGGACGCGGTTAAACAGCACGCTATGGTTGTGGGTGTCGTCGCTTTTAATCAACACCAGCAGGGCTTCCGGCTCATTAAATCCCGTGAAGTACCAAAAATCGCTGTTCTGCCGGTAGGGATATTCTGAATCTGCGCTACGTACCGCTTCCGGTGCGGCAAAAATCAGCGCCGCGCTGCCTGGCTGCATCTGCGCCAACAGAGCCTGGCGACGAGAAAGAAATTCCTGCTGTGTCATGACGCCCCCTCAACAAATTATTGTTAGTGTAATGTTGGCTTGCGAACTTCCGGTGCGGTTGGCTGCTGGCGCGAGAAGGTTTCGTGGCACAGCAGCGCGGCGACGCGCACGTACTCAATAATCTCTTCCAGCGACATTTCCAGCTCTTCCTGGTCTTCGTCTTCATCGTAACCGAGTTGCGCAATATTGCGCAGGTCGTCGATGGCCTCTCCGGCTTCGTCTTTGACTTTATCCAGTTTTGGTTGCGTTACGCCAAGACCCAGCAGGAAGTGGTTAACCCAACCGGCCAGCGCATCCGCGCGTTCAAACACGCTCACGTCATCGCCTTCCGGCAGATAAAGCTGGAATAAGAAGCCGTCATCTTCCAGAGAATCGCTGGTCTGCGAGTGCATGCTACGCAGAGACTCGGCCAGTTCGTGACCAAAGGCCAGGCCTTCGTTGGTCAGATCGTGCACCAGCGGCTGCCAGCTGCTGTCTTTGTTGCCGCCGCACAGGATCCCGCTGATCAAACCGTGCATTTCGGCAGGGGTTAAGCCCACACCCTGTTGGTTCAGTAACTGGTCTACCGCGCGGTAGCCAGGCATTTCGTTCTGTATAGACATGCGCATTCGTCATCATTGGGAGGAATATTCATGGTATGCTACCACTTTGGACCCTGGTGAACCAGAATGGGGCTTGTACCTTCGCACCAGGGTAGCTATAGTGTCGCCCCTTCGCAGCCCGGCACGGGCGTGAAGGCCGCGCAGTCAATCAGCAGGAAGGTGGCATGTCTGCACAACCCGTCGATCTCCAAATTTTTGGCCGTTCACTTCGTGTGAATTGCCCGCCTGAACAAAGGGATGCTTTGAGTCAGGCAGCTGATGACCTGAATCAGCGGTTGCAAGATTTAAAAGAACGCACTAGAGTCACAAATACTGAGCAGCTGGTCTTCATCGCCGCGTTGAACATCAGCTATGAGTTGACTCAGGAAAAAGCGAAAACCCGCGATTACGCCTCCAGTATGGAACAGCGTATTCGGATGCTTCAGCAGACCATCGAACAAGCGTTGCTTGAGCAAGGTCGCATAAGCGAAAGAACCGGGCCCAAGTTTGAATAACACTTTGCAATTAACTGTGTTAGAGTAAGTACCAGAACAAAATTTCTCTGAGATGTTTGCAAGCGGGCCAGTCCCCTGAGCCGATATTTCATACCACAAGAATGTGGCGCTCCACGGTTGGTGAGCATGCTCGGTCCGTCCGAGAAGCCTTAAAACTGTGACGACGCATTCACCTTGAACCAAGGGTTCAAGGGTTACAGCCTGCGGCGGCATCTCGGAGATTCCCTTCTTTTCTGTTCGTTCCCCTTGTTGCGTCACCTTCGGTTTTTATCACCTTGTGTATTACACTACGCCAACACGCATCCCTGGCCATTCGCGCATACTGCGCTCGTGCCAACGCAGGTGGCTTAACATGACCCAACTTTCCGACACGCAAGCAACCCGACAGCAGATCCGTCAACAAATTCGCCAGCGTCGCCGCGCGTTGACGCCCGAACAACAGGCCCAGTTTGCCCTGCAGGGCGCCGAGCGCATGATGTCCTACCCGCCCGTGGTTCTGGCGCAAAACGTGGCGCTGTTCTTATCCTTTGATGGCGAGCTGGATACCCGTCCGCTGATCGACCAGTTGTGGCGCACCGGCAAACGAGTCTATCTTCCGGTGCTCCACCCTTTTAGTCCGGGAAACCTGCTGTTTTTGCACTATCACCCGCACAGCGAGCTGGTCAGAAACCGGCTGAAAATCGACGAGCCTAAACTTGATGTGCGCGACGTCCTGCCGCTAAGCCAGCTCGACGTGCTGATGGTTCCGCTGGTTGCCTTTGACACTGCCGGACAGCGGTTAGGAATGGGAGGCGGCTTCTACGACCGCACATTACAGAACTGGCAGGCGTATCATCTGCACCCCGTTGGCTACGCCCACGATTGCCAGCAGGTAGACGCACTGCCAACAGCGCACTGGGATATTCCGCTACCGGCAGTGATTACCCCCTCAACGCTGTGGCAGTGGCCGTAAACTATAGGTTACCGGGCTTTTTCAGCTGACGGTCATGCCAGCCGTGCAGCAAGAAGACGGTTGTCAGCGCCCCCAACAACGCACAGAACATATCTGACTGGGTGTCCCACGGGTCGCCCTGGGTGCCGAGAAAATCATCCGCCCCCTGCCCCATCGCCAGTGCCGCCCACCATTCAATCAACTCATAGGTGGCGCTGATCGCCAGCGCGATACAACACACCAGGAACGACAGCATCTTGCGCCCGCGTACATAGCCGCCACGGATCAAAATCTCCCGCGCCGCCAGCGCCGGTACCAGCCCCTGGAAAAAGTGGCCTAGCTTATCGTACGGGTTGCGGCTCAAATTCAGCCACGCCTGCACATCAAAACCAATCGGCACTTTTGCATAGGTGTACATCCCACCCACCATCAAAATAATGGCGTGAAAGAAGATAAGCGTATACAGGAGCGGCGTGAGAGGGTAACGCGATCGCGTCGCCAGCAGTAACGGCACGATGATAATCACCGGCGTGACTTCCATCAGCCAGGTCAGACTGTCGTGTGTGCCGAACCCCGTCCATGCCAGGATCAGCAGCAGGAGAAAGGCGCCCACATTCAACTGAGAAGTATGCATAAATTAAAGGGATCCCCGCAGGGATCCTTTTCAAAGGTTAATCAGAACAGCAGACGCGCGCGGATGGTGCCCGGAATGGCCTTCATCGCCTGCAGCGCGTGTTGCGCCACATCTTCTTCCGCTTCAATGTCGATAACCACATAGCCCATCTGCGGTGTGGTTTGCAGATACTGTGCCGCGATGTTGATGCTTTGAGCTGCAAAGATCTGGTTAATTGCGGTCAGCACGCCTGGACGGTTTTCGTGAATGTGCAGCAAACGACGACCGCCGTGCAACGGCAGAGAAACCTCTGGGAAGTTGACCGCAGAGAGTGTCGAACCGTTGTCAGAATACTTCGCCAGCTTGCCCGCCACTTCCAGGCCGATGTTCTCCTGCGCTTCCTGCGTCGAGCCGCCAATGTGCGGCGTCAGGATCACGTTATCAAACTCGCACAGTGGGGAGGTAAACGGATCGCTGTTGGTTGCCGGTTCAGTCGGGAATACATCAATCGCCGCGCCAGCCAGGTGCTTACGTGACAGCGCATCGCACAGTGCCGGGATATCTACCACGGTGCCGCGTGAAGCGTTAATCAGCAGCGCACCTGGTTTCATCAGCGCCAGTTCTTCCGCGCCCATCATATTTTTGGTGGAGGCATTTTCCGGCACATGCAGGCTCACTACATCGCTCATGTTCAGCAGGTCAGAGAGATGCTGTACCTGAGTGGCGTTACCCAGCGGCAGTTTGCTTTCAATATCATAGAAATAGACGTGCATCCCCAGCGACTCAGCCAGAATACCCAGTTGGGTACCGATATGGCCGTAACCAATAATCCCCAGTTTTTTACCACGCGCTTCGAAGCTGCCAACAGCCAGCTTGTTCCACACGCCACGGTGGGCTTTGGCATTGGCTTCCGGTACACCGCGTAGCATCAGCAGCAGTTCGCCAATCACCAGCTCCGCAACGGAACGGGTGTTTGAGAACGGCGCGTTGAATACCGGGATCCCGCGTTTTGCTGCCGCGTTCAGGTCAACCTGGTTGGTGCCGATACAGAAACAGCCGACCGCCACCAGTTTTTCCGCTGCGGCGAAGATCTCTTCAGTCAGATGAGTACGGGAACGCAGGCCGATGAAATGGGCATCACGGATCGACGCTTTCAGCTCTTCGCTGTCCAGCGCGCCTTTGTGAAATTCGATATTGGTGTAGCCTGCTGCACGAAGGTTTTCCACCGCTTTTTGGTGTACGCCTTCAACCAGCAGAAACTTAATCTTGTCTTTTTCCAGTGATACCTTAGCCATTTCCCCGTCCTGTATTTGTCTTATCTGATGTCGTGCTGAACGAAAGTTCTTCCCAGCAACATATCAAAAAAAACTATCGCGGCAATATGAACGTTTGCGTAGGCGACCTGAAGAAATATCACACAGAGGGAAATGACAGGACAAAACACCAGAAAGAGAAGGAAAGGTAGATTGTTACTGAGGCCGGTTGCATAAATGTGACAGAAGTCACCAAATTCAGCCAGGAGAAAAAATATTTGCGAGGGAGCGGATTCACCCCCTCAATAATATTATTTTACGATGGTTTTCACACCATCGGCGGTACCGATCAGCGCCACATCAGCCCCACGGTTGGCGAACAGCCCGACGGTAACGACGCCTGGAATACCGTTAATGGCGTTTTCCAGGGCGATAGCGTCAAGGATTTCCAGGCCGAACACATCCAGAATGACGTTACCGTTATCCGTGATCACACCCTGACGGTACTCCGGACGACCGCCCAGCTTCACCAGCTCACGCGCGACGGCGCTGCGCGCCATCGGAATCACTTCAACCGGCAGCGGGAAGGTCCCCAGAATATCCACCTGCTTGGAGGCGTCTGCAATACAGATAAATTTGTCTGCCACCGAAGCGATAATCTTCTCGCGGGTTAACGCCGCGCCACCGCCCTTAATCATCTGCATATGGCCGTTAATCTCATCGGCGCCGTCGACGTAAATCCCCAGACGGTCCACGCTGTTGAGATCGAAAACCGGAATACCAAGGCTTTTCAGTTTTTCAGTAGAGGCATCAGAGCTGGATACCGCACCTTCAATCTGCCCTTTCATGGTGCCCAGCGCATCAATAAAATGTGCCGCCGTGGAGCCCGTACCGACACCCACGATGGTGCCCGGTTGTACATATTGCAATGCCGCCCAGCCTACTGCTTTTTTCAGTTCATCTTGCGTCATGATTATGGTCCGAGATGTGAATACCTGTGGCGCATTATAGAACACCACGGGGGGCATTGTCCCTGTGACAGGCTCACACAACTGAGCAGACCATTTTTCGTCTTCATCAAAAACAAATTTATGTCATAGTGCAAGTTAACGAAAAGTTATGGGGGTACGCCTGAGCAATGAAACGACCGGACTACAGAACACTACAAGCGCTGGATGCGGTGATTAGAGAACGTGGGTTTGAGCGCGCCGCGCAGAAGCTATGCATTACACAGTCCGCCGTCTCTCAGCGTATAAAACAGCTGGAAAATATGTTCGGGCAGCCGCTGCTGGTCCGTACGGTACCGCCGCGTCCCACCGAGCAGGGTCAAAAATTGCTGGCCCTGCTGCGCCAGGTTGAGCTGCTGGAAGAAGAGTGGCTGGGCGATGAGCAGACCGGTTCAACGCCGCTGCTGCTGTCGTTGGCCGTTAACGCCGACAGCCTGGCAACCTGGCTGCTGCCGGCGCTGTCGAGTGTCCTTTCCGATTCCCCTATTCGCCTCAACCTGCAGGTCGAGGATGAAACCCGCACCCAGGAGCGGCTACGACGCGGCGAAGTGGTCGGCGCGGTGAGTATTCAGCCACAGGCGCTGCCAAGCTGCCTGGTGGATCAACTGGGCGCGCTGGACTACCTGTTTGTCGCGTCAAAACAGTTTGCGCAACGCTATTTCCCGAATGGCGTCACCCGCTCAGCGCTGCTGAAAGCGCCGGTTGTCGCCTTCGATCATCTGGATGATATGCATCAGGCATTTCTGCAACAGAACTTCGATTTGCCGCCGGGCAGCGTCCCTTGCCATATCGTCAACTCGTCAGAAGCTTTTGTACAACTCGCCCGCCAGGGCACTACCTGCTGTATGATCCCGCATCTGCAGATTGAAAAAGAGCTTAACAGCGGCGAGCTGATCGATTTAACGCCGGGACTGTTTCAGCGTCGAATGCTCTACTGGCACCGTTTTGCGCCGGAGAGCCGGATGATGCGTCGGGTGACCGATGCACTAATCGATTACGGCCACAAGGTATTGCGTCAGGACTAAACGGCGCGCATAAAAAAAGCCACTTCAGAGAAGTGGCTTTTTAATTTATGGATTACTGTGCGGCTTCAGGCGTCTTCGCCGGAGCAGCTGGCGCTGCGGCCTGAGCCGGCTGCAGTTCAAACACCACATCAACCTGATCGTCAAACTGAATCGTCGCCTGCTCATAGGTTTCCTGGGCGGAGACCGGCGCCGCATCAGCAGCCTTCATCATGCGCACCATCGGGCTCGGCTGATAGTTCGAGACATGATAGCGAACGCTATAGATTGGCCCCAGCTTGCTGTGGAAGCCTGATGCCAGCTCTTGCGCCTGATGTACGGCGTCATCAATCGCTGCTTTACGGGCTTTATCTTTGTAAGCATCCGGTTGCGCAACGCCTAAAGAGACGGAGCGAACTTCATTCAGCCCCGCTTTCAGTGCGCCATCCAGCAGCCCGTTCAGCTTGTCCAACTGACGCAACGTCACTTCAACGCTGCGCACCGCACGGTAGCCTTTCAGAATACTTTTGCCGTTCTGGTAGTCGTAATCCGGCTGGGTGCGCAAATTCGCAGAGTTAATATCTTTTTTAGCGATGCCGTTCTTTTCCAGGAAAGAGAGATACTGCGCCACGCGATCGTCGGCCTGTTTCTTCGCCGAGGCCGCGTCTTTCGCTGCGACGTTAACTTCGATCGCCAGAGTGGCGATATCCGGAACCGCCGCCACGCTGGCGGTGCCTGAAGTGACAATGTGCGGTCCATTCGGCAATTCATTTGCCTGCACTGCCATTGCGCTGAATCCGATTGCTGCCGCCAGGGCCATGAGTTTTAACTTCACTGTCGTTTCTCCATCTTACACATGAGTCGCCCATTTACGGGCGCATGTCTGCAAGCTTAACGCGTACGCGACGAAAGTCCATCGGACAACACTTAGTTCACTAACGCCTGGAGATGCACAAGCCCCTCTTTTGCCAGCTGAAAGGCGATAAACCACATCACGACACCCACCAGCACATTGATGATTCTCTGCGCACGCGCGGTACGTAAGCGTGGCGCCAGCCAGGCCGCCAACAGCGCCAGGCTTAAGAACCAGATAAAGGAGGCGCTAATCGTCCCTAAGGCAAACCAACGTTTCGGCTCCACGGCAAGCTGCCCGCCCAGGCTCCCCAGCACCACAAAGGTGTCGAGATAGACGTGCGGATTCAGCCACGTCACCGCCAGCATGGTGACAATAATTTTCCAGCGCCCCTGCTTCATCACTTCCGCGCTGGCCAGTTCCAGATTGTTGCTCATCGCCGTTTTCAATGCGCCGAAACCGTACCACAACAGAAACGCCACACCGCCCCAGGTCACCAGCGCCAACAGCCACGGCGACTGCATCAGCAATGCGCTGCCGCCAAAAATACCGGCACAAATCAGCAGCAGATCGCTGAGCGCGCACAACAGCGCAATCATCACATGATACTGCCGACGAATGCCCTGATTCATCACAAAGGCGTTTTGCGGGCCAAGCGGCAAAATCATAGCTGCCCCCAGGACAAGCCCCTGAAAGTAATACGATAACATGGTGTTCTTTTCCGATTAGGTCGTTAATGCAGGGGAATATAACGCGTAAAAATCATTAGCGGAAATTGATAATTTTAATCATTAATAAATATAACTAATGATGATGTTAATAAAAAAGGGCTCATGAATAACATGAACCCTTTTTACGCCTGCCTTTATTCGATCAAGCGAACCGATCACAGATGAGCAGGCCAGTCATATCGGCGGCGAATTACTCTGCCTGCTCCTGCGGACGAACGACATGGACATCCATTTGCGGGTACGGGAAGCTGATGCCATTCGCGTCAAAATCACGCTTAATACGCTCCAGCACGTCCCAGTAAACGCTTTGCAGGTCGCTGCTCTTGCTCCAGACACGCACTACATAGTTCACTGAGGATGCCCCCAGTTCATTCAGGCGCACGGTCATTTCACGATCCTTAAGGATGCGATCTTCCGATTCAATGATATTGGTGAGCAGCTGCTTCACCTTATCAATGTCAGCATCGTAGGATACGCCGATGATGAATTCGTTGCGGCGCACCGGCTCGCGGGAAAAGTTAATGATATTGCCGGCGATAATTTTGCCGTTCGGGATCACCACAATTTTGCCATCGGCAGTGCGCATGGTTGTTGAGAAAATCTGCACGTTCAGTACGGTACCGGCCACGCCACCGAGATCGACATATTCACCGGCGCGGAACGGACGGAACATCACCAGCAGTACGCCAGCAGCAAGGTTAGACAAGGAGCCTTGCAGCGCCAGACCCACGGCCAAACCAGCGGCACCGAGGACGGCGATCACCGACGCCGTCTGCACGCCGACGCGGCCCAGTGCGGCGATCAAGGTAAAGGCGATAACGGCATAGCGCACGAGCGCAGACAGAAAATCGGCAACGGTCGCATCAATCTTACGCGCCAGCATCAGGCGGTTAACCGTGTTCGATACCACCCGCGCGACGATCATCCCGACAATGATAATCGCGATGGCAGCGACGATATTGACGGCATAGCTCAGCAGCAGTTCCTGATTGCTCACCAGCCACGAGCTGGCGTTGTGTAGGCTATCGCCAACGTTCAAATCTTCCATTTAACATTCCTTATGAATACCCATAGGGGAAATAAATAACCAAACCTGCAGTCATCAGGTTAACTAAGGGTAAACAATAAGGGCATATTTTGCCAAGTTGATCACAATTTTCCGCGACCAAGCACTGGGTTCAGACGTAAAAAAGCCCGCAACAGTGCGGGCTTTTGGGCAAGAAACAGAATGTTCTTACAGAACGTCGATCGCGTTCAGTTCTTTAAAGGCCTGCTCCAGACGAGTCACCATGGACGCCTGTGCAGCGCGCAGCCAGACGCGCGGATCGTAGTATTTCTTGTTCGGCTGGTCTTCGCCTTTCGGGTTGCCCAGCTGGCCCTGCAGGTAAGCTTCGTTAGTTTTGTAGTACTGCAGGATACCGTCCCAGGTTGCCCATTGGGTATCGGTATCGATGTTCATTTTGATAACGCCGTAGCTGACGGAATCTTTGATTTCCTGAGCAGAAGAACCGGAACCGCCGTGGAAGACGAAGTTCAGGCTGTTGTGCGGCAGGTTATGTTTCTTAGAAACATATTCCTGAGAATCGCGCAGGATAGTCGGGGTCAGAACTACGTTACCCGGCTTGTACACGCCGTGTACGTTACCGAAGGAAGCAGCGATGGTGAAACGCGGGCTGATTTTGCTCAGTTCAGTGTACGCGTAATCAACGTCTTCCGGCTGAGTGTACAGTGCAGAAGCGTCCATGTGGCTGTTGTCCACGCCGTCTTCTTCGCCACCGGTGCAACCCAGTTCGATTTCCAGAGTCATGTCCATTTTGGCCATGCGCGCCAGATATTTAGAGCAGATTTCGATGTTTTCGTGCAGAGTCTCTTCAGACAGGTCGATCATATGAGAAGAGAACAGCGGTTTGCCGGTAGCAGCGTAGTGTTTTTCACCCGCGTCCAGCAGGCCGTCGATCCACGGCAGCAGTTTCTTCGCACAGTGGTCGGTATGCAGAATAACCGGCACGCCGTAATGTTCAGCCATCTGGTGAACGTGATGTGCGCCAGAGATAGCACCCAGGATTGCAGCGCCCTGCGGAACGTCAGTTTTCACGCCTTTACCTGCGATGAACGCAGCGCCGCCGTTAGAGAACTGAACGATAACCGGAGATTTAGCTTTTGCAGCTGCTTCCAGAACGGCGTTGATGGAGTCAGTACCCACACAGTTAACCGCTGGCAGAGCAAAGTTGTTTTCTTTAGCTACCTGGAACACTTTCTGAACGTCATCACCAGTGATCACGCCAGGTTTTACGAAATCAAAAATTTTAGACATGTTACGTAGTCCTGTATCTTCGGCCGTTTATGCTCGCCATCATTCGTGTGGCAGTCCTCAGGCTGACCTCGCGTTCCCCGGTGACGTCCGTCCCCGACGTGCGCGTTGTTGCCCGCTTCCGGCAACACTAACGATTTAGAGCAACAAATTGAATTTTATTTGTAAAACAGGCGGGAATGTCCCGCCTGATCAAACTTACTTCTTAGCGCGCTCTTCAAGCATCGCTACAGCTGGCAGTACTTTGCCTTCCACGAATTCGAGGAATGCGCCGCCGCCGGTGGAGATGTAGGAGATTTTGTCCGAAATACCGAACAGGTCGATCGCTGCCAGGGTGTCGCCGCCGCCTGCGATGGAGAAACCTTCGCTGTCAGCAATCGCGTTAGCCACGATTTCGGTACCTTTACGGAAGTTCGGGAATTCGAATACGCCAACCGGACCATTCCACAGAATAGTTTTAGCGTTTTTCAGGATATCAGCCAGTTTCTGTGCAGAAACGTCGCCCAGGTCCAGAATCTGCTCTTCATCTTTGATGTCGTTAACAGATTTCAGGGTTGCGGTGGCGGTTTCGGAGAACTCAGTTGCCACGCGAACGTCTGTCGGGACCGGGATATCACAGGTGGTCAGCAGGCGCTTAGCTTCATCAACCAGGTCTGCTTCATACAGGGATTTACCGACGTTGTGGCCCTGGGCTGCAACGAAGGTGTTAGCGATACCGCCGCCAACGATCAGCTGGTCAGCGATTTTGGACAGAGAGTCCAGCACGGTCAGTTTGGTAGAAACTTTAGAACCACCAACGATAGCAACCATCGGACGAGCAGGTTCTTTCAGGGCTTTACCCAGCGCATCAAGCTCAGCAGCCAGCAGCGGGCCTGCACAAGCGACGTCGGCGAATTTACCGATACCGTGGGTAGACGCCTGCGCACGGTGTGCAGTACCGAATGCATCCATCACGAACACGTCACACAGTGCCGCGTATTTTTTGGACAGTGCTTCGTCGTCTTTCTTCTCGCCTTTGTTAAAGCGAACGTTTTCCAGAACCACCAGTTCACCCGCGGCAACTTCAACGCCATCCAGGTAATCTTTAACCAGACGTACCGGGTTAGACAGTTTGTCTTTCAGGTAATTAACAACCGGCAGCAGAGAGAATTCTTCGTTGTACTCGCCTTCGGTCGGACGACCCAGGTGAGAAGTGACCATCACTTTAGCACCCTGTTTCAGAGCCAGCTCAATGGTCGGCAGAGAAGCACGGATACGCGCGTCGCTGGTTACTTTCCCGTCTTTAACTGGTACGTTCAGATCGGCACGGATGAAAACGCGTTTACCAGCCAGATCCAGATCGGTCATCTTAATTACAGACATGGTGAATCCTCTCAATGATTCTTAAAGTTTTGCAGACGCCATACGCGCTATCGCGAACGATTTTGCGCAGGGATGTCTCACCTGAAACCAATAACGGCCATCGCTAACGTCGTGTCGAGCATCCGGTTAGCAAAGCCCCATTCATTATCGCACCAGACCAGTGTTTTGATCAGATGGGCACCACTCACCCGGGTTTGCGTGCCATCAACGATGGCGCTGTGCGGGTCGTGGTTAAAATCTATCGAGACCAACGGCAATTCCGTATAGTCAACTATACCATGAAATGCACCTTGTGCTGCTTTTTGCAACAACTGGTTGACTTCACTGGCTTTTACGGGATTTCTCACCGTGACGCTCAGGTCGATCGCCGTCACATTAATCGTCGGAACGCGGACCGCAATCGCCTCAAAACGGTCATTAAACTGCGGGAAAATTCGCGTAATCCCCGCGGACAATTTGGTATCAACCGGAATGATTGACTGGCTCGCCGCACGCGTACGCCGCAGGTCCGGATGATAAGCATCGATCACCTGCTGATCGTGCATCGCGGAGTGAATTGTCGTTACCGTTCCTGACTCTATGCCGTAGGCATCATCTAACAGCTTTATGACCGGGATAATGCAGTTGGTGGTGCAGGAGGCGTTAGAGACAATACGGTGCTCGGCACGTAGCTCTTCGTGGTTCACGCCAAATACCACGGTCGCGTCGAGATCGCTGGCACCGGGATGGGAAAAGAGCACTTTCTTTGCCCCAGCCTGAAGATGGGCTTCGCCATGTTCACGGCTGCCATACACGCCGGTACAATCCAGAACGATATCAACCGCCAGTTCCTGCCAGGGCAGCGCCGTAATTGAAGGTTCGTGCAGCAGGCGGATGGCATCATCGCCGACAAACAGCTGCTCTCGCTCCTGGCGAACATCCCAGGCAAAGCGCCCATGGCTGGTGTCATATTTCAACAAATGCGCGATGCCTGCGGCGTCCGCCAGTTCGTTGATAGCCACCACGGTAATTTCCGCACGACGCCCGGATTCGTATAACGCGCGAACCACGTTGCGTCCTATGCGACCGAAGCCATTAATCGCGATGCGTATGGTCATAGGTCTCCTGCAAGGTTGTCCCTGATTTGAGATGGCTGACAGAGTAATCCAGCCGCGCCTTAAGGGAAACCTTACCCGTCGCAAACTGCGACTGATTGATTAATTGTCGAACATTTATACGACTGAAACGCTTCAGCTAGAATAAGCGAAACAAGGAATAAAAGGAATGGCTGTCCAGTGGAAGAAGTGAGTTATCTGACATTCGTCACATTTTTGTTGGAATAATATGCCATTCTCAGACGGCTTTTGGGAATAACGAAAATAAAAAAAACCGGGAAAATTCCCGGTTTTTTCTGACGTTAGACCCCGGATAACCGGGAGCCGGACGACTACAGCAGCGCTTTCGCTTTAGCGACCACGTTTTCCACGGTGAAGCCAAACTCTTCGAACAGCAGCTCTGCCGGCGCAGACTCACCGAAGGTGGTCATACCGACGATAGCGCCGTTCAGGCCGACGTATTTGAACCAGTAGTCAGCGATACCGGCTTCAATGGCCACGCGCGCAGAAACAGCTTTCGGCAGCACGGATTCACGGTAAGCCGCATCCTGCTTGTCGAATGCGTCGGTGGACGGCATGGAAACCACGCGCGCTTTCACGCCTTC
Organism: Klebsiella sp. B345; assembly: GCF_051131735.1. NCBI lineage: Bacteria > Pseudomonadati > Pseudomonadota > Gammaproteobacteria > Enterobacterales > Enterobacteriaceae > Klebsiella > Klebsiella sp. B345. The sequence goes on from NZ_CP180443.1 coordinate 2,141,682, forward strand.
AGCAGTCAGTTTGTCCCAGGCGGCAACCGCCAGCTCAACTTCCGAACCGGTCGCAATGAAGATAAGCTCAGGCTGACCTGCGCAATCTTTCAGCACGTAGCCACCGCGAGCGATGTCTTTCAGCTGCTGCTCGGTACGATCCTGCTGCGCCAGGTTCTGACGAGACAGAATCAGCGCGGTCGGGCCATCATGACGCTCTACACCGTATTTCCACGCTACCGCAGATTCAACCTGGTCACACGGACGCCATGTGGACATGTTCGGCGTCACGCGCAGGGAAGCAACCTGCTCAACCGGCTGGTGAGTCGGGCCATCTTCGCCCAGACCGATAGAGTCGTGGGTGTAAACCATCACCTGACGCTGCTTCATCAATGCCGCCATACGCACCGCGTTACGGGCATATTCGACGAACATCAGGAAGGTCGAGGTGTACGGCAGGAAACCGCCGTGCAGGGAGATACCGTTAGCGATTGCGGTCATACCGAACTCGCGCACACCGTAATGGATGTAGTTACCGGCGGTATCTTCGTTAATCGCTTTCGAACCAGACCAGATAGTCAGGTTAGATGGCGCCAGGTCAGCGGAGCCGCCGAGGAACTCTGGCAACAGCGGGCCGAACGCTTCGATCGCATTCTGAGACGCTTTACGGCTGGCAATCTTGGACGGATTAGCCTGCAGTTTAGCGATGAATTCATTAGCTTTCGCATCGAAGTCAGACGGCATGTCACCTTTCATACGACGGGTGAATTCAGCCGCTTCCTGCGGGAAGGCTTTCGCATAAGCTGCGAACTTCTCATTCCAGGAGGCTTCTTTAGCCTGGCCGGCTTCTTTCGCATCCCACTGCGCATAGATGTCAGACGGGATTTCGAAGGCCGGGTGATGCCAGCCCAGCGCGTCACGGGTCAGCGCAATTTCTGCGTCGCCCAGCGGTGCGCCGTGGGAGTCGTGAGTACCGGCTTTGTTCGGGGAACCGAAACCGATGATGGTTTTGCACATCAGCAGGGACGGTTTGTCAGTGACCGCACGCGCTTCTTCTACTGCGCGTTTGATGGCATCGGCATCGTGACCGTCTACGCCACGCACAACGTGCCAGCCGTAGGCTTCAAAGCGTTTGGCAGTATCATCAGTGAACCAGCCTTCAACGTGACCGTCGATGGAGATACCGTTGTCGTCATAGAACGCCACCAGTTTACCCAGTTTCAGGGTACCGGCCAGGGAGCAAACCTCGTGAGAGATCCCTTCCATCATGCAGCCGTCGCCCATAAAGGCGTAGGTGAAGTGGTCAACGATGTCGTGGCCCGGACGGTTGAACTGCGCCGCCAGCGTTTTTTCTGCGATAGCCATACCTACGGCGTTAGCAATACCCTGGCCCAGCGGACCGGTGGTGGTTTCTACACCCGCGGTGTAGCCCACTTCCGGGTGACCCGGGGTTTTAGAGTGCAGCTGACGGAAGTTTTTCAGCTCTTCGATCGGCAGGTCGTAACCGGTGAGGTGCAACAGGCTGTAGATCAGCATGGAGCCATGGCCATTGGACAGCACAAAGCGGTCACGATCGGCCCAGGACGGATTCTGTGGGTTATGGTTCAGGAAATCACGCCACAGGACTTCGGCAATGTCAGCCATACCCATCGGGGCACCCGGGTGGCCGGATTTGGCTTTCTGTACAGCATCCATGCTCAGCGCACGAATAGCGTTAGCAAGCTCTTTACGTGAGGACATTTTGACTCCAGTTCGGACTGTTGAAGGTCATACCCTTAACGGCTTGACGAGAGCGCATTTTGGGCTATGCCAGAAAAAAGTGACAACAATGTAACCCAAGCGACAAAGCATGTACATGGAGCATCCTTTTGTGGTTTAAGAAATCTCCGGAACACGTTGTGCTGCCCCGGAATCCTCTCACCACTGTTGCGCAATAGTCTTTATAATTTGTGCAGGATGCGACTGGCTTATCGTCGTCATTTGCAGACAGATCATCGAACGATTGTGGAAGATAAAAATGAAAATTCGCTCAACTATTCTTGCCCTTGGGATTGCCGCAACCCTTAGCGGATGTCAGAACATGGACTCCAACGCTCTTCTCAGCTCCGGCGCAGAAGCTTTTCAGGCTTATTCGCTGAGCGATGCCCAGGTAAAAGCCTTAAGCGATCAGGCCTGCAAAGAGATGGATGCGAAAGCTACTATTTCTCCCGCCAGCAGTCAGTACAGCCAGCGCCTGAGTAAAATCGCCGCGGCGCTGGGTGACAACATCAACGGCCAGCCGGTGAATTACAAAGTCTATGAAACCAAAGATGTTAACGCCTTTGCTATGGCTAACGGCTGTATCCGCGTGTATAGCGGCCTGATGGATATCATGAACGATAACGAAGTCGAAGCCGTGATCGGCCATGAAATGGGCCACGTCGCCCTCGGCCACGTGAAGAAAGGTATGCAGGTCGCTCTCGGCACCAACGCCGTTCGCGCCGCTGCCGCGTCTGCCGGCGGTGTCGTTGGCAGCCTGTCACAATCTCAGCTCGGCGATCTCGGCGAAAAACTGGTGAACTCGCAGTTCTCCCAGCGTCAGGAGTCAGAAGCCGATGACTACTCCTACGATCTGCTGCGTAAACGTGGCATTAACCCGACGGGGCTGGCCACCAGCTTCGAGAAGCTGGCCAAACTGGAGGCCGGTCGTCAAAGCTCAATGTTTGACGATCACCCGGCCTCCGAAGAACGAGCTCAGCATATCCGCGATCGTATGAAGGCGGACGGTATTAAATAAGCCCTGTCCCCCTCGCGGCGACACCGCGAGGGGGACATAACTTAGTCGACGACTTAGTACAGCGACTTCTGCGGCGGCCCTGCAAAACGCAGCGCGCCAATGCTGCCCATTCTGACCTCAACCACCGACGGCCCCGGCATCGCCAGCGCTTCGGTCATCACCGCGCGGAAATCCTCCGCCCGCTCAACGCTCCACGCCTGCAGACCGATGGCCTGCGCCAGCAGCGTGAAGTCCGGCGTATGCAGCTCGTTGTAATACTGGCGGCCGCCGAAATATTTGTCCTGAATACCGCGCATCACGCCATAGCCGCCATCGTTCATGATAATCAAGGTCACGTTGGCTTTTTCCTGCGCCAGTGTCGCCAGCTCGCCCAGGTTCAGGCTCAGGCCACCATCGCCCACCAGGCCGACAATCTTACGCTGCGGGTTGGCGATAGCGGTCCCGATAGCCATCGGCAGCCCCATCCCAATGGCCCCGGCCAGCGAATGCACATTCATCATCGGGCCAAGGGCGCGGAACAGACGACTGCCCCACAGGCTGCCGGAAACGGTAATGTCGCGAACCAGAATACCGTCGTCAGGCAACGCCTGCGCAATAGCATCGTTCAGTTGTGCATAGGCGCCGCACTGCTCGCGTAGCCCCTGCTCTGCCAGAACCAGTGCCGCTTTTATTTGCCCATCCCACTGCGCACTGCCCCACTCACGCCCCCGCGCTTTTGCCGCCAGCGCGCTCAGCATCACGCTGCAGTCGGCCGTCACGGTGTTATCCATCAGATAGTTACGGCTGGCCGCCGCCGGGTCGATATCAATCTGTACCCGCGGAGACGGCAGCTCCAGCGTCCAGGAGCGAGTTTCGTTGCTGCGCAAGCGCGAGCCCGCCACCAGGGTAAAATCACATTGCGCCATCAGCGCCTCAACGGAAGGCGAGTTATGGAACGCGCGCAGGCTGGCACGATGGCTGTCCGGCAGGATACCGCGCCCGTGGGTGCTGGAAATCACGGTGATCCCCGCATCCGCCAGCGCCTTTACCGCTTCACCGCTGGCGATGGCACCGCCGCCCAGCCACAGCAACGGCTGTTTAGCCTGCTTCAGCTGCGCCCACAGGGCATCTACCGTGGCCGGATCAACGGACGCCACCGGCGCGGCGCTCAGCGGCGCGGTCACCAGCGACTGCGGTATTTTCGCGCCCTGAATATCAATCGGGATCTCGACCGAAACCGGGCCGCACGGTGGTGTCTGCGCCTCCTGGATGGCCTTATGCAAAATCGCAATGGCCTGGTTGGCGTTACTGATACGATACGCGCGTTTAGAGCTGGCCTTCAGGAAGGTCAGCTGATCGCGGGTTTCGTGGATAAAACCGGTATCCGCATCCAGCCAGGTTTTCTCTACCTGGCCGGTCAGATGCAGCAGCGGCGTACAGGCGTTCATCGCCTCAACCAGCGCGCCAACCGCATTGCCCGCTCCGGCGCCGGTACTGGTCAGCGCGACCCCAAGGCCGGAGAAACGACCGTGGGCATCCGCCATGGTGACCGAGCCGGCTTCGCCGCGCGCCGGGACAAAGCGGATCTTGCCGCGTTGGCCAATCGCATCGGCCACCGGCAGGTTATGAATAGAGATGACGCCGTAAACAGCCTCAACGTTATACTGCTCCAGCGTTCTGGCGATGGCTTCGCCGACGGTTATCATTTCGCTCATTGCTCACCCTTCTCTCAATCGCACCAGTGATTCACGCTATTACCCGTCGCCAGATAAATGCTCTTTTGTTGCATCCAGGCTTTCAGCCCCTGAATGCCTTTTTCGCGGCCCAGGCCGCTCTCTTTAAAGCCCCCAAACGGGGTCGAAATGGAGAAAACTTTGTAGGTGTTGATCCACACCGTCCCGGCATCCAGGCGATCGCTTAAACGCAGAGCGCGCCCGCTGTCCCGGGTCCAGATCCCTGCCGCCAGGCCATAGACCGAATCATTGGCCTCGCGGATCAGCTGCTCTTCATCGCTAAACGGCATCGCGATCAGCACCGGACCGAAGATCTCTTCCTGGCACACGCGCGCGCTGTTGTTCAGCCCTTCGACGATCGTCGGCTGGAAGTAGCTGCCCGCCGCCAGTGCCGGATCCGCCGGGATCTCGCCGCCGCACAGCACCCGACCGCCTTCGCGTTTCGCCAGTTCGACGTAGGCCAGCACGCTGTCGCGATGCGGTTGATTAATCAGCGGTCCGACGTGGGTATCTGCATTAAACGGATGGCCGATCCGCAGCCCACGCGTCAGCTCCAGCAGGCGCGTCATCAGCTGCGGGTAGACTTTTTCATCAACAAACAGCCGTGAACCGGCGATGCAGGCCTGGCCGCCAGAGCTGAAAATGCCGTAACAGATGCCGCGCGCCGCCTGGTCAATATCGGCATCTTCCAGCACGATGGTGGGCGACTTCCCGCCCAGTTCCAGCGATGCCGGGATCAGCTTGTCTGCCGCCACGTGCGCCAGATGACGCCCGGTACGGGTACCGCCGGTAAACGAAATCTTGCGTACTCGCGGATGGCGGGCCAGCGCGTCGCCAATCACCGAGCCTTTCCCCGGCAGGACGCTCAGCAGTCCGGCGGGCAGGCCGGCCTGTTCGAAGATCCGCGCCAGCTCCAGCGCCATCAGCGGCGTAGCCTCCGCCGGTTTGAGGATCACCGCGTTACCGGCAGCAATAGCCGGGGCCACTTTTTGCATCTCGCTGGCGATCGGCGAGTTCCACGGCGTGATCGCCGCCACCACGCCCAGCGGCTCGTAACGGCTCAGGGTCAGCAGATCGTTGTGCCGCGGCGTCGGCAGTTCCCCTTCCAGCAGTTCGCAGGCGGCGGCAAAATATCGGGCGCATCCCGCCGCGCTCATCACCAGTCCCCGCGTTTCCGCCAGCGGTTTGCCGTTATCGCGACTTTGCATCTGCGCCAACCCATCCACACGTGATTCGATCAGATCCGCCACCTTATGCAGGATCTTTGCCCGCTGGTGCGCCAGCATGTTGCGCCAGGCCGGATCCTGCCAGGCGCGATCGGCACAGGCGATCGCCTCGTCGAGATCTTCGAGGCTGGCCGCATGCAGGCTGGCATTCACCGAACCGTCGGCCGGAAAGTAGCTGTGCATCAGATTGCCGGTACCGTGGCGCCAGTGGCCGCCGATAAAAATCGTTAAGTCATCCATCGCAGCCTCTCAGCGTTGCGCCAGTTCGCGGCAGGCGCGGACCGCGCTCAGTGCCGCCAGGGTGGATGTTTTGGGGTTATCGGCAAGCGGTAAACCGCTCAGTTCGAGGCGAAATTCGCCGAACAGCCCTTCAACATGTAGCGTATGGGTATTGCGTTGCGTAACCGGGTCAACCATCAGCTGCACGCGGGTGTCATCCATCCCGATGCCGCCCAGCGCCACGGTGGCCGCGACGTTGGCATTCGCCGGAAACAGGCGGGCCGCTTCACGGGCGCTGCCCTCGAAAAAAATGGTCGCTTCGTTGACCGCATTCAGGTCAATCAGCATTTCTGCATAGCTGCCCCGCCAGCTGGCCGGGCTTTTGCGCGATTGATAGGTCACCCGCTCCAGGCCCCCCTCTTTCGCCGCCGCCAGCCCGTCGATACCCGCCACCGCACCGGACAACAGGCTGAGGCGCCCGCCCGCCTGCTGCAAACGCTGCTCCAGAGCGCTATCAGCGAGAGCGCCGGTGGAAATCACCGCCAGGTGCCAGCCGCGTGCCAGAATCGCTTCGCCAAATTGCGCAACCGCCTGCTGGCTGGCGCACTCCAGCACCAGGTCCGGGGTTTCGGTACAGTCCTGCGGGTCATCGAGCACCGTCACCGCAGCGCCGAAGCGGGCGCGGATCGCCGCATGGTGCGGTTCACGGGCGACAATCCAGCCTAACGTCACTTCTGCCGGCAGACGGGCAATCACCGCCTGCGCCATCGCACCGTAACCAATGAGCATGATTTTTTTCATGATGACTCCTTCATTACAGGTGGCGGCAAAAACCGCCGGAGACATCCAGCGCAGCACCAGTGGTAAACGACGCCAGCGGCGAGGCCAGGAACAACAGCGCCTGCGCGGGTTCCTGCGGCTTGCCGAGACGCGCCATTGGGATCCCCCGTTGACGGGCGATATCCGCCGTCCACTCGGGCCAGCTCTGGCACTTATCGGCGCGGTTTTCAAAACGCCGCTGCCACTGCCCGGACTCCACCATGCCCAGCAAAATCGAGTTCACACGGATCCCTTTTCCCACCAGGTCTTTTGAGAGCGTCAGGGTCATATTGAGCAGCGCCGCGCGAGCGGCGGAGGTGGCAATCATGTGCTCTTCCGGCTGCAGCGCCAGCAGCGAGTTGACGCAGGTAATCGAGGCGATATCCGATTGCTCCAGCTGCGGCAGGAAGGCGTTCACCGGGTTAATGACGCCAAACAGTTTCAGCTCGGCTTCGTGCAGCCACGCCTCACGCGGGGTATCGGCAAAATGTGCCACATAGCCCTGCCCGGCGTTGTTGATCAACATATCCGTTCCGCCAAAGCGCTTAGCCACCGCAGCGGCAAACGCCTGAACCTCTTCTTCTTTAAGCACGTCGCAGCAGTAAGAGAACACCTCTGCGCCGGGATATTCGTTTTGCAGCGCCGCATGGGCGCTGGCGAGGCGGTCAGGATTGCGGCCGCAGAAGGCGACATTCGCCCCTTCTCCCAGCAGCAGACGCAGCGTTTCAAAGCCGATCCCTGACGAGCCTCCGGTGACGACCGCAACACGTCCTTCAATTTGTGCATTCATCGCGCACCTCTTCCCCTACTCGTAAAAGCTGTTGATTAAAAAAGGTTTCATTATCGAGATAGCTGGCATGTCCCGCCTGCGGGATGGCGGTGTACGACATGCCGTAGCGCAGCGCCAGCCCCTGAACCAGTTCGGGCTGAGTGATCGCGTCCTGTTCGCCGCACCACACTTCAAACCGGCCGCGATAGTCGCCAAGCCAGCGGTGAATATTGTCGTGCGCCAGCATCCACGCCGCCGCAAGGTAGCCTTCGCTACGCAGCGTGCGCATGCCGGCGGCCACGGTGGCGATATCGCTCGCCCTGGCGCCGGGGTGCAGCAGCTTCGCAGCCCGGGTGGCCGCGATGACCTCTGCGCCCTGGGCGATAAGCTGCTGGCGGCTGTGCCAGACCTTTTCCCGTTGTTGCGTCTCTGCCTGACCGTAGCCTTGTGCAGCATCGGCTAACACCAGATACCGCACGCGTTGCGGATACTTCGCCGCAAAGGCGCTGGCTACCAGCGCGCCGAGGGAGTGCCCCACCAGCACCGTCTGCGCAATGCCGACGCGGTCCAGCAGCTGTGCCAGCGCGTCGGCATAATCGCCGGCATCGGCCCGCTCAACCGGCAGCATCGGGCTTTCGCCATAACCGGGCATATCCCAGGCCAGCACGCGGTAGCCGGACAGCGCCATCTGTTTATGCCAGGAGGCCGCGCCGGAACTGATGCCGTGCAACAACATCAATGGCGTGCCCTGCCCCTGTTCACGAAAACCCGTCATAGCGCCTCCTTAATTACGCTTCACTTTCGACAGCGGATGATCTTCCGGGTAGGTCGGGATATTCGGCTTCTTCGTCCCCAGCATTACGCACATCAGCGCCTCCTCTTCACCGTGGTTAAACAGCCCACGATAGATCCCCGCCGGGACGGAAATCAGGTCGCGCTCGCGCAGTACGGTTTCGGTATAGCTATCGCCATCCTGAATCATCAGCGTGATCTGCCCTTTGAGCATGAAGAACACCTCCTCCACGTCGTCGTGCAGGTGCAGCGGCCCTTCACATTTCGCGGGCAGCACCATGGTGGAGAAGGTGAAGTTCTCTGCCGCGACGGTATTGGTATCATTGGCGACGCCGGTGGCGCCGGTGCCGATATAGCGCATCTGGGCACGGCGATATTTCGGGTCAAAATCGGCCTGGAACTTCAACGCGTTCCAGTCGTATTTCCGCCCCTCAAAGCGCGCGATACGCGACTCCACCCACTCTTCCATCGTCAGATGTTCAGGTTTGATACCCTGTTTTGCAGTTACGGTTGAATCAGTCATCGTTTTATCCTCAGTAACGTCTCAGCAGCGGCAGTAACAGGACGCAGCCCACCGCCGCCATCACCGCCAGAAAAATCAATCCGGAATCCATGCTGTGAGTGAAGGCGATGAGCGCCCCCATCACCGCCGGCGACAAGGCACCGGCAAAGTTTCCCAGCCCGTTGAAAATGCCCCCGGCGGTGGCGCTGACCCGCGGATGGGTCGCCTTAGCCAGCAGGGCGAAAATGTTGGGAGCGCCGGTGCCCCACATAAAGGTGCTAAAACTCATAGCCGCAATTACCGTCAGCGGGGTGTGGGAATGCATCACCGCTGCCAGACCAACCGCCGCCCCGGCTAGCGAAATAAAGCAGGCGGCAGCACGTTTATCGAGACGATCGGAGAGCCAGGCGCCAATCACTTCGCCCAGCAGCATGGCGATAAACGGCATCGACGACAGCCAGCCGGCATGCTCCAGATGAATACCCTTGCCTTTAACCAGATAGCCTGGCAACCAGCCGTTAATGCCCCACAGATAGGCCAGGAAGGCGATGTTAAAGACGCAAATCATCCAGAAGTGCGGGCTGACGAACAGCTCGCGGCGGGCGGCGCGCCGGGCCTCCTGCGACACTTTCTCCGTGGTCGTTTTGCTCTCCAGCTGAACCCCACGCAGACCAATGCGCACAAAGATCAGCACCGGCAGCGTCAGCATCGCCATCACGAAGAAGGTGCTCTGCCAGCCAAAAGTGTTCAGCAGCCAAATAGAGAGCGGAAAACCAATCGCCGCCCCGATCGGCGTGCCGAGCAGCCACAGCATCGTGGCCCTCGCCTGTAGCCGCTGCGGGAAAGAATGGCGAACAACGGCGAACGCCAGCGGGAATAACGGCCCTTCGGCGATCCCCAGCAGGATGCGCAGCGTGACCATGGCGGTGTAGTTATGCGTAAAGCCCATCATCACCATTAAGATGCACCACACCACCATCATGCCGGTCAGCAGACGCAGCGGCGCAATACGGTCGCCCAGGCCGCTGAGCAGCACCGAGGAAAAGCCGTAGCTCAGCAAAAAGGCGCTCATCAGGATGCCGAGCCGCGTGGTGTCAAACTCCATCCCCATCGCCTGCTGGAAATGGCTATCGGAAAACAGCGCGGCGATGCTGATTTTGTCGAAGAATGCCAGCAGCACGCAGGCCAGCAGCGACAACGGAATTGCCCAGCGGACGGCTTTTTCAGGCGTGCAGACGCCCTCACCGCTTGCCTCAACCGGCGCGGCGTTTGTCTCTAATGTGGTCATCTCTCCCCCTTAAGGGTGCGCGTGTCTTATCGCAGCGACATCAGCGAAAAGGTCAGGTCATCGAGCGGTACGGCGGACAGATCCCGCCCCGCAGCCATCCAGCGTTTTGCCAGCTTGACGGTGCGCGCGTCGTTAAACGCCACCAACTGAGTCAGGCGACCGTTGGCATCAAGCGAGAAGAACAGCGGTCCTCGCGGTTCCCGGCGTACCACCGTCCGGCAGCCGGGCTGCGGGATACCGAGGATCTGAATATTGCAGGCGTATTGATCCGACCACAGCCACGGCGCGTCGTCGTAACCGGCCGCCTGCGGATCGATCATCGCTTTGGCAGTGGCCACAGCCTGATTCTGCGCGAAGGCCCACGACTGAATACATATGCCGTACTGGTGGTGCCGGGCGACGTCGCCGGCCGCGAAGATCGCCGGATCGGACGTTTGCCCCTGCGCGTTGACGACGATCCCGCGATCCACCGTCAGTCCCGCCTTCTGCGCCAGCTCGAGGTTAAGATCCACGCCGATCCCCACCACCACCGCATCAAAGGTTTCACGTTGTCCGTCGCAGTGGATCACCGGAAGACCGCGGTCATCTTCCAGCTCCAGCGCCCCGCAGCCGCTTCGAATGTCAACGCCCTGCTCGCGATGAAGGCGCTCAAGCTCCTGCGATACATCCGCGCTTACCGAGCGCATACACAGCAACGGTTGCTGTTCAAACAGGGTCACCGCCACGCCGCTTTTCCGTGCCGATGCGGCAATCTCCAGCCCTATCCAGCCGCCGCCGACAATCGCCAGCCGCGAGGTGCTAGCCAGCCGTTGCTTCAGGCGCTGGGCATCCTGCCAGTGGCGCAAGGTGTACACCTGAGGATGCTGCTCCCAGGCGTCACCCGGCAGACGCGCCCGGCCGCCGGTGGCGATCAGCAGCGTGTCGTAGCCCAGCGATTCTCCGTTGCTCAGGCGCACCGTCTTGTCTTCACGGTCGATGGCGTCGGCGCGCAGCGGGCGGTACCAGCTGAGATTCAGCGCCTGCTGCGCCTCTTCACTGAACAGTCGCGGCAGCGGCGCGTCGGCCTCCAGCAACGCCGCTTTTGACAGCGGCGGGCGCTCGTAGAAATCCCACGCCTCTTCGGCCACCACGCAAATCTCGCCGTCAAAGCCTTCATCACGCAGGGTTTTTGCCGCCCAGCCGCCCGCCTGGCCGCCGCCGATAATCACGATCCGCGCGGTCATACCGCCTCCGGCTTTTTCTGCTGACGGCGGGTATCGTGATCGATTCCCCCTTCAACCGCCCATTCGGTAAAGGAGACCAGCGAGTGTTCAAGTTCGCGCGGCTGCCACTTCTCCGTCAGGAAATCATCGTTGGTGTAGTACTCAAACGCCCCGCCGGTCGGGCTGTTGACGTACCAGAAATAGGCAGAAGAGACCGGGTGACGGCCTGGACCAATAAAGGTGCTCCACGCGTTTTTGTTCATCGCAATGCCGCCGCCGATCACTTCGTGAATATCGCGCACGGTAAAGGCCACATGGTTCAGGCCACGCTTGCGGTTAGGAAGCTGTAATAAAAAGAGGTTGTGATGACCGCCGCGTGCGCCGCAGCGCAGGAATACCGCACGGTTGATATAGCGGTCTGAGACCTGGAACCCCAGCACGTCACGATAGAAGCTCTCAACCGCCGCCAGCTCTTCAACAAAGAACACCACATGGCCGACGTTGATCGGCTGTGCGCGATCGTAGACTGGGCTGGGAGTGTCAATGCGGCGGATATCGCCCCACTGGTTGATCGCCTCGACGTTGAGCTCCACCGCGGTTTGTTGCGTGACCTGCACGCGCAGCGTCATGCCGTTCGGATCCTGGCACTCGAGGGCGCCGTCAACCTCACGAAACGCCGGCTGCTGCGCCAGCTTTGGTCGCAGTGCATCCAACGCCGCCCGATCCGCCACCGCCCAGGTCATCCGGCGCAAGGTGTTGCCTGCTTCAAAAGCCGCAGGCAGGTCCGGGCTATCAATCGGGTTGAGTTCTACCCGCGCGCCGCTCAGGGTGGTAAAACGCTGGCCGCTGGCATCGCCCTTCAGGCCAAAATCACGCATAAATTTGGCGCTGTGGGTCAGGTCATCAACGCCAAATTCCAGCTTTTCAATTCCGGTTACACTCATCGTTCGTTGCCTCTTTACCGTTCAGTCGCCCTGGTTTGGGCGTAAAACATGCCCGACGCATTCAAGCGCCTGCCGTTAAACAATTGATTTAGCTGGCCTGTGACAGGTGCCCTAAAAATCCAGAGATTTTGTCCGCCGCCATGCTGACGTCGTTTTGCAGCCGTTCGCGATCGCTTTGCGGGACCTCATCCGACGGCACCAGGATACTGACCACCGCCGCCACCCGCCCGCTGCGATCGTAGACCGGGTAGACGATGGAGGAGATACCGTGACGATAGAAGGATTCGCCAATCACGTAGCCGCGCGCTTTGTCCTGCTGCACCATCTGCCATAGCGCTTCGCGGTCATGAATTTGCCCCGGCACGTTGCCCGGCAGGCGCTCGTCAGGAAACAACTGTTCAAAGTCATGACGTGAGATATCGGTCAGTAGCATGCGGCCAAGCGAGGTGCAATGAACCGGCAGACGGGTGCCGATGCTCACCTGATTGATACGCGAACCGGCGGCGCTGACGCGGGCGATATAAATGATGTCTCGTCCGTCGCGGATCGCCAGGTGGCTGCTGCATTGACTGGTATCACGCAGCTGCTCAATCACCGGCTGGCCGACCTGCGCCACGTCCAGCGAAGCAATATATTCAAAACCAAGGCGCAGGACATTCATCCCCAGCGAGAAGGTATTGGTGCGCGAGTTGCGTTCCAGAAACCCCATGTACTCCAGCGTCTGCACCACGCGATAGGCGGTCGCTTTCGGCATATCCACCAGCCGATGCAGCTCGGCAAAGGTCAGATCGCGATGTTGTTCGCCAAATGCCAGCAGCAGCTGTAATCCCCGCTCCAGTCCCGGCACCAGGTATTTCACTTCCTGATCGTTTTCCATACCGCTTCGCCTCATTAGTTAAAAACAAATCCACCGTTGACCGGAATCAGCTGCCCGGTGACAAACCGCGACAGGTCGCTCAACAACCACACCACGCTGCCGGTAACATCTTCTGGCTGCTGGGCGCCGCTCAGGGCGCGCCCGTTTTCATAGAGCTGATGGCGTTCTGCCGGGACATATTCCGTGGCTTCAACCCGGGTCAGCCCTGGGGCAATCGCGTTGATACGAATGCGCTTTTCGCCCAGCTCACGAGCCATCGAACGGGTCATGGCAATCACCGCGCCTTTGCTGGCAACGTAGGCCATCAACCGTGGCGCGCCCCACAGCGCGGTGTCGGAGGCGACATTTACGATCCCCGCACCTTCCCGCAGCAGCGGCACCGCCGCCCGGGTCACCAGCCAGGTGCCTTTGACGTTCACCGACATCACCCGATCCCACAGATCGGGATCGTAGTCGATCATATCTTTGCCGCCGACGCCGGTGGCCATCGCCGCGTTATTCACCAGACCGTCGATCTTTCCCCGCTCGCCGATCGCCTGAAATGCCTGCGTAATTGCCAGGGCATCGGCCAGATCGATGGTCTGCGATTCGATACGGTAGCCCTGCTCGCGCAGACGATGGGCGCTTTCCGCCAGCTCGCCCTGCAGGATGTCGCACATCACGACCTCAGCCCCCTGTTCGGCGCAGGCCTGAGCAAAATGAAAACCCAGTCCACGCGCCGCGCCGGTAACCACAATGCGCTTGCCGGTTAACAGGCCATTCATCAGGCGGCTCCCTGTGGCGCTTCACGGGCGGCCAACTGCTCTTTCGCCGCTTTTTGCATCATCCGGCGCAGGCGGGAAAGACCGACATCATGCTGATAGAGGTATTCGTGATCGCGGGCGTTCGGCGCCAGGCTCTCGAGCACCACGCGATCCTGTTCCAGTACTTCCCAGTGCAGTTTTTCCAGGCGGTTGCGGTACATAAAGCGCCACAGATCGCGCTGCCAGCCCTGCACGCCGCGAATACGCCAGAAAAAGACCCGGCAGTTGTCATTATCTTCCGGCACCACCATGCCGACGATCCAGAAGTGTCCCCCCGGCCCAAAGCGCTTTTTGTATGGGATCGACAGGCGCATCCAGTAGGCGCCGCTGTTACCCAGCTCTACCCAGTCAAAGTTGACGCCGCTTTGGCCTTTCTTCTCAAAGATAAAACCGGTTTTCGTTGGCTGGAGCACCATCTCGGCTTTGCGTTCACCTTCCGCCATCGAGTGCGATGAGGAGTGCAGATAGGTGCCGTGCATCGGGTCCATCACGTTTTCCAGCGCGTACTGATAGTTGCATTTCCAGGCCGCGGTACAGAGGAAGTTACTGTACTTATCGCTGTCGGCCAGCTCCTGTGGGAAGCTCAGTTCTTCGGGCTGCTGGTCGGCGGTGGCGCCAAACCACAGGAATATCGCCCCGTGCGCTTCCTGGACGTTGTAGCTGCGTACGCACTGCTGACCCACCAGCGGACACTTATCGACTGCCGGCACATCTTTCACTTCGCCGTTGCCGGCCACTTCGACACCGTGATACCAGCAGGCAATTCGATCGCCGAGGTTCCAGCCCATCGACAGGCGGGCGCCACGATGTGGGCAGCGGTCTTCCAGCGCCTGCAGCTGACCATCTTTGTTACGCCACACCACAATTTGTTCGCCAAGACGGGTAATCCCCACCGGAGCGGATTGCACTTCCCAGCTTGCCAGCACCGGATACCACAGGCCGCGTAACCCTTTATCGAGATAGTTCTGTACCGTTGTCGTCATCGCCGTATCCTCAGTATCCGTTGACCTGTAAAAAGGCCTGGAAGCTAGCCTCGCTCCAGGGTTCACCCTGCTGGTCGTGCATTTTCAGCGCGTTCAGCCCATTGACCAGCTGGCTCAGGCTTTCAGCGCCCTGCTCGAACAGCGTTTCGAGGGTGGCGATAAGCTGCAGCTCCCAGTTTTCCGGGACGCGGCTGCGGGTTTGCCAGATAAGGTTGTGATAGTCGCCCGGCTTATGAATGTTGCCGTTCCCGCCTTCTGCGGGCGGCGTAAACTGGCGGCTTTCCGGCAGCGCCGGGTTGAAGTTCAGGGTTTCGCTCATGCCACACTCTCCTCGATAAACGTAATCTGGATCTGATTGTCGAATACCCGCACCGGGTAACGATTGAGGTTACGGCCCCCCGGACCATGCAGACACTGGCCGGTTTTGACGTCGAATACCGCTTCATGCAGCGGGCATTCGACCTTGCCATCTTCCACAAAACCCTGGCTTAACAGCGCATAGGCATGGGGACAGACGTCCTCCAGCGCGTAGTACTCACCCTCAATCAGATAAATACCGATCTCTTTACCGTCGATGTTGCCGCTAAAAGGGAAATCTTCCTGTACTTGCTCTGCGTCACATACGCCTATCCAGCTCATCACGATCCTCCAGGCCCTTGTTTCATATATGAAACTCTGTTTCTTATTTAATACGGTCAATATAAAAGCGTTCAACATTTCGTCAAGCGGCAATGTGAAGGATTTGTTAACTAAACGCTATTTAATGAGCTAAGTGTGCAATTGATCACGAAAAATCGCTGTAATATGAAATTGTGATATTTAAAGCGGCAGGTACAAATAATTTAATCGGTTGATGATATTTTCGAAAATGATGATTGACTTATTTTCAAAATGACCATTAAAAATAATAAATAGGGCGAGTGACAAAGTTTCACCGGTGAAACAAATCAATTATTTATTTAATTAAAACAATGAGTTTCACCTATGAATCACTTTCATCACGTAACTATCACTGAGATTTAAAATAACCATATCGCTTATCGTTGATCAAGAGAGAAGAATAATAATGACCGCAAGATGGCAGGGAACAATCGCACTTCTGGTGCTAATAATCATTTCTTACGTGGACCGGGTAAATATCTCGGTGATGATTCTCAATCCTGATTTTGCCGCCCACTTTCAGTTAAATGATAACAGAATGTTACAAGGAATGCTGATGACCGGCTTTCTGCTGGGTTATGGATTTTCAGCATTGTTATTAACACCGGTGATAGAAAGTAAACTTAATTACCGCCAGGGGTTATTAGGCAGTATTGTCCTGTGGGCGCTGGTTTGCGCCATCTCGCCGCTGCTGGGTTCGCTGATGGGGATGTTGATCGCCCGGCTGATCCTCGGGATAGCGGAAGGCCCGCTGTTTTCACTTAAAACGCGCTTTATCAGCGATAACTTTGCCGCCGAGGCCATCGGCAAACCGAATGCCGTCACCGCTCTGGGCGTCTCTTTGGGGCTGGCACTGGGCTTCCCGCTGATCACCTTTTTGGTGGAACACCAGGGATGGACGGGATCGTTTTACAGCCTGGCGCTACTGAACCTGGTGCTCGGTGGCGGCGTGGTATGGCGTTTTTTACCTGCCCCGGTAGCCCGAGCGAACGCCGCCAGCCCCGGTTTTCGCCAGACCTTTCTGTTGGCATGGCGTACGCCGCTGCTCGGCTGGATCCTGCTGGTCTAGATAGCCACCCTCAGCTACCTGTGGGGCAGCAGCGCCTGGCTGCCAGCCTGGCTGCGCGATGAGCATCACTTCTCCCTTCAGGCAACCGGATTTCTGGCCGCGATCCCTTTTTTGCTCAGCCTCGGTTCGAAATTTCTCGGTGGTGTGCTGCTCGATAAGATGCGCCCGGAGCAGGCGCCGCTGCTGTTTGTGGTTGGCGGCTTTCTCACCGCCGGATCGGTGCTGGCGCTGATGCTCAGCCAGCAGCCGGCCATGCTGGCGCTGTTTATGCTGTCGGCCAACATCTTCTGGGGACTGCAGGGCGCGGCGATCCCGGCGGTGGTCCAGCATCATGCATCGCCACAGGCGGTGGGCAGTGCCTATGGCATTATTAATGGGATTGGTAATCTCTGTGCGGCGTTTATTCCGCTGCTGATGGGGATGGTGATGAAGTCGGTAGGATCGGTGAGCTCAGGTTTTTCGGTGCTGGTGGCCTCGCAGGTGATAACGCTGCTTGCCGGAGGGATATTGCTGCTGCGCATGCGTCGCGCAGCAGCAGTAAACGCATCTATACCCTAAATAATTCGAGTTGCAGGAAGGCGGCGACGCAGAGAATCCCCAGGAGCTTACTCAAGTAAGTGACTGGGGTGAGCGAGGACAAATTCGTCAGGAACGAATTTGAACGCTGCTCGCAGCGCCCGTAGGGCGAGGCCCAAGGATGGGCCGAGTATTGCCAACGCACATGCAACTTGAAGTATGACGGGGATAGGCTTATTCGCCTTTTTTCGCCGCCTGAATGTACAGCATCTCCAGCGCCAGCGTCGCCGCGGCCAGAGCAGTGATCTCGGACTGATCGTAAGACGGCGCAACTTCCACCACGTCCATTCCGACGATGTTCAGATCCTTCAGACCGCGCACCAGTTTGATCGCGCGGTCGGAGGTCAGCCCACCGATCACCGGCGTACCGGTTCCCGGAGCAAACGCCGGATCCAGCGCGTCAATATCAAACGTCAGATACACCGGCATGTCGCCAACGATCTGTTTCACCTGCGCGATGATGTCGTCAACGGAACGATCGTTAACCTGACAAGCGTCGAGCACGGTAAAGCCGTTATCTTTGTCGAACTCGGTACGAATGCCGATCTGCACCGAG
This sequence comes from Klebsiella sp. B345, assembly GCF_051131735.1. Lineage (NCBI taxonomy): Bacteria > Pseudomonadati > Pseudomonadota > Gammaproteobacteria > Enterobacterales > Enterobacteriaceae > Klebsiella > Klebsiella sp. B345. Next base: position 2,159,434 of record NZ_CP180443.1, read on the forward strand.
TGATTCGGGTCGATCAGGCCTTCTTTCGGCGCGGTGAAGAACATGGTGCCGTGGTCGAATTCACAGCCGTTAGCGTAGGTGTCGGTATGTGCATCAAAGTGCACCAGCGCCATTTTGCCAAAGTGCTTCGCGTGAGCACGCAGCAGCGGCAGGGTGACAAAGTGGTCGCCGCCGAAAGAGAGCATCCGTTTACCGGCTGCCAGCAGTTTTTCCGCATGGGCCTGTAAACGTTCGCTCATGTCGCGCGCATCGCCAAAGGCGTAAACCAGATCGCCGCAGTCAACCACGTTCAGACGTTCACGCATGTCGAAGTTCCACGGGAAGCGGCTGCCTTCCCAGGCGAGGTTGGTAGACACCTGACGGATCGCCGCAGGACCGTGACGTCCGCCCGCACGACCGGAGGTTGCCGCATCAAAAGGAACGCCGGTGATCACCCAGTCGGCGTTGCTGTCGTACGGCTGGAAGTTCAGCGGCAGACGCAGAAAACCAAACGCGTTAGATACCAGGGAATTATCGTATTGATGACCTAAGGTGCTCATGAGAATGACCTCTTTTTACCGTCGATGACAGATATAAAAAAACCCCTCCGCGTCGTTAGGCCCGACGAGGAAGGGTTTGAATAGGGGACTGCTTGTTAGTGCGAATTATCGCCGTTAATGCGTACGGGTTCAAGTCGGCATCACAGTAGTGTGACCGGGTGCCCTCCCCTGACAGCAGAGAGGGCCCGTAAAACATTATTCGTCTTCCAGGTAGGTGTACCCGTAAAGACCGGCTTCGAACTCTTCGAGGAACTGCACCTGTAGCGCCTCGTCCAGACCGGAGTTTTTCACCTGGTCGCGGAACTGGGTCAGCAGGGTGTTGGGATCCAGCTGCACATATTGCAGCATATCCGCCACGGTATCCCCTTCGTCAGACAGCTCCACTTCGACGCTGCCGTCAGGGAACACAAACACGTCTACCGCTTCGGTATCACCGAACAGGTTGTGCATGTTGCCGAGGATTTCCTGATACGCACCGACCATGAAGAAGCCCAGCATCGGCGGGTTCTCAGGATCGTATTCCGGCATCGGCATGGTGGTGGCAATGCCGTCGCCATCCACATAGTGGTCAATGGCGCCATCGGAGTCGCAGGTGATATCCAGCAGCACCGCACGGCGTTCAGGAACCATGTTCAGCCCTTCCAGCGGCATTACCGGGAACAGCTGATCGATACCCCAGGCATCCGGCATCGACTGGAACAGCGAGAAGTTGACGTAAATTTTATCCGCCATACGTTCCTGCAGCTCGTCGATAATCGGACGATGCGCACGGTTGCTCGGGTCGAGCTGCTTCTGGACCTCATGGCACATGTTCAGATACAGCTGCTCTGCCCAGGCGCGTTCCTGCAGGTTAAAGGTGCCGGACGAGTAGCCGATGTGAATATCATGCAGATCCATCTGACTGTCGTGCAGCCATTCACGCAGCGAGCGACGGTTGCCGGTCTCGTGCATCTCCTGCCAGGTTTCCCACATGCTTTGCAGCGGACGCGCCGCGTCCTGCGCCGGCGGGGTCGCTTCGGTGTATTCGTTGCGCTCAACACCAATGATGTTGGAGACCAGCACGGTGTGGTGCGCCGTCACCGCACGCCCGGATTCGGTAATCACCGTCGGGTGCGGCAGACCGTTCTCTTCACAGGCATCGCCAATCGCCCAGATAATGTTGTTGGCATATTCGTTCAGGCCGTAGTTCACCGAGCAGTCGGACTGCGAACGGGTCCCTTCATAGTCGACGCCGAGGCCGCCGCCGACGTCAAAGCACTGAATATTCACGCCCAGCTTATGCAGCTCGACGTAGAAACGAGCCGACTCGCGCACGCCGGTGGCGATATCGCGAATGTTGGCCATCTGCGAGCCGAGGTGGAAGTGCAGCAGCTGCAGGCTTTCCAGGTGCCCCGCAGCCCGCAGAATCTCAACCAGCTGCAATACCTGAGTAGCAGCCAGGCCGAACTTCGATTTTTCACCGCCGGAAGACTGCCATTTACCGGAACCCTGCGATGCCAGACGTGCGCGCACACCCAGGCGCGGAACGACGTTCAGGCGCGCAGCTTCTTCCAGCACGATCGCGATTTCCGACATTTTTTCGATGACCAGATAGACCTTGTGGCCCATCTTTTCACCCACCAGCGCCAGGCGGATGTATTCACGGTCTTTATAACCGTTACAGACGATCACGCTACGGGTCATCCCCGCGTGGGCCAGTACCGCCATTAGCTCCGCTTTGGAACCGGCTTCCAGTCCCAGCGGCTCGCCGGAGTGGATCAGCGACTCAATAACGCGGCGATGCTGGTTGACCTTGATCGGGTAAACCAGGAAGTAGTCGCCGTTATAGCCATAGGATTCACGCGCGCGCTTAAAGGCGGCGTTAATCGAACGCAGGCGGTGCTGCAAAATCTGTGGGAAGCAGAACAGTGCCGGCAGGCGCTGCCCCTGCGCTTCGCGTGCTTTGACTAATTCAGCAAGGTCGACGCGGGCTTCCGGGACGTCAGGATCCGGGCAAACGCTGATATGGCCCAGTTCGTTAACGTCGTAGTAGTTATTACCCCACCAGGCAATATTGTAAGTACGTAGCATTTTGCTGGCTTCCTGGGAGCTCATCGCAACCTCCTGCATGGAACGTAGTACACCGTGTTCGCCTGCTGACGAAGGCGAAACTAAAGACATGTCGTCAGACATCGCGAACCTCGAATTCTCTAAAAAGTGTATACCCTGGCGGCGTTGTGGCGCAGGCAGGTTGCCCGACGGCACGACCGACAACGGGTATAAAACAGTCAACTACTATCGCAGTCCAAAGACGCGATAACAACCCATGAACAGTCCTAAACCCCAGCAGATAGTGCTGGCTATGCGACTGCGCGACCGGTTTCTTATTCATATCATAGTAAAACACATACCCGAACCTTATATGACAGTCCGGAGAAACCACGAGAAAACCCTTGCGATAGCGATAGCAAGAGAGCCCTTGTTCAGTTTTCAGATAGCCTGCCGGCCCTGGAATCCTGAGAAGCGCCGAGACGGGAAGAACATCGGCTGGTTTGCATGAGAGAGATGCTGATTGCGGGTAATTGACGCGCGACAGAACGACGCGACGAATCAAGTGAAAAACGTGGGTTCATTATCTGGTATCACCTCCACACTGCCCCGAAACGGGCCAGCGACAAGCCAAAGCTAGACATACCACAACAACGTGGGAAGACGTCGTCGCAGAGTTCTGTATATACAGACTGCTTAACCCGGCTGGAAGTGGCGTCACGAGATGCTTTTCGTGCGCTTTTTTAATGAGCCGCGCGCGGCGTTTTATACCGAGAAGCGGGGTAAAAAGCAAAATAAAAATATGCGCATGCCGATGATTGGCAGGAAAAATTGCCACCTGCCTTTTTTCACAAATGCGAAGCACATCAAAAAAGGCTGGAAATGGGATTAAGATCTGACCTAAAATAGCCATCCAGAAGTTAATCCGTCTATACTGATTAACACTCAGACTGCTCGTGTCACTACCTGCAAGTTTTGGTAGAATCATCCGCCAAAGCTAATCCACACAACAGTATGAGCTACACGAATACTCCACAGGTAAAATAAAACATGGCAAAACACCTATTTACGTCCGAGTCCGTATCAGAAGGGCATCCAGACAAAATTGCTGACCAAATCTCCGATGCAGTGTTAGATGCGATCCTCGAGCAGGATCCGAAAGCGCGCGTCGCATGTGAAACTTATGTCAAAACTGGCATGGTGCTGGTGGGTGGTGAAATCACCACCAGCGCATGGGTTGATATCGAAGAGATCACCCGTAACACGGTTCGTGAAATTGGCTATGTGCATTCCGATATGGGCTTTGATGCCAATTCCTGTGCTGTACTGAGCGCCATCGGCAAACAGTCTCCGGACATCAACCAGGGCGTTGACCGTGCCGATCCGCTGGAACAAGGCGCCGGTGACCAGGGCCTGATGTTTGGCTATGCCACCAACGAAACCGACGTGCTGATGCCAGCGCCGATCACCTATGCGCACCGCCTGGTGCAGCGTCAGGCTGAAGTGCGTAAAAACGGAACCCTGCCGTGGCTGCGCCCGGATGCGAAAAGCCAGGTGACCTTCCAGTACGATGACGGCAAAATCGTCGGCATCGACGCGGTTGTTCTGTCGACTCAGCACGCCGAAGATATCGATCAGAAATCACTGCAGGAAGCGGTGATGGAAGAGATCATCAAGCCAGTTCTGCCGACCGAATGGCTGAGCAGCGCCACCAAATTCTTCATTAACCCAACCGGACGCTTTGTTATCGGCGGCCCGATGGGCGACTGCGGTCTGACCGGTCGTAAAATTATCGTAGATACCTACGGCGGCATGGCTCGTCACGGCGGCGGTGCGTTCTCCGGTAAAGATCCATCTAAAGTTGACCGTTCCGCGGCATACGCAGCCCGTTATGTGGCGAAAAACATCGTTGCTGCTGGCCTGGCTGACCGTTGTGAGATTCAGGTTTCCTACGCCATCGGCGTGGCTGAACCAACGTCCATCATGGTAGAGACCTTCGGTACCGAGAAAATCGCCTCTGAGCAGCTGACTCTGCTGGTGCGTGAATTCTTCGACCTGCGTCCATACGGCCTGATCCAGATGCTGGACCTGCTGCACCCGATCTACAAAGAAACCGCCGCATACGGTCACTTTGGTCGCGAACATTTCCCATGGGAAAAAACCGACAAAGCCGCACTGCTGCGTGAAGCTGCCGGTCTGAAATAATCCCGCCGCTTTGCTACTGAAAAGGCCAGCCTCGTGCTGGCCTTTTTATTGCCCCCTTTCCTCGCCTTTCCAGCTCCCTGTGCCGTTTTCTGCCGCTACGCTAATTTCCCTTTGGCCACTAAATGAAAGCGATTACATGAGCATAAACGCCACTCTTTAACCGCGACTATCGATTAATGAAACAACCTTTCACTATGTTGCATAATGTTTCAGCATTGTCTGATTATCGCTTTTTAAGCCAGCTTTATAATCGCATATCTATTTGAATTTAATAATATTTAACAGATTACATTTCTTTACTCTAGTGTAACCGTTTACACAGTCGTGATTACTATCACATTTTTTTGCCATCGACTCCCCTACTCTAACCACCGACAGAATCAATAACTCAACTGGAGGGCGTTATGCCTGACAACAAAAAACAAGGGCGCTCGAACAAAACGATGACGTTCTTTGTCTGTTTCCTCGCCGCGCTGGCAGGCCTGCTTTTCGGTCTCGATATCGGTGTCATTGCGGGTGCCTTACCTTTTATTGCCAACGAGTTCCAGATAAGCGCTCACACTCAGGAATGGGTAGTGAGTTCCATGATGTTCGGTGCCGCCGTCGGTGCCGTGGGCAGCGGCTGGCTCTCCTTCCGCCTCGGCCGTAAAAAAAGCCTGATGATCGGCGCTATCCTGTTCGTTGCCGGTTCGCTGTTCTCAGCGGCAGCGCCGAACGTGGAAGTCCTGCTTATTTCCCGCGTGCTGCTTGGCCTGGCGGTTGGTGTCGCCTCGTATACCGCACCGCTGTACCTGTCTGAAATCGCCCCGGAAAAAATCCGCGGCAGTATGATTTCGATGTATCAGTTGATGATCACCATCGGGATCCTTGGCGCCTACCTGTCGGACACCGCCTTCAGCTACAGCGGCGCATGGCGCTGGATGCTGGGCGTTATTATCATCCCGGCGATTCTGCTGCTGGTTGGCGTGATTTTCCTGCCGGACAGCCCGCGCTGGTTTGCCGCCAAACGCCGTTTCGTGGATGCCGAACGCGTACTGTTGCGTCTGCGTGATACCAGCGCCGAAGCCAAACGCGAGCTGGATGAAATCCGTGAAAGCCTGAAGATCAAACAGTCTGGCTGGGCGTTATTTAAAGAAAACAGTAACTTCCGTCGCGCGGTGTTCCTTGGTGTTCTGCTGCAGGTGATGCAACAGTTCACCGGCATGAACGTCATCATGTATTACGCGCCGAAAATTTTTGAACTGGCAGGCTATGCGAACACCACCGAGCAGATGTGGGGGACCGTGATCGTCGGTCTGACCAACGTGCTGGCGACCTTTATCGCCATCGGACTGGTTGACCGCTGGGGCCGTAAGCCAACGCTGATCCTCGGCTTTATCGTGATGGCCGTCGGTATGGGCGTGCTGGGCTCAATGATGCACATCGGGATCCACTCTGCGGCTGCACAGTACTTCTCCGTGTTGATGCTGCTGATGTTTATCGTTGGCTTCGCCATGAGCGCCGGTCCGCTGATCTGGGTGCTGTGCTCTGAAATTCAGCCGCTTAAAGGCCGCGATTTCGGTATCACCTGTTCAACGGCGACCAACTGGATTGCCAATATGATCGTCGGTGCGACCTTCCTGACCATGCTTAATTCGCTGGGCAGCGCGAACACCTTCTGGGTTTACGGTGGTCTGAACGTGCTGTTTATTTTCGTGACACTGTGGCTTATCCCGGAAACCAAAAGCGTTTCGCTGGAGCACATCGAACGTAACCTGATGAGCGGCCGTAAGCTGCGCGAAATCGGCGCTCGCAACTAACCTTCTACGCTTCCTCCCTACGCCGGGAGGAAGCGTCTTTCCCTTGCTCTCCCCGTCACAGCGCACTATCCTCTGGCGCTATGAAAACACCCCGCATCCCCATCGCCATTCAACAGGCCGTCATGCGCAGCCTGCGGGAAAAACTTGCCCAGGCGAACCTCAAACTGGGCCGCCAGTACCCAGAACCAACGCTGGTCTATCAGCAGCGCGGAACCTCCGCCGGCACCGCCTGGCTGGAAAAAAACGAAATTCGCCTCAACCCGGTGCTGCTACTGGAAAACCAACAGGACTTTATTGACGAGGTAGTGCCTCATGAGCTGGCGCATTTGCTGACGTGGAAACACTTCGGCCGCGTGGCGCCACACGGGAAAGAGTGGAAATGGATGATGGAAAGCGTACTGGGCGTCGAAGCCAAACGCACCCATCGATTCGAACTCGACTCCGTTCGCCAGAACACCTTCCCCTATCGCTGTCAGTGCCAGCAGCATCAGCTCACCGTTCGCCGCCACAATCGTGTGGTACGGGGCGAGGCGACTTACCGCTGCGTGCGCTGCGGCGATCTGCTGGTCGCTGAAGAGTAAATATCGGGTATAACTGGAAATTTTCTGATCTGGCTGATTGCATCTGACAATCGTATTCGCTACGTTGCGGGCTCGTTTTGACACGGAGTTTACGATGTCCCGTATTGATGTTATTGCCGCGGCGTTATTGACCGCGGCGTTCAGTGGCCAGGTTGCGGCCGAAGGAATCAACAGTTTTTCTCAGGCCAAAACCGCCGGTGTGAAAGTGAATGCCGACGCGCCCGGTGATTTTTACTGCGGCTGTAAAATTAACTGGCAGGGGAAAAAAGGCGTTATCGATCTGGAGTCTTGCGGTTATAAAGTGCGTAAAAATGAAAACCGCGCCAGCCGGGTAGAGTGGGAGCACGTTGTCCCCGCGTGGCAGTTTGGCCATCAGCGCCAGTGCTGGCAGGATGGCGGGCGTAAAAATTGCGCCAAAGACCCGGTGTATCGCAAAATAGAAAGCGATATGCACAACCTGCAACCGGCGGTCGGTGAGGTAAACGGCGATCGCGCAAACTTTATGTATGGTCAATGGAACGGCGGCGAAGGCCAGTACGGCCAGTGCACCATGAAAGTCGATTTCAAAGACAAAGTCGCCGAGCCACCAGCCCGCGCTCGCGGTGCTATCGCCCGCACCTACTTCTATATGCGTGATACCTATCAGCTGACTCTCTCACGTCAGCAAACCCAGCTGTTTACCGCCTGGGATAAGATGTATCCGGTGACCTCCTGGGAGTGCGAACGCGACGAACGTATCGCTAAAATTCAGGGCAACCACAATCCATATGTCCAGCAAGCTTGCCAGGCGCAAAAGAGCTAACCTACACTAGCGACAATTGTTAATTTGCAGGTTCATCCTCCGGCCTTTCGGCAACGGTGGGCCTGCGCGTAGAACGGAATATCAAGCATGCGCATCCCTCGCATCCACCACCCGGAGCCTATTACGGTAGGTAGCCAAATCGCCCTTTCTGATGATGCCGCCAACCACGTTGGCCGCGTATTACGTATGGGTAAAGGCCAGGAGATTCAGCTTTTTGACGGCAGTAATCAGGTGTTCAACGCGGTAATCGCTGAAGCGGGCAAAAAAAACGTGTTGGTTGAGGTACTCAGCGCTGAGACCGACGACCGTGAGTCACCGCTGCATATCCACCTCGGCCAGGTGATGTCGCGCGGCGAAAAGATGGAATTCACCATTCAAAAATCGATTGAACTCGGTGTAAGCCTCATAACGCCACTGTTTTCCGAACGCTGCGGCGTTAAACTGGATGCCGAACGTTTGCAGAAAAAGATCCAACAATGGCAAAAAATTGCCATTGCCGCCTGTGAGCAGAGCGGTCGCAACGTGGTGCCGGAGATTCGCCCGGCGATGCAGCTGGAAGCCTGGTGTGCCGAGCAGGATGATAGCCTGAAGCTCAACCTGCACCCGCGTGCCAGCGCCAGTATTAACACGCTGCCGCTGCCGGTCGAGCGCGTTCGTTTGCTGATTGGGCCGGAAGGCGGTCTGTCGGCGGAAGAGATCGCGATGACCGCTCGCTACCAGTTTACTGATATTCTGTTGGGACCGCGCGTTCTGCGTACAGAGACAACTGCGCTCACTGCCATCACCGCCCTGCAGGTGCGTTTTGGCGACTTAGGTTGAAGCGTTAACGGAGAATAACAATGATCAAGCTCGGCATCGTGATGGACCCCATCGCAACTATCAACATCAAGAAAGACACCAGCTTCGCCATGTTGCTGGAAGCGCAGCGTCGCGGCTATGAACTCCATTATATGGAGATGAACGACCTGTACTTAATCAACGGTGAAGCGCGCGCACGCACGCGTACGCTGAGCGTGGAGCAGAATTACGATAAGTGGTACGACTTCACCGGCGAGCAGGATCTGCCGCTGGCGGACCTCGACGTGATTCTGATGCGTAAGGATCCGCCGTTCGATACCGAGTTTATTTATGCCACCTACATTCTGGAGCGCGCCGAAGATAAAGGTACGCTGATCGTCAACAAGCCACAGAGCCTGCGCGATTGTAACGAGAAGCTGTTTACCGCCTGGTTCGCCGACCTGACGCCGGAAACCCTGGTCACCCGTAATAAGGCCCAGTTGAAAGCCTTCTGGGAGAAACACGGTGACATTATTCTTAAACCGCTAGACGGGATGGGCGGCACCTCCATTTTCCGCGTGAAAGAGGGCGATCCTAACCTGCCGGTGATTGCGGAAACGCTGACGGAGCTGGGTAGCCGTTATTGCATGGCGCAGAACTATCTGCCGGCTATCAAAGATGGCGATAAGCGCGTGCTGGTTGTCGACGGTGAGCCGGTTCCTTACTGCCTGGCGCGTATCCCTCAGGGCGGTGAAACCCGCGGCAACCTGGCCGCCGGCGGTCGCGGTGAAGCGCGTCCGTTAAGCGAGAGCGACTGGGCTATTGCCCGCCGTGTCGGCCCGACGCTGAAGGCCAAAGGTTTGATTTTTGTTGGCCTGGATATCATCGGCGATCGCCTGACGGAAATTAACGTGACCAGCCCGACCTGCGTGCGTGAAATCGAAGCCGCCTTCCCGATCTCCATCACCGGTATGCTGATGGACGCTATCGAAAAGCGTCTCGGCAAATAAGCGGGTTCACGCCGCAGGCTGAATAGCCTGCGCAAAGGGGCAGAGCGCCCCTCATGAGAATCCAGGACATCGTCCACTATGTGACCGGTCCAGGCGAAACAATCTACGCATCTTTAGCTAGATTCAACGAAAGATTTCAGCTGACAGGAAGGCGATGACGCAGCGAGAGACCGGGAGCATAGTTTACTATGTGACCGGTTCGAGCGAGGAAATCAACGCATCTGTCGGCTGAAAGATAAAGTTGAATCGACAGGTCCAGGGTTTACCCGCATACTGGATGCTGCTTTTTGAACCAGGAACAGAACCTCTGACAATGAATTTACAGCATCACTTTCTGATTGCCATGCCTGCTCTTCAGGATCCTATGTTCCGCCGCTCCGTGGTTTATATCTGCGAATATAACGAGGATGGCGCCATGGGGATTATCATCAATAAGCCGCTGGAAAACCTGCAGATTGACGGAATTCTGGAGAAGTTAAAGATTGTCGCCGAGCCGCGTAACCCGGATATTCGTCTGGATAAACCGGTGATGCTTGGTGGCCCTCTAGCAGAAGACCGCGGTTTTATTCTGCACTCACCACCGTCTGATTTTTCCTCCAGCATTCGCATTTCCGATAACACGGTAATTACCACTTCCCGTGACGTGCTGGAAACACTCGGTACGGATAAGCAGCCAGACAACGTGCTGGTCGCCCTCGGGTATTCCTCCTGGGAGAAAGGACAGCTGGAGCAGGAGATTCTGGATAATGCCTGGCTGACGGCCCCGGCGGATCAGAATATTTTGTTTAAAACCCCGATTGCCGACCGCTGGCGCGACGCGGCTAAGCTGATTGGTATCGATATTGTGACGATGTCTGGCGTCGCGGGGCACGCATGATGAGCGGAACATTACTGGGTTTTGATTTCGGCACCAAAAGCATCGGCGTCGCCGTCGGCCAGCGAATTACCGGGACTGCCCGCCCTCTTCCGGCCCTGAAAGCACAGGACGGCAAACCGGACTGGAACCTGATCGAAAAGCTGCTTAAAGAGTGGCAACCAGAAGCCGTTATCGTTGGGCTGCCGCTGAATATGGACGGCACCGAGCAGCCACTGACCGCGCGGGCACGTAATTTTGCCAATAAAATTCATGGCCGTTTTGGGGTGAAAATCACCTTACACGACGAGCGCCTGAGCACCGTGGAAGCCCGTGCCGGGCTATTCGAGCACGGCGGGTTCCGCGCCCTGAACAAAGGCAGTATTGATTCAGCCTCTGCGGTGATTATTCTCGAAAGCTACTTCGAGCAAGGTTTCTGAGTCACCCCACAAGGCGGATGGCGCCTTCTTATGCACATCGCATGGCGCCATCGCTTACTTTGTCCGTTCTATTACCTTAGTGACGCAAATGTTCATTTGCCCAGCTGACTGCCTGGGTACGGTTTTTCACGCTCAGCTTACGGAAAACGTTGTACAGATGAGTACGTACGGTGTTTTCGCTGATGAACAATGCCCGGGCAATATCCATATTGGTGGCGCCACAGCGTAACTCATTCAGAATTTCGCACTCACGCTCGGTCAGCGGCGAGCTTTCCGCAGGGATCGATGCATGATCCGCGGCATACATCGCCGGGTGCATCACGCTCAATTCAGCCGTCTGTTCGCCATTTAGTACGGCCTTAACGCCCTCAATTAAGCGCGATTCATCATCGTCATGGCGGAAGACGCCGTACAGTGCCGGCCACTGCGCCATCTCATAGAGTTCATATTTTTGCGCGCTGTTGATAATCAACAAACGCGGGCTGTCAGCATATGATCGAATAATATCTCGCCACAGGCCATTCAGCTTTTTATTCGACACGGCAATATCAAACAATATTACAGCCTCTTTCGGCAAACGCTGAGTCAGCGGCTTATTGATATTATGAATCGTCACCATAACCGACAATGAATCCGTCAGATACGAGGCAAATGCCTTACTCTGAATTGACGGATGAGTAATAAATACAACCTGACGAGAACCAGAATAATTACCTGATAAATTAATCACTTAAAACTCTCCTTAGCAAGCTACCCACCATCATGGCGGTTAAGTTAATTAAACTTAAAATTACAAAAAATTAATAAATTTACAAATTAAAACAATATTTCATGGGAAAAGTCCTATTCCCACAAACAGCATAAGTCGAACCTACGAAAAGTGTCAAAAGATAATCTTATTTTTTTCTTAAATATGAGAGAACAATGCACTACAGGCCTGACCTTCGTCATTCATTTAGCCTGGTCATTTACGCTGATTAATATTCATCTGCAATAACCACAAACATTAATAAAACATTGCGATAACACCCAACTGGCATGACAACTGAATAATATATCAACGCTTATAACAGACCGAATGCCACACGCTGTTGAAAACTTTGCGTAAAAGTCTGCATTCCGGCCTGCTGCCCGGTTTGCATCACCCCAGGCAGTTGGTGGGTTTTCCCTTCACGGATCAAATTTGCCACCGCCTGGGTATTCACCAAAAGCTCGTATAGCGCAATTCTGTCGCCTGACACAGTAGGTAACAATTTCTGGGCAAGAACGGCACATAGACTTCCCGCCAGCTGGCTGCGGACCTGCTCTTTCTCCTGTGCAGGAAAAACATCAACCAGGCGCTCGACGGCCTGAGCCGCACCACGGGTATGCAGCGTCGCCATCACCAGATGGCCGGTCTCTGCGGCGGTCAATGCCAGACGGATGGTTTCGCTGTCGCGCAGCTCCCCCAGCAAAATAACGTCGGGGTCCTGGCGCAACGCTACCCTCAGGGCAGAGGTAAAGGAAGGACAGTCGCGCCCAATTTCACGTTGTTGAACCAGGCAGCGCTCGCTGCGGTGTATAAACTCCACCGGATCTTCGAGGGTCAGAATATGGCCATCACGCTGCTGATTAAGATGATGGACCATCGCCGCCAGGGTGGTGGACTTCCCGCTGCCGGTGGCGCCGGTCACCAGAATCAAACCGCTCTCTTCATTCAGCAGCTCCGTTATCGCGTCCGGGACCCGGAGCGTGGGGAGCTGAGGGCAACTTTCCGGCAGCAGGCGCAACGCCAGCGATACGCCACGCGTATGGCAAAAAGCACTGGCTCGCAGCCGCGGTCCGCTGGCCAGCGTTAAGGCAAAGTCGACCTGTCCGTTGGCCTGCCAGTGCGCGAGCTGCTTATCGTTGAGCCGCTCATGAAGCAGTTGCACGATATCTGGCGTGTGAAATGGCGCTGGTTCCAGTTTTCCCTGTCGCCGCCAGCGGGGTGGTGACGCATTGCACAGGTGTAGATCGGAGACGTTATGCTTTACACTAAGGGCCACAATTTCTTCCAGCTCCATAACTCATCCTCGGAATATGAACGATATTGCGCATAACCTGGCACAGGTCCGGGACAAAATCTCAGACGCTGCCGCACGTTGCGGCCGCGATCCAGCAGAAGTGATGTTGCTTGCAGTGAGTAAAACAAAACCTGCGAGCGCGATTGAAGAGGCGATGGCAGCAGGCCAGGTGGCTTTTGGTGAAAACTATGTTCAGGAAGGAGTGGAGAAAATTCGCCACTTCCAGCAGGCCGGCGCCAGCCATCTGCAATGGCACTTTATTGGGCCATTACAGTCCAACAAAAGTCGTCTGGTAGCAGAACATTTTGACTGGTGCCACACCGTCGATCGTCTGAAAATCGCCACGCGATTAAGTGAACAGCGCCCTTCGCACCTGCCGCCGCTGAACGTATTGATTCAAATAAATATTAGCGACGAGCAGAGCAAATCTGGCATTCTTCCGGACGCGCTGGATGCCCTGGCAGCAGAGATTGCCGCCCTGCCAAACCTGCAGCTACGCGGGCTGATGGCAATTCCGGCACCAGAGTCAGAATATGTAAGGCAGTTTGCCGTGGCCCAACAAATGGCGGTAGCATTTGCGCGATTGAAAACGCAATACCCTACGGTCGATACATTATCTCTGGGCATGTCGGACGATATGGAAGCCGCAATCGCGGCGGGAAGCACCATGGTGCGCATCGGTACCGCAATTTTCGGTGCGCGCGACTATAGCAATAATTAAGGAATCTGAGGAACGCCATGAAGACGTTGACTTTCCTGCTGGCAACCGTCATTGAGCTTTACACAATGATCATGTTGCTACGCGTCTGGATGCAGTGGGCACGCTGCGACTTTTACAATCCTTTTTCGCAGTTTATCGTTAAGGTCACCCAACCTGTCGTCGGGCCGCTGCGCCGCATTATCCCGGCTATGGGTCCCATCGACAGCTCATCGCTGCTGATCGCATTTATTCTCTGCGTGGTGAAAGCCATCGTGCTGTTTATGGTGGTCACCTTCCAGCCGATAATCTGGATCTCCGCGCTGCTGATTCTGCTCAAAACCATCGGCCTGCTGATTTTCTGGGTGCTGCTGCTGATGGCGATCATGAGCTGGGTAAGCCAGGGCCGCAGCCCGGTTGAGTTTGTGTTGATGCAGCTGGCTGACCCGCTGCTGCGCCCGATTCGCAAAATGTTGCCGTCGATGGGCGGAATCGACTTCTCGCCGATGGTACTGGTTCTGCTGCTGTACGTGGTCAATATGGGCGTCGCTGAACTGCTGCAGGCAACCGGCAACGTTCTGCTTCCGGGGTTATGGATGGCGCTATGAGTGCCGTCGAACTCTGCGCTGACGGGCTGGTGTTGCGGCTGTATATTCAGCCCAAGGCCAGCCGTGATAGCATTGTTGGGTTACATGGCGACGAACTCAAAGTCGCCATTACCGCACCACCCGTTGATGGCCAGGCTAACGCCCATCTGGTTAAATTCCTCGCCAAACAGTTTCGTGTCGCAAAAAGCCAGGTACTTCTTGAAAAAGGGGAACTTGGCCGCCACAAACAGATAAAAATCATCAACCCGCAACAGATCCCGACCGCGGTCGCGGCGCTGACAGAATAAACAGGATTAATGATGCAAAAAGTTGTTCTCGCCACCGGTAATGCCGGGAAGGTCCGCGAGCTGGCCTCGCTGCTGGAAGATTTTGGTCTGGATATCGTCGCTCAAACCGAGCTGGGCGTGGATTCCGCCGAGGAAACCGGGCTGACCTTTATCGAAAACGCGATTCTGAAAGCCCGCCATGCCGCTCAGGTCACCGGCTTACCGGCGATTGCTGACGACTCCGGTATTGCGGTCGATGCCCTGGGCGGCGCGCCGGGGATCTATTCGGCACGTTACAGCGGTGAAGACGCCAGCGACCAGCAGAATCTGGAAAAGCTGCTGGATGCCCTGCAGAACGTTCCGGATGACAAACGCCAGGCGCAGTTCCACTGCGTGCTGGTCTATCTGCGCCATGCGGCTGACCCGACACCGATCGTCTGCCACGGCAGCTGGCCGGGCGTGATTACCCGTCAGGCAGCAGGCCAGGGTGGCTTCGGCTACGACCCGATCTTCTTTGTACCGTCTGAGGGTAAAACCGCAGCGGAACTCAGCCGTGAAGAAAAAAGCGCGATCTCCCACCGTGGACGCGCGTTGAAACTGTTACTGGAAGCATTACGTAATGGCTAATTTGCCGCCTCTGAGCCTGTATATTCATATTCCCTGGTGCGTGCAGAAATGCCCGTACTGCGACTTCAACTCGCACGCGCTGAAAGGCGAGGTGCCGCACGACGATTACGTGCAGCATCTGCTGAGCGACCTGCGGGCCGATGCCGCCTACGCCCAGGGTCGTGAAATCGGCACTATTTTCATCGGCGGTGGTACGCCGAGCCTGCTTTCTGGCCCGGCAATGCAAACCCTGCTGGATGGTGTACGCGCCTGCCTGCCGCTGGCCGCCGATGCGGAGATCACCATGGAGGCCAACCCTGGCACCGTGGAGGCCGATCGCTTCGTTGAGTATCAGCGCGCAGGGGTCAATCGCATCTCCATCGGGGTACAAAGTTTTAGTGAACCTAAGCTGCAGCGCCTTGGCCGTATTCACGGCCCTGACGAGGCCAAACGTGCGGCGCATCTGGCCCGCGGCCTCGGGCTGCGCAGTTTTAACCTCGACCTGATGCACGGCCTGCCGGATCAGTCACTGGAAGAGGCGCTGGACGATCTACGCCAGGCCATCGAACTCAATCCGCCGCATCTCTCCTGGTATCAGCTGACCATTGAGCCAAATACGCTGTTCGGCTCCCGTCCGCCGGTGCTGCCGGATGACGACGCGCTGTGGGACATCTACGAGCAGGGCCATGCTCTGCTGAGCGCTGCGGGCTACCAGCAATATGAAACCTCGGCCTACGCCAAACCTGGCTACCAGTGTCAGCACAACCTGAACTACTGGCGCTTTGGTGACTACCTTGGCATCGGTTGCGGCGCGCACGGCAAAATCACCTTCCCGGACGGGCGAATTCTGCGCACGGCGAAAACCCGCCACCCGCGCGGTTACATGGAGGGTCGTTACCTCGAACGCCAGCATGATGTGGAGGCCTGCGATAAGCCGTTCGAGTTCTTTATGAACCGCTTTCGTCTGCTGGAAGCGGCGCCACGCGATGAGTTCAGCCGCTATACCGGCCTGGATGAAAGCACGATCCGTCCGCAAATCGAGGCCGCCCTCGCCCAGGGCTATCTGACCGAAGATGCGCAATACTGGCAGATAACCGAGCACGGTAAGCTGTTTTTAAACTCGCTGCTGGAGCTGTTCCTCAGCGAAGCGTAATCCCTCGGGCGGTTCTCTACCGCCCATTTTTTTGCCCCCTTTTCGCCCTCACCCCACCGTTTTTTTCGCCCGCGTTTCGGTCAAATTCCCTGCTGGTTTTTTGTTCAATTATTTGCGACCAGTCACAGATCTGCATCGACATTTTTCCATTTCTTGACTCCTTTTTTAGGCAATGGTAATCCTGCTTCATCGGTTGAGCAAATGTGAAGCCGAAGTATCCTACATGTGAATTATTGGTAACTCTTATTAAAAAAGTCTGAGTGTCGTCGGCTGAAGTCCGGCGGGAACACGCCTATAAAAAAGAGGGTAATACAATGAATTACCGTAATATTTTTATCGCACTCGCAACAATCTCCGGCAGCCTGGCCGCCTCGGCACAGGCTGCAGAATCCGCTACCGTGGCCTTTTTAATGCCCGATCAGGCCTCCACGCGTTATGAGCAGCATGATTTCCCGGGCTTCAAAGCCGAAATGAGCAAGCTGTGCGCGGACTGTAAGGTCATTTATCAAAACGCCAACGCCAGCGCGACGCTGCAACAGCAGCAGTTCAACTCGGTCATTGCTCAGGGGGCGAAGATTATCGTACTCGACCCGGTTGACTCTTCTGCCGCCGCCGCTCTGGTAGAAAATGCCCAGGCGCAGGATGTGAAAGTGATCGCCTATGACCGACCAATCCCCGGTAAACCGGCGGATTTTTACGTCTCTTTTGATAACGAAGGTATCGGCTACGCCATTTCCCAATCACTGGTCAACCATCTGAAAGAGAGCGGTGTGCCGAAAGGAGCCGGGGTTCTGCAGATTAACGGCTCGCCGACCGATGCCGCCGCGGGGCTGATCCGCGATGGTATTCATCGCGGGCTGAAAGAATCGGGCTACGCTACGCTGGCCGAGTTTGATACCCCGGAGTGGGCGCCGCCGAAAGCGCAGGAGTGGGCTGCCGGGCAGATAACCCGCTTTGGCGACAAGATTAAAGGCGTGGTTGCCGCCAATGACGGCACCGGCGGTGGCGCGATTGCCGCCTTCAAAGCCGCCGGCGTTCAGCCTGTCCCGCCGGTCACCGGTAACGACGCGACCATCGCCGCACTGCAGCTCATTATTGCCGGTGACCAGTACAACACCATTTCCAAACCGTCAGAAATCGTTGCCGCCGCCGCGGCAAAAGTGGCCGTGGAGTTAATCCAGGGTAAGAAACCACAGGCGAGCACCACGCTGTACAACACACCTTCACAGCTGTTTACCCCGGCGGTGATCACAGCAAAAAATATCAAAGCGGAAATCTTCGATAAAAAGATCCAGACCTACGCTCAGGTTTGCAGCGGCGACTACGCCGCAGCCTGCCAGAAATTAGGTATCGAGAAACAGTGATGTCCCTGCGCCCGCCTTCTGCGGCGGGCGTAGTTTCGCCATGATTGAGGTCTCTTTTATGTTGCAAGCACAGTCGCACGAACACACACCAAAACCAGACCATGTCGCCAGCACCAGGCAACCCATTTTGAAACTGAGTCAGGTCTCGAAACACTTCGGTGCGGTCAGCGCATTGACCGATATCGAGCTGGAAGTCCACGCCGGAGAAGTGGTCGCGCTGGTCGGCGATAACGGCGCAGGTAAATCAACGCTGGTGAAAATCCTCGCCGGCGTACACCAGCCCACCGCCGGGACCATTGAGTTCGACGGTAACATCATCACCCTCGACAGCCCTGGCAAAGCGCTGGAATACGGCATTGCCACGGTCTTTCAGGATTTAGCGCTGTGCGAAAATCTCGATGTGGTGGCCAACCTGTTTTTAGGCCACGAGATCTCGCCTTTCCAGCTTGATGAAGTCGCGATGGAGGTCCGGGCGTGGACCCTGCTGCAGGAGCTGGCGGCCAGGATCCCGTCGGTGCGCGAGCCGATCGCTTCGCTCTCCGGCGGCCAACGCCAGACCGTGGCGATTGCGCGTTCTCTGCTGATGAACCCCAAAATCATCATGCTCGATGAGCCCACCGCCGCGCTCGGCGTCGCGCAGACCGCAGAGGTGCTGAACCTGATTGAGCGCGTTCGAGAGCGTGGGCTTGGGGTCATTATTATCAGCCACAACATGGAAGACGTGCGCGCGGTTGCCGACCGGATTGTGGTCCTGCGACTGGGGCGCAACAAAGGCATTTTCACCCCCGATGCATCAAACCAGGATCTGGTGGCGGCGATTACCGGTGCGACCGAGAATGCCGTGTCACGCCGTGTCGAGCGGAAATCACAGTTACGTTCTGCTGAAGTGAGTTAACGTTATGAACAGCAAGATAGAATCTCGCCCTGCCCTGGATCGTAGCGATGAGCGCGTCCGCCACAACGATGGCCTGTTCGGCGTGGTTCGTGCGCAAATCAATCGCATCAGGACCGGCGATCTCGGCACCGCGCCGGTCATCGCCGGCCTGATCGTGATCTCATTGGTATTCACTTATCTTAACCCGGTGTTTATCGCCCCCAATAACCTGGTCAACCTGCTGTTTGACTGCGCCACCGTGGGCTTTATTTCGCTGGGTATCGTCTGCGTGCTGATGCTCGGAGAGATCGACCTCTCCGTCGGTTCCATGAGCGGCCTCGCCTCGGCAATAGTCGGCGTACTGTGGGTGAATGCCGGTTGGCCGGTGTCCGCAGCGATTGCCGTCGCGCTGCTGTGCGGCCTCGGCGTCGGCCTTATTTACGCCCTGCTGTATACCCGCGTCGGGATGCCGAGCTTCGTGGCGACGCTCGCAGGCCTGCTGGCGCTGCTCGGCCTGCAGCTGTATATCCTCGGTCCCAGCGGCAGTATCAACCTGCCCTACGCCTCACCGCTGGTGCGTTTCGGGCAATTGATGGTGATGCCCGGCTGGTTCTCCCACCTGATGGCGCTGTTGCCCGGACTGGCGATGGTGGTTTTTGGCCTCAAAACGCGAACCCGCCGTCTGGCGGCGAATCTCTCGACGGAAGCCGTCGGCTCGCTATTGCTACGCGCCATAGTGTTGACGGTGATTTTTGAAGCCGCCGTGTTCTATCTTAACCTTGGGCGTGGCGTGCCGTGGATTTTCGGCCTGTTCGTGGCGTTTGTGATGATACTCAACTATGCGCTCAAGCGTACCCAGTGGGGGCGTTCGATGTTTGCCGTCGGCGGCAACCGTGAGGCCGCTCGCCGCTCGGGGATCAACGTGCGGGCCATCTACGTCAGCGCCTTTATGCTCTGTACCACCCTGGCGACCTTCGGCGGGATTCTGGCGGCGTCTCGTCTCGCCTCCGCCAGCCAGCAGGCGGGGACCGGCGATGTGAACCTGAACGCGATTGCCGCCGCGGTCATCGGCGGCACCAGCCTGTTCGGCGGACGCGGTAGCGCCTGGTCCGCACTGCTGGGGATCATTGTGATACAGGCGATCTCGAATGGTCTGACGTTATTGAATCTGCCGTCGTCGCTGCGCTATATCATTACCGGCTGCGTACTGGCGATTGCGGTGATTATTGACTCTCTGGCCCGCCGTTCTCGTGTTTCCCACGGGCGTGCCTGAGTGAACTGAATGCAGTGTGTCCCGGCACAGGCCGGGGCACTCCGCGAAGATGTTATTTCAGGGTACTCACCAGCGCCTTGCGGCTGTCTTCCAGGGAGACCACCCGGCTGCACACGTCTTTACCAAACTTCTGGAAATCCGCTTCCTGGTTTTTCCACTCTTCCTGAATCGCCGTTTGCAGGCCGCCGAGACTGCCGAGGATCCCCTGTAACGGGTTCCCGCCGCCTTTCAGCACCGCTTTGGCACCCATCTCGTTAATGCTGTCCTGCAGGATGCCGCCCATCGCCTGGTTCACCAGCTGTTGGCCGTCGGCCCGCACCTGATCGATCGCTTTATAGTGGAAGGTCAGACCGTCGCTACGATGTTCGATAATCCGGTTCATCTGGGTTTTAAGCTGCGCGTCGAGTTTGGTCAGGCGGCCATGCATGCTGCTGCTGGCGCCCACCTGCTCGGTGATGATTTTATCCAACGCCTGACGCCCTTTTTCGACTCTGGTGCGTGCGCCTTCATCAATCCACGGCAGGCTGCTGCGCAAACCGGCCTGATAATCTTGTGCCTGCTCGCGCTGGGCCGCAGTCAGGGCATACGACTTTCCGTTCCAGGTGAGGTTGCCGTCCGGCATTATCACCAGATCGCCGTTCTCCCCTTTAACCTGTACTTTTTGCGGACTGAGGATCACATCGTCACGCGGCGTGACGCTACACTGGTAGTCCGCATGCGCGGACAGAGCGGTAACGGACAATGCCACCGCCAACAGCGTTTTGCGCATCATAAAGCTCCCTTAAGACAAAACGGGTCGGCAATTGCCGACCCTTGTCAAACTTAGTCCCACCAGACGTCAAAAAGTTCGCTGGTGCGTACATCGGCGAGCTGGCGATCTTCCAGCCACTTGCGCACGATAGCCTGATGCTCTTCCGTACACTTGCCGATTTCCTGCATGCAGATCAGGCCTTCCCAGGAGAGGTAGCCGCTGCCGTCAAACGCCAGCTTGTTCGGCTCGATCACTTCATCGATCAGATCGTTCACGGTCTGGTCGATATGATCTTCAGTGCTCCCTTCCGGGAAACGCCATGCAACGGAAAAACCGATCTCCTGAAACTCATCGATATGCATTTTTTTACGCAGACGACGGCTACGATTTTTTGCCATTATTTTACCCTCTCGAACATTAAGTCCCATACGCCGTGGCCAAGACGATGACCACGCTGTTCAAATTTGGTTACCGGACGTGATTCCGGGCGCGGTACGTAATCGTTGCTTTCCGACTGGTTACGATAGCCATCAAGCGATGACATCACTTCCAGCATATGCTCTGCATAAGCTTCCCAGTCGGTCGCCATATGGAAGACGCCGCCCAGCTTCAGCTTACTTTTTACCAGCTCAGCGAAAGGTGCCTGGACGATACGGCGTTTATTATGACGCGCTTTATGCCACGGGTCAGGGAAAAACAGCTGCACCATATTCAGGGAGTTATCCGGGATCATGGTGTGCAGCACTTCCACCGCATCATGACACATGACGCGCAGGTTCTGGACACCCTCTTCTTCTGCGGAGGCCAGACATGCCCCGACGCCAGGAGAGTGGACTTCAATACCGAGGAAATTCTGCTCGGGCTTGGCCTTCGCCATGGTCACCAGCGAGGCGCCCATGCCGAAACCGATTTCCAGGGTCACCGGCGCTTCGCGGCCAAACAACGCGGAGAAGTCGAGCGGCGCTTCGTTGAATTCAACGCCCATCACCGGCCAAATGTTATCCAACGCGTGCTGTTGCCCTTTAGTCAGGCGCCCCTGGCGGCGGACGAAGCTACGAATGCGGCGCAGCGGGCGGCCGTTTTCATCGAATTCCGGAGATATGACGTCGTTTTTCATAAAAGTTAAGTCTGCTTGTGAAAGTGTTCGGAAAACGGGCATTATCCAAAGTTACCCGACGGATGCAAGGGTTTACAGCCTCTCGCCCTTATGCTGCAATCTGCCACCCTGTTCTCGCGATTCCGGAGCTGTACCTTTGACTTTTCTCGCCGCGCAATTTTCAACCCAGGTGTTGGACTGGTACGACAAATACGGCCGTAAAACCCTGCCGTGGCAAATCGGCAAAACGCCTTACAAAGTATGGCTCTCCGAAGTGATGTTGCAACAAACCCAGGTCACAACGGTTATCCCTTATTTTGAACGCTTTATGGCGCGCTTCCCGACGGTTACCGATCTGGCCGAAGCGCCGTTGGATGAAGTTCTGCACCTGTGGACCGGGCTGGGCTATTACGCCCGCGCGCGTAACTTACATAAGGCCGCACAGCAGGTGGCCAACCAACACGGCGGTAAATTCCCACAAACCTTTGACGAAGTGGCCGCGCTGCCCGGCGTCGGGCGCTCGACGGCGGGCGCTATTTTATCGCTTTCTCTCGGCCAACATTTCCCCATTCTGGATGGTAACGTGAAGCGAGTACTGGCACGCTGCTACGCGGTCAGCGGCTGGCCGGGGAAAAAAGAGGTAGAGAAGCGTCTGTGGCAGATAAGCGAAGAGGTCACGCCAGCCAACGGGGTCGAGCGTTTTAACCAGGCGATGATGGATCTCGGGGCGATTGTCTGCACCCGATCGAAACCTAAATGCGAAATTTGCCCGTTGCATAATGGCTGCATTGCCTATGCAAACCATTCCTGGGCGCAATATCCAGGCAAAAAACCGAAACAGATTATTCCGGAACGTACCGGCTATTTGCTGCTGATGCAGCACGGCAATGAAGTGTTCCTTGCTCAGCGTCCGCCGGTGGGATTATGGGGCGGATTATTCTGCTTTCCTCAGTTTGAGGAGGAGTCTGCACTGCGTGAATGGCTGGCTCAGCGGCAGATTAAGGCCGATAATCTGACGCAGATGACCGCGTTCCGCCATACTTTCAGCCATTTTCATCTGGATATCGTCCCGATGTGGCTTCAGGTAGATTCATCCGGCTCATGCATGGATGAAGGCAACGCACTCTGGTATAACTTAGCGCAGCCGCCGTCGGTCGGACTGGCCGCTCCCGTCGAGCGCCTGTTGCAACAACTAAAAGCCGGGGCACTGGCATAGTTTTCTGGCGAATAAAGAGGATCACTAATGAGCAGAACGATTTTTTGTACTTTCCTGCAGCGTGAAGCAGATGGCCAGGATTTCCAGCTGTATCCGGGCGAGCTAGGCAAACGTATCTATAACGAAATTTCTAAAGAAGCCTGGGCGCAGTGGCAGCACAAGCAAACCATGTTAATCAACGAGCAGAAGCTCAACATGATGAACGTGGAACACCGCAAGCTGCTGGAACAAGAGATGATCAAGTTCCTGTTTGAAGGGAAAGATGTGCACATTGAAGGCTACACGCCGCCAGAAAAATAGTCGTCGTCAGATGACCCTTAAGCACAACAAACACAACGCACACTCCCGGAATGATGAAAAAATATTTAGCGCTAGCGCTCATCGCGCCTTTGCTCGTTTCGTGTTCCAGCTCTACTAAAAAGGGCGACGGGTATAACGAAGCCTGGGTCAAGGACACCAACGGCTTCGATATTCTGATGGGGCAGTTTGCCCATAACATTGAAAATATTTGGGGTTATAAAGAAGTTCTGCTCGCCGGGCCGAAGGACTACGTCAAATACACCGATCAGTATCAGACCCGTAGCCACATCAACTTTGATGAGGGGACCATTACCGTCGAGACCATTGCAGGTACCGATCCGACCGGCCGTTTACGCCAGACGATCATCAAGACCCTGCTGATGGGCGACGATCCGGGTTCCATCGATCTCTACTCCGATGCTGACGATATTCAGATCTCGAAAGAGCCGTTCTTGTACGGCCAGGTGGTCGATAACCACGGCGATCCGATCCGCTGGGAGTGGCGCGCGTCGCGCTATGCTGACTATCTGCTGCAGACGCGACTGAAAAGTCGCAGCAACGGTCTGCGCATCATCTACAGCATTACCATTAATCTGGTGCCCAACCACCTCGACAAACGTGCGCATAAGTACATCGGCTACGTTCGTCAGTCGGCGCGGAAATATGGCGTGGATGAGTCGCTGATTCTGGCGATTATGCAGACAGAATCGTCCTTTAACCCCTACGCCGTCAGTCATGCTGATGCGCTTGGCCTGATGCAGGTGGTTCAGCACAGCGCCGGGAAAGACGTCTATCGTTCGCAGGGTAAATCGGGTCTGCCAAGCCGCAGCTATCTGTTCGACCCGGCAAATAACATCGATACCGGCACCGCCTATCTGGCGATGCTGAATAACGTGTATCTGTCAGGCATCGATAACCCGACCTCGCGACGGTATGCGGTGATCACCGCCTATAACGGGGGAGCGGGTAGCGTTCTGCGCATCTTCTCCAGCGATAAGGTTCAGGCCGCTAACATCATTAACAGCATGACGCCGGGTGATGTTTACTCCACCATCACCAACCGCCATCCGTCCGCAGAGTCTCGCCGTTACCTGTATAAGGTCAATACCGCGCAGAAGTCCTACCGCCGGAAATAAGCCTCGCCCTCACCCGCCCTTTCAAGACCAGAAAGGGCCGGGTATTCCATCGCCCTCGCCGGCACTTCATACGAAAATGTTATTTGCATCACAATTTAATCTGCAAGCTAATGTGGATTGCATTTTTTTGCGGAAGGTAACAAAACATAACCACCGGGACTGATAGAATCACATCAAACAGCAACCCTGTATGTAATTAACAAAACAAGAACCCCGCCATTTTGTGAGGAAAATAACATGAACCTTAAGCTGCAGCTTAAAATTTTGTCGTTTCTGCAGTTCTGCCTGTGGGGTAGTTGGCTGACAACACTCGGCTCCTATATGTTTGTGACGCTCAAGTTCGATGGTGCGTCTATCGGTGCCGTGTACAGTTCGCTCGGCATTGCAGCGGTCCTGATGCCTACGCTGCTTGGGATCGTCGCGGATAAATGGGTCAGCGCAAAGTGGGTGTATGCGCTGTGTCACCTGGTGGGAGCCGGTACGCTGTTTATGGCGGCCCAGGTCACTACGCCGGGAGAAATGTTCTTTGTCATCCTGCTTAACTCGCTGGCCTATATGCCAACGCTGGGCTTGATCAACACCATCTCCTACTACCGGTTGAAATCCGCCGGGCTGGATATCGTGACCGATTTCCCGCCGATCCGTATCTGGGGCACCATCGGCTTTATCATCGCCATGTGGGGCGTGAGCTTTGCCGGCTTTGAACTGAGCCATATGCAGCTGTATATCGGCGCAGCGCTTTCCATTGTCCTTGCGCTGTTCACCCTGACGCTGCCGCATATTCCGGTCTCTAATCAGCAGAAAAACCAGAGCTGGAGCACCATGCTGGGCCTGGACGCTTTTGCCCTGTTCAAAAACAAGCGCATGGCGATTTTCTTTATCTTCTCCATGCTATTAGGCGCTGAACTGCAAATCACCAACATGTTCGGGAACACCTTCCTGCACAGCTTCGATAACAACCCGCTGTTCTCCGGCAGCTTTATCGTTGAACACGCGTCGGTGATGATGTCGATCTCGCAGATCTCCGAAACCCTGTTCATTCTGACCATCCCGTTCTTCCTCAGCCGCTACGGCATCAAGAATGTGATGATCATCAGTATCTTCGCCTGGATGCTGCGCTTCGGTCTGTTTGCCTATGGCGACCCGACGCCGTTCGGTACCGTGCTGCTGGTGCTGTCGATGATTGTCTACGGCTGCGCCTTCGACTTCTTCAACATTTCTGGTTCGGTGTTTGTCGAGAAAGAAGTACGCCCGGAAATCCGTGCCAGTGCCCAGGGGATGTTCCTGATGATGACCAACGGATTCGGCTGTATCCTCGGCGGCGTGGTGAGCGGGAAAGTCGTGGAAATGTATACCACCAACGGTATCACCGACTGGCAGCCGGTATGGCTGATCTTTGCGGCATACTCACTGGTGCTGGCTGTCGCCTTTATCGCCCTGTTTAAGTACAAACACGTACGAGCACCGGCAGGCGCGCAGGCTACCATCGCACATTAATGCGCCACCGGGTAGCGATACCAGAAAGCAACAACATGCAGCGCCCCGTCTTCCCGACGGGGCGTTTTTTTAAGCCTTCAGCACGTAACCATATAGCCGCTTGATGCCATCAGAGTCCGTTTCACTGTAGACCCCCTGCAGCTCGGGCGAGAAACCGGGCAGCATATTGACGCCCTCTTCCAGCGCCAGGAAGTAGCGCAGCACCGCGCCGCCCCAGACTTCCCCCGGTACCACGCACAACACGCCCGGCGGGTACGGCAGCGCCCCTTCTGCAGCAACGCGACCTTCAGCCTCGCTCAAACGCACCAGCTCAACGTTACCGCGGATAAACTCGCGGTTTGCATCCTGCGGGTTCATGACTACACGCGGGAAGCTGTGTTTGCGGAACATCTCTTTTTGCAGGTCTTTCACCTCAAAGCTGACGTACAGGTCGTGCATCTCCTGACACAGCTCACGGAGGGTATAGTCGCGATAGCGAACCGGATATTTGTTATAGATGGTCGGCAGTACGTCGGCCAGAGGGGTATCGGCTTCGATATGCTGCTCGAACTGCGCCAGCATCGCCACCAGTTGAGCCAGCTTTTCGGCGCTTTCGGCCGGGGTGAGCAGGAACAGTATCGAGTTGAGATCGCACTTCTCCGGCACGATGCCGTTCTCCCGCAGATAGTGCGCCAGAATCGTCGCCGGGATCCCAAAATCGGTATATTCGCCGCTTTCAGCGTCGATGCCCGGCGTGGTCAGCAGCAGCTTGCAAGGGTCAACGAAGTACTGATCCTGGGCGTAGCCTTCAAAACCGTGCCAGCGGGCACCCGGCTCAAAGCTGAAGAAATGGCGTTCAGCCGCGATCTCTTCGGTGGGATAGTCCTGCCACGGGCGTCCTGCCACCTGCGGCGGCACAAACGGCTGGATCATTTTGCATTGGGCGATAATCGCTTTACGCGCTTCAATCCCCAGCGCCACACACTCTGCCCACAGGCGACGGCCGCTCTCTCCTTCGTGGATTTTGGCGTTAACGTCCAGCGCTGCAAAGAGTGGGTAAAACGGGCTGGTAGAGGCGTGCAGCATAAAGGCGTTATTCAGCCGCTTGTGCGGGCAAAAGCGCGCCTGGCCACGCAGGTGGTTATCTTTCTTGTGGATCTGCGAGGTTTGCGAGAACCCGGCCTGCTGCTTATGCACCGACTGTGTGACGAAAATGCCCGGATCGTTTTCATTCAGATCGAGCAGCAGCGGTGAGCAGTCCGCCATCATCGGGATAAATTGTTCATAGCCTACCCAGGCGGAATCAAACAGGATGTAATCGCACAGGCCACCGATCTTATCGACGACCTGACGCGCGTTGTAGACCGTGCCGTCGTAGGTGCCCAACTGAATTACCGCCAGGCGGAACGGGCGCGGCGCATCGGCTTTCTCTGGCGCAACTTCCTGAATCAGCTTACGCAGGTAGCTTTCGTCAAAGCAGTGGTCGTCGATACCGCCGATAAAACCAAACGGGTTGCGCGAGGCTTCGAGATAGACCGGCGTCGCCCCGGCCTGAATCAGCGCACCATGGTGGTTGGATTTATGGTTGTTGCGGTCAAACAGCACCAGGTCGCCACGCGTCAGCAGAGCGTTGCTCACCACTTTATTCGCCGCCGAGGTGCCGTTAAGGACAAAATAGGTTTTGTCGGCGTTGAAGACCTTCGCTGCGAATTTCTGCGCGTGCTTGGCCGACCCTTCATGGATCAGCAGGTCGCCGAGCTTAACATCGGCGTTGCACATATCGGCACGAAACACATTTTCGCCAAAGAAATCAAAGAACTGACGACCGGCTGGGTGCTTTTTAAAGAAAGCGCCATGCTGATGTCCCGGGCAGGCAAAGGTGCTGTTATCCATTTCAACGTACTGGGTCAGGGTGTCGAAAAACGGCGGCAGCAGGCGTTCTTCGTAGCTGCAGGCAGAGGCTTCCAGCTCGAGCCACTCCTGTTCTTTGCCGGTGATGACGGCGGTCACGCCCTGCGGCTTTGCCGGGCTGGCATCGCTCAGCAGATAGACGGGCAGATTAAAACCGCTGCGATTAAGCAGCGTAAGGATGCCGCTGCGGCTGTCCGCTTCGGTAATGACGACTGCCGCCACATCGGTAAAATCAGTACTGTCCAGCGCCACCACGCTGCGGTGGGTGGAAAGATGAGAAACCAGCGCGTGGCTGGCGGCAATGTGCATGGATTTCATTAGCGCGAATACCCGTTTCGGGAGAGTAAAAGGCTTCAGGCAAGGCGCTTACGCCTTGCCCAACGAACTGTCAGGGTCTGACTGGATCCCAGCTCCGACCGCCCGACATCAGTAAAAACAGACCGGGTCCGCTCTTACTGTTGTCCTGCAGTGAGCATGCGCTGCCGTCACCGCATGGGTGGCAGGTCATCAGAAGATAGCGTAGCAAGATGAGGCAGCTGATGCACCTGCGCGCTGCGGCAGTGGCGATCTAAAGACGGTATTAGCATCCCAGCGGCCTCATGGTTGAAGAGAAGAAAATTCGCGCAATAATGTCACCTTTGACATACCCGCGCAAGATGAAATCTGTATGCGATGAGCAGGCATATTCGCAGGCCTTTGCCGCACTTTCAGGTCATAATAACGCGGTGATCGGGATGATGAACAGGAGCTTGAAAGTGGTTACAGGACCTTTTATTAACGCCGGCGCGGTCCTTTTGGGCGGCATACTCGGTGCGCTATTGAGCCAGAGACTACCGGAGCGGATCCGCACGTCGATGACCTCTATTTTTGGTCTGGCCTCATTGGGGATTGGTATTCTGCTGGTGATCAAGTGTGCCAATCTGCCGGTGATGGTGCTGTCGACGTTGGTGGGAACGCTGCTTGGTGAAGCCTGTAACATGGAAAAAGGCGTCAATAGCCTGGTGAGCAAGCTCCAGCAATGGCTCACGCCGAAAGGCAAAACAAAGGCCCCGGTAAATACGTCGTTTATTCAGAGCTACGTCGCCATTATTGTGCTGTTTTGCGCCAGCGGCACGGGGATTTTTGGTGCCATGCGCGAGGGCATGACCGGCGATGCCAGCATTCTTATCGCTAAGGCCTTTCTCGACTTTTTCACCGCCACGATTTTCGCCTGCACCCTCGGGTTTGCCGTTTCCGCGATTTGTGTGCCGATGCTGCTTATTCAGCTGTCGCTGGCGGCCTGCGCCTCGTTGATTATGCCGCTGACGACGCCGATGATGATGGCAGATTTTACCGCCGTCGGCGGAATGCTGCTGCTGGCAACGGGCCTGCGAATCTGCGGAATTAAGATGTTTGCAGTGGTGAACATGCTGCCCGCCCTGCTGCTGGCAATGCCGATATCACTGGCCTGGACGGCCTTTTTCGCCTGAAGATGCGTGCTTTTAATTCGAACTGGTGATAGATTGTGCAGTCTGCATCAAATTGAATAAATTTCGTTGACGCAGCGAGGCGAATCGGTTTTAATGCGCCCCGTTGCCCGGATAGCTCAGTCGGTAGAGCAGGGGATTGAAAATCCCCGTGTCCTTGGTTCGATTCCGAGTCCGGGCACCAAAATTTAGTTTCATGATGTCCCTATACGTCCTGAAACGTTATAAAATCATTAAGTTAAAGAAACCTTATGGTACTGAAAAGTTCCGTCAGGTTTTTTGACATCCAGAGTTTTTGGGGCTTAATTGGGGGCCTGTTGGTTCGATAAACTCTGGAGCCCCCGCTATGCCACTCACCGATACCGCCATCCGCAATGCCAAGCCTATCGACAAACCTTACAAACTCAGCGACGCACAGGGTCTTTACCTGCTCATAAAGCCCAACGGCTCTAGACTCTGGCAACTCAAGTACCGCTTCGGCGGCAAGGAGAAGAAGCTGGCGTTTGGCGCTTACCCGACCGTGACACTGGCGAATGCGCGTAAGCTGCGCGAGGAAGCCAGAGCCGTACTCAGTGCAGGCGACGATCTGGGCTTGAAAAAACAACAGGAGAAACAGGCGAAGAAAAGCGGCAATACCTTTGAGGAGGTCGCCCGTAAGTGGCTGACAGGCAATATCCGCTGGACGGAGCATCACGCGGCGAAGATCCTGCGCTCACTGGAGCTTCACGTTTTCCCGCTGATTGGCAAAATCCCCGTTGCCGACCTGAAAACCGCCGATCTGCTGATCCCGCTGCGAGTGGCGGAGAGAAAAGGCAATCTGGAAACCGCCGCGCGAATACAGCAGCGCACCACGGCGATCATGCGCTACGCGGTGCAGGAGAGCCTGATCGCCAGCAACCCGGCCAGCGATCTTACAGGTGCCATCGCGCCGCCGCCGAAAAACCACTACCCTGCCCTGTCGCTGGAAAAGATGCCAGAATTACTGGAGCGACTGGAGGGCTATTCCGGCAGGCTGTTAACCCGCCTGGCGGTACAGCTTAACCTGCTGATTTTTATCCGCTCCAGCGAACTGCGCTTTGCCCGCTGGACGGAGATCGATCTGGATGGCGCAATGTGGACCATCCCCGCCCGGCGTGCGTTATTCAGAGCGCGGCGCAAAGATGAAAACGCCGCATCTGGTGCCGCTGTCAAAACAGGCGGTCATGGTGCTGAAACAGCTAAAGCTGCTGTCCGGCAACAGCGAATTGCTGTTTCCCGGTGATCACGATCCGCACAAGCCGATGAGCGAAAACACCATTAACAAGGCGCTGCGCACGATGGGCTATGACACGAAGGTGGACATTTGCGGTCACGGCTTCCGCACGATGGCCTGTAGCGCGCTGATCGAGTCCGGGCGCTGGTCAAAAGACGCCGTGGAGCGGCAGATGAGCCATCAGGAACGTAACAACGTCCGCGCCGCGTATATCCACAAGGCGGAGCACCTCGACGAGCGCACGCAGATGATGCAGTGGTGGTCAGACTATCTCGACGCCTGTCGGCAGAAGTTTATTCCGCCGTACCGCTATGAGCGGCGGATTGAGGCAGCCTGAATCTGTTAACGCGCCACACCGGAAAGCAGATCTCAGCGGATCTGCTTTTTTATTTTGCACCAGCACCAAAATCCATTTCGCTGCGCCAGCTCTCCCCGGATAAACGTCGATCTGCGCCAGCTCCGGCCTTTTCAGCCCTTTGGCCCTTTCCGGTCTGGCGCTGTTACCCTTAGCGGGCCTTTACCCTTCGACCTTTTTCCTTTGCACACAAGCCGCTTCATGATTGCACCAGAACGGGAAATTATTCCTCTTCCTGACGCCCGTAGACCTGCGCCACATACCGCCCACGCCCGTCGCCGTGACCCAAACCCATCGCCGTCATTGCCAGCGCTTCTTTTTCGCTGAATCCCTGCGCCAGATAATGGAGGAGCGCATCCTGCGCCCAGGCGTAGCGCAATGAATGCGGGGAATATGCGCCAGTCAGCCCGGCGGTAACCGCCCGTTTGTGCCAGTAATTCATGGCCGATTTGAGGTCGGGTCTGTCGATCAGCCTGCCGTTACGCTGTCCTGCGACAGTTAACGCATTCTCCAGCGCCTTGCGGACTGCGCCAACATCCAGAATGACCGTCTCACGAGGCCGCCCGCCTTTGGTGCCGTAAACTACTGTCAGTCGCGTCTCACCGCGTTCAATAGCCTGTTTCCACGTTTTCAGCGACTGCGCGCTCTGTACCGCCTCCTGCGAGCGCAACCCCATCAGCCTTGAGAGTTCCAGCGTTGCCGCCAGCCCTGCATCTTTGTCACGGGCGGCTACCAGCACCTGCTGGTAATGCTCCGGCGTAATGGCCCGGTTGGTGCCGTTACGGGATGCGCCAGCGAGCCCTAATGCTTTATTGGTCAGCCGCTCATGTTCCGCCACCTGCTTACGTCCGGCCTGTTGCAGTACGGCACGCAGCGCGGCCATTTCATTTTGCAGTGTTCGCTTGCCGATCTCCTGCGCCAGACGCGCCTGAATATAGCATTCGATATGGCGAACCTTGATCTGCTCCACCCGCTGGATCTGGATATTCAGCGAGCGTAAATGGCGGCTGAACCGCTGTACAATATGAATTCGGTCATCCACCGTTTTAAAACTGCCGCCCGCTTTTTTGGCCAGCGCCTTCATTTCACCGCCTAATTTTCCCATAACTCCCCCTTGCAGCCCGATAAAAAGCACAATCTGGCCCCGGCGTATGCTTTGTGGCTGCGCCAGAACGATACCTTCACGCCGGGGTGGCAGGTTGTTGAGGTGTAGGGAGTTTCAGCCTGTACGCGGTACAGGCTGCCTGCGTGAGCAGGAAATTCTCCGGGGCATCATGCCCCCCTCGGTATCGATCTTTTTCTCCTTTTCTGAACCGACAACGGCCTGAAAACGGCGTGTCAGTGTGGGGGATTGAGGGTGCAGGCCGGATAAACCGTGGCTTGCGTCGGCGTGGTGGAACGGCGTCACTTGCGCCCGTGCTACGGGACTCAAGTGACGCCCGGTTCAGCGTTGCGCTCTGATAACGCAAATTCTGGTGCAGTTTTACGGTCACGCGGCAGCAAAGTCTGCTGTCTTTGCAGGCCGCAGCCCGTAAAATAAAAGGCGCTGATGTGGCAGCAAGTGCAGGATTTACCGGATCGTTTCCGGCGCAGAGCAGTATTGGCCAGAGATCTGGCGCAGATAAAAAGCGCTGACAATCAGCAAGTACGGATGAGCCAGGAAATCGTGAGATTTCCGGTCGAATGGAAACATAACCAGCGAACTGGTGCAGTGAAAGGATGTAGCGTGTATAGCTCTCAACCCCTGCCGCAGCATCTGCGGCCCGGCATTTTTGCAGAGGCCCTGCCGGTAAAATGGCAACCATCTCCTGACGAATCAGGCGCTTCTTTCAGGTCATGAAGCTTTGGGAGCTGCCGAAGCAGCGGAGTGCAGGAAGAAGATTACACTCGGTTGGCACGGATGAAAAGGGGAAACTTTTTTTCTGAAAATTGAGTTGCTTGTGGATTTTTTCGTCATTTTATGAATGACAACCTGCCGCGCTTCGCTTGCCTTCTCCCGACCTTCCGCCAGCAAACGCTGGCAGAAGATCGGGAGAGTCTGTTTTGATTTAGCGGTATTCAGGCTTGCGGTAGCGGGAAGGCCAGATTTGCTCCGGCGCAACACCCAACTCTTCGGCGATCAACCTTTCACCCTTAGGCCAGTGGCGGGTAAGCGCGTTCGCCAGCGTGGAGGACGCCAGCCCTGATCTGCGGGAAACGGCTGCCAGTGAAGTTCCTCTCTTTCTTAACCCGGCGATGATATCTGCCGGGTGCCAGTCCTTATCAATCATCTCCATCATCCTTTTTTCTGTAGATTCAAATAAATATTTTTTGTTCAGAAATTCTAAACAACCACGATGTTAAGTAATGCTAAACATTAAGTCAATGTATGATCATTGATGGTGTAATGAATGCTTCCTGCCCGTCTCAAAGCAGCCCGACTACGTGCTCATCTAACTCAGGAAAAATTGGGCGTTCTTGCAGGTATTGAGGAAGAAACCGCGCGTTCGCGCGTATCTCAGTATGAGGGGGGAATACATCGCCCAACGTTTGAGATAATGTGCTCATTCGCAAAGGTACTTAATGTGCCGGAATGCTACTTTTACACAGTTAACGATAATTTTGCTGAAATAGTTCTGGAGCTTTATCTCAAACATCAGGGCCATTTCTGATGAGTACAAATAATTTATCTCCCCCTATTGTTCAGGAAGTCTAAGCAACCTGTTTGTAAAGTAGTGCTAAACATGCTGTCAATATCATTATTGATGGTGTCACCATGTTACCTATTCGTCTTAAAACAGCTCGTTTACGGGCAAATCTCACTCAAGAAAAGTTAGGTGTACTGGCTGGTATTGAAGAAGCTACGGCCCGATCACGCATATCTCAGTATGAAAGCGGTATACACCGTCCAACGTTTGAAATGATGTGTGCGTTTGCTAAGGTGCTTAATGTCCCAGAATGTTATTTTTATACGGTGGATGATGATTTTGCGGAGATAATTTTAAAAACTTATAATGAATGGTCAAACAATCATTGAGTGTTATTAGATAGATAGTCAATGATATTGAAAAATAGAATAAATTTGGAGGAACTCACAAATGGGGCTTCATGTTCATTCACTTGATAATATTCCCAAGAGTAACAATAGGGATTATTTAATATATTTACTTGACTATGGATGGCACGAACCATTGGCAAGGGCCATAAATGAGAATTTTGATAAGATGGTAAGTATAGCGGCAAAAAACAGAGCCGTAGTGATAAAAGGAACCGAATTAGCTCATTTCGAAAATGAAGTGTTTTCGTGGCATAGAATAAATGATGAAAGAGGAGATGATATTCTTCCTGCTATTCTAATAACCAATGCTCATCCATCTTATTTCAGAGAAAATAATTTTGGATATAAGGGAAGTAGAGGGCTATATAAAGAGTCCGATTCTGGTGATCTAAAACTAATACTCATTCCATTAAAGAAATTTTGTACAAACGCAACTGAGGTAATATCCTTAATTGAAAGAATATTTTCAGACATTGAATTCAAAAAGATCTTTCTGATTTCAGAATAGCAAAAGAAATAAAAAAAGGAATAGGCTCTGCTATCGTAGACTCAATAATTCTAGAGCCTAATATATCAGGCATCGGATTTAGTTTTAATAAGTTAATTAACTATTTACATAAAAACAGAGCGTAATAGTTAATATTTTTCAATGGATAACATCTTGATGAGATTGTTTTTATATAAAGGAATTATATATGAGAATAAATAAAAATATTTCTGCACTTTATATTTTTCTACAAGATGCAGAAAGAAATCATAAAAAATTTGAAGAGTCTGATATTCTAAAAGCTACGGGATGGAAGCCAGCAACATTTAAAACCTACTACGGGAAAGGTCAACTTTCTGAATTCATCAGCGAAACCGGAAATAGTTTATTCGAAGCATCAAACGCATTAAATATTTCCGTGATAGAATTTGCAAAACAATTATCGCAGAGTAAACATATAATATCATTAGGGCATAATTGTAAATCAAAACTAGCAAAAGCGTTATTAAAAAATCCAGAGATAATATGATACTTGCGTTAGAACTATACAACAGGCCGTCATTAGAAAACAAAATGGATGCCTTCGTAATGTGTTTCTGTACGGCTTGGGAACAATTTCTTAAAGCAAGAATAATTGAACAGGATGGAGAGAAAACAATATTCAGAAGTGTAAATAAAAAGGAATTAAAGAAACAATTTCACTCAGGGAATGTCTTGACAAAGTTTATTCAAGTGAATCTAAGGTTAGAAAAACATTGAACAAATTGCCTACTTCAGAGATCAGGCAGTTCATTTATTAATGCCGGAAGTTCAGGGAATTGTATCAAGAATATTCCAGTCTGGTGTTTTAAACTTCACATCTCATTTTGAAGAATTTACTGAAATCTCATTCTTGAAAAATTCTCATGTAGGTATGATTTCATTAGTTGGCGAGTTTAAATCACCTCCTGTTGCAATGATGAAATCGACATATGGAAATATCGCTGATGATATACTAAACCTAACATCATCTTTATACACTGTCATGGAAAGTAATGATGATATTGAATTTGCTATCCCGTTAAATGTAAAGCTTGTTTTTGCAAAAGACTCAGAGGATGGAAATTCGATCATTCTTGCTAAGGCAGAAGAAGGCATGGAGGGACTAAAAAAGGCACTGGTTATCAAACAAGCTGTCGATCGCTCTCAAACACACCCATTTCTACAAAAAGATGCTATAAAAGAAATTAATGACCGATTACATGACAGATATAGTGAAGATAGATTGTCCAAATGTCTTTCTTCAAAAAATAAAGAAGATAAATTCGTAATAAATAGAAACTGCTTTGACGCTGTTATCTGTAAGAACTCATGGAAAAACAGTAACAACAAATATCATTATAAAAATGACAACCCAGAATATCATTACTACTCAATTGATCTAATTGAAGCATTTATTAAAAAAGTAATGGAACATGAAGGATATCTTAAGAAGGCTAAAGAATCCTATAATAATAGAAGAAAGTAATAGCAATGATAGTTCAGAATTATAAGATAAAGACTACACATATTCCTTGTTGTACAATTTTATAAGCACCTGATAAGATCAATCAGGTGCTTATAAAAACCTGAACAGATCTATTCCCCTTTGTACTTCCTTTCTTTTAAAAACCATGTTAGTTTAAAATTTACAACCATTGTCCATCAAGAGACGACATTTGCCAAACTATCTAAACTGGCTGATACAAAACACTCTACCCGGTCAGGTGTTGCTCCAGTCATGGCTTACCCGCAACGGCATAGATCGTAAACTCTCTTACCTCTATGCTCAGAATGGCTGGCTCAGGCGGATCGCTCACGGCGTATACTGCCGGACGGGTCGTGAGCCGGACTGGGTGGATGCGGTTTACTGCCTGCAAACGCAGTGGGAAAAACCTGTTCGTGTGTCGGGACTGACCAGCCTTGCGCTACAGGGCCACGCCCACTATACCGAACCGGGCAGGCAGCAGATCTGGCTCGCGCTTCCGGCTTACGTCAAACTGCCGGGATGGCTCGCCGCCTTTGAACAATCCGCGACGTTTGTCACGCTGTATACCTCTGGCCTCACCGTCGATATAACGCCATTCACGACACAACTTAATATCGGCGACCGGCGGTTAACGGGCAGTGTCCTGGAGCTGGCCGCATATGAGATCGCCTGCGGCGTTCCTTCGTTGATCTCGTTCGAACATGCCGATGCTCTATTTCAGGGGATGAATCTTCTCAGCCCGCGTAAATTACAGGCTCTGCTCTGCGCCAGTCATTCGGTTAAAACCAATCGGGTAATGCTCTACCTTGCCCAACGCAATGAGCATCCTTACTTTCAGTATCTTGATCAAAGCGGTATAGAAACAGGCTCGGGAAAGCGGCAAATCGTTCCCGGCGGCTGGCTGGAGCCGGATTATCAAATCACCGTTCCCCGTGCATTTAAACCGGAAGGAGCCGAAGATGGATCTGCGTGATAGTTATGCCCGGCAGGTCAGACTCTTAATGACTGCCCTGCCGCATGTGGCAAAGGAGCCCTGCTTCGCCCTGAAAGGCGGCACGGCAATCAATTTGTTTGTGCAGGATTTCCCTCGCCTGTCGGTGGATATCGATCTGGCGTACAAGACCTTTGCAGATCGTGAGAGCGATCTGGCTGCCATCAATGATGCCTTGATGCGCATTACGGAATCGCTGAACGGCAGACCGGGGATCACGGCTATCCGGCAGGAGAATAAAGCGGATGAAAAGCGTATTATTGTTAACACCGTTGATGCGCAGATAAAGATTGAGGTCAGCCCGGTCTGGCGCGGGCTGCTGTTGCCTCCGGTAGAAATGCCGGTATGTGAACAGGTGGAAATGGAGTATGGCTTCACCACCATGAATGTCGTCTCGTTGGCGGATCTTTACGGCGGTAAAATCTGCGCCGCACTGGACCGCCAGCATCCACGCGATCTGTTTGACGTGCTGAATATGCTGGAAAAACCGGGGCTGACGCGCGAGATCTTTGACGGTTTTCTTTGCTATCTGGCAGGCCATCCCCGACCCATTGCCGAGCTGTTGGCACCAAACTGGGACACAGCGCGGATCGCTACGCTGTACGCGCAGGAATTTTCAGGGATGACACAACAGGAAACATCGCTGGGATCGCTTTTGTCAGTAACGACTTTACTACCACAGGCGTTGAAGTCGCATCTTACGGATCGGGATCGCCAGTTCTTACTCAGTTATAAGCAAAATACCCCTGACTGGTCGCTGTATCGCTATCCTGAAATTCAACACCTACCGGCCATTCGCTGGAAGCTGCGTAATCTTGCGGTACTGAAGGATAAGAATCCGGCCAAATATGCGGCGGCGGTGAACAAGCTGGAGGAGGTTCTGGAGCAGTACTATTAGCTCTGGTTCTGAGAGATTGTATTGATCCATGATGTTTGATTATCTCAACTTCCTCATGGCCACATCTCAAAAATACAAAAAAATAACCATATAATTAATATGGTAATAAACTATTTCGCCTGGCATTATCTCAAAAACACATAATCCGGTATATGAACTTAAAGCTCAATGCCGGAGTCGCGAAGCAATATTATATGAGCAACACAAGCTACCGTTTTCACGCCGTTATATGTGGACCTGACTCCACACAGCGTTCTCGGCAGCTAATCTTTATTATTTTATCGCAAAAATATCATTCCCTCACTTTCCCATTATCATCAAACAATGTATCCCATTGTTGAATATCACCATCATCTAATACCAGACAGTCCTTGGTCATTTTTTTAATTCCGCAATTTTCTTACTATCGGCAAACGGAACAAAAGATACGTAATCTCTCTCATATGTCTCATCCCTGATTTTTACTACTGCCATAGGGCAAATTAGGTTTTTGCTTTCCACAGAAAATACATTCACACCTTTAATGTAGAAATGCTCTCCCATATCTGATAGTACCTGAGTATCCCACGACGTTTTATGAAACATAGCAGGTTTATACTTCTCTCCGTTAATGAGATAAAAATGTGGCGTTTTACTAACAAGGCCAATCGCATTGAGTGATGAATATATAAATATTGTTGATATATTAGGAAAGAATAAAAACGTTACCAAAACCACACCCACAATTGCCAATGATATTTGATGAATAACTGAAACAATACTGAATTTTGTTTTTTCTATGCTAGAAAAATAAATAATTGAAGGAAAGAACGTAAGAAAAGAGAATGCAATCATAAATAACAGTGCAAATATGACAGCAGTAGTACTCTCCCCTTTACTTGACTGCATCAGGAACGAGATCGGGATCGAAATTGACAATGTCGCAGAAAAAGTTGCAAACAAGTTTATGATTGTATGCCAGATAAAAACCCCTGCATTACTTATTGCACCATCATCTTTATTCCATTTAAAATTTCTCATTAACGTCAGGAAGACAAAGCAAAATGATAAAAACAGAATAATTGAGACTATTAGTATTATCCCTGGTTTATATCCCTTAGTTATTTTCGCCACCTCAGGTATAAATGGGATAAAAACCATAGCCAAATAAAGTATGGACAAACACAAACATGCAGCGGGTAGCTTCGATAATACACTTACAGCACGACTGTTTTTTTCATAGGTTGACTTAATAACTATCAATACAGAACTGGGTACAATCAATGTCATTGAAATTGCCAGTGCAAATATCATAACTGAAACCAAAATCGACATAAGTCCAGCATTAAACGAAAGTATATCAGGAAAAATATCTACTCGCCCTATACTGTTCAAATAGCTCCAAACAACTATTCCTGATAACAAAACGACATAGGGAATAAGCTTGGCAACTCTTTTCCCCATAGTACTAAGCATGTTTTTTACGTCCTCTGGCATCCCGACTCCTTGTATGTTCCATGTGCGACAAAACGTTTAACTAAATCAATGCCAATAAATCTATGATTATCAATACCATGAAACTTATGGGATATTGTTTTCCAATGCAATTAAATTCTGCCAAGTTCAATGAATTGTGCCATTCCATCCTATTCTTATCATCGCCTGATATGTTGAACAGTATTTACCGCCTTAAAAATCCTAAAAAGATAGATGAGTAGCTAAACATTCCCTGCGGAGAAAATTCCCACGCACGGAGGATTTCACTACAATCACTTACTACCTGAGCAGGCAAAATGTAAAACCGTGTTTAAATGAAAGGGTTTCTTGGACTGCGGATAGAATCTAACTACTATGCAATTTTTCGTGATAACCATCACAAAAACAAAGCGTTTTTTTATGGGGGCGCTGTTTACGACAAATATCAACAAAACCAATAGCAAACAACATGTTAATCGTGGATATGATTCCGAGTCCGGCACCACTTATTTAAAGAAACCAGCCTAAGGGCTGGTTTTTTGCTTTCTGCGATGCGGACTCTCCATCGAACGTCATCAATCTGGGTAGCCATCTCATCATTAAGATTACAGATCAGGAATGAATCCCTCTTCCCTCAGTACCTTAATCACCCCACGAATCAGATACGAGTTGGAAAACTTCGCCGTATAGGTACGAGCCCCCTCTTCTACTGGCTGAAGCAATCCCCGATCAATCAACTTTCCAAGCTGATAAGTCACCTGTGCTGGCTTCAGGGCTGGCAAAACGGCGCGTAGATCGCCAGCTTTTATGGTTCCCAGCTCAACAGAACGTTTCAGAACCTTTGATTCCAGTGGGTTTATCAGCCCTCTCTCCAATGAAAAATTGATAGCTGGATACAGGATCTTTTCA
Organism: Klebsiella sp. B345; assembly: GCF_051131735.1. Classification (NCBI taxonomy): domain Bacteria; kingdom Pseudomonadati; phylum Pseudomonadota; class Gammaproteobacteria; order Enterobacterales; family Enterobacteriaceae; genus Klebsiella; species Klebsiella sp. B345. Next base: position 2,199,597 of record NZ_CP180443.1, read on the forward strand.
CTCAGGAAAGCGTGGTTTGTCAGTTGATCAACTGTCTTCTGCTCAGAGGTGATCCCCAAAAGAACATATAAGCACCATTCTTCCAGTACCTGATCTGATAGGGTGAACATCGGTTTCCAGCCGCAGGTGTCGGAGTAACTCCAGTTCCGTCAGTGCGTCGACTAAAGGGGAATCAAAGCTGGGATTCAGAAGCGAGAGCTCAAAGTGATTAAATTGAGCCATGATGTTTAGTTATCTCAACGGGTGAATAACAACATCTCAAATTTTAGAAAAAATTCCAATTATATCAATAGATTAGGCGTGATGCGATTTTTTATTATCTCAAAAATCGTTGTTGCACCATATCAAATGTAAGTTTAAAAGAGGCTCAACGCGAAGGGGGGCAGTATGGATTTTCCTGCGCCGATATGTGTGGCCATCGTGACCTCATATCGGTCACTGATGGCGGTATCCCGGCTCCCGAAGTCGCTAATCTATATCGCCACGGACCTTGCCCGTTACCAGCGTCTATAGCCGCACTCAGCCACTGCCGATGGATTGTTAGAAATCAGCGTATAAACGCGTCCCCCGATAACCGATACGCTGAGAAAGTTCCAGCGCCGCATTGGCAATCGTTTCTCCCAGGGTGGTAATTTTCTCCGGCTGATGTTTGATTTTGGTATATAGACTTGCGACGCTAATCGCCGCATATACTTTGCCTTGCAGATTGTAAACCGGCGCCGCCAGGCAGAATACCTCGGCATTATGTTCGCGATCGTCAATGGCATAGCCTTGTCGGCGTGCCTGATTGAGAATAGAGAAAAACTGCGCTTCGTCGGTACAGGTATAAGGCGTAATCGACTTTAACCCACCGGTACGCGCCAGAATCGCTCTGACTTCGTCATCCGGCAAAGTGGCTAAGATTGCCTTACCAAGACCGGTGCAATACAACGGATTACCGGATCCAATACGTGCGGACGTCCTGACGGAGTTCGGGCTTTCAACCTTATCGAAATAAACCAACTCGTCATTGTTAAGTAACGCCAGGAAAGCCGTCTCTCCCGCCACATCAGCAAGTCGCTCAAGTACCGAATGCGCCACATTCTGGAAAGGCGTTTGTTCAAGATAGCACGCGCCGGTCTGAAACAACTTTACCCCCAGCTTGAAGGACTTCAGCTTTTCATTGGCGTGTTCCAGATAGCCTTTATCAAGGAGGGTGTAGAGGATATCAAACGTGGTGCTCTTCGGAATGCCAAGCTGCTTGCTGATTTCAGTGATCGTCAGTCCATCTCTGCTTGCCGCCACTAATTCCAGCATCTCCAGCGATCGGGCTACTGAACGATTAAACTTTTCCGACACGGGCTTACCTCACTGTCATTGTTTAAGCGGGCAGTATAACGAGGTAACGGCAGTGAAAACAGCCACCAGACAAGGGAAAAAAGCCACATACCTGTGGCTTTCCGTGAGACGATTAGCACCGTTTTCCTTCATGGAAGGCCTGAATAAAGGCTTCGGCCTGCCGGGTGATGGCGGTCCAGTCGCCGCCCGAGATCCACGCTTTATTCGTCAGCGCACTGCCTACGCCCACCGCAAATGCGCCAGCTTTGGCAAACGCGTGGGTATTTTCCAACGTTATGCCACCCACCGGGATCAGGGACAGGTTATCGAGTGGCCCCTGCACTTCTTTCATATAATCCACACCCAGGCTATTCGCTGGGAACAGCTTTAGCAAATCCACTCCCAGACGGCACGCCTGTAGAATCTCCGATGGTGTCATAACCGCTGGGATCATCAGACGTTGTTTCTCATGCACCATAGTGACAACGTCCGGATTGAAATCAGGGGACAGGACAAAATCCGCGCCGGCATCCAGTACCAACTGCGCCATAACCGGATTGATTACCGTCCCTGCGCCGACAAACATTTTATCGCCCATCTCCTGCTTCAACGTACTGATGCTTTCCAGATGCCGGGTGGTATTACATGTCACTTCTATCACCCGGATCCCGCCGTCATACAACGCGCGAGCCAGTGGTAAAATCCCTTCAGGCGCGACGCCACGGACGATGGCAATCATCCCGGTCTCTTCAATAGCGCGAATCACTCGATGCTTAATCATGGATAACCTCGTTGGGAAAAATCAGGGAGTTACCTCCCTGATAAGATCAATTTTTCACAGTCACTGGCTCTTTGACGATGAACCAGTAACACAATGCCGCGCAGGCTGCGATAATCCCGCCGCTGGTAAACGCCAGGGTGTAAGAACCCGTGACATCAGCGATAAACCCCGTCACCAATGGTGATAATGAACCGGCAAAGTAACCGCCGAAGTTCTGGATACTGCCCACCGATGCCACCATCGATGCCGGAGCAATATCACCCGGCAATGCCCAACCGGTAGCAGATAGCGCTGAAAGCAGCGCCATGGCAATAACTAACAGAGTCAGGGTTGCAGGCAAGCTGTCCACCATTGGCACCGCAATAACCGCAACCCCCGCTAACAACGCCGAAATACTGATGGTGACGCGTTTGGCTTTTAGTGATTCAGTAATGATTTTTTTATCTACCAGCCATTTCGAGACATATCCGCCGGCAATAGCCCCGACAATGCCCCCGATATACGGAATACTGGCGTAGATACCTAATTCTTTAAACTGAATATTCTGAGTCTTCATTAAATAAAGCGGTAGAAAAGTGGTAAAGATATTCATCATCCATACATAGCAGAACCAACCTAAAATCATTCCCCAGATACAACGATATTTAAATAAACCACCCCAGCTAATCTTTTCTGTCTCGCCGGTGAGTTTTTCAGCAGTACCACCACCGCCCTCTTTAATATAATCAAGCTCGTCTTTGGTAATCTTCGGATGTTTTTCTGGTTGATGGTAAGCAAAGATAAAGAACACCACGAAGACTAAACCAATCGCCCCGGCAATATAAAACAGAGCACGCCAACCGAACGGAACGATAATCGCCACCAGGATCGGTGGAGCGATAGCAGGCCCCCACTTGGATGCTGCATCCCAGAAACCGGTCGCCAGCGCCCGCTCGCTTTTCGGGAACCATGAAGCGGTAATCTTCGCCGCGCCCGGCCAACATGGTGCCTCCGTCACGCCCAGTATGCCGCGAGCAAAAATCAGGGTGACCATACTACTGCACGCACCGGTCAGCATAGTCGCGCCACTCCACAGGGCTACCGCCCAGCCGTAAACTTTCTTCGGCCCGAAACGGTCAACCAGAAACCCCGCAGGTAACTGGCATAGCGCGTACACCAACGCAAATACCGAACCTAATAAACCAATATCGGTATTCGATAAATTAAGATCTTTCATCATGTCCGGCGCAGCGATAGAAAAGCTGGCTCGATCGAGATAATTAATAATACCGCCAATTAACAGGAGGAAAACAACAAACCAGCGTTTACTCCCTCTTTTTTTAGTTACTGCGCTTTCATTAACAATGGTATTCATAAGGCAGTCCTTTTTAGTTTTGTGTAGGGTACTAAGGTCTTAAATAATCTGTCGGCGATGCGCCATTGCAAATAATCCTGCACTAGAGAGTGAACGATTGGCCGGAGCCACGGTGATTTTCCCGTTAAACCATGGGTCATTATCAATTAAGGTAGTAAAGGCAAATTTCAGAGTATCTTTACCGCAGACAACCACATGGGTATCCGGTGTTACGGTGAAGGCCTTACTGTTTTTGACTGCTTGTAAATCATCCTGTAGCACGGCACCGAGAAGTACGTTCGCTTTCTGATTCAAGGTGAGTTCACTGAACATATCCAGAACGCGAATCGAGAAACAGGTACGTGACAGCCCGGTTTGCAAACACTGATTTGCGCCCTGCAGCAGTGCCGGAGCGTCGATCTCCTGGGCAAACTGCAGATTAAGCGAACTGGCAAGGATGGTGTGGCGGGTAATGACATCAAGCAGTTCGCCGCCGATAGTAGTGACGCAGCCTTCAATGCGATTATCAGCATCGATTTTGACAAATTTAGAGTGCGACCCCGGCAAGATAATCAGCGCCGGGCCGGCAATCTTCAGGCTCTCCAGCGCACCGATGGCCTCAGTTTCTTCCCCGCGCATCATGTCCATCAGATCGGCGTTTTCCAGCGTCACTGCCGAACGGTGGTTACGGATACCCGGAACGAACCAGATCGGTTCATCGGTAATCGCCGGCAAGCTCGCGCAGACCATGCCGTCCGCCAGTTCATTCACTCCAACAGGGGCCAGTAAATGTGGAATTTCACACAGTCCCACATTTGAGGTGATCATCCCTGCAGAGAGATAAACAATTTTTTCACCTGCAGGAATATTAGCCTTGCTGCGCGCCTCATGAACGGCATCGCTGACGCCCTTCATTAATATCCCGGTAGTGCCGGAAATCGCAGTATCACGTACGCCGACAGGACGGGTCGCTTCTGCGAGCAGACTCACACCCTGCCAGGCACACACGCGGGTGTTGGTGGTGCCGGTATCAATCGTAATGATGTACATATCTTTTCTCGCTCTTCTTATCACTGTAGGGTGCGAAGAATGCTGGCAATAGCGCTGGCACCGGTGATGGCCAACATATCTATTTGCTCTTCGTCGGAAATAATGCGCAACGCATGATCAATACCTAATTGTTGCTGGATCACGTGCTGATAAATTTCACAGCGGCTGGCGTGACCGATGAGAAAAATATCGCCGTCGAAATGAAATCCCTGAACCTGTGCGTCTGCGAACAATTTGACGTCGTCCCCCGCAATGGCGCTTTCCAGAAATAGTTTCCGGTGGGCTGCAGTCGTCGGGAATGAAAATTGTAAAAAACGTGTCATAAGTATTGTGCGCAGTAATCCACTTTCCGCCACGGAGCGGCAGGCGGCATCAACAATGACGGGGTCGATTTCTGCCGCAGCGGTATCTTCAGAGGAAGTGTCGACGCTGGAAGAGACAAACGTCTGTTTTAAAATTGCCGCATAAACCTGGCCGCTCAATGAGGTAATGCTGCCCGCGATCTGTCCTTGCGCATTAATTGATATCAGTTTGGTGGTTGAACCTAATTCAATCAGGGTACAAGGTAAACGCGGTTGGTATCCCAGCAACACGCCCGCAGCCTGAGTTTCTTCGCCGCGCATTAAGTCAATGCCACGCAGATTTTCCCAGGATGATATCGTCTGGTTTTTAATACCAGGGATCAGCATCACTGGAATATCCAGCGCCAGCAGTTCGTTTTTCGCGAACTGCACCGTGTGTCGGGCCAGTTCGTCAATACTCACTGGCGCGATACGATGAGGAATTTCATACAAACCGAGGTTTGAAGTAATCATCCCCGAGGCAATAATAAATGTAATATCTTGTTGAAATTTACGGTTCCTCTCCAGTAATTTTTGGACACCTTTCACGATGGCTTCTCGTAATACATCATTGTTACCATGGGTAATGGTTGAATTTACCCCCTGGGAAACCATCTCTTTATCAACAATGCCGGCCTCTGCAAATTTCAGCAAATAAATACGCGTTGCAGACGATCCTGAATCAATAACAACAAACATATTCACTCCTTTTTATACCCGTCATACTTCAAATTGCATGAGCGATGACAGTCGATACATAAGCAGCTTGAAGTATGACGAGTATATTTTCCGTTCGCGGCTTGCCGGATTAGTTACAGGCTGCGTTGCAAAATATCGCGTAATGTCTGAGAGTCAGGCACCCGCGGGTTATTTTCCATTACCACTTTCATCGTGGTTTGTACGTTATTAATAATCCAGTCGAAATGCTCCTCTTTCACTCCCAGCTCAGTGAGTGAAGGCAGCATGTTGACAGATTTAAGGAAATCGGTGACCGCTTGAACGCTGCTATAAGCCGCTTCTTCGGTATTCATTCCACGCGTGTCAACACCCATTGCTGCCGCAATAGCGGCGAATTTCTCCGGCGCGGCCGACCAGGTGTATGCCATAAAGGCCGGATAGACGGCGGCAATGCCTTCGGCGTGAACCACATCCAACAGGCCACCCATCGGGTGCTGTAGCGCATGCGGTAACGTGGTACCTGCGCAGTCGATAGCCATACCGGCCAAGGTACTGGCGAATGTGACCTGCTCCCATGCCGCCAGATCGGTGACGTCGGCATAGACGCGCGGCAAGTTTTTCGCCAGTAGGGTAATGGCACGCAGCGACAGCATTTCGCTAAATGGATGAGCATTGCGCGAGATATACGATTCCAGAGCGTGGAACAAAACATCTGCACCCGGTCCAGCGATCACACGCTTTGGCAAGGTCAGCATTAGTTCCGGGTCAACAATAGAGGCCACGGGATAAATCAACGGGTTAACCAATCCTTTTTTGTCATGAGTTTCCGGATTGGTAAATACAGCAGTACGGTTAGCTTCGCTACCAGTCCCGGCCGTCGTCGGCACCAGAATAATCGGGAGCGCATGCTCGGCGACTTTTTTGCCAAACACATAATCCCAGATACTGCCTTCGTTGAGGGCGCAAAACGCAATGCCTTTCGCCATGTCCATTGCGCTACCGCCACCGATACCAATCACTAGATCGCAGTTTTCCTGCCTCGCCAGTCTTGCCCCCGCTTCAACCAAGGTTGAAAGCGGGTTTTGCATAAATTCGTCATACACCGCGAAGGTTATACCGACCGCTGTGAGCGCCTGCTGGGCACGTTCCAGTTGCCCGGTAGGTTTAGTGCTGTCAGATACCACCAGCAGCACCTTCTTCCCGTACTGCTGTGCAACAGTACCGAGTTGACCAAATTTGCCTGGACCGACATGTAACCTGACCGGGTTGTTGTAGATAAAATCAGCCATGTTTTTTTCCTTTTTGTCCGCATATGCGGATCATGTTCGAATGTGTGATTATTGTGTGTGTTTTTCACCCACCAGACAACCTGTTTTGTTGGAACAATGAGTGAAGTCACACTTTTTTTTCAGGAGTGCGGTTTGGGTGGTTTTTTAGTGATTAACGAATATTTCACCCGGGATAAAATATAACGAGGAATTTTCAATAGTTATTGAAATTATTTTTCCATTATTTTCATTTATACAAACAATACACACTGAGGAGACAGAATAGCCCTCTGTATATTTACTGTTTGGTAATCATTTAACCACTGCTATAGATAAAGACCTGGAGCCTGATAGCGTGCCCTGGCCCTCATGGATATATTTATAACCGCCCAGAACACATCCATATATATTGATATAATGGTTCAATCGGAAAGGATGCCATATTCATGGTGAATATAAAAACCTGTCATATTGAAGTGACCGCACTCCGGTAGACAGATTTCTGATCCCACACCGAGCCGTACAGATATTTCAGCGATGAAATAGCCCCGCCAGGTAACCTGGCCGGACAGCTTCTTTCTTACATTCAGGGGTAAAACGTGATATGCCCATAGACTCCCTCTATGCTCAAACTATAGGGTGGATTTGTCTATGGGCCTGGAGATGCTGCAGTTGCGCGTGATGACACTTAACCGAAAAGCTTACCTTTAAGCAGGTTCATGCCTTCAGACAACAGATCCTGCTGGGCAGAATCCTTGCCGTTAGGTGATAAGCCATCAACGATTTTAGGCAGATAGTCAGAAATCAACGATGATGCCGTTTGCGGGTCGATCCCAAGTTTTGCCCCAAGCTCCTGTAGTGTAGACGATCCGAAAATCGATGCGACCTGGTCGCTGGACACGGGAATATTACTCTGCTGGCCGAGCCATGATTCAACGATCTCCCCCAAGCCGCCGCTGCGGAATTTTTCGATGATCCCCTCAATTCCTCCCTGTTGCTGAATCCAGGTCATTATTGCCTGCAACTGCTCCGCTTTACCGACCTGCCCGCCAAGCAGGCCGCCAATTTGATCAAGTAGTCCCATTACCGACTCCGTAACAATAAATTGCGTATTAACACCCGTTGTCCCGCCTTACTTATTCGGGATAATCAGCACCTGTCCCGGATAAATCTTGTCGGGGTGCTTTAACATGGGTTTGTTGGCTTCAAAAATCCGCTGATAGTCATTCGCGGAGCCATACACAGTCTTAGCAATAGCACTTAGCGTATCGCCGGATTTCACGGTGTAGTAGCGGCTTTCCGTGCTGTTCAGCGCCACGTTAACGTTGTCGCTGACCTGGGCAATACCGGTGACATTTCCGACCGCTACCATGATTTTTTCCTTATCTTCCTGCGAGTCGACATCGCCAACCACCGTCGCGGTGCCATCTTCGGCTACGGTGATACTAACCTTATCCGCTCCGGGGAGATTAAGCGCATCAATATGCTTTTTCAGCTTATCCGCTCTGTTTTCCTTATCCCCGCCCGAGACGGCATCCCAGATTTTCTCACCCGCTTCTTTCACAAAACTCAATAAACTCATACTACCTCCTTTCAGTAGAACTTACGTATGAAGACCGAGCATTAAGACCATGTTGTATGGTAGTAGTTCACAAATAGTGCGATCCCCCATTCAGAACGTGTTCCACAAAGCGAGTCAGCTTCGGTAACGGGCGCAAATCCTGGCGCCAGAGCAGATGAACCGGTCGTGATTGAGGCGTGTATGCTTCCAGTACCCGAACCAATTTGCCACTGGCCAGCGCCTCGCTCAGCAGCACTTCCGGTTGGAGCAACAGCCCGGCACCGGCTATCGCCGCCATTCGCAGGCCGTGCCCGTCGTTACAACGCAGAATGGCCTCGCGCTTCCAGTGCACCGCATCCTGTTCGCCCGGCAATATCCACTCGTTGCGCGCGGTCCATACCGTGTGGGACAGACAGCAATGGCTGGCCAAATCCGCCGGGGTCACCGGCGTACCGTAGCGAGCCAGATAATCAGGCGCGGCACAAATCACCATCCGGTAAGGACACAGATATTTCGCCACCAGATCGCTGTGGTGAATCTCACCAATCCGGATCGCCAGATCGATGCCTTCATCTATCAGATCAACCATTCGGTTAGTCAGGTCCAGTTCAATGCGCACATCTGGCCACGCCTGTAAAAAAGCGGCGGTAAGCGGCGCAATTGCGCAGGCGCCAAAAGAGGTTGGCGCGCTAATGCGCAGCGTCCCGGCGGGCGCCAGCCGCAACCGTTCGACCGAACGTTCGGCAATGGCGACCTGTTCCACGACCCGCCGGGCTTCCTCATAATAGACCCGTCCGGCATCGGTCAGGCTCTGACGGCGGGTATTACGCTCAAGCAGTCGGGTGCCGAGCTGGCGCTCGATGTTGGCGACGTATTTCCCGACCATCACCGCCGACATCTCCAGCCGCGATGCTGCATCGGTGAAACTGCCGCATTCCACGACGGAGATAAAGATCTCCATGCCGCGCAGCTTATCCATATTGCAAACCCCTGGTTAGTAATCATCTAACTTTTAGCCAGTTTATCCGATTCCTGTTTCATTAAAGAATAGAGGCTCACCACAGATAAGGAGCCAGCCATGAAAATCATCGTTATCGGAGCCAGCGGTTCCATCGGACAGGCGGTCAGTGAAGCACTGAGTCACCAACATGACGTGATTCGCGTGGGTCGTACCCACGGCGATTTCCAGGTTGATATCACCTCGCAGTCAAGCGTCGAGGCGTTGTTTGAAAACGTCGGCCAGGTCGATGCCATCGTCTCGGCCACCGGCAATCTGTTCTTTGGCCCACTGGCGACCATGACCGACCAGGATTTCAATCAAGGTTTGCAGGATAAGCTGCTGGGGCAAATCCGTCTCGCGCTGACCGGACAACACTACCTGAATGACGGCGGCTCGATTACCCTGGTCAGCGGGATTGTGGCTCAAGAACCGATTGCCCAGGGCGTCAACGCCACCACGGTGAACGCCGGGCTGGAAGGGTTTGTCCGCGCCGCCGCCTGCGAACTACCGCGCGGGATCCGCATTAACCTGATAAGCCCCACTGTACTGACGGAATCGCTCTCGGCCTATGACAGTTTTTTCCCCGGCTTCGACAGCGTTCCCGCCACAACCGTCGCCCAGGCCTATCGCCGTAGCGTGGAAGGGGTGCAGACCGGGCGGATCTACACCGTCGGCTACTGATTCACACCATCACCGGGAGCGACTGCCGGCCGGACGCTCCCGGCTGCCAGGCCGCTTTTACCCCCCCAGGCTAAACAGAACATGTTTAAATATTGATCCGCTGCACACTCTCACTAAATAGCGCGGAGTGTGAGCGCCTTCGCATTCTTAATTTCCGCTGCCGCTTTCTGGCTCAATCCCACCTTTTCCATTAACAAATTAACCCATTGATTTAATTAAAAATAACAATCTTCGTGTTTAATAATTATTGTACAAATACCCCTCCACAAATTCCCCACAAAATAACCAGGCCTTTTATACAGTGGCGAGCAACCAATCATTCCAGACAGTTTTCACTCTGCCGGAGTTTTATCTGCCTGAAAATAACCTTCCAGCGAGTTAATTATTAAATCTCCGCTTACATAGCAGAAATCGCTAAAAAATGGTTTTGCCGGTTTATTCGCCCCGTTGAATCAGGCGCCAGGACAGAGGTAAAGCATTTTTTTTATATCGACGTTAGACATTTTTAATAATTTCTTAAATGCTGCTAGATTGTGACAATAGTAAACGAAATGTTATGATGAGTAGATTAGCTGTACTCCTCATTGGAATATCCATCTATACCCTAAATAATTCGAGTTGCAGGCAGGCGGCGACGCAAAGAATCCCCGGGAACTTACTGAAGTAAGTGACTGGGGTGAACGAGTAACGCCAACGCCCATACAACTTGAAGTATGACGGGTATAACGCTGACTTAGCCTCGCAGTGATGAGAGAGCCCATGACTAAACATCAATCAGTGCCTGTTGAAAATCTTGAAAGTAATACCATAAGACCTATTCCCCTTAATATGCGACACGGTAAACCCAGCGATCTTTTTACCATTTGGTTTGGTTCTAATATCATGCTGCTCACCGTTATTACCGGTGCCATGTCCGTCACTATTTTCCATCTTTCTTTTTTCTGGTCAGTGATTGCATTACTTATCGGCAGTCTGGTTGGCGGCCTGTTTATGGCGCTGCATTCTGCTCAGGGGCCAAAGCTGGGCGTGCCGCAAATGGTGCAAACCAAAGGTCAGTTCGGCTCCTATGGTTCCGTGCTGGTGGTATCGATAGTCGTCTTAATGTATATCGGTTTTACCGCCTCCAGCCTGGTATTAGGCGGGCAGTCGATGCATGCTATTTATAAACCGATGAACTCAGATATCGGTATTATTGTGGTGGGTGCGCTCAGCTTATTCGCCACCATTTTTGGTTATAAAATCATCCACTCTTACGCCAGAATCATGTCGTGGATTTCAGGGATTGTGCTGGCGGCGACCTTTTTATGGATCGTCTTTGTACACGGCCTGCCGGTCGATTTTCTCGATCGCGGAGGCTTTAACGGCGTCGGCTTCCTCGGGGCCGTCTCCATTGCCGCGCTGTGGCAGCTGGCCTACGCCCCGTATGTCTCTGACTACTCACGCTATATGCCCTACAGCACCAACGACAAGAGCGTGTTTTACGCCAGCTATTTTGGCTGTATTTTAGGCTCTTATCTGCCGATGATCCTCGGGGTACTGGTCGCCACCTGCATTGGTAATGATGATATTATTCAAGGCATTATCGACCTCACCGGCGGCATGGGTGCGGTGGTGATTGTGGTTCTGGCCTTAGGGATCGCCGCCACCAACTCGATGATGCTCTACTGCGGCGTGCTCTGTACGCTGACCCTCGGCCAGACCTTTATTGATGGCTGGTCGCCGATGGCGCGGGCCAGAATCATTACCGCCATTCTGACGATGCTCCTCGAAATCGCGCTGGCAATTTATGGTCAGGAAAACTTCTTATTAATCTATACCAACTTTATTACCGTGCTGCTGTATGTGCTGGTGCCGTGGACCGCCATTAACCTTGTGGATTATTATCTGGTGGCCCATGGTGAATATGATGTTGAATCGTTCTTCAAACGCGACGGTGGGGTTTATGGTTATTTTAATGCAACCGCTATCTTCTGTTATTTATTAGGTATTGCGGTGGAAGTGCCGTTTATGTCAACGGCGATTTATACTGGACCGATTGCGCTGTCATTCGGCGGGGCTGATTTATCCTGGATTATTGGCCTGCTGGTGGTTTCTCCTGTCTATTACACGCTCTCGAAAGCGAAGACCGTCAAGAAGATGGCTTTTGCTAAAGAGAAAGCTTAAGCAATACATTCCCTCAGTGTTTATTCCTGACTCCGGATACCCTCCGGAGTTTTTTTTGCCCACGGTTTCCCACAACCAGCAAAATATGGCACGAGGAAATATCCCGCGCTAAACGATAAAAAGAGGGAAAAAAAAGCGCCCAATAATGGGCGCTTTATCGTCATCGTCATCGTCATCGTCATCGTCAGGATACGGCCATCCAGTGGCGCAGGTTATCCAGCATTGTCAGGCATTGTTCCAGTTGAGTCAGGGCAATAAACTCATCGGGCTTATGCCCCTGCTCCATACTTCCCGGTCCACAGATCATCGTCGCCACGCCCGCCTCGTCAAACAGACCGCCTTCGGTACCAAATGCGACGGTAGCAAAGTCATCATTACCCGCCCACTGCGCCAGCCAACCGGCAAACGCCGACTGCGGGTCGCTCAACAGGCCTGGGTACTGGCTGAGGGGATGAAAGCGAATGGTGGCGTCTTCCGCCACCGCACGCATCGCCGGCACCAGTTCTTCTTCAGCATAGGCCTGCAGCCCGGCAAGGGTTTCGTCGAGGGAGACATCCGGCAAATGGCGAATTTCAAAATCGAACTGGCAACGTTCAGGCACGATATTCAGCGCCGCGCCGCCGCCGATCAGCCCCACCTGCACCGTGCTGTACGGCGGGTCGAAACGCGCATCCTGGCGCAGCGCCAGCTTTTCACCCAGCACGCCTAAACGGGTTATCAGCTTCGCCGCATACTCGATGGCATTCACCCCTTCCGGGGCATAGGCCGAATGACAGGCCTTGCCGTGAATATGGCAGCGCATCGCTAACTTGCCTTTATGACCGTATACCGGACGCATTCCGGTGGGCTCGCCGATAATACACAGTGCGGGCTTCTCCGCTGATGCTTTCAGATGATTGACCAGGCTCCGGACGCCGAGGCAGCCCACCTCCTCATCATATGAGAAGGCGAGATGCAGCGGCATGGTCAATGGCTGGGCGAGAAACGCGGGCACGGAGGCCAGAACGCAGGCGATAAAGCCCTTCATATCGCTGCTGCCACGGCCGTAGCACAAGCCGTCGCGGAGGGTCAGTTCAAAAGGTGGGACCGTCCAGTGCTGCCCGTCAACCGGGACCACATCGGTATGGCCGGAGAGCATCACCCCCCCCGGCCCCGAGGGCCCCAGGCGAGCATAGAGATTCGCCTTTTTGCCCTCCTCATCAAAAAACAGCCGGGATTCAATGCCAAAACCGCTCAGAAAGCGGTTTATGTAGTCGATCATTGCCAGATTAGATTCGCGACTGGTGGTATCAAAAGCCAGTAGCGTTGCCAGTATCGTTGTGGCCTGATTATTCATCGCCTGGAACTCCGTAACTGGGGGCCTCCCGCGGGTCGAGCGCGCGCGTGATATAGGCCTGCATCTGCGGTTCATACGCCTGCCAGAGCGTGGAAAGTTCCCCGATGGGGTCGTCATCGCTCCAGTCCACCCGCAGGTCGACCAGCGGCCATGAATAGTCGTCCACCACTTTTACTGCCGCAGAATGTACCGGGCCAGCCTCACCGCCGCAGGCCAGTCCGGCCTGCAGGGCGGCAATCAGCCGCATCGCCATTTCGCCTTCGCTACGCTCGAATCCGCTCACCATCGCCTCAACAACCGACGGGCTGGCCAGCATATTGCCCCCCGCGATGCAGCTCTGCCCTTCAGCAACATGGTAAATTCCGAGGGTTTTATCCCCGCTGAACGAGGCGGTCTTACCGTTAGCATCGATGGCGATAATTTGCCGATAGCGACTGAAATCATCCTCTGCCAGCGCACGGCGCAGCGCCTTCTCAGGTTCAACGCCCTGCTCCAGCTGGGCCAGGGCGATCTGCCCCAGCGCCGGGAGGGTAATATTCTGACTGGACACCGCCCCTACGCCGGCCTGGAGCCACGGGCAACGCGCGCCGACGGCAATACTGGAAGAACTAATGGCAATACCAAACTGCCCGCTCTCCGGGCAATAAGCAGCAATAGAAAAGGTCATGGTGGCTCCTTATTTCACGTAGTCATCGGGGATCACGGCAATCACATCGATCTCCATCAGCCATTGCGGCTGAGCCAGCGCGGAAATCACCAGTCCGGTGGAGATCGGGAAAACCCCCTTCAGCCACTTGCCCACTTCCTGATACACCGGCTCGCGGTAGCGCGGATCAATAATATAGGTGGTGGTCTTCACGATATGCGACAGCTCGCTCCCGGCCTCTTCCAGCAGCTGTTTAACGTTTTTCATCGCCTGCTCGGCCTGGGCCTGCGGATCGCCAAGCCCAACCAGATTCCCGGAGAAATCGGTCCCCACCTGACCACGAACATAAACGGTATTGCCGGCGCGAACCGCCTGGCATAAATCGTTATCCAGGCTCTGATTCGGGTAGGTCTCTTTGGTGTTAAACATGCGAATACGGGTATGTGTTGGCATCTTGTTTATCCTGTTCAATGGGCGAAGGTTCAGCGCTGACCGGCGGACTGGTACTGGCTGTATTTGCGTTGGGTGGCGATATGGTCCGCAATGTGTTTTGCGTCATGCCAGACGCCCCAGATAAAGGTCGAGCCACGGCGTGACAGCCACGGCAATCCAAGGAAATAGATCCCTGGTTCACTGGAGACACCGCGTTGATGCTGCGGGCGGCGCTGCTCATTGAAGGCGTTGACGTTCAGCCAGCTGTAATCCACCGCATAGCCGGTGGCCCAGATAATGGTGGTTATCCCGGCATCGGCGAGATTCAGCGACAGAATCGGTGTCGTCATACACGACGGGTCAGGTAAAAACTCGCGCGCCTGCGGCTCCGGTGGCAGATCAAGGCCATTTGCCTCAACGTAGCGATCCGCAGCATCCAGCAACGCCAGGTAGTTCTCATCTCCGCGACGGATGTTGTCACACAGATCCGGCTGGAAGGTAGCCGTACCGTTTTCAAAAGCTTTGGTGAGCCCCACCAGGGTGATGCCGCGCTGCGCCAGCTGGCGGAAATCGACGGTGTGGCCGCCGTGGGCGCCGCTTACCGCTATGGTGACATGCTCTTTTCCCGGCGCGCTGGCAGGCGCATCCCACATGCCCAACACTCCCAGCCACCAGCAGAAATCCCGATCGCGGTAAGCGCGTGGTGGGCGATCGTGGGCGCCAACGGATAAATAGACCTGGCGGCCCGCGCGTTGCAGTTCGTCAGCAATCTGTACCCCGGAGGAACCCGCCCCGACGACCAGCACCCCACCAGCAGGCAGCTGTTCGGGGTTGTAGTAGCGGGCAGAGTGGATCTGATGGATCTCGCTCTCTTTCGGCGCAATCGCCGGGATCACCGGTTTCTGAAAGGGCCCGGTCGCCGCCACAATACGCTGCGCTTCAATCACGCCGTCGGTGGTTTCGATGGTAAATCCTGGGCGCCCGCTGTTGCGTACCGCGCTCTTGACCTCCACCCCGGTACGCACCGGCAGCGCGAATTCCCTGACGTAATCTTCAAAGTATTCCGCGACGCCCTCCTTGGGAATGAAG
The DNA here is from genome assembly GCF_051131735.1 of Klebsiella sp. B345. NCBI lineage: Bacteria > Pseudomonadati > Pseudomonadota > Gammaproteobacteria > Enterobacterales > Enterobacteriaceae > Klebsiella > Klebsiella sp. B345. The sequence goes on from NZ_CP180443.1 coordinate 2,215,273, forward strand.
CTGTCGGGATCCCCCCCCTTAAACTCCATGCCGGGAAAGCGGTCATGCCACGCCGGACCATTCGCCACCAGCGAGTCCCAACGCCCGGTACGCCAGGCTTCCGCAATGCGGTTTTTCTCGATCACCAGATGTGAAATGCCAAGCTTTGTCAGATGCTCGCTCATGGCAATACCGGCCTGGCCCCCGCCCACAATCAGCGTATCAATATTTGTTTTTTCTACGGTCATAAAATGTGTCCTTCGAATGGTGTTCAATCGCCAGGAATAAACCACTGCGCAGGACCGAGGTTAATAAACCGTAACAAGCAGGTAAATTATTATAAATTTAGAACCTGAGAATAAAATAGTGATGCAGAACGCAGCACATTGAATAGACAGGATAAACATAAAAAAACGGAGGTTATCTAGCCTGAAATCGCGCAATAAAAGTCGTCAAATAAAAATAATGCGCCAACGGTCAGCCAATAAAAAATATATTAAGAGCCTCGCTTTTTTATATTTAAGCCGCCTGCCTAAAATAATCAGACGGCTGTCTGTTATTTGGCGGAATCAGGCTACCTTTGCCTCGACGTCCGGCGGGCTAAGCACCGCGTGACGGCAATACTCCATAAACAGCTGCGTCGGTTTGGTTGGTTCGCTGCTGCGCAAGTGCGCCATGACCAGCGTGGAGTTGGCCATCTCATCCTGAATCTCAACGCAGCGCACCCGCTGGCCATCATAGGTCATGTCCGATATCGGGCGGGTCACCAGCACCGAAAAGCCCAGGTCCTGGCCGACCATACAGCGCACCATTTCAATCGACGGCGAGCTGTAGGCAACCTGCGGGTTGTAACCTTTGTCTTTGAAGATACTGATAAAATAGTTGCGGCTCGGCACCACATCCAGCAGCACCATCGGCAGGGTATGTAGATCGGCGAGCTTCACCGTCGCCCGCTGCGCCAGCGGATGGTTCGCTGGCAGCAGAGCATAGGGTTTCTGCGGGGCGTTGAGGCTCTCCGTCTGGATGGAGGTATCCAGCTCCAGGTCATACAGAAACGCCAGGTCGAAGCGACCGCGATGCAGACCATGGGCGATTTCATGCTGCTCGCCGTCGTAAATCTTAATGGTGATATCCGGATAAATTTTTTTAAATCCGGCAATCAGCGCGGGCAAATAGAGCGGCGCCGCCGTTTCAAAACAGCCAAGCGAAATAATGCCAGAGACCAGTTCGTTATCCGCTTTCGAATTTTGCTCAAACTGATGTGCCAGGCGCAGCAGTTCTTTGGCCTTCTCATAAAAGCGCTGCCCGCTGGGGGTCATCGACACGCCCTGGGCGTGATGGCGAATAAAAAACTGCTGCTCAAACATATCCTCCAGCGTTTTTACCGCAATGGAGACGGACGGTTGCGCGATGTGCAGCTGTCGGGAGGCTTCCGCAATACTCTCGGCTTCGACAACGGCCACGAAGTATTTCAGCTGTTTCAGGGTGAAGTGGGGCATGAGGGGGTACCTTATTTTTTATTCTCAGAGAGATAAGCTCGTTAGCATTAAACGATGCTCCCCTGCCCCCGCAACCCCGCCAGCGGAAAAAGATCAACAATCCGACACGGGTCTGATTTTTACAAAAAATTAACAGGCAGCCAGTAAACCATGGCGCGCCGACGCTCATCGAGCGGTGCCCAGCCTGCCTTACATTGAGCCCATCACTCTTTTTTTTGTAATCTGATCGCCTTAAAGACAACATTAAATATTGCCAAAGCACACCGATGACAATAATTATCTTGCTGAAGGAAAATAAAATAAAACCATTAAATACAATGCATTAAATACATTTTACGGCGATTATGGCGACAACCATCCCCGTCACCGTCGTCCCGTGAATCGGCGGCATTTTTCCCGCCTGCGGGACTAACACAGTTTTTTATGGAGGTTACCTAGATTTTTAGTCCTTTCTCGTCGTCCTCCCCTCCTGCATCATGAATTAACAGCAACAAATAAATAACAAACAAGCAACACATTAAGGGAGAGTCGGATGTCTGACAGAAACTTTTGGCAGCATAAACTGCGGGAGCAACGCTTTATCAGCCACGCGATCGTCGATGGCCGCCCCTGCTTCGCCCACAGTCGTGCAGTGTGCCCGGCGATCAACCCGGCGACCAATACCGTACTGGCAGACGTCACGGCGTTGCAGGCGGAAGATATTGATCTCGCGGTGAAATCGTCCCGCGATAGCTTTAACGCTGGAGTCTGGTCCGGGCTGTCGCCACAGGAACGTAAAACCGTGCTGCTCAGGCTCTCCGCGCTGATCCTCGAACACCGTGAAGAGCTGGCGCTGCTGGAGAGCGCCAGCATGGGTAAACCAGTCAACGATGCGCTGAATATTGATATTCCCGGTGCCGCGCACGTCATCGCCTGGTACGCCGAGAGCATCGACAAAATGTACGACGAGGTCGCCCCTACCCGCAAAGGTTCGCTGGCCACCCTCACTCGCGAGCCGGTAGGCGTCGTGGCGGCCATCGTCCCGTGGAACTTTCCGCTCGACCTGGCCTGCTGGAAACTGGGGCCTGCGCTGGCCGCCGGCAACAGCGTGATTCTGAAACCGTCCGAAAACTCGCCGTTCTCGGCGCTGCGCCTCGGCGAACTGGCCCTCGAAGCGGGCCTGCCGCCCGGGGTGCTGAACGTGGTCACCGGCCTCGGTACCGAAGCCGGCACCGCGCTTGGGCTGCATCACGACATCGACGTGATCACCTTTACCGGTTCGACCGCCGTCGGTAAGGCCTTTATGGCCTATTCCGCGCAATCCAATCTGAAGCAGGTGTGGCTGGAGTGCGGTGGTAAAAGCGCCAATATCATCTTTGCCGACTGCCAGGATCTCGATCTGGCCGCCGAAAAAGCCGCGTTTGGCATCTGCTTTAACCAGGGCGAGGTTTGCTCCGCCAACTCGCGCCTGCTGGTTGAACGCGCGATCTACGCTGAGTTCATCGCCCGACTGCAGGTGAAAATGCAGGCCTGGGAGCCATCTCACCCGCTCGATCCCGAGGCCAAAATGGGCGCGATGGTCAGCGCTGCCCATGCGCAGAAGGTGATCGACGCTATCCGTTGTGCCGAACAGGCGGGCGCTCACGTGCTCACCGGTGGCCAGCAGGTTGAGATTGACGGGATTGCCAACTACGTGCAGCCCACCTTGCTGGAAACGGTCAGCGAAGAGATGGCGCTGTGGAAAGAGGAAATCTTCGGCCCGGTGCTGGCGGTCCTGCCTTTTGATGATGAGCAGCAGGCGGTCCATCTGGCCAACAACCATATTTACGCCCTCGCCGCCTCAGTCTGGACGGATGACCTGCACCGCGCGCACCGCGTGGCCGCGCGTCTTAACGCCGGAACGGTGTCGGTCAATACCGTCGATGCGCTGGATGTCACGGTGCCATTTGGCGGCAATAAACAGTCAGGCTTTGGTCGGGATCTGTCACTGCACGCCTTCGACAAATTCACCCAACTTAAAACCACCTGGTTCCAGTTTCGCTAGCAGGCAGCGGCCGTTGCCGCGCGCTGATTCCGCTTAAAGGAGAAAAAAATGATCGATTCTGTTCGCCCGACGCGCTCTACGACCGAGTATCAAAGCGCAGATGCCGCACACCATATCCATGCCTTCCTTGACCAGAAAGCGCTGAATGCCGAAGGGGCTCGCGTGATGGTGCGCGGTGAACGTCTGAACCTGTGGGACAACGACGGTAACAAATACCTCGATGGCATGTCCGGACTGTGGTGTACCCAGTTGGGCTACAGCCGTCAGGATCTGGCGGAGGCCGCAGCGGCACAGTTCGCCAAACTGCCCTATTACAATATGTTCTTTCACACCACCCATCCCACGGTCATCGAGCTGTCCGAACTGCTGTTCAGCCTGCTGCCCGGGCACTACAGCCATGCCATCTACACCAACTCCGGTTCCGAGTCGAATGAAGTGCTGATCCGCACCGTACGTCGCTACTGGCAGATCCTCGATAAGCCGCAGAAAAAGGTGATGATTGGCCGCTGGAATGGTTATCACGGCTCAACCCTTGCCGCTACCGCCCTCGGCGGCATGAAAGCGATGCATACCATGGGCGGGATGATCCCCGACGTCGCCCACATCGATGAACCCTACTGGTATATGCACGGCGGCGACCTGACGCCGCAGGAGTTCGGGCTGCGCTGCGCCCGCCAGCTGGAAGAGAAAATTCTGGAGCTGGGGGCGGAGAACGTCGCCGGCTTTATTGCCGAGCCGTTCCAGGGCGCCGGGGGAATGGTGTTTCCGCCGGAAAGCTACTGGCCTGAGATTCAACGCATTTGCCGGCAATATGACGTGCTGCTGTGTGCCGACGAAGTCATCGGCGGCTTTGGCCGAACCGGTGAGTGGTTCGCCCATCAGTACTTTGGCTTCGAACCGGATACCCTTTCCATTGCCAAAGGGCTCACTTCCGGCTATGTGCCGATGGGGGGCCTGGTGTTGAGCAAACGCATGGCCGATGTGCTGGTCGAGAAAGGCGGCGTGTTCGCCCATGGACTGACCTACTCCGGCCATCCGGTGGCCGCCGCCGTCGCCATCGCCAACCTCAAAGCGCTACGTGATGAGCAGTGGGTGACGACGGTACGTAACGATAGCGGTCCCTATTTGCAAAAGACGTTGCGCGAAGTGTTTGGCAACCACCCGCTGATCGGTGAAATCCAGGGAGCGGGCCTCGTCGCGGCCCTGCAGTTCGCCGAAGATAAGCAGACCCGCAAACGCTTTGCCAATGAAAACGATCTGGCCTGGCGCTGCCGGACCATCGGCTTCGAAGAAGGGGTGATTATCCGCTCTACCCTGGGGCGCATGATTATGGCACCGGCGCTTATCGCCAGCCACAGCGAGCTGGATGAGCTGGTTGAGAAGACCAAAAAAGCCGTCGACCGCACCGCCCGAGAGATCGGCCTGCTGTAACCCCTCTTCTACTTTTCTCTGAGCCCGCTTCACCGCGGGCTCCTCGCTATTTCCACCGTCATTTCCCCCGCGCCCGACGTTTATTTTTAAACAGCTAATAGCACGAGGTGCTTAGTTTATAATAAGCGTGCTAACTATATTACCCGTTATCAACGACACCTTGCGGTAGCCGTTCGCCATTCATCCATTATCCCTGCAAGGCACCGATGGTTCACATCGCATGTCATCGCGTGCCATTAACATTCACATACCGGGCATCCTGGGTCGCTCACTATCAGGATATTTAGAGCCTGTTTAATGAAGAGATCGACAATATGAATATTAAAAAACTGCGTGTCATGCTGTTACTGGTTGTGCCTGCTCTGGGGCTGGTAGCGGGTGGCTGGTATTATTTAGCCAACGGTCGTTACGTCGAAACCGATAATGCGTACGTCAAAGCGGATAAAACCGGCATTAGCGCGGAAGTCGCTGGCCGGGTTGAAAATGTCGCGGTGAAAGAGAACCAGCACGTTAATAAAGGCGACCTGCTGTTTAGCGTCGATCCGAAGCCCTATCAGCTGGCTGTCGCCCAGGCAGAGTCCGACCTGAATACTACCGTTATCGATTTGAATACCATCAAATCGCAATACCAAAGCAAGCTGGCGAATATCGCGGTGTCGCAAAGTCAGCACCAGTATGCCCAACGTGAGGAAGACCGCCTGCATCGTCTGAACGGGCCTGGCTATGTTTCCGCCTCGGATCTCGACGGCGCGCATCAAAAAACGCTGCTGATGGCGCTGGAAGTCAACATGCTTAAAAAACAGCTGCAGGAAGTCGCGGATAGTTTTGGCGGCGATATTTCGATGCCGGTTGAACAACACCCGCGTTATAAAAAGGCGCTGGCCGAGTTAAATACGGCCAAAAATAATCTGTCGCACGTGCAGGAATATGCCCCGGCCTCCGGCACCATTACCAAAGTGCTGCAGAAAGGCGAATATGTGCAGAACGGTACCACCGCCATGTTATTAGTCTCCGATAAGAACTTATATATCGAAGCGAATTTCACGGAAAAAGATCTGGCGCATATCCGCAATAACCAGCAAGCGGAAATTAATGTCGATTACGCCCCTGGGGTGACCTGGCATGGCAAAGTGAGCAGCATTAGCCCAGCGACCGGCGCGGAATACTCGGTGATCCCGGCCGAAAACGCCACCGGCAATTGGGTGAAAGTCACCCAGCGTGTCCCGGTTCGTATTCGTCTGCAAACCGACGCCCGGCAGCCGCAGCTTCGTGCTGGCCTGAGCGCGGCGATCAAAATCGATACCCGATCTGACGTCAACCGCGCATCGTAAGGGGGAGTTGTGTCCGATGTAATAGCGGCATCGCCGCCGAAAAACAGCGCCGTCGACCGTCGCCTGCTCATCACCTTTTCGGTGATGCTGGCGACGATCATGCAGGCGCTGGATACCACTATCGCCAACGTTGCCCTGCCCCATATGCAGGGCGCCATGGGGGCCACCCAGGACCAAACCTCGTGGGTACTGACCTCCTACATCGTCGCGGCGGCCATCGCCATGCCGTTGACCGGATTTATCTCCGCGCGTATCGGGCGTAAGCGGCTGTTTGTCATTGCGGTGATTGGCTTTACGGTCGCCTCGATGCTATGCGGTGCCGCGCAGACGCTCAATCAGATCGTGCTGTTCCGTTTATTGCAGGGGATATTTGGCGCCAGCCTGGTGCCGCTGTCGCAATCGGTGATGCTCGACAGCTGGCCGCCTGAGAAACATGGTTCCGCCATGGCCATGTGGGGCATGGGGGTAATGGTCGGCCCGATCCTTGGCCCGGCGTTGGGCGGCTGGTTAACCGAGTATTACAGCTGGCGGTGGGTGTTTTATATCAACATTCCTTTTGGCGTCCTGGCCTGGCTGGGCATTACCACCTTCGTTAGCGAAACCCCCGTCGACCGTACGCGGAAGTTTGACCTGCTGGGGTTCTTTTTCCTCAGCGTCGCCATCGGCAGTCTGCAGCTGTTTCTTGACCGTGGCGAATCGAAAGAGTGGTTTGCCAGCGGTGAAATCATCATCGAGGCGGTACTGGCGGCGCTGGCGCTCTATCTGTTCGTGGTGCACATCTTTACCATCAAAAAGCCGTTTATCGACCCGGGGATTTTCCACGATAAGAACTTTGTCGTCGGCCTGCTGTTTAGCTTCGTGGTGGGGACGATCCTGCTGGCAACGATGGCACTGATGCCGCCGCTGTTGCAAGGCATGATGGGCTATCCGGTGATTGACGTCGGGTTGCTGATGACGCCACGCGGGTTCGGCACCATGTTGAGCATGATGCTGGTCGGACGTATCGCGGGCAAGGTCGACATGCGTTACGTGATTAGCGTCGGCATTATGATTATGGCGCTTTCCCTGTGGATGATGACGCGTTACGCCATGTGGATGAGCCCGTGGGATATTATCAGCTCTGGCGTGGTCCAGGGGATTGGGATGGGGCTAACCTTCGTGCCGCTTTCCACGCTGACCTTCTCGACGCTGCCCGCACAGTACCGTACTGAAGGGACCTCGCTGTATTCGCTGATTCGTAATATCGGCAGTAGTATCGGGATTTCGGTGGTGACCACCTACCTGGCGCAGCAGATCCAGCGTAACCACATGACCTTCTCCGGCTTTATTAACCCGTTCAATAAGGCGTTGCAACATGATATGCAGTCCGGCGCCTACAATATTCATCATCTGCCGGGGCTGCTGGCCATCAACGGCGAAGTCACGCGCCAGGCGACGGTGCTGGCTTACTATCAGGATTTCCGCCTGATGATGTTCTTATGTTTTCTGTTATTGCCGCTGGTATTTTTATTTTCTCAGCCATCGGTTAAGAATAACTAATATATTTAGTACCGCCGGTAAAATTCAAAATTAAATGTAAATGCATGCCTTTAAATACCCTGCAACCTGTACAGTTATTGGTTGTTGTTTAATTAAGACATGACAATTGTCACCCTGGATATTAGTAATGCAAATGAAATACCTCCCCCTTTTAACCCTGTGCATCGGGCTGTTTTCCGGTGTTCCTTTCGCCAAAGCGGGAGAAGTTAAAACCAACGCGGAAAAATCAGCGGACGATCCGACTAAAGTCACCACCAAAGTCGGCGTCTCCTGGTCCGATAACTATGAGATGAACGACAGCAACGTCTCATTCTCAGGCTCGCTGGCCTTCGATCAGGTTAAGAAACTGAACGTTCGGATCAATAGCGATGCGTCAGAGTGGCGCGTCGGTGGCTCATGGCTGTTTCCGATTGGGATTTTGAATTTCAACTTTGGTAAAAACGAGTTTCCCGATGATTCATCGCAAACCAACTATTCCGTCGGCACCTTTATTCCTCTGAGTTTCTTTGGCATCGAGCCGGCCGGCTTCCAGATCTTCCCGATGGCGGGGTATACCTATAACGATGGCGACCACATGGCGTGTAATACCGATAAACACAAAGCCTGTTCGCAGCCAGGTTTTAGCGGCATGCCGTCGCCGGATAACGGTTTTGAATCCACCAATGTGACCGGCAGTAGCGGCTACCTGGGGGTATTCGCGCTGAAACCGCTCAGCGAAAATCTGCGCCTGCTGGGTTTTCTTGCAGGATCGTACGGTTCGAAGAACGATGCCGGCGATAATTACAAAGGCTACTTTGCGGGTATCGGCCTCGGCTATAACCTGACGGAACATAACTCGGTCAAAGTGATGACCTATGTTCAGGATAACAATACCTATCTGGATGAGGCGGATAAGCGCATCCTGCTCGGCTGGCAATATCAGCTATGATCCTGCGGTGGAGGCCACGACGGCCTCTGCCATTCCCCCGCAATAACCGCAACAACGAAGGATTAGCTGGCTAACGATTGGATAAAACAACATTCTGCTTTCCCGCCGCCAGGACCCCCGTTTAAAATAGCGAAAAATTAAAAAATAGCTCACTATCTTGTTTTTTAATATTCCGAACACTTCACATAACGGGTTGTTGCGAATCATAAAAACCCGAACAGAAATAATTCCGTAACAATTCACACCTATATTTCCAGGCCTCAACAAAAAATCAGTTTCACCCATATATAACTGAGGCTCATTGTGAATCGCTATATTCCTTTTTCTTTGTCTCTGGTCGCCAGCACCCTTTCAGGTGCGCTTTACGCTACGCCGATTAATACCCCACTACTTTCCAGCATTGATAATTTCCGCGATATCGCGGGGACCACCTCGATTTATACCACCAGCCACGATGGCACCATGCGCACCGGAGTGTTTTATCGTGCCAACGCGCTGACACTCTCTGCCGCGGACCAGGCGACGCTCAGTTCGCTGGGGATCAGTGATGTTTATGACTTACGTACCCCCAGCGAAATCGCCAGCGCCCCGGACGTGCTGCCGGACGGCGCCACCTATACCAATATCGACATCATCGGGAATGGCACTTCCGGCAGCAACATCACCAGCGTGTCCGTCACCAGCGCTGCCGCCGCGAAAGCCATGATGCAGCAGGCTAACGTCTCGTTCGTCAGCGATGCGGGAATGCGCGCGCAGTTCACTACCCTGTTCAACGATTTAGCCAGCGCCGATGGCGCCGCTTTGTTCCACTGCACCGCCGGCAAGGACCGGACCGGCTGGACCGCGGCGATGCTGCTGAGCATTGCCGGCGTCGATAACGCCACCATCATGGAAAACTACCTGGCGACCAATGATTATACCCGCCAGCGTATTGCGGCGACCCTCGCGGCGATGCCACCGGCGATGGCGGCGATTTACGAGCCGCTGCTTGGCGTCGATGCCAGCTACCTGCAGGCCGGTCTCGATGAGATCGCGCTGCAATACGGCACGGTAGATAATTACCTCAAGGAAGGGCTGGGGCTGTCACAGGAGACCATTTACGTGCTACGCGGCAAAATGGTCCACTACGCGCAGCTGCCGGGTCAGAGCGATCTGCGCGGCAACGCCGCCCAGGGCGCAGCGCTGCTGAATGCGCTGCAAAATAGCGAGCTGTCAGGCCACTACACCGCTTACAACAACTACCTGCAATCGGCGATCGATGCCGGGACGCTCGGGGGTGTGGAATCACAGGTTGGCGGGCAGATTTATGCCGATACCGCCAGCTATCTGCTGCGCAGCGGTTCGCGACTGGACAAGGCGCTGGCACCGAATACTGACAGCCGTCAGCTGCGGGATGGCGAAGGTAAGCTCTGGTTGACCGCGCTGAACGGCTATCTGGGGACCGACGGTTCTGCCCGTGCCGCCAGCAGCAATGAACACTCCACCGGGACGTTGCTGGGCTATACCCAACGCGTAAACGCACAGCTCAGCGCTTACGGTACCGTAGGCTATAGCTGGGGCTCGCTGAGCAGCGCCAACGCGGAAGCCGATGCCAATACCACGCTGGTAGGAATTGGTACGCGTTACGCGTTTGAAGATCTTGCCCATGGTCCCTTTGCCGCCGCTGACCTTAACGCTGGCTGGGTCGATTACAGCAGCACCCGTCGACTGAATGGCGGGTTAGGCACCGCCTCCGGCGATACCCACGGTCAGGTGGTGGGCGGTACGCTACGCCTGGGTTATGTCAGCGCGTTTGAGGCGGTCAGCGTGGAATCCTCCATCGGTACCCGGCTTACCCATCTGCACATGGATGCCTTCCACGAAAGTAGCAGCGAGCTGGCGCTGGACGTCGATAGCGTGAGTGAAAACAGCAGCAGCGGGCTGGCCGGGGTGAATCTCGCCTTTAACCCGCACAGTCTCGGCAGCTGGACGCTCTCGCCGGCGGTCAATATCGGCTACCAGCACTTCTTCAGCGGCCCGTCGGTCAGCACCGGTGGACAAGTTTATCGTTATGAGGTGTGGCAGCACTCTGCCTATGATAGCCGCGATATTGTCAACGCCGGGGCCAATATTGGCCTCACCCGCGGGGCACTGAGCCTGAATCTTGGTGGTCAGGCGGAAATCGCCAGCGGCGGAGACAGCCACGGCTACAGCGGAAATCTCAGCGTGGCTTACGCCTTTTAACGCGCCGGGGCAGAGCGTTAAATGACGTTTTGCCCCGCTCATTTCTCTCGCCGGCTATTTTCCTTTGAAATAATAAGGAAATAGTATATTTCCCACCGCTATCAAAAAAGAGTTGATCTGATATGCACAAGCTCTTACTTTGCTAACCAGTTTTCATACGAGATAAGACGATGCCGACAATAACAGCCAGTAGTATGCAAGAAGCAAAGGAATTAATTCACTGCGGGAATTACCGGGAAATTGTTCTGAACTTTGATATTGATGCTGATGATTTCTTCACCCTCGCGACGTCCCAGAATACGACTAAAGTGACCATGCGCAACACCAACCCCCACTCACCGGTAACAGCAGAAAAATAATAAAACACCTCTGAGGGATTCTTTTATGTGGCTCTTCATTGGCACGCTTGCCGTGGCCTTTCTCTCTTCATTAATGCTGATTTGGCTTGATGATCGTATTGCCGAAAGCGATTAAACCGTATTAAAACTCTGCGCCGCCCGGCGGCGCGGAGTTAATTATTCAGATCTACAGCGACTTCGCCAGACGTTCGACGGCAGTCATCAGCCCTTCTTCCGACACCGTAGAGTAGGACAGACGCAGCGTGCGGGTGTCCGGATTGTCGTGATAGAACGCTTCACCCGGGACGTACACCACGCCGTTTTCCAGCGTTTTCTGCAACCATGTCATGGTATCAAACGGGTAACGGAATCGGGCCCACAGGAACATACCGCCTTGGGGTCGGCTGAACTCGATGTGCTCTCCGAGGCGCGATTCCAGCGCATCCGCCAGCGCCACACACTTCTTACGATAATCTTCACGGATCAGCGCGATCTGGCTATCCAGCCGGTTCATTGCCAGGTATTCCGCGGTGATCACCTGCGACAGCATATTGGTATGCAGATCCGCCGCCTGCTTGACGATCACCGTCTGGTGCGCCAGCCAGTCCGGCATGACGATCCAGCCGATACGCATCCCCGGCGCGAGGATTTTGGAGAACGTCGAGGTGTAGACCACCTGATCTTCACAGCCCAGTTCCACCGCGTGCTGATACAGCGGACGGCGGACTTCATCGGTAAAGCTGATTTCACCGTAGGGGTCATCTTCGATGATGACAAAATCGTGCTGCTTCGCCAGCTCAACCAGACGGCGGCGGCGATCGTCGCTCAGGGTTTTTCCCCCTGGGTTACCGAAGGTCGGCACCAGATAGACCGCTTTCACCTGCGTGGTGGCCAGCAGATCGGCCAGTTGCTCAACCAGCATCCCGTTATCGTCGGTATCCACGCTGAGAATATTGGCCTGCGCCAGCTGGAATACCTGCAGCGCCGCCAGATAGGTCGGGCGTTCCACCACGATTGCATCGCCCGGATCGAGCAGCGTGCGGGCCACGATATCCAGCGATTGCTGCGAACCGGAGGTGATGTAGACGTGGCTGGCCTGGCAGGCAACACCACGCGCCTGACACAGTTCGCTCACGGCCTGACGCAGCGGTGGGTAACCTTCGGTCAGCCCATACTGGAATGCATCGTTGAAGCGCCCGCTCATCACCTGCTGCACCGCCAGATTCAGACCTTCGGTATCAAAAAGTTCCGGAGCCGGAATGCCGCCGCCCAGCGAGATAACGCCGGGGAGCTTACTGTGCTTGAGAAGTTCGCGGACGGCGGAGGGCTTGAGTTCACCCGCGCGAACGGCGAGTCGCCTATCGTGCATACTATTTTCCTTTTCTGTCTTGTTGTTGTGATGTGTTATCTGTTTCTTACTGCATATTCCCCGGCCGTGCGATGCTGGCCGGGGCTTCCGTACGTATCGTTCAGTCCGGGTGAGGTTAACGGTTATCGTGGTCGCTCAGCACAATTAACGGCTCGATATCACTCTCTTTTTTGACCACCAGAGAATCATCGCCACGCAGGCAGGTCCCGCCGTAATTGCCGCCCACGGTAAACGTACATACCTGAATGTATTTACCATCCACCTTCGGCAGGCACCAGAGTTGCTGGTAAATATTTTTACGATCGACAAACTGCCCGCTGGTTTTATCCAGCACCTCGTCTTTCGGGCCAATCAGGTCGATGTTATTACCGCAACGACCGGAGATCGGTTTGACCGCATAACCGGTTTTCGCCAGCTCGTCGTTGACCACAAAGTCCGTGTCCAGCAGATAGCGATGGTTCGGGAACAGCGACCACAGCACCGGCAAAATCGCCTTGTTGCCAGGGATAACCGTCCACAGCGGTTCAAACACCAGCACTTCAGGACGCAGCAGGACGTCGATCAGCCGCACCTCATTTTGCGGATGCCCGGTGCGGATCGGTACGGCGGCATACTCATCGGCGCTCACTTCGCGCACCTGTTCGATGGCGGTTTCCCAGGCCCAGGTTTTCCAGACGCAGTTCACCAGCCGTCCGTCGCCGTCGATCAGCTGCCCGGCGGCGTCCCAGTGCAGTTCATCGAGGCCGAACAGGATCTTGCTTTCAAAGCCCGCCTGAGTCAGCGAACGCTGGATAAACTGGGCGTGATAGTTCTCTTCCAGATCCTTGTCCTGCATGATGTGCACGAACGGACGAGCACGGCTGTGCTTCCACGCCCCCGCCAGCTCATCAAGCAGATTTTCCGCCGGATTATGGCCGGTACCGTAGTAACCCTGCTTCAGCCACTGCTCAAGGATCAGCCCGCCTTCGGTATGACAGGAGGCGGAGTCGGCGTTGTACTCATAGACCTTCAGCCCGCGCTCATCCATACAGAAATCCATGCGGCCGGTAATCATATGATGACGACGGCGCTGCCACGAGAGGCGCAAACGCGGCCAGAGGATTTTGGGGATATCAAACAACGCCAGCAGGTTGTCATCTTTCATCACTTTATCCGTGGCGTGCAGGTACATCAAATGCAGCTCGTTGGTGGCCTTGATCAGCTCCTGCTCGGCGCTTTCGGTGATGGTGAAATACTGGTAGGGATCTTTATTAATGACGTGGCCGTTGGCGGCGACGTAGGCTTTCTGCAACGAGTCTTTCTCGTTCAGCCAGCGGCCGCGGAACTGGCCTTTGTTCGGCAGTCTTGCGCCGCGGATAGCCATCGCTTCACCCGGCAGCACCGGCTGCGGCAGGCTGTGCTCGGTGTCGGCGGTCTGGATCATCCAGCCTAATATTTCGGTATCGGCAAAGGTGTCTTTAATGGTGTAGAGGCCATTTTTCACCTCCAGCGTCAGTTCACGGGTCCATTGCTGGCCCTGCGGCAGCGGCGTGTGGATGACGTTTTGCTCGGCGATTCTGACCTTATTCCCCACCAGCTGCGTGATCACCGCGACGTGGCCGGTATGTTTAAACTCACCGCCTTTTTGCCAGATCAGCAACGATCCGACCATCGGCGCGCGGCGAGAGCCGTTGGCGAAGGCCTGGAGCGGCAGAATATTGTCATTCACCACTTCGCGCAGGAAACGCAGGGAGAAGATTTCATAGGCCATGCCGACATCGGTAAAGACAAAGCCGTAGGTGAGGAACAAAAAGCGACGCGCGAATTCAACGCACTGCCATTTGTGCCCCATATACTCGCTACCGATATAACTGCGGAACGTCGCATCATCCGGATAGTCTCGCGGATTTAAGCTGCTGTAATTCGATGAATAGATTGCTACGCCGCCCGGCGCGTAGCCTAACAATGTACCAAAAGGGGCATCACTGCTTGTCGATCCTTTGCTCATTAGCCTGACCTCAAATTAATGCAGCCTGGGCAGTTGGCGGAACAAAACTCCCTCTTCTTATCCTGCCGCAGGCACTTACCAGACAGAGGTGGGATGATAATACCACTCATTGGATTCACCGATCGTGCCCTACGGGAAAATAACCCTGCGCCCTCGGGTAAAAGTGATATCGTTATTGATAACCTCTCCCCGTCATACTTCAGGTTGCACGCCGTTGATAACAATCCGGGTTTTTCAGGGAAAAAACAACGAACAACAGAACAACATCAGGAGTTGAGTATGAGCACACAACCGCATCTGCAGGCTCAGCCGCTGGTCTGGGGCCACGGTCCACGGACATTTGAGGTATTCCTGGAGCCAACCTGCCCCTATTCCGTCAAGGCATTCAGGAAACTGGACGACCTGCTGGACGAAGTCGGCGCCGATAATGTGACGATCAAAATTCGTCTGCAGTCCCAGCCCTGGCATCTGTTCTCGGGCGTGGTCGTGCGTTGCATTCTTGCTGCATCGACGCTGCCGCACGGCAGAGAGCAGGCGCTCAGAGTGCTAAGAGCAGTCGCCGACCATCGCGAAGAGTTTGAATTTACCGACCACTGCAGCGGGCCGAATATGGACACCACGCCGCAGCAGATTGTCCAGCGCATCGAACGCTACAGCCAGGTACTGCTGTCCACCGCCTTTGCCCGCCCTGAGCTACAGACGGAAATCAAATGGCACTGCAAATATGCCCGGCAGAATGGTATCCATGTTTCGCCGACCTTTATGGTTAACGGTCTGGTACAGCCGGACCTCGGCAGTGGGGACGATATTAGCGTGTGGGCCGCGCGGATTATGGCCTGAGTCTCACGTCCGTTTCCCCGGTGAGCGGCGCTTGCCGGGGCAATTAGAGCCGGATAAGACAGGCTCTAAGCCTCGCACGGTTAAACCTGGCATCTAACTCCTGCTACACTCCCTCAATCTCTCACTAAAAAGGCAGGTCATCATGTCAGAGAATAACTACCAACCACCCAAAGTGTGGGAATGGAAACAAGGTAACGGTGGAGCATTCGCCAATATCAACCGTCCCGTTTCCGGTGCCACCCACGAAAAAACGCTACCGGTAGGCACACATCCGCTACAGCTGTACTCGCTGGGCACGCCAAACGGCCAGAAAGTGACGATTTTGCTGGAAGAGCTGCTGGCGCTGGGCGTGAGCGGTGCGGAATATGATGCATGGCTGATTCGCATCGGCGAAGGGGATCAGTTCTCCAGCGGTTTTGTTGAGGTGAACCCTAACTCAAAAATCCCGGCGCTGAGCGACCATTCCACCACCCCGCCAACCCGCGTGTTCGAATCCGGTAGTATCCTGCTCTATCTCGCCGAGAAGTTTGGTTTCTTCCTGCCAAAAGATCCCGCCGGGCGAACCGAAACGCTGAACTGGCTATTCTGGCTACAGGGTGCAGCCCCGTTCCTCGGCGGCGGTTTTGGTCACTTCTATCATTATGCGCCGGTGAAAATCGAGTACGCGATCGACCGCTTCACGATGGAAGCCAAACGTCAGCTCGATGTGCTGGATAAACAGCTGGCCCGTACCCGCTATGTATCCGGGGAAGAGTACACCATCGCCGATATGGCGATCTGGCCGTGGTATGGCAATGTGGTGCTCGGTGGTGCCTATAACGCCGCGGAATTCCTCGATGCCGGCAGCTATAAAAACGTTCTGCGCTGGGCGCAGGATATCGGCAATCGCCCGGCAGTGAAGCGCGGACGCATCGTTAACCGTACCAACGGCCCACTAAACGAGCAGCTGCATGAACGCCATGATGCCAGCGACTTCGATACCCTGACCGAAGACAAACGCCAGGCATAACCAAACGCCTACCGAAGGCTGTGGCCTTCGGTAGTTAACTCTCCAGCCGATATCCCGCCATAAAGTAACGCACCGCCGTACAGGATTGCCCCTCTTTGAAGAAGTCCATCACCATATTGCGGTCGAGTCCATAGCGACGCGTCAGGATCCCGGCTTCCCAGGCGCTAAGCTGGCGATCGCCGGTTTTTTCAAACATGCGCTGCGAATAACCAAGAACAAACCCGCGTTTATAATCCGCGCAAAAACCAGCTGCATTGCTGGCGCTTTCCGCCTGAGAGGCTTTTAGCCCCGCCATTAAACCTTTGCCGAAATGGTTATCCATCGCTGTCTCCTTCCCATTAGGCTATTTTATTTGCCATTTTGGCCCTGGGCAGTGCTCACCATCCTCACGTACTGCGTGTACGCTCCGGTGGTTCCGCGCTGTCCGTGGCCAAACTGGCTGCAACAATCTACGCCTACTGGGATAGGCTCTTAGTCGTTATATACAAAATTATATAGCGATTTTTTGAGCGAGCGTTAGCGCTATTTCCGCAAATTTTCCGGCAAAGTTAGCTCAGATATTTGGCAAACCACGCCAGCGTGCGCTGCCAGGCAAGTTCGGCAGCAGCCCGGTCGTAGCGCGGCGTAGAGTCATTGTGAAAACCGTGATTGGCCTGCGGATAGACGTAGGCCTCAAACACTTTATTGTGCGCCTTCAGCGCCTGCTCATAGGCGGGCCAGCCGTCGGTAATAGATTTATCCAGCTCAGCGTAGTGCAGCAGCAGCGGCGCATGGATTTTCGCGACATCCGCGACCGGCGGTTGACGGCCATAAAACGGTACCGCACAAGCCAGCTCCGGGATGGCCACGGCAGCCGCATTGCAGACGCCGCCGCCGTAGCAAAAACCGGTGATCCCCACCTTGCCGTTTGCCTGCGGATGCTTCTCCATAAAGGCGATGGCGGCAAAAAAATCGTTCATCAGCTTTAGCGGATCGACTTTTTTCTGCAGCTCGCGCCCTTCGTCATCGTTGCCGGGGTAGCCCCCCACGGAGCTCAGGCCATCCGGCGCCAGAGCGATATAGCCTGCTTTTGCCACCCGTCGGGCAACATCCTCAATATAGGGATTCAGGCCGCGATTCTCATGTACCACAATCACCGATGCTGGTTTCACGGGCACGGTGGTCGGCACCACCAGATAAGCGCGCACCTCGCCGTGGCCGTCGGGAGAGGGATAGCGAATATATTCCGCATGAATATCCGGGTCGGTAAACAGCACCTGCTCTGCCAGCGCATAGTTGGGTTTCAGCAGATTAAACAGCGCCAGCGCGGTCATGCCGCCGACGGCATATTTACCGGCCCGCTGCAAAAACTCCCGCTTGGTGATTTTGCCGTGCGCGTAATAGTCGTAATACTCCAGTAACTCTTGCGGAAAATCTTTCGCCGTCAGTCGCGTCATCGTCTTTTCTCCGGAAATGAAGCCCTATTAAGCAAAGCATAAGCTCACTATGTCGCCAGCAATCTTACGCATTGTGATCCAGCAAACGTCACCAGAGTGCCATACCAGATAAAATAGAAACACCGTTTTAATTCATGAGGAGAGAACATGTCCTGGTTAGCCGCCCCTACCCGCTACGACCAGATGCAGTACCGCTACTGCGGCAAAAGCGGTCTGCAGCTGCCCCTGCTGTCGCTAGGACTGTGGCACAACTTCAGTCACGGTCACGCGCTGGACGACCAGCGTGCTCTGTTACGCAAAGCGTTCGATCTGGGGATCACCCACTTCGATCTGGCCAACAACTACGGGCCGCCGCCCGGCAGCGCTGAAGAAAACTTTGGCCGCCTGCTGCGCGAAGATTTCGCCGCCTACCGCGATGAGTTGATTATCGCGACGAAAGCCGGCTATTCCATGTGGCCCGGCCCTTACGGCAACGGCAGCTCACGCAAATATCTGCTTTCCAGCCTCGACCAGAGCCTGAAGCGAATGGGACTGGATTACGTCGATATTTTCTATTCGCATCGCGTCGATGAAAACACCCCGATGGAAGAGACCGCCGCCGCGCTGGCGCAGGCGGTACAGAGCGGTAAAGCGTTGTATGTCGGGATCTCTTCCTATTCACCGGAGCGCACCCGGGAGATGGCGGCGCTGCTGCGCGAATGGAAGATTCCGCTGCTGATTCACCAGCCCTCCTACAACCTGCTTAACCGTTGGGTCGACACCAGCGGGCTGTTGGATACGCTGGAGGAGAATGGCGTTGGCTGCATCGCCTTTACGCCGCTGGCGCAGGGTCTGCTGACCGGCAAATATCTCCAGCAGATCCCGGAGGGCTCGCGGATGTACTACGAAGGGAAACGCGCGCGTGGGCTGACGGAAAATATGCTTAGCGACGCCAACCTCAACAGCCTGCGGTTATTGCAGGAGATGGCGAATAGCCGTGGCCAGAGTATGGCCCAGATGGCCCTCAGCTGGCTGCTGAAGGACTCGCGGGTGACCTCGGTTCTGATTGGCGCCAGTCGTGCTCAGCAGCTAGAGGAGAACGTTCAGGCGCTGCAAAACCTGACCTTCAGTGCAGAAGAGCTGGCGCGGATTGACCAGCACGTGGCCGACGGGCAGCTCAATTTATGGCAAACGTCGTCGGATCAATAAGAAACTGGCCCGGCGGTCGAGCGCCGCCGGGCCTGACAATCAGTGCTTATCCTTGGTCAGACGATCAAGATAGCCCATCACAAACGCCGACAGTACAAAGGTCAGATGGATAATGACGTACCACATCAGTTTGTTGTCCGGTACGTTTTTGGCATCCATAAAGACCCGCAGCAGATGGATCGACGAGATAGCAACGATCGACGCCGCCACTTTGTTTTTCAGCGACGTGGCGTCCATTTTGCCCAGCCAGCTGAGCTTTTCCTTGCCTTCGTTGATATCCAGCTGAGAGACAAAGTTTTCGTAGCCGGAGAACATCACCATCACCAGCAGGCCGCCCACCAGCGTCATATCGACCAGCGATAGCAGCGTCAGAATCAGGTCCGACTCACCGACGCTGAAGATATGCGGCAGGATGTGGAATATCTCCTGAAAAAATTTGATCGACAGCGCAACCAGCCCGAGCGACAGGCCAAAATAAATCGGTGCCAGCAGCCAGCGTGAGGCATACATAGCATTTTCCAGAAAGCGTTCCATAGGATCCTGTAAGTTAATAAAAACGAGGGGCATTATATCGTAACCTGTCGGCGCCATGGCAATACAAGCACCGTGCGTCAGGCATAAAAAAGGCTGGCACAAGGCCAGCCTGAGAAGCGTTATCGGGAGGGTTACTGCGCTTTGACGGTTTCTTCGCCCACCAGACCAATCTTCAGATAACCCGCCTGGTGCAGGGTATCCATCACTTTCATCATCGTTTCGTAGTCCACGGTCTTATCGGCGCGGAAGAAAACGGTGGTGTCTTTCTTGCCTTCCGTCAGGGCATTCAGCGCGTTAATCATGCTCTCTTCCGTAATAGGATCGTTACCGAGGAACATGGTTTTGTCCGCTTTCACCGACAGATAAATCGGTTTTTCCGGACGCGGCTGCGGCTGACTGGAAGAGGCTGGAAGGTTAACCTTCACGTCAACGGTGGCCAGCGGTGCCGCCACCATAAAGATGATCAGCAGCACCAGCATAACGTCGATAAACGGCGTGACGTTGATGTCATGCATCTCGCCGTTATCATCAAGATTTTCGTTAAAATGCATCGCCATGGGGCATCAACCTACTCGTAATTTCTGCGCGGAACGGACCGGCTTAACGCCGCTGGCGCTCAGGTCAAGGTCACGGCTTTGCAGCAGCAGCACCTGCGCGGCAACGTCGCCGAGAGAGGCTTTGTAGCTGCCGATCATACGGGCGAAAATGTTATAGATAACAACGGCAGGAATAGCCGCAAACAGGCCGATAGCCGTTGCCAGCAACGCTTCTGCGATACCCGGAGCCACGACCGCCAGGTTGGTGGTCTGGGTTTGTGCAATCCCGATAAAGCTGTTCATGATGCCCCAGACGGTACCGAACAGGCCGACGAACGGCGAGATTGCGCCGATGGTCGCCAGGTAGCCGTTACCACGGCCCATGTAACGGCCGACGAACGCCACCCGGCGCTCAAGACGGAAACCGGTACGTTCTTTAATGCCTTCGTTATCTTCGACACCTTCGGACAGCGTCAGCTCGTTCTGTGCTTCGTTGATAAGCTGCGTGCTCAGGCTCTTCGGATGAAAATTATTTGCGATATCGCTGGCCTGGTCGAGGGAGCGAGCGTCAGCAAGCAGTTGCTGTTCACGCTTGAGGCGGCGTTTGCTGGAGAGAATTTCAGCCCCTTTGCCAAAAAAGATAGCCCATGTGACTACCGACGCCAGAATCAGGCCGATCATCACTACCTTAACGACAATATCGGCATGATGATACATACCCCAAACGGACAGGTCCGCCTGCATCAAATTATTACCCACGCTGAATCTCCAGGACGTAAATCACAAAATCTGAGCACAATAATATCAAAAAAGCATCGAATTGATAGTGGTTCTCATTAGTATTTACACTGTGCAGCAAATCACGTTTAGATTCTTTGCGCTTACGCAGTAAAAAAGCGGCCATCAGCGGATTTCGCGATATTTTTACCCGTATCGACCATTCATCAGTACACGATTGTCCATTCATGCTAGTTTAGACGTCCAGACGTATAAAAGCAGGTAATAAAAACATGGCGGACAAACATCTTGATACCGCGCTGGTGAATGCCGGGCGCAGCAAAAAATATACTCAGGGCTCGGTCAACAGCGTGATTCAGCGTGCCTCGTCGCTGGTTTTCGATACCGTTGAAGCCAAAAAGCAGGCCACCCGCAATCGGGCAAAAGGCGAACTGTTTTACGGCCGTCGTGGCACCCTCACCCACTTCTCCCTACAAGAAGCGATGTGTGAACTGGAAGGCGGTGCCGGCTGCGCGCTGTTCCCCTGCGGGGCGGCGGCGGTTGCTAATACCATTCTGGCGTTCGTCGAACAGGGCGACCATGTGCTGATGACCAACACCGCGTACGAACCAAGCCAGGACTTTTGCACCAAAATTCTTGCGAAGCTCGGCGTCACCACCAGTTGGTTTGACCCGTTAGTCGGTGCGGATATCGCCCTTCAGGTGCAGCCAAATACCCGCGTAGTGTTCCTGGAATCACCCGGCTCTATCACCATGGAAGTTCATGACGTTCCGGCTATCGTTGCCGCCGTGCGCCGCGTGGCACCAGAGGCGATCATCATGATCGACAACACCTGGGCGGCGGGCGTGCTGTTTAAGGCACTGGATTTTGGCGTTGATATCTCCATTCAGGCCGGGACGAAGTACCTGATCGGCCACTCCGATGCGATGGTCGGCACCGCGGTATCCAACGCGCGCTGTTGGGATCAACTGCGGGAGAATGCCTACCTGATGGGGCAAATGGTGGATGCGGATACCGCCTATATGACCAGCCGCGGCCTGCGCACCCTAGGCGTTCGCCTGCGTCAGCACCACGAAAGCAGCCTGCAGATTGCCGAATGGCTGGCGCAACATCCGCAGGTCTCATGCGTCAATCACCCTGCACTGCCGGGAAGTAAGGGCCATGAGTTCTGGAAACGCGATTTCACCGGCAGCAGCGGGCTGTTCTCTTTTGTCCTCAACAAGCGCCTGACCGACAGCGAGCTGTCAACCTATCTTGACAACTTTAGCCTGTTCAGCATGGCTTACTCCTGGGGCGGCTTTGAATCGTTGATTCTGGCGAACCAGCCGGAGCAGATTGCCGCCATCCGCCCGGAAGCGGAAGTCGATTTCAGCGGCACGCTGATTCGCCTTCATATTGGATTAGAAAATGTTGACGATCTGCGGGCGGATTTAGCGGCAGGCTTCTCTCGTATCGTGTAAAGTGACGGTGAGTGGCAATAATGGCGGACGCTCTGTATCGGCGGCCGCTTTTGTTGCGCCCGAGATCAAGGTGTTCGGGGCTCTTCAGGAGTACACTACTCGTAAATACGGTACCACTTAGGAAAGTCCATGGTTGTCATTCAAGAGATTGTCGCCGCCCTGTGGCAACATGATTTTGCCGCGTTGGCAAACCCCCAGGTTGTGGGCGTTGTTTATCTGGTCATGTTCACGACATTGTTTCTGGAAAACGGTCTGCTACCCGCTTCATTTTTACCCGGGGACAGCTTGCTGCTGCTCGCCGGGGCGCTCATTGCTAAAGGCGTCATGGACTTTGTGCCGACACTTGCCATTCTCACCGCGGCGGCCAGCCTCGGCTGCTGGTTGAGCTATCTGCAAGGGCGCTGGCTGGGCAATACCGCCACCGTGAAAGGCTGGCTGGCGCATCTGCCGCAAAAGTATCATCAACGTGCGACCTGCATGTTTGATAAGCATGGCCTGCTGGCGCTGCTGGCCGGGCGTTTTCTGGCGTTCGTGCGCACCCTGCTCCCGACAATGGCCGGGATTTCCGGGCTCTCAAACCGCCGTTTCCAGTTCTTTAACTGGCTGAGCGCGCTGCTGTGGGTGAGCGTGGTCACCGGTCTGGGTTATGCGCTGAGCATGATCCCGTTCGTCAAACGCCATGAAGACCAGGTCATGACCTGCCTGATGATCCTGCCGATTGCGCTGCTGGTCGCGGGTCTGGTCGGCACCCTGGCTGTGGTTATTAAGAAGAAATTCTGTAACGCCTGAATCCCCTTTCCTGCCGGGAGGACGCGCGCCTGCGCCTTCCCGGTTGTGACAATTAAATCCCCTGAATCGTGCGGATCCGCGCTGCGTCTTCCCCCGGCGTCATGCCAAAATAGCGCTTAAACTCCCGGCTGAACTGCGACGCGCTTTCGTACCCCACGCGCATCGCCGCGGCGCTGGCTTTCATGCCGTCATGGATCATCAGCATCCGCGCTTTATGCAGTCGATAGCTTTTCAGGTATTGCAGCGGCGAGGTGCTGGTCACCGATTTGAAATTATGGTGAAACGCCGAGACGCTCATATTCGCTTCCGCCGCCAGCTGGTCGACGCTCAGGTTTTCGGTGTACTGACTTTCGATGCGCTTCAGAACCCGGCTAATCAAACTGAAATGGGTTTGCCGGCTCACCAGCGCCAGCAGCGCGCCGCCGCACGGCCCGGTGAGCACGTAATAGAGCATCTCGCGGATAATCTGTTTCCCGAGGATACGTGCATCCAGCGGGCGCTCCATCACGTCCAACAGCCGCTCCGCCGCGCAGAGGATCTCCTCTGATAATGCCGCCGAGTTGATGCCGCTTGAGGCCATCGCTGGCTGAAACTGCTCATCTTCGCCGATATCCATCAGCAGCTCCTGCAGCTGCAGAATGTCGACATTCAGGCGTAACCCCGCCAGCGGCACCTCCGGGGTGGCGAAGGTCTCGCACTCAAACGGCAGCGGTACGGTCAGCAGCAGGTATTCATTGGTGTCATAACGAAAAGTTCGTTCATTGATGTAACCTATTTTATGGCCGGAAAAGAGAAAAACGATGCCGGGCTGGTACATCACCGGAGTGCGGGTGCCCGGCTGCGTGCCGTACAACAGACGGATATCTGGCAGTAGCGCATTGAGAATTTCTTCTTTATTTTTCAGCATATTAACTTTATCAGTCAGCAGCTGACATATCTCGGCACGGTTCATTTTTGGTGACTCTCCAGCGGTTTTCTCACCACTGCATTGTGCGCACATTCCTGCCTTTTCTCCAGCACCATGGAGAAATGGGCAAGACAACGGCAGGAATGTGCATTGAGAGGAACAGGCGACAGGACCACAATGACCGTCATCTGGCCGAGGCATTATCTCTGTCGGCAGTTTTTATTTTTTGAGGACACGCATAATGAACAATTTCGATCTACATACTCCGACCCGCATCCTGTTTGGCAAAGGCGCCATCGACAACCTGCGCGATCAGCTCCCGGCGGATGCCCGCATTCTGGTGACCTACGGCGGCGGTAGCGTGAAGAAAACCGGCGTGCTCGATCAGGTGCTCAGCGCCCTGAATGGTTTTGACGTGCTGGAGTTTGGCGGTATTGAGCCTAACCCTTCCTATGAAACCCTGATGAACGCCGTCAAAATCGCCCGCGAACAAAAAGTCACCTTCCTGCTGGCCGTTGGCGGTGGTTCGGTACTGGATGGCACGAAGTTTATCGCCGCTGCGGCGCACTATGACGAAAATGTCGACCCGTGGGAAATCCTCGAAACCTACGGCAGCAACGTGAAAAGCGCGATCCCAATGGGTTCCGTGCTGACGCTGCCAGCCACCGGTTCCGAATCTAACAAAGGTGCCGTGGTTTCCCGTAAAACCACCGGCGACAAACGCGCCTTTATGTCTTCTCACGTGCAGCCGGTGTTTGCGATCCTCGACCCGGTTTACACCTACACCCTGCCGCCGCGCCAGGTGGCTAACGGGGTAGTTGATGCCTTTGTCCATACCGTTGAACAGTACGTCACCTATCCGGTTGATGGCAAAATTCAGGATCGCTTTGCCGAAGGCATTCTGCTGACCCTGATTGAAGATGGCCCGAAAGCGCTGCAGGAGCCGGAAAACTACGATGTGCGTGCCAATATCATGTGGGCCGCTACCCAGGCATTAAACGGCCTGATTGGCGCTGGCGTGCCGCAGGACTGGGCAACCCATATGCTGGGACACGAACTGACGGCAATGCATGGCCTTGACCACGCGCAGACTCTGGCCATCGTGCTGCCGGTGCTGTGGAATGAAAAACGCGATACCAAACGCGCCAAACTGCTGCAATATGGCGCGCGCGTCTGGAATATCACCGAGGGTTCTGAAGACCAGCGCATCGATGCAGCTATCGCGGCGACGCGTCAGTTCTTCGAACAGATGGGCGTCCCAACCCGTCTTTCTGATTATGGCCTGGACGGGAGTTCCATTCCGGCGTTACTGGCTAAACTGGAAGAACATGGTATGACTCAGTTGGGTGAAAATCAGGATATCACCCTCGACGTCAGCCGCCGGATTTACGAGGCTGCACGCTAAGTTCGTCCGCGTTCGTCACCTCTCCATCGCCCGATCCGCGGCGATGGAGAAGAGTTTAACTACCGTTTTGAGCTATTTCGTCCAGACTTAATGCTACCCCCTGGCGGAATGAATACCGCCAGGTTTCATTAACAGGAGGAAGGCATGACACATCCCACCGTTATAAAACTGCACGACGGCAATCTGATGCCACAGTTGGGTCTCGGCGTGTGGAAAGCAGGCAACGAGGAAGTCGTCTCCGCCATTCATAAGGCGCTGGAAGTCGGTTATCGCTCCATTGATACCGCCGCAGCCTACCAGAATGAAAGCGGCGTCGGCACGGCGTTAAGCAGTGCAGGCGTCCCACGCGATGAGCTGTTCATTACCACCAAATTGTGGAATGACGATCAAAAACATCCGCGTGAAGCACTGCAGGAGAGCCTGCGTAAACTGCGGCTCGACTACGTCGATTTGTACCTTATTCACTGGCCCGTTCCGGCCGTAGACCACTACGTTGACGCCTGGAAAAACCTGATCGAGTTGCAACAAGAGGGGCTAATCAAGAGCATCGGCGTCTGTAATTTCCAGGTCCACCATCTGCAGCGGCTGCTCGATGAAACCGGTGTTGCGCCGGTGATCAATCAGGTAGAACTCCATCCCTTGTTACAACAGCGTCAGCTCCATTCCTGGAACGCTACCCACAAGATCCAGACTGAATCCTGGAGCCCGCTGGCACAGGGCGGTGAAGGGGTGTTTGATCAGAAAATCATCCACCATCTGGCAGATAAGTACGGAAAAACGCCGGCGCAAATCGTCATTCGCTGGCATCTGGACAACGGTCTGGTGGTCATTCCTAAATCCGTGACCCCGGCGCGTATCGCTGAGAACTTTAACGTCTGGGACTTCCGTCTCGATAAAGACGAGCTGAGTGAAATGGCAAAACTGGACCAGAACAAGCGTCTTGGCCCGGATCCGGATCAGTTTGGCGGATAAAAGTCTGCCGACTAAATAAAAAGTAAAAAGCCGGACTGGCGTGAATACCAGTCCGGCTTTTTTTTCAATTTTTTCAGGGTATCGTCTGCCCGGCAAGCAACACGCCGCCGGGCAATATCGTCGTCTTAGCGACTGGCGATCTTAGCGCGTTTTACCGGCTTCTTCGCCGTCGCCTCACCGTTCGAACGCTGATGCACAATTGGCGTATGTTTGGTTAACGCCGGGCGCGTGTGGCGGTTCTGACGGCGTGCTTCACGCATTTCATCGAGGGTCGGTGCCGGCACCAGGCACTCGCGGCGTGAGCCAATCAGGTGTTTTTTGCCCATGGTCTCCAGCGCCTGGCGAATCAGCGGCCAGTTTGCCGGATCGTGGTAGCGCAGCAGGGCTTTATGCAGGCGGCGCTGTTTGTCCCCTTTCGGCACCACAACCTCTTCACTCTTATAGCCAATTTTACCCAGCGGGTTCTTGCCGGTGTAATACATGGTGGTCGAGTTGGCCAGCGGCGACGGATAGAAGTTCTGCACCTGGTCGAGACGGAAACGATTTTTCTTCAGCCACAGCGCCAGGTTCACCATATCTTCGTCGCGGGTACCCGGGTGCGCGGAGATAAAGTACGGGATCAAGTACTGCTCTTTACCCGCCTGTTTCGAATAGGTATCGAACAGCTCTTTAAAGCGGTCGTAGCTCCCCATTCCCGGCTTCATCATTTTCGACAGCGGGCCTTCTTCGGTATGTTCCGGCGCGATCTTCAGATAGCCGCCCACGTGGTGGGTCGCCAGCTCTTTGATATAACGCGGATCCTCAACGGCGATGTCATAGCGCACACCTGACGCGATCAGGATTTTTTTGATCCCTTTCAGATCGCGGGCGCGGCGATACAGATTGATCGTTGGCTCATGGTTGGTGTCCATGTGCGGGCAGATATCAGGATAGACGCAGGACAAGCGGCGGCAGGTTTGCTCGGCACGCGGCGACTTGCAGCGCAGCATATACATGTTGGCCGTCGGGCCACCAAGATCGGAGATAATACCGGTAAAGCCCGGCACCGTGTCGCGAATAGCTTCGATTTCGTTAATGATCGAATCTTCGGAACGGCTCTGAATAATGCGCCCTTCATGCTCGGTGATCGAACAGAACGAACAGCCACCGAAACAGCCGCGCATGATGTTGATCGAGAAGCGGATCATGTCGTAAGCCGGGATGCGTTCATTGCCATATACCGGATGCGGAACGCGCTTATATGGTAGTGCAAACACGCTATCCATCTCTTCCGTCGACAGCGGGATCGCCGGTGGGTTTACCCAGATATAACGCTCACCGTGCTTTTGCATCAGCGCACGGGCACAGCCAGGGTTGGTCTCATGATGCAGAATACGTGATGCATGGGCGTAAAGTACCTTGTCCCCTTTGACCTTCTCGAAGGAAGGCAGCAGAACGTAGGTCTTTTCCCATGGTTTCGGGCGCGGCGGCTGAACCGTCACCTGTTTGGCTTCTTGTTTCGGCGGCGCCACGGTTTTGTTGTCCGCGCACGGCAGATCTTCGCCGTAAGGGTGCGGAATCGGGTCGATTCTGCCCGGCGTATCCAGACGCGTGGAGTCCACGCCGCTCCAGCCAGGCAGCGCCTCTTTGACCATAATGGCGGTGTTGCGCACGTCGCGAATGTGGCCAATCGGCTCACCGGCGGCCAGACGATGCGCCACTTCAACCAGCGGACGTTCGCCG
The DNA here is from genome assembly GCF_051131735.1 of Klebsiella sp. B345. Taxonomy (NCBI): domain Bacteria; kingdom Pseudomonadati; phylum Pseudomonadota; class Gammaproteobacteria; order Enterobacterales; family Enterobacteriaceae; genus Klebsiella; species Klebsiella sp. B345. The sequence continues at coordinate 2,243,456 of NZ_CP180443.1, forward strand.
TTGCCGAACATCAACATATCGGCCTTCGAGTCCACCAGCACCGAGCGGCGTACGGTATCAGACCAGTAATCGTAATGCGCGGCGCGGCGCAGGCTGGCTTCGATGCCGCCGAGGATCACCGGGACATCTTTCCACGCCTCTTTGCAGCGCTGAGTGTAAACCAGGGTGGCGCGATCCGGGCGTTTTCCGGCAACGTTGCCCGCGGTGTAGGCATCGTCATGACGCAGTTTACGGTCGGCGGTGTAGCGGTTGATCATCGAATCCATGTTGCCGGCGGTGACGCCGAAGAACAGATTCGGTTTACCCAAACGCATAAAGTCATTTTTATTGTTCCAGTCCGGCTGGGAAATAATCCCGACGCGGAACCCCTGCGCTTCCAGCATGCGCCCGCAGATAGCCATACCGAAGCTCGGATGGTCAACATAGGCATCGCCGGTTACCAGAATAATGTCGCAGCTATCCCAGCCAAGTTGATCCATCTCTTCGCGTGACATTGGTAAAAACGGCGCGGGGCCAAAGCAGGCGGCCCAGTACTGCGGCCAGGAAAAAAGGTCACGATCCGGTTGGATCAGGGATATTGCGCTCATATTGCTTCCGGAAAAATGATAAAAAAATAATCAAAGGCCGGCGATTATAAGCCGGATCGATGATAGAAATGAAGGGAGATTTTCTTTTACCCCAACCATGATGCGGTTGGGGTATGAGGCATTACGGTGCCGGATTTACCAGGATCTGACCGATGGATCCACGGTCGGCAAGTTCTAGCGTCTGGCTTAAGTACTGGAACGGGAAGTGTGGCCAGGAAGGCTGCGCGTAGTACACCAGCAGTTCCACCTGCCCGTCAATCCATACGGTATCTTTCCAGCCGCGATCTTCCGGGAACGGAACCGAACCGTTAACGTTGCGCACCTGGAACATCACGCCTTCAATATGGAACGACTGCGGCCGATCGGCACGCACCGTCCAGCGCTCCCATGTTCCCTGCTGCGCGGTAATATCAATGCGCTGCGGATCCCACAGATTGCCGTTAATACCCGGATCGTCGCCCAGCGTGATATCGCGGGTGCGGGTCGGTGTCCCGGTGAGAATCTCCGTCGGCAGCAGGCGCACCGGCAGGCTATCGGTCACCAGCGGCAGCAGGCCCGTCGGGCGCAGCGTTAATAACAGGGTGGAAATCAGGATGCTTGAAGGTTCGAAGAAGCCCCGAATACGGTCAACGATGCTGGCCGCTTCACCGCAGGTGATCGACACTTCATCGCCGTTGGTCATATCGACCAGAATTTCGCGCCGCTCGCCGGGAGCCAGCGACAGCTGCTTCAACGATACCGGGGCCGGTAAAAAGCCCTGGTCACCAGAGATAACATGTATCAGCCGGCCATCGCTCATCTGCAGCTGATAACGACGGGAGTTAGAGGCATTCAGCAGACGCAGTCGCACCCAACCGCGTGATACTTCGACATACGGACTCTGCGCGCCGTTCACCAGCAGCGTATCGCCAACAAAACCACCGCTGCCCGGCTCGCTATATTCCGGCGTACCGAAGTTATCCAGCCGCTTGTCCTGAATGATCACCGGGAAGTCATCGACGCCGTAGTGGTTCGGCACGGGGAGATTTTTGCTGACCTCATCTTCTATCAGCCACATCCCGGCAAGACCGTTGTAGACCTGTTTGGCCATATGGTTGGGGGTGTTCGCCTGATACCAAAGTGTGGAAGCACTCTGGCGAATCGGCAGCACCGGCGCCCAATCGGCGTTTGGCGACATCATGCGTGCCGCACCGCCAATCAGCGGGCCAGGAACCTGCAGGCCGCGAACGGTCATGGCGACGTTTTCCGTCAGACGGTTGCTGTAGATCAGCTTAACGTCATCACCATTCCACACGCGGATTGTCGGCCCAAGATAGCGACCGTTCACTCCCCAGACCGATGCACGCGTGCCGGGAGTAAATGACCAGTGCGCCCGCTGCAGGGTTAAAAACAGCGGCTGGCCGCGGCGCGACTCCAGCAGCGGCGGCACCGGCAGAGCAGGCTGTTGGCCGGCGGCATGTGCGTTCAGCGGCACGGCTCCCGCGCATAGCGCTACGCCTGAAGCCTTAATAAACTGACGCCGACTGAATGACATATTAACTCCATGAAATACAAACAAATCAAAAGGGGAATTCGTTTCCCGCTAGCCACGTGCACGCGTTATCGCGGCAGTTCCTGTTTTATTTCTTTGCCGCCGCTTCACGCTCGGCAACTTCACGATCTAACTCTTCAATTTTTGCGGCCATCAGCTCGCGACAGTGCGTTGCCAGAGCACGAACGTTCTCTTTGCCATACTGGCTGGTATCGACCGGCGGCAGCATTTCAACAATCACCAGACCATTGTTCAGGCGATTGAGGTTAATTTTATTCGAAGTGTTAGAAACACATACCGGAATAATCGGCACGCCAGCAGCGACAGCCGCATGGAAAGCGCCGGTTTTAAACGGCAGCAGGCCACGGCCACGGCTACGGGTACCTTCCGGGAACATCCAGAAAGAGATGTTGCGTTTTTTAAACGTATCGACGACCTGCGAAATCGTTCCGTGCGCTTTCGCCCGGTTATTTCGGTCAATCAGCAGGTTCCCCGTCAACCAGTAAAGCAGGCCAAAGAACGGGATCCACACCAGGCTCTTTTTACCTACGGTCACGGTCGGCGGCTGCACGATATTGGATGCCGTCACCATATCATAGTTGTTCTGATGGTTAGCGATGTAGATCGCATTACCATACTGCTCAGCATCGGCAGGTTTGCGCGTTTCTACTTTCAGGCCAAATACCGGGGACAGTCGGCCAAACAGATGCCCGAAGGTGGCAACATGTTTTGGATTCCGTGGGCTGAACAAACAGTAAATACAGCCAAATATGCACACAAAGATACAATAAATAACAACAACAATTAGTCGAAAAATAAATAGCATAGCTACCTCTAAAACCCAAACCGCCTGGAATGATACCCGTCAATCTTCAGCGTATATGCGTGCGAACGGCAACATCATCCGGCCCCGCAGGACCGCCACGTGCGCAACACGCCCGGCACGCTCATCGTCGCTCTGGTACACGACTCAAATGTATAGGGTACTGACTCGTTGTTTAGCAGATTGCGGGCGCCGTGGTCATGTGCTGGGCGCCCCGGCGTATCTTGAATGATTTTGCGCCTATTGTTAATCGCAACACCTGAATAAACAACGATTTTGCGGCAAATTTTAGCATCTCCTGTTTTGCGCCAGGAGATGCTCATCTTACTCTTCGCTATCGCCTGCCGATGCGCGACGCGGGGAATCAATCTCCACGCGATCGATTTTCTGCAATCCGCGCATCAATGAGCCACGACGGCCGCGTTCACCGGTGACTTTTTGCAGCTCTTCCGGACGAAGTTTGATCTTACGTTTACCGACATGAATCGTCAGCGTGCTCTGCGGCGGCAGCACAAACAGGTGCGCCAGACCATCCTGCCCGGAGGCGGCTTCCGCCGAAGGGATATTGATAATCTTATTCCCTTTACCTTTGGACAGTTGCGGCAGGTCGCTGACCGGGAACATCAGCATGCGTCCGGCCATGGTTATCGCCAGCAGCATATCGGACTCATCCTCAATGACCAGCGGCGCCATTACCCGGGCATTATCCGGCAGCGTAATCAGCGCCTTGCCCGCACGGTTACGTGCGACCAGGTCGTTGAAGGTGCAGACGAAACCGTAGCCGGCATCAGAAGCCATCAGCAACTTACGGTCGTCGTTTTCCATCAGCATGTGTTCCACGCTGGCGCCCGGCGGCAGCGTCAGCTTACCGGTAATCGGCTCACCCTGGCCGCGCGCCGAAGGCAGCGTAATCGGATCGATGGCGTAGCTTCGTCCAGTGGTATCAATGAACACCACCGGCTGGTTGCTCTTGCCTTTCGACGAGGCTTTCCAGCTGTCACCCGCTTTATAGCTCAGGCCCTGCGCGTCGATGTCATGGCCCTTGGCGCTACGCACCCAGCCCATTTGCGACAGCACGATGGTCACCGGCTCGGACGGCAGCATGTCGTGCTCGCTCATCGCTTTCGCTTCTTCACGCTCGCGCAGCGGTGAACGACGATCGTCGCCAAAGGTGTCGGCGTCGGCCTGCAGCTCTTTCTTCAGCAGGTTATTCATTTTGCGTTCTGACGCGAGGATCGCCTGCAGCTGATCGCGCTCTTTTTCCAGCTCGTTCTGTTCGCCGCGGATCTTCATCTCTTCCAGTTTGGCGAGATGGCGCAGTTTTAACTCGAGGATCGCTTCCGCCTGGGTTTCGCTGATGCCAAAGCGTGACATCAGCGCCGGCTTCGGTTCATCCTCGTGGCGGATAATTTCAATGACTTCATCGATGTTCAGGAAGGCGACCAGCAAACCTTCGAGGATATGCAGACGCTTGAGCACTTTTTCCAGACGGTAGCTCAGACGACGACGCACGGTATCGCGACGGAAGGTCAGCCACTCCGACAGGATCTCCAGCAGGTTTTTCACCGCCGGGCGATTGTCGAGGCCGATCATGTTCAGGTTAATGCGATAGCTTTTTTCGAGGTCGGTGGTGGCGAACAGGTGATTCATCACCTGCTCCATATCCACGCGGTTGGAGCGCGGGACAATCACCAGACGGGTCGGATTCTCGTGATCCGATTCGTCGCGCAGATCGTCAACCATCGGCAGCTTTTTATTGCGCATCTGGGCGGCGATTTGCTCCAGCACACGCGCACCGGATACCTGATGCGGCAGCGCGCTGATCACCACCGCGCCGTCTTCTTTCTTCCATACCGCACGCATGCGCACCGAACCGCGACCATTCTGGTAGATTTTGCGGATTTCAGCACGCGGAGTAATGATCTCCGCTTCGGTCGGGTAGTCCGGCCCGTGGACGATATCCAGCAGCTCGTCAAGCGAGGTCTGCGGCTTTTCGATCAGGGTGATCGCCGCCTGCGCCACTTCACGCAGGTTGTGCGGAGGAATATCGGTTGCCATCCCCACGGCGATGCCGGTGGTGCCGTTGAGCAAAATATTCGGCAGGCGCGCAGGCAGCATTTTCGGCTCCTGCATCGTCCCGTCAAAGTTCGGCACCCAGTCGACGGTTCCCTGGCCCAGTTCGCTTAGCAGCAGTTCTGCATACTTCGATAAACGGGATTCGGTATAACGCATCGCAGCGAAGGATTTAGGATCGTCCGGGGCACCCCAGTTCCCCTGTCCATCCACCAGCGGATAACGATAGGAGAACGGCTGCGCCATCAGCACCATGGCTTCATAGCAGGCGCTATCGCCGTGCGGGTGATATTTACCCAGCACGTCACCAACGGTGCGGGCGGACTTTTTGAACTTAGCACTGGCGTTCAGTCCCAGCTCGGACATCGCATAAACGATGCGACGCTGGACCGGCTTCAGACCATCGCCAATAAACGGTAATGCCCTGTCCATGATGACGTACATGGAATAGTTCAGGTAGGCATTTTCCGTAAATTCATGCAGCGCAAGGCGCTCTGCCATATCGCTCATTAATCGTGAATCCTCAATCTGCGTACCGACCGTGCGGGCGGCAAAACTACTGGCGATAATACCCGATCTCACGCCCTGAGTCACAGGCCGTGAGATCGGCTGAGGATTCTCTTTGGCGAGAATCCGTTCAGCCGCAGTTAAATATCCTGGCAGAGCGAGGGAATCATTCCCGAGCGCAGGTGCGCGATGTCGCGATTAAGGGGCGACTTTCGTGATTTGCTTGACGTCTATCTCCACCGAGTTCCAGTCTTTATCGACCTCTCCCTGTATTTCAACGGTGTCCTGCGGCGTCACGGTCAGGCCATTCCAGCGTTTATGATCGATATCCACATTCACGGTTCCGGAAGCATCCTGGAATTTATACAAATCGTCGGAGATACGCTGAACGATTTTACCGCGCAGGGTAACCCAGGTGTCATCGCGCAAAGACCTGGCATTCTCTACCGTCGTGACGCTGCCGTTGGGGCCAATGAAGCCGCCATTTTGCGTTGACGTCTGGCTGGATTGCGTGGCAGCAGGTCCGTTGAAACCACCCTGCTCCGCCGCCAGTACCGGCATGGAAATTAAGGCCACGATAGCGGTCATTGCAGCAATTTTCTTCATGATAGGTTCTCCCTTTATGTTTATATCGTCACGATTACATCAGGCAAAACTTAACAACTTCTTAAGCGGTAAAAAGAAATTTTATTGCTGTACAGCGGCGGTTGCAACGCGGTTTACTGCGCGTATTGATGATATCCACAGGAGTGACCAATGCGCATTTTACTGGTGGAAGACGATAAGCTCATCGGTGATGGCATTAAGGCCGGGCTGGCAAAAATGGGCTTTAGCGTTGACTGGTTTACCCGCGGCGAAGCGGGACAAACCGCGCTCTATACCGCCCCTTACGATGCGGTGATCCTCGACCTGACGCTCCCCGGTATCGACGGATTAGATATCCTGCGCGAGTGGCGCAATCAGGGTCATCATGAGCCAGTGCTGATCCTCACCGCCCGCGATGCGCTCAATCAGCGGGTGGAAGGGCTGCGTCTCGGCGCCGATGATTATCTGTGTAAACCCTTTGCGCTGATTGAAGTTGCCGCCCGCCTGGAAGCCCTGGTCCGCCGCGCTCACGGCCAGAGCAGTAATCAACTGTGCCATGGAGGCGTTACGCTCGATCCCTGTGGTCTGACGGCGACGGTGAACGGCGAAAACCTGCCACTAAAACCCAAGGAGTTCGCCTTGTTGGAACTGCTGATGCGCAATGCCGGACGCGTCCTGCCGCGTAAGCTGATTGAAGAGAAGCTTTATAACTGGGACGACGAAGTTTCCAGCAACGCGGTCGAAGTACACGTACATCACCTGCGGCGTAAGCTCGGCAGCGAATTTATCCGTACCGTGCACGGTATCGGCTATACCCTCGGTGATGCATGAAACGCCTGAGCCTACGTCTGCGCCTGACGCTGCTTTTTTTCCTGTTGACCAGCGTCGCCTGGGGCATCGCCAGCTTTATTGCCTGGCAACAAACCACGGAAAAGCTGGATAAGCTGTTTGATACCCAGCAGCTACTGTTTGCCCGCCGCCTGAGCACCATCAATTTTGACGTACTGCATACCTTGCCTGCGCAGATCAGGGCCAAAAAGAAGGTCAAACACGGTCATCTTGATGATGATGCGCTGGCGTTCGCAATTTTTACCGCCGATGGCAAGAACATCATGCACGATGGCGAAAACGGCCAGGATATCCCGTGGAATAACCGCCGGGAAGGGTTCAGCGATGGCCATCTGAATAACGATGACGACGAATGGCGCTTTCTCCAGTTGACCACCCACGATGGCCGCTACCGCATTGTCGTCGGGCAGGAGTGGGACTACCGCCGGGAGATGGCGCTGGATATCGTCACCTCGCAGCTGACGCCGTGGCTGGTGGCGCTGCCGCTGATGTTCCTGCTGTTGATTGTGCTGTTAAGCCGCGAACTGGCGCCGCTGAAACGGCTGGCCCACACCCTGCGCCTGCGTGCGCCAGACTCAGCCGAGTCGCTGGACGTCGACAAGGTGCACAGCGAAGTCAGGCCGCTGGTCGAGGCGCTGAATCAGCTGTTTACCCGCACCCATGACACCATGATGCGCGAGCGGCGGTTTACCTCCGATGCCGCACACGAACTGCGCAGCCCACTGGCGGCCCTGAAGGTCCAGACCGAAGTCGCACAGCTGTCAACGGATGACCCGCAAGGGCGCGACCGGGCGCTGGCGCAGTTACATGAAGGGATTGACCGTGCAACCCGGTTGGTAGACCAGCTCCTGACGCTGTCGCGTCTGGATTCACTGGCCCAGCTTGATGACGTGCAGACCCTTGCCATGGATGAGCTGCTGCAATCGTCGGTAATGGAGATGTACCACATTGCGCAGCAGGCCGGGACTGAGCTGCGCCTGCATCTGCACGCCAGCCATGTCACCCGCCAGGGGCAGCCGCTGCTGCTGAGCCTGCTGGTGCGTAACCTGCTGGATAATGCGGTGCGCTACAGTCCGCGCGGCAGCCTGGTGGATATCACCCTCGATGCACGCCAGTTTACCGTCCGTGATAACGGCCCGGGCATTAGCCCTGAGGCGCTGGCGCGCATCGGCGAACGCTTCTATCGTCCTCCGGGCCAGGATGCTCCCGGCAGCGGGCTGGGGCTCTCCATCGTCCGCCGCATCGCCGCGCTGCATCAGATGACGGTGGATTTCAACGCCGTCCGCGAAGGCGGTTTCGAGGCGCGGGTACGCTGGTAGCCGTTATTATTGCGAATACAGCAAAAGACTTTGCACATTTTGCTCATTTTACCGCTTCGCCCTACGGGGTAAAATTGATGACAAAATCGAACATTGAAGGATAAAAAATGAGCAACATCCTGATTATCAACGGCGCGAAAAAATTCGGCCACTCCAACGGCCAGTTGAATGACACCATGACCGAGGTCGCGGATGGCTATCTGCGCGACGCCGGGCATGATGTTAAAATTGTACGTGCCGATAGCGATTACGACGTCAAACAAGAAGTGCAGAATTTCCTGTGGGCGGACGTGGTTATCTGGCAGATGCCGGGCTGGTGGATGGGCGCGCCGTGGACCGTGAAGAAATACATTGATGATGTCTTCACCGAAGGCCACAGCTCGCTGTATGCCAGCGATGGACGTACCCGCTCCGACGCCAGCAAGAAATATGGTTCCGGCGGTTTAATCCAGGGCAAACAGTACATGCTATCCCTGACGTGGAACGCGCCGATGGAGGCCTTCACCGATAAAGACCAGTTCTTCCATGGCGTGGGCGTTGATGGCGTTTATCTGCCGTTCCATAAAGCCAACCAGTTCCTCGGCATGACCGCCCTGCCGACGTTTATCGCCAACGATGTGATTAAACTGCCTGATGTTCCGCATTACATCGCAGAATATCGCAAGCATCTGGCGCAAATTTTTGGTTAACTAAAGACCTACATACAGAAGGAGTTGAGTTAATCATGTTGACAGTGATCGCAGAAATTCGCACCCGCCCTGGCCAGCACCATCGTCAGGCGGTGCTTGATCAGTTCGCTAAACTTGTTCCTGTGGTTTTACAGGAAGAAGGCTGCCACGGCTATGCGCCGCTGGTTGACCACGCCGCAGGCGTCAGTTTCCAGAGCACCTCTCCGGATTCCATCGTCATGGTTGAACAGTGGGAAAGCGTTGCCCATCTCGAAGCACATCTGCAAACGCCGCATATGAAAGCGTACGGTGAAGCGGTAAAAGGCGACGTGCTGGAAACCAGCATCCGTATTCTGCAGTCCGGCATTTAAGCCAGCGCGCAGGAAAAGAAAAAAGAAGTGAATCAGAACTGGCGGCAGCGCCAGTTCTGCTTAAGCAACAGGTCAGGCTTCCAGATCCGCCATATCCCCTTTCTCCTGCAGCCAGTTACGGCGATCTTCCGAACGCTTCTTGGCTAACAGCATATCCATCATCGCCGTGGTCTGCTGCTCATCTTCATCGCTGATAATAAGCTGCACCAGGCGGCGGGTATTCGGATCAAGCGTGGTTTCGCGCAGCTGCATCGGGTTCATTTCACCCAGCCCTTTAAAGCGCTGGACGTTAGGTTTGCCCTTCTTGCGTTTCAGCTGCTCCAGCACTCCGGCTTTTTCTTCCTCGGTCAAGGCGTAGTACACCTCTTTGCCGAGGTCGATACGGTATAACGGCGGCAAGGCAACATGCACATGACCGTGTTTCACCAGCGTGCGGAAGTGCTTCACAAACAGGGCGCACAGCAGCGTGGCAATGTGCAAACCATCGGAGTCGGCATCCGCCAGGATGCAGATTTTGCCGTAACGCAGCTGGCTTAAATCGTCGCTATCCGGATCGATACCGATCGCCACCGAAATATCGTGGACTTCCTGCGATGCCAGAACCTCATCGGAAGAGACTTCCCAGGTATTCAGAATTTTGCCTTTCAGCGGCATGATCGCCTGGTATTCACGATCGCGTGCCTGCTTGGCTGAACCGCCTGCCGAATCCCCTTCGACGAGGAACAGTTCGGTACGATTCAGATCCTGAGCGGTACAGTCCGCCAGCTTACCCGGCAGCGCAGGGCCGCTGGTCAGCTTTTTACGCACCACTTTTTTCGCCGCGCGCATCCGGCGCTGGGCGCTGGAAATGGCCATTTCGGCCAGCAGCTCTGCCGCCTGGACGTTTTGGTTGAGCCACAGGCTGAAGGCATCTTTCACCACGCCGGAGACAAAAGCCGCGCACTGGCGCGAAGAGAGACGTTCTTTGGTCTGGCCGGCGAACTGGGGATCCTGCATTTTCACCGACAGCACGTAGGCGCAGCGGTCCCAGATATCTTCCGCCGACAGCTTCACGCCACGCGGCAGAATATTGCGGTATTCGCAGAACTCACGCATGGCTTCGAGCAGCCCCTGACGCAGGCCGTTCACATGGGTTCCACCCTGCATGGTTGGGATCAGGTTGACGTAGCTTTCCGTCAACAGCTCGCCGCCTTCCGGCAGCCACAGCAGCGCCCAGTCTACCGCTTCGGTTTCCCCGGAGAAGTTGCCAACGAACGGTTTTTCCGGCAGCAACGGCAGGCCGTTCACCGCTTCGCACAGATAGTCCGTCAGGCCATCCTGGTAACACCAGCGCTGCTCGCTGTTATTGACCTGGTCGCGGAACACAATCTCAACGCCCGGGCAGAGTACCGCTTTGGCTTTCAGCACATGCGTCAAGCGCGTTACGGAGAAACGCGGGCTATCAAAGAAGCTTTCATCAGGCCAGAAATGCACGCTGGTCCCGGTGTTGCGTTTGCCGCAGGTGCCGGTGACGTGGAGATCTTCGACTTTATCGCCGTTCTCGAAGGCAATGCTGTAGACCTGACCATCACGACGCACGTTCACTTCAACGCGTTTCGACAAGGCGTTGACCACCGAAATCCCCACCCCATGCAAACCACCGGAAAACTGGTAGCTCTTATTGGAGAATTTGCCGCCCGCATGCAGCCGACAGAGGATCAGTTCAACGGCCGGAACCCCTTCTTCCGGATGGATATCAACCGGCATTCCGCGCCCGTCGTCGATCACTTCCAGCGATTGATCGGCATGAAGAATGACCTCCACGCGTTTCGCGTGGCCAGCCAGTGCTTCATCCACACTGTTATCAATAACTTCCTGACCGAGATGGTTAGGACGTGTTGTGTCAGTGTACATCCCCGGACGGCGGCGAACCGGCTCAAGCCCGGTGAGGACCTCAATGGCATCAGCGTTATATGAAGATTGCGTCATGGTGTGTATTCGTAGGTGATCCAGGGCTGCTTAACGCAGACCCAGAAAATCGATAATCTGAGTGAAATGATCTTCAAAGCCGACAAATGCGTGGTTGCCGCCCTCTTCGACCGTCTGCCGGCATAAAGCGTAATAAGCAACGGCCTGGCGGTAATCAAGCACCTCATCGCCCGTTTGCTGCAGCAGCCAGAGTAAATCGGGCGCTTCCAGTGGGTCGATTTGCATGACTTTGAGATCGTAAATATGGCGAGACTCTAGCACATATTGCTGCCCGGTGTACGGATTCTCATTGAGGCCAAGGAAATTGTTCAGCAGTTCAAATGGGCGTACCGCCGGGTTAACCACCACGGTTGGCAGCATAAAACACTGCGATAGCCAGGTGGCGTAGTAGCCCCCGAGGGAAGAGCCGACAACCCCCAGCGGTTCCCCACCGTGTTCCAGCACTATCGCCTCGAGTAACTCTGCGGCTTCGGCCGGATAGGCGGGCAGTTCTGGCACCACCATGTTTATTTCAGGAAAGGTCTGCGCCAGCCACTCCTTCAGCGCCGTCGCTTTTGCCGACCGCGGTGAACTGTTAAAACCGTGCAGATAAAGGAGCGTAGCCATCAGTATCCTTCTGAAGCAATATCCGGGTGAAACTTCACGCCCTTAAGGCGGCAGACTTCGGTGGTCAACGTCCCATCGACATGGAGATCCAACCAGCGCCAGCCGGGGGAAATCGTGTCCAGCGTAAAATTGGCGCAGTGGGGCTTGAACTGTACGCAGGTTGATGGAGTCGCCATCATCCGCCGTCCGTTCCAGTTGAGATCCAGTTCCTGATGAATATGGCCGCAGAGCAGATGTTTCACCCGTGGAAAAGCGGTCAGTGCGCGGTCCAGCGCACCGGCGTTGCGCAGGCTGTGTTGATCCAGCCAGCTGCAGCCCGAAGGAAGTGGGTGGTGATGCAACAACAGTAGCGTGTATCGCTCAGGTTCTTCTGACAGGCGCTGCTCCAGCCATTCCAGCTGAAAGTCGCTCAGTTCGCCGTGTGGCACGCCGAAGACCTGGCTATCCAGCAACAATATCTGCCAGTGTTCGCCCAATAGAACCCGTTTAGCCGGAGAGATACCGGACTCCTGCAGGGTGCTGTACATCGCTGGCTGGAAGTCATGATTGCCCGGTAGCCAGACGCAGGGCACGGCAAAACTCGCGATACCTTCAGCAAAGTGCTGATAGGCCGCGGCTGAATGATCCTGCGCCAAATCGCCTGTTGCCACAATCAGATCGCATTCACGCTGTGAAGCATGGATGGCATCCAGCACGGCCTGGTAGCTTTCCCAGGTATTGATGCCTAACAGCGTTTCATGTTTTTCAGCAAACAGGTGAGTATCAGTAATTTGTAATATCCTGACTCTGGTCTCACCAGCCAGAGGCAGATTTAACAGGCTTTCCAAATGGTGTCCTTAGGTTTCACGACGCTAACAAACCGGAATCGCCATCGCTCCATGTGCTAAACAGTATCTCAGCCAGTCCGCCAGGAACTGATTAATTTGATGCTTTTCGTCGCGTTGATGCAACTTTTTATTAGGATAATCATACTTTGCTTTGAAGCGAAAGATCTGCTGAGTCGAACACACTTCAGCCACCATCGCATCATGATAAAGACGCACCGTCATCGACGGTAAACTCCAGTAGCTTACCGCTGGCGCCGTCTGTTCAATCGTGACTAATGTAGTGTAGCGAGTCGATTCGATGATAGTGAGTCGATACTGCGCGTTTCCCACCTGATAACCCGCGACATCGCCAGCCGTATCGGTTCGAGGCAACAGGCGGCGCAGCTGAGCAAAATTGGTTTCGCACAGGCGCATCATTTCCGGGAAGTCAGGTGTATAACGCTTCATTTTGTCCACTCGTTACGTAAATGGTGATAATGCAATTGCAGCCATTGCAAGGCGATGACAGAGGCCGCGTTGTCTATTTTCCCCTCTTCTACCCACTGATAAGCCTGTTCCCGGCTTACCACATGCACCCGAATATCTTCGTTTTCTTCCGCCAGGCCGTGGATCCCTTTTGCTGTCGTCGCATCGACTTCGCCGACCAGAATCGACAGTCTTTCGCTGGTGCCGCCAGGGCTGGCCAGATAGCTCAGCACCGGTTTTGTCCGCCCGACTTCCAGCCCGGCTTCTTCTACCGCTTCACGCCGGGCAACATCTTCTGGTGATTCGCCCTCTTCAATCATACCGGCGACCATCTCAAGCAACCACGGGCTTTTGCTGGTATCATACGCTGCGATGCGAATCTGCTCGACCAGCACAACCTCATCACGTATCGGGTCAAAGGGTAGCAAGACTGCGGCATGCCCGCGCTCAAAAATTTCGCGCGTCACCTCTCCGCTCATCTCGCCGTTAAAAAGACGATGGCGAAAACGGTACAAATCCAGCGAAAAAAAACCACGATAAAGCGTTTCGCGTGCAATAATTTCTACATCGTTTTTAGAGAAGGTATTTCCTTGCTGATTGGGCTTGCTCATTGTCTCTGTCCTGCGAATCCGAAATGAAGGATTTATAAGCCGTTTGGCTACCGTTTTACAGTCTGTATGTTAGATTGGTGCAAATTACCGCCCGATGGCACGTAACGCCAACTTTTTACCGCGGCAGAGTCGATACAATCAGCAGATAACTTTAAAATTTGGGCTGCACTTTATGCTTCACAACAAGGAATGCAAATGAAGAAACTTCTCCCCATCCTCATCGGCCTTGGCCTGACTGGCTTCAGCGCCATGAGCCAGGCAGAGAACCTGATGCAGGTTTATCAGCAGGCGCGCGTCAGCAACCCTGACCTGCGTAAATCAGCAGCCGATCGTGATGCTGCATTCGAAAAGATCAACGAAGCACGTAGCCCGTTACTGCCTCAGCTCGGTTTGGGTGCTGATTATACCTATACCAATGGCTACCGCGACAGCAACGGCGTGAACTCTAATGTCACCAGTGGTTCGCTGCAGTTAACACAAACGTTGTTTGATATGTCGAAATGGCGTGCCCTGACGCTGCAGGAAAAAGCAGCCGGTATTCAGGATGTGACCTATCAGACCGATCAGCAAACGCTGATTCTGAACACCGCTACGGCCTATTTTAACGTCCTGAGCGCGATTGATACGCTGTCCTACACCGAAGCGCAGAAACAGGCTATCTATCGTCAGTTGGATCAAACCACCCAGCGCTTTAACGTGGGCCTGGTCGCGATCACCGACGTACAGAACGCCCGTTCACAGTACGACTCTGTGCTGGCTAACGAAGTCACCGCGCGTAACGACCTCGATAACGCAGTAGAAGCGCTGCGTCAGGTTACCGGCAACTACTATCCGGAACTGGCATCGCTGAACGTTGACGGCTTTAAGACCAACAAGCCGCAGACCGTGAACGCGCTGCTGAAGGAAGCGGAAAACCGCAACCTGTCGCTGCTGCAGGCACGTCTGAACCAGGATCTTGCGCGCGAACAAATTCGCCAGGCGCAAGACGGCCATCTGCCGACGCTGGATTTGACCGCATCGACCGGGGTATCCAACACCTCCTACAGCGGCTCCAAAACCCACAACAGCCAGTATGACGACAACGACGCCGGGCAGAACAAAGTCGGCCTGAGCTTCTCGCTGCCGCTGTATCAGGGCGGAATGGTGAACTCGCAGGTCAAACAGGCGCAGTACAACTTTGTTGGCGCCAGCGAACAGCTGGAAAGCTCGCATCGTAGCGTCGTACAGACCGTTCGCTCTTCCTTTAACAACATCAATGCCTCGATCAGCAGCATCAACGCCTATAAACAGGCGGTAGTCTCTGCTCAGAGCTCCCTTGATGCGATGGAAGCAGGTTATTCGGTCGGTACGCGTACCATCGTCGACGTGTTGGATGCAACCACCACGCTGTATAACGCGAAGCAACAGCTCTCCAGTGCGCGTTATAACTACCTGATTAACCAGCTGAACATTAAGTCTGCTCTCGGTACGCTGAACGAGCAAGACCTGGTGGCACTGAACAACACGCTGGGCAAACCGGTAGCAACATCGCCAGACAGCGTGGCGCCGGAAACTCCGCAGCAGGATGCCAACGCAGACGGTTACAGCAGCAATGCGGCACCGACGGCGACCCCGGCATCAACCACTCGCACGACAAAAACCAGCGGCACCAATCCTTTCCGTCAGTAATCGCCGCGGTATGATAGCGCTTCGCTTAACGAATTCAGCTAAGCGAAGCGCTAAACGTAAGACAACGTAAAGATCCCCTGCTTTCCCCTCCTTTCCGTCCCTATTCGCTTCATTTTCCACCACTCATCCTCTATCCTGAGCGTTAACAAAATGCCATACCACTGGGTCCTGGAAGACAAATATGAAACGGACAAAAAATATCAATCATGCCTCGTTCCGTAAAAGCTGGAGCGCACGTCATTTGACGCCGGTCGCCCTTGCCGTTACGGCCGTATTTATGCTTGCCGGTTGTGAAAAAACCGACGAGACGGTTTCTCTGTATCAAAACGCCGATGACTGCTCTACCGCCAACCCGGGCAAGAGCGCAGAGTGCACCACCGCGTTCAACAACGCGCAGCAGGAAGCGGTACGTACCGCGCCGAAATACGCCACGCGTGAAGATTGCGTCGCGGAATTCGGTGAAGGCCAGTGCCAGCAGACGCCAGCTCAGGCGGGCGTAGCACCGGAAAACCAGGCTCAGGCGCAAAGCAGCGGCAGCTTCTGGATGCCGTTGATGGCCGGCTACATGATGGGCCGAATGATGGGCGGCGGTATGGGCGCACAGCAACCGCTGTTCAGCTCGAAAAACCCGGCCAGCCCGGCCTACGGTCAATATACCGATGCCGGTGGTAAGAGCTACGGCGCCGCGCAACCGGGCCGGACAATGAACGTACCGAAGACCGCAATGGCGCCAAAACCGGCGACCACCAGCACCGTAACGCGCGGTGGGTTTGGTGAGTCGGTGGCAAAACAATCCACCATGCAGCGTAGCGCTGCGGGCACTACCTCGACTAAACGCTCAATGGGCGGCTAAATACCATGGAAAGAATCAGCATCACGGAGCGCCCGGACTGGCGTGAAAAGGCGACGGAATACGGCTTTAACTTTCATACCATGTACGGCGAGCCCTACTGGAGCGAAGAAGCCTATTACAAACTGACGCTGGCCCAGGTTGAAACGCTCGAAGAGGTCACCGCCGAGCTGCATCAAATGTGCCTGCAGGCCGTGGAAAAAGTCATCGCCAGCGATGAGCTGATGGCGAAATTCCGTATCCCGAAACATACCTGGGGATTCGTGCGCCAGTCGTGGAAAACCAACCAGCCGTCACTGTACTCGCGTCTCGATCTGGCGTGGGACGGTATCGGTGCGCCGAAGCTGCTGGAGAACAATGCCGATACGCCGACTTCACTGTATGAAGCCGCGTTCTTTCAGTGGATCTGGCTGGAAGATCAGATCAACGCCGGGCAGTTGCCAGAAGGCAGCGATCAGTTCAACAGCCTGCAGGAAAAGCTGATTGAGCGTTTCGGCCAGCTGCGCGAGCAGTTTGGCTTCCAGCTGCTGCATATGGCCTGCTGCCGCGATACCGAAGAAGATCGCGGCACCGTCCAGTATCTGCAGGACTGCGCAGCGGAAGCCGGCGTTGCCACCGAGTTTCTGTATATCGAAGATATCGGCCTGGGAGAAAAAGGGCAGTTTACCGACCTGCAGGATCAGGTGATTGGCAATCTGTTCAAGCTCTACCCGTGGGAATACATGCTGCGCGAAATGTTTTCCACCAAGCTGGAAGATGCTGGCGTACGCTGGCTGGAACCGGCCTGGAAGAGCATCATTTCCAACAAAGCCCTGCTCCCGCTGCTGTGGGAGATGTTCCCTAACCACCCGAATCTGCTGGCGGCCTACTTCAGCGAAGATGCGCACCCGGAGATGGAGAAGTACGTCATCAAACCGATCTTCTCCCGCGAAGGCGCCAACGTGTCGATCGTCGAGAACGGCAAAGTGCTGGAGGCCGTTGAAGGCCCGTACGGTGAAGAAGGTACGATCGTGCAGGAGTTCTATCCGCTGCCAAAGTTTGGCGACAGCTACACGCTGATCGGCAGCTGGCTGATCAACGACCAGCCCGCCGGGATTGGCGTGCGCGAGGATCGCGCGCTGATCACTCAGGATCTGTCGCGCTTTTACCCGCACATTTTCGTCGAATAAGCCTCACCCCGGCAGCGCAGATGCCTGTCGGGGTGATTTATTGCCGCCACCGTTACGCCCCAATCAACACTGACAGCATACTCAGCGATCCCATCTCAATACCGTCTACCGGGATAGAAATCGGCTCTTCGCCGTCCCAGGTGCCCAGCACATACAGCAGCGGCAGGAAGTGTTCCGCCGTCGGGTTTGAGAGCGAGCCACCTTCATGCGCCAGATAGTTCACCAGCGGATGTTCGGCCACCGGTCCTTTCCAGCTGAGGTTGGTTTTCACGTAATCGTTAAAGGACTCCGCCCACGGGTATGGCGTGTTCTCGCCGTGCCAGCGTGCTGTTCTCAGGTTATGGACCACGTTACCACTCGCCACCAACATGATGCCTTCATCACGCAGCGCCGTCAGCTTGCGTCCCATCTCCAGATGCCAGGCCGCCGGTTTGGTGCTGTCGATACTCAGCTGCACCATCGGGATATCCGCATCGGGGTACATTTTAATCAGGACACCCCATGAACCGTGATCGAAGCCCCAGGCTTCTTTATCCAGCGTGACGGGAACCGGCGCCAGCAGCTCAACCAGGCGCTGCGCCAGCGCCGGGGAACCAGGAGCTGGATAATGCGTATCGTACAGCGCCTGCGGGAAGCCGCCAAAATCGTGGATCGTCTTCGGCGTTTCCATGGCCGTCACCCCGGTGCCACGCGTAAACCAGTGCGCAGAAACCACTACGATCGCTTTTGGACGCGGTAATGTGTCGCCCAACTGGCGCCAGGTACGGGTATAAATATTGTCTTCCAGCACGTTCATCGGGCTGCCGTGGCCTAAAAACAACGCTGGCATTCGGGTACGGGACATGGTGATATCCTTAATAACTAGAGAGGAATTGTGATGCCTTCACATTACGCGTTTTTGCGTCAGGAATAACTCAGATAAGCATGATGATGATCGTCAGAAAATTTGAATGTAATTCGCTGTAAAGGGGCACTTCACCCTCTCGCCGTTACCGAACAATCTCGATATTATTAATGATAATCATTATCAAAGGAGGGGAATGATGTCGTCACCCTTAATATTGACGCTACTCGCCGGGAGCGCAACGTTCATCGGTGCTGTTTTTGGCGTCCTGGGTCAGAAACCGTCCAATCGTCTGCTGGGATTCTCCCTTGGATTTGCTGCCGGGATCATGTTGCTGATCTCACTGATGGAGATGTTACCTGCAGCGCTGAGCGCCGAAGGGATGTCGCCGCTGCTCGGCTACGGTATGTTTGTCATCGGCCTGCTGGGCTACTTTGCACTCGACCATCTGCTGCCGCACGCCCATCCGCAGGACCTGATGTCTCCCGGAATTGCACGCCCGCGTAATCTACGCCGTACGGCGATTTTGTTGACCCTCGGTATCAGCCTGCATAACTTCCCGGAAGGGATCGCCACCTTTGTGACCGCCAGCAATAACCTCGAGCTGGGGATGGGCATCGCACTGGCCGTCGCGTTACATAATATTCCTGAGGGGCTGGCGGTTGCCGGCCCGGTGTATGCCGCAACCGGCTCGCGCTCGAAAGCCGTGCTCTGGGCTGGGCTTTCCGGACTGGCGGAAATCCTCGGCGGCGTGCTGGCATGGCTGGTTCTTGGCAGTCTGGTGTCGCCGGTGATCATGGGAGCCATTATGGCCGCCGTTGCCGGCATTATGGTGGCGCTCTCGGTCGATGAGCTGATGCCGCTGGCAAAAGAGATCGATCCCCAGAGCAACCCCAGCTATGGCGTGCTGTGCGGGATGTCGGTGATGGGATTAAGTCTGGTTGCCCTGCAGGCAATGGGAATAGGCTGACCTTAAAACAACAAAGCCCACGCTGGCGTGGGCTTTGAGATGACGTCGGTCGTTATCAGCTGGCTTTACGCTCATGCTCACGACGGTAGGCCACCAGGTCTTCGATGGTGACAACAGCCATATTGTGCTTCTGAGCAAAGGTAATGCACTCTGGCGCACGCGCCATGGAGCCATCGTCGTTTGTCAGTTCACACAGGACGCCAGCCGGCTTGAAGCCCGCCAGGGTCACCAGATCGATGGTCGCTTCAGTATGACCGCCACGGGTCAATACGCCACCCGGCTGCGCGCGCAGCGGGAAAACGTGGCCCGGACGATTCAGGTCGGAAGGTTTGGCGCCGTCGGCAATGGCCGCACGTACGGTGGTCACACGGTCAGCGGCGGACACGCCGGTGGTGACGCCTTCAGCGGCTTCAATGGTCACGGTAAAGCCGGTGCCATAGGCGCTAGTGTTGTTTTCCACCATCATCGGCAGGTCAAGCTGCTTGCGGCGTTCGTCGGTCAGGCACAGGCAGACAATGCCGCTGCCGTGACGAATGGTCAGCGCCATCTGCTCAACGGTCATGGTTTCGGCGGCGAAAATCATGTCGCCTTCGTTTTCACGGTCTTCATCATCAAGCACCATCACACCGCGGCCTTCACGCAGTGCATTCAAAGCGTGTTCCACACGTTCAAAAGCGGTACCAAAAGAGGAAAGGAGCGTCTGATTCATGGTAAATAAACCTCATTAAAATTATGGTTACCAGAATCAGGGCAGTCTTAGGAGTGCCGGTTAAGCGGCAAAAGTCAACGCAAGCGGATCGCAATCCGGCTGAGCCGTTACTCTCTCCCATCCGGACTCTAACCGTCGGCCCCGGAATTACACCGGATCTGCTGACCTTTCTGCTTTCGCAGAAAGCGCTCGCGGGCTTTCAACGCATGGTTGATTTACCGCCGGTGGGGAATTTCGCCCCGCCCTGAGAATAAGCGAAGTAACTATAACGCTATTGATTATCATCGGCAACGTATAAGCTTCAAACATTTCTGGTTTATAGCGCACGCCGTTCGCACTACAATAAGCGACAAATCGACCAGAGCAGGAAACCACCATGATTGACCCGAAAAAAATTGAACAAATCGCCCGCCAGGTCCATGAGTCAATGCCGAAAGGCCTGCGCGATCTTGGGGACGATGTGGAGAAAAAAATCCGCCAGGTCCTCCAGTCGCAGCTGACCCGCCTGGATTTGGTTGGTCGCGAAGAGTTTGATGTACAGACTCAGGTACTGCTGCGCACCCGCGAGAAACTGGCTTTACTGGAACAGCGTATCAGCGATCTGGAAAGCCGCGCGGCGGCCCCGGACGTCGAAGAGAAGCCGTAAAAAATAACGGGCCCGCTGCGGCCCGTTATTGTTTTAATGTTCGAGTTCCGATGCTACCTCTTCATCGACCTGACGGCAGTAGAGTTCATACCGTTGACAAAACCATTCACGATGTTCCTCATCCATATTGCCGACAATGGCCTGGAGATCCACGCTATGGCCTTGTGCGCGCATTCTGGCAAAACTCAGCGCCAGAAAATCAAAGTTGTTCATTGAATACAGTTCGTGATGATTCATCCGCATACTCCTTCAACCGTGAGTGTTCTGTTAGGTCATATGCTTTTACTGACTTCAGTATTTATACTTACGCTACCGCTTTCTGTACGAAAAATGCGCCCGATTAGCTTATTTATTGCGCTGAATCATTTCTCTCATGATTAAATAAAAAAAAGCCCACGATCTCGCGATCGCAGGCCTTATTAACGGGCTTAATCCTTACGCCGTCGGCCGTTTCACCGGCACTTCGACGTCAGTCATTACTTGCCGCTATCTTTCTGAATCTTCTTGATGATATTGGTGGTTGAGCAGCCATCTTCAAAGTTGAGCACCAGCACCTCGCCGCCGTTGGCCCAGACTTCCTCGCTGCCGGCAATCTCATCCGGCTTATAATCACCGCCTTTCACCAGCAGGTCCGGCAGGATTCCGGCGATCAGGCGCTGCGGAGTATCCTCTTCAAACGAGACCACCCAGTCGACGGCTTCCAGCGCGCCCAGCACGATCATCCGCTGCTCCAGCGGGTTAACCGGTCGGGTCTCGCCCTTCAGACGTTTAGTCGATGCATCGCTGTTAACCGCCACTATCAAACGATCGCCCAGCTTGCGCGCATTGGCCAGATACGACACGTGACCGGCATGCAGAATGTCAAACACGCCGTTGGTCATCACCACCTTCTCGCCGCGCTTACGCGCCGCCGCTACCGCCTGCTTCAGCTCGTCTTCGTTCATCACGCCGAATCCGGTCTCTGCACGCCCGCGGACCGCATTTTCCAGCTCGATAGGCGATACGGTGGAGGTCCCCAGTTTGCCGACCACCACACCCGCCGCGGCATTGGCGAAGTAGCAGGCCTCTTCCAGGGTGTTGCCGGAAGCAAGCGTTGCCGCCAGCACGCCGATCACCGTGTCACCGGCACCGGTAACGTCATACACTTCCTGCGCCTGAGTCGGCATATGCAACGGCGGACGGCCCGGCTGCAGCAGCGTCATCCCCTGCTCAGAACGGGTCACCAGCAAGGCGGACAGCTCGAAATCAGCAATAATTTTCAGGCCACGTTCAACAATCTCCGCTTCGTCTTTGCATTTGCCCGCCACCTCTTCAAATTCAGACAGGTTCGGCGTCAACAGCGTCGCGCCGCGATAACGTTCAAAATCGGTGCCTTTCGGATCGATCAGCACCGGCACGCCAGCATCGCGTGCCAGTTTAATCATGGTCTGAACGCTGGTCAGCGCGCCTTTGGCATAGTCAGACAGCACCAGCGCCCCGATGGTGCCCAACGCCTGTTGAATGCGCTCATGCATCGGCTGTGGGTCAACGCCGGAGAAACCCTCTTCGAAATCAAGACGGATCAGCTGTTGGTTGCGCGACAGCACGCGCAGCTTGGTGATGGTCGGGTGCGTCGGCACGGAGACGAAATCACACTTCACATTGACGTCAGCCAGCGCTTTGCTCAGCGCCCGCGCAGCATCATCAATACCGGTGAGCCCGACCAGACGGGAGGTCGCGCCGAGGGAGGCGATATTCATTGCCACGTTTGCTGCGCCGCCAGGACGTTCCTCAATATTTTCCACTTTCACCACCGGTACCGGGGCTTCAGGGGAAATACGGCTGGTGGGACCATACCAGTAGCGGTCCAGCATCACATCGCCAACCACCAACACTCCTGCACGTTCAAACTCCGGCAGCGTTACTTTCATGACTCTCTCCTGCGAGATGCAAACTTTGCGCGCGATAATAGCACACCCGGTTTTTTAGTTAATCCATCAACCACTTCTGCCAGCTGGCGCTCACCAGCTCGCGCTCATGGGTAAAAGCATCAGGGGCGACATTGCCCGGCAGTTCCTGCAGGGCCAGATGATGCAGCGCATCACGTAGCGTGGTGTAGGCATGGGTCAACGCCCGCGCTTCGCCTTCATCCATAATGTCGTTTTGTGCCAGCAGTTCCAGAATGCGCACGTTATCCGACCAGCGCGTCAGCTTCGGTTTTTCATGCGCATAGCGTAGGACCAGATACTGGGTGATAAATTCAATGTCGGTAATGCCTCCGGCATCGGCCTTAATATCAAAGCGGTCGCGCTGCTTATTCCCGAGGTGGGCGCGCATCTTCTCGCGCATTTCCCGCACTTCAGTCTGCAGCGTCGCCCCGTCGCGCAGCGTGCTGAGAATATCGCGACGGATGGTATCAAACCGCTCCTGCAACGCCGGGTCACCATAGACCACGCGAGCGCGCACCAGCGCCTGATGCTCCCAGGTCCAGGCCTCATTTTTTTGATAGTCGGCGAAAGAATCGGTGGTGGTAACCAGCATGCCGGCAGCGCCGGAAGGGCGTAAGCGAGCGTCCACTTCATAGAGAATGCCCGACGATGTGCGGGTGCTGAACAAGTGCATAATGCGCTGGGCCAGGCGCAGATAGAACTGGCGGCCATCGATTTCACGCTCGCCATCGGTCATCACTTCAACCGGGCAGTCATGCAGGAACACCAGATCGAGGTCAGAACTGTAACCCAGCTCCCAGCCTCCCAGTTTGCCGTAGCCGACAACCGCAAAACCGCGCCCCTGGCGGTCATGCAGATGGGTTGGCTGACCATAACGCGCCACCATCTGCATCCAGGCCTGCTGTACCACCGCATCAATCATCGCTTCAGCCAGCCAGGTTAAGTGATCGCTCACTTTCATCACCGGCAGCGTTCCGGCGATATCGGCAGCGGCAATATGCAGCAATTGCGCCTGCTTAAACTGGCGCAGTGCTTCCAGCTGTTGCTCCTCATCTTCTTCCGGCACGCGCAGCAGATACTGGCGCAGCTCATCGCGGTAGGCATCGGTAGCCGTCGGTTGATAGAGGGTGTGAGGATCCAGCAGCTCATCCAGCAGCAACGGGTGGCGTGCCAACTGGCTGGCCACCATCGGTGAGGCGGCACAGAGGCTAATCAGGTGTTTCAGTGCACCGGGGAATTCACTCAGCAGCTCAAGGTAAGTCGTACGGGTGACAATGCCAGTCAACAGCGGGGTAATACGCGCTAGCGGTACCGGCGCATCGGCGCGGGAACACACTTCGCTGAGCAGATGCGGCATCAGCTGATCCAGCACCTGACGCCCGCGCGGGCCGATGGTACGCTTATCCAGCTCTTTGCGGAAATCGGCAATTAGCGCCAGCACGCTGCGGCGATCGCTATCTTCGAGATGGGCCAGCGCCGGGCTGGTGTCATCTTCATCCAGCGCATCCTGCCACAGCTCGCGCCAGTACTCTTCCAGTTGTTCATCCGGTGACTGAGCTTCGTCATCGCCAATCAGCTCGTTAAAGACCTGACGCACGTTGGCCATTTTTTCCGCCAACCGCGTAGTAAGCACCTCCCAGTCATCAGCCTGCATCCCCCATGCCAGACGGGCGCGGTTGAGATCGTCCTGTGGCAGCGTTTGCGTCTGCTCGTCATTGATACTTTGCAGCAGGTTTTCCAGGCGTCGCAGGAACAGATAGGCCTCGCGCAGCCGGGTGGCGTCGCCTTCCGGCAGCAAATGCAGCTCTTCGATGGCGGCCAGTGTCGGAAGCAAGGCCCGGAGCTGCAGCGCCGGTTCGCGTCCGCCGCGGATCAACTGGAAGACCTGGACGATAAATTCGATTTCACGGATGCCGCCGGCGCCGAGCTTAATATTGTCCTTCAGCCCACGGCGGCGGACTTCACGGGCAATCATCCCTTTCATATTACGCAGCGATTGGATCACGCTGAAGTCGATATAGCGACGGAAGACAAACGGCCGCAGCATGGCGCGCAGCTCGTTGGCGTAAGTCCCTTCGTTATCGCCCATGATCCGCGCTTTGACCATCGCATAGCGCTCCCAGTCGCGCCCCTGCTCCTGATAATAATCTTCCAGCGCGGCAAAGCTCAGCACCAGCGGCCCGCTGTCGCCAAAGGGACGCAGGCGCATATCGACGCGGTAGACAAAGCCATCCTGCGTCGGCTGGTCGAGCACTTTAATCAGGCGCTGTCCCAGGCGGGTAAAGAACTGGGCATTATCGAGCTCCCGACGCCCGCCGAGGGTGGCACCGTGCTCCGGCCAGGCAAAAATCAGGTCGATATCCGACGAGAAGTTCAGCTCGCCGCCGCCCAGTTTCCCCATCCCGAGAATCAGCAGCGGCTGAGGTTTCCCTTGGGCATTCGACGGCGTCCCCCACTCTTTGCAGCAGGCACGATACAGCCAGTCGCGGGCGGCGACGATTAACGTCTCCGCCAGGGCGCTTAGCTGCTGCAAACTGCTCTCTTCGCTGACCAACAGCAGCGCCTGGGCCCAGGCGATACGCACCATAATACGGCGGCGGAACAGACGCAGCTCGCGCATCAGCGCCGCTTCGTCGTTGACCTCAGCCAGTGCCGCCTGTAGCCAGTCGGCATAGTGTTGCCACTCATCCGCGCTCGGCGGGGAGCTTTCCAGCTCCGCCAGCCACTGCGGCTGGGCCACCAGGCTTTGCTCGACGAAATCGCTGAACGCCATCACCGACTGCGCCTGTGGGCTTAATGTCGATAATGGAAAATCCGCTGGCAGACGGTCCACAACCGTCTGCCAGTGCTGCTGTAACTGCGAAGAAAGCGGCATTATAGGGGTCTCCCTGGCCTGAAATTATCGTTTGCCACTATGCAGCCAGAATGGCTCTGCGGCCAGCGCCTGGCGGCGGAAATAATCGATGACGCTGCGATCCCGGTGTTCTATGGCACGACGCACTTCCAGCCAGTTTTCCAGCCAGGCGCTAGCAGCGTCAGCATAGGCGCCAGCCAGCAACTGAATACTGTCGATGTCACGGGTGAGACGCGGCAACTGGCCCTCATAATCGTCCCCCAGCGTGTGCTGGAACGCACTTTTTAATTCGGCAGCGGCCCGCGATAGCTGGATATCGGCAAAGCGTTTAAACGAGCCGGTGATTTTCTTCTGCGCGCTCTCATTTAATGATTCACGCCAGCCGTGGTTCACCAGCCATTCGGTCAGCATGAGTTTGGCGCCGACCGTCGCGATATCAAACACCGCAGATGGGTCTTTCCCGGCCTCGACCAGCGCCGCTTCTGCCACGTTGAGCGCTTCGCGCAGCGAGGCAGTGGCCTTACGCGGCACAATTCCGCCAAACAGCACCAGCGCGTGACGGACCCGCGCGATGGCGCGCAGAATTTCCACTTTGGCCGCCGGATTGCCGCGGCTCCAGACCTCATCATGATAGAGCCAGTGCGCCAGCGCGTTTTCCAGCGCCGCCTCCAGCCCCTGCTCAACGCTGGCTTTTGGCGCGACCTGCACAATCCCGAACGCCGTGACCGGGCGTTCAGCGTTGCCCTGCGCCAGATGGTAGCCGCGGGCGGCTTTGCTCAGGCTTCCCTGGCGCAGTACGCCGGTTTCCAGCAGCCGACGAGCCAACGTCAGCACATCTTCCGTCTTGCCGGAGAGCAGCTCCAGCTCCAGTTCGCCGATCGTTTCCTGATGGTCAGCGGTCTTCACTTCCCCACGATCGAGGGCGATTTCAATCTGGCTTTCGCCTTCGCTGACCACCCATTTCTCACGTTCAAAATCGGTGCTGAACAGCGGCTGCACGCCTTGTACAAGTTCAGCAGGCAGCTCCCCTTGCGGCCAGACTTCGGCAGGAAGACGCTCTAGCGCCAGCTCGGGACCGTACAGCGGAATGTTGTATTCCGGACGCTGATGCAACCCCCCCACCACTCGCCCGGCAATTTTCAGGGTCATTTCGTATCGACCACCGTCGCCACGAACCCGCAGCCCCATATCATGGCGACGCAGCCAGTTATCCGCGGTTTCATAATAAATATTGAGCAATTGGCCCGCAGGCGTATGTTGGGCATTGAGCGTGTTAAGGTGCTGACGCAATGCTTCTACGCCATTGTCGGAGACGATAAATTTTAATTCGATTTCTTGAGTCATGACTGAATTCTTCCGCTTCTGTGCTCTGCCGGGAAAATACGGCGAACTAATGCCGATATTTTTTGTCAGTAGATAGTATTTTGCGGCGATTCGCCATGCAATGCACATTGCGCATTTTGCCGGGCCACCCTTTGGATGTTTCCGATTGTGGCAGAAAACTTTGCGTCGCTATGGCGATGCCACTACTATCGTTCACCTTTTTATGACTTAACGATGACCTGATGCCAAAATTACGCCTTATTACTTTTGTTGTGCTGGCGCTTAGCGCCGCGACGGCGGTTCATGCAGAAGAAAAACGCTATGTTTCTGATGAACTGAACACCTGGGTTCGTACGGGTCCTGGCGATAATTATCGTCTTCAGGGCACCATCAACGCTGGGGAAGAAGTCTCTCTGCTGCAAACTAATGACAGCACCAATTATGCACAGATCCGCGACGGCAATGGCCGTACCGCCTGGATTCCGCTGAAAGAGCTGAGCACCGAGCCCAGCCTGCGTACCCGCGTGCCGGATCTGGAAAATCAGGTGAAAACCCTGACCGACAAGCTGAATAACATCGATACCACCTGGAACCAGCGTACTGCCGACATGCAGAAAAAAGTCGCAGGCAGCGATAACGTCATCAACGCGCTGAAAGACGAGAACCAAAAGCTGAAAAATGAGCTGGTTGTCGCCCAGAAGAAGGTCAATGCCGCCAATCTCCAGCTGGATGACAAACAGCGCACCATTATTATGCAGTGGTTTATGTACGGCGGTGGTGTGCTGGGTATCGGCCTGCTGCTCGGCCTCGTGCTGCCTCATCTGGTCCCGAGCCGTAAACGTAAAGACCGGTGGATGAACTAATTCGTCTTCTCTGCCAGACTTACGTATCATCTTGCACAAAGCAGATACGGGAGAGTAGGGCGTGAAGATTTATTTGGTCGGCGGTGCGGTTCGGGATGCGTTATTAGGGCTACCGGTCAAAGACAAAGATTGGGTTGTGGTTGGCGCTACGCCTGAGCAACTGCTTGACGCGGGCTACCAGCAGGTAGGCCGCGATTTTCCCGTGTTTCTGCATCCGCAAAGCCGGGAAGAGTACGCGCTGGCGCGTACCGAGCGTAAATCCGGCTCGGGCTACACCGGCTTCACCTGCTATGCCGCCCCTGATGTCACTCTCGAACAGGATCTGCTGCGCCGTGACCTGACGGTCAATGCGCTGGCCCAGGATACCGACGGCCAGATTATCGACCCCTACGGCGGTCAGTCCGACCTGCGCCTGCGCCTGCTGCGCCACGTATCTCCGGCATTCAGTGAAGATCCGTTGCGCGTTTTGCGTGTCGCGCGCTTTGCGGCGCGTTATGCCCACCTCGGTTTTCGCATTGCTGATGAAACGCTGGCGCTGATGCGCGAGATGGCCGACGCTGGCGAACTGGCGCACCTGACGCCAGAACGCGTCTGGAAAGAGACGGAAAACGCCCTCAGTACCCGCAATCCTCAGGTCTTTTTCCAGACGCTACGCGATTGCCATGCGCTCGGCGTGCTGTTCCCGGAGATCGACGCGCTGTACGGCGTACCCGCTCCGGCGAAATGGCACCCGGAAATCGACACCGGTCTGCATACCCTGATGACCCTGACGATGGCGGCAATGCTGTCACCGGACGTTGACGTGCGTTTTGCGACCCTGTGCCACGACCTTGGTAAAGGGCTGACGCCGAAAGCACTCTGGCCACGCCACCACGGCCACGGCCCGGCGGGCGTTAAGCTGGTTGAACAACTCTGCGCTCGTCTACGTGTGCCAAACGATATTCGCGATCTGGCGAAGCTGGTTGCCGAGTTCCACGACCTGATCCACACCCTGCCGATCCTGCAGCCCAAAACGTTGGTTAAGCTGTTCGACAATATCGACGCCTGGCGTAAGCCGCAGCGCGTCAGGCAAATCGCGCTAACCAGCGAGGCCGATGTTCGCGGACGCACCGGGTTTGAAGCCTGCGATTACCCGCAGGGGCGTTTGCTGCTTGAAGCCTGGAATGTCGCCCAGTCGGTGTCGACCAAAGAGGTGGTCGCGCTGGGGCTTAAAGGACCGGAGATTCGTGAAGAACTGACGCGACGCCGGGTTCTGGCCGTCGCGCAGTGGAAGGAACAACGCTGCCCTCAGCCGCAAGACTGAGGGCCAGGTTTACCCTGTACTTAGTGCTTAGAAGAATACAACGTAAACCACTGCCGCGACGATAAAGCGGTAGATGGCAAACGGGATAAACGAGATACGTTTAATCAACTGCAGGAAGGTTTTAATCGCGATCAGCGCCACGATGAACGCCATGATGAACCCAACGGCAAACATCGGAATGTCGCTCACGCTGAGGAAGCCGATGCTCTTATACAGATCCAGAACGGTGGCGCCCATCATCATCGGCACGGCCAGCAGGAAAGAAAACTCTGACGCCGCATAGCGACTAACGCCCATCAGCATGCCACCGGAAATGGTCGCTCCTGAACGGGAGAAGCCCGGCCACAACGCCAGACACTGGAAACAGCCAATCGCAAACGCCTGACGATAGGTCATATCATCAATGCCCACGGCGCGCGGTTGCTTCGGTTTAAACACTTCTGCTACGATCAGCAGTACGCCCCCCACCACCAGCGCATACATCACGTTGATCGGGTTAAACAGCGATTTGATCATATCGTGGAAGACCAGTCCCAGCACCACCGCCGGAATCATCCCCAACAGAATATGAATCAGCGATAAGCGCCCGCTCCCCTGCCCTTCATGTACAGGCGGTTTGCCGAAATGAATACCGATCAAGCCGAACAGGCGACGCCAGAACATCACGACAACTGCCAGGATAGAACCTAACTGAATGACCACCTCAAAAGTATTCGCGGTATCACCTTCAAAGCCCAGAAGGTGTCCCACGATAATCATATGCCCGGTACTGGAAACCGGTAAAAACTCCGTCAACCCTTCAACCACACCCAATATTGCCGCCACCAGCAGCGAGTGTATATCGCTCATCCCATAAACCCTTTAACAGTAAAATGAAAAAACCAGATACGCTGAACCCTTCCATCAGGTGATATTGATGCGGCCAGTTTGGACACGGACGGCGCGGGAAATCGGAGCGTACACGGAGTCCGCTCAAATTTCGAGTCCTCTCCTGTAGTCCATAACAATAATGTATCCCGATAACCGCCAGCTATGACCTGTATAAACACCCTTTGTTTAATCAATATGACCTGAAAAGTTTTATTTCAGATTAAGGCCATGTTCGATTATGCCCGGCTGCGCTCTATAATCACGCCGACATTGGTCGCTCTGGCCACAGCACCTGGCTTGCTGACTTTGATCCGTACCCACGGCGACGGGAATTTTTCCAGCAGCAGATCGGCAATCTCTTCCGCTACACGTTCGACCAGCGCAAAGCGCCCTCCCTCAACGTGCCCCACCACCAGCTCGCTGATGTCTGCGTAGCTGAGACAATCGCTGACATCGTCGCTGCTCGCCGCTTTACGGTTGTCCCAGGCCATTTCGATATCGAACACCAGTTTCTGTTCAATGGTCTGTTCCCAGTCATAAACCCCGATAGTGGTGATTACCGAAAGTTGCTCTATAAATACAATATCCATCACGACCTGCCTGCTTTTTGGCTAAACCGGATACCACTTCCGGCGAATTATGCGTATTATCCACAGATGCAAAGACATCCCCAAAATAATTCGCATTGCAGGAACACCGCGGCGGTACACGCGGTCTGGCTCGACGTTTCAGGCGGCCTTCGTCTGAACGAGAACCATTGGTGCGCCAGCGACGCGAAGGCTAAAGGGGACAAAATGACATTTTCAAAATGGAACAGCTGATGAGTGCAATCGCGCCTGGACTGGTTATCCTTGCCTACCTCTGCGGCTCAATTTCCAGCGCCATTCTGGTGTGTCGTCTCGCCGGCCTGCCCGATCCTCGTGATAGCGGCTCCGGCAATCCAGGGGCGACTAACGTACTACGAATTGGCGGCAAGGGAGCAGCCGTAACGGTTCTTATTTTTGACGTGCTCAAAGGCATGCTTCCCGTCTGGGGTGCCTGGGCGCTCGGCCTGACGCCGTTCTGGCTGGGCCTGGTCGCAATTGCGGCCTGCGTAGGCCATATCTGGCCGGTATTCTTCAATTTCCGCGGCGGTAAAGGTGTCGCCACCGCTTTCGGTGCCATCGCACCAATCGGCTGGGATCTGACTGGCGTTATGGCCGGCACCTGGCTGCTGACCATCCTGCTGAGCGGCTACTCGTCGCTCGGGGCTATCGTCAGCGCGCTGATTGCCCCCTTCTATGTCTGGTGGTTCAAACCGCAATATACCTTCCCGGTATCGATGCTCTCGTGCCTGATTCTGCTGCGCCACCATGACAACATTCAGCGTTTATGGCGCCGCCAGGAAAGCAAAATCTGGGGCCGTCTGAAGAAGAACAAAAAAAAGCCAGAGCAGAAATAATCTCGCTCCCGGCGACCGTTGCCGGGTGGCGTTAGCCCCGACAATCTCACAGAATTGCCCTGTTTTACCGCCAATCATCCTGATTCGCCACCTCGCCGAAGATAATCCTTTCACAACAATCAGTTAGTTATGTCTTATAACCAAATGTGATTTATTCCCGCCTGTAGCGCTGTTTACTCTGATCCTCCTGAACAGACATTACAGAACACCATTATGACAGACGTAATTAATGCCGCTCCGGTCGCAGCAGCCGGCTCGCCTGGCGGGGAAGTCCAATGGATACGCGGCGCCGCCGATGTATCACGGTTAATCAATGAAGGTAGCAGCGGGCGCAACAATGCGCGTATTGTCATCGGTATCGCCCTCGGCGGGATTTTCCTTGATGCCTACGATCTTGGCTCCCTCGCCTTCGGTCTGAAAGATATTACCCGCGAGTTCAACCTGACCCCGGCGGGTACCGGGATGGTGGCATCCGCCATCACCTTCGGGGCTATCGTTGGCGCGTTGATCGGGGGTTACCTGACCGATAAAATCGGCCGCTATCGGGTCTTTATGGCCGACATGCTGTTCTTTGTGGTGGCCGCTATCGCCTGTGCGCTGGCGCCCAATGAATATGTCCTGACCGCCGCCCGCTTTGTGATGGGCCTTGGAGTCGGGATTGACCTGCCGGTGGCGATGGCCTTCCTCAGCGAGTTCGCGAAGCTCAAAGGGCCGGGCAACAAAGCCTCCAGCGTCGCCATGTGGTGTCCGACCTGGTATGCCGCCATCAGCATCTCGTATCTGCTGGTGCTCTTTTTCTACGCCGTACTGCCGGACAGCCACAGCGACTGGTTATGGCGCATCATTCTCGGCTTCGGTGCCGTCCCCGCGCTGGTGATCATCGCGATTCGTAGCCGCTACATGAGCGAATCCCCGGTATGGGCCGCCAATCAGGGCAACCTGCGCGAAGCAGCCTCCATTTTGCGCCAGGCGTATAACATCAACGCCCACGTGGCACAGGAGGCGCTGGATAACCCCGCTCCTGTGGTGAAAAAGGCGCAGTGGAGTAACTATTTACGTCTGTTCCAGGGCGTCTACCTGCGGCGCACCACCCTGGCAACGCTGCTGTCGGTGGTCTCTTCATTTGCCTATAACGCCGTAGCTTTCGGCTTGCCGGTCATTATTTCCAGCTTCTTTGTCCAGTCTATGCTGACCACCATTCTGATCTCGCTGGCGCTAAATCTGCTGTTTGCGTTCGTCGGTGGCCTGCTGGCCGTGCGGCTGGTCCCGCGCTTAGGCGCGTGGAAGATGTCGCTGGCCGGTTACAGCTGCCAGCTGACGGCACTGCTCGGCCTGGCGCTGGTTGGCCGCCCGGAAGGTGTTGGTGAAGGGATCGCGGCGGTCGCCATGCTGGCCTTGTTCCTGTTTGGCCAGGGCTTTGGCCCCGGCGCCCACACCATGACCTTTGCATCACTGAGCTATCCAACCTCGTTACGCGGCGTCGGCGTTGGCCTCAACCAGACCCTGATGCGCAGCAGCTCCACCCTGTCGCTGTTCCTGTTCCCGCTGTTAGTTGCGGCGCTGGATACCCGGGTATTCTGGGTTATCGCCGCCGCGCCGTTGATTGGCCTGTTGTCGCTGCTTGTCATCCGCTGGGAGCCTTCAGGCTACGACATTGACGCCGAGGATTATCAGGCGCCATAACCTGACTCTGAACAGCCGTCGCACAGGCGGCTGTTTTCCCACTTTTCATTCATAAGCTTTTCATATGATCGCGATACTTTCTCTCCGATCAATACTCATCGCTGCTGTTTTATCTTGATTTTTGCAGGGGCGCTACATTGCACAGCACCGTGTTACCAGAACATAAAAAAGGCTGGCAGGCCACGCTGGATCTTCAGTTTCACCATCGCAGCGGCAAAACGGTGCTGACCTCCGCCCGCCATGTCGGTCCACTTACCGTCCAGCGTCCCTTTTACCCGGAAGAAGATACCTGCCATCTCTATTTGCTCCATCCTCCCGGCGGCATCGTCGGCGGTGATGAGCTGACGATTACCGCCACGCTCGATAATGGCTGCCACACGTTGATTACCATGCCCGGCGCCAGCAAGTTTTATCGCAGCAGCGGCGCACAGGCCCGACTGCAACAAACGCTGAAGCTGGCGGAAAACGCCACGCTGGAGTGGCTACCGCAGGACGCGATTTTCTTTCCCGGCGCGCAGGCCACGCTGCACACCGCTTTTCACTTGAGCGCCACCAGCACGCTGCTGGCCTGGGATCTGCTGTGCCTCGGCCGTCCGGTCATCGGCGAAGCCTTTAGCCACGGCAGCCTCAACAACCGCCTTGAAGTATGGATGGAGGACTCCCCGCTGTTAATTGAGCGCCTGAGTCTGGCCGATGGACGGCTGGCCAGCGTAGCCGGACAGCCGTGGGTAGGCACCCTGTTGTTCTATCCCGCCAGTGAAACCCTGCTCGAGGGCGTACGCGATCGGCTGACGCCGCTGGCGAACTATGCCGGCGCCACCCTGACCGACGGCCTGCTGACGGTACGTTTTTTAAGTGACGATAACTTACTTTGCCAGCGGGCAATGCGTGATATCTGGCAGTTTATGCGCCCGCATTTGACCGGAAAATCCCCGGTTCTCCCCCGAATCTGGTTGACCTAAGAGAACGCTATGGAACTGACCCCCAGAGAAAAAGACAAGCTGTTGCTGTTTACCGCCGCCTTAGTCGCCGAGCGTCGTCTGGCCCGTGGCCTGAAGCTGAACTACCCGGAAGCCGTGGCCCTGATCAGCGCCTTTATTATGGAAGGGGCGCGCGACGGTACCAGCGTGGCAACGCTGATGGAAACCGGCCGTCATGTGTTAAGCCGTGAACAGGTCATGGAGGGCGTGCCCGAAATGATCCCCGACATCCAGGTCGAAGCCACCTTCCCGGACGGCTCAAAGCTGGTCACCGTCCATAACCCGATAATCTGAGGTATCACGATGATCCCAGGTGAATACAAGGTGCAACCGGGGCATATCGCCCTGAACGTGGGTCGCGCCACCCGCAGCGTTATCGTTGAAAATCATGGCGACCGGCCGATTCAGGTCGGGTCGCATTACCATTTTGCCGAAGTTAACCCGGCACTGAAGTTTGACCGGGCGCAGGCCACCGGCTATCGCCTGAATATTGCCGCCGGTACCGCGGTCCGTTTTGAACCAGGGCAAAAGCGTGAAGTGGACCTGGTGGCGCTTGCCGGTAGCCGCGCGGTGTACGGTTTTCGTGGCGATGTGATGGGCAATCTGGAGGCACACGATGAGTGATATTTCACGCCAGGCCTATGCTGATATGTTTGGCCCCACCACCGGCGACAAAGTGCGGCTGGCGGACACCGAACTGTGGGTAGAGGTCGAAGACGATCTCACCACCTATGGCGAAGAGGTCAAATTCGGCGGCGGCAAAGTGATCCGCGACGGGATGGGCCAGGGACAAATGCTGGCCGATGAGTGCGTCGATCTGGTGCTGACCAATGCCCTGATTATCGACCACTGGGGGATCATCAAGGCGGACATCGGGGTCAAAGCGGGGCGGATCTTCGCCATCGGTAAAGCCGGTAACCCGGATATCCAGCCCAACGTGACGATCCCGATCGGCGCCGCAACCGAAGTGATTGCCGCCGAAGGGAAGATCGTCACCGCAGGCGGCGTGGACACCCATATTCACTGGATCTGCCCGCAGCAGGCGGAAGAGGCGCTGGTCTCCGGAGTCACCACCATGGTTGGCGGCGGTACCGGCCCGGCGGCCGGGACCCACGCCACCACCTGCACTCCCGGCCCGTGGTACATCTCACGGATGCTGCAGGCGGCAGACAGCCTGCCGGTGAATATCGGCCTGCTGGGGAAAGGTAATGGCTCCAACCCGGAGGCGCTGCGCGAGCAGGTCGCCGCCGGGGTGATTGGCCTGAAGATCCATGAGGACTGGGGCGCGACGCCAGCGACCATCAACTGCGCGCTGACCGTGGCTGACGAAATGGATATCCAGGTGGCGTTACACAGCGACACCCTCAATGAATCTGGCTTTGTCGAGGATACCCTGGCGGCGATTGGCGGACGGACCATCCACACCTTCCATACCGAAGGGGCAGGCGGCGGCCATGCGCCGGATATCATCACCGCCTGCGCGCACCCCAATATTCTGCCTTCTTCTACCAACCCGACGCTGCCCTACACCGTCAATACCATCGACGAACATCTCGATATGCTGATGGTCTGCCACCATCTCGACCCGGATATCGCCGAAGATGTTGCCTTTGCCGAATCGCGTATACGCCGGGAAACCATTGCCGCAGAGGATGTCCTGCACGACCTCGGTGCCTTTTCGCTGACCTCGTCTGATTCGCAGGCGATGGGGCGCGTGGGCGAAGTAGTGCTACGCACCTGGCAAGTGGCGCACCGGATGAAAGTTCAGCGCGGGCCGCTGGCACAAGAGCGTGGCGATAACGACAACTTCCGTGTGAAGCGTTATATCGCCAAGTACACCATTAACCCGGCGCTGACCCACGGTATCGCCCACGAAGTGGGATCGGTGGAAGTCGGGAAGCTGGCGGACCTGGTGCTGTGGTCACCGGCCTTTTTCGGCGTCAAGCCGGCGACAGTGATCAAAGGCGGCATGATTGCCATCGCGCCGATGGGCGACATCAACGCCTCGATCCCGACACCACAGCCGGTGCACTATCGCCCGATGTTCGGCGCCCTGGGCAGCGCCCGCCATCATTGCCGCCTCACCTTCCTGCCGCAGGCGGCGGTAGACGGCGGCGTGGCGCAACGCCTGAATCTGCACAGCGCGACGGCGGTGGTCAAAGGCTGCCGGACGGTGCAGAAGGCCGATATGATCCACAACAGTCTGCAGCCGAATATCACCGTCGACGCCCAGACCTATGAGGTCCGTATCGACGGCGAGTTGATTACCAGCGAACCGGCAGAGGTTCTGCCGATGGCGCAACGTTATTTTCTGTTTTAAGGAGTCCGGATGCTCTATCTGACCCAACGAGTTGATTCCCCCACGGCGGCGCTGACCGCCAGCGTCACGTTGACAATTGATGTGCGGGTAAAAAGCCGTATCAAAGTGACCCTCAACGATGGCCGTGACGCAGGCCTGCTGCTGCCGCGCGGGCTGTTGTTGCGTGGTGGCGATGTGCTCAGTAATGAAGAGGGTAGCGAGTTCGTCGAAGTGATCGCCGCCGATGAAGGGGTATCGGTGGTGCACTGCGACGATCCGTTCATGCTGGCGAAGGCCTGCTATCACCTCGGCAACCGCCACGTCCCACTGCAAATCATGCCCGGCGAGCTGCGTTTTCATCACGACCACGTGCTGGACGATATGCTGCGTCAGTTTGGCCTGGCGGTGACGTTTGCCCAACTGCCGTTTGAGCCGGAAGCAGGCGCCTACGCCAGCGAAAGCCACGGCCATAGCCATGGTCATAGCCACGGTCATGACCACGAACATCACCATCACGAGCACAACCACTAAATGCCGACGCCGGAAAAACGTCTGCGGCTGATGCAACTGGCCAGCAGCAGCCTGCCGGTCGGCGGCTACAGCTGGTCACAAGGGCTGGAATGGGCCGTGGAAGCGGGCTGGGTGCCGGATACCCCGGCCTTTGAACGCTGGCAGCTACAGCAGATGGAACAGAGCTTCTTCACCGTCGATTTGCCGCTGTTCGCCCGCCTGTATCGCGCCTGCGAACAGGATGATTTACCGTCCGCGCAGCGCTGGACCGCCTGGCTGCTGGCCTGCCGTGAAACCCGCGAACTGCGCGAGGAAGAGCGCAATCGCGGCGCAGCATTTACCCGGCTGCTGGCTGACTGGCAGCCGGATTGCCCACAGCCCTGGCGCACGTTGTGCCAGCAAAGCCAGCTCGCCGGCATGGCCTGGCTGGGCGTGCGCTGGCAAATCGCCATTCCCGATCTGGCCCTGAGCCTTGGCTATAGCTGGATCGAAAGCGCGGTGATGGCAGGCGTTAAGCTGGTCCCCTTCGGCCAGCAGGCGGCACAACAGCTGATTTTACGCCTGTGCGATCGCTACGCGGCGGATATGGCCAGCGCCCTTGCGGCACCGGACAGCGCCATCGGTTCGTCTACGCCGCTGGCGGCGATTGCTTCCGCACGGCATGAAACCCAGTATTCCCGATTATTCCGTTCCTAGGAGACAGCATGAACAACTACAAACACCCGCTGCGCGTTGGCGTCGGCGGCCCGGTCGGTTCCGGGAAAACGGCCCTGCTGGAAGCGCTGTGTAAAGCGATGCGTGACAGCTATCAACTGGCGGTCGTCACTAACGATATCTACACCAAAGAAGATCAGCGCATTCTCACTGAAGCCGGCGCACTGGAGCCGGAGCGCATCGTCGGCGTTGAAACAGGCGGCTGTCCGCATACCGCGATCCGTGAAGACGCGTCGATGAACCTGGCTGCGGTTGAAGCACTGAGCGAAAAGTTTGGCAACCTCGACCTGATCTTCGTTGAGAGCGGCGGCGACAACCTGAGCGCCACTTTTAGCCCTGAACTGGCGGATCTGACCATCTACGTTATCGACGTCGCGGAAGGCGAAAAAATCCCACGTAAAGGTGGGCCAGGGATCACCAAATCTGACTTCCTGGTAATCAACAAAACCGACCTTGCACCGTATGTGGGCGCGTCGTTGGAAGTGATGGAGCGCGACACCATGCGCATGCGCGGCGAGCGCCCGTGGACCTTCACCAACCTGAAAAGCGGCGATGGGCTGAACAACATCATCGCCTTCCTCGAAGACAAAGGCATGCTGCGATAATCCTCCTCTGCACCATGCGGACGCGCCTGCGCCCGCATGGTGCACGCCCTGCCCTCTCTTTACGCTAACCCGCCTCTCCAGTCCCACCGCCGCTGCGCCACGATGCAATATCGGGATGTGGCATAAGGTTTGCTAATCATAGTCATGCCTAACCATTAAGGAATGACGATGTCATCACTGGATATTAAAACTGAGTTGCCTGCACAGACCGATACATCAGGCTCCCGGGAAACCCTGGAAGATTATACCCTTCGCTACGCCCCGCTAAGTTTCCGCCGCTGGGGACCTGGCGTCGTCGCGGTAACCGCGCTGGGCGGCATCGCCTATCTGGCGGACTTTTCTATCGGCGCCAGCATCGGCATGGCATGGGGTACCACCAACGCCATTTACGCTATCTTGCTGGCGGCATTGGTCATCTTTCTGACCGGGATCCCGCTGGCTATTACCGCCGCCCGCTACAACATCGACCTCGACCTCATCACCCGTAGCGCCGGCTTCGGTTATTTTGGCTCGGTGATCACCAGCATTATCTTTGCCGGTTTTACCTTTATCTTTTTCGCCCTTGAAGGCTCGATCATGGCCCAGGGGTTGCTGGTTGGCCTTGGGATCCCACTGTGGATGGGCTATCTCATCGCCACCCTGATGGTCCTGCCGCTGGTTATTTACGGTATGAAAGCGCTGACCCGCCTGCAGGTCTGGACGACGCCGCTGTGGTTAGTGCTGATGGTGGTGCCGGTGGCCTGGCTGATTGCCAAAGACCCGGCGCTGGTGGACGGTTTCATGAACTTCAGCGGCAAAAACAACGCAGCGCACGTCGACTTAACCGCCATTATGCTCGGTGCCGGCGTGTGCCTGTCGCTGATTATGCAGATTGGCGAACAGATCGATTATCTGCGCTTTATGCCGCCAAAAACCGCGGAGAACAGCAAAAGCTGGTGGCTGGCGGTCTTTTCCGCCGGGCCTGGTTGGGTAGTATTAGGGGCGATTAAACAGATCATCGGCGCCTTCCTCGGCTTCTATCTGCTGACCCGCTTCCCGGCGGTACACAACACCGAACCGGTACAGCAGTTCGTCAGCGTCTTTGATAACCTGGTGCCCGGCTGGCTGGCGCTGACCCTGGCCGTGGTGCTGGTGGTGATTTCGCAGATTAAGATCAACGTCACTAACGCCTATTCCGGCTCGCTGGCGTGGACCAGCGCCTGGACGCGGACCACCAAACGCTATCCGGGACGGATTATCTTCGTGATCGTCAATCTGGCGATTGCGCTGGCGCTGATGGAAGGCGATATGTTCAGCGCCCTGTCGTGGATCCTCGGCTTCTACTCAAACTTTGCGATTGCCTGGGTTGTGGTGGTTGCCACCGATATCACCGTGAATAAGGGCCTGCTGAAGCTCGCCCCGGCGCAACCGGAATATCGCCGCGGGATGATTCACAACGTCAACCCGGTCGGCGTAGTCTCTTTCGCTCTGGCCGCTGGCCTGTCGATTTGCGCCTTCTTCGGCCTGCTGGGCGCCACGCTGGCGCCGTTCTCCCCGCTGATTGCCCTGGTTGTAGCGCTGGTGATGACCCCGCTGATGGGGATCCTTACCGGTGGCCGCTACTACATCAAGCAGCACGACGACGGTATCAGCGAGCCGCGCTACGACGCGCAGGGCAATGCTTCCACCACCGTTTACCAGTGTCTCAGCTGTGATGAAGAGTATGAACGTCCAGATGTGATGCACTCGCACAAGCATCAGGGTGCGATTTGCTCGCTGTGTAAAAGTATGGAGTAATGCAGGAAAGCGGGAAGGAAAACAGGCCGACGCAGCGTCGGCCTGTGAGTGGCTTACGCCGCAGGCAGTTCAGCAAGCGGCCAGCGCGGGCGTACGGTCACCCCGAGGTCAGGCTTCGCGCCGGTGCGCAGACGCACCATCCCGGCATAGGCGATCATTGCGCCGTTATCGGTGCAAAATTCCGGACGCGCATAGAAAACTTCACCGCCGCGTTTGGTCATCATCTGCGCCAGCTTCGCTCGCAGCGTGCGGTTCGCGCTCACGCCGCCGGCCATCACCAGGCGTTTAAAGCCGGTCTGCTCCAGCGCTCGCTTGCACTTAATCATCAGCGTATCCACCACCGCATCTTCAAACGCCCGGGCGATATCGGCACGGGTCTGCTCGTCGTCTGTATTATTGCGAATGGTGTTAGCTGCGAAGGTTTTCAGGCCAGAGAAGCTAAAATCCAGCCCCGGGCGGTCGGTCATCGGACGCGGGAAGACAAATCGTCCCTCGGTGCCCTGCGCCGCCATTTTAGATAGCATCGGCCCGCCAGGATAATCCAGTCCCAGCAGCTTCGCTGTTTTATCGAAGGCTTCGCCTGCGGCATCATCGATAGACTCACCCAGCAGGGTGTACTGGCCAATGCCGGTAACGCTGATCAACTGGGTATGACCACCGGAGACCAAGAGCGCTACAAAAGGATAATCCGGCGGATTATCTTCCAGCATCGGTGCCAGCAGGTGGCCTTCCATATGGTGTACCGGGATGGCCGGTACGTTCCAGGCAAACGCCAGCGAACGCCCGACCGTGGCGCCGACCAGCAGCGCACCAACCAGACCCGGTCCAGCGGTATAGGCTACCGCATCAATCTCTTTTGCCGTCAGTCCGGCTTCTTTTAATGCTGCCTGGATCAGCGGTACGGTCTTGCGCACGTGATCGCGTGAAGCCAGCTCAGGCACAACGCCGCCGTAGTCAGCATGTAATTTCACCTGACTATACAGTTGGTTGGCTAGCAGCCCTTTTTCGTCGTCATAAATGGCGATGCCGGTTTCATCGCAGGATGTTTCAATACCCAGTACACGCATGTCTTTTTTACCTCACTCTAATACCGCGCAGTTTAGGACCAATGCCGGGTGATGTATACCCTCAGCGTGTCACGGTAAAACTTTGTTCGCCCCAGGAAGAAGCCTCGTGTATACTCCTCACCCTTATAAAAGTCCTTTCAAAAAGGGCGCCGGTGCTTTACAAAGCAGCAGTAGTTGCAGTAAAATTCCGCACCATTTTGAAATAAGCTGGCGTTGATGCCAGCAGCAAACCGAATTAATAAAGGTGAGAGGCACATGCCGGTAATTAAAGTACGTGAAAACGAGCCGTTCGACGTAGCTCTGCGTCGCTTCAAGCGTTCCTGTGAAAAAGCAGGTGTTCTGGCGGAAGTTCGTCGTCGTGAGTTCTATGAAAAACCGACTACCGAACGTAAGCGCGCTAAAGCTTCTGCAGTGAAACGTCACGCGAAGAAACTGGCTCGCGAAAACGCACGCCGCACTCGTCTGTACTAATCTGTTGAGGGCACAGCCCTCAATTCAGACCGAGTTGTAGTTGTAAGGCCGTGCTTCCGGAAGGAATGCGCGGCTTATTTTCGTTTATGCATTAGCATATACACAGCACCCGGTAAGAACGTTCACAGCGCCAACGCTGAGGCCGTCTACAGGATCGTGTGTATAGTTTACGGGGCCTATGGCTGGACGAATTCCACGCGTATTTATCAATGACCTGCTGGCTCGAACCGACATCGTCGATCTTATCGACGCGCGGGTAAAGCTCAAAAAGCAGGGCAAGAACTACCACGCGTGCTGTCCTTTCCATAACGAAAAAACCCCCTCTTTTACCGTCAACGGTGAAAAACAGTTTTACCACTGCTTTGGTTGCGGTGCGCACGGCAACGCCGTCGACTTCCTGATGAACTACGACAAGCTCGAGTTCGTGGAAACGGTCGAAGAACTTGCCGCCATGCACAACCTCGAAGTGCCATATGAAGCAGGCAACGGACCGAGTCAGATAGAGCGCCATCAACGGCAAAGCCTCTATCAGTTAATGGACGGTCTGAATGCGTTTTACCAACAGTCTCTGATACACCCCGCCGCCGACCCTGCGCGCCAGTATCTGGCAAAACGCGGTTTAAGCAGCGAGGTCATTGCGCGCTTCGCGATTGGCTACGCGCCGCCCGGTTGGGATAACGTCTTAAAACGGTTTGGCGGCAATCAAGAAAACCGCCAGTCGCTTATCGATGCCGGCATGCTGGTTACGAACGATAAGGGACGCAGTTACGACCGCTTCCGCGAACGGGTGATGTTCCCCATCCGCGATAAGCGAGGCCGGGTCATTGGTTTTGGTGGACGCGTGCTGGGCGATGCCCTGCCGAAATACCTGAACTCCCCGGAAACCGATATTTTCCATAAAGGTCGCCAGCTGTATGGCCTTTATGAGGCACAGCAGGATAACGCCGAACCACCCCGTCTGCTGGTTGTCGAAGGCTATATGGACGTTGTGGCGCTGGCGCAGTACGGCATCAATTATGCGGTTGCGTCGTTAGGTACCTCGACCACAGCTGACCATATTCAGCTTTTGTTCCGGGCGACCAATCAGGTCATCTGCTGTTACGACGGCGACCGGGCTGGCCGCGATGCCGCCTGGCGAGCGCTGGAAACGGCGCTACCGTACATGACCGACGGTCGTCAGCTACGCTTTATGTTTCTACCTGACGGTGAAGACCCGGATACGCTGGTGCGTAAAGAGGGTAAAGAGGCGTTCGAAGCGCGGATGGAGCAGGCTCAGCCGCTCTCCACGTTTTTGTTTAACAGCCTGATGCCGCAGGTCGACTTAAGCACCCCGGATGGGCGCGCGCAGCTCAGTACGCTGGCGCTGCCGCTGATAACCCAGGTGCCGGGCGAAACGCTTCGCATTTATTTACGTCAGGAATTAGGCAACAAGTTAGGGATTTTAGATGACGCCCAGCTTGAACGTTTAATGCCAAAACAGACAGAAAATGGCGCCCCGCGTCCCGCGCCGCAGCTAAAACGCACGACCATGCGTATACTTATAGGGTTGCTGGTGCAAAACCCGGATCTCGCCCCGCTGGTTCCACCTTTAGAAGGTCTGGATCAGCGCAAAATGCCGGGACTGGGCTTGTTCAGCGAACTGGTGAAAACCTGTTTATCTCAGCCAGGTCTGACGACCGGGCAGCTTTTAGAGCAGTATCGCGGCACAAATGAGGCCGCCACCCTTGAAAAACTGTCGATGTGGGACGATATAGCAGATAAAGATATCGCAGAAAAAACCTTCACCGACTCGCTCAACCATATGTTTGATTCACTGCTGGAACTGCGGCAAGAAGAGTTGATAGCTCGTGACCGCACACACGGTTTAAGCAGTGAAGAACGCCGGGAACTCTGGACCATCAGTCAGGAACTGGCAAAGAAATGAATTGCACGGCTTAAGTGCCGAATATCGTTCGGGAAGCCCCCGACAGCCGCGCTGAGGCGCAGCGGCAATAATATAAGTACGCCCTCGCTTTAAATGTTGGCAGTTTGTTGTCGACACCAATCAAACGAAATAAGTGTGGATACCGTCTTATGGAGCAAAACCCGCAGTCACAGCTGAAGCTTCTTGTCCAACGTGGTAAGGAGCAAGGCTATCTGACCTATGCCGAGGTCAATGACCATCTGCCGGAAGATATCGTCGACTCCGATCAGATCGAAGACATCATCCAAATGATCAATGACATGGGCATTCAGGTGATGGAAGAAGCACCGGATGCCGATGATCTACTGCTGGCTGAAAACAGCAACAACACAGACGAAGATGCAGAAGAAGCAGCTGCGCAGGTGTTGTCCAGTGTTGAATCTGAAATCGGACGGACAACCGATCCGGTGCGCATGTACATGCGCGAAATGGGTACCGTTGAACTGCTGACGCGTGAAGGCGAAATTGACATCGCCAAACGTATTGAAGATGGGATTAACCAGGTTCAGTGCTCCGTTGCTGAATATCCGGAAGCCATCACCTATCTGCTCGAGCAGTACGATCGCGTTGAAGCGGAAGAAGCCCGTCTGTCTGACCTGATCACCGGCTTTGTCGATCCTAACGCTGAAGAAGATCTGGCACCGACGGCAACGCACGTCGGGTCTGAACTGTCTCAGGAAGAGATGGATGACGACGAAGACGAAGATGAAGACGACGATGACGACAGCAGCGATGACGACAACAGCATCGACCCTGAGCTGGCACGCGCGAAATTCGCTGAACTGCGTACGCAGTACGAACTGACCCGCGACACCATTAAAGCAAAAGGTCGTAGCCACGCC
Source organism: Klebsiella sp. B345 (assembly GCF_051131735.1). Classification (NCBI taxonomy): domain Bacteria; kingdom Pseudomonadati; phylum Pseudomonadota; class Gammaproteobacteria; order Enterobacterales; family Enterobacteriaceae; genus Klebsiella; species Klebsiella sp. B345. The sequence goes on from NZ_CP180443.1 coordinate 2,287,594, forward strand.
GCCGCGCAGGAAGAAATTCTCAAGCTGTCTGAAGTGTTCAAACAGTTCCGTCTGGTACCGAAACAGTTCGATTACCTGGTTGGCAGCATGCGTAGCATGATGGATCGCGTCCGTACTCAGGAACGCATCATCATGAAACTGTGCGTTGAACAGTGCAAAATGCCGAAGAAAAACTTCATCACGCTGTTCACCGGCAACGAAACCAGCGAAACCTGGTTCAACGCCGCTGTCGCCATGAACAAGCCGTGGTCTGAAAAGCTGCAGGACGTGAAAGAAGACGTTCAGCGCGGCCTGATGAAACTGCAGCAGATTGAAGAAGAAACCGGCCTGACCATCGAGCAGGTTAAAGATATCAACCGTCGCATGTCCATCGGTGAAGCGAAAGCCCGCCGTGCGAAGAAAGAGATGGTTGAAGCAAACTTACGTCTGGTTATTTCTATCGCCAAGAAATACACCAACCGTGGTCTGCAGTTCCTGGATCTGATTCAGGAAGGTAACATCGGTCTGATGAAGGCGGTTGATAAGTTCGAATATCGTCGCGGCTACAAGTTTTCCACTTATGCTACCTGGTGGATCCGTCAGGCAATCACCCGCTCTATCGCGGATCAGGCGCGCACCATCCGTATTCCGGTGCATATGATTGAGACCATCAACAAGCTCAACCGTATCTCCCGCCAGATGCTGCAGGAAATGGGTCGTGAACCGACGCCGGAAGAGCTGGCTGAACGCATGCTGATGCCGGAAGATAAAATTCGCAAAGTGCTGAAAATTGCCAAAGAGCCTATCTCCATGGAAACGCCGATCGGCGACGATGAAGATTCGCATCTGGGTGATTTCATCGAGGATACCACCCTCGAGCTGCCGCTGGATTCCGCGACCACGGAAAGCCTGCGCGCCGCCACTCACGACGTTCTGGCTGGCCTGACCGCCCGTGAAGCGAAAGTTCTGCGTATGCGTTTCGGTATCGATATGAACACCGACCACACGCTGGAAGAAGTCGGCAAACAGTTTGACGTTACCCGCGAACGTATCCGTCAGATCGAAGCGAAAGCGCTACGTAAGCTGCGTCACCCGAGCCGTTCTGAAGTACTGCGTAGCTTCCTCGACGATTAATCGTTGCTGGACATAAAAAGCTCCCTGCGGGGAGCTTTTTTTTGCCTTCAATTTACCGCAAGAGCCGCAGTTGTTCGCGCCCGCAACCTGTGGATTATCGACCTCGCGCAGTCAGCGCCTGTTCCAGCTCACGATAGGCCGCCACCAGAGCCTCCAGCGTCGCCCGGTTCAATCCGCTGGGGTTAGGCAATACCCACACCTCCGTCGCGCCGATAGTCACCGACTGCTTTCCCCAGCGCGCGCCGCGCACCTGAAAGGCTTTCTCAAAAGCCTGTTTGCCGAGGATCGCCAGCGCACGCGGCTGATACTGTTCCATTTTCAGGATCAGCTCCCGCCCGCCGCTGCGCAGCTCCTGTAACGCCACTTCGCTGGCCTGCACCGTCGGACGCTCCACCAGCATCGTGATACCGCAGCCGGTATCGAGCAGATGCTGTTCCTCTTCCGGTGCCAGCAGGCGGTCGGTAAACCCGGCCTGGTGAATCACCTTCCAGAAGCGATTACCCGGATGGGCAAAATGAAAACCGGTATGCGCAGAGGACTTCCCGGGATTGATGCCGCAGAAGACCACCCGCAGGTCCGGAGCCAGAATATCGTTGATCATCTTTTCACCCATTCAATACCGAAAAGGTGATTATAAAGGATTGAAAATGCATTGTTTATAAAATCAGCAGCCGTGCGTTTTACGCTGGATTGCGCTTGCCAGTTACTTTATAATCCCTCGCCACGGCCCCTTAGCTCAGTGGTTAGAGCAGGCGACTCATAATCGCTTGGTCGCTGGTTCAAGTCCAGCAGGGGCCACCAGACACCGCAAGGGCTGGCGAGAAATCGCCGGCCCTTGTGCTTTTTAGCGTTTCGCACTTACACCACACCAGTTAACGCACGCCAACAGGCCATTAAAGGACTGTTGCTGTCCACGGAATACCATGCTGGCAGTGAAGACAGGTAAAAATAAAAGGAGCGCCGTTAATAACGGTTCGCTCCTTTTTTATACCTTATACGCTGAACAGCACGGTCATGAATGGGCGGTTGAAACGCTCAACTCACACCAGTTCCCGCAGCTGCTCCCGCATGTAGGAAGAGAAGAACTCAGGGTTTTTAATAATGAGACGGTCACCAGATGCGATCTTATCTGCCCATCCGGCCACTTTTTCCGTGAACCCGGCGTTCCATCCCTCCTGCTGACCTCGCGCCATCACGTCGTCGGCACTTGCCGGAACACCTAACTCATTCAAATACTTTAAAATGCCTTTAGCTGTGCTTTCATCCATTGAAGGCGGAGCCGGTTCTGATGTGTTCATACCACCAATAAAATCTAATGCTTTATCTATCGCTGTTGGCATGCTCTTATCCTTAAAATTAACCATGTGATGAACATGTTTATACTATGGACCCAAGTTCGCCGGGATATCAAAGAGAACGTTGCCTTTATTTGATTCAGCCCTCATTCAAACGTTTGCATGGTGGTTTTCTGCGCACTTAAGACACTCGTTTGCGCACTAACTGGCGCGCCGCGCGGGCTTCAGCCCACAGATGAGTCCTGGTTTTTGCGCTTAAACTGGCTGGCGTCGATCTCGTACTGCTTCATCTTGCGCCACAATGTTGTGCGCCCAATATTGAGCAGGCTGGACATCTCCTGCACCCGGCCACTGGTAACGCGGGCGGCATGAATAATCGCCTCTTTTTCGATGGCGCTGAAGGTCAGGCTGGCGGGTAAGAGCGGCGATGCGCTGTCGCTGCTGCCCAGGCGCTCGGAGAAGAGATATTCCGGCAGGTTGTTCAAGCGGATATGGCCGTTATCGCTGCTGATGGCGATATTTTCAATAATGCTGTTGAGCTCAAAATCATTGCCCGGCCAGGAGTAGTTCACCAGCTGCGCCAGAGCGTCGTCGTCCACTTTGAGGCGCGACGAAAAGCGCCGCTCGAGGCTGCGCAGACGATTATGCACCAACGCAGAAATACTGCTGCGTCGCGACCGCAGCGGCGGAATGGCAATCTCAAACGAGTGCAACGCATAGTAGAGCTGGCGGCTAAAGCGGTTCTGTTCCACCAGGTTAGCGAGATCGACGGTGGTGGTGGCGATCACTTTCACATCCACCGGGATCAGCCGACGGGCATCAAGCCGGGTTAACACCCCCTGCTTAATCACCTGCAACAGCACAGACTGCAGTTCCGGCGCCAGGTACTCGATTTTTTCCAGGAATAAGGACCCGCCGCTGGCCAGCTCCAGGCGGCTCAGACGACCGTTTTGATCATCGGTCGGCGCACTGCCCATAAAATCCTGCCCCAGCACGTTGTCGGCATACAGCTGGCAGTTAACCGCAATATACGGGCCGCCCGCCCGTTCACTTTCATTATGAATCGCCTGAGCGATCAGCTCTTTCCCGACGCCCTCTTCGCCGCACAGCAGAACCGGGAAAGCGCCGCGTGCGGCCTGCCGGCCAAAATGTATCAGCCGCCGCGTTTGCGGATCGTCCGCAGACATCTGCTCAAACGTATGGCTCACTTTGCCCAACTGGCTGGTCATCAGCTGACGCAGCTGCTCCACCGGATGCAGCAGCAGAATAAAGCTGTTGCCCTGCGCTTCGACAATCGGCTTGAGGGTAATGACGGCGTCGATAAACTGATGCTGACTCTCAAACGTCACTTCCGCATGGTTCAGCGCCCGAGCGTGCTTAATAGCCCGACGCAGCAACGCCGGCAGCATCACCAGGTCGTGAATATTTTTCCCCTGGCTGGCCTGCGCATCCAGGTGCAGGAGCCTCGCGGCCTGGACGTTAATAAACTGCAACACCCCCTGCTCATTCCACGCCATCACCCCGTCGTCCATGCTTTCCAGCAGGCCGTACATCTGATTGAGGTGGCGATTAGATTCGGCGAGCAGGCTGTCGGTCAGCAGTGAATTCCCCACCTCCCGGGCAATCGCGAGGGTCAGGGACAAATCAGAAGCCGCCTGCTGTTCGCTCAGGCAACACAGCGAAATAGAACCAAACAGGCGCCCGTGGTTATCAAACACCGGCGTCGAACTAAATGACCACCCGTGCAGCGCCTGTTTAAAATGTTGATCGCCGGAGGTTCTCACCGGCTGTCCCAGCATCGAGGCCAGCGACAGCGCGCAGCTGCCGATAATGCTTTCGGCACAATAGCTGCCGTCGAGGAACCCTAGCGCTTCCAGCTGCGCCAGCGTCTGAGGTTCACCGCAGCGGCTGAGAATGCAGGCAGACTCATCCAGAATAAACAGTGCGCAGGAGCGGCCGTCCATAAATTCCCAGGCATCTTCCAGCGCAGCCTGGCCGATGGTCAGCAGCGCGGTTTTACGCCGACAGATCGATTCAAACGTCAGCCCCTGCGCCTGATGAGGCGCCTGCCAGGTGTCCCGCTGCATAAACCGGCTGCAACGATGCCACGACTGGCCGATTACGGAAGATGCTGTTTGTGAGGAATCCTGAGTCTGCGCCGTCATGTCCCTTTCCACTGTTAACCAATAGACAACCCCTCCGGCAGAGACTGTCGGAGGGGAGAAACGTCTTTCACATTCAGACGATGCGTCAGCGTAACCTTAACGCGCCAGCCACTGCTGACCGAGCAGGTCAGCCGTCATAATCGCGGCATAGACGTTATCAGGCGCCACGGCAAAAGGCATGTTGTGGATGGTTTCACCTTCCGCACAGGTCGCTTTCGCCACCGCCTGAATTTTCCCTTCAATGCCCTCTTTCACGCCCATCTGCGCCAGCGTCACCGGCAGCCCCACTTTCTGGCAGAAGCCCAGCACCGTCTCAATCTCTTCCATCGGGCTGTTCTGCAACACCAGTTGAGCCAGGGTACCAAAGGCCACTTTTTCGCCGTGGTACAGATGATGGCACTCTTCCAGAATGGTGAAGCCGTTGTGGATGGCATGCGCCGCCGCCAGGCCGCTGCTTTCAAAGCCAATGCCGCTGAGGTAGGTGTTGGCTTCTACAATGCGCTCCAGCGCATCGGTCACGACGCCAGCCTGGGCCGCCAGACGCGCTTTTTCGCCTTCCGCCAGCAGCGTATCATAGCACAGGCGGGCCAGGCTCAAGGCTGCCGCCGTGGACTGACCGCCGGCCATGCTGGTCGCTCTGGCATCAAAACAGGCCTTCGCTTCAAACCACGTGGAAAGCGCATCGCCCATCCCCGCCACCAGCAGACGCACCGGCGCTTTGGCGATAATCGCCGTGTCCATCACCACCATATCCGGGTTTTTCGGGTAGATCAGATACTCCTCAAACTCACCGGCTTCAGTGTAAATCACCGACAGCGCGCTGGTTGGCGCATCGGTCGAAGCAATGGTCGGGATCACCACCACCGGCAGCTTCTGGTAGAAGCCGATGGCTTTGGCAGTATCGAGCGTCTTCCCGCCGCCAATCCCGACCACACCGCGACAGCCGTGCTGTTGCAGAATAGCAATCAGGCGGTTGATTTCCGCATGGCTGCACTCGCCGTTAAAGCGTGCCGCATGGCAGCTGAGTCCGTGGTTATGCAGGCCATTGAGCACCTTCTCCCCCGCCAGCTTCATGACGAAGTCATCGGCAATCACGAAAAAACTGTCCGCCAGGTTTTTGGCATACTGGCCAAACAGCGTGGATGCATCAGGTCCCTGAAGATATTTGGCCGGAGATTGAATAACGTTTAGCATTCCTTTCACCCTCAAATAAGTGCATGTTTTACATGATGTGCCCTGGCGTCATCCCGTTCAGCCTTCGCTGAAAGGCGCAAACGGGAGCATGACCGGAGCGATGCAAACACTGTAGGGCGAGCGACGAACAAAAAAATTTTTGCCGATTTTGTTCTGATCTGAAACGGCGATCGATTTTTAATGTTTCATATTGGAACATGACTGACGAAGAAACGCCGGGATTGCGATCCCGATCGGCCCCTTCAGCCACCAACCGCCATAAAACCAGGGACAAGCGACGAATAGCGATCCCCTCAGCCGACCAAAAAACGCCGAAAAAGTCTCCCCGACCGCCATCCACCGCCGTGGAACACGGGGCGAAAAAGTCGCCCTGGCTCGCATTTTTCGCATTTCCTTAGCAGAAACGTTCCATTACGAAACGAAAATTAATAATCATGTTCCGTAATGAAACCCGTTTTCGCGGCATTTTTTTTTCCGTTAACTCAGCCAGAATCATCACATCGCCGGTTGTTGTTCCCGCCAGGCGATACCCCTACACGATGACCGCCTCCGTGCGCAGAGAGGCCGCATCGCATCACGTCGACGGAGCATGAATAATGAAAAAACTGATTAACCGTGTCGAAGATGTCCTGAGTGAACAATTACAAGGCCTCGCCAAGGCCCACCCTGAATTAACGCTGCATCTGGACCCGGTATACGTCACCCGCGCCGATGCGCCGGTGGCCGGAAAAGTCGCGCTGCTCTCCGGCGGCGGGAGCGGACACGAGCCGATGCACTGCGGCTATATCGGCAAAGGGATGCTCTCCGGAGCCTGCCCGGGCGAGATTTTCACCTCGCCGACGCCGGACAAAATGTTCGAGTGCGCCATGAATATCGACGGCGGTGAAGGCGTACTGCTGATCATCAAAAACTACACCGGGGATATCCTCAATTTCGAGACCGCCACCGAGCTGCTACATGAAAGCGGCGTCAAGGTGACCACCGTGGTGATCGATGACGACGTGGCGGTCAAAGACAGCCTCTACACCGCCGGACGCCGTGGCGTCGCCAACACCGTGCTGATCGAGAAGCTGGTCGGTGCCGCCGCCGAACGCGGCGATTCGCTGGAAGCCTGCGCTGAACTGGGCCGCCGCCTCAACAACCACGGCCACTCCATCGGCATTGCGCTGGGCGCCTGTACCGTGCCGGCCGCCGGGCAGCCGTCGTTTGAGCTCCAGGATAATGAGATGGAGTTCGGGGTTGGTATTCATGGCGAACCGGGCATCGACCGTCGTGCCTTTAGCTCTCTCGATCGCACCGTGGATGAGATGTTCGACACCCTGCTGGAAAACGGGACCTACAGCCGTACCCTGCGTCAGTGGGACCACGTTAAAGGCAGCTGGCAGGACGTTCAGCAAAGCAAACAGGCGTTGCAGAAAGGCGACCGCGTCATCGCCCTGGTCAATAACCTCGGCGCGACCCCGCTGTCAGAGCTATATGGCGTATTCAACCGCCTGACAACGCGCTGCGAGGAGCACGGTATCACGATCGCCCGTAGCCTCGTCGGCAGCTACTGTACGTCGCTGGATATGGTGGGCTTTTCCATCACGCTACTGAAAGTCGATGACGCGACGCTGGCGTTATGGGACGCCCCCGTACACACCCCTGCACTGAACTGGGGCCACTAAGGAGCACGACATGTCACTGAACAGAACGCAAATCGTTAACTGGCTCTATCGCTGCGGCGATACCTTCACCCGCGAGAAAGATTTTCTGACCGGCCTCGATAAAGAGATTGGCGATGCCGACCATGGTCTGAACATGCATCGTGGCTTCAGCAAAGTGGTGGAGAAGCTGCCGTCCATTGCCGATAAAGACATTGGTTTTATTCTCAAGAATACCGGGATGACGCTGCTTTCCAACGTCGGCGGCGCCAGCGGGCCGCTGTTCGGCACCTTCTTTATTCGCGCAGCCCAGGTAACTCAGGCTCACCAGAGCCTGACCCTCGATGAACTGTATCAGATGATGCGCGAAGGGGCCGAGGGCGTGGTCAACCGTGGGAAAGCAGAACCCGGCGACAAAACCATGTGCGATGTCTGGCTGCCGGTGGTCGAGTCGCTGCGCCAGTCCGGCGAACAGCACCTGTCAGTGCAACAGGCGCTGGACGTCGCAGCGCAGCAGGCGGAGGAAGCCGTTCGTTCCACCATCACCATGCAGGCCCGCAAAGGCCGCGCCAGCTATCTCGGTGAGCGCAGCATCGGGCATCAGGATCCGGGGGCAACCTCGGTGATGTTGATGATTCAGGAACTGGCGGCAGCCGCCAAAGCGTAAGGATAAGGCGATGGTAAACCTGGTGATTGTTTCTCATAGCGCCCGGCTGGGCGAAGGCGTCGGGGAACTGGCCCGGCAGATGTTAATTGGCGATGGCTGCAAGCTGGCGATCGCCGCCGGGATTGACGATCCGGAGAATCCGATCGGCACTGACCCGCTGAAGGTGATGGAAGCGATCGAGTCCGTGGCCGATACCGACCACGTGCTGGTGATGATGGATATCGGCAGCGCCCTGCTCAGCGCGGAAACCGCGCTGGATCTCCTCGATCCGGCCATCGCGGCCAAGGTCCGTCTGTGCGCGGCCCCGCTGGTCGAAGGCACGCTGGCGGCCACGGTCAGCGCCGCCACCGGATCGGATATCGATAAAGTGATCGCCGACGCCATGCACGCCCTGGAAGCCAAGCGCGTGCAGCTGGGGTTACCATCGTTAGCGCCAGAGATCATTGAGGCAACGCCCAGTGATGACGATCTGAGCGGGCAATCCGTCTCGGTGGTGATCAAAAATCACAACGGGTTGCACGTTCGCCCTGCATCGCGTCTGGTGGCGGCTCTGGCCGGGTTCCAGGCGGATCTGGTGCTGGAGAAAGGCGGTAAATGCGTGTCGCCTGACAGCATCAACCAGATTGCCCTGCTCCAGGTTCGTTGCAACGATACCTTGCGGCTGCTGGCCCGCGGGCCGGACGCCGAGGCGGCGCTGGCGGCATTTCAGGCGCTGGCGGCAGATAACTTCGGCGAGCAGCCGGACGCCATGCCCGCCCCTTCTGCGCCGGCTGTCGTCCGCGTCCAGGGGAGCGCGATGCGCTACCTGCGGCCTCACGCCCAACCTGAGCGGCAAAACGGCGCAGATATTGCCGATGAGATGCAGCGCCTGAAGCAGGCTATCGACCAGACCCTGGCGGATCTCACCGCGCTAACCACGCTGGCGGAAGATCGTTATTCCGCGGATATCGCGGCGATCTTTTCCGGCCATCATACGCTACTCGACGATCCTGATTTATACGATACCGCCTGTGAAATCATGCGAAATGAGCACTGCGGCGCGGCCTGGGCGTGGTATCAGGTGCTGGTTGATCTTAGCCAGCAATACCGCTCTCTGGACGATGCCTATCTGCAGGCACGCTATATTGATATCGACGATCTGCTGCAGCGTACGCTACGCCATCTCGCGGGCCGCAACGAGGAACCGCTGCGTCTGCAAGGACCGACGATCCTCATCGCCGACGATATCTTTCCTTCCACAGTCGTGCAGCTGGATCCCCGGCAGGTAAAAGGCATCTGCCTGCAGGAAGGCAGCGAGGTTTCGCATGGGGCGATTATCGCCCGCCAGGCCGGTATCGCCTTTCTGTGCCAGCAAAGTGAGGTGCTGACCCGTTTTCATGACGGCGACGCGCTGATGCTGGATGTCGCCGGGAAGCGCGTGATGCGTAGCTAAAGGTAAGGTAGAAGAGGCCCCGGGCTACGCGTCTATATCGTTACCCGGGGAGCGCTCGCAGGAGCAGCGATTACTTGCTGTGCCAGTAAGCCTGAGAGCGTACCAGCTGTGGATCAATCTCATCGTTCTCGAAGCGCCCAAGCAGCGATTTGACGACCGCACCCTCACCGGTAACCCAGATAAAGTAATCCTCTGGCGGCACGTTCACCTGTGCCAGACGCTCCGCCACGACGGAAGGCTGATGACCCACCACCCACTCAATATTAAAGCCCTGCAGGTCCACCAGATAATCCTGGTAGGAGACATCGCCGATCGTGACCAGCGCCGTCACCTGCGGGCGCACGGGCAGACGACTGAGGCCCAGCAGACGGCGGCGCAGTGCCGGCATCCCGGACTCATCACAGACATACAGCTGCCAGGCATAATCTTCCGGCACCACCAGTGAACCGCGCGGCCCGCCAATCACCAGGGTATCGCCGGGTTTGGCCGCCAGCGCCCAGCTGCTGGCAATCCCGCCGTCGTGGATAAAGAAGTCGTATGCCAGCTCATGGTGCTCAGCATCGTACAGCGGCGTATAGTCGCGGGTTGCCGGACGAACGCCCTCACCCCAGTTAATGCCTTCATCAGTGACCTGCGGCGGCGTAAACGCGGCGCCGGCTTCGGGGAAAAACAGTTTGGTATGGTCGTCAAACCCCTGGGAAACAAAACCGTCCAGCGCGTCTCCGCCCAGCACAATGCGCTGAAAAGCCGCGCCGATACGCTCTACGCGCAGGACGGTTAACTGACGGAAACGCAGCTCATTACGAACGCGTTGCGGGTACTGAGTGTTTTTCGTTTTTATCATCATCGATTCGATCGCCTTCGTGAAAAATAGATATATCTAAACATGACCTAAATGATAATGATTGCCATTAAAAAGAATGCAAGTTATTTTTGATATAGTCGTGACAAAAAGCAAAAAAGTCCAAACCCATAAACAAAAACATTTAAAATCAACATATTAAAAAAATATCAGATCTCATACTTGCTAACCGTCATTTTTTAGATATACATTAGATATATCAAAACTAATGAGGAATACACGATGCGACATCATCATGAAGAAGGGCGCGGGCCACGTGGGCACCGCGGCGAACGTGGGGAACACGGCCACAGAGGCGGTGATCATGGCGAGCACGAACGCAGAGGCGGCGGACGCCGTCAGCGTTTCTTTGGTCACGGCGAACTGCGACTGGTTATCCTCGATATCCTGACTCGCAACGCCAGCCACGGCTACGAACTGATTAAAGAGATTGAGACCCTGACTCAGGGTAACTATAGCCCTAGTCCGGGCGTGATCTACCCCACCCTCGATCTCCTGCAGGATCAGGGTCTGATCAGCGTTGAAGAGGAAAATGGCCGCAAGAAAATCGCCATTACCGCAGAAGGCAGCCAGCTGCACGCCGAAAATCTCGAGCAACTGGCTCAAATTCAGGAGCGCTTACAGGCGCGGATGGTCGGCTGTGAACTGCGCAAAAACCCGCAGATGAAACGGGCGCTGGAGAACTTTAAAGCCGTACTGGATCTGAAAGTGAATCAGCAACCCACCAGCGACGCGCAGCTCAAACAGATCGTTGCCGTCATCGACCGCGCGGCCATGGAAATTTCTCAGCTCGATTAAGCCTCCCTTCTGCCCTCAAATTGGGCAACCTGCACCGCCGCGAAGCACGCGGCGGTATAGCTGCCAGCAGGTTATTAGCTCCGTTCAGGAGTAAAACATGCCAAAAATATCGCCGTGAGATTAAATTCCGCACATATGCGCTTTCACGCTGCGTTTATCCCGATTTTCAGCGCCTCCACCGAAGTGGCGTAATCCCTGCAATACTTAATTCAGTATCATGTGATACGCCCGCCCCAGGAGCTCACTTTGAACAGGTTACCTTCCAGCGCATCGGCTCTGGCCTGCAGCGCACACGCACTGAATCTCATCGAGAAGCGAACGCTTGATCATGAGGAGATGAAAGCACTTAACCAGGAGGTCAGGGAATACTTTAAAGAGCATGTGAATCCAGGGTTTTTAGAGTACCGAAAATCGGTCACCGCTGGCGGGGATTACGGAGCCGTAGAGTGGCAGGCGGGAGGGTTAAATACGCTTGTCGACACTCAAGGACAAGAGTTTGTCGATTGTCTGGGTGGTTTTGGGATTTTTAATGTAGGGCACCGTAATCCAGTTGTGATTTCCGCCGTAGAGCATCAGCTCGCTAAACAACCTCTTCATAGTCAGGAACTGCTGGACCCGCTACGGGCCATGCTGGCCAAAACGCTGGCGGCATTAACGCCCGGCAAACTGAAATACAGCTTCTTCAGTAACAGCGGTACGGAATCGGTCGAAGCAGCACTCAAGCTCGCTAAAGCCTATCAATCGCCACGCGGTAAATTTACCTTCGTGGCCACCAGCGGTGCGTTCCATGGAAAATCGCTGGGTGCACTGTCGGCTACCGCCAAATCAACCTTCCGTAAGCCTTTTATGCCGCTGCTGCCGGGCTTCCGTCACGTGCCGTTTGGCGATATCAACGCCATGCGCACGCTACTCAGCGAGTGCAAGAAAACCGGTGATGACGTCGCGGCGGTGATCCTTGAGCCGATCCAGGGCGAAGGTGGCGTGATCCTACCACCTCAAGGCTATCTGCCTGCGGTACGTAAGCTGTGTGATGAGTTTGGCGCACTGCTGATCCTCGACGAGGTACAGACCGGCATGGGACGCACCGGCAAAATGTTTGCCTGTGAGCACGAGAACGTTCAGCCGGACATTCTGTGTCTTGCCAAAGCCCTCGGCGGCGGCGTAATGCCAATCGGCGCGACGGTCGCCACCGAAGAGGTGTTCTCGGTACTGTTCGACAATCCGTTCCTGCATACCACCACTTTCGGTGGAAATCCGCTGGCCTGTGCCGCGGCGCTGGCGACGATCAACGTCCTGCTGACGCAAAATCTCCCGGCACAGGCGGAACAGAAAGGCGAACTGCTGCTGGATGGCTTCCGTCAGCTGTCCCGCGAGTACCCGGATCTGGTGAATGAGGTGCGTGGTAAAGGAATGCTGATGGCGATTGAGTTCGTGGATAACGAAATCGGCTACAGCTTCTCCAGTGAGATGTTCCGCCAGCGCATTCTGGTGGCGGGGACCCTCAACAATGCCAAAACCATCCGCATTGAGCCACCGCTGACGCTGACGATTGAGCAGTGTGAGCAGGTGCTTAAAGCGGCACGTACCGCATTGGCTGCGCTGCGGGTCTCAGTTGAGGAAGCCTGATCGACTCCCCTGCCTCTCCGCACACGGAGAGGCAGGTTTACCGCTACCCGTTCTCCCTTAATCTGCCGGCAATAACCCCACAAAACTGCGCTTCTGCCGCGGCTGCGACATCATCTCTTCCAGTTTTTCCACGCAGGTCAGGTAGTGCGGGGTTTTCTTATGCGCCAGCACCGCCGCGTCGTCTTTATAGGCTTCATAGATAAAAAAACGGGTCTTCACCTCCGGGTCCTGCAACACGTCGAAGCGCAGGTTGCCCGGCTCCTGCAGTGCCCCTTCGTGGTTGGCACGAAAGACATCGAGAAACTCATCGACCCGCTCCGGCTTGATATTAATCTCCACCAGCGTCACGTTCATTTTAGCTCTCCCTGTTTCTCTTCCTGCCAGAACTGGTACGCCTCACGGGCGCTGATATTCTCATGGACCACTTTTTTCACCGCTTGCAGCATGGCGCGCGGCGCGCTGGACTGGAAGATATTGCGCCCCATGTCCACGCCAGATGCCCCCTGGTCGATGGCGCGCCAGCACATCTCAAGGGCTTCCAGCTCCGGCAGTTTTTTCCCGCCGGCGATCACGATCGGCACCGGACAGCTGGCGGTGACCTTTTCAAACCCCTCCTCGACGAAATAGGTTTTCACGAACTGCGCCCCCATCTCAGCGGCAATCCTGCTGGCTAACGAAAAATAGCGGGCGTCACGGGTCATCTCTTTGCCCACGCCGGTGACTGCCAGCACCGGCATGCCGTAGCGGTTCCCGGCGTCCACCAGCCTGATGATATTGTTGATCGACTGATGCTCATGCGGGCTGCCGATATAAACCTGAGCCGCCACCGCGCAGACGTTTAAGCGCAGTGCGTCCTCCATCGCCACGGCGACGCACTCATTGGAGAGTTCGCTGAGGATAGAGTTGCCGCCGGATGCCCGCAGCACCACCGGCTTGTTGGTCGCTGCCGGGACCTGGCTGCGCAGCACGCCGCGGGTACACATCAGCACATCGGTTTCATCAAACAACGGGGCAATAGAGAGGTCGATCCGCTCCAGCCCGGTGGTCGGCCCCTGGAAGTAGCCGTGATCGAAAGCCAGCATCACCGTCCGGTTGCTGTGCGGATTAAAGATACGCGCCAGTCGGGACTGCATCCCCCACTCCAGCGAGCCGCAGCCTTTCAACGTATAGAGCGTGTTTTTCTGCGGCCGGTCAAAACCGAAGTCTTTTCCCTCTTTGATATCGTCTAAATCTGCCATCTCATCCTCCCTCAGAAGTCGTAGTTATTGATGTTCTCTTTGGTGAACACCACGCGCTCCGGCAGCAGCACGATCCCGTTGCCTTTCGCTTCATACTGATAACCCTGCACGCTGTTTGGCTCGACCTTCAGCGCCCCGAGATCTTTCACTTCCACGCTGTCACCAACGTTAAGATCGCCTTTTTTAAGTAAGCGATCGGCGACGTTCACCGCAATTTTGCCCTGCTGCACCACGTCCCACAGGCCGAAGGCTTTCACCGTGCCGCGCTCCACGTACGGGCGCATCACGTTCGGCGTACTGAAGCCAACGATCGCAACCCCCTGACGTTTGAGGTTTTCTGCCGCCTGCGCGGCGGCCGGCAGCGCGTTGGCGTCCGGGGCAATAATGGCGTCAAGATCCGGGTAGGCTTTTAAGATCCCCTCAGCGGTTTGCAGGGAACGGGTGGCATCGTTATAGCCAAACTGGGTGGTGACGATTTGCCACTCCGGGTGCTCTTTTTCGATTTTGGCTTTGGCCTCTTTCACCCACTGGTTCTGGTCGGTGACCGTGGGGCTGGAGTAGAAAAACGCCACTTTAGCGGCCGGTTTACTCACCTGCTTCCCGGCCATCTCCACCAGCAGGCCACCGAGCTGCTGCGGTGTCCCCTGGTTGATATAGATACTGCGGCACTCTGGTTTGGTGTCGGAATCCCAGGTCAGCACCTTCACGCCGCGCTGCATCGCCCGCTTCAGCGCCGGGCACAGGCCATCCGGCGACACCGCAGAGACGATAATCGCGTTGTAGCCCTGGTTGACGAAGTTATTGATAAGCTGCACCTGGCCCGAGACGCTGGGTTCAGTGGGGCCGTCGTAGGTGACATCCACGCCGAGCGCTTTGCCAGCTTCTTTTGCGCCGTTGCCGCCGCTGGTAAAGAAGCCGACGCCGACCAGCTTAGGAATAAAAGCGATGCGGTCTGCCGCCTGGGCGGTGATAACGCTCATCGCCAGCGCCAGCGCACTGACCTGCAGGATACGTTTTGCTTTCATTGTTGTGCTCCGATTGTTCTTCGCGAGAAAAGACGTCGCCAGGCCATTCGCACCCATTCACGGTGCAGACTCAGCGAGCGCCCCATCACCACCACAACCAACAGCGCCCCTGACAGCGCGCTCGACACCTGGTTGGGGATGCCGACCATCTGTAAACCCTGTTGCAGATACCCCACCAGCAGTGCTGCCAGTGCCGTACCCAGGACCGAACCGGACCCACCGTAGATATTTGCCCCGCCGAGTACGGCGGCGGTGAGGGCCGGCATCAGCAAGTCGCGGCCGAGGTCCGAGCGCGCCGAGCCGAAGTAGGAGACCAGAATCAGCGCCGCTATCGCCGACGCGACTCCCACCAGGCCATACAGCACATACGGCATGCCGTTCACCGACAACGCGGCGTAGCGCGCGGCCCGGGGGTTTTGTCCCAGCAAAAAGAGATGGCGGCCAAAGCGCCCGCGGTGGGCCAGCAGCCAGAAGAAAAAACTCAACACCGCAAACAGCACCAGCGGTAACGGCAGCGGGAGTCCGGGCAGCGTCAGGTTGGCGAAAGCGGTAAAGCTGTCCGGGAAGCCGCCAATCCCTTCATAACCGGTCGCCCCCGCCATCCCCGAAAGCAGCAGCGCAGCCCCGCCGTAGAGGTACAGCGTGCCGAGGGTGATCACCAGCGGGCTGATGCCGGTGTAGTGGATCAGTGCCGCATTCAGCAGACCGCACAGCAGACCCACCACGAGAGTCAGCGGGATCGCCAGCGCCATCGGCCAGCCCGCCTGCATCATCACCCCGAGGGCAATCGCACACAGGCCAATGGTGGAACCCAGTGAAATATCGATCCCGCCGCTGATGATCACCAGGGTCAACGGCAGCGCGACGATGCCGATACAGATAAAATCGCTGGTGCTGAACAGCAGCATGTTGATGTCCAGCATCCGCGGGTTGATCGCGCCAAACAGCAGGATCTCCAGCACCAGTAACAGCAGCAACGCCCACTCCCAGTTGAGCTTCATCTACGCCACCTCTTTGTTTTTGCGGTTGGTGAACGGGGTGACATGCTTTCCCCCTTTGTTACCGGGCTGAAAGCGGCTGTACTTCAGCGCCCGCTGATGACGCGCCAGCGCCTGGCGCAACCGCCCGTCGAGCACCAGTACGCCCAGCAGCACCAGGCCGGCGATAAAGTCGTTCCACCACGCCGGCAGCCGAAGCAGCACCAGCACGGTGTCGATTTGAGTGAGGAAAAAGGCGCCGAGAAAGGCGCCGACGAGTGTTCCGGTTCCGCCAAGCAGAGAAATTCCGCCCAGCACACAGGCGGCAATGGCTTTCATCTCCAGCCCGCTGCCGGTCTGGTTAGGGACAAAACCGATCTGCGCCGCAAAAACGATCCCGGCGCAGGCCGCCAGCATGCCGTTCAGGGTGAACGCCAGCATGCGTGTGCGATTCACCGCTACGCCGAGCTGACGCGCGGCGGCCAGGTTGTCGCCCACGGCGTAGAAATCGCGGCCAAAGGCGGTGCGCGCCAGCAGCCACGCCCCCACCAGCAGGAGCCCCAGCACCAACCAGCCCAGCGGCGAGACGCCGATAAACAGCGGCTCTGACAGCGACTTCAGGCTATCGGGCAGACCCTCGATCCACTTGCCACCGGTCCACAACAGCATCACCCCGCGATACAATCCCAGTGTCCCCAGCGTGGCGACAATCGCCGGAATACGCAGCCCCACCACCAGCAAGCCATTAAACGCCCCGGCCAGGGCGCCAACCGCCAGCGCAAAGCCGATGGCCAGCGTCAGGTCATAGCCGGCGTTGAGCGCGGCACCGACCGCAATCGCGCTCAGGCCGACGGTCGAACCGACGGAAACATCAATATTGCGGGTCAGCATCACCAGCGTGGCCCCCAGCGCCAGCAGGCACAGGATTTGCGAACTGGCAAAGATCATCGCCAGAATTTGCAGGCTGAACCAGGCCGGGTTGAGGACAATCAGCAGCGCAAACAGCGCCAGGATCGCCAGCAACGCGCTGAGCTCGCGGTTTCTGAGTAACGTTTTCATGACTCTCCTCCAAAGGCCAGGGTCATCATGCGATCGACGGTCACCGCCGGCCTGAGCAGTTCCCCGCTCTGCCGGCCCTGGTGCATCACCAGTACCCGGTCGGCCAGCCCGACAAACTCATCGAGGTCGCTCGATATCATCAGCACCGCCACGTTTTGTGCGGCGACGCTCTTCAACAGTTGGTAGATGTCAGCCCGGGCGGAAACGTCGACGCCGCGCGTGGGTTCATCGACGATCAGCAGCAGCGGGTTGGCCTCCAGGCAGCGGGCCAGCAGCACCTTTTGCTGATTGCCACCGGAGAGCGTCCGCACGGTCTGCTCGCTATGATTCAGTTTGATGCCCAGCGCCCGGTGGTAGCGCTCCACCACCGCTGCTTCGCGCTGGCGCTGCTGCCACCACGATGGCTGGTTGAACATCACCGTGTTCCAGCGCACCGGCGCATCGAGAAACAGCCCGGACACCTGGCGGTCCTCGGGTAAATAGACCAGTCCGCTGGCCAGACGCTGGCGCGTGCTGTCGCGGCTGATATCGCGGTTCTCCAGCCACACGCGCCCGGCCCGCGGCGCGCGCAGCCCGTAGAGCGTTTCGGCAAATTCGGTGCGCCCGGATCCCACCAGTCCGGCCAGGCCGACGATCTCGCCGGCGTGGATCTCCAGGCTGAGATCGATAAACCCTTCGCCGGTCAGATCCTCCACCCGCAGCACTGGGAAATCCTGCGGCTGGGTACGGCGGTTGCCCGGAAGCGCCAGCCACAGCTTCTGCGAATCGCTCAGATCGTGCTGGCGGTCGGTCGGCGTCATCGCGCTAATCAACTGGGCGTCGCTGTGTGCCGCCGTTTCGCCGCTCAGCACCACCGCGCCATCCCGCATGACCGAGATATGACTGGCGATCTGGCGGATCTCCGGCAACTTATGCGAGATAAAGACGATTCCGACGCCGAGATCCTGTAGCGCGCGGATCTGACGAAACAGACGATCCGTCTCGCCCGGGGTCAGCGAAGCCGTCGGTTCATCGAGGATCAGGATCTGCGCGTCGCGCATCAGGCCGCGCAGGATCTCCACCATTTGTTGATCCGCCACCTCCAGCGTGCCGGCCGCCGCTTCCAGATTGATCTGGCAGTTCAGCTGCTGCAGCTTCTCCTGCAAACGTCCGCCGTTTTCGGGTCGCCTGGGCAGACGGAAAAGAATGTTCTCGCGCACCGTCAGGTTGGGAAACAGCATCGGCTCCTGAGGTACCAGGTAAATCCCCAGTTGATGAGCCAACGCCGGATTGAGACGCGAAAATGTACGTCCGCCGAGCGTCAGTTCACCGTCATCAGGCATTTCGACGCCGGCGATAATCTTCATTAGCGTTGATTTTCCCGCGCCATTGCCGCCCATCAGCGCATGCACCTGGCCGGAAAAGAGCGTGAAATCAATACCCTTCAACACGGCGATGCCGGAGAACTGTTTGCGGATCTGGCGGGCTTCAAGCAATGGCTTCATTGTCACGCCTCATATGAACAAATGATTTTTTAATTTAATAATGTTCAAAAGCGTAGACGGTGAACTATATTTACAACCGTGCAAAGATCACAGTTTGGTGCTTTAGATCCTTGGAAAAAATCGCCGAACCATGAAAGATCGGTTTTGCCAGTCGGCTCACACTTTCCGGCTGCGCAAGAGCGAACATATGATCTAAATTTTTATAAGAGTTCACTTTATGAGCGAAAAACGCATTACGGAAGAGAGCCGCTACGCTGGCCTGGCGTTAGCCGAAGAGGAGCTGGTGGCGCGCGTGGCCTGGTGTTACTACCACGATGGATTGACGCAGAACGATATTGGCGAGCGCCTGGGGCTGCCGCGCTTAAAGATCTCCCGCCTGCTGGAGAAGGGCCGCCAGTCCGGAGTGATCCGCGTGCAGATCAACTCCCGCTACGAGGGGTGCCTGGCGCTGGAAACCGAACTGCAACAGCGTTTTGGCTTAAAGATTGCCCGGGTGCTGCCGGCGCTCAACGCCCCACCGATGAACACCCGTCTGGGGATTGGCGCGGCGCAATCGCTGATGGGCGTCCTCGAACCGGGACAGCTGCTGGCGGTGGGTTTTGGTGAGGCGACCATGAGCTGCCTGCAGCACCTTAGCGGGTTTATCAGCTCGCAGCAGGTACGCCTGGTCACACTCTCCGGCGGTGTCGGCCCGTATATGACCGGCATCGGTCAGCTGGACGCCGCCTGTCGCGTCAGCATTATTCCGGCGCCGCTGCGGGTCTCTTCTGCCGATGTGGCAGAAATTTTACGCCGGGAGTCGAGCGTCCGGGACGTGATCCTTGCGGCGACGGCGGCAGATGCGGCGGTCGTGGGCATTGGCGCTATCGACCAGCATCGTGATGCCACGATCCTGCGTTCTGGCTATATCAGCGAAGGCGAGCAGCTGATGTATGCCCGCAAAGGCGCAGTGGGCGACATTTTGGGGTATTTCCTGCAGGCCGACGGTCAGCGGGTTGAGGGGCTGGAAATTCACCGGGAATTACTCGGGGTGACCCTCGACGAGCTGGCGCAGCTGCCGACCATTGTCGGCGTTGCCGGTGGGACGGAAAAAGCGCAGGCGATTTATGCCGCCCTGGTGGGCAAACGCATCAATGGCCTGGTAACGGAAGAGACAACAGCACGCGCGGTGCTCACGCTGGCCTCCTGACGGCCCTGCGCCGCGCAACAATCGCGAGGCGCATGTCATGAGTTACCTGTTAGCGTTAGATGCCGGGACCGGCAGTATTCGGGCGGTGATTTTCGATCTCAGCGGCCGCCAGCTGGCAGTTGGCCAGGCGGAATGGAAGCACCTGAGTATCGAAAATGTGCCCGGCTCAATGGAGTTCGACCTCACCACCAACTGGCAGCTGGCCTGCCAGTGCATTCGCCAGGCGCTGGCAAACGCTCATCTTCAGGGGGCCGATATTCAGTCCGTGGCCTGCTGTTCAATGCGCGAAGGCATCGTGTTGTACGATCGTAACGGCGAGGCCATCTGGGCCTGCGCCAACGTCGATGCCCGCGCCAGCCGCGAAGTCGCGGAGCTCAAAGAGATCCACGATTTTCATTTTGAATCCGAAGTGTATGACGTCTCCGGCCAGACCCTGGCACTCAGCGCCATGCCGCGCCTGCTGTGGCTGGCCCACCATCGCCCGGATATCTACCGCAAGGCAGCGACTATCACCATGATTAGTGACTGGCTGGCGGCAAAACTTTCCGCCGAGCTGGCCGTCGACCCGTCAAACGCCGGTACTACCGGAATGCTCGACCTGTTCAGCCGCGACTGGCGCCCGGCGCTGCTCGACATGGCCGGACTGCGCGCGGATATGCTCTCCCCGGTCAAAGAGACCGGGACGCTGCTCGGCGCGGTGACCCACGCGGCGGCGCAGCAGTGCGGCCTGCGGGCCGGCACGCCGGTGGTGATGGGCGGCGGCGATGTTCAGCTCGGCTGCCTGGGCCTTGGGGTGGTGCGCGCCGGGCAAAGCGCCGTGCTGGGCGGGACCTTCTGGCAACAGGTGGTCAACCTGCCGGAAGTGCGGACCGACCCGGACATGAACATCCGCGTGAACCCGCACGTCATTCCCGGCATGGCGCAGGCGGAATCCATCAGCTTCTTTACTGGCCTGACCATGCGCTGGTTCCGCGATGCGTTTTGCGCCGAAGAGAAACTGGTTGCCGAGCGCCTCGGGGTGGATGCCTATTCCCTGCTTGAGGAGATGGCCAGCCGCGTACCAGCAGGCTCGCACGGCGTGATGCCGATTTTCTCCGATGCGATGCATTTCAAGCAGTGGTATCACGCCGCACCGTCGTTTATTAACCTCTCCATCGACCCGGAGAAATGCAACAAGGCCACGCTGTTCCGCGCGCTGGAGGAGAACGCGGCGATTGTCTCCGCCTGCAACCTGGCGCAAATCTCGCGCTTCTCCGGCGTGACATTTGACAGTCTGGTATTCGCCGGCGGCGGCTCAAAAGGGGCGCTGTGGAGCCAGATCCTCAGCGACGTCACCGGCCTGCCGGTGCGGGTGCCGGTGGTGCGCGAAGCCACCGCGCTGGGCTGCGCCATTGCCGCCGGTACCGGTGCCGGTCTGTACCAGGATATGGCGACCGCCGGGGAAAAACTGGTGAGCTGGCATCGGGTCTTTACACCGAACCCGGCCCACCGCGAGCTGTATCAGGGGATGATGGAAAAATGGCAGTCGGTCTATGCTGACCAACTGGGGCTGGTGGACAGCGGCCTGACCACCTCGATGTGGCAGGCGCCGGGGCTGGTTCCGCCCGTCCGGGCGCGGACGCCGTAACCTGCCTCACCCCGACGACACCACAGGCGGCGCATGCTGACTCCAGCATCGCCGTTCAACTGGCCTGCAGGATCTTTGAATCCCATCACAATCACCGCACTCTCTTTTTCCCTTTTTCCGCGCGACGGCTAAATTAGTAACTCATCCGACCACATAACAATAATGTTACATACCCGAAATAATTCAAGCTGCATGAAGGCGGCAAGGCCGTAAATTCCCAGGAGCTTACATAAGTAAGTGACTGGGGTGAACGGGCGCAGCCAACACATATGCAGCTTGAAGTATGACGGGTATAAGAGACTGGAAGCCATTATGAGCCACTACCCGTCGTTATTCGCCCCGCTCGACCTGGGTTTCACCCAGTTGAAAAACCGCGTGCTGATGGGTTCCATGCACACCGGGTTGGAAGAACATGCCGACGGCGCAGAGCGGCTGGCGGCCTTTTACGCCGAACGCGCCCGCCACGGCGTGGCGCTGATTGTCACCGGCGGCGTGGCCCCTGCGGCCTCCGGGGTCACCATGGCAGGCGGCGCGGTGCTCGACGATGCCCACCATCTGGCGCACCACCGGCAGATTACCGAAGCCGTACACCGCGAAGGCGGCAAAATCGCCCTGCAGATTCTGCATACCGGGCGCTACAGCTATCAGCCGCAGCTGGTGGCCCCGTCGGCGTTACAGGCGCCAATTAACCGCTTTACCCCGCACGCGCTGAGCCATCAGGAGATCCTCAAGCTGATCGACGATTTCGCCCGCTGCGCGCAGCTGGCCCGGGAGGCCGGTTACGACGGCGTTGAAGTGATGGGCTCAGAGGGTTATTTGATTAACGAATTCCTCGCCACCCGCACCAACCAGCGTAGCGATGAGTGGGGCGGCGATTATGCCCGGCGCATGCGCTTTGCCGTGGAAGTGGTGCGCGCGGTCCGCGAACGGGCCGGCCATGACTTTATTATTATCTACCGTCTGTCGATGCTCGATCTGGTGACCGACGGCAGCACGCTGGAAGAAGTTACCACGCTGGCGCAGGCCATCGAAGCGGCGGGTGCCACGATTATCAATACCGGTATCGGCTGGCACGAAGCGCGCATTCCCACCATCGCCACCCCGGTTCCGCGCGGCGCCTTCAGTTGGGTGACCCGCAAACTCAAAGGCGCCGTGTCGATCCCGCTGGTGACCACCAACCGTATCAACGATCCTGACGTTGCGGACGCGATTCTCGCCCGTGGTGATGCCGACATGGTGTCGATGGCCCGCCCCTTCCTCGCCGATGGCGAGTTCCTGAGCAAAGCGCAAAACGGACGGGCAGATGAGATCAACACCTGCATCGGCTGCAATCAGGCCTGCCTGGATCGGATCTTCGTCGGCAAAGTCACCTCCTGCCTGGTCAACCCGCGCGCCTGCCATGAGACCCTGATGCCGGTGACCGCGGCACCGCTACCTAAACGTCTGGCGGTGGTCGGCGCGGGCCCGGCCGGGCTAGCGTTTGCCGTGAATGCTGCCGCGCGCGGCCATTCTGTAACCCTGTTTGACGCGCAGCAGGAGATCGGCGGCCAGTTTAATATTGCCAAACAGATCCCGGGCAAAGAGGAGTTTTACGAAACGCTGCGCTACTACCGTCGGATGCTGGATCGGCACGGCGTTAACGTACGCATCGGCGAACGGGTGACGGCGGATCGCCTGACGGCGTTTGATGAAGTGATCCTCGCCACCGGGATCGCCCCACGGATGCCGGAGATCGAAGGCATCACCCACCCGAAAGTGCTGAGCTATCTCGATGTCCTGCGCGACAAAGCGCCGGTGGGCAATAACGTGGCGATTATTGGCTGCGGCGGGATCGGTTTTGATACCGCGATGTTCCTGAGCCAACCCGACATCGCCACCAGCCAGAATATCGCCGAATTCTGCAAAGAATGGGGTATCGATACCAGCCTGCAGACAGCCGGCGGCCTGCGCCCGGAAGGGCCGCAGCTGGAGAAAAGTCCACGCAACATTGTGATGCTCCAGCGCAAGGCCAGTAAGCCTGGCGACGGTTTAGGTAAAACCACTGGCTGGATCCACCGGGCAACCTTGCTGGCGCGCGGCGTTAAGATGATCCCGGCCGTAAGCTACCAGAAGATCGATGATGAGGGGCTGCATGTCACGATCGGCGGAGAGCCGCAGGTGTTGCGCGTCGATCGGGTGATTATCTGTGCCGGGCAGGAACCGCGCCGCGAGCTGGCGGATCCGTTGCGTGCGGCAGGGAAAGTCGTGCATCTGATTGGCGGGTGCGATGTGGCGATGGAGCTGGATGCCCGCCGCGCCATCGCCCAGGGCACGAAGCTGGCGCTGGAGATTTAACGAAATTTACCCCAATTGCCCGGGCTACTTGAGATGAGTAGCCCGGCTGACGGTTGGCGATCAGCGCAGCTTGCGCATTTTCACCGCTTTCAACACCACGAATTTATTATTGGTGGCGACGGTGGTGCAGTTGCCGAAAATCTTCTTCAGCTTGTGGAAATAGTCGAGGTGACGGTTCGCCACGATGTACAGCTCGCCGTTGATCTTCAGGCAGCGGCGCGCGTGGTGGAACATCTCCCACGCGATATTGTCCGTCAACGCATGTTTCTGGTGGAACGGCGGGTTGCACAGCACGGCGTTAAAGCGGAACGGCTCGACGCCTGACAGGGCGTTGTTGATCATAAACTCGCAACGATCCAGCGCGTCCGGCATGTTGGTTTCGACATTCAGGCGGCTGGAGGCAACGGCCATCGGCGACTCATCAACAAACACCACGCTGGCCAGCGGGTTTTGCTCCAGCAGCGTCAACCCAACCACCCCGTTGCCGCAGCCCAGATCGACGATTTCGCCTTCAAGGTCTGAAGGAAGATGTTCGATAAAGAAACGCGCACCAATATCCAGCCCGGTACGTGAAAACACGTTCGCGTGGTTGTGGATAGTCCAATCGGTCCCTTCCAGCTTCCAGCTTAAAGTCTGCGGCGCATCGGCAAGAGCCGGCGCGC
Organism: Klebsiella sp. B345; assembly: GCF_051131735.1. Taxonomy (NCBI): domain Bacteria; kingdom Pseudomonadati; phylum Pseudomonadota; class Gammaproteobacteria; order Enterobacterales; family Enterobacteriaceae; genus Klebsiella; species Klebsiella sp. B345. The sequence continues at coordinate 2,311,984 of NZ_CP180443.1, forward strand.
TAAAGGTACAGTTGATCAGACGGGCCTTTTTCCAGGCCAGCGTCGTGGTGGTCGGCCCCAGCACTTTTTCAAACAGCTCAAGGGTCGAGGTATGGATGTCACGGGCTTTTGCCCCGGCAATGATGCGGGTTTCCGGCGTCACCACCAGGCGCAATGCGCGCAGCTGTTGCTCCAGCAGGGCCATGGTTTTCGGCACTTTGATCAGCACGATTCCCGGCGCTTGCGGGTACTCTGCCGTGCTGTCGAGGAACTTGACGCTGGATTCTTCGATCGCGTTATGGCGTAAATTCTCACGGGTGGCAAGTTCGGTTAAATAGGAGTCGCCGATGCTGAACGGGGTATGCTCCGCCAGGGCGCAGCTCAATGCGCCAAAGGTATCATTCAGAATCAGGACCGGGCCGTTAATCTCCGTGTCATCTAACTGCTGCAGCAGATATTCATCCGCCGCTTCCCACGCCTGGAGCGGGTTGACGTCGTCCGTTTCCGGAAAACGTTTCAATGTCAGTGAACGGAAACCGTTGTCTAAGTGGCTCATCGGCCCTCCTGAGTGGTAAAATTTCGGTGTTATCCCTGAAAGGGTGCGTGAGTATACCCTTTTTGCACACAAAATCATTCAGGATGCGCCGAAGCCACCTGAAAGAGGATGTGACGTTCTTCCGTCTGGAGCATTGATGAGCCAACTGACATACCTGCAGGGCTACCCGGAGCATTTACTTTCTCAGGTCCGTACGCTAATCGCCGAACAACGTCTGGGCGCGGTGTTGAATAAACGCTACCCCGAAGGCCACGACGTCAATAACGATAAGGCGCTGTATCAGTACACCCAGGATCTGAAGTCCCGCTATCTGCGCGGCGCGGCGCCGATCAATAAGGTCATGTACGACAACAAAATTCACGTGCTGAATAACGCGCTCGGCCTGCATACCGCCATTTCGCGTGTTCAGGGCGGCAAGCTGAAGGCCAAAGCTGAAATCCGGGTGGCGACGGTATTCCGCGATGCGCCGGAGGCCTTTCTGCGTATGATTGTGGTCCATGAGCTGGCGCATCTCAAAGAGAAAGATCACAACAAAGCCTTCTATCAGCTGTGCTGTTATATGGAACCTCAGTACCACCAACTGGAGTTCGATACTCGCCTGTGGCTAACGCATCTTTCGTTAAATCGTTCTGCATAATGGCGCACTGGTTTTGTCATGCTGGCATGGTAGAGTGGCAAAAGGTCCCCTTTAACGGAGTTCGTCAACGTTTATGATACGTTTCGCTGTTGTTGGTACAAACTGGATAACCAAACAGTTTGTCGATGCCGCCCATGAAACTGGCAAGTATAAACTCACCGCAATTTACTCTCGCAGCCTTGAACAAGCCCAGGCCTTTGCGCGCGATTATCCCGTCGACCATCTGTTCACGTCGCTGGAGGATCTGGCGCAGAGCGATGCCGTCGACGCCGTGTATATTGCCAGCCCGAACTCCCTGCACTTCCCGCAAACGCAGCTGTTCCTGAGCCATAAAAAGCATGTGATTTGTGAAAAGCCGCTGGCCTCCAACATTCAGGAAGTTGAAGCCGCCATCCGCAGCGCCCAGGAAAATCAGGTGGTGCTGTTCGAAGCCTTCAAAACCGCCAGCCTGCCGAATTTCCTGCTGCTGCAGCAGTCGCTCAGTAAAGTGGGCAAACTGCATAAAGCCTTTATCAATTACTGCCAGTACTCCTCACGCTATCAGCGCTATCTCGATGGCGAGAACCCGAACACCTTCAACCCGGCGTTCTCCAACGGTTCGATCATGGATATCGGCTTTTACTGCCTGGCCTCAGCCGTCGCGCTGTGGGGTGAACCGCGTGCCGTGCACGCCAGCGCCAGCCTGCTGGACAGCGGCGTTGATGCCCAGGGTACCGTGGTACTGAGCTATGCAGATTTTAACGTCACGCTGCACCACTCAAAAGTGAGCGATTCTACGTTGCCAAGTGAAATCCAGGGCGAAGCCGGTGCGCTGGTGATCGAGAAAATCTCGGAGTGCCAGAAGGTCGCGTTCATCCCCCGCGGCGGCAAAGCGCAGGATCTGACGCAGCCCCAGCACATCAATACTATGCTGTATGAGGCGGACGTTTTCGCGAATCTGGTCGAGGCCAATCAGGTGAATCACCCGGGTCTGGAAGTCAGCCGGATTACGGCCAAACTGCTCAGTGAAATTCGCCGTCAGACCGGTGTGGTATTCCCGGCGGATAATCCACAGGTGGCGTAAAAGAGTGTAAAGAGGCCGTCATCGACCATTGACGCCTCTTATGACTTGTAATATTTTGTTACGTGCAAAGGGGAGTAACTTCCTTGCCGGTGGATCGTCATTACGATGCGTGCAAAACCGCATCCGGTCGCCGGGCAATAACCAAAGCGTTCGCCTTCAGTGCGCGGTGTTTTGGTTGTTGTAAGTGAGACCTTGCCGGAAGGCGAGGTCTATGCATAAACACGCAACGGCTGCCGTCTTCCGACGTCAGCCGTTTTGTTTTTATGTAAGGAATCGAGTAATGAATACTGTCGGCACACCGTTGTTGTGGGGTGGATTCGCCGTGGTCGTGGTGATCATGCTGGCCATCGATCTGTTTCTTCAGGGTCGGCGTGGTGCGCATGGCATGACCATCAAGCAGGCTGCAGGCTGGTCGATGCTTTGGGTCACCCTCTCCCTTCTCTTTAACGCCGCTTTCTGGTGGTACCTGGCACAAACCCAGGGCCGCGCGGTTGCCGATCCTCAGGCGCTGGCTTTCCTTACCGGCTATCTCATTGAGAAAGCGCTGGCCGTTGATAACGTCTTCGTCTGGCTGATGTTGTTCAGCTACTTCGCGGTCCCGCCTGCGCTACAGCGTCGGGTACTGGTTTACGGGGTTCTTGGGGCTATCGTGCTGCGTACGGTGATGATCTTCGCCGGAAGCTGGCTTATTTCCCAGTTCGAGTGGCTGCTCTATATCTTCGGCGCGTTCCTGCTGTTTACCGGTGTGAAAATGGCGCTGGCGAAGGAAGATGATTCCGGCATCGGCGACAAACCGCTGGTACGCTGGATCCGTAGTCACCTGCGGATGACCGATAAAATTGAAAATGAACGCTTCTTCACACGGCAAAACGGTGTCCTGTTTGCCACTCCGCTGCTGCTGGTGCTGATCCTGGTGGAGTTAAGCGACGTTATTTTCGCGGTCGATAGCATCCCGGCGATTTTCGCCGTGACCACCGATCCGTTCATCGTGCTGACCTCAAACTTGTTCGCGATCCTTGGCCTGCGCGCCATGTACTTCCTGCTGGCGGGCGTGGCGGAGCGCTTCTCGATGCTGAAATATGGCCTGTCGGTAATCCTGGTGTTTATCGGTATCAAGATGCTCATCGTCGATTTCTACCACATCCCGATTGGCATTTCGCTCGGCGTGGTGGGCGGTATTTTAACCCTGACCTTGTTGATTAACGCCTGGGTCAATATGCAGAACGACAAGAAAAAATTACAGCAATAAGCCATAAGCGGCCGGATGAAGAGGGTTTTCGCCCGGCCAGCAACAGGCGCCACGCATTATCCCTCCCTATGTCACACATTCGTTAATATATAGTTAAAAAACAAGATCTGGACGAAATAAGCAGCATTTTACGCTTCCTACCCGCCATGCTTTCCGTATACTCAACCAGGCAAACATTTACTTACATCCGGACATAAGCGTAACAAAGAGTACGTACAGAGACGGACAGCAACATCACAACAAGGAATGCATTATGACGACACAAACGCCTTCATCAGGCCTGCTACGGCGCCTTACTCAGGGCAGTCTGGTTAAACAAATTTTAGTGGGGCTGATTCTTGGCGTGCTGTTAGCGCTGGTGTCAAAACCGGCGGCCATTGCTGCTGGCCTGCTCGGTACGCTGTTTGTCGGCGCATTGAAAGCTGTCGCGCCGGTACTCGTATTGATGCTGGTCATGGCATCAATCGCTAACCACCAGCAGGGGCAGAAAACCAGCATCCGTCCGATTCTGTTCCTTTACCTGCTGGGGACCTTCAGCGCCGCATTAACCGCCGTGCTGTTTAGCTTTATCTTCCCTTCTACGCTGCATCTGAATGCTGCCGCCGGCGATATCACTCCGCCATCGGGGATTGTCGAAGTCCTGCGCGGGCTGCTGATGAGCATGGTGTCGAACCCTATTGATGCGTTGCTGAACGCCAACTATATCGGGATCCTGGTCTGGGCCGTTGGCCTGGGTTTTGCACTGCGTCACGGTAATGAGACGACCAAAAACCTGATCAACGATGTGTCCCATGCGGTGACCTTTATTGTGAAAATGGTGATTCGTTTTGCGCCACTTGGGATTTTCGGCCTCGTCTCATCCACCCTGGCGACCACCGGTTTCTCTACCCTGTGGGGTTATGCGCAGCTGCTGGTTGTGCTTGTTGGCTGTATGCTGCTGGTGGCGCTGGTGATTAACCCGCTGCTGGTGTTCTGGAAGATCCGTCGCAACCCGTATCCGCTGGTGCTGACCTGCCTGCGTGAAAGCGGTGTGTACGCCTTCTTTACCCGTAGCTCAGCCGCCAACATCCCGGTGAATATGGCGTTGAGCGAAAAACTGAACCTCGATCGCGATACCTACTCAGTCTCCATCCCGCTGGGTGCCACTATCAATATGGCCGGGGCCGCCATTACCATTACGGTGCTGACGCTGGCCGCCGTCCATACCCTGGGCATTCCGGTGGATCTGCCGACCGCCCTGTTGCTGAGCGTCGTGGCATCGCTGTGTGCCTGTGGTGCTTCCGGTGTCGCCGGTGGTTCTCTGCTGTTGATCCCGCTGGCCTGTAACATGTTTGGCATTCCGAACGATGTCGCCATGCAGGTGGTTGCTGTGGGCTTCATCATCGGCGTACTGCAGGACTCCTGCGAAACGGCACTGAACTCCTCTACCGACGTGCTGTTCACCGCCGCGGCCTGTATGGCTGAAGACGATCAGCTGGCGAAAAACGCGCTGCGCGATTAATCCTGCCGACCCCCTCCGCTAGCGTGCGGAGGGGGTTTCTTGCATCTCCACCACTTCCTGTTTAAACGGATCGATCCCCCGCTTTATCATGCGCCGGAAACGGATAATATTCAGACCGTTGACGATCAAAAAGCTGCCTTCAATCAGCGTTCCGCCAATCGACCCCAGCCACAGGTTATGCGTCACCCAGCAGGCGGTAGAGCACCACATTACGCAGCGAATGGTCAGCCCTTTACAGCGGAACAGGGCCCAGGTGCTGGCGACGGTGCCCACGACCGGCAGCAGTTCCATCGGATGCTGTAGTTTCCCCAGCCCCAGCACCAGAGTCAGAACAATAAAAATCGTCATCACCCACAGGCTACGGGTACGCAATGATATCAAGGTGCGTACGGCATTGAGCCCGGCACTCATGCCAGCCGGTATCGCCCCCATCAGGATAAAGTGCAGGCCGATGATCCCGCTGTACAGCGCCAGCTGACGTTTAAAGCGACCCTCGTCGCGGTGCACAAAGGTGGTAATACCGATAAAAAAGGCGATGACACCGACGCCCTGGGCAACCCAATACGCAGTCATGACAGATCCTGTTCAACAAAAATAAAAAAACGGCGTTCCTGTGAAGGAGCGCCGTTTTCACGTTAACGACAAAGACCGGGATCCTTCTCGTACCTACAAGGTGACGCCGCTCTTGAAGATCGCCAGCTCGCGGAAATCATTGCGCTCATTGCAGGTTGGTTTGCCATTGACGAACTCAACCAACGTATCGACAAACTCTTCCAGCAACTGCGGCATGGCTTTGCCATGAATCAACTGCCCGGCATCGAAGTCGATCCAGTGTTTCTTCTTCGCCGCCAGTTCGCTGTTGGTGGCAATTTTTACCGTCGGTACAAAACCGCCGTACGGGGTACCGCGACCTGTGCTGAACAGCACCATATGACAACCTGCACCGGCCAGCGCGCTGGTGGCGACCGCATCATTACCCGGCGCGCTCAACAGATTGAGACCATGCACCTTCAGACGTTCACCGTAGCGCAGAACGTCCACCACCTGGCTAGACCCCGCTTTCTGGGTGCAGCCTAATGATTTATCTTCCAGCGTGGTGATGCCCCCCGCTTTGTTGCCTGGCGATGGGTTCTCGTAGATCGGCTGGTTATGCGCGATGAAGTACTGTTTAAAGTCGTTGACCATAGTGACCAGCTTGCCGAAGGTCTCTTCGTCACGACAGTGGCTCATCAGGAGCTGTTCGGCACCAAACATTTCCGGCACTTCGGTCAGCACGGTGGTTCCGCCGTTGGCGATCAGGTAATCTGAGAAACGGCCCAACATCGGATTCGCGGTGATCCCGGACAGACCGTCGGATCCGCCGCACTCCAGGCCAAACTTCAGCTCGCTCAGTTTACCTGGCTCACGCTTATCATGGCGCATCACTTCATACAGCTGATGCAGATGCTCAAGTCCGGCCTCCACTTCGTCGTCCTGCTTCTGGCAGACCATAAAGTGGACGCGCTCAGGGTCGAAATCACCCAGGGTTTCACGGAAGGCATCCACCTGGTTGTTCTCACAACCAAGACCAATCACCAGCACCGCCCCAGCGTTCGGGTGACGCACCATGTTTTGCAGCATGGTGCGGGTGTTCACGTGGTCATCCCCCAGCTGCGAGCAGCCGTAGGTATGGCTGAAGAGGAACACGCCATCGATGCCTTCCGCATCCTGAGTCTCTTTCAGGAAGCGGTTCTGAATCTGACGAGCGATACCGTTCACGCAGCCCACGGTCGGCAGGATCCACAATTCATTGCGCACCCCGACATCACCATTAGCACGACGGTAAAGCTGGACATCGCGGTCTTCCGGCTGTGCCGAGGGCTCGATCAGTTCCGGCTGATAGCTATACTCGTCAAGGTCGCTCAGGTTGGTCCGCGTGTTATGGGCATGAATATGCTCCCCTGGCGCGATATCCGCCAGCGCATGACCAATAGGCAGACCATACTTAATGACGTTTTCTCCCTTCGCAATCGCGCGTAATGCAAACTTATGACCGCGTACAACGTCCTGGCTGAGGGTGACCGTATCACCGTCGATGGTGACCTGAGTCCCCACAGCCATGTCAGCTAACGCGACAGCAACGTTATCCTGCGAATGGATTTTAATGTATTGCATATCAACCGGCCTCTGGTCTTAGTTCAGTTCAATAGCGAAGTAATCACGCGCATTGTTAAAGCAGATATTTTTCACCATCTCACCCAACAGCTGGATATCCGCTGGCGCTTCGCCGGCTTCAACCCAGCGGCCAATCATCTGGCACAGAATGCGACGGAAATATTCATGACGGGTGTAGGACAGGAAGCTGCGGCTGTCGGTTAACATCCCGACGAAACGGCTCAGCAGGCCGAGCTGTGCCAGTTGGGTCATCTGACGTTCCATCCCGTCTTTCTGATCGTTGAACCACCAGCCGGAGCCGAACTGCATCTTGCCCGGCATCCCTTCGCCCTGGAAGTTGCCGATCATGGTGCCCAGCACTTCGTTATCGCGCGGGTTCAGACAGTAAAGAATGGTTTTCGGCAGCAGGTTCTCTTCATTCTGCTTGCTCAGCAGCTTCGACAGCTCTTCCGCCATCGGGCGGTCGTTGATGGAGTCAAAGCCCACATCTGGCCCCAGCAGTTTGAACTGACGCAGGTTATTGTTGCGCAGTGCGCCGATATGGTACTGCTGCACCCAGCCGCGACGGGCATATTCAGCTCCGAGGAAGACCAGCACCGCCGTTTTAAACTGCGCCACTTCCTGTTCGTTCAGCGCCGCGCCGGAGAGGCGACGGGCCAGAATGCTGTCCAGCTCCGCTTCGCTGGCTTCAGCAAACAGCACCACGTCGAGCGCGTGGTCAGACACTTTACAGCCGTGAGCGGCGAAGTGATCCAGACGTTTCGTCAGCGCGGACTGCAGATCGGCAAAGCGGCGAATGTCGGTATCAGACACTTCACCCAGCTTCGCCATGTAGTCGTTGAACGTCGCCTGTTCGATGTTGAAGGCTTTATCCGGGCGCCAGCTTGGCAGCACTTTGGTTTTGAAGGTGGTCACTTTGGCCACCGCCGCATGATGTTCCAGTGAATCGATCGGATCGTCGGTGGTACCGACCATTTTGACGTTCATCTGGGTCATGATCCCGCGGGCAGAGAAGCGGTCCTGAGCCAGCAGGTCGTTGCACTGATCCCAGATAGCACCCGCAGTTTGCGGCGATAACAGCTGACCGGTAATACCAAACGGACGGCGCAGTTCCAGGTGCGTCCAGTGATACAGCGGGTTGCCGATGGTATGCGGTACGGTGGCGGCCCAGGCGTCAAACTTCTCGCGGTCCGAGGCATCGCCGGTACACAGGCGCTCAGCCACGCCGTTGGTGCGCATCGCGCGCCACTTGTAGTGGTCGCCTTTCAGCCAGATGTCATACAGGTTTTTAAAACGGTAATCGTCGGCAATCTGCTGCGGCGGAAGGTGGCAATGATAGTCGAAAATCGGCTGATCTTTGGCGTAATCATGGTACAGACGACGAGCAAACTCGGTATCAAGCAGAAAATCTTCGGTCATAAACGCTGTCATTTTCATTTCCTCTTCGCTCCCCTTGAGGAGCCGTTCAGATGATTGACTATATGCTGACAAAGTTATCACACCAATTTCTACAGGCCGAAATCTTTTTCGTGAGTTAGATCAATAAACGCTGACAAAAAAAGTACTCACTCCGGAGTAAACACCGCTGCAAGCCGCGCCAGTACTGGCTTCTGTCGCAGGGAATAATACCCCCATAAACTTTCCCACTTTTGTGACAGCACTCAACTTTTAAAGTTGTATGACAAGTTATCGTTCTGCCGTCGCAACATATAAACCGTTGGAATGATTTCGCGATGATTTTTCACATCGCATTGACCGGTATGGATACCGAATTAAGCAAAACAACTGATGGCAAGGTTCGGGCCATATGGGTTAATCCCCCTGAGCCCTCCGTTTCTCCTTCTCAACCCCGGTGACAGGGTTTGAAGATGGCCGCACTCGCTGCGGAGATAAAACAAACGATGAGGTTTTACATGCGTAAAATTAAAGGGTTACGTTGGTATATGATTGCACTGGTGACCATGGGCACCGTGCTGGGCTACCTGACGCGTAACACTGTGGCTGCGGCTGCGCCGACTCTGATGGAAGAGTTACACATCTCCACCCAACAGTATTCCTATATCATCGCAGCTTACTCAGCTGCTTATACCGTCATGCAGCCCGTTGCGGGCTACGTTCTTGATGTCCTGGGGACGAAAATCGGTTACGCCTTCTTCGCCATTGCCTGGGCTATTTTCTGTGGCTCCACGGCGCTGGCGGGCAGCTGGGGTGGATTAGCGTTGGCACGCGGCGCCGTCGGTGCGGCTGAAGCCGCGATGATCCCGGCAGGCCTGAAGGCCAGCTCTGAGTGGTTCCCGGCAAAAGAACGCTCTATTGCCGTAGGCTACTTCAACGTCGGCTCTTCTATCGGCGCAATGATTGCTCCGCCGCTGGTGGTCTGGGCTATCGTGATGCACAGCTGGCAGATGGCGTTTATTATTTCCGGTGTCTTGAGCTTTATCTGGGCGATGGCATGGCTGGTATTCTACAAACACCCGCGCGACCAGAAAAAATTAACCACCGAAGAACGTGACTACATTATTGGTGGCCAGGAATCTCAGCATCAGACCAATAACGGCAAGAAAATGTCTCCGTGGCAGATTCTGCGCAACCGCCAGTTCTGGGGCATCGCCCTGCCGCGTTTCCTGGCTGAACCAGCCTGGGGTACCTTTAACGCCTGGATCCCGCTGTTCATGTTTAAAGTCTACGGCTTTAACCTGAAAGAAATCGCGATGTTTGCCTGGATGCCGATGCTGTTTGCTGACCTGGGCTGCATCATCGGGGGTTACCTGCCGCCGCTGTTCCAGCGCTGGTTTGGTGTGAACCTGATTGTCTCCCGTAAAATGGTGGTCACCATGGGTGCCCTGCTGATGATTGGCCCTGGGATGATCGGCCTGTTCACCAGCCCGTTCGTGGCTATCGCCCTGCTGTGCATCGGGGGCTTCGCTCACCAGGCTCTGTCCGGTGCACTGATTACGCTCTCTTCCGACGTGTTTGGTCGTAACGAAGTGGCAACCGCTAACGGTCTGACCGGTATGGCGGCATGGATGGCAAGTACCATGTTTGCACTGGTAGTGGGTGCACTGGCCGATACCATTGGTTTCAGCCCGCTGTTTGCCGTGCTGGCGGTCTTCGACCTGCTGGGCGCCGTGGTCATCTGGACCGTGCTGAAGAACAAACCCGCCGATGACGACTCGCCATCACTCAAAACGAGTAAACCGGCGACGCAGAGCTAGTTGTCATACTGATTGAGTTGTTTACCAGGCCGCCTTATTACAGGCGGCTTTTTCATGTCTTACAGTGGTGGGACGAGCGTAAAAGTGGTATAACAAATCCAATATTATCGCCATCTTCCGGGAGTGAATATGGAAATCACAGAACCGCGTCGTTTGTATCAGCAGCTTGCCGCTGAGCTCAAGGCGCGTATTGAGCAAGGCGTCTACCTTGTGGGCGATAAGCTGCCCGCAGAACGGTTTATCGCCGACGAGAAAAGCGTCAGCCGCACCGTGGTTCGCGAAGCCATTATCATGCTGGAAGTGGAAGGCTATGTTGAAGTCCGTAAAGGCTCAGGCATCCACGTTATCTCCAACCACCCGAAATACCAGCAGGCCATTGATGAGAACCTCGAGTTCGCCAGCTATGGTCCGTTTGAGCTGCTGCAGGCGCGTCAGTTGATTGAAAGTAATATCGCTGAGTTCGCCGCCACCCAGGTGACCAAGCAGGACATTATGAAACTGATGGAGATCCAGGAAAAATCGCGCAAAGAGAAGTCTTACCGTGATTCTGAGTGGGACCTGCTGTTTCATGTTCAGGTTGCGCTGGCGACGCAGAATACCGCTCTCGCTGCTATCGTCGAAAAAATGTGGACCCAGCGCGTACATAACCCGTACTGGAAAAAGCTGCATGACCATATCGACCTGCGCACCGTGGATAACTGGTGTGACGATCATGACGAAATCCTCAAGGCCTTGATTCGCAAAGATCCGCACGCGGCAAAACTGGCGATGTGGCAGCATCTGGAAAACACCAAGCAGATGCTGTTCAACGAAACCAGCGATGATTTTGAATTCAACGCCGATCGTTACCTGTTTGCCGATAATCCTGTCGTTCACCTCGATACCGCGACCAACGGCGTAAAATAAGCAATTATCCGCCTGTCAGGCAGGCCATCTGCGCCTGCCTGTTCCCTCTTTTGGGTAAGCAAACATCTATAGTGTCAGCCTGTGTAAAGACACTCGCCACCCGCCATTGCAATCAGCAAAATCAATACGCAACAAACTGCAATTTTTCTGACGAAAAGTCGGTGCCTTTGTTACAATTAGATGCATTTTGTCGCTCTGAGAGTTAGCTTTTGCTGGCTTCAATTTTGAACAAGGAACCGTTCAGAACGCATGAGCAGCGGCCATAATCTAATAAGAATCTATGTCGCTATCGCGTTCAGACATATCGTTAACCGATGTACCAGGAATCGTGAATGGAACTATTAACCCAATTATTGAATGCTCTGTGGAGCCAGGATTACGAAACCCTCGCCAATCCCTCCATGATTGGCATGCTGTATTTTGTCTTATTTATGATTTTGTTCCTTGAGAACGGCCTGCTACCCGCCGCCTTCTTACCCGGCGACAGCCTGCTGGTGCTGGTCGGTGTGCTGATTGCCAAAGGGGCAATGGGTTTTCCGGAAACATTACTGCTCCTGACCACCGCCGCCAGCCTGGGCTGTTGGCTCAGCTATATCCAGGGCCGCTGGCTCGGCAACACGCGGATAGTACAAAACTGGCTGTCACATTTGCCGTCGCACTACCACCAGCGTGCGCATCACCTGTTCCATAAACACGGGCTCTCTGCGCTGTTGATTGGCCGCTTTATTGCGTTCGTACGTACATTGCTGCCCACCATCGCCGGGCTGTCCGGTCTGAATAATGCCCGTTTTCAGTTCTTTAACTGGATGAGTGGCCTGCTGTGGGTACTGATTCTCACCACGCTGGGCTATCTGCTGGGTAAAACGCCGGTCTTCCTGAAGTATGAGGATCAGCTGATGTCCTGCCTGATGCTGCTGCCGGTGGTGCTGCTGGTATTTGGCCTGGTCGGTTCGTTAGTTGTCCTGTGGAAGAAAAAACACAGTAGTCGGGGATGAAGATGGTCAAAAAAAGCCTCTCTCTGCGCCAGATTGGCTGGATGCTGGGCGGCTCCGTGCTTCTGTGCGCCCTGTTCTGGCTCTGGCTTGCCGTCCAGCAGCAGGAGTCCACCCTGGCGATCCACCCTGTCACCCAGGGTATTGGCATGCCGGACGGTTTTTCCGTCTGGCATCATCTCGACGCCAACGGTATTCGCTTTAAAAGCATTACCCCGCAAAAAGACGGTCTGTTGATTAAGTTTGACTCCAGCGAGCAGAGCATCGCGGCAAAAGAAGTTCTGGGCCGCGCCCTGCCGCACGGTTATATTATTGCTTTGCTTGAGGATGAAAATACGCCAACAGCATGGCTCTCTCGCCTGCGTGACGTCCCTCATCGATTCGGATAATTACCAAAATTCTGAATATTTTCACGCAGTTTGGTGAAATCTCGTTTTACTTACTATGCTTAAGATTGCGGGAGCCGCCGGGCTGACGTTTATCGACTGGATCGGGCATATCTCCCGGATATGCCCTTACACAATGGAAGGTAGCATTCATGAAATACCACGTCGTTCTGCTGCTGGTGATGGGCTCGCTTAGCGCCAGCGCCTTTGCCAACTCCCCGTGTCAGGAAAAAGAACAGGATATCCAGCGTGAGATCACCTACGCTGAAAAACACCACAATCAGAGCCGCATTGACGGTCTGAACAAGGCGCTGCGTGAAGTCAAAGCCCACTGCAATGACGGCCAGCTCAAGGCCGATCATCAGCAAAAAATCGCCAAACAGCGGGAAGAAGTGGCCGAACGCCAGCGCGACCTGCAGGAAGCCCGGCAGAAAGGTGATAAGGATAAAATCAGCAAGCGTCAGAGCAAGCTTGATGAAGCGCAACAAGAGCTGAAAACGCTGGAGTCGCGTGATTATTAATCCGTAATTTCTTACGTATATGGAACCACTCTACAGGAGAGAAAGATGCCTAAAGACAACGTTGCAGACGATCTGCGTGCCGAACTGAAAACGCTGGCGGATACCCTGGAAGAAGTGCTGAACTCCTCAGCGGATAAGTCAAAAGAAGAAGTGGGCAAACTGCGCAGTAAAGCCGAAAGCGCGCTGAAAGAGAGCCGCGTTCGCCTGGGTGAAACCAGTGATGCCATTGTCAGACAAACTCGTGAAACCGCTGCTCGTGCCGACGACTATGTCCGCGAAAATCCGTGGACCGGTGTCGGGATTGGCGCAGCCGTCGGGCTGGTGCTGGGTGTCCTGCTGACGCGTCGTTAATATGGCGGATACTCAACACACGCAAGGCCCGGGTAAGAGCGTTTTCGGTATTGGTCAGCGGATAATTAGCCTGCTGGTCGAAATGCTGGAAACGCGCCTGCGCCTGGTGGTCGTGGAGCTGGAAGAAGAGAAAGCCAATCTCTTCCAGCTGTTTCTGATGCTGGGACTGACGCTACTGTTTGCTGCATTTGGCCTGATGAGCCTGCTGGTACTGATTATCTGGGCCATCGATCCGCAATACCGACTGAACGTCATGATTGCCACCACCGCCGTACTGCTGCTCAGCTCGTTAATAGGCGGGATCTGGACGCTACGCAAAGCTCGTCGTTCAACGCTCCTGCGCATGACGCGCAAAGAGCTGGCGGAAGACCGGGCTCTGCTGGAGGACGATCGCACATGAGCAATAAGCAGGAACGTGAACGGCAAAAAGCGCTGCTGCTACGCCAGATCCAACAACAACGGCTGGATTTAATCGCCAGCCGTCGTGACTGGCTTGAGGCCACCGCACCGCTCGATCGCGGCTGGCAGACGTTCCAGCATCTTCGCTCATGGGCGATGGTCGGCAGTGGGATCATGGCGGTATGGTCAGTGCGCCATCCGCGGTTTTTACTGCGCTGGACTAAACGCGGTGTCGGCCTCTGGAGCACCTGGCGTATGGTCAAACGCCTGCTACGCCAGCCATCCGCTCACTGATCCCCTTTCTGATACACCTCAAGATTCCTGACGTTCTTTCTCTGTGCCAGCGGGCCGCCGCTGCGTACAGATACGTTCATTTCTCCTCCCTTGCACTTGCTCAGATTCTTTGAAAAAGATCTACAGTTTTCCTTGCTAACAATTACTCCAGAGCCTCGCTAATATTCACTCCATCGACAGCAAGCCCGCGTAACTATGCAGGATTGCACTAAAAAACAAAATCGCCGCCCTTTGGGTTTACTGGAGTAAGAAATGAAAAAATTAGAAGATGTTGGTGTACTGGTAGCGCGTATTCTGATGCCAATCCTGTTCATCACCGCAGGGTGGGGAAAAATTACCGGTTATGCGGGCACGCAGCAGTATATGGAAGCCATGGGCGTACCGGGCGCACTGCTGCCGTTAACCATTCTTCTGGAGTTCGGCGGCGGTCTGGCAATCCTGTTCGGTTTCCTGACCCGTACCACCGCGCTGTTCACCGCAGGCTTTACTCTGCTGACCGCGTTCCTGTTCCACAGCAACTTTGCTGAAGGCGTGAACTCGCTGATGTTCATGAAAAACCTGACAATTGCAGGCGGCTTCCTGCTGCTGGCTATCACCGGTCCAGGCGCATTCAGCATCGACCGCGTGCTAAATAAAAAGTGGTAAACGCACTATACTGAGTAACGAACAAAGCGAGGAGACATCTCCTCGCTTTTGCTATCTGAAGTCTGAAGGAGGAGAGAATGGGACAATTAATCGATGGTGTCTGGCAGGATACCTGGTATGACACCGCATCCACCGGCGGACGTTTCAAGCGCTCGGTGTCGGCATTTCGCAACTGGCTGACCGCCGATGGCGCACCAGGACTCTCCGGCAGCGGCGGCTTTGCTGCAGAAAAAGACCGCTATCATCTGTACGTTTCCCTTGCCTGTCCGTGGGCGCACCGCACGCTGATCATGCGTAAGCTCAAAGGACTGGATCCGTTTATTTCCGTCTCGGTGGTTCACCCCTTGATGCTGGAAAACGGCTGGACCTTCGCTCACGATTTCCCCGACGCGACCGGCGATTCACTGTATCAACACGACTTTCTCTATCAGCTCTATCTGCACGCCGATCCGCACTATACCGGGCGCGTGACGGTGCCGGTATTGTGGGATAAAAAGCAGAACACCATCGTCAGCAACGAATCTGCGGATATCATCCGTATGTTCAATGGCGCTTTCGACGCGCTGGGGGCCACAGCCGGCGATTACTACCCGCCAGCCCTGCGTGAAACTATCGATGAGCTGAACGGTTGGATCTACGACAACGTCAATAATGGGGTCTACAAAGCCGGATTTGCCACCAGCCAGCAGGCGTACGATGAGGCAGTAACGGCGGTATTTGTATCACTCGATCGCCTGGAAAAGATCCTTGGCGAGCACCGCTACCTGACCGGCAACCAGCTCACGGAAGCCGATATTCGTCTGTGGACCACCCTCGTGCGTTTCGATCCAGTCTACGTAACCCACTTTAAGTGCGATAAACATCGCATCAGCGATTACCCCAATCTGTATGGTTTCCTGCGCGATATCTACCAGATGCCGGGCATCGCAGAGACGGTGAATTTTGCCCATATCCGCAACCACTACTATCGCAGCCATAAAACGATCAACCCCACCGGAATTATCTCCGTCGGCCCGCAGCAGGATCTCAGCGAACCCCACGGCCGGGATCGTCTCTTCGGCTAAGCATTCAGGCGCCCGCAGCGGCGCCTGATATTTCATCTGGTGAATATATTTACCCGCCTTCCATTCACGGCTATTCTTATTTCGATCGCTTAAAAAACAAGTGATTGACCGATAATCGAGGCGTAGAAATGGACTGGTATTTAAAAGTACTGAAAAACTATATTGGATTTGGTGGCCGCGCTCGGCGCAAAGAGTACTGGATGTTTATTCTGGTCAACATCATTCTGACCGTTGTGCTGGGCATCATCGATAAGATGTTAGGCTGGCAGCGCGCGGGTGGGGAAGGCATCCTGACGACGATTTATGGCGTGCTGGTCTTTCTGCCGTGGTGGGCGGTGCAGTTTCGCCGTTTGCACGACACCGATCGCTCAGCGTGGTGGCTATTGTTGATGCTGATTCCGGTCATTGGCTGGCTGGTGATCCTGGTGTTCAACTGCCAAAACGGCACGCCAGGAGCTAACCGTTTCGGGCCGGAACCCAAAACCTCATCCTTATAATGACTGCGCTCCTTCTGCGGCAGGAGCGCACCGTCAATTTACTTCCTGGCAAACAGCTTCGGGATCTCCCGCAGACACCATGATTTCGCTTCGCCCATGCTATCGCGGCGCCACGCCATGATAATGTCGATCTCATTGGTATATTCCGGGCTGACCACCCGTAAACGCCCTTCAGCAATGTCCTGCTCAACCAACGGATAGGGCATCGTCGCCACGCCTAAACCGGCCAACAGCGCCTGCCGCTTATCTTCAATGGTACTGACCGTCAGACGCGGCTGCTTATCGAGTAACTGCACCGTCAGGACCGGACGTTCACGGGCGGTATCCGCCACTGCGACGCCACGATACTTAACCCGAGTGACTTCAGAAAGCGGTTCAGGCTCATGGTGGATCGGGTGATCCGGCGCGGCAACGTAGACGTTCATCACCGAATAGAGCTTGCGGGAGTTAATCTCCGATGAGGAGCGAAAATGCATATCCGGCGCGACGACAATATCCGCCCGTCCCTGCTCCAGACGCTCCCATGCACCGGCCAGCACTTCGGTAATGACCGACAGCTGAGTATTGGATTTGGTCGCCAGCTTTTCAATCAGCGGGAAGAAATCCTGCGTCGGGACCAGCGCTTCAGTCACGATGGTCAGATGCGTTTCCCAGCCGCGAGAGAGAGCTTCGGCATCGGTAGTGAGCTTATCCGCCGCTTCCAGCAGCACGCGACCGCGCTCCAGCAACATGCGGCCAACATTAGTGAATTTTGTCCGATGACCTGAGCGGTCAAACAGCACCACATCCAGTTCCTCTTCCAGCTTTTGCATCGTGTAGCTAAGGGCTGAGGGCACCCGACCGAGCTCGTCAGCCGCAGCAGCGAAGCTCCCGCGTCTGTCGATAGCGTCCATTACACGTAACGCTTCCAGCGTTAATGCTCTCTCTTTAGCCATAGCACTCTCATTCAGGAAATTTGAACATACCAGGCAGAATATCTGGCTAACAATACAGCGTCCATACCTTTACCATTGATTTAGTGTAAAGAGAGGTCAAGAAAATGATTACTACCCGAACAGCCAAACAATGTGGACAAGCAGATTTCGGCTGGCTGCAGGCCCGCTACACCTTTTCCTTTGGACACTACTTTGACCCTAAACTGTTAGGATACGCCTCCCTGCGCGTGCTCAACCAGGAAGTTCTGGCCCCCGGCGCGTCGTTTCAGCCGCGGACCTACCCGAAAGTCGATATTCTGAACCTGATTCTGGAAGGGGAAGCGGAATATCGCGACAGTGACGGCAACCATGTGCAGGCAAAGGCCGGTGAAGCGCTGCTGATATCGACTCAGCCAGGAATCAGTTACAGCGAGCATAACCTGAGTAAAGAAGGGTCCCTGACCCGGATGCAGCTCTGGTTGGATGCGTGCCCGCAGCGGGAAAACCCGCTGATACAAAAGCTGGCCATCGCCGATGCCCCATACCAGTTGCTCGCGTCCCCGGACGGCGCGCAGAATAGTTTGCAGCTACGTCAGCAGGTCTGGATCCATCAGCTCGATCTCGCTGCCGGCGAACATATTAATGTACAACTGCACGGGCCACGAGCCTATCTGCAATCGATTCATGGCACGGTACATGCCGTTGCCCGTGAAGAAGAGAAGCAGGCACTGACCTGCGGCGACGGCGCATTTATTCGTGACGAAGCTAACATTACCCTTGTTGCCGATACGCCTTTGCGCGCTTTACTGATAGATTTACCAGTGTAATTACAGGAGTGATGGAGTCTGTCAGTGAGTAAGCATAAGAAGAAAGCAGCAAAAGCCGTACCGTCGTCTCAACCTCTGCAGCAAGACGCACCGAAGGTCGCCAGTTTTGGCTATGACGAGATGCTCAGTGAACTGGAAGCTATCGTTGCAGAAGCCGCCACGCGGCTTCAGGATGAAGAAAACGCCGCCTGATACACTAGTTTCGGCCCCAGAAGGGGCCGATTGTGTCGCCAGGTCTAGCCGTGAGGCTGGATCAGGGGACTTCCCGCCGGGCCCATCAAACGCACGTCCATGCGTGGCCCTGGCAACAGGATCTGGTGCTCATCTAACGAGTCTTTAATATTTTCCAGTAAATCGAAATAGGTCTCCCAGTATTCACTGTTTTTCACCCACACGCGCACGGTGAAATTCAGCGTTGATGGTCCAAGCTCAATCAGTCGTACCGTGGTGCCGCGAGATTTATCGATTCGCCGCTCATTATCAATAATATCCTGAATAACCGCTTTCACTTCACTGATACGGCTTTGATAAGCCACGCCTAATAGCAGATCGATACGCCGCCACGGGTGACGTGAATAGTTGACGATACTGTCGGCAATAATTTTCCCATTGGGAATCACCACTTCTTTGTTATCTACCGTCAACAAGGTTGTCGAGAAGACATGCACCGTTTGTACGACCCCGGAGACGGCGCCTACTTCAACAAAATTACCGGCACGGAAAGGACGCAGCGTCACCAGCAGCACGCCGGCGGCAAAGTTTGAGAGTGAACCCTGCAGCGCCAGGCCAATCGCTAAGCCAGCGGCACCAATGACGGCGATGATCGATGAGGTTTCAATCCCGACCCGCCCCAGAGCAGCAACGATCGCAAATGCCATAGTGATATAACGCACAATTGCCGCAAAGAAATGCACTACCGTGGCGTCGACATTTCGTCGCAGCAGAATTTTCTCAATGGCCCTGGATATTAGCTTAGATATTATCTTGCCGACAAACAGCAGTATTATTGCCGCAGCAATATTTCAGCCGAATTGAAAAATAGTATCACCATGACCTTTCAACCATTCAATGGCAAATTTCACTTGTGGAAATAAAACAAAATTTTTCATATCATCCACGCTCCTGCCTGGCGGCAAAGAATAAAAATACTATCCATTAACCTGTAATACGGCAGAATTCATTCCAGAAATCATTGCGCACAACGGATAGAACAGACCAACACTTATTTTGACAGTATCGCTGAGAGTGCAGTTAAACACAGCCCAAAAAACGTTTAAATTTATACATTGGCTGGTGCGGGTGAATATTTGGGAATAAAAGATAAAGCTGCAGGAACATTTTTCTTAACGGCTGAGCGTACACGTTAAAGCAAAAACACACCGATACCAGCGGTTACTCCAAGGCTATTAAAGCAAAAACCCCGCCGAAGCGGGGTTTTCTTTGAATGGTGAAGCTGATCGTTAAGCCGCTTTCTTGTGGGTATCGCGTCGTGGGCAGTCATTCATCTGCTTTTATCCACCTGACATTGTTTACCTGACATCAGAAAGCAAAAACCCCGCCAAGGCGGGGTTTTCTTTGAATGGTGAAGCTGACCGTTAAGCCGGGTTCTGTCGTGGACAGTCATTCATCTAGGCCAGCAATCGCTCACTGGCTCAAGCAGCCTACCCGGGTTCAGTACGGGCCGTACCTTATGAACCCCTATTTGGCCTTGCTCCGGGTGGAGTTTACCGTGCCGCGAACTGTTACCAGACGCGCGGTGCGCTCTTACCGCACCCTTTCACCCTTACCTGATCCCACTTGCGTGGGCCATCGGCGGTTTGCTCTCTGTTGCACTAGTCGTGGGCTTGCGCCCCCCAGGCGTTACCTGGCACCCTGCCCTATGGAGCCCGGACTTTCCTCCCCTCCGCCTGTCTCCTCCGAAGAGGACGACGACGAAGCGGCGACTGTCTGGTCAGCTTCGGCGCGCAGTATAGAGGGTTTGCACCCGGTTGTCATCCCTCCGTCGCCATCCCCACCTGCAATGTCGCCGCAATATTCCGCGACGCATGGTAAATATTGTCCGACGCACCACGAAATGCCTCTTCCAGCGTCGTAATACCGGTCAGCACACTGAACACTGCATCAATACCATGCTGGTGAACGATGCCCACATCGCTGGTCAGGCTGCCAGCAATACCAATCACCGGCTTATGGTATTTTTTCGCGACGCTCGCCACGCCAACCGGAACCTTGCCGTTAATACTCTGACTATCCAACCGGCCTTCACCGGTCACCACCAGTGAGCAATCGAGGATATGCTCTTCGAGATTCAACGCCTGGGTCACTATTTCGATCCCACTGCGTAACTCGGCATGCAGGAACGCCATCAACGCCGCCCCCATCCCGCCAGCGGCCCCCGCACCAGCCACCTGCTTCACATCTACCTGCAGGTCGGCCTGAATGATCTGCGCGTAATGCGCCAGATTATCGTCCAGTTCGCGGATCATCGCTTCGGTAGCCCCTTTCTGCGGCCCAAATATCCGCGACGCACCGCTGTCGCCAATCAGTGGGTTAGTCACATCGCAGGCCACGCGGATCGCGCAATCTCGCAGACGGGCATCAAGGCCGGAAACGTCGATCGAATTGAGATAGCACAGGCTGCCGCCGCCGTGGCCAATTTCGGCACCTGCGGCATCGCAAAGACGCGCGCCCAGCGCCTGTACCATCCCCGCGCCACCGTCATTGGTCGCGCTGCCGCCAATGCCAATAATGATATTTTTCGCCCCGTGATCCAGCGCCTGCAAAATCAGCTCGCCGGTACCTCGCGACGTCGTCAATAATGGATTGCGCTGTGCCGGTGGCACCAGCGCCAGGCCACTGGCCGCCGCCATTTCAATAAACGCCGTGTTACCGTCGCCGGAAAGCCCCCAGCAGGCATCAACAGGAACCCCTAATGGCCCCGTCACACAGGCGCTCATCTCGGTTCCCTGGGTCGCGGCGATCATCGCTTCAACGGTCCCCTCGCCGCCGTCGGCAAGAGGAACCTTCACGTACTGCGCATCGGGGAAAATTTCCCGAAAACCTTTTTCAATAGCCTGTGCAACCTCAGTCGCCGAGAGGCTTTCTTTATAAGAGTCTGGGGCGATTACGATTTTCATAGTTATGTAGCCTGACAGTGCCGCGCAAGGCAAGAATTACAGGGCGCGCGCCCGCGCCCTTCTTGTTAGCGAGTGACTTCCACTTTCGCCAGTTTTTCGTAGTAGCACGCAAGCGCACTATGGTCGGCAGTACCCAGACCGTCGGCACGCAGTGCCTGCATCATCTCCATCACTGCGGCGGTCAGCGGCAGCTGTGCGCCCACGCCATGGGAGGTATCCAGCGCATTGGCCAGATCTTTGATATGCAGATCGATACGGAAGCCCGGTTTGAAGTTGCGATCCATCACCATCGGGGCTTTGGCATCCAGCACGGTACTGCCGGCCAGACCGCCACGAATGGCCTGATACACCAGATCCGGGTTAACGCCGGCTTTCGTCGCCAGAGTCAGTGCTTCAGACATCGCGGCAATGTTCAGCGCCACAATCACCTGGTTGGCCAGTTTGGTCACGTTGCCCGCGCCAATATCGCCGGTATGCACCACGGAGCCCGCCATGGCTTTCAGCAGGTCGTAGTACTTGTCAAAAATCGCTTTATCACCACCCACCATCACTGACAAGGTGCCGTCAATGGCCTTCGGTTCACCGCCGCTGACCGGCGCGTCCAGCATATCCACACCTTTGGCTTTCAGGGCGTCGCTGATTTCGCGGCTTGCCAACGGAGCGATTGAGCTCATGTCGATCAGCACCGTTCCCGGCTTCGCACCTTCGATAATACCGCCTTCACCCAGCGCCACTTCTTTGACGTGCGGTGAGTTCGGCAGCATGGTGATGATCACGTCACACTGCTCAGCAATCGCCTTCGCCGAGGTGGCGGTTTCCGCGCCAGCGGCAATCACATCAGCAATCGCTTCCATATTACGGTCGGTAACCACCAACGAGTAACCCGCCTTCAGGAGGTTTTTACTCATTGGTTTACCCATGATGCCCAGGCCAATAAAACCAACTTTCATTGTCATAACGTTTTCTCTCTCGTATCGATGGTGATTATTTTTTAAAGGAATCAGCTAATTTCTGCGTCGCTGAGCGGAATACGCCAAGGTCGCTGCCAACGGCCACAAATGTCGCGCCCCACTCCAGATAACGGCGTGCATCTGCTTCTACTGGAGCCAGAATGCCGCTGGGTTTACCGTGCTTTTTCGCGCTGGCAAAGATGTGCTGGATCGCTTTCTGCACTTCCGGATGCGACGCGTTGCCCAGATGACCTAACGCAGCAGCCAGATCGCTTGGACCGACAAAAATGCCGTCGACGCCTTCGGTGGCGGCAATCGCATCCACGTTATCCACCCCTTGCTGGCTCTCGATTTGCACCAGGATGGTGATGTTTTTGTTCGATTGCGCGAAGTAATCCGGCACGGTGCCAAACATATTGGCGCGGTGCGACACGGACACGCCGCGGATGCCTTCCGGCGGATAGCGGGTGGAAGCCACCGCATTGACCGCCTCTTCTTTGCTCTCAACGAACGGGATCAGGAAGTTATAAAAGCCGATATCCAGCAGGCGTTTAATATTGACCGGCTCGTTGGTCGGTACGCGCACCACTGGCGCGCTGGTGCTGCCTTTCAGCGCCATCAGCTGAGGGATAAAGGTTGAGATGTCGTTCGGCGCATGTTCGCCGTCCAGCACCAACCAGTCGAAACCGGCCAGACCTAAAACTTCGGTGCTAATCGGGCTGGTCAGCGCTGACCAGCAGCCAATCTGAATCTGATGTGCTGCCAGAGCAGCCTTAAATTTGTTCGGGAAGATATCGTTGTTCATCGCTTATACCTTGTCACTTAACCGTTAATTATTTCTGCAGTTCCATACGCTTGATGTCGCCGACAATAAACAGATAGCAAACCATCGCCATCAGAGCAGAGCAGCCGACGAAGACCAGCGCAGCGTTGAATGAGTGCAGCTCGCTCACCAGGTACCCGATAACCAGCGGGGTCACAATGGAGGCAACGTTGCCGAAGACGTTGAAGACCCCGCCGCACAGACCGACGATCTCTTTCGGCGCGGTATCTGAAATCACCGGCCAGCCGAGTGCGCCAAACCCTTTACCAAAGAACGCCAGCGCCATCAGCGTCACAACCAGCGCCGTGTTGTCGGTGTAGTTACACAGAATAATGGTTGAGGCCAGCAGCATGCCGAGAACAATCGGCAATTTACGCGCCACGGTGAGAGAAAAACCGCGTTTAATCAAAGCGTCAGAGAACACGCCGCCCAGTACACCACCGGCAAAACCACACAGCGCCGGGATTGAGGCCACCAGACCCACTTTCAGAATCGACATCCCTTTTTCCTGCACCAGGTAAATCGGGAACCAGGTGAGGAAGAACCAGGTGATGGTGTTGATAAAATATTGGCCGAAGAACACGCCCAGCATCATGCGGTTGCTCAACAGCTGCTTGATATAGTGAAGTTTAGGACCGCTGGCCGCCGCGCTGCCCGGCTTTTTATGGTCCATATCGACCACTGCGCCGTTATCGGAGATGAACTTCAGCTCTTCTTTGCTCATACGCGGGTGGTCAGTCGGGTTATGGATCAGTTTGACCCACAGACCGGTCAGTACGAAGCCGATAGCGCCCATCACGGTAAAGACATGCTCCCAGCCCCAGGCAAAGGTCAGCCAGCCCAGCAGCGGTGAGAACAGCGCGAGGGAAAAGTACTGCGCGGAGTTAAAGATAGCCGAAGCGGTGCCGCGTTCTTTGGTCGGGAACCAGGCCGCTACGATACGGGCGTTTGCCGGGAAGGAAGGCGCTTCCGAGAAGCCCAGCATAAAACGCATGATAAACATGGAGATACCCGCCCAGGCCAGCGGGAACATATCCACAAAGCCCTGCAGGAAGGTGAACAGTGACCAGAAGAACAGGCTGTAGGTGTAGACTTTCTTCGAGCCGAATTTATCCAGCAGCCAGCCGCCGGGGATCTGCATCAGCAGGTAGGCCCAGCCGAAAGCGGAGAAAATATAGCCCATTGATACGGCGCTGAGCTGCAGCTCTTTTGCCACTTCCGTGCCGGCAATAGATAATGTTGCACGGTCGGCATAGTTAACGGCGGTAACAATAAATATAATAAGTAGAATTAAATACCGGGTTGGTATACCTTTTCTTTGTTCTATCGTTGCATCCAGACTCATTTAATATTCCTCAGGTACAGCACACCTACCATTATTTATTTTTGGTGTGATTTTTAATTATTCAGAAATCGATATTAAACTTCCTCGATTTACTCATCCGGTGCATTGCAAGCATGATTCAGTATAATCAGCCGGCGCTCATTGAACACTGTGCATATAACCCATAAACAACGACAAAAACCAGTTATTACTGTGCAAACGCAATAACAAATGGGCGCTGATGCACAGTTCCGGCGTTTTCCCTTACTGTCGCGTTGGCTCTCGCCACAATGAGTGATTTAGATCACATTTTAAATCATGAACACCTGACATTCTTTATTTAACAAATCACAGTGGCACCCTTTGAATAACCTATTTATTTAATTATTCGCACCTTGCTGGAGAATACTGGACAATGGCTGACATTGAAATTAGACAAGAATCGCCGACGGCGTTTTATATAAAAGTACACGATACCGATAATGTGGCGATTATTGTTAACGATCGAGGTTTAACGGCCGGAACGCGTTTCCCTGATGGGCTGACGTTGATCGAGCATATCCCGCAAGGCCACAAAGTGGCGCTGGTCGATATTCCTGCCCACGGCGAAATCATCCGCTACGGCGAGGTGATTGGTTACGCCGTACGCGATATCGTGCGCGGCAGCTGGATTGACGAGTCCATGGTTGAGCTCCCGAGCGCGCCGCCATTAAACACGCTGCCACTGGCGACAAAAGTGCCGGAGCCTCTCCCGCCGCTTACCGGCTACACCTTTGAGGGCTACCGCAATGCGGATGGCAGCGTCGGCACCAAGAACCTGCTAGGGATCACCACCAGCGTTCACTGCGTGGCTGGGGTTGTGGATTATGTCGTGAAAATTATTGAACGTGACCTGCTGCCAAAATATCCGAATGTCGACGGTGTGGTTGGCCTTAACCATCTGTATGGCTGCGGCGTTGCGATCAATGCCCCCGCCGCGGTGATCCCTATCCGCACCATCCATAATATTTCGCTGAACCCAAACTTTGGTGGCGAAGTCATGGTCGTGGGCCTCGGCTGTGAAAAACTTCAGCCAGAACGCCTGTTGCAGGGAACCGAAGATGTTCAGCCGATTGCCGTCGACAGCGCCAGCATCGTGCGTTTACAGGATGAACATCACGTCGGTTTTGAATCGATGGTGGAAGATATCCTGCAGGTCGCCGAGCGTCATCTGGCGAAACTGAACGCCCGCCAGCGCGAAACCTGCCCGGCCTCTGAACTGGTGGTCGGTATGCAGTGTGGCGGCAGCGATGCCTTCTCCGGCGTGACCGCCAACCCGGCCGTAGGCTATGCCTCCGACCTGTTGGTTCGCTGCGGCGCAACCGTCATGTTCTCTGAGGTCACCGAGGTTCGCGACGCCATTCATCTGCTGACGCCGCGGGCGATCAACGAAGAGGTTGGTAAGCGTCTGCTCGAAGAGATGGCCTGGTACGATAACTACCTCGACCAGGGGAAAACCGACCGCAGCGCCAACCCATCTCCGGGCAATAAAAAAGGTGGTCTGGCAAACGTGGTGGAAAAAGCGCTGGGCTCTATCGCCAAATCGGGCAAAAGCGCGATTGCCGAGGTGTTGTCTCCGGGCCAGCGCCCGACGAAACGCGGCCTGATCTTCGCCGCCACCCCGGCCAGCGATTTTGTCTGCGGCACCCAGCAGGTGGCCTCAGGAATTACCGTGCAGGTGTTTACCACCGGGCGCGGCACGCCATACGGTCTGGTGGCGGTGCCGGTCATCAAGATGGCAACGCGCACCGAGCTGGCAAACCGCTGGTATGACTTAATGGACATCAACGCCGGGACCATCGCCACTGGCGAAGAGACCATCGAAGATGTCGGCCTGAAGCTGTTTGAGTTTATTCTTGATGTGGCGAGCGGTCGCAAGAAGACCTTCTCTGACCGCTGGGGCCTGCATAATCAGTTGGCAGTGTTTAACCCGGCGCCGGTGACCTGATCGGCGAAAAAAGTCTGACCCGCTCGAAGCATGTCGAGCGGGATCTCCCATCTTATTGATGGTCGTTAAGAAAGGCCTCTATCTGCAACTTTGTCGAAGTCCCTTCCATTGGCCCACGTTGGGCAATCGCCAGAGAACCGCTGGCGTTGGCCCATCTCAGCGCCTCCTGCGGCGATACGCCTGACAGGAACAGGCTGACAAAAGTCGCACCAAAGCAGTCGCCCGCCCCCGTTGGATCCACTACCGGAACATTAAAACCGGCAACATGATGCGTTTCCTCAGCGCTGAAATAGCTTGCGCCACGCGGGCCGCGTTTAATGACCACATGCTTTACACCGCGCTTTTGCAGTTTATCCACCAGCACCTGTTCATCCCGGCCTGGATTGAGACCAAAGTAATCCAGTTCGCCGTCGCTTGGCAGAAAGATATCCGTATAATCAAGAATATATTCAAAGGCCTGCAACATTTCAGGGATGTTGAGCATCTCTTTGCGGATATTCGGATCGAACGACACCGTCCCGTTTCGCGCTTTGATATTTTCTATCGCTTTGCGTATCGCATCGATCATGCGAAACGAAAACAGTGATGAGCCCATAATGTGAAAATGGTTGCACTGGTTAAGCAGGTGGTCATCAATATGGTCGGCCGTTAACAGGCCGCAGGCGCTGTTCGGCATATTAAAAATAAAATCGCGCTGCGCCTGGCTCCGATAGCTGACGAAAGCGCTACCGGTCGTTGCTTTTTGCAGTATAGCGATACCGTTGACGTTGACGCCATCAGCATCCAGCCGCGCAATATTCATTTCACCAAATGCATCATTACCCACGCAGCTAAAAAGAACTGAACCAAAACCCAGCCTGGCCACCTGGTCGGCAAAAATTGCCGGCGCACCGCTGGGATATGGCCCCCAAAACTCTCCCGGGCGAGAAAACCCCTGGTTCTCTTCTTTCGCCAGAAACTCCACCAGCAGTTCGCCGATGGTGCAAATGGTCACGTTCATTACCACTCCTTCACTTTGCCTTTTGCAAAGCAGGGTTGAGCCATGTCAGGCACTCATTATTGGTATAGCTGTTAGTCAATCCGGCCGCGAGAAGACGGGAATGATATTCCGCCGCCACTACCTGTGGCGTCACGATGCCGCTCATCTGCCGCAATTCACCAATCGCGTATCGCTTGTCGCCATAGACCGGACGGTTCGCCACCACCGCAATAACCCGCTCACTTTGAGTCACCGCTTCACTCAGCAGACGGGCGCTGGCCTCTTGTCTGACGCTTAAGGTGCCATCGTCGGCAATATGGTCGACGGCAATCAACGCGCGTGAAGGGCGATAATGGCCCAACGCACTCAACGCCAGTTCGCCTTCAACTATTTTGCCGGTATTCCCCAGCACACCGCCAAGCAGCACGGTTTCACCATTAAGAAACTCCTGTGCCAGTGGCACATGCGCCAGATCGTTTAATAGCAAACAGAGTTCGTCATAGCCTGCAAGGAAGGGGATCACTTTGCGTAAGATCGATCCCTGCCCCAGAAAAAGCGTCTCGCTATTTTCGATTTGCGCGGCAATCTGGCGAGCCATTTCAGTTTCCAGCGCCTTATCGGTTACCACTGAGGTTTCCGGAGTCCGGGCGACCGGAGCCCCTGCCTGAGAAGTGTATATAGCACCGCCAAAAGAACGTTTCAGGTAGCCCTGCTGTTCAAGGTAATTCAGGTCGTTACGAATCGTCACCCCGGAGACAGCCAGCATTTCAGCCAGATCGTCGACCTTAATCTCTCCGTTTTTGCGCACGATCTCCGCGATGTCTAAACGCCTTTTCAGCAGGCTGGTTGACGGTTTTGCCACAGTGTTGCGCCTTCTTAATGATCTCCCGGAATAACTTTCATTTTTAAATTTCCCCATCACATTGTCAAACGCCACGCTGCCACAAGGCACTGCCTTTAAAATTAAAACCATTAAATTCAACTAATTAAAAACAACAAGTCTGTTTAAGATACTTTTAAAAAAGAAAACAAACAAGATCGAATAACTTTCATTTTTAAACAGACATGATTGTTGTGTGCAGTTGATCACAACAATTCGCCGAGACGATCGCTACATTACTTTCAAAACGAAGGTTAAATACATAAGTTAACTTACAATATGAAAATAGAGGTATAAATGTACATCATCTCCACGAAAAATATGCTGTCGAAAGCCCAACGCCTCGGCTACGCCGTGCCAGCCTTTAACATTCACAACCTTGAGACGATGCAGGTTGTGGTTGAAACTGCTGCGGAACTACGTTCCCCTCTGATCCTTGCCGGTACCCCAGGAACCTACAGCTATGCGGGAACCGGTAACGTTGTGGCGATCGCTCGCGATCTGGCAAAACTCTGGGATCTACCGTTGGCGGTGCATCTCGATCACCATGAAGATCTCGGCGATATCACTCGTAAAGTGCAGGCCGGGATCCGCTCCGTCATGATCGATGGTTCACACTCTCCTTTTGAAGAAAACGTGGCGTTGGTCAAGAGCGTGGTCGAACTAAGCCACCGCTATGATGCAAGCGTAGAAGCCGAGCTCGGCCGTCTGGGCGGTGTGGAAGACGATCTGGTTGTTGATGCCAAAGATGCGCTGTATACCAACCCGGAGCAGGCTCGCGAATTTGTAGCACGTACCGGCATCGACTCGCTGGCAGTGGCTATCGGTACCGCACACGGTCTGTACGCTGCGGAACCAAAACTCGATTTTGAGCGCCTTGCCGCCATACGCGATTGTGTTGACGTGCCGCTGGTATTACATGGCGCATCAGGCCTTCCGGATAGCGATATCCGCCGGGCAATCTCGCTGGGCGTCTGTAAAGTCAATGTCGCCACAGAACTGAAAATCGCCTTTTCTGATGCGCTAAAACAGTACTTCGCGGAAAACCCTGGCGCCAACGATCCCCGCCATTACATGAAGCCGGCTAAAGCGGCGATGAAAGATGTTGTGCGCAAAGTCATTCACGTTTGCGGCTGCGAAGGGCAACTGTAACTTTCGGATCAAAGGAGCAATGTCGTGATCCATACCCTGACTCTCAATACAGCGATCGATATGAATATCTTTTGCGATCCGTTGCAGCCTTCTGTGGTTAATCGAACCCAGCGCACGGAATATTGCCCAAACGGCAAAGGGGTCAACGTCTCTCTGATATTAAATCATTATCAGCAACCCACCCATGTTATGGGAATTTTCGGTGGCTTTACGGGTCGTTATATTGTTGAAGAGCTACGTCAGAAGAAAATTAAAGTGACGCCGGCATGGGTCTCAGAACCTACCAGAATTAATATTTTTATTAACGATGGAGTGGAAGAATATAAGCTTGTTAACCCCGGAGCGAAAATAGATGATGACTGCAAGCAGCAGATTATTTATCACCTGCAATGCATCGCGCCTGGAGATTATTTAGTGATCAGCGGTAGTTTACCGCCAGGAATGGAAAGCCGGTTTTATGGCGAAATAATCGAACTCTGCCAGCAGAAAGGGTGTGAAGTTATTCTCGATATCAGCCATCCGATCCTGCGCCAGCTCCTGGAATTACAGCCGTTACTGATCAAACCCAATGATGATGAATTGAGGGAAATCTTTGACCTGGAAGTCAGTAACCCTAAGCAGGTAGAGGCGGCGATGCAAGCGCTTCACCAGCTGGGCGCCCGCAACGTTCTGCTGACGATGGGGGCTGAAGGGCTCTATTTCTCTAACGGTAAAGGGGTGTGGTTCTGTTCCGCACCGAAAATTGAACTGGTGAGCTCGGCCTGTGCCGGTGATGCCGCGCTGGGTGCTTTTCTCAGTCGCTGGCTTAACAAAGAAGATGTCGCTCATGCGCTGGCATTAGCCAGCGCGACCGGGGCTGATGTTGCCGCATCCGCTGGATTAGGAACGTTACAACGCACAGAAGAATTATTACAGCAAATTCAGGTCGTCCAATTATAAAGGTCCGATTATGAAAAAAATTATAGCAGTTACCGGCTGCCCTACAGGTATTGCCCATACGTTTATGGCTGAAGAAGCCTTAAAAACCGCAGCAAAGAAATTAAATATCGATATTAAAGTTGAAACCAATGGGGCTTCTGGCGTTGAAAACGCCATTACTCCAGAAGATCTCAAAAATATTTACGGCGTGATTATCGCCGCAGATAAAGATGTTAATGTTGAGCGCTTTAATGGTCTTCCGGTAATTGAAGTACCGGTAAAAGAGGCCATTCATCATCCGGCCGATTTAATTAATAAAGTGATCAACGGTCAGGCGACGCTTCGTCAGGGTATATCGTCTTCTCAGGAGTCGACGGAGAAATACGAGCAAGAATCTTTCGGTCGCCAGGTCTATAAGCACCTGATGAGCGGCGTGTCTAACATGCTGCCGTTTGTCGTCGCCGGAGGGATTTTGATTGCCATCTCCTTCTTATGGGGCATCTACTCCGCCGACCCAAATTCACCACAATACAATGTTATCGCCGCTACCTTGATGAAAGTAGGTCAGCAGGCCTTCTCCATCATGGTACCGATATTCACGGCCTATATTGCCTGGTCTATCTCCGGGCGCCCCGGGATGGTAGCCGGCTTCGTTGGCGGACTGCTGGCCAACGCGACTGGAGCTGGCTTTCTCGGCGGGATTATCGCCGGCTTCGCCGCCGGCTACTTTATGTTGCTCATCCGCAATATGCTCAACGGTCTGCCGCGTCAGTATGAGGGCCTGAAGTCTATCTTCATTATGCCGCTCGTTGGCGTGCTGGTGATTGGCGTAATGATGGTACTGCTGGGGCAACCGGTCGCCGCCATCAACAATGCCATGATGAGCTGGTTGAGCTCATTGCAGGAAGCGAACCCGATTCTGTTGGGTATCGTGGTCGGCGCGATGTGCTCCTTTGACTTCGGTGGCCCGGTGAATAAAGCCGCCTATGTCACCGGCACCCTGCTGCTTGGCCAAGGTAACTACTTCTTCATGGCTGGCGTTTCCGCTGCTTGTATCACGCCACCGCTGGTGATTGCCCTTGCTACCACCTTTTTCCCGAAAGGATTCAGTGAAGAAGAGCGTGCCGCCGGGATGGTCAACTACATCCTCGGCTGTACCCATATCACTGAAGGCGCCATTCCCTTCGCAGCCAAAGACCCTTTACGCGTCATTCCTATGATGATGATTGCTTCATCCATTTCAGCAGTGCTGAGCTATAGCTTGCATATCCAGGTTCCTGCGCCGCACGGTGGCTTCCTGATCCTGCCGCTGGTGAGCAAACCGCTGATGTGGGTGCTGTGTATTCTTGCCGGTTCCGCCTGCGGGGCAGTCATGCTGGGTTGCTGGAGACTATGGCAAAAACGAACCCAGGAAGCGACGGCCCTTGCCGGAGCCATTAAATAAGGAACATGTTATGCAACTGACTTCCGCAGATATCTATTTCGACCATGAGGTCAAAACGAAAGATGAGGCGCTGCAGCACGTCGTCAGGCGTTTAACCGAAGCCGGGCATACCACGCCCGCCTATCTGAACGGTATGCGCGAGCGCGAAGGACAAATCAGCACCTATCTCGGTAACGGTATTGCCATTCCCCACGGTACGCCGCAGAGCCGCGATGCGGTATCGAAAACCGGCGTGAAGGTGCTGGCCTGCCCGCAGGGGGTGGACTGGGGAGAGGAGCAGACGGCCTATCTGATTGTCGGCATCGCCGCCCAGGATAATGAACACCTCGATATTCTGCGCCAGCTCACGCACTCCCTGAGTGACGATCGCGTACCTGGCGCGCTATCGCGCGCCGAGAGTCCACAGGCGGTGCTGGACATTCTGGCGGGTCATATTTTTCCCGCTGAAGGGGAGGAAATCGTGCCGCCCCCGGAGTTTGACGAAGAGGCGACGTTTACCCTACGCAACCCCCACGGGTTGCACGCCAGACCAAGCGCCGTGCTGGTCAAAGCGGTTAAACAGTGGCAATCACAAATTCGGGTGGAAAATCTCGACACGCGTTCCGCGATTGTCGATGCCAAAAACCTGATGCGGGTGGTCTCTCTCGGCGCAAAACAGGGACATCGTCTGCACTTTATGGCCAGCGGAGAAGATGCCCACCAGGCGCTGGATGCCATTAGTGATGCCTTTAATGCCGGATTGGGTGAAATCGCCGCTCAACCCCGGCAAACCGTTCAGCCAGTTGAAAAGCCCAAACGAAGCTGGATTTCACGAATATTTAGTTGAATTTCAATCAATTAACAACGCTCTGTCGTCGTCGCCAGAGCGTTTTTTTTATCCGTAACTTTCGCAATATTACGTTTTATCTTTCTTTTTTTCGGGTTAGATCACAAATCAAAACAAAGGAGTTTGCGACACAAACAAAACATAACGAATATATTCGAAAGGAAACGGAGGATTAAAATGAAAGAAATTATTTCCCGCCACAAAGCAGGCGAACACATCGGCATCTGTTCAGTTTGTTCCGCACATCCGCTGGTTATTGAAGCGGCGTTACGTTTCGATCTGCATACCAACAACAAGGTGCTGATCGAAGCGACATCTAACCAGGTTAACCAGTTTGGCGGCTACACCGGTATGCAGCCTGCAGACTTTCGTGATTTTGTGAATAACATCGCCCAACATGTCGGTTTTCCGTCAGAGCGTATCATTCTCGGCGGCGATCACCTTGGTCCAAACTGCTGGCAAGGCGAACCTGCTGCCGATGCGATGGAGAAATCGGTCGATCTGATAAAAGCCTATGTCGCCGCCGGCTTCAGCAAAATCCATCTTGATGCCTCGATGTCCTGTGCCGATGACCCGGTGCCGCTGGACCCTGCCGTCGTCGCCGAACGTGCGGCCCGTCTGTGCCAGGCCGCAGAAGAGACGGCAAGCGATGAACTGAAACGCCATCTGACCTATGTAATCGGCACCGAGGTCCCGGTACCGGGCGGTGAAGCCAGCACAATTGGCAGCGTCCACGTGACCCGTGCACAGGATGCGGCAGCCACGCTGGAAACTCATGAAGGGGCATTCCGTAAGCTGGGCCTGGAAGCGGCTCTGGAGCGGGTTATTGCAATTGTGGTGCAGCCTGGCGTCGAGTTCGATCATACGCAAATCATCCATTATCAGCCGGAAGCCGCCAAAGACCTGTCCGCGTGGATTGAACGCACGCCGATGGTCTACGAAGCGCACTCCACGGACTATCAGTCGCGTCAGGCCTATCGTGCGCTGGTCCGCGATCACTACGCCATCCTGAAAGTCGGACCGGCGTTGACCTTCGCCTTACGCGAAGCCATTTTCGCCCTCGCCCAAATGGAGAATGAACTGGTCGCTCCGGAGTCCCGCAGCCGGGTGATGGAAGTGATTGACGAAGTGATGCTTAACGAACCGGGTTACTGGAAGAAGTACTACCGCCCGACCTGGAGCCAGGCCATGGTGGATATCCACTTCAGCCTGTCCGATCGCATTCGTTACTACTGGCCGCACCCGCGAATCCGTCAAAGCGTTGAGAAATTAATTGCAAACCTGACCGAGACTACACTGCCGCTGGGCCTTATCAGCCAGTATATGCCGGTACAGTTCGAACGACTGTCGTTAAACCAACTTGCCGCCGCGCCGCACGACCTCATCCTCGACAAGATTCAGGATGTGCTGCGTGCTTACCGTTACGGCTGTTCATCTGAAACCGCCTGAAGCAAAGAGGATTTATGAGTCAATTATTTGTGCGTACCGGCATTCATTTCAGCTCCAGCCAACAGGCGCTGGAACACATCGGCAAAGAGATGCTGGCACGCGGCGTGGTGCACGATAGCTACCCGCTGGCGCTGCTCGAGCGAGAAGCAACCTTCCCCACGGGCATCGCGCTGGAGCAGCATGCGGTGGCGATTCCTCACTGCGAGGCGGTGCATGCAAAGTCTCCGGCTATCTATTTGATCCGACCAGATAGCCCGGTTCCCTTCCAGCGTGCAGATGACGACGGTGACATCGACGTTTCGCTGATTATCGCGCTGATTGTTGAAAATCCGACCGCACAGCTCCAACTGCTGCGCCGGTTATTTAGTGAGCTACAAAACCCGACCACGCTTGAAGCATTACTGGCGGCCCCGGAAGCACAGCTGCCAGCGCTGTTTCAGCACGCGATCCTTGAGTCAGAACCCAGCGTTCAGGCTTTATAAAATACTGATAATAAAAGGGGTACCCTATGAAACGTAAAGTCATCGTAGCCTGTGGTGGCGCCGTTGCCACCTCCACCATGGCCGCAGAAGAGATCAAAGACCTGTGCGCAGACCACAACATCGAGTTGGACCTGGTGCAGTGTCGCGTGAATGAAATCGAAACCTATATGGACGGCGCCCACCTCATCTGTACCACCGCCCGGGTCGACAGAACCT
Organism: Klebsiella sp. B345; assembly: GCF_051131735.1. Classification (NCBI taxonomy): domain Bacteria; kingdom Pseudomonadati; phylum Pseudomonadota; class Gammaproteobacteria; order Enterobacterales; family Enterobacteriaceae; genus Klebsiella; species Klebsiella sp. B345. Next base: position 2,346,701 of record NZ_CP180443.1, read on the forward strand.
TTGGCGACATTCCGGTAGTGCACGGCATGCCTTTCATTTCCGGGGTAGGTATTGAAGAGCTGCAGCAAAAAATCCTGAACATCCTTGCGGAGTAACGTCCATGTTTAGCGAAATCATGCGCTATATCCTCGATCTTGGTCCGACGGTCATGCTGCCGATCGTGATCATTATCTTCTCCAAACTGCTGGGGATGAAGCTCGGGGATTGCTTTAAATCAGGCCTGCACATCGGGATTGGCTTCGTCGGTATCGGTCTGGTCATCGGTCTGATGCTCGACTCTATCGGCCCCGCCGCGAAAGCAATGGCTGAACATTTCCAGATTAACCTGCACGTAATTGATATTGGCTGGCCAGGGTCGTCACCGATGACCTGGGCGTCGCAAATCGCGCTGGTGGCGATTCCTATCGCTATCGCGGTCAATATCATCATGCTGGTCACCCGAATGACCCGCGTCGTGAACGTCGATATCTGGAATATCTGGCATATGACCTTTACCGGCGCGATGCTGCATATCGCCACCGGTTCTTACTGGATTGGTATTCTCGGCGTCGTGGTACACGCGGCTTTCGTTTACAAACTCGGCGACTGGTTTGCGAAAGATACCCGCGACTTTTTCGGCCTCGACGGCATTGCCATTCCACACGGCAGTTCGGCGTATTTAGGGCCAATCGCGGTGCTGGTCGATACGATTATCGAAAAAATCCCCGGCCTGAATCGCATTCACTTCAGCGCTGACGACATCCAGAAACGCTTCGGTCCGTTCGGCGAGCCAGTCACCGTCGGCTTCGTGATGGGTCTGGTCATTGGTGCGCTGGCAGGCTACGACCTGAAGGGCATTCTGCAACTGGCGGTCAAAACCGGTGCCGTGATGCTGCTGATGCCGCGGGTGATCAAACCGATCATGGATGGTCTGAACCCGATAGCCAAACAGGCGCGTAAACGTCTGCAGGCGAAATTCGGTGGACAGGATTTCCTGATTGGCCTCGACCCGGCGCTGCTGCTTGGTCACACCTCGGTAGTCTCCGCCAGCCTGATCTTCATTCCGCTGAGCATCCTTATTGCGGTCGTGGTACCGGGCAACCAGGTACTGCCGTTCGGTGACCTGGCCACCATCGGTTTCTTCGTGGCCATGGCGGTTGCAGTGCATCAGGGTAACCTGTTCCGTACGCTGATTTCCGGGATCATCCTGATGGGAATTACGCTTTGGATTGCAACACAGACCATCGGCCTGCATACCCAACTGGCAGCTAATGCTGGCGCTTTGAAAGCGGGTGGCCTGGTGGCCTCCATGGACCAGGGCGGTTCGCCGATTACCTGGCTGCTCATCCAGCTTTTCACCTGGCAAAATGTGGTCGGCTTTGCCGTCATCGGCGTCATTTATATTGCCGGCGTATTGCTGACGTGGCGTCGGGCGCGCAACTTTGCAGCTGCGGAGAAAGCAACCGTAGCGCAACAAAACCCCACCGTTTCTTAATCTCAAGGGGGAGCACTCGCTCCCCCGGACATTTCTGGAGAATATTATGCAATCAGTGGTCATCCATGCTGAGGGGACCGTGCGCGTTGAAGAGCGCCCAATCCCGACGCTACAGACGGAAAACGATGTGCTGGTAAAAGTCGTCAGCTCCGGATTGTGCGGTTCTGATATCCCGCGCATCTTTGCCAAAGGTGCACACTACTATCCCATTACGCTGGGCCACGAGTTCAGCGGTTATGTTGAATCGTACGGTTCTGCGGTAACCGATCTGCAGCCGGGCGATGCTGTAGCCTGTGTGCCACTGCTCCCCTGCTTTGATTGCCCGCAGTGTCAGCGCAACTATTTCTCGTTGTGCAAGCAGTACCAGTTTGTCGGCTCGCGCAGCGAAGGCGGAAATGCTCAGTACGTGGTGGTTAAACGTGCCAACCTGTTCCGTCTGCCGGACCAGATGCCGATTGACGACGGCGCATTTATCGAGCCGATTACGGTGGGCCTTCACGCCTTTCACCTGGCACAGGGCTGCGAAGGAAAAAACGTCATTATTATTGGCGCAGGCACCATTGGCTTGCTGGCAATGCAGTGCGCCCGTGAACTGGGAGCCAAAAGCATCACCGCCATCGACATCAACCCGCAGAAGCTGGAACTGGCCAAAACCCTCGGCGCCACCCGTGTCTTTAACAGCAGGGAGATGAGCGGCAAAGAGATTCAGACGGCACTGGAAGAAATTCAGTTCGACCAGCTGGTACTTGAAACCGCCGGAACGCCACAAACGGTCGCGCTGGGGATTGAGGTTGCCGGACCGCGCGCGCAGCTGGCGCTGGTGGGTACGCTACACCACGACTTAACCCTGCCTTCCGCAACTTTCGGATACATCCTGCGTAAAGAGCTCAGTATCATCGGCAGCTGGATGAACTACTCCGGACCGTGGCCGGGTGAAGAGTGGCAAACGGCGGCGCGCCTGCTGACCGAAAAGCGCATTCAGCTCACCCCGCTGATTGCCCACATCGGCGATGCCGAAAGCTTTGCTCGCGAAGTCCAGGCGCTCAATGGCGCACCGATGCAGGGGAAAATTCTGCTTAAGCTCTCGTGACCGCCAGAGCCAGCAATCAGAGCTGGCTCACATAACCTTTCGAAAATTATCGTTCACCTTTCGTTACCCTTCGATTACACTAAGTTCAGTTAATTATCAGGCAAATTAATATGAACTCATTTGAGCGAAGGAACAAAATCGTCGAAATGGTCAACGCGCAGGGTAGCGTATTGGTGCTGGACCTTTCGAACCTTTTTGGCATCTCCGAAGTCACGATTCGGGCCGACCTCCGGTTGCTGGAAGAAAAAGGGTTACTCACCCGTTTTCACGGCGGTGCCGCCAGAACGGGCAGTAATTTGACCGAGGGAGATAGCCTGGAGGTCATACTCGAAGATCGTTATTTGCTGGCCAGCGATCCTAAGAAGCGGATTGCCCAGGCCGCCGCGGCGATGATTAGCGAGGGCATGACGGTTATCCTCGATAGCGGCAGTACAACCCTGCTGATTGCCGAAGCGCTGGTGCGCATGACCAATATCACGGTGATCACCAACAGTCTGCCCGCGGCCTTCACTCTGTCGGAAAATAAAGATATCACCCTGGTGGTGTGCGGCGGCACCGTGCGCCACAAAACGCACTCCATGCATGGCACCATCGCCGAGCGTTCGCTTCAGGGCATCAGCGCCGATCTGATGTTTGTCGGCGCCGACGGTATCGACACCACCAACGGCATCACCACCTTTAATGAAGGCTACTCCATCAGCAGCGTCATGGCCGCCGCGGCGCATAAAGTGGTTGCCGTGTTAGACGCCAGCAAATTTAACCGTCGCGGGTTCAACCAGGTTCTGCCGATGGAGAAAATCCACTGCGTGATTACCGATAGCGGGATAACTGAAGAGTATCGTCATGCATTGCAAAGTACGGCGATTGAGTTGCACGTCGTATAGCAATAAGGCGTCGGCCAGGGTGAGCAGGCTAGAGAATTTGCCAGGCTCTCCCTTTCTTTGCCCCCGTGCGCTGTAATCGCCCCTTCTACTGTAATGTCTTCAGATACCGTTCAACGGTTCTGGCGGAAACATTGATATCCTGAGCCATCACCTTTTCTTCCGACAGCGTAGCTGAGTGCCCCATTCCACCATTTTTTCATATGCCAACATGGCATTCCTGACTTCCTGATACGGTTACTCCCCCTGCTGCTCCAGGGCATATTTATACAGCGCGTTTTTCTTCACGCCATGAATTTCGGCGGCCAGAGCGGCGGCTTTCTTCAACGGCAGTTCCGCCTGCAGCAGCGCCAGGGTACGCAGCGCATCGGCGGGAAGCGCTTCTTCCTGCACTTTAAACCCTTCGACGATCAGCACCATTTCGCCTTTACGACGGTTTTCATCCTCTTTCACCCACGCCAGCAGCTCGCCAATCGGTGCGCCGTGGATCGATTCCCAGGTTTTGGTCAGCTCGCGCGCCAGTACCACATAGCGGGATTCGCCCAGTACCGTACAGATATCTTCCAGGCTTTCCAGCAGGCGGTGCGTTGATTCATAAAAGATAATGGTGCGCGGCTCTTCTTCCAGCGCCTTCAACGTATCGCGACGGCCTTTTGATTTGGCGGGCAGGAAGCCTTCGTAGCAAAAACGATCCGAGGGCAAGCCTGCTGCGCTCAGCGCCGCGATTGCCGCACACGGCCCCGGTAGCGGAACTACGCGAATATTCGCCTCACGGCAGGTGCGTACCAGGTGATAGCCCGGATCGTTGATCAGCGGCGTCCCGGCGTCCGAAACCAACGCAATGTTCTGTCCGTCTTTCAATTTCGCCAGAAGTGTTTCAGCTTTTTGCTGCTCATTATGGTCGTGCAACGCAAATAAACGGGCGTTAATCGCAAAATGCTGGAGCAACAAACCGGTATGACGGGTGTCTTCTGCCGCAATTAAATCAACAGCTTGCAACACTTCCAGGGCACGTTGCGTGATATCAGACAGATTTCCTATCGGAGTGGGCACAATATAGAGCTGTCCCTGAGAATTATCTGCTGATTCGTGTTGTTTCATTGTCTCGTCCGTATTGCCGAATTAATATTGAGCATTGAGCCAAAAAAATATCACTGGATACATATGGTACCGTCAACATTTCTTCGTTCTAAACCCGTGCGTTGTCTGCCCGTACTGCTGGCCGCTCTGATCTTTGCTGGCTGCGGCACCCATACCCCGGATCAAAGCACGGCGTTTTTACAGGGTACAGCACAGGCAGATTCCAGTTATTACCTGCAACAAATGCAGCAAAGCTCGAATGATAGCAAGACCAACTGGCAATTACTCGCCATTCATGCGCTGCTACAGGAAGGTAAAAAACAGCAGGCCGTTGACCTGTTCAACCAGCTACCGTCAAATCTCAACGCCGCACAGGCCCGGGAGCAGTCCCTACTGGCCGTGGAAGTAAAACTGGCGATGAACGATTTCCAGGGCGCCCAGACGCTGCTGGATAAGCTTGATCCGGCCAGCCTGGAGCAATATCAGCAGTCGCGTTACTGGCAGGCGCAAATCGATGCCAGCCAGGGCCGCCCGTCTATTTCGCTGCTACGAGCGCTCATTGCTCAGCAGCCGCTGCTGACTCAGCCGAAACAGCAGCAGCAGAATATCGATGCCACCTGGAAAGCGCTCACCACCATGACCCAGGATCAGGCCAACGCGCTGGTGATCAACGCGGATGAAAACGTCCTGCAAGGGTGGCTGGATCTGCAGCGTATGTGGTTCGATAACCGCAACGATCCCACCATGCTCAAAGCCGGTGTGAAAGACTGGCAGACCCGCTATCCGCAGAACCCAGGCGCCAAAATGCTGCCGACGGCGCTGGTGAATATGCAAAATTATCAGCCGGCCTCGGTCAATAAGATTGCCCTTCTGCTGCCCTTAAACGGCCAGGCCGCCGTATTTGGCCGTACCATTCAGCAAGGTTTTGAAGCCGCCAAAAATGGCGCGCCTGCCGTTGCCGGCAGCGCCGTTCCTGCGCAGGTCGCCCAGGCGGCAAATGTCGCAACCAACGACGTCGTCAGCCCTTCCCAGGCTGAAGTAACCGACCTGACCACCACCGGTACCACCCAGGCGCCGGTGCAGGCTCCAGCCGCCGACCAGGCCCCGCCGACGACAACGCCAGCGCCGGCTACCACCAGCGATACCACCGCCACCTCAACCGAACAACCCGCGGTCACTACGCCTGCGGTTCAGGGCGTGGCGGCGACCCCGGCCAACCCGGCGGCAGAACTGAAAATTTATGACACCAGCTCTCAGCCGATGAGCCAGCTGTTAGCGCAGGTGCAGCAGGACGGCGCGACCATCGTCGTCGGGCCGCTGCTCAAAGATAACGTCGAGGATGTTATCAAGAGCAATACCTCGCTGAACGTGCTGGCGCTGAACCAGCCGGAGAAAGTCGAAAACCGCGCGAATATCTGCTACTTCGCGCTGTCGCCGGAAGATGAAGCTCGCGATGCGGCGCGTCATATCCACGATCAAGGTAAACAAACGCCGCTGCTGCTGGCGCCGCGCGGCGCCCTCGGCGATCGTGTGGTAAGCGCTTTCGCTAACGAATGGCTAAAACTGGGCGGCGGAACCGTCCTGCAGCAGCGTTTCGGCTCCACCGCCGAGCTGAAATCCAGCGTGAACAGCGGTATCTCATTGACCGGTACGCCGGTGTCAACGCTGCCGTCAGCGCAGGACAGCACCCTCGGTAGCGCGGAAGATGTGCCGGTCAGCAGCTCAGGCGGTGTTGATGCGACCTGGATCCTCGCCACACCAGAGCAGATTGGCTACATCAAACCGATGATTGCTCTACGCAACGGCAGCCAAAGCGGCGCCACCCTGTACGCCAGCTCCCGCAGCGCTCAGGGCACCGCAGGCCCCGATTTCCGTCTGGAGATGGAAGGTTTGCAGTATAGTGAGATCCCGATGCTGGCCGGCAGCAACCCGGCACTGATGCAGCAGGCGCTCTCTGCCGTACGCAACGATTATTCGCTGGCTCGCCTGTATGCGATGGGTGCGGATGCCTGGTCGCTGGCTAACCATTTCTCCCAGATGCGCCAGACCCCGGGCTTCGAGCTGAACGGTAATACCGGCGATCTGACGGCCACGCCTGACTGTGTGATCACCAGGAAATTGTCATGGCTCAAGTACCAGCACGGACAGGTCGTCTCAGCCAACTAACTAAACAGACCGGCGACGCCTGGGAAAACCAGGCGCGTCGGTGGCTGGAAGATCAAGGACTTCGGTTTGTCGCCGCCAACGCCCGTGAGCGAGGCGGCGAAATTGACCTCATCATGCGCGATGGTGTGACCACCGTGTTTGTGGAAGTGCGCTATCGTCGCAATGCCCGCTACGGTGATGCTGCCGCCAGCGTCACGCAAAGAAAACAACAAAAGCTCCTGCAGGCCGCCCGTCTGTGGCTCTCCCGGCATAATGGGAGCTTTGACACTGTGGATTGCCGTTTCGATGTGGTAGCCTTCACCGGAAACGACATCCAATGGCTGAAAAACGCCTTTGGCGAATAGCGTAAATGAATTAAGGGATCCCGTGCTCGATAGAATTAAAGCCTGCTTCACTGAAAGCATTCAAACCCAAATTGCAGCAGCGGAAGCACTCCCGGATGCCATCTCCCGTGCGGCCATGACGCTTGTGCAGTCGCTGCTTAATGGCAACAAAATCCTCTGTTGTGGCAATGGCACCTCTGCCGCCAACGCACAGCATTTTGCTGCCAGCATGATTAATCGTTTTGAAACAGAGCGCCCAGGTTTACCCGCCATTGCACTAAATACCGATAATGTGGTCTTAACCGCAATTGCCAACGATCGCCTGCATGACGAGATTTATGCCAAGCAGGTGCGCGCGTTGGGTCACGCAGGCGATGTCCTGCTGGCGATCTCCACGCGCGGCAATAGTCGGGACATCGTGAAAGCCGTTGAAGCGGCGGTGACCCGCGACATGACCATTGTCGCGCTGACCGGCTACGACGGTGGTGAGCTGGCGGGCCTGTTGGGCCAGCAGGATGTCGAGATCCGCATTCCTTCTCATCGCAGCGCGCGAATTCAGGAGATGCATATGCTCACCGTCAACTGCCTGTGCGATTTGATTGATAACACGCTTTTTCCACACCAGGACGATTAAGGAGAACACATGAAGGCTCTCTCGCCCCTCGCCATCATTCTGTCTGCACTACTGCTACAAGGATGCGTTGCCGCAGCGGTAGTCGGAACCGCAGCTGTCGGCACCAAAGCCGCCACGGACCCGCGTACGGTCGGAACCCAGGTTGATGACAGCACGTTGGAACTGCGCGTCAACAGCGCGCTATCGAAAGACGAACAGATTAAGAAACAGGCGCGGATTAACGTCACGGCCTATCAGGGTAAAGTCCTGCTGACCGGTCAGTCACCGACGTCAGACCTTTCCGCGCGCGCAAAACAAATTGCGATGGGCGTCGAAGGGACCACGGAAGTGTTTAACGAAGTTCGCCAGGGCCAGCCGATTGGCTTAGGCACCGCCTCTTCTGATACGTGGGTAACCACCAAAGTGCGTTCCCAGCTGCTGGGCACCGATCAGGTGAAATCGTCGAACGTCAAAGTGACCACCGAGAATGGTGAAGTGTTCCTGATGGGGCTGGTCACCGATCGCGAAGGGCGTGCTGCGGCAGATATCGCCAGCCGGGTCAGCGGCGTGTCTCGCGTCACGACCGCCTTTACCTACATCAAATAAGTCCCAGCGCCCGCCCCTTTCCCGGGGCGGTGCTCCAGGTTTCGTCGCCCGGACAGGCGTGCAGCGCCGCCTCCGGGAAGATCATCAGATTAACGCCAGTCCTCCCACCACCGCACCGCACAATGCCACCAGCCCGCCGGTCAACCACAGCGCTTTCGCCGGAAATGCCTTATGCAGCATAATCAACGACGGCATGCTGACCGCAGGCAGGGTAATCAGCAGCGCCAGCGCCGGTGCAAACCCCATACCCGCCAGCATCATGGTCTGCACGATAGGGATCTCTGCCGCCGTCGGGATAACAAACAGACAGCCGGCAACTGCCATCGCGATAACCCAGAACAGCGTGTTACCAACCACGCCATCGGCATGTGGGAACAGCCAGACACGCGCAGCACCCAGCACCAGCACCGCCAGGATATAGACCGGGATCGTGCTCCAGAACAGCGTCCACAGCGCGCTCAGCCAGCGGGAGAAAAAGTGCCCAGGTTCGCTCTCGTCGATGACGGGCACGGTTGAAGGCTCTGTTGCCGCCTCTTTCACCCATCTTTGAACCAGCGTCGCCACAATCAGCACCGTCGCCAGTCCCGCTACAAGCCGAATCAGCGCAAACTGCCAGCCCAGTACAAACCCCATGAACACCAGCGTCGCCGGGTTCAGCAGCGGGTTGCCCATCCAGAACGCCAGCGCACCACCCATCGACACCTGTTGCTTACGCATCCCCGCCGCTACCGGCGCGGCACAGCAGGTACACATCATGCCGGGAAGCGCGAACAGCACGCCGGAGAGCGTCCCAAGAAACCGCTTTTGCCCCAGCGTGCGTAGCAGCCAGTTGCGCGGGATCAGTACCTGAATCAACGAGCCGAGCAGGACGCCAAGCACTGCAGCTTTCCAGACCGCCAGAAAGTAGACCAGCGCATAGTCCCATGCCGCTTTCAGCGGGTTGGCGTCGGCCTGAGCGAGGATCGATTTGCCGATGCTGTGGGTTTCTGCAGCCGTAAACGCTTTGCCGTAGTACGGCTGCCATTTAACGATCCACAGACCCACGATCACGACGAGGAAAAAGAGTGCGGGTTTCCACCATTGAAACGGTGTTGCCGCCTGAGATGAAGACTGACCAGCCATAGCATTCCCCAGGAAAAATGTGGTGATAACGTGAAGCGCAGAATACTACGCTTCGCTGGCCGCGATTTCACGCAGTTTTGCCGAGGGTAGAATCGTGACGCCCTGCTGTGCGGGCGCAAGCGCTTCGCTCAGCATCACCTTGGCCACATCCCGGGCGTGGATTGATTTCCAGTTCCCCGGTAACAGGCTGAACAACGGCGCCAGCAGCGCTTCGTTGGCCCGGTTTTTTTCGCGTTCACCCAGCAGCATCGAGGGGCGCAGGATCGTCAGTTGCTGCCACGGCTGCGCGCGCAGCGCCGCTTCCATCTCACCTTTTACCCGATTGTAGAAAAACATCGAATGCGCATCGGCACCCATCGCGCTGACCACCAGCATATGCTTCGCGCCGAGGCGCAGGCCCGTCAACGCTGTATCCACCACCAGCGTGTAGTCAGCCTGAACAAATGCGGCTTTGCTGCCCGCATCCCGCCGCGTGGTACCCAGGCAGCAGAACACGATATCAATCGGCTCGACCACCTGCGCCAGCGCATCGCTCAGCTGCGGGTCGTGAGGATTGAACACCCCTGCGCCATCCTCCAGCGGACGGCGGGTTGCGGCGGTGATTGCCGTGATGCCCGGCGCCTGCCTCAACATTCGAAGTAAGTGCCCACCAACTAACCCGGTCGCCCCGGTAATCAAGACCCGACTCATCATACCTCCAAAAAAATCACCCTGCCGCGGCGGCAACCGCACTAACCACAGTATGCAGGCAGTATGAGATTCTGCACGCCTGGCACCGGCTTTTACGCGCTTTCGGCGTCGCGTAGCCAGTGCAGTTTGGTGCCAAAGCCCAGGGTGTTATCGGTAAATTTAAGCTCATCGGGACGGATTTCCCAGACCGGCGCGGGCAACATTCTGGCCACTGGAAAACGGCTGACATAGCGCTGGCGCATCGCCGCTTCCTCGTCGCCAGAGAGGCGGCGAATTTCACCTTTGAACTGGACACCGCGGATCAAGGCGACGGTTTTCGGCTGGCCATTCACGGTACCGGCAACCTGCGCACGAGGGCCGCTCATCCGCCCGTGTCGGGTGTTGTCATCGCTCAGGAGATAAAAGGCAACGCGTTCTGAGTCATACACGTAAAACGCGTTGGCGCACCACAATTCGCCCTCGCTGGCCACACACCAGGTAATAACGTGCTGTTTGCTCAGCCAGCGGCCGATCGCAGCAAGCGTATCCATCTTTACTCTCCAGTATGCTATGGTGCACCCACCTTAACATACCGATCTCACTGCCGTGTGCTGGTTTCTTTATTTGATACGTACCGCCGATAATCGTCTCTATACCGGGATTACGACCGATGTCTCACGCCGTTTTTGCCAGCATCAGGAGGGTAAGGGGGCGAAAGCGTTGCGGGGAAAAGGTGTGCTACAGCTGGCGTTTAGCCAGGAAGTTGGTGAACACTCACTTGCACTACGGCTCGAGTACCGCATCAAGCAGCTAACGAAGCGCCAGAAAGAGCGCCTCGTTACCGGAGATGGTTCTTTCGAGACCCTGCTGGAGAGTCTCAGAAGCGATTGAAGTGGTCGCTGTACTCCACCAGGCCATGCACGCCTTCCAGCGCGTCTTCGGCCAGAGGGCGAACCTGAAAAGCCTCGGCGGTATCTGGCCAGCGGCAACGCAGATCGAAACGGGCTGCCGGCTCAAAGCCCAGGCGGCTATACAAGGCCGGGTCGCCTAATGTGACGACGGCGGCGTAGCTAAATTCATTCAGGGAATCCAGCCCTTCGTAAACCAGCTGGCTGCCGATACCCTGTCCGCGGTAGTTTTCGTCCACCGCCAGCGGAGCCAGACCGACCCATTGCAGCTCTTCGCCTTCGACAGAGACCGGGCTGAAGGCAACATAGCCGATAATCTGCCCTTCGTCGTCGGTCGCAACCACGCCGAGCGTGATCAGGCCGTCTTCACGTAAATCGTGCACCAGCTGCGCTTCAGCCTCGTTGCCAAACGTACGACGCAATAAGGCGTCGATTCCCGGTGCATCAATCCCAATTTCAACTCGAATCAGCATGCCTCACCTACCGATGTCTGTTCAGGTTTCTGCGGGCTGCTTAGCCCGGCTTCAACAAAGTCCGCCATTTGCAGCAGCATCACGCGTAGCGCTTTCGGCATCTGCTCCAGCTCGATGGCATCCATCAGGTTTTTTACATACAGCCCCAGCTCGGTATCGCCTTCAATCACCAGTCGACGCTGGAAAAACAGCGTATCCGGATCCTGTTTACGCGCGGCAATCATCAGCAGATCGCTGGCATCAGCGCTGAAGCTCACGTCGGCTTGCGCCATTGAGCTCACCACCAGCCGCCCATCGCTTACCGAGGTATACCACAGCAGACCGATATCACGCACATTAATACTTAACCAGCGGCCTTCGAGAAAATCCAGCTCACCATCTTCCAGTGCCTGACGGAACTGCCAGCTTAACACCTGCTCCAGCACCTGACGCTTGAGGGCAAAAGGCGCCAGCTTAACCGGCACGCTCAGTAAAGACGGGCCAAAGTGGACCAGCCGGGAACGCAATTTATCCAACACAAGCCTTACTCCATGAAAGCAATAGTTCCACTATTGTGCCATATCAAATAAACGACATAGCGGCGTAAATCAACAAAATCGCGTCGACAGGTTCCTATTATTGAATCCGTCAATACGCTTTTAACTGCCTCAAATCAAGAATTGTCACCAGAAGGTTAACTAAAATCCCTGCTCATTAACCCTAATTAGCGTCCCTCCGGGCCGCATTTTTCCAGGAAAAATTATGGAGCTGCTCTGCCCAGCCGGTAATCTTCCGGCACTTAAGGCGGCCATCGAAAACGGTGCCGATGCCGTCTATATTGGGCTGAAAGATGACACCAACGCCCGCCACTTTGCCGGTCTGAATTTCACCGAAAAGAAACTGCAGGAAGCCGTCAGCTTTGTTCATCAGCACCGTCGTAAACTGCATATTGCGATCAATACCTTTGCGCACCCTGACGGTTACATCCGTTGGCAACGTGCGGTAGACATGGCAGCACAGTTGGGTGCCGATGCCTTGATTCTAGCCGACATCGCCATGCTGGAGTACGCCGCCGAGCGCTATCCGCATATTGAGCGCCACGTCTCGGTGCAGGCCTCAGCCACTAATGAAGAGGCGGTGCGTTTCTATCACCGTAATTTCGACGTCGCCCGGGTGGTATTGCCACGGGTGCTCTCGATTCATCAGGTGAAGCAACTGGCGCGCACCACGCCGGTTCCGCTGGAGGTTTTCGCCTTCGGTAGCCTGTGTATCATGGCGGAAGGCCGTTGCTATCTCTCCTCTTATCTGACTGGCGAATCGCCAAATACCGTCGGCGCCTGTTCACCTGCGCGCTTTGTTCGCTGGCAACAAACGCCTCAAGGGCTGGAGTCGCGCCTGAACGAAGTCCTGATTGACCGTTATCAGGATGGTGAAAACGCTGGCTACCCGACGCTGTGCAAAGGCCGCTATCTGGTGGATGGCGAGCGCTATCATGCGCTGGAAGAGCCAACCAGCCTGAATACGCTGGAGCTGCTGCCGGAACTGATGGCGGCAAATATTGCGTCGGTGAAAATTGAAGGTCGTCAGCGCAGCCCCGCCTACGTCACCCAGGTCGCGAAAGTCTGGCGTCAGGCGATCGATCGCTGCAAAGCCGATCCGCAGCACTTTGTCCCGCAATCTGCGTGGATGGAGACGCTCGGCGCGATGTCTGAAGGGACGCAAACCACTCTTGGCGCCTACCACCGTAAATGGCAGTGAGAAACGTGATGAAATATTCGTTAGGGCCAGTGCTTTACTACTGGTCAAAAGAGACGCTGGACGATTTTTACCAGCAGGCAGCCAGCTCCAGCGCCGATACCATCTATCTGGGCGAAGCGGTATGCAGTAAACGTCGTGCCACCAAAGTGGGTGACTGGCTTGAGATGGCGAAAGCCCTGGCCGGCAGCGGCAAGCAGGTGGTGCTCTCCACTCTCGCGCTTGTGCAGGCCTCCTCGGAGCTAGGCGAGCTGAAACGCTATGTCGATAACGGCGAATTTCTGATCGAAGCCAGCGACCTCGGCGTGGTGAATATGTGTGCCGAGCGTCGACTGCCGTTTGTCGCCGGTCATGCGCTCAACTGCTATAACGCCGTCACCCTGCGTTTACTACACAAACAGGGGATGGTGCGCTGGTGCATGCCGGTTGAGCTTTCCCGCGACTGGCTGGTGAACCTGCTCACGCAGTGTGAAGAGCTGGGGATCCGCGATCGGTTTGAAGTGGAAGTGCTGAGCTACGGCCATCTGCCGCTGGCCTACTCTGCCCGCTGTTTTACCGCACGCTCCGAAGACCGTCCGAAAGACGAATGCGAAACCTGCTGCATTAAGTACCCGAACGGGCGCAGCGTGCTGTCCCAGGAGAATCAGCAGGTCTTCGTCCTGAACGGTATCCAGACCATGAGCGGCTATGTGTATAACCTGGGTAACGAGCTGGCATCGATGCAGGGGCTGGTTGATATGGTACGCCTGTCACCGCTTGGCAATGAGACCTTTGCCATGCTGGATGCCTTCCGCGCCAATGAAAACGGCACTTCACCACTGCCGCTGACCGCCAACAGCGATTGTAACGGTTACTGGAAGCGGTTGGCCGGGCTGGAACTGCAATCCTGAAAATAGCTCACTTTGTTAACAACACGTCTCGTTTTTTCATGCAGTATTAACGCTGCAGCTTTTCTGGCCGGCGCCTGCTGAATGCGCCAGGCTGGAAGAAGACCTTCAATCTGATGACGATGCTGTAACAAAGTGAGCCTTTATGACTGACAAATCTATTCCGTTCTCGGTGCTCGATCTGGCGCCGATCCCACAGGGCTCTTCTGCACAAGAAGCCTTCTCCCACTCTTTGGATCTCGCACAACTGGCTGAAAAACGCGGCTATCACCGCTACTGGCTGGCGGAACATCACAATATGGTCGGGATCGCCAGCGCCGCAACCTCGGTGCTTATCGGCTATCTTGCCGCCAATACCACGACGCTGCACCTGGGCTCCGGTGGCGTCATGCTGCCCAACCACGCGCCGCTGGTGATTGCCGAGCAGTTTGGCACTCTGAACACGCTCTATCCCGGACGAATTGACCTCGGTCTTGGCCGCGCGCCGGGCAGCGACCAGCCGACAATGCGCGCGCTACGCCGCCACATGAGCGGAGATGTCGACAATTTCCCGCGCGATGTTGCCGATCTGGTGGACTGGTTTGATGCCCGCGATCCTAATCCGCACGTGCGCCCGGTACCCGGCTACGGGGAAAAGATCCCGGTGTGGCTGCTCGGTTCCAGCCTGTACAGCGCCCAGCTGGCAGCGCAGCTTGGACTGCCTTTTGCCTTCGCCTCACACTTCGCGCCGGATATGCTGTTGCAGGCCCTGCATCTCTACCGGACCCAGTTCAAGCCGTCAGCGCGGTTAGCACAACCGTATGCCATGGTGTGCATTAATATCATCGCCGCCGACAGCAACCGTGATGCGGAATTCCTGTTTACCTCGATGCAGCAGGCGTTTGTGAAACTGCGCCGCGGCGAAACCGGTCAACTACCACCGCCGGTGGAGAATATGCACCAGCTGTGGTCCGCTTCTGAGCAGTACGGCGTGCAGCAGGCGCTGAGCATGTCGCTGGTCGGGGATAAAACTAAGATTCGCCACGGGCTGGAGTCTGTATTGCGTGATACCCAGGCCGACGAGCTGATGGTGAACGGCCAGATCTTCGATCATCAGGCGCGGTTGCATTCGTTTGAGTTAGCGATGCAGGTGAAAGAGGAAGTGCTGGGTTAATGTCTGTTTCCGCTTCCCGGCTGGGATGAACACCAACCGGGAAGCGTTGAAATTATTGATAAACAGGCAGGATGTTAAAGCTCGATAAGAAATGGACCACCACGTTTCCGGCACCAAACAGCAGAATCAGCACAATCATCGGCATTCCACCCCAGACGCGAAACTGTGGGCTACCGAAGCGCTTACGTGATGCGCGGGCCAGCAGCGCCGGCACAATCGCCGCCCAGATGGTCGCCGCTAACCCGGCATAGCCGATGGCATACAGAAAACCGTCAGGCTGCAGCAGGCCGCCGATCATCGGTGGAACGAAGGTCAGCAGCGCCGTTTTAAAGCGTCCCAGAGCCGAATCATCAAAACCAAACAGATCGGCCAGATAGTCAAACAGGCCCAGAGTCACTCCAAGGAACGAGCTGGCAACCGCGAAGTTTGAAAACACGACCAGCAGCAGGTCCAGGCTACGGCTATTGAGTACGCCGCTCAGCGCCTGCACCAGCACGTCAATGTTACCGCCCTTCTGAGCAATACCGACAAACTCCGGACGTGGAATATTGCCCATTGTCACCAGCAACCAGATGACATACAGCCCCAGCGCCAGCAGCGTGCCGTACACCAGGCAACGGACGATGGTACGCGGATCCTTGCCGTAATACTTCATCAAGCTCGGCACATTACCGTGGTAGCCAAAAGAAGCCAGGCAAAACGGCAACGTCATCAGCAGGTACGGCGTGTAGGAGGCATTTTTTTCAGCGACGTTCAACAGCGTGGTCGGTTCAACATGCCCCAGCAGGCTGCCAAAGGTCAGGAAAAAGGTGATGACCTTTGCACCCAACACAATCGCCGTCATCCGGCTCACCGCTTTGGTGCTCAACCAGACGATAAAAGCAACCAGCAGCGCAAAGCCAAAGCCCGCCGCCCGCGCCGGAACGTCTAGCGAAAGTTCAGAAAACGTATGGTGGAGGATCGAACCGCTGGCCGAAATGTAGGCGTAGGTCAGGATATAAAGGACAAAGGCAATTGAAAGCCCATTAATCAGGTTCCAGCCTCTGCCGAGCAGGTCTTTGGTAATGGTGTCAAAACTGGAACCAATGCGGTAGTTCAGGTTCGCTTCCAGAATCATCAGCCCGGAGTGCAGCATACAGAACCAGGTGAAGACCAGAGCGGCCAGCGACCAGAAGAACCACGCACCGGACATAACCACCGGCAGCGAAAACATCCCTGCGCCAATAATGGTCCCGCCGATAATCACCACGCCGCCAAACAGGGACGGTCGGGTTGCCGTAGTGGTAAGTGTCGCCATTTAACGCAATCTCCAGTCAATCATGCTTTAAGTTATTAACGCGAAGCACTGTACCAGTACACGAGTACAAAAGGAATAAAAAAAGCCCCAATCATCACGATCGGGGCTGTATTATTTACTTTACGCTAGCGGAGTGCGCTAATTACGCATCGCCACCGAAACGACGACGACCCGCGGAATCATCACGGCGCGGTGCAGCTGCATCATCACGACGCGGTGCACGACCTTCACGACGTTCGCCGCTGAAACGACGACCATCACCACGGCCACCTTCGCGACGCTCACCGCTGAAATTACGGCCGCCTTCACGACGTTCGCCACCGAATGCACGACCGCCTTCGCGACGTTCACCACCGCCACGACGCTCGCCGCCACGGTCCGGACGCGGCTGAGCATCGCCCAGCAGCTGCATGTTCATCGGCTTGTTCAGGATGCGGGTGCGAGTAAAGTGCTGCAGAACTTCGCCCGGCATGCCTTTCGGCAGTTCGATAGTGGAGTGGGTACCAAACAGCTTGATGTTACCGATGTAACGGCTGCTGATGTCGCCTTCGTTAGCGATAGCGCCAACGATGTGACGAACTTCAACACCATCATCACGGCCCACTTCAATGCGATACAGTTCCATATCACCCACGTCACGACGTTCGCGCTTCGGACGATCTTCACCACCACGTTCCGGACGGTCGCCACGCGGGCCACGGTCATTACGATCGTTACGACGTTCGAAACGATCGTCGCGATCGCGGAATTCACGCTTAGGACGCATCGGGGCATCCGGCGGCAGAATCAGCGGACGCTCGCCCTGAGCCATTTTCAGCAGTGCTGCGGCCAGAGTTTCGATATCCAGTTCTTCACCTTCGGCGGACGGCTTGATGTTCGCCAGCAGCGCACGGTACTGGTCCAGATCGCTGCTTTCCAGCTGCTGCTGAATTTTCGCGGCGAATTTTTCCAGACGGCGTTTGCCCAGCAGCTCTGCGTTCGGCAGTTCTACTTCTGGAATCGTCAGCTTCATGGTGCGTTCGATGTTACGCAGCAGGCGGCGTTCGCGGTTCTCAACGAACAGCAGCGCACGACCAGCACGACCCGCACGACCGGTACGGCCGATACGGTGAACGTAAGATTCTGAGTCCATCGGGATGTCGTAGTTAACAACCAGGCTGATACGTTCAACGTCGAGGCCACGAGCCGCAACGTCGGTCGCAATCAGGATGTCCAGACGACCATCTTTCAGACGTTCCAGAGTCTGCTCACGCAGGGACTGGTTCATGTCACCGTTCAGCGCGGCGCTGTTATAACCGCTACGCTCCAGCGCTTCTGCCACTTCCAGGGTCGCGTTTTTGGTACGAACGAAGATAATCGCCGCATCAAAATCTTCCGCTTCCAGGAAACGCACCAGCGCTTCGTTTTTACGCATACCGTAGGCAGTCCAGTAGCTCTGGCTGATGTCCGGGCGAGTCGTTACGCTGGACTGGATGCGCACTTCCTGCGGCTCTTTCATAAAGCGGCGGGTAATACGACGGATCGCTTCCGGCATAGTGGCAGAGAACAGAGCGGTCTGATGACCTTCTGGGATCTGAGCCATAATGGTTTCTACGTCTTCGATGAAGCCCATGCGCAGCATTTCGTCAGCTTCATCCAACACCAGACCGCTCAGTTTAGAGAGATCCAGCGTACCGCGCTTCAGGTGGTCCAGCAGACGACCCGGGGTACCGACGACGATCTGTGGTCCCTGGCGCAGTGCACGCAGCTGCACGTCATAACGCTGGCCGCCGTAAAGGGCTACCACGTTTACGCCGCGCATATGTTTAGAGAATTCCGTCATCGCTTCAGCAACCTGTACCGCCAGTTCGCGGGTCGGCGCCAGCACCAGAATTTGCGGTGCTTTGAGCTCAGGATCAAGGTTGTTCAGCAGCGGTAAAGAGAACGCTGCAGTTTTACCGCTACCAGTCTGGGCCATACCCAGAACGTCGCGGCCGCCCAGCAGGTGCGGAATGCACTCAGCCTGGATCGGAGATGGTTTTTCGTAACCCAGATCGTTAAGGGCTTCAAGGATAGGAGCCTTCAGGCCCAGATCTGCAAAAGTGGTTTCGAATTCAGCCATGTAGTACGTGTGCCTCAAAATTAATGGCGGCCAGTCTACATAACTCAACGTGAAAATTTAGAGTAATTTTCATTGAAAAGTGTGAACCGGCTCAAAGTAGGTGTATTAACGAACAACAACGCCCTCACCCGTAAAGGTGATGGCAAACAAAAAATGGGCTGATGTGTGTTCGTCAGCTATTGCTGGTCCGATTCTGCCAGGTCATCTTGCTCCTGGCCCAAGAGCGATAATTCCAACAATGCGTATCGGTGCTCAACGTAGTTGTGAACGTTGTTTGCGACCGCCAGTTTGAACAGTGCCGTAGCGCTGTCCCTGTCCCCCAGACTTAGGTAGTACTTACCTAAATAGAAGTTGGTTTCACTGAGATGCTCAGCGAGCGAGGTGTTATCCGTTGCGTCTGCCTTCAAACGATCCATCAGCGTTTTTTCGCTAATATCGTTAAGGTAGAACTCGACAATGTTCCATCCCCATTGTTCTTTATCCGATTTGTCGAAGCGCTGTTTTAGTGCTTCAAGTGCCTGCTTCTCGTCGAGTTTGCGCTCGGCGAGGTAAAGCCACAGACTACGGAAAGGATCATTGGGATCGTCTTGATAAAACGCCAGCAGATCATCTTGCGCTAACTTAGCACGACCGCCGTAATACAGAGCGATGCCGCGATTTAAGTGCGCGTAGTTGTAAGTTGGATCAAGCTCAAGTACAGAATCAAACGCTTCATAGGCAGCATCAAAATTGCCTGCCTGCGTTAAATAAATGCCTAAGTAATTGAATACTTCAGGCATATCTGGTCGGATTGCCAGCGCTTGTGAAAAATCATTTCGCGCTAATGCCCTCAGACCGAGACTATCATACAACACTCCGCGCTCATATAAAAGCTGTGCGCGTTCGTCATCGGTTAAAGCCCGACTGGCAAGAATTTGTTCCATGCGCGCCAGAATCACTTCTTGCTGCAAAGTCGGTTGCAATGGCACCGCGAGGACTGCGTCCTTACGCCAGGCAGAGTTGCTGCATCCTGCCAGCGTGAGAGCTGTCGCCACGAAACACCAGCGCAAAAAAGGCTTCATTTCCCACTCCCGAAGACAACGATTGGATGAACGTCCAGTTCCCCGACTGCAAACAAGGCGTCCTGCCCGTAATAAGCCCTCCGCCAGAGCGGAGGGCAAACGGCAATCTTACTCGCCCTGCTCAGCAGCCGGAGCTTCCGGTGCAACGGCAGGCTGAGTTTGTTCAGCTGCTTCTTTAATGCTCAGACGAACACGGCCCTGACGGTCAACTTCCAGTACCTTAACCGGTACTTCCTGACCCATCTGCAGGTAATCGGTCACTTTCTCAACGCGCTTGTCGGCGATCTGAGAGATATGAACCAGACCTTCTTTACCGCCGCCAATGGCAACGAATGCGCCAAAGTCTACGATACGGGTCACTTTACCATTGTAGACGCGACCCACTTCGATCTCAGCAGTAATCTCTTCGATACGACGGATAGCGTGCTGTGCTTTATCACCATCAGTTGCTGCGATTTTCACGGTACCGTCATCTTCGATTTCGATGGTGGTGCCGGTTTCTTCGGTCAGCGCACGGATGACGGAACCGCCTTTACCGATAACGTCTTTGATCTTGTCCGGACTGATCTTGATGGTATGGATACGCGGTGCGAATTCAGAGATATCGCCGCGCGGCGCGTTAATCGCCTGCTCCATCACGCCCAGGATGTGCAGACGCGCACCTTTAGCCTGGTTCAGCGCAACCTGCATGATCTCTTTGGTGATACCTTCAATTTTGATATCCATCTGCAGTGCAGAGATACCGTCGCGGGAACCCGCTACTTTGAAGTCCATATCACCCAGGTGGTCTTCGTCACCCAGAATGTCAGACAGAACAACGTAGTTGTCGCCTTCTTTCACCAGGCCCATTGCGATACCAGCAACGGCGGCTTTCACCGGCACGCCAGCATCCATCAGCGCCAGAGAAGCACCACACACGGAAGCCATAGAAGAAGAACCGTTAGATTCGGTGATTTCAGAAACCACACGTACGGTGTACGGGAATTCTTCAGTGGTCGGCATCACGGCCAGCACGCCGCGCTTAGCCAGACGACCGTGACCGATTTCACGACGCTTCGGTGAACCTACCATGCCGGTCTCACCAACGGAGTACGGAGGGAAGTTGTAGTGGAACAGGAAGGAGTCAGTACGCTCGCCCATCAGTTCATCAATGTTCTGTGCATCACGTGCAGTACCCAGGGTCGCGGTAACCAGCGCCTGCGTTTCGCCACGGGTGAACAGTGCAGAACCGTGAGTACGCGGCAGAACGCCAGTACGAACGTCCAGGCCACGGATCATATCTTTTTCACGACCATCGATACGCGGTTCGCCTGCCAGTACGCGGCTACGAACGGCATTTTTCTCGATAGCGTGCAGGATTTCACCCAGTTCGTTAGCGTCCAGGGTTTCGTCTTCTGCAACCAGTGTAGCGATGACTTCAGCTTTGATCGCGTCAATCTGCGCGTAACGCTCTTGCTTGTCGGTGATACGGTAAGCGTCGCTCAGACGAGCTTCAGCCAGTGCGGCAACGCGCGCGTTCAGCGCTTCGTTGACGGCTTCAGGCTGCCAGTCCCAACGCGGTTTGCCCGCTTCTTTCACCAGGTCGTTGATGGTCTGAATAACAATCTGCTGCTGCTCATGGCCAAAGACCACTGCGCCCAGCATCTGGTCTTCGCTCAGCAGTTCTGCTTCGGATTCAACCATCAGTACGGCAGCTTCGGTACCGGCAACAACCAGGTCCAGCTTACTTTCTTTCAGCTCATCCTGAGTCGGGTTCAGTACGTACTGGTCATTGATGTAGCCAACACGCGCGGAACCGATCGGACCGTTGAATGGGATACCAGACAGGGACAGAGCCGCGGAAGCACCAATCATGGCGACGATATCCGGGTTAACCTGTGGGTTAACGGAAACAACGGTAGCAATAACCTGAACTTCGTTGACGAAGCCTTCCGGGAACAGCGGACGAACCGGGCGGTCAATCAGACGCGCGATCAGGGTTTCGCCTTCGCTCGGACGGCCTTCACGACGGAAGAAGCCACCCGGGATTTTACCGGCTGCGTAGGTACGTTCCTGGTAGTTAACGGTCAGCGGGAAGAAGTCCTGACCTGGTTTAGCTTTTTTCTGACCAACAACGGTAACGAATACCGCAGTGTCATCCATGCTAACCATGACAGCGGCACTGGCCTGACGAGCCATCATGCCGGTTTCCAGGGTGACGGTATGTTGGCCGTACTGGAATTTACGAACGATCGGATTTAGCAAGATTCTATCCTTTATATCAATTGGTGACGCTATATCCACGACATAGCATCGTTGACCCGATCTTTTGCATCCTCGCGACTAATGACAACCTTTACCCGTCTCTACAGGTCAAGCCTCTCATTAGCCGCGCGAACCTCTGCACAAAGATCATTAATAGCAACAATACATGAGTTTTTAGTGAATTGCTGCCGCCCGGTCGAAAAAAGGGGCCCTGAGGCCCCTTCTTCTGAAACTCGCAGAATTAGCGACGCAGACCCAGACGCTCGATCAGCGCAGAGTAACGTGCAACATCTTTACGTTTCAGGTAGTCGAGCAGTTTACGACGCTGGGAAACCATGCGCAGCAGACCACGACGGCTGTGGTGATCTTTTTTATGCTCGGAGAAGTGACCCTGCAGATGGTTAATCTGTGCAGTCAGCAGTGCAACCTGAACTTCGGTAGAACCGCTGTCGTTTTCGCCACGACCAAACTCAGAAACGATTTTTGCTTTAGCTTCAACGCTTAGAGACATTTTAAAACTCCAAATTGAAAAGAAAGAAAGGGTGCCGATCTCTAATTCAGCGACCCCCGATGTAACACCCGAAAATGTTAAAACACTTTTGCGGACGTTAAGCGGCGATATTCTACTCGCAGCCGGCTTTTATCGCAAGAACAGCCCTCAAGCTGGGTATTCAACAACCAGGCGACGTGGTGCCACGCGGCCTTCATCGTCAATTTCACCCATCCCGAGAAACGTCCCGGCTTCACCTTCGGTGACCCGAACCAGCCCCTGAAACGGCACGCCTGATGTGCGAACCGGGTTACCGTTCTTAAAGTAAACGGCCGATGTTTCTGGAATATTAACCACCGGATAATCCGATGCCGGACTGTCCATCGGCATCAGCAGCGGGTCAAGAAGGTCCGCGGCAGGGATATCCTGCGCGGCGGCCTGTTCAACCAGCGCCTGAAGCTGTTCCAGCGTCACCATCCGCTCAACCGGATATTTGCTGACAGCCAGACGACGCAGGAAAATCACATGCGCGCCGCAGCCCAGCTTCTCACCTAAATCGTCGATAATTGTACGAATATAGGTGCCTTTTGAGCAGTGAATTTCCAGCTCCAGCTCGTCACCTTCATGACGGATAAACAGCAGTTCGTAGACGGTAATCGGGCGGGCTTCACGCGGCACGTCAATCCCCTGACGGGCATATTCGTACAGCTTTTTCCCCTGGTACTTCAGCGCCGAGTACATCGACGGCACCTGCTGGGTTTCGCCACGGAAACTGTCCAGCGCTGCCGCCAGCTGTTCATCGCTAAATGTCAGCGGGCGCTCTTCAACCACCTGACCATCGGCGTCGGAGGTATCGGTGCGCTGCCCGAGTTTGGCAATCACGCGATAGCGCTTATCGGAATCCAGCAGGTACTGAGAGAACTTGGTGGCTTCGCCAAGGCAAACCGGCAGCATGCCGGTTGCCAGCGGATCCAGCGCTCCGGTGTGCC
Organism: Klebsiella sp. B345; assembly: GCF_051131735.1. Classification (NCBI taxonomy): domain Bacteria; kingdom Pseudomonadati; phylum Pseudomonadota; class Gammaproteobacteria; order Enterobacterales; family Enterobacteriaceae; genus Klebsiella; species Klebsiella sp. B345. The sequence goes on from NZ_CP180443.1 coordinate 2,370,062, forward strand.
CTGCCCGGTTCGCGTTATAAAGACGTTTTACTTTTTGCAGTACATCGTTGCTGGAGGCCCCCTGAGGCTTGTCCAGCAGCAGTACGCCGTGCACATCACGACCGCGACGACGAGGACGACTCATTAGTCCTCCTTGCTGTCGTCCGGGTTCACACGACGTTCATCGTCATGTTTCACCACGCTGGTCACCAGGTTGGACATGCGCATCCCTTCGACCAGTGAGTTGTCGTAGAAGAAGGTCAGTTCCGGCACGATGCGCAGGCGCATCGCTTTACCCAGCAGAGAACGGATAAAGCCAGATGCTTCCTGTAACGCTTTGATACCCGCTTTAACCGCGGCTTCGTCTTTGTCGTTCAGAAAGGTCACAAACACTTTGGCATAAGCCAGATCGCGGGACATTTCAACGCCAGAGACTGTCGTCATCATACCCAGACGCGGGTCTTTAATTTCACGCTGCAGGATGATAGCAATTTCTTTTTGCATCTCCTGAGCCACACGCTGCGGGCGACCGAATTCTTTCGCCATAATAGATTCTCCAGATAAAGACAAAAAAGGGGCCTTAGCCCCTTTTTAGAATGCGTGCCGGGTGGCGCTGTGCTAACCCGGCCTACCATCAGCAATTAAGCGATAGTACGTTGGATTTCAATGATTTCGAATACTTCGATCATATCGCCAACGCGAACGTCGTTGTAGTTCTTAACACCGATACCACATTCCATGCCGTTACGGACTTCGTTAACGTCATCTTTGAAGCGGCGCAGGGATTCCAGCTCGCCTTCGTAGATAACCACGTTGTCGCGCAGAACGCGGATTGGGTTATGACGCTTGATGATACCTTCGGTAACCATACAGCCCGCGATGGCGCCAAATTTCGGCGATTTGAACACATCACGCACTTCAGCCAGACCAATGATCTGCTGTTTCAGTTCCGGAGACAGCATGCCGCTCATTGCTGCTTTCACTTCGTCGATCAGGTTATAGATGACGGAGTAGTAACGCAGATCCAGGCTTTCCGCTTCGATAACTTTACGTGCAGAGGCATCAGCACGTACGTTGAAGCCCACCAGGATGGCGTTGGATGCCGCAGCCAGAGTCGCGTCGGTTTCGGTAATACCACCGACACCAGAACCAATGATCTTCACTTTCACTTCGTCGGTAGACAGTTTCAGTAAAGAGTCAGAGATCGCTTCCACTGAACCCTGAACGTCCGCTTTCAGTACCACGTTCACTTCGTGAACTTCGCCTTCAGTCATGTTAGCAAACATGTTCTCAAGCTTAGACTTCTGCTGACGTGCCAGTTTGACTTCGCGGAATTTGCCCTGACGATACAGCGCAACTTCACGCGCTTTTTTCTCGTCACGAACAACGGTCACTTCATCACCGGCAGCCGGAACACCGGACAGACCGAGGATTTCCACCGGAATGGACGGACCTGCTTCCAGAACTTCCTGACCCAGTTCGTTACGCATTGCACGAACGCGGCCATATTCGAAGCCACACAGAACGATATCGCCTTTGTTCAAGGTACCTTCACGTACCAGAACGGTAGCAACCGGACCACGACCTTTATCCAGGAAGGATTCGATAACCGCACCGCTTGCCATACCATTACGCACGGCTTTCAGCTCCAGAACTTCAGCCTGCAGCAGGATGGCGTTCAGCAGATCGTCGATACCGGTACCGGCTTTCGCAGATACTGGGATGAACTGAGATTCGCCGCCCCACTCTTCCGGCATAACACCGTACTGAGACAGTTCGTTTTTAACACGATCCATATCAGCTTCTGGTTTGTCGATTTTGTTCACTGCAACGACTACCGGAACCTGCGCTGCTTTCGCGTGCTGGATAGCTTCGATAGTTTGCGGCATCACGCCATCATCGGCAGCAACAACCAGAACAACGATATCCGTTGCCTGAGCACCACGAGCACGCATGGAGGTAAACGCGGCGTGACCCGGGGTATCCAGGAAGGTGATCATCCCGTTTTCAGTTTCAACGTGATATGCACCAATGTGCTGGGTAATGCCGCCCGCTTCACCGGATGCCACTTTCGTTGAACGAATGTAGTCCAGCAGAGAGGTTTTACCGTGGTCAACGTGACCCATAATGGTCACAACCGGTGCACGGGCTTCTGCCGCAGCGCCAGTATCACGGTCGCTCATTACCGCTTCTTCCAGCTCGTTTTCACGACGCAGGATAACTTTGTGGCCCATCTCTTCGGCAACCAGCTGTGCGGTTTCCTGGTCGATGACCTGGTTGATAGTCGCCATTGCGCCCAGCTTCATCATTGCTTTGATGACCTGAGAACCTTTGACGGCCATTTTGTTGGCCAGATCACCCACGGTGATGGTTTCACCAATGATAACGTCACGGTTTACAGCCTGCGCAGGCTTCTGGAAGCCCTGTTGCAGAGAAGAACCTTTACGCTTACCACCTTTACCGCCACGAACGGCTGCACGAGCCTCTTCACGGTCGGCTTTGGATTCTGCGTGCTTGTTACCTTTCTTCTGAGGACGTGCGGCTTTGGCGTTACGACCACGGCCACGACCGCCTTCAACTTCGCGATCGTTGTCGTCTTCAGCCTGACGAGCATGCTGAGAGGTGGTTACGTGGTAATCGCTGGTGTCTTCAGTCGGCTCGGCATTCACACCATTTTTCTCATTTTCTTCGGCCATGCGGCGGGCATCTTCCGCAACACGACGCGCTTCTTCTTCAAGCTTACGGCGCGCTTCTTCTTCCGATTTGCGCTTCAGCTCTGCTGATTCGTTTTCACGGCGGATCTTTTCAGCCTGGGCGGTTTTGGTCATATCGTCGGTTTGTTGATTGCTCACTTTGTCTTTTTCCGCGGCTTCACGTTTCGCTTTCTCAGCGACTTCACGTTTAGCTTGTTCTGCGGCCTCACGTTCAGCTTTTAATTGCGCCTCTCGCTTGGCAGTTTCTTCTGCCTCACGATGGGCTTGCTCTTCCGCTTCACGCTGCGCCTGCTCTTCCGCGGCAAGGCGTTCTGCCTCTTGCGGATCGCGTTTCACAAAGGTGCGTTTCTTGCGGACTTCGATTTGTACCGATTTACTCTTTCCACCGGTACCTGGAATATTCAACGTGCTGCGCGTTTTGCGCTGCAGCGTTAACTTGTCGGGCGCCGAGCCGTGTTCACGGTTAAGGTGCGACAACAAGGTCTGTTTCTCTTGCGCTGTCACAGAATCATCAGCCGATTTGCGAATCCCTGCATCAGCAAATTGCTGTATCAGGCGATCCACAGAGGTCTGAATCTCTGAGGCCAGCGCTTTAATGGTCACATCTGTCATGCTGTTCCTTCCTGCTACAGTTTATTACGCTTCGTCGCCGAACCAACAAATATTACGGGCGGCCATGATGAGCTCTCCGGCTTTTTCGTCGGTCAACCCTTCGATATCAGCCAGATCATCAATGCCCTGCTCGGCGAGATCTTCCAGCGTACAAACGCCACGGGCAGCCAGTTTGAAAGCCATCAAACGTTCTAAACCTTCGAGATTCAGTAAATCTTCAGCAGGTTTAGTATCTCCCAGGCTTTCTTCCTGAGCCAGCGCCAACGTGGTCAGCGCGTTTTTCGCACGCTCACGAAGTGCTTCAACGGTGTCTTCATCGAGGCCGTCGATTTCCAGCAGTTCTTTTACCGGCACATAGGCCAGTTCTTCCAGCGTAGCGAAGCCTTCTTCAACCAACATCGTGGCGAAATCTTCATCAATATCAAGATATTTAGTGAAGGTATCGATCGCCGCGTGGGCTTCAGCCTGATGCTTCGCCTGCAGGTCATCAACGGTCATGACGTTGAGTTCCCAGCCGCTCAGCTGCGAGGCCAGACGGACGTTCTGACCGTTACGGCCAATCGCCTGCGCCAGGTTGCCTGCTTCAACCGCGATATCCATGGTGTGTTTATCTTCATCAACCACGATGGACGCGACATCAGCCGGAGCCATTGCGTTAATCACGAACTGCGCCGGGTTATCATCCCACAGGACGATATCGATACGCTCACCGCCCAGCTCGGTAGAAACCGCCTGAACGCGCGCACCACGCATACCAACGCAAGCGCCAACCGGATCGATACGCTTATCGTTAGTTTTTACTGCAATCTTCGCACGGGAGCCAGGATCGCGGGCAGCCGCTTTAATTTCGAGCACTTCTTCGCCGATTTCTGGCACTTCAATGCGGAACAGTTCGATCAGCATTTCCGGCTTGGAACGGGTGACGAACAGCTGAGCACCACGAGCTTCCGGACGAACAGCGTACAAAACGCCGCGAATACGGTCACCAGGACGGAAGTTTTCACGCGGCAGCATATCTTCACGCAGGATCACGGCTTCAGCATTGCTGCCCAAATCCAGAGTGATGTTATCGCGGTTTACCTTCTTCACCACGCCGGTGATGATTTCACCTTCGTGCTCACGGAACTGATCGACAACCATGGCGCGCTCAGCTTCACGGACTTTCTGCACGATAACCTGTTTCGCGGTCTGCGTGGTGATACGGTCGAAGGTGACGGATTCAATCTGGTCTTCAACGTAATCGCCAGGATTCATGCTTTCGTCTTCGTAGCGCGCCGCTTCCAGCGTGATTTCGCGCGTCGGCTGGGTCACTTCTTCTACGACCAACCAGCGACGGAAAGTGTCAAAATCACCGCTACGACGATCGATGCTCACACGCACATCGATCTCTTGTTCGTATTTTTTCTTGGTCGCCGTTGCCAGTGCACTTTCCAGTGCTTCGAAAATCTTTTCGCGCGGCAGCGCTTTTTCGTTGGAAACGGCTTCAACAACAGCCAAAATTTCTTTGTTCATCGGGGCCTTTCACCTCAATCCAGACTGTTAAAAGTGGGGAACCAGGTTCGCCTTCTGGATGTTACTCAGCGCGAACACTTCATCTTTGCCTTCAACGGTTACCGTGATCATTTCACCGTCTACCGCTTTGATAATGCCCTGCCATTTGCGACGGTTCTGTACCGCCATACGCAGTACCAGCGAGACTTCCTCACCGGAAAAACGCGCGTAGTGTTCGGCGGTAAACATCGGGCGATCAAGGCCAGGTGAAGACACTTCCAGGTTGTAAGCTACGGTGATTGGATCTTCGACATCCATGACAGCGCTGACCTGGTGGCTCACATCAGCACAATCATCAACATTGATGCCATCATCACTATCAATATAGATGCGCAGTGTAGACGTGCGACCGCGAACGAATTCGATGCCGACCAGCTCAAAGCCAAGCGCTTCAACTGGCGCAGTGAGCATCTCTGTTAATTTTTGCTCTAATGTGGACAAACCCACCCCCAAGACATAAAAAAAGGGCGTATCGCCCAGTTATTCTGAAGTCAGATAACAAAAAACCCCGATAAATCGGGGTTTTAGATAACTGAACCCTGCGATCGCAACTGCGATCTGGAACACCTTCCAGGAGAATTCTTTCAAATTCGGCTACGAAGGACCAGGTCCTCACAGTATATTTGAAAAAGTACTCAATGGGAAAGTGGTTGCGGGGGCCGGATTTGAACCGACGACCTTCGGGTTATGAGCCCGACGAGCTACCAGGCTGCTCCACCCCGCGCCTGAAACGTGGCATATTTTACTCTTAATGAGTAAAAGACGCAAATACTGCTGGGATTTGGTACCGAGGACGGGACATAAAATCGTGGTAAAGTTTATTGATAAACCCTATATTTTGTCAACATGTATTTCATCATGTCCTGTTTCCGTTTGTGCTGTCATTTCGCTCTTTTTTAGCAAAAACGCAATGAAGCACTTCCTGTCATCCGCAAAAGATGATTAAATGAAAACTCACAATTAATGCATAAACATGCAATAAAAAACTGTTCCACTTGATACTATTGTTACCGCCTCTTTGGCCACGGAAAGCGCGCAGTCACCAGAGCAGCGTCAATGTTCGCCACGATTATGTGCGGAGTCCGGAAAAACAACGGCAGGCAGATATAGTCAAATGGGACAGGTTTTACGACTTGATAAACCGAACTCACAACAGTCTATCTAGCAGGGTTTTATTTTATGACGACGATTCTTAAGCATCTCCCGGTTGGTCAACGCATTGGTATCGCTTTCTCTGGTGGACTGGATACCAGCGCCGCACTGCTGTGGATGCGCAAAAAAGGCGCTGTGCCTTATGCCTATACCGCGAACCTGGGTCAGCCGGACGAAGAGGACTACGATGCGATTCCTCGTCGCGCCAAAGAGTACGGTGCCGAAGGCGCTCGTCTGATCGACTGCCGTAAGCAGTTGGTCGCAGAAGGTATCGCTGCTATCCAGTGTGGCGCATTCCACAATACCACTGGTGGCCTGACCTACTTTAACACTACCCCGCTGGGTCGTGCGGTAACAGGCACTATGCTGGTTGCTGCGATGAAAGAAGACGGCGTGAACATCTGGGGTGACGGCAGTACTTATAAAGGCAACGATATCGAACGTTTCTATCGTTATGGCCTGCTCACCAACGCCGAACTGAAAATCTACAAACCGTGGCTGGATAGCGACTTTATCGATGAACTGGGCGGCCGTCAGGAGATGTCCGAGTTTATGATAGCCTGCGGCTTTGACTACAAAATGTCGGTAGAAAAAGCCTACTCCACCGACTCCAACATGCTGGGCGCCACCCACGAAGCGAAAGATCTGGAGTTCCTGAACTCCAGCGTCAAAATCGTTAACCCGATTATGGGCGTCAAATTCTGGGATGAGAGCATAAAAATTCCAGCTGAAGAAGTTACCATCCGTTTCGAGCAGGGTCATCCTGTGGCATTGAACGGTAAAACCTTCAGTGATGATGTTGAGCTGATGCTTGAAGCGAACCGCATCGGTGGCCGTCATGGTCTGGGTATGAGTGACCAGATCGAAAACCGCATCATCGAAGCAAAAAGCCGTGGCATCTACGAAGCCCCGGGGATGGCGCTGCTGCATATCGCCTACGAGCGTCTGCTGACCGGCATCCATAACGAAGATACCATCGAGCAGTATCACGCTCACGGGCGTCAGTTAGGCCGTCTGCTGTATCAGGGCCGTTGGTTTGACTCACAGGCGCTGATGCTGCGTGACGCCCTGCAACGTTGGGTGGCGAGCGCCATCACCGGCGAAGTCACGCTGGAACTGCGTCGCGGTAACGATTACTCGATCCTCAACACCGTCTCCGACAATCTGACCTACAAGGCAGAGCGTTTAACGATGGAAAAAGGTGACTCAATGTTCTCCGCAGAAGACCGTATTGGCCAGCTGACAATGCGTAATCTGGATATCACCGACACCCGTGACAAGCTGTTTGGTTACGCGCAATCGGGTCTGCTGACCGCCTCCTCGGCGACCGGCCTTCCTCAGGTTGAAAACCTGGAAAACAGAGACAAATAAGCTCTTTTTCCCTGTGCACTAAGCCGACGCTAATCCGTCGGCTTTTTACTGTGCTGTGTTACCACCGGCGTGCAAATAACCCCCCCAAATTTTTACCTGTCGCAATTTCTTATAATTGTTGTCTATAATCAGCCGAATACATTTATCCTTGACCCCGTGAGGATCTCAATGAATATTAATCCCCCGGTCAGGCCAAACCAGGCAATCAACCGTCTTCTGGAAATCCTAGAACCGTACGCGACACCCATGAACGTTGTCGCCAGAAAACGGCTGACCCCAAGCTATAAAGGCAAAACGCAGCTCTATCTTTTAAAAAAAGGCGAGCTATCGGTCATCCGTTCTTCCGACAAATTATTGATTGTGACGGTGTATGAACCGCATCTGTTTGGCGTAGCGGAAATATTGCAACCCAGCCATAGCCATGCTCTGCGTGCCGAGGTCGCCTCCGATGTATTACGTATCGATAGTGAGCACGCCATCAAACTGTTCCGCGAACATAATTTGTGGGAAGAGGTCACCCGCCTGCTGGCATACCACACCTCTTACCTGGTTTATCGCGACGATCTGGTATTACAACAACGCACCTATTCGGTTATCCGCAATCATCTGATGGAGATGCTGCTGTTACCGGAAGAGACACGCTTACGCGTCTCCATTCTTGAATATATCCAGGACCGTACCCACCTTTCACGCAGCAGCATTCTCAATGTCCTGTCGGCGTTAAAAAAGGGAGGCTACATTGAGTTCGCCCGTGGCGGTTATCTGCAAAACGTAAATTCACTTCCTGAGAAATTCTAATTAGCCATCACGCTATTTATCGCTTATCTATCGTCGTCGCGCCGTGTACCGGCAAGCGAATTTAAATTTAAACAAACAAACGATAACGACAAGCGATAAATACTTTTATTCTGAGCCCCTGTATTTATCACACTGAAAAGTGTACTGAAAGCTGAAAAACAGGCTCAGAAATGGCGATGGTATTCCCTGCTCCACTCACCAACGTGCTTCGGTACACCAATGGACGCAGAGACATGCGCTTTCAGCTATCCCTGAAGACGCGGTCTGATTCTTGATATCACCTGTGCCGTTGTCAGAGCATGCCTGCGACGCTTCCGGCCATCTGCACAGCATAAGTTCGATCTCCCTACCGTGCTGGTGATAACGGAAAGTGCTTCAGCTAATAACGATTAAACCCAAAAAACCGTTAATCATTTGCCCGAACGCTCGTATCGGGTATTTTTTTACCTGAAGGAATTCAACAATGAGCATGATCACTCCGAAATCAGTTCTGTTAGTTGCAGCTCTCAGCGCAAGCAGCGCTGCCTGCGCATCCGTTAATTTGCACGGCGAAGCGGGAGAGGAGTTCACTAATCTCTCAGCCAGTTTCGGCGCGGAAGATCCGGGCATGACGTTCAACGGCAACTGGGCACACAGCGATAACGATGGTGATGTTGCCGGGTTAGGTATGGGCTATAACTTTAACCTCGGTCCGTTTCTTTTGACCCTTGGGGGGAAAGCGCTGTACCTGAATCCGAAGGATGGCGATGAAGGCTATGCGGTCGCGATGGGTGGTGGTGCGCAGCTGCCATTGGGCGATTTCTTTACCCTGTTTGGTGAGACCTATTATTCCCCGGATTCCATGTCCAGCGGCGTCGATGACTATGTCGAAGCTAACGCCGGGGTACGGGTGAACGTCATTAAATCGCTGAGTATTGAAGCAGGATATCGCTACATCGATATGGCGGGGAAAAATAGCCATCGCGACAACACGCTCGCCGATGGGGCTTATGCAGGCTTCAACTTCCGTTTCTGATGGCACGCAAAAGGGATTGCCTTTGGCAATCCCTCATTCACTTAAGCAACCGCGGGTACGGTTTTCAGTAGCCGGTTGATCACCCGCAGACCTGCAATATTGTTCTCTTTACGATAAACCTCATTCATTGCAGACATCTGTTCCAGTTTCGTCAGCGCGCTATAGACATGGAACGCATCACTGTCTTTATCGAAAATGTCTTTCTTCGAGACATCCTGTAAGTAGTTATCTTTGAGCGACTGGCTCAGGCTACCAATCAACGCAGTATTATCCTGAAAACAGCTAACGACCGCCTGGCCACTTTGTCCTGAAGGTTGTGCATCACTGTGTAATACCGGCACCGTTAAGGTATTAATGGTATCGACGGTATCCGCCGATGGCGTGGCACTGCACCCGGACAAACACAGGACGCCTGCGATAATAAACGACCTGAATTTTTTCATCTGCGTCACTTCACCTCTTCTGAATAGATGGGCGCGACTTTAGCGATTACGCAGGGTTCAAGACCAGTGAAGAGTTATTTATAAATAAACAAACACAAATTGCAGGCGAAAAAAAAGACGCTTTTCAGCGTCTTTTCTTTGGAATATTGGTACCGAGGATGGGACTCGAACCCACAAGCCCGTTAGGGCACTACCACCTCAAGGTAGCGTGTCTACCAATTCCACCACCTCGGTACAGAAATCTTAGTGCGGGATATCGCTGCTCGGCTGCGCCGGTGCTGCGGGTTGAGTTTGCTCGGTTTTCGGCGCGCTCAGGTTATCCCACTCACTTCCTTTATTGGTCTTGTTGCTATTGATATTACCCAGCACCAGACTGATGATGAAGAACAACGCTGCCAGGATACCTGTCATGCGGGTCATGAAGTTACCAGAACCGCTGGATCCAAACAACGTGCCGGAAGCGCCTGCTCCGAAGGAGGCTCCCATATCAGCGCCTTTACCTTGCTGCAGCATGATCAGGCCAACAAGACCAATCGCCACAATAAGGAAAACAACTAAAAGAGCTTCTTGCATAATCAACCTGTTCCTTGCGGATTCGCCGCATACCAATTGCTTCAACCAATAAAGCGGGACGCATTAACGTTTCCCACTGAAGCGGGTGTGAATACTAACCAAAGCGAATGACCTTCGCAAGGGCAATTTCGGTGCATTGTATCAACTGCGGAAAAAAACAGCAAAATGCGCTTTTGGGTCGAAGAAAAAGGCGGCAAACGCCGCCTTTTTAAACACATAGAACCACATCAGCCTACATGATTATCACCCTGCTCCGGGTCACCCTGTTAAACAGGCCGGAGAAGCACATTGGCTTAATCAGGCATTTTTCACTGCATCTGCGATCCGGTGCGCAAAATCATGTACCTGCTCTTCGCGTTCACCTTCAACCATCACGCGAATTAACGGCTCGGTACCCGATTTACGCAGCAGCACGCGACCGCGGTTGCCTAATGCCGCTTCCACTTCCGCCATGACCGCCTTCACGTTTTCGTGCTCCAGCGGGTTACCGCTGCCTTCGGTGAAGCGCACGTTAACCAGAATTTGCGGGAACATTTTCATGCCGCTGCACAGGTCATGCAGGCTCATATGGTTACGCACCATTGCCGCTACGACCTGCAGGCTGGCAACGATGCCATCACCGGTCGTGGTTTTGTCCAACAGGATAACGTGGCCGGAGTTTTCGGCCCCGATACGCCAGCCTTTCTCCTGCAGCTTCTCAAGGACATAGCGGTCGCCCACTTTTGCCCGAACAAACGGGATCCCCAGTTGTTTGAGCGCCAGTTCCAGCCCCATATTGCTCATCAGCGTCCCCACCGCGCCGCCGCGCAGCTGACCCTGACGCAATCCTTCACGGGCGATGATATACAGAATCTGGTCGCCGTCGACCTTGTTACCTTCATGGTCGACCATAATGACGCGGTCGCCATCGCCATCGTAGGCAATACCAAGATCGGCTTTTTCCGCCAATACGCGCGCCTGCAGGGCACGCACATCCGTCGCCCCGACCTCTTCATTGATATTGAGACCGTTGGGTTCGCAGCCCATCGCAATCACCTGGGCACCCAGTTCACGGAACACATTCGGCGCAATGTGATAGGTCGCCCCGTGCGCGCAATCAACCACGACTTTCAGAGCATTCAGGCTCAGTTCGTTCGGGAAGGTACCTTTACAGAACTCGATGTAACGGCCTGCCGCATCGACAATACGGCTGGCTTTGCCTAACTCGGCAGAATCGACGCAGGTCAGCTCTTTTTCCATTTCGGCTTCAATGGCTTCTTCGACATTGTCCGGCAACTTGGTGCCTTCAATGGAGAAGAACTTGATACCGTTGTCATAGAACGGATTGTGAGAAGCAGAAATCACAATCCCGGCTTCTGCGCGGAAGGCTCGCGTCAGGTAAGCCACCGCTGGCGTTGGCATTGGGCCAGTGAAAGAGGCCGACAACCCTGCGGCAGCCAGTCCCGCTTCCAGCGCCGACTCCAGCATATAGCCGGAGATACGAGTATCTTTACCGATGATAATTTTCCTTGAACCGTGACGTGCCAATACCTTCCCCGCTGCCCAGCCCAGCTTGAGTACGAACTCCGGAGTAATAGGCGCATCGCCTACGCGGCCACGGATACCATCGGTGCCAAAATATTTGCGGTTACTCATAACGTTTATTTTCCTTTGTGCTCAGTGTGGCTTCCACCACGCGTAGCGCTTCTACCGTTTCTTTGACGTCATGGACGCGAATGATCTGCGCGCCCTGCATCGCTGCAATTACTGCACAAGCCAGGCTGCCGCTGAGGCGCTCCGTCGGTCCGACGTTGAGCAATTGACCCACCATCGATTTACGTGACATACCGACCAACAGGGGGAGGCCAAAATGGTGGAACTCACCAAGTCGAGCAAGCAGCGCATAATTATGGGAAAGATTTTTACCGAAACCGAATCCTGGGTCGAGCAACAATTTCTCTTTTGCGATGCCAGCCTGCTCGCAACGCACGATATGTTCGGTGAAGAAGCGGACAACATCAGCAAAAACATCGTCATACTTCGGCGCTTCCTGCATGGTTTTCGGCTGGCCCTGCATATGCATCAGACATACCGGCAGCCCGGTTTGCGCGGCGGCTTCCAGGGCACCAGGTTCGGTCAGCGAGCGGATGTCGTTAATAATATGCGCCCCTGCCCGCGCAGACTCACGGATCACTTCAGGTTTCGATGTATCCACAGAGATCCAGACTTCAAAACGCTGGGCAATGGCCTCCACCACAGGGATAACGCGCGCTAACTCTTCCTCGACGCTGACATCTAACGCACCAGGGCGCGTCGATTCACCACCGATATCAATGATAGTCGCTCCCGCGTTAATCATCAGATTGGCATGTTTCACCGCTTCTACCAGTGAATTATGTGTGCCGCCGTCCGAGAAGGAGTCGGGAGTCACGTTAAGGATCCCCATCACATGCGGATGGGAGAGGTCGAGGATTGAGCCCTGGGCTGCGAGTTTCATCACGAAATCCCTGAATCAGGAAGGGTTAATAAAAAGAAAAACCCCGGAGCGGCAGGCGCCCCGGGGTTTCGATATCTACAACAACATCAACAGCAACTGACTTATTTGTCGCCCAGTTGCTCTGACATGGTGCTGCCCGGGTTCGGCGTACGCGGTTCATCGACCGGGCGCGGCGCACTTGGCGTACCATTGTTGCCAGAATTATTGCTGCCGTTCGGATCTTCCCAGCCAGCTGGCGGGCGAACGTCACGACGAGCCATCAGGTCATCAATCTGCGGTGCATCGATAGTCTCATATTTCATGAGCGCATCTTTCATCGAATGCAGGATGTCCATGTTGTCGTTCAGAATCTGACGAGCACGATTGTAGTTACGTTCAACCAGTGACTTCACTTCCTGGTCGATGATACGTGCAGTCTCATCGGACATATGCTTCGCTTTCGCGACGCTACGGCCCAGGAAGACTTCGCCCTCTTCTTCCGCATACAGCAGCGGACCGAGTTTGTCAGAGAAGCCCCACTGCGTCACCATGTTACGTGCCAGATTAGTCGCGACTTTAATGTCGTTAGACGCACCGGTAGAAACATGCTCAACGCCGTAGATAATCTCTTCCGCCAGACGACCACCGTACAGAGTTGAAATCTGACTTTCCAGTTTCTGGCGGCTGGCGCTGATAGCATCGCCTTCCGGCAGGAAGAAAGTCACACCCAACGCACGACCGCGTGGGATAATCGTTACCTTGTGGACCGGATCGTGCTCTGGCACCAGACGGCCGATAATCGCGTGGCCCGCTTCGTGGTAAGCGGTAGATTCTTTCTGCGCTTCCGTCATCACCATGGAGCGACGTTCCGCACCCATCATGATTTTGTCTTTCGCTTTTTCGAACTCAACCATCGATACGACGCGTTTGTTGCCACGGGCAGCAAACAGTGCCGCTTCGTTGACCAGGTTTGCCAGGTCAGCACCGGAGAAGCCTGGAGTACCGCGCGCAATGATAGCCGCATCGATATCTGGCGACAGCGGGACGCGACGCATGTGAACTTTCAAAATCTGTTCACGACCGCGAACATCCGGCAGCCCAACCACAACCTGACGGTCGAAACGACCAGGACGCAGCAGCGCAGGGTCAAGAACGTCAGGACGGTTAGTTGCAGCGATAACAATGATGCCTTCGTTGCCTTCAAAACCATCCATCTCAACCAGCATCTGGTTAAGTGTCTGTTCACGTTCATCGTGACCACCGCCCAGACCCGCGCCACGCTGGCGGCCTACGGCGTCGATTTCATCGATGAAGATAATGCACGGTGCTGCTTTCTTAGCTTGTTCGAACATGTCACGCACACGGGATGCGCCCACACCAACAAACATTTCTACGAAGTCAGAACCTGAAATTGTGAAGAACGGTACTTTTGCTTCACCGGCGATAGCCTTCGCCAGCAGCGTTTTACCGGTACCCGGAGGGCCGACCATTAGGACGCCTTTCGGGATTTTACCGCCCAGCTTCTGGAAACGGCTCGGCTCACGCAGGTATTCAACCAGCTCACCGACTTCCTCTTTCGCTTCATCGCAACCGGCGACATCAGCAAAAGTGGTTTTGATCTGGTCTTCCGTCAGCATACGGGCTTTGCTTTTGCCGAAGGACATCGCGCCCTTTCCGCCGCCGCCCTGCATTTGCCGCATAAAGAAGATCCAGACGCCGATCAGCAACAGCATCGGGAACCAGGAAATGAAGATGGAAGCCAGCAGGCTCGGCTCTTCCGGCGGTTCGCCAACCACTTTGACGTTTTTCGTCAACAGGTTGTCGAGCAGCTTCGGATCGTTAACCGGAATGTAAGTCGTGTAACGGTTACTATCTTTCTTGGTAACGTTGATCTCACGTCCGTTGATACGCGCTTCGCGAACCTGATCCTGGTTGACCTCCTGCAGGAAGGTTGAATAATCCACCTTACGGCCATTAGACTCGCTGGGCCCAAAGCTCTGGAATACTGACATCAGCACAACGGCAATGACCAGCCAGAGTATTAGGTTTTTCGCCATGTCACTCAAGGGATTAACCTCTTATTACAACTGTGTTAAAAACAGCGTCAGGATACTCTATATCCAGCGTCTTTCAAACTTTCGTTTGAAATCTACCGGTTATGGTTTACGCCTGGTCGCTACAATGTACACTTCACGCGAACGGGCGCGAGAAGAGTCCGGCTTACGAACTTTGACCTTCGTAAACAGGGAGCGAATTTCTCTAAGATACTCATCGAAGCCTTCGCCCTGGAACACCTTCACTACAAAACTACCACCTGGCGCTAATACATCACGAGCCATTCCAAGCGCCAGCTCTACCAAATACATGGCCCGGGGAATATCCACCGCCGGTGTTCCACACATATTTGGCGCCATATCGGACATGACAACCTGTACTTTACTGTCACCTACACGATCCAGTAACGCTTTCAGGACTAATTCATCACGAAAATCGCCCTGAAGGAAGTCCACACCAACGATTGGATCCATCGGTAAAAGATCGCAAGCGATAATGCGGCCGCTGTTTCCGATTTGGGTAACCGCATATTGCGACCAGCCACCGGGGGCAGCGCCGAGGTCAACAATCGTCATCCCCGGTTTAAAAATTTTGTCACCTTGCTGTATTTCATCAAGTTTAAACCAGGCGCGGGAACGTAACCCCTTTTTCTGCGCCTGGAGGACATATTTATCGCTAAAGTGTTCCTGAAGCCAGCGACTTGAGCTGGCAGAACGCTTTTTACCTGTCATTTAACATTCCCATTTCGGGTTCATCATACTTTGCGACGTAAAAATCGACACGGTAGTTTGGCGATATATGGGAGATGGCGGTAGAATGAACCGTTTTCAATCCCAACGTAAGCAAAAAAATACGATGAATCTGAGTACTAAACAAAAACAGCACCTGAAAGGTCTGGCACATCCGCTCAAGCCGGTAGTTATGCTTGGCAATAATGGTTTGACCGAAGGGGTACTGGCCGAGATCGAACAAGCGTTAGAGCACCATGAGCTCATCAAGGTGAAAATCGCATCGGAAGACCGCGAAACGAAAACCTTGATCGTGGAAGCTATCGTGCGCGAAACCGGCGCCTGTAACGTACAGGTCATCGGTAAAACGCTGGTCCTGTATCGCCCAACTAAAGAGCGTAAAATCTCGCTGCCACGCTAAGAATATCCTGAAACTCTACACAACTTTGTGTAAAACGAGGGATTTCTACGGGTAGACGAGCAAAATGCCATGCTCCGGACGTTGATAAAAGGCCGCTATGCGGCCTTTTTCCTTTCTTTACAATCCATCAACATGGTAGCGGGAAATACGGGTTAAAGGTACTCGACCTTAATAATTTCATATTCTACTTCGCCACCAGGCGTGCGGATTGTCACCACATCATCCTGCTCTTTACCGATCAGACCACGCGCAATCGGTGAATTCACAGAGATCAGATTTTGCTTAAAGTCAGCCTCATCATCACCCACGATGCGGTATGTCTGCTCTTCATCAGTATCGAGATTCAGAACATTGACCGTCGCGCCGAAAATCACTCGGCCGTTGTTCGGCATTTTAGTGATATCAATCACCTGTGCATTAGACAGTTTGGCTTCAATATCCTTGATACGACCTTCGCAGAAACCTTGCTGTTCGCGGGCTGCATGATATTCAGCGTTCTCTTTCAGATCGCCATGCTCACGCGCATCGGCAATCGCAGCAATGATTTCAGGGCGACGAACGGATTTCAGAAAATCCAGTTCTTCGCGCAGTTTTTCGGCACCACGTAAGGTCATCGGAATAGCTTGCATTTGTTATACCTCTTTATCATTCCTTCATGGAACGGATGCTTCCGTTCCGCAACCGGCCAGGCCATAGGCAGGACAGGAGCAAAAAGAAAACCAACCCGGAAAACATTCCCCAGGTCAGCAGCAATTTTCAATTTGATAAGTATTTTACCCTGAAGTTCACTATGGGTCATCGTTTACTTTACAGGGTATTGCACCGTAGTATGACGGCTCGGTTTCAGGTTGTTAGCGCGAGATTATGCGATTTTCCAGATTTATCATCGGATTGACTGCCGGCATAGCGTTTAGCGCTCAGGCGGCGAATATTGACGACTACATCACCCAGCTTCCCGCGGGTGCGAACCTCGCCTTCATGGCGCAAAAGGTTGGCTCCCCTACGCCGGAGATAGATTTTCACAGTCAGCAGATGGCACTGCCTGCCAGTACTCAGAAGGTGATCACCGCGCTGGCCGCCCTGCTCCAGCTCGGGCCGGATTTCCGTTTCACGACCACCCTCGAAACCAAGGGCAGCCTTGATAGCGGCGTGCTGAAAGGCGATCTCATCGCCCGTTTTGGAGGCGACCCGACTCTCAGACGCCAGGATATTCGCAATATGGTGGCGACGCTGAAAAAAGCCGGCGTTCAGCGCATCGAAGGTAACGTCCTGATTGATACCTCGGTTTTCGCCAGCCATGACAAAGCACCTGGCTGGCCGTGGAACGACATGACCCAGTGTTTCAGCGCGCCTCCGGCTGCCGCCATCGTCGACCGTAACTGTTTTTCTATCTCGCTTTACAGTGCACAGAAGCCTGGCGATCTGGCCTTTATCCGCGTCGCCTCTTACTACCCGGTGACCATGTTTAGCCAGGTGAGAACCCTGGCCCGCGGCTCGTCTGAAGCTCAGTACTGTGAACTTGACGTGGTGACAGGCGATCTGAACCGCTACACCTTAACCGGCTGCCTGCCGCAACGCAGTGAGCCGTTACCACTGGCATTCGCCATTCAGGACGGAGCCAGTTATGCTGGCGTGATTCTGAAGTCTGAGCTGGCGCAAGCAGGGATCACCTACAGCGGCACGCTGCTGCGTCAGACGCTGGCTAACGAGCCGGGAACGGTTCTGGCCACCACACAATCTGCTCCACTGCACGATCTCCTGCGGATCATGCTGAAAAAGTCCGACAACATGATTGCCGATACCGTTTTTCGCACCATCGGTCATGCTCGTCTTGGTGTACCGGGAACCTGGCGTGCCGGTTCTGATGCGGTGCGTCAAATCCTGCGTCAGCAGGCCGGTATCGATTTGGGCAATACCATTATTGCCGATGGTTCAGGCCTGTCGCGCCATAACCTGATTGCACCAGCCACCATGATGCAGGTGCTGCAATATATTGCCCAGCATGATAATGAGCTTAACTTTATCTCCATGCTGCCGCTGGCCGGTCACGATGGCTCGCTCCAGTATCGTGCGGGGCTGAATCAGGCGGGCGTTGATGGCAAGGTATCGGCAAAAACCGGTTCACTGCAGGGAGTCTATAACCTCGCCGGCTTTATTACCGCCGCCAGCGGGCAGAAAATAGCCTTTGTGCAGTATTTATCAGGGTATGCCGTACCGCCGGCCGATCAGCGTAACCGACGGATCCCGCTGGTGCGCTTCGAAAGCCGGTTATACAAAGATTTGTACCAGAATAACTAAAGCAAAAGGGCCGCATTGAATGCGGTCCTTTTTGTACGTCCTGAATAGCGGCAAAAAGCCTTATACGGCCCGTATCGCGCTCACCCCGACCGCAACTATGACCGGGGTGCAGTTCAGCAGATTAACGCTTGTAGATGAACTCAACGCCTTCTTCGTCGTCTTCGTCCCAGTCGTCATCCCAGTCTTCGTCATCTTCGACTTCAACTTCGGCTTCTTCAAGCTGCTGACGATGGTAGTCATCCCACATGAACTCGACTTTTTCTGCGACTTTCTCTTCCGGCGCATGCACGATAGGGTTTTCGATGATAAAGGTCATCACGTCCCAGCACAGGTCTTTCACGCCCTGTTGGCTTGCCGCAGAGATCAGGTAGAACTTGTCTTCCCAGCCCAGCGCTTCGGCAATCGCTTTTGCCTTAGCTTCAGCTTCGGCTTTATCCATCAGGTCAATCTTGTTGAAGACTAACCAACGCGGTTTCTCAGCCAGCTTCTCGCTGTATTTCTCCAGCTCACCGATGATAATTCGCGCGTTCTCGACCGGATCGGATCCGTCGATAGGCTCAATATCGATGAGGTGCAGCAGTACGCGACAACGCTCAAGGTGCTTCAGGAAGCGAATCCCCAGACCTGCGCCTTCCGCAGCCCCTTCGATAAGCCCCGGGATATCCGCCACAACGAAGCTCTTCTCGTTATCCATACGGACAACGCCAAGGCTCGGTACCAGCGTGGTAAACGGATAGTCAGCCACCTTCGGCTTCGCGGCAGAAACGGCACGAATGAACGTGGATTTACCGGCATTCGGCATGCCCAGCATCCCGACGTCTGCCAGCAGCATCAGCTCCAGCTGCAGATCGCGCTTGTCGCCCGGCGTACCCATTGTTTTTTGACGCGGGGTACGGTTAACGGACGATTTGAAACGGGTGTTGCCCAGACCGTGCCAGCCGCCTTTAGCGACCATCAGACGTTGACCATGTTTGGTCATATCGCCCATGACTTCGCCGGTCCCCTGATCGATAACACGGGTCCCTACAGGCACTTTCACCGAGACATCTTTACCACGTTTACCGGTACAGTCGCGGCTCTGACCATTCTGTCCACGCTCAGCGCGGAAAGATTTCTCAAAGCGATAGTCGATCAGGGTGTTCAGGTTTTCGTCCGCTTCCAGCCAGACATCACCACCATCACCACCGTCGCCGCCATCCGGGCCGCCTCGCGGAATATATTTTTCACGGCGGAAGCTAACGCAACCGTTGCCGCCATCACCTGCTACGACCAGGATCGTTGCTTCATCAACAAACTTCATTTTACTCTCCGAAAATCATTCGCCTGAGCGGGGCAGCGGTACAACCGCTTCACGCTTACGTAAGCCACCCCAAAGACGGTGGCCTATGGCGGAGTACATCGCGCCCGCAACCACGACAAACGCACCGAGATAACCTAACAGGTTTAACATCGGTCTGGCGAAAACATCGGGCCAGGCCATTGATAATAAATCTGAAAAAAGCAGCGTAAACAAAGGCGTTAAGGTAATTAACGCGCTGACCTGCGCTGCCTGCCAGCGCGCCATGGCTTCCGCCAGCGCACCGTAGCCTACCAGGGTATTTAACCCGCAGAAAAACAGGCACGCTAGCTGCCAGTCGCTTAACGCCAGAACCTGCGAAAGCGTTGCCAGGGGCAACAGTGCTATCGTACATAAAGTGTACAGCAAAAAAAGGATCTGCTGTGACGCCAGGCGGCGTAATAACACCTTTTGTGCGACGCCATAGCTGACCCAGACTGCGGCCGCTCCGACGCCGAAAATTACCCCCCACGTGTAATCCGTCAGGCGGGTAAAAATTTCAATCAGGCTGGTGTTAAAAAACATCACCAGCCCGCAAATCAGCATTAGCGCCCCCACGACCTGGGTACCACGCATTTTCTCCTTCAGGATGAATACGCTGGCCACCATCATGCCGACCGGAGACAGCTGGCCGATCACCTGAGAAGCCGTAGGGCTAAGATATTGCAGGGAAGAGCTAAACAGGATGAAGTTACCGAACAGGCCGCCCGTCGCAATGGCCAGTAGTACCAACCAGCGCGGTTTGCGAAAGAGGCGCAGCGGCGGCAGTTTTCCCCTGATTGCCAGGATAGTGCCAAGGCCGATACTCGCCATCAAAAAGCGATAGAACACCACGGTTGGTGGCTCCATCACTTCAAGAACCTGCTTCATTGCAATTGGCAATGCACCCCAGCACATTGCGGTGGTGAGTGCCAAAAGAATGCCAATGCCGGCCTGCTGCTTCATACCCGTTTTCCCTGCAGAAAAATATCCGGGGTTCTAATGTAAAAAGCCCCGCAACACGTTGCGGGGCTTTAATCCGTTACCGGACCACGAAAAACTTACTCAGCAACGATGCTGATGTATTTACGGTTGTTCGGGCCTTTAACTTCAAATTTCACTTTACCGTCTGCTTTAGCAAACAGAGTGTGGTCACGACCGCAACCTACGTTGGTGCCTGCGTGGAACTTGGTGCCACGCTGACGAACGATGATGCTACCCGCCAGAACGGATTCGCCACCGAAACGCTTAACGCCGAGGCGTTTAGCTTCTGAATCGCGACCGTTACGAGTTGAGCCGCCAGCCTTTTTATGTGCCATTTAAATCTCTCCTCAGGTCTTAGGCGCTGATGCCAGTAATTTTCACATCAGTGAACCACTGACGATGGCCCTGCTGTTTACGGTAGTGTTTACGACGACGAAACTTAACGATTTTAACTTTCTCGCCACGACCGTGAGCAACAACTTCAGCTTTGATTACGCCGCCCTCAACGAAAGGAACGCCGATCTTGATTTCTTCACCGTTTGCGATCATCAGAACTTCAGCGAACTCAACAGCTTCGCCAGTTGCGATGTCCAGCTTTTCCAGGCGAATGGTCTGACCTTCGCTTACTCGGTGTTGTTTACCACCACTTTGGAAAACCGCGTACATATAAAACTCCGCTTCCGTGCACCTCTTCGTGTGATTCAGAGTGCACTATAAATATTCACAATAGGGCGCGAATATTACGCAAAACGCGAGCCTTTGACAAGAGCGATTAGCGATCAACGCAGAAAAAAAACACAACTTTCACGCTAACGTTTATCTATGGCAATTTTTCAGTACAATCATAGCTTCTTTTAATTCTATCTTAATCCTTCTGTGAACCCACCTGGATTCGCGGTAACAGGACATGTGGCCCGGCTTTTGCGATGAATTTAGAAAAAATCAATGAGTTAACCGCGCAAGATATGGCGGGTGTCAATGCGGCAATCCTTGAGCAACTTGACTCAGATGTTCAGCTTATCAATCAGTTAGGCTATTACATCATTAGCGGAGGCGGAAAACGTATTCGTCCGATGATCGCGGTCCTTGCAGCCCGGGCCGTCGGCTACCAGGGCGACGCGCACGTCACCATCGCCGCGCTGATCGAATTTATCCATACCGCGACCCTGCTGCATGATGATGTGGTTGATGAGTCAGACATGCGTCGTGGCAAAGCGACGGCAAACGCCGCTTTTGGCAACGCTGCCAGCGTGTTGGTGGGCGATTTTATCTATACGCGTTCTTTCCAGATGATGACCAGCCTCGGCTCGCTGAAGGTACTGGAAGTCATGTCGAAAGCCGTTAACGTGATTGCTGAAGGCGAAGTGCTGCAGCTGATGAACGTCAACGACCCGGATATCACGGAAGAAAATTACATGCGGGTCATTTACAGCAAAACCGCCCGCCTGTTTGAAGCTGCCGCCCAGTGTTCAGGTATTCTGGCAGGCTGTACCGCAGAGCAGGAACAGGCGCTGCAGGACTACGGTCGTTATCTCGGTACGGCGTTCCAGCTGATCGACGATTTGCTCGATTACAGCGCCGATGGCGAGCGTCTCGGCAAAAACGTCGGCGATGACCTGAATGAAGGCAAACCCACGTTGCCGCTGCTCCACGCCATGCGTCACGGCACGCCTGAGCAGTCTGCAATGATACGTGGAGCGATTGAACAAGGTAACGGTCGCCACCTGCTGGATGCCGTGCTGGAAACCATGGCGGCCTGCGGTTCACTGGACTGGACCCGCCAGCGCGCGGAAGAAGAAGCGGATAAGGCTATTGCCGTCCTGCAGGTTCTCCCCGATTCGCCGTGGCGCGAAGCGCTCATCGGCCTGGCGCATATTGCTGTGCAACGCGATAGCTAATCCCTTTGTATTACTCCCGCGCAGCGCGCGGGATGTTCCGCAAAATTCCAGAAAACATCTGATACCTTGCCGCCCCTGGCGCATTCTGAATATTCAAACACTTTACTAGAACTTGTTAGAACTTAAATAATCCTGAGCGTATAGTTATTACGTCGCCCATCCGCGGCGTACTGTATCCTTACCACCGGGAGAATTTATGGATAAGTTCATCGACTGGCATCAAGCAGACATCATTGCGGGATTACGCAAAAAAGGGACCTCGCTCGCAGCAGAATCGCGGCGCAACGGCTTAAGTTCTTCAACACTGGCGAATGCGCTGACCCGGCCGTGGCCGAAAGGCGAGCTGATAATTGCGACGGCGCTGGATACCACGCCCTGGGCGATCTGGCCCTCACGCTACCATGATCCTGTCACCCATCAGTTTATCGACAGAACACAGATGATACGCCAGAAGAAAGAGAGCAAGTGAAGTGAGAAGTGAATGTAAACACAGCCCCCGGACGGACGTCAGAGGGCTGTTTTTATGGCAGGTTTATTCGCCTTTGATGCGCTCGATATTTGCGCCCAGCGCCTGCAGTTTGTCTTCAATACGCTCGTAACCACGGTCAATGTGGTAAATACGATCGACAATCGTGGTCCCTTCCGCGATGCAGCCCGCCAGAACCAGGCTGGCAGAAGCACGCAGATCGGTCGCCATCACCTGTGCACCTGAAAGCTGTGCCACGCCATGGCAGATCGCCGTATTACTTTCGATTTCAGCATGCGCGCCCATACGGATAAGTTCCGGGATATGCATGAAGCGGTTTTCGAAAATGGTCTCGGTAATCACACCGGTACCTTCCGCAACCAGGTTCAGCAGCGTGAACTGCGCCTGCATGTCAGTCGGGAACCCTGGGTGTGGCGCGGTACGCACGTTGACGGCCTTCGGACGTTTGCCGTGCATATCCAGGCTAATCCAGTCTTCACCGGTTTCGATGTCCGCACCCGCGTCACGCAGCTTGGCCAGGACGGCATCCAGCGTATCAGGCTGTGCGTTACGGCACACAATTTTACCGCCGGAGATCGCCGCAGCCACCAGGAAAGTACCGGTTTCGATACGGTCCGGCAGCACGCGATAAACACCGCCACCCAGACGCGCGACGCCTTCGATGGTGATGCGGTCAGTCCCCTGACCTGTAATCTTCGCACCCAGCGCGTTGAGGAAGTTCGCCGTATCGACGATTTCCGGCTCACGGGCGGCGTTTTCGATAACGGTGGTGCCTTCTGCCAGGGTCGCTGCGCTCATGATGGTCACGGTTGCGCCTACGCTGACCTTGTCCATCACGATATGTGCGCCTTTAAGACGCCCGTTGACCGACGCTTTCACATAGCCTTCTTCCAGCTTGATTTCAGCGCCCAGTTGCTCCAGGCCGACAATATGCAGGTCGACCGGACGCGCACCGATAGCACAGCCACCCGGCAGTGAAACCTGACCCTGGCCAAAGCGAGCCACCAGCGGCCCCAGCGCCCAAATGGAAGCACGCATCGTTTTAACCAGGTCGTACGGTGCACAGAAGACGTCAACCGGACCGGCATCGATCCAGACCGAGCCATTGCGCTTCACATTGGCGCCGAGCTGGCTCAGCAGCTTCATCGTGGTATCGATGTCTTTCAGTTTGGGGACGTTCTGGATCTCAATCGGCTCTTCTGCCAACAGTGCCGCAAAAAGGATCGGCAGGGCTGCGTTTTTCGCACCGGAGATAGTGACCTCGCCCTGAAGGCGAGTCGGCCCCTGAACACGGAATTTATCCATTGATTCTGTTCTCTGTTAAAAATTTACCTATGCTGCAGGGAGCGTCCCGGCAGCTTAAAAGCCGTTTAGTTTGCGGTCTCGTGCCCATTCTTGCGGGGTAAACGCTTTGATCGACAGCGCATGAATACGGTTGTCGGCAATATATTCCATTAACGGGGCATAGATTGCCTGCTGTTTTTTTACCCGGCTCATGCCGTCAAACATCTCACCCACAGCAGTAACCTGGAAGTGGCTACCATCGCCAGAGACGTGGACTTCCTGAAGGGAGAGTGCGTTCATCAGCACGGTCTGAATTTCATGATTTTCCATGGGTTCACATTTTATCTGGTGGTGAAAATAGCCCAACATCTTAGAGGAAAGTGACGCAGTCTTAAACAAGCAAAAAGTCCCATCTAAAATTTAGAGGGGACTTTCAGGATAACCTTAGCAATAACGCACTGAAAAACTATGGGATCATATCGGCAGGAAGATTGTAGAGGCTGACTAACGTTTGCAGATTTTCGCTTTTGCCCGTCAGTGTCGCTTCCCTGCCCTGATGGCGAATTAACGCCACGAAATGCATCAGCAGCGCCAGCCCGGCGGTATCGACCCGGGTGACCGCATTAAGATCGATGACCGACACGCCATCCGTCGCCTGCGCACGGGCATCCCAGAGCGGGACCAGCAGATCCTGGTCCAGCTCCCCATGCAGCGCCAGTCGCTCGCCATCGCGAGTCCAGCTCAGCTGCCCGGTCATTATTTTTTCTGTTCCAGAGTGATCGGCTGCGCGGAGATCGATTTCAACTGCGCGGTCAGGCCATCAACACCTTTGGTACGCAGCAGATCGCTCCACTCGTTCTGCTTGGTGGTGATCATACTCACGCCTTCGGCAATCATGTCATAAGCCTGCCAGTTGCCGGTCTGGGTATTTTTACGCCACTGGAAGTCCAGGCGTACCGGCGGACGGCCGTTAGGGTCGAGAATCGTTACGCGAATCGGAATAATCGTTGCATCGCCCAGCGGCTGCTCCGGCGCAATCTGATACGTCTGACCGTGGTACATCGCCAGCGCCTGGCCATAGGCCTGTTTCAGATATTCACGGAAGGCCGTAAAGTAGGCTTCGCGCTGCGCCGGCGTCGCATCTTTGTAATAGCGGCCCAGCACCAGCGCACCCGCATATTTCACCTGAACATACGGCATCAGTTCCTGATCGACGATATCACGCAGATAGTTCGGGTTAGCCTGAATCTTCGGCTGTTCGTTTTTCAGGCGATCGAAGGTTTTTTGCGCCGCTTCATTCATCAGCTTATACGGATTGGTCTGATCCGCCGCCGTCGCAGCGGTCAATGGGGCAATCACCAACATGGCGATCATCAGTACGCGTTTAAACATATCGTTTTTCTCCTGAAATTAATGCGTCGTGGCAGCCGGCTGCGTCGCGTCAGTATGAGCCGCTTCCGCAGACGAATCATCGCCAGAATTCTTATTGTCACCGCCTTTACTGCTGTAAAGGAACTGACCAATCAGGTCTTCCAGTACCATGGCTGACTTGGTGTCCTGAATGGTGCCGCCATCTTTAAGGATAGACGTCCCGAGTTCCGGATCTTCAAAACCGACATTCAGCGCCAGATACTGTTCCCCCAGCAGGCCTGAGGTACGAATGGCCAATGAACTGGTATCAGGGATATGGT
Source organism: Klebsiella sp. B345 (assembly GCF_051131735.1). Taxonomy (NCBI): domain Bacteria; kingdom Pseudomonadati; phylum Pseudomonadota; class Gammaproteobacteria; order Enterobacterales; family Enterobacteriaceae; genus Klebsiella; species Klebsiella sp. B345. The sequence goes on from NZ_CP180443.1 coordinate 2,395,886, forward strand.
TGTAGCTCTCATCGATATCGATCGCCACACGCGGCAGATAGGTTTTCGGATCCAGCGTGATGTCCGCGACCCGACCCACGACAACGCCGCCGATACGCACCGGAGAGCGAGCTTTGAGTCCACCAATATTGTCGAAGGTGGCATAGATACGATACGTCGGCTCAGTACGCAAAGACGTCACGTTAGCGGCCTTCAGGCAGACAAACAGCGCCGCCAGTAATGCCGCTAGTAAGAACACACCTACCCAGATTTCACTTTTTTTCGTTTGCATGAACTCAATTCCCAAACATCAGCGCAGTCAGCACAAAATCCAGCCCCAGAACCGCCAGCGACGAATGCACTACCGTGCGCGTCGTTGCCCGGCTAATCCCGGCGGAAGTGGGGATAGCGTCATAACCGTTAAATAACGCCACCCAGGTCACCGTAACGGCGAATACCAGGCTCTTAATCAGACAGTTAACCAGATCCATTCGCCAGTCGACGGCATTTTGCATCGCGCTCCAGAAGAAGCCGCTGTCGATACCTTTCCAACTGACGCCCACCAGCGAGCCGCCCCAGATCCCCACGGCGACAAAAATAATGGTCAACAGCGGCAGCGAAATCACCCCAGCCCAGAAGCGAGGCGAAATCACACGACGCAGCGGATCGACCGCCATCATCTCCATACTGGAGAGCTGTTCGGTCGCCCGCATCAGGCCAATTTCGGCCGTCAATGCAGAGCCCGCGCGTCCGGCAAACAGCAACGCGGCAACCACCGGTCCCAGCTCGCGCAGCAGCGACAGCGACACCAGCATGCCTAAACTGGTCTCGGCGCTGTAGGTGGTTAACACCAGATAGCCCTGCAGCCCCAGCACCATACCGATAAACAGCCCTGACACGATGATGATCAACATTGACAGTACGCCGACGTTATAGAGCTGGCGAACCAGCAGCGGCGCATGCTTACGAAACTCCGGCTTGCCCACGACGGCATTGAACAGCATTAACCCGGCACGCCCGAACGTCGCGGTGGTTTTAATCCCCCGATGCCCGAGTGATGCCAGCAGATTTAGCAGCATCAGTTACTCACTCCCTTGCCGAGTAAATCATGGTGATAGTCGCCCGCCGGATAGCGGAACGGCACCGGACCATCGGCAATACCGTCGATAAACTGACGAACCCGCGGGTCGTCATTTTCCCGCAGCGACTGTGCGCTGCCATGGGCCACGATTTTTTTGTCGGCCACGATATACGCATAGTCCGCAATGCTGAGCACTTCCGGCACGTCATGCGACACCACAATACAGGTCACACCAAGCGTGCTGTTCAGTTCCGAAATCAGCTTAACCAGCACGCCCATGGTGATCGGATCCTGCCCGACAAACGGCTCGTCGAACATGATTAGATCCGGCTCCAGTGCGATGGCCCTCGCCAACGCGGCACGCCGTGCCATCCCGCCAGAGAGTTCGGAAGGCATTAACTTCGCGGCACCGCGCAGGCCGACGGCCTCGAGTTTCATCATAACGGTGGTGTGCAGCAACGCTTCAGGCAGACGCGTATGTTCGCGCAGCGGGTAAGCAACGTTATTGAACACATTCATATCAGTGAACAGTGCGCCGGACTGGAACAGCATGCTCATACGCTTGCGCACGGTATAGAGGCGCGAGCGTGACATCGCGGGCACGTTTTCGCCATCAAACAGGATCTCACCTTTATCAGGCGGGATCTGTCCACCGATCAGGCGCAGCAGCGTCGTTTTACCGATCCCCGATGGCCCCATGATCGCCGTGATCTTACCGCGCGGCACTGACAGCGAGATGTCATCGAAGATCACCCGATCGCCGCGAGAGAAGCGGATACCGCGAACTTCGACCAAATTCGCCAACGTTTGGCTCATAAAATCATCCTTCCTAAACATCCCTCGGGCTAAGCATGGCGCGTACCTTCACCACAAACCCAACATTTTTACAGAATCTTACCTGCCTGGGTTAGCGAAAACTGGCATTTGTTTTACTTTTGACAAACATAAAGTCAAAATTAAGAATTCGTTACGCTGCAGACGGAATGGGACAGCGAAGCGACGATTATACCTGAAGAAAGGACTTTAGATGCTCTTAGCGACGGCTCTGTTAATCATTGGTTTACTGCTGGTAGTCTACAGCGCCGATCGTCTGGTCTACGCCGCTTCCATTCTGTGCCGAATGCTGGGGATCCCGCCGCTGATAATCGGGATGACGGTGGTCAGTATTGGCACCAGCTTGCCCGAGATCATCGTTTCTGCAGCCGCCTCCCTGCACGGGCAGACCGATTTGGCCATCGGTACGGCAATCGGCTCCAATATCACCAATATATTATTAATACTTGGCCTCGCTGCCCTGCTCCATCCATTTACCGTGCATTCTGATATCCTGCGCCGCGAGTTGCCGCTAATGTTGCTGGTCAGTTTGCTGGCAAGCTTTGTGCTGTACGATGGGCAACTGTCCCGTATAGATGGCCTGTTTTTATTCGCGCTGGCCATACTGTGGTTGATGTTTACGATTAAAATCGCCCGCATTGCTGAACGCCAGGGCAGCGATAGTCTGACCCGGGAGCAGATGGCTGAACTCCCGCGGGAAGGTTCGCTTCCGGTCGCCCTGCTATGGTTAGGCGTGGCCCTGATTATAATGCCGATGGCCACCCGAATGGTCGTGGACAACGCCACCGTGCTGGCTAACTATTTTGCTATCAGCGAGCTGACCGTCGGTCTGACGGTGGTCGCTATCGGGACCAGCCTGCCGGAGCTCGCGACGGCGATCGCCGGGGCGAGAAAAGGGGAAGATGACATCGCCATCGGCAATATTATTGGCGCGAATATTCTCAATATTGCCCTGGTTCTTGGCTTACCGGCACTGATTGCACCGGGCGGGTTCGCACCGGAGGCATTTACCCGCGACTACGCGGTCATGATGTTCGTCAGCGTGATCTTCGCCCTGCTGTGCTGGCGCCGTAAGCAACAACTAAGCCGTCTTGTCGGTGCGCTCCTGGTCGGCGGTTTTGTAGTTTGGTTGGCGATGCTGTACTGGGCAGCACCGCTCTTCGTTGAATGACTCGGGATAACATTATGTCGCAAATAGATTTGCCAACGGATTTTGACTTTCAACGGGCAGGACGTGAAGTGCTGGACATTGAACGTGAAGGTCTGGCTCAACTCGATCAATACATTAACGCCGATTTTACGCAGGCCTGCGAAAAGATCTTCCGCTGTAGCGGGAAAGTGGTGGTGATGGGGATGGGCAAATCTGGCCATATCGGGCGTAAAATGGCGGCCACCTTCGCCAGCACCGGTACGCCTTCATTTTTCGTTCATCCCGGCGAAGCAGCCCACGGTGACTTAGGCATGGTGACACCGCAAGATGTTATCATTGCGCTCTCCAACTCCGGTGAATCAAACGAGATCCTGGCGCTGATTCCGGTCCTGAAACGCCAGCAGGTGCCACTCATCTGCATGACCAGTCGCCCGGAAAGCAGCATGGCGCGGGCGGCAGATATTCACCTTTGCGTGAAAGTATTGAAGGAAGCCTGTCCGTTAGGGCTGGCCCCGACCTCCAGCACTACCGCCGCACTGGTGATGGGTGATGCCCTGGCGGTCGCGCTGCTCGAAGCTCGTGGTTTTACCGCTGAAGATTTCGCCCTGTCGCATCCTGGCGGCGCACTGGGTCGTAAGCTGCTGCTGCGGGTCAATGATATTATGCATACGGGTGATGAAATCCCGCATGTCAACGTGACGGCAACCCTGCGCGATGCGCTGCTGGAAATCACGCGTAAAAATTTAGGCATGACGGCAGTCTGCGACGACGACATGAACATCATTGGAATCTTCACCGATGGTGACCTGCGCCGGGTGTTCGATACCGGCGTCGATATGCGTAACGCCAGCATCGCCGAGGTGATGACACCGGGGGGGATCCGCATCCGCCCCGGCATTCTGGCCGTGGATGCGCTGAACCTGATGCAGTCACGTCATATCACCTGCGTGTTAGTTGCCGATGGCGACCATCTGTTGGGTGTGGTACATATGCACGATCTCCTGCGCGCAGGCGTAGTGTAAGTAAGGATAAAATAATGAATAATGCTGATGCTCTGCTGGCAACCTGTTACGGACCGGTAAGCGCTGAGTTTATCGAGCGGGCGGCGAAGATCCGTTTACTCATCCTCGACGTTGACGGCGTGCTGTCCGACGGTCTTATCTACATGGGTAACCACGGTGAAGAGCTGAAGGCGTTTAACGTACGGGATGGTTATGGGGTCCGCTGTGCACTGACTTCCGGTATTGAAGTCGCGATTATTACCGGGCGAAAAGCTAAACTGGTAGAAGACCGTTGTCAGACGCTTGGCATTACGCACCTGTATCAAGGGCAGTCTGATAAACTGCTGGCATTCCGTGACTTATTAAGCAAGCTGGCGGTCCATCCGGAGGAAGTTGCCTACATTGGCGATGACCTGATCGACTGGCCGGTGATGGCAGAAGTCGGGCTGAGCGTTGCGGTGGCAGATGCCCACCCTCTGCTGCTGCCCCGAGCGAACTACATCACTCGCATCAATGGCGGGCGTGGAGCGGTACGAGAAGTCTGCGATTTGTTACTCCTGGCGCAGGGCAAGCTGGATGAGGCCAAAGGACAATCAATATGAGTAAAACCAGACGTTGGGTTATTATTTTACTATCGCTGGTCGCGCTGGTCCTGATAGGCCTGAATCTGGCGGGTACGGACGACGCGCCTGCACCAGAGGCCAATCCTGCTGACCCAACGTACACCAGTGAGCATACCGATACCGTGGTCTACAGCCCTGAAGGGGCGCTTAACTATCGCTTAATCGCTGAGCACGTGGAGTATTTTTCCGCCGAGGCGCTATCGTGGTTCACCAAACCGGTAATGACGACCTTTGACACCAATAAGGTCCCGACCTGGTCTATCAAAGCAGACAAGGCAAAGCTGACCAACGACCGCATGCTGTATCTTTACGGGCATGTTGAGGTAAACGCACTGACAGCGGACTCTCAACTGCGCAAAATTACGACGGATAACGCCCAGATAAACCTGGTAACACAAGATGTTACCTCCGATGACTTGGTGACGTTGTACGGGACAACATTTAATTCTAGCGGCCTGAAAATGCGCGGTAACTTGCGCAGCAAAACTGCCGAGCTGATTGAAAAGGTTAGAACCTCTTATGAAATTCAGAACAAACAAACTCAGCCTTAAGATTGCGCTCGCCAGCGCCATTCTGGCCGCCAGCCTGCCGGCACTGGCCAAAACCGGTGATACCGATCAGCCGATCCACATCGAATCCGATCAGCAGTCGCTGGATATGCAGGGCAATATCGTCACCTTTACCGGCAATGTGGTCGTCACCCAGGGCACCATCAAAATCAACGCGGATAAGGTGGTCGTCACCCGTCCTGGCGGGGAAAAAGGCAAAGAAGTGATCGACGGTTATGGCAACCCGGCTACCTTCTATCAGATGCAGGACAACGGCAAACCGGTGAAAGGCCGCGCCGATAAAATGCATTATGAATTGCAGAACGATTTTGTGGTGTTGACCGGCAACGCGCACCTGGATCAGCTCGACAGCAACATCCAGGGTGACAAGATCACTTACCTGGTGAAAGAGCAGAAAATGCAGGCGTTCAGCAGCAAAGGCGGACGCGTAACCACGGTTCTGGTTCCTTCGCAGCTGCAGGACAAAAGTGGCGATCAGTCAAAGAAAGGTAAGTAATTCGTTATGGCAACATTAACTGCAAAGAATCTTGCTAAAGCCTATAAAGGCCGCCGCGTGGTGGAAGATGTCAGTCTGACCGTGAACTCCGGCGAGATTGTCGGCCTGCTTGGCCCAAACGGCGCCGGTAAAACCACGACCTTCTACATGGTGGTGGGCATTGTGCCGCGCGACGCCGGCAACATTATCATCGACGATGAAGATATCAGCCTGCTGCCGCTGCACGCCCGCGCGCGTCGGGGTATCGGCTACCTGCCGCAGGAAGCCTCCATTTTCCGCCGCCTGAGCGTGTTTGATAACCTGATGGCGGTGTTGCAGATTCGGGACGATCTCAGCAGCGAGCAGCGCGAAGACCGCGCCAAAGAGCTGATGGAAGAGTTTCATATTGAACATCTGCGCGACAGCCTTGGTCAGGCGCTTTCCGGTGGTGAACGCCGTCGTGTCGAAATCGCGCGAGCGCTGGCCGCTAACCCGAAATTTATCCTGCTGGATGAACCCTTTGCCGGCGTGGATCCGATTTCCGTTATCGATATCAAACGGATCATCGAACACCTGCGAGACAGCGGTCTTGGGGTACTGATCACCGACCATAACGTCAGGGAAACGCTGGCCGTTTGTGAACGTGCCTATATCGTTAGCCAGGGTCACCTGATTGCCCACGGCACGCCTCAGCAAATCCTTGAAGACGAGCAGGTTAAGCGCGTGTATCTTGGGGAAGACTTCAGACTCTGATAGGGTAGAGGTTACAGACGTTTTAGCCGGAGATATTTGCCCTGAATATGAAGCAAGGTTTGCAATTAAGGCTAAGCCAACAGCTTGCCATGACGCCACAACTGCAGCAGGCTATCCGTTTGCTGCAGTTGTCCACGTTAGAACTCCAGCAGGAACTCCAGCAGGCGCTGGAGAGTAATCCGTTGCTTGAGCAAACCGATCTTCACGATGAGGTAGAAACCAAAGAGGTCGAGGACCGCGAATCGCTGGATACGGTCGATGCGCTTGAGCAAAAAGATATGCCGGAGGAGTTGCCCCTCGACGCCAGCTGGGATGAGATCTACACCGCCGGTACACCATCAGGAAACGGCGTTGACTATCAGGACGACGAGCTGCCGGTCTATCAAGGCGAAACGACCCAAAGCCTGCAGGATTATCTGATGTGGCAGGTCGAGCTGACGCCATTTACCGATACCGATCGCGCCATCGCCACCTCTATCGTCGATGCCGTCGATGATACGGGCTATCTCACTATTCGGATCGAAGACATTGTCGAGAGCATCGACGATGAAGAGATCGGCCTCGAAGAAGTTGAAGCGGTACTAAAACGTATCCAGCGTTTTGATCCGGTTGGCGTGGCGGCGAAAGATCTGCGCGACTGCCTGCTGGTTCAACTTTCACAATATGCGAAAGAGACGCCCTGGCTGGAAGAGGCCCGGCTGATCATCAGCGATCATCTTGATCTGCTCGCCAACCATGATTTTCGTTCCTTAATGCGCGTGACGCGCCTTAAAGAAGATGTGCTGAAAGAAGCGGTTAACCTGATCCAGTCGCTCGATCCTCGCCCAGGCCAGTCGATCCAGACCAGTGAGCCAGAGTACGTCATTCCTGACGTTCTGGTACGCAAGGTTAGCGACCGCTGGGTAGTGGAGCTGAATTCCGACAGTATCCCGCGTCTGAAAATCAATCAGCACTATGCCGCAATGGGTAACAGCTCTCGCAATGACGCCGACAGCCAGTTTATCCGCAGCAACCTGCAGGAAGCCCGCTGGCTAATTAAGAGCCTGGAAAGCCGTAACGATACGCTGCTGCGCGTCAGCCGCTGCATCGTCGAGCAGCAGCAGGCCTTCTTCGAGCAGGGCGAAGAGTATATGAAACCGATGGTGCTGGCGGATATTGCCCAGGCCGTCGAAATGCATGAATCCACCATTTCACGTGTCACCACTCAAAAATACCTGCACAGTCCGCGCGGTATTTTTGAGCTGAAGTATTTCTTCTCCAGCCACGTCAGTACCGAAGGCGGCGGCGAGGCATCGTCCACCGCCATTCGTGCGCTGGTGAAGAAGTTAATCGCCGCGGAGAACCCCGCGAAGCCGTTGAGTGACAGTAAGCTCACCACCATACTGTCCGAACAAGGTATCATGGTCGCGCGCCGTACCGTTGCCAAGTACCGAGAGTCTTTATCCATTCCGCCGTCCAACCAGCGTAAACAACTGGTCTGACACAACCGATAAGGAAGACACTATGCAGCTCAACATTACAGGACACAACGTCGAGATCACCCCTGCACTGCGCGACTTCGTTAACGCGAAGTTCAGCAAACTGGAGCAGTTTTTCGACCGGATCAACCAGGTCTACATTGTGTTAAAAGTAGAGAAGGTAACGCAAATTGCGGATGCCAATCTGCATGTCAACGGTGGCGAAATCCATGCCAGTGCGGAAGGGCAGGATATGTACGCCGCTATCGATGGTCTTATCGATAAGCTGGCAAGACAGTTAACAAAACATAAAGATAAACTAAAACAACACTAATTGTCCGGGCGTTGCTCTCGCCTGTTACCCGCTTTAATGGGTAGCAGGCAAGGGGCGCTCAGGTGAAATTATGATGAACAACGATTCGGCTCTACAACTGAGCAACGTCCTTAACCAGGAATGTACCCGTAGCCAGGTTCACTGCCAGAGCAAAAAACGCGCGCTGGAAATCATCAGTGAGCTGGCAGCTAAACAGCTAGGTTTACCGCCACAACTGGTGTTTGAAGCTATTCTCACTCGCGAGAAAATGGGCAGCACCGGGATTGGCAATGGGATTGCCATTCCTCATGGCAAGCTCGAAGAGGATACGCTGCGTGCGGTTGGCGTATTTGTCCAGCTGGAAACCCCGATTGCATTTGATGCCATCGACAACCAGCCGGTCGATCTGCTGTTTGCACTTCTGGTGCCGGCCGATCAGACCAAGACTCATCTGCATACGCTGTCGCTGGTGGCGAAGCGACTGGCAGATAAAACCATTTGTCGTCGCCTGCGCGCAGCGCAAAGCGATGAAGAACTGTATGAGATCATCACCGAAGCAGGAAGCAGCGATGATAGTTAACGAGAGTCGCACTTCATTCTTTATCGTACTGAGGAGAAACGGTACATGGTACTGATGATCGTCAGTGGCCGCTCAGGCTCGGGGAAATCCGTTGCCCTGCGGGCACTGGAAGATATGGGTTTCTACTGCGTAGATAACCTGCCGGTTGTGCTGCTGCCCGAACTGGCCCGCTCGCTGGCCGACAGAAACATGTCAGCAGCCGTCAGCATTGACGTGCGCAATATGCCGGAATCACCGGAGATCTTTGAGCAGGCCATGAAAAACCTGCCAGAGACGTTTTCACCTCAGCTCCTGTTCCTTGATGCCGACCGTAACACGCTGATCCGCCGCTATAGCGACACGCGCCGTCTGCACCCGTTGTCGAGCAAGAATCTGTCGCTTGAAAGCGCAATTGACGAAGAGAGCGCCCTGCTGGAACCGTTGCGTTCCCGCGCAGACCTGATCGTCGATACCTCCGAAATGTCGGTGCATGAACTAGCAGAAATGCTGCGTACGCGCCTGCTCGGTAAGCGTGAGCGCGAACTGACCATGGTCTTTGAATCCTTTGGGTTTAAGCACGGCATCCCGATTGATGCCGATTATGTCTTCGACGTGCGCTTCCTACCCAACCCGCACTGGGATCCCAAACTGCGTCCAATGACCGGGCTGGATAAACCGGTGGCGGCCTTCCTTGACCGGCACACGGAAGTTCACAATTTTATTTACCAGACCCGCAGCTATCTTGAGCTATGGTTACCGATGCTGGAGACCAATAATCGCAGCTATCTGACGGTGGCTATTGGTTGTACCGGCGGTAAACATCGCTCGGTCTACATTGCCGAGCAACTGGCTGATTACTTCCGCTCACGCGGCAAGAATGTGCAGTCTCGCCATCGGACGCTGGAAAAACGCAAATCATGACTGTAAAGCAGACCGTTGAAATCACGAATAAGCTGGGTATGCACGCCCGCCCGGCGATGAAGCTGTTTGAGCTGATGCAAAATTATGACGCAGAAGTGTTGCTGCGCAATGATGAAGGCACGGAAGCCGAAGCCAATAGTGTGATTGCCTTGCTCATGCTCGACTCAGCAAAGGGTCGGCAAATTGAGATTGAGGCCAACGGTCCGCAAGAAGCAGAGGCGCTGGCAGCGGTCATTGCACTGTTCAACGCCGGTTTTGACGAAGATTAGCCTTTACCTGATGCACTCCCCGGCCGCGCGATGCTGACCGGGGCTCACGCCCCCTGTCCTGTTTCAGTCCAGCTTATGCGCCCGCATAAACCCTTCTCCGCCTAACTGGCGCATCTGACGCAGGATCCACGCCTGGCGACTGCGAATATAGCCGGACGGTGCATCGGCGCGAAAGCGGATCGGATTAGGCAGTACCGCCGCCAGAAGCGCGGCTTCCGAAGCGGTTAGCTTGCTGGCCGGCTTATGAAAAAAACGCTGAGAGGCGGCTTCAACACCAAACGTCCCTTCGCCAAACTCGGCAATATTCAGATAGACCGTCAGGATACGTTTCTTGCTCCACACCGTCTCAATGCCGACCGTCAGCCCGGCCTCCAGCCCTTTGCGCAACCAGCTGCGCCCATCCCACAAGAACAGGTTTTTCGCCGTCTGCTGCGACAGCGTGGAAGCACCGCGCACGCGATTTTCCTGGCGTTGATTGTGCGCCAGCGCTTTTTCTATCGCCGACACATCAAAGCCCCAGTGCTCGGGAAACTTTTGGTCCTCTGACGCAATAACCGCCAGCCCCATCCACGGTGATATCTCATCCATGCTGACCCAGTCCGAATGGGCAACGTAGTGGAAATCACCGTGCAACCATGCGCCAACCTGCCGCTCCAGCATGACGGCGGAAAAAGGCACCGGCAGAACGCTAAAGAGTGCGATTCCCCCGCCCCACATCACCACCCCAATCATCAGGATACGCAGCAGCACGCGCTTGAATATCCGCAGCGGCGACAGGCGACGAACACTCATGCAGCGAGAACCAGTACGCGAGCCACCAGCTTCTCAATACCACTTGCCGCTTCCGCGATGTTCTGTGCCAGCATCCAGGCCGGGGTCGTCACGACCTTGTTCTCTTCATCGACCACGATGTCATCAACCGGGCAAGGCACGTGTTCTGCGCCCATCTCTTCCACCACATCAGCAGTATCGAGATCGGTGCCGATAGTTATCCGCAAGGGCACAGAGAAAATTTTCGGCAGCAGCGCCGGGGCAATGCACATAAAGCCCAGCGGTTTTCCGGCCTCATGCATCGCCAGCACCAACGCTTTCAGGTCACTATCAACCAGGCATTCAGCGCCCTGCGAGGCAAAGCTACTGAGGTTCTTCGCCGCGCCAAACCCACCGGGAACAATCAGCGCGTCTAACGCCTCGGCCCGGGCGCTAGCCAGCGGCTGGATATCGCCACGGGCAATACGCGCAGCCTCAATCAGCACGTTGCGCGTTTCACCCAGCGGTTCGCCGGTCAGATGGTTGATAACGTCCGTTTGGGCTTTATCCGGCGCAAAACAGATGGCCTGCGCGCCACCACGGGCAATCGCCAACAGGGTAATGACCGCTTCATGGATCTCCGTCCCGTCATACACACCACATCCGCTCAGTACCACACCAATCTTTTTCATACGCCCACTCCTTAGTACAACTTACTGAAACCAGTCAAAAATTTTGATTTACTCGCATTGCTTCACATATTTAACTGATTCACGTAACAAATAATTTAAGGTTTGCTATCTTAATGAGCGAGCAAACCGAATCCTCAGGTTGCGCTGCATATAACTCTGTCTAAAAATTCTGGCGCAACGACCAGTTCCCTGGTGTTGGCGCAGTGTTCGCGCACCCCGGTTTATCCGGGGTCATTTTTTTGGTGCCGACGCCACCCACGCCTTCAACACCGCCACATCGTTCTGCCACTCTGACTTCATCTCTTCAACCCATTCAGCAACGTTATCTGACCACGCTGGCAGGTCCGGGGTCTGAATCTGCTGTCCGAGCTGCTGAATATGACGCAGGCCGATAGAGCCCGCCGCGCCTTTGATCTTATGCCCTTCATCCACGATGCCTTTGCGGTCACGGGCGGTCAAATTAGACTCCAGCACCGCCATATAGCCAGGCATCATCTTCTCGAACACCGCCAGGCCGTCGTTGATAAGCTTCGGCCCGACCAGCTCGATATACTGCTCAAGCATTGGAATATCGAGCACCGAAGAGGCTTTACTCGCATCTACCTCCGGCATCTCGCACTCATCCTCTTCCGGGGAATCCCAGAATTTTTTAATGATGGCGGTTAATGCCGGCACCGATAGCGGCTTGCTCAGGACATCGTCCATGCCGGCATCGAGATACTCTTTTTTGTTTTTCAGCACATTCGCCGTCAGCGCCACCAGCGGCGGCAGCTCATCGGCAGCAAAGTGCTGTTTAAGATGCCGGGAAATATCCAGGCCGGTCATATCCGGAAGCTGGATATCCAACAAGACAAGGTCATATTCGCCCGGTTTAAACATCTCCAGCGCCGCGGCACCGGTCATCGCGACGTCCACGGTATTACCCAGTTTCTCCAGCACCGAGCGCGCGACGATCACGTTAAGCTCAATATCTTCGACCAGCAGCACGCTGAGCGCCGGCAGCGGCATCTCATCATCAGTCAGGCTGTCTTCCGTCTCTTCCGCCACCGCAGGCGCATGCACGGTCAACGTAAACGTCGCTCCTTGTCCTGGCAAACTGGAGACATTAATGTCGCCGCCCATATTGCGTGCCAGACGACGCGACACGGCAAGGCCAATCCCGGTCCCGGTTGCCGGTTTACCGCCGTGGCTGTCTTTTACCTGATAGTACATGGCGAAGATCTTATCCTGCTCCGCCTGGGGAATACCGATACCGGAGTCCTCCACTTCAAAGTGCAGAATGTCCCCCTCATCGTAACGTACGCGGACGGTGACATTTCCGCCCTGCGGCGTAAATTTCACGGCGTTACTGATAAGATTCCACAAGATCTGCCGCAGACGCGTTCCGTCAGTCACCACGTTATGTGGCAACGGCTGCGCCGGATCCATCACGAAGCGCAACCCCTTCTGCTGTGCCTGCAGGCCGGAGAGGTTTTCGAGGTCGGCCAGGAAGCTGGTGAAGTCGACCGGCTGGTTATCCAGCTGAACCTTACGGCGCTCCATCTTATCCATATCGATAATATCGTTGAAAATATTCCCCAACGTTACCGCCGACACATGAATGGTCTTGAGGTATTTTTCCTGCTCGCCGGTCAGGTCGGTATCCAGCAGGATACGGCTCAGCCCGACGATGCCATTCAGCGGCGTACGCAGCTCATGGCTGATAGTGGAAATAAAGGTGGTCTTGTCTCGGCTGGCGCGTTCCAGGGCATCCTGGTAGCGCTTACGTTCCGTAATATCGCGGCCAAAGCCCATCAGCCCCCGGCGTTTACCCACGCGGTCATAGTAGGGGACTTTGCGGATCTCAAAGCAGGCTTTGCGCCCGTCGGGATAATCCAGCCACTGTTCATAGGTCAGGGAGACGTTATGGCGGAAGACTTTCTCATCCGTCTCGAGGACTTTTACCGCCGCTTCCTCGTTATAGACATCCTGAGGTTTCAGGTGAATAAGCTGCTTTTCGCTTTTCCCTGTCAGCAACTCCATAGCGCGGTTACAGCCGGAAAACTCTTTGTCTTCATTACGATAGAAAACCAAATCCGGGGAGGCATCCAGGAAAGAGCGCAGGAAGGAAGATTGCTGCTCAAGCTGAATTTGCGCCTCTTCGCGCTCTTTCATCTCAATCTTCAGCTGTTCGAGGGTCGTTTCGCGCTCGGCTTCCGCTTTCTCACGCTCGCCAATCTCCTGATTAAGCTGGGCAATATTGTCCTTAAGCTGCACGTTGAGCTTCAGGTCGCGTTCGCGCATTTCCTCAAGCTTTTCAACCAGTCGGGAGAGACGCTGCCGTGACTCTTCCAGTTGCTCAACAACGACCGATAGAAAATAGACCGCCCAGGGCGTGATCAGCAGACCAAAGAAGATGGAGCGGATAACATCGATACTCTCGACCTGACCATGCAGCACCATCGTAACGGCCATCTGCACGACAATCGCCAGCACCACCAGTGCAAGGGCCAACAGCATGGAAAAACGCACCAGACCCAACTTCATCATCAGGTCGACATAGTACTGCGCCAGCATACGGATTTGCTTCATAAGGGATTCCTTCGCGACAACTCCGCACAATAATACCCAATTCTGAGCAAACCGCTGTAAGTTGTGCGAAAAATGCGAAGCCCTTTACTCCTGGAGGGAAGGTGGCGTCCAGGCACGCCCCAGCGCCGAGCCCTGCACGCCGTGCTGATTCAGATAGCGGTCGAGTTCTACCATGCCGGTCCAGCGGTTTTCGCACCACAGCGGCGCCAGTAGCGTCGGGCGACGAGCGCTGGCCGAAATCCGGTGATAAATCACCTCCGGCGGCGTGGAGCGGATCATCTCGCCGGCGGTGACCGTATACTCCTCAAGCTCAATGGCCTTCAGACGCCCGGCCAGCCAGGCTTTCGCCATCGTGCTACCGGTCACAATGTGCAGAGGATGCAGCTTGATACCATCAACGCCGGTATCCACCACCTGCTCCAGAGTTTGCAGGCAATGCGCCTGGGTTTCGCCCGGCAGCCCGACAATCAGGTGCGAGCACACTTTCAGCCCGCGTTCACGCGCCAGCCGGGTCGTTCGCTGGTAGCAGGCAAAATCGTGGCCGCGATTAATCCGCTGCAGCGTTTTGTCATGTGCGGTTTGCAGGCCCAGCTCCAGCCACACTTCATAGCCCTGCTGGTGGTAGCCGCTCAGCAGATCTAACACCGCTTCCGGGACACAATCCGGGCGGGTGCCGACACAGAGCCCAACAATATTGGCCTGGCTCACCGCCTGCTGATACATATTGCGCAGGACCTGTACTTCCGCAAAGGTGCTGGTGTACGCCTGGAAATAGGCCAGATAACGCTTTGCGCGATTCACGCGCTGCGCCTGATGCGCCAGTTGTTCTGCAATGGAGAGGTGCTGTTGCTCTTCGTCAGCAAAAGAGGCCACATTGCAGAAGGTGCAGCCTCCGCGGCCGATGGTGCCATCGCGATTCGGGCAGCTAAACCCGCCATGCAGCGTCAGTTTATGGACTTTTTCGCCATAGCGACGCGAAAGATCCCCACCAAACATATTGACTAATTTTTGTAACTGCATAATCTGATAGACCGGCCTTAAGAAAGGGGCCAAGCCTGCCATTTTTAGCCACCGATGACGATGACCTGGATCAATCGTCAGTGCGGCCGCACACCTCATTGCATAACCACTCAAGATAACTGCAATTTCATTCACCCGTCCGGTAATGACTTTTCCTTATACTTAAGCCCTGGATTGCCATTATCTTCATCAGGGGAAAAAACAGTGTTATTCCCCACACCAAAAGGAACAGGCAGATGAATACTCTGCTATAAATAGCCAGTTCAGCATATAACGATAATGATAAGCTATCGATATAGTGAGACAGATCACACTAGAATATGCTTTCCGCTGCGTTTCATTGTTGTTTAAAACTCCTTATTTTCCTTAACAATCATAACATTGAGCACCTCATAGCACATTTTTGTATAAATAAGATTGCCATTTGACGTAAGTGCCGATTCCCGATAAGTTGGGAATCCGCTGGAAGCTTTCTGGATGAGCACTCTGCTCATCATATTTATGCAGTAATTGAGATTCCCTCTTACAGCAAGTCCTCAAACTTGCGTACCGATGCGAAAAGGATTTAAAGAGGGCGAATGCGAGGTGCAAACCACCCCGTCGCCATGCTCTTTCTGTGCCCGTGCGCAATCGGTATCGGAGGGTGTCCCGTAGAGCCTGGGGAGGTTCACTGATATGTTGTACGATAAATCCCTTGAGAGGGATAACTGTGGTTTCGGCCTGATCGCCCACATAGAAGGCGAACCTAGCCACAAGGTAGTGCGTACCGCTATACACGCACTGGCCCGAATGCAGCACCGCGGCGCGATCCTTGCCGATGGTAAAACCGGCGACGGTTGTGGCTTGCTGCTGCAAAAACCCGATCGTTTCTTCCGTATCGTTGCGGAGGAGAACGGCTGGCGTTTAGCCAAAAATTATGCCGTCGGGATGTTATTCCTTAATAAGGATCCTGAACTGGCTGCTACGGCGCGCCGCATCGTTGAAGAAGAATTACAATGTGAAACCCTGTCTATTGTTGGCTGGCGCGATGTGCCGACCAACGAAGGGGTTCTCGGTGAAATCGCCCTCTCCTCGCTGCCCCGTATTGAACAAATTTTTGTTAACGCTCCGGCAGGCTGGCGCCCGCGCGATATGGAACGCCGTTTGTTCATCGCTCGTCGTCGCATCGAAAAGCGCCTGCAGGAAGATAAAGATTTCTACGTCTGCAGCCTGTCGAACCTGGTGAATATTTATAAAGGTCTGTGTATGCCGGCAGATTTGCCGCGCTTTTACCTGGACCTCGCGGACCTGCGTCTGGAGTCGGCAATTTGCCTGTTCCACCAGCGCTTCTCCACCAACACCGTCCCACGCTGGCCGCTGGCACAGCCGTTCCGCTACCTGGCACATAACGGTGAAATCAACACCATCACCGGTAACCGCCAGTGGGCGCGTGCGCGTACCTACAAGTTCCAGACCCCGTTAATTCCGGATCTGCACGATGCGGCGCCGTTCGTTAACGAAACCGGCTCCGACTCCAGCTCCATGGATAACATGCTTGAGCTGCTGCTAGCCGGCGGGATGGATATCGTACGCGCCATGCGTCTGCTCGTGCCACCAGCCTGGCAGAACAACCCGGATATGGATCCTGAGCTGCGCGCCTTCTTCGACTTTAACTCCATGCACATGGAGCCGTGGGATGGCCCGGCGGGCATCGTTATGTCCGACGGTCGCTACGCGGCCTGTAACCTCGACCGTAACGGTCTGCGTCCGGCGCGCTACGTCATTACCAAAGATAAGCTGATCACCTGTGCATCAGAAGTCGGTATCTGGGATTACCAGCCTGACGAAGTGGTGGAAAAAGGCCGCGTTGGCCCAGGCGAACTGATGGTTATCGATACCCGCGCAGGCCGCATTCTGCACTCCGCGGAAACCGATGACGACCTGAAAAGCCGCCATCCATATAAAGAGTGGATGGAGAAAAACGTCCGCCGTCTGGTGCCGTTCGAAGACCTGCCTGACGAAGACGTTGGCAGCCGTCAGCTGGATGACGATACCCTCTCCAGCTACCAGAAACAGTTTAACTACAGCGCTGAAGAGCTGGACTCCGTGCTGCGCGTGCTGGGTGAAAATGGCCAGGAAGCCGTCGGCTCGATGGGCGATGATACCCCGTTTGCTGTGCTCTCCAGCCAGCCGCGTATTATCTACGACTACTTCCGTCAGCAGTTCGCGCAGGTGACCAACCCGCCGATCGATCCACTGCGTGAAGCGCACGTGATGTCGCTGGCCACCAGCATCGGCCGTGAAATGAACGTCTTCTGCGAAGCGGAAGGCCAGGCACACCGTCTGAGCTTCAAATCGCCGATCCTGCTGTACTCCGATTTCAAACAGCTGACCACGATGGAAGAAGAACACTATCGTGCCGATACGTTGGATATCACCTTTAACGCCACCGAAACCACGCTGGCCGAAACGGTGAAAGCGCTGTGCGATAAAGCCGAGCAGATGGTACGTAACGGTACCGTTCTGCTGGTGCTCTCCGATCGTAATATCGCCAAAGATCGTCTGCCGGTACCGGCCCCGATGGCGGTTGGCGCGATCCAGACCCGTCTGGTGGATAAGAGCCTGCGATGCGATGCCAACATCATCGTTGAAACCGCCAGCGCCCGTGACCCGCACCACTTTGCGGTGCTGCTGGGCTTCGGCGCCACGGCTATCTATCCTTACCTGGCCTATGAAACGCTGGCAAAACTGGTCGATAGCAAAGCGATTGATAAAGCGTACCGCTCAGTGATGTTGAACTACCGTAACGGTATCAACAAAGGCCTGTACAAGATCATGTCCAAAATGGGCATCTCGACCATCGCCTCTTACCGCTGTTCGAAGCTGTTCGAAGCTGTCGGCCTGCATCGTGAAGTGTCCGATCTGTGCTTCCTCGGCGTTGTCAGCCGTATCGGCGGCGCGGGCTTTGATGACTTCCAGCAGGATCTGCTGAATCTGTCCAAACGCGCGTGGCTGGTCCGTAAGCCGCTGGCGCAGGGTGGCCTGCTGAAATACGTTCATGGCGGTGAATATCACGCCTACAACCCGGACGTGGTGCGTACCCTGCAACAGGCTGTCCAGAGCGGTGAATACAGCGATTATCAGCAGTATGCGAAGCTGGTCAATGAACGTCCGGCCGCGACGCTGCGCGATCTGCTGGCAGTAAATCCTGGCGAGAATGCTATCAGCATCGATCAGGTGGAATCGGCAAAAGAGCTGTTCAAACGCTTCGATACCGCCGCTATGTCTATCGGTGCATTGAGCCCGGAAGCGCATGAGTCGCTGGCGGAAGCCATGAACAGCATCGGCGGCTTCTCTAACTCCGGTGAGGGTGGCGAAGACCCGGCGCGCTATGGCACCAATAAAGTGTCGCGTATTAAACAGGTTGCTTCCGGTCGCTTCGGCGTTACCCCGGCATACCTGGTCAACGCCGATGTTATCCAGATTAAAGTGGCTCAGGGCGCGAAGCCGGGCGAAGGTGGGCAGCTGCCGGGTGACAAAGTCACGCCGTACATTGCCAAACTGCGTTATTCGGTTCCGGGCGTAACCCTGATTTCACCGCCGCCGCACCACGATATTTACTCTATCGAGGATCTGGCGCAGCTGATTTTCGACCTCAAACAGGTCAACCCGAAAGCGATGATTTCCGTGAAGCTGGTTTCTGAACCTGGCGTCGGCACCATCGCCACCGGCGTGGCAAAAGCCTATGCCGACCTCATCACCATCGCTGGTTATGATGGCGGTACAGGTGCCAGCCCGCTCTCTTCGGTGAAATACGCTGGCTGTCCGTGGGAACTTGGCCTGGTGGAAACCCAGCAGGCGCTGGTCGCCAACGGCCTGCGTCATAAGATTCGCCTGCAGGTGGACGGCGGCCTGAAAACCGGCCTTGATATCATCAAAGCGGCGATTCTCGGCGCGGAAAGCTTCGGCTTCGGCACCGGCCCGATGGTCGCGCTGGGCTGTAAATACCTGCGTATTTGCCACCTGAACAACTGCGCGACCGGCGTAGCAACCCAGGATGACAAACTGCGTAAGAACCATTACCACGGCCTGCCGTTCAAAGTGACCAACTACTTTGAATTCATCGCCCGCGAAACCCGCGAGCTGATGGCCGAGCTGGGCGTGAAGCGTCTGGTGGACCTGATTGGTCGTACCGACCTGCTGAAAGTGCTGGACGGCTTTACCGCGAAGCAACAGAAGCTGGATCTGAGCAAACTGCTGGAAACCGCCGAGCCGCATCCGGGCAAAGCGCTGTTCTGCACCGAAAGCAACCCGCCGTTTGATAACGGGGTGCTGAACGCGCAGCTGCTGCAGCAGGCAAAACCGTTTGTCGACGGCAAGCAGAGCAAAACCTTCTGGTTCGATATCCGTAACACCGACCGCTCCGTTGGCGCCTCGCTGTCCGGCTATATCGCCCAGACCCATGGCGATCAGGGGTTAGCGGCCGATCCTATCACCGCGCACTTTAGCGGTACCGCGGGCCAAAGCTTCGGCGTATGGAACGCCGGTGGCGTTGAGCTGCACCTGACCGGTGACGCCAACGACTACGTCGGTAAAGGGATGGCAGGCGGTCTGCTCTCCATTCGTCCTCCGGTGGGTTCTGCCTTCCGCAGCCACGAAGCGAGCATCATCGGCAACACCTGTCTGTACGGTGCCACCGGTGGTCGTCTGTACGCCGCAGGCCGTGCGGGTGAACGTTTTGCAGTACGTAACTCCGGCGCCATCACCGTGGTCGAAGGCATCGGCGATAACGGCTGCGAATACATGACCGGCGGTATTGTCTGCGTACTGGGTAAAACCGGCGTCAACTTTGGCGCAGGGATGACCGGCGGCTTTGCTTACGTGCTGGATGAAGACGGAGACTTCCGTAAACGTGTGAACCCTGAACTGGTGGAAGTGCTGGACGTTGATTCTCTGGCTATCCATGAAGAGCACCTGCGTGGTCTGATTACCGAACACGTGCAGCTGACCGGTTCGTCTCGCGGCGAAGAGATCCTGGCCCACTGGCCGGCCTTTGCAGCGAAATTCGCGCTGGTTAAACCTAAGTCCAGCGATGTTAAAGCACTGTTGGGTCACCGTAGTCGTAGCGCAGCAGAGCTGCGTGTGCAGGCGCAGTAAGGAATTCAGATGAGCCAGAACGTATACCAGTTTATCGACTTACAGCGTGTTGATCCGCCAAAGAAACCGCTGAAGATCCGCAAAATTGAATTTGTAGAAATTTATGAGCCGTTTTCAGAAGGCCAGGCCAAAGCACAGGCAGACCGCTGCCTGTCCTGCGGCAACCCGTACTGCGAATGGAAATGTCCGGTCCACAACTACATCCCTAACTGGCTGAAGCTGGCCAATGAAGGACGTATTTTTGAAGCGGCTGAGCTGTCGCATCAGACCAACACCTTGCCGGAAGTCTGCGGGCGCGTTTGCCCGCAGGACCGCCTGTGCGAAGGGTCCTGTACGCTGAATGATGAATTCGGCGCGGTGACTATCGGTAACATCGAGCGCTATATCAACGATAAAGCGTTCGAAATGGGCTGGCGCCCGGATCTCTCCGGCGTGAAGGCCACCGGTAAAACAGTGGCCATCGTCGGAGCAGGCCCGGCAGGTCTGGCTTGCGCAGACGTCCTGACCCGTAACGGCGTCAAAGCGGTGGTCTTCGACCGCCACCCGGAAATCGGCGGCCTGCTGACCTTCGGTATCCCGGCATTCAAGCTGGAGAAAGAGGTCATGACCCGTCGTCGTGAAATCTTCACCGGCATGGGCATTGAGTTCAAACTCAACGTCGAAGTGGGCCGGGATGTTCAGCTCGACGACCTGCTGAAAGAGTACGATTCGGTGTTCCTCGGCGTCGGGACCTATCAGTCCATGCGCGGCGGACTGGAAAACGAAGAGGCAAACGGCGTCTTTGATGCTCTGCCGTTCCTGATCGCTAACACCAAGCAGACCATGGGCTTTGGCGAAACAGCGAGCGAGCCGTACGTCAACATGGAAGGTAAACGTGTCGTGGTACTGGGTGGTGGTGACACCGCGATGGACTGCGTGCGTACCTCCGTACGTCAGGGGGCATCGCATGTCATCTGCGCCTATCGTCGTGACGAAGAAAACATGCCGGGCTCCCGCCGCGAAGTGAAAAACGCGCGTGAAGAAGGCGTCGAGTTCCAGTTCAACGTTCAGCCTCTGGGCGTTGAAGTGAATGCCAATGGCAAAGTGTGCGGCGTGAAAATGGCGCGTACTGAGATGGGCCAACCGGATGCTAAGGGTCGTCGTCGCGCGGAAATCGTCGCCGGCTCCGAGCACGTGGTTCCGGCTGATGCGGTAGTCATGGCGTTTGGTTTCCGTCCGCACAGCATGGAGTGGCTGGCGAAGCACGACGTTGAGCTGGATTCTCAGGGCCGTATTATCGCGCCGGAAGGCAATGAAAACGCGTTCCAGACCAGCAACCCGAAAATCTTTGCTGGCGGCGATATCGTGCGTGGTTCCGATCTGGTGGTCACCGCCATTGCCGAGGGTCGTAAAGCGGCTGACGGGATCCTGAACTACCTGGAAGTGTAATGCCCCCGCCTGGATAACTAACGTATCCGGGCAGAAAGACAATGCCCGTGGGTTCTTCACCCACGGGCTTTTTTATGGCAGCAACAGATCGGCGCGAACCTTAATCACCACTTTTTTGATGTCGGTAGGGAGCGTCACCTGGCAACCAGGTTTATGCGGTTCTCCGGGCATAAATACCGCAAACATCCCCGGCTGCAGCGTCAGCACCTGCTCCCCGGCAATGCGCTGGCACAGCTGATAATCCTCTACAACCTGCGCATCCTCGCACTCGCGGGCTGAGCCTGTCGCGCCGTAATAAATCCGCTCCGTTCCGGACAGCAAAATCTGGATATCGATATACTGCATGTGCAGTTCGGCTTTCTTCTCCTCAGGGGCGCCGGTAGTGAACTGCATGACGTTCATAAACACGTTGTCGCCCTGTAATTCATAGCTGCCCGGTGCCTTATTGTTCAGGTCGTGGGCTTGTGCCAGTTTAATAGCCCGCACCAGCGCCGTCGGTAACCCGGCCGGCAGAGGCTGCTGTAAATGACCAAAAATCATCTCGTTGCTCCTTGTCCCCATAATGCCGCACCCAACAGCCCCGCATCATGTCGGTAACGGGCTTCCCGCAGCGGAACCTGATAGACCGCGGGCTCTTGTGATAAATATTCCATCACCAGCGGCAAATAACCGCTGGCCAGGCCGATGCTACCACCGATCACCGCCGGTATGCGGTCTGTCATGGCTGTTTCAACCGCTCCGATGCCGGTTGGAAAAGTGAGAAAGACCATCGAATCCATCTTCTCTAGCAGCACATGGTATGTCGCTCATACTGCAGCATGCTCATCATTGATAGCAATACCTGAGGGCACAGTCAAGCCGGACAAACAATCGGGCCAAGCCACTGAGGTTTATCGCTGTTAATCTCGAAACAGCGATCCAGTTGTTCAAGCAAAAACATCACAACGCCCTAATATCTGCCATGACCCGGCCCCAGCGTCAGCCGTAGGCTAACAGGTTTTCAGTTATCTGTTTTTGTTAGCACTGAATGGCACTGCGCCACTCAGTCGCTTGCTATTAAACGCATCAAAAACATTCCGCTTTCAGGCGGATCCAACGTTTCACGCTGGAGGACATATCCAGACCGATAAGCTGAATCACCACAAACGTCAGACCGAACGACAACGCTCCAGAGTGGCGCCTAGATCCATTAGTTGTGCAGTCAGAATCCTGAGTTATAGGTAAAACCCAAACCGGGAACACGTTGAACTGTATCGAAGTAACCGTCAATAAATTTCGGTAAGATCCCAAGGATCAAATGCGCTCATAGGGACCATGTGTGATGTGTGACAGCAAGTGACGACGGGATCATCTTACCACAAGAATTCCCTGTGGGCGGCGTAGATAACAGAACAGGCCCCGAAGGGCCTGTAATCTGGCATCCATAACCTGCTGGATGATTATTTCACGACGCGTAGCGCCGGACGGCCACCGCGCGGCGGCGGCGTATCGTCAGGGTCATCGTCATGATTATCCGGCTTGTCGCCGTCAATCACCGACATAACCGTCTCGGTTTCATTGCTTACCGATGCGTCGTCATCATTCAGCGTCGTGACGTCTTCATCGTAGGCCGCTTCAGGCTCGAACATGGTACCAGCGCCGTTTTCACGGGCATAGATAGCCAGTACAGCAGCCATCGGCACGGAAACATTGCGCGGGACACCGCCAAAGCGCGCGTTAAAACGCACTTCGTCATTAGCCAGTTCCAGGTTACCCACGGCACGCGGCGCAATATTCAGGACGATTTGCCCATCGCGCGCGTACTCCATCGGCACCAGTACGTTTGGTAATGTCACATCTACAACCAGATGTGGCGTCAGCTGGTTATCCAGCAGCCACTCATAGAACGCCCGCAGTAAATACGGGCGACGCGGCGTTAGCTGCGATACATCCATCGGTTAGCCTCGACCGAGTCGCATTTCACGCTCGGGTTCAGTTAAGGAAGCGAGGAAGGAATCACGTTCAAAGACGCGAGTCATATAGCCCTTGAGCTCTTTCGCGCCGGCACCAATAATTTCTACGCCAAGTACAGGCAAACGCCACAGCAGCGGTGCCAGATAGCAATCAACCAGGCTGAACTCATCGCTCAGGAAGTAAGGTTTCTGAGTGAATACAGGTGCGATCGCCTGCAGCTCTTCGCGCAGCTGTTTACGCGCGGTTTCGGCCTGAGCAGCGGTGCCGGTCTGAATGGTGTTCATCAGTGAATACCAGTCTTTTTCGATGCGCTGCATGTACAGACGACTTTCTCCACGCGCAACCGGATAAACCGGCATTAACGGTGGGTGCGGGAAACGCTCATCCAGATATTCCATAATGATGCGGGATTCCCACAGAGTGAGCTCACGATCCACCAGCGTAGGTACGCTTTGATTCGGGTTGAGGTCAATCAGATCCTGAGGTGGATTGTCCTTTTCCACGTGTTCTATCTCAAAACTAACACCTTTTTCTGCCAGCACGATGCGGACTTGGTGGCTATAGATGTCAGTAGGACCAGAAAACAGCGTCATTACCGAACGTTTGTTGGCAGCGACAGCCATGAAAACCTCCAGGTATATTCAGAATTTTTGTACTGCTGCCAATCACACAGGATTGGCCAGATGTAAAAACCCCAGTAGCGTGACGTCATTCTCGTTTGGGTAAAATCACAAAAATGAACGTTCACCAGCATTTGGGCAGAAAATTGGATGATAGTTTACCAGATCTTGAAGGCATTGTGGTGAGGGGATTCTGGAAATGCTGAAAAAGTGGTAAGAACAGGTGGTTTTCGGAGGGAAAACGCCAGATTTCTGCATAAAAAAACCCGCCGAAGCGGGTTTTTTCGCAAATTGTTCTGCGTGAGCAGAAAACAATTAACGTTTGGAGAACTGAGGACGACGACGTGCTTTACGCAGACCGACTTTCTTACGTTCAACCTGACGAGCATCACGAGTAACGAAACCAGCTTTACGCAGTTCGCCACGCAGGGACTCATCATACTCCATCAGAGCGCGGGTGATACCGTGACGGATCGCACCAGCCTGACCAGAGATACCACCACCTTTAACAGTGATGTACAGATCCAGTTTCTCAACCATGTCGACCAGTTCCAGCGGCTGACGAACTACCATGCGGGCAGTTTCACGACCGAAGTACTGTTCCAGAGAACGCTGGTTAATAACGATTTTGCCGCTGCCTGGTTTGATGAAAACGCGAGCTGCGGAACTTTTGCGGCGACCAGTGCCGTAATATTGATTTTCAGCCATTGCCTATAATCCCGATTAGATGTCAAGAACTTGCGGTTGCTGTGCCGCGTGGTTGTGCTCGTTACCCGCGTAAACTTTCAGTTTACGGTACATAGCACGACCCAGCGGGCCTTTTGGCAGCATGCCTTTAACCGCGATTTCAATCACACGCTCAGGACGGCGAGCAATCATCTCTTCAAAGGTCGCTTCTTTGATACCACCGATGTGGCCGGTGTGATGATAGTACATTTTGTCTTCGCGCTTGTTGCCGGTTACAGCAACTTTTTCTGCGTTCAGAACGATGATGTAATCACCGGTATCTACGTGCGGAGTGTATTCCGCTTTATGCTTACCGCGCAGGCGACGAGCCAGTTCAGAAGCCAGACGGCCCAGAGTTTTACCGGTCGCGTCAACAACATACCAGTCGCGCTGTACGGTTTCTGGTTTAGCTGTAAAAGTTTTCATTAAAAGCTTACCCAAATAATAAGTTACACGTTGGTGAACACCCAAACGTTTAGTCAGTTGAGGTTCACGCGACATTGTCCAGCAAACCTACCCCTTCGAATAGCCTATGCCGGCACTATAGAAAGTTTTGGGAAAAAAACCTTCTTGTAACGTGGGGTCGCAAGATTATAGAGAAGTCGGGAACAAAGGTCGACCCCTTTATGTGATTAGAAGCAGGTTTTTTCGCCGTTCTCTTCTCCCTTTCCCTCAGGCTACATGGCATAAGGGAAAGGTTATCAATCAGGGCATATGCGGGCGTTTCAAATACTCTTCGCTTTGCATTTCCTGCAGGCGCGATAAACAACGCTGGAACTCAAACTTCAGACGTTCGCCCTGATAAATGTCATGTAGCGGAACCGCGGCGCTGACCACCAGTTTGACGTGGCGCTCGTAGAATTCATCCACCAGCGCGATAAAACGCCGGGCTTCACTCTCCAGTTGCCCGGTCATCACCGGGACATCAAAGAGCATCACGGTATGGAACAGACGCGAGAGCGCAATGTAATCGTGCTGGCTGCGCGCATCCACACATAGTGTGGCAAACGAGGCCGCTAGCGTTTGGTTTTCCACGCCAAGCGTCGGCAACAAACGATGGTTGATCTCCAGCGTCGGCGTCTGCTCACGTTTGGCTCCCGCCAGCGCCAGCCACAGTTTATCCATCTGATCTTGTGTCTGGGTATTGAGGGGCGACAGCCACAAATGCGCCTGGGTTAAAGTACGCAGGCGGTAATCAATACCGGCATCGACGTTCATAATGTCACAGTGCTGTTTAATCGCTTCAATGGCGGGCAGGAAGCGAGCACGCTGCAGCCCGTTGCGGTACAGGTCATCCGGCGGAATGTTCGAGGTCGCCACCAGCGTAATCCCGCGGGCAAACAGCGCTTTCATCAGGCCGCCCAGCAGCATCGCATCGGTAATATCGGAGACAAAAAACTCATCGAAACACAATACGTCGGTTTCCGCCTTGAAGCGGTCAGCGAGGATCTCAAGCGGATCGCTGTGCCCTTGCAAGGTAATGAGTTCCTCATGCACGCGCAGCATAAAGCGGTGGAAGTGCAGGCGCTGCTTACGCTCGCCCGGCAGGCTTTGGTAAAACAGATCCATCAGCCAGGTCTTGCCCCGGCCTACGCCTCCCCACATATAGAGGCCGCGCACGGCAGCGGTATCGGCGGTAGGTTCACGTTTGCCCAGCAGCTTGCCGAATTTTGCCCGTAAGCCGCCGCTTTGCGGTACCGGAACGGGTTTATTCTGCAGTTCATGATAGATGGTATCAAGGCGGCTTACCGCTTCTTGCTGGACATCGTCGGGTTGATGGCTGCCCTCTTTGAGAGCGAAAAGGTAACGCGATGTTGGGGACAGGCTTTGCATGATCTAATTGTTATTCCTTGAAAACCGTAATGCTGAAGCTCACGATTGACGAAAAAAAGGCCGTTCTACACTACGCGATGATACGCCAGGATTCCACTTCTGTGGAATTAGCGGTTATAGTGGCACTATCGGGCGCAGGCGGAGAGCCTTACAGCCACCCTACGGAACCACAAAACAACGGGAGATGTACATGACCTGGGAATATGCGCTAATTGGGCTAGTTGTCGGTATCATCATCGGTGCCGTCGCCATGCGTTTTGGCAACCGCAAATTACGCCAACAACAGGCGCTGCAGTTCGAGCTGGAAAAGAATAAAACAGAGCTTGAAGAGTATCGTGAAGAGCTGGTCAGCCACTTTGCCCGCAGTGCAGAACTGCTGGATAACATGGCTGATGACTATCGCCAGCTGTATCAGCATATGGCAAAAAGCTCCAGCAACCTGCTGCCAGACACCATGGCGGACGCAAACCCGTTCCGCAATCGTCTGGCTGAATCCGAAGCCGGTAACGATCAGGCGCCGGTCCAGATGCCGCGTGACTATTCTGATGGTGCGTCCGGCCTGCTGCGCGGCGGAGCAAAACGCGACTAATCTCTCCCTGACCGCAAAAATATTATCCGGGCGCGTTCCCTGCGCCCGTCTCAACCCTGCATCCCAGCTATTATTTAAACATTGACCGCATTGTTAGCGGGTCAAAAATTCAATAACATCAGACCATTCGGGACGCATTTCCATACACCTCAGGTTACGAGAGCCAGCATCAGATGAAGAAACAGACTTTGCTGTTGAGTGCGTTAGCGTTAAGCATCGGGTTATCGCTGTCGGTTTTACCTACGGCTATGGCATCGTTACCCACCCAGATCCCCGGCCAGGGCGCACTGCCAAGCCTTGCCCCCATGTTAGAAAAAGTGCTGCCTGCGGTGGTGAGCGTACAGGTCGAAGGGACCGCCGCGCCTGCGCAAAATATGCCGGAAGAGTTGAAAAAGTACTTTGGCGACAATGTGCCGCAGGAGCAGGCTCAGCCTTTTGAAGGCCTCGGCTCCGGCGTCATCATCGATGCCGCAAAAGGCTATGTGTTGACCAACAATCACGTGATCAGCCAGGCGCAGAAAATCAGCGTTCAGCTTAACGATGGTCGTGAGTTTGACGCGAAGCTGGTCGGCAGCGACGACCAGAGCGATATCGCATTATTACAAATCCAGAAACCCAGCCATCTGACGCAAATCGCCATCGCCGACTCCGATAAGCTGCGCGTCGGCGATTTCGCCGTGGCCGTCGGCAACCCGTTTGGCCTTGGTCAGACCGCAACCTCCGGTATCGTCTCGGCACTGGGCCGCAGCGGGCTGAACCTCGAAGGGCTCGAGAACTTTATCCAGACCGATGCCTCCATTAACCGTGGTAACTCCGGCGGGGCACTGCTGAACCTCAACGGCGAACTGATTGGTATCAATACCGCGATTCTGGCACCGGGCGGTGGCAGCGTCGGTATCGGCTTTGCCATTCCGAGTAATATGGCGCAAACCCTTGCCCAGCAGCTGATCCAGTTTGGCGAAATCAAACGCGGCCTGTTGGGTATAAAAGGCATGGAAATGAGCGCAGATATCGCCAAAGCGATGAACATCGACGCTCAGCGCGGAGCTTTCGTCAGTGAAGTCCTGCCTAACTCAGGTTCGGCCAAAGCCGGGGTGAAGTCTGGCGACGTGATTGTCAGCATGAATGGCAAACCACTCAACAGTTTTGCTGAACTGCGCTCGCGGATCGCCACAACGGAGCCGGGGACCAAAGTGAAGCTGGGTCTGCTACGTGAAGGGAAGCCACTGGACGTTGAAGTGACGCTGGATAAAAGTACGTCCTCGACCGCCAGCGCCGATCTCATCATTCCGGCCCTCCAGGGGGCATCGCTCAGTGACGGACAAATGAAAGACGGCACGAAAGGCGTCACCGTCGATAGCGTAGAGAAAGGAAGCCCTGCGGCCCAGGTTGGCCTGCATAAAGATGACATGATCATCGGCCTGAATCGCGAACGCATTCAGTCCATCGTCGAGCTGCGTAAAGTGCTGGAGAGTAAACCGGCCGTCATTGCACTAAACGTCATGCGCGGAAACGAAAGCATTTATCTGCTGCTGCGTTAATGCGGGTTTCCGGACATCGCCTGCCGTGCGATGTCCGGATAACTCGTGCTATGCTGCGCTTGTCTATCCATTAACGATATCTGCATCATGCCTGGAAAGTTATTACGTTCTGTACTCATCGGTTTGATCGTCGGGGGCCTGCTGCTCGCCGCGATGCCTTCTTTGCGTCAGTGGCATCTGTCGACGACCACCCAGTACGATAGCGCGGACGAATCGCCCGCCAGCTATAATCCAGCCGTCCGCCGTGCCGCGCCAGCGGTGGTGAATGTCTATAATCGCGCGTTGAATGGCACCAGCCATAATCAGCTCACTCTGGGATCCGGCGTCATCATGGATCAGCGCGGTTACATTCTTACCAATAAGCACGTTATCAATGATGCCGATCAGATCATCGTTGCCCTACAGGATGGCCGGGTCTTTGAAGCGTTACTGGTGGGCTCTGATACGCTGACCGATCTTGCCGTCCTGAAGATTAACGCCAACTCCGGCTTGCCGGTTATCCCGATCAACCCTAAAAGGGTACCGCATATCGGTGATGTGGTGCTGGCGATTGGTAACCCCTACAACCTTGGGCAGACGATTACCCAAGGTATTATCAGCGCCACCGGTCGTATTGGCCTGAACCCCACCGGGCGTCAGAATTTCCTGCAGACCGATGCTTCCATTAACCACGGTAACTCCGGCGGCGCACTGGTGAACTCGCTGGGCGAGCTGATGGGCATCAACACGCTGTCATTTGATAAAAGCAATGATGGCGAAACACCTGAAGGGATCGGCTTTGCCATTCCGTTCCAGCTGGCTACCAAAATTATGGATAAGCTTATCCGCGATGGTCGGGTGATCCGCGGCTATATCGGCATCAGCGGTCGTGAGATTGCCCCACTGCATGCGCAGGGCGGCGGGATCGATCAGCTGCAAGGGATTGTGGTCAATGATGTTGCTCCGGATGGTCCGGCAGCTCAGGCCGGGATCCGCGCCAATGACGTAATCGTCTCCGTGAATGACAAACCGGCCGTCTCCGCACTTGAGACTATGGATCAGGTCGCGGAAATCCGCCCTGGATCAGAAATTCCGGTGATTATTATGCGTGATGACAAGAAGATCACTCTGCATATTGCCGTTCAGGAATACCCGGCGACCAACTAGCAGACATAAAAAAACCGGAGCGACTCGCTGGCTCCGGTTTTTTTAATCCATCACACGCTTACTTGTTGACGAAATCTTCGCCCATAGCGATATCTTTCTTCAGCGTATCCAGCATCCCTTCCAGCGCCTGCTGTTCAAATGCACTGAGCTTGCCGATCGGCTGGCGCGCCTCCACACCATTTTTACCAAGCAGCAGCGGCTGGGAGAAGAAACGCGCGTACTGACCATCGCCTTCCACGTAAGCACATTCCACCACCCCTTTTTCGCCTTGCATTGCCCGAACTAAGGACAAGCCGAAACGTGCGGCAGCCTGGCCCATCGAAAGCGTCGCCGAACCGCCACCGGCTTTTGCTTCCACCACTTCGGTGCCGGCGTTCTGGATACGTTTTGTCAGGTCGGCAACTTCCTGATCGCTGAAGCTCACGCCCGCAATCTGTGACAGTAACGGCAGGATCGTCACGCCGGAGTGGCCGCCAATCACCGGGACTTCGATATCTGATGCCGATTTATCTTTTAGCTCAGCCACAAAGGTGTTCGAACGGATGATGTCCAGCGTGGTCACGCCAAACAGTTTGTTCTTGTCGTAAACGCCGGCTTTTTTCAGCACTTCTGCAGCAATGGCCACCGTGGTATTCACCGGATTGGTAATAATACCGATGCAGGCCTGCGGGCAGGTTTTCGCAATCTGTTGTACCAGATTCTTCACAATGCCGGCGTTAACATTAAATAAATCGGAGCGATCCATGCCTGGCTTACGGGCTACGCCAGCAGAAATCAACACGACATCCGCCCCGACAAGCGCTGGAATGGCGTCTTCACCGCAGAAACCTTTAATTTTCACATCGGTAGGAATATGGCTAAGATCAACCGCCACGCCCGGCGTGACCGGAGCAATGTCGTACAACGAGAGTTCTGAACCTGAAGGCAGTTGGGTCTTAAGTAGTAGGGCAAGCGCCTGGCCAATTCCACCAGCAGCGCCGAGGACTGCAACTTTCATCCTAAACTCCTTATTATGGTTAATATCGTCTTTCGTTATTCCGTCGCCTGGACCTTAATTCACAAGATAAACAATTACAATCAGTATGGTTGAATAATGCGGACTGTTGCTCAGTGATGCATCAGCTTCGCATTTTCATCCTTGAGGGTGACTACCCGGCACAATACTTCACCGGATCGACTATTGGTTACAATACACCCAGCCTGCTCGGCAAAACAACATCATTCTCATAACAATTAATTTACTTTTACAGCGATTTACGGGCTGTGATGAAGGCATGTTCCTTCGCAGGGTTATTTGCTAAAATATGCCCCCTTCATAACATTATTTACTTTATCCCTCTGCGGATTATTTGCATAAAAATTCATTACTATGCATAATGATGTTGTTTTTACCACCATAATTTGGGTGACTTATGCGAAGTTCGGCAAAACAAGAAGAACTGGTTAAAGCGTTTAAACTGCTGCTTAAAGAAGAAAAGTTCAGCTCTCAAGGCGAGATTGTCCAAGCGCTGCAGGAAGAAGGTTTCGATAATATTAACCAATCGAAAGTCTCCCGCATGCTGACAAAATTTGGCGCGGTGCGTACCCGGAACGCCAAAATGGAGATGGTCTATTGCCTGCCTGCCGAACTTGGCGTCCCGACAACCTCCAGCCCACTGAAGAATCTGGTCCTCGATATCGACTATAACGATGCCGTGGTAGTGATTCATACCAGCCCAGGTGCTGCGCAGTTGATTGCCCGCCTGCTGGACTCCCTCGGCAAAGCGGAAGGCATTCTTGGCAGTATTGCCGGTGATGACACCATCTTTACCACCCCGGCCAGAGGATTTACCGTCAAAGATCTGCACGACGCAATTTTGGTGCTGTTCGAACAAGAACTGTAAGCCCCTTCCCTCTGGCGCCCGCCAGGGGGCTCACTCAAAAACGCAGCATTTCTTTAACATTTAGTGTGGTTTTCCGCCTCTATACATTCCTTTACCGAATGACTGCGTCTAAAACGCACAAAATATCAAATTAACCTATCCATATGATTTTATTCGCTATAACACCTAGTCATGGCGAAAAAATGACATTCCTAATACTTATACGTTATAAAAACGACAATTCCTTGCAATTATTTACTCATAAAACAATTAGCACGGTATTAATATTTTCAGTGATTAGTGTATACTTGATTTTGTGATGAGGGTCACGAAACAAAGAGCCCTCAATAATAAGATTCGACGAGGTGAACATCATGAAAATCAAAACAACTGTAGCTGCACTCAGCATTCTGTCGGTTCTCTCCTTTGGCGCTTTCGCCGCTGACTCGATTAATAGCGAGCAGGCGCAAGGCCGTCAGTCAATCGGCACCGTTTCCGTCGGCGCGGTGAGCGCATCTCCGATGGATATGCATGAAATGCTGAACCAGAAAGCTCAGGAAGAAGGTGCTTCTTCCTATCGCATTATCGAAGCCCGCACCGGTGACCACTGGCACGCAACGGCTGAGCTTTATAAATAAGATTTAACGATTGTCGGTTATTAACTGAATACGAATATTCCCAGCGGCCCAGGTTCATATGACACCTCCCGCCGCTGCAACATTATGGTTGGAGTAAAGATTATGAAAAGTGCAATGATCATCGCATCCCTGGGCCTGGCTTCCGTTCTCTCCTTCGGCGCGAATGCCGCCGTGAACCAGGTCAGCGCAGAACAAGCTCAAAATCTGCAGTCTATGGGTACCGTGTCTGTTTCTCAGGTAGGCAGCGCCCCGATGGATATGCGTCAGGAACTGGCGGCGAAAGCCGAGAAAGAAGGCGCAAGCAGCTACCGCATTATTGAAGCCCGTACCGGCGATAGCTGGCACGCTACAGCTGAGTTGTACAAATAAACCCTCGTCGTCTATTCCGACGACTTGCCCCCGCCTGTCGGGGGCTTTTTTTATGCCTGTCTGGCATTAAAGCGTAGCTCCCCTTCCAGCTCTTCTTCCGCTTCATCAAACAGCAATATCAACGCCCCAAAGCGCCGACGCTGCTTATCACTCAAGTGAATAAACTCAATCTCCAGCGGCAACGGCAGCAGTCCTCCGGTAACCACTTCCCACAAAGAGTCCAGATTATTCACCTTGTCACGATTGAGCGTGAAGGTCCGTGAGAATTCACGATAGAAATCCTGCTGTTCGGCTATATCATCGAAATCAAAGGTATAGATAGTCATCGCCCGCACCCTGTCAATATCGCGCTATTGTCACCCGTCCCGATACTCTTTCTGCGCCGGGTTTTCCACCCGCTCTCCTGTACACAACGTAAACGTCCTCGACGCTTAAGTATAGTGATAAAAAAACCGACGCTTCAGGCGTCGGTTCAGAGGGTTAGCTGTTGGTGAGAGCTTGCTGGTATTTCCGCAGCATCTCCACCAGCCTTCGAACGGGTTCGGTCACCTGCGGTGACGCTTCCCAGAGCTGCAGTTTTTCCTGATAAACATCCAGCTCCTCTAACAAGCGAGCAAAATAGCGACGCCGCTTATCATCATTACTGGCAGAAATCACATGATCGGCGGTACGCCGCAGCTGACGGTGGAACGCCGACAGATCGTCGTTCACCGGTACTGGCGCATCCCTCAGGCGTTGATGAGCAATAATTAGCGTTAACGCCAGGCGAAAGCGAGCAATGTCCCCAGGGAACTTATTCAGCAACAGGAACAGCTGCTGATACAGCGCTGGCAAATGGTTCTCTTTGCGCCGCGCTGTGTTGGTCGTCAACGATGAAACGGCTGCCGACACAAACTGATTGAGCAGCACGCGTCCGGTACGTGCTTGCGAATTATCCCGCACTAACAGAATCACCATCAGCGCCAGGAAACAACCGACGATCTGCCCTAGCGCGCTATCGAGAAACTGGCTGAATTGAAACTGCATTGGGTTGTCCAGCACCAGTATGTTGATGGTGCTCGCCAGTGCCCCCAGCGACCCCAGCCGCCGTTTTTGGACCTCAATACCAATAAAGAATGCCATGGCTGCCAGGCTGAGACACAGCAACAGCATGCTTTGCTGCGTGGCAGGCATAATTACCAGGAAAAACAACGCCCCGAGCGGTAAAGCGGCCAGCGTGCCATAGAGGAAGTCAATCGCCACCATCTTCGGATTAGGAAGCCGCATGGCCAACGACGTGACCACCGCAATCATCACCATCGCCCCACTACCTGAAGTCCAGCCAGTCCACAGCCAAAACAATGTGCCGAGAATGCAGGAAATAGAGGTGCGCCAGAAGTTGACCATCGCATGATGATGTTCAGCGGATCCTGCCTTCACCACGACTTCGCCCTGCAGCACGTCATCTTCAATCCGGCTGATTCGGGTATTGCCCACCACCCCGCGCTTCAGCAACAGATAGCGTGTCGCAGCGCCAACCCAGCTGTAGATCGTCACCGGCGTATTGTGTTCCCCTTTCCAGGTCAGAAAGCGGCGCATTCTTTTCAGCTGCCGGTGGACGTCCTGTACGCTCTCTACCGGCTCAGCAAACAGCTCACGATAATCATCGGTCACCATTTCCGGGCGAGAGTTCTGGATAAGGTAGGTTTCACAGGCCTGGGTAATCAGCGTTAACGAGATGGTATTGATCGCCTTCAGCCGTTGGTTGACCTTCGCCCAGCGCGAAGACTCCATAATCAGGTTACCGCGCATCCCTTCCAACGCGCTGGTCCGGCGCACCAGCGCCCCCCAGGCTTTATCGACCACTTCGCTATCGCCATGCGCCACGCACAACTGCATCAGCCGGTACTGATCGACCAGCAGATTATCCAGCTCCAGATCGATCTCTTTCTTAATCGAACGCGGGGAAAATAGCAGGTCGGCAATGATCGCGCTGACAATACCCACGACAATCTCGCTGCATCGTTCAACGGCGAACTGCGGCGCCAGCATCGGGTCGGTGTGGATAGTGATAATAATGATAAGCGCGGTATAGCCCGCCAGCCCCCAGGCATACGAGTTTTCAACCCGTACCAGTGAGGAGATCCAGGTACAAAATCCCGCCCACAAACAGCACACCAGCATCATCAGCAGTGGTGCACGGATCATCAAAATAATAATTGTCAGGGCGGCGATACAACCGATAAAGGTCCCGGCAATACGCAGCATGCCGCGATAGCGGATAGCGCCCGAGTAAGGCTCTCCTCCGGCTGCAAACGCAGGACCTGCGGCCACAATCGCTGCGGTAAGCACTGCCCAGCGTGGGGTTTCCAGCTGAAAGTGGAAACCGACAAACAGCGCCAGCACGACCGCACACGCTAATTTAATCGCGAAGCGAAGGTGCCTGGATGCAATGGTGAAGATGCCCATGGCGATTAACCAAACTCACGCAGGCGCATCGCCAGTTTCTGGAAGAAATTAGCCTGGCTGGTATCGCGATCTTCCTTACCGGTAATCACCACCGTTGCGGTTGTCCCGGCTGGCCACAGATTGCCTTGCTGTTTGTCGAGACGGATACGTACCGGAACACGCTGCGCCAGACGCACCCATTCGAGGTTGGAGTCCACGGAGGCCATCCCTTTCGCATCGACGCTGCTGCTGGCGTTGGTCACCCCGGCGGCAATACTGTCTACCGTCCCTTTAATGGACAGGCTGCTGCCCAGCGGAGTGATTTCCGCACGGTACCCCTGACGGACACCTTCCAGCTTAGTCTCTTCGAGATAGGCCACCACGTAGAAGGTGTTTTGTTTAACCAGTGCCACGGCGGTAGAGCCGCGGGTAATGAATTCGCCGTTGTAGACGTTGAGGTTGGTCACCCAGCCATCGGCCGGCGCACGCACCACCGTACGTTCAAGATCGAGCTTAGCCAGATCCCGGCTGGCCATGGCTTTCGCCAGTTGGTGTTCCACGGTTTGTAAAACGTTATTGGCCTGGTCTATCTCTTCACGAGACATCGCCTGCACGCCCAGCCTGTTACGCCGCCCGGCTTCAACACGTTTTTCCTGCGCCAGTGTCTGGTAATAGGAAACGTCGGCCTGAGCTTCTTCCAGGGCTTTCTGATAGCGCGGCTGATCAATGACAAACAACACCTGGTCTTTCTTAACCAGCTGGTTATCCTTGATATTTACCTGTGAAATCAACCCTGATACATCAGGGGCGATGGCCACGATATCGGCACTAAAGCGTGCATCACGTGTCCAGGGAGAGGCGGTGTAATAGACCCAGGCGCGAAAAATCGCGAC
This sequence comes from Klebsiella sp. B345, assembly GCF_051131735.1. Taxonomy (NCBI): domain Bacteria; kingdom Pseudomonadati; phylum Pseudomonadota; class Gammaproteobacteria; order Enterobacterales; family Enterobacteriaceae; genus Klebsiella; species Klebsiella sp. B345. The sequence goes on from NZ_CP180443.1 coordinate 2,432,064, forward strand.
AAACGCCAGGATAACCAGTATCACAGTGATTGCGGTACGGAAGATATTTCTTGTTAGTGTTTTCACATCGACCTCAAACGAACAAACGCGATATCAGATAAAAAAGGCAGCAATATAACGCGGTATTGAAAAGTGCAGGATGCCAGACAAAATCATAGATGCCAGTGGGAACCAGCAGCCGATGCACCAGCCAGAAAACGGCCAGCGATATTAGCAATTCAAAGAAGATCGGCGGAAATGACAAGCCGAAAATCACGATGACAGGGAACAGACTCATGATGACCTTGATAAGAAGCGTACAGGTGGTAGCGTGAAGCGTTTATTATTTAGCTAACAATATAGTAACGTAACCATTGCAGCATGATCTATATTATGTGATCTAAATCACTTTTAAGTCAGAGTGAATAATGGAACGATTAAAACGCATGTCCGTTTTTGCCAAAGTGGTTGAACTGGGTTCATTTACCGCCACGGCACAGCAGCTTCAGATGAGTGTCTCTTCCATCAGCCAGACAGTCTCTAAACTGGAAGATGAGCTACAGGTGAAGCTGTTAAACCGCAGCACGCGCAGCCTGGCCTTAACAGAAGCCGGTAAAATTTATTACCAGGGCTGCCGCCGGATGCTGTTTGAAGCCCGTGATGTCCACGAGCAGCTCTACGCATTTAACAATACGCCTATCGGCACGCTGCGCGTCGGCTGCTCTTCAACTATGGCACAGAATGTCCTCGCCCACATTACTGCAGGTATGCTGAAAGAATATCCGGGTTTATCGGTCAACCTGGTCACCGGTATCCCGGCCCCGGACCTGATCGCCGACGGCCTGGATGTGGTGATCCGCGTTGGGGCGCTACAGGATTCCAGCCTCTTTTCACGACGCCTCGGCTCCATGCCGATGGTGCTCTGCGCGGCGAAAAGTTATCTGCAACAGGCAGGGATCCCGGAAAAACCCGCCGATCTCGCCAGCCACTCATGGCTTGAGTACAGCGTGCGCCCGGATAATGAGTTCGAAATTATCGCCCCGGAAGGGATCTCCACTAAACTGATCCCGCAGGGCCGCTTTGTTACTAACGATCCGATGACGCTGGTACGCTGGCTGACCGCTGGCGTCGGGGTAGCCTATGTGCCGCTGATGTGGGCGATCGAGGAGATCAACCGTGGCGAACTGGAGATCCTGTTACCCAGCTACCAGTCCGATCCTCGCCCGGTGTATGCGGTGTATACCGAAAAAGACAAACTGCCGCTGAAGGTGCAGGTGTGTATAAACTCGCTGACGGAGTATTTTGTCGAAGTGGCGAAAATTTATCAGGGCATGCACGGCCGCGGAATCGCCCGCTAGCGCGCAAAACAGCAAGGTGAGATCACAGGGAATCAGGGTCAGATTGCGCCTCCGCACGAAGCGGAAGCGCATTGACGACAGTCAGGCAGTTCCGCCGACGGTGAGGTTATCGACTTTCAGCGTCGGCTGACCAACGCCCACCGGCACGCTCTGGCCTTCTTTACCACAAACACCAACGCCACTGTCCAGCTTCAGATCATTACCGACCATCGAAATCTGCTGCATGGCTTCAATTCCGGAGCCAATAAGGGTCGCGCCTTTCACCGCTTTAGTGACCTTACCTTTTTCGATCAGATAGGCTTCAGAGGTAGAGAACACAAACTTACCGGAGGTAATATCCACCTGGCCACCGCCAAAGTTAGGCGCATAGATCCCGTAATCCACCGATTCGATAATCTCCTGCGGCGTTGATTTCCCTGCCAGCATGTAGGTATTGGTCATACGCGGCATCGGTAAATGCGCATAAGATTCGCGACGGCCGTTACCGGTCGGCGCAACGCCCATCAAGCGCGCATTGAGTTTATCCTGCATATAGCCTTTAAGGATCCCATTCTCAATCAACACGTTGTATTGACCTGGGGTCCCTTCATCATCCACCGCCAGCGAACCACGACGATTGGCAATGGTGCCATCATCCACGACGGTACAGAGTTCTGACGCCACCAGCTCACCCATATGGCCGCTGAAGACCGAGGTGCCGCGACGGTTGAAATCGCCTTCCAGACCGTGCCCTACCGCTTCATGCAGTAACACGCCAGGCCAACCGGCGCCAAGTACCACCGGCAACATGCCAGCCGGTGCCGCAACGGCTGACAAGTTCACCAGCGCCATACGCACCGCTTCTCGCGCCCAGGCATCCGCTCGAACATCACCATCTTCGGAGGCCAGGAAATAGTCGTAACCAAAACGACCGCCGCCGCCGCTGGAACCTCGTTCGCGTTTGCCATCATCTTCCACCAGCACGCTGACGGACAAGCGTACTAACGGGCGAACATCTGCCGCCAGCGTTCCATCGGTCGCCGCGACCAGAATCAGTTCATAGACACCGCTCAGGCTGGCGGACACTTCCTGCACGCGCTTATCGGCAGCACGAGCAACTTTATCGACGCGACGCAGAATATCCAACTTCTCTTCGCGACTCATGCTTTGCAGCGGATCGATACTGGTGTACAGCGAGCTATACTCTACCGCCCCCAGGGTGTGTACTTTGCCATCGCCGCTATCGCGCACGATGGTACGGGCCGCCTGCGCGCTCTGTTCCAGAGCCAGTCGGCTAATTTGGTCGGCGTAGGCAAAACCGGTTTTTTCACCGCTGACCGCACGCACGCCGACACCCTGGTCAATGTTATACGAGCCATCTTTAATGATGCTGTCTTCCAGAACCCAGGATTCGTGATAGCTCGACTGAAAATAGAGATCGCCGTAATCAAGACGGCGCTCGGCCAACTGGCCAAGAATGGCAAAAAGATCCTGATGATTCAGGCCATTTGCCGACAGTAATTGTTCACTTACCAGGTTCAGACTCATCGTTTTGCTACTCATATGTTGCCGCGTATCAGGCGGAAGAATATACCCTAAATCGTTCAGGCTGCAGGACAATAGCGCCAAAAACACGATGAAACCGCACGGGCCTCAGTATCGATGGGTGCCGTCACCCGTCGCACACCGGCAGCCTGCAACGATAACGGGTATAAAACGCTATCTATTGAGAGTGCGATAATTCCCCGTAATCGTCAAATCATTGCTTTTTGTCGCTGCGTGCCTGGCGTAGAACTTCATTGATTTGTGGCTGGTCGATAGGACCGGTGATGCGATAACGCAAAATGGACACTTTGTTCCACAGCGGTCCCAGCACCTTACTGGCAGCAAAAACGGCGGCGCCGACAATCGGGTTAATCACAAACGCCGTTGCCACGCCGACGGTGGCGGAAATTTCCGGCGCCACCACCGCTTGCAGATCGAGTTCTCGTCTCACCAGGTCGACCGAGCCTTTCATGGCAATATCTGCTTCAAGGCCATCGACCAGGGTATCGTCGGTATTCAGCACGCCATCTTTAATCCATGCCGTGCTGTTGATCGAATCGAAATAGAAGCCTTCGCTAAAGGTATCGCTAAAGTCGAAACGCAGCTTACGCAGCAGCGCGTCGACGCTCAGTAAACGCAGCAACTGACCGGCGTGGCCAGTGCTGATATCGGTAAACTCGCCTTTACCAAGGTGGCTTTTCAGCACCCCGTTAAGCGACGCCACATCCGGCTGCCACGGCGGCGCACGCCAGTGTAAATCGTAGTCGACATCAAACGACGAGCCTTTCACCGGCGTGGAGATCCCGAAGAAGCTGACGAAAGCATCCGTTTTATTACCGTGGAGCTTGCCCTTCAGCGATGTCCGCACGCCGCCGGGCGCATTCACCCAAACACCTTCAGAGGTGAGGCGGCCAAAACCGGTATCCACCAGGCCGTTCGCCAGCGACAGGGTATCGCCTTGAATGGCGAAATCGCCATCGATGCGACCGTACTTCTGCCCCCATAACCAACACTCCGCGCAGCGGAGCTGGAGATCGGGCCAGCCGCGGAAATCAAGGCGATTATTGGCAAGCGGAGCCGTGCTCGTAGTGTCAGCGGACTTTTGGGCGCTGGTCGGGTTGTAATACAGATAGCGAATGGCTGCCTGCCAGGGAGCATGGTCGCGCATCGTCAAGGTAGCGTTGATTTCCCGCCCCTGGGCTTCCACCTTAGAACCGCCTGCATCCGGCTCGCTCACCAGGCTGACGTTGTTCCAGCGTTGACCGGCGAAGGTCAGCGACGGCGTACGCAACGTAATGCGCTGTGGGAAGACGATATTGCTGCTGACTTCATTGACGGCACCGCCCTGGAACAGAGCCAGCCACTCAGCGCCATCCATCGGCGGCATATTCAGCTCAACCCCGGCCTGATCCGGCAGCGGAGAAATCGCTTTGCTATCAGAAGTTAAAATGGCGCGATCGAGAGTCAGCTTACGGTTCAGCAGCCAGCGGCTGTTGAAATGATTTTTCCCGCCGATGGTCCCGGTCAGTTCAAAGCTGTTTAACCCGCCTTCGGCATTAATTTTTACCGGTAGCGCGACGCCCGCCGGTTTATCTACCGGAGAAGGTAAGTGGCTACTTACATTTTTCAGGTCACCGCTGATATCGACTTTATAGCTCGCGCTCCCGCGATACGGCAGCTCAATCGCCACCTTGCCTTCCCACGGCACGCTACCGCTCAGGGCATCATCAACCGCTTTTGGGAGTAGCCCCATGCGTGAAGGCTGCCAGTTGGCGTTCATGCCCACATTCACCGCAAAGGCTTTTGGCCCTTCAGTAGTGGAAAAATCGACATTCAGCGGTTGATTGAACCAGTTGGCTTTCAGGGTATCGCTTTTCAGGTCGCCATTCACAAAGCTGAATTTACCGTTGAGGTCTTTCAGCGTCGTATCGATTGGCTTGATATACAGATTGTTATTCGCCAGTACCACGTCGCCTTTGGCGGTGGTGAGCTCGCCGTCCAGCGGAATATCAAGATGTAAGCGAGCGCTCACATTTCCATCTAACTGCAGTTCATCCAGCGCCGATCCCAACGTCTCTTTCAGCGGAGTCTCTTTAAAGTACGGGCCGACGTCTTTCCCCGGGCCGTTCACATCGGCATCGATAAGCAGTTTTTCCCGCGAATAATCCGGGATGGCTGCATCAAGGTGGGTAGCGGCAACTTTACCCAGCATCACTTTATCTGACTTCATCCATAAGCCGTTATTGATAAAGTCGAGGTTGATATCCAGTCCGGTCAACGCCGGCCAGTCGGGTTGAAAGGCAAAGGTGGCGTTGGTTAATGGCACCGACACCTGGAACTGACCTTCGTTGTGAAGGTACGGGAACAGATGCGGATTGCCGCCGTATACCAGAGTGGCATCGGTCGCATTGCCGCCTTTGATCGCGCCACTGAGATAATCGACCAGCGCTTTCCCCATCAGGTTTTCCGGGAAATAACGCCATGCCTGACCACCGTCATTGGTGCTGATCCCTGCCAGAATACCCAGCCATGGCTCATCGTCCTGCGGCTGTAAATAACGGAACCCACCGCGGGCGCGTACGCCGGTCGCCTGCACGTCAATATTGCGCCCGTCGAGCATGAAGCCTTTGTCATTCTTCACCCAACTGAGGGTGGCATCGCCTTGTGCAATTTCCAGCGGTGCACGGAAGACCGTGGCATAGGGCATTTTCGCATCCGTTATACTGGCATGCAGTGCGCCGTTCTCCACGCTACCGGCAGCGTTTCCGGAGAAATGCTCGGCCCCAGGTAACAGCTTCCACTGTTTCCAGGCGAGATCGCTCCAGCGCGCCTGAAAGCGGGACTTATCCGCCGCCTGCAGCGGAATGTCTAACGCCAGAACGTCGATGATGCCGGTAGGCTGCGTGGTCCGCCAGATGTCACCCAGTGCCGGCGCTAACTTATCCGCAAAAGGCTGCAGTCCAACCAGGCCATTCAGATCGAGATTGCTGGCACGGATGCGCAGTTCATCACTGCGTAAATGTGCATCGCCACCCACGTCCTGCGCCGGGATCCACGCCATCGCCAGCGCGCCGCGTGGCCAGGCTTTACCATCTATCGAGATGCGGGTATCCGGGATATGAAAACCCCAGCCCTGCTTCTCACGGAAGATTTGCGCCGTCAGGTTATCCACCGTCAAATGATGAGGCTCGCGATCGCCTTTCCAGCTGGCGCCGCCCTTTTTCAGCCAGACGTCGCCCCCGGCGATATCGCCTTTGTCGATGTTCATCCAGCCTTCCAGGCTAAAGCGCGCGTTTTGTAACGCGATATTGTCCTGCATCCAACGCCCGAGCCACGGCTTAACATCAATGTCGTCGGCTTGCAGCCACACCCGCCCCTTGTTCAGCAAGCCATTTTCATCACGCAGGTCCATGCGTACCTGCATCACCCCATGCTGGCCATTCAGGCTGGAGAGGCTCAGCTGGCCTTCTGCACGGTGGCGGTTATTCGTATTCAGCCAGGTAAGCTGGGGTATGGCTAGCTCCGCACGCTGGCCGGAAATAGTCACAAAACTCAAATGGCTGTCGCGCAGGATAAAGTGGTCGAACTGACGCAGGAACAGATCGCCAATATGGTCGGTTTTTAGACTATCGCCGCCATCATTGGTCTGAATGGGTGAATTGGTATGGACTTTTAGCTGCCAGAAAGTGAGATCGCGGAATTGCCAGCGCATATGCAGCAGGCTTTGCCAGACATCCAGTGCCAGAGTGACACGTTTGGCAGACAGCTGACCGCCATCTTTCAGGCCAGCGCTGATATCACGCACATCGAGTGCCGGACCAAAATTCTGCCAGCTGGCTGTCAGCTGCGAGGCATTGACCGGTGTACCTGACATCGCGGAGATTTTTGCCAGCAGCTGTGGTCGCCATGCATCCAACTGCGGCAGCACGAGACGCAGGCCACTCACCAGCAGAGCGACGACAACAGTTAATGTTGCCGCGGTGAGCAGTAATATCCCGGGCAGTCGTCTCACGCCTCTCTCCTTGTCAGACTTTTACACATCATCCGTCTGGTTGCCTCTGCGTCAGCGACCTTCACTTACGGTGAAGCATCGCCAGTTTGTGTCCATAAATGCGTGAACAGAGGCTGCCGGATGATTACATCATAACGACATCGAACTGCTCTTGATTATAGAGCGGCTCAATTTGAACTTTGACCTGCTTGCCAACAAAGATTTCGACTTCCGCTAGCGCGTGCGACTCTTCCCCTTTCAACGTTTCCGCAACAGCAGGAGAAGCATAGACCAGGAAACGATCGGAATCGTAGGCATGGTGCACACGGACAATCTCACGCATGATTTCATAGCACACGGTTTCGACCGATTTCACCGTACCGCGGCCATGACAGGTAGGGCAGTCTTTACACAATACATGCTCAACGCTTTCACGCGTACGCTTACGCGTCATTTCCACCAGCCCAAGCTGAGAGAAACCGTTAATACTGGTTTTTACCCGGTCTTTACTCAGTGCCTGCTCCAGTGAATGCAGTACCCGGCGGCGGTGATCCTCATTATTCATATCAATGAAATCAATGATAATAATACCGCCCAGATTGCGCAGACGTAGCTGGCGGGCAATGGCTTGAGTCGCCTCGATATTGGTATTGAAGATGGTATCGTCGAGATTACGGTGGCCCACGAATGCACCGGTGTTGATATCCACGGTGGTCATCGCTTCCGTCTGGTCGATAACCAGATAGCCACCAGATTTCAGCTCTACTTTGCGCTCCAGCGCACGCTGGATCTCGTTCTCAACGTCAAAGAGATCGAAGATTGGCTGGCGACCGCTGTAATGCTCCAGCTTGCTGGTCATCTCAGGCATATATTCGGCAGTAAACTCGACCAGCGATTCATAAGTCAGGCGAGAGTCGACGCGAATGCGATCGAGGTGTTCGTCGGCAAAGTCACGCAGCACGCGCTGAGCCAGCGCCAGCTCGCCGTAGAGTTGATAGCGCGTCTGCTGACGTTTCTTACGCTCCATGACCTTGGTCCAGACCCGCTTAAGATACGCGGCATCGGCAGCCAGTTCCTGTTCGTGTACACCTTCCGCGGCGGTACGAATGATAAAGCCGCCCTGCTCATCACAGTAGTCGGCCACCACGCGCTTCAACCGTTCGCGTTCCGCTTCACTTTCAATACGCTGGGATACGCCAACGTGAGAAGCCCCGGGCATAAACACCAGATAGCGGGAGGGGAGCGTAATATCGGTGGTCAGGCGGGCGCCTTTAGTGCCGAGGGGATCTTTCACCACCTGTACCATCAGGTCCTGGCCCTGGCGCACCAGCTCAGAAATATCACGCACGGTGAACTGCTTTTGCTCTTCCCCGGCAACGCATTCGGTATGCGGCATAATATCTGACGCATGCAGGAATGCGGCTTTATCCAGGCCAATATCTACAAAAGCCGCCTGCATTCCCGGCAGCACACGACTGACACGCCCTTTGTAGATATTGCCTACGATCCCGCGCCGCGCTTCACGCTCAATATGAATTTCCTGCAGAATACCGCCATCAATGTACGCAACGCGCGTCTCTGATGGTGTTACGTTAACGAGTAGTTCAGCCGTCATCTTTATCCCTTTTCTTCACGCAGTGAGTTAAAGTTACTCAGCAACTCATACGTTTCTACCAGCGGTAAGCCGACTACGGCGTGATAGCTGCCATTTATCTTCCTGACGAAACAGCCACCCAACCCTTGAATACCGTATGCACCTGCTTTATCGAGCGGTTCGCCGCTGGCCACGTAGCCGGCAATATCCTGCTCTGAGAGCAGGCGGAAGGTCACTTCCGTCATCACCAGGCAATCCAGCGTCTGTTGCTTGTCAGCCAACGCCACGGCCGTCATGACCTGATGCGTTTTACCGGAAAGCATACGCAGCATCTCTGCGGCATGGCCAGCGTCGCGGGGTTTTTCCAGCACTTCGCCGTTCAGTATGACGATGGTATCCGCACCCAGCACCGGCAGATCCCGTTCGGCCAGAGTCACGCCCGCCTGCGCTTTTTCGCGCGCCAGACGAACGACATAATGCTCAGCGCTCTCCTGCGGCAAACGTTGTTCCTCAATGCCGGGAACCAGACGTTCAAAACACAGACCCATTTGCGTCAGCAATTCCTGCCGACGCGGAGAGCCAGAAGCGAGATACAACATCATCATATCAACCTTATTGCACCGCAAATTGCTGACGCACCTTACGCATCAGGAGGAATAACCAGGGCCACAGCACACCGTTTACTACACTACTCCAGAACACTTCCGGACGGAAAGAGACGTTGATCACTAAAAACTCTGACCAGAAAACAACGATATCCACCGCGAGCGATAGCATCATGACCACCAGCGCCTGCTGCCAGAGTGCCAGATTACGGAACAGCTGATATTTCAGAGCGACCAGATAAGCAATGATACTTAACGATAGTGCGCGAACGCCCAGTGTCGACCCGCTGATGAGGTCAAGGATCGCCCCCATCACGAAACCGGTGCCGACGTTGACTCGATGCGGTAAGGCGAGGATCCAGTAAAGCAGAATAAGGAACACCCAGTTTGGCCGGTAGACGGTAAGATCCGCCGGCCAGGGCATGACCTGCAGCAATAGAGCGATAAGAAACGAGAGCCAGATAACCCAGCGTCCCTGGCTTCGGTAGCTTGCCACTATTGCCCCCCTGCAGGCAGAGGTTGCGCAGGTGGCGTCAGGCCAGTTGCTGGCGCAGGCATTTGCGGCCCCATAGCATCCGGCGCCGGCAGAACCTGCGGCATCATCTGCATCAGGCGCTCATTGGCCACACGATGGACTTCTTCCGGTGTCATCGGGTTAGCCCCGTTGCGATCGGCACCCCACAGCAGCAGCAGGTAGCGCAGACGCTGCAGACCGGCGGTCGGACGCGCCTGAATAACCGTATAGGCACGCTGCGTATCCAGCTTCACGGAAGAAACCACCCCGACCGGGTAACCTTCCGGGAAGCGCCCACCGAGACCAGAGGTCACCAGCACATCACCGACGCGAATATCGGTATTGGCCGGCAGGTGTTCCAGTTGCAAATCGTCTGTACAGCCGTTCCCGGCCGCAATCACGCGGATATCATTACGCAGTACCTGAATAGGCAAGGCATGGGTCGCATCGCAAATCAGCAGAACGCGGCTGGTCAGCTTCGCCACCGCCACGACCTGGCCGACAACACCTTTGTCACTGATCACCGGCTGGCCTTCATAAACGCCGTTGACGCTGCCTTTATCGATGACAACCTGATCGCTGTAAGGATCGTTAACCGTTGAGATGACCTGGGTCACCATTTTTTGCTCATCCTGGCGCAGGGGCGAACCCAGCAGTTCACGCAGACGCGCGTTCTCCTGCTTGTACTGACCCAGCATCAGCAAATCGCTGTTCTTTAACAGCAACTCCTGGCGCAGTGCACGGTTTTCCAGTTCGAGCTGATCGCGGGTAGCCAGCGTTTGCGACACGCTGTCCAGTAATTCCCGGGGACCATTTGAGACAAAGTAGAAAGGACTGACGGCTGTGTCCATATACGTTCGGATCTGACTGAACGTACCTAAGCGGCTGTCGGCGATAATCACGCCAAGCGCCACCAAAACCGCCAGAATAAGGCGAATCTGTAGCGACGGGCCACGGCTAAAAATTGGCTTCATAGGCTATGCGTATTCTCGTGTCAGTTAAGACCAGGGGTAGCGTTTACGACTACCCCAGACCTTCGGCTGACTACTCTTCGCTAAACAAGTCGCCGCCGTGCATGTCGATCATTTCCAGCGCTTTACCGCCGCCACGCGCGACGCAAGTCAGTGGATCTTCTGCAACTACGACAGGAATACCTGTCTCTTCCATCAACAGACGGTCAAGGTTACGCAGCAGCGCACCACCGCCAGTCAGCACCATGCCGCGCTCGGAGATATCAGAAGCCAGTTCTGGCGGACACTGTTCCAGTGCGACCATTACCGCGCTCACGATGCCGGTCAGCGGTTCCTGCAGGGCTTCGAGAATTTCATTTGAGTTCAGGGTAAAGCCACGTGGCACACCTTCTGCCAGGTTACGACCACGAACTTCGATCTCACGCACTTCATCACCCGGGTATGCCGAGCCGATTTCATGCTTGATACGTTCAGCTGTCGCTTCACCGATCAGTGAGCCGTAGTTACGACGCACATAATTAATCACGGCTTCATCGAAACGGTCACCGCCGATACGTACGGAAGAGGAGTACACCACGCCGTTCAGGGAGATAACCGCCACTTCTGTGGTACCACCACCAATATCCACCACCATTGAACCGGTGGCTTCAGATACCGGCAGGCCCGCACCGATTGCAGCCGCCATCGGCTCTTCAATCAGGAAGACTTCACGCGCGCCAGCGCCCTGCGCAGATTCACGAATCGCACGACGTTCAACCTGTGTCGCGCCAACCGGCACACACACCAGAACACGCGGGCTCGGACGCATGAAGCTATTGCTATGCACCTGTTTGATGAAGTGCTGGAGCATCTTTTCAGTAACGAAGAAGTCGGCAATGACGCCGTCTTTCATCGGGCGAATCGCCGCGATATTGCCCGGAGTACGCCCGAGCATCTGCTTCGCTTCATGACCAACAGCAGCGACGCTTTTCGGCGAACCGGCACGATCCTGACGAATGGCCACAACTGAAGGCTCATTCAATACGATGCCTTGTCCTTTTACATAGATGAGGGTATTCGCAGTACCCAGGTCAATGGACAGGTCATTGGAAAACATGCCACGAAATTTTTTTAACATACTAAGGGATAATCCTGAAAGCTGGGGCGGAAAACAAAATCCGCTTACTTTACCAACCACACGCAGCAGCGACAAGGCGCAAAAATCATCTGCTACGGTGAAAATTAGTGCAGTTCATGTCCTTTGTTACAAATTTACCGGGTCCATTCAGTGCTGAAATGTTCAGCAGCGCTCCGCGCTTGAATCCGTAACCCGTTAAAGGTCATTTACTGGCATTTACATTGCGATAATCCGGCAGGTAGACAAGCACACCCCCTTCACTATGGCGCGCGTTATTCTACGTGAAATCACGCTAAACGGCAGATCAAACCGAGTATCTTTGCGAATATTTTTTCACATTTGTGTCAAGTGGCTGTGAGGCGGCAAAAAATTCCCCCTGACCACCGGTGACACCGCACTGAGACAGCACCTGCCACTCGCTACGGCTCCGGACTCCCGTGGCAAAAACCTGAACCGGCATGCCCTTACAGGCTTCCACCAGGCTCTGCACCAGCAGCTGGTTCTCACTGCGCTTTTCTATATTGCGCGACAGCCCCGGATGCAGCTTAATGACTTCGACGTCCAACTGCTTGATCCAGCTGGTTCCAACCAGCGTTAATCCAGCCTGAACAACCGCCACACGTATACCCAAAGCGTTCACCAGGCGCATGACCGGTTGTAAGCGGCCGATATATTGACAAACATCTGCCTCTGCAAGTTCAAAAATAATCCGTCGCCGTTGCGATTTTTCACATTGCATCAAAGTATCACGCAACCAGCGCTGAAAACGCGGCCGGATCAATGACTCAACGGTAACCTGCAGCGCCAGGTTTTCTTCTGGCCAAAAGCTTAAAAACGGCAGCAGTCGCGTTACCTGCAGGCGGTCATACTCTTCCGCCAGGCCAAACTGCTGCACCATCGGCATATATTCCGCCGCGATAACCTCTTCCGTCCCGTCGTACAGTCGTGACATCAGTTCGCGATGATGAACCCGACCGTCACGCGTTACCGCCGGTTTCTGATACAAACGGGGTCCCCCGCGACTGAGCATCTGCTCAATCAGCGTGCGCCAACGGACGTTACCGCGCCCTTTCTCCGGTAACGAATCATCATAAACTGCCCAGCTATTGCTGCCCTGTAGTACCGCATTGCGGGTGGCAGCCTCAGCACGTTCCATCACCTGTGCCGCGGTCTGGCCACTACGGAAAGCACAGATGCCGATATGCATCATGTCGTCACGGTCAAGAATGCGGGTCGGAGGCAGTGCATCAACCGCTTTTAACAGCAGTCCGGCAATGCTATCGGCTTCTTTTAAGGTGCGATGAGGGAGGAGCACCGCAAAATCACTGCGGTGATAACGCGCCAGCAGCGCGCCTGGGTAACGCATAATAAAAGTAGAAAGCAGGTTGATGAGCGTGAAGTAATGCTCTTCGGCAGCCGCGCGTCCCCAGTTATCACGGAGCAGGTCGAACTCCGGCAGACGAATCATCATGACGATACCGTGTGACCCGACTTTTTCCTGATCTTCCAGCAGGGTAGCCAGCTGATTATCAAAAAACAGGCGATTGCTTAGCCCGGTTTTCGAATCCTGCGCGGCATAAGAACGAATAAGTGTATCCATACGGCTGCGCTGATCGCTGGCAAATTGCAGTTCAGAAAGCAGCATATCCAGCGCGCTACTGGTACTCGCTGGCCACTCGTGTACCGACCCTCTCACCTGAGGGCCGCGCTCGCCGCTGAGGATGCGCGCCGCCCTCATTTCCAGCAGCTCCTGCCCCGCCAGTTGACGACGAACCCAGCGTACGGAGAAGAAAATCGCCAGCACCATCAAGCCAATAGCAATAGATAATGGTGCAGTGGTATGCAGCGCGCGGAAATAGTTCACCATCGGGTCGAGATAGACCAGATGAAACGTCATCCCCGGGTGTTTTAACGACGGTACAATGATTTCACGATACTGATTATTACTTCCCGGCGGACGATAGCTGTCGCTACGAGAGTGGCTGTATACCGACTTCCCGCCGAGCAGGAAATCCACCCGGACGATCTCGACCGGCGTCATCAGCTCATCCATCTGCGGCTCAAGCTTATCAAAGGAAGAAGTCACCAGGCGGTTATCCAACATCGTCGCCACAGCCTGGATGCGATTCTCCATTTTGAGCTGGATACCGTTATAGAAACTCAGCGAAGCGCCTATAAGCGTGACAAAGATGGTCAGGCTGGTAAGCAGCGTAACAAATGCTGAGAACTTCGTCGTTAATCGCATCCCTGTGTTAACTCCGCGAGTGAATGACCGCCCGATAGAAATTCAGGCTCCTGTACTAGCACTATACCTAAAGTAAGCACTAACTTTCTAAAGCGCGAGGCATACTATCAAAGCTGGCGTATCTGGCAATTTATTGCGTTAAATCGGCGTAATAATGCCGATAGCGAGTATAGTCTGCAGAAAAATTTTTCCAATCTTTGTACATATAAGGACCCGCATATGCAGGCTTTAATATTAGAACAGCAAGATGGCAAAACAATCTCTTCGGTGCAAACCATCGACGCAGGGCAGCTGCCGCAAGGCGATGTAACCGTCGATATTCAGTGGTCCAGCCTCAACTATAAAGATGCGCTGGCAATCACCGGCAAGGGAAAAATCATTCGAAACTTTCCGATGATTCCTGGCATCGATTTCGCCGGCACGGTTCACGCCAGCGAAGATCCCCGCTTCCACAGTGGCCAGAAAGTGCTGCTGACCGGCTGGGGCGTCGGTGAAAACCACTGGGGCGGCCTGGCAGAGCGTGCCCGGGTGAAAGGTGACTGGCTGGTCGCCATGCCCGCAGGCCTGGATGGCCGCAAAGCTATGGCTATCGGCACCGCCGGTTTTACCGCCATGCTGTGCGTGATGGCGCTGGAAGATGCTGGTATTCGCCCGCAGGACGGTGAGATCGTGGTGACGGGCGCCAGCGGCGGCGTTGGCAGCACCGCCATTGCGCTGCTGCATCAGCTTGGTTACCAGGTCGTCGCGGTCTCGGGTCGCGAAAGCACGCATGAATACCTGAAAAGCCTAGGCGCTCAACGCATTCTCGGGCGTGAAGAGTTTGCCGAAACCCGTCCGCTGGAAAAACAGCTGTGGGCTGGCGCGGTTGATACCGTCGGGGATAAAGTGCTGGCGAAAGTGCTGGCACAGATGAACTATGGTGGTTGCGTCGCCGCCTGTGGCCTGGCTGGAGGTTTCGCGCTGCCCACCACGGTTATGCCATTTATTTTGCGTAACGTCCGTCTACAGGGCGTGGACTCCGTGATGACCCCACCGGCACGCCGCGCGGAAGCCTGGCAACGTCTGGTCCGCGATCTACCGGAATCATTCTACGCCACCAGCACCACTGAGATCGCCCTCGCAGAAGCGCCGGCATTCGCCGACAAAATCATCAATAACCAGATCCAGGGCCGGACGCTGGTGAAGATCGCCTAATCTGCAATTTTTCGTGACATATTCGCGATAACGCTTCGCCTCCGTCATGCTTAGAAAAAAGCATGCCGGAGGATGTCATGAAACCCAAAAAACTCACGGAAGCCGATGTAACGGCCGAATCCGTTTTTATGCTGCAGCGCCGCCAGGTGCTAAAAACGCTCGGTATTACCGCTACGGCCCTTTCACTTTCTCCTGTCGCCCAGGCCGATCTTCTGGATTGGTTCAAAGGCCATGACCGCCCTCCCGCCCCGGCAGGTAAAGCATTAACCTTCGACAAACCCGCACAATGGCAAAACTCACTCGCACTCACGCCAGAAGATAAAGTCGCGGGCTACAACAATTTCTATGAATTTGGCCTCGATAAAGCCGACCCCGCCGCCAATGCAGGCAGCCTGCGAACTGACCCCTGGACGCTGACTATTGGCGGTGAAGTCGCTAAACCGCTGACTCTTGATCATGATGACCTCACCAGGCGTTTTCCACTGGAAGAACGCATTTACCGGATGCGCTGCGTAGAGGCCTGGTCGATGGTGGTGCCGTGGGTCGGTTTCCCGTTGCATAAACTGCTGACGCTGGTTGAACCCACCAGCAATGCCCGGTTTGTGGCGTTTAAAACGATCTACGCGCCGGACCAGATGCCGGGGCAGAAAGACCGCTTTATCGGCGGCGGACTGGCTTATCCTTATGTGGAAGGGTTGCGACTGGACGAAGCGATGCATCCCCTGACGTTATTGAGCGTCGGCGTTTACGGGAAAGCCCTGCCGCCGCAAAATGGGGCGCCGGTGCGCCTGACCGTGCCGTGGAAATATGGTTTTAAAGGCATTAAATCTATCGTCAGTATCGAGCTGACCCGCGAGCGTCCCCCCACCACCTGGAATCTGGCGGGTCCGGAAGAATATGGCTTCTACGCCAATGTGAATCCGCATGTCGATCATCCTCGCTGGTCGCAGGCCACAGAACGCTTTATCGGTTCAGGGGGCGTGCTCGACGTTAAGCGTCAACCAACTTTGTTATTCAACGGCTATGCCGACGACGTGGCATCGCTCTATCGGGGTCTCAATTTGCGGGAGAACTACTAGTGCGCCTGAGTGTAAAACAGATTACCTGGCTGAAAGTGGCTCTCCACCTGGCTGGTTTTTTACCGTTCATCTGGCTGTTCTGGGCCAGACAGCAAGGCTACTTTAGCGCCGACCCGGCAAAAGATATTCAACACTTTACCGGTAGGATGGCTCTTAAATTTTTGCTCGCGACCTTGCTTGTTTCGCCGCTGGCACGCTACGCTAAACAACCATTATTGATTCGTACCCGCCGTTTGTTGGGATTATGGTGTTTCGCTTGGGCGACGCTGCATCTCACCAGTTACACATTGCTGGAGTTAGGGATCAACAACCTGGCGCTGCTGGGTTCAGAGGTGGTTAGCAGACCGTATCTCACCCTGGGTTTTATCAGTTGGTTGATTTTGCTGGTGCTGGCCGCGACTTCTACCCAGGCACTACAGCGAAAATTAGGTCGTCGCTGGCAAACATTGCACAACTTCGTCTATCTGGTGGCGATCCTCGCACCAGTTCATTACCTGTGGTCGGTGAAAATTTTATCCCCACAACCGGTGATTTATGCGGTACTCGCCGCACTGCTTTTAGTATGGCGTTACAAGAAGTTCCGTCAGTGGTGGCGTTAATCACCGGATATGTGCAGTTTCCCGCAGATCTTTTATCAACCGCGACGCTTTTAACAATAGCGGTTGATAATCTTCCCTGATAAGACCAGTATTTAGCTGCCAAATGCTACGAAATCGTTATAATGTGCGACTTTGGTTTTCCTGACGGGGTTTTCGGACTCTGAAAAGGTGACAAGCGCGCTTCGAAGGTATATTTTGTTTTTTACCCGAGAATGGCAGGAGATAGCCGCACAATGGCTGACAAGTTTCGCATTTTGCTTTTAAACGGACCCAACCTTAACATGCTTGGAACACGCGAGCCTGAGAAGTACGGAACCCTTAAGCTTTCTGAGATTGTTAACCAATTGCAGTCAGAAGCCTCGGCTTTGAATGTAACGCTGGATCACCTGCAGTCCAATGCGGAATTCGCGCTCATCGACCGAATTCATCAGGCTAAAGACACTGTGGACTATATCCTGATTAATCCGGCCGCGTTTACGCACACCAGCGTGGCTATCCGCGATGCGTTACTTGCGGTGAGTATCCCGTTTATCGAGATCCACCTGAGCAACGTACATGCACGCGAACCGTTCCGTCACCACTCCTATCTGTCGGATATCGCCTCGGGCGTCATCTGCGGACTTGGTGCGGACGGCTATTCATACGCTTTACAGACGGCGGTAAAACGCCTGTCACAATCACACTAAACAAAGAGTACGGAACCCACTCATGGATATTCGTAAGATTAAAAAGCTGATCGAGCTGGTTGAAGAATCAGGCATCTCCGAACTGGAAATTTCTGAAGGCGAAGAGTCTGTACGCATCAGCCGTGCCGCACCGAATGCGGGCTACCCGGTCATGCAACAGGCCTATGCCGCACCAATGATGCAGGCTCCGGTTGCAGCGACAGTACCAGCAGCTGCCGCTCAGGCAGAAGCACCGGCGAAAGCAGAAATCAGCGGTCACATCGTACGTTCCCCAATGGTCGGTACTTTCTACCGTACCCCGAGCCCGGACGCTAAAGCGTTTGTGGAAATCGGTCAGAAAGTTAACGTGGGCGACACCCTGTGCATCGTAGAAGCAATGAAAATGATGAACCAGATCGAAGCCGATAAAGCCGGCGTGGTGAAAGCCATTCTGATCGAAAGTGGCCAACCGGTAGAATTTGACGAGCCGCTAGTAGTCATCGAGTAACGAGGCGAACATGCTGGATAAAATTGTTATCGCCAACCGTGGCGAGATTGCACTGCGTATCCTGCGTGCCTGTAAAGAACTGGGCATCAAGACCGTTGCTGTGCACTCCACTGCGGATCGCGATCTAAAACACGTATTGTTAGCGGATGAGACGGTCTGTATCGGCCCGGCTCCGTCCGTAAAAAGCTATCTGAATATCCCGGCGATCATCAGCGCGGCTGAAATCACCGGTGCAGTGGCTATCCACCCGGGCTACGGCTTCCTCTCGGAGAACGCGAACTTCGCCGAGCAGGTAGAACGTTCTGGCTTTATCTTTATCGGCCCGAAAGCCGACACTATTCGCCTGATGGGCGACAAAGTGTCGGCCATCACCGCGATGAAGAAAGCGGGGGTTCCTACCGTTCCAGGTTCTGACGGCCCTCTGGGCGAAGATATGGATGCTAACCGTGCCCATGCGAAACGCATCGGCTACCCGGTTATCATCAAAGCGTCCGGCGGCGGCGGCGGTCGCGGTATGCGCGTTGTGCGCAGCGATGCCGAACTGGCGCAATCCATCTCCATGACCAAAGCTGAAGCAAAAGCCGCGTTCAACAATGACATGGTCTACATGGAAAAGTACCTGGAAAATCCGCGTCACATCGAGATCCAGGTACTGGCTGACGGCCAGGGCAATGCTATCTATCTGGCAGAGCGCGACTGTTCTATGCAGCGTCGTCACCAGAAAGTGGTCGAAGAAGCGCCAGCACCGGGTATTACTCCCGAACTACGCCGTTACATCGGCGAGCGCTGCTCCAAAGCCTGTGTCGATATCGGCTATCGTGGCGCCGGGACTTTCGAGTTCCTGTTCGAAAACGGCGAGTTCTACTTCATTGAGATGAATACCCGTATTCAGGTTGAACACCCGGTCACTGAAATGATCACCGGCGTTGACCTGATCAAAGAACAGCTGCGTATTGCTGCGGGTCAACCGCTGTCCATCAAGCAAGAAGAAGTTCATGTCCGTGGCCATGCGGTTGAATGCCGTATCAACGCCGAAGACCCGAACACCTTCCTGCCGAGCCCGGGAAAAATTACCCGCTTCCACGCGCCTGGCGGTTTTGGTGTGCGCTGGGAGTCTCATATCTACGCAGGCTATACCGTGCCTCCGTACTATGACTCAATGATTGGCAAGCTGATTTGCTACGGTGAAAACCGTGATGTTGCCATCTCACGCATGAAAAATGCGCTGCAGGAACTGATCATCGATGGTATCAAAACCAACGTCGATCTGCAGATTCGTATCATGAATGACGAGAATTTCCAGCACGGTGGAACCAACATCCACTATCTGGAGAAAAAACTCGGTCTGCAGGAAAAATAATCCTGCCCATGCAGCAAAAGGCCGGTTAATCCGGCCTTTTTTCTTTTTCTCTCCCCTCGTCTTTACCATGCGGTACAATCCCCGCTTTCTTCATCCTCCCGGGACTTAAAAATGGACAAACGGTTTGTTCAGGCCCACAAAGAAGCGCGCTGGGCGCTGTGGCTGACCCTTCTCTATCTTGCCGCCTGGCTGGTAACGGCTTACCTACCGGGTAATGGCATTGGCATCACCGGTCTGCCGCACTGGTTCGAAATGGCCTGCCTGCTGGTGCCCCTGCTGTTTACGCTGCTGTGCTGGGCCATGGTGAAGTTTATCTACTGCGATATTCCTCTGGAGGATGACGATGCAGCCTGAAGTGATCCTGCCGCTGGTCGCCTACCTGGTGGTGGTGTTTGGCCTGTCGATTTATGCGATGCGCAAACGCACGACCGGCACCTTCCTCAACGAATATTTTCTCGGCAGCCGTTCAATGGGCGGCTTCGTGCTGGCCATGACCCTGACCGCCACCTATATCAGCGCCAGTTCATTCATTGGTGGCCCGGGTGCGGCCTATAAATACGGGCTTGGCTGGGTTCTGCTGGCGATGATCCAGCTGCCTGCCGTGTGGTTGTCTCTGGGCGTGCTGGGAAAAAAATTCGCGATCCTTGCCCGTCGTTATAACGCGGTGACCCTCAACGATATGCTGTTCGCTCGCTACCAAAGCCGTCTGCTGGTGTGGCTGGCAAGCCTCAGCCTGCTGGTTGCGTTTATCGGCGCAATGACGGTGCAGTTTATCGGCGGCGCGCGATTACTAGAAACCGCTGCCGGTATCCCGTACGAAACCGGCCTGCTGATTTTCGGCATCAGTATCGCGCTCTACACTGCTTTCGGCGGCTTTCGCGCCAGCGTGCTGAATGACGCAATGCAGGGGCTGGTGATGCTGGTTGGCACCATCGTGCTGCTGGTCGGGATCGTTCATGCCGCGGGGGGGCTGAGCCAGGCGGTGCAGACCCTGGAACACATCGATCCGAAGCTGGTTGCTCCTCAGGGAGCAGACGATATTCTGTCACCGACCTTTATGACCTCTTTCTGGGTGCTGGTCTGTTTTGGGGTTATCGGGCTGCCGCATACGGCGGTGCGCTGTATCTCCTATAAAGACAGCAAAGCGGTGCACCGCGGGATTATTCTCGGTACCATCGTGGTGGCGATCCTGATGTTTGGTATGCATCTCGCCGGCGCCCTGGGACGTGCAGTGATCCCGGATCTGACTATTCCGGATCTGGTGATCCCGACGCTGATGGTGAAAGTGCTGCCGCCGTTTGCCGCCGGGATCTTCCTTGCTGCACCGATGGCGGCGATCATGTCGACGATCAACGCGCAGTTATTACAGAGTTCCGCTACGATCATTAAGGATTTGTACCTGAACCTGCACCCGGAGCAGCTGCATAACGAGAAACGCCTGAAGCGGATGTCGGCGCTGATTACGCTGATTCTCGGCGCGCTGCTGCTGCTGGCGGCCTGGCGACCACCTGAGATGATCATCTGGCTGAACCTGTTAGCCTTTGGTGGCCTGGAAGCGGTGTTCTTATGGCCGCTCGTGCTGGGACTTTATTGGGAGCGTGCGAATGCGGCCGGTGCGCTCAGCGCCATGCTGGTCGGCGGCATACTGTATGCCGTTCTCGCCACGTTCAAGATTCAGTACCTGGGCTTTCATCCGATCGTGCCCTCGCTGCTGCTAAGTTTGCTGGCTTTTGTGGTGGGAAACCGTTTTGGTCAACCCGTACCACCGGCCCCTATTATGACTACTGACAAATAAAGAGTTTTGCTATGCCATGGATCCAACTGAAACTGAACACCACCGGCGCACACGCTGAAGAGCTGAGTGACGCGCTGATGGAGGCTGGTGCAGTCTCCATCACCTTCCAGGATACCCACGATACACCGGTATTCGAACCGCTGCCGGGCGAAACCCGCCTGTGGGGCGATACTGATGTTATCGGCCTGTTTGATGCCGAAAGCGATATGCATGAGGTCGTGGCTATCCTTGAGAACCATCCACTGCTGGGAACGGGTTTTGCGCATAAAATCGAACAGCTGGAAGATAAAGACTGGGAACGCGAATGGATGGATAACTTCCACCCGATGCGTTTCGGCGAGCGCCTGTGGATTTGCCCGAGCTGGCGTGACGTGCCGGATGAAAACGCGGTCAACGTGATGCTCGATCCGGGCCTCGCATTTGGTACTGGCACGCACCCGACCACCTCGCTGTGCCTGCAGTGGCTGGATAGCCTGGATCTGACGGGCAAAACGATCATCGATTTCGGCTGTGGTTCGGGCATCCTGGCCATTGCCGCGCTAAAGCTCGGCGCAGCCAAAGCAATCGGCATTGATATCGACCCCCAGGCGATTCAGGCCAGCCGTGATAACGCCGAACGCAATGGCGTCTCTGACCGTCTGGAACTTTACTTACCGCAGGACCAGCCAGACGCGCTGAGCGCCGATGTCGTGGTCGCCAACATTCTGGCAGGCCCATTACGTGAGCTAGCCCCGTTAATCAGCGTGCTGCCCGTTTCAGGCGGTCTGCTGGGCCTTTCCGGTATTCTTGCCAGCCAGGCGGAAAGCGTCTGCGAGGCGTATATCGATCGCTTTACTCTCGACCCGGTGGTGGAGAAAGAAGAGTGGTGCCGCATTACCGGCCAGCGCAAATAACTCCGCAGTGCGGCCTGCGGGCCGCCCTTTGTTTCCAGTAACCGCTGAATGACGTCAAGAAATGAGAGCCAGATCGCATTACGAAGCGCTTTTTTGGCTACAAAAACAGCGTTTTATACCGTCAATGACCACCTTTTTCTAAGAAAAATCGAGAAGTTTTGCGATTTTATAAATGGGCACAAATTATCCGCTATTGATTAAGGCAATGATTAATATGGTAATTTAATCATCACTTTTATATCGATACTCGATTCATTGATCTGTGACAGAGGATTGCTCAAAGTTTGGCCTTTCATCTCGTGCAAAAAATGCGTAATATACGCCGCCTTGCAGTCACAGTATGGTCATTTCTTAATTCATGCGCATCGGACACTATCAGCTCAGAAATCGCCTGATCGCAGCGCCTATGGCTGGCATCACTGACAGACCATTCAGGACGTTGTGTTATGAGATGGGAGCCGGTTTAACCGTTTCCGAGATGATGTCCTCCAACCCTCAGGTTTGGGAGAGTGACAAGTCCCGTTTACGGATGGTGCACGTTGATGAGCCCGGTATTCGTACCGTGCAAATCGCCGGTAGCGTACCGGAAGAGATGGCCGCAGCCGCCCGGATTAACGTGGAAAGCGGTGCCCAGATTATTGATATTAATATGGGGTGCCCGGCGAAAAAGGTGAATCGTAAGCTCGCAGGTTCAGCCCTCTTGCAGTATCCCGATCAGGTGAAGTTAATCCTGACGGCGGTCGTCAAGGCAGTGGACGTTCCTGTGACACTCAAGATTCGCACCGGTTGGGAGCCGGAACACCGTAACTGTGTAGAGATTGCCCAACTGGCCGAAGACTGCGGCATTCAGGCTCTGACCATTCATGGACGCACTCGCGCCTGTTTGTTCAATGGCGAAGCTGAATACGACAGCATTCGGGCAGTTAAGCAGAAAGTTTCCATTCCGATTATCGCGAATGGTGACATTACTGACCCGCTTAAAGCCAGAGCTGTGCTCGACTATACGGGAGCTGATGCTCTGATGATAGGACGCGCAGCTCAGGGAAGACCCTGGATCTTTCGGGAAATCCAGCATTATCTGGACACTGGAGAGCTGCTTGCGCCACTGCCACTGGCAGAGGTTAAGCGCTTACTTTGCGCACATGTTCGGGAATTGCATGACTTTTACGGTCAGGCAAAAGGGTACCGAATTGCGCGTAAACACGTATCCTGGTATCTCCAGGAGCACGCTCCAAATGACCAGTTTCGGCGCACATTCAACGCCATAGAGGATGCCAGCGAACAGCTGGAGGCGTTGGAGGCATACTTCGAAAATCTTGCGTAATGAAATAAAGAGCTGACAGAACTATGTTCGAACAACGCGTAAATTCTGACGTACTGACCGTTTCTACCGTTAACTCTCAGGATCAGGTAACTCAAAAACCCCTGCGTGACTCGGTTAAACAGGCACTGAAGAACTATTTTGCTCAACTGAATGGTCAGGATGTGAATGACCTGTATGAGCTAGTACTGGCTGAAGTTGAACAGCCCCTGTTGGACATGGTGATGCAATACACCCGTGGTAACCAGACCCGTGCGGCCCTGATGATGGGTATCAACCGTGGTACTCTGCGTAAAAAACTGAAAAAATACGGCATGAACTGATACTAATCAGTTAATTGCTGGTGATAAAAGGCGCTCTTCGGCATGGGGAAGCGCCTTTTTATTTTCTGGCTCCTCTCTCCCCTAAACATCTTTCTGCTGCAACAGCGCGTGCGACATGAAAGTGAATAAAACGCACATCACGCGATCGTTGGTAAAATATTAGCCTGCCCCAAAGAGGTGGCCGGGAAGTCAATGTCGTGGATTCTGGGCGCTCTCATCGGCATATGATACCCTCTGCGCTGTTTAACGGCTGATACCCTCCCACTCAAGACCAGAGAGCTAAAGTATTAGTTTCAGACCTTTCACCGCACCTGGCTTACGAAGCCGTCAAAAATAGATTTCTTTGCTCCACTCTGCATATTTTCCACATAATCCCACAGCCTTCTCCATGATGTTTACGCTGGTCATAAATTGAGATTATTTCGCCTGCCGGGCCCTGATATTGCTGATGGTAAAATAACGCATTCCGTCATGTATCTGAATCGATACCACCAGGCGGTTTATTCAGAGGTCCTGTCATGAAAAAATTAATTATAGTGTCACTGCTGGCGACTTTACTCGCAGGCTGTGCTCACGATTCCCCCTGCGTGCCGGTCTATGATTCTGAGGGCAGACTGGTCCATACCAACACCTGTATGAAAGGGACCACCCAGGATAACTGGGAAACGGCAGGCGCTATCGCAGGCGGCGCTGCAGCCGTTGCCGGTTTAACTCTTGGGATTGTGGCGTTAACTCGTTAAGTTTGAGCACAGCGGCTTACTAGCAGATAAAACAAAGGGCCCCGTCGCAAGACGGAGCCCTTTTATATTATTTGGGCCTGATGTACGCCGGGCTTTCCTGCCCGCCACATTCCGTGGCCGTTGCAACTACTCACCGGCAAACAACAGATAAGCAAAAGGCTCAGTCTTTCGACTGAGCCTTTTGCTTTATTTGATGCCTGGCAATTCCCTACTCTCACATGGGGAGACCCCACACTACCATCGGCGCTACGGCGTTTCACTTCTGAGTTCGGCATGGGGTCAGGTGGGACCACCGCGCTCTCGTCGCCAGGCAAATTCTTTTCAAAGTACCGAACTTTAACCTAAAAACTGGTGCTGATACCCAGAGTCGAACTGGGGACCTCACCCTTACCAAGGGTGCGCTCTACCAACTGAGCCATATCAGCACACTAAATTTGATGCCTGGCAGTTCCCTACTCTCACATGGGGAGACCCCACACTACCATCGGCGCTACGGCGTTTCACTTCTGAGTTCGGCATGGGGTCAGGTGGGACCACCGCGCTATCGCCGCCAGGCAAATTCTGTTATCAACACGTCCTGAAGACGCATCAACTAATCTGTATCAGGCTGAAAATCTTCTCTCTGTCCACCAAAACAGCTTTGGCGTTGTAAGGTTAAGCCTCACGGTTCATTAGTATCGGTTAGCTCAACGTATCGCTACGCTTACACACCCGACCTATCAACGTCGTCGTCTTCAACGTTCCTTCAGGACTCTCAAGGAGTCAGGGAGAACTCATCTCGGGGCAAGTTTCGTGCTTAGATGCTTTCAGCACTTATCTTTTCCGCATTTAGCTACCGGGCAATGCCATTGGCATGACAACCCGAACACCAGTGATGCGTCCACTCCGGTCCTCTCGTACTAGGAGCAGCCCCCCTCAATTCTCCAGCGCCCACGGCAGATAGGGACCGAACTGTCTCACGACGTTCTAAACCCAGCTCGCGTACCACTTTAAACGGCGAACAGCCGTACCCTTGGGACCTACTTCAGCCCCAGGATGTGATGAGCCGACATCGAGGTGCCAAACACCGCCGTCGATATGAACTCTTGGGCGGTATCAGCCTGTTATCCCCGGAGTACCTTTTATCCGTTGAGCGATGGCCCTTCCATTCAGAACCACCGGATCACTATGACCTGCTTTCGCACCTGCTCGCGCCGTCACGCTCGCAGTCAAGCTAGCTTATGCCATTGCACTAACCTCCTGATGTCCGACCAGGATTAGCTAACCTTCGTGCTCCTCCGTTACTCTTTGGGAGGAGACCGCCCCAGTCAAACTACCCACCAGACACTGTCCGCAACCCGGATCACGGGTCTACGTTAGAACATCAAACATTAAAGGGTGGTATTTCAAGGTTGGCTCCACGCAGACTGGCGTCCACGCTTCAAAGCCTCCCACCTATCCTACACATCAAGGCTCAATGTTCAGTGTCAAGCTATAGTAAAGGTTCACGGGGTCTTTCCGTCTTGCCGCGGGTACACTGCATCTTCACAGCGAGTTCAATTTCACTGAGTCTCGGGTGGAGACAGCCTGGCCATCATTACGCCATTCGTGCAGGTCGGAACTTACCCGACAAGGAATTTCGCTACCTTAGGACCGTTATAGTTACGGCCGCCGTTTACCGGGGCTTCGATCAAGAGCTTCTCCTTACGGATAACCCCATCAATTAACCTTCCGGCACCGGGCAGGCGTCACACCGTATACGTCCACTTTCGTGTTTGCACAGTGCTGTGTTTTTAATAAACAGTTGCAGCCAGCTGGTATCTTCGACTGATTTCAGCTCCATGAGCAAGTCACTTCACTTACCATCAGCGTGCCTTCTCCCGAAGTTACGGCACCATTTTGCCTAGTTCCTTCACCCGAGTTCTCTCAAGCGCCTTGGTATTCTCTACCTGACCACCTGTGTCGGTTTGGGGTACGATTTGATGTTACCTGATGCTTAGAGGCTTTTCCTGGAAGCAGGGCATTTGTTACTTCAGCACCGTAGTGCCTCGTCATCACACCTCAGCGTTAACAAGCGTCCGGATTTACCTAAACGCTCCGCCTACATGCTTAAACCGGGACAACCGTCGCCCGGCTAACATAGCCTTCTCCGTCCCCCCTTCGCAGTAACACCGAGTACAGGAATATTAACCTGTTTCCCATCGACTACGCCTTTCGGCCTCGCCTTAGGGGTCGACTCACCCTGCCCCGATTAACGTTGGACAGGAACCCTTGGTCTTCCGGCGAGCGGGCTTTTCACCCGCTTTATCGTTACTTATGTCAGCATTCGCACTTCTGATACCTCCAGCAACCCTCACAGGCCACCTTCAACGGCTTACAGAACGCTCCCCTACCCAACAACACATAGTGTCGCTGCCGCAGCTTCGGTGCATGGTTTAGCCCCGTTACATCTTCCGCGCAGGCCGACTCGACCAGTGAGCTATTACGCTTTCTTTAAATGATGGCTGCTTCTAAGCCAACATCCTGGCTGTCTGTGCCTTCCCACATCGTTTCCCACTTAACCATGACTTTGGGACCTTAGCTGGCGGTCTGGGTTGTTTCCCTCTTCACGACGGACGTTAGCACCCGCCGTGTGTCTCCCGTGATAACATTCTTCGGTATTCGTAGTTTGCATCGGGTTGGTAAGTCGGGATGACCCCCTAGCCGAAACAGTGCTCTACCCCCGAAGATGAATTCACGAGGCGCTACCTAAATAGCTTTCGGGGAGAACCAGCTATCTCCCGGTTTGATTGGCCTTTCACCCCCAGCCACAAGTCATCCGCTAATTTTTCAACATTAGTCGGTTCGGTCCTCCAGTTAGTGTTACCCAACCTTCAACCTGCCCATGGCTAGATCACCGGGTTTCGGGTCTATACCCTGCAACTTAACGCCCAGTTAAGACTCGGTTTCCCTGCGGCTCCCCTATACGGTTAACCTTGCTACAGAATATAAGTCGCTGACCCATTATACAAAAGGTACGCAGTCACCTAACAAGTAGGCTCCCACTGCTTGTACGTACACGGTTTCAGGTTCTTTTTCACTCCCCTCGCCGGGGTTCTTTTCGCCTTTCCCTCACGGTACTGGTTCACTATCGGTCAGTCAGGAGTATTTAGCCTTGGAGGATGGTCCCCCATATTCAGACAGGATACCACGTGTCCCGCCCTACTCTTCGAGTTCACAACGTGTGCATTTTAGTGTACGGGGCTATCACCCTGTACCGCCGGACTTTCCAGACCGTTCCACTAACACACGCGCTGATTCAGACTCTGGGCTCCTCCCCGTTCGCTCGCCGCTACTGGGGGAATCTCGGTTGATTTCTTTTCCTCGGGGTACTTAGATGTTTCAGTTCCCCCGGTTCGCTTCGTTAAGCTATGTATTCACTTAACGATAGTGTGTCGAAACACACTGGGTTTCCCCATTCGGAAATCGCCGGTTATAACGGTTCATATCACCTTACCGACGCTTATCGCAGATTAGCACGTCCTTCATCGCCTCTGACTGCCAGGGCATCCACCGTGTACGCTTAGTCGCTTAACCTCACAACCCGAAGCTGTTTCGTAAAACAGTTCGCATTGCGAAAATTTGAGAGACTCGAACACACCGCTTTTCCTTTCTTATTACGGAGAAAGGAAACAGTGTGTCGTTTCAATTTTCAGCTTGATCCAGATTTTTAAAGAGCAAAATTTCACAATGCACTTCACAGTACATTTTGAAATTTATCATTCATCAGACAATCTGTGTGGACACTACAAAGGCAGGTTCTTTCAGGTAAGGAGGTGATCCAACCGCAGGTTCCCCTACGGTTACCTTGTTACGACTTCACCCCAGTCATGAATCACAAAGTGGTAAGCGCCCTCCCGAAGGTTAAGCTACCTACTTCTTTTGCAACCCACTCCCATGGTGTGACGGGCGGTGTGTACAAGGCCCGGGAACGTATTCACCGTAGCATTCTGATCTACGATTACTAGCGATTCCGACTTCATGGAGTCGAGTTGCAGACTCCAATCCGGACTACGACATACTTTATGAGGTCCGCTTGCTCTCGCGAGGTCGCTTCTCTTTGTATATGCCATTGTAGCACGTGTGTAGCCCTACTCGTAAGGGCCATGATGACTTGACGTCATCCCCACCTTCCTCCAGTTTATCACTGGCAGTCTCCTTTGAGTTCCCGGCCGGACCGCTGGCAACAAAGGATAAGGGTTGCGCTCGTTGCGGGACTTAACCCAACATTTCACAACACGAGCTGACGACAGCCATGCAGCACCTGTCTCAGAGTTCCCGAAGGCACCAAAGCATCTCTGCTAAGTTCTCTGGATGTCAAGAGTAGGTAAGGTTCTTCGCGTTGCATCGAATTAAACCACATGCTCCACCGCTTGTGCGGGCCCCCGTCAATTCATTTGAGTTTTAACCTTGCGGCCGTACTCCCCAGGCGGTCGACTTAACGCGTTAGCTCCGGAAGCCACTCCTCAAGGGAACAACCTCCAAGTCGACATCGTTTACAGCGTGGACTACCAGGGTATCTAATCCTGTTTGCTCCCCACGCTTTCGCACCTGAGCGTCAGTCTTTGTCCAGGGGGCCGCCTTCGCCACCGGTATTCCTCCAGATCTCTACGCATTTCACCGCTACACCTGGAATTCTACCCCCTCTACAAGACTCAAGCTTGCCAGTTTCAAATGCAGTTCCCAGGTTGAGCCCGGGGATTTCACATCTGACTTAACAAACCGCCTGCGTGCGCTTTACGCCCAGTAATTCCGATTAACGCTTGCACCCTCCGTATTACCGCGGCTGCTGGCACGGAGTTAGCCGGTGCTTCTTCTGCGAGTAACGTCAATCACTAAGGTTATTAACCTTAATGCCTTCCTCCTCGCTGAAAGTACTTTACAACCCGAAGGCCTTCTTCATACACGCGGCATGGCTGCATCAGGCTTGCGCCCATTGTGCAATATTCCCCACTGCTGCCTCCCGTAGGAGTCTGGACCGTGTCTCAGTTCCAGTGTGGCTGGTCATCCTCTCAGACCAGCTAGGGATCGTCGCCTAGGTGAGCCATTACCCCACCTACTAGCTAATCCCATCTGGGCACATCTGATGGCATGAGGCCCGAAGGTCCCCCACTTTGGTCTTGCGACGTTATGCGGTATTAGCTACCGTTTCCAGTAGTTATCCCCCTCCATCAGGCAGTTTCCCAGACATTACTCACCCGTCCGCCGCTCGTCACCCAGAGAGCAAGCTCTCCTGTGCTACCGCTCGACTTGCATGTGTTAGGCCTGCCGCCAGCGTTCAATCTGAGCCATGATCAAACTCTTCAATTTAAGTTTGATGCTCGTGAATTAAACTTCGTAATGAATTACGTATGTTCACTCAGAGACTTGGTATTCATTTTTCGTCCGAGGACGTTAAGAATCCATGTCACTTTGAGTGCCCACACAGATTGTCTGATAAATTGTTAAAGAGCAGTGCGACGGCGCTTAGCGCTCTGTCGCGAGGTGGCGTATATTACGCTTTCCTCTTTCAGAGTCAACCTCATTTTCAGAAGTTTTTCTCTTTCCGACCCGGCTTACTCTGTGAAGTTGTTCACATTTGCCGTGTCAGTGGGAGCGCATTATAGGGATCCGATTTTTTTGCACAAGCCTTTTATCGATCTTTTTTTCCAA
The DNA here is from genome assembly GCF_051131735.1 of Klebsiella sp. B345. Taxonomy (NCBI): domain Bacteria; kingdom Pseudomonadati; phylum Pseudomonadota; class Gammaproteobacteria; order Enterobacterales; family Enterobacteriaceae; genus Klebsiella; species Klebsiella sp. B345. The sequence goes on from NZ_CP180443.1 coordinate 2,462,109, forward strand.
GTGATGGTTTTTCACCCTTTTCGCGGTGTTATTACCCAATTCGTTCAGTTTTTACCACAATAAAGGGTTGCAGATGGCCTTAAAAGCCACCAAAGTCTTTATACAACCCTGGTTTATTGAGGTAATCATGTCCGCCAATTTACGTCCGTATAAAGATTTGTTCCCGCAAACCGGCCTGCGCGTCATGATCGATGCGACCAGCGTGGCGATCGGCGATGTCCGAATGGCTGACGATGTCAGCATCTGGCCATTGGTCGCTATTCGCGGGGATGTTAACTATGTGGAAATCGGCGCCCGCACGAACATTCAGGACGGGAGCGTCCTGCACGTCACCCATAAATCATCCTATAACCCGCAGGGGAACCCGCTACTCATCGGCGAAGATGTCACCGTTGGTCACAAGGTTATGCTGCATGGTTGCACTATTGGCAATCGAGTCCTGGTCGGGATGGGTTCAATTTTGCTGGATGGCGTCGTTATAGAAGATGACGTGATGATTGGTGCCGGTAGTCTGGTACCGCAAAATAAACGTCTGGAAAGCGGCTATCTCTATTTTGGTAACCCGGTAAAACAAATTCGCCCCCTGACGGAGGCGGAGCGGGCTGGTCTTCTGTATTCAGCCAACAACTATGTGAAATGGAAAAACGATTATCTGGATCAGGAAAACCAGACCCAGCCTTGATCGTCTTCCTGCTGGTCGCGGATCAATTCGTCAGCTTCATCTTCCAGATCCCAACGATGCTCGCGGAACGCGTCCAGCCACTGCCCCGGCTCATCACCACCAAAGCGCTGCTTTAATGTCGCGCCGCGGATTGCGCAAGTGAGCTGGAACCCCTGTACCAGGACCGGGAAGGTGACACATTGTCGGTCACTATCCCACTCTTCCCTGTCGGGAAACTGGATCGCCTGATTCACGCGTTCAGTTCCTGATCCAGTTCCTGGATAACCGGTGCAATTTCCGGCAGAACGCCATGCCAGAGCAGTACCGCGTGAGCAGCCTGTGCCACCAGCATCCCTAAACCATCGGCATACATTTTAGCGCCATGCTGCTGACACCAGCACAGAAACGGCGTGCTGCCTTTCTGGTAAAACATGTCATAACAATGGACCTGGGCATTTATTAATGAAACTGGGATGGCTGGCACTTCGCCGCTGATGCCGCTGGAGGTCGCATTAATAATGAGGTCAAACTCATGTCCAGCCAGCGACTCCATCTCCAGAGCGCAAATACTGCCGGTGTGTGCGAACAGAGTTGCCAGCTCCTGGGCACGCGCGAAGGTGCGGTTAACAATCGTCACCGCACAATCCAGTGACAGAAGCGGCAGTAGAACACCGCGTGATGCGCCACCCGCACCGATGAGCAATACCCGATAACCTGGCTTAATGAATCCTAGCCGCTCCAGATCGCTCAACAACCCAATCCCGTCAGTGTTATCCCCCAACAAACGCCCGTCCTCTAGTCGCTTCAGGGTATTCACTGCCCCGGCTAACGCCGCGCGTTCAGTGAGCTCATCCGCACGGGCAAACGCTTCTTCCTTGAACGGCACGGTAATATTCGCCCCTTTCCCACCTTCAGCAAAGAAAGTATTCAGAGTGTTTATAAAACTGTCTGTCGGCGCCAGGATACGGCCATACGGGTGAGCAATCTGCAGCTGCTGCGCAAAACGCTGGTGAATAGAAGGGGACTTGCTGTGGGCTATCGGATTTCCGAAGACTGCATAGGTTTCCATTATTTACCCCTGGCGAAAGCGTTCACCCGTCAGGGCATCGCGAATTTCAGACGGGTTTTGACGGCCGCCTGTCGGACCATCAACTACCGGGAAATCAGCGCCAAACTGCGCCAGAACCTCTGCCGTAGTGCGGCAAGGAGGCTGACCGGATAAATTGGCACTGGTTGAGACCAGCGGTTTACCATAAGCCTCGCACAGCGCGATCACCAACGGATGATCGCTAACACGCACGGCCAGAGAATCAAAGCGGCCGGTTAACCAGCGAGGGGTTGAAACATTAGCAGGGAAAACAAAGGTTACGGGACCAGGCCAGCAGGCGTTAATCGCCGCACGCTGTTCGTCATTGAGCTGCGAATCATCAATATAAGGTTTCAGTTGCTCAAAATTCGCGGCGATCAAAATGAGACCTTTATCGACGGGACGCTGTTTGAGCTCCAGCAGACGCATAACAGCCTTTTCGCTGTCAGGATCGCAACCAACACCAAAAACGGCTTCTGTCGGATAGGCGATGACATGTTCATTATGTAGAACCGCCACGGCATGGGCGACGGTTTCTGAGTGCAGGTTATTATTCACTGATTTATTCCGCCGGGATCGGCTTTCCACATTGCTTACTGGCACAAAAGCATTTTACGCCCTGTGCCGTTTTCTTTTCGATTAATAGCGGATAGTGGCATTCAGGACATTCACCCGCTACCGGTTTGAAGTTGATAACGAACTGGCAATCGGGGTAACGATCGCAGGAATGGAATGTTTTGCCGAAACGAGAGCGACGCTGAACCAGCTGCCCCTGTCCACACTGTGGGCAGGCTATCGCGGTTTCGTCGGGTTTATCGATAGTTTCGGTATGTTCGCATTCCGGATAACGGCTGCAGCCAATAAACATCCCGAAGCGCCCCTGGCGTAACACCATAACAGCGCCACAAGACGGACATGCCTGCCCCTCCAGCACTTTTACGATATGCCCGTCCGCCTGGTTTTTCAGGGGACGGACATAATCACAGTCCGGATAGTGTGAGCAGCCGAGAAACGGCCCGTGTTTCCCGGAGCGAATTACCAGTTCAGCCCCACACTGTGGGCAGGGCTCATTTTTACGCACCGAAAACAGTGCTGATTTGGTCATAACAACTCGATGTTGCTGCAAAAAGATTAATGCAGCATACCTTCATTTACTTCGAAGAGTAATTCTTCCATTTGTTGATAGGCATTTTCACAGCCTGGAATGTTAAACAGCACCATCAGAATCACCCATTTCAGGTCTTCCAGATCGAACTCTGCTGTATCCAGCGCTAACACACGCTCTATCACCATTTCTCGTGTTTCGAGGTTCAACACCTGAATCTGCTCGAGGAATAATAAAAATCCTCGGCAACTGGCATCCAGACGCAAGCACTCTTCTTCGGTGTAAATCCGCAAAGAGAGCGGGTCTGACGCAAGCTGCATGGGTTCAACGAGACCTTCCTGATAATCAGCCAGTTTCTCGAGCCACATCAGCGCGTTATAGATATCTTCCCGATCAAAACCTGCATCAGTCAGATCACGGGTCAGTTTGTCCTGGTCCACGCGCATTTCTGCTTCGTTTTGAATGTAAGTCTCAAACAAATACATGAGTACGTCGAACATGGCTTGCCCTCCTTAATCGGACATAGCCGCCGGGTACAGCTGCGATCCAGCCTGCTAACTCCAGTTCAAGTAGCTGAGCTACGGTCACTGGCACAGATTGGCCGGCACGTTCAGCGACAACGTCAACAGGTGTTACCTCATCTCCTACGTTAGCCAGGAGCTCTGGAAATGGCAATGCCATGGGAGGCCGATCCACGCAATTATTTATATTGTCAGGTGTATCAGGGAACCATTGTAGCTCCTGCCGGCAGTATTCAATGATATCTTCCGCCGACGTCACGGGGACGGCCCCTTGCTTAATTAACCAATGTGGCCCTTCTGAGCCGGGATTACCCACCGGTCCGGGTAGCGCAAAAACTTCTCTGCCCTGCTCTAATGCGCAGCGAACGGTTACCAGGGAGCCACTTCTCAAAGCGGCCTCAATCACTACAACACCGACACTAAGCCCGCTGATGATCCGGTTGCGACGAGGGAAATTCCCCGGTAGCGGAGCCGCAGCGAGGGGGAATTCTGACAACAACGCGCCACCGCTATCCACTATTTGCGTTGCTAGTGCACGATGACGACGTGGGTAAATCGCCTCTAATCCATTGCCGAGTACGCCAATAGTCTTCCCTTGCGCGTCCAGTGCACCGCGGTGAGCGACACCATCAATGCCGAGCGCCAGACCACTGGTAATCGTGATGCCACGAGACGCCAGCAGTTCACTGAACTGCCGTCCCCAACGCGCGCCGTACCAGGAATGTGCACGACTACCAACAATCGCCAGTTGAACGCTGCTGAGAAGGGGTAATTCCCCGCAGACGAAAAGCGCGCCAGGATAATCAACGATCGCACGTAGCTGCGGTGGATAGTATGGATGGTCGGCCAGCAGCAGATGGTGCCCGGGCTGTTCCAGCCACAATAGTGCAGAATCAAGCTGTTGCTGGCTCAAGGACATAAATTGTCCAGCCTGCGCGCTACTCAAGCCACAGGCACCGAGGGCCTCGCTATCAAGTGTAGGGGCCGCACACAGTCTCCTGGCAGTCCACATCATGCTATCACCATAAAGGTTGTTCACCTTCATCAGGCGCAACCAAATCTCTGTAGGCGCCATCCTTATCCCCTGCCATAAGTGGCTTTGACAATCCTTGTGATTGGAGAGCGAGACTGTCAATTGCAGGGGGTTTTGTCTAGAATAGAGCTAATAATCTTATCCACTCCTGAATACGACTCTGGATCTTTATGGCAGTTTTGCAAGTGTTACATATCCCGGACGAGCGCCTTCGCAAAGTCGCTGAACCGGTAAAAGAAGTGAATGCAGAAATTCAGCGTATCGTCGATGATATGTTCGAGACGATGTACGCGGAAGAAGGTATTGGCCTGGCCGCCACTCAAGTAGACGTCCATCAGCGGATTATCGTCATTGATGTTTCTGAGAACCGCGAACAGCAGCTGGTGTTAATCAACCCTGAGCTGCTGGAAAAGGACGGTGAAACGGGTATCGAAGAGGGTTGCCTGTCGATCCCGGAACAACGAGCGCTGGTCCCACGTGCCGAAACCGTGAAAATTCGCGCATTAGATCGCGAAGGCAAGTCGTTCGAACTGGAGGCTGACGGTCTGCTGGCTATCTGCATCCAACATGAAATGGATCACCTGGTAGGCAAGCTGTTTATCGATTATCTGTCACCGCTTAAGCAACAGCGTATCCGTCAGAAAGTTGAAAAACTGGATCGTTTGCGTACGCGTGCCTGAGGACAAGGACTAACGTGTCACAATCACTACGTATCATTTTTGCGGGAACCCCTGATTTTGCAGCGCGTCATCTTGATGCGCTGTTGTCGTCTGAGCACCAGGTTGTTGGCGTATTTACCCAGCCGGATCGCCCTGCTGGCCGCGGCAAAAAGCTGATGCCGGGGCCGGTAAAAGCCCTCGCTGAGAGCCACAATCTGCCGGTATTTCAGCCTGTTTCCTTGCGCCCGCAAGAAAATCAGCAATTGGTTGCGTCGCTGAACGCCGATGTCATGGTTGTCGTGGCCTACGGATTGATTCTGCCTAAAGCGGTGTTGGATATGCCGCGCCTGGGCTGCATCAACGTACATGGCTCATTGTTACCACGCTGGCGTGGGGCAGCACCGATCCAACGCTCGCTCTGGGCGGGTGACGCGGAAACCGGTGTGACCATCATGCAGATGGATGTTGGTCTGGATACCGGAGACATGCTGCACAAACTCTCCTGCCCGATCACGGCACAGGATACCAGCGCGAGCCTGTATGACAAGCTCGCGGCTCTCGGCCCGCAGGGATTACTGGAAACATTAACCCAGTTGGCGAATGGCACCACTCAGCCGGAAGTACAGGACGAGGCAGTTGTAACCTACGCAGAGAAGCTCAGCAAAGAAGAAGCCCGTATTGACTGGTCACTTTCCGCTGCCCAACTCGAGCGCTGCATTCGTGCCTTCAACCCGTGGCCGATGAGCTGGCTTGAAATTGACGAGCAACCGGTGAAAGTCTGGCAGGCATCTGTGATTGCTGAAACCAGCAGCGCTGCACCAGGCACCATCGTAGCCGCTGGTAAGCAAGGCATCCAGGTCGCAACAGGCAACGGCATCCTGAATCTGGAATCGTTGCAGCCTGCGGGTAAAAAAGCGATGAGCGCCCAGGACCTGCTAAATTCTCGACGGGAATGGTTTACTCCTGGCAACCGTCTATCCTGACAGTAATCAATTCTAACGCCCGGATTTACCGGGCATTTTTATTTTGCGACTATGAAAAAAAATTTTAATTTACGCAGTCTGGCGGCACAGGCCGTTGAGCAGGTTGTCGAACAAGGCCAGTCGTTGAGCAACGTTCTGCCACCGTTACAGCAGAAGGTTGGAGAAAAAGACAAAGCACTGCTGCAAGAGTTGTGCTTTGGCGTACTACGCACGCTGAGCCAGCTGGAATGGCTGGTTAACAAGCTGATGGCGCGCCCGATGACGGGCAAACAGCGTACTATTCACTATTTAATTATGGTCGGGTTTTATCAGCTGCTCTATACCCGCATTCCGGCTCATGCTGCGCTAGCAGAGACCGTTGAAGGCGCGGTAGCGATCAAACGTCCGCAACTGAAAGGGCTCATCAACGGCGTATTACGCCAGTTTCAGCGTCAACAGGAAACCCTGCTGGCCGAATTTGCCCAGGGCGAGAGCCGCTTTCTCCACCCCGCCTGGTTGCTTAACCGCCTGAAAAAATCCTGGCCGCAGCAATGGCAATCCATCGCCGAGGCGAATAATCAGCGCCCGCCTATGTGGCTGCGTGTTAACCGCAATCATCACTCGCGCGATGAGTGGCTGAAATTATTGGAAGAGGCCGGATTACAGGGGTTCACTCATCCTGATTACCCTGATGCGGTTCGCCTGGCAACGCCGGCTCCCGTCCATGCATTACCGGGATTCGACCAGGGCTGGGTCACCGTTCAGGATGCTTCAGCTCAGGGCTGCATGCGTTATTTAACCCCGGAAAACGGTGAGAGAATACTGGACCTATGTGCAGCCCCTGGTGGCAAAACGACGCATATTCTCGAAGTTGCGCCGCAGGCTAACGTACTGGCCGTTGATATTGACGAACAACGCCTGTCCCGCGTCTACGACAACCTGAAACGACTCGGCATGAAAGCCCAGGTCAAACAGGGCGATGGCCGCTATCCCGCCCAGTGGTGCGAGGATGAAAAATTCGACCGTATTCTGCTTGATGCCCCCTGCTCGGCAACGGGCGTCATTCGTCGCCATCCGGATATTAAATGGTTACGCCGCGACCGCGATATTGCCGAACTGGCCCGACTGCAGTCAGAAATTCTGGATGCTATCTGGTCACATCTGAAACCTGGCGGCACATTGGTCTATGCAACCTGTTCAATCCTTCCGGAAGAGAATAGCCAGCAGATTGCGGCGTTCCTGAAGCGTACCGCAGATGCCGAACTCAGCATCACCGGTACCCCCGAGCAGCCTGGCGTGCAAAATTTGCCTGGTGCTGAAGACGGTGATGGGTTCTTTTACGCTAAGCTGATCAAACATCGGAAATAATGGATCACTGCTGATGAAGATTATTATTCTGGGCGCCGGTCAGGTAGGTGGAACTCTCGCGGAAAACCTCGTTGGAGAGAACAACGACATTACCTTGGTCGATACCAACGGGGATCGCCTGCGCAGTCTGCAGGATAAATTCGACCTTCGCGTTGTCCAGGGACACGGTTCCCACCCCCGGGTATTACGTGAAGCCGGCGCTGATGATGCCGACATGCTGGTTGCGGTAACGAGCTCAGATGAGACCAATATGGTGGCCTGCCAGGTCGCCTACTCGCTCTTTAATACTCCCAATCGTATTGCCCGCATCCGCTCGCCGGATTACGTCCGGGATGCCGAAAAACTGTTCCACTCAGAAGCGGTACCCATTGACCATCTAATCGCGCCTGAACAGTTAGTTATCGACAATATCTATCGCCTTATTGAGTATCCGGGTGCGCTGCAGGTCGTCAACTTTGCAGAAGGGAAAGTCAGTCTCGCGGTAGTGAAAGCCTACTACGGTGGTCCGCTGGTCGGTAATGCACTATCAACCATGCGCGAACATATGCCACATATCGACACGCGCGTCGCGGCCATTTTCCGCCACGACAGACCTATCCGCCCCCAGGGATCAACGATTGTTGAAGCCGGCGATGAGGTGTTCTTTATTGCCGCATCCCAACATATCCGCGCGGTAATGAGTGAACTGCAGCGTCTGGAAAAACCTTATAAAAGAATCATGCTGGTTGGTGGTGGCAACATCGGGGCAGGTCTGGCTCATCGTCTTGAGAAAGATTACAGCGTAAAACTCATCGAACGCGATCAGCAACGAGCCGCTGAACTTGCCGAGAAATTGCAAAATACGATCGTGTTTTATGGCGATGCCTCCGATCAGGAGCTGCTGGCCGAAGAGCACATTGATCAGGTGGATCTTTTCATTGCCGTCACCAACGATGACGAAGCGAACATCATGTCCGCCATGCTGGCCAAACGGATGGGCGCCAAAAAAGTGATGGTGCTGATCCAACGGAAAGCGTACGTCGATCTGGTACAAGGTAGCGTGATCGACATTGCGATATCTCCGCAGCAGGCCACCATTTCTGCCCTCCTCAGTCATGTGCGTAAAGCGGATATCGTTGGCGTATCATCACTACGCCGCGGTGTGGCTGAGGCCATTGAAGCTGTCGCCCATGGCGATGAAAGTACCTCCCGGGTAGTTGGTCGTTCGATCGATGAGATCAAACTGCCACCAGGCACGATCATTGGCGCCGTAGTCCGTGGTAACGATGTTATGATTGCCAATAATAACCTGCGCATTGAACAGGGCGACCATGTCATTATGTTCCTGACGGACAAAAAATTTATCTCCGATGTCGAACGCCTGTTCCAGCCAAGTCCTTTCTTCCTTTAATAACTGCGGGCGGCAATACAGCGCCCGCTTTAATTACCCTGCACTTATTAATGGATAATATTTTTTAGCAATTATTCAACAGTAATGGCAAACAGGAATACATTTGATAAACTTATTAAGTTGGCTGGTTCAAGGAGAATAAAATGAGCATTTTAAAAGAGTTTCGCGACTTCGCGATGCGCGGGAATGTTGTTGATTTAGCAGTGGGTGTCATCATTGGTGCAGCATTTGGTAAAATTGTATCGTCACTGGTTGCCGATATTATTATGCCACCGCTAGGACTACTGATTGGCGGTATTGATTTTAAATCCTTTGCCGTTACATTGCGCGATGCACAGGGTGATGTCCCTGCTGTCGTGATGCATTACGGGGTGTTTATCCAGAATGTCTTCGATTTTGTGATCGTGGCTTTTGCCATTTTTATGGCAATCAAACTGATGAATAACCTGAATCGCAAAAAGGAAGAAGCACCAGCAGCACCGCCGGCTCCGTCGAAAGAAGAAGTATTGTTAAGTGAAATTCGCGATCTGTTGAAAGAGCAAAATAACCGTTCTTAATCAAGCGGAGAAAGCAGAAGGCCAGTGGTAAAAAAGTGGATCACTCTTTTGCCACTGGCCTCCCGGTCATTCCGCCCTGCATGTTTGTCCTTACGTTGATAACTACCTTTCCCCTTCTTACTTTTTTCAATCCGTTGCCTGAATAATGGGTCGTGCAGTAACGCCTCAATAGCATTGTCTTTAATCTGCCCTTTAGTATGTTGATAGCGGCTCATGATGACTCCTGATAGTGGATAAGATCGTCGCGAGTGTAGATCCGCGCGATGAGAAAATCAACGTCCTGTCGTGCTACTTGCCCCCTGCTCAAGCGCCTCAAGAATCGAGCAATACACACTGCTGTGCGCACTCCCGCAACAGGCGTCATTGAGTCGTTGCAAAGACCGGCGCATCGATTGTAGTTCTTTAATACGTGCTTCCACTTCACCCAAACGGGCCTGCACGATCCCTTTAGATTCCTGACAAGTGTGATGTTCCGGATCGACGCGGATCGACAATAATTCGCGGATCGCTTCCAGCGTAAAGCCTAGCTGGCGGGCATAGCGAATAAACCGCAAACGCTGGAGATCTTTCTCGGTGTACAGCCGAAAACCACCTTCGGTACGGACATCGTGAGCCATCATCTGCTGCTTTTCATAGTAGCGGATGGTGTCGGGTGTCACATCAGCCAGTTTCGCGAGTTCACCAATACGATACATGCCTACTCCTTATTCATTTTGTTATACAGCCTGTCCGCATATTCACCCCGTATAAAATCAGTACTCAATCCAGCCTGGCGAAGCTTCAGTTCAAGCAACGCAAGCTGACGGCTCAATTCAGCGTGTTGTGGGTCATCAGGGCGGACAACTTTGAGTAAATCAATCAGCGCGACGGCTTCCCGGCGCTGCTCAAGCTCTGGTGGAAGACAACCGGCGTTTTTGAGTAGCCGATAGCCGGCACGCAGTTCAGGTGGGACATGTAGATCGTCGTCTAGCGTCAGCGGCTCTCCACGGCCGGGCAGGTCGTCGAACTCGCCTTTGCGCTGGGCGTCAAGGATATGGCATTCTGCCCACTGATCCAGTAACCACATCATAAGGCTCCGGGGATGAACAAAAAGAATACAGCTATTGTAGTGACGCCAACATAACGAGGATATAAAAAAACCCGCCGAGGCGGGTTTTTTTACGTTACTACAGATTACTCTGCAGCAGCTTCTGCTTTCAGCTCAGCACGATCAACCAGCTCGATGTATGCCATCGGCGCGTTGTCGCCTGCACGGAAGCCACACTTCAGAATGCGAGTGTAACCACCGGCGCGGCTCGCGAAACGCGGGCCCAGCTCGTTAAACAGTTTTGCCACGATCTCGTTATCACGAGTGCGGGCGAATGCCAGACGACGATTAGCAACGCTATCAGTCTTGGCAAGAGTAATCAGCGGCTCAACTACGCGACGCAGTTCTTTCGCTTTCGGCAGGGTCGTCTTGATGATTTCATGACGAACCAGCGAACCAGCCATGTTACGGAACATAGCCTGGCGATGGCTGCTGTTGCGGTTCAGTTGACGACCACTCTTACGATGGCGCATGACCTTATCCTTCTCAGTAAAACCTTAACCTGTGATCCGGTTACTCGTCAGCAATGCTTGCCGGTGGCCAGTTTTCCAGGCGCATGCCCAGAGACAGACCACGTGAAGCCAGCACGTCTTTAATCTCGGTAAGAGATTTTTTACCCAGGTTCGGCGTTTTCAGCAACTCAACCTCGGTACGCTGTACCAGATCACCGATATAGTGGATAGCTTCTGCCTTGAGGCAGTTAGCAGAGCGGACAGTCAATTCGAGATCGTCAACAGGGCGCAGCAGGATCGGATCGAATTCTGGTTTCTCTTCTTTAACTTCCGGCTGACGTACATCACGTAAGTCAACGAAAGCTTCAAGTTGTTCTGCCAGGATGGTTGCCGCACGACGAATCGCCTCTTCAGGATCGATTGTGCCGTTGGTTTCCATTTCGATGACCAGCTTGTCCAGGTCGGTACGCTGTTCTACACGCGCTGCTTCAACATTGTAGGCAATACGCTCTACTGGGCTGTAGCATGCGTCGACCAGCAGACGGCCGATTGGGCGCTCATCTTCTTCCGAATGAATTCGGGCAGAAGCCGGCACATAACCACGACCGCGCTGAACTTTGATACGCATGCTAATCGCAGCGTTCTCATCGGTCAGGTGGCAGATCACATGTTGCGGCTTGACGATTTCGACATCACCGTCATGGGTAATGTCGGCTGCGGTCACAGGGCCAATGCCAGATTTATTCAAAGTAAGGATGACTTCATCTTTACCCTGAACTCTCACCGCAAGCCCTTTCAGGTTGAGCAGGATTTCAAGGATATCTTCCTGAACGCCTTCTTTGGTGCTGTACTCGTGCAGTACACCATCAATCTCAACCTCGGTCACCGCGCAACCCGGCATCGATGAGAGCAGAATACGGCGCAGTGCGTTACCCAGAGTATGGCCAAAGCCACGCTCTAAAGGCTCAAGGGTCACCTTGGCGTGCGTCGAACTCACTTGCTCGATATCGACCAGGCGCGGTTTTAGAAACTCTGTCACAGAACCCTGCATTGTGTCCTCTCTTTGGTACTAAGCTTTACTTGGAGTAAAGCTCGACGATCAGGTGTTCGTTAATGTCCGCAGACAGATCAGAACGTTCCGGCTGACGCTTGAACGTACCTTCCATCTTGCCAGCATCAACTTCCAGCCAGGTTGGCTTTTCACGCTGCTCAGCCAGCTCCAGAGCGGCTTTCACGCGAGATTGCTTTTTCGCTTTCTCACGAATGCTAACAACGTCGTTCGCTTTAACCTGATAAGAAGCAATGTTAACAACACGACCGTTTACCATGATAGCTTTGTGGCTAACCAGCTGACGTGATTCAGCACGAGTCGCGCCGAAGCCCATACGGTATACAACGTTGTCCAGACGGCCTTCCAGCAGAGCCAACAGGTTTTCACCGGTGTTGCCTTTCAGACGTGCTGCTTCTTTATAGTAGTTACGGAACTGACGCTCCAGCACACCGTACATACGGCGAACTTTTTGCTTTTCACGCAACTGCACACCATAGTCAGACAGACGCGGTTTACGCGCACCGTGCTGGCCAGGAGCTTGTTCAATTTTACACTTGGTATCGATCGCGCGAACGCCAGACTTAAGGAACAGGTCTGTGCCCTCACGACGGCTCAGCTTGAGCTTAGGACCCAAATATCTTGCCATTTTCTTTCTCCAACAATCCTAGAAACGAGCGCGTTATACGCGACGTTTTTTCGGCGGACGACAACCGTTATGAGGGATCGGAGTCACATCAGTAATATTAGTGATGCGGAAACCAGCGGCGTTCAGTGCACGAATAGTAGATTCGCGACCCGGACCCGGACCTTTGACCATAACTTCCAGATTCTTGATGCCGTATTCTTTTACGGCTTCAGCGCAACGCTCTGCTGCAACCTGAGCTGCAAACGGAGTGGATTTGCGAGAACCACGGAAACCGGAACCACCGGCTGTTGCCCAACCCAGTGCGTTACCCTGACGATCAGTGATGGTAACGATGGTGTTGTTAAAAGAAGCATGGACATGAGCCACGCCATCAGAGACTTGTTTTCTTACACGCTTACGTGCACGAACTGGTGCCTTTGCCATTATTCAATCACCCCGATTATTTCTTGATCGGTTTACGCGGACCCTTACGGGTACGTGCGTTGGTCTTAGTACGCTGACCGCGAACCGGAAGACCACGACGATGGCGTAAACCACGATAGCAACCAAGGTCCATCAGACGCTTGATGCTCAGGGTGATTTCACGGCGCAGATCACCTTCAACGACAAATTTGCCTACTGCTTCACGCAGGGCTTCAATTTGTTCTTCAGACAGCTCACTGATCTTAACATTTTCAGCGATACCCGTGTCAGCACAGATGGCTTTAGAGCGGGTCTTGCCGATACCGAAAATTGCAGTTAATGCGATTACGGTATGTTTTTGATCAGGAATGTTAATGCCTGCTATACGGGCCACTATGCACTCCTACTATTTAATATGTACGCACCATGCTGAAAAGCCCGTTTTCAGGATACTCAAATGGAAACGTACAGACATACAAAAGATTGGCTGGCTAATCTAGCCAGCTCAATCCAACTTTGCAAGAAAAATATGCGAAAAAATCAGCCTTGGCGCTGTTTATGCTTTGGCTCGGCACTGCAAATCACACGGATGACACCATCACGCTTAACGATTTTGCAGTTACGGCATAATTTCTTGACGGAAGCACGAACTTTCATTTTTACTCTCCGTAACTTCTCGGGCGACCCGTTAGCGGCCGTAGCCTTTCAGGTTCGCCTTCTTCAATGCAGACTCGTACTGACTTGACATCATCAGAGTTTGCACTTGAGCCATAAAGTCCATTATCACAACGACAACAATAAGCAGCGAGGTTCCACCGAAGTAGAACGGCACTTTCATTGCATCACGCATGAACTCCGGGATCAGGCAGATAAAGGTAATGTACAGCGCACCAACCAAAGTCAGACGAGTCATTACTTTATCGATATACTTCGCCGTTTGCTCTCCCGGACGAATTCCTGGTACAAATGCACCGGACTTCTTCAGGTTATCTGCTGTTTCACGCGGGTTGAAAACCAACGCCGTGTAGAAGAAACAGAAGAAGATGATCGCAGACGCATAGAGTAACACATAAAGCGGTTGCCCAGGCTGCAAATACAGCGAAATTGTTGTCAGCCAGTTCCAACCGGTTCCGCCCCCGAACCATGACGCGATGGTTGCAGGGAACAGAATAATGCTGGAAGCGAAGATTGCCGGGATTACCCCTGCCATATTCACTTTCAACGGTAAATGTGTGCTCTGTGCAGCATAGACACGACGACCTTGTTGACGCTTCGCGTAGTTCACCACAATGCGGCGTTGACCACGTTCTACGAACACAACAAAGAAGGTCACGGCAAATACTAATACTGCAACCAATAGCAACAGGAGGAAGTGCAGGTCGCCTTGACGCGCTTGCTCGATAGTATGGGCGATGGCTGGCGGGAGACCCGCAACGATACCAGCGAAGATAATGATCGAGATACCGTTACCGATACCACGTTCAGTAATCTGTTCGCCGAGCCACATCAGGAACATGGTTCCTGTGACCAGACTTACAACAGCGGTGAAGTAGAATGCAAAGCCTGGATTCATTACCAGGCCCTGCATACCAGGCATATTCGGTAGACCGGTAGCAATACCGATCGACTGGAATATAGCCAACACCAGAGTACCGTAGCGGGTGTACTGGCTGATCTTACGACGACCAGACTCCCCTTCTTTCTTCATCTCTGCTAACGGTTGATAAACAACTGTAAGCAGTTGGACAATGATCGATGCCGAAATGTACGGCATGATACCCAAAGCAAAGATAGAAGCACGGCTGAGAGCACCACCAGAGAACATGTTGAACATTTCAATGATGGTGCCTCGCTGTTGCTCAAGCAGTTTGGCAAGTACAGCGGCATCAATACCAGGGATCGGAATAAAAGAACCAATACGGAATACAATCAGCGCACCGATAACAAACAAAAGTCTGCGTTTCAGTTCGCCAAGTCCACCTTTGGCACTTTGAAAATCTAATCCCGGTTGCTTAGCCATCTGCTACTTATTCCTCAATTTTACCGCCAGCAGCTTCGATAGCAGCACGAGCACCTTTAGTCACACGCAGGCCACGAATAGTTACCGGACGAGCTACCTCGCCAGACAGGATCACTTTCGCGAACTCGATCTGGATACCGATAATATTAGCCGCTTTCAGCGTGTTCAGGTCGACTACATCGCCTTCTACGTGAGTCAGATCAGACAGACGAACTTCTGCAGTGATCATCGCTTTACGAGAAGTGAAGCCGAATTTCGGCAGACGACGGTACAGAGGCATCTGACCACCCTCGAAACCGCGACGTACGCCACCGCCAGAACGAGAGTTCTGACCTTTGTGACCACGACCACCGGTTTTACCGAGGCCAGAACCGATACCACGACCCAGGCGTTTACCCGCCTTTTTGGAGCCTTCGGCCGGAGACAGAGTATTTAAACGCATCTCTTACTCCTCAACTTTAACCATGAAGGAAACCGCGTTGACCATACCACGAACAGCAGGAGTATCCTCGCGCTCTACGGTGTGACCAATACGACGCAGACCCAGGCCAAGCAGCGTTGCCTTGTGTTTCGGCAGACGACCGATTGCACTGCGGGTTTGAGTAATTTTAATAGTCTTTGCCATGGTTTATTTCCCCAGAATTTCTTCAACGGATTTACCACGCTTGGCAGCGACCATTTCTGGAGAATTCATATTTTCCAGGCCATCAATAGTTGCACGAACCACGTTGATCGGGTTGGTGGAACCATATGCTTTGGCCAGAACGTTATGAACTCCAGCAACTTCCAGAACGGCGCGCATTGCACCACCGGCGATGATACCGGTACCTTCGGAAGCTGGCTGCATGAATACACGAGAACCCGTGTGAACACCTTTAACCGGGTGCTGCAGGGTGCCGTGGTTCAGCGCGACGTTAATCATATTGCGACGGGCTTTTTCCATCGCTTTCTGGATCGCTGCTGGAACTTCACGCGCTTTACCGTAACCAAAACCTACGCGGCCATTACCATCACCAACAACAGTCAGAGCTGTGAAGGAGAAAATACGACCACCTTTAACGGTTTTAGATACGCGGTTAACCGCGATCAGCTTTTCCTGCAGTTCGCCAGCTTGTTTTTCGATGTGAGCCATCTTACACCTCTACCTTAGAACTGAAGGCCAGCTTCACGGGCAGCATCTGCCAGTGCCTGGACACGACCATGATATTGGAACCCGGAACGGTCAAAGGAAACATCTTTGATGCCTTTTTCCAGAGCGCGTTCAGCAACAGCTTTACCCACAGCTGCAGCCGCGTCTTTGTTACCGGTGTACTTCAATTGTTCAGCGATAGCTTTTTCTACAGTAGAAGCAGCTACCAGAACTTCAGAACCGTTCGGTGCAATTACCTGTGCGTAAATATGACGCGGGGTACGATGTACCACCAGGCGAGTTGCACCCAGCTCCTGGAGCTTGCGGCGTGCGCGGGTCGCACGACGGATACGAGCAGATTTCTTATCCATAGTGTTACCTTACTTCTTCTTAGCCTCTTTGGTACGCACGACTTCGTCGGCGTAACGAACACCCTTGCCTTTATAAGGCTCAGGACGACGGTAGGCGCGCAGATCTGCTGCAACCTGGCCGATCACCTGCTTATCAGCGCCTTTCAGCACGATTTCAGTTTGAGTCGGACATTCTGCAGTGATACCGGCCGGCAGTTTATGCTCAACTGGGTGTGAGAAACCTAAAGCCAGGTTTACTACATCCCCTTTGACCGCTGCACGATAACCTACACCAACCAGCTGAAGCTTTTTAGTGAAGCCTTCGGTAACACCGATAACTACTGAGTTAAGCAGGGCACGCGCGGTACCAGCCTGAGCCCAACCGTCTGCGAAACCATCACGCGGACCGAAAGTCAGTGCATTATCTGCATGTTTAACTTCAACAGCATCGTTGAGAGTACGAGTCAGCTCGCCATTCTTACCTTTGATCGTAATAACCTGACCGTTGATTTTTACATCAACGCCGGCAGGAACAACGACCGGTGCTTTAGCAACACGAGACATTTTTTCCTCCGATTAGGCTACGTAGCAGATAATTTCGCCACCAAGACCAGCTTGGCGCGCTGCACGATCAGTCATAACACCTTTAGAGGTAGAAATAACTGCGATACCCAGACCCGCCATAACTTTCGGCAGCTCATCTTTACGTTTGTAGATGCGCAGACCTGGGCGGCTGACACGCTGAATGCTTTCTACAACAGCTTTACCCTGGAAATACTTAAGAGTCAGTTCCAGTTCCGGCTTGATGTCGCCTTCAACTTTAAAATCTTCAATAAAGCCTTCTTCCTTCAGCACGTTGGCAATTGCCACTTTCAGCTTGGAGGAAGGCATGGTGACCGCAGCTTTATTCGCGGCCTGACCGTTACGGATACGGGTCAGCATATCCGCGATCGGATCTTGCATGCTCATCTGTCTTTACTCCCGTGATTCAATTGGTGACAATTACCAGCTAGCCTTTTTCAGACCCGGGATTTCACCGCGCATAGCGGCTTCACGGACCTTGATACGGCTCAACCCGAACTTCCGCAGGAAACCATGCGGACGACCTGTTTGACGGCAGCGGTTACGCTGACGAGACGGGCTGGAATCACGCGGCAGAGTCTGCAGCTTGAGAACAGCATTCCAACGATCTTCGTCGGTTGCGTTCACATCAGAGATGATAGCTTTCAGTTCAGCGCGTTTAGCGAAGAATTTATCAGCTAAAGCCACGCGCTTTACTTCGCGTGCTTTCATTGATTGCTTAGCCATTAAGTAACCCTACCTTACTTGCGGAACGGGAAGTCAAAGGCAGCCAGCAGAGCGCGGCCTTCTTCATCAGATTTCGCAGTAGTGGTAATGGTAATATCCAAACCACGAACGCGGTCGACTTTATCGTAGTCGATTTCTGGGAAGATGATCTGCTCACGGACACCCATGCTGTAGTTACCACGACCATCGAATGACTTAGCGGACAGGCCACGGAAGTCACGGATACGCGGTACAGCAATAGTGATCAGGCGCTCAAAGAACTCCCACATGCGTTCGCCACGCAGGGTTACTTTACAGCCGATCGGATAGCCCTGACGGATTTTGAAGCCTGCAACTGATTTGCGTGCTTTGGTGATCAACGGCTTTTGACCGGAGATTGCTGTCAGATCTGCTGCTGCATTATCCAGCAGTTTCTTGTCAGCGATCGCTTCACCAACACCCATGTTCAGGGTGATCTTCTCGACCCGAGGGACTTGCATGACAGAATTGTAGTTAAACTCAGTCATGAGTTTACCAACTACTTCGTCTTTGTAGTAATCATGCAGTTTCGCCATCGTACTACTCCAAATTACTTGATAGTTTCGCTGTTAGATTTGAAGAAACGGACTTTTTTGCCGTCTTCGAATCTAAAGCCTACACGGTCAGCCTTGCCGGTTGCCGCATTGAAGAGTGCAACGTTAGAAACCTGAATTGCAGCTTCTTTTTCAACGATGCCACCTGGTTGGTTCAGGGCCGGAACCGGCTTCTGATGTTTCTTAACCAGGTTGATACCTTCAACAATGAGCTTGCCGGAAGACAAGACATTCTTAACTTTACCGCGTTTACCTTTATCTTTACCGGTTAACACGATAACTTCGTCATCACGACGGATTTTCGCTGCCATGATTCGCTCCTTAGAGTACTTCTGGTGCCAGAGAGATAATTTTCATGAACTTCTCGGTACGAAGCTCACGAGTTACCGGCCCAAAAATACGCGTACCGATGGGCTGCTCGCTGTTATTGTTCAGAATAACGCATGCATTACCATCAAAGCGAATGACAGAACCGTCCGGGCGACGAACACCCTTCCTGGTGCGCACCACTACCGCCTTCAGCACATCACCCTTTTTGACCTTACCACGCGGAATTGCTTCTTTGATGGTGATCTTGATGATGTCGCCTACGCCTGCGTAGCGACGGTGCGAGCCACCCAGAACCTTGATACACATTACGCGACGTGCACCGGAGTTGTCGGCGACGTTCAGCATAGTCTGTTCTTGGATCATTTTAGTGCTCCGCTAATGTCAACTACTACTGAGACCCAAAATCGGGCCAATAAATATCCCCATATCGAGGGCGCGGCATTATAACACCGGAAATCGGATATGGGTAGAAAAAATAAACGGCTCATCGCTGAGCCGTTTATCCGTTGAGAACACAGCTCTATTACAGAACTGCTTTCTCTACAACGCGAACCAGCGTCCAGGACTTAGTCTTGGACAGCGGACGGCATTCGTGGATTTCTACCACGTCACCGATACCGCATTCGTTGTTCTCGTCATGTACGTGCAGTTTGGTCGTACGCTTGATGAATTTACCGTAGATCGGGTGTTTCACAAAACGTTCGATAGCAACAACGATGGATTTTTCCATTTTATTGCTAACAACACGACCTTGCAGAGTACGGATTTTATCGGTCATTACGCATCCGCCTTCTCAGTCAGTAAAGTCTTAACGCGCGCAACATCACGACGCACTTGCTTCAGCAGGTGAGTCTGTTGCAGCTGGCCACTTGCAGCCTGCATACGCAGGTTGAACTGCTCACGCAGCAGGTTCAGCAGCTCAGCGTTCAGCTCTTCAACGCTTTTTTCACGCAGCTCTTTTGCTTTCATTACATCACCGTCTTAGTTACAAAGGTGGTTTTGATAGGCAGTTTCGCTGCTGCCAGGCCGAAGGCTTCACGGGCCAGCTCTTCCGGAACACCGTCCATTTCATACAGGACTTTACCCGGCTGAATCAAGGCAACCCAATACTCCACGTTACCTTTACCTTTACCCATACGAACTTCCAGCGGCTTCTCGGTGATCGGTTTGTCCGGGAATACACGGATCCAGATCTTACCTTGACGCTTAACTGCACGGGTCATAGCACGACGTGCTGCTTCGATCTGACGTGCAGTCAGACGACCACGGCCAACAGCTTTCAGACCGAAAGTGCCGAAGCTAACATCCGTACCCTGCGCCAGACCACGGTTGCGGCCTTTGTGCACTTTACGGAATTTTGTACGCTTTGGTTGTAACATCAGCGACGCTCCTTATTTACGGCCTTTACGCTGCTGCTTTTTAGGTTGAGCAGCCGGTTCCGGTTGTTCAACAGCAGCCATACCACCCAGGATCTCGCCTTTGAAGATCCATACCTTAACGCCGATAATACCGTAAGTGGTACGCGCTTCAGAGGTGTTGTAGTCGATGTCAGCACGCAGAGTGTGCAGCGGTACGCGACCTTCACGGTACCATTCGGTACGTGCGATTTCCGCGCCGCCCAGACGGCCGCTAAC
This sequence comes from Klebsiella sp. B345, assembly GCF_051131735.1. NCBI lineage: Bacteria > Pseudomonadati > Pseudomonadota > Gammaproteobacteria > Enterobacterales > Enterobacteriaceae > Klebsiella > Klebsiella sp. B345. Next base: position 2,482,433 of record NZ_CP180443.1, read on the forward strand.
TTCAACTTTGATACCTTTAGCGCCCAGACGCATTGCGTTCTGTACAGCACGCTTCATAGCACGACGGAACATAACACGACGTTCCAGCTGAGAAGTGATGCTGTCAGCAACCAATTTAGCGTCCAGTTCTGGCTTACGAACTTCGGCGATATTGATCTGTGCAGGAACGCCAGCGATATCCGCTACGACCTTGCGCAGTTTTTCTACGTCTTCGCCTTTCTTACCGATAACGATGCCCGGGCGAGCAGTGTGAATGGTCACACGGATGCTCTTAGCCGGACGCTCGATAACGATACGAGATACGGACGCTTTAGCCAGTTCTTTAGTCAGGAACTGACGTACTTTAAAATCGCTGTCCAGGTTGTCAGCGAATTCTTTGGTGTTCGCGAACCAGGTAGAGTTCCATGGTTTGACAATACCCAGGCGAATACCATTAGGATGTACTTTCTGACCCATTGCTAGTCTCCAGAGTCTCAGCGATCGGACACAACCACAGTGATGTGGCTGGTGCGCTTCAGGATGCGATCTGCACGACCTTTCGCACGCGGCATAATGCGCTTCATGCTCGGGCCTTCGTCTACGAAAATTTTCGCAACTTTCAGATCGTCAATGTCAGCGCCATCGTTGTGTTCAGCGTTAGCAATGGCAGATTCCAGTACCTTCTTGACCAATACAGCAGCTTTCTTGTTGGTGTAGGTCAGAATATCCAGGGCCTGCGACACTTTCTTACCGCGAATCAGGTCAGCTACAAGGCGAACCTTCTGAGCAGAAGAACGAGCATGGCGATGTTGAGCTAAAGTTTCCATCTCTTCCTCCTACCTTATTTCTTCTTCGCTTTTTTATCAGCAGCATGGCCGCGATAAGTACGAGTCGGTGCGAATTCACCCAGTTTGTGACCAACCATTTCGTCGGAAACAAAAACTGGAACGTGCTGACGACCATTATGGACAGCGATGGTCAAACCGATCATGTTAGGAAAGATCGTTGAACGACGGGACCAAGTGCGCAGGGGCTTCTTGTCTCCGCTTTCCACCGCTTTCTCTACCTTCTTCAGCAAGTGCAGGTCAATAAAAGGACCTTTCTTGAGAGAACGTGGCATGGCTTATCCTCTAATATTATTTGCTACGGCGACGTACGATGAATTTATCAGTACGCTTGTTGCTGCGGGTCTTCTTACCTTTGGTCTGCAGGCCCCACGGGGATACCGGGTGCTTACCAAAGTTACGACCTTCACCACCACCATGTGGGTGGTCGACTGGGTTCATCGCAGTACCGCGAACGGTAGGACGAACACCACGCCAGCGTGCAGCACCTGCTTTACCCAGAACGCGCAGCATATGCTCAGCATTGCCAACTTCGCCCAGAGTAGCGCGGCAGTCTGCTTCGACTTTACGCATTTCACCAGAACGCAGACGCAGGGTGACATAAGCACCATCACGAGCAACGATCTGAACGTAAGTACCAGCGGAACGTGCCAGCTGACCGCCTTTACCTGGTTTCATTTCTACGTTATGAACGGTAGAACCAACCGGGATATTGCGCATCGGCAGGGTGTTACCTGCTTTGATTGCAGCATCAACGCCAGACTGAATCTGGTCGCCAGCTTTCAGGCCTTTAGGGGCCAGGATGTAACGGCGCTCGCCATCTTTGTACAGAACCAGCGCGATGTTCGCGGAACGGTTCGGATCGTACTCAAGACGCTCAACAACTGCCGGGATACCATCTTTGTTGCGTTTAAAGTCAACAATACGGTAAGCCTGCTTGTGGCCACCACCGATATGACGGGTGGTGATACGGCCATTGTTGTTACGACCACCGGATTTGCTGTTTTTTTCCAGCAACGGAGCAAAAGGTTTGCCCTTGTGCAGCTCAGGGTTAACCACTTTAACAACGTGGCGACGACCCGGAGATGTCGGTTTACATTTAACAACTGCCATTGTATTACTCCTCCGACTTACTCAGCGCCGCCAACGAAGTCCAGATTCTGGCCTTCTTTCAGGGTGACGTAAGCTTTTTTCCAGTCGCTACGACGACCGATACGCTGTCCGTGACGTTTAACTTTCCCTTTAACTACCAGGGTGTTAACGACTTCGACTTCGACTTCAAACAGTTTCTGCACAGCAGCTTTGATTTCTGCTTTAGTCGCGTCTTTAGCAACTTTGAGAACGATGGTGTTTGTTTTTTCCATCGCAGCAGACGCTTTTTCAGAAACGTGCGGTGCGCGCAGCACCTTCAGCAGACGTTCTTCACGAATCATGCCAGCATCTCCTCAACTTGCTTAACAGCATCAGCAGTCATTACGACTTTGTCGAAGGCGATCAGGCTAACCGGGTCGATACCAGTTGCATCGCGTACGTCAACCTTGTGCAGGTTGCGCGCAGCCAGGAACAGGTTCTCGTCCAGCTCACCGGTGATGATCAGCACATCTTCCAGAGCCATGTCTTTCAGTTTCTGTGCCAGCAGCTTAGTTTTAGGCGCTTCAACAGAGAACTTCTCGACAACGATCAGACGATCCTGACGTACCAGTTCGGACAGAATGCTTTTCAGCGCGCCGCGGTACATCTTTTTGTTAACTTTTTGACTGTGGTCCTGCGGGCGAGCAGCGAAGGTCACGCCACCGGAACGCCAGATCGGGCTCTTGATAGAACCTGAACGCGCACGGCCGGTACCTTTCTGGCGCCACGGCTTTTTGCCTGAACCAGTTACTTCAGCACGAGTCTTCTGAGCACGAGTACCCTGACGAGCACCAGCTGCATAAGCAACAACAACCTGGTGTACCAGCGCTTCGTTGAAATCACGACCGAAGGTAGTTTCGGAAACAGTCAGCGCGCTCTGCGCGTCTTTCAATACTAATTCCATTGCTATCTCCTCACGCCTTCACAGCTGGTTTAACGATCAGGTCGCTACCGGTTGCACCCGGGACAGCACCTTTAACCAGCAGCAGGTTGCGCTCAGCGTCAACACGTACTACGTCCAGGCTCTGAACGGTGACACGCTCATTACCCAGCTGACCTGCCATTTTCTTGCCTTTGAACACTTTGCCCGGAGTCTGGTTCTGACCGATAGAACCCGGAACGCGGTGAGACAAGGAGTTACCGTGAGTAGCGTCCTGGGTACGGAAGTTCCAGCGCTTAACGGTACCGGCGAAACCTTTACCTTTAGAGGTACCGGTTACGTCAACTTTTTTAACGTCAGCAAACAGTTCTACGCTAATGCTCTGACCTACGGTGAATTCTTCGCCGTCAGCAAGACGGAATTCCCACAGACCACGGCCAGCTTCTACGCCAGCTTTAGCGAAGTGACCAGCTTCCGGCTTGGTTACACGGTTAGCTTTTTTAGCACCGGTGGTAACCTGAATTGCGCGGTAACCATCGTTAGCCAGGTCTTTAACCTGTGCAACACGGTTTGCTTCAACTTCGATTACGGTTACTGGGATAGATACGCCATCTTCAGTGAAGATGCGGGTCATGCCCACTTTTTTACCGACTAAACCAATCATTGTTTCAACCTCTCAATCGCTCGATGACCTGATTAACCCAGGCTGATCTGCACGTCTACACCGGCAGCCAGATCCAGACGCATCAGAGCATCAACGGTTTTCTCAGTTGGCTCAACGATGTCAACCAGACGCTTGTGAGTGCGAATTTCGTACTGATCACGCGCATCTTTGTTGACGTGCGGGGAGATCAGAACGGTAAAGCGCTCTTTGCGGGTCGGCAGCGGGATCGGACCACGAACCTGCGCACCAGTGCGCTTGGCAGTCTCGACGATTTCCGCGGTTGATTGATCGATCAGACGATGATCAAACGCTTTAAGACGGATACGGATTCTTTGGTTCTGCATGAGACCAGAGCTCCAATTATTTATAGACGAAATGATTACTCCTCATACCCATTACGATTGATGGGAGAGTGTAACCGTTCTTACATAGTTCCCCGATTGGGAACATTGTTTGATAGCTAACTGCTCTATCAGGGTTCATATCGAACCAGCCTGCCAATTTTGACAGGCCCGCGCATTATACGCAAATTCCGGCCTTACGCAAGTACTGCATACAAAATCAGCAATCATTTTTGCGTACCTGACTGGTCAGGCACTGCAACACTCTGAAATAGGTGCAAAACATCAGAATACCGCTCGAGATTGTCAGCTCTGTCTTTTGCCACTGGCCACCCTTTCTCCCAGACTCTGGGTTACAACTCCGCAGCCAGGGCAATGAATCGATGACGCTCCCCTTCTTACTTGTCTATAGCAGTTTTACGCTCGCACTGTGCTGGTATGATTTGCGGGATGGGTTACTTCCTGACCGCCTGACCTGTCCCCTGCTCTGGTGTGGTCTGCTCTATTATCTTTGCCATTCCCCAATCAAACTGGAACAAGCCGTTGCTGGTGCCATCGCGGGCTATCTCGCCTTCGCATTGATCTACTGGCTTTATCGCGGGATTCGCGGTTATGAAGGATTAGGCTATGGGGATGTCAAATTTCTGGCCGCCCTCGGCGCATGGCATGGCTGGCAACTGTTGCCACAATTGATCTTTATGGCCTCACTTCTGGCCTGTGGCGGATGGCTGATTTTGATGCTGTCGGGTAAAACGGAGGGGTCATTAAACAACCCGCTGCCATTTGGCCCTTTTTTGGCTGCAGCGGGTTTTTGGTGTGGATGGTAAACGCGAGTTAGTCAGCCACTTTGATCTGCGACTGGAGGTAGTTCGGCAGCCCGATTTTACCGATAAGATCTAACTCGGTTTCCAGCCAGTCAATATGGCCTTCCTCATCGGTAAGAATTTCGATCAGCATGTCGCGACTAACATAGTCATGAACGCTATCAGCATAGGCGATCGCTTCACGCAGATCTTTTGCGCCTTCAAGCTCCAGCCTTAAATCAGATTGCAACATCTCCTCGACATCTTCACCGATGCCCAGTCTTCCGAGATCCTGCAAATTTGGAATGCCTTCAAGAAACAAAATCCGCTCGATGTATTTATCGGCGTGTTTCATTTCATCTATGGACTCATGATATTCAACATCATTGAGACGCATCAGGCCCCAGTTCTTGAACATTCTGGCATGAAGAAAGTACTGATTTATTGCGACAAGCTCATTGCCCAATAATTTATTGAGATAACTTATGATTTTGACATCACCTTTCATTATATAGTCCCTCCGCTTCCACTTATTGAAGCGTAGTTCGGGCTATATAGATGTCAAAGAAAAGCTGGAGCGCTTAAGCGATCTCCTGGTATTCAGGCATGCGGGTTAATTCATCTTCCATAATCTCGCGGGCCGCGCGGACGCACTTACCGCATTGATTTCCCACAGGAATGAATTTACGCAGTTGCTGAAAAGACTGAGGATGAAATTGACGCACGGCCTGACGAATTTTTTTATCGTTTACACCATTACACAAACAAACGTACATACCGACTCCCGTTCAATTTATGATCAAAAGTGTAAATGAGAATGGTTATAATTACAATAGACTATTGCTGAAATACCGAGAGCGAAGCACGTTTTAATCAAGCAACATCTTTACTGCCACCGTAAATGACAGACAGCAAAAAGGGCGCCGAAGCGCCCTTTTTAATTCAGAACTAATAAATTAGCCCAGAACTTTAGCTACAACGCCCGCACCAACAGTACGGCCGCCTTCACGGATTGCGAAACGCAGACCATCGTCCATCGCGATCGGGTGAATCAGGGTAACAACCATTTTGATGTTGTCGCCCGGCATTACCATCTCTACGCCTTCTGGCAGTTCGATGGTACCAGTCACGTCAGTTGTACGGAAGTAGAACTGCGGACGGTAGCCTTTGAAGAACGGAGTATGACGGCCGCCTTCATCTTTGGACAGGATGTACACTTCAGATTCGAATTTGGTGTGCGGCTTGATAGAACCCGGCTTAGCCAGTACCTGACCACGTTCGATTTCTTCACGTTTGATACCACGCAGCAGAACACCAACGTTCTCACCAGCACGGCCTTCGTCCAGCAGTTTGCGGAACATTTCAACGCCAGTACAGGTAGACTTAGCAGTCTCTTTGATACCAACGATTTCAACTTCTTCGCCAACTTTAACGATACCGCGCTCTACACGACCGGTAACAACAGTACCACGGCCAGAGATAGAGAATACGTCTTCGATCGGCAGCAGGAACGGCTTGTCAATCGCACGCTCTGGTTCCGGGATGTAAGAATCCAGGTAGCCAGCCAGCTCAACGATCTTAGCTTCCCACTCTGCTTCGCCTTCCAGCGCTTTCAGAGCAGAACCACGGATGATCGGAGTGTCGTCGCCCGGGAAGTCGTACTGAGACAGAAGTTCACGAACTTCCATTTCAACCAGTTCCAGCAGCTCTTCGTCATCAACCATGTCGCATTTGTTCAGGAACACGATGATGTAAGGAACGCCTACCTGACGACCCAGCAGGATGTGCTCACGAGTCTGCGGCATCGGGCCGTCAGTCGCAGCAACAACCAGGATCGCGCCATCCATCTGAGCAGCACCGGTGATCATGTTTTTAACATAGTCGGCGTGGCCCGGGCAGTCTACGTGTGCGTAGTGGCGAGTCGGGGTGTCATATTCAACGTGGGAAGTGTTGATGGTGATACCACGAGCTTTTTCTTCCGGTGCGTTATCGATCTGGTCGAATGCACGAGCAGAACCACCGTAGGTTTTAGCCAGAACGGTAGTGATTGCAGCGGTCAGAGTAGTTTTACCATGGTCAACGTGGCCGATAGTACCGACGTTGACGTGCGGTTTTGTACGTTCAAATTTTTCTTTAGACACGGCTATATTCCTTACTATAGTGCTCTCCCCATCAGGAGAGAGCACGGGATTTTGGTTTTAACCCTACGGCTTATTTACCACGGGCTTCAATTACGGCCTGAGCAACGTTGTTCGGTGCGTCATCATACTTCAGGAATTCCATGGAGTAAGATGCACGACCTTTGGTCAGGGAACGCAGCTGAGTTGCATATCCGAACATTTCAGACAGCGGAACTTCAGCATGAATCTGTACGCCAGTAGCGTTAGATTCCTGGCCTTTCAGCTGACCACGACGACGGCTAAGGTCACCGATGACATCACCAGTGTTCTCTTCCGGAGTCTCTACTTCAACCTTCATGATCGGCTCAAGCAGAACTGGTTTCGCTTTCTTAAAGCCATCTTTAAAGGCAATAGAAGCAGCCAGTTTAAACGCCAGCTCAGAGGAGTCAACGTCATGGTAAGAACCGAAGTGCAGACGCACACCGAGATCAACTACCGGGTAACCTGCCAGCGGACCAGCTTTCAGCTGTTCCTGGATGCCTTTATCAACGGCCGGGATGTATTCGCCAGGAATTACACCACCTTTGATGTCGTTGATGAACTCGTATCCTTTCGGATTTGAGCCCGGCTCCAGTGGGTACATGTCGATCACAACGTGACCATACTGACCGCGACCACCAGACTGCTTAGCATGTTTACCTTCGATATCGGTAACTTTAGAGCGAATTGCTTCGCGGTAAGCAACCTGAGGTTTACCGACGTTCGCTTCAACGTTGAATTCACGCTTCATACGGTCAACGATGATGTCGAGGTGCAGTTCACCCATACCGGCGATAATGGTCTGGTTAGATTCTTCGTCAGTCCATACGCGGAATGACGGGTCTTCTTTAGCCAGACGACCCAGAGCCAGACCCATTTTTTCCTGGTCAGCTTTGGTTTTCGGTTCAACAGCGATGGAGATTACCGGCTCTGGGAATTCCATACGCTCCAGAATGATCGGCGCATCCGGGTTACACAGGGTGTCACCGGTAGTTACGTCTTTCAGACCGATAGCAGCAGCGATATCGCCCGCGCGAACTTCTTTGATTTCTTCACGTTTGTTAGCGTGCATCTGTACGATACGACCGAAACGCTCACGTGCAGATTTCACGGAGTTCAGGATGGTATCACCAGAGTTAACCACACCGGAGTAAACGCGGAAGAAGGTCAGGTTACCCACGAACGGGTCGGTAGCAATTTTAAATGCCAGAGCAGCAAACGGCTCTTCATCGCTAGCGTGACGCTCAGCCGGAGTATCTTTACCGTCGTCCAGAATACCGTTGATCGCAGGTACATCAACCGGGGATGGCAGGTAATCAATTACCGCATCCAGCATCGCCTGAACACCTTTGTTCTTGAACGCAGAACCACAGGTTACCAGGATGATTTCGTTGTTCAGAACACGCTGACGCAGAGCTTTTTTGATCTCTTCTTCAGTCAGTTCTTCACCACCCAGGTATTTCTCCATCAGCTCTTCTGAAGCTTCAGCAGCGGACTCGATCAGGTTCTGGTGCCATTCGTCAGCCAGTTCCTGCATGTCAGCCGGGATATCTTCATAAGTGAAGGTAACGCCTGCGTCTTCTTCGTTCCAGTTGATGGCTTTCATTTTCACCAGGTCAACAACACCGGTGAAACCTTCTTCAGCACCAATTGCCAGCTGCAGCGGGACCGGAGTCGCGCCCAGACGGGATTTGATCTGACCAACAACTTTCAGGAAGTTCGCACCCATGCGGTCCATTTTGTTAACGAACGCAATGCGCGGAACTTTATATTTGTTTGCCTGACGCCATACGGTTTCAGACTGCGGCTGAACACCACCAACTGCGCAGTAAACCATTACTGCACCATCAAGCACACGCATGGAACGTTCTACTTCGATAGTGAAGTCAACGTGCCCCGGGGTGTCGATGATGTTAACGCGATGCGGTTCATACTGCTTAGCCATACCAGACCAGAATGCAGTAGTCGCTGCGGAGGTGATGGTGATACCACGCTCCTGCTCCTGCTCCATCCAGTCCATGGTTGCTGCGCCGTCGTGAACTTCACCGATTTTGTGGTTTACACCGGTGTAGAACAGAATACGTTCGGTAGTAGTGGTTTTACCGGCGTCGATGTGCGCACTGATACCGATGTTACGGTAGCGTGCGATGGGTGTTGTACGAGCCATTTGATTCCTCGTTTGTTTCTTTAGGCGTTCAGTTAAGTTATCCAGTACGGGCGACTTACCTGAAGCGCCCGCCTGGTGACTATGACTCCGAAGGGATTACCAACGGTAGTGTGCGAACGCCTTGTTGGCTTCTGCCATACGGTGAACGTCTTCACGTTTCTTAACTGCAGTACCTTTGTTGTCTGCAGCATCAGAAAGTTCGTTCGCCAGACGCAGAGCCATGGATTTATCACCACGTTTACGAGCAGCTTCTACGATCCAACGCATTGCCAGGGCATTACGACGAACCGGACGGACTTCAACTGGAACCTGATAAGTAGAACCACCTACACGGCGGGACTTAACTTCGACGGTCGGACGGACGTTGTCCAGAGCGACTTCGAAAGCTTCCAGTTCATTTTTACCAGAACGCTGAGCCAGGGTCTCCAGCGCGCTGTATACGATTGCTTCTGCAGTAGATTTTTTACCATCTACCATCAGGATGTTGACAAATTTTGCCAGCAGTTCTGATCCGAACTTAGGATCTGGAAGGATTTTACGCTGACCAATGACGCGACGACGTGGCATGGAAATACTCCGTTGTTAATTCAGGATTGTCCAAAACTCAAAGAGTTTAGTTTGACATTAATATAAAACGTTTGGCCTTACTTAACGGAGAACCATTAAGCCTTAGGACGCTTCACGCCATACTTGGAGCGAGCTTGCTTACGGTCTTTAACGCCGGAGCAGTCAAGCGCACCACGAACGGTGTGGTAACGAACACCCGGAAGGTCTTTAACACGACCGCCACGGATCAGGATCACGGAGTGTTCCTGCAGGTTGTGACCTTCACCACCGATGTAGGAGGTGACTTCGAAACCGTTAGTCAGACGAACACGGCAAACTTTACGCAGTGCGGAGTTCGGTTTTTTAGGAGTGGTGGTATATACACGGGTACATACGCCACGTTTCTGCGGGCAGGCTTCCAGTGCAGGCACGTTGCTCTTTGCAACTTTGCGTGCGCGTGGTTTGCGTACCAGCTGGTTAATTGTTGCCATTAAATAGCTCCTGGTTTTAGCTTTTGCTTCGTAAACACGTAATAAATCGCCTCATATAATATGAGGACGCAGAATTTTAGGGCGGTGCCGAAAAGGTGTCAAGAAATATACAACAATCCCGTCATTACCAGGCCAGTTGCCCGGGATGTTTGATCGACATTCTGACGAAATCAGTATAGCCAACCCTGACGACACTGTCTGAAATTTGACCAGCCAGCCCGCGGGCATCGATGTCATCTTGCAGAACATGAATGGTTATGGGGGCAGACTGTAGCATTTCAAGGAAGCGGCTACCGGCGATGGCGGCAGTGACGCCATCCGATAACAACAGCAGATCATCCCCCGCGTTCATCAGACGGAGCATGGTAGTGATATCGGTATGCCAGGGAGAAACGCTTAAGGTGTGGAGCATCGGAACCTCAAAACCGCAGAATCACGTTGAAATCATCGAGCCGGGCGCGTAACGCTTCGGGTTCAAGCCATTCAGCATCGATAATCCACGGCGTGGTTGCATCAAGACCGCGTTCACGCGCGGAAGCCGCGCATACCCAGCAGGCGTCAATGTCATACAATGACAGCAGCTTAAAAGTGGCGATATAGTCGCGGGCAAACACCGCTGACGGCGTTTGACCCGATAACAGCTGAAAGACGCCGTCGCCAACAAAGAAAACGCCCAGCTCATCGGTTAATGCAGAGGTCGCCAGCAGCGCATCCAGACCTTCCCTGCCGGAAGCTGAGCCGTGAGGCGCGGAAGAAAAAACAAAGGCCACGCGTTTCATCAGAACTGCACCATCCGATCGCAGGTTAATGACGCTTCTGCCAGCGCCCCAAGGCCGCTCAACGTAAACCCTGGCTGCAGATTATGGCCCGGTAAGCCCAGTTGCTGAGCTTCCCGTTCATCGGTTACACCACGGCGCAGCGCTGCCGCGACGCAAATGTGTAAAGCAACCGCATGTTCATCATGCAGACGTTGCCATGCGCGCACCAGGTCAAACTCATCGCTAGCAGGCGCCGTCAGTTGGTTAGCGTTATAGACGCCTTCACGATAGAAAAAAATGCAGGCCAGTTCATGGCCCTCTTGCAGAACCGCCTGGGCAAACTGCCAGGCACTGCTGGCCTGTTGTGTACCGTAGGCTGGCCCTGTCACCGTAATGGCAAAACGCATTACTTATCCAGCCCCTGGAAATCGCCGCTCTTAAACTGGCGAATGTAGAGGTAGACCGTATGTTTGGAAATATTGAGCCGATCGGCGACCTGGTTAATGGCATCTTTGATATCAAAGATCCCTTTCTCATAGAGGTTCAGGACAATCTGGCGATTTTTGGCGTTGTTGGACACATTGCGGTCCGCATTGACTTCTTCAATCGTGAATTCAAGCGTTTGTGCAACCAGGTCATCAACAGACGATGCAAAGTTCACCTGAGAGTTGACCTCCGGCGTTTCCGGCGGAATAAAGGTGCTCATGATCTGGGAGAACGGGACGTCCAGGTTCATGTTGATGCACAGCAGACCAATAACCCGATGCTCACGGTTGCGGATAGCAATCGTGACAGACTTCATCAGGACGCCACTTTTGGCTCGCGTAAAGTAACATTTGGAAACGCTGCTATCGGCACCCGTCATATCGTGCAGCATACGCAGCGCGAGGTCGGTAATAGGCGAGCCGATTTGGCGACCGGTATGTTCACCGTTGGCGATGCGGATAGCGGAGCATTTCAAATCCTGTAGGGAATGCAGCACGATCTCACAATGGGAACCAATGAGCATCGCTAACCCGTCCACCACCGCTTCATAGGATTTGAGGATATCGAAGTCGGTCTGGTCGAAAGGACGTTGATCCAGCAGGTCAAGCTCACTGGTTTCGTTGGTTAAAAGCGACCTGGACATGAAAAAAAGCACTCCTTTTCAGGAGCCTGTCATTTTTTACACCAAATCATTCAAGGTGCGTTGAGGCACAAGTCCAGGACAAACTCATCAGCAACGAATTTGACCAGCCAGAAGCTGGTTCAGTAAGAGACTCGATGTCTCTTATGATTCCCAGAGCAAACTCCGATGGTCACTGAAATTAGCGAGTGCGGCCAACGTAGATGCGGCTTGAAGGATGAAGTGTAGCTCGTCAGGGCAGGCTCATCATCATTATTAAGCTATCTAAAGTAATACAGCGCTTGAGGCACTTTCCAGTTTTAATTATATCCGCCCCAAATAAAAAAGCCGCCGCCTTTGAGGGCGGCGGCTTAAACCAGATTACTTCTTCGCGTCTGCAGCCGGCGCTGCTGCCGCTGCGTCAGCCGCTGCTTCAGGCTTGGCATCCGCTTTCGGTGCTGGCTTGATATCCAGCAGTTCTACGTCAAATACCAGAGTGGAGTTTGCCGGAATACCCGGTACGCCTGTTTTGCCGTAAGCCAGATCCGGTGGGATGACCAGCTGGATTTTGCCGCCTTTCTTGATATTTTTCAGACCTTCAGTCCAGCCCGGGATCACGCCGTCCAGACGGAAAGAAAGTGGCTCACCACGGGTGTAAGAGTTATCGAACTCTTTACCGTCGATCAGCGTACCTTTGTAGTTCACGACAACGGTATCGCTGTCTTTCGGTGCGTCACCGGTACCTTCTTTCTCAACTTTATACAGCAGACCAGATTTAGAGGTTTTCACGCCCTTCTCTTTCGCGAAGGTATCACGGTAGGCTTTGCCTTTCGCGTCGTTCTCAGTCGCGTCTTTTTCCATTTTCTGCTGAGCAGCAGTTTTTACGCGAGTTTCGAAAGTCTGCAGTGTCTGCTCGATCTCTTGATCGGACAGTTTACTCTTGTTGGCAAACGCGTCCTGAACACCGGCGATCAGCTGATCTTTATCCAGCTTGATGCCCAGTTTTTCTTGTTCTTTCAGGGAGTTTTCCATGTAACGTCCCAGCGATGCACCCAGCGCATAAGCAGATTTTTGATCGTCATTTTTAAATGCCGCTTTGCTATCCGTCGCAGGTGCCGCCTTCGCAGCAGTATCAGCCGCAAAGGTCAGCGGTGCATTCAGGGCGACAGCCATTGTGGTCGCCAGCAGCGTTACTTTAAACAGTGATTTCATCCATTTCTCCAGGGCCGGGGCATCTCACCCCAGGGTTATCGTAAAATGCAAAAGAGGTACTATAGAACGTTGCAGGATAAATCTACATACAGTCGTTCCTGAATATCACCCGTTTTCAGACTATTTTTGTATAAATTAGTTTCCTGCCTTACGCCAGGTTGCTGCACAACTGATGAAAATTCAGTAGAATCCGCCCGCGAAATCCGACAAAAGGGGTAACTCATGCACGATAGTACACTGGAGACTCGCCTGGCGGAGTTGGAAAGCCGACTGGCATTTCAGGAAATCACCCTTGAAGACCTCAACAAGACCGTTACCGCCCATGAGATCGAGATGGCGAAAATGCGTGAGCATATGCGTCTGATGGTCGAAAAACTGAAAGCTACCCAGTCATCGCACATCGCGTCACAGGCCGAAGAAACGCCACCTCCACATTATTGAGACGTAAAAAAAGCGGGTTTCCCCGCTTTCTATATCCGGTAGCATTGTTGCTACCGGATTGAATACCTGAAGAATTTCGAGTCACAGTATGGCGGTAACCTGAGCACACCCGACGTGCCGGGGTTAACAGCGAAACCAACGCACCTGCGCTTGAAAGACGTTTGGTATTAGTGGCAGCCGCAACCGCCGTTACCGCAACCACCTTTGCCATGTTCATGACCGTGGTCGTGATCGTGGCCGTGACCGCCGCAGCAACCATCATGATCGTGGTCATGATCGTGGCCGTGAGCACCGTGTACGTGACCGTGTTCCAGCTCTTCTGCCGTCGCTTCGCGAATCGCAACCACTTCAACGTTGAACTTCAGGTTTTGGCCCGCCAGCATGTGGTTACCATCAACCACAACGTGCTCGTCATCAACTTCGGTGATTTCAACCGGTACTGGACCCTGGTCGGTTTCAGCCAGGAAACGCATCCCGACCTGCAGTTCATCAACGCCCATGAAGACGTCTTTAGGAACACGCTGAACCAGGTTTTCGTCGTACTGGCCGTACGCGTCGTTCGCGCCGACTTCTACGTCAAATTTGTCGCCCACTTCATGACCATCCAGCGCATTTTCCAGGCCGGAGATCAGGGAACCGTGACCATGCAGGTAGTCCAGCGGTGCGCTCACCGGAGACTCATCAACCAACACACCGTCTTCTGTACGTACCTGATAGGCCAGGCTGACCACCAGGTCTTTTGCTACTTTCATGATTGCTCCTGAGCATGGGAAGAATAGTGGCGCAGATTGTAACGGAATTCTGCAGCCGTGTACCCTCTAGCTTAAAAAAAGGCGAGCGATAACGCTAGTCCGGATGAAAAATGCCAATCACCTGTTCATCTTTGCGGACATGCTCTTTTGCCTCTTTATCCGCCTCACGCATCTGGTGTCCACACTTAACACACTCAACAATATCGACATTATTTTCACGCCACATCGCCAGTGAATCCTGAGCCTGGCACGTTGGACATTTTGCGCCAGCAATAAAACGTTTACGTACAGCCATCTTTTATTGACCCTTTATTCAAACTCATCCCAGCCATCAAGCTGTCTGCTCTCTTTCTGCATCTCACGCTGGAAAATCTCCTCCAGCTCCCGGCGCGCTTCCCGCACGCGTGATATCTGCAGCGTATCAGTATTTACCGGCATTAACTCGCGCAGCATTCGCATATCCAGACGCCGAAAGTGCAGTTGCGCACGTTGTGCCTGGTGCGGGTGCATGCCGACGCTAATCAGCGCTTTGCGCCCCAGCTCCAGGGCGCTGGAAAAGGTCTCACGTGAAAACTGCACTACCCCGGCCTGCAACAACTCATGCGCCTCAACGCGGCCCCGTGCTCGCGCCAGGATATTGAGATGCGGAAAGTGCTGCTGGCACATCTCGACCAGCTTCATGGTATCTTCCGGCTCATTGCAGGTGATCACGATCGACTGTGCCGCTTCAGCCCCTGCCGAGCGCAGTAATTCCAGCTGGGTTGCGTCGCCAAAATAGACCTTGTAACCATATTTCCGCATAAGGTTAACCGCGCTGATATCACGCTCCAGCACGGTAATACGCATTTTGTTGGCCATCAGTAAGCGGCCTATCACCTGCCCGAAACGACCAAACCCGACGATAATGACCTGCGGTTTATCATCTTCAACCCACGGAGCCTCATCTTCTTCTTCCGACTGATTAAAACGCCGGGAGAGCACACTATCGACCAGGGTCATCAGGAGCGGCGTGGTCATCATCGACAATGTAACCGTCACCAATAGCAGCGCCATCTGATCGTTTTCAAACAGACGTAGCGAAGCCGGCAGCGAGAACAGTACAAAAGCAAACTCTCCCCCCTGGCTCAGCACCCCAGCAAACTGCATCCGTTCCGAGCTGCGCAAACCATACACTCTCGCCAGGATGTACAGCACCAGGCTTTTTACCGCCACCAGCACGGCGACGCTTGCCGCCACCCACAGCAAATGGGTGTACAGCACGCCAAGATTCAGCGCCATCCCCACGGAGATAAAAAACAAACCTAGCAGAAGTCCCTTAAACGGCTCGATAGCGATCTCCAGCTCATGGCGATATTCGCTCTCGGCCAGCAGCACGCCGGCAATAAAGGTGCCGAGCGCCATCGACAGGCCAAGGGCATCCATAAACAGGGCTGACCCCAGCACCAGCAACAGCGTCGCGGCGGTGAACACTTCGCGCACGCCGGAGCCGGCAATAAAGCGGAAAACTGGCCTCAGCAAAAAGCGGCCGCCAATCAGCATGCCGCCGAAAGCCAGCACCTTCATCCCGATCGTAAACCAGTCAAAATGGTCATCCCCGGGTCCCGCCAGCAGCGGTACCAGGGCCAGCGCGGGGATCACCGCCAGATCCTGAAACAGCAATACCGAAAAACCCAGCTGCCCGGATTCGCTCCGGCTCATCCCCTTTTCGCGCATCAGCTGCAACGCCATCGCCGTGGACGACATGGCCAGCCCAATCCCCCCGACCACCGCCGCTTGCCAGGAGAACCCCGTCAGCACCAGCAGGCCGCCAAGAATACCCGCGCTGAGCAGCACCTGCGCCGCCCCCACGCCAAAGATCGAACTGCGTAAGCGCCAGAGTTTGGACGGATTCAGTTCCAACCCGATGATAAACATCAGGAACACCACGCCCAGTTCGGAGAAATGGAGGATCTCATCAACATCACTGATGAATCCCAGCCCCCACGGACCGATCGCAATACCGGCCAGCAGATAACCTAAGACCGCACCGATACCGAGCCTGGCGGCCAGCGGTACCGCAACCACGGCAGAAAACAGAAATAAGACGCCGGCTAACAGCAAATCAGCTCCCGCCATAAATTCCTCCTGCCGTAATGGGATTGGCCAGCCAGTCACGGTAGGCACGGGCATGACTTTTCAGATCGTCGGGTGACTGCCGGCGAGCCCAGTAGACAATAATCGGACTCATCCAGTGCATGCGACACATGCCGGCCGTCAGCTCAAACGGCCGCAGAATATCGTTCATCGGATAGCGGTTTGCATCACGTCGGTAGGCACTCTCTGGCTCACCGGTGGTGATCACACTGCGCCAGTACTTTCCCGCGAGCTGATTTCCTCCGGCACCGCTGGCAAAGCCGCGGCTCAGAACCCTGTCCAGCCACTCCTTCAGTAAGGCCGGACAGCTCCAGGTGTATAACGGATGCTGGAACACAATCACCTCATGTTGGCGCAGGAGATCCTGCTCATGGGCAATATCGATAAAAAAATCGGGGTAGTGCGCATAAAGATCGTGCACGGTGACATTAGGCAACTGTAAAGCCGGTTCAAGCAAAACCCGGTTGGCCACGGAATCCTGGGATTCTGGGTGGGCATACAGCAGCAAAACCTTCGCTGTCTGAGACATCATTCCCCTCCCGAATGTCTTTTGGCGGCCTCTAACATGGCTGCGTCCCGACGCAACCAGAATGACTTTGTCTATCGTCTTCGTTTTGGGCTACCATTGCGGCCCGGTGGAGCTATTTGCTACCACATTACATTATCATAATGACAAACTAACATAGTCAGAACATACGGCGCCTTATGATTGTTTTCTCCTCGTTACAAATTCGTCGCGGCGTACGGGTCCTGCTGGACAACGCCACCGCCACCATCAACCCTGGCCAGAAAGTCGGTCTGGTGGGCAAAAACGGCTGCGGGAAATCCACGCTGCTATCGCTTTTGAAAAACGAGATTAGCGCCGACGGCGGCAGTATGACCTTCCCGGGCAGCTGGCAGCTGGCGTGGGTTAATCAGGAAACCCCGGCGCTTGCGCAGCCCGCTATTGATTATGTTATCGACGGCGATCGCGAATATCGCCAGCTTGAAGCGGATTTACATCACGCCAACGAGCAGAACGACGGCCATGCTATCGCCACGGTGCACGGCAAGCTCGATGCCATCGATGCCTGGACTATTCGCTCCCGCGCCGCCAGCCTGCTGCACGGGCTGGGGTTCAGCAACGAGCAGCTCGAAAGCCCGGTCAGTGACTTTTCCGGTGGCTGGCGTATGCGCCTGAACCTGGCGCAGGCGCTGATTTGCCGCTCCGATTTACTGCTGCTCGATGAACCGACCAACCACCTTGACCTCGACGCGGTCATCTGGCTGGAAAAGTGGCTCAAAGGCTATCCGGGCACGCTGATTCTGATCTCTCACGACCGCGACTTCCTGGACCCGATCGTCGATAAGATCATTCATATCGAACAGCAAACGATGTTCGAGTACACCGGCAACTACAGCTCGTTTGAAATCCAGCGCGCGACTCGTCTGTCGCAGCAGCAGTCGATGTACGAAAGCCAGCAGCTGCGCGTCGCGCATCTGCAGAGCTATATCGACCGTTTTCGTGCCAAGGCCACGAAAGCCAAGCAGGCGCAGAGCCGTATCAAAATGCTGGAACGGATGGAGCTGATCGCCCCGGCTCACGTCGATAACCCGTTCCACTTTAGCTTCCGTGCCCCGGAAAGCCTGCCCAATCCCCTGTTGAAAATGGAGAAGGTCAGCGCCGGATACGGCGAGCGGATCATTCTGGACTCCATCAAACTCAACCTGGTACCGGGTTCTCGTATCGGCCTGTTAGGTCGTAACGGCGCCGGTAAATCGACGCTGATTAAGCTGCTGGCCGGTGAACTCCAGCCGCTGCACGGTGAGATTGGCCTCGCCAAAGGTATTAAGCTTGGCTACTTTGCCCAGCATCAGCTGGAGTTCCTGCGTGCTGATGAATCGCCATTGCAGCACCTGGCTCGTCTGGCGCCACAGGAGCTGGAGCAAAAGCTACGCGACTATCTCGGCGGGTTTGGTTTCCAGAGCGACAAGGTCAACGAAGAGACCCAACGTTTCTCCGGCGGTGAGAAAGCGCGACTGGTGCTGGCACTCATCGTCTGGCAGCGCCCGAACCTGCTGCTGCTCGATGAACCCACCAACCACCTTGACCTCGATATGCGCCAGGCCTTAACCGAAGCGCTGATTGATTTCGAAGGCGCACTGGTGGTGGTATCGCACGATCGCCATCTGATCCGCTCGACCACTGACGATCTCTATCTGGTGCACGACGGTAAAGTTGAGCCGTTTGATGGTGACCTGGAGGATTATCAGCAGTGGCTCAGCGACTCGCAAAAGCAGGAAAGCCAGAGCACTGAAGCGCCGAAAGAGGCCGGTAACAGCGCCCAGGCCCGCAAAGATCAAAAACGGCGGGAAGCCGAACTGCGTACGTTGACTCAACCACTGCGCAAAGAGATTACCCGCCTTGAAAAAGAGATGGACAAGCTCAACGCCCAACTTGCTCAGGCGGAAGAGTTGCTGGGCGACAGCGAGCTGTATGACACCTCTCGCAAAGCGGATCTAACCGCCTGCCTGCAACAGCAGGCCAGTGCGAAGTCGGGTCTGGAAGAGTGTGAAATGGCCTGGCTGGAGGCGCAAGAGCAGTTGGAGCAAATGCTGCAGGAAGGCTAAAGCCGGGTATGCTAATAACAGAGGCGAAAATCCAGCGATGTGGTTTTATGGGAATGCATCGTGCTTCGCCTCTGTTAAAAACCGCATAACCCACCTGCAAGAGGAACTGCCATGGTTAAAAAAACGCTCCTTTCCCTCTCACTGCTGTGCGCCCTGACCCATACAGCTTTTGCCGCCTACACCGAGAGCGAATTAAAAAACAAAGAAAACGTCATCGCCTTTTATAATAAGGCGTTGAACGATAAAGACTTTGATGCCGCCAGGCCCTATCTCGGCCAGCAGTATATCCAGCACAACCCCGGTGCAAAAGATGGGCCTGAAGGCTTTCGCCAGTTTATCGCCTTCCTGAAAGATAAATACCCGGACTCCCGCAGCGAGATTAAACGGACGATCGTCGATGGCGACTACGTTGTCCTGCACGTCGCCACCACCGGACGCGAACCCGGAGTCACCCGCGCCATCGTGGATATTTTCCGCCTCGATGCACAGCATAAAATCGTGGAACACTGGGACGTTATTCAGACTGTTCCGGAAAAAACGGCCAGCGGCAACGGTATGTTTTAACCCCGTCACTCAGCCATCTGTGGTGCAAGGTGGCTATTTTTCCTGCGTTATTCTCTGACCTCCCCTACACCTTCCTCTGTTTACCCTCGTCATAACACTTGCGAATGTGTCTTGTTTAACCAATTTATTTACTTTACTGTAAAGTAAATAAATTGATGTGGATGCCGTAACATGACGCTGTACAAAAGGTGGAATTATCTGGTTTTTTTCATGTTGTTATCGGTATTCAGCGCCGGAAATTCTGCGTCCGCACACCTTATTATCGCGCCAGTAGCGATCAAAATTTCCGCCATCTGTCCGGCGCCCGCCGTCTGGACGCGCAGCGGCCTGCAGCAGCGGTTATTCAACCGTCAAAGTACGCTGGCAACACTGCATCAACTGCGGGAAAAGCTGCAGCAAAACTCACTCAGTATCCAGGTCTATGACCGCCTGTGGACGGCGTATCAGTGGAACCTGATGTTGCTTGAACTCAATCCACTCTGCGTCAACTACGCACGACGCGCCCTCTATTGTCCTGAAGCCTACCCCTCGCTTCTCCGGAAACTTTATCCCGCTGACTGACGAAAGGTTTGTGAATATGCTGGCACATTTTTTTGTTTCCCGACCCGTTTTTGCCGCCGTCATGGCAATTTGCATCATGGCGGCCGGTACGCTCGCCCTGTTTACGCTACCCGTTGAACAATATCCCGATATCGCACCTCCTGGCGTCACCGTGACGGCAAACTACCCTGGCGCCTCTGCTGAAACGATCGAAGAAAGCGTCACTCAGGTGCTGGAACAGCAAATTAAGGGCATTGATGGTTTGCTCTACTTTTCGTCCAGCAGCAGTTCTGCCGGACAGGCACGTATCAGCCTCAGCTTTGCCCAAAATATCGATCCTGATATGGCGCAGGTCCAGGTCCAGAACGCCGTCAACCAGGCATTAACTCGTTTACCACAGGAAGTACAACAACAGGGGATCACGGTAACCAAATCACAGGGGGACAGCCTGATGGTGGTCGCCCTGTACGATACAACCGGCCAGCTCACCAATATTGATATTAACGACTTCCTGGTTAACACCCTGCAGGATCCGCTCAGCCGTGTCGATGGCGTCGGAGAAACCACGGTATTCGGCGCCCAGTACGCCATGCGCATCTGGCTGAACCCGCACAAGCTCAATAGTTTCGGGCTGATGCCTTCCGACGTCCGCGCCGCGATTGAGGCACAAAACACGCAGGTGACCAGCGGGGAAATCGGTACGCTGCCGACGCTGGAAGGGCAATACCTCAACGCGACAGTCACGATGCAATCGCGGCTGGAAACGCCAGAACAGTTTGAAAACATCACTATTCGGACCAACCGCGATGGCTCCACGATCTATCTGCGCGACATTGCTCGTATTGAGGTCGGCGCCGAAAACTATCAGAACCTGACCACCCTGAATGGCTACCCTGCTGCCGGGATCTCTATCCAACTGGCCTCAGGGGCAAACGCACTCAATACCGCCGAAAATGTACGTGCCGAAGTTGAAAGATTAAGCCCTCAGTTTCCTGCAGGTATGGTGGCGGCCTACCCGCGCGACAGTACGCCGTTCGTCACCGTCTCGATTGAAGGCGTGGTGCAAACCCTTATCGAAGCCATCATTCTGGTGGTCATCGTCATGTACCTGTTCCTGCAAAACTGGCGTGCGACGCTGATCCCGACGGTCACCGTCCCGGTCGTCCTGCTTGGCACCTTTGGTATCCTCAGCATGCTCGGCTACAACATCAATACCCTGACGCTGTTCGCCATGGTTCTGGCGATTGGTCTGCTGGTTGATGATGCCATCGTGGTGGTCGAAAACGTCGAGCGGGTGATGGCTGAAGAGGGACTCGGCCCGGTAGAGGCGACGCTACGTTCGATGAATGAGGTCACCGGGGCGCTGATCGGTATCGCGATGGTGCTGTCGGCTGTCTTTGTTCCCATGGCCTTTTTTGGTGGTTCCGTTGGGATCATCTACCGGCAGTTTACCGCCACGATCGTGACCGCCATGAGCCTCTCCGCGCTGGTAGCGATGACGCTGACCCCTACCTTGTGCGCGCATTTACTCAAGTCCGGTCACGCGAAGCAAGGCCGATTTTTCCGCTGGTTTAACCACGGCGTCGAAAAAAGCCAAAGCCGTTATCTCATCATTCTGCAGCACATCACTCGCCGGCCCTTACGCAACTGCCTGCTCACTCTTCTGCTGATCCTGTTGATGCTCTGGCAGTATCAACGTCTGCCAACCGGCTTCCTGCCGGAGGAGGATCAGGGATCGGTCGTCATTCAGTTTACGCTGCCGCCTGGCTCGCCGATGTCGATGACCGAGCAGACGGGAAAAGACATCTCAAACTATTTTATGACCGAAGAGAAAGACAACCTGAACGTCATTTTTATGGTCACCGGGCGTAATAACGCCGGCAGCGGACAAAACGTCGGCATGGCGTTTGTAGAGTTAAAACGCTGGGACGAACGCCAGGGTACAGAAAACAGCGCCCAGTCGATTATTGCTCGCGCCAATCGGTACTTCAGGGCATCGACCGACACGACGATTAGCGTTTCCGCCCCGCCGGCCGTTCGCGGACTTGGGCAGTCCAGCGGCTTTGAGCTGTGGCTGCAGGACCAGTCGGCGCAGGGGTATGACGCACTTCTCGCGGCGCAACAAAATCTGATGTCGATGGCGACAGCCAACAGCAACCTCGATGCAGTGAGACTCAATAGCCTTGATGAAAAATCTCAGTTGCACATTGAGGTGGATCGTCAGAAGGCCGAATCACAGGGTCTGGCGCAGGCTGACATCAACGAGACTATCGCCGCTGCCTGGGGGGGTGTTTACGTTAACGATTTTGTCGACCGCGGGCGTATCAAACGAGTTTACATGCAAGGCGATGCACCGTGGCGCTCCAGCCCTGAAAGTCTCGCCACCTGGTTTGTGCGCGGCAGTGAAGACAACATGGCTTCTTTCAACAGCTTCGCATCGATGCAATGGACCACAGGGCCGCAGATGCTGCAGCGATTTAATGGTCTGTCGGCGGTCCAGTTCCAGGGAAGTGCCGCCAGCGGTATTAGCTCCGGTAGCGCGATGAATGAAATGACCACGCTGGTACAGGGTCTGGATGGCTTCGGTCTACAATGGAGCGGATTGTCGTACCAGGAACAGGCCTCATCGGGGCAGACGCTGTGGGTTTACCTTGCCTCAGTTATCTTTATCTTCCTTTGTCTTGCCGCGCTCTATGAGAGCTGGTCAATTCCGTTGGCTGTTATGTTGATCATTCCTCCGGGCATATTGGGGGCAGTAAGCGCATCGACGCTGGCCGGTTTTGATAACGATATTTACTTTCAGGTCGGGATGCTGACCACCATGGGGCTGTCAGCTAAAAATGCCATCCTGATCGTTGAATTCGCCCAGACAAGGCTGGCGGCTGGCCAAAAGCTGGTGGAAGCCACCCTTGAAGGTGCACGCCTGCGTTTGCGGCCGATCATAATGACGTCGCTGGCATTTGTTGCCGGCGCCATCCCTCTGGTACTCTCTAGCGGAGCTGGCGCGTCGAGCCGCACGGAAATCGGAACCGCGGTGATCGGCGGGATGCTTTCCGGGACACTCCTGACGCTGCTCCTGGTCCCGCTTTTTTTCATCCTGATCCAACAGGGGATCCACTCCCTAAAAGGAAAACACAAAGGATAGCAATTGATGGCTAACCAACGTGGGCGCCCGATGACCGCGCGCCCTCGCATTTTACATACCGCATGCGAACTGTTTTTGAAACACGGGCTGGATGTCTCCCTCGACGCCATCGCCGCTGAAGCAGGAAGCTCCCGCCCCACGCTCTATAGCCACTTCCCGGGTGGTAAAGACGCGCTGCTGCTGGAGAGCTTTTCCTATTTAAACGCGAAAATGCAGCCGCCGCTGCGTCAGTTGCTGCAGGATAAGCAGCACGACTTACCAGCCCTGCTGCTCGGTTTTGCTCGTATCGTGCAGGCGCATTTTTACAGTGCGGAAAATATCCGCTTTCAGCGTCTCCTCATTCAGGTGCTGGTGCAAAAGCCCGAGCTGTACGCGGTGATCGAACAACGCCCGTCGGGCCGGGTGTTGACCGTGCTGGTTGAGATACTCAGCACGCAAAATGCGCGCGGCACGTTGACCCTGACGGAACCCGAAGTGCAGGCCAGGTTGTTCCTTGGATCGGTGATGGGTTACCCACTACCAGCGGCACTGATCTCGCAGCAGGCGCTTGACCCCGCGCAGCTGGAGCCACTCGCCAAATCTGCCGTCACTACTTTCCTCAGCGCCTGGCATTACCACTCCTGACCCACCGGACCGACGCCTGCCGGGCGCGATAATTACCGGCAGCGCGTACTCCAGTCATCACCCGGCCGCAATTTCGTGTAACCTATAGTCCTGGCCGTAAGACCACATATTGGATAACCGGCGCACCTCGTGCGCGGTATAGTGTCGTATTAGTTTATTAATTGCTCTGGTGCTATGGTTGAAATCACCCCCACAGAAATGACGCCCCCTGAAGACGATTCGCGCGAGTTTCACCCGATGCGCGGCGTGGGTAATCGTCATCTGCAAACCATGCTTCCGCGTCTGATCCGCCGCAAACTGGGCTTCACACCCTTCTGGCAACGCCTCGAGCTACCGGATGGTGATTTTGTCGATCTGGCATGGAGCGAAGACCCCTCCCTGGCACGGCATAAACCGCGGTTGGTCGTTTTTCACGGCCTGGAAGGCAGCCTGCACAGCCCCTACGCTCACGGCCTGATTCATGCTGCCATGCAGCGCGGCTGGCTGGGCGTGGTGATGCATTTTCGCGGCTGTAGCGGTGAACCCAATCGTAATAACCGGATCTATCATTCTGGCGAAACCGAAGACGGCAGCTGGTTTCTGCACTGGCTGCAACGTGAATTTGGTACGGTCCCGACCGCCGCCGTTGGCTATTCGCTGGGGGGAAACATGCTGGGCTGCCTGCTGGCAAAAGAAGGCGATAACGCCCCGCTGGACGCCGCGGTGATCGTCTCAGCCCCCTTCATGCTGGAAGCCTGCAGCTATCATATGGATAAAGGCTTTTCCCGGGTCTATCAGCGCTATCTGCTTAACCTGCTAAAGGCCAATGCGGCCCGTAAGCTGAAGGCCTACCCGGGTTCACTGCCGGTCGATTTACGCCAGCTCAAAGGAATGCGCCGCATCCGCGAGTTTGACGATATGATCACCGCGAAAATCCACGGTTTCGCCGATGCGCTGGACTACTATCGCCAGTGCAGCGCGATGCCACGATTAAGTGATATCACCACGCCGACGCTGATCATTCACGCAAAGGACGATCCTTTCATGGATCACCACTCTATCCCACCGCAAGAACAGCTGCCGGCAAATGTGGAATATCAGCTGACCGAACAAGGTGGGCACGTCGGGTTCGTTGGCGGCACGTTGCGTAAGCCGGAAATGTGGCTCGAACGACGCATTCCGGACTGGTTAACCCGTTGGTTGGGAGCACAAATATGATTATTCCCTGGCACGATCTGGATCCCGAAACGCTGGATAACCTAATCGAAAGTTTTGTATTGCGCGAAGGCACCGATTATGGTGAACATGAACGCTCGCTGGTGGATAAAGTCGCCGACGTCAAACAACAGTTAAAAAGCGGAGAAGCCGTGCTGGTGTGGTCTGAACTACACGAAACGGTCAACATTATGCCCCGCAAGCAGTTCCACGGCTAAGGCGGCACCACACCATCGTTTAATCTGGGAGTTGTTATGTCTGCCAAACATCCGGTGATTGCCGTCACGGGCTCCAGCGGCGCGGGAACCACGACCACCAGCCTCGCCTTTCGAAAAATTTTCGCCCAGCTGAATCTGCGTTCTGCGGAAGTCGAAGGCGACAGCTTCCATCGCTACACCCGCCCGGAAATGGACATGGCGATCCGTAAAGCGCGCGATCAGGGGAAGCACATCAGCTACTTCGGTCCGGAAGCCAACGACTTCGGACTGCTCGAAAATACCTTCATTGAATACGGGCGCAACGGCAGCGGTCAGTCGCGAAAATACCTGCATACCTATGACGAAGCGGTCCCGTGGAATCAGGTTCCGGGTACCTTTACGCCGTGGCAACCGCTCCCGGAACCCACCGACGTCCTGTTTTATGAAGGGCTGCACGGCGGCGTGGTCACCCCGCAGTACAACGTCGCACAGAATGTCGATTTGCTGGTCGGGGTGGTGCCGATTGTCAATCTGGAATGGATCCAGAAGCTTATCCGGGATACCAGCGAACGCGGCCATTCCCGTGAAGCGGTGATGGACTCCGTCGTGCGTTCGATGGAGGACTACATCAATTTCATCACCCCACAGTTTTCCCGTACCCATATCAACTTCCAGCGGGTCCCCACCGTCGATACCTCGAACCCGTTTGCGGCTAAAGGCATCCCCTCACTGGATGAGAGCTTTGTGGTGATCCACTTCCGTAATCTGCAGGATATCGATTTCCCGTGGCTGCTCGCGATGCTGCAGGGGTCGTTTATCTCGCATATCAATACGCTGGTGGTTCCGGGGGGCAAAATGGGCCTGGCGATGGAGTTGATCATGACGCCGCTGGTAGAGCGCCTGATGGAAGGCAGAAAGATCGACTAGCCATAAAAAACCCCGGACGCATTACGACCGGGGTTGTTCTCTGCTACCTGGCACTATCCTGCCGTCAGTTAGCCTTCAATGACTTCATAGGTGTGGGTGATGTTCACTGCTTTTTGCAGCATCAGCGCCACCGAGCAATATTTCTCTGCCGACAGATCCACCGCACGCGATACCGCCGCATCCTTCAGCTCTTTGCCGGTCACAATGAAATGCATGTTGATATTGGTAAACAGGCGCGGCGCCTCTTCCCGGCGTTCAGAGGTCAGCTTCACCTCACAGTTGGTCACGTCGTGACGCCCTTTCTGCAAAATAGACACAACATCAATTGCGCTGCATCCGCCCGCCGCCATCAACACCATTTCCATCGGGCTTGGCGCTTTATCTCCGGAGTTGCCGTCCATCAGAATCTGGTGACCTGATGCGGACTCTCCGATGAAGGTTAACCCTTCAACCCATTTCACACGAGCTTGCATAAAATTTAACTCCGAGGTTGCAATTTTCCTGACAGATTACGCGCACATAACAATTCTCGCAACGGAAGGCGACCTACATCATGCTGAAGCGAGACACCAGGAGACATGCGGCAAAAGCTATGCTAAAACAGTCGGGATGCTACAGTATTACATTGATGTATTGCATGTATGCAGAGGAGTTCACATTACAGGCTGAAGAAAAATCACCAGCCATTTCCCAGGCATAGGGAAACAATACGATTGCATGCCCGGATGCCGTGTAGTGTCGGCACCCGGAGATAGCTTATAACAGAGGATAACCGCGCATGGTGCTTGGCAAACCGCAAACAGACCCTACCCTCGAATGGTTCTTGTCTCATTGCCATATTCATAAGTACCCATCGAAAAGCACGCTGATCCACCAGGGTGAAAAAGCAGAAACGTTGTACTACATCGTCAAAGGCTCTGTGGCTGTGCTCATCAAGGATGAAGAAGGTAAAGAGATGATCCTCTCTTACCTCAACCAGGGCGATTTCATCGGTGAATTAGGCTTGTTTGAAGAAGGCCAGGAGCGTAGCGCCTGGGTACGTGCAAAAACCGCATGTGAAGTGGCCGAAATCTCTTACAAAAAATTCCGTCAGCTGATCCAGGTTAACCCGGATATTCTGATGCGCTTGTCGTCGCAGATGGCTCGTCGTCTGCAGGTCACCTCTGAAAAAGTGGGTAACCTTGCCTTCCTCGACGTCACCGGTCGTATCGCTCAGACGCTGCTGAATCTGGCTAAACAGCCGGACGCCATGACCCACCCTGATGGTATGCAAATTAAAATTACCCGCCAGGAAATTGGTCAGATCGTCGGTTGTTCTCGCGAAACCGTCGGCCGTATTCTGAAGATGCTGGAAGATCAGAATCTGATCTCCGCACACGGTAAAACTATCGTCGTTTACGGTACCCGTTAAGTCGTTAAAACGGCGTGTTGCCCCCGCAATACGCCGTTTTTGTCTCCTCCTGATGTGGCGCAGGCTGATTTACCATCCAGAAGTCAACTATGCACTGCGGCAAACGCTGGTGTTGTGTTTGCCTGTCGCGGTCGGTCTTCTCCTCGGTCACCTGCAACAGGGTCTGCTGTTTTCCTTAGTACCTGCCTGCTGTAACGTCGCCGGTCTGGACACCCCGCACAAACGCTTTTTTAAACGCCTGATCGTGGGCGGTTCACTGTTTGCCGGCTGTAGCCTGGTGGTTCAGCTGCTGCTGCAACAGGAAATCCCGCTGCCCTTAATTCTTAGCGGCCTGGCGCTGCTGCTTGGCGTGACGGCAGAGATTAGCTCGCTCCATGCCAGACTTCTCCCGGCCTCACTGATTGCAGCCATCTTTACCCTGAGCCTTGCCGGGAACATGCCCATCTGGGAGCCGCTGTTGATCTACGCACTCGGCACCTTGTGGTACGGACTGTTTAACTGGTTCTGGTTCTGGCTATGGCGCGAACAACCGCTGCGTGAATCCTTGAGCCTGCTCTACCGGGAGCTGGCTAACTACTGCGAAGCGAAATACAGCCTACTGACTCAGCATATTGACCCGGCGACCTCGCTCCCGCCGCTGCTCACACGCCAGCAAAAGGTGGTGGATCTGATCACCCAGTGCTACCAGCAGATGCATATGCTGGCGGCGAACCAGCGTAACGATCACAAGCGTCTGCTGCGGGCGTTTCAGGTGGCGCTGGATCTACAGGAACATATCTCCGTCAGCCTGCATCAGCCTGAGGAAGTTCAGAAACTGGTGGAGCGGAGCCACGCGGAGGCGGTGATCCGCTGGAACGCACAAACCGTTGCCGCCCGTCTACGGGTGCTGGCCGACGACATTCTGTACCACCGCTATCCGCAACGCTTTCATATGGATAAGCAGATTGGCGCGCTGGAGAAAATTGCCTGGCAGCACCCCGACAATCCCGTCGGGCAATTCTGTGCCTGGCACTTTAGCCGCATCGCCCGGGTGCTGCGTACCCAGCGCCCGCTGTATGCCCGCAACCTGATGGCAGATAAAGAACGCCGCCTGCCGCTGCTACCTGCGCTGAAGCACTATCTCTCATGGAAATCGCCGGCGCTGCGCAATGCCGCGCGTATCTGCGTGATGCTCACCGCCGCCAGCCTGATGGGCAGCGCCCTGCATCTTCCCAAGCCTTACTGGATCTTAATGACGGTGCTTTTCGTCACCCAAAACGGCTACGGCGCGACACGAGTGCGCATCGTCCATCGGGCGGCCGGCACCCTCGCAGGCCTCGCCATTGCCGGACTGACGCTGCACTTTCACGTTCCAGAGGGGTATACGCTTACCGCGTTGCTGATCATTACGCTGCTGAGCTACCTGATTATTCGTAAGCATTACGGCTGGGCGATGGTCGGCTTTACCGTGACGGCGGTCTATACCCTGCAACTTCTGACACTTAACGGCGAACAGTACATTGTCGCCAGGCTTATCGATACGCTTATCGGCTGCCTGATCGCCTTTGGCGGGATGGTCTGGCTGTGGCCACAGTGGCAGAGCGGACTGCTACGTAAAAACGCCCATGACGCGCTGGAAGCCGATCAGGAGGCCATCCGGCTGATCCTCAGCGACGACCACCAGGCACCGGCGCTGGCCTATCGCCGCATGCGCGTCAATCAAGCACATAACTCGCTGTTTAACTCGTTGAACCAGGCTATGCAGGAGCCTGGGTTTAACTCACATTATCTGGAAGATATGAAGCTGTGGGTCACCCACAGCCAGTTTATTGTTGAGCATATCAACGCGATGACCACCCTCGCCCGCGAGCACAACATGCTGACGCCGGAGCTGGCCCGGCGCTATCTGGAGTCCTGTGAGATTGCGCTTCAGCGCTGTCAGCAGCGGCTGGACACCGACGGTCCTGGCAGCGCTGACGACGTGAATATTATGGAGTCTCAGGACGTTGAAGTGAGCCGCGGCCCGCTAAGCACCATGGAACAGCACCTGCAGCGGATCCTAGACCATCTGAACACCATGCACACCATCTCGTCGGTGGCATGGCGTCAGCGTCCTCATCATGGCATCTGGCTAAGCGCGACTAAGCGCTAAGCACCTTCTGTACCGCCTGGGCAAAGCGCGCCATCCCTTCAGCAATATCCTGCTCATCGATCACCAACGACGGCACAAAGCGCATGACGTCCGGCCCGGCGTTGAGCACCATGACGCCCGCATCCGCCGCGGCATACAGAAAATCACGCGCCCGGCCTTGATGCTGCGGTTTGAGCTCCGCGCCAATCAGTAACCCCATGCCGCGGATATCGCTAAACAGGTCGAAACGAGCATCAATCTCCTGCAGATGTTGCACAAACAGCGCCCGCTTCGCGTTCACCCCTTCCAGCACATCAGGCGTATTAATCAGATCAAATGCCGCCCCGGCAACGGCGCAGGCCAGCGGATTACCGCCGTAGGTTGAACCATGGGAGCCAGCATGGAAGGCGCTGGCAATCTCATTGGTGGTCAGCACGGCGCTGATCGGGAAACCGCCGCCCAGCGCTTTAGCACTGGTGAGGATATCCGGCGTCACGCCATAATGCATGTACGCAAACAGCGAACCGGTACGCCCCATCCCGCACTGCACTTCATCAAACACCAGTAGCGCCTGATGCTCATCGCACAGTTCACGCAGTCCTTTCAGGAACTCTGGCGTCGCCGCCATCACGCCACCTTCTCCCTGGATCGGCTCAACCACGATCGCGCAGGTGTGATCGTCCATCACCGCTTTAACCGCATGCAGGTCGTTAAACGGCACGTGGATAATGTCGGCGGGTTTCGGGCCGAAGCCATCAGAATACTTTGGCTGCCCGCCCACGGACACGGTAAACAGCGAGCGGCCATGGAAGGCGTTATGGAAGGCGATGATTTTGGTCTTATACGGACTGTGGCGGGTAATGGTGTAGTGGCGCGCCAGCTTGAAGGCCGTCTCGTTGGCTTCCGTACCGGAGTTCATAAATACCACACGCTCGGCAAAGGTGGCGTCCACCAGCTTGCGACCAAGGCGCAGCGCCGGTTCGTTGGTAAAGACGTTGCTGGTGTGCCACAGGGTTTCGCCCTGCTGCTGCAGCGCCGCCACCAGCGCCGGATGACAATGACCTAACGCCGTCACCGCAATCCCACCGGCAAAATCAATGTACTCTTTACCCTGCTGATCCCATACGCGGCTACCTTTACCCTTTACCGGGATGAATTCCGCAGGTGCATAAATTGGCAGAATAACTTCATCGAATGTGGCGCGGGTAATTACCGGTTGCTCAGTTGCCATGTCATGCCATCCTTCTTCGTTACGCAATCATTATTGTGATAATCTAATCACAAAATATGCATAAAAAATCAATCAATGGCAACTGTATAGCCAAAATAATTCGCGTTGTGGGGTTAAGCGACTAAGCGCTAGCCTGGATGTATGAAAGGCATAAATCATCGATTGAGAAAGTTTGCCAGCAGCTGATGCCCTTGCTCGCTGAGAATGCTCTCCGGGTGGAACTGCACCCCTTCGAGATCCCACTCGCGATGGCGAATTCCCATAATTTCACCATTCTCGCTACGCGCCGTCACTTCAAAGCAGGCGGGAAGGGTCGCAGGGTCAATGAGCAAAGAGTGATAGCGGGTGACCACCAGCGGATTATTCAGCCCCAGGAAGACCCCGGTGCCGTTGTGCTGGATAGGCGAGGTTTTGCCGTGCATAACGGTAGCAGCGCGGACGATGGTGGCCCCAAAGACCTGCGCAATCGCCTGATGGCCCAGGCAAACCCCCAGCAGCGGAACCCGGCCGGCATAATGCGCGATAACCGCCAGCGAGATGCCGGACTCATTCGGCGTACAGGGCCCGGGCGAGATAACAATTTTCTCCGGCGCCAGCGCCGCAATCTCCTCAAGCGTCAACTCATCATTGCGCTTGACCAGCACCTCCGCCCCCAGCTCGCAAAAATACTGGTACAGGTTCCAGGTGAAAGAATCATAGTTATCGATAAGCAGGATCATGGTGGCTCCGGAAAAAACAAAACCGGGCTATTCTACTCAGATTATGCTGCTGCGCTTATCACTTTGCGAAACATCCGTGCAGAAGGGTCGGAATCGCCCTTTCCGCTGAGACAGAACGGGCGATAAGGCGCGGGGGATCATTACCCGCGCGGGAAGAAAAGCTTACGGCAGGACTTTCGCGGAGAGGATGACGACGGGTTTAGACGGAACATTCTGGTACGGCCCGACGTTGTGGGTCTGCACCTGAGAAATCTTATCTGCCACGTCCATGCCTTTCACCACTTTACCGAAGACCGCGTAGCCAAAATCACGCTGTCCGTGGTCAAGGAAAGCATTGTCAGCGATATTAATGAAGAACTGGCTGGTCGCGCTGTCCTGGTCGGCAGTACGCGCCATCGCGATGGTGCCGCGGGTGTTGCGCAGGCCGTTATCGGCTTCGTTTTTAATCGGCGGATTCGGCTGCTTTTGCTGCATCTGTTCGTTAAATCCACCGCCCTGCACCATGAAGCCCGGGATTACGCGGTGGAAGGTGGTGTTGTTATAGAAACCGCTGTTCACGTATTTCAGGAAGTTATCCACGGAAATCGGTGCTTTCTGGCTATTTAACTCCAGCTCAATATTTCCCGCGGAGGTCGTCAGCAATACATGAGGATCGCCCTTCGCAGCCATAGCCGGAGAGAAAGCTGAAATGGCGACAACGGCAACCACCGCCGCCAGAGTTGATTTGAACATGGGAATTCCTTAACGGAGCAGAATAAAAAGCGAGTGCTTTGATTCTAAAGAGCCTTTGCATCGTGGGCCAGCGTTTTACCTAATTTTACGTAGCTGAAATAGTTGTTACGACACATCCATTCACCAGCGCCGCATTTAAAGCCGATCAACATCACACTAATCAATGCAAAAAAGAGTGTATTACATAATAAACGTTTGCTTACATCACGCGAATGAATAAAATCTGTTCGCCATCGCGCAGTCAATGCGCTTTACATTTCTATTCACAGGCCAGTCATGACTAACAGCAACCGTACCAAGCTCACATGGATCAGCTTCTTCTCCTACGCCCTTACCGGTGCGTTGGTGATCGTCACCGGAATGGTGATGGGAAATATCGCCGATTATTTCCACCTACCGGTTTCCAGTATGAGTAACACTTTTACTTTCCTCAACGCCGGTATTCTGATCTCTATCTTCCTGAACGCCTGGCTGATGGAAATTGTCCCGCTGAAAACTCAGCTCCGTTTTGGCTTTATTCTTATGGTGCTGGCCGTTGCCGGGCTGATGTACAGCCACAGCCTGGCGCTATTTTCCGCCTCGATGTTTGTACTGGGTCTGGTCAGCGGGATTACCATGTCGATCGGTACCTTCCTGATCACCCACATGTATGAAGGCCGTCAGCGCGGTGCGCGCCTGCTGTTTACCGACTCCTTCTTCAGCATGGCGGGGATGATTTTCCCGATGGTCGCTGCATTCCTGCTGGCTCGTAGCATTGAGTGGTACTGGGTGTACGCCTGCATTGGTCTGGTCTACGTAGCGATCTTTATTCTGACTTTCGGCTGCGAATTCCCGGTTCTCGGTAAAAAAGCGCAGCAGGACAGTCAGCCCGTGGTCAAAGAAAAGTGGGGCATCGGCGTGCTGTTCCTCGCTATCGCGGCGCTGTGCTATATCCTCGGCCAGCTGGGCTTTATCTCCTGGGTGCCTGAATACGCGAAGACGCTGGGTATGAGCCTTGCCGATGGCGGTCAACTGGTCAGTGATTTCTGGATGTCTTACATGATTGGAATGTGGTCATTTAGCTTTATCCTGCGCTTCTTCGACCTTCAGCGGATCCTCACCGTTCTGGCGGGCCTGGCAACGGTGCTGATGTATCTGTTCATCAACGGTTCGCCGGAGCACATGCCATGGTTTATCCTGACCCTGGGCTTCTTCTCCAGCGCGATTTACACTTCGCTCATCACCCTGGGTTCGCTGCAGACCAAAGTGGCATCGCCGAAGCTGGTGAACTTCGTCCTGACCTGCGGCACCATCGGCACCATGCTGACCTTCGTTGTGACCGGCCCGATTGTGGCAGCCAGCGGCCCACTGGCTGCGCTGCACACCGCTAACGGCCTCTACGCCGTGGTCTTTGTGATGTGCCTGATTCTCGGGTTCGTCTCCCGCCACCGCCAGCACAACATGGCAGCGGCGTCTCACTAAGCCTTTAAGCCGTCGGCCCCTTAGCATCCGCGAAGGGGCTGTTTCTGGTAAAGAACAGCTCCTCTCCTCCTCTGTCAGTCTGGATCCAGGTCTGTGCCAACTGCGTCGTGGCAATCACCCTACCTTGACGGATCGACCAGCGGACCGGTACCTGACAACGCACCGCCTCAAAACCATTCTCTGCCGGCAGAATAATCAGATTGGCCGGATTCCCCGGGACAATGCCGTAATCCTGCAGGCCGAAGGTGCGGGCGCTGTTGTCGGTGATAAGCTTCAGCCCGTCGTTAATCTGCTGATAGCCCATCAACTGACAGACATGTAACCCCATATGCAGCACCTGCAGCATGTTGCCAGTGCCGAGCGGATACCACGGGTCGAACACATCATCGTGACCAAAGCAGACGTTAATGCCCGCGGCCATCAACTCCTTCACCCGGGTAATACCCCGGCGCTTCGGATAATCATCAAACCGTCCCTGGAGGTGAATGTTCACCAGTGGGTTAGCCACGAAGTTGATACCCGAGAGCTTCAGCAGGCGGAACAGCCTGGAGGTATAGGCGCCGTTATAGGAGTGCATCGCGGTGGTATGGCTGGCGGTAACCCGCGGGCCAATCCCCTCTTTCAGTGCCAGAGCGGCAACGGTTTCGACAAACCGCGACTGCTCATCATCGATTTCATCGCAATGAATATCCAGCGGCCGCTGATACTGCTGCGCCAGACGGAACGCAATATGCAGCGATTCGACACCGTACTCGCGAGTAAACTCAAAGTGCGGAATGGCACCCACCACATCGGCTCCGAGGCGCAGCGCCTCTTCCAGCAGGGCCTCTCCATTGGGGTAGGATAAAATCCCCTCCTGGGGGAAGGCGACGATCTGCAAATCTACCCACGGCGCTACCTCCTGCTTCACTTCCAGCATCGCTTTTAGGGCGGTCAGCGTCGGGTCAGAAACGTCAACGTGGGTACGAACAAACTGGATCCCGTTGGCAATTTGCCACTTCAGGGTTTTCCACGCCCGGGCTTTCACATCCTCGTGGCTCAGCAGCGCCTTGCGCTCGGCCCAGCGTTCAATGCCCTCAAACAGTGTTCCGGACTGGTTCCAGTTCGGTTCACCGGCGGTTTGGGTGGTATCCAGGTGAATATGCGGTTCAATAAACGGCGGGATTGCCAGCCCTCCGCGGGCGTTAAGCACTTCGTAACTTTCGCTACGCGCATCACCCATAGGGGTGATATCGCCAAAACAGCCTTTATCTATCGCAATCTGCCATAACCCGTCGCGGTCCGGCAGACGTACGTTCTGAATTAACCAAAGTGGAACTGCTGTCATCGTGATGACTCCCGTTAATAATGCTGATTATTCACCCAGGCTATGAACATTTTCTCACCTCCAGTTTGTACACAAAAGCAGCAAGAAGGAAAAGCCTGAGTTTTCCACAACTTATAAAAATCCATTAAAATCATGATCATACCCATTAAGTGGTAGGCGGGAGCGATCTTGATTTGTATCAATAAGTGCACTGGCTGAATCGTTAAGGTAGGCGGTAATAGAAAAGAAATCGAGGCAAAAATGAGCAAAGTCAGAATCGCTATTATCGGTAACGGCATGGTCGGCCATCGCTTTATCGAAGAGCTTCTTGATAAGGCGCCTGCCGGACAATTCGACATTACCGTGTTCTGTGAAGAACCCCGTATCGCTTACGACCGTGTCCACCTGTCGTCTTACTTCTCCCACCACACTGCGGAAGAACTTTCGCTGGTTCGTGAAGGATTTTACGAAAAGCATGGCGTGAAAGTGTTGATCGGCGAACGGGCGATCACGATTAACCGTCAGGAGAAAGTCATTCACTCCAGCGCCGGACGCACCGTCTTTTATGACAAGCTGGTCATGGCAACAGGGTCTTATCCGTGGATCCCACCGATCAAAGGCGCAGAAACTCAGGACTGCTTCGTCTACCGTACTATTGAAGACCTCAACGCGATCGAGTCCTGCGCCCGCCGCAGCAAACGCGGTGCGGTCATCGGCGGCGGCCTGCTGGGCCTCGAAGCTGCTGGCGCCCTGAAGAACCTCGGCGTCGAGACCCACGTGATTGAGTTTGCTCCGATGCTGATGGCCGAGCAGCTGGATAACATGGGCGGCGAACAGCTCAAACGTAAAATCGAAAGCATGGGCGTGAAGGTCCATACCAGCAAAAACACCAAAGAGATCCTCCAGCAGGGCAGCGAAGCGCGCAAAACTATGCAGTTCGCCGATGGTAGCGAACTGCAGGTCGACTTTATCGTCTTCTCCACCGGTATTCGTCCACGCGACAAGCTGGCGACCCAGTGTGGTCTGGCGGTCGCCCAACGTGGCGGCATCGCCGTGAATGATACCTGTCAGACATCAGACCCGGACATCTATGCGATCGGCGAATGCGCCAGCTGGAACAACCGCGTCTATGGCCTGGTAGCACCGGGCTATAAGATGGCACAGGTGACCGTCGATCATCTGCTCGGCAACAGCAACGCCTTTACCGGCGCCGATCTCAGCGCCAAACTGAAACTGCTTGGCGTCGACGTTGGCGGCATCGGTGACGCGCATGGTCGCACGCCGGGCGCCCGTAGCTATGTCTATCTCGATGAAAGCAAAGAAGTCTATAAACGCCTGATCGTCAGCGAAGACAATAAAACCCTGCTTGGCGCGGTACTGGTCGGCGATACCAGCGACTACGGCAACCTGCTGCAGCTGGTACTGAACGCTATTGAGCTGCCGGAAAACCCGGACTCGCTTATCCTGCCGGCCCATGCGGGCAGCGGCAAACCATCAATTGGCGTCGATAAACTGCCGGACAGCGCACAAATCTGCTCCTGCTTCGATGTCACCAAAGGGATGCTGGTTGCCGCCATCAACAAAGGCTGCCATACCGTGGCGGCCCTGAAAGCTGAGACCAAAGCCGGTACCGGCTGCGGCGGCTGTATCCCGCTGGTGACGCAGGTACTGAACGCCGAACTGGCAAAACAGGGTATCGAAGTTAACCATAACCTATGCGAACACTTCGCCTACTCCCGCCAGGAACTGTTCCACCTGATCCGCGTTGAAGGCATTAAAACCTTCGAAGAGCTGCTGGCCAAACACGGTAAAGGGTACGGCTGTGAAGTGTGTAAGCCGACGGTCGGTTCCCTGCTGGCCTCCTGCTGGAACGAGTACATCCTCAAGCCGCAGCATACGCCGCTGCAGGATACCAACGATAACTTCCTCGCCAACATCCAGAAAGATGGTACCTATTCAGTGATCCCGCGCTCCGCCGGCGGTGAAATTACTCCGGAAGGCCTGGTCGCCGTTGGGCGCATTGCACGCGAATATAACCTCTACACCAAAATTACCGGTTCACAGCGCATTGGCCTGTTCGGCGCGCAAAAAGACGACCTGCCGGAAATCTGGCGTCAGTTGATTGAGGCGGGCTTCGAAACCGGCCACGCGTATGCCAAAGCGCTGCGGATGGCGAAAACCTGTGTCGGCAGCACCTGGTGCCGCTACGGTGTCGGTGACAGCGTGGGCTTTGGCGTCGAGCTGGAAAACCGCTACAAGGGCATCCGCACGCCGCATAAAATGAAGTTTGGCGTCTCCGGCTGTACCCGTGAATGTGCGGAAGCCCAGGGCAAAGACGTAGGGATTATCGCCACCGAAAAAGGCTGGAACCTGTATGTTTGCGGCAACGGTGGGATGAAACCGCGTCACGCCGATCTGCTGGCCGCCGACCTCGATCGTGAAACGCTGCTCAGCTATCTCGACCGTTTCATGATGTTCTACATTCGCACAGCCGATAAGCTGACCCGTACCGCACCATGGTTAGATAACATGGAAGGCGGAATCGACTACCTGCGCAGTGTCATCATCGACGACAAGCTGGGCCTGAACGCACACCTTGAAGAAGAGCTGGCGCGTCTGCGTGCCGCCTTCGCCTGCGAGTGGACCGAAACGGTCAATACCCCGGCGGCGCAGA
Source organism: Klebsiella sp. B345 (assembly GCF_051131735.1). Classification (NCBI taxonomy): domain Bacteria; kingdom Pseudomonadati; phylum Pseudomonadota; class Gammaproteobacteria; order Enterobacterales; family Enterobacteriaceae; genus Klebsiella; species Klebsiella sp. B345. Next base: position 2,520,285 of record NZ_CP180443.1, read on the forward strand.
CCCGCTTCAAACACTTTATCAACAGCAACCAGCGCGACCCGAATGTGCAGGTCGTCCCGGAGCGCGAGCAGCATCGCCCGGCCACGCCGTATGAGCGTATCCCGGTGACGCTGGTGGAGGAAAACGCATGAGCCAGTGGATAAACATCTGCAAGATTGACGATATCCTGCCCGCGACCGGCGTCTGCGCGCTGCTGGGTCAGCAGCAGGTCGCACTGTTCCGGCCCTACCATGACGATCGGGTGTTTGCGATCAGCAATATCGACCCGTTCTTTAACGCCAGCGTGCTGTCACGCGGCATCATTGCCGAACACGAAGGCGAGCTGTGGGTTGCCAGCCCGCTGAAGAAACAGCGCTTCCGCCTGCGCGACGGCCTGTGTATGGAAGATGAAAGTCACTCCATCGCCCACTTTGAGGCGCGAGTAAAAGACGGCAACGTGCAGCTGAAGGCATAGCGCTCTGCGGTTCCCTCCCGCCCAGAGGGAACCCTATTTTTTTCTTATGACCACTAAGCGGTAGACCCCAGAAAAGTCGTGTATTCCGTCAACCCTCTGCTGTTATGCTACGACCGCTTACCCTCTCCCACTGCTTTTCTGCGAGGATGTTCCGTGGACCACTTACCTATTTTCTGTCAGCTGCGCGGTCGCGATTGTTTACTAGTCGGCGGCGGTGATGTTGCCGAACGCAAGGCACGCCTGCTGCTGGATGCCGGCGCCAGGTTAACGGTCAACGCGCTGGCATTCTCACCGCAGTTCCAGGCGTGGGCGGATTCGCAGATGCTGACACTGGTGACGGCGCCATTTGACCCCGCGCTGCTTGACGCCTGCTGGCTGGCGATTGCCGCCACCGACGATGAAGATGTCAATCAGCAGGTCAGCGACGCCGCAGAATCCCGTCGGATTTTCTGTAACGTGGTAGATGCGCCGAAGCAGGCCAGCTTTATTATGCCGTCGATCATCGACCGTTCGCCGCTGATGGTCGCCGTCTCCTCTGGCGGCACCTCGCCGGTGCTGGCACGACTGCTACGCGAAAAGCTGGAATCCCTGTTACCGCTCCATTTAGGCCAGCTCGCGCACTATGCGGGCCAGTTACGTTCGCGGGTGAAAAAACAGTTTGCGACGGTCGGCGAACGTCGCCGTTTCTGGGAGAAGCTGTTTATCAACGACCGCCTCGCGCAATCGCTGGCCAACCAGGACCGTCAGGCCGTGGCGGATACCACCGAGCAGTTGCTCACAGAGCCGTTGGATCATCGTGGTGAAGTGGTGCTGGTGGGCGCCGGACCGGGCGATGCCGGGCTGCTGACGCTGAAAGGTCTTCAGCAAATTCAGCAGGCGGACGTTGTGGTATATGACCGTCTGGTCTCCGACGACATTATGAACCTGGTACGCCGCGACGCCGACCGGGTATTCGTCGGTAAACGCGCGGGTTACCACTGCGTACCGCAGGAAGAAATTAACCAGATCCTGCTGCGCGAGGCCCAGAACGGGCGTCGCGTAGTGCGTCTGAAAGGTGGCGATCCCTTTATTTTCGGTCGCGGAGGGGAAGAGCTGGAAACCCTGTGTAATGCCGGGATCCCCTTCTCCGTGGTACCGGGAATTACCGCCGCTTCCGGCTGTTCTGCCTATTCCGGCATCCCGCTGACCCATCGCGATTTCGCCCAGGGCGTGCGGCTTGTCACCGGGCACCTGAAAACCGACGGCGAGATGGACTGGGAAAATCTGGCTGCAGAGAAACAAACCCTGGTGTTTTATATGGGGCTGAGTCAGGCTCCGGCCATCCGTGAAAAGCTCATTGCCCACGGTATGGCGGCAGAGATGCCGGTCGCCATTGTGGAAAATGGCACGGCGGTCAGCCAGAAGGTGGTCTCCGGGACGCTGGATCAGTTGGATCTTCTGGCACAGCAAATGGCCAGCCCGGCGTTGATTATCGTGGGTCGCGTGGTCAGCCTGCGAGACAAACTGAACTGGTTCTCACATCATTGATTCAGGCTATGCCTGAATAGCAAAAGGGCGGGATAACCCGCCCTTTTCTGTTTGCCGAACGCTGACCGATTATGGCTTAGCGACAAAACCAATAGCGTCGTACACCGCTTTCAGGGTCTCAGATGCGCGAGCGCTGGCCTTGTCGGCCCCGTCTCTCATCACCTGGTTCAGGAACGCTTCGTCGTTACGGAAGCGGTTATAACGCTCCTGCAGCTCCAGCAGCATACCGGACACGGCATCGGCTACTTCACCTTTCAGATGACCATACATTTTGCCTTCAAAATGCTGTTCCAGCTCGGCAATGCTCTGACCGGTTACCCCAGAGAGAATGTCCAGCAGGTTGGAAACACCGGCTTTATTCTGCTGGTCGTAGCGCACAACAGGCGGCTCGTCACCGTCGGTCATTGCACGTTTGATCTTCTTGACGACCGATTTCGGGTCTTCCAGCAGGCCGATCACGTTATTGCGGTTGTCGTCCGACTTAGACATTTTCTTGGTCGGCTCAAGCAGCGACATCACGCGAGCGCCAGATTTCGGAATGAACGGCTCAGGCACTTTAAACACGTCTCCGTAGATGGCGTTGAAGCGCTGGGCAATATCGCGGCTTAGCTCCAGGTGCTGCTTCTGGTCTTCACCGACCGGCACCTGGTTGGTCTGATACAGCAGAATGTCCGCCGCCATCAGCACCGGATAGTCAAACAGGCCGGCGTTAATGTTTTCCGAATAACGCGCCGATTTATCTTTGAACTGGGTCATACGGCTCAGTTCGCCGAAATAGGTGTAGCAGTTCAGCGCCCAGCCCAGCTGTGCGTGCTCCGGCACGTGTGACTGAACGAAGATGGTGCTTTTCTCAGGATCGATCCCGCAGGCCAGGTAAAGCGCCAGCGTATCCAGCGTCGCTTTACGCAGTTTCTCCGGATCCTGACGCGCGGTGATAGCATGCAAATCCACGATGCAGTAGATGCAGTGATAATCATCCTGCATGCTCACCCACTGACGCAGCGCACCCATGTAGTTGCCAATGGTCAATTCACCTGAGGGCTGTGCGCCACTAAAAACGATGGGCTTAGTCATTTTTCAATTCCTGAGTTTCACTGTTCGGTAGCCCGAAAGCGGGCAAGAGTTCATTAAATTGGTCGAAGATATAGTCCGGTTCGCTGATGGCAATCGACTCGCCGTAGTTATAGCCGTAGGTCAGCCCGATGGAACAGCAGCCCGCCGCTTTCGCGGCCTGAATGTCATTGCGTGAATCCCCGACAAACAACAGCTCAGCCGGCGTCAGCGCCAGTTTCTGCGCCACCAGCAATAGCGGGTCCGGATGCGGTTTCTTATTCTTCACATCATCGCCGCCAATGACGACGCTAAAGTATTTCGCGATATCCAGCGCGTCCAGGATCGGCGCGACAAACGGCGTCGGCTTGTTGGTCACCAGCGCCAGCGGTAAACCTTTCGCGTGCAGGGCACCGAGGGTATCGGCAACCGCCGGGAACAGGAAACTGCCCTCTTCAGCGGCTTCGGCATAGTAGCGGTCAAACAGCTTACGCAACACCATCAGTTGCTCTGCCTGCGGGATATCGTCATGATCGACAGACGGTTTACCCATTGCGGCACGCTGGGTGGCACGCTCCTGACGCGCCCAGTTGAGGGCCCGCTCCATCAGAACATCCGCGCCGTTGCCAATCCAGGTCACGACGCGCGGCTCACCGGCGACCGGTAACTCCAGCGCGTAAAGTGCGCTATCAACCGCGGCAGTCAACCCCGGCGCGCTGTCTACCAGCGTACCGTCCAGGTCGAAGGCAATACCGCGAATGGCGTGTAATTTATCCATGACTAACCTTTGCTAATTCACTGCGCATTTGATCAATAACCTGCTGGTAGTCCGGCTGATCGAAAATCGCCGAGCCGGCAACGAACATATCAGCACCCGCCGCGGCAATATCCGCGATATTGCTGACCTTGACGCCACCGTCGACTTCCAGGCGAATGTCATAGCCCGAGGCATCAATACGCTGACGAACTTCGCGCAGTTTATCCAGCGTCTGTGGGATGAAAGACTGGCCGCCGAAACCTGGGTTGACGGACATCAGCAGGATGACGTCCAGCTTGTCCATCACGTAATCGAGGTAGCTCAGCGAGGTGGCCGGGTTAAACACCAGACCGGCTTTACAGCCATGTTCTTTGATTAGCTGCAGGCTGCGGTCGACGTGTTCAGACGCTTCCGGGTGGAAGGTGATGATGCTGGCGCCCGCCGCGGCGAAATCAGGAATGATGCGGTCAACCGGCTTCACCATCAGATGCACGTCGATCGGGGCGGTGATGCCATAATTGCGCAGTGCTTTCAGCACCATAGGGCCGATGGTCAGATTCGGCACGTAGTGGTTGTCCATCACGTCAAAGTGCACAACATCGGCACCTGCAGCCAACGCTTTGGCGGTATCTTCACCCAGACGGGCAAAATCAGCCGACAGAATCGAAGGGGCAATCAAATACTGCTTCATCCGCATCTCCTTGAAATTATTTAGTCTTGGGCGGACGGTAAAGAGCAAGAAGCTCGTCCACCTTCTTTCGTGTACCACCGTTACTGCTGATGCTGCGCCGCACTTTGACGACATGCAGCTTAGCCTGACGATACCATTCGCGCGTCAGCGCCGTATCGTGGTTGGAAATCAGAACCGGAACCCGCTGCTCGAGCAAATTCTCTGCCAGCTGCGCCAGGTGCGCCTGCTGCTCGGCATTAAAGCTGCTGGTGTGGTATGCCGTAAAATTGGCGGTCGACGACAAAGGAGCGTACGGCGGATCGCAATAGACCACCGAAGACCCGTCCGCGCGTGCCATGCTGTCGGCATACGACTCGCAGTAGAAGTACGCATTCTGCGCCTTCTGGGCAAAATGATACAGCTCAGCTTCCGGGAAATAGGGTTTCTTGTAACGGCCGAACGGGACGTTAAATTCACCGCGCAGATTGTAACGACACAGGCCATTGTAACCGTGGCGGTTGAGGTACAGGAACAACACCGCACGGCGGAATGGGTCCTGGCTCAGGTTGAATTCAGTGCGGAACCGGTAGTACTGCTCTGCGGCGTTATTTTCCGGCGTAAACATGTCACGCGCTGCGCTCACATACTCATCAGTCTGCAATTTGACGATGTTGTAGAGACCGATCAGATCGCTGTTGATGTCCGCCAGGATATAACGAGAAAAGTCGGTATTAAGAAATACCGACCCGGCGCCCACAAAGGGCTCAATCAGACAATCGCCTTGCGGCAAATGCTTTTTAATATCGTCAAGCAGGGGGTATTTCCCCCCTGCCCATTTCAGAAAAGCGCGATTCTTTTTCATGCTGCCTAACTAATTACACATTCTCCGGCTGTGGAGAAAGCTCCGACAGCACCCTGCGCTTAAGACTACACCGCGCTTATTTCAGGTCAGCTTGTACCTGATGCAGCGGCTTCGCCCACGGGTTTTTCGCCTGCACGTCCGCTGGCAGAGTGGCTACAGCACGTTTCGCTTCGTCTTTCGATGCGTAGATGCCGCTGACCAGTACATACCAGGGTTGGCCGTTGCGGGTGGTCTCATAGACAACATATTTTTCCAGCTTCTCTTTCTTCGCCCAGCTATTCAGGTTGTTGTAGTTGGAGGAGGAGCTAAGTTGCAAAGTATAGTTGCCAGACGGTGCCGCTTTCATGGAGCTGACATCACCCGCAGTTTTACCGCCGGCTGCTACTGCTGCCGGCGCCGCTGTCGCCGCCGTTGTGGCTGCTGCAGTGGCCGCTGGTGCGGTCGCCGTGGTTGCCGGAGCAGATTTAGTCTGTGCTGTCGCAACAGGCTTGCTCGGCTGGATAGCAGGCGCTTTCACCGGGGCGGTTGCCGTAGTGCTTTCAACACGCTTAGGCTGTACTGGCTTCGCTTCAACCGGTGCTTTCGCGACTGGCTTCGGCTCAATAACCGTATGCTTACGCTCTACCGGACGCTGGGCGGCGGTAGTCTGGCGCTCGGTCGTCGCCTGACGCGGCGCGGTGCCATTGCGCACCGGAGCAACGGTGGCAGGTTCGGTCGGCAGTGTGGAATTGGCCACAGCGCTGTCCATCTGACCCGGTTGCTGAGTCAGTGCATTATTCAGATCGCCCTGAACTTCAACACGCTGCTGCCCTTGCGGCTCAGTGGTCGTCTGGCCTTGAGTCGGGTTAGCAGCGATTGGCGGCAGAGAGACGTCCTGCTGCTGATTGGTACCCGCAGTCTGACCCTGAGAAGCAGACGGCTCCTGAGAGGCTGGCTGAGCATTACCCGACTGATCGTCTGAAAGGTTAATGCTCTTCTCACCTGATGCGGTTTGTTCGCTGGAAGAGGACGGCGACTTCAGTGCAGAACCGATGCCAACAATCAGCAGCAGCAGCACGAGGATCCCCACCCCCATCATAATATACTGGCGAGACGCTGGCTTTGAGGGCGCTTTCTTACGCTTACGCGGACGGCGCTCTACCTGCTGCTCTTCCTGCTCTTCGTCTTCTTCAGACTCTACGTCCTCTTCATACTCTTCTTCATCGCGCTCACGGCGTGCTTTACTGGCACGTGTTGGACGGCTGTCATCCGCATCAAGATCGACATCATCAAAATTGATCTGCGGATCGCTATCGCGCTCGGAAGATTGACGGGAACGACCAGTACGACGATCGCTGCGATCGGCTTTCAGATCGTCTTCTGGTTTTAATTCATCCATTTAACACCCCACTAAAAGGCTTATGCTCACGACTTTTGCATGTCACCTGAAATGATAACGCCGCGCAAGCGCGGCTAGACCTTCTTATTGTTGCGCTAGCTGAGTATCAGCAATCGCGCCAAGAACAACATCATGCGGCACTCCACCGCGTACTTCGCTTTTCCCTATAGCGAGCGGAAGTACCAACCGCATCTCACCGGCCAGTACTTTCTTATCACGCATCATGTGGGGCAGATACGCTTGCGCAGACATCTCCTGCGGTCCACGTACCGGCAAGCCCGCACGCTGCAACAGCGTAATGATACGCTGTGTGTCCTGTTTGCTGAACTGCCCTAATCGTTCGGACGTATGCGCGGCCATCACCATACCGGCAGCGACGGCTTCGCCGTGGAGCCAGTTACCGTAGCCCATTTCAGCCTCAATAGCATGACCAAAAGTATGTCCAAGATTGAGTAAAGCACGTAACCCGGTTTCGCGCTCGTCAGCGGCGACAACTTCGGCTTTCAGTTCACAACAACGGCGAATGCAATACGCCATTGCTTTCTCGTCAAGCGCCATCAGCGCGTCGATATTGTCTTCAAGCCAGCTGAAGAATTCAGGGTCCAGGATAATGCCATATTTGATGACTTCGGCCAGTCCGGAAGAGAGCTCGCGAGCCGGCAACGTCTTAAGACAGTTGAGATCGACGACCACGGAAACCGGCTGCCAGAAGGCACCAATCATGTTTTTACCGAGGGGATGATTGACGGCCGTTTTACCACCGACCGAGGAGTCCACCTGCGACAGCAGAGTGGTTGGAACCTGGATAAAACGCACGCCGCGCTGATAGCTGGCCGCAGCAAAGCCGGTTAAATCACCGACTACACCACCACCAAGCGCCACCAGCGTCGTATCACGGCCATGCGGTTTTTGCAGCAGGGCGGTAAAGACGGTGTCCATCACTGCCAGGCTTTTGTACTGCTCGCCGTCAGGGAGAATGACACTGTCAACCTTAACACCCGCCTGCTCCATCACGGAGCGAACGTTATCCAAATAAAGCGGCGCCAGAGTCTCATTGGTGACCAGCATAACCTGATCGCCTGATTTCAGTGGCTGGAAGGAAGCTGGATCGTTAAACAAACCAGCCGCGATGGTAATCGGGTAACTACGTTCCCCGAGAGTTACAGTAAGCCTCTCCATAACGCGACGTCCACCTCAGTTGCTTTTACTCTGACGCTCTTTATTAAGCCAGAATCAATTGCTTTCCAGCATATGAATAATCTGGTTTGCCACGACTTTTGCGCTTTGATCGTCGGTACGGATAGTGACGTCAGCAATCTCTTCATACAGTGGGTTGCGTTCGTCGGCCAACGCTTCAAGAACTTCGCGAGGCGGCGCTTCAACTTGTAAGAGAGGACGCTTTTTATCACGCTGCGTACGGGCAAGCTGTTTTTCGATCGTTGTTTCCAGGTACACCACCACGCCGCGGGCGGAGAGACGGTTACGCGTTTCACGGGATTTCACAGAGCCGCCGCCAGTCGCCAGCACAATTCCCTGTTTTTCCGTCAACTCATTGATGATTTTTTCTTCACGGTCGCGGAAGCCGTCTTCACCTTCGACATCGAAAACCCAGCCTACATCTGCGCCAGTGCGTTTCTCAATCTCTTGATCAGAATCGTAAAATTCCATATTGAGCTGTTGGGCTAACTGGCGCCCAATAGTGCTTTTGCCGGCACCCATAGGCCCAACCAGAAAGATATTGCGTTTCTCTGCCATTTTTTCGGTACTACTAAGACTATTCGTTAATGGTAAACCCGCTTCGCAACTACCTGGCGCAGCAGGACATGAACTGAAACCTCATATGCAATAGAGCGAGAGTCAGACTGAAAATTATCTCAATACTCAGGCAGGTTTGGCAACTGAATATACTAGTCAATATTCAAACTACCCTGCCGTCGGCTGCACTTTTTCGCCTCCAGGTGCATAGTTATCTATGATTCTGGGGGTAAATCAGCGTGCCGCCTTGATGCATCCTGAATGATCTTGTTGCAATCACCGGACAAAAAAGAAGATTGATGCCGAACCCGACTCTCAAATCGGTACCCCTTGTATGCTAAATCCGTCCTCACGTCAAACACCTGAAACATGTTTAGCAAGAAAAGGGCTTAATGCACTGCCAGAATTCGTGGGGTGATGAAGACCACCAGTTCACGCCGTTCCTTCCCTTTACCATCGTGACGAAACAGCTGGCCAAGCAATGGGATATCGCTAAGAAGGGGAATACCATCCCGGGCTGATTTCTTTTTTTGTGAAAATATGCCGCCCAGCGCCAGCGTTTCACCGCTTTTCACTTCGACCTGGGTTTCAATTTCTTGTTTGTCGATCGCCAGGACTTCGCCATTCTCCTGCTTCAGGGCCTGACCCGGCGTATTTTCGCTAATCCGTAACTTCAGGCGCACGCGGTTTTGTTGCAGAACCGTTGGCGTGACCTCCATGCCTAACACCGCTTCTTTAAACTCCACCGACGTTGCCCCGTTTTCACCCCGGGAAACCTGATAAGGGATTTCGCTCCCCTGTTTGATACTGGCAGGCTGCATATGGGAAGCCAGCAAACGAGGGCTGGCGATGATTTCCACCAGTTGCTTTTGCTCCAGCGCCGAGAGTTCGAGCTCCAGCAGTCGCCCACTGATACGGCCGATATTAAATCCGGCCCGTGTATCGGCATTACTTACCCCTTGCTGGCTGCTAAAGGTCGTGAGCTTGCCGAAACCAGGCGTATTGCTGGCCTCGGCCAGACTCCATTTCACCCCCAGCTCTCGCAGGCTGGTTTCACTCATGGACACAATATGCGCAGCCAGTTCGACCTGACCAACCGGGAGATCCATCTCCTGCGCCCACGCTTTCAGGATCGCAAGATGGCGGGCATCATCACGCATCAACAGGCGATTAGTGCGTGCATCCACCGTCAGGCTGCCACGCGCGCTGAGTAATTTATCCCCGGCCTTCGCCAGCTCCGTCGCATCGGCATAGCGCAAAGTCACGCTGTGCCGTTGTAACGGTAAGCTCAGCAAGCGCTTCTCACGTTCCGCCTCCTGCTGCGCCTGCTGGGCGCTTTTCCAGGCCAGCGTGTGTACATAGAGAACGGTGCCCTGCTGGCTAAGCGTCAGCCCGGCGCTATCGATAACCGAACGTAACGCCTGCTGCCAGGAAACATTTTTCAGGTGCAGCGACAGCGAACCGCTGACGTCCGGCGCGATAATCAGGTTTTTTTGCCGCATTTCTGCCAGAGTCTGCAGCACCTGGGCAACCGGAACATCATCAACCATCAAAGAAACTGGCGGTTCATTTTTTACCGCTCCGGGTGCGGTAACCACCAGAGCTGGCAGCAGCAGAATCAGCAGGCTTATCCATCGCATCATTTATTCCGTTCTCCTTTCGCTTCCACGCCCAACGCAAGGGTTCACATCCTGGCCCGGTCATAATTTCAATGCGTTCTGTCGTCAGCGCAGTAACTTGCCAGCCGGGAGGCAAAGCGTCATCCACGCGCACGCGGCGCCATTTACCTGTGCGGTCCTGCAGGTAACCCACGTTCTGCTGCGCAGTTCCCACTGCGCCGCCGTAGTGCCATTGCGCCAGCTGCGCCGTCTGGCAGCGGTCTTCCACTGGCTCAAACGGATCGCGATCGGCAGCCAGCACCGGCAACGGAAGCAGCCACAGCAGGTACCACCCGTTAATCCTCATGGTCAGCCTCCAGCGCCAGCGTCATTTGCAACGATCCCTTGTGCGGATGAAGCGAAAACGCCGTGACTCGCATACCGCACTGCGCTAGCCACAAAAACAGGGGCGGAACCGCCTGCCAGCGGACATCCAGCACCAACTCTCCTCCTCGTCCCACAGGACGCCAGGCCACCAGTTTGCTGTCAGTTCCGGGCAGCGTCATAGGAGAAAAACGCTGCGTGACCCGCTCTTCAACACTATCCTGCGGCGAAGCGACCTGTAACGGCATCAGCCGCAGCCACTGCAGACGGATACCGGGAGGCTCATGGCTTTCAACTGGCGGAGGTGATAACGAGAACCAGAAATACCCCGCCACCAGCAATACCAGCACGAATGGCAACGCCAGCTGGCCACCACGCCCGGAACAAAGCAGCCCCCACCAGTGCTCAATGGTCGCGCGCATCGGCGTGCCCTCCGGCAAGAGAAAAACTAAACTGCCAGTTCCCCTGCTCACCGCGACGCGTTTCACCAGCCCGCGCGGGCTGGAACCCGGAGACCGTACTCAGGAGCTGCTGCAGCCCCGATACGGCGTTCAGGTTCAAGGCCATCCCGTTCAATGTCAGGGCATCACGCTGATACTCCAGCCGGGTTAACCAGGCCTGCGGCGGAAGCCGCGCGGCAATGGTCTGTAAACGCTGATGCCAGGACTCGGTCAACGCTCGTCTCTGCTGCCGCTGGCGCCGTTGTTCACGCTGTTGACGCCGCTCCAACAGCAGGCTTTCACGCTGGCTGAGAGCAGCAAAGAGTTGGTTGTCCGCCGCCATGCGTACCACGACAAGCGCCTCGTCAGCGTCATGAGCTACTCGCTGAGCCACGGCGATCGTCAGCAGCGACAATCCCAGTCCGATGGCATACAACACCCCAATACGGACTCGCTGACGGCGGCGCACGTCACGCCAGGGTAGAAAATTAACCAGCGCAGCCATAGTTAACGCCCGCCTAACGCCAGTCCGATCGCCACGGTGAAGCCATCGCCACCCTCCGGCAGCGGGGGTTGCAGGCGATGAATCACACTCCAGGGGTTAAAACAGGTTTCATCGCCGGAACCAGCAGCACAGTGCTGGAGTGATTCGGCGTTGATCTGTCGGGCGAGCTGCGCAAATGAAGCGGTTTCAGCGCAAGGCGAACAGCCCCAGCCCTCTTGCGTGGCCCACAGCCAGTTCGGGCCATGACGCCACCCCAGACCGTGCGATCCTGAAGGTAGCCAGGGAAAATAGGCCCTGAGGGCACTGGCATCCGGCACAATCTCTGCCACTCTTAACTTCAGACGCGCCGCGAGCTGGCGCAGCAGGTCGATCTCCAGACGTTGTGCCGCCGTCACCCGCCATTCCGTCATTGCCGGTGCGGCAGAATAATCGATGCAGAGTGAAGCTACGGGCATTTCCAACTGCTGAGCCATGACGCTGGTTATCCATTGCGCGCGTTCACTTTCGCTGAGGGACAATTGTGGCCGTGGCAGCCGCTTTTGCAGAGTTCGGCTGGCCGGAAAGGCAATGCTGACCTGGTGTTGCAGCGGCAGCTCTCGTCGCCAGTGACGCAGTTGCTGCACCAACCCGACAACGTCAACCACCATCCCATGACGTACGGTTCCGGGTGTCAGCGGAATACGCCACCAACGACATAGCGCCCAGCGTGCACGTACATTGCGCAGCGCCACAAGCACGATTTCGTCCTGCTGGATATGCATCCCGATTCGCCAGTTAGTGAAAGCCATGCTTACGATCTCCTTGTCCGCCATTACGGCTCGACTCTATCAATGCACCAGGCTTGCCTTTATACTACCGCGCGTTTGTTTATAAACTGCCCAAATCAAACTAAATGGGAAATCTCCGGTGAAGTTCGTAAAGTATCTATTGATCCTTGCAGTCTGTTGCGTACTGCTGGGAGCAGGCTCGGTTTTTGGCCTTTATAAATATATTGAGCCACAACTCCCCGACGTCGCGACCCTGAAGGATGTGCGTTTGCAGATCCCCATGCAGGTCTATAGCGCGGATGGCGAGCTGATCGCGCAATATGGCGAAAAACGTCGTATTCCTGTCACGTTGCAGCAAATGCCGCCTGAACTGATCAAAGCGTTCATTGCCACCGAAGACAGCCGTTTCTATGAGCACCACGGTGTTGACCCCGTCGGAATCTTCCGTGCCGCCAGCGTCGCTATGTTCTCCGGGCATGCTTCGCAAGGTGCCAGTACCATCACTCAGCAGCTTGCGCGTAACTTCTTCCTCAGTCCGGAGAAGACCCTGATGCGTAAGATCAAAGAAGCCTTCCTGGCGATCCGCATCGAGCAGCTGCTGAATAAAGATGAAATCCTTGAGCTGTACCTGAATAAAATCTATCTCGGCTACCGTGCCTACGGCGTTGGCGCCGCGGCGCAGGTCTACTTTGGTAAAAACGTCGATCAGCTGACGCTGAGCGAAATGGCGGTGATTGCCGGCCTGCCTAAAGCGCCGTCGACCTTTAACCCGCTCTATTCGATGGATCGCGCCACCGCGCGTCGCAACGTGGTTCTGGCGCGTATGCTGAGTGAAGGCTATATCACTCAAGCGCAGTACGACAGCGCACGTAGCGAAAGCATCGACGCACGCTACCACGCACCGGAAATTGCCTTCTCCGCGCCTTATCTGAGTGAAATGGTCCGCCAGGAAATGGTCCGCCGCTACGGCGAGCAGGCCTATGAAGATGGCTACCGCGTTTACACCACCATTACCCGTAAAAATCAGCAATCGGCCCAGCAGGCAGTCCGCAATAATGTGCTGGATTACGATATGCGCCACGGCTACCGCGGCCCGGCAAATGTGCTGTGGAAAGTGGGTGAAACCCCGTGGGATAACGCTAAAATTCTGGCGGAGCTCAAACGACTGCCGGGATACGGGCCGCTGGCGCCTGCGGTGATCACTGCGGCGAACCCACAGGAAGCCGTCGCACTATTGGGCAACGGCGCCACCGTCACGCTGAATATTGATGCCGTCCGCTGGGCGCGTCGTTTTATCTCCGATACCCAACAGGGCGCCACACCACGTAAAGTGACCGACGTACTGCAGGCCGGGCAGCAGGTGTGGGTGCGTCAGGTAGGTACTAACTGGTCGCTCTCGCAGGTTCCGGATGTTAACTCGGCGCTGGTGTCCATCAACCCGCAGAACGGTGCCATTATTGCGTTGGTTGGCGGTTTCGATTTCAATCAGAGCAAATTTAACCGCGCGACTCAGGCGCTGCGTCAGGTCGGCTCAAACATCAAGCCGTTCCTCTACACCGCAGCAATGGATAAAGGCCTGACCCTGGCAAGCATGCTCAATGACGTACCGATTTCCCGTTGGGATGCCGGCGCCGGTTCTGACTGGCAGCCGAAAAACTCCCCGCCGCAGTACGCCGGCCCGATCCGTCTTCGTCAGGGACTGGGACAGTCGAAAAACGTGGTGATGGTGCGCGCCATGCGCGCTATGGGCGTCGATTATGCCGCGGAATATCTGCAGCGTTTCGGCTTCCCGGCACAGAATATCGTGCGAACCGAATCGCTGGCGCTGGGTTCCGCTTCCTTTACGCCACTGCAGGTGGCCCGCGGTTACTCGGTGATGGCTAACGGCGGCTTCCTGGTAACACCTTTCTTTATCAGCAAAATCGAGAACGACCAGGCCGGCGTGATCTTCGAAGAACGACCGAAGATTGCCTGCCCGCAGTGTGATGTGCCGGTGATTTACGGTGATACACCGAAATCCAACGTGCTGGAAAATAAAGATGTCGAAGATGTTGCCACCTCTGACACCGCGCAGAATGTCCCGGTACCGCCGCAGCCACAGCTTGAACAGGCTAACCAGTCTCTGGTTGCACAAACCGGTACGCAGGAATATGCGCCGCACGTGATTAACACCCCGCTGGCGTTCCTGATTAAAAGCGCGCTGAACACGAACATTTTCGGTGAACCAGGCTGGATGGGTACCGGCTGGCGTGCCGGTCGCGATCTGCAGCGCAAAGATATCGGCGGCAAAACCGGGACCACCAACAGCTCTAAAGATGCCTGGTTCTCGGGTTACGGTCCTGGGGTCGTCACCTCGGTGTGGATTGGTTTTGACGATCACCGCCGCGACCTGGGGCGGACCACCGCTTCCGGGGCGATTAAAGATCAGATCTCTGGCTATGAAGGGGGAGCAAAAAGCGCCCAGCCGGCCTGGGATGACTTTATGAAACAGGTCCTGGAAGGCGTACCGGAAGAGCCGTTAACTCCGCCACCTGGCGTGGTGACGGTCAATATCGACCGAAGCACCGGGCAGCTCGCGAGCGGGGGTAACAGCCGCGCCGAATACTTCATCGAAGGCACACAGCCTACTCATCAGGCGGTTCATGAAGTGGGGACCACTATCACCGATGGCGGTGGCGAAACTCACGAATTGTTCTGACAAAAAAAGCGCCTGCGGGCGCTTTTTCTTTATCTCTCTGCTCGAGTCTGCAACCGACTTTAGCGAGCTACAAACGCCCCTGAGCCAGCAGCCATTCGCGGACCAGGAACAACGCACTGACGTTGCGCGCTTCATTAAAGTCTTCTTCATCCAGCAACGCCATCAGTTGCGATATCGGCCAGCGCACCTGCGGTAACGGCTCCGGCTCATCGCCCGGCAGCGATTCCGGATACAGGTCTTCCGCCACCAGAATATTCATCTTGCTGGAGAAATACGACGGCGCCATGCTGAGTTTTTTCAGGAACGTCAGCTGGTTGGCGCCGAAACCGACTTCTTCTTTCAGTTCGCGGTTGGCAGCCTCCAGCACGGTTTCCCCTGGATCAATCAACCCTTTGGAGAACCCCAGTTCATAGGATTCGGTGCCGACGGCATATTCACGAATCAGAATGAGGTGGTCATCAACAATCGGGACAATCATCACGGCTTCACGCGTAGAAGGACGCATGCGTTCATACACGCGACGCACGCCGTTACTGAACTCCAGATCCACACTTTCAACGTTAAAAAGACGCGAACGCGCTACTGTTTCAACATTAAGAATGGTGGGTTTTTGTAATGATTTGCTCATTGTTATCGATCTATGCTGTGATTCCAGAAGTCATTGTGCGATACGCGCCACGGTTTCGGCAATTCAATTCGCCACTAATTTACATAATTGCAACCTAAATACAGGCAGACGGACGCTGATTAAGATAAAAAAGTCAATAGTTTGAAATGTCTTTGAGAATTTACTGATTCCTGATTTTTTGCGTTTTTGATAAGCTACCAGGCAGCTGTATCGCATACTATTTTTTCCCGTATTTACACGACATCTGCCACGAGCAAACTGCAGGTTTGCGCAACGTGTTATGCAATCGACGAACCTGTAAGAAAAGAATAACTATGATGGGATGGGCATGGGCACCTTTCTGATTTCTTTCACAGCTCTGCTAATCTGCGCATTGCTCATCGGGTGGTGGTATCGCGTGCATGCCAGACGTCGCCGCCTCCCCCTGCTGCATGCCTTTAGTGACGCCACGACGCGCAAGATCACGACGGATGAACAGCGGGCGGTAGAAAAGTACCTCGAGGGTGTCAATCGCGCACAGCAGACGCCAGCATCCGGGGCCAGCGTGGCGCCGGCCAATCTCGCATTAACGCTGCAGAGCGATACCGTCTTTACCGTCACCCGTGCGATTACGCGCTACGGCATTACCTCTGACGAACCGAACAAATGGCGCTATTTCCTCGACTCGGTAGAAGTTCATCTTCCACCGTTCTGGGAACAATATATTAATGACGAAAATAGCGTTGAGCTGATCCCCACCGAGAGCCTGCCGTTGGTCATTGCACTCAATGGTCACGCGCTCAGCGATTATCCGCAGGAGCATCGCAACTTTGCGCTTGAGCGGGTATCAGCCACTCAGGCCTCGATACGCGGGGAAGAGAGCGAGCAAATTGAGCTGCTGAACATTCGTCAGGAAACCCAGGAAGAACATGCCCTGATTCGCCCTGACGGCCTTCGTGAAGCCGTCCTGATCGTCGCCTCGTTCCTGCTGTTTTACTTCAGTCTGATCAGTCCCTACGTATTTACGCCATGGTTGCTGGCCGGCGGCTTGCTGTTGCTGGCAGCAGGCCTGTGGGGGATCTATGCCCCGCCACGTAAGACCTCGCTTCGGGAGATCCACTGTCTGCGTGGGATGCCAAAACGCTGGGGCCTGTTTGGCGAAAATGACCAGGAGCAGATCAACAACATCTCCCTGGGAATTATCGATCTGATTTATCCACGCCACTGGCAGCCCTGGATTGCCCTGGACCTCGGACAACAAACGGATATCGATATTTATCTGAGCCGCCACGTTGTTCGCCAGGGACGCTTCCTGTCATTGCACGATGAGGTGAAACACTTTCCTCTGCAGTACTGGCTGCGCAGCGCTATTATCGCCAGCGGCGCGCTGCTGGTGGTGATGATGCTGTGGGCCAGCGTGCCGTTGAATATGCCCTTTAAATTCACCCTCTCGTGGTTGAAAGGCGCGCAAACGATTGAAGCCACCACCGTCGCGCAAATGGAAAAGTCGCAGGTTCGCATCGGCGATACGCTCAGGCTGAAAGGGATTGGGATGTGCAATATCCACTCTCCCGACAGCTGGACGGCAAAAGAAAATTCGCCGTTTATGCCCTTCGATTGCTCACAGATCATCTGGAATGAAGCCCCGCCGCTGCCGCTGCCGGAGTCCGACATTGTCAGTAAAGCCACCGCGCTGATGCAGTCCGTACAGCGCCAGCTGCACCCTGATCCGGACGATGATTCGCGCGTTAGCCCGGCGCTGCGTTCGGCAATTCAGAAATCAGGCATGGTACTGCTGGACGACTTTGGCGATATCGTAATCAAAACCAATAGCTTGTGCGCAGCCAAAGATGACTGCACCCGGTTGAAAAATGCCCTGGTTAACCTTGGCAATACCCGTAACTGGGAAGCTCTGACCAAGCGCGCCAGTTCTGGCAAGCTGGATGGCGTCAACGTGCTTCTTCGCCCGGTGAGCGCAGAATCACTGGAGAACCTGGTCACCACGTCAACCGCGCCGTTTATCGTCCGTGAGACATCGCGCGCAGCACAGGCGCTGAACAGCCCGGCCCCTGGCGGCTTTGTGATCGCCAGCGATGAAGGCAGTGAACTGGTCAATCAGCCGTGGCCCACCACCAGCCTGTATGACTATCCGGCGCATGAACAGTGGGGAGAGCTGCAACGGTTGGCGGGCATGCTGATGCGTACGCCATTCCACGCCGAAGGAATTGTCACTAATCTGTTCACCGATGCCAACGGGACACAGCACATTAATCTGCATCGCATTCCCGACCGCTCAGGCCTGTGGCGCTATCTTGGCACCACCCTGCTGCTGCTGACGATGTTAGGCTGCATGTCCTGGCACGGGATCCTGACGATTCGCCGCTATCAGCGCCATCGTCAGCGAATGGAAGATATTCAAAAATACTATGAAAGCTGCCTGAATCCGGTCCTCATCCCCTCAACGGATCATCAAGAGTAATTCCCGGCGCGATGGGTGTGATACCCTGTCGCGCATTTCCCCCCTTGCTGGAGACTCACCATGCACGTAGATATTGCCTGGCAGGAGGTCGATACCGTTCTGCTGGATATGGATGGCACGCTGCTCGACCTCGCCTTCGACAACTATTTCTGGCAAAAGCTGGTTCCGGAAACCTGGGGGGCCGCACGCGGGCTCAGCCTGACAGAAGCCAAAGAGGCGATGCACCAGGAGTACCATGCGGTTCAGCATACGCTAAACTGGTACTGTCTTGATTACTGGAGCGAGCGTCTGAATTTGGATATTCGTGCGATGACCAGCGAGCAGGGGCCACGCGCTTCACTGCGTGAAGATACCGTGCCGTTTCTTGATGCGCTCAAAGCCAGCGGCAAGCAGCGGATCCTGTTGACCAACGCCCATCCGCACAACCTGGCCGTAAAACTTAAGCATACCGGCCTCGATGCACACCTTGATTTATTGCTTTCCACCCACACATTTGGTTATCCGAAAGAGGATCAGCGCTTATGGCGTGCGGTCGAGGAAGAAACCGGCTTTGATGCGCGTAAAACGCTCTTTGTCGATGATAACGAGGCCATTCTGGACGCTGCCGCGCAGTTCGGTATTCGCTACTGCCTTGGCATCACCAATCCGGATTCCGGGCTGGCGGAAAAAAGCTATGCTCGCCACCCAGGGTTGAACGATTACCGGCGGCTGATCCCTTCCCTGACCCAACAGGAGAGGCCATGAAAGAAAAACCCGTCGACGCCGTCAGGCTGGACAAATGGCTGTGGGCGGCCCGCATCTATAAAACCCGTGCGCTGGCGCGCGAGATGATTGAAGGCGGCAAGGTGCACTACAACGGGCAGCGCAGTAAACCGGGGAAAATCGTCGAGCCAGGCGCAATCCTGACCCTACGCCAGGGCAATGACGACCGCACGCTACTCGTCAAAGCGATCATGGAACAGCGCCGGCCAGCCAGCGAAGCCGTCTCGTTGTATGAAGAGACGGCGGAGAGCATCGAAAAGCGCGAGAAAACGGCGCTGGCGCGCAAAATGAACGCGCTGACCATGCCCCATCCCGACAGACGTCCGGACAAGAAAGAACGCCGCGACCTGATGAGATTTAAACACGGTGACAGTGAATAACCTTCTATATCCGTAGAAGCCACTGTGGCCAGCAAGAGAGATAATTATGACTCAACACGATCAATTACATCGTTACCTGTTTGAAAACGTTGCCGTACGCGGTGAACTGGTGACCGTATCAGAAACCCTGGCGCAGATTCTTGAGAATCACAGCTATCCGCAGCCGGTTAAAACCGTGCTGGCCGAGCTGCTGGTTGCCACCAGCCTGCTGACCGCAACGCTAAAATTTGCCGGCGATATTACCGTGCAGTTGCAGGGCGACGGGCCGCTGTCTCTGGCGGTGATTAACGGCACCAACCAGCAGCAGCTGCGCGGCGTCGCGCGCGTTCAGGGCGATATTCCGGAAGATGCGGATCTGAAAACGCTGGTCGGTAATGGTTATCTCGTCATTACTATCTCTCCGGATGAAGGCGAGCGCTATCAGGGCGTCGTCGGTCTGGAAGGCGACACTCTCGCGGCCTGTCTGGAAGATTATTTCCAGCGCTCTGAGCAGCTGCCGACCCGTCTGGTCATCCGTACCGGCGAACTTGAAGGTAAACCGATGGCCGGAGGCATGTTACTGCAGGTAATGCCGGCACAGGATGCGCAGGCGACAGACTTTGAGCATCTGGCGACCCTGACGGAGACCATCAAAGCCGAAGAGCTGTTCACCCTCTCTGCGACCGACGTGCTGTGGCGCCTGTATCACGAAGAAGAAGTGACCGTTTACGATCCGCAGAATGTGGAATTTAAATGCACCTGTTCTCGCGAGCGCTGCGCCGGTGCGCTGAAAACGCTGCCGGATGAAGAGATCGACAGCATCCTGGCTGACGAAGGCGAAATTGATATGCACTGCGATTACTGCGGCAGTCATTACCTCTTCAATGCGATGGATATCGCCGAGATCCGCAATAACGCCTCTCCGGCCGACCCACAGGTTCACTGATTTTCTTCCCCCGCCAGCGGGCCCGGTGTCGGTTTTCTGCCGCCGCCGCCGCTGGCGTGAAATTTTCCTTCGCGAGATGAATCGATTTTCACTGAAAGAGTTACGTAGTTTTCTTTCAAGAAAGCGATTACATTCACATTTCGGCAGTTTCTTTAATTACTTTTTAACCAATAAGAAACATCTATCACCACCCATCGCCATTTTCCTGAGATAATCACGCACGCTTCGTGACAGGAGTCACCGTGTTTTTCGTAAGTAAGGCGTTTGTCGAGATACGTAAATCTATGAGCCTGGTCGCGGTCTATACCCCTAAAGAACCCCTACAATTTGAAGCAGTATATCTTAATGGCTAAGGAGCAGTGACATGCGCGTTAATCATGGTTTAACCCCGCAGGATCTCAAGGCTTATGGTATCAACGACGTCCAGGATATCGTCCACAACCCAAGCTACGAAACATTGTATCAAGAGGAACTCGATCCCAGTCTGGAAGGGTATGAGCGTGGTATCCTCACCAGTCTCGGCGCGATCGCTGTCGATACCGGCATTTTCACCGGTCGTTCGCCGAAAGATAAATATATCGTTCGCGATGACACCACCCGCGACACCGTGTGGTGGTCAGATAAAGGCAACGGTAAGAATGACAACAAACCGCTGTCTCAGGAAACCTGGCAACATCTGAAAGGACTGGTCACCAATCAGCTTTCCGGTAAGCGTCTTTTCATCGTTGATGCATTCTGTGGCGCCAACGCCGACACCCGCCTGAGCGTGCGTTTTATTACCGAAGTGGCCTGGCAGGCACACTTTGTCAAAAACATGTTCATCCGCCCAAGCGAAGAAGAACTGGCTAACTTTACGCCAGACTTTATCGTGATGAACGGCGCCAAATGCACCAACCCACAGTGGCAAGAACAGGGTCTGAACTCTGAGAACTTCGTCGCCTTCAACCTGACCGAGCGCATTCAGCTGATCGGCGGGACCTGGTACGGCGGCGAGATGAAGAAAGGGATGTTCTCTATCATGAACTACCTGCTGCCGCTGCAGGGCATCGCGTCGATGCACTGCTCCGCCAACGTCGGCGAAAAAGGGGACGTTGCGGTCTTCTTCGGGCTTTCCGGCACCGGCAAAACCACCCTGTCCACCGACCCGAAACGCCGCCTGATTGGCGATGACGAGCACGGCTGGGATGACGACGGCGTCTTCAACTTCGAAGGCGGTTGCTACGCCAAAACCATTAAACTGTCGGAAGCCGCCGAGCCGGATATCTATCACGCCATCCGCCGCGATGCGCTGCTGGAAAACGTCGTCGTGCGCGCTGACGGCACCATTGATTTCGATGATGGTTCGAAAACCGAGAACACCCGCGTCTCCTACCCGATCGATCATATCGAAAACATTGTTAAGCCGGTCTCTAAAGCGGGCCATGCCACCAAAGTCATCTTCCTGACTGCGGATGCCTTCGGCGTACTGCCGCCGGTATCGCGCCTGACCGCTGACCAGACCCAGTACCACTTCCTCTCCGGCTTTACCGCCAAGCTGGCAGGCACCGAGCGTGGTGTAACCGAACCAACGCCGACCTTCTCGGCCTGTTTCGGCGCGGCGTTCCTGTCGCTGCACCCGACACAGTATGCGGAAGTGCTGGTAAAACGCATGCAGGCATCCGGCGCCCAGGCCTACCTGGTCAACACCGGCTGGAACGGCACCGGCAAACGTATCTCAATTAAAGATACCCGCGCCATTATCGACGCCATTCTCGACGGTTCGCTGGACGATGCGGAAACCTTCACCCTGCCGATGTTTGATCTGCAGATCCCGACCTCGCTGCCGGGTGTGGATACGCATATTCTCGACCCGCGTAATACCTACGCGTCGCCGGAGCAGTGGCAGGAGAAAGCCGAGCAGCTGGCGAAACTGTTCGTTGAGAACTTTGAGAAGTACACCGATACGCCGGCAGGCGCAGCGCTGGTGGCCGCAGGCCCGAAACGCTAATCCGCAGTCGATAGATAAAGAAAAGCCGGGCAAATGCCCGGCTTTTTACGTTTCTCACCAACTCATAACCTGGATAGATTAACTCTCTTTCCCTGGCTTCGTAGGCGCCTGTACACGCTGGAACGGCACCGGCAACCACGCACGAATCAACAACCCACCGCGCTCGCTGGAGCCAATCTCCAGGCGACCGTTATGGTTATCAATAATACGCTGCACAATCGCCAGCCCCAGTCCGGTTCCGCTGGTACTTCGGGCGCTGTCGCCGCGAACAAACGGCTGGAACAGATGTTCGCGCTGCTCCGGCTTGATCCCCGGGCCATCATCCTCGACCTGGAACCATGCGCTGTTGGCTTCGCTACCGCTGCTCACTTTAATCCAGCCGTTACCATAACGCGCAGCGTTAACCACCATATTGGCCAGCGCACGTTTGATCGACAGCGGGTGGATCCGCAGAGGGATTTCGCCTGCCTGCAGATTAGTCGCGATTTCCCGCTCATAACCGCTCTCCGCCGCGATAACCTCACCCAACACCGAGTTCAGGTCCGCCAGCTCCATCGGCATCTCCTGACCGGTACGCAGATAGTCGATGAACTGCTCGATGATGGCGTTGCACTCTTCGATATCTTTGTTAATCGATTCGGCGAGGTAACCGTCCTCTTCGCCCATCATCTCCGTCGCCAGGCGAATACGCGTCAACGGCGTACGCAGATCGTGACTGACGCCAGCCATTAGCAGGGTTCGGTCGTCCGCCAGCTGTTTGACGCCGGCGGCCATATGGTTAAAGGCCCGGGTCACCGACCGCACTTCAGAGGCACCGTACTCCCGCAGCGGTGGCGGAATAATGCCGCGTCCAACCTGCAACGCCGCATGCTCCAGGTCGACCAGGGGTCGGTTCTGAATACGAATAAACAGCCAGGCCCCGCCAATCGCCAGCAGCATAATTGCCAGGGTATAGCGGAACAGTGGAGAGAAGTCGCCCTGATGGATTTCGGTCAGCGGTACGCGCACCCAGATATTGGGTGACAGCCAGGTTTTCAACCACACCACGGGAGAGCTTTTATTCACCTCAACCCGCACTTCGGTTGGCCCACCCAGTTGATGCGCCATCTGCTGACTTAAGAACTCATAATGCTGCGCCCAGCGCAGACCTGCATCTTCCGCCGCTTCGTTGGAGTACAGCGAAATCCCCAGCTCGCGATAAATCTCGCGCCGAAACGCCGGCGGCACCACCAGTTGCGTACCGTCCTCCAGCTGCAGCTTATCGGTCATCAGCATACGCACTTCGTATGCCAGCACCTTATTAAACTGCTGGAGGCTCGGCAGGATCGCAAAGTTCAGCACCACCAGATAGGTCGTCACCAGGCTGACAAACAGCAGAGTGACGATCAGCAACAGGGTGCGGGCAAACGAGCTTCGCGGCGAGAAACGCAGGCGTTTCATGCCTTAGCGCCGTCCGGTACAAATACGTAGCCAAGCCCCCACACGGTCTGGATATAACGCGGATGGGCCGGGTCCTCTTCAACCATACGGCGCAGACGGGAGATTTGCACGTCGATGGAACGCTCCATCGCCGAGTATTCGCGACCACGGGCCAGGTTCATCAGCTTGTCACGGGAGAGCGGTTCGCGAGGATGGCTGACCAGCGCTTTCAGCACCGCGAACTCGCCGCTGGTGAGCGGCATCGGCTCATCTTCACGGAACATCTCACGGGTACCGAGGTTCAGCTTAAACTTGCCGAAAGCGATGACCGCTTCTTCCTGCGACGGCGCGCCCGGCAGCTCATTCGCCTGGCGACGGAGCACGGCACGAATACGGGCCAGCAGTTCACGCGGGTTAAATGGTTTCGGAATGTAGTCGTCAGCACCGATTTCGAGGCCCACGATACGGTCAACTTCTTCCCCTTTCGCCGTCACCATGATGATAGGCATCGGGTTGCTCTGGCTACGCAGACGACGGCAAATGGACAAGCCATCTTCGCCCGGTAGCATCAGATCCAGCACCATCAGGTGGAACGATTCGCGGGTTAACAGACGATCCATCTGTTCAGCGTTTGCGACGCTACGAACCTGGAAGCCTTGCTCGGTCAGATAACGTTCGAGCAGCGCACGCAGACGCATGTCATCATCGACAACAAGAATCTTATAATTCTCTTGCATTGTTTATACTCCCAAAGGTTCACTGCATTTGTCAGTGCGTATTCTCAAAAAAGCCCGGCTCGCCCACCAGCTAAATCTGGTATATATTCCAGGCTAAATTGTTACAAAGCATATTTAACAGCAGCTTAAGCATACATTTAATCATAAGACACATTATTTATCCTGTCGGTATTATTACGCACTACGAATTGTGCGCAACCGCACATCCCCATGTGCAATACCGGTAACCTGAAGGTAGATCGATGAATGAAAACGCCGCTGATCACCCGTGAAGGGTATGAAAAACTTAAAAAAGAAATGGACTATTTGTGGCGTGAAGAGCGTCCGGAAGTGACGAAGAAAGTGACCTGGGCTGCCAGCCTCGGTGACCGGAGCGAGAATGCGGATTACCAGTACAACAAAAAGCGTCTGCGTGAAATTGACCGCCGGGTACGCTACCTCACCAAATGTCTGGAACATCTGAAGATTGTCGATTACTCCCCGCAGCAGGAGGGCAAAGTGTTCTTCGGCGCGTGGGTGGAAATCGAAAACGACGAGGGCGATACCAAGCGTTTTCGCATCGTGGGCTACGATGAAATCTTCGGGCGCAAAGACTACATCTCCATCGACTCGCCGATGGCCCGCGCGCTGTTGAAAAAAGAGGTCGGCGACCTGGCGGTGGTCAACACCCCGGCAGGCGAAGCCAGCTGGTACGTGAACGAGATTGAATATGTTAAATAGCGCGTCCGGAACATTCTGAGACCCTCGTGCGGCGACTGGCATTTTACCGTGCCAGCCCGTATAACTATCCCCTGATTTTCGATCCACAAGATGAAATAGACATGATGAATGATTCGCTCTGCCGCATTATTGCGGGTGAACTTCAGGCCAGGTCTGAACAGGTAGAAGCTGCCGTTCGCCTGCTTGATGAAGGGAATACCGTGCCGTTTATTGCACGTTATCGTAAAGAAGTCACCGGCGGTCTGGATGACACGCAGCTGCGTAATCTGGAAACCCGTCTCGGTTATTTGCGTGAACTGGAAGACCGCCGTCAGTCGATTCTCAAATCGATCGGTGAACAGGGCAAGCTGACCGACGCGCTGGAGAAAGCCATCACCACCACCCTGAGCAAAACCGAGCTCGAAGACCTCTACCTGCCCTACAAACCAAAACGCCGCACCCGCGGGCAGATTGCGATTGAGGCTGGACTGGAGCCGCTGGCAGACCTGCTGTGGAACGAACCGTCCCACGATCCGGAGACGGAAGCCGCCAGATTTATCGATGCCGACAAAGGCATCGCCGATACCAAAGCCGCCCTTGATGGCGCACGCTACATCCTGATGGAGCGTTTCGCCGAAGACGCCCAACTGCTGGCAAAAGTGCGCGACTATCTGTGGAAGAATGCCCACCTGGTCGCCACCGTCGTGACGGGTAAAGAAGAAGAAGGCGCCAAGTTCCGCGACTACTTCGACCATCACGAGCCGATCGCTACCGTCCCTTCACACCGTGCGCTGGCGATGTTCCGTGGGCGCAACGAAGGCATACTGCAGCTGGCCCTCAATGCCGACCCGCAGTTCGATGAGCCGCCGAAAGAGAGCCAGTGCGAGCTCATTATTATCAACCATCTTGGCCTGCGCCTGAACAACGCCCCGGCGGACAGCTGGCGTAAAGGCGTGGTGAGCTGGACCTGGCGCATCAAGGTGCTGATGCACCTCGAAACCGAGCTAATGGGCACCGTCCGTGAACGCGCGGAAGATGAAGCGATCAATGTCTTTGCCCGTAACCTGCACGATCTGCTGATGGCGGCACCTGCCGGTCTGCGCGCCACCATGGGCCTCGATCCTGGCCTGCGTACCGGGGTCAAGGTCGCGGTTGTCGATGGCACCGGCAAACTGGTGGCCACCGATACCATCTACCCGCACACCGGGCAGGCCGCTAAAGCGGCGGTTGCCGTGGCTGCGCTGTGCGAAAAACACAACGTCGAGCTGGTGGCGATCGGTAACGGCACCGCTTCCCGTGAAACCGAGCGTTTCTTCCTCGACGTGCAGCAGCAGTTCCCGAAAGTTACTGCGCAGAAGGTGATCGTTAGCGAAGCAGGCGCCTCCGTCTACTCCGCCTCCGAACTCGCAGCGCTGGAATTCCCGGACCTCGACGTCTCCATTCGTGGTGCGGTATCTATCGCCCGTCGTCTGCAGGACCCGCTGGCCGAGCTGGTTAAAATCGACCCGAAATCCATCGGCGTGGGCCAGTATCAGCACGACGTTAGCCAGTCGCAGCTGGCGCGTAAGCTGGATGCGGTCGTCGAAGACTGCGTAAACGCCGTCGGCGTAGACCTGAACACCGCGTCGGTGCCGCTGCTTACCCGCGTGGCCGGCCTGACCCGGATGATGGCGCAGAATATCGTCGCCTGGCGCGATGAAAACGGTCAGTTCCAGAACCGCCAGCAACTGCTGAAAGTGAGCCGCCTCGGGCCAAAAGCCTTTGAACAGTGCGCCGGCTTCCTGCGCATCAACCACGGTGATAACCCGCTGGATGCCTCTACCGTGCACCCGGAAGCCTACCCGATCGTGGAGCGCATTCTGGCCGCCACCCAACAGGCGTTAAACGACCTGATGGGCAACAGCAGCGAACTGCGCAACCTGAAAGCCGCCGATTTCACCGATGACAAGTTTGGTGTGCCAACGGTATCCGACATCATCAAAGAGCTGGAAAAGCCTGGCCGTGACCCGCGTCCGGAGTTTAAAACCGCGAAGTTTGCAGACGGCGTGGAAACCATGAACGACCTGCTGCCCGGCATGGTGCTTGAAGGGGCGGTCACCAACGTCACCAACTTTGGCGCCTTTGTCGATATCGGCGTTCACCAGGATGGCCTCGTACATATTTCATCGCTGTCGAATAAATTCGTCGAAGACCCGCATACCGTGGTCAAAGCCGGTGATATCGTGCAGGTGAAAGTGATGGAGGTCGACCTGCAGCGTAAGCGTATCGCCTTAACCATGCGTCTGGACGAGCAACCAGGCGAGAGCAACGCCCGGCGCAGCGGCGGCAATGAACGCCCGCAGGGTAACCGCCCGGCAGCGAAAACGGCGAAACCTCGTGGCCGTGAAACAGCGTCTACCGGTAACAGCGCCATGATGGACGCGCTGGCTGCGGCAATGGGCAAAAAACGCTAATGCCTTCCCGGCCCCTCTGACGAGGGGCCGTTTTCATTCCCGCAACATTCGCCATTCCCTTTCCCTCGGCCAACAACCTCTGAGCGTTTATATATTCTGGTAACGGGTTAATTACCGTTAATTACGGTTAATTAAATGAGTAAATATTCCCCGCCTAAAGATTTCATTTTGTTAACCAATGAAACCTTAATTAAACATTAACAACAGCAGCTCACTTTGCCTTTATTTTTCCCTATGTCACAGACCTTGCGTCATATCAAAAAACAGGCAAATTTGCCGGTCTAAGTTGATTATTACACTGGTTATGTATTGATGATAAAAACCATTATCATTATCATCATTCGTAGTTAGTATATATTTTCTCCGTTGGCGATGCTCCCCGGCGCGGTGTGGCTATCGCATGCAATCCATTCTCATTGACTTAGCGATGACAAGTAGGCCCTATGCAATTCACTCCTCATAGTGCGTGGAAAATCACTGGTTTCTCTCGCGATATTAGCCCGGCTTATCGTCAGAAACTGCTGTCTCTTGGAATGCTGCCAGGCTCTTCTTTTAGTGTGGTTCGCGTCGCACCGCTTGGCGATCCTGTTCATATCGAAACCCGGCGCGTGAGCCTGGTATTACGTAAAAAAGATCTCGATTTAATCGAACTGGAAGCGGTTGCACAATAACGCCGGCCCGGCACTTAGAGTCTGAAATATGAAAAAATTAACCATTGGTTTAATTGGAAATCCTAATTCCGGTAAAACAACCTTATTCAACCAGCTCACCGGCGCCCGCCAGCGCGTAGGCAACTGGGCCGGGGTGACCGTTGAGCGTAAAGAAGGGGCGTTTACCACCACGGACCACCAGGTCACGCTGGTTGACCTTCCGGGAACTTACTCGCTCACCACCATCTCTTCGCAAACCTCTCTGGATGAGCAAATAGCCTGCCACTATATTCTGAGCGGCGACGCCGACATGCTGATTAACGTGGTCGACGCCTCAAACCTGGAACGTAACCTCTACCTGACCCTCCAGTTACTGGAACTCGGTTTCCCCTGCATCGTCGCCCTGAATATGCTGGATATCGCCGAGAAACAAAAAATCCGTATCGACGTTGATGCGCTCGCAGCTCGTCTCGGCTGCCCGGTGATCCCGCTGGTTTCTACGCGCGGTCGCGGGATTGAAGCCTTAAAAATGGCGGTCGATCGCCACCAGCAAAATACCGCGCTCGAACTGGTGCACTATCCGCAGCCGCTGCTGCGTGAAGCCAACCTGCTGGCCCAGGAGATGGCGCAGGACATCCCGGAACGTCAACGCTGCTGGCTGGGTCTGCAGATGCTGGAGGGCGATATTTACAGCCGCGCATACGCCGGCAATGCCGGCAATGCCGGCAATGCCGAGCATAAATTAGACGCCGCGCTCGCCAACCTGAGCAACGAGATTGACGATCCGGCGCTACATATTGCCGATGCCCGTTATCAAAGCATCGCCGCCATCTGCGATGCGGTCAGCAACACTCTGACCGCTGAACCGAGCCGCTTTACCGCCGCGATGGATAAAATCGTCCTCAGCCGCGTGCTGGGGCTACCGGTGTTCCTGTTTGTCATGTACCTGATGTTCCTGCTGGCGATCAACATCGGCGGCGCGCTGCAGCCGTTCTTCGACGCCGGCTCCGTCGCCATCTTTATCCACGGTATCCAGTGGCTGGGCTACACGCTGCATCTTCCAGACTGGCTGACCGTTTTTCTGGCCCAGGGGATTGGCGGCGGTATCAATACCGTCCTGCCGCTGGTGCCGCAGATTGGCATGATGTACCTGTTCCTCTCCTTCCTTGAGGATTCCGGTTATATGGCGCGGGCGGCGTTCGTTATGGACCGTCTGATGCAGGCGCTGGGCCTGCCGGGCAAATCCTTCGTGCCGTTGATTGTCGGCTTCGGCTGTAACGTCCCGTCGGTGATGGGGGCGCGCACGCTGGATGCGCCGCGTGAACGCTTGATGACTATCATGATGGCGCCGTTTATGTCCTGCGGCGCACGTCTGGCGATCTTCGCCGTCTTCGCCGCTGCGTTTTTCGGTCAGAACGGTGCGCTGGCGGTGTTCTCGCTGTATCTGCTTGGCATTGTGATGGCGATCCTGACCGGCCTGATGCTTAAACACACCATTATGCGTGGCGAAGCCTCGCCGTTCGTCATGGAGCTTCCGGTCTATCACGTTCCGCATATTAAGAGCCTGATCATTCAGACCTGGCAGCGCCTGAAAGGCTTCGTCCTGCGCGCGGGTAAAGTTATCGTGATCGTCAGTATCTTCCTCAGCGCCCTGAACAGCTTCTCGCTCAACGGGAAACTGGTGAACAACATCAACGATTCGGCGCTGGCGTCGGTCAGCCGGGTGATCACCCCGATTTTCAAACCGATCGGCGTGCATGAAGATAACTGGCAGGCGACCGTCGGGCTGTTTACCGGTGCGATGGCCAAAGAGGTGGTAGTCGGGACGCTGAACACGCTCTACACCGCGGAAGATATCCAGAATGAAGCCTTTAACCCGCAGGAGTTCCACCTCGGTGACGAGCTGCTGGCGGCGGTAGACGAGACGTGGCAGAGCCTGAAAGATACCTTCAGCCTGAGCGTGCTGGCTAACCCTATCGAAGCCAGCAAAGGCGATGGTGAAATGGAAACCGGCGCCATGGGCGTGATGGGCAGCAAGTTCGGCAGCGCTGCGGCCGCCTACAGCTACCTGATTTTCGTTCTGCTCTATATTCCGTGCATCTCGGTGATGGGGGCTATCGCCCGCGAATCCAGCCGTGGCTGGATGTCATTCTCCATCCTGTGGGGGCTGAACATCGCCTATTCACTCTCGACGCTGTACTACCAGACCGTCAGCTTCAGCCAGCATCCCCGCTATAGCCTGGTGTGCATCCTGTCGGTGATCCTGTTTAACGTCGTGGTCTTTGGTCTGCTGCGCCGGGCGCGTAGCCGGGTGGACGTCTCGCTGTTGGCCACGCGCAAAACGCCGTCATCCTGCTGCCAGAGTCCGGCAGGGGATTGCCACTAGGAAACCATGATGGCGTCACTGATTGAAGTCCGCGATATGCTGGCCCTGCAGGGCCGTATGGAGGCGACGCAACTCAGCGCCCGTCTCCATACGCCGCAGCCGCTGGTTGACGCCATGCTGAGTCGCCTGGAAGCCATGGGAAAAGTCATGCGTATCAAGGAAGACAAAGACAGCTGCTTGTCCGGTAACTGCAAAAGCTGCCCGGAGGGCAACGCCTGTTTACGGGAGTGGTGGGCACTGCGCTGAACGCCATGACGGCGGGAAGAGCACAGCAAAAAGCGGGTCCTGAGGACCCGCTTTTTGCTTATTTGTAGACGTCGGCGTTAGCGTGCACGGTTTTCTCGTTTTTCTCACCGGCAATGACCACAAAATACTTGCCGCCCAGCTCATCCGCTTTCTTCGACAGATCGCGTTTTGCATCCATCGGAGATGTCGTTTTAGAGGTGGTAATGCTTCCGACTTTCGTCAAATTCATCGACGCAACTTCATCTTTTTGAATCTCTTTCGCCGCAAATACGCCGAAAGACAGGGATCCAATAACCAGAGATGCAGCAATACCCGTAATAAGTTTCATAGCCTAACTCTCCATCAGGTTGTTTTTATAGGACACGGTAATGACCGAAATTCATTTTCTCCGTGACAACCTAAGTATTGCTTTGACCGGGATTTTTGCCACAGCTGGCTACAAATAATTGCTCAGGCGGTTTTTCAGCGCCACCAGCGGGTGGCAAAACGCCTGCGGGTGCGAGATAAACGGCGCGTGGGCGGCTTTATCAAAGACGAGAGATTCGCTCTGCGGCCATGAGGCATCCAGCAGGGGCACGATTTTGCGCGGCACCAGACCATCCAGTCGGCCATACAGCCTGATAAACGGCATCGTTAACGCCGCCAGCGGCTGGCGCAGGTCCGTGGTTTTGAGGATCTCCAGGCCGCCATTTAATACCTCAGTGGAGGGCATAGGTAGCGACAGTACCGTGCTTTTCAACGCCCGGGCGTCCTGACGCGCACTTTCTGTACCCATGGTCTGCAGCGCCAGAAAACGCTCAACGGTGCGCTGAAAATCCTCGCTCAGCTGCTGCTGGAAACCGCTCAACACCTCCGCCTTGATACCCGGCCAGTCGCCATCGGCACCGAAACAAGGGGAAGAGGCAACGGTCACCAGCCCCAGCACCCGCTCAGGATGCTGCAACGCCACCTGACTGGCCACCAGCCCGCCGAGGCTCCAGCCCAACCAGACCGCCCTTTCCGGCGCTTTTTCCACCACCAGCTGCGCCATCGCGTCCAGCGACAGTGCGCCAAAACCACGACTGCGGCCGTAGCCCGGCAGGTCGACCAGATGTAGCGTAAAATGCGAGGCCAGTTCCGACACGACGCCATCCCATACCCCGGCATTCAGCCCCCAGCCGTGCAGCAGCACAAGATGACAATTTCCTTCGCCCGTGGTTTGCCACCAGATGTCGTTCATCAGTTACTGTTCTCTTTCCATCACTATGAGGTGAAATATGCTAACAGCACACAGCTTATGCTGGCTATGCCAAATGCCGCTGGCGCTCAGCGGATGGGGGATCTGTTCGCGCTGCACCAGTGCATTACTGCACCCGCAACCGCTGTGCCCGCAGTGTGGACTGCCGGCCATCACCGGCCTGCAGCCCTGCGGACGCTGCGTGCAAAAACCGCCGCCGTGGCAACGTCTGGTGGCGGTCAATGACTACCGGGCACCGCTGAGCCACCTGGTGCATCAGTTGAAGTTTACCGCGCGCCCGGAACTGGCCCCGGCGCTGGCGCGCCTGCTGCTGTTACGCCTGCGCCAGAGCGCGGAATTACCCCGGCCGGACCGGCTCGTCAGCGTCCCGCTCTGGCAGCGGCGCCACTGGCGGCGGGGTTTCAATCAAAGCGACCTGCTCTGTCTCCCGCTGGCGCGCTGGATGCACTGCGCCTGGCATAGTGATGCGTTACGGCGCCACCGGCGTACCGCAACCCAGCATCAACTCTCCGCCCGATTACGTCGACGCAACCTGAAAAATGCCTTTCAGCTTGAAATCCCGGTTCAGGGTCACCATATCGCCATTGTGGATGATGTCGTCACAACCGGAAGCACCGTCGCCGAGATATCCCGCCTGCTTTTGCGAAACGGCGCCGCGACGGTTCAGGTATGGTGTATATGCCGTACCTTGTAGACCCCTGCTGATGGGCGTATTATAACCCAGTAAAATAGTCAACTATTAGGCCAACGCTATGATCCGTATTTCCGATGCTGCACAAGCGCACTTTGCCAAACTGCTGGTCAATCAGGAAGAAGGGACACAAATTCGCGTATTTGTGATCAATCCCGGCACCCCTAACGCTGAGTGCGGCGTTTCCTACTGCCCACCGGATGCGGTGGAAGCCACCGACACGGCGCTGAAGTTTGAGCAACTGACCGCCTATGTCGACGAACTCAGCGCGCCGTACCTCGATGACGCTGAAATTGACTTCGTAACCGATCAGCTGGGTTCTCAGCTGACGCTGAAGGCGCCGAACGCCAAGATGCGTAAAGTCTCCGACGATGCACCGCTGATGGAGCGCGTGGAGTACATGCTGCAATCGCAGATTAACCCGCAGCTGGCCGGCCATGGCGGGCGCGTTACGCTGATGGAAATCACTGAAGACGGCCTGGCGATCCTGCAGTTCGGCGGCGGATGTAACGGCTGCTCCATGGTCGATGTGACCCTGAAAGAAGGGATCGAGAAGCAACTGCTGAACGAATTCCCGGAGCTGAAAGGCGTGCGCGACCTGACCGAACACCAGCGCGGCGAGCACTCCTACTACTAAGTCTCCCCTTCCGTATCACGCCCGGCGGTGTTTCACCTGCCGGGCTGCTTTTCTGACGCCCCCACCCAGCATTTCCCGCTAAGCTATCCGGCTAAAACCCGGGAAAGAGTATGACTTAAGTCTCATATTTAAAATTTACCCCCGTCGGGTGATTCTCAACCTGCATATGTTACCCGTATCATCTGTTTCAGGCACCGCTGCTATAAAAATAGCCAGCTATCCTTTCTTACAGGAGTGATAGTCCATTTTATGGCGCCGCACCGCTTGCCACCCGCGTGGGAGCAAGCGAAAAGAGATTGAAATTTGACGTTACCCATAACAAATGAAAGGCCAGGTAAATTATGCCATTAGTCATCGTTGCTATCGGGGTTGCCCTGTTATTACTGCTGATGATCCGCTTCAAAATGAACGGTTTTATCGCGCTGGTTCTGGTGGCTCTCGCCGTCGGACTGATGCAGGGTATGCCGCTGGATAAAGTCATCGTATCCATTAAAAACGGCGTGGGAGGCACCCTCGGCAGTCTTGCGCTGATCATGGGCTTTGGCGCCATGCTCGGTAAGCTGCTGGCGGATTGTGGTGGCGCTCAGCGTATCGCTACGACCCTCATCGCCAAATTTGGCAAAAAGCACATTCAATGGGCAGTAGTGCTGACTGGTTTTACCGTCGGCTTCGCCCTGTTCTATGAAGTGGGCTTTGTGCTGATGCTGCCGCTGGTCTTTACCATCGCCGCGTCTGCTCGTATCCCGCTGCTGTATGTCGGTGTCCCAATGGCGGCCGCGCTCTCCGTTACCCACGGTTTCCTGCCTCCGCACCCGGGTCCGACGGCGATCGCCACCATCTTCCATGCCGACATGGGTAAAACCTTACTGTACGGTACGCTGCTGGCTATTCCGACCGTGATTCTGGCCGGTCCGGTCTATGCCCGTTGCCTGAAGAACATCGATAAACCGATTCCGGAAGGCCTGCACAACCCGAAAACCTTCACCGAAGAAGAGATGCCGGGCTTCGGCGTCAGCGTCTGGACTTCGCTGGTCCCGGTGGTGCTGATGGCAATGCGCGCCGTGGCTGAAATGGTGCTGCCAAAAGGTCACGCCTTCCTGCCGGTTGCTGAATTCTTTGGCGACCCGGTGATGGCAACCCTGATCGCGGTCTTAATTGCCCTGTTCACCTTCGGTCTGAACCGCGGCCGTTCGATGGATCAGATCAACGAGACGCTGACTTCATCGATCAAAATCATCGCCATGATGCTGCTGATCATCGGCGGCGGCGGCGCCTTCAAACAGGTGCTGGTAGATAGCGGCATGGATAAATACATCGCCTCTATCATGCATGAATCCAACATGTCTCCGCTGTTTATGGCCTGGTCTATCGCCGCCGTGCTGCGTATCGCACTGGGCTCGGCAACCGTCGCGGCCATCACCGCGGGGGGCATTGCGGCTCCGCTGATCGCCACCACCGGCGTCAGCCCGGAACTGATGGTGATTGCAGTGGGCTCAGGTAGCGTGATCTTCTCTCACGTCAACGACCCGGGCTTCTGGCTGTTCAAGGAGTACTTCAACCTGACCATCGGTGAGACCATCAAGTCCTGGTCGATGCTGGAAACCATTATCTCAGTCTGCGGCCTGGTGGGTTGTCTGCTGCTGGGGATGGTGGTGTAAGTCAGGTAGTGTGATAGAAAAAAGGCCGGGTCAGCATGTCGCGACCCGGCCTTTTTCTTGGGACCTTTTACACAGTTCCCCTACGCGTCTGCCGCAATCGGGGAACCGCAATACTACTTATTCTTCTTCGCCGCCGCTTTACGACGCTTATCCAGATCCTTAATCAGCTTATTCACCCGTTCATCGGCAAACATCTGCTCAAGGGTCACCGACAGCTTGCGCCGCCAGTTCGGATACTCGGTGCTGGTGCCCGGAATATTGACCGGAGAAGCCATCTCCAGCCAGTCTTCCGGCTGCAGCCCCAGCAACGCGCTGTTGCTATCGGCAATATAACGCTGCATCCCGCGATTCAGAGTGGAGCTCATCGCCATCAGCGAAGCATGATGCCCGGCGCGTTTTGGCAGGCAGCCGTATTCATGCAGGGCGTCCAGCAGCCCCTGCTTCGCCAGCTCGCGATCCTGATACAGACCGCGCAGCACCACTTCATCCGGATACAGGCCTAACGATTTGCCCAGCGTCAGATCTCCGCTTTCCCAGTAGCCGCGCAGCGTCGGCAGGTCATGCGTTGTCGCCACCGCCATTGATTGCACCGGATACGTCTGCGGCGCGCGGAAATTCTTCTCGTGGTCATTTTCGAAATAGAGCACTTTGTAGGAATAAACGCCGCTCTTACGCAGCTTGCCGACAATCTCTACCGGCACCGTACCGAGGTCTTCGCCGATCACCATGCAGCGCTGACGCTGACTCTCCAGCGCCAGAATCGACAGCAGATCGTCCACCGGATACTGCACATAGGCCCCGTGGTCGGCGGTTTCGCCGTACGGGATCCACCACAGACGCAGGACCGACATCACGTGGTCGATACGCAGCGCGCCGCAGTTTTGCATGTTGGCCCGCAGCAGTTCGATAAACGGCTCATACGCCCGGGAGACGATGATATGCGGATCCATCGGCGGCAGGCCCCAGTTTTGTCCCAGCGGACCGAGAATGTCCGGCGGTGCACCAACGGAGGCTTTCAGGCAGTACAGCTCACGGTCACACCAGGTTTCCGATCCCCCTTCCGCCACACCAACCGCCAGATCGCGATACAGGCCAATCGGCATCGCATCTCGTTGGCTAGTCTGCCAGCAGTCGGCAAACTGTGACCAGGCCAACCACTGCAGCCAGAGGTAGAAACTCACCTCATCAGCATGTTCAGTGTAGAAGGCTTTCACTTCAGGGCTGGTGATATCCTGGTAGGCTTTTGGCCATGCCGGCCAGCCCCAGCGCAGCGGATCTTGCTGAACCTGCCAGGCATGCAGCGCATCAAATGCCGCCTGCCAGTACAGGCTTTCGCCCTCGCGCAGCACGAACTGACGAAACGCCGTCATGGCGTCATCGTTGCGGGCAGAAAAACGCTGCCAGGCCATGCGCAACGCAGTCATTTTCAACGCGGTGACCGCGGTGTAATCCACATCCTCGGTCTGACGCGCCGCCTGTAAAGCCTGCTGCGTCTCCGGTGAGTGCCACCAGGCCTGGGCTTCTTTGTTCAACCGGAAATCATCGACCGCGTTCACGTCGATATAGATAACGTTCAGCCAGCGCCGCGAAGACGGGCTGTATGGGCTGGCGCTTTCCGGGTTTGCTGGATAGAGCGCATGAATCGGGTTGAGGCCGATAAACGCCCCGCCGCGCTGAGCGATTTGCGGCAGCATCGCACGTAAATCGCCAAAGTCGCCCACTCCCCAGTTGTTCTCTGAGCGCAGCGTATAGAGCTGCACGCAGGCGCCCCACAACTTTTGGCCCTCTTTCAGCGCCTGAGGTTCATAGCAGCGTACGGGCGCGACAATCGCCCGACAGTGCCAGCGCTCCCCATCCTGGGTGAGCGTCAGTGAATGATAGCCTTCCGGGAGTTTCACCGGCAGCGGCAGCGTATCGCCGCCGCTAACCTTGCCCTGATACTGCTTCCCCTCTTCGGTAGTGAGGATCCACTGGAATTCACCGCTGCCGGCGACCGGCAGCGACATTTTTTTCCCGTGGGTGAACACCTTCACCACCGGCAGGGGATCGACCGCCACTTTCGTGGCGGCAGTGGTCCGATGCATCGCATCAAGCAGACGCTTTTTCGTCGACGCAGCAATAGACTGCGGCTTACCATGCGCATTGATGTAGTCAGGGCTTATCCCTGCCGCCAGCGCGGCGTTATCAAGGCGTTGAGTCTCCATAGGCCCGTCCTTAGCGTTTTGCCTGCCAGATACGTTGTTGATAATCGCGGATAGAGCGGTCGGAGCTGAACATACCGCAACGCGCAGTATTCAGAATGGTCGCGCGCGTCCAGGCTTCCTGGTCACGGTACAATTCATCCACCTGCTTCTGCGCCGCCACATAGGCTTCGAAGTCCGCCAGCACCAGGTACGGGTCGCCGCCTTTCAGCAGGCTGTGCAGCATCTGGTCGAAGGCGTGTTTATCGCCATCGCTGTACTTACCGCTTTCCAGCTCTTTCAGCACCGCATCCAGCAGCTTGTCTTTCTTACGCCATTTCAGAGGGTCATAGCCTTTCGCCTTCAGCGCTTTCACTTCTTCGACGGTGTTACCGAAGATAAAGATGTTTTCCTCGCCGACCTGCTCAGCGATTTCAACGTTCGCGCCGTCCAGAGTGCCGACGGTCAATGCGCCGTTCAGCGCCAGCTTCATGTTGCCGGTACCGGAGGCTTCTTTACCTGCCGTGGAGATCTGCTCAGAGATATCCGCCGCTGGGATCAGCATTTCCGCCGCGGAGACACAATAATCCGGCAGGAACACCACTTTCAGCTTATCGCCCACCAGCGGGTCGTTATTGACCGCTTCCGCTACCTTGTTGATAGCGAAAATGATGTTCTTCGCCAGGTAGTAGCCCGGTGCCGCTTTCGCGCCAAACAGGAATACGCGCGGTACACGGTCTGCCTGCGGATTTTCACGAATCTCTTTGTACTGCGCCAGGATGTTCAGCAGGTTGAGGTGCTGACGTTTGTACTCGTGCAGACGCTTGATCTGGATATCGAAAATCGCCTGCGGGTTAATCTCGATACCGGTACGCAGCTTAACGAACTCCGCCAGACGGACTTTGTTCGCCAGCTTGATGTCACGATACGTTTTACGGAACGCCGCATCATCGGCATATTTTTCAAGATTAATCAGCTGATCGAGGTCGTTAGCCCACTCTTTCTTCAGCGTCTTATCCAGCAGCGCGGCCAGGGCCGGGTTGCACTGTTTAATCCAGCGGCGCGGCGTGATGCCGTTGGTAACGTTATGGAATTTGTTCGGCCACAGCTGGTGATATTCCGGGAACAGATCCTTCACCACCAGATCGGAGTGCAGTGCCGCCACGCCGTTCACCGCGAAGCCGCTGACCACGCACATGTTCGCCATACGAACCTGCTTGTCATGCACCACCGCCAGTTTCGCCCACACCTGCTTATCGCCCGGCCAGGTTTTCTCAACCAGGGTTTTAAACTGTTTGTTGATTTCGTTAATGATCTGCATGTGACGCGGCAGCAGCGCTTTGACCAGCTTCTCGTCCCAGCACTCCAGCGCTTCAGGCATCAGCGTGTGGTTGGTATAGGCGAAGGTTTTGCTGGTAATAGCCCATGCATCGTCCCAGCTCAGCTGGTGCTCATCGATCAGCACGCGCAGCAGTTCAGGGATGGCAATCGTCGGGTGCGTGTCGTTAAGCTGGATCACTTCGTAATCCGCCAGCTCGGCCAGCTTGCGGCCTGCCAGATGATGACGACGCAGAATATCGGCAACCGAACAGGCGCACTGGAAGTACTGCTGCATCAGACGCAGCTTTTTCCCTGCCTGGTGGTTGTCGTTCGGGTAGAGTACTTTAGTCAGTTTGGCCGCGTCGATACCCTGCTGTTCAGCACGCAGGAAATCGCCGTCGTTAAATTTGGTCAGGTTAAACGGATGCGCGTGGGTCGCCTGCCATAAACGCAGCGGCTGCGCGACGTTATTGCGATAGCCCAGTACCGGCAGATCCCAGGCTTCACCGGTAATCACAAACGCCGGCTGCCAGGCACCGCTCTTGCTCACCTTACCGCCCAGCCCGACCTGTACGTCCAGCTGTTCGTTATGGCGGAACCATGGGTAGCGACTACGCCCCCAGTCATCAGGTGCTTCAATCTGCTGGCCATCGTTGAAAGACTGGCGGAACAGACCGTATTGATAATTGAGGCCATAGCCGGTTGCTGACTGGCCTACGGTCGCCATGGAGTCGAGGAAACAGGCTGCCAGACGGCCCAGGCCGCCGTTACCCAGTCCCGGATCGATCTCTTCTTCCAGCAGGTCGGTCAGGTGGATGTCGTGCGCTTTCAGCTCATCGCTCACCCCTTGATACCAGCCGAGGTTCAGCAGGTTGTTACCGGTCAGGCGGCCAATCAAAAACTCCATCGAGATGTAGTTGACGTGTCGCTGTCCTTTCGCGGGTTTCGCGATCGGCTGAGCCGATAACAGCTCGGCCAGCGCGCCGCTCACGGCGTGCCACCACTGACGCTGCGTCATCTCAGAAGCGGACTGTAAGCCAAGATGCTGCCACTGACGGGTCAGTGCAGCCTGAAACTGATCTTTATTAAAAGAAGTCTGTGACATAAGAAATCCGGGTCCTTTACTAAAACGTTGGCGTTAGTGTGCCGACCTCCTGCAGCGACGTCCTCATCCCGATGGGGATTAGGCAGGGAGGAGCAGCAGGGATGAGCGAAAAGTGTGATCGTGGCCACTATAACGGTAGCTCTCTGAGAAAAATTTGCTGAATAAATCACCACGCCGGGGGGCGATAGAGGGACAAAATCTGTTACAGGGCGAAACATGGCGCTCAACCCAATACCCTTGCGCAATTATCACCAAATAAAAATAAACATTGTGTAAAAATAATCCTCTCCGGGATGCTCAATACGTCAAAACACTTATTTCTAAGAATTTGCTGACATTAATTTAATAAAAACATGCAACTACAAGAAAATGCAGTGAAATTCATTTCATCGCCGCTGAAAGTGCGATCAAACCCAGGCTCCACGCCCACTGGTACCGGTTTTACCATGCGAGTGATTTAATGAGGAATTTGTGACCTGGTGCAAATTCAAGAGCATAAAATTCGGACATAACTTGCAATAACTTTCATAATCGCCGACCTTAATAGTCATTAATTACGAAGCGCAAAAAAAATCGCAAACCTCTCTTGCACAGCGAAATGATTAACTATGTTGATTCCGTCTAAATTAGGTCGTCCAGTCCGCCTTGAACACACTGTGGTTCGCGAGCGATTACTGGCGAAACTTTCCGGCGCGAACAATTACCGTCTCGTGTTGGTCACCAGCCCGGCAGGCTATGGCAAGACCACGCTCATCTCACAGTGGGCGGCGGGGAAAAAAGAACTTGGGTGGTTCTCGCTCGATGAAGGCGACAACCAACAGGAACGTTTTGCCAGTTATCTGATCGCCTCCGTTCAGCAGGCTACCGGTGGGCACTGCGCCGCCAGCGAGGCGATGGTGCAGAAGCGCCAGTATGCCAGCCTCCCCTCGCTCTTCGCGCAGCTGTTTATTGAACTTGCCAGCTGGCAGCATCCGCTGTACCTGATCATCGATGACTATCACCTGATCAACAACCCGGTGATTCATGATGCGATGCGCTTCTTCCTGCGCCACCAACCCGAAAATATGACCCTGGTGGTGCTCTCGCGTAACCTGCCGCAGCTTGGCATTGCCAACCTGCGGGTCCGCGATCAACTGCTGGAGATCGGCAGCCAACAGCTGGCGTTCACCCATCAGGAAGCCAAACAATTTTTCGACTGTCGCCTGACGTCACCGATTGAAGCAGAAGACAGCCGCCGGCTGTGTGACGATGTCGCCGGCTGGGCAACCGCACTGCAGCTGATTGCCCTGTCTGCACGCCAGAACAACTCCTCCGCTCACCACTCCGCCCGACGTCTGGCCGGTATTAACGCCAGCCACCTGTCCGATTACCTGGTGGATGAGGTGCTGGATAATGTCGATGCCCGGACGCGCAATGTCCTGCTGAAAAGCTCGCTGCTACGTTCAATGAACGATGCGCTTATCGTGCGCGTGACCGGTGAAGATAACGGCCAGATGCAGCTGGAAGAGATTGAACGTCAGGGCCTGTTCATGCAGCGGATGGATGATTCCGGTGAATGGTTCCGCTATCACCCTCTTTTCGGCAACTTCCTGCGTCAGCGCTGCCAGTGGGAACTGGCAACCGAACTCCCTGAAATCCATCGCTCCGCCGCAGAAGGCTGGATGGCGCTCGGCTTCCCGAGCGAAGCTATCCATCATGCACTGGCGGCCGGCGATGCAAAAATGCTGCGCGATATCCTGCTCAATCACGCCTGGGGCATGTTTAACCACAGCGAGCTGGGGCTGCTTGAGCAGTCGCTGGCGGCGCTGCCGTGGTCAAGCCTGCTGGAAAACCCGCGCCTGATTCTGTTGCAGGCCTGGCTGATGCAAAGCCAGCACCGCTACAGCGAAGTCAATACTCTGTTGGCCCGTGCCGAGCAGGAGATGGATATTAAGCTGGATACCGCCATGCATGGCGATTTCAACGCCCTGCGCGCGCAGGTGGCCATTAACGCCGGCGATCAGGAAGAGGCTGAGCGTCTGGCAATGGTCGCCCTCGACGAGCTGCCGTTGGCCAGCTACTACAGCCGCATCGTCGCCACTTCGGTGCACGGTGAAGTCCTGCATTGCAAAGGCCAGTTGAGTAAATCGCTGGCGGTGATGCAGCAGACGGAACAGATGGCCCGTCGCCACGATATCTGGCACTACGCGCTGTGGAGCATGATCCAGCAAAGTGAAATTCTGTTTGCCCAGGGCTTCCTGCAAGCCGCGTGGGAAGTTCAAGAGAAAGCCTTCCAGCTGATCCGGGAACAGCATCTCGAACAGCTACCGATGCATGAGTTCCTGCTGCGTATTCGTGCGCAGCTGCTGTGGGCATGGGCGCGTCTGGACGAAGCAGAAGCCTCAGCCCGTAGCGGGATGGAAGTGCTGGCGACCTATCAGCCGCAACAGCAGCTGCAATGCCTGGCCTTGATGGTCCAGTGCTCGCTGGCGCGCGGGGATCTGGATAACGCCCGCAGCCATCTCAATCGTCTGGAAAACCTGCTCGGCAACGGTCACTACCATAGCGACTGGGTGTCGAACGCCGACAAGGTCCGGGTGATCTACTGGCAGATGGTCGGCGACAAAGCCGCGGCGGCCAACTGGCTGCGCCAGACGCCAAAACCAGAATTTGCCAATAACCACTTCCTGCAAAGCCAGTGGCGCAACATTGCCCGGGCGCAGATCCTGCTGGGTGATTTTGACTCGGCGGAAATGGTACTGGAAGAGTTAAACGACAACGCGCGTTCGCTGCGCCTGATGAGCGATATCAACCGCAACCTGCTGCTGCTCAACCAGCTGTACTGGCAGGCGGGACGCAAAGGCGAAGCGCAAAAAGTGCTGCTTGAAGCGCTGGCCCTCGCTAACCGCACCGGGTTTATTAATCACTTTGTGATTGAAGGCGAAGCCATGGCGCAGCAGCTGCGTCAGCTTATCCAGTTAAATACCCTGCCAGAGCTGGAGCAGCACCGCGCCCAGCGCATCCTGCGCGATATTAACCAGCACCATCGCCATAAATTTGCTCACTTTGATGAAGGCTTTGTCGAGCGCCTGCTGAGCCACCCGGAAGTCCCGGAGCTGATCCGCACCAGCCCGCTGACCCAACGCGAATGGCAGGTATTAGGGCTTATCTACTCCGGCTATAGCAATGAGCAGATCGCGGGTGAACTGGACGTTGCGGCCACGACCATTAAAACCCATATTCGTAATCTGTATCAGAAGCTGGGAGTCGCACACCGCCAGGATGCCGTTCAGCATGCCCAGCGGTTGCTTAAAATGATGGGATACGGCGTCTGACGCCGTTTAGCACAGTTCCAGCTGAACGTTATTCTCGGTAATGACCTTCAGCACGCCTGCCGGCGGCATCACATCGGTGTAGACTGCATCGACCATGCTGATGCTGCCCATATTCACCATCGCGTTACGGCCAAACTTCGAGTGATCCACTACCAGCATCACATGGCGCGAGTTTTCAATGATCGCGCGCTTGGTCCGCACCTCATGGTAATCAAACTCCAGCAGTGAACCGTCACTGTCAAC
Organism: Klebsiella sp. B345; assembly: GCF_051131735.1. Classification (NCBI taxonomy): domain Bacteria; kingdom Pseudomonadati; phylum Pseudomonadota; class Gammaproteobacteria; order Enterobacterales; family Enterobacteriaceae; genus Klebsiella; species Klebsiella sp. B345. The sequence continues at coordinate 2,563,245 of NZ_CP180443.1, forward strand.
GCCACTGATGCCGAGAATGCCGAAATCCAGGCGAAACTGGGAGATAAAATCCAGCGTCGCTTCGCCGATAATGCCCCCGTCACGGCTGCGCAGCTCGCCACCGGCCAGAATAATGCGGAAGTCCTCTTTCACCATCAGCGTGGTGGCGACGTTGAGGTTATTGGTGACGATACGCAGATCGTTATGCTCCAGCAGCGCGTGCGCGACGGCTTCCGGGGTGGTGCCAATATCAATAAACAGCGTGGCGCCGTCGGGAATTTGGCTTGCCACCTTACGGGCAATGCGCTCTTTTTCCTGCGTTTGGGTGGCTTTTCGGTCGTGCCACGAGGTGTTCACCGAACTGGACGGCAGCGCCGCACCGCCGTGATGACGCAGGATCATCTTCTGTTCAGCGAGGTCATTCAGGTCACGACGAATGGTCTGCGGGCTGACGGCAAACTGCTCGACCAGTTCTTCCGTACTGACATATCCCTGTTTTTTTACCAGCTCGATAATCGCGTCATGACGTTGTGTTTGTTTCATGAAATATCCCTGGGATTATAAGACTCACTTCACAGAGAGCCCGGTGAAGAGGCGCTATGTTCGCTTTCGCACATGCTGAGTATCGACAAACGCCATCGCCAGCCCGGTCAACAAACCTGCCACGTGCGCGCCGTTCGCTATCGACATGCCAAAAACATCAAACCATCCAGCCACTAACCATACTAAAGAGAAGAGGATCAGGCCGCGCTGTAAATAGATGCCGCTTTGCGGATCCCGCTCGCCCCGCAGCCAGACATAGCCCATCAACGCATAGACTACGCCGGACAAACCGCCAAACCAGGGACCGCTATATTGATGCTGGATAAACCCGCTCAACAGGGCGCTAATCACGGTGATGACCACCAGCTTGCCGGTGCCAATACGTTTTTCCACCGCGCCGCCGAGGTACCACCACCATAGCAGGTTGAACAGAATATGCATCAGCGAGAAGTGCATGAAAGCATGGCTAAAGTAGCGCCAGGCCTCAAATTTCAGTGACGGATCATACGGCCAGGCCAGCAGCAACATCACCGGCTGGTCGCCGATAAGATTTTGCAGCACAAAGACCAGAATACAGGCGATCAGCACCGCCCACGTAAAAGGTCCGGCGTTACGGCGCAGGGTGGCAAAAAAGGGAAAGCGCTGGTAGCGCAGACCGCTGTTGGTGTGTCCGGACTGCCAGCTGGCCGCCAGATAGCGCGGGTCGGCCGGGTTTTCCAGAAAGCGAGCCAGTTCAGTCTGCACCCGCCCGGCCTGGCTCTCATCAGCCAGCCAGACATCACTCTGCTCATGCTGCTGAATGGTCAGGATAATGCCTTGCGTCGCCATATAGTCGACAAACGCCTGGGCCACACGCGGGTTAGCAAAAGAGGTAATCATTAACATACAGCGGGTCGCTTATTCCACACAAAGGGGGCTAGTATATACACTAAACCCGTCGAGTTGCAGGAGATGTACGCCACTGACGCCACGGGGCCGTCGCGCTTATGGCCTTGAGACAGCATCAGCCAGCAAGAGAGTGCCGCACCTTATCAACGGCATCGACCAGCCGACGGCTGGCCAGGAAAAGACGCTTACAGCGCGCCATGCTCCACTTCCGCCGGGAAGTGGCGATGCCACGCATCAAAACCGCCATCCACGCTGTAGACCTTGTCATAGCCCTGCTGCAGTAGATACTGCGCGGCGCCTTTGCTGCTGTTGCCGTGGTAGCACATCACCATCACTGCGGTTTCAACATCGTTATCGCGCATAAACGCGCCCAGCGTATCGTTGGTCAGATGAAACGCGCCCGGCGTGTGCCCCATCGCAAAGCTCTGCGGGTCGCGAATATCCACCAGCACCGCCATCGCCTGATGCAGTTTCTGGTGCGCTTCTTCTACGTTGATACATTCAAAGTGGTCCATGTGCTCTGTTCTCTATATATAGCAGGGGTTTTTACGGGCGGTAACCGGCCATGATTCTACTGCCTAGTTTACCGTCAGACGGCAATTAAACACCAATATGTTACATGCATCACTCTGAAATGTTTTTTTGATGTTACCAAAGGCGCGTTTGTTTGCTATATTGAGCGATATCGAACATTTGTGAGCTTAAACGAAAGTGCCAGAGGTAGCGAACGTGGAAACCAAAGATCTGATTGTGATAGGGGGAGGCATCAACGGTGCCGGTATCGCGGCAGACGCCGCCGGGCGTGGTTTATCCGTCCTGATGCTGGAAGCACGCGATCTCGCCTGCGCCACCTCCAGCGCCAGCTCAAAGCTGATTCACGGCGGGCTGCGCTACCTTGAACACTACGAATTCCGCCTGGTCAGCGAAGCGCTGGCCGAGCGCGAAGTGCTGCTAAAAATGGCGCCGCATCTCGCCTTCCCGATGCGTTTTCGCCTGCCCCATCGCCCGCACCTGCGCCCGGCCTGGATGATCCGGGTGGGTCTGTTTATGTACGATCATCTCGGTAAACGCACCAGTTTACCCAGCTCAACCGGGTTGCGATTTGGCGCAGAATCAGTGCTTAAACCTGAAATTGTGCGCGGTTTCGAATATTCTGACTGCTGGGTCGACGATGCGCGGTTGGTACTGGCTAACGCACAGATGGTGGAACGCAAAGGCGGCGAGGTCCGTACCCGTACCCGGGCTCTCTCGGCAAAACGCGAAAACGGTCTGTGGATTGTTGAAGCCGAGGATATCGATACCGGCGAGAAATTTACCTGGCAGGCCCGGGGACTGGTCAACGCGACCGGCCCGTGGGTCAAACAGTTCTTTGACGACGGTATGCAGCTACGCTCGCCGTACGGCATCCGCCTGATCAAAGGCAGCCATATCGTGGTGCCGCGGGTGCATACCCAGAAGCAGGCCTACATTCTGCAAAACGAAGATAAGCGTATTGTCTTCGTCATCCCGTGGATGGATGAGTTCTCGATCATCGGCACCACCGACGTGGAGTACAACGGCGATCCGCAAAAAGTGGCGATCGATGACAACGAGATAAACTATCTGCTGAAGGCCTACAACGCCCACTTCAAGAAAACGCTGTCGCGCGACGATATCGTCTGGACCTACTCCGGCGTCCGCCCGCTGTGTGATGATGAATCGGATTCACCGCAGGCCATCACCCGCGATTATACCCTTGATATTCATGATGAAAATGGTCAGGCACCGCTGCTGTCGGTGTTTGGCGGTAAGCTGACCACCTATCGCAAGCTGGCCGAACACGCGCTGGAAAAACTGACGCCATACTATAAAGGGATCGGTCCGGCGTGGACCAAAACTGCCGTGTTACCCGGCGGTGATATCGGCGGTGACCGGGATGATTACGCAGCGAAACTCCGTCGCCGCTTCGCCTTTATCAGCGAATCCATGGCGCGCCACTATGCCCGCACCTACGGCAGCAACAGCGAACTGATCCTCTCCGGTGCGTCCTCGCTGAACGATCTGGGTGAAGACTTTGGCCATGAGTTTTACGCAGCCGAGCTAAAATACCTGGTCGAGCATGAATGGGTACGCAGCCTTGACGATGCCATCTGGCGTCGGACGAAACAGGGGATGTGGCTGAACGACGAGCAGCAGGCGCGGATCGCTGAATGGCTGGCGCAGCGCGTGGGAAAGACTGAACTCTCTCTGGCGTCCTAAGCAGCTGACCGGACCCGTGATACACCATAAAAAAATGCTGGTCACCTTAAGTGACCAGCATTAGGCCATCTGGCCCCGTGTGTTTTAGTGCACGAACGGCTACAGCCGGACGGGGTCGATATGCCAGATATGGTCGGCATACTCCTGAATCGTACGGTCGGAGGAGAAATAGCCCATATTGGCGATATTAAGCATCGCTTTCATGGTCCACTCTTCCGGATGACGATACAGCTCATCGACTTTATCCTGGCAATCTACGTAGCTACGGTAATCCGCCAGCACCTGATAGTGGTCGCCAAAGTTAATCAACGAATCCAGCAGGTCACGATAGCGCCCCGGCTCTGAAGGACTAAACACACCGGTGCCGATTTGCGTCAGCGCCTGATGCAGTTCCGGATCCTGCTCGTAGAACTCACGTGGCTTATAGCCGCTCCTGCGCAGCGCCTCCACCTCTTCTGCGGTATTGCCGAAGATAAAGATATTCTCCTCTCCGACGTGCTCCTGCATCTCGACGTTGGCGCCGTCCAGGGTCCCAATAGTCAACGCGCCGTTCAGCGCGAATTTCATATTACTGGTCCCGGATGCTTCGGTTCCCGCCAGCGAAATCTGTTCGGAAAGATCGGCTGCCGGAATGATCACCTGCGCGAGGCTGACGCTGTAGTTCGGGATAAACACCACTTTCAGCTTATCGCCAATCTGCGGGTCGTTGTTCACCACCGCCGCCACGTCGTTAATAAGATGAATAATGTGCTTCGCCATGTAGTAGGCCGATGCGGCTTTCCCGGCAAAGATATTCACCCGCGGCACCCACTCGGCGTCAGGATCGGCCTTGATACGGTTATAGCGCGCAATTACGTGCAGCACGTTCATCAGCTGGCGCTTGTACTCGTGGATACGCTTGATTTGCACATCAAATAGCGCTTTCGGGTTCACCACCACGTTCAGATGCTGGGCAATGTAGTTCGCCAGCCGCTGCTTGTTCTCCAGCTTCGCCTGACGCACGGCGAGGTTCACCGTCGGGTAGTCGATATGCTGCTCCAGCTCTTTCAACTGGCTCAGATCGGTACGCCAGGTGCGGCCAATGTGCTCATCCAGCACCTTCGATAACGGCGGGTTCGCCAGCGCCAGCCAACGCCGTGGCGTCACGCCGTTGGTAACGTTGGTGAAGCGCATCGGGAAGATTTTCGCGAAGTCAGCAAATAAAGACTCCACCATCAGCCGTGAGTGCAGCTCGGAAACACCGTTCACTTTATGGCTAATCACCACCGCCAGCCACGCCATGCGCACCTGACGACCGTTAGATTCATCGATAATCGACGTACGGCTCAGCAGCCCGGTATCGCTAGGGTACTGCTCCTGAAGCGTCTTCAGGAAATAGTCGTTGATCTCAAAGATAATCTGCAGGTGTCGCGGCAGGATTTTCCCGAGCATATCGACAGGCCAGGTCTCCAGCGCTTCGCTCATCAGGGTATGGTTGGTGTAGGAGAACACCTGGCAGGTGACTTCGAAGGCCTCGTCCCAGCTGAATTTATGCTCGTCAATCAACAGGCGCATCAGTTCCGGAATCGACAGCACCGGGTGGGTATCGTTGAGGTGAATCGCAATCTTCGCCGCCAGGTTGGCGTAGGTTTTATGCAGCTGATAGTGACGGCTGAGAATATCCTGCACCGTGGCGGAAACCAGGAAATACTCCTGACGTAAGCGCAGCTCGCGTCCGGAATAGGTCGAGTCATCCGGATACAGCACCCGGGAGACGTTTTCCGAGTGGTTTTTATCTTCTACCGCAGCAAAGTAATCGCCTTGGTTAAATTTACCGAGGTTGATCTCGCTGCTGGCCTGCGCGCTCCACAGCCGTAGGGTATTGGTGGCGTCGGTGTCGAAGCCCGGGATAATCTGATCGTACGCTTCCGCAAGGATCTCTTCGGTCTCTACCCAGCGGGATTGTTTACCTTCCTGCTGAATGCGCCCGCCAAAGCGCACTTTGTAACGCGTATTGTGGCGTTCAAACTCCCACGGGTTACCGTACTCCAGCCAGTAGTCTGGTGACTCTTTCTGCCGCCCGTCCACGATGTTTTGCTTAAACATCCCGTAGTCATAACGGATCCCGTAGCCCCGTCCCGGCAGACCTAAGGCCGCCAGAGAGTCGAGGAAACAGGCCGCCAGACGCCCCAGGCCGCCATTGCCGAGGCCCGGGTCGTTCTCTTCATCAATCAGCTCTTCCAGATTGAGCCCCATCTCTTCCAGCGCATTGTTCACATCCTCATAGATGCCCAGTGACAACAACGCGTTAGAGAGGGTGCGACCAATCAGGAATTCCATCGACAGGTAGTAAACCTGGCGAACCTCCTGAGAAAGCTGCGCGCGATTGGAGCGTAACCAGCGCTCAACCATCCGGTCGCGGACGGCAAACAGGGTGGCGTTGAGCCACTCATGTTTATTGGCGATAGCCGGATCTTTGCCGATGATAAACATCAGCTTGTAGGCAATAGAGTGCTTTAACGCCTCAACGCTCAGCGTGGGTGATGCATAGCTAAAGGGTACATTCATCGCAATGACTCCTGTGGTTACATCAAGCGTTGATAAAGTTCGCGATAGGAGTTCGCGGCAACCTGCCAGCTAAAATCCATATTCATCGCCTGGCGCTGCACATATCGCCACAGCGACGGGCGCGACCACAGCACGAAGGCGCGTCGAATGGCCCGTAATAGCGAAAGTGCATTACTGTCTTCGAACACAAAACCGCTGGCCACGCCATCGGCGAGGTTTTCCAGTGAACTGTCGGTGACGGTATCCGCCAGGCCGCCGGTACGACGGACCAACGGCAACGTGCCGTACTTCAGGCCATACAGCTGTGTTAAGCCGCAGGGTTCAAAACGGCTGGGAACCAGAATCACGTCGGCACCGCCCATAATGCGGTGGGAGAAGGCCTCGTGATAACCGATCTGCACGCCAACTTTCCCCGGATGTTCCGCCGCCGCGGCCAGGAAACCTTCCTGCAGTACCGGATCGCCCGCCCCCAGCAGCGCCAGTTGCCCGCCCTGCTCCAGCAGGCCCGGCAGCGCTTCCAGCACCAAATCCAGCCCTTTCTGGCTGGTCAGGCGGCTGACGACGGCAAACAGTGGCGCTTTGTCATCGACCTTCAGCCCCATCGCAATCTGCAGCTGACGTTTGTTTTCTGCTTTCTCTTCAAGGCGGTCACGATCATAACGCGCGGCCAGCAGCAGGTCGCTTTCCGGGTTCCAGATACGGTCGTCTACCCCGTTAAGAATCCCCGAGAGCCGCCCTTCGTGCTGGCGCTGACGCAGCAGCCCTTCCATGCCGTAGGCGTATTGTGGCTCGGTGATCTCGCGCGCGTAGGTCGGGCTCACTGCCGTAATGTGGTCGGCATAATAGAGTCCCGCTTTCAGGAACGAGATCTGCCCGTTGAACTCGAGGCCATGCATGTTATAGAACGACCAGGGCAGTTCGATATCATTCATGTGCCAGGAGTAGAACATCCCCTGATAGGCCAGGTTATGCACCGTAAAGACCGATTTCGCCGGGTGTCCGCGTGCCGCCAGATAGGCGGGCGTCAGCCCCGCATGCCAGTCATGGGCGTGCACAACATCGGGACGCCAGAAAGGATCCAGCCCGCTGGCCATTTCGCTGCCGACCCATCCCAGCAGCGCAAAACGCAGTACGTTGTCGGTATAAGCATGCTGATGGGTATCGTGATAAGGGCTCCCAGGGCGGTCGTAGAGATGTGGGGCATCGATCAGATAGATCCCCACGCCGTTAAAATGGCCGAACAGCAGCGTCATACGACCCGCGAAGGTATCCCGGCGCGTCACTACCTGCGCATCGGTCACTCCACGACGGATATCAGGGAAGGCCGGTAACAACACACGCGTGTCTATACCTTCCGCGATTTGTGCCGCAGGCAGCGCGCCGATGACATCTGCCAGGCCGCCGGTTTTTAACAGCGGAAACATCTCCGAACATACGTGTAAGACCTGCATTAGCGCTCCTGTTTATGCCCCAACTTCCGCAACATATCACGCGTAACCAGCACGATACCTTCCTCTGAGCGGTAGAACCGACGCGCATCTTCTTCCGCATGTTCACCGATCACCATCCCTTCAGGAATGACACAGGCACGATCGATTACACAGCGGCGCAGACGGCATGAGCGCCCCACCCATACTTCTGGCAATAAGACTGACGAATCAATGTTACAGAATGAGTTCACGCGCACGCGCGGGAACAGCACCGACTGCACCACCACGGAGCCGGAGATAATACAGCCGCCCGACACTAGGGAGTTCAGCGTCATGCCGTGACTGCCGGAACGGTCCTGCACAAACTTCGCCGGCGGCAGAGACTCCATATGGGTGCGAATCGGCCAGTTCTGGTCATACATATCCAGCTCCGGCGTCACCGAAGCCAGGTCCAGGTTCGCTTTCCAGTAGGCTTCCAGCGTTCCCACATCACGCCAGTACGGTTCCGCATCCTGGTCAGATTGCACGCAGGAAAGTGGGAAAGGATGTGCATAAGCCATGCCAGCTTCGGTGATCTTAGGAATAATATCTTTACCGAAATCGTGGCTGGAATTTTCGTCGTTATCGTCTTCCGCCAGCAGCTCATAAAGATAATCCGCATCAAAGACATAGATCCCCATGCTGGCCAGCGATTTACTCGCATCGCTTGGCATGGCCGGCGGGTTGGCCGGTTTCTCGACGAACTCGATGATTTTGTCGCTCTCATCCACCGCCATCACGCCGAAGGCGGATGCCTCTTCGATGGGCACCGGCATACAGGCGACGGTGCAGCGCGCCCCTTTTTCGACATGGTCGATAAGCATGCGGGAATAGTCTTGCTTGTAGATATGGTCGCCGGCGAGGATCACCACATATTCTGCTTTATAGCGGCGGATGATATCGAGGTTCTGCGTCACGGCGTCCGCGGTGCCGCGATACCAGTTTTCGCCATGCACACGCTGCTGTGCCGGCAGCAAATCGACGAATTCGTTCATCTCTTCGCTAAAGAACGACCAGCCACGTTGAATATGTTGTACCAACGTGTGGGATTGATACTGGGTGATCACGCCAATACGGCGAATACCTGAGTTAATGCAGTTAGATAACGCGAAATCAATGATGCGAAACTTACCGCCAAAATGGACGGCCGGTTTTGCACGCTTGATTGTTAAGTCCTTAAGCCGGGTACCGCGCCCCCCCGCCAGAATCAACGCAACGGTTTTGATCGGCAACTGACGCGCCAGCATCAATGGGTCATTCTTTTCAAGCCTAACCATGATTAACTCCTTTTTACATCCCGGTCTTCCCGTCCTTCCCACCGCGCAGCCGCCGCGAGTCCAACCGGAAGCTTCAGGGCTTACGACCTTTGAAATACGCACACTCCGTGCGCGGGCCCATGCCAGACAGCTATGACAACCGGATTATCCTCTCCGGCGAAAGGAGGAACGGCGTGCCACTCCCCCTCAGGTAATTCCATTGGCGCCACCTCCGGGGTGGCGTTCAGCGTCACCAGCCAACGATCGGAGAGTAGAATTTGCAGGCGTGGGATGCCATGCTGCCACTCGTCAGCGGTTAATGGTTGCGCATTCTGGTTTAGCCACAGCACGTTGCCGTCCCCTTCCTGCCACCACGCATTCCCGGTTAAGGCCGGTATGCTGCGGCGCAAATGAATGAGCGCGGCGGTAAATGCGGTCAGTCCACCATTGGCCTGACTCCAGTCAAGCCAGGTCAGGGCATTGTCCTGACAATAGGCGTTATTATTGCCATGCTGGCTATGACCATGCTCGTCACCCGCCAGCAGCATCGGCGTACCCTGTGCCAACAGCAGCGTGGACAATAGGGCATGAACGCTGTCCCGACGCCGTTCCATCACGTCAAGACTGCCCCCTAACCCTTCTATACCATGGTTGCTACTGTAGTTATTGTTAGTCCCATCGCGATTCTCTTCACCGTTTGCCTCATTGTGTTTCTGATTGAAACAAACGCAGTCGCAGAGAGTGAACCCGTCGTGGGCGGTGACCAGATTGACCGCCGCGGCCGGCAGCCGCCCGTTTTGCTGAAAAACATCGCTGGAGGCGGCAAAACGCCGGGCGAACTCGCCCAGCGACACGTTGTTATGTAGCCAGAACCGCCTTGCGACATCACGGAAATGATCGTTCCATTCGGCAAACAGCGGCGGGAAATTGCCCACCTGATACCCCCCGGCACCAATATCCCAGGGTTCAGCAATCAGCTTGACGGCCGAAAGCTGCGGATCGTGGCGAATCGCCTCAAACAGCGGCGCATCCTGGCGAAATTGCGGGGTACGGCCCATCACCGAAGCCAGGTCGAAACGGAAGCCGTCGACGTGGCACTCATCGACCCAAAAGCGCAGACACTGACGAGCAAACTCCACGGTGCCAGGCTGGCTCAGATTGAGGGTGTTGCCGCAACCGGTCCAGTTGTAGTAATCCCCGTCGTCTCTTATCCAATAATAGTAACGGTTGTCGATTCCGCGAAAACAGAAGGTCGGCCCCTCCAGGTCAATTTCCGCACTATGGTTCAGCACCACGTCGAGGATCACTTCAATGCCCGCGGCATGCAGCGCTTTCACCGCATCACGAAACTCGTCGAGCGCGCGCTCCGGCTCGCTGGCGTAGCGCGGGTCGAGCGCGAACATCGCCATCGGGTTGTAGCCCCAGTAGTTGCTCAACCCCATTCTCTGCAATCGCGGTTCACTGGCGAACTGCGCCACTGGCATCAGCTCTAGCGCCGTGACCCCAAGGGTGGTGAAGTAGTCGATCATCACCGGATGGCCCAGCGCTTTATAGGTGCCACGAATGGCCTCTGGCAGCGCCGGGTGTAGCCACGTCAGTCCTTTCACATGGGCTTCGTAGATGACCGTCTGCCCCCAGGGCGTCCGGGGCGGCGTATCGTTGTGCCAGTCGTAGCGCAGATCCACCACCTGCGACTTCGGGGCGATCGCTGCACTGTCGCGGTGATCGGGCGTGCGGTCGCCGCCGTGGAGCCGCGGGTCATCGGGCAGCCCCCCCTCGACCCGATGACAACAGGGGTCGAGCAGCAGTTTCGCCGGATTAAAACGGTGCCCTTGCGCCGGGTCCCACGGGCCGTGAACACGGTAGCCGTAGCGTAACCCTGGCCCGGCATCCGCCAGCCAGCCGTGCCAGATATCCCCGCTGCGCGCGGGTAAATCAAAGCGCTGCTCATTACCCTGTGCATCAAAGACGCACAGCTCTACCCGCTCAGCGTGGGCGGATAAGAGCGTAAAATTCACGCCCTTTCCATCATAGCTTGCGCCTAACGGTGAGGGTTTTCCGGCGGCCAGCATCGTCATTGTGCCTCCCGTACCAACCAGACGGTCGCCAGCGGCGGTAGCGTAATTGACAGCGAATGTTCACGGCCGTGGCTGGCGATAGCATCACTTTCCACGACGCCACCGTTGCCGGTATTACTACCGTGGTAGTGCATCGAGTCAGTATTCAGCTCTTCACGCCAGCGTCCAGGCTGATTGATCCCGAAACGGTAGTCATGACGCGGAACCGGAGTGAAGTTGCTGGCAACGATAATCTCGTTACCGGCTTTATCGCGGCGCACGAAGACGAAGACCGAGCGCTCATGATCATCCACCACCAGCCATTCAAAGCCGTAGGGGTCAAAATCGAGTTCGTGGAGCGCTTTATGGTGGCGATAAGTATGGTTTAGATCGCGCACCAGCCGCTGGACGCCGTGGTGCCAGTTATCACCACCTTCCAGCAGATGCCAGTCCAGGCTGCCATCGTGGTTCCACTCCCGCCCCTGGGCAAACTCGTTCCCCATAAACAGCAGCTTTTTGCCCGGGAAGGCAAACATCCAGCCGTAGTAGGCGCGCAGGTTGGCGAACTTCTGCCATGCGTCACCGGGCATGCGGTCCAGAATCGATTTTTTGCCATGCACCACTTCATCGTGGGACAACGGCAGCACGAAGTTTTCGGTGTAGTTATAGAGCATCCCGAAGGTCATCTTGTCGTGATGATGACGGCGATGGACAGGATCGAGCTTCATGTAATCGAGGGTGTCGTGCATCCAGCCGAGGTTCCATTTGAACCAGAAGCCGAGGCCGCCTGTCGACGAAGGCCGGGAAACGCCTGGGAAATCGGTGGACTCTTCCGCCATGGTGACCGCCCCCGGCGTCTGTTCGCCGAGCACGCGGTTGGTATTACGCAGGAACTCAATCGCCTCGAGGTTTTCCCGACCGCCAAACTCGTTTGGCACCCACTCGCCCTCTTTGCGGCTGTAGTCGCGATAGATCATCGACGCCACGGCATCGACCCGCAACGCATCGATCCCGAAGCGCTCAATCCAGTACAACGCATTCCCGACGAGGAAGTTGCTGACTTCGCGGCGACCGTAGTTATAGATCAGCGTATTCCAGTCCTGGTGATACCCTTCGCGCGGGTCGCTGTGTTCATACAGCGAGGTACCATCAAACGAGGCGAGCGCGAAATCATCGGACGGAAAGTGGCCGGGAACCCAGTCCAGAATCACGTTCAGCCCAGCGGCATGTGCGGCATCGAGGAAGTAACGGAAATCTTCACGGGTACCAAACCGGCGGGTCGGTGCGTACAGCCCGGTGGGCTGATAGCCCCAGCTGCCATCAAACGGATGTTCGTTAACCGGCAGCAGCTCCAGATGGGTAAAGCCCATCCATTTGGCATAAGGCACCAGCTGGTCAGCCAGCTCGCGATAGCTCAGCCAGAAGTTGTTATCGGTATGGCGGCGCCATGAACCGAGGTGAACTTCATAAATCGAAATCGGCGCATCAAACTGGTTAGCCTGGCGACGCGCTTCCGGCTGTTCGACCTTTTCCGGCAACCCGCAGATAAGCGAGGCGCTGTCCGGGCGCATCTGCGCTTCAAAGGCATAAGGGTCAGATTTCACCCGCAGATGGCCGTTGGCGTCGATCAGTTCGAATTTATACAATTGACCGTTATGCGCGCCGGGGATGAACAGCTCCCAGATACCGGACTCTTTTCGCAGGCGCATCGGGTGGCGGCGCCCGTCCCAGTAGTTGAACTGGCCGACGACGGAAACCCGGCGGGCGTTCGGTGCCCAGACGGAGAATCGCGTCCCGGTGATCCCGTCCATCGTGTCAGCATGCGCGCCCAGCGTCTCATACGGGCGCAGATGGGTCCCCTCAGAGAGCAGCCAGACGTCGAGATCCTGCAGCAGCGGGCCAAAACGGTAAGGATCATCAATCAGATTTTGTTGGCCATGCCAGGTCACCGCCAGCTGGTAGCGGAAGGCATTTTTTCGACGCGGCAGAACGCCGCTAAAGAAACCGCGTGAATCGAGGCATTCCAGTTTGCCAACTTTACGCCCGGTTTTCGGCTCAATAACCCATACATCAGTAGCATCGGGTAATAACGCACGTACCTCCAGACCGGCATCCGTTTGATGCATGCCAAGCACGGAAAAAGGGTCCGCAAAATGGCCAGAGATAAGCGCATTAATCACGTCTCTATCGATACGATTAGACATGGTTTCATCCTGTTGTAAGTGCCGTCATTTCCTGTATCTGACGACTTTTTTTGACCTGAACGGTGCAGCACTCTGTGCATCCTTCTGCTCCGTCCCACCTTCAGGTAAGGCAACGTTGTCGTTCCTTACTTAAAGCATAGCCAAGGCTGAGTTACCTCCGTTGGAAAAAATCTAACATCCGCGTTTACTCCTTGTATTACGCAAAAAAAAGGGGGTGTTAAACACCCCCTTTCCCGTTGTTGAGTCGGATATTAAGCCAGCTGGCGCAACATGCGTCGCAGCGGCTCCGCAGCGCCCCACAGGAGCTGGTCTCCGACAGTGAAGGCCGAGAGATACTCCGGCCCCATATTCAGCTTGCGCAGGCGACCGACTGGGGTGGTCAGGGTGCCGGTAACGGCAGCCGGGGTCAGCTCACGCATGGTAATATCACGATCGTTCGGTACCACTTTGGCCCACGGATTGTGCGCCGCCAACAGTTCCTCAACGGTCGGGATAGAGACATCTTTTTTCAGTTTGATGGTGAACGCCTGGCTGTGACAACGCAGGGCGCCCACACGAACACACAGACCATCAACCGGAATCACTGACGGGGCGGCGAGGATCTTGTTGGTCTCTGCCTGGCCCTTCCACTCTTCACGGCTCTGGCCGTTATCCAGCTGTTTGTCGATCCACGGGATCAGACTGCCCGCCAGCGGCACACCAAAGTTATCGACTGCCAGCTCGCCGCTACGCGTCAGCGACGTCACTTTGCGTTCAATATCCAGAATCGCAGAAGCCGGGTCCGCCAGTTCTGCCGCTACGTGGGTATGCAGCTGGCCCATCTGGGTCAGCAGCTCGCGCATGTGGCGCGCGCCGCCGCCGGAAGCTGCCTGATACGTCGCCACGCTAACCCACTCAACCAGATCCTGTGCAAACAGGCCGCCAAGGGACATCAGCATCAGGCTGACGGTACAGTTACCGCCAACAAACGTTTTCACGCCGTTGTTCAGGCCTGCGGTAATCACATCCTGGTTAACCGGATCGAGAATAATGATGGCATCGTCTTTCATACGCAGCGACGAGGCCGCATCAATCCAGTAACCCTGCCAGCCGCTCTCACGCAGCTTCGGATATACATCGTTGGTATAATCGCCGCCCTGGCAGGTCACAATAATATCCAGCGCTTTCAGTGCTTCCAGATCAAATGCATCCTGAAGCGTGCCGCCGGTGCTACCACCGAAGGAAGGAGCAGGCTGCCCCAGCTGAGAGGTGGAGAAAAAAACAGGGCGAATGGCGTCGAAATCGCGCTCTTCAACCATGCGTTGCATGAGTACAGAGCCGACCATTCCGCGCCAGCCGATAAAACCAACATTTTTCATAACGTATTTCCTGGGAGATGTGTGCTGTTTGTGCCAAGCCAGTTTCCTACTGGATCATCCCTCACATTACAAAATGCTGCTAAAGTCGCAAGTGAAATTAATCAATGATTGCGCGGCAATCAGAAAAGCAGCTTATTATTCACGCCACCTCTGTTGCCAGCAGCATCCAGGAAACCCTAAAGATTATCGGTATATTGCCCGGGGAAGGGAATATTTTCTGCCGCTGATTTATTGATCTGGGTTATGAAATCGTCCGGAAATGGGGCTACTGACATGTGAAGGGACGGTTCGCACAAACCCAGAGCTGGTGCGGCTTTACGAGGATTAATACATTTTTCGCAGCGCTCAGCAGGAAGGTAATTTCGGGTGATAGCGGAGGGAAATATCGCCCGGCGTTGCATCGCTCAGCCGGGCGAGGTGACCAACGTTTAGCTCAGCAGCGTAAACGCGATCATACCGACGATGGCACCGGTGGTACCGAGGATAGTTTCCATCATCGTCCAGGTTTTTAACGTCTGCGCTTCGGTGGCGCCGGTAAATTTACCGAACAGCCAGAAGCCCGCATCGTTGACGTGACTCACTACGATGGAGCCGCCGGCGATACAGATGGACAACGCTGCCATTTGCGCACCACTGTAGTTCAGTTGCTCAATCACCGGCATCACCAGCCCGACGGCGGTTAAGCAGGCCACGGTCGCAGAGCCCTGAATAATACGCACCGCAGCCGCCAGTACGAAGCAGGTCACGGCAATCGGCAGACCCATACCGGTCAGGGCTTCACCCAATGCCGGGCCCACGCCAGAATCCACCAGCACCTGTTTAAAGACACCGCCCGCCCCGATAACCAACAGGATAATCCCCGCCGGCTGCAGCGCGTGACCGCAGATCTCCATGACCCGGTCTTTTGCCATGCCCTGACGAACCGCCAGACCATAAATCGCCACCAGACAGGCCACCAGAATCGCGGTGAACGGATGGCCGATAAACTCGAACCATTCATAAGTCGTAGAGCCTACCGGCACAAAGCGTGCGGCGACGGTTTTCAGCCCAACCAGCACCAGCGGCAGCAGAATCAGCGACAGGCTAAAGCCAAATGACGGCATCTTGCCTTCACCGAGGCTCGGCTCACTGATATCGTCAGGAATATGCAGTTCTACATAGCGGCTGATAAAGTTGCCCCACAGCGGACCGGCGATAATCATTCCCGGAATCGCCGCGCACAGACCAATCAGAATCATCCAGCCAAAATCGGCGTGCATCTGTGATGCCAGCAGCATCGGCGCCGGTCCTGGCAGCAGGAATGCCGCCGCGGCAGCAACGCCGGCGAACAGCGGGATCACCAGCTTCACCAGGTTGGTACCGGTATGGCGCGCCATCGAGAAGGCGACGCTGATCAGCAGTACGATAGCCACTTCGAAAAACAGCGGCAGCGCACAGATAAGCCCGGCCAGACCAATCGCATAATGGGCGCGGTTATGGCCGAAAGATTTCAACATCTTCACGGCTATCTGATCGACCGCGCCGGTCTCATGGAGGATCTTGCCGAACATCGCACCAAGCGCCACGACTATCGCCAGGAAGCCCAACGTACCGCCCATCCCTTTTTCCATGGTCGCTGCGATCTTATCCAGCGGCATTCCCGAAAAGAGACCGGCACCAATAGAAACCACCATCAAGGCCACGAAGGCATGCATACGTGCCTTCATGACTAAAAACAGCAGCAGCAAAACGGAGCCGACTGCGGTTAAAACAAGCGTTAAAGTACTCACTAGTTACTGCCTTTGTTGATCACCTCAATGGTGCTCGCGACCACGCCTTCCAGCGATTGATCAATATCGACGATTAAGACATCGCCTTCGTCTGCGCCTGGCTCCTGCAGCGTTTCAAACTGCGTCACCAGCATCTGGGTTTTGAAGAAGTGGCCTTTACGCGCCTTCAGACGGCTTTCGATCAGGTCAAAATCCCCTTTCAGGTAGACAAACGATAGGTTCGGGTTACCTTTACGCAGAATGTCGCGATAGCTCTTTTTCAATGCGGAGCAGACAATCAGCGAAACTTTATTGGTGCGCTGCATAGCAAAAGCGGCGTCGTTCAACGCCTGGAGCCACGGTGTACGGTCGTCGTCATTTAACGGCTCACCGGCGGCCATCTTATTGATATTGCTGCGCGGATGCAGAAAGTCGCCATCAAGAAACGCGGCATGCAGTTGATGCGCCACTTCGCTGGCGACAGCGGATTTGCCACTGCCGGAAACGCCCATCAGGACATAGACGTGGTGATCATGGTTAGTCGTGCTCAAAGCTTCCTCCCACTGGACACATATGCGAGGCCGCGCAAGCTGCAGGAATACAGCATGGAAGGCTCGCATACAGATTGATTGTTACGGGTAACTGTTATCGGTAACATTGTCATGCCGGACTAAGGGATAAGCAATCACCATTCGTGCCAGAAATGAATATGTGTGATCTACTTCAAACTTGTCGGATTAAATAGATCCGCCCGGTGACAATGTGAAACCTAAATCTAACATCTTAGGCGTAACAGTTTCACCACGGATACGCGCCAGCAGGCGTTCGGCGCCAATGCGACCCATGCGCTCACGCGGGGTCAGCACGCTGGCAAGCCGCGGTTCCATCACCTGACCAATATCATGGCCGTGGAAACCAGCAATCGCCATGTCATCCGGAATTTTTAATCCCAGGCGCTGGCACTCAAATGCCGCCCCGACCGCCAGGTCATCGTTGGTACAAAAAATACCGTCGAGCTGCGGGTACTCCCGGCGCGCCTGACGCATCAGCTCAATCCCTGATGAGTAGGACGACGACTGTTCAACCATCACGCTGTAAGGCGTCATGCCGGCATCAAACATCGCCTGCTCGTAGCCCTTCTGTTTGATGATAGTACGTTCATCGAGGCGCGCACCAAGATAAGCCACATGGCGATGGCCGCGGGCAATAATCGCAGCGGTCATCTGTCGTGCGGCGTCGAAGTTGTCAAAACCCACGGCGATATCGAGACACGGCGACTGGCTATCCATCAATTCGACCACCGGAATGCCGGCCACTTCGATCATCTTCAGCGTGCGGGGAGTATGGGTGCGTTCGGTGAGGATCAGGCCATCAATGTTCCAGGAGAGCATGGATTCAAGACGTTTCTCTTCCATCTCCGGCTTATAGCCGTAGTGCGCCAGCATCGTTTGATAGCCGAAAGCATCCGTGACGCTTTCAATGCCGCGCAGCACTTCCGAGAAGACCTGGTTGGTTAACGACGGCAGCAGCACGCCGATAGCGCGGCTGGTCGCATTCGAGAGGATATCAGGCGCACGATTGGGGATATAGCCCAGTTCATCGAGAGCAACGGCAATCTTGCCACGCAAAGCCTCGGAAACCTGTTCCGGGTTACGTAAAAAGCGACTGACCGTCATTTTGGTCACGCCGACAAGATCGGCTACATCCTGAAGTACGGGTCTTTTCTTTTTCATCGTCCTGACTGTGATAAACGGGAGACATTTTCTCAGTTTATCACGGACAAAGCCCAACCTTCCCGGATGTTTGGGAAGGTTGGGCAATTAATTTAGACTTGTTCAACAAGGGCTCAGACCGGCGGCAGATCGAACAGCAGGATTTCGCTATCGCTGTCGGCGTGAACAGAAATAGCCTGCTCATCCCAAATCGCCAGGCCATCGCTGGTTGTCGCTTTGGTCCCGTTGATGGTCACTTCGCCCTTCACGACCTGGATCCACACGCGGCGTTCAGCGGCAATCTGATGTACTGACTGTTCATCTTTCAGCAGCGCCCAGCGGTACAGCTCCATATCCTGGTGCACTTTCAGCGAGCCTTCGCGAGCATCCGGCGACAGCACCAGCTGTTTGCCCTGCAGAGCATCAAAGCGACGCTGTTCGTAGCGCGGAGTAATCCCGTTTTCCTGCGGCATAATCCAGATTTGATACAGGCGCAGACGCTCGGTGCTGCTCGGGTTGTATTCCGAGTGACGAACACCGGTACCGGCGCTCATGATCTGGAACTCACCGGCAGGCACCTGCTCTTTGTTACCCATGCTGTCCTGGTGTTCAACCGCCCCTTCCAGCACATAGGTCAGGATTTCCATGTCTTTGTGCGGGTGGGTACCGAAGCCCTCACCGGCATCAATCACGTCATCGTTAATCACGCGCAGTGCCGAGAAGCCCATAAAGTTCGGGTCGTAATAGTTAGCGAAAGAGAAAGTATGCCAGGAATCCAGCCAGCCATGGTTAGCGTGACCGCGGTCGTTAGCTTTGCGTAAGTAGATCATGTTGCACCCCCGTATGTTTTCGATGGAATAAGTGTGGACTCATTCCACTGACGATCATAGAGGGTGAAAATTGACTCCTCTGTTCAAAAAATATGAACAAGAACCGAGGAGCCAAAAAAGCTTATTTCATGAGGGTTATTGCGGATGGAGAAGGCTGCTCAAAGCCGCGTTCGAGGATCTCCATATTGGTGAGAACCTCAGATTCATTGACGTAATTTTCCCGTCCGTTCACCAGGGTGTCGTACAGCGCATCATAGACCCGCCCATAGTCACCCGACTCTACGCCGATCTCCTCACGCACGCTGACGCCGGTGTCATCAACATATTCCAGCACACCGATGCTGTCATCCGCGGCAAAACCAGCTTCCCCCGGCATGATATTGGCTTTCAGGCTGGTCTCCTGCTGATCGATGCCGTACTTAATAAACGACCCACGATGACCGTGGACGATAAACTTCGGATAAGGCAGCTTCACCAGATGGCTGGTTTTGACGATGGCTTTCATGTTGCCGTAGAACAACTGGGCTTCGAAGGTATCATCCGGATTGGCTTTATTACGCACGCTGCGGATGTCATAGGCCACGCGGTCCGGGCGACCAAACAGCGAGATAATCTGATCCATCGTGTGCACGCCAAGACCGTAGAACGCGCCGTCCTGCGGCAACCCCGGTTTGCCACCGTCCACCGGACGATAGTTGTCAAAGTGGCTCTCAATTTCGACGATCTCGCCGAGTTTTCCGCTCTCGATAACTTTTTTCATCGTCAGGAAGCAGGAGTCAAAGCGACGGTTCTGGTACGGCGTCACCGTCAGGCCTTTGCTCTTCGCCAGCGCAAACAACGCTTTCGCTTCTGCCATCGTTGGCGTGAACGGTTTTTCCACCAGCACGTTTTTGCCCGCCTCCAGCGCCCGTTTTGCATAGTCAAAATGGCTATCCGCATGGGTACAGACAATCACCAGTTTGACCTGCGGGTCATTGAGCACCTCATCAAGATCGCTGGTGAAGTGGATATGCGAGTACTGCGGCCCCTGCTCTTCGGGCTTCGCGCTGCGGCGATAGATATGTGCGACGTGCCAGCGGTCTTTACGGTGCAGAACATAGGGCAGATGGTAGCGGGTGGTGCTTTTACCGAATCCGATAAATGCGCAATGCAGAATCATAATACCGTCCTTTGTTGAGGTTTCTGCCGTTAACCATAACGCACCCCGGCGAGGAACTTAACTCTTTCCCGGCCAGCGACTGCAGAAATTTATCTGCAGAATATTTCAATCATTACACATACTAAATATTTATAACTTAATGATAAGTAATACTATTTTAAACTAAATTGCTATCAAAGCCTTGTTCCTTGCGTGTAAAGTCGGGAGACAAGAATCCAGAGCGGATGATGTTTATACCATTCCGTTCCAGGGGCAAATCACTGCCGCCAACGCAGTCCAGGAAGCACCATCGACCTACATGGAAAGACGATATTTTGCGTTAAACAGCGCGCTGCTCTGCTGGTTGCTGGGACTGGTGGCCTGGTGTTTCGAGGCCATGCACCTGGTCGGGCTGGCAGCCGCACTTTCCATCACCGCTTTCATCCTTCATTTCCAGTACCAGCAGGTTAAACTCATGTTCAAAAAGAAGAATACTCCCCTGACGCCCGCCTCCTCTTACGATGAGGCCACCACGCATCACGAACCCGGTAAATCCCATGAACCCACAGTGGTTGCCAGCGGCGTCAATGTGGAAGGCAATATCGTTGCCGATGGTAACGTCGATATTTATGGCTCTCTGGCAGGTAACATCGATGCGAAAGAGAGCCAGATTACGGTCAAACATGGCGGGCGAGTCGAAGGCAATATCGTTTGTCGCACCTTGATTATTGACGGCAGCGTGGCAGGCCAGTGCACCAGTGACAGCATTGAAATCGAGGAAAACGGCAGGGTGACCGGGACTCTGATCTACAGCACCCTGGCGATGAAAAAAGGCGCCGTATTCTGCGGCCAGGCTGAGGTCATGCCGGCACTGAGCGACAAACCTGAAGCGCCATTATTGAAAAACAATCGTGGAGAGAAAAAACCTGGGACGGAGGCCGCGCTATCGACCACCCCTTCCGCGTGAGGGCCTGAAAAAACGCAAAAAAAAAGCCAGCACCTGGCTGGCTAAAGTAATACTGGAAGCAATGTGAGCAATGTCGTGCTTTCAGGCTTTCCGCAAGGGTCTCCCTGAATGCAGGACAATAATAATCATTCTCATTCGCACTTGTCTACCTCTTTTTGCAAAAATTAGCCGTTGACGCCTTTTTTAAAGTCAGGGATGTTTAAAAGAACCATTGAGCACACAAAGCCTGATATTCAGGTACAAGGGAGAAGAGGAATGAGTGAGATAGTGATACGCCACGCTGAACCGCGCGATGCAGAACCTTTACGCCAGCTGACTGCACACCCGGAGGTCTATCACGACACGCTACAGCTCCCGCATCCGTCAATGGAAATGTGGCAGGAACGGCTAAAACCCCGGCCGCACGGCCACCACCTGGTTGCCACGATCGCCGAGCAGGTCGTCGGCCACCTGATGCTCAGCGTCGAACCCCGACCACGCCGAAGCCATGTCGCTACTTTCGGGATGACCGTGGCGGCGCCGTTCCAGGGTCGCGGCGTTGGCAGCGCCCTGATGCGCGAAATGATCGGCCTGTGCGATAACTGGTTGCGGGTTGAGCGGATCGAGCTCACGGTGTTTGCCGATAACGCCGCCGCCGTTGCCGTCTATCGCAAATATGGTTTTGTCGTTGAAGGGACCGGACGGAAATTCGCGCTGCGCAACGGCGAGTATGTCGATGCGCACTTTATGGCGCGCCTGAAGTAGAACTTAAGACAGGGCTACAGGCCGGGCGCACGACGTGCAGCCCGGCCATTGACTCAGTATCCTGCGGTTAAATCCCCCGGCGAGCGCGGGTCAGAAGCGCCGTATAGCGTGCCGTCCGGGCCAACCATAATGCTCTGTGTGCTGCCCATCGCCTCCTTCAGCTCCACTTTTTGCCCCTTCTGTTCCAGCAGTTTCAGCGTATCCGGGCTAAAGCCCTTCTCCACCCGCAGCTCATCTGGCAGCCATTGATGGTGGAAGCGCGGCGCGTTGGTGGCTTCCGCGACGTTCATGCCGAAATCAATCGTATCCACCACCATCTGCAGGACGGTGGTAATAATGCGGCTGCCGCCCGGGCTGCCGGTCACCAGCCAGGTTTTGCCCTCTTTCACTACGATGGTCGGCGACATCGACGACAGCGGACGTTTTTTCGGCCCGACGGCATTGGCATCGCCGCCCACCAGCCCGTAGACGTTCGGTACGCCCGGTTTTGCCGAGAAATCATCCATCTGGTTATTCATCAGGATCCCGGAACTGCCCGCGACAATCCCGGTGCCAAAAACGGTGTTCAGCGTATAGGTGACCGCCACCGCATTGCCGTCTTTATCCACCACCGAGAAGTGGGTGGTCTGGTTGCTTTCATAGGGCGCCAGCTTGCCGGGACGGATCTGGCTGGAGGGCTTAGCTTTGTTGATATCAATCTGATCGGCAATCGATTTAGCGTAAGCCTTGTTGGTTAAGGCCTGCCACGGCACGCTAACAAAGTCCGGGTCACCGAGATACTCCGAGCGGTCGGCATAGGCATGTTTTTCGGCCTCCGCCATCACCTGCATGGCGTCTGCGCTGCCGAAGCCATATTTCTGCATATCGAAGTTTTCGAGAATATTGAGGATCTGCACGATGTGGATCCCACCGGACGACGGCGGCGGCATCGAGAACACCTGGTAACCACGGTACTCACCGGCAATCGGCGTACGCTCAACCGCCTTGTAGCCTGCGAGGTCCGCCCGGGTTATCAGGCCACCGTTTTTCTGCATCTCTTCGGCGATCTGATCGGCAATCGCCCCTTTATAAAACGCATCCGGGCCGTGCTCGGCGATCAGCTCGAGGCTTTTCCCCAGCTGTTTTTGTACCAGCTTGTCGCCCTTCTTCAGCGGCTCGCCGTTTTTCCAGAAGATGGCCTTGCTGTTTGGGTGCTGTGGGATGACTTCGCTTCCGTAGGTTTTCAGGTCATCAGCCAGCGCATCGTTAACCGTGAAGCCCTCTTCTGCCAGCTTGATAGCCGGTCGCATCACCTTGTTGAGCGGCAGCGTGCCGTACTTTTCCAGCGCTAATGAGAAGCCAGCAACGGTGCCCGGAGTACCGGAGGCCAGATGCGAAGTGAGCGATTTTTTACTGTCCGGGTTGCCGTGGTCATCGAGGAACATGTCCCGGGTGGCCTGCTCCGGCGCCATTTCGCGAAAATCTATCGCCGTGGTGTGCCCGTCTTTGGTCCGCAGCATCATAAACCCGCCGCCGCCAATGTTACCGGCCTGCGGATGCGTGACCGCCAGCGCATAGCCCACCGCCACCGCGGCATCAACGGCATTCCCGCCCTGGCGTAAAATATCGACCCCAACCCGGGTGGCCAGCGCGTCCACCGAGGCCACCATTCCCTGCTGCGCGCGAACCGGATGAAAGACATCCGCTTCAACACCGTAAGATACCGGCGACGGGGCGGGATTTGCCGCGACGGTAAAACTCCCGCCGGCCAGCAAAACTGCGATGACCACCTGACGCCATAAACGTTTTGTTATCATTGTCTTACTCCTGAAATGTATTTTTATCCCCGTATACACCCTAAATACTTCAGGCTGCCTGTACGTTGCCGACAACACGAAATATTCAGGGTTTAAGCCTGGCTGATAAGTCTTAAAAAATCATTGTTATGCCGGAAAGGAGGTACACTTAAGCGATCCCACACACGGGAGGAGAGAACGATGAAAGCACTATTTTTTCTGGCGGCACTGATGCCGCTCAGCGTCCTGGCGCAGCCGCTTAACACCACCAACAACCCCAACCAACCGGGGTATGTTGTCCCCAGCCAGCAGCGGATGCAGAACCAGATGCAGGTCCAGCAGCAGCAGCACCAGAGCATGCTGAAACAGGATATGCAGAACCAGACTCGCGCCCAGCAGCAGCATCTTCAGACCCAGCTCAACAATAATCAGCAGCGGGTCACCCAGAGCGGGAATTTGAATTCGTCACAGCAGATGTTGCCGAATAGCAACGGGGGAATGCTGCATCAGCAGACGACGCCATAGGCGCCGCCTGCAGTCAGCTCAGGGCTGAAAATCGGGGCCGATAACGTCGATGGCGTCGGTGCAGAGGCAATCGACGCCCCAGCGTAACAGCTCTGCCGCCCGCTGGGGTTGGTTCACGGTATACACGAGGATGTGCAGGCCAGCCTCCTTCAGATGGGCAACGCGCGCCGCATCCAGCAGCTTGTGGTTGAGGTGAATCGACACGCAGCCCAATCGGGTGGTCAGCTCGCGCCAGTCTTCACGCCACTCATCCAGCAACAGCCCGCGCGGTAGCTCGGGCACCGCGTGCTGGGCGGCTTCCAGCGCATCAATTTCAAACGACGAGAGCAGCGGCGGGGTCATGCCCTGCCACAGCTCGCGGGCCGCCAGCGCCACCGTTTTGCCGGTCAGCGGACCGGTGCCGGTGGTCGGCTTAATTTCGATATTCGCCATCATGCCGTGCTGACGGCAGCGGTCGGCGACCTCAGCCAGCAGCGGTAGCGGCTCACCTTTGAATTCGGCGCTGTACCAGCTTCCGGCATCGGCTTTCAGCAGATCGCGCCACGGCAGCTCTCCGGCAATGCCCCAGCCGTTGCTGGTGCGTTCCAGATTGTCATCGTGCAGCAAAAAGATCTCGCCGTCTTTCGACAGCTTGGCGTCGAACTCGATCATCGTATGGCCGAATCGCGCGCCAACGTCGATGGCCGCCAGGGTGTTTTCCGGCGCCAGTTTACCGCCGCCACGATGGGCGACGATGTGGGGATAAGGCCAGTGACTCATGCGCGTTGTCCTGTTTCACCATCAAAGAGGTGCAGATGTTCCCTGGGCAGCTGCAGCCACAGCGTACAGCCCGCCGCTGGACGCTGCTGGTGTGGCAATCTGACCACCAGCTTCTGTTCGCCCCAGCGCCCGTGGGCCAGGTTATCGGCACCTAAAATTTCCAGCGTATCCATCACCAGCGGTACGCCACCTTCCGCCTGGGAGCTTAATGCAAAATGCTCCGGGCGGATACCCAGCGTCATCTTACGCCCGGCGTACTGACGATGCCCGTTATTCAGCGGCAAACGCATGCCGCCCTCCAGCTCAAAGTCATTCCCCTCGGCGCTAACGCGCCCTTCCAGCAGGTTCATCGCCGGGCTGCCGATAAAGCTCGCAACAAAACGGCTGGCCGGTTTTTCGTAAACTTCCACCGGGGTGCCAATCTGTTCGGCAATCCCTTTATTCATGACCATCACCCGCTGGGCAAGGGTCATCGCTTCTACCTGATCGTGGGTGACGTACAGCGAGGTGGTTTTCAGGCGACGATGCAACTGTTGCAGTTCGAGACGCATCTGCACCCGCAGCTTGGCATCGAGGTTGGACAGCGGCTCATCAAACAGAAACACCGCCGGGTCGCGCACAATCGCGCGGCCCATTGCCACACGCTGACGCTGGCCGCCTGACAGCTCACGCGGGCGACGTTGCAGCAGGCCATCAAGCTCCAGAATACGCGCCGCTTCCTGCACCCGTTCGGCGATCAGCCCTTTGCCCATCCCGCGGATCTTCAGCCCCCAGGCCATGTTCTCTTCGACGCTCATGTGCGGGTAGAGGGCGTAGTTCTGGAACACCATCGCGATACCGCGATCCTTCGGTTCCATTTCGGTAACGCGCTTGCGGTCAATCCAGATATCGCCGCTGCTGACGCGCTCAAGACCGGCCACCATGCGCAGCAGCGTCGATTTTCCACAGCCGGACGGACCGACCATCACGATAAATTCGCCATCCGCGACGTCCAGCGTCAGCGGTTGGATCACCTGGGTTTTGCCATCCCAGCTTTTGGTTACTGCCTGTAGTTTTAAACCTGCCATTTTATTTCTCGCTGTCCACTAAGCCACGCACAAACGCACGCTGCATGGTTAAAACAATAACAACCGGGGGAATAAGCGTGAGCAGCATCGCCGCCATCACCTGGTTCCACTGGGTGGTGCCCTCGCCGGTGGCGATCATGCCTTTGATGCCCGCCACCGCGGTGCCAAGGTTGACGTCCTGGATAATCAGCAGCGGCCACAGATACTGGTTCCAGCCGTAGATAAAGGTGATCACAAACAGCGCCGCAAGATTGGTTTTCGACAGCGGCAGCACGATGTCGCGGAAAAAGCGCATCGGCGAAGCACCGTCGATACGTGCCGCTTCAATCAGCTCATCCGGCAGCGTCATAAAGAACTGGCGGAACAAGAAGGTGGCGGTCGCCGAGGCCATCAGCGGCAGCGTCAGTCCGGCGTAGCTGTCGAGCATTTTCAGGTTGGCGATAACTTCTACCGTCGGAAAAATACGGACCTCAACCGGCAGCATCAGGGTGATAAAAATCATCCAGAAGAACAGGTTACGCAGAGGAAAACGGAACCAGACAATGGCGAATGCCGAGAGCATCGACACCACAATTTTCCCCACCGTGATGCCGAATGCCATGATGAAGCTGTTAAGCATCATCAACCAGAATGGCGCGCTGTTCGCCCCGACGCCCTGGGTCCAGATGGTGGCCATGTTGTCCAGCAGGTGCCCGCCGGGGATCAGCGTCATCGGCGTCTCAAACACCGCCTTGTTATCCAGCGTCGCCGCGACAAACGCGACATACAGCGGGAACAGGATCACCGCAATCCCCACGATCAACATGGTGTGGCTGAAAATCGTCAGCCCGCGACGGTTCTCAATCATTGGTAGCGCACCTTACTTTCAACATAGCGGAACTGAACCACCGTCAGCACAATTACCAGCAGCATCAACACCACCGACTGGGCAGCGGAAGCGGAGAGATCCAGACCGGCGAAGCCTTCGCGGTAGATCTTATAGATCAACGTGGTAGTCGCCTGTACCGGGCCACCGGCGGTAGCCGCATCGATCACCGGGAAGGTATCGAAGAAGGCGTAGACCAGGTTGACCACCAGCAGGAAGAAGCTGACCGGCGCGATCAGCGGCAGCGCCAGCTTAAAGAAACGCCGCACCGGCCCGGCGCCATCAATGGCGGCGGCCTCGACCAGCGATCGCGGAATTGACTGCAATGCCGCGAAGAAAAACAGGAAGTTGTAGCTGATCTGCTTCCAGACCGACGCAAAGACCACCAGGAACATCGCCTGGCCGCTGTTTTGCGCATGGTTCCAGTCGTAACCCATCTCGGCGAGGAAGTGAGTAATTAGCCCGCGCCCGGGGTTAAAGAGGAAAATCCACAGTACTGCCGCCACCGCTGGCGCCACCGCATAGGGCAGCAGCATCAGGGTCTGATAAAAGCGGCTGCCGCGCACGACGTAGTCCACCAGGGCCGCAAAAAACAGGGAGATGATCAGGCCGCTGAAGGTCACCAGCGTGCTGAACTTAATGGTGGTCCAGAACGAGGCCAGATAGTACGGGTCATGGGCCAGGGTCATGAAGTTGTCCAGACCAACGAACTGACTCGAAAGACCAAATGGATCAACGCTTTGTAGCGAATACCACAGCGCTTCACCCGCGGGCCAGATAAAGAAAATAACGGTGATAATCAGCTGCGGCGCGACCAGCACATAGGGCAACCAACGCGAGCGGAATACCGGACGGGATGATGACATAAGGGAACTCTTCTTCAGAAAACGCCGGGAGGCGACATGCGCCCGACCCGGCCTACAAAATCTCGAACGACAGGCCCGGCCAGCATCACGCCGCCGGGCACAGGGTTAAGACTTCGTCGACTGCTCGAAACGGCGCAGCAGCTGGTTACCACGTTCAACCGCTGAATCCAGCGCCTGCTGTGGCGTCTTCTTACCGGTCCACACGCTCTCCAGTTCCTCATCCACAATGGTGCGGATCTGCGGCATGTTGCCCAGACGCAGGCCTTTGGTGAACGGCAACGGCGGCTTGTTCAGCATCTGGCGAGTGGCGATATCCGCGCCCGGATTTTTCTCGTAGAAGCCTTGCTGGCGGGTCAGGTCATACGCGGCGGTGGTGATCGGCAGATAGCCGGTTTTCTGGTGCCATTCCGCGGCGATTTCCGGTTTAGCGAGGTATTCGAGGAATTTCGCCACGCCGGTGTAAGTGTCTTTGTCTTTACCTTGCATCACCCACAGGCTGGCTCCGCCGATAATGGCGTTCTGCGGCGCGCCTTTCACGTCGGCGTCGTACGGCATCATGCCCACGCCGTAGTTGAATTTGGCGTACTGGCGAATATCCGCCAGCGAACCGGAAGAGGCAGTGGTAATGGCGCAGTCACCGTTATAGAACTTCTCGGTGGACTCGTCTTTGCGCCCGAAGTAGCTGAAGTCGCCCTTCTTGTTCATCGCTTCCAGCATGGCGATATGCTTCACCTGCTCCGGCTTGTTGAACTCCAGTACCGCGTCGGTACCGTCGAAGCCGTTGTTTTTGGTCGCCACCGGCAGACCATGCCAGGCGCTGAAGTTTTCAATTTGGATCCAGCCCTGCCAGCCGCTGGCGTAACCGCACTTCATGCCCGCCGCTTTCAGCTTATCGGTATAGGCGGCCAGCTCCTGCCAGGTTTTCGGCGGCTGCTCCGGGTCTAAACCGGCTTTTTTGAAGGCGTCTTTGTTGTAGTACAGCACCGGCGTAGAGCTGTTAAACGGCTGGGAGAGGAGATGGCCGCTTTTTGAATCGGTGTAGTAACCGGAAACGGTCGGCACGAACTGCGATTCATCGAACTTAATGCCCGCATCACTGAACACCTGATACACCGGCTTAATGGCTTTCGAGGCCATCATCGTCGCGGTACCGACTTCATACACCTGCAGCAGCGCGGGCGCGTTACCGGTACGGAATGCAGCAATACCGGCACTCAGGCTCTGTTCATAGTTACCTTTGTACACCGGCGTAATTTTGTAATCCGGATTGGCTGCGTTGAAACGTTGCGCCAGAGAATCAACTTCTTTGCCCAGCTCCCCTTCCATTGAGTGCCAGAACGGGATGGTGGTGACTGCCAGCGCCTGACCGGCACATGCCAGACTGAGCGCCAGTCCTAAAGCTGTATGTCGTAACGATATCATCGGTTATCTCTCTTGTTGTTCCAGATGCGCGATTTCACGCGTTTTATGTTCGCGGGGGTAACATGACATGCTCGAATTACAGAAAAATAACTTTTTTATTACAAAAAAAGATAGTAAGGCGTCAAAGAGATGGCAAGACGATGAAAGATCGGAGACAGGAAAGTGGGAGCTGTGACACGTCATGGGGATAATTCCCGGCCGGGCTACAGATAAGTGGCAATCTGTAGTTAAATAGAGTTCGTTTAAGAGCACTCTCCGGCGAACCGTCACAAGGACAAACATGAAGACGCTTCACAAACCCACCGAGCGCGTTTTACTTATTCTCGAAACATTAGCCAATGTGGATGGGATGACGCTGTCTGAGCTGTCGCTCAAAACGGATATTTCTAAAGGAACGATTTTCCCCATTCTGAAGTCGTTGCAATACCGGAAATATATCAGCCACGATGAGCGCAACGGCATTTATACGCTCGGGATCTCATGCGCAGTCCTCGCCAGCGCCACCGTTGAAAAAGAGTTCTGGCTAAAAATGATTAATAGCGAGATGCAGGCGGTCGTCAACGAATGCAACGAAGTCTGCCAGCTCGGTATCCTCGACGACGCCTGGGTGCTCTATGTGGATAAAGTGCAGGGCGACCAGACCGTACAGCTGGTCTCTAAGGTCGGCACTCGCCTTCCGGCGATCTGTTCCGCGCTGGGTAAAGCGCTGCTGCATAAACACCGTGATGACGAGATTCAGGAACTTTACCCGCAGGGTCTGCCTTGCGTCACCCCACGCAGCATCACCAGCATGGCCGAGCTTCGTCAACAGTTAACCCAGGTCGCCAGCAACGGCTATGCCATGGACAACCGGGAAGTGAATGAAGACACAATCTGCTTCGCCGTTCCCCTGCAGCAAAAAGAGACCATTCTGGCGGCCATCAGCGTCTCCTTACCGGCCTTCCGGGCCAGCGAGGAAAAAACACAGCAGGTGATCCAGTCCTTAAAAAACGCGAAAGCGCGTATCGAAAGCGTGCTGAATAAGCTGCCCGAAATCAAAAACTACTGACCGTCCTCTCCCGGCCACAGGAAGTGTGATTACACACACATTACCGATATTTAATCACCTACTGTGGCACCTGACTCAGCTGTCTATTTCTCCATCAATTCATTGAATTAATCATTTTTTCGCCACTTTTTCGTCGGTTTGACTTCGTATTCTCATCATGTTTACTTATGCTTGATTGCAAATACAAACACAGTTTGTATATACGAACAAAAGGAGCATAACATGCAAAGTCGTTACATCACCCCTGCCGTCACGGTATTTGATAGCCAGGGCAGACTGGATCCGGAAGGTAATTTCCGACTGTATGATTTCATCAAAAATAGCGTCTCCGGATTTGTCGTCATGGGCAGTACCGGCGAGTTTTTCTCTCTGGATATGAAAACGTCCCGTCAGATTATTCATATGGCAGCGGAGTTTCCGCGTGATGGAATAAAGGCCTACGCCGGAACCAGCCGCATGGATATTGACGAGTGCGTTGAACTGGCAAACTATGCCGATGAATGCGGGCTGGATGGCGTGATGATTATCAGCCCCTGGTACTTCCGCCTGACCGATGAGGCAATCTATACCTTTTACAGCCAGATAGCGCGCCGTACCGCGGCCAAAATCTTTATCTATAACTTCCCGGAACGTACCGGCTACTCCGTCTCACCCGACGTCTGCCTAAGACTCGCCCGCGAGTTCCCCAATATTATCGGCCTGAAAGACACGATTCCAGACACCGGTCATACGGCGCAGATCATTCGCCAGGTCAAATCCGAACGCCCGGATTTTGAAGTCTACGCCGGTTACGATAACAACTTCGCGCACAACGTTTTATCGGGCGGAAATGGTTGTATCGGCGGGTTATCCAATATTTGTCCTGAAATCTTCCGCGACTGGATGCAAGCGTTTAGCGACAACGACCTCAGCAAGGTGTCGTTATTCCAGCAAAAAGTCGATGATTTAATGGATATTTATGCGGTTAACGATCCTTTCATCCCGACGTTTAAAAAAGCATTACAACTGCGCGGAATTATTCAATCCGACCGCTGCACCGCGCCTTTTAACTCGCTGTCCATCGGCCAGACCGAAAGTATTCAACAGATACTTTCCCGTGCTGGTATTGCCATTGATGCCTGATCCCACCGTGGAGGTATGATGAAAACGATCACTGCTTACGACAACCCGGTACTCAATTCCGCGATCGCTAAATCGTGGAAGCGTCTGGTTCCGCTGATGTTTATCCTCTACTTCATCGCCTTTATTGACAGGGTCAATGTCGGCTTCGCCAAAGAGGCGATGCAGGTCGATATTGGGCTCTCCAACTCGGCCTTTGCCCTGGGGGCGGGGATATTTTTCGCCGCCTATGCGCTGTTCGGTATTCCCGCCAACCTGATCCTGAATAAGATTGGTGCGCAAAAATGGTTAAGCATCACCACCGTGCTGTGGGGCGTGCTCTCCGCGCTCACCGGCCTGGTGCAGACGGAAGCCCAGTTTATTATCCTGCGATTCTTATTGGGCTTAGGAGAAGCCGGTTTTTACCCCGGAATTCTGCTGCTGGCCTCGATCTACTTCCCTAACAAGGTTCGGGCTTCCGTGGTAGGTATTTTCGTGCTTGGCGTCCCGCTGGCGCTAACCTTAGGCTCGCCGGTTTCAGGTGCATTGCTGGAAATGCACGGATTTCTCGGTAAGCCCGGTTGGTTCTGGATGTTTTTCATCGAAGGGATCCCGGCCATCGTTATGGGGATCTTCGCCTGGTTCTGGCTGGATGATACGCCGGCCAAAGCGCGCTTTCTGACTGATGCCGAGAAAAAAGCGCTCATCAACCAGCTGCAGCAGGAACAGCGCCAGACGGAAACCAGCAGCGTCAGCACTGCACTAAAAAGCCTTAAAGTCTGGCACCTGGCATTGATCTACGGCACCATCCAAATCAGCGTTTACGGACTGATGTTCTTTCTGCCATCGCAGGTCGCCTCCCTGATGGGCTCCACGCTGGGTTTTAAAGAATCCCTCGTGGCCGCCATCCCCTGGGCCTGTTCCGCGGTCGGGGTCTACTACATTCCGCGACTGGCGGACAAAATGCCGGCACGCCGGGTGTTGATTGCAGTACTGTGCATGCTGGCGGCGGCGCTGGGACTGTTTGTGTCAGCCTGGTCGGGCCCGGTGTTGGCTATTGCCGCGCTGTCACTGTCGGCGATCGGCTTCCTCTCGGTGCAACCTATTTTCTGGACTTTCCCTGCACAGATCGTTTCCGGCTCGGCGCTGGCGGCCAGCATCGGTTTTTGTACCACCATGGGCGCCTTTTGTAGTTTCCTTGCCCCGCTGATTCGCGTTGAGGTTGATGCCTTCTTCGGTAACGATTCGGCAGGACTGATAGCCCTGTCGCTCATCACCGTGTGCTGCGCCTTGCTCATTGCCGCACTCGCCGGCAGAAAAGCGACCACTGGCGTCGCGCTTACCCACCACTAAAATCCTGCGGCACTGATAAAAAAGGATACATAGCATGCAGACCATCTTAAAAATTGACCCTACAGACAATTTGATCGTTGCACTGCAAGACTTACGCAAAGACCAGCGGGTTAACTGGAACAATGAAGAGTACGTTCTCCGTAGCAATGTCAAAGCCAAGCATAAGTTCGCCACTCAGGACATCCATCCCGGCGATATCGTCTCCCTGTACGGCGTGCCGGTTGGTAAAGCGACACAACCCATCACCCGGGGCGAGGCCGTCACCACCGACAATATCAAACACTATGCGGCCCCGGTGTCGCTGAATGACGAAGCGCCTTATCACTGGCAGCAGCCCGATGTCTCTGCCTGGCAGCATCGCACATTTCGCGGCATCATCCGCGAAGATGGGCGGGTCGCCACCGCGAACTATTGGCTGGTGATTCCGCTGGTATTCTGTGAAAACCGCAATGTTCAGCGCGTCACCGATGCACTGAACGACGCACTCGGCTATGCCAATAACAGCCTGAAAAACTTCGCCCGTCAGGTCACATCCACCGATGCCCTGAATGATAACCGCCATTTACCCTTCCCCCACCTTGACGGCATTCGCTGCATTACCGTCACTTCTGGCTGCGGCGGAGCGGCCTCAGACAGTATGACGATGTGCGACGTCCTGGCAGCCTATGCCGATCACCCCAATGTGCTCGGGGTGACGGTCTTTGCCTTAGGCTGCGAAAAGGCGCGAATTGTCGATTTCCAAACCGCCCTCGCCACACGCAATCCGCAGTTTAATAAGCCGGTTATCTACTTCCGGCAGCAGGACTGGAGCAGCGAAGAAAAAATGATGCAGGACGCGTTAAGCGCTACTTATAACGCGATTCGCGAAGCCCCGGTGGCCGAGCGCCAGGAGGTACCGCTCTCGCGGTTAAAAACGGGCGTAAAATGCGGCGCTTCCGACGGATTTTCGGGGATCAGCGCCAACCCGGCGATGGGTGAAGTATCCGATCGTCTTGTTGCCCTCGGGGGGGCTTCCGGGCTGGCGGAGTTCCCGGAGTTGTGCGGCGCGGAAGGGGACATCGTCCACCGCTGTCTCAATCGCGAGCTCAAAGAGAAGTTTCTGTCGCTGATGAAAAACTACGAACACGTTGCTAACTTTTTTGGCACCACCATCGCCGATAACCCAAGCCCGGGCAATATTGCGGATGGCTTGATTACCGATGCCATCAAATCCGCCGGAGCGGCCAAAAAAGGCGGAAGAGCGCCGGTAAGCGCGGTCTGCGACTACGCCGAGCCGATGGCCGAGCGCGGGCTTTCGCTGGTTTGTACGCCGGGCAATGATGTCGATGCGGTGACGGGACTGGTCGCCGCAGGCTGCAATATCGTGATCTTCTCAACGGGACTGGGCACGCCAACGGGAAACCCGATCGTGCCGGTGCTCAAGGTCTCGACCAATACCGCGCTAGCCAAAAAAATGCCGGATATTATCGATTATGACTGCGGTCCGATTATCGAAGGCACGCCGCTATCTGACATCGCCGATGGGCTGTTTGAGAAAATCATCGCCACCGCCAGCGGCAGCTGGCGTACCAGAGCGGATACGCTGGAACAGTATGATTTTATGCTGTGGAAACGCTCGCTGGAGCTGTGATCTGGCCAGCAGCATGCCCGGCCTGCGCCGGGCGTGCTGTACAGGATTAGCCGCCCAGATAGGCGCTGCGTACCGCCTCGTTAGCCAGCAACGCGTCGCCGGTATCTTCCAGCACCACGTGGCCGTTTTCCAGCACGTAGCCACGGTCGGCCAGCTTCAGCGCCTGGTTGGCGTTTTGCTCGACGAGGAAAATGGTCATCCCCTGCTCGCGCAGCTGTTCGATAGTGTTGAAAATCTGCTGAATGATAATCGGCGCCAGCCCCAGGGACGGCTCGTCAAGCAGTAGCAGACGCGGCTGGCTCATCAGCGCACGGCCGATGGCCAACATCTGCTGCTCGCCGCCGGACATGGTGCCCGCTCGCTGAATACGACGCTCAAGCAGGCGCGGGAACAGTTCGTAAACCCACTGAATGCGGCTCTGGAACTGATCGCGGTCGGCAAAAAAGCCGCCCATCGCCAGGTTCTCTTCTACCGTCATCCGCGAGAAGACCCGGCGCCCTTCCGGCACAATCGCCACCGCTTCACGCATGATTTTCGCAGTCTGCCAGTCGGTAATATCTTTACCATCAAAGACCACTTTGCCGCTGGAGGCCCGCGGGTCACCGCACAGCGTACCGAGCAGCGTGGTTTTACCCGCACCGTTGGCGCCAATCAGGGTGACGATCTCCCCCTGATTAATGTGCAGACTGACGTTATGCAGCGCCTGAATCTTGCCGTAGTGGGCGCTCACGTTGTCAAAAGATAACATCACTTTTTCCATACTTATGCCTCACCAAGGTATGCGCGGATCACGTCCGGGTTATTGCGGATCTCTTCCGGCGTACCGTTAGCCAACGGCGTGCCCTGGTTAACCACATAAATACGATCGGAAATGCCCATCACCAGCTTCATATCATGCTCAATCAGCAGGATGGTGGTGTTGTGATGGCTACGCAGCTCGGCAATCAGCTCGTCCAGCTCTTTGGTCTCTTTCGGGTTCAGACCCGCAGCCGGTTCATCCAGCATCAGAATTTCCGGCTGGGTCACCATGCAACGGGCGATTTCCAGACGTCGCTGGTCACCATAGGCCAGGTTGCTGGCCTGACGGTTGGCGTGCTCCAGCA
The DNA here is from genome assembly GCF_051131735.1 of Klebsiella sp. B345. Lineage (NCBI taxonomy): Bacteria > Pseudomonadati > Pseudomonadota > Gammaproteobacteria > Enterobacterales > Enterobacteriaceae > Klebsiella > Klebsiella sp. B345. Next base: position 2,598,434 of record NZ_CP180443.1, read on the forward strand.
GGCCGATACGATCCAGCCAGGTGGCGGCACGGTCCAGCGCTTCGCTCTGAGCGCGACGGAAGGATGGCGTTTTCAGCAGCCCGGAAAATACCCCGGTTTTCAGCTGCTGATGTTGCGCCACCAGCAGGTTTTCAATCACCGTCATTTCACGGAACAGACGCACGTGCTGGAAGGTCCGCACCACGCCCATCCGGGCAATCTGCTGACCCGGCAACCCTTCGAGATGCTGATCGCGCAGCTTAATGGTCCCACCGGTGGGCTTATAAAAACCGGTCAGGCAGTTAAAGACCGTGGTTTTGCCGGCGCCGTTAGGGCCAATCAGCGAGACGATCTCCTGCGGGCGCAGCTCGAGCGACACGTTGTTGACCGCCAACAGGCCGCCGAAGCGCATCATCAGGCCGCTGACGGATAATAATGGCTGACTCATGCCTGCTCTCCTTTCGCCTGAACTTTTTTCAGCTTCAGCTGCGGGCGCGTCATTGGCAGCAGTCCTTGTGGACGCCAGATCATCATCAGCACCATCAAACCACCCAGCATCAACATGCTGTATTCGTTGAAATCACGCATCAGTTCGCGTGACACCACCAGCAGCACCGCCGCAAGGATCACCGCAAACTGCGAGCCCATGCCACCCAGAACCACAATCGCCAGCACGAAAGCCGACTCGGCAAAGGTGAAGGATTCCGGGCTGACGAAGCCCTGACGTGCGGCAAACAGCGTCCCGGCAAAACCGGCAAACGCGGCGCTGATGGTAAAGGCGGTCAGCTTGATGCGCGTCGGGCTAAGGCCCAGCGAACGGCAGGCAATTTCATCCTCACGCAGTGCTTCCCACGCGCGCCCCAGCGGCATGCGCAGCAGACGGTTGATCACAAACAGCGACAGCACCACCAGCAGCAGCGCCACCAGATAGAGGAAAATGACCCGATCGCCCGGATCGTACTTCATACCAAAGAAGTTACTGAAGGTATCCCAGCCGCCTTCACGGGCGCTACGGCTAAACTCAAGGCCAAACAGCGTCGGCTTAGGGATCTGGCTGATGCCGTTCGGGCCGCCGGTCACTTCGGTATTATTGAGCAGCAGGATACGCACGATTTCGCCGAAGCCCAGCGTCACAATAGCCAGATAGTCACCGCGCAGGCGCAGCACCGGGAAGCCCAGCAGGAAGCCCGCGGCGGCAGATACCAGGCCCGCCAGCGGCAGGCAGGTCCAGAAGCCGAGGCCGTAATAGTGGTTCAGCAGCGCAAAGGTATAGGCGCCGATGGCATAGAAGCCGCCGTAACCCAGCACCAGCAGGCCTGACAGCCCTACTACCACGTTAAGCCCCAGTCCCAGGATGATATAAATCATCGTCAGGGTGGCAATATCCACCGTACCGCGCGACACCATAAACGGCCACGCCACGGCGATCACCAGCAGTGCCACCAGGAACAGCTTCTGCTTCACCGTCGACCCGTCGATGGCCGGCATAATGAACTTCGGCCCGGAGACATTTTTCAGGGTTTTCTGGAACAGCGGACGCATCAACTGGAAGAAGAAGACCACCGCGGTGCCGATAAAGATCCACTGCCAGCGGATATCGGCGGCGGTATCCACCACCAGTTTGGTGCCGTCCAGCTCCAGCTGCACGCCCATAAACACGCCGGCCAGAACAAAGAACATCGCTGCAGACAGCAGCGACATCGCAATATGCATCGGTTTCATACTTTCTCTACCTCCGGACGACCCAGAATGCCGGTAGGCATCACCAACAGCACCAGAATCAACAACGCGAAGGAGACCACGTCTTTATATTCCGTGCTGAGGTAGGCAGAAGAGAGCGCTTCGGCAATGCCGAGGATCAGCCCGCCGATCATCGCGCCAGGGATACTACCGATGCCGCCAAGTACCGCAGCAGTAAAGGCTTTCATCCCGGCCATAAAGCCGATATACGGGTTGATAACGCCATAAAACTGACCCAGCAGAACGCCCGCTACCGCCGCCATTGCCGCGCCGATAACAAACGTCAGGGCAATCACCCGGTCGGTGTTAATCCCGAGCAGGCTCGCCATTTTCAGGTCTTCAGCACAGGCACGACAGGCGCGGCCCATGCGGGAGTAGCGAATAAACAGCGTCAGTGCCAGCATCGCCACAAAGGTCACGACCCAAATCACCAACTGCATGGTGGTGATGGTCGCAGAGAAGTTTTCGCTGCTGCCCACCGTCCACTGGCCATTAAACAAGCTCGGCAGCGCCACATCGCGCGACCCTTCCGTCAGGCTGACGTAGTTTTGCAGGAAGATAGACATCCCGATGGCGGAGATCAGCGCAATCAGGCGCTTGGAGCTACGCACCGGCCGATAGGCCACGCGCTCGATGCTCCAGCCGTAGGCGCTGGCGATAACAATCGCCCCGACAAAACCTGCGGCCACCAGCAGCCAGCTGGTATCAATTCCCATCATCATCAGGGCGGCAATGATCATGAAGGAGACGTAGCTGCCAATCATGTAGACCTCGCCATGGGCGAAGTTAATCATGCCGATAATGCCGTACACCATCGTATAACCGATGGCGATCAGCGCGTAAGTACTGCCCAGCGTGACGCCGTTGAACATCTGCTGCAGAAAGTAGAGAAACTGCTCGGACATAAGGTAACCTTTTTCATGCCGCCCGTTTTATGCGGGCGGTGGGATAACGCATCTTATTTGGCGACAGAGGATGATCCATCTGCATGCCACTGGAAGACACCAAACTCAAATCCCTTCAAATCGCCTTTTTCGTCCCAATTCAGCGGCCCAATCACGGTTTTCGCCCCGTGAGCTTTCAGATCTTTAATTAAGTCCAGCGGTTCCTGGCTGCTACTTCTGTCCATTGCCTGGGCTAACGACTGCACAGCAGCGTAAGTAATCCAGACATACGGGCCACTCGGATCTTTTTTCTCTGCTTTCAGCGCCTCGACGATGGCACTGTTCGCCGGGTCCTGATCGTAGCGTTTCGGCATCGTCACCAGCATGCCTTCTGCAGCTGTACCGGCGATGTTAGACAGCGATGCGTTACCCACGCCTTCCGGTCCCATAAACACGGTTTTCAGGCCCACGGAGCGTGCCTGGCGCAGCATCTGCCCCATTTCCGGGTAGTAGCCACCGTAGTAGACGAAATCGATATTCTCTTTTTGCAGGCGGGCCAGCAGCGCCGAGAAGTCTTTTTCACCAGCGGTAATGCCGTCGAAGAAGACAATGTTAGCGTTGGCTTTTTTCAGGCTATCCTGGACGGAACGCGCCAGACCTTCACCGTATTGCTGCTTATCGTGGATGATGGCGATACGTTGCGGCTTCACTTTTTCCAGAATGTATTTCGCGGCGGTCGGCCCCTGGGAAGAGTCCAGACCAGCGGTGCGCATAATGTACTGGTAGCCGCGCTGCGTCAGTTCCGGGTTGGTGGCGCCCGGGGAGATCATCAGAATGCCTTCATCTTCGTAGATGTCAGAAGCGGGCTGGGTGGAAGAAGAGCACAGGTGACCGATGACATACTGGATGCCTTCGTTAACAATTTTGTTCGCTACCGCGACGGCCTGTTTCGGGTCGCAGGCATCGTCAAATTCAACGCCAACCAGCTTATCGCCCTTAATGCCGCCCTGCGCGTTGATGTCTTTGATTGCCTGGCGCGCGCCGTTGAACTCCATGTCGCCCCACTGAGCGACCGGGCCGGACATCGCGCCGACAACCGCAACTTTAATATCTTTGGCCATAACCGTGTGCGACATCGCCAGTGCGACAAACCCCGCAATAATCGTTTTCGCGTTCCTGTTCATGCTGCAGAACCCCGTTCGTGATGTGGTGTATACCCGTCATACTTCAAGCTGCATGGGCGTTGGCTGTACTCGTTCACCCTAGTCACTTACTTCAGTAAGCTCCTGGGGATTCTCTGCGTCGCCGCCTTCCTGCAACTCGAATTATTTAGGGTTTATATATTTTGTATTTTTATGGTTAAAAAGCATTCTGTGCTTTTATTAAACAACGCTACTTTTACCATTGTCTTTAAGGGTTTAGCGAAGTTTTTGCCTTATTTTAGAGTAAAATCTCTATATTTCAGGCTATTAAGCGAAGATAATATTCTGAAATAAGTCGAAGATAAACAAAAAAAGTCCCGTTCCCAGCATAATATAACGATACATAAGGCGGAATAAAACGCTGCACATTAGGTTAAAATTCTGCTTATTTTTCGATCCATGACGCATTGCGCTACTCTGATCACCCCAGGAAAACGAATCCCCTAATGAACAGGAAAAAAACAGCGCCCTGCCTGACGGCAAATTTAGGTACACTGAGCCCTTCATTTTGACGGGGCAAGCTGTGCATGAAACTGACCATTATTCGATTACCGCGCTTCAGCGAACAGGATCGCATCGACTTAGGGAAAATTTGGCCGTCACAGGATCTCGACGCGATCCCGCTGGACGACCATCACCGGATTTACGCTGCCCGTTTTAACGAGCGTCTGCTGGCTGCCGTGCGCGTGACGTTAAGTGACGATGCAGGCGAGCTCAGCGCGCTCTGCGTACGCGAAGTCACCCGTCGACGTGGCGTCGGGCAATATTTGGTGGAAGAGATCCTGCAAGATAACCCGGAGATCGGCCGCTGGCGGGTCAACGCAGCTGGCGTAGAAGACAAGTCGGTAATGTCGGCATTTATGCAGGCGCTGGGCTTTAGCGCACAGCAGGACGGCTGGGAAAAACGTTAAGAACATCCCGGGTATCCGGGCGATAGCATGACCATTCATTTAACCGAGGATTTCATGCTACAGGCAGGCGGCAAGCGTCGAAATCCCCGGTCACTTACATTAGTAAGTGACCGGGGATGAGCAGCACAGCCAACACACCTGTAGCGTGAAAGGCGAAGGTTAAATTATTTGGCGTCGGTGGCGGTGCCATCCGCATGCCAGGTAAACACGCCGAACTCGAAGCCCTTCAGGTCGCCCTTCGCATCCCATGACAGCGGCCCCATCACGGTATCAACAGAGTTTGCCTTCAGGTATTTCACGATTTCTGCCGGGTCTGCGGATTGATTCAGGCCAGCATCCAGCGACTGGATTGCCGCATAGGTGGTCCAGACGAACGCGCCGCTCGGATCCTGTTTTTTGGCTTTAATCGCGTCAACAATCGGTTTGTTCGCCGGTACCTGATCGTAGTTCTTCGGCTTCGTTACCAGCATGCCTTCAGCGGACTGACCGGCGATGTTAGACAGCGAAACGTTGGCCACGCCTTCCGGGCCCATAAACTGCGTTTTCAGGCCTGCGGCACGTGACTGGCGCAGAATCTGCCCCATTTCCGGGTGGTAGCCACCGTAGTAAACGAAGTCGATATTTTCTTTCTTCAGACGTGCAACCAGCGTGGAGAAGTCTTTCTCACCGGCGGTGATACCGTCAAAGAAGACGATGTTCGCGCCGCCTTTCTTCAGGCCATCCTGTACCGCACGGGCCAGGCCTTCACCATACTGCTGCTTGTCGTGAACGATAGCGATGCGCTGCGGCTTCACTTTCTCGATAATATATTTTGCCGCCGTCGGACCCTGGTCAGAATCCAGGCCGGTGGTACGCAGAATCATTTTATAACCACGCGCGGTCAGCTCCGGAGCCGTCGCCGCTGGCGTAATCATCAGAATGCCTTCGTCTTCATAGATATCGGATGCTGGCTGGGTAGAAGAAGAGCATAAGTGGCCAATAACGTACTTAATGCCATCGTTAACCACTTTGTTGGCAACCGCTACCGCCTGTTTCGGGTCGCAAGCGTCATCATACTTAACAATCTGCAGCTTATTGCCTTTGATCCCGCCTTTGGCGTTGATATCAGCAACCGCCTGCTCGGCACCGGTAAACTCCTGGTCGCCATACTGCGCTACCGGACCAGACATCGCGCCAACCACGGCAATTTTGATGTCTTCTGCCAGCGCGGCATTGCTCATAATCAAGGCGATACATCCTGCCAGTAACGCTTTACCCTTCATGTTCATCCTGAGGCTCCCCATTATTATGGTTTTTGCATTTGTTGTGATGTTGTTTTTTAGCGCATTATTCTAATTTGAGTCATAAGAAAAGCATATGACGCCTATTTTAAGGTCTGCCGCCTGCGCTTTTGCAGCACACTATGCTAAACATACCGTCATTCAGGAGAATTTGAAATGACAAAATTGCGGGCTATGTAACAGATAAGTGACAAATAAAAAACCGCGCCAGGATCAACCGGGCGCGGTGGAGTCAAGTCGCCAGATTACCAACCGGCGGGCAGGTAGCCCAACGCGGAAGCTATTGCGTAAACGGCGCTACAAAGATACAGCAACACAATGAAGGTCTGGATAAGCGGATGGGTTATCGCCGCCGGACACACCCAGCCCGGGGTAATATCACCACGCTGGCGGGCGCCTTTGAGCATCAGAATCGGCATGATGGACAAAATCACTCCACTAAACACCCCGGCAAAATAGAGCGCATTCACAAACGACACCATCCCGCTGTAGGCCAGAACAAAAGGCGGAACCGCGACAACCACCAGCACCATCAGGCGTTTAACCGGCTGTTCGTCGTTCCCGAGACGGAACTGGTCGAAAATATTGGTCAGGAAGCTGCCTCCCAGGCCCCAGTAGGAAGTCAGCATGGCGCACAGGGCAAACAGGTTGGCAGAGAAAAAGGCCCACTCACCGAGCGCCCGTCCCCAGGAGATGGTCGCGACATCGGAAATATTATCCAGCCCGCTGAGCGCAATCACCGACAGCGGAACCAGCGCCAGCAGAGCAAAAGTCAGCCCCATACCGACCATAATGGCCTTCGGCAGCTTCTCCGGTTTATCGGCGAACCCACGGGCCATTTCCGGGACAATATATTGCGCCGAGAAACAGAAGGCGACGACGTTGAACACCGGCACCATGTACAGCCAGTTACCGTCGAGCAGATAGCTGACCTGGGTTGTATCTTTGAGTAAGGTAGCGGTAACCAGCACGGCAATCATCACCACCATGCCGATACTGATAAACTTCTCACCGCGACCAATCGCCTTCAGCCCCAGATAGAGCACGCCTGCCGCCGGGATAAAAAACAGCACGCTGCCGATAGCCGGGGAGATGCCGAACAGCGAATGCAGTAACTTGCCGCTGCCGGTCATATAGGCGGTCAACGCGCCGACGCTGTTCACACATACGGACAGGAACATCATCAACGCCCCGAAGCGCCCGACATAGCGGTGCGACAGTCCGCTAAGCTGCAAATGTTTGCGGGTACGCAGAGTCGATTCGGCGACATAAAGCATGGTAATGGTGGTCAGGCTGCCGACGATAATCAGCCAGAACAGCAACGGTAGAAAACCGGCCTTACTGGAGGCATAAGCGATGGACAATACCCCGGCACCGATGTTGGTCCCGACGATCATCGACACCCCTTCAACGAAACTGAGGGATTTTGTAGGTACAGCAGTACGCTCCCGGTTCGTCAGAACCGAGGAAAAGGTGGAATTTTCAGACATAATATTTTCCGTTTTATTCCGGCGATCTGCGCCGCCGGAAAAAAGGTGATATCAGGGTGATAAGCCACTCACGCTGAGAACGAAAACCCCTGTGCAGCATCCTGTTTTATTCGGCTTCCCTGCCGCCGCACAGGCGTGTGGCGTGTTATCCCTTGAGGATGCGCGCCAGAATATCCAGTGCCTTAGTAAACTGCGCGTCTGGAATGGTTAACGGATACAGGAAACGGATAACGTTGCCATAAACGCCACAGCTCAGCAGCAGCAGGCCATTTTCCTGTGCTTTCTGTTGGATCTGGCGGGTAAACTCCGGTGATGGCTCGCCAGTCTGCGGATCGTTGAACTCGACGGCCACCATCGATCCTTGACCACGAATATCAACAATCGCCGGGCAATGCTGACGCGCCTGCTGCAGCACCTCTTTCAGATGGCTGCCGAGTTGCTCCGCGCGCTGGCACAGTTGCTCTTCATCAATCACATCGAGGACCGCATGAGCCGCCGCCACCGCCAGTGGGTTACCGGCATAGGTACCGCCAAGTCCACCCGGTGCCGGAGCGTCCATCACCTCGGCACGGCCAACAACGCCAGAGAGCGGGAAACCACCGGCGAGGCTTTTCGCCATCGTCATCAGATCCGGTTTCACATCGTAATGCTGCATGGCAAACAGCTTCCCGGTACGCGCAAAGCCCGTTTGCACCTCATCGGCAATCAGCAGAATGCCATGGGTATCGCACAGCGTACGCAGCGCCTGCATAAACTCTGGCGGCGCGACGTTAAAACCACCTTCGCCCTGAATCGGCTCGAGGACAATCGCCGCCACCTGGTCCGGGCCAATATCGGCTTTAAAGATGCGCTCCAGGCTCTTCATAGCATCAGCAGTGGTAATACCGTGGGCAGCATTCGGGTAGACCCCGTGATACACCGACCCCGGGAATGGACCAAAACCGATTTTGTACGGTGCGACCTTGCCGGTCAGCGCCATGGTCATAAAGGTACGACCGTGGAAACCGCCACCGAAGGTGATCAGCCCCGGGCGGCCGGTGTAGGCGCGGGCAATCTTCACCGCATTTTCTACGGCTTCAGCGCCGGTGGTGAAGAACGCGGTTTTTGCCGGGCCATCGATCGGCGCCAGCTCGTTAATACGCTCGGCCAGAGAGACGTAGCTTTCGTACGGGACAATCTGATACGCGGTGTGGGTAAAAGCCTGCAGCTGCTGTGCGACGGCCTCAACGATTTTCGGGTGACGATGGCCGGTGTTGAGCACGGCAATACCGGCAGCAAAATCGATCACCTCATTGCCTTCCACATCCCACAGCGTGGCATTTTCTGCTTTCTCAACAAAGTAGTTGCACATTACGCCTACGCCGCGCGGCGTCGCCTGCTGGCGACGTTGATTCAGTTCTGAACTTTTCACCCTCGAATCTCCTGTCATGTGTGTCACGTTATCGCAACAATTTCGAAACTATGTCGTTTATTTACACAGGAGTTGGCCCTATAATCGAGTACCAATTTAGATTATCTGAGGGATCCAATTGCGTTCACTCGTCGGCGACCTGGTGCTGGTCAGATTGCAGGAAGAGTCCGATCCACTCCTGCACAAACGCTTATATAACGCGGTCCGTCGCTCGATTCTGGACGGCTCTTTACCGCCCCACAGCCGCCTGCCGCCTTCACGAGATCTGGCCGGAGAGCTCGGCGTTTCAAGAAACACCATATTAACAACTTATGAACAACTTCTGGCGGAAGGATATGTTATTTCCCGACGGGGAAGCGGTACATTTGTCGCAAAAATAGGCCATGATGCCTCGTATTCTGCTGATAAAACCGATATAAACAGCAGCCCCCCGGCACCGACTCCCTACCTATCCCGTCGCGGCCAGCGTCTGCTCACGCACGTCAGCGCCAGCCCGCGTCAGTGGGGGGCTTTTATCCCCGGCGTGCCGGACGTCAACGCCTTTCCCCATCCGCTGTTCAGCAAGATTCAGGCCCGCATCAGCCGGCGCCCGAAGCCTGAGCGATTGAGCTACAGCTGCAATGGCGGCACGCCGGAATTGCAACAGGCGCTCGTCGATTACCTCAGAGTATCCCGCGGTGTGCATTGCCAGGCAGATCAAATTCTTATTACCGAAGGGATCCACCAGGCTATTGACCTGGTGACGCGCATGCTCTGTGACAACGGCGACCTGGCCTGGGTGGAAGAGCCATCCTACTGGGGGATACGCCACGTGCTGGGGATGAATGATGTGCGGATCGAGCCGGTGACCGTCGATGCCAACGGTTTGTGCCCCCCGGAGACGGTTGAGGAGGCGCCGCACCTGATTTTTGTCACCCCGTCGCATCAGTATCCGCTGGGGGCCGTGATGACGCTGGCGCGTCGTCAGCGCTTGCTGGCGCTGGCGCGTCAACACGGCAGTTGGATCGTCGAAGACGATTACGACAGTGAGTTTCGCTTTTCCGGCCAGCCGATCCCGGCGCTGCAGGGGCTGGTCGCCGATGCGCCAGTGGTCTACATCGGCACCTTCAGTAAGACCCTCTATCCCGGACTGCGGCTGGGTTATGTGGTGCTACCCCGGCCGTTGATTGGCGATCTTAAAAACGCCCATGCCGAGCTTTACCGCGGCGGCCACTCGTTGATTCAGATGGCGCTGGCGGAGTTTATTAATGCCGGTCACTACTCCGCCCATATTCGCCGAATGCGCCTGCTTTACAGCCGCCGTCGCGCCTGCCTGACGGAGCTCATCCAACGCTACTGCAACCCGCAGGCGTTGTCAGATTTCAGCGATAATGCCGGCCTGCATCTGATCCTCAATCTGCCGGACGAGGCGGATGATGTGGCGATCGCCAAAATGGCCAACGCCAGGCATATTCTGGTGCGCCCGCTGTCGCGCTACTACCTGACGGCCCGGCGTAAAAAGGGATTGTTGATGGGGTTTGCCAGCCTGCCAGAGACGCAAATGGAGCCGGCCTTCCAGGTTCTGCTGGAGTGCCTGCAGACGTTATGTCCCGAGGTGCTGGCCAACGGAGAAGGCGCAGAAAAACAAAACGCCCCAACGTAATGTGGGGCGTTATCAGGTGCCTGCGAAGAGGCGAGTGCTCACGCGGTCGCGTTATGCTTCGATAGCCATACGCAGTTTTTTCATCGCGTTTTTTTCCAGCTGGCGCACGCGCTCAGCCGACACGCCGTAACGATCGGCCAGTTCCTGCAGCGTCGACTTGTTGTCTTCGTCCAGCCAGCGGGCGCGGATGATGTCCTGGCTACGCTCGTCCAGGCCCTGCATCGCATCGGTCAGCTTGTTGGCCGCCTGCTCTTCCCAGTTATCATCTTCAATGCCGTCGGCAAAGTTAGAGGTTTTATCCTGCAGATAGAGCACCGGAGCCATCGGCTGGCTATCGGACTCGTCGTCCGACGACATGTCAAAGGTCATGTCCTGCGCCGCCATACGGGATTCCATCTCACGCACGTCTTTGCTCGACACGCCCAGCTCGCGGGCCACCATTTCGACTTCATCCTGGTTAAACCAGCCCAGACGCTGCTTGGTTTTACGCAGGTTAAAGAACAGTTTACGCTGCGCTTTGGTCGTTGCGACCTTCACAATACGCCAGTTACGCAGGACGTATTCGTGAATTTCAGCCTTGATCCAGTGCACGGCGAAGGAAACCAGACGCACGCCCACTTCCGGGTTGAAACGACGCACGGCTTTCATCAGGCCGATGTTGCCTTCCTGAATCAGATCCGCCTGCGGCAGGCCATAGCCCGAGTAATTACGAGCAATATGAACAACAAAGCGCAGGTGAGACAGAATCAGCCTTTTCGCTGCTTCCAGATCGCCCTGGTAATGCAGCTTTTCAGCAAGCTCCCGCTCTTCATCAGCCGACAACATCGGCCAAGTGTTCGCAGCCCGGATATACGATTCCAGGTTACCAACGGGGGCTAAAGCTAAAGTTTGCATATCTTTGGTCATTCAAATCCTCTCAATCGATATCGTCTGGCGCGGTGGCTTCCCATCACATGGGCAACAAACATGCCAGCATTTATGAGCAACGAGAATATCACCCACATTAGTATCAGACAGTGATTTTATCCACAAGTTCCATGCAACGATGTGAATAGATTACGCACAAAATGTGACATGGATATGAAAGCGTAGGGAAGAGACAACAGGGACTCTTTCCCTGCAGAGAGACATTCATCAGTGCAGGGAAAGATTATACCAGACTTTTTTTAATCGGGGGTAAAGTGACGTAAATGTTGGACGGTAGCCAGCCAGGCCGCGACCCAGCCAATCATCGAGCAGACGATCAGCATCAGCAGACACTCGTCGAAGCCTAAACCGCTGAGCTCAAATTTCGTTCCGAACACCTGGGCCACTTCGGTCACCGCTGACGACAGACGCATCACCATGATTTCCGACAGAATCAGCGATAAGAAGGCGCCACAAAAGCCCAGCAGCGCCCCGCCGTACAGGAACGGACGCAGAATAAATCCATCGGTCGCGCCAATCAGCTTCTGCACGTTAATGGTGTCGCGGCGCGCAAAAATGCTCAGACGCACGCTGTTGCCAATCACCAGGAACACGGCAGCAACCATTAACACGCCAATCAAGGCCGATACGCGTCCTACTAATCCCGTTAAGGAAGAGAGACGCGCGAACCAACTGTCATCCATGCGCACTTCATCGACGCCCTGAATACGCGTCACCCGATCGCGTAACGTATTCAATGCCTCGGTCCCCTGGAAGTCCAGCTTCGGCACCACAATCGCCACCGCCGGCAGCGGGTTCTCTTCCAGCATATCCAGTGCGCCGCCAAAGCCAGACCAGTTGCGGAACTCCCCTAGCGCTTCGTCACGCGACAGATAGTTAACCTTCTCAACGCCTTGCTCCGCCTGCAGCTGACCGACAACCCGCGCCGCTGCATCGTCATCCAGCGTTTTCTCAAGGTAGACGGTGATCTGCGGGGTAGGATAATACTGCGCTGCTGCGGTATTGACGTTTTTGTACACCATGTAGCAGACGCTTGGCAGCGTCAGCGAGATGGCGATAACCATGATCGTCAGGAAGGTCGCGAGCGGCGTGCTTTTCAGATCCTGAACCGCGCCATGCCAGGCATAGCGAACCTGTTCGTTAAAGACGTTGCTCTTACGGGAAGCCGGGGCTGGCGTCGCTTTGGGCCGCTTCGGCGCATTGCGCCCGCCACCACCGCCCGCACCAGCACCGTTACGCAGGCGATCGAACCTGTTGCCGAACTGGCGAATTTGATTTATTGCGTCACGCTTATTCACCCCAGTGGCCTCCATGCATATGACCGTCGCTCAGGGTCAGCATGCGATACGAGCGGCTGGAGATCAGCCCCAGGTCGTGCGTCGCCATCAGAACCGTTACCCCTACGCGGTTGAACTCCTCAAACAGACGTAAAATCCCTTCCGAGAGCGCCTCATCGAGGTTACCGGTCGGTTCGTCCGCCAGCAGTACCGCTGGCTTATTCACCACCGCGCGGGCAATCCCTACGCGCTGCTGTTCACCACCGGAGAGTTGGATGGGAAGGTTTTTCGCTTTGTCCAGCAGCCCGACTTTATCCAGCGCCGCCGACACACGGCGACGAATATCATCGCCGCTGGCGCCGGCAATAATCAGCGGGATAGCCACATTATCAAACACCGTACGATCCATCAGCAGGTGATGGTCCTGGAAAATCATGCCGATCTGGCGCCGTAGGAACGGCACCTCCCGGCTCTTCAGACGGCTAATATCATGGCCGCCGAATAAGATTTTCCCGGCGCTCGGCCGCTCGATACCGCAGATAAGCTTAAGCAGGGTACTTTTCCCCGCGCCGGAGTGGCCGGTCAGAAATGCCATCTCGCCCGACTGCAGGTGAAAGTCTACCCCCTGCAGCGCTTGTCTCCCACCGAGATAGGCTTTGCTGACTTGTTCAAAGCGAATCATGATTAATCCTCTCGGGCAAAAAGTGCCTCAATAAAGTCGCCCGCATTAAACGGACGCAGATCCTCAATACGTTCACCGACGCCAATGTAGCGAATCGGAATACCAAACTGGTCGGCGACGGAGAAGATAACGCCCCCCTTCGCGGTGCCATCCAGTTTAGTCAGCGTAATACCGGTCAGTCCAACGGCTTCATGGAACAGTTTGGCCTGGCTAATGGCATTTTGCCCGGTGCTGGCATCGATGGTCAGCATGATCTCATGCGGCGCATCTTCATCCAGTTTTTTCATCACGCGGACGATTTTCTTCAGCTCTTCCATCAAATGCGATTTGTTCTGCAGACGGCCGGCGGTATCGGCGATCAGCACATCAACGTTGCGCGCCTTCGCCGCCTGGATGGCATCGAAAATAACCGATGCGGAATCCGCGCCGGTATGTTGGGCAATGACCGGAATGTTGTTACGCTGGCCCCAGACCTGCAGCTGCTCGACCGCCGCGGCACGGAAGGTATCTCCCGCTGCCAGCATCACCGATTTACCCTGCTGCTCGAACTGACGCGCCAGCTTGCCGATGGTGGTGGTTTTGCCAACGCCGTTGACGCCAACCATCAGAATAACAAACGGTGTTTTCCCTTCAACATTCAGCGGCTCATCGACTTTCGCCAGGATGCCGCCCATCTCTTCTTTCAGCAGGCCATACAGCGCTTCTGCGTCGCGCAGCTGTTTACGGCTGGCGCCTTCGGTCAGATGGGTAATGATCTTGCGGGTCGTTTCCACACCAACATCGGCAATCAGCAGTTGCTCTTCCAGCTCTTCAAACAGATCATCATCGATTTTTTTACCGCGGAACAGACTGATAAATCCGGAACCGAGGTTCTGTTTGGTTTTAATCAGGCTACGTTTCAGCCGGGCGAAGAAGCCCTCTTTGGTCGGTTTTTCCTGCTCCTGCTGGGCAGTCTCTTCCGCCTGGGTCTCTTCTTCTTCGTGCTCATCATCAACAGGCTGTGACGCCAGCGCCAGGGCTTCCAGTTCTTCATCAGACAGCGCTGGTTCTGACTCTTCTTCGATGACCGCATCGTCGGCAACGCTGGCGTCTGGCTCAGCCATCACCTGCTCCGGCGCGAGGTCGACTACCGCTTCCGCCACAACCGGCTGGGCAAGGCTCGCCTCGACCAGCGGTTCGGTAACAGTAACTTCTTCAATCCGAGGCGCTTCAACCACGGGTTCTGGTTCTTCAACCAGCGCGATCTCTTCAACCTGCGGCTCATCGACTACAGGCTCATCGACCACAGGCTCTTCAACCACCGCGACGTCTTCAACCGGCGCCACGTCGACAGCAGGTTCTTCAATAACCGCGACGTCTTCAACCACCGGCGGCAGCTCGCGCTCAACCACCTGCTCTGTGACCTCCACAACGTCGGCCGCAAAGGTCTCCGGATCCTCTTTTTCTACCGCCGGTGCGTTAACCGCATCCGCTTCTGGCGTCGCAACCGTCTGCTCAGGCAGCGTCTCTGTCGGATGCTGCCCGACAACCTCGTCCTGCCCTTCTACTTTTTGTTCGCTTTCGGTTTCCTGCGCCTGTTCTTTTTGTCCAAAGCCCAGCCAGGAAAAGAAGCCACGTTTTTTCTCTTTTGCCATTTGCGACGACACTCCCGCTGTTTATTCATGGCACAGCTTCGGCATATCACGCGCGGAAGCTGAAAAATGATGAAATTAGTCGGATAGTCTATCACTTAACTTAACTCGCATCACCGCCCCCGGATTAAGGTTTCGTCATCCGCGTTCGATCGCTAGAATAGCGGGCTGAAAGTGGAGACCTGAGCAAAGAGATGAAGAAACCAAACCACGCAGGCAGCGGCCAGATCCGCATTATTGGCGGACAATGGCGAGGCCGAAAATTACCGGTGCCGGAGAGCCCGGGCCTGCGCCCGACCACCGACCGGGTCCGCGAAACCCTGTTTAACTGGCTGGCGCCGGTCATGACGCAGGCGCACTGCCTCGACTGTTTCGCCGGCAGCGGCGCCCTGGGGCTGGAAGCGCTTTCGCGCTATGCGGGAAATACCACGCTGCTGGAAATGGAGCGCGGCGTCGCCCAACAGCTGCAAAAAAACCTGGTGACGCTGAAAGCGGCTCACGGCAAGGTGGTCAATACGAACACGCTCACCTACCTGAATCAGCCCGGCACGCCGCACCAGATCGTGTTTGTCGACCCGCCGTTCCGCAAAGGACTGCTGGAAGAGACGCTGCGCCTGCTGGAAAATAACGGCTGGCTCGCCGATGAAGCGCTCGTCTACGTCGAGAGCGAAGTCGAAAATGGCTTACCGCCGGTGCCGGTCAACTGGCATCTGTATCGTGAAAAAGTGGCCGGACAGGTCGCCTACCGTCTCTACCAACGTGAGGCACAAGGAGAAAATCATGCTGATTAATTTTGGCCGCGTGCTGATGCTGTGCGTGTGGGCGTTTTTGTTATTAAACCTGTTTCAGCCTTTCCCGAAGCCGCTGAATATTTTCGTTAACGTCGCGCTGATCTTTATGATCCTGATGCACGGCCTGCAGCTGACGCTGCTGAAAGCCACCCAGCCGAAAGATGCCCCGCCGCTCGGGCGCTTTGAGCAGATACGCATTTTTGTCTTTGGCGTGTTCGAACTGGTGGCCTGGCAGAAAAAGCTCAAGGCCACGCTGCGTAAGAAATGACAGACCGGCTCAGGGTTCTGGCGTAAACGCGACAAACCTTGAGCCCTGAAAGCTCAGCATCCCCCGGTCGCCGACGCACAGCGCATGATATTGCGCGGCTTCAAGACGAAAACTGACCTCCAGCCCACCGGTCTCTGGCCGGAAGCTGGCCTCGTAGCGAATATCGCTGCCGGCAGGCGTCACGGTCTGCTGGCGCGAACGGCGATCGTTTATCACCTTTTCCCGCTTGTTACTCACCACCACCCGCTTTTGCAGCACTGGCGCGGCGTCATTATTCATATTTTCCCGTCGTTGCTGCACATAGCGCAGCGAGGCGGCCACCACAATAATGGCGACGACGACGACAAAAAACAGCGGTACCTTACTCATTCATCTAACCCATAAGAATTCTCAGGAATAAGCATACCGCGCCTTGATTAACATTGTCATCTGCCGCTCCGAACCACTACACTAGAATTCAGTACCGTCAATACACCAATCACTTAATAATAACAGATACAAGGACTTACTATGCTTTGGTCGTTTATTGCTGTCTGTTTCTCCGCATGGCTTTTTGTCGATGCATCCTATCGCGGCCCCACGTGGCAACGCTGGGTTTTTAAACCCGTCACCCTGATCCTGCTGCTGCTGTTGGCCTGGCAGGCGCCGATGTTCAATGCCATCAGCTATCTGGTGCTCGCCGGACTGTGCGCGTCGCTGCTGGGCGATGCGCTAACGCTGCTGCCACGCCAGCGGATAATGTATGCAGTCGGCGCCTTTTTCCTGTCGCACCTGCTCTATACCATTTGGTTTGCCAGCCAGATGACGATGTCATTTTTCTGGCCGCTGCCGCTGGTCCTGCTGGTTATCGGCGCCCTGCTGCTGGCGGTGATCTGGAGCCGGCTTGAGGAGCTACGGATGCCGGTGTTTACCTTTATCGGTATGACGCTGGTGATGGTCTGGCTGGCCGGCGAGCTGTGGTTCTTCCGCCCGACGGATACCGCGCTTTCGGGCTTTGCGGGAGCGTCATTCCTGCTGCTCAGCAATATCGTCTGGCTGATCAGCCACTATCGCCGTCGCTTCCGCGCCGATAACGCGATTGCTGCCGCCTTCTACTTCGCCGGCCACTTCCTGATTGTCCGCGCGCTGTACCTGTAATTAATCGCTTGACTCTGGAGTCGACTCCAGAGTGTATCCTTCGGGTAATGAGAAAATTATCATTACCCGGAGGGTCTCATGTCGACTCCAGAAGCTCAGGATAAAAAAGTCCCGCAATTCTCGTCATTCAAATTAAAACCAGTGACTGCGCAGGCTGACAGCTGCTGCACGGAGTCCGCCTGTGCTACCGCCACGCCGCCTGAAAACGCCCCGTTCAACGAAGCACGTTACCGTTGGTTAGTCGAAGGGATGGACTGCGCCGCCTGCGCCCGCAAGGTAGAAACCGCCGTGCGCCAGGTCGAGGGCGTCAGCCAGGTTCAGGTGGTATTTGCCACCGAAAAGCTGCTGGTGAACGCCGATGGCGACGTCCGCGACCGTATTGAAAGTGCGGTACGCGCGGCAGGCTATACGTTACGCGATGAAAGCGCCCCGGTGCCGAAGGTCTCACGTCTGCGCGTAAACCTGCCTCTGGTGACGCTGGTGCTGATGATGGCGCTGAGCTGGGGCCTGGAACAGTTCAACCACCCGCTGGGCGAGCTGGCGTTCATCGCCACCACCCTCGTGGGACTGTGGCCTGTCGCACGCCAGGCCATACGCTTGATCCGCAGCGGCAGCTGGTTTGCCATTGAAACACTGATGAGCGTTGCCGCCATCGGGGCGCTGTTTATCGGCGCCACCGCCGAGGCGGCGATGGTGTTGCTGCTGTTTCTGATTGGCGAACGTCTTGAAGGCTGGGCCGCCAGCCGTGCCCGCCAGGGCGTGAGCGCGCTGATGGCCTTAAAACCCGATACCGCCATTCGCGTACGCAACGGCGAGCGGCAAACCGTCGTCCAGCGCGATTTGCGTCCCGGCGACGTGATTGAAGTCGCCGCCGGCGGCCGTTTACCCGCCGATGGCCAACTGCTGACGCCGTTTGCCAGCTTCGATGAAAGCGCGTTAACCGGTGAATCCGTACCGGTCGAACGTCGCTCAGGCGAGCGCGTGGCGGCAGGCGCCACCAGCGTCGATCGACTAGTGCAGTTGACAGTCATATCTGAACCGGGCGACAGCGCCATTGACCGTATTCTGAAGCTGATTGAAGAGGCCGAGGAGCGTCGGGCGCCGATTGAGCGTTTTATCGATCGCTTCAGCCGGGTCTATACGCCAGCCATTATGGTCGTCGCCCTGCTGGTGGCGATCGTCCCGCCGTTGTTCTTTAGCGCTGCATGGCTGCCGTGGATCTACAAAGGGTTGACGCTGCTGCTGATCGGCTGCCCCTGCGCGCTGGTTATTTCCACGCCGGCGGCGATTACCTCCGGGCTGGCCGTGGCAGCCCGTCGCGGGGCGTTAATTAAGGGCGGTGCGGCACTGGAACAGCTGGGACAGGTGCGCCAGGTCGCCTTTGACAAGACCGGAACGTTGACCGTCGGCCGGCCGCGCGTCACCGCCACCATCGCGCTGAGCGATGAAGATGAAAACAGTCTGCTGGCGCTGGCAGCGGCGGTGGAGCAAGGCTCCAGCCATCCGCTGGCGCAGGCCATTGTGCGGGAAGCACAGCAGCGCCAGTTGGTGATCCCCTCGGCCCGCAACCAGCGCGCGTTGGCAGGCTCCGGAATTGAAGCCGAGGTCGACGGCCATCGAATCTTGATTTGCGCAGCGGGTAACGGCAGTGCGCCGCACCATGAGTCGCAGATCCAGCAGTTGGAAAACGCCGGGCAGACGGTGGTGCTGGTGCAACGCGGGCAGACGCTGCTGGGTATTCTGGCGTTGCAGGACACGCTCCGCGACGACGCCCGTCAGGCGGTCGACGATCTGCATCGTCTGGGAGTCAAAGGGGTGATCCTTACCGGAGATAATCCACGCGCGGCAGCGGCGATTGCCGGGGAGCTGGGGCTGGCGTTCCGCGCCGGGCTGCTGCCTGCCGATAAGGTCACGGCGGTGACGGCGCTCAACGCCGAGGCGCCGCTGGCAATGGTTGGCGACGGGATTAATGACGCCCCGGCAATGAAGGCCGCAACCATCGGTATCGCCATGGGCAGCGGGACCGACGTGGCGCTGGAGACCGCCGACGCCGCCTTAACCCATAACCGTTTAACCGGCCTGGCACAGATGATTACCCTGGCCCGCGCCACTCACGCCAATATCCGGCAGAACATTGCCATCGCGCTTGGGCTGAAGGGGATTTTCCTTATTACCACCCTGCTTGGATTAACCGGGCTGTGGCTGGCGGTGCTGGCGGATACCGGCGCGACGGTGCTGGTCACCGCGAACGCTCTGCGACTGTTACGTCAGAAGTAAGTGGCAAGCTCCGGGGCGACGCTTGATGCGCCTTGCCCGGGCTACAGGCTGTGCAGTCAGGTAGCCCGGACAGGTGCGCAGCACCGCCTCCGGGGAAGCCTGAAGCAAATCAGTGGCTTTTGCGGATCAGGTAACGGTAAGGCAGCGCCTGAGTTTCCTCGGCAACCAGCTCATGTTCCATAAAGCGGCAAAACCCTGGAATATCGCGGGTAGTCGCCGGATCGTCGGCGATAATCAACAGCGTCTCACCCACCGGCATGGTACGTACGGCCTTGCGTACCATCATTACCGGTTCCGGGCAACGCAGGCCCTGAGCATCCAGCGTGTGGTCAGGACTGGAGAAAAGTTCGGTCATTTTCATCTCACATCAACAAAACGGCCCTAGTTTACCGCCACTTTTGCGCTGCGCAAGTCAGGTTAACGTTTGCGCGAAAAACAACCGTTGCAATACCCGCGCAACGCAGTATCATTCTGCCGCTTCATACTGGTACACGCGCGCAGGCACATCGCTCGCGAGTATTGATTTATTGGGTTCCCTCACCCCAATCACTAAAAAGGTCACAATATGAGTCCCTTTACTACCGTACAGCGTACAAAAGCGCTGGTCTGGCTTTCGCTTTTCCATTTGCTGGTGATCACCTCCAGCAACTATCTGGTGCAGCTCCCGATCTCCATTTTCGGTTTTCATACCACCTGGGGCGCGTTCAGCTTTCCGTTTATTTTCCTCGCCACCGATCTGACGGTGCGGATTTTCGGCGCGCCGCTGGCACGACGCATTATCCTGGCCGTGATGATCCCGGCGTTGCTGATCTCTTACGGCGTCTCCTCCCTGTTCTATATGGGCGAGTGGCAGGGTTTCGCCGCGCTGACCCACTTTAACCTGTTCGTCGCCCGTATTGCGGCCGCCAGCTTTATGGCCTACGCGCTGGGTCAGATCCTTGATGTCCACGTCTTTAATCGCCTGCGTCAAAACCGCCGCTGGTGGCTGGCGCCAACCGCCTCGACCCTGTTCGGCAACGTCAGCGATACGCTGGCCTTTTTCTTTATCGCGTTCTGGCGCAGCCCGGACCCTTTTATGGCGGCGAACTGGGGAGAGATTGCGATTGTCGACTACAGCTTCAAGGTGCTGATCAGCATTGTCTTCTTCCTGCCGATGTATGGCATGCTATTGAATATGCTGATGAAAAAACTGGCAGATAAATCTGATTTATCGGCATTGCAGCCAGGTTAAGAGTACTCACAGGTTGATGTGATAAGATACACGGATGAGCCGTTAATGGCCGTTTATCGAAAGGAAGAAGTCAATGCGCAATTTGGTTAAATATGTCGGTATTGGCCTGCTGGTTGTAGGTCTTGCGGCCTGTGATAACAGCGATTCAAAAACGCCAACCGAAGGGGCTGCAGCACAGAGCAACGCCAGTGGACAAACCGTTAGCCTGCTGGATGGCAAGCTGAGTTTCTCCCTGCCGGCGGGAATGACCGATCAGAGCGGCAAGCTGGGTACTCAGTCCAACAATATGCACGTCTACTCTGACGTCACCGGGCAAAAAGCGGTGATTGTGATTGTCGGCGACAGCACCAATGAAGAGTTAAGCGTGCTGGCTCAGCGCCTGGAAGAGCAGCAGCGCAGCCGCGATCCGCAGCTGCAGGTCGTGACCAATAAATCAGTTGAGGTCAAAGGCCACACCCTGCAACAGCTGGACAGCATCATCTCCGCCAAGGGTCAGACCGCATGGTCTTCCGTACTGCTCGGCAAGATTGACGACAAACTGCTGACCCTGCAGATCACCCTGCCAGCAGATAACCAGCAGCAGGCGCAGACTGAAGCGGAAAGCATCATCAATACCCTCGCCATCCAGTAACTACTGGCCCGGCGTCGCGGCCTCCGGTTCAACCACCGGGGGCCGTTTTTTTAACCGCCAGCCTAACACCAGCGCCACCGCCACCAGCCCTGCTGCCACCAGATAAATCGCCGATATGCCGACCCACGCCATCAGCAAGCCTGCCAACGGCCCGGTCACTCCTAGCGAAAGATCCATAAATACCGTGTAGGTCGCCAGCGCCGAGCCCTGATTCTGCTGCGGTACCGCTTTCACCGCCACCACGCCCAGCGCCGGGAAAACCAGCGAAAAACCGGCGCCGGCCAGGAAGGTACCGATTTTCGCCATCAACGACGTTTCTGCCAGCCCCACCAGCAACAGCCCGACGATCTCCACGCTGAAGCACAGCATCGCGACGTTCAGCCCGCCCAGACGCTGAATACCGTTGGGGAATAGCAGACGGGTGCCGACAAACGCACAGCTAAACAACGTCAGCGCGAACGCCGCGCCATCCCAGCCTTTGGCATCGTAAAACAGCGTGATAAAGGTCGCGATCGCGCCAAAACCCGCGGACGCCAGCGCCAGCGCCATGCCATATGGCCAGACCCGGCCGAGCACCGCGCGAAACGACATGACCTTGCCCCTGGTCGCCCTGACCGCTGCTTTTGGCAGTGCGCAAAGAATCGCCACCAGCGCCACGGCCATAATCGTCAACGCCAGCCCTTTCAGCCCCACGAGGGAATAACAAAGCACGCCAAGTGGTGCACCAATTGCCATCGCCCCGTAGGTCACGATACCGTTCCACGAAATCACCCGTCCGATGTGCAACGAGCCAACGACGCCCACGCCCCACAAGGTCGAACCGGTACCAGCAAAGCTTTGCCCAATGCCGAGAATTACGCGCCCCAGGCACAGCAGCGTCAGGCTGATCAGCGGCCAGTCGCCGCCGACCGCCGCCAGCAGATAGCTCAGGCCGCTGAGGAAACAGCCGCACAGCCCGAAGACGACAATCTTTTTTGGCCCCAGCAGGTCAGCGTAACGCCCGGCATGCGGGCGACTGAGCAGCGTGGCAAAGTATTGCAAACTGATAACCAGCCCAGCCCAGAAGGCGCTGAACCCCATAACATCATGTACATAGCCGGGCAGTACCGCCAACGGCAGGCCAATCGTCAGGTAGCTGGCAAAATTAAACATCACAACTGAAACAATCCGCAGATTGAGGCGCAATCCATTCAGCGCCGGTTCGTCGACGGGTTCGGGCATTGGGTTCACCAGATTTTTACAACAGTGTTTCACTATTACCACGTCGCCCACACAAAAGCAGCCAGCTACGCATAAAATCACGTTTCAGCAGCATACCGGCGGCGTATGGGAAGTATCGCCTTGTCTATATTTAAATAACTCAGGCGCTGTGGCTAAATATTGCGAATTATTAACTTGCCGGAAAAAATAATGTTAGCGTTCTGAGCAAGATAAATTGCCATTGCACGGTTATAGCGCACGTTCAGCATCACCTGAAGCGAGCGCCACTCGGGTCCGCACGCTTTTATGATCAAAACTGCCGGTTGGGAAAAAATTGAAATCGCCATCGCTATTTATCTGGGGTTTTATTTTGACTGATGATATTTTTCACCAGCCACCGTTGCGTGGTATTCCCCTAATTCAACAAGGAGTGTTTATGAGAAAGTTTATGCAGTGGCTGGCCGTTATTGCCGTCGCCGGTACCCTGGCAGGTTGCGCACGTACGGCGCCGGTTGAACAAATTCAGACCACCGTCAGCGCCGGTCACAGTGCCGACCAGGTCAAGCAGGCCATTCTGCGGGCCGGTGTTCAGCGTCAGTGGATCATGACAGAGCCGGCACCCGGCGTCATCAAAGCCCGCCAGCAGGTTCGCGACCATATTGCTGAAGTCCGTATTCCGTACTCCGCCAACGGCTATGCCATTCATTACGATAGCAGCTTCAATCTGATGGCCTCCGGCGGGAAGATCCATAAAAACTACAACCGCTGGGTACATAATCTGGATAAAGATATTCAGGCCAACCTGGCCGCTGACGCGATTCGCTAACTACCTTACCTCCGCCATCGCTATTGTTTCCTGAGGAAGTACTGATACGCTTCCTCATGCTGAAAAATAGGGATGGCGGGAGTGAATTCGGCATTCTCCTATGTATTCGCCTGCCTGCTGCGGCAATTTGTGGCGGAAATGTCAGAGAGTAGTCATCGGCCTGTTGATGGAATAACGGAATATCGCTATCAGCCGCGAATAATTACCATAATAAATTGCACTGGCATGCGAAAATAATGAAAATACGCGCTGACTTCACCACCTAATTTGCCAGGCGGTGAATATGCTTGCCAGTATGCCCTCACTCTGCACTGAGCAGCAGATACCCGTTCGGCAGAAAAAGCCGAGCGGTAAAAATCCTGGCTGGTAACACGCCGTTGGTTCAGACGTTAGCCATACTGTATTCGCGGGCCAGAAGAAAATACAAAGCGGCGTTCAAAAAACGTAGCTGGAATCACCGGTTTATCGCGGATGCGCGTTGATGAAATTCTCACTAAACATAGTTGACTGGCAGGGCAGAGCCCCTGGGCTTAGCGAAACAGCGCAGTGGCAGCAATGGTCACGGCAGCCGCACGCCATCGATCCGGCAGCGCCGCAGGCAAAATTAAGTGAATTACCGATGATGGCCGCCAGACGACTCAGTTCGGGGAGCAAGCTCGCCGTGGAGTGTGGACTGGCAATGCTGCGCCGTCATCACATCGACGCCGTGCTGTACACCAGCCGCCACGGGGAACTGGAGCGCAACTATCGCCTCCTCCACGCTCTGGCGACGGGGCAGGACATCTCTCCTACCGACTTCGCGCTTTCGGTACACAACTCAGCGGTGGGCAATCTGACCATCACTGCTCAACATCCGATTACCTCCTCTTCGCTCTGTGCCGGACGGGACTCCTTCCAGCAAGGGTTATGCGAAGTGATGTGCCTGCTGAACGCCGGCTATCAGCGGGTGCTGATGGTCGATTTCGACGGTCAACTGCCGGAGTTTTACCATCCGCAACTGGCCCCTACCATGCCCACCTGGCCCTACGCGCTGGCGCTGGTGATCGAGGCCGGTGACGCGTGGCGCTGCGCCACGACAGGCGACGTGCGCGACGAAGAGCCTGACCTGCCGCAAAGCCTGCTGTTTTTACAGCACTACTTGCAAGACCACACCGACTTTACCCTGCCGGGCGAACGCCTGCAGTGGTGCTGGAGTCGCGCGTGAGCGGCGTTATGCAGGGCGTAAACCGGGTCTGGCGTGGCGCCATGACCGGCGTCTGTTTCGCCCTGTTTGGCCTCGGTGGATTAGTGCTGTCTCTTATCTGGTTCAACCTGCTGCTGGTGGTGGTGAGGAATAAAACCCGCCGTCGTCGTCTGGCACGACGCAGCATCGGGGCCAGCTTCCGCCTCTTTTTAACGGTGGTTCGAACCGTCGGCGTGCTGGACTACCGTATTGAGGGCGAAGCAATTCTGCGTCAGGAACGCGGGTGCCTGGTCGTCGCCAACCATCCCAGCCTGATTGATTATGTAATGCTGGCGTCGATCATGCCCGAGACCGACTGCCTGGTGAAAAGCGCCTTACTCAACAACCCTTTCGTCAGCGGCGTGATCCGCGCGGCGGACTATTTGATCAACGACCAGGCTGATTCACTACTGCCCGCCTGCCTGCAGCGACTGCAGCAGGGCGATACCATCCTGATCTTTCCTGAGGGCACCCGTACCCGCCCCGGCGAGAAAATGACATTACAACGCGGCGCGGCCAATATTGCCGTGCGTTGTGCCAGCGATGTACGGATCGTGACGATCCGCTGCAGCGAGCACATGCTTGGTAAGCAGTGCAAATGGTACGATGCGCCGCCAACCAAACCGCTGTTTACCATCGAGGTACGCGAGCGGGTAGATATAAGCCAGTTTTACGATGCCAACCTGCATGAACCGTCCCTGGCGGCGAGGCAGCTCAACCGGCATCTTTTGCTCCAGTTACAATCAGGTACTACGCCTGGCTCAGGAATTAATGATGCAAGCGCTCTATCTTGAAATTAAAAAACTCATAATAACTACGCTGAATCTGGACGAACTGTCGCCTGACGACATCGACACCGATGCAGCACTCTTTGGTGATGGACTCGGTCTGGATTCGATTGATGCCCTGGAGCTGGGGCTGGCGGTGAAAAACCAGTATGGCGTCGTGCTCTCTGCCGAAAGCGACGAGATGCGCCAACACTTTTTCTCCGTTGCTACCCTGGCCGCTTTTATCCACGCTCAACGAACCTGAGGCACGTACCATGACTGAACCACAAGATATTTACGCAGAAGTCTCGGCACTGCTGGTCAAACTGTTTGAGATCGATCCCCAGGACATCACGCCGCAGGCGCGCCTGTACGAAGATCTCGAGCTGGACAGCATTGACGCGGTCGACATGATCGTCCACCTGCAAAAGAAAACCAGCAAGAAGATTAAGGCCGAAGAGTTTAAAGCCGTGCGCACCGTGCAGGATGTCGTTGATGCGCTAGAACGTCTCTCCCGAGAAGCCTGATCCGCATGTCGGAGGCCTTTTCGCGTCGGGGGATACCGCTGCTGACGAATCTGCTGCTGCTCGCCTGGCCCGTGTTAATCTGGCTGGGTCTGGCGCATAACAGTCTGCACTGGCTGCTTCCGCTGATGGCGCTGCTGCTGTTTTTACGCTTCACGCAGTCCCGGCGTCAGGCCGGGCCTCTGCGCATCGTCACCCAGGTCGTGGCGCTGGCCGGTATCACGCTGTGCGCGACCAGCTATGTGTTGAAAACGCACCAGCTGCTGCTATTTTACCCAGTGGTGGTCAACGCCGTGATGCTGACCATTTTCGGCGGTTCGCTGTGGTCGGCGATGCCGATCGTTGAACGCCTGGCACGTATTCAGGACCCTCAGCTTCCCGCCGCGGCTATCCGCTATACCCGCCGGGTCACGCAGATCTGGAGCCTGTTTTTTATCGCCAACGGCAGTATCGCCCTGTTCACCGCGCTGCATGGCGATATGGCGCTGTGGACCGCCTGGAATGGCATGATTGCCTACCTGCTGATGGGGACGCTGATGGCCGGAGAGTGGCTGGTACGCCGCCGGGTCATAAAGCGAGACGCCGGATGAACGCGCCACTGCCCATCTCTCGCTGGCTGAGCGCCCCACGCCCCGCCGATACCCTCATCGCCTGGCAAGGCCAGCAACGCTGGACGGTCGACCACCTGCGCCACGATGTCGCGCATTGGGTAACTTATCTGGACCAGCAGCAGGGCCAGCGCTGGGCGCTGTGCTTCGACAACAGCTACCTGTTTCTGGTGGCGCTGCTGGCCACCCTGCACGCTGGCAAAACGCCGATGATGCCGGGGCACAGCCGGGTTTCGCTGCTGAATGAACAGCGGGCGCTGTTTGATGGCCTGCTCAGCGATAAACCTCTCGGCTGGAACGGCCCGGCGCTGACCATCAGCAGTTCGCCGCAGGACCCAGCACAATCCATCGCGCTACGCGATATCGCCGATGACGCCTGCGTGGAGCTGTTCACCTCCGGGTCAACAGGACAACCGAAGCGGGTGATCAAGCCGCTGGTGTGCCTCGACCGCGAAGCCGCCCTGCTGGCCGCGCACTTTGGCGAACGGCTAGCCGGCTGCCGCATTGTCGCCTCGGTGGCGCCCCAGCACCTGTACGGCCTGACCTTCCGCCTGTTTTTACCGATGGCGCTTGGCCTGCCGCTGCACGCCACCACGCTGAACTACGCCGAACAGCTTAGCGCCCTCAACCCACAGCATCGTTATGCGTTTATCAGCAGTCCGGCCTTATTAAAACGCCTGGATGCCCGGCTGACGCCACCGCCGGTCGAGCTCATTATCTCCGCCGGGGGCCTGCTCGCCTGGCAGGATGTCACCCGCACATTTGGCTGGCTTAAACGTTGGCCGGACGAGATTTACGGCAGCACCGAAACCGGCGTTCTGGCCTGGCGTTTTCGCGATCGGCCAGACGGCGACTGGCAGCCGCTACCCGGCGTCAGATTTATGCCACAAAACCAGGCGTTTCGCGTTTTTTCACCGCTGATAGCCGAAGAAGATGGCCTGTTGCTCGATGACAACCTGCAGTTCACCGCCAACGGTCATTTCCAGCTGGCAGGCCGCCGTGGACGGGTCGTGAAAATTGAAGAAAAGCGCATTTCGCTCAGCGACATTGAACAGCGCTTGCTGGAGCTGGAAGGCATTCGCGACGCGGTCGCGCTGCTTGTGACCCGCGGCGGTCGCCAGAATATCGGCGTCCTGCTGGTGCTGGATGAGCACACCCGCCAGACGTGGCAACACGCCAGCAAAGCCCTTGAAAAAACGTGGCGGCGGGCCCTGCGCCCGACGCTGGAGCCGGTCGCCATCCCCCGCTACTGGCGCGTTATCGACGACATTCCGGTCAACAGCATGAACAAGCGTGTCTATGCGCAATTACAGGAGTTGTTTCTTGAAACCCCGTGAGATTGAACGCCATCAGGCACAACCCCAACAGGTGGAGATTGTTCTGCATCTCGACCCGGACCTGCCGTGGTTTCGCGGTCATTTTGCCGTCCAGCCGCTGCTGCCCGGCGTCGCGCAACTGGACTGGGTGATGCATTATGCCACCACCCTGCTGGCGCCGGGCTGGCGGTTCCAGGGCATTCAAAACGTTAAATTTCAGGCGCCGCTGCTGCCGGAGACCACCGTCACCCTCAGCCTCAGCTGGCAGCCCGAGCGCCAGATCCTGGCCTTCAGCTATCAACGCCACGATGGTGAGGCGCGTCATATCGCCAGCAGCGGGAAGATCCGCCTATGTCGCTAATCGTCAATCCCTGTGTGGTGATCCCCTGCTACAACCACGGCGCCATGATGGCGCAGGTCATTGCGCGCCTGCAGCCTTTCGCCCTGCCCTGCATCGTCGTCGATGATGGCAGCGACGCGGCAACTCGCGAGGTCCTGGCGCAGCTGGCCCTGCAGGAACCTAACCTGATGCTGATCCGCCTGGCGGAGAACGCTGGCAAAGGTTGCGCCGTGATCCGCGGTCTGCAGGCCGCCGCGGACGCCGGGTTCAGCCATGCCGTGCAGGTGGATGCCGACGGCCAGCACGCTATTGAGGATATTCCCCGGCTGCTCGCGCAGGCACAGGCGCACCCCACCGCGCTGATTTCCGGCCAGCCCATTTACGACGACTCCATTCCTCGCTCGCGGCTGTATGGCCGCTGGATAACCCATATCTGGGTGTGGATTGAAACCCTCTCGCTGCAGCTGAAAGACAGCATGTGCGGCTTTCGCGTCTACCCGATTGGCCCGACGTTGCAGCTGGCGCAGCGCGTAGCGCTGGGTAAGCGAATGGATTTCGATACTGAAGTCATGGTGCGCCTCTACTGGCAGGGTCATGACAGCTATTTTGTCCCGACCCGGGTCACCTATCCCACCGACGGGCTGTCTCATTTCGACGCCCTGAAGGACAACTGCCGCATCTCGTGGATGCACACCCGCCTGTTCCTTGGCATGCTGCCGCGCATCCCTTCCCTGCTGCGCCGCCGCCGGGCGACCCACTGGGCGCGCCAGGATGAGGTCAGAGGATTGTGGGGAATGCGGCTGATGCTGCTGGTGTGGCGTCTCCTGGGCCGCAACGTATTCTCATGGTTGCTCTACCCGGTGGTCGGCGTTTACTGGCTGACGGCGCATCGTGCCCGTCGCGCCTCACAGAACTGGCTGGCCCGGGTGCGAACACAGCTGGCCGCCCGCCAGCAGCCGCTGCCGGCGCAGCTCACCAGCTACCGCCATTTCCTGCGTTTTGGTGACGCAATGCTCGATAAAATCGCCAGCTGGCGCGGGGAGTTACGCTTCGATCGTGATGTCGTTTTCGCACCTGGAGCCGAAGCCGCGCTCAATAACGGCACCCCGACCGGCAAACTGCTGCTGGCCTCGCACCTCGGCGATGTCGAAGCCTGTCGGGCGCTGGCGCAGCTGCAGGGCGGTCAGGTCATTAACGCGCTGGTGTTTAGCGAGAACGCCCGCCGCTTTAAGCAGATCATGGAAGAGATGGCGCCGCAGGCCGGGGTGAACCTGATACCGGTCAACGATATCGGCCCGGATACCGCCATGTTGCTGAAAGAGAAGCTGGAGCGTAACGAATGGGTGGCTATCGTCGGCGATCGCATTGCCGTGACGCCCCAGCGCGGCGGCGAATGGCGCGTCTGCTGGAGTGAATTTATGGGCCAGCCGGCCCCCTTCCCGCAGGGGCCGTTTATTCTGGCCGCCATTCTGCGTTGCCCGGTACAGCTTATTTTTGCACTGCGCCAGCAGGGCAAGCTGCATATTCACTGCGAACCCTTTGCCGATCCGCTGGTGCTGCCGCGGGCTGAACGCCAGGCGGCCCTGCAGGAGACGGTCGAACGCTACGCGCAGCGCCTGGAACACTATGCGCTCCAGTCACCGTTGGACTGGTTCAATTTTTTCGACTTCTGGCAGTTGCCGGATGCCAAAGAGAAGGAGTAAAGGGTGCTTAACGATCCCCGTTTTACTACCGAAGTAGAGCTGACCATCCCGTTTCACGACGTCGATATGATGGGTGTGGTGTGGCACGGCAACTACTTTCGCTACTTTGAGATTGCCCGCGAGGCGCTGCTCAACCAGTTTAATTACGGTTACCGTCAGATGAAAGAATCCGGCTACGTCTGGCCGGTGGTGGACACCCGCGTGAAGTACCGCGATGTGCTGACCTTTGAACAGCGTATCCGCGTGCGCGCCCGGCTCGAAGAGTACGAAAACCGGCTGCGCATCGGCTATGAGATTTTCGCCGCCGACAGCGGGAAACGCACCACCACAGGCTACACCATTCAGGTGGCGGTCCATGAGCAGAGCCGTGAGATGAGCTTTGTCAGCCCGGATATTCTGTTTGAGCGCATGGGGGTGAAACCATGAGATGGTGGCCTCTGCTGGCGCTGCTGCTCAGCCCGCTGGTCAGCGCCCTGACGCTGGACGATCTTCAGCAGCGCTTTACCGAACAGCCGGTGATCCGCGCCCACTTCGATCAAACCCGCACTATTAAGGATCTGCCGCAGCCGCTGCGATCCCAGGGCACGATGTTGATCGCCCGCGACACCGGCCTGTTGTGGGATCAAACCGCGCCGTTCCCGATGCAGCTGCTGCTGGATGATAAACGGATGGTCCAGGTGATCAACGGCCAGCCGCCGCAAACCATCACCGCCGAAAACAACCCGCAGATGTTCCAGTTCAACCACCTGCTGCGCGCCCTGTTCCAGGCCGACCGCCGCGTGCTGGAGCAGAATTTCCGCGTCGAATTTAGCGATAAGGGCCAGGGACGCTGGACCCTGAGCCTGACGCCGCTCACCACCCCGCTGGATAAGATCTTCGCCACCATCGATCTGGCCGGGCAGACCTATCTCGACCACATCCAGCTCAATGATAAACAGGGCGATCGCACCGACATCACGCTATCGCAACATCAACTGACTCCCGCGCACCTGACCGATGACGAACGACAACGATTTACCGCACCGTAACCGTCGAAGCATTGCGCTGCTGTGGGGACTGGTCTGCCTGCTGATGCTGGGCGTATTGTTGACGCTGCTGCCGCAGTCGCGTATCAACAGCAGCGTGCTGGCCATGCTGCCGAAACAGACCCTCGGCGCCATTCCGCCGGCGCTCAACGAAGGCTTTACCCAGCGCCTTGACCGGCAGCTGGTCTGGCTGGTGAGCTCTGGCAAGCAGGCCGACCCGCAGGTAGCGCAAGCGTGGCTCAGCCTGCTGCAACAGTCCCATGCGCTGGCGGAGGTCAAAGGCCCGATGGATGCCGCCAGCCAGCAGGCCTGGGGCAGCTTCTTCTGGCAGCACCGCAACGGGATGATCGACTCCGAGACCCGCGCCCGTCTGCAAAACGGCGGCGGCGCGCAGGCGCAGTGGGTGCTCTCCCAGCTCTATTCCGCCTTCTCCGGCGTCAGCGGCAAAGAGCTGCACAGCGATCCGCTGATGCTGATGCGCGGCTCGCAGTTGGCGATGGCAAAAAGCGGCCAGCGCCTGCAGCTGAAAGAGGGCTGGCTGGTCACCCAGGATGCTCAGGGCAATCACTGGTATCTGATCCACGGCGAACTGGCCGGTTCCTCTTTCGATATGCAGCAGACGCACCGCCTGGTGACCACCCTTTCCGGGCTGGAGCAGACCTTCAAAGCGCGCTACCCGCAGGCGCAGTTGCTGTCGCGCGGTACGGTCTTTTACAGCGACTACGCCAGCCAGCAGGCGAAGCAGGATATTTCCACGCTCGGCATCGCCACGATACTCGGCGTGATGCTGCTAATCATCGTGACCTTCCGCTCGCTGCGGCCACTGGTGCTGTGTCTGATTTCCGTAGGTATTGGCGGGCTGGCGGGCACCGTCGCCACGCTGATGCTGTTCGGTGAGCTGCATCTGATGACACTGGTGATGAGCATGAGCATTATCGGCATCTCCGCCGACTATACGCTCTACTATCTGACGGAACGGATGGTCCACGGCCACGAGAGCACGCCGTGGCAAAGCCTGGCCAAAGTACGCAGCGCGCTGCTGCTGGCCCTGCTGACCGCGGTGGTGGCCTATCTTATTATGATGCTCGCCCCGTTCCCCGGTATTCGCCAGATGTCGGTGTTTGCCGCCGTCGGGCTGAGCGCCTCCTGCCTGACGGTGATTTTCTGGCACCCGCTGCTGTCCCGCGGGTTGCCGGTTCGCCCGGTTCCGGCAATGGTGCCGATGCTGCGCTGGCTGGCGGCATGGCGGCGCAGTAAAAAACTGTACCTCGGCCTGCCGCTGGCGCTGGCGCTGGTATCACTGGCCGGGATCGCCACGCTGCGTATTGATGACGATATCTCGCAGCTGCAGGCGCTGCCGCCGCAGATCCTGGCCCAGGAAAAGGCCATCGTGGCCTTAACCGGCCAGAGCGTCGACCAGAAATGGTTCGTTGTCTACGGGGCGACCCCGCAGCAAACCCTGGAACGGCTGGAGACCTTTGTCCCGGAGCTAGAACAGGCCAAAAAACAGGGAACGATCGCCGGGTATCGCCCGCTGCCGCTTAATTCGCTGGCCCGCCAGCGCCAGGACCTGGGGCTGCTAAAGGCCGCAGTCCCGGCGGTCAGCCAGGCGCTGCAGCAGGCCGGCGTGCAGACGGTTAATGTCGATCTTAACGCCATACCGGTCACGGTTGAGGAGTGGCTTGCCAGCCCGGCCAGTGAAGGCTGGCGCCTGCTGTGGCTGACCCTGAAAGGCGGGGAAAGCGGCGTGCTGATCCCGGTTGACGGCGTAAAAGATAGCGCGGCATTGCAGGCGCTGAGCGAACAACAACCCGGCGTGGCGTGGGTTGACCGAAAAAGCACCTTTGACGGCCTGTTCGCCCTTTATCGCCATATTCTGACGGGGCTACTGGCGGTGGCGCTGGCGGTGATCGCCTGCGGCGCGATGCTGCGCCTCGGCTGGCGTAGCGGGTTGAAAAGCCTCGTGCCGTCGGTGCTGTCGTTAGGCTGCGGGCTGGCGGCGCTCAGCCTGAGCGGCCATTCTGTGAATCTGTTTTCACTGCTGGCGCTGGTGCTGGTGTTAGGGATTGGCATCAACTACACCCTGTTTTTCAGTAACCCTCGCGGTACGCCGCTGACGTCGCTGCTGGCGATTATTCTGGCCATGATGACCACCTTGCTGACCCTGGGCATGCTGGTCTTCAGCGCCACTCAGGCCATCAGCAGTTTTGGCATTGTGCTGGTCAGCGGTATTTTCACCGCCTTCCTGCTGTCACCGATGGCGATGCCCGGTAAAAAAGAGAAAAAAATACGATGATCACCCACAGACTGTGGCGCGCCGCCGCGCTGGTTGCCACCCTGATCCTTGCCGGGTGCAGCCACTCACAAAAACCGCAGGACGGCCGCCCCCAGGCCTGGCTGGAGCCGGGGACCCGCGTCACCTTGCCGCCGCCGGGGATCGCACCGCCGCTGAGCGCGCAGCAGCTGCTGACCGGGCGTTTTCACGGCCAGACCCAGTCACTGCTGGTGATGCTCAATGCCGACGACCAAAAAATCACCCTCGCCGGCCTCTCGTCAGTGGGGATCCGTCTGTTTCTCGTCACCTACGATCAACGCGGGCTGCGCGCTGAACAATCCATCGTGGTGCCGCAGCTGCCGCCCGCCAGCCAGGTGCTGGCGGATGTCATGCTCAGCCACTGGCCGATCGCCGTCTGGCAGAAACAGCTGCCGGCCGGCTGGACCCTGGCCGACAGCGGCGATCGCCGGGAACTACGCAATGCGCAGGGCAAGCTGGTCACGGCTATCGTCTATCTGAACCGCCAGGGGAAACGCATGCCCATCAGCATCGAGCAGCTGGCTTTCAAATACCACATCACCATTCAATATCTGGGTGACTGAGATGATCTATATTTCTGCAGTTGGCATGATCAATGCGCTCGGCAACGATACCAATGAGATCGCCGCCAACCTGACGTGTGGCGTGGCGCCGGGGATGCAACCGCGCGCCGGCTGGCTACGGGGAGTCCCCGAGGCCGTGCTCGGCGGCGTTGATGCCACCCTGCCAACGATCCCCGACCGCTTTGCCGCCCATCGCTCGCGCAACAACCAGCTGCTGCTGGCGGCACTGGCGCAGATTCGTCCCCAGGTTGACGAAGCCATCACGCGTTTCGGCCACGACAGAGTGGCGGTGGTGCTCGGGACCAGTACCTCCGGGCTCGACGAGGGGGATATTCACGTTGATCGCACCCTCAACGGCCACGCCAGCACCGACTGGCAATACCCACAGCAGGAGCTGGGCGATCCTTCGCGCTTCCTGAGCCACTGGCTGGCGTTAGACGGCCCGGCATTTACCCTCTCTACCGCCTGTTCTTCCAGCGCCAGGGCTATTATCAGCGGACGCCGGCTGATTGACGCCGGGCTCGCCGACGTTGCTATCGTCGGCGGCGCCGATACCCTGAGCAGAATGCCGGTGAATGGTTTTCACAGCCTCGAGTCGCTCTCCCCCACGCGGTGCCAGCCCTTCGCCCGCGACCGCAGCGGGATCACCATTGGTGAAGGGGCGGCGTTGATGCTGCTCACCCGCGAGCCGCAGTCCATCGCGCTACTGGGGGTCGGCGAGTCAAGCGACGCTTACCATATTTCGGCCCCGCATCCACAGGGCGAGGGGGCGATCCGTGCGATTGCCATGGCCCTCAATGATGCCGGTATCAGTGCGGATGACGTGGGCTATATCAACCTGCACGGCACCGCGACTCCGCTAAACGATCGGGTGGAGTCGCAGGTCGTCCAGGCGCTGTTCGGGGATCACGTACCGTGCAGCTCTACCAAACACCTTACCGGGCACACCCTCGGCGCCGCCGGGATTACCGAAGCGGCAATCGCCATGCTGATTTTGCAGCGTGACCTGCCGTTACCACCCCAGGACTTCACGCTGTCGCCGCGCGACCCGGCGCTGGCAGACTGTGGTCTGATTACCACCGCGCAGCGCCTTGAACGCCCGGTGATCCTCTCCAACTCATTTGCCTTTGGCGGCAATAACGCCAGCATTCTGCTCGGGAGATGTTCATGAGCCACTATCTGCCCCCCGGCAACTATCTGCCCCATGACGCGCCAATGCTGCTGCTCGAAGAGGTGCTGGAAGTGACCGAAGAGACCGCCACCTGCCGCGTCGGGGTTAACACCTCAGGCGTGCTGGCACCGTTTCTCGATAGCGACGGCAACCTGCCCGGCTGGTTTGCGCTGGAGCTGATGGCACAGACCGTCGGCGTCTGGTCGGGCTGGCATCGCCATCAACACCAGCAGGAGAGCATCGCCCTCGGAATGGTGCTCGGTGCCCGGGAGCTGGTCTGCGCCGCCGGTATTTTTCCCGCTGGACACACGCTGACGATCGCCGTCACGCTATTAATGCAGGATGACCGTTTTGGCAGTTTCGACTGCATTATCGCTAGCGGGGATAACACCCTGGCGACGGGCCGCGTCAACACCTTCCAGCCCACCCCAGACGAGTTAACGACGCTGTTTAATCAGGGAGAGAAACCATGAGCCGTTCCGTATTAGTGACCGGTGCCAGCAAGGGTATCGGCCGCGCTATCGCCTGCCAGCTGGCGGCTGACGGCTTTGTCGTCGGCGTCCATTACCACCGCGATGCCCAGGGGGCGCAGGAGACGCTGGAGACGATCCTCGCCGCCGGCGGCAAAGGCCGACTGTTGAGCTTTGATGTCGCCGAGCGCGAGCAGTGCCGCGAGGTGCTGGAGCAGGATATCGCCGCTCACGGCCCGTGGTATGGCGTGGTGAGCAACGCCGGTATCACCCGCGACGGTGCCTTCCCCGCGCTGAGCGACAACGACTGGGATGCGGTGATCCACACCAATCTCGACAGCTTTTATAACGTCATTCAGCCCTGCATTATGCCGATGATTGGCGCCCGTCAGGGTGGGCGGATCATCACGCTGTCATCAGTATCCGGGGTGATGGGCAACCGCGGTCAGGTAAACTACAGCGCCGCCAAAGCGGGCATTATCGGCGCCACCAAAGCGCTGGCCATTGAGCTGGCAAAACGCAAAATTACCGTCAACTGCATTGCCCCAGGCCTGATTGACACCGGCATGATCGCCATGGAAGAGGCCGCCCTCAAAGAGGCGATGTCGATCATCCCCATGAAACGTATGGGCCAGGCCGCAGAAGTGGCCGGACTCGCCAGCTATTTAATGTCGGATATTGCGGGCTATGTTACCCGCCAGGTGATTTCCATCAACGGAGGCATGCTATGACTCGCCGCGTCGTGATTACCGGTATGGGAGGCGTAACCGCCTTTGGCGAAAGCTGGCAGGCGGTGTCTGCCCGGCTGCGCGCTTACAAGAACGCCGTGCGCGCCATGCCGGAGTGGAAAATCTATGACGGCCTGCATACCCTGCTCGGGGCGCCAATCGATGATTTCAGTCTGCCGGAGCACTATACCCGCAAGCGGATCCGCGCCATGGGCCGCGTGTCGTTGATGTCCACCCGCGCTAGCGAACTGGCGCTGGAGCAGGCCGGGCTGATTGGCGATGCGGTGCTCACCAACGGTGAAACCGGCATTGCCTACGGTTCCTCCACCGGCAGCACCGGCCCGGTCAGCGAGTTCGCCACCATGCTGACGGAAAAGCACACCAATAACATCACCGGCACCACCTACGTACAGATGATGCCGCACACCACCGCGGTCAACACCGGCCTGTTCTTCGGCCTGCGCGGCAGGGTGATCCCGACCTCCAGCGCCTGCACCTCCGGCAGCCAGGCAATTGGCTACGCCTGGGAAGCGATTCGCCACGGCTATCAGACGGTGATGGTCGCCGGCGGCGCGGAAGAGCTGTGCCCGTCTGAAGCCGCGATCTTCGATACTCTGTTCGCCACCAGCCAACGCAACGACGCCCCGGCCACCACGCCGTCGCCGTTCGATGAACAACGCGACGGGCTGGTGATTGGCGAAGGGGCCGGCACGCTGATTCTCGAAGAGCTCGAGCATGCCAAAGCCCGGGGAGCAACCATTTACGGCGAAATCGTCGGCTTCGCCACCAACTGCGATGCCGCGCATATTACCCAGCCACAGCAGGAGACCATGCAAATCTGCATGGAGCAATCGCTCAGGATGGCCGGTTTAGACGCCCGGGATATCGGCTACGTCTCCGCGCACGGCACGGCAACCGATCGCGGCGATATCGCCGAAAGCCAGGCCAGCGCCGCGGTGTTCGGCAACAACGTGCCGATCTCGTCGCTGAAAAGCTATTTTGGTCATACCCTCGGGGCCTGCGGGGCGCTGGAGGCATGGATGAGCCTGCAAATGATGCGCGAAGGCTGGTTTGCCCCGACGCTCAACCTGCGCCAGCCGGATCCGCAGTGCGGTGAGCTGGATTACATCATGGGAGAAGCCCGTCCGCTGGACTGCGAGTTCCTGCAGAGCAATAACTTCGCCTTTGGCGGGATCAATACCTCCATCATCATTAAGCGCTGGCCCTGATATGTATCAACTGTACCTGCGGAAAATCTCGCAGCTCAGCGCCCGCCCCCTGCCGCCTGAGATCGTGGCTCAGGCGCCACAGGGTGTGCGCCGCGCAAGCTGGCTGGCCGGTCGCGTCCTGCTGGCGCAAGCGATCACACCGCTGCCAGAAATCATTTACTCCGCGCAGGGTAAACCGGGCTTCGCCGGCACTGTCACGCGCTGGTTTAACCTCAGCCACAGCGGCGATGAGATTGCGCTATTGATTAGCGACGAAGGAGAAGTGGGTTGCGATATCGAAGTGATTCGCCCGCGCCAGAACTGGCGTCGGCTGGCGAATGCGGTCTTTAGCACCGATGAGCATGCGGAGGTGGAAGCAGAACCGCCGGCGCAGCAGATCAATGCATTCTGGCGGATCTGGACGCGGAAAGAGGCCATGGTGAAGCAACGCGGCGGTAGCGCCTGGCAAATCGCCAGCGTCGACAGCACCCGCCACGCGACGCTGTCGGTCAGCCAGATTCAGTTGGGCAACCTGAGCCTTGCGGTCTGCACGCCGACGCCGTTTGTGGTGGATGCCGCGCTTATTCTCTGAAAGATCCCGGGCGTTTAAGCGGCCAGAAGATGGTCAGTACCCCGGCGATGATCAATAGCACCCCCGCCAGCGCCCGCCAGTGGAACGGTTCATCCCAGCCGGGCAGCCAGATGGCGGCGGCCCACACGACAATGTAGCTGAGGCTGAGCAGCGCGTAGGCTTTGGCGAGCGGCAGTCGGTGCAGGGCAAAGTACCAGCAAACCATCGACAGTAAATAGCCGCTCAGCCCGAGCAGCAGGCTCCACGTACCGCTACGCAGATGGAAAAGATGGCTGATAAACGCCATCAGGTCGTTCAGCGGCGGCAGTTCGACCATGGCGCCGCGCAGCAGCAGCTGCGCCACGCTGACCAACCCAACGCTGAATAATGCCCAGATTAACCCCATCAGACACTGCTCCCCAGGATCACAATGCCGACGACAATTAATCCCACGCCTACCCAGTGGCGCCGGGCCACCGGCTCACGCCAGAGTCCCCAGGCCGCTAACGTCACCCAGACAAAATTAAGGCTCAACATGGGATAGGCCACGCTCACCGGAATAGCTTGCAGGACGCTCAGCCACAGCAGCATACCGCCACCGAGCGCCAGCAGCGCAAGGCCAAGCCAGCCGAGAATATGGCGACCGCGCCGCCGGGATTTCGACGGACGCG
This sequence comes from Klebsiella sp. B345, assembly GCF_051131735.1. Classification (NCBI taxonomy): domain Bacteria; kingdom Pseudomonadati; phylum Pseudomonadota; class Gammaproteobacteria; order Enterobacterales; family Enterobacteriaceae; genus Klebsiella; species Klebsiella sp. B345. The sequence goes on from NZ_CP180443.1 coordinate 2,637,052, forward strand.
TCGCCTGTTTCTGGCACAGTTGCCCGGCGCAGCTTAACAGGCTCGCCAGCGCCAGACAGATCCAGATACTCATTGCGGCAAATACTGAAGAAACACAACCCGCTCTAACACATATACATTGTCAGGTTTCGGGAGGGGTAAATCAGCCATGTTTTCTCCTTTATCCATCAGCAGCACCAGAGACACCGGGCCTTCCTGACGGTGCATCGCCAGCCAGCCGGCAAACTCACTCTGGCTCACAAAGCTATTTTTGGCATCCGGCCAGTTCAGGCCGTACTTCAGCTCACCCTGCTTATCAAACATGATGATGTCGTTACGCTTGAGCTCCCACGCCAGACCGGCAGCAATCCCGACGTTATTACTCAGCACGTAGCGGCTGGGCGCCAGCGATTCACCAATAATATCAACCATGAACTGCGGCTGTTTGCTATCAATCACCCGGTCAGGAATCGCAAAACCTATCAGCAGCGCCAGACCTAGCGGGCAGCAGGCGGCTAAAGTCCAGCGACGACCGTTATCTTTCATCGCCAGCCAGCCCATCAGCGCCCAGACCGCAAACGCGATGGCCGCCAGCAGGCATTTATACAGCTCAATATGGCTCCAGACCGGCTTATGCATGACGCCCCACGGCGACACCACCAGCACCGCCACAAGACCCGTCAGGCCGAAAATCAGGTTGATGAGGCCGTTGACCCGTAGCGCTTTGGCCCCGGCTTTCGCCGCATCCAGCGCATAGCGCGCCATCAGTATCGACAGCGGTGCGAAGCACGGCAGGATATAGGTTGGCAATTTGCCTTTCGCAATGCTGAAAAACAGGAACGGCATCGCCACCCAACCGAGTAAGTACAGCGCCCCACGCGCATCATCGCGCTCGGTCCAGCCGCGCTTCAGCGCACCGGGCAGCAGCGCCAGCCACGGCAGGCTACCGGCAATCAGGAACGGAAGGTAATACCAGAAAGGTGCCTTGTGCTGGGCATCTTTCTCGGCAAAGCGTTGAATATGCTCCACCCAGAAGAAGTAGCGCCAGAAATCCGGCTCGCGGTTAGCGATAGCCAGGCCCCACGGCAGCACCATCAGTATGCACACGCCCACCGCCAGCCAGCCGTAGATAAGCACTTCACGCCAGCGTTTCTGGGCAATCACCCACGGTAGAACCCCGATAACCGGCACCGCCAGCGCAAGAAAGCCTTTGGTCATTACCCCCATGCCGCAGGCCACCCCCAGCAGCGCATAGCCGGCGATTTTGCCGCCTCGGGTCTGCGCCTGAGTTGCGCCCCAGAAACTGCACATCGCCAGGGCCATCCACAAGGTGATCATTGGATCCAGCACCGCATAGGTGCCAATGCCGTACACCAGCAGCGCGGTCAGGAAGATAACGCCAGACAGAATCGCAACCCGCTTATCCCGCCAGATGCGCCACGCCAGCCACGCCACCAGCAACGCGGTGACGCTAATCGAAAATACCGACCCAAAGCGTACGCCAAAGTTATTGTGACCAAACAGCCACTGTCCGATGCTGTTCATCCAGTATCCGGCAATGGGTTTTTCAAAATAGCGCAGCCCGAGAAAATGCGGCACCACCCAGTCACCGGAGGCCAGCATTTCACGACTGATCTCCGCATAGCGCGTTTCATCAGGCTGCCAGAGCAGCCGGAAATTCAACGGGAGTAAATAATACAGCGCAAATAACACCACTAAAGAGACGCTATAACGAATGCTTTTCATACGTCCTGACTCAATAATTGTTCACGCCCAAGCCAGCCTTCCCGGCCAGCCAATTCACCGCGAACCACTTTGCCCAATGGCAGCTCGCTAAAGTCAGCGGGCAGCAGTTGGCTCAGCGGGCAAAACTGGATTTCCTCTTGCGCGGCCATGGTCAGCAGTTCATCAAACTGCTGTGCAAAGGCAATGCCTTCGACTTCTGCATGAATGGTGTAGACCGGCGTGCCGCTATCCTGGTGAATCCTGTCCAGCAGATAGCGATTGAAGCCACCGGCATCGACGCGGCTGCCGACCACTTCATCCCAGGTAGGCAGCGTCACCGGGATCTGCACGGTACCCGGCGCCTTGTCGCCTAACAGCGGCAGGAAGGGACGCGTGCCCCGGCAGTCGCTGTTGTAGAGGAAATTGAAAGGCTCTTTGGCTTTAATCACCCGCTGATCTGCGCGCCAGCCCGCCACGGCGGAACAAGTGACCGAACGTCCGATGATCCGCTCCAGCTCCAGCAGGCCACGTTCGACCTCCAGCGCCAGTCGCTCCTGTGGCCAGACGCCGCTCCATGCCTGCCAGCTGTAATGGTCCCAGGCGTGCAGACCCACTTCATGGGTCTGCGCCGTCGCCCGGATAACCTCTTCATTACCCGCGCCAATCCGCCGCCCGGGCCAGGCAGTACCGGCCAGCAAGATATCCCAGCCGTATAGCGAAGCCGCGTTTGAACGCAGCATCTTCCACAGAAACTTCGGTTTTATCAGGCGCCATAAATGGCGCCCCATATTGTCCGGCCCCACGCTGAAAAAGAAGCTTGCCTGAACTCCATGCTGGCCCAGCAGGCTCAGCAGGCGCGGCACCCCGTCCCGGGTACCGCGAAAGGTATCGACATCTATGCGTAAGCCGACCTGTTTCATGATGTCTTGTCGTCCACCAGCTCAACCGTGCGCAGGAAGAAGTCGAGCGTATGTTCTACGGTTTCTTCCATTGGAACCGTCGGCACCCAGTTCAGGCAGCGCTTAGCGTTGCGAATGCTTGGCTTACGATGCTCCACATCCTGATAGCCTTTACCATAGTAATCGCTGCTCTCAACGTCGCGGAAACCGGCGAACGGCGGGAAGTTGCCGCGCAGCGGATGGCGCTCGAAGCAGTCCAGCAGCATCTCCGCCAGCTCTTTGATACTGGCTTCGTTGTCCGGGTTACCAATGTTGATAATCTGCCCGTCGCAGTGGCCGTCTTTGTTCTCGATAATGCGGAACAGCGCTTCGATACCATCGCTAATGTCGGTGAAGCAACGCTTCTGCTTACCGCCTTCGATAAGCTTAATCGGCGAGCCTTCAACCAAGTTGAGGATCAGCTGAGTAATCGCACGGGAGCTGCCGATACGCGCAGCATTCAGGTTATCGAGACGCGGACCCATCCAGTTGAACGGACGGAACAGCGTAAAGCGCAGACCGGACTTGTCGCCGTAGGCCCAGATAACGCGGTCAAGCAGCTGCTTCGAGACCGAGTAAATCCAGCGCTGTTTATTGATCGGGCCAACCACCAGATTGGAGGTGTCTTCGTCGAAGTTTTTGTCAGTGCACATGCCGTACACTTCGGAAGTCGACGGGAAGATGATGCGTTTATCGTATTTCACGCAATCGCGAATAATCTTCAGGTTCTCTTCGAAGTCCAGTTCGAACACGCGCAGCGGGTTACGGGTGTATTCAATCGGCGTCGCGATAGCCACCAGCGGCAGTACCACGTCGCATTTCTTAATATGATATTCGATCCACTCGGAGTGAATGCTGATATCGCCTTCAACGAAGTGGAAACGCGGGTTGCCGAGGAAACGGCTGATGGCGTCAGACCCGATATCCAGACCGTAGATTTCATAATTGTCGTCGGCGAGCAGGCGTTCGGTCAGGTGGTTACCGATAAACCCGTTCACGCCGAGGATCAGCACGCGGGTACGGCGTTTAATCGCCACCACCGGTTTGCTACTCAGCACCGCACCGGCCACCAGGCCCAGCGCCTGCGCCAGCTGCGTACCCTGCATGTAAACGCCGCGCTCGGTTTGACCGGTAACGATCTCCAGCGCACCATCCTGACAGGCTACCACCAGCGGAGAGGTGGAAATCACCGTCCCCGGCTTCGCCGCCGCCAGGTCGTGGCGCACACGGGATTTCCAGACGATAAATTTGTTTGCCCCGGCGTAGCCAAAGGCGCCCGGCCACGGGTCGGAGACGGCACGCACCAGGTTATGCAGCGTCAGCGCGGGTTTATCCCAATCGAGACGGCCATCTTCCGGCGTGCGACGGCCCACGTAAGTAGCCTCGCTCTCGTCCTGCGCGCGGTCCTGAGTTTTACCATCACGAATCGCCGGCAGCGCCTGCCCCAGCAGGTCTGACGCGGCGGTGCACAGTTTGCGGTGCAGGGTCAGCGCAGCGTCATCGGCGCCAATCGCCACCGTCTGCTGTGCCACGATATCGCCGGCATCCGCACGGCTGACCATGCGGTGCAAGGTCACGCCAGTTTCCGTTTCCCCGTTCACCAGCACCCAGTTCAACGGGGCGCGACCGCGGTATTTTGGCAGCAGAGAACCGTGCAGATTAAAGCCGCCTTTTGGCGCCAGGCTGAGGATTTCGTCGCCCAGCATGTTGCGATAATAGAAAGAGAACAGCACGTCCGGCTTCATGTCGCGAATGCGTTCAATCCACAGGGGGTGGTTAACATCTTCAGGTGCCCACACCGGGATACCTTGCTCAGCCGCAATACGCGCCACCGAGCCAAAGAAGTGGTTTTCGCCAGGGTTATCCGGATGGGTAAAAATAGCGGCGATGTCATAGCCAGAATCCAGCAGCGACTGAATACCTGCACACCCCATATCGTGATAAGCGAAGACTACAGCTTTCATGAACGATCTTCCTCTTGAGACGCCGTTTCCGGCTGACGAACAACACGTTGAATAAAATAGCGGGGACGGGCGCGGACATCGTTATAGATGCGGCCGATATACTCCCCGAGCAGGCCCATGCCGACAAACTGTGCGCCAATAAACATAAACAGTACGGCAAACAGCATGAACACCCCTTCCGCTGCCCACTGCGGGCCGAAGACCAGCCGCAGGAGAACCAACAGGAAGGCAAAAGCAAAGCCCAGCAGGGCAATCACGCTGCCAAAGACGCTGAGCAGACGCAGCGGCGTGGTGGTTAAACAGGTCACCAGGTCGTACATCAGGTTAATCAGGCGCATAAAGCTGTATTTCGAATCGCCAAATTCACGTTCCGCGTGCATCACCGGGATTTCAACCGCCCGGCGCGCGAAGGTATTGGCCAGAATCGGGATAAAGGTGCTGCGCTCATGGCAGTTGAGCATCGCGTCGATAATGTGGCGGCGATAGGCGCGCAGCATGCAGCCGTAGTCGCCCATCGCTTTACCCGTAGTGCGCTGAATCAGGCGGTTAATCATCTTCGACGCGCTTTTGCGGAAGAAGGTGTCCTGGCGGTTCTGCCGAACGGTACCAACGACGTCGTAGCCTTCATCAGCCTTCGCCACCAGCCGCGGGATCTCTTCCGGCGGGTTTTGCAGATCGGCATCAAGGGTAATAATCAGGTCGCCGGTCACATGGCTGAAACCAGCCATAATCGCCGAGTGCTGGCCGTAGTTGCGGTTAAGCAACACCGCCACCACGTGGCTGCCTTCAGCTTCGGCGGCGTCGGTCAACATGCGGGCAGACTCATCGCTGCTGCCATCGTCTACCAGTAAAATTTCATACTGGCGGCCCAGCGTCGCGCAGGCGGTATCCGTACGGCGAATCAGTTCGGGCAGGCTTTCCTGTTCGTTATAAACCGGAATGACGACCGAGACTTTTTTCACGGGAGGGTAAGTAAACATATCAACATCCTGACAGCTGGTGCAGCGCGGAAATGACGCGGGTGACATCGTCATCGGTCATATCCGGGAACAAAGGGAGTGAACAGATGCGCGCGCTGTTCCATTCCGTATTCGGTAAGGACAGCGTCGGGAAACGCTCGCGGTAGTATTTTTGGGTATGCGCGGCGCGAAAGTGCAGCCCGGTACCGATGCCCATGGCCTTCAGTTTTTCCATTAGCGCATCGCGGCCGATCCCGCAGGTGGTTTCATCCACGCGGATAATAAACAGATGCCAGGCGTGCTGGTGTTGCCACTCAGGTACCGTCAACGGCTTAAATGGCGTATCGGCCAGCTCGCGCAGGTAGCGTTGGGCAATCTCGGTACGACGCTGGTTGGCATGGGCCAGTTTATCCAGCTGCACCAGCGCCAGCGCGGCATTGATATCGGCCAGGTTGTATTTGAACCCCGGGGAAATGACCTCAGCCTGCGGCGCCCGACCATGAGTCTGACGATCGTAGGCATCGACGCCAAGACCGTGGAATTTCAGGCTGCGGATACGCGCGGCCAGTTGCTCATCATCGGTGACGATCAGCCCGCCTTCGGCGCAGGTCATATTTTTGATGGCGTGGAAGGAGAAGATCGCGCAACCGCTCGCGCCCACATGGCGACCTTTGTAGTAGGTCCCCGCCGCGTGCGCAGCATCTTCAATCACCGGTATACCGTGACGTTCTGCCACGGCGCGAATCGCGTCGATATCCGCAGGAGCACCCGCGTAATGCACGGGAATAATCGCTTTGGTGTGCGGGGTAATCGCCGCCTCAACCGCGTCTGCGGAAATCATCAGATTGTCGCGATCGACGTCAATCATCACCGGGGTCGCCCCCAGCAAACAAATCATGTTCAGCGTGGAAACCCAGGTCTGTGACGGGGTGATCACTTCATCACCCGGACCAATACCCAACGCCATCAGCGTGACGTGCATACCGCCGGTCGCCGAACTGACCGCTACCGCATGCCGGTTACCGGTCAACGCACAGAAAGCCTCTTCCAGAGCCTGATTTTTCGGTCCGGTAGTGATCCAGCCCGATTGCAAAACTTCACGCAGCGCAGCCAGCTCTGCGTCACCCATTGACGGGCGCGAAAACGGCAAAAATTCGCTCATCATTTTCCTGTTAGGTATATGACCCATTGCTGATTGCGGGTCTGATAGAAAAAATATCCTGCGCCAGCGGACTTAAACAAAATGAAAATGGACGCACTGCAATGTCACATTTCATTCCAGGGTATTTGACGCTATTAAATTTAGACGGGGTTGCTTAGGATAATATTAAGAAATTAATATTATTTAACAGGGTGTGACTAACATCATATTTATAAAGTATATTTATAAATTCAGGAGATGCAAAGGAACGAAAAAATGCCCCTGTTCACATCTAAAACAGGGGCATGCTGGTATAAAGTAAACAAACATTAAACGACAAAACAATAGTTGCAATTTACTCTGCAAGGGATAAAGAATAAATTCGACTCAGATCACAAATTTATTTCCAGAAGATTACAAGTTTGCAGGAAAATCAGCAGGTAATTCACTCGCCGGGCAATTAATCACGCTGTCATTATCTGCCCCGCAGTCGCGTACAAAGGTAATCGTGGCGAACTCATCAATCACTTCGGTCGGGTAGGCCGGACCGGCGGCGCGATATGATTCCATCAGCGGAATGTGATCGTTCTGGAAGCAGACGGTTTTTTCCGGGTTATTGATCACCCAACGTGGGAAAAAGATGGTGCCGTGGAACAGTTTATCGCCGAGGTTAACAATCAGGCTGACGTCGGTACCGGTCGGCTCGGTCCACGAAATTTTATAAATGCTCGCCCCCACCCGCACGATGTACGCCTGCTGGTCTTTTACCCAACGATTCGCGACGATACCGCTGTGAATACGGTAATCCAGCGTGTGGCCGTTTTTGACGTAAATCTCGTAGTTCCAGCCATTATCGTAGGTATAAACCAGATGTTTGCCGATAAAGCCGCTCAGGTCATGTTTATCAAATGTGTTCATAATGTCTTCTCCTTTGCTGTTGAGACTCAGCATACGGCTTTAAAAAATGAATGAATAACGCTATGTTTGGATGAAATACATTCATTTTTTAGATGAGTCATGCACAAAACAACGCTGGAACAATGGGCTTTACTGGAGAGAGTGACCGCGCTGGGCAGCTTCGCCAAAGCGGCGGAAGAGACGCACCGTAGCCAGTCGTCGGTCAGCTATAACCTCGCCCTGCTGCAGGAAAGGCTCGGCGTCGCGCTGCTGCAACCCGCAGGCCGCCGCGCGGTTCTGACGCCTGCCGGAGAGCTACTGCTGAGCCAGGTAAAACCGCTGCTGCAGGCGTTTTCTTATGTGGAAACCCGCGCCGCCACGCTGCACAACGGTGCGCGCACCCGGCTGGATCTGGTGGTGGACAGCATTTTTCCCCGCGAACGACTGTTTGCCATTCTACGTCAGTTCCAGCAACAGCATCCTCAGACCCAGGTCCGGCTGACCGAAGTGCTGGAGAACAGAAAAGAGGAGAGCGAGACCCTCAGCGAAGCCGATGTGATGGTCTTAACCCGCCGTCAGGATATTACCGGACGCGGCGAGTGGCTGATGAACATTGATTTTGTCGCGGTCGCCCATCAGCATCATCCGCTTGCCGCACTGAGCGGCCCGCTGGATGACAGCGCGCTGGCCCCCTGGCCCCTCGTCCGGATCGCCGATCGCAGCGACGACCCGCAGGCCAGCCGGGATGCCTGGACCTTCTCCACCATCGATGCGGCCATAGACGCGGTGCTGTACCAGGTTGGTTTCGGCTGGCTCCCGGAAGAACGCATCCGCGACCGGCTGCAACAAGGGACGTTGAAAATTCTGCCCCTTGCCCATGGCACCCGCCGCGCCACGCCGCTGCACCTGATCGTCAAACGCGATCTGGCCCCCATTGATAAGCCGCTCGCAACATTACTGGCGCTGTTCAGAACGCCGTGATCGCCCGATCCGCTCGCCGGTAAATCGCTGAGGTGCGCGGGCGCAGCCAACGCCTGTGCAGCTTGAAACAGCACGGTTATACCCTAAATAATTCGAGTTGCAGGAAGGCGGCAACGCAGGGAATCCCCAGGAGCTTACTCTAGTAAGTGACTGGGGTGAGCGAGGAAAGCCAACGCTTATGCAACTTGAAGTATGACGGGTATATAGGATTTTCTTATACTTTCCGGCCCTACATTGATCCAGATTACTCCTTAAGTATGATGAATTACTAAAATCATCATACTTTCCTGTCCGTTGAGATAATGACCTTGTCTATTTTCCGCACCACGCTGCTGGCGGTGCTCGCCTGCGTTCCTCTGCTGGCTCCCGCCGCCTCAAACACCATCACAACTGCCTGGCCGGTGAATATCGGTCCTTTGAATCCCCATCTGTACACCCCTAACCAGATGTTCGCCCAAAGCATGGTGTATGAACCGCTGGTGAAATATCAGGCCGATGGTTCGGTCAAACCGTGGCTGGCAACCCACTGGAGCCACTCCACGGACGGAAAAGTCTGGACCTTTACCCTGCGTGACGATGTGCAGTTTTCTAACGGTGAGCCGTTTAACGCCCAGGCGGCGGTCGCCAACTTTCAGGCAGTGCTGGCGAATCGCCAACGCCACGCCTGGCTGGAGCTGACCAACCAGATCACCGACGTTCGCGCCCTGAGCGATATCCAACTACAAATTACCCTCAAAGGCGCCTACTACCCTTTCCTGCAGGAGCTGGCTCTGCCGCGGCCGTTCCGGTTTATTGCCCCGTCGCAGTTTGTCGAGGGAGGCACGCTGCACGGTATCAAAGCGCCGATCGGCACCGGGCCGTGGGTGTTAAAAACGTCGAAGCTTAATCAGTACGATGTGCTGGTGCGCAACGAGCACTACTGGGGAGAGAAGCCGACGATCGACCAGGTCACGGTGAAAGTCATTCCGGACCCGATGACCCGCGCCGTCGCCTTTGAAACCGGGGATATCGATCTGCTGTATGGCAACGAGGGCCTGCTGCCGCTGGATACCTTCGCCCGATTCAGCCACAACCCGGCTTACCGCACCCAGCTTTCGCAACCGATTGAGACGGTGATGCTGGCGCTGAACTCCGCCAAAGCCCCGACCAACGAACTGGCGGTGCGCGAGGCGCTGAACCACGCGGTCAACAAAAAATCGCTGATCGACAATGTGTTGTACGGCACCCAGCAGGTTGCCGACACGCTGTTTGCTCCGAGCGTTCCCTACGCCAACATTGGCCTGACGCCTCGTCAGTACGATCCGCAGCAGGCCAACCAGCTGCTGGAAAAAGCCGGCTGGATCCGTCCGGCAGGCAAAGAGATTCGCGAGAAGAATGGCCAGCCGCTGCGCATTGAACTGTCGTTTATCGGTACCGATGCACTGAGCAAATCGATGGCGGAGATTATTCAGGCGGATATGCATCAGGTCGGCGTCGATGTGACGCTGGTCGGTGAAGAAGAGAGCAGTATTTATGCCCGCCAGCGCGATGGCCGTTTTGGCATGATCTTCAACCGTACCTGGGGCGCACCGTACGACCCGCATGCGTTTATGAGTTCCATGCGCGTGCCCTCCCACGCCGATTACCAGGCGCAGCAAGGGCTGTCCGACAAGCCGCTGATTGATAAGGAGATTAGTCAGGTGCTGGAGACCAGCGACGAGACCCGGCGCCAGGCGCTGTATCGCGATATTTTAACCCGTCTGCATCATGACGCGGTTTATCTGCCGATTAGCTACATCTCGATGATGGTAGTGGCGAAACCTGAGCTGGGAGCTATCCCCTACGCCCCGATCGCCGCAGAAATCCCGTTCGAACAGATCCAGCCGGTGCAACCCTGATGCGACGTTATCTGCTACGACGTATTCTGCTGCTGATCCCGATGATTTTTGCCGCCTCGGTGATTATCTTTCTGATGCTGCGCCTCGGCACCGGCGATCCGGCGCTCGACTACCTGCGGCTCTCGAACCTGCCGCCGACGCCGGAGATGGTAGCATCCACCCGGATCATGCTCGGCCTCGATCAGCCGCTGCTGGTCCAGTACGGCAGTTGGTTGTGGAAGGCGCTGCACCTGGATTTTGGCCTCTCATTTGCCACCCAGCGCCCGGTACTGGATGACGTACTACACTTCCTGCCGGCGACGCTGCAGCTGGCTGGTGCGGCGCTGGTGCTGATCCTGCTGACCTCCGTGCCGTTGGGGATCTGGGCTGCCCGCCATCGCGAGCAACTGCCGGATTTCATCGTGCGCTTGATTGCGTTTCTTGGCGTATCGATGCCGAACTTCTGGCTCGCCTTCCTGCTGGTGCTGTTTTTTTCAGTCTATTTGCAGTGGCTACCCGCGCTGGGCTACGGCGGCTGGCAGCATATCGTTCTGCCCGCCGTCTCAATTGCGTTTATGTCGCTGGCCATTAATGCCCGCCTGCTGCGTGCCAGCATGCTGGACGTCGCCGGGCAGCGCCATGTCACCTGGGCGCGCCTGCGCGGCCTGAACGACAAGCAGACCGAACGTCGTCACATTCTACGCAACGCCTCGTTGCCGATGATCACCGCCGTGGGGATGCATATTGGCGAGCTGATCGGCGGCACGATGATTATCGAAAATATCTTCGCGTGGCCGGGCATCGGACGCTATGCCGTCTCCGCCATTTTCAACCGTGATTACCCGGTGATTCAGTGCTTTACGCTGATCATGGTGGTGGTGTTCGCCCTCTGTAATCTGGCGGTTGACCTGCTTAACGCCGCGCTGGACCCCCGTATTCGTCGCCACGAAGGAGCGCAGTCATGAACCTCTTCTGCTCCGCTCGCGGGTCGGTGCGTGTGGCGATGGTCATTATCGGTCTGCTGACGCTGATCGCCCTCACCAACCAGTGGTGGCTGCCGTACGATCCGCAGGCCATTAATTTGCCCGCCCGTCTGCTGTCGCCGGACGCACAGCACTGGCTGGGCACCGACCACCTGGGGCGCGATATTTTCTCCCGCTTGTTGGCGGCGACGCGAGTCTCGCTGGGGGCAGTGATGGCCTGTTTACTGCTGGTGTTGGCGATGGGAATTATCGTCGGCGGCTGCGCCGGATTGCTTGGTGGACGTGTCGACCAGTTCACAATGCGGGTGGCCGATATGTTTATGACCTTCCCCACCTCGATCCTGTCATTCTTTATGGTCGGCGTGCTGGGTACCGGGCTGACCAACGTTATTATCGCCATCGCCCTGTCACACTGGGCATGGTATGCCCGAATGGTCCGCAGCCTGGTGGTGTCGCTACGCCAGCGCGAGTTTATTCTCGCCGCCCGACTCAGCGGCGCCAGCCGCTGGCGGCTGTTTGTCGATCATCTGGCCGGGGCGGTGATGCCATCGTTGCTGGTCCTCGCGACGCTCGATATCGGGCACATGATGCTGCACGTCGCCGGGATGTCATTCCTGGGCCTTGGCGTCAGCGCGCCGACGGCAGAATGGGGCGTGATGATAAACGATGCGCGCCAGTATATCTGGACCCAACCTCTGCAGATGCTGTGGCCTGGTCTGGCGCTGTTTATCAGCGTGATGGCCTTTAATCTGGTGGGCGATGCGCTACGCGATCGTCTCGATCCACACCTGATCGCGGAGCACAACCACTGATGCCTCAGAAGATCCAGTTAGAACAATTAGCCCTGTGCGCCGGCCAGCCGCTGGTCACAGACCTGTCGTTAACCTTACGGCGTGGGCAGGTGCTGGCGCTGCTGGGCAGCAGCGGCTGCGGCAAGTCGCTGACCTGCGCGGCGGCCCTCGGCGTGCTGCCGCCTGGAGTCCGGCAAACCGCCGGCCGTCTGCTGCTGGACGGTATTCCTGTACACGGCGAGCAGTTGCGCGGTGGCACCGTCGCCACCATCATGCAGAACCCACGTAGCGCCTTTAATCCGCTGTACACCATGGCCACCCACGCGCGGGAGACCTGCCGCGCCAGCGGCCAGCCTACGGACGAGGCGACGCTCATTAACGCCATGAAAGCCGTGGGGCTGGACAACCCCTCCCAGCTGCTCAAGCGCTACCCCTTCGAGATGAGCGGCGGCATGCTGCAGCGTATGATGATCGCCCTCGCCCTGCTGAGCAAGGCGCCGTTTATTTTTGCCGATGAACCCACCACCGACCTCGATGCCGTCGCGCAGGGCCGTATCCTTGACCTGCTGGAAGAGATTGTCGCTACCCGCGGCCAGGGCTTGCTGCTGGTGACGCACGATATGGGGGTGGTCGCACGGCTGGCGCATCAAGTGGCGGTGATGGACGGCGGGCGCATTGTCGAGCGTTGTGACGTGGACACCTTGTTCAGCGCGCCGCAACATCCGGTCAGCCAGCGGTTACTGGCAGCGCATCTGGCGTTGTATGGCATGGAGTCCCCGGTATGAATCTTCTGAACGTCACTAACGTCAGCCACGATTATCCACATCACCCAGGCGTGCTGCGCGAAGTCAGCTTCAGTATCCAGGCCGGCGAGACCATGGCGCTGCTTGGCCGCAGCGGCTGCGGTAAAAGCACCCTGGCGCGCATGCTGGTCGGTCTGGAAACCCCTGTTCACGGCGACATCCGCTGGCAGCAGACCCCGCTGAACACCTTAAAAGGCGAGGCGCTGCGGGCATTTCGCCGCGATATTCAACTGGTGTTTCAGGATGCGCACAGCGCCGTGAACCCACGTAAAACGGTGAACGAGATTATCAGCGAGCCGCTCCGCCATCTGTTTCGCTACTCGCGCGACGAACGCCAGGCCCAGGTAGAGGCGATGATGCAGGCGGTGGACCTTTCCCCGACATTGCGCGATAAGCGCCCGGTGCAGCTCAGCGGCGGGCAGCTTCAGCGCGTGTGCCTGGCGCGGGCGCTGGTAGTGCAACCGCAGTTGTTGATTCTCGATGAAGCGGTGTCGAACCTTGACCTCGTGCTGCAGGCGGAGATCGTTGCGTTACTCAAGCGTCTGCAGGTACAGTTTTCTACCGCCTGCCTGTTTATCACCCATGACCTGCGGCTGGTCGAGCGTTTTTGCCAGCAGGTTATGGTGATGGAGAACGGGCAGATTATCGAGACGACGCCGGTCCACGCACCGTTGCGTCTTCAGTCAACGGCGGGCCGGGCGCTGCAGCGTGCGGTGCTTCCCGCTTTTCCGGCCTCCCTTGCTAAAGAGAAACGACCATGCAGCGCGTAACCCTGACTCTTGATGACGATCTTCTGGCGACCCTCGACGCGTTAAGCGCCCAACGTGGCTATCACAACCGCTCGGAGGCGGTGCGCGATATCCTGCGTAACACCTTGATGCATGAACATACCCAGCAGGGCGGACAGCACGGCTACGCGGTGCTCTCCTACGTGTACGAACATGAAAAGCGCGAGCTGGCGAGCCGGCTGATCGCCACCCAGCACCACCATCACGACCTGTCCGTCGCCACGCTGCATGTGCATATCAGTCATGACGACTGCCTGGAGATCGCGGTGCTGAAAGGTGAAATGGGCGAGGTGCAGCATTTCGCCGATGAGGTGATTGCCCAGCGCGGAGTCCGCCACGGCCATTTGCACTGTTTAACAGCACAAGACGATCACCACCACGCCTGACACACGCTCGATGCCGTAACCAGCTTATCTGCAGTGGTTTATCCATCGTTTATCAACGGTTGATAAACCACGTAAATGATACGCTTTCACAACAATCTCACCTCCCTATAATGGCCGCTCATTTAACGATCTCGTTATGGCGAGGCTCCTGCATAAACATAAGTTACCGCCCTGCTGGTATCGAGAGAGACCACTCAGGGAAATACAGGCATCCATCGAATCAAGGTGTTGCCAAGGTAACTTCTGGCGGTATTTTCCGTTCAGATACGTTGTGCAGTGCTAAAACCAGGACGTAGGGATCTGCCTGTGCGCACCCTGTCTTGTTCGCCCCTATGAGTGATTTTTTATAGGGTATACCTCATGTCAACTATTCAGCACTGCACCGCGCACCTGCCCGCTGCCAACTTTGACGGCGACGCTATCGCACAATACATGCGTACCGATTTTATCACCCTGCCTGAGCACCTCAGCGTCTCTGAGGCACGGGAACTGTTTATCTCCCGACTCACCAGCGATGAGATCCCCGGCCAGGTCTTTGTGGTGGCCGGTAAGAAACTGCGCGGGAGTTTATCGATTAAAAAACTGCTCCAGGAGAACGAGACGGCGCAGCCCATTCGCTACCTGATGGACAGCTGTCTGTTTCGCGTCAGGCCTGATGACGAGCGCCAGCAGGTGGTGGCGGAGCTGACCGAACGCGGGCTCGATCTGGTGCCGGTGGTCGACAAAGGCGAACTGGTGGGCTGTCTGATGGAAAAAGAGATTGCCCATCTGCTGGAGGATGACGTCACCGAAGATGTTCATCGCCAGGGGGCGACGCTGCCCCTGGATCAGCCTTATCTGGAGATCAGCCCGTGGACGCTGTGGAAGAAGCGAGCGGTATGGCTGCTGCTGCTGTTCGTGGCGGAGGCCTATACCAGCAGCGTGCTTCAACACTTTGGCGAGGCGCTGGAGTCCGCCATCGCGCTGGCCTTTTTCATCCCACTGTTGATTGGCACCGGCGGCAACAGCGGTACGCAGATCACCTCCACGCTGGTGCGCGCCATGGCGCTGGGGGAAGTCCGACTGCGTGATATGGGACGGGTGATTCGCAAAGAGGTGACCACATCGCTACTGATTGCCATTACTCTTGGGCTGGCGGGATGCATCCGAGCCTGGATGATGGGCATCGGCATGGAAATCACGATGATCGTCAGCCTGACGCTGGTGTGCATTACCCTGTGGAGCGCGGTGGTGTCGTCGGTGATCCCGATGGTGCTCAAGCGCGTCGGGATTGACCCGGCGGTGGTCTCCGCACCGTTTATCGCCACGCTGATCGACGGTACCGGGCTGATTATTTACTTCAAAATCGCCCAGCACTTTCTTGGCCTGAATTAATCACCTCGGGGGCGCCAGCGCGATGCGAGAACTATGCCGAGAGCCAGCGCATTCCCGCGGCTTTCATGTCTCGCTCCTGGTCGCTGCCCCGGGTAGCAAACACGCGCTGTACCGGAAAACCACTCTGCTCTAGCAGATAACCAAGCGCGGCGTATTCACGCGGGTATTTTGCGACCAACGAGGCGTCAATCTCCGTGGGTCCCTGCGGGAAAGTGAAGGTCCCCATATCGTAGATACTCTGACGATGGAACAACCGCCACACGCCGTCGCGCTTTTCAGCCATATCATAAAAACGGTTATGGCACTCGCAGCCGATATTCAACCGGGTGTTTTCAGCAATAATCACCGCGCAGGTTTCGAGAATGGCCCGGCTGCCGTCATCGCTGAACTGCACGACGGGTGACGCGATAAGGTGACGGGTGCGCAACTCAGAGGCGCCCATGCGGATCGAACCATCGATAAAATCGCTGGCCAGCCCTTCAAACCAGGTGATTTCTATCGTCCCGTCCGGGTGAAACAGGCCACGTAATTTCTCCCATTCGCTCAGGTCACGATGGATCCAGCCGGTCATCAAGTCATTAAGCTGCTGACGGTCTTGTAATTGGCTATGCATGTTGGTCTCTCCGATTAGTGAACCGGGTGTAGTTTGTGCCCGCGATACAATAAACTCAAATATACAGATTTCATCGATCAATCACTTTTAGTGATTAATGAGGCTCTATGGAACTTCGCCATCTGCGCTACTTTTTGGCCGTCGCCGAGGAGAGCCATTTCGGTCGCGCCGCGGAACGCCTGCATATCGTGCAGCCTGCGCTGAGTAAGCAGATTAAAGATCTGGAAAATGAGCTGGGTGGCGCATTGTTTATCCGCTCAAGCCGCCGGGTGATGCTTACTGAAGCCGGGAAGCTTCTGCAGGTTCAGGCACAAAATATCCTCGCCCAGACTGAGCATAGTCTCTTAATGGTCGAGCGTTCACTCAAAGGAGAAATGGGCCAGGTACGCGTCGGTTTTGCCGGTAATGCGGTGCTCAGCGGCCTGCTGGTTGCCGATATGCGGCTTTTTCACCAGCGCTATCCGCAGGCCGAACTGACGGTGCAGGAGCTGGAACCGCATCAGCAAATTGATGCGATTCTTCATGACCAGTTGGATATTGGCTATTTGCCGGACTTTCAGGGAGCAAGCCACCCGGCGCTGTGCTGCGAAGCCGTCGGCAGCTGGCAACGGTTTGTGGCAATGAGACAGGATAACCCGCTGGCCGTGTACCCGCAGCTGACCGTGGCGATGCTGGCGGAGGAGCCGCTGATCCTCTATGCCAGCCACGATGCGGATGCGCAGCTGACGTCTGTTCTGCAGGCGCTCAACGGAGGGAATGCCCAGCGTATATCCCGCGCGTCAGGAACGCTAAGCGTGCTGGCGATGGCCGGCGCCGGACTGGGCGTGGCACTGGTCCCCGAACCGGTAGTGCAGGTCGGCATTCCGGGGATTGTCTATCGTCCCCTGAATGACCCGGCGCTTTGCGCCAGTCTGCTCCGGGTGAGCCGTAAAGAGGAGATTAACGGCGCTGCGCGTGCCTGGCAGGCGCTATTCCGCCACGATTCAGAGGCAGAAAGCTAACCCGACAGACGGCGTGATTGTCACTCACCCGCCAGCGCCTGTGCGCAGGCCCAGGCGGAAGACCACGCCCACTGGAAGTTATAGCCGCCCAGCCAGCCGGTCACATCCATCACTTCACCGATAAAGTAGAGTCCCGGTGCCTTCCGGGCTTCCATAGTGCGCGACGACAGTTCGTTGGTATCAACGCCGCCGAGGGTCACTTCTGCGGTACGGTAGCCTTCAGTACCGTTCGGCTGGACGCGCCAGGCGGTCAGCGTTTCCACCAGCAACTCCTGATCGCGCAGGTTCAGTTGTTTCAACGTGACGTCCGGTATCTGTCCCAGCTGCTGCAGGCACTCCACCAGGCGCTTTGGTAACTGCATAGCGAGGGTGTTTTTCAGGCTCTGATTCGGGTGCTCGCGGCGCTGCTCGTTGAGAAAATCATCGAGATGGCAATCCGGTAGCAGATTGATACTGACAAACTCACCCGGCTGCCAGTAGCTGGAAATTTGCAGCACCGCTGGCCCGGAGAGGCCACGGTGGGTAAACAGCAGATTTTCACGGAACAGCGTGCCGTTTTGCGCCGTGATGGTTGATGGTACCGAGACGCCAGAAAGAACCTGCAGCTGTTCCAGCAGCGGTTTGTGCAGAGTGAAGGGCACCAGGCCCGCACGAGTGGGCAGCACCTTGATGCCAAACTGCTCGGCAAGCTTATAGCCGAACGGCGAGGCGCCCAGCCCCGGCATCGACAGACCACCCGAGGCTACTACCAGTTTTTTTGCCGCCACCGCGTCGCCATTCAGCTGCAGGGTGTAACCCTCATCGTCGCGCTCAACGCTGATGATCTCGCTGCGCAGGCGGATCTGCACCGCCCCTTTTTCGCATTCGGCCAGCAGCAGGTCGACAATTTGCCCGGCGGAGTCATCGCAGAACAACTGGCCGAGGGTCTTCTCGTGCCAGGCAATGCCGTGCTTGCCGACCAGTTCGATAAAATCCCACTGGGTGTAGCGCGCCAGCGCAGATTTGCAAAAATGCGGGTTTTGGCTGAGATAAGCCGCTGGCTCAATATACATATTGGTAAAGTTGCAGCGTCCACCGCCGGACATCAGGATCTTACGACCCGGCTTTTTGCCATTATCCAGCAGCAGCACACGCTGCCCTGCCTGGCCCGCCAGCGCTGCACAAAACATTCCCGCCGCACCGGCGCCGATTACAATGGCATCAAACCTTTCCACACAACTTTCCTCATATCCCGATTGTCGGGAATTGTAAATTTTTCACTCTGGTCGCACCAGCACGAAAATCCATGTATTTAGATACATCATTGAAAGATATAAGATTAATCTCAAGAGAGTAAAAAACAGACAGGAAGAAAATCAAAAAAAGTCTATATTTCACTTTGCCCGCGCCGCTAAAGTCCCTGATAATGCGCCGCGTTCATGTCCTCAAAATGGCGTAACGTCCTATGCTACATTTATTTGCCGGTCTGGATTTACATACCGGACTATTACTATTGCTTGCTTTAGCTTTCGTGCTGTTTTACGAAGCGATTAACGGCTTTCATGATACCGCAAACGCGGTTGCAACTGTGATTTACACACGCGCAATGCGGTCGCAACTTGCTGTTGCGATGGCGGCCCTCTTCAACTTCTTCGGCGTGCTGTTAGGTGGCCTTAGCGTCGCTTATGCCATCGTGCATATGCTGCCGACCGACCTGCTGCTTAATATGGGTTCCGCACATGGCCTCGCCATGGTGTTCTCTATGTTGCTAGCCGCGATTATCTGGAACCTCGGCACCTGGTATTTTGGTCTGCCAGCCTCCAGTTCACATACGCTGATCGGCGCTATCATCGGTATTGGTTTAACCAATGCGTTGATGACGGGCACCTCAGTGGTTGACGCGCTGAATATTCCGAAAGTGCTCGGAATTTTCGGTTCGCTTATCATCTCGCCGATCGTCGGCCTGGTGGTTGCAGGCGGGCTGATTTTCATTCTGCGTCGCTACTGGAGCGGTACTAAAAAACGCGCCCGTATCCACCTGACCCCGGCAGAACGTGAAAAGAAAGACGGTAAGAAAAAGCCGCCATTCTGGACCCGTATTGCGCTGATTCTGTCGGCTATTGGCGTATCGTTTTCGCACGGTGCCAACGATGGTCAGAAAGGCATTGGTCTGGTCATGCTGGTGCTTATCGGCGTCGCTCCGGCGGGCTTCGTGGTCAACATGAACGCCTCCGGCTATGAAATCACCCGGACTCGTGATGCGGTCAACAACGTGGAAACCTTCTTCCAGCAGCGCCCTGAGCTGTTGAAGAAAGTCACCGGCGTTGACCAACTGGTACCGTCTCCGGATGCCAGCGCGACGCCAAACGGCGGTGAATTCCATTGCCACCCGGCGAACACCATCAACGCCCTGGACCGTGTGAAGACCGCGTTGACCGGTATCGAAAGCTATGACGCCCTTTCGGTCGATCAGCGTGCTCAGCTGCGCCGCATTATGCTGTGCATCTCCGATACCACCGACAAAGTCGCGAAGCTTCCGGAAGTGAATGCAGACGATCAGCGCCTGCTGAAGAAACTGAAAACCGATATGCTGAGCACCATCGAGTACGCGCCAATCTGGATCATTATGGCGGTTGCGCTGGCGCTGGGTATCGGCACCATGATCGGCTGGCGCCGCGTGGCGACCACTATCGGTGAGAAAATTGGTAAGAAAGGCATGACCTACGCACAAGGTATGTCAGCCCAGATGACCGCCGCCGTATCGATTGGTCTGGCGAGCTATACCGGTATGCCGGTTTCTACCACCCACGTGCTCTCCTCCTCTGTTGCGGGGACGATGCTCGTCGATGGCGGTGGCCTGCAGAGAAAAACCGTCACCAGCATTCTGATGGCGTGGGTTCTCACCTTACCGGCCGCAATTCTGCTCTCCGGCGGATTGTACTGGCTCTCGCTGAAGCTTATCTAACGCGGGTATCAGCACATGATAAAAACGGGTCAGGAAACTGGCCCGTTTTTTTTATCTGGCAACCGGTCAGTGCCAGATCAACAGCGCGATCAGACTCACCACCACCAGACCACAGAGCGCGCTGGTCAGGATAAATTGCCGCCGTACCCGCTCGCAGCGACGAATAAACTCATCATCATGATGATCGCGATAACGCTGGCCGTAGATATACCAAACCAGACGCATCTGTTTACCCGGCTGCCCATGCGAGGTGAAAAAGCCGCCACCATCGACATATTGATAAAGCAAGGGATCGCAACCACGTAGCACAACCAATAACGCACGCAGTGAAGAGAAGTAGCGTGCCATATTCACCACACAAACGATACACAGGGCCCAAAACAGCGCAATAGTGCTGATCATACGTCCTCCCCGGCGACCCACCCTCGGAGACGTCTCCGGGGCTAGCGCTCCCCAATACCCAACCCAACATACAATACAAGAGTGAGATACCGATCACGTTTATTTATCCGATCGGCTCATTAAATAGTGTAGGAGATCAGTCAATTTTTTTACCACAAGGTTAATCGTTATCAATACGTAAGACGGATATATTTGTTTAACTTTTGGTGGACCAGGTGCATTGACGGAGCGCGAGGGGCGCTATAAGGTAGAAATATCTTCTACAATTAAGTCCTTAACAGGCTGAACCCCCGCGGATTAGCGCGCAGGACGCGGGCGAAGCGACAGCACCAGCTGTCTGGTCCAATGGTCATCGACAACTTATGGAAGGAGTAACACTATGGCTTACAAACATATTCTTATTGCAGTAGACCTCTCCCCGGAAAGCAAAGTGCTGGTAGAAAAAGCCGTTTCAATGGCCCGACCTTACAATGCCAAGGTTTCTCTGATTCACGTAGATGTGAATTACTCCGACCTCTACACCGGTCTGATCGATGTCAACCTGGGTGACATGCAGAAACGCATTTCCGAAGAGACCCACCACGCGCTGAGCGAACTGTCCACCAATGCGGGCTACCCGATTACCGAAACCCTGAGCGGCAGCGGCGATCTCGGTCAGGTGCTGGTTGATGCGATTAAAAAATACGATATGGACCTGGTGGTCTGCGGTCACCATCAGGATTTCTGGAGCAAGCTGATGTCCTCCGCACGCCAGCTGATCAACACCGTTCATGTCGATATGCTGATTGTTCCGCTGCGCGACGAAGAAGACGAATAACCGTCGCTCTGTAGACCAGCAGAATGCCAACGCCCGCTATTGCGGGCGTTGTTGTTTTTACGGGGCGTGAACCGGCCTGAACGCTATTTCTCATGGTATCCCTCCCTCGCCTCCCCCTCAAAATCATTCCAGAACATCAATCCACAAAATTATTAATGATTAGTGTGATCAACCAATTATAAGAAATATAATTCGTATAATAATCTACAAACATAGCAAATTACCGAATCATTGCACTTAAGAATACTTTTTCAGCGCGTTCTGGCATACGCGTTCATACTTTTTTGGGATAGAACTTTAAGGCGAAGGAATATGAAAACTACTGCACCTACTGGGTTGTTGCAGCAACCACGGCCGTTCTTCATGATTTTTTTTGTGGAATTATGGGAGCGATTTGGCTATTACGGCGTCCAGGGGATTCTGGCCGTCTTCTTTGTTAAACAGCTCGGATTTTCTCAGGAACAGGCATTTATTACCTTTGGTGCCTTTGCGGCGCTGGTGTATGGCCTGATCTCTATCGGTGGCTATGTCGGTGACCATCTGCTCGGCACCAAACGCACGCTGGTTCTCGGCGCAGTGGTGCTGGCGCTGGGCTACTTTATGACCGGGATGTCGCTGCTCAAGCCCGACCTGATTTTTATCGCTCTGGGGACTATCGCCGTCGGCAACGGCCTGTTTAAAGCCAACCCCGCCAGCCTGCTGTCAAAATGCTACCCGCCCAAAGACGCGCGTCTTGATGGGGCCTTCACCCTGTTTTATATGTCGATTAATATCGGCTCGCTGCTGTCACTGTCGCTGGCCCCGGTGATCGCCGAAAAGTTTGGCTATGCCGTCACCTATAACCTGTGCGGCGCGGGGCTGATTATCGCGCTGCTGGTCTATTTCGCCTGTCGGGGAATGGTCAAAGATATCGGTTCTGAACCGGACCATCGTCCCTTAGTACTGCGTAACCTGCTGTATGTCCTGGTGGGTACGGTGGCGATGGTGTTCCTCTGCGCCTGGCTGCTGCATAACGTCAAAATTGCCAACCTGGTGCTGATTGTGCTTTCCATTGTGGTGATCATTTTCTTCTTCCGCGAGGCCTTCAAACTCGATAAGACCGGGCGCAATAAAATGTTTGTCGCCTTTATCCTGATGCTGGAGGCGGTGCTGTTTTACATTCTGTACGCGCAGATGCCGACCTCGCTCAACTTCTTCGCCATTAATAACGTCCATCACGACATTCTCGGCATCACCATTAACCCGGTGAGCTTCCAGGCGCTGAACCCGTTCTGGGTAGTGGTAGCCAGCCCGGTACTGGCGGCGATATACACGCGCCTGGGCAATAAAGGCAAAGACCTGACCATGCCGATGAAGTTTACCCTCGGGATGTTTTTATGTTCGCTGGGATTCCTGACCGCGGCGGCGGCAGGGATTTGGTTTGCCGATGCCCAGGGGCTGACGTCACCGTGGTTTATCGTGCTGGTGTACCTGTTCCAGAGCCTCGGTGAATTGCTGATTAGCGCCCTCGGCCTGGCGATGGTCGCCGCGCTGGTGCCGCAGCATTTGATGGGCTTTATTCTGGGGATGTGGTTCCTGACTCAGGCGGCCGCTTTCCTGATGGGCGGCTATGTTGCGACCTTCACCGCCGTGCCGGAAAACATCACCGACCCGCTGCAAACCCTACCGATCTACACCAACGTCTTCGGCAAGATTGGCCTGGTGACGCTGGGAGTGACAATAGTGATGGCAATTCTGGTGCCGTGGCTCAACCGGATGATCAATACGCCGACCAGCGACCAGTAACGCTATGGTTTGGTTAACCTCAGCGGACAACACGGCTGGGGTTAACCTTTGCGCGCGGCAATCCAGTCCTGTACTTCGATAACAAACTCGTCCGGCGCTTTGCGGTACATCTTACGCGCCAGGTCCAGAATCGTATGCTGTCCCAGGGCCTCTTCCATGCGCTGCTGGGCCATATCCATCACCGATCGCACGCCGCAGATCCCTTCGCAGGCCCATTCCGGCGGGCGTTCGTCAAACACCGCCAGCCGCTGGCGAATTTCCCGACACTCAAAAATGCGCTTATCGCCATCAATGGCGTTCACCACATCGAGTACCGTGATGTGTTCCGCCGGCTTCGCCAGCTGGAATCCGCCGCCCTTACCTTCCGTGCTGCGCACCAGGCCGGCCTTCGAGAGGCGGGTAAAGATTTTGGCCAGATAGTCGTAGGGCACGCTTTGCAGATCGGCAATTTCGCGCACGCTCATATCGCGGGCGTCGCCTTTGCTGTCCACCATACACATCAGGCTATGGATGCCGTACTCAACACCGGAACTGTAGAATGCCATGCTCTTATCTCAGCCAAAATAAATCTGAGTTATTGTAGCTTTTTCGCCATAGCCTTGCCACAAGGATAAAAGATCACGTCGACCATAAAATTTTTAAACTTTTTATTATCAATAAGATAAACACAAATCAACCCACCAAGCCCGCTCCGCATCACAAATCAGATTGCAATTACATACTACGACAAATAAAATCCGAGTAAACATATCGTCGTTAACAGTGAGTGAAACCATCATGGGTAAACAAATTCTGGTTGTCGGTGCCGGCTTTGCAGGAATGTGGGCCGCGCTTAGCGCCGCTCGCCTGGCCGATCAACATCAATCACAGGCCGTAGAGATAACGGTGATTGCGCCGCAGCCTGAACTGCGGGTGCGTCCGCGCTTTTATGAAAATGCCGTCGAGACCCTGGTGGCGCCGCTGCAGCCGTTGTTTGACGTAACCGGCGTGCGCTTCCTGCGCGGGACGGTTTCCCGGATCCTTCCGGCCAGCAAAACCGTGACCTGGACCGATGCCAACGGCGTCACGCAGCAGCAGAGCTACGACCGGTTAGTTCTGGCCAGCGGCAGCCACGTCAACCGTTCACTGGTGGCCGGCGCCGATACCCACGCCTTCGATCTCGATCAGCTGGAGAGCGCCAGCGTGCTGGAATCGCACTTGAAATCCCTTGCCCATGAGGCCGACAGTGAGTCACGCAATACCGTGGTCGTGTGCGGCGGCGGCTTCACCGGTATCGAGATGGCGCTGGAGCTGCCCGGCAAATTGCGGGCGATCCTCGGCTCGAATGCTAAGACCAGAGTAGTCGTAGTTGAGCGCGGCCCGCAGCCGGGTTCACGCTACAGCGAAGCCTTGCGCGAGGTTATCGTCCAGGCCTCTGCAGAGCTCGGCGTTGAGTGGCGGGTGAACACTGAAGTTGAGTGTGTCGATGCCGACGGCGTGATGCTGAAAGACGGCCAGAGAATCGCCTCCCGGACCGTTATCTGGACCGTTGGCGTCGAGGCTAACGGCCTGACGGCGCAGATTGATGCCCCACGAGATCGTCTGGGCCGCCTGCATGTGAATACGGCGCTTCAGGTGGTGGGTTATGACGATATCTATGCGACCGGTGACGTGGCCTATGCCGCCACCGATGACAAAGGTAACCATGCGTTGATGACCTGCCAGCACGCGATTTTGCTGGGTAAGTTTGCCGGGAATAACGCGGCTGCCAGCCTGCTCGACGTGACGCCGCTGCCCTATCGTCAGGAAAACTACGTGACCTGTCTCGACCTCGGCGCGTGGGGGGCGGTTTATACCGAAGGCTGGGATCAGCAGGTGAAACTGACCCGGGAAGAGGCGAAAAAGCTGAAGATGTCCATTACCCAGGAGTTGATCTATCCGCCAAAGGCCGAGAAAACCGCCGCCTTTGAGATGGCCGACCCGCTGGCACCGTTTGTCTGATCGCCAAAAACTCCCCAGTTGCGCTGCGCTTAGCGGGGCGACGAATGGTCGCCCGGATAAGGCGCAGTTATGCCACCATCCGGGAACTCCCCCCGGCTAGTCAGGCGTCCCGGCGTAGATATCGAAACGGTGGCCTTTGGTGACCACCGCGTTCGGCGTGGCGACCTCGGCCAGCGGCGGCGCGTAATCCGGGCGTTTCACCACCACCCGTTTAGTTGCCAGCAGTCGTGCCGGCGCCAGCAACCCGTCGGCATCCAGGTCCGGTCCCACCAGCGACTGAAACACGCGCATCTCTTTCTTCACCAGCGCGCTTTTCTGCTTGTGCGGGAACATCGGGTCCAGATAGACCACCTGCGGACGCGGTGTAATATCCGTCAGCGCCGTCAGGCTGGAAGCATGAATCAACTGCAAACGCTCGCGTAACCACGGGCCGATTTCCGGGTCGGCATAGCCGCGTGTCAGCCCGTCATCAAGCAGAGCCGCCACCACCGGATTGCGCTCCAGCATCCGCACCCGGCAGCCGACCGCCGCCAGCACGAAGGCATCTCGCCCCAGTCCCGCCGTCGCATCCACCACCTCTGGCAGGTAGTCACCTTTCACGCCAACGGCCTTCGCCACCGCTTCACCGCGACCGCCGCCAAATTTACGCCGGTGGGCCATGGCTCCGCCGACAAAATCAACGAAGATCCCGCCGAGCTTCGGCTCATCGCGTTTGCGCAGTTCCAGATGCTCCGGAGTCATCACCAGCGCCATCGGGTTGTCATCATCCTGTTCCAGCCCCCAGCGAGCTGCAAGAACAGATAAGGCGCCGTCTCCGGCGCCTGTTTCATCTACTAAGCAGATTTTCACGTCCACTTTACCCTAAGTAATTCAAGTTGCATCGAGACAACAAATGAATGAATCCCTGGGAACGTACAGCACGTACGCGACCAGGGTGAGTGAGTGCCGTTGCCGAAGAGGCAGCTTTAAGAACGACGGGTAAATTAGCCCTTGATCCCGTAGTGTTCGAGCATTGCGTCCAGCTGCGGCTCGCGCCCACGGAAGCGTTTGAACAGCACCATTGGCTCTTCGGAACCGCCGCGGCTCAGGATGTTATCGAGGAACGACTGACCGGTTTCGCGGTTGAAAATCCCCTCTTCTTCAAAGCGAGAGAAGGCGTCTGCCGCCAGCACGTCGGCCCACAGATAGCTGTAGTAACCTGCCGCATAACCACCGGCAAAGATATGGCTGAAGGCGTGCGGGAAGCGACCCCATGACGGCCCCGGCACCACGGCCACCTGCTTTTTGATTTCCGCGAGGGTCTCGAGAATTTTCGCCCCCTGCTCCGGCTGGTATTCCGCATGCAGACGGAAGTCGAACAGGCCGAACTCCAGCTGACGCAGGATAAACAGCGCCGCCTGGTAGTTTTTCGCGGCCAGCATTTTGTCCAGCAGCGCCTGCGGCAGCGGCTCACCGGTTTCATAGTGGCCAGAGATAAACGCCAGCGCTTCCGGCTCCCAGCACCAGTTTTCCATAAACTGGCTCGGCAGTTCGACCGCATCCCATGGCACCCCGCTGATGCCGGATACCCCGGCGGTATCAATCCGGGTCAGCATATGGTGCAGACCGTGACCGAACTCGTGGAACAGGGTGATCACTTCGTCGTGGGTAAACAGCGCCGGCTTGCCGTTCACCGGGCGGTTGAAGTTACAGGTCAGATAGGCAACCGGTTTTTGCAGCGAACCGTCGAGTTTACGCATCTGGCCAACGCAGTCATCCATCCACGCCCCGCCGCGCTTATGTTCACGCGCGTACAGGTCGAGATAGAAGCTGCCGCGCAGCTCGTTGCTCTCATCATACAGTTCGAAGAAACGAACCTCCGGGTGCCAGACGTCAATGTCCGTGCGCTCTTTGGCAGTGATCCCGTAAATGCGCTTAACCACTTCGAACAGGCCATTAACGGCTTTGTTTTCCGGGAAGTACGGACGCAGTTGCTCATCGCTGATGCTGTAGAGATGCTGCTTCTGTTTTTCGCTGTAGTAAGCAATATCCCAAGGCTGCAGCTCGTCAACGCCATATTCGGCTTTGGCGAAGGCGCGCAGCTGGGCCAGCTCTTTCTCGCCCTGCGGACGTGCGCGTTTTGCCAGGTCGGTCAGGAAGTCGAGCACCTGTTGCGGGTTCTCGGCCATTTTGGTCGACAGCGATTTAAAGGCGTAGCTTTCAAAGCCCAGCAACTGGGCCAGTTCGTGGCGCAGCGCGAGGATTTCCGCCATCACCGGGCTGTTATCCCATTTACCGGCATTCGGCCCCTGGTCTGACGCACGGGTAGAATAGGCCCGGTACAGCTCTTCGCGCAGTGACTGGTTGTCGCAGTAGGTCATCACCGGTAGATAGCTCGGGATATCCAGGGTCAGCAGATAGCCTTCCTGCTCTTTCGCCTGGGCCTGGGCCTGAGCCGCCGCCAGCGCGCTTTCCGGCATCCCGGCCAGCTCGGCTTCGTCGGTCACCAGCTTGCTCCAGCCCATGGTGGCGTCGAGGACGTTGTTACTGTACTGGTTGCCAAGCTCAGACAGACGCGCAGCAATCTCGCCGTAACGTTGCTGTTGCTCTTTGGCAAGACCAATACCGGACAGTTCGAAATCACGCAGCGCGTTATCGACCGCTTTCTTCTGGGCAGTATTCAGGGTGGCGTAATGGTCGCCATCACGCAGATCGCGGTAGGCTTTGTACAGGCCTTCGTGCTGGCCGACCCAGGTGCTGTATTCCGACAGCAGCGGCAGGGTTTGCTCGTAGGCTTCACGCAGTTCCGGGCTGTTTTTCACCGAGTTCAGGTGGCTGACCGGGGAGAAGATACGTCCCAGTACGTCGTCCACTTCAGCCAGCGGCTGGCAGAGGGTTTCCCAGCTGTACGGCGCTCCTTGCGCCACCACGCTTTCTACCGATGCCCGGCAGTCGTCCAGCGCTTTGCTGACCGCAGGGACCACATGTTCCGGCTTGATCGCAGAAAAAGGCGGCAAAGAAAAAGGCGTCAGTAATGGATTGGTCATAAGCGCAGTCCTGTTGAAAAGGGTAAATGAAGCGCGCGTTCCGGCGCTTTAGCATGAGATCTAGAATGGGGGATAGTTGGGTGAATTTCAATGTCGTGCAATGCTCAGCGCCGGGTATTGCTGTAATAAGCCCGGCCGTTGAGCAAAATCCCGGCTGGCGCGATGCTTCGCCGGGATATGTGAGATTAATGCGCTTTCTGCGCCATCTGATACGCCGCCGGTAGATTCAGGCGTTGCCAGAACTGCTGGTCGGCGGTCTCGCCCGACAGCGGGTAGCCCGCCGGGAGCGCAGTTTTCACCATCAACGCCCGACGCTGCGCCCCTGAAAGATGCGGCAGTGCGGTCTCCAGCAGTACCTCCGCCCCTTCAGGCACTGCCATCCCCGGCTTTTCGCCCTTCTGCTGCGCCAGGTTATAGGTCATGGTGAACAGGTAAAAGGCGTTCATGGCCGGATCGCGATAGGGATCGTCTTTCCCGGCGGATTTTGCGCATTCGGCAAGCGACGTGCCGCACTCTTTTTCCAGCGCCGCGCGCAGCTGATCGCGCGCCTCATTGAATAGCGCGTGATACTTCGCGTCGTTGAGGTAGTGCGCGACGTTACGTTGCGCCACCATCCGCGACCCCATCACATCCAGCGGGTAATGTACGCCAAGCACGATACGGGAGTAGCCGTAGCGCGCGCCGCGCGTCACCAGGGCATCAAAGCGCTCAGGTATCATCTCGGCCATCAGCAAGGCATCGGTATAGCCGGTATTGGTGTGTCCGCTGGGGAACGAGCCGCCGTCGGCGGTATAGGGTTGGTTATCCTTGACCACCACGTCGTCCGGCACCAGATGAATAGTATTGCCCTGAATCAGGAACGGGCGCGGATTGTTAAAATGCTTTTTCGCCGCCCCGGTGCTGACTTCACTGGCCTTAATCAACGCCGCCGCTTTGCCCAGCTCGCCTTTATCGTAGGCGGTGAGGAAGGCTTTCCCCAGCCGCGGGCCCAGCGCATCGCTGAGGAAGTAGAGATAGCTAATCCCTTCCGCATCCGCCAGTGCCTGATGACGGGCCGCCTGAGTGGCATCACGGTTAATGGCGGTGACGGTAGCGAGGTTATCTTTCACCACCGAATCAGGGAGTTTGCTGAATGCCGAAAGCAGCTCAATCCCCGCCTGCTGGTTCGCTTTAGCCTGAAAATCGTAGCCGCTGGCCTTCAGCCAGGCCTTGTCTGCCTGAGTTTTACTCTGTTTCGCGTGCTCCAGTTGGTCGCGGGTGAGCGTTGCGGCATCCCCTTTCAGCGCCGCGCGTAGCCGGGTCAACGTCTGACTTTCGAGGTCGTCAAAGGCCGGGCTGGCCGCCGCGGGGGTGACGCTGCTGGCGATCGCCGCCGCCTGGTTCAACGGAATCTCTTTTGCCAGTGCCGGTAGCGCCAGGATCAGTGCTGATGTCAAAAGTGTGATTTGCAGTTTCATTATTTTTCCTTTTATTCAAACAATTACCTTGCCTGCTCGCGACGCTAGCGCGGATTTTTGACACTTTTATGACTCATTCACGTTTTGCAACCCTTTCATCACGATTGAAACAGCATGGCACCGCAGCGGTAATCTGGGCGGATCTGCGGTAAACTATCGGTAATCTTGTTCAATTCCCGGAATCTCTGCATCCATGCTCAGTTATCGCCACAGCTTTCACGCAGGCAACCACGCCGACGTCCTTAAACACACCGTTCAGAGTCTGATCATTGAATCGCTGAAAGAGAAAGAAAAACCGTTTCTCTACCTGGACACCCACGCTGGCGCGGGTCGCTATCAGCTGAGCGGCGAACACGCCGAACGCACCGGTGAATACCTCGAAGGGATCGCCCGCATCTGGCAGCAGGACGACCTGCCGGCCGAGATGGAAGCCTATATTTCCGTGCTCCAGCA
The DNA here is from genome assembly GCF_051131735.1 of Klebsiella sp. B345. Classification (NCBI taxonomy): domain Bacteria; kingdom Pseudomonadati; phylum Pseudomonadota; class Gammaproteobacteria; order Enterobacterales; family Enterobacteriaceae; genus Klebsiella; species Klebsiella sp. B345. Next base: position 2,667,095 of record NZ_CP180443.1, read on the forward strand.
TTTCAACCGCAGCGGTCAGCTGCGCTACTATCCGGGCTCTCCGCTGATTGCCCGCCAGCTGCTGCGCGAGCAGGACAGCCTGGATCTGACCGAACTGCACCCGAGCGATTTCCCGCTGCTGCGTTCTGAATTTCAGAAAGACAACCGCGCGCGGGTGGCTAAGGCCGATGGCTATCAGCAACTGAAGGCGAAGCTTCCACCCGTCTCCCGTCGTGGCCTGGTGCTTATCGACCCGCCGTATGAAATTAAAAGCGATTACCAGGCCGTGGTGGCCGGGATCCATGAAGGCTATAAACGCTTTGCCACAGGCACCTACGCGCTGTGGTATCCGGTGGTCCTGCGTGCGCAAATTAAACGCATGATCAAAGAGCTGGAAGCCACCGGCATTCGCAAAATCATGCAAATTGAACTCGCCGTGCGCCCGGATAGCGACCAGCGCGGCATGACCGCTTCCGGGATGATCGTTATCAACCCGCCGTGGAAGCTGGAACAGCAGATGAACAACGTGCTGCCGTGGCTGCATAAGAAGCTGTCGCCGACGGGAAATGGCCATGCCACCGTCAGTTGGATCGTCCCTGAGTAATCGCAACCATCGGTGGAACCTTTTACGCCTCGCGCTACAATCGCGGTCAATCAACGATTAAGAGCCTGCTCGACAGGCTCTTCTAAGGATATACGCTATGAGCAAACATTATGACTACATCGCTATCGGCGGCGGCAGCGGCGGTATCGCCTCCATTAACCGTGCGGCAATGTATGGCCAAAAGTGCGCGCTGATTGAAGCTAAAGATCTGGGCGGCACCTGCGTGAACGTCGGCTGCGTACCGAAGAAAGTGATGTGGCATGCGGCGCAGATTCGCGAAGCGATTCATCTGTACGGTCCGGATTACGGTTTCGACGCCACCATCAATCACTTCGACTGGGATAAGCTGGTCGCCAGCCGCAGCGCGTATATCGATCGTATTCATACCTCTTACGACAACGTGCTGGGCAAAAACAAGGTCGATGTGATCAAAGGCTTTGCCCGTTTTGTCGACGCGCATACCGTGGAAGTGAACGGCGAGACCATCACCGCCGATCATATCCTGATTGCCACCGGCGGCCGTCCGAGCCATCCGTCGATTCCGGGCGCTGAGTATGGCATCGACTCCGACGGTTTCTTCGAACTGCCGGCACTGCCAAAACGCGTTGCCGTGGTCGGTGCGGGCTATATCGCCGTTGAGCTGGCGGGCGTGATCAATGGCCTGGGTGCCGAAACCCACCTGTTCGTGCGTAAACACGCGCCGCTGCGCAGCTTCGATCCGCTGATCGTCGACACGCTGGTTGAGGTAATGAACGCCGAAGGGCCGCAGCTGCACACCACTTCAATCCCGAAAGCGGTAGTGAAAAACGCGGACGGCAGCCTGACGCTGGCGCTGGAAGATGGCCGTAGCCAGACCGTCGATTGCCTGATCTGGGCCATCGGTCGTGAACCGGCGAACGACAATATCAACCTGGCAGCCGCTGGCGTAAAAACCAACGACAAAGGCTATATCGCGGTAGATAAATTCCAGAACACCAACGTGGCAGGCATCTACGCCGTGGGCGATAACACCGGTGCGGTCGAGCTGACGCCGGTGGCGGTAGCCGCGGGTCGTCGCCTGTCCGAACGTCTGTTCAACAACAAGCCGGACGAACATCTGGACTACAGCAATATCCCAACCGTAGTCTTCAGCCACCCGCCGATCGGCACCGTCGGTTTAACCGAACCGCAGGCGCGCGAGCAGTATGGCGATGACGCCGTGAAGGTCTATAAATCCTCCTTCACCGCCATGTACACCGCCGTAACCTCACACCGCCAGCCGTGCCGCATGAAGCTGGTTTGCGTCGGTCCGGAAGAGAAGATTGTCGGCATTCACGGCATCGGTTTCGGCATGGATGAAATGCTGCAGGGCTTCGCGGTCGCGCTGAAAATGGGCGCAACCAAGAAGGACTTCGACAACACCGTGGCGATTCACCCGACCGCAGCGGAAGAGTTCGTCACCATGCGTTAATCCTCCCGGCCCCGTGTTCTCACGGGGCTTTTTTTGTCGGCTCCTGATTTTGCAGGATCGCGTGACCGATGTAGTTACTCCAGTTAAAGCTATTTTGCAGCACCACCACCGCATTCTGATGCACTTTATCGAAACCGATATAGCTGGCATAGCCGCCGATATACCCCACCTGATAGGTAATTTTCTGCTCGCCAAGGGTATCGGTTACCCAGGCAATATTGGCCGCCTCTTTTTCCCGCGCATAGTACTCGACGCTGACGTCGGCAAAAGCCTTATCCAACGCGGCATGATGGGTCGGTGAGAAATGGGCGCGGGCGTATTCAATCAGGTCGCGGGCGTTGCTGTACAGGCTCGCCGCCCCCACCATGTTGTTGCTGAACTGCCAGTCCGGGGTCAACGCGCCGCGAGATTTAAACTTCGGCTGGTCGCCCGCATGGCCAAGGGCCCGCTGCGGATAGCCGCGCAGCGTCTGTGGCGCATAGCTGGTATTGCGCATTGCCAGCGGCTGAAAAATCATCCGCGACGCCAGGGTTTCCACCGACTCACCGGTTTGATAGTTGAGGATGTAGCCGAGGATCGCGTAGCCCAGATTGGAGTATTCGGGTTCACGGCTTGCGGGAGCGTTAAAGGTGCTCAGATAGCCCAGCACCTTGTCGCTATCCAGCTCATGGTAGAAGTTTTCGCCGTCGCTCAGATAGGCCAGCAGATGTTCCAGCGACAGCAGGTTCATTGGCTGACGCGGCAGGCCGGAAGTGTGGGTCACCAGCTGTAACAGGGTGATTTTTTTAGCATCATTGCTCAGCGGCGTGCCTGGAGGCAGCAACGTGAGCAGCGTATCATCCCAGTGCAGCCGCCCTTCGTTCACCAGCAAGGTTATCACTTCGGCGGTGGTCCCTTTGCTCAGGGAGCCCAGCGCAAAAAGCGTGTCCGGGGCGATCGGGTACTGGTTTTTACTGTCGGTTACCCCATAGCAGTGAAATTCTGCCGGGCCATTATGATGGATGATCGCCACCACCACGCCACTGACCTGCTTTTGCTGCATATAGCGGGTGACGAAGGCATCGACGGGCATCGGTTGCCCGTTTTGCGCAACCAGAGTGGTGGCATCAGAGGGAACGCTCATTTGCGAGAGCGTTCCGGAGCATCCTACAAGCAGCAGTGACGCCAATAACACAGGGCTCAGCTGCCTGTTCAAACCATACCTTCCTGCCGTACTGAAACCAATGGGGAGAAGCCAAGAGGCCTGGATCGTAACGGCTGTCAACGCTCATTGCAAAGCGAACAGGCTGAAAATATCACCGTTTTTATCCAATTCTGGACATCTTTTCCCCATCACGCCGTACCATTATTGCCATGACGCATAAATGCCGGACGTTGGTTCAGCGCCATATACCAGTGCTCCACTGCCGGCATCTCCGGATGGGCAAACGGGGTCATTTTCCAGCGATGCACCGACAGGCCAAGCACAATATCCGCTAGCGTAAAATGCGCCCCCGTGACCCAGCCACCGGTTTGCTGAAGCTGCGACTCGACGATCTGTACGCAGCGGGTCCACGCCGCAATACTCTCTTTGAGCGCCGCCGGATCCTGAAAACGCGGGTCTTTACGCACCAGGCCCATAAACGCATAGCGCCAGGCATTGTTGAACTCGGTGGCCTGCCAGTCCATCCAGCGTTCAACATCCGCTGCCTGTCGTGGCGCCACGGGCAGCAGATCTTCCCGTCCGGCTTTGCGCGCCAGATAGCGGCAGATACTGTTGGACTCCCACAGAACCACATCGTCATCCAGCAGCACCGGCACCAGACCGTTGGGGTTAAGGGCGAGAAACGCCGCCGTGTCGGTCGGCTGGAAGCCGCTGCCGTAATCCTCCTGCTGATACTCCAGCCCTGCTTCCTCGCAGGTCCATAACACTTTACGCACGTTAATTGAGGTGCGTTTGCCCAGTATGCTTAGCATTGTGAATTCCTTTAGCGATGAGACGTCTCTTTCACCCTACTCTAAAAGGCAGCTTGAAGTATTTCGGGTATAGTTGATTTCAGTCTTTTTTGCTGACACAGGAACCCGCCATGCTGACTCCGTTTAACGTTTTAACGCCGGGCAATATCCGTTTTGGTCGCGGTCTTGCCGGGAGCGCCGCCCCCTGGCTGGCGCAGCATACCGCTCAGGTCCTCCTGATCCACGGCGCCAGCCCGCAACGGGCGCAGTTTTTACTGGACGCCCTTCATGCCCAGGAAATCCATGTAGTGACCCTGTCCGTCACCCGAGAACCCTGTCTGGAAGATATCGAACAGGGGGTACGTCTGGCGCGTGAACAGGGCATCGGCGCGGTGGTCAGCCTCGGCGGCGGCGCGGTAATCGACGCGGGGAAAGCCATTGCCGCGCTGGTGCCAGCATCCGGGCCGGTGATTGATTATCTGGAAGTGGTGGGCAACGGGCGGCAATTAGAAGCGCAGCCGCTGCCGTTTGTTGCGATCCCAACCACCGCCGGCACCGGCGCGGAAGTGACGAAGAATGCGGTGATTAACGTCACCCAGCAGCAGCGCAAAGTCAGCCTGCGCGATGACCGCATGCTACCGGACCTGGCGATTGTCGACCCGGCGCTCACCGATAACTCCCCGCGCGCGGTGACGCTCGGCTCCGGCCTTGATGCCATCACCCAGCTCATCGAACCCTGGCTGTGTACCCGGGCGAATCCCTTCACCGATGCACTGTGCCGGGCGGCTATTCCGCGGGGGATCAAGGCGCTCAATACGCTGATGACAAAAGAGTGTCCGGACAGCCGTGATGAGATGGCCTGGGTCAGCCTGTGCGGTGGCCTGGCGCTGGCCAATGCCGGACTTGGCGTGATCCACGGGCTGGCTGGCCCGTTGGGTGGCCTGAGCCCTGCTTCACACGGCGCGCTCTGCGGCAGCCTGCTGCCTTACGGGCTTGCGCTCAATGAGTCGCAGATTAGCGATCCTGCAATCCGCGGGCGCTTTGCCGAGGTCCGGCAGTGGCTGGCTGACGGGCTGAACATCGAGGCGGAAACGGCCTGGGATAGCCTGCGCGACTGGAGCCGTCGCGCCGGGCTGGGGAATCTGCGCGATCTGGGAGTGCCGCACGAGGCCCTGGAACCCGCGGCGCTGGCCGCCAGCAGCTCTTCATCAATGAAAGCCAACCCAGCACGTCTCGATAGCGAACAGATGCTGGAGATGCTAGAGGCGGCCTGGGACTGATTTCCCCATCCCATTCGCCATAATTAGATTTTGTTGCAAAAACGATGGCGCCGCAGCCGGATGCTCATGGCGGCACCATTGCGAATATTTTATGTTTAAAATCAGTAAATTATAAAATACATCGTTGCCTTCTCTCGCTGATAACTGTGACGCGACGCACAGTTTTTCTCCCGAACACCGAAGCGAATGACTACGCTTATTAATCAGGCCGGGAGAGGCCCGGCGCCCTGAACTGACGCGATCCGGAGGTCCGTATCACTATGTCCAGCCAGACATTACGCAACGATAATGGCAACGCGCTGCCGATCGAAGACGAACTGCGCTACGGCGTCGATCCGTATGAGTTAAAACTGGATGAAATGTTCGATGCTGAACCGGAGCCGGAGATCATCGAAGGCTTTCCGGCCTCGGATGCCCTGACGCCCGCCGACCGTTATCTGGAGCTGTTTACCCACGTTCAGCGCTCGCGCATCTTTGCCGACAGCAAAACCTTCCCCGACTGTGCGCCCAGGCAGGATCCGCTGGATATTTTGATCTCCTATCGTCGGCAAAAGCGGGTGCCGGGGTTCGATCTGCGACAGTTCGTCGAAGATCACTTCTGGCTGCCGGATCATCGGGCGGAAGATTACATCTCCGATCCCGATCGATCGCTGAAAGAGCATATCGATCACCTTTGGCCGTTCCTCACCCGCGAGCCGCAGGACCATATTCCCTGGTCGTCGCTGCTGGCGCTGCCGCAGTCGTATATCGTGCCCGGCGGGCGCTTTAGCGAAACCTACTACTGGGACTCCTATTTCACCATGCTGGGGCTGGCGGAAAGCGGCCGCGAGGACCTGCTGAAATGCATGGCGGATAACTTTGCCTGGATGATCGAGACCTACGGGCATATCCCCAACGGCAACCGCACCTATTATCTCAGCCGCTCGCAGCCGCCGGTCTTTGCCCTGATGGTGGAGCTGTTTGAGGAAGATGGCGTACGCGGAGCGCGGCGTTATCTCGATCATCTGAAGCTGGAGTACCAGTTCTGGATGGACGGCGCCGAATCGTTAATCCCCAACCAGGCCTATCGCCATGTGGTGCGTATGCCGGACGGCTCGCTGCTGAACCGCTACTGGGACGACCGGGATACGCCGCGCGATGAATCCTGGCGAGAAGATGTCGAAACCGCAAGGCACTCCGGACGCCCGGCCAATGAGGTCTATCGCGATCTGCGCGCCGGTGCCGCCAGCGGCTGGGACTATTCCAGCCGCTGGCTACGCGAAATGACCCGGCTGGCGAGCATCCGCACCACCCAGTTCATCCCTATCGATTTGAACGCGTTCTTGTTCAAACTGGAAAACACCATCGCCAATCTTAGCGGACTCAATGGCGACCGGGAGGTGGAAGCCGCTTTCCGCCACAAGGCCAGCGAGCGTCGGGCTGCGGTAAACCGCTATCTGTGGGACGAGGAGAGCGGTTGCTTTCGCGACTACGACTGGCGGCGTGAGCAGCTGGCGCTGTTTTCCGCCGCCAGCATCGTGGCGCTGTATGTCGGAATGGCCACCCACGAACAGGCGAACCGGTTGGCCGCGGCGGTCCGCGCCCGCCTGTTAACCCCCGGTGGGATTATGGCCACCGAGTACGACAGCGGAGAGCAGTGGGATAAGCCCAACGGCTGGGCGCCGTTGCAATGGATGGCGGTGCAGGGCTTTAAAATGTATGGCCAGGACGCGCTCGGCGACGAAATCGCCCACAGCTGGCTGCGCACTGTGAACCATTTCTACAAGCAGCACCATAAGCTGATTGAGAAATACCATATCGCCAGCAGCGTTCCCCATGCCGGTGGCGGCGGCGAATATCCGTTGCAGGATGGCTTTGGCTGGACCAACGGCGTGGTGCGTCGGCTGATCGGGCTTTACGGCGAACCCTTATAACCAGGTGCTATTCCGCCCGCTCAGGTCCTGTTATCGTCATACAACAACTCCCCGCAGGAATCGTTGTATGACCGAACTGATTACGCCACGACTGCACTGCTCACCGCTGAAGCTGGAAGACTGGTCTTTTTTTCTCACGCTGCAGCGGGATCCGCAGGTGATGCTCTATATCGCCGATACGCGCCCGCTGTCAGAAATCCGAGAGGCCTTTGATTCACGCATTCCACCGTGGTCGCCAGGCGCAAAGCAGTGGTTATGTCTGGTCGTGCGCAATCTGGAAACCGGCGTACCGTTGGGCCTGACCGGTTACCGGCACCTGGAGGGCGATTGCGCGGAAGTCGGGTTTTTATTTACCCCCACGGCGCAGGGTCGCGGTTATGGCTATGAATCCCTGCGTGCCCTCTGTGATTTCGCCTTTCACACCGGCGGTATACGGCGCCTGACCGCCACCGTCACCGTCGGAAACATTGCCTCACGCAACCTGCTCCAGAAGATGGGTTTCCTGCAGGAAGGCGAGCTGCGCGAATGCTACTGGCTGAACGGCCGCTGGCACAATGACTGGCTGTTTGGCCTGCTGCGCCGCGATTACCATCCGCCGGAGTGAGCGGCGGCTCCACGCCGCCGCCGGCCCAGGTCCGGGCGCCCCTCAGCCACACTGGCCGTGATTACAGAAACATCCCGCCGGAGACTTCCACGCGTTGGGCGTTCATCCATCCCAGGTCATCGCTCAACAGCGCGGCAATAGCATCACCAATATCATCCGGTAAACCGACCCGTCCGAGGGCGGTCTGCGCCGCAATATGCTGATTAAGCTGCGCATTATCACGTACCGCACCGCCGCCAAAATCGGTCTCTATCGCGCCAGGAGCAATAATGTTCACTGAAATACCGCGCGCCCCCAACTCCTTCGCCTGATAGCGGGTCAGCACCTCCATCGCCCCTTTCATCGCGGCATAGGCGGAATAACCCGGCAGGGCAAAGCGAGCCAGCCCGCTCGACACATTGAGGATGCGTCCTTTATCCGCGATCAGCGGCAGCAGGCGCTGGGTCAGGAAGAACGGGCCTTTAAACTGGATATTCATCAACTCATCAAACTGCGCTTCGCTGGTCTCGGCAAAGGGGACGTTTAACCCTATACCGGCGTTGTTCAATAAATAATCAAAGGTATCACGCTGCCAGCGCTGCTCCAGCACATCCGCCACATTTTGCGCAAAGCTTTCGAAGCTCGCCGTATCGCCGACATTTAGCGCTAATGCTGCCGCTTTCACTCCTTTTAGTTCAATTTCCTGCACCACTTCCAGCGCAGCCTGCTGGTTACTGTGGTAAGTGAGAATAATGTCGGTTCCCTTCGCTGCCAGCTTCAGCGCTGCATTTTTTCCCAGTCCACGGCTGCCACCGGTCACTAAAGCAATACGTTGTGTCATCAGAAAACCCCTTCTCAGTTACGTTTGTCTGGTAACAGAGCTTATTAGCTGCAAGTAAATCAATAAATACGCTAGATTACGTTTTACTGTTTCAATTACGACAACAATCAGGTCTCGGTATGGATAAAATTCACGCAATGCAGCTGTTCATTCGGGTGGCAGAACTGGAGAGTTTTTCCCGCGCCGCCGATACCCTGAGCCTGCCGAAAGGCAGCGTTTCGCGCCAGATTCAGGCGCTGGAAAACCACCTCGGCGTCCGCCTGCTGCACCGCACTACCCGCCGGGTACAGCTCACACAGGATGGTATGGTCTACTACGAACGCGCCAAAGACCTGCTGAGTAATCTCGACGAACTGGACGGCATGTTTCAGCACGATCCCTCCAGCATCAGCGGCCGCCTGCGGGTGGATATGCCGGTTGGGGTGGCCAAAAAACTAATTATTCCGCGCCTGCCGGCGTTTTTGCAGCAGTATCCGGGGATTGAGCTGGAGCTCAGCAGTAGCGACCGACTGGTGGACGTGATTCGCGAAGGTTTTGATTGCGTGGTGCGCGTCGGCACGCTGAAAGATTCTGGCCTGGTTGCCCGTCCGCTGGGCAAGCTGACGCAAATTAACTGCGCCAGCCCGCAATACTTATCGCGCTTCGGTTACCCGACCACGCTCGAGGATCTGGCCGATCATGCCCTGATCCACTATGCGAGCACTCCTGGCGCACGGCCGCTGGGGTTTGAAGTGGTGGGTGACGGCCTGGTCCGCTGGGTGAAAACCGGCGGGGTGCTCACCGTCAACAGCACCGAAACTTATCAGGCCGCCTGTCTGGCAGGTCTGGGGATTATTCAGGTTCCGCGCACCGGCGTGCGTGAGACGCTACGCACCGGCGAGATGATTGAAATTCTGCCGCAGTATCGCGCAGAGCCGTTGCAGGTGTCCCTGATCTACCCTCACCGCCGCAACCTTTCCCGGCGGGTGCATCTGTTTATGGAGTGGCTGGGGGGAGTCATGAAAGAGTACGTCGATTAAGCGCCACAGCGCTTTATGCTGTAGTCTGCGGTGCCGGATTGGGTGCAAGGCAAGCCCCTCGCAGGTTTTACGTATATAATTTTGTAGAACCTCGTTGTAAAAAAAGGAAGAAATAACGAATGACACCGGAAAACGACAGTAAACGCCCACCCCAGGAGCCGGGCCAGTCGCCAGAAAAAAGCAAAAGTAAGCTGGCCGCCATCAACGATTCCGCCGTGGCACAGAAGGCCAATCAGGCGTTGAAGAGCGTAACCGGGACCGCCGGGAAAGTGCAGCGCAACCCGATTATTGCGCACCTGCTGCGTGCGGCCGAACGCTTCAATGACCGCATGGGCAACCAGTTCGGTGCGGCCATCACCTACTTCTCGTTCTTGTCGATGATCCCCATTCTGATGGTCTCCTTCGCCGCTGCCGGTTTTGTTCTGGCCTGGCACCCGACGCTGCTGCAGGATATTTTCGATAAAATTCTGCTCAACGTCAGCGATCCCACCCTGGCGGCAACCCTGAAAAACACCATTAATACCGCCGTACAGCAGCGTACCGCCGTCGGACTGGTCGGTCTGCTGGTGGCGCTGTACTCCGGGATCAACTGGATGGGTAACCTCCGTGAGGCCATTCGCGCCCAGTCGCGCGACGTGTGGGAGCGCACGCCGCAGGACCAGGAAAAAATTTGGGTGAAATACTTCCGTGATTTTATCTCGCTGATTGGCCTGCTGGTGGCGTTGGTCGTCACTCTGTCGATCACCTCCGTGGCCGGTTCAGCGCAGCAGATGATTATCTCGGCGCTGTATCTCGATTATATCGAGTGGTTAAAACCAGCCTGGCGGCTGATCGGCCTCGCCATTTCTATCTTCGCTAACTATCTGCTGTTTTTCTGGATCTTCTGGCGTCTGCCGCGCCACCGCCCGCGGCGTAAAGCGCTGATTCGCGGCACACTGATTGCTGCCATCGGCTTTGAGATCATCAAGATGATCATGACCTGGACGCTGCCTGCCCTCGTGAAATCGCCGTCCGGCGCGGCATTTGGTTCGGTGCTGGGACTGATGGCCTTCTTCTATTTCTTCGCCCGCCTGACGTTGTTCTGCGCGGCCTGGATTGCCACCGCCGAGTACAAAGACGACCGGCGGATGCCGGGAAAAACTCACGATTAGCGATACCATCGGACTGAGTAAAGACGCAAAATTCAGTCCGATTCATCATTTCAGCAGATAAATCCAACGTGTAACTTTTATTTAACTTAAAACTGGTTTTATCTGCTATTTTTTTATTTATGTTAAGTGTTTCATAGAAGTTATTTTTCTGGTGTAAAAATTATCCGCTTTTTGCCTGTTTTTTAGCCTCCGGCAGGCTCTGTTACAGATTGAAATGTCCCTTTTGCTGTGGCTATATGACCTTTCGTCCGCAAAAAATAAGAAAGATTTATGCAAGCCACAGCCACCACACTCGACAACTCGCAGGAAACCGCACCGGTTAACTCGCGCAACAAGGTCGTCGTCGCGTCACTCATCGGTACCGCCATTGAGTTCTTCGACTTCTATATCTATGCCACCGCCGCGGTGATCGTATTCCCGCACATTTTCTTCCCGCAAGGCGATCCTGCTGCCGCGACGCTCCAGTCGCTGGCAACATTCGCCATTGCCTTCGTCGCACGTCCGATTGGTTCCGCGCTGTTCGGCCACTTCGGCGATCGCGTCGGGCGTAAAGTCACGCTGGTGGCCTCTCTGCTGACCATGGGGATTTCCACGGTCATTATCGGCCTGCTGCCTGGCTACGAGAGCATTGGTATTCTGGCACCGATGCTGCTGGCGCTGGCGCGCTTTGGTCAGGGTCTGGGCCTCGGTGGTGAGTGGGGAGGCGCTGCGCTGCTGGCGACCGAAAACGCCCCGCCGCGTAAACGTGCGCTGTACGGTTCTTTCCCACAGCTGGGTGCACCTATCGGCTTCTTCTTTGCCAATGGCACCTTCCTGCTGCTCTCCTGGCTGCTGACCGACCAGCAGTTTATGGAATGGGGCTGGCGCGTGCCGTTTATCTTCTCCGCCGTGCTGGTCATTATTGGGCTGTATGTCCGTGTTTCGCTGCATGAAACGCCGGTCTTCGCCAAAATTGCCGCGGCGAAGAAACAGGTCAAAATTCCGCTGGGTACCCTGCTGACCAAGCATGTGCGCGTGACCGTGCTGGGCACCTTCATCATGCTGGCCACCTACACCCTGTTCTATATCATGACCGTCTATTCCATGACGTTCAGCACCGGCGCGGCGCCGGTCGGCCTTGGCCTGCCGCGTAATGAAGTGCTGTGGATGTTGATGATGGCGGTGATTGGTTTCGGCGTAATGGTGCCGGTTGCCGGCCTTCTGGCGGATGCGTTTGGTCGTCGTAAGAGCATGATCGTCATTACCTCGATGATTATCCTCTTCGCGCTGTTCGCCTTTAAACCGCTGCTGGGTTCCGGCGAACCGATCCTCGTCTTTGCCTTCCTGCTGCTGGGCTTAAGCCTGATGGGGCTGACGTTTGGCCCGATGGGCGCCCTGCTGCCGGAGTTGTTCCCGACTGAAGTCCGCTACACCGGTGCCTCGTTCTCCTATAACGTGTCGTCGATTCTCGGCGCCTCCGTTGCACCGTACATTGCGGCCTGGCTGCAGGGTCACTACGGTCTGGCGGCGGTGGGCATCTACCTGGCGGCGATGGCCGGGTTGACGCTGATCGCGTTGCTGTTAACCCACGAAACGCGCCACCAGTCACTGTAATCACCTGCTGCCCGGCGCATGTCGTCGGGCAGCACATTCTCACTCCTGCTCACTTCTGCCCCCGTTGATCCCCACTTTCGCTGCGATTGCCTGTACCTCACGTTGATGAAAAACCCTGTCTGGAACGCCATATTGCACTGACAAATGCGTTTTTCGTCACATTACGCGCGTCAGGTCAAAAAAATAATGGAACATTGTTTTAATATAATTGACCATAAAAACGGCACAGCGCACACTAGCGTTAAATTCGATTCCATCTCAGGTCATGACTATGTCTAAAAAAATTGCCGTCATTGGCGAATGTATGATTGAGCTGTCAGAGAAACACGCGGCGGTAAACCGCGGATTTGGCGGCGATACCTTAAACACTTCGGTCTATATGGCGCGTCAGACCGATGCCAGCGATCTCGCCGTACACTATGTGACCGCGTTAGGTACGGATGCATTCAGCCAGCAGATGCTGGACGCCTGGCAGCAGGAGAACGTGCAGACTGGCCTGATTCAGCGCATGGCTGACCGCCTGCCGGGGCTGTACTACATCGAAACCGACGATACCGGCGAGCGCACCTTTTACTACTGGCGCAACGAAGCCGCCGCGAAATTCTGGCTGGAGAGCGAGCACTCTGCCGCCATCTGTGAAGAGCTGGCAACCTTTGATTACCTCTATCTCAGCGGGATCAGCCTGGCGATCCTCAGCCCGACCAGCCGTGAAAAACTGCTGACCCTGCTGTGCGAATGCCGCGCTAACGGTGGCAAGGTCATTTTTGACAACAACTACCGTCCGCGTCTGTGGGCCAGCAAGAAAGAGACACAGCAGGTCTACCAACAAATGCTGACCTGCACCGATATCGCCTTCCTGACGCTGGATGATGAAGATGCGTTGTGGGGTGAAAAGCCGGTTGATGAAGTGATTGCCCGGACGCAGGCCGCAGGCGTGAGTGAAGTCGTGGTAAAACGCGGGGCGGATTCCTGCCTGGTGGCCGTTGCGGGTCAACCACTGCTGGACGTACCGGCCGTGAAGCTGCCAAAAGAGCAGGTAGTGGATACCACAGCGGCCGGGGACTCCTTCAGTGCCGGTTATCTGGCGGTACGCCTGACCGGTGGCGATGCCGAGTCAGCCGCCAGACGTGGGCACCTGACCGCCAGCACGGTGATTCAGTATCGTGGGGCGATTATCCCGCGTGAAGCGATGCCGCTGTAACTTACCGTCGTGAATGGCGCGATTCGGGGAGATTCCCCGGTCGCGCTACGCTGACCGGAGCTATCTGTGATGTTGCAGGTGGCCCGGGAAAGCTCCCGGGCCTGCGGAGACATTACTGTGCAGGTGGAATATCCGTGACCTCGCTATGCGCTTCCCCGGCGCTGTCCGCGCTGGTTGCCGCAGCCGGAGGCGGCATCATCAACCGTTCCCACGTCGCTTTCAGATCCTTCATATCGTATTCCGGTTCGCCCTGCGGCTGCTGTAATACCAGCGCCATATCCTGCGACAGCTGCTGTCGCAGATACTGGTTCAGCATGTCGACGGTCAGCGAATCAAGGAACTCCTGACGCAGTTTCTGATACTGCTCCGGCGCGATATCGACCACCTGATTTTGCAGCGAACGCGTACGTTGGCTAATCAGGATATCGGTGTCGGTACGCGCATAGGTAGCAAACAGTTTCTGCAGCTCCAGATTTTTCTGGGCGATCAGGGCATCAAACTCTTCTTCCGGCAGGCCGTTATCACGGACCTTCGCCAGCTCACGGGAGACCGCGCTCAGGTTAGCGTTGAGTTTATTGCCCGGCGATTCGATATTGATGGCGCACTGCGCGCGCTGATAGAGCACCCGGCAGTCGAAACCAAGGTTCACATCTTTGACGTTGCCACGACTCAGGCTCTGCTGAACATGCCAGAACAACGCCTCACGCGCCAGGTCATCGCGCCAGTAGCGTTGCAGCGCAACCGAATCACGGATCGGCTGCCACGGTGAATCCCACATGATCGACAGCTTATCCTGACGCACCGAGTTGCTCATGATACTAACCGGTGTCGTCGGCAACGGCGCCAGCGTCGGCACCGCCGCCGGCGTTTCGCGCTTGCCCTGCAGCTCACCGAAGGTTTTATTGATTTGCTCCGCCACGCTGCGGCTATCGACGTTCCCCACCACAATCAGCGTCATGGCGTCCGGGGTGTACCACTTCTTATAAAACGCCTTCAGCTGCGCCGTATCGACGGGCTGTTTCAGCGGCGCGGCCGGGTCATGGCCGAGCATTGTGGAGCCTTTCAGGCGATAGCGCCACCAGCCATCTTTGGTGTCAAGCGGCCAGGTCGCCACCATATCATCACCCTGCAGGGCGTGATTCACCGATTCCGGCGTGATCACCAGTTTACCGCTGGCATCGGAGAGCCAGTTTAACGCCTCTTTGAGCAGGTCGTTTCGGTTGTTTGGCAGGCTGAGATTAAACATGGTGTAGCTGTACGAGACCAGCGCCGGCGGCATAGGACGGTTAGGATCGATGCTTTGCTGCCACAACGAGCGCGCCTGCATAGTCGGCAGACTACCGCTCTGTGTCAACGCCAGCCGCGGGATAAAGCGGGTGAAGCCGCTCTGCTGAGTGCTTTCACTCAGCGAGCCAATATTCACGAACAGACGGACTTCAATACGATCGCTGGGACGCTGCGGAGTGGCTAAAACCTGCCACTGGAGTCCGTTGGCGAGAGTCCCCTGTTGCCAGGCCGGGTCCGGCTGGAGCGCTTCTGCTTGCACATAACCGGCCGCTGCCATCATCAGCAAACCACCCGTTAACAGTCGAATTTTTGTGCCCTGCATGTGAACCCCTGATGAACATTCCTGGTTACAAAAGCAACCCGCTCGCGGGCCGCCAAAAAGAGAGTGAGCAAAGTACGTCGTTTAGACCACGTGGAGATGAAAATGTCACACGGAGACGTAAAATAAACATAAGGCATCGTCCCCCGCTGCCGGGGAAGGATGCCTAATTATGCGCAGGAGCCCGGAGTCCAGCAAGGACAACGGGCTTAACAGGAGGATTTAAGAGGATAATTCGTGCGATTTGTTCGCTGGCGTGCGGTTATTCAGGACATCATCCAGCTGTTGGGTGTCCAGCTCTTTGACCCATTTTGCCACCACAACTGTTGCAACACCGTTACCCACCAGGTTGGTCAGCGCACGCGCTTCTGACATAAAGCGGTCAATCCCAAGAATCAGCGCCAGACCGGCAACCGGTAAATGGCCCACCGCCGAAATCGTCGCCGCCAGTACGATAAAGCCACTTCCCGTCACGCCCGCGGCCCCTTTAGAGGAGAGCAGCAGCACCACCAGCAGGGTGATTTGATGGAAGATATCCATATGGCTGTTGGTCGCCTGGGCAATAAAGACCGCCGCCATCGTCAGATAGATCGACGTACCATCAAGGTTAAAGGAGTAGCCGGTTGGAATGACCAGGCCGACCACCGATTTACGACAGCCCAGCTTTTCCATTTTATCCAGCATGCGCGGCAATGCCGATTCCGACGACGAAGTCCCGAGAACAATCAGCAGTTCTTCGCGGATATAGCGGATAAATTTGAAGATGCTGAAGCCGGTTATCCGGGCGATAGAACCCAGTACCACCACCACAAAGAGAATACAGGTGATGTAGAAACAGATGATCAGCTGCCCCAGTTGCACCAGGGAGCCCACGCCATATTTACCGATGGTAAAGGCCATCGCCCCGAAGGCACCGATCGGCGCCAGGCGCATGATCATATTGATGATGCCAAAGATCACCTGAGAGAAGCTCTCAATGACGTTAAAAATGAGCTGACCCTTGCTGCCGAGGCGGTGCAACGCAAAGCCGAACAGCACCGCAAACATCAGCACCTGCAGGATGTTCCCACTGGCAAACGCGCCAATCACGCTGCCGGGAATGATATCCAGCAGGAAGGCGACAATCCCCTGTTCTTTGGCCTGCTCGGCGTAGACCGCCACAGCATGTGCATCGAGCGTAGCCGGGTCGACGTTCATCCCCGCGCCGGGTTGCACAACGTTAACAATGATCAGCCCGATAATCAGCGCGATGGTACTCACTACTTCAAAGTAGAGCAGCGCCACCGCACCGGTGCGGCCAACGGCCTTCATGCTTTCCATCCCGGCAATCCCTGTCACGACCGTACAGAAGATAACCGGGGCGATCACCATTTTAATCAGTTTAACGAAGGCGTCGCCAAGGGGTTTCATCTGCGCGCCAAGTTCCGGGTAGAAATGGCCCAGCAGAATACCGATCGCGATGGCAGACAAAACCTGCACATAGAGGCTTTTGAACAGAGAGGTTTTCATAGGGTGTCCTTAGGTATAACCACAGACATTGAGGGGTCATATGGCGTCTGTGGCCTAAAAGTAACACCAAGGAAACATTTCAGAAATAACTAACCGCAATAATGCAACGGAATTGTTAAAAACTTTGAACTGACACGCACAAGTTTACTCTGGTTTTACAAACTTGCACCCTCTTCACGCTGGTGGAGATACAGTCCGATAAACGCATCTTGCGCTACCGCATCGCCGGAAAGTTGCCCCTGAACGACATCGACACCGGATGCCTGCAACCAAAGATACTGCTCCTGCTTTTCGACCCCTTCGGCGACAATGTGCAGATTCAGGCCGCGCGCCAGCTGGATAATTGCCGGGACCATGCTGGTGTCCTCGGGCAACATATCAATAAATACCTTATCGATTTTCAGAATGTCGACAGGCAGCGATTTCAGGTGCTGAAGCTGACGCAGCCCGGCGTACCCCATACCAAAATCATCCATCGCAATACGCACGCCGGCATCACGCAGCGGGCGCAGCAGCGAAACCACCATCTGTGGGTCATCCAGACGACGGCTGTCGGTAATCTCGAGGATCAGCGTACCCGGCGCAATACGGTAGCGTTCGAGTAACGTCAGCATTTCGGCGCCACGGTCGTGATGCAGCAGCTGGAGGAGCGAGACGCTCACCGACAGCGGCAACATCATGCCCGCACTTTGCCACGAGGCGAGCTGGCGACAGGCGGCTTCCAGCACCCAATAGCCCACCGGCACCGTCAGGCCGCAGGCGTCGATGCGCTCAAGCAGGCCTGGCGGCAGCGACCAGCTGCCATCGGCCTGATGCTGGCGCAACAGCACTTTCGCCCCGCAGACCTCGCCGCTGGCGGTATTCACCTGCGGCTGAAGCCAGATAGCAAATTGATGGTTATCCAGTGCCGCCAGGATATCGTGCTCTTCCATTAGCCGGCGCTGGGCTTTTTCCATCTGGGCGGGATCGAAAAACTCAATCTGGTTTTTCCCTTTATGGCGCGCGGCAACCGCGGCGGAAAATGCCCGGCGGTAGAGTTGCTCCGCCGTCAGTTCGCCATTGAACATCGCAATCCCTACGCTGGCACAAGGACGCAGCTGGATACCGTGCAGCGGCAGCCGTTCATTGATAACAGTGAGCACTTGCTTACTTAATGTCACCGCATGCCAGGGCTCGCTCATTCCCTGGGCCAGAATCGCAAAGTCATACCCGCTGATTTGGGTCAGCACCATCCGCGGCGGGATAATACCGCGCAGTTTTTCCACCAGCGTCAGCAGCAGGATCTCGCGCTGGGTCTCTTTCAGCACTCCAGCCGTGTCCTGCAGGGTTTCACAGGCAATCACCAGCAGGGCTGAGGTTTGCGGTCGGGCCACCGTCTGCTCAAGTAGCGCCATCAAGAAGGCTTTATTGGGCAGGTCGGACACCGGGAAACGGGTGGATTGCAATGCCAGCTCGTCGTGTTGACGCAGCAGGGTTTGCTGGTTGCGGTTATAGCTGCGCACCAGCAGGCCCAGCTCATCATCATGGTGCAGTCGCGGCAGCGTTAACTGATGCCCCAGCCGGTCCTGCTGCGAGACTTCATTGAGTTCGCGCGCTATTTTACGCAGCGGGCGCACCATCAGCCGGTTGATACACCATGTAATAGCGACCGTCAGGATAAGCACCAAAAGGAAGTAAGCGGTCACTAACGTAGAAAGCACGCTCATGATGAATTTGTAGGTCTGCCAGGAATCAGCCTGCAGCACCAGGTAGGCAATCGGCTGTGGGTTAGCCGGTCTTTCCAGCGAATAGACCGGGAGCGATATCTGAATCGGCAGCTCGAAAATACGGGTGATGGTCACCGGCACCGGGCGTTCGGGGATAAAGCGCATCCGCAGCGCCTGGAATTGATTCGGCAACACCACATCGGCCCGGCTGACAATGCCAGCAGGCTGAATACGGCTGAGGATGGTTTCCGCTTCCGGAATATCCCCCTTCAGGATGGCCGAAGACAGCGGTTCGCGAACCGCACGAGCGATACTTTCTAAGTGCGTGGCCGTCGAAAAGCGATTCTGTTGCACAAAGTGAAACAGTAAAATAGAGCAGAAGACCAATACAAATGCCATGGACACGCCCGCGACCATCGCCATTTGTTTAATTGTAAGTGAACGGCTGACGCGCAACTGGGTTCTCCACTGATACCTGACACATACCCGGTTTAGATCCATCAAACCGGTCTTTTTCAGGCTGATTATATACTCAAATTGTTGGTTTACGCCCGCCAGCCTGTAGCCCGGTCAGCGTAGCGCCGCCGGGGGAACGAACACCCCACGTAGCCGAAGACGGACGAAGTGTGACGAGTATACGCGAACGGACGGGTGGAGTGACGTCCGAAAGCGTAATTCAGGCGAATCTGTTACCAGTCAGCATAGGGAACAAGCGGCTGCGGCGGCATGTCCATATCGCCCTGCCAGCCGGCCGCCGAGTAGCGGACGTAGAGTAACGCATGGCTCGGGGTATAATCTTTCGCCTGCTGGATATCCACCGCCGCGCCGACAAACCAGTTTCCGGTGACCCGACGCTCAACCAACGCCCGGGCGGTATAACCAAAGCCCTGGCTGCTGCTGCCTTCTTCCGTCAGCTGACTGGCGTCAGCACGGTATTCTGAGGGGATCAAATTCAACAACGGATAGCGCGCCTGGGTTTTGGTCCGTGAATGCGACCACGAGACTGAACCACCCAGCTCCCATGACCAGTTTTCCGTACGCTGACGCCAGGTCACCGGCACCGCGAACGAGATATACTCCTGCGGACTGTAGTAACCGCCTTGCCCCAGGGTATAACCGCTCAGGTCCTTGTCGTAGTGCCAGAGCATATTGTTCAGGCCTACCGTGACGCGGCGATTGTCTTCATTGATAACTTTATAGTAATAGCCGGTCATCCAGCGCACGCGCCAGTTATCCTCGACATTTTTGCCCGTGAGCTGATCGACGCCCAGCGAAGACCAGACTCCGTTGGCTTCACCTTTGTCGTAGCTCAGGCTAACGCCACCGCCGTCAGCACGCACGCCGCCCCAGGTTGTCCCGGTATGGCTGCTGCTGTCTTTCTGTCCGCCAAAGGCCAACAGCGAGCTGGAAATCGGTCGACGATGCATATTGACGGTATAGCCGATCGGCCCGAGGTCGTTGCTGTAGCTCAGTCCACCCACGACATCGACGACGTTAAAGCCCATCGGCGTGGTGCCAATATCGCCGCTCCAGGTATCGTTCTTCCAGCCCACCGCAATACTGGCCCCGCCGTCGCTCTGGTTCTTACTGCCGCTGGTACAGGCAATTTCGCCACAGGTCCCCCAGCTCGGCGAGTAGCTGCCGTCGCTGTTAGTGGAGAAACTCCCGGCGTCCATATTGACGAGGTCGGTACGGAAGAACATTCGCCCGTCGGCAAGCGGCGCATCCACGTGCAACATGGTGGTGTGCGCTTTCAAATCGGAATAGCCGCCGGTACCGCTGGAGCCCCAATAGTCATGCTCCAGGGTCACGTTGAGATCCTGCTGACGATAGAGATCGGCAGCGTCGCTGCGAACCCCACGTTTCAGCCAGTCATCGCTGCTGTCGTTGCGAGTTAAGCGGGTAAAGGTGTCGTTATCCTGCGGGCGGACAGGCGTCACGCCCGCGGCCACCATCGCATCTTTGTAACTTTCCAGTGCCTGCTGCGGTTCGCCGTTTTCCGTCTGGAAACGGGCCGCATCACGCAGCACCAACGCACTGTCCATCGACGGCGGCTGGGATTTCGCCTGCGGGATAATGCGCTCAAAAATCTGCTGCGCCTGGGCGGTATCACCAAATCCGGCCGTTGCCAGGGCAATCCGCCGCTGCATATTGAGGGAGTCGGTTTCGTCGTCCTTCAGCTTGCTGACCTGCGCGCGAGCGGCATTTTTATCGCCCTCGGCAAGATACACTTCCGCCAGCCCCAGACGCGCATCGCCGTTGTCCGGCTCTTTACCCAGGGCATCATTGTAGCGGGCGATCGCCGTCTGGTTGTCGCCACGCTGCTGCGCCCAGTCCGCCAAGGTCAGATCGTAACGGACCAGCGGCGGTTGCTGTTTGATCAGGGCAATTGCCTGCGCTTCCTGGCCGCTATCACGCAGCTGGTTGGCCTGGCGAATCACTTTGTCACTTTGCAGACGCGCATCCAGCTCCCGGATATTATCCGTCCATTGACTCTGCGGCAGCGCGTTAATCTGCGCCAGCGCCCTGTCATCCTGATTATTACCGGATAAATAGAGTCCGTAGGCATAGACGCGGTCGGCATCGCCAGGTTTACGGTTGACCATATCGCGCATCAGCGTATCGGCTTCCGTCTGCTGGCCTGCGCTGACTAGATCGCGAGACAGGCGGTAGGTGATCCACACGCTGTCCGGGTCAAGCGCCAGACGTCGGCGCTGAACTTCCGCCGCCTGCGCCCAGTTCCCTTTGCTCTCCAGGGCTTCGGCTTGTTTTTCTAACCGTTCATTGGCCAGGCTGCGTTCAATATCGTCGATGCTGCGGCGCTGGCTCGGCGACAGCGTGGCAATATAGGCGCTGGCTTTTTCCGGCGATTCGGTTCGATAGAGGTTAGCCAGTCCGCGGACCGCCAGGCTGTTACCGCGATCCATCCGCAGGGTGCGCTGATAATAGCGCTCCGCCGCGGCCGTATCTTTGCGCGCTGCCGCTACATCGCCGAGTCCAAGAACCGCATAGCTATCGGTATTGTCTACCCGCTGCGCCTGTGCATAGGCGTTTTGCGCCTGATCCAGTTGCCCGGCTTTCAGCGCGTTATCGCCCTGCTTGATCAACAGCCAGTAGCGGTTGGTCTGGAGCAGGCTGTCCCATTTATCGCGACTCGGACTTTTGGGATCCATCGCGATCGCTTTGTTAAGCTGTGCGACGGCCCGGGCTCTGTCACCACGCTGCGAATAGGCCTGACCCAGCGCCCCCACCGCGTCGCTGTCCCTGGCATCGGCCCGGACGGCCTGTTGTAAACTGGCAATGGCCTGCGCCGGGTTGTCGTTTTTCACCGCCGCCAGCCCTTCGGATCGTTCGCGGAACGTCGGATCCTGGAGCTGTGCCTGCTGCTGAGCCAGCAGTACCCGGGCATTTGCTGCCGATTCGCCGGTTTCGAACAGCGTCAGAAAACGCTGCAGCTCCTGTACGCTGCCCTTGCTGACCGGCATGTCCTTGATTTCGCTGAGCCACATATCCGCCGCGGTACCGCGACCGGCGGCCGAGCGCGACATCTGCTCTAAATAGGCAAACCCTTCCGCCGGCTTGTTGTCGGCAAACATCTGTTTGGCGAGCACGGCCTGAAGATCGGGGTTGCCAGGCGCGCTGGCATCCAGTTTTTTCAACTGCGCGACCGCTTCTGTATGACGGGCCGGAAGCCGTGCCACCAACGCCCAGTATTCGATCGCCAGTGATTGATCGGGCGGCACGCCGCCGAACAATTTGTCAAAAGCGGCAATGCCCTCTTCCACCCGCCCTGATACCCCTAGCAGGCGGGCTTGCTGTAGCTCCTGACGCCCGTCACTGGTGCTAAGGCTCATCTCGCTACGCGATGATTTCAGCTCCGCGGAGTCCGGGGCCACCTTCGCTAATTTTTCGAGCTGTTTTTTCGCGCCGGGGGTGTCGCCCTGACGCAACAGATAACGCATGTGCGCAGCCACATAGGCGGGATTATTCGGGTCAATCAGCTCCAGCCGGTATAAGGATTGCTTCACCAGATCTTCACGATGGCTCGCTTCACCCAGCCGGACCTGCTCCAGCAGATGTTCCTGGGCGGGCGTTATCGCCGCCTGTACCGCTGGCAGCAGCACGATGCCCAACGACAGCGTGATAACATTTAGTCTGAACTTGCGCATTCCTTGTTCCAGTCAGGTCGTAATTCGCCTTCCACAGAGAAGCGAAAACGATGTTGATCCCATCCCTGGCCAAAAAGAGTCAGGACCGCATTATAGTAGGCATCTGCACCGGGATAGTGGTCTGCGACGCGTTGGCGTTGCACGGCCCGGATGTCATCATTTTGCAGGAACGGCAGCAGCGACGCCGAGAAGCCAACCGGGCCGTTGCCGGTGGTTTTCCCGGTAGCAATATTCACTTTTTCCGGCGGTACGCCGAGGTGAATCGTCTGAGCTTCCATCGGCGCAAAGCGGGACAGCAGCTGTGCTTTCTGTTTATCGCCGTCATCCAGCATCCCGGCCCATAAATAGACCCGAATCGCGTCATAGCTGCCAATAATCGGTTTGTCGGCTTTCAGCTGCCAGCCTTTGCCTTTTTCATAACGCACCCAGTCAGGGGAGAAACCTTTCGGCGCCGTCTCCAGCAGCAAACGTAAGTTGCTGTCGCGCAGCGCCGGCCACGGGGCGTCAAAACGGGCAAAGTAGCTGGCCAGCTGTGGCGGAAGATAGCTGGGGTTAAAGCGCCAGCCTTTATCGTCAGCAAAGCCGACTTTTCCCGGCAGCACCATCGGGCCCAGCCCTGGTACCTCCACCACTTCTTCATCGGCGATACGGGACAGCAGCGCCTTGCCCACTTCCGTGTACTGCGGCACCTGCCACAAACGCCCTGCCTCCAGTAGCGACCAGGCTATCCATAAATCGGAGTCAGAGGCCGAGTTGCTGTCCAGTAACGTCCACTGCTCCTCGCTTTTCTTACCCCACAGCCAGCCCGGCAGATGCGCACGCAGGTCGCCCTCTGCCAGGTTGTTCTGCGTCCACTGAAAGAGCGTATCGAAGCTCTTACGATCGTTGGCCGCCAGCGCAAAGAACAGCGCATAGCTTTGCCCTTCAGAGGTCGTTATTTTCCGGGCATCGCTGGGATCAACCACCCGTCCTTCGGCGGTCACGAAATCCTTCTTAAACTGATCCCAGGCCGGCCACTGGCAAGCGGCATTCACCTGCGCCGCCGCCAGCATTAACACCGACATGATTGCTCCACGTACTGCTTTCATCATGGTTTACTCGTCATCAAGATGGAGGCGACGACGGCTGACAATACGCAGCATCCGCCACAGCACCCACGCCAGCAGCACGATACTCACGGCCGCCAGAATCGCCAGCAGCACCGGATGGCTCGACAGCGCAAACCAGATGCGCTCAAACCACGGCAGGTGGCCGACATAGTAAATATCGCCCACGCGCAGGCTATTGACGCCCGATTCACGAATCACCGCGGCGGAACCAAACATCGCCGCCCGCTTACCGGTATCGTTCAGGGCGCCGTTCAGCAGTTCGTTACCACGCGCACTATCCGCCAGCAGCGCTATCACGCTACGTTGATCATAGTACGGCGACTGGAAGCTGATAATGGCCGCCATCGGTCCGGAAGAGGTGATATCCGTACGGGTGTTCGGCGTTCTGGCTTCGTCATCCGGGTAAATGCTCGGCAGGTCGTAGTGACGCATCGGCATTTTCACCCAGCTTTTGGTCGCTTCGACCAGCAGGTTAATTTTACTTTCGTCTTTCAGCTCGGCTGGAATCGCGCCAATCAACAGCAGATCGGCATCTTTGTCCTTAATCTTGCTGCCATCATCGGTAACCTGCATGTTGATCGCGGCGAGGCCCGTCTGGGCGCCAATCCCACCAACAGAGCTCAGCAGCGTCGCCACCTGACCCTCGGTCGGGGCTTTTGGTACCACGATCAGAGTGTCTGCGAGATCGGCCATCCGGCTATACGGGAAGCCGGCGTTGGCAAAGACGCGCAGGTCCGGCATCGCGATAAAGTGGTAATACTTCGAGAAGTCGATCGTCGAGTCATCACCAATCACCACGTGGTTACTCACCGGCTGGAAGGTAATACAGTTATCGATAGAGCCACCCGGCATCGGGTTCATGTACTGGAAATCAAAGCGCAGCTGGTTCATCGCGCCCAGGCGCAGCGCCGGGATCGTCATTTCTGACTTGCCGTCCAGCAGCCCTTGCAGCACCGGCAGGCGCAATATCAGTTTACTCACTTCCTGGGTGCTGCTGAGGCTGAACGATTGCAGGAACTGGTCGTTGAGGCTGACATCCATGCGCGAACTGTCTTTGATCGGCGGCATGGTGTAGCGATAGTTCAGATTCATATCAATGCCGTTGGCGCGCAGCAGATAGAGATCCGGCGGCAAATTCAACGCCACGTTAATGGAGTCCGGCACCAGACCGCTGGACTGCAGCTGCTGCTCATAGGTTTTCAGCTCGCCAAAGGTCACTTTACGATCAGTACGTACCCAGTTCGGCGCATCGTACGGTTTACGCTCCTGCAACTGTTTGACGCCATCGACTTCAACGCTGCTGCCACGGAACAGAATATTGCCCTGGGCGATGCCCTTGGCCGCCAGCAGCAGGTCTTTATCATCGCGCCCGAAGACCACCAGCAGTTTGACGTAAGGGTTATTCGGGTGGTCGATCATTTCGATGGTCGGCGCCTTCACCGGCGGATGCTCACGCAGGAAGTCCGGGCGCTTGTCGTTGGTGGCAAACACGATGGCGTTGCGTTCCGGCAGCTGGTTAAACAGCACCGGGAAGTTCTGACCACGCCAGCCGGTTTTGCTACCAAACCATGAGGCCACAATCGCCGCCGCATGCTGCTGCTGCGCATCCGGCGAGGAGGCAAAGACCATCGGCAGGGTCAGCGGGCGGTTGTCACGCGGATCGTAGAACGGGACCGGGAAGTGGGACAGGTCATTGCGCACCGCCAGGGCCTGGTAGGTCAGATCGAGATTACTGTTACGCCCGACGTCCAGCCACAACGTGCTGCTGGCCGGGTTTTCACAGACATCGCGATAATGGCCAACAAACTCCAGCCGCACGCGGTTAAAGTCGGTGATATACAGCGGGTCGATTGGGATCTGCGCGTTGATTTTTTTACCCAACTGCTCTTTGGTGACCGGAAGGACGCCCATCAGCTCATCGTTGAGGTACACCTTCAGCTGCGACTGCACCGGCAGTAACGAAGGCGACGGCGTGTAGTCGAGATTAAGCACCGCTTTTGTCACCACTTCATCACTGCGCATGCCAAATTCAACAGAACCGTCAGGGTGCGCGCCGCGCAGTACCATGCTGCCCGGAGCCGGGGCGATAGTGGCAAATGACAGCTTCACGTCGCGGCTTGGCACGTTTTCCACTACCACCGGTGCGCCAGCAGGATCAACCACAGTGGCCGTCGGTTGACCGTCAGCGACAACTGGCGCGGGGATTGCCAGCGGATCCGTCGCCGTAGCGGCCGGCGCTGCTGGCGTTACCGGAACGGCAGGGGCCGCCGGTGTCGGGGCTGCCGCAATCGCGGTCGTGGGTTCCGAAAAAGTTGCTAAGGGATACCAGCCAGCTATTCCCACCGCTACTGCACAAATTAAAGAGAGTTTTCTTTTCATCGCATTATCATCATTGTTGAGCCATTTCTGGTTCTGAAGTGAGTATCGCTGCGGCGCGTTCAGGCCGGCGAGGAACAAACGAAACTATCCAGGCAACCAGCATGGTGAGCGAGCGGAAAATAACCTTCACCGACGGCGGTGAGAACTCCGCCAGGTGACGATATCCACGGAACCCCAGTTTCAGGATATCCAGCAGGCTTTCCATCGGTTTATCTTCCGGGAAGCTATCCTGCCAAAGCGCCCACGTATCAGCGCGGGCAAACGTACACTGTACAAAATCAATATGTTGTTGATTGGTCAACGGCATTAACTGCAAACCAACCTCACTGCCATTTACGCGCGCGACCCGTACCGGGAAGGCATACTCCTGTTGCCCGCGCTTCAGCAGCAGCTTCACCTGCTGCCCTTCCAGCACCTGCGCCTTACCGTGAATTTTGATCCCCAGTCCGCCATCAGAATAGTCATGAACAGTACAGGAGAACAGATGACCATCTTCGCGAGCAATCGCTGCCGGCATACTCATTTCCACGCGGTGCGAGCGTCGAACCTGCTTACTCTCTACCGATACCGCCACAGCGCCACCGAGGATAATCAAGTTGTAGAACACCCAGACAATACTGACCCAGACGGTGAGAACTTCGTTTTCCGGGCCGTAGAAATGGCGCCAGATCCCCGCGGCAACCCCCACCAGGTTCAGCAGAACCAGGTAGATATAGGGCCGCGAGATCACCCAGTCGACATATTCGTCTTCGACCAGTCCGCCCTTCGCCGTCACGTTGAACTTGCCTTTATGTGGGTTAATCAGTGCGACAAAGGTCGGCGGCGCGATATACCAGGCCAGCGTGGTTTCGTAGATTTCACTCCAGAAAGAGTGGCGATATTTGCCCTGGATCTTCGAGTTCGTCAGGCTCGCGTGAATCATATGCGGCAGGACGAACAGCGCGATCATCAATGCCGGGGCATAGATGATGTAGGCGTGCAGCAGGAGAAATGCCAGCGGGGCTATCAGGAAGATCAACCGCGGAATACCAGACAGGAAGTGCATCATCGCATTGACATAACAAATCCGCTGCGCGAACTTCAGCCCCTTACCAAACAACGGGTTATCAAGACGGAAGATCTGCACCATCCCGCGCGCCCAGCGAATACGCTGGCCGATATGCGCCGACAAACTTTCGGTTGCCAGCCCGGCGGCCTGTGGAATACGCATATAGGCCGAAGTGTAACCGCGACGGTGCAGACGCAGGGAGGTGTGAGCATCTTCGGTGACCGTCTCAACGGCGATGCCGCCAATTTCATCCAGTGGACCGCGACGAATCACCGCACAGGAGCCGCAGAAGAAGGTGGCGTCCCACATATCGTTACCATCCTGCACCAGACCGTAAAACAGCGTGCCTTCGTTTGGCGTTTTACGGAATCGACCGAGGTTACGTTCAAACGGGTCCGGGGAGAAGAAGTGGTGCGGTGTCTGCATCATCGCCAGCTCTTTCTCCTTCAGGAACCAGCCCATGGTCATCTGCAGGAAGGAGCGCGTCGGTACGTGGTCACAGTCAAAAATGGAGACGAATTCGCCTTTGGCGTATTTCAGGGCATTGTTGATGTTCCCGGCCTTCGCATGTTCATGGGTAGTACGGGCGATATAGTGCACCCCGACATCTTTGGCGAACTGACGAAACTCTTCACGACCACCATCATCGAGGATCCAGATGTTGACCTTATCTTTCGGCCAGTCGATACCCTGCGACGCATAGATGGTGTTTTTCACCACGTTAAGGTCTTCGTTGTACGTCGGCACGAAGATATCCACAGTTGGCCAGTCGGCCATATCTTTTGGCAGCGGCACCGGTTGGCGATTGAGCGGCCAGACAACCTGGAAATAGCCCAGCACCAGCACCAGCCAGGCATAGGTTTCAGCAAACAGCAGTACCAGTCCGCACACCAGACTGACCGGATCGTTCCAGTTCAACGTCGAGGTATAGCGCCACCAG
The DNA here is from genome assembly GCF_051131735.1 of Klebsiella sp. B345. Taxonomy (NCBI): domain Bacteria; kingdom Pseudomonadati; phylum Pseudomonadota; class Gammaproteobacteria; order Enterobacterales; family Enterobacteriaceae; genus Klebsiella; species Klebsiella sp. B345. Next base: position 2,695,110 of record NZ_CP180443.1, read on the forward strand.
ATATAACGGCAGGAGACGGTCAGTGAGAGGACAATCAGCATCAGAGCGGAAAAACGCCCCGGAATACGGCGTACCAGCAGCGCCACGCCCCACAACAGCAGCAGGAAGATAAACTGCGACAGCGGGTTAAACGGCTGCGTGATACAGAGCAGAGCCAGTATCAGCGAGAAGACCACCACCACGCCGAGGATAGCCTTACGCAGCTTCGGATTCAGGTGTGCCAGCTCTTTCTGTTTATTCAGGTGACTGGTACGGGTGTTGACCCGTTCCGGGAGCGTCTCCATCCATTGCGTATAGCGCCCGTGAACGCCTTCGAGGGCGACAAAGGTCCGCCAGTTTGCCTTTTTCTCAGGTTCCGGAACCCGCGTCACCAGCAGCCACAGAGACTGCAACAGATAACGTAGCGGATCCAACAGACGCGGGCGATGGGGATTAATATGCGGGAAATAGTCGCGATGGTTATTCAGAATGGCCTGCCAGCGTGGGGTTTCCAGCGGCATCAGCGCCCAGACGATTGACGCCCACAGGCAGCCCATCGCCGCAGACAGCCACGAGGCGCCGTGCTGACGATAATCACGGTAGCGTTCGCTCAGTCGTTCCGCCACCGGAGGCGCCAGCAACAAGGCGCTCAGGCGTATCATGGTGCCTCCACGCGGGAATAGTGCAGTAAACACCAGCTGGCAAGGGTCAGTATCTCTTCTGCAGCCAGGGAATCCTGGCGATATTCACCGAGCGGCTGCTTCGCCGCCAGGCACTCCGCCATCGCCTCATCACGATGAATGGTGATGGGCAGAATACGGCGCTGGCTCTCCAGCCACAGCTGGTATAAATCCTCCTGCAGCTGGCTACCAACACGCAGATCGTTGATCAGCACATCGCCGTTGACCGGGAGCGCCTGCTGGTGCAAGCGAATATGGCAATTGCCATCGGGATGTACCACCACCAGCGTGCGGTCGCAGGCGCTAATCAACGCGCTGGACAGCGAAGAATACCCCTCGGGTAAATCCAACAACACCCAGCGATGGTCGCCCTGCTGCACCATTTTTTCGACGATGTCGGCGATCGGTTCCAGCGTCGGATAGAGCGAATCGACATGCTCTCTCTCACCGGGGGTGAGCTGACCAAACGGCAGAATATCAATATGCGAGGTATAGCGAATACCGGCATCACGCCAGTCACGCCCGTCAAGCAATGAACGCGCCCAGCCATCCTGATGGGATGCCTCGACGTTAAAGAAAAAACGCAGCATATTGTCCGGGCTGGCATCGACCACCAGAACCGTTTCACCAAGGAGCTGTAGCGCCCAGGCCAGCGCGGCGGTAATCGACGTGGTGCCCACGCCACCGCGTATACCCTGTAATCCTAGAATAGCCATCGGCAGCGTCCTTACTTTTTCTCTGCGAATTCAGCCAGGAGTGGCCAGCGTTTCAGCGCCGCGGCTAACTGCTCGCGCCGGGAAATGTCATGGTAGTCAATTTCAGGCAAAGAAAATGCCCGGCTTAGCGCCAGGAAATCATTTTGAAAGGTATAGCCTAATGTGGCATCAGAAGGTACTGCAGGCTCTTTTCCCGGCATTTCACTTTCCATTCACAAATAAAACATAAATAAAACCCGAGGTACAAAAGGCTCAATCTCAAATCACCTATACCCAAAATAATTCGAGTTGCTTGTAGGCGGCAAGGCCGTAAATCCCCAGGAGCTTACTCTAGTAAGTGACTGGGGTGAACGGTTGCAGCCAACACCCAGGCAACTTGAAGGATGAAGGGGATATATATGCTAAAACTGATACCCTTTAATTTCAATGTTAGGTTTACTCTGCCGCTTTCGCTAGTAAACTATTCTAGTGTAAATCAGTTCTCACGAGGGACGCCGTGGAAAACGTATATACTTTGGGTATTTCATCATTGTGGGATGAGGTCTGCCATATGCCCGTGGGTGGCGTATGGTGGCTTAACCTCGATCGCTATGAAGATGCGGTGAGCCTGCTCAATCAGACGCTGGCGGCACAAGATAAAGACTGCAAAGTTGCGGCTATCGTGATGGGTAATACCCCAGGTAAAATCATTTCAGTCGATCCTCACCGTGGTCCTGAAAAAATTGCTGTGTTCACCATGCCGGATAGTACAGAAGGACTGGAAGAACTGCATCGCGATTTACTTTGTAGCCTCGATCCGGACAACTACCTCTTTATTCTGCTGACGTCAGAAAATGCCTGGCAGAATATGAAAAAAGAACAATTATGCCTTTGGGCTGAAAAATCACACCGGTGGACCAAATATCATCATTGTTCATTGTTAGTGCTTAATTCCGGTCAAAATGTTGATAAGCAACTTTCCCCCCTATTAAATGAATACCGCTCGCTTTCCGGGCTGGCTAGCCTGCGCTACCAGGGCGATAGTTTTTTATTTGATATTGCATTCTGGGGCAGTGAAAAGGGAATGAGCGCGCAGCAGCAGCTGACGGTTTTACACGGTGACGACGGCTGGCATCTGGCGCAAAACGAAGAGACGCTGGTGCAACCGCGCAGCGATGAAAAGGTGGTACTGAGCAACCTCCGGGTGCTGGAAGGCGCGCCAGCCCTTTCCGAATACTGGACGCTGTTTGATACCAACGATGGCGTCTTTAACGCCGCACGCAAATCTCAGGCGGCCACCCTGCTGTTTTCCGTCACTCAAAACGAGCAGATCGAACAGCTGGGCCGCTATATCCATATCTTGCGTAAGCAGCGCGGCAGCGCCTTGAAAATTGTCGTGCGCGAGCAAACCCCAAGCCTGCGCACCACCGATGAACGACTGCTGCTAAGCAGCGGCGCAAATATGGTTATTCCTTCCAGCGCCCCACTTTCCCGCTGCCTGACCTTAATAGAAAGCGTGCAGAAGCAGAAATTCACCCGCCATATTCCAGAAGAGTTTGACACCCTGCTGAGCTGGAGCCAGCCGCTCAATCTGCGCGGTTTCCAGAAGTGGGGCGATTTCTGTACGGCGGTGCACAACATCATGACGAACACCATGCTGCCTGAAGACGGTAAAGGCGTGATGGTGGCGTTACGTCCAGCGCCAGGCCTGCGTGTCGAGCAGGCGTTAACGCTGTGTCGTCCGAATCGCATGGGCGATATTATGACCATCGGCAATAACCGATTAGTGCTTTTTCTGTCGTTTTGTCGCGTGAATGACCTGGACACCGCGTTAAACCATATTTTCCCGTTACCCACCGGCGATATCTTTTCTAACCGTATGGTCTGGTTCGAAGATAAGCAGATCACCGCCGAAATTTTACTGATGCGCGGAATCGATCCATCGCAATGGAATACCCCGCTTCCGGTCTCGGTTGAGAAAAACGTCACCATCAATGCCACCCATGATGGACGCCACTGGCGACGGTTCCCTGAACCGCATCGTCTGTCCACTGACAGGGAGAAAACGTCATGATGTCCATCAGCGATATTATTCAGCTGGTCGTTCTATGCGCCCTGCTTTTTTTCCCGTTGGGATACCTGACACGCCACTACCAACGCCGTATTCGCACCACCTTACGGTTGATGTTCTTTAAACCCCGCTATGTCAAACCGGCTGGCGTCTTACGCCGGGAAGCAACAACTCAGCAAGGCAAACTGAATAAATGACGAATGAAAAAACTAACGCTACGCCGCTTCCGCTCTGGCAGTACTGGCGTGGCCTGGCCGGTTGGAATTTTTACTTTCTGGTAAAGTTTGCGCTGCTTTGGGCGGGGTATCTTAACTTTCACCCGATGCTAAACCTGGTGTTCCTCGCCTTTTTGCTGGTTCCTCTGCCAAAGTACAAGCTCCACCGCCTGCGCCATTGGGTTGCCATTCCCATTGGCATCGGGCTGTTCTGGCATGATACCTGGCTGCCGGGACCGGAAAGTATCTTTAGCCAGGGTTCACAGCTGGCCGGCTTCAGCGCCGATTACCTCTGGGACCTGGTGACCCGCTTTATTAACTGGAATATGGTCGGCGCCTTCTTCCTGCTGCTGGTGCTGTGGCTGTTCATCAGACAGTGGCTGCGCGTCACGGTACTGGTTTCCGCCATCATGATCTGGCTGACCATCAGTCCGCTGCTCCCGGCCTTTACGCTGTGGCCCGCCGGCCAGCCGACAACCGCAGCAGCCACGACCGCGCGGACCACAAATACCTCCGCTTCAGCCGCCAGCACGACGGCTGCCAACGGCGATATTCCGGCGCAGACCGAACCACCGACCTCCGCCAATTTAACCAACTGGCTGAACACCTTCTATGCCGCGGAACAGAAACGCAAGACGCCGTTCCCGGAACAACTGCCGGCGGATGCTCAACCCTTTGACCTGCTGGTGATCAATATTTGCTCACTGTCGTGGTCAGATATTGAAGCGGCAGGGCTGATGGACCATCCGCTGTGGAAGCATTTCGATATTGTGTTCAAGAACTTCAACTCGGCGACCTCCTACAGTGGCCCGGCGGCGGTACGTCTGCTGCGCGCCAGCTGCGGTCAGCTGTCACACTCGAACCTGTATCAACCGTCGGGCAGCGACTGCTACCTGTTCGAAAACCTGGCAAAACTCGGCTTTACCCAGCAGCTGATGCTCGGGCATAACGGTCTGTTCGGCGACTTCCTGAAAGAGCTGCGTAGCTTAGGCGGCATGCAAAGCCCGCTGATGGATCAAACCGGGTTGCCGGTCAGCCTGCAGGCTTTCGACGGTTCGCCGGTGTATGACGACTTAGCGACCCTGAACCGCTGGCTGGAGAAAGAAAACAAAGAGGGCGACGCGGCCCGGAGCGCCACCTTCTACAACATTCTGCCGCTCCACGACGGCAACCACTTCCCAGGTCAGAGCAAGACGGCGGACTACAAAGTACGTGCGCAGAAACTGTTCGACGAGCTGGATAACTTCTTTACCGAGCTGGAAAAATCGGGCCGGAAAGTCATGGTTGTGGTGGTTCCGGAACACGGCGGCGCGCTGAAGGGTGACAAAATGCAGGTGTCTGGCCTGCGCGACATCCCAAGCCCGTCGATCACCAACGTGCCGACGGCCGTGAAATTCTTCGGCATGAAGGCACCGCACCAGGGTGCTCCGGTGATTATTGACCAGCCGAGCAGCTACCTCGCGGTGTCTGAACTGGTGGTTCGTGCGCTGGATGGCAAGATGTTCACCGAAGACAACGTTGACTGGCAGCAGTACACCGCCGGCCTGCCGCAAAGCGCGCCGGTGTCAGAAAACGCCAACGCCATTGTTATGCAGTATCAGGGTAAACCGTACGTTCAGCTGAACGGCGGAAGCTGGGTACCGTACCCGCAATAACCTGCCCCGCGGCCGCAGGGGAAACCCTGTGGCCGCGCTTTCGCTGCACTGTAACGTCTTGCCCACCCAGTTTTTCCCCCTCTTTTCTCCAGCCGCTTCACCGTCTTTTGCAGGGCTCCCTTCACTGTTGATGCTGGCAAAAACGTCGTGACAGCCGTCGTTTCAAAATATACGATATATATATGAATCATTACGGAACATATATATGGGCATTGTAAAAATCACTGACCTGCTGCACGACGACATTCGCGATGCCAGCAAGGCCATGTCACGTTCGGTGAACGCGCAGGCGGAATACTGGATCCGGCTGGGGATGATGAGCGAGCTCTATCCGGAGCTGAACCATCAACAAATTAAGATGATGATGCTGAAATCCGGTTCCGACCGCTTGCTGGAGGTGATCAATGCCATCAATTCGCATTAAAACCGCCGATGAGCTTGCCAGACAGCGCCACGCCGGAGAGCTATTAGCCTCGGTATTTGACATGCTGGACACCTTTATCCAGCCCGGCGTCACCACCATGGCGATTAACGATCGGGTGGAAGATTTTATCGTTAATCAACTGCACTCCCGCCCCGCCAGCAAAGGGCAATATGATTTTCCCTACGTGTTAAACACCTCCATCAACGAGGTGGTCTGTCACGGGATACCAAAAGAGACGGAGCACCTGAAATCCGGGGCCATTGTTAACGTCGACATCACGCTGGAAAAAGAGGGGATGATCGCCGACTCCAGCAAAATGTACCTGATTGGTGAAGTCTCGCCGCTGGCCCGCCGGCTGGTGAAGAAAACCTACGAAGCCATGTGGAAAGGTATCAAGGCCGTTAAGCCCGGCGCGACCCTGGGCGATATCGGCCATGCGATTCAGAGCCATGTTGAAAGCCATGGCTACAGCGTGGTACGCGAGTATTGTGGCCACGGGATCGGTCAGGAGATGCATGAAGATCCGCAGGTGCTGCACTACGGCAAAGCGGGTGAAGGCACCGTCCTGAAAGAAGGGATGGTCTTTACCATCGAACCGATGGTCAACCAGGGTGACAGCCGGACCAAAGTCAAAAAGGACGGCTGGACCGTGGTGACCCGCGACAAGAAATTGTCCGCGCAGTGGGAGCACACCGTGGCCGTTACCGCCGACGGCGTTGAAGTCCTGACCCTACGCCAGGGCGAAATTATTCCGCAGTAATCCTGGCGAGACACCTGACGGTTAACGCGACTGGTCGTGCCTGGCTAGCCAGACCAGCAGCTTCAGGCTGGCTGAGTAGTAATCATCCTGCGCGGTGATTTGCGGGTCACCCTGCGGCTCACCCATGGTCAGATCGCGCACCGCCAGCAGGCCGCCGGTCATAAACCACGACGGAACGTTGTCGTTGCTGACGTTGATCCAGGCCGGCGTCTGCAGTCGCGGATAGCTGTTGAACCAGTTTTTCCATGGCGTCAGCAGGGCGCTTTGCGGGTCGGCCCAGGAGAGATACAGCGGGATGCGGATCGCGTCATAGCTCATGCGCGGCGGCCACTCTTTCGCCGGCTCCATCTTGCCGTCCGCTTTTAGCGCCACCCAGTCAGTAGGCAGTTTTGATTTCCCCCAGCCCATTTTCCCCAGCAGCGCCAGACCATCGGTTTGCAGCTTGCGCCAGGCAGTCAGATGGGTGTGCTCGGCAAACGCCTGCCACGCCGGGAAGATAAAGTAGGACGGGTTAATATTGAGATGATCGTTGAGGTTGAAGCCTTTCGCACCGGGCAGCATCACCTGGTAACCGGCGAAGGTTACCACCGTGTTTTTCAGCAGTGACGCGGTAATGGCGTCGGAAGCCGCACCGTAGGACTTGTCGCCCCACTGCTTCTGGGCGCGCAGCAGCGCCCAGGCAATCATGGTATCGCCATCGGTGGCGTCGTTCTTATCCGCAATCGGGTTCGGCGCGACGGGATTATAGCGCCAGTAAAACAGGCCATTGTCTTTATTTCGCAGCGTTTTATCGGTCCATTGCCACAGCTTGTCAAAGGCAGGGCGATCGTTTTTCGCCACCGCCAGCAGCATCGCAAACCCCTGCCCTTCAGTGTGAGAGATACTCCCATTACCGGTATCAACGATTCGCCCGTCGGCCATCATAAACCGTGATTTATAGCTTTCCCACGCGGTGTCAGCCCACGCGCGAGGAAGTACCATCATCGTCACTATGACCGCTATTACTGCACGCAAAGACATAAGGTCACCCGTTATGGATGGAAGTAGAGGAACTGAACATCCGAGACCGAAAACAGCCGCTCACGTTGCAACACCACGTGCGTACTGCCTCCTTGTCCCTGTAGCCAGCGAGAATAAAGCCCCTCGAGTATGGCACAAAATGCATTGCACCAGCGCACCCGATGCGCATCATCGCGGCTCACCGGGAGCGCGCGATGGCGCAGTCGTAACCCGTCCTCGCCCACATCGACGCTAACCACACCCCATTTAAAACGGCTCAGCCACTGGTTGATATTGGCTTCCAGCTGGCCCACGGTTTCTGACTCTGGCAGCGGGTAGCGATCTGCCAGCATCTCCCCCATCTGGCGTAAGAACGGCTGACTTTCCAGCTCGCCGGCGTTGTTTAACATGCCATCGACCATGATCAACAGCAGGTCAAACCATCCGGCTGGCGTCTGCTGCTGTTGAAACCAGGCCATGACTTCCGCGTTGTTATTCTCCGTCATGATCAGTTGTCTCCCAACATATAGCGGATGTAGAGACCCGCGGTGCTCTCGTTATAGTCACCGAAGGTGTCGTAGCCAATCTGGCCGCCTAGCGTCATCTGTTTGTTCACTTTGTAATCAGCACCGGCGCGCAGCGTATAGCCAATGCCGCTCTTCGAGGTCGCCGAATAGTAAGCTTCTTTCGCAAAACCATTGGTGACCGCAGTCTCCAGGGTTTGCTGCCATTCGGAGTTGGTCGGGAAGTAAGCGCTCTTATCCTGGCTGTAGGATTGATAACCCACTGACCCACCCAGCTTCATCGTCCAGTTGTCATATTTCTCGGTCAGGTTAACCGGCAGCGAGACGCTCACGTAGTTCTGCGGGCTGAAGTAACCACCCTGGCCATAGGTGAAGTAGCTGAGGTTTTTCGAGTAATCCATGTAGCTCATACTCAACCCGGCCTGCAGCTGGCGATAATCATCATGGTAAGGCCGCAGATAGACCCCGGCGTTGGCGTTAATACTGGTGTTGCTGGCAACGTTTGTGCCGAGATAACTGTAGCCGCCGCCGCCCACGTAGAAGCCAGCATCGCCATCGTCATAGCTTAACTGGAGGGTACCGCCGTTTTTGGTCACCTGCCCCCAGGTTTTCCCGGAGTAGGAATCTTTCAGACCCACGTAGGAGAGCAGGCTATCGGTCAGTGAGCGGCGCTCACCGGTGAAGATCAGCGACAGGTAGTTGGTCAGCTTCGGTGACCATTTCACCCCACCGACTACGGTATTCAGATCCTGACCCAGCGGGGTACTGCCGATGTCGACACGATAATTGTCGCCGCCCAGAGCCATGGCCAGCTCAACGCCATTGGCCTTTTGAGAATCCGTTGATCCGCTCGCCTGATCGACGTCAGGTTTCAGGCTCGATGACGCCAGATAGCTAGCCACCTGGCCGGAATCGTAGGCACCGAGTTTCGCCAGGTTTTCCATCCCGCTGCTGGTAGTGGCGTTATAGTCGGAGGCATTCAGCGTCCCCAGCTCACTTAACGCCTCAGCCCCAGGATTGCTGGCAAAATAGGTTTCCTTTTCCGTGTCGGTCATCGCGGCAATCGCCGCCTGCTCGCTGGTGGCGGTGGAGATCATATTGGAAACCGCGTTGGAGAGCGGGTTCGCACCGTATCGCCGCCAGGCATCGCCGGTGGCGGTACCGGCATTCAGCGTGATCGGCGTGACGGTAAAGTCAAAGCGCGAGTCGCCAAACGGCGATGAGGACCACGTCAGAGGGGTTTTCATCTCCGTCAGCTTGCTGGTACCGGATTCGCCATCACGACCGCGCACTTCCATGCCACCCTGTAGCCAGGTGCCGGTTTTTTCCTGTAGCGTCTCCATCATACTATCCACTTGACGCAGCGTACGGGTTTGCGCGGTCTCTACCGGCAGGTCCGGACGTTGGATCCCCGGCAGGGTTGTCCCGGGCCCGGTCGACACCTGAGCGACCTGCCACGGCATATACTGCCCGTAGGCCGACGCCGTCCGCGTCGGGGTGGTGGTGCGGGAGACGCCCACAAAGGGGTTGTCCGCCGCCAGCACGCCGCCAACGGTTGGCGTCTGGGCGCTGTTGCTGCTCTGCAGTCCCAGCAGTTTGCCGCGCGCGCTACGCAGATACGTCATCGCCTGCTGGTGATGCCCTTGCGATTCCGCGACGCGCGCCAGCAGCACTAAGCGATCCGGCGAATTATCCGGACGCAGTCCACCAGCCAGCTGTTCGGCCCGGTCGTTGTTGCCTTCCGATAACGCAATGTCAATCGCGCCGGTACGCGCCGCCTGGTCCGGCGTATCGCGGGTCATCAGGTAGTCATAGACCACGCCCGCTTCTTTGTTCATTTTTCCGCTCTGATAGAGTCGCGCCATGGCGAACATCAGGTCGGTATTTTGCGGGTCGCTTTGCATCGCCCCCATCAGTTTGTCGTAAGCCCCGGCATAGTTGCCCTGCTCGCGCAGCCGGTCCGCTTCGTTGATCACGTAACCGTTGCGGATGCTTGCCAGCTGCGTCGGCGTACTGGTGGCCTGCAGCTGCGGGTTGGTTAACAGCGCCTGGGCTTCATTGGTCAACCCCGCTTGATTAAGTACCGAGACCTGATCGGCGTAATCGCCGGCATTGCCGGTGATACCGCCGCTGATATTGTTACGCACCAACGTAACAGCCCCGCCAACATCGCCGCTCTGGGCCAGCATGCGCGCCAGCTTGCCGACATCCGCCGGCGATTTAGGCGGCGTCGCAGCCATCGCTTTCAGGGTATTCGATGCCGCCACCGTATTCCCTTGCGCCAGGTAGTTCTGCGCGGTCACCAGCTGCAGGTTGTAGTTCACCCGCTGGCGTAAATCACTCATCTGGCTGGTCTGACTGGCTGCGGGGATCCGCCCCAACAGCGTCTGCGCCTGCTGCCAGGCGCCATTTTCGCTGGCAAACAGCGCGGCGGCATACAGCGAATTGCTGCTGGCGCCAGGGCGATAGGCGGCCGCCATCGTCGACGCGGCTTCGCTCTCATTGCCCGATTTTTGCAACAGTCGCGCGAGATCCAGGCGCATCCAGGCATCGTCCGGGTAACGCGATACCCCCTGACGCAAGGTGGCGATTGCCGCCGTGACGTTGCCGCTGTTGGCTTGTTCTTGTGCCTGACGACGCAGCGAATCCCCCGGCATACCGGTAACCACGCGAGGCTGTAGTTTCTGCTGCATGCTGGCCGGCAGCGTACGCAGCATCTCCTGCGCCTCCGCCGATTTATTTTGCTCGCGCAGGACGTAGTACAGGTTCTCACGCGCCGGGCCGTTTTGCGGCTGATCGTTGAGCAGCGAGCGCAGCGTTTGCTCTGCCTGCGGGAGGTCTTTGTTATGGCGCAACACATCGGCCCGGAACAGTTTTGCCGACGCGCCACGCGTGCCGCTCTGCTGAGCCAGCGGCGCGGACAGCGCCAGCGCCTGGCTGATGTTGCCCTGTTTGTAGGCCTGCTGCGCCTGCGCCAGTTGGCCGTAGAATAAGGCATCTGCCGCCTGCTCGCGGCGGGCAGCGGAGTCCGCGCCGCCAAGATCTGCGGCCCGACTTAAATATTGCGACGCGGCCTGAAAGTCGCCGTTACGTTGCGCGATGTAGCCCATCCCAGCCAGCGCATCGGCATCCTGCGGGTTGGTCTGGAGTACCTGTTCAAACTGCTCTTTCGCGGCGGTGGTATTGCCGCTATTGAGGTTAACAAACCCCTGACCGCGCGCCTGGCCACTGATCCGCTGGCGGTAGTAATTCTGGACTTCAGTATCCTGCGGGTGACGCTGCATCCAGGTATCGTACATCGCCTCATCACCAGCCTGCGGACCCAGCCACAGCAGCGCCTGACGCAGGCCGCTGTCGGCATCTTTGCTGCCGCTGGCCATCGATTCCAGCATCGAGATCCCTTCCCGACGAGTGTCTTCCCGCCAGGTCAGCGCTTTACCTAACGCCACGCGCGCGGCGTTTTCCTGCGGATGCTGCGCCACGTACTGGCGCAGCTCGCCGACCGCCTGCGGGTAGAGCGATTTGTCGCTGGCCATGGTCATGTAATATTCGGCAGCCAGGCTCGATGGCGGGGTATTGCCATTAAACATGCCCCGCCAGGTGGTTAATGCCGCCGGAATATTGCCGCTTCGCGCCTGCTGTCTTGCCAGGCTGAGCTGCCCCTGCGGGACCTGGGCCATTTTCTTGGCGTTATCCAGCTCCTGCAGATTGGGGCTATTGGGCGAGACCTTCGCCAGCCGGGCGCGCCACTGCGCTGCCCCCTGAAGATCCCCACCCTGCTGCGACCACAGCGCCATCAGATACATGGCCTGAGTGTTATTGGCATCGACCAGCAGCACTTTTTGCAGCGACTCTTTCGCCAGTTCATCGTGTGATTTTTCATGCCAGTAGTTTGCCTGGGCAAACAATGCTTGCAGCGCGGCATCATTACCGGCAGCGAGGGCATCACCGAGTGCGCCAAATGTCAGCACGCCTGACAGACAAAGGGTGGGCAATTTTCGGGTCGACCGGCGATTCATTTTGATAACTCGTTTCATTGGCTTTCCCCCGAACTCAGACGCTTGCGAGCATGGCGTTTAAACATAGCGGTGAGCGCCAGGCCGATTATCGAGGTGGCAAGCAGCCCCAGCAATGCCAGCAGGCCCGAGTGCTGGCTGGCATACCATACCGCTATCATGTACCACGGCATCTGACCGCTCGGGAACGGCGTATTAACCTGGAAGCTGCGCACGCCATTGTCGCTAGTGATAATCGCCGTATCGCCCCGAATCCCGGCGTTGATACGCGGTGAATCAAGGTCGACTTTCAGTCTGGCCAGTTGATCATCGTTGCTGGCCATCGCTACCACCACCGTGCGCTGTGAGCTCCATGGAGAGCGGTAGCTGATAAAACCACGCCAGGCGTTGCTGGAAGAGAGATAGCGATCGGCGTCAACGCTGGCGGACGTCCAGTCGCCGCTCAGCCAACGCTGCACTTTTTCTCCCAACCCCGACTCACGCACGCCCAGTTGGTTATCCGCCTGATAATAGGGCGAGTCTGCCAGCAGGCTTTGGTTAAATGCTTTTTGATCGAGGCCGCTGACCGCAAGGACATCGCGGTCGCGCAGATACTGCAGGCCCGCTCCACCGCTCGGGACACCCAGAACCACCCGGTTGTTGGCCAGCGCCGTTCCGGTCGCATTCCCCGAACGTGCCGCCAGGTTGAGCAGCGTAGCCACCTGTGTTTCTGACGGTTTTTCTGCCAGCAGCAGCACGGTTTGCGAGTAATCCGCCAGCCGCGAGAACGGGAACGAGGCACCAACGAAATAGGAGAGGTTTGGCAACAGCGAGAAATGGCGCGTATTGCTTAAATCAATCCATGAATCATCGGTAATTCGGCTCTTGATGTTGTTATTCATCACCACCGAGCAGGGCGCGTTGTCTTTCGGGACCACGTTAAAATAGAGCGACAGCTGGTTATCCCCGTAGATCAGGTAAGGTGCCAGCGGGATAGTAAACTGCTCCTGACGCGCATCGCCTCCCAGGCGGCGCCACAACTTCTCCAGCGGCCCCTGCTTGTTCAGCGGTAAATTGTGCAGGAAGGTGTTGTTGAGCGTGACGCTCAATAACGACTTATCTTCGTTGATCCAGTTTTCCGCCGGGAAGCGGTAGCCAATCTGCAACGGGATAGTTTCGCCATCCCAGAGGTACAGGTCCGGTGCCGCGCGGAATGCCACCCGCAGTGGTTCATGCCAGACGCCGTTAACCGTCATACTTTGATCTTTACGCAGCAGCTCGCTGATTTTTACCGGCCGATCGGTCGGGATCCAGCGTGGGGCGTCATACGGTTTTCCAACCGGGATCGCCTGCGGATCTACGCTCAGGCTGGCGGTCTGTGGAGCAATGTCGCCACGCGTCAGACGCCAGGCCGCAGCCCGCAATGCCGCATCGTTTTGTCCGACGATCAACAGCAGTTTGTAGGTCGGATTCCCCGGGTTATCAACAATCTTCAGCAGCGGTTTGTCGGTTTGCGGCAAAGTGATCCCGCCCACCTGGTCGCCCGGATGACCAATAATAATGCCGTGGCGCTCCGGTAAACGATCGCGCAGCGCATTAAAGGAGATGCCGCGATAGTCAGCCTGAATCCCTAGCCAGGAGGAGATTAACGCCGCGGCGCTATAGACATCCGCCCCAGCGTTTTCCGGGAAGGCCACCGCGATATCTGCAGGGGTCATCTGCATGTTGTCAAAGAACGGCCGCGGGAAATGGCTTAAATCATTGCTGAGATTCAGCGGCTGGCTTTCCCAGCTAAAGCGCGACGCCGCTAAAATGGTGACGCCCGATGTATCCTGGCTATTGAGCAGACACTGCATGTTGTCGCCATCATTCACCTTAAAGCTCAGGTTATTGCTGGAGACCATCAGCGCAGCCGGAATATCCAGCTGATAGTGGGAAATATCGGCCCCGTCGGTACCCAGCGGCACCGTGCCCAGCGGCTGGCCGTTAAGCATCAGCTGCAGCGTAGCGTTACGGGTTGCCATTTCTGGTGACACCCGCACATCCAACATCAGTTCGGCATGGGTCACGACCTGGTCAGACGGCAGCGTAAAATCAGCGCCCCCCTGACGTTGCCCACCGCTGAGAATAATGCCGTCCGGCATCCCCATTTGCGCCAGATTCAGCGTGCCGCTAACGACCGGCGTTAACGGTACGGCCACCGGCGCAGCAGTGTTAACCGGCGGCGGTAGATCGGGCAGCGAGGCAGCCGGATCCGCTGCGGGCGTGGATTCGGCTGCCGTCGTAGCGTCGGTTGCTGGCGTTGCAGCACCCGCGGTGGTCGATTCTGGTGTAGCCGTCTGGTTCGGTGCTGTCGTCGTCGCGGCGTCATCGGCGGTCGTCCCGTCGACGGCGGCGCCCGGCAGCGGGAAGTTCAGCGTCGCTGTCGGTTCGGCAGGCGTCTCTTCACCGTGCAGCGCAGGCACGGAAAAGATCCCGGCCAGCAGCGCAAGCGTGGTCAGTCGCTTCATAGTTGGCCATCCTCCTGCGCGGTACTCGCAACAGGTTTCTGCCGACGGCGGGCGCCCCGGGTTTTCCAGGACAGCCAGAACAGTTCAAAGACGCAGCGTAAGATGGTGACAAACGAGCGGAACGGGTTGTCCTGCGGACGCGGCGGGTTAATCCAGGCATCCGCACGCGCCAGCACCACGCGCACCAGTTCGCGACGCAGCGACAGCGGGATATTTTCATCAAACTTCAGACGAATAAACTGCTGGTCGGCGGTCACCTGCTCTGCCGGAATACAAATGGCCCCGGATTGCAAAATCAGCTCAATCTCTTCAATGTCGTCCTGCAGATGACGGTCATCCGGCACCGCAATACGACAGCCACCCATCGACAGGTCGGCGGTATGGCTACGTGAAACCACGCCGCTGGCGTAGTGAATCAGCACAGGAATATCGACATCAATACGGATAGTCTTACGTACCTGCCGGGTTTCGCGCGCCACGGCAATCGCCGCCAGCAGGAAGATCAGACTGTAGAGCCCCCAGCCAACGTTCAGAGCGATTACGTTAGGGTCAGAGCCGAAGTAATCATGCCCAATGGCGCGAACGATACCGACAATCACGCCGACGCCCAGCAAACAGGCCACTACCAGATGAGGTCTGACGACGGTAAAGTCGAAGTAACCGACATCCAGCAGCCCCCCTTTGTCGGTCACGTTGAACTTGCCGCGTTTGGGGAAAATCATCGTCACCAGCGTCGGCAATACCAGGTGGAATGCCAGTACGATGTCGTAGATTTCCCCCCAGAAGCTGTAACGATAGCGGCCATTCATCCGCGAACCGACGTAGATCGCAAGGAACAGATGTGGCAAGGCATACGACACGATCAGGCTCGCCGAGGAGTAGATAATATTCAGGTTAAACAGCAGATACGCTAACGGTGCGGTGACGAACACCACCCTCGGTAACGCAAACTGGTAGTAGAGCATGGCGCTGAGGTAGCACAAGCGCTGCTGGAACGTCAGCCCCCGACCCAACAGCGGGTTATCGAGGCGGAAAATCTGGGTCATGCCGCGTGCCCAGCGGGTTCGCTGAATCACGTGTACCACCAGACGCTCGGTCGCTAAACCCGCCGCCAGCGGAATATCGAGAAACGACGATTTCCAGCCCAGACGCTGGAACTTCAGCGCGGTGTGCGCATCTTCGGTGACGGTTTCCACCGCAAAACCACCGATATCTTCCAGCGCTTTACGGCGGATCACCGCACAGGAGCCACAGAAAAAGGTCGCATTCCAGTTATCGTTACCCTGCTGAATCGGGCCATAGAACAACATCCCTTCGTTGGGAATATTGCGTCCCACGGAGAGGTTACGTTCAAACGGGTCAGGCGAGTAGAAGTAATGCGGCGTCTGGACCAGCGCCAGCATAGGATCCTTAAGGAAACCGCCCACCGTAGCCTGCAGGAACACGCGGGTTGCCACGTGATCGCAATCGAAGACGCAAATCAGCTCGCCCTTGGTGAGGGTCATCGCATGGTTCAGGTTACCTGCTTTGGCGTGTTTATTGTCATTTCGGGTGATATATCCCACCCCAACATCGGCGGCAAACACCGCAAACTCGCTGCGTTTACCATCATCCAGCAGATAAATTTTCATCTTATCCGCTGGGTAATCAATACACTGCGCGGCCAGCACGGTATCACGGACCACGTCCAGCGGTTCGTTATAGCTAGGAATATAGATATCGACCGTCGGCCAGGTGCTCATATCATCCGGCAGCGGGACGATTTCGCGCTTAAGCGGCCAGACCGTTTGCAGGTAGTTCAGCAGCAACATCACCCAGATATAGACTTCCGCCAGAAACAGTCCCATCCCCAGAACCGTCTCGATCCCGGAGTTAAAATGCAGGGTTTGCGTCAAGCGGAAATACATATAACGGGTCGACATCAGCAGCGAAGTTACGACCATAATGACCGAAATACTGCGTTTTTTGCTAAACCCCATTAAAAACAGAATACCGATACTCAACAGACCAAAAAGATACTGCTTTTGGCTGTCCATCGGCGTAATAATCACCAGAACGGCAACGGGCGACAGCACCAGTGCCAGCAACCAGAAAAGAGACTTTTTCATTCAGCAGCCCTGCAATAAGTTAAAGCCCTGACATGCGAGGCTGGCTGTGCACCGTGCCGTCGCCAATTTTGATACCCAACAGCGCAGAGATTTTTTTTGCAATGATTTCAATATCAAAAGCGGCTGCAGAGGAGGAGCTAAAGTCGAGAACCGACTTCTGCGACGCATTTGCCTCCACCACGCTTTCGTCACGGTGGATAATGCCCAGTAGCCGATCGCCCAGTTTGTCCTCCATCAGCGCGGTCACATCGCGACTGACCTGGCGACGGTTATCACTCTGATTCAGCACAAAATAATGCCCGAGTTTGTTGTTTAGCTTACCGCCAGTCAGGCGCTGTTTTTCCACGTGCGACAGGGCCGACATCGACGCCGTATCCGCCAGCAGCGGCACCAGGTGGAGATCCGCCAGTGACGTCAGCGCGGTGAGCGCTGGCGACGGACCCGGTGGCAGGTCGGCGATGATAATAAGCCCGGGATAATTCAATAACGCCGCCAGACCACGGGTCAGAAAGTGAGGATCGGTGGCCAGGTGTTGATCAAACGCCTGATGCTGCGCCTCGCTGACATCGCCATATGGCAGGACAAAAATATTGCTGCCGGCACTGAGTACGCACTGGCTCCAGTCATGAAGTTCCAGCGCTTTCGCGACATAGCCGCGTTCATCGCTAAGCGGGACGCCAAAATGCAGGCGCAACGCATTCTGAACGTCAAAATCGACAACCAGAACTTTGCTGCCCGCGCGCGCCAGAGAATAGGCAAGATTAGCCGCGAGGGTCGTTTTTCCTACGCCGCCTTTTGGAGAACACACGCAGATCAACGGCATGTCGCAATCCTTTCTAAAAGTGATTTCAGCGGCTGATCTTTATTTTTTGCCGCCGGTTCAGCGGCTTTTGCCGCAAATAAATGTGCAAAGCCGTCGCTGGCCTGCGCAGGTGTCACTGCCGGGCGAGGTGCGACCCGCGGTGCCGGTGCCGCTGCGATAGCCGGAGCAGGTTCCGCCATGACCGGAGGTGTCGTTGGCGGCGTCACCAACGGAGGTGGTTCAACTGGTGCAGCGGCAGCAATGGGGGATACAACCGGTTCAGACACCGGGGGCGTAACCACCTGCTGTGCCACAGGCGTTGGCGCAACTGTCGGCGCAGGAGTGTGCTCAGGTTCTGTTTCTACCCAATGGAACATATCTGCTGGCACGGGTTGTGGTATCGGTAACGATACCGATCCCCCCATCGCCAGAGAAGATTCTTTCTCTTCCCCAGGAGTTAGCTGATTGAGAATAATCCAATCGCCCTGTTCCCGGGTGGGTGCCTGTGATGAAAGGTCCTTGAAATGTAGACTTTGCGTACGAGTCTTTTCCTTGAAGCGCTGCAAATCATCATAATGGTTCATGGATAACCTCATGATTTTAAATACATAATATTTAATCTGTTTTTATTTTGACACTACGCCTTTAGAGCATAGTTTATTTTATTGTTTATCATCAGCTTAAGTTGATCAGCATGACCAACAATACAATGACTATGTATAGGGATATTGGTCAAGGCGGCGTAATTTATTGATAGCTTTGGGATTACCCTACCATTTCTAATACTAAATGATAGCTCCATTTTTTAGGAGGTATCTGTATGCAAAACCTGAAACCACCTGATTGCTAAATAAAACCAGCATTTTATCTGGTTATATTTAAAAATAATGAAGTAAAAAAATAATCTTTCGCGCGACTGGAATAGATTTTATCTCTTTTTTATCACTATATAAATAGGTCAAACGGCTTATTTAAGTGACAAAATATCAGGGTGAAATTGCGGCCGCTGTCTCATCGACAGCGGCGCAAACGATCAGGCGGGGTGTTTTTCCGGGTTTTCGTCCTGGTCAACGGCAAAGCAGGCCACCAGTTGGCCACCGTAGTTCTTCAGCTGCGGCTGCAGCTGAGTGCAGGGGCCAAAGCGACGACGGCAACGGGCGTTGAATGCACAACCCGGCGGCGGGTTCAGCGGGCTCGGCAGCTCGCCGGTCAGCTTAATACGCTCGCGGCGATCGTCCGGATTCAGGCGCGGTGTGGCCGACAACAGGGCCTGGGTATACGGATGCTGCGGGTTGTTGAAGATCTGATCCTTGGTCCCTTTTTCCACGCAACGTCCGAGATACATCACCATCACTTCATCGGCAATATGCTCTACCACTGACAGGTCATGGGAGATGAACACGTAGGACAACCCCATATCCTGCTGCAGGTCCATCATCAGGTTTAACACCTGCGCGCGCACCGAGACATCCAGCGCGGATACCGGTTCGTCGGCAATGACCACGTCCGGGTCCAGCATCAGACCGCGGGCAATGGCGATACGCTGGCGCTGACCGCCAGAGAACATATGCGGATAGCGATCGTAGTGCTCGGTTTTGAGCCCCACCTTCGCCATCATCGCCAACGCTTTTTCCCGGCGCTGCTCTTTGTTCAGCGTAGTATTGATCTGCAGTGGTTCTTCAAGAATCTGCCCCACTTTCTTACGCGGGTTTAACGACCCGTAGGGGTTCTGGAAGACGATCTGGATTTTCTGACGACGCAGCTTTTGCGCGTGCGGATCGTGCTTAAGCAGGTCTTGTCCCTGGTAGTAAAGCTCACCCCCGGTCGGGATTTCAATCATCGTCAGCAGGCGACCCAGCGTGGATTTCCCACAGCCGGATTCACCCACAACCGCCAGCGTTTTCCCGCGTTCGAGGGTAAATGAGACGCCGTCCAGCGCTTTCACCAGGCGCTCCGGTGCGAACAGCCCCTTCTTCACCGGGTAATATTTTTTCAGGTCGATGGCCTGCAACAACAGCTGTTGCGTGGTGGCCTCATGGGTACTCATAGCGTAGGCCTCCCGGCATCATCCAGTGGGTAGTGACATTTCGACTGACGGCCGCCGTCAACGTGGTTCAGCGTCGGCTCCTCGCTGCGGCACCGGTCGGTGGCATACGGGCAGCGCGGGTTTAACAGGCAGCCGTTGGGACGGTCATATTTCCCAGGGACTACACCAGGCAGAGAAGCCAGCCGCGCTTTATCCTGAGCAAACTCCGGCAGCGCACGCAGCAATGCCTGAGTATACGGATGCCGCGGGGCGCGGAAGATATCTTTCGCATCGCCCGCTTCGACGACCTGGCCGGCGTACATCACAATAATCTTGTGTGCGGCCTCAGCCACCAGCGCCAGATCGTGAGTGATCAGCACCAGCGCCATATTCTCTTTTTGCTGCAGCTCCAGCAGCAGCTCAATGATCTGCGCCTGAATCGTCACGTCTAGTGCCGTGGTTGGCTCATCGGCAATTAACAGCTTCGGCCGACAGGCTATCGCCATGGCAATCATCACGCGCTGGCTCATCCCACCAGAAAGCTGGTGCGGATAGACATCAAGCCGCGATGCCGGGTCCGGAATACCCACCAGCGTCAGCAGGTCGATCGCCCGTTGGATGCGGGTTTTTTTATTGCCCCCCTGGTGCACCTTAATGGCCTCCATGATCTGGAAGCCGACGGTGTAGCATGGGTTAAGGCTGGTCATCGGGTCCTGGAAGATCATCGCCACTTCTGCGCCCACCAGCTGGCGGCGCTCTTTTTCTGAAATACGTTTCAGATCGCGACCATTAAATTCCAGCTTATCCGCCATTACGCGGCCGGGATAATCAATCAGGCCCATAATCGCCAGCGAGCTGACCGATTTACCGGAACCAGACTCACCAACAATCCCGACGACTTCGCCCTGGTTAACGCTGTAGCTCACGCGGTCTACCGCGCGAAACGGGGTGCCTTCATCACCGAAGTGCACCGATAATTTATCAACATTCAATAACGCCATCTCGAACCTCTTACTGCTTCAGTTTGGGATCGAGCGCGTCACGCAGACCGTCACCCATCAGGTTAAATGCCAGCACCGTGAGCAGAATGGCCACTCCCGGGAAGGTGACCACCCACCAGGCACTCTGCGCGAACTGCAACACGTCGGAGAGCATCGTGCCCCACTCCGGTGTCGGCGGTTGCGCACCCATGCCAAGGAAGCCAAGAGCGGCCATATCGAGAATGGCGTTAGAGAAACCCAGCGACGCCTGAACGATCAGCGGCGCCAGACAGTTAGGCAGAATATTGACGAACATCTGACGCAGCGCGCCCGCGCCCGCCACTCGTGAGGCAGTCACGTAATCACGGTTCACTTCCACCAGCACCGCCGCGCGCGTCAGACGCACGTAGTGCGGCAAGGCGACAAAGGTCAGTGCGATTGAGGCGTTCACAATCGACGGGCCGAAGATGGCCACCAGTACCAGCGCCAGCAGCAGGCTTGGCAGCGCCAGCATAATATCGACGATACGCATGATGATGGAGTCAATGACGCCGCCGAAGTAGCCGGCCACCAGGCCAAGCACCACGCCGAGGATCAGCGACAACACCACCACCAGACAGCCCACCAGCAGCGATAAACGGGCGCCGTACATCAGTCGCGACAGAATATCGCGGCCAACGTCATCGGTGCCCAGCAGGTGCGCAAAACTTCCCCCTTCCTGCCAGGCAGGCGGTGCCAGCAGTACGTCGCGGAACTGATCCGCCGGGTTGTAAGGTGCGAGGAAGTTCGCGAACACGGCGATAATAATCATGATCGCCACGTAGACCAGGCCAACGACCGCCCCTTTATTGCGTTTGAAATAGTGCCAGAACTCCTTCATCGGGGTCATTGGCACCGGTGCGGCGACAACTTTATTTTCAGTAACTTGTGACATGATGGCCCCTTACTTCTTATGCCGAATACGCGGGTTCACCACGCCGTACAGCAGGTCGACCAGCAAATTGACGAGGATAATCATCGTCGCGACCAGCAGTACCCCACTCTGCACCACCGGGTAATCACGGCGTTGCAGTGCATCGATCAGCCAGCGCCCTAAGCCTGGCCAGGAGAAGATAGTCTCGGTCAGGATGGCGCCCGCCAGCAGCGTCCCCACCTGTAAACCGATCACCGTCACTACCGGCAGCATGGCGTTGCGCAGCGCATGGACCACAATTACGCGCATGCGGGTCAGCCCCTTGGCACGCGCGGTACGAATGTAATCTTCACCCAGCACTTCCAGCATCGACGATCGCGTCATACGGACGATCACCGCCAGCGGGATAGTGCCCAGCACCACGGCTGGCAAAATCATGTGCATCACCGCGTCAACAAAGTCGCCGGGTTCACCCCAGATAGCGGTGTCGATCAGCATAAAACCGGTGAGCGGTAGCGTGTCGTCGAGGAATACCGTGTCGCTGATTCGCCCGGAAACCGGGGTCAGGTTCAGCTGCACTGAGACCAGCATAATCAGCATCATGCCCCACCAGAAGATAGGCATGGAATAGCCGGTCAGCGCGAGGCCCACGGAGGTGTGATCGAAGATAGAGCCGCGTTTTACCGCAGCCAGTACCCCTACCGGGATACCGACGGCGACGGCGAAAATCATCGCGCATACGCCCAGTTCCATCGTCGCTTTAAAGCGCGGCACGAACTCCTGCCACACGGGAATACGGCTTTTCAGCGAAATGCCTAAATCGCCATGCAGGACGCCCCAGATATAGTGGACATACTGCTGCCACATCGGCTTATCAAGGCCCATTTCAGCCAGCAGCTGAGCATGACGTTCAGGGGAAATACCACGTTCGCCCGCCATAATCATCACCGGGTCACCGGGGATCATATGGACAAAGGCAAAGGTGAGAAGGGTAATACCGATAAATGTCGGGATGACAAGTCCCAAACGTCGGAGAATGAACTGCAACATAACCCGGATTCTCTCTAGTGACGACCCGCCTGGTGACGGGGCGTCTGTATTGCTCACAAATGTCAGTTCCCTCTCCCCAAGGCGGGGAGAGGGGAAACACGCTGTTATTATTCGATAGAGACGTTATCGAAGTGGTGTTTACCTAATGGATCGACCACGTAGCCTTTGACTTCTTTACGCACCGGCTCATAAACAGTGGAGTGTGCGATGATCAGAGCCGGAGCCTGGTCGTGCATTACTACCTGCGCCTGTTTGTACAGCTCGATACGCTTATTATGGTCGTCAGTAGCACGTGCCGGCTGAATCAGATCTTCAAACGGCTTGTAGCACCAGCGAGAGTAGTTAGAGCCGTCTTTTGCCGCCGCGCAGCTGAACAGGGTCGCAAAGAAGTTATCCGGATCCCCGTTATCACCAGTCCAGCCCATCATGACGGTCTGGTGTTCACCGGCTTTCGCGCGCTTGAGGTATTCACCCCACTCGTAGGTTACGATCTTCGCCTGGACGCCAACTTTGGCCCAGTCGGCCTGGATCATCTCAGCCATACGGCGTGCGTTCGGGTTGTACGGACGCTGTACCGGCATGGCCCACAGGTCGATCGAGAAGCCTTTCTCCATACCGGCTTCTTTCAGCAGCGCTTTCGCTTTTTCCGGATCGTAAGTGTAGTCTTTAACGTCGTCGTTATAGCCCCACATGGTCGGCGGAATCAGGTTTTTCGCGGACTGCCCGGCGCCCTGATAAACGGCTTTGATAATCGCTTCTTTGTTCACCGCGTAGGTCAGCGCCTGGCGGATCTTCACGTTATCCAGCGGTTTTTTCTCGGTGTTGAACGACAGGTAACCGACGTTCAGGCCCGGCTGCTCCATCAGGTTAATGCTCTTATCTTCCTTCATGCGTGCAATGTCGGCCGGGTTCGGGTACGGCATCACCTGGCACTCATTTTTCTGCAGTTTGGCGTAACGTACGGAAGCATCAGGTGTGATAGAGAAGACCAGACGATCGATCTGCGGCTTGGTGCCCCAGTAGCCCGGGAAGGCTTTATAGAGAATACGGGAGTCTTTCTGGTACTGCAGCAGCTGGAACGGACCGGTACCGATTGGGTTCAGATCCACTTTTTCCGGCGTGCCGGCTTTCAGCATGTTGTCAGCATATTCTTTGGACAGAATAGAGGCGAAGTCCATCGCCAGGTCCGCGAGGAACGGCGCTTCCGGGCGAGTCAGAACGAACTGGACGGTCTTATCATCCACCTTCTTCACTTCGCTAATCAGGTCCGGCAGGCCCATGCCTTCGAAGTATTCGTAGCTCCCGCCAGAAACTTTATGGTACGGGTTTTGAGCATTTTTCTGGCGATCGAACGAGAACACGATGTCATCGGCGTTCAGGTCACGGGTCGGTTTAAAGTCTTTATTGTCCTGCCACTTCACGCCCTGACGCAGGTGGAAGGTATAGGTTTTTCCGTCAGCGCTGACTTCCCACTTTTCGGCCAGGCCAGGAATAACTTCGGTGGTACCGGTTTTGAATTCGACCAGGCGGTTATAGATTGGCACCGAGCTGGCGTCATAGGTGGTACCAGAGGTGAAAAGCTGTGGGTTAAATCCTTCCGGCGAACCTTCAGAACAATAAACCAGGGTTTTCGCCTGAACGCTTGCGGCAACAGTCAGGGCGACCAGGCTCAGACCAAGCTTCAGCATCCCTGACTTTTTCAAGGAAATACTCATTCTTCTGCTCCAAATGTGATGATGTTGTTTTGCATATATCCGCCAGGCCTTTATTTATTTTTATTCGTCATATTTCGGGCTACGAATGCGTTGGCTACGCTTGCTAACCTCAATCACATCATTATCTGTGCGTCTGGAGATTCACAAGCTTGCCGCGTTCCCGCAGCTCGAACTATTTAGAATATACCCGGTCCGGTCGGTGGTGCCCGAAGGCGTAGAGAGAGATGGGGATTCCTTTCACAAAAACGACTGAGTTGCAGTGCGGATTCTCCATGAAATGCCCCTCATGCCCTACAATCTGTCAACAGAATGCGTAAACGTCAATACAGCCAACCTGGTTTTACATCCGGGGTGAGAATCCGCAGGCAAAGATTAAAAAAACTTCATGCCGGTATTTTCAGCAGAGAAATTTATGCTACCGGCAATTTTGCAGCATAAGCGTCTTAATACCTTGCAACATCTAGTGATAAGCAATTCTGGTAAATGGTGAAAATTTATTGCGATATGGCCAATATGTGAGCGATTAATAGCGCGAACGTTAAAACGCACAGCGGAAAATGCTGAAGTTATCCATAAGCTTCGCGAAATAAGAACTAACCAGAGATAAAAAAATACAATGGAAGATGTCACAAAATGGTTAACAGGCGCTTGAAAACGGGGAGAAATGGTTTTTTGGTAACTTTGGTTAACGGGCTGCGAGGCATTCCCGGTGTCGCACCGCTCGGCCGGGCTACCGGGATCGCGCTGGAGCAAGATGCTGGCACCGGACTACAGGCGAAAAAAAACCTGCTCGTTGAGCAGGTTTTTTAAATTTGGTCGGTGATAGAGGATTCGAACCTCCGACCCCTTCGTCCCGAACGAAGTGCGCTACCAGGCTGCGCCAATCACCGAATGCGGGGCGCATCTTACTGCTGAGATACACACCCGTCAATGGCTTATTATGAAAAAATCACTCAAGCGGCGAGAAACTCGCCACCCGGTTATTTCTTCGGCGCCGCAGCAGCGTCAGGAACGTGGCACCAGTTGTTATGCTGGTTAATCCCGCCGTCCGGCGAAGTATAACCAAGGCACCCCATAATAGTGTCATACAGTTCTACATGACGACGCGGTACCTTCATCGCCGCCTGTTCTTTAAGGCGGGCGAAAGAGGCTGCATGGTCAGGCGCTTGCAGATACTTATCCGACATCCATACCATCATCGGCACGCGGAACTGCTCAGGAGGCGCCATCTTACGCGGCGTACCATGCAGGTGCTCGCGCTCGTTGATCGACTCACCGTGATCGGCAGCATAGAACACAATCGCCTTCTTATCCCGCAGCTGATCCAGCACGCTCACGATAAAGTGATCGACATAGGTCACGGTGTTGTCGTACGAGTTAATCAGCTCGGCCTTAGAGCACTTGTTATCCACGCCTACACACTCCGGCTGCCATTTGGCAAAGCTGCGCGGATAACGCTGGGTGTAGTTAAAGTGCGACCCTTTCGTATGCAGAATAATCAGATGCTTACCATGGGTATTCTTCGCCAGCGAGCGCTGAACCTCATCCACCAGCAGCATGTCATCCACGCTCTTGCCACGGTTACGCGGCTCGGCGCCAATCTGCTCACGATAGGCAATGTTGTTCACCATGGTATTGCTGTAGAACCACATCTCGCTCTGCATCGCGTACAGATCGCCGCTAAAGCCCATCTGATGCAGAACCGAGAATACGTTTTGCTCTTTCAGCGTCCGCTGTGGGTTATCATCCGCCCCGCCTTCCCGCACGAACATACAGCGCAGAGAAAGTTTGGTAGCCGTATCGCAGGAATAACCGCGGAAGGCGACCAGGTTTTTCTCCTGCGCCAGCTTCGGCGTGGTATTTCGGCTATAGCCTAAAATTCCCATATGATCCCAGCGGGTCGTCTCGCCGATAATGAACACCACGTAGGTATCATCCAGACCTTCAGGCGCCACATAGGTGAACTTCTTTGCCGGGTTGATTAACGACTTGTTGTCGGAGGATTCATCCACCTGTGCCCAGGCATACAGCCCCAGCGCAGAAAGCCAGTTCGACGGCAGATACGAGTTGGCCATAACCCCGCCGTAGCTTGGCATATCCACCTCAGAGCTGCGCTCAACGTTCTTCTGCCGCAGCTCCAGCAGACGAATTGGCCCCCAGACCATTAACCCGGCCAGCACCACAATAGTAATGTTTTTCAGCCGCTGACCCGGCGTGCGAATTTGCCGCAATAGCGTATGGCGACAGCGGTTATTCCAGATAAGCAGGAGCGGAGGCGCACTGACCAGCACCATCCATAGAATCAGATACCAGCCCACCACTTCCTGAGAAAGGTCGATATCTGTCGTCATGACCGACGCAATAATGCCGTAACCAATGACCACGTTCAGGAAGGTCATGTAATAGCTGGCGGCGGCAGAGAAAATCACGACCAGTGTGGCTAATATTCGCCAGACACGTCTGCCCAGCAGCGACAGCAGACGCAGCAGGAAAAACGTCACCAGTACGGTTGCAACCAATTCCACAATCCCGGAAAGCCCTTTCCAGAGGGTAAACTCCTGCGCATAACCATCAAGCCGACGGTAAAGCACAGCGACGTTCATAAACCAGCCGATGTACAGCGCCAGCCAAAAACTGAGTTTCTGCTGTGTCATCGTTCTAATATATTTCATGCATGAAACCTGGAAAAAGAAGAGATAAAACCGCCTTGCTTACGCAATATAAGTGGGCAGGTTAATAGGGTGCGTTCAGGTTGTTTAACTACTCAAACCCATTCGAGATGCCTTGCGGCGACGGGCTCGCGAATCCTCCGGAACTGACTTAAGTCAGTGACTGAAACACGCGAGCGCAGTCAACAATAAGGTCATTTGAAGGACGGAGAGTATAAGAAACCTCTTTAAAGCGCGCTAAGTAGACCACAGAGAGAGGAAAAAGTACCGGGAGGGAATGTGATCCAACCAAACATTTACAAAACATTTGGTTGGACTGGCACAATTTGCTTAGGAGGTAACGACTTCATGTCGTGAAAGCGCGTCTTCAGGCATGCGCTTCGCTATACACCTCGCCTTTCGGTTGGCGAATCGTGGTGGACAGCGCCAGCGAAAGAATCAGCAGCGCGAATATAACGCAGAAGGTGACATAGAACCCGCCGAACAGCGAAGCAATCAGCGACCCACAAATACTGCCGATACCAAAGCCCAGATAAATCACACCGTAGTTTTTCGCCAGATTGTTCAGACCGAAGAATTCACTAATTAACGATGGGAACACGGTAATAGTGCCACCGAAGTTAAAGGCCACACAGGCGATAGCGGCAAAGAAAGTCATCGCGTTCAACGGGGCGAACAGCAGCGCCGCCATCCCGATCAGGGAGACCACCTGGCCAATCGTAATCACCCGAATGCGGGAGATTTTATCCGACAGGATGCCCAGCACCAGGCGTCCGCTCAGGTTGGCGATAGATATAACGGTTACCGCATTCGCCGCCGTCGCAACATCCAGATGCACCATCCCCTGAGCGATATCTTTCGCCACGCCAATCACATACAGACCACTCATGCAGGCGGTCAGGAACATCACAGCTAACATCCAGTACTGCGGTTTACGCATCGACTCAGCCAGCGTGAAGTCATTTTCCACCACGCCGTTGTGGGAAGTCGCGGTATGTTCTGGCGCATCTTTCATTAATGTCGCACCGAAGACAATCATCACCAGGACGATGGCACCCCAGATAATGAAGGTTTTCTCCAGCCCGACGGTGGCCAGCAGGTGGGTATCAATAAACTTAAATCCGAGGCTGCCGAGACCGTAAGAGCCAATGGAGAAGGCAGAGATCAGTCCCTTACGTTCCGGGAACCATTTCACGCAGTTGGAGAGCGTCAGCAGGTAGCCTGCGCCATCCGCCAGCCCCACCAGCAGACCCGCGCTCAACCAGAGCATTAACAGGCTATTGGAGTGTGCGGTGAGGAAAAAGCCGAGGCCCAGCAAAATCCCGGACGCCATTGTGACGCGTTTGACGCCAAAACGTTCCTGTAATTTACCGGCAACGGAAGAGGATAGCGCCAGACCGAGACTTAACAGACCGAAGGAGAAAGCCACCTGGCTGACCGGTTCATCCAGTTTTGCGGAAAGGGAACTGTTGAACAAACTCCATGTATAAACCGATCCCAGCGCGAATTGTGTAACGATCGTGCCGGCTAGCGTAAGCCAGCGGGTATATTGACTGTTTGCAGCGTTCATAGCAGATATCCTGAAGAATTAACTGCCGCCACAATAGCGAAGTCCCCTGGCCGCCAGGCTAAAAAAGGCATGAAATGCCATCAGCATGGAATGAAATGCATGCAGGCAGGAATGAATGACATAGGAAAAGCGATGGCGCATGAAACCCACGTCAGTAAGTTAGTGATCGCTATCTTACAAACCTGCGCCATTACTGTATTTTTTAGGTAACAACTACGTTTCCAGGATGCTACAAAAACGCTAAAAATTCGCGCTAACACCCATCACGTAGAGATAATTTGCACCCGTCGTCGGATTCTCTGCCTGGGATAATGCCGCCCATGCCGCGAGGTGTGAATTGAGCGACATGTCCGCTCCAAACGTCACATCGCGCCAGGCACCGTCCTGCCCGCGGTTTGGCCCAATCAGTTCCGACGAAACAGGCTGGTTATAGCTCACCTGCGCCCACGGATGCACGCCCCACAGCTCCTGATAGTCCATGCGCCAGCCGAGCGTATTCACCCATGGATTATCCGTCGCCCGGCGCGCCGGCGGAGTCGATACTACATCACTCCGCAGGCTCGCCACCGGCCCGGAGGTGACGCCGTTGGCCAGGGTAAAATTCCAGCCGACGCTCATCCCGTGGCTGCTGTCCGGCGGGGCGACAGCCTGATTTAGCGCCATACCGGGAAGATCGCCGGAAGCATTCATCCGCTCAGCCAGAATATCTTCATAACGTGGTTGGTGATCGCTATCCCACGTATAGCGTTCAGAGGTATTACTTTTAGTATCGTTAGCGATATATTCCTGTTGCCAGGCATACGCACCAGTAATCAACGAGGCCCAGACGACCACACACGCCGGAAGCAAGCGCCCCCGAATGCCATAGCTTTTCTTTATTATCATTAATGCGACTCCAGAGAAGAGCCAAACCGATATTATTGCTGTGTTTTTATGGGATGTGCTTCCCGTGAATACCCTGAATAATGTGACTGGACAAGCGAATGCTGCCAATGCACATGCAAGCTGAATAATGGCGGGTATATTTGAGAGCGGTATCCCTGTATTAACTATTATCTTTATCTTTCAGCCGTCAAGGTGAACGCGTAAGTTTTATTGCTAAAGGGAGAGAGACATGCAACGTTGCGGATGGGTAAGCCAGGACCCGCTTTATATCGATTATCATGATACCGAGTGGGGCGTTGCGCAAAGAGATGCCCATAAACTGTTTGAAATGATCTGCCTTGAGGGCCAGCAGGCCGGGCTGTCATGGATCACGGTACTGAAAAAACGCGAAAATTATCGCCAGGCCTTTCATCATTTCGTCCCCGATCGCGTCGCGGCCATGGACGAAGCCGATATCGAACGGCTGGTGCTGGATGCCGGTATTATTCGCCATCGTGGGAAAATTCAGGCCATTATTGGCAACGCGCGCGCCTTCCTGGAGATGGAGCAAAATGGTGAGTCTTTTAGAGATTTTGTCTGGTCTTTCGTCGACAATCAGCCACAAATCTCCCATTCCGCCACCCTTGCGGAAATCCCAACCACCACTCCAGCTTCCGATGCGCTCTCAAAGGCGCTGAAAAAACGCGGCTTTAAGTTTGTCGGTTCCACGATCTGCTACTCCTTTATGCAGGCCTGCGGTCTGGTCAACGATCACGTGACGAGCTGTTTCTGCCATCCGGGAGGCGATGATGATCCGCAAGTGGGACGATAACAATACCGCTCCGCTGCTCACCCTGTGGCTGGAAAGCACGATTCACGCGCACCCGTTTATCCGCGAAACGTACTGGCATGAGAGCCTTGCGGTGGTTCGCGATGTCTATCTGCCCGCAGCCAAAAGCTGGGTGTGGGAAGAACATGGCATGGTCAAAGGGTTTGTCAGCGTCATGGAAGCACGCTTTATCGGTGCGCTGTTCGTCGCCCCGGATGCCATTCGGCGGGGCATCGGCAGCGCGCTGCTGGCGGAGGTCAAACAGCATTACCTCTGGCTGAGTCTGGAGGTGTATCAGAAAAACGTTGAGGCGGTGAATTTCTACCATGCGCAAGGCTTCCGGATAGAAGACTGCGCATGGCAGGATGATACCTTACAGCCAACCTGGATTATGCATTGGCCGGCGGATCAAACGCTGTAAGCGTCAGTGCGGGGCCATCATATTTCTCCAGCCACGCCAGCGCCGTATTTCCGGCACAGCCGTTGCCCAGCCGCGAGGTCGGGATATCTTTGGTCAGCATATTCACCGCACCGTTTTTGCAGATGCCCACCTGTGGGTCAATATCAGGCCAGGCCCCTTCATGCAGGCAAATAACCCCCGGACGAATACCGTCGGTCACCACCGCACCGGCCAGCACCTGGCCTCGCGAGTTCCAGACCCGCACCACGTCACCGTCGGCAATATTGCGCGCCTGCGCATCCTGCCGGTGAATGGTCAGCGGTTCACGACCGGCAACGGCGTAAGTTTCACGCAGCGTCGTGTGGTTAAGCTGACTGTGCAGACGGTGCGCCGGGTGCGCGGAGAGCACCTGCAGCTGACCGGTCTGCGCGTTACCGTGCCACTCATCCGGTGCCAGCCACATCGGGTGGGGCGGGCAGTCGGGATAGGCAAAACCGGCGATTGTCGGAGAGTGGATCTCAATTTTTCCGCTGGCGGTTTTCAACGGATGGGCCAGTGGATCGGCGCGGAATTCGGCAAAACGGGCAAAGCGCGCATTCTCCGGGTTCTCCGGCATCTCTATCAGCTGGTTAGCCTGCCAGAACTGCTCAAACGATGGCAGCGTAACCTGCTGGCTCGCTCCGCGTTGCGCTGCTATCTGATAGAAACTTTCCAGCCACTGTAAATCACTTTTTCCTTCCGTAAAGCGCTCACGCCCCCCGGCTTCCCAGCGCTCGCTGAGATCGGCAAAGACGTCAAAATCATCCCGGGCCTCATCGCGTGGCGCCACGACTCGCTTCATGGGTACCAGATGCTGATTGCTGTAATCCCCGGTCATCGTCAGATCGTGACGTTCAAACGAGGTGGTCGCCGGCAAAACGATATCGGCATGACGGGCGGCGGCGGTCCAGAAGCATTCGGAGATCACGATAAGCTCCGGCTTCTGCCACGCCTGAATCAAGCGGTTGGTATCCTGATGATGGGTAAAGTTCGCCCCGCCGCACCACCAGACAAAGCGAATATCCGGGAAATGGCGGTCCATTCCGTTGTGCTGATACGCGGCGCCGGGGTTTTCCAGCGCTTCGACAATGCGCGCCACCGGAATTTTATCGACGGCATCAGTGCCGCCCGCCACGCTGCCCTGCATCGAGGCCAGCACCGCCGCCCGCCGGGTGGGGTTGCCACCATTTGCAAAATGGTAAGAAAGCCCGAAGCCGCCGCCAGGGGTGCCAATCTGCCCCAGCATCGCGGCGAGGGTCACCAGCATCCAATGCTTTTGCTCGCCGTACTGCTGGCGCTGCATACCCCAACCGGACATCAGCATGGTGGTATTTTCGTGGAATAATGCTGCCAGTTCGCGGATCTTAGCTGCGCTAACCCCACAGATATCGGCGGCCCACTCGGCGCTTTTCGGCGTACCGTCGCTCTCGCCGGTCAGGTAACGGGCGAAAATCTCATAGCCGCTGGTGTAGCGCGCAAGAAACGCCGTGTCCTGCCAGCCATTTTCCACCAGCGTATGGGCGATACCCAGCATCATCGCCACGTCCGTGCCCATGTGAGGCGCAATCCACTCGCCCTCCTGGCCAAAGAAATCCACGGTTTCCGATCGCATCGGATCGATACAGATCACCCGCTTGCCGCTTTTGCGCAGTCGGTCAAACCATTCGATCCCCTGCTCATCGGAAGCGTTCCAGGCAATTTTAAGCGTATTCAGTGGGTTGGCGCTCCACAGCACCACCACATCGCTGTGCTCCAGCACCATCGGCCAGCTGGTTTGCTGCTGATAAACCTCATTGCCACCCACGACATACGGCATAATCGCCTGCGCCGCCCCGGTGGAGTAGTCACCCAGGTGGCCGGTGTATCCCCCCGCCAGGCTCATATAGCGTTGCAATAACGTCGCAGCTTTGTGCAGGACGCCGTTTGAGCGCCAGCCGTAGGAGCCGGCAAAAATCGATGCGGGCCCGTAGCTTTCCCGGATCCGTCGATGCTGGGTATGGATAAGATCCAGCGCCTGCTGCCAGCTCACCCGAACAAACTCATCCTGACCGCGGACACCCTGCGGGCGCTCCGGCGAGTCCAGAAAACCTTTTCGTACCATCGGATAACGCACGCGGGTTTTGCTATGCACTTGCTCGCGCACGGCGGTTTGCAGCGAGTTGGCGAAAGAGGTCTCCAGCGCACCGCGAGACGAGAGGACATTTTCTCCATCCGTTTCAACCAGCATTGGCCCCCAGTGGGCTGCGGTTAAGATGGTTTCGGTTGCAGATGAGGTTGGCAAAGCAGGCTCCTGGTCAGCGAATGCAGGTGTGGTGACGGTCTGTTACGCGACCGTTCAATGTTATTTACAAAAAGAGATGTTATCCGGGGAATTTTCTACGCTTTTGGGCGTCATAATCAACCGTCACGCGCGCTGTGACAAAGAATAAAAAGGATTAAGGAAATAACATGAAAAAAAGCGTACTCATGATTGCGGCGGTAGTTAGCGGCACTCTGGCCATTTCGGGCTGTACCACCAATCCCTACACCGGCGAACGCGAAGCGGGCAAATCCGGGATCGGAGCCGGCATCGGTTCACTGGTCGGCGCGGGCGTAGGCGCCCTCTCCTCGTCGAAAAAAGATCGCGGCAAAGGTGCGTTGATTGGCGCAGCGGCCGGTGCGGCGCTGGGCGGCGGTATCGGTTATTACATGGATGTGCAGGAAGCAAAACTGCGCGAGAAAATGCAAGGAACTGGCGTAAGCGTGACGCGAAATGGCGATAATATCGTGCTGAACATGCCGAATAACGTCACCTTCGACAGCAGCAGCGCTAACCTGAAACCTGCCGGCGCAAATACCCTGACCGGCGTGGCAATGGTCCTGAAAGAGTACGAAAAAACCGCGGTGAACGTTGTGGGCTATACCGACAGCACCGGCGGTCAGGATCTGAATATGCGCCTGTCACAGCAACGTGCCGACAGCGTCGCCAGCGCCTTGATCACCCAGGGCGTTGCTGCAAACCGCATCCGCACCAGCGGACTGGGCCCGGCCAACCCGATCGCCAGCAACAGTACGGCAGAAGGCAAAGCGCAGAACCGTCGCGTGGAAATCACCCTCAGCCCGCTCCAGTAAACCCGCCGGTCATTGCACCGATTGCGGTTTCCTCCGCCCGGCAACGCTCATCTGCCGGGCAAAATGCTTGATATAGCCGAATTTCGCGCTAAGGTGTTCTCCAGATTTCAGCAAAGGATGCCATCATGGCGAAAGCGGTGCGAGCAACGATTAGCGATGTGGCGAAAGCCGCTAAGACCGGAAAAACCAGTATTTCACGCTATCTCAATGGCGAAAAACACCTGCTTTCCGATGACCTGCTGGCCAGAATTGAAGCCGCAATTGCTGAACTCAACTATCACCCCAGCCTGATGGCGCGCGGGCTGAAGCATGGCCGGACCCGGCTCATTGGCCTGATCATCGCCGACATCACCAACCCCTACTCCGTCAATGTCCTTAGCGGTATTGAAGCGGCCTGTCGGGAGAAAGGCTTCACCCTGCTGGTGTGTAATACCAACAACCAGCTCGACCAGGAGCTGCACTATCTCGACCTGCTGCGCAGCTACCAGGTTGAAGGCATCGTCGTCAATGCGGTGGGGATGCGTGAAGAGGGGCTGAATCGCCTGCAGCAGTCGGCGCTGCCGATGGTGCTTATCGACCGCAAAATTCCTGATTTCGCCTGCGACGTCGTCGGTCTGGACAACACCCAGGCCGCAACGACGGCGACGGAACATCTGGTGGAGAAAGGCTTCGAGGCTCTGCTGTTCCTGAGCGAACCGCTGGGTTCGGTGAACACCCGCCGCGAGCGCCTGAGCGCGTTTCGCGCCACGATCCAGCGCCACACCGGTATCGTCGCGGAGAACGCCGAAGTCCAGCTTAACGACGGCGCGATGCTGGATACGGTGCTGCGCCAGTTCCACTCCCGGCATCGCGGCATGCGCAAGGCGCTGATTTCCGCCAACGGCGCGCTGACGCTGCAGATTGCGCGCGCGCTCAAACGGGTCGACCTGATTTGGGGCAGCGATATTGGCCTGCTCGGCTTCGATGAGCTGGAGTGGGCGGAGCTGGCTGGCGTGGGTATCACCACCCTGAAACAGCCCACGTGGCAGATTGGCTATGCCGCCGTTGAGCAGGTGGTACGGCGCATTGAAGGTAGTAACGACCCCATCTGCGAGCGGGTTTTTTCTGGCGAGCTGATCGTGCGTGGCTCCACCTCCCGGTAATCAACCTTCGTGATGGTGATCATAAATCAGACATCCTTCGCTTTCCTTTGGAACCGGTACCATCTAGCGTTATAGAAAGATTCGCTACAGTGCAACCGGGAGTTTGTCAGATGGCCAGAAAGATCATTGTCGTGACCGCCGCCTATGGTCACGATCGTATTAAAGAACTGGGTGGGCAATCCGCCGTGCTGCCGTTTATCTCCGGATCCGGCGCTGACGGCGTGGAAATCCGCCGTGAATTATTCAGCGCTGACGAGCTCAATCAGCTGCCCGCGCTGGCGGCTGACATCGAGCACCATAGCCTGTTAGCCTGCTATTCCGCGCCGGAAGCCCTGTTTGAAGCCAATGGCGCCCTCAACCCTCGCCTGCCGGCGCTGCTGCAGGAGGCGCAAACCCTCAACGCCCTGTGGTTGAAACTGTCGCTGGGTCACTTCTCCCACCACCACGATCTGGAAACGCTGCGCCACACTCTGCAGGAGAGCGGCATGGCGCTGGTGGTGGAAAACGACCAGACCGACTGCGGCCAGCTGGCGCCGATGCTACGCTTTCAGTCCGCCTGCCGGGTGAACCATCTGCCCGTCACCCTGACCTTCGATATGGGGAACTGGCTGTGGGTCGGCGATTCGCCCGAAGAGGCCGCCCGCCATCTGGCGCCCAGCGTCAGCTATATCCATGTCAAAGCCGCAGAGCCCCACCGGGAAAACTATCGCGCCGTTCCCCCTGATGAAGCGCCGACGCGCTGGCTGGCCCTGCTCGATAACCTGCCCGCCGATGCCCCGCGCGGTATCGAATTTCCGCTGGTTGGCCACGATCTGACGACCGTGACCCGCCGCTACGTCAATTTGCTACGCGAGGAGTAAGCCATGGAAAACAAGGTGATAGAAACCACAGGCATGGAAACCCCATTAGATGTCATCACCATTGGCGAAGCGATGGCCATGTTTGTCGCCACGCAAACCGGCGATCTGGCTGACGTCGAGCACTTTATCAAACGCGTGGCTGGGGCGGAGTTAAACGTCGCCACCGGTCTGGCGCGTCTGGGGCTGAAGGTGGGCTGGGTCAGCCGCATCGGCAAGGACAGCTTCGGTCGTTTTGTCCTGCGTTCGCTGGCAAAAGAGGGCATTGATGCCAGCGGTGTTAGCGAAGACAGCCGTTACGCTACCGGCTTTCAGCTGAAATCAAAAGTCGAAAATGGAACCGATCCCATAGTGGAATACTTTCGCAAAGGTTCCGCAGCCAGCCACCTCTCGACGGAGGATTTCCACGCCGATTACTTCGCCAGCGCCCGCCATCTTCACCTCAGCGGAGTGGCAGCAGCGCTGTCAGAAAGCTCGTATGCCCTGCTGGATCATGCAGCCAGGACGATGAACGCCCAGGGAAAAACGATCTCTTTCGATCCTAACCTGCGCCCGGTGCTGTGGAACAGCGAAGCCGAAATGGTCGAGAAGCTCAACCAGCTTGCCTTCCAGGCCGACTGGGTTCTGCCGGGACTGAAAGAAGGGATGATCCTCACCGGCCAGCAGACGCCAGAAGGTATCGCGGATTTCTATCTGACGCGCGGCGTGCAGGCGGTCATCATTAAAACCGGCTCCGACGGCGCCTGGTTTAAAACCGCTGCGGGTGACCAGGGGGCAGTCGCCGCCGTCACCGTCGACAACGTCGTTGATACCGTTGGCGCTGGCGATGGCTTTGCCGTCGGGGTGATCAGCGCCCTGCTGGAAGGTCACTCGCTGCATCATGCAGTACAGCGCGGGAACCATATTGGCGCACTGGCGATTCAGGTCCAGGGCGATAGCGAAGGATTACCAACTCGCGAGGCGCTGGGCGAATAGTCCGGGCTGGCGAACCATAACAGCCACCTCTGTACCCTACATACAGCGGCGGCATCATAAACCTCAACTTTAGAGGCAAGCCTATGAACAGCTCCACCAATGCAGCAAAACGTTGGTGGTACATCATGCCTATCGTGTTTATCACGTATAGCCTGGCGTACCTTGACCGCGCAAACTTCAGTTTTGCTTCGGCAGCGGGCATTACTGAAGATTTAGGCATTACCAAAGGGGTGTCGTCGCTCCTGGGCGCGCTTTTCTTCCTCGGCTATTTCTTCTTCCAGATCCCGGGAGCGATTTACGCCGAGCGCCGCAGCGTGCGCAAACTGATTTTTATCTGCCTGATTCTGTGGGGCGCCTGCGCCTCGCTAACCGGCATGGTGCACAATATTCCGGCGCTGGCGGCAATCCGCTTTATTCTGGGCGTCGTCGAAGCGGCAGTGATGCCGGCCATGCTGATTTACATCAGTAACTGGTTTACCAAATCTGAACGCTCGCGGGCCAATACCTTCTTAATTCTGGGTAATCCAGTCACGGTACTGTGGATGTCGGTAGTATCCGGCTACCTGATTCAGTCCTTCGGCTGGCGTGAAATGTTCATTATTGAAGGCGTTCCGGCGGTACTGTGGGCCTTCTGCTGGTGGGTGCTGGTAAAAGACAAACCGTCACAGGTCAACTGGCTTGCCGAAAGTGAAAAAGCCGCGCTGCAGGCGCAGCTGGAAAGCGAACAGCAGGGCATCAAAGCCGTGCGTAACTACGGCGAAGCCTTCCGTTCACGTAACGTTATTCTGCTGTGCATGCAGTATTTTGCCTGGAGCATCGGGGTGTACGGTTTCGTCCTGTGGCTGCCGTCTATTATCCGCAGCGGCGGTGTCAATATGGGCATGGTGGAAGTGGGCTGGCTCTCTTCCGTACCGTATCTGGCCGCAACTGTCGCGATGATCGTCGTGTCATGGGCGTCCGATAAAATGCAGAACCGTAAACTGTTCGTCTGGCCGTTACTGCTGATTGGCGGACTGGCCTTTATCGGTTCCTGGGCGGTTGGCGCCAACCATTTCTGGGCCTCGTATACGCTGCTGGTGATTGCCGGAGCGGCGATGTATGCCCCTTATGGTCCGTTCTTCGCCATTATCCCGGAAATGCTGCCACGTAACGTCGCCGGCGGCGCGATGGCGCTGATTAACAGCATGGGTGCGTTAGGCTCGTTCTTTGGCTCGTGGTTTGTGGGTTACCTGAACGGCAGCACCGGCAGCCCCTCCGCCTCATACATTTTCATGGGGGTGGCGCTTTTCGTCTCGGTATGGCTTACTTTAATTGTTAAGCCTGCTAATCATCAAAAACTTCCGCTTGGCGCTCGACACGCCTGACCTTTATCACCAGGGAGATCCGCATGAAGCCGTCCGTAATTCTCTACAAAACGCTTCCCGACGACCTGCTACAACGTCTGGAAAAACACTTTACCGTGACTCAGGTTAAGAATCTGAGCCACGACACCATCCAGCAGCACGCTGATGCCTTTGCCGGCGCGGTAGGGCTACTGGGATCGAGCGAAAAAGTTGATGCCGCGTTACTGGAGAAAATGCCCAGGCTTCGTGCGACCTCGACCATCTCCGTCGGCTATGACAACTTCGATGTTGAGGCGCTGAACGCGCGTAAGGTGCTCCTGATGCATACGCCGACCGTGCTCACCGAAACGGTGGCCGATACGGTAATGGCGCTGGTGCTCAGCACGTCACGTCGTGTTGTCGAAGTGGCGAATCGCGTAAAAGCCGGGGAGTGGACCAAAAGTATTGGCCCGGACTGGTTCGGTACCGATGTGCACCACAAAACGCTGGGGATCGTTGGCATGGGCCGCATTGGCATGGCCCTGGCACAGCGGGCGCACGCCGGTTTCGGCATGCCGATTCTGTACAACGCCCGCAAGCGACATCCGCAGGCGGAGGAACGCTTTAACGCGCGCTACTGCGATCTGGATACGCTGCTGCAGGAAGCCGATGTGGTCTGTCTGATCCTGCCGTTGACCGCTGAAACGCACCATCTGTTCAACGCCGACAAATTTGCCCGCATGAAATCCTCCGCCATCTTTATTAATGCCGGACGCGGTCCGGTTGTTGATGAACAGGCACTGATCGCGGCATTACAGCAGGGCGAAATCCACGCGGCGGGGCTTGATGTTTTCGAGCAGGAACCGCTGGCGAAAGACTCTCCGTTGTTGAGTCTGCCGAATGTCGTCGCGCTGCCGCATATCGGTTCCGCCACCCATGAGACCCGCTACAATATGGCGGCCTGTGCAGTGGATAATCTGATTGATGCGCTGAATGGTCAGGTGGAGAAAAACTGCGTCAACCCGCAGGTGAAGTGAAGGGAAAAGCTGATACTACCCGGCTGCATACGGACCGGGCAGTCTCCCGGGTCGGCGTCAGAGCCAGACCCGGGGTGGCAAACCGATTAACGCGTGGCGTTAACTGCCGCCGTCCACGCCTGGTTGAAAGCCTGATGCTGGGCAGCCAGCGGGCCAATCAGGGTGTTGTACTGGCTGGCCTGCTGCGACGTAGGGAACTGGATCCCGTTCGCCACGAAGCTCACCTGAGTATTTTGCTGAGCGATGAAATCACCCACCTGTACCAGCTGCTGCGTGAAGACCTGCGCGGCAGGGATCAGCGGCTGCAATGCATTGGCCGGAGTGGTCACGACTTTATTGTAAACCTGGTCAAAGACCGGCTTCAGATCGTCACCCTGCTTCAGCGCGCTATGCGCGCCATCGGCCTGCATCTTCGCATTTTCCAGCTGCTGGCTCAGCACGCCCAGCGCACCGTTTGCCTGGCGCAGCGGTTCACGCTGAGTCA
The DNA here is from genome assembly GCF_051131735.1 of Klebsiella sp. B345. Taxonomy (NCBI): domain Bacteria; kingdom Pseudomonadati; phylum Pseudomonadota; class Gammaproteobacteria; order Enterobacterales; family Enterobacteriaceae; genus Klebsiella; species Klebsiella sp. B345. Next base: position 2,734,510 of record NZ_CP180443.1, read on the forward strand.
CATAATCCTGGGGAACGCGAATCGCGCTCACGCTATCTACGACCGGACGCAGACCTGCATCCATCGCCTGACTTACCTGCTGTGAATAGCCGTAAATCACCGCATAATCGGAGACAAAAGGACCGAACTGTTTTTTCTGATCGGCAGTCAGCGTCGGCAGACGTTCGCCGCTACGCATTGCCGTATTTTGCAGGAAATCGATAAACGCTTTGCGCTGATCGCCTTCTTTATCAAAACACCCACTCAGGCTCACCACCATCAATAAGGCCGCAATAGCCGCAAACCAGCGAGAGCAGGACTTTCCTGTCGCCATTTTTTTACTCCTTTCAGCCAAAAAAGCGCACACAGGCACACACGTGCCAGACGCTGACAAGGATAGTCCAGGTCGGCCCGGCAGGATACTCTTTCCTGACAATCTGAGCAGGAAAAGCACGGTTCCCGGCGTTTTATCACCACAGGCCACCGTTTGTTAAGCCCATCACAATTACCGCCATCCTTCATCGGCCAGCAAAAACCAGCAACACCATGATTTAATTAATATTTAAAAAACGCGTTTTCTGCCCGACAGCGAAAGAGAACGATAATCGCACGCTTCCTGGCGTGCCTGCGTTGCCTGGGTTGACGTTCAGTGATTTGATAAACGAGCGATTAACGGCAACTCGTTCGATTATCGCACAAATTATCTTAACGACAGCGAGGGAGTGAGTCATCACCCTGCCCCGCTCTGGCTGCCAGGAATGCCGTATGAATAAGACAACCATCGATATTCAGGCTTTTATTAATGAACATCCGTTTACCAGATATCAGTGGATGATTCTGGCCTTATGTTTTATCACCGTCGCGCTGGACGGGTTCGATACAGCCATTATCGGCTTTATTGCCTCTGACCTGGTGCAGGAATGGGGCGTAGAGAAATCGGCCTTAGGTCCGGTGATGAGCGCCGCGCTGGTCGGCCTGGCAGTTGGCGCGCTGACCGCCGGCCCGCTGGCTGACCGCATTGGTCGTAAGAAAGTCCTGCTCATGTCGATCGTGGTTTTCGGCAGCTTTAGTTTGTTGACCGCTTTCGCCACCAGCCTTAATCAACTGGCGCTGTTACGCTTTTTGACTGGCCTTGGACTCGGCGCCGCGATGCCTAATGCGGCCACGCTGATGAGTGAATACGCCCCTGAACGCCGTCGCGCGTTGCTGGTGAATCTGATGTTCGTCGGCTTCCCGATGGGCTCATCGCTGGGCGGCTTTCTCTCGGCCTGGATGATCCCTCATTACGGCTGGCAAAGCGTCCTGATCCTTGGCGGCGTCATGCCCCTGCTGCTGGCGGTGGCGTTGGTGTTCTTGTTGCCAGAGTCGGCGCGCTACATGGTCGTCAAACGCCAGCCCGCACCGCGTATTGCGGCGATTCTTCGCCGTATCGCGCCGCTGCCGGAGCAGGTTGACTTTACGCTGCATGAAGCCGACCAGGTGAAAGAAAAATCGGCACTGGCCGTGATTTTCTCGCCGCGCTATATCGTCGGTACCGTGATGCTGTGCATGACCTACTTTATGGGGCTGCTCATTTTCTATTTACTGACCAGCTGGCTGCCGCTGCTGATTCGCGAAACCGGCGCGTCGATGAGCCAGGCATCAATCATCACCGCGCTGTTCCCGCTGGGCGGCGGTATCGGGGTGCTGATCCTCGGCGCGCTGATGGACAAGATAAACCCCAATAAAGTGGTGGCTGTAGGCTGGCTGTTGACCGGTATCTTCGTCTGCCTCGTGGGCTTCTCCACCAGCAGCCTGGTCTTAATGGGGGTGATGGTGTTTATTGCCGGCAGCATCATGAACGGCGCGCAATCCTCAATGCCCGCACTGGCCGCCGGATTTTATCCGACGCAAGGTCGGGCGACCGGCGTGGCCTGGATGCTGGGCATCGGTCGATTTGGCGGCATCCTTGGCGCCTTCAGCGGCGCGTTCCTGATGCAAGCCCAGCTCTCCTTCGAGACCATTTTCACCCTGCTGTCGATTCCGGCGTTCTTATCTGCCGGTGCGCTGCTGGTGAAATATAAGATGAGCAAGCAGCAACAGGTATCGCCTCAGGCCCAGGCGAAAAGCATGCAAAAAGCCTGATCCTCAGGCCGGCGGTAAGCCGCTGGCCTGAGCGTTTTCATCAACGTTTACAAAAATTTTCCATTCCCGCTCGTCTGATGATTAATCATCACCTTACCTGCTGTTTTCCCCTGCGTATCGCCGCTCAAACGATAGTATGCATGCACATAATCACCCACATGATCATTATTTGCCTTTTTTCTGACTATTCTTAATAGGCTAAATAAATCTACCCTTTTGCTGTGTGATAAAAGGAGTTCTCAATGGAATATAAAGATCCCGTGTTTGAACTGCTTAGCAGCCTGGAACAAATTGTTTTTAAAGATATTTCTCAGACTACCGCCCAGTCCAGGAAGCCGACCGCATTCAGCGAGTTTGAGCGACTTCGTCAAGGCAGCGGCCTGCAAATTGATGATTTTGCCAATGCCATGGGCGTCAGCGTGGCGATGGTACAAGAGTGGGAATCAAGACGGGTGAAGCCCTCTTCCACCGAGCTCAAATTAATGCGCCTGATTCAGGCAAACCCTCAGCTTTCAAGGCAACTTCTTGACTAAAGTTCTATAATAAAGCGAGGGTCTGACTACGGTCCTGATACGGGACCGTTTTTATTTGTGTGAAAAAAAGGTTTGCTATCGCTGCGCAAAAATGAGTTAATGCTCGCAGGTTTGATGTACAGACCACAGAGCATTGGTATAGAGTAGTCCTTGAGCGGTTATCATAGATACCCCGGTAGTGAACTTTCCCTTTATAGCTTCAAATCTGTAGTCCAGACCTTATCGCCGAAAGGTTCATTTATTATTTAAAGGTATTTCGCTATGTCCGGTAAAATGACTGGTATCGTAAAATGGTTCAACGCTGACAAAGGCTTCGGCTTCATCACTCCTGATGACGGTTCTAAAGACGTGTTCGTACACTTCTCCGCTATCATGAACGATGGCTACAAATCTCTGGATGAAGGTCAGAAAGTTTCCTTCACCATCGAAAGCGGCGCTAAAGGCCCGGCAGCTGGTAACGTAACCAGCCTGTAAGCTTAAATTAAGCTCAGAATTCAAGATCCCTGCCTTACGGCGGGGATTTTTTTTATCTGCTGATCAAAACCGCCGCCTTCACAGAGGGCGGTTTTTTTGTTTTTACAGCGCTGAAAAATGCCAGCCTTCCCTACGCCACTCCAGCGAGTGGGTCAGCCGCAATCCTTGCAGAAAATCATCGTCATGCGACACGACAATCATCGCCCCAGGAAACGTCGCTAATGCCGACTCGATAGCCCGGGTGGACGCTAAATCAAGATGGTTAGTTGGCTCATCCAACAACAGAAGCTGCGCCGCTTCACGCCGCCACAGCACACAGGCCAGCGCGGCTTTTAATCGCTCGCCGCCGCTTAATGCCGACAACGGCAGATTAATTTTATCCGCCCCCAACTGCAGTCGGGCAAGACGGCTGCGTAATGCACCTGCCTCCAGCGGAGTATTATCAAGATTAAGGTGCGCCATGACCGACAGCGACAAATCCAGCTGCGACAAGTGTTGATCCAACCAGGCCGTATGCACCGATACCCGACACTCGCCGGATAGAGGTGCTACCAGGCCCATCAACGTTTTCAGAAGCGTGGTTTTCCCACAACCGTTTGGACCCCGCAACGCCACGCGCAACGGTCCGTCAAGTCGCCAGTCCAGCGGCGGCGTGTCAGAAAAGGCCAGCCGTAAAGCATCGAGGACGAATACCTGTTTGCCGGCGGCAACCTGGCTTCCCGGCAGGGTAAACATCACCGCAGCATCTTCTTCAACCCGCTCACGTGCCTGAGCAACCGCAGCGTTCAGGGCACTATTTTGTTCCCGGTGCTGGCGCTGCAATGTACCCGGACGCTCCTTCGCCGCTCCTTTGTATTTCACCCGCTCAAAGGAGGCGATGTTCAGCGTATCAACCACACGCAGTGTCTGAGCAGAGCGTCGCTGGCTGGCATCATGCTCCTTTTGCATCCGGGCACGCGTGCGACGGCGCTCGGTCGCAGCATGTTCCAACGCCGAACGCGCCGCCTGCTGTTCTATTTCACGCTGTTGCTGATAATCGGTGTAGTTGCCACCGTAGCTGCGCAGCGCGCCGGGCGTGAGCTCAAGTATGCGCGGCATGTTGGCCAACAGCGCGCGATCGTGACTGGCTATCAGCGCCCCGCCGGGCCAGCGTTCAAGCTGCTGATACAACCAATCGCGTCCCTGTCTGTCCAGGTGGTTAGTTGGCTCGTCCAGCAATAAATAGTCCGAGCCTGACAGAAAGGCCCCGCACAGTAACGCTTTCACCCGCTCCCCACCGCTCAGTGACGACGCGAGTCGATCGGGGGAAAACGCCGGCAGATCAGCCTCTTCAAACGCCGCGCTCAGGCGATCGCGCAGATCCCAGAAACCTTCCAGACTATCGACGTCGTCAGGCAGTCCTTCACCGCACTCAAGCCGCCGCAAGGCAGAAAATATGGGCTCATAGCCCAACAGGACGGCCAGCGATGTGCGGGAGGTGATAGCCGGCTGTTGAGCAACATAGGCCAGTGAGGTAGCGTGTTCGATGTGTCCACCTGAGGGCGAATCGATGCCCGCCAGCAGGCGCAGCAGCCGGGTTTTCCCGACGCCATTTCGCCCGACCAGGCCGCAGAGTGATGTCTCCAGCGCGATATTCAGCGGACCAAAAAGCATTTCTCCCGTCGCAAACTGACAGGTAACCTGATGCAAAATAAAAGAGGGGGATTGGGCACAATGGGCCATAAGCACTCCTGAATGAAATCAATACATCCCCTGCTGACGCAGTGCGTTAGCAAGGATCCGAATTCAGCAGGCGTGTTGGTCCATTTCAGTGTGCTCTCAGTGAGAGGAGGGATTCGTCGGGGCACAGGATAGCCATACCCGCCCCCTCATGACAAGATTAATTTTCCAACAACCGCTTTCAGGCCAATCGACTCTCCCCCGCCAGCAGACGCAAAACATTCGCAATATCGCGTGATTTTTATCGCTCAATTATCATTCTATTTTTTTGAATTAGATGCGCAAATTGTTCCAATTTTAATCAATCAATTTTCGCTCTATTATTTATCACATCAGAGCAACAACGCGCTCTTACACACAAAATCACTTAAGGAATATGACCATGAAATCCATCAAAACTTTAGCTGTAGTTTCCGCCCTCTCCCTGATGTCCTTCGGTGCATTTGCCCAGAGTATCAGCACTACCGCCTCCACACTGGACCGCGCAGAAGCGAAAATTGCTGCTCAGGCTGCTGAACAAGGTGCGTCATACAAAATCACCAGCGCCCAGTTTAACAACCGCGTACATATGACTGCCGAACTGACTAAATAAGTCGTCCCCGTTTTTGCCGGGCCGCCGGACGTGAACCAGACAGGCGACAACGACAACACGATGAAGAAGGAATACAGAATGAAAAATATCAGCGTGATCACCGCCCTGTTGCTGGCTGCTTCACTTTCCTCTGGCGTGATGGCCGCAGAACGTCAGCCTGCACAGCCGGAAGCCGGTTCAAACATTGATACCTCAGTGCATCAGAATCGTATCAACGTCAGCCACGCCTTTGATAAAGAGAACCTGACTGCAGGTAATCTGCAGTAAAACAGAAGGGCCGAACGGCCTTTCGATGAGCTAATCCATCGCTTAGCGCATAAAAAAACCTGCCATCGGGCAGGTTTTTTATTATGCAGACGAACCGTTACTGCAGCAGAGAGATATCCGCAACCTGCAGGAACAGATCGCGCAGCTTCGACAGCAGCGTCAGACGGTTGATACGCACGTCTTTATCTTCGGCATTCACCATCACGTTCTCAAAGAACTCATCCACCGGCTCACGCAGAGCAGCCAGTTCGATCAGCGCTTCCTGATAACGACCTTCGGCAAAGTACGGCTGCAGCTTATCGCGCAGTACGACCAGGTTTCTGGCGAGGTTCATCTCAGCAGATTCCTTCAGCACCGAGGCGTGAACGATGTCGTTCAGAACTTCATCGGACTTCGCCAGGATGTTGGAAACACGCTTGTTGGCCGCAGCCAGTGCAGATGACGCTTCCAGAGTACGGAAGTGTGAGACCGCCTTCATACGGGCATCGAAATCTGCCGGACGGGTCGGACGACGCGCCAGTACCGCCTGAATGGTGTCAACGGTGTAGCCTTCATCCTGATACCAGGCGCGGAAACGACCGAGCATGAAGTCGATAACATCATCAACAACCTTCGCGTTGGTCAGCTTGTCGCCGTACAGACGCACCGCTTCTTCCGTCAGCGTCTGCAGATCCAGATTCAGGTTCTTCTCGACGATGATGCGCAGCACGCCCAGCGCGGCACGACGCAGCGCAAACGGGTCTTTATCACCTTTAGGATGCTGGCCGATACCAAAGATACCCGCCAGGGTGTCCATCTTGTCGGCAATCGCCACCGCACAGGCAACCGGGTTAGACGGCAGGTCATCACCGGCGAAGCGCGGCTGGTACTGCTCGTTCAGCGCGACGGCAACGTCTTCGGCTTCGCCATCATGGCGCGCGTAGTGCATCCCCATGACGCCCTGAGTATCGGTGAACTCGAAGACCATATTGGTCATCAGGTCGCACTTCGACAGCAGGCCCGCACGGGTCGCGTGGTTAACATCGGCGCCGATCTGACCGGCAATCCAGCCCGCCAGGGCCTGAATACGGTCGGTTTTGTCGCGCAGCGTGCCCAGCTGCTGCTGGAACAGCACGGTCTGCAGACGCGGCAGATGATCTTCCAGACGCTTTTTACGGTCGGTGTTGAAGAAGAACTCCGCATCCGCCAGACGCGGACGGACCACCTTCTCGTTACCGGAGATGATCTGCTGCGGGTCTTTAGATTCGATGTTAGCCACGAAGATAAAGTTCGGCAGCAGTTTGCCGTCCTCGGCGTACACCGGGAAGTACTTCTGGTCACCTTTCATGGTGTATACCAGCGCTTCAGACGGTACCGCGAGGAATTTTTCTTCGAATTTCGCCGTCAGAACTACCGGCCACTCGACCAGCGAGGTGACCTCTTCCAGCAGGCTTTCGCTGAGATCGGCTTTACCGCCAATCTTCTGCGCCGCGGCTTCTGCGTCGGCTTTAATCATCGCTTTACGTGTTGCGTAATCCGCCACCACTTTGCCGCGCTCCAGCAGAATCTGCGGATACTGATCGGCATTGTCGATGGTGAATTCCGGTTCGCCCATAAAGCGGTGACCACGAATCACGCGGTCAGACGCGATACCCAGAATCGTTGCCGGGATCACTTTATCGCCCAGCAGCAGCGTCACGGTGTGGACCGGACGGACGAAGTGGACGTCAGAGTCGCCCCAACGCATCAGTTTCGGGATCGGCAGTTTCGCGAGTGAGGTTGCTACCATGTTTGGCAGCAGCGCTTCGGCGCTTTCGCCCGTCACATGCGCACGATACAGCAGCCATTCGCCTTTATCGGTAGCCAGACGCTCGGCCTGGTCGACGGTGATTCCGCAGCCACGCGCCCAGCCTTCGGCCGCTTTGCTCGGTTTGCCTTCTGCATCAAACGCCGCAGAGACTGCCGGGCCGCGTTTTTCGACTTCGCGATCCGGCTGAGATGCCGCCAGGTTAGCGACTTTCAGCGCCAGACGACGCGGTGCAGCAAACCATTCAACGGCGCCGTGGGCGAGGCCAGCAGCATCCAGTTCCGCGGTAACGTTCGCAGCAAAGGATTCAGCCAGGCTGCGCAGGGCTTTTGGTGGCAGCTCTTCGGTGCCGATTTCCACCAGGAAAGTTTTATCAGACATGGCCGCCTCTTATTTGTTTTTGTTGCACATCGGGAAGCCGAGGGCTTCACGGGAAGCGTAGTAGGCTTCCGCCACTGCTTTGGTCAGGGTGCGAATGCGCAGGATATAGCGCTGACGCTCGGTGACGGAAATGGCTTTACGTGCATCCAGCAGGTTGAAGCTATGGGCGGCCTTCAGAATACGCTCGTAGGCAGGCAGCGGCAGCGGGTTTTCCAGCGCCAGCAGCTGCTGTGCTTCTTTCTCATACTGCTCGAAGCAGGAGAACAGGAAGTCGACATCCGCGTATTCAAAGTTGTAGGTCGATTGCTCGACTTCGTTCTGATGGAACACGTCGCCGTAGGTAGTTTTACCCAGCGGGCCGTCGCTCCAGACCAGGTCATAAACGCTGTCTACGCCCTGAATGTACATTGCCAGACGCTCCAGACCGTAGGTGATCTCACCGGTAACCGGTTTGCATTCCAGGCCACCCACCTGTTGGAAGTAAGTGAACTGCGTCACTTCCATGCCGTTCAGCCACACTTCCCAACCCAGACCCCAGGCACCCAGCGTCGGGTTTTCCCAGTTGTCTTCCACGAAGCGAATATCGTGAATGGTCGGATCCATACCCAGCTCTTTCAGAGACCCAAGGTACAGCTCCTGAATGTTGTCCGGCGATGGCTTAATGACCACCTGGAACTGGTAATAGTGCTGTAAGCGGTTCGGGTTTTCGCCATAGCGACCGTCGGTCGGACGGCGGGAAGGCTGCACATAGGCGGTCGCCATCGGCTCTGGCCCCAGCGCACGCAGGCAGGTCATCGGGTGAGAGGTGCCGGCGCCGACTTCCATGTCCAGTGGTTGAACAATGGTGCAGCCCTGACGAGCCCAGTAATCCTGTAAGGTCAGGATCAGGCCCTGGAAGGTCCTGGTATCAAACTTTTGCATATTATTTCGTGCTGGATACGTGTGGATTTAAAGGAAGGGATCAGTATACCCGCTGGATGCGAGATATACAGTACGAAACGGTATTGTTTAAACAAAATTGCGGAAATTCGCGCCATCATGGGGCATCAGGGCCCGATTTACCGCATAGAAAGATGTAAAAACTGCCCGTCTGGGTCAAAAGAACAGATAAAGTGCTCATTCTTCGAGGTCAGGCCTGAGAGCTCGTAGCTCCCCTGAAACTGCTCAAAACGGCTGACGTCAACCATTCTGGTTCCGGTACTATAGCGTTTTGCGGCCTGATCCTTGCACAGTTGCTCCATATTCAGGGTAATTTGCGGCGTAATACGCGCACGCTGCGCTTTTTGCACCGGCTGAGCTGGCGACTGGCTGCAGCCCGCGAGCAGGAGCACTAACAGACCAGAAAATAAATATTTCATCACCATTTTTCCCAACCGTTTTGTTAGCAAATTGTTATCTTGCAGGCTACGTGAAATCACCGGACCATTGTGCGAATCTCTCCACATCCCGACAAGAGTATTGCGGGAAACTCGGAATATTCCATTGCGACACCCTCCGGTAAGGGAAGTCAGACTCTCTTTAAGCAGGAGCAACTGAGGCACTGATGCAGGAAAAAATACGCTGGATTACACATTTGCGCGGTATTGCATGCATGATGGTGGTGATGATCCACAGCACCACCTGGTACATCACCCATCCCCACACGATTAACCTGCTGGACTGGGATATTGCCAACCTGCTTAACTCCGCGTCCCGGGCCAGCGTCCCGCTGTTTTTCATGATGTCAGGCTATCTGTTTTTCGGTGAACGCAGCGCCCAGCCGCGGCATTTCCTGCGTATCGTCCTGTGTGTACTGTTCTATAGCGCGCTATCGCTGCTCTACATCACCTTGTTCACCCATATCAACGTACTGCTGTCGCTGAAGAATCTGCTGCAAAAGCCGGTGTTCTATCACCTGTGGTTTTTCTTCGCCATCATCGTCATTTACCTGCTCTCTCCGCTGCTGCAGGTGAAACAGGTGGCGCCCAAAATGCTGCTGGTCCTGATGCTGGTCATCGGCCTGCTGGCGAACCCCAACATGGTGTCGCTCAAAGCCGGCGGCATCGAATGGCTGCCGCTCAACCTCTACATCAACGGCGATACGTTTTACTACGTCCTGTACGGCGTGCTGGGCCGGGCAATAGGCATGATGGAGACGGAGAAAAAATGGCTCACGCTGTTGTGCGCCGGGCTTGTTGCCACGGCGATCTGGGTGATTTCACGCGGGACCCTGCACGAGCTGTCATGGCGGGGCGACTTCGGCGATACCTGGTATTTATACTGCGGACCGGCGGTGTTTATCTGCGCGATAGCCCTGTTTACGCTAGTAAAAAATACGCTAAATCAGCGCCAGATCCCTTTCCTGGCGCTGATTGCCCGCCACTCGCTGGGGATCTACGGCTTTCATGCATTGCTTATTCATGCGCTACGAGCCAGCGGCCTGGTGCTGACCCGCTGGCCGCTGCTGGATATTTTGTGGGTGTTTGGTACGGCGCTGTCGGGCAGCCTGCTGCTGTCGATACTGCTACAGCGCCTGGATACCCGACGTCTGGTCAGCTAACCCCCCGGATTTATGACGACATCAGCGGCAGCAGCTGCTGATAAATCTGCCGGAAGGTTTCCCGGCGCGGCGCATAGCGGGCAAAACACTCAGCGTCGGGTCGGTGCGCCTGTTCCAGCGGCAATTGCGGCAGCAGGTCGGAGAACGCCACACCTTTATGCAGCGCCAGCTGCGCCAGGCGAGCAGCGCCAAGGGCTGGCCCGACGTCACCGCCGGTGCGAAAATCAAGCTGCTGGCCGCTGATATCCGCCAGCATCTGCCGCCACCAGGGACTGCGCGCCCCGCCGCCAATCAGGGTGATACTTTCCGGTTTCACGCCGCAGGCATGCACCACGTCCATACCGTCCGCCAGCGCATAACCCACGCCTTCCAGCACCGCGCGCGCCAGCTCCGCCGGGCCGTGCTGATGGGTCAGACCAAAAAAGACGCCTTTGGCGTGCGGGTTATTGTGCGGAGTACGCTCACCGGAGAGATAGGGTAAAAACCAGATCGTATCACTATTCTCATTCGCCGATTCCGCCGCGGCTATCAGCGCAGGCACCGTGCCGAGGCCGGTCAGTTTTGCGGCCCAATCCAGACAGGAAGCGGCACTCAGCATCACCGACATCAAATGCCAGCGACCCGGCAGGGCGTGGCAAAAACTGTGCACCGCGCTTTCAGGCTTGCTAAGAAAGCCGTTGCTAACCGCAAAATAGACCCCGGAGGTTCCCAGGGAGAGCATGGCCTGGCCCGCATCCGCCATCCCCACGCCGACCGCACCGGCTGCGTTATCGCCGCCGCCAGCCACCACCAGCGCCTGCGGCATATTCCAGGTCTGAGCGACCTCGGCACGCAGCGTACCCGTCACTTCACAGCCTTCGAACAGCGCAGGCATGTTATCGCGGCTCAGGCCGCAGGCGGCGAGCATCTCATCGCTCCAGTCGCGTTTTTCGACATCCATCCACAGGGTACCGGCGGCATCTGACATATCACTGGCATAATCGCCGGTCATCCGCAGACGGAGGTAATCTTTCGGCAACAGAACTTTATCAACTTGACGGAAAACCTCAGGTTCATGGTGCTGAACCCAGAGTAATTTCGGCGCGGTGAAACCCGGCATCATCAGGTTGCCGGTAATCTGCCGCGAGCGCCCCACGGCCTGTTCCAGCTCGGCGCACTCGTCTCCGCTACGACCATCATTCCACAGAATCGCCGGACGCAGGACCCGCTGCTGTTTATCCAGCAACGTGGCGCCGTGCATCTGCCCGGCAATACCGATGGCTTTGACGTCGCGCAGCGCGTGCTGTGCACCCAACGCCTGCATGGCGCGGTCTGTCGCCAGCCACCAGTGCTCGGGGTCTTGTTCAGACCACAGCGGGTGTGGGCGCGATACGTTGAGGGGCGCGGTGTGCGACGCCAGGAGCTCGCCCTGCTCATTGAGCAGAATGGCCTTCACGCCCGAGGTGCCTAAATCAATCCCGATGTACATACGGACTCTCCTTAACCGCGCGCCACGGCTAACCGTGGCGCGCGCATGCATACTAGTGCAACGCCCGGCAGAGCCGGGCGTCATCATTACTTATCAAAGAGATAATAGTTAACCAGATTCTCCAGCTGTTCCTGATGGCCGCTCTGATGCTGCGGCGCCAGATTATGCTGCGCCGCGTACTGGGCGATCTCCATCAGGGTCATTTTCCCGGACAGGATTTGCTGGCCCAGATCGCCGTTCCAGCCGGCGTAGCGTTTCGCGACGCGCTTATCCAGCTCGCCCTCTTCAATCATACGCGCAGCTACTTTCAGCGACAGTGCCATGGTATCCATCGCCCCAATATGACCATAGAACAGATCGTATTTGTCGGTACTCTGGCGACGCACTTTGGCATCAAAGTTCAGCCCGCCGGTGGTAAAGCCGCCCGCTTTCAGGATTTCATACATCACCAACGCATTCTCTTCCACGCTGTTCGGGAACTGGTCGGTGTCCCAGCCCAGCTGCGGGTCGCCGCGGTTAGCGTCGACGGAACCGAACAGCCCCAGCGCAATGGCGGTGGCAATTTCGTGGTGGAACGAATGGCCGGCCAGGGTTGCGTGGTTGGCTTCAATATTCAGCTTGATCTCTTTTTCCAGGCCGAACTGCTTAAGGAAGCCGTAGACGGTAGAAGCATCGTAATCGTACTGATGCTTGGTCGGCTCCTGCGGTTTAGGTTCAATCAGCAGCGTACCCTGGAAACCGATTTTATGTTTGTGTTCAACCACCAGCTGCATGAAACGACCAATTTGCTCACGTTCCTGGCGCAGGTCGGTATTCAGCAGGGTTTCGTAACCTTCACGACCGCCCCACAGGACATAGTTTTCCCCGCCCAGTTTGTGGGTCGCATCCATGGCGGTCACGACCTGAGTCGCCGCCCAACTGAAGACTTCCGGATCCGGATTAGTCGCTGCTCCGGCACCGTAGCGCGGGTTGGTGAAGCAGTTTGCCGTGCCCCACAGCAGCTTCACGCCGCTTTGTTCCTGCTTCGCCGCCAGCACATCCACCATCCGGGAGAAATTCTCCAGGTACTCTTTCAGCGAGGCGCCTTCCGGAGAGACGTCAACATCGTGGAAGCAGTAATAGGGGACGTTCAGCTTGTGGAAAAACTCAAAGGCGACATCGGCTTTACGTTTGGCCATTTCCAGTGCATCGCCCGGCTGCTGCCACGGACGGTTAAAAGAGCCCACGCCAAACATATCGGCCCCGTTCCAGCAGAACGTATGCCAGTAGCAGGCGGCAAACCGCAGATGCTCTTCCATACGTTTGCCCAACACCAGCTCATCCGGGTTGTAGTGACGGAATGCCAGCGGGTTAGTGGTTTTCGGGCCTTCATAACGAACGCGATCGAGTTGATCGAAATAGGTCTGCATAATGAACTCCATATTCAGGGATGCGGCGGGTAATTCGTCTGACCTCAATATAGAATCGCTGTTTTACTTTCCTCAATTACGTTATTTCACACCACCATTGAGAGAATCCACAAACGTGCGCCAGATCCCATAACGCAATATTAATAATCGCGCCGTCATTTTCTCTTCAGAGTCATATCAATGATATAGCGCAAACCATCATTTTTAAAAATAAGATCGTGGTCATAAATCAGCAAACAAACGAAATTTCGTAACCGCAAAATAAGCACAGATAATTGCCAGCAGTCCTCTGGCTGTTAAGAATCTACTAAGTATCAGGCCGTTTCTTTACCCCGTTCGTCTTATCCTGCACCCTACAAAAAAGGCGTTATTATTATGAAGATAAAGAACCTTTGCCTCACGCTCTGTGCTTCACTCCTGCTCACCAGCATGGCGGGTATTGCTAAAGAAGTTAAGATTGGCATGGCCATTGACGATCTCCGTCTTGAACGTTGGCAGAAAGATCGTGATATTTTTGTCAACAAAGCCGAATCATTAGGTGCGAAAGTATTTGTGCAGTCCGCCAATGGTAATGAAGAAACACAAATGTCGCAAATCGAAAATATGATAAACCGCGGCGTTGATGTGCTGGTTATTATTCCTTACAACGGTCAGGTATTAAGTAATGTCATTAAAGAAGCGAAACAGGAAGGGATTAAAGTCCTGGCCTACGACCGCCTGATCAACAACGCCGACATCGATTTCTATATTTCATTTGATAACGAAAAAGTCGGCGAAATGCAGGCCCAGAGCCTGGTTGATAAAACCCCGCAGGGGAATTATTTCCTGATGGGCGGATCTCCGGTCGATAACAACGCCAAACTGTTCCGTGCCGGGCAGATGAAAGTCCTCAAGCCGTATATCGATGAAGGCAAAATTAAAATTGTCGGCGACCAGTGGGTTGACGGCTGGCTGCCGGAAAATGCGCTGAAAATTATGGAAAATGCGCTCACCGCCAACAACAACAAAATTGATGCGGTCGTCGCGTCTAATGACGCTACCGCCGGCGGCGCCATTCACGCATTAAGCTCCCAGGGCCTGGCAGGCAAAGTGGCGATATCCGGTCAGGATGCCGACCTTGCCGGCGTGAAACGGATCATTGCCGGTACCCAGACGATGACCGTCTACAAACCGATCACCACCCTGGCCACGACCGCGGCGGAGATCGCCGTTGAGTTAGGCAACGATAAGCAACCGAAGGCCGATACCACGCTGAATAACGGACTGAAAGATGTCCCGGCCCGGCTGTTAACCCCGGTTGAAGTGAATAAAGGCAACATCGAACAAACGGTGATTAAAGACGGGTTCCACAAAAAAAGCGAATTATAACCCCCGACGCCCCTGCCGGGGCGTTATTTCTGTCCAGCCGGATATCGCTTATGCGGAGCATCTATGTCCTGGTTACTCGAAATGAAAAACATCACCAAATCCTTCGGCACCGTCAAAGCGCTGGATAATATCAGCTTGCGGCTCAATGCCGGGGAAATTGTCTCTTTATGTGGTGAAAATGGCTCGGGTAAATCCACCCTGATGAAAGTCTTGTGCGGCATTTATCCTCACGGCAGCTATCAAGGGGAGATTGTTTTTGCCGGTGAAACGATCACCCCTCACCATATTCGTGACACCGAACGCAAAGGTATTGCCATTATTCATCAGGAACTCGCACTGGTGAAACACCTGAGCGTACTGGAGAATATTTTTCTTGGTGCGGAAATATCCCGCCATGGTTTTCTCGATTATGAAACCATGACCCTGCGCTGTCAGAAACTGCTGGCCCAGGTTAATTTAGCCATTTCACCTGATACCCGCGTCGGCGATTTAGGCCTTGGTCAACAGCAACTGGTTGAAATTGCTAAAGCGCTCAATAAGCAGGTTCGTTTATTAATCCTCGATGAACCGACGGCGTCATTAACCGAGCAGGAAACGGCGATTCTGCTGAATATCATTCGCGATCTCCAGGCTCACGGGATCGCCTGTATTTATATCTCCCACAAGCTGAATGAGGTGAAGGCCATCTCCGACACCATCTGCGTCATTCGCGACGGTCAGCATATTGGCACCCGTGACGCCAGCGGTATGAATGAAGATGACGTGATCACCATGATGGTGGGCCGCGAACTCACCGCCCTCTACCCCAACGAACCACACGAGCGCGGCGACGAAATTCTACGCGTCGAGCATTTAACCGCATGGCACCCGGTGAATCGCCACATTAAGCGGGTCAACGATGTCTCCTTCTCTCTGCATAAAGGCGAAATTCTTGGCATTGCCGGTCTGGTCGGCGCCGGGCGCACCGAGGCCGTGCAATGCCTGTTTGGCGTCTGGCCGGGGCGCTGGCAGGGAGACATTTTCATTGACGGGCAACAGGTTGCCATTCATCACTGCCAGCAGGCCATCGCTCACGGTATCGCCATGGTGCCGGAGGATCGCAAGAAAGATGGCATCGTTCCGGTAATGGCGGTCGGGAAGAACATCACCCTGGCGGCGTTAGATCAGTTTACCGGCCCGCTGAGCAGCCTGGATGATGCCGCCGAGCAGCACTGCATTCAGCAATCCATTCAGCGGCTGAAAATCAAAACGTCCTCGTCAGAGCTGGCCATCGGCCGTCTGAGCGGCGGAAATCAGCAGAAAGCGATTCTGGCCCGCTGCCTGTTGCTGAATCCACGCATCCTGATCCTCGATGAGCCAACCCGCGGCATCGATATCGGTGCGAAATACGAAATCTACAAATTGATTAATCAACTGGTGCAGCAAGGTATCGCCGTCATCGTCATCTCATCCGAACTCCCCGAGGTGCTGGGGTTAAGCGATCGGGTGCTGGTGATGCATGAAGGCAAGCTGAAAGCCAATTTAGTCAACCACGATCTGACCCAGGAACAGGTGATGGAAGCCGCGCTGAGGAGCGAACCCCATGTCGAAAAACACGTCGTCTGAGATTAAAGTTATCCCGCCCGCCCCTGCTGGTCTGCCTGGACTCAAGGGGCTGAACCTACAGGTTTTCGTCATGCTCGCCGCGATTGTGGTGATCATGCTGTTCTTCACCTGGGCCACCGAAGGTGCCTATTTAAGCGCACGTAATATTTCCAACCTGCTACGGCAGACGGCGATCACCGGGATTCTGGCGGTCGGCATGGTCTTCGTGATTATTTCGGCGGAGATCGACCTCTCCGTGGGTTCCATGATGGGCTTGCTCGGCGGTGCGGCGGCGATTTTTGACGTCTGGCTTGGCTGGCCGCTGCCGCTGACCATCGTGGTCACGCTGGTCATGGGGCTGCTGCTTGGTGCCTGGAACGGTTGGTGGGTTGCCTATCGTAAAGTCCCGTCGTTTATCGTGACCCTCGCCGGGATGCTGGCGTTCCGCGGTATTCTGATCGGTATCACCAACGGCACCACCGTCTCCCCCACCAGCCCGGCGATGTCGCAAATTGGCCAAAGCTATCTGCCCGATGGCCTGGGCTTCGGCATCGGGGTGGTTGGCATGGCAGCCTTTATTGTCTGGCAGTGGCGCGGTCGCCTGCGTCGCCAGTCGCTGGGGTTAACCACGCCGGCCCCCACCTCAACGGTGGCGCGTCAGAGCATTACCGCGGTTATTGTGTTAGGCGCCATCTGGTTATTAAACGATTATCGCGGCGTCCCGACGCCGGTGCTGATTCTGGCGGCCCTGCTGCTGGCAGGCATGTTTATGGCGACCCGCACCGCGTTTGGCCGCCGGATCTACGCCATTGGCGGTAATCTGGAAGCCGCGCGTCTGTCCGGCATCAGCGTCGAGCGCACCAAACTGGCGGTCTTTGCTATCAATGGCCTGATGGTGGCGATCGCCGGCCTGATTCTGAGCTCGCGACTGGGGGCCGGTTCGCCTTCCGCCGGGAACATTGCTGAGCTGGACGCCATCGCCGCCTGCGTGATCGGCGGTACCAGCCTGGCCGGCGGCGTGGGGAGCGTCGCAGGAGCGGTCATGGGGGCCTTTATTATGTCGGCGCTGGATAACGGCATGAGCATGATGGACGTCGCGACCTTCTGGCAGTACATCGTCAAAGGCGCCATTTTGCTGCTGGCGGTATGGATGGATTCAGCAACCAAACGTCGCGGATAGGTCCGTTAAGAAAATAATGCCCGAATTTTTTGCGCTACCACCAGATTTGCGCATAAGACGCTTGTCATGATTCGGGCATTGGCCGGTATTGTATGGCCAGTCAGAAAGACCAGGGAACAACACTATGTTTGCAAAGCGCCACCGTATTACGCTGCTGTTCAATGCCAACAAAGCCTATGACCGGCAGGTTGTCGAAGGGGTTGGTGAATATTTACAGGCATCGCAACAGGAATGGGACATCTTCATTGAAGAGGATTTTCGGGCGCGAATTGAGAACATCAGGGAGTGGTTGGGCGACGGCGTTATTGCCGATTATGACGATCCGGAAATTGAAAAACTGCTCGCGGGGGTCGAGGTCCCGATTATCGGTGTAGGCGGATCCTATCACCATCCCGACGACTATCCTCCGGTGCACTATATCGCGACGGATAACGCCGCGCTGGTTGAGAGCGCCTTTCTGCATTTGAAAGAAAAAGGCGTGCAGCGTTTCGCGTTCTACGGCCTGCCAACCTCCAGCGGTAAGCGCTGGGCGGTGGAGCGCGAGCATGCGTTCTGTCAGCTGGTCGCAAAAGAGAAATATCGCGGTGTGGTCTATCAGGGACTGGAGACCGCGCCAGAAAACTGGCAGCACGCCCAGAATCGCCTGGCCGACTGGCTACAGACGCTGCCACCGCAAACCGGCATCATCGCGGTGACTGACGCCCGGGCCCGCCATGTGTTGCAGGCCTGCGAACTGCTGCATATCCCGGTACCGGAGAAGCTGTGCGTCATTGGGATTGATAACGAAGAACTGACCCGTTACCTGTCGCGCGTCGCGCTCTCCTCAGTGGCCCAGGGAACCCGCCAGATGGGCTACCAGGCGGCAAAGCTGCTGCATCGTCTGCTGGATAATGAGCCGCTGCCGCTTCAGCGCCGGTTGGTTGCGCCCATGCGTGTCGTCGAGCGCCGCTCAACGGACTATCGCTCACTGAGCGATCCCTCGGTTATTCAGGCGATGCACTACATCCGCAATAACGCCTGCAAAGGCATTAAGGTCGAACAGGTGCTGGATGCCGTCGGCATCTCCCGCTCCAACCTCGAGAAGCGCTTCAAGGAGGAGGTGGGCGATACCATTCACACCATCATTCATAGCGAGAAGTTAGAAAAGGCCCGCAGCCTGCTGGTCTCCACCACGCTGTCAATTAACGAAATCTCACAGATGTGCGGCTATCCGTCACTGCAATATTTCTATTCGGTGTTTAAGAAAGAGTACGACGTCACGCCGAAGGAGTACCGGGACCGGCACAGTGAAGTGATGATGTAGGGCATGTAGCAGAGACAGATAGCAGGGAAAAGTGCGGAAACAAAAATGCCCGGGCTTACGCACCGGGCATTTTCAATTACATATGAGCAGCGATTAAGCGCTGATTGTCCTGATACATCGCGAAGAGATAGTTGTTGTAGCTCGACCCTTTGGTCGAATAGCCCTTCAGCTTATGAATCATGGTGCTGGCAGTCACTTCCTGATCCGTTTTACGCAGCTGCGCGCGGGATTTTCGGAAGGATTTGTACGCCGGGTGTGTGTTCAGGTTAGTCACGTAAGCCTGAACTGACTGCTCTACAGAATCAAACTGAGAATAGCCTTTCATTGCACCCTGGCAGTTACCGCCGCCGCATTTCATACCAAACAGGTTGTTGTTCATACGCGCCAGTTTGGACGTACCCCAACCACTTTCCGCTGCCGCCATCGTCGCAACCATACTGTTCGGAATGATATCAACGCGTTCCATCAGCGTGTTCCATGGAATGTGCCGGGTATTACCAGACCATTTCACTTTATAGCGTGACGCAATGTCCTTCAGACGTGAACGCTCTGTCGGTGACCAGCGCGAGTCGTACTGCTTAGTAACAAGCCAGTTGCGGTCGGCGGTAATCACCTGATTTTGTTTAGTAATATAAGGCATTACTGTCCGGAGAAACGCTTTTTTCCTTGGTGTCCCGGAAGGGTATTTTCGCAAATCAGGAAGTGAACTGCTCTTTACACTATTGCGAGAATACTCTTGTTTACTGCTTACCTTAACTTGACTACTTTTTGTAACTTTTGAGGCTTTATGACTCGTTGTTGCTGTGTGGGTTGTTGCCAACACACTACCTGAAAATATGCAGGTAAGTAACATGAGTATCGCAGCCCCATATCGTCGCATGGGAATCGATATCATTAGATCTCCTGGTCGGATTTAATCATTCCAACACCTTGTTTTACGCAAAAAAACGTTAATTGAGTCGCGAATAGTATCAAAAATACCCAGTGAGAGCACTAACAGAAATAGTCCAATTCCTAAATGCTGTCATCTGAAATCGGTTTCGGTGCCCTTATGAGGGTACGAAAATGCTAGCGCCGTCTCATTTTTTGTCTATTTTTTGACCTTCATCACTCACCCCTTTTCGTCATCCCTGCAAAAGCCTCTGCGGGATGATTTCATCCCTGAGCTTACCGGGCACACTAGGCAAAAACCGCTCACAGGACTCCAGAATGAAACTCGCTGCGCTTGCGTCGCTGTTGTTGCCTGGGATGGCGTTCGCCGCCTGGACCACCGCTGATTTTCCTGCCTTCACTGAAGAGGGCAGCGGCCGATTTATCAGTCAAAATGAGGTGGCGAAGGGTACACGTCCTTTGCAGATTAATTTTGACCAACAGTGCTGGCAGCCCGCCGGGGCCATAAAACTCAACCAGATGCTGTCGATGGAACCCTGCCACGGGACCCCTGTACAGTGGCGGGTATTCCGCGAAGGTCTGTACACCCTGGCAGTTGACACCCGTTCTGGTACGCCGACGTTGATGATCTCGCTGGAGGAAAAAGAGCCGGCGACGGCATCGGCCACGCCGCTGCGCCAGTGCCCTAAATGGGACGGCAAGCCGCTGACGCTGGATGTCAGCAAAACCTTTGCTGAAGGCAGCCAGGTCCGTGATTTCTACAGCGGCAATATGGCCACGGTCAGCGGCGGAAAAATCACCCTGCAGCCAGCCCACAACAGCAACGGCTTACTGTTGCTCGAGCAGGCAAAAACCGCCGCCGACGCCCCTTTCAACTGGCATAACGCCACCGTCTATTTCGTCCTGACCGATCGCTTTGTTAACGGCAATCCGGCGAACGACAACAGCTACGGGCGCCACAAAGACGGTATGCAGGAAATTGGCACCTTCCACGGTGGTGACCTGCAGGGCCTGACCAGCAAACTGGATTACCTGAAGACATTAGGCGTTAACGCATTGTGGATAAGCTCGCCGCTGGAGCAAATACACGGCTGGGTCGGCGGCGGAACCAAAGGTGATTTCCCCCATTACGCTTATCACGGCTACTACGCCCAGGACTGGACTAAGCTGGATGCCAACATGGGCACCGAGGCAGATTTACGCCGCCTGGTCGATGAGGCCCACAAACGCGGTATTCGCATTCTGTTCGACGTGGTGATGAACCATATCGGCTACGCCACGCTTGCCGACATGCAGGAGTTCAAATTCGGCTCCCTGTACCTGCAAGGCGACGAGCTGAAAAAGACGCTTGGGCAACACTGGACCGACTGGAAGCCCGGCCCTGGCCAGAGCTGGCACAGCTTTAACGACTACATCAACTTCAGCGATAAAGCCGGCTGGGAAAAATGGTGGGGGAAAAAGTGGATCCGCACCGATATTGGCGACTACGACAACCCCGGTTTTGACGATCTGACCATGTCGCTGGCCTTCCTGCCGGACCTGAAAACCGAATCGACCACCGCCTCCGGGCTGCCAAACTTCTATCAACAGAAGCCGGACACTGCGGCAAAAGCGATCCCCGGCTACACGCCGCGCGATTATCTGACCCACTGGCTGAGTCAGTGGGTACGTGACTATGGCATCGATGGCTTCCGGGTTGATACCGCTAAGCACGTTGAACAGGCCGCATGGCAACAGTTGAAAACTCAGGCCACCGCAGCGCTGGCGGAATGGAAACAGGCCAACCCGGACAAAGCGCTGGATAACGCCCCGTTCTGGATGACCGGCGAAGCCTGGGGCCACGGCGTGATGCAGAGCGATTACTACCGCCACGGCTTTGATGCGATGATTAACTTCGACTATCAAGACCAGGCGGCGAAGGCGTCAGGCTGCCTCTCCGGGATTGATCTGACCTGGCAACAGATGGCGGATAAACTGCAGACCTTTAACGTCCTGAGCTACCTCTCCTCTCACGATACCCGCCTGTTCCGTGAAGGCGGCTCGTCGGCGGCAGAACTGTTGCTGCTGGCGCCAGGAGCGGTACAGATCTTCTACGGCGATGAGTCCGCCAGGCCGTTTGGCCCTACCGGGTCCGATCCGCTGCAGGGAACCCGTTCCGATATGAACTGGCAGGATGTCGAGGGTAAAGCCGCCCTCAGCGTCAGCCACTGGCAGAAGCTCGGCCAGTTCCGCGCCCGCCACCCGGCGATTGGCATGGGTAAACAGACCACGCTCTCGATGCCGCAGGGCTATGGCTTCACCCGCGAAAGCGGCGATGACAAAGTCATGGTGGTGTGGGCAGGCCAGCGCTAACCCGCCTTCTGAAGGCTCCTCCGTTCCCGGAGGAGCTTTAACAGAATAAATAACTGCAGAACAAAATAATCAAAGAATAATCACGATACCTTTGTCGATCCTGCCGATTTGCACCGCGCTAACGCTGGCGTTATGGTTACCCACTTTCCAGGAAGACCGATAGATTATCCGCGATGACATTTTCACTTTTCGGCGACAAATTCACCCGTCATTCGGGCATTACCCGCTTGATGGAAGACCTCAATGACGGCCTGCGCACGCCAGGCGCCATCATGCTGGGCGGCGGCAATCCCGCACAGATCCCAGAGATGAACGACTACTTCAACAATCTGCTGGCCGATATGCTGAGCAACGGCAAAGCCCTTGATGCGCTTTGCAATTACGACGGCCCGCAGGGGAAAAGCGAGCTGCTGACTCTGCTGGCGGAGATGCTGCGGGACGAACTGGGCTGGGAGATTGAACCACAGAATATTGCACTAACAAATGGCAGTCAGAGTGCATTTTTCTACTTATTTAACCTCTTTGCCGGGCGCCGTGCGGATGGCACCACCCGTAAAGTCCTGTTCCCGCTGACGCCGGAGTATATCGGCTACGCTGACTCGGGCCTCGAAGAGGATCTGTTTGTCGCAACACGACCGAATATCGAACTGCTGCCGGAAGGCCAGTTTAAATACCACGTCGATTTCGAGCACCTGCAGATAACCGAAGAGACCGGCATGATTTGCGTCTCTCGCCCAACCAACCCCACCGGCAACGTCATTACCGATGAAGAGCTGATCAAACTCGATGCGCTGGCCCATCAGCATGGGGTGCCGCTGGTGATTGATAACGCCTATGGCGTGCCGTTCCCGGGCATTATCTTCAGCGACGCCAGGCCGCTGTGGAACCCCAATATCGTGCTGTGCATGAGCCTGTCAAAACTGGGGCTACCAGGCAGCCGCTGCGGCATCATCATCGCCAATGAAAAGATTATTACCGCCATCAGCAATATGAACGGGATTATTAGCCTGGCGCCAGGCGGAATGGGCCCGGCAATGATGTGTGAAATGATCAAACGCCATGACCTGCTGCGGCTGTCAGAAACGGTGATTAAGCCGTTCTATTACCAGCGCGTACAGGAGACGATCGCCACCATTCGCCGCTATCTTTCCGAAGAACGCTGCCTGATTCATAAGCCGGAAGGGGCGATTTTCCTTTGGCTGTGGTTTAAAGATCTGCCGATCTCCACCGAGTTGCTGTATCAGCGTTTGAAAAAGCGTGGCGTGCTGATGGTGCCGGGCGATTACTTCTTCCCGGGGCTGGATAAACCCTGGCCGCACACCCATCAATGTATGCGTATGAACTACGTACCGGACCCGGAAAAAATCGAAGCGGGCGTGAAAATCCTCGCCGAAGAGATTGAGCGGGCCTGGAGTGAACAGGGCGCCGCGTAACCGGCTCATCGCCATCTGCTAACCCGTAGCCCGGACAGGCGCGCCAGCGCCACTTCCGGGGAACACGCCGCAAGCATCATCGCTACATCGCCAGCGCCATGCGCTGGCGACGCTCAGCGCTAAGTCTTTCCAGCTCGATCGGTTCCATGCATTGCAGCGCCTGGGTCGGACAGGCCGCCACGCAGGCCGGGCCTTCGTCGGTGTGGCTGCATAAATCGCATTTCAACGCCTGCACCCCTTCCCCGGTCATCATCACGCTCATCGCCCCGTACGGGCAGGCCACCATACAGCTTTTACAGCCGATACAGCGCCGCTGGTCGACGCGCCAGACCCCACGGTCGCGCTGGATAGCTTCAACCGGACAGACATTAGCACAGGGAGCGTCTTCACATTGCCGGCACAGGGTGGCCGTAGACAGCGCATCGCTTTTCACCACGCGAATGCGTGGCGCAAACTGAGTCGCAGAAACCGTCGAACAACTTTGGTCGTGCTGATGGGAGACCACGCAGGCCACTTCACAGGTACGGCAGCCAATACACTTCTGGGCATCCGCGATGATAAAACGGTTCATCCACTGCTCCATTGGGGATAAAACGGCAGCGTGCCAGAAATATCCTCCTGCGCGCCTTGATCCTGAATGGAGTCAGCGGTCTTTTTTTCGTTACGTCAGCGGAATTTGGTCATCTGCCTTAGTTTTCCCGTACGGCAAAACCCAGCTCACGTGAAATCGCCTCTGCGGTATCGCGCAGCGGTTTCAGCAAGTTCTTTTCGCCCACCTGCTTCAGGCGCGAGGTCGACAGGGAGATAGAGATCGCATAAGGCACCCGGCGATGGATATCGAACACCGGCACCGCCAGGCAGGAGACGCCCAGTTCGTTCTCTTCCCGGTCCATCGCCATATTGCGCTCGCGGATCTGCGCCAGTTCATCATGCATTGCGGGCAGCCCGGTGATGGTATTTCGGGTCAGCGGCTGAATAATATCCTGGTGAGTTTCCCAGTAGCTCTCGACATAGTCAGGGTGACCAAAAGCCATGTAGATCTTGCCCATCGCCGAGCAGTACAGCGGCATATGCTGGCCGATATAGGCCCGCGTGCGCAGCATCCCGGTGGTGGGTTCCAGCTTGTAAATCAGAATGGCGTGATCATCTTCCCGGCTGGAGAAGTTCACCGTTTCGCCGGTAACCAGGTTCAACGTCTCGAGGTGCGGCGCAGCAACGTGGATGATATTCAGCGAGGAGAGCGCTTTTTGCCCCACCGCAATGAACTTGGTGGTCAGTCGATAGCTACCGGCCGCGGGTGCGGGCGTCACATAGCCGCAGGACTGAAGCCCCTGCAGCAGGCGATGGACGGTGCTTTTGTTCAAGCCCGCCAGCTCCGAAAGGTGCGCCAGCGGGCAACCGTTCGGATAGTTACTGAGGATTTCAATCAGCATCAACCCGCGGAACAGGCTCTGGCTTCCCGCAGGCCTTTCTTTATCTTGCGTCATTTCTCTCTCTTTTGTGTCCATCGCGTCAGCTCCCCTTTTCGACCCGCTCTGATGGTAGCGCAAAGTGTGTTTCACTTCACGATCTGAACAGAAATTTTGTAATTATCTGATTTTATTGAATTTCAAAAACAACCTCACCGATTGCTTTGTCAAATCATGATCGATATATTTGAAATCAGATTTCGCATAGTGAAATTTATAGCATGTAAAACGTTCTTTCCCACACGGCGGGAGGTCACCTTAAATGGCAGAAGCAGCAGTGTTGTCTCCGTTGTTATCCATGCGCCACATTATCAAGCGCTTTGGTGGAAACGTGGCGGTCAATAACGTCAGCCTGGATATTTATCCGGGCCAGGTTGTAGCGCTGCTGGGAGAAAACGGTGCCGGTAAATCGACGCTGATTAAGGTGCTGGCGGGCGTTTATTCCCGTGATGGCGGAGAGATCCTGTTTCGCGGGCAGCCGGTGGATTCCGCCGCCGCGTTACGTCAGGGTAACGAACAACCCATCGCCTTTATTCATCAGGATTTAGGCCTGGTAGAGTGGATGACCGTCGCCGAAAACATGGCGCTGGTGATGGGTTTCCCCCGTCGCTTTGGCCTGATTGACTGGGCGGCCACCAAACGCCAGGCGCAAAAAGCGCTGGAAGATATCGGCATTCAGCTCGACCCGGATGACCGCGTGTTTGACCTTTCCCGCACCGAAAAATCCCTGCTGGCGATTGCCCGCGCGGTGGCCGTTGATGCCTCGGTGCTGGTGCTCGATGAACCGACTGCTTCACTGCCTGCTGACGATGTCCGCCACCTGTTCCGCGTGATGAACATCCTGCGCGAGAAGCAGGTCGGCATGATTTACATCACCCACCGCCTGGATGAGGTGATGGAGATGGCGGATACCGTTTGTGCGATGCGCGACGGCTGCTACGCCGGAGGCGGCGATATCGGCCGCTATAGCCTGCGTGGTCTGGTCGAACTGATTGTGGGTGAAAGCCTCGGCGGCGATCGGCGTCAGGCCTTACCCGATGCCAGCGCGCCGGTGCTGTTGAAAATGGACAACGTCAAAGTGGGCGATACCGGGCCGGTCTCCTTCGAGCTGCGTGCCGGTGAGATGGTAGCACTCGCCGGTCTGCGTGGCGCCGGTCAGGAAGAGATTGGACGTTTACTGTTTGCCTGCAGGCCGCAGGAGAGTGGACAAATCACCTTAAGTGGCGTGCCGTTTACGGCGACAACACCAGGGGAAGCGATGTCCGCAGGCATCTCTTTTGTTGCCGGCGACCGTCTTCATGAAAGCCTGATTCCGGGCATGATGGTGCGTGAAAACCTGTTTATGAACCCGTGTAAACACGGCCATGCACTGTTTTCCCGCTATAACGAAAAAAGCGAAGCGCCGCTGAGCTGGGAGAAAATCCGCCAGTTCGACGTGCGTCCTGCGCAGATAAATATTGAAATCAGTGCGCTGTCGGGCGGCAACCAGCAAAAAGTAGTCATGGCACGCTGGCTCTCGCTCAATGCACCGTTGCTCATCCTGGAAGATCCTTCTGCTGGCGTTGACGTAGGCGCACGCGCAGAAATTTACGATTTACTCAATCAGGCGCTGCAAAACGGCGTTGCCATTCTGGTCATCTCCAACGACCTGGAAGAGGTAGCGCACATCTGTAACCGGGCATTGGTGTTTAACCGCGGGCAGATCGTCGGCGAACTTCTCAACCAGGATGTCACCTTTGCCAGATTGCTTGAGCTGGCATCGGGCAGCGGCACCATACATTAAGTCGGAGTGCGTTATGGCTAAAACATCAATGAAATCGACGGCCCTGGAATCGCGCGTATCACTTCATGAACACGGTGCGGCTACCTGGCTTGGACAATTGACCACGCGTTACGGTTTACCCGCGATCTGCGTGCTGCTGGTTATCGTTTTTTCGCTGACAACGCCTTCGTTTGCTTCCCTGTTGACGCTGCAGGCAATTCTCGATAGCAAATCGAAAATTGCCCTGCTGGCGCTGGCAGCAACCATCCCGATGATTGTTGGCAAAATCGACCTGAACGTCGGCTTCGGCATCGTGCTCTGGCACATCCTCGCCATTACGTTGCAGGTTGAATATGGTTTCTCCTGGCCCGTCGCTGTGGCGATCGTGCTGGTGCTCTCTGCGCTCTACGGTTTGCTGAACGGGATTCTGGTGGCGCTGGCGGATATCGACAGCTTTGTTGCGACCCTGGGTTCCGGTACGGTGCTGTACGCCATCGCGCTCTGGCACTCTGGCGGTCGGCAGATCGTCGGGGACTTACCGGACGCCTTTATCGCCCTGCATCACTCCGACCTGTTCGGCATTCCGGTGGTGGCCTTCTACGTCCTTTTTGCCGCCGTGGTGTTGTGGATCATCACCGAACATACCCCGATTGGTCGCTGCATGTATGCGGTGGGCGGCAACCCCGTCGCCGCAGCGCTCAACGGCATTTCCGTTAATCGTTACATCATCGGGGCATTTATGACTTCCAGCACCTTAACCGGCTTTACCGGGGTGATCATCGCCGCCGAGCAGGGCGTGGGCCAGGCCAGCGTCGGGATGGATTATCTGCTCCCGGCTCTGGTGGGCGCCTTCCTTGGCAGCACCACCATTCGTCCCGGCCGGGTGAACGTCTGGGGCACGGTGGTAGGTATTGCGGTGCTGGCGATTGGTATTGCGGGTATCCAGCAGTTCGGCGGCGCGTTTTGGGTCGAACCGCTGTTTAACGGCGCGACGCTGCTGCTGTCGATTACCCTCGCAGGCTACGCCCAACGCCGCCGGGCATTAAATAAAAAACTGGTGCAGCGGGCACAATCGCCAGCATCAGGCTCCTCCGTTACCCAATGACTCTCACGTAAGGAACTGAAAATGAATAAAAAAATAGTTCAATACTGTCTGGCTGCCGGGTTGATGATGGCAAGTGGTTTCAGCCTCGCCGACGATGCCTTTGTTCAACAAGCGAAAACGGCGATTGCCAAAGCGACCGCGCCAGTCACCACATGGGACGGCCCAACCCAAGGTCCGGCGCTGCAGCCGAATAAGAAGATCATTTTCATCGCCTCGGACATGAAAAACGGCGGTGTACTGGGCGTTAAAGAGGGTCTGGAGGAAGCGGTGAAAGCCGCGGGCTGGCAGCTGGATGTGCTGGATGGCGCAGGTTCGGTGAAAGATCAACTGGCGGCGCTGAACCAGGCGATCGCCCGTAAACCGGACGGTATCGTCATTGGCGGCTGGAACCCGAACGTTGCCAAAATTCCGCTGAAAAAAGCCGTGAAAGAGGGAATCGTGCTGACCGCATGGCACGCGGTTCCCGCGCCTGGCCCGGTTCCGGCTTACAACATTTTCTACAACGTGACCTCCGACTCGAATGAAGTCTCACGCATGGCGGCGCTGTATGCGGTGGCAAAATCCAACGGTACCGCCAGGGTGCTGATTTTCACCGACTCGCTGTACCAAATCGCGCTGGATAAAGCCAACGCGATGAAGAAGGTGATTGAGCAGTGCAGCGGTTGCCAGGTGGTGGAGTTTATCGATACCCCGCTGGCCGATACCTCCAACCGCATGCCGGGCATGACCTACAGCCTGATCCAAAAATATGGCGATAAATTTGAATACTCACTGGCGATTAACGACCTGTACTTCGACTTTATGGCCCCAGCCCTGCAAACCGCGGGCAAAGGCAGCGGAGATAAACCACCGTACAACATCTCCGCTGGCGACGGTTCCGTCACCGCCTACCAGCGCGTACGTGAAGGCAAAGCGCAGATCGCAACCGTACCAGAACCATTGAAACTGCACGGCTGGCAGCTGCTGGATGAATTTAACCGCGCCTTCGCGGGCAAAGCGCCGTCTGGTTATATCACCCCGGCACATCTGGTAACCAAAGAGAACATCGCTGCCGACGGCGGCCAGAACAACGAATTCGACCCGAACAACCATTATCGCGATCGCTACAAAGCCATCTGGGGCGTGAAGTGAAATGTTAGCCGTCACGGGAAGTATTGAACGCCTGTGCTCACCGGCGATCTGGGCGGAAGGCCCGGTGTGGCTGGCAGATCAGCAGTGCCTGATTTTCAGCGATGTGAAAGGCAACAGAATGTTCCGTTGGGATGCGCAAAATGGCGTCAGCGTGTTTCGTGCCGAATCCCACTTTGCCAACGGCAACGCGCGGGACTTGCAAGGGCGTTTGTTGACCTGCGAGCACGGTCGGCGCGGGATCAGCCGTACCGACGCCGCAGGCAATCACACCCTGCTGGTGGATAAAGTCGATGGGCTGCGTTTTAACTCCCCCAACGATATCGCGGTGCGCCAGGACGGGTCGATTTGGTTTACCGATCCGCCCTACGGCATCGTCGGTGACGAAGAGGGCTATCGCGCCGCAAGTCAGGTCATTGGCTGCTACGTCTATCGCTTTGATGAAGCGCGTCACCAGGTCGCTATTGCCATCAGCGATACCCAGCGCCCCAACGGGCTGGCCTTTTCGCCAGATGATAAATGGCTATACGTGGCAGATATGTCGGTTATTGATTTTCCGAGCCAGGGTCGCCGGGAAATTCGTGCTTACCGTCTTGAAGGCGATAACGCGCTATTTTCCCACGTTGTAACCCAGGTCAAACCGGGTATTCCGGACGGATTCTGCGTCGACCAGGACGGGAATATTTACTGCAGCTGTGAAACGGGGATTTTGATTTTCTCCGCCGCAGGCGAATTACTGGACACCATTGCGGTCCCCGAGCGCGTCTCTAACTGCACCTTTGGTGGCCCCGACGGGAATGTGCTTTTTATTACGGCAACGACATCGCTGTACCGGGTGACCTTCACCCCATCCCGCCTTCAGGGATAAACCAGAATCACACCGACACGCACCGGTCCTGCCGGCGTGTTTTTGCAACCGGACACTATTTAGTGGAATCGCATTCCACTATGTGAAACATAAGATGTAATGGAGAAAACGTATGTTATTGAGTTTTTCTGACCTTAAAAATGAGTTTACCCGTGTCCTGCTGGCACGCGGCGTGGCGACTGAAACCGCCGATGCCTGTGCTGAAATGTTCGCTCGCACCACCGAGTCAGGGGTCTATTCCCACGGGGTAAACCGCTTCCCGCGCTTTATTCAGCAACTGGAAAACGGCGATATCATCCCGGAGGCCCAGCCAAAACGTACCGCTTCATTAGGGGCAATTGAGCAGTGGGATGCCCAGCGTTCAATCGGTAACCTGACGGCGAAAAAAATGATGGATCGGGCTATTGAACTGGCTTCTGACCACGGTATTGGTCTGGTTGCGGTACGAAACGCCAACCACTGGATGCGTGGCGGTAGCTACGGCTGGCAGGCGGCGGAAAAAGGCTACATCGGTATCTGCTGGACCAACTCCATTGCCGTGATGCCGCCGTGGGGCGCCAAAGAGTGCCGCATCGGGACCAACCCACTGATCGTCGCCATTCCGTCGACGCCGATCACCATGGTGGACATGTCGATGTCGATGTTCTCCTACGGCATGCTGGAAGTGAACCGTCTGGCGGGCCGCCAGCTGCCGGTTGACGGCGGCTTCGATGACGAAGGCAACCTGACCAAAGACCCGGCACCCATCGAGAAAAACCGCCGCATTCTGCCGATGGGCTACTGGAAAGGTTCAGGCCTCTCCATTGTGCTGGACATGATCGCCACCCTGCTCTCCGATGGCGCTTCCGTTGCTGCAGTAACTGAAGACAACAGTGACGAATTCAACATCTCGCAAGTCTTTATCGCTATCGAAGTGGACAAGCTGATCGACGGAGCCACCCGCGACGCCAAGCTACAACGCATCATGGATTACATCACCAGCGCCGAACGTGCCGACGAAAACGTGCCGGTCCGTCTGCCCGGCCATGAGTTTTCCCGTCTACTAGAAGAGAACCGCCGCAACGGCATCACCGTTGATGACAGCGTGTGGGCAAAAATCAAAGCGCTGTAAGGAATATCATCATGATTTATGGGCATATTTCTCAACCCAATGCCTGCCGGTATCCGGCGGCGATTGAAAAAGCACTGGATTTTTTGCGCACCACGGACTTCAGCAAGCTGGAGACCGGGGTGGTCGAAATCGAGGGGCGCACGATCTTCGCGCAGATCCTCGACCTGACCACCCGCCCGCATGATGAGCTGCGCCCGGAAGTACACCGCCGCTACCTGGATATCCAGTTTTTATATTCCGGTGAAGAGCAAATCGGTGTCGCTATCGATACCGGCAATAATGTTGTCAGTGAAGAATTACTTGAGCAGCGGGATATTATTTTCTATCACCACAGCGAAAATGAATCGTTAATAGAAATGAGGCCGGGGAACTATGCCATATTTTTCCCACAGGATGTTCACCGCCCAGCCTGTAATAAACACCGGGCAACGGCAATCAGGAAAATAGTGGTTAAAGTTGCTATTTCCGCTTTAGATTAATCCGTAATTTATTTGTCGCACGGCGATAAATAAAAGGAGTGAAAAATGGAAAGAAATGACGCCGGTTATATCATCGGCGCATACCCTTGTGCGCCCTCATTTCACCAAAAGAGCGAACAAGAAGAGACGGAATTCTGGCGCTTACTCGCGGACACGCCCCACATCCGTGGGCTCGAGCAGCCATGCCATGAGAACTTTCACCCCTATGGCGATGAGTGGTTGCTCCAGCATACGCCGCAGGAGTGGCAGATGGTGGTGACTGCCATCCCGGAAACCATGCGTCGCCGTGGTGGCGGCAACACGGCTTTCGGTCTGGCCTCCAGCGATGAAGAACAGCGCCTGGCATGCGTCGAATTCCATCGTCATTTACACAACAAAATCAATGCGCTAAACAAACGTTTTGCCGGCAAGGTCATCTCCCTGGAACTGCAGGCAGCGCCGCTTGCAGGCAATGCGAACGTAGAGCAGGCAACCGATGCTTTCGCCCGCTCAATCAAAGAGATTGCGGCCTGGGACTGGTCATGCTCACTCGTACTGGAACATTGTGATGCCATGAACCAGCCGGCGCCACGCAAAGGCTTTTTGCCGCTGGAAAACGTGCTGGAGGTCCTGGCAGGTTACCGCATTGATATCTGTATCAATTGGGCGCGGTCGGCGATTGAAGGGCGTAACGCCGCCCTGCCGTTGACGCACGCTCAGGCGGTACATGCCGCAGGAAAACTGGGGGCGCTGATGTTCTCTGGCACCGCTACTGAAGGGCCGTATGGCGAATGGACTGACCTGCACACACCATTCGCCCCGTTCTGCCCGCACAGCCTGTTAACGGCGGCGCACGCCAAAGAATTATTTAATGTGGCTGATTCAGCAAAATTACAGTTTGCCGGTATTAAGTTACTGGAAATTGATGAGAATGCTGATGCGAATCATCGCATAGCCATATTACGCGATGGCATTAACGCGTTAAACATAGCCCAACAATAAATATAAAGCGTCAATTTAATCGCAACGTCAGTTACTTTAAACACGAGATTAATATGAACACTTCCTCTTACGCTACAACCGCGGATATTCCGCGCCAACGCTGGTTAAGAATTATTCCCCCTATTCTTATCGCGTGTATTATTTCCTATATGGACCGGGTCAACATTGCTTTCGCCATGCCCGGCGGGATGGATGCTGAACTCGGTATTTCTGCCACCATGGCGGGGCTGGCGGGCGGGATTTTCTTTATCGGCTATCTGTTTTTACAGGTGCCGGGCGGAAAAATCGCGGTCCACGGCAGCGGCAAGAAGTTTATCGGCTGGTCGCTGGTTGCCTGGGCGGTGATTTCGGTCCTGACCGGTTTAATCACCAACCAGTATCAGCTGCTGGTCCTGCGCTTCTTACTGGGCGTCGCCGAAGGGGGCATGCTGCCCGTGGTGCTGACGATGATCAGCAACTGGTTCCCGGATGCTGAACGGGGCCGTGCCAACGCGATTGTGATTATGTTTGTCCCGATTGCCGGCATTATCACCGCCCCGCTCTCCGGGTGGATCATTACCATCCTCGACTGGCGCTGGCTGTTCATTATTGAAGGCTTGCTCTCGGTGGTGGTGTTGGCGTTGTGGGCCTATACCGTCTACGACCGTCCGCAGGAAGCCCGGTGGATTTCTGAAGCCGAAAAGCGCTACCTCGTCGACACCCTCGCCGCCGAGCAACGCGCCATCGCCGGAACCACCGTCAAAAATGCGTCCCTCAGCGCCGTTCTGGCCGACAGAACCATGTGGCAACTGATCGCCCTGAACTTCTTCTATCAGACCGGTATTTACGGCTACACCCTGTGGCTCCCCACCATTCTCAAAGAGCTGACGCACAGCAGCATGGGGCAGGTTGGGATGCTCGCTATCCTGCCATACGTCGGGGCAATTGCCGGGATGTTCCTGTTCTCTTCCCTCTCTGACCGTACCGGAAAACGCAAACTGTTCGTCTGCCTGCCGCTGGTTGGCTTTGCCCTGTGCATGTTCCTGTCGGTGGCGTTGAAGAACAACGTCTGGCTGGCCTATGCCGCGCTGGTGGGCTGCGGGTTCTTCCTGCAGTCCGCGGCGGGGGTGTTCTGGACCATTCCGGCCCGTCTGTTCAGCGCTGAAATGGCCGGCGGCGCCCGTGGCGTCATCAACGCCCTCGGCAACCTCGGTGGCTTCTGCGGTCCCTACGCGGTGGGCGTACTGATCACCCTCTACAGCAAAGACGCCGGCGTTTACTGCCTGGCGATCTCCCTGGCGCTGGCTGCGCTGATGGCCCTTCTGCTGCCGTCAAAATGCGATACCGGCGCAGCCCCGGTAAAGACGATGAGCCCACGTAAACACGCGGCGTAAACCCTGCCGGGGGGTCTGCGCCTCCCGGCAACAAAGAGAATACAAAGATGAGTGAGAAAAAGACCTTCTGGCTCGGTATCGACTGCGGTGGTACCTATCTGAAAGCCGGTTTATATGACGCCAAAGGTCATGAGCATGGCATTCATCGGCAATCGCTGCAGACGGCGTCACCCCTGCCAGGCTATGCCGAACGCGACATGCACCAGCTCTGGCAACAGTGCGCGGCGACCATTGCCGGGCTACTGCAACACACCGGCGTCGTGGGCGAACAGATTGCCGGGATCGGTATTTCGGCGCAGGGCAAGGGGTTGTTTCTCCTGGATAAACAGGATCGGCCGCTGGGCAATGCCATGCTCTCTTCCGATCGCCGGGCGCTGGACATTGTCCAACGCTGGCAGCAGGACGGCATCCCTGAGCAGCTGTATCCGGTCACCCGCCAGACGCTGTGGACCGGGCATCCGGCCTCGCTGCTGCGCTGGGTAAAAGAGCATGAGCCTCAGCGTTATGCGCAAATCGGCAGCGTTATGATGGGCCACGATTACCTGCGCTGGTGCTTAACCGGCGTTAAAGGCTGCGAAGAGAGCAACATCTCCGAGTCCAACCTCTACAATATGGAAACCGGCCAGTACGACCCACAGCTGACCCGCTGGCTGGGCATCAGTGAAATCGATAACGCCTTACCGCCCATCGTCGGTTCAGCAGAAATATGCGGGGAAATCACCGCTCAGGCAGCCGCTATCACCGGTCTGGCGGCGGGAACTCCCGTCGTCGGCGGTCTGTTTGATGTGGTTTCCACCGCACTCTGCGCGGGTATCGAAGATGAGTTTACCCTCAATGCGGTAATGGGGACCTGGGCGGTGACCAGCGGGATCACCCACGGCCTGCGCGATCGCGAGGCTCATCCTTACGTTTACGGTCGCTACGTCAACGACGGGCAGTACATCGTTCACGAAGCCAGCCCAACCTCTTCCGGCAATCTTGAATGGTTCACGGCCCAATGGGGCGATCTCTCTTTCGATGAGATCAACCAGGCCGTCGCCGGGCTGCCGAAAGCCGACGGCCAGCTCTTTTTCCTGCCGTTTCTCTATGGCAGCAACGCCGGGCTGGAGATGACCTGCGGGTTTTACGGCCTGCAGGCGCTGCACACCCGCGCCCATCTGCTGCAGGCGGTCTACGAAGGGGTGGTCTTCAGCCATATGACCCACCTGAACCGCATGCGTGAACGCTTTACCGGTGTTCACGCCCTGCGCGTCACCGGCGGCCCGGCGCACTCCGACGTCTGGATGCAGATGCTGGCCGACGTCAGCGGTCTGCGCATCGAACTGCCGCAGGTCGAGGAGACAGGTTGTTTCGGCGCGGCGCTTGCCGCCCGCGTCGGGACCGGCGTCTACCGCACCTTCCACGACGCCCAGCACGATCTACAACATCCGGTTCGCACGCTGCAGCCCGACATGGCCGCGCACGCGCGCTACCAGCACAAATACCAGCAATACCAACATTTGATTCAGGCACTACAGGGCTACCACGCCCGCATTAAGGAGCACGCACTATGAGCCGTCCATTACTGCAACTGGCGCTCGACCATACCCATCTTCAGGCGGCACAGCACGATGTCGCCCTGTTACAGGACCACGTCGATATCGTCGAAGCCGGCACGATCCTGTGCCTTGCCGAAGGGCTGCGCGCGGTGACCGCGCTGCGCGCCCAGTGTCCGGACAAAATTATCGTCGCCGACTGGAAGGTGGCGGATGCCGGCGAAACCCTCGCACAGCAGGCGTTTAACGCCGGCGCCAACTGGATGACTATCATCTGCGCCGCCCCGCTCGCCACGGTAGAGAAAGGCCACGCCGTGGCGCAGGCCTGCGGCGGAGAAATTCAGATGGAGCTGTTCGGCAACTGGACGCTGGAGGATGCCCGTGGCTGGTATCGCACCGGGGTTCGTCAGGCGATCTACCACCGCGGACGCGACGCCCAGGCCAGCGGGCAGCAGTGGGGTGACGCCGATCTGACGCGCATGAAGGCGCTGTCGGATATTGGCCTCGAACTGTCGATTACCGGCGGGATCACCCCCGCTGACCTGGCGCTGTTCCGTGATATTAACGTTAAAGCGTTTATTGCCGGACGCGCATTATCAGGCGCCGCCCACCCGGCACAGGTTGCCGGCGAATTCCACGCACAGATTGACGCCATCTGGGGAGAACAGCATGCGTAATCATCCGTTAGGTATCTATGAGAAAGCGCTGGCCAAAGATCTCAGCTGGCCGGAACGGCTGGTGCTGGCAAAAAGCTGCGGGTTTGATTTTGTTGAAATGTCGGTGGATGAGACCGACGAACGCCTGTCGCGCCTCGACTGGAGCCCCGCTCAGCGCGCCTCGCTGGTGACCGCCATGCTGGAGACTGGAGTGGCCATTCCGTCGATGTGCCTCTCCGCACATCGCCGCTTTCCTTTTGGCAGCCGCGATGAGTCCACCCGCCAGCGGGCGCGGGAGATCATGACCAAAGCCATCCGTCTGGCGCGCGATCTGGGTATCCGCACCATTCAGCTGGCGGGCTATGACGTCTACTACGAAGAACACGATGAAGGCACCCGTCAGCGCTTTGCCGAAGGGCTGGCGTGGGCGGTGGAACAGGCCGCGGCAGCGCAGGTGATGCTGGCGGTGGAGATCATGGATACCGCCTTTATGAACTCTATCAGCAAGTGGAAAGCGTGGGATGAGATGCTCTCTTCTCCGTGGTTCACCGTTTATCCGGACGTCGGCAACCTCAGCGCCTGGGGTAACGATGTGGCCGCCGAGCTCAAACTGGGTATCGACCGCATCGCCGCCATCCATCTGAAAGACACTCAGCCGGTCACCGCGCACAGTCCAGGCCAGTTTCGTGACGTGCCGTTTGGCGAAGGCTGTGTCGATTTTGTCGGCATTTTCAAAACCCTGCACGAGCTGAACTATCGCGGATCGTTTCTGATTGAAATGTGGACGGAGAAAGCCAGCGAACCGGTGCTGGAAATTATCCAGGCACGTCGCTGGATTGAATCGCGGATGCAGGAAGGAGGATTTACATGTTAGAACAACTCAAAGCCGAGGTCCTGGCCGCCAACCTGGCGCTGCCGGCCCACCAGCTGGTGACGTTTACCTGGGGCAACGTCAGCGCGGTCGATGACACGCGCACGCTGATGGTCATCAAACCCTCCGGTGTCGAATATACGGTAATGACCGCCGACGATATGGTAGTGGTGGAGTTAGCCAGCGGTAAAGTTGTTGAAGGCAGCAAAAAGCCGTCTTCCGATACCCCGACCCATCTGGCGCTCTATCGCCGCTATCCGCAGATCGGCGGGATCGTGCACACCCATTCCCGCCACGCGACGATCTGGTCGCAGGCGGGCATTGACCTGCCGGCATGGGGCACCACTCATGCCGACTATTTCTACGGCGCCATTCCCTGTACCCGTCTGATGACCGTGGACGAAATTAACGGCGAATACGAATATCAGACCGGCGAAGTGATCATTAAAACCTTTGAAGAGCGCGGGCTGGATCCGGCGCAAATTCCGGCGGTCCTCGTCCATTCACACGGTCCGTTTGCCTGGGGCAAAGATGCCGCCGATGCGGTGCATAACGCGGTAGTGCTGGAGGAGTGTGCTTACATGGGGCTGTTCTCGCGCCAGCTGGCCCCGCAACTGCCGGATATGCAGTCTGAACTGCTCGATAAACACTATCTGCGTAAACACGGCGCCAATGCCTACTACGGGCAAAACTGACCACCCTACCACCGCGCCTCCTCCGCCCGGAGGAGGCCGTTCCTACGCCGAATTTACGTGCTCCTTACAGTAGCGACGTTTCCATGCCGCCGGGGTCAGACCGGTGTGCTTGCGGAAAATTTTGCGGAAATAGCCGACATCGTTAAACCCGCATTTCAACGCCACGTCGGTCAACGACAGCGAATCGCTGATCAGCAGCTTTTCCGCCGCCCTCACCCGTTGGCGATGCAGCGCTTCGGTTAGCGTCAGCCGGAAAGCATGGCGATAGACGCGTCCAAGATAGTCCGCGTTACAGTGCAATTCCTTCGCCAGCGTGGAGGCGGAAATGGGCAGATGAAACCGGGTCAGGATAATTTGCTGCGCTTTCCACGCCAGCGCGGTACCGGGGCTATCGGCGGGCTGCTCTCTGGCCGCCGCCGCAATCTGCTGCAAAATCAGCAGCAGGATCAGCTCCAGCGCGACGCTACGATGAATATTTTCCTGTTCGTGTAAGAATTGCCTGAACAGGGAGATAATATATTGCGGCTCGCTCACCCGCGTGTGCTGGGGCACCGCCAGCAGCGCTTCGGGCAGCGAGGCGGCCTCGTCTGCTACCACTTCGAAATGTAGCCAGTAGAATTTCAAATCCGCCGGAAATTGCCCTACCCCAACATGCAAACGCTGCGGCCACAGCAGCAAACTTTCCCCGGCATTCACGCTAAATACCTCGTTATCTTCGCGAATCGTTAATGTCCCTTTTTCAACGAAGATAATTTCCCAGGAGCGAAGCTGTCGTGCCGGATGGCTACCAATACCGCGAGAAATAAATAACCCGCCATTTTGGACTCTAATCGGTAAAGACATGGATAATTCAAGCATAGATATGAAAATTCCCGCTATTTGCATCACCAAATATTCGCTTTACCTTTGATTATTCACGATAAAACCGCATGATTCAGGATCGCAATCACACTTTTATCATGAAGTCGGAATCGTCACCTTTTTATACTTTTCCCTTCCCTTGTTAGCCCAGGTATTTAGTGCAGAATAAATAACGTACTTTGCAAATGACAAATAAAATCCCGCACTTCAGCGGGATATTATTCCGCACATCATCTCCGGGAGTTATTTATGACTTCGGCTCCGATTACCACAAGTGATTTAGCACAACGCACTCAGGACGATTCCCTCACGCTCCGTGAAAAAATCGGTTACGGCCTGGGCGATGCGGGCGGGACAGTCATTACCTGCCTGATCATGAACTTTTTAACCTTCTTCTATACCGACGTCTTTGGACTGACGCCGGCGCTGGTCGGGACGCTATTCCTGGCGCTGCGCGTGTTTGACGCCATCTCCGACCCGATCATGGGCGTGCTGGCCGACCGCACCCAAAGCCGCTGGGGACGCTTTCGCCCGTGGCAGCTATGGATAGCGCTGCCCATCGGCATTATCGGTGTACTGACCTTTACCGTGCCGGATGCCGGTATGGGCGTAAAAATCGCCTGGGCTTTCGGCACGTATCTGCTGCTGTCGGTGAGCTATACCGCGATTAACGTGCCCTACTGCGCGCTGATTAACACCATGACCACGCGCCACAGCGAAGTGATCTCGTGCCAGGCGTGGCGTTTTGTCTTGTGCGGCGTGGCAGGATTCCTGGTATCCGTTGGGCTGCCGTGGCTGGTGAAGGCACTCGGCCAGGGCAACACCGCGCAGGGCTATCAGTATGGCGTCGGCGTACTCTGCGCCATCGCGGTGGTGATGTTCCTGTGCTGCTTCTTCTGGGTTCGCGAACGCGTCTCGCTGGACATGATGGGCAAATTCACCCTGCGCGAACATATCGCCGGGCTGCGCCAGAATGACCAGCTGCTGCTGATGCTGGTGAT
Source organism: Klebsiella sp. B345 (assembly GCF_051131735.1). Classification (NCBI taxonomy): domain Bacteria; kingdom Pseudomonadati; phylum Pseudomonadota; class Gammaproteobacteria; order Enterobacterales; family Enterobacteriaceae; genus Klebsiella; species Klebsiella sp. B345. Next base: position 2,773,787 of record NZ_CP180443.1, read on the forward strand.
GTCGTTCCTGCTGATCAACGTCTTTAATATCCGCGGCGGCGGCTACATGTACTTCATCACCTACGTGTTGGGTGGCTCTACCGGCTATACCTCACTGTTCTTCACCATGGTGACCTTCGCCTCGATTGGCGGCTCGGTGATTATCAACCTGCTGTCGCGCCGCTTCGATACCGTCAAACTCTACTACTACACCAACCTGGTGTTAGCCGCGATTGCCTTCGCGATGTGGTTTTTACCGACCGGCCCGGCCTACCAGACCTTATGGCTGGTGGTGATCCTCGGTAACGGCATCATTCTCGGCTTCACCCTGCCGCTGCACTTCTCGCTGATGGCCTTCTCCGACGACTACGGTGAATGGAAAACCGGCGTGCGCTCTTCCGGTATGAACTTCGCCTTTAACCTGTTCTTCATCAAGCTGGCATGGGCCTCCAGCGCCGGCATTATCAGCCTGGTGTTTATCTATGTGGCCTATCAGCCGGGCGCGGAAAACCAAACGGCATCATCGCTGGCCGGTATCTCCTCCATGGAGACCCTGTTGCCGGCCCTGTTCCACCTGCTGCTGGCCTTCACCATTCGCGCCTGCAAGCTTAATAATCCTATGATGGCGCGCATTGCCAGCGATCTGCGCACGCGTCACGTTCAGTCTTAAGGAGTCCGTCATGTCTGTTATGGAAGTCGATCTGCACAAACTGAAAATCAACGACCCGTTCCTCGGTCAGTACCAGCAGCTGGTGCGCGATGTGGTGATCCCGTATCAATGGGATGCGCTGAACGACCGCATTGCCGAGGCGGATCCGAGCCATGCAATCGAAAACTTTCGGATTGCTGCGGGGCAGCAGGAAGGAGAATTTTACGGCATGGTCTTTCAGGACAGCGACGTGGCGAAATGGCTGGAAGCCGTTGCCTGGTCGCTATGCCAGAAGCCGGACGCCGAACTGGAAAAGACCGCCGACGAGGTGATTGAACTGGTGGCGGCCGCCCAGTGCGAAGATGGCTACCTGAATACCTATTTCACGGTCAAAGCCCCGGCAGAACGCTGGACTAACCTTGCGGAATGCCATGAGCTTTACTGCGCGGGCCACATGATTGAAGCGGGCGTAGCCTTCTTCCAGGCTACCGGCAAACGCCGCCTGCTGGAGGTCGTCTGCCGTCTCGCCGATCATATCGACAGCGTGTTCGGCCCCGGCGACAACCAGCTGCACGGCTACCCCGGCCACCCGGAGATCGAGCTGGCGTTAATGCGTCTGTACGATATAACCCAAGAGCCGCGCTATCTGGCGCTGGTGAACTATTTCGTTGAAGAACGCGGCACGCAGCCGCACTTTTACGATATCGAATATGAAAAGCGTGGCAAAACCTCCTACTGGAATACCTACGGTCCGGCCTGGATGGTGATGGATAAGCCCTACAGCCAGGCGCACCAGCCGATTTCCGAACAGCCTGTGGCCATCGGCCATGCGGTGCGTTTTGTCTACCTGATGACCGGCGTCGCCCATCTCGCCCGTTTAAGCCAGGACGAGGGCAAACGCCAGGACTGCCTGCGCCTGTGGAACAATATGGCTCAGCGCCAGCTGTATATTACCGGCGGCATTGGTTCACAGAGCAGCGGCGAAGCCTTCAGCAGCGACTATGACCTGCCAAACGACACGGTTTACGCGGAGAGCTGCGCCTCTATCGGGCTGATGATGTTTGCCCGCCGGATGCTGGAGATGGAAGCCGACAGCCAGTATGCCGATGTGATGGAGCGTGCACTGTATAACACCGTGCTGGGCGGGATGGCGCTGGATGGTAAACACTTCTTTTACGTTAACCCGCTGGAAGTGCACCCGACATCGTTAAAATTCAACCATATCTATGACCACGTGAAGCCCGTGCGTCAACGCTGGTTTGGCTGCGCCTGCTGCCCGCCAAACATAGCCCGCGTACTGACCTCGCTGGGGCACTATATCTACACGCCGCATCAGGATGCGCTGTACATCAACCTGTATGTGGGTAACAGCGCGGAGATCCCGGTGGGTGATGAAACCCTGCGCTTGCGTATCAGCGGCAACTATCCGTGGCAGGAGCAGGTGAAAATAGCGATAGACTCGCCGACGCCGGTCAACCACACCCTGGCGCTGCGCCTGCCGGACTGGTGCGATAACCCGCAGGTGACGCTCAACGGCAAGCCAGTGGCGCAGGATGTGCGCAAGGGGTATCTGCATATTAGCCATCGCTGGCAGGAAGGCGATACGCTTCTGTTAACGCTGCCGATGCCGGTGCGCCGCCTATACGGTAATCCGCTGGTGCGTCATCAGGCCGGCCAGGTTGCCGTCCAGCGCGGCCCGCTGGTGTACTGCCTGGAGCAGGCGGATAACGGCGAGCAATTGCATAACCTGCAGCTGCCGCGCGACGCCGGGTTCAGCGCCTTTGAAGGCAAAGGGATTTTTGCCCACAAGGTGATCCTGCAGGCGCCAGGTTATAAGCAGACAGCGGAAGACGCCGGCCAGCAGGCGCTATGGCATTATGACCGTGCGCCGACAACCCGCCAGCCGCAGACCCTGACCTTTATTCCGTGGTTTAGCTGGGCCAACCGCGGCGAAGGCGAGATGCGCATTTGGGTGAAAGAAGCGGACCAATAGCCCGTGAATCCCCCGCTGGGCGGGCTACCGGATCGGTCTGGTAGCCCGCCCAGGCGCATCAAGCGCTGCCTCCGGGATTCCCCTGGCTACAGAAACAGCGCCTTATCGCGCAGGATATGGTCGTTGCCACGTCGGCGGGTAAAACCAATCCGGTCGAAATATTCCAGAATCTGAATCGCCAGCTTGCGCCCGACGTTCAGGGTATCGCGGAAATCGGCCGCACAGGTGGATCCGCGAGCCAGATCCAGTTCGCGGATCATTTTGGCGAACGCCACAATCCGATCGTTACGGTAATAACGATCTTTGACGATCGCGGTAATCATCCCCTGCTGCGCGGCCTGGCGTAGCACCGCGCGCATAACAGGCTCTTCGACACGGGCTTCCCGCGCCAGATCGCGCACCCACCAGGGTTCATCGGCAAACAGCCCGGCAACCCGCAGCCAGATGACCTGCTGTTCATCGGTAAAGCCTGCGGTATGCTCCGGCAGATGCAGCCAGCCGTGATGGCTGCAGACCATCCCGCTGTCGCGCATCTGTTCAATCAGCATCAGCACCAGCGCTTCGTCTTCCATCGGTAACGCGATACGCCGCAAACGCTCGCGGCCCGGACCCGGCTCATCGCGATGCTGATCATGATAACGCGCCAGGGCATCGAGCAGCTTGCGCTGCCAGCGCGCGGCCAGCGGGGTGCTGAGCAGACTGTTGCCCGCCTGCAGATAATCCGGGCGTTTGATTAACGAGTTCAGGCCTTCATCGCTAAGCTGACGCGCCCAGGCAAAATCATCGAGGCGAACCGCATCGCGTTGCAGATGAATATCCAGCGCCTGAGCATCATCGCCCTGCGATGCGGCTAGCGCCGCCAGCCACTGTAAATATTCGGGCTTACGCTTGCCTCGACGCGGCGGATTCAGCGCCACCACCCGCGCGCCGGCCAGGGTGACGCGGGCGGAAATATCGCGCAGCACCAGCCGGTCGTTATCCGCCAGCCACAGCGGCGTATCCAGCACCAGCTCCGCCAGCGCGCCTTCCAGCAGCGACACACGGCCGGTAATATGACTGGCAGCATGGTGAATATGCAGCGGCTGCCACTGGCTCAGCGGCGTGTGGCACTGCAGCTCAACGATCACCCGTTCAGAAGCCTCCGGCGGCCGCACCGAAAGCAGCCAGTCGCCGCGATTCAGCGCCTCTTTTTGCGCATCACCAACAATATTCAGCGCAATGCGTTGGCCTGCCCAGGCCTGCCCGACGGCCTGGTTCTGCGCGTGCAGACCACGCACGCGCATCGGTTTATCGACCCCGGTCAGCCACAGCGTATCGCCCACATTGACCTCGCCCGACAGCGCCGTTCCGGTCACCACCAGCCCGGCACCTTTAACCGTAAAGGCCCGGTCGATCGCCAGGCGAAAACGCTGGTGCTGCGGGTGCGCACGGGCTGACAGCTGCAGTAAATGCTCGCGCAGTTCGGCGATCCCCTGGTTTTCAGTGGCCGCGGTGGCAAACAGCGTGGCGTCGGTAAAACCAAATTCTGCCAGTACCGCCGTCACGTCGCCACGCACCTCTTCAACGCGCTGCGCCTCGACGCGGTCCGCTTTGGTCAGCGCGACGGTCAGCGTCGGCTTGCCCGTAAGCTGGAGGATCGCGAGATGCTCGCGGGTCTGGGCCATGACGCCGTCGTCACAAGCCACCACCAACAGCGCGTGATCGATACCGCCCACCCCCGCCAGCATGTTGGACAAAAACTTTTCATGACCGGGCACGTCGATAAATCCCAGCACCCTCCCATCGGGCTGCGGCCAGTAGGCGTAGCCGAGGTCTATCGTCATGCCGCGTGCTTTTTCTTCCGGCAGGCGATCGGCATTGATGCCGGTAATAGCCTGCAGCAGCGTGGTTTTGCCGTGGTCAACGTGCCCGGCGGTGGCAATAATCATCTCAGTAGCATCTCCATAAACCCGGATTCATCATCAAGACAGCGTAGGTCCAGCCACAGGCGCCCCTCATACACTCTGCCGATAACCGGCACCGGCAGCAGACGCCAGCGGGCCGCCAGCGCGTCAAGTTGACTGCCGCGGCCGTCGCGCGGGGTAAACGTTAGCGCCGCGCTGGGTAAACGGTCCACCGGCAGCGAGCCGCTGCCGATCTGCGACAGGCACGGCTCTACCCGTAGCGCAAAGTCGGGATAATGTGCCGTCAGCGCGCTCAGCATGCGCTGGCCCTGCTCGCCAATGTCTTCCGCCTGGCGGGTCAGCAGACGCAGCGTCGGCAGACGGGCGGCCAGTTTTTCAGGGTGCAGATACAGCCGCAACGTGGCTTCCAGCGCGGCGAGTGTCATCTTATCAACCCGCAACGCGCGTTTCAGCGGGTGGTTCTGCAGGCGGGCGATCAGCGCTTTCTTGCCGACAATAATCCCCGCCTGAGGGCCGCCCAGTAATTTATCGCCGGAGAAGCTCACCAGGCTGACGCCAGCGGCAATCATCTCCTGCGGCATCGGCTCTTTCGGCAGGCCATACTCGCTTAAATCGACCAGCGAACCGCTGCCAAGGTCAACCACCACCGGCACATTCATCTCCTGCCCGAGGGCGGCCAGTTCAGCTTCATCGACCGCCTTCGTAAAACCTTCAATGCTGTAGTTGCTGGTGTGAACTTTCATCAACAGGCCGGTGTTGTCATTCACCGCCTGGCGATAATCTTTCGCGTGGGTACGGTTGGTGGTGCCGACTTCATGCAGCACACAACCGGCCTGACGCATCACGTCGGGAATGCGGAACGCGCCGCCGATCTCCACCAGTTCACCCCGCGACACGACCACCGCTTTGCCCGCCGCCGTCGCCGCCAGCATCAGCAGTACCGCCGCCGCATTATTGTTAACGATACAGGCATCTTCCGCACCGGTGATCCGGCACAATAGCTCCGCCAGCGCGCGATCGCGGTGGCCGCGCCCGGCATCATCGAGGCTGTATTCCAGCGTCACCGGGGCCCGCATCGCCCGCACCACCGCCTCGACCGCCGCGTCGGCCTGTACGGCACGCCCTAAATTGGTATGCAGTACGGTGCCGGTCAGGTTGAATACCGGACGCAGCGCGCTTTGCCCGGTTTGCGCCAGCCGCCGCGCGGCCTCCTGTGACCAGTCGTCGCTCCAGGCCGGCAGCGCCTGGGCCTGACGAACAGATTCACGGGCCTCTTCCAGCATCTGGCGCAGCAGCGCCACAACCTGAGCATGGCCATACTCGGCCAGCACGGCGGAAAATGCGGGGTCGCGGAGCAAACGGTCGGTAGCCGGAAGACGAGTGTAAAGCGCACGAATATCGGTAGTCATGAATGGACCTGGCGGTAGGTTATTTTCCCCCCTCCCGACGGGAGAGGGAGTCAACAAATCAGCAGTGATTGTAACGTCTCCAGGGGGAAACTGTTACCTGTCTGGGTCAAGTCCTTGGCGGTTCGGTACGGGCAAAACTGGCGCGCTGGAACAACGTATCGACCAGTTTAATGAGCCTGGGCCGCGTCGCGCACCAGCCGGGCGCCACCCGACGGAAGTTAAGGTAGGCAATGGCGCACGCCGCCGAGATCGAGGCCAGATTGACCTCGTCGGTACGCAGGGTGCCGTCGGCAACATGAGCCTCGAGGGCATCGAGACCCCGGGCCACCTTCTCCCGCTGACGCAGCAGTTCGCTTTCCGACTGCTGCGCCGGAGGACGGGCCTTTTCACGTACCAGCGCCTGTGCTGCCTCCATCACGCCATCGGCCAGGGCTTCCATCTGGCGCATTTTTAGCGCCCCCTGCGGGTCTGAGGGCACCATCGCCGGTGCAGCGCCGAGCAGTTCAAGATATTGCGCGATAATGGGCGAGTCGAACCAGCACTCGCCGCCGTCGGTGACCAGCACCGGCACTTTGCCTAACGGATTGAATTTACCGACCCCGTTGACCTCCTGGTAGGGAAATTCATTGACGAATTCAAAGGGGAGATTTTTCTCCAGCAGAATGACGGAGATTTTGCGCACAAAGGGACTGGTGTAGCTGCCGATCAGTTTCATTGCCTGCTCCTTTCGCCAACAAAAAGGTAAGTATGGTTCAGGCACAGACAAATAGCAGACTGACGTTGCGCCAGCCTGCCGTGGTCGGAATTAATGATCGAGATAGAGGTAGTGCATCCAGCTGGTCATGCGTAGCAGCACCTTCCTCATCACCGAGACATGGCTGAAGTGATCGGAGTAGACCGCCACCTGGGCATAGATGCCATCCGGCAGCGAATCCACATCGGCATTGGCATCCAGCTCGATGGTCGCCAGCACGCCATCGGTCCCCGGCAGGACGCTCAGCGACTGCAATGCCCCCTGCGCCTGATAGGAACCGCCGGGCACCACCGGCAGGATACTGGTCAGCTTGCCATGAAAAACCTGGCCCGGCAGGGCGTTAAAGACCGCTTCGGCATCATCACCTGGCTTAAGTCGCAGCAAGGAGTTCTGGCGGAACTGGGCCACTATCTGGCGTTTTTGTTCCGGAATAAAGACCATCACCGGACGCAGCGGCAGCGCCGCCGCATAGGTGCCGGGGCGGATCAGCACCTGCGTCACATAGCCGTTGCTCGGGGCACGAATGACCGTCTGATCGAGGTTATATTTCGCCTCTGCCAGCTGTGCTCGCAAGCTAACAACCTGCGACTGTTCGCCACCCACCGTACTGTCTAACTGACTCTGGACCTGCGCCTGATCGGCGATCGACGCTTTCACTAACGCATCCTGCGCCAGATAGTTTTGCCGGGCGTTATCGATATCGCTCTCGGAGAACGGATTGACTCTCGCCTGACTGCCTTTCAGGTAACGCTGGTAATCTTTGTAGAGCCGATCGCGCTCGGCGGAAACGCGAACCGTGTTGGCCTGTGCTTCAGAAAGCTGCGCCTTCAGCGTATTGATGTTGTGCATGGCGGTCACCAGGTCAGCCTGCAGCCGATCGACCCGGGCCTGATAACGCGTCGGGTCGATAGTAAACAGCACCTCACCTTTGTTAACCCGCTGGTTAGTTTTATCCGTGACGGTACTGACAACACCGGTCACCTGCGGGGTAATCGGAATAGAAATAACCGCTTTTTGTGCCGTAAAGGTATAAGGGTGGTTATAGTTCATTAATAAAATGAGGGCGCCAACCAGAAATATACCGCCCAGCGTTGCCGTGGCCAATGTCCACTGATTAACCGGAATACGAAATATTTTAAAAACGGCCCACGCGAGCGCGACATAGGTCAATACAATGAGCAGATCCATGATTAGCGCTCCGGCGTCTCTTTATCTGTGGAGGGCGACATCGCCCCTAGTCGTTTTTCTAGTTCGGCAACGCGTTGCGATAGTTGCTCAACGCTGGGATCGCGCTCGGCAGGTGGGATATGTGATTTCATTCCCCACCCGCGTTCAGGTTGATAGAGCGTGGCCCAGATCCATAGAAATGGCCAGATAACATGCAGCGTAAACAGGCTTACCCATCCGGCAGTATGGATGGCGTCAGCGTGGGGGTGATTACGTTTTTTAGCCATTAAATATGGAATATCGTGAATCGCGATGATGCCATAGAAAAGAACCAGAAAAACAAAAATCAATACACCCAGTGCAAAGTAGTTGAGAAACATATGTGCCTCACTAAATACGATGTCAAATCGTCAATGATTTAAAATGCTAAGCAATCAAATTAATTAATTAAATTAAAGTACAAACGGCGTGTATTTATAATTTAAGGCCGGGGAGTATTGTTTTTCGCTATTCTCCTTGCAAGTTTTTAAGCGTGACAAAATATATCTTGAATAACAACATACTTAACTTTACACGTTGAGCTTAAGACAGATCTTTACTTTTTTCCATGTCGGCTTTCGATGATGTTTTTTCATTCAGTTCATCAGCCGTTGCTGACGGAAGCGCGACAGCGAAGTGGAGTTTGTGGTGGATCACAGTCGGAAAAAACAGCGCACTTTTTATTGTGATTAACATCACATTATCAAAACAAACAACAAACCACATTTCGTGACATATCTCACATTAATTATTCGAAATGGCGTATTTTTGACCTCATGCATTTTTTTTGCACAGCCATTTTGTGACGCACATCACTACAAATGACCGTCGAATGCCTATATTCACGTGATCCAAATCACATAAAAACCCACTGACTGGACAGTTTTACGATTCGGTGCCAAATTCGCTTCATCAAACAGGGTCCGGCGACCTCTGCCGCCATATTAACAACAAGCCTCAGGCTTTTAGCCTACGCGATAAGCTCAACAGAAGAAGGGGTGTTTTATGTCATCCGATATCAAGATCAAGGTGCAAAGCTTTGGTCGTTTCCTCAGCAATATGGTGATGCCCAACATCGGCGCGTTTATCGCGTGGGGTATCATCACCGCACTTTTCATACCAACGGGATGGTTACCAAGCGAAACGCTGGCGAAGTTAGTCGGTCCAATGATCACCTATCTGCTGCCGCTGCTGATCGGTTATACCGGTGGTAAGTTAATTGGCGGTGAGCGCGGTGGCGTGGTCGGTGCGATTACCACCATGGGCGTCATTGTCGGTGCCGACATGCCGATGTTCCTCGGAGCGATGATCGCAGGTCCGCTGGGTGGCTGGGCGATTAAACACTTTGATAGCTGGGTAGACGGTAAGATCAAATCCGGCTTCGAGATGCTGGTCAACAACTTCTCCGCCGGCATTATCGGGATGATCCTCGCCATCCTGGCCTTCCTCGGCATTGGCCCGGCGGTTGAAGTCCTGTCCAAAATTCTGGCAGCGGGCGTTAACTTCATGGTTGTCCATGACATGCTGCCGCTGGCATCCATCTTCGTCGAGCCGGCGAAAATCCTGTTCCTGAACAACGCGATTAACCACGGTATCTTCTCACCGCTGGGTATTCAGCAATCTCACGAACTGGGCAAATCCATCTTCTTCCTGATTGAAGCGAACCCGGGTCCGGGGATGGGCGTCCTGCTGGCCTACATGTTCTTTGGTCGCGGTAGCGCGAAGCAGTCTGCAGGCGGTGCGGCAATCATCCACTTCCTGGGCGGTATCCACGAAATTTACTTCCCGTATGTGCTGATGAACCCGCGTCTGATCCTCGCCGTTATTCTTGGCGGTATGACTGGCGTGTTCACCCTGACTATCCTCAACGGCGGTCTGGTCTCTCCAGCTTCCCCGGGTTCTATCCTGGCGGTACTGGCGATGACCCCGAAAGGCGCCTACTTCGCAAACATTGCAGCGATTGTTGCGGCGATGGCGGTCTCGTTTGTGGTCTCCGCTATCCTGCTGAAAACCAGCAAAGTGAAAGAAGAAGATGATATCGATGCCGCGACCCGTCGCATGCACGATATGAAAGCCGAATCCAAAGGCGCAGCAACGCCGCTGTCTGCCGGGAATGTCGCTAACGACCTGAGCCACGTGCGTAAAATCATCGTTGCCTGTGATGCCGGTATGGGTTCCAGCGCCATGGGTGCCGGCGTACTGCGTAAGAAAGTGCAGGATGCTGGACTGAACGCTATCTCCGTTACCAACTGTGCGATCAACAACCTGCCGCCGGATGTCGACCTGGTGATTACCCACCGCGACCTGACCGAGCGGGCAATGCGCCAGGTACCGCAGGCCCAGCATATTTCGCTGACCAACTTCCTCGACAGTGGCCTGTATACCAGCCTGACCGAACGTCTGGTCGCCGCGCAGCGCCATGAAGACAACGAAGTGAAAGTACGCGACAGCCTGAAAGACAGCTTTGATGCCAAAGACACCAACCTGTTCAAACTCGGTGCCGATAACATCTTCCTCGGCTGCAAAGCGGCGACTAAAGAAGAAGCGATCCTCTTCGCCGGTGAGCAACTGGTCAAAGGGGGCTACGTTGAGCCGGAGTATGTGCAAGCGATGCTGGACCGTGAAAAACTGACCCCGACCTACCTGGGTGAGTCCATTGCGGTACCGCACGGCACCATTGAAGCCAAAGACCGTGTACTCAAGACCGGCGTGGTGTTCTGCCAGTACCCGCAGGGCGTCCGCTTCGGTGAAGAAGAAGATGACATTGCCCGTCTGGTCATCGGTATCGCGGCCCGCAATAACGAGCACATCCACGTGATCACCAGCCTGACCAATGCTCTGGATGATGAATCAGTCATTGAACGCCTGATTCATGCCACCAGCGTTGACGAAGTACTGGCGCTGCTGGCTGGGAATAAAGCGTAATCTGACCCAGACCCTCTCTTCCTGAACGGGAGAGAGGGTTCCGGTGAGGGACAAGCCTCACCCGAACCCTCTCAGGTAAAAACATTAATGAAGGTTAATACTATGAATGCATTACATTTTGGCGCAGGTAATATCGGACGTGGCTTCATCGGCAAACTGCTGGCTGATGCGGGGCTCGCATTAACATTCGCCGATGTGAATCAGGTTGTCCTGGATGCCCTGAATGCCCGTCATAGCTATCAGGTCCATGTTGTCGGCGAGAACGAGCAGGTGGATACCGTTTCCGGCGTCAATGCTGTCAGCAGCATCGGCGACGAGGTGATTGACCTGATTGCCCACGTCGACCTGATCACCACCGCCGTTGGCCCGGTAGTTCTGGAACGCATCGCACCGGCTATCGCGAAGGGGCTGACGCAACGTAAAGCTCAGGGGATCGCCACCCCACTGAACATCATCGCCTGTGAGAACATGGTGCGCGGCACCACGCAGCTCAAAGGCCACGTGTTTAACGCCCTGGCTGAAGAAGACAAAGCCTGGGTCGAGGCCAACGTCGGATTTGTCGATTCTGCCGTTGACCGGATTGTGCCGCCGTCCGCCTCTGCGACTCACGATCCGCTGGAAGTCACGGTGGAAACCTTCAGCGAGTGGATTGTCGATAAAACCCAGTTTAAAGGCGCGCTGCCCGAGATCCCAGGAATGGAATTAACCGACAACCTGATGGCATTTGTCGAGCGCAAGCTATTCACCTTAAACACTGGACATGCTATAACCGCCTACCTTGGAAAACTGGCTGGTCACCAGACAATCCGCGACGCGATTCTCGATGAGCGTATTCGCGCGGTGGTCAAAGGGGCCATGGAGGAGAGCGGTGCGGTGCTGATCAAACGCTACGGCTTTGATGCACAGAAGCACGCTGCCTACATCCAGAAAATCCTCGGCCGTTTCGAGAACCCGTACCTGAAAGATGACGTTGAGCGCGTAGGCCGTCAGCCGCTGCGTAAACTGAGCGCCGGCGATCGCCTGATCAAACCGCTGCTGGGCACGCTGGAGTATGCACTGCCGCACGTTAATCTGGTGAAAGGGATCGCTGCCGCCATGCACTTCCGTAGCGAAGACGATCCGCAGGCACAGGAACTGGCTGCGTTAATTGACGAGAAAGGTCCACAGGCTGCACTGGCAGAAATTTCTGGCCTCGATGCAGCAAGCGCCGTGGTAGCGGAGGCCGTTCTCGACTATAACGCGACCAAATGATGCAAGATCTGGCGCGGTATGAACCGCGCCCATTACCACCCCTGTCAGATATGCAGGCAATAATGGAAGAAACACAGGCATTTGAAAACCGCGTGCTTGAGCGTCTGAATGCTGGCAAAACCGTACGAAGCTTTCTGATTGCGGCCGTCGAATTACTCACGGAAGCGGTCAATATCCTGGTGCTTCAGGTCTTCCGCAAAGACGATTACGCGGTGAAATACGCAGTGGAACCGTTGCTGGATGGCGACGGGCCGCTGGGCGATCTTTCCGTACGCCTGAAGCTGATCTACGGCCTTGGGGTGATAAGTCGCGCCGAATACGAAGACGCTGAGCTACTGATGGCCCTGCGGGAAGAGCTGAATCACGATGGTAATGACTACGGTTTTACCGATGATGAGATTCTTGGGCCGTTTGGCGAACTGCATTGCGTTTCCGCCCTGCCGCCGTTGCCGCTGTTTGATGACAGCGACGATGAACTGCTGGCAATGCAGAAACTGCGCTACCAGCAGGTTGTGCGCTCAACGATGATGCTGTCTCTGACTGAGCTGATTTCCCGAATCAGCTTAAAAAAAGCCTTCCAGAAATCAACGCTCTGATCCGGACTCTACCTGTTCATCAACAGGCCGGTAAAGCTGCCGGTAGTACTCCAGACGACTCAGATACAGCGCCTCTTTATTCTGCGGAATATCGCGCGGCACGTGCTGTATGCGCGGAGATTTTTTCAGATACTCCATAAATGCCTGGCTTGAAGCCATAAAATCAACCGTCTTGTCGATAATACGCGGTACGCCGTCACCGATTTTTGTCATCATGCCCTCCTCTTTTTCATGGATAAATCTTATAAAGGATCGGCTAAAAGCAGGGGGTTGTTTGAGGAAAACGTGCGGTATTACCGACGAACTTCACAGAGATGAAATTCAGACGAATATTAGTCATAATACTATTTATATTCAAATAATTAGAATTCACCACTTCTGTTCCGCCCGTGGAAAAAACGCAGCATTTTTGATAAATGACTACCCACAATACCCGCCACAGCCCATACTATATGACGTCGAAATCCCTTTATTAATAGATTAAGTCACCATGAAAGAAGTCGAAAAGAATGAAATTAAGCGTTTGAGCGACCGTCTCGACGCCATCCGCCACCAGCAGGCGGATCTGTCCCTGGTTGAAGCGGCAGACAAGTACGCCGAACTGGAAAAAGAAAAAACCACCATCGAGGCTGAGCTCGTTCGCCTGCGCGAAGTACAGGGCCAGAAACTGAGCAAAGAAGCGCAACAGTTGATGAACCTGCCGCATCGCCGCGCGATCACCAAAAAAGAGCAAGCCGATATGGGCAAGCTGAAGAAAAGCGTACGCGGGCTGGTGATTGTGCATCCGATGACCGCGCTCGGCCGTGAAATGGGCCTCAAAGAGATGACCGGCTTTTCAAAAACCGCGTTCTGATATTTTGCGCCTGAGCATTCCCCCGGTGGCGCTACGCGTGCCGGGGCAACCTGATTCCTCCCTCGCATTATTGGCCCTACCAATTATTTATTAAACCGTCCAGTAGTTCACATATCCATCATTTTTGGTCACAGATATATTGCCTGGCAATAACATTTGGTTAACCATTCGTTGTCGTTAATCCTACAACTGAATTTGGCTGGGCCAATTTTACAAAAGATGTGACCTGCAAGGAGCGCAGACTCAGCACCGCATCTTTGTGGCCCGATGGAGACCTGCATGAACCTCTGGCAACAAAATTACGATCCGGCCGGTAATATCTGGCTCTCGAGTCTTATCGCATCGCTACCGATTCTGTTTTTCTTTTTTGCCCTGATTAAGCTCAAACTCAAAGGGTATGTGGCGGCAACCTGGACCGTCGCCATTGCGCTGTCGGTCGCATTGCTGTTCTATAAAATGCCGGTCGACCGCGCGCTGACTTCCGTGGTCTACGGCTTCTTCTACGGCCTGTGGCCTATCGCGTGGATTATTATCGCCGCGGTGTTCGTCTATAAAATCTCGGTCAAAACCGGGCAGTTCGACATTATTCGCTCGTCGATTCTCTCGATTACCCCTGACCAGCGCTTGCAGATGCTTATCGTCGGCTTCTCCTTCGGGGCATTCCTGGAAGGGGCCGCGGGCTTTGGCGCTCCGGTAGCGATTACCGCCGCGCTGCTGGTTGGCCTGGGCTTTAACCCGCTCTATGCCGCCGGACTGTGCCTGATCGTCAACACCGCGCCGGTGGCCTTCGGGGCGATGGGGATCCCGATTCTGGTTGCCGGCCAGGTGACCGGGATTGATAGCTTCGCCATCGGCCAGATGGTGGGCCGTCAGCTGCCATTCCTGACCATTATCGTGCTGTTCTGGATTATGGCGATTATGGACGGCTGGCGCGGGGTCAAAGAGACCTGGCCGGCCGTGATGGTCGCCGGCGGCTCTTTCGCTATCGCTCAGTATCTCAGCTCCAACTTCCTCGGGCCGGAACTGCCGGACATTATCTCTTCGCTGGTGTCGCTGGTCTGTCTGACCCTGTTCCTCAAACGCTGGCAGCCGGTACGTATTTTCCGCTTCGGCGATATGGGCGCGGCACAGGTCGATCAAACGCTGGCCCGTACCCACTACAGCGCCGGACAAGTGGTTCGCGCCTGGTCGCCCTTCCTGTTCCTGACCGCCACGGTGACCTTATGGAGCATCCCGCCGTTTAAGGCCCTGTTCGCCCCCGGCGGCGCAATGTATGACTTCGTCATCAATATCTCCGTGCCGTTCCTCGATAAGATGGTCGCCCGCATGCCGCCGGTGGTCAGCGCAGCGACCCCTTACGCCGCGGTGTATAAGTTCGACTGGCTGTCCGCTACCGGCACCGCCATCCTGTTCGCAGCGCTGCTCTCCATTGTCTGGCTGCGCATGAAACCAAAAGATGCGCTGGTCACCTTTGGCAGCACGCTGAAAGAGCTGGCGCTGCCGATTTACTCCATCGGTATGGTGCTGGCGTTCGCCTTTATCTCTAACTATTCCGGGCTATCTTCAACGCTGGCACTGGCCCTGGCGCATACCGGACACGCGTTTACCTTCTTCTCGCCGTTCCTCGGCTGGCTGGGGGTATTCCTGACCGGTTCGGATACTTCATCCAACGCCCTGTTCGCTGCGCTGCAGGCCACCGCTGCCCAGCAAATCGGCGTCTCCGATATCCTGCTGGTCGCGGCTAACACCACCGGTGGCGTCACCGGTAAGATGATTTCACCGCAGTCCATCGCCATCGCCTGCGCAGCCGTCGGCCTGGTGGGTAAAGAGTCGGATCTGTTCCGCTTCACAGTGAAACACAGCCTGATCTTTACCTGCATGGTTGGCGTCATCACCACGCTGCAGGCCTATGTATTAACCTGGATGATCCCATGATAGTGATGCCCCGGCGCCTTGCAGACGATGTCGCTCGTCGTGTGCGAGCGCTGATTGAAGAACAACATCTGGAGGCGGGCATGCGATTGCCCGCCGAGCGCCAGCTGGCCGCACAGCTTGGCGTTTCACGTAACTCACTGCGTGAAGCGCTGGCGATGCTGGTCAACGAGGGTCTGCTTGTCAGCCGCCGCGGCGGCGGGACCTTCCTGCGCTGGCAGCATGAGGAGTGGTCGGACCAGAACATCGTCCAGCCACTGAAAACCTTGCTCGCCGACGACCCCGATTACAGCTTTGATATTCTGGAAGCCCGCCACGCCATCGAAGCCAGCACCGCCTGGCATGCGGCGCTGCGGGCAACCGATGCCGAAAAAGAGCGTATTCGCCTGTGCTTTGAAGCCACCCAGAGCGAAGACCCGGACCTCGCCTCGCAGGCCGACGTCCGCTTCCACCTGGCGATTGCCGAAGCCTCACATAACGTTGTGCTGCTGCAAACCATGCGCGGCTTTTTCGACCTCTTACAATCCTCGGTCAAGCAAAGCCGCCAGCGGATGTACCTCGTCCCACCGGTATTCGCCCGCCTCACCGAGCAGCACCAGGCCGTGATGGAGGCCATTTTCGCCGGTGACGCCGAAGGCGCACGGCAGGCGATGATGGCGCATCTCGGCTTTGTCCACGCCACGATTAAACACTTTGATGAAGACCAGGCCCGCCAGGCGCGAATTACCCGCCTGCCCGGTGACCATAATGAAAATGCCAGGGAGAACCCGTGATGATTATTTCAGCCGCCAGCGACTATCGCGCCGCCGCCCAGCGGATCCTGCCGCCGTTTCTGTTCCATTACATCGACGGCGGTGCCTATGCTGAACACACGCTGCGCCGTAACGTTGAAGACCTCTCAGACGTCGCGTTACGCCAGCGGATCCTGAAGAATATGTCGGACCTGAGCCTGGAGACCTCGCTGTTCAAAGAGACCCTCTCCATGCCGGTTGCACTGGCGCCGGTCGGGCTGTGCGGCATGTACGCGCGTCGCGGTGAAGTGCAGGCGGCAGGGGCGGCGGACGATAAAGGCATTCCGTTTACCCTCTCTACCGTTTCCGTCTGCCCAATCGAAGAGGTTGCGCCGACCATTAAGCGCCCGATGTGGTTCCAGCTGTACGTGCTGCGCGACCGTGGCTTTATGCGCAACGCGCTGGAGCGCGCCAAAGCCGCGGGATGTTCAACCCTGGTGTTTACCGTGGATATGCCGACGCCCGGCGCGCGCTATCGTGACGCCCATTCCGGCATGAGCGGCCCGAATGCCGCCATGCGCCGTTACTGGCAGGCGATGACCCATCCGCAGTGGGCATGGGATGTCGGCTTAAACGGACGCCCGCATGACCTCGGTAATATCTCGACCTATCTGGGCAAACCGACCGGTCTTGAGGACTATATTGGCTGGCTGGCGAATAACTTTGATCCGTCGATTTCGTGGAAGGACCTCGAATGGATCCGTGATTTTTGGGACGGCCCGATGGTGATCAAAGGGATCCTCGACCCGGAAGATGCACGCGATGCGGTGCGCTTCGGCGCCGATGGGATTGTGGTCTCCAACCACGGCGGCCGCCAGCTCGACGGCGTCCTCTCCTCCGCCCGCGCCCTGCCGGCTATCGCCGATGCGGTAAAAGGCGATATCACAATTCTTGCCGATAGTGGCATCCGTAACGGCCTTGATGTGGTGCGGATGATTGCGCTGGGTGCCGATAGCGTACTGCTGGGCCGCGCCTATCTGTACGCCCTGGCCACCCACGGTAAGCAAGGGGTCGCTAATCTGCTGAACCTGATTGAGAAAGAGATGAAGGTGGCGATGACCCTGACCGGGGCGAAGAACATCGGCGAAATCAGCCGTGATTCACTGGTGCAGAGCGCCGACGCGCTTCAGACCTTCGCGGCCCTCAAGCAGGGTAACGCGGCGTAATCTGCCTGCCCGGCGCGCGCCCGTGAGGGTGAGCGCCGGGCAAATATCTGCTATTCTGCCCCCCGCGATCAAGAGCCTAATGAGACAGGGCAGCATGCTTAACATTGTATTATTCGAACCAGAAATCCCGCCGAATACCGGCAATATTATCCGCCTGTGTGCCAACACCGGCTTTCGCCTGCATATCATCGAGCCGATGGGATTCACCTGGGACGATAAGCGCCTACGCCGTGCCGGGCTGGATTACCATGAGTTCACCGCCGTTCAGCGCCATCACGATTATCACGCCTTTGTCGAGAGTGCGAAGCCGCAGCGTCTGTTCGCCCTGACCACCAAAGGTACGCCGGCCCACAGCGCGGTCAGCTATCAAGAAGGTGATTTTTTAATGTTTGGCCCGGAAACGCGCGGCCTGCCGTCCAGTATTCTTGATGCTCTGCCCGCAGAGCAGAAAATCCGTATCCCAATGATGCCGGACAGCCGCAGCATGAATCTGTCAAACGCCGTGTCGGTGGTGGTATATGAGGCGTGGCGCCAGCTGGGATACGCTGGCGCAGTATTGCGTAGTTGAGTCCCGGAGGCCTGTCCGGGCTACCGGGCTAAGCCCAGGCTAAATCCCGTCACCGTATTCGAAAGTATGGTGTATCCCGTTGAAGTGCTGGTCCATATCCATCGCCGGTTTGTCGCTCTCCGGCTTCCCGACGATACGCGCCGGCACGCCCGCCGCGGTGGTGTGCGGCGGCACGGGCTGAAGCACCACAGAGCCGGCGCCAATTTTCGCGCCGCGCCCGACTTCGATATTGCCGAGGATCTTCGCCCCGGCGCCAATCATGACCCCTTCACGAATTTTCGGATGGCGGTCACCGCTGGTTTTACCGGTACCACCCAGGGTTACGGACTGCAGAATAGAGACGTCGTCCTCGATTACCGCCGTTTCACCGACAACAATGCCGGTGGCATGATCGAGCATAATCCCGCGGCCAATTTTAGCCGCCGGGTGGATATCGACCTGGAACGAGACCGACACCTGGTTTTGCAGGAAAATCGCCAGCGCACGACGCCCCTGCGCCCACAGCCAGTGACCAATACGGTAGGCCTGCAGCGCGTGGAAGCCTTTCAGGTACAGCAATGGGGTTGAATATTTATCGACTGCCGGGTCTCGGGTGCGCACGGCCTGAATATCACAGGCGGCAGAGGCAATCATTTCCGGGTCAGCGGCATAGGCCTCTTCCACCACTTCGCGAATGGCGATGGCGGGCATAATCGGTGATGCCAGCTTGTTGGCCAGCATATAGCTCAGGGCGCTGCCCAGATTTTCGTGCTTGAGTAGCGTGGCGTGGTAAAAACTGGCGAGCATAGGCTCACAGTCAGCTAAAGCCCGAGCTTCGGCTTTAATATTATTCCAGACGATATCCAGTTCTTCACACGGCATTGCTGACTCCAGACGATATAATAATGACCGGCCAGTTCTTTGCTGGCCGGGTCATTCAGGTGATCCAGGTTCCATCGCAGTTAGTTGCTACGCTCGTCCTTGCGTGCACGACCTAATAAGCTCAATGCTGCCTCGCGCGCGTTTTTTCCGCAATACAATACCTGATAAATTTGCTCGGTTATTGGCATTTCGACACCTAAACGCTGTGCCAGAACGCGAACTTCCTTGGTATTGCGATAACCTTCAACCACCTGGCCAATCGTATCCTGCGCGCCCTGCACATCCATGCCCTGACCGAGCATCATGCCAAAGCGGCGGTTACGCGACTGGTTATCGGTGCAGGTCAGCACCAAATCGCCGAGTCCTGCCATGCCCATAAAGGTTTCCGGGTCTGCGCCCAGCGCGGCGCCGAGGCGAGACATTTCCACCAGGCCACGGGTAATCAGCGCGGTACGTGCATTGGCGCCAAAGTCGATGCCGTCAGACATCCCGGCTCCGATAGCGATGACGTTTTTCACCGCGCCGCCAAGCTGTACGCCGATAAAGTCCGGGTTGATATACACCCGGAAGCTTTTGCCACAGTGCAGCAGGCGTTGCAGATCGTCAGCAAACTGCGGATCCGTTGCGGCCAGCGAGATAGCCGTCGGCAGCCCCGCCGCCAGTTCTTTGGCGAAGGTCGGGCCCGAAATGACCGCCAGCGGGATAGTGTCGCCCAGCGCTTCGCGCGCGACATCCTGCAGTAAACGGCCGGTTTCCGCCTCAAGCCCCTTGGTCGCCCAGACCAGACGCGCATCAGAGCGCATCAGCGGTTTAATCTGACGCAGGACCTGGCCAAATACATGGCTCGGCACCACGACCAGAATGTCGCGGCTGGCGGCCAGTGCAGCAGCAAGGTCGCTTTCAAGATGCAGCGTGTCGGGGAATGGAACGTCAGGGAGGAACGCCGCGTTGCAGCGGTCATGCTGCAGCGTCGCGATATGTTTCGGGTCATGGCCCCAGAGTACGACATCGTGGCCATTTCTTGCCAGGGTGATGGCAAGAGCGGTGCCGTAAGAGCCGGCACCGATCACAGTCATTGCAGCATTAAGTGCGTTCATCAGGCATCCTGATGTTGTTCGGCACCTTCGCCAGCCTGCTGCTGCAGATAGTTCATAAACAGCGCATCAAAGTTCACTGGCGCAAGGTTCAGTTGCGGGAAGGTACCGCGAGAAACCAGGCTGGTGATGCACTCACGCGCATACGGGAACAGAATGTTCGGGCAGTATGCACCGAGGCAATGTGCCATCTGGTTGCCGTCAATGCCTTCGATGGAGAAAATACCGCCCTGCTGTACTTCGCACAGGAATGCAGTTTCTTCGCCCAGCGCGGCGGTTACGGTCACGCGCAGCACCACTTCATAAACGCCTTCAGCCAGCTGGCTGGAAGCGGTATCCAGATCAAGTTTAACCTCTGGCTGCCAGTCTTTCTGGAAAACTTGCGGCGCGTTCGGCGCTTCAAAGGAGATATCCTTGGTATAAATACGTTGGATCTGGAACGTCATTTCGGTGCTGTTTTGTTCTGACATAGTAAAACCCTTTAGTGTTGTCCTTAAATACGCCTACCCGAATTGAGTAGACGCAAAATTAGCGCAGCAGGGGATCAAGTCCACCACGTGAATCAAGCGCATACAAGTCGTCACAGCCGCCAATGTGCTGTTCATCAATAAAAATCTGCGGAACCGTCGTCCGACCGCTGCGCTGAATCATCTCTTCACGCTTTGCGGCATTGCCATCGATCGGCAGTTCATTGAAGGTTACGCCTTTGCTGTTCAGCAGCGCTTTAGCACGCACGCAGAACGGGCAGGTCGCTTTGGTATAGATATCAATATTGGCCATGACTTCACTCCTGTTTTTACCCTGAGGATTTTACGCCGCAGACAAGGCGCCCCCCAGCGGTTGTGCGCAATGGGGGACCTGGTCACGCCATAAAGACGCGGGGTAAATTATTTGCCGCGTACCAGCGGAAGGTTCTCGCCGCTCCAGCCAGCGATGCCTTCTTTCAGTACAAAGACTTTCTCGAATCCGGCTTTATTCAGCGAACTGGCTGGCTCTTGCGCCTGCATACCGGAACCGTCTACCACTATAATGGGTTGTGCTTTGTGCTTTTCCAACTCACCTACGTTATTTGCCTTGATATCGCTCGGCAGCAGGTTGATGGAGCCAGCAATATGGCCTTTACGGAAATCGTCACGCTGACGCAGGTCGACGACAACGGCATCTTCTTTGTTGATTAGGCGCGTCGCTTCACCACGGGTAATGACTTTAACTTTCGACATCAGCCCTTTAAAGGTAGTGAACAGCACCGCCACCAGCAGCGCGATCCACGCGATGCTCAGGACGGGATGACGGCCGACGAATTGCATAATTTCTTGCATGGGGGGTTACAACTCCCGACTAAGTGATAAAAAACCAGGGAAGGAGTATACCTGTGCATTGCGGCAAATACAGCCAGTGAGCGCGATGTAATGCATTTTCTGCGGTCCGTCACGAAAAAATAATCGCCACGTGACTTTCGTTGACGATTGCCGCTCTCTTTCTTTGATCTTTTACGGTGCTTTGATCGATTCAGCTGTAGTAAAATTACGCAAATTTTCTGTCTTTGAGCATGAGGTTGTCGCAATGTCGAATTCTAAAAAGCCAATGGTACTGGTCATTCTTGATGGCTATGGCTATCGTGAAGACCAGCAGGATAACGCGATTTATAGCGCGAAAACCCCCGTCATGGACGCATTGTGGGCCAAACGTCCCCATACGCTGATTGACGCTTCAGGCCTGGAAGTCGGCCTGCCGGACCGCCAGATGGGTAACTCTGAAGTGGGCCACGTTAACCTCGGCGCCGGTCGTATCGTGTATCAGGATCTGACCCGTCTCGATGTCGAAATTAAAGAACGTACCTTCTTCGCCAACCCGGTGCTGACCGCCGCGGTCGATAAAGCCGTTGCTGCGGGTAAAGCGGTGCACATCATGGGCCTGATGTCTGCTGGCGGCGTTCACAGCCACGAAGACCACATCATGGCGATGGTGGAACTGGCCGCAGAACGCGGTGCAGAAAAAATCTACCTGCACGCTTTCCTTGACGGCCGCGATACCCCACCGCGCAGCGCTGAAAAATCCCTGGCCAAATTTGAAGAGAAATTTGCTGCCCTGGGCAAAGGTCGTGTCGCCTCTATCATTGGCCGCTACTACGCGAT
This sequence comes from Klebsiella sp. B345, assembly GCF_051131735.1. Taxonomy (NCBI): domain Bacteria; kingdom Pseudomonadati; phylum Pseudomonadota; class Gammaproteobacteria; order Enterobacterales; family Enterobacteriaceae; genus Klebsiella; species Klebsiella sp. B345. The sequence goes on from NZ_CP180443.1 coordinate 2,795,853, forward strand.
GGACCGTGACAACCGTTGGGATCGCGTTGAACAGGCGTATGACCTGATGACCCTGGCGAAAGGCGAGTTCCAGGCAGACAGCGCAGTCGCCGGTCTGCAGGCCGCTTACGCCCGTGATGAAAATGACGAATTCGTTAAAGCGACGGTGATCCGTGCTGAAGGCCAGGCCGATGCCGCCATGGAAGATGGCGATGCGCTGATCTTCATGAACTTCCGTGCCGACCGTGCGCGTGAAATCACCCGCGCCTTCGTGAACGCCGATTTCGACGGCTTCGCCCGTAAGAAAACCGTCAAACTCGACTTCGTGATGCTGACCGAATACGCCGCCGACATCAAAGTCGCCTGCGCCTATCCGCCGGCCTCACTGGCCAACACCTTCGGCGAGTGGATGGCGAAGAACGACAAAACTCAGCTGCGTATCTCCGAAACCGAGAAATACGCGCACGTAACCTTCTTCTTCAACGGCGGTGTCGAAGAGCCGTTCCAGGGCGAAGAACGTATTCTGATCAATTCCCCGAAAGTGGCGACCTACGATCTGCAGCCAGAAATGAGCTCTGCCGAGCTGACCGAAAAACTGGTCGGCGCCATCAAGGGCGGTCAGTACGACACCATCATCTGTAACTACCCGAACGGCGATATGGTCGGTCATACCGGGGTGATGGAAGCGGCGATTAAAGCCGTTGAAACCCTGGATAACTGCATCGAGCAGGTCACCAAAGCGGTAGAATCCGTCGGCGGCCAGCTGCTGATTACCGCCGATCATGGTAACGCAGAACAGATGCGCGATCCGGCAACCGGCCAGGCCCATACCGCTCACACCAACCTGCCGGTTCCGCTGATCTACGTTGGCGATAAAAACGTCAAAGTGGCTGAAGGTGGCAAGCTTTCCGATATCGCGCCAACCATGTTGTCGCTCATGGGAATGGAAATCCCGCAAGAGATGACTGGCAAGCCGCTGTTCATCGTGGAATAATCCTTCCCCATGAGGGGAAAGGCGACTTATTCAAACACATGGATCGCAACGGCTGTTCGATCCGTCCTTTACGCCAGCGCACTCAGCGCTGGCGTATTGCTGTGCGCCGCACCCGCTCAGGCGGACGATCGTGACCAGCTAAAATCAATTCAGGCTGACATCGCCGCGAAACAGCAGGCGATCAAGCAACAGCAACAGCAGCGCGCTTCCCTGCTCGCCCAGCTCAAGGCCCAGGAAGAAGCCATTTCCGCCGCGGCCCGTAAACTCCGTGAAACCCAGGACACTCTTAATCAGCTGAATAAGCAGATTAACGAGATGAACGCGTCTATCGCGAAGCTCGAGCGCCAGCGTGCCTCCCAGGAGCGCAACCTCTCCGCTCAGCTCGATGCCGCGTTCCGTCAGGGGCCGCATACCGGGGTGCAGATGATCCTCAGCGGCGAAGAAGGGCAGCGTAACCAGCGCATGCAGGTTTATTACGGTTACCTGAACCAGGCTCGCCAGGAAACCATCCTCCAGCTGAAGCAGACCCGCGAAGAGGTCGCCGCCCAAAAGGCCGAGTTGGAAGAGAAACAGAGCCAGCAGCAGACGCTGGTTTACGAACAGCGGGCACAGCAGGCGAAGCTGGAACAAGCACGCAACGAACGTAAGAAAACCCTTTCAGGCCTTGAATCCTCCATTCAGAAAGGCCAGCAGCAGCTTGGCGAAATGCGGGCCAACGAATCGCGCCTGCGTGGTCGCATCGCCCAGGCGGAAGCCGCGGCGAAGGCCCGTGCCGATCGAGAAGCCCGCGATGCGCAAGCCGTGCGCGATCGTCAGCAGGATGCATCCCGTAAAGGCACCACCTACAAACCAACGGAAAGCGAGCGTTCGCTGATGTCCCGTACCGGTGGTCTGGGCTCTCCGCGCGGTCAGGCCTACTGGCCGGTTCGCGGAACGTTGCTTCATCGTTATGGCGAACAGCTGCAAGGTGAACTACGTTGGAAAGGGATGGTTATCGCTGCGTCTGAAGGTACCGAGGTCAAGGCCATTGCCGATGGCCGGGTCATTCTCGCCGACTGGCTGCAGGGCTACGGCCTGGTAGTCGTGGTCGAACACGGTAAAGGTGACATGAGCCTTTACGGCTATAACCAAAGCGCGCTGGTCAGCGTCGGCACACAGGTCCGGGCGGGCCAGCCGATTGCTCTCGTAGGCAGCAGCGGCGGTCAGGGCCGTCCGTCGCTCTATTTCGAAATTCGTCGCCAGGGTCAGGCGGTCAATCCACAGCCGTGGTTGGGAAGATAAGTTTTGCTTCAATTTCGCAGAATTGCATTCGCGGTAGCCGGTACGCTGGCTATGGCATCGCCCGCATTTGCCGGCAAACTCTCCATTGTTATCGACGACTTTGGCTACCGTCCCCAGACGGAAAGTCAGGTGCTGGCGCTGCCAGCGACCATCTCCATTGCCGTTTTACCGAACGCGCCCCATGCGCATGAAATGGCGACCCGGGCGCACAATCTCGGTCACGAAGTACTGATCCACCTGCCGATGGCGCCAATCAGCAAACAGCCGCTGGAAAAAGATACCCTGCGCCCTGATATGAGCAGCAGTGAGATCGAACGCATCATCCGCGATGCCTATGGCAAGGTGCCCTACGCCGTTGGCCTGAACAACCATATGGGCAGCGCGATGACCTCCAGCCTGTTCGGTATGCAAAAGGTGATGCAGGCGCTGGAGCGCTACAACCTCTACTTCCTCGATAGCGTCACCATCGGCAATACCCAGGCCATGCGCGCGGCGCAGGGTACCGGTGTCAAGGTTATCAAACGCAAGGTGTTTCTCGATGACACGCAGAATGAAGCCGATATTCGCGTCCAGTTCAATCGGGCGATCGCCCTGGCACGCCGCAATGGTTCCGCCATCGCCATCGGTCACCCGCACCCCACCACGGTGCGCGTGCTGCAGCAGATGGTCTATAACCTGCCGCCGGATATCACCCTCGTTCGCCCCAGCAGCCTGCTGAACGAGCCTCAGGTCGATACCTCAACGCCAGACAAAGGCCAGCCGCCAGCGCAGAACACTCAGCCGCGCAATCCGTTCCGCGGCGTGAAAGTCTGCAAGCCGAAACATCCGCCTGAGCCGGTTTCCGCCAGTCGTTTCTTCACTATCCTGAGCGAAAGCATCAGCCAGAGCACCCTGGTGCAGTACTACCAGTTGAAATGGCAGGGCTGGGATAATCCCAATAACTAAGAGCCTGTCCCGGTAGGCGTAGATTGATGCGGCCAGCTTGGCCACTGACAGCGCGGAACCACCGGAGCGTACACGCAGTACGTGAGGATGGTGAGCACTGCCCAGGGCCAAAATGGCAAATAAAATAGCCTAATGGGATAGGCTCTAAGTTGAGCGGGAATCTGTCTGTTTCTCCACGGCAGGTTCCCGTTTTTCATCATCGGCATACCAGGCTTTAAAATACTTCAGAAAACTGTACAGGGTCGCATACAGCCCGGTGACCACCCCAACCTTTCCCTGACGCCACGCGCCGCTGAACAGATACCACTTAAAAAACGCGCCAATTGCGCTGACGATCCCGCGGCATAACGACGGCCTGATCTTCTGGTTTTTAACCAGCCGGGTGGTGTAGCCATTAAGCTTATTAAACACTTCATGCAGCGAATAGAACGTATCGTGGCGCACGTGGCCCGGCAGCTTGAGTGAATGCTTGTGACCCACGACCTGATCGTCGACCGGTCGATCATTAAAGGCGGCGGTCGTGCGGTTGAACAAACGGACCGGATAATCCGGCGAGGAGACGGGATAGATAGTTCTGACAGCCTCACCCAGTACATACCAGTAACGCGGCAGACGCCATGCGCAGGCCGGATCGGGCGCTTCGCCGGCTTTCAGTTTCAGGATCGCTTCGACGACGTCTCTATCAAGAATTTCATCGCTATCCATGCACAGCACCCAGTCATGGCTGGCCAGTGCCGTGGCGTAGTTCATCTGATCGCCGTGGGCGCTATAGGGATGATGATGAACCGTTAAGCCAAACTGCTGGCAGATATCCAGCGTCGCATCGCTGCTTCCGGAGTCAACGACAATACACTCATCCGCCACGGCGAGCAGCGGGGGCAAAACCTGCCGTAGCAGGCGGGCAGAATTACAGGTCAGCAAGCAAACAGAGAGTTTAAACATGGTTTTATAAAGTTAAACGGTGATTAAACGACTGTATAAACGAATAGGCCAAAAATCGATTTAGAAATAGTGCGTTTGCGATGAAGACGCGTTGAAATGTTATCCAAATCTAAATAAAAAAAAAGCGCCCGCAGGCGCTCAGTAGATAGCGACGTTACGCCCGGCCATCGCCGGGCGGCAGTCGTTACGGCTTAATCCCAGCTCAGAATCACTTTGCCGGACTGGCCGGAGCGCATCGCGTCAAAGCCCTGCTGGAACTCATCAATGCCGAAACGGTGGGTGATGATCGGCGAGAGATCCAGACCAGACTGGATCAGTGCCGCCATCTTATACCAGGTTTCAAACATTTCACGGCCGTAAATCCCTTTGATTAACAGCCCTTTAAAGATGACCTTGGTCCAGTCGATCGACATATCCGACGGCGGAATACCGAGCATCGCCACGCGACCACCGTGATTCATGGTATCCAGCATGGTGCGGAAGGCCGGCGGCGCGCCGGACATTTCCAGCCCGACGTCGAAGCCTTCGGTCATGCCCAGTTCCGCCATCACGTCGGTCAGGCTCTCCTGCGCAACGTTGACCGCGCGGGTGACGCCCATTTTACGCGCCAGGCCGAGGCGGTATTCGTTGACGTCGGTGATGACGACGTTGCGAGCACCGACGTGCTTAGCCACCGCCGCCGCCATAATGCCGATCGGGCCCGCACCGGACACCAGCACGTCTTCACCCACCAGGTCGAAGGAGAGCGCGGTATGCACGGCGTTACCAAACGGGTCAAAAATGGACGCCAGATCGTCAGAAATGTTGTCCGGAATTTTGAAAGCATTGAAGGCAGGGATCACCAGGTATTGCGCGAAGCAGCCCGGACGGTTGACGCCCACGCCGATGGTATTGCGGCACAGGTGAGTACGCCCGGCACGGCAGTTACGACAGTGGCCGCAGGTAATATGCCCTTCACCGGAAACGCGGTCGCCAATCTTAAAGCCACGCACTTCCTGACCGATACCCACGACTTCACCGACGTACTCATGCCCTACCACCATCGGTACCGGGATGGTTTTTTGCGACCATTCATCCCAGTTATAGATGTGTACGTCAGTACCGCAAATCGCGGTCTTGCGGATTTTGATCAGCAGATCGTTATGGCCGACTTCCGGTTCCGGTACGTCGGTCATCCAGATGCCTTCTTCCGCTTTCAGTTTGGATAACGCTTTCATCTCACACCCTCAGGCAATAACGCCCAGTTGTTTGCCGATGCGGGTAAAGGCTTCCACCGCACGTTCAATTTGTTCAGGGGTATGCGCCGCCGACATCTGGGTGCGAATACGCGCCTGGCCTTTTGGTACCACCGGATAGAAGAACCCGGTGACGTAAATACCTTCTTTTTGCAGTTCGCGCGCAAAGTTCTGCGCCACCACGGCTTCGCCCAGCATCACCGGGATAATGGCGTGGTCGGCGCCGGCGAGGGTAAAGCCCGCGGCGGTCATTTTTTCGCGGAACAGGCGTGCGTTGGACCACAGGCGGTCGCGCAGCTCGCTGCCGGTCTCGACCATCTCCAGCACTTTGATGGAGGCGGCGACAATCGCCGGTGCCAGCGAGTTGGAGAACAGGTACGGGCGCGAGCGCTGGCGCAGCCACTCAACCACCTCTTTGCGTGCGGCAGTGTAGCCGCCAGACGCGCCGCCCAGCGCTTTGCCGAGCGTACCGGTGATGATGTCCACCCGGCCCATCACGTCGCAGTATTCATGGGAGCCACGACCGTTGTCGCCGACAAAGCCGACGGCGTGAGAGTCATCGACCATCACCAACGCATCGTACTGGTCCGCCAGGTCGCAGACGCCTTTCAGATTGGCAATTACACCATCCATTGAGAATACGCCGTCGGTAGCAATCAGCACGTGACGCACGCCGGCTTCACGGGCCTCTTTCAGACGCGCTTCCAGCTCCTGCATATCGTTATTGGCATAGCGATAGCGTTTCGCTTTGCACAGGCGCACACCGTCGATGATCGAAGCATGGTTGAGGGCGTCAGAAATAATGGCATCTTCCGGCCCCAGCAGGGTTTCAAACAGGCCGCCGTTGGCATCGAAGCAGGAGGAGTAGAGAATCGCATCTTCCATGCCGAGGAACTCAGCCAGCTTCTTCTCAAGCGCTTTGTGGCTGTCCTGGGTCCCACAGATGAAGCGCACGGAAGCCATACCGAAACCGTGGCTGTCCATGCCGTCTTTTGCCGCGGCGATCAGTGCCGGGTGGTTCGCCAGACCCAGGTAGTTATTGGCGCAGAAGTTAATAACGTTGCTGCCGCCGACGGTGATATCCGCCTGCTGCGCCGATGTGATAATGCGTTCTTCTTTAAACAACCCCTCTGAACGAGCGGTCTCCAGGTCATTGGTTAACTGTTTGTAAAAATCACCACGCATTGCAACTCTCCAGATTCGGCAAAATTTGGCACATATTACCCAAAGCTATACGCTGATACGAGATGATGCATGCCTTAATGAATTATTTGCAGCATTAATCACGCTCAACACCCCCTTTTCGGCGAATGGCTGAAGCCTTCTCCATGTGGTGATATGATATGAATATTCGCGTCCGGATTGTCTCTGGACGCCACACTTCAAAGGTTACAGTTATGATCATCGTTACCGGCGGCGCAGGGTTTATCGGCAGCAACATCGTTAAGGCCCTGAACGACAAAGGCATTACCGACATTCTGGTTGTAGACAATCTGAAAGACGGCACCAAGTTTGTGAACCTGGTTGACCTGAATATCGCGGATTACATGGATAAAGAAGACTTCCTGATCCAGGTGATGGCCGGCGAAGAGTTTGGCGACATCGAAGCGGTTTTCCATGAAGGCGCCTGCTCTTCCACCACAGAGTGGGACGGCAAGTACATGATGGATAACAACTATCAGTACTCTAAAGAGCTTCTTCATTACTGCCTGGAGCGCCAAATCCCGTTCCTGTACGCCTCTTCGGCGGCAACCTACGGCGGCCGCACCAGCGACTTTATCGAATCCCGCGAATACGAGCAGCCGCTCAACGTCTACGGCTACTCGAAATTCCTGTTTGACGAATACGTCCGCCAGATCACGCCGGAAGCAGACTCGCAGATTGTCGGCTTCCGTTACTTCAACGTCTACGGGCCGCGTGAAGGCCACAAAGGCAGCATGGCGAGCGTGGCATTCCACCTCAACACCCAATTAAACAATGGTGAAAGCCCGAAATTGTTCGAAGGCAGCGATGGCTTCAAACGCGATTTCGTTTACGTGGGTGACGTGGCCGCGGTAAACCTGTGGTTCTGGGAAAACGGCGTCTCCGGGATTTTCAACCTGGGTACCGGCCGTGCGGAATCCTTCCAGGCAGTGGCAGACGCGACGCTGGCATATCACCAGAAAGGCAGCATCGAATACATCCCGTTCCCGGATAAACTGAAGGGCCGCTATCAGGCGTTTACTCAGGCGGATCTGACCAACCTGCGCGCAGCAGGCTACGATAAACCGTTTAAAACCGTTGCCGAAGGCGTCACTGAATACATGCACTGGCTGAACCGCGACAGCGATACAAATTCACAAAATCATTCGAGCGGTAACAAGGCGGCAGCTAAGTGAATCTCCGGGAGCTTACAAAAGTAAGTGACCGGAGTGAACGCAGGTAGCCAACGCAGAGACCGTTTGAAGGATGAAGTGAATGAAAATATTGGTGGTTGGCCCGTCCTGGGTGGGCGACATGATGATGTCGCAAAGTCTCTATCGCACGCTCAAGGCGCGCTATCCCCAGGCCATTATCGACGTGATGGCGCCCGCGTGGTGCCGTCCGTTGTTGTCGCGTATGCCGGAAGTCAACGAAGCCATCCCGATGCCGCTCGGCCACGGTGCGCTGGCCATCGGTGAACGTCGAAAGCTCGGGCACAGCCTGCGCGAACGTCGTTACGACCGTGCCTACGTGCTGCCAAACTCGTTTAAATCGGCGCTGGTCCCCTTCTTCGCCAATATTCCGCACCGTACCGGCTGGCGGGGTGAGATGCGCTACGGTTTGTTGAACGATGCGCGGGTGCTGGATAAAGACGCCTGGCCACTAATGGTCGAGCGCTATGTGGCGCTGGCTTACGATAACGGCGTCATGCGCAGTGCCAAAGATTTGCCGCAGCCTCTGCTCTGGCCACAGCTGCAGGTTTTCGACGGTGAAAAATCACAGGTCTGTAGCGCGTTTTCTATTTCGGCCGATCGGCCCATGGTCGGCTTCTGCCCCGGCGCGGAATTTGGCCCGGCGAAACGCTGGCCGCATTACCACTATGCCGAACTGGCAAAGCAGCTCATCGATACCGGGTACCAGGTTATCCTGTTCGGTTCGGCCAAAGATCATGAAGCCGGCAACGACATTCTTGCCGCGCTGAACACCCAGCAGCAGGCGTGGTGCCGTAACCTGGCTGGCGAAACCCAGCTTGAGCAAGCGGTAGTACTGATTGCCGCCTGTAAAGCGGTGGTCAGCAATGACTCTGGCCTGATGCACGTTGCAGCGGCACTCAATCGCCCGCTGGTGGCGCTGTATGGCCCGAGCAGCCCCGATTTCACCCCGCCGCTGTCGCACCAGGCGCGGGTTATCCGCCTGATTAGCGGCTATCACAAGGTTCGCAAAGGCGATGCCGATCAAGGCTATCACCAGAGCCTGATCGATATTACGCCGCAGCGCGTGCTGGAAGAGCTGACCGCGCTGTTGCAGGAAAAACCGGAAAAAGAGGAAGCGTAACGGATGCGGGTATTGATCGTGAAAACCTCGTCCATGGGCGACGTCCTGCATACGCTGCCCGCGCTGACCGACGCCGCGCAGGCCATTCCCGGCATTCGTTTTGACTGGGCGGTGGAGGAAGGGTTCGCGCAGATCCCTTCCTGGCATAATACCGTCGACCGCGTGATCCCGGTCGCCATTCGCCGCTGGCGTAAAGCCTGGTTCTCCGCCCCGATTAAAGCGGAGCGTGCGGCTTTTCGTCAGGCCATACGCGCGCAACGCTACGATGCCATTATCGATGCCCAGGGTCTGGTCAAAAGCGCCGCGTTAGTGACCCGCCTGGCGCAGGGGGTCAAACACGGTATGGACTGGCACAGCGCCCGCGAGCCGCTGGCGAGCCTGTTCTACAATCGCCGCCACGCGATTGCCAGGCAGCAACACGCCGTCGAGCGCACCCGGGAACTGTTTGCTAAAAGCCTCGGTTATACCCGACCGGCGCAGCAGGGTGATTATGCCATCGCCCGTCACTTTACGGATTCGTCAGCCGCTACGGCTGCACCGTACCTGGTTTTCCTGCATGCTACGACCCGCGACGATAAACACTGGCCCGAAAGCCACTGGCAGGCGCTGATCGCTCTGCTGGCCAACAGCGGTCTGCAGATTAAGCTACCGTGGGGCGCACCGCACGAAGAAGCGCGGGCTAAACGACTGGCCGCAGGCCACGACTTTGTCGAGGTGCTGCCGCGGATGAGCCTGGAGCAGGTCGCTCAGGTTCTGGCGAGCGCCAGAGGCGTGGTGTCCGTCGATACCGGCCTGAGCCATCTGACCGCGGCACTCGATAAGCCGAACTTTACGCTGTATGGCCCCACCGATCCGGGGCTGATTGGCGGCTACGGTCAAAACCAGTTTGTCGTCCGTCCGGACAGCGGCAACAGCACCGGGGATATTGCCGCAGAGCAGGTGGCGCAGTTGCTGAAATCACAAGGACTGCTGTAATGGGTTCACTGTTTAAGCAATTTTATCGCTACACCCGCCCGCGGGCCTACCGCCACAACGAAAATCTCTGGCCGTGGACGAAAATCACCCGCGGGGCAGGCGGAGAAATTAGCGCACTGGTTTATAAGGGCCACCCGGTGCCGCTGTGTCGCCTGAGCGATCTCAAAAATACCGTTTCCGGGCCGCTGTTGCTCACCGCAACCGGCCCTTCAGTGAAAGAGATCGATTTTTCCGTTATGCCCGCTTCGGTACCGGTGATGGGCGTCAACGGTGCTTATTTTCTGACGGGGCAGGTCAATTTCTCTTTCTATTTGATCGTTGATATGGAGTTTTTCGACCGAAAACCCGAGATCATCGCCGCCATCGTCGCCAATCCCAATATTCTGTTTTTTACGACCATACACGGTATTGCCAAAATAATAGACCGCCTGGGTTTCGACCATATTCAGTGTCGTCTCGCGGCGATCGAAGATGCGTGTTACCGCATTTATCTGGCCCGTATTCCTTGTGCCAATATTAAAAAGACGTTCTGCGAGACTGATACCGTCGTCCTGCATCAACATTCTGATGAGATTGGGTTTGCCATTGATATTCGTCAGGGGATATTTGATGCAGGCACCGTCGCCTACTGGGCGTTACAGATCATTGCCTGGCTGGGGTTTGATAAAGTACTTATTGCGGGCCTGGACATGACCAACTTTGAGCAGCCAAGATTTTATGAAAGCAGCAGCAATAAGCTCCCTTCTTACCTGGCAAGCAAAGTCGAATCACTGATTTTCCCGGCATTTGAACTCGCCAGTACCTATATGCGCAGCGCGGGTATCGATATTATCAATACCTCAACAGAGAGCGCTGTTCCTGAGCATATATTCAATAAAGCACCGTTTAGCCAGTCAATAAAAGCAGTGACCCGCTAGGCCACTGCTTTTCCTGCATCACGCTTGTGGCTGTTTTACGCGCTGTAATCCGGCACAGATAACCAGGCAGACGATAAACATAACAATAAACCGGTCATGAATAAAAAGCGTATCGACTAAACCAAACAAAATAACCGGCGCGCATACAAACATCGTTGCACATGACAGCACCCGTTTCTTATGCACATAGAATAACATTGCGGCATACAGCCCCAGTAGAATCACGCCACTGATAACCCCCTGCAGCGACATCGTCTCTATCAGGTCATTATGCAGGTGATAGACCATATTGCGGATCCCTTCCGGATTACCCTGCTCTTTCTCCTGCATAAGCTGCAACAGAATGTCATAGCGTTGCTGTGAACTCACCCCGCCCGGATGGCGATATATTTCGTAGAGCCCCGTATGCCACATACTCAATCTGGCACCTAATGAGGTGTTGTTATCGCTTTGATATTCTGAAAGTTCCGCCACCGCATCCACCGCTCGCGTTTTGATAGAGGGAAACGCAATATCAATAATCACCACGGAAACCAGGACGGATACCAGGCACAGGGCAATCATTTTGGACTTCGACATGAAGTTACTGTTCAGCAAGGTGTATATCAAAATGGCGGGGTAAAAGAGCAGCACTGAACGCGTTTGCGTTAAAAAGATAACCCAGAAAGAGAAAACAATGACACCAAATATAATATATTGCCGATAGCGCATGTTGACACACGCTAAAGCATACAGCGTCACTATCGTGTAAAGTGCATACAGATAAGCGCTCAGGGTTGCAGAGTTACCAATCCTTAAACGATCGTCAGAGACAAAAAAATGAAAATGTAAGGCATACAACGTTAAATACGTAAAGCCAAACAACAGCAGCGCATTAATAAACTTTCCCTGCCACGCGGGTATAAGTCTTAATATCGCAGAAATTAACGGCACCATTACCGCACCGATGATCAAATAGCTCCCCGTGCGCCCGTAACTCACATCCGCCATATAGATTTCCGCGGCATTTGCAGGAAACCGATATGCCCACAGCAGTTGCGAACTTCCCATCAACAACAAGAACAGCGCCAGGATCAGCTCTTCTTTTTTGAAACGAAGAGCTTTGGCGTGGCACAGGGCATAACCGACCGTCATTAGCGCAGAAAGGTAGAAAAGATTTCTCCCCATGATTTTTTCCGGCATAACGGAAGCGGCAGCGAGTATTGCTGCCAGAAATATTAACAAAGGGAACTTATCTTTGATCATGAACGATTAACTTCTCACAAATGGAGGAACCCATGCCTCACCGCAATCCCAAGGACGTGGTTTTCCATGGAAGCATACGATGCGCGTCCCGGATGGGACGGAACCATTTCCGGTAGCATGTTCATTTTTTTTCTTACTGACCACATGCTTTTTATAGCTCACAATTTGTCCCGGGAGGATATCCTGCCAGATAGCAGCATGGGGATAAATCTTACTAATAAACTCCTGATCGCCACCGCTCTGATAACGTGACATAAACAGTTCAGGATAACGTTTGAATGCCTCCCAGACCTTATATTTTTCTTCATGCGGGATGCGCATAATGGCCGAGTTTTTTGTTTTCTGCGGGAAGAAGAAATCGCTGAGCATGGTCAGTCGGGTATTTTGTAAAATATCGGAAATATCGCCCACAACAACAATATCCAGATCTATATAAAAAATATCGTCGTCAATTTTTTGCGGATCAAATATTTCAATCTTTGACCACCAGCCAGGCAGATTTTCCGTCAGCTTAATTGTCTGCACGCCAGGAATAGTCAGATCGGTAAAGCACACTTTTTCGATGTCATCCGGTAATTGCTTATACAACCACTGAACATGATCATGATTATAATCACCACCAGAACGCAATACCGTTACAATTTTCATACATGCCTCATAAATGAAAACACAGTGCATCGAATAATAAAGACCAGCAGGCCGATGTGGAATCGGCGCTAATATTACACCAGAAAACCTGTGTATCTCTATGATACACGGTTATTTTATGTAAGATTTCTCCGGAATTGATAGTATTCCGCCAGGGTCATTCCCTTCACCTGCGGCGCCAGCCAGCTGAAAAACGCTTCCAGGTCAGCATATAAGCGCTCGATATCCTGTTCGTTTTTAAACGTTGGGCTGCCGCCAGGCATGTACTCAGAAGAGTGGAGCATATATTCGACGTAGTCATTCCCCTGCGCCAACGTCTGGGTCACGACTTTTTTCATTGTCTCGACGTTGCCACCCATCGGACGCAGCCAGTGCACCGACGGCGAGCGGACTTTACCGCGCAGACGGTCGTAGCCCTGCTTCACGCTGTTCATCCAGCCGGAGTGCTTATACTGAATGCTCATCGGCACTTCCAGCAATGCAGAATGTCCCTCGCGGCTGATATCGTTCTCATCGAGGAAATAGGCATGCTGCGGGAAGCGACGATAATCGGTGCCGCCATCGCCCTGCGGTGCGCCCTTCGCCGTCTTCCAGTTGACCCGCGGGGTCACCGAACAATCAACCAGATAGCCATGCTCCACCAACAGGCGAGCGTAGCGCTCGTCGAACGCCCAGCGTCCGGCGCGATGGCTGACCATTTTGGTCTGGAAGGTCTCTTCCAGCAGATGGGTCATAAAGGCGACTTTTTCGCGCATCGCCGCATCGGAATATTCAATCAGGTAGGGCTTATGACGCCAGTCATCATCGGTCAACGGGTCCGTCGGCGGGCTATTCCAGGCATGCAGGTGCATACCAATCTCCGCCGTCCCCCGGGCAATCACATCTTTGGCGAAGTCGATATAGAAGGGGTCGATCGCCATTTCATAGTTGGTCAGATAGACGGGTTTAAAACCATACTTTTCGCAAAGCTGCTGAAAACGCGGTAAATAGCGCGCATTCTCGGTGGTAATGCTGTCGTGTTTTTGCCAGAGGTTATCGCCCTCTGTATCAATCGTGATGAGAAATGCGGGTTTGTGCACGAAAACGTCCTCAGACCATACGTATCGGGTCATGGTAGAGCAATACAACGCTTCTCTCAATCTGTCTGATCCCCTAGAATCGGAAACCTGATACTGAATGAAGAACAGAGAATGACGCCTGAAACCCGCTCTCCCGGTACCGTGACCCCGGCGCGAATCCTGGTCATCAAGCTGCGCCATCATGGCGATATGCTATTGATCACGCCGCTCATTCACGCCCTCAAACAGCACTATCCCGCGGCCAGCGTCGATGTGCTGCTTTATGAAGAAACCCGGGACATGCTCGCGGCCAATCCTGATATCCAGCAGATTTTTGCCATTGACCGGCGCTGGAAAAAACAGGGGAAAGGGCATCAGCTCAAGATGGAATTCAGACTGATCCGCACCTTGCGCCAGCAGCACTACGATATGGTGCTCAATCTTGCGGACCAGTGGCCCAGCGCCATCATCACCAGACTGACCGGTGCAGCAACGCGTATCGGCTTTGACTTCCCGAAGCGCCGCCATCCGGCCTGGCGTTTCTGCCACACCGCGCTGGCCTCAACCCAGGCACACCAGCGCCTGCACACGGTGCAGCAGAACCTGTCGATTCTGGCTCCGCTCGGCTTCACTCTCGATGATGCCCCGGCGCGAATGGGCTACAGCGAACAGGACTGGGTCACCAGCCGTTCACTGCTGCCAGAGGGGTTTGAAAATCACTATATCGTGATCCAACCGACCTCCCGCTGGTTCTTTAAATGCTGGCAGGAAGATCGCATGAGCGCCGTGATTAACGCGCTGTCTGACGCCGGCTACGCCATCGTCCTGACCTCCGGGCCGGATGCCAAAGAGAAGCAGATGGTAGAAACCATTATCGCCGGCAGCCCGCAGGCGCGCCTGCACTCGCTTGCCGGTCAGCTGTCCCTGCGTCAGCTGGCGGCGGTTATCGACCATGCCCGCCTGTTTATCGGCGTGGATTCCGTGCCCATGCATATGGCAGCCGCCCTCGGCACGCCGCTGGTGGCGCTGTTCGGCCCGTCGAAGCTAACGTTCTGGCGTCCGTGGCAGGCACAAGGCGAAGTCATTTGGGCCGGCGATTTCGGTCCCCTGCCTGATCCTGACGATATCGATACCGGTACCACCGAACGGTATCTCGATTTAATCCCCACCGACGCGGTGATCGCGGCGGCGAAAAAGGTACTGGCATGAGTACATTCAGGCTGGCCCTGGTGCGACAGAAATATCGCCCGGACGGCGGCGCGGAGCGTTTCGTCTCCCGTGCGCTGGAAGCCCTTGATAGCAGCAATATTGAACTGAACGTCATCACCCGTGAATGGCAAGGGCCGGTCAAACCTGACTGGCAGATCCACATCTGCAATCCGCGCAAATGGGGCCGTATCAGCCGCGAGCGCGGTTTCGCCGATGCCGCGCGCCAGCTGTGGCAGCGCGAACGGTTCGATCTGGTGCAGAGCCATGAACGTATCCCTGGCTGCGACCTCTATCGCGCCGGTGACGGCGTCCACCAGCGCTGGCTGCACCAGCGTTCGCGTATTCTGCCCGGCTGGAAAAGCCGTCTGCTGTTTGCTGACCGCTATCATCGCTATGTCATGCAGGCCGAACGGGAAATGTATCAGGACCCGCATCTGCGGGGAGTTATCTGTAATGCCTCGATGATCAAGCAAGAGATCATCGAGGATTTTGCAATCCCGGCAGAGAAGATCCACGTTATCTACAACGCCATTGACCATCAGCGGTTCCTGCCGCCCACCGCCGAGGCCTTTGCGGCCCTGCGCACGCAGTGGGATCTCCCGCTACAGGCGACCTGCCTGGTATACGTCGGGTCTGGTTTTGAGCGTAAAGGGCTGGAGGCGGCGATTCGCGCCATTGCGCCCACCGACCGCTATCTGCTGGTGGTGGGCAAAGACAAAGATCAGAACCGCTACCAGTCGCTGGCGAAAACGCTGCACTGTGAAAACCGGGTACGCTTCTTCGGGATGCAGTCGGAAACCCTGCCGTTTTACCAGATGGCCGACGGCCTGCTGCTGCCAACGTTGTATGACCCGTTCCCTAACGTCATTCTGGAAGCCATGGCCTGCGGTCTGCCGGTGATCACCACCACCGGCTGCGGTGGTCAGGAGTTTATCGTTCAGGGTCACAACGGATATGTCTGCGACGCGCTGGATATTCCGGCGCTACAGCAGGCGGTGGTCGCGCTTCCCGCTCGTGCGCTGGGCTCCAGCGAAGGCGAGCGCGCCCGGGAACGCATTATGGACTGCACCAGCGAACGCTTGTCAGCGCAGCTGCTCTCCCTCTATCAGGATCTGGTGAAATAGCGATGCGCATACTGTTTATCATTGACGGCCTGCCCGGCGGCGGCGCCGAAAAAGTGGTGCTGACGCTGGCAGAGCATTTTCTGAGCCAGGGTGAACGGGTGTCACTATTTTCCCTGCGCGACGTCTGCGAATATCCGCTGCCGGAAGGGTTGGATTACCAGGTCATTAGCGACGGTTGCCGCGCTCCGTGGCGCAAGCTCACCGAACTGTCGCGCCGCGCCCGCCAGCTGGATGCAGCCATCGCGCAGGCCGAGCAGCAGGGCGAGTTCGATCTGGTACTCTCCAGCCTGCATAAAACCGACCGCATCGTCGCCCGCAGCCGTCAGCTCGCCCACCGTAACCTCTGGTTCTGCCTGCATGGTGTCTTCTCCACCTCATACCTCGGTCACCGCAGCGGTTTTGACCGTTGGATGAAGCAGCAGAAGATTAAGCGCGTCTACCAGGGACGCAACATCGTGAGCGTCTCCAGTGCGGTAGGCCAGGATCTGGTCGAGCAGTTCGCAGTGCGCCCGGCGCAGTTAAAAACGATTTATAACCCGTTCGACATCGCCGCGCTGCGTGCCGCCGCCGATGCCCCTAGCGACCGGCCAGATGGCGACTATATTATTCACGTCGGCCGTTTTCATCCCGGCAAGCGTCACGATCGCCTGATCGAAGCCTACGCACAAAGCGGCATTAATGCGCCGCTGGTGCTGCTGGGCCAGGGAAAACCCGAGCAGGAACAACGCCTGCGCCAGCTGGCGCAACAGCACCAGGTGGCCGACAGGGTTCTGTTTAAAGGCTTTCAGCAAAACCCGCTGCCGTGGATCAAACAGGCGCGGATGCTGGTGCTCAGCTCCGACAGTGAAGGTTTTGGCAACGTGGTGGTTGAAGCGCTGCTGCTGGATACGCCCGTTGCCAGCACCCGCTGTCCTGGCGGGGTCACGGAAATCCTCACTGGCGAATTAGCCCGCGGTCTGGCCGATCTGAACAGCCCGGCACTGGCCCGGACGATGCAAAGCATTTACCATAGCCCGCCGGCCATCGAACCGTCGACGCTGGAAAAATTCAGCGTCGATACGATTTGTCAGCAGTACCGTCAATTGCGTCGCGACTGACGCCGCTATTTAACCAGGATCGAATGATTTATGAGTCAAACGCCTTTACTGAGTATCGTGGCCGCCGTCTATAACGGTGAAAAATTCCTTGCGCAATTCTTCGAGTGCCTTGAGCAACAGCAGTTGGAAAGCTATGAACTGATCCTGGTAAACGACGGCTCGACGGACGGGAGCCTGGCGGTCATCGAGGCGTGGAAAGCGCGCCTGCAAAACGTGAGGGTGCTGGAACAGGAAAACCAGGGCGTCTCGGTCGCCCGCAACACCGGTCTGGCAGTGGCGACCGGTAAGTACCTGGCCTTTCCGGATATCGACGATAAACTGTATCCCGGCATGTACCGCACGTTGCTGGAGATGGCAGAAAAAGGCAACCTGGATATCGCCACCTGCAACGGCCGTTATGTTTACGAGACCCGTCAGGATATTCATCCGATTTTACCACCGGACCGCCTGCCCTCGACCGGGGTTTTGCCCGGCCACATCTGGCTCAAACAAGCACTGGACTCGCGCAAGTTCCTGCACGTCACCTGGCTGAATATCTATCGCCGGGAATTTATCATGCAGCACCACTTCCACTTTGAGCCAGGACTGCGTCATCAGGACATTCCCTGGACCACGGAAGCGCTGCTGGCAGCAGAGCGCGTGCAGTACACCAGCGAACAATTCTACGATTACTATATTCACTCGGAATCGGTATCGCATAAGCCGGACAACGACGATACGCTGATGCGCTCGGCACGCCACTACATGAAGATTCTGGAGATGCTGGATGCCATCAACGAGCGCTATCCGGACAAGGTGCGCCACATTTCTGCCTGCCGCTGGCAAATCGCCAAAGAGGGGCTGGGAATTATTCATACCTTCGATAGCATGAAAGATGAGTCAAAAAAGCATATCATCATTAAAGAGTTCTTTGACCGCGGCATCTGGCGCCTGATCTGGAAAAATGCACGGACCTTCCGTTTACGCTGGCGCCTTGGCCGGCGCTACCTGCGGATTAAACGTTATCGCGACGCGGCCTGACTCACAATCCCGTTGTTTCCGCCAAAGAGATAGCTTTACGCGGGCTAAATGCTTAGAATTTGCCCGCTAAAACATAAAACGGATAAATCGCTTGGAATTGCTTTATACCACCCTACTCTACCTTATTCAGCCGCTGGTATGGCTGCGATTGCTGCTGCGCAGCCGTAAGGCGCCGGCCTATCGAAAGCGCTGGGCTGAACGTTATGGCTATTGTCAGAACAAGGTAGCTCCGGATGGGATTCTGCTGCATTCCGTTTCCGTCGGTGAGACGCTTGCAGCCATCCCGTTAGTGCGTGCGCTGCGCCACCGCTACCCTTCCCTGCCGATTACCGTCACTACCATGACGCCGACCGGCTCCGAACGCGCCATGTCGGCCTTCGGTAAAGATGTCCACCACGTCTACCTGCCGTATGACTTGCCCTGCGCGATGAACCGCTTCCTCAATACCGTCCAGCCGAAGCTGGTTATCGTGATGGAAACCGAGCTGTGGCCCAATATGGTCGCCGCGCTGCATAAACGTAAAATCCCGCTGGTCATCGCCAACGCCCGCCTGTCGGAGCGTTCAGCAAAAGGCTATGCCAAACTCGGCAAGTTTATGCGTCGCCTGCTCAGCCGCATCACCCTGATTGCCGCGCAGAACGAAGAAGACGCCAATCGTTTTCTGGCTCTGGGCCTGAAGCGCAACCAGTTGGCGGTAACCGGTAGCCTCAAATTCGATATCTCCGTGACGCCAGAGCTGGCGGCACGAGCCATTACTCTGCGTCGCCAGTGGGCGCCGCACCGCAAAGTGTGGATCGCCACCAGCACCCACGATGGCGAAGAGCAAATCATCCTGCAGGCGCACAAAAAGCTGCTGGAGACCTTCCCTGATTTACTGCTGATTCTGGTTCCTCGCCACCCTGAACGTTTCGGCGATGCGCGAGACATGGTGCAGAAAGCAGGTATGCGTTTCACGTTGCGCAGCACCGGCGAAATCCCATCGAACGATACCCAGGTGGTGATCGGCGATACCATGGGCGAACTGATGCTACTGTACGGCATTGCCGACCTCGCCTTTGTTGGCGGCAGCCTGGTTGAACGGGGCGGCCATAACCCTCTGGAACCGGCGGCGCACGCTATCCCGGTCCTGATGGGCCCGCACACCTTCAACTTTAAAGACATCTGCGCCAAGCTGCAGCAAGACGACGGCCTGATTACGGTGACCGACGTGAGCTCACTGGTCACCCAGGTTTCCAACCTGCTGACCGACGAAGACTACCGTCTGTGGTACGGCCGCCATGCGGTGGAAGTGCTGCATCAAAACCAGGGAGCGCTTTCGCGTTTGCTGCATTTGCTGCAACCCTATCTTCCGCAGCGGAGCCACTGATGGCCCCCCGACTGTCCGTCGTGCTGATCGCGAAAAACGCGGCGGATCTGCTGGCGGATTGCCTTGCCTCAGTCAGCTGGGCCGATGAGATTGTGCTACTGGACTCCGGCAGCAGCGATAACACCGTCGAACTGGCCCGCAGCCTCGGCGCCACGGTTTATATCGACACCGACTGGCAGGGCTACGGCATTCAACGCCAACGCGCTCAGGACTATGCGACCGGTGAATATGTGTTGATGCTTGATACCGATGAACGCGTCACGCCGGAGCTGGAGCAATCCATTCGCCAGGTCCTGGAAGCGCCTGACAGCACTGCTGTCTACAGCATTGCCCGCCGTAACTATTTCCTTGGTCGCTTTATGCGCCATAGCGGTTGGTACCCCGACCGCGTGATGCGTTTGTACGAACGCCGCCGTTTCCGCTATAACAATAATCTGGTGCACGAATCCCTTGATGCCAAAGGGGCGCAGGTTATCGAACTGTCAGGTGATTTACTGCATCTGACCTGCCGTGACTTTTCTGGCTTCCAGCAAAAGCAGCTGGCCTATGCCACCGCCTGGGCGCAGGAGCGCCACCAGAAGGGGAAGAAGACCTCTCTGGCAAGCATCTTTGGTCATACGCTGGGCGCATTCGTCAAAACGCTGCTGCTGCGCGGGGGCGTGCTGGATGGTAAACAGGGCTGGCTACTCGCTGTGGTCAACGCGCAGTATACGTTTAATAAATACACCGAGCTGTGGGCGCTAAGCCACGGCTACTCAGAGAAAGTGTAATTATGAGCACAAAAGCGATCTATCCTGGGACCTTCGACCCCATAACCAACGGCCATATCGATATCGTCACCCGGGCGGCCAGCATGTTTGACAAGGTGCTGTTGGCCATTGCCGCCAGCCCGAGCAAGAAGCCGATGTTCACCCTCGATGAACGTATCGCGCTGGCAGAACAGGCGACGGCGCATCTGGTCAACGTCGAGGTGATTGGCTTTAGCGATCTGATGGCGAATTTTGCCCGCGCTCAGCAGGCGAATATTTTGATTCGCGGCTTACGCGCGGTGGCGGATTTCGAATATGAGATGCAGCTGGCGCACATGAACCGCCATCTGATGCCGACGCTGGAAAGCGTCTTTCTGATGCCGTGCAAAGAGTGGTCGTTTATCTCTTCCTCGCTGGTGAAGGAAGTGGCACGCCACCAGGGTGATGTGTCCCACTTTCTTCCTGCCAACGTACACCAGGCGCTGCTGAAGAAGCTGTAGGACGCGCTTCCCGGCTACCTGTCCACAGACAGCCGGGAACCTGTAGCCGGGATCAACGTAACCACCACGCTTTACTTCTGGCACTGACGACAATAAAACGTCGCCCGCTGCGCATGTTTACTGGCGATAATCGGCGTACCACAGATGCGGCAAGGCTCGCCTTTGCGGCCATACACCTGCAGCTCCTGGGCAAAATACCCCGGTTTACCGTCACTTTGCAGGAAATCCTTCAACGTCGTTCCACCCTGCTCAATCGAGCGCAACAACACCGCTTTAATCACCTTGACCAGCCGCTCACACTCTTCACGCGACAGCGACGAGGCCAGCCGATCGGGATGGATCCCCGCGGAGAACAGCGATTCGCTGGCGTAGATATTGCCGACGCCAACCACCAGCTTGTTGTCCATCAGCCACGGCTTAATGGGCGCTTTCTTCTTCGCGCACTTCTGCTGGAGATACTCCGCAGTGAAGGCATCGCTCAGCGGTTCCGGTCCCAGATGGGCCAGCGCCGGATGGCCCTCCAGCTCTTTGGTCCACAGCCAGGCGCCAAAGCGACGCGGGTCGGTATAACGCAGCACGTAGCCGTTGCTCATCACCAGATCCACATGGTCATGCTTTTCGGCGGGCAGGTCGTCCTTGAGGATGCGCAGGCTCCCGGACATCCCCAGATGGATGATGATCCAACCATCGGGCAGCTCCAGCAGCAGATATTTGGCGCGTCGGCGTACGCTCAGCACCGGTACGTCGCTCAGGCGATAGATTTCGTCACTGACCGGCCAGCGCAGGCGTCCGTTGCGAATCACGGCGTGCTGGATGGTCGCGCCCACCAGATACGGTTCAATACCGCGACGGCTGGTTTCTACCTCAGGTAATTCAGGCATTTATTTTCCTCCGTTAACCTAACGTATTGTGATTCAGCAGCAGGCGTCTGGGAAGCAAATTCCCGGCAGGGGTTGTCCGCAAGTTTCCGCGGGACAAAAAGCAGAAAACCCCGCCGAGGCGGGGTTTTCTTTACATCGAAAACTAAAATTATTTGATTTTAGCTTCTTTGTATAAAACGTGCTGACGGACAACTGGATCGAACTTTTTCAGTTCCAGTTTTTCCGGCTTAGTACGTTTGTTCTTCGTGGTGGTATAGAAGTGACCAGTACCAGCAGAAGAAACCAGCTTGATTTTCTCACGAATACCTTTAGCCATGATTTATTTCCTCTTAGTACTTAGTACTTTTCGCCACGGGCACGCAGTTCGGACAGAACTGTATCGATGCCTTTCTTATCAATAACACGCATACCTTTAGCAGATACACGCAGGGTGACAAAACGCTTTTCGCTCTCAACCCAGAAACGGTGAGAGTGCAGGTTCGGCAGGAAACGGCGTTTGGTCGCGTTCAGTGCGTGGGAACGGTTGTTACCGGTCACCGGACGCTTGCCAGTAACTTGGCAGACTCGGGACATGTCTATTCTCCAAAAATCAAATTAGCTCGAGCTTCGTATGGGGTATTGGCGCCTCGTCAGGCTTTACAGCCCGGTCATCGCAGTTCTACACGTCATCTTTCAAGCTGCTTCAGCGTTGGCTCACCCAGGTCATGTACAGAGTACGTTCCCAGGGATTCACTCTCTTGCCGACTTGATGCAACCTGAATGATTGGGTGTCTAAGTGAACCATCGATTGCCAGGCCCAAATGCCAAACCCGAGATTCTCAAAGGTGGCGTAGTATACGCTGACTCAGCGATGTGCTCAAGTCCCGAACAGACAAAGATCCCGCGAGATCGCGTGATCGGGGCTAAATCCAGCCGCGCTCGGCAAAAGATACGTACGCACCGCGGCCGATTACAAGATGATCGAGCACTCGTATCTCCATGAAACCACAACACTTTACCACTCTTTCGGTAATCAGTCTGTCAGCCTTACTCGGCTCAGGACTACCGGACGGATGATTATGTGCAAGGATCACCGCAGCGGCGTTCACTTTGATGGCTTCGCGTACAATTTCTCGCGGATGCACCTCTACGTGGCTAAGAGTACCAGAAAAAAGCCGGCTATGTTTCAATACCCGGTTCTGATTATCTAAAAAGATCACGATAAAGATCTCCCGTTCTTCGTGGGCCAGATGGCTTTGTAAAAACTCCAGCGTCATCATCGGCGTTTCCAGGGAGGGTTCTGCAATCAACCGCAGGCTAAAATAACGCCGGGCCAGTTCGGCAATCCCCTTCAGCTGAGCATATTTTGCCAAGCCAATCCCTTCGACCTCATTAAACCGGGCTTTATCCGCCGACAGCAGGCCATGGAGAGACCCAAAGTGCTTTAGCAGGTCTTCCGCATAGACCATGACATCTTTCTGCCTCGTGCCGGTGCGTAAAAACAGCGCCAGCAGCTCAATATCCGATAACGCTTCAATGCCATAAAGCGACATTTTTTCCCTCGGCATGAGGGCTTCGTCGGCATCCATAGGACCTCTCCTTTCCAGTCCCGCCTATCCTGGCACAGCCCGCTGGCGCTGCCGACCACCGCGTCGCCCGCTTGCGTAGCGTCTCGCAAAGTGAATGCCTGGTAGCCGCACGACGGCGACAGGATTGTGGTAAGATGCGCGGATTCTGGTGTACTGCAACAGGAAAGAATCATGATGAGTCTGGCTGGTAAAAAGATCGTTCTGGGCGTGAGCGGCGGTATTGCTGCTTACAAGACACCAGAACTGGTGCGCCGCCTGCGTGACCGTGGCGCGGAAGTCCGTGTCGCCATGACCGAAGCCGCGAAAGCCTTCATTACCCCGCTGAGCCTACAGGCGGTATCCGGGTATCCGGTATCCGATAGCCTGCTCGACCCAGCCGCAGAAGCGGCGATGGGCCATATCGAGCTGGGTAAATGGGCGGACCTGGTTATCCTCGCACCGGCCACCGCCGATCTGATCGCCCGTGTCGCCGCCGGTATGGCGAATGACCTGGTCTCCACCATCTGCCTCGCGACGCCTTCTCCGGTCGCTGTCGTACCGGCGATGAACCAGCAAATGTACCGTGCCGCAGCCACCCAGCATAACCTGACCGTCCTTGCCTCACGCGGCCTGCTGCTCTGGGGCCCGGATAGCGGCAGTCAGGCCTGTGGCGATATCGGCCCGGGACGTATGCTGGACCCAATGACCATCGTCGATATGGCAGCAGCGCATTTTTCGCCTGTCAAAGATTTGCAACATCTCAATATCATGATTACCGCTGGCCCTACCCGTGAGCCGCTTGATCCGGTGCGCTATATCACCAACCACAGCTCCGGTAAGATGGGTTTCGCGATTGCCGCCGCCGCCGCCAACCGCGGGGCGAACGTGACGCTGGTTAGCGGGCCGGTCTCTTTACCCACGCCGCCGCTGGTACAGCGCATCGATGTGACCACCGCGCTGGAAATGGAATCAGCAGTCCAGCAGGGCGTTCAGCAACAGCAGATTTTTATTGGCTGCGCCGCCGTAGCCGACTATCGTGCCGTGGCGATTGCTGAAGAAAAAATTAAAAAGCAAGGTGACGAACTTACTATCAAGATGGTCAAAAATCCGGATATCGTGGCCGGGGTAGCCGCATTGACGACTCACCGACCGTTTGTCGTTGGGTTTGCTGCCGAAACGAATAATGTGGAAGAATACGCGAGACAAAAACGCGCTCGAAAAAATCTCGACCTGATTTGCGCTAACGATGTTTCTAAGCAAAATCAAGGCTTTAACAGC
The DNA here is from genome assembly GCF_051131735.1 of Klebsiella sp. B345. Taxonomy (NCBI): domain Bacteria; kingdom Pseudomonadati; phylum Pseudomonadota; class Gammaproteobacteria; order Enterobacterales; family Enterobacteriaceae; genus Klebsiella; species Klebsiella sp. B345. The sequence continues at coordinate 2,820,359 of NZ_CP180443.1, forward strand.
GACAACAATGCATTACACCTTTTCTGGCAGGATGGAGATAAGCGCTTACCACTTGAGCGCAAGGAACTCCTGGGCCAATTATTACTCGACGAGATCGTGACCCGCTATGATGAAAAAAATCGACGTTAAGATTCTGGACCCGCGTGTTGGCCAGCAATTTCCGCTGCCAACCTATGCCACCTCCGGTTCTGCCGGACTTGACCTGCGAGCCTGTCTCGATGACGCCGTAGAGCTGGCACCGGGCGCCACCACGCTGCTGCCGACCGGTCTGGCAATCCATATCGCCGACCCTTCTCTGGCGGCGGTAATTCTGCCGCGTTCCGGGCTGGGCCATAAGCATGGCGTGGTACTGGGCAATCTGGTCGGGCTTATCGACTCTGACTATCAGGGACAGCTGATGGTTTCCGTGTGGAACCGTGGCCAGCAGAGCTTTACGATTGAGCCCGGCGAGCGTATCGCTCAGATGGTGTTTGTACCCGTCGTCCAGGCGGAATTTAACCTGGTGGAAGATTTTGACGCCACCGAACGTGGCGAAGGTGGCTTTGGCCACTCAGGGCGCGCATAAGCCCAACCACAGTACATCCGCATCCCGAAGTGCATTAATGCAATAACATCGCCGCAAACGACCGTTTGCGGTCACTTTGTGGATGCCTGCCTGACTAGTGCTTATTTTCAGGGGTATTTTAAAACATGGCAGAAAAACAAACTGCGAAAAGGAACCGTCGCGAAGAAATACTTCAGTCTCTGGCCCTGATGCTTGAATCCAGCGATGGTAGTCAGCGTATTACCACAGCGAAACTGGCGGCATCCGTGGGGGTATCCGAAGCGGCGTTGTACCGTCATTTCCCGAGTAAAACCCGCATGTTTGATAGTCTGATCGAGTTTATCGAAGACAGTCTGATTACGCGCATCAATTTGATTTTAAAAGATGAAAAGGATACATCGGCCCGTCTTCGCCTGATTGTGTTACTGATTCTTGGGTTTGGTGAGCGTAATCCTGGGCTGACGCGGATTTTGACCGGCCATGCGCTGATGTTCGAACAGGACCGTCTGCAAGGACGGATTAACCAGCTATTCGAACGCATCGAAGTGCAGCTGCGCCAGGTGATGCGCGAAAAGAAAATGCGTGAAGGTGAGGGCTATACCGTCGATGAAGCCCTGCTGGCCAGCCAGCTGTTGGCGTTCTGCGAGGGCATGCTGTCACGTTTTGTGCGTAGCGAGTTTAAGTATCGTCCGACGGATGACTTTGACGCCCGTTGGCCGCTGGTCGCCGCCCAGCTGCAATAATCCGCACCTTTCACTATGCAGCCCAAAAGGCTGCATCTCATTTTTGATTTTTCTGTCATAAAGCCCATAACAATTCGTTGAATTGCCAGATGTTTTCGGCTCTACCTCTCTCATAACATCCTTTGATTGCATCTTTTCAATGGACAAGGAGAAGGCTGATGGCGACATCACGGCGGGAATTGCTCAAACTGGGCGGTCTGGCGACCGCATCACTATTGCTCAGTCAAAAAAGTTTCGCGACCTGGGCGCCATCTGCACGCTATCCCGACCCGCGTATTATGGCGGTGGATGACAGCTTTCGTCGCTATATGCTTGCCAGCGCAAAAGTCGAGCAAATCGCAACAGGTTTTCGCTGGGCAGAAGGACCGGTATGGTTTGGCGATACACGAATGCTGCTCTGGAGCGATATTCCCAATAACGCCATCATGCGCTGGGATGAAGCCACCGGTGAAACCAGCGTCTTTCGTCAACCGGCAAACTACGCAAACGGCCACGCCCGCGACCGGCAGGGACGGCTGATTAGCTGTGAGCACGACACCCGCCGCATTACCCGCACCGAATACGACGGTACCCTCACCGTCCTCGCCGACAGCTTTGACGGCAAACCGCTGAACTCGCCAAACGATATTGTCGTGAAGTCAGACGGCAGTATCTGGTTTACCGATCCGCCTTTCGGTATCAGTGGGTTCTATGAAGGGCACAAAGCTACACCGCAGTTGCCACAGAACGTCTATCGGCTGGATCCAGAAAGCCGCAAGCTGAGCGTCATGCTGGGCGACGTGAAAGGTCCAAACGGACTCTGTTTCTCCGCAGATGAGAAAACGCTGTACGTCGTGGAGAGCCGCGCGACGCCAAACCGCCTCATCCTGGCGTGGGATGTTGTCGATAACACTTTGAAAAACAAAAGAGTACATATTGACTGCGGTAACGGGACCGCGGACGGCATCGCCTGCGACATGGACGGAAATCTATGGTGTGGTTGGGGAACCGGCAGCGAGGAGCTGGATGGAGTGCGCGTCTTCAACCCTCAGGGGAAAAACATCGGCATCATTCAGTTGCCGGAACGCTGCGCGAACCTCTGTTTTGGCGGTGAGCAGCGCAATCGCCTGTTTATGGCCTCCAGCACCTCAATCTATTCGCTCTACGTTAATGCTCAGGGGGCGAAACTGGTCTGAAACCTTCCCGGCAGGTGATGGCCTGCCGGGCTGATGCTTATACCCCGTAGGCTTCGCGGTAAGCCCGAACCGCTGCCAGATGCTCTGCCATCTCCGGCTTCTCTTCCAGGTAGGAGATCAGCTCTTTCAAAGTGACGATGGAGATCACTTTACAGCCGTAATCCCGCTCAACTTCCTGAATCGCGGAGATGTCACCACGACCGCGTTCCTGACGATCAAGGGAAATCAGGACGCCCGCCAGTTCAGCACCGTGCGCCTGGATAATCTCCATCGACTCACGGATCGCGGTGCCGGCGGTGATGACGTCGTCGACCAGCATAACTCGTCCCTGCAGGGTGCTGCCGACCAGGTTCCCACCTTCACCATGGGTCTTCGCTTCTTTGCGGTTAAAGCAGTATGGCAAATCCAGATCGTGGTGTTCCGCCAGCGCCACCGCGGTAGTGGTCGCGATAGGAATACCTTTATAGGCCGGGCCAAACAGCAGATCGAAATCGATGCCGGAATCAACCAACGCCTCAGCATAAAAACGGCCTAACAGTGCCAGATCGCGCCCGGTGTTAAACAGGCCGGCGTTGAAGAAATAGGGGCTCTTACGCCCGGATTTCAACGTAAATTCGCCAAACTTAAGGACCTGTTTGCTAAGCGCAAACTCAATAAACTGGCGCTGATATAATTTCATGGAATAGCCCCTTACTATTTTCAGACAAAAAAAAGGCGACTTCTCAGTCGCCTTAAAAACTAGTTTTCTAACGCCGCTTTCTGCGTCGCCACAATGGATTCGATTCCCCCTCGGGCCAACGCCAACAGGGTGAGCAGCTCTTCGTGGGTAAACGGCTCGCCTTCCGCCGTGCCCTGCACCTCAATGATGCGACCATCTTCGGTCATCACCACGTTCATATCGGTTTCAGCTGCCGAATCTTCAACATACTCCAGATCGCACAGCGCTTCGCCGTTGACGATACCTACCGAAACCGCCGCCACCATCCCTTTCATCGGGTTGCTTTTCAGCTTGCCGGCAGCAACCAGCTTATTCAGCGCATCGGCCAGCGCCACGCAGGCACCGGTAATGGATGCGGTACGGGTGCCGCCGTCCGCCTGCAGAACATCGCAGTCGAGGGTAATGGTGAATTCGCCGAGTGCTTTCAGGTCTACCGCCGCGCGCAATGCACGTGCAATCAGACGCTGGATTTCCATCGTACGGCCTCCCTGCTTACCTTTCGCCGCTTCACGCGCGTTACGAGTATGGGTTGCGCGTGGCAGCATGCCGTATTCTGCGGTGATCCACCCTTGTCCCTGGCCTTTCAGAAAGCGTGGCACACCTTCGTCGATCGACGCGGTGCACAGCACTTTGGTGTCACCAAATTCGACCAGCACGGAGCCTTCTGCGTGTATTGTATAGTTACGGGTCAGGGTGACGGGACGCACCTGATTAGCGCTACGACCTGCTGGACGCATAATGTTAACTCCGGCTTGAAACGAATGTGGCGCGCATTATACGGAATTTACAGCTAAATGCCCATGCCGATCTCCCGCCTCGTCGACGGCCTCAGTCCAGTGTTTTACGGTAAGATGTCAGGCTAACGGCAATAACAAATACCGCCAGCGCGATGAGCGGTAAAAGATCCGGCAGTAATGCTGTTGCAGAGTATCCCTTCAACATAATTCCCTTCATCAGCCGAATGAAGTAGGTCAGCGGCAAGCAGGAGCCGATAGCCTGCGCCCAGCCAGGCATACTGATAAACGGACTAATAAATCCGGAGAGCATGATGGAAGGGATAAAATAAAACGAAGACATCTGTAGCGCCTGTAACTGATTTTGGGCTAATCCGGAGATACCGATGCCGATCGACAGGCACAGGAAAACATAAATCACCAGCACCAGAAACAGCAACACCAGGCTTCCCTGCAATGGGATATTGAACAGCAGGATCGCCGCAACCAGAATGATGGTAGCCTGAAACAGACCAATCAACACAAAAGGCGTTATTTTTCCAACAATGACCTCGAGTCCGGAAAGAGGAGAGACCAGTATATTTTCTAAGGCGCCATTTTCGCGTTCCCGTGTAATCGATAACGCCGTCATTAGTATTAGCGTGGTGCTTAATATCGAGCCCATAATGCCCGGGATCGTATTGAACTGAGTGATGCCCTCAGGATTAAACATACGATGGATAATGAGTTCAAAATCATCATCTGCTTGTACTTTTTGCATCTCTCCGGGCAGATCCTTCTGAAACATTGACTTAGCGACATGAACAAGGGCGCTTATCGCATTCCCTGTGGTCATGGGATCGATTGCATCTCCCTGAACCAGCAGCTGAGGTTTCTCACCGCGAAGCATTTTTTGAGTAAAACCTTCAGGAATGGTCACGATGAATACCACATCGCCCTGGACAAACGCTTTCTGCGCAGCCTCTTCAGAATCCACGGGAACCATAGAAAAATAACCCGTGTTTTGGGCGCTGGTGACAAAGACCTGACTCATTCGCTCTGTATCGTAATTTAGTAGTGCGGTGGGAATATTACGTGGGTCCATATTGACGGCATAACCCAAAACGATTAACTGAAAAATAGGGGTCAGAATAACCATGGCAATGCTGACTTTATCGCGCCGTAACTCATGGATTTCCTTAATCACCACGCCAATCCAGCGCGTCAATGAGAACTCAATATTTAGACGTTTCACATTCATTCTTCATTAAATAGGTAAAAGCATCCTCCAGGTTGGTATCAACCTGGGAAAATTCATAGCCTTTTTGCGTAAACTCAAAAAGTGCTGACGTTAACTTAGCCTCATTTCGGGAGGTAATATAAAGCTGGTTGCCGAAAATGACCGTTTGCTCAATATCAGGCGAGCGCTGTAAAAGGCGTTCAAGCGCCGCCAGTCCGGAGCCGCTGGTTTTGACCGTAATGAGGTTCTGCGCCGATATAATCGATGAAATGGTCCCATTGGCCAGCAAGCGGCCATATGACAGGTAGGCGACTTTGTGACAGCGTTCGGCTTCGTCCATATAATGGGTGCTCACCAGTATCGATATGCCCCTGTCAGATAATTGATGCAACATTTGCCAGAACTCACGGCGCGCCTTTGGGTCCACGCCTGCGGTAGGTTCATCGAGGAACAACAAAACCGGCTCATGGAGCATACATGCTGCTAATGCCATTCTCTGCTTCCAGCCCCCGGAAAGCACCCTCGCCAACTGATGCTGTCGTGAGCTCAGGCCCAGTTCTGACAGTGCCTCGTCAACCCGACTTTTACGCCGATCGAGGCTATATAATCGGGAGATAAAAAGTAAATTCTCACGAATCGTTAAATTTCCCCACATAGAAAAATACTGGGTCATATAACCAATTTTTCTTTTTATTTTTTCACGCTGAGTAAATATATCCATCCCGAGGCAATTACCTCTCCCGGAATCTGGCGTGATTAAACCACACATCATTCGAATTGACGTGGTCTTTCCACTGCCATTAGGTCCAAGAAAACCATAAATTTCACCTTTAGCAACCTGAAGAGAAAAATCCTTAACCGCATGATTCTCACCAAAATATTTATTAAGGTCTTTAACATCAATGCACAGCTCATTCATCGAAGAGAGTCTCCACACTAAATGGCTGACCGACTCTCAACTGCATCGCATACTCTCGATCAGGCACAGCTTCAATCATGTAAATCAATTTCTCCCGGCGATTGGTGCTGTAAATAACCGGAGGCGTAAACTCAGCCTCCGGGCTGATATAATTAATCGTCCCTGGAATTGCCGTTGAGCAGCCGTCACATAAAAGCTTTACACTCATGCCAGTTTTAAATTTCCCAAGAATTGCCTCCGGGACAAAAAAACGGACCTTAATATTATCGGGTGGTAACAGGCTAATGATTGGCCGCCCCACGGTAGAACGTTCCCCGGCTCGGTATATGATGTCAAAAACCTGGGCATTCAACGGTGAAAAAAGCGTCGTTTGCTGTACATCCCAACTAGCCTTGTCGCGTTCAAGCTGTGCAGATTTAACCTGTGATTGCTGTTTTTCAATTTCATCCTGACGCGCAGGTAACTGACGGGCTTCTAACTGGTGAACCAGCTCTTCAACCTGTGCGCTTTTTTGTACAAAGTCATCTCTGATATTCTCCCATTCAGCGACCGATATCGCCTGCTTAGCATAAAGATCACGATATCGCTCAAGCTGGCGCTTTACCTGAGATTCCGAAGATCGGGCCTTTTTAAGCTGAGAACGTATAATATTTAACTGTTCAGGCCGTTCTCCAGACGCCAGGTTCCTTAATAAAGCGTGCTCCGCCTTAAGCTTTTCTTCGGCACGCTGCAAAATGTTCAGAGCGTCAAAAGACTCTAACTTGACCAGCGCCTGCCCATCTTTAACAAGATCCCCTTTTTTTACTAATACATGCTCAATCTTCGCATTGCTGGAAGACGACAGATAAACAAAGTTACCATGCGAGTATCCTGAAAACATATTATCTGATTTGTTATCACATCCTAAAACAAACAATATATTGATGCCAAGAAAAAATCTAACAATTAGTTTACACATTATAATACATCCATGTTCATCATCTTATTTTCTGCATCGTTGACGCTACGACCTGAATGTCATAATTGCATTAATTATTTTTAAGGTAATGGTTGCTGTAGATTTTATTTAACTTATCAATAGATGAAACATTCAACCCTGCAATTGAACTAAACGACCTGTCCCGAGTAAAAGAGTTGATGGATGAACCTCCAGGTGAGAACCATCTTGCCGCTTGTTTATAAGGCCAGGGTAGCTCATAACCCTTTTCTTTAAGAAGGCCATTAAGCACTAACCAGTCATCACTAAAACTTTCGGAAGAAAAAACATTATAAACACTTTCATCTTCGACTAAAAATGGTTCTACTGGAGAACAAAAATCATTTTCAGCAGGGAAGTAAATGTTATAGAACGCCACAATAAGCTGTTGAACATCTGTCGGGTAAGTGGCCGGAATAGTCAACACACCTAACAGGTACTTACACTCTGGATAGCATGTCAAAAAACAAAATATCCCCTGCCACAAATAATCAAGTGCATTCGTTTTTTGATATTTTTTCTGAATGAATCCACGCCCCACCTCCATACATTTATCTAAATACTCATATGCAGTATCATGATACTTAAACAAAGTATTGCTATACAGGCCTGTAATACCCTGTTGTGCCAATAACTCACCGACAGGAACAACACGATATGCCCCAATAATCTCTGCCTCACAAGGATCCCATAATAAGATATGATAGTAGCTATTATCATATACGTCAGTATCGGTTAACTTTCCCGTTCCGGCACCAATTTCGCGATAGCACTTCTCACGCAAGATCCCCAGCTCATTAATGACAGGTGAAGTATCTTCATTTGCATAACGATAAATAAGTATTTTTTTACCGTCACTAAACTCCTTTAGTACCTTACACGGCTTTAACGCCGTGATTAATTGACTTCTGCTTTCATCGCATTTCGCCGGCGGGATAGTACCAACTAATGCAGGCCCGTGATTGCCAATACTCTGGAGGTGTTTCAGACAGTGACTCGCGACAGATTGATGATCCTCATCTTCCAGATGAAGCGAACATAAATCAATTTGCTGTCCAATCTTTATCTGTAAGGTTTTACCACGATGCCTCAAAGATTCCCGAATGATCATTAGATTGGATAACTGGCGCCAAAACGTTGCCGTTAAATAGTATCTTATGCTATTTCTACCAGAGATATATAACGGTACCAGTGCTGCATTATTACGGGTTGCCAGTTGAAGAAAACCCGGTTTCCAGTCGTGCTCTTTCAACCCTGAGAGTGACCAACTAGCAAGCTTTCCAGCAGGACAAATTATTAATAACCCGCCATTTTTCAGGTGCTCATTCATTTCTTTGAATTTTTTCAGGCCCATTTTCCCAGCCATATTTTGAATTCCGATAGTCAACTCAGAAATTTGCGGAAAAATAATTGGCAGAAGATTATTCGAAACAATCTTTATGTCTTTCCTGACTTTGGCTACGGTATGAATTAACGCCATCCCGTCCATAACAGTAGGATGATTTGCAACAACAATAACCGGGCCGTGAGCGGGAATATTTTTAAAGTCATGCAGGTGCGTTTCACAACGAAAATGTAGAAAACTGAGCATGTAATCAACCCAGGCAACACCCTTTTCTTTCATGAAGTTATCTTTTGAAACTAACTGAGAAAGGTAGCTATAACCAAATGCCCATTTCATTAAGCTTCGTTTCCAGAAGGGTAACTCTACATTAGGAAAAAGCCCCTGAATAATTTTCTCAAAAATATCACCCATCATTATACTAACAACCTTTTAATATCGAAATTTAATATATTTTATTATTCCGATTATCAGTGATATAAACTTAAAAACAACCCGCAAAGATAAAAATCAAGTGAAAATAAGAATATGACTCGAACACGAAATCACATGAAAACAATCAACCGTAAAATAAACTATTTTGAGTATGTTATTAGTATTCCTGTTAAGTTCTGACGGGCAAAGCTATAATCCACCTCACTCTCCTTTAAAAACAGGAACGTCTATGATCCGCAGTATGACCGCCTATGCCCGGCGAGAAATCAAGGGTGACTGGGGCAGCGCCGCATGGGAACTGCGCTCGGTAAACCAACGATACCTGGAAACCTATTTCCGCCTGCCGGAGCAGTTCCGTAGCCTTGAGCCCGTTGTACGTGAGCGCATTCGTTCGCGCCTGACCCGTGGCAAAGTAGAATGTACCTTACGTTTTGAACAGGACCCCAGCGCTCAGGGCGAGCTGATTCTGAACGAAAACCTCGCAAAACAGCTGGTCAATGCTGCCAACTGGGTCAAAATGCAGAGCGACGAAGGCGAAATTAATCCAGTGGATATTCTGCGCTGGCCTGGGGTGATGGCAGCCCGTGAGCAGGACCTTGACGCGATTACCGCTGAAATTTTGTCCGCGCTGAACGGTGCGCTGGATGACTTTATCGTCGCCCGCGAGAGCGAAGGCCAGGCGCTGAAAACCCTGATCGAGCAGCGTCTCGACGGCGTGACCGCCGAGGTGACAAAAGTCCGCGCCCATATGCCAGAAATCTTACAGTGGCAGCGTGACCGCCTGGTCTCGAAGCTGGAAGATGCAGAAGTACAGCTGGAAAATAACCGCCTCGAACAAGAGTTGGTTCTCATGGCGCAACGTATCGATGTGGCAGAAGAGCTGGACCGTCTGGAAGCGCACGTTAAAGAAACCTGGAACATCCTGAAGAAGAAAGAGGCCGTTGGCCGTCGTCTCGACTTTATGATGCAGGAGTTTAACCGCGAGTCGAATACTCTGGCGTCAAAATCCATCAATGCGGAAGTGACCAAATCCGCCATCGAACTGAAAGTGCTGATCGAGCAAATGCGCGAGCAGATTCAGAATATCGAGTAATCACTTTTGCTGGCTCTCCAATGGTGAGCCAGCATTATTTTTTCTTATCTGTTTTTTCTCCACCGATACACAACCACCCATGAATAGCTAGCCATACCCAACATAATGCATTAGTTTTTCCTGGGGAAAATGCTTCACCTTAGAAAATCTCAATCGTGATCTCGCGCACAAATCGCTAATCTGCCCGGCATCATTGTGGGGGATTTATGCTGCTTCATATTCTTTATCTAATTGGTATCACTGCCGAAGCGATGACCGGTGCTCTGGCCGCCGGACGCCGCCGTATGGATACCTTTGGTGTCATTATCATTGCGACCGCAACCGCACTGGGCGGTGGTTCAGTCCGGGATATCCTGCTGGGACACTACCCGCTCGGATGGGTCAAGAATCCGGAATACGTTATTATTGTTGCCGTTGCCGCGGTACTCACCACCATTGCCGCGCCGGTTATGCCCCATTTGCGCCGTCTGTTTCTGGTCCTCGACGCCCTCGGCCTGATTGTCTTCTCTATCATCGGCGCACAGATTGCGCTGGATATGGGTGAAGGGCCGGTCATTGCCTCCATCGCGGCAGTCGTCACCGGGGTATTTGGTGGCGTATTGCGTGATATGTTCTGCAAACGCATCCCGCTGGTGTTCCAGAAAGAGCTGTATGCCGGCATCTCATTTGCCGCCGCTATCCTCTATATCGCCCTGCAGCACTACGTCAGCAGCCACGACGTGGTAGTTATCTCTACCCTGCTGTTTGGCTTTACCGCTCGCATGCTGGCACTACGCTGGAAGCTGGGACTGCCCGTCTTCAACTACAACCATAGCCCTCACTGATCGCGTCAAAACCCCGAAATACCTTGCCCGCTGAGCCAGCGCGCCAGCGCGGCAACCTCCGGGTGCTGAAGAAAAACAACCAGCTGCCGGGCACGCTCTGCGCCCACCCCAGGCAGACGCTGCCACTGTGCTTCATTGCGCGCCTGGAGCTGCTGCCAGTTCTCTCCCGTCAGACCGGCAAGTGCTACCTGAGGAATCGGTATTCCCATTGCCTGTATCCAGCGCAGAAACGGCTGCTCGCGAGCCAGATTAAACTGATGCCATAGCCGCTGCCCCCGTACTGCAGACATCCCTGGGCCCCTCGCCAGCTGCGAGGGTGTTAATGCCAGCCAGGAGAAAATATGCTCCAGCGGGTGCGCAAGCTGGATGGCCCGCCACACCGACGCCCCAACGCCATCAATATTCAGTATCGGTTTTGATGACAGCCAGACCAGCCGGGAGAGAAACTGTTCACTGCAGCCAGGCGTCAGGAAATGGCAGCTCAGTGGCGTAAAGCGTTCTGCTGGCGGCTGCGGTTTATTGCGCGGATTAACCCGCCACACCACACGGTCGATGCGCGGAATACCCTGGCCTGCCAGGCTAATTTGCAGCTGGTCGCCGCGGCCAATATCCAGACGCTTCCAGCGAGACAGCGACCCGACATTGACTCGCTGAACCAGCTTGTCATCCAGGCGCTCCGGTTCCAGCCGGGCCACTACCGCGATGTTTCCGCTGCGCCCAACGCGAAACAGGATGTCGCGCACTTCCATCAACTGCGATGCCGGGGGATATTTCCATGCGGCCACCCACTCTCCCTGCCCCGGCGACCAGTATCGCCCGGCGGGCTCCTGCCCACGGCGTACAACCACGCCATCGGTGGCAAACGGCAGCGCCGAGGTTAACCAACGCCCGCGCCACTGCTCAACCTGCTCCACCGTGGTGACCGGCTGCGAAAAACGAGTGCTATGGCGAAATCCGCCCTCTTTCAGCAGCCTCAGGCGCTGGCGCATGTCCTGGGGGCCATCTGGCCACGCCCAGATAAAAATACCCAGCTCCGCCAGTTGAGCGGGTGACTCCCGGCGCATCATCATCCCGGCGACTTTCGCACGGGCGTTCATTCCCCCCATCTGCTTCTGCACATGCCCGGTATGCTGTAGGAAAATCTCGCCCTGCAGTACGCTGTTCGTCAGCTCGCCTTGCGTAACCGCGGGAATCGCCGGGATCTGCCGCACTTTGTCCGTCCACGCCTCGCCGCTGCGCCCGTCCCCGCGGCTGATGGCCTGAGCCAGTCGCCCGTCGCGGTACACCAGCGTCACGGCCACGCCATCGACCTTCGGCTGTACCCAGAGATCCGTTTTGCCACGCATCCACCGGGCAACGTCAACCTTATCCGTCAGTTTACGCACGCCGGTATGCGCGACCGGATGGCTGGCTGCTCCAGCCGGCAACGGCGGATTATCGTCACGAGGAGAGTCTATTGACACGCAGCGCTGCCACTGCCGCAATCGCGCCAGCAGCTGATCGTAGACATCATCGCTGACCTCACTGCGCCCTTCACGCCAGTAAGCATTATTCCAGTCTGTGACCTGCTGGTTCAGACGAGCGATTTCCTGCTCGGCCAGCGCCTGCGGCCACTCAGGGCACGCCGCCCGCCCGTATCCCATCACCAGCCACAGGGCGATTGCCCAGAGCCCTTTCTGCATGATCCCGCCTCCTGTTTTTGCTCGTGGCCATTGTGTCGGAGAAGGTATTTTGCAGGCGATGGGCGATTTTTCAGGTTGCGATCGGGCTTCCTGACTTTGTCCTTCAGCGCAGCAAGAGGCAGCGAAATCAGGGAAACGGCAGGCAAAATGAAAGAAACAGAGGCAAAATGTGTGACAGGGACTGCGTCACAGTGCGGCGCCGTGTATAATAGGCTCGTATGTAGTTTCTCTTTCGATCATCACATACAAAAGACTCTCATGGCTCAAGGCACGCTTTATATTGTTTCCGCCCCAAGTGGCGCGGGTAAATCCAGCCTGATTCAGGCTTTATTGAAAACCCAACCGCTGTACGACACCCAGGTTTCTGTTTCTCATACCACGCGCGCGGCGCGTCCGGGTGAAGTGCACGGTGAACACTATTTCTTTGTTAATCACGACGATTTCAGAGCGATGATTGCCAGAGATGCATTTCTTGAGCACGCAGAAGTTTTTGGCAACTATTACGGCACCTCGCGCGAAACCATCGAGCAGGTACTGGCAACCGGCGTCGACGTCTTCCTTGATATCGACTGGCAGGGTGCTCAGCAAATCCGTCAAAAAATGCCGGGCGCGCGCAGCATTTTCATTCTGCCGCCGTCAAAAGATGAGCTTGACCGTCGCCTGCGTGGTCGCGGTCAGGACAGCGAAGAGGTGATCGCAAAACGTATGGCGCAGGCTGTTGCAGAAATGAGCCATTACGCGGAATATGATTACCTTATTGTGAATGATGATTTTGATACCGCCCTGAGCGATCTGAAAAACATTATTCGCGCCGAACGTCTGCGCATGAGCCGCCAAAAGCAGCGACATGGCGCTTTAATCACCAAACTGTTGGCAGACTGAACCCACATTCAGTATCATGCCCAGTCATTTCTTCATCTGTGGAGCATTTTAAGTATGGCACGCGTAACTGTTCAGGACGCTGTAGAGAAAATTGGTAACCGTTTTGACCTGGTACTGGTCGCCGCGCGTCGCGCTCGTCAGATGCAGGTAGGCGGAAAAGATCCGCTGGTTCCGGAAGAAAACGATAAAACTACCGTTATCGCCCTGCGCGAAATCGAAGAAGGTCTGATCAACAACCAGATCCTCGACGTCCGCGATCGTCAGGAACAGCAAGAGCAGGAAGCCGCTGAATTACAGGCTGTTACCGCTATTGCTGAAGGTCGTCGTTAATCACGCAGTGGGTCGCCCTTGTATCTGTTTGAAAGCCTGAATCAGCTGATTCAACACTACCTGCCGGAAGAGCAAATCAAGCGTCTTCGGCAGGCCTATCTCGTTGCACGTGACGCTCACGAGGGCCAGACACGTTCAAGCGGTGAACCCTACATCACGCACCCGGTGGCGGTAGCCTGCATTCTGGCCGAGATGAAACTCGACCACGAAACGCTAATGGCTGCGCTGCTGCATGACGTGATTGAAGATACCCCTGCCACCTACCAGGACATGGAGCAGCTCTTTGGCAAAAGCGTTGCCGAGCTGGTAGAAGGGGTATCGAAACTTGATAAACTCAAGTTCCGCGATAAGAAAGAGGCGCAGGCCGAAAACTTCCGCAAAATGATTATGGCGATGGTGCAGGATATCCGCGTCATCCTCATCAAACTTGCCGACCGAACCCACAATATGCGTACGCTGGGCTCACTTCGCCCGGATAAACGCCGCCGTATTGCCCGTGAAACGCTGGAGATCTACAGCCCGCTGGCTCACCGTTTAGGTATCCATCACATCAAAACCGAGCTCGAAGAGCTGGGCTTTGAAGCGCTGTACCCCAACCGTTATCGCGTGATCAAAGAAGTCGTCAAAGCGGCGCGCGGCAACCGTAAAGAGATGATTCAAAAGATCCTCTCCGAAATTGAAGGGCGTTTGCAGGAAGCGGGAATCCCCTGTCGCGTCAGCGGTCGCGAAAAGCATCTGTACTCCATCTACTGCAAGATGGTGCTGAAAGAGCAGCGTTTTCACTCGATCATGGACATCTACGCCTTCCGCGTGATCGTGCATGATGCCGACACCTGTTACCGCGTGCTTGGCCAGATGCACAGCCTTTACAAGCCACGTCCCGGTCGTATGAAAGATTACATCGCCATTCCGAAAGCGAACGGCTATCAATCTTTGCATACCTCGATGATCGGCCCGCACGGTGTTCCGGTTGAAGTACAAATTCGTACTGAAGACATGGATCAGATGGCAGAAATGGGGGTTGCGGCACACTGGGCTTATAAAGAGCACGGTGGCGAAAGCAGCACCACCGCACAAATCCGCGCACAGCGCTGGATGCAGAGCCTGCTGGAACTGCAGCAAAGTGCCGGTAGCTCGTTTGAATTTATCGAGAGCGTCAAATCCGATCTGTTCCCGGATGAGATTTACGTTTTCACCCCGGAAGGACGTATTGTCGAACTGCCCGCTGGCGCCACGCCGGTGGACTTCGCCTATGCGGTGCATACCGATATCGGCCATGCCTGCGTCGGGGCGCGCGTCGACCGCCAGCCGTATCCGCTGTCGCAGTCGCTCTCCAGCGGCCAGACGGTGGAGATTATCACCGCACCGGGTGCACGTCCGAATGCCGCGTGGCTGAACTTTGTCGTCAGCTCGAAAGCGCGCGCCAAAATTCGCCAACTGCTGAAAAACCTCAAGCGCGATGACTCCGTCAGCCTGGGTCGCCGCCTGCTCAACCATGCGCTGGGTGGTAGCCGCAAACTGGCTGAAATCCCGCCGGAGAGCATTCAGCGCGAACTCGAGCGTATGAAGCTGGCGAGTCTTGACGACCTGCTGGCAGAAATCGGCCTCGGCAACGCCATGAGCGTGGTGGTAGCGAAAAACCTGCAACAAGGCGAAACCACCGTCAGCGCACCGACACAAGGAAACGCTTCAGGCCACGGTCATCTGCCGATTAAAGGCGCCGACGGGGTTCTGATTACCTTTGCGAAGTGCTGCCGTCCGATTCCAGGCGACCCGATTATCGCTCACGTCAGCCCTGGTAAAGGCCTGGTCATTCACCATGAGTCCTGTCGTAACATTCGTGGCTACCAGAAAGAGCCCGAGAAGTTTATGGCCGTCGAGTGGGATAAAGAGACCGCGCAGGAGTTTATTACCGAAATTAAGGTGGATATGTTTAACCACCAGGGTGCCCTGGCGAATCTCACCGCGGCGATTAACACCGCCTCCTCCAATATTCAGAGCCTGAATACGGAAGAAAAAGATGGCCGCGTGTACAGCGCCTTTATCCGCCTCACGGCGCGCGACCGCGTGCATCTGGCGAATATCATGCGCAAAATTCGCGTCATGCCGGATGTGATAAAAGTCACCCGTAACCGTAACTAGAACTCGTTTTATGAATATTCAACGTTATGCACGTATTTGTGAGATGCTCGCCAGGCGTCAGCCCGACCTGACGGTCTGCATGGAGCAGGTCCATAAACCTCATAACGTGTCGGCGGTGGTTCGTACTGCAGATGCCGTTGGTGTCCATGAAGTACACGCTGTCTGGCCCAGCAGTCGTATGCATACCATGGTCTCTGCCGCCGCCGGAAGCAACAGTTGGGTGCAGGTCAAAACCCACCGCAGCATTGGCGATGCCGTCGGCCATTTAAAGGGCCAGGGCATGCAAATCCTTGCGACGCATCTCTCTGATAAAGCCGTTGATTTTCGCGAGATCGACTACACCCGCCCCACCTGCATCCTGATGGGCCAGGAAAAAACCGGCATCACTCAGGAAGCCTTAGCGCTGGCTGACCAGGATATCATCATCCCGATGACGGGCATGGTGCAATCGCTCAACGTCTCCGTTGCCTCTGCTCTGATCCTCTACGAAGCGCAACGTCAGCGGCAAAATGCGGGCATGTATCAACGCGAGAACAGCATGCTGCCGGAAGAAGAGCAGCAGCGTCTGCTGTTTGAAGGGGGCTATCCGGTTCTGGCCAGAGTCGCCAGGCAAAAAGGGCTGCCTTACCCACACGTAAACGTGCAAGGAGAAGTCGAAGCCGATGCGCAATGGTGGGCCACCATGCAGGCTGTCGGCACAGTCGAATCGCAAAGCCGTCGTCGTATCCCGCGCCCTACCCCTGGAGCAGACCAGCAAAAGCACAACCTGATGGATGACGAGTAACATGGCAGGCCGCCTGTTAGATGCAGTGCCGCTCAACTCGCTCACCGGCGTAGGGGCAGCACAAAGCAGCAAACTGGCAAAAATCGGCCTGCATACGGTGCAGGATCTCCTGCTACACCTGCCGCTACGCTATGAAGACCGTACCCATCTTTATCAAATAGGCGAGCTGCTGCCAGGGGTATATGCCACCGTCGAGGGCGAAGTCCTCAGCAGCAACATCACCTTTGGCGGTCGCCGGATGATGACCTGTCAGATCAGCGACGGCTCCGGCATCCTCACCATGCGCTTCTTCAACTTCAACGCCGCCATGAAAAATAGCCTGGCGACCGGTCGGCGCGTGTTGGCCTACGGCGAAGCCAAACGCGGCAAATACGGGGCGGAGATGATCCACCCGGAATATCGCGTACAGGGCGACATGAGCACCCCTGAGCTTCAGGAAACCCTGACGCCGGTCTACCCAACCACCGAAGGCATCAAGCAGGCCACGCTGCGTAAGCTGACCGATCAGGCGTTGGAACTGCTGGAAACCTGCGCTATCGCCGAGCTACTGCCGCCCGAACTGGCTCAGGGGATGATGAGCCTGCCGGAGGCGCTGCGCACCCTGCACCGGCCACCACCATCGTTACAACTGAGCGATCTGGAAAGCGGTAAGCACCCGGCACAGCAACGCTTAATTCTGGAAGAGCTGCTGGCGCATAACCTCAGCATGCTGGCGCTGCGCGCCGGCGCACAGCGTTATCACGCTCTGCCGCTGAGCGCCAATGACACCTTAAAACATCAGCTGCTTGCCGCCCTGCCCTTTAAACCAACCGCTGCACAGGCGCGGGTCAGCGCGGAGATCGAGCGCGATATGGCGCTCGACGTGCCGATGATGCGCCTTGTTCAGGGCGACGTTGGCTCCGGCAAGACGCTGGTCGCCGCCCTTGCGGCGCTGCGGGCCATCGCCCACGGCAAGCAGGTGGCGCTGATGGCGCCGACCGAACTGCTGGCAGAACAGCACGCCACCAACTTCCGACAGTGGTTTGCCCCGCTGGGCATTGAAGTGGGCTGGCTGGCGGGTAAACAGAAAGGGAAAGCGCGACAGGCTCAGCAGGAAGCGATCGCCAGCGGTCAGGTACAGATGATCGTCGGCACCCATGCCATTTTTCAGGAGCAGGTGCAGTTCAACGGTCTGGCGCTGGTGATTATCGATGAGCAGCACCGTTTCGGCGTCCACCAGCGGCTGGCGCTGTGGGAAAAAGGCCAGCAGCAAGGCTTCCATCCCCATCAGTTGATCATGACCGCCACGCCGATTCCGCGCACCCTGGCGATGACCGCCTATGCCGATCTCGATACCTCGGTTATTGACGAACTGCCTCCGGGCCGTACGCCGGTCACCACGGTCGCCATTCCCGATACCCGCCGCCACGATATTATTGACCGGGTGCGCAACGCCTGCACTCAGGAAGGGCGTCAGGCCTACTGGGTCTGCACGCTGATTGAAGAGTCCGACCTGCTGGAAGCGCAGGCGGCAGAAGCCACCTGGGAAGAGCTAAAACTCGCGCTGCCGGAGCTGAATATTGGCCTGGTACACGGCCGTATGAAACCCGCCGACAAACAGGCGGTCATGCAGGCCTTTAAAGTGGGTGAGCTGCATCTGCTGATCGCCACCACGGTTATCGAAGTCGGGGTGGATGTCCCCAACGCCAGCCTGATGATCATCGAAAACCCAGAGCGTCTGGGGCTGGCGCAGCTGCACCAGCTCAGAGGGCGCGTCGGCCGCGGCGCGGTCGCCTCTCACTGCGTGCTACTCTATAAATCGCCGCTGTCGAAAACAGCGCAAAAACGGCTGCAGGTGCTGCGCGACAGCAACGACGGTTTCGTCATTGCCCAAAAAGACCTGGAAATTCGCGGTCCAGGCGAACTGCTCGGTACCCGGCAGACGGGAAGCGCCGAATTTAAAGTCGCCGATCTGCTGCGCGATCAGGCCATGATCCCCGACGTTCAGCGCATCGCCCGCCATATTCACGAACGTTATGCCCAGCAGGCCCAGGCGCTTATCGAGCGCTGGATGCCGGAAACCGAACGCTATTCCAACGCCTGACGTCCCGTCTGCGCCCGCAGGGTCGGGCCGTGACGCCTGGCACAATGTATCTTCACAACGAGTGGATTATGAAACGAGAACTGGCCATCGAATTTTCGCGTGTCACCGAAGCTGCCGCCCTGGCAGGCTATAAATGGTTGGGCCGTGGTGATAAAAACACCGCCGATGGCGCAGCGGTCAACGCCATGCGCATTATGCTCAACCTGATCAATATCGATGGCACCATCGTGATTGGCGAGGGTGAAATTGATGAAGCGCCGATGCTGTTTATCGGCGAGAAGGTCGGCACCGGCAACGGCGATGCGGTGGATATTGCCGTGGACCCGATCGAAGGGACCCGTATGACGGCGATGGGCCAGGCAAACGCCCTGGCGGTGATGGCGGTCGGCGATAAAGGCTGCTTCCTCAACGCGCCGGATATGTACATGGAAAAACTGATTGTCGGTCCCGGGGCCAAAGGGGCCATCGACCTCAATCTGCCGCTGGTCGAAAACCTGCACAATATCGCCGCGGCGCTACAGAAACCACTGAGTGAGCTGACCGTGACCATTCTGGCCAAACCGCGCCACGATGCGGTCATTGCCGAGCTGCAACAGGCCGGCGTCCGGGTCTTCGCGATCCCGGATGGCGACGTCGCAGCGTCGATTCTGACCTGCATGCCGGACAGCGAAGTCGACGTGCTGTATGGCATCGGCGGCGCGCCAGAAGGGGTAGTCTCTGCGGCGGTGATCCGCGCGCTGGATGGCGACATGCAGGGCCGTCTGCTGGCACGCCATGTCGTCAAAGGCGATACCGAAGAGAACCGCCGCATCGGCGAAAATGAGCTGGCACGTTGCAAAGCGATGGGCATCGAAGCGGGCAAAGTGCTGCGCCTGGACGAGATGGCCCGCAGTGATAACGTCGTATTCTCCGCCACCGGCATCACCAAAGGCGATCTGCTGGACGGCATCACCCGCAAAGGGAATATGGCCACCACCGAAACGCTGCTGATCCGCGGCAAATCCCGCACCATTCGCCGTATTCAGTCCATTCATTATCTCGACCGTAAAGATCCGGACATCCAGCTGCACATTCTGTAAGGCTGGATGAAAAACGGCGAGCGGGCTTCCCCCGGCTCGCCTGTTCCGTCACGGGAATATTTGATCAATAGAGCTTTTCTACCCCGTCGGGCTGGAAATCTTTGCCGTGTGCAACGAAGATAAGGCAACGCTTCGCGCAACGGGAGAAGAAGATGGCGGACTGGGTTAGCGGCAAAGTAACAAAAGTGACGTTCTGGACCGATACGTTGTTCAGCTTGTACCTCCACGCGCCGGTTCAACCGTTCACCGCCGGGCAGTTTGCCAAGCTCGGGCTGGAGATCGACGGTGAGCGTGTGCAGCGCGCCTACTCTTACGTGAATGCGCCGGGCAATCCCGATCTTGAGTTTTACCTGGTCACCGTACCGGAGGGCAAACTCAGCCCCCGCCTGGCGGCCTTGAAACCGGGCGATGAGGTACTGATTGTCAGCGAAGCCGCGGGCTTTTTTGTCCTCGAAGAGGTACCGGACTGCGACACCCTGTGGATGCTGGCAACGGGCACCGCTATCGGCCCCTATCTGTCCATTCTGCAGGAAGGCAAAGACCTTGAGCGCTTTAAAAACCTGGTGCTGGTCCACGCCGCTCGCTATGAAGCCGACCTCAGCTACCTGCCGTTGATGCGTGAATTAGCACAACGCTATGGCGGAAAACTGCGGATTCAAACCGTCGTAAGCCGCGAGGCCGCGCCGGGTTCGCTGACCGGGCGACTGCCCTTCCTGATTGAAACCGGCGCACTCGAAGAGGCCGTTGGCCTGCCGATGACGGCGGACACCAGCCACGTGATGCTGTGCGGTAATCCGCAGATGGTGCGTGACACTCAGCAGCTGTTGAAAGAGACCCGCGAGATGACCAAACATCTGCGTCGCCGGCCGGGCCACATGACTGCCGAGCATTACTGGTAATCAGGACGCCGCTTTCCAGCGCACATCCAGCGTCTCTTTGCCAAATTTATTCTCGCCCTGGGTGCCCACAAACGCCCCCAGGTCGATGAGCATCATGACGATAATTAAAGTGGGGATAAACCGCCCTACGCCCCATTGCCAGACGCCGGGCAGCATCGCCCAGTTGCCAGCCAGCAGCATCCACGCCAGCACCATCAGCAACGCCCACAGCCCCGATTTTCCCCGGTCATGCAGTCGCTTAATGGTTACCGCCGCCGTCGGCCACAGTAGGCAGACCAGCATGAACGCCGCGGTCTGCAAATTGAGTAAGTTGGTGCCGGCCAGGGTAAACAGCACGCACATGGCCAGGACCCAGATCGCCATCCAGATCCAGAAATCACGGCGTCCGATACGCCCTTTTATTGAGAACATCCACTGCTGTAGGGTCATGTTTTATTCCTTACCATCATCATTCGCGTAGTTTACCCTGAAGCTGCCACTTTTTGACAAGCGCGACGGTTCCCGTTTTAATCGTCAGCAGATAAAAAAAGGAAAGACTGACATGAAGATGTGGACGACATTGTGTTTTATAGGGCTGACAGCGTTATCTGTCGGCCAGAAGGCATTGTCCGCAGAGCCAGAATCTTCCGCCACAGCCCCCTATCTGCTGGCGGGCGCCCCCACCTTTGATATGTCCATCAGCGAGTTTCGGGAAAAATTCAACGCCGACAATCCAAAGCTCCCGCTGAATGAGTTTCGCGCTATCGCCTCTAACCGCGACCGGGAAAACCTGACGCGAGCGGCAAGCAAAATTAATGAGAATCTCTATGCCTCCGCGGCACTGGAGCGCGGGACGCTGAAAATAAAATCAATGCAGATCACCTGGCTGCCTATTCAGGGGCCGGAGCAGAAAGCCGCCAAAGCCAAAGCACAGCTCTATATGAGCGCCGTATTGTGCGCCTTTGTCCCCACCATAAGCCTGGCGCAGAGCCAGCAAAAATTGCAGAAAATACTTGCCGCTGGCAAAGGCAAACGCTACTTCTCCGAAACGGAAGGCGCGATACGCTATGTGGTGGCAGACCACGGCGAAAAGGGGCTGACCTTCGCTGTTGAACCGATTAAGCTGGCGCTATCTGAATCGCTCGAGAGCAATAATAAATGACAAAAAGCAAAGCCTTTCCAGCGATGAATCTCTATACTGTTTGACAGACCATGCTGCCCTTCCGGGCGGCTATATTCCTTAATTCGCTTAAGTAGCGTGGAGAATTAAAATGCGACATCCTTTAGTGATGGGTAACTGGAAACTGAACGGCAGCCGCCACATGGTAAACGAACTGATCGCGAACCTGCGTACCGAACTGGCTGGCGTTTCTGGCTGTGCCGTTGCGATCGCTCCGCCAGAAATGTACATCGACCTGGCTAAGCACGCGGCAGAAGGTAGCCATATTCACCTGGGCGCGCAGAACGTAGACCTGAACCAGTCCGGCGCATTTACCGGTGAAACCTCCGCTCAAATGCTGAAAGATGTCGGTGCTGAATACATCATCATCGGTCACTCTGAGCGTCGTACTTACCACAAAGAATCTGACGAGTTCATCGCTAAGAAATTCGCCGTGCTGAAAGAGCAGGGTCTGATCCCAGTACTGTGCATTGGTGAAACCGAAGCGGAAAACGAAGCGGGCAAAACTGAAGAAGTGTGTGCACGCCAGATCGACGCCGTTCTGACCACTCAGGGCGCAGCCGCCTTCGAAGGCGTGGTTATCGCTTACGAACCAGTATGGGCTATCGGTACCGGCAAATCCGCAACTCCGGCTCAGGCTCAGGCCGTGCACAAATTCATCCGCGATCACATTGCTAAAGCTGACGCAAAAATCGCTGAGCAGGTCATCATCCAGTACGGCGGCTCTGTTAACGCATCCAACGCCGCAGAGCTGTTCACTCAGCCGGATATCGACGGCGCGCTGGTTGGCGGTGCATCCCTGAAAGCAGACGCTTTCGCGGTGATCGTGAAAGCAGCAGAAGCAGCGAAAAAAGCGTAATTCAATACGCCGGGAAACCCCGACGAGATGGATTCGTAACCCGGCTTAGCCTGCTAAGCCGGGTTTTTTTATAGTTTCCCCAACGCCTGATACCACAGATAATCCAGCGGCAGCAGAATCAAATAGCTCACCGCCGCCAGCGCAATACACAGCAGCATGCCGGAACGCGCCGGAACTTTCCCCAACGCCATCGCCACCACAATCGGTGAAGCCTGATACGGCAGCAGCGGTGTTGAATAGCCCAGCACCTGAATCATAATCACGCTTAACAGCGGGAAGCCGGTGGCATCGGCAAAACTCTGCGCAAACGTAGTGTACAGTGCCGGAACGCCGTTGGCGGTCATAATGAAGTTCAGGGCGCTGGTAATGCCGGTTAAAGCGAGGAAGCTGGTAAACGGACTCTCTTTATCGAGCGGCATCACGTGCAGCAGCGCATTGCCCACCACCTCGCCGATGCCGGTTTGGGTGACGGTAATCGCCAGCCCGAGGATCCCGGCGACGTAAATGCAGGTGCGAATATTCACGCCGCTGGAGAACTCCTCTCCGCTGATAAACCCGACGCGCGGCAGCAGCGTCACCACCGCAGCCGCCAGCCCGCTCCAGGCCGGACCGATGCCGTGCCAGCTCTCACTCACCCACAGCACCAGCACCACCGCCAGCAGCCACGCCAGACGCTTCTCATCGCGACTCATCGGCGACAAAGGTGTCAAATCGCGCGGTGGATGGGGTTTTCCAGGAAACAGCCAGCAAATCAGGGCGATCAATGCAGCGCCTTTCAGCCAGCCCAGCACCGGAGTGTGCAGCAGTAAATAGGGCAGATAGTTAAGGTGGATCCCATAGGAGCCTTCTGCCGCCCCGCTCATCACCAGGTTCGGGACGTTGGCGGGCAGAATGGTGGCCGACAGCTGGAACGTCCCAAAGCCCACCGCCAGCGCCAGCCCGAACCAGGGACGAGTGCCCTCTTCAATGCCCGCCCGCTTCGCCATCGCCGCGACAATCGGCATCAACAGCGCAATACGCCCCATGTTAGAGGGCATCACGAAGGCCAGCGCGTAGCTCAACAGCACCACGCTGGCGACCATCAGCGGCCAGGAGTCGGTTAAGCGCGCCGACAGCGCCCGCGCCGCTCTGTCTGCCAGACCGGTTTTACGAATCGCAATGCCCAGGACAAAACCGCTAAATACCAGCCAGAATGCCGACGAGGCAAAGCCGCCAAAAATCACTTCCGGCGGGGCGATTTTAGCCATCATGGCGGCGGCAAAAAACAGCAGCGCGGTCATAAATTCCGGCAGCAGCGAGGTCGCCCACAGCAGGATGGTGATGCCAACAATGATAGAAGGAATGAACAGAGGGTGGGAAAACCAGAGTGACATACCTGTCTCCTGTCGTTTTTTTCAGCAAGAATACGACGGACAGTAAGACAGGTAAATGCCAGATATAGTGGGGTTATCGCAGGATTGCGCAGCTATGATCCTGAATCTCTTCCGCCGAGGCACGATTGAGCGTCAGCAGGTTACGCTCGGTCGCTAACAGCACCAGCGAGCCGTCGCTCTGTTTCGCCATCGCCAGCGCAAAGCGCCCCATATGTTCGCGCGCTTCCGGCACTTCTTCCGCCAGCATCAGAAAAGGGCTGCGCTGCGCCAGCTCCGTCTCGGTGACCCGGCGGGCCAGATATTCGTGGCCCATTAAGCCGCCGGGCAGCGGCAGCCAGCGGCTACTAATCACGGAGGCTTCTTTATCCAGTTGCGTACGGACATCGGGCCGCAAGCAGGAAATATGGATATGGAAATGATTTTGCGTGCGTCCGCTACGCGAATTAATCGTCAATGAAACCGCTTCATCCGCTATAGCGGAGCCACGACGCTGGCTCATGATTTCGCGCCCCTGCCAGGCCTGCCAGAAGAAGTTCGGCGTCAGTGGGTCAAGCAGAAGAGGGCTTTCGGTGCCGTTAATGCGGTAAGTCGGCATCAGCAGATACTGGAGCGGGCCATTACGGTCTTTAAACAGGACATAGCCGCCCTTCAGGTTCACTTCCGCACAGGGCGCGGGATTTTGGTGCTGCTGTTGATTGGGAACACACTGTTGCAGAACAATTTTGCGCAACGCATCCGGATTGCCGGAATGGAGCCAATAGTAACCGCCCGCAATCGCCGCCAGAACCACCACCAGCAGCGTTAATAAAAGGTATCGCACTCTTCGCATTATGTTTTCCTGTCTAAGCCAGAACCGGAAGAGTAGCGCAGTTTGATGACTAAAAGATAACGCCCGGTGAGGAAACCGGGCGTTGGGGGAGATTAACGCTGACTGATTTGGTCGAAAGTACCGCCGTTAGAGAAGTGGGTTTTCTGCGCCTTGGTCCAGCCGCCGAACTCATCATCGATGGTAAACAGCTTCAGTTTCGGGAACTCACTCGCATATTTCTTCGCCACTTCCGGGTCACGTGGGCGATAGTAGTTCTTCGCTGCGATCTCCTGGCCCTGCGGTGAGTACAGGTACTTCAGGTAGGCTTCGGCCACCTGACGAGTGCCTTTTTTGTCCACCACTTTGTCCACCACGGAGACGGTCGGCTCTGCGAGAATCGATTCGCTCGGGGTAACAATTTCAAACTTATCTTTGCCCAGTTCATTCGCCGCCAGCAGCGCTTCGTTTTCCCACGCAATCAGCACGTCGCCGATACCGCGTTCAACAAAGGTGTTTGTCGAGCCACGAGCGCCTGAATCCAGCACTTCAACATTCTTATACAGGGCCTTCACAAAGTCCTGAGCCTTAGCCTGGTCGCCGTTATTCTGGTGCAGGGCATAACCCCATGCCGCCAGGTAATTCCAGCGCGCGCCACCGGAGCTTTTCGGGTTTGGCGTAATGACCGACACGCCCGGTTTAATCAAATCGTTCCAGTCATGGATCTGTTTCGGGTTGCCTTTACGAACCAGAAACACGATGGTTGAGGTATAAGGTGCGGAGTTATCCGGCAGGCGTTTCAGCCAGTTTTTATCGATACGACCGCGTTCAGCGATCGCGTCAACGTCATAGGCCAGTGCCAGGGTGACCACATCGGCTTCAATACCGTTGATGACCGACGTCGCCTGCTTGCCTGAACCGCCGTGCGACTGACGAATAACCACGTTGTCGCCCGTTTCCTGTTTCCAGTGTGCGCTGAACGCTTTGTTGTACTGTTCGTACAGTTCGCGCGTTGGATCATAAGATACGTTTAATAACTGAATGTCTTTTGCCAGAACGCTGGCGGATGCCAGCAACAGAGTTAACCCAACGCCCCACTTATTCATCGCACCGCTCTCTTTATGTCGTGTTGTGATGGGATAAGCGTGCCAGAAAGCGAACCAATGATTAAAGAATAAAAAAAGATTGGCTATAACTTGAGAGTATATATAACGCGGGGAAATGCTTACCCTCCCCCGAACAGGAGAGGGTGAGGACGAGAGGGTTACACTTCTTCCATGCGACCCAGCAGTGCCTGCAGACGATCCTGCCAGCCCTGCTGCTGTTCTCTCAGCTGACCGTTTTCACGTTCCAGCTCTTCACGGCTGTGCTGTGCGCCCTGAACTTCCTGCGCCAGCGTGTTGTTTTTTTCTTTCAGCTCTTCGATTTCCATCTGTAACAGAGTGATGGTATCAATCGCCTGCTGTACTTTTGATTCTAATTTCTCAAACACTTCTAATGACATCGTCATACCTCTCCTGAACTTGCAAGGCGTTGATAGAGTACTATCCCGTACACGCCGTCCTTCAAGCTGCTTCTGCGTTAGCGGGTTCGCCCCGGTCGCTTACTACAGTAAGCGGCTGAGGATTCATTCGCTGGCCGTTTTGACGCATCCCGAATGATGTTGTGTACCTACGCGGTGACGCCTTAACGAAAATAAGCGCGCTACAGTGATCATGCTGTCGATTGTATGAATCCCCGCCGTCCCTGTCCAGCGACAACCCGCGTAGATCGCGGTTTGCAACACTTTTCAGTCTTTACCTGGCGCATTCGGCGCTTTTCCCCGGAACTTCTCCCGCAATTGTTAATCAATGGGTTAACAAAAATCGCCATCAAACTGTCTTTGATGTGTCACAACACGCGTTTATAGCGCGAAATCGCTCATTTTCTTGACGCAGTACACACATTTATATTTCGATATTTCTCGTTTTTGTTCGTTAACGATAAATTAACACTATGCCTACATGGCAGCGTGGTCGCTTGCGACCTTCATACATACCATAATCACCACTTCGCTTCAGGATTCGATATGAGCCAAACATCAACATTAAAAGGCCAATGCATCGCAGAGTTCCTAGGTACCGGGTTGTTGATCTTTTTCGGGGTTGGATGCGTTGCCGCATTAAAAGTGGCAGGTGCCAGCTTCGGTCAGTGGGAAATCAGCATCATCTGGGGTCTGGGGGTGGCCATGGCTATCTATCTGACCGCGGGTGTTTCCGGTGCACACCTCAACCCTGCCGTCACGATCGCACTGTGGCTTTTTGCCTGCTTCGACGGGCGTAAAGTTGTACCCTTTATCTTTTCTCAATTTGCCGGCGCCTTTTGCGCTGCAGCGTTAGTTTACGGGCTTTACTACAATCTTTTCTTCGATTTCGAACACAGCCACAATATGGTGCGTGGCAGCGTCGAAAGTCTTGAGCTGGCCGGTATCTTCTCCACTTACCCGAACCCACATATCAATTTTGTGCAGGCATTCGCGGTAGAAATGGTGATTACCGCTATCCTGATGGGCGTGATTCTGGCGCTGACCGACGATGGCAACGGTATACCGCGTGGCCCGCTGGCACCGCTGTTGATTGGTCTGTTAATCGCCGTCATCGGCGCATCAATGGGGCCGCTGACTGGTTTTGCCATGAACCCGGCACGTGACCTGGGGCCAAAAACGTTCGCCTGGCTCGCCGGCTGGGGTGACGTCGCCTTTACCGGCGGCAAAGATATCCCTTATTTCCTGGTGCCGCTGTGCGCGCCGGTGGTGGGCGCCGCACTGGGCGCGTTCAGCTACCGCAAGCTGATTGGCCGCCATCTGCCATGCGACACCTGCGTCGAGGAAGAGAAAGAGACCTCCTCTACAACGCAACACAACGCTTCGCTGTAATCTGACTACGGGACACATACTATGACCGACAAAAAATATATCGTTGCGCTCGACCAGGGCACCACCAGCTCCCGGGCCGTTGTGATGGATCATGATGCCAATATCGTCAGCGTATCGCAGCGCGAATTTGAACAAATTTATCCGCGACCAGGCTGGGTTGAGCACGACCCGATGGAGATCTGGGCTTCCCAAAGCTCCACGCTGGTTGAAGTACTGGCGAAAGCCGATATTAGCTCCGATGAGATTGCCGCTATCGGCATCACCAACCAACGCGAAACCGCCATTGTGTGGGAACGCGAAACGGGCAAGCCGATTTATAACGCGATCGTCTGGCAGTGCCGTCGTACCGCCGAGATCTGTGAGCAACTGAAGCGTGACGGGATGGAAGAGTACATCCGTCAGGCCACCGGCCTGGTGGTTGACCCGTACTTCTCCGGGACCAAAGTAAAATGGATTCTGGACCACATTGAAGGTTCACGTGAGCGCGCAAAACGCGGCGAGCTGCTGTTTGGCACCGTGGATACCTGGCTGGTATGGAAAATGACCCAGGGCCGCGTCCACGTGACCGACTACACCAACGCCTCGCGTACCATGCTGTTCAATATTAACGATCTGGACTGGGACGATAAGATGCTCGACGCGCTGGATATTCCGCGCGCCATGCTGCCGGAAGTACGCAAGTCTTCCGAAGTGTACGGTCAGACCAACATCGGTGGTAAAGGCGGTACGCGTATTCCTATCGCCGGCATCGCGGGCGACCAGCAGGCGGCACTGTTCGGCCAGCTGTGCGTTAAAGAGGGGATGGCGAAGAACACCTACGGTACCGGCTGCTTTATGCTGATGAATACCGGTGAGAAAGCGGTGGCGTCGACTCACGGCCTGCTGACCACCATCGCCTGCGGTCCGCGTGGTGAAGTGAACTATGCGCTGGAAGGCGCGGTGTTTATGGCCGGTGCCTCTATTCAGTGGCTGCGCGACGAAATGAAACTGATTAACGACGCGTTCGATTCCGAATATTTCGCCACCAAGGTGAAAGATACCAACGGGGTGTATGTCGTCCCGGCGTTTACCGGCCTCGGCGCACCATACTGGGACCCGTATGCACGCGGCGCGATCTTCGGCCTGACCCGCGGGGTGAATGCCAACCACATTATCCGTGCAACCCTGGAATCTATTGCCTATCAGACACGTGATGTGCTGGAAGCGATGCAGGCGGACTCTGGTATTCGTCTGCACGCGCTGCGTGTCGACGGTGGTGCTGTCGCTAACAATTTCCTGATGCAGTTCCAGTCAGACATCCTGGGTACCCGCGTAGAACGCCCGGAAGTCCGTGAAGTCACCGCGTTGGGCGCCGCTTATCTGGCAGGCCTGGCCGTTGGCTTCTGGCAAAATCTGGATGAGCTGCAGGAGAAAGCCGTTATTGAACGCGAATTCCGCCCGGGGATCGAAACCACCGAGCGTAACTTCCGCTACAGCGGCTGGAAAAAAGCGGTGAAACGCGCCCTGGCGTGGGAAGAGCACGAAGAGTAAGTTCCCCCAGTCCCCGGTGGCGCGACGCTGACCGGGGCTACAGGCCGGCACGGATCTTTACCTGGCAATCCCGATCACAATCCCGGTCACATAGATAACTATGTGACCGGGATAAGCAAACGTAGTCAACGCACCTGTGGCCTGAAAGACGACAGGGATTTAGCCAAAGATCGGCAACAGCAGATACAGCTTAATCACCAACGCGTTCACAATATCGATAAAGAACGCCCCCACCATCGGCACCACCAGAAACGCCATATGCGACGGGCCAAAGCGGTCGGTAATCGCCTGCATATTGGCAATCGCCGTCGGCGTTGCGCCGAGACCAAAGCCACAGTGACCGGCAGCCAGCACCGCGGCATCATAGTTTTTGCCCATCATGCGGTAGGTGACGAAAATCGAATACAGCGCCATCGCCACCGCCTGCACCGCCAGGATGGCAAGCATCGGCAGCGCCAGCGAAGCCAGCTCCCACAGCTTCAGGCTCATCAGCGCCATGGCGAGGAACAGCGACAGGCTGACGTTACCCAGGATCGATACCGCCCGGTCAAACACGCGATAGAAGCCCGCCAGCGCCAGACCGTTGCTGAGGATCACGCCGATAAACAACACGCAGACAAAGGTCGGCAATTCCAGCACCGTTCCCATCAGCAGTTGCGCAACCACCTTCCCGAGCGTCAGACAGATTGCGATTAAGGCAATGCTCTCGATCAGCACCAGCGAGGTGATCATTCGGCCCATCTCAGGCTTTTCAAACGCGGTAGGCGCCAGCTGATCGTCCGGCGTTCCGTCCGGAGAAGAGGAGTGTTTAACCAGATAACGCGCGACCGGGCCGCCAATCAGGCCGCCCAGCACCAGACCGAAGGTGGCGCAGGCCATTGCCACTTCGGTGGCGTTGGCAAAACCGTAACGTTCAACAAACAACTTACTCCACGCCGCGCCGGTACCGTGGCCGCCGGAGAGGGTGATCGAACCGGCCAGCAGGCCCATCAGCGGGTCCAGGCCCAGCAGCTTCGCCATGCCAATGCCGAGAGCATTTTGCAGCAGCAGCAGACCCACCACCACAATCAGAAACGTCCCCAGAACTTTACCGCCTGCCCGCAGGCTGGCCAGGTTAGCGTTAAGCCCGATAGTCGCAAAGAACGCCAGCATCAGCGGGTCTTTCAGGCTCATATCAAAGTCGATTTCCCAACCCATGCTTTTTTTCAGCACCAGCAGCGCCAGCGCCACCAGCAGGCCGCCTGCAACAGGTTCAGGGATAGTGTATTTCTTCAGGAAGGGGACTTTCTGGACAAGTTGTCTGCCCAGAAGCAGCACCAAGGTTGCGGCAACGAGCGTCGATAAGGTATCGAGGTGAAACATAAAAAAGCTCCTTATTTGCGCATGATTCATTCACACGCGACGGTATTCCCGGTGTCGATATATTCTCGTCTTGAGAAATCGGAGCCAGATTTTAAGCAAAAGCACGTAGCAAATAACAGGAAAAGATAGTTTGTTTTGATATTGATGCGATCAAGCATACAAAATGTTAATAAAATTTCCTGTCTGGTTTTTTGTATAAAAATTTCCCGCCAAAGAGTGGCAAACGTTTGCTTTTGTACTACAGTCCGATAAAATTCCCGCTTTGATACTTTGGGAATGCTTGTGATGTCCGTTAATACCGCCGAGTCAGAAGTTGCGCAACCGGTTGCGTCGAAAACAACCAGCGAATTAATCTACCGTCTCGAAGACCGCCCGCCTTTACCACAAACCCTGTTTGCCGCCTTTCAGCACCTGCTGGCAATGTTTGTCGCGGTCATCACACCGGCGTTACTCATCTGCCAGGCGCTGGGCCTTCCGGCTCAGGATACCCAGCACATCATCAGCATGTCGCTGTTCGCTTCCGGCGTGGCATCCATCATCCAGATTAAAGCCTGGGGCCCGGTCGGCTCCGGTCTGCTCTCCATCCAGGGCACCAGTTTTAACTTCGTCGCCCCGCTGATTATGGGCGGAACCGCGCTAAAAACCGGCGGCGCCGACGTGCCAACGATGATGGCGGCGCTGTTCGGCACCCTGATGCTGGCAAGCTGCACAGAAATGGTCATTTCCCGCGTGCTGCACCTGGCCCGGCGAGTGATCACCCCGCTGGTCTCCGGCGTAGTGGTGATGATTATCGGCCTGTCGCTGATTCAGGTCGGCCTGACCTCAATTGGCGGCGGCTACGCGGCCATGGCGGACCATACTTTTGGCGCGCCGAAAAACCTGCTGCTGGCGGGCATCGTGCTGGCGCTGATTATTATTCTTAACCGTCAGCGCAACCCGTACCTGCGCATTGCGTCGCTGGTCATTGCCATGGCGGCGGGCTATCTGGCAGCCTGGCTGCTCGATATGCTGCCGGCCAATGCCGCTCCGGCCAACGACAGCCTGATCATGGTTCCAACGCCGCTCTACTACGGCCTCGGCATTGACTGGAGCCTGCTGCTGCCGCTAATGCTGGTGTTTATGATCACCTCGCTGGAAACCATCGGCGACATCACCGCGACCTCCGACGTTTCCGAGCAGCCGGTTTCCGGCCCGCTGTATATGAAACGCCTGAAAGGCGGTGTGCTGGCGAACGGCCTGAACTCCTTTGTTTCTGCCGTCTTCAACACCTTCCCGAACTCCTGTTTTGGCCAGAATAATGGCGTTATTCAGCTGACTGGTGTAGCCAGCCGCTATGTCGGTTTTGTGGTGGCGCTGATGCTGATCGTGCTTGGCCTGTTCCCGGCGGTCAGCGGCTTTGTTCAGCACATTCCTGAGCCGGTGCTGGGCGGCGCCACGCTGGTTATGTTCGGTACCATCGCCGCGTCCGGCGTGCGTATCGTCTCCCGCGAGCCACTGAACCGTCGTGCGATCCTGATTATCGCCCTGTCGCTGGCCGTCGGGCTCGGCGTGTCCCAGCAGCCGCTGATTTTGCAGTTCGCCCCTGACTGGCTGAAGAACCTGCTCTCCTCCGGGATTGCTGCCGGCGGTATTACGGCGATTGTCCTGAACCTGGTCTTCCCACCAGAGAAAAACTGATCCTGCCTTAACTTCCCCGGTCGCATTCGGCGGCCGGGGCATACCTGCGTATGACCCCTGCGGTAGCCTCACATCATCTGATTACACAATTCCTGTCTTGAGGATTGCGCATAATTCGGGCATAACAGCCTTATGTGCCTCGCTCAGGATGTAAGACCATGAAATTGCCTGGAAAGTTACTGCTCTGGCTGCTGACCGCCCTGCTGGTCGCGATCGTCGCCGCCTGGTTCCTGCTGCAGACCCATTGGGGCGCGCGTCAGGCCAGCGCCTGGCTGAGTGACGGCACCGGCTGGCAGGTCTCCTTTGACGAGATGGATCACGACTTCTCTTCACCGCTGCATCTGCAACTGCAAAATGTGACGTTCGGGCGCGACGGCAAGCCGCCTACGCTGGTCGCCAAAACGGTCGATATTGGCTTCAGTACCCGCCAGTTCAGCGACCCGCTGCACGCCGACGAGATTGTGCTGAGCGACGGGACATTAAACCTTTCCCCCTCCTCCGCCTCCTTACCTTTTGCCGCCGACCGCCTGCAGTTGCGCAATATGGCGTTTAACAGCCCGGAAACTGGCTGGGACCTGAGCGCCCAGCGCGTCACCGGCGGCGTCAGCCCCTGGGCGCCGGAAGCAGGCAATGTGCTGGGTAAAAAGGCGCAGATTCAGATGAGCGCCGGTTCGTTGACCCTCAACGGTGTTGATGCCAGCAACGTGTTGATTCAGGGCAGCCTCGATAACGGCGAGGTCACGCTCTCCACCCTCGGCGCCGATGTCGCTCGCGGGACGCTGACCGGTAACGCCAAACGCAACGCCGACGGCAGCTGGTTGGTGGATAATCTACAGCTCAACGAAATTCGCCTGCAGAGCGATAAATCGCTGGCGGACTTCTTCACCCCGCTGACCAGCATTCCTTCGCTGCAAATTGGCCGCCTTGATATGACCGATGCGCGCCTGCAGGGGCCGGACTGGGCGGTGACGGACCTCGACCTTAACCTGCGGAACCTGACCCTGAGCCACGGCGACTGGCAGAGCGAAGAGGGAACCCTGTCGATGAATGCCAGCGAGTTCATTAACGGCTCGCTGCATTTGCTCGACCCGATCGCCAATGCCGAATTTTCACCTCAGGGGATTGCCCTGCGCCAGTTTACGTCGCGCTGGGAAGGAGGAATGGTGCGCACTTCCGGTAACTGGTTGCGCGCCGGTAACGCGTTGGTGCTGGATGACGCCGCCTTTGCCGGGCTGGAGTACACCCTTCCTGAGAACTGGAAACAGCTGTGGATGGAGCCGCTGCCAGCCTGGCTGCAAAGCCTGACGCTGAAGAAATTCAGCGCCAGCCGTAACCTGGTGATCGACATCGATCCTACGTTCCCGTGGCAGATCACCGCCCTTGACGGTTACGGTGGCGAATTGCAGCTGGTGAAAGATCGTCGCTGGGGCGTCTGGAACGGTAACGCCACGCTGAATGCCGCTGCCGCGACCTTTAACCGCGTGGATGTCCGTCGCCCCTCGTTAAAACTGAGCGCCAACGCCTCCACGGTCAATATTAATGAGCTGAGCGCCTTTACCGAGCGCGGCATTCTGCAGGCTACCGCCGCGGTATCGCAACTTCCCCAGCGGCAGGTCACCCTGAGCCTCAACGGCCGCGGCGTGCCGCTGAATATTCTGCAGCAGTGGGGCTGGCCGGCCTTGCCGATTACCGGCGATGGTAACTTCCAGCTGACCGCTGGCGGCAGCGTGCTGGCAGAGGCGCCGCTGAAACCCACGGTAAACGGCCAGCTCAGTGCAGTAAATATGGATAAACAGCCGGTTGCGCAGACCATGCGCAACGGCGAGGTCACGACCGCCCAGGCCGCGCCAGCCCCTGTCGCCCCTTAAATCGTTCTTTCCTTCAGCCTTCTCCCCACCGGGAGAAGGCCTCTCATGCCGTCCCGTCACTGAAACCTGTTGCCATATTGCGGCTGTTTGTACCTATTTCCCGCAACCTGTTCCTTTCAAATAGCGGAATTGCTATAACAAAAATACTGGAAGTAAAAAAAATAATTAAAGTCCCTGTACCTACAAAAATAAAAGGAACAACTATGTCTGTAATACGTCAACATGCTCTGGAGAATATGCAAAAATTCTCCAGAGCAATGATCGGTGCAGTATTGTTCTTGCCGGTTATCGGTTTAATTCTGGCACTCAGTTCTGTCTTAACCAACCCCACATTAATTTCTGAAACCAGTTTCTTACATCAGCTGGGGCAGTTACTCGGCGATACCTTCTGGCCATTATTCGGTAATCTCGGATTACTGTTTTGCGTCGGTATTAGCTACGGTCTGGCAAAAGATAAAAAAACCGAAGTGGCACTGGTTTCGGTGATGTGTTTTATCATGTTTCTGGGCGCCAACCATTCGTGGCTGGAGCATACTCACGGTATTGCCGAAAAAATTAACGGCGAATATTACGGCACCGGCCAGACACAGCTTTTAGGGTTTGTGGTGGTCGATATGGGGGTTTTCCTCGGCATTATTCTCGGCTGCACTATCGCCTGGGTCCATAATAAAGTCTCAACGATTGAACTGCCCGGCGCGCTGTCGATGTACGGCGGCGCCAAGCTGACGCTGGTAGCCATGACGCCGGTGATCATCTTCTATGCTATCGCCTTCACCTGGATCTGGCCGTTTATGACGCACGGCATTGCGGCATTAACCGGGTTTATGAAAAATGCCGGCGTCGCGGGCGTCTTCGTCTACGGCTTCTTTGAAAAATTCCTTATCCCGACCGGCCTGCACCATTTCGTGTGGTCGCCGTTCCAGTTAACGCAAATCGGCGGCACGCTGAACGTTGACGGCCAGGTCGTTTCCGGCACCCAGGCCATTTTCCTCGCCTATATGCGCCATCCGGATCTGACCCCGGTGATGAACGACGCCCTGCGCTTCTCGCAGCAAGGGATGACCACCATCTTCGGCCTTGCCGGAGCCTCACTGGCGTTCTACCACACCGCAAAACCCGAGAAGAAAATGCTGGCCAAAGCGATTCTGCTGCCCGCCATCATCACCTCAATGCTGACCGGTATTACCGAACCCATTGAGTTCACCTTCCTGTTTGTTTCGCCGCTGTTGTGGGTTATTCACGCCACGCTCACCGCCGCATCCCAGGCAATTTGCGACATCTTTACCGTTCGTCCATGGGGCGCGTCGGGGTTGATCGAATTCCTGATTTATAACCTGCCACTGCCCGTGTCATTAACACGCTGGCCTGGCTATGTGCTGATCGGTATCGGCCAGTTTGGCGTCTACTACGTTATTTTCCGTACTCTGGTGGTTAAGCTGAATCTGAAAACACCAGGCCGCGAAGATGATGAAAACGTGAAGCTATATAGCAAAGCCGATTATCGCCAGAAGATGAATGATAAGTCGGCGGTGACAGATGAGATTATTAATGGCTTAGGCGGCAAAGATAATATTATTTCCGTGGACAATTGTTTTACCCGCCTGCGGGTTGCAATACGCAATATGGATCTGGTTGACGATGTCATATTAAAAAGCACCGGGGCTAACGGCGTCGTGCGCAACAGAAATGAAGTACAGGTTATTTATGGCGTCAAAGTGGGACAAGTCCGTTCCCGGGTTGATAGCTGGCTAGCAGAAAATTAATCAGGAGTTATGTATGAAATTAACCGTATTAGGCGGGGGCGGCGTTCGCTCTGCGTTCCTGGCAAAGTCACTGGCTTATAACGCACACCGCATTGGTTTAACGGAAGTGGTATTTCTCGACAGCTCCGCTGATAACCTGGCCATTTTTGGTGAGATCGCCCGCTATGTGTTTCAGGCTATCCGCCCGGATATTCATTTTAGCATTACCCGCGATCCGGTCGCGGCGCTTACCGATACGAATTACGTCATTACCACCCTGCGGGTAGGCGGCGATGAGAGCCGTATTCGCGATGAGCGTATTGCGCTGGAGCATAATACGTTGGGCCAGGAGACTACCGGTGCCGGTGGTTTTGCCATGGCGATGCGTTCGATACCGGCGATTCTGGACTACTGTCGCCTGATCGAAGAGCACGCCGCCGAAGATGCGATTCTGTTTAACTTCACCAATCCGTCAGGACTGGTGACCGAAGCGATTATCAAGTCGGGCTTTAAGCGCCGCGTGTACGGTATCTGCGATGCGCCATCGGAACTGATCCGCGAGCTGCCGGAGATTCTGGGCTGCGACGAGCGTGACCTTAGCGTCGAGTGTTATGGCCTGAACCATTTCTCCTGGTTTACCCACTTCACGGTGCGTGGGGAAGACGTAACCGAACGGCTGATCGCCAGCCCGGAGCTGTACCGTAAAACGGCGATGCAGTATTTTTCGCCGGAGCTGGTGAAGCTGTGTGATAACCAGCTACTGAACGAATATCTCTATTACTACTACTACCGCGAAGTGGCGTTAAAGGCGATTCAGGACGCGCCGGAAACCCGCGGCGAGCAGATCGCCCGCATCAACCGCGATATGCGCGATGAGCTGCGCACCGTGGATGTCCATACCAACCCGGAAGCGGCGTTTAATATCTGGATGAAGCACTATCTGCGCCGGGAAAATAGCTATATGCAAAATGAGTCGCAGCAGGAGAAGTTCCATACCCGCGAACCGCTCACCCTGCAGCAGTTTATCGAAGAGCCGGATACCGGCGGCTACGCGGGGGTGGCGCTGGATATTCTCGAGGCGGTCAACAGCACCACCACCAAACGGATTGTCGTCTCGATATCCAACAACACCACCCTCGATTTTTTACGCCCTGATGATGTCATTGAGATCAGCTGCGATCTGAGCAGAGAAGGTCTGAAGCCGGTCACCCCGGCACAGGTGCCAACGGCGCAGAAAAACATGATCGCCAGCGTCAAAGAGTATGAACGTCTGGCGGTGGCGGCCATTCTACAGCGGGACAAATCGCTGGCGATCCGGGCGCTGATGGCCCACCCGCTGGTCGGTTCCTGGTCGCTGGCGCAGAAGCTGGCTAACGCCTACCTCGACGATAAACTGTTTGCCGACTGGCACTAAACGCCCGGCTCACTCCCCGGACAGGCGCATTAAGCGCCGCCTCCGGGGATCCCCATCTGCATAAACCACATCTTCAGAAAGCGCTCAAAACCTAATATGCAGTAGCCAAAAAACGGATTGCTCCAGTAAATATCATCATCAAATTTCTGCGGGTCGTGGATAATGAACGCGGTATCCGCCGCCTGGGCCAGCGGGCTTTGATAATCGCCGGTAAAGCAGACCAGGTTAATCTCCTTGCCCTCCAGCGCCTTCACCCAATTTAGCGCCGAACTGCTGCGTCCTGATTTAGAAACTATCCAGATCGAGTCAAATTTGGCGGCGTTCTTTTGCTCGAGAATTTCATAATCCGGCCACAGGGCGAGACTGGCATTTACGCCGGTTACCAGGAACTTATTATAAATATATTGGGCAATCAGCTGCGAAAAGCCGCTGCCGTGGATCAGGATGCGGTGCTGCTGAAGGCTTGCCAGCAGCGGGGTGACCTGCTCCGCCGGGAGAATGCTCATATAGTCGATATCATTGGTGACATCGAGCTTAGGCATCGTGATGTTGAATTTAATGAAATAGACCAGCTCCAGCCAGCCGCTGAACTTGAGCTTCTTTGCCAGACGCACCAGCGACGAAGGATTGCTGTAGCAACGCTCAGCAACGGCGCGGATCCCCTCTCGCACGCACTGTTCAGGATCGTTCTGAATAAAGCGCAGAACGGTCATTTCTGTTTTATTCAGCTTCACGTCACGAAAGATATTTTCTAAATCCATTCCTGGCTCCTCTCAGCGGCAGAGTACGCTATCACCGAACGGCGGTACTGTCTGTGGGATCAATCACCGGAATGAAACAAACGTTACTTTCTTAGATAAAATGGAATAAAAAAACCCTCTCCGGCGACGAAGAGGGTCTCAGGCGTTAACGAATTAACTCACAACATAATGGTCAACGCGTTGCCCTGCGCGGTCACCACCACGCCCAACTCACTGCCCGTCTGCGTACCGCCCTGCACGCCAGCAACCTGCGCAATGTTACGCAGACACAGCGTCCAGTTGCTGGCCGTACCGTCGCCGCTGACGGCGATCGTATTACCCTGACGTTTCGCCCGCAGGGTGAAGACCACCGTGCCGTCCGCCGCCGGAAGCTGACATACCGCCTCATGGCCGTCCGCCAGATAGAACAGCTGGAAGGCAGTGCCTTCGTTCCAGGCGTAATCCGGCTTCTGATCGTTATTGCCCAGCGCCAGCAGGGTATTCTCGCGCACGTACACCGGCAGGCTCAACACATCATGGGTCTGTTTAAGCCAGCGGCTACCCGACACTTCATCGTTGTGCCACAGGTGCGTCCAGCGGCCTTCCGGCAGGTAGAACTGCACCTCGCCCGCTTCGCTAAACACCGGAGCCACCAGCACCGAATCCCCCAGCATGTACTGACGATCCAGATAGTCACAGGCCGGGTCGTTCGGGAACTCGAGCATCATCGACCGCAGCATCGGCGTCCCGCACTCGCTGGCCAGTGCCGCCTGGCGATAGAGATACGGCATCATGCGGCATTTCAGCTGCGTGAAGTGGCGCACCACATCGCAGGATTCATCATCATAAGCCCATGGCACCCGATAGGATTTGCTGCCATGCAGCCGGCTGTGGCTGGAGAGCAGACCGAACGCGCACCAGCGCTTGTAGACATGAGCCGGTGCGGTGTTTTCGAAGCCCCCGATATCGTGGCTCCAGAAGCCAAAGCCGGACATGCCGATCGACAACCCGCCGCGCAGGCTCTCTGCCATCGATTCGTAGTTGGCGTAGCAGTCGCCGCCCCAGTGCACCGGGAACTGTTGCGCACCCACCGAAGCGGAACGGGCGAACAGTACCGCCTCTTGCTCACCGACGGTCTCTTTCAGCACGTTCCACACCAGTTCGTTGTAGATAAAGGCGTAATGGTTATGCATTTTCTGCGGATCGGAACCATCGAACCACTGCACGTCGGTCGGGATACGCTCGCCAAAGTCGGTTTTGAAGCAGTCAACGCCGATGTCTATCAGGCCTTTCAGCTTATCGGCGTACCACTGGCAGGCTTGCGGGTTAGTGAAATCATAGATCGCCAGACCCGGCTGCCACTTATCCCACTGCCAGAGCGATCCGTCCGGGCGCTTGAGCAGATAGCCCTTCTCTTTCAGCTCTTTAAACACCGGCGAGCGCTGGCCGATGTAGGGGTTAATCCATACGCAGACCTTCAGTCCTTTGTCTTTCAACCGTTTGATCATCCCTTCCGGGTCCGGGAAAGTCACTGGATCCCACTCGAAATCACACCACTGGAAGGCTTTCATCCAGAAGCAGTCGAAGTGGAACACGTGCAGCGGCAGGTTGCGCTCCGCCATTCCGTCGATAAAGCTGTTCACCGTCGCTTCGTCATAATTGGTGGTGAACGAGGTGGTCAGCCACAGGCCAAAGGACCAGGCCGGCGGCAGCGCCGGGCGCCCGGTAAAGCGGGTGTAGCGGTCGAGCACCGCTTTCGGTGTCGGGCCATCGATAACGAAATACTCGAGATACTCGCCTTCGACGCTGAACTGCACCTTAGAAACCTTCTCCGACCCGACCTCAAAGGAGACGCGCTGCGGATGGTTGACCAGCACGCCGTAGCCACGGTTGGTCAGATAAAACGGGATATTTTTGTAGGATTGCTCGGTACTGGTGCCGCCATCTTCGTTCCAGGTTTCCACCGTCTGTCCGTTGCGAACCAGGGCGGTAAAACGCTCACCGAGCCCGTAAACGCTTTCACCGACGCCAAGATCGAGGCGTTCAAACAGGTAATTACGGTTGGTGTTCGTATCCTGCACGTAGCCGTTGTTTTTCAGCTGGCTGCCGGTAATACGCACGCCGTTGCGCAAGAAATCCAGCGCCCAGAACTCCCCTTTGGTCACCCGTACGCTCAGGTTACCGCTTTTCAGCTCGGCGAACGCTTCGGTGTTTTGGATCTCAACGTCGACATCGGGGAGGACATTCAGCGGATAGTGCGGACCGTTATCCAGCGCCCCCTGGAAATGCTCCATCCGTACGCCGATGATACCCTCCTGCGGAGAGAAAAAGCGCAGGGTAAACAGCGGGGTATCCAGCTGCCAGGTGCGTTCACGGACATCACGCGGAGCAGCATAGACCACCATCTCATTGCCCTGCTGTTCCACCTCGTAGACCTGTACGGGTTGGATCAGATTGAGTCCCGGTTGAATAAGCCAGTTTCCATCACTGATTTTCATTAAAACGTCCTCTTAGGGCCTATCTCGGTAGGCATACATTGTTGCAGCCAGTTTGGCCACGGACAGCGCGGAACCACCGGAGCGTACACGCAGTACGTGAGATGGCGAGCACTGACCAGGGCCAAAACGGCAAATAAAAAAGCCTAATGGGCCAGGCTCTTAGTTTTGCAATTCTTTGCCGATCGGGGCTGAAGCGAAATCTTGTTCGTTACGACGTGCGCCCTGGGCCAGTTCGGCCATGATTTTTACCAGGAACGGCGTTTTCAGCGTGTAGTAGCGTTTGGCAATAACCGCGCTCAGCGCATAGCAGACTGCCGGTACGAGGGTAAAAAGCGCGATAATAATGGTGATGGTCGCACCGTTCTGGGTTTTGGCCGCCGCATCATAGCCACCGCCGGCCAGCATCCAGCCAATCATCGCGCCGCCCAGCGCCAGACCGAGCTTGAGCACAAACAGGGTGCCTGCGAAGCTGATACCCGTCAGCCGTTTACCGTTGCACCATTCGCCGTAGTCAACGGTGTCGGACATCATTACCCACTGAATAGGCGTAACCAGCTGGTGCAGCACGCCAATCGCGAAGATAAAGACGAACATGGTGATTTCCGCATCGATCGGCACGAAGAACATCGCCACGCTCAGCACCGCCAGAATCGCGTTGGTCCACCAGAACACGCTGACCTTGCATTTCCAGTCGGTGAGCGGTTTTGCCAGTGCGGAGCCAATCAGGTTGCCGACGCAGTAGGTGGTCAGGAAGACGGTAAACAACGCCGCTGAACCCATGATCCAGGTGGTGTAGTACATCATGGCGCCACCGCGGACACAGACCGCGAGGATATTCAGGATGGTCAGCACGCCGACCACACGCCACTGGTCGTTGCGCCAGATGTCGCGCAGGTCTTCACGCATGGAGGTGGTGCTCGGCGGTGCCTGCACGCGCTCTTTGGTGGTGAAGAAGCAGAAGGTCAGCATCAGGAAGGCGATGACGGAGAGCACCGCAATGCCGCCCTGGAAGCCAAACGCTTTGTCGTCGCCGCCGATAAAGTTGACCAGCGGCATCATCAGCACGGTGGAGAGCATGCCGCCCGCCGTCGCCAGCACGAAGCGCCAGGACTGCAGCGAGATACGCTGGGTCGGGTTATCGGTAATGACGCCGCCCAGCGCGCAGTAGGGAATATTCACCACGGTATAGAGCAGGGTCAGCAGGGTATAGGTGACGGCGGCGTAGATCAGTTTGCCGTTGTGGCTGAGGTCCGGTGAGCTGTAGGCCAGTACGCAGACCAGGCCAAACGGGATCGCGCCGAAGAGGATCCACGGGCGGAATTTCCCCCAGCGGCTGCGGGTACGGTCGGCGAGCAGCCCCATGCAGGGGTCAGAAATCGCGTCCAACGCACGCGCCAGTAGGAACATGGTGCCAACAAAACCAGCGGGAATACCAAAAATATCGGTGTAGAAAAACATCATGTACAACATGACGTTATCAAAAATGATATGGCTAGCGGCGTCACCCATGCCGTAGCCAATCTTCTCTTTGACGGACAATATATGTTCTTTCATGTGCGCACTCTTCCCCAAACGGTATCACGGGTTGGTACCGGTTACAGAATTTGTAAACGATCCGCGGAGTAAGATGAATTGCGATATCTCGTTATCAAATTATGTTTCTTGTTTTCTGTGATCGCGGTAGGCCGAATGCAGACGAAAAAGTGTAACCCTCGGATTTCGAAAGGGTTTATGTAGGACTGTTCTGTAATGTCCAGTTTTAACAGTAAAAAAGTGCGTTTAGGTATGTGGTAAATGGCGGAAAGTAGCTATAATGCGCCCCGCCTCCATGTAGCAATCGAGGCGCGGAAGATCGTCATCTCCGGTGAGGTGGCTGGACTTCAAATCCAGTTGGGGCCGCCAGCGGTCCCGGGCAGGTTCAACTCCTGTGATCTTCCGCCAGTTTGCTCCCTCTGGCTAGTCCTCCGTTGTACATCACACGATTCAATCATCGAAATATCAATGCGTTATTGATACCTGTTTTTATTGATCGAACCGCTCCTCTCTACAGGTTCAGAAGCGTAGAATATGGCGAAAATAGATTTTGGCCACACTAATGAAAAGAATAAAAAAGCTTATTAGCTCTGCGCTTCATAATAGCAGCGCAAATGAAGCCGCAACTGCGCTAAAAATGGCGGCAGCAAATATGCAAAAGCTGGGGATTAATCCTGCTGATCTACTACGTCTGAAAGCCGATGAGGATGAGGATTGGCAGGCGGAAAATACAGAAGAAGTTAACGGGCTAAAACGTCAAATTAGCACCCTTGAAGCCGATCTCCGCCAGGCTAAACGTGTTGCGGTTCAGTGTAAAAGGGAAGCAGAACAGAATGCGTTAGCACTCTCGAACCTACGAGACCAATTCACCATCGTCAACAATAATCTGAACGCTGCGAATAATAATATAGCCTCCTTAACAACGGCACAGGTAGAAAGCCGTGAATTAGCCAAAGAGGTTATCTGCCTGAATGAAAGGGTGAAACAACAGCAAGAAAAATTAGATAAAGCGAGTAATAGATTTTGGCTAACATCCATCATTACGATCGCTCTCTTTCTAACCATTGGTACCCTCTGCTATGACAACGGAAAAAAATCTGGCGCAATAATGGTCAGGAATCAGCAACTGCACAGCCAAACGTTAACCGTTCCGACACCATCCGCTGCGGACCCAACCAAAATAACGGTGGATAACAAAGCGGTTTGCTATAGCGATTTCAGGACAGCACAAGGCAAAGTGTTGGCAAAAATTACCTACAACAATCATGAATTATCTTTCTATGCCCGAAAGCTGAAAGATAAAAGCTGGATGGACATTAGTCAGCAGGTATTTAAGGGCGAGCAAACCCGCCAGGTGCCGTATGATGCGCAGGGATTTATTGAAGTCAGCAAGAAAGATGCCGCAGAGATAAAATCAAAAGTTGAATGCACATTAGGCACAATAAGCTGATATTGAGCCACAAGCACGCTAAGGATTAATTTTGAGAGATCGTCCGACATATCCCTGATTTTCACTTTCTGCATATAACTGTTATCGCCGCCGGGGCGTTTTTCCCCTTCTCCCACCGGTCTATCCTTGATGCATGCCATTGATAAACCCCATTCCTTCTGCGGAGAAAATATGAAAGCGATCGCCATTACCCGTGCCGCCACAGACGGCAGCAACATTCCTTTTTTACGTGATATTGAGCTACCGGTGCCGGTTGTCGCAGGGCATGACCTGCTGATCGAAATCAAGGCCATTTCGGTCAACCCGGTGGACACCAAAGTCCGCGCCGGGTTTACCGGCGACACCCCGCGCGTGCTGGGCTGGGACGCGGTTGGGGTGGTCAAGTCGGTCGGCGAAGCGGTCACGCTGTTCACGCCGGGGGATGAAGTCTGGTACGCCGGTGCGCTGGGTCGCGCGGGAAGCAACAGCGAATTTCAGCTCGTCGATGAACGCCTGGTCGCGCTGAAGCCGCGCTCGCTGGATAACGCCTC
Source organism: Klebsiella sp. B345 (assembly GCF_051131735.1). NCBI lineage: Bacteria > Pseudomonadati > Pseudomonadota > Gammaproteobacteria > Enterobacterales > Enterobacteriaceae > Klebsiella > Klebsiella sp. B345. The sequence goes on from NZ_CP180443.1 coordinate 2,864,416, forward strand.
TGCCGCCGCCCTGCCGCTGACCGCCATTACCGCATGGGAACTGCTGTTTGACCGGCTCGGCGTACAGGAAGGCGGCAACAGCGGGGACACGCTGCTGATTGTTGGCGCGGCAGGCGGCGTCGGTTCGATTCTCACCCAGCTGGCCAGCAAACTGACCGGGATGACGGTGATCGGCACCGCCTCGCGGCCGGAAAGCCAGAAATGGGTACGTGATGCGGGCGCGCACCATGTTATCGATCACAGCAAGCCGCTCAGCGAAGAGCTGGCGCGGATTGGGATCCCCGCGGTCACCCACGTCGCCAGCCTCAACAACACTGAACAGCATTACGCCCAGCTGGTCGCCGCCCTCGCGCCACAGGGTAAACTGGCGCTGATTGACGATCCGGAAACCCTCGACGCCCGGCCGCTGAAGGCCAAAAGTATCTCACTGCACTGGGAATTTATGTTCACCCGCTCGATGTTCACCACACCGGACATGATTGCCCAACACCAGCTGCTGACCCGGGTTGCCAGCCTGATTGACGACCAGACCATCAAAACCACTCTGGGCGAGCATTACGGGCCAATTAACGCCAGCAACCTGCAAAAGGCCCATGCTCATCTGGAAACCGGCCGCGCTGTCGGCAAAATCGTGCTGGAAGGCTTTTAAGATGAGCCACGACGCGATCTCGATTCTGGCGGTATTAAAAGCCAAACCAGGCCAGGTTGACGCACTTGGCAAAGCGCTGCAGGCACTCCTGCAGCCAACCCGCCAGGAGCCGGGCAACCTCGATTACGCCCTGTTCCAGCTGCGCGATGCCCCGGACACGTTCTATATGCGCGAATCGTGGCGCGATGCCGCCGCGCTGGAAACCCATATCTCGCTGCCGCATTTTCAGGCCTTTATCGCGCAGATGAACAGCCTGCTGGCCGAACCGTTGCGCCTGGACTACCTGACGCCGATCGAATAAGCCTCCCGGCATGACGGATCCCCTGCCACGCGGGGGATTTGCCGTTGGCTCACCTTTTTCTTTTTAACACTCTGAGCTAATCGCGCCACGTCCGGCGCTGACCAGGCTACGCTTACCGTTGCCAACAACGATTCGTTCCCCCCTCCGGTTTCTTCAGCTCGTTCATTCAGAAAGAGGTTTCGCTATGCAGATCAACGCTATTGGTACGTACTCCGCCACCCAACCGCTGAAAGCAATGGCCATCTCACGCCGCGACCCAGGCCCTCATGATGTGCAGATCGCCATCGATTTCTGCGGCGTCTGCCACTCAGACCTGCATCAGGCGCGTTCCGAATGGGCCGGTACGCTCTACCCTTGCGTTCCGGGGCATGAAATCGTCGGCCAGGTCACCGCCATCGGCAATCAGGTCACGGGATTTAGCGTCGGCGACCTGGTGGGCGTCGGCTGCATGGTCGACAGCTGCAAAGCGTGTGAAGAGTGCGACGCGGGGCTGGAAAACTACTGCGATCACATGGTGCTGACCTACAACGGCCCGACGGCCGATGAGCCCGGACACACCCTCGGCGGCTATTCGCAGCAGGTGGTGGTACACGAGCGCTATGTGCTCCACGTCCGCCATCCGAAAGCCCAACTTGCCGCCGTGGCGCCGCTGCTCTGCGCCGGGATCACCACCTACTCTCCGCTGCGCCACTGGAACGTCGGGCCAGGTAAAAAAGTCGGTATCGTTGGTATTGGCGGGTTAGGACATATGGGGATCAAGTTGGCCCACGCCATGGGGGCCCACGTGGTGGCCTTTACCACCTCGGAATCCAAGCGTGAAGCGGCGAAAGAGCTGGGCGCCGATGAGGTGGTCGTCTCGCGCAACGACGATGAAATGGCCGCGCACCTGAAAAGCTTCGATTTTATTCTCAACACCGTGGCGGCACCGCACAACCTCGATGCCTTCACCACGCTGCTCAAACGCGACGGTACGCTGACCCTGGTTGGCGCCCCGGCCACCCCGCATCCGTCACCGGAAATCTTCAATTTAATCTACCGCCGCCGCGCGATTGCCGGCTCGATGATTGGTGGGATCCCGGAAACCCAGGAGATGCTCGACTTCTGTGCCGAACACGGCATCGTCGCCGATATTGAGCTGATTCGCGGCGATCAGATCAACGAAGCCTGGGAGAGAATGGTCAAAGGGGACGTGAAGTATCGCTTCGTGATCGACAGCGCCACCCTCGCCGGTTAAGGGCCGCGCCGAAAGGTACGTCGCCACTCCCTCGGGCTCACGCCGAAGCGGGATTTAAACTGCTGGCGCCAGGTGACGGCGGAACGGAAGCCGACCATTTCCGCCACCTGCTCCACCGGCATATCTCCCGCTTCAAGCAGAAGCTGACTGCGCCGCAGACGCTCGGCGGTCAGCCAGTCAGCAATGCTCATGCCGGTGGCGTGGGCGAAATGGCGGGTGAGCGTCCGGCGGCTCATCGCCACCACCTGCGCCAGCGTGTCGAGGTTGTGCGGCTCGTGAATATGCTGCTGGAGATACTCCAGCAGGCCATTAATCCGTGCATCGCGGGTGTTTTTCGGCACCGGTTGGGCAATAAACTGCGCCTGGCCGCCCTCGCGATGGGGCGGAACGATCAGCCGTCGGGCAATCTGGTTTGCCGCCAGGCTGCCAAAGCGCTGGCGGATAATGTACAGGCAGCAGTCCAGCGCCGCCGCCGTGCCCGCGGAGGTAATCATCCGCTGGTCATCCACGTACAACGCGTTGATATCCAGCTGTACCTGGGGAAACAGCTGCTGAAACGCCTGCTCAAACTCCCAGTGGGTGGCCGCCCGTTTGCCATCCAGCAGCCCGGCATAGCCCAGCACAAAGGCGCCAAGACACAGACCGACAATCTCCGCGCCGTGCGCTCTGGCCCGTACCAGGCTGTCCAGCAGCGACGGCGGCGGGCGTTGATGCACCGCGCCCCAGTACGGCACCACCACGATATCGGCCTGCTCAAGGGCCTTAAAATCGGCGCTGGCGTTCAACGCAAAACCGTCTCGGGCGGTCAATAATCCCGGCTGCTCGGCACAGATCTGCAGGTTGAAACGCCGGGTGTCCGACACGCTGTCGCCAAACACCATGCAGGGAACCGAGTAGTGAAAAGGGCTAAAGCCATCCACGGCGACAATCGCGACATCGGTGAGTTTCATGGTGCCCTCCGCTCCCGGCAACACATTAAAAGAAAAGGCTTTCCCCATCCTGCGGGATGCTGACGACATCGGCAATCTGATTGTCAGCCACATACTCACGCAGCTCCGCGCGGCCCAGCAGGCAGTGGTTAACCGCTTCGAGATGGATAGCCACAATATTTGCCTCCGGCAGCGTGAAATGCGCTTTCAGCACATCCTCTTTGCCCATGATGATCGGGCCAAAACCGATCACATGCGCGTATCCGGCATTCAGCACCACCACGTCAGGGTGCAGTCGCCGCATGTCGGCTTCAACCTCCGGGCGCCAGATGGTATCGCCCACCAGCCACAGCGTTTTCTCCTGCGGATGGCGGAACACCACGCCGCAGGCCTCACCCAGGCGCTCCGCCATCGCTGGTACCGCGTAGGTATGGTCGCTGCCGTGCTGCCCGGAGGTGGTTTTTTGTAGCACCACCCCGTCAAATTCGCTGTGCTCAGACAGCAAACGAACATCGCTGAACCCCTGTCCCCGCAGCAACCCGGCATCGGCTTCATGTTGCACGAATACCGGCAGCGTTTTCGGGATCGCGGCGATCGCCGCCTCGTCCCAGTGATCTTCGTGGGTGTGGGTGACGATCGCGGCATCGACATCCACCAGCGTATCGACGGAAACAGGCAGCCCCACCAATGGGTTACGTCGTTCGGCCCGGGCGGTACCGGCAAATCCAGGCCAGGCGCCCTGATCCGCCAGCATCGGGTCAATCAGGAATTTTTTACCTGCATACTCAATCAGTTGCGTTGCATTACGAATATGGGTCATTTTCATGATGTTCACTCCTCTTCACGGTCATCTGGCGAACATCGTACGTCCCACCAGCCTGGTACAATATGGGCATTTGGGCAATGATCGATGATATTGGGCCAACTTTGCGCGGTTGCCATCTGCCCCCGGCTATGGTGTTCTGAATATTCATGTTCTGAGGAAAAGTGACGATGAAAAAGAGACTGACCGCCGCCGATATGCACGATGCGGAAGTGATGGCGCAAACCCCGTGGTTCAGCATGCGTAAGGTGGCGATCGATATCACCGACAGCGAGCGCCGCGACTTTTACTCAATCCATTACCCGCGCCCGGCGGTGGGTATTGTGGCTATCCAGCAGGACAAAGTGCTGCTGATCCGCCACTACCGTTATCTGATCGATCAGGTAGTGTGGGCCATTCCCTCCGGCGGCATTGATGAAGGGGAAGAGCCGCAAGCCGCCGCCCTGCGCGAGCTGCGGGAAGAGACCGGCTGGCAGGCGAAAAATGCCGAAGAAATTATCCGCTATAACCCCTCCTATGGCAGCAGCGACCAGCTGTTCATCACCTGGCTTGCTCGCGATCTGGAGTATGTCGGAATGGATGCGGATCAGGATGAGGTCATGGAGACGGGGTGGTTTACCTTTGACGAGATTAGCCAGCTCATCGCCCGTGGCGAAATGCCGGACGGACTCTCTCTGGTACCGCTGCTGCATCTGATGGCGCAGCAGCGGGGCCGTTTAGCGTAGCGGGGTTAGTTCACGGGTAGAGGATCACCAGCCGGGAACCGCGCCGCCGTTAAAGATAGTCTCCGCCGCTTTCGCCACTTCCGGCGACTGATAGGACTGGATGAATTCCTTCACGTTTTCGGCGTTTTTGTTCTCTTCGCGGGTCACGATGATATTCACGTACGGTGAGTTTTTATCTTCGATGAAAATCCCGTCATGCACCGGCGACAGCCCGGTTTGCTGCAGATAAGTGGTGCTGATGATCGCCACATCGACTTTCGGGTCATCAATCACCCGCGGCAGCTGCGCGCCTTCCAGCTCCATAATATTCAGGTGATGCGGGTTGTCCGTGATATCGACCGCCGTCGGCAGCAGCCCGGTACCGGCCTTCAGGGTAATCAGCTTCTCCTGCTGTAACAGCAGCAGCGCGCGGCCAAGGTTGGTCGGATCGTTCGGAATGGCGATGGTCGCCCCGTCTTTCAGGTCAGCCACCGATTTAATTTTGCGCGAGTAGCCCGCCATCGGGAACACGAAGGTGTTACCAACGGCAACCAGATGGTAGTTATGCGCTTTATTATCCTGCTCGAGGAACGGCCGGTGCTGGAAGACGTTAGCATCCAGATCCCCGGCGTTGGTCGATTCGTTCGGCAGCAGCGACCCGCTGAAGCCCACCAGTTCGACGTCCAGCCCGAACTTCTCTTTGGCGACCTTCTTCGCCACTTCCGCCACATCCTGTTCCGCGCCGTTAATCACGCCAACTTTAATGTGTTTCGCATCATCACTTTTTTGGTCGCAACCTGCCAGCAGCAGGCCCGCCAGCATCACTGCGGCGGCCGTCCGTAAACGCAATTTCATCATTGTTATCCTGTCAGTCCATGAGAAAGTCATTATTATTTTCGACGAAAACTATAACGGCTTTAAGACCGGTTTTTAAACACTCAAAACAGCAACAGGAAATAAAATCATCTAGCGATATTTCGCTTCATGCGCCAGCAGCCACGCCTTGCGTGCCAGCCCGCCGCCGTAGCCGGTCAGCGAACCATCTTTGCCGATAATACGATGGCAGGGAATGACGATCGCTACCCGATTGGCGCCGTTGGCGTTGGCGACCGCTCGTACCGCACCGGCGTTGCCCATCTGCTGCGCCAGCCCCTGATAATGTTCGGTGCTGCCGTACGCCACCGCCTGGAGCTGCTGCCACACCGTCTGCTGGAAATTGCTGCCCGGCGTCTCCAGGGTCAGGGAAAAATGACGCCGCTGGCCGGCAAAATATTCGCCGATCTCCGCCACCGCCTGGCGCGTATGGTGATTCTCGCCGGCGATAATCCTCGCCGAGAGTAAGCGCTGGAGATCGCGAAACTCCGTCTCCAGCATCCGCCGGTCGACAAACTCCAGCAGGCAAACCCCGCGCTCGCTGGCGCAGACAAACATCGGGCCAATGGGCGTGGTAAAGCGGTGCAGTAGGATCACCTGCGCCGCCTCGCTGGGCGCGTGGCCGGTGAGTTTTTTACAGGTGTAGCCAAACCCGCTCAGCGAGTCGTATCCGCTGTCGAAGGCCACGTCGGTGGCGCGCCGTCCGCCCTTTAGCTCCTGCAGGGCGGTATTCACCCGCAGCATCCGCTGAAAGGCCTGAAACGTCATGCCGTAATGATGGGTAAACCAGCGCCGGATCCGCTCGGGGCTGATGTGCTGCTGGCGCAGCTGGTCATCGCTGATCCGCGCTTTCGGGTTAGCCCGCAGCTGCTGCATCACCTGCTCCACCATCGGCGGCGCGGAACTGGCATTTTCGGTGGGCCGGCAGATCTTACACGGGCGGAACCCGGCGCTCAGCGCGGCTTTAAAGTCGCGATAGAACTCGACGTTTTCCCGCTTCGGCTTGCGGGCACGGCAGGTTGCCAGGCAAAACACGCCGGTGGTTTTCACCCCCACGAAAAAAACGCCCGCGTAGCCGGAGTCGCGGGCCAGCAGCGCGTCGTACCAGGTATCGCATAACCCGCTATCAGTCACCTGCATGGTCAAATACCCCTTTAAACGATCGTTGCTGCCGGACGGTCTTCAGCAGCCGATACAGATGCCCTTGTTGCGCATCGTGCAGCGCATTGCCCATCGAAATACGTTTCACACCCAGCTCCGCAAGCTGGTCATAATCGGGCAGCGCGGGCATCGCCATGACGTTCAGCGGCAGCGCCACCGCCGCAACAATTGCGGCGATATCCGTAGCCTCGGTCACGCAGGGAACAAACAGCCCGTCGGCGCCGTGTCCGGCATACAGCTGGCCCCGGGCAATGGTCTCCGCCAGCGCCTGGGGGTGGTTCAGCACAAAGGGATCGGTGCGGACATTGATAAACAGCGACACCCCCGCCTGCGCCAGCCCGGTGGTTATCTCCTGCAGACGCCGGGCAAAAGCCTGCGCTGCCACCAGAGTCCGTACGCCCTCGTGCACCACGCTGTCTTCAAGATTAACGCCGACCACCCCGGTACGCGCCAGGGCGCGCAGATTTTCTACCACCTCTTCTGCGCTGGCGCCATAGCCCGCTTCCATATCCACGCTGAGCGGTAACGCCACCCGGGCGCGAATGCGGGTGACCCGGTATAGCAGTTCCGCGAACGGCAACGCTTCGCCATCATCCAACCCCAGGCTGTGGGCCATCGCGGCGCTGGAAGTCCCTATCGCCGTATACCCGGCCTCAGCGGCGGCGCTGGCGCTGGGGACGTCCCAGACGTTGGCCAGCAGCAGTGGCGTAGCCTGGTGATGCTGTTGTGTGAAATCCATAGATCCTCCGGTGTTGTGGTGATACGCGGATTCTGGCCTGTTCGCCACAGGTGCAACAACCGAAAACCGGACGACTATTTTTTGCTGTTAGCGACGCCGCCACTCGCCGGGGGTCACGCCATACAGTTTCTTAAAGGTCTTCGAGAACGACGCCTGCGACTGAAATCCACAGCGCCCGGCAATCACCTCGAGGTTAGTCTGCCGCTCGATGCGCAACAGACGCGCGGCCATCGCCATCCGCAATTGCGAGAGCCACGCCTGCGGCGTCAGGTGATAGGCGCTGGAAAAGTGACGCGCGAAGGTGGCGCGCGACAAAAACGCACGAGCGGCCATGCTCTCCAGCGTCCACGGCTGCTCCGGCGCCGCCAGCACCGCCAGCACCGCGGGCATCAGCCGTTCATCACTCATCAGGCGCAGCAACCCCTCCGGCGGGGTGTCGCTACCTAGCAGCGTGCGCAACAGGAACACCAGCAGCGTATCGCCGAGGCTGCGCACGATCGCCGCGCCGCCGGGGTGCTCCAGCAGGCTTTCGCGCACCAGCACGTCAAGCAGCAGCGCCAGTTCCGGACACTCTGCACGTTCGTCAGTATGCAGGTGAATGAGATCGCTCTCTTGTGCAAACAGCCAACTGACGTGTGGCCCGAAGTAAAATTCCCCGCACAGCATCTCCAGCGCATCGTGGTCGCTGCCGGTGCGCACCTCGGTCACCGTGCCGTTAAAGCGGTGGGCGACGGGCAGGATCTGGCCCCACTCCACCAGGCTTTCCATCAAATGCGGCGAACCATGCGGCAGCAGGATCACATCCCCCGCCCGCATATGACGGCTTTGCTTGCCAACCGTCAGCCGCCCTTCGCCGTGCAGGACAAAATGCCACGGCACCACCCCGCGGCGCATCTGCTCATGACCGGCCTGCCAGCGGTCGCCAAACCGGCAGTGCAGATTAACTTCACAACGCGGCGCCAGCAGCGCCAACAGATGACTGAGACTGTCCATGCCACCCCCTGAGACGATAAGACATAAATATGAGACGCAGAGCCTCAGTCTAGCACGCGGAACTTCCCTAAGATGACGTCATTGCACGACATACCCTCACCCAGACAGGAGCACACCATGAGCCGTTTAACAGAGATTCATGAACAAGACGTCAGCGGCAAAGCCGCCGAGATTTTTGCCGGGATCAAGAAAGCGATGGGCAAGGTCCCGAATGCCTATCTGACCATTGGCGGCCATTCGCCGGCGGCGTTACAGCAGGCGCTGGCGCACAACGCGATGCTGAGCAAAGGCAGTCTGAACGCAAAAGAGCTGGAGGCTATTAACCTGGCGGTGAGCGAAGCCACCGGCTGTGATTATTGCCTGGCGGCACACACCCTGATGGCGAAAAAAGCGGGCTACAGCCGCGAGCAGATCCAGGCGCTGCGCCACGGTGATTATGCTGACGATGCCCGTATCAATACGCTGGTGACCTTCGTCCAGACCCTGGTAAGCACCCGCGGTACCCTGCCAGAAGCAGAGGTCAGCGCGGTGCGCCACGCTGGCTTCAGCGACCAGCAGGTGATTGAGATCATCAGCGCGGTGAGCGCTATTCTGTTCACCAACATGGTGAACCGGGTCAATGACACCGTCGTCGACTTCCCGAAAGCGGATTAACCCGCAGCGCGCCTGTCTACAGCCCCAGTTCGCTCAGTCCCGGATGCGTATCCGGGCGGCGCCCCTGAGGCCAGTGGAACAGGCGCTCGCTCGGCGCAATCGGCAGGTCGTTGATGCAGGCATAGCGCGTATGCATCAGCCCATGCTCATTGAACGCCCAGTTTTCGTTGCCGTATGAGCGAAACCACTGGCCGCTGTCATCACACCACTCGTAGGCAAACCGCACCGCGATACGCTCATCGCTCCATGCCCACAGCTCCTTAATGAGGCGATACTCCTGCTCTTTGCCCCATTTTCGCGTCAGAAACTCGATGATCTCGGTCCGGCCATGCACAAACTCGCTGCGGTTGCGCCACTCACTGTCGACGGTATAAGCCAGCGCCACCTTGTGTGCATCGCGGCTGTTCCAGCCATCTTCGGCGGCGCGCACCTTTTGCATCGCGCTTTCACGGGTAAACGGCGGTAATGGCGGACGATGATCGGTCATCATGGCTCTCCTTTGAGGGTTAACTGTTGTTGCAGACGTTGGTTTTCCTGCTCCAGCTCATGGATGCGCTGCTGCAGCGTCTGGCTGTATTCCGCGATCTGCTGCGGGCTGTAGCGCGGCGTAATATGCTGCGGGCAGTTCCAGTCGAAGGCCTGTAGGTGAAAGCGATAGATGCGCTCGACTCTGGCCCGATAGTTTTCCGGCGTCACCCGCGCCAGTAGTTCCGGCTCATCCTCCTTCGCCAGCACCTCAATGGTGGCATAAATTTTGAGCCTTGCACGCCGCGGATAATCCATCAGAAACAGGCAGGCCCGGTCGCTACCGCGCAGGTTGCCGGTGGTAATGTACTGCCGGTTACCGCCAAAATCGGCCATCGCCAGGGTGGTGTCATCCAGCAGATGAAGAAAGCCAACGGGCCCGCCGCGATGCTGGATATAGGGCCAGCCGGTCTGGGAGAGCGTCGCCAGGTAAAAGCTGTCGCGGCTGGTAATCATCTCCTCTTCGCTGTCAGAGAAGCGTTCGCCCCGGCGCGGACGGCGCGGGGACTGCCACATGCCGTCACTGCCCATTTCATGCTGCACATCCATCACATCAGGTGTGATGGCGATATCAAGAAAGTCGCCTGACATAACACCTCCGGGTCCGGTATCACTGCGCACATCATGGACTCTGCCGCCAATAATGATAATACTGGGATACTGAGAATCATCTTTCCGAGAAACGGGATAATCATGGACCGCTTAAGCGCGATGGCACTGCTGGTGAAGGTCACGGAACTCGGCAGCATGTCGGCCGCGGCGCGTACTCTGCATATGCCGCTGACCACCGTCAGTCGCCACATCGCCGAACTGGAAAGCGCGCTCGGGGTGCGCCTGCTGATCCGTACCACCCGCAAACTGACGCTGACCGATGCCGGGATTGATTATGTCGCTGCCGCACGGCGGATTCTGGAAGAGGTGGAGCAAGCTGAACGCCAGGCGGCGGGAGAGTATCAGCAGCCGAAAGGGGAGCTGGTGATTGCGGCGCCGACGATGTTTGGCCGGCAACATGTTTTACCGATAGTTACTGATTTTCTTGCCAGTTACCCGCAAATTCGCATCCGTTTATTGCTGAGTGACCGCAATGCCGATCTGATTGACGATCATATTGACCTCGCGGTACGCATCGGGGTCCTGCCGGACAGCGGCATGGTCGCCATTCGCCTCGGCGAGATGCGTATCGTCACCTGCGCGCACCCGGCGCTGCTGGAAAAGCACGGGACGCCGCAGCGCCCCCGCGAGCTGAGCGCACTCCCGACGATCCATATTGAATCCCCGATGCCCTATAACGGCTGGCGTTTTAACGCTCCGGCGGCGGAAGACCGGCTGGTCATCCTGCAGCCGGTGCTCGGGGTCACCACCCCAGAGAGCGCGGCGGACGCGGCACGGTTGGGCACCGGCGTTGCACGCCTGCTGCACTATCAGGCTATCGATGGTCTGGCCTGCGGGGAGCTCAGGCTGGTACTGGAAACCCTCGAGCCGCCAGCGGCGCCGGTCCATCTGCTGTACCCCGCTCGGGAACTGGCCCCCCTGAAGCTGCGGAAATTTCTCGATTTCGCCACTCCCGCGCTGCGTCAGGCGCTACGACGGATCGCAGCAACCGGTTAGTCCATCGCCTTTTTCAACGGCACCTCTTTCAGCAACCACGACAGCAGGAACGCCACCGCCATAATGCAGGCCGCCATCAGGAAGGCGGCATGGATAGCCGAACCAAATGCGTCGAGATAATCGAGGCGGATCTCAGACGGCAGGTTCTGCACCGCCGCCGGGTTCAGCGCCCGCGGCAGTTCGGCCCCTTCCGGCAACAGGCGCTGCAGGTTATTTTGCAGCACGTGGGTAAACACTGCGCCAAACAGCGCTACCCCAATGGAGCCGCCAATCGAGCGGAACAGCGTCACCCCGGAGGTCGCCACGCCGTACATCTGCGCCGGCATCGCGTTCTGCACGGCCAGCACCAGCACCTGCATCACCAGTCCCAGCCCCATGCCCAGCACGCCGGTAAACAGATACAGCTGCCACATCGGCGAGTGGATCGTAATCCGCGTCAGCAGCAACATCCCCACCATACCTGTCAGCGTCCCGAGAATCGGAAACAGGCGGTATTTCCCGGTACGGCTGATAATGCGCCCGCTGATAATTGACGTCAGTAACAGGCCGCCCATCAGTGGGATCAGCTGTAGCCCGGCCTCGGTCGGGGTCGCCGCCTTCACCACCTGCAGATAGAGCGGCAGGAAGGTGACCGAGCCAAACAACGCCATCCCGATGACAAAACCAATCATGCTGCATAGCAGGAAGCTGCGGTTACGGAACAGGGAGAGCGGAATAATCGGTTCTGCGGCAATACGCTCTTCATAAATAAAGCCGATGACCCCCACCACGCCAAAGGCCAGGATGCACCACAGCTGCGGGTCGTTCCACGCGCGCACGCTGCCGCCTTCAGAGGTAAACAGGATAATGCACAGCAGCGCCATACTCAGGTAAATCGCGCCCAGCCAGTCAACCTGATGCTGACTACGTTTGTTACTGCTGTGGAACACCGCACCGATTACCAGCAGCGCAAACAGCCCCAACGGCAGGTTGATGTAGAAGATCCAGCGCCATGAGGCGTGCTGCACCAGGAACCCGCCGATGAGCGGTCCGATCACCGTTGCCAGGCCAAACACGCCGCCGAACAACCCCTGATAGCGGCCACGGTTAGCCGGTGGGATCACGTCGGCAACCGCCGCCATGCTAATCACCATCAGACCGCCACCGCCCAGCCCCTGCAAGGCACGCATCAGCACCAGCTGCGTCATATTCTGCGCCACGCCGCACAGCGCGGAGCCGACCAGAAACAGGACGATTGCCACCTGCAGCACGATTTTGCGGCCAAACAGATCGCCAAATTTACCATACAGCGGCACCACAATGGTCGAGCTAAGAATATAGGCGGTCACCACCCAGGAGAGCTTATCCAGCCCGCCCAGCTCACCGACAATCGTCGGCAGCGCGGTTGAGACTATGGTCTGATCCAGCGCCGACAGCAGCATGACTAACAGCAATGCGCTGAACAGCAAACGAATCGACGGCGCAGGTTGGGTCGTGATTTGAGACGTCATCTCATCACTCACTTGAAATTAATTAAATGTATAATTAATATTTAGGGAAATGATGAATCACGTCAAGAGAACATTCCGAAATGCGCGCACAAAAAGACAATGATGTCCCTCGCCGCCCTGGCCGTCCGCGGGGTAAAAAACCCGGTACGGCAAACCGCGAACAGCTAATGGATATTGCCCTGGCGCTGTTTGCCCGTCAGGGCATCGGCCATACCTCGCTCAACGCTATTGCCAAAGAAGCGGGGGTCACCCCGGCGATGCTGCATTACTATTTCAGCTCGCGGGAAGCGTTGGTGGACCAACTGCTGGAAGAACGTTTCATGCCGCTGCGCCAGCAGATCAGCAAGATTTTCGTCGCCCATGCGGACGATCCGGTCACCGCCCTCACGCTGCTGATTGACGAGCTGGGCACCCTGGCGGAACAACACGCCTGGTTTGCCCCCCTGTGGATGCAGGAGGTCATCGGCGAGATGCCGGTGCTGCGCCAGCATATGGACGCCCGCTTCGGCGAAGAGCGTTATCACCTGATGCTGAACACGGTCACTCGCTGGCAGGAGGAGGGCAAAATCAACCCGGCCCTGTCGCCAGCGCTGCTGTTTACCTCGCTGATTAGCCTGGTGCTGGTACCTTTTTCCCGCCTGCGTACCGATGAACGCTTAGCGGCGATCTCCCGCCAGACCATCGTTAACCATGCGCTGGCGCTGCTGCGACAGGGCATTGCGGGATAGGGACTAAAGCGCCTTTGAGAGATAGTGGCGCTCCATGCCGACGTGGGGGAAATCCGGGAGCGACATCTGCAGCTGATAGCCCTGTTTTTGATAAAACGGCAGGGCCTGAAAGCTAAAGGTATCGACCAGCACATGGCGGCATCCCGCCTCCCGCGCCTGGTTTTCTACTTCACGCATCAGCTGGCTACCCAGACCGCCGCCGCGCTGCGTCTCGCTGACCCACAAATACTCAACACACAACCAGTTAGCCTTTCTTTTGGCAATCAGTCCGCCCAGCATCACCCCCGCTTCGTCGCGGATATAGACCCCGAGATCACCAAAATGTGTCGCATCGAGATACCGCAAGTTATATTCTCGTAGTCCTGCGAGTAACTCTTCTTGATCTGCCGGATTAATGCTTTTTGTTATTATTAGTGCCATATTAATTCTCCATAATTGAATATTTATAAGAAATACCTATATCTTAAATTCACAAAAAATACTTAATTTCTCCATTATTTGCTGCGTAAATTCCCTGAGCTTTTTTTTAATCAAAAAAACCTTTCCATCACTCGCTGAAACCGTATAATGACGAAAAATGAGAACGATCGTTCTCACTCTTCATCCCGAGGATAACACCATGAGCAGCGCACTGGCAGACCGACAAAAACGCCGACAGGATGAGATCATCGCTGCCGCACGCCACTGCTTCCGCCATCATGGTTTCCACGGGGCCAGCATGGCGAACATCGCCAGCCAGGCCAGTCTGAGCGTCGGGCAAATCTATCGTTACTTTGCCAATAAAGACGCCATCATTGAAGAAATGATCCGCCGTATCATTGATTACCGCATCACAAAAATGGACGGGAATACCCAGACGGATGAGATCCCCCGTGTGCTTGCCTACCGGGAAACGCTGGATGAAGATGATGACGCATTGATGTTAGAAATGGCGGCAGAAGCGACGCGTAACCCGCAAATCGCCGCTATGATGGTCGAAGCCGACAAACGTATGTTTGCTAACGCCTGCGCGCACATACAAAAGACCTATCCGCACCTGAGCAATGAACGTGTTCGTTGCTGTGTCGAAGTCACCGCAGTGATGATGGAAGGGACGATTTATCGGCGTCTGGTTCCACAAAACGTAGAACCAGAGATACTCGAGAAACTGTATCGGGAAATAACCACTATGTTACTAGCGGATAAATAATTAATCATCAATAAAACGGGAATATCGCATTCCCTTTTCGTCATTTCCGTTTCGCGGAAATGCGTCATCAGCTGGCCACAACCTCGTTATTGAAATAACGAGGAGGACGTCGTTCATCCTGAGAATATATAATGAAATATACTATACTCCCCATCGCAGCAGCACTATTACTCCTCAGCGGATGTGATAATGCGCAAACATCCGCTCCCCCGCAAATGACGCCGGAAGTTGGTGTTGTCACCCTTAAAAATCAATCGGTTTCAGTGATCAGCGAACTGACCGGACGCACCACGGCATCGCTTAGTGCTGAAGTGCGCCCGCAGGTTGGCGGCATTATTCAAAAACGCCTGTTTACCGAAGGGGATATGGTGAAAGCCGGACAGGCGCTGTATCAAATCGACCCCTCCAGCTATCGTGCGGCCTACAACGAAGCCGCCGCCGCCCTGAAACAGGCGCAGGCGCTGGTGATCTCCGACTGTCAGAAAGCCCAGCGCTATGCGGTGCTGGTTAAAGACAACGGCGTATCGCGTCAGGATGCCGACGATGCGATGTCCACCTGTAATCAGGACAAAGCCAGCGTCGAGTCGAAAAAAGCGGCCCTCGAAAGCGCGCGCATCAACCTGGACTGGACTACCGTCACCTCGCCGATCGCCGGGCGTATTGGTATCTCCTCCGTCACCCCGGGTGCGTTAGTTTCTGCCGATCAGGATACCGCGCTGGCCACCGTGCGCGGCCTCGACACCATGTATGTCGACCTCACCCGCTCCAGCGTCGATCTGCTGCGCTTGCGCAAGCAAACCCTGGCCACCAACAGCAACACGCTCAGCGTCTCTCTGACCCTGGAAGATGGCAGCACCTATAGCGAGAAAGGCCGCCTGGCGTTGACGGAAGTGGCGGTGGATGAGTCCACCGGCTCGGTCACGCTGCGCGCAGTCTTCCCTAACCCACAGCATGTCCTGTTACCTGGGATGTTCGTGCGCGCCCACGTCGATGAAGGGGTTATGGACGATGCGATCCTTGCGCCGCAGCAGGGTATTACCCGCGATGCCAAAGGCACCGCCACTGCGCTGATCGTTGATAGCAGCAATAAAGTGGAACAACGTGAAGTGGAAACCGGCGAAACCTATGGCGACAAATGGCTGGTGGTGAGCGGTCTGAAAGCCGGTGACAAACTGATTGTCGAAGGCACCTCAAAGGTCAGCATTGGCCAGCAAGTGAAAGCAGTCGAAGCCACTACTAACGGGGGCAACGCCTGATGTTCTCTCGTTTCTTCGTGCGACGCCCGGTCTTTGCCTGGGTGATCGCGATTCTGATTATGCTCGCCGGGGTCCTGGCCATCCGCACTTTGCCGGTCGCCCAGTATCCTGACGTCGCACCGCCGGCGGTGAAAATCTCCGCCACCTATACCGGGGCCTCTGCGGAAACCCTGGAAAACAGCGTAACCCAGGTAATCGAACAGCAGCTCACCGGGCTGGATAACCTGCTCTACTTTACCTCCACCAGCAGCTCCGACGGCTCGGTCAGCATTACCGTCACCTTCGAGCAGGGGACCGACCCGGATACGGCGCAGGTACAGGTACAGAACAAAGTTCAGCAGGCAGAATCGCGTCTGCCGAGCGAAGTACAGCAGTCCGGTGTAACGGTGGAAAAATCGCAGAGCAGCTTCCTGCTGATCCTCGCGGTCTATGACAAAACCAACCGTGCCACTAGCTCCGATATTTCCGACTGGCTGGTCAGTAATATGCAGGACCCGCTGGCACGTATCGAAGGGGTCGGGAGCCTGCAGGTGTTCGGTGCCGAATACGCCATGCGTATCTGGATGGATCCGACCAAACTGGCTTCCTACGCGCTGATGCCGTCTGACGTGCAGTCGGCCATTGAAGCGCAGAACGTGCAGGTCTCTGCGGGTAAGATCGGCGCCCTGCCGTCCTCGAATGCTCAGCAGCTCACCGCCACCGTTCGCGCCCAGTCGCGCCTGCAAACGGTCGATCAGTTCAAAAACATCATCGTGAAAAGTAAATCCGACGGTTCCGTCGTGCGCGTCAGCGATGTCGCTCGCGTGGAGATGGGCAGCGAGGATTACACCGCGCTGGCTAACCTGAACGGCCATCCGGCGGCGGGTATCGCGGTGATGATGGCGCCAGGGGCCAACGCCCTTGATACCTCCACGCTGGTGAAGAACAAAATCAACGAGTACCGCCATCAAATGCCGGCGGGCTACGATATTGCCTACCCGAAAGACAGCACCGAATTTATTAAAATCTCCATCGAGGACGTGATTCAAACGCTGATTGAAGCCATCGTGCTGGTGATCTGCGTGATGTACCTGTTCCTGCAAAACTTCCGTGCCACGCTGATCCCAGCGGTGGCGGTACCGGTGGTGCTGCTCGGGACCTTCGGCGTGCTGGCACTGTTCGGCTACTCCATCAACACCCTGACCCTGTTTGCGATGGTGCTGGCCATCGGCCTGCTGGTCGATGACGCCATCGTGGTGGTGGAGAACGTCGAACGTATCATGCGTGACGAAGGGCTTTCCGCCATCGAAGCCACCGAAAAATCTATGGGGGAAATCACTGGTGCACTGATCGCCATCGCCCTCGTACTGTCGGCGGTATTCTTGCCGATGGCCTTCTTCGGCGGTTCGACCGGGGTTATCTATCGCCAGTTCTCGGTGACCATTATTTCCGCGATGATGCTGTCGGTGGTGGTGGCGCTGACCTTAACCCCGGCGCTGTGCGGTGCGCTGCTCAGCCACTCCAAACCACATACCACTGGCTTCTTTGGCGCCTTTAACCGCCTGTGGGGCCGCACCGAACAGGGCTATCAGCATCGTGTTATTGGCGGTCTGCGCCGCTCGGTGATCATGATGGGGGCGTTTGCGGTGATCTGCGCCGGGATGGCGCTGGCGATGTGGAAACTGCCGGGCAGCTTCCTGCCGGTAGAGGATCAGGGTGAAATCATGGTCCAGTACACCCTGCCGGCAGGTGCGACCGCGGTACGTACCGCAGAGGTTCGCCGCCAGGTCACCGACTGGTTCCTGACCAAAGAGAAAGACAACACCGACGTTATCTTTACCGTCGATGGCTTCAGCTTCAGCGGCAGCGGACAAAACGCCGGGATGGCCTTCGTCTCGCTGAAAAACTGGTCCGAGCGTAAAGGGGCAGAAAACACCGCACAGGCGATTGCCCTGCGCGCCACCAAAGAGCTCGGCAGCATTCGTGATGCCTCACTGTTTGCCATGATCCCGCCGTCGGTGGACGGTTTAGGCCAAAGCAACGGCTTTACCTTCGAGCTGATGTCCAGCGGCGGTACCGATCGCGATAGCCTGATGCAGATGCGTACCCAATTGCTGGCCGCGGCGAATCAAAGCACGGAACTCCAGTCGGTCCGTGCCAACGACCTGCCGCAGATGCCGCAGTTGCAGGTGGACATCGACAACAACAAAGCCGTCTCACTGGGCCTGTCGCTGAGCGATGTTACCGACACGCTCTCCAGCGCCTGGGGCGGGACCTACGTCAACGACTTTATCGACCGTGGTCGAGTGAAAAAGGTCTATATCCAGGGCGATAGCGAAGCGCGCGCCGTACCGTCGGATCTCAACAAATGGTTTGTCCGCGGCAGCGACGATAGCATGACGCCGTTCTCCGCCTTCGCCAGCACCCATTGGGAGTATGGCCCGGAAAGCCTGGTGCGCTACAACGGATCTGCCGCCTTTGAAATCCAGGGTGAGAACGCCAGCGGCTTCAGCTCTGGCGCGGCGATGGACAAGATGGAAGCGTTAGCCAACAACCTGCCAGCAGGAACCACCTGGGCGTGGAGCGGCTTGTCACTGCAGGAAAAACTGGCCAGCGGCCAGGCGATGAGTCTCTACGCCATCTCGATTCTGGTGGTGTTCCTGTGCCTGGCGGCACTGTATGAGAGCTGGTCGGTGCCATTCTCGGTGATCATGGTTATCCCGTTGGGCCTGCTCGGCGCCGCGCTGGCGGCCTGGATGCGCGATCTCAGCAACGATGTCTACTTCCAGGTCGCGTTGTTGACCACCATCGGTCTGTCGTCGAAGAACGCCATCCTGATCGTCGAGTTTGCAGAAGCGGCGGTCGATGAGGGCTACTCGCTATCACGTGCCGCACTGCGCGCTGCGCAAACCCGTCTGCGCCCTATCGTGATGACCTCGCTGGCGTTTGTCGCCGGGGTGCTGCCGTTGGCGGTTGCTACCGGGGCCGGGGCCAACAGCCGCGTAGCGATCGGTACCGGTATTATCGGTGGGACCCTGACCGCCACGCTGCTGGCGATCTTCTTCGTTCCCCTGTTCTTTGTGCTGGTGAAACGTCTGTTCACCCGCAGACGCCCCACTCAGGAGTAAGTTATGTTTCGTTTTACGTTAGTTTTTGTCGCGCTCCTGACCGCCGGCTGTGTCTCGCTCGATCCGGATTACAGCCGCCCGGCGGCGCCGATCCCCGCGACGCTCCCCGGCACCCACGGTGAAGCCAGCGCGGTGGTCGGCAACTGGCAGCAGGTCGTTAACGATGCCCGGCTCAACAAAGTGGTCAGCATGGCGCTGACCAGTAACCGCGACGTGCAGAAAGCCATCGCCGATATCGAGGCCGCCCGTGCGGAACTCGGGGAAACCCGCGCCTCGTTATTCCCGACCCTTAACGCGGAACTCAGCCATACCCGTAGTCAAACGGTAGACAGCGGCCTGACCTCCTCATCGCAAGCCGATGGGGCGGTATCCAGCTTCGAGCTGGACCTGTTCGGTAAAAATCAGAGTCTGACACGGGCCGCGCGGGAAACCTGGCTTGCCAGCGAATACACCGCGCAGAACACCCGCCTGACGATGATTTCCGACCTGACCACCGCCTGGGTTACCCTCGCGGCGGACAATAGCAACCTGGCGCTGGCCCAGGAGACGCTGGCCAGCGCCGATAACTCGCGCAAAATCGTCGCCCGTCAGATGGCAGTCGGTACCGCCTCCGCCGGCGATCTCAGCGATGCGGAAAGCGTTTACCAACAGGCGCGCGCCAGCGTCGCCAGCTACCGTACTCAGGTCGCCCAGGATAAAAACGCCCTCAATCTGCTGGCCGGTTCTACCGTGCCAGACAGCTTGCTTCCGGGGACTCTGGAAAGCCTCGGCGACAACAGCATCGTTCTGGTGCCGGCTGGGGTGTCGTCATCGGTACTGCTGCGCCGTCCGGATATCCAGGAAGCAGAGCACAACCTGAAAAGCGCCAACGCCGACATTGGTTCAGCGCGGGCCAACTTCTTCCCGACCATTTCCCTGACCGCCAGCGCCGGCGTCGGCAGCGACTCGCTGTCGTCCCTGTTCAGCCACGGGATGTCGGTGTGGTCATTCGCCCCGTCAATCAGCCTGCCGCTGTTCAGCGGCGGCAGCAATCTGGCGAAGTTACGCTATGCCGAAGCGGAGAAAAAAGGGCTGATTGCCACCTACGAGAAAACTATCCAGAGCGCCTTTAAGGACGTTGCCGATGCGCTGGCTCGCCGGGAAACATTAAGCGAGCAGCTGGATGCCCAGCGTCAATATGTGGCCGCTGAGCAGACCTCACTGGACATTGCGATGAAGCGATATCAGACCGGCGTCGGTGACTATCTGTCGGTCCTGACCGCCCAGCGCACGCTGTGGTCGGCGCAGGCGACGCTGATTTCGCTGCAACAAACCGATCTGGAAAACCGCATTACCCTCTGGCAATCGCTTGGCGGCGGCGCCAGCTAAGTCATTCCTGCCGGGCGCTATCGCCCGGCACGCATAAGAGCCCGTCCCATTAGGTTCTAAGGAGTATTTATGCCACGCATCTCACTTTCATGGGTGCTCATTCTCGGCCTGCTCACCGCCATCGGCCCGCTGTGCACCGACTTTTATCTGCCCGCCTTACCGGACATTACTCAGCAACTGAGCGCCACCGGCACCCAGACCCAGCTCTCCCTGACCGCCGCGCTGATTGGCCTCGGTGTGGGTCAGCTGTTTTTTGGTCCGCTGAGCGACCGTATCGGGCGCAAAAAGCCGCTGGCGCTGTCGCTGCTGCTGTTCATCTTCTCATCGGCGATGTGCGCCATGACCTACGACGTACATATGCTGATCGGCTGGCGTTTCCTGCAGGGCTTCGCCGGGGCGGGCGGCTCGGTACTGTCCCGCTCAATTGCCCGCGATAAATATCAGGGCACCCAGTTGACCCAGTTCTTCGCCCTGCTGATGGCCGTCAACGGCATCGCCCCGGTGGTGTCACCGGTGATCGGCGGCTATATCACCACCTCCTTCGACTGGCGCTTTTTGTTCTGGGCGATGGCCGGTATCGGCGCCGTGCTGCTGATCGTCAGCCTGGCGGTGCTGCAGGAAACGCGACCCAGCCAAAGCGCCTCTACTGCAGAAAAGCAAAACGACGCCCCGGTGCTGAAAAACCGCCGCTTTATGCGTTACTGTCTGATTCAGGCCTTTATGATGGCGGGACTGTTCTCGTACATCGGTTCATCGTCGTTCGTGATCCAGAGCGAATACGGCATGAGCGCCCTGCAGTTCAGCCTGCTGTTCGGCCTGAACGGCATCGGGTTGATTATCGCCGCGCAGATTTTTTCCCGCCTCTCACACCATTACGATGCGGATATGCTGCTGCGTCGCGGCCTGACGCTGGCCGTACTGTGCGCGACGCTGACGCTGCTCCTCGCCTGGCTGCAGCTGCCGTGGCTGGCGCTGATTGGCCTGTTCTTCACGGTATCCTTCATGAGCGGCATCAGCACGATTTCCGGCTCCAGAGCAATGAGCGAAGTCAGCAGCGCCCAGTCGGGCACCGCATCAGCCCTGATGGGCACCCTGATGTTCGTCTGTGGCGGTATCGCCGCGCCGCTGGCCGGGATCGGCGGTGAAACGATGCTCAAAATGAGCGTCGCCATGACAATTAGCTATCTGATCGCCCTGTTTTTCGGCCTGCAAAAAGCTCATCCCAACCGCTAAATCATCGTGCAGTAATAAAATATTCCAATGTTATTACTGCACGACACCCCAAAATACCTATAAATATCCGTTTATCTCTTCTGCCTCAATCGTGATACCCTTCACATGAAAGGAATAATTAATTCCTTAGAATCTATCTCAACTGTGACTGATGAGGTTTTATGATGAGTATCGACCTGAGCGCATTGCTGACCGAGCGCCGCAATGCCAATAGCGCCAATATAGACACCCTGTCCACCGTCGACATGCTGACGGTTATCAACCAGGAGGACCAGCTGGTAGCCCAGGCGATCGCCCCCTATTTGCCGCAGATTGCCCAGGTGGTGGATAAAGTCGCTGCCGCCATCCAGGACGGCGGGCGCCTGATCTACATTGGCGCCGGCACCTCCGGCCGCCTCGGGATCCTCGATGCCAGCGAATGCCCGCCGACGTTCGGCACGCGCCCGGAGCAGGTAGTAGGGATCATCGCTGGCGGCCATAAAGCGATTCTCAGCGCCGTCGAAAACGTCGAAGACAACAAAGCGCAGGGCGCGCTGGATCTGCAAAACCTGAACTTCAGCAAGCGCGACGTGCTGGTTGGCCTGGCCGCCAGCGGGCGTACCCCTTATGTGATTGGCGCGATGGAATATGCCCACAGCCAGAACGCTTTTGTCGCTATCGTCAGTTGCAACCCGCATGGCGAAATGGCGCGCCTGGCAGATGTCGCCATCACGCCGGTCGTTGGCCCGGAAGTGGTCACCGGCTCTACCCGCCTGAAAGCCGGCACCGCTCAGAAGCTGGTGCTGAACATGATCTCCACCGGCGCGATGATCCGTGTGGGCAAGGTCTATAGCAACCTGATGGTTGACGTCGAAGCCACCAACGCCAAGCTTATCGAACGTCAGGTTTCCATCGTGATGGAGGCGACCGACTGCGATCGCACCACCGCACAAGCCGCGCTGGACACCTGCGGGCGCCACTGTAAAACGGCCATTGTGATGGTGCTGGCGGATCTAAGCGCCGCAGACGCGCAATCGCTGTTGAGCAAAAATAACGGCTATATCCGCCAGGCGCTGAGCAATACCTAAGCGCCGACAACCAGGTAACGTGCAATGGCAAAAATAAATAAAGAGATGATAGCGCGGATCCTTACCCATGTTGGCGGAGCCGGAAACGTCGCCCAGGCGGGGAACTGCATGACCCGCCTGCGCTTAACTTTACGTGATGAGCAGCTCGCCGATAGCGCCGCCATCCGCCAGATTGAAGGCGTGATAGGCGTTATCGTCAGCGACGAGCAGTTCCAGGTGGTGCTCGGCCCCGGCAAAGCACAAACCGCCGCGGAGATGATGAACGGATTACTGGAGGACGCTCCCGCGGACGCCCCTTCTCTGGCGGATGTCGCGGCAGAGAAAAAACAGGCGCTGAAGAGCAAACAAACCAGCGGCGTGCAGAAGTTTCTCGCCAAATTCGCCACCATTTTTACCCCGCTGATCCCCGGATTTATCGCGGTAGGCCTGCTGCTCGGCTTCGCGACGCTGGCGGAGCAGATGTTCGTGCTGGAAAACGCCCATCCCAGCGCTTCTCTGGTGGCGCTGATCGGCTACATGAAAGTGTTCAGCAAGGGGATGTTCACCTTCCTGAGTATCCTGATTGGCTATAACGCCCAGAAGGCGTTCGGCGGTTCCGGGGTCAACGGCGCGATCATCGCTTCGCTGTTCGTCCTCGGCTACAACCCTGAAGCCACCAGCGGATTTTATGCCGGGATCACCACCTTCTTTGGCCACGGCATTGACCCGCGCGGCAATATTATCGGCGTGCTGATTGCCTCGATTCTCGGCGCGTGGGTGGAAAAACAGGTGCGGCGGATAATGCCGGCCAACCTCGACATGATCCTCACCTCGGCGGTGACGCTGCTGATTATGGGGGCGGTAACCTTTACCGTGATCATGCCGATTGGCGGCTGGCTGTTTACCGGGATGTCGTGGTTGTTCCTGCATCTTAACGGCAACCCGTTCGGCTCCGCCGTGCTGGCCGGTCTGTTCCTGCTGGCAGTGATGTTCGGCGTGCACCAGGGTTTCGTGCCGGTCTATTTTGCGCTGGTCGATGCCCAGGGCTTTAACTCGCTGTTCCCAATCCTGGCGATGGCGGGGGCCGGGCAGGTCGGCGCCGCGCTGGCACTGTACTGGCGAGCAAAGCACGGCTCGCTGCTGCGTACGCAGATTAAAGGGGCGATTATTCCCGGCTTCCTCGGCATCGGCGAACCGCTGATTTACGGCGTGACCCTACCGCGCATGAAGCCGTTTATCACCGCCTGTATCGGCGGTGCCTGCGGCGGCTTCTTCCTCGGTCTGGTGGCCTGGCTGGGGCTGCCGGTGGGTCTGAACACGGTGTTCGGTCCGTCTGGCCTGGTGGCGCTGCCGCTGATGACCTCCGCCAGCGGGATCTACGCCGGTATGGCGGTTTATGCCGCAGGACTGGCGGTGGCCTATCTGTGTGGCTTCGTCTGCACCTGGCTGTTCGGCAGCAAAAACGTTGATTTAAGCTAGGACGCGGCTCGGATACATCACGGTGTACATTATTTAACCCGCCACATGGCGTAATATGGCGTAATGCTGGTCACTTAAGGTGGCCAGCATTTTTTATGGTTTACCGCATACCTGGCTTTTCACCAACACACCTGTGACCCGACTACCATTTCCTGCCCGTTGCTCCCCGCTGGCTCATGCTATGATGCCCGCTTTGCGCTATTTCACTCGAGGAAAAGATGGGCTCCAGCAAAAAAGGGATGCTGAACGTACTGATAGCCGCCGTGCTATGGGGTAGCTCCGGCGTTTGTGCACAGTACATTATGCAGCAAAGCCAGATGTCATCGCCGTTTCTGACCATGACGCGCCTGCTGTTTGCTGGCCTGATTCTGTTGATGCTCGCCTTCGTTCACGGCGATAAAATTTTCCGCGTCCTGCAAAACCGTAAAGATGCCCTGAGCCTGCTGATCTTCTCGCTGTTCGGCGCGCTGACCGTGCAATACACCTTCCTGATGACCATCGAGAGATCGAATGCCGCGACCGCCACGGTGCTGCAGTTTCTGTCGCCGACCATTATCGTCGCGTGGTTCGCGCTGGCGCGCAAAACCCGCCCTCGCCCTCTGGTGCTGGCGGCGATCGGCACGTCGCTGGCCGGGACATTCCTGCTGGTGACCCACGGCAATCCGACCACGCTGTCTATTTCCCCCTCGGCGCTGCTCTGGGGCGTGGCCTCGGCCTTTGCCGCCGCATTTTACACCACTTACCCTTCGACGCTTATTGCCCGGTACGGCACGCTGCCGATCGTCGGCTGGAGTATGCTGCTGGGCGGCGCCATGCTGCTGCCGTTCTACGGCGGTCAGGGCAGCAACTTTGTGGTCAACGGCCGCCTGCTGCTGGCCTTTTTCTATCTGGTGGTGATCGGCACCTCGCTGACCTTCAGCCTCTATTTAAACGGCGCGCAGATGATTGGCGGCGCGAAGGCGGGGATCCTCAGCTGCGCGGAGCCGCTAAGTAGCGCCCTGCTATCCCTTCTGCTGCTGGGTATTACCTTCACGCTGCCGGACTGGCTCGGCACGCTGCTGATTCTCTCGTCGGTGGTGCTGATCGCCGTGGACTCGCGGCGTAAAGTGCGGGTAACATAGAGAGCAATCACCTGATTTTAAACAACTTAATCTCAGCGCCATTTGCGTGTTTCGCCGCCTGAGCATATAGTTGACTGAAGCGACTAGTTAAGGAGAAGCACCATGAAAGCGTGTTGGATACTGTGTCTGGTTACCACTCTCAGCGCGACGGCGGCCTGGGCCGAATCACCGTTGAAAAGCCTGCAGTTCGAGCAACAAAAGCAGCTGGTGTTAAAGGCGGTGAAGGAAAAATGCGCCCCGCAGTCCACCATCAGCGATACCGATTTTGCCAATAAAATCCTCGCGACCCAGGCCAATCAGGAATCTGTACGCGAAGCGACGCTGGCAAAAGAGCGCAATAACCAGAAGGGCTACCAGGCAGCCATCGATAAAATCAGCTGCCCGGTGAAGTAATCACTTCAGCTGAGCCGCCAGCGCTTTCCAGTCGAACGGCGTCAGTTGCCCATAGGTCAGGCCGCACGCGGCCATGCTCTGCGGCAGCTGGCGCTGAGTATGCGCTGTGGCCTGGCTCATCAGCCCCGCGCCGCCCGCATCGCGCAGCGTTTTCACCACTTCTTCCATCTCTTCGCTACGGCGAATACCGTGTTCAGCCACCCGGCTGATGAGATATCCCGCAAAGGCGCCATCCCAGCCCAGCGACGGGAAGCTGGCATGCAAAGACGCCAGTACCTCCTCTTCCACGCCGTACTCCCGAGCGGCAAACAGGCATTCGGTAGTCAATGCTTCCAGCCCCTTGATCATCACGCTGCGACACATTTTTATCGCCGATACGTCGCCGATCGCCTCACCGCCGGCGCGGGCACTCAGCCCTAAGGCGTTGAGCGTTTCCGTGATGGAATGCGCCTGCGGTCCGCCGATCAACAGTGGGGTTTTCAGCCGTGCCGGCGGCACCGGCGCCATCACCGCCACATCGACATAGCCTCCCGGACGGAACGCCTTCGCCGCCTGGCGTTTGGTATCTGGCGCGACCGAATTGAGGTCGAGAAAATAGCTCCCCTCGCCTACCCAGGCCGCCGCCGAGCGCGCCACCTCGAGTGCCGACCCCGCCGTCACGGTGGAGAAGATCAGCGTCGCCCCTTCCAGCGCCTGCGCCAGCGAACCCGCCGCCAGGACTCCAGCCTGGCGCGCGTGCTCCCGCATCGCGTCACCTTCCGGACCGTTGAGTTTACAATCCCAGATAGTGACGTCGTTGCTGCGCGCTAAATCACGCGCCAGAATGCCGCCCGCCTCGCCAAAACCAATAAACGTAATTGCCGTCATCCTTACTCCTCCAGCGGCCAGACGCGGGCCGGAACACACACGTCGCCGGAAAATAACAACCGGGCCGTACGCAGCAGGCCGCAGCCCACTAGTTCGCCCTGCTGGTTGCGCTGCAATGCCACGCTGAACTCACCGCTCGGGTGCTCCACGCTGACCACCGGCTGCTCACCGTCAACGCCCCGGGCCACCCCTTCGGCGACGGTGCCGGGGATCAGGCAGGCGCTGGCGACGCTTACCGCACCAAAGACGCCAATGGAGGCATGGCAGCGATGCGGGATAAACGTCCGGCTGGACACGGTGCCGCCGTCGCGCGGGGCGGCGATCAGCGTCATTTTCGGCACCGTTCGCTGGCTCACATCGCCCAGATTCATTCGCGGGCCGAGCTGCAGACGTATCGACTCCAGCCGTTGCTTCAGCTCCTCGTCGCTATCGAGCTGCTCGCGGGTTTCATAGCCGCTGCGCCCAAGGTCGCTGGCGCGGACGATCGCCACCGGCATCCCGTTATCGATGCAGGTCACGTCGATGCCATCCACACGGTCGGCCGCCTGGCCGGTGGGCAACAACGCCCCGCAGCTGGACCCTGCCACATCAAGAAAATTCAGGACGATTTTGCTGGCGTAGCCCGGCACGCCGTCAATGCGCGTCTCACCTTCATAGTCCACGCCATCGTCGCCGCACGGGATCTCGGCGATCGCCAGCTGGCGGGTGTTCTCCATGAAGATCCGCACCTGGGTCAGCGGCGCCGCGTGCGCCACCAGTCCGCGCTCGATGGCAAACGGGCCAACAGCGGCGAGAATGTTGCCGCAGTTCTGTCCGTAATCCACCACCGCGCGATCGACATTCACCTGGGCAAACAGATAATCGACATCCGCATCGGCGCGGGTGGAACGGCGGATTATCGCCACTTTGCTGGTTAACGGATCGGCCCCGCCAATACCGTCAATCTGCCGGGCATCCGGCGACCCCATCACCGCCAGCAGCACCGCATCTCGTAGTACCGCATCCTCAGGCAGGTCCTCGGCCAGAAAGCAGGCCGCTTTCGAGGTGCCGCCGCGCATCAACAGACAGGGTATTTTGCGTTGTGCCATCTTAGCCCTCTACATCATCCGCGTTGTCGTAGTAGCGCAGCCCTTTCTCCGCCAGGCGCGGGCGCATGGCGTAAATATCCAGCCCCAGTTCGCCGTTTCGCATCCGCTCACGCTTCGCCACTTCATTAGCCATACGGGTTTCCGCTTTTCCCAGCACCGTGCTGGCCTGCGCATGCGGCACCACCACCACGCCGTCGTCGTCAGCCACCACCACATCGCCCGGCTGAACCAGCTGGCCGGCGCAGATCAGCGGGATGTTGACCGAGCCCAGCGTCTCCTTCACCGTCCCCTGGGCATAAACATGGCGTGACCACACGGCAAAGCCCATTTCACGTAAGGTGTGCGAATCGCGAATACCGATATCGCCCACCAGGCCCACCACGCCACGTGACTGCAGCGAGGTGGCCAGCAGGTCACCAAAGAACCCGTCGCCGCAGGGTGAGGTTGGCGCCACCACCAGAATATCGCCGGGTCGGCACTGCTCAACCGCGACGTGGAACATCCAGTTATCACCCGGCGTGACCAGCACCGTCACCGCGTTGCCGGCGCGGCTGATACCCTGCTGGATCGGCCGGATATCCGGGGCCATCAGCCCCTGCCGGTCGTAGGCTTCGTGAATCGTCGCCACACCAGCGGCGGCGAACTGACTCAGCGTTGCCGCGTCATGGCGCGGCAGGTGGCGAATGACAATGCCTTTTTTATTCAACAGGTTCATGACAGATTCTCCGTCACCCGTGGGAAGATGCTGTGGAACGCTTCACCGTGGACGATATCGCGGGCGGCGGTGATGCCGATATTGCGTTTCGCCTGCACTCCGCGCTGCAACGCTACCCGGGTGTAGTATTCCCAGAGGTGTTCCTGGCCCTGCATGCACTGAATCGCCTGGTATTTTTGTTCCCACACGCTGGTGATATCCAGCAGCACGTCCGGCTTCCAGTTGCACTGCTCCGGCTGGTGCGGCTCAAAGCAGTACACCGGCGGCGCAGCAACAATCGTTTCCCCCGGACGATACCCTTCCGCCTGGGCGATGATGCGCGCTTCCTGAGCCAGGTTGGAGGCCATCGGGTGGTCGTAGTTGTAGGGATCCTGCAGGGAGTGGGTCAGCACAAAGTGCGGCTGTACGCGACGGTACACGTCCGCCAGGCGAAACAGCGTCTCTTTGTCGGCGCGCAGCGGATAATCACCGATATCAAAAAATTCGACGCTGGCGCCGAGAATATCGGCAGCGGCCTGCGCTTCTTCGCGGCGGACCTGCTTCACCGTCGCTTCGGTCATATTGCCTTTACGCCACAGTTTTGCCGATTCGCCGCGCTCGCCGAACGACAGGCAAACAATATGTACCTGATAGCCCTGACGGGCGTGCAGCGCAATCGCACCGCCCGCACGCCAGACAAAATCGGCAGAGTGAGCGCTGACAACCAGGGCACTTTTGGGATGATGCGAATGAGACATGATGGCTTCCTCTGTTGTTTTTTTCAGCTTGTCATGTCGTGGCGAGAGTGGGTAATTCGTTAACTTGCGAAGGCTATGATTTTTATTTATGTTGTCGTTACGCTCACATTCCGGTATCCGGTGAGAAATGCTGAAGAGAAAGTACGATAAGACAATAAATATCATGCAGCTACGCTTCTTCTGCCAGGTGGCGCAGCGCGGCAGCGTCTCGCGCGCGGCTGATGACTTATTCCGCACGCAGTCGGCGATCACCCGGGCAATTCGCGATCTGGAAGCGGCGCTGAACGTCACCCTGTTCGAACGCCACTACAGCGGAATGGTGGCGACGGAATATGGCCGTTGCATTCTGCCGCGAGCGCTACGCGCCATCGAAGATCTTCAGGCCATTCCCGCGCTGATGCAAAAGCTCCACGCGCGAAGCACCGCCTCCGGCGCGCTGCCGGATTCCGGCTGGCTGTTCAACACCCGACGGCTGGAGATTTTCCTGCAGCTGTACCACGTCAACCATACCCAAACGGTCGCCAGCCAGTTGGGGATCACCCAGCCCGCGGTCAGCGCCGCACTGAAAATTCTTGAAAAAGGCGCCGGCTCGGCGCTGTTTCGCCGCACGCCGGAAGGGGTGCGTCCCACTCCGGCGGCGGACCTGCTCTATCCGCCGATCAGCCGGGCGTTGAACGAACTGGAAAATATCTGGAGCGATCTCGCCGCCCGTCGTGGGGTGCTGGAGGGCAGCGTGCGTATTGGCGCCCTGCCGCTCAGCCGGACCCAGCTGCTGCCCGCGGCGATTAGCGCCTTTCTGGCGCGTTATCCCGGCATTATGGTGATGACCAACGAAAGCCCATATGAGTCGCTGGTGTCCGACATGCGGGCGGGACATATCGATTTTATTATCGGCGCGCTGCGCCAGGACGAGGATCTGCCGGACCTGCGCTGTGAAGCGCTGTTTGAAGAAGATATGCTTATTTTGCTGCGCAACGGCCATCCGCTGCTGCACCACCCGGACCCGCAAAGCCAGCTGGCGACGGCCCAGTGGGTGCTGCCCCGCTCCAATGCTCCGGCGCGGCACCTGCTGGAGAAAGCATTTTTAACCCTGGGATTGCCCCTACCGCAGCCGACGGTGGAAACCGGTGATGCCGCCATGGTGCGCGGCCTGCTGAGAGACTCCGACATGCTGGCGGCGGTCTCCGCCAGCCAGATGCGCTTTGAAATCGACAACCGCCTGCTCACCGTTCTGCCGGTGCCGCTGCCCGATACCACTCGCCGTATCGGGCTGACCTTCCGCGCCGGGAGCCTGCCTTCACCGGCGACCCAGGCCCTGCTGCAGTTTATCCAGCAGCACGTGGCGCAGGGTTAACGGGTACCCGCCACCGAATAGGTGACCTGCTGGTTACGCGTTTTCTGGAAATCTTCCAGCGTCTGCCCGCGCATGGCGGCGTAGATATGCAGGTTAGAGACCCCGACCACCGCGCCCATTTTTTCCAGCAGGAAAAAGCTGGCGCCGTACTGAATCAGCCCGCGCCAGTCGCGATCGTCGAGCAGCTTCTGCTCTTGTTCACTCAGTCCCGCTTCGGCATACAGCGCCTGCGGCTGGGTGAGGAAACGGTCGCGCCACGCAGGCTGGATCAGCTGATGCAGGAAACGGTTCAGCCGCAGGCCGTTGAGGCTACGCTCATGGGTAAACGGGTAGGTGCCCGGCAGCGCCTCAACGCCGGCCAGCTGCTGCGCCATATGCTGACGGTGGCGGCTCAGGGTATCTACCGGCGGGGTGCGGGCATTATTTTCCAGGATCAGCGTGGCGATGCCGGTCATCGACGGCAGGTAGTAATCGCGCCAGGTTTCGCTGACGTTCGCCGATAGCGCGCCGCGCATTACCAGCCACATAATGACTTCCGCACCTTCCATGCCGCCGAGGGTGGCAAATTCACCGAGGGTCATTTCCGTCAGTTTTTCCGGATCGTTGACCAGCATATCCACAAACTCCGCGTCCCATTGCGGGTTGTTGAAACCGCAGCGCTCGCCATGCACCTGATGCGACAGACCGCCGGTAGCGACGATCGCCACGTCGATGTCTTCTGGGTAGCTCTCAATCGCCCGACGCAGCGCCTGACCGAGCTTGTAGCAGCGCCGGGCGCTGGGAATCGGGAATTGCAGAACGCCAATTTGCAGCGGGATAACCCGCGTCGGCCAGCCGGTTTCCTGCTGCCACGGCAGCAGCGCCGACAGCGGCGAGAACAGCCCGTGATCGAGTTTTTTATTCATAAAGAACGACATATCAAACTCATCGGCCATCAGGCTGGCGCCGATATGCCTGGAGAGCGCCGCGTCACCTTTTACCGGCGGCAGATCGCGCGGGCCGCCGCCCTCGTCGGCCACGCCGTATTCGTTATCAATCCCGAGGGTAAACGTCGAGTAGTGATCGAAGAAAAAAGCGGTCACATGGTCATTGAAGATATAGACCAGCGCATCCGGTTTTTTCTCATCAAGCCAGCGTTGCAGCGGCTCAAAGCTCTGGAAAATCGGCGCCCACGCGGCGTCCTGTTGTTTATGATGATCGACAGCAAAGCCGATGGTCGGGGTATGAGAAACGGCGATCCCGCCGAGTATTCTGGCCATGAAGAGACTCCACTTATCGGTTATGCACTGTGCCTGACAGCGCGCTAAGATCGGCCTCTGTTTGCCGAGGCTTCGGGTGGTTCATACGGTGCAGTAAAATCGCGGCCCCCGCCAGACAGGCAGGTAGCGCCAGCACCAAAAAGATTGAAGAGTGGCCCGGGACCGCCAGCATAATCACGCCGCCCAGCGTCGAGCTGAGTATCGCCCCGGTACGCCCGATGCCGTGCATCCAGCTCACGCCGGTGGCGCGGATTTCCGTCTGGTAATAGGCTGGCGAGTAGGCCTGCAGGCCATTCTGCGCGCCGTTAATGCACATGCCGCTGATAAAGATCAGCACCGACAGCGCGGCGGAGCCAAAATCCATCAGCCCCTGCGTCAGCAGACATACGCAGCCCAGGAAATAGGTTACCGCAATCACCGCTTTTGCTGACGTGCGGTCCATCAGATAGCCCACCAGAATGCCGCCCAGCGGGCCGCCAAGCTGGAACAGGCCGGTAATGATCGCCGCCTGCTGCAGCGATAATCCGCCGGAGCGCAGAATGGTCGGCAGCCAACCGTTGAGCAGATAAATCACAAACAGGCCCATAAAGTAGGTCAGCCACAGGGCGACGGTACCGCGGGCGTAACCGTTGCGAAAGAGTTGCGCCACTTTATTGTGCCGCGAGATTTGCGGCGCGTTCAGCTGAAAACGCGTTTCGCTGCTGAAGCTACCGCCAAGACGGTTCAGCACCCCGGCAATCTGCCCGGACGGCAGCCGACGGGCCACCATATTCATCGCCGACTCCGGCAGCATCACTATCATAAACGGCAGGACCACCAGCGGCAGCACGCCGCCGAAAATCAGCGCCGAATGCCAGCTGTAATGCGACAGCAGCCCGGCGGCAATAAAGCCCCCTAGCCCGGAACCGACATTAAAGCCGCTGTACATCAGGGTGATCATCAGCCCCTTGCGACGCTCAGGCATATATTCCGCCACCAGCGTGACGCAGTTCGGCATGACCGCCCCCAGACCCAGCCCGGTCAGAAAACGCATCAGCGCCAGCTGCGACGGGCTTTGCGCCAGTGCCCCGGCAAGGCTGAAGAGGGCGAAAAGCGCCACCGACCACAGCAGGATGCGTTTGCGACCGTAGCGGTCGGAGAGCGGGCCGGCTACCAGCGCGCCGATAGCCACACCAAACATGGCCGCACCGAGCACCGGGCCCATTTGCGCCCGGCTGATGCCCCAGTCTTCAATCAGAGCAGGGGCGATAAAACCCATCACCGCCGCGTCATAGCCATCAAGCATGATGATGACAAAACACAGCAGCAGGACGTTCCATTGAAAGCGCGAGATCGGTCGGGTATCGATCCACGCCTTCACATCGACAACACGAGAGTGGTTCATAGGGTCACTTCCTTAAGCAGGCGGTACGAATGTTCTGGTGACTGTTTTTTTTGGATTGAACTTTCGTATTCAACTTAAGGCAGTCCCCGGGCGCTGTCTGGTTCAAAAAACCGGCGTCAGCTATGAGTTCTGTTTATATTGTGAAGTGGACGACAAAAAAGAGGGGCATAAAAAAACCCACAGCGCGGCGGCTGTGGGTGGTGATTATCGGCGGTAATGGTGGCGAGTGGTATCAGCGGTTCGGAATGATTAAATCGCCGCGCAGCATACTGCCGCCGAGCATGTGCGTTTTTTCCGTCAGCCAGCTGACAATGCGCGTTGCCATCGCATCCATCGAATACTCAATGGCCGGAATGGTCGGGATACCGGGCAGCTGTAACGATCCGGCCAGGCTAAAGACCATCACTTTTTCCGGCACCGCCCGGTTGAACGCCATCAGCTGTGGCACGACATGCTGCGCCTGCTGCTCATCAGCCACCAGTAAGGCATTGAAGTTCAAGGTGGTCGCATTGTTGACCAGCTCCTGAACTGCCACCGACGGCGAGGTGCTGTCGAGGAACACCAGGTTGCGATTAAACGGCAGGAAGTTTTTCTCCAGCGCGTGCTTGTAGCCCAGCAGCACCTGCTCGGCAAATCCCCCCCCTTCCGGATGGATCAGCGCAATCTGCCGACGTCCCTGGCTAATCAGATAGTTACAGGCCGTTTCCGCCGCAAACGCGTGGTCAAACTGAATGCTGTTGGCCCCTTCACTCTCCAGGCAGTCAATCAGCGCCACGTCCGGACGATCGATATTCAATGGGAAGCGTGCGCCAATAATCAGTACATCGTCACACAGTCCACAGCTCAGCTCTTCCAGCGAGTTCATTACCCCGGCACGGGTATTGGCAAAGCGCAGCAGCAAATGTTTTTGATGCTGGCTCAGTTGCTTTTCCAGGGCATACAGGTAGCTGGTGGTTTGATTAATATTGTCCTGCGCGCAGATCACGCCAATGCAGCCGGTAGTCTGGCTCAGCAGCGACTGGGCGATCATATTGGGCCGGTAGTTGAGCTCTTCCGCCGCCTGCAGCACCGCCTGACGACTGGCCTCTTTTACGCCGCGCGTACCGCTCAACACCCGAGAGACGGTCGCTTTGGATACTCCAGCTAAACGTGACACATCATTGATTGTAGACATCATTATCCCCTGACAGGGTCCGTCCGATCCCCGTAAATTCCTGGTCCTGAATCGCTTCAATAATAACCATCGCAGTATATCCGTTTCCATTTTCATTTGGAAACCGATTCTCCATTTCACGGAAAAACATCGCAGAACTAGCCAATTTCTGTGAGCGAAATCCAATTAATTAGCGGCATAAGGAGAAGATCTTGACAGTCATCACAGTTCTGTTTTTTATGAATGGAAACCGGTTTCCGTCTGATATCAAATCATCCACGCAATAACTTTTTACATTTTGAGGATAAGTGTCGATGTACAAGATTATGCTGTGCTGCTCTGCAGGAATGTCCACCAGCTTACTGGTCAGAAAGATGGTAGATGTGGCAAAGGAACGTAACCTGCCGGTGCAGATTGACGCCTATGGCGTTTCCGAATTTGACATGCAGTTTCCGCAGTACCAGGTGGTGCTTCTTGGCCCTCAGGTGAAATACATGCTGAAAACCCTGTCTGACAAAGCCGCTTCGCTGAATATTCCGGTCCAGCCGATTAACACGATGGACTACGGCATGCAGCGAGGAGATAACGTTCTGGATTATGCCCTGTCGCTGATTAACCCGGCGCAATAAGAGGTGTTCAAATGAGTTCTCTGTATCAGTCCATGATTGCCGTGATCGAGCAATCTATTACTCCGCTGGCAGGACGCCTTGGGCAGCAGAAATATGTTATCGCGATTCGCGATGGCTTCACTGCCGCATTGCCGTTTATGATCATCGGCTCTTTCATGCTGGTATTTATCTTTCCTCCTTTTTCACCGGACACCACTAACGGTTTTGCCCGCGGCTGGCTCGATTTCTCCCAGCAGTATCGCGAACAACTGATGCTGCCGTTCAACCTCAGCATGGGGGTAATGACATTCTTTATCTCCGTCGGGATTGGCGCAAGCCTCGGTCGCCAGTTTCAACTGGACCCGGTGATGTCCGGCCTGCTGGCGTTTATGGCCTTCTTGCTGGTCGCCGCCCCGTATGCTGATGGCAAAATCTCTACCCAGTATCTGTCAGGCCAGGGGATCTTCACGGCGTTAATTACCGCGATTTACTCCACCCGCATTTATGCGTGGCTGAAACAGAACAACATCACTATTCGCCTGCCGAAAGAGGTTCCGACCGGCGTGGCCCGCTCTTTCGAAATTCTGATCCCGGTACTGGTGGTCATTGGTACCCTGCATCCGCTGAACCTGTTTATCGAAGCACAGACCGGCATGATTCTCCCGCAGGCGATTATGCATCTGCTGGAACCGCTGGTTTCTGCTTCTGACTCCCTGCCGGCGATTCTGCTCTCCGTGCTGATGTGCCAGATTTTCTGGTTTGCCGGGATCCACGGCTCGCTGATTGTCACCGGGATCATGAACCCGTTCTGGATGGCGAACCTGTCGGCCAACCAGGCCGCACTGGCCGCTGGTGCCGCGCTGCCGCACGTCTATCTGCAGGGTTTCTGGGACCACTATCTGCTGATTGGCGGCGTTGGCTCAACCTTACCGCTGGCCTTCCTGCTGCTGCGTAGCCGTGTGGCGCATCTGCGGACCATCGGCAAAATGGGCATCGTGCCAAGCTTCTTCAATATTAATGAACCGATTCTGTTCGGCGCCCCGATTATCATGAACCCGATGATGTTTATCCCGTTCGTGTTCGTCCCGATGATCAACGCCATCCTTGCCTATGGCGCCACCCGCCTCGGCTGGCTGTCACAGGTGGTTTCCCTGACGCCGTGGACCACACCGGCACCGATCGGCGCCTCCTGGGCCGCCAACTGGACGCTCAGCCCGGTGGTCATGTGCGTGATTTGCATGGTGATGTCTGCGGTTATCTACCTGCCATTCCTGCGTGCCTATGAGCGCTCATTGCTGAAAACTGAAGTCGAAAAAGCCAAAAACGTCGTTCCGGTTGCCGAAACCGTTGGTCAGTAATCATCGGGGAATACACTCTTAATTGTATTTCCCAGGTTTCCTAAATAATAAATCGACAACACCTTCTGGAATAATGCGAAAAAGGAATTTTCGCTACATTCTTTAATATATAGATTTAATCACCTCAGGATTAATTATGATTGAACTAGAAGAAGCGGTAATGGAAATTATCGTGAATGCGGGACAGTCACGCTCATTATGTTTTGAAGCGTTACATGCGGCCCGTAGCGGTAATATCGATGAAGCCAAATTACTCCTTAATGAAGCCGATGGTTATGCTCGTCGTGCGCACCAGATGCAGACCCAGCTCATCGAGCAGGATGCCGGTGAGGCGCGCCAGCCGATGACCTTAATCATGGTGCATGCGCAGGATCATTTAATGAACTCACTGCTTGCCCGTGAATTTTCAGAAGAGATGATTCACCTGTATCAGCGTTAATTTATTAATAAAATCACACTGAATAATAAGTCCCTTTATTCTTCAGCGTAGCTGTACCCTAAATAAACCGGATCAGCTTGCCCCGATAATTATATTTCATTCGGAGCGGGATGGTTATTGTCTGAACATCAATAAAATATTAAATGTGAGATAACCATGAAAACAATAAAAAGACTGCCATTAGCCATGGCGGTAGTCGCCGCGCTGTGCCCAATTTCCGTAATCGCACAAGATTTTACTCAGGACCAAATCGACGCCATTGTGGCAAAAGCCGTCGATAAAGCGCTGGCCGACCGCCAGGCCAAAATCGATGCTGCCGCCGATAAGAAAGTGGATGTGGTGACCAACCCGCAGACCACCGCCGCCTCCCCGGATATGGCGATTCCGTTCGGCCTCAAATTCAGCGGCTACGCCCGTTACGGCGCGCAGTTCCAGACCGGCGACCAGAAATTTGTTGGCGTGGACGGCTCCTATAACGGCGCCTCGGCGATCGGTCGTCTGGGTAACGAAGGCAACGGCGGCGAATTCCAGATAACCAAAGCTTTTAAGAGCAGCCAGGGCGCGATCTGGGATATCAACGTGATGTTCGACCACTGGAGCGACGAAGTTAACCTGAAAAAGGCTTACGTCGGCGTGACCAACGTGCTGGAATCCAACCCGAACGCCTATATCTGGGCCGGTCGTGACTTCCACCAGCGTCCGCAACAGGGCATCAACGACTACTTCTGGATGAACCACGACGGCCAGGGTGCCGGGGTGAAGAACTTCGATATTGGCGGCGTGCAGTTTGACGTGGCGACGGTGTCGCAGGTGGAATCCTGTAGCCCGGAAGTCATGGCCGATGAGTCGAACCCATCGCGCATCACCTGTACCGGCGGTTCCGGCACCGGCGACGACGGACACTATGCGCTGACCTCGAAAATTCACAACATGAAAGCCGGCCCGATCGATGTCGAGGTGTACGCCAACTATGGCTTCGACTCGAAAGCGGTAGACGGAGATGAGCGCCTCGATGCCTGGCAGGGAGGTCTGGTGCTGAGCCATACCAACGACAGCGGCGTCAACAAGGTTATCCTGCGCTACTCCGATAATTCGGATAACAGCGTGTATAACAAAACCGACGACCTGACGACGGTGTATGCCAGCTTTGAAGGTAGCCATAAGTTCACCCCGCAGGCTCAGGTCGATTACCTGCTGGCATTCCACGATTATGACGACGGCAAAGACAATACCGACAACCGTAAAAACTACGGCGTGATCGTGCGTCCGATGTACTTCTGGAACGAGGTGCATTCCACCTGGCTGGAAGCCGGCTACCAGCGTGTTGACTACGATCAGGGCGGGGATAACAAAGGCTGGAAGCTGACGCTGTCGCAGAACATCTCCATCGGTATGGGTCCGGAATTCCGTCCGATGCTGCGCTTCTACGTCACCGGCGGTCAGGTGGATAACAAACATACCGCGAAAGTGAACAACACCGACGACAGCCAGCTGGATTCGCTGAACGTCGGCGGGATGTTCGAAGCCTGGTTCTAAGATCCGTTCCCGGGCCGCGGCGTTAGCGCCGTGCCCGGGCGACTCGGTATACCACAACGGTGTGACGTTATTTCTGGCTCAGGCGGCGGGCGATACGCTCAAGCTTGATCATCAGTAATAGCGTCACCCCCGCCAGCACGATGGTAAGCGCCGAACCATCAGCAATATTGCCGCGGTCGGTCAGGCTGAAAATCGTCACCGGCAGCGTCGTCCAGCCTGGCGGATAGATCATCACCGTAGCCCCCAGTTCCCCCATCGACAGCGACAGGCTCAGCGCCAGCGCGGAGATCATCCACGGCATCATCAGCGGCAACGCCACATGGCGCAGGCGATACCACGGCGATGCCCCCAGGCTTGAGGCGACATTTTCAATATCCGGCGAAATACGCGCCAGCCCGGTGGAGACGTTGCTGAACGTGAAGGCGGAAATCAGTACGAAGTGCGCCGCCAGCACGATCCCGAAAGTCCCGTTCATCTGCAACGGCCCCTGGCTGAAAGCCACCAGAATCCCCAACCCCACCGACACCGACGGGATCGCGCTGGGCAGATAAAACGCCAGCCCCAGATAACGCTGCAGACGGGCGCTGAACTGGCGCAGAGAGAGCGCGGCCCACATGCCACACAGCAGGGCAAACAGACTGGCGCAAAAGCCCACCACCAGGCTTGAGAACAGGGAATCCCAGGCGGCGCCCCGAAACGCATTCACAAAATGACCGAAGGTAAACCCCGACGGCAGCAGGCCGTTCCACTGCTGGCTCAGGCTGGACATCAGGATCACCGCCAGCGGCAGGAAGAAAAAGCCGGCAAACAGTACCACCGCCAGCCCACCCGCCGCCGCACGGCCTTTACGCGACCAGATTAACATCGTTAGCTCCTCACGCCGGTACGCGCGGCGGCCAGTCGGTAGAGCATAAACAGCCCCAGCGACAGCAGAATATTGATCAGCGCAATCATGCAGGCCACACTGTAATCGGACTCAAGAATCGCCTTGCTGTAGACCATCATCGGCAGGGTATTCACCCCTTTCGCGCCGATAAACAACACGATACCGAACTCGTTGGTCGTCAGCAGCAGACACAGGCTGCCGCCCGCCATCAGCGCCGGTAGCGCTGCCGGGAAAATTACCTGGGCGATCACCCGCAGCGGATGGGCCCCGAGAATGCTGGCCGCCTCCAGTTGGCTTTTATCGATCTGTCGCAGCCCGGCCATCAGCGGGCGCATCACCAACGGCGTGAACACGGTGATTTCCGCCAGGATCACCCCCTGAATCGAGTAAAGAAAATCGACCGGCGGCAAGGCGAAATCGAACAGCGACATCAGCGTGCCGTTTAACAGCCCCGCCGAGCCGTAGATAAAGGTGAAGGCCAGGGTGATCAGAAACGTCGGCAGGGCAATAAAGGTATCGATCACCCGGCCAATCAGCGCGCTGCCGGGGAACGGAATAAAGACCAGAATCAGCGCCAGCAAGCTGCCGAGCACCAGACAGCCGAGCGTGGCGCACACCGCGATTTGCAAGGTATTCAGCAGAGCGCCGATAAAACGCCGTGAGTCGATCACCTGCCAGAAGGTCCCGAGGCTCAGATGACCACTGTCATCGCGCAGCGCCTGTTCAGCAATCAGCAGCAGCGGGTAGAAAAACAGCGTCGCCAGTACCAGAAGCGGCAGCAACAGCCACAAGAAGGGCCGCAGATTCAGGGCCGGGCGCGAAAGCGTGAGCATGTGCGACATCGTTATACCTCAATCAGGACCGCATCGTTCGGTTCAAAGTAAAGCGTCAGCTTGTCGCCCGCACGGGGCAGCGGATTGACATGTGTCATCACAATACGCACCGCTTCGCCGGCAACATCGCACAGCAAATGGGTCAAATCGCCCTGCCAGTGTACTGAGGTCAGCGTGGCATGGAGCCGGTTACTGGCCGCCGAGCGCGGCGCCAGGCTCATATGCTGCGGGCGAATACACAACAGCTTGTTATTGCCGTGCTGGCCACCCTGGCTGAAAGCCTGGATCAGCCCACCGCCGCAGCTGACGCTGACCAGCCCTGGGCCGACCATATCGCTCAGCGCCATGGCCTGCAGGATATTGGCGCGGCCGAGGAATTCGGCACTAAAGCGGTTAGGCGGATTGTGATACAGCTGATGGGTCTCTCCATGGGCAATCATCGAACCGTCTTTCATGATGCCAATCTTGTCCGCGAGGGTCAGGGCCTCGGTCTGATCGTGGGTGACATAAAGAATAGTCAGTTCCGGCAGTTCACGGTGCAGACGAGCAATCTCCTCCACCATGTTGTGGCGGATTTGCGCATCCAGCGCCGACAGCGGTTCGTCGAGCAGCAACACCCGCGGGCGAACGGCAATGGCCCGCGCAATGGCGACACGTTGCTGCTGACCGCCGGAAAGCTGGTGCGGATAGCGAGTGGCATAGTCCGCCATCCCGACAATTTTCAGCGCCTCCTTGACCCGGTCGACGATCAACGCTTTTGGCTGCTTTTGCGCCCGCAGGCCGAAGGCGACGTTATCTTCCACCTTCATATGTGGAAACAGGGCGTAGTTTTGCACCACCATCGCCAGGCCGCGCTTGTAGGGCGGCAGCCCGGTAACATCGGTATCGCCGATCAGAATGCGCCCGCCCGCCGGTTGCACAAACCCGGCAATCGCCCGCAGCACCGTGGTTTTTCCGGAGCCGGAGGGGCCGATCAGCGCCAGCACTTCCCCGGGTTCGATGGTCAATGACAGCGGTTTCAGCACCACGTTGCCGTGGTAGGACACGCGCAATGCGTCGAGGGTTATCCCGGAGGTCCCCGCCTGCGCCGGGGAATGGGAAGCAGTGGTTTTCATCAGCATCTGGCTTACTCGCTGTCGGTCACTTGATGCCAGCGGGCAATGTCTGCCGATAGCGATACGGCCACATCATCCCAGTTCGGTTCCCAGCTTTTTACCCCTTCGAGCGCTGCTTTTGCCGCCTGATAATTGCCGTCGGTTGGCGTGACATCGCTACGCACCGGCAGGCCCCAGGAGAGCGCGCTGACGTGGCTCTGCGCCGGTTTATCCAGCAGGAAGTTGATCAGCTTTTTGCCGTTTTCGCTCTGCGGACCGTTTTTGACCAGGCCCACGGTGTACGGCAGGGCCAGGGCGCTGCGTTCGCCATTCTCGTCCGCCGGCCAGAAGATTTTCACGTTGGGGTTGCGGGCAATCTGCGACAGGTTCATCTGCAGGTCGCCGTTAGCCACAAACAGTTCGCCTTTATTCACCAGCGCGGTCAGTTTGCCGGTGGAGGCGGACGGGCCGACGTTATTGGCCTGTAGCTTGCCGAGATAGGCAAAGCCCGCATCTTTACCGCCGAGGCTGTGGAAGGCCTGCAGCATCACCGCGGTACCATCGCCGGCCTGGCCCGGGGTGGAGTACTGGAGTTTGTTTTTGAAGCTGCTGTCCAGCAGCGCCTGCCAGCTGGCCGGGGCGCTTTTTAACAGCTGGCTGTTATAGATGAAGGTCAGGTAGTTGTTCACCAGCGGCGAGTAGTGGGCGTTGGCGCCGGGGATCGCGTCGCTGCCCTGCGGGGTAAATTCGGCGAGCAGGTTTTCTTTGGCGGCGCGCTGGATAAACGGCGGCACGGTAACCAGCACGTCGGCCTGCGGGTTGGTCCGCTCTTTCGCCAGACGTTCGACAATCGCCCCGGAGCCGCCTTCCACGTACTGAACTTTGATGCCCGTCGCTTTGGTGAAGGCGTCGAACTGGTTCTGATACCAGCTGTTGTCGCCATCATGCAGGCCGTCAGCGGAATAAACCGTGACCACGCCGTCGGCCCAAACCGGGGTACTGGCGAGTGCGAAAGCGGAGAGCAGAGCAAGTCGGGAGAGTTTCATCGTATCAGCCTCATTAGGGTGGTGATGTCAAATGGTCTATACCAGATTGAGTGTCACGCTACCGGGGATTTATGACAGAACGATGAACGAAGTATGTCGAAAGGATGAAAAGCGGGAGAACTCAGGAAGGTTGAACTCGTGCAGAGATTTCCCCCGGAGGCGGTGCATAGCACCTGTCCAGGCTATCTGATAGCGGTAAATCAGTAGCCCGGTCAGCGTAGCACCACCGGGGGAAAGGCCGCATGTAGGGCCGGTAAAATCAGTGGGTATCGACTTCGATGCGCAGGCTGTCGTGGCGCCAGTACTCGATATCGTAATCCAGAATGCGCCCGTGCTGATCGTAGTTGAGGCGGCGCAGCAGCAGCGCCGGACGGCCTTCCATCACCCCCAGCGCCTGCGCGGCCTGCGGCGGCATCGAGGTGGGATAGAACGACAGATGCATACTGGTATATATCAGGTCGTAATGGGTCTGATAAATCTCGGTCAGGCTGCCGTTAAGATCGTGGCGCAGCAGCTCCGGCACCCGCGCTGGCAGACAGTGGTTTTCGCTGTAGCAGATCGCCCGCCCGTCGGCGTAGCGCAGACGCGTCAGCAGGTACACCTGATCGAACAGCTGCAGCGCCAGCGGCGCCATCACATCCAGCGGCACCGCGGCGAGCCGGCCATTCAGCAGAACCGTTTTTGGCTCCCGCCCCTGCTCCAGGCACAGCTTGTGGAAGTTGGTGTTTTGCGTCGGGTCCAACCACAAGCGCTCCGGCGTCACAAACCAGCCGCGGCGATCGGCACGATAAATCACGCCGCTGGCCTCCAGCTGCACGAGGCTCTCACGCACCGTAATCCGCGTGGTATTGAACAGGCTACACAGTTCGCGTTCTGACGGCAGTTTGTCGCCGCTTTTCAACGCGCCGTTTTCGATACGAGCCTGCAATTGCGCCTTAATCAACAGGTATTGCGGCGTCTCGCCAGAGGGTGATTTCATGATGTCTCGCACACAGATTGGATAGCGCCATTATACCCATGGAGATGAATTTTTTGTTGCAGCGCGATCTTTTCTTTGACCTTTTGCCGCCATTATCACCATTATAAAACTAATCTGGTATAGACCAAAAAATGGTGAGACAAATGACGTCACGTAATTACCTGCTGCTGACCCCTGGCCCGTTAACCACCTCTCGCACGGTGAAAGAGGCGATGCTCTTCGATAGCTGCACCTGGGATGATGACTACAACCTCGGGGTGGTGCAGACCATTCGCCAGCAACTGGTCCAGCTGGCAACCCCTGCGGAAGGCTACACCTCGGTGCTGCTGCAGGGCAGCGGCAGCTACGCGGTGGAGGCGGTGCTCGGCAGTGCCCTCAGCGCGCAGGACAAAGTGCTGATCGTCAGCAACGGCGCCTACGGTGCGCGGATGATTGAAATGGCGCAGCGCATGGGCGTCGCC
The DNA here is from genome assembly GCF_051131735.1 of Klebsiella sp. B345. Classification (NCBI taxonomy): domain Bacteria; kingdom Pseudomonadati; phylum Pseudomonadota; class Gammaproteobacteria; order Enterobacterales; family Enterobacteriaceae; genus Klebsiella; species Klebsiella sp. B345. Next base: position 2,907,816 of record NZ_CP180443.1, read on the forward strand.
TGTCAGCCGTACGATTGCGGCGAAGTGGCCCGCCCGGACGTGGCAGAGATCGAAAAGATCCTGCAGGCGGACCCGGCGATCAGCCATATCGCGATGGTCCATTGCGAAACCACCACCGGGATGCTTAACCCGATTGCCGAGGTGGCAGTGCTGGCACAGCGCTACGGTAAACGCTATATCGTCGATGCGATGAGCAGCTTCGGCGGCATTCCGCTGGACGTCGCCGCGCTGAATATCGACTACCTGATAAGCTCCGCCAACAAGTGCATTCAGGGGGTACCGGGGTTCGCATTCGTGATTGCGCGTGAAAGCGAGCTGGCAGCCTGCGCGGGCCGCTCGCGCTCGCTGTCGCTGGATCTGTATGCCCAGTGGCGCTGCATGGAAGATCATCACGGCAAGTGGCGCTTCACCTCCCCGACCCACACCGTGCTGGCCTTTGCCCAGGCGCTGAAAGAGCTGGCCGCAGAGGGGGGCGTGAGCGCCCGCCATCAGCGCTACAGCACCAACCAACGTCGGCTGGTGGCCGGCATGCGCGCCTTAGGTTTCCAGCCGCTGCTGGATGACAGCCTGCATTCGCCGATCATCACTGCCTTTTACTCGCCGAAGGCGCCGCAGTACCGCTTTGACAGCTTCTATCAGCAGCTTAAAGCGCAGGGCTTTGTGATCTATCCGGGGAAAGTCTCGCAAAGCGACTGTTTCCGCATCGGCAATATCGGCGAAGTTTACGACGCCGACATCACCGCCCTGCTGACCGCCATCGATAACGCCATGTACTGGACACACTGAGGAACCGCCATGAACCGTATTACCGCACTGATTCTTGACTGGGCCGGCACCACCGTGGACTTCGGCTCCTTCGCGCCAACGCAGATTTTTGTCGAGGCCTTCCGCAAGGCGTTTGACGTCGAGATAACGCTGGCGGAGGCCCGCGTGCCGATGGGGCTTGGCAAGTGGCAACACATTGAAGCGCTGGGGCAGCTACCCTCGGTGGATGCCCGCTGGCAGGCGAAATTTGGCCGCGCGATGAACGCTGCCGATATTGACGCGATCTACGCGGCGTTCATGCCGCTGCAAATTGCTAAAGTCGTCGACTTTTCTGCACCGATCGCCGGCGTTGTCGACACCATTGCCGCCTGTCGCGCCGAGGGCCTGAAAATTGGCTCCTGCTCCGGCTACCCGCGCGCGGTCATGGAGAAGCTGATCCCCGCCGCTGCCGCCCAGGGCTACGCCCCGGACCATTGGGTGGCTACCGATGACCTGGCCGCCGGCGGGCGTCCCGGCCCGTGGATGGCGCTGCAAAACGTCATTGCCCTCGGCATTGATGCCGTCGCGCACTGCGTGAAGGTCGACGATGCCGTTCCGGGTATTACCGAAGGGCTGAACGCCGGGATGTGGAGCGTCGGGCTGGCGGTGTCCGGCAACGAGTTTGGCGCGACCTGGGAGGAATATCAGCAGATGACGGCAGAAGCGGTCGCCACCCGTCGTGAACAGGCGGCTGAAAAACTGTATGCCGCCGGGGCGCATTATGTGGTCGATACCCTGGCCGATCTGCCGGGCGTCATTGCCGACATCAACGCCCGTCTGGCAAGAGGTGAGCGCCCGTAGGCGTAGCTCGTGTTCCCCAGGCAGCGGCCGTAACGCCGTGCCTGGGCGACAGGTTAGACCCGGACTTTGGTGGCAACCAGTAGCCCGGTCAGCAGCATTAAGGCCCCGGAGATCATCAGCGGCGACAGCAGACCGAGATGGTCCAGCGCCACGCCGCCCACCGCCGCACCGCAAGTGTTTGCCAGCTGGATCACCGCCACCTGAATCGACCCGGCTTTTTCCGCCTGATCGGCAAGAGAGCGAGTGATCCACGTTGACCAGCCCACCGGAATCAACGCGAAGGCGAGGCCCCAGATAATCGCCACCGTCGAGGCCACAATTTTGCTTTCGCCCCACAGCACCAGCACCGCCGCGCTGACAGCCAGCACCACCGGCGCAATCGCCAGCGCCGCTTTCACCGAGCGCTTGAGCAGCACGGAGGAGAGCGATGTCCCGACAAAGCTGGCAATGCCGAAGCTCAGCAGCACCAGCGTCAGGCCAGAAACATCAAAGCCGGCGAGGTTCATAAACACCGGGCGGATATAGGTAAAGAAGGAAAACTGCCCGGCAAAGGCCATAAAGATGGCGCACATGCCGGCCATCACGCCGGGGCGCTTTAACAAGCCAAACATATTTTGCTGCTGTGACGGTGATTCGCCCGGCAATGAAGGCAACGCCTTGATCACCCAAATCGTACACACCACACCCATCACCGCCGCAGCGTTAAAAACATTACGCCAGCCGATAATCCCGCCGAGGAAGCTGCCCAGCGGCGCGGCGATCACCAGCGCAATCGACACCGCGCCAAAGATAATCGACAGCGCTTTCGGCACCACCCGCATCGGCACAAGGCGCATCGTCAGCGAAGCCGACATCGCCCAGAAGCCGCCCAGCGCCAGCCCCAGACAGGCACGGCCCAGCAGCAGCAAGGTAAAGCTGTTAGCAAAAGAGACCAGCAGGCACGAGAGGGTCAGCAGCACGGAAAACAGAATGACCACGTAGCGACGGTCGGTGCTGCGGATAATCGAGGTAATAAACAGGCTGGAAAACATCGCCACAAAAGCGGTCGTGGTGACCGACTGCCCGGCGACCCCTTCAGAGATACCTAAATCCTGAGCCATCGGCGTGAGCAAGCTAACCGGTAAAAACTCCACGGTAATCAGGCAGGCCACGCAGAAGGCCACCGCAAATACCGCCGACCAGTTCGGTCGCGCAGTCTGGTGAGCATGTGGCGTGGAGGCATTTGAAGACGTCATGGGTTACCTGCATGGTTGGAGAGCGGAAAAGCTGCGCAGTGTAACATTTTGTGTGTGACTAATTTAACAATTCAATCACGTGAAGCTTGATTATTACCGGTAAAACGGCTGGCAAGCCTATCAGACAAGGCTTGCCAGCGCACAGAATGCTAAATTAGCCGCGCTGTGCGTTTTTGGCCGCCGTGGCCAGGCCGCAAATCCACTCCTGATGGCCGTTGATCATCGGGTTCGGCAGGGTCTGCGCCAGCGCCTGTGCCGGCGCTCCTTTCTGTGACTCCTGGGTCAGAATCCGCACGCGACCGCCGGGCAAATCTTCGAACAGCCAGGCGTGGATCACGTCCAGTCGCGTGGTAGCATCCCCTTCTGCCCAACCATGCCACGCGATGCGTGCTGCCTGTCCGGCCACTGGCGGGACATATTCGGTCACCTGCGCTTCAATCGGGAAGCCGAAGGTTGAAAAACGAAAGCGGGCGTTGGCGCTCAGCGTCGGGCCGCTGCCGTCATGAAAACGGATATCGGCCACGTTGCTGTAGTAGGTGGGCCATAGGGTGGTGTCGTCGAGCTGCGCCCAGATTTCCGCCGCGGTCAGACCGCTGACGATGATTTCATTGGAGGCAAAGTTATCGGTTGTCCCCGGCAGGTAATCTTCCGGCCAGACGATAGCGCTTTGGTGCATTGACTGTTTCATAAGAGACCTCGTAACGGTGAGCTTTAACGAGGTCAATCATCTGCCGGGAGGTGATATAAATCTAATCATCATCATTGATGATGATTATCACATGCGGTGATATCAGTGCAGCCAGTGGACGCCATCTTCCGGTAAAAACAAGGCGTTATAGCGCTGTTGTAGCAGGACAATATCGCTCAGTTCCGGGTCCAGCTCGCGTAAAAACCCCTGAGCCAGACGGATCTGGGCGTCGGTGATCGGCGCCGCCAGGCGGGCCTTTTGCATCAGCCGATACCAGTAGTGCAGATTGCGCTCGCTGCCATCGACGATCCCCACCTGCCAGATCAGCAGAACCTGGGCGGCGTTTTGCAGATGCGCCTCGTTGGGGCGCTCAAGATAACGCAGATACTCGTGACCGGCGGTTTTCCCCAGCGCATCGATCATCGATTCCAGTGGCTCCGGGGTAATGCCCAGGCGCTCGCTCAGGCGGCGAACCGCACGGCGTGAATCAGAGGTAAGTACCCGAAAACCGACAACAAATACGACCACCAGCGTGGCCAATCCTATCCAGACCATTCATCCTCTCATTCTCTATCCGTCATACTTCACACTGCAGATGCGTTGGCTACGCGCGTTCACCCCGGCCAGACGTTATCTCTGCCTCAGGGGAGCCGCTCCCTTGCCGCTTTCCTGTAACCTGAATGAGTGAGGGTATCCCGCATCCTCACTATCATAATGGGAATTTGCGCGCTGTCGACTCCCCGGCGTACCATAATGTGACTTATCGTCGCTGCGGATGGCCATCATGAAATCTGATATCAGAAACCTCGATCTGAATCTGCTGAAAGCACTGGACGCGCTCCTCGATGAACGTAGCGTGACCCGAGCAGCGGCGCGGCTTTCGCTGACCCAGCCGGCGGTCAGCGGCATGCTGACGCGCCTGCGGGACGCTTTTAACGACCCGCTGTTTGTCCGCGCCCCACACGGTATGGTGCCGACCCTGCGCGCGCAGGCGCTGGCGTTGCCGGTAAAGCAGCTGCTGGCGGATGCCGACGCGCTGCTGCAGCCAGCCATTTTCGATCCGCAACGGGCCGAATTAACCTGGACGATAGCCGCCACCGATTATGCGCTGAAGGCGGTGATTGTTCCGTTTATCGCCGCGCTAAAGCCCCTGGCTCCCGGTATCCGGGTGCGTATTATTCCGGAATCACCGCAGACCCTGTTCAGCCAAACCGAACGCGGGGATGTTGATATTGCCCTGCTGACGCCCCGCTCCACGCCCCCCGAGCTGCACAGCCGGGCGCTGTATCAGGAAGAGTACGTGTGTCTGATGCGCGCGGACCACCCTCAGGCTGCGGTGCCGTTAACCCTGGATCGGTTCTGCGCGCTGGAGCACGTGCTGGTCTCCTGGCAGGGCGATAGCTTTCGTGGCGTGACCGATGAGGCGCTGGCGGCGCTGGGACGTTCGCGGCGGGTGGGGCTGTCGGTGAGCAGTTTTCTGGTGCTGCCGGAGGTGCTGGCGGTCAGCGATATGATTGCGGTGGTGCCGCGTCGGCTGGCGAAAATGGCGAGCGGGATGCACATCGCCCCACCGCCGCTGGCAATCCCCGGCTTTACCAAAAGCATGGCCTGGCACGAACGTAGCCACCGCGACCCCGCGCAGCAGTGGCTGCGGGAGCTGCTGCACCAGACGGCCCAGCTGGAGAGATAAAAAAAGCCCGGCGCTAAGGCCGGGCAAGGTTACCAATACGCCATCACTCGGCGGTCTGCAAAATCTGTTTCTTTTTCTCGCGGCGAATTTTACGTTCTTCGAAGACTGCCACGATAGCCATCAGGCAGATACAGCCGATGGCTGCCGCGTCCAGCGCCGCAAAGGTGCCGGCCCAGCCGGTCAGGCCAAACACCGGCGTGCCGTCGGCAATCATCCCCAGCCCCAGCTTGGCGAAGCTGTCGCCGATCAGATAGGCGAAGGTGCCTTTGATACCATCTGCTGCCCCAATCGCTTTTTTCGGCACGAAGCCCACCGCGGCAACCCCGATCAGCAGCTGCGGGCCAAAGACCAGGAAACCTAAAGCAAACAGCGACATCAGGTAGACGTACTGGTTGCTGGCGTGCTGATAGACGCCGAGAGTGGCGATGATTAACGCCAGCGCGACACAGGCCACCAGCGCACGACGGCCGTTCGCCAGATCTGACAGCCAGCCCCACAGCAGCGTGCCCACCAGCGCACCCACCTCAAACAGGGTAAAGCCCTGAATCGCCACCTCTTTAGACAGCTTCAGCTCCTGGAAGGCATAAACCGTCGACCACTGGTCGATACCGATACGCACCACGTAGAGGAAGATGTTGGAGAAGCACAGCAGCCAGATGACTTTGTTTTTCAGCACGTACTCGACGAAAATCTGCCATTTGGTCATGGCGTTCTCTTCGGTCTCTTTATCTTCTTCGCTAATCTCTTCGCCAAACAGCTCTTCGGCGTTGCCGAGGCCGTAGGATTCCGGGGAGTCGCTGCCAAAACGCAGGCCGATAAAGCCGACAATCAGCGCGATAATCGACGGGAAGATGAACATGCCGATGACGTGGCCGTCGAACAAATAGTTCGCCCCGAACAGCGCTACGCCCGCCGCACCCGCACCACCGAGGTTGTGCGAGATATTCCAGAAGCCAAGGAACGTCCCGCGCTTACGCCGCGGGGTCCATTTGGTAATGGTTGAATAGCTACAGGAGCCGCCGGTGCTCTGGAAGAATCCGCTCAGCGCATAGAAGGCGATCATCAGGAACAAGCTGGTAGAACCGGCCCCCATGCTGGCGCTAAAGCCGAGCATGCAGATGGCGGAGAGGATCAGCATAAACGGCAGGAACTGCTTGGTGTTCTTGCCGTCCGCATAGTAGGAAACCAGCGTTTTCCCCACCCCGTAGGTGATCGAGAAACCAAGACCGATCATCCCCAGTTGGGTCATGCTCAACCCGTAGGTGGAGATCATGTCATTCTGGGCAATGTTAAAGTTTTTGCGGATCAGATACATGGTCAGGTAGCCAATAAAGACCACCAGATAGGACTGCATGAACGGTTTGAACCACATCTTGCGCCGCACATCGAGCGGCAGATCCAGGGTCGGTTTACGCACCTGGTTTAAGAAGGCCAACATAGGACACTCCGGGCTAATTTTTATACCTGCGAATGGCAGGCATTGTAAAAAGCCGCGGTGCGACTGGCCTGAGACAGCGTCCAGGCGAAACCGGGAAAATGTCTTAGTTTTGCCCCGAATAGGGTAAAACAGTGAGGTGCATCACGCTTCGTGCGGCGTTCGCGGTGCCTGGGCGTTTAAAAACGGCAGCAGCAGCAGCGCGGAAATCCCGGCGGCAATGGCAATGACCACGAAAAAACCAGTCCAGTGCCAGCGCTCGAGCACCTGTGCCAGCGGCCAACCTGAGAGCGAGGCGCCGAGGTAGGCAAACAGTCCGACGAACCCGGTGGCCGCGCCTGCCGCCGCTTTGTGGGAACACTCCGCCGCCGCCATGCCAATCAGCATCTGCGGGCCAAACACGAAGAAGCCGGTGGTGAAGAAGCAGGCTGCCTGCATCACGTAGCTGGCGAAGGGCATCAGCCATAAGCCGCCGACCGACAGCAAAATCCCGGCGGCAAAAATCAGGTTCATCGGCCCGCGGTTGCCGTTAAACAGCTTATCCGATCCCCAACCGGCGACCAGCGCGCCAATAAACCCGCCCAGTTCAAACATCGTCACCGCCGAGTTGGCGGTCACCAGATCGACGCCGAGCGTCTCCGACATGTAGAGATTGCCCCAGTCATTAATCGCCGCCCGCACCACATAAACCAACACGTAGCACAGCGACAGCAGCCAGATGTAGGGGTTTGCCAGCACGTACTTGTAGAGGATCTCTTTGCGCGTTAGCCCCGCCCCTTCTTGCTGCTGGGCAATCTCCAGCTCGTCATGACGCCAGTCGCCCACCGCCGGTAGCCCGACAACCTGGGGCCGGTCGCGCAACCGCCAGCAGAGAAACAGCCCGGCGAGGATCGCCAGCGTACCGGCGATCATCATCCCGGCGCGCCAGCCATAGTGCAGCGCCGCAGCGCCCACCACCATTGGGATCAACGCCCCGCCGACGTTGTGCGCGGTATTCCACAGCGCCCACCAGCCGCCGCGCTCGGTACGCGAATACCAGGCCGTCAGCAGTCGGGCGCACACCGGCGAACCCCAGCCCTGAAAGAAGGCGTTCAGCGCCCACAGCACGGCAAAGGCCCACAGCGAGGTGGAGAAACCAAACAGAATATTGACCACCCCGGTAGCAACCAGCCCCAGCCCCATAAAGTACCGGGCGTTGGAGCGGTCGCTGACGATGCCGGAGAAAAACTTCGACAGCCCGTAGGTGATGTAAAACAGCGTCGCCAGCAGGCCGATATCGCTGCGGGTCAGGACGTTGCTGGCGAGGATTTCCGGTACCGCGGCGTTAAAGCTTTTCCGGGTGAAGTAAAACAGGGCATACCCTAACCAGATAGTCAGCAGGATATGACGCCGCCAGTAGCGATAGCGCTCATCCAGCACCTGTTTATCGGTAATCGGCGCGGCATCGGGTGGGGATTTCAGCAAGTTCAGCATCATCGCGCCTCAGACATAACGTTGCGGTAAGTTGACGCAAACGCGGGTACCGTGGGTGCAGGAGATCGTGAGGGTTCCGCCCAGGGCGGTGACGCGCTCGCGCATGCCGGTCAGGCCAAAGCCCGGCTGCCCGCTACCCGGCGGCAGTCCGCAGCCATCGTCTTCCAGCACCAGCATCAGCCGCCCGTCCTGCTGCCAGCCCTGCAACGTCACTGCGCTGGCGCTGGCGTGTTTAACAATATTATTCAGCCCTTCCTGACAGACGCGGAACAGGGTGACGCGCTGGTTTTCACGCAGGGCGGACTCATCAATACGCCAGTCGAGATGGCTGACCATCCCGCGATCTTCCAGCTCCATTTCGCGCATCAGCGAGCGCACCGCCTGTTCAAGGGTCAGGTCGTCGAGCTGCCGTGGGCGCAGCCGGCCCAGCAGGCGGCGCACCGAATCGTAGACACCCAGCGATAGCTGTTCAATCAGCTGTCCGCTCTGCTGCACACCGCCGTTGTGCGGCGCCAGGCGTTGCACAATCCCCGCCTGGGTTCGGATGGCGGTGATGGTCTGACCGATGTCATCGTGCAACTCCCGCGCGACTTCCCGGCGCACGCTCTCTTCGGTCTCCATCAGTCGATCCGCCAGTCGCCGGTTACGCGCCAGCTCGCTTTGCAGCGACTGGTTCAGTTCACGCAGGCGCTGGATCCCGGCCCCCAGCAGCAGCCCGGTCAGGCTCTGTGCCAGCAGCGAGAGCAGTAAATCCACCGGGTGATCGTGCCAGGTCTGGCTGGCTATCAGGGCAATGGCGTTCATCAGCGTCGCGATTAGCGCCCCCTGCCAGCCGTAGTGCCAGGCCAGAGCGATAATCGGCAGCGCCAGGCAGAAGGGGGTAAAACGCGAGAGTTCAGCAGGTAAGCCCAGCTGGAGCCACAGGCTGACGGTAAACAGCAGCAGATACCAGATAAGATGCCGCCCGCGCCAGTTGATCGGTTGTGACACCAGCGACGGGCCTAACGGCTGCCAGACGGTGCTGGTGAGATAGTGCCAGATAACCAGGCAGGTCGGCGCCAGGGTCAGGCCGCCGGTGAGGGTCAACAGCAGCGCATTCAGCCCGTCGCTCCCTTCCGCGGTCCATGGCAGCGATTGCAGCAGCGCGGCGGCAATCAGCGCGCCCCCCTGGCGTAACAACGTGAGCCAGTCGCGCTGGTGGCGATAGCGTGAAATCAGCGCCACCGGCAGCAGGGTCAGCACGCCGCCGATCATCAGCATCAGCGGATGCGCCAGCGCCACTTCCTGCGCCAGCCAGAAGATCAGCAGCCACTCGGCGCCCAGCAGCACCGGCCAGTAACCGCGCGGGCACTGCAGCATCAGGCCGAGCCGCAGGCCAAAGGGAAACAGCAATACAGCAAGGTCGGGGCGCGCGACCAGGTGCAGGCTGATACTCCACAGGCAGAACCATGCGGCGGAAAAGATAAAGAAACAGCCGATTACCGAGAGCAGCCGGGAGAGAAATGTTTTCATTGCCAGCTATCGAACATACGGCGCGCCAGCTCGACGTCGTTGCTGACGCCCAGTTTTTCCAGCAGGTTAGCGCGATGGACGTGCACGGTTTTCGGCGACAGCCCCAGTTCAGCGGCGATCTCTTTTACCGCCATCCCCTGCGCCAGCTTTTCCGCCACCTCGCGTTCACGCTTGGTCAGCGGATCCCGCCGCCCGGACGCCAGCTTCATGGCGATATCCGGCGTCAGGTAACAACCGCCGGTCGCCACGGTTCTGACCGCGGCAATCAGCTCATCCGGGCTGCAGCGTTTGGAGAGAAAGCCGCGGGCGCCGGCATTCAGCGCCTGCTCCACCAGCGCCGGGCTGTCGTGCACCGAAAGCATGATGATCCCCATGCCTTTCGGCAGCTGACTTAACAGCTCGAGGCCGGAAATATCCGGCATCGAAATATCGCAAATACAGACCTGCACACCCCGTCCGGGCAGCCCCGCCAGCGCCTCACGGCCGGAGCCAAACTCAGCGACAACCTGGAAATCAGCTTCCAGCCCCAGCAGCTGCGCAAAACCGGAGCGGACGATAAGATGATCGTCAATAAGGGCAATGGTGGTCATGATGTATCCTGGCGGGTTAAAAAACGCGCTTACCTTAACGATATAAACTGCATCCTTCAAGCGGCGTCTGCTTCCCTCAGGCACTTACTTAAGTAAGCGCCTGAGGATTATCAGACTTGCCGCCTTGAGCCGTATTATCCGCCTCAGGCGATGCCAGTGGTAACCAGGAAGGTTCGGGTCTCCTGCGGCGCCAGTGATATCAGGCTGCCATTGCGCTGTGCCGCCAGAAAGCCCTCCGGTCGGCAGGTGGCGGGCAGGGCGAAGGCAGCAACCTGCTGATCGCCGTTATAGAGGATCCAACGAGTGACGTAATTCAGCTCGGCGCTGGAGAAACGCGTGATGAACGTGGTGCCATCGGGTGCGATCATGCGAAATTCCGGGCTGTCGGTGTAGCGATCCAGCTTATCGGCAAAAAAGACGATCTCCGGGTCATAGAACTGCGGCTCATTTAATGTCGCCACCGAGGCTTCCCCCTGCAGCAGACGCTGATTGAACGCCAGCCATGAGTCCGTCGGCTGAACATGAGCCGGGACCGATTCGCGCAGCGAGAGCGCCTCGTCGGGGATATTCTGGCTGAAGGTCGCCCCCGCAACGTAGGCATAGTTCATATGGCACATGTACTGGAGCGGCATGGCGACGGACGCCAGGTTGGTCACCGCCATCTGGATATCAAACAGCGCGCTCGCTTTATGTACTACCACCGCCGGTCGCGCCTCATAGTGATGACCAAAGCCCATCACATATTCGTAGCGCCCCGCCACGCGCAGGCAGTCCTCTTCCAGCTCCAGCCAGACCTCATCCATCCCGGCGCAAGCCATTTCGCCATGCAGCGGATGGTTGTCCTCCGGCGACGGGCAGCCGTTTGCCAGCAGCCCCGAATGGAAAGCAAAGCAACCATAGGTCGCCACCACTTCGGTGGCTGGCTTCGGTTGGTGGAACATATTGCGCATGGTCAGGTCATGACCATCAAATTCGGCGTCCCAGATCATTTGCCCCAGCCAGGGTAAAATCACCAGATGGCCACGGGCATTCTCCACCCGTAACCCCTCTACGCCGCTGGTATAGCGAAAAGCGGTGACCGTGAAGTCATCATTGGCCACAAGGGTGCGCGGCTGCTCGTGAAAGAGCGCGCGCCATAACGGTATACGTGTCGTCATCAACAGACTCCTCAGGATGCGGTGGCTTCGGTCAGCGTGCGGCGTACTTTGCACTCACGCCAGAAATAGATGCCCACGTAGATGAAGCACAGCATCGGCACCAGGAACGAGAGCTGTAGAGAGTGGAACATGTCGGCGATAAAGCCCTGAATCGCTGGTACCACGGCAGCGCCGATAATCGCCATCACAATCACCGCGCCAGCCATTTCGGTGTGTTCGTTATCGACCGTATCCAGCGTACCGGCATAGATGGTTGCCCAGCACGGTCCGAACAGTACGCTGACCAGTACCGCCACGTACACCGCGCTAAAGCTCGGCGCCAGCGCCACGTAGGCAAGGAACAACGCGCCGATGACCGAGTAGAGGATCAGCACTTTTTCCGGCGTGAAACGGGTCATTAAAATGTTGGCGACAAATTTGCCGATAAAGAAGCAGGCGAAGCTGTAAACCATAAAGGTTGAGGCATCACGCTCGTTGATGTCGCCCAGTTCCAGCGCGAGGCGGATGGTGAACGACCAAACGGTGACCTGCATCCCGACATACAGGAACTGAGCGGCAATTCCGCGACGAAAACGGGCGTTGCTCGCCAGATAGCGCAGCGTATCGGCCGCCGACGGGCGTTTATGGTTTGCGGTCTGCGCGACTTTACAGGTCGGGAAGCGCGTCAGCAGGAACAGCACCATCACCACCACCAGTACCATAATCATGTACTTGTAGGGCTCCAGGGTGTTTTCCAGCATCAGCACTTTAAACTGATGGATCTGTTCAGCGTTCATGCCCGCCATCTGTTTTTCGAGGCTTTCACCGTCGGAAAAGACCAGATATTTACCCAATAAAATCCCGGCAGCCGCGCCGATCGGGTAGAAGGTCTGGCTGATGTTCAGGCGCAGCGTGGCGTGGCTTTTCGGGCCGATCATCGAACTGTAGGTGTTCGCGGCGGTCTCGAGGAAGCTCAGGCCAATGGCAATGGCGAAAATCGCGGCCAGGAACATGGTGTAGGTTGCCATGTGCGAGGCCGGGAAAAACAGCGTACAGCCGACGATATAGAGCGTCAGGCCAATCATAATCGCCACTTTATAGCTGGTATTTTTAATCACTAATGACGCCGGAATAGCAATTAAGAAATAGCCGCCATAAAATGCACTTTGCACCAGGGCAGAAGCAAAGTTACTTAATGCAAAGACGCTTTTAAATTGCGTAATTAAAATATCATTTAATGCAGCAGCACATCCCCATAACGGGAATAAGCAGGATAACAAAATAAACTGGAACAGAGGGGTTTTATTCAGATAGCCGTCGGGCATCTGAATGATATTTTTATCGTTCATAGTGCTACCTTTTACCATGCAGGGTGATTATTCGTTTAACGACAGATACTCATTAAACTGCTCGATACTGGGATAAGATGATTGGGTGCCTTTTCCGGTGACGCTAAATGCGGCAAACAGGGAGGCTTTTTTCATGGCGAATTCAACATCTCCGCTCTGAACATAGTAGTGGGCAAAACAGCCGATAAAGGCGTCACCCGCGCCGCTGGTATCCACCGCGCTGACCTTAAATGCCGGGACGTGGACCTCCTGGTCGCGGGTCATCCATAGCGCGCCTTTCTCACCCATGGTCACAATAATATTGTTGAGACCTCTTTCAATAAGGCTGCGGGCGGCGAGGCAAATATTATCGTAAGAGTCCACCGGCAAGCCGGTTAATATTTCAAGCTCGGTTTCATTAGGGACAAAGAAATCGCACTTGCAGGCATAAGACATATCTAATTCGCGCAATGCTGGCGCCGGGTTTAATAACACTTCAATGCCGTGCTTTTTGCCAAACTCGATGGCGTGATAAACCGTTTCCAGCTGGACCTCAAGCTGTAAAACAATCAGCTGACATTTTTTTAAATCATCGGCAGCGCGATCGATATCTTCTGGTGAGAGAAATTTATTGGCACCTTTAATAATAAGAATGCTGTTGCTGGAGTTGGCATTGACGAAGATCGGTGCCACGCCACTGCTGGTGCAGGGGACCTTTTCGACATAGGTGGTATTGATGCCCCAGGATTCGAGATTGCGAATGGTGTTATCCGCAAAGATGTCATCGCCCACCTTGGTCAGCATCATGACTTTCGAGTTGAGCTTGGCGGCCGCCACGGCCTGGTTTGCCCCTTTGCCACCGCAGCCAATTTTGAACGCCGGTGCCTCAAGAGTTTCGCCCTCTTTTGGCATCTGGTTGGTGTAGGTGATGAGATCCACCATATTGGAGCCAATAACCGCGATATCCATTTTTACTACCTCTCAGAAACAATCACACAACAATGATATTATCGTAACATTATCATGTTACTTTAGTACCATTTGTGACCATGATCGCGATTGCGCTATCATTATCTGTTTATTTATCACGCACAGAAAAGTGAGAAGTACGGCGAAAAATTAAAAAGAAGATAACTAAAAAAATCATAACAAGATGAAAAAAAGAATTTATTTTAATAAAAACGCGATATATCAGGCTTTTAATTCCTGCTGGCTCACAGTATAGTGATGTGAATGCAGAATGTTTCTTCAGGCCCAAAAATGTTACCAGAGGAACATTTGCGAGATAAATTGCGGAGAGAGTGAATGGAGACCAAGCAAAAAGAACGTATACGCCGCTTGATGGAACTGCTGAAGAAAACCGACCGCATCCATCTTAAAGAGGCCGCGCGTATGCTGGAGGTCTCTGTGATGACCATCCGCCGGGATCTCAGCCAGGAAAGTGACTCGCCTCTGCCGCTTACGCTGCTCGGCGGCTACGTGGTGATGGTAAACAGGCCGTCATCCCCGTCGCTCACCGCCACCGTTGCGCCAAAACAGGCGCATCATCGTGACGATTTGCCGATTGCCATTCTCGCCGCGGGCCTGGTGAGTGAAAACGACCTGGTCTTTTTTGATAACGGCAGCGAAATGCCGCTGGTTATCAATATGATCCCCGATGACATTGCCTTTACCGGCATTTGCTACTCGCATCGGGTGTTTATGGCCCTGAATGAAAAGCCCAACGCCACCGCCATTTTGTGTGGCGGTACCTATCGGGCCAAAAGCGATGCGTTCTACGATACCAGCAACCCTTCGGCGCTGGATTCGCTGAATCCGCGGAAAGTGTTTATCTCCGCCAGCGGGGTACACGAACATTTTGGCGTCAGCTGGTTTAACCCCGAAGACCTCGCCACCAAACGTAAAGCGATGGATCGCGGTCTGCGAAAAATCCTGCTCGCGCGCTATGCGCTGTTCGACGATGTGGCGCCTGCCAGCATCGCCCCGCTGTCAGCATTTGACGTGCTGATCAGCGATCGTCCATTACCGGCAGATTATGCTACCCACTGCCGGAATGGTTCGGTCAACGTTATCACGCCGGATACTGAGAGCGAGTAACTCATTCAAAGAAGACGGCTATTTTATTGAACATCGAAGGGTCAGACTGGTTACGCGCGACCTTCACCACATCTTCCAGCTTTTCAATCTGGCTGATCATCTGCCCTAGCCGCTGGTCATCGTTGACCAGTAGCCAGATTCGGCTGTGGTTACTGTTCTGAATCGGCAAACAGAGAATGCCTTCCACGTTAAACGCGCGGCGGGCGAACAGCCCGCAAACGTGGGTCATTACCCCTGGGTGGTTGCGGACGGTGAGTTCCAGAATAACGTTGTCATGAGTCTGCTGTTGCATGGTTTATTCCCCCACCATTTCTGTATTTGCCGCTCCCGGCGGCACCATCGGATAGACTTTCTCTTCTGCATCAATGCGCACGTGAATCAGGGCCGGGCCAGGACGGTCAATGATCGCCTGCAGTGCCGCCTGCGGGTCGGCTTCGTTATTTAAATCACAGGTTTGCAGACCAAAACCGGCGGCAATCTGCATGAAGTTGATCATCCCCGGGTAGGTGGCGGCAAAAACGCCCTGCTGATAGAACAGGCTCTGCTGCTGATACACCAGCCCCAGCGCTTCGTTATTCATCAGGATGATTTTAACATCCAGCTGATTCTCCGCCGCGGTGGCCATTTCCTGAATGTTCATCATCAGGCTACCGTCACCAGAGAAGCAGATCACTTTACGTTGAGGATTAGCCAGCGCGGCACCCACTGCTGCCGGCAGGCCAAAGCCCATGGTTCCCAGCCCGCCGGAGGTCAGCCACTGGCGCGGACGGTTCAGAGGATAGGCCTGGGCAACCCACATCTGGTGCTGGCCAACGTCGGTGGTCACGATCGCCTCGTCATCGACACAGGCGGCCACGGCATTGATCAGCCCGTAGTGGGCCAGCGGATCGCACTGCTGCGGAATGGTGGACGGAAACTCGCGTTGCAGGGCCGCCACCAGCTGGCGCCACTCGTCACGCGGCTGCGAGGCTACCAGCGGGATCAGCTGCGCCAGAACATCAGCAACGTCCCCCTGAATCGCGACGTGCGGCTGCTTGATTTTGCCCAGCTCGGAACGATCGATATCAACGTGAATAATTTTCGCATTCGGGCAGAACTGCTCGGTTTTACCAATCGCCCGGTCATCAAAACGCGCGCCTAAAACAATCAGTAAATCAGATTCTTGCAGGATAAAGTTGGTGCTGCGCGCGCCGTGCATACCCAGCATGCCCAATGAGAGCGGGTGCGCTTTTGGCAGCATACCCAGCGCCATCAGGGTCAGGGTGGTGGGCAGGTTGGCTTTTTCAGCCAGCGCGCGAACCTGATCCCCGGCGTTAATCACGCCGCCGCCCAGATACAGTACCGGACGCTGCGCCGCATTGATCATCGCTGCCGCATCCTGAACGCTGGTGCTGTCGAACGTCGGGGTCGGCGCGCGAGTACCAGGCTCCGGCAACACCGCCAGCTCGATGGTTGCGGTCTGCACATCCTTAGGAATATCTATCCACACCGGACCCGGGCGGCCGGACTGCGCGATGCGAAACGCGTCGCTCATCACCTGCGGCAGTTCAGCGATATCGCGGACCAGGTAGTTGTGTTTCGTGATGGGGATAGAGATACCGTAGGTGTCGACTTCCTGGAACGCGTCGGTACCGATCATCGATGCCGGCACCTGGCCGGTAATACAGACCAGCGGAATGGAGTCCAGGCGGGCATCTGCGATGGCGGTGATCAGGTTGGTGGCGCCCGGCCCGCTACAGGCCATACAGACCGCGGGTTTACCTTCGGTACGCGCCATCCCCTGGGCGATAAAACCCGCGCCCTGCTCGTGACGCGCCAGAACGTGACGGATCTGCGTGCTTTGGCTTAATGCATCATAGATAGGGAGAATCGAGCCGCCCGGGATACCCGCAACGGTGGTGATCCCTTGACGCTCCAGTAAATGAACAACTAACTGCGCGCCGGTGAAGCGCATTTTTTCTGATGTTGTGCCCGAACTTGCCATGCTCCAGTCCTTTTATTCTGGGCCGACTTACCGGGCGAGTGTCGAAAAAAAACCCCGCTCGGTTTGCGCCGGCGGGGTTTGGAATCGTGTTGTTCCGGACCCTACGGCGCATTGCCGACGACGACCACCACACGCACGACGACCACCGCGGCAGGCGCGGTTTTTAGTAGAGTCGACGTCAGAATGGAAGTGTTCATTAGGGACCTGTTGTGCGAAAAATTAACTGAATTTATACAAACACAGCTGCCGCCATTACACAACGGAATTATTTTCATCCACGAGTATTTGCGTAAGGGATCACAATTTTTCGTCTGATGCACAAAAACAAAAAACCCCGCCGCAGCGAGGTTTTTGTCAGCATGTTTACGGCTGGTGACCGCAAGTACACTGTATTACGTCAACGTTGAAAGTATACGCGCGCGCCGGCGTTCACGCAATTTTCACGCGGTTGTCGCCGAAATAGAGTATGGAAGGCGGGAGCCAGATTGTCCAGAAAATACTGTTTAAATATACAGTATTTGTTTATACTGAATGCGTACACGTTGTGTGATTCGGGGCCGCATGTTTTACCGGCGCAATGAAGTCCTGGCTGAAACGGGTGGTGCCGTCAGCGCCTTAACCCCGAGAGAGCACACTGTGTTACGTCAACAAATACGCCACTGTGTTCCGGGCACACCAACGTACCCGGGCGGGCGGCGTATCCCCTCGCTGGCAACAGGCGGCGGAAAGGTACGCCAGCGGGTCGTGCTCCTCTACCAGAGGAGACGCGTATGGGCGCGATGGATATTATTGTTCTTATCCTGAGACTCATGGTTGCCGTGTTGCAACTGCTTGATGCAGTCCTGAGACAGCCACGCTGATTCAGGTTCAAGTCGCAGCTGAGAGGGGCGGGAAACCGCCCCTCTACAGGCGGTGACCCGTCATCTGATGCTGACTAACTGGAGAAAACCATGCCACCGTTGTTGATTCGCCCGGTCACCCCGGAGACCCCCGGCTTTCTTGCCCTGCGCAGAGAAAGCCTGGAGCAACAATTTGCCATGCTGCGTCGTCTGACGGAGAACTGGCAAAGCGGCAAAAACCGCTTTAATGCACCGGGCGAGAAACTACTGGGCGCCTTTGTTGCCGGGCAGCTGGTGGGGGTCTGCGGGCTGAATGTTGACCCGTTCAGCCTACAACCGCGGGCCGGGCGTATTCGCCATTTATATATCCGCGAAGCTTCGCGTCGCCAGCGTGTCGGGCAACAGTTGCTGGTATCGGTGATAACCCATTCCGGCCACTGGTTCGATTTTCTCAATACCCATGCGCCGTCGTCAGCGTGGCCCTTTTATGAAACTCTGGGGTTCCGTCCGATTTATGATGAGCCGCGGGTCACGCATCGCCTGTTCTGTTCGCTTTAAGGGCCGCTGGCTGGTGGAAAACGCCCGTGTTACAGTGCCAGGACACAGCCACTAACCGTCTCCTACGATGACCATTAGCGTTTTCTGCATTCTGCTGTTCGCCGCCCTGCTGCATGCCAGCTGGAATGCCATCGTCAAAGCCAGCGGCGATAAGATGTACGCCGCAATCGGCGTGAGCGGTTCTGCCGCGCTGATCGCTATGGTCGCACTGCCTTTCGTGCCGCAGCCCACTCTGGCCAGCGCACCGTATCTGGTCCTCTCCAGCGCCTTACAAGTAGTCTACACCGTGCTGGTGGCCAAAACCTATCAGGTCTCGGATATGAGCCAGACCTACCCGCTGATGCGCGGCACCGCGCCGCTGTTGGTGGCGATTGTCAGCGTCGCCGTGCTCGGCGATTCGCTGTCACCGCTGGCCTGGAGCGGTATTGCCGTGATCTGCCTGGCGATCCTTGCGATGGCCTTTAACGGCCGCGCCAGCTCCCGCACCGGTATCATCCTCGCGCTGACCAACGCCTGCTTTATTGCCGGCTACACGCTGGTGGATGGCACCGGGGTTCGCCTGTCGGGCACCGCGCTGGGCTACACGCTGTGGTCCTTCTTTATGAACGGCTTCTGTTTGCTGAGCTGGTCAATGGTCGCCCGTCGGCGGGAAGCCAGCCGCTATCTGCGCCAGCACTGGAAAACCGGGCTGATCGGTGGGCTGAGCACCATGGGGTCGTATGGCCTGGCGCTGTGGGCCATGACCCAGGCGCCACTGGCGGTGGTCGCGGCGCTTCGAGAAACCTCTATTTTATTCGGCGCCATCATCGCTTTGGTGCTGCTTAAAGAGAAGCTTATTGCCCTGCGTATTGTGGCTGCCTGCGGTATTGCGGCCGGGGCTATTCTGCTGCGTCTCTCCTGACGCAGAATGGCAACATTTGTTGCCGATTATTGTTTACAAAACCTGCCTGGCATTCCCCACCAATCCTCGTCATGTGGTTGTACTGTCATTTTTATGTGGTAGATTCCTCCAGCATTAAAGGGGTGTGCCAGTCACATATTCTTAATTTACTTCCATTATCAAAGTATTCATCGACATGAAACGGCATAAGAATTTCACTTTGTTGTTGATGCTGGTCGTGCTGGTGGCCGTAGGCCAGATGGCGCAGACCATTTATATTCCGGCGATCGCCGATATGGCTATTTCGCTGAACGCCCGCGAGGGTGCGGTGCAAAGCGTAATGGCCGCCTATCTGCTGACCTATGGCGTATCACAACTTTTCTACGGCCCGCTGTCTGACCGCGTGGGACGACGTCCGGTGATCCTCATTGGGATGTCTATTTTTATGCTGGCGACACTGGTTGCCATCACCACCCACAGCTTGACGGTGCTGATTATCGCCAGCGCTATTCAGGGTATGGGAACCGGTGTTGGTGGCGTCATGGCGCGTACCCTACCGCGTGACCTGTATGAAGGTAGCCAACTCAGACACGCCAATAGCCTGTTAAATATGGGGATTCTTGTCAGCCCGCTGCTGGCACCGCTGATTGGCGGGATCCTCAATACCGTGTGGAGCTGGCGTGCCTGCTACGCTTTCCTGTTGATCCTGTGCGCAGTGGTGACCTTCAGCATGGCACGCTGGATGCCGGAAACGCGCCCGGTCGGCGCGCCACGAACCCGACTGGCCACCAGCTATAAGACGCTTTTCGGCAATACTGCATTTAACTGCTATCTGCTGATGTTAATTGGCGGGCTGGCGGGTATCGCCGTATTTGAGGCCTGCTCCGGGGTGCTGCTGGGCGCCGTACTGGGCTTAAGCAGCATGGCGGTCAGTATTCTGTTTATCCTGCCGATTCCAGCGGCCTTCTTCGGGGCCTGGTTTGCCGGGCGTCCGAATAAACGCTTCTCGACCCTGATGTGGCAATCGGTCATCTGCTGTCTTCTGGCGGGGGTGATGATGTGGATCCCTGGACTGATGGGCGTCATGACCGTCTGGACGCTGCTGGTGCCCGCGGCGCTGTTTTTCTTTGGCGCCGGCATGCTGTTCCCGCTCGCGACCAGCGGCGCGATGGAGCCGTTCCCGTTCCTCGCCGGGACGGCGGGTGCGCTGGTTGGCGGGCTGCAAAATATTGGCTCCGGCGTGCTGGCCTGGCTCTCGGCAATGATGCCGCAGACCGGTCAGAGCAGCCTGGGGTTACTGATGATGCTGATGGGGCTGCTGATTCTGCTGTGCTGGCTGCCGCTGGCTTCACGCTTCAGCCGTCATCAGCAGCCGGTTTAACGCGCAGCTTCTCCCCCGGTCAGCGTAATGCAACCGGGGGTTGCTGATCGAACGGAGGTGCTCAGCGCACCTGGCTCTGTAACCAGTGGATAAACGCCTCGATTTTTGGCCACTGACGGCCCGCCAGGGTCGTCACATAGTAGTGCTGATGGCACTTCAGCGTCATGTCACCAAAGGGAGCGATCAGTTCTCCACTGTCTATTCGCTTCTGTACCAGCCGTTTTCGCCCCATCGCCACGCCGACATGGTTCATCGCCGCAATCACCGCTAAATCTGAACGATCGAAGCCAATCCCCGACGATTGCGGCAAATTCACCGCAAAATGCTGCGCCCAGCTAAACCACTCATCGGTTCCCGAGTCGTTGCTCCAGGCCTGACGGTCGTGCAGCAGCGTACAATACTGAAGATGCTCGGGGTGCTGCTGAAGCTGATGCTGACGGGCATACTCGGCGGTACAAACCGGAACAATCGCCTCATCCATCAGGAAGTGGTGGGTCAATTGCGATGACGGTAAATCATCGAAGTAGAGCGCCAGATCGATGCCCGCGCGCTGCATATTGACGTTTTCGTTGCCGGTTAACACGGTCAGCGAGATGGACGGGTAGCGGCGAGTAAAGTCCCCCAGCGCCGGAACCAGCCAGCACTGGGCAATCGACGGTCGCGAGTAAATGGTCAGGGTGCCGGACAGCTCCTGGTTTTTGATATCCAGAATCTCCTGGTTCAGGCTGTCCAGCGATGACTTCAGCGACCAGTAGACTCGCCGCCCCTCATGGGTTAACTCCACTTTGCGATGCGAACGCACGAACAGCTGGATCCCCAGCTCCTCTTCCAGCTGATTTATCCGGTGACTCACCGCGCTCGGGGTGAGCGACAGTTCTTCCGCCGCCAGCGCGAAAGATTCATGCCGGGCAGCAACCTCAAAGGTATACAGTTTGGACAGCTGCCAGCCGTTCAGCAGCCGGTTGCCAATCTCTTTTGCTACATCCATCGTTCTTTTCCCTGCCATTTTTACCATCAATGGTAAGCAAAATGGCCGCGTCGCGCTGGTTTAAAGATGAAAAAAAGTGACCCATAGCGCAAACACATGGCTTTTTTAGACCTTAATCACCACTTTGATTCAATCTGATTCACCTGAAGCGCCATTTATATCGTTTGTCAGCCGGTGACGTTTTTCTGTTCAATAGCCTCATCTAATTCACAGGCGAGGTGGGGTATGGAATCTCAGATTTGGGTTGTGAGCACGCTACTCATTAGCATCGTGTTGATTGTACTAACTATCGTTAAGCTGAAATTTCACCCGTTTCTGGCGCTGCTGTTAGCCAGTTTCTTCGTCGGCGCAATGATGGGCATGAGCCCGTTGGATATGGTCAACGCCATTGAAAACGGCATCGGCGGCACCCTTGGCTTCCTGGCGGCGGTAATCGGTCTGGGTACCATCCTCGGGAAAATGATGGAGATTTCAGGCGCCGCCGAGCGGATCGGCCTGACGCTCCAGCGCTGCCGCTGGTTATCGGTCGATGTCATTATGGTGCTGGTCGGCCTGATCTGTGGGATTACGCTGTTTGTCGAAGTGGGCGTGGTGCTGCTGATCCCGCTGGCCTTCTCCATCGCTAAAAAGACCCACACCTCCCTGCTGAAGCTGGCAATCCCGCTGTGCACCGCGTTAATGGCGGTGCATTGCGTGGTCCCGCCGCACCCGGCAGCGCTGTTCGTTGCCAACAAGCTCGGCGCCGATATCGGCACCGTGATTGTCTACGGCCTGCTGGTCGGGCTGATGGCCTCGTTGGTTGGCGGCCCGCTGTTCCTGAGACTGCTGGGTAATCGTCTGCCGTTCAAAGCGGTTCCCGCCGAGTTTTCAAATCTGGAAGTGCGTCGGGAAGAGACGCTGCCGTCCCTCGGCGCCACCCTGCTGACCATTCTGCTGCCGATTGCGCTGATGCTGGTGAAAACCGTGGCCGAGCTGAATATGACCCGTAGCGGCACGCTGTATATGCTGCTGGAGTTTATCGGCAACCCGATTACCGCCATGTTTATCGCCGTCTTCGTGGCCTATTACATCCTCGGTATCCGCCAGAATATGAGCATGGGCACGCTGCTGACCCACACTGAAAATGGCTTCGGCTCAATTGCCAATATCCTGCTGATCATCGGTGCCGGCGGGGCGTTTAACGCCATCCTGAAGAACAGCGGCCTGGCCGATTCGCTGGCGGTGATTCTGTCGGGCATGCATATGCACCCGATTCTGCTGGCCTGGCTGGTGGCGCTGATTCTGCACGCGGCGGTTGGTTCGGCCACCGTCGCCATGATGGGAGCGACCGCTATCGTGGCGCCAATGCTGCCGCTGTACCCAGGCGTAAGCCCAGAGATCATCGCCATTGCTATCGGTTCCGGCGCAATTGGCTGCACGATCGTCACCGATTCCCTGTTCTGGCTGGTAAAACAGTACTGCGGTGCGAGCCTGAGTGAGACGTTCAAATACTATACAACGGCCACATTTATCGCATCCTTGCTTGCACTTGCCTGCACGTTCCTGCTTTCTTTCATCATCTGAGCGCAAAGAGACGTCATATGAAAAACGCTGACATGACCACATTAATCACCCGGTTCCCGCTGCTGCAGGAGCTGATCGACCTGAAAGAAACCACCTGGTTTAACCCGGCCACTACGTCACTGGCAGAAGGTTTACCCTACGTCGGCCTGACCACCGAAGATGTTCAGGATGCCCGTGCGCGGCTGGAGCGCTTTGCGCCTTATCTGGCGCAGGCCTTCCCGGAAACCGCCGCTACCGGCGGAATTATTGAATCCGAGCTGGTAGCAATCCCGGCGATGAAAGCGCGGCTGGAGCAGGCTGTTTCCCAGGCTATCGACGGTGAACTGCTGTTGAAAAAAGACAGCCATTTGCCAGTTTCCGGCTCCATTAAAGCGCGCGGCGGGATTTATGAAGTACTGACTCATGCGGAAAAACTGGTGCTGGAGGCGGGCCTGCTGACCACCGGGGATGACTACCGTCAGCTGCTGACGCCAGAGTTTAAACAGTTCTTTAGCCAGTACAGCATCGCCGTGGGCTCGACCGGTAACCTCGGGATGTCGATTGGCATCATGAGCGCCCGCATTGGCTTTAAGGTCACGGTGCATATGTCCGCCGATGCCCGGGCGTGGAAAAAAGCGAAACTACGCAGCCACGGCGTGACGGTGGTGGAGTACGAGCAGGATTACGGCGTGGCGGTTGAACAAGGACGTAAGGCGGCAGAAGCCGATCCCAACTGCTTCTTTATTGATGACGAAAACTCCCGCACGCTGTTCCTAGGCTACGCCGTCGCCGGCGAGCGCCTGAAAGCGCAGTTCGCGCAACAGGGGCGCGTGGTCGATGCCGATCATCCGCTGTTTGTCTATCTGCCGTGCGGCGTGGGTGGCGGCCCAGGCGGGGTGGCATTTGGCCTGAAGCTGGCCTTCGGCGATCATGTTCACTGTTTCTTCGCTGAACCAACCCACTCTCCGTGCATGCTGCTGGGGGTTCATACCGGGCTGCATGATGGTATTGCTGTCCAGGATCTCGGGATCGATAACCTGACCGCCGCCGATGGTCTGGCCGTTGGGCGCGCTTCCGGGTTTGTTGGCAGAGCGATGGAACGTCTGCTGGATGGCTTCTATACCCTCAGCGACCAGTCGATGTACGACATGCTGGGCTGGCTGGCACAAGCCGAAAATATTCGCCTGGAGCCATCCGCCCTGGCGGGGATGGCCGGGCCGCAGCGCGTCTGCGCCAGCAAGACTTACCAGCAGATGCACGGCTTCAGCGCCAGCCAGATGCACAATGCCACGCATCTGGTCTGGGCGACCGGCGGCGGCATGGTACCGGAAGAAGAAATGGCGCAGTACCTGGCGAAAGGCCGCTAAGGTCGCGAGTGTTTTCCCAACCGGCCCTGCACGGCAGTGCGGCAAATGGGCCGGTTTCCCACTAAGGCATATTCTGAATAAATAAGGCAATCTGCCGCAGGTGCGTGGCCGCGAACATCAACGAGAGCGACAGCACCGCGACGGCGATGAAAAACTTGTCGTACACCGCCCTTGGCTGGACAAAATCGTTATCATCCACATCCATCAGGTTACGGTGCCGGGTGTAGCGCCAGAGAATAAACGCCACGATCAGCAGTACGCCAATCGACAGCCAGAACAGCGTCCCTGCGCTATGCCAGTTATGCTTGATCGCCAGCGCCATCAGCGCCCCATAACCCAGCAATGTGCGAAACCAGGCCAACGATGTCCGCTCCGGCTGCAGGCCAGGATCGCTTTCCCGCCGCGCCCGGCGCCTATCCGCCATAAAACACCAGTCCCATCACCACGGCCACCACCAGCGTCAACAAGATGCTAATCACCAGTAGCGTTCTGGTATAGGGCAGGTCCTGCTTCAGGCGCATCGCCTTTTCGTTACTCAACCAGCGAAGGTAGCCATAAATGGCCAGCCCGCCGGCAAACAGACAGAGCAACAGCGCCAACACTTCGCGAATCAGCGGGGTCGCAAAATCCGGTGCCAGCTGATCTAAGCCAACCCCGGCGGCCAGAAAGCCTAATGCCGTGCGGATCCATGCCAGAAAGGTACGTTCGTTAGCCAGCGAGAAGCGGTAATCCGGTGCTTCGCCGACGCGAGAGATTTTCATCAGGGTTCCTTGTTCGTAGCGCGAGCAAGCTCCAGCATAGCGTAATTCGTGACGAACAGGGGAAAGTCAGAGGCAACCGGCACCCGATGGATGCCGGTCGGCGTGGGAGGGTTAGTGCAGTTCCGGCCAGTAGTCTTTGTTGGCCTCAATCAGGTCGTCGAGAATCGCTTTGGCAACCGAAGCGCTCGGCACGGTTTTCGACAGCGTAATCGCCTGCCACAGTTTGTGGTAGGAGCGATGCTCCCAGGCATCGACCACCAGTTTCTCTACCGCCACCTGCTGGCTCATCATCCCTTTCTGGAAGTTCGGAATATCGCCGACGGTCAGCGGTTCCGGGCCGTTGTGGCCGACCAGGCACGGAATCTCCACCATCGCATCGGCATCAAAGTTATGGATAGCGCCATTGTTCGGCACAATCAGCAGCATGCGCTCCTGGGTGTTGAAGGCAATGGCGGTCGCCAGATCCACAATGTAAGAGGCGTGCTCATCTATCTCCAGATCGCCAGCGGAAGACTGACCCGCGGCAATAATCGAGCGGCAGGCGCTGAAGACATTTTTCTCGCGGTGATCCATCACCTCGTTGGCACGGGTACGCGCCGGGTTGGAGTGCTCGACGACGTAATCCGGGAACAGGTAGTACTTCAGGTAGGTGTTCGGCATGGTGTCCGGATCCAGCGCCTGTACATCTTTGGCCTTGGCGAAGGTGTCGTTCCAGCTGGCCTCGGTGTGCGGATCGTTAGATGGCGGAACATAGCCATATTTCGCCACATGTTCCCGCAGTTTCGGCATCAAATCGTTCCCTTGCAAGTCTTCAATTGAGGTCCACCAGCCGAAGTGGTTCAGGCCGTAGTAGCGAACGCGCATCTGTTTACGGTCTTTCAGGCCGACGATTTGCGCCATCCGCCCTTCAATGCCGATAGGCATATCGCAGATATTAAGGATTTTCGCATTCGGACGCAGACGACGGGTGGCTTCCGCCACGATAGCCGCCGGGTTGGAGTAGTTCAGCATCCAGGCGTTCGGCGAATATTTTTGCATATAGTCCACCAGCTCCAGCACGCCGCCGATAGAGCGCATACCGTAAGCGATGCCGCCAGGTCCGCAGGTCTCCTGGCCCAGCACGCCGTGGCGCAGCGGGATTTTTTCATCTTTTTCACGCATCGGATACTTGCCGACGCGAATATGCGCCATCACAAAATCGACATCGGTAAAGGCCGCCTGCGGGTCGGTGGTGTAGCTGAATTCGATATCCGGCGCCTGCTCTTTGAGAATAACCTTACACGCTTCGGCGATGGTCTCCTGACGCGCGCCGTCGTTGTCATAAAATTTCAGGGCCCGCAGCGGGAAACGGTCCTGGTTTGCTAACAACATCAAAACGATACCCGGTGTGAAGGTACTGCCGCCGCCTGCGATAACAACTGAGAATTTTTTCATGATACTGCCTCCGTCATGGTGGTGTGTTCGGTCTGTAGAGATTCTTTCATCAGGGATTCCAGCTGGTCGCGAACCTGAGGGACATGCAGGCCAACGATGACCTGAATCCCGTTGCCGCGCCGCACGACCCCGTGCGCGCCCAGCGCTTTAAAGACGTCGTCGCTTTGTGTTTTCGCCATATCAACCAGCGTGATACGCAGCCGGGTGGCGCAGTTGTTGACGCTTTCAATGTTGCTCGCGCCGCCCAGCGCCTGCAGGAAACCTGCGGCCTGGCCTAATTTGGATTCCGTGGCGCCTGCCGCGCTGGTCTTGCCGCGCGCCGCCTGGTAATCCGCTTTGCTGTAGAGTTTGATTTCGCTCTCTTCGCGGCCCGGGGTCTTCAGGTTGAAATGCAATATCAGGGCGCGGAAGATGACGAAGTAAATGGCGGTGAAGCACACCCCGATACCGATCTGGATGAACATCATCGAAGCGTGGTTGTGGAACATGGGGATCCAGTTTTGCGGCAGGAACTGGTCCAGCAGACCGCCGCCAAAGTTACCGACGACCCCGCACATGTACATCACCGTCGCCATGGTCGCGGCCAGCACCGCATGGACGGCAAACAGCAGCGGAGAGATAAACAGGAAGGTGAACTCCAGCGGCTCGGTAATCCCCACCAGCATCGCGGTCAGCGTCGCCGGGATCAGCAGGCCGGCCACCTTGACGCGGTTTTCAGGTGCGGCGGTAAAGTAGAGCGCCAGCGCAATCCCGACGGAACCAAAGACCTTGGAGTTACCGTGCAGGGCGAAACCGCCTTCCGGGAACAGGGCTTTCAGCGGTTCGGTGCTCTGGCTGAATTCCTGCAGATGCTGCGCCCAGTACACCTGGATTCCGCCTTCTACCACCGCCGGGCCGAAAATAAACGGTCCGTAGACAAAGTGATGTAAGCCGGTCGGGATCAGAATGCGCTCAAGGAAAATATAGACCCAGACTCCCAGCGCCCCGGCCGAGCGTAAAAACGCCTGCAGAGATTCAATGCCCATCTGCACTTTTGGCCAACCCAATAACGTTAACCAGGCACAGGGGATCATCGCCAGGAAGGCCACAATAACGACAAACGAGGAGCCCTGGAAAATACCGAGGAAAACCGGCAGCGGTTTATCAAAATAGCGGTTATGGAGTGCCGTGACGATCCCGGAAATAACGATCGCTCCGATAATGCTGGTATCCAGTGTTTTAATACCGGCAATCATCGTCAGGCCGCTTCCGGCGGTCGGGTCAGCCGAAAAGTCGACGCCGAAAAAATGCCCCCAGGTCATCCCCATGGCATTAATGAAGTAGTTCCAGGTCAGGAAACTCACCAGCACCGCCAGACAGGCGCGGCCCTGAGCCTGCTTTGCAAGACCAATAGGTAAGCCAACGGCAAAAATCAGCGGCATATTACGAAATACTGTCCAGCCGCCTTCTTCAATAATGTGAACAATTTGCGCAAATAAACTATCAGGAGCGGTCAGCGCTTCACCGACGAACATCGGGTTGCGCAGCATAATGGCAATACCGACCACGATCCCGGCGAAAGGAAAGAGTAAAACCGGGGTAAACATGGCGCCGCCAAAACGTTGTATTTGACTGAGCATTTTAAAATCCTCATAGAGCAACCAGTAGGGTAAGAGGCCTTATTTGTCTTGAGTATCGGCCTAAAGCGAGAATAGGAATTTACTGGACTGGCGACATGCAACGGCGGTGCGATTCGTGATCGCTTTCATGGTTTTAATTACAGCAATGTTGTCTACTTTTTGTGTTAAAAATAGACATGATGAATAACACCAACCATCGCGCCGCGAACACAAATTAATAACTTGATGTATTACATGAATTTTTTAAATACCCTCATCCATTCACGCACCGTTAAAAAAGCGGAACAGAGGTCTACTGGTGATCTACAAATCCATTGCAGACAGATTGCGCCTTCGGCTGAATTCCTCCGATTTCAATATCGGCAGTCCGCTACCGGGTGAGAAAAAGCTGGCGGAAGAGTTCGGCGTGGCGCGGATGACCATCCGTAAGGCGATCGCGCTGCTGATTAGCTGGGGGCTGGTGGTGCGGCGTCATGGCTCAGGTACCTATGTCGCCCGCAAAGACGTGCACCACGAGACCACCAACCTCACCGGGCTTGCCGAAGTGCTGCATAAACAGGGGAAAGAGGTGGTGAGCCAGGTATTGATCTTCGAAGTGATGCCGGCGCCACCGGCTATCGCCAGCCAGCTGCGCATCCAGATTAACGAGCGGATCTACTTCTCGCGCCGGGTGCGCTACGTGGACGGAAAACCACTGATGCTCGAGGACAGCTATATGCCGGTCAAACTGTTCCGCAACCTGTCGCTGATCCACCTGGAGGGGTCGAAATTTGATTACATTGAGAAAGAGTGCGGGATCACCATCAGCGGTAACTACGAGAGCCTGACGCCGGTCCTCGCCGACAAGCAGCTGGCCCGGTCGATGAACGTGCAGGAGCAGACGCCGCTGCTGCGTATTACCTCCCTGTCTTATAGCGATAGCGGCGAGTTTCTCAACTATTCGGTGATGTTCCGTAACGCCAGCGAATATCAGGTGGACTACCATCTGCGGCGCGCCCACCTGGATACCCCGCTAACTCATCCCCCAGAACAACACGGCCAGTAGCTGCGGCGTGATAATGCGTAAAAACATCACCAGCGGGTAGACCGTGGCATAAGACAGCGCCGCCGCCCCGCTGGTGGCGTGCAGGTTGTTGGCGAAAGCCAACGCCGGTGGGTCGGTCATCGAACCGGCCAGCATGCCGCACAGGGTTAGATAGTTCATCTTCATCAGCAACCGCGCCAGGATCCCCACCGTCAGCAGCGGAATAGCGGTGATAAAAATGCCGTAGGCAATCCAGCTGACCCCGTCGCCTTCCGTCAGCGTAGCGACAAAATCACCGCCGGACTTCAGCCCAACCACCGCCAGGAACAGCACGATCCCCAGTTCACGGAGCGCGAGGTTGGCGCTCGGCGGCATAAACCAGTAGAGCTTGCCGATGCTGCCGATTCGCCCGAGGATCAGCGCCATAATCAGCGGCCCACCGGCCAGCCCCAGCTTCAACGCCACCGGGAAGCCGGGAATGAACAACGGCACGGAACCCAGCAGCACCCCCAGACCAATACCGATAAAGACCGGCAGCATCTGCACCTGCTGCAGTTTTTGCTGCGCGTTGCCCAGTTCGGCGGCCACCGCGTCAATCGCTTCCGGGCGCCCCACCAGATTGAGGATATCGCCAAACTGCAGGCTGGCGTGGCTGCTGGCCACCAGCTCCACCCCGGCACGATTGAGGCGAGAAATCACCACGTCATAGCGCTGTTTAAAATGCAGATCACGGATGCGCTTGCCGAGCACCTTCTCATTGGTCACCACCACCCGTTCAACTTTCAGGTCGGTACCGCGAGTTGAAAGGGAGGTCGATACCTCCATCCCGATGACCAGCTGTGCATTATGTAAATCCGCCGGATGTCCCACCAGGTGCAGGAGGTCACCGGTCTGAATAAGGGTGGTTGGCGCCGGCACCATCAGCAGCTCATCGCGCTTAAGGCGAGAACAAATCAGCTTATCGCTATTGAGCATCGGCACATCCTGAATCGCCATATTATTCAGGTTGGGGTTCTCAACGCGGACGTTGATGGTTTGCAGCGTCGAGTGGCCGTTGCCACTGCTTTCATCAAACTGTTGGGCTTCTTTTTCAACGTTAATGCGAAAGAACAGGCGCACCAGCCACATGGTCAGCAAAATCCCGCAGATGCCGAACGGATAGGCCATGGCGTAGCTCATCCCCATCTGATCGACCACGTCCAACGGTACGCCAAGGTCGCGCAGAATCTGCTGCCCGGCCCCGAGTGCAGGGGTATTGGTCACCGCACCGGAAAAAATCCCCAGCACCACCGGCAGTGGGATCTGAAAGAGTTTGTGCAGTATGGCGGTGACCAACCCGCCCAGGATGACGATCAGGATAGCGAAGAGATTGAGCCGCAGCCCGGAGACGCGAAGCGAGGCGAAGAACCCCGGCCCCACCTGAATACCGATGGTATACACGAAGAGGATCAGGCCAAATTCCTGGATGAAGTGGAGCATCGGGTTGCTGAGAGCAATCCCCGCCTGATCCACAAAGTGGCCAACGATTATGCCGCCAAACAGCACACCGCCAATCCCAAACCCGACACCGCGGATTTTGACACTGCCGATCCACAAGCCGACAACCGCCACCAGCGCCAGTACGCTGACGGTCAATGCTATATCACTCATCGCCTGCTCCCTGTGAATAACACCATCAACATCAGGGATTATGGCTTAAGCCTCTGGGTCTGTATGCAGCCTGGCGCACAATAATCAGCGGGTCATCGGAACGACGTAGAGCGCTGGCTTAATCGTGAATCTTCGGGATTAGCGTGCAAAAAAAAGCCCCGAAAATCGGGGCTTTATAGGAAATGGTAGTATTAGCTGTTGAGTGCCGGGCGCTCGCTAATCGCGATGCGCTGCGGGATAACCACTTCCGGCTCGTTACGGGTTAACTCAATGTGCAGCAGCCCGTTATTGAACGTGGCGCCGGAGACTTCCATATTTTCTGCCAGGGTGAAGCTCAGGCTAAAGGCCTGGCTGACCAGCCCTTGATGCAGCCATTTTGTCTCTTTGTCAGCCTGCTGCGGCGTCCCTTTGACGCTCAGACGCGTCCCTTCCAGCTGAATATCCAGATCTTCCTGACGGAACCCTGCCAGCGCAAGGGTGATGCGATAGTGGTTATCGTCACTTTTTTCAATGTTGTACGGCGGGAAGCTCTGGCTTTCACTGGTGGTCTGGAGCGCGTTGGCCAGTTTGTCAAAACCGATCCATTGACGCAGCAGTGGGGATAAATCGTAGTTACGCATAGGTGTTTCTCCTTCTAAGAAGCGAGTGAATATCTGCAAATCTCGTGGATTTGCATGTGCCCCCTGACGGCAGGCATAGTTGGGTTGTTATCGGGCCGCAGCGCATGCGGCCCAAACGACTTAGTTAATTTCGATACGACGCGGTTTGTCCGCTTCTGGGATCACGCGTTCCAGTTCGATGTACAGCAGGCCGTTTACCAGGTTTGCGCCACGGATATGGATGTTTTCCGCGATCTGGAATTTGCGCTCAAAGTTGCGCTCCGCAATGCCCTGATAAAGATAGGTACGCTCTTTCTGCTCGTCCGCGTGGGCGCCTTTAACAATCAGCAGATTATCCTGCGCGGTGATCTCCAGTTCGCTCTCGGCGAAACCGGCCACGGCGATAGCAATGCGGTAATGGTTTTCATCTACCAGCTCAACGTTGTACGGAGGGTAGCCGCCATTGCTTTGGCTCTGGTTGTTTTCTAACAGATTGAAAAGGCGGTCAAAACCAATAGCAGAACGATACAGCGGAGAGAGATCGAAATTACGCATAACAAATAGCTCCTGAAATCAGCGAGAGTGGTTGACCTTCCATCATGGACAGGTCGTTATTACCCGGAATACCCCGCAGGCGTACTCCTTATCGGGTCACATTCTTAAAATGTGGTTTATCCCGACGTTTTCAAGCGCGAGAAACCAATTTTTTTTGCAGTTTCCTGCTGATTGCTTAGACTGGGTGGAAAGCACAAAAGGCAAAATGCGATGGCTGCCACAGTGCAGCGCAATAACGCTAGGCATTCACGGGATGGCTCGATATAACCGATGTGAAGGTTATCTCAATGCCCGATACTACGATGGAAGAATGATGAAAAGCGGTCTGTTAAAGCTGTTACTGTTCAGCGGAGTTGTGGGTTTAGGCGGTTGCTCCAGCGTGATGTCACATACCGGCGGCAAGGAAGGCACCTATCCAGGAACCCGTGCCAGCGCGCAGATGCTGGGTAACGAAGATGCCAACTGGGGCACCAAATCCCTGGTGGCGCTGGATATGCCCTTTACTGCGGTGATGGACACCTTGCTGCTGCCGTGGGATATGTTCCGCACCGACAGTTCGATAAAATCGCGCGTCGAGAAAAGCGAGAAAGCGTCGCTGGCGACCAACTCAGCGATCCCGCCAGCGGACATGCCATTACCCTGATCTAAAGCGCGACGTCAGTTATCCACAGCTGACGATAGCCGCCCGTCTCCTGCATCCAGGCAAGATGCTTCCCGTCCGGTGAAAACACCACAGCATCCGCTGACGGTGGATTTTCATGATCGGCAGTCAAAAATGAGATTTCCCCGCTTTGGGCATGACAGATAGCCACGCGGTTATCCAGCACGAACCCCAGCCATTCCCCTGACGGGTGCCAGTTAAAGGCCGACTGAATATCATTCACGTTATGGGTGAGCTGACGCAGATTGTCGCCCTGTGGCGAAATCAGCCACAGCTGAACGACTCCCGCCTGGTCTCGCATTAAAAATGCTATCTGCGTCGCCTGCGGATTAGCCCGCACCCAATGTCGCGGCGTCGTTGCCAGCCCCGGGTAGCGGCGCTGATGAGTAAAGGTTAAACGACGTTGCATCACCCCGGCTGGCGGGGCCGGCAGAGTGGCGTCAGTGCCCGCCAGCGGCGCGTCTCCCTCCTGCTTCCAGCCCTGTTCGCTCATCGGCAATGACACAATGAACAGTTCCGGGATTTTTTCACCCTTGAGCGACAGCGTATCGCCAATAAACGCCAGCGCATGGTTACCTACCCAGCCTTCTTCATACGCGCGGTTAATCTCGTCGCTGCCCGGCACCGGCGTTGGCGTGGTCCGGCTCACCAGCACGCACCAGTGGCTACCGCCATATTCCCGCGGATGCTGCCCCTGTGGCATAACCGGGCCATAAGGCACCGCGACACCAACGTTGCGTAGATCCAGCGCGGCTGAGCGTTCATGAAGCACATGATCGTTATAGGTAAAGCTGACCGCTTGTCCGTCCGGGCTGTAAACATGGACGTGGCTGCCGCCGCGCAACGCGCCGGGCGTATAGGGGGCAGTGATATCCATCGCGTCAAGATTGTGCGTCTCTCCCTGAGACGTCACCACGCCGCGACGATGGTGGAAATCGTACTGCCAGTGCTCATCCGGGTGTTCGGGGCCGTGAATAAAGACATATTTATCGGCCGATGGATGTACGGTGACGACGCCAACATGGGCACCATGGTCGGCGCGATAAAGCGTTTCGACTATTCCGGTTTGCACATTGACGCGTTCAATGGTCTCACCGGTAAAAGACGCACCCGACGGTCGAACATCAAAGACCAGCCACTGGCTATCCGCCGTCCAGGTACGAGTATTGGTAAGCTGATGATTACGTGCAGAAAAAGTGACTTGCTTCATGGAATACCCTAAATAATTCGAGTTGCAAGAAGGCGGTAACGCAGGGGATCCCCAGGAGCTTACTCAAGTAAGTGACTGGGGTGAGCGAGGACAGCCAACGCACATGCAACTTGAAGTATGACGGGTATATACCCTGATGAACAACCATCGCATCAGGGTATAGCATCGGGAAGACTTAGCCTACACGTTTCACATCGCCCACCAGCAGGATGTAGGAAAGCGCGCCGATCAGGGCAATCACCGCGATGTAGGTCAGCGCCGGGGCAAAACCGTAATCCTGTGCCAGATAACCGATCACCAGCGGCACGGTGATGCCGCCGAGGCCACCAATAAAGTTAAATACCCCACCGGTCAGGCCAATCAGGCGCATCGGGGCCAGGGACGAAACCAGCGACCAGGTAATCGATGCAAAACCGTTACCGAAGAATGCCAGCGCCATCAGCACCATGATCCACACCGGGTCGTTGGTGTAGTTCGCGCCCATAATACAGGTCGAGATCAGCAGGCCGCAGATAATCGGCGTTTTACGCGCCACGCCCAGCGAGAAGCCTTTTTTCACCAGCCGGTCCGCCAGCCATCCCGAGAGCAGAACGCCGACAAAGGCGGCCAGGAACGGCACCGTGGTCATGAAACCGGCTTTCAGCGCGGTGATGCCTTTTTCCTGTGTCAGGTAGTTCGGGAACCAGGTCAGGAAGAACCACAGCGTGGACGCCACCGCGAACTGCCCGATATACACGCCCACCAGCTTACGGTGGAAGACCAGCTTCCAGTCCGCTTTGGTTAACGGTTGGCGGGATGCTTTATTCACCGGCGCATCGCCATCCACCAGGCCACCGCCATCACGGATGTAATCGAGCTCGGCTTTGCTGATATTTTTGGTCTGACGCGGCGGCTGATAGACCTTAAACCAGATCAGCGACCAGATAATGCCGATGCCGCCGGTCACAATAAATACCCAGTGCCAGCTCAGCATCTCCTGGATCCAGATCAGCAGCGGAGTAAGGAATGCCAGCCCGACAAACTGCCCGGAGGTGTAAAAGCCAACGGCAGAGGCGCGTTCATGTTCCGGGAACCAACTGGTAACCATACGGTTATTGGTCGGAAAGGCCGGCGCCTCAAAGATCCCGGTAATAGCCCGCAGGCCGATCAGCGACATCAGACCGGTGGCAAAACCCTGGAATAATGTCGCCACCGACCAGCCCATAATGGCAATAAAGTAGGTCAGACGCGAACCCACACGGTCAAGGAACCAGCCGCCCGGGATCTGGCAGAGCGTATACAGCCAGGCAAACGCCGAGAATACATAACCCATTTGCGCTTTGGTGATGCCAAATTCTTCCTGAATATGGACGGATGCCACCGCCAGATTGGCGCGGTCGACATAGCAAATAACGACGGTAATAAAGATCATAATCAGCGTCAAATAGCGGCGACGCCCGGGTTTTACAGCGGTAACTGAAATATCCATCGTAATCTGTCTCCAGATTTTGGGCATAGCGAAGCCGCTCACCATGCCCTGTAGTTTACAGAGGGTGTGTTTAAAATTTTTATTAATAACCTGACTGCAATGCGCTAAATAGTTCGTGCTGGGGAAAGGCGGCAAATTTTTCGCATCCCCAGTGCGAAATATGACGCGCATTTACCATTCCGCGACGGAACCATCCGCATGCCGCCACAAAGGATTACGCCAGTCCGGCGCATTTTTACTGAGCTCAATCACCCGCGCCTCATCGATTTCCACGCCAAGCCCCGGTTTCATGAGCGGTTTAAAGAATCCACCTTCCATGTTGAAGTCTTCTTTGTTTTTCACAAAGTCGAGCAGTTCCGCGCCCTTATTGTAGTGAATGCCCATACTCTGCTCCTGGAGTACCGCATTGCGTGAAACGAAATCAATGTGCAGGCAGGCCGCCAGCGCGATCGGTCCCAACGGGCAGTGCGGTGCCAAGGCCACATCGTAGGCTTCCGCCATTCCGGCAATTTTATAGCATTCGGTAATACCGCCCGCATGCGACAGGTCCGGCTGTAAAATCGCCAGGCCGCCGGCTTCCAGCACCCGCTTAAATTCGAATCGCGAGAACATCCGTTCCCCGGCCGCAATGGGAATATGGGTTTGCGCTGCCAGCTTCGGATAATATTCAGCCTGCTCCGCCAGTACCGGTTCTTCAATAAATAACGGACGATAGGGTTCCAGCTCTTTAATTAAGACTTTGGCCATTGGCGCGCTGACGCGGCCATGAAAATCGAGGCCAAATTCAATATCGCTGCCGAAGGCTTCGCGAATTTGCGCGACGGTATTCACCGCAGCATCAACCGCACGAGAATTATCGATTACGCCCATCTCTTCACAGCCGTTTAATTTGAAGGTATCAAAGCCAATGGCACGCAGCTTTTTAATACCGTCAATCACTTCTGCTGGACGATCGCCCCCTACCCAGCTGTAGGCTTTGATTTTATCGCGCACCAGACCGCCCATCAGCTGCCACACCGGCGCGTTCAACACCTTGCCTTTGATATCCCACAATGCCTGATCGATCCCGGCAATTGCGCTCATCAGAATCGGGCCGCCACGATAAAATCCGGCGCGGTACATCACCTGCCACAGGTCGTTTATACGCGCTGGGTCCTGACCGATGAGATAGTCGCTCAGCTCGTGGACCGCCGCTTCAACGGTACGCGCGCGCCCTTCAATGACCGGCTCACCCCAGCCAACAACGCCTTCATCGGTTTCAATTTTCAGGAACATCCAACGCGGAGGTAAACGGTACGTGGTGACTTTGGTTATTTTCATAGCACTGCCTCTCGATACGCTTTAACAAATGCTGTCGCCTGCTGTACGGTCCTTTCGACGGACTGCCCGGCACGATACAGATCGCTGCCCAGCCCGGCGCCGACACAGCCGGCCTTCATCCATTGCGCCAGATTCTCTGGCGTCACGCCGCCCACGGCGAACACCGGCACGTCGGGCGGTAACACGGCTTTCAGAGCCTTGATGTACTCCGGACCAAAAGCGGATGAGGGGAACACTTTCAGCGCCTGCGCGCCGGCATCCAGGGCGGTAAATGCTTCCGTCGCCGTGGCACAGCCCGGGCAGACGGTCATGCCGTAGCCCACCGCGCGGCGAATCACCTCGGCCTGAATATTCGGCGTCACGATCAGCCGGCAGCCCATTTTTGCCAGTTCATCAACCTGCTCCGGCTGGAGTACGGTGCCTGCGCCAATCAGCGCCCGTGAGCCAAAGGCCTCGACAACGGCCGGAATGCTCTGCTGCCAGCCGGGAGAGTTCAGCGGGATCTCAACGGCGTCGAACCCGGCCTCAATCACCGCGCCAACGTGCGCCAATGCCTCTTCCGGCGTCACGCCGCGCAGAATTGCGATCAGCGGAAGCGTAGTTTGCCACTGCATATGCGATGCTCCTTAGTTACACAAAATCATTCCGCTGCGCGGGTCGCCAGCACAGGGGCGGACTCGATCAGGAAGCGTATGCCAGCCTGAAATGCTGTATCGCCGTCAATGGTGGCGACATCGCGCCCCATGGTATGAAACGCCTGAACGTAGCGGGCGGTCAGCGCTGATCCGGCAACCAGCGTGATCGCCTGCTGCCCGGCAAAGCGCTCGCTGAGGGTGGCGACTTCCGCGCCAATCAGCAGCCCGGAGAGAAACTCGCTCACCTGTTCACGCGGGAGTGCCCCCAGGACGTGCGCCGCCCGGACTTCAAACAGCTGGGCCAGCAGGTCAGGCGAGGCCAGCCCGCGTTCGAGTCCGGCATGAAACGCTTCCGGTGCCGCAACTTGCGATGGCAGCCCGGCGCCGATCAGCGAGTGGCTCAGCAGCAAGTGATGCAGTTCACCGGTCATTACGGTGCGGAAATGGTGGATTTGCTGGCGGTCTGCCTGCACCCATTTGCAGTGGGTACCGGGCATCACATAGACAGAAGAAGGGGCAAGCGCCCGGGCTCCGAGCAGCTGGGTCTCCTCGCCACGCATGACGTTGTGGTTGTTATCCTCAGAGACGCACAGCCCGGGAATAATCCAGATATTGTCGCCAACAGCGGTTAACTGCTGGCCAATTGCTGAAAAATGGACGGGAACTGGCAGGTAGGGAGCAACCTTCCAGCCGACATTGCTGCCGACCATTCCCGCCATCACTACCGGAGTGGCGCCTTCGCGCCAGCTTTCGGTTATCTCACTCAACACCGCGGCCGGGGATTTACCATTCAGGCGAGTGACGCCTGCTTCTGATTGCCTGCTCTCCAGGCATTTGTCGCCCTGATAAAGCCAGGCGCGCAGATTGGTCGAACCCCAGTCTATTGCGATGTAGCGAGATATCATGTGATTTCCTTCAGCCTTCGTGTTGAGCTGGCGATCATAGTGAGCGCCGCCTGCTCTGCCGCTTCGCTGTCCTGATGTCGGATGGCATCAAACAGCGCCTTATGTTCCTGGAGCGTTTTCGGCATGTTGCCCTCATCGCCCATCCAGGTCCGTTCAAACACCGCTCGCTGTAACGAGCTGATGGCTACCGTCAGTTGCTGGAGCACCGGGTTATGGACCGATTGCAGTACCGCCTCGTGATAACGAATATCGGCTTCGTTAAACGCATCACGATCCTGGTTATTGGCGATCATGTCGTTAAGCGCTTCTTCTATTTGCGCCAGATCGCTGGAGGTTGCCCGTTCTGCCGCCCAACGGGCGATAGCCGGCTCCACCAGATTTCGTACTTCGCTCATAGCGCCAATCAGGCGCGGGTCATAATCGTGTTCCAGTACCCACTGCAGGACTTCGGTATCCAGGTAATTCCAGTGGTTACGCGGCGCGACAAACGCCCCGCGATAGCGTTTCATTTCAATCAGCCGTTTCGCCATCAAAGAACGAAACACTTCGCGGATGATATTGCGCGAGGTTTCAAACTCTTCACACAGCTCGGCCTCTGCCGGCAGCGCGGAACCGGGAACGTATTTGCCCCCAACAATCTGGCGGCCCAGCGTCATGATGATGCGGTCGGTTTTGGTCAGGTTCATGGCATGTCCTTTAAGAGATGACGTCGCCTTACTTTACTCTGACTGGCGGTTTTCGCCTCACCTTTGCAGTACAAACATGACACCTTTATTTATCTGACGCGACAGATAGTAGTACCAATTGATAATTCTGTACTACAATTTAGATCACAAAAAGAACAATTGATGAGATAAAAAAACAGCGCATCTGGAGAGCGCTGTCGGAGGGGGACGTCAGAAGATGGGTGGGAAATGGTGGTCAGAAGGCCTCGCCGACCTGGAAGTAAAAGCCGCTGCTGCCTTTGCCAATGCCATAGTCGAGGCGGATATTCACCTTAGGTTTGAATTCAAAACGATAGCCTACGCCCGCCGTCGGTAGCCAGCGGCCATCATTGAGCGTATCGACGGACGGCCCCATCGTTCCGGCGCCCACCCAGGCAACAATGCCGTGGCGCCAGGTTAGCTGACGGCGATACTCCAGCTGCGAGCTGAATACGTTTTTATCGCGATAGCGCCCCTGATAGTAGCCGCGCATACGTTCATCGCTGCCGAGCAGCGGGAGCATGCTCCACGGCACATCGCCCTGAGTAAAGACCCCGTCAGCCTCCCAGGCCAGCACGCTTTTATCACTGAGCGCGGTATAGCGGCTGTAGTGCAGATGGAATTCGTCAAATCGGGTGTCACTCCCAAGGCCCGGCGCGTAGTGGGTATACCGTAGGTCAGCGTACTGGCCCTGACGCGGGTTGGGGACAAAATCGCGATCGTCCCAGGTTAAATCGATACTGACACCAGAACTGAAGACCGATGGCCCCTGAGGGGTACTTTCTATTTTCGGCAGATCTTCCCGGTCCATTTCGTCGGCATTCTGGGCCGCCAGCGACCAGCCAACGCCAAAATAGACGTTGTCCACCAGCTGGCGATAGACCGTGGGCCGCAGCGTCAGCACCTGAGCGGTATATTTCTCTTTGCCGCCATCATTATCTGCAGCGGCGAAGCCCTGACCCCAGTAATAGGTCGGCGTATTGGCCAGAGAGCCTTCAAGAAAAATACGCCAGCGATCGTCAGCAAAAAAGGCGTAATTCTTGACGCTGACGCCGAAGGCGCCGGTAGAGCTGGCGTAGCCGCTGAGCGTTAAGGTCGAGTTTTGACTGAGGGTGTCATTGGGGTCGGGCCGGTACATGCCGACCACCGCGGTTCCGATCCCCAGGCCTAATTCCGGCGTATAAAACGGACCGGGCATCACGCCCCAGTCGATACCTTTGGAGGCATCAAATTTGTCGCTCGCGCCCAGCTGTTTTAGCCAGTCATCGATCTGCTCCCGATTAAGGGCCTGCGCCTGAACCTGCCCGATAAATGAGCATGTAATGCAACACAGAATGACGCGACGCAGCGTGCTCAACAACGATGCTCTCCAGAGATAAAAAATGGCGACGGCCAGCAAAGCTCGATAGCGTCGAATTTGAGTATAGCTGGCATCCAGCCAGGCTCTTTCGGAGCAGAAATGGGGTCGTCGAACGTTAAGCAGGAAAGCTTATAGAATTCGTCGTCATTAGGGGAAGGGATATGTGCTGATTTCCCCCTTTCAGTGCAAAAAAAAGACCTAAGTGATTAATTTTACGCACCATAAGAGGTTTTTCAGACCCGGAGCTGCCGGGCCTGAAAGTTCGGTCAAGATAACACGTACTTCTCAATCGCCCAGGCGACACCATCTTCCAGGTTCGATTTAGTAATAAAGTTTGCGGCTTCTTTCACCGTTGGGATAGCGTTGTCCATCGCCACGCCGACGCCCGCGAACTCAATCATCGCAATGTCATTTTCCTGATCGCCAATTGCCATGATCTCGTCCTGCTTGATATTCAGCGCGTCGGCCAGCGATTTCACGCCGGTCCCTTTATTGACGCGTTTATCGAGGATTTCGAGGAAGTATGGCGCGCTTTTCAGCACGGTATATTTCTCTTTCACTTCCGCCGGGATGCGGGCAATAGCCTGGTCGAGGATCGCCGGCTCATCGATCATCATCACCTTCAGCAGCTGGATGTTCGGATCCATATTTTCGGCTTCGCAGAAGACCAGTGGGATCGTCGCGACATAGGATTCATGCACCGTGTAGTAGCTTACATCACGGTTGGCGGTGTACAGCGTGTTGCGGTCAAGGGCATGAAAATGTGACCCCACGTCACGGGAGAGCTGCTCGAGATAGCGGTAGTCGTCATAGCTCAGCGCCGTTTGCGCCACGGTGCTGCCGTCGCTCGCTTTCTGTACCAGCGCGCCGTTGTAGGTGATGCAGTAGTCTCCCGGCTGTTCCATCTGCAGTTCTTTCAGATAGCTGTGAACCCCGGCATACGGGCGCCCGGTGGTCAGTACCACGTTGACGCCGCGTGCGCGTGCTGCGGCAATCGCCGCTTTAACCGCAGGAGAGATGGTATGGTCAGGTAGCAGCAGCGTGCCGTCCATATCGATTGCAATAAGTTTGATAGCCATGAGATCCCCAGGATAAATGAGTGCTACCTCATGCTAACGCGATTAAGCCCGCAAAAATAGAGCTACATTGCGCAGCAAAAACACCCCTTTTATGCCAGTCCTGGGGAACCATGACTCACTCGCGGGTGAGGACGATTTTGCCAAACGCACCGCGATCGAGGTGTTCAAGTGCCTGTTCAAGCTGGTTAAAGCGGTAGCGCTGCTCGATCACCGGTTTTAACCCGGTGACATCAACGGCGCGGACGAAGTCTTCCAGCGCGCGGCGGTGCCCAACTCCAATCCCTTGAATGACTGGCGATTTCAGCAACAATTCGCTGGCTGGCAGCGAGATTTCACTCCCGCCCAGAACGCCAATTACCGATATGCGGCCATGAACGGCAACGGCTCGCAGGGAATGCCTCAGGTTCTCCCCACCAACGGTTTCGATAATATGGTCGATGCCGCGATCGTCGGTCAGCTGATATATCCCTTCCGTCCAGTCGCCTTTGAGCCGGTTAATGCCGTGATCGGCACCGAGCTTTTTGGCCTGTGCCAGCTTTTCATCGCTGCCGGAGGTGACAAAAACCTCTGCCCCCTGTGCTTTTGCAATTTGCAGAGCGAATATCGCAACCCCCCCTGTACCTTGCACCAGCACCGATTGGCCGGCGCGTAAATTCCCGCGTTCCACCAGCGCGAACCAGGCGGTAAGCCCTGCGCAAGGTAAGGTGCTGGCCTCAGCGTCATCCAGCGTTTCCGGGGCAGCCACCAGCCAGTTTTCATTCACAATCACGTATTCGGCCAGCATGCCCTGGAAGTAACCCCCAAGCGTTCTGTAGGGCAGGTGGCGAGCGTCTGCGACTGGCTTACCGTCGATCCACTCAGGGAAGAAGGTCGAGATCACGCGATCGCCGGATTTAAAACGCGTGACGCCCGCCCCCGTACTCTCCACCACGCCCGCCATATCCGATGCTGGCGTAAAGGGGAAGGAAAGCGAAATCGGCATGGTGCCTTCAATGACCATTTTATCGCGATAGTTGAGCGCGACAGCGTTCACGCGCACGCGTACTTCACCAGGGCCAGGCTGGGGAACAGGCTCCTGAATGAGTCTGAGATTCTCTCGCCCGAGGGCGTTCATTGACCAGCGTTGCATTGTCTCTGTCATCGTTTTTCTCCTGCCATCAAAAGAGCTTCAGTAGCGACAGTTTAGCGTTGACTAATCGTCGCCAGTGGCGATAACTTTTCCCATCATTGACGCCAAAATCGATACAATCTATGACCGATACGCTGAAGGATATTCCCGTTTTCGTGGCCGCCGTTGAGGCGGGGAGTTTTGCTCAGGCAGCAGTCCGCCTGCACTTATCGCGTTCAGCGGTGGGCAAGAGCATCGCCCGGCTTGAAGAGCGGCTGGAGGTGCGTCTGTTTCAACGCACAACACGCAGCCAGAGCCTGACGGATAGCGGCGCCCTGTTTTATGAACACTGCCTGCGCGCGCTGGAGGAGATTCGTGGTGCTGAATCGCTGCTGGAAACCGGGAAACAACAGGTGCGTGGTCGCCTGCGTGTCGCGATGCCCATGCTGTTTGGTCGCCAGTGCATCGCGCCGCTGTTAATTGAGCTGGCACAGGAACATCCAGGTCTTGAGCTGGAAATGTCATTCAGCGACCGGGTGGTGGATCTCGTCGAGGAAGGGTTTGATATGGCGGTGCGCAATGGCGCACTGGCAGATAGTACCGTGCTGGCCGCCAGAAAGCTGGGGGAACACAGAATGGTTCTATGCGCCGCACCGGATTATCTGATGAATCACGGCCAGCCACAGACCATTACCGATTTACATCAGCATTCGGCCATCAACTATCTACGCGCCGGTCGGGTTTTACCCTGGCAACTGGC
Source organism: Klebsiella sp. B345 (assembly GCF_051131735.1). NCBI lineage: Bacteria > Pseudomonadati > Pseudomonadota > Gammaproteobacteria > Enterobacterales > Enterobacteriaceae > Klebsiella > Klebsiella sp. B345. Next base: position 2,950,996 of record NZ_CP180443.1, read on the forward strand.
GGACAACGAAGGAACGCCGTACACAATAGTGCCCCGGTCATCACTGAACATGGATGATTTACAGGCGATCTGCGACGCCGCGCTGGCCGGACACGGCATTGCATGGTTGCCCTGCTGGATGGTGCGCCAGGACCTGCAGAATAGAAAACTGGTCCCGCTGTTCAAACAGGCTGCGGATGTGCGCTTCCCCGTTCATGCGGTCTGGCAACAGACGGTGCATTTACCACTGAGGGTGAGAATGGCTATCGACAGGCTGGTGAGTCGCTTACCGGCAGTGATGTCGCTGGATCCTGAGCCGCGCCCATAAAAAAGCCGCGCTGAACGCGCGGCCTGAGTATGACCATCTCGCCACGATTAAATATCGATATTCGCCGCTTTCAGGGCGTTCTCTTCGATAAAGGCACGGCGTGGTTCAACGGCATCGCCCATCAGGGTGGTGAACAGCTGGTCGGCGGCAATCGCATCCTTCACGGTCACGCGCAGCATGCGACGGCTGTCCGGATCCATGGTGGTTTCCCACAGCTGATCCGGGTTCATCTCGCCCAGACCTTTATAGCGCTGGATAGACAAGCCGCGACGGGACTCTTTAACCAACCACTCCAGCGCCTGCTCAAAGCTGGCAACCGGCTGACGGCGTTCGCCACGTTCGATAAACGCGTCGTCTTCGATAAGCCCACGCAGTTTCTCACCCAGGGTACAGATTCGACGATATTCGCCACCGGTGACAAACTCGTGATCCAGCGGATAGTCAGTGTCTACGCCGTGGGTACGCACGCGGATAATCGGTTCGAATAACTGCAGTTCGGTATTTTCGTGAATGTCGAACTTCCACTGGCTACCGTGCTGCTCTTTTTCATTCAGATCGCTCACCAGCGCGTTGACCCAACGGGTGACGATCTGCTCATCAGAGAGATCGGCTTCGTTCAGGGTTGGCTGGTAAATCAGCTCTTTCAGCAGCGATTTCGGGAAGCGACGTTCCATGCGAACAATCATTTTCTGCGTGCCGTTGAATTCAGCCACCAGTTTTTCTAACGGTTCGCCCGCCAGTGCCGGCGCGCTGGCGTTGGTGTGCAGGGTCGCGCCATCCAGAGCGATAGAAATCTGGTACTGGTCCATCGCTTCATCGTCTTTGATGTACTGTTCCTGCTTGCCTTTCTTCACTTTGTACAGCGGCGGCTGGGCAATGTAGACATGACCACGTTCAACGATTTCCGGCATCTGACGGTAGAAGAAGGTCAGCAGCAGCGTACGGATGTGCGAACCATCGACGTCCGCATCGGTCATGATAATGATGCTGTGGTAACGCAGCTTATCCGGGTTGTATTCGTCACGGCCGATACCACAGCCCAGGGCGGTGATCAGCGTCGCGACTTCCTGAGAAGAGAGCATCTTGTCGAAACGGGCTTTCTCGACGTTGAGGATTTTACCCTTCAGCGGCAGGATAGCCTGGTTCTTACGGTTACGGCCCTGCTTAGCAGAACCGCCCGCGGAGTCCCCTTCCACGAGGTACAGTTCGGACAGCGCCGGGTCACGTTCCTGACAATCCGCCAGTTTGCCCGGCAGGCCTGCCAGATCCAGCGCGCCTTTACGGCGGGTCATTTCACGTGCACGACGTGCGGCTTCACGAGCGCGGGCCGCATCGATAATTTTGCCCACCACGATTTTCGCGTCAGACGGATTTTCCAGCAGGTATTCGTTCAGCAGTTCATTCATCTGCTGTTCAACCGCCGTTTTCACCTCGGAGGAGACCAGTTTGTCTTTGGTCTGTGAGGAGAATTTCGGATCCGGCACCTTCACGGAGACAACGGCAATCAGGCCTTCGCGCGCATCATCGCCGGTGGCGCTGACTTTGGCTTTTTTACTGTAGCCTTCTTTGTCCATGTAGGCGTTCAGAGTACGGGTCATCGCCGCGCGGAAGCCCGCAAGGTGAGTACCGCCATCGCGCTGCGGGATGTTGTTGGTGAAGCAGTAGATGTTTTCCTGGAAGCCATCGTTCCACTGCAGCGCAACTTCTACGCCAATACCGTCTTTCTCGGTGGAGAAATAGAAGATATTCGGGTGGATCGGCGTTTTGTTCTTGTTGAGATACTCAACGAACGCCTTAATGCCGCCTTCGTAGTGGAAATGGTCTTCTTTACCGTCACGCTTGTCGCGCAGGCGGATAGACACCCCGGAGTTCAGGAACGACAGCTCACGCAGACGTTTTGCCAGGATCTCGTATTCGAATTCAATAACGTTGGTGAAGGTTTCATAGCTTGGCCAGAAACGTACCATGGTGCCGGTTTTTTCGGTCTCACCGGTCACTGCCAGCGGGGCCTGTGGCACACCGTGCGTATAGATCTGACGGTGAACTTTATTGTCGCGCTGAATAACCAGCTCCAGCTTCTGCGACAGGGCGTTAACCACGGAAACGCCTACGCCGTGCAGGCCGCCGGAAACTTTATAAGAGTTATCATCGAATTTACCGCCTGCGTGCAGGACGGTCATGATGACTTCTGCCGCCGATACGCCCTCTTCCGGGTGAATACCGGTCGGAATACCGCGCCCGTCATCCTGTACGGAGACAGAGTTATCGCTATGGATGGTGACAACGATATCTTTACAGTAACCTGCGAGCGCTTCGTCGATAGCGTTATCCACAACCTCGAATACCATGTGGTGCAGACCGGTGCCGTCATCCGTGTCGCCGATATACATACCCGGGCGCTTACGCACCGCATCCAGCCCTTTCAGGACTTTGATACTGGAGGAGTCATAAGAATTCGACATCAACGTTTCTCGCTCATTTAAACTTAGGTTAATCCGTTATTTTACCCTTTTCCACGGTGAACATCTTCGAATTTTTGTCCGACATGTCCATTACGTGTTCAGCGCTGATAGCGCTGACGAAAACCTGCGACTGCGTGGCTTTTAAGCGGCTGGCAAGCAAACCGCGCCTTGCGTCGTCCAGTTCCGAGGCAAAATCATCTATCAGATACAGACAGCGTCTTCCGCTTTCGCGGGTTAAAAACTCTCCCTGCGCCAGTCGTAGCGCGCACATCAGGAGTTTAAGCTGCCCACGTGACAAAGTATCTTCGACCGGCGCACCATCGGCACGAATGCGGAAATCCGCTTTGTGCGGGCCGTGGGCGGTGTAGGTCAGCATGCGGTCACGCTCGAAATTTCGCTCAAGAACCTCGGAGTAATCCGTTTCTTTCTCCCAGCCGCGCTGGAAGGAGAAGGCCAGAGAGAATTCAGGTAAAAACTGCTTACAGGTATCCGCCATGTCTTCGACGATAGCGGCGCTATATTCGGCACGCCAACGGCTGATTTCTTCCGCCAGCGGAATCAGTTCCTGATCCCAGGGCCGTATCTGAGCATAGCGACTCACCTGGCGCAACGCGGCATTACGCTGCTTCAGCAGGCGCTTGAGGTTGCTCCAGGCGGTAAAGAACCCGGCTTCATTGTGAAAGCATCCCCAGTCAAGGAAGGCTCTTCTGTATTTGGGGCCGCCGTTGAGTAAAGTAAACCCTTCCGGCGTAATCAGCTGCATCGGCATCAGGTGTGCCAGCTCCGCCACCTTGTGGCCATCGGTGCCGTCAATCCGCACCTTGCTGTCGCCCTGCTTATCTTTGGTCAAGCCGATGGAGACCTCACGCTCGCCGCCCTGCAGACGTCCGTGCAGAATAAACGACTCTTGTTCGTGGCGGATCACCCGGCCGATTTGCAAACTGCGAAACGCCCGACCGTGGCCAAGCGTATAGATAGCTTCCAGCACGCTGGTTTTACCGCTGCCGTTGGCACCCACCAGGAAGTTAAAGCCAGGGGATAAAGCGAGATCCGCATTTTCAATATTGCGGAAGTCTTTGATGAGTAATCGGGTTAGCGACATATCAACTCATAGCCAGGGCGTTATCGTCGCAGCTAGTCTGGTTACGGCCAGCGCGCAGCAACCGGAGCGTACTAAAGTACGTGAGGATTGCGAGCACTGCCCGGAGCCAGAATAACAAGTAAGATAGCCCGATACTTTTCTATAAACGCATTGGCATGACAACGTAAGCCGCGCTCTGACTGGCTGCATCTTCAATCTGGACGCTCGAAACCGAGTCGGTCAGCAGAATACGGACGTTTTCGCACTTCAGCGCATTCAGCACATCCAGCACGTAGCTGACGTTAAAGCCGATTTCCATCTCGCTGCCGGAGTAAGAAACATCAAGAATCTCTTCTGCTTCTTCCTGTTCCGGGTTATTAGCGGTAATTTTCAGCTGGTTTTCACTGACATACAGACGCACGCCACGGAACTTCTCGTTCGAGAGGATCGCCGCGCGGGCAAAAGCCTGCTTCAGAATATCGCAGCCGGCATCGAGGTGCTTGTCCGGGTTCTTCGGCAATACGCGGCGATAATCCGGGAAACGACCGTCAACCAGCTTCGAGGTGAAGATAAAATCACCGACGTGGGCGCGAATATTATTGCTGCCAATCTGCACGCGCAGCGGCGTATCGCCGCCGTCCAGCATGCGCATCAGCTCAATAACCCCTTTACGCGGCACGATCACCGAATGGTTCGGCAGCGATTCGCCCAACGGCATTGAACAGACCGCCAGGCGGTGTCCGTCAGTGGCAACGGTACGCAGTTCGTCACCTTCGGTTTCAAACAGCATGCCGTTTAAGTAGTAGCGAACATCCTGATGCGCCATCGAAAACTGCGTGGCTTCAATCAGACGCTTCATGGTCGCCTGCGGCAGGGTAAATTCAACTTCGCTCTGCCAGTCATCAAGGTTCGGGAAATCTGCTGCAGGCAGGGTCGACAGAGAGAAACGGCTGCGCCCGGAGCGCACCAGCATCCGGTCGCCCTCCAGCTGTACCGCAATCTCCGCGCCTTCAGGCAGGCCGCGGCAGATATCAAAAAATTTACGTGCCGGAACGGTGGTTGCGCCCGCGTCATGCGGCTGAATTAGCGCAACGCGCGCCACCATTTCCATTTCAAGGTCCGTGCCGGTCAGCGACAAGGCGCCATCCGAAACCTGAAGCAGCAGGTTACCGAGAATGGGCAGCGTCGGACGGCCACCTAAGGGACCGCTCACCTGTTGCAGCGGTTTTAATAAATGTTCACGTTCTACGGTAAATTTCATAGCGTCACGAGGATAATGTTCTGATTAAATTGGAGAAATCTTCTTTGATATCATGGCTTTCTTCACGCAACTGCTCGATCTTACGGCATGCATGCAGCACGGTGGTATGGTCGCGGCCGCCAAACGCATCGCCGATTTCCGGCAGGCTGTGGTTGGTCAGCTCTTTCGCCAGCGCCATCGCCATCTGGCGTGGTCGCGCCACCGAACGGGAGCGGCGTTTAGACAGCAAATCCGCTACCTTAATCTTGTAGTACTCCGCCACCGTCTTTTGAATATTGTCGATAGTGACCAGTTTTTCCTGCAGAGCCAGCAGATCGCGCAGCGCTTCGCGCACGAAATCGATGGTGATCGCCCGTCCGGTAAAGTTGGCGTTGGCGATAACGCGGTTCAGTGCCCCTTCCAGCTCACGCACGTTTGAACGTAAACGCTTGGCAATAAAGAAGGCGACTTCACCCGGCAGACGAATGTCGTTTTCGTCGGCCTTTTTCATCAGGATCGCCACGCGGGTTTCCAGCTCAGGCGGCTCGATCGCCACCGTCAGGCCCCAGCCGAAGCGGGATTTCAGACGATCCTCAACACCATTGATCTCTTTCGGATAACGATCCGACGTCAGAATGATCTGCTGATTACCTTCCAGCAGGGCATTAAAGGTGTGGAAGAACTCTTCCTGAGAACGCTCTTTATTAGCAAAGAACTGAATATCATCGATCAGTAGGGCGTCTACGGAGCGGTAGTAACGTTTGAACTCTTCAATGGCGTTGTTCTGCAGGGCTTTAACCATGTCCTGAACAAAACGCTCTGAGTGCATATAAACCACTTTGGCGTTCGGTTTGCGCGCGACGATGCCGTTACCGACCGCGTGCAACAGGTGGGTTTTACCCAGACCGGTACCACCATAGAGGAATAAAGGGTTATAAGCGCCGCCAGGATTATCCGCGACCTGACGTGCTGCGGCGCGGGCCAGCTGGTTCGACTTACCTTCAACAAAGTTATCGAAGGTATGTTTGACGTTAACATTAGAGCGGTAGGTCGGTTCCGCCGGCGCCGGGACGTTATCCCAGCCAGGACGCACAATGGTGGGCGCCACGCGCGCCGTCTGCACCTGTGCCGCCGGTACGGTGGCCGCAACGTTGTTCGTTACCGCGCCTCTTTGCACCTGTACGGCCGGGCGGGTGCCGACTTCAAATCGCAGCTGTGGGGCATCAGCACCGCAAAAATCATTGAGGAGTCCATTGATATTATTGAGGTATTTATCCCTTACCCAATCGAGCACAAAACGGTTTGGCGCATACAGTGCCAGCGTGTTATCGCTCAATTCCGCCTGCAACGGGCGTATCCACATACTGAATTCTGTGGCTGGTAACTCATCCTGCAATCGGGCAAGACACTGCTGCCAAAGCGAAAGTGACACGGCGGACTCCACTCGAACATAAAATCGATATAAAGAAAAAAAGAAACAATCGTGATTGTTGGCACACGTCGACAAGACCCTGCATTGGCCGAAAAGCCCCTGCACAAAAGGGGTGACGCGCGAACCGCTATCTGCGGTATTTATCCGATGCGGATCGGTAGATCGCGATCAGGACCGGGGATCATAGCCTAAACTGAGAAAGAGATCTTCTGTTTCTCAACAGATTCTTCCCGATTTATCCACAGGAAGGATCAAAGCCGGGTAAGTGTAATCGATCCAGCGCAGAGTGGGGGACGATTTCAGCCACATATCGGAAAATTTAATGAGCTATGTCGGTTTTGGGTCTAAACGATCTAACAAAGATCCTTTACGATCCTTGCGCTTTACCCGTCAGGCCGTATAATCCTCCACCCGGCGCGTAATGCCCGTTTTCCGTCGACTGTCGCAGGTCATTTTTTGTGCAACGAAGTACGAGAAATAAGGAAAGAGAATTGACTCCGGAGTGTACAATTATTACAATCCGGCCTCTTTAATCACCATCGCTGAGGCGTAAGTCGTTCGAAGTTCGTTCGGGTATACGCAAAAGTCAGTGAAATTATTCAAGTTTAGGTAGAAACCGCCATGAAACGCACTTTTCAACCGTCTGTACTGAAGCGCAACCGTTCTCACGGCTTCCGTGCACGTATGGCTACTAAAAATGGTCGTCAGGTTCTGGCACGTCGTCGTGCTAAAAGCCGTGCTCGTCTGACCGTTTCCAAGTAATAAAGCTAACCCTGCGTGGTTAAGCTCGCATTTCCCAGGGAGTTACGTTTGTTAACTCCCAGTCATTTCACTTTCGTCTTCCAGCAGCCACAACGGGCTGGCACGCCGCAAATCACCATCCTCGGCCGCCTGAATTCGCTGGGGCATCCCCGCATCGGTCTTACCGTCGCCAAGAAAAACGTCAAGCGCGCGCATGAACGCAATCGGATTAAACGTCTGACGCGTGAAAGCTTTCGTTTGCGTCAACATGAACTCCCGCCTATGGATTTCGTGGTGGTGGCAAAAAAAGGGGTTGCTGACCTCGATAACCGTGCTCTCTCGGAAGCGTTGGAAAAATTATGGCGCCGCCATTGTCGCCTGGCTCCAGGGTCCTGATAGGCCTTATCCGGGTCTATCAGCGCCTGATTAGTCCGCTACTCGGGCCGCATTGTCGTTTCACGCCTACCTGTTCTCAGTACGGAATTGAGGCCTTGCGCAGGTTTGGAATGATAAAAGGCAGTTGGTTGACAGTGAAACGCGTATTAAAATGCCACCCTTTACACCCTGGTGGTGACGACCCCGTCCCGCCTGGACCATTTGATACCAGAGAACACTAACGATGGATTCGCAACGCAATCTTCTTATCATCGCTTTGTTGTTCGTGTCTTTCATGATCTGGCAAGCCTGGGAGCAGGATAACAATCCTCAAGCCCAGCAGCAGACCACGCAGACTACGACCACAGCAGCGGGTAGCGCCGCAGACCAGGGCGTACCGGCCAGTGGCCAAGGGAAACTGATTACGGTTAAAACTGACGTGCTGGAGCTGACTATCAACACCCGTGGTGGTGATATTGAGCAGGCACTGCTTCCGACTTACCCGAAAGCACTGAAGTCAGACGAACCGTTCCAGTTACTGGAAACCACGCCACAGTTTATCTATCAGGCACAGAGCGGCTTAACCGGTCGTGACGGCCCGGATAACCCGGCTAACGGCCCACGTCCGCTGTATAACGTCGATAAAGATGCGTTTGTACTGGCCGAAGGCCAGAACGAAATCGTCATTCCGCTGACCTATACCGATAAAGCTGGCAACGTATTCACCAAAACCTTCACCCTGAAACGTGGTGATTATGCGGTGAACGTGAGCTATAACGTGCAGAACACCGGTGAAAAACCGCTGGAAGTTTCGACGTTCGGTCAGCTGAAACAAACGGCAGCGCTGCCGACCAGCCGTGATACGCAAACCGGTGGCCTGTCTACCATGCACACTTTCCGTGGCGCTGCGTATTCCACTTCTGAGTCGAAGTACGAAAAGTATAAATTCGATACCATCGTCGATAACGAGAACCTGAACACCAACACCAAAAACGGTTGGGTTGCGATGCTGCAGCAGTACTTTACGACAGCATGGGTTCCGGAAAACAACGGTACGAATAACTTCTACACCTCGAACCTTGGCAACGGTGTTGTCGCTATCGGCTATAAATCTCAGCCGGTACTGGTTCAGCCAGGACAGACCGACAAGCTGCAAAGCGTACTGTGGGTTGGCCCGGCAATTCAGGACAAAATGGCTGCCGTTGCGCCGCACCTGGATCTGACCGTTGACTACGGCTGGTTGTGGTTCATCTCTCAGCCGCTGTTCAAGCTGCTGAAATGGATCCATAGCTTCCTGGGCAACTGGGGCTTCTCGATCATCGTTATTACCTTTATCGTTCGTGGCATCATGTACCCGCTGACCAAAGCGCAGTACACCTCCATGGCGAAGATGCGTATGCTGCAGCCGAAAATTCAGGCAATGCGTGAGCGTCTTGGTGACGATAAACAGCGCCAAAGTCAGGAAATGATGGCGCTGTATAAAGCCGAGAAGGTTAACCCGCTGGGTGGCTGTTTCCCGCTGATTATCCAGATGCCAATCTTCCTTGCGCTGTACTACATGCTGAGCGCCTCGGTTGAACTGCGTCATGCGCCGTTTATCCTGTGGATCCACGACCTGTCTGCACAAGACCCGTACTACATCCTGCCGATCATCATGGGCGCCACGATGTTCTTCATTCAGAAGATGTCGCCGACCACCGTGACCGACCCGATGCAGCAGAAGATCATGACCTTTATGCCGGTCATCTTCACGGTGTTCTTCCTGTGGTTCCCGTCTGGTCTGGTGGTTTACTATATCGTCAGCAACCTGGTCACCATCATTCAGCAGCAGCTGATTTATCGTGGTCTGGAAAAACGTGGGCTGCATAGCCGCGAGAAGAAAAAGAGCTGAGACTCTTCATTCTTCAAGCCGCTGATACGTTGGCTTCGTTAGTTCGCCCCAGGAGCTTACTTCAGTAAGCTCCTGGGGCCTCGCTAACTTGCCGCCTTCCCGCAGCTTGAATTATTTTGAGTATCTACGGTAGTAGTTAATGCCAGAGAAGGCGGTCAATAGACCGCCTTTTTTACATTTACATAGAGAGTCATCATGAGCCATAACGACACGATCGTCGCCCAGGCAACCCCACCGGGACGCGGTGGTGTGGGCATTCTGCGAATCTCTGGCCTGAGGGCACGCGACGTGGCACAGGCGGTGCTGGGCAAGCTCCCCAAACCGCGCTATGCCGATTATCTGCCTTTTAAAGATGCCGACGGTACGCCGCTGGATCAGGGGATTGCACTGTGGTTCCCTGGCCCGAACTCCTTTACCGGTGAAGATGTGCTGGAGCTCCAGGGCCACGGTGGCCCGGTCATTCTCGACCTGCTGCTCAAACGCATTCTGACCCTGCCTGGTTTACGCATTGCCAACCCCGGTGAGTTCTCCGAGCGCGCGTTTTTGAACGACAAGCTCGATTTAGCCCAGGCCGAAGCAATTGCTGACCTGATTGACGCCAGCTCCGAGCAGGCGGCACGTTCCGCGCTGAACTCCCTGCAGGGCGCATTCTCCACGCGCGTAAACCATCTTGTGGAAGCACTCACTCACCTGCGCATCTACGTGGAAGCGGCCATCGACTTCCCGGATGAGGAGATAGACTTCCTCTCCGACGGGAAAATTGAAGCCCAGCTCAACGGCGTGATCGCCGACCTCGATGCCGTTCGCGCCGAAGCGCGCCAGGGTAGCCTGCTGCGTGAAGGGATGAAAGTGGTCATTGCCGGTCGCCCGAACGCCGGGAAATCGAGCCTGCTGAACGCGCTGGCCGGGCGTGAAGCAGCGATTGTCACCGACATCGCTGGAACCACCCGCGACGTCCTGCGAGAGCATATCCATATTGACGGTATGCCGCTGCATATCATCGATACTGCTGGCCTGCGTGATGCCAGCGATGAAGTTGAGCGCATCGGTATTGAACGCGCCTGGCAGGAGATCGAGCAGGCCGACCGGGTGCTGTTTATGGTCGATGGCACCACCACCAGCGCCGTCGATCCGGCAGAAATCTGGCCGGACTTTATCGAACGCTTACCGGCGAAACTGCCGATTACGGTGGTACGCAACAAAGCCGACGTCACCGGTGAAACGCTGGGCCTCAGTGAAGTGAATGGCCACTCACTGATCCGCCTGTCGGCACGCACCGGCGAGGGCGTGGATGTTCTGCGCAATCATCTTAAGCAGAGCATGGGCTTTGAAACCAATATGGAAGGTGGTTTCCTTGCCCGTCGTCGCCACCTGCAGGCGCTATCCGACGCTGCCAACCATCTGCAACAGGGTAAAGCCCAGCTGCTTGGCGCGTGGGCCGGTGAGCTGCTGGCGGAAGAGCTGCGCCTCGCCCAGCAGGCGTTAAGCGAAATCACCGGCGAATTTACCTCCGATGATCTGCTGGGACGGATTTTCTCCAGCTTCTGTATCGGTAAATAAGCGCAGTAAGTGAGTCTTGACTAACCCGTGTTAACACATTGTTAACACGGGTTTTTTCGTTTTAGCGCCCTCTCACCCTGCGATCTGTAGGAGGGTTTTTCCTCTCAGGAAATCATTGTTGTCCAAATGGCAACTCGTGCTGCCATGCAATAGCCATTACTCTGTACCCCACTATTTTCCCGGGGGTCTTATGGCACGCTTTCTGATCTGTAGTTTTGCGCTGGTTTTGCTCTATCCATCCGGCATCGATATGTATCTGGTGGGGCTGCCGCGTATTGCGCAGGATCTCGGTGCCAGCGAAGCGCAGCTACATATCGCGTTCTCGGTCTATCTGGCCGGTATGGCTGCCGCGATGCTGTTTGCCGGCAGAATTGCCGATAGGTCCGGGCGTAAGCCGGTCGCGCTGTTTGGCTCTGCGGTGTTTATTCTCGCATCCGTGCTCTGCGCACATGCGCATACCAGCGACCTCTTTCTGGTTGGGCGCTTTATGCAGGGCATCGGTGCCGGAAGCTGCTACGTGGTCGCTTTCGCCGTCCTGCGCGATACCCTCGACGATCGCCGTCGCGCGAAAGTCCTGTCGCTGTTGAATGGTATCACCTGCATTATCCCGGTTCTGGCGCCGGTACTGGGCCACCTGATTATGCTGAAATACCCATGGCAAAGCCTGTTCTATACCATGACCGGCATGGGTGTAATGGTCGGCCTGCTCTCGGTCTTTCTCCTGCGGGAAACGCGACCGGTAGCGCACTCGCTGGCTACTGCCGGGCAGGATACGGTTGCTGAGTCACTGTTGAACCGCTTTTTCCTCAGCCGTATCGCTATTACCACTCTTAGCGTCACAGCGATCCTGACCTACGTGAATGTTTCACCGGTGTTGATGATGGAAGAGATGGGGTTCGATCGTGGACAATATTCAATGGCGATGGCCTTAATGGCGCTGGTGAGCATGATGGTGTCGTTCTCCACCCCCTTCGCCCTCACGATATTTAAACCGCGCACCCTGATGCTGACCTCGCAGGTGATGTTCCTGCTTGCCGGTGTCTTGCTCAGCCTCGCCACCAGCCAGACCGTCACCCTGCTGGGCCTGGCGCTGATTTGCGCCGGCTTCTCGGTGGGGTTCGGCGTGGCCATGAGCCAGGCGCTGGGGCCATTTACCCTGCGGGCAGGCGTGGCCAGCTCCGTACTGGGGATTGCTCAGGTCTGCGGTTCGTCGTTGTGGATTTGGCTGGCGGCGATTGTGGGGCTTAGTGCGATGAATATGCTGATCGGGATACTCATTGGTTGTAGCATAGTGAGCCTTGTACTGATTCTGGCCACCTCCCCAGCACGGGTCGCGCAACACTATGAAGAAGCCCCTGTCGAGTCTCGATCTTAATTTATTACTCTGCCTGCAGCTTCTGACGCAGGAGCATAGCGTGACCCGTACGGCGAAACGGATGAACGTTTCGCCGTCGGCGGTGAGCAAATCGTTAGCCAAGCTGCGCGCGTGGTTTGACGATCCCTTGTTTGTCAAAACCCCGCTCGGCCTGTCACCGACGCCATTGATGTCCAGCATGGAGCAGGATCTGGCGGACTGGATGCAGATCGGTCACCAAATCCTCGATAAACCTCATCACGCTACGCCAAGCGGCCTGAAGTTCGAACTGGCGGCGGAGTCACCGCTGCTGATGATACTGTTTAATACCCTGTCGCAGCAGATCTATCAGCGCTATCCCCAGGCGCTGATCCGCCTGCGTAACTGGGATTACGACTCGCTGGACGCGATTATTCGCGGCGAGGTCGACATCGGCTTTTGCGGGCGGGAAACGCATCCGCGTTCACGGGAGCAGTTAAGCCAGCTGCCGTGGTATATCGATTTTGACGTCCTGTTTACCGACCTGCCTCAGGTCTGGCTACGTGAAGATCACCCGGCCCTCTCCGAGGAGTGGAATCTGGAGACCTTTTTACGCTACCCGCATATCAATATCAGCTGGGAACAGAGCGATACCTGGGCGCTGGATGACATTCTGCACGATATGGGGCACAAACGGACCGTCGCGTTAACCTTGCCGGGCTTTGAACAGTCGCTGTTTATGGCGGCCCAGCCACATCACACCATGCTGGCCACCGCGCCGCGCTATTGCCATCACTATAACAGCCAGCACCACCTCCCGCTGGTGTCGCGTCCGCTGCCGCTGGAACCTCAGCTCCTGGAAAAAACGCGCGTGCCGTTCACCCTGCTGTGGCATAAACGTAATAGCAGTAACCCGAAGATCGTCTGGCTCAGAGAGACCCTCAAACAACTCTATCAAGGCCCGTTATAAGCCGATTTTGTTGCTCCTCCTCTCCTGCCTGCGCAAGAAATTGTAAAGTTCGCATAAATACCCTTTTCAAGGGGGGAATTCCGCATTAAAACCTATCAATACCAGGTGATAATAGACCTCAGAATTTTCCAATGACCATTAATCACGGAGCGACGAATGGCAACGCATTTTGCAAGAGGGATACTCAGCACCAGGGAGCCGCTATCGACACGACTGTCAGCGGCCTGCTACCAATCCGCCCAGCGCCTGCCCGAGTATCGGCAGAGTCGCTACCGCGCATCACGTTCACTGCTCGCCGAGCTGCTGTTTATGCTGTATGGCATTAGCGAGCTGCCCGATATCACCAATGACGATAACGGTCGGCCGGTCTTTTCCGATCCCAACCTACCGCGCTTTTCCATCTCTTATGCCGGGAATATTGTTGGCGTCGCGCTGACCACCGAAGGCGACTGCGGGCTGGATATGGAACTCCAGAACGCCTCGCGCGGGATCCATCCGCTGCACGACCCGAACCGCTATGTCTTCAACAGCAATGAGAATTTGTGGATTAACATCCAGCACGATCCCGATGAAGCGCGCGCCCAGCTGGTAGCTCTGCGTCGGAGCGTGCTGAAGCTGACCGGTGAAGACCCGGTGCGCCTGCAGCTGCTGCCCGGCGCGGGTCGTCTGCGAACCACCAACATGCAGCCTGTAGAGGCTCTCTGTGACGCAGAAACGGTGCTGGTGTGGTCCATTGCCGCCACCCCCGCCATCGGCCAGCTCAAAGTCTGGGAATATCATCATCAGGAAGGCTGGCGTAATCTGCCGGACGCCCAGATGCGGGCAAAAGAGTCCGCCGCCCGGCTGATGCGTTTTACCAGCCTCCCCGTAGAAAAAGCACTCTCCCTCAACTGACCGGTCAGTCCGGCCATCATGATGCAAAGGAGCAATCATGTCTGATACGTTGAAAGTTGTTACGTTACTCGGAAGTCTGCGCAAAGGGTCTTTTAATGGCATGGTCGCCCGTACCCTGCCTGGGATCGCGCCGGCGAACATGGCGATCTCCGCACTGCCATCCATTGGCGACATTCCGCTATATGACGCGGATTTTCAGCAGGAAGAGGGATTCCCGCAAAGCGTGCAGGATATTGCACAGCAGATTCGTGAAGCCGACGGCGTTGTTATTGTGACACCGGAGTATAACTACTCGGTGCCGGGCGGCCTGAAGAATGCGATTGACTGGCTGTCCCGTCTGCCTGAGCAGCCGCTATCTGGTAAACCGGTGCTGATTCAAACCAGCTCGATGGGAGCTATCGGTGGCGCGCGTTGCCAGTATCACCTGCGCCAGATTCTGGTGTTCCTCGACGCGATGGTGATGAACAAACCGGAGTTTATGGGCGGCGTGATTCAGAACAAAGTGGACCCGCAGTCGGGCGAGGTGGTCGATCAGAGCACGCTCGATCATCTGAGCGGACAGCTGAGCGCCTTTGGTGAGTATATTCAGCGTGTGAAAGCGTAAGTAAATCACCCTCTCCCTGCGGGGAGAGGGTGTTGTGCGCCACATTAATGGGCGTCGATAAACACAATTTTCAGCACAAACAGCAGTGACACAATAATCACGCATGGGCTGAGATCGCGCAGGCGACCGGTACCAATCTTCATCACGCAGTAAGAGATAAAACCTAACGCAATCCCTTCGGTAATCGAGAAGCTAAACGGCATCATCACCGCGGTAATAAACGCCGGTACCGCTTCCGTCAGATCGTCCCACTTCACGCGCGCCAGGCTGGATGTCATCAGCACACCCACGTAAATCAGCGCCCCCGCAGCCGCATAAGCCGGCACCATTCCCGCCAGCGGTGACAGGAAAATCACCAGCAGGAACAGGAGCCCGACAACCACTGCCGTCAGGCCGGTACGCCCGCCCACAGAGACGCCGGAGGAGGATTCGATATAGGCCGTCACCGAAGAGGTACCGATAAAGGAACCTGCCACCGATGAGATACTGTCGACAAACAGCGCCTGCTTCATACGCGGGAACTTACCTTTCTCATCGGCAAGACCGGCTTTATCGGTCACGCCGATCAGGGTACCGGAAGAGTCGAACAGGTTAACCAGCATGAAGGAGAAGATGATGCCTGCCAGGCCGAGGTTAAACGAACCGGCTAAATCCACATGACCAATCACCGAAGTGATGCTCGGCGGCGCGGACACAATCCCGGTGTAGTGCACATCACCCAGCATCCAGCCTAACAGCGTCGTGACGACGATAGAGACCAGTACTGCCGCATGAATATTACGGGAGGCCAGGATGGCAATAATAAAGAAGCCGAGGATCCCCAGCAGCACGCTGTGAGAGGTCAGGTTGCCGATACTAACCAGCGTATCTTTGTTGGCGACAATCACGCCGGCATTTTTCAGCCCCATCATGCCGATAAACAGACCGATACCGCTGGTGATCCCCACACGCAGACTGACCGGAATATTGGCAATCATCCAGTAACGGACGCGGAAAATGGTCAGCAGCAGCAGGCCTACGGCGCCCCAGAAGATAGCCCCCATCCCCACCTGCCACGGCAGACCCATGGCCTGTACCACGACAAAGGCAAAGAATGCGTTCAGACCCATTGCTGGCGCCAGCGCAACCGGCAGGTTAGCAAACAGCCCCATCAGAATACTACCGAAGGCGGCGATCAGACAGGTTGTCACAAACACGGCGCTGGTATCCATACCCGCCACGCCAAGAATTTGTGGGTTAACAAAAACAATGTAGACCATTGTCAAAAAGGTGGTGAAACCTGCTATCGCTTCGGTACGTGCCGTCGTGCCGTGTTCACGTAGTTTGAACACGCGCTCCAGCAGACCCTGGCCAGAAGACTGGCTGGTTTGTTGTTGACTCATTATCGGTTTCCGAACTTAAGGAGGGAAAATTCGTCGCTATCCTATACCAAAATGCGACACCAGGTGCAGTTGTATGGTAACTTTTTTTCATTGAATTTGCTTATACGGCAACGATTGCGTGGCACCAATACGCATTACGAAAACGTTAAACTTGTTTAAATGGAAACGGCATGTCCCAAATAGAAGCTCTGTTTTTCGACTGTGACGGCACGCTGGTCGACAGCGAGGTGATCTGTTCCCGCGCCTATGTTCACATGTTCCACACGTTCGGCATTACGCTGGATCTGGAAGAAATATTCAAACGTTTCAAGGGGGTAAAACTCTACGAAATCATCGATACCATCAACGAAGAATACGGCGTCAACCTACAAAAACCGGAGCTTGAACCGATTTATCGGGCAGAAGTTGCGCGTCTGTTTGACTCAGAGCTGCAGGCCATTGCCGGGGCGGAAACGCTGCTGGATGCGGTTAGCGTGCCGATGTGCGTCGTCTCTAACGGCCCGGTCAGCAAAATGCAGCACTCGCTCGGGAGAACCGGCATGCTGCATCATTTCCCTGAACAGCTGTACAGCGGCTACGATATCCAGCGCTGGAAACCAGACCCGGCACTGATGTTTCACGCGGCAAAAGCGATGAACGTTAACGTTGAGAACTGCATTCTGGTGGATGATTCCAGCGCGGGCGCGCAGTCAGGAATCGATGCTGGCATGGAGGTCTTTTACTTCTGCGCCGATCCGCACAACAAACCGATCGACCATCCAAAAGTGACGACCTTTACCGATCTGGCACAGTTGCCAGCGCTGTGGAAAGCACGAGGGTGGGAGGTCACGCGGTAAGAGCCTGCTCGGCCGGGCTACGCTGCTCTGTAGCCCGGCACGCGCGGTATCGCCGGGATTACTCTTTCGGGTCTTTACCCGCCAGCAGTTTGTCCAGCTCGTCGCCGCCAACGTGGCGGAAGTCCTGACCCTTCACGAAATAGAAAATGTACTCGCAAATGTTCTGGCAACGGTCGCCGATACGCTCGATTGAACGGGCGCAGAACAGGGCAGTCAGCACGCTGGGGATGGTGCGTGAATCTTCCATCATGTAGGTCATCAGCTGACGCACGATGCCCTCATATTCCTGATCGACTTTCTTATCTTCGCGATAAATACGGACCGCTTCGTCCAGATCCATACGCGCGAAGGCGTCCAGCACATCATGCAGCATCTGCACGGTGTGGCGTCCCAGCGACTCCAGGCTGACCAGCAGCGGCTGGTGCTGTTGAGAAAACTTCTCCAGCGCAGTGCGGCAGATTTTATCCGCGACATCGCCGATACGTTCCAGCTCGGCGATGGTTTTGATGATCGCCATCACCAGACGCAGGTCGCTGGCGGTTGGCTGGCGTTTCGCGATGATGCGCACGCAGGCTTCATCGATCGCAACTTCCATCATGTTGACCTGCTTATCGCCGTCAATGACCCGTTTTGCCAGCTCGCTATCCTGATTGTGCATCGCAGTGATGGCATCAGAAAGCTGCTGTTCCACCAGCCCACCCATGGTCAACACCTGGGTGCGGATATACTCCAGTTCAGCATTGAACTGGCCGGAAATATGTTTATTAAGGTTTAGGTTGTCCATGGTGTCTCCTGAATGCCCAACTGGTTAGAGCCTGTGAAAGCAGTAGGGCAATCAACCGTAGCGGCCAGTAATATAATCTTCAGTTTGCTTCTTCGCGGGCTTGGTAAACAGATCGTCCGTGTTACTGAATTCAATCAGCTCGCCAAGATACATAAATGCCGTATGGTCTGAACAACGCGCAGCCTGCTGCATGTTGTGGGTAACGATAACGACGGTGTAATCCTGTTTCAGCTCGGTGATCAGCTCTTCAATGCGCCCGGTGGAGATCGGGTCCAGCGCTGAACACGGCTCGTCAAGCAGCAACACTTCCGGGCGGATCGCGATACCACGAGCGATACACAGACGCTGCTGCTGACCACCAGAGAGCGAATAGCCGCTCTGGTGCAGTTTATCTTTGGTTTCGTTCCATAACGCGGCCTTGGTCAACGCCCACTGCACGCGCTCGTCCATATCCGCACGTGACAGCTTTTCAAACAGGCGTACACCGAAAGCGATATTGTCATAAATCGACATTGGGAACGGCGTCGGCTTCTGGAAAACCATACCCACTTTCGCCCGCAGCAGCGCAATATCCTGAGTATTAGTCAGAATATTGTCGCCATCCAGCAGAATCTCACCTTCGGCGCGCTGCTCCGGATACAGCTCAAACATTTTGTTAAAGGTACGCAGCAGCGTTGATTTACCACAGCCTGACGGACCGATAAACGCCGTAACCTGGTTTTTGGTGATATCCAGGTTAATGTTTTTCAGGGCATGGAATTTTCCGTAGTAGAAGTTCAGGTTACGAACTGAAAGTTTACCCGGGGTCGCATTCACCATACTCATCAATATCTTCCTCATTCGGCGCCGCATTTCGCCGCGCCGCAAAAATTAACCGTGTTTATTCTTCGCGAAAATAACGCGCGCCAGAATGTTCAGCAGCAATACGCACAGGGTGATAATCAATACCCCGGCCCATGCCAGTTGCTGCCACTCCGCGAACGGACTCATGGCAAATTTGAAAATGGTCACCGGCAGGTTGGCGATCGGCTGCATCATATCGGTGCTCCAGAACTGGTTGGAGAGCGCGGTAAACAGCAGCGGTGCCGTTTCCCCAGCGATACGTGCGATAGCCAGCAAGATCCCGGTCATGATGCCGGATACCGAAGCTTTCAGAGTGATCGCGGAAATCATTTTCCACTTCGGCGTACCCAGCGCGTACGCAGCTTCGCGCAGGCTGTCCGGCACCAGTTTCAGCATGTTTTCGGTGGTACGAATAACGATCGGTACCTGCAACAGTGCCAGCGCAATCACGCCAGCCCAGCCGGAAAAGTGCTGCATCTGCGCAACCACGATGGTGTAGACAAACAGCCCCACCACGATGGACGGTGCGGAAAGCAGAATGTCGTTAATAAAACGAATCACTTCTGCCAGAACCGACTTACGACCATATTCCGCCAGATAAATCCCCGCCATGATGCCCAGCGGCGTTCCGAAAATCGTCGACCACAGGATCAGCAGGCCGCTGCCCGCCAGGGCGTTTGCCAGACCACCGCCTGCGGTGTTCGGCGGCGGCGTCATTTCGGTAAACAGCGCCAGGCTCATGCCATCAAAACCACGGGTGATGGTGGCCATCAGGATCCAGATAAGCCAGAACAGGCCGAAGGCCATGGTGCCCATGGAAAGCGTCAGGGCGATGCGGTTTTTCAACCGACGTTTGGCCTGCATCTTACGACGGGATTCCGCCAGCTCTGCGGTAGTTTGCAATTCGATCGTCGCCATTAACGAGCTCCCTCATTCTTCGCCAGACGCATCACCATGAACTTCGATGCGGCCAGAACAATAAAGGTAATCACGAACAGGATCAGCCCCAGCTCCATCAGCGCTGCCACGTGCAGGCCGCTTTCAGCTTCGGCAAACTCATTCGCCAGTGCGGAGGTAATACTGTTGCCCGGCATATACAGCGACGCGCTATCCAGCTGGTAGGTGTTGCCGATAATAAAGGTTACCGCCATGGTTTCCCCCAACGCACGCCCCAGACCCAGCATCACCCCACCAATTACCCCATTCTTGGTAAAAGGCAGCACGATTCGCCAGATAACTTCCCAGGTGGTGCAGCCGATACCATAGGCCGACTCTTTCATCATGACCGGCGTCTGTTCGAACACATCACGCATCACCGCCGCAATGTACGGGATGATCATGATGGCGAGGATCACGCCAGCGGCCAGAATACCGATACCAAACGCCGGACCAGCAAACAGTGCGCCGACAAACGGGATCGTCGACAGTACGTTACCCACCGGCTCCTGGAAGTACTTGGCAAACAGCGGGGCAAAGATAAACAGGCCCCACATGCCATAAACAATACTCGGGATAGCCGCCAGCAGTTCAATCGCGATACCAAGAGGACGCTTCAGCCAGGCAGGAGAAAGTTCGGTCAGGAACAGTGCGATACCAAAACTCACCGGAACGGCAATCAGTAACGCAATAAACGAGGTCACCAGCGTCCCGTAGATGGGCACCAGCGCACCGAAGATTTCGTTTGGCGCATCCCACTCTTTGGTCCACAAAAAGGAAAAACCAAACTTCTGAATGCTTGGCCAGGAAGAAATAATGAGGGAAACGATGATGCCGCCCAGCATCAATAGCACAATCAGCGCCGCCAGTTTTACCAGCACGCTGAAAATTATGTCACCCTTTTTCCCCGGAGGGTTAAATGCCGGCTTGGTTGCAGCCATAAGTTACTCTTTCTGTTTGGGCCTGGAAGCGCGCATTTTAGCGTGCCTCCAGGCTAACGTAATGCTATACCCTAAATAATTCGAGTTGCAGCCAACGCAGATGCGGCTCGAAGTATGACGGGTATTTAGTACAGCGCTTTACCGCTGCTGTCTTTCACGTTGGTTTTCCATGCAGCACGAACCTGCTCAACCACGCTTTCCGGCAGCGTTGCGTAATCCAGGGCGTTAGCTTCTTTACCGCCGTTTTTGTACGCCCAGTCGAAGAACTTCAGCACTTCTGCCGTCTGCTCCGGTTTGGTCGTCGCTTTGTGAACCAGGATAAAGGTCGTTGAAGTGATCGGCCATGCATTTTCACCTTTCTGGTTGGTCAGATCCTGTGCGAAGGATTTGCTCCAGTCGATGCCTTTTGCGGCATTAGCAAAGTTATCTTCGGTCGGGCTAACCGGCTTACCATCTGCGGAGAGCAGCTTGGTATAAGCCAGGTTGTTCTGCTTAGCGTAAGCGTATTCTACGTAGCCAATGGAGCCTGGCAGACGCTGTACGAACGCAGCGATACCGTCGTTGCCTTTACCGCCCAGACCGGTCGGCCAGTTAACGGTAGAGCCAGCGCCAATCTTAGATTTCCACTCTTCGTTCACTTTTGACAGGTAGCTGGTGAACACGAAGGAAGTACCGGAACCGTCAGCGCGACGCACCACAGCAATGTTCTGCGAAGGCAGTTTCATGCCCGGGTTGAGTTTAGCGATCGCTTCATCATCCCACTTCTTAATTTTGCCAAGGTAGATATCACCCAGCGTTTTACCGTCCAGTACCAGCTCGCCAGACTTCACGCCAGGCAGGTTAATCGCCAGCACCACACCGCCGATCACGGTCGGGAACTGGAACAGGCCTTCCTGCGCCAGCTTGTCATCAGACAGAGGAGCATCAGAAGCACCGAAATCAACGGTGTTAGCAATAATCTGTTTTACACCACCGGAAGAACCGATCCCCTGGTAGTTCACTTTATTGCTGGTTTCTTTCTGATAGGTATCAGCCCATTTGGCATACACCGGTGCAGGGAAAGTTGCGCCCGC
Source organism: Klebsiella sp. B345 (assembly GCF_051131735.1). Classification (NCBI taxonomy): domain Bacteria; kingdom Pseudomonadati; phylum Pseudomonadota; class Gammaproteobacteria; order Enterobacterales; family Enterobacteriaceae; genus Klebsiella; species Klebsiella sp. B345. The sequence goes on from NZ_CP180443.1 coordinate 2,972,681, forward strand.
GCCAGTCAGACTTGCTGCTGCAAAAGCAGAGAAAGCGCTCATCGATAAGGTCGCGGCGACAACTGTTGCGACGGTGGTACGCATAACGTTCATAATGTCTCCTGCTGGGTTCGTAAATTGTTGTTTCAAGGCTATGGTGAGCAAAATAGGACAAAGAGGTGACAGTAAAATGTACGAATTATTACAGTTTTATGACACCCAAAAAGACAGCGATCGCGTAAAAATAAAAACAATATAAATCATAATGTTAATTTCTTTCATGACCGAAACATTGCAGGAAAATTTTCTTTTTATGACACGTAAGATCGTAGTCGAAGATGACGCTTTGTCATAAACCAGCGCCCGGGAATTTTGTTTGGGGGCGATGAATAAAGTGGTAAAAATGACAAAAAAAGGCCGCCATTTGGCGGCCCTTGTCACGACAGGTGTTGTTTTATTCTACGGTAACCGATTTCGCCAGGTTACGCGGCTGGTCAACGTCGGTGCCTTTAATCAGCGCGACGTGGTACGCCAGCAGCTGCAGCGGCACGGTGTAGAAGATCGGCGCAATCACCTCTTCCACATGCGGCATTTCGATAATGTGCATGTTGTCGCTGCTGGTGAATCCAGCCTCGCCGTCGGCGAAGACGTACAGCTGACCTCCACGGGCGCGAACTTCCTCAATGTTGGATTTCAGTTTTTCCAGCAGTTCGTTGTTCGGTGCCACGACGATCACCGGCATTTCAGCGTCAATCAGCGCCAGAGGCCCGTGTTTCAGCTCGCCCGCCGCATAGGCTTCCGCATGAATGTAAGAGATCTCTTTCAGCTTCAACGCCCCTTCCAGAGCGATCGGGTACTGATCGCCACGGCCAAGGAACAGCGCATGGTGCTTATCAGAGAAGCTCTCAGCCAGCGCTTCGATACGCTTATCCTGAGACAGCATCTGCTCAATACGGTTTGGCAGAGCCTGCAAACCATGCACGATATCGTGCTCAATCGCCACATCCTGACCTTTAAGGCGCGCCAGTTTTGCCACCAGCAGCAGCAGCACGGTCAGTTGAGTGGTGAAAGCCTTGGTCGAAGCAACGCCAATCTCGGTGCCCGCTTTGGTCATTAACGACAAATCGGACTCACGCACCAGCGAAGAGCCGGCAACGTTACAAATCGCCAGCGAACCGAGGTAACCCAGCTCTTTTGACAAACGCAGTGCAGCCAGGGTATCCGCCGTCTCACCGGACTGAGAGAGGGTGATCATCAGGCTGTTGCGGCGCACCGCTGATTTGCGATAGCGGAATTCAGAGGCGATTTCGACATCACAAGGGACGCCCGCCAGCGCTTCAAACCAGTAGCGAGAAACCATACCGGAGTTGTACGAGGTCCCGCAGGCGACGATCTGGATATGCTCAACCTGAGACAGCATCTCGTTGGCATTGGCTCCCAGTTCGCTGAGATCCACCTCACCATGGCTGATACGCCCGGAGAGCGTGTTTTTAATCGCGTTTGGCTGCTCGTAAATCTCTTTCTGCATGTAGTGGCGGTAAATACCTTTATCACCAGCGTCGTACTGCAGGTTGGATTCGATATCCGGGCGTTTCACTTCCGCACCAGATTTATCGAAGATAACAACGGAGCGGCGCGTGACTTCAGCGATATCACCCTCTTCGAGGAAGATAAAGCGGCGAGTCACCGGCAGCAGCGCCAGCTGATCGGAAGCGATGAAGTTTTCCCCCATCCCCAGACCGATAACCAGCGGACTACCAGAACGGGCGGCCAGCAAGGTGCTCGGATCGCGGGTATCCATAATCACCGTGCCATAAGCACCGCGCAGCTGAGGGATGGTGCGCAGCACGGCTTCGCGCAGGGTACCGCCTTGTTCCAGCTCCCAATGCACCAGGTGAGCAATCACTTCGGTGTCGGTCTCTGAGACAAAGACATAGCCACGGGACTGCAGCAGTTCTCGCAGCGGTTCGTGGTTTTCGATGATGCCGTTATGGACCACCACAATGTGTTCAGAAACATGCGGATGCGCGTTACCTTCTGACGGTTCGCCATGCGTCGCCCAGCGGGTATGGGCAATCCCTGTACCGCCGTGTAACGGCTGCTCTTCGACCGCCTGAGCCAGCATCTGGACTTTACCAAGGCGACGAACGCGGGACATATGTCCTTCGTTATCGACAACTGCCAGACCGGCAGAGTCGTAGCCACGGTATTCCAGACGACGTAAACCTTCGAGAAGGATTTCAGCAATATCACGCTGCGCGACTGCGCCAACAATTCCACACATAGTTAAATTTCCTGATAATGGCGTTATGCCATGCGTTGTCGCCGACCTGTATAACTCTCGTCTTTCACGCTGTGACTGCGTTGGCTGCACGTGCTCGCCATAGTCACTTACTCAAGTAAGCTCCCATGGACTCTCGCTTGCCGCCTTGTCACAACACGAAATTCTTTGAGTCATGCCCTTTTCGGGCGCCCCGAGCCTTGTAGAGAGTGGGGTTATTTTTATGGTACTGCCTGCGGACGGGGAACTATGTTGTTCCTCTCATCCTGATTCGCCGGACGATTTTCACAACCGGCGATAATCCAAAAATTACTTCTTCTTCACCGGACGCTGCCAGCCTTGCTTATGGACCTGCGGCACGCGGCTTAACACCAGTTCGTTATCGGCAATGTCACGCGTCACCGTGGTACCAGCGGCGATAGTCACGCCATTACCTACGGTCACTGGCGCCACCAGCTGCGTATCGGAACCGACAAACACATCGTCGCCGATGATGGTTTTAAATTTATTCGCGCCATCGTAGTTACAGGTAATGGTGCCGGCACCAATATTCACGTTATCGCCGATTTCTGCATCGCCGAGATAGGTCAGATGCCCGGCTTTCGACCCTTTACCCAGACGCGCTTTTTTCATTTCGACAAAGTTGCCGACATGCGCACCTTCCAGCAGTTCAGCACCTGGACGCAGACGCGCGAATGGTCCGATGGTGCAGGCAGCGTGTAGATGAGCGTCTTCCACCACCGAATAAGGGCTGATCTCGCAGTCATCATCAATGCGGCTGTTTTTAATGACGCAGCCGGTGCCGATTTTCACGCGTTCACCCAGAACCACGTTGCCTTCCAGAATAACGTTAGTATCAATCTCAACATCACGCCCGTGTGTCAGCGTACCGCGCAGATCAAAACGTGCCGGATCGCGCAGCATCACGCCCGCTAACAGCAATTTTTCCGCTTGTTCAGACTGGTAGACGCGTTCCAGACGGGAGAGCTGCAGGCGGTTGTTCACCCCTTCCACTTCGCTCAAACGCTGCGGATGTACGGCAACGATTTCCCGGCCTTCCTGATACGCCATAGCGATAATGTCGGTGATGTAGTATTCACCCTGCACGTTGTTATTGGTCAGCTTCGCCAGCCAGCGTTTTAAATCCGCCCCGCCGGCGATCAAAATCCCGGTATTGATTTCCTGAATTTGACGCTGTTCATCGCTGGCATCTTTGTGCTCAACAATACCGGTAACCTGGCCGTTTTCACGCGTAATGCGCCCGTAGCCGCTGGGATCGTCCAGCCTGACCGTCAGCAGACCAATACCGCCTTGCGGCTTTGCCGCACGCAGGCGCTGGAGCGTATCGACAGAGATCAGCGGCACGTCGCCATACAGCATCATGATGTCTTCATCATCACGGAAGAACGGCGCCGCCTGCTGCATCGCATGGCCGGTACCGAGCTGTTCGGCCTGCAAAACCCAGTTCAGATTGTCTTCATGCAACGTCTGACGCAGCAGATCGCCGCCGTGCCCGTACACCAGATGTACGGCTGTGGCGCCTAAATCTTTAGTAGCATCAATAACATGTTGCACCATTGGCTTCCCGGCCAGGGAGTGCAGCACCTTCGGAAGATCGGAATACATGCGGGTCCCTTTGCCTGCGGCAAGGATAACCACGCTCATCGCACTGTTTGACATACGCATCCTGACAGCTGTTAGAACGAAAAGTAAAAGCCTTTCACGTTGAAATATCTACATATTTTTCATCATGAAACGAGACGAGGAGAAAACACCCTGGCTCAACGATATACACCATTTTATGGTGCTATTTTTCACCACTGCAAATGAGTTTATCTCCGAAAAAGCATGATAAAGGAGATAAAAGTCTGCTATCCCACTGCTTTTCTTGTTTTTTGATGACTAAATAAAGCTCACCTTTAAAAATAAAACGATATTTCAATATTCACTTATTGTGACGAAGCAAATAGAAACGCCATTTCATTATCATGATAATGCTGGTCAATATTTACCCTGGAGAAAAAAATGAATAACAAAATACCTTTGGCATTAGCCCTTTGCAGCACAATTATCGCATTGCCGCTGCAGGCTGACGAGCAACATCTCTGGCGAGGCATCGCGTTTGGTCAATCGACCGACGTCAATTTTTCTTCTAACGTGCTGACAGATAAAATCGGCGTCAACGATGTGACCATCGCGGGAAAAAAGCTGACCCCGCAAGATGTTGCCGATCTCAGCGCGCCCGTCACCATTGAAAGCCGCGGCGGGAAAATAGCCAACTCGCACGATGGCCTGACCTTCTTTTATACCGAGCTACCGTCACGTGAGAACTTTGTCCTGCAGGCAACGGTGAAGGTCGATCAGTTTGGCCCGGAAAACGGCGCCCTGCCAGCGGCGCAGGAAGGGGCCGGTCTGCTGGTGCGTGATGTCATCGGCAATCCGCGCCAACAGCCTTTAATAGTTGGTTATGAAGAGTTTCCGGCAGCGTCCAATATGGTCATGAACGCCATCATGACGCAGGATAAAAAGGACCACGAGCGCGTGAAGCTGCAGGCTATAGCCCGTGACGGAATTACCCAACCCTGGGGAAACGCAGGGTCTTCTATCAATAAGCTGAGTTATAAAGAAAATATTGATGTGAAGCAGACGCCTGAATTCCAGCTCCGGCTGGAACGTACCAACGAGGGGTTTATCACATCCTGGGCGCCGGTCGGCAGCGATGCCTGGGTCAGCCAAAACGTGCCGCATGCCGATCTGGTCACCCGGCAGGATAAAGACAACTACTATGTCGGCTTTTTTGCATCACGTAACGCGAAGATAACCATCAGTAACGCCTCCCTGGTGACTTCTCCCGCCCGGACGGTAGTCTCTAAACCGTATGTCGCCAAAGCCTGGCCGGTGGTCATGCAAATCGCGTCAGGGACCACCAGCCAACGAGCCGATTATGTGCTGCAGGTCCGGGCAAATTACGATGGTGACTTTACCGTCCGCCAGGATGAAGTCACCATCGGGCAAAACAAAAAGGTCAAAGCGGGCCAGATGCTGACCCAGCTTGCGACACTCAAAGACAAGAGTACCTTTGAGATTGATTTTACCCCCACCAACGGCCAAAAACCCGTGACGCAACGTGTGACGGTTGAACATAGCTCACGTATTTCAGACAACACGCTGTACGCCGCACCTCAGGGGCAGGCTGATGCTAAAGGGACGGCAGACTCTCCGCTCGATCTCTCCAGCGCAGTGGAACTGCTGCCGCCGGGAGGTAAGGTCGTGTTAGCCGCCGGAGACTACCCGCAAACGGTCATTCCGCTGCAGGCCAGTGGACTGAAAGATAGCCGTAAAACGCTGCAGGCCGACGGTAAAGCCGTTATTCACGGTCTGTTACTGGATGCAAGTTACTGGGATATCAACGGGATCTCGGTCACCGATAAAAGCCTGCGCATTCAGGGGAGCCATAATCTGATCGAAAACGTCACCGCCTACAAAAACGATGATACCGGGATCCAGATATCCTCTCCGGATAAGATCGGTCGCCCACTGTGGGCCAGCTATAACCGGGTCGTAAACTCTGAGTCCTTCAATAATGCCGATCCAGGTAAGATTAACGCCGATGGCTTTGCGGTAAAAATGCGGGTCGGGGAAGGGAACCGACTGGAAGGGTGCTACTCTCACGACAATATCGACGATGGCTTCGACCTGTTCAACAAGATTGAAGACGGCGCCAATGGCGTTGTGGTGATCGAGAATTCAATTGCGCAGAACAATACCAGCAACGGGTTCAAGCTCGGTGGAGAAGGGCAGCCGGTGGCACACGAAGTGCGCAACAGCATTGCAATTGGCAACCATCTGGACGGGTTTACCGATAATTTCAACCCCGGCAAGCTGGTGGTGGTCAATAACGTGGCGGTGGATAACCAGCGCTTTAACTATATTTTCCGCCCGAGTCCTTATGGTAAGCCCGAAACTCAGGGCCACTTCAGCGACAACCTGTCGCTGCGTAGCCAGCCGGGAAAATATGATGATGCCGTCGTCGGCAACATCGACGCAAACAACTACTTCATTCGTGACGGTAAAAGCGTAGACGCTGAAGGTAAAACCATTCAGAGCGCCGATTATGAAACCCTGGCGCTGCCGGATCCGTTACAGCGCCGCGATGACGGAAGCTTTGCTACCGGGGACTTCCTCAGTCGTAACTAGCCTGTTGCGTTTCTGGAAGACAAAAAACACAAAGGTCGCCATCAGGCGACCTTTTTTCTTTTCTGCTTTACACCGCATGTGTTGTCGTTTTAGTTAGCGGGACAGCGCAAATGCAGTCTGGAAAGTTTTATTCTCAGTTGTTGAAAGTACCAAAGGTAACGTTCATAGCACTGAAGAAAGCGACGATTTTGTTGATCAGTTTCATGATGACTTCCTGGATAGCGATTAATTTTTGATGGTTTATTTTTTTGTGATTCACATCACAAAACCAAGTCTACGCCTCATTTTTTAATCGATCAACAAAAATGAGACATACATCACAAAAATATTGAACTCGCTTTTTAGTTTCATCTTTTCTGAAACGCAGCCATAAAAAAAGCCAGCCTGGAAACCAGACTGGCTTTTTAACTTTCAAGCCGGTGTTACATCGCTTTTTTGGTCAACTCGATAACGCGCAGTTTGGCGATCGCTTTGGCCAGTTCCGCAGACGCCTGAGCGTAATCTACGTCGCCGTGAGAGCTGTTGATATGCTCTTCGGCTTTACGCTTCGATTCCAGGGCTCGCGCTTCGTCGAGATCCTGGCCACGAATTGCCGTATCAGCCAGAACGGTCGTGCTACCAGGCTGCACTTCAAGAATGCCGCCAGACAGGTAGATAAACTCTTCATGACCGTGCTGTTTAACGATGCGAATCATACCAGGCTTAATGGCGGTGAGCAGCGGTGCGTGACCCGGGTAAATACCCAGTTCACCTTCACTACCCGTTACCTGGATTTTTTCGACCAGACCAGAGAACATTTGTTTCTCTGCGCTGACGACGTCCAGGTGGTAAGTCATTGCCATATCACCCTCCGATTAAGGCGTTAAAGTTTTTTGGCTTTTTCTACGGCTTCGTCGATAGAACCGACCATGTAGAACGCCTGCTCTGGCAGGTGATCGTATTCGCCTTCCATGATGCCTTTAAAGCCACGGATCGTGTCTTTCAGGGAGACGTATTTGCCCGGAGAACCGGTAAATACTTCTGCCACGAAGAACGGCTGGGACAGGAAGCGCTGAATCTTACGAGCGCGAGCTACCACCAGTTTATCTTCTTCAGACAGTTCATCCATACCCAGGATCGCGATGATGTCTTTCAGTTCCTGATAACGCTGCAGCAGGGACTGTACGCCACGCGCGGTGTCGTAGTGTTCCTGACCAACAACCAGCGGATCCAGCTGACGGCTGGTGGAATCCAGCGGGTCAACGGCCGGGTAGATACCCAGAGACGCGATCTGACGGCTCAGTACCACGGTTGCATCTAAGTGAGCAAAGGTGGTGGCTGGGGATGGGTCAGTCAAGTCATCCGCAGGTACGTATACAGCCTGTACGGAAGTGATAGAACCGGTTTTGGTGGAGGTGATACGTTCCTGCAGAACGCCCATCTCTTCCGCCAGCGTCGGCTGATAACCTACCGCAGAAGGCATACGACCCAGCAGTGCAGATACTTCTGTACCGGCCAGGGTATAACGATAGATGTTATCGACGAACAGCAGAACGTCACGACCTTCGTCACGGAATTTCTCAGCCATGGTCAGACCGGTCAGTGCAACGCGCAGACGGTTTCCCGGCGGCTCGTTCATCTGGCCGTAAACCAGGGATACTTTATCCAGAACGTTGGAGTCGGTCATTTCGTGGTAGAAGTCGTTACCCTCACGAGTACGCTCACCAACACCAGCAAACACGGAGTAACCGGAGTGTTCGATCGCGATGTTACGGATCAGCTCCATCATGTTTACGGTTTTACCAACACCCGCACCACCGAACAGACCGACTTTACCGCCCTTCGCGAACGGACACATCAGGTCGATTACTTTGATGCCAGTTTCCAGCAGTTCCTGAGAGCTGGAGAGCTCTTCATAGGAAGGTGCTGCACGGTGAATCGCCCAACGTTCTTCTTCGCCGATGTCGCCTTTCATATCGATCGGCTGACCCAGCACGTTCATGATACGACCCAGCGTTGCTTTACCAACCGGGACTTCGATCGGGTGCTCAAGGTCTTTAACTTCCAGACCACGACGCAGACCGTCGGAAGAACCCATGGCGATAGCACGTACGATACCACCACCGAGCTGCTGCTGAACTTCCAGCACCAGGCTCTCATTACCATTTTGTACCTCAAGAGCATCGTACACGCGCGGTACGGCATCCTGAGGGAATTCGACGTCAACCACGGCGCCGATTACCTGGACAATTTTTCCAGTAGCCATCTTGAATCCTCTACGAATTAACCTGGTTATACCGCGGATGCACCACCGACGATTTCGGTGAGTTCCTGAGTAATGCTGGCCTGACGAGCTTTGTTGTATACCAACTGCAGCTCTTTAATCAGGCTGCCGCCATTATCGGTTGCGGCTTTCATCGCCACCATACGTGCGGCCTGCTCGCTGGCCAGGTTTTCTACCACGCCCTGATAAACCTGGGACTCGACATAACGACGCAGGAGGGTATCCAGCAGCGCTTTCGGGTCTGGCTCATACAGATAATCCCAGGATTTACGCTTCAGATCAGCATCATCTGATGCCGGTAACGGCAGCAGCTGAGTGATAGTCGGAGTCTGGGACATGGTATTAATAAATTTGTTGCTGACAACGTACAGCTTGTCCAGACGGCCTTCATCATAGGCCTGCAACATCACTTTTACCGGACCGATCAGTTCGGACAGGGACGGGTTATCACCCATGCCGGTCACCTGGGCGACAATATTGCCACCGACGGAACTAAAGAAAGAGACGCCTTTAGAGCCGATCATTGCGATATCGCTCTGAACGCCTTTATCGGACCATACTTTCATATCTGCCAGCACTTTCTTGAACAGGTTAATGTTCAAGCCACCGCACAGACCACGGTCGGTTGACACCACCAGGTAGCCCACGCGTTTCACGTCGCGTTCTTCCAGGTACGGGTGCTTATATTCCAGATTACCGTTTGCAAGGTGACCAATCACTTTGCGCATGGTTTCTGCATAAGGACGGCTGGCCGCCATGCGCTCCTGCGATTTACGCATTTTGGAAGCGGCGACCATTTCCATCGCTTTAGTGATCTTTTGCGTGTTCTGGACGCTTGCGATCTTACTACGTATCTCTTTTGCGCCGGCCATGAACTTCTCCTCAATGCCTTGCGGCCTGCCCTAAGGCAAGCCGCCAGACTTTACCAGGACTGGGTTGCTTTAAAGGAGTCGAGGATGCTTTTCAGCTTGCCTTCGATCTCGTCGTTATAGCCACCGGTCTGGTTAATCTCTTGCATCAGCGGAGCGTGGTCACGGTCAACGTAAGCCAGCAGAGCGGCTTCGAAACTACCGATTTTCGCCAGTTCCACATCTTCGAGGTAACCACGTTCAGCAGCAAACAGGACCAGGCCCTGCTGTGCTACAGACATCGGAGCATACTGTTTCTGTTTCAGCAGCTCGGTTACTTTCTGACCATGGCTCAGCTGTTTACGGGTTGCTTCATCCAGATCGGATGCGAACTGAGAGAACGCAGCCAGTTCACGATACTGTGCCAGCGCGGTACGGATACCACCGGACAGTTTCTTGATGATCTTGGTCTGAGCAGCACCACCAACACGGGATACGGAGATACCCGGGTTGACCGCAGGACGAATACCAGAGTTAAACAGGTTGGTTTCCAGGAAGATCTGACCATCGGTAATGGAAATTACGTTGGTCGGAACGAACGCAGAAACGTCACCCGCCTGGGTTTCGATAATCGGCAGAGCAGTCAGGGAGCCGGTTTTACCTTTAACTTCACCATTGGTGAATTTCTCAACGTACTCAGCGTTAACGCGGGATGCGCGCTCCAGCAGACGGGAGTGGAGGTAGAAAACGTCGCCCGGGAATGCTTCACGTCCTGGCGGACGACGGAGCAGCAGGGAAACCTGACGATAAGCAACAGCCTGTTTAGACAGGTCATCGTATACGATCAGCGCATCTTCACCGCGGTCACGGAAGTATTCGCCCATTGCGCAACCAGCATACGGTGCCAGATATTGCAGTGCAGCAGACTCAGAAGCGGTCGCAACAACAACGATAGTGTTGGACAGCGCACCGTGCTCTTCCAGTTTACGTACCACGTTAGAAATAGTGGATGCTTTCTGGCCGATAGCGACGTAGACGCATTTGATACCGGAATCGCGCTGGTTGATGATCGCATCGATTGCCATCGCGGTTTTACCGGTCTGACGGTCACCGATGATCAGCTCACGCTGGCCACGACCGATTGGAATCATCGCATCGACAGATTTATAACCGGTTTGTACCGGCTGGTCGACGGACTGACGTTCGATAACGCCTGGTGCGATAACTTCGATTGGCGAGAAGCCATCGTTATCAACCGGACCTTTACCGTCGATTGGCGCACCCAGGGTGTTCACCACACGACCCAGCAGACCACGGCCTACCGGAACTTCAAGAATACGGCCAGTACATTTGACTTTCATGCCTTCGGCAAGGTCAGCGTACGGACCCATCACAACTGCACCAACGGAGTCGCGCTCCAGGTTCAGTGCGATAGCGTAACGGTTACCCGGCAGAGAGATCATTTCACCCTGCATACAATCGGCCAGGCCGTGGATGCGGATAACACCGTCACTGACGGAAACAATCGTACCTTCGTTGTGAGCCTCGCTCACAACATTGAACTGAGCAATGCGCTGCTTGATCAGTTCGCTGATTTCGGTGGAATTCAGTTGCATGCTCCAGTCCCCTTAAGACTGCAAGACGTCTGCCAGGCGATCAAGACGGCCGCGTACGCTACCATCAATGACCATATCACCCGCACGGATGATAACACCTGCCATAACAGACTTATCGATTTTGCAATTCAGCTTAACTTTGCGTGACAGACGTTTTTCCATCGCGCCGACGATCTTCGCAAGCTGTTCTTCACTCAACTGGGAGGCAGAAATTACATCTACCTCTGCGGTTGCCTCACTGGCAGCACGCAGGTGAATGAACTGCTCGAGAACATCCGGGAGCACCTTAAGACGACCATTTTCTGCCATAACCCGAATCAGGTTCTGGCCATTTTCGTCCAGTTGCTCACCGCAGACCGCAATGAACGCTTCAGAGAGCGTTTCCGGCGCCAGAGCACCGGACAGAAGCTCTGCCATTTGTTCGTTTTTGGTCACTTCAGCGGCAAACGCCAGCATATCCTGCCAGCGTTCAACACTTTTGTGTTCGACGGCAAAGTCAAAAGCTGCTTTGGCGTAGGGGCGAGCTACCGTTACAAATTCAGACATCAGCCCCTCCCTCCTTACAGTTCAGCGACAAGTTTGTCCACGATGTCGCTGTTAGCAGCTTCATCCACGGAACGTTCGATGATCTTCTCGGCGCCAGCAACAGCCAGGATAGCGACCTGCTTACGCAGCTCCTCACGAGCACGTTTACGTTCGGCATCGATTTCAGCCTGCGCCTGTGCGACGATTTTGGTGCGTTCCTGTTCTGCTTCAGCTTTAGCTTCGTCCAGCATCTGAGAGCGACGCTTGTTCGCCTGCTCGATGATGACCTGGGCTTCCGCCTTCGCTTTTTTCAGCTGGTCGGTCGCGTTGGCCTGTGCAAGGTCCAAATCTTTCTTAGCGCGTTCTGCAGAAGCTAAACCCTCAGAAATCTCTTTCTGGCGTTTTTCGATGGCTGCCATTAAAGGCGGCCATACGTACTTCATGCAGAACCATACGAAAAGAACAAACGCGATGGCCTGGCCGAGGATTGTTGCGTTCATGTTCACAGCACAATACCTCTTAAATTAACTCTGTGGCTTAGGTTTCTTTCGAACAACTTACTACGCGACAGCAAACATCACGTACAGACCCAGACCTACAGCGATCATCGGGATAGCATCCACCAGACCCATAACGATAAAGAACTGAGTACGCAGCAGAGGAATCAGATCCGGTTGACGCGCTGCGCCTTCCAGGAATTTGCCCCCGAGGATGCCGATACCGATCGCAGCACCGATCGCCGCCAGACCCATCATCACAGCGGCAGCCATGTACAGCAGATCCATATTCAGGTTTTCCATGACAGTCTCCAGTTTGTTTCAGTAAAAACGTAGTATGTTGGTAAAAATCAATGCTCTTCAGATGCCATCGACAGATAGACAATCGTCAGAACCATGAAGATGAAGGCTTGCAGCGTAATAATCAGGATGTGGAAAATGGCCCATGGCACATTCAGAATCCACTGTGACCACCACGGCAACAGACCAGCAATCAGAATGAAAATCAGCTCACCGGCATACATGTTGCCGAACAGTCGCAGACCAAGTGATACCGGTTTGGACAGCAGGCTTACCCCTTCAAGGATTAAGTTGACAGGAATGAACGCCCAGTGATTGAACGGCTGCAGTGTCAGTTCTTTAACGAACCCACCCACGCCTTTCATTTTGATGCTGTAGAAAAGAATCAGGATAAACACGCCAAGTGCCATCGACAGGGTGATGTTCACGTCAGCAGACGGAACGACACGCAGCGCAGGCAGGCCGAAAATGTGCTCACCGATATAAGGAATCAGGTCGATTGGCAGCAGGTCCATCAGGTTCATCAGGAATACCCAGACAAACACGGTGAGGGCCAGCGGAGCAATCAGCTTGCTCTTGCCATGATACATATCTTTAACGCTGCCATGGACGAAGCCAATGGTCATCTCAACGGCCGTCTGGAGCTTACCAGGAACACCGCTGGTCGCTTTTTTAGCAACGCTACGGAAAATGGTAAGGAACAACAGACCGAGCACCACTGAGAAGAACATGGAGTCAATGTTGAGCGTCCAGAAGGTGGCCGGGGGGTTGTGCGGATCCACCAGCGAGAAAGTACGCAGGTCCAGCTGAAGGTTGTTCAGATGGTGACCTATGTATTCCTGCGGCGTCATATTTTCTGCAGCCATGATGCCTTTTACCCTTTGTTGTTAATTACAGCTGGTGCCAGAATTTGTACCACCAGCACCAAAACCCACGTCACTATCAGCGGCATGAATACCACTTTAAAAACGGCCAGCGCCATCGCGAGGAGGGCAAAGGTCAGCAACACCTTGAATGCTTCACCGAAGGCGAAGGTCCAGGCCACACGGCCTTTAGATGGTGTATGCGCCTGATGACGCCAGGCAAAAATCATAAACAACATGTTTGGCAAAACAACCGCCAAACCTCCGCATACTGCAGAGATGCCCCAGAAGGGGTCTTTTAGGCTGAACAGCAGTCCACTTGCTATTACTGCCAGTAACTGAATAAACAGAAGCTTACGAGCAACGTTTCGACTCAAGAGCGACACAGACATCACGTTTTTACTCCTGCTCCCTTTGAGGTATGTCGCGTGTCGTATAAAACGTCCTTTAAGACGAAGAGTCAAGCATCAAAAAGCGGACAAATTATACGGTGACGCCCCGTGATTTCAAACAATAAGTAGCAAAATAGTGAATAAATGTTTAATTATTTTCTGACTGGCAACTTTTCCTGCATTTTACCAATCTGTGAGCGATCATACGAAACTGCAAATACTGAGAAAACACAGAAAACAAAGCGTGCGACAGATCACATATTAAACATTTTTGGGCTAATCGAATTAATTCTGTTCATAAATCGTCTGATTTCATCATTTTGATATTAAAGACAAAAAATAGCGACAATTTATAAAACAACCCTATATACAATAAAAACTACTCATTGACATTTATAATAAAAATTTAACATTCGTATGCTTTGTCAGCGACTCGATTTTTAGCACGCTGATATTTTCAGCATTGACTATATTATCTGTTAACGAGTCTCTAAGGTTAATGACTGGATAACCCATAGTAAAAACATGGTTAAATAGGGTCTGATATCCGCACGTACTGGTGTCCATTTTTGTAACATGCGGCAGACTTTTTTTTTCACATTTTTTGATAAAAATTTAAATCTTTTTTGGTTTAATAAGCACCAAATGGCGCTCCCCTTCCAGCTGCGGAACCTGCAGTTTAACCACTTCGCTGACGGCGTATCCTTCCGGGAGATTAGCCATTTCCTCTTCCTGAGCAACGCCTTTAAGCGCATAGAAAGCGCCCTCTTCCGTCGGCAGATGATGACACCAGCTCACCATGTCATTGAGCGAAGCAAATGCGCGGCTGATGACGCCATCAAACGGCGGCTCTGCCGGAAATTCTTCCACGCGGCTCTGTACCGGCTCGATGTTATCCAGTTTTAGCTCATGCTGGACCTGACGAAGGAAGCGTACGCGTTTGCCAAGACTATCCAACAGCGTGAAATGCGACTGCGGGCAGACGATAGCCAGGGGGATTCCAGGCAGACCCGGTCCTGTTCCGACATCAATAAAGCGACTGCCTTTCAGGTGCGGCGCAACGACGATGCTATCGAGAATATGGCGTACCAACATCTCGTTCGGATCGCGAACGGAAGTCAGGTTGTAGGCTTTGTTCCATTTATCCAGCAGTCCAACATAAGCTACCAGCTGATTTTTCTGGTGATCGGTGAGCGAAATGCCAGCTTCTGTGAGCAGATGAGAAAGTTTGTTAAGCACTGTTGATACCTGTCTGAATAATTTGCCCGGTGCGCTAGCGCAAACCGGGCATACAAGCTTGTAGGGCGGGTTGGCAATGCGCCACCCGCCGGAAGACAATGAAATAGATTATGCGCTACGGCGCAGCATGCCCTGTTTTTTCAGCCAGATCAGCAAAATGGAGATCGCCGCAGGGGTCACGCCTGAAATACGGGTAGCCTGGCCGATCGAAGACGGCTTGTGATCGTTGAGCTTGGCAATGACTTCATTCGACAGCCCAATCACCTGGCGGTAATCAAGGGTCGCCGGCAGTATCGTATTCTCATTACGTTGCTGCCTTTCGATCTCTTCCTGCTGGCGCGCAATATAGCCTTCGTATTTAACCTGAATCTCGACCTGCTCTGCGGCCTGCGTATCTCCCAGGCCCGGCGAGAACGGTGGCAGCTGGACCAGCTGCTCGTAGGTCATTTCCGGACGGCGGAGTAAATCTTCGCCGCTGGCTTCGCGAGAAAGCGGCGCGCTCAGATGCGCGTTAACGGCTTCGACGCTGTCTGCCGCCGGATAAACCCACGTAGATTTCAGGCGCTGACGCTCAAGTTCGATGCTTTCCAGCTTCTGATTGAAACGCGCCCAGCGTTCATCATCGACCAGACCCAGCTCACGCCCCTGTTCGGTCAGGCGCAGATCGGCATTATCCTCGCGCAGCATCAGACGATACTCCGCGCGGGAGGTAAACATGCGGTACGGTTCTTTGGTACCGAGCGTACACAGGTCGTCGACCAGTACGCCCAGATAGGCTTCAGAACGCGCTGGCGCCCAGCCCTCTTTTTCGGCGGAGAAGCGACCGGCGTTGAGGCCAGCAAGCAGACCCTGGGCAGCGGCTTCTTCGTATCCGGTAGTCCCGTTGATCTGACCGGCAAAGAACAGACCATGGATATATTTACTTTCCAGCGTCGGCTTCAGATCGCGCGGATCGAAGAAGTCGTACTCAATAGCGTAGCCTGGGCGAACGATTTTGGCGTTCTCCATGCCTTGCATCGAGCGAACAATTTGCATCTGTACATCGAATGGCAGGCTGGTGGAGATGCCGTTCGGATAAATTTCGTTTGAGGTCAGTCCTTCCGGCTCGAGGAAGATCTGATGCTGGTTGCGATCGGCAAAGCGCATTACTTTGTCTTCGATCGACGGACAATAACGAGGGCCGATCCCTTCAATCACCCCGGCATACATCGGGCTGCGATCGAGGTTATTGCGGATCACGTCGTGGGTTTTCTCGTTGGTATACGTGATGTAGCACGGTACCTGACGCGGATGCTGATCCGCGGATCCCATGAACGAGAAGACCGGCATTGGGGTATCGCCATGCTGTTGCGCCAGCACGCTAAAGTCGATAGTACGGGCGTCAATACGCGGCGGTGTCCCGGTTTTGAGACGGCTGACGCGCATCGGCAGTTCACGCAAACGACGGGAGAGCGGAATAGACGGCGGATCGCCTGCACGGCCACCGCTGTAGTTATCCAGACCAATGTGGATCTTGCCGTCGAGGAATGTCCCAACGGTCAGGACCACCGCTTTGGCGCGGAATTTCAGGCCCATCTGGGTCACTGCGCCGACAACACGATCGTTTTCGACAATCAGATCTTCAACCGCCTGCTGGAAGATCATCAGGTTTGGCTGGTTTTCCAGTGCCGTGCGAACCGCCTGGCGATAGAGTACACGGTCGGCCTGTGCTCGGGTGGCACGTACCGCCGGGCCTTTGCTGGCGTTTAGTATCCTAAACTGAATGCCTGCCTGGTCGATCGCTTTCGCCATCAGGCCGCCAAGTGCATCCACTTCTTTTACCAGGTGTCCTTTCCCAATGCCGCCAATCGCCGGGTTGCAGCTCATCTGCCCCAGAGTGTCGATATTGTGTGTCAAAAGCAGGGTCTGTTGACCCATTCGCGCTGCGGCCATCGCGGCCTCAGTGCCTGCATGACCCCCGCCAATGATGATGACGTCAAAAGGATCCTGATAAAACATGGTGGTATGCCTCGCATAAAGCGGTTTGAAAATGGATTGAAGCCCGGGCCGTGGATTCTACTCAACTTTAGTCGATCGAGAAAGCTCCGGGATCTTGAGTATTAAAAAGAAGATCTTTTATTTAGAGATCTGTTTTATTGTGATCTCTTATTAGGATCGAGCTTGTCTGTGGATAAGCAGGATCCACAGTTTAAGATCAACCGGTTAAGAAGGATCACTATCTGTGAATGATCGGTGATCCTGTTCCGTATAAGCTGGGATCAAAATGAAGGGTTATACACAGCCCAAAAAGCGAGTAAGGGTTATTCTTTGGATAACTACCGGTTGATCAGAGCTTTTAAGCATAGTTATACACAGAAAAACGGACGATCTTTACAAAACTCAGAGTAAATCTTTCCAGGATCCGACCCAAATCTCTGCTGGATCTTCCGGAATTTCATGTTCCAGCACATTTATCTTCAGCGTTTCGCCGATCTGTTTTGCGCCACATGCTTTCAGCGCGCTGTCGATCTTGTCGATGGCTCCGCAGAAGGTGTCATATTCCCGGCTGCCAATACCAATGGCGCCAAAACGCACGGCAGACAGGTCTGGGCGTTGTTCCTGAATGGCTTCAAAGAACGGCAGCAGGTTATCAGGGATATCACCTGCACCATGAGTTGAGGAGATAACCAGCCAGATCCCTTCAGCCTGCAGATCCTCGATCAACGGACCGTGCTGGATTTCGGTGCTGTAACCCGCCTCTTCCAGCTTTTCAGCCAGATGCTCCGCTACATATTCCGCACTGCCCAGGGTACTGCCGCTGATAAGCGTAATGTCTGCCATGATCGCCTGCTCAATTATTCAGAGTGGCACATTGTACGCTGTGTGTGAGCTGGGATCTACCTGTGGAAAATGTGGGATTAAAAAAGCCCGATCACGGGCGGATGGTCCGCATGATCGGGTTCTGCAGGGAGATCAGGGTCTCGGTGGACTGAATTTCATCGATTGTTTGGATCTTGTTGATAAGTACCTGTTGCAGGGCATCGATCGAGCGGCACATCACCTTTATAAAGATGCTGTAGTGGCCGGTGGTGTAGTAAGCCTCCGTGACCTCGTCGAGGCTTTCGAGCCTGGCTAGCGCGGAAGGATAGTCTTTGGCGCTTTTCAAAATGATGCCGATAAAGCAGCAGACGTCGTAGCCGAGCTGTTTAGGATTCACGTCGATGCGAGCGCCGGTAATGATCCCGGCCTGTTTCATCTTCTCTACGCGCACATGGATGGTGCCGGGGCTGACGCCAAACTGTTTGGCCAGTTCCGCGTACGCCGTGCGGGCATTGGCCATTAATGCTTCGAGGATGCCACGGTCCAGATTGTCGATCTGATAATTTTCCATAGGTTTTTCTTATGATGTTTAATGATTCTTTCTATATTAGCTCGATATTTTAATGAATCAAAAGTTAACCCGGCTTTTTGTTGTTTGATTATTGAATTGCTGGCCTGTTTTGTTGCTTAATCAATACCAACAGGACGCAGGAGTTAAAAAAAATGAAAACCGCATACATCGCAAAACAACGCCAGATTAGTTTCGTTAAGTCGCACTTTTCCCGCCAGTTGGAAGAGAAGCTTGGTCTGATTGAAGTCCAGGCACCTATTTTAAGCCGTGTGGGAGACGGGACTCAGGACAACCTCTCTGGTAGCGAGAAAGCGGTTCAGGTGAAAGTGAAAACACTGCCAGACGCTCAGTTCGAAGTGGTTCATTCGCTGGCGAAATGGAAACGT
The DNA here is from genome assembly GCF_051131735.1 of Klebsiella sp. B345. Lineage (NCBI taxonomy): Bacteria > Pseudomonadati > Pseudomonadota > Gammaproteobacteria > Enterobacterales > Enterobacteriaceae > Klebsiella > Klebsiella sp. B345. Next base: position 2,991,437 of record NZ_CP180443.1, read on the forward strand.
CAAACCCTGGGACAACACGACTTCAGCGCGGGCGAAGGGCTCTACACGCACATGAAAGCCCTTCGCCCCGATGAAGACCGACTGACCGCTATTCACTCTGTTTACGTCGACCAGTGGGACTGGGAACGCGTGATGGGGGATGGTGAGCGCCACGTCGGAACATTGAAATCGACCGTAGAAGCGATCTACGCCGGGATCAAAGCGACCGAAGCCGCTGCATGTAAAGAGTTTGGGCTGGCACCGTTCCTGCCAGAGCAGATTCAGTTTGTTCATAGCCAGGAGCTGCTGAGCCGCTATCCAGGCCTCGATGCCAAAGGGCGTGAGCGGGCGATTGCCAAAGAGCTGGGGGCCGTATTCCTTATCGGTATTGGCGGCAAGCTTTCTGATGGTCAGCGTCATGATGTTCGTGCGCCGGATTATGATGACTGGAGCACTTCAGTAGATGAAGGCTTCAGCGGCCTGAATGGCGATATCCTGGTGTGGAACCCGGTTCTGGAAGACGCGTTTGAGATCTCTTCCATGGGGATCCGCGTTGATGCCGACGCACTGAAACGCCAGCTGGCGATCACCGGTGACGAAGATCGCCTGAAGCTGGAGTGGCACCAGGCGCTGCTGCGCGGTGAGATGCCGCAGACTATCGGTGGCGGTATTGGCCAGTCCCGTCTGACCATGCTGTTGCTGCAGCTTGACCATATCGGCCAGGTGCAGTGTGGCGTGTGGCCAGCTCAGGTTCGTGAGAGTGTGGACGCGCTTCTTTAATAGACCTACGCGAAGTTTGTTAACGCCGCCAGCGTCGTAGCAGGCGGCTACGCAACCCGGTATCAAAGCGCCAGATATGATCGAAGATGCGCATAATGCCGGGTTTGCCATGTACCGACATCGCCACCGCATGAAAGCGATGCTGGTGTTTGCGCTGCAGTTCCCCTACCTGATTAATCACCTCATCCGGCAGACGCTGGGCAATAAAATCGGAAATCACCACTGCATCGGCATCCACCCACTGCGGGTTTTGCATGCGCTCAATAATGGATCGGAAACAGCTGGCTAGATCGGTACCGCCGCGAAAACGCTGGCTCAGGAAGCGGATCGCCTGCTCAAGCCCTTCGGGACCCGTCAGTTCGTAATGCACTACTTCGCTGGAGAACAGCATAATAAAGCAGCGGCGATTATCCGCCAGCGCCACCCGCATTAAGGCCAGGCAAAATGCCTTGGCGCACTGCTCGTTGAAACCACCCATCGAACCGGAGGTATCGACACAGACGATAAACGGCCCACGCGGCTGTTCGTCGACATCCTGCCGGGTGACCGGCCTCTCGGTGATTTTTTCCCGCCAGGCGTCGCCATGCAGCCGATAGGTCAGCAGCTGCTTCTCCACCAGCTTGCGGTAAAACTCGAATTCCAGTTCGGTGATCCCAAGCGTCGCCAGCTCCGGCGGGAGCAGGCGCAAAATATCGTCACTCTGCTGCAGGCCATCAACCTGTTCCGGTACCGTTGCCGGTTCGCGGACCAGGCTCCGGAAGGCTTCCATTGGCGCCTCTTTTTTGGGTACCGATTTTGCTTCTCGTGAACGACCGAGCTGTTCAGCCAGCTGCATTAATTCCGGTTGCTGGCTGAGAAAATCACCGTAACGAATGATCAGCTGATAGTCGCCGCGCTTCAGTTCACCGGCGCTCATATCCCACAGCCGCCCCGCAGCGTTATCGTTTTCCACCAGCACCGGTTCCAACTGACCGCTGAGGGTCATGCGTTCCTGCACTTCACTGAGCAACTGATCCCGTTCCTCGTCCAGCAGTTGCTGGTTGAGAGAGGTCGCCTGGACCACCAGGCTCAAACGCCAGCGCTGTAAAAAGAGGGTATGCAGCGCAGGAGTGAAGGTGGTGTTGTCATCCACCAGCTGCTGCGCCTGGGCGGCAAATGGCGAGTGCTGACTACGCAGACCGTTAAGGATCTGCGGCAGCTGGACGATGAACTGCGAGGTGGAGAGCAATTGCGCACGTTGATAGCTTTGCACTTCCGCATCCAGCTCTGGCGGGACATGGGTCTCTTTGAGCCGGGCTCTGATCGACTCCCGCCAGCGCGGAATATCGGCAGCAATAATGTTTTTCAGGCGCGGGAATTTTTCGAAGAACACGGCAAGCTGAGGGGAGGCCAGCAGCGCCAGCAGCATCTCTTCGATCATCCCCTCTTCGCTGACTGCCAGCATGACATTCAGCATATCCAGCGTCATGGCTGACGTGCCTGCTTAATCTGCGCCCCGACGTCCTGCAGGCTGGCTTCGATACGCCCAAGCCAGTCACCAGGAATGAACAGACATTTTTGCTGTTCGCTGAAGCGGTTATGTTGCTGGTGCCACTCGTCATCCAGCGCTTCCAGCTGCTGCCTGATTTCTGCCGGCATATTTTCCTGCGATTCGCTGCCGGGTAACGAGAGGCGGGAACCCTGCAGGCTGACGTCGCGCACGACCAGATGCTGGCTGGCATCGACATCGATAGTTAACAGCTGTGCGAAACCAATACCGTTAAGCTTGCCGCGGATCTCGCCGCCTTTTTCCAGCCAGTGCGAGAGCTCTTCGCGTACGAAAGTAATGTGGATAACGTTGATATCGTGCAGTTTAAGCGGCTGCTGGAGCAGTAAGGTCAGGGTGGATTCCTGCAGCTCTGCAGGCAGCTCATAGTGGGGTTTACGGCTGAACATTCCGCCAAGACGCGTCACCTTCAACGCGGTCTTGTCGCTGTGCTGCTGCTGGATTTGAATGCGTCGTTGGGTAATCGCACCCAGTTTGGTCAGCATGGCCTGCTGTTGCCAGGCATGGCTGGTCATCAGGGCTTCCAGCTGCTGTGACATCAGATTCATGCTTTTGATATCGTGCCACAGGCAATCTTTCAGCAAGATCAGGTCAATTGGGGCAATGGTGTCACGGCCGCTGAAGAAGGCGCTGGCCTGCAACAGACGAATGGCCTTTTTCCAACGACGGTCGGAGACATAAGGCGTGTCAGGCAGCGTATCCAGCTGCTGGCGCAGCTGGAACACCAGCTCAAACACGCTATCCGGCAGCTTCACGCCGCTGATATCCTGCTGCCACTGGGTAAACTCTTCAGTGCTGATCTGCAGGCTGGTGGGTACCGGGTTACTGTTTTCATCCTGCTGGCTGACCAGCATAGAACGGAAATTTGTCTTATCCTGAACTTTATCCAGCCACAAGCGGATGAGCATGCGATCGTAAAGTGCTTCAAGACTGCTGTCCGCTTCCGGTAATTCATTTGATGCCGCCACCAGCAGACGCATGGGGATTTTTTCCTCCGTCGCGCCATTGCGGAAGTGACGTTCGTTGATGGCAGTCAGCAGGGTGTTGAGGATTGCCGGGCCTGCTTTCCAGATCTCATCGAGGAACACAATTTCAGCTTCCGGAAGGTAGCCGGTGGTCAGGCGCTCGTAGCGTCCTTCGTCTTTCAGTGCCTGGATGGAGAGGGGGCCAAAAACTTCTTCCGGGGTGGAAAAGCGGGTCATCAGGTATTCAAAAGCGCGGGCTTGCTGGAAGGCGAACTTGAGGCGGCGGGCAATCAGGCTTTTCGCGATGCCCGGTGGGCCAAGTAAAAAAACGCTTTCTCCGCTGAGCGCGGCGAGCAGGCAAAGTCGTATTGCGTGGCTGCGTTCGAACAAACCTTTTTCCAGCGAGGCACTTAGCCGGGAAATTCTTTCTGCCAGTAAATGTGATTGAGCCATAATTGAGTTGCGTGCTTTTTCATGTGTCGTTATTGAGTCGAGTATAGATGTTTGATTGGGTATGGTAATAGCCTGAAGAATCGATTTATTTTCTTTGAGTCAGATTAATATGATGTCAGTTAGGGGTACGATTCAGCAAATAATCGTGCATACTGTGCGCTTTTTGTGGGCCAAGGGACTAGGCACACATTTGTTTTATAAACGAAAAGACTAGTCTATGAGCACTGATAATAAGCAATCGTTGCCAGCCGTTACGCTGGCAGCCATCGGCGTGGTATATGGTGATATCGGTACCAGCCCGCTGTATACACTTCGAGAATGTTTGTCTGGTCAGTTTGGGTTTGGCGTTGAACGTGATGCTGTTTTTGGCTTTCTGTCGCTAATTTTCTGGCTGTTAATCTTTACCGTATCACTCAAATATATCACCTTCGTTATGCGTGCTGACAACGCCGGCGAAGGGGGGATCCTGACGTTGATGTCGTTGGCTGGACGCAACACGTCCGCACGAATGACATCGGTTCTGGTTATCCTTGGCCTGATTGGCGGCAGCTTCTTCTATGGTGAGGTGGTCATCACGCCGGCTATCTCGGTGATGTCGGCCATTGAAGGTCTGGAGATTATTGCCCCGAATCTGGACACCTGGATTGTCCCCATCTCCATTATCGTGCTGACGCTGCTGTTTGCTATTCAAAAGCACGGTACCAGCATGGTCGGGAAACTGTTCGCACCGATTATGCTGATCTGGTTCCTGCTGCTGGCAGTGCTGGGTGCAAGAAGCATTCTGGCCAACCCGGAAGTGCTGCAGGCGCTTAACCCTTACTGGGCCTTCCATTTCTTTATGGAATATAAAACCGTCTCCTTCGTGGCATTGGGGGCGGTAGTGCTTTCTATTACCGGTGTCGAGGCGCTGTATGCTGACATGGGCCACTTTGGTAAATTGCCGATTCGCTTAGCGTGGTTTTCAGTGGTGTTGCCCTCGCTGGTGCTCAACTACTTCGGCCAGGGTGCGCTGCTGCTAAAGCACCCGGAAGCGATTAAAAACCCCTTCTTCCTGCTGGCGCCGGAATGGGCGCTGATCCCGATGCTGATCCTCGCCGCGCTGGCGACGGTTATCGCGTCGCAGGCGGTTATTTCGGGCGTCTTCTCCCTGACGCGCCAGGCGGTTCGTCTGGGTTACCTGTCGCCGATGCGCATCATCCATACCTCGGAAATGGAATCGGGTCAGATTTATATCCCGTTCATCAACTGGCTGCTGTACGTCTCGGTGGTGATTGTCATCATCAGCTTTGAGCACTCCTCCAACCTGGCGGCGGCGTACGGTATTGCGGTGACGGGAACCATGGTGCTGACGACGATTCTCTTCACCACCGTCGCGCGTAAAAACTGGCACTGGAATAAGTTCGTGGTGGCGTTGTTGCTTATCGGCTTCATGTGCATTGACCTGCCGCTGTTCTCGGCCAACCTTGATAAGATTGTTTCCGGTGGCTGGCTGCCGTTGACGCTGGGGCTGGTGATGTTCACGGTGATGACCACCTGGAAGAGCGAGCGTTTCCGCCTGCTGCGTCGTATGCACGAACACGGCAACTCACTGGAGGCGATGATCTCTTCCCTGGAAAAATCGCCGCCGGTTCGCGTGCCGGGAACCGCGGTGTATATGTCCCGTGCGCTGAACGTGATTCCGTTTGCCCTGCTGCATAACCTCAAGCACAACAAGGTGCTGCACGAACGGGTGATCCTCCTGACGCTGCGGACCGAAGATGCGCCTTATGTACACAATGTGCGTCGGGTCCAGATCGAGCAGATTTCGCCGTCGTTCTGGCGCGTGGTGGCCAGCTACGGCTGGCGCGAAACGCCGAACGTCGAAGAAGTGTTCCACCGCTGCGGGCTGGAAGGCCTGAGCTGCCGGATGATGGAAACCTCGTTCTTTATGTCGCATGAATCGCTGATTATCGGCAAGCGGCCGTGGTACCTGCGCCTGCGCGGGAAATTGTATCTCCTGCTGCAGCGCAATGCCCTGAGGGCTCCGGATCAGTTCGAAATCCCGCCAAACCGGGTTATCGAACTGGGTACCCAGGTCGAAATCTGATGTTCCTGAAGCCCTTCCTCGTGAAGGGCTTTTTGTTACCTTTTGCCCCGCTTCACATTTCTTCTCCGCGTTCGCGAAACGTTTCGATGGCGATCACACTTCTCTCCTCTGATGATGGTTTTCCGCTCGTTTATTGACAATACTTATCTCAGCGAAACGTTTCGCTAATGGAGCAAAAGAGAAAAATGAAAAAAGGCACCGTACTTAACGCTGATATTTCCTCGGTTATCTCGCGCCTGGGTCATACCGATACGCTGGTGGTCTGTGATGCTGGTTTACCGGTTCCTCACAGCAGCACGCGCATTGATATGGCGCTAACTCAGGGCGTTCCCTCCTTTATGCAGGTTCTGGAGGTGGTCACGGCGGAAATGCAGGTTGAAGCGGCAGTCCTGGCGGAAGAGATCAAAACGCATAATCCGCAGCTCCATGCGACGTTGCTCACTCACCTTGAGCAGCTGCAGCAACACCAGGGAAATATCATTGATATTCGTTACACCAGTCATGAGCAGTTCAAAAAACAAACCGCTGAGAGTCAGGCGGTGATTCGCAGCGGGGAGTGTTCCCCGTATGCGAACGTTATTCTCTGTGCCGGCGTGACGTTCTGAGGTCGCCGATATGGAAGCCTTACTGCAATTAAAAGGGATCGATAAAGCGTTCCCTGGCGTAAAGGCGCTCTCCGGCGCCTCGCTGAATGTTTATGCTGGCCGCGTGATGGCGCTGGTCGGGGAGAACGGTGCCGGCAAATCCACCATGATGAAGGTGCTGACCGGTATCTATGCCCGCGATGCCGGCTCCCTGCTGTGGCTGGGGAAAGAGGTCACCTTCAACGGACCGAAATCTTCCCAGGAAGCCGGAATCGGCATTATCCATCAGGAACTGAACCTGATCCCTCAACTGACGATCGCGGAAAACATTTTCCTCGGTCGTGAGTTCGTTAACCGGTTTGGCAAAATCGACTGGAAAACGATGTATGCCGAAGCCGACAAGCTGCTGGCAAAGCTGAACTTACGCTTTAACAGCCGGAAGCTGGTGGGCGATCTGTCTATTGGCGATCAGCAGATGGTTGAAATCGCTAAAGTGCTGAGCTTCGAGTCGAAGGTCATCATTATGGATGAACCAACCGATGCCCTGACCGATACCGAAACCGAATCCCTGTTCCGTGTCATTCGCGAGTTAAAAGCGCAAGGACGCGGGATTGTCTATATCTCCCACCGCATGAAAGAGATCTTCGAGATTTGTGATGATGTGACGGTCTTCCGCGACGGGCAGTTTATCGCCGAGCGTGAAGTCGCCAGCCTCAATGAAGATCTGCTGATCGAAATGATGGTCGGCCGCAAGCTGGAAGATCAGTATCCGCATCTGGATAAAGCGCCGGGGGCGATTCGTCTCAAGGTGGACAATCTGTGTGGGCCGGGCGTTGAAAATGTCACTTTCACCCTGCGTCAGGGTGAAATCCTCGGCGTCGCCGGGCTGATGGGCGCTGGACGAACCGAGTTGATGAAAGTGCTGTACGGCGCGCTGGCGCGGCACAGCGGTACCGTCACCCTCGACGGGCATGAAGTGGTGACCCGCTCCCCTCAGGATGGCCTGGCAAACGGTATTGTTTATATTTCCGAAGACCGTAAGCGCGATGGTTTAGTGCTCGGTATGTCGGTGAAAGAAAACATGTCTTTAACTGCGCTGCGCTATTTCAGCCATGCCGGCGGTCGCCTGAAACACGGCGATGAACAGCAGGCGGTGAGCGACTTTATCCGCTTATTCAATGTGAAAACGCCGTCAATGGAACAGGCGATTGGCCTGCTTTCCGGCGGTAACCAGCAGAAAGTGGCGATTGCCCGCGGGCTGATGACGCGGCCAAAAGTGCTGATCCTTGATGAGCCCACCCGTGGCGTTGACGTCGGGGCGAAGAAAGAGATCTACCAGCTGATCAACCAGTTTAAAGCCGATGGTCTGAGCATCATTCTGGTCTCCTCGGAGATGCCGGAAGTGTTAGGCATGAGCGATCGCATCATTGTGATGCATGAAGGGCATCTCGGCGGTGAATTTACACGCGAGCAGGCCACCCAGGAAGTATTGATGGCTGCCGCTGTGGGCAAGCTTAACCGTGTGAATCAGGAGTAAAAAAGATGACAACCCAGGCTGTTTCTGGTCGCCGCTATTTCACCAAAGCATGGCTGATGGAGCAAAAATCATTAATTGCTCTGTTGGTGCTGATAGCGATTGTGTCGACCATGAGCCCCAACTTTTTTACCGTCAATAACCTGTTCAATATCCTGCAACAGACGTCGGTCAACGCCATTATGGCCGTCGGGATGACGCTGGTCATTCTGACCTCAGGGATCGACCTGTCCGTCGGTTCTCTGCTGGCGCTGACCGGCGCGGTTGCCGCGTCGATTGTGGGCCTGGAGGTCAATGCGCTGGTGGCGATTGCTGGTGCTCTGGCGTTAGGCGCGGCAATTGGTGCGGTTACCGGCGTCATCGTGGCGAAAGGGCGTGTACAGGCTTTTATTGCCACGCTGGTGATGATGCTGCTGCTACGCGGTGTGACGATGGTCTACACCAACGGTAGTCCGGTTAACACCGGGTTCACCGATAATGCCGACCTGTTTGGCTGGTTTGGTATCGGCCGACCGTTAGGCATCCCGACGCCGGTGTGGATTATGGCGATCGTGTTTCTTGCGGCCTGGTACATGCTGCACCATACGCGGCTGGGCCGTTATATCTACGCGCTGGGCGGTAACGAAGCGGCAACCCGCTTGTCCGGCATCAGCGTCAATAAAGTCAAAATCATCGTCTACTCGCTGTGCGGCCTGTTGGCGTCCCTGGCAGGGATTATCGAAGTGGCGCGTCTGTCTTCCGCGCAACCGACGGCGGGTACCGGTTATGAACTGGATGCGATTGCGGCCGTCGTGCTTGGCGGTACCAGCCTCGCCGGTGGTAAAGGCCGTATCGTCGGGACACTGATCGGTGCGTTGATCCTTGGCTTCCTGAACAACGGACTGAATTTGTTAGGCGTTTCTTCCTATTACCAGATGATCGTGAAAGCGGTGGTAATTTTGCTGGCGGTGCTGGTAGACAACAAAAAGCAGTAACTAAGAACTCTACAGGACATCTTAACTATGAATATGAAAAAACTGGCGACCCTGGTCTCTGCTGTAGCCCTCAGTGCAACCGTCAGCGCCAATGCGATGGCGAAAGACACCATCGCCTTGGTAATCTCTACCCTCAATAACCCGTTCTTCGTCTCATTGAAAGAAGGGGCGCAGAAAGAAGCAGACAAACTGGGCTACAACCTGGTGGTGCTGGATTCACAAAACAACCCGGCGAAAGAGCTGGCGAACGTCCAGGACCTCACGGTGCGTGGCGCGAAGCTGCTGCTGATCAACCCGACCGATTCTGATGCGGTTGGTAACGCGGTGAAGATGGCTAACCAGGCGAAAATCCCGGTGATCACCCTTGACCGCCAGGCGGCAAAAGGCGACGTAGTCAGCCATATTGCTTCCGATAACGTGCTGGGCGGTAAAATGGCCGGTGACTACATCGCCAAAAAAGCCGGTGAGGGCGCTAAAGTTATTGAACTGCAAGGTATTGCCGGAACTTCTGCGGCGCGAGAACGTGGTGAAGGCTTTAAACAAGCCGTTGCAGCACACAAATTCAATGTGCTGGCCAGCCAGCCGGCGGACTTCGATCGTACCAAAGGTTTGAACGTCATGCAGAACCTGCTGACGGCGCATCCTGATGTGAAAGCGGTGTTTGCTCAGAACGACGAAATGGCGCTTGGTGCGCTGCGCGCATTGCAAACTGCTGGTAAATCCGATGTGATGGTGGTTGGATTTGATGGCACTCCGGATGGCGAAAAAGCAGTAAACAGTGGCAAACTGGCAGCGACTATCGCCCAGTTGCCAGAGCAGATCGGCGTGAAAGGCGTCGAGACTGCTGATAAAGTGCTGAAGGGTGAGAAAGTGGATGCCAGCTATCCGGTTGAGCTGAAACTGGTCATTAAGCAGTAATATGCGATTCGGACCGGAAACGGTCCGAGGGACAACATAAAAAAGAAAAGCAGGGCATGCGCCACCGGAGTCCGGTGGCGCGCTTTCCCGGGAACAGAAATAATGAAAACCTCAGGCAAACTTGTCGTCCTTGGCAGCATCAATGCCGATCACATTCTTAACCTTGAATCTTTCCCTACGCCGGGCGAAACCGTCACCGGTCAGCACTATCAGGTGGCTTTCGGTGGTAAAGGGGCCAACCAGGCCGTTGCTGCCGGGCGAAGCGGAGCGGATATTGCGTTTATTGCCTGCACCGGTGATGACGATATTGGCGAGCGCGTTCGTCGTCAGCTGGAGCGCGATAACATCGATGTGACACCAGTGCGTGCGGTAAAAGACCAATCGACCGGCGTGGCGCTGATCTTTGTTAATGCTGAAGGTGAGAATGTCATCGGTATTTATGCCGGTGCGAATGCCGCGCTCTCTGTGGCCCAGGTGGAAGCAGAAAAAGAACGGATTGCAGGCGCACAGGCGCTGCTGATGCAGCTGGAATCTCCGCTGGAAAGCGTCCTGGCGGCAGCCACCATCGCTCACCAGCATCAAACCACCGTGGTACTAAACCCTGCACCGGCGCGTGAACTGCCCGATGCGTTGCTTTCGCTGGTGGATATCATTACCCCCAACGAAACCGAAGCGGAAAAGCTGACCAGTATCCATGTTGAAAACGATGACGATGCGGCAAAAGCGGCCCGCGTACTGCATGAAAAAGGCATCGGTATTGTGATGATTACGCTCGGCAGCCGCGGAGTATGGGTTAGCCGTGAAGGCGAAGGTCGTCGGGTTGCCGGTTTTAAAGTCCAGGCCATCGATACCATTGCCGCAGGCGATACCTTCAATGGTGCCGTCGTGACGGCGTTACTGGAAGGCACCGCGCTGGATGAAGCGATCCGCTTTGCCCACGCCGCCGCCGCCATTGCCGTTACCCGCAAAGGCGCGCAGCCTTCGGTTCCATGGCGCAAAGAGATCGACGAGTTTTTACGTCAACAGGGGTAACGCTTGGCTACCATGAAGGATGTAGCCCGCGAAGCGGGCGTTTCCACTTCAACAGTGTCTCACGTCATTAATAAAGACCGCTTCGTCAGCGAAGCGATCACGGCCAAAGTCGATGCGGCGATAAAACATCTTAACTACGCGCCGTCTGCGCTGGCGCGCAGCCTCAAACTCAACCAGACCCGGACGATTGGCATGCTGATCACCGCCAGTACCAACCCGTTCTATTCGGAGCTGGTGCGCGGCGTGGAGCGCAGCTGTTTTGAACGCGGCTACAGCCTGGTGCTGTGTAACACCGAAGGCGATGAGCAGCGCATGAACCGCAATCTTGAGACGCTGATGCAAAAACGCGTCGATGGATTATTGCTGCTGTGCACCGAAACACACCAACCGTCGCCAGAAATTATGCAGCGCTACCCATCGGTACCGACGGTGATGATGGACTGGGCGCCGTTTGATGGTGACAGCGATCTGATCCAGGATAACTCACTGCTGGGCGGCGATATGGCGACGCAGTACTTAATTGATAAAGGCTATACCCGGGTTGCCTGTATCGCTGGGCCACTGGATAAAACCCCGTCGCGTCTGCGACTGGAGGGATACCATGCGGCAATGGCCCGCGCCGGACTCACCGTGGCTGAAGGCTATGTCATTACCAGCGATTTTGAATTTGGCGGCGGATTTAGCGCCATGCAAGCGTTACTGGCTTTGCCCGAGCGACCGCAGGCGGTGTTTGTCGGCAACGATGCGATGGCGGTGGGCGCGTATCAATCGCTTTATCAGGCCGGGCTGCGCATCCCGCAGGATATGGCGCTGGTGGGGTATGATGATATCGAACTGGCGCGCTATATGACGCCACCGCTGACCACTATTCATCAACCCAAAGATGAGCTGGGCGAACTGGCCATTGACGTGCTGATCCATCGCATGGCCGATCCGGGGCAGAAACAGCAGCGCGTTCAGCTTACCCCGGAGCTGGTTGTTCGCGGCTCCGTCTAACGCTGGTGCCGTTCCTTTATCAGGTTGCGGCCATCTTTGGCCTTTAGCAGCATAAAGGTCAGTGCTGATACCACGGTAATCGCCCCCATCGTAATAAAGGTGTAGTGGAATTGCTCGATGGTATTGGCGCTTTCAAACCCTTCATAAAAACGCAGCACGGCTGCACTGATCGCGACTCCGAGACTAATCGATAGCTGCTGAGTGACGGCCAGCAGGCTATTGCCGCTACTGGCGTTGTCATCGGTCAGGTCAGCCAGCGTGATGGTATTCATCGAGGTGAACTGGGTGGACATCGCCATCCCCAGCACAAACAGCGGCAGCAATAGCATCCAGACCGGCATGCCCGGCGACTGGAATGAGAACTGGGCGATCATCACGCCGATAAACAGCGTCACACCAACCAGCGTTTTCCGGTAACCAAGCCACCGTAGAATCTGCGTCACAGTCGATTTCGCAATAATAGAACCGATGGCGGTGGGGGCTATCATGCAGCCGGCGACAATCGCCGGATAGCCAAAACCGACCTGCAGCATCAGCGGCATCAAAAACGGCACGCAGCCGGTCCCCAGGCGAGTTGCCAGGTTTCCGGCAATCCCCACGGAGAATGTCCGTGTCTTAAATAATGACAGCGAGATCAGTGGTGTAGGGTGGCGACGTGCGTGGCGGATATAGGCCAGCAGTAATATGACGCTCAGGGCTATGACGGAAAGCGCAATCCATGTCGCAACAATTTTCTCACCGAACAGTTCGATGCCGCTGGAGAACAGCACCAGGCTTAAACCAAACAACATGAAACCGGTGGTATCAAAACGACGGCGTGGGGTGGTGAAATCCGGCATATATTTGCGCGCGTAAAGGATGCCGATAATGCCGATAGGAATATTAATGAGGAAAATCCAGTGCCAGCTGGCCCAGGTCACCAGCACGCCACCGAGTACCGGCCCAAGAATGGGGCCGACCAGTCCTGGCATGGTGACGAAGTTCAGTACCGGCAGCAGTTCGCTACGCGGGTAGGCTCTTAATAATGCGAGGCGCGCCACCGGCATCATCATGGCGCCGCCTATCCCCTGAATGACGCGAAAGATGACCAGCTCCATCAACGAGCTGGAAAGGGCGCAGGCCAGTGAACCAAGCGTAAACAGGCCGACGGCGATAATAAAGACTTTGCGGGTACCAAAACGATCGGCAAGCCATCCGCTGACCGGGATAAGCATAGCGACTGTTAATGTATAACTGATGATGGCGGACTGCATAGCCAGCGGCGAACGGTTGAGACTGTGCGCGATGGCAGGAAGGGCGGTGTTCAGAATGGTGGCATCGAGTGCCTGCATAAAAAAGGCCATTGCCGCAATCCACGGCAGCCCGGCCATACTACGCCCTTTCTTTTCGGTCATGCGAAACCCTTGTTATTTGCCTGAATGGTGTGGTGCGTTCAATAACGTCTGACAGGCGTTAAGCGCTCGTGGGCCGTCGCTATCCTGAATGGCATCAACGATAGCCTGGTGGAGATCCAGCTTCACCACTTCATTCTGGGTAATAGAAGTGAAGTAGGTGTGGTAAACCGAATGAAACAGCGAGGCGAAGGAAATCAGGAACGGATTCCCGCTCATCTCATAGATGTGTTCGTGCCAGGCCATATCGACCTCAATCCAGCGTTCACGCTGAAAGCGTCTTTTCAACTGCGCCATCTCTTCCATTAAGGTATTGAGCTGAGCCTTTTGTTCCGGGCTTCCGGTTGTCGCGGCCAGAAAGCAGGCTTGTGGCTCCAGACTGCTGCGCATGACAAGGAAATGGGAGACTACGTCTTCAAAATTATCTTCCGTTAGCCACCATGACAACAGCTCTTTGTCGAGAAAATTCCAGCTACTGCGTGGCATGACGCGGGTACCGATGCGTGGACGTGGCAACAGCATCCCTTTTGCGGTGAGCGTCTTGACCGCTTCTCGTACCGCGGTACGGCTAACGCCGAACTGTTCACCGAGATCCATTTCGCCGGGAAGGATGCTTTCTGGCGGGTACTCACCGGTCAGGATTTTTTGAGCCAGTTTCTCCGCTAATACCCAGGAGATGTTCTTTTGTGCCGCCAGTTGCTGTGCGCTTAATGACATAAATGTCGTTCCTTTCTCTTTTTTACGGTATCAGTATGCCATCTGATGATCGCTTTCGTTGGTTTAAACGGCAAAACGCTGGTTTTTTGCCACGTTACGCACCGTTTTGGTGAAAAAAAAGACGGTTGAAAAGTTTTTTTAAAACAGGGCTTGTCAACGTCTCAGAACTCCCTATAATGCGCCTCCACTGACACGGAACAACGGCAAGCAAGCCGCCGGGTCAGCAGGGTTTCTCCGGAAATTCTGACAGAGAAAAGCGAAAACAAATGCTTGACTCTGAATGAGGAAAACGTATTATACGGGACCTCGCAACGGTGAGCTAAAGCCGCGTTGCACTGCTCTTTAACAATTTATCAGACAATCTGTGTGGGCACTCAAAGTGACATGGATTCTTAACGTCCTCGGACGAAAAATGAATACCAAGTCTCTGAGTGAACATACGTAATTCATTACGAAGTTTAATTCACGAGCATCAAACTTAAATTGAAGAGTTTGATCATGGCTCAGATTGAACGCTGGCGGCAGGCCTAACACATGCAAGTCGAGCGGTAGCACAGGAGAGCTTGCTCTCCGGGTGACGAGCGGCGGACGGGTGAGTAATGTCTGGGAAACTGCCTGATGGAGGGGGATAACTACTGGAAACGGTAGCTAATACCGCATAACGTCGCAAGACCAAAGTGGGGGACCTTCGGGCCTCATGCCATCAGATGTGCCCAGATGGGATTAGCTAGTAGGTGGGGTAATGGCTCACCTAGGCGACGATCCCTAGCTGGTCTGAGAGGATGACCAGCCACACTGGAACTGAGACACGGTCCAGACTCCTACGGGAGGCAGCAGTGGGGAATATTGCACAATGGGCGCAAGCCTGATGCAGCCATGCCGCGTGTATGAAGAAGGCCTTCGGGTTGTAAAGTACTTTCAGCGAGGAGGAAGGCATTAAGGTTAATAACCTTAGTGATTGACGTTACTCGCAGAAGAAGCACCGGCTAACTCCGTGCCAGCAGCCGCGGTAATACGGAGGGTGCAAGCGTTAATCGGAATTACTGGGCGTAAAGCGCACGCAGGCGGTTTGTTAAGTCAGATGTGAAATCCCCGGGCTCAACCTGGGAACTGCATTTGAAACTGGCAAGCTTGAGTCTTGTAGAGGGGGGTAGAATTCCAGGTGTAGCGGTGAAATGCGTAGAGATCTGGAGGAATACCGGTGGCGAAGGCGGCCCCCTGGACAAAGACTGACGCTCAGGTGCGAAAGCGTGGGGAGCAAACAGGATTAGATACCCTGGTAGTCCACGCTGTAAACGATGTCGACTTGGAGGTTGTTCCCTTGAGGAGTGGCTTCCGGAGCTAACGCGTTAAGTCGACCGCCTGGGGAGTACGGCCGCAAGGTTAAAACTCAAATGAATTGACGGGGGCCCGCACAAGCGGTGGAGCATGTGGTTTAATTCGATGCAACGCGAAGAACCTTACCTACTCTTGACATCCAGAGAACTTAGCAGAGATGCTTTGGTGCCTTCGGGAACTCTGAGACAGGTGCTGCATGGCTGTCGTCAGCTCGTGTTGTGAAATGTTGGGTTAAGTCCCGCAACGAGCGCAACCCTTATCCTTTGTTGCCAGCGGTCCGGCCGGGAACTCAAAGGAGACTGCCAGTGATAAACTGGAGGAAGGTGGGGATGACGTCAAGTCATCATGGCCCTTACGAGTAGGGCTACACACGTGCTACAATGGCATATACAAAGAGAAGCGACCTCGCGAGAGCAAGCGGACCTCATAAAGTATGTCGTAGTCCGGATTGGAGTCTGCAACTCGACTCCATGAAGTCGGAATCGCTAGTAATCGTAGATCAGAATGCTACGGTGAATACGTTCCCGGGCCTTGTACACACCGCCCGTCACACCATGGGAGTGGGTTGCAAAAGAAGTAGGTAGCTTAACCTTCGGGAGGGCGCTTACCACTTTGTGATTCATGACTGGGGTGAAGTCGTAACAAGGTAACCGTAGGGGAACCTGCGGTTGGATCACCTCCTTACCTGAAGAACCTGCCTTTGTAGTGTCCACACAGATTGTCTGATGAAAAGTAAATAGCAAGGCGTCTTGCGATTGAGACTTCAGTGTCCCCTTCGTCTAGAGGCCCAGGACACCGCCCTTTCACGGCGGTAACAGGGGTTCGAATCCCCTAGGGGACGCCACTTGCTGGTTTGTGAGTGAAAGTCGCCGACCTCAATATCTCAAAACTGGTTCTCCGGAATCACGTTTGAGATATTTGCTCTTTAAAAATCTGGATCAAGCTGAAAATTGAAACGACACACTGTTTCCTTTCTCCGTAATAAGAAAGGAAAAGCGGTGTGTTCGAGTCTCTCAAATTTTCGCAATGCGAACTGTTTTACGAAACAGCTTCGGGTTGTGAGGTTAAGCGACTAAGCGTACACGGTGGATGCCCTGGCAGTCAGAGGCGATGAAGGACGTGCTAATCTGCGATAAGCGTCGGTAAGGTGATATGAACCGTTATAACCGGCGATTTCCGAATGGGGAAACCCAGTGTGTTTCGACACACTATCGTTAAGTGAATACATAGCTTAACGAAGCGAACCGGGGGAACTGAAACATCTAAGTACCCCGAGGAAAAGAAATCAACCGAGATTCCCCCAGTAGCGGCGAGCGAACGGGGAGGAGCCCAGAGTCTGAATCAGCGTGTGTGTTAGTGGAACGGTCTGGAAAGTCCGGCGGTACAGGGTGATAGCCCCGTACACTAAAATGCACACGTTGTGAACTCGAAGAGTAGGGCGGGACACGTGGTATCCTGTCTGAATATGGGGGACCATCCTCCAAGGCTAAATACTCCTGACTGACCGATAGTGAACCAGTACCGTGAGGGAAAGGCGAAAAGAACCCCGGCGAGGGGAGTGAAAAAGAACCTGAAACCGTGTACGTACAAGCAGTGGGAGCCTACTTGTTAGGTGACTGCGTACCTTTTTGTATAATGGGTCAGCGACTTATATTCTGTAGCAAGGTTAACCGTATAGGGGAGCCGCAGGGAAACCGAGTCTTAACTGGGCGTTAAGTTGCAGGGTATAGACCCGAAACCCGGTGATCTAGCCATGGGCAGGTTGAAGGTTGGGTAACACTAACTGGAGGACCGAACCGACTAATGTTGAAAAATTAGCGGATGACTTGTGGCTGGGGGTGAAAGGCCAATCAAACCGGGAGATAGCTGGTTCTCCCCGAAAGCTATTTAGGTAGCGCCTCGTGAACTCATCTTCGGGGGTAGAGCACTGTTTCGGCTAGGGGGTCATCCCGACTTACCAACCCGATGCAAACTACGAATACCGAAGAATGTTATCACGGGAGACACACGGCGGGTGCTAACGTCCGTCGTGAAGAGGGAAACAACCCAGACCGCCAGCTAAGGTCCCAAAGTCATGGTTAAGTGGGAAACGATGTGGGAAGGCACAGACAGCCAGGATGTTGGCTTAGAAGCAGCCATCATTTAAAGAAAGCGTAATAGCTCACTGGTCGAGTCGGCCTGCGCGGAAGATGTAACGGGGCTAAACCATGCACCGAAGCTGCGGCAGCGACACTATGTGTTGTTGGGTAGGGGAGCGTTCTGTAAGCCGTTGAAGGTGGCCTGTGAGGGTTGCTGGAGGTATCAGAAGTGCGAATGCTGACATAAGTAACGATAAAGCGGGTGAAAAGCCCGCTCGCCGGAAGACCAAGGGTTCCTGTCCAACGTTAATCGGGGCAGGGTGAGTCGACCCCTAAGGCGAGGCCGAAAGGCGTAGTCGATGGGAAACAGGTTAATATTCCTGTACTCGGTGTTACTGCGAAGGGGGACGGAGAAGGCTATGTTAGCCGGGCGACGGTTGTCCCGGTTTAAGCATGTAGGCGGAGCGTTTAGGTAAATCCGGACGCTTGTTAACGCTGAGGTGTGATGACGAGGCACTACGGTGCTGAAGTAACAAATGCCCTGCTTCCAGGAAAAGCCTCTAAGCATCAGGTAACATCAAATCGTACCCCAAACCGACACAGGTGGTCAGGTAGAGAATACCAAGGCGCTTGAGAGAACTCGGGTGAAGGAACTAGGCAAAATGGTGCCGTAACTTCGGGAGAAGGCACGCTGATGGTAAGTGAAGTGACTTGCTCATGGAGCTGAAATCAGTCGAAGATACCAGCTGGCTGCAACTGTTTATTAAAAACACAGCACTGTGCAAACACGAAAGTGGACGTATACGGTGTGACGCCTGCCCGGTGCCGGAAGGTTAATTGATGGGGTTATCCGTAAGGAGAAGCTCTTGATCGAAGCCCCGGTAAACGGCGGCCGTAACTATAACGGTCCTAAGGTAGCGAAATTCCTTGTCGGGTAAGTTCCGACCTGCACGAATGGCGTAATGATGGCCAGGCTGTCTCCACCCGAGACTCAGTGAAATTGAACTCGCTGTGAAGATGCAGTGTACCCGCGGCAAGACGGAAAGACCCCGTGAACCTTTACTATAGCTTGACACTGAACATTGAGCCTTGATGTGTAGGATAGGTGGGAGGCTTTGAAGCGTGGACGCCAGTCTGCGTGGAGCCAACCTTGAAATACCACCCTTTAATGTTTGATGTTCTAACGTAGACCCGTGATCCGGGTTGCGGACAGTGTCTGGTGGGTAGTTTGACTGGGGCGGTCTCCTCCCAAAGAGTAACGGAGGAGCACGAAGGTTAGCTAATCCTGGTCGGACATCAGGAGGTTAGTGCAATGGCATAAGCTAGCTTGACTGCGAGCGTGACGGCGCGAGCAGGTGCGAAAGCAGGTCATAGTGATCCGGTGGTTCTGAATGGAAGGGCCATCGCTCAACGGATAAAAGGTACTCCGGGGATAACAGGCTGATACCGCCCAAGAGTTCATATCGACGGCGGTGTTTGGCACCTCGATGTCGGCTCATCACATCCTGGGGCTGAAGTAGGTCCCAAGGGTACGGCTGTTCGCCGTTTAAAGTGGTACGCGAGCTGGGTTTAGAACGTCGTGAGACAGTTCGGTCCCTATCTGCCGTGGGCGCTGGAGAATTGAGGGGGCTGCTCCTAGTACGAGAGGACCGGAGTGGACGCATCACTGGTGTTCGGGTTGTCATGCCAATGGCATTGCCCGGTAGCTAAATGCGGAAAAGATAAGTGCTGAAAGCATCTAAGCACGAAACTTGCCCCGAGATGAGTTCTCCCTGACTCCTTGAGAGTCCTGAAGGAACGTTGAAGACGACGACGTTGATAGGTCGGGTGTGTAAGCGTAGCGATACGTTGAGCTAACCGATACTAATGAACCGTGAGGCTTAACCTTACAACGCCAAAGCTGTTTTGGTGGACGAGAGAAGATTTTCAGCCTGATACAGATTAGTCGATGCGTCTTCAGGACGTGTTGATAACAGAATTTGCCTGGCGGCGATAGCGCGGTGGTCCCACCTGACCCCATGCCGAACTCAGAAGTGAAACGCCGTAGCGCCGATGGTAGTGTGGGGTCTCCCCATGTGAGAGTAGGGAACTGCCAGGCATCAAATAAAGCAAAGGGCTCAGTCGAAAGACTGGGCCTTTTGTTTTGTCTGCGATTTACCCGGGAAAGGTGTCTCCGGGCCATCAGACAATACAGAAGCCCATCCTGACGGATGGGCTTTTTGCGTTTACTGCAGTAACTTAACGCAACCGCTATGCTTCTGATAACCACTGCCGGATAAACGCCACGATCTGCGGAATATCGTTCAAATCTAATTGCGGAAGCGCAGTTTCAATTTGTGTATCACTGGCTATCGCAATGACATGCTCATCCACAACAAGATCGGCTGCATCATGTCCGCTGTTTTGCCGAAAAAGCAGGATCTTCGCTACCGGTTCATGCTTAAACCCTTCTACCAGCACCACATCCAACGTTGATGCATCCATCCTGCTGACCAACCAGTGTAAATTCAGTTCTGGTTGATTCGGGGTTTCGGTCATCAGCGCCCAGCGTTCTGAGCTGGCCACAATCGTTTGAGCGGCTCCCGCTTTACGTAGCTCGTAGCTGTCTTTACCTGGTTTATCGACATCCATATTGTGATGGGTATGTTTGATTAAACCCGGACGCAGGCCCTCTGCGCGCAATGCGGGGATCAATTTCTTTAATAAGGTTGTTTTACCCGTACCGCTCCAGGCGGAAATGGCGAGAACCGGGATCATAATGGCTCCTGCATGTTCTGCAGATCGGTAAGCGTATTGACGTTAACAAACGCCGATCTGACCTCGCTAAAATCAACATGGTGTCCGCCGCTCTGGCGCATGAACACCATCACTCGTCGTTCGCCAGCGGCAAGATATGCGGCAAGTTCACCAATCAGTTGGCGATGCATCAGGGCTATCGCGGGATGATCGCGTTCTCCATCATGCACCCAGACGACTGGAGAGGAGCCTTTGTGCTGCATAAAGCGCTCAACCAAAAACGATGGTATAAACGGCGTATCGCAAGGACAAAAGAGATACCATTCACTGTCCGTCTGCTGCATCACAGAGAGCATCCCGGCCAGAGGGCCGGGGAAGTCGGAGAGATTGTCGGTATAAACCGGGAGCCCAGTTGCGTGCCAGCGCTCGAGATGACGGTTGGCGCTGATGGCCAGGTTTGTCACCTGAGGGGAAAGTGCTTCTGCAACATGGCGCCATAATGGCTTTCCGTTAAGCAACTGCAATCCCTTATCCGCCCCCTCCATGCGCGTGGCTCGTCCGCCCGCTAACACCACGCCGGTTATGACCTCGCCTTGCATATCAATATCGCCTCTTTCATTGTGGGATTGACCCTGTTAACGTGTCCTCATTAAGAGTAAGGAGCATGAGCATGAAATGTAAACGCCTGAATGAAGTAATTGAACTCCTCCAGCCAGCCTGGCAGAAAGAGCCGGAACTGAACCTGATGCAATTCTTGCAGAAACTGGCGAAAGAAGCCGGTTATGACGGTGAACTGACCGATCTTTCCGACGATATTCTGATTTATCATCTGAAAATGCGTGATTCGGCAAAAGAGGCGGTGATCCCAGGTATTCAGAAAGATTATGAAGAAGATTTCAAAACGGCCTTACTACGCGCGCGTGGTGTGATTAAAGAGTAAAAGGTTGTAAGTGCTGCCACGAAACGGCTGATGAGATGATATCCTGAACTATTCGTACGATTATCGGATGTCAGGATGCACGATAAGGCTTTCAATTTTCAGACGCTTAACCCGGATACCATCATCGATGGTCTGTTTGATCTGGGGATGCGGGTGGACTCCGGGCTCACCCCGCTTAACAGCTATGAAAACCGCGTTTACCAGTTTCAGGACGAAGACCGCCATCGCTATGTGGTGAAGTTCTATCGTCCTGAACGTTGGTCTGCCGCACAGATCATCGAAGAGCACCAGTTTACCCTCCAGCTTAAGCAGGATGATGTCCCCGTCGCTGCGCCCCTACTGTTTAACGACAATACGCTTCATCAACACCAGGGCTTCTACTTTGCGGTATTCCCAAGCTTAGGCGGGCGCCAGTTTGAGTCAGATAACCTTGACCAAATGGAGTCTGTCGGCCGCTATCTGGGGCGCTTGCACCAGACCGGGCGTAAGCAGAAATTTATCGCGCGTCCGGAGATCGGAGTCGATGAGTATTTACTTGCTCCGCGCGAGGTATTCGAACACTCAACGCTGATCCCCGCAGGCCTGAAGCAGAGTTTTCTTCATGCTGCCGACAAGCTGATTGCGGCCGTGATGGCGCAATGGCACAGCAATGCGGAAGTCCTGCGTCTGCACGGCGATTGCCATGCCGGAAATATCCTCTGGCGGGATGGTCCACTGTTTGTCGATTTAGATGATGCCCGCAGCGGGCCGGCAATTCAGGATCTCTGGATGCTGCTCAACGGTGATAAAGCCGAGCAGAGAATGCAGCTGGAGATGATCATCGAAGCGTATGAAGAATTCAGTCCATTTAATTCGGACGAAATTGCCCTTATCGAACCTTTACGTGCCATGCGGTTAGTCTATTATCTGGCATGGTTACTCAGGCGGTGGGACGATCCTGCTTTCCCTATTAATTTCCCATGGCTAACCGGGGAAGATTACTGGCGCGGGCAGACAGCAACTTTTCTTGAGCAGGTAAAGGTTCTGCAAGAACCCCCTCTTCAGTTAACGCCGATGTATTAATTTGATATTTTCAGGAGAAACGTAAGCATGAAAAAAATTTGGCTGGCGCTGGCTGGTATGATTCTGGCTTTCAGCGCATCCGCTGCCCAGATCACTGACGGTAAGCAGTACATCACCCTTGATAAGCCCGTAGCCGGTGAGCCTCAGGTGCTCGAATTCTTCTCGTTCTACTGCCCGCACTGCTATCAGTTTGAAGAAGTGCTGCACGTCTCTGACAACGTGAAGAAAAAGCTGCCGGAAGGCGTCAAAATGACCAAATATCACGTTGAGTTCCTCGGACCGCTGGGTAAAGACTTAACTCAGGCGTGGGCTGTGGCGATGGCGCTGGGCGTTGAAGATAAGGTAACCGTGCCGATGTTCGAAGCGGTACAGAAAACTCAGACCGTGCAGACCGTTGCCGATATTCGCAAAGTCTTCGTTGATGCTGGTGTGAAAGGTGAAGACTACGATGCGGCATGGAACAGCTTCGTGGTGAAATCCCTGGTTGCTCAGCAGGAAAAAGCCGCTGCCGACCTGCAACTGCAGGGTGTGCCGGCGATGTACGTCAACGGCAAATACCAGCTGAACCCGCAGGGGATGGATACCAGCAATATGGACGCCTTTGTCGCCCAATATGCAGATACCGTGAAGCAACTGGTTGAGAAGAAGTAAAAAAATAACGCCGGTCAATGACCGGCGTTTTTGTTTTCAACCTTAACGAACGTTTCTGTCTTTCTGCTGCATGATTTCCGTTAGCTGCCGATCTTTCTCTTCCCACAGCACATTCAACCAACGCTGAAAACGACGTTTGAAGTTCTTGTCATTCACATAGTCACCGTGCAGTTCCTCTGCCACGGGAATCAAATTAACGCGCACCACTATCCGCGTCAGCCGACCGCTCAGCATGTCGTAAAACGGTCTCTTGCTGTTTTCCGGGTAGCATAATGTGACGTTTAACAGCTTATCGAACTGAGATCCGAGCACATTCAGCGCCATCGCGATGCCAGCGGCCTTTGGCGGCAATAAGTTGCGGTAAGGCGAGCGGGTCTGATGCTGCTTCTCTTCGGTAAAACGCGATCCCTCGACAAAATTCACGATGGTCGTCGGGTGTGAACGGAATTTCTCGCAGGAGCGGCGAGTCGTTTCAACATCCTTACCGCGACGCTCCGGATGGCGGATCAAATAGCCACGTGAGTACCGCCGCATATAGGGCATATCCAGCGCCCAGCAGGCCAGCCCGATAAAAGGCACCCAGGCCAGCTGTTGCTTTAGAAAGTACTTATTCATTGGGATGTGTTTGCGAAACAACACGCAAAGCACCACGATATCCGCCCAACTATGATGATTGCTGATAAGCAGATACCAGTTTTTCTTGTTCAGCCCTTCAAGTCCCTGTACATCCCACTTCAGCCAGGGGTTGAGGTAAAGCAGCAGCGCTAGCCCTTCACACCAGCAGTACATCATGAAATTACAAAAATGGGATACCGCACGCCATACCACGGGAAGAGGTATAAGAAGTTTAATCAGCCCGGCGATGATTATCGGTACGGAACAGATAATGGTGACTAAGATAGTAAGGGCGATACTCAGCGGAAGCGTTATCGCAGCGAGTAATCTCGACATAGTTAGTTTATTCAGAAAGTTAGGCTGATAAAGAGCACCATTAAATGATGCAAGAGGCTGATTTTACCAGAAAACGAGGCAAATGACGGGTCTTACCAGAACAGAAAAAAAGGCGGATCTTATATCCACATGGAACATTGAGTCATCAGAATGATATTAAGCACAAAGAGTAATTGGTAATGCATTGATAAATAACTAATATTTGTATTTTCTGCTATTTTTTTCAGGCTGGATAGCTATCCTTATAAAACTATGCACAAAGTTATCCACAGATATCATCGACGCATGATCGACCGGATCAACGAATCTTTTCGATGAAATGCGGGAATAATTCAGGTTTTCAGGGCTGTCTGTGGCATCCTTTACCGATAATCTGATAAACAGGCACGGAAATTATGGTTCAGATCCCAGAAAACCCTCTCATCCTCGTCGACGGCTCCTCATATCTCTACCGGGCATATCACGCTTTCCCGCCGCTGACCAACAGCGCTGGAGAGCCGACCGGCGCCATGTATGGCGTGCTGAATATGCTGCGGAGCCTGATCCTGCAGTATCAGCCGAGCCATGCGGTCGTGGTCTTTGATGCCAAAGGAAAAACCTTCCGTGATGAACTGTTTGAGGATTACAAATCCCACCGTCCGCCGATGCCGGACGATCTGCGGGCGCAGATTGAACCGTTGCATACCATGGTAAAAGCGATGGGACTGCCTTTGATGGCGGTGCCTGGCGTTGAAGCTGACGATGTGATCGGAACATTGGCACGAGAAGCGGAAAAAGTGGGCCGTCCGGTGCTGATCAGCACCGGTGATAAAGATATGGCGCAGCTGGTGACGCCGGGGATCACCCTGATTAATACCATGACCAACACGATCCTCGGTCCGGATGAAGTGGTGGCTAAGTATGGCGTTCCCCCTGAGCTGATTATCGACTTCCTGGCGCTGATGGGCGACTCCTCGGATAACATTCCTGGCGTGCCGGGCGTGGGCGAGAAAACGGCACAGGCATTGCTGCAGGGTCTGGGAGGGCTGGATACGTTGTACGCTGAGCCAGAAAAAATTGCCGGGCTGACCTTCCGCGGTGCGAAAACCATGGCGGCGAAGCTGGAGCAAAATAAAGATCTGGCGTATCTCTCGTATAAGTTGGCCACCATTAAAACCGACGTTGCGTTGGATCTGGGCTGTGAAGAGCTGCACGTGCTGCCGCCGGCTGCGGACGATCTGCTGGCGCTGTTCAAAAAATATGAATTTAAGCGCTGGATCACCGATGTTGAATCCGGTAAATGGATGGCGACCAAGGGCGTGAAGTCCTCGGTGAAAACAGCAGACGCTGAGCCGGCTGCCGTTGCCGAAGAAGAGGTTGAGGTTGCATCAACCCTGTCCGCAGACAACTACGTCACCATCCTGGATGAACAGACGCTGACCGAGTGGATCGCAAAGCTGAAGAAAGCCCCGCTGTTTGCGTTTGATACGGAAACGGACAGCCTGGATAACATCTCTGCCAATATGGTTGGCTTGTCATTTGCTATTGAACCGGGTCTGGCGGCCTATGTGCCGGTAGCCCACGACTATTTGGATGCGCCGGATCAGATCCCGCGCGAGCGCGTGCTGGAGCTACTGAAACCGCTGCTGGAAGATGAAAAATTGCAGAAGGTCGGGCAAAACCTGAAATATGATCGCGGGATTCTGGCGAACTATGACATCGAGCTGCGCGGTATCGCGTTTGACACCATGCTGGAATCCTACATCCTTGATAGCGTGGCCGGTCGCCATGATATGGACAGCCTCGCCGATCGCTGGCTGAAGCACAAAACTATTACTTTTGAAGAAATTGCGGGCAAAGGTAAAAATCAGCTGACCTTCAACCAGATTGCGCTGGAAGAAGCGGGGCGCTACGCGGCGGAAGATGCCGACGTGACCTTGCAGCTGCATCTGAAGATGTGGCCGAAACTGCAGCAGCATGAAGGGCCGCTGAACATCTTTAAACAGATTGAGATGCCGTTAGTCCCGGTGCTGTCCCGCGTGGAACGTAACGGCGTTAAAATCGATCCGGCAGTTCTGCATGCCCATTCGCAGGAGATTGGCAAACGTCTGATCGAGCTGGAACAAAAAGCTTATGAGATCGCGGGTGAAGAGTTCAACCTCTCTTCTCCTAAGCAGCTACAAACCATTTTGTTTGAAAAACAGGGCATTAAGCCTCTGAAGAAAACCCCGGGCGGTGCACCTTCGACGTCGGAAGAGGTGCTGGAAGAGCTGGCGCTGGATTACCCGCTGCCGAAGGTGATTCTGGAGTACCGTGGGCTGGCGAAGCTGAAGTCGACCTATACCGACAAGCTACCGCTGATGATTAATCCGAAGACCGGGCGTGTGCATACCTCCTATCACCAGGCGGTGACCGCCACCGGGCGTTTATCTTCCACCGATCCAAACCTGCAGAACATTCCAGTACGTAACGAGGAAGGGCGCCGTATCCGTCAGGCATTTATTGCGCCATCTGATTACCTCATTGTTTCTGCCGACTACTCGCAAATCGAGCTGCGCATTATGGCGCATCTGTCGCGTGATAAAGGCCTGCTGACGGCGTTCGCTGAAGGAAAAGATATCCACCGGGCGACGGCGGCAGAAGTGTTTGGCCTGCCGCTCGACAGCGTGAGCAGCGAGCAGCGTCGTAGTGCCAAGGCGATTAACTTCGGTTTGATCTACGGCATGAGCGCATTTGGCCTCGCCCGTCAGCTCAACATCCCGCGCAAAGAGGCACAAAAGTACATGGACCTCTACTTCGAACGCTATCCGGGCGTGCTGGATTACATGGAGCGCACCCGTGCTCAGGCGAAAGAGCAGGGTTATGTCGAGACTCTGGATGGCCGCCGCCTCTATCTTCCGGACATCAAATCCAGCAATGGCGCTCGCCGTGCCGGAGCGGAACGTGCGGCGATCAATGCCCCGATGCAGGGAACGGCTGCTGATATCATTAAGCGCGCGATGATCGCGGTCGATGGGTGGTTGCTGACTGAGCAACCGCGCGTGCGGATGATCATGCAGGTCCACGATGAATTAGTCTTTGAAGTGCATAAAGACGATCTTGAAATGGTGGCGAAAAAGGTCCATGAACTGATGGAAAACTGCACCACGCTGGCGGTACCGCTGCTGGTGGAAGTGGGGAGCGGTGAAAACTGGGATCAAGCGCACTAAGTATTCAGTGGATAAGGTGATTTTCTGTAAGTAAGCAACATAACTTATCGTATTTTGTGATGATCATTTGAATTTGCTATGTAAAGAGTGAAAAAAAACTACAAAAAGTGCTTTCTCCCTCATCGAAAGAAGAGTAGAGTTAATGACGTAGGGTACAGAGGTAAGATGTTCTATCTTTCAGACCTTTTACTTCACGTAATCGGATTTGGCTGAATATTTTAGCCGCCCCGGTCATTTATGACCGGGGCGTTTTTTATTGCGCGAAAGAAAATTTCTGGCGTGTTATCCGGGCGGGAAATGCAGCCCGGATAAGGTGTGTCAGACACCGCTATCCGGGGTAAGGCAGGAATTACTCGCCGTCTTCGATCGCTTCCTGCGGTGGGATTTCGTTAAACCAGCTATCGAGCTTCTGCCGCAGTTTATCCACGCCTGATTTCTTCAGCGAAGAGAACGGTTCCACCTGCACGTCACCGTTAAAGGCGAGAACCGCTTCACGCACCATATTCACCTGTGCTTTACGTGCACCGCTGGCGAGCTTATCGGCTTTTGTCAGCAGTACCAGCACCTGAATATCGCTTTCCACTGCCCATTCAATCATTTGCTGATCGAGATCCTTCAGCGGATGACGGATGTCCATCAGCACCACCAGACCTTTCAGGCACAGACGCTTCTCCAGGTATTCACCCAGCGCACGCTGCCATTTGATCTTCATCTCTTCCGGCACCTGCGCGTAGCCGTACCCCGGAAGGTCGACCAGGCGTTTACCCTCGGCAACTTCAAACAGGTTGATAAGCTGGGTGCGGCCAGGCGTCTTGGAAGTACGCGCCAGGCTTTTCTGGTTAGTGAGCGTATTCAGTGCGCTGGATTTGCCGGCATTTGAGCGACCAGCAAAGGCAACTTCGATACCGGTATCAGATGGAAGATGGCGGATATCGGGTGCGCTGGTGACAAAATGCGTTTGTTGATAGTTCCAGTTGGTCAAGACTGTCGTCTCCGTTAAATAAGGCTATGGTGGGGATTATACCTGAACAGCAGAAAAAGACCGTTTTTACCGCATCTCTCTGATGTCAGTAAAACCATGCACTTTGTGAGACATTTCCCATTCTGTGTAGGGGTTATTGATGAAAGTGTCGCGTGGATTATTAAAAAATATTTAAAAATCATTATGCTATGAAAGTGTATAAATCTGAAATAACCGTTTTTGCATCACAAGTGGTTGTAGGATTTGCGTGAGACGGTAAAGTAGCAGGCAAGGGCGAGGAAGCCGACAGGACATGTACTCAGGATGAGTGGTCAGGAGCGCCAGGAGGCGAAGACCAGGGATTACCGTCAGGATGACAAACGTCTGGAGACGTTTTGATAAGGAAAGGGATGTAACAAGGACTGTTATTAGCTAAAGGAAAGACAGGGTGTGTCGTTAGCTAACAAGGAAAGTGGAAACCCGTTAAGGGTTGTCAGTGAGGAAAAAGGCGACAGTGTAATCTGTCGCCTTTTTTCTTTGCTTGCTTTCTGCTAGATTCCGCCTCAATTCTATACTGAAGAAAACGAATCTGAAGATTACTGACATGAAAAAACCGACATCTGCACCCCGCGGCAAAACGCAGCGCAAGACCCGTGAAGAAATGAACCAGGAAGCCCGCGACCGCAAGCGCCAGAAAAAACATCGTGGCCACGTCGCAGGGAGCCGCGCAACCGGCGGCGATACCGCTTCATCTGGCAAAAAACAGGGCCAACAGCAAGATCCACGTATTGGAAGTAAAAAACCGATTCCGCTGGGCGTCACTGAAAGTACCCCGGCTCCTAAGCAGCACAAACCGAAGAGCGAGAAACCTATGCTTTCACCGCAGGCTGAGCTGGATTTGCTGGAAAACGATGAGCGCCTGGACGCGCTGCTGGAACGTCTGGAAGAGGGTGGTTCCCTGAATGCTGAAGAGCAGACCTGGGTTGATGCCAAACTCGATCGTATTGATGAGCTGATGCAGCAGCTTGGCCTGTCCTACGACGATGACGAAGATGAAGAAGAAGAAGAGCGTCAGGAAGATATGATGCGCTTGCTGAAGGGTGGAAACTAACGTTTGCACTCAGTCGGATTCCCGGTCCTGCTTATAACCCTTCTGGTTATATGTTATCTGCTGTGGTTATTCGCTAAACTACGACGGTTGTCGCGGCGTCAGAAATGGCTGCGCAACCGGCTCATTACCCGAGATATGGTTGGGCCGGGGCGGCGTACCCGTCGGCGGCACCATCGGAAGGAGTGAGCATGTCTGAGCAGTTAATCGACTGGGATCTGGCCCTGATCCAGAAATATAACTATTCCGGGCCGCGTTATACCTCGTATCCCACCGCACTGGAGTTTTCTCCTGAATTTGGCGCGGCTGAATTTGGTGAGGCGGTGGCCCGCTACCCGCAGCGCCCGCTTTCGCTGTATGTACATATCCCGTTTTGCCACAAGCTGTGCTATTTCTGCGGCTGCAATAAAATTGTGACCCGCCAGCAGCATAAAGCCGACCAGTATCTGGATGTCCTGGAGCAGGAGATTATTCATCGTGCGCCGCTTTTTAGCGGGCGTCAGGTGAACCAGCTGCACTGGGGCGGTGGCACCCCTACCTACCTGAATAAAGCGCAAATCAGCCGGCTGATGCAACTGCTGCGCAGCCATTTCAATTTTAACGCTGATGCGGAGATCTCAATAGAAGTCGATCCGCGCGAAATTGAACTGGATGTCCTGGATCATCTCCGATCGGAAGGATTCAATCGCCTGAGTATGGGGGTGCAGGACTTTAACAAAGAGGTTCAGCGCCTGGTCAACCGTGAGCAGGATGAAGCCTTTATTTTTGCCTTGCTCAACCATGCGCGTGAGATTGGCTTTACGTCGACCAATATTGACCTGATTTACGGCCTGCCAAAACAGACGCCGGAGAGCTTCGCTTTTACGCTGCAAAAAGTGGCTGAGCTTAACCCCGATCGCCTGAGCGTCTTTAACTATGCGCATCTGCCGACGCTATTCGCCGCCCAACGTAAAATCAAAGATGCCGACCTGCCTTCCGCGGAGCAGAAGCTGGATATTCTGCAGGAGACTATCGTGTCGCTCACCGCGGCCGGCTATCAGTTTATCGGGATGGATCACTTCGCGCGTCCGGATGATGAGCTGGCGGTAGCCCAGCGTGAAGGCGTATTGCATCGCAACTTCCAGGGCTACACAACCCAGGGTGATTCGGACCTGCTGGGGTTAGGGGTATCGGCGATCAGCATGATTGGCGACGCTTACGCGCAGAACCAGAAAGAGTTGAAGCTCTATTATCAACAGGTTGATGAACGCGGAGACGCACTCTGGCGCGGCATTGCCCTGACCCGCGATGACGGTATTCGCCGTGACGTTATCAAGGCGTTGATCTGCCAGTTCAGCCTCGATTATTCGGCGATAGAAGCCCGCTGGGATCTCGATTTTCAGCGCTATTTCGCCGACGATCTGGCCCTGCTGGCGCCGCTGTCAAAAGACGGGCTGGTGGATGTCGGTGAGAAGGGGATTCAGGTGACGCCGAAAGGCCGCTTGCTGATTCGCAACATTTGCATGTGCTTTGATGTCTATCTGCGCCAGAAAGCGCGGATGCAGCAGTTCTCCCGGGTGATTTAAACGCGGCCCCGGCAGACGTGGTGTCTGCCGGGGTCGATAGCCTTTATTCCATGCCTAACTCTTTCAGCTTGCGTGTCAGAGTATTACGTCCCCATCCCAGCAGACGAGCGGCTTCCTGCTTGTGCCCTTGCGTGTGGCGCAGCGCGGTGGTCAGCAGCGTACGCTCCATTTCCGGCTGTGCTTCTGAAAGCAAGTTTTGATGACCGGATCGCAACGCGCGGTCGGCCCATTGCCCTAACAGCGTTGCCCAGCTATCCGGTTGCATATGAGTCGGGCTATCCGGAATTGACGTTTCAAACAGCTCGCTGGGGAGATCCTGAGTCAGTACTTCCTGACCCGCGGCCATGACGGTCAGCCACCGGCAGGTGTTCTCCAGCTGCCGCACGTTGCCGGGCCAGGCCAGACGCGTCAGCGCGGTTTCCGTTTCCGGATGCAGCTGTTTGGCTTCGACGCCCAGTTCCCGGGCGGCAATTTGCAGGAAATGTCGGGCCAGTCGTGGAATATCCTCGCGACGCTCACGTAGCGGCGGGAGATGCACACGAATTACGTTCAGGCGGTGGAACAGGTCCTCACGGAACTTTCCCTCCTGTACGCGCTGCTCAAGGTTCTGGTGGGTGGCGGCAATAATGCGGACATCCACTTTCACCGGCGCATAGCCGCCAACGCGATAGAACTGGCCATCGGCCAGAACACGCAACAGGCGCGTCTGTACATCCAGCGGCATGTCGCCGATTTCATCAAGGAAAAGCGTCCCGCCGTCGGCCTGCTCAAAACGCCCCTGACGCACGGTGTTGGCGCCGGTAAAAGCCCCTTTCTCATGACCAAAGAGTTCGGATTCGATCAGGTCTTTTGGAATCGCCGCCATGTTCAGCGCGATAAATGGTGCTTTTGAGCGCGGACTGTGGCGATGCAACGCATGCGCTACCAGCTCTTTACCGGTCCCGGACTCGCCGTTGATCAACACGCTGATTGAGGAACGCGACAGACGCCCGATGATGCGGAAGACGTCCTGCATCGCCGGCGCTTCACCGATGATATCGGCCGTCGGGCTGGTGATCGTAATATTGCGCGGCTGCTGCTGCTCCTGATAGTGGCTGATCGCCCGGTCAACCAGCGCGACCGCTTCATCAATATCAAACGGCTTTGGCAGGTAATCAAAGGCGCCTTGCTGATAGGCGCTGACCGCCGCGTCGAGATCCGAATGCGCGGTCATTATGATGACCGGTAGCATCGGGTGACGCTGTTTAATTTGCTTCAGGAGCGCCAGACCGTCCATTCCCGGCATCCGAATATCAGATAACAGGACATCAGGCGTTTTGGTGGTGAGGGCGTCAAGCACCTCGTTGCCACTTTCAAATGTTGTACAGCTTAAGCCTGCTCCGGTTAGCGCGCGTTCAAGCACCCAACGGATGGAGCTATCGTCATCAACGATCCAGGCTATCCCTCGTTGCATAAACACCTCTATTTCCGAATAGGCAGGTATACCGAGAATTCGGTATGTCCCGGCCAACTGGTAAATTCAATTTTTCCGGAGTGCTGATCGATAAGACTGCGGGCGATGGAGAGCCCCAAACCGGTGCCGCCTTCGCGCCCGCTGACCATAGGATAAAACAGCGTATCCTGCAGCTGGGGCGGGATGCCCGGGCCATTATCTTCGACATCAATACGCGCAGTAAGGCGGTAACGTACACCGTGCAGGGTCAGTTGGAAGGCGGTACGGGTACGTAAGGTAATCTCGCCCCCTTCAGGCCCCAGAGCCTGCAGCGCATTGCGCACGATATTCAGCAAAACCTGTTCAATTTGGTCGGGGTCGTGCGGCAGTTCCGGCAGGCTAGGGTCGTAATCACGGATAAGTTTGACGTTATCCGGCAGCTCCATGGATACCAGCTTCACGACTCGCTCCGCGACCTTGTGGATGCTTTCAGTGACGTGCATCCCCGGGTGTTGCGGTCCCAGCAGGCGATCGACAAGATTTCTTAAGCGATCGGCCTGTTCAATAATCACGTTGGTGTATTCCATCAGTGCAGGGTCAGGCAATGCTTTACTCAGCAATTGCGCGGCTCCTCTCAGGCCACCTAACGGATTTTTAATCTCATGTGCCAGCCCGCGAACCAAATCCCGTGCGGCGATTTGCTGTGCGTGCTGCAGCTGTTCCTGGCTCAGGCGACGCTGATTATCCATCGGCGCCATCTCTAGCAAGATGAAGCCATCAGGCAGACGCTGTGCCGTCAAGGACAGGATATGGGAACGACTATCGATAACCAGCGTGACTTCGTTATCGGTAAACCCCTGGCCGGCGAGCAAGCTTTCCTGCATCAGGCCAATATTCAGGGAAAAATAGCTCAACAGTTCCGGGAGTGGCGTGCCGAAAAGCTTACGTGAACTTTGTGCCAGAAGCTGCTGCGCTGCCGGGTTCGCGTAATGCACCGCCAGGTCGTTATCGACCAATAAAATACTGTTGATTAAAGAGTTAAGGATCTGCCCAGCATCGGGCTGAGTGCCTGTTGCCATCTGACAGTCTCCTGAAATGAGTGCACTGTTATAGTGCAGTATAGCTTTTTATGGATAAAAAGCGCATGAGATCAGCATGTTGGTGGAGAAAAAAGCCCATCCTGAGATGGGCTGAAAGTTTCCACGGCAACAAAATACCCTTGATATGCCACGCCACAACATGGCATACCCAGGATTTACAGCAAAATTAGACGCTGTAGTACAGCTCGAACTCAACCGGGTGCGGAGTCATACGTACGCGGTCGTTCTCTTCAATACGCAGAGCGATGTAAGCATCGATCGCGTCGTTGGTGAATACACCACCAGCAGTCAGGAACTCACGGTCCGCGTCCAGCGCGTTCAGTGCTTCTTCCAGAGAGCCTGCAACCTGTGGGATCTCTTTCGCTTCTTCCGGCGGCAGATCGTACAGGTTTTTATCCATGGCTTCGCCCGGATGGATTTTGTTCTTGATACCGTCAAGACCAGCCATCAGCAGCGCTGCGAAGCACAGGTACGGGTTAGCAGCCGGGTCCGGGAAGCGCACTTCAATACGGCGTGCTTTCGGAGAGGTTACTACCGGAATACGGATAGAGGCAGAACGGTTACGGGCAGAGTAAGCCAGCATAACCGGTGCTTCATAACCCGGGACCAGACGCTTGTAGGAGTTGGTGGTTGGGTTTGCCAGGGCGTTGATCGCTTTAGCGTGTTTGATAACACCGCCGATGTAGAACAGCGCTTGCTCAGACAGACCCGCATATTTGTCGCCAGAGAACAGGTTTACGCCGTTCTTGGACAGAGACATGTGGCAGTGCATGCCGGAACCGTTATCGCCAAACATCGGTTTTGGCATGAAGGTTGCGGTTTTGCCGAAGCGGTGAGCCACGTTCTGCACTACATATTTGTAAATCTGAATTTCGTCCGCTTTTTTGGTCATGGTGTTGAAGCGGGTAGCGATTTCGTTCTGACCAGCGGTGGCCACTTCGTGGTGGTGCGCTTCAACAACCAGGCCCATTTCTTCCATGATCATACACATGGTAGAACGGATATCCTGAGAGGAGTCTACCGGCGGAACCGGGAAGTAACCGCCTTTCACGCCAGGACGGTGACCTTTGTTACCACCTTCGTATTTGGTGGAAGAGTTCCATGCGCCTTCGATATCATCGATAGCAACGTGGGAACCGGAGATGGACGCGCCGAAACGGATGTCGTCAAACAGGAAGAACTCTGGTTCTGGCCCGAACAGTACGGTGTCCGCCAGACCGGTAGAGCGCAGATACTCTTCCGCACGTTTGGCGATGGAGCGCGGGTCACGGTCATAGCCCTGCAGGGTGCCTGGTTCCAGGATGTCGCAGCGGATGATCAGAGTCGGTTCTTCATAGAACGGGTCGATCAGCGCAGTGGTCGCATCCGGCATCAGAACCATGTCTGATTCGTTAATACCTTTCCAGCCACCAATCGAGGAGCCATCAAACATTTTGCCTTCTTCGAAGAATTCGGCATTCACCTGATGAGAAGGAATTGTGACGTGCTGTTCTTTACCTTTGGTATCGGTGAAGCGCAGATCGACAAACTTCACTTCATGCTCGTTCAGCATCGTCAAAACGTGTTCAGCGGACATACTTAAACTCTCCCGGATTGGTCATTGTCGTCGTGGTAACGAAAACTTTTTTGCTACGTAAAGTGGCGTTGTTGCCTTAAAAAATATAAAGCGAAATCTGTGCCAACTTTTAAATTGCCCCCAAAAGGCGTTATCATGCACTCCATCGTGCAAAAGGGCTGCACCATTATGAATGCATTGCACTAATATAGTGCAATTGTGTGAACATTGGGCACCAGTTTGGTGCAAATCACCTATAAAAACCCTTTTAACGCGTCGTGAAAGCGATCACAAAGAAACTCTGCAATACTTGTTTGTGGAGGATGTTTGTGATCCTGTTTTGTACTGCGATTAATCCGTGTACAATAACGCGCTATTTCTAAATGCCTGAGGCAAAGTTGTGATCGAAAATTTGCGTAATATCGCCATCATCGCGCACGTTGACCATGGTAAAACTACCCTGGTCGATAAGCTGCTGCAGCAATCCGGTACGTTTGATGCTCGTGCCGAAACTCAAGAGCGAGTGATGGACTCCAACGATTTGGAGAAAGAGCGTGGGATTACCATCCTC
This sequence comes from Klebsiella sp. B345, assembly GCF_051131735.1. Classification (NCBI taxonomy): domain Bacteria; kingdom Pseudomonadati; phylum Pseudomonadota; class Gammaproteobacteria; order Enterobacterales; family Enterobacteriaceae; genus Klebsiella; species Klebsiella sp. B345. The sequence goes on from NZ_CP180443.1 coordinate 3,026,628, forward strand.
GCTAAAAACACCGCTATCAAATGGAACGACTATCGTATCAACATCGTTGATACCCCAGGGCACGCCGACTTCGGAGGTGAAGTTGAACGTGTCATGTCCATGGTTGATTCCGTGCTGCTGGTCGTTGACGCAATGGATGGCCCGATGCCGCAGACGCGCTTCGTAACCAAGAAGGCATTTGCTCATGGTCTGAAGCCAATCGTGGTCATCAACAAGGTTGACCGTCCGGGCGCACGCCCTGACTGGGTCGTCGATCAGGTATTTGACCTGTTCGTTAACCTTGATGCGACTGATGAGCAGCTGGACTTCCCGATCGTTTACGCTTCTGCGCTGAACGGTATCGCGGGTCTGGATCACGAAGATATGGCTGACGATATGACTCCGCTGTATCAGACCATCGTCGATCGTGTTGCGGCACCAAACGTAGACCTGGATGGCCCGCTGCAGATGCAAATCTCCCAGCTGGACTACAACAACTACGTTGGCGTCATCGGCATCGGCCGCATCAAACGCGGTAAAGTGAAGCCGAACCAGCAGATCACTATCGTTGATAGCGAAGGCAAAACCCGTAACGGTAAAGTTGGTAAAGTACTGACTCACCTGGGTCTGGAACGTATCGAGAGCGATGTTGCTGAAGCTGGCGATATCATCGCGATCACCGGTCTGGGTGAGCTGAACATCTCTGACACCATCTGCGATCCGCAGAATGTTGAAGCGCTGCCGGCGCTGTCAGTTGATGAGCCGACCGTTTCCATGTTCTTCTGCGTTAACACCTCTCCGTTCTGTGGCAAAGAAGGTAAGTACGTTACCTCTCGTCAGATTCTTGACCGCCTGAACAAAGAGCTGGTGCACAACGTAGCGCTGCGTGTTGAAGAAACTCCGGATGCTGACGCATTCCGCGTTTCTGGTCGTGGCGAGCTGCACCTGTCTGTTCTGATCGAAAACATGCGTCGTGAAGGTTTCGAGATGGCGGTTTCCCGTCCGAAAGTTATCTTCCGCGAAATCGACGGCCGTAAACAAGAGCCGTTCGAAAACGTAACGCTGGACGTTGAAGAGCAGCATCAGGGTTCTGTCATGCAGGCTCTGGGTGAGCGTAAAGGCGACCTGAAAAACATGAATCCAGATGGCAAAGGCCGCGTACGTCTCGACTACGTGATCCCAAGCCGTGGCCTGATCGGCTTCCGTTCTGAGTTCATGACCATGACCTCCGGTACTGGTCTGCTGTACTCCACCTTCAGCCACTACGATGATGTTCGTGCGGGTGATGTTGGCCAGCGCCAGAACGGCGTTCTGATCTCCAACGGTCAGGGTAAAGCAGTTGCCTTCGCACTGTTCAGCCTGCAGGACCGCGGTAAGCTGTTCCTGGGTCACGGTGCGGAAGTATATGAAGGCCAGATCATCGGTATTCACAGCCGTTCTAACGACCTGACAGTAAACTGCCTGACCGGTAAGAAACTGACCAACATGCGTGCGTCAGGTACCGATGAAGCGACCACTCTGGTTCCGGCGCAGAAAATGACCCTGGAGCAGGCTCTGGAGTTCATCGATGACGACGAACTGGTAGAAGTGACGCCGACCTCTGTACGTATTCGTAAGCGTCATCTGACCGAGAACGATCGTAAACGCGCGATGCGCGGTTCGAAAGAAGACTAATTTTCGCTTCTTGTCGATGCCAGAACCCCGCCCTTACGGCGGGGTTTTTTTTGCCCTGAAGTCCTGCTATCCCCCGTCACCACTCACATCAACGGACAATCGCTCCTTTAGCGAGGAGAGGCCGGTCACATTTATCCCCAAAGAATAATGTAGATATTGCTATTTTTTTGCGCGTAAGAGTAAGATTCATTATCTGGTTTAAACCAAATGGGCTAAACAATAATGATGAATCAATCAACCGTCGAAAATGCGAAAGAAAAATTAGACCACTGGTTGAGGGAAGGGATCACGGCACCGGGCGGTAAACTTCCTTCTGAAAGAGAGCTCGGGGAGCTGCTGGGTATTAAGCGTATGACCCTGCGTCAGGCGCTCTTAAACCTGGAAGCGGAATCGCGAATTTTCCGTAAAGACCGCAAGGGATGGTTTGTTACCCAGCCGCGTTTTAACTACAGCCCGGAGCTGTCTGCCAGCTTCCAACGTGCCGCGCTGGAACAGGGCAGGGAGCCCTCCTGGGGGTTTATCGCCAAGAGCCGCACTGCCAGCTTTCCCGATGCCGCACGGCCGCTTCTCGCAACAACGCCGTCGGATGAGCTGTATCTCATTACCGGTTGGGGTGCGCTGGAAGGACATAAAGTGTTTTATCATGAGACGTTTATTAACCCCAATGTTGCCCCCGGGTTTATTGAACAACTCGACAATCAGTCTTTCTCCTCGGTATGGAAAAATGAGTACCAAAAGGACGTCGTAACGAAAAAACTGGTGTTTAAACCAGTCAGAATGTCGGGTGATATTGGTAAATTTATTGGCGGCTCCTCAGGCATGCCTGCCATTCTTATTGAGAAACACCGGGCTGACAGTAATGGCAATATCATTCAGATCGATATTGAATACTGGCGGTTTGAGGCAGTTGATCTTTTTATTAACTTGTAGGTGTCTTATGCTAACGAAATACGATGCAGAAAAAATTCTCGCTCGTGTAGATAATCTTCCCCTTTATCTTCACGCCTATGCATACCATTTTAATATGCGCCTTGAGCGGATATTACCTGGTGATTTATTAGATATTGCGCATGAGAATCATCTGCGAGGTGTGAAAATTCATGTACTCGATGGTGAAACACGTTCTCTCGGCAATATGAATGATATCGAACTTGCCGAATTTGCAGAAAAAGCAAAACAATTACAGCTTGATGTGCATATAGAAACCAGCGCCTCGGATCAACAAGCTATCGATCATGCTACCCGCATCGCATTAAAAACCGGCGCCACCTCTGTTCGCTTTTATCCTCGTTACGAGGGTCATTTACAAGACGTTCTACCGAAAATTAACTTTGATATCCAGTATATTAAAGAACGCTATCAGGATAGCGGTCTGACGTTTACGCTCGAACAACATGAAGATTTGAAAAGCCACGAGCTGGTGGCGCTGATTGAACAAAGCGGGATGCCTTCTCTTTCGCTGCTGTTTGATTTTGCAAACATGATTAACGCCAACGAGCATCCGCTGAATGCCCTCGAGACGATGTCACCTTTTATTACTCAGGTGCATATTAAAGATGCCTTAATTATCAACGAGGATAATGGCCTCGGACATCATGCCTGCAGCTCCGGTCAGGGGGATATGCCTTTTAAAGATTTACTGACCCGGCTGATTTGTCTGGGTGATGAGCAGCCTCAGGTAATGGCTTATGGCCTGGAAGAGGAAGTGGACTACTATGCTCCGGCATTCCGTTTTGCTGATGAAGGCGACAACCCGTGGATCCCATGGCGTGAAATGAGTGAAACCCCTTTACCCGATGCCGCGCTGCTGGAAGCACGATTAGTGAAAGAAAAAGCAGATGCCATTCGCCAGTTAGAGTTTGTCAGAACCACCCTCCAGCAAATAAAAAGTGAGGCCAACCATATTATTAAATGTTAATTTCAAGCTCTGATCTTTAATTTTTCTATATGCCACCCGCCAGGTGTGGTCAGGGTTCTTTTTCCTTTTAAAACGAAATGATTATAAAATCATTAAGGAATCATATGCTCACAAGAAAGAAATGGGCACTCTTTAGCTTATTGACGTTGTGTGGCGGTACGATTTATAAACTGCCTTCGCTAAAGGATGCTTTCTATATACCGATGCAGGAATATTTTCATTTGACCAATGGTCAGATTGGGAATGCTATGTCTGTGAACTCTTTTGTCACAACTGTTGGTTTCTTTCTTTCCATTTATTTTGCCGATAAGTTGCCGCGTAAGTACACCATGTCTTTTTCGCTTATTGCCACCGGTCTGTTAGGTATCTACCTGACAACCATGCCGGGGTACTGGGGCATACTTTTTGTCTGGGCGCTGTTTGGTGTCACCTGCGACATGATGAACTGGCCGGTGCTATTAAAATCCGTCAGCCGCCTGGGGAATAGCGAACAGCAGGGACGGTTATTTGGCTTCTTTGAAACCGGGCGCGGCATTGTCGATACCATCGTTGCATTCTCTGCTCTGGCGGTTTTTGCCTGGTTCGGCAGCGGCCTGTTAGGATTTAAAGCGGGGATCTGGTTTTATTCCATCATCGTCATCAGCGTCGGGGTGATTATCTTCTTCGTGCTGAATCAGGATGACGACGACGTCAAGGTCGCCGCCGTTGACTGCGAGCCGTCAGACAAGAAAAACACCAGCATCTCTTCCGTACTGAAAGACAAAACCATCTGGCTGATTGCCTTTAACGTCTTTTTTGTTTACGCCGTCTACTGCGGGCTGACATTCTTTATTCCGTTCCTGAAAAACATCTATCTTCTGCCTGTGGCGCTGGTCGGGGCTTACGGCATTATTAACCAGTATTGCCTGAAGATGATCGGTGGCCCGGTTGGCGGGATGATCTCCGATAAGATACTGAAGTCACCTAGTAAATACCTGTGTTACACCTTCTTTATCAGCACAGCCGCGCTGGTGGTCTTGATTCTGCTTCCTCATGAAAGCATGCCGGTTTATCTGGGGATGGCCTGTACTTTAGGTTTTGGGGCCATTGTATTTACCCAGCGTGCGGTCTTCTTTGCGCCAATTGGTGAAGCTAAGATCGCGGAAAGCCAGACCGGTGCTGCCATGGCGCTGGGCAGTTTTATCGGTTATGCCCCCGCTATGTTCTGCTTCAGCCTGTACGGCTATATCCTCGACCTCAACCCTGGGATCCTGGGGTATAAAATTGTCTTCGGTATTATGGCCTGTTTCGCGTTCTGCGGCGCCGTAGTTTCAGTGTTACTGGTGAAACGCATTAGCCAAAGAAAACGTGCGTTAGAGGCGGCAGAGGCGTAACGCCCGGCCCGTCAATGCTCCCTGACGCCATCAGGCCGCGAGACTTTGCGGCCTGATGGCTCTCCTGATATTCCCCCCATAGTCAAACCCCTCCTTTCCCGCTACAGTTAAACATCCAGGGTGCGGAAGGAGACAAAAATGCTCTATATCTTTGATTTAGGTAATGTGATTGTCGACATCGATTTCAACCGGGTGCTTGGGACATGGAGTGATTTGAGCCGCATACCGCTTGCGACGCTCAAGCAGCATTTCACCATGGGCGAGGCGTTCCACCAGCACGAGCGCGGCGAAATCAGCGATGAGGCCTTTGCCGAAGCGATGTGTCATGAAATGAATATGCCGCTGAGCTACGAACAATTCGCCCACGGCTGGCAGGCCGTGTTTGTTACCCTGCGCCCGGAAGTTATCGCCATCATGCAAAAACTGCGTGAGCAGGGGCATCGAGTGGTGGTGCTGTCGAATACCAACCGCCTGCATACCACATTCTGGCCGGATGAATACCCGCAGATACGGACCGCCGCCGACCGTATCTATCTTTCCCAGGAGATGGGGATGCGCAAACCCGAAGCGCGGATCTATCAAAGCGTCCTGCAATCAGAGGATTTTTCTGCGCAAGATGCGGTCTTTTTTGATGATAACGCCGATAATATAGCTGGGGCTGACCAGTTGGGGATAACCAGTATTTTGGTGACCGGAAAGGAGACTATCCCCGCTTACTTTGCGAAATAACTATGTTCAAAATCGTTCATCAAAAAGCAAAGCATCGTACCCGACCCTTTGTGGCCTGGATAAAGCTGCTCTGGCGGCGTATTGATGAAGACAATATGACGACACTGGCGGGAAACCTCGCCTATGTGTCGTTACTCTCTCTGGTGCCGCTGATTGCCGTCGTCTTCGCGTTGTTCTCGGCATTTCCCATGTTTTCCGAGGTGAGCGGACAGATCCGCCACTTTATCTTCTCGAATTTTATCCCGGCGACGGGGGATGTCATCCAGGGCTATATCGAGCAGTTTGTCGCAAACTCCAGCCGGATGACGGCCGTCGGGGCTTTCGGGCTGATTGTCACTTCGCTGCTGCTGATGTATTCGATCGATAGCGCGCTGAATACTATCTGGCGCAGTGCCCGGACCCGGCCAAAAATTTACTCTTTTGCGGTTTACTGGATGATCCTGACGCTGGGGCCGCTGCTGGCAGGGGCGAGCCTGGCGATCAGCTCTTATCTGCTGTCGTTACGCTGGGCGAGCGATCTGAACAGCGTGATTGATGATGTGCTACGGATCTTCCCGTTAATTTTATCCTGGGCGGCTTTCTGGCTGCTTTACAGCATTGTCCCCACGACCCGGGTGCGTACCCGCGATGCGTTGGTGGGATCGCTGGTGGCGGCGCTCTTGTTTGAGGCGGGTAAAAAAGCCTTTGCCCTGTATATCACGGCGTTTCCGTCGTACCAGCTGATTTATGGCGTGATAGCGGTGGTGCCAATTTTGTTTGTCTGGGTGTACTGGACGTGGTGTATCGTCTTGCTTGGGGCAGAAATTACTGTCACTCTCGAGGAATACCGCAAACTTAAAAAAGAAGAAACAGAATAACGATGATTGCATTAATTCAGCGCGTGACCCGTGCAAGCGTAATCGTGGAGGGTGAAGTGACGGGTGAAATCGGCCCGGGGCTTCTGGTGTTGTTGGGCGTCGAGAAAGACGACGATGAGCAGAAAGCGAATCGCCTGTGCGAGCGCGTGCTGGGCTATCGTATTTTCAGCGATGCTGACGGAAAAATGAACCTCAATGTTCAACAGTCCGGCGGCAGCGTACTGGTGGTATCGCAGTTCACGCTGGCGGCGGATACCGAGCGCGGCATGCGTCCTGGCTTTTCAAAAGGCGCCGCCCCGGACAGAGCGGAAGCGTTGTATGACTATTTTGTCGCGCGCTGTCGTCAGCAGGAGATGGACACACAGACCGGGAGATTCGCTGCGGATATGCAGGTCTCTTTGGTTAATGATGGTCCTGTGACCTTCTGGTTGCAGGTATGAGCCAGCTTCCAGGCCGGTTGCGGGTAACAAAAGAGAGTACAGCTATGTATCACCTTCGTGTACCGCAAACAGAAGAAGAACTCGAGAACTACTATCAGTTCCGCTGGGAGATGTTGCGCAAGCCGCTGCATCAGCCTAAAGGATCGGAACGCGACGCCTGGGATGCGATGGCGCATCACCAGATGGTGGTGGATGAAGAAGGGCGTCTGGTTGCTGTCGGACGGCTGTATATCAACGCGGAGAACGAAGCCTCTATTCGCTTTATGGCCGTACATCCGTCGGTGCAGGATAAAGGCCTGGGGACGCTGATGGCGATGACCCTCGAGTCCGTTGCCCGTCAGGAAGGGGTCAAGCGCGTAACCTGCAGCGCACGTGAAGACGCCATGGATTTCTTTGCCAAGCTCGGTTTTGTCAACGAGGGCGAGATTACCACGCCAACCACCACGCCGATTCGCCATTTCCTGATGATTAAGCCGATTGCCTCGCTGGATGACATTCTGCACCGCGGAGACTGGTGCGGGCAGCTGCAGCAGGCCTGGTATCAGCATATTCCGCTCAGCGAAAAAATGGGCGTTCGCATTCAGCAATACACCGGGAAAAAGTTTATTACCACCATGCCGGAAGCTGGCAACCAGAATCCGCACCATACCCTGTTTGCCGGTAGCCTGTTTTCCCAGGCGACCTTAACCGGCTGGGGGCTGATCTGGCTAATGCTGCGTGAACGCCACCTGGGCGGCACGATTATTCTCGCCGACGCGCATATTCGCTATAGCCAGCCGATTAGCGGCCGCCCGAGCGCCGTGGCTGACCTGGGATCGTTAAGCGGCGATCTCGATCGCCTTGCTCGTGGGCGCAAAGCACGTGTTCAGCTGCAGGTGGAGCTATTTGGCGGCGAGAGTCTGGGCGCGATTTTTGAAGGTATTTATATTGTTCTACCCGCGAAGCCTTTTGGCTCGTATGAAGAGGGCGGGAACGAAGAAGAGTAATTCCCACCGCACTCATCACATCGACTGGCCTGGTGAACGGATTCTCCAGGCGATATCCCCAATAGCACTACGCGCTGCCTGGCTTATCCCTGCAAGCTGAAAGAAGCCGTGAATTACCCCGAGGTAGCGCTGGCAGGTGCAGGCAACCTGCTGCTCGCTCAGATACTGATACAGTGCTTCGCCTTCATCACGCAGAGGGTCATATTCGGCGGTGACAATATGCACCGGCGGCAGGCCGTGGAAGTCGTCGCGCCACAGCGGGCTGGCTTCCGGGTGCGTTAATGGTGTGGAAGCCAGGTACATTTCGTAGCCGCTCAGCAGCGTATCTCCGGTGATGATGTAATCACTGCCGTTGCTGATGTAGGTTGGCGAGCTAGCGCTGGCATCCAGCATGGGATAAATCAGAATGAGCTGCGCCGGTTGCCAGTCTTGCGCGGCTTTCAGACGCAGCGCTGTCACCAGCGCTAGATGCCCGCCGGCGCTGTCACCGGCAAGGGTGATGTGCGCGGTATCGACCCCAAGCTGCCTGGAATGACGCTGGATAATCTGTGCCCCTTTGTAGGCATCATCGTGTGCGGTGGGGAACGTGTGTTCGGGCGCCAGCCGATATGCCACGGCGATGACCCGACAACCGCTGGCATACGCCAACTGCCGGAGCTGCTTATCATGGGTCGCGAAACCACCGCTGATAAAACAGCCGCCGTGATAGTAGATAACGGTGGGTAGCGTGCCGACGGCATTCTGCGGCGAGACCACGCGAAAGGTCATGCCTTCCAGCGTGATATCTTCTACCTGTACCCGGGTTTCCGTCTCGCCGGCTAACACCATGCTGGCGATGTAGCCGTTTCTCCGGTCATCAATATGTTGCCCTCGCGAAGCGGGGCGACCTGCATCGATAAAGGCCTGAACCTGCTCAGCAATACCTTTTTCCAGCGCCATTTTTTATTCCTTTAAACTGTATGGGTATACAGTGTTATAGCCTGGTTTGCGGCAAAAGAAAATGGCATTTATGACGGCGGAAGGATTATGGAAAGCGGCTCGCAAAAGTGAAACTCACCTCTGACGCGGGAAGAAGGATATGGTCAAATAGGTGAGTCGGGCAACGTGTGTTGCCCGACATGAGAGCTGATTTACTCCCCTTCACCCGGGAACATGAACGGGTTGATTGAGCTTCTGGCAAAGCCCTCCTGCTCCATGCGGGCGTCCAGCACCAGCGATGCGAGATCGTCGGCGACGGGTTCGACGTTCGGATCTTTTTCCTGATAGAGAATCTTCAGGTAGGTTCCGCAGTCGCCGCAGCTCTCGGCCTTAATGGCCGCCTGTTCATTATCGAGAGACCAGTAGTGTAAATCCCGGCTCTGTTCGCAGTTGCTGCACTTGATGCGTACCACGTGCCATTCGGTTTCGCACAGGTTGCAGTGCAGGTAGCGTAGCCCTTGGGTAGTACCAATCTGCACCATGCTGGATACGGGCATGGAGCCGCATACCGGGCAGAACTGGCGCTGCTCACCATATTCGGCGCGTGCTTTACCTGGGATCAGGCTGGCCATCTGGGCCCAGTACAGCGATAGCGCGGCCCAGATAAACGGCGCTTTATCACTGCTGACAGCGGCAAAGTCTGAAGCAAACAGGGCGCTCGCCATCAGTTCCAGCTCCTGCTCAGAAGCTTTCTCCAGGTTTTCGATGACCGCCAGCGCCGGGCCGCTCATCTCTGGTTTCAGCTCGGCAATCAGCGAATGCAGCAGCTTGTGCCAGTGTTTATCGCGCGGCAGCACGTGAATATCCAGTGGCGGTTTACCCTGCTCGTTCGCCTCTTTGAGACGTGCGGTCAGATCCATCTGTAATGGATGGTCGTAAAGCACCACTTCCTGGGCGTGAGCAATCAGCGCAGCAAAACGCAGGTAATCACCCAGCGGATTGTTCTTCGCCAGTTCGCGCAGGCGTTCAGCGCGGCGGTTATAAAGATTCTTCAGCCTGGGGAACAGTAACGGCGGAATGTACTCCGCCGTATGTTTCTCGCTCGAACCCAGCTCATCTTGCGGGATTATGCGAATACTCATTCAGTCTTGTTTTCCTGTTTCTGGCGAACTTCCCGGTACCAGCGTGGGTGATGTTTCTTCGCCCACGTTTTAGTAACCCAGCCTTCCACCATCGCGGTTATGGTGCCTTTCACCCACAGGGCGGCGTATATATGCACCATGATAACCACAATTAATGCTACTGCGGCAAATGAATGCAGCATGAGCGCCAATCGGATTACCGGGATTGAGAACGCAGGTGCAAAGTAAGGGCGCCAGATGATCACACCGCTTATCAGCAACAGCACCAGCAATATAATCGCCGCCCAGAATACGCATTTCTGGCCGAAGTTATAGCGCCCGGTGTCACCTACTTCCTCGTTGACGACGATCTTACGAATATTCTTCGCCCAAAAGATATCATCCCGATTGATTAGATTATGGTGCCAGTAGCGGAAAAACATGATGATGAATGAAGCAAACATAATCACGCCGACAAACGGGTGCAGAATGCGCGCCAGCTGCGGTGTGCCCATGATTTGCATCAGCCAGTTGAAGGACGGGAAAAAGAACCCCAGCCCGCTTATCGCCGCCAGCATGAAGCAGAAGGCGGTGACCCAGTGGTTGATGCGTTCCGGCGCCGTGTAGCGCACGATGGTGTCACGTCTTTTCATTTGCGCACCTCGTCATTCTCTTCATGCAGATTGTCTTCTTCCTCGTCTGCGCGGTTCGGACCGACACCCACATAGTGGAAGATACTGGCGGCAAAGGTCGCGGCAAAGCCGACTGCCGCGAGCGGTTTCCAGATGCCTTTCCAGAACTTCACGGTAGCGCTGATTTCCGGGTTTTCCGGCAGGCCGTGATAGAGATTCGGCTTGTCGGCATGATGCAGAACATACATCACATGCGTCCCGCCAACGCCAGCCGGATCGTACAGGCCGGCATTGTCATAACCACGGGTTTTCAGCTCGGCAACACGTTCGCCTGCCAGCACTTTCATATCCTCTTTTGAGCCAAAGTGGATAGCGCCCGTCGGACAGGTTTTCACGCAGGCCGGTTCCTGGCCGACGGTGACGCGGTCTACGCACAGCGTACATTTGTAGACGCGGTTATCTTCCGGGTTGAGACGCGGCACGTTGAACGGGCAGCCCGCGATGCAGTAGCCGCAGCCGATGCACTGCTCGGACTGGAAGTCGACGATGCCGTTGGCATACTGAATGATAGCCCCTTCTGATGGGCAAGCCTTCAGGCAGCCCGGATCGGCACAGTGCATGCAGCCATCCTTACGGATGAGCCACTCCAGCTTGTCGTTTTGCTCCACTTCCGAGAAGCGCATCACCGTCCAGGACTTGGCAGTCAGATCGGCGGGGTTGTCGTACACCCCGACGTTATGACCCACTTCGTCGCGGATATCGTTCCACTCGGAACAGGCCACCTGACAGGCTTTACAGCCGATGCAGGTGGTGACGTCGATAAGCTTCGCCACCTCTTCCTGATGATCCCGCGCACGAGGCGCGGGGGTGAAGCCGTTAGTCGCGGAGCGACGGATAATGTCCTGCGATTGATAAGCCATAGGTCGTCTCCGTTACACCTTTTCCACGTTAACGAGGAACGCTTTGAACTCCGGCGTCTGCGTATTCGCATCGCCGACGAACGGCGTCAGGGTGTTTGCGATAAACCCTTTCTTCGCCACGCCTTCGTAGCCCCAGTGAATCGGAATACCGATGGTATCGATATCTTTACCGTCGGCTTTCAGCGTGCGAATACGCTTGGTCACCACCGCCTTGGCTTTGATATAGCCGCGGTTGGAGGAGACCTTAACGGTATCGCCGTGGGCGATGCCGAGTTTATTCGCCAGCTTCTCGCCGATTTCGACAAACTGTTCCGGTTGGGCGATAGCGTTAAGCAACGCATGCTTGGTCCAGTAGTGGAAGTGCTCGGTCAGACGGTAAGTGGTGCCGACGTACGGGAATTTCTCCGCTTTGCCCATCTGCTCAAGGTCGCCTTTAAAGACGCGAGCGGCCGGGTTGGAGACCACGTTCGGGTGCAGCGGGTTGGTGCCCAGCGGCGTTTCAAACGGCTCGTAGTGTTCCGGGAACGGCCCTTCCGCCATCTTATCGATAGCGAACAAACGTCCCATCCCTTCAGGCTGCATGATAAACGGTCCGACATCGCTGCCAGGCGCGGCAGCGCTGTAGTCTGGGATGTCCATTCCGCTCCACTTCGCGCCATCCCATTTCAGGATCTGACGCTTCGGATCCCACGGGTTGCCCTGCGGGTCCGCAGAGGCGCGGTTATACAGGATGCGGCGGTTAAGCGGCCATGCCCAGGCCCAGCCCAACGTATTACCCAGGCCTGATGGGTCGGCGTTATCCCGGCGGGCCATCTGGTTGCCATCCGGCGTCCAGCTCCCGGCGAAAATCCAGCAGCCGCTGGAGGTGGTGCCGTCATCACGTAACTGGGCGAACGAACTCAGCTGCTGGCCTTTTTTGACGATTACTGCCCCGGTCGCCGGATCGGTAATGTCCGCCAGCGCTTTACCGTTGCTTTCCATCGCCACTTCTTCGGACGCTGGTTCATGCGGTGTGGAGTAGTTCCACGTCATGTTCAGCACCGGCTCAGGCGTCGGGCCGCCTTCCTCGGCATACATCTTACGCAGGCGTAAGAAGATACCGGCGAGGATCTCACCGTCGGTGACCGCAATACCGGGGGCATCTGCGCCTTTCCAGTGCCACTGTAGCCAGCGGCCGGAGTTAACGATCGAACCGTTTTCTTCGGCGAAGCAGGTGGAAGGCAGGCGGAACACCTCAGTCTGGATTTTCGATGGATCAACATCGTTCGACTCACCGTGGTTTTGCCAGAAGGTGGACGTTTCGGTGTTGAGCGGGTCGATGGTCACCAGGAACTTCAGTTTCGATAGCGAAGCAACAACTTTGTTTTTATTCGGGAACGAAGCCACCGGGTTAAAGCCCTGGCAAATGTAGCCATTGACCTTGCCCTGGTTCATCATCTCGAAGTACTGCAGTACGTCGTAGCCTTTATCCCACTTCGGCAACCAGTCGAAGCCCCAGCTGTTTTCCGCCGTGGCTTTATCGCCAAAGAAAGCCTTCATCATCGAGACGAAGAATTTCGGATAGTTGCCCCAGTAGTTCACCTGGCCCTGCAGCAGCGGTTTCGGCGTGTTGGCGGCGAGGTAGGTTTGCAGGTCGGTTTGTTTTTCGCTCGGCAGGGTCATATACCCCGGCAGGCTCTGCGACAGCAATCCTAAGTCGGTGAGACCCTGAATATTGGAGTGGCCGCGCAGGGCGTTAACGCCGCCGCCTGCCATCCCCATATTGCCAAGCAGCAACTGGATCATCGCCATGGTACGGATGTTCTGCGCACCGACAGAGTGCTGGGTCCAGCCGAGTGCATACAGGAACGATGCGGTTTTATCGTGAGCGCTGGTTTCCGCGATGTACTCGCAGACTTTGAGGAAGTCCGCTTTCGGCGTCCCGCAGATATTTTCGACCACGTCCGGCGTATAGCGAGAAACGTGCTGTTTTAGCAGGTTCCACACGCAGCGCGGATGCTGGAGCGTCGTATCGCGTTTAGCAAAGCCGTTTTCGTCCAGCTCATAGTTCCAGGACGTTTTATCGTACTTGCGGGTTTCTGCGTCGTAGCCGCTAAACAGACCGTCTTCAAAGCCGTAATCCTCACGCACGATCAGGCTGGCGTTGGTATAGGCTTCGGTGTATTCACGGTTAATTTTTTCGTTGTTCAGCAGGTACAGGATCACGCCTGACAGGAAAGTAATGTCAGTACCGGAACGAATCGGGGTATAGAAGTCGGCTACCGACGCGGTACGCGTAAAGCGTGGGTCGATAACAATCAGCTTCGCACCGTTGCGAATTTTGGCTTCCATCGCCCAGCGGAACCCTACCGGGTGCGCTTCAGCGGCGTTACCACCCATCACCACAAGCAGGTTGGCGTTTTTAATATCCACCCAGTGGTTGGTCATCGCACCGCGACCAAATGTTGGAGCAAGACTTGCTACCGTTGGTCCGTGTCAGACGCGTGCCTGGTTGTCGACCGCGAGCATACCCAGCGCGCGGGTGAATTTTTGGGTTAAATAACCGGTTTCGTTACTGGAGGCGGAAGCGCACAGCATACCGGTGGTCAACCAGCGGTTGACGGTGGTGCCAGCGTCGTTTTTCGCCATGAAGTTGGCATCGCGGTCTTCTTTCATCAGTTTGGCGATGCGATCGAACGCCTCGTCCCAGCTGATTTGCTGCCATTTGTCGGAGCCTGGCGCGCGATATTCCGGGAATTTCAGGCGACTTTCAGAGTGGATAAAGTCGACCAGACCCGCCCCTTTAGGGCAGAGCGCACCACGGTTGACCGGATGGTCAGGGTCACCTTCGATATGAAAGATGGATGCTTTGGCGTTTTTCGCACCGTCGCCGAGGCTATACATCAACAGCCCACAACCGACAGAACAGTACGTACAGGTGTTACGGGTTTCACGGGTACGCAGCAGTTTATATTGCCGGGTTTCCGCGAGCGCAATGGCTGGAGCAAAGCCCAGCGTTGCTGCCGTTGTGCCTGCCATACCGCCAGCGCAGATCTTAAAGAACTGCCTTCTGCTGACCTGCATGGTTCACTCCTTGTATCGACATTGTCACATGTAGTTATTTACTTTGCGGTCAGGGCCGCAAAGGTTCAGAATTGGGGGTGATCCCCCTTTCACTTGAAGGGGTATAGAGAGAATACCACATTGTGTGTATGCCTGTTCCAATACGGTTAAGACAAAGTGAACAAGAACCCTCACGAACAAATTGAAAATGTGACAGATGTCACAACTTATCGCCGGGTCACGCTCTGGAAACGCGAGGATTTGCAACATCCTCAGCCGGACGAGTTAGCTGAAGAAGTCCCGATCGCGCTGGTCTATAACGGCATCTCTCACGTCGTGATGATGGCGACGCCAAAGGATCTGGCGCATTTCGCCGTTGGTTTTTCTCTCTCTGAAGGGATTATAGAAGACCGGCGTGACATTTATGGGATGGATGTCGTGCAGGCCTGCAACGGGCTGGAAGTGCAGATCGAGCTGTCCAGCCGTCGCTTTATGGGGTTGAAAGCGCGTCGCCGGGCGCTAGCCGGGCGTACCGGCTGCGGCGTGTGCGGCGTGGAACAACTCAATGATATTGGTAAACCGGTGCAGCCGTTGCCGTTTACCCAGACCTTCGATCTGGCGAATCTTGACCGCGCGCTGGCGCATCTGAATGATTTTCAGCCGATCGGCCGTCTGACCGGCTGCACCCACGCTGCTGCCTGGGTACGTCCTTCTGGCGAACTGGCGGGAGGCCACGAAGACGTTGGCCGGCACGTGGCACTGGATAAGCTGCTCGGGCATCGGGTTGATGTAGAAGGCGCCTGGCGCAACGGCGCAGCGTTAGTCTCCAGCCGGGCCAGCTACGAGATGGTGCAGAAAGCTGCGATGTGCGGGGTGGAGATTCTGTTTGCCGTCTCTGCTGCGACGGCGCTGGCGGTGGAGGTCGCAGAGCGCTGCAACCTGACGCTGGTCGGCTTCTGCAAGCCGGGCAGGGCCACGGTATACACCCATCCACAGCGATTGAACGCCGGTTAAAAATAAATCAATTTTTTTGAATGATGAGAACAAATCCTTCCGCTTTTTGTTTGGCGATGTGAGGGCTACTATTTATCACATCAAGGCACGGCGCCTTATCCAAACAACTAATTTAAAGGGTTTACATCATGAACAGCATCAAAACTTTTGCAGCAGTTATCGCTATGACCGTCTCTTTTGGTTCCTTTGCCGCTGAAACCGTAACGGCGACCGCCATGACAATGGACGGTGCAGAAGCAAAAATCGCCGCACAGGCTCAGGCTGCCGGGGCATCGTCTTACAAAATTACCGAAGCCTTTACCGGTAACCGCGTGCATATGACGGCGGAACTGAACAAATAAGCCAAAAGCTATTGTCGAAAGAGCGCCTGCGGGCGCTTTTTTAGTTTATACCGGCCATTCGTAACAACGCGGTCACTACCGCCGCGGCAATAATTACCACGATCAATGGCATCTTGCGCCAGGCGAGAAATACCGCAAAGCCCACGCCCAGTACCCGCGCCGCTCCGGCAAAATGTTCACCTTCATAAAACGTCGTCGCCAGCGCCACGGAAAAGAGCAGCACCGTCGCGGCATCGGAAAGCAGGGCCTGAGAACGTTCGGAAAAGGCCAGGCGGTTGCCCAGTTTCGCCCCACCTAAACGCATTAAATAGGTCCCCAGCGACAGAATCGCGATACCGGCGATAAACAGCGTCATGTTACCCATTATTTTTTCCTCGCCAGCAGGCCAAACAGTGAGAGCAGCACCGGCAAACCCACCGGCGCAAAAGGCACGGCGGCTAAGGATACCAGCGCTCCGCTGCAGGCCCGGATCAGGGTGGTGCGGTTTTTAAAGGCCGGCACGACCAGCGCCAGCAAAATGGCCGGGAATACTGCATCCAGACCGATGGTTTCCGGGGACGGCAGCAGTTTACCCACCCCGGCGCCAAGCAGGGCGCCCAGCGGCCAGATAATCGCCACGCCCAGGCCGCACAGCCAGTAGGCCGCCCGGCGCTGTTCCGGCGTCTTTTGCGACAGGCCGAATACCACGCTTTCATCGTTCATAATGTGGCAGCCGAGGAAGCTGGCTGCGCGTTTGCCGACCAGGTCGCGCACCGTGACGCCAAAGGGAATATGGCGGGCGTTAACTAATAATCCGGCGGCAGCGGCAGCTAGCGGATTACCGCCGCTGGCGACGATGCCGATAAACATAAACTCTGAGGCCCCCGCCAGTACGGAGACGGAGAGCACAAAAGGCACCCAAATGGGGAAGCCGTAGGCGATGGCCAGTGAGCCATAGGACATGCCCACGATACCAACCGCCAGGCAGACTAAAATAATCGCTTTAATGGTGTCGCCTTTCAGGCTGGCAAAATGCTGTTTCATACTCTTTAGCCATATCGAACGAATTTCCATTATAATGAACGCAACACACATTCATTTCAAGTCGAACGAAACGTTCGATATAAAAAACGATAGGGCGATATATGACGCAGCCAATAAGCCTGATTGCCAAAAGTCTGGTGCGTGAACGTGCGCGTACCGGGCTGTCTCTCGCCGAAGTCGCGCGACGGGCCGGGATCGCTAAATCAACGCTATCGCAGCTGGAGTCGGCCAACGGCAACCCGAGTCTGGAAACCCTGTGGGCGCTCTGCGTGGCGCTCGATATCCCCTTTGCGCGACTGCTGGAACCGCAGGTCAACACCACCCAGGTGATCCGCCGCGGTGAGGGGACAAAAGTGATCGCGGAACAGGCAAACTATCAGGCGATCCTGCTGGCCGCCTGCCCGCCAGGCGCGCGTCGCGACATCTATCTTTTGCTGACGCAACCGGGAGCCGATCGTATTTCACATCCGCACCCGGCAGGCTCGGTGGAGCATATTATTATCACCCAGGGCCGGGCGCGGGTTGGGCTGACCGAGGCGCCGGAAGAGCTTGGCGAAGGGGATTACATCTGCTATCCGGCCGATCGCGAGCATGTTTTCCAGGCGCTGGAACCGGATACCCAGGCGCTGCTGGTGGCGGAACAAAACTAGCGGCATATCCGGGGTAAGGGCGGCGATGCTGTTGCTGGACGCCATCCCCGTATTGCGGGACACTAACCGCCTTCCCCGCGTCGACAAGGATATGTATGTCTCTGAAAGCCATTGCTAAAGAACTTGGGATCTCGGTCACCACCGTCAGCCGTGCGCTAAACGGTTATGATGACGTGTCGCAGGAGACGCGAGCCCGGGTTCAAGCCGAAGCAAAGCGCCGTGGTTATCAGCCGAATACCTTCGCGCGGCGGCTTAAAATGGGCAAAATCGACGCCGTCGGCCTGGTGTTCCCCATGAGCCCGGCGCCGCTGAACAACACCGTGTTTCACGACATGGTCGGGGAAATCAGCCACGAGCTGGCGCGCTATGAGATCGATCTGCTGCTGATTGCCGACGACGAGCAGGCCGATCAGCACGGCTATATGCGCATGGCGCAAAGCCGGCGGATAGATGCGCTGATCGTGGCGCATACGCTTGACGACGACCCGCGCCTGACACAATTGCTGGCCTCTGGTTTTCCTTTTCTGGCCCTCGGACGCAGCCGCCTGCCATTACCCTATGCCTGGTTTGATTTCGATAACCATGCCGGGACCTATCGCGCCGCCCGTCATTTAATCAACCAGGGCCATCAGCGCATCGCTTTTCTCGGCGAAAACAACAACCAGGCGTTTATCTCACAGCGGCGGAACGGCTATCTGGATGCGCTCCGGGAGGCCGGTCTGTCCGATCGCTGGCAGCGCCGCGTGCCGCCAACCCGACGCGGCGGCTATCAGGCCACGCTGGAGCTGCTCCGCCTGCCGGAGCCGCCAACGGCAATTATCACTGACTGCAATACTCACGGCGATGGTGCCGCTATGGCGCTCTACCAGCAGGGGCGTCTGACCGGTGATAACCGCGTATCTCTGGTGGTGTACGACGGTTTACCACAGGACAGCATCATTGAAACCCCGGTCGGGGCGGTGATCCAATCCACTCGCCAGGGCGTCGGTCGCCAGATTGCCAGCATGGTCCGCCGACTCATCGCTGGTGACGATCTTGCCTCTCTCCAGGTGCTCTGGCAGCCTGAATTTATCCCCGGCGAAACCAGCTGATTTACACCTCTCCACACTAATTTCCTGAGGTCTATCACGGATCCGAAACGTTTTGGTTGTTACCCGAAACGTTTCGGATCAACAGTAAGACATTCCTTGTTGTGGAGATGTCTGATGTCTGATTCGATTTTACGCCTACAAAGTTCAACGGCTGATGTGATCATTAAAACTCACCCGTTTGCCGAAATTGTCTACTGGGGGCCGCATTTACGTTACTTTTCGCCGCAGGATGCCGACAGTATTGTGCGCCCGGTCGCCAACGGTCGTCTGGATGTTGATTCACCGCTGACGTTAATGGCCGAGCTGGGCCACGGTTTGTTTGGCGCTCCGGGCATTGAAGGCCACCGCCAGGGGCTCGACGCCTCGCCGATTTTCACGACCACTGAGGTTATCCAGGATGGGCAGAAGGTCGCCGTGATCGCTGAAGACGCCCAGGCCGGTCTGCGCCTGTGCAGCGAAATTCAGCTCGACGGCAGCGGAGTGCTGAGCGTGCGTCACGGTTTAACCAACCTGCACCCGCAACCCTGGCAGGTAGACCGTCTGGCGGTCACGCTGCCGGTCGCCGAACGAGCCCGGGAAGTACTGGCTTTTCATGGCCGCTGGACTCGCGAATTTCAACCCCATCGTTTGACGCTTGAGCATGACAGCATCGTGCTGGAAAACCGCCGTGGCCGAACGTCGCATGAACATTTTCCGGCGCTGATTACCGGCAGCCAGTCCTTTAGCGAAATGCAGGGCGAAGTGTGGGGCGTGCATCTGGGCTGGAGCGGCAACCATCGTCTGCGGGCAGAAGCGAAAACGGACGGTCGTCGCTATCTGCAGGCGGAAGCGCTCTATCTGCCGGGCGAAATAGTTCTGGAGGAGGGGAAAACGCTCTGGACTCCGAGCCTCTATGCCAGCTATTCCTCGCAGGGGCTGAACGGCATGAGCCAGCAGTTCCACCGCTATCTGCGCGAACAGATTATTCGCTTCCCTGATAATAAGCCGCGTCCGGTTCATCTCAACACCTGGGAGGGGATCTATTTTGACCACGACCCGCAATACATCATGCGCATGGCGGATGAGGCGGCGGAACTGGGTGTTGAGCGCTTCATCATCGATGACGGTTGGTTTAAGGGGCGTAACGATGACTGGGCGGCGCTGGGCGACTGGTATCTCGATGAGAAAAAGTACCCCGACGGTCTGAGCCCGGTTATCGACCACGTGAAGTCGCTGGGCATGGAGTTCGGCATCTGGGTCGAGCCGGAAATGATCAACCCGAATTCTGATTTGTACCGCGCACACCCGGACTGGGTGCTGGCGCTGCCAGGCTATACGCCACTTCCCGGACGCCATCAACTGGTGCTGAACCTGAATATCCCGGAGGCTTTTGACTATCTCCTTGAGCGGATGAGCTGGTTGCTGGGTGAGCATGCCGTGGACTATGTGAAGTGGGATATGAACCGCGAGCTGGTGCAGCCGGGCCATAACGGCAAAGCCGCCGCCGATGCGCAAACCCGCCAGTTTTATCGCTTGCTGGATACGCTGGTCGCCCGCTTCCCGCAGATAGAATTTGAGTCCTGCTCCTCTGGCGGTGGACGTATCGATTATGAAGTGCTTAAGCGCTGCCATCGTTTCTGGCCTTCAGACAATAACGATGCGCTGGAGCGCAATACCATCCAGCGTGGGATGAGCTATTTCTTCCCGCCGGAAGTGATGGGGTCGCATGTTGGCAACCGCCACTGCCATGCGACCTTCCGCCAGCATGATATCGCCTTCCGCGGCCTGACGGCGCTATTTGGCCATATGGGGCTGGAGCTGGATCCGGTGGGCGTTGACGAGCATGAGCGTGCGGGCTATCGCAAATACGTGGCACTGCATAAGCAGTGGCGCGACGTGCTGCACCATGGCGTGCAGTGGCGGATAGACATGCCCGATGCGACCACGCTCGCGCATGGCGTGGTCAGCGAAGATAAACACCAGGCGATTTTCCTCGTGAGTCAGCTGGCGATGCCGGATTACACCCTGATGGCGCCGCTGCGAGTGGCGGGTCTGGAGGCGGGCTCTCGCTATCGAGTGACGCTACTGGACCATCCGAATATTCAGATTACAGGAGAGGGCGGCCATACCATGCGTAAGCTGCCGGAATGGATGACGACGCCGCTGACGGTAAGCGGTGAGTGGTTACAACAAGCGGGACTGGCGCTGCCCATTCTCGACCCGGAAAGCGCCATTTTAATTGGCCTGCAACGCGTGTGATGGTGACGGGCCGAGCGTCGGCCCTTTTTGAGGAATACACAATGAATCCGACCGCCTGTACCCATAAAAATAACCCTAACTTCTGGATTTTCGGACTGTTCTTTTTTCTCTATTTCTTCATTATGGCCACCTGCTTTCCGTTTCTGCCGATCTGGCTGTCGGATGTCATTGGCCTGAATAAAACCGAAACCGGCATTGTCTTCTCCAGCCTGTCTCTGTTTGCTATCTGTTTTCAGCCGATCCTCGGGGTGATTTCCGACAAGCTGGGGCTGAAAAAGCATCTGATGTGGATCGTCACGGTGTTGTTGGTCCTGATTGCCCCCTTCTTCCTCTATGTTTTTGCGCCGTTGCTGAAAAGCAATATCTGGCTGGGCGCGCTGAGTGGCGGGGCCTATATCGGCTTTGTTTTCTCCGCCGGCGCCGGGGCGATGGAGGCTTATATTGAACGGGTAAGCCGCAATAGCGGGTTTGAGTATGGCAAGGCTCGAACCTTTGGTTGCCTGGGCTGGGCGCTGTGTGCGACCACGGCCGGGATGCTGTTTAGCGTTAACCCCGAATGGGTGTTCTGGATGGGGTCGATCGCCGCGCTGCTTCTGCTGTTGCTGGTGGCGATCGCCAGACCGCAGGCCAGTTCTTCCGCGCAGGTGCTGGATTCCTTAGGGGCCAACCGTCCCGCTGTGGATCTCAAAACTGCCGTCAGCATGTTCCGTCAGCGTAAAATGTGGATGTTTATTCTGTATGTTGTGGGCGTGGCCTGCGTGTACGACGTCTTCGATCAGCAGTTTGCGACCTTCTTTAAATCTTACTTCGCCACCCCGGAAGCCGGCACTCGCGCTTTTGGTTTTGCCACCACCGCCGGAGAAATTTGCAATGCCATCATTATGTTTAGCTCTCCGTGGATTATTAACCGCATCGGCGCGAAGAATACCCTGCTGATTGCCGGGATGGTGATGGCGGTGAGGATGATCGGTTCGTCGTTCGCCACGACCGCGGTGGAGGTAGTGGTTCTGAAAATGCTGCACGCGCTGGAAGTCCCGTTCCTGCTGGTGGGCGCATTCAAATACATTACCGGGGTGTTTGATACCCGACTGTCGGCGACCATCTATCTGGTGGGCTTTCAGTTTGCCAAGCAGGTGGCGGCGATTTTCCTCTCGGCGTTTGCGGGCAATATGTATGACCGGATTGGTTTTCAGGATACCTATCTGATCCTTGGGAGCATTGCGCTGGTTGTCACCATTATCTCAGCCTTCACTTTGTCAGGAAAAACGACTGTCGACAGCGTCGGCAATAAGACGATGGCAGTGTAAGCCGGTACAGACCTGCAATCATATTGAAACCACTTATATATTAAGAAACCAGATAGAGAACCGGAATATTCCGGTTCTCCTGGTCTGGTTATCTTATTCTTATTATTTATGTTGCGGTGTTAATTATTTCATTGGTTTATTTGTATCCCCTTTTTTATTAAGGGGTGCTATTTAAGTGTTATCTCGCTCACGATAATGGAGGATTAAACTTAATCTCTGAACAGGAGTTGCTATTTTTCGGTAATAAAAACAATAAAGCATGGCATTTATAAAAACATTCACATGGTGGATTTTAATTAATCCAAACATTGAAATTTTATCTCTGGGAAACATAACGATGAATAAAACAATATTAGCGGTAGCCGTTGGCTTATTATTAGCGGCAAATACCGGTATGGCAAAAACGCAGTCACAAACGCTGGAACAACGCCTCCAGCAGCTTGAATCGCGGCTTGCCGCGGCGGAGAATCGTGCCACTCAAGCCGAAAATCAGATCAAACAGTTGAAGATTGAACAGGCACAAGAGATCCAGCAGCTGAAAACCACGCAAAGCACCATGGCAGTAAAAAGCCAGGTTCCAGATATTGAAACGAAGAAAAATACCAGCGTACCTGCGCTGACCCTTAGCGGTTATGGCGATTTAAAAATCTATGGCGATGTTGAATTCAACATGGATGCTGAAAGCAAGCGCGGCCTGCTGGCGATGACCAATGCCGACGTCAGCAGCGACCCGACCTCCGATCGCTGGGACCTCAACGGCCGCATCCTGCTGGGGTTTGACGGCATACGCAAAATGGACAACGGCTATTTTGCCGGCTTCTCGGTACAGCCGCTGGCGGATATGACCGGTTCGATGAACCTCGATGACGCCGTGTTCTTTTTTGGTCAGGAGGATGACTGGAAGGTGAAGGTCGGTCGCTTTGAAGCCTACGACATGTTCCCGCTTAATCAGGACACCTTTGTTGAGCACTCCGGGAATACCGCAAATGACCTCTACAGCGACGGTCACGGTTATATCTATATG
The DNA here is from genome assembly GCF_051131735.1 of Klebsiella sp. B345. Lineage (NCBI taxonomy): Bacteria > Pseudomonadati > Pseudomonadota > Gammaproteobacteria > Enterobacterales > Enterobacteriaceae > Klebsiella > Klebsiella sp. B345. The sequence continues at coordinate 3,049,905 of NZ_CP180443.1, forward strand.
ATGAAAGAGGGTCGTGGCCGTTCCGATGCCGGCGGTAACTTCCTGCTGAGCAAGCAGATCGACAACTGGTATTTTGAGCTTAATACGCTGCTGGAAGACGGCACATCGCTGTATGACAACGGCGGCTACCACGGTCGCAATATGGAGCAGAAAAAGAACGTCGCCTATTTGCGCCCGGTGATTTCATGGGCGAAAGACGATTTTTCTGTCGCTACGGCGATGGAGTCGAACGTGGTAAACAATGCCTATGGTTATCAGAATGCCCAAGGGAATTTTGTCGATCAGTCTGACCGTACCGGATATGGCCTGACCATGACCTGGAATGGCCTGAATAGCGATCCGGATAACGGCGTGGTGGTTAATCTGAATACCGCGTATATGGACGCCAGTAATGAAAAAGATTTTACCGCCGGGGTGAATGCGTTATGGCAGCGCTTTGAGCTGGGATATGTCTACGCGCATAATAAAATTAACGATTATGCTGGGGTAATTTGCGATGACGACTGCTGGATTAAAGATGAAGGCACTTACAATATTCATACTTTCCACGCGTCGTATCAAATTCCGAACGTGATGAATATGCAGAACTTTAATATTTACCTCGGGGCTTATTACTCTCTGCTCGATAGCAACGATAAGCTGAGCCAGAGCGATGACGACGATCGCTACGGTGCCCGCGTGCGCTTTAAATACTTCTTCTGATTACCTGTCAGCGTTGCCCCGCGAATGTCGCGGGGCAACTCGCCACTTATTCCAGATAAAATACCGGTTTCAGCGCGGCGCTCACCGGGCTGCTATCGGCGTTGGTCGGCATAATATCGGCCATATGCTGCCACCAGCGCTGACAGACTTCGGTACGGGCAATATCATCCCAGCGGGCTTCCGATTCCACCTCTACCGTGGCGAACAGCAGGTGGCGCGCGGTATCGAGATAAATGGCGTAGTGGTGCGCGCCATGGGCTTTCAGCACCGCCTCCAGCTCTGGCCAGATTGGCGTATGGCGGCGCTGGTACTCCTCATGCGAGTCGGGATTGACCTGCATGACGAATGCTTTGCGGATCATAAGGCCTCCAGATAGAGCTCGCGGACCTCATCGCGGCTGGCGCTGCGCGGGTTGCACGGCGCGCAAGGGTCGGCAAGCGCTTTATCCAGCCAGCCTTCAATATCGGCTTTGCTGACGCCAAGCTGGCTGAAGCCTTGCGGGATCCCAACGCGTTTGCTCAGGGCGCGAATGGCGTTGATGGCCTCCATGCTGGCGGCCTCATCGCTCATGCCGCGAGTATCAACTCCCATAGCCTGCGCCACGCGGGCGAAGCGGGAGACGGCATGCGGGCGGTTAAAGTTTTCGATCACTGGCAAAAGAATAGCGTTGCACACGCCATGCGGCAGGTTGTGGGTGGCGCCGGGTTGATGGGCCAGTGCGTGGACCAGACCGAGACCGGCACTGTTAAACGCCATTCCCGCCAGATACTGACCAAAGGCCATTTGCTCACGGGCCTCGAGGTGATGCCCATCGTCTACGGCTTGCGGCAGCCACAGGTTGATCAGGCGGATCGCCTCCAGGGCGTTCGCGTCGGTCAGCGGGTGCGCGCCGACGCTAACAAACGCTTCGATGGCGTGAGTCAGGGCATCCATGCCGGTAGCGGCGGTGACGGGGGCCGGGAGATCCAGCATGACGCTGGCGTCATCGACTGCAATATCGGGGATGATATTGGGGTCGATAATCACCTCTTTGACCTGGCGATCGCTATCGATAATCACCGCGTTGCTGGTCATCTCCGCTGCAGTACCGGCGGTGGTGTTGATGGCCACCAGCGGCACGCCGGCGTTTTGCACTTTGCCAACGCCGGCATAGGCGGTTGACGGGGCCGGGTTCGCGGTCAGAATTTTCACTGCTTTGGCGGTATCGATCGGGCTACCGCCGCCAAAGGCGATGATGTAGTCGCAGCCTGCTGCCAGATAGGTGGCATAGCCTTGTTGCACCAGCGTCTCGGTGGGGTTCGGAAACACCTCGTCAAACAGATGGTAAGACAGATGGTGTTTATCGAGGGCGGTAAACAGGCTGTCCAGCAGGCCCAGCTTTACCAGCTGACCATCGGTGACAATCAGCGCTTTTCCCCACGGTTTTTTCGCCAACAGTTCCACCATATCGCCAATAGCCCCTGCGCCGTGCAGGCTAATTTTGGGTAATGCCAACATAAAGCTCATGATTATTCTCCTTAATATCTACGGGTTATCCTTTTGGCTGCCCCTGCGTTGCATCACCCGTCGGGTAATGATGGGCAGTGAAATCACTACAATCAGCATCGCGCCGATGATGATTGACATAACGATGCCCGGCACGTTGAGCAGGCTCAGGCCGAAGGTCACCAGCCCCATCAGGAAGGCGGCGATAATCACGCCGACCATGCTGCCGGCCCCCCCGAGAATGTTGACGCCGCCGAGTACTGCCATGGTGACCACCGCCAGCTCCCAACCCATCGCCAGCGTCGGGCGGGTGCTGCCGAGTCTCGAGGTCAGCAGCACCGCGGCCAGCCCGGCCATCAGCCCGACCAGCGCAAACAGCACGAGGTTGTGGCGCTTGACGTTAATCCCGGAGAACCAGGCCCCGGTGGGGTTATTGCCGATAGCGTAAGTCCGGCGACCAAAGTTGGTTTTATGCAGCAGGAAAGTAAAAGCGACGGCGAGCAGAATAAACAGCGCGAACTCGAAGGAGAGTGCGCCCCACACGTAGCCCTGGCCGAACCACGCGAAGCTTTCCGGGTACTGATTCAGGGCCTTGTCGCCCAGCAAGATATAGGTCAGGCCGCGATAGAGGCTCATGGTACCGATAGTGATAACTATCGACGACAGGTTAAAGCGCGTCACCAGAATGCCGTTAAACAGGCCGCACAACAGCCCCACGCCGAGACCCACCATGACCAGCAGCGGCGTGTCCATCCCCGCCGCTGCGCAAAAGCCCATGACTGTGGAGCTCAGTGCCATCGTCGATGCCACCGAGAGGTCGATTTCCCGGGCAATAATCAGCATTGCCATCGGCAGGACGATGATCGCTTTTTCGGTAAAGTTAAACGTGGCGTCCGACAGGTTCCAGATGTTGAGGAAATAGGGGGACGCCAGCGCATTGGCAATAAACACCGCTAGGGTCACCGCCAGCAGGAACCCCTCCCAGCACAGCAGACGACGCAGTGGTGACGGCGCAACCGGCGCGCTTTTGATCTCTTCAGTTAGCATCATTTTGCTCATGATTTCACCGCCTGTTTCTGCCGGGCTAATGCTGCGTTACGCAGGATTAACCGCCCGTGCCCTTTATTGCTGCGCTCGTTCAGGAGCACCGCAATCACAATGACCGCGCCGGAAATTGCCATTTGCCAGAACGGTGAAATGCCGATTACCGGCAGCGCGTTATTGATAACGCCAAGGAACAGCGCGCCGCACAGGCAACCCAGCACCCGACCGGTTCCGCCCATGGTGCTGATACCGCCGATGACGCAGGCGGCAACCACCTGCAGCTCGAAGCCATTAGCGACATCAACGTAGGCGACGGCAAAGCGTGAAATCCACAGGTAGCCGCAGAACCCGGCCAGCGCGCCGGAAAGACAGAAGCTGACGAACTGCATTTTCCCGGCGTTAATCCCGGTGTAATACGCCGCCGTGGCGTTGCCGCCCGCGGTGTATAACGCCCGGCCGGTGCGGCTGTAGCGCAGGAAATAGCCGACCAGGCACAGCGCGGCGATGGCGCACCAGCTCAGCAACGGCAGCCCCAGGAATGAGGTGCGCGGCAGGCCGAGGAAGCCGGCGCTCATCTGGTGCGAGTTGACCCAGCCGCCATCAGAGAGCAGGAAAATAATGCCGCGATAGATACTCATGGTCCCCAGGGTGACCACGATGGCCGGAATACCGAGCCGCCACACCAGCAGGCCGTTTATCACCCCCATCAACAGGCCCAACAAAGTGGCCAGCGCCAGCAGTGCTACGACCGGGATCCCCGGATAGTGGGCGTTGAGCAGCGCGACGATCATCCCAGTAAGCGCCAGGTTGGCGGCCATCGACAGATCGATGCCTTTTGTCAGCAGCACCATCATCTGGCCAAGCGCGAGGATGATCAGGATGGCAGTGTCGTTAAACATCTCCGCCAGATTGCCCGGCGAGACAAACGACGGCACCCGGCTGCCGATGGCGCCGATCATCAAAACGATCACCGCCGCCAGCAGCGCTTCACGGTGTTTAAGCAGTTGTCTCCCCATTATGCTGCCTCCTGGCCGGTGCCGCTGGCGGCGCTGACGATGGTTTCTGCTGTCGCTTCGCCTGCGCGATATTCGGCAACCATCAACCCCTCGTGCATCACGATGATCCGGTCCGACATCCCCATCACTTCTGGTAATTCCGAAGAGACCATAATCACCGCCAGCCCCTGGCTCACCAGTTCGGACATAAACTGATGCACCGCCGCTTTGGAGCCGATATCGATGCCTTTGGTCGGTTCATCGAGAATAATGACGTCCGGATGGGTCGCCAGCCATTTGCCGATCACCACTTTTTGCTGGTTGCCGCCGGAGAGCGTTTCCACCGCCTGCCGCCAGCTAAAGGCTTTGACCTGCAGGCGCGTGGCGTATTCATCCGCCAGCCGCCATTCGCGGGCATCGTTCAGCACGCCGTTCGGGTTCAGCTTGCTGAGCTGCGGCAGGCTGATGTTCTGGGCGATGGGCAGGGCGATAATTGCCCCTTGTTTCTGCCGCTCTTCCGGCACGCAGACGATCCCGGCCTGGATGGCGTCCGCCGGCTGGCGAAAGCGCATCGTTTTGCCGTTGAGCACGATGTCTCCGGAGGACGGTCGGGACACCCCAGAGAGCGCCTGCATCAGTTCGGTACGCCCGGCGCCGACCAGGCCATAGAAGCCCAGAATCTCGCCTTTGCGCAGCGAAAAAGTGATATCGGCAAACTCGGTCGGGTGGCACAGGTTTTTCACCTCAAGCACCGTCTCTCCCGGGGTGCAGTCGACCTTCGGGTAGGTCTGGGTGATGGCCCGGCCGACCATCATCGCCACCATCTGCTCTTCGGTGATTGCGTGAATATCGCCGGAGCTGACGTACACGCCATCGCGCAGAATAGTGTAGTGATCTGCCAGTTCGAAAATTTCGTCGAACTTATGCGAGATAAACAAAATTGCTTTGCCGTCGAGCTTCAGGCGTTCAACGATTTGATAAAACTCCAGAATTTCATGCTGGGAGAGCGCCGCGGTAGGCTCATCGAGAATCACTACCTGCGCCTCAAAAGAGAGCGCCCGGGCAATCGCCACCATATGACGCTGGGCAATGCTGAGGGTTTTCAGCGTCGCCCGCGGGTCAATCTGCACCTCAAGGCGATTGAGGATTTCACTGGCTTTACGATGCATCGCCGGCCAGTCGAGTTTTTTCAGCAGACCGGTATGCAGATACTGGCCGACGAAAATATTTTCGGTGACCGACAGCTCGTCAAACAGCACGGTTTCCTGATGAATTGCGGTGATCCCCACCTTATGCGCCGACTCCGGGTTCGGCAGCTGAATGGGGATCGCTTTATAGAGAATGTCGCCCTCTTCGGGCTGATAAATACCGGTCATCACTTTGACCAGCGTGGACTTGCCCGCGCCGTTTTCACCGATTAGGGCGGTGACTTTGCCGGGCCAGAGATCGAGCTGCACGTTCTCAAGGGCACGCACACCGGGAAAAACCTTGGTGATGCCCTTCAGCGACAGCAGAGGAGTGGGTGCTGACATGATAGTTCTCCGGTTTTTCCCCCGCTGTCAGGAGAAGCAGGGGATGATGAGGATTAGAAAATCTTCGAGAACTTATCGATGTTGCTGGCATCGTAAACGAACGGCTGCGCCATGGCGCCGTTGCCGTTTGCATCCAGCTGCACTTTACCCAGCTTGCCCATGTTGGCTTCGGTTTTGGTGGCGGTCCCTTTGACTAAATCGTCAGCCAGATATGTCGCGGCATAGCCGAGGTCGATCGGGTTCCAGATGGCGAAGCTTTTGCTGGCGCCGGATTTAATCGCGCCGGCCATTTCAGACGGCAGACCCAGCCCGGTGACGTACACCTTGCCGATTTTTCCCTGATCTTTCACCGCCTGCGCGGCGGCCACGATCCCCACCGATGAAGGCGACACGATCACTTTAAGGTCTGGATAAGACTTCAACAGGCCCACCGCTTCGCGGTAGCTCTTATCAGACAGATCGTCACCGTAGGCGACGGTAACCAGATTGATGGAGGGGTACTGTGGCAGCACCTTTTTCATCTCTTCAATCCAGGTGTTCTGGTTGGTGGACGTCGGGGTGGCGCTGAGGATCGCCACATCGCCTTTTTCGACGTTCAACGCTTTCAGCGCGTCGGCGGCAAGCTTGACGTTGGTTTCGCCAATTAAGGCGTTATTCGACGGGTTGAGATGGATTTGCCGCCCGGCCTGCGCGACGCCGGAATCCCAGGAAACGACCTTGATACCGCGCTGCATTGCCTTTTTCAACACCGGCACCACCGCGTCCGGATCGTTAGCGGATATCGCGATCGCATCAACCCCCTGGGCGATCAACCCGTTCAGTACTTCGATCTGCGCTTCTGCTGTGGTGGTAGTGGGGCCGGTATAAATGACTTTAACATCACCTAACTCTTTGGCTGCCTCTTGGGCACCCACGTTTGCTGCTTCGAAGAAGCCATTGCCTAACGATTTCGCCACGAGGGCGATTTTTACTTCAGCTAAAGCGGAACCGGACAACGCCAGAGCGGCAACGGTGAGGATCAAGCTTGTCTTTATTTTCATTGCTTTTACTCCACATATTTGAGTTGGGTTTGCAGGTGACAGAGTTCGCCCCGTCTCAGTGAGCGGGGCGCGATGTTATTATGGATAAAGGTCTAACGCGGACTGCATCGGTTGCACATCAAAGCGCTTGCCCAGCGCGATCAGCTCTTCCCGGGTAATGGTCTGTTTCATGCCTCCCATCGAATAGACTTTCACCAGTACTTCGGCCGATTTTTCTGCGGTATCAATCAGGCCAAAGGTTTCGTCCAGCGTCGGGCCGCTGCCGAAGACCCCGTGGAAAGGCCACAGTACCAGAGAATGTTGCTGCATTTGTTGGGCGGTGGCCTGACCGATTTCATCGGTACCGGGCACCATCCAGGGAAGTATGCCGACGCCGTCCGGGAACACCACCAGACACTCGGTGCTGCCTTCCCACAGCTTGCGGGTAACCAGTTCGCTGTTGTTTTCCAGAACATAGGTCAGGGCAATCAGATTGGTGGCATGACAGTGCATGATCACGCGGTCTTTGCCGTGGGTGAGCTTGATGCGTTCGCTATGTGACAGGAAATGCGCCGGCAGCTCAGACGTCGGCACCGCGTCGTCGGTCAGCCCCCACAGAATATGATATCCCGCGCCGTCGCTGTCGACTTTTACGACGCCAAGGTTGGCGGCCGGGTCGAGTTGAACATTACGGAAGAATTTACCTGAGCCGGTGACCAGAAACGGCTGATTAGCCAGGGTTGGCATCGGCTGGCTCAGCGAGATATAGCGCGGTCTGGCGTGGAAATCGGCCGTGAACGGCGCAATATCCGCCTCGTCGAGACGCAGCGTCAGGTTACCGCCGTTGCGCTCGTCCCAGCCCTTCAGCCAGGCATCGGAAGTGGCTTTAATCATGCCCTGGACGAACCAGGAGTGGTTGATGTTCTGCATAGTCTTGCGTTTCCTGTTAATGCGATGCGGGGAGTACCCCTCACCATAAATAAGTTGGTTGCCCCGCTCTGTACGTTGCGACCGGGGATGTCCTGACACTACCCGCGCTGGACTAACACCGTTTTTTCATATGCCCGCACGCTATCCAGCCACTGGCTGCCCGCCGGGGTATCGTGGCGCTGGCAATACATCTCCCAGATGGCCTGCCACGGCAGGCATTTCTGCTCTTCCAGCAGGGCCAGGCGGGCGGTGTAATCGCCGTCGGCTTCCAACTGACGCAGCTGTCCTGTCGGTTCCAGCAGGGCGCGCAGCAGCGCTTTTTTCATATTGCGGGTACCGATCACCCAGGCGGCGATGCGGTTGATGGAGGCATCAAAGAAATCGAGGCCAATGTGCACGCGGTCGAACAGATCGTGACGGATGATTTCGCTGGCGATGGCCTGGGTTTCATCATCCAGCAGCACCACGTGATCGCTGTCCCAGCGCACCGGGCGGCTGACGTGCAGCAGCAGGCGCGGGATATACAGCATGGCGGCGGAGATTTTGTCGGAAATCACCTCCGTGGGATGGAAATGGCCGGCATCCAGACACAGGGCGGTCTGACGGCTGGTGGCGTAGCCCATATAGAACTCGTTGGAGCCGACGGTGTAGCTTTCGGCGCCGATACCAAACAGCTTGCTCTCCACGGCATCGATATGGTGCGCCGGGTTGAGTTTCTCGCTGATCACTTCATCCAGCGCGTTCAGCAGGCGCTGGCGCGGTGCGAAACGGTCGACGGTGATGTCCTTCATGCCGTCCGGGATCCAGATATTCATCACCGAAGGGGTGCCGAGCTGCTCGCCAAAATAGGCCGACACGCGGCGGCTGGCCTTACAGTGATCGATCCAGAACTGACGGATGTCGTCGTTGGCATGCGACAGGGTGAAGCCGTCGGCACTCAGCGGATGGGAGAAGCAGGAAGGGTTAAAGTCCAGCCCCAGCCCCTGTGTTTTTGCCCACTCAACCCAATTACGGAAATGCTTCGGTTGGATTTCATTGCGCGCTACCGGAGTATCTGACTCCAGATAAAGGGCATGCAGATTCAGGCGCTTTGGCCCGGGGATCAGGCTCAACGCCTGCTCAAGGTCGGCGCGTAATTCGCCGGCGTTGCGCGCTTTTCCTGGGTAACTTCCGGTAGCCTGGATACCGCCGGTCAGGCTCCCTTCCGGGTTTTCGAAGCCGGCAACATCGTCGCCCTGCCAGCAGTGCATCGATACTGGTAGCCGGTCCAGCTGGCGCAGGGCCTCCTCGACATCCACGCCAACGGCGGCGTAGCGCTGTTTAGCAATCTCCCAGGCTTGTTCAAGTTGAGTGGTCATGCGCAAAGCTCCTTAGTCTGTTGGGGCTGAAACTGCGCCATAAAGCGGGCAATTTCACTGTCAGAATGTGGGGTAAAAGTGGTGAGAGCGTAGTTTTGCTGCACCACCTGACGGAATTCATCGACGTTGTTCAGCTCATCAAGGGTCATCAGTTGTATGCCGATGTTGCCCAGGGTGGAGGCTTCAACGGGACCCGCGACCACCGTGATACCGCAGGCATCGGCACACAGCTGGTTCAGGAGGTCGTTCTGGCAGCCGCCGCCGACGATATGCAGCTGGCTGAACGGCTGGCCGCGGAGCCGGGCAAGTTCGCTAAGTACCTGGGCGTACAGCAGCGCCAGGCTGTCGAAAATACAGCGCGCCAGCCCGGCATCATCGTCGGGGACCGGCTGTCCGGACTCACGACAGGCGGCCTGAATTTCGGCGCGCATGCTGGGCGGGTTGATAAAGCGCTGGTCGTTGCAGTCGATCACGCTGCGGCAGGCTGGCCGTTGCGCCGCCAGGGCAATCAGCGCCGCCAGGTCGTCGATCTGTTGCTCGGCAATCACCCGCTGGAGCAGCCACAGGCCCATGATGTTTTTCAGCACCCGATAGCGGCCTTCGGCGCCGCCTTCATTGGTGATATTCGCCTGCAGCGCGTCATCGCTGGTGCAGGGGGTTTTGCTTTCAAAGCCCATCAACGACCAGGTGCCGGAAGAGAGATAAGCCGCGTTTTGGTCGACGAGCGGTGAGGCGATAACCGCGCTGGCGGTATCGTGGCTGGCGACGGCGACCACCGGGATCGCGTTGCCCTGCGGGCATAGCCAGTCACCAATCACGTTGCCTGGATGGGTGGGGGTGCCGAACCATTCATGCGGCGCGCCGCACCAGTTCAGCAGCGTGTCATCCCAGTTATCGCTGTTAATGTTGACCAACTGGGTGGTGGTGGCGTTGGTGTATTCCCAGTTCATCTTGCCGGTCAGGCGGAAGCTAAAGTAGTCCGGGATCAGCAGCGCGTGCGCGACCTGGCTGACCTGTTCCGGCTGTTGTTCCACCAGTGCCCGAAGCTGATACAGGGTATTGAACGGCAGGAACTGGATACCGCTACGACGGTAGATGTCAGCCCGTCCCAGCTGGGTTTCCGCCAGAGCCATCAGGCCATCCGTGCGGGCGTCACGATACGATACTGGCAGGCCAACACGCTGGCCCTGTTGATCCAGCAGGACATAATCCACACCCCAGGTATCAATGCCGATGCTGTCAATAAGGACGCCCTGTTCGCACACCGCCTGCAGCCCGTGACGAATTTCCGCTTCCAGGCTATCGATATCCCAACAGTCGAAGCCATCGACCTTCTGCAGCCTGTTGGCGAACCGATGCACCTCACGCAGCGCCAGCTGTCGCTGACCGGGGTCATAACTGGCGAGCATTACCCGCCCGCTGGAGGCGCCTAAATCAACGGCGACACAATGACGAAAACTCATGGGGAGATCCTTGTGAAAATCATTGTGTGCAGTCTAAAAAAGCCGTCACTGACTCACCTTCTTGCTACGGACAGGGAAAATCCGTCGCTGGCAAGAAAGCAAAGGTGACCGTGAGGAAGCTCACATTTCCTGTTAATCAGTGGCGGGAGCGGGGGTGTGACGGCGTCCGCAGTTCCCGAACTTTCCGGCTGTTTCTTGAAAAAGCGGCAGGCTTTGCGAATTTTGCGGTCAAAAATTGAAGGCCGGATTGTCAGCCCTTTATTACTATTCCAGCACTGATTGATAGTCTTTCTCATTTAGAGGGCGTTGCTATGACCATCCTGCACAGCGTGGATTTCTTTAAGTCCGGCTCTTCTGCTGTAGCCATTGAGCCGCGTCTCCCTCAGTCCGCCTTCCCGGAGCATCACCACGATTTCCATGAAATCGTCATCGTCGAGCACGGGACGGGGATCCATGTTTTTAACGGCCAGCCCTATACCATCAGCGGGGGATCGGTGTGCTTTATTCGCGACCACGACCGCCATCTCTATGAACATACGGATAATTTGTGCCTGACAAACGTGCTCTATCGCGCACCGGATGCCTTTCGTTTTCTGAATGGCGTCAGCCAGCTGCTGCCGCAGGAGCAGGAGGGTAACTATCTCTCCCACTGGCGGGTGAACCAGAATGCGTTGCAGCAGGTGCGGCAGATCGTGGAGCAGATGGAGAACGTTGGTGCAGATACGGATATGCATACCATCGCCGGACGGGAGATCCTCTTTATGCAGCTGCTGGTGCTGCTGCGGAAAAGCAGTCTCGCGGAAGGGGCGACGGACAACGATGCACGACTGAACCACTTGATGGCCTGGCTGGAAGATCACTTTGCGGAAGATGTCTGCTGGGAGGAGGTGGCGGCGCAGTTTTCGCTGTCGCTGCGCACGTTACACCGCCAGCTGAAACAGCAAACGGGGCTGACGCCGCAGCGTTATCTTAACCGGGTGCGGCTGATGAAGGCGCGTCACCTGCTGCGCCACAGCGATGAGAGCGTGACAGATATCGCTTATCACTGTGGTTTCGGCGACAGTAACCACTTTTCGACGCTTTTTCGCCGCGAGTTTGACTGGTCGCCGCGCGATATTCGCCAGGGGCGCGACGCGATTCTTCAATAACGCGAGAGCAGTCAACGTTTTAGCGAGGAAAAACGCCAATAATTAACCGTTATTGGCGGTGGAGTGTGCGTGGTGGCCGGTCAGTTGATTCTTCGTAAAGATGAGTTCTTCGCATCTCCTTCGCAGGCGGTGGCGGTGGCGGATCGTTATCCGCAAAACGTCTTCGCCGAGCACACCCACGAGTTCTGCGAGCTGGTGCTGGTGTGGCGAGGCAACGGCCTGCATGTCCTGAACGACCGTCCCTGGCGTATCACCCGTGGCGATCTGTTCTACATCCGCGCCGAAGATAAACACTCCTACGCTTCAGTGAATGATTTAGTCCTGCAAAATGTTATCTACTGCCCGGATCGCCTGCGGCTCAATTTTGACTGGGCGGCGCATATTCCTGGTCTGTTTGGTACACCGTGGATCCCGCACTGGCGTATCGGCAGCACCGGTATGGCTCAGGTCCGCCAGGTCATTACCCAGCTGGAGCATGAAAGTAGCCGCTGCGACGCCCAGGCCAACAATATGGCCGAACTGCTGTTCGCTCAGCTGGTGCTGACGCTGCAGCGTCATCGCTACGCGACCGATAACCGGGCGGCGACTGCAAGCGAAACGTTGCTCGATAAGCTACTGACTGAACTGGCGGGCAGCCTTAATAGACCTTTCTTTCTGGATCATTTTTGTGAGCGCGAAGCATGCAGCGAACGGGTGCTACGCCAGCAGTTTCGCCAGCAGACGGGCATGACCATCAACCACTATTTGCGACAGCTGCGTATCTGCCACGCGCAGTATTTACTGCAGCACACCGAACGGCTGATTGGCGAGGTGGCGACCCAGTGCGGCTTCGAAGACAGCAACTACTTCTCCGTGGTATTCAACCGCGAAATCGGCATGACGCCGGGGCAGTGGCGGCAGCGCAGCCGTATGGCCGCCTAGGCTGGTTGTTTTTATCGGATAAGTCCTCTTTCCCGGCGATGAGTGTAAAAATCGGTCAGTTTGCTCGCCTTCCTGCTGTGGTCATGAGAGGCTGAATCCCTCCGTCAAAAATCTTAATTGTCTGTTTCCGTTGATAAAAATTAGGATATACCCCGTTGTTATAACCTTATTAAAAATACGGCATTGATAAGCGTTTTCAATATCATTTAATTAACTATAATGAACCAACTGCTTACGCGGCCTTAACACTTCCTGCCGCTCGACAATAATGGAGATGATTATGAGTTATACACTGCCAGCCCTGCCGTACGCTTATGACGCCCTGGAACCGCATTTTGACAAGCAGACGATGGAAATCCATCACACTAAGCACCACCAGGCCTACGTTAACAATGCTAACGCTGCGCTGGAGAGCCTGCCGGAATTCGCAAGCCTGTCCGCTGAAGAACTGATCACCAAACTGGATCAGCTGCCGGCTGACAAAAAAGGCGTTCTGCGTAACAACGCCGGCGGTCACGCTAACCACAGCCTGTTCTGGAAAGGCCTGAAAACCGGAACTACCCTGCAGGGCGACCTGAAAGCGGCGATCGAGCGTGATTTCGGTTCCGTTGATAACTTCAAAGCGGAATTCGAAAAAGCGGCAGCAACCCGCTTCGGTTCCGGTTGGGCGTGGCTGGTCCTGAAAGGTGACAAACTGGCCGTGGTTTCTACCGCGAACCAGGATTCCCCGCTGATGGGCGAAGCTATCTCTGGCGCTTCCGGCTTCCCGATCGTGGGCCTGGACGTTTGGGAACACGCTTACTACCTGAAATTCCAGAACCGTCGCCCGGACTACATCAAAGCCTTCTGGGACGTGGTTAACTGGGACGAAGCTGCTGCACGTTTTGCCGCCAAAAAATAAGGTTGCATTGTGCTGACTGAGAAGCGAGTCTGATGACTCGCTTTTTTTGTATCGGCATAAGGAGCAGCAGATGCACTATCCGCTCAACGTCTATATCGGTCGCGTTCGCGACTTTCCCGGCAGCCGCCCGAGCGCTATCAAAAAAATTCAGGTCGACGGCGAGTTAACCCTGGGTGAGCTGGGCCTGGAGGGTGATGAGCAGGCGGAACACAAAATTCATGGCGGGCCAGACCGCGCGCTTTGCCACTATCCCCGTGAACACTATGCCGACTGGATCCGCGAGTTTCCTGAACAGGCCGACCTTTTCTGCTCGCCGGCGTTTGGCGAAAACCTCTCTACCGAAGGGCTGACGGAGCATAACGTCCACATTGGCGATATCTTTCGTTGGGGCGAGGCGCTGATTCAGGTCACGCAGCCGCGTTCACCCTGCTTCAAACTCAACTTCCATTTTGCTATCAGCGATATGGCGCAGCGGATGCAGCAAAGCGGTAAAACGGGCTGGCTCTATCGGGTGGTGGCGGGCGGTCATGTCTCTGGCGATGCGCCGCTGGAGCGGGTGTCGCAGGTGAGTGATGTGAGCGTCTACGAAGCCGGGGCCATTGCCTGGCATATGCCGTTCGATGATGAGCAGTATCATCGTCTGCTGTCTGCCGCGGGGCTGTCGGTGAGTTGGACCCGCACCATGCAGAAGCGGCGTCTGAGTGGGCAAATCGAGGATGCTTCGCGCCGGCTGTGGGGAAAATAACCGCCAGCCGGCTACAGGGTGTGGTGATGGCTGTGGTAGCCCGGCTAAGCGTAGCGCCAGCCGGGAGAGAGCTCATCAGGTTCGTTTGTACAACGGCAGCCAAATCGTTAAACGCAGTCCACCCAGCGGGCTGTCATCGGCCTTGACCCAGCCCCGATGCTGCTGAATAGCTGCTTCGACAATCGCCAGTCCCAGACCGGTGCCACCAGACTCGCGATCGCGGGCCTCGTCGGTACGGTAGAACGGCCGGAATATCTGCTCGCGATCCTCCGGGCTGACGCCTGGACCGTCGTCATCAACGTTTATCGTGATGCCGTCTTTATCGACGGAGAAGCTGACTGAAATTTTGGTATGCGAGTAGCGCAGCGCGTTACGCACGATATTTTCCAGCGCACTTTCCAGCGCATTCGGGTTGCCGTAGAGCGGCCAGGGGCCTGGCGGATACTCTACCGTGAAGGATTTCCCTACCTGCTCGGCTTCAAACGCGGCGTTATCCAGCACTTCACCCCACAGCTGATTCGCCTTCACCGTTTCGCTCACCAGCGCGTTGTTCGCCTGGTTGCGCGACATCACCAGCAGGTCGTTGATCATGCTGTCCAGCCGGTGGGCTTCGGTCTCAATTCGCTCCAGCTCTTTGCTCTCGCCACTGCGGCGACGCAGCAGGGCGGTCCCCAGTTGCAGGCGCGTGAGCGGGGTACGCAGCTCGTGAGAAATATCGGATAACAAACGCTGCTGCCCGGTCATCATGCGTTCCAGCGCCGTCACCATCTGGTTAAAACTGGCCCCGGCGGCTAAAAACTCCTGCGGGCCGGCTTCCAGTTCCGGATGTTGACGCAGGTTGCCCTGTGCGACCTCATCGGCGGCGTTTTTCAACTTACGCGCCGGCTTAGCCAGGCTCCATGCAAGCCACAGAAGCAGGGGAGAACTGACCAGCATCGTCACGATGAGCAGAAGCAACGGACGGTCGAACAGCAGGTTGATAAAGTCTGACTGGGAGGTACTGGCGGGGCGGATCAGATAAAGCTGGTAATTATCTTCCCCATCCCTGACGGAAAACGGGCCAACCATTTCCAGGCGGCCGTAACGTTTTTTCTGCGGATGATCGGCATTATCGGCCTGGCCGATAAAGTTGCGAATGATCTGCATTTCGTTGCGTTCTGCGCCGATAACGCGCCCTTCGCTGGTTACCAGCAGCAAACGCTGTCCCGGCGGGGCCCATTTATCGATCGCGCGAAACAGACGACGCCACCACATCAGATCGTTGGGTGGGTCTGTCGCCAGTTCGGCCTCGACGTGCTGTTCAATCATGATGCCCTGGCGCTGTTCGCTTTCCAGCAATTCGGTCATCTGGCGCGAGTCCAGCTTGGGCAACATCAGAACCAGCATCAACACCAGTGCCAGCGTAAGCCAGAAAATAGCGAAGATGCGTGCGGTTAAACTTCCTATCATGAAGCTGAAACCATCAGGTAGCCGCGGCCGCGCAGGGTTTTAAACCATGGATGACCATCTTTGCGCTCCGGCAGCTTACGACGCAGATTCGAAATATGCATATCGATGGCGCGGTCGAATGGCGTCAGGCGTTTTCCCAATACTTCCTGGCTCAGGTGTTCACGAGACACCACCTGGCCAAGATGCTGCGCCAGCAGATACAGCAGGGTGAACTCCGTACCGGTCAGCTCCAGGGTTTGCCCATCGAAATTAGCTTCCTGACGACCCGGATTGAGGCTTAATGCATCAACTTCCAGCGTCGGGGAACCCGCTTCGGTGGTTTGCTGCTGCTCGCTCCAGTGAGAACGGCGCAGAATCGCGCGTATACGCGCCACCAGTTCACGATCGTTGAACGGCTTAGGCAAGTAATCATCTGCGCCCAGCTCGAGGCCAAGCACGCGATCCAACTCGCTACCGCGGGCAGTGAGCATAATGACCGGGGTCTGGTGTGTCTGACGTAACTCTTTCAGTGTATCGATACCGTTTTTCTTCGGCATCATCACATCAAGCAAAAGTAAATCGATGCTGTCGTCAAGAAGAGCCAGTGCCTGTTCCCCGTCATGGGCCACGAGCACATTAAATCCTTCCATATCAAGCAGCTCTTTTAACAGGGAGGTGAGCTCCCGGTCATCATCAACTAACAGGATTTTATTCATTGTTTAAATACCTCCGAGGCAGAAATTACGTCATCAAGGCTCGCTAATCCATGACTTTACGTTGTTTTACACCCCCTGACGCATGTTTGCAGCCCGAATCGTAGACTGTATCTCGTTGAATCGCTACACAGACACAAACGTATTGGGAGTATGTGATGCGCAATGTTATAGCTGCCGTCATGGCCTCAACGCTGGCGTTAAGTGCATATAGCCAGGCCGCTGAAGTCGTTACCAGCGTTAACTGGCTCCCCGGAGACGACGGGGTGCAGCGCACCAGCCAGAGTCATATGTTTGACGGCATAAGTTTAACCGAACAGCAACGTCAGCAGTTACGAGATCTTATGCGACGGGCGCGCCACGACAGGCCACCCATTAATGTTAGCGAAATGGAGACAATGCATCGCCTTGTCACCGCAGAAAATTTTGATGAAAACGCTGTGCGCGCTCAGGCAGATAAGATGGCGCAGGAACAGGTTGCCCGCCAGATCGAAATGGCAAAAGTTCGCAACCAGATGTACCACCTGTTAACGCCAGAGCAGCAAGCGGTTCTCAATGCTAAACACCAGCAACGAATGGATCAGTTGCGTGAGGTTGCAAGGATGCAGAAAGGATCAGCAACCATGCTGTCGAGTAGTAGCAATACCGTGCAACCCCAGTAGTAAACCCTGTTTTCCTTGCCATAGACACCATCCCTGTCTTCCCCCACATGATGTGGGGGTTTTTTTTGCCTGTCACTCAGCAATACGACTTCTTCTCCTTGCGCCTCGTTGCGGCAAAAGTTCAGGTTATACTAAGCGCATCGCCGAAAAGGAGACTTTATGAATCAATCTTATGGGCGGCTGGTGAGCCGGGCGGCTATTGCGGCGACGGTGATGGCCTCCACGTTACTTTTGATCAAGATTTTTGCGTGGTGGTATACCGGTTCTGTCAGTATTCTGGCTGCGCTTGTGGACTCGCTGGTGGATATTGCCGCCTCGTTAACCAACCTGCTGGTGGTGCGATATTCGCTACAACCCGCTGATGAAGAACATACTTTTGGTCACGGCAAGGCAGAATCGCTGGCCGCGCTGGCGCAAAGTATGTTTATCTCCGGGTCGGCCCTGTTCCTGTTTTTGACTGGCATACAGCATCTGGCGCGTCCGGAGCCTATGCAGGCGGCAGGTATCGGCATGATCGTGACCCTGATTGCGCTGGCCAGCACGCTGGTGCTGGTCACTTTTCAGCGCTGGGTGGTGAGAAAAACGCAAAGTCAGGCGGTGCGAGCAGATATGCTTCATTATCAGTCTGATGTTATGATGAATGGCGCCATTCTGGTGGCGCTAGGCTTGTCCTGGTATGGCTGGCATCGTGCCGATGCGCTGTTTGCTCTCGGGATTGGCATCTATATTTTATATAGCGCGCTGCGTATGGGCTATGACGCTGTTCAGTCGTTATTAGACCGCGCACTGCCTGACGAGGAACGTCAGGACATTATCAATATCGTGACCGCATGGCCTGGCGTCAGCGGGGCGCACGATCTACGAACGCGGCAGTCAGGGCCGACTCGCTTTATTCAAATACATTTGGAAATGGAAGATAACCTCCCTCTGGTACAGGCGCATGTGATTGCCGACCAGGTTGAGCAGGCGATTCTGCACCGTTTCCCGGGTTCTGATGTCATTATCCATCAAGACCCCTGCTCCGTCGTGCCGCTGGCACGCCAGGGCGTTTTTTGAGCGTTGAGTTATAGTCTGTAAATTCGATGTTAAAATGTGGGGCGGATCGGCATTATTTG
Organism: Klebsiella sp. B345; assembly: GCF_051131735.1. Classification (NCBI taxonomy): domain Bacteria; kingdom Pseudomonadati; phylum Pseudomonadota; class Gammaproteobacteria; order Enterobacterales; family Enterobacteriaceae; genus Klebsiella; species Klebsiella sp. B345. Next base: position 3,068,066 of record NZ_CP180443.1, read on the forward strand.
TATAAATTACCGCCATTTGGTCTGACCTGAATCAATTCAGCCAGAAGCGTTTGATATACTATTGCAATTATCGTCGTGCTCTCCTGATCAAGGAGCGCTTCAGGCAACAGGATTATTTTTTGCTTCCTAAGTTCAGAGGTAGTCATGATTAAGAAAATCGGTGTATTGACAAGTGGCGGTGATGCGCCGGGCATGAACGCAGCAATTCGTGGCGTTGTGCGCGCAGCATTAACGGAAGGTCTGGAAGTTTTTGGAATCTATGACGGTTACCTCGGCCTGTATGAAGATCGCATGGTTCAGCTCGACCGCTATAGCGTTTCTGACATGATCAATCGTGGCGGCACTTTCCTGGGTTCAGCGCGTTTTCCTGAATTCCGCGAAGAGCACGTGCGTGCCGTAGCCCTTGAGAACATGAAAAAGCGTGGTCTGGATGCGCTGGTTGTTATTGGCGGTGACGGCTCCTACATGGGGGCGATGCGCCTGACCGAAATGGGCTTCCCGTGCATCGGCCTGCCTGGCACCATCGATAACGACATCAAAGGTACCGACTACACCATCGGTTTCTTCACTGCGCTGAGCACGGTGGTTGAAGCTATTGACCGTCTGCGTGATACCTCTTCTTCTCACCAGCGTATTTCTGTTGTTGAAGTGATGGGCCGTTACTGTGGCGATCTGACCCTGGCGGCGGCGATTTCCGGTGGTTGTGAGTTCATTATGGTGCCCGAAGTTGAATACACTCGCGATGACCTGGTGTCTGAAATCAAAGCCGGGATTGCGAAAGGTAAGAAACACGCCATCGTAGCGATCACTGAGCACATGTGCGACGTGGACGAACTGGCTCACTACATCGAGAAAGAAACCGGCCGTGAAACCCGTGCAACGGTATTGGGTCACATTCAGCGTGGTGGTTCTCCGGTTCCTTACGACCGTATCCTGGCTTCCCGCATGGGCGCCTACGCGATTGAACTGCTGCTGCAGGGCTTCGGTGGCCGCTGTGTCGGTATTCAGAACGAAAAACTGGTGCACCATGACATCATCGATGCTATCGAGAACATGAAGCGCCCGTTCAAAAACGACTGGCTGGATTGCGCGAAGAAACTGTATTAATTCTGGCGTAAGACAAACAAAAAGGCCTTCTCAGAGAGAAGGCCTTTTTTTATCGGGCGGGTTATTCGATATCCAGCGCATCCTCGGAGAGGATGATGCCGGTATTATCAGCATACAGATGGTCGCCGGAGAAGAAGGTCACGCCGCCGAAATTGACGCGAACGTCGCTTTCGCCGATACCTTCGCCAGCTGCACCAACGGGAATCGCGGCCAGCGCCTGGATGCCAATATCCAGATCTTCCAGGTCGTCAACCTGGCGCACTGCGCCATAGACCACTAACCCTTCCCACTCGTTTTGTACGGCCAGACGCGCCAGGTCGGCGTCAATTAACGCACGGCGGACGGAGCCCCCGCCATCGATCAGTAAGATGTGACCACGGCCGTTCTGTTCGAGCATATCGTATAGCAACCCGTTATCCTCGAAACATTTCACCGTGATGATTTGTCCACCAAACGACGACCGCCCCCCAAAGTTGGAGAACAGAGGTTCCACTACGTTGACATCTTCCTGGTAGATGTCACAAAGCTCGGAAGTATCGTATTTCATAGGCTTAACGTTCAGTTGCTGCGAGAGTTTTTAGTATATCTCGCGAATCGTATTGTTGGCAAAATCATCAATTGTTAATTGATATTTGTCAGTTAACCCGCGAGCTTGCTGCAAACAATTCCAATGACAAACAGCAGGTTGGTTAACAGCGCGGCTTTGACCGTCCGCTCCAGCATTGGACGCATCGCCGCTGGCTCGCGTTCGCGCATCACAAATCGCGCCTGCTTCGCCAGCAGCGGCGTAGCGAGCATGAACAGCCAACCCCATAGGTTTTGTAGCGACATCAGATTAAACAGCGCCAGACACAGCGGAGCGCCGATAAGCAGGCTTGAGTGGTAGCGACGAGCATTAAGCGGCCCCAGACGTACCGCCAGGGTATTTTTGCCGTTCTCTCTGTCGCTATTGATATCGCGCAGATTATTGATATTCAGCACCGCAGCGGCTAACAGGCCACAGGCGGTGGCAGGCAGGAAAATGGCGGCTGTAATGGTGTGGGCCTGCAAATACCAGCTCCCGGCGACGCTAAGCCAGCCAAAGAACAGCAGTACTGAAATATCGCCAAGGCCGATATAACCGTAAGGACGGGTTCCGACGGTATAGGTAATGGCGGCGATAATCGAAAGGCTGCCGAGCACCATAAAGCCAATAAAATCGGCCATCGTTTGCCAGGCGCAGAACAGCAGCGCCAGCCCGGAGAGGCAAATCAGCACTACGGTAGCGATCAGCGCGCGTTTCATTTGCGCCTGAGTGATAGCCCCTTTCTGCATGCCACGCAGTGGCCCTAAACGGTCGGGTTTATCGCTGCCCTTTACGGCGTCGCCATAATCGTTGGCGAGATTCGACAGTATTTGCAGCAGTCCAGCGGTGATCAGCGCCAGTAGCGCGACCCAGGGATCGAAGTGCCCCTGATACCATGCCAGCGTTGTGCCAACCACGATGGCGGAAAAGGCCAGAGGGAGTGTTTTTGGCCGCAGGCTTTCGAGCCAGGCCTGGGTGCGGGTTATCGGTTTTTCAGTCATAGGTTCCGGCCAATAAAAATGGGGCTATACCCGTCATCCTTCAAACTGCCTCTTTGTCGGCTTCGCCTGCTCACTCCGGTCACTAACGTTAGTCAGCTCCGGGAGATTCTCAGGCTAGCCGCCTCGATGCAGCTTGAATGATTTTGTGTATCTATAGCCCCATCTATAGTGATGAAAATATATTGGACCGGATTATAGGATAAAACGGCTCAGATCTTCATCTGCCACCAGTACATCCAGATGTTTACCAACATATTCCGCATCAATCGTGATGCTCTGACCGTTCATTTCACTGGCGTCGTAGGAGATATCTTCAATCAGACGCTCCAGCACGGTGTGCAGACGACGTGCACCGATGTTTTCGGTGGTTTCGTTCACCTGCCATGCTGCCTGTGCGATGCGCTTGATACCCTCTTGGGTAAATTCGATGTTTACCCCTTCAGTTGCCATCAGCGCTTTGTACTGCACGGTGATAGAGGCATTCGGCTCGGTCAGGATACGCTCGAAATCTTCGGTAGTCAGTGCTTTCAGCTCAACACGGATCGGCAGGCGCCCCTGCAGTTCCGGGATCAGGTCAGACGGGCTGGCCACCTGGAATGCGCCGGAGGCGATAAACAGGATGTGGTCGGTTTTGACCATACCATGTTTGGTTGAAACGGTGCAGCCTTCCACCAGCGGCAGCAGGTCACGCTGAACGCCTTCACGGGAGACATCCGGGCCAGAGCTGTTGCCACCACGCTTACAGATTTTGTCGATTTCGTCGATAAACACAATACCGTGCTGCTCAACGGCATCGATGGCATCCTGCTTCAGCTCTTCCGGGTTCACCAGCTTCGCCGCTTCTTCTTCAATCAGCAGCTTCATTGCGTCTTTGATTTTCAGCTTACGCGGTTTTTGCTTCTGGCCGCCGAGGTTCTGGAACATGGACTGCAGCTGGCTGGTCATCTCTTCCATGCCCGGAGGGGACATGATTTCAACACCCATTGGCGCAGCGGCAAGGTCAATCTCGATTTCTTTGTCGTCGAGCTGGCCTTCGCGCAGTTTTTTACGGAATGCCTGGCGTGCCGCTGACGGCTCCTGAGGCTGTTCTGCCTGGCCCCAGTTATTTTTTGCCGGTGGGATCAGCACGTCGAGAATACGCTCTTCGGCCATCTCTTCGGCGCGATAGCGGTTTTTATCAATGGACTGCATGCGAACCATTTTGATCGCCGCATCGGTCAGATCGCGGATAATCGAATCCACTTCTTTACCAACATAGCCCACTTCGGTGAATTTTGTTGCTTCAACTTTGATGAACGGCGCGTTGGCCAGTTTTGCCAGACGACGAGCAATTTCGGTTTTACCGACGCCGGTCGGGCCGATCATCAGAATGTTTTTCGGCGTGACTTCGTGGCGCAGCTCTTCGTTTAACTGCATGCGGCGCCAGCGGTTACGCAGCGCGATAGCGACAGAACGCTTGGCTGCATCCTGACCGATAATGTGTTTGTCCAGTTCGCTGACAATTTCGCGTGGGGTCATTTCAGACATGGGAGATCCTTACGCTTTAGAGGCTAATTCTTCGATGGTGTGGAAATGGTTGGTATATATGCAGATATCACCTGCAATATTCAACGCCTTCTCTGCGATGTCGCGTGCGCCCATATCCGTGTTTTCCAGCAGAGCACGAGCTGCGGCCTGAGCGTAAGGGCCACCAGAACCGATAGCGATCAGATCGTTTTCGGGCTGCACCACGTCACCGTTACCGGTGATGATTAGCGAGGCGTTTTCATCCGCGACCGCCAACAGGGCTTCCAGTTTGCGCAACATACGATCGGTACGCCAGTCTTTCGCCAGTTCCACGGCGGCCTTGACCAGGTGTCCCTGGTGCATTTCCAGTTTACGTTCAAACAGTTCGAACAGCGTGAAAGCGTCAGCAGTGCCGCCGGCGAAGCCTGCGATCACTTTGTCGTTGTACAGGCGACGAACCTTTTTCACGTTACCTTTCATGACGGTATTGCCAAGCGTGGCCTGGCCATCACCGGCGATAACCACATGGCCGTTACGGCGAACACTTACTATTGTTGTCACGAGCAGACCCCTTGGTTACAAATGCGGAATAGGGGCCCCGCGGATGACGCGGGGCAGAATGCAATTATAGATGGGGGGGATTTTTAGGGTTTCAACCCCTGGCGGCGAGACGAATGCAGTTTGCATGCCCGGCCATCTTCAGGCGAGTGATCATATCGTTGGCGCTTTCTTTGCCTTTCAGCGGCCCAATCACCACGCGGTTCCAGCCATTGTTGGTGGTAATGCGTGAGGAGAACCCTTCAAATGCCAGCTGTGCGCGCACGGTTTCTGCCTGCTCCGCACCTTTGAAGGAGCCGCACTGAATCATCCAGCTACGATCGTCTTTCTTCTCAGCCGGTGCTTTCTGCGCTTCTTCAACGCGCGCAACTGGCGCGGCGGCCTGTGTTTTAGGCTGCGATGTCGTATGTGCCGGCGTTTGTAGCAGATCCTGATACGGCTGCTGGGTAGACGCGGTTTGCTTCGGCTGCTGTACCGGTTTTGGTTGCGCAGCAGGCTTTGGCTGCTCGGCTACTCGCTGTTGCGCACGCGGCTGTTGTACCGGCGCCTGCGTTTGCGTCTGCGCCCACTGCTGCTGGGCAACCTGTTGCTGCTGCTGCACCTGCTGTTGAGCCAGACGCTGACGCTGCAGCGTTTGTTGACGCTGGGCCTGGGTTTGTTCGTTCCACGGAACTTCGGTCAGTTGGGTTGGCTGCTGGCGCATATCCGCCTGCATCTGTGCCAGTAACTGACGCTGTTCGTTGGTGAGCTGTTCGGGTTTCATCACTTCCCCGCCGGCCGTCGGTTCAGTCGGCGCACGCACGCCAGGCTGGCGACTTTCCAGCTCTTTAATATAGCGCCAGCGCTCTTCCGGTTTTGGCGGTAAGCCGTTTCCTGCAGCCTGACGGTTTTGCAGGGCTTCCGCTTCTTCTTTTTTATGGTGCGTGATGAAGTACAGCCCACCGATAAAGGCCACCAGCACTGCCGCCGCGATCGCAACCATCGTTGGTGAAACCGCCGCAAGGCTGCTCTGTTTGTTCCTTGAGCTTCGGGTATTACCCTTTTTGCGCCGCGAAGAAGCCGGTTGGCTGCGGCGTACATAATCTCGTTGTGCCACTATCGTTTCGCTGTCTTATTCGTTCGTCAGTCCGCCATGTTACTTAAGCGGCAAGGCTTTGACCAGAACCGGATGGTTATGCTCTGATTTTACGTGTACTGCCGCGAACGATCAGTTCGCAGTCCAGCAATCGTGAACCACTGTTTACATTATGACCATGTAGCTGATCCAGTAGCAGCAGCATCGCTTCGCGGCCGATATCAAAGCGCGGTTGCGCAACGGTCGTCAATGGCGGATCGCAAAATTCAGATAAAGAGATATTATCGAAACCCACAATCGACAGGTCGTCAGGCACTTTCAGGCCCCGGCGTTTTGCCAGCGACAGCGCGCCAAGCGCCATGATATCGCTGTGGCAGAAAACCGCGGTGGGCGGCACAGGGAGCGCCAGAAGCTGCTCCAGCGCGTTGGCTCCGGCTTCATAGGTAAAATTACCACGCGCAATATAATGCGGGTCGATAGTTATCCCACTGCGGCGCAGCGCCTGCACATAGCCCTGGAGACGGTAATGGCACAGCGGCATCTCTTCCGGACCGGCGATGCAACCAATGCGCTGGTGTCCCAGCTCATGCAGATAATTGACAGCATTAAACGCCGCTGTGAGGTTATCGATATGTACCGTCGGCAGCTCAAGCTCAGGCGCAAACTCATTCGCCATGACCATCGGTGGCAGATTGCGTTGTTCTTCAACGCCCGCATCGAAGGGCAGTCGTGAGCCGAGCAGCAGCATACCGTCGATCTGCTTGGTAATGATCAGGTCGATAAAGGTTTTTTCCTGGCGGTTCTGGTGGGCGCAGTCACCGATCAGCACCAGATATCCCTGTTCTGCCGCGGTGATTTCAATGCCGCGAATTATCTCGCTGAAAAAGGGATCGCAAATATCAGGCACGATGACCAGAATCGTACGCGATTCATTGCGTTTCATGTTACGCCCGAGCGACTGCGGCAAATAGCCGACTTCAAGCGCCGCCTGCTCCACCCGATTACGGGTAGTCTGAGAAACCTTATCGGGATTCATTAACGCTCGGGACACGGTTGCCGTGGAAACGTTTGCCTTCAGGGCAACGTCTTTCATCGTGGCGGCAACCACCTGTTTTTTGGGCTTCACCTGTTTTCTCCTCACTGACTCGTGCAGACACATCCCTTGTGCTCTGACATCAGCAACATTTTTAGCAGATAGTCGATGCAGAGAGTTACAGAATTTTCATGAAAAACGTGATGACTGTTGAATTTTTTCGATCCGTCTCGCAAGAGAAGGCTTAACCTTCAATAGGATCGACGTCCAGCACCCACTTTACCTTACGTGCTTCCGGCAGGGTGTTGATCAGCGCTAATGTCCCGCTGACGATATGCTGCAGGCGAACGCGCGACGGGTGCTGGAGCAGAATCTGCCAGCGCCAGCGGCCTCCGCGTTTGGGCGCCAGCGCCGGCACGGGGCCAAGCACCCACAGTTTGTCATCGGCCAACGGGCTGGCCTGCAGCAAATTGCGCAACTGTTGCAGGAACAGCGGAGCCTGCTGATTGTTATGATCTTCGGCACGAATCAGGACGTGGCTGGTCCACGGCGGCAGCTGCATGGTCTGACGTTCGGCCAGCGCTTGATCGGCAAAAGCATCGTAGCCCTGATACAGCAGCGTTTGCAGCAGCGGATGCTCCGGGTGATGCGTTTGCAGAATCACCTCGCCCTGTTTACCCGCGCGCCCGGCACGGCCAGAGACCTGGGTATAGAGCTGGGCGAAGCGCTCGGCGGAGCGGAAGTCGGCGGAAAACAGCGCGCCGTCAACGTCCAGCAGAGACACCAGCGTCACGTCCGGGAAGTGATGACCTTTGGCCAGCATTTGCGTGCCGATCAGGATACGCGCGCCGCCGCGGTGGATATCGGCGAGGTGCTGCTCGAGCGCGCCTTTGCGGCTGGTGGTATCCCGGTCGACGCGGGAGATCGGAACGTCGGGAAACAGCGGCGCCAGCGCCTGCTCCAGCTGTTCGGTTCCCAGCCCGACGGGGACAAGGTGCGTCGACCCGCATGACGGACACTGACGTGGGATTGGGCGCTGACTGTCGCAGTGATGACAGCGTAGGTGATGCTGGGCCTGGTGCAGGGTGTAGTAGCTGTCGCAGCGTGGGCATTCGGCAATCCACCCGCAATCGTGGCACAGCAGCGCAGGGGCAAAACCGCGACGGTTTAAAAACAGAATCACCTGGTTATCGGCCTGCAGGTGTTGCCGCATACGGCTGATGAGGGCCGGAGAAAGTCCCGCCTGCAGCTGCTGGCCTTTTAAATCCAGCACGTGTTGCTGAGCCGGACGCGCATTGCCCGCCCGCTTGGTCAGCTTCAGTTGCCGATACTTGCCCTGGCGGACGTTATAGAGCGTCTCCAGCGCCGGCGTAGCGGACCCCAGAATGATCGGGATTTGCTCGCTGTGGGCGCGCCAGACCGCCAGGTCGCGAGCGTGATAACGCCAGCCTTCCTGCTGCTTATAGGAGCTATCGTGCTCCTCATCGATAACGATCACCCCAAGGTCTTTAAATGGCGTAAACAGTGACGAACGCGTCCCGATGACGATAGCCGCCTCGCCATTTTTAGCCTTTAGCCATGCCGAGAGACGCTCGCTATCATTCAGCCCGGAGTGCAGCACCTCAACCGGTGCGTTAAAGCGCTGGCGGAAGCGGGCGATGGTTTGCGGCGTGAGGCCAATCTCCGGCACCATTACCAGCGCCTGACGGCCCTGCGCCAGCACGTTTTCCAGAACGCTGAGATAGACTTCCGTTTTTCCGGAACCGGTAATACCGGCCAGCAGCCAGGTTGAAAACCGGTCTGACGCACTGTGAATAGCGCCCACGGCGGTAGCCTGCTCGGTATTCAGACGCAGCCGTTCGCCGGGAATGGAAAAATGGGTTCGCCAGTCGGTAAGGGCCGGGGTTTCGCTCGCCAGTTCACACAGCCCTTTACCACGCAGCGCCTGCAGCGCGGCATCGTTAAATTCCAGCTCCGCAACCTGATAGCGCCATATTTTCCCCTGGCGAAGGGCGGCCAGCGCCTGCTGTTGTTTCGGCGAGCGCTTGAGGCTATTAATGTCAACGGCCTGGCCCTGCTCGGTGGCAAACCAGTACCACTGCGGCGCTGCGCTGGCCGGCTTGCCCTGGCGTAGCAGGATCGGTAGCGCGTGGAACAGCACATCGCCGATAGGGTGGTGATAATAATCGGCCGCCCACAGCAGCAGTCGCCAGACGGTAGATGGAAACACCGGTTCGCTATCCAGCGCTTCGACAACCGGTTTTAGCTCATCCAGCGGCAGTTCGCTGTGCTCGCTGATGGCGGTGACAATACCAATGCGCTCCTGTTTGCCAAAGGGCACACGCACGCGACAGCCTGCTTTGACCGACATGCCTTCAGGGAGGCGATAGTCAAAGGTACGGGGCAGCGGAACGGGCAGGGCAACGTGAGCGACGGACATGTCATCTTCCTGACTTGAAATCTGGCCGCTTAGTATACACATTGTAATAAGGGCTCGCGGATCAGTTTGCATATGCTGGTCAAATTCTGTATGATTCGCCGCCTTTGGTGCGCTTCGTGCAGCATCAAACTAAACGTATTACCTGAAAGTCTCGCGCTGTGGTCAATGTACCGGTAGCGTAGAAGGTGACAGGCAATTATTAACATCGCGTGGTGTCTGGCGTTAGGGCTGGAAGAGCGACGCGGCCTTAACTGAGGTTCTCCCATGAAAAAAGATATTCACCCGAAATACGAAGAAGTTACTGCTAACTGCTCTTGCGGTAACGTCATGAAAATCCGTTCTACCGTTGGTCACGACCTGAACCTCGACGTGTGCGGTAAATGTCACCCGTTCTACACTGGCAAGCAGCGTGACGTTGCTACCGGTGGCCGTGTTGACCGCTTCAACAAGCGCTTCAGCGTGCCGGGTACCAGCAAGTAATTTGCTGAAAGAAAAAGCCGCCTCAGGGCGGCTTTTTTTGTTTTTGTCGCCAGACCGCGCTGTAGATGGCCAGTCAGTGACGTCAAAAAGGGCGGAGGTAAACTCCGCCCTTTTTCATGCGCTTAGTATTCCCACGTATCCGGGTCGATGCCCATCTCACGCATAATCTGCTTCGCCGCTTCCGGGATCTCATCGCTGCGTTCTTTACGCAGGTCTTCATCGTTCGGCAACGGTTGACCGGTAAAGGCATGCAGGAACGCTTCACACAGCAGTTCGCTGTTGGTGGCATGCCGCAGGTTGTTCACCTGGCGACGCGTGCGTTCATCGGTGAGGATTTTTAACACCTTCAGAGGAATGGAAACCGTAATTTTTTTTACTTGCTCACTCTTCTTACCGTGCTCAGCGTATGGGCTGATATATTCGCCGCTCCATTCAGCCATGAGATACCTTAATCCTCTATTCATTAGTTAAGGACCAGAACGTCTTGTCTGGCCATAATTGCGCGTAGTTTACCGTAGCGGGGCGTGTCTGACATCTGATTAGCCCCTGCGGATGTGCGCCAATGCATATAATTTTAACGGCTATTCGCTTTTTGCTCAATCTATACGCAAAGAAGTTTAGATGTCCAGATGTATTGACGTCCATTGTGACAATGATTACTCTGGTGCCTGACTTTTCACCGATTCAGCCCAGGAACTGCCCAACATGACGCGTAAACAGGCCACCATCGCAGTGCGTAGCGGTTTAAATGACGACGAACAGTACGGTTGCGTTGTCCCGCCGATTCACCTTTCCAGTACCTACAACTTCACCGGCTTTAATGAACCTCGTGCCCATGACTATTCCCGTCGCGGCAACCCGACGCGTGATGTCGTGCAGCGCGCGCTGGCTGAGCTGGAAGGCGGCGCGGGTGCCGTGCTGACCAACACCGGTATGTCGGCCATTCTGCTGGTGACCACCGTGTTCCTGAAGCCTGGTGATGTGCTGGTGGCGCCACATGACTGCTACGGCGGCAGCTATCGCTTATTTGATAGCCTGGCGAAACGCGGGTGCTATCGCGTGCTGTTTGTCGATCAGAATGATGAACAGGCGCTGAATGCGGCATTGGCTGAAAAACCGAAGCTGGTATTGGTCGAAAGCCCAAGTAATCCGTTGCTGCGGGTGGTGGATATTGCGAAAATCTGCTCGCTGGCTCGTGAAGCAGGTGCGGTAAGCGTGGTGGATAACACCTTCCTGAGCCCGGCGTTGCAAAACCCGCTGGCGCTGGGTGCCGATCTGGTACTGCATTCGTGCACCAAATACCTGAATGGCCACTCTGACGTGGTGGCGGGCGTGGTGATTGCCAAAGATCCGGCCCTTGTCACCGAACTGGCATGGTGGGCGAATAATATCGGCGTCACCGGCGGTGCATTCGATAGTTACCTGTTGCTACGTGGTTTGCGTACGCTCTCTCCGCGTATGGAAGTGGCGCAGCGCAATGCTCAGGCGATTGTCGACTATCTGAAAGCCCAGCCGTTGGTGAAAAAACTGTATCATCCGTCCCTGCCGGAAAATCAGGGGCATGAGATTGCTGCGCGTCAGCAAAAAGGTTTTGGCGCAATGTTAAGCTTTGAACTGGACGGGGATGAGCAGACGTTGCGCCGTTTTCTGAGCGGATTGTCGCTGTTTACGCTGGCCGAATCGCTGGGGGGCGTAGAAAGTCTGATTTCGCATGCCGCAACGATGACGCATGCAGGTATGTCGCCTGAAGCACGTGCGGCGGCTGGGATTTCAGAAACGCTTCTGCGTATTTCGACCGGTATTGAAGATGGTGAAGATTTAATTGCCGACCTGGAAAATGGCTTCCGGGCAGCAAACGAGGAATAAACATGAGTGTGAATGCGCAGGCAGGGGCGAAGGGTCGTCAACTGCACAAATTTGGTGGGAGTAGTTTAGCGGATGCGAAATGTTACCTGCGTGTCGCAGGGATCATGACGGAATACTCGCAGGCGGGGGACATGATGGTTGTCTCCGCCGCGGGTAGCACCACCAACCAGCTGATTAGCTGGCTGAAACTCAGCCAGACCGATCGCCTTTCTGCGCATCAGGTGCAGCAGTCGCTGCGCCGTTATCACATGGAGCTGATCGCCAGCCTGCTGCCAGCAGACGCCGCCGATACGCTGATCGCCACCTTTATCCACGATCTCGAGCGCCTTGCCGGCTTGCTTGACAGCGGCGTGACCGATGCGGTCTACGCCGAGGTGGTCGGTCACGGTGAAGTCTGGTCCGCACGCCTGATGGCGGCAGTCCTGAACCACTTAGGGCAGGAAGCGGCCTGGCTTGATGCCCGCAGCTTCCTGCGTGCCGAACGCGCCGCACAGCCGCAGGTGGATGAAGGTCTGTCCTATCCGCTGTTGCAGCAGTTGATGGCGCAACACCCGAATAAACGCCTGGTGGTGACCGGTTTTATCTCGCGCAACAACGCGGGTGAGACGGTTCTGCTGGGACGCAACGGCTCCGACTATTCCGCTACCCAGATTGGCGCGCTGGCCGGGGCTTCTCGCGTCACGATCTGGAGCGATGTGGCCGGGGTCTATAGTGCCGACCCGCGTAAGGTGAAAGATGCCTGTCTGCTGCCGCTGCTGCGTCTGGATGAAGCCAGCGAGCTGGCACGTCTGGCCGCACCAGTGCTCCATGCTCGTACACTGCAGCCGGTTTCCGGCAGCGATATCGATCTGCAATTACGCTGTAGCTATAACCCTGAACAGGGCTCTACGCGTATTGAGCGTGTGTTGGCCTCCGGTACCGGCGCGCGTATTGTGACCAGCCACGATGATGTGTGCCTGATTGAGTTCCAGGTGCCTGCTGGCCAGGATTTCAAGCTGGCGCATAAAGAGCTGGATCTTATCTTTAAACGCGCTCAACTGCGCCCGCTGGCGGTCGGTGTCCATGCTGACCGTAAGCTGCTGCAGTTCTGCTATACCTCGGAAGTTGCCGACAGCGCGCTGCGCCTGTTGGACGAAGCCGGTCTCCCGGGCGAACTGCGTCTGCGTCAGAAGCTGGCGCTGGTGGCGATGGTCGGGGCCGGCGTCAGCCGTAATCCACTGCACTGTCACCGTTTCTGGCAGCAACTGAAAGGGCAGCCGGTTGAGTTTACCTGGCAGTCCGAAGAGGGCATCAGCCTGGTCGCGGTGCTGCGTGCTGGCCCGACGGAAAGCCTGATTCAGGGGCTGCACCAGTCGCTGTTCCGCGCAGAGAAACGCATTGGCCTGGTGCTGTTTGGCAAAGGCAACATTGGTTCGCGCTGGCTGGAGCTGTTCGCTCGCGAACAAAGCACGCTTTCCGCACGCACCGGTTTTGAATTTATTCTCGCCGGCGTGGTGGACAGCCGCCGCAGCCTGCTGAACTACGAGGGCCTGGACGCCAGCCGCGCATTGGCCTTCTTCAACGACGAGGCCGTCGCCCAGGATGAAGAGTCACTGTTTTTGTGGATGCGCGCTCACCCGTACGATGATTTAGTGGTGCTGGACGTGACCGCCAGCGAGCAGCTGGCCGATCAGTACCTGGATTTCGCCAGCCACGGTTTCCATGTGATCAGCGCGAATAAACTGGCGGGCGCCAGCAGCAGCGACAAATACCGTCAAATCCACGATGCGTTTGAGAAAACCGGTCGTCACTGGCTGTACAACGCCACCGTAGGCGCGGGCTTGCCTGTGAACCACACGGTGCGCGATCTGATCGATAGCGGCGATACCATCCTGGCGCTGAGCGGCATTTTCTCCGGCACGCTCTCTTGGTTGTTCCTGCAGTTTGATGGCACCGTGCCGTTCACCGATCTGGTCGATCAGGCATGGCAGCAAGGGCTGACGGAGCCGGACCCGCGCGTTGACCTCGCGGGGAAAGACGTGATGCGTAAGCTGGTGATCCTCGCCCGCGAGGCCGGGTATGACATCGAACCCGATCAGGTTCGTGTGGAATCTCTGGTGCCTGCGCACTGCGAAGAGGGGTCTGTCGATCACTTCTTTGAGAATGGTGAAGAGCTGAACGAGCAGATGCTGCAGCGTCTGGAAGCGGCCCGTGAAATGGGGCTGGTTCTGCGTTATGTGGCGCGTTTTGATGCCAACGGCAAAGCACGGGTCGGCGTTGAAGCGGTCCGTGAGGAGCACCCTCTGGCAGCGCTGCTGCCGTGCGACAACGTGTTTGCGATCGAGAGCCGCTGGTACCGCGATAACCCACTGGTGATCCGCGGCCCGGGTGCCGGCCGCGATGTGACCGCTGGCGCCATTCAGTCGGACATCAACCGTCTGGCGCAGCTGCTGTAACTCAACTCTGTCTACGAGACCAGGCGTTGGTCTGGTCTCGTCGTATCAGCGTGCAGCGAACACCTCTTTGGCGGCAAACAGGCCATTCAGCGCCGCCGGGAACCCGGCATATACCGCCATCTGCATGATCACTTCAACAATTTCTTCCTGCGATAAACCAACATGCAACCCAGCGGCAATGTGCACTTTGAGCTGCGGGGCGGCGTTGCCCAGCGCGGTAAGCGCGGCAATGGTGGCGATTTCACGGCTGCGCAAATCCAGCCCCGGACGGGCGTAGATATCGCCGAACGGGAACTCGATCAGATAGCGGGCAAAGTCCGGGGCGATAGCCTGCAAACTGGCTACGACGGCATCGCCGCCTTTGCCGTCAACGCGCTGCAACATATCAAGGCCGGTAGTATAACGTTCTGATGTCATGATCTTTCCTCATAGTGATAATGTGCTGTAAGGAGAGTAGAGGCATCGGGAAGCGTTGAGTAATACCCTTTTCGTGATACCTTTCCGGTATGACAAATTCTCGCTTATCTTCTCTGGACATGCGGTTGCTGCGTTATTTCGCGGTGGTGGCGGAAGAGAACAATATTAGTCGGGCAGCACAGCGGTTGTTTATTTCACAGCCGCCGCTGAGCCGGCATATCCGCCAGTTGGAAATGCTGCTGGGGGTGACGCTATTTGTCCGTCACACCAAAGGACTGATACTGACCGCAGAAGGTGAACGGGTGCTGGAGACGGTCCGGCCATTGCTGGCGCTGCAGGAACAGACGTTAAGCGCGTTAAGCCAACTCTCCCGCGATCGGCAGCAGCCGTTACGACTGGGGCTGACCACCGCATTTGAACAGGGGATCTTTGCGCCGCTGGAATCCGCCCTGAGCGGTCACATCAGCGCTCTGCACCTCATCCGACAGTCTTCACCGGCCCTGGCTCAACAAGTGCGCAGGGGCAAGCTGAGCGCCGCGCTGGTGGCGCTGCCACTGGATGCCGACGGCTTAACGTTTTCGCCGCTGCCCTATGATGAACCGCTGATTGCGGCGCTGCCGGCTTCATGGCCGCAAGCCACCATGGCCCCACTGACCTTAAACGCCCTGAACCATCAACCGCTGTTCTGGTTCAAGCGGGAGCGTAATCCGGCGTTTTTTGACCAGACCCGGCGCCTCTTTGAACGTGCTGGTTATGCCCCAACCTACGTTGAAGAGCCTGCCGAGCATGATGTCCTGCTGGCGCGTATTGCACGTGGAGAAGGGATGATTCTGCTGCCGGCCTCATTTGCGGCTATTCAGCGTCAGGGGGTGGTGTTCCTGGCGCTGGAGGATGCCCGTCTGCATCTGACGCTCGGATTATTAACCCGGCCGGAAGATGACGCGTTGCGCGATTGGCTGCTGCCGTTAATTGAAGAATCATTAAGTTAGCGTTGAGCGACATGAATTAATCTCATCTTCGCTGAATATTCCTCACTGTTTACGCTGATTTTTCTATTGACGCCTGCCCGCTTTTCCGTCATTTTTACATCTGGACGTCTAAACGTATAGAAGTTCGCAACACAACAAACAATAAAATGCGATTGATGAGGTAAGGTATGAGCTTTTTTCACGCCAATCAGCGGGAAGCGCTGAATCAGAGCCTGGCAGAAGTGCAGGGCCAGATTAATGTGTCTTTTGAATTCTTCCCGCCGCGCACCAGTGAAATGGAGCAAACCCTGTGGAAGTCCATCGATCGCTTAAGCAGCCTGAAGCCGAAGTTTGTCTCGGTGACCTACGGTGCGAACTCCGGCGAGCGCGACCGTACCCACAGCATCATCAAAGGCATTAAAGAGCGTACTGGTCTGGAAGCGGCACCGCATCTGACCTGTATCGACGCCAGCCGCGACGAGCTGCGCGCCATTGCCCAGGACTACTGGAACAACGGCATTCGTCATATTGTTGCCCTGCGCGGTGATTTACCGCCGGGCAGCGGCAAGCCGGATATGTACGCCGCCGATCTGGTGACGTTGCTGAAAGAGGTGGGCGATTTTGATATCTCCGTGGCGGCCTATCCGGAAGTGCACCCCGAGGCCAAAAGCGCGCAGGCGGATCTACTGAATCTGAAGCGTAAAGTCGATGCGGGCGCCAACCGGGCGATCACCCAGTTTTTCTTCGACGTTGAAAGCTATCTGCGTTTCCGCGATCGCTGCGTGTCCGCCGGCATTGATGTCGAAATTATTCCTGGGATCCTGCCAGTTTCTAACTTCAAACAGGCGAAGAAGTTTGCCGACATGACCAACGTGCGTATCCCCACCTGGATGTCGAAAATGTTTGAAGGCCTGGATAACGATGCGGAAACCCGCCAGCTGGTCGGGGCGAACATCGCCATGGACATGGTGAAGATTTTAAGCCGGGAAGGGGTGAAGGATTTCCACTTCTACACGCTGAACCGCGCTGAGATGAGCTACGCGATTTGCCACACGCTGGGCGTTCGCCCGGCGGTATAAAAAAATGGCCCTCATCGAGGGCCATTCTGTTTTATTCCCATTCCTGCAGGAAACGCTGGCCGTACTGATCGGCGACCAACAGCGCGGCGTAGACCTGATCGGCCGTCGCGCCGCCAGGCATATTGTGGATGGTTTCTCCCTCTGCGCAGGCGGCTTCCGCCACGGCGCGCATCTTGCCCGGAATATCCCCTTTAATATTCAGCTGCGCCAGGGTGATCGGCAGGCCGACGCTGTGGCACAGTGCGGCAACGGTTTCGATCTCTTCCACCGGGGCATTTTCCAGCACCAACTGGGTCAACGTACCGAAAGCGACTTTTTCACCGTGGTAGAAATGGTGGGCATCAGCCAGTACCGTCAGCCCGTTATGGATGGCGTGCGCCGCGGCCAGACCGCCGCTTTCAAAGCCCACGCCGCTCAGATAGGTGTTGGCTTCAATCACTTTCTCCAGCGCTGGCGTGACGACATGTTGCTCCGCTGCCAGCATCGCTTTTTCGCCTTCCTCTATCAGCGTGTTGTAGCACAGCTCGGCCAGCGCCAGCGCGGCCTGAGTGCACTGACCTCCTGCCATGGTCGTGGCGCCGCTGCGTGAACAGGCGCGGGCTTCAAACCAGGTCGCCAACGCATCGCCGATACCGGCGGCCAGCAGGCGCGGTGGCGCACCGGCAACGATTTGCGTATCGACAATCACCATATTTGGGTTGCGTGGCAGCATCAGATAGCTGTCAAACTCCCCTTCATCGGTATAGATAACCGAGAGGGCGCTGCAGGGGGCGTCCGTTGAGGCAATGGTCGGGGCAATCACCACCGGAAGGTGCATAAAATGAGCTAATGCTTTTGCGGTATCCAGCGTTTTGCCGCCGCCGATACCCAGCACGGCATGACAGTTGGCTGAACTAGCAATGTCCTGCAAACGGTTGATTTCATTGTGTGAGCATTCGCCGCCAAACGGGACGATCTCGGCCATCAGGCCGGCGTCTGTCAGGCTTTTACGCAGTTTTTCTTCGGCAAAACCCAGTACAAACTTGTCGCCTACAATCAGCCAGCGTTCGGCCAGTGGTTTGAGGTATTCGCCAAGGCGGGTGATGGCGTTCGCGCCCTGAATGTATTTGCCCGGGGATTGAATAATGTGATCCATTTCTTTTCCTCCTGGATGATCGTGGCGCCGCCCTTTGGCGGCGCGCCGATCGGGTTACAGGTTCAGATTTCCAAAAGCGTTATTCCAGTCTTGCTCAAACTTCTCTATGGCTGACTCTACCGCGGGGGTGCCAAGCATTTGTTGCGCTACGTCTAAAGGAAGGGTGATAGCTTCACAGCCCGCTAACAGACAATCCAGCGCCTGACGTGGGGTTTTAAAGCTGGCGGCCAGCACCTTGCTCTCTGGCGCATGGAGCTCCAGCAGGGATTGCAGCTCCTGCACCATGCGGATGCCGTCACCGCCCTGGGCATCGACGCGATTGACGTAAGGGGCAACATATTTTGCGCCCGCCAGCGCGGCCAATAGCCCCTGGGAGGCGCTATAGACCGCGGTGCCCAGGGTCGGAATGCCTTCTTTCTGCAGCAGCTTGATCGCGGCGAGGCCCTCGGCGGTAACCGGGATCTTAACCACAATTCCCGGGACGGCATTGCTCAGGCGTTTGGCTTCCGCCACCATGCCTTCAGCATCGCGGCTCATGGTCTGGGCAAACAGCGTTCCCTCTGGCCCGACGGCTTTTTGCAGGCGCGGGAGTACCTCCCAGACCGGCGTTTTGCCGGCGGCGATAATGCTGGGGTTAGTGGTGACGCCAGCCAGGGGATAGATGCGTGCCAGGCGTTCAACTTCTGCTACGTTTGCGGTGTCCAGATAGAGTTCCATAGCCTTTCCTCGATGCTCAATTCAGTGATGTTGAGATAAGGATACGGCTTCTCACCGACGGGTCGCCAGATGACAAATTTGCCAAAAACTGGATAAATGTACGCATTACGGTTAAGGATGATTTAGATCACGTTTCTCCCGTTATTCCTGATGCCCATGAGCAGCGTAATCAGAGAAATATGAAGAATACTTACAAAAATCTAGTTTTTACTGGATTTCTTTTTCTGTCAGTTGGCTGTGGTACTGGCGGCGATATTCGGAGGGTGAGCGTTCAGTATTTTTACGAAACAGGCGGCAGAAATAGTTGCTGTCGGCAAAGCCGCAGGCGTGGGCGACATCTTTGACCTTCATGTCATGGCCCTTTAGCAGCATCCTGGCCTGTTCGAGCCGGACGTGATTCAGGTACTCGTTAAACCCCATTGGCCCGCATTTCTGGAACAGGTGGGAGAGATAGTTTGGCGAGAGGTAAAACTCCTGCGCGACCGCTTCGCGGGTTAACGGCTCGGCAAAGTGGGCCTCGATATACTGACGGATCGCCTCAAACAGCGCCTGACTACGGGACGCGGTTTGTACCTGGCTGCCGAGGAGATCGGCGCAGTGGCTCAGCAGGCTGATAACAATGCTGCGCGTTGTGCGCTGTTCCTGGGGCTGCATCAGCATCTCGTTGAGCGCCTGTAGCAGAAAAGATCCGGTACGAGGGCCGCGACGCGGAACCTGCAGCTTTTCCTCAATCTGCAGATGACAGCCGTCCCAGCGCTGCAGAGTAAACACCAGCTGCTGCTTGCCAAACACGATGCTCAGGGTGCGACAGGGCGAGCTCCACTGGGGAAAATGCCATCCTCCGGCGGGGATATACAGCGCGTCATATTGGGTAAGTATTGGCGGATCGGCTTTTATACCAGGATCGTACAGCTGGCCTTCAAGCATGATTTCAAGACGTGAAAAATCAGCCTTCTGCACCTCATCGGCACGCGGACGGTGGGTGCTGGCAAAGCGGATCTGCTGGATCGCCGCCGGACCGGTAATTAACGCGTCGATGAGTTGATTGAGATCGGTATCCATACTTGCTCCATACAAGGCGCCTCGTATTTATCATACCGGACAGAGCTGAAAGGGTAAAAGCCGGCTCAGGATGGCAGGATAACGATGTTGCACGACGTGTATGATATGTTATATCGTAACATATCGTTGCAAGCGTTAACTCAGGAGAATGTAATGACCATAAAGATGTCTGCCCTTGCGTTGGGTGTTGGCCTGCTATTGGCCAGTGCTCAGACCTTTGCTCACGGCAATCATAGCCATGGACCCGCGTTAACCGAGGCGGAGATAAAAGCAAGCGAGGGCATTTTTGCCGATGGGGACGTTAAGGATCGGTCGCTAAGCGATTGGGATGGGATCTGGCAGTCGGTGAACCCTTATTTGCTCAATGGCGATTTGGATCCGGTGCTGGAGCAAAAAGCCAAAAAAGCGGGCGCTAAGAGCGTGGCCGAGTATCGGGAATATTATAAGAAAGGCTATGCCACCGACGTTGACCAGATTGGGATTGAGGACAACGTGATGGAGTTCCACATTGGCAAAACGGTCAATACCTGCCAGTACGCCTATGCCGGCAAGAAGATCCTGACCTATGCCTCCGGTAAGAAGGGCGTGCGCTATCTGTTCGAATGCCAGCAGGCTGATTCAAAAGCGCCGAAATTTGTTCAGTTCAGCGATCATATTATCGGTCCGCGCAAATCGCAGCACTTCCACATCTTTATGGGTAATGAATCGCAGGAGGCGCTGCTGAAAGAGATGGATAACTGGCCGACCTATTATCCGTATGCCCTACACAAAGAGCAGATCGTCGACGAGATGCTGCACCATTAATGAAAAAAGCCGGTTAATAAAAAACCCCGGTCGCGCGAAGCTGGCCGGGGTTTTTGTTGCCCGGATAAGGCGTAAACGGCGCTATCCGGGACTGGTATTGCGCAGAGATTAGCCGGTGTTACGCATACCGGCAGCAACGCCGGCGATGGTGACCATCAGCGCCTGTTCAACGCGCGGATCCGGCTCTTTGCCTTCTTCTTCCGCCAGACGCGAACGGTGCAGCAGTTCTGCCTGCAGAACGTTCAGCGGGTCGGTATAGATGTTACGCAACTGGATAGACTCGGCGATCCACGGCAGGTCGGCCATCAGGTGGGAATCGTTCGCAATATCCAGTACCACGTTGATCCCGGTAGAGAGCAGCTCACGCAGTTCGGCGCCCAGCTTCCACAGCTCCGGGGTTACCAGACGCTGATCGTAATATTCCGCCAGCCACAGGTCGGCTTTCGAGAACACCATTTCCAGCATGCCGAGACGGGTTGAGAAGAACGGCCAGTCGCGACACATGGTTTCCAGCTCGCTCTGTTTCCCATCTTCCACCACTTTCTGTAGCGCGGTACCTGCACCAAGCCAGGCCGGCAGCATCAGACGGTTTTGCGTCCAGGCGAAAATCCACGGAATGGCGCGCAGGGATTCGACGCCACCGGTCGCACGGCGTTTTGCCGGACGAGAACCCAGCGGCAGTTTACCCAGCTCCTGCTCCGGCGTTGCGGAACGGAAGTACGGGACGAAGTCTTTATTTTCACGCACATAGCCACGGTACATCTTGCAGGAGATGTCAGACAGCTCGGCCATGATATGACGCCACTCCGGTTTTGGTTCCGGCGGTGGCAGCAGGTTGGCTTCCAGTACCGCGCTGGTGTACAGCGACAGGCTGCTGATGGTGACTTCAGGCAGGCCGTATTTAAAGCGAATCATCTCGCCTTGTTCGGTCACGCGCAGGCCACCTTTCAGGCTTCCTGGAGGCTGAGACAGCAGTGCGGCGTGTGCCGGTGCGCCGCCACGACCGATGGAACCGCCGCGGCCATGGAACAGCGTCAGCTCAATCCCGGCTTTTTCGCAGGTTTTAATTAGCGCATCCTGCGCCTGATACTGCGCCCATGAGGCTGCCATGACGCCGGCATCTTTTGCGGAGTCAGAATAGCCAATCATGACCATCTGTTTGCCCTGAATAAAGCCGCGATACCAGTCGATATTCAGCAACTGGGTCATGACGTCATTGGCGTTATTCAGGTCGTCCAGGGTTTCAAACAACGGCGCGACAGGCAGGGCGAAGCCAATACCGGACTCTTTCAGCAGCAGGTGCACGGCCAGCACGTCGGACGGAGTTTTCGCCATTGAGATCACATACGCGGCGATGGATCCGTACGGCGCCTCGGCGATCACTTTACAGGTGTCGAGGACTTCGCGGGTTTCGTTGCTTGGCTCCCACTGACGTGGCAGCAGCGGACGTTTGGAATTCAGTTCGCGGATCAGGAACGCTTGCTTGTCGGCTTCTGACCAGCTTTCGTAATCGCCGATACCCAGATAGCGGGTCATTTCGCCCAGCGCTTCGGTATGACGGGTGCTTTCCTGACGAATGTCGATACGCACCAGCGGTACGCCGAAAGATTTCACGCGACGCAGCGTATCCAGCAGCTCGCCGTTGGCGATGATGCCCATGCCGCAGGACTGCAGCGACTTATAGCAAGCGTACAACGGTTCCCACAGCTGTTCGTTCTGGGTAATCAGGCCTGCCGGCTTCGGCAGTTTCTGCCCCTTCAGACGGGCTTCCAGCCAGGCCTGGGTTTCCATCAGCTGGGTACGCAGCTTTTTCATCAGATAGCGATACGGTTCCTGTGCCCCTTCCGCACCGGCCAGTTCGCGCAGCTCGTCGGTACATTCAACCATCGACAGTTCAGAGATCAGCAGCTGAATATCTTTCAGGAACAGGTCAGTCGCTTTCCAGCGGCTCAGCAGCAGCACGTGACGGGTAATATCAGCGGTGACATTCGGGTTACCGTCGCGGTCACCGCCCATCCAGGAGGTGAAACGCACCGGGACGAAATCTACCGGCAGCTGGTAGCCGAGGTTCTCTTCCAGCTGTTCGTTCAGCTCGCGCAGGTAGTTTGGTACCCCTTCCCACAGGCTGTTTTCAACAACGGCAAAACCCCATTTAGCTTCATCAACCGGCGTCGGGCGGTATTTGCGGATTTCATCAGTATGCCAGGACTGGGCAATCAGCTGGCGCAGACGGCGCATCAGCTGGTGGTGCTCGTAGTCAGCGATATCTTTGTTATCAAGCTGCTTCAGGCAGTTGTTCACTTCCACCATTTTGTGGATCAGCGTACGGCGGGTGATCTCGGTGGGGTGAGCGGTAAGGACCAGCTCCAGAGACAGGGACTCCACCGCTTTCTTAATGGTCTCTTCGTTGAGATGAGGTTGGTCTTTGAGCTTTCTCAGGGTGCGGGCAATCACTTCCGGGTTGCTGGCCGCTTCACCGTTCGGTGAAATGCTGTGGTATTGCTCTGCGGTATTCGCCAGATTCAGAAACTGGCTGAAAGCACGGGCCACCGGCAGCAGCTCGTCATTGGACAAGTTTTGCAGCGTGGTCAGCAATTCCTGGCGGTTGGCTTCATTGCCGGCGCGAGAAGACTTGGACAATTTACGGATAGTTTCGACACGATCAAGAATGTTCTCTCCCAGTGCATCCTTGATGGTATCGCCTAGTACCTTACCGAGCATACTGACATTACTACGCAAAGCGGAATATTGTTCGTTCATGTTACCCCAGACACCCCATCTCATTTTATTTTGTTATATCCGGCGCTCTGCAACAGTGAGCATCGGATAAGCAGCCGTCTTTTATAAAGCCACGTAAAAACCCCCACGTCAATTGTTGCGAAATCGCTTCAGCAAACGAATAAATGACGGTAATTTGCGAAATTTAACTCAGGGGTCCCCTGATAAGCATTACTTATGGAAATGTGACCAGAATCACCGTCCCGCCCTGGCAAAAGCGACGGGAACGGACTGCCCTTAATGCCAGCAGAAATGATGGACAACCTGGGTTATTAGCTCCCGGGTTGGCTTAATAAACCGGGTTTCCAGGTATTCATCCGGCTGGTGGGCCTGGTTAATGGAGCCCGGGCCTAATACTAACGTCGGGCACAACGTCTGGATAAACGGCGCCTCGGTGCAGTAGTTCACCACTTCGGTTTGGGCACCGAGCAGTTTTTCCACGACCTGAACCAGACGGTGGTCTGGTGGACATTCGTAACCAGGAATGGGCGGATGCAGTTCGGATACCGTCAGGCGGCCCGGCCAGCGTTCGCTTACCGGCGCCAGCGCTTCATCCAGCAGCCCGTTAAGATCGTTGAGCGTCATACCCGGCAGCGGGCGAATATCCATATGCAGTTCACAGCAGGCGCAGATACGGTTTGAGGCATCGCCGCCGTGAATCGCGCCGAGGTTGAGCGTTGGATACGGCACGGTAAACGCCGCATAGTGATAACGCTCTTTTAAGTCGTCGCGTAGCTGCATGATGCGGCCGATGGCATCGTACATCAGCTCAATGGCGTTCACACCGCGCGCCGGATCGCTGGAGTGGCCGGACTGGCCCTGGATGCGAATCGCGTTGGACATATGGCCTTTATGCGCGCGCACCGGCTGCAGAGAGGTCGGTTCACCGATGATGGCGCAGTCCGGACGCAGCTGGGTGGTTTCGGCAAAGTAACGGGCGCCGGCCATACTGGTCTCTTCATCGGCGGTGGCCAGGATGTAGAGCGGCTTTTTCAGCGTGCTGACATCGACATCGCGCAGGGCATCAAGGATAAAGGCGAAAAAGCCTTTCATGTCGGCGGTGCCGAGGCCGTACAGTTTGTTGTCGTGCTCGGTCAGGGCGAAAGGATCGCGGGTCCAGCGGCCGTCATCAAACGGCACGGTGTCGGTATGCCCGGCGAGCAGCAGGCCGCCTGCGCCGTGGCCGGTACTGGCCAACAAATTGAATTTATTACGCGTCTCCGGCACCGGCTGGACTTCAACATTGAAGCCAATATCGCGGAACCAGCCAGCGAGTAAATTGATTAAAGTCTCATTACTTTGATCTAGCGCTTCTTCGGTTGCACTGATGGAAGGTGTGGCGATCAATGCGCGGTAAATCTCGATAAAGGGCGGTAAATTGTTTTTCATTGTTGACACACCTCGGGTCATGATAGTATCAATATTCATGCATTATTTATGAATAAAAATACATTATCGTTGAGCGTAAGAAAACCCATAAAACGCAGGGAGACTCTTACGGCTTAACTGGGTGAGGAAGCGAAATGCTTCCTGGGCAAATATGACGTAAGAAGGTGAAGAGCCCCGATGTTGAAGACGCTGATTGTGGGTGCCAGCGGTTATGCCGGCGCAGAGCTAGTGACCTATGTAAATCGCCATCCTCATATGACCATAACCGCTTTGACGGTCTCCGCGCAAAGCAATGATGCAGGGAAATTAGTTTCCGATTTGCATCCGCAGCTGAAAGGCATTGTGGATCTGCCGCTGCAGCCGATGTCAGATATCAGCGAATTTAGCGCCGGCGTCGATGTTGTCTTCCTTGCGACCGCACATGAAGTGAGCCACGACCTGGCGCCGCAGTTTCTTGCCGCAGGCTGCGTGGTGTTCGACCTGTCTGGCGCCTTCCGCGTGAACGACGGTGCGTTTTACGAAAAATATTACGGTTTCACTCATCAGCATCCGGCCCTGCTTGAGCAGGCGGTTTACGGTCTGGCTGAGTGGAACGCCGATGCGCTGAAAGAGGCGAATTTAGTCGCTGTCCCGGGCTGTTATCCGACGGCGGCTCAGTTGTCATTGAAACCGTTGATCGATGCGGACCTGCTGGATCTGAACCAGTGGCCGGTGATCAATGCGACCAGCGGCGTCAGCGGCGCAGGGCGTAAAGCGGCCATCAGCAATAGCTTCTGTGAAGTCAGCCTGCAGCCGTATGGCGTATTCAATCATCGTCACCACCCGGAAATCTCCACCCACCTTGGCGCGGAGGTTATTTTTACCCCTCACCTTGGTAATTTTAAACGTGGGATCCTCGAAACCATTACCTGCCGCCTGAAGCCTGGCGTGAGCAAAGATCAGGTTGCCGCCGTGTTCCAGCAGGCCTATGCCAATAAGCCGCTGGTCCGTTTATATGATAAAGGCGTGCCGGCATTGAAAAACGTCGTGGGTCTGCCATTCTGTGATATCGGTTTTGCCGTTCAGGACCAGCACATTATTGTGGTGGCGGCGGAAGATAACCTGTTGAAAGGTGCGGCGGCACAGGCAATACAGTGCGCGAATATTCGTTTCGGCTACGCTGAGACGCAGTCTCTTATTTAAGGTGTGATGATGAACCCATTAATAATTAAGCTCGGCGGCGTGTTACTCGATAGCGAAGAAGCGCTGGAGCGCCTGTTTACCGCGCTGGTGAATTACCGTGAAGCCCATCATCGCCCGCTGATTATCGTGCACGGTGGCGGCTGTGTAGTAGATGAGTTGATGAAGCAGCTCAACCTGCCGGTGAACAAGAAAAATGGCCTGCGGGTCACGCCAGCGGATCAGATTGATATTATTACCGGCGCGCTGGCGGGAACCGCCAATAAAACGCTGCTGGCCTGGGCGAAAAAACACCATCTGGCTTCCGTGGGCCTGTTCCTCGGCGATGGCGATAGCGTTAAGGTGACACAGCTGGACGAAGAGCTGGGCCACGTCGGTCTGGCGCAGCCGGGTTCGCCTGCGCTGATTAACACTCTGCTGGCGGGCGGCTATCTGCCAGTGGTCAGCTCCATCGGGGTTACCGATGAAGGGCAACTGATGAACGTGAATGCCGACCAGGCAGCGACCGCGCTGGCGGCAACGCTCGGTGCGGACCTGATTCTGCTGTCCGATGTCAGCGGCATTCTTGATGGTAAAGGCCAGCGTATTGCGGAGATGACCGCGGCGAAGGCAGAGCAGCTGATCGAGCAAGGCATTATTACCGACGGTATGATTGTGAAGGTAAATGCGGCACTGGATGCGGCGCGCACGCTGGGTCGTCCGGTAGATATCGCCTCATGGCGCCATGCGGAGCAACTGCCGGCGTTGTTTAACGGCACGCCTATCGGCACGCGTATTCTGGCCTGATTTAACACAGTTGAAGACGGGGGCACAGGGCTTCCCGGCAGCATAAAACCAAATTTGAAGGAAGCACATTATGGCACTTTGGGGCGGGCGTTTTACTCAGGCAGCCGATCAGCGGTTCAAACAGTTCAACGACTCTTTGCGCTTCGACTATCGCCTGGCGGAGCAGGATATTGTTGGCTCTGTCGCCTGGTCTAAAGCGCTGGTGACGGTGGGCGTGCTGAGTGCCGCCGAGCAGCAGCAGCTGGAAGAGGCGTTAGGTGTGCTGTTGGAAGAGGTGCGGGCGAATCCGCAGCAAATCCTTGAAAGCGACGCGGAAGATATTCACAGCTGGGTAGAAGGCAAGCTGATCGACAAAGTGGGTCAACTGGGCAAGAAGCTGCATACCGGGCGTAGCCGTAACGATCAGGTCGCTACTGACCTGAAGCTGTGGTGTAAAGACACGGTCGCCGAGCTGCTGTCGGCCAACCGCCAGCTGCAAAGTGCGCTGGTGGAGACGGCACAGGGCAACCAGGATGCGGTGATGCCGGGGTATACCCACCTGCAACGCGCGCAGCCGGTAACCTTTGCCCACTGGTGCCTGGCGTATGTTGAAATGCTGGCGCGTGATGAAAGCCGTCTGCAGGATGCCCTGAAACGTCTGGATGTCAGCCCGCTGGGCTGCGGTGCGCTGGCGGGCACCGCCTATGACATCGACCGCGAGCAGCTGGCCGGCTGGCTGGGTTTTGCCTCGGCGACCCGCAA
Source organism: Klebsiella sp. B345 (assembly GCF_051131735.1). Lineage (NCBI taxonomy): Bacteria > Pseudomonadati > Pseudomonadota > Gammaproteobacteria > Enterobacterales > Enterobacteriaceae > Klebsiella > Klebsiella sp. B345. Next base: position 3,095,187 of record NZ_CP180443.1, read on the forward strand.
CAGCCTCGATAGCGTTTCTGACCGTGACCACGTACTGGAACTGCTCTCTGATGCATCGATTGGCATGGTGCACCTGTCACGCTTTGCCGAAGACCTGATTTTCTTTAATACCGGGGAAGCCGGTTTTATTGAGTTGTCCGACCGCGTCACCTCCGGTTCCTCTCTGATGCCGCAGAAGAAAAACCCGGATGCGCTGGAGCTTATCCGTGGTAAGTGTGGCCGTGTTCAGGGCGCGCTGACCGGGATGATGATGACCCTGAAAGGTCTGCCGCTGGCGTACAACAAAGACATGCAGGAAGATAAAGAAGGGCTGTTCGACGCGCTCGATACCTGGCTGGATTGCCTGCATATGGCGGCGCTGGTGCTGGACGGTATTCAGGTTAAGCGTCCGCGTTGTGAAGAAGCGGCGCAGCAGGGCTATGCCAATGCCACCGAGCTGGCGGATTACCTGGTAGCGAAAGGGGTTCCGTTCCGCGAAGCGCACCATATCGTCGGTGAAGCGGTGGTAGAAGCGATCGCCCAGGGCAAGCCGCTGGAAGATCTGGCGCTGGCCGACCTGCAGAAATTTAGCAGCGTGATTGCCGATGATGTCTATCCGATTCTGTCGCTGCAGTCTTGCCTGGATAAGCGTTCGGCAAAAGGCGGCGTCTCACCGCAGCAGGTTGCTAAGGCAATTGACGACGCGAAACAGCGTCTGGTGTGAATGCGCGATTTTCACGGATCATTCTAACGGGGTGAGTCGTTGAAAAGCAGTCAAAGAGGCTCGGGCCATGCCCGGGCTTTTTTTATGCAAAAAAAAGCGGACACAAGGTCCGCAAAAGTTCACGTTGGCTTTAGTTGTTCGGTCAGGGAATATGATGAGGTCATCGTTGATTTTCTGACGTCGGCCTCGTTTCTGGGCTTATTATTGAACAGAAAACTTGATAGGGATAATCGTTCGTTGCTATGCTATCTATCGCCATGAACTATCATGGCGACGGAGGATGAATAATGAATATTCGCGATCTTGAATACCTGGTTGCGCTAGCCGAGCACCGCCATTTTCGGCGCGCGGCGGACTCCTGCCACGTCAGCCAACCCACGCTGAGCGGACAAATCCGCAAGCTGGAGGATGAACTTGGGGTCATGTTGCTGGAGCGCACCAGCCGTAAGGTTCTGTTTACCCAGGCCGGACTGTTGCTGGTGGATCAGGCGCGTACCGTGTTACGCGAAGTCAAAGTGCTCAAGGAAATGGCAAGTCAACAAGGTGAGACCATGTCCGGGCCGCTGCATATCGGCCTGATTCCGACAATTGGCCCTTATCTGTTGCCGCAAATAATACCGATGCTGCACCAGACTTTTCCAAAACTGGAAATGTATCTGCATGAAGCACAAACCCATCAACTGCTGGCTCAGCTCGACAGCGGTAAGCTGGACTGCGCGATCCTCGCGCTGGTGAAAGAGAGCGAGGCCTTTATTGAGGTCCCGCTGTTTGATGAGCCGATGATGCTGGCTATCTACGAAGATCACCCGTGGGCAAATCGCGATCGCGTGCCGATGTCTGATTTGGCCGGGGAAAAGCTGCTGATGCTGGAAGATGGTCACTGCCTGCGCGATCAGGCAATGGGCTTCTGTTTTGAGGCCGGTGCGGATGAAGATACCCATTTCCGCGCAACCAGTCTTGAAACGCTGCGCAATATGGTGGCTGCAGGTAGCGGTATCACGCTGCTGCCGGCGTTAGCGGTACCGCAGGAGAGAAAGCGCGATGGCGTGGTCTATATTCCGTGCATTAAGCCGGAACCAAGACGCACCATTGGTCTGGTGTATCGTCCCGGTTCACCGCTGCGTAGTCGCTATGAGCATCTGGCGGAGGCCATCCGCGGCACTATGGATGGCCATTTCGACAAAGCGTTAAAACAGGCGGTTTAAGCCATTTAACGCGGCGACCCGATAGGCTTCCGCCATGGTCGGGTAGTTAAAGGTGGTGTTGACGAAGTACTCAATGGTGTTGCCACCACCTTTCTGCTCCATAATCGCCTGGCCGATATGAATAATCTCGGCCGCGCGTTCACCAAAGCAATGAATGCCCAGGATCTCTTTCGTTTCACGATGGAACAGGATCTTCAGGGTTCCCACGCTCATGCCGACGATTTGCGCGCGTGCCAGGTGTTTAAACGCCGCACGGCCCACTTCGTATGGCACCTTCATCGCCGTCAACTGCTGCTCGGTTTTACCCACGGAGCTGATTTCCGGAATGGTGTAGATACCGGTCGGGATATCTTCAATCAGGTGGGCAGAGGCCTCGCCTTTAATCAGCGCCTGCGCGGCGATGCGGCCTTGATCGTAGGCGGCGGACGCCAGGCTCGGATAACCGATAACGTCACCAACGGCATAGATATGCGGCAGCGCCGTCTGGTACATGCTGTTCACTTTGATCTGGCCGCGGCTATCGGTTTTCAGGCCGATATTGTCCAGCGCCAGGGAATCGGTATTACCGGTACGGCCGTTGGCGTACAGCAGGCAGTCGGCTTTCAGTTTTTTTCCCGATTTCAAATGCATGATCACGCCGTCATCGACGGCTTCAATTTTCTCATACTCTTCGTTGTGGCGAATCACCACGCCGCTGTTCCAGAAGTGATAGGAGAGAGAGTCAGACATCTCCTGATCGAGGAACGCCAGCAGACGATCGCGGGTGTTGATCAGGTCGACTTTCACCTCCATGCCGCGGAAAATCGACGCATATTCGCAACCAATAACCCCGGCGCCGTAGATGATCACGTGGCGTGGTTCGTGCTGCAGGCTGAGAATCGAATCGCTGTCATACACGCGCGGATGGGAAAAATCGACATCGGCAGGATGGTAAGGGCGTGAGCCGCAGGCGATAACGAATTTTTCAGCGGTGACGGTCTCGACGGTACCATCGTGACATTCCAGCGCGAGGGTGTGTTCATCAACAAAGTGGGCGTTGCCCTGCAAAATTTCGCAGTGGTTGCGCTCATAGAAACCCTGACGCATATGGGTTTGTTGATTAATCACGCTGTCGGCATGGTTCAGAATGTCGGCAAAAGAAGAACGAAGAAGGCGGGAGTGGTCACTGTAGAGAGGGTTTTGGTTAAACTCGATAATACGACTGACGGCATGGCGGAGCGCTTTTGACGGGATGGTACCCCAGTGGGTACAGCCGCCGCCAACGTTATGATAGCGCTCGATAACGGCGACGCGCGCTCCCTGTTTAACCAGTCCCATGGCGGCGCCTTCACCGCCAGGGCCGGACCCAATCACGATTGCATCATAATCCCAAGAGTGCGACATGGCATTACTCACCTGTTTTATACATAAAATAAACACGATGATAACATTCGCCGCGCTTTAACCCAATTATCGTTGTGCTTTTTTGCGGCATAAAAGCAGAATCGGCTCGTAAACAATCATTCACAAAGCAGTGTAAACCGATTAGTTTTAATCTCTGGTATAGTGCCAGCAGGGCTATTGGAAGGATTCAGACATCGTGATGGGCGTAAGAGCGCTACAAAAAGAGAAAACCCGGCGTTCGCTGGTCGAAGCGGCATTCAGCCAGCTTAGCGCTGAGCGGAGTTTCGCCAGCTTGAGTTTACGTGAAGTCGCGCGCGAGGCGGGGATTGCGCCCACGTCCTTTTATCGCCATTTTCGTGATGTTGATGAGCTAGGTCTGACGATGGTCGACGAGAGTGGGCTCATGCTTCGCCAACTGATGCGCCAGGCGCGGCAGCGTATCGCTAAAGGCGGTAGTGTGATTCGCACCTCCGTCTCCACATTTATGGAATTTATCGGCAATAACCCTAACGCCTTCCGCCTGTTGTTGCGGGAACGTTCGGGCACTTCCGCGGCGTTTCGCGCCGCTGTCGCACGCGAAATTCAACATTTCATCGCGGAACTTGCCGACTATTTAGAAATCGAAAACCACATGCCACGCGCCTTTACCGAAGCGCAGGCTGAAGCTATGGTCACCATCGTGTTTAGTGCCGGCGCAGAAGCGCTGGATGTCGGTGTTGAACAACGTCGGCAGCTGGAAGAACGACTGGTACTGCAGCTCAGAATGATCTCGAAAGGGGCGTACTATTGGTATCGCCGCGAACAAGAAAAAATGTCACATCATTCCGAATAACGTGAAGGACGAGCAATGAAACACTCAGTTCAAGATAAAGGTACGTTGTTGCTGGCGCTGATCGCTGGCCTGTCCATTAATGGAACCTTCGCAGCCCTGTTCAGCTCGATTGTTCCCTTTTCCATCTTCCCGGTTCTGTCGTTACTGCTGACGGTGTACTGTCTGCACCAGCGCTATCAGAATCGCAGCATGCCCGTGGGGCTGCCGGGCCTGGCGGCCGCCTGTTTTATTCTGGGCGTTCTACTGTACAGCACCGTGGTGCGTGCGGAGTATCCGGATATCGGGTCTAACTTCTTCCCGGCGGTGCTGTCGGTGATCACCGTGTTCTGGATTGGCTACCGGATCCGCAACCGTAAGGACGCGGCGGCAGAGTAAACCGGTCGTCAGACTCACCCGGCAAACATCGTGTTGCCGGGTTCATTTCTTGCTTCTTACTTCTTCGTTAACAGCACGCCGCATTCCATATGATGGGTATACGGGAACTGATCGAACAGCGCCAGGCGTGTGACGTCGTGAGTCTGGCTTAAGGTTTCCAGATTCTGGCACAGGGTCTCCGGGTTACAGGAGATATACAGGATCCGTGGATACGCCTGCACCATTTTCTCCGTTTCACTGTCCAGACCGCTGCGCGGCGGATCGACAAAAATGGTCTCGCACTGATAGCTTTGCAGGTCGATACCCTGCAGGCGATTAAACTCACGCACGCCGTTCATGGCCTGAGTAAACTCTTCTGCCGCCATGCGGATAATCTGCACGTTATCAATATGGTTAGCCGCGATGTTGTACTGTGCCGCCGCGACGGACGGTTTAGCGATCTCCGTTGCCAGTACGCGCTCAAAATTTCGCGCCAGCGCCAGTGAGAAGTTACCGTTGCCGCAGTATAGCTCCAGTAAATCCCCCGTAGCCCCTTCGGTGGCATCCAGCGCCCATTCCAGCATCTGAATATTCATGGCGGCGTTCGGCTGGGTGAAGCTGTTTTCAACCTGACGGTAGATCATCTCCCGACCGGCAACCGGCAAACGCTCATCTATATAGTCCTGATCGAGTTCGATTTTGGTTTTAGTGGCCCGGCCAATCAGGTGCACGTTGAGGTTTTGCGCGCGCAACGCATCGCGCAGGGTGGTGGCCTGCTGACGCCACTCGTCATCAAGTTTTTTGTGGTACAGCAGCGATACCACGGCCTGGTTGCTCATCGTGGTCAGGTAGTCGACCTGGAACAGCTTATGGCGCAAAACCGGGTTGTTGCGCACACCGTCGAGGATGGCGGTCATCAGTTGATTGATAAGCTCGCTGGCTGCCGGGAAGCTATCAACGCGAATGCGCGATTTAGTCTGTTGATCAAACATGATGTGGTACAGGTCATCGCCATCGTGCCACAGACGAAACTCTGCACGCATTCGATAATGGCTGACCGGCGAACGAAACACCTCCGGAACCGGCGCGGCAAAAGGCACCATCATTTTTTGCAGACGGACGACTTTCTCTGCCAGCTGCGCTTCATACTGTTCGGTCGGAAGATGTTCGGGGGTCATGATGCATCCTGAATAAAATAATTACGCGGGGATTGTAGGGAAAGCGCAGGGGATGTCCAGCCCGGATAAGGTTTCAAATATAATTATAGAAGTCTGGACATCTATATGTTTCTAATTATAGCATTGTGTAACCGGTCCTGTGAGTTAAAAGGGAATCCAGTGTAAATCTGGGGCTGACGCGCAGCGGTAAGGAAGGTGGGATGAACGCATTATGCAGACACTGCCGATAGTTGGTGGGAAGTCTTCATCCATAACACACCCCGAGCCCGAAGACCTGCCGGAATACGTCGCATTTGGTTTCTATCATCGCGTGCTACTGATGAAGCCAGCGGCATCCTTTATATGTTACGGATGCTTTTACAATGATTAAAAAAGCTTCGCTGATGACGGCACTCTCCGTCACGGCATTTTCTGGCTGGGCGCAAGACAGCAATTCAGATACGTTAGTGGTGACAGCAAATCGTTTTCAACAGCCGGTCAATACGGTGCTTGCGCCGACTGACGTGGTGACCCGGGAAGATATCGATCGCTGGCAGGCCAAGGATTTAAACGACGTCATGCGTCGACTGCCTGGGGTGGATGTTGCCCAGAATGGCGGAATGGGGCAAAGTTCGTCGCTGTTCATCCGCGGTACTGAAGCCAAACAGGTGCTGGTGCTGATTGATGGCGTTCCTACGCCTCGCCCTGGCATTACCAATAACCCCGACCTCAATCAAATACCGCTCTCGCTGGTGCAACGGGTAGAGTATATCCGTGGTCCGCGCTCCGCGATTTATGGTTCTGGTGCAATGGGCGGGGTGATTAACGTCATTACCCACTCTGATAAAGAAGAATCTAAGATCACCGCGGGCGTCGGCTCGGAAGGCTATCAGCAATACGACGGCACGCTGCGTCATCGCTTCGGTGATACGGTCGCCACAGTGGCGGGTTCCTATGAGGGGAATAAGGGCTTTAACGTTCAGCCTGACTCCACCTGGAGCCATGACCAGGATCGCGACGGCTTCCGCAGTAAAGCGTTCTGGGGTAGCCTCGAGCATAAATTCAACGATAACTTCGACGGCTTCTTCCGCGGTCGTAGCTATACCAACAACTCCGATTACGATCTGGGAAGTGCCCCTTACAGCGCGGCGTACAGCGCAGATGAAGAACAGCTCTATAACCAGAGCTGGGATGCGGGCCTGACCTACAGCTCCGGGATTTACTCTTCGCAGCTGATTGCCAGCTACCAGAAGGTGAAAGACTACAACTACAGCAGCATCTACGGCCGTTACAATGACGGTACAACGCTCGATCGTATGACGCAGCGTAATCTGCAGTGGGGAAATAACCTAATTGTCGGCCATGGCTCGGTGAGTGCCGGCGTGGACTGGCAGCAGCAGCGACTGACCTCGTCGGACACGGTGATATCGGATACCTATAAACGTGATAACACGGGTCTGTATCTGACCGGGCAACAGCAGTTTGGCGATGTGACGCTCGAGGCTTCCGGCCGCGAGGATCACGATGAGCAGTTTGGCTGGCACGGCACCTGGCAAACTACCGCCGGTTGGGAGTTCGTGGAGAACTATCGCGTTACCCTCGGCTACGGCACCGGCTTCCTCGCACCTTCTTTGGGGCAACAGTTCGGTTCCGCCCGTTTTGGTATCAACTCGAACCCGAACCTGAAGCCTGAAGAGTCTAAGCAGTGGGAAGCCGGGCTTGAAGGTCTTACCGGCCCGCTGGACTGGCGACTGTCGGCGTATCACTACAAGATTTCGAATCTGATTACCTATTACTCGGATCCGGTCACCTATGACGGCGAGTATGACAATATCAATTCCGCGACCATTAAAGGTGTGGAGTGGACAGGTAATATTGATACCGGCATTTTCAGCCATCGCGTGACGTTGCAGTATGTCGATCCGCGTAATGATGATAATGGTGAAGTTCTGGCCAGACGTTCTAAACGCCAGGCTAAATATCAGCTCGACTGGACGATGTTCAAGGTCGATATGGATATCTCGTGGCAGTATTATGGTAAGCGCTACGATAACAACACGTCTCAGTACAATACGACGCAGCGAATTTTGCCAAGCTATAGCACGGTTGACGTTTCTGCCGCGTATCCGATCACCGATCGCCTGACAGTTCGTGGTAAAATAGCCAACCTGTTCGATAAAGATTACGAGACAGCTTATGGCTACCAAACTGCAGGACGAGAATACTACTTGTCTGGCAGCTACACCTTCTGATCCACGTCCCACCGTACTGGTGTTTGATTCCGGTGTCGGTGGGTTGTCGGTTTATAATGAGATTCGGCAGCTGCTGCCGGATCTGCATTACATCTACGCTTTCGATAACGTTGCTTTTCCTTACGGGGAGAAGAGTGAAGAATTTATCGTTGAACGCGTGCTCGAGATTGTCACCGCGGTTCAGCAGCGTTATCCGCTGGCGCTAGCCGTCATTGCCTGTAACACCGCCAGTACCGTTTCTCTTCCCGCACTGCGTGACAAATTTGGCTTTCCCGTGGTGGGCGTGGTACCGGCGATTAAGCCTGCGGCCCGACTCACAGCGAACGGTATCGTCGGCCTGTTAGCCACCCGCGGCACGGTCAAGCGTCCTTATACGCGTGAGCTAATCAGCCGCTTTGCCAATGAATGTAAGATAGAGATGCTGGGTTCTGCGGAACTGGTTGAACTGGCAGAAGCGAAGCTGCAAGGTGAGCCGGTCCCGCTGGATGAGCTACGACGTATTCTGCGTCCCTGGCTGCGGATGTCAGAGCCGCCTGATACGGTGGTACTGGGCTGCACGCATTTCCCGCTGTTACAGGAAGAACTGCAACAGGTATTGCCGGAAGGCACACGAATGATTGATTCCGGTGCCGCAATTGCCCGTCGTACCGTCTGGTTGCTCGAGCATGAGGCACCAGACGCAAAATCCAGTGACCCTAATATTGCCTATTGTATGGCGCTGACCGCTGGAACCGAGCAACTTTTACCCGTTTTACAGCGTTATGGCTTTGAGACGCTGGAAAAACTGCCGCTTTAAGGCCGTTTTGAACAAAAAAGAGACGGTTGAAAAGTTTTTTTAAAACAGGGCTTGTCAACGTCTCAGAACTCCCTATAATGCGCCTCCACTGACACGGAACAACGGCAAGCAAGCCGCCGGGTCAGCAGGGTTTCTCCGGAAATTCTGACAGAGAAAAGCGAAAACAAATGCTTGACTCTGAATGAGGAAAACGTATTATACGGGACCTCGCAACGGTGAGCGAAAGCCGCGTTGCACTGCTCTTTAACAATTTATCAGACAATCTGTGTGGGCACTCAAAGTGACATGGATTCTTAACGTCCTCGGACGAAAAATGAATACCAAGTCTCTGAGTGAACATACGTAATTCATTACGAAGTTTAATTCACGAGCATCAAACTTAAATTGAAGAGTTTGATCATGGCTCAGATTGAACGCTGGCGGCAGGCCTAACACATGCAAGTCGAGCGGTAGCACAGGAGAGCTTGCTCTCCGGGTGACGAGCGGCGGACGGGTGAGTAATGTCTGGGAAACTGCCTGATGGAGGGGGATAACTACTGGAAACGGTAGCTAATACCGCATAACGTCGCAAGACCAAAGTGGGGGACCTTCGGGCCTCATGCCATCAGATGTGCCCAGATGGGATTAGCTAGTAGGTGGGGTAATGGCTCACCTAGGCGACGATCCCTAGCTGGTCTGAGAGGATGACCAGCCACACTGGAACTGAGACACGGTCCAGACTCCTACGGGAGGCAGCAGTGGGGAATATTGCACAATGGGCGCAAGCCTGATGCAGCCATGCCGCGTGTATGAAGAAGGCCTTCGGGTTGTAAAGTACTTTCAGCGAGGAGGAAGGCATTAAGGTTAATAACCTTAGTGATTGACGTTACTCGCAGAAGAAGCACCGGCTAACTCCGTGCCAGCAGCCGCGGTAATACGGAGGGTGCAAGCGTTAATCGGAATTACTGGGCGTAAAGCGCACGCAGGCGGTTTGTTAAGTCAGATGTGAAATCCCCGGGCTCAACCTGGGAACTGCATTTGAAACTGGCAAGCTTGAGTCTTGTAGAGGGGGTAGAATTCCAGGTGTAGCGGTGAAATGCGTAGAGATCTGGAGGAATACCGGTGGCGAAGGCGGCCCCCTGGACAAAGACTGACGCTCAGGTGCGAAAGCGTGGGGAGCAAACAGGATTAGATACCCTGGTAGTCCACGCTGTAAACGATGTCGACTTGGAGGTTGTTCCCTTGAGGAGTGGCTTCCGGAGCTAACGCGTTAAGTCGACCGCCTGGGGAGTACGGCCGCAAGGTTAAAACTCAAATGAATTGACGGGGGCCCGCACAAGCGGTGGAGCATGTGGTTTAATTCGATGCAACGCGAAGAACCTTACCTACTCTTGACATCCAGAGAACTTAGCAGAGATGCTTTGGTGCCTTCGGGAACTCTGAGACAGGTGCTGCATGGCTGTCGTCAGCTCGTGTTGTGAAATGTTGGGTTAAGTCCCGCAACGAGCGCAACCCTTATCCTTTGTTGCCAGCGGTCCGGCCGGGAACTCAAAGGAGACTGCCAGTGATAAACTGGAGGAAGGTGGGGATGACGTCAAGTCATCATGGCCCTTACGAGTAGGGCTACACACGTGCTACAATGGCATATACAAAGAGAAGCGACCTCGCGAGAGCAAGCGGACCTCATAAAGTATGTCGTAGTCCGGATTGGAGTCTGCAACTCGACTCCATGAAGTCGGAATCGCTAGTAATCGTAGATCAGAATGCTACGGTGAATACGTTCCCGGGCCTTGTACACACCGCCCGTCACACCATGGGAGTGGGTTGCAAAAGAAGTAGGTAGCTTAACCTTCGGGAGGGCGCTTACCACTTTGTGATTCATGACTGGGGTGAAGTCGTAACAAGGTAACCGTAGGGGAACCTGCGGTTGGATCACCTCCTTACCTGAAAGAACCTGCCTTTGTAGTGTCCACACAGATTGTCTGATGAAAAATAAGCAGTAAAACATCTCTGCAGGCTTGTAGCTCAGGTGGTTAGAGCGCACCCCTGATAAGGGTGAGGTCGGTGGTTCAAGTCCACTCAGGCCTACCAAATTCATCCTGATACTGCGTTGTGAAACGACTCGCATACTTCAGTATGCTTCGCTCTTCCACGCCTTGTTTCAGTCTGAATTACCGGTACGAGAGATGAGTATTACGATGGGGTTATAGCTCAGCTGGGAGAGCGCCTGCCTTGCACGCAGGAGGTCTGCGGTTCGATCCCGCATAGCTCCACCATCCTTTACTGCTGAATAACAAGAAAACTTCAGAGTGTACCTGAAAAGGTATGCTGCGAAGTTTTGCTCTTTAAAAATCTGGATCAAGCTGAAAATTGAAACGACACACTGTTTCCTTTCTCCGTAATAAGAAAGGAAAAGCGGTGTGTTCGAGTCTCTCAAATTTTCGCAACGCGGACTGTTTTACGAAACAGCTTCGGGTTGTGAGGTTAAGCGACTAAGCGTACACGGTGGATGCCCTGGCAGTCAGAGGCGATGAAGGACGTGCTAATCTGCGATAAGCGTCGGTAAGGTGATATGAACCGTTATAACCGGCGATTTCCGAATGGGGAAACCCAGTGTGTTTCGACACACTATCGTTAAGTGAATACATAGCTTAACGAAGCGAACCGGGGGAACTGAAACATCTAAGTACCCCGAGGAAAAGAAATCAACCGAGATTCCCCCAGTAGCGGCGAGCGAACGGGGAGGAGCCCAGAGTCTGAATCAGCGTGTGTGTTAGTGGAACGGTCTGGAAAGTCCGGCGGTACAGGGTGATAGCCCCGTACACTAAAATGCACACGTTGTGAACTCGAAGAGTAGGGCGGGACACGTGGTATCCTGTCTGAATATGGGGGACCATCCTCCAAGGCTAAATACTCCTGACTGACCGATAGTGAACCAGTACCGTGAGGGAAAGGCGAAAAGAACCCCGGCGAGGGGAGTGAAAAAGAACCTGAAACCGTGTACGTACAAGCAGTGGGAGCCTACTTGTTAGGTGACTGCGTACCTTTTGTATAATGGGTCAGCGACTTATATTCTGTAGCAAGGTTAACCGTATAGGGGAGCCGCAGGGAAACCGAGTCTTAACTGGGCGTTAAGTTGCAGGGTATAGACCCGAAACCCGGTGATCTAGCCATGGGCAGGTTGAAGGTTGGGTAACACTAACTGGAGGACCGAACCGACTAATGTTGAAAAATTAGCGGATGACTTGTGGCTGGGGGTGAAAGGCCAATCAAACCGGGAGATAGCTGGTTCTCCCCGAAAGCTATTTAGGTAGCGCCTCGTGAATTCATCTTCGGGGGTAGAGCACTGTTTCGGCTAGGGGGTCATCCCGACTTACCAACCCGATGCAAACTACGAATACCGAAGAATGTTATCACGGGAGACACACGGCGGGTGCTAACGTCCGTCGTGAAGAGGGAAACAACCCAGACCGCCAGCTAAGGTCCCAAAGTCATGGTTAAGTGGGAAACGATGTGGGAAGGCACAGACAGCCAGGATGTTGGCTTAGAAGCAGCCATCATTTAAAGAAAGCGTAATAGCTCACTGGTCGAGTCGGCCTGCGCGGAAGATGTAACGGGGCTAAACCATGCACCGAAGCTGCGGCAGCGACACTATGTGTTGTTGGGTAGGGGAGCGTTCTGTAAGCCGTTGAAGGTGGCCTGTGAGGGTTGCTGGAGGTATCAGAAGTGCGAATGCTGACATAAGTAACGATAAAGCGGGTGAAAAGCCCGCTCGCCGGAAGACCAAGGGTTCCTGTCCAACGTTAATCGGGGCAGGGTGAGTCGACCCCTAAGGCGAGGCCGAAAGGCGTAGTCGATGGGAAACAGGTTAATATTCCTGTACTCGGTGTTACTGCGAAGGGGGACGGAGAAGGCTATGTTAGCCGGGCGACGGTTGTCCCGGTTTAAGCATGTAGGCGGAGCGTTTAGGTAAATCCGGACGCTTATTAACGCTGAGGTGTGATGACGAGGCACTACGGTGCTGAAGTAACAAATGCCCTGCTTCCAGGAAAAGCCTCTAAGCATCAGGTAACATCAAATCGTACCCCAAACCGACACAGGTGGTCAGGTAGAGAATACCAAGGCGCTTGAGAGAACTCGGGTGAAGGAACTAGGCAAAATGGTGCCGTAACTTCGGGAGAAGGCACGCTGATGGTAGGTGAAGTGACTTGCTCATGGAGCTGAAATCAGTCGAAGATACCAGCTGGCTGCAACTGTTTATTAAAAACACAGCACTGTGCAAACACGAAAGTGGACGTATACGGTGTGACGCCTGCCCGGTGCCGGAAGGTTAATTGATGGGGTTATCCGTAAGGAGAAGCTCTTGATCGAAGCCCCGGTAAACGGCGGCCGTAACTATAACGGTCCTAAGGTAGCGAAATTCCTTGTCGGGTAAGTTCCGACCTGCACGAATGGCGTAATGATGGCCAGGCTGTCTCCACCCGAGACTCAGTGAAATTGAACTCGCTGTGAAGATGCAGTGTACCCGCGGCAAGACGGAAAGACCCCGTGAACCTTTACTATAGCTTGACACTGAACATTGAGCCTTGATGTGTAGGATAGGTGGGAGGCTTTGAAGCGTGGACGCCAGTCTGCGTGGAGCCAACCTTGAAATACCACCCTTTAATGTTTGATGTTCTAACGTAGACCCGTGATCCGGGTTGCGGACAGTGTCTGGTGGGTAGTTTGACTGGGGCGGTCTCCTCCCAAAGAGTAACGGAGGAGCACGAAGGTTAGCTAATCCTGGTCGGACATCAGGAGGTTAGTGCAATGGCATAAGCTAGCTTGACTGCGAGCGTGACGGCGCGAGCAGGTGCGAAAGCAGGTCATAGTGATCCGGTGGTTCTGAATGGAAGGGCCATCGCTCAACGGATAAAAGGTACTCCGGGGATAACAGGCTGATACCGCCCAAGAGTTCATATCGACGGCGGTGTTTGGCACCTCGATGTCGGCTCATCACATCCTGGGGCTGAAGTAGGTCCCAAGGGTACGGCTGTTCGCCGTTTAAAGTGGTACGCGAGCTGGGTTTAGAACGTCGTGAGACAGTTCGGTCCCTATCTGCCGTGGGCGCTGGAGAATTGAGGGGGGCTGCTCCTAGTACGAGAGGACCGGAGTGGACGCATCACTGGTGTTCGGGTTGTCATGCCAATGGCATTGCCCGGTAGCTAAATGCGGAAAAGATAAGTGCTGAAAGCATCTAAGCACGAAACTTGCCCCGAGATGAGTTCTCCCTGACTCCTTGAGAGTCCTGAAGGAACGTTGAAGACGACGACGTTGATAGGTCGGGTGTGTAAGCGTAGCGATACGTTGAGCTAACCGATACTAATGAACCGTGAGGCTTAACCTTACAACGCCAAAGCTGTTTTGGTGATTAGAGAAGATTTTCAGCCTGATACAGATTAGTCGATGTGTCTTTAAGACGTGTTGATAACAGAATTTGCCTGGCGGCGATAGCGCGGTGGTCCCACCTGACCCCATGCCGAACTCAGAAGTGAAACGCCGTAGCGCCGATGGTAGTGTGGGGTCTCCCCATGTGAGAGTAGGGAACTGCCAGGCATCAAATTAGCAGTGAAACCGGGGCAATAAACCGGTTGTTGTAAAGAAATTCGGTGGAGCGGTAGTTCAGTCGGTTAGAATACCTGCCTGTCACGCAGGGGGTCGCGGGTTCGAGTCCCGTCCGTTCCGCCACTTATTAAAATTAAGCCTGCTACATTAGCAGGCTTAATAGTAGCAAATTTAGGGGCGTAGCTCAGTTGGTAGAGCACCGGTCTCCAAAACCGGGTGTCGCGAGTTCGAGTCTCTCCGCCCCTGCCATATATAATCCTTTGCTTAGGCAAAGGATTTTTTTTGCCTGTCGTTTGCCCCTCAAAAGATCTTCCCCACATCCTCCGTCCCTGGAGGCGTATGTTTAGTTAATCCAGTATGCTGGTTTTGAGTATCTCGCGGATCTGCGCCTGTTTATCGCTATTCTGTAGCCAGATAGCGTACAGAGGGCGCGATAGCGTTGTGCTATCCGTCACCGTATGTAGCCCGCTTTTATCCTTCACCCAGCGCGTAGGCAGCCATGTGCAACCATTTAGCGCAGCCAGTTGCTGATAGGCTAACTCGGCGGAACTGGTCGTCAACAGGGGAACGTCATCGCTACCAATCAGTCCGACTTCATTTTGTTGAAAGTCCGGACCCCATTCCAGGCGCAAATAATTCAATTCACTCTTATTTTTAAACGGCGAGGCGCAGTAGAGTGCTAAGGTAAAATTACCGAGCAACTGGCTGCTTAATTCGTCCATTTTCGGCGATTCTGTCGTGATCAGCAGATCAAGTTGCCGTTCATGTAATTGTTTAACCAGCGATTGCCGCTGCGCAATCCGCGCCTCAAATTGCAGGTTATGGGACTCTTTGTAGAGTCTTCCCAGCCACCCGTTAAGCATGCATTCCCATAAAGATGCGCTACCGCCAATCGAGAATTCATTATGCCGGGAGGCGTTCGCGACCTCTTTTCGCGCTGCCTGCCAGGTATTCATCAACGTTTCGGCGTAAGGAAGCAATTTTTCGCCGGCAGATGTCAGACGGATGTTGTTGCGATGACGGGTAAAAAGGTTAACGCCAAGCTGGTTTTCCAACTGGCGAATACGAAAGCTGACCGCTGACTGCGTCAGATAAAGCGCCTCCGCTGCTCGCCCAAAGTGGCGAGTTCTACTCACCTCAAGGAAAGTTTTGAGCAATTCCGTATCCACACTCTTCTCCGCAAAATTATTTGTCGTAATGATTTAAATCTTTTGTTTTACACTCTGTCAAGCGTAACTAATACTCCGCGCCATAAATAGCTCGGCCAAAGAATCAGGAGCGTGTAGGATGGCGGAAAGCTTTATGACGACTAATCGTTTTTTCGATAATAAACATTATCCGCGCGGGTTCTCCCGTCATGGTGATTTCACCATCAAAGAGGCACAACTGCTGGAACAGCATGGTTATGCTCTTAACGAACTGGAACTGGGTAAACGCGAACCTGTCACCGAAGATGAAAAACAGTTTGTTTCGGTATGCCGAGGTGAGCGTGAGCCAGCAACGGAAATGGAGCGCGTCTGGATTAAGTATATGGCACGCATTAAGCGGCCTAAGCGTTTTCATACTCTGTCTGGCGGCAAGCCGCAGGTAGAAGGCGCTGAAGATTACACCGAAAGCGACGATTAAGAAAAAAGGGCGAGAGCCCTTTTTTTATGTCATCAGTTTCTGCAAATGGGTCAGCATCCGTTCTATTGCCCGATAGCCAAGGGCCTCCTGTAGGTGACAGCGCTCGATACGAGGTTCATCGCCGATGTCGGCAATGGTTCGGGCAACTTTAAGTAAGCGCTGCCAGGCGCGAATAGAGAGTCCCAGCTGTGCTAATACCTGCTCCAGCCAGATCGCGTCCTGGTGGTGGAGTGGGCACCAGATTTTCATTTCGCTATTTTCCAGATCGGCATTTAGTTTCTCCTGCCGGGAGAGCTGCTTTTCACGTGCCGCCAGAACTCGCTTGCGTACACTGGCGCTATCTTCTGAGACGATGCCTTCCTGGCTGAGTACGCCGGGCGGTGGCAGAGGAATTTCCAGCGATAAATCAAAACGGTCGAGGAACGGCCCTGACAGACGTCCCAGATAGCGTAAGGTTTGTTCGGGAGAAGCCCGATTATGGTGGCCCTGATAGTGCCCGGTCGGGCTAGGGTTCATCGCGGCAATAAGCTGGAAATGCGCCGGATAGTCAATTTTCGCCCGGGTCCGTGAAATGTGTATCTTTCCTGACTCAATTGGCTCGCGTAACGCATCGAGTACTCTACGTTCAAACTCCGGGAGTTCATCGAGAAATAACACTCCGTTGTGGGCCAGGGAGATCTCACCAGGAATGGGGATTGATCCGCCTCCCACCATTGCCGTGAGTGAGGCACTATGATGCGGGCTGCGAAACGGCCGTTGGCGCCACTGTTTCGCAGCGCGTTGAGAGCTGAACAGGCTCAGGATCGCGGCGCTCTCTAACGCCTCCTGATTGCTCAACGGTGGCAGGATACCCGGCAGCCGGCTGGCTAGCATAGTTTTTCCTGTTCCCGGAGGGCCGATCAGCAGCAGGTTATGCCCACCTGCGGCGACAATTTCCAGCGCGCGTTTCCCCTGCTGTTGCCCAATGACATCACTCAGGTCAGGAAGCTCCTGTGGAAGGGGGTCTGGCTCCGGGAGGGGGCAAGATAAGGTGTGTTGGCCTTCCAGGAAAGCACACACCTCCTGTAAATGGTTGGCGACAAGACATTCGCTACCCTCAATGAGCCCCACCTCTGCAGCGTTATCCTCGGCAACGACAATCTGCCGCCCGGCTTTTATCGCCTCCATTGCGCTGGAGATAGCGCCAGGAACGCCACGTAGCGCCCCTGTAAGCGCGAGTTCACCGATAAACTCGTATTGATTCAGCCTGGTGGTATTAAGCTGCTCCGATGCCACCAGAAGCGCGAGAGCGATAGGCAGATCGTACCGACCACCTTCTTTTGGCAGATCGGCCGGAGCCAGGTTAATGGTGATCTTTTTGGCCGGGAACGTATAGCCGCTGTTAATGATCGCGCTACGTACCCGGTCCCGCGCCTCTTTCACCGTGGTTTCAGGAAGACCCACCATGGTCAACCCGGGAAGCCCATTACTGATATGTATTTCGATAGTAATAAGCGGGGCGCTGATACCAAAAGCAGCCCGTGTGTAAACGATCGCGAGTGACATAATGCCTCCTGAGAGCCGGCATTATGTCGACTGAAAAAGCATTGGTAACCTGCAATAAGCGTGTTTTAGGCGACGTATTCCAGCGAATTTGCCGGATATCATTACATTTCATTCAATATGGAATGTGCTTCGCGGTCGGACATCATGGTGGTGGACTCTTCAGAGAGGAATCATCGCGTCGTCATAAAAAATGGCAATAAATTGAATTTTTTTCACTTTATACTTTTCTTATTAAAAACAATTGTTTTACCTAAAATTGTTAGCATGATCAGAAAGTGAGACATAAAAAAATCTTGTGTTTGATGCGATGACTGTGATAACTCTTTAGGTATTCCTTCGAACAAGAAGCCAGAAAGAACAGAAAATGACAGCCCTTCTACGAGTGATTAGCCTGGTCGTGATTAGCGTGGTGGTGATTATTATCCCACCGTGCGGGGCTGCACTTGGACGAGGAAAGGCTTAGTAATCAAGCCTTAACGAACTAAGACCCCCGCACCGAAAGGTCCGGGGGTTTTTTTATAACTTAAAAATGATGAGTGAGGAGCAGACAATGACTAACAGCATAAAATTCTGTTTCTTCCGATCTATGACGGGGAAGTAACTATGAACGGGGCACAGTGGGTAGTACATGCTTTGCGAACACAGGGAGTCGACACAGTTTTTGGCTATCCAGGTGGCGCGATTATGCCGGTTTACGATGCATTGTATGACGGCGGCGTGGAACACCTGTTGTGCCGGCATGAACAAGGCGCGGCCATGGCTGCAATTGGTTATGCCCGTGCTACCGGTAAAACTGGCGTTTGCATCGCGACATCAGGCCCAGGTGCGACGAACCTGATTACCGGTCTGGCAGACGCGTTACTGGACTCTATCCCCGTCGTAGCCATCACCGGCCAGGTCGCCGCGCCGTTTATCGGCACGGACGCTTTCCAGGAAGTGGATGTTCTGGGGCTGTCACTGGCCTGTACCAAACATAGTTTCCTGGTGCAGTCTCTGGAGGAGCTGCCGCGGGTGATCGCCGAGGCTTTCCAGGTCGCCAACTCAGGCCGTCCTGGCCCGGTTCTGGTTGATATCCCAAAAGATATTCAACTGGCAAAAGGCGAACTCGATCCCTGGTTCTCTACCGTCGATGATGATATCGCCTTCCCTCACGCCGAAGTTGAACAGGCTCTGCAGATGCTGGCTACCGCGCAAAAACCGATGCTGTACGTCGGCGGCGGTGTCGGTATGGCGCAGGCGGTTCCTGCTCTGCGTGACTTTATCGGCGCCACGCAAATGCCGGTGACCTGTACGCTGAAAGGCCTGGGCGCCGTTGACGCGGAATATCCGTACTACCTGGGGATGCTGGGGATGCACGGGACCAAAGCGGCCAATCTGGCGGTACAAGAGTGCGATCTGCTGATTGCTGTCGGCGCACGATTCGATGACCGCGTCACCGGGAAGCTGAACACTTTTGCTCCGCACGCTAAAGTCATCCATCTGGATATCGACCCGGCGGAACTGAACAAGCTGCGTCAGGCTCACGTCGCGGTGACGGGCGATCTGAATACGCTGCTGCCAGCGTTACAACGGCCGCTGGCGATTGATGCCTGGCGTCAGCATAACCAGGATCTGCGTGCCGAACACGCATGGCGCTACGATCATCCTGGCGACGGTATTTACGCGCCGCTGCTGCTCAAGCAGCTGTCCGATCGCAAACCGGCCGACAGCGTTGTAACCACCGACGTCGGCCAGCATCAGATGTGGTCAGCGCAGCACATGACCTACACTCGTCCGGAGAACTTTATCACTTCCAGTGGCTTAGGCACGATGGGCTTTGGCCTGCCGGCCGCGGTAGGGGCACAGGTTGCGCGGCCGAACGATACGGTTATCTGCGTCTCCGGTGACGGCTCCTTCATGATGAACGTTCAGGAGCTGGGTACTGTGAAGCGTAAACAGCTGCCGTTGAAAATTCTGTTGCTGGATAACCAGCGCTTAGGGATGGTTCGCCAGTGGCAGCAGCTGTTCTTCGAAGAGCGCTATAGTGAAACGACTCTGACCGATAACCCCGATTTTGTCACGCTGGCCAGCGCCTTTGGCATTCCAGGCCAGCACATCACCCGTAAAGACCAGGTTGAAGCGGCTCTCGACACCATGCTTTCGAGCCAGGGGCCATACCTGCTTCATGTCTCAATTGATGAACTTGAGAATGTCTGGCCGTTGGTACCGCCCGGTGCCAGTAATGCAGAAATGCTGGAGAAATTATCATGATGCAACATCAGGTCGCTTTACAGGCTCGCTTTAACCCGGAAACCTTAGAACGCGTGCTGCGCGTGGTACGCCACCGTGGTTTTCAGGTGTGTTCCATGAATATGGAAACCGCCGCAGACGCCAGCAACATAAATATCGAATTGACCGTTGCCAGCCAGCGTCCCGTCGAATTACTGTTTAGTCAATTAAGTAAGCTGGTCGACGTCGCCTGTGTCGAGATCCAGCAACCAACATCACAACAAATCCGCGCCTAAGCGCAAGGGAAGAAAAATGACGACGAAAAAAGCTGATTACATTTGGTTCAATGGCGAGATGGTTCCGTGGGGCGAAGCTAAGGTTCATGTGATGTCCCATGCGCTTCACTACGGTACTTCTGTATTCGAAGGCATCCGTTGCTACGACTCGCACAAAGGACCAGTGGTGTTTCGCCATCGCGAACATATGCAGCGTCTGCATGATTCAGCCAAAATTTACCGTTTCCCGGTCTCTCAAAGTATTGATGAGCTGATGGAAGCCTGCCGTGAAGTGATCCGTAAAAACGGCCTGACCAGCGCTTATATCCGCCCGTTGATTTTTGTTGGCGATGTGGGCATGGGCGTGAACCCGCCGGCGGGATACAGCACTGACGTGATCATCGCGGCGTTCCCGTGGGGAGCTTATCTTGGCGCAGAAGCGCTGGATCAGGGGATCGATGCGATGGTTTCTTCCTGGAACCGTGTCGCGCCAAACACCATTCCTACTGCCGCGAAAGCCGGTGGTAACTATTTGTCCTCGCTGCTGGTTGGCAGTGAAGCCCGTCGTCATGGCTATCAGGAAGGGATCGCCCTCGATGTGAACGGCTATATCTCCGAAGGCGCGGGTGAAAACCTGTTTGAAGTGAAAGACGGCATTCTGTTCACGCCTCCGTTCACCTCTTCCGCACTGCCGGGCATTACCCGTGACGCTATTATCAAGCTGGCAAAAGACCTGGATATCGAAGTCCGCGAGCAGGTGCTGTCCCGCGAATCGTTGTATCTGGCAGATGAAGTCTTCATGTCGGGCACGGCGGCAGAAATTACGCCGGTGCGTAGCGTTGATGGCATCCAGGTTGGCGAAGGCCGTTGCGGCCCGGTGACCAAACGTATTCAGCAAGCATTCTTTGGCCTCTTCACCGGTGAAACCGAGGATAAATGGGGCTGGTTGGATCAGGTTAACCAATAAGCATAAAAAGATGGGGCGACACGCAGCGCCCCATTTCACAGAAACTGGGAGTAACTAAAGCATGCCTAAGTACCGTTCCGCCACCACCACTCATGGCCGTAATATGGCGGGTGCCCGCGCGCTGTGGCGCGCAACCGGGATGACAGATGCCGATTTCGGTAAGCCGATTATCGCCGTTGTTAACTCCTTTACCCAGTTTGTTCCGGGTCACGTACACCTGCGCGATCTGGGTAAGCTGGTTGCAGAGCAAATTGAAGCCTCAGGCGGCGTTGCAAAAGAATTCAACACCATCGCAGTAGATGATGGGATCGCCATGGGCCATGGAGGTATGCTTTATTCACTGCCATCCCGTGAACTGATTGCCGATTCGGTGGAGTACATGGTCAATGCGCACTGCGCTGATGCTATGGTCTGTATTTCCAACTGCGACAAAATCACCCCGGGGATGCTGATGGCTTCCCTGCGCCTCAATATTCCGGTTATTTTCGTCTCCGGCGGCCCAATGGAAGCCGGGAAAACCAAGCTTTCTGACAAGATCATCAAGCTCGATCTGGTTGATGCAATGATCCAGGGGGCTGACCCGAAAGTCTCCGACGAGCAGAGTGAACAGGTTGAACGTTCCGCCTGCCCGACCTGCGGATCCTGCTCGGGGATGTTTACCGCCAACTCGATGAACTGCCTGACCGAAGCGCTGGGTCTGTCGCAGCCGGGCAACGGTTCCTTGCTGGCAACGCACGCCGACCGTAAGCAGCTGTTCCTTAACGCGGGACAACGCATCGTCGAGCTGACCAAACGCTACTATGAACAGGATGATGAATCCGCGCTGCCGCGTAATGTCGCCTGTAAAGCGGCATTCGAAAACGCCATGACCCTGGATATCGCCATGGGCGGTTCCACCAATACCGTACTGCACCTGCTGGCGGCAGCGCAGGAAGCAGAAATCGACTTCACGATGAGTGATATCGACAAGCTTTCACGCAAGGTGCCACAGCTGTGTAAAGTGGCGCCGAGCACGCAGAAATACCATATGGAAGATGTTCACCGCGCGGGCGGCGTGCTGGGGATCCTCGGCGAGCTGGATCGTGCCGGGCTGTTGAACCGTGACGTGAAAAACGTCTTAGGCCTGACTCTGCCGCAAACGCTCGATCAATACGATGTCATGCTGACCAAAGACGACGCGGTGAAAAAAATGTTTCGCGCGGGCCCGGCAGGTATTCGTACCACTCAGGCGTTCTCGCAGGATTGTCGCTGGGATACCCTGGATGACGATCGCGCTGAAGGTTGCATCCGCTCACTGGAACATGCTTACAGCAAAGACGGTGGCCTGGCGGTACTGTACGGTAACTTTGCAGAGAATGGCTGTATCGTGAAAACAGCCGGCGTGGATGACAGCATCCTGAAATTCACCGGGCCTGCCAAAGTCTACGAAAGCCAGGACGATGCCGTTGAGGCGATCCTCGGTGGCAAAGTGGTAGCCGGTGACGTCGTGGTTATTCGCTACGAAGGGCCGAAGGGTGGTCCGGGGATGCAAGAGATGCTCTACCCGACAACCTTCCTGAAATCCATGGGGCTGGGCAAAGCCTGTGCGCTGATCACCGACGGGCGTTTCTCCGGCGGCACGTCAGGCCTGTCGATTGGTCACGTCTCACCGGAAGCGGCCAGCGGCGGCAATATCGCGATTATCGAAGATGGCGATATGATTGCCATTGATATTCCAAACCGTGGGATCCAACTGCAGTTGAGCGATGCCGAGATTGCCGCACGTCGTGAAGCGCAAGAAGCTCGTGGCGATCGGGCGTGGACGCCGAAATCCCGTGAACGTCAGGTTTCCTTTGCACTTCGCGCCTATGCCAGCCTGGCAACCAGCGCCGATAAGGGCGCGGTACGCGATAAATCCAAACTGGGGGGTTAATCATGGCCGAGTCACAACCCCTGTCCGCCGCCCCTGAGGGGGCGGAATATCTCAGGGCGGTGCTACGGGCACCGGTCTATGAAGCAGCACAGATTACGCCGCTGCAGAAAATGGAAAAGCTCTCTTCGCGTCTTGATAACGTGATCCTGGTGAAGCGAGAAGATCGCCAGCCGGTGCATAGCTTCAAGCTGCGTGGGGCCTACGCGATGATGGCGGGGCTGACGGAAGCGCAGAAGGCGCAGGGCGTGATCACCGCGTCTGCGGGTAACCACGCTCAGGGCGTAGCGTTCTCCGCCTCGCGTCTTGGCGTGAAGGCGCTGATCGTGATGCCGGTTGCGACGGCGGATATCAAAGTCGATGCGGTGCGTAACTTTGGTGGTGAGGTCCTGCTGCACGGTGCCAATTTTGACGAAGCGAAAGCAAAGGCCATTGAGCTGGCGCAACAGCAGAACTTCACCTGGGTGCCGCCCTTTGACCACCCGATGGTGATTGCCGGGCAGGGCACGATGGCGCTGGAACTGCTGCAGCAGGATGCCCATCTGGACCGCGTTTTTGTTCCGGTTGGCGGCGGTGGTCTTGCCGCGGGTGTCGCGGTTCTGATCAAGCAGCTGATGCCGCAGATCAAGGTGATTGCGGTAGAAGCGGAAGACTCCGCCTGTCTGAAAGCCGCGCTGGAAGCTGGGCATCCGGTGGACCTGCCGCGCGTCGGGCTGTTTGCCGAAGGGGTGGCGGTGAAACGCATCGGAGACGAGACCTTCCGGGTTTGCCAGGAGTATCTCGACGATATCATCACCGTCGACAGTGATGCGATTTGCGCGGCGATGAAAGACCTGTTCGAAGATGTCCGTGCGGTAGCAGAACCGTCAGGCGCGCTGGCGCTGGCGGGGATGAAGAAATATATCGCTCAGCATGATATTCGCGGCGAACGGCTGGCACACGTGCTGTCCGGCGCCAACGTTAACTTCCATGGCCTGCGCTACGTTTCCGAACGCTGCGAGCTGGGGGAACAACGCGAAGCGCTGCTGGCGGTTACCATCCCGGAAGAGAAAGGCAGCTTCCTGAAGTTTTGCCAACTGCTGGGCGGGCGTTCCGTCACCGAGTTCAACTATCGTTTCGCTGATGCTCAGGATGCCTGTATCTTCGTTGGTGTCCGCCTCAGCCGCGGCCTGGAAGAGCGCAAAGAGATTCTTGATCTGCTGCGGGAAGGCGGCTATAGCGTGGTCGATCTTTCCGATGACGAAATGGCGAAGCTGCATGTGCGCTATATGGTCGGCGGGCGGCCGTCAAAACCGCTACAGGAGCGGCTGTTCAGCTTCGAATTCCCTGAGTCGCCAGGAGCGCTGCTTAAGTTCCTGCATACGTTAGGCACCCACTGGAACATCTCGCTGTTCCACTACCGCAGCCATGGGACCGACTATGGTCGCGTGCTGGCCGGCTTTGAGCTTGGCGATCATGAGCCGGATTTTGAAACCCGACTGCATGAGCTGGGCTATGACTGCCACGATGAAACGCATAACCCGGCATTTCGTTTCTTTCTTGCGGGTTAGTGGTTAGGCAACAGAGACCAGAACGCATCAATAAGCGGCTCATACAGCCGCTTTTTTTGTGCGCACACGCCCAGCTCAAACGGCGTTTTTTCATCACTACGCTCTAAAATCATCACGCGATTGCGTACCGGTTCCGGGCTGTTCTCCAGCACCACTTCCGGAATCAGGGCCACGCCGCAGCCCAGTGCGACCATCGAGACCATCGCCTCATGGCCACCCACGGTGGCGTAAATTGACGGATTGCTGATTTTTTGCCGCCGGAACCACAGTTCGATACGCCGACGCACCGGACCTTGATCGGCCATGATAAATGGCACCGTTGACCAGTCAGGGTTTTCGACCGAAATCTGGCTACGTACCGGGCAAGGTAAGGCCGGGGCTATCAGCACCACCGCCAGATTCTCCAGCATCGAAAAAGCCACCGCGCCCGGCAGCGTTTCCGGCTTGCCGGCGATCGCGAGGTCAGCTTCTCCCGTCACCACTTTTTCCATGGCGTCGGCAGCATCACCGGTGGTGAGCTTAATCTCTACCGAAGGGTGCTCGGCGCGAAAGCGGTCGAGAATAGGCGGCAGATGGCTATAGGCGGCGGTGACGGAGCAGAAAATATGCAGCTCGCCGGACAGCGACGGGCCTTGCTGATCGATGGTGTGGCGCAATTGCTGATATTGCAACAGCGTTTGCTGGGCAAACGTTCTCAGCTCTTCGCCCGCTTCGGTGAGCGTGACCGTACGGTTATCACGGACAAACAGCGCCTGACCAAGGTCTTCTTCCAGGCGCTGAATTTGCCGGGAAAGCGTCGAGGGACTGACGTGCATCGCCCGCGCGCTACGGCCAAAATGGCGGCTTTCCGCCAGATGCAGGAAGGTTTTCAGATCGCGTAAATCCACTGGCCGCACTCCACGATTTTACATTGCAGATATTGCAATGTGACGTTGTGAATATATCAATTTCCGCAATGAATTTCCTGTCATATAGTAAGTTCATTCTCTCTTGCCGCAATACGGCAAGCGAACCGAACAATAAGACAGTACAACATCACGGAGTATCACCATGGCTAACTACTTTAATACACTGAACCTGCGCCAGCAGCTGGCACAGCTGGGTAAATGTCGTTTTATGGCTCGCGACGAATTCGCCGATGGCGCCAGCTACCTTCAGGGTAAAAAAGTGGTCATCGTCGGCTGCGGCGCCCAGGGCCTGAACCAGGGTCTGAACATGCGCGACTCTGGCCTTGATATCTCCTATGCACTGCGTAAAGAAGCCATCGCTGAAAAACGCGCTTCCTGGCGCAAAGCGACCGAAAACGGTTTTAACGTCGGGACTTATGAAGACCTGATCCCGCAGGCTGACCTGGTGGTTAACCTGACGCCGGACAAACAGCACTCAGACGTTGTACGTTCCGTACAGCCGCTGATGAAAGACGGCGCTGCGCTGGGCTATTCTCACGGTTTCAACATCGTGGAAGTGGGCGAGCAGATCCGTAAAGACATCACCGTCGTGATGGTGGCGCCGAAGTGCCCAGGTACCGAAGTTCGTGAAGAGTACAAACGTGGTTTCGGTGTACCGACGCTGATCGCCGTTCACCCGGAAAACGATCCGAAAGGCGAAGGCATGGCTATCGCTAAGGCCTGGGCTGCGGCGACCGGTGGCCACCGTGCCGGCGTTCTGGAGTCCTCTTTCGTAGCGGAAGTAAAATCTGACCTCATGGGCGAGCAGACTATCCTGTGCGGTATGCTGCAGGCCGGTTCTCTGCTGTGCTTCGACAAGCTGGTGGCTGAAGGCACCGACCCGGCTTACGCAGAAAAACTGATTCAGTTCGGCTGGGAAACCATCACCGAAGCGCTGAAGCAGGGCGGCATCACCCTGATGATGGATCGCCTGTCTAACCCGGCGAAACTGCGTGCTTATGCGCTGTCCGAGCAGCTGAAAGAGATCATGGCGCCGCTGTTCCAGAAGCACATGGATGACATCATCTCCGGTGAATTCTCTTCCGGCATGATGGCTGACTGGGCTAACGACGATAAGAAACTGCTGACCTGGCGTGAAGAGACCGGTGCAACCGCGTTCGAAACCGCTCCGCAGTTTGAAGGTAAAATCGGCGAGCAGGAGTACTTCGATAAAGGCGTTCTGATGATCGCTATGGTGAAAGCAGGCGTTGAGCTGGCGTTCGAAACCATGGTTGATTCCGGCATCATTGAAGAGTCCGCTTACTATGAATCACTGCACGAGCTGCCGCTGATTGCCAACACCATCGCGCGTAAGCGTCTGTATGAAATGAACGTGGTTATCTCCGATACCGCAGAATACGGTAACTACCTGTTCTCTTACGCTTGCGTACCGCTGCTGAAAGAGTTCATGACCACACTGCAGACCGGTGATCTTGGTAAAGCGATCGCTGAAGGCGCGGTAGATAACGCCCAGCTGCGTGACGTGAACGATGCGATTCGTAACCACCCGATCGAATCAGTAGGCCACAAGCTGCGCGGCTACATGACTGATATGAAACGTATTGCTGTTGCGGGCTAACGCTTCGCTCTGAATACGATACGTCAATAAATAAAAAACCCGGCATGCGTCAGCGCTGCCGGGTTTTTTGTTTTTGCATCAATCATCGTGAACCGCTCTCAGGCAGAGTGGTTCGGTCGTTATTACTTGCGGTACAGGACTTTGATGATGTGATAGCCAAACTGGGTGTGCAGCGGGCCGGTTGGCTCCAGCTCTGGGCAGGAGAAGACTACTTTATCAAACGCCGGAACCATCTGGCCCTGACGGAATTCACCTAAATGGCCGCCTTTTTTACCTGACGGGCAGGTAGAGTGTTTTTTCGCCAGCTTCTCGAAATCGGCACCGTTTTTGATCTGCTCCAGCAGGTCGAGGGCCAGTTTCTCTTCTTTCACCAGAATGTGCATTGCTGCCGCTGTTTTTGCCATGATCGTGCCTTGATAAGTTGCTATGAATCAGACGGCAATATTAGCATGTGCTAGCGGCGATACAGCACCTTAATGATGTGGTAGCCGAACTTAGTTTTTACCGGCCCGTAGGGTTTTAGCAGCGGGCAACTGAAGACGGCGCTGTCGAATGGGCCAACCATGACGCCCTGGTTAAACTCACCAAGATCGCCACCATTGCGTCCTGACGGGCATTTTGAATAGCGTTTTGCCAGATGATCAAAACTCACGCCGCGTTCCAGTTTGGCGAGGATTTCTTGTGCCAGCTTTTCTTCTTTTACCAGGATATGCAGGGCTGCTGCGCTCTTTGCCATCGTTTTGCTCTCAGGATTATCGGTGTTGCTACCACTTTACCATTAGCCGGTAAATCTCCCCCCGGCTTTCTGCTACAATCCACACCCCGTTCGAAGATTGAGCAAGATTCCCATGCGTTTAAACCCTGGCCAACAACAAGCCGTCGAATTCGTCACTGGACCGTGCCTGGTGCTGGCGGGCGCCGGCTCCGGTAAGACCCGTGTTATCACCAATAAAATCGCGCACCTGATCCGCGGCTGCGGCTATCAGGCACGCCATATTGCGGCGGTGACCTTCACGAACAAAGCGGCGCGCGAAATGAAAGAGCGTGTCGGGCAAACGCTGGGACGCAAAGAAGCGCGTGGTTTGATGATCTCCACCTTCCATACCTTGGGGCTGGATATTATTAAGCGTGAGTACGCCGCGCTGGGGATGAAATCTAACTTTTCGCTGTTCGATGATACCGACCAGGTCGCCCTGCTCAAAGAGCTGACCGAGGGGCTGATCGAAGAAGATAAAGTGGTACTGCAGCAGCTGATCTCGACGATCTCGAACTGGAAAAACGATCTGCAAACGCCGGCGCAGGCCGCCGCAAACGCGAAGGGTGAACGGGAACGGATCTTTGCCCACTGCTACGGGCTGTATCACGCGCATATGAAAGCCTGTAACGTGCTGGATTTTGACGATTTGATCCTGCTGCCTACTTTGCTGTTGCAGCGCAACGAAGAGGTGCGCGAACGCTGGCAGAATAAGATCCGCTATCTGCTGGTGGATGAGTATCAGGATACCAACACCAGCCAGTACGAGATGGTGAAGCTGCTGGTTGGGCAGCGCGCGCGGTTTACCGTGGTGGGCGATGATGACCAGTCGATCTATTCCTGGCGTGGCGCGCGCCCGCAGAACCTGGTGCTGCTGAGCCAGGACTTCCCGGCCCTGCAGGTGATTAAGCTAGAGCAGAACTACCGTTCTTCCGGACGCATACTGAAAGCGGCCAACATCCTGATCGCCAACAACCCGCATGTCTTTGAAAAACGCCTGTTTTCCGAACTGGGGTATGGCACAGAGCTGAAAGTCCTCTCGGCGAACCATGAAGAGCATGAAGCGGAGCGGGTGACCGGGGAATTGATTGCCCATCACTTTATCAACAAGACGCAATATAAGGATTACGCAATCCTCTACCGCGGTAACCATCAGTCGCGGGTCTTTGAAAAGATGCTGATGCAGAACCGCATCCCGTACAAAATCTCGGGCGGCACGTCGTTCTTCTCCCGACCAGAGATCAAAGATCTGCTGGCCTATCTGCGGGTGCTGACCAACCCAGATGATGACAGCGCCTTCCTGCGCATCGTCAATACACCGAAGCGTGAAATCGGCCCGGCAACGCTGCAAAAGCTGGGCGAGTGGGCGATGACCCGCAATAAGAGTTTGTTCACCGCCAGTTTCGATATGGGCCTCACCCAGACGCTCACCGGTCGCGGATACGATGCGCTCACCGGCTTTACGCAGTGGCTGGGCGAGATTCAGCGCTTGGCAGAAAGTGACCCGATCGTGGCGGTACGCGACCTGATTCGCGGGGTGGATTATGAATCCTGGCTGTATGAGACCTCCCCGAGCCCGAAAGCGGCAGAAATGCGCATGAAAAACGTCAACCAGCTGTTTAGCTGGATGACGGAGATGTTGGAAGGTAGCGAAATTGACGAGCCAATGACCCTCACTCAGGTGGTCACCCGCTTCACGCTGCGCGATATGATGGAGCGCGGCGAGTCAGACGAAGAGTCGGATCAGGTGCAACTGATGACCCTGCATGCCTCGAAGGGGCTGGAATTTCCCTATGTTTACCTGGTGGGCATGGAAGAGGGGTTGCTTCCCCATCAGAGCAGCATCGATGAAGATAACGTTGATGAAGAGCGCCGACTGGCCTACGTCGGGATCACCCGCGCGCAGAAAGAACTGACGTTTACGCTGTGCAAAGAGCGGCGCCAGTACGGAGAACTGGTACGCCCGGAGCCAAGTCGATTTTTGCTGGAGCTACCGCAGGATGACCTGATCTGGGAGCAGGAGCGCAAAGTGATTACTCCGGAAGAGCGGATGCATAAAGGACAGGCCAACGTCGCTAATATTCGGGCCATGCTGGCAAAAGCGAAAGGTAAGTAACAGGACAGGGTGTTCCCGGTGATGTGCACCGGGGACATTTTATCATTGCCGCCGTTTCAGGATTCGGCGGAGTTAAGCCACTTCCAGCGGCCAGTGGACATAGCTTTGCCACTGGCACTCTTGTTCCACCATCTCCCGACCCAGTGGATGGCTTTCCAGCCATTCGTCCGGTAGCGTCAGCATCAGTTTCTCACCGTCGACCGTCAGCCCAATGGCGGGCAGAAGATCGTCGCGACGGCGGCTGGCAAACAGGATCGCCAGACGCAGCAAGCGACATAAATGCTCTGCCACTCGCGGCTTCACCGCATTTTGCTGGTGGAGCGAAGAGAGGTCGATGGCGCTGGTTTGATTCAGTAATAACGTGGCGAGCAGCTTTTTTTGTGCCGGGGTGAAGCCGGGCAGATCAAGGTTGCTCACCAGATAGGCAGCATGCTGGGGCGCGCGTTTAAAATCCACGCTCAGGCCGATTTCATGTAGCGCGCAGGCGCTGGCCAGCAGCTCGCGGCTCAGTGATTCCAGCTCCCAGCTGTCGTCCAGCTGATTCACCAGATGGGCCGCAAGATGGGTCACCCGCTGGGCCTGCTCGGTATCGATCATAAAGCGGCGCTGAATATTGCGCAGGGTTCGACTGCGAATATCCTGATCGACGGACAGATGCAGCATGCCGTAGACCAGACCTTCACGTAGCGCGCCGCCCGCGAGGGTCATACACTGAATATTCAGTTCGCTGAAGATGGCAATAAGAATGGCCAGACCGCTTGGAAAAACCAGCGCACGCTCTAAGGTCAGGCCTTCGATTTCCAGCTCTTCCAGGCGCCCGCACTGGATCGCCCGCTGTTTGAGCTGCTGCAGTTTGGCTAAGGTGATGCGTTCATCCATTCCCTGCGCCATCATGATTTCCTGCAGCGCCTGCACGGTACCGGATGCGCCAACGCACACTTTCCAGCCGTGGTAGTTCAGGGTGTCAGTAATCGGGCGCAGAACCTCGCGTGCGGCATCTTCTGCGAGTTCGAAGTTTTCTTTCGTCAGGTTACGATCGGCGAAGTAGCGTTCCAGCCAGGTCACGCACCCCATCGACAGGCTAAAGAGCGACGTGGTCTGTGCGCCTGTGCCGGTCACCAGTTCGGTACTGGCACCGCCGATATCGACCACCAGTCGGCGATCTTCACCGCCAGTGGTATGCGCCACGCCTTGATAGATCAGACGTGCTTCTTCTTCACCGCTAATCACCTGCACCGGACAGCCGAGGATTTCCCGCGCCTTCGCTAAAAACTCATCGGCGTTGACGGCCAGGCGTAACGTGGCGGTTGCCACCACGCGAATTTGAACCGGAGGGATGTCCTGCAGGCGTTCGGCAAACAGGCGCAGGCACTGCCATCCACGCTCCATCGCGTCTGCGGAGAGCGCATTATCACTGTTCAGGCCAGCGGCCAGACGCACTTTGCGCTTGATGCGGCTGAGCGTCTGGATGCTCCCGGCCACCTCGCGTACAACCAACATATGAAAGCTATTAGAACCAAGATCGATAGCTGCATAAAGCGAGGTGGAACTCATACACTTCATCCTTCACGTTGCCTCTGGGTTGACGGCGTTCTCGCGCCCGAATCACTTACCTGTGTAAGCGCATCGGGATTCACTCTCTTGCCGCCTTGATGCATCCTGAAGGATTTTGTGTATGGCATAAATCTTTAACCTGAACGACGACGGTTACGAGGCGGACCATTGCGACGCGGGCCATTACCTGTGCGTGGGCGCGACAGGCGCAGCGGCTTAGGCAAGTCGGTCATGAGTGCGTCCGGGTTGTACTTGCTGACCGGAATTGAATGACCGGTGTAAGTCTCAATCGCCGGCAGGTTCAACGCGTACTCTTCACAGGCCAGGCTGATGGAGTGACCACTGGCGCCCGCACGACCGGTACGACCGATACGGTGAACGTAATCTTCGCAGTCGTCCGGCAGGTCAAAGTTAAAGACGTGCGTAACGGCTGGGAT
Source organism: Klebsiella sp. B345 (assembly GCF_051131735.1). NCBI lineage: Bacteria > Pseudomonadati > Pseudomonadota > Gammaproteobacteria > Enterobacterales > Enterobacteriaceae > Klebsiella > Klebsiella sp. B345. The sequence goes on from NZ_CP180443.1 coordinate 3,126,919, forward strand.
ATGCAGACCACGTGCAGCAACGTCTGTCGCCACCAGAATGTCGATATCGCCACGTGTAAAATCTTCAAGAATACGCAGGCGTTTTTTCTGTGCGACGTCGCCGGTTAACAGGCCAACACGATGGCCGTCTGCGGCCAGATGACCCCAGATATCTTCACAACGGTGTTTGGTGTTAGCGAAAATAATCGCGCGGTCCGGCCACTCTTCTTCCAGCAAGGTCTGTAGCAGACGCATTTTTTCTTCGTTGGAAGGATAGAACAGCTCTTCTTTAATACGGTGACCCGTTTTCTGTTCCGGCTCGACTTCAACATATTCGGCGTTGTTCATCTGCTCAAACGCCAGTTCGCGGACGCGGTAAGAAAGGGTAGCGGAGAACAGCATGTTCAGACGCTGGTTGGTTGGCGGCATACGACGGAACAACCAACGGATATCTTTAATAAAGCCGAGATCGTACATGCGATCGGCTTCATCCAGTACGACCACCTGGATTGCACCAAGGTTAATGTGATTCTGTTTTGCGTAATCGATCAGACGACCGGTCGTGCCGATCAGAATGTCGACGCCGCTTTCCAGGACTTTCAGTTGCTTATCGTAGCCGTCGCCGCCATACGCCAGACCCAGCTTCAGGCCCGTCGCCTGTGCCAAAGGTTCTGCGTCAGCGTGAATCTGTACCGCCAGCTCACGCGTTGGTGCCATGATCAGCGCGCGCGGTTGGTTGACCTGGCGGTCTTCTTTAGCCGGGTGAGTGAGAAGATAATGAAACGTTGACGTCAGGAACGCCATTGTTTTACCGGTACCGGTTTGCGCCTGCCCGGCGACATCACGACCTTCCAGTGTCAGTGGAAGTGCGAGAGCCTGAATGGGCGTACAATTATGAAAGCCTTTCTTTTCAAGGGCTTCAATCACTGCCGGGTGCAGGGCGAAGTCGGAAAACTTCTGTTCTGTTAAATGTGTTTTGCTCATAGTGTGGTAGAATATCAGCTTACTATTGCATTAAGAAAGCGTATCCGTTGAAATAACGTCAACCTTTCGTTGGCTATACGCGAAATGACTTAGGCTGCATCTGCGGCAACCGAATGAATCCTCGAAAGCTTAGACTACTCAGCGAGCCGAGGGGGATTAATCTACCCGAAACGGGTTGATGACGGTTTGTTTTGGCGCCTGCACGATGAAGTCCATGAGGGACCGGGTCGTACAGACGTCAGTATAAAGAGGCATCCTGCAGATTAACGTGTATAACGTAGCATCGGCACGTCGTTGATGTCTGCGACACCAACACACCAGGCTTATTCCTGTGGAGTTAAATATGAGCGATAAAATTATTCACCTGACTGACGACAGTTTTGACACGGACGTACTCAAGGCTGACGGGCTAACCCTCGTCGATTTCTGGGCAGAGTGGTGCGGTCCGTGCAAAATGATCGCCCCGATTCTGGATGAGATCGCTGAAGAGTATCAGGGCAAACTGACCATTGCTAAACTGAACATTGATCAGAACCCGGGTACTGCGCCAAAGTATGGCATTCGCGGCATCCCAACCCTGCTGCTGTTTAAGAACGGCGAAGTCGCGGCAACGAAGGTTGGCGCACTGTCTAAAGGCCAACTGAAAGATTTCCTCGACGCCAACCTGGCGTAAGCGGTTTGCCATTCCGGCGTCCGGGGCCCTATTTTTAGCGGAACTCTGGACGCCCGGCTAGAGTCGTGCTAAGTTAACTTCAGACTTCGTTTTAAACATACCTTTATTGTTTGAATCTTGTTTTACCCAAAGCATCCCGCAGCAATGCGCGAGAAGCTACAAATTCCGGGCTTATCACTCTTTCCGTTTGTCGTTCCAGCTCTGCGTTCTTTCCTGTGACCAGGCAACGTACAGGCACGAGATGAAGGCCGTTAACAGGCATGGAAGTTCCTGCCATACCATTCACAACATTAAGTTCGAGTTCTACCCCGAGTTTAAGAACCCACACCATTATGAATCTTACCGAATTAAAGAATACGCCGGTTTCTGAGCTGATTACTCTCGGCGAAAATATGGGGCTGGAAAACCTGGCCCGTATGCGTAAGCAGGATATTATTTTTGCCATCCTCAAGCAGCATTCGAAGAGTGGCGAAGATATCTTTGGCGATGGCGTACTGGAGATACTGCAGGATGGATTTGGTTTCCTCCGCTCCGCAGACAGCTCCTACCTCGCCGGTCCCGACGACATCTACGTATCCCCTAGCCAAATCCGCCGTTTCAACCTCCGAACTGGTGACACCATTTCCGGTAAGATTCGTCCTCCTAAAGAGGGTGAGCGTTACTTTGCACTGTTGAAAGTTAACGAAGTTAACTACGACAAGCCGGAAAATGCGCGCAATAAGATCCTGTTCGAGAACTTAACGCCGCTGCACGCCAACTCTCGTCTGCGTATGGAGCGTGGTAACGGTTCTACTGAAGACTTAACCGCTCGCGTACTGGATCTGGCTTCGCCGATCGGTCGTGGTCAGCGTGGTCTGATTGTCGCGCCGCCGAAAGCGGGTAAAACCATGCTGCTGCAGAACATTGCGCAGAGCATCGCGTACAATCACCCCGACTGCGTGCTGATGGTGCTGCTGATCGACGAACGTCCGGAAGAAGTGACCGAGATGCAGCGTCTGGTTAAAGGTGAAGTTGTTGCTTCGACCTTTGACGAACCGGCATCCCGCCACGTTCAGGTTGCCGAGATGGTTATCGAGAAGGCGAAACGCCTGGTTGAGCATAAGAAAGACGTTATCATTCTGCTCGACTCCATTACCCGTCTGGCGCGTGCCTACAACACCGTGGTCCCGGCATCAGGTAAAGTGCTGACCGGTGGTGTGGACGCCAACGCCCTGCACCGTCCGAAGCGTTTCTTCGGTGCTGCACGTAACGTTGAAGAGGGCGGTAGCCTGACCATCATCGCGACGGCCCTGATCGATACCGGTTCCAAAATGGACGAAGTTATCTACGAAGAGTTTAAGGGCACCGGTAACATGGAACTGCACCTCTCTCGTAAGATTGCTGAAAAACGCGTCTTCCCGGCTATCGACTACAACCGTTCCGGTACCCGTAAAGAAGAGCTGCTCACCACTCAGGAAGAGCTGCAAAAGATGTGGATCCTGCGCAAAATCATCCATCCAATGGGTGAAATCGACGCGATGGAGTTCCTCATCAATAAGCTGGCGATGACCAAAACTAACGATGACTTCTTCGACATGATGAAGCGTTCGTAAGTTAACAAAGCCAAAAAAACGCCACGCAACCGCGTGGCGTTTTGTTTTTGGGATTTGTATGATCCAGGAAGGGAAAACAAAACGTGTATTATCGTATGATTAGCGTACCGCTCCAGGCAGAGACAACTTTAACAGACTAAAATATATACAATAAATTTGTAATGTTCTGCTTTACCCCTTCAGGAGTTGAGACATCGTCGTTATACTTCCCGGATTAACCATGCTGAGAGCACATGTGTTGTGAATTTACTCACTGCTATTACTGAATTAATCAGTATTTTTTTATTCACTACCCTTTTTATTTTTGTTGCTCGCAAAGCGGCAAAAAAAGTCGGGTTAGTGGATAAACCTAACTATCGAAAACGGCACCAGGGTTTGGTTCCGTTAGTGGGTGGCATCTCAGTTTACGCCGGCATTTGTTTTACCTTTGCTATCGCCGATTATTACATTCCCCATGCCTCCTTATACCTGGCCTGCGCTGGGATCCTTGTGTTGGTGGGGGCGCTGGATGACCGGTTTGATATCAGCGTAAAAATTCGTGCGGTTATCCAGGCCGCCATTGCCGTCGTGATGATGACGGCAGGAAACCTGCATCTGAGTAGTCTGGGCTTTATCTTCGGCTCGTGGGAGCTGGTCCTTGGCCCGTTTGGTTTCTTCCTCACCCTCTTCGCCGTGTGGGCGGCGATCAACGCGTTTAATATGGTCGATGGCATCGACGGCCTGCTCGGTGGTCTGTCCTCGGTCTCCTTCGCCGCCACCGGTATTATTCTGTGGTTCGACGGCCAGTACAGTCTGGCAATGTGGTGTTTTGCGATGATAGCCGCCATTTTGCCCTATATTTTACTGAACCTCGGCGCTCTTGGCCGTCGTTATAAAGTCTTTATGGGTGATGCTGGCAGCACCATGATTGGCTTCACCATTATCTGGATTCTGCTGGAAACTACCCAGGGCAAAACGCACCCGATCAGCCCAGTGACCGCGCTGTGGATTATTGCGATTCCGCTCATGGATATGGTGGCGATTATGTATCGTCGCCTGCGTAAGGGGATGAGTCCGTTCTCTCCGGACCGCCAGCACATTCATCATTTGATCATGCGTGCCGGGTTTACTTCCCGGCAAGCGTTTGTACTGATTACTCTGGCAGCGGCAATACTGGCGCTGGTGGGCGTGGCGGCGGAATACACCCGCATCGTTCCTGAATGGGTGATGTTAATCCTCTTTTTATTGGCCTTTTTCCTTTATGGCTACTGCATTAAACGCGCATGGAAAGTGGCGCGACTGGTTAAACGCATCAGACGTAGAATTCGGCGGCACAGCGGCAATAATCCAAAATTAACCAAGTAGAACTGGGGACGTGATGACTCAACCATTACCGGGAGCACAAGCAGTGAACGTTGAGAATGAGCTGGATATTCGCGGGCTGTTTCGCGCCTTATGGGCAGGAAAAATCTGGATAGTCGGCATGGCCGTGCTATTTGCGCTGATCGTTCTGGTTTATGCCTTCTTTGCTCGCCAGGAGTGGAGTGCAACGGCGATAACCGATCGGCCCACCGTCAATATGCTGGGTGGCTACTATTCTCAGCAGCAGTTCTTACGCAATCTGGATATCAAAGCCAATCTTGTGCCGGTCGACCAGCCTTCGGCGATGGATCAGGCCTACAAAGAGTTCATCATGCAGCAGGGCTCCTGGGATACCCGCCGCGATTTTTGGTTGCAGACGGATTACTACAAGCAGCGTCAGTCGGGCAATGCCCGGGCCGATGCCGCGCTGCTGGATGAGCTGATCAATAACATTCAGTTTATGCCCGGCGACCCGCTGAAAAACGTTAACGACAGCGTGAAGCTGACGGCGGAAACCGCACCGGATGCCAATAATCTGCTGCGCCAGTACGTCGCGTTCGCCAGCCAACGTGCAGCAGGGCATCTGAACGATGAACTGCGCGGCGCCTGGGCGGCACGTACCGTACAGATGAAAGCGCAGGTGAAACGCCAGGAGGAAGTGGCGCGCGAAATTTTCAACCGCCGCACCCACAGCGTGGAAGAGGCGTTGAAAGTTGCACAGCAGCACAATATTTCCCGTAGCGAAACGGATGTTCCGGCGGACCAGCTTCCGGATTCCGAACTGTTTTTACTCGGCAGGCCGATGCTGCAGGCACGACTGGAAAATTTGCAGGCGGTTGGTCCGGAATACGATCTCGACTATGACCAAAGTCGTGCCATGCTGAATACGCTCAACGTAGGGCCAACCTTAGACCCACGTTTTCAGACTTACCGGTATTTGCGTACGCCGGAAGAACCTGTAAAACGTGATAGCCCGCGGCGTGTATTCCTTATGGTGATGTGGGGAATCGTAGGGGCGCTCATTGGCGCAGGCGTTGCATTATCGCGTCGCCGGGTCCAGTGATGAAGGGCAAATGGACTTCATCACCTAATCGAAGAGAATCGATGTGAAAGTACTAACGGTATTTGGCACAAGACCCGAAGCCATCAAAATGGCACCTCTGGTTCACGCACTGGCAAAGGATCCTCACTTTGAGGCCAAAGTGTGCGTCACCGCGCAGCATCGCGAGATGCTCGATCAGGTGCTAAAACTTTTTTCTATTGTTCCGGATTATGACCTCAATATCATGCAGCCAGGTCAGGGCCTGACTGAAATTACCTGCCGCATCCTCGAGGGGCTGAAGCCGGTTCTGGAGTCGTTTAAACCCGATGTCGTGCTGGTTCATGGCGATACCACCACGACAATGGCCGCGAGCCTGGCTGCTTTTTACCAGCAGATCCCGGTCGGGCATGTTGAAGCCGGTCTGCGTACTGGCGACCTGAGCTCACCCTGGCCAGAAGAAGGCAACCGTACGTTGACCGGGCACCTGGCGACCTGGCACTTCGCGCCAACGGAAACTTCGCGGGAAAACCTGCTGAAGGAAAACATCGCGCCGGGCCAGATCACGGTGACCGGTAATACGGTGATCGACGCGCTGTTCTGGGTTCGCGATCGGGCGCTGGGCGATGAAGCGCTGCGTACTACGCTGATGCAGCGTTACCCTTTCCTGGCGAATGGTAAGAAGATGATTCTGGTCACCGGCCACCGCCGGGAGAGCTTCGGTCGTGGGTTTGAGCAAATCTGCCAGGCGCTGGCAGAGATTGCCGCCAGCCATCCCGAAGTACAAATTGTCTATCCGGTTCACCTGAACCCGAACGTCAGCGAGCCGGTAAATCGTATTCTCGGCCACGTGGATAACGTGATTTTGATCGAACCGCAGGATTACCTGCCGTTTGTCTGGCTGATGGATAACGCCTGGCTGATCCTCACCGACTCAGGCGGCATTCAGGAAGAAGCGCCCTCTCTGGGGAAACCGGTGCTGGTGATGCGCGACATGACGGAGCGTCCGGAGGCGGTAGCCGCAGGCACCGTGCGTCTGGTCGGGACCGACCGTCAGCGCATCGTTGCTGAAGTCATGCATTTGCTTAAAGATGATGCCGCATATCAGGCCATGAGCCGGGCGCATAATCCTTATGGCGATGGCCAGGCATGTCACCGTATTTTGTCCGCACTTAAAAATAAAAATCAGGTAACGCTATGAGTTTTTCTACCATTTCAGTGATTGGCCTCGGGTACATTGGCTTGCCAACCGCTGCCGCGTTCGCCTCCCGGCAGAAGCGGGTGGTCGGCGTTGATATTAATCAACATGCCGTGGAGACCATTAACCGTGGGGAGATTCATATCGTTGAACCGGATCTGGCGAGCGTCGTCAAAACGGCGGTCGAGCAGGGCTATTTAAGCGCCACGACCACGCCGGTTGCGGCGGATGCCTACCTGATTGCGGTTCCTACGCCGTTTAAAGACCAGCACGAGCCGGATATGGTTTTTGTGGAGTCGGCGGCGAAATCTATTGCGCCGGTGCTGCAGAAAGGGGCGCTGGTGATTCTGGAGTCGACCTCTCCGGTAGGGGCTACCGAACAGATGGCCGCCTGGCTGGCGGAAATGCGCCCGGATCTGAGTTTCCCGCAGCAGGCCGGTGAAGCGGCGGACGTTAATATTGCCTACTGCCCGGAGCGTGTTCTGCCGGGGCAGGTGATGGTCGAGCTGATTAAAAATGACCGTGTTATCGGCGGTATGTCACCGGTGTGTTCTGCACGCGCTAGCGAACTGTACAAAATCTTCCTTGAAGGCGAGTGCGTGGTGACCAACTCCCGCACCGCTGAGATGTGTAAGCTGACCGAAAACAGCTTCCGCGACGTCAATATTGCCTTTGCGAACGAACTGTCGCTGATCTGCGCCGAGCAGGGGATTAACGTCTGGGAGCTGATTCGCCTGGCGAACCGTCATCCGCGCGTCAATATCCTGCAGCCGGGCCCGGGAGTTGGCGGGCACTGTATTGCGGTCGACCCGTGGTTTATCGTGGCGCAAAACCCGCAGCAGGCGCGACTCATCCGCACCGCCCGTGAAGTCAACGATCATAAGCCTGACTGGGTTATTAGCCAGGTGAAAGCACAGGTCGCGGATTGCCTGGCAGCCAGCAATAAGCGCGCCAGCGAACTAAAAATCGCCTGCTTTGGCCTGGCGTTTAAGCCAAACATCGACGATCTGCGTGAAAGCCCGGCGATGGCTATCGCGAAGCAAATTGCCCATTGGCACAGCGGTGACACCTGGGTGGTTGAACCGAATATTCACCAACTGCCGAAGCAACTGGATGGCCTGTGTTCGCTGGCCTTGCTTGAGGATGCGTTAGCCGGTGCCGATGTGCTGGTGATGCTGGTGGACCATAATGAGTTTAAAGCCATCAGCGGCGACAGCGTGACGCAGACCTATATTGTCGATACCAAAGGGGTATGGCGGTGAGTCTAATGTTGGTCAGCGACACCCGTCCGCGTTGTCTTTCTGGCGCTGGCCCTGACCATCCTGTCCGGGATACCTCTCATGTCTCTCCATGCCAGTATTGAACCCCTGGAATGGGAAAATCGCTTCTTTGGCATTCATAGTGCGATAGTCCGTTTCCGTGATGATGCCCCACCGCTGACCGCGCAAGCGTTGGCGGGCTGGTCACGTCTGCAAGCAAAGATCGCGGCAGATAACAGCGAACAGCTGGATGCTCTCCAGCAGCTGGGCTTCCAGTTGGTGGAAGGCGAGGTCGATCTGGCGCTGCCGGTCGGAACCCCTGACGGGGCGTGCGGTGATGTGGCGACCGTGGCGGATATTCCCCGGTTACGCGAGCTGGCGGCCCAGGCGTTTTCCCAAAGCCGCTTCCGCGCCCCCTGGTACGCGGCGGACGCCAGCGGCCGGTTCTATGCGCAATGGATTGAAAACGCGGTACGCGGCACGTTTGATAACCAGTGCCTGATTTTTCGCGCCGCCGATGGCGATATTCGCGCGTTTGTTTCACTGCGCCAGCTCAACGAGACGGACGCCCGGATTGGTCTGTTGGCCGGCCGCGGTGCCGGCGCTGAACTGATGCAGGCCGCACGGCGCTGGGCCAGACATCGTCAACTCTCTACACTGCGGGTGGCAACCCAGATGGGCAATACCGCCGCGCTTAAACGTTATATTCTCAGCGGTGCGAATGTGGAAAACACCGCGTACTGGTTATACAGGTGACAACATGATCCCATTTAACGCACCGCCGGTCGTCGGTACCGAGCTTGAGTTTATGCAATCCGCGATGGGCAGCGGCAAGCTGTGTGGCGATGGCGGATTTACCCGCCGCTGCCAGCAATGGATGGAGCAGCGTTTCGGGACGGCAAAAGCGCTGCTGACGCCTTCCTGCACCGCTTCGTTGGAGATGGCGGCGCTGCTGCTGAATATCCAGCCGGGCGATGAAGTGATTATGCCAAGCTACACCTTTGTTTCGACCGCCAACGCCTTTGTACTGCGCGGAGCAAAAATCGTCTTTGTTGATATTCGCCGCGATACCATGAACATCGACGAAACGAAGATTGAAGCCGCGATTAGCGAGAAGACCCGGGCAATTGTCCCGGTGCACTATGCCGGCGTGGCCTGCGAGATGGACACCATCATGGCCCTTGCCAGCAAATACAACCTGTTCGTGGTTGAAGATGCCGCACAGGGCGTGATGTCGACCTACAAAGGTCGCGCGCTGGGCACCATCGGCCATATCGGCTGTTTCAGCTTCCATGAAACCAAAAACTACACCGCCGGCGGTGAAGGTGGGGCGACGCTGATCAACGATCGTCAGCTGATCGAGCGCGCAGAAATTATCCGCGAGAAGGGCACTAACCGCAGCCAGTTCTTCCGTGGCCTGGTGGATAAGTACACCTGGCGCGATATCGGATCCAGCTACCTGATGTCCGATCTGCAGGCGGCCTACCTGTGGGCACAGCTGGAGGCGGCTGAGCAGATCAACCAGCAGCGCCTGACATTATGGCAGCGTTATTACGACGCGCTGCTGCCGCTGGCCAAGGCCGGGCGCATCGATCTGCCCGTCATTCCTGCTGACTGCGGGCATAACGCGCATATGTTTTATATCAAGCTGCGCGATATCGACGATCGCAGCAACCTGATTGCCTGGCTGAAAGAGGCAGAAATCCTGGCGGTGTTCCACTACATTCCACTGCATAGCTGCCCGGCGGGCGAGCAATTCGGCGAGTTCCGCGGTGAGGATCGTCACACCACTCAGGAAAGCGAGCGTTTGCTGCGCCTGCCGCTGTTCTACAACCTGACGTCGACCAACCAGCGTACGGTGATTAACTCGCTCCTGAGCTATTTCTCCTGATATGTCGCTGGCTAGAGCTTCACTGTGGACCGCCGCGTCTACGCTGGTTAAAATTGGCGCCGGGCTGCTGGTGGTTAAACTGCTGGCCGTCTCCTATGGACCAGCAGGGGTTGGCCAGGCGGGTAACTTCCGCCAGTTGGTCACCGTGCTTGGCGTGCTGGCAGGTGCGGGTATTTTCAATGGCGTGACCAAACTGGTCGCGCAACACCATGACGATCGGCAGCAGCTCAATAACGTGGTCGGTACCGCTTCGGCGATGGTACTCGGCTTCTCGACGTTGTTGGCACTTATCTTTCTGCTGGCGGCGGCACCGATTAGTCAGGGGCTGTTTGGCCACACCCATTACCAGGGGCTGGTTCGCCTTGTGGCGCTGGTACAAATGGGGATTGCGTGGGCCAACCTGCTGCTGGCGTTGATGAAAGGTTTTCGCGATGCGGCGGGGAATGCCCTGTCGTTGATCGCCGGTAGCCTGATTGGCGTCGTGGCCTACTATGGCTGCTACCATTTTGCTGGCTATCAGGGCGCGCTGCTTGGGCTGGCGCTGGTACCGGCGCTGGTGGTGGTGCCGGCGGCCATTGTGTTATGGCGGCGTGGGACCATTCCGCTCAGCGCGCTGCGGCCTCGCTGGGATAACGGCCTGGCAGGGCAGCTTTCCAAATTTACCCTGATGGCGCTGATGACCTCGGTGACGTTGCCGGTGGCCTACGTGATGATGCGTAATCTGCTGGCGGAGCGCTATGGCTGGGAAGCGGTCGGGATCTGGCAAGGGGTCAGCAGCATTTCCGATGCCTATCTGCAGTTTATTACCGCATCGTTTAGCGTTTACCTGCTGCCGACGCTCTCGCGATTGACGGACAAATCGGCGATTACCCGCGAGATCGGCAAATCATTAAAATTTGTCCTCCCGGCGGTGGCTGCGGCGAGCTTAACCGTCTGGTTGTTACGCGACTTTGCCATCTGGCTGCTATTTTCAGACCGCTTTACGGCGATGCGTGACCTGTTTGCCTGGCAACTGGTGGGCGATGTGCTTAAGGTGGGTGCCTATGTTTATGGTTATCTGGTGATCGCGAAAGCATCACTGCGCTTTTATATACTTACGGAAATCAGCCAGTTTACGCTGCTGACCGCTTTCTCGCACTGGCTGATCCCAGCGAATGGTGCAATTGGGGCGGCGCAGGCGTATATGGCAACTTATATTGTTTATTTCGCCCTTTGTAGTGGCGTGTTTTTACTCTGGCGTAGACGGGCATGACAGCACTGATACATGTACTGGGATCGGATATCCCGCACCACAACCAGACCGTTCTGCGGTTTTTTAACGACGAACTGGCCGCACATGACGAGCAGGCGCGTCTGTTTATGGTCGTCGGTGATGCAACAGGAATGCGCGAGGCGTACCCGGCGTTGTCGATCACCTGCTATTCCGGGAAAAAGTCACTGGCGCAGGCGGTCATTGCTCAGGCAAAGGCCAATCGGCAGCAGCGCTTTTTTTTCCATGGTCAGTTTAATACCGGGCTGTGGCTGGCTCTGCTGAGTGGCGGCATTCGTCCCGCCCAGTTTAACTGGCATATCTGGGGCGCCGATCTGTATGAGAATTCGTCCAGCCTGAAGTTCCGTCTGTTCTACCCGCTGCGACGTCTGGCGCAGGGGAGAGTCGGGCGCGTATTTGCCACCCGGGGCGATCTGAGCTGGTTTGCCCGTCGCCATCCGCGCGTGCCTGGCGAACTGCTCTATTTCCCGACGCGTATGGACCCGGCGCTTAATTCGCTGGCCGATAGCGCGCCGCAGTCCCAGACGTTGACCATTCTGGTCGGTAATTCGGGCGATCGCAGCAACGAGCATATTGCGGCGTTGCGGGCTATTCATCAGCAGTTTGGCGATACGGTGAACGTGATCCTGCCGATGGGCTACCCGGAAAACAATGCGGACTATATTCGCGAAGTGCAGGCGGAAGGGGCGGCGTTGTTCTGCGCCGCGCACCTGCAGATACTGAGCGAAAAGCTAGAATTTCATGATTATCTGGACCTGCTGCGTCGCTGCGATCTGGGGTACTTCCTGTTTGCCCGCCAGCAAGGTATCGGTACATTATGTCTGTTGATTCAGGCGGGTATCCCCTGTGTACTGAACCGGGAGAATCCGTTCTGGCAGGATATGACGGAGCAGCATATCCCGGTACTGTTTACCGGCGATGCGCTGGATGTCGCCGTCGTACGCGAGGCGCAGCGCCAGCTGGCTGGCGTTGATAAGAACCAGATTGCTTTCTTCCGCCCGAACTATCTCGCGGGCTGGCAGCAGGCGTTGCGGATTGCGGCGGGGGGCAACTCATGACATTAATGCCATTTTGCGGACTGCTGGTGGTCTGGCTGCTATCGACGCTGTTTATCGCCACCCTGACCTACTTTGAGTTTCGCCGTGTGCGCTTTAACTTCAACGTGTTTTTCTCGTTGCTGTTTTTGTTGACGTTCTTCTTTGGCTTCCCGCTGACCAGCATTCTGGTGTTCCGCTTTGATGTGAGCGTCGCCCCGCCGGACGTGCTGCTGCAAACGCTGCTGGTGTCGGTGTGCTTCTACGCGGTCTACTACGTGACCTATAAGACCCGTCTGCGATCGGCCACAGACAATAGCCAGCGCCGCCCGCTGTTTACTATGAACCGCGTGGAAACCCATCTGGCCTGGGGCATTTTGCTGGGTATTGCCCTGTTATGCCTTGGGATTTTCTTTGCCCATAACGGCTTCTTGCTGTTCCGGCTCAACTCTTACAGCCAGATCTTCTCCAGTGAAGTCTCCGGCGTGGCGTTGAAGCGATTTTTCTATTTCTTTATCCCGGCGATGCTGGTGGTCTACTTCCTGCGCCAGGATTATAAGGCGTGGATCTTCTTCCTGATCAGCACCGCGGCATTCGGCCTGCTGACCTACGCGATTGTCGGCGGTACCCGCGCCAACATTATTATCGCTTTCGCTATCTTCTTGTTTATCGGCATCATTCGGGGCTGGATTAGCCTGTGGATGCTGGCGGCAGCAGGCGTCCTGGGGATTGTGGGGATGTTCTGGCTGGCGCTTAAACGCTATGGGATGAACGTCAGCGGTGATGAAGCGTTTTATACTTTCCTGTACCTGACCCGCGATACCTTCTCGCCGTGGGAGAACCTCGCGCTGCTGCTGCAGAACTACGATAAGATCGAGTTCCAGGGGCTGGCGCCGATGATCCGCGACTTCTACGTCTTTATTCCCAGCTGGATGTGGCACGGCCGGCCATCGATGGTGCTCAACACCGCCAACTACTTTACCTGGGAAGTGCTGAACAACCACTCTGGCCTGGCTATTTCCCCCACGCTGATCGGCTCGCTGGTGGTGATGGGCGGCGTATGGTTTGTGCCGCTGGGTGCGGTGGCGGTTGGGCTTATCATCAAATGGTTCGACTGGCTGTATGAGCTGGGCAACCGGGAAACTAACCGCTATAAAGCGGCTATTCTGCATAGCTTCTGTTTTGGCGCTATCTTCAACATGATAGTGCTGGCGCGCGAAGGGCTGGATTCGTTTGGCTCGCGCGTGGTGTTTTTCCTCGTGATCTTTGGCATCTGTTTACTGGCGGCGAAACTGCTGTACTGGCTGCTGGATAGTGCGGGGTTGATTCATCGGCGGGTCAAACCGCTTTCACAACCTCAGGTCAGATAAGGATGAACATGACTGAGACCATTTCGGCGCCGTTGTATCTGCTGAGAGGCTTACAACTTATCGGCTGGCGTAATATGCAGCACGCTCTGGATTATCTTTACGCCGACGGCACGATTCGCCAGGGAACGCTGGTGGCGATCAATGCGGAGAAAATGCTGGCGGTTGAGGACAATCCCGAAGTCCGGGCGCTGATTGAGGCCGCGGAGTTTAAATACGCCGACGGCATCAGCGTGGTACGCTCGTTGCGGAAAAAATACCCGCAGGCGCAGGTGTCGCGCGTGGCAGGGGCTGACCTGTGGGAAGCGCTGATGGAGCGCGCAGGCGCGCAGGGCACACCGGTCTATCTGGTGGGTGGCAAACCAGAAATACTGGCCCAGACCGAGGCACAGCTGCGTGCTCGCTGGAACGTCAATATCGTGGGCAGCCAGGATGGCTATTTCGCCGCCGATCGACGTCAGGCGCTGTTTGAGCAAATCCGCGACAGCGGTGCCAAAATCGTCACCGTCGCGATGGGCTCACCGCGCCAGGAGATCCTGATGCGTGACTGCCGTGAAGTTTATCCCCAGGCGTTGTACATGGGCGTAGGCGGTACCTATGACGTCTTCACCGGCCATGTCCAGCGGGCGCCGCGGTTCTGGCAGAACCTTGGCCTGGAGTGGTTTTATCGTCTGGTATCCCAGCCGAGTCGAATTAAACGACAGATCCGCCTGCTGCGATATTTACGTTGGTATTATACCGGTCAACTCTGATATTCCACCGCTGTCCGGCGAGTTTGTGTACATATTCTGCGTGAATAGTTAACTCGCCTGATACTTTATTTGCCATTTCCTCAAAATTCATTAACCATTTGCATGCTTAACGCGCGACGGGCACCCGGTGCCATCGCGCAGGCAGGGCTATTTCCTTTCATCCATTCATAAAAATAACCGGTATATGCACCACTCTATTGGGGAGATCAATCAAGGTGACAAACCTGTCACTCCCCGTGGCGTCGATCATTTGTGCGGCGCCATCCAGCACGCTGGATGAGGGATAAAAACCGGAGGCAAGGCAAACACAAGAGGCTATATGACCGAGAAAAAAGTCGAACTCCAGCGCGGGCTGGAGGCCAGGCATATTGAACTGATCGCCCTTGGCGGGACGATTGGCGTAGGGTTATTTATGGGGGCGGCAAGTACGCTTAAGTGGGCCGGTCCATCCGTTCTGCTGGCGTATATTATCGCCGGTTTATTTGTCTTCTTTATCATGCGCTCGATGGGCGAAATGCTGTTCCTGGAGCCGGTAACCGGTTCATTCGCCGTATATGCGCACCGTTATATGAGCCCGTTCTTCGGCTACCTTACCGCCTGGTCCTACTGGTTTATGTGGATGGCGGTGGGGATCTCGGAGATTACGGCCATCGGGGTCTATGTGCAGTTCTGGTTCCCGGAGATGGCGCAATGGATACCGGCGTTGATAGCCGTCGGGCTGGTGGCGCTGGCAAACCTGGCGGCGGTGCGTCTGTACGGTGAAATCGAATTCTGGTTCGCGATGATCAAAGTCACCACCATTATCGTGATGATTGTCGTCGGGCTGGGGGTGATCTTCTTTGGCTTCGGCAACGGCGGTCACGCCATCGGCTTTTCGAACCTCAGCGAGCACGGCGGGTTCTTTGCCGGCGGCTGGAAGGGCTTCCTGACGGCGCTGTGTATTGTGGTGGCGTCCTATCAGGGCGTTGAGCTGATTGGTATCACCGCAGGCGAGGCGAAAAACCCGCAGGTCACGTTGCGCAGCGCGGTGGGGAAAGTCCTGTGGCGGATCCTGATTTTTTATGTGGGCGCCATTTTCGTGATTGTCACTATTTTCCCGTGGAACCAAATTGGTTCAGGTGGCAGTCCGTTTGTCCTGACCTTCGCGAAAATAGGTATTACGGCTGCCGCCGGGATTATCAACTTTGTGGTGCTGACGGCAGCGCTTTCCGGTTGTAACAGCGGGATGTACAGCTGCGGGCGGATGCTCTATGCGCTGGCGAAGAACCGCCAGCTGCCGGCAGCTATTGGCAAAGTCTCACGCAACGGTGTGCCTGCCGTGGGCGTCGCGCTGTCGATTCTGATTCTGCTGGTCGGCTCCTGCCTGAACTATATTATCCCCAACCCGCAGCGGGTGTTCGTTTATGTCTACAGCGCCAGCGTGCTGCCGGGGATGGTTCCGTGGTTCGTGATCCTGATTAGCCAGATCCGTTTCCGTCGTACCCATCAGGAGGCTATTGCCAGCCATCCTTTCCGTTCGCTGCTGTTCCCGTGGGCGAACTATCTGACGATGGCGTTTCTGATTTGTGTGCTGATCGGCATGGGTTTTAATGACGATACCCGTATGTCGCTGTTCGTCGGTATTCTTTTCCTCGCCCTGGTGACGCTCATTTATCGGGTTTTTGGCTTCGCCAGACAGGGGAATGCCGAGAAAACGGCGGAATAAACGCCAAAATGAACAAAGCGTGACCAAACAGTAATTTTATTTAAAAAGGCACTAGACAGCGGGGGGGGAAGTCCGTAATATCCGACCCCGCAACGGCGCTAAGCGCCCGTAGCTCAGCTGGATAGAGCGCTGCCCTCCGGAGGCAGAGGTCTCAGGTTCGAATCCTGTCGGGCGCACCATTTAACCCGGTGCTTGAGCTGCGGTGGACTGTTTCAACAGGGCCGCGTGAAAAGATTTGTAGTGGTGGCTATAGCTCAGTTGGTAGAGCCCTGGATTGTGATTCCAGTTGTCGTGGGTTCGAATCCCATTAGCCACCCCATTATTTGATAGAGTTGTGAATTGCGAAGGTGGCGGAATTGGTAGACGCGCTAGCTTCAGGTGTTAGTGTCCTTAGGATGTGGGGGTTCGAGTCCCCCCCCTCGCACCACGACTTTAAAGAATTGAACTAAAAATTCAAAAAGCAGTATATCGGCGAGTAGCGCAGCTTGGTAGCGCAACTGGTTTGGGACCAGTGGGTCGGAGGTTCGAATCCTCTCTCGCCGACCAATTTTGAACCCCGCTTCGGCGGGGTTTTTTGTTTTCTGCGCTCGCAGAAAAATCACCTATCCCCATGATATTGCTATTTATATTTCACTCATCGTGATGCGATGTATTGCCCAGAATAGTCTCAATTCATTGTCCGGACAGATACATTTTCCCCCGATCCTGTGCGATAATATCCGGGTAGATGCTCATTCCATCTCTTATGTTCGCCTTCGTGCCTCATAAACTCAGGAATGATGCAGAGCCGTTTAATGGTGCTTATCGTCCACTGACAGATGTCGCGTTTAGCCTCATCAAACACCATGGACATTACGTTGAGTGAAGCACCCAATTTGTTGTCAAACAGACCTGTTTTAACGCCTGCCCTGATTTCAGTGCAGGCGTTTTTTTATTTCAGGGGTTGGCAGCCGATGGCAACAGCAAGAATGAAGCAAGAGAAAGGAAGAGAGAGTAAAAAGCGGGTGCTGAGGAGAGCGCTATCGCCCCCAGAAGAGGCGATAGCAAAAGAGCGGTTACGCTTGCGGATTGTTCTGCAGGGTTAACAGCAGGCCATCACGGCGCATTAATGCTGCCTCTTCCGGTTGATGCATCCGGTCCAGCGTATCGGCCAGCCAGGCATAATCGAAGGCATCCGGACGCTGTTTCAGTGCGGCACGAAACGCAATGCTGGCTTCTTGCCACTCGCCGTGACGCATCAGGGATTGCCCCAGGGTGCTCCACAGCAATGGACGATCGCCGACGGTTTTGATCTGCTGACGCAGGACTTTTTCCAACTGCTCAGGATTATTGGTCTTCAGGCGCGGAATCAGCATCGCCAGGCGGTCGTCATACTGCTTTTTCAGACCGTCGATAATAATCTGCTGTGCGGTATCGTGATCGTCGCTCTCGATAAGCAGATTAGCCATCGCTACCTGTAACGTCACCTGGCTGCGGGTTTTGCGATTCTGACTCTTCCACCATTCACGCAGCCCGTCGCTACCGCGGTCGGCCAGCGTTTGCCCCATCAGGCCAACCCAGGCCTGCTGCTCCAGCGCGGCGCGGTGTTCTTCATCGCCGACGTTGGCTTTCGCCATGGACGGGATGATATCCAGCAGGGAATTCCACGCTCCGGTGCGGGTATAGGCTTGTTCAGCCAGACGCAGTACTTCGGGATGTCTGGGGGTAATTTCCAGCAATTTATCAATGCCGTGGCGCGCCGCAAGATTCTCATTGCGGGCCAGCTGCAGACGCACGCGAGCGATCTCAACCGGGATGAGATCGTCCCCGGCAAGCTCAGTCGCGCGTTCCAGATGCTGATTGGCCCGGGCATCGTCGCCACGTTGCTGCGCCGCTTCCGCCGCCATCAGGTAGTTCACCACCGGCTGCTCAGCATGATCGGCGTTTTTCGCCATCAGCTTCTCAACCTGCTGGTAGTCGCCTTCCGCCAGCTTGAGCAGCGCCTGCTCGGTCTGTTTGCGTGCGCGACGGCGCTTACGGCCGACGAACCAGCCGCGGGTATGCGCGCCGGTGCGGAAAATACGACGGAACAGCCATTCGATGGCAAACAACACCACCATCGTGAGGATCATAATGATGACCAGCCCGGTGACGCTGGTTTCGATGTTGTAGTTATCGGTTTGGATCAGCACATATCCCTGGTGCCCGGAGATAATCGGACCGACCACGATCCCGGCGATCAACAGCGCGAACAGTAAGAGAATTTTCAACATGCGTTACTCTCCTTGTGCCGCGTGTGCAGGTGCCGGTTCAGGTGCTGGCACTGGTGCCGATGGGGCAGGGGCTGCAGGAGCCGGCGCGCTGCTCTGGGTGACGGCAGGTTGTGCCATCAGGCTACGGACTCGCGTTTGCATCAGTTTCTCAAGGATGGCCTGGCTCTGCAGATTATCCGGCACGCTCATCGTGATGCTTTGCTGGCTCAGCTTATCGACATCCTCAAGGAAGGCCTTGGTAGTGGCATCTTCGGTATCGTAATACGCCCGCACCCACGTTGAGACGTTATCCAGCGCCTGCTTGTAGGTTTCTTCCTGATGGCGTGGGACCGCCTGGGCAGCAACCAGCAGACGGGAGCGAATATTTTCGCGCAGATAGACGTCCTGGTTCGGTGCCAGCAGCGGCACTGCCGTTTCGTCGCGGCGACGAATGGTAATAAAGCTGTCCATAAAGTTCTGCCAGCTTTTCTGCAGATTGACGCGCCATTCACTAATGGAGCTGGAGAGCTCTTCGCTGTCGGAATCCATCGGGGAGTCGTCGTCGTTGTTATCGGCGAGACGCAGGTTATCGATCTGGTTCGCGAGCTGGTTGACCTTGAGGATAATACCGTCGTAGTCCACCTGGCTGACCGCTGACAACGTAGAAATATCGTCGGTGATAGCGCGGCGAGCGCCGATCAGGCTGGGATCGTTCATATCGGCAAGGCTGGCGTCGGCGCTTTTCAGCAGCGCGGCGGCGGTGGTGACGTCCTGATCGCTCCACAGCTTACGCCCGGCGGATTTTACCAGGAAGTCGGCCTGTGCCAGCAGCCAGGTTTTGGCATCGCTGCCGGAAATCACCGCCACTTTTTGCTGTACTTCTTCCAGCTGCTTTGTCAGCGCTTCTTGTTGGTGCCTGGCGTCGGCGAGCTGGTCAGCCTGTTGTTTAAGCAGACTGTTGAATTCATTTTTCTGGCTCTCTTGCGCTTTAAGCAGCGCGGCGACCTGGTCGCCAAGCACCGTACTGGTTTCGTTCTGCCGGGAGACTTGCTGTTTATTCAAACTAAACAGGCCCACGCCAGCGGCGAGGGCAATGGCGATAGCCACCGCGCTAAGGACGAGGCTGGTTTTATTACCGCCGTTTTTCTTTCCGCTATTCTCTGGCTGTGGCGTCTTGTCCACGGCCTCCCTGGTCTCTTCAACCACGGCGGATTGGTTTTGTTGTTCCGTCATTATGGCTTCCAATGTTGAGAGTTATTGTAATGCGCGTAGCAGCGCATCGTTGTCGGCACCATCGGCAACCTGGATATCCTGCCAGCCCAAATCACGGGCCTGCCGGGCCAGGCGTTCACTGACAACGACAATGCGACAGCGTAGGAGCCACCGCTCGTGATACCACTGCGGCATCAGTGTCCAAAGCTGTTGCAGCATCTCACCGCTGGTAATGACCAGGGTGTTGATGCCGCGGGACTGCCAGCGCATTGCTTCTTCTGCGCCATCATAAAGCTTTGTATTACGTTGATAACATTCACAAAAAGTGACTTCGGCACCGCGTTCGCGGAGTGTTTCACCTAACAATTCCCGGCCACCATTACCGCGAAGAAGGAGCGCCTTCTTTCCCGCAATGTTTTGTAATTCAGGTAATTGTAGCAAGACTTCGCTGATTTCCCGATCTAATGGGTAGCGAATATTCTGACCACTGACCGTATGCAGCGCCAGTGCGGTGGTGCGGCCAATCGCGAAATAGTCCGCTGTCTGCGGCCAGCGCTGACCCAGCTGATGCAGGCGCGCGTGAGCAAACTCGACGGCGTGCTGCGACAGTGCGAACAGAAGATCGCCGGCGGATAAGGCGGCCAGCTGACCGCTTAACGCGTGTAGTTCGCGACCGGGTGTAAATTCAATAAGCGGAAAGCTCCAGGCCTCCTGTCCTTGCAAGCGCAGGCGGCTGACCAGCTCTTCGCCTTGCGGCAGCGGACGGGTGACCAGGATGCTCATCGCGGAGCTTCTCCGGCATACACCGCGGCGAGAATATCGCGGGCGCCGTTATCCAGCAGCTCTTCCGCAAGCGAAACGCCGAGACGTTCCGCCTCTTGCGGCTGACCGCGTCGCTCGCCCTGGACTATTTGCGAACCGTCCGGCGCGCCAACCAGCGCCCGCAGCCACAGCTCACCATCGATAAGCTCGGCGTAGCTGCCGATAGGCACCTGACAGCCACCTTCCAGCCGGGTGTTCATCGCCCGTTCGGCGCGGACCCGAATGGCGGTCTCGTCGTGATTGAGCGGGGCCAGCAGCGTCTGGGTCCAGCTATCGTCGAGGCGACATTCAATTCCAACGGCGCCCTGACCGACGGCAGGCAGCGACTGCTCCGGCGTTAACGGCTGGCGAATGCGCGCTTCCAGCCCCAGGCGCTTGAGCCCGGCGGCGGCGAGGATAATAGCGTCATATTCGCCGCTATCAAGTTTGCCAAGACGCGTGCCCACGTTGCCGCGCAGCGAGCGGATCACCAGATCCGGACGGCGGGCTGCCAGCTGGCACTGACGGCGTAAACTTGATGTGCCAACAACGCTGCCGTGCGGTAGCGCATCGATCGAGGCGTAATTATTCGAGACAAAAGCATCGCGCGGATCTTCACGCTCGCAAATGGTGACCAGTCCCAGCCCCTCAGGGAACTCGACGGGAACATCTTTCATGGAGTGCACGGCGATATCCGCGCGTCCTTCCATGATGGCCAGCTCTAATTCTTTGACAAATAAACCTTTACCGCCCACTTTTGCCAGCGGTGTATCAAGGAGTACGTCGCCGCGCGTGACCATCGGCACCAGTTCTACAACCAGGCCAGGATGGCAGGACTCAAGGCGATCTTTCACATAATGCGCCTGCCATAGCGCAAGTGGGCTTTGCCGTGTGGCAATTCTCAAAACTTTGTCTAACATGCTTGTTACCGTCATTGTCGACCACAAACTATCCTAACATTGTTGCCTTAGGGATGTTAGTTTTGTGGGTATAGGGCCGTGGCGCTTTGGTTATTGACGTTTGATGCGCATTGCGGTTGCCGCAACCGTAGTGATGAATTTACACACAGCAAACGGTGCTACACTTGTATGTAGCGCATCTTTCTTTACGGTCAATCAGCAAGGTGTTAGATTGATCACGTTTTAAACCATTTGTCCGTCAGCAGTTCATCACAACCACACCGACGACGAATGGTGACGGTTTTTGTTGAAATACTGAAATCCTCCGTACTATTGTACGACGGTTTTTTGAACATCAGGCGATATGTCTTGTACCTCTATATTGAGACACTGAAACAGAGACTGGATGCCATTAACCAACTGCGCGTAGATCGCGCGCTTGCTGCCATGGGACCCGCTTTCCAGCAGGTTTACAGTCTACTGCCGACATTATTACATTATCATCACCCGTTGATGCCGGGTTACCTTGACGGTAACGTTCCCCGTGGCATTTGCCTCTACACGCCTGATGAAACCCAACGCCACTACCTTGATGAACTGGAACTCCACCGGGGCCTGCTGACGCAGGAGCCGCCGAAAGGCGAGCTGCCGATTACCGGCCTGTACTCGATGGGCAGTACTTCCTCTGTAGGGCAAAGCTGTTCCTCCGACCTCGATATCTGGGTGTGCCATCAGGCATGGCTCGATACCGAAGAACGCCAGCTGTTACAACGTAAATGCAGCCTGCTTGAAAGCTGGGCGGCATCGCTGGGCGTTGAAGTCAGCTTCTTCCTGATTGACGAAAACCGTTTCCGCCACAACGAAAGCGGTAGCCTGGGCGGCGAAGACTGCGGCTCCACGCAGCATATTTTGTTGCTCGATGAGTTCTACCGCACCGCGGTGCGCCTCGCCGGGAAACGTATTCTGTGGAATATGGTGCCGTGCGAAGAAGAAGAGCACTACGACGATTACGTCATGAGCCTGTATGCCCAGGGCGTACTGACGCCAAACGAGTGGCTGGATCTCGGCGGCCTGAGCTCGTTGTCGGCGGAAGAGTACTTCGGCGCCAGCCTGTGGCAGCTGTATAAAAGTATCGACTCGCCCTACAAGGCGGTGCTGAAAACCCTGCTGCTGGAAGCGTACTCCTGGGAATACCCGAATAACCGGCTGCTGGCGAAAGACATTAAACAGCGTCTGCATGACGGTGAAATTGTCTCGTTTGGCCTCGACCCTTACTGCATGATGCTGGAGCGCGTTACCGCCTATCTGCAGGCGATCGAAGATGACACTCGTCTCGATCTGGTGCGCCGTTGCTTCTACCTGAAAGTCTGCGAAAAACTCAGCCGCGAGCGCGCCTGCGTGGGCTGGCGTCGTGAAGTCGTCAGCCATCTGGTCAAAGAGTGGGGCTGGGATGAAAAGCGTCTGATGATGCTGGACAACCGGGCAAACTGGAAGATCGACGAAGTCCGCAAAGCGCACAACGAGCTGCTGGATGCGATGATGCAAAGCTATCGCAACCTGATCCGCTTTGCGCGCCGCAATAATTTGAGCGTGTCCGCCAGTCCGCAGGATATCGGCGTCCTGACCCGTAAGCTGTATGCGGCTTTTGAAGCGCTGCCGGGGAAAGTGACGCTGGTGAACCCGCAAATTTCACCGGATCTCTCCGAGCCGAATCTGACCTTTATCCACGTGCCGCCTGGCCGTGCCAACCGCACCGGCTGGTATGTCTATAACCGCGCGCCGGATATGGAATCGATCATCAGCCATCAGCCGCTGGAATATAACCGTTATCTTAATAAGCTGGTGGCATGGGCCTGGTTTAATGGCCTGCTGACGTCACGTACTCGCCTGTTTATTAAGGGCAACGGTATCGTCGATCTGGCGAAACTGCAGGAGATGGTAGCCGATGTGTCGCACCACTTCCCGCTGCGTCTGCCGTCGCCAACGCCAAAAGCGCTGTACAGTCCGTGCGAAATTCGCCACCTGGCCATTATCGTTAACCTCGAATATGACCCGACCGCAGCGTTTCGCAATCAGGTGGTGCATTTTGACTTCCGTAAGCTGGATGTATTTAGCTTTGGTGAAGAGCAGAAGTGTTTAATTGGCAGCGTCGACCTGCTGTATCGTAACTCGTGGAATGAAGTGCGAACCCTGCAC
This sequence comes from Klebsiella sp. B345, assembly GCF_051131735.1. NCBI lineage: Bacteria > Pseudomonadati > Pseudomonadota > Gammaproteobacteria > Enterobacterales > Enterobacteriaceae > Klebsiella > Klebsiella sp. B345. The sequence goes on from NZ_CP180443.1 coordinate 3,150,342, forward strand.
TTTAACGGCGAGCAGGCGATGATCGAAGCGCTGAAAACCATTCTGGGCAAAATGCACCAGGATGCGGCGCCGCCGGACAGCGTTGAGGTCTTCTGTTACAGCCAGCACCTGCGCGGCTTAATCCGTACCCGCGTGCAGCAGATGGTTTCCGAGTGCATTGAACTGCGTCTTTCGAGTACTCGCCAGGATACCGGCCGCTTTAAGGCGCTGCGCGTGTCCGGGCAGACGTGGGGCCTGTTCTTCGAGCGGCTGAATGTTTCGGTGCAGAAGCTGGAAAACGCGATCGAATTCTACGGCGCTATCTCGCATAACAAACTGCATGGCCTGTCGGTTCAGGTGGAAACCAACCACGTTAAACTGCCGCAGGTGGTGGACGGGTTTGCCAGTGAAGGGATTATTCAGTTCTTCTTCGAAGATGCCGATAACGACAGCGGGTTTAACATCTATATTCTCGATGAGAGCAACCGCGCTGAGGTGTATCACCATTGCGAAGGCAGCAAAGAGGAGCTGGTGCGTGACGTGAGTCGTTTCTACTCGTCATCCCATGACCGCTTTACCTACGGCTCCAGCTTTATCAACTTCAACCTGCCGCAGTTCTATCAGATTGTTGACGTAGACGGCAGACCGCAGGTGATTCCTTTCCGGAGCCAGGCGATCGGCACCACCGCGACGCCGGTGAACCAGGATACTGCCGTCTCACCGATGCTGCAGCAGCACTATTCCTGAGAACGTCTCCTGAGTACCGGTCACCCGGATAACGCGCGACGCGCCGCTATCCGGGTAATAACCTTAACGGAAGCTGACCTCTTCGCCGGCCTGCTGTGTGGCCGCCTGCTCCAGCAGATCCCAGAAGGTTTCCCCGCTGCGATCGCAAACCCACTCATCACCTTTTAAATCAAAATGATAGCCGCCTTGTTTCGTAGCCAGCCACACCTGATGCAGTGGCTCCTGACGGTTGATAATGATTTTGCTGCCGTTTTCAAAACTGAGGGTCAGTACGCCGCCGTTAATTTCACAGTCGATATCGCTATCGCCGTCGCGGTCGTCCAGACGCTCTTCGATGGTCATCCACAGGCTGTCAGCCAGGCGATGGAATTCACTGTCGTTCATCGTTCTACCCTGCTTTTTTGAAGATGTCGGCAGTATAGCGCGAAACAAAAGCGCGCGCAGTCGGATGCTAAACGCTTGCTTTTACGTCTTCTCCTGCGATGATAGAAAGCAGAAAGAGTGAATCACGGGCAACTATCAATGAAAAACGTTTTTCCAGCGCTTGCCGTTTTATTGGCGGTCTTTAGCCTGACCGGCTGTGGTCTGAAGGGGCCGTTGTACTTCCCTCCGGCAGAAAAGACGGCTGAACCGCCGACCAAACCGGTCGATAGCGGGATCCAGAGCTCGACGCCAGATCGTAACGATCGCGGTGATAGCGGCGGCCCGACCCAGATAAACTATTAACGATAACGTTCTGTTCCGCGCAACTGGAGTAGATGATGCAGTTCTCTAAAATGCATGGCCTTGGCAACGACTTTATGGTCGTTGACGCGGTAACGCAGAATGTTTTTTTCTCACCGGAGCTGATTCGCCGCCTGGCGGATCGTCATCTGGGCGTTGGTTTCGATCAGCTGCTGGTGGTTGAACCGCCTTACGATCCTGATCTGGATTTCCACTATCGCATCTTCAACGCCGACGGCAGTGAAGTCTCGCAGTGCGGCAACGGCGCGCGCTGCTTTGCCCGCTTCGTGCGCCTGAAAGGCCTGACCAATAAACGTGACATCCGCGTGAGCACGGCGAACGGTCGTATGGTATTAAGCGTAACGGAAGACGATCTGGTGCGGGTGAATATGGGCGAGCCAAATTTCGAGCCCTCTCAGGTGCCTTTCCGCGCCAACAAAGCGGAAAAGACCTATATCATGCGCGCGGCGGAACAGACAGTATTGTGCGGCGTCGTCTCGATGGGTAATCCGCACTGTGTTATCCAGGTCGATGATGTGGAAACCGCGGCGGTAGAAACGTTGGGCCCGGTGATGGAAAGCCACGAACGCTTCCCGGAACGCGCGAACATCGGCTTTATGCAGGTCGTCGAGCGGAATCGCATTCGTCTGCGGGTATATGAACGCGGCGCGGGTGAAACTCAGGCCTGCGGCAGCGGTGCTTGTGCGGCGGTCGCGGTGGGCATCCAACAAGGATTGCTGGCCGAAGAAGTACGCGTGGAATTGCCAGGCGGGCGTCTTGATATCGCCTGGAAAGGCCCGGGCCAACCGTTGTTTATGACTGGCCCGGCGGCACATGTCTACGACGGATTTATTCACTTATGAAACAAGTCGGGGAAGAACAGCAGGAAATCACCGGCGCGCTGGACGATCGCGCGGTGGTGGACTATCTGTTGCAACATCCTGAATTCTTTATTCGCAATGCAGCCCTCGTGGAACACATGCGCGTACCGCATCCGGTGCGTGGCACCATTTCGCTGGTGGAATGGCATATGGTGCGGGCACGTAATCATATCAACGTGCTGGAAGAGAACATGATGCTGCTGATGGAGCAGGCGACGGCGAATGAAAGCCTGTTCCAGCGCCTGCTGCATCTGCAAACGCGGCTGGCGTCAGCGGAAAGCCTCGATGAGATGCTGAACCGCTTTCACCGCTGGGCCCGTGAGATCGGGCTGGCGGGGGCGACGGTGCGTCTGTTTCCCGACAGCTGGCGGCTCGGTGCGCCATCGAAATTCACTCATCTGGCGCTGAGCCGGCAGGCGTTTGAGCCCATCCGCATTCAGCGCCTTGGCCAGGCTCGCCATTACCTCGGGCCGCTGCACGGGCCGGAGCTGCTGGTGGTACTGCCGGAAGCGAAAGCTATCGGCTCGGTCGCGATGTCGCTGCTCGGCGGCGATGATGCCCCTGGCGTGATGCTGTTCAGCAGCCGCGACGCTCAGCATTACCAGCCTGGTCAGGGTACCCAGCTGCTGCAGGAGATCGCGTTAATGCTGCCGGGTCTGTTGGAGCGCTGGGTTGAACGCGCATGACCGACTCCCCGTTATTCACCGCCGTTGAACGTTTTCTGCGTTATCTGGGCGTCGAGCGTCAGCTCAGCCCGATTACGCTGCTGAACTACCGGCGTCAGCTCGAAGCGCTGATGGCGCTGGCTGAACCGGCAGGACTGAAAAGCTGGCAGCAGTGCGATGCCGCTCAGGTTCGTGGCCTGGCGGTGCGCAGCCGCAAGCAGGGCTTGGGGCCCGCCAGCCTTGCGCTGCGGCTTTCCGCGTTGCGCAGCTTCTTTGACTGGCTGGTGGCGCAGGGCGAGCTGACGGCGAACCCGGCAAAAGGCATATCCGCCCCGAAAATTCCGCGTCACTTACCAAAAAATATCGACGTCGATGACGTGAACCGACTGCTGGATATTGATCTCAACGATCCGCTGGCGGTGCGCGACCGGGCGATGCTGGAAGTGATGTACGGCGCGGGCCTGCGTCTCTCCGAACTGGTCAATCTCGATATCAAACACCTCGATCTGGAGTCCGGCGAGGTGTGGGTAATGGGGAAAGGCAGCAAAGAGCGCCGTCTGCCGATTGGCCGCAGCGCGGTGGCGTGGATTGAGCACTGGCTCGATCTCCGCGGGCTGTTTGGCACCGATGACGACGCGCTGTTTTTATCCAAATTAGGGAAACGTATTTCCGCGCGAAACGTGCAGAAACGTTTTGCCGAATGGGGCATTAAGCAGGGGCTGAACAGCCACGTGAATCCGCACAAATTACGTCACTCGTTTGCCACACATATGCTCGAATCGAGCGGCGATCTGCGTGGCGTACAGGAGCTGCTTGGCCACGCCAATTTGTCCACCACTCAAATCTATACCCATCTTGATTTTCAACACCTTGCCTCGGTGTATGATGCGGCGCATCCACGCGCCAAACGGGGGAAATAATGCGCTTTTACCGACCTCTGGGCCAAATTTCTGCTTTGACGTTTGACCTGGACGATACCCTTTACGACAACCGCCCGGTCATCGACCGTACGTTGCATGAATCGCTGGCCTTCGTGCGGCAATACCATCCAGCGCTGAGCCACTTCGATGTTCACGAGCTACACCAGCTGCGCGAAACGTTGCTGGAGACGGAACCGGAGATTTACCACGACGTGACCGAATGGCGCCGCCGCGCGCTGGTACTGGGGATGACAAATGCCGGGCTTTCCATCGAGCAGGCGACCGAAGGCGCTGAGGCGGCGATGGCCAATTTTGCCCACTGGCGCAGCCTGATTGACGTCCCGCAGGAAACTCACGATACGCTGGCCGCACTGGCAAAAAAATGGCCGCTGGTGGCGGTGACGAACGGCAACGCGCAGCCGGAGCGCTTTGGACTGAATGACTATTTTCGTTTTGTGCTGCGTGCCGGCCCGGACGGACGCTCGAAACCCTTTGCCGATATGTATCATCTGGCGGCAGAGCGCCTCGAACTGCCGCTCGGCCAGATACTGCACGTGGGGGATGACCTGACGACCGATGTCGCCGGGGCGATCCGCTGCGGCATGCAGGCCTGCTGGATCAAACCGCAGGGTGCCGACCTGATGCGCGCCAGCGACAGCCGCCTGCTGCCGCACATTGAAATTTCGCAGTTGGCATCTCTGACCTCGCTGATATAATCACCACTAGTTCTGTATATATTAACAGTATGCCCGGTAGACCTTGCGTGACCGGGCAGCTCTTTTCCGGCGGTGCCAATGGACGTTTCTTACCTGCTCGACAGCCTTAATGACAAACAGCGCGAAGCCGTTGCCGCTTCGCGTACCAATATGCTGGTTCTGGCTGGAGCGGGCAGCGGTAAGACGCGTGTACTGGTACATCGTATCGCCTGGCTGCTGAGCGTGGAAAACTGTTCGCCCTATTCGATTATGGCGGTGACCTTTACCAACAAAGCGGCAGCAGAGATGCGTCATCGTATCAGCCAACTGATGGGAACCAGCCAGGGCGGTATGTGGGTCGGCACGTTCCACGGACTGGCCCACCGGCTGCTGCGGGCTCACCATCTGGATGCTAACCTGCCGCAGGATTTTCAGATCCTCGATAGCGAAGATCAGCTGCGTTTGCTGAAACGTCTGATTAAAGCCATGAACCTCGACGAGAAGCAGTGGCCGCCGCGTCAGGCAATGTGGTACATCAACAGCCAGAAAGACGAAGGGTTACGCCCGCACCATATTCAAAGCTACGGTAACCCGGTTGAGCAAACCTGGCAGAAGGTCTATCAGGCCTATCAGGAAGCCTGCGATCGCGCCGGTCTGGTGGATTTTGCCGAACTGCTGCTGCGCGCGCACGAGCTGTGGCTCAACAAGCCGCATATTCTCCAGCACTACCGTGAGCGCTTCAGCAATATTCTCGTCGATGAGTTTCAGGATACCAACAATATCCAGTACGCCTGGATTCGCCTGCTGGCGGGCGACAGCGGCAAGGTGATGATTGTCGGCGATGACGACCAGTCGATCTACGGCTGGCGTGGCGCCCAGGTAGAGAACATCCAGCGCTTCCTTAACGACTTCCCCGGTGCAGAAACCATCCGCCTGGAGCAGAACTACCGTTCGACCAGCAACATCCTGAGCGCGGCGAACGCCCTGATTGAAAACAACAGCGGGCGTCTGGGCAAAAAACTGTGGACCGACGGCGCCGATGGCGAACCGATCTCGCTCTATTGTGCCTTCAACGATCTGGATGAGGCGCGCTTTGTCGTTAACCGCATTAAGACCTGGCAGGAGAACGGCGGGGCGCTGGAGCAGTGCGCGATCTTGTATCGCAGCAACGCCCAGTCGCGCTTGCTGGAAGAGGCGCTGTTACAGGCCAGCATGCCGTACCGGATCTACGGCGGTATGCGCTTCTTCGAACGCCAGGAAATTAAAGATGCGCTGTCGTATCTGCGCCTGATCGCCAACCGCAACGACGACGCGGCCTTTGAGCGTGTGGTGAACACCCCGACGCGCGGCATCGGCGATCGTACGCTCGACGTCGTGCGTCAGACCTCGCGCGATCGCCAGCTCACGTTATGGCAGGCATGTCGTGAACTGCTGAAAGATAAAGCCCTGGCCGGTCGTGCCGCCAGCGCGTTACAGCGTTTTATGGAGCTGATTGACGCCCTGGCGCAGGAAACCGCGGATATGCCGCTGCATGTCCAGACCGACCGGGTGATTAAGGATTCGGGCCTGCGGATCATGTACGAGCAGGAGAAAGGCGAGAAGGGCCAGACCCGTATTGAAAACTTAGAGGAACTGGTGACGGCAACGCGCCAGTTCAGCTACAACGACGAAGACGAAGATTTAATGCCGCTGCAGGCATTTCTTTCCCACGCCGCGCTGGAAGCGGGTGAAGGGCAGGCGGATACCTGGCAGGACGCGGTACAGCTGATGACCCTGCACTCGGCGAAAGGTCTGGAATTCCCGCAGGTATTTATCGTCGGCGTGGAAGAGGGGATGTTCCCGAGCCAGATGTCGCTGGATGAAGGCGGCAGATTGGAAGAAGAACGTCGTCTGGCCTACGTTGGCGTGACGCGGGCGATGCAGAAGCTGACCCTGACCTACGCGGAAACCCGTCGGCTGTACGGCAAAGAAGTCTACCATCGTCCGTCGCGCTTTATCGGCGAGCTGCCGGAAGCCTGCGTGGAAGAGGTGCGTCTGCGCGCGACGGTGAGCCGTCCGGTCAGCCATCAACGCATGGGAACACCAATGGCGGAAAACGATACTGGCTACAAGCTGGGCCAGCGGGTTCGTCATCCTAAGTTCGGCGAAGGTACCATCGTGAATCTGGAAGGGAGTGGCGAACACAGTCGTTTGCAGGTGGCGTTCCAGGGGCAAGGTATCAAATGGTTGGTGGCGGCTTATGCGCGGCTGGAAACAGTGTAACATTAAGAAAAATATCGTTTTTTTGTAATTATCTGCTAGCCTTATATGCTAAAGGGCAGGATTTGCTCTTTAGCGTTCCGTTGCGTGTTGACGCCGTTTTTGCGCTGGCGTAACATGCGCGCACGATTACGCTAAGAGGACATTCGCCTTGGACACACCCAGTAGATGCTGGCTCAACTTCCTGTCCGTCAGGAACAACTCCTAAGGCTATCCTCTTATGCTGATAGCCTTAGCGGTTGTCAGCGACCCGTCATACCCGTCGCTCTGAGTCAGGCTTAATGGTCTGAAACCCAAATTGTTTCTGTGTGCCCACCGAACTGTCCGATAATTTTTTTGCATTGGGAGTCCCGGTCATGCTGAGCGCATTTCAACTGGAAAATAATCGTTTAACACGCCTGGAAGCGGATGAAATAAAACATCTCGCCAGTTCGGTGTGGGTCGATCTGGTGGAGCCAGACGACGATGAACGAAGCCGCGTACAGACGGAATTGGGTCAGAACCTGGCAACCCGCCCGGAACTGGAAGACATCGAAGCATCGGCGCGTTTCTTCGAAGACGAAGACGGTTTGCACATTCACTCATTCTTCTTTTTTGAAGATGCCGAAGACCACGCCGGTAACTCCACCGTGGCGTTTACGATTCGTGAAGGGCGCCTGTTTACCCTGCGCGAGCGTGAACTCCCCGCGTTTCGTCTCTACCGCATGCGCGTGCGCAACCAGTTAATGGTTGATGGCAACGCCTATGAGCTGCTGCTGGATCTGTTCGAAACCAAAATTGAACAGCTGGCGGATGAAATCGAAAACATCTATAGCGACCTGGAAAAACTCAGCCGCGTGATTATGGAAGGCCGTCAGGGTGATGAGTATGACGATGCGCTTTCGACGTTGGCGGAACAAGAGGATATCGGCTGGAAGGTGCGCCTGTGTCTGATGGATACCCAGCGAGCGCTGAACTTCCTGGTGCGTAAGGCACGTTTGCCGGCGGGGCAGCTGGAGCAGGCGCGTGAGATCCTGCGCGATATCGAATCCCTGCTGCCGCACAACGAATCGCTGTTCCAGAAGGTCAACTTCCTGATGCAGGCGGCGATGGGCTTTATCAACATCGAGCAGAACCGCATCATCAAGATCTTCTCGGTGGTCTCGGTGGTCTTCCTGCCTCCAACGCTGGTGGCCTCCAGCTACGGGATGAACTTCGAGTTTATGCCGGAGCTGCACTGGAGCTTTGGTTACCCGGGCGCGATTGTCTTTATGATGCTCGCTGGCCTGGCGCCGTATCTCTATTTCAAACGTAAAAACTGGCTGTAGATTGTCAGAGGCCCGGATAGCGGCAGCGCCGCTGCCCGGGCATCATACGATTATCCCTTGCGCAAGCGGCGCTGGGTATACAGCGCATCGACGATAAACACCGCCAGCGCAATCCAGATAAAGGCGAAGGTCACCATCTTATCGGCCCCCGGCACTTCCCCGTAAAACACCACTGCCAGCAGGAACATCAGCGTCGGACCAATATACTGGAAGAAGCCCAGCGTAGAGAGCCGCAGGCGGGTGGCGGCGCCAGTAAAGCACAGCAGCGGAATGGTGGTGACAACCCCGGCGGCCATCAGCAGCAGATTCAGCGACCACGGGTTTTGCCCCATATGGCTGGTCGGGCTATCGGCGATAGCAAACAGATACAGCGCCGCCACCGGTAGCAGCCACAAGGTTTCTACCAGCATACCGGTTTGCGCGTCGACGGCGATCTTTTTACGCAGCAGCCCGTAGAAGGCGAAGCTAAAAGCCAGCCCCAGGCCGATAATCGGCAACGAACCAAAGGTCCACAGCTGTACCAGCACGCCGCAAAGCGCCAGCAGGACCGCCAGCCATTGCATCCGGCGGAAGCGCTCGCCGAGGAAGATCATCCCCAACACAATATTCACCAGCGGGTTAATAAAGTAGCCCAGGCTGGCCTCCAGCATATGGTGGTTATTCACCGCCCAGATGAAGAGCAGCCAGTTGCCGCCAATCAGCACCGCCGACAGCGCCAGCAGAAACACCTTCCGCGGCGTATGCAGCAGTTTCTTCACCTGCGGCCACTGGTGGCTGAGGCTGATCAACGCCAGCATGAAAAAGAACGACCAGATCACGCGATGGGTCAGGATTTCATCGGCGGGAACATAGTAGATAAGTTTGAAATAGGCTGGTGCGATGCCCCAGATAAAATAAGCGGCAAGAGCCAGAATAATCCCCAGCCGCGTTTGTTTTGCATCCATCAGTAGAATCCGTTACGCCAAAACAACGATGTTACTTTATTTAGCGCGCTCAACCCACCATATACGTTGCCGTGGCGCTGGCGATATAAACCTGCTCTTCATTGTGCAGCTCTACCCGGGCCACCGCGACTTTGTTGCCGGCACGCAGCAGGCTGCTGGTGGCGGTAAAGTGTTCGCCGCGTCCGGGACGCAGATAGTCCACGCGCAGGTCGATGGTGCCCATACGCGACAGGCGCTGGCGTAACTCTTCTTCGTTAATCGTGTCGTGTCGGGTCAGAGTACTGCCCACACATACCAGCCCGGCGGCGACGTCCAGCGCCGAGGCGATAACGCCGCCGTGCAAAATGCTTTGCGCCCAGTTGCCCACCATCATTGGCTGGTTTTTAAAGCTCAGTTGGGCAAACTCTTTTTCGTAACGCTCTAACTTCAGGCCTAAGGCGCGGTTGAAAGGCATGTGGTCGACAAAAATTTCGCCTACCAGCTTAAGGGCGGCTTCGGCAGTAAGTTCAGACATGACGATGATATCCATTCGTTAATGAAATGTTGATTTTATGCTTCTAAAACGGTGATTACCACTTTCAGAACGGATAACCGGGCAGGGCAGTCATAAACAGGTAGAATGGGTTCGGGGTAAAACAGAAATAAAAATCACTCAATCAGGAGAACAGCAATGCGTATCTCTTTGGCCTGGCTGCTGGCGCTGGGTGCGCTTCCGGCAGGCGTTTTGGCGCAGGACGCGCCGGTTAGTCGTCCCGTTCACGATACACCAGCGGTGCGCGGTAGCATTATCGCCAACCTGTTGCAGGACCACGACAACCCTTTCTTATTGTATCCCTATGAGAGCAACTATCTGCTCTATACGTGGAGCAGCGATATCAATAAGGAAGCGATCTCCAGCTATGACTGGGCGGAGAACGCCCGCAAAGATGAAGTGAAATTCCAGCTCAGCCTGGCCTTCCCGCTGTGGCGCGGGATCCTCGGCGAAAACTCGCTGCTGGGGGCTTCCTATACCCAGAAGTCCTGGTGGCAGCTCTCTAACAGCAAGGAGTCGGCGCCGTTTCGTGAAACTAACTACGAACCACAACTGTTCCTGGGCTTTGCGACGGACTACCAGCTGGCAGGCTGGACGTTGCGCGATATCGAAATGGGTTACAACCACGACTCTAACGGCCGCTCTGACCCCACATCCCGCAGCTGGAACCGCCTGTATGCTCGCCTGATGGCGCAAAACGGTAACTGGCTGGTGGAGGTGAAGCCCTGGTACGTCGTCGGCAGCACCAACGATAACCCGGATATCACCAAATATATGGGCTATTACCGTCTGAAGGTCGGCTACCAGCTCGGCGACGCGATTCTGAGCGCCCAGGGGCAATACAACTGGAACACCGGTTACGGTGGCGCTGAGCTGGGTGTGAGCTATCCGATCACCCGCCACGTGCGTTTCTACACCCAGGTCTACAGCGGTTATGGCGAATCGCTCATTGACTATAATTTTAACCAGACGCGTGTTGGCGTCGGTGTGACGCTCAACGATCTGTTTTAATCGTTGCACTCTGGCTCACGGGCGCTGAAAATAGCGCCTGTTTTCTTTTCAGGCAGATGGGGTCAACGTGGCGCAGGCGGAAGTATTGAATCAAACAGTGCTGGCAAAGCAGGTTTTACAGGAAACCTTCGGCTACCAGCAGTTTCGCCCTGGCCAGGAAACCATTATTGATACGGCGCTGGGCGGGCGTGACTGCCTGGTTGTCATGCCCACCGGCGGCGGTAAATCGCTGTGCTATCAGGTGCCTGCACTGGTACTGGGTGGCCTTACGGTAGTGGTGTCGCCGCTGATCTCGCTGATGAAAGATCAGGTCGATCAGCTGCTGGCGAACGGCGTGGCCGCCGCCTGCCTTAACTCGACGCAGAGCCGCGAACAGCAGCAGGACGTGATGGCGGGCTGTCGCAACGGGCAAATCCGCCTGTTGTATATTGCCCCTGAGCGATTGATGCTGGATAACTTCCTCGAACATCTCAGCCACTGGAACCTGGCGATGCTGGCGGTGGATGAAGCCCACTGTATTTCCCAGTGGGGGCATGACTTCCGCCCGGAGTATGCCGCGCTGGGCCAGTTGCGTCAGCGCATGCCGCAGATCCCGTTTATGGCGTTGACGGCGACCGCCGATGACACCACCCGCCGCGATATTGTGCGCCTGCTGGGGCTGAACGACCCGCTGATTCAGGTCAGCAGTTTCGACCGCCCCAACATCCGCTATATGCTGATGGAGAAGTTTAAACCGCTCGATCAACTGATGCGCTACGTGCAGGACCAGCGTGGCAAATCGGGCATCATCTACTGCAACAGCCGTTCGAAAGTGGAAGATACCGCCGCCCGTCTGCAAAGCCGGGGTATCAGCGCGGCGGCCTACCATGCCGGGCTGGAAAACGACATCCGGGCGGACGTGCAGGAAAAATTTCAGCGCGACGATCTGCAAATCGTCGTCGCGACCGTTGCCTTTGGTATGGGGATTAATAAACCCAACGTCCGCTTCGTGGTGCACTTCGACATTCCCCGCAATATTGAGTCCTATTACCAGGAAACCGGGCGCGCAGGGCGTGATGGCCTGCCGGCGGAAGCAATGCTGTTTTACGATCCGGCCGATATGGCATGGTTACGCCGCTGCCTGGAGGAGAAACCCGCCGGGCCGCTGCAGGATATTGAACGCCATAAGCTCAATGCGATGGGCGCATTTGCCGAAGCACAAACCTGCCGCCGTCTGGTGCTGCTGAACTATTTTGGCGAGGGGCGTCAGGAGCCATGCGGTAACTGTGATATCTGCCTCGACCCGCCGAAACAGTATGATGGCCTAATGGACGCGCGTAAGGCGCTGTCGACCATTTACCGCGTGAATCAGCGCTTCGGGATGGGCTATGTGGTTGAGGTGCTGCGCGGGGCCAATAATCAGCGCATTCGCGAGATGGCCCATGACAAGCTGCCGGTATACGGCATTGGTCGCGATCAGAGTCACGAGCATTGGGTGAGTGTGATTCGCCAGCTGATTCATCTCGGCCTGGTGACGCAAAATATCGCCCAGCATTCGGCGCTACAGCTGACCGAAGCCGCCCGTCCGGTACTGCGTGGCGAGGTGCCGTTGCAGCTCGCCGTGCCGCGTATCGTGGCGCTCAAACCGAAGGCGATGCAAAAAACCTTCGGCGGCAACTACGATCGCAAGCTGTTCGCTAAGCTGCGCAAGTTACGCAAGGCCATTGCCGACGAAGAGAATATCCCACCGTACGTCGTGTTTAATGACGCGACGCTGATTGAAATGGCCGAGCAATCGCCGATCACCGCCGGTGAGATGCTGAGCGTCAACGGCGTGGGCACGCGGAAACTGGAGCGCTTCGGTAAAGAGTTTATGGCGCTGATCCGCGCCCATGTCGATGGTGAAGATGAGTAGTCAGCCGGGCCAAAAAGTGTCAGGATAGTTTCGGTCTTCACTATATTCCTGCTAGTAAAATAGCCTGTTAAGTAGGGTTCAATCATGCTGATGCTTTTCCTGACCGTCGCGCTGGTGCATATCATTGCGCTGATGAGTCCTGGCCCGGATTTTTTCTTTGTTTCGCAGACTGCCGTCAGCCGCTCTCGTAAAGAGGCGATGATGGGCGTGCTGGGTATTACCGTTGGTGTCATGGTCTGGGCGGGCGTGGCGCTGCTTGGCCTGCACCTGATTATCGAAAAAATGGCCTGGCTGCACACCATCATTATGGTCGGCGGCGGCCTGTATCTGTGCTGGATGGGGTATCAGATGCTGCGCGGTGCGCTGAAGAAAAGCGACGTCACGGCGGCGGAACCGCAGGTTGAACTGGCCCGCAGCGGGCGCAGCTTTCTGAAAGGACTGCTGACCAATCTCGCCAACCCGAAGGCGATCATTTACTTCGGTTCCGTGTTCTCGCTGTTTGTCGGGGATGATGTTAGCGCGGGCGAGCGCTGGGGTATTTTCCTGCTGATCGTCCTTGAAACCCTGGCCTGGTTCACCGTCGTCGCCAGCCTGTTTGCGTTACCGACGATGCGTCGTGGTTATCAGCGAATGGCGAAATGGATCGACGGTATTGCCGGTACGCTGTTTGCTGGTTTCGGTATTCATCTGATCATTTCACGCTAAGTGCAGACTTTCCCGGTTTGCATCAGGCAAACCGGGACGCACTTCTCAGGCATGGCGTGCGGAAGCCAGCAACGCCCCCACCAGCATAAATAACGATCCGAACACCTTGTTCAAGGCCTTCATCTGTTTTGGACCTTTAATCCATGCCGCAATCCGCTGTGCCAGCGTCGCGTAGCCAATCATGACGATGATATCCACCACGATGGTCGTGACGCCCAGCACCAGATACTGCATGAGCTGGGGCTGATCCGGCGTGATGAACTGTGGAAACAGCGCGGCCAGGAAGACAATGCTTTTCGGGTTGGTGAGGTTGACGAACACCGCGCGCTGGAACAGTTTCCCGCGCGTTTGTGCTTTCGCCAGGGTGTTGAGGTTGAGCGAACCCGCTGCCCGCCATTGCTGAATACCCAGCCAGATAAGATAGGCTGCCCCGGCCCATTTCAGCACTTCAAAGGCCAGCACCGAACGGGAAAACAGCGTTCCCAGCCCAATCCCGACCAGTACGATATGAATGGCCAGCCCGGCCTGCAAACCGGCAATGGAGGCGGCCGCGCCACGGTAGCCATGGTTGATTGAGGTGGTCATGGTATTAATCGCCCCGGATCCCGGCGACAGGCTGAGAATGATAGATGTCAGCAGATAGGCGAACCACCACTCGAACGTCATGAGAAACTCCCTGATTGTCTGTTTTTATGCCACAATACGCTATTGTGTAAGCATTGTCTGATGCGCGATAAAAAAACGATTTTCAGTGGTTAACAGGGGTGTAAACCCGATGTTCAAGCAGCAAAAGGAGTGGGACACGCGAGAAAACGCGTTTGCGGCTTTTACGATGGGGCCACTTACCGATTTCTGGCGTCAGCGGGAAGAGGCGGAGTTCAGGGGCGTAGATGATGTCCCGGTTCGCTTCGTGCGCTTTTGCGCCAAAGATAACGATCGGGTGGTGGTGATTTGCCCGGGGCGTATTGAAAGCTACGTAAAATACGCTGAACTGGCTTATGACCTGTTCCACAGCGGCTTTGACGTGATGATTATCGATCATCGCGGCCAGGGACGTTCCGGACGCATCCTCAACGACAGCCATCGCGGCCACGTGGTGCGCTTTAGCGATTATGTCGACGATCTGGCTGCGCTCTGGCAGCAGGAAGTCGCTCCCGGTCACTGGCGAAAACGGTTTATACTCGGCCATTCGATGGGGGGCGCGATCGCCACGTTATTTTTGCAGCGTCATCAGCCACATTGCGACGCGATTGCGCTGTGCGCGCCAATGTTTGGCATTGTCATGCGTTTCCCTGACTGGATGGTGCGGCATATTCTCGATTGGGCTGAGGGCCATCAGCGCATTCGGGAAGAGTACGCGCTCGGTACCGGGCGCTGGCGGGCGTTGCCCTTCTCGGTCAACGTGCTGACGCACAGCCGTCAGCGCTATCAGCGTAACCTGCGATTTTATGCTGATGAACCGCAGCTGCGCGTCGGTGGGCCAACCTACCACTGGGTACGTGAGGGTGTGCTTGCCGGCGAAGAAGCGCTGGCGGGCGTTGAGAAAGACACCACCCCGACATTGTTATTGCAGGCCGAAGAAGAACGGGTTGTTGATAACCGCATGCACGAGCGCTATTGCGAACGTCGTGCCGCAGCAGGTCATCCCTGCGAAGATAATAAGCCACTTGTCATAGAAGGGGCATACCATGAGATCCTTTTTGAAAAGGACGCCATGCGCTCAGTCGCGCTGAATGCCATCGTCGATTTTTTCAGTCGACACAATTAGAGTCTGCCAGGTCAGGCTCTTAATCCGGCGAAATGCTCGTCGCCCTGCTTAGAGGTTAAAATTTTTATGTACCAGGTTGTTGCATCTGATTTAGATGGCACGCTGCTTTCTCCCGATCACTACTTAACCCCCTACGCAAAAGAGACGCTGCAGCTGTTGACCGCGCGCGGTATCAATTTTGTCTTCGCTACCGGTCGCCATTACATCGATGTCGGGCAGATTCGCGATAATCTCGGTATTAAATCCTACATGATCACCTCCAACGGCGCGCGCGTGCACGATAGCGACGGGCAGCAGATCTTTGCGCATAACCTTGACCGCGATATCGCGGCCGATCTGTTTGAGATGATGCGTAACGACCCGAAAGTGGTGACCAACGTCTACCGTGAAGATGAGTGGTATATGAACCGCCATCGTCCGGAAGAGATGCGCTTTTTCAAAGAAGCGGTCTTCAACTACAAGCTGTATGAAGCGGGAGAACTCGATTCACAAGGGATTAGCAAAGTGTTCTTCACCTGCGAAGATCACGAGCACCTGCTGCCGCTGGAGCAGGCGATCAATGCGCGCTGGGGCGATCGCGTCAACGTCAGCTTCTCGACCCTGACCTGTCTGGAAGTGATGGCCGGCGGCGTGTCGAAGGGGCATGCGCTGGAAGCGGTCGCCAAAATGCTTGGCTACCATCTGAAAGACTGCATCGCCTTTGGCGATGGCATGAACGATGCGGAAATGCTGTCGATGGCTGGCAAAGGCTGCATCATGATGAATGCCCACCAGCGGCTGAAAGATCTGCATCCGGAGCTGGACGTGATCGGCAGCAACGCCGACGACGCGGTGCCGCACTACCTGCGCAATCTCTACCTCGCCTGATAAGGACTGACGACTGTTCGTTTATTGTTCAGTTGTCAACCGAACTCTCCGCTACAATGAGTGCTCTTCTTCCTGAGAGACATTCATTGTGGCGCTACTGATTATCACCACTATCCTGTGGGCCTTTTCCTTTAGCCTGATAGGCGAATACCTGGCGGGTAGCGTCGATAGCTACTTCTCCGTGCTGATGCGTGTCGGGCTGGCGGCGCTGGTGTTCCTGCCGTTTCTGCGTGCCCGTGGGCAATCGCCGCGGACCATTGTGCTCTACATGTTGGTCGGCGCGATGCAGCTGGGCATCATGTATCTGCTGGCCTTCCGCGCCTATGTGTACCTGACGGTTTCTGAATTTCTGCTGTTTACCGTCTTCACGCCGCTCTATATCACGCTGATTTATGATCTGATCAGCGGGCGTAAGCTACGCTGGGGATACCTGCTGAGCGCCGGGCTGGCGGTGCTGGGCGCGGCGATTATTCGCTATGACAAAGTGAGCGATCATTTCTGGACCGGTCTGCTGCTGGTCCAGCTGTCGAACCTCAGCTTTGCTATCGGCATGGTAGGCTATAAGCGGCTGATGGAGCTGCGTCCGATGCCGCAGCATAACGCCTTTGCCTGGTTCTATATGGGCGCCTTGCTGGTGGCGGTGGCGGCCTGGCTGATGCTCGGCAACCCGCAACGGCTGCCCACCACGACGCTACAGTGGGGCGTTCTGGTGTGGTTGGGCGTGGTGGCGTCGGGACTTGGCTACTTTATGTGGAACTACGGGGCGACGCAGGTGGATGCTGGCACGTTGGGCATTATGAACAACGTGCATGTGCCGGCCGGGCTGCTGGTTAACCTCGCCATCTGGCAGGAGCAGCCTCACTGGCCGAGCTTTATTATTGGGGCTCTGGTGATCCTGGCCTCACTGTGGGTCCATCGCCGTTGGGTCGCTCCGCACTCCGGACAAACGGCAAATGATCGCAAGCGTGGTTCCGCGCTGAGCGAATAAACGCTTCGGTCACCGGCTGACGCTGCTCGCCGTCGCGCACCGCGGCGTACAGTCGGCTCCACAGTCCTTCGCCCAGGGTTTTGGTGACCACCAGACCCTGGCGCTCAAAACTTTCTACCACCCAGTGCGGCAGGGCAGCGATGCCCATGCGTGCAGCAACCATCTGAATCAACAGCAGCGTATTGTCGACGCTCTTCAACTGCGGGCTGATCCCGGCCGGCTGCAGGAAATGGCGCCAGATATCCAGACGACCACGCTGAACCGGATAAATCAGTAGCAGCTCTGTCGCCAGGTCTTCCGGTGAAATACGGGTTTTCGCTGCCAGCGGATGCTCCGGCGCGAGGACCAGACGCACTTCATAATCAAACATCGGTGAATAGTGCAGGCCGCTGCGCGGCAGAATATCGGAGGTCATCACCAGATCCAGCTCGCTTTGCTGGAGGGCCGGCTGAGGGTCGAAGGTGACGCCAGAATGGAAATCCACTTCGACCTGTGGCCAGCGGGCGCGGAAATTCTCCAGCGCCGGGGTGAGCCACTGAATACAGCTATGGCACTCGATGGCGATGCGCAGGCGTGTTTGCAGCGGCTCGTGGCAATCCTGCAGCGCGCGAGTGATTTGCGGCAGCACCTGGTTTGCTAGCTGCAGCAGGATTTCTCCCTGCGGCGTAAAGCGCAGGGGCTGACTTTTACGCACAAACAGGCGGAAGCCAAGGCGTTGTTCCAGATCGCTGAACTGGTGGGACAGGGCGGACTGGGTTTGATGCAGGGCCGCCGCAGCGCCTGCCAGCGACCCGCTGTTCCGCAACGCCTGTAGCGTTTTCAGGTGTTTAATTTCGATCATGAAAGTCCTTCACTTCGGCATGAAAATGTTGCGCTTGAGGAAGATACAGTAACCTTCAATTATGGATGTGTAAACATCTGGACGTCTAAACTCGTCATATTTCGACTTGCAGATGCGTTGGCTGCCTCGCTTACCCCAGTCACTTACTTCAGTAAGCTCCTGGGGATGCGCATTGTTGCCGCCTTCCTGCAAGACGAAATATTTAGCGTTTTTCTTCGGATTCAAAATATTGAGGTTTTAAAAATGACAATTATTAATCACACCCTCGGTTTCCCTCGCGTTGGCCTTCGTCGCGAGCTGAAAAAAGCACAAGAGAGCTACTGGGCGGGTAATTCGACCCGTGAAGCGTTGTTGGCAGTGGGTCGCGAGCTGCGCGCCCGTCATTGGGATCAGCAGAAGCAGGCGGGCGTCGATCTGCTGCCGGTCGGGGATTTCGCCTGGTACGACCATGTTCTGACCACCAGCCTGTTGCTGGGTAACGTGCCGGCTCGTCATCAGAACAAAGACGGATCCGTCGATATCGATACGCTGTTCCGCATTGGCCGTGGTCGCGCGCCAACCGGTGAACCGGCGGCAGCGGCAGAAATGACCAAATGGTTTAACACCAACTACCACTACATGGTGCCGGAATTCAGCAAAGGTCAGTCATTTGCGCTGACCTGGACGCAGCTGCTGGATGAGGTGGACGAAGCGCTGGCGCTCGGTCACAAGGTGAAACCGGTACTGCTTGGCCCGGTGACGTATCTGTGGCTCGGCAAAGTGAAAGGCGAGCAGTTTGACCACCTGACCCTGTTGAACGACATTCTGCCGGTGTACCAACAGGTGCTGGCGGAGCTGGCAAAACGCGGCATTGAGTGGGTACAGATTGATGAACCGGCGCTGGTGCTGGAGCTGCCGCAGGCGTGGCTCGACGCGTTCAAGCCAGCGTATGACGCGCTCTCAGGCCAGGTTAAGCTGCTGCTGACCACCTACTTTGAAGGCATTACCGCGAACCTCGGGACGATTACCGAGCTGGCGGTCCAGGGCCTGCACGTTGACCTGGTGCACGGTAAAGATGAAGTGGCGGCGCTGCACCAGCGTCTGCCAGCTGACTGGCTGCTCTCTGCGGGTCTGATCAACGGTCGCAACGTCTGGCGCGCCGACCTGACGGAGAAGTACGCGCAGATCAAAGATATCGTCGGCAAACGCCCGCTGTGGATTGCCTCTTCCTGCTCCCTGCTGCACAGCCCGATCGACCTGAGCGTTGAAACTCGCCTCGATGCGGAAGTGAAAAGCTGGTTTGCCTTCGCACTGCAAAAATGTGAAGAGCTGTCCCTGCTGCGTGATGCCCTGAACAGCGGTGATACGACCGCGCTGGAGGCGTGGAGCGCGCCGATTCAGGCCCGTGGTCACTCGACCCGGGTTCATAACGCGGCGGTAGAAAAACGTCTGGCGGCCATTACCGCTAAGGACAGCCAGCGCAACAGCCCGTACGCTGAGCGTGCCGAAGCACAGCGCGCTCGCTTCAACCTGCCGGCGTGGCCAACCACCACCATCGGCTCCTTCCCGCAGACGACCGAGATCCGCAGCCTGCGTCTGGACTTCAAAAAAGGCAATCTGGATGCTGGCAACTACCGTACCGGGATTGCCGAACATATTAAGCAGGCGATCGTTGAGCAGGAGCGCCTGGGGCTGGACGTGTTGGTGCACGGCGAAGCCGAGCGCAATGACATGGTGGAGTACTTCGGTGAACACCTGGACGGCTTTATCTTCACCCAGAACGGCTGGGTACAGAGCTACGGTTCCCGCTGCGTGAAGCCGCCGGTGGTGATCGGGGATGTCAGCCGCCCAGAAGCCATTACCGTGGAGTGGGCGAAGTATGCGCAATCGCTGACTGACAAACCGGTGAAGGGCATGCTGACCGGTCCGGTGACCATTTTGTGTTGGTCCTTCCCGCGTGAAGATGTCAGCCGTGAAACCATCGCCAAACAGATTGCGCTGGCGCTGCGTGACGAAGTGGCGGATCTGGAAGCCGCCGGTATCGGCATCATCCAGATTGATGAGCCGGCGCTGCGCGAAGGTCTGCCGCTCAAACGCAGCGACTGGGATGCCTATCTGCAGTGGGGCGTCGAAGCGTTCCGCATCAATGCTGCGGTAGCGCAGGATGATACCCAGATCCACACCCACATGTGTTACTGCGAGTTCAACGACATCATGGATTCCATCGCCGCCCTGGACGCGGACGTGATCACCATTGAGACGTCACGTTCTGATATGGAGCTGCTGGAGTCGTTTGAAGAGTTCGAATACCCGAACGAAATCGGGCCGGGGGTGTATGACATTCACTCGCCGAACGTCCCCAGCGTAGAGTGGATCGAAGCGTTGCTGGAGAAAGCGGCGCAGCGTATTCCGGCAGAACGTCTGTGGGTCAACCCGGACTGCGGCCTGAAAACCCGCGGCTGGCCGGAAACCCGCGCGGCGCTGGCTAACATGGTGAAAGCCGCGCAGAACCTGCGTCAGGCGTAATCACCTCAGCTCATCTCCCCCCAGAGGAGGCCCTGTGCCTCCTCTTTTTTTTGCTTTTTTCTTATTTTCCCCGCGCTTACCCCTCTCCACAAATTCGGATAAACGACAGGTCGTTTTATGAGTTCACTCACAAATGTGATATCATTATATTGTTATAACAATTGACGCCAAAATAATAAAAGGAACGTCTGTATGGACTACAACCAGGTAGGAAGCGCAATTGTGAAGCACTGCGGTGGCCTGTTGAATTTACAACATGTCACCAACTGTATGACCCGGGTACGGATGACTATCGGCGATCGGTCGCAGGTTGATATCGCGGCGCTGAAAAGTATCGACGGCGTGCTGGGGGTGGTGGAAGACGACACCTTGCAGGTGATTGTCGGGCCGGGCAAGTCGACAAAAGTCGCAGATGTGATTAACGACATGTTGAAGAAACAGCCCGTCGGTGAGGCTCAGTCCGGTGGGGCCACGCTGAGCGAAGTGGAACAAAAGGCCACTCTGGCGCGGGAAAAAGCCAAAAAGCAGACCCGGACCAAAATCATTCTTAAACACATTGCCAATATTTTCGTTCCCATTCTGCCGTCGTTGATCGCTGCCGGTATTCTGATGGGCATCAATAACGTCATTGTGAATTCGGCGGCCTCCTGGGCCCTGGCGAATCACGTTGTCGCGCTGGGCGATCTCTCGCCGACCCAGCTGGTGCTCGATCAGCGGCACCTGCTTGGCCTCAGTCAGTTTCTCGATATTGTCTCGAAAGCGCTATTTGGCTTCCTCGCAATTTATACCGGTATGTCGGCGGCAAAAGAGTTTGGCGGTAATGCGATCATGGGTGGCCTGTTAGGGGGCGTGACGATACTGCCGCAGCTGACCGCCTTTGGGCTGGTGCCGGGCCAGGGTGGGCTGATTGGCGTGATTTTCTGCGCCTGGCTGATGTGCCTGCTGGAAAAACGGGTGCGGCGGATCGTGCCGGATATTGTCGATGTGGTGGTGACGCCGACGATTGTGGTGGTGGTGATGGCAGCAGCGCTGTTGTTCGTCATTATGCCGGTGGCCGGAATCATCTCCGACGGTATTCTGCATGGGCTGAACGGCCTGCTTTCCGGTGGCGGCATTGCCGCAGGCTTTGTGCTCTCGGCGCTCTTTCCGTTCTTAATTTCGCTGGGCCTGCATCATGGCCTGTTTCCGGTCCATATCGAAATGATTAATGCCACCGGCCATGCACCGCTGTTCGCGATCCAGATTATGTCCAATGCCGGGATGGTGGGGGCGGCGACAGCGGTACTGATGCTGACCCGCGATCCGGTCATGAAGAAAATAGCCAAAGGCGCCATTCCTACCTCCATTCTGGCCGTCGGCGAGCCAACAATTTTCGGCGTTAACATTCCCGCTGGCTTTGCTTTTATCACCGGCTCGATCGGGGCGGGATTTGGCGGCGTGATGGTGGTGCTATTGGGTGTCACGACCAACGGTATTGGCGCCGCCGGGCTGTCCGCGCTGCCGTTGATCGCCGACGGTAAATATTTGCAGTACATCATGGCGTGGTTGACCGGTTGTACCGCCGCTTTTGTGTTGACGTATATCGTCGGCAAAATCCGTGGTTACGACAAAGAAACGGTGTGAGAGAGGTAAAGGAGTAAAGCATGAAAGCCATAATGTTGATGTTCGATTCACTGAATAAGCAGTTGCTGTCGGCTTACGGCAGCGATCGCGCCATCACGCCGAATTTTCAGCGTCTGCGGGAACGCACGGTACGTTTTGATAATTTCTTTGTCGGGAGTATGCCCTGCATGCCGGCCCGGCGCGAACTGCATACCGGGCGCTATAATTTTTTGCACCGTGGCTGGTCGCCGCTGGAGCCGTTTGATGATTCCGTCCCGGAAATACTGAAGAAAAACGGTATCCATAGCCATCTGGTCACCGACCATAAGCATTACTGGCGCGATGGTGGCGCGACCTATCATTCGCGCTACAGCACCTTTGAGTTTGTGCGTGGTCAGGAAGGCGACGCCTGGAAAGGTGTCGTGGAAAAACCAGAATATCGGTATGAGTCCGGTGAACCAAGC
The DNA here is from genome assembly GCF_051131735.1 of Klebsiella sp. B345. Classification (NCBI taxonomy): domain Bacteria; kingdom Pseudomonadati; phylum Pseudomonadota; class Gammaproteobacteria; order Enterobacterales; family Enterobacteriaceae; genus Klebsiella; species Klebsiella sp. B345. The sequence continues at coordinate 3,172,639 of NZ_CP180443.1, forward strand.
GAGATCAAGCAGCGGCGAATTGCCAGCCGGGTCCAGCATCAGATCAACGTCCAGTTTATGCAGAATGAAGAGGATCATCATCTGGCCCGGACGATCGGCAAGGGGCTCGAGTTTCTTGAGACCAACCATGCCAGCGATAACTGGTTCCTGCAGCTGGAATGTTTCGATCCGCACGAGCCGTTTTTCGTGCCGGAAAAATACCTGAAAATGTACGGGATCGACGATCCTTCACAGTTTGACGGCTGGCCGCCTTACTACTTTGTGACCGAAAACGATGAGCGCAAAAGCCTGATCCAGAAGTATTATATGGCGCTTCTGACCATGGTAGACGCCTATGTCGGCAAGGTGCTGGATTATATGGATCGTTACGATCTTTGGCAGGACACCTTGCTTATCGTCAATACCGACCACGGCTTTTTGCTTGGTGAGCATGAGTGGTGGGGTAAAAATATTATGCCGCTGTATAACGAAGTGGCGAATATTCCCTGCTTTATCTGGCATCCCCATTGCGGTGGTGCAGGAGAATCGCGGCAGTCGCTGGCACAAACCATCGATCTTCCGGCGACGCTGCTGGATTACTTCGGGCTGGATAAACCGGCGGATATGCAGGGCCGCTCATTACTTCCGACGCTGCTCGACGATACGCCGGTGCGGGACTACGCGCTGTTTGGCTACCATGGCTGTCATATCAACATTACCGATGGCCGCTATGTCTATATGCGCTCGCCCGTGGAGCAGGGTATTGATGGCCTGTATGAGTACACGCTGATGCCGACCCGTATCAATCGTCGTTTTACGCCGCAGGAGCTTGAAAAGACGACGCTGCATCCACCATTCTCTTTCACCAAGGGCTGCCCGGTGATGAAGATCCCGGCGGAGTCGGTGATGACCAGAGGGGCCGATCGCTTTGGTCACCGTCTGTATGACAGGGTATCGGACCCGGTGCAGCTAACGCAATGTCGTGACGAAAGCGTGGCGCAGCAGCTGAGTGAGCAAATGATTGCGATGATGCGGGATAGCGATGCCCCAGCTGAGCTTTATCCGCGCTATGGATTGAGCGGGTCACCGGCGGCGCTGCTGGGGCTGGACCCGAATATCCTGCCCGAGCTGTCCGGGTTTGCGCCGCAGGTCCGTTACGGCCTGTTTGCGCTGCTGCAGCATCTGGAAGGGAGCGGGCAGAGCGATTTGGCACAGAAGCTACAGGCGGCCTGCCGGGCCGACTGGGATCGGGAAAATCTGTGGGCCTTCGTGCATAACCAGGTTCCGCAGGAGCAGCATCAGAGCGTGTACTATAAGATGGCGTTAGAAATGCGACTGGACTGAGTGGTATCCCCGGCGACGGCCGGGGAAAAAGGAGTAGAAGTAGATGAAAGAAGAGCTGGATTATTCCCGGGGCGCGAAACCTTTATACGCCCAGCTATACGACATCCTGCTGGAGAGGCTGAAAACCGGCACCTACAAAAAAAATGATGTGCTGCCCACGGAAGCGGAGTTTGAAGAGCTGTTTGGCGTCAGCCGGATCACCGCGCGCCGTGCGCTGGCTGAACTGGTCGCGAAAGGGCTGGTGAAGCGCCAGGCGGGTATCGGTACGATGGTGATCAGCACCTCTGAGAAGCAGGGAGTCAAAACCCGCATTCGCTTAGTGGATGGGCAGCAGCAACATCCTATCTCGCGTAATAACCTGAAGCTGGAGCAACTGCTGCCGCCTGAGCCGATCGCACGTGAGTTTGGCCTGGCGTCTGACGCCATGATCTATCGTCTGACCCGCACTATCTTCCGGCAAAATGAGCTGCCTGCTCAGGTGAACTATATCTGGCTGACCCCGCGACTGGGGACATTGACGCTGGAAACCTTCGACGGCGGTTTGTACAGCATGCTGGAGAAAAATAACGAAAATATTGAAAGCTTTCAGGATGTGATTACCGCAGAGCTGCCGACGGAAAGCGACTGCACCATTCTGCAGATTAGCGCCTCGGAGCCGCTGCTGGTGAAAACCCGTAAAGGCTATAACGACCGGGGCGAGCTGGTGGAGTTTGGCATCGCAAGGCATATTGCCAGCTGCTACCAGTATATTGTCGAGAACAGCCGATGAAATGGCTAAGTCAGGGGAAGGCGCCGGATTATCGTTTTTCGCTGGCGAATGAGCGGACGTTCCTTGCCTGGATCCGCACCGCGCTGGCCTTTATGGCGGCGGCGATTGGCATCGACCAACTGGCGACAAACTTCGCCCCCGCGCATGCCCGTGAGCTACTGGTCAGCGGCTTAAGCCTCACGGCGGCGATACTGGCCTGGTACGCGTATCGACGCTGGGCCGGCAACGAACGCGCGATGCGTACCGGCGCTGATTTAGCCTATCCCAGAATGCTTATCTGGCTCAGTAGCGGGCTGGCGATCGCCATCTTACTGATGCATGCGGTGCTGTTACTGCGATGACGATAACACCTCGGCCCCGTGACCCAGGACTTCAGCCGGAGCGCACCGCGCTCTCCTGGCAAAGAACCACTTTTTGCGTGTTGCTCCTCGCGCTGGCCGCGGCGCGCGGCGGGTTTTCCCGTGGCGAGATGGCGGTGGTTGCCCTTGGCGGCGTCGCCGCTGCCCTGGCAGTGGTGCTGATGGTGGTCTCTTATTGCCGACAAAAACAGGCGCTCATGGAGCGCGAGCTGACCACCCATTCTTCGCTGTTGATTAAGCGACTGCTGAGCATCATCCTGAGCCTGGTCGCTCTGTCACTGGTGCTTCCGGCTTTGCTCAGGCTGTAATAATAAGGATAGATTTGCGATGACAATCACCGGATGCCACGTGATGGCGAAGCCCACGGGATCGGTCTGTAATATCGATTGTACTTACTGCTTCTATCTGGAGAAAGAGGCGCTGTATCCCGAGCGTAATACACGCTGGCAGATGTCTGACGAGACCCTGGAACGCTATATTTGTCAGCATATTGACGCCCAGTCGGGAGATAACGTGACCTTTGCCTGGCAGGGCGGTGAGCCGACCATGATGGGGTTGGCATTTTTCCGCCGCGTCATCGCGTTGTGCGACAAATATGCCAACGGGAAAAAGATAACGCACGCGCTGCAGACCAACGGGATCCTGTTGGATGATGCATGGGCACGTTTTTTTGCCGAACATCGTTTTTTGATTGGCCTGTCGATAGATGGCCCCGCGCCGCTGCATAACCAGTATCGTGTGAACCGGGCCGGAAAGGGAACCCACGATCGTGTCATGGCGGCGATGTCGCTGCTCAAAGCTCATCACGTTGAATTTAATACCTTAACCGTCGTCGGCAAACACAACGTTGAGCATGCCCTGGAGGTGTATGAATTCCTGGTCGCGGCAGGCTCGCGCTATATTCAGTTTATTCCTCTGGTTGAGCGTCTGAGCAATGATGCTTCGTCGGCGCTGCAACTGGTGCTGCCCGGCGAAAGCGCGGCAAGGCTTGCCCCGTGGACCGTATCGTCGTGGCAGTTTGGCGACTTCCTCTGCCAGATTTTCGATCTGTGGGTCCGGCGTGATGTTGAACGTGTCTCTGTGCAGATGTTCGATGTGGCTATGGCGGCCTGGACCGGACAACCGCCAGTGCTTTGTGTCCATTCGGCAACCTGCGGCCACGCTTTCGCCCTCGAATCAAATGGCGATCTCTATAACTGCGACCATTTTGTCTACCCGGAACATAAGCTGGGCAATATTCATCAGCAGACCATCCATGAGCTTAACCATAGCGAACAGGCAATTGCCTTCGGGCAGGCTAAAGAAGCGCGCTTAACTGCAGACTGCCGCCGTTGCGAATTTCGTCCGGTGTGCCACGGCGGCTGCCCGAAACATCGGTTCGCGGTCTCGCCGGGTGGCCATCCGGGTCACAACTACCTGTGTGCGGGCTATAAGCACTTTTTCAAACATATCACTCCGTATATGAACGTCTGGCAGCAGCTGCAGGAAAATGGTTACCCGCCATCAGCGATCGCGCAGTGGCTGGCACGCGAGGCGCAGCAGGCGCCGACGGCGGCGAAGCGCAACGACCCTTGCCCGTGCGGGAGCGGTCGAAAGTACAAAAAATGTTGCGGGTCGTAGCCCCAGCGCGACGGAAAAAGTCCGGCATCGAGCCTGCGAAATCTTCCCGGCTGGGCTACGCTTAGCGGCACCACAGAAGCCAATCATTTCCGGGAGCGAACGATGACCGGGCACGACGACTCAACGGGCACTTTACGTTTTGCTATTAATCTCGGGAACCCGGTTCTCGCCACCGTATTGCCAGATAACACTCCGGGTGGGATCTCCGTCGCCCTCGCCAAAAAGCTGGCCGCTGAATGCGGCCGCGAGGCGCGGTTTATCACCTGGCCCACGGCCGGGAAAGTGGTGGAAGCCGCCCTGCAGGACCAGTGGGATATTGCCTTCCTGGCGATAGACCCCGCCCGGGAAAACGTGCTGTGCTTCACCCAGCCCTATATCACCATTGAAAGCACCCTGATGGTCCGAGATGACAATGAGATTCGCTCTGTGCAAGAAATGGACAAGTCTGGGGTGACGATTAATGTCGGCAAAGGGGCTGCCTATGAGCTGTATCTGATTCGAACCTTAAAACAGGCGACGATGCGGCAGTACGCCACGTCCCAGGAGGCGATCCGCGCGTTTATCGACGGTGAGGGGGATATGGTCGCCGGCATTCGTCAGCCGCTCTGCAGCGTGGCGCAGCAATACCCGCAGCTTCGCGTACTGCCCGATAGCTTCAGTCAGATACAGCAGGCGATTTGCGTACCGCGCACCCGGCTCCAGCACTACGCTTTTATCCGTGATTGCCTGGTAAGGTGGCTCGATGATGGGACGATTGCCGATATGATTCACCACCATATCGGCAACCGGTAGCGGCTTAAGCGCGTTTGCCACCGTACTGGGCAAACCATGCCAGCATGCGCTGCCAGCCGTCTTTGGCTGACTCTTCATGGTAGCTGGCACGATAATCGGCGTTAAAGGCGTGATCGGCTTCCGGGTAGACGATGATCTCCGCTTTGGCGTTGGCGGCACGTAGCGCCTGACGCATGGTTTCCACCGTATCCTGCGGAATGCTGGCATCTTTAGCGCCGTACAGGCCCAGAACCGGCGCGTTGAGATCGACCGCGATATCCACCGGATAATTTGGCGTGTTCAGGGTTTTCTGGCCCACCAGTTTCCCGTACCAGGCCACCGCCGCTTTCAGCTGCGGATTGTGTGCAGCATACAACCAGGTGATACGACCACCCCAGCAGAAACCGGTAATCAACAGCCGATGGGCATCGCCCTCGTGACGCGCGGCCCAGCTGGCAACATGGTCGAGATCTGCCAGTACCTGAGCATCTGGCACTTTGCTGACCAGTTCCTGGAACAGCGTGGGGATATCGGTGTAATCATTGGGATCGCCCTGGCGGAAGTAGAGTTCTGGTGCGATCGCCAGATATCCTTCCTGTGCCAGGCGGCGGCAAATGTCGCGGATATGTTCATGAACGCCGAAAATTTCCTGCACAACGATAACGACCGGTAGTAGGCCATCAACGTTTTTCGGACGAGCGTGGTACGCCGGCATATTCTCTCCCTGAGTCGGGATCGATGTTTCGCCGGTGATAATGCTCTCCTCTGAGGTATGAACAGCGGTAGAAGCGTGCGGCGTGGCTGCAGGCGCAAAGCCAGGTTGCTTGGTTGTGGTCATGGTATTCTCCGTACCCTTTAATTATTAGCGCACCGATAACTATAGACCCTAAATACGGCAAGTTGCATAAAGGCGGCAAGGCCGTAAATCCCCAGGAGCTTACACAGGTAAGTGACTGGGGTGCGCGGGGGCAGCCAACACCTTTGCAGCTTGAAGCATGACGGGTATAGACGTTATCGACCAGACGTTAACCAATCACACTGCCTTAAACAGGCTATCTTTTGTTCAGGCACGGTGAATATAACTTGTTAATGTGATGTTTATCACTTTTTAATGGAAAATCATTGCAATGATTTTCATCTGTAGTGATTGGCATCACAAAACTATGCAGATAGCTTCTGTAAAGTACCGTTTTGCTTCTGCTGATAATTCGACCCACAGAGGAGTTTTTTATGTCTAAGTCTGATGTTTTTCATCTCGGCCTCACCAAAAACGATTTACAAGGGGCTACGCTGGCTATCGTCCCTGGCGATCCGGAGCGTGTGGAAAAGATCGCCGCGCTGATGGATAAGCCGGTCAAGCTGGCATCTCATCGCGAATTTACCTCCTGGCGTGCCGAGCTCGATGGCAAGCCGGTCATCGTATGCTCCACCGGTATCGGTGGCCCGTCCACCTCCATCGCCGTTGAAGAACTGGCTCAGCTGGGGGTTCGTACTTTCCTGCGTATTGGCACCACCGGTGCAATCCAGCCGCACATCAATGTTGGCGACGTGCTGGTGACTACGGCATCCGTGCGCCTTGACGGCGCGAGCCTGCACTTTGCACCAATGGAATACCCGGCGGTGGCTGACTTTGCGTGCACCACCGCGCTGGTTGACGCGGCGAAATCAATCGGCGCGACCACGCATATTGGCGTGACGGCATCATCTGACACCTTCTACCCGGGCCAGGAGCGTTACGACACTTTCTCTGGTCGCGTCGTCAACCGCTTCAAAGGCTCGATGGAAGAGTGGCAGTCAATGGGCGTGATGAACTACGAAATGGAATCGGCGACGCTGCTGACCATGTGCGCCAGCCAGGGGCTGCGTGCCGGGATGGTGGCTGGGGTTATCGTGAACCGTACCCAGCAGGAAATTCCGAATGCCGAAACCATGAAGAAAACCGAAAGCCACGCGGTAAAAATCGTGGTGGAAGCGGCTCGCCGCCTGCTGTAGTTTCCCCTCTCTTAATATCAGGCCGGATCTTCCGGCCTTTCTTTTTTGCGCAGCGCCTCGCAGGAAATTTCTTTTAAACTGGACGTTTGTACAGCACAATTCTATTTTTGTGCCGTAAGTCGTTGCCGCAGGGGGCGTTGTGGATATCTCGATTATGATAAGTGCCATCGTGGCGCTGGCCGTCGGGCTGGTTGCTGGATGGCTGGCGACCAAAGCCAGAGCCGACCAAATCCGTGCCGATCTGATCGAAGAGCGTCGTGAGCTGGATATCGAACTCAGTGCTGCACGCCAGCAACTGGTGCAGGAGGCCCACTGGCGCGATGAGTGCGAACTGCTGAACAACGAGCTGCGCAGCCTGCGTGAAATCAACACCTCGCTAGAGGCCGACCTCCGTGAAGTTACCACTCGCCTTGAATCCACCCGCATGCACGCGGAAGATAAAATCCGCCAGATGGTCAACAGCGAGCAGCGCCTGAGCGAGCAGTTTGAAAACCTGGCAAACCGTATTTTTGAGCACAGCAACCGCCGCGTGGATGAACAGAACCGCCAGAGCCTGCACGGCCTGCTGACACCGTTGCGTGAACAGCTGGACGGTTTCCGCCGCCAGGTGCAGGACAGTTTTGGTCAGGAGGCGCGTGAGCGGCATACCCTGGCACATGAAATTCGCAACCTGCAGCAGCTGAATGCCCAGATGGCTCAGGAAGCGCTGAACCTGACCCGGGCGCTCAAAGGGGATAACAAAACCCAGGGTAACTGGGGGGAAGTGGTGTTAACCCGCGTACTGGAGGCTTCCGGGTTGCGCGAAGGCTACGAGTATCAGACCCAGGTGAGCATCGAAACGGAAGGCCGTGCGCGCATGCAGCCTGATGTGATCGTCCGTCTGCCGCAGGGGAAAGATGTGGTCATTGACGCCAAAATGACCCTTGTCGCCTACGAGCGCTATTTCAATGCCGAAGATGATTACACTCGTGAGGCGGCGCTGCAGGAACATATCGCCTCGGTGCGTAACCATATTCGTCTGCTGGGGCGCAAAGACTATCAACAGCTGCCGGGCCTGCGTTCGCTCGATTATGTCCTGATGTTTATCCCCGTTGAGCCGGCGTTCCTGCTGGCGATAGACCGTCAACCTGAACTGATCACCGAAGCGCTGAAGCACAATATCATGCTGGTCAGCCCGACCACGCTGCTGGTGGCGCTGCGCACGATTGCCAACCTCTGGCGCTATGAACACCAGAGCCGCAATGCGCAGAAAATCGCCGAGCGTGCAGGGCGCCTGTACGACAAAATGCGGCTGTTCGTCGACGATATGTCGGCCATCGGGCAGAGCCTCGACAAAGCGCAGGATAACTATCGCCAGGCGATGAAAAAGCTGGCCTCCGGGCGCGGCAACCTGCTGGCGCAAGCCGAGTCCTTCCGTGAACTGGGCGTGGAGATCAAACGCGAGATTAATCCTGATTTAGTTGAACAGGCGACCGCCCAGGATGATGAATATCGTTCTGAAGAGGACGAAAACGCGCTGGAAGATAACGAATTTATCTCCGAACCGGCCCACCAGAAGATGTCTGCAGAGCCCTCAACGCCACGTTGAAGCGTATGGGAAATGCGCTGAATCTGTTACACTCGACGAACATTTTCTTGATAAGCAGGCATTGAGATGGTTGAGGATTCACAAGAAACGACGCACTTTGGTTTTCAGACGGTAGCCAAAGAGCAGAAGGCGGACATGGTGGCACATGTATTCCATTCTGTGGCCGCGAAATATGATGTTATGAATGATCTGATGTCGTTCGGTATTCATCGCTTGTGGAAGCGTTTCACCATTGATTGCAGCGGCGTGCGCCGTGGTCAGACTGTACTGGATCTGGCAGGGGGCACCGGTGACCTGACGGCGAAGTTCTCCCGTCTGGTGGGTGAAACGGGTCGCGTTATGCTGGCCGATATCAACGACTCAATGTTAAAAATGGGCCGCGAAAAGCTGCGTAATATCGGTATCGTCGGCAACGTAGAGTACGTTCAGGCGAACGCAGAAGCGCTGCCGTTTGCCGATAACACCTTTGACTGCATCACGATTTCGTTCGGTTTACGTAACGTCACGGATAAAGACAAAGCGCTGCGTTCCATGTATCGCGTACTGAAGCCAGGCGGACGGCTGCTGGTGCTGGAATTCTCGAAGCCGATCATTGAGCCACTCAGCAAAGCCTATGATGCCTACTCCTTCCATGTGCTGCCGCGCGTAGGGGAACTGGTCGCGAAAGATGGTGAAAGCTATCGCTACCTGGCTGAATCTATCCGGATGCATCCGAATCAGGACACCCTGAAATCCATGATGCAGGACGCCGGTTTTGAAAGCGTTGACTACTACAACCTGACAGCAGGTATCGTTGCGTTGCACCGCGGCTATAAGTTCTGACAGGAGGGAGCGTATGCCTTTCAAACCACTGGTCACCGCTGGCATTGAAACTACCCTCAATACTTTTCTCTGGCGTGACAAAGCGTTAAAACCTGCACGCCAGCGTCTGCTGGGGAAAGTGCTGCGCGTTGAGCTCAAAGAGCTGTCGACGCCGGTCGTGCTGGTTTTCAGTGAACGCCAGATCGACGTGCTGGGGGCCTGGGAAGGCGATGCCGACTGTACCGTGATGACTCGTCTCAGCGTGCTGCCGCAGCTGCGTAATCGTCAACAGCTGACCGCACTTATTCGCAGCGGTGACCTGGAAGTGCAGGGTGACCTGCAGGTGGTGCAGAACACGGTGGCATTATGCGACCTGGCAGAGTTCGATCCCGCGGAGCTACTGGCACCCTATACCGGCGATATCGTCGCAGAAGGTTTCAGTAAACTGTTTCGTACCGGGGCTCGCTTTCTGTTGCACGGCGCGCAGCGCCAGCAGCGCTATGTCGCTGAGGCGTTGACCGAAGAGTGGCGTCTGGCACCGGGACCGCTGGAAATGGCGTGGTTTGGTGAAGAGACGGCCGCGGTAGAACGCACCCTTGCTGCTTTGGAAAAACGGCTGGAAACGCTGGAGGGCAAATGACGCCAGGAGAATTACGGCGCCTGTATCTTATCATCCGCACCTTTTTGAGTTACGGGCTGGATGAGCTCATTCCCAGGATGCGTATTACGCTCCCGCTACGCCTCTGGCGGCGGACGCTGTTCTGGATGCCGAATCGCCATAAAGACAAACCACTCGGTGAACGCTTACGCCTGGCGCTACAGGAGCTGGGACCGGTGTGGATCAAGTTCGGCCAGATGCTCTCCACCCGCCGCGACATGTTTCCGCCGCAGATTGCCGATCAGCTCGCGTTGTTGCAGGATCGTGTGGTGCCGTTTGATGGTCAACTGGCTAAGCAGCAGATTGAGCAGGCGATGGGCGGTCTGCCCGTCGAAGCATGGTTTGATGATTTTTCTATTGAACCACTGGCGTCAGCCTCGATTGCGCAGGTGCATACCGCACGCCTGAAAGCGAACGGCAAAGAGGTCGTTATCAAGGTGATCCGCCCGGACATCGTGCCGGTGATCAAAGCGGACATGAAGCTTATCTACCGCCTGGCGCGCTGGGTGCCACGGCTGTTACCCGACGGCCGCCGTCTGCGCCCGCAGGAAGTGGTTCGCGAATACGAAAAAACGCTGCTGGATGAACTCAACCTGTTGCGTGAATCGGCAAACGCCATTCAGCTACGGCGCAACTTTGAAGACAGCCCGATGCTCTATGTACCGGAGGTCTACTCCGACTACTGTAGCGAAAACATGATGGTGATGGAGCGGATTTACGGGATCCCGGTCTCCGACATTGAGGCGCTGAACGCACAGGGCACCAACATGCAGCTGCTGGCCGAGCGTGGCGTGCAGGTCTTTTTCACCCAGGTCTTCCGTGACAGCTTCTTCCATGCGGACATGCATCCGGGCAATATTTTCGTCAGCTACGACCACCCGGAGAACCCACAGTACATCGGGATTGACTGCGGCATTGTGGGCTCGCTGAACAAAGAAGATAAACGCTATCTGGCGGAAAACTTTATCGCCTTTTTCAACCGCGATTACCGCAAAGTGGCCGAGCTGCACGTCGATTCAGGCTGGGTTCCACCGGACACCAACGTGGAAGAGTTTGAGTTTGCCATCCGTACGGTTTGCGAACCCATCTTCGAAAAGCCGCTGGCGGAAATTTCGTTTGGCCATGTTCTGCTGAACCTGTTTAACACCGCCCGGCGCTTCAATATGGAAGTCCAGCCGCAGCTGGTGTTGTTGCAGAAAACATTACTTTACGTAGAAGGGTTAGGCCGCCAGCTCTATCCTCAGTTAGACTTATGGAAAACGGCGAAACCTTTCCTTGAGTCGTGGATTAAAGATCAGGTTGGCATTCCGGCACTGGTGCGTGCGTTTAAAGAAAAAGCGCCGTTCTGGATTGAAAGAATGCCGGAAATCCCTGAACTGGTGTATCAGACGTTGCAGCAGAGCCGACAGTTGCAGACCAGTGTGGATACCATTGTACGTGACTTCCAGGTACGACATGTGCGCCAGGGGCAGTCCCGATATCTGTTTGGTATAGGTGCGGTTCTGTTACTGAGTGGTACGCTGCTGTTCATCCATCGCCCGGAATGGGGCATGATGCCTGGTTGGCTGATGGCCGCAGGCGTCGTCTCGTGGTTGATTGGCTGGCGGAAAACGCGCTGACAGGTATTGTCTTTTTTATCGCGCATGCGTTGTGGCGTGGAGTCATGCGAGTGGCCTGACACTGAGGCGGACCGCAGGTTGACGTGTATAATGCGTGCTAATTCTTCATCATCTGTCATAGGGGAATGTGTATGGGTGGTATCAGTATTTGGCAGTTGTTAATTGTTGTCGTCATTGTGGTTCTGCTTTTCGGGACGAAAAAGCTGAGCTCGCTGGGGTCGGATTTAGGTGCATCGATTAAAGGCTTTAAAAAAGCCATGAGCGATGAAGATAAGCCTGAAAAATCCGCTCCGGATGCAGATTTCGCGGCGAAATCTATCGCCGATAAGCCGGATGATGCGAAAAAAGACGAAGCAAAACGCCACGACAAAGAGCAGGTGTAATTCGTGTTCGATATCGGTTTTAGTGAACTGCTGCTGGTGTTCGTTATTGGCCTCATCGTACTGGGGCCACAGCGGCTACCCGTCGCGGTAAAAACGGTGGCCAGCTGGATTCGTACGCTACGGTCTCTGGCGGCTACCGTACAAAATGAGATTACTCAGGAACTAAAACTGCAGGAGTTCCAGGATAGCCTGAAGAAAGTCGAAAAGGCGAGCCTGGAAAACCTGACGCCGGAGCTGAAAGCATCCATGGATGAGCTGCGTGAAGCCGCGGAATCCATGAAGCGCTCCTATACCGCCCACGACCCTGAGAAAACCAGCGACGAAGCAAACACGATCCATAACCCGGTGGTGAAGGGGAGTGAAGCACAGCGCCAGGACATTACGCCAGCCACGGCTGAGCACCAGGCCAGTGCACCTGTACAGGTACCGGAAGAGCCGGTTGTCGACGCGCACGCCGCGACGCCAGCTGAACCTCTCCCGGCCGCCGCTAAAGAAAAAGTGGCTGTAACCGCTTCCGACTCCACTCCTGCATCAAGTGATAAATCGTAACCATGGGCGTAGAAGATACTCAACCGCTAATCTCGCATTTGATCGAACTGCGCAAGCGCCTGATCAATAGCATCGTCGCGATTCTGGTGATTTTTCTGGCGTTGGTTTACTTCGCCAACGATATCTATCAACTGGTCTCGGCTCCGCTGATTCGTCAGATGCCGGTGGGTGCGACAATGATCGCGACCGACGTGGCGTCTCCGTTTTTTACACCGATCAAACTGACCTTTATGGTTTCGGTGATCCTGTCCGTGCCGGTCATTCTTTATCAGGTCTGGGCCTTTGTTGCGCCAGCACTGTATAAGCATGAGCGCCGGCTGGTGATGCCGCTGCTGGTTTCCAGCACGCTGCTGTTCTATATCGGCATGGCGTTTGCCTATTTTGTCGTTTTCCCACTGGCGTTTGGCTTCCTGACGCACGCGGCGCCGGAAGGGGTACAGGTTTCTACCGATATCCGCAGCTATCTCGATTTTGTCATGGCGCTGTTTATCGCCTTTGGCGTGTCGTTTGAAGTGCCGGTGGCGATTGTCCTGCTGTGCTGGGTAGGGGTCACAACGCCGGAAGACCTGCGTAAGAAGCGCCCGTACGTGTTAGTGGGGGCCTTTGTTGTCGGCATGCTGTTGACGCCGCCGGATGTCTTCTCGCAAACCTTGCTGGCGATTCCGATGTACTGTCTGTTTGAGGTCGGGGTCTTTTTTGCCAGGTTCTATACCGGGAAACGCATGACGCGTGACGAGGATGCCGCCGCGGAAGAGGCGGGGAGCAAAGAAGAATAATCAACCGCCCGTCAGGGCGGTTGTCATATGGGAGTAGCGATGTTTGATATCGGCGTCAATCTGACCAGTTCACAGTTTTCACGCGATCGCGATGAGGTGGTAGCCCGCGCTCAGGCCGCAGGCGTGACGGGTATGTTGATTACCGGGACCAACTTGCACGAAAGCGAACAGGCCCGGGAAATGGCGCTTGGCTATGCCCATTGTTGGTCAACGGCAGGCGTCCATCCGCATGACAGCAGCAGCTGGACGGCATCGGTGGCGGAGGCGGTATTTCAGCTGGCGCGCCAGCCGGAAGTGGTCGCCGTCGGTGAATGCGGCCTGGATTTTAACCGCAACTTTTCAACGCCTCAGGAGCAGGAGGCCGCCTTCAGCGCACAGCTGGCGCTGGCCGCAGAGCTTGAGATGCCGGTGTTTTTACACTGCCGTGATGCCCACGAACGCTTTCTGACGCTACTGACCCCATGGCTGGACAAGCTGCCAGGCGCGGTGCTGCACTGCTTTACCGGAACCCGCGACGAAATGCAGGCGTGTGTGGACCACGGTCTGTATATCGGGATCACCGGCTGGGTGTGCGATGAACGACGCGGACTCGAGCTGCGTAACCTGCTGCCGGATATCCCGGCAGAACGCCTGCTGATTGAAACGGATGCCCCGTATTTACTGCCTCGCGATCTGAGCCCGAAACCGGCCTCCCGCCGTAACGAACCTGCTCACCTGCCACATATTCTGGCAAGTATTGCGGGGTGGCGTGGTGAGGAGGCGCAGCGGCTGGAGGAGATAACGGATACCAATGTCAGAACGTTATTTGGCATCCGTTTTTAACGTGGCGATCAGACTTTATGGAAGTCGGTGTTTTTGACGCTTTGCAGCACCTGCTTGTTAAGCAGGTTCAGGAGCAGCATCGAACGCGCTTCGCCGTCCGGTTCGGTGAAGATGGCCTGCAGGCCTTCAAACGCGCCGTCGGTAATCAGTACGGCATCGCCCTGGTGCGGTGTCTCCGGGTCGGTGATACCTTCCGGTTTGTAGACCGACAGTTGATGAATGACGGCGGACGGCACGATAGCCGGCTGGGCACCAAAGCGCACGAAACTGTTCACGCCACGGGTGGCACTGATGGTCGTGGTGTGGATAATTTCGGGATCGAACTCGACGAACAGATAGTTGGGGAACAAAGGCTCGCTGACTGTAGTGCGTTTACCTCGGACGATTTTTTCCAGCGCGATCGTCGGCATCAGGCAATTCACAGCCTGTCGCTCGAGATGTTCCTGGGCCCGCTGGAGCTGCCCACGTTTGCAATACAGTAAATACCAAGCTTGCATAATAACTCTTTCCACTCTATTAGCAGCAAGCATAACAAAAGCCTGGAGCGATCGCGAAAGCCAATACCCGTGAAATTAAAAATTCCATATTCTTTCACGCTACTTTAACAAAAGTACAGCATGGCACCGGCGAACACCGTATAATCAGCCGCCTGTATAGAGGTCAATAACAACTCCATGAAATACCATGATCTACGCGACTTTCTGACATTACTGGAGCAGCAGGGCGAACTCAAAAGAATCTCCCTGCCGGTCGATCCGCATCTTGAGATCACCGAAATTGCCGATCGTACTTTACGTGCCGGCGGCCCGGCCCTGCTGTTTGAAAATCCCAAAGGCTACACCATGCCGGTCTTGTGTAATCTGTTTGGCACGCCGCGCCGCGTCGCCATGGGGATGGGGCAGGAGGATGTCAGCTCGCTGCGGGAAGTGGGTAAGTTACTGGCCTTCCTGAAAGAGCCAGAACCCCCGAAAGGCTTTCGCGATCTGTTCGATAAACTGCCGCAGTTTAAGCAGGTGTTGAATATGCCAACGAAACGTCTGCGCGGCGCTCCCTGCCAGCAAAAAATCATTGAAGGCGACAACGTCGATCTGACGCGCATCCCGATCATGACCTGCTGGCCAGAAGATGCCGCGCCGCTGATCACCTGGGGGCTGACGGTCACCCGTGGTCCGCATAAAGAGCGGCAGAACCTCGGGATCTATCGCCAGCAGCTGATTGGCAAGAATAAGCTGATCATGCGCTGGCTTTCGCATCGTGGAGGCGCGCTGGACTTCCAGGAGTGGTGCGCGGCTCATCCAGGCGAGCGTTTCCCGGTCTCCGTGGCGCTGGGCGCCGATCCTGCAACGATTCTGGGCGCGGTTACACCGGTTCCCGATACCCTTTCAGAGTATGCCTTTGCCGGTCTGCTACGCGGCACCAAAACCGAAGTGGTGAAGTGCATTTCTAACGATCTTGAAGTGCCCGCCAGCGCGGAAATTGTGCTCGAAGGGTATATCGATCCGGGTGAAATGGCGCCGGAAGGGCCGTATGGTGACCATACCGGCTACTATAACGAAGTGGACAGCTTCCCGGTGTTTACCGTGACGCATATTACCCAGCGTGAAGACGCGATTTACCACTCCACCTACACCGGCCGTCCGCCGGATGAACCGGCGGTGCTGGGCGTGGCGCTGAATGAAGTTTTCGTGCCAATTCTGCAAAAGCAGTTCCCTGAAATTGTCGATTTCTATCTGCCGCCGGAAGGCTGTTCTTATCGTCTGGCCGTGGTCACGATGAAGAAACAGTACGCCGGCCATGCGAAACGCGTCATGATGGGAGTCTGGTCGTTCCTGCGCCAGTTTATGTACACGAAGTTCGTGATCGTCTGCGATGATGACGTCAATGCACGCGACTGGAACGATGTGATCTGGGCGATTACTACCCGTATGGACCCGGCTCGTGATACGGTACTGGTAGAAAATACGCCAATCGATTATCTGGATTTTGCCTCACCGGTTTCCGGTTTGGGTTCAAAAATGGGGCTGGATGCCACAAATAAATGGCCTGGCGAAACCCAGCGTGAATGGGGTCGTCCAATCAAGAAAGATCCTGAGGTGACGGCACGCATCGACGCCATCTGGGATGAGCTGGCTATCTTTAAATAATAGTAAGCGGGGCTAACGCCGCTGTTTTGCTCTATAGACCCGACAGAGGGGACGCATGACAACCTTAAGCTGTAAAGTGACCTCGGTGGAGGCGATTACCGATACCGTATATCGCGTTCGATTAGTGCCGGAAGCGGCATTTTCTTTCCGCGCTGGTCAGTATTTGATGGTGGTAATGGATGAGCGCGATAAGCGCCCGTTCTCTATGGCTTCTACACCGTCGGAGCAGGAATGTATTGAACTCCATATCGGTGCTTCTGAGCTCAACCTGTATGCGATGGCGGTGATGGATCGCATTCTGAAAGAGCGTGAAATTGAGGTTGATATCCCGCATGGTGAGGCCTGGCTGCGCGAAGACGAAGATCGTCCGCTGATTCTCATCGCCGGGGGGACCGGGTTCTCCTACGTGCGTTCTATTCTGCTAACGGCGCTGGCCCAGAATCCTCAGCGGGACATCGCCGTTTACTGGGGTGGCCGCGAAGCGAAGCACCTCTACGATCTGGCGGAGCTGGAAGCGCTGAGCGTGGAACATCCTGGCCTGCGGGTTGAACCGGTGGTTGAACAACCGGAAGACGACTGGCGCGGCCGCTCCGGAACCGTGTTGACAGCGGTACTGCAGGATTACGGCACGCTGGCGGAGCATGATATCTATATTGCCGGTCGCTTCGAGATGGCCAAAATTGCTCGTGAGCTGTTCTGCAATGAGCGTAGCGCTCGTGAAGATCGCCTGTTCGGCGATGCGTTTGCCTTTATCTGATTGGTCTCCCCCTCTTCTTAAGGGAGAGGGCGGATGATAGCAGAAATAAAAAACCCGCCCCTGACAGGCGGGAAAAACGGCAACTAAACTCTTCCCCGTCCGCCTTTACGCTGTCTCTTTGTTGGCTGCCCTCGCGTACCCCGGTCACATAGCTATCTATGCTCCCGGGGATGTGCTCAGTTGCCGCCGCGATACAGCGTCAATGCGTGAGGGGATATCCTCCCGATTAAACTCGTTCGAATACCGTCGCGATCCCCTGACCCAGCCCGATACACATGGTGGCCAGACCAAACTGGGCGTCTTTACGCTCCATCTGATTAATCAGGGTAGTGCTGATACGCGCGCCGGAGCATCCTAATGGGTGACCCAGAGCGATCGCGCCGCCGTTGAGGTTGATCTTCTCGTCGATCTGCTCCATCAGCCCAAGATCTTTAATGCACGGCAGGATCTGCGCGGCGAAGGCTTCGTTCATTTCAAATACATCGATATCGTTCACCGAAAGCCCGGCTTTTTTCAGCGCCAGTTTTGAGGCCGGAACCGGGCCATAACCCATAATAGAAGGGTCACAGCCGACCACCGCCATGGCGCGGATACGTGCACGAGGTGTCAGCCCCAACTCGCGGGCGTGACTTTCGCTCATCAACAGCATAGCGGCAGCGCCGTCCGACAGTGCCGATGAGGTCCCCGCCGTCACGGTACCGGTCACCGGGTCGAATGCCGGTCTCAGCGTCGCTAGTGCTTCCACAGTGGTTTCCGGGCGGATCACTTCATCATAGTTAAATGACTTCAGTACGCCGTCGGCATCATGGCCGCCCGTCGGGATGATTTCCGTTTTGAACGCGCCGGACTGCGTGGCTGCCCAGGCCCGGGCGTGGGAGCGTGCGGCGAACTGGTCCTGCATCTCCCGGCTGATGCCGTGCAGGCGCGCCAGCATTTCGGCGGTTAGTCCCATCATGCCGGCCGCTTTTGCCACGTTGCGGCTCAGCCCCGGGTGAAAATCGACGCCGTGGCTCATCGGGACGTGACCCATATGCTCCACACCGCCAATCAGACAGACGCTGGCGTCCCCGGTCATGATCATTCGGGCGGCGTCATGCAGCGCCTGCATCGATGATCCGCACAGGCGGTTGACCGTCGTTGCCGGTACCGAGTGCGGGATTTCGGCAAGGAGCGCGGCATTACGCGCAATATTGAAACCTTGCTCCAGCGTTTGTTGCACGCAGCCCCAGTAAATATCGTCAATCGCGGACGGATCAAGCGATGGGTTACGCGACAGCAGGCTACGCATCAGGTGCGCGGAGAGATCTTCCGCGCGCACGTGGCGAAACGCCCCGCCCTTCGAACGGCCCATAGGGGTGCGAACTGCATCAACAATGACAACCTGTTCCATTGTGACTCCTTAAGCCGTTTTCAGAACACCCGCCGGGCGGGCTGGTTCTACCGGAGGATAGTAGGGTTCGTTATGGCCCGCTTTATTACGCAGACCTTCCGGGACGTCATACAACGGACCGAGGTGCTGGTACTGCTGCGCCATATCGAGGTATTTTGCGCTGCCGAGGGTATCCAGCCAGCGGAAGGCACCGCCGTGGAACGGCGGGAAGCCGAGGCCATAAACCAGCGCCATATCCGCTTCGGCCGGGCTGGCAATGATGCCTTCTTCCAGACAGCGCACCACTTCGTTGACCATCGGAATCATCATGCGGGCGATAATTTCTTCATCGCTGAAGTCGCGTTTTGCCTGGCTCACATCGGCCAGCAAGGCATCAACGGCCGGGTCTTCTTCTTTCTTCGGCTTACCTTTACTGTCCGCTTGATAGCGCCAGAAGCCGAGACCATTTTTCTGGCCAAAGCGGCTGGCGTCGAACAGGGCATCAATGGCGTCGCGGTAATCTTTTTGCATGCGCTGCGGGAAACCGGCAGCCATGACGGCCTGCGCGTGGTGTGCGGTATCGATGCCAACGACGTCCAGCAGGTATGCCGGGCCCATCGGCCAGCCAAACACTTTTTCCATCACCTTATCGACTTTGCGGAAGTCGGCGCCATCGCGTAATAACTGGCTGAAGCCAGCGAAATAGGGGAACAGCACGCGGTTGACGAAGAAGCCGGGGCAGTCATTGACCACAATCGGCGTTTTGCCCATTTTGCTGGCCCAGGCCACCACTTTGGCAATGGTTTTATCCGACGTTTTTGCGCCGCGAATGACTTCAACCAGTGGCATGCGATGCACCGGGTTAAAGAAGTGCATGCCGCAGAAGTTTTCCGGCCGTTGCAGGACGCTGGCCAACTCACCGATCGGAATCGTTGAGGTATTGGAAGCCAGTACCGTATCCGGGCGTACTTTCTCTTCGGTTTCCGCCAGCACGGCCTTTTTCACTTTCGGATTTTCGACGACGGCTTCCACCACGACATCAACGCGTTCGAACCCGCTGTAATCCAGGGTAGGGTGAATCGTGCCGATCACGCCTGCCAGCTTCAGGCCATCAATTTTCCCGCGCTCAAGCTGCTTGTTGAGCAGTTTGGCGGCTTCGTTCATCCCGAGCGTCAGTGATTTATCATTTATATCCTTCATGATCACCGGCACACCTTTCCAGGCTGACTGGTAGGCAATTCCGCCGCCCATGATCCCGGCACCCAGTACCGCAGCCTGTTGCGGGGTCTCAACGTCTTTGGTCAGCTTCTTCGCTTTGGCTTTGACGTACTGATCGTTGAGGAAAATCCCCACCAGTGCCCGGGCTTCTTTAGTGTGCGCCAGCGGGACAAAGCTTTGATTTTCCAGCTTCAGTGCGTCTTCACGGCCGAAACGGGCGGCGGCTTCAATAGTTTTCACCGCCGTAATCGGCGCGGGATAATGTTTGCCGGCGGTTTGGGCGACCATGCCTTTGGCGATGGTGAAGCTCATGGTGGCTTCAATCTTGCTGAGCTTCAGCGGCTCCAGCTTTGGCTGACGTTTGGCTTTCCAGTCCAGATCGCCGTTGATTGCCTGATGAAGAATCGCGATCGCGCCATCACGCAGTTTCTCCGGTTTGACAACCCCATCCACCAGGCCAATTTTCAACGCCTGATCGGCACCGACATCTTTACCGGCAGCGATAATTTCCAGCGCGCTATCGGCGCCGAGCAGGCGCGGAAGACGCACCGACCCCCCGAAGCCCGGCATGATACCCAGTTTGGTTTCCGGCAAGCCGATGCGGAGATCCGGCGTGGCCAGACGATAGTCCGTCGCCAGGACACATTCGCAACCACCGCCCAGCGCATAGCCGTTCACCGCTGAAATCGTGGGAACCGGCAAATCTTCCAGGCGATTAAAGACGCTGTTGGCAAAATGCAGCCACTGGCTGAGCTGTTCCTGTGGTACCAGGAACAGGGAGAGGAATTCGGTAATGTCGGCACCGACGATAAAGGCCGCTTTTTCTGAGCGCAGCAGCAGCCCCTTGAGATCTTTTTGCTTTTCGAGCACGTCCAGCGCGTCGCCGAGGCTGGCTACGGTAGCGGTGTCGAGCTTGTTCACCGAGCCGGGGGCATCGAACACCAGTTCGGCAATGCCATCTTCCAGCCAGTCGAGGTACAGGTTGTCGCCTTTGTAGAGCATGTCAGTCTCCTGAATCCAGCAATGTGATCTGGTCATACCAGATGAAACGGAGTGTGGGATTTATGTTAAAGAATTGCAAATGAGTCTTTAAATAAATGCTGGTCTGATCACACCCGGCGGAAATCACCCTGCCTGAGGCCAATGTGCTAAGATGCGGAACATCACGATCCAATAAAAGCAAAGGATGAAAGATGGAATCACTAGCCGCGCTCTATAAAAATCATATCGTTACCCTACAAGAACGTACCCGTGATGCTTTAGCGCGTTTTAAGCTCGATGCGTTACTGATTCACTCTGGTGAGCTGGTCAACGTCTTCCTCGACGACCATCCGTACCCGTTTAAGGTCAACCCGCAATTTAAATCCTGGGTACCGGTGACGCAGGTGCCAAACTGTTGGCTGCTGGTGGATGGCGTTAACAAGCCGAAACTGTGGTTCTATCTGCCGGTGGATTACTGGCATAACGTGGAGCCGCTGCCGACCTCTTTCTGGACGGAAGAAGTTGAAGTGATCGCGCTGCCAAAAGCGGACGGCATTGGTAGCCAACTGCCGGCAGCACGCGGCAACATCGGTTATATCGGGCCGGTACCGGAGCGGGCGCTCGGTCTGGATATCTCCGCCGATAATATCAACCCGAAAGGGGTGATCGATTACCTGCATTACTATCGCTCTTATAAAACCGACTATGAGCTGGCCTGCATGCGTGAAGCGCAGAAATCGG
Organism: Klebsiella sp. B345; assembly: GCF_051131735.1. Taxonomy (NCBI): domain Bacteria; kingdom Pseudomonadati; phylum Pseudomonadota; class Gammaproteobacteria; order Enterobacterales; family Enterobacteriaceae; genus Klebsiella; species Klebsiella sp. B345. Next base: position 3,193,879 of record NZ_CP180443.1, read on the forward strand.
CGGTGAATGGCCACCGTGCAGCCCACGAAGCCTTCCTTTCCGGAATGAGCGAGTTCGATATTAACCAGGCGTACCTGACGGCTACCGGCCACCGCGATACCGATGTGCCTTATAGCAATATCGTGGCGCTAAATGAACATGCTTCCGTACTGCACTACACCAAACTGGATCACCGTGCGCCGGCAGATGCGCGCAGCTTCCTGCTGGATGCCGGGGCGGAATACAACGGTTACGCAGCCGACCTGACCCGCACCTGGGCTGCGCACAGCGACAATGACTATGCGCATCTGATTAAAGACGTTAACGATGAGCAGCTGGCGCTGATTAGCACCATGAAAGCGGGCACCAGCTATGTGGATTACCATATCCAGTTCCATCAGCGCATCGCGAAGCTGCTGCGTAAGCACCAGATCGTCACCAACATGAGCGAAGAAGCGATGGTTGAAAACGACCTGACCGGGCCGTTTATGCCGCACGGCATTGGCCATCCGCTGGGTTTACAGGTCCATGATGTGGCGGGGTTCATGCAGGATGATACCGGCACGCATCTGGCGGCGCCGTCGAAGTATCCATATCTCCGCTGCACGCGTATTCTGCAGCCGCGTATGGTGCTGACGATTGAACCAGGTATCTACTTTATTGAATCTCTGCTGGCGCCGTGGCGCGAAGGGCAGTTCAGCAAACACTTCAACTGGCAGAAAATTGACGCGCTGAAGCCGTTTGGCGGGATCCGTATTGAAGATAACGTCGTCATTCACGAAAGCAGTGTTGAAAATATGACGCGTGACCTGAAACTGGCGTAATGGATAGCTGGTTGATACCGGCCGCGCCGGTAACCTTCGTTGAAGAGATTAAAAAGAGTCGCTTTATCACGCTGTTGGCGCATACCGACGGCGTGGTTGCGGCGAAAGCCTTTGTAGAGTCCGTCAGGGCGGAACATCCGGACGCCCGTCACCATTGCGTGGCGTGGGTGGCCGGGCCGCCCAATGACTCGCAGCAACTGGGGTTCTCTGACGATGGCGAACCGGCGGGGACGGCAGGGAAGCCGATGCTGGCGCAGCTGATGGGCAGCGGCGTCGGCGAAATAACTGCCGTAGTGGTGCGCTACTACGGCGGGATTTTGTTGGGTACCGGCGGTCTGGTCAAAGCCTACGGTGGCGGCGTGCATCAGGCGCTTGCTGAGCTAACAACCCAGCGCAAGACGCCGTTAACCGCATATACTTTGCAGTGTGAATACGGGCAGTTAGCCGGGATTGAAACGCTGTTGGCTCAGTTCTCAGGACACATTGTCGAAAGCGAATATCAGGCGTTCGTCCAGCTTAGAGTGGCGCTTCCGCAAGCTGAAGTGGCCTCTTTTTCGACAAAACTGGCTGATTTTAGTCGTGGTTCGTTGCAATTATTAAAGATTGACGAATAATCCCCACCTGATTTTTTGCATATCAAAGGAAGCGCCAGAGATGCATTTTCGCGCGATAACCCGAATCGTTGGACTGCTGGTCATTCTATTTTCGGGGACCATGATCCTGCCGGGATTAGTGGCCCTGATATACCGCGATGGCGCGGGACGGGCGTTTACCCAGACCTTTTTTGTCGCACTGGCGATTGGTTCTCTATTATGGTGGCCGAACCGCCGTGAAAAAGGGGAGCTGAAATCCCGCGAAGGTTTTCTGATTGTAGTGCTCTTCTGGACCGTGCTGGGCAGCGTCGGTGCGCTACCGTTCATTTTTGCTGAGCAACCGAACCTGACCATCACCGACGCGTTCTTTGAATCCTTCTCGGGTTTGACCACTACGGGTGCAACGACGCTGGTGGGGCTGGATTCGTTACCTCACGCTATTTTGTTCTATCGCCAGATGCTGCAGTGGTTTGGTGGTATGGGGATCATTGTGTTGGCGGTCGCGATACTGCCGATACTGGGCGTCGGGGGGATGCAGCTGTATCGGGCAGAAATGCCCGGGCCGCTAAAAGACAATAAAATGCGCCCCCGCATCGCCGAAACGGCAAAAACCCTGTGGCTCATCTATGTCCTGCTAACCGTGGCCTGCGCGCTGGCGCTATGGTTTGCGGGGATGCCGGCATTTGACGCCATTGGCCATAGCTTTTCGACTATCGCGATTGGCGGTTTTTCTACGCATGATGCCAGCGTGGGGTATTTTAACAGTCCGACCATTAACACGATTATCGCGATTTTCCTGCTGATATCCGGCTGTAACTATGGTCTGCACTTTTCATTGCTGAGCGGACGCAGCCTGAAGGTGTACTGGCGTGACCCTGAATTCCGCATGTTTATTGGTGTCCAGCTGACGCTGGTGGTGATTTGCACGCTGGTGCTCTGGCTACATGACGTCTACAGCTCGGCATTGACCACAGTCAATCAGGCCTTTTTCCAGGTGGTGTCGATGGCCACCACTGCGGGCTTTACTACCGACAGCATCGCCCGCTGGCCGCTGTTCCTCCCGGTTCTGTTGTTGTGCTCGGCATTTATCGGCGGCTGCGCCGGGTCGACGGGCGGTGGTCTGAAAGTGATTCGTATCCTGCTGCTGTTTAAACAGGGGAACCGCGAACTTAAACGGCTGGTACACCCGAATGCGGTATACAGCATTAAGTTAGGCAACCGTGCGCTACCTGAACGTATTCTGGAAGCGGTCTGGGGATTCTTTTCCGCCTATGCGCTGGTCTTTATTATCAGTATGCTGGCGATTATCGCGACCGGCGTGGATGACTTTTCTGCCTTTGCCTCGGTCGTGGCGACGCTTAATAACCTGGGACCAGGGCTTGGCGTGGTGGCGGATAACTTCGCGACGATGAACCCGGTCGCGAAATGGATCTTGATTGCTAATATGCTGTTTGGTCGTCTGGAAGTGTTCACCTTATTGGTGCTCTTTACCCCCACTTTCTGGCGCGAATAACAGGAGTGCTTGTGAAAACGTTGATTTTATTTTCAACCCGTGACGGGCAGACCCGCGAAATTGCCTCCTTCCTGGCTTCAGAACTGAAAGAGCTGGGCGTTGATTCAGATACGGTTAATCTAAACCGTACAGAGGACGTCGAATGGCAGCACTACGATCGTGTGGTGATTGGCGCGTCGATTCGCTACGGGCATTTTCATTCGGCGTTGGATCGCTTTGTGAAGAAACACCTGTCGGCGTTGCAGGCACGCCCCGGCGCATTTTTCTCGGTAAACCTGGTTGCACGTAAGCCAGAGAAGCGCACACCACAAACGAATAGCTATACGCGCAAGTTTCTGCTCAGCTCACCGTGGCAGCCGCAGCGCAGCGCGGTGTTTGCCGGCGCGCTACGTTATCCACGTTATCGCTGGTACGACCGCTTTATGATCCGCCTGATTATGAAGATGACCGGCGGGGAAACGGATATCAGTAAAGAGGTGGTGTATACCGACTGGAAGCAGGTTGCGAATTTTGCGCGGGAAATCGCACAAATGACGCGCAAATAGCGCGTAAAATCGGCGCTGTGGCGGGAATTTGAGCGGTTGAAAAGTTTTTTTAAAACAGGGCTTGTCAACGTCTCAGAACTCCCTATAATGCGCCTCCACTGACACGGAACAACGGCAAGCAAGCCGCCGGGTCAGCAGGGTTTCTCCGGAAATTCTGACAGAGAAAAGCGAAAACAAATGCTTGACTCTGAATGAGGAAAACGTATTATACGGGACCTCGCAACGGTGAGCGAAAGCCGCGTTGCACTGCTCTTTAACAATTTATCAGACAATCTGTGTGGGCACTCAAAGTGACATGGATTCTTAACGTCCTCGGACGAAAAATGAATACCAAGTCTCTGAGTGAACATACGTAATTCATTACGAAGTTTAATTCACGAGCATCAAACTTAAATTGAAGAGTTTGATCATGGCTCAGATTGAACGCTGGCGGCAGGCCTAACACATGCAAGTCGAGCGGTAGCACAGGAGAGCTTGCTCTCCGGGTGACGAGCGGCGGACGGGTGAGTAATGTCTGGGAAACTGCCTGATGGAGGGGGATAACTACTGGAAACGGTAGCTAATACCGCATAACGTCGCAAGACCAAAGTGGGGGACCTTCGGGCCTCATGCCATCAGATGTGCCCAGATGGGATTAGCTAGTAGGTGGGGTAATGGCTCACCTAGGCGACGATCCCTAGCTGGTCTGAGAGGATGACCAGCCACACTGGAACTGAGACACGGTCCAGACTCCTACGGGAGGCAGCAGTGGGGAATATTGCACAATGGGCGCAAGCCTGATGCAGCCATGCCGCGTGTATGAAGAAGGCCTTCGGGTTGTAAAGTACTTTCAGCGAGGAGGAAGGCATTAAGGTTAATAACCTTAGTGATTGACGTTACTCGCAGAAGAAGCACCGGCTAACTCCGTGCCAGCAGCCGCGGTAATACGGAGGGTGCAAGCGTTAATCGGAATTACTGGGCGTAAAGCGCACGCAGGCGGTTTGTTAAGTCAGATGTGAAATCCCCGGGCTCAACCTGGGAACTGCATTTGAAACTGGCAAGCTTGAGTCTTGTAGAGGGGGGTAGAATTCCAGGTGTAGCGGTGAAATGCGTAGAGATCTGGAGGAATACCGGTGGCGAAGGCGGCCCCCTGGACAAAGACTGACGCTCAGGTGCGAAAGCGTGGGGAGCAAACAGGATTAGATACCCTGGTAGTCCACGCTGTAAACGATGTCGACTTGGAGGTTGTTCCCTTGAGGAGTGGCTTCCGGAGCTAACGCGTTAAGTCGACCGCCTGGGAGTACGGCCGCAAGGTTAAAACTCAAATGAATTGACGGGGGCCCGCACAAGCGGTGGAGCATGTGGTTTAATTCGATGCAACGCGAAGAACCTTACCTACTCTTGACATCCAGAGAACTTAGCAGAGATGCTTTGGTGCCTTCGGGAACTCTGAGACAGGTGCTGCATGGCTGTCGTCAGCTCGTGTTGTGAAATGTTGGGTTAAGTCCCGCAACGAGCGCAACCCTTATCCTTTGTTGCCAGCGGTCCGGCCGGGAACTCAAAGGAGACTGCCAGTGATAAACTGGAGGAAGGTGGGGATGACGTCAAGTCATCATGGCCCTTACGAGTAGGGCTACACACGTGCTACAATGGCATATACAAAGAGAAGCGACCTCGCGAGAGCAAGCGGACCTCATAAAGTATGTCGTAGTCCGGATTGGAGTCTGCAACTCGACTCCATGAAGTCGGAATCGCTAGTAATCGTAGATCAGAATGCTACGGTGAATACGTTCCCGGGCCTTGTACACACCGCCCGTCACACCATGGGAGTGGGTTGCAAAAGAAGTAGGTAGCTTAACCTTCGGGAGGGCGCTTACCACTTTGTGATTCATGACTGGGGTGAAGTCGTAACAAGGTAACCGTAGGGGAACCTGCGGTTGGATCACCTCCTTACCTGAAAGAACCTGCCTTTGTAGTGTCCACACAGATTGTCTGATGAAAAATAAGCAGTAAAACATCTCTGCAGGCTTGTAGCTCAGGTGGTTAGAGCGCACCCCTGATAAGGGTGAGGTCGGTGGTTCAAGTCCACTCAGGCCTACCAAATTCACGCTCGTGCTTTGTTGTGGCAAAGCTCGCATACTTCAGTATGCTTCGCTTCACCACGCCGCGCCCGAAAATGAATGACCGGTACGAGAGATGAGTATTACGATGGGGTTATAGCTCAGCTGGGAGAGCGCCTGCCTTGCACGCAGGAGGTCTGCGGTTCGATCCCGCATAGCTCCACCATCCTTTACTGCTGAATAACAAGAAAACTTCAGAGTGTACCTGAAAAGGTATGCTGCGAAGTTTTGCTCTTTAAAAATCTGGATCAAGCTGAAAATTGAAACGACACACTGTTTCCTTTCTCCGTAATAAGAAAGGAAAAGCGGTGTGTTCGAGTCTCTCAAATTTTCGCAATGCGAACTGTTTTACGAAACAGCTTCGGGTTGTGAGGTTAAGCGACTAAGCGTACACGGTGGATGCCCTGGCAGTCAGAGGCGATGAAGGACGTGCTAATCTGCGATAAGCGTCGGTAAGGTGATATGAACCGTTATAACCGGCGATTTCCGAATGGGGAAACCCAGTGTGTTTCGACACACTATCGTTAAGTGAATACATAGCTTAACGAAGCGAACCGGGGGAACTGAAACATCTAAGTACCCCGAGGAAAAGAAATCAACCGAGATTCCCCCAGTAGCGGCGAGCGAACGGGGAGGAGCCCAGAGTCTGAATCAGCGCGTGTGTTAGTGGAACGGTCTGGAAAGTCCGGCGGTACAGGGTGATAGCCCCGTACACTAAAATGCACACGTTGTGAACTCGAAGAGTAGGGCGGGACACGTGGTATCCTGTCTGAATATGGGGGGACCATCCTCCAAGGCTAAATACTCCTGACTGACCGATAGTGAACCAGTACCGTGAGGGAAAGGCGAAAAGAACCCCGGCGAGGGGAGTGAAAAAGAACCTGAAACCGTGTACGTACAAGCAGTGGGAGCCTACTTGTTAGGTGACTGCGTACCTTTTGTATAATGGGTCAGCGACTTATATTCTGTAGCAAGGTTAACCGTATAGGGGAGCCGCAGGGAAACCGAGTCTTAACTGGGCGTTAAGTTGCAGGGTATAGACCCGAAACCCGGTGATCTAGCCATGGGCAGGTTGAAGGTTGGGTAACACTAACTGGAGGACCGAACCGACTAATGTTGAAAAATTAGCGGATGACTTGTGGCTGGGGGTGAAAGGCCAATCAAACCGGGAGATAGCTGGTTCTCCCCGAAAGCTATTTAGGTAGCGCCTCGTGAACTCATCTTCGGGGGTAGAGCACTGTTTCGGCTAGGGGTCATCCCGACTTACCAACCCGATGCAAACTACGAATACCGAAGAATGTTATCACGGGAGACACACGGCGGGTGCTAACGTCCGTCGTGAAGAGGGAAACAACCCAGACCGCCAGCTAAGGTCCCAAAGTCATGGTTAAGTGGGAAACGATGTGGGAAGGCACAGACAGCCAGGATGTTGGCTTAGAAGCAGCCATCATTTAAAGAAAGCGTAATAGCTCACTGGTCGAGTCGGCCTGCGCGGAAGATGTAACGGGGCTAAACCATGCACCGAAGCTGCGGCAGCGACACTATGTGTTGTTGGGTAGGGGAGCGTTCTGTAAGCCGTTGAAGGTGGCCTGTGAGGGTTGCTGGAGGTATCAGAAGTGCGAATGCTGACATAAGTAACGATAAAGCGGGTGAAAAGCCCGCTCGCCGGAAGACCAAGGGTTCCTGTCCAACGTTAATCGGGGCAGGGTGAGTCGACCCCTAAGGCGAGGCCGAAAGGCGTAGTCGATGGGAAACAGGTTAATATTCCTGTACTCGGTGTTACTGCGAAGGGGGGACGGAGAAGGCTATGTTAGCCGGGCGACGGTTGTCCCGGTTTAAGCATGTAGGCGGAGCGTTTAGGTAAATCCGGACGCTTATTAACGCTGAGGTGTGATGACGAGGCACTACGGTGCTGAAGTAACAAATGCCCTGCTTCCAGGAAAAGCCTCTAAGCATCAGGTAACATCAAATCGTACCCCAAACCGACACAGGTGGTCAGGTAGAGAATACCAAGGCGCTTGAGAGAACTCGGGTGAAGGAACTAGGCAAAATGGTGCCGTAACTTCGGGAGAAGGCACGCTGATGGTAGGTGAAGTGACTTGCTCATGGAGCTGAAATCAGTCGAAGATACCAGCTGGCTGCAACTGTTTATTAAAAACACAGCACTGTGCAAACACGAAAGTGGACGTATACGGTGTGACGCCTGCCCGGTGCCGGAAGGTTAATTGATGGGGTTATCCGTAAGGAGAAGCTCTTGATCGAAGCCCCGGTAAACGGCGGCCGTAACTATAACGGTCCTAAGGTAGCGAAATTCCTTGTCGGGTAAGTTCCGACCTGCACGAATGGCGTAATGATGGCCAGGCTGTCTCCACCCGAGACTCAGTGAAATTGAACTCGCTGTGAAGATGCAGTGTACCCGCGGCAAGACGGAAAGACCCCGTGAACCTTTACTATAGCTTGACACTGAACATTGAGCCTTGATGTGTAGGATAGGTGGGAGGCTTTGAAGCGTGGACGCCAGTCTGCGTGGAGCCAACCTTGAAATACCACCCTTTAATGTTTGATGTTCTAACGTAGACCCGTGATCCGGGTTGCGGACAGTGTCTGGTGGGTAGTTTGACTGGGGCGGTCTCCTCCCAAAGAGTAACGGAGGAGCACGAAGGTTAGCTAATCCTGGTCGGACATCAGGAGGTTAGTGCAATGGCATAAGCTAGCTTGACTGCGAGCGTGACGGCGCGAGCAGGTGCGAAAGCAGGTCATAGTGATCCGGTGGTTCTGAATGGAAGGGCCATCGCTCAACGGATAAAAGGTACTCCGGGGATAACAGGCTGATACCGCCCAAGAGTTCATATCGACGGCGGTGTTTGGCACCTCGATGTCGGCTCATCACATCCTGGGGCTGAAGTAGGTCCCAAGGGTACGGCTGTTCGCCGTTTAAAGTGGTACGCGAGCTGGGTTTAGAACGTCGTGAGACAGTTCGGTCCCTATCTGCCGTGGGCGCTGGAGAATTGAGGGGGGCTGCTCCTAGTACGAGAGGACCGGAGTGGACGCATCACTGGTGTTCGGGTTGTCATGCCAATGGCATTGCCCGGTAGCTAAATGCGGAAAAGATAAGTGCTGAAAGCATCTAAGCACGAAACTTGCCCCGAGATGAGTTCTCCCTGACTCCTTGAGAGTCCTGAAGGAACGTTGAAGACGACGACGTTGATAGGTCGGGTGTGTAAGCGTAGCGATACGTTGAGCTAACCGATACTAATGAACCGTGAGGCTTAACCTTACAACGCCAAAGCTGTTTTGGTGGACAGAGAGAAGATTTTCAGCCTGATACAGATTAGTTGATGCGTCTTCAGGACGTGTTGATAACAGAATTTGCCTGGCGGCGATAGCGCGGTGGTCCCACCTGACCCCATGCCGAACTCAGAAGTGAAACGCCGTAGCGCCGATGGTAGTGTGGGGTCTCCCCATGTGAGAGTAGGGAACTGCCAGGCATCAAATAAAGCAAAGGGCTCAGTCGAAAGACTGGGCCTTTTGTTTTGTCTGCGATTTACCCGGGAAAGGTGTCTCCGGGCCATCAGACAATACAGAAGCCCATCCTGACGGATGGGCTTTTTTGCGTTATGTTTCGCTTTATGCGTAACAAAACACCATAACATCGCACGACGCCCATCCAGCCGTATTCAAACAAGCCTTCCCCCAGCAGATACGGTAAACTAGTCCGGATTTTGCATCAGGAAGCCACTATGAATCATTCTCTCAAACCCTGGAACACCTTTGGTATTGACCGTAAAGCCAAAGTCATTGTACGTGCTGATAATGAACAGCAGCTATTGTCTGCCTGGCAGAAAGCCACAGCAGAAGATCAGCCCGTTTTGATCCTCGGTGAAGGGAGCAATGTGCTGTTCCTGAGGGATTATGCCGGTACGGTTATTATTAACCGCATCATGGGGATTGAGGTCACGGAAACACCTGATGCCTGGCTCTTGCACGTTGGTTCCGGGGAAAACTGGCATCAACTGGTGCAGTTTACGCTGGAGAATGACATGCCGGGCCTGGAAAACCTTGCCTTGATTCCTGGTTGCGCAGGGTCTTCCCCAATCCAGAATATCGGCGCGTATGGTGTTGAACTCCAACGTGTTTGCCAGTATGTCGACTGTATCGAGCTGGCGAGCGGCCATAAGCAACGTCTTTCCGCCAGCGAGTGCCGCTTTGGCTATCGCGACAGTATCTTCAAGCATGAGTATCAGGATCGCTATGCCATTGTTGCGGTGGGACTTCGTCTACCCAGGACCTGGCATCCGGTATTAACTTATGGTGACCTGACCCGCCTGGATCCACAAACCGTGACGCCACGTCAGGTATTCGATGCCATATGCCATATGCGTATGACAAAACTTCCAGATCCGAAAGTAAACGGCAATGCCGGCAGCTTCTTTAAGAACCCTGTTATCAGCGCGGAGCAAAGCCAGGCGCTGCTGGCAGCGTTCCCAAATGCGCCACATTACCCACAGGCGGATGGCAGCATGAAACTGGCTGCGGGATGGCTGATCGATCAATGCCAGCTTAAAGGGAAAACTATCGGTGGTGCTGCGGTACATCGCCAGCAGGCGCTGGTCTTAATCAATGACAAAGATGCAACCAGCGATGATGTTGTTCAGCTGGCACATTACGTTCGCCAGCAGGTCGGCGAGAGGTTCAATGTCTGGCTACAGCCGGAAGTCCGTTTTATTGGCACGACTGGTGAAGTGAATGCCGAGGAGACCATTTCGTGAAAGATAATACAATCCCCCTGACATTGATATCCATTCTGGCCAATGGCGAGTTTCATTCCGGGGAGCAACTGGGCGAACGTCTGGGAATGAGCCGGGCGGCCATCAATAAACACATTCAGACATTGCGTGACTGGGGCGTTGATGTGTTTACCGTTCCTGGCAAGGGCTACAGTCTGCCGGAGCCTATCCAATTATTAGATGAAGACAGCATTGCCGCACAGATCGAACATGGTCGGGTGACGGTACTTCCGGTCATTGATTCGACGAACCAGTATTTACTCGATCGCCTCAACGAACTGCAATCCGGGGATGCATGCGTCGCAGAGTATCAGCAGGCGGGTCGTGGTCGCCGAGGGCGTAAGTGGTTCTCACCCTTTGGGGCAAATCTTTATCTTTCGATGTACTGGCGTCTGGAGCAGGGGCCTGCCGCGGCGATTGGCCTGAGCCTGGTCATCGGTATTGTTATTGCTGAAGTTCTCCAGAGTCTGGGAGCGGATAAAGTTCGTGTGAAGTGGCCTAACGATCTCTATCTGCAGGATCGTAAACTGTCGGGTATCCTGGTCGAACTGACGGGAAAAACAGGTGATGCAGCGCAGATCGTTAGCGGTGCGGGGATCAATCTGGCCATGCGCCGCGTTGAATCAGACGTGGTGAACCAGGGATGGATTAGCCTGCAGGAAGCTGGTGTGTCTATCGATCGCAATACGCTGGCCGCGCGCCTGATTAAAGAGCTTCGCGCTGGTCTACAACTGTTTGAGCAGGATGGTCTGGCCCCTTATCTTGCGCGCTGGGAAAAATTGGATAATTTCCTTAATCGCCCGGTAAAGCTTATTATCGGCGACAAAGAAATTTTCGGAATTTCGCGCGGTATCGATACTCAGGGGGCATTGTTGCTTGAGCAGGATGGAGTGATCAAGCCATGGGTCGGCGGTGAAATATCGCTGCGTAGCGCGGAATAAACCAAATAAAAAGGGAGCCTGAGCTCCCTTTTTATTATGCACCTGATTATTTCCGCAGCCGGACCTGATCGACCGAATGGTTCGCGCTTTTGGTCATGATTAAACTAGCGCGTTCTCGGGTTGGAAGTATATTTTCTTTAAGATTCAACAGATTAATCTCATTCCATAATGAGGTGGCAATATTCACAGCCTCATCTTTGGAAAGCTTCGCATAATTATGGAAATAAGAATCCGGATCGGTGAATGCCCCTTCGCGGAATTTTAAGAAGCGATTGATATACCATGTTTTCAACAGTTCTTCTGGTGCATCGACATATATAGAAAAATCAACGAAGTCAGAAACGAATACATGGTGCGGGTCATGGGGATAATCCATGCCACTTTGTAAGACATTCAACCCTTCAAGAATCAATATATCTGGTTGCGCCACTGTCTTATCGCCATCCGGGATCACATCATAAATAAGATGGGAATAAACCGGGGCGGTAGCTGTCGGTAAGCCTGATTTCAAATCAGAAACAAATTTCACCAGCCGATGCATGTCATAAGATTGCGGAAAGCCTTTCTTCTTCATCAACCCGCGTTCTTTCAGCACGGCGTTGGGATGTAAGAAGCCATCAGTCGTAATCAATTCAACATGACGATGCTCAGGCCAGCGGCTAAGCAGCGCCTGTAATACACGTGCGGTCGTGCTTTTACCTACCGCAACGCTTCCGGCAATACTGATGATATACGGGATACGCTGGCCATTAGTACCGAGGAATTGCTCCAGCACGGCCTGACGGCGCAGGTTGGAACTGATATAGAAATTAAGCAAACGCGACAGCGGCAAATAGATCTCTGCAACCTCTTCAAGGGAAAGATCTTCGTTGATGCCTTTTAACCGCGTGATTTCTTCCTCTGTCAGCGTCATCGGAACGGAATCACGAAGTGCAGCCCATTGGTTGCGGTTAAATTGTAGATAAGGTGTCATTAACGTCTGCTCTTTTTTGCTCATAAGCATGTTCTTAGCATCGCCAAATCAGAAGTTGCGAGGGATGCTTCACACAAGTTAATCAGGACAATGGGCAGGAGGGTAACACCAGATTGCGAGGAATAATAAGAAAAAAACTTATCGAATGATGCTTTCTAATGCAGACATCACAAGTGCAGGGTTTGTCGGTCATTATGTGTCACTTGCGTGCGGCGACCTGGCCACATCATGGCAGAAAGCGTATATGGATGATGGTTCGAGGAGACACTGGTCAGCATATAAGGAGGTTTTGGCTGTCGGGAGACGGCAAGACACTCCATCGTCCGGCCTGGGAATACCTTTCCTGGCATCAATAGCGAGGATGACCGGACGTTTTAATGCGGAATGATGCCGGTTTTTTGTACGTCATTGATTGAAATTACACCGTTTTTCCACGTTTGAGCACAAAATATGAGCGATGGAACATTTTATGCAATTTTTTAGTTGCATGAATGCGTATGTCTCCCTAAAATGCGCGCTACTTGATGCCGACTTAGCTCAGTAGGTAGAGCAACTGACTTGTAATCAGTAGGTCACCAGTTCGATTCCGGTAGTCGGCACCATCAAGTGCCTGGTGGGGTTCCCGAGCGGCCAAAGGGAGCAGACTGTAAATCTGCCGTCATCGACTTCGAAGGTTCGAATCCTTCCCCCACCACCATCTTTCGGCAACGCTTTGCGGAGCCAGAGTTGCTTGGTTAAACTAAACAACTCAAACAAGAAAAAGAGAGAACTCTCTTTTTTTTGTTATAGAAAGAACTGGGTAGCCGAGTTTCAGGATGCGGGCATCGTATAATGGCTATTACCTCAGCCTTCCAAGCTGATGATGCGGGTTCGATTCCCGCTGCCCGCTCCAGACGTGCTGATATGGCTCAGTTGGTAGAGCGCACCCTTGGTAAGGGTGAGGTCCCCAGTTCGACTCTGGGTATCAGCACCACTTCTTTATCTCTCCTTCCCTGTTTCTCTCTGTTTATTGCATTCAACAAGTCGGGCATGTTGCCCGGTTGATGTGGTGATATCACCGATTTATCCGTGTCTTAGAGGGACAATCGATGTCTAAAGAAAAGTTTGAACGTACAAAACCGCACGTTAACGTCGGTACTATCGGCCACGTTGACCATGGTAAAACAACGCTGACTGCTGCAATCACTACCGTTCTGGCTAAAACCTACGGTGGTTCTGCTCGTGCATTCGACCAGATCGATAACGCACCAGAAGAAAAAGCTCGTGGTATCACCATCAACACTTCCCACGTTGAATATGACACCCCGACTCGCCACTACGCACACGTAGACTGCCCGGGCCACGCCGACTATGTTAAAAACATGATCACCGGTGCTGCGCAGATGGACGGCGCGATCCTGGTTGTTGCTGCGACTGACGGCCCGATGCCGCAGACTCGTGAGCACATCCTGCTGGGTCGTCAGGTAGGCGTTCCTTACATCATCGTGTTCCTGAACAAATGCGACATGGTTGATGACGAAGAGCTGCTGGAACTGGTTGAGATGGAAGTGCGTGAGCTGCTGTCTCAGTACGACTTCCCGGGCGACGACACTCCGATCATCCGTGGTTCTGCTCTGAAAGCGCTGGAAGGCGACGCAGAGTGGGAAGCTAAGATCGTTGAGCTGGCTGGCTACCTGGATTCTTACATCCCGGAACCAGAGCGTGCGATTGACAAGCCGTTCCTGCTGCCGATCGAAGACGTATTCTCCATCTCCGGCCGTGGTACTGTTGTTACCGGTCGTGTAGAGCGCGGTATCGTTAAAGTTGGCGAAGAAGTTGAAATCGTTGGTATCAAAGAGACTGCTAAGTCTACCTGTACTGGCGTTGAAATGTTCCGCAAACTGCTGGACGAAGGCCGTGCTGGTGAGAACGTTGGTGTTCTGCTGCGTGGTATCAAACGTGAAGAAATCGAACGTGGTCAGGTACTGGCTAAGCCGGGTTCTATCAAGCCGCACACCAAATTCGAATCTGAAGTGTATATCCTGTCCAAAGATGAAGGCGGCCGTCATACTCCGTTCTTCAAAGGCTACCGTCCGCAGTTCTACTTCCGTACAACTGACGTGACTGGTACCATCGAACTGCCAGAAGGCGTAGAGATGGTAATGCCGGGCGACAACATCAAAATGGTTGTTACCCTGATTCACCCGATCGCGATGGACGATGGTCTGCGTTTCGCAATCCGTGAAGGCGGCCGTACCGTTGGCGCTGGCGTGGTAGCAAAAGTTCTCGGCTAATCGCTGATAACATTTGACGCAATGCGCAATAAAAGGGCATCATTTGATGCCCTTTTTGTACGCTTTCGAACCAGAACCTGGCTCATCAGTGATTTTTTTTGCCATAATCATTGCTGAGACAGGCTCTGTAGAGGGCGTTGAGTCCGAAACGCAACAGAGCATTTCGGTTTGGTTGCCTCGCTCTCGCGGGGCAAAATTATTTGTCTGAATTCTTGTGACAGGTTGGTTTATGAGTGCGAATACCGAAGCTCAAGGGAGCGGGCGCGGCCTGGAAACGATGAAGTGGCTGATCGTTGCTGCGCTGCTGATTGTGGCCATCGTAGGCAACTTCCTTTATCGTGACATTATGCTAGCACTGCGTGCGCTGGCCGTAGTGGTTCTGATCGCTGCTGCCGGTGGCGTCGCGCTGTTAACCACAAAAGGTAAGGCGACCGTGGCGTTTGCTCGTGAAGCGAGAACCGAAGTCCGCAAGGTTATCTGGCCAACTCGCCAGGAAACGCTGCACACCACGCTGATTGTTGCTGCGGTTACTGCGGTAATGTCACTGATCCTGTGGGGGCTGGATGGTATTCTGGTTCGCCTGGTATCCTTTATCACTGGCCTGAGGTTCTGAGATGTCTGAAGCTCCTAAAAAACGTTGGTACGTCGTTCAGGCGTTTTCCGGTTTTGAAGGTCGCGTAGCTACCTCGTTGCGTGAACATATCAAATTACACAATATGGAAGAGTTGTTTGGCGAAGTCATGGTACCGACCGAAGAAGTGGTCGAGATCCGTGGTGGCCAGCGCCGTAAAAGCGAGCGCAAATTCTTCCCGGGTTATGTTCTGGTCCAGATGGTCATGAACGATGCAAGCTGGCACCTGGTGCGCAGCGTGCCACGCGTGATGGGCTTTATCGGCGGTACTTCTGACCGTCCGGCACCGATCAGCGATAAAGAAGTTGACGCTATCATGAACCGCCTGCAGCAGGTTGGCGATAAGCCGCGTCCTAAAACGCTGTTCGAGCCGGGTGAAATGGTTCGTGTTAGCGATGGTCCGTTCGCTGACTTCAACGGTGTCGTTGAAGAAGTTGACTACGAGAAGTCCCGTCTGAAGGTTTCTGTATCTATCTTTGGCCGTGCAACTCCGGTTGAACTGGACTTTGCTCAGGTAGAGAAAGCCTAACCGGCGATCAAAAAAGCAGCGATTTAATCGTTGCATGAGGCGCGAAATTGACATACAATTTCGCGCCTTTTGTTTTTATGGGCCATGCGTCCATAAAACGATATTGATAACGGGGAGCCTTTTATGAAGGCGTTATACCCAAACGAGGAAATTTAAATGGCTAAGAAAGTACAAGCCTACGTCAAGCTGCAGGTTGCAGCTGGTATGGCAAACCCGAGCCCGCCGGTTGGTCCAGCACTGGGTCAGCAGGGTGTGAACATCATGGAATTCTGTAAAGCGTTCAACGCCAAAACTGAATCCCTGGAAAAAGGTCTGCCGATCCCGGTTGTTATTACCGTTTACGCTGACCGTTCCTTTACCTTTGTTACCAAGACCCCGCCGGCTGCTGTTCTGCTGAAGAAAGCTGCAGGCATCAAGTCTGGTTCCGGTAAGCCGAACAAAGATAAAGTTGGTAAAATTTCCCGCGCTCAGCTGCAGGAAATCGCGCAGACCAAAGCTGCCGACATGACTGGTTCCGACATTGAAGCGATGACTCGCTCCATCGAAGGTACTGCACGTTCCATGGGCCTGGTAGTGGAGGACTAAGAAATGGCTAAACTGACCAAGCGTATGCGCGTGATCCGTGACAAAGTTGATGCAACTAAACAGTACGACATCAACGAAGCTATTGCTCTGCTGAAAGAGCTGGCCACTGCTAAATTTACTGAAAGCGTAGACGTTGCCGTTAACCTCGGCATCGACGCTCGTAAATCTGACCAGAACGTCCGTGGCGCGACTGTACTGCCGCACGGTACTGGCCGTTCCGTTCGCGTAGCCGTATTTGCCCAGGGCCCGAACGCTGAAGCTGCTAAAGCTGCAGGCGCCGAGCTGGTAGGTATGGAAGATCTGGCTGACCAGATCAAAAAAGGCGAAATGAACTTTGACGTTGTTATTGCTTCCCCGGATGCAATGCGCGTTGTTGGCCAGCTGGGCCAGGTTCTGGGTCCGCGTGGCCTGATGCCTAACCCGAAAGTTGGTACTGTAACTCCGAACGTTGCTGAAGCAGTTAAGAATGCTAAAGCAGGTCAGGTTCGTTATCGTAACGACAAAAACGGCATCATCCACACCACCATCGGTAAAGTGGACTTTGACGCTGACAAACTGAAAGAAAACCTGGAATCCCTGCTGGTTGCGCTGAAAAAAGCAAAACCGACTCAGGCGAAAGGCGTGTACATCAAGAAAGTCAGCCTCTCCACCACCATGGGTGCTGGTGTTGCCGTTGATCAGGCTGGTCTGAGCGCGTCTGCGAACTAAGATTAGCTTTACGTGGGTGGTGGTTTTGTCTACAATACTACCCCCATGTTTCTGCTAACTTCGGTTAGACAGAGAAAAACAGATTTGTTCGTTGGAGCCTGGCCTATCCAGGCCTCCGTCGAAGACCGCAGGTGTTTCATCAGAAACTTAATCCCCTGCGTAGACGGTGACAGAACGCTAAGATTATTTTTGGATACTCTGGCTTGTTTCTGCTCACCGTATTAAGACGCTCTACTCGTTGAGTAGGGTGAAGTGAGTTCCAGAGCATGAGCTCTGGCAAACATCCAGGAGCAAAGCTAATGGCTTTAAATCTTCAAGACAAACAAGCGATTGTTGCTGAAGTCAGCGAAGTAGCCAAAGGCGCGCTGTCTGCAGTAGTTGCGGATTCCCGCGGCGTAACTGTAGATAAAATGACTGAACTGCGTAAAGCAGGTCGTGAAGCTGGCGTTTACATGCGTGTTGTTCGTAACACCCTGCTGCGCCGCGTCGTTGAAGGTACTCCGTTCGAGTGCCTGAAAGACACGTTTGTTGGTCCGACCCTGATTGCATACTCTATGGAACACCCGGGCGCTGCTGCTCGTCTGTTCAAAGAGTTCGCGAAAGCGAATGCAAAATTTGAGGTCAAAGCCGCAGCCTTTGAAGGTGAGCTGATCCCGGCGTCGCAAATCGACCGCCTGGCAACTCTGCCGACCTACGAAGAAGCAATTGCACGCCTGATGGCAACCATGAAAGAAGCTTCGGCTGGCAAACTGGTTCGCACTCTGGCTGCTGTACGCGATGCGAAAGAAGCTGCTTAATCGCAGTTATCTTTATAAAACGCTCGCTTACGTATAAACTTATTCTGATATTCAGGAACAATTTAAATGTCTATCACTAAAGATCAAATCATTGAAGCAGTATCCGCTATGTCCGTAATGGACGTTGTTGAGCTGATCTCTGCAATGGAAGAAAAATTCGGTGTTTCCGCTGCTGCTGCTGTAGCTGTAGCTGCTGGCCCGGCTGAAGCTGCTGAAGAAAAAACTGAATTCGACGTAATTCTGAAAGCTGCTGGCGCTAACAAAGTTGCTGTAATCAAAGCAGTACGTAGCGCAACTGGCCTGGGTCTGAAAGAAGCTAAAGACCTGGTAGAATCTGCACCTGCTGCCCTGAAAGAAGGCATCAGCAAAGATGACGCAGAAGCACTGAAAAAATCTCTGGAAGAAGCTGGCGCTGAAGTTGAAGTTAAATAAGCCAACCTTTCCGGTTGCAGCTTGAGTAATCAGGCTGATGGCTGGTGACTATTTAGTCACCAGCCTTTTTGCGCTGTAAGGCGCCAGTAGCATTTCACACTGTTTGACTGCTGGTTGTCCTGACAATGCATGTTTCTATCGACGACTTAATATACTGCGACAGGGTGCTCGCTCTGTGTAAATCGCGACGAAATGGTTTAAGCGTGATAGCAACAGGTATTGCGGAAAGTGTTCCATTTTCCGGTCCACAAAATAGTGTTGCATAAAAAACTGCCTTTTTGAGGCAGACGGGTCGACTTGTCAGCGAGCTGAGGAACCCTATGGTTTACTCCTATACCGAGAAAAAACGTATTCGTAAGGATTTTGGTAAACGTCCACAAGTTCTGGACATACCTTATCTCCTTTCTATCCAGCTTGATTCGTTCCAGAAGTTTATCGAGCAAGATCCTGAAGGGCAATATGGTCTGGAAGCAGCCTTCCGTTCCGTGTTCCCGATTAAAAGCTACAGCGGTAATTCCGAGCTGCAATACGTCAGCTACCGTCTGGGCGAACCTGTTTTTGATGTTAAAGAATGTCAGATCCGTGGCGTGACCTATTCGGCACCGCTGCGCGTAAAACTGCGTCTGGTGATCTACGAGCGTGAAGCGCCGGAAGGCACCGTTAAAGACATTAAAGAACAAGAAGTCTACATGGGCGAAATTCCGCTCATGACCGACAACGGTACCTTTGTTATCAACGGTACTGAGCGTGTTATCGTTTCTCAGCTGCACCGTAGCCCGGGCGTCTTCTTTGACAGTGACAAAGGTAAGACCCACTCTTCCGGTAAGGTCCTGTATAACGCACGTATCATCCCTTACCGCGGTTCCTGGCTGGACTTCGAATTCGATCCGAAAGACAACCTGTTTGTCCGTATCGACCGTCGTCGTAAGCTGCCGGCGACTATCATCCTGCGCGCGCTGAATTACACCACTGAGCAGATCCTTGACCTGTTCTTCGAAAAAGTGGTCTTTGAAATTCGCGACAACAAGCTGCAGATGGAGCTGATTCCGGAGCGTCTGCGTGGTGAAACGGCATCCTTCGACATCGAAGCCAACGGTAAAGTCTACGTTGAGAAAGCGCGTCGTATTACCGCTCGCCATATCCGTCAGCTGGAAAAAGACGATATCAAGCATATCGAAGTTCCGGTTGAATATATCGCGGGGAAAGTTGCTGCTAAAGATTATGTCGATACAGCGACTGGCGAACTGATCTGCCCGGCGAACATGGAGCTGAGCCTGGACCTGCTGGCCAAACTGAGCCAGTCCGGTCATAAGCGCATCGAAACTCTGTTCACCAACGATCTCGATCACGGTGCGTACATGTCTGAGACTGTACGTGTCGACCCGACCAACGATCGTCTGAGCGCACTGGTAGAAATCTACCGTATGATGCGCCCGGGTGAGCCGCCGACTCGTGAAGCGGCTGAAAGCCTGTTTGAGAACCTGTTCTTCTCCGAAGACCGCTACGATCTGTCCGCGGTTGGTCGTATGAAGTTCAACCGTTCCCTGCTGCGTGACGAAATCGAAGGTTCCGGTATCCTGAGCAAAGACGACATCATCGAAGTGATGAAGAAGCTCATCGATATCCGTAACGGTAAAGGCGAAGTCGATGATATCGACCACCTCGGCAACCGTCGTATCCGTTCCGTTGGCGAAATGGCGGAAAACCAGTTCCGCGTTGGCCTGGTACGTGTTGAGCGTGCGGTGAAAGAGCGTCTGTCTCTGGGCGATCTGGATACCCTGATGCCTCAGGATATGATCAACGCCAAGCCGATTTCTGCAGCAGTGAAAGAGTTCTTTGGTTCCAGCCAGCTGTCCCAGTTTATGGACCAGAACAACCCGCTGTCTGAGATTACGCACAAACGTCGTATCTCCGCACTGGGCCCAGGCGGTCTGACCCGTGAACGTGCAGGCTTTGAAGTTCGAGACGTCCACCCGACTCACTACGGTCGCGTATGTCCAATCGAAACGCCTGAAGGTCCGAACATCGGTCTGATCAACTCCCTGTCGGTCTATGCACAGACGAACGAATATGGCTTCCTCGAGACGCCGTACCGTAAAGTCACCGACGGTGTTGTTACCGACGAAATTCACTACCTGTCCGCTATTGAAGAAGGCAACTACGTTATCGCTCAGGCGAACTCCAACCTGGATGACGAAGGCCACTTTGTAGAAGACCTGGTAACCTGCCGTAGCAAAGGCGAATCGAGCCTCTTCAGCCGTGACCAGGTTGACTACATGGACGTTTCCACCCAGCAGGTGGTTTCCGTCGGTGCGTCCCTGATCCCGTTCCTGGAACACGATGACGCCAACCGTGCATTGATGGGTGCGAACATGCAACGTCAGGCGGTTCCAACTCTGCGTGCTGATAAGCCGCTGGTTGGTACCGGTATGGAACGTGCTGTAGCCGTTGACTCCGGTGTTACTGCGGTAGCTAAACGTGGCGGTCTGGTTCAGTACGTGGATGCTTCCCGTATCGTTATCAAAGTTAACGAAGACGAGATGTACCCGGGCGAAGCAGGTATCGACATCTATAACCTGACCAAGTACACCCGTTCTAACCAGAACACCTGCATCAACCAGATGCCGTGTGTCTCTCTGGGTGAGCCAATTGAGCGCGGCGACGTGCTGGCTGACGGCCCGTCCACCGACCTCGGTGAACTGGCGCTCGGTCAGAACATGCGCGTAGCGTTCATGCCGTGGAACGGTTACAACTTCGAAGACTCCATCCTCGTCTCCGAGCGTGTGGTTCAGGAAGATCGTTTCACTACAATTCATATCCAGGAACTGGCATGTGTGTCCCGTGACACCAAGCTGGGGCCGGAAGAGATCACCGCTGATATCCCGAACGTGGGTGAAGCTGCGCTCTCCAAACTGGACGAATCCGGTATCGTTTACATCGGTGCAGAAGTGACCGGCGGCGACATTCTGGTTGGTAAGGTGACCCCGAAAGGTGAAACCCAGCTGACGCCAGAAGAGAAACTGCTGCGTGCGATCTTCGGCGAGAAAGCGTCTGACGTTAAAGACTCTTCTCTGCGTGTACCAAACGGTGTTTCCGGTACTGTTATCGACGTTCAGGTCTTTACCCGCGATGGCGTAGAAAAAGACAAACGTGCGCTGGAAATCGAAGAAATGCAGCTGAAGCAGGCCAAGAAAGACCTGTCTGAAGAACTGCAGATCCTCGAAGCTGGCCTGTTCGGTCGTATCTACGCGGTGCTGGTTGCCGGTGGTGTTGAAGCTGAGAAGCTCGACAAGCTGCCGCGCGATCGCTGGCTGGAACTGGGCCTGACCGACGAAGAGAAACAAAATCAGCTGGAACAGCTGGCTGAGCAGTACGACGAACTGAAGCACGAGTTCGAGAAAAAACTCGAAGCGAAACGCCGCAAAATCACTCAGGGCGACGATCTGGCACCGGGCGTGCTGAAGATTGTTAAAGTGTATCTGGCCGTTAAACGTCAGATTCAGCCTGGTGATAAAATGGCAGGTCGTCACGGTAACAAGGGTGTTATCTCTAAGATCAACCCGATCGAAGATATGCCGCACGATGCGAACGGTACGCCGGTCGATATCGTACTGAACCCGCTGGGCGTACCGTCTCGTATGAACATCGGTCAGATCCTGGAAACTCACCTGGGTATGGCTGCGAAAGGTATCGGCGAGAAAATTAACGCCATGCTCAAGCAGCAGCAGGAAGTTGCCAAGCTGCGTGAATTCATCCAGAAAGCGTATGACCTGGGTACCGACGTTCGTCAGAAAGTCGACCTGAATACCTTCACTGATGATGAAGTATTGCGTCTGGCTGAGAACCTGAAAAAAGGTATGCCGATCGCAACGCCGGTATTCGACGGTGCGAAAGAAGCTGAAATTAAAGAGCTGCTGCAACTCGGCGGTCTGCCATCTTCTGGCCAGATCACCCTGTTCGACGGCCGTACCGGTGAGCAGTTTGAGCGTCAGGTAACCGTAGGTTACATGTACATGCTGAAACTGAACCACCTGGTCGACGATAAGATGCACGCTCGTTCCACCGGTTCTTACAGCCTGGTTACTCAGCAGCCGCTGGGTGGTAAGGCACAGTTCGGTGGTCAGCGCTTCGGTGAGATGGAAGTATGGGCGCTGGAAGCTTACGGCGCAGCTTACACCCTGCAGGAAATGCTCACCGTTAAGTCTGATGACGTGAACGGTCGTACCAAGATGTATAAAAACATCGTGGACGGCAACCATCAGATGGAACCAGGCATGCCAGAGTCCTTCAACGTACTGTTGAAAGAGATTCGTTCGCTGGGTATCAACATCGAACTGGAAGACGAGTAACTCTCGCTCAAACAGGTCACTGGTGCCGGGGTAATACCCGGCGCCAGATTGTGCTAACTCCGACGGGAGCAAATCCGTGAAAGACTTATTAAAGTTTCTGAAAGCGCAAACTAAAACCGAAGAGTTTGATGCGATCAAAATTGCTCTGGCATCGCCAGACATGATCCGTTCATGGTCTTTTGGTGAAGTTAAAAAGCCGGAAACCATTAACTACCGTACGTTCAAACCAGAACGTGACGGCCTTTTCTGTGCGCGTATTTTCGGGCCAGTAAAAGACTACGAGTGCCTGTGCGGTAAGTACAAGCGCCTGAAACACCGTGGTGTGATTTGCGAGAAGTGCGGCGTTGAAGTGACCCAGACTAAAGTGCGTCGTGAGCGCATGGGCCACATCGAACTGGCGTCTCCGACTGCCCACATTTGGTTCCTGAAGTCGCTGCCGTCCCGTATCGGCCTGCTGCTGGATATGCCGCTGCGTGATATCGAACGTGTTCTGTACTTCGAATCTTATGTGGTTATCGAAGGCGGCATGACCAACCTGGAACGTAACCAGATCCTGACTGAAGAGCAGTATCTGGATGCGCTGGAAGAGTTCGGTGACGAATTCGACGCGAAGATGGGTGCGGAAGCTATCCAGGCCCTGCTGAAGAGCATGGATCTGGAGCAAGAGTGTGAAACTCTGCGCGAAGAGCTGAACGAAACCAACTCCGAAACCAAGCGTAAAAAGCTGACCAAGCGCATCAAGCTGCTGGAAGCATTCGTTCAGTCTGGCAACAAGCCGGAGTGGATGATCCTGACCGTTCTGCCGGTTCTGCCGCCAGATCTGCGTCCGCTGGTTCCGCTGGATGGTGGTCGTTTCGCGACTTCTGACCTGAACGATCTGTATCGTCGCGTCATTAACCGTAACAACCGTCTGAAACGTCTGCTGGATCTGGCTGCGCCGGATATCATCGTACGCAACGAAAAACGTATGCTGCAGGAAGCGGTCGACGCCCTGCTGGATAACGGTCGTCGCGGTCGTGCGATCACCGGTTCTAACAAACGTCCTCTGAAATCTTTGGCCGACATGATCAAAGGTAAACAGGGTCGTTTCCGTCAGAACCTGCTCGGTAAGCGTGTTGACTACTCCGGTCGTTCTGTTATCACCGTAGGTCCATACCTGCGTCTGCATCAGTGCGGTCTGCCGAAGAAAATGGCACTGGAGCTGTTCAAACCGTTCATTTACGGCAAGCTGGAACTGCGTGGCCTGGCCACCACCATCAAAGCCGCGAAGAAAATGGTTGAGCGTGAAGAAGCTGTCGTCTGGGATATCCTGGATGAAGTTATCCGCGAACACCCGGTACTGCTGAACCGTGCACCAACTCTGCACCGTCTGGGTATCCAGGCGTTTGAACCGGTACTGATCGAAGGTAAAGCTATCCAGCTGCACCCGCTGGTTTGTGCGGCATATAACGCCGACTTCGATGGTGACCAGATGGCTGTTCACGTACCGCTGACGCTGGAAGCCCAGCTGGAAGCGCGTGCGCTGATGATGTCTACCAACAACATCCTGTCCCCGGCGAACGGCGAACCTATCATCGTTCCGTCTCAGGACGTTGTATTGGGTCTGTACTACATGACCCGTGACTGTGTTAACGCCAAAGGCGAAGGCATGGTGCTGACTGGCCCGAAAGAAGCTGAGCGTATTTATCGCGCTGGCCTGGCCTCTCTGCATGCGCGCGTTAAAGTGCGTATCACCGAATACGAAAAAGACGAAAATGGCCAGTTTGTTGCGAAAACCAGCCTGAAAGACACGACCGTTGGCCGTGCCATTCTGTGGATGATCGTACCGAAAGGTCTGCCGTTCACTATCGTGAACCAGGCGCTGGGTAAGAAAGCCATCTCTAAGATGCTGAATACCTGCTACCGTATTCTGGGCCTGAAACCGACCGTTATTTTTGCGGACCAGACGATGTACACCGGCTTTGCTTATGCAGCGCGTTCAGGTGCATCCGTTGGTATCGATGACATGGTCATCCCGGAGAAAAAACACGAGATCATCTCTGAGGCGGAAGCCGAAGTTGCTGAGATCCAGGAACAGTTCCAGTCCGGTCTGGTTACCGCTGGCGAACGCTACAACAAAGTTATCGATATCTGGGCTGCGGCGAACGATCGTGTATCCAAAGCGATGATGGATAACCTGCAAACCGAAACCGTTATTAACCGTGACGGCGTCGAAGAGCAGCAGGTTTCCTTCAACAGCATCTACATGATGGCCGACTCCGGTGCGCGTGGTTCTGCGGCACAGATTCGTCAGCTGGCTGGTATGCGTGGTCTGATGGCGAAGCCGGATGGCTCCATCATCGAAACGCCGATCACCGCGAACTTCCGTGAAGGTCTGAACGTACTCCAGTACTTCATCTCCACCCACGGTGCTCGTAAAGGTCTGGCGGATACCGCACTGAAAACAGCGAACTCCGGTTACCTGACTCGTCGTCTGGTTGACGTTGCACAGGACCTGGTTGTTACTGAAGACGACTGTGGCACCCTGGAAGGCATCACCATGACCCCGGTTATCGAGGGTGGTGATGTTAAAGAGCCGCTGCGCGATCGCGTACTGGGTCGTGTAACTGCTGAAGACGTTCTGAAGCCGGGTACCGCGGATATTCTGGTTCCACGCAACACGCTGCTGCACGAGCACTGGTGTGACCTGCTGGAAGAGAACTCCGTTGACTCCGTCAAAGTACGTTCTGTCGTATCCTGTGACACCGACTTTGGTGTCTGTGCGCACTGCTACGGTCGTGACCTGGCACGTGGCCACATCATCAACAAAGGTGAGGCTATCGGTGTTATCGCGGCACAGTCCATCGGTGAGCCGGGTACCCAGCTGACGATGCGTACGTTCCACATCGGTGGTGCGGCATCTCGTGCGGCTGCTGAATCCAGCATTCAGGTGAAAAACAAAGGTAGCATCCGTCTTAGCAATGCTAAATCGGTTGTGAACTCTGCCGGCAAGCTGGTAGTGACCTCGCGTAACACCGAACTGAAACTGATCGACGAATTCGGCCGTACCAAAGAGAGCTATAAAGTACCTTACGGTGCTGTAATGGCGAAAGGTGATGGTGAGCAGGTTGCTGGCGGTGAAACCGTTGCAAACTGGGATCCGCACACCATGCCGGTTATCTCTGAAGTCAGCGGTTTCATTCGCTTCACCGACATGATCGACGGCCAGACCATTACCCGTCAGACCGACGAATTAACCGGTCTGTCATCCCTGGTTGTTCTGGATTCTGCAGAACGTACCGCGGGTGGTAAAGATCTGCGTCCGGCGCTGAAAATCGTTGATGCTAACGGTAACGACGTTCTGATCCCAGGCACCGATATGTCTGCTCAGTACTTCCTGCCGGGTAAAGCGATTGTGCAGCTGGAAGACGGCACTCAGATTCACTCAGGTGACGCCCTGGCGCGTATTCCTCAGGAATCCAGTGGTACCAAAGATATCACCGGTGGTCTGCCACGCGTTGCTGACCTGTTCGAAGCGCGTCGTCCGAAAGAGCCTGCGATCCTTGCTGAAATCAGCGGTATCATCTCCTTCGGTAAAGAGACCAAAGGTAAACGTCGTCTGGTTATCACGCCGTTAGACGGTAGCGATCCGTACGAAGAGATGATTCCGAAGTGGCGTCAGCTGAACGTGTTCGAAGGTGAACGTGTAGAACGTGGTGATGTGGTTTCCGACGGTCCGGAAGCACCGCACGACATTCTGCGTCTTCGTGGTGTACACGCGGTAACGCGTTATATCACCAACGAAGTACAGGACGTTTACCGTCTGCAAGGCGTTAAGATTAACGATAAGCACATTGAAGTTATCGTTCGTCAGATGCTGCGTAAAGCGACCATCGAGAGCGCTGGTAGCTCCGACTTCCTGGAAGGCGAACAGGTTGAATACTCCCGCGTCAAGATTGCGAACCGCGATCTGGAAGCGAACGGCAAAGTGGCGGCGACCTTCTCCCGCGACCTGCTGGGTATCACCAAAGCGTCTCTGGCAACCGAGTCGTTCATCTCTGCCGCATCGTTCCAGGAGACCACGCGTGTCCTGACCGAAGCAGCCGTTGCGGGTAAACGCGACGAACTGCGTGGCCTGAAAGAGAACGTTATCGTGGGTCGTCTGATCCCGGCTGGTACCGGTTATGCGTACCATCAGGATCGTATGCGCCGTCGTGCCGCGGGCGAACAGCCGGCTGCACCGCAGGTAAGCGTTGAAGAAGCTTCTGCCAACCTGGCAGAACTGCTGAACGCAGGTCTGGGCGGTTCCGACAACGATTAATCGTTGACGCTTCGCGTAAAAGCCAGTCAGGTCTCCTGACTGGCTTTTTTATTATCTCCGATTGCTGCCGGGCTAATCGTTACCTTATATTCCCCATAATAAATTACATTCCATTAATGTTTTTCCCTCAATTAAGCAGCAAACAAGCCATATAGATAAAGAGCCTTCTCTTTTTCTTAATACCCATACAAATTGATGGGTAAAAATTCTACACGTATCAAAAAATCGTCAAATCAAAGGCGATATAGTCAAAAAGTCCAATTAATCATGTGATTACTTTTTTATGTCTTCAGTTTCTTGAAACCGGAGAGGGTGTCTTATATCTGCAAAACAGACCTGCGACAGGGGAGTGGGTTAACAGAACGACAGCGGTCGCTGCATTTTTGATTTTAATAGACTGAGTCTGGGGGATGCATGGAATTCGCAATACAACTCGTCATTATTTTAATATGCCTGTTTTATGGTGCCAGAAAAGGCGGCATCGCGCTTGGTCTGCTGGGCGGTATCGGGCTGGTGATTTTAGTCTTTGTCTTTCATCTTCAGCCAGGTAAGCCGCCGGTTGATGTGATGCTGGTGATTATTGCGGTGGTGGCCGCCTCGGCAACGTTGCAGGCATCCGGTGGATTAGATGTGATGCTGCAGATTGCGGAAAAACTTCTGCGGCGTAACCCCAAATATGTTTCGATTGTGGCACCCTTTGTCACCTGTACCCTGACCATTCTTTGCGGCACCGGGCACGTGGTCTATACGATCCTGCCAATTATTTACGACGTCGCGATCAAGAACAACATACGCCCCGAACGGCCGATGGCGGCAAGTTCGATTGGCGCACAGATGGGGATTATCGCCAGCCCAGTGTCGGTTGCGGTGGTGTCGCTGGTGGCGATGTTGGGGAATTTCACCTTTAACGGTAAACATCTCGAGTTCCTCGACCTGTTAGCGATTACCATTCCGTCAACGCTGCTGGGTATTCTGGCTATCGGTATTTTTAGCTGGTTTCGTGGTAAGGACTTGGACAAGGACGAAGAGTTCCAGGCCTTTATCTCGACGCCAGAAAACCGCCACTATGTATACGGTGACACGGCCACGCTGCTTGACCGGAAACTGCCAGCCAGTAACTGGGTTGCTATGTGGATTTTCCTGGCATCTATTGCCGTGGTGGCGGTACTGGGAGCCTTCTCTGAGCTGCGCCCGGCATTCGACGGTAAGCCACTCTCGATGGTGCTGGTGATCCAGATGTTTATGCTGCTCTCCGGTGCGCTCATTATTATTATCACCAAAACCAACCCGGCCGCGATTTCTAAGAATGAAGTGTTCCGTTCGGGGATGATTGCGATAGTGGCGGTGTACGGGATCGCCTGGATGGCGGAAACCATGTTTGGCGCACACATGACCGAGATTAAAGGCGTGTTGGGCGAAATGGTGCAGGAGTATCCCTGGGCTTACGCTATCGTCCTGCTGCTGGTGTCCAAATTTGTGAACTCCCAGGCCGCGGCATTGGCGGCGATTGTTCCTGTGGCGCTGGCGATTGGCGTCGACCCTGCCTATATCGTGGCCTCCGCACCCGCCTGCTATGGCTATTACATTCTGCCGACCTACCCAAGCGACCTGGCGGCGATTCAGTTCGACCGTTCGGGCACCACCCATATTGGCCGTTTCGTGATTAACCATAGCTTTATTCTGCCGGGGCTGATCGGCGTCAGCGTGTCGTGTGTGTTTGGCTGGATATTCGCCGCGCTGTACGGCTTTCTGTAATAAAAAAGCAGGTGCCTCTTCAGGCACCTGCTTTTAACGGACGTGGTTTATTTACTGTGCCGTACGGCGATACAGTTCAATCATATCGGTGGCCAGATCCTGAATGACCATCGCATTCATCAGATGATCCTGGGAATGAACCGTAATCAGGTTGACCGGGAGTTTGCCGGTGCCTTCATCAAGGCCGATGAGCTGAGTCTGGATTTTATGCGCGTGCTTTACGAACTCATGTGATTCGGCCATGGCCTGCTCGGAGGCGGCAAAATCGCCTTTACGCGCCAGCTGCAAGGCGGTTAATGCGCAACTGCGTGCTGAACCGGCGTTCACCAACAGCTCCATGATGGTTGTTTCTAAATCTTCCATGGTTTACTCCATCAACTTCAGGGCTTTATCAAGAACGGCATCACCTTTCATCATGCCGTAATCCATCATATCGATAACCGCGACTTTCTTACCGAGCGGGTCGGCCATCGCCTGCAGTTTCGCCTGCTCATACTTCACCTGCGGACCCAGCAGAATGATGTCCGCTGTGGCGAGGTTATCTTTAAACTCAGCGACCGGTACGGCTTTAATTGAGACTTCAATACCTTTCTTCTTCGCAGCGTCTTGCATGCGTTGAACCAGCATGCTGGTGGACATTCCGGCGGCGCAACATAACACGATGTTCTTCATAATGGGTGGCCCTTATGTTCCCTTGATGCATCATCTTTATCGCGGGGAGAGGGGCGCGACAACCGCTTTACCGCGATTGTGTGTAAGGCATCACAAAATAATGAAACCGGTTTCAATTTTGCCCGTGAATTAATAAAAAACCCACCGAAGTGGGCTTTCAGGGGTCATCAGCGTTAAACCCGCACGATGCAGTTTTTGCCCTGTTGTTTCGCTTTATACAGCGCCTCATCCACGGCCACGACCAGTTTATCCAGCGGTTCCATGTTCCATTCTCCCAACCCGGAACTAAAGGTCACCGTCAATCCATCTTCACGCCAGGTCCGCTGCGCAATCTTCTCTCGCCAGTTGTCGAGAAGGGCATGGGCATTCGCGAGATGTTGCTGCGTGAAAATGACGGCAAACTCTTCCCCGCCATAGCGGTAGAGCGAAATCTGTTCGGGTTGTAGGATCTGCAGCCCTTCGCGCGCAACGTTACGCAAAACAATGTCGCCGTTGAGGTGGCCCCAGGTGTCATTAATAGATTTAAAGTTATCGATATCCACCAGTGCCAGTGCGAAGGGGTGGTGATCGTTCATCAGCGCAGCGACATCGCTGTCGAAGGCGCGGCGGTTTTTACAGCCGGTCAGTGCGTCAATCGTTGCCTGACGCACATAGGTAAGCTCGCGTTGTTTATTGCTTTCGATGGCTTTACTCAGCATGGCTTCGAGCCGCGGCGCGCGGTTAACTTCCCCGGTTTTAATCGCGTTGATGATGTTCATCAGTACCGTGCGTGAAGCGTATCGCAGATAGAGACCGAACAGAACGATCACAATAGCGGATAGCGCAAAGCCCCAGATAACAACAGTGGATTCGTGGCGCGACATATCGACCAGCGTGGCGTTGGTAACGCGGTAAATGGCGAACCAGTCGGGATTCGTAAAAGAGTAATAGTAATACCAGGTGTCTGAGGTTTTGTCATAGAGCTGACCTTCAGCGCTGGTCATTTTGTCCATCAAAGCTTCGCTGGCGTAGGGTTTAAACAGCACGCCAGGGTCAGGATGGATAACGACTTTCCCGTCACGTTGCACCACAAAAAACTCCCCCTGCATCGGGGCGGCCATCTGGCGCAAGGCATAGCCCATTGAGGTCAGATCCAGGTGAAAAGCGAGTGTGCCTTTGAGCCGGCCTTCGGGTGAGATAACGGGTCTGAAAAGTGTGATGGTCGGGTGGTGGGTAAAATAATCAAGGTATGTTGAGGTATAAAGACTGAACGTACTCACTTCGGCCTGCTTGATAAACCACGGCCTGGACTGGGGTGTAAAGGTCCGGCTCTCTTTACTCGGCAGCACTTCCGGCGCCCGTAGATAATGACCCTGGGTATCCGCCAGCGAAATAGAGGAGACGTTAGGCATCAGTTCCTGGAGCTGCATTAAATCCTGTAATCCTTTTTGAGGATCGACGTTAACGGACTGATTTAACCGGTCATAGTTAGCAAAGAATTTCGTGGCACGCCCGAGAATATAATCATTTCCACGCAGCACCGATTCTGTGTAATTCACCGCGAGGTTATAGGTGAAATTACGATTAACGGAGTGATACTCCTCAATCAAATTCTTTTTTTGCGCCAGGGTGACAAACACCGCGATCAGCAAAAAACTGAGGAGAATACCCGCGAATCCAAGCAAAATTGGCATAGTGAAAGACAGTTTTCTGTTGTGACGTGCCATGTGTCGTAAATCGTTCCTGAAGGTATAACCGTGGATTAAAGCGCAGGTTTAGCCGTAATGCCTGGCGAGAGAACAAGATAACTCCTGGTCAATTATAACCATGGCACCGGGGATGATGTGATTTATCTTCGGCCACAATACCCGTGCAGTAACGGCCAACGCGGTGATGAGGCAGGGCGAAAATGAGGAAGAGAAGATGTTCGCCCTGGTCAGCGTCCGCTGCTGACCGGACAAGAATAGGAAAACGGCTGTGCGGTGACCATCATCCATTTTTCGCATTGGATAAAGCGACGTAAAACATCTCGTCGCTTTCTTTGCTTTTCATTACGGCTGTGAGGAACGTCCCAGCCAGCTATCCCAGTCTTTCCACACCGGCTGCAATCCGCGCGACACCAGCGCGTCGGCGACCTCTTCAGGGCGGCGGCCATCGTGAGGCGCAAATTGTTCCAGTTCCGGATGGTTGTCGGCATACCCGCCGGGCTGGGTTTTGGAAAACGCGCTGACGTTGTTAATCGCCAGCGGGATCACCTGGTCACGGAATGCCGGGGATTCGCGCGTCGAGAGCGACAGTTCGATCTCCGGTGCCAGCAGGCGGAAGGCGCAAATGGTCTGCACCAGTTGACGCTCGTCCATCAGCGATGCGGGCTCAACGCCGCCGGCACAAGGGCGTAGCCGGGGGAATGAAATCGAATAGCGGCTGCGCCAGTAGTGCTGCTGCAGCCACAGCAAATGCTCCGCCACCATATAACAATCCACGCGCCAGCTGTCTGAAAGGCCAATTAATGCCCCGAGGCCGATCTTATCGATCCCCGCCTGGCCAAGCCGATCCGGTGTTTCCAGACGCCAGAAAAAGTCCTGCTTGTTGCCTTTCAAGTGGTGTTGCGCGTACATGCTTTCGTGGTAGGTCTCCTGATAGACCATCACGCCGTCCAACCCGAGCGTTTTTAGCTCCGCGTACTCTTCCATGGCCAGTGGCTGCACTTCCATCTGCAGGGAGGCGAACTGGCTGCGGATCGCCGGCAGATGGCGACGAAAATAGTCCATACCAACTTTGCTCTGGTGCTCGCCGGTCACCAACAGCAGATGCTCAAAGCCCATCGCGCGAATGGCCGTGCATTCACGGGCGATCTCGTCCTGATCTAATGTTTTGCGTTTAATACGGTTGCTCATCGAGAAACCGCAGTAGGTACAGTCATTGGCGCACAGGTTAGAGAGATACAGCGGTACGTAAAAGCTGACGGTATTGCCAAAACGCTGGCGGGTCAGCCGCTGCGCTTTCTGCGCCAGCGGCTCCAGATAGCCGGCGGCGGCAGGGGAGAGCAGGGCCATCATATCGTCACGGCTGAGCTGTTTTGCGGCCATCGCGCGTTCGACATCGGCTGGTGTTTTACTATTGATGCGCAGGCGGATGTCATCCCACTCCAGCTGTTTCCAGCGTTCGGTAAAGGTGCTCATACCAGCGTCTCCAGAAAACCGGTCAGCGGGCTGGTGGCCTGCGCCTGGGCGCTACGCGAACCCGGACCCGCCTGGCGAGCGAGCACGCCTGCCTCGACCGCCAGGCGGAAAGCCCGCGCCATGGTCACCGGGTCGTCGGCCACGGCAATGGCGGTGTTGACCAGCACGGCATCCGCGCCCATTTCAAGGGCCTGCGCGGCATGGCTGGGAACGCCAATCCCGGCATCTACCACTACCGGCACCGTGGCCTGCTCAATAATAATTTCCAGCATCGCCCGCGTTTCCAGGCCCTGATTTGAGCCAATCGGCGCGCCCAGCGGCATCACTGCGGCACAGCCGACCTCCTCCAGCCGTTTACACAGCACCGGGTCGGCGCCGCAATAAGGCAGCACCACGAAACCTTCCCGTACCAGCACTTCCGCCGCCTTCAGGGTTTCAATCGGGTCTGGCAGCAGCCAGCGTGCGTCTGGATGGATTTCGAGCTTCAGCCAGTGGGTCCCTAGCGCTTCCCGGGCCAGTCGGGCGGCGAAGACGGCTTCCTCCGCCGTTTTTGCCCCTGAGGTATTCGGCAACAGGCTGACGCCGGCGGCCAGTAATGGAGCGAGAATGGCGTCATTATGCTGGCGCAGATCGACGCGTTTTAGCGCCAGCGTGACCAGCTGGCTGCCCGAGGCGCTAATAGCGTCGACCATGACTTCCGGCGCAGAGAATTTGCCGGTTCCGGTAAAAAGATGAGATTCAAACGTTTTGTCCGCGATACGTAACATGTCAGCCTCCGGCGATGACCTGAAAAAGCAGGACCCGATCGCCTTCCTGCAGAAGATGATGTTCCCACCGCTCGCGCGGCAGGACCTGTTGATTGAGCGCCAGCGCGATACCCGCCTGCTGCTGTTCTAACTGAAGAAGCAAAGCGGCGACGGTGGTGGCGTCGATGCACTGCATGGGTTGATCGTTAAACCAAATCTGCATGCTGCCCTCCACAGACCGGGCAACTCTGTGCGCGCTGGAGCGTCAGGCTGCGCCAGTGGCTGGTTCGTGCGTCGAATAACCGCAAGGTGTTGCGCGGCGTCGCCATACCGGAAAGCAAGGTGATAGCCTCCAGTGCCTGAAGGGTGCCCATCAAGCCGACTACCGGCCCGATAATTCCCGCCGTACGGCAGTTACGCTCAGGTTCAGTGCTATCCGGCCACAGACAGCGGTAGCAGCCTTGATTCCACGGCGGTGTCAGTACAATCAACTGACCGCCAAGCCCAACGGCGCTGGCGGTGATCAGCGGAGTCGCCTGCGCGACACAGGCAGCGTTGATAGCCTGGCGGGTTGCCATGTTATCGGTACAGTCCAGTACCACATCCGCTTTGGCGACCTCCTGGTGCAAGGTTTCGCCGGCCAGACGTTGCTGCAAGGTGACGATCTCAACCTGTGGATTCAGCCGGGTCAGGCGCTGCCGGGCGGCGGTCGTTTTCGGGCGGGCAATATCATCGCTGGTGAAGAGAATTTGCCGCTGCAGGTTACTGACGTGTACATCATCATCGTCCGCGATAACCAGCGTGCCAATGCCCGCCCCGGCCAGATACAGGGCGGCGGGCGAACCCAGTCCGCCGAGCCCGACGATCAGCACCCGGCTGGCCAGCAGCTTTTGTTGACCTTCAATCGCAATATCTTCCAGCATCACCTGGCGGCTGTAGCGCATAAAATCGCTGTCATTCATCGCCCGCTCCCGCCATGTCCAGCAATTGCGCAGTGGCTTGCTGCCAGTCCGCCGCCTGAGTTATGGCGCTGACCACCGCGATGCTGCCGACACCGGTTTCCAGTACCAGTGGCGCCCGTTCCAGGCTAATACCGCCGATCGCGACCGTCGGGTAATCTGCCAGCCGCTGGATATGGCGGGCGAGCTGCTCCAGACCCTGCGGGGCGGAAGGCATCTGCTTGGTTTGCGTAGGGAATACGTGACCCAGGGCGATATAGGAAGGACGTGCTGCCAGTGCAACGTCGATTTCCATATCGTCATGGGTCGACACGCCGAGACGCAGGCCGGCCTGACGAATAGCGTTCAGGTCCGTTGTCTCCAGGTCCTCTTGTCCTAAATGCACGCCGTAGGCCTGATGTTTTACCGCCAGCTGCCAGTAATCATTGATAAACAGCCGGGCGTGGTATTGGCGCCCGAGCGCGATCGCGGCGATGACATCGGCTTCAACTTCGCTATCGCGCTTATCTTTAATGCGTAGCTGAAGGGTACGCACGCCAGCGCGTAGCAGGCGTTCGATCCAGACCACGCTATCGACGACCGGGTAGAGGCCTAACCGGAACGGAACGGACGGAAAATCGGGTTGATACATCAGGCTTGCTCCTTACGTAAATAGATTTCACCGCCGCGAGCGCGGAAGTCCTGCGACTTATCGGCCATTCCGCTTTCGATGTTCTGGCGGGCGGCATAGTCCCGCACTTCCTGGGTGATTTTCATTGAACAGAATTTGGGCCCGCACATGGAGCAGAAATGGGCGACTTTGCCGGATTCCTGCGGTAGCGTTTCGTCGTGATAGGCACGGGCGGTGAACGGGTCGAGGGCGAGGTTGAACTGGTCTTCCCAGCGGAATTCAAAACGGGCTTTGGACATGGCATTATCACGGATCTGCGCGCCGGGATGGCCTTTCGCCAGATCCGCAGCGTGGGCCGCAATTTTGTAGGTGATCAGCCCCTGTTTCACATCTTCTTTATTCGGCAGGCCGAGGTGCTCTTTCGGGGTTACATAACAGAGCATGGCACAGCCGAACCAGCCGATCATCGCCGCGCCGATGCCGGAGGTGAAGTGGTCATAGCCCGGGGCGATATCGGTGGTCAGCGGCCCCAGCGTATAGAACGGCGCTTCATGGCAGTGCTCGAGTTCCTCGGTCATATTGCGGCGGATCATTTGCATTGGCACGTGGCCCGGGCCTTCAATCATCACCTGCACATCATATTCCCAGGCGATTTTGGTCAGCTCACCCAGGGTATGCAGCTCGGCAAACTGCGCTTCATCGTTGGCATCCTGAATCGAGCCGGGGCGCAGGCCGTCGCCGAGGGAGAGGGAGACATCATAGGCGGCGCAAATCTCACAGATATCGCGGAAATGCTGGTAGAGGAAGTTTTCCTGATGATGCGAGAGGCACCATTTGGCCATGATAGAGCCGCCGCGGGAGACAATGCCGGTCAGGCGTCTGGCGGTCATCGGCACATAGCGCAGCAGGACGCCGGCATGGATCGTGAAATAGTCGACGCCCTGTTCCGCCTGCTCCAGCAGGGTATCGCGAAAGGCTTCCCAGGTGAGGTTCTCGGCGATCCCGTTGACCTTCTCCAGCGCCTGGTAAATCGGCACGGTGCCGATGGGAACCGGGCTGTTACGCAGGATCCATTCGCGAGTCTCGTGAATATACCGCCCGGTGGACAAATCCATCACCGTATCGGCGCCCCAGCGCGTTGACCACACCAGTTTTTCCACCTCTTCTTCGATGGAGGAAGTCACCGCCGAGTTGCCGATGTTGGCGTTGACCTTCACCAGGAAGTTGCGGCCGATAATCATCGGCTCAGATTCCGGGTGGTTGATGTTGGCAGGGATGATGGCCCGTCCGGCAGCGACCTCATCGCGGACGAATTCTGCAGTGATATTGTCCGGCAGTCGGGCGCCGAAACTTTCCCCCGGATGCTGGTGGCGCAATACCTCCCCGCGTATGCGCTCCCGGCCCATGTTTTCACGGATAGCGATGAACGCCATTTCAGGCGTCACGATCCCCTGACGGGCATAGTGGAGTTGGGTGACGCATTTGCCAGGTTTCGCGCGCCGTGGCGTCAGCTGGCCACGAAAACGCAGCGTATCAAGATCGTCATCGGCGAGACGCGCTTTGGTATACAGGGAGCTACGTTCCTGCAGCGGTTCGCTGTCATCGCGTGCATCAATCCACGGCTGGCGCAGCGTTGACAGGCCCTGGCGCACATCGATCGCCACGTCGGGGTCGCCATAAGGGCCGGAGGTGTCGTACACCGGGATCGCTTCGTTTTGTTCGTACTGCGGCTGGGCTTTATCACCGCCAATCAAGGTGGGACTGAGTTGGATTTCCCGCATCGGTACGCGGATATCCGCCTGCTGGCCTTGGATGTAGATGCGTTGCGAGCGGGGAAAGGCGGTCCCTTCCAGGGTATGGATAAAATGCTGGGCGCGTTCGCGCTGTTCCCGACGGGTGAGTTTTGGTTCAGATTTTGTTGCAGACATAGCGCATTCCAGATGAAAAAGGACATGGCTTG
This sequence comes from Klebsiella sp. B345, assembly GCF_051131735.1. Lineage (NCBI taxonomy): Bacteria > Pseudomonadati > Pseudomonadota > Gammaproteobacteria > Enterobacterales > Enterobacteriaceae > Klebsiella > Klebsiella sp. B345. The sequence goes on from NZ_CP180443.1 coordinate 3,230,600, forward strand.
TCAGACGACGGATGGAGTAACAGAGGCGATCGGTCCTGGAGGGACGGTCGCATAGGACAGTTTACTCTTGTTCCCTTCGCAGGTATTAGCCTGATCAGGTTCCGCGGATCCCGAATTAACGGTCTCAGCCTTTTCCGCTTCATCCTTCGTGCTGCCTTGAGGCATCACGAACGCTGTTGTGGAAAATGGGCACTCCGACAAGATACATCCCCCTCCAGCGAGGGGGAACGTATGTAAACTACTCGTTAACAGCGCACAACTCAAGCTGTCGGCGCGATATTGTCACTGATGTTGTCTTTCAGGTTGTGCGATATCGCCAGCACGATCAGCTTGTCTTCCAGCGCGAATCGCGCTTCCAGCGCTTCGCCGATATCGGACAGTGCCTGCTGAAATTCGAGATAGTTATCGTGGTCGATGGCGTTTTCGAGGCAGGAGTCGTAGCAATCCATAATCAGCTGAGTGTTGGCTTCCAGCTGCGGATAGAGTTTGGTCGCGGCCAAAAGTGGTGTATTGCCTTCCATTTCGCCAAGAATACGTTCATAAATATTAAAATGGCCGGAGGAGAGGTAGTCCACCAGGCTTTGGCAAAAATTATCCAGCGCCTTTTCGTTCAGTCGCATAAAGGATTCTTTGCCGGGCTTCAGGCCAACCAGCTTGTAGTAAGCCACGAGCAAATGCTTACGTACATGTAGCCAGCGATCGACCAGTTTATTACTGCCTCCAACACGTTCCGTTAGGTTTTCCAGCTGGTTTAACATGGTTGACTCCGCAAGTTTAAGAAAATAACGTTGCTCACCAAAATGTAAATATAATGTTAAAAGTGCCAGTAAAACGAAGGTAGTGCAATAGATATGGATCGTATTATTGAAAAATTAGATCGCGGCTGGTGGATCGTCAGTCACGAACAAAAATTATGGTTACCCGGCGGGGAATTACCACATGGCGAAGCGGTAAATTTCAATCTTGTCGGCCAGCACGCGCTGCATATCGGTGAATGGCAAGGTGATGCGGTGTGGATGGTGCGCCAGGATCGTCGGCAAGATATGGGATCGTTACGCCAGGTGCTGGATAGCGATCCGGGGCTGTTTCAGCTGGCGGGGCGCGGCATCCAACTGAGCGAGTTTTATCGTTCGCATAAATTCTGCGGTTACTGCGGCCACCCGATGCACCCGAGCAAAACCGAATGGGCGATGCTGTGTGGCCACTGCCGCGAGCGCTACTACCCGCAAATTGCCCCGTGCATGATCGTGGCGATCCGTCGGGACGATACGATCCTGCTGGCACAGCATACCCGTCATCGTAACGGCGTACACACGGTGCTGGCCGGATTTGTCGAAGTGGGGGAGACCCTGGAACAGGCGGTGGCCCGCGAAGTGATGGAAGAGTGCGGCCTGAAGGTGAAAAATCTGCGCTATGTGACCTCCCAGCCGTGGCCATTCCCCCAGTCGCTGATGACCGCGTTTATGGCGGAGTATGATAGCGGCGACATTGTGATCGACAAGAAAGAGCTGCTGCAGGCGGGCTGGTATCGCTACGACGATTTACCACTATTGCCGCCGCCGGGGACCGTGGCGCGCCGGCTGATAGAAGATACCGTGGCACTGTGTCGGGCAGAGGCGGAGTGACGTGATACACTGGCGTAAAATGGGATCAGGATGAATAACATGACCGAACTAAAAAACGATCGTTACCTGCGAGCGCTGTTACGCCAGCCTGTGGACGTGACCCCTGTCTGGATGATGCGTCAGGCTGGCCGCTATTTACCGGAGTACAAAGCGACTCGTGCGCAAGCGGGCGACTTTATGTCGCTGTGTAAAAACGCCGAGCTTGCCTGTGAAGTTACGTTGCAGCCACTGCGTCGCTATGCGCTGGATGCGGCGATCCTCTTCTCCGATATCCTGACCATCCCGGATGCGATGGGGCTTGGGCTGTACTTCGAAGCCGGCGAAGGTCCACGCTTCACCTCGACCATCACCTGCAAAGCCGATGTCGATAAACTGCCGGTGCCCGACCCGGAAGATGAACTCGGCTATGTGATGAATGCCGTGCGCACCATTCGCCGCGCGCTCAATGGCGATGTTCCGCTGATTGGCTTCTCCGGTAGCCCGTGGACGCTGGCGACCTATATGGTGGAAGGTGGCAGCAGCAAAGCCTTCACCGTGATCAAAAAAATGATGTATGCCGACCCGCAGGCGCTGCATGCTCTGCTCGATAAGTTGGCAAAAAGCGTCACGCTGTATCTGAATGCCCAGATTAAAGCCGGCGCGCAGTCGGTGATGATTTTCGATACCTGGGGCGGCGTGCTGACCGGTCGCGATTATCAGCAGTTCTCGCTCTACTACATGCACAAAATCGTGGATGGCCTGCTGCGTGAACACGAAGGCCGTCGCGTACCGGTCACGCTGTTCACTAAAGGTGGCGGACAGTGGCTGGAAGCAATGGCGGAGACCGGCTGCGATGCGCTGGGCCTCGACTGGACGACCGATATTGCCGATGCCCGGCGTCGTGTCGGCCATAAAGTGGCGCTGCAGGGGAATATGGATCCTTCTATGCTGTATGCGCCTGCGGGCCGTATTGAAGAAGAAGTCGGATCGATTCTTGCCGGCTTTGGTCAGGGTGAAGGTCACGTCTTCAACCTCGGTCATGGTATTCATCAGGATGTGGATCCTGAGCATGCCGGCGTGTTTGTCGAGGCGGTGCACCGACTTTCAGCACAATATCATCGCTAAGGTATGGCGATGGATCTGACGTCCCTTCGTGCCAGTCAGCAGATGCTGGCCGGCTCGGTTATCCGTGAGGATCGCTGGGATCCGGATGCTTGCGGGCTGATCGGTGGCGCGGACGTCGGTTTTGAGCAAGACGGCGCAGTGACGCGGGCGGCCATGGTGTTGCTCGCCTACCCGTCGCTGGAGCTGGTGGAATATCAGGTAGCGCGGGTAGCGACCACCATGCCGTACATCCCCGGTTTTCTCTCTTTTCGTGAAACCCCCGCGCTGCTGGCGGCGTGGCAACAGCTGTCACAAAAGCCGGGTCTGTTATTTGTCGACGGACACGGCATTTCCCATCCACGGCGGCTGGGCGTCGCCAGCCATTTTGGCCTGCTGGTGGATGTACCGACCATTGGCGTGGCGAAAAAGCGTTTGTGTGGGCAGTTTACGCTGCCCGACGACGAAGTGGGGGCGCTGGCGCCGTTGATGGACAAAAGCGAACAGCTGGCGTGGGTCTGGCGCAGTAAAGCGCGCTGTAATCCACTCTTTATCAGCACCGGCCATCGCGTCTCCCTTGATAGCGCGCTGACATGGGTTCAGCGTTGTATGCAGGGCTACCGTCTGCCAGAGCCAACGCGCTGGGCGGATGCGGTCGCTTCACGGCGTCCGGCGTTTTTGCGTTGGCAAGCAAATCACGGCTGATTCAGGTACACTGCGGCTAATTTCTGACTTCGAGAATTCATCATGTTACAAAACCCGATTCATCTGCGTCTGGAGAAGCTTGAAAGCTGGCAGCACGTCACCTTTATGGCTTGTCTGTGCGAGCGCATGTACCCCAATTACGCCATGTTCTGCCAGCAAACTGAGTTTGCCGATGGTCAGCTGTATCGCCGTATTCTCGATCTGATTTGGGAAACTCTGACGGTCAAAGATGCGAAGGTGAATTTTGACAGCCAGCTCGAAAAGCTGGAGGAAGCCATTCCGGCAGCCGACGATTACGATCTGTATGGTGTTTATCCTGCCATCGACGCCTGTGTTGCATTGAGCGAACTGATTCACTCGCGCCTGAGCGGAGAAACGCTTGAGCACGCAATTGAGGTGAGTAAGAGTTCCATCACAACAGTAGCAATGCTGGAAATGACCCAGGCTGGTCGCGAAATGACCGATGAAGAGCTCAAAGAAAACCCAGCGGTAGAGCAGGAATGGGATATTCAGTGGGAGATTTTCCGTCTGCTGGCCGACTGTGAAGAGCGCGACATTGAACTGATCAAAGGACTGCGCGCAGACCTCCGCGAGGCTGGCGAGAGCAATATTGGTATAAATTTTAAGCAGTGAGACCAGAAAACGTGATTTACCGCCTGAATTGTCGCGTCTGAAGGCTTCCATTCCGCCCCCCGTCTGGTCTACATTTGGAGGGCGAAAAAAAGTGGCTATCGGTGCGTGTATGCAGGAGAGTGCTTTTCAGGCATTTCCGTCGCACTCGGTGCTTAGCAAGCGATAAACACATTGTAAGGATAACTTATGAACAAGACTCAACTGATTGATGTAATTGCGGACAAAGCTGACCTGTCCAAAGCACAGGCAAAAGCTGCCCTGGAATCTACCCTGGCTGCAATTACTGAGTCTCTGAAAGAAGGTGATGCTGTTCAACTGGTTGGTTTCGGTACCTTCAAAGTGAACCACCGCGCTGAGCGTACTGGCCGCAACCCGCAGACCGGTAACGAAATCAAAATTGCCGCTGCTAACGTGCCGGCGTTTGTTTCTGGTAAAGCTCTGAAAGACGCAGTCAAGTAAGACTGCGTGGCAGTGTACAGTTTTAACGAAGGGGCCTTACCGCCCCTTTTGTCTATCTGGCGCCGTGTCGCGGTGCTGGTGGGTACACTGCTGCTCTCTGCCTGTAGTAGTCATTCCTCTGTCCCGCCTTTTACCGCCAGTGGCTATGCGGATAACCAGGGCGCGATGCGCATCTGGCGTCTGGATTCCAACGGCGAAGTGCATCTTCTTGCCGCCTTCAGTCCGTGGCGTCACGGCAATACCTCAACCAGCGAATACCGCTGGCAAGGTGACAAACTCAGGCTGATCGAACTCAACGTCTACGGCAAACCCACTGAACATATCCGCGCCCGCTTTGATGACCAGGGTGAGCTGAGCTTTATGCAGCGTGAAGTGGATGGGCAAAAACAACAGCTCTCCAGCGATCAGGTCGCGCTTTACCGCTATCGGGCGACACAGATTCGCCAGACCAGCGATGCATTACGCCAGGGGCGTGTTGTCCTCCGCCAGGGGCGTTGGCATGCTAACCGGACGGTAACGACCTGCGAAGGGCAAACCGTGAAGCCGGAGCTGGACGCGCGGGCACTGGCCTTCGTTGAACGTCGCCAGAGTCATTCATCTGTTGAAGTGAGCGTAGCGTGGCTCGAAGCCTCGGATGGTGCTCAGCTGCTGCTGGTGGCCAACGAAGACTTCTGTACCTGGCAACCGCAGGAAAAAACCTTCTGACGCCCGTCAGAGTACATGCCAGTCTTACCTTCGCGGTTCCTCTCTCTGTATTTCCCGACACATCTTTATACATAACTCGCGGCTCAGCTTCTGTAGATGATAAAAAAACGGACGGCTTCAATACTGAAGCCGTCCGTTAATAAGGCGATGCTGAGATGACGCTCAGGCGTTAGCGCTGCTCGCGGGCGATTGCGCGCCAGCCGATATCGTCGCGGCTGAAGCTGCCATCCCAATGAATGCCGGTGAGGAGCTCATAAGCACGCTGCTGTGCCTGGGCGACGGTATCACCCAGCGCCGTTACGCACAGGACGCGACCGCCCTGGGTGACCACACGCTGGTCGTCGGTCAGCTTCGTGCCGGCATGGAACACTTTGCCATCTGCCGCATCGCTCTGCGGCAGGCCAAAGATCTCGTCGCCGGTGCCGTAGTTACCCGGGTAACCGCCGGCAGCAACCACCACGCCCAGTGAGGCGCGCTCGTCCCATTCGGAGGTTTTCTCGTCCAGTTTGCCATCGCAGGCTGCAAGGCACAGATCCACCAGATCGGATTTCATGCGTAGCATGATCGGCTGCGTTTCCGGATCGCCGAAGCGACAGTTGAACTCGATAACCTTAGGATTACCCTGTTTGTCGATCATCAGCCCGGCGTAGAGGAAACCGGTGTAGGTATTACCTTCTGCCGCCATACCTTTGACCGTTGGCCAGATAATACGATCCATCGTGCGCTGATGAACGTCATCCGTCACGACCGGGGCAGGTGAGTAGGCGCCCATACCGCCGGTGTTCGGGCCGGTATCGCCGTTGCCTACGCGCTTGTGGTCCTGGCTGGTGGCCATCGGCAGGACGTGATCGCCGTCGACCATGACGATAAAGCTGGCTTCTTCACCATCAAGAAACTCTTCGATCACGATACGGTGGCCCGCGTCGCCGAAGGCGTTACCGGCCAGCATATCCTGAACCGCGTCTTCCGCTTCTTTGAGCGTCATCGCGACGATAACGCCTTTACCGGCAGCCAGACCGTCCGCTTTGATGACGATCGGTGCGCCTTTCTCGCGCAGGTAGGCCAGCGCAGGCTCGACGTCGGTGAAATTCTGATATTCCGCAGTCGGGATGTTATGCCGTGCGAGGAAATCTTTGGTGAACGCTTTAGAGCCTTCCAGCTGGGCGGCGCCTTCGGTCGGTCCGAAGATTTTCAGACCAGCCGCACGGAAGGCATCCACCACGCCAATCACCAGCGGCGCTTCCGGGCCGACGATGGTCAGGTCGATCTTTTCGCGCTGGGCAAAGCTCAGCAATGCCGGAATATCGGTCACGCCGATATTCACGTTCTGCAGCGCAGGTTCCAGCGCGGTACCGGCGTTACCCGGCGCGACGTACACGGTGTCCACCAACGGAGACTGTGCGGCTTTCCATCCCAGCGCGTGCTCGCGCCCGCCGTTACCAATCACTAATACTTTCATGTTCTGCTCCGTGAATTAATGGCGGAAGTGACGCATGTCGGTGAAGATCATCGCGATGCCGTGTTCGTCGGCAGCGGCAATGACTTCTTCGTCGCGAATGGATCCGCCTGGTTGAATCACGCAGGTGACGCCCACTGCGGCAGCCGCATCGATACCATCCCGGAACGGGAAGAAGGCATCGGAGGCCATCGCTGAGCCTTTAACTTCCAGACCTTCGTCACCGGCTTTAATGCCAGCAATTTTAGCGGAGTAGACGCGGCTCATCTGGCCCGCGCCAATGCCGATGGTCATGTTCTCTTTGGCATACACAATGGCGTTGGATTTCACGAACTTCGCTACTTTCCAGCAGAACAGCGCATCGCGCAGCTCTTGTGCGTCTGGCTGACGTTTAGTGACCACGCGCAGATCATCGGCGGTGACCATGCCCAGATCGCGATCCTGTACCAGCAGTCCACCGTTGACACGTTTGAAATCGAGGCCCGGCACGCGTGCAGCCCATTCGCCGCAGATCAGAACGCGGACGTTCTGCTTCGCTGCCGTAATTTTCAGCGCAGCTTCACTGGCTGATGGGGCAATGATCACTTCGACGAACTGGCGAGAGATGATGGCCTGTGCGGTTTCGGCATCCAGCTCGCGGTTGAAGGCGATAATGCCGCCGAAGGCTGAGGTTGGGTCAGTTTTGTAGGCGCGATCGTAAGCATCCAGAATCGTGTCGCTAACCGCGACGCCGCATGGGTTGGCGTGCTTAACGATGACGCATGCCGGTTCGCTGAACTCTTTCACGCACTCCAGTGCCGCATCGGTATCGGCAATGTTGTTATAAGAGAGGGCTTTGCCCTGCACCTGCTGCGCGGTGGCGACGGAGGCTTCTTTAATGCTTTCTTCTATATAGAAGGCTGCCTGCTGGTGGCTGTTCTCACCGTAACGCATATCCTGCTTCTTAATGAAGTTCAGATTCAGCGTGCGTGGGAAACGGCCGGATGCTTCCTGCGTCTCACCATGATAGGCCGGAACCATGCTGCCAAAGTAGTTGGCGATCATGCTGTCATAGGCTGCAGTGTGTTCGAAAGCTTTAATCGCGAGGTCGAAGCGGGTAGCCAGGGTCAGGGAGCCGTCGTTGGCGTCCATCTCGTTAATAATGGCGTCGTAGTCACTGCTCTTCACTACGATAGCGACGTCTTTATGGTTCTTGGCCGCGGAACGCACCATGGTCGGGCCGCCGATATCGATATTTTCGACTGCATCTTCCAGCGAGCAACCTTCACGTGCGACGGTTTCCGCAAACGGGTAAAGGTTAACAACTACCATATCAATAGGAGAGATGGCGTGCTGCGCCATAATCTCATCATCCTGGCCGCGACGGCCGAGGATGCCGCCATGCACTTTTGGATGCAGGGTCTTAACACGTCCATCCATCATTTCCGGGAAACCGGTGTAGTCAGAGACTTCGGTTACCGGCAGACCTTTATCAGCCAGCAGGCGTGCGGTACCACCGGTAGACAGTAGCTCAACACCACGAGCGGAAAGTGCCTGCGCGAATTCGACGATACCGGCCTTGTCAGAAACACTGAGCAGGGCACGGCGGACTGGACGACGTTGTTGCATGGTATTAAATCCCCAGGATTTGAACATTACAGAGAGCGTTAGGTGAGTTTTTGCCTAAAAACTCACCTAACGCACCCAACCGGGCATCCGTGTTATTGCGCGGCATTGTAACGAAAACGTTTGCGCAACGCTCGCGAATTTTGATCTTTCTCTTTTACACAGCGATCTCTTCTATATAGAAGGGCATTTTGCCGACCTTTGTCAGGGTGAGATGGCCTCTGTCTGTGGATAATCCTGTGTGTAACAGGGTATAAAGCGGGGTTTTGCTGGGGAATGCAGCAGTCAGTCATTTTTCTGCAATTTTTCTATTGCGGGCTCTCGAGAACTCCCTATAATGCGCCTCCATCGACACGGAACAACGGCAAACAAGCCGCCGGGTTGAAAGAGAAAACTTCTGAAAAATGAGGTTGACTCTGAAAGAGGAAAGCGTAATATACGCCACCTCGCGACAGAGCGCTAAGCGCCGTCGCACTGCTCTTTAACAATTTATCAGACAATCTGTGTGGGCACTCAAAGTGACATGGATTCTTAACGTCCTCGGACGAAAAATGAATACCAAGTCTCTGAGTGAACATACGTAATTCATTACGAAGTTTAATTCACGAGCATCAAACTTAAATTGAAGAGTTTGATCATGGCTCAGATTGAACGCTGGCGGCAGGCCTAACACATGCAAGTCGGGCGGTAGCACAGGAGAGCTTGCTCTCCGGGTGACGAGCGGCGGACGGGTGAGTAATGTCTGGGAAACTGCCTGATGGAGGGGGATAACTACTGGAAACGGTAGCTAATACCGCATAACGTCGCAAGACCAAAGTGGGGGACCTTCGGGCCTCATGCCATCAGATGTGCCCAGATGGGATTAGCTAGTAGGTGGGGTAATGGCTCACCTAGGCGACGATCCCTAGCTGGTCTGAGAGGATGACCAGCCACACTGGAACTGAGACACGGTCCAGACTCCTACGGGAGGCAGCAGTGGGGAATATTGCACAATGGGCGCAAGCCTGATGCAGCCATGCCGCGTGTATGAAGAAGGCCTTCGGGTTGTAAAAGTACTTTCAGCGAGGAGGAAGGCATTAAGGTTAATAACCTTAGTGATTGACGTTACTCGCAGAAGAAGCACCGGCTAACTCCGTGCCAGCAGCCGCGGTAATACGGAGGGTGCAAGCGTTAATCGGAATTACTGGGCGTAAAGCGCACGCAGGCGGTTTGTTAAGTCAGATGTGAAATCCCCGGGCTCAACCTGGGAACTGCATTTGAAACTGGCAAGCTTGAGTCTTGTAGAGGGGGTAGAATTCCAGGTGTAGCGGTGAAATGCGTAGAGATCTGGAGGAATACCGGTGGCGAAGGCGGCCCCCTGGACAAAGACTGACGCTCAGGTGCGAAAGCGTGGGGAGCAAACAGGATTAGATACCCTGGTAGTCCACGCTGTAAACGATGTCGACTTGGAGGTTGTTCCCTTGAGGAGTGGCTTCCGGAGCTAACGCGTTAAGTCGACCGCCTGGGGAGTACGGCCGCAAGGTTAAAACTCAAATGAATTGACGGGGGCCCGCACAAGCGGTGGAGCATGTGGTTTAATTCGATGCAACGCGAAGAACCTTACCTACTCTTGACATCCAGAGAACTTAGCAGAGATGCTTTGGTGCCTTCGGGAACTCTGAGACAGGTGCTGCATGGCTGTCGTCAGCTCGTGTTGTGAAATGTTGGGTTAAGTCCCGCAACGAGCGCAACCCTTATCCTTTGTTGCCAGCGGTCCGGCCGGGAACTCAAAGGAGACTGCCAGTGATAAACTGGAGGAAGGTGGGGATGACGTCAAGTCATCATGGCCCTTACGAGTAGGGCTACACACGTGCTACAATGGCATATACAAAGAGAAGCGACCTCGCGAGAGCAAGCGGACCTCATAAAGTATGTCGTAGTCCGGATTGGAGTCTGCAACTCGACTCCATGAAGTCGGAATCGCTAGTAATCGTAGATCAGAATGCTACGGTGAATACGTTCCCGGGCCTTGTACACACCGCCCGTCACACCATGGGAGTGGGTTGCAAAAGAAGTAGGTAGCTTAACCTTCGGGAGGGCGCTTACCACTTTGTGATTCATGACTGGGGTGAAGTCGTAACAAGGTAACCGTAGGGGAACCTGCGGTTGGATCACCTCCTTACCTGAAAGAACCTGCCTTTGTAGTGTCCACACAGATTGTCTGATGAAAAGTAAATAGCAAGGCGTCTTGCGATTGAGACTTCAGTGTCCCCTTCGTCTAGAGGCCCAGGACACCGCCCTTTCACGGCGGTAACAGGGGTTCGAATCCCCTAGGGGACGCCACTTGCTGGTTTGTGAGTGAAAGTCGCCGACCTCAATATCTCAAAACTGGTTCTCCGGAATCACGTTTGAGATATTTGCTCTTTAAAAATCTGGATCAAGCTGAAAATTGAAACGACACACTGTTTCCTTTCTCCGTAATAAGAAAGGAAAAGCGGTGTGTTCGAGTCTCTCAAATTTTCGCAACGCGGACTGTTTTACGAAACAGCTTCGGGTTGTGAGGTTAAGCGACTAAGCGTACACGGTGGATGCCCTGGCAGTCAGAGGCGATGAAGGACGTGCTAATCTGCGATAAGCGTCGGTAAGGTGATATGAACCGTTATAACCGGCGATTTCCGAATGGGGAAACCCAGTGTGTTTCGACACACTATCGTTAAGTGAATACATAGCTTAACGAAGCGAACCGGGGGAACTGAAACATCTAAGTACCCCGAGGAAAAGAAATCAACCGAGATTCCCCCAGTAGCGGCGAGCGAACGGGGAGGAGCCCAGAGTCTGAATCAGCGTGTGTGTTAGTGGAACGGTCTGGAAAGTCCGGCGGTACAGGGTGATAGCCCCGTACACTAAAATGCACACGTTGTGAACTCGAAGAGTAGGGCGGGACACGTGGTATCCTGTCTGAATATGGGGGGACCATCCTCCAAGGCTAAATACTCCTGACTGACCGATAGTGAACCAGTACCGTGAGGGAAAGGCGAAAAGAACCCCGGCGAGGGGAGTGAAAAAGAACCTGAAACCGTGTACGTACAAGCAGTGGGAGCCTACTTGTTAGGTGACTGCGTACCTTTTGTATAATGGGTCAGCGACTTATATTCTGTAGCAAGGTTAACCGTATAGGGGAGCCGCAGGGAAACCGAGTCTTAACTGGGCGTTAAGTTGCAGGGTATAGACCCGAAACCCGGTGATCTAGCCATGGGCAGGTTGAAGGTTGGGTAACACTAACTGGAGGACCGAACCGACTAATGTTGAAAAATTAGCGGATGACTTGTGGCTGGGGGTGAAAGGCCAATCAAACCGGGAGATAGCTGGTTCTCCCCGAAAGCTATTTAGGTAGCGCCTCGTGAACTCATCTTCGGGGGTAGAGCACTGTTTCGGCTAGGGGGTCATCCCGACTTACCAACCCGATGCAAACTACGAATACCGAAGAATGTTATCACGGGAGACACACGGCGGGTGCTAACGTCCGTCGTGAAGAGGGAAACAACCCAGACCGCCAGCTAAGGTCCCAAAGTCATGGTTAAGTGGGAAACGATGTGGGAAGGCACAGACAGCCAGGATGTTGGCTTAGAAGCAGCCATCATTTAAAGAAAGCGTAATAGCTCACTGGTCGAGTCGGCCTGCGCGGAAGATGTAACGGGGCTAAACCATGCACCGAAGCTGCGGCAGCGACACTATGTGTTGTTGGGTAGGGGAGCGTTCTGTAAGCCGTTGAAGGTGGCCTGTGAGGGTTGCTGGAGGTATCAGAAGTGCGAATGCTGACATAAGTAACGATAAAGCGGGTGAAAAGCCCGCTCGCCGGAAGACCAAGGGTTCCTGTCCAACGTTAATCGGGGCAGGGTGAGTCGACCCCTAAGGCGAGGCCGAAAGGCGTAGTCGATGGGAAACAGGTTAATATTCCTGTACTCGGTGTTACTGCGAAGGGGGGACGGAGAAGGCTATGTTAGCCGGGCGACGGTTGTCCCGGTTTAAGCATGTAGGCGGGAAGTTTAGGTAAATCCGGACTTCTGTTAACGCTGAGGTGTGATGACGAGGCACTACGGTGCTGAAGTAACAAATGCCCTGCTTCCAGGAAAAGCCTCTAAGCATCAGGTAACATCAAATCGTACCCCAAACCGACACAGGTGGTCAGGTAGAGAATACCAAGGCGCTTGAGAGAACTCGGGTGAAGGAACTAGGCAAAATGGTGCCGTAACTTCGGGAGAAGGCACGCTGATGGTAGGTGAAGTGACTTGCTCATGGAGCTGAAATCAGTCGAAGATACCAGCTGGCTGCAACTGTTTATTAAAAACACAGCACTGTGCAAACACGAAAGTGGACGTATACGGTGTGACGCCTGCCCGGTGCCGGAAGGTTAATTGATGGGGTTATCCGTAAGGAGAAGCTCTTGATCGAAGCCCCGGTAAACGGCGGCCGTAACTATAACGGTCCTAAGGTAGCGAAATTCCTTGTCGGGTAAGTTCCGACCTGCACGAATGGCGTAATGATGGCCAGGCTGTCTCCACCCGAGACTCAGTGAAATTGAACTCGCTGTGAAGATGCAGTGTACCCGCGGCAAGACGGAAAGACCCCGTGAACCTTTACTATAGCTTGACACTGAACATTGAGCCTTGATGTGTAGGATAGGTGGGAGGCTTTGAAGCGTGGACGCCAGTCTGCGTGGAGCCAACCTTGAAATACCACCCTTTAATGTTTGATGTTCTAACGTAGACCCGTAATCCGGGTTGCGGACAGTGTCTGGTGGGTAGTTTGACTGGGGCGGTCTCCTCCCAAAGAGTAACGGAGGAGCACGAAGGTTAGCTAATCCTGGTCGGACATCAGGAGGTTAGTGCAATGGCATAAGCTAGCTTGACTGCGAGCGTGACGGCGCGAGCAGGTGCGAAAGCAGGTCATAGTGATCCGGTGGTTCTGAATGGAAGGGCCATCGCTCAACGGATAAAAGGTACTCCGGGGATAACAGGCTGATACCGCCCAAGAGTTCATATCGACGGCGGTGTTTGGCACCTCGATGTCGGCTCATCACATCCTGGGGCTGAAGTAGGTCCCAAGGGTACGGCTGTTCGCCGTTTAAAGTGGTACGCGAGCTGGGTTTAGAACGTCGTGAGACAGTTCGGTCCCTATCTGCCGTGGGCGCTGGAGAATTGAGGGGGGCTGCTCCTAGTACGAGAGGACCGGAGTGGACGCATCACTGGTGTTCGGGTTGTCATGCCAATGGCATTGCCCGGTAGCTAAATGCGGAAAAGATAAGTGCTGAAAGCATCTAAGCACGAAACTTGCCCCGAGATGAGTTCTCCCTGACTCCTTGAGAGTCCTGAAGGAACGTTGAAGACGACGACGTTGATAGGTCGGGTGTGTAAGCGTAGCGATACGTTGAGCTAACCGATACTAATGAACCGTGAGGCTTAACCTTACAACGCCAAAGCTGTTTTGGTGGACGAGAGAAGATTTTCAGCCTGATACAGATTAGTTGATGCGTCTTTAAGACGTGTTGATAACAGAATTTGCCTGGCGGCGATAGCGCGGTGGTCCCACCTGACCCCATGCCGAACTCAGAAGTGAAACGCCGTAGCGCCGATGGTAGTGTGGGGTCTCCCCATGTGAGAGTAGGGAACTGCCAGGCATCAAATAAAGCAAAGGGCTCAGTCGAAAGACTGGGCCTTTTGTTTTGTCTGCGTTCTATTCCCCGCCATACTGATACATTGCCGCAGCAAAACCCCTCTCTGATCAATCAATTATTCGCCAGCATTGCCCCTCAAACGCCGAATCATCACATTCGCTATGTTTCCTTGAGATTAAGCGCTGTATTCTGTCCCGGACGTGGTTGAAACTTTTTCACCTTCTACTTGCAGACTCGACATTCTCCTTATTCCTGGTTATTGTTAGCTGTCTGGATGTCTAAACGTTTATACGTATGCTATGAGGTAATAAAGTTATGCCAATTCGGGTGCAGGACGAGCTACCAGCCGTCAATTTCTTGCGTGATGAGAACGTCTTTGTGATGACGGCTACACGTGCGACCACTCAGGAAATTCGTCCGCTGAAGGTGCTTATCCTTAACCTGATGCCGAAAAAAATCGAGACCGAGAACCAGTTCCTGCGTCTGCTCTCGAACTCTCCGCTGCAGCTTGATATCCAGCTGCTGCGTATTGACGCGCGTGAATCCCGCAATACGCCGACCGAGCACCTCAATAATTTCTACTGTAATTTCGACGACATCTGCGACCAGAACTTTGATGGGCTGATCGTCACCGGCGCCCCGTTAGGGCTGGTTGAATTTAATGACGTAGCCTACTGGCCTCAGATCAAACAGGTGCTGGAGTGGGCGAAAGATCACGTCACCTCCACGCTTTTTGTCTGTTGGGCGGTGCAGGCCGCGCTCAATATTCTGTATGGCATCCCTAAACAAACCCGTGCGGAAAAAATTTCCGGTGTCTACGAACACCATATCCTGCATCCTCACGCCTTACTGACGCGTGGTTTTGATGACTTTTTCCTGGCACCGCACTCACGCTACGCCGATTTTCCGGCGGCACTGATTCGTGACTACACTGATTTAGAGATCCTGGCCGAAACGGAAGAGGGAGATGCCTATCTGTTTGCCAGCAAAGACAAACGTATTGCCTTCGTGACCGGACACCCTGAATACGATGCCAATACCCTGGCCAGCGAATTTTTCCGTGATGTTGACGCCGGTCTGAGCCCGCAAATTCCCGACAACTATTTCCCGCAAAACGATCCGCAAAACAAACCGCGTGCAACCTGGCGCAGCCATGGAAATCTACTGTTTGCGAACTGGCTTAACTATTACGTTTACCAGATCACTCCATACGATCTGCGGAATATGAATCCGACTTTAGACTAATCATCCAGACAACGCGATCCTTAAGCGTTTCAGCATTTTGCCTCTGGCACCTTCGGGTGCCTTTTTTGTTTCCGAAATTCACTTCAAGATTGTAATTAACTTTAATCTTAATGTTATCAATATGTTGTGGTAATATTAAATTAAAAATGGAAATTGTTTTTGATTTTGGAATTTTATTGAGTAGTCTTAGTTGTGTTGAGCGAAAAGCAGACAACGATCGTTCACTCGCGCCAGCGGGATCAACCAACGGGAGCTACACAATGACGCAACAGGCGACAATGACTTATGAACTGGCCTTTAGCCGGCCATATGGCGAGCAGGAAACGCAAATTTTAACGCCTGAGGCGGTGGAATTTCTGACGGAACTGGTGAGTCGCTTTACGCCTGAGCGCAATAAACTGCTGGCGGCCCGCCTGCAGCAACAGCAGGCGATTGATAACGGAACGCTGCCTGATTTTATTTCGGAAACAGCTTCCATTAGAAATGGTAACTGGACGATCCGCGGTATTCCCGCTGATTTGCAGGACCGCCGCGTGGAAATCACCGGCCCCGTTGAGCGCAAAATGGTGATTAACGCCCTCAATGCCAACGTAAAAGTCTTTATGGCGGACTTTGAAGATTCGCTGGCGCCGGACTGGAACAAAGTGATTGATGGGCAGATTAACCTGCGCGATGCGGTGAACGGTACCATCAGTTACACCAACGAAGCCGGTAAAATTTACCAGCTCAAACCTGACCCGGCGGTGCTGGTTTGCCGCGTACGTGGTCTGCATCTGCCGGAAAAACATGTGACATGGCGCGGCGAGTCGATCCCCGGCAGCCTGTTTGATTTCGCCCTCTATTTTTTCCACAACCACCAGAACCTGCTGGCGAAAGGTAGCGGCCCTTACTTCTATCTGCCGAAAACCCAGGCCTGGCAGGAAGCGGCATGGTGGAGTGAAGTCTTTAGCTTCACTGAAGACCGGTTCAGTCTGCCGCGCGGCACCATCAAGGCCACGCTGTTAATCGAAACGCTGCCGGCGGTATTCCAGATGGATGAAATCCTGCATGCGCTGCGGGACCACATTGTCGGTCTGAACTGTGGCCGTTGGGATTACATTTTCAGCTATATCAAAACGTTAAAAAACCATGGTGACCGCGTATTACCAGATCGCCAGGTGGTCACCATGGATAAGCCTTTCCTCAGCGCTTATTCACGTTTGCTGATTAAAACCTGCCACCGGCGTGGCGCGTTTGCGATGGGCGGCATGGCGGCATTCATCCCCAGCAAAGATGCCGACCGTAACCGCCAGGTGCTTGGCAAAGTGACCGCCGATAAAGAACTGGAAGCCAACAATGGCCACGACGGTACCTGGATCGCGCACCCCGGGCTGGCGGATACGGCGATGGCAGTTTTCAATCGCGTTCTGGGTGAACGTCCCAACCAGCTGTCCGTCAGCCGGGAAGAAGATGCGCCGATCGACGCTGAACAGCTGCTGGCGCCCTGTGATGGCGAGCGCACGGAAGTGGGGATGCGCGCCAATATCCGTGTCGCGGTGCAGTACATTGAAGCCTGGATCTCCGGTAATGGCTGCGTACCGATTTACGGCCTGATGGAAGATGCGGCGACTGCCGAAATCTCGCGAACCTCCATCTGGCAATGGATTCATCACCAAAAAACCCTCAGCGACGGCACGCCGGTCACCAAAGCCCTGTTCCGTCAGTGGCTGGCGGAAGAGCTGATGGTGATTCAGGAGGAGTTGGGCGAACACCGCTACAGCAGCGGGCGCTTCGATGATGCTTCGCGCCTGATGGAACAGATCACCACCTCTGATGAGTTAATCGACTTCCTGACGCTGCCGGGCTACCGCCTGCTGGCATAAGCATCAGCCGAGTTTGTTTGTCCGTGGTCACACTGCCTTCACCGATAAAGCCTGGGAAGCCAGGAATAAAATAATGGAGCATCTGCACATGAAAACCCGTACCCAACAAATCGAAGCATTAAACAAAGAGTGGACACAGCCGCGTTGGGAAGGCATTACCCGCCCCTATAGCGCTGAGGATGTCGTGAAATTGCGCGGCTCCGTCAATCCGGAATGCACGCTGGCACAGTTGGGCGCAGCCAAAATGTGGCGACTGCTGCATGGCGAAGCGAAAAAAGGGTACATCAACAGCCTCGGTGCGTTGACTGGTGGGCAAGCATTACAGCAGGCAAAGGCCGGCATTGAGGCGATTTACCTCTCCGGCTGGCAGGTGGCGGCGGATGCCAACCTGGCGTCCAGCATGTACCCGGATCAATCACTGTACCCAGCGAACTCCGTCCCGGCGGTGGTCGATCGGATCAACAATACCTTCCGTCGCGCGGATCAGATCCAGTGGTCGACCGGTATTGAGCCAGGTGATCCGCGTTATACCGATTACTTCCTGCCGATCGTTGCCGATGCCGAAGCGGGATTTGGCGGCGTACTGAACGCTTTTGAGCTGATGAAATCGATGGTTGAAGCCGGTGCAGCGGCCGTTCACTTCGAAGATCAGCTGGCGTCGGTGAAGAAGTGCGGACATATGGGCGGAAAGGTACTGGTACCGACCCAGGAGGCGATCCAGAAGCTGGTCGCGGCACGCCTGGCGGCAGATGTCATGGGGGTTCCTACGCTGGTGATCGCCCGAACGGATGCCGATGCTGCCGATTTGATCACCTCCGACTGCGATCCGTACGATCGTGAGTTTATCTCTGGTGATCGCACCAGCGAAGGTTTTTTCCGTACGCATGCTGGTATTGAGCAGGCGATCAGTCGTGGACTGGCCTACGCACCCTATGCCGACCTGGTGTGGTGCGAAACCTCGAAACCGGATCTCGAGCAGGCTCGTCGCTTTGCCGAAGCCATTCACGCCCGCTTCCCCGGCAAATTGTTGGCCTATAACTGCTCGCCGTCGTTCAACTGGAAAAAGAATCTGGATGACAGCACCATCGCCCGATTCCAGCAGGCGCTGTCCGACATGGGTTACAAATACCAGTTCATCACGCTGGCGGGCATCCACAGCATGTGGTTCAACATGTTCGACCTGGCCCATGCCTATGCACAGGGTGAGGGGATGAAACACTACGTCGAGAAGGTGCAGCAGCCGGAATTTGCTGCCGCTTCGCAAGGCTACACGTTCGTGTCTCACCAGCAGGAGGTGGGGACCGGCTACTTCGATAAGGTCACGACCATTATCCAGGGTGGGGCTTCCTCCGTCACGGCGCTGACCGGTTCCACGGAAGAAGAGCAGTTCTGATCGTGTTCCCCCTCTCCCTGTTGGGGAGAGGGTCTGGGGTGAGGGGGAAGCTATGACGCGTGGCCTGGAATTACTGATTGCACAAACGATTTTGCAAGGTTTTGACGCGCAGTACGGGCGTTTCCTGGAAGTCACTTCTGGCGCGCAGCAGCGCTTTGAGGATGCTGACTGGCATGCGGTTCAGCAGGCCATGAAGCAGCGTATTCACCTTTACGATCATCACGTTGGCCTGGTGGTAGAGCAGCTACGCTGCATCACCGAAGGCAAAAGCACCGATGTGGATTTTTTGCTGCGGGTGAAAGAGCAGTATACCCGTCTGCTGCCGGACTACCCGCGTTTTGAAATTGCGGAGAGCTTTTTTAATTCGGTCTATTGTCGACTGTTTGACCACCGCTCGCTGACTCCCGAGCGGCTATTTATTTTCAGTTCGCAGCCAGCGCGCAGCGGTCGGGCACTTCCCCGACCGCTGGCAAAAAGCTTTTTCCCCGATCGCGGCTGGGAGACGTTACTCAACAAAGTACTCACCGACCTGCCTCTACGTTTACCGTGGCAAAACAAGGCGCGCGACATTGGCTACATTAGCGCGTCTTTGCAGGAGGCGCTGGGCAGTGAGATGCTTTCCCGCAGCCATCTGCAGGTGGCGAACGAGCTCTTCTATCGTAATAAAGCGGCCTGGCTGGTCGGAAAGCTGATCACCCCGGTCGCAACCTTGCCCTTTTTGTTGCCTGTCCATCGTAGTGATGAAGGCGAGCTGTTTATTGATACCTGTCTGATGACTCATGCCGAAGCCAGTATTGTCTTTGGCTTCGCCCGCTCCTATTTCATGGTCTACGCACCGCTGCCAGGGGCGCTGGTCGAGTGGCTACGCGATATCCTGCCCGGTAAAACCACCGCGGAGCTGTATATGGCCATTGGCTGCCAGAAGCATGCGAAGACCGAAAGCTATCGGGAATACCTGTACTACATCGAGCGCAGCAATGAACAGTTTATTGAGGCTCCGGGGATCCGCGGCATGGTGATGCTGGTCTTCACCCTGCCGGGCTTCGACCGGGTTTTTAAAGTCATTAAAGACCGCTTTGCGCCGCAAAAGGAGATGACCGCCGCCCACGTGCGTGCCTGTTATCAATTGGTGAAAGAGCATGACCGCGTCGGACGTATGGCCGACACCCAGGAGTTTGAAAACTTCGTGCTGGAAAAACGGCAAATTGCCCCGGCGCTGATGGCGTTACTGCAGTCTGAAGCCGGGGCAAAAATCACCGATCTTGGCGATCGAATTGCCATCAGCCATCTCTATATCGAACGCCGTATGGTGCCGCTGAATATCTGGCTGGAGCAGGTAAACGGCCAGGCGCTGCGCGATGCGGTGGAGGAGTACGGCAACGCCATCCGCCAGCTTGCCGCAGCCAATATTTTTCCCGGCGATATGCTGTTTAAAAACTTCGGCGTGACCCGCCATGGTCGGGTGGTGTTTTATGATTACGATGAGATTTGCTACATGACCGAGGTGAATTTCCGCGAAATACCACCGCCGCGCTACCCGGAAGATGAGCTGGCGAGCGAACCGTGGTACAGCGTCTCTGCCGGGGATGTCTTTCCGGAAGAGTTTCGCCACTGGTTGTGCGCGGACCCGCGTATCGGACCGCTGCTGGAGGAAATGCACGCTGACCTGCTACGGGCGGATTACTGGCGAGAGCTGCAGACGCGCATTCGTAACGGTCATGTGGAAGATGTCTATGCCTATCGCCGCCGCCAGCGCTTTTGCGTGCGCTACGGCGCCATGCAGCAGGCGGGATAAGCGAAACGTTATTGAGAGCCGCGGGTTCGCGGCTCAGGACAATCGGGCGTCGGCGACCTCGATCAGCGCAAACTCTTCATAAATCAGCTCCATCTCCGGTGACCAGGTCCCTTCACGCTCGAAGAACGCCTGATGGCCCTGCTGCCAGTAGGCCAGGCTCAAATCGCCTTCACCTTCCCGCGCGGCGAGCTCCGCGGTCATCTCATTAAAGCGAATGATTCGGAGCACCAGAGTGCGGATGACGCAGGCCGGCTCGCCGGCTCCGTTGAGCACGATGTGGTAGGCGCCTTGAGTGACGGGCGGGTTCTCCTGGCGATAGCTGGCAAGAGAACCGCAGGTGCCGCGTTTTTTCCCGGCGATAACCAGATCCACCAGTTCATCGGCCAGTTCGGGGGAATCGCCGAATGACCAGCAGAATGCACCGGGATAACGCTGTTGCCAGAGGGATTTCAGATCGTTCATGTTAGCGAGCCCCGCCATACGCCAGCGTCACTTCTTTGGCCGCTCTAATCACCAGCGCACCCAGTTCGGTGACCCGATCGTCAGTCATGCGGGAAATCGGGCCGGAGATGGAGATGGCGGCAAACGGCTCACGGTGCTCGTCATAAATGCAGGAGGCGACGCAGCGTAAACCGAGGGCATGCTCTTCATCATCAAACGAATAGCCACGCTTGCGCGTCTGGGCCAGATCCTCTTTCAGATGGACCGGCGAAACCAGCGTCGCGTGGGTATAGGCGTGCAGACCTTTGCGGTGTAACAGGCCAGTGACCTGTTCTTCGCTGAGCTGAGACAAGAACGCTTTACCCGCCCCGGAGGCGTGCATCGGCAGTTTTCCGCCAATCGGCGCGGACATTCGCATCAGCTGCGTACACTGAACCTGGTCGATAATAATAGCCTGGTGGTCGCTTTGATCCAGGACGGCCAGGTTGACCGTTTCACCGGAGTCTTCCATCAGCTGGCGCAGAATCGGGTGGACGATGGCCAGCAGGTTGCGGCTTTGCAGAAAGCTGCTGCCGACGATAAAGGCATGCGCGCCCACCGACCAGTGACCCAGTTCGCCGACCTGGCGCACGAAACCCAGTTGCTGCATGGTCGTCAACAGGCGATGGGTCGTGGAGTTGGGTAAACCGGCCTGTTGAGCCAGTTCGGTCAATGCGACGCTGCTGTGCGATTCAGCAATCCACTCGAGGAGTTTTAATCCGCGAGTAAGCGATTGAACCTGGCCGCCAGCCTGTGGGGCGGCGGGCGTCGCGGGTTTTCTGCCGCGCTTAGCGGGAACGGGAGTAGCCATCGCTGAATCCTTTTTTCTGTATCGTGGAAATAGTTTTCATTTTATTTGCACGATTTGCAATCACAACCAGACTGATCGGATGAGTGAAGCTGAACATGTCTCATATTGTCCGTCGCTCTCTTTTCCGCATGGGTGGTTTATGCCAGTATGGTTTGTTGGCCTTTTGGCCTGGGTGAGCGTTGTCGGGAGCGAGTGTGAGCAGCAAAGTTGAACAACTGCATCAGCAGTTAAAAAAACGTATTTTAGTTCTGGATGGCGGTATGGGCACCATGATCCAGGGCTATCGTCTGAGTGAAGAAGATTTCCGTGGCGCACGCTTTGCCGACTGGCCCTGCGACCTGAAAGGCAATAACGACCTGCTGGTGCTCAGCAAGCCGGAGGTGATCACCGCTATCCACGACGCCTACTTTGAGGCCGGGGCGGATATCATTGAAACCAACACCTTTAACTCGACCACTATCGCGATGGCGGATTACCAAATGGAATCCCTGTCGGCGGAAATCAACTTTGCTGCGGCACAGTTGGCGCGCGCCTGCGCCGATGCGTGGACGGCCCGGACGCCGGAAAAACCGCGTTACGTTGCAGGTGTCCTCGGCCCGACCAACCGCACCGCCTCTATCTCCCCGGACGTTAACGACCCGGCCTACCGCAATATCACCTTTGATGGGCTGGTAGCAGCATACCGTGAATCCACCAAAGCGCTGGTAGAAGGCGGCGTGGACCTGATCATGATTGAGACGGTGTTCGATACCCTGAACGCCAAAGCGGCGATCTTTGCCGTGAAAGAGGAGTTCGAAGCGCTGGGGGTGGATCTGCCCATTATGATCTCCGGCACCATCACCGATGCCTCCGGTCGTACGCTCTCCGGGCAAACCACTGAAGCCTTTTATAACTCGTTGCGGCACGCCGATGCGCTGACCTTCGGCCTGAACTGCGCACTGGGACCAGACGAACTGCGCCAGTATGTGCAGGAACTGTCGCGCATTGCCGAATGCTACGTCACCGCGCACCCTAACGCCGGGCTGCCAAACGCCTTTGGGGAATACGATCTCGACGCCGACACTATGGCCGCCCAGATCCGCGAATGGGCGGAAGCGGGCTTCCTGAACATCGTCGGCGGCTGCTGCGGCACTACGCCGGAACATATCGCCGCCATGTCACGTGCCGTGACGGGCCTGGCGCCGCGCGCGCTGCCGGAAATCCCGGTGGCCTGTCGCCTGGCGGGCCTGGAACCGCTGAATATCGGTGATGACAGCCTGTTTGTGAACGTCGGCGAACGTACCAACGTCACCGGTTCGGCTAAGTTCAAACGCCTGATTAAAGAAGAAAAATATAACGAAGCGTTGGACGTTGCCCGCCAGCAGGTGGAAAGTGGCGCGCAGATTATCGATATCAACATGGATGAGGGGATGCTCGACGCCGAAGCGGCGATGGTGCGTTTCCTCAACCTGATTGCCGGCGAGCCTGATATTGCCCGGGTGCCGATTATGATCGACTCCTCGAAATGGGATGTCATCGAAAAGGGCCTGAAATGCATTCAGGGGAAAGGCATCGTCAACTCTATCTCGATGAAAGAGGGGGTTGAGGCCTTCGTCGCGCATGCGAAAAAGGTCCGTCGCTACGGCGCGGCCGTCGTGGTAATGGCCTTTGACGAAGTCGGCCAGGCCGACACCCGTGCGCGCAAAATTGAGATTTGCCGCAGGGCGTACAACATTCTGACCAAAGAGGTGGGCTTTCCACCGGAAGACATTATTTTTGACCCCAATATCTTCGCCGTCGCCACCGGTATTGAAGAGCACAACAACTATGCCCAGGACTTTATCGGCGCCTGCGAAGACATTAAACGCGAGCTGCCGCACGCGCTGATTTCCGGCGGCGTCTCGAACGTCTCGTTCTCGTTTCGTGGCAACGATCCGGTGCGCGAAGCGATTCACGCGGTGTTCCTCTACTATGCCATTCGCAACGGCATGGATATGGGGATTGTTAACGCCGGGCAGCTGGCTATTTATGACGATCTCCCGGCCGAGCTACGCGACGCCGTAGAAGACGTGATCCTCAATCGACACGCCGAGGGTACCGATCGCCTGCTGGAGCTGGCGGAAAAATACCGCGGCAGTAAAACCGACGACGCTGCAAATGCCCAACAGGCGGAATGGCGCAGCTGGGACGTGAAAAAGCGCCTTGAATACTCGCTGGTAAAAGGGATTACCGAGTTTATCGAGCTGGACACCGAAGAGGCACGTCAGCAGTCTGCTCGCCCGATTGAGGTGATTGAAGGCCCGCTGATGGACGGCATGAACGTAGTCGGCGATCTGTTCGGCGAGGGCAAAATGTTCCTGCCGCAGGTGGTGAAATCGGCCCGCGTCATGAAACAGGCGGTCGCCTATCTGGAGCCGTATATCGAAGCCAGCAAGGAAAAAGGCTCCAGCAACGGCAAGATGGTGATTGCCACCGTCAAAGGTGACGTCCATGACATCGGTAAAAATATCGTTGGCGTGGTGCTGCAGTGTAATAACTACGAAATTATCGATCTTGGCGTAATGGTACCGGCGGATAAAATCCTTAAAACCGCCCGTGAAGTGAATGCCGACCTGATTGGCCTCTCTGGGTTGATTACCCCGTCTCTGGATGAAATGGTCAACGTGGCGAAAGAGATGGAACGCCAGGGCTTTACCATTCCACTGCTGATTGGCGGCGCCACGACTTCGAAAGCGCATACGGCGGTTAAAATCGAGCAGAACTACAGCGGCCCGACGGTGTACGTGCAGAACGCCTCGCGTACCGTGGGCGTGGTGGCTTCGCTGCTTTCGGAAACCCAGCACGATGAGTTCGTCGCGCGTACCCGTAAAGAGTACGACACCGTGCGTATTCAACACGCCCGTAAAAAACCGCGCACGCCGCCGGTGACGTTGGCTGCCGCCCGGGATAACGACCTGGCCTTCGACTGGGAAAACTACACGCCGCCGGTGGCCCACCGTCTGGGCGTACAAAGCGTGGAAGCCAGCATCGAAACCCTGCGCAACTACATCGACTGGACGCCGTTCTTTATGACCTGGTCGCTGGCCGGGAAATATCCGCGCATCCTTGAGGATGAAGTCGTGGGTGAAGAGGCGCAGCGGCTGTTCAATGATGCCAACGAAATGCTGGATATGCTGAGCGCCGGGAAGCAGCTCAACCCGCGCGGCGTGGTGGGATTATTCCCGGCCAACCGCGTGGGCGACGATATCGAAATCTACCGCGATGAGACCCGCACCCACGTCCTGACGGTCAGTCATCATCTGCGTCAGCAAACGGAGAAAGTGGGCTTTGCCAACTACTGCCTCGCCGACTTTGTCGCTCCGAAGCTAAGCGGTAAAGCGGATTACATCGGCGCCTTTGCGGTCACCGGCGGGCTGGAAGAAGACGCGCTGGCGGAAGCGTTTGATGCACAGCACGATGATTACAACAAGATCATGGTGAAAGCCATCGCCGACCGTCTGGCGGAAGCCTTCGCGGAATATCTGCATGAGCGGGTGCGTAAAGTCTACTGGGGCTATGCGGCGAATGAGAACCTCAGCAATGAAGAACTGATCCGCGAAAACTACCAGGGGATTCGTCCGGCACCAGGTTATCCGGCCTGCCCGGAACATACCGAAAAAGCGGTTATCTGGGAACTGCTGGATGTTGAAGCCCAGACCGGCATGAAGCTTACCGAGTCGTTTGCCATGTGGCCGGGCGCCTCGGTTTCCGGCTGGTATTTCAGTCATCCGGACAGCAAGTACTACGCGGTGGCGCAAATTCAGCGCGATCAGGTGGAGGATTATGCCCGTCGTAAAGGGATGACCCCGGCCGAAGTTGAGCGCTGGCTGGCGCCAAACCTCGGGTACGACGCGGACTAGCTCGCGGCCGGTCACAAATCTGTCATCTCACCTTACAACTTACAGGGCGCGCCAGTCGCGCCCTGTCTCTTTATTGCTGCTAAACCCTTATACTGGTTATTGGTTCAGCGCGTGCCGTCTTCCATGGCGAGCGTTCTGGACGATGTAGCCCGGTTGAGCACTGCCGGGGGAATTCCTGGCGGGGAAGCCGTATTTATCCGTCGGGTAAGTAAGGAGAAAAAGAATCCGTGTTAACTCTGCTGCACCTGCTGTCTGCCGTCGCCCTACTGGTTTGGGGGACGCACATCGTTCGTACCGGCGTGATGCGCGTATTTGGCGCGCGCCTGCGCTCCGTGCTGAGTAGCAGCGTCGAGAAAAAGCCGCTCGCCTTCTGCGCGGGTATTGGCGTCACGGCGCTGGTACAGAGCAGTAACGCCACCACCATGCTGGTGACCTCGTTCGTGGCCCAGGATCTGGTGGCGCTGACGCCGGCGCTGGTGATTGTCCTTGGGGCCGATGTTGGTACCGCGCTGATGGCGAGGGTGCTGACCTTCGACCTCTCCTGGCTGTCACCGCTGCTGATTTTTATCGGGGTGATTTTCTTTCTTGGCCGCAAACAAACCCGCGCCGGCCAGCTCGGGCGAGTGGGCATCGGTCTGGGGCTGATTTTATTAGCGCTGGAGCTGATCGTACAGGCGGTTCACCCCATTACGCAGGCCAATGGCGTACAGGTGATTTTCGCCTCGTTGACCGGCGACATCATGCTGGATGCGCTGATCGGCGCGATGTTCGCCATTATCAGTTATTCCAGCCTGGCGGCGGTGCTGTTAACGGCTACCCTGACCTCAACCGGCGTGATTTCGTTCCCGGTGGCGCTGTGTCTGGTGATTGGCGCCAACCTCGGCTCGGGGATTCTGGCGATGATCAACAACAGCGCCGCCAATGCCTCCGCGCGGCGCGTGGCGCTCGGTAGCTTGTTGTTTAAGCTGGTGGGTAGCCTGATTATCCTGCCATTTGTCCATGTGCTGGCCGATGTGATGCACCGTATGCCGCTGCCGGAAGCGGAGCTGGTCATCTACTTCCACGTCTTCTACAACCTGATCCGCTGCGTGGCGATGGTGCCGTTTGCTGAACCGATGGCCCGGCTGTGTAAGCGCCTGATTCACGAAGATCCTGAGCTTGACCTGCATCTTAAGCCGAAGCACCTGGATACTTCGGCGCTGGATACGCCGACGTTGGCGTTAGCCAATGCCGCGCGTGAGACCCTGCGTATTGGCGACGCCATGGAGCAGATGCTGGAAGGGTTGCACAAGGTGATGCACGGTGAACCGCGAGAGGAGAAGGAATTGCGTCGGCTGGCTGACGACATCAACGTGCTCTATACCGCGATCAAGCTGTATCTGGCGCGGATGCCGAAAGATGAGCTGGCAGAAGAGGAATCCCGGCGCTGGGCGGAAATCATCGAAATGGCGCTGAACCTCGAACAGGCCTCCGATATCGTCGAGCGAATGGGCAGCGAGATCGCCGATAAATCTCTGGCGGCGCGGCGCGCCTTTTCCGTCGAAGGGCTGAAAGAGCTGGACGGCCTGTACGATCAGCTACTTAGCAACCTACAGCTGGCGATGTCGGTCTTTTTCTCCAGCGATGTGCCGAGCGCCCGTCGTCTGCGCCGCAACAAGCACCGCTTCCGCATCCTCAACCGCCGCTACTCGCATGCGCACGTCGATCGTCTGCACCAGCAGAACGTGCAGAGCATTGAGACCAGTTCGCTGCATTTGGGTTTACTGGGCGATATGAAACGTCTGAACTCGTTGTTCTGTTCCGTGGCGTATAGCGTGATGGAACAACCGGATGAAGACGATGAGCGGGATGAGTATTAAGCCCGGCTGACGTGCATACGCCAGCCGGGAAGCGGTCTTAAAAGCGGTGGCCTGCCTCGAGCGTCACCGCCTCTTCACCGGCCCTGAACACCAGCGTAGGGTTCGGGCCGCCGAGGGTGGCGTGCCCCTGGGTCACCTGAATCCAGTTACCTTCCGGTAAGCCGATCACCGTCAGCTCCGGCGCCACGACCAGCAGCTCGCGGATCCGCTGCTCACGGGTTTCACCTTTATGGCCTTCCGGCAGCGCATTGGTAAAGTGTGGGTTAATTTGCAGCGGGAACAGCCCCAGCGCAGAAAACCCCTGCGGGTCAACGATCGGCATATCGTTGGTGGTGCGGATGGTCGGACAGGCGAGATTCGCGCCGGCGCTCCAGCCGATATACAGCGCGCCGCGCGTTACCACATCCACGATAGGAGCCAGAAGCCCGCGCTCACGGCACTCTTTCAGCAACTGAAAGGTATTCCCGCCACCTACAATCACCAGTTCGGCAGCGTTGATGGCCGCCACCGGGTCGGCGACGCTATGAATGCCGGTGACTTTGACACCGAGCGGGGCGAGTACTGCGGCAGTCTTGGCCGTGTAGTCATCCCAGGTTTGCGTCACCCCAGCGAAGGGGATAAACACCGCCGAACGGCGTCCGTTGAGCTGGCCGCTAATCACGGGCAGCGCGTGTTCCAGCCATGCTTTACCAGGTAGCGACGAGTTACTTAATAACAGCAGTTCCATCTTTTCTCCATGTAGCCAGGTGATAGCATCGGCTGCGGATCCTACCACCGCTAGCCTGCTCGCTCGCTGATATGGCTCACGATGTTGCAAGGTCGCGACAGGAATTGCGCCTTCCCTGGCGCTCAGCGTTGTTACTCCGCCCGGGCGAATGCCGCGGCTTCTCTGACGAGGTCAGCATCCGGGCGCACGCCGGTATACAGCGCAAACTGCTCTACCGCCTGCAGCGCGATCACTTCCGCTCCGCTGATGATGTGTTTATCCAGCTGCTGCGCCAGGCGAATCAGCGGCGTTTCCACGGGCAGGGCCACCACATCAAACACCACGCTGGCCTGGGCGACCATCGTCTGGCTGAACGCCAGGGTGTCGCTGTGCGCCCCGCCCGCCATGCCGAGCGGCGTGACGTTGACCAGGATATCGGTGGCGATCCCTTCCGGCTGGGGCTGCCACTGAAAACCGTACTGTCTGGCGAGCGCGAGGCCGTTGTCGCGGTTGCGAGCAGCGATAACCACGTTGCGAAAACCGGCATCGCGGAAGGCAGCGATTACCGCTTTCCCCATGCCGCCGCTACCCTGAATCATCACGGCGGCGGCGTTATCCAGCTGGTGGCTGTCGATCAGGCTTTTCACCGCAATATAGTCGGTATTGAGGCCGGTCAGCCTGCCGTTGTCGTTGACGATGGTGTTCACCGAATCAATAACCGCAGCGGAAGGATCGATGGCGTCGAGGAAGGGCATGCAGCTCTCTTTAAACGGCATCGATACCGCACAGCCGCGAATGCCCAGCGCCCGCACGCCGGCCACCGCAGCGGCAATGTCCTGCGTCGTAAAGGCCTTGTAGAGATAGTTCAGCCCCAGTTTCTGATACAAATAGTTGTGAAAGCGCGTGCCGAAATTACCCGGGCGACCGGCCAGCGACATACAGAGTTGGGTATCACGATTAATCATGAGCAATGTCCGGTGCGTGGGCTAACAGGTACTGTTCCGCTTCCGCAGACCAGATCCCATGGTGACGCTCCATAATGGCCGCCAGTTGCGGATCGGCAATCTGGCCCAGGGGCGTCAGTGGAAGTGATTTTTCGGTATACACCAGCTTTTTACCGCCGCCGACAGCGGGCAAATCGAGGGTCGTATCACCCGCGGCGTTAAGCCCAAGAATATGGGTCACCACTTTGGCGGCCTGGACTTTTTTCGCCTGCATCAGGGCGACGGCGGCCCGCATATCATCGGTATTCCCGCCGGACGTGCCGACGTAATGGGTGAAGGCGTAGTGCACATCGTAAAAGTTGATCGGCGCGCTGAACTGCTTATCCTGCGGACCGGCAAAGAAGTTCAGACAGCCGTCAGGGGCCAGCAGCGAAGAGGCCATGGTAATCAGCTGCTCATTGGGAACGAAGACGAAAATATCGTCAAAGCCGTGTCCGCCGGTCAGCGCCATCAATGTCTCACGTCCGGCATCGTGTCCGTCAAGGTAGTGGATCAGCGTTTGCGGCTCGGACGGATAGTGCTGGCGGGCATAGCTCAGCTTCGGCTTATTGGTATCGGTCACCACCAGCAACGACGGATTCACCGGCCCGTGCAGCGCATAGTCGATGGCCAGCAGCCCCATTGGCCCGGTGCCGCCGAGGATCAGCGTGCGCCCCTGCGGCCGGATCCCCATGGTGTGGTTGTAGGTGCCTTCCTGCAGATGATAGTTGGCATTGAACGCGCCGATCACGCAGGAGAGCGGTTCGACCAGCGAGCCTTCAAACCAGCTATCGCCCTCCCAGGTGAGCAGGCAATCTTGCGTCATCACCTCGTCAGGGATCACCACGTGAGTGGCTTCACCACCGATCCACGGGAAAGAGTAGCCGGGGCAATCGGGGCGGTCCGGCAGCTGCAGGTTGGCCTGAATCACGTAGCGCTGACCGGCCTGAAACTTGTGCTGCCATTTTTTGCCGACCGCGAGAATTTCACCGCAGAACTCATGACCGATGATGATGGGGTTGACCGCCACATCGTCCGGGACTTTCTTATGGTTTTCCCCCTGATTAGCCTCTTTCCAGGAAGAGAGACACAGGCTGTCGGTGACCACGCGGGCGAGGATTTCGTCGTCCTGCATGGCCGGGAGTTCGAAGGTTTCCAGGCGCAGATCGCGCTTGCCGTACAGTCGAAGAGCTGTTGTTTGCATAAACCACCTCATATTGAGCACAGTGGCCCCGGCGCGGCCGGGGCAGAAAAATCAGGACAAGAAGCCCAGCGCGTTGCCAACAATCCCCAGCCCGAACAGGGCGAAGATCAGCCATACTGGATTCACTTTTTTGTTGAGCAGGCGCACCATCAGCAGCGTCAGACCCAGCGCCAGCAGGCCAGGGCAGAGCTGATCGAGGATGTTTTGTACGGTCATGGTGACGGTAGCTCCGTCGGCGCCCGGCGTTTTCGATACCACCAACGGCACGTTGATGGTGGTCCATTTCGTGACCAGCACCCCCATGACGAACAGACCCAGAATCGACGCTCCTTCGGTCAATTTTTGCAGCAGGTTGCCGCCCATATCGCTGACGATATTGACTCCTTTACGGAAGCCGAGCTGTAGGCCATACCATTTCATGGCCAGACGTACTGCGTTGAAAATAAAGAAGAACAGCAAGGGGCCCAGCAGGTTTCCGGAGAGCGCCAGCGATGCGCCGAGCGCCGCGGTAATCGGGCGTAGCGTCCCCCATACCAACGGATCGCCGACGCCGGCCAACGGTCCCATCAGGCCAACTTTGATGCCGTTAATGGCTCCATCGTCGATGGCCGCCCCGTTGGCGCGTGCTTCCTCCATGGCCGCCGTCACGCCCAGCACCGGGCCACAGACGGCGGGGGTGGTGTTGAAGAACACCAGATGGCGCTTCAGTGCCGCCACCTGATCCTCTTTTAGCGGATACAGGCGCTTGATCGCCGGGATCATGTCGTAGCAAAAACCAAGGCCATGAATTCGTTCGAAGTTGAAGGAGGCCTGCTGCAGGTTGGAGCGCAGAAATATGCTAACCAGGTCGCCTTGTGTCAGTTTTTTCGGTTCCATTGTGGGCTCCATCAGTCGTCAAGTTGGTCAAGGGCGGTGGAAGAGGCGGCAACCTGCTGCGGCTCGGTCTTACGCCATTGCGGGTTCAGCTGGATGTAAATCAGCGCGATGATGACGCCCACGCCGCCAAAGGCCAGCAGGCTGAAATTGAGATAACCTCCCGCCAGAAAACCGAGGAAAAAGAAAGGCATCAGATACTTCACGCCCATCATGCGCAGGACCATGGCGTAGCCCACCACCACAATAAAGCCGCCGGCGATTTGCAGACCGCGAGTGACAAATTCCGGGATGGCGTTGAGCATGTTGCTGACCATGTCGGCACTGACAAACATCGAGACCACCAGTGCCGGAATGGCGACGCGCAGCGCCTGTACGCCCAGCGCCGAGACGTGCAACATATCGATGGTACGAAAGCGGGCTTCTTCTGCCGCTTTGTCCGCCGCATGCTGGAAGACGACGGTGATGGTGCGGGCGAAAACGGTTAATACCTGGCCTGCCGCCGCTACCGGCAGCGCGATGGCGATACCGGTGGCGATGCTTTGATGACCGACGATAACCAGAATGGCCGAGATAATGCTGGCCAGCGCGGAGTCCGGCGATTGTGCGGCACCAACGTTCATCCAGCCGAGGGCGATCAGCTCCAACGTACCGCCGAGCATAATCCCGGTTTTTAAATCACCGAGAATTAACCCGATAACGGTACAGGCAATTAACGGGCGGTGAGTCTGGAATTCATCCAGCACGCTGCCCATGCCAGCAATACAGGAAAAAATAAATATGGCGATTATTTGTAGGGTACTAATTTCCATTATATGTCACCTTGCGGATATATTAATCCCTGCCTGTTATGGCATTAATATGGCATCGTGCGAACGATGGTATTAATACAGGCGCTTTTTTTATTCTGTAATGGACTGCTCAGTTATTTTGTCGATAATATTTATGGATGGATCCGAAGCCACCACGCGTAAATCCAGTTTGACTCCCAATTTATCCAGCTCACGAAACGCATTAATATCGTTTTGATCTAACGATACCGCTTTGGTTAATTGTTTTTTACCCGGTCGCCAGGCCATTCCGCCAATATTCAAGGTGGCGATATTGACGCCTTGCTTGACCATCGTTAACGCATCCTGCGGGTTGGTAAAGAGATAAAAAACGGTCTCGTTTTGATATTGTGGGTTGTGATAGACGGCGACCGCTTTTTCCAGGTTCACGACGTTGACCTTCATTCCCGGTGGGGCGGCCTGGCGCAGTAAGGTGCGCCGTACTTCATCGTTATACACCTCGTCGTTGCAGATAATAATGCGTTGGGCGTTAGCCACTTTGGACCAGACGGTAGTCACCTGGCCGTGGATCAGGCGGTCATCGATGCGGGCGAGCGTAATGTTCATCAAAAATCCTCCTCAATGGTTTCCGGAGTGGTTTCCGGCTGCCGCCAGACCACGCAGCACTGGCTGGCGATGGCGATCAGGTGGTCGCATAATGCCTCTGCGCTCATGCTGTGCTGGTTATCCACCAGTTCCAGCGCCAGCGGTAACGAGAGGCCGCTGATGACCCGCAGTCGTGGGTTGCCCATCGCCAGTCCGGCGGCGGCGTTCCACGGGCTGCCGCACTGCAAATCAACGGCAATCAGCCACTCGCTATCATTGTGAGTGCTCACTAACTTTTCCAGCTTCGCAGCGATATCCCCGGCGTTTTCTCCCGGGACAAATTCCACGGCGTTGACGTCGACGTCGCCATAGACCATGCGGACCGAATCGAGCATGGCGCCGGCCAACTGGCCATGTGCGCAGAAAATAACATTCACCATATCGACTCCTTAACCGCGGGTTTTTCCGCCGGCGATGTTAGTGGTTACTCCGGTTATATAGCTTGCCCGCTCTGACAGCAGATAGCAGACGTAGTCGGCAACCTCGCTCAGACGACCGGAGCGGCCAATGGGAATCGCATTTTTGCTATAGCCCGCCCGCAGCTGCTCAACGGTGATGTTGCGCGTCCAGGCCAGCGCTTCTTCATATTCCGGCGTACGCAACCCGGTCTTTTCAAGGATCCCCGGCGCCACGCCGACGACGCGGATGCCGTGTTTACCCAGCTCTTTGGACCATGAACGGGTGAAGCTATTCAGCGCCGCCTTGGTCGCGGCATAGCAACTCTGGCCCTCTGAGCCTTCCAACCCACTTTCCGAAGAGACGTTGACAATCACGCCTTCACGCTGCTTCACCATCTGCCGCGCCACCGCCTGCGACATCAAAAAGACCCCTTTCTGGTTGATATTGACCATTTTCTCAAAGGCGGCTTCGTTTAACTCATAACGGCCTTCCGGCGCTTTTTCATCGACCAGCAGTCGCGGAAAATTCACCCCGGCATTATTCACCAGACCATCGATACGCCCGTATTGCTGGATAATTTGCGCTACGCTGTGGTTCACTTCACTGGCGCTGGAAATATCCGTCGGCCAGAATGTGTAACGATCGCTGTTTTGATATTTGTCGCCGCCGTGAATATCGGTCATCTGGACATTGGCGCCGAGGTTTAATAATTCCTCAACAATTGCCAGGCCAATGCCCGAAGCGCCACCGGTAACAATAATGATTTTATCTTTCAGATTTAGCCAGGTTTGCATAATAGTCATCTCATTTTTCAGGTAAAGGGAACCCACGCAGCGCCAGCTGCGTTAACAGAAAACGATTTTTATTTCAGTAATAGCTCTGCAGTTTCTCGATTAGTCACCAGACAGTTAATATAGCCACCGCGTAATGCACCAATAATACCCGTGTATTTTTCTTCTCCGATGGCAATACCTACGGAATAACGTACCTGTTTTAATCGGGCAATATCGATGGATAACGTTTTTTCATTCATCGTGGTCTCAACGGCGTTGCCGTTGATATCGTAAAAGCGTGAACAAATATCTCCAGCGACCTGGCGTACGTTAAGGTCATCGCTCTCTTCGCTGCCGTAAAAGGCGTGCCAGTTGGCGCCATCGCGGATCGCCGGGGAACCGATCCCTACCAGAGCCACGTCGAGGTTCTCCCAGTAGGATGAAATGGTTTTAAAGTGCTGAGACTGCATAATGCCGTTGCGGATCAGGGTGTTCTCCAGCAGCGCCGGGAAGTCAGCCAGGTGCGATTCGGCTTTCAGCCGGGCAGCGGCGCCGTAGGTCAGCGTATTCACATGATATCGACTCTCCAGTTTTCCCGAAGGGCCGCCGATGATCGGCACGCAGATCACCTGCCGCGACTGGCTTGCCTGAGGCAGGGTTTCCACCAGCGCCCGTACCGCCCGTCCCCAGGAAAAACCGATGATATCGCCGGGCTCAAGCAGGCGATCCACCAGGTGTGCCCCGTGCTGACCGATGGTGCTGAGCTGGTCCTCTTCCTGTAAAGAGCTGCATGAGGCCACCACGGCTTCTTTAAGACCGAACTTCTGCTTCAGCTGCTGCTCCAGCCACAGGTTTTCGTTGTAGTCGTAGTTGATGGCGATGGTGACAATACCCTGCTCGCGTCCGCGCTTCAGCAGGCGGCTGATGGTGGTGCGGTAAATACCCAGCTCGCGCGCAATCTGCGCCTGGGTCATGTCCTGCTCGTAATAGAGCTGGGCAACTTTCACTATTAAGCGGATATCATCGCTGTTTTCGATCGCCATCTTCGGGCTCCTGCACATTTGTGCAAATGACATTCTTGCTCTCTTGATCTGATATAACCCCATCACAGGCCGACTACAAAGAAATATTCCACCATTTCATTAGGATGAGGTGGTGGTTTGTTTTGCACATTTGATCTTGATCCCCTCATGAGATGGCACTTCTGTGCGTGATGCGCTAATGGATTGATTCTGCTTATGTTCACCGGGCAAAGTTGCACGGTCTGTGAATGGACACTTTTGTGTAGAAAGAGGTGGGAGATCACATTTATCGGCGCTTGATGCTGACGTGACTGTTTTTGATTGTCCGCAGGTTGAGGTATATTCCACGTTTTATGCCCGTCATACATCAAAGCATTCAAGTTTTATCAAGGCGGCAAGAGAGCGCACTCCGGCAGCATAGCAATCTATGTGGAATGAGTGAGCGGAGCCAACACAGTGACAACTTGAAGGATGAAGTGTCTCAGGAGACGTTATGCTGCCCGACTCATCAACCCGACTTAATAAATACATCAGTGAAAGCGGCATCTGCTCGCGTCGCGAGGCGGATCGCTACATTGAGCAAGGCAATGTTTTCATTAATGGCAAGCGAGCGACCATCGGCGATCAGGTTAATCCTGGCGACGTCGTGAAGGTTAACGGTCAGCTGATCGAACCGCGCGAGGCTGAAGATCTGGTGTTCATCGCGTTGAATAAGCCGATCGGTATTGTCAGCACGACGGAAGACAGCGAGCGCGACAACATTGTTGACTTCGTCAATCACAGCAAGCGCGTTTTTCCTATCGGCCGCCTGGACAAAGACTCCCAGGGACTGATCTTCCTCACCAACCACGGCGATCTGGTGAATAAGATCCTGCGCGCCGGCAACGATCATGAAAAAGAGTATCTGGTGACGGTCGATAAGCCGGTGACCGACGACTTTATTCGCGGCATGGGGGCCGGTGTGCCGATCCTCGGGACGGTGACGAAGAAGTGTAAAGTCAAAAAAGAAGCACCGTTCGTGTTCCGCATTACCCTGGTGCAGGGGCTAAACCGTCAGATTCGCCGGATGTGCGAACATTTTGGCTATGAAGTCACGAAACTTGAACGGACGCGTATTATGAATATCGGGCTGTCGGGACTGCCGCTGGGTGAGTGGCGTGACCTGACGGATGATGAGCTGGTGGCGCTGTTTAAGCTGATTGAGAACTCGTCGTCCGAGGCGCAACCGAAGGCGAAGCCGAAAGCCAAACCGAAAACGGCCGGGATCAAGCGTCCGGTGGTCAAGGCTGAGAAAAGTAACGAGAAAGGGCGCCCGGCATCAAACGGTAAACGTTTTACTCAGCCGGGGCGTAAGAAGAAAGGGCGTTAACGTCTGCCGCGGGTCGGCGTGTTTGCCGACCATGAGAACGACGCGTCGCTATCGGGTTTGTAGGCCTGCTTTTTCTTCAGCTGGCGGGCCTTTTTCGCTTCTGCTTCACGCAGTACCATCAGTTTATCGATGTACTCTTTTTTGACGGCGTTGGTTTCTGCGTTAGTCAGCAGGCGGCCGTGCGCAATTCTCGCCCGGTCCAGCAGCGTTTTTAGCTCACGCTGCTCACGTTCGGTCATATCTTGTTGCGTAATGCGGGGAAGTGCCATAGTAGAACCCTCAGTCAGCCGATAATTTAGTGTACGGCAATCGCGGGCCGACGGACAGCGCGTTCATCCGTCTCCCGCGTCATGGCGACTTAGCGTTTACGCTCTGATTTAGCGGTGGGTTTTCCGGACCAGTAGCCTGCCAGCAGGGAACCGGACAGATTGTGCCAGACCGAGAACAGCGCCCCAGGCAGTGCAGCAAGCGGGCCGAAGTAGATTTTGCCCAGCGCGGCAGCCAGGCCAGAGTTCTGCATCCCCACTTCAATCGCCAGCGTGCGGCAGGTTGACTCGTCAAAACCAAACAACCGCCCACCCCAGTAGCCGCCGAGCAGGCCGATGGCGTTATGCAGGATCACCGCGACAATCACCACCAGACCAACAGAGGCGATATGGGAAGCGGAGCCGGCAACCACGGCGCTGATAATCGCCAGAATACAGACCATCGAGAAGGCGGGCAGGAAAGGCTCAACCGCGCGCACCACTTTTGGCAACGTATGGTGAATGACCAGTCCCAGCGCAATCGGGATCACCACAATTTGCAGAATGCTCAGCAGCATCCCCATCACATCCACCTGAATATGAGCATCCACATACAGCCGCGTTAACAGCGGGGTGGCGACTACCCCAACCAACGTCGAGACGGACGAAATGGTGACCGACAGCGCCACATCACCTTTTGCCAGGTAGATCATCACGTTTGAAGCCGTCCCGCTGGCGACGCTGCCGACCAGCACCATGCCAGCGGAAAGCTCCGGCGGCATATGGAACAGCAGCGCCAGTGCCCAGGCCGCGAGCGGCATCACCAGATAATGCAGGAAGATCCCGGCGGCAACCGGCGCCGGGCGTGACAGCACGCGTTTAAAATCGTCGAGTTTAAGGTGCACACCCATCCCGAACATAATGAGCATCAGCAGCGTCGTCACCCAGGGACCGATGGGCGTAAAGGTTGATGGGGTGTAATAGGCCAGAACGGAGAGCAGCAGCGCCCAGAGCGGGAACAGCCTCGTCAGAATAGCGAGCATGGTGTTTTCCTTGCGATTGACTCCTCATGCCGGGCGTGCGTCTGTGGTGCCTGCGTGGGCGCCACGTCGGCCAGCAGCCTGAACGATGAGGGATGTTGTGTTGATATAGTTATAAAAAAGCCGGGTGCGAGCCCGGCTATAGGTAATATTTATCGTGCTAAGGGATATTATTCAAACAAATTATGATGAAGCTTCTGCACGACTTTCTCGGCATCGGCGCCAGGAACCAGGAAGCAGAGGTTATGGCTGGATGCGCCGTAGCAAATCATACGAATATTGAACGGCTCGAGCACGCCAAAGACCTCTTTGCCCACGCCGCAGGCACGGGAAAGATCGTTACCGATCAACGCCACCAGCGCCAGATCCTGCTCGACTTCCACCCGGCACAGGGAGGAGAGTTCGGTCAGCAGCGCCTGGGTTAACAGGGTATCGGTGGCGGACGTTGAGCCGGTGGTATCCATGGTCAGCGCGATGCTCACTTCAGACGTGGTGATCAGATCCACGGAGATATTGTGGCGCGCGAGGATCCCGAACACTTCCGCGAGGAAGCCGCGGGAGTGCAGCATATTCAGGCTGTGCAGCGTCAGCAGCGTCTGGCGACGGCGCAGGGCCAGCGCCCGGAACAGCGGCGGGTTTTCGGTTTTATTGCACACCAGCGTACCGCCGGCGGTAGGTTCTTTACTGGAGCCGACGAAGACCGGAATATCGCTACGTACCGCAGGCAGTAAAGTGGCAGGATGGAGCACTTTTGCTCCGAAGGTGGCCATCTCGGCGGCTTCGGCAAAGGCGATAACGTCAATACGTTTGGCCGCCGGCGCAACGCGCGGGTCGGTGGTGTAGATGCCCGGGACATCGGTCCAGATATCCACGCGGCTGGCGTTCAGTGCTTCACCTAGCAGGGCGGCGGTATAGTCGCTGCCACCGCGGCCCAGCGTCGTGGTCCGGCCCTTTGCTTCGCTCCCGATAAAGCCCTGGGTGACCACCAGGCCTTCTGCCAGACGCGGGGTCAGCTGCAGTTGGGTCAGTTCGGCGAGGGCGGCAATATCCGGCTCGGCGCGACCAAAGCGATCGTTGGTACGCATAATTTTACGCACGTCGAACCACTGCGCGGCAATTCCACGCTCGCGGAGGATTTCGACAAACAGCAGGGTAGACATCAGTTCGCCATGGCTGACCAGTTCATCGGTCAGGGCGGTGGAGCTTGCCAGCGCGGCGGCTTCTGCCAGGCTGGTGATATTTTCCAGCAGGCGCTCAATCTCTTCGCGAATTACGTTGGGATAGCGCAGGCGCTCCAGGATATTGAATTGGATCTGGCGCAGGGAATCGAGTTTTTCAAAACGCGCGGTGGGTTCCAGCCCTTCAGCCAACGCCACCAGAAGATTGGTCACTCCCGCAGAGGCAGACAGCACCACTACGCCCGTGTTTTCATCGAGTCGCGCAACGTCAACGCTGCGGTTCATAGCATCGAAATCGGCAACGCTGGTGCCGCCGAATTTGGCTACAACTAAATCTGTCATAACAACCTCGTGTCAGGGGGCCTGACTTATTAAAACGATTCCTGAGTGGGTTTGGGCTGGACTCAAACTTACAGTAATAAAATGTCTTAATAAGCCAGGCCAAATTATTCAGCCATGGCACAAGGGAAGAGCGATAAACAGGGTGGGCGCAGAGCAAA
Source organism: Klebsiella sp. B345 (assembly GCF_051131735.1). NCBI lineage: Bacteria > Pseudomonadati > Pseudomonadota > Gammaproteobacteria > Enterobacterales > Enterobacteriaceae > Klebsiella > Klebsiella sp. B345. The sequence goes on from NZ_CP180443.1 coordinate 3,269,572, forward strand.
AAACAGCTACGATGTCACCCAGAAGTGCTCCACCTTGTAGACCCATTCCCCAACGCGTTGCGTTAGTTCCTGAGTATGAAACGCCCGACTGCGAACGTTTCTGGTGACAACCCAGGGGATTCAGCCCCTGTGGCCGGCGAGCAGCGTACCAGACGCTTTTTCACCTCGGCGTTGCTCCCCCTCACGTATTTTCCCCGGACTGGTTCCTCCAATACGGCTACCTGGGCAACGCACCTCTTCTGGCAATTACCGACGTCTTTCACTTTGCCGGGAGCGCCAGTGAAGGCTCCCCCCGCAATACCCTTTCGCTGTAGCGTGAAATGCGCGAGCAATACATACCTGCAATGATGCAAGCTGTGCAGCTATATAAAGGCTTCAGGGCAGGTATGTCAACGCTGTGGTTATGCGGATTTTTCATGCACCGGCGATTAACAGAAAAAAGCCTTATGATGGCAATACCCAAAATAATTCGAGTTGCTTGTAGGCGGCAAGGCCGTTCACCCCAGGAGCTTACTGAAGTAAGCTCCTGGGGTGAACGGATGCAGCCAACACCCAGGCAACTTGAAGTATGACGGGTATATACTGGTAGAGGCTTTTTACCACAATGTAACCCTGTTCATGGCGCAGATCATCGGCATAACACAAAAATCATCACAATTTTTTGCCGCCGGCGCTACAATCGACCGCAGTCAAAATTCTCAAATCAGAAGAGTATTGCTAATGAAAAACATCAACCCAACGCAGACCGCTGCCTGGCAGGCATTACAGACACATTTTGATGCAATGAAAGACGTCACTATCAGCGAGCTTTTCGCCCAGGATAGCGACCGTTTCTCTAAGTTTTCCGCGACGTTCGACGATTTGATGCTGGTGGATTTTTCCAAAAACCGCATCACCGAAGAGACGCTGGCAAAGCTGCAGGATCTGGCAAAAGAGACCGATCTGGCGGGCGCCATCAAATCCATGTTCTCTGGCGAGAAAATCAACCGTACCGAAGACCGTGCGGTGCTGCACGTCGCGCTGCGTAACCGTAGCAATACTCCGATCATCGTTGATGGCAAAGATGTGATGCCGGAAGTGAACGCGGTGCTGGAGAAGATGAAAACCTTCTCCGAAGCCATTATCTCCGGCAGCTGGAAAGGCTATACCGGTAAGGCGATCACCGACGTCGTAAACATCGGTATCGGCGGCTCCGACCTCGGCCCGTTCATGGTGACCGAAGCGCTGCGCCCGTACAAAAATCACCTGAACATGCACTTTGTGTCTAACGTCGATGGCACCCATATTGCGGAAGTGCTGAAAGGCGTGAACCCAGAAACCACGCTGTTCCTGGTAGCCTCTAAAACCTTCACCACTCAGGAAACCATGACCAACGCCCACAGCGCGCGCGACTGGTTCCTGAGCACTGCCGGTGATGAAAAACACGTGGCGAAACACTTCGCGGCGCTGTCGACTAACGGCAAAGCGGTAGGCGAGTTCGGGATCGACACCGCCAACATGTTTGAGTTCTGGGATTGGGTTGGCGGTCGCTACTCGCTGTGGTCAGCGATTGGTCTGTCCATCATCCTGTCCGTGGGCTTCGATAACTTCGTTGAGCTGCTGTCCGGTGCGCACGCCATGGATAAGCACTTCTCCACCACTGCCCCGGAGAAAAACCTGCCGGTGCTGCTGGCGCTGATCGGTATCTGGTACAACAACTTCTTTGGTGCAGAGACCGAAGCGATTCTGCCGTATGACCAGTATATGCACCGCTTTGCCGCCTACTTCCAGCAGGGCAACATGGAATCCAACGGCAAATACGTTGACCGTAACGGTAACGCCGTGGATTACCAGACTGGCCCGATTATCTGGGGTGAGCCGGGCACCAATGGTCAGCACGCGTTCTACCAGCTGATCCACCAGGGCACCAAAATGGTACCGTGCGATTTCATCGCGCCAGCCATTACCCATAACCCACTTTCCGATCACCATCCGAAGCTGCTGTCTAACTTCTTCGCGCAGACCGAAGCGCTGGCGTTCGGTAAATCCCGTGATGTGGTTGAGCAAGAATATCGCGACCAGGGTAAAGATCCGGCGACCCTCGATCACGTGGTGCCGTTCAAGGTGTTTGAAGGCAACCGCCCGACCAACTCCATCCTGCTGCGTGAAATCACGCCGTTCAGCCTGGGCGCGTTGATTGCGCTGTATGAGCACAAGATCTTCACTCAGGGTGTGATTCTGAACATCTTCACCTTTGACCAGTGGGGCGTTGAGCTGGGTAAACAGCTGGCTAACCGTATCCTGCCAGAGCTGAAAGCGGATGACGAAATCAGCAGCCACGACAGCTCTACCAATGGCCTGATCAACCGTTATAAATCCTGGCGCGCATAATAGCGACAACGGATCGCCATGCCGGCCCACGTGGCCGGCATTTTTGTTATAGCTTCCGCAGCAGCTTTGCCGGATTACCCGCCCACACCCCTTTTTCGGTGATGGATTTTGTCACCACGCTCCCCGCACCTATCACCGCCCCGTCACAAATACTGACTGCCAGAATCGCCGCGCCGCTGCCGATAGCGACATCGTTACCGATGGTAATCCGCCCCCAGCTTTCCCGGTTGGCGTCGGGACGTCCGTCACGAAACATATCATTGGCAAACATCACGCCGTGGCCGATAAAGCACCGTTCACCGATCGTCACGTACTCGCAGATAAAGGTATGGGACTGGATTTTGCTGTCGGCGCCGATGCGCGTATTGCCCTGAATTTCGACGAACGGGCCGACAAAGACGTTGTCGCCCAGTTCGCAGTCATAGAGGTTGGCGGGCTGGTAGATAGTCACGTTCTCGCCGCTGGTGACGTTGCGGATGCCGGTTTCACGAAGGGTGTGCATGCTGCCTCTCAGATCGGTTTGGCCAGAATATGTAAGATGCTCTGCTGGGTGGCGGAATTAAATACGACATCTTTTAGGTGCTGCATCCCCTGACGTTCATAAAAACGACGGGCGTTGGTATTCGCGGCGAGCACCTCCAGCCATAACCAGCTTTCACCGGCCTCTTTTGCCCGTGTTTCGACGGCGTTAAAAACCTGCTCGCCGTAGCGGTGCCCCGTTGCGCCAGGCAGCAGATAGAGCTTATGCAGCAGCGTACCGGACGGCCCGTCGGGGTTGAATTCCTGGCGGCACGCGTATTTCGCAAAGCCAATCGGGCGTGCGGCTTCAGCAATCAACCAGCAGCACTGCGCATCGGCCAGACTGCATTCCAGCGAGGGCAGGGAGTACTCTTGTTGCAGGTAGTGTTCCATCTCGTCGGTGCTATGCCAGAGGTGAGCAAAGTGGTGGCGATAGCTGGCATTACCCATTTCGTTGAGCAACGCCGCATCTTCCGGTTGTGCAGTACGGATTTTCAGCATGGTTGTTTCCTTTTTAACCCGCCAGTCTGGCAAGTGATTGTTACATCTACGCCGACGGTGGCAAAAAGTTAACGAATAATGTCGATCTGGGTCACATTTTTGCGTTATACAGGTCACAAGAAATGATAATGAAGAGGTGTACCTATGCCGTCGGTCTATCGTCCGTTGGTGAGCTTTATTGCCACTGCCATGCAGGCGGTGCTGAATCTGGCGCTGTTGTGTCTGGGCGTCATTCTGGTGGTGTTTCTGGGGAAAGAAACCTTTCATCTGGCACACGTGCTGTTTACCCCGGAGCCGGTCAGCAAGTACAAGCTGGTTGAAGGGCTGGTGGTCTATTTTCTCTATTTCGAGTTTATCGCGCTGATTGTGAAATACTTTGAGTCGGGCTTTCACTTTCCGCTGCGCTATTTTGTCTATATCGGCATCACCGCGATTGTGCGTTTAATCATTGTCGATCATGAGTCGCCGATGGCGGTGCTGATCTATTCCGGCGCGATCCTGATACTGGTGATTACGCTGTGGCTGTGTAACTCCAACCGGCTGAAACGCGAATAAAAAAAAGCGGCCTCCAGGGCCGCTGACCAACAGTCACAAAATTGAATTTATGTAGGGTCCAGTTGAGGATTGCAGTGGCATTTGCCTTACTTTTTCAGGGGGAGATGGACTGCTGCACCCGGTTGGGGTCGTGTACCTCAGTCCATCCCCTCTGAAATTTGGGGCGGGTAACCCATGATTTCTCAGGGTCAATAACGATGAAACTTAACCTTTCACTCCACCCGCCGTCAGGCCATTAACCAACCAGCGCTGTGCCAGCAGGAAGACCACGGTAATCGGGATGGCGGAGAGCACCGCCGCGGCGGCAAAGTCGCCCCACAGATAGTTCTGCGGGTTGAGATACTGTTGCATACCGACCGCCAGGGTGTAGCTGTTGACGTCACGCAGCAGCAGCGAGGCCACCGGCACTTCGGTAATCGCAGCGATGAACGACAGAATAAACACCACCGCCAGAATCGGTACCGACAGCGGCAGCAGCACCAGACGGAAAGCCTGCCACGGTGTTGCACCATCCAGCGCGGCCGCTTCTTCCAGCGAGCCATCGATGGTTTCGAAGTAGCCTTTAATGGTCCAGACGTGCAGTGCGATACCGCCCATATAGGCGAAGATCACGCCGCCGTGGGTATTCAGGCCGACAAACGGGATATATTGGCCGAGACGGTCAAACAACGCGTATAACGCCACCAGCGACAGTACCGCAGGGAACATCTGGAAAATCAGCATCCCTTTGAGCAGCGTAGCTTTGCCCGGGAAGCGCATACGGGCGAAGGCATAGGCGCAGGTGGTGGAGAGTGCAACGATCCCGATGGCGGTGATACCAGCCACTTTTATCGAGTTCCACAGCCACAGCAGAACCGGGAAAGGTGGCGGAGTGACGCGACCGTCAGCGTGTTCGACGCTAAAGCCCAGCGCCAGCCGCCAGTGCTCCCAGGAGATCTGATCCGGGATTAAGCTACCGGTGGCGAAGTTACCTTCGCGCAGGGAGATAGCGATAACCATCAGCAGCGGGAACATGATCGCCGCGATAAAAATCAGTAGCAGGAGGTGCGTGGTGAACAGACGCAGCTTCTGAGATTTGGGTTGTACCATAGCCATAATATTTTCTACTCCTTAACGCCGATCCAGGCTATTTGGCTTGCCAGTGTTGGGCTGGCAAGCCCATGACGTCTGGCTATTCCAGTTAATCAAATTTCATTCGTGTGGCTTTCAGGTTCACAATCGCCAGCACGCCCACCAGCAGGAAGATCAGCGTGGCGATAGCAGCCGCCAGACCGAAGTCCTGACCCCCGCCGCCCTCAAAGGCGATGCGGTAGGTATAGCTCACCAGCAGGTCGGTATAGCCGGCCGGTGTGGTGGTGCCGAGGCGGTCCGGACCACCGTTGGTCAACAGCTGAATCAGGACGAAGTTGTTAAAGTTAAAGGCGAAGCTGGCGATCATCAGCGGCGTAAGCGGCTTGATCAGCAGCGGCAGCGTAATCTTAAAGAAGTTCTGGAACGGGCCCGCGCCGTCCATCGCCGAGGCTTCATACAGGTCGTCAGGGATCGCTTTCAGCAGGCCCATGCACAGAATCATCATGTACGGATAGCCCAGCCAGGTATTGACGATAATGATCATCGTCCGTGCCGTGGTCGGGTCGCTGAACCAGGCTGGTTTGATGCCGAATAGCGCACTGAGCATCATGTTGATCTCACCAAAACTCTGGTTGAACAACCCTTTGAAAATCAGAATCGAGATAAACGACGGTACGGCATAAGGCAGAATCAGCAGGACACGGTAGACCGCTTTGCCCTTCAGTGATTCCCACTGGACGAGGCAGGCGAGGATCATGCCGACCGCCACGGTCAGAATCACGGTCAGTACCGAGAAGACCACGGTCCAGACGAAGATGGCGAAGAACGGTTTCTGGATCCCTTCATCGGTAAAGACGCGCGTGAAGTTATCCCAGCCGATGCTTACGGTGTAGCCCGGGCTGAGTTTCTCTGCACCCCAGCTGCCGTCGGCATTGATCGATTGATAGAAGCCGACGTCGTTATTCGGACGGTATTTGACGCCGCTCTGGTTATTGGTCAGGGTACCGTCGTTCGCCAGGGCATACAGCGGCTGGGTACCGGAGAACTGACGCAGGGAACTCATGATCACTTTGCTGTCGTCTGGCAGCACGGCGGTCAGTTGGTTCAGGGCGGTACGGTTTTGCGTAATCACACGCAGCGTCGCGTGTTCGCCTTCCGGCAGGGCGTCAGCCTCTTTTAAAGCCAGCTTCTGTTCGCCGCCGAATTTAAAGGCATCGGACAGATAGTTTTTGCCACTTTCACCGTCGGTCAGCGCCAGTTTCCACTCATCTCCCGCTGGGTAAAGCGCGAAGTTGTAGGATTTACCGGCCTGGAAGGAGCGGTCCATCAGCACCTGCTGGGCACGCTCAAAGGTCAGCTGGTTGGTGCTGCTGTAGTTAGTGAAAGCGATGGCAATGGTACAAATCAGTGGGAACAGGACGAACAGCCCCATTCCGGCAAGGCCAGGGTAAACATAACGCCAGGCGTAGGCCTTACGGTTGGTGAAAATATACAGGCCAGCAGAGCTTAAAATCAGCGTCAGTATGGCAAACAGGTACTCCCCCTGGGCATACATCAAAACGATAAGGTAACCCACCAGCAGGCACAGCAAGCCAATCACAGACCATGTCAGCTGCGGGCTTTGCCACCAGTGTTTCTTTTTCACGACATCCATGGGGATCATCCTCTTTACACTTTATCCTTCGCGCTACCTCGTTGTTGGCTGCGGATGCGCCCCCCAGTCACTTACTCATGTAAGCTCCTGGGGATTTGCATCCTTACCGCCGCGATGTCGCGCGAAGGATTTCGTGTAACAACGTATTCAATAAACCGTATTTCCTAAGAAATAAGGGAAACCGTATTACTTGGTGATACGAGACTGTGCATCTTTCAGCGCGGCATCAACAGTCTGACGACCGCTAGCTGCGTTGATAACGGCAGTGCGTACGGCATACCAGAAGGCGGACATCTGCGGGATGTTCGGCATGATTTCGCCTTTCTGGGCGTTCGCCATGGTGGCAGCGATACGCGGATCTTTTTCCAGTTTTTCCTGGAAGGATTTCAGTGCTACTGCGCCCAGCGGTTTGTCCTTGTTCACTTCATCCAGACCCTGGTCGGTCAGCAGGTAGTTTTCGAGGAACTCTTTCGCCAGCTCTTTGTTTGGGCTAGCGGCGTTGATACCGGCGCTCAGTACGCCAACGAACGGTTTAGACGGCTTGCCTTTGAAGGTTGGCAGCAGAGTCACGCCGTAGTTAACCTTGCTCTTATCGATGTTCGACCACGCCCACGGACCGTTGATGGTCATCGCGGTATCGCCTTTGTTAAAGGCCGCTTCAGCGATGGAGTAATCGGTATCGGCGTTCATGTGTTTGTTCTTGATGAGGTCAACCAGGAAGGTCAGACCGGCTTTCGCACCTGCGCTGTCCACGCCGACGTTTTTGACGTCATATTTGCCGTTTTCAAATTTGAACGCATAGCCACCGTCAGCAGCAATCAGCGGCCAGGTGAAGTACGGTTCTTGCAGGTTGAACATCAGCGCGCTCTTACCTTTCGCTTTCAGTTCTTTATCCAGCGCCGGAATTTCTTCCCAGGTTTTCGGTGGGTTCGGGACCAGATCTTTGTTGTAAATCAGCGACAGCGCTTCAACCGCGATTGGGTAAGCGATCAGTTTGCCGTTATAGCGTACGGCGTCCCAGGTGAACGGATAGAGTTTGTCCTGGAAAGCTTTGTCCGGGGAGATCTCAGCCAGCAGGCCGGATTGTGCATAGCCACCGAAACGGTCATGTGCCCAGAAGATGATGTCCGGGCCGTCGCCGGTCGCGGCAACCTGCGGGAATTTCTCTTCCAGCTTATCCGGGTGTTCGATGGAAACCTTAATGCCGGTGTCTTTCTCAAACTTCTTACCCACTTCGGCGAGACCGTTATAGCCTTTATCGCCGTTAATCCAGATAACCAGCTTACCTTCTTCAATTTTGGCGAGGGCAGAGGCGGAAAACATCATCGTCGTCAGTGCAGACAATGCGATGATGCGAGCGCCGGTTTTGATTTTCATATACCAGTCCTTTTTGGTGATGTGCTCGTGGATACACTTAGGTGGCTTAACGGTGATGAGTTTCCTTTTTTAACAACCCCTTTCCATCCTCCCTATGTCTACGCCCCACCCGCGGTTTGTGTGATCTGGCTTGCAGAAATGCCAGTAATGGGTCCTGGAGCACATAAAAACACGGCCATTTTTGCAACCTTCATCACGAAAATGACTTTGCCCGGCCCACCCTTGCCGCGAGGGGTAATCTCTCATCCTCCCGCCTCCTCCCCCATAAAAAAGGCAGGGGTGGAGGATTCACCCAATTAATGAATGCCGCATAGTCAACCCATCTTGAATATGTCGTTTAGTGACAGGTTGTAACGAAGGGAGATGGGGATGGCGAGCGTACAGCTGCGAAATATAACGAAAGCCTGGGGTGACGTGGTGGTATCGAAAGATATTAATCTCGACATCCAGGAAGGGGAGTTCGTGGTGTTTGTCGGGCCATCGGGCTGCGGCAAATCCACTCTGCTGCGTATGATTGCCGGGCTGGAAACCATAACCAGCGGTGATTTATTTATCGGCGATACGCGAATGAACGACATCCCGCCCGCTGAACGCGGTATCGGAATGGTGTTCCAGTCCTATGCGCTTTACCCCCATCTTTCCGTCGCGGAAAACATGTCTTTCGGCCTGAAGCTGGCCGGTGCCAAAAAAGATCTGATTAACCAACGAGTGACTCAGGTGGCTGAAGTGCTGCAGCTGGCACATCTGCTGGAGCGTAAGCCAAAAGCGTTGTCCGGTGGCCAGCGTCAACGTGTGGCAATCGGGCGTACCCTGGTCGCCGAGCCGCGCGTATTCCTGCTCGACGAACCGCTCTCTAACCTTGATGCCGCACTGCGTGTGCAGATGCGTATCGAAATTTCCCGTCTGCATAAGCGCCTTGAGCGCACGATGATTTACGTTACCCACGATCAGGTTGAAGCGATGACCCTCGCGGACAAGATTGTGGTGCTGGATGCCGGTCGCGTCGCCCAGGTCGGGAAACCGCTGGAGCTGTATCACTACCCGGCCGATCGCTTTGTTGCGGGCTTTATCGGTTCGCCAAAGATGAACTTCCTGCCGGTGAAAGTCACCGCCACCGCCATTGAACAGGTTCAGGTAGAACTGCCGAACCGTCAGCAAGTCTGGTTACCGGTGGACAGCGCCCACGTGCAGGTTGGCGCCAATATGTCCTTAGGTATCCGTCCGGAACATCTGTTGCCCAGCGATATCGCCGACGTGACCCTCGAAGGGGTGGTCCAGGTGGTTGAGCAGCTTGGTCACGAAACACAAATTCATATCCAGATCCCCGCCATCCGTCAGAACCTGGTGTACCGCCAGAATGACGTGGTGTTGGTAAAAGAGGGAGCCACATTCGCTATCGGTTTGCCACCAGAGCGCTGCCATTTATTCCGTGAGGATGGTACGGCGTGTCGTCGGTTGCATAAAGAGCCGGGCGTGTAAGGCTTCCCATTAAAAAAAAGCACGAACCCAGAGCGCTGCCACTACGCGGCAACACGATGGGCAAAGTGTTCAAAGAAAAGCAATGATCTCAGGAGATAGAATGATGATTACTCTGCGCAAACTTCCACTGGCGGTAGCCGTCGCGGCAGGCGTTATGTCTGCTCAGGCGCTGGCTGTCGATTTCCACGGTTATGCTCGTTCTGGTATCGGTTGGACCGGTAGCGGCGGCGAACAGCAGTGCTTCCAGGCAACCGGTGCTCAAAGTAAATACCGTCTGGGTAACGAATGTGAAACCTATGCGGAATTAAAACTGGGCCAGGAAGTATGGAAAGAAGGTGATAAGAGCTTCTACTTCGATACTAACGTTGCCTACTCCGTATCGCAGCAAAACGACTGGGAATCCACCAGCCCGGCATTCCGTGAAGCCAACGTGCAGGGTAAAAACCTGATCGACTGGCTGCCAGGTTCCACCATCTGGGCCGGTAAGCGCTTCTACCAGCGTCATGACGTTCACATGATCGACTTCTACTACTGGGATATCTCTGGTCCTGGTGCTGGTATTGAAAACATTGACGTCGGCTTCGGTAAACTCTCCCTGGCAGCAACCCGTTCTTCTGAATCCGGCGGCTCCGCGACCTTCGCAGATCGTGATGCGCAGGGTAACCGTATTTACGACAATATCGTACCGAACGACGTCTTCGACGTGCGTTTAGCCGGTATGGAAATCAACCCGGGCGGTACTCTGGAGCTGGGTGTTGACTACGGTCACACCAACATTCCAGACGACTACTACCTGCAGCCGGACGCCTCGAAAGATGGCTGGATGCTGACTGCTGAACACACGCAAAGCATGCTGAAAGGCTACAACAAGTTTGTGCTGCAGTACGCAACAGATGCTATGACCTCCAACGGTAAAGGTATTCCGCAGGGCGGCAGCATCGATAACGATGGCTCCATGTGGCGTGTGCTGGACCACGGTGCGGTTTCCCTGGCTGACGATTGGGATCTGATGTACGTCGGTATGTATCAGGATATCGACCGTGACAACAACAACGGTACCCAGTGGTGGACCGTCGGTGTACGTCCTATGTACAAATGGACGCCGATCATGAGCACCCTGATGGAAATCGGCTACGACAACGTCAAATCTCAGCGTACCGGCGATCGTAACAGCCAGTACAAAGTGACCCTGGCGCAACAGTGGCAGGCAGGCGACAGCATCTGGTCCCGTCCGGCTATCCGTCTGTTCGCAACCTACGCCAAGTGGGATGAGAAATGGGGTTATGACAACGGTGTAGCGTACAACGACACCAGCACAACAACCTACAGCCGTGGCGACAGCGACGAGTGGACCTTCGGTGCCCAGATGGAAATCTGGTGGTAATCGAAACCAACCTGTAGTGACCAAAAAGAGGGGCGTAAGCCCCTCTGTTTTCGGCCCAGCGGGCTATTGCCTGGCTACCGCTCGGCCATCGGAATTGAGGTGATAACAATGAAAATGAAGAAAAGTCTCGTTGCCCTCTGCCTGTCCGCCGGCCTGCTTGCCAGCGTACCCGCAGTCAGTTTTGCTGATGTCAATTTCGTGCCGCAGAACACCTCTGCCGCGCCGTCGATTCCGGCCTCCGCGTTACAGCAGTTAACCTGGACCCCGGTCGATCAATCAAAAACACAAACCACCAAGCTCGCCATTGCCGGACAACCGCTGAATGTCCCTGGTATTTCCGGCCCGGTTGCTGCCTATAGTGTGCCGGCGAATATCGGTGAGCTGAATATTACGTTAACCAGCGAAGTGAATAAGCAAACCAGCGTGTTTGCACCGAACGTCCTGATTCTTGACCAGAATTTAACCCCATCGGCATTCTTTCCCAGCAGCTACTTCACCTATCTTGAACCGGGTGTCATGAGCTCCGACCGTCTGGAAGGGGTGATGCGTCTGACGCCGGCGCTGGGACAACAGAAAATTTATGTGCTGGTCTTTACCACCCCGCAGGACCTGCAGCAAACCACCAAATTAATCGATCCGGCGAAAGCCTACGCTAAAGGTACCGGCAATGCGGTACCGGATATTCCGGATCCGATCGCCAGACACGTAACCGACGGTACCGTCAGCCTGAAGGTGAAAACCTCTTCTGGCTCCAGCGTGCTGGTTGGCCCGCTGTTTGGTTCCTCTGGCCCAGGCCCGGTGACCGTAGGAAATACAGCGGCGCCAGTCTATAGCGCCCCGGCAGCCGCACCAGCGGTAGCACCGGTGGTTGCGCCAGTTGCCGCACCAGCCGCGAAGAGCGAGCCGATGCTGGACGACACCGAAACTTACTTTAACAACGGCATCAAACAGGCTGTTGCGAAAGGTGATATCGATAAAGCCCTCAAATTGATGAACGAAGCCGAGCGTCTTGGCTCGAAATCAGCGCGTTCCACCTTTATCAGCAGTGTAAAAGGCAAGGGGTGATCGTCTCCCCACAATGCTGATGTTTAGGCACAGCCTTTAGGTGCGCCCGCCTGGGCGCACCTTTTTTTATCGCGTAGTGGCTGCTGTTGCATGGCTGTTACGCCGATGATCGTATCTTGACGCTTTGCCCGCCCCGAATGCCCTATTCTGCGATACAATGCGGCTACGTTCTGTAACGGAGAATCAGGCATGTCACATCCTGCGCTTACGCAATTGCGTGCGTTGCGCTATTTTGCCGCTATGCCCCCGCTGGAACCGCATCTGCGCGACTGGCTGCTGCTGGAAGACTCAATGACCAAACGCTTTGAGCAGCAGGGGAAAAAAGTCAGTGTGAGCATGGTTAACGAAGGTTTCATCGGGCGTGAGGCGCTAGTGGGTGAAGAGGCGCTGTTGCCCGATGAGGCGCGCTACTGGCTGCGGGAAATTATCCTTTGTGCCGATGGCGAACCCTGGCTAGCCGGGCGGACCATTGTGCCAGAGTCGACGCTGTGCGGCCCCGAGCTGGCCTTACAGCAGCTCGGCCAGACGCCGCTGGGGCGTTATCTGTTCACATCATCGACATTAACTCGTGATTTTATTGAAATTGGGCGTTATGCAGAGCTATGGGGGCGTCGTTCCCGCCTGCGTCTGAGCGGCAAACCGCTGCTGCTGACCGAGCTTTTTCTGCCGGCGTCGCCGTTGTATTAAGAGGAAGAGAAAATGGAGTGGAGTCTGACGCAGAACAAGTTGTTGGCGTTTCATCGCCTGATGCGTACTGACAAACCGATTGGCGCGCTGCTGCTGCTGTGGCCGACGCTGTGGGCGTTGTGGGTCGCCACGCCGGGGATCCCGCCTTTGTGGATCCTGGCCGTTTTTGTCGCCGGCGTCTGGCTGATGCGCGCCGCTGGCTGCGTGGTAAACGACTATGCCGACCGCAAATTTGATGGTCACGTTAAGCGCACCGCCCACCGTCCGCTGCCCAGCGGCGATGTCTCGGAAAAAGAGGCCCGGGTACTGTTTGCTGTGCTGGTGCTGCTGTCATTTCTGCTGGTACTGACCTTAAACACCATGACCATTCTGCTGTCGGTGGCAGGACTGGCGCTGGCGTGGGTGTATCCGTTTATGAAGCGCTACACCCATCTGCCACAGGTGGTGCTGGGAGCCGCGTTCGGCTGGTCCATCCCGATGGCCTTCTCGGCGGTCAGCGAAGCGTTGCCGCTGAGCTGCTGGCTGATGTTCCTCGCCAATATTCTGTGGGCCGTGGCTTATGACACCCAGTACGCGATGGTCGACAGAGACGATGACCTCAAGATCGGCATTAAATCGACGGCGATTCTGTTTGGTGAACATGACCGCCTTATTATCGGAATTTTGCAGATTGGCGTGCTGGTATTGATGGCCGCTGTCGGCTGGCTGAACGGGCTGCAGTGGGAGTTTTACTGGTCGCTGTTTATCGCCGCAGGGCTGTTTTTCTGGCAGCAGAAGCTGATTGCCCGGCGCGAACGCGACGGCTGCTTCAAAGCGTTTCTGAACAATAACTATGTTGGGCTGGTGCTGTTTCTTGGGCTGGCAATGAGCTATCTGGCATAGGATTTTCCCGGCGCCGGGCTACCACATCAGCGGTAAGCCCGGCCAGGCGAAGCGCCAGCCGGGAAGGGAACATCCACGCTTAATCGTTACGCATCATCCTGGGTAACGCTTTCAATCGTCAAACGCACGTCCGACGTAATCAGCGCTGCCAGCATCTGGTAGACCTTCAGCGTTTCTTCCGGCTCGGCATCACCGGTATCACTGATATAGCCTTCGTCACGCAGCGTCAGCACCAGCGTGCTGAATACCGCTTTATCGAAGAACTCCGGTGCGTTGATACCGTGCAGTACCGACAGACGTTGCGCCACGGTCCGGCTTTCTTTCTCCAGCGAACTGCGGTTGATCGACGGGTTCGCGCTCAGCAGCCAGAAGGTAATAGCATAACGCTGGAGCGTTTCACGCGCGCCGGCGGCCAGCAGCTGCAGGGAACGAGAGTGAGACGGGTTGATACTGATCTCATCGTCTTTCAGGACAATCAGCCCCTGACGCTGCATTTCCGCCGTCAGCGCATCAAGCACGCCCGCCAGCTTGGATTTCTCCCAGCGCAGGAACAGTTCAGCCTTCAGCAGCGGATAGAACATCTCAACATGACGCAGCACTTCCGCACGGCTGATGCGACGATGCTGAGTGATAATCGCCGCCAGCAGTGACGGCAGCATCAGCATATGCGCGATGTTGTTGCGGTAGTAGGTCATCAGCACTGCTTGTTCGCGCGGCAGAATGATGATGTCGCCGATGGTGTCTTTCTCGACTTCGAACTTGTTCATCTTCAGCGCGTGATCGATAAGCTCACTGGCGGTCGCCGCCGGCGTGGTCGCGTCCGGGGAGTACGGGACGTTACGCAGCAGATCGAGGTAGCATTCCAGCTGTTGTGTCAGCTGTTCGCGGGTCAGTGAACGCTGACGCGAAGCCAGCAGCGCGGTGCAGCACAGGTTCATGGCGTTGGCCGCGCCGGCATTGTTGATACGCACCATCAGATCGGAGGCAATGTTGTTCACCGTCGGCGTCAGCCACGATGGGCGCACGGCCTCAATCGGGTCGATGGATTCGCGCCATTCAGGAACATGCTGGTTCAGGTAGGTCATCAGCGGCAGCGGTTCACCGAAGTTCACATAGCCCTGACCCAGGTTACGCAGCTTGCTCAGACCACGGAGCATCTGCGGCAGGCTCTCTTTTTCTTTGGTCGCGCCGCGCAGCTCTTTGGCGTAGGTTCCCACTTCCATGACGTGCTCGTAGCCGATGTAGATCGGCACCAGCGTAATCGGACGTGTCCCGCCGCGCAGCATGGCCTGGATGGTCATCGACAGGGTGCCGGTCTTCGGATCCAGCAGACGGCCGGTACGCGAACGCCCGCCTTCCACGAAGTACTCTACGGAGTAACCGCGGCTGAACAGCTCGCCGAGATATTCGCGGAACACCGTGGAATAGAGCTTATTGCCCTTAAAGGTACGGCGAATAAAGAAGGCGCCACCACGACGGAAAATCGGACCAGCTGGCCAGAAGTTCAGGTTGATACCGGCGGCGATATGCGGCGGCACCAGACCCTGGTGATAGAGCACGTAGGAGAGCAGCAGATAGTCCATATGGCTACGGTGGCACGGCACGTAGACAATTTCGTGCCCTTCATGGGCCAGTTGACGTACGCGCTCGGCGTTATGGACATTGATCCCCTGATACAGACGGTTCCAGGTAAACCCGAGCACGCGGTCGGTCAGGCGAATCATCTCGTAGGAGAAGTTAGCCGCGATCTCTTCCATCAGCGCGACGGCGTTCTGCTGTGCTTTCTCGTGGGAGATTTTCTTGCTGCGCGCTTCATCTTCCACCGCGCGGGCGATGGCTTTGGAGGCCAGCAGCTTGTTGAACAGGTCCTGGCGCGCGGGCAGACGCGGGCCGACGGCCGCCAGACGCTGACGGGCGAAGTGCATACGTGCGACACGCGCCAGTTTCTGGGCGATAATTTTATCGGTACCGTGTTCAGTAGCCATTCTGCGCAGCGACACCGGCGGGGAGAAGCGGACAAAACTGTCACGTCCCAACCACAGCACGGCGAAGAACTTCTGAATGCCGTTCAGCATACGCAGCGGCGGGTTCACTTCGCCTTTCTCACGTCCTGGCGCGCGGCCGAACATCACCGACACCGGCACCATTTGCACGTCCAGGTCAGGATGGTTACGGTGCAGGTCCAGGTAGTCGTGGAACAGCTTGATGGACTCTTCTTTCGGCGTGTAATAGGTGAAAACACGCGGGCCGCCGTGGATAAAGACGTAGCGCGGCAGCAGAGCGCCGTCGATTTCCAGCGGTTCGAGCGGGTCTGGTAAATCATGCTCGAGGCACTGGGCGCGCAGCGTCAGCAGGTCTGCCTTCGAGTTATAAGGCAGGACATACATAATAGGACGCGAGGTATCCAGCCCTAATTCCTGAGCAGGTTCTGCGGGAATAGACTTGCTTTTTACCAGCACCCGTAATGGTAAATTCAGTAATTTATAGTAAATTCGTTGCCAGCCGGACATAAACGATGTGAAGCCTCTGGTTAATCATGCAAATGCGCGGCAAGAATAACAGAAAGCGCGCAAAATTTCCGTTGCCACACGGCAAACGCGTACACTCATTGACGTCATTTACATAAAAAGGTTCTTTTGATGGCCAATAATACCACTGGGTTAACCCGAATTATTAAAGCGGCAGGTTATTCCTGGAAAGGGTTCCGTGCGGCATGGATAAATGAGGCCGCCTTTCGTCAGGAAGGCGTCGCCGCCATTATTGCCGTGGCGATCGCCTGCTGGCTGGACGTTGACGCTATCACCCGTGTGCTGCTGATAGGCTCGGTCCTGATAGTGATGATAGTCGAAATTATTAATAGCGCGATTGAGGCGGTGGTAGACCGTATTGGCCCGGAACACCACGAACTGTCAGGGCGTGCGAAAGATATGGGGTCCGCGGCGGTACTGCTGGCCATCGCGATCGCGCTGATCACCTGGGGGCTTTTGCTGTGGGCGCATTACCATTAATTCGCCGTCAGCTGTGATGGGTGAGCAGCTGTGTAAAAAATGGAAGGTAGCTCCTGATTTTTGTGTGAAATTTGATTCCAAAATCACCGTTAACTGTATATACTCACAGCATAACTGTATATACACCCAGGGGGCGGGATGAAAGCGTTAACGACCAGGCAGCAAGAGGTGTTTGATCTCATTCGGGATCATATCAGCCAGACGGGCATGCCGCCGACGCGTGCGGAAATTGCTCAGCGCTTGGGGTTCCGTTCTCCAAACGCGGCGGAAGAGCACCTGAAAGCGCTGGCGCGTAAAGGCGCAATTGAGATTATCTCTGGTGCCTCCCGCGGTATTCGTCTGCTGACGGAAGAAGAACCCGGTCTGCCGTTAATCGGCCGCGTGGCCGCCGGTGAGCCGCTGCTGGCTCAGCAGCATATCGAAGGCCATTTCCAGGTGGACCCGGCGATGTTCAAGCCGAATGCTGATTTCCTGCTGCGTGTTAGCGGTATGTCGATGAAAGACATCGGTATCCTGGACGGCGATCTGCTGGCTGTGCATAAAACACAGGATGTGCGTAACGGCCAGGTTGTCGTAGCGCGTATCGACGAAGAAGTGACGGTTAAACGCCTTAAAAAGCAGGGTAACATCGTCGAACTCCTGCCAGAAAACAGCGAATTTTCGCCGATCGTGGTGAATCTGCGCGAACAAAATTTCACTATCGAAGGGCTGGCCGTTGGCGTGATCCGCAACGGAGAGTGGCTGTAACACCTTCACCACGCAGCATCGTCTGATGGATGATGCTGCGCTGTCTTCTCTTAGTCAGGCTCTTTCCTATGCTCTTTCACGCCGCTGATAAAGCCCTGTGGCGCCTGGCGCTACCCATGATTTTCTCCAATATCACCGTCCCGCTGCTGGGGCTGGTTGATACCGCCGTTATCGGCCACCTCGACAGCCCGGTTTATCTCGGCGGCGTTGCGGTGGGTGCCACGGCCACCAGTTTCCTTTTCATGCTGCTGCTTTTCCTGCGGATGAGCACCACCGGTCTGACGGCTCAGGCCTTTGGCGCAAAAGACCCTCTCCGTCTGGCGCGGGCGCTGGTGCAGCCGCTGGGACTGGCTTTAGGGGCCGGTCTGCTGATTGTCCTGTTCCGGGCACCGCTGATTGACCTGGCGTTGCATATCGTTGGCGGCAATGAGGCGGTACTGGAACAGGCGCAACGCTTCCTGGATATTCGCTGGCTGAGCGCGCCGGCCTCGCTGGCAAATCTGGTGCTGCTTGGCTGGCTGCTGGGCGTGCAGTATGCCCGCGCACCGGTGATCCTGCTGGTGGTCGGCAACCTCTTGAATATTGTCCTCGACCTTTGGTTGGTGATGGGCCTGCACATGAACGTACAGGGGGCTGCGCTGGCGACGGTGACCGCTGAATACGTCACCTTTATCATCGGGCTATTGATGGCAAGGCACGTGCTGGTGCTGCGTGGTGTGTCATTCAGCATGCTGAAGAATGCCTGGCGTGGGGATGTGCGGCGACTGCTGGCATTAAACCGCGATATTATGCTGCGCTCCCTACTGCTGCAGCTGTGCTTCGGGGCGGTGACCGTTTTCGGGGCCCGTCTCGGGGGCGATATCGTCGCCGTTAATGCCCTCCTGATGACGATGCTGACCTTCACCGCCTATGCGCTGGATGGCTTTGCCTACGCCGTCGAAGCCCATTCCGGGCAGGCCTATGGCGCGCGCGATGGCAGTCAGCTGCTTGAGGTCTGGCGGGCAGCCTGCCGTCAGTCGGGGATGGTGGCGCTGATATTTGCGGCGATCTACGCCGTGGCGGGGCCGTACATTATCGCGCTGTTAACCTCGATCCCCTCACTGCAGCAGCTGGCCGACCGCTATCTGATCTGGCAGGTGGTTCTGCCGGTAATTGGCGTGTGGTGCTATTTGCTGGATGGCATGTTTATCGGTGCAACGCGGGGAGCCGAGATGCGTAACAGCATGGCGGTGGCGGCGGCTGGGTTTGCGCTGACGCTGTTGACGCTACCGGTTCTCGGTAACCACGGACTGTGGCTGGCGCTGGCGGTCTTCCTTGCGCTGCGCGGCCTGTCGCTGGCGCTGATCTGGCGGCGACACTGGCAGCACGGCACCTGGTTTTCATAATGGTTTGTCGCGGTTTTTATCGTGTGAATGGTTAAAGATTCCGAATAATAAATTAAACCCAGAATTCTTAACTATAGTTAACGTTATGTCCGGCACGCAGCGGGCTGTTAACCCACCGAACGATGAGGACTGAATGATGAACAAAGACGAAATCGGCGGTAACTGGAAACAGTTGAAAGGTAAAGCGAAAGAACAATGGGGTAAGCTTACCGATGATGACATGACGGTCATTGAGGGTAAGCGTGACCAGCTGGTGGGTAAAATCCAGGAACGTTACGGATTTGCCAAAGATCAGGCCGAGAAAGAAGTGTCTGAGTGGGAACGTAAAAACGACCACCGCTGGTAGCGGAGCACATCAGTGTTCTGACCCTTTGTTATTGCCTGCCCGTGCGGTACACGGAGGTACCGACAACCCTGATTCCCGCTCTGGCGCAAGCCTCAGCGGGCTTTCTTTTTAATCAGAATCGTGTGGTCATGCTGGCAGTGCCCCGGCGTACTACAGGCTTCGACTTCGACGCAGCCGGCACACAGGCCATGTGCTTCAATCACGTTATGACGCAGCGCGAAGCCCATTCTGGCAGCCAGGGTATGCATAATATCTTCCAGCCCTTCGGCACACTCTTCTTTCACCACGCCGCAGCGATCGCAGATAAACATCGCGGAGGTATGGGTCGGCTGATCGATCAGATGGCACAGCACGTAGCTGTTGGTTGATTCCACCTTATGTACGAACCCCTGCTCAAGCAGAAACTCCAGCGCACGATAGACCGTAGGGGGCTTAGCCTGCGGCTCTTTATCGCGGAGCAGGTCGAGCAGATCGTAGGCGCTAATCGCCCCTTGCTGCAGGCTCATCAGGCGCAATACTTCCAGGCGCTGGGGAGTCAGGCGCACGCCGCGCTGTGCACAGAGCTTTTCAGCATGCGCTAACAATTCTTGCGAAGTGGTCTTATTCATGAGCATCCTCTGGCCGCCCGAGTGTGAAGTTGTTACTTTATCACGATCCAGGCAAAACGCCGAGAACCGGCAGCTTGTGCTATACCTGATGCATCTCATTTTCGGGAGAAAACGATGAAACGACCTGATTGCATTCGACATTGGCATGAACTCGAAGGGCCCGATGACGCTACTTACCCCAATAACCCAGAGCGCTTTTCCATCGGCGCGCCGTTGGCGCGTGGGTTACGGCTGAACCGGTTGGGGATCCATCATGAGCGTTTACCGCCGGGCCGTCGGACTTCTTATCCCCACGCTGAAAGTGATGAAGAAGAGTTTATCTACGTGCTGGAGGGGTACCCTGAAGTCTGGATTAACGGCTATCTGTGGAAGCTGGAGCCTGGTGATAGCGTTGGATTTCCCGCCGGCACCGGCGTATGCCACACCTTCCTGAATAACACTGAACAGGAGGTGCGCCTGTTGGTGGTGGGCGAGGCGAACAAAAAATTCAATCGCATCTATTATCCGCTTAACCCGGAGTATGCCGCGACGCGTCAGGATCGCTGGGTCGACCATCCGCCGCAATTTTTCGGCCCGCACGACGGCAAACCGCGCAGGCGATAGCCCGTGTATCAGGTGCAAAGCGCCCGCGCCGGCGCTATGCGCCTGTGCTGTATCTTTGTGCTATAGTAGCGCCCCTTTTTACCCGGATGCCTGTTTATTCGCCATGATGCCAGAATCAACTTCTCACGCTTTTGCCGCCCACCGTTTTTCCATTGCGCCAATGCTCGACTGGACAGACAGGCACTGCCGTTACTTCCTGCGTCTGCTGTCGCGGCAAACGCTGCTGTATACCGAAATGGTCACCACCGGGGCGATTATTCACGGCAAAGGCGACTACCTGGCCTATAGCGAAGAGGAGCATCCGCTAGCACTGCAGCTGGGTGGTAGCGATCCGGCGGCGCTGGCGCAGTGTGCGAAACTGGCGGAAGCTCGCGGCTACAATGAGATCAACCTGAACGTTGGCTGCCCGTCCGACCGTGTCCAGAATGGCATGTTTGGCGCCTGCCTGATGGGTAATGCCCAACTAGTCGCCGACTGTATTAAAGCGATGCGCGATGTGGTGTCGATTCCGGTGACGGTAAAAACGCGTATCGGCATTGATGATCAGGACAGCTATGAGTTCCTGTGTGATTTCATCAATACCGTTTCCGGGAAGGGCGAGTGCGAGATGTTTATCATCCATGCCCGTAAAGCGTGGCTCTCTGGCCTGAGCCCGAAAGAAAACCGTGAGATCCCGCCGCTGGATTACCCGCGTGTATATCAGCTTAAGCGTGACTTTCCTCATCTGACCATGGCGATCAACGGCGGTATTAAATCGCTGGAAGAGGCGAAATTGCACCTGGCGCATATGGATGGCGTGATGGTAGGGCGTGAGGCCTATCAGAACCCAGGGATCCTGGCGTCAGTCGATCGCGAAATTTTTGGCTGTGATGGCGCCGATGCCGATCCGGTTGCGGTGGTACGCGCAATGTACCCGTATATCGAACGTGAGTTGAGCAACGGTACTTACCTGGGCCATATTACCCGCCATATGCTGGGCCTGTTCCAGGGGATCCCGGGTGCACGCCAGTGGCGTCGCTACCTGAGCGAGAATGCGCATAAAGCCGGTGCCGATATTAACGTGCTGGAACACGCGCTGAAACTGGTTGCGGATAAACGTTAATTTTTCACTAAAACCTGGTCAAATTCACCATGCCCTGCATAAATCATGCGGGGCATTTTTCTTTATATTCAATGCTTTATGTTTGGCATGATTTTTGTAATATCCAAAGAAGTTGCATAGACATTTCTTTGGGGAGAAGACGATGCTGGAACTCTTATTCGTTATAGGCTTTTTTGTCATGCTGTTGGTTACCGGCGTGTCGTTACTGGGTATTATCGCCGCCATCGTGGTCGCGACCGCACTGATGTTCGTGGGCGGGCTGTTTGCATTAATGATTAAACTGCTGCCGTGGCTACTGCTGGCAGTTGTCGTGGTATGGGTGGTTCGGGCGATAAAATCGCCTGTTGACAACCGTTATCGTGGGAATAACCGTTGGCGTTACTAAGGTATTGAGCGGTGCATCACAACCTGAAGATATTTGCATAAAACAGCGTAGGCTTTGCTTATTAAATCTGTCACTATTAGCGCGTTAATGAATTCATCGCGCTGTACCCTACATACAGCCGAACAAAAAAAAGTAAGGGCTTCCCAGGTGGAAGCCCTAAACTTTTCTCCCTCTCCCGTCATACTTCAGACTACAGGGGCGTTGGCTACGCTCACTTACCCCAGTCACTGACTACTGTCAGCTCCCGGGGATTCGTTCTCTTGCCGCCTGCCTGTAGCCCGAATTATTTAGGGAGAGCCACCCGTCATACTTCAGACTACAGGGGCGTTGGCTACGCTCACTTACCCCAGTCACTGA
Source organism: Klebsiella sp. B345 (assembly GCF_051131735.1). Taxonomy (NCBI): domain Bacteria; kingdom Pseudomonadati; phylum Pseudomonadota; class Gammaproteobacteria; order Enterobacterales; family Enterobacteriaceae; genus Klebsiella; species Klebsiella sp. B345. Next base: position 3,291,657 of record NZ_CP180443.1, read on the forward strand.
CTCCTGTCAGCTCCCGGGGATTCGTTCTCTTGCCGCCTGCCTGTAGCCCGAATTATTTAGGGAGAGCCACCCGTCATATGCCTTCGAACGACAAACTACTGAAGTGAAGGATTACGGCAGCAGAAGGCTCGAGCCCTCGGTTACACGACTTTCCAGCACCTCATGCGCGCGTCGGGCATCGGTCAGGGCATATTTCTGGCTGTCCGCTACGTCAACGTTAATTGCCCCACTGGCAATCAATGAAAACAGCTCGCGGCTGGCTTGCTCCAGCTCATCACGGTTGGTGATATAACCTTGCAGAGAAGGGCGAGTGACAAACAGCGAACCTTTCTGGTTAAGGATCCCCAGGTTTACGCCGGTGACCGGGCCAGAGGAGTTGCCAAAGCTGACCATCAGCCCCCGACGTTGCAGACAATCAAGAGACGCTTCCCAGGTATCTTTGCCCACGGAATCGTAGACCACATGGACTTTTTTCCCTTCGGTTATCTCCTTCAGGCGCTCAACGATATTCTCTTCGCGGTAGTTAATCACCTGCCAGGCGCCGGCCTGCTTCGCCCGCTGTGCTTTCTGTGCGCTGCCGACGGTACCGATCAGTTTTGCGCCCAGCGCCTTCGCCCACTGGCAGGCAATCAGCCCGACGCCACCGGCGGCAGCGTGGAACAAGAACGGCTCTCCGGGTTTGATTTCGTAGGTTTTACGCAGCAGATAATAGACCGTTAGCCCTTTCAAAAACGAGGCGGCGGCCTGCTCAAAGGAGATTTCATCCGGTAACAGGGCCGCTTTGTCCGCCAGGACGTTGTGTACAGAGCTGTAGGCGCCGAGGGACGATTGTGCGTAGACCACGCGGTCGCCCTGCTGGATATGGGGCACGGCGCGACCCACTTTGGTCACCACGCCTGCGGCTTCGGTTCCCAGTCCGCTCGGCAGGGACGGCGGCGGATAGAGACCGCTGCGAATATAGGTGTCGATATAGTTAATACCGATGGCTTTGTTTTCTACCTGGATTTCGTTTTCACCGGGTTCCGCGGGGATATATTCCACCGCGTTAAGCACTTCCGGGCCACCATGTTTGTGGAATTCAATACGCGTTGCCATGCTCCCTCCATAAGAAAAATATGGTAATCTTTCGACCCACTCTTTATCTCGGTAACTCCATTCACTATGGCAGGAAATAAACCCTTCAACAAACCACAGACTGAACCCCGTGAGCGCGATTATCAGGTCGCCGGGTTGAAAGTACCGCCGCACTCGATTGAAGCGGAACAGTCGGTGTTGGGCGGTTTAATGCTGGACAACGAGCGCTGGGACGACGTTGCCGAGCGTGTGGTGGCGGAAGATTTCTACACTCGCCCACACCGCCATATCTTTGTTGAGATGGCGCGCCTGCAGGAAACGGGCAGCCCAATTGACCTGATTACGCTGGCGGAATCGCTGGAGCGTCAGGGGCAACTGGACAGCGTCGGGGGCTTTGCCTATCTGGCTGAGCTGTCGAAAAACACACCAAGTGCGGCGAATATCAGCGCCTATGCGGATATCGTACGTGAACGTGCGGTTGTCCGAGAGATGATCTCGGTCGCTAATGAAATCGCTGAGGCGGGTTTCGATCCGCAGGGCCGCACCAGTGAAGACCTGCTCGACCTGGCGGAATCCCGGGTATTCAAGATTGCGGAAAGCCGTGCCAACAAAGACGAAGGCCCGAAAAATATCGCCGATGTCCTTGATGCGACCGTAGCGCGTATTGAGCAACTGTTCCAGCAGCCGCATGACGGCGTCACTGGGGTGAATACCGGCTATGACGACCTGAACAAAAAAACCGCCGGCCTGCAGCCGTCGGATCTGATTATCGTCGCTGCCCGTCCTTCAATGGGTAAGACGACATTTGCGATGAACCTCGTTGAAAATGCGGCGATGTTGCAGGATAAACCAGTACTTATTTTCAGCCTGGAGATGCCATCGGAACAGATCATGATGCGTTCTCTGGCGTCGCTGTCGCGGGTCGATCAGACCCGCATTCGTACCGGCCAACTGGATGATGAAGACTGGGCGCGTATCTCCGGCACGCTGGGTATTCTGCTGGAAAAACGCAATATTTATATCGACGACTCCTCCGGCCTGACGCCGACGGAAGTGCGCTCCCGTGCGCGACGCATCGCCCGTGAACACGGTGGTATCGGCCTGATCATGATCGACTACCTGCAGCTGATGCGCGTGCCGTCGCTCTCCGATAACCGTACCCTGGAAATCGCGGAAATTTCCCGTTCACTGAAGGCGCTGGCGAAAGAGTTGCAGGTGCCGGTGGTGGCGCTGTCGCAGCTTAACCGATCGCTGGAGCAACGTGCGGATAAGCGCCCGGTTAACTCCGATTTGCGTGAATCAGGTTCCATCGAGCAGGATGCCGACTTAATCATGTTTATCTACCGTGATGAGGTCTATCACGAGAACAGCGATTTGAAAGGCATCGCGGAAATTATTATTGGTAAACAGCGTAACGGCCCCATCGGGACAGTACGTTTGACGTTTAATGGTCAGTGGTCGCGTTTCGATAATTACGCAGGACCCCAGTATGATGATGAATAATTTCTAAGGAATTTAAATGCAAGCGGCAACTGTAGTCATTAACCGCCGCGCTCTGCGACACAACCTGCAACGTCTACGTGAGCTGGCGCCCGCCAGCAAGCTGGTTGCAGTCGTGAAAGCGAACGCTTACGGACACGGTCTTCTTGAGACCGCGCGAACGCTCCCTGATGCCGATGCTTTTGGCGTCGCCCGTCTCGAAGAGGCTCTGCGCCTGCGCGCCGGTGGTATCACCCAGCCGGTCCTGCTGCTGGAAGGTTTTTTTGATGCCGCCGATCTGCCGGTGATTTCCGCACAACAGTTACAAACGGCGGTACACAGCCTGGAACAGCTGGAAGCACTGGAGCAGGCCGAACTGCCTGAACCGGTCACCGTCTGGATGAAACTGGATACCGGGATGCATCGCCTGGGCGTATTGCCGGAACAAGCACAAGCGTTCTGGCAGCGTCTGAGCCAATGTAAAAACGTGCGTCAGCCGGTCAATGTGGTGAGCCACTTTGCGCGCGCCGACGAACCTGAGTGCGGCGCCACAGAACGTCAGCTGGATATTTTCACCACTTTCACTGAAGGCAAGCCTGGCCTGCGCTCCATTGCGGCGTCGGGTGGGATCCTGCTGTGGCCACAGTCGCATTTCGACTGGGTGCGCCCGGGCATTATTTTATACGGTGTCTCGCCGCTGGATAGCCCGTCTACCGGCGCTGATTTTGGCTGTCAGCCGGTGATGTCGCTGACCTCAAGCCTGATTGCCGTGCGTGACCATAAAGCGGGTGAGCCGGTAGGTTACGGTGGCACCTGGGTCAGCGAACGAGACACACGTCTTGGTGTGGTGGCGATGGGCTATGGCGACGGTTACCCGCGGGCGGCGGCCTCCGGCACACCGGTGCTGGTAAACGGTCGCGAAGTGCCGATTGTCGGGCGTGTAGCGATGGACATGATTTGCGTCGACCTGGGCCCTGCGGCACAGGACAAATCCGGCGATCCGGTGGTGCTGTGGGGCGAAGGCCTGCCGGTTGAGCGCATCGCTGCGCTCACGAAAGTGAGTGCTTACGAACTTATTACGCGGCTGACTTCCAGAGTCTCGATGACGTTCGTGGATTAAACCCGCCGCTGCGCTTAGGGTTTTATGGCTCTGAAGGCGGGCGATCCGCTAGCCCGGCTAAGGCGTTTACGCCGCAAGCCGGGGAAACTGACCGTCCGTACCGCACTCGCTCGCCGTCGACTATTGGCCAACATCCTCTCGATCTTCTTCTGCTTCCGGTTTATTGTGTTATTTCCTGCCTCTCGTAAACCCGGAGAAACATCGCGTGTTTCAAAAAGTTGACGCCTACGCTGGCGATCCCATTCTCTCCTTAATGGAGCGTTTCAAAGAAGATCCACGTAGTGACAAAGTAAACCTGAGCATCGGCTTGTATTACAACGAAGACGGGATTATCCCGCAGCTACAGGCGGTTGCTGAAGCGGAAGCGCGCCTGAACGCGCAGCCGCATGGCGCCTCGTTGTACCTGCCGATGGAAGGGCTGAATGCCTATCGCAATGCCATCGCTCCGCTGCTGTTTGGCGCGGAACATCCGGTACTGCAACAGCAGCGCGTTGCTTCCATCCAGACGCTGGGCGGTTCCGGCGCATTGAAAGTTGGCGCCGATTTCCTGAAACGCTACTTCCCGGGCTCCCGTGTATGGGTCAGTGACCCGACCTGGGAAAACCACATTGCCATATTTGAAGGGGCTGGCTTCGAAGTAAGTACTTACCCTTGGTTTGATAGCGAAACCAACGGCGTGCGTTTTGACGCGCTGCTGGAAAAACTGCAGACGCTGCCAGAACGTGACATTGTGCTGCTGCATCCGTGCTGTCATAACCCGACCGGCGCTGATTTGAACCATGCGCAGTGGGATCAGATCGCGGACGTGCTGAAGGCGCGCAACCTGATTCCGTTCCTCGACATCGCCTATCAGGGCTTTGGCGCTGGCATGGACGATGATGCCTACGCGATCCGCACGATTGCCAGCACCGGCATGCCGATGCTGGTCAGCAACTCCTTCTCGAAAATTTTCTCGCTGTACGGTGAGCGCGTTGGTGGGCTGTCGGTGGTTTGTGAAGATTCCGATACCGCTAACCGCGTACTGGGACAGCTGAAGGCGACCGTGCGTCGCAACTACTCCAGCCCGCCAAACTTTGGCGCCCAGGTGGTTGCGATGGTGCTGAATGACGCCGCGCTGAAAGCCAGCTGGCTGGCCGAAGTCGAAGCGATGCGTACTCGTATTCTGGCGATGCGTCAGGAGCTGGTGAACGTTCTGAAAGAGGCGGTGCCGGATGTGAATTTCGACTACCTGCTGAAGCAGCGTGGGATGTTCAGCTATACCGGCCTGAGCGCAGCACAGGTTGACCGTCTGCGCGAAGAGTTTGGCGTGTATCTGATTTCCAGCGGCCGTATGTGCGTCGCGGGTCTCAACTCACGCAACGTGCAGCGCGTGGCGAAAGCGTTCTCCGCCGTGATTTAACGCCCCGCCAGTTCATTGCCCTTTCCGGCCTGATGGAAGGGGCAATGCCCTTCATGAAGTGTGATCATTCTCTTTTTCTATGACATATAAGCAGATAATCCTTTGCATCAATAGATGTCGGGGTTAAGGTCATAGCCTATTGCTAAGCAGCCACATGATTGAAAACTATAACGATTAGGCTGTTTTGACACACTGTCATTCAAGTCATGCCGTGGTCGGAACCCGGTAAACCGCATAGCGGTCGCTTGAAGGATGACGCCTGAAGGGATAATAACTATGCGCAAGATGACTCTGGCCTTGTCGGCCATCTGCTTACTGTTCACGCTGAACGGCAGCGTTATGGCTCAGGCCTCAACGCCCCAGCCGCTGTCAACCGGCACTAACGTCGCTAAACTCGCTGAACAAGCTCCCATCCATTGGGTCTCCGTGGCGCAAATTGAAAACAGCCTGTTAGGCCGTGAGCCGTTTGCCGTCGGGTTTGATATTGACGATACCGTCCTCTTTTCCAGTCCGGGGTTCTGGCGCGGGCAGAAAACCTTTTCGCCTGGCAACGATGATTACCTGAAAAACCCTGAGTTCTGGGAAAAAATGAACAATGGCTGGGATGAGTTCAGTATGCCGAAAGAAGTGGCGCGCCATCTCATTGCGATGCATGTGAAACGCGGCGATCGCATTTACTTCGTCACCGGACGCAGCCAGACCAAAACCGAAACCGTCTCAAAAACGCTGCAGGATGATTTCCTGATCCCGGCGGCCAACATGAACCCGGTGATCTTTGCCGGCGACAAGCCGGGCCAGAATACCAAAACGCAATGGCTGAAAGAGAAGAACATCAAGGTCTTCTACGGCGATTCCGATAATGATATCTCAGCCGCGCGTGAGGCGGGGGCCCGCGGCATTCGCGTACTGCGCGCGTCAAACTCTTCGTATAAACCGTTGCCGATGGCCGGGGTGCTGGGCGAAGAAGTGGTGGTCAATTCCGAGTACTGACGGGCGGATTCGGTAACAGCAGATAGCACAGAATACGGCAGCGCATAAGCTGCCGTTTTTTTGTACAAAAAAGCGGGTGGGGAGGTTTTACCTTTTCACTTATTGCTGCACACTTAGAAGGACTCATTCGCGACAAGAATCATTGGGGTCGCATCCGTCAATGCTGACGTCAGGCTCAACATCTCCACGCGTCACCTGACACACTGCCTCTGCTGCGCCAGCACGCCATTGCCAGACCAGGGGAACATCGTATTCACGGCGCTTAGCGGCAGAATGTCGCGACGCCAACGGGGGAATAACAGATGACAATTTCGGATTTATTGCTGTACTGCATGGCGAAACCGGGCGCGGAGCAAAGCGTGCACAGCGACTGGAAGGCCACGCAGATTAAGGTGTCGGACGTGCTGTTTGCGCTGGTGAAAGAGGTGGAAGATAAGCGACCGGCTGTCTCGCTGAAAGCCAGCCCTGAACTTGCCGAACTGTTGCGAGAGCAGCACGTCGATATCCGCCCCAGCAGACATCTGAATAAAGCCCACTGGAGTACGGTGTTTCTTGATGGCGCACTGCCGGACTCACAAATCTACTATCTGGTCGATGCCTCATACCAGCAGGCAGTCCGGCTGCTGTCGGAACCGACCCGACAGCAGCTTTCACGCTGATTAACCCAGTAAAGGTTTAAGGAAGCGTGCCGTGTGCGAAGCCTCGCACCCGGCCACGGTCTCTGGCGTTCCGGAGACGAGGATTTCGCCACCGCCGCTACCGCCTTCAGGACCGAGGTCAACGATCCAGTCCGCGGTTTTGATGACATCCAGGTTGTGCTCAATCACCACGATGGTGTTGCCCTGATCGCGCAGCTGATGCAGCACCTCCAACAGCTGTTGGATATCCGCAAAGTGCAGGCCGGTGGTGGGCTCATCGAGAATATACAGCGTCTGACCCGTGCCGCGTTTGGACAGCTCGCGCGCCAGCTTCACGCGCTGGGCTTCGCCACCGGAGAGCGTAGTGGCCGACTGGCCAAGGCGGATATAGGTCAGGCCGACGTCCATCAGCGTTTGCAGCTTACGCGCCAGCGCCGGTACGGCATCAAAGAACTCACGAGCTTCTTCAATAGTCATATCCAGCACTTCGTGGATGGTCTTGCCTTTGTACTTAATCTCCAGCGTTTCACGGTTATAGCGCTTGCCTTTGCACTGGTCGCACGGCACGTAAATATCCGGCAGGAAGTGCATTTCGACTTTAATCACGCCATCGCCCTGGCAGGCTTCGCAGCGCCCGCCGCGAACGTTAAAGCTGAAGCGCCCCGGCGTGTAGCCGCGTGAGCGTGATTCCGGCACGCCGGCGAACAGTTCACGAACCGGCGTGAAGACCCCGGTGTAGGTGGCCGGGTTCGAACGCGGCGTCCGGCCAATCGGGCTTTGGTCGATATCGATGACCTTATCGAAGTGTTCCAGGCCCTGCACATCGCGATAGGGCGCCGGTTCGACAATGGTCGCGCCGTTAAGCTGGCGCTGGGCAATCGGGAACAGGGTGTCGTTGATCAGCGTCGATTTACCCGAGCCGGAGACTCCGGTAATACAGGTAAACAGCCCTACCGGCAGCGTCAGGGTCACGTCTTTCAGGTTGTTGCCGCGGGCGCCGGTAAGTTTCAGCACTTTTTCCGGGTCGGCCGGCACGCGCTGCTTCGGCACTTCAATTTTGCGTTTGCCGCTCATGTACTGGCCGGTCAGGGATTCCGGGACCGCCATGATTGCTTCCAGCGTCCCTTCCGCTACCACCTGGCCGCCGTGAACCCCGGCGCCAGGGCCGATATCGATCACGTGGTCCGCGGCGCGGATGGCGTCTTCGTCATGCTCGACGACAATCACCGTATTCCCGAGGTTACGCAGATGAACCAGCGTCCCGAGCAGACGCTCGTTGTCACGCTGATGCAGGCCGATGGAAGGCTCATCCAGGACGTACATCACGCCAACCAACCCGGCACCAATCTGGCTGGCCAGGCGAATACGTTGGGCTTCACCGCCGGAGAGCGTTTCTGCCGAACGCGAGAGCGTCAGGTAGTTCAGGCCGACGTTAACGAGGAACTTCAGGCGGTCGCCGATCTCTTTCAGCACTTTTTCGGCGATTTGCGCCCGCTGGCCGGAGAGCTTCAGGTTAGTGAAGAAATCCATCGCATGGCCAATGCTCATATCGGAAATGGTCGGCAGCGGCGTGTTCTCGACGAACACATGACGGGCTTCGCGACGCAGACGGGTACCGTTACAGCTGGTGCACGGACGATTGCTGATGAACTTCGCCAGCTCTTCACGCACCGCGCTGGATTCGGTCTCTTTGTAGCGGCGCTCCATGTTATGCAGCACGCCTTCGAACGGATGGCGGCGTACCGAGGTGTCGCCCCGGTCGTTCATGTATTTAAATTCAATATTCTCTTTGCCTGAACCATACAAAATGACCTTTTGCACGTCGGCACTGAGGGTTCCCCAGGGGGCTTCGATATCGAATTTATAGTGTTCTGCCAGCGATTTCAGCATCTGGAAATAGTAAAAGTTACGCCGATCCCAGCCGCGGATCGCGCCGCCTGCCAGCGACAGTTCGACGTTCTGAATCACGCGTTCAGGATCGAAGTACTGCTGGACGCCCAGGCCGTCACAGGTTGGGCAGGCCCCCGCCGGGTTGTTGAATGAAAACAGGCGAGGTTCCAGCTCACGCATGCTGTAGCCGCAAATCGGACAGGCGAAGTTGGCAGAGAACAGCAGCTCTTCCGCTTTGGCGTCGTCCATATTGGCGACAATGGCGGTACCGCCGGAGAGATCGAGAGCGGTTTCGAAAGATTCGGCCAGACGTTGTGACAGATCGTCGCGCACTTTAAAGCGGTCGATAACCACTTCGATGGTGTGCTTCTTTTGCAGCTCCAGCTTAGGTGGATCCGAGAGATCGCAGACTTCGCCGTCGATCCTCGCGCGGATATAGCCCTGACTGGCGAGGTTTTCCAGCGTTTTGGTGTGCTCACCTTTACGCTCTTTAATAATTGGTGCCAGCAGCATCAGGCGTTGGCCTTCTGGCTGAGAGAGTACGTTGTCGACCATCTGGCTGACGGTTTGTGCCGCCAGAGGGACATCGTGATCCGGGCAACGCGGCTCACCGACGCGCGCGTAGAGCAGACGCAGATAGTCGTGAATTTCGGTGATGGTGCCGACGGTGGAACGCGGGTTATGGGACGTTGATTTCTGTTCGATGGAAATCGCAGGCGACAGTCCTTCAATATGATCGACGTCCGGTTTCTCCATCAGCGACAGAAACTGGCGCGCATAGGCAGAAAGCGATTCAACGTAACGGCGCTGTCCTTCGGCATACAGCGTGTCGAAAGCCAGTGATGATTTGCCTGATCCTGACAGCCCGGTGACGACAATTAGTTTGTCGCGTGGGATGACGAGGTTGATGTTTTTGAGATTATGGGTGCGGGCGCCCCGAACTTCGATCTTATCCATTCACCTTTCCCGGTAGATACGCGGATTGCCTGGTTTGTTAGAAGGACAAACGGCAGAAACGGCTAATTATGACACAATTTAACCTGTTTGAATATACAGTATTGGAATGCATTTTCCGATGGGATATGCAAAAATGTCAGACCGCGAGAGATATCTGGAAGCTTCTTCGCAGCTATCAAAAGACCACCTGGAAATGGTACACTCGCGCGTTTACACTATTAAGAAACGCATTCAGGAGACACAAACATGGCCAGCAGAGGCGTAAACAAGGTGATTCTCGTCGGTAATCTGGGCCAGGACCCGGAAGTACGCTACATGCCGAGTGGTGGCGCAGTTGCCAACATTACGCTGGCTACTTCCGAATCCTGGCGTGATAAAGCGACCGGTGAGATGAAAGAGCAGACTGAATGGCACCGCGTTGTGCTGTTCGGCAAACTGGCTGAAGTCGCTGGTGAATACCTGCGTAAAGGCTCGCAGGTTTACATTGAAGGCCAGCTGCGTACCCGTAAATGGACCGATCAGTCCGGTGCAGAAAAATACACCACGGAGATCGTGGTCAACGTCGGTGGCACCATGCAGATGCTGGGCGGCCGTCAGGGCGGTGGCGCTCCGGCAGCGGGTGGCCAGCAGCAGGGCGGTTGGGGTCAGCCTCAGCAGCCGCAGGGTGGCAGCAACCAGTTCAGCGGCGGCGCGCAGTCTCGTCCGCAGCAGCAGGCTCCGGCCGCACCGTCTAACGAACCGCCGATCGATTTCGATGACGATATCCCGTTCTGAGGCCAGCCTTAGTCGCGGTTGTTAGCAAATGATAAAAAGCCCCGTTTATCGGGGCTTTTTTTATGCCTGTCGATCGCTCATCTGTCTCAACTTACTGCGTGGCAGGTGTGGCAGGTGTGGCAGGTGTGGCAGGTGTGGCAGGTGTAGCCTGGCTCTTCGCGTCTGTGCCCGTCGAGCTGGCGTCTGCGGTAGCCTGCTGCTTACGCGCCATCTCATCGATGATCAGCCGGTAGGCGATGTAGTACTTATAGATATTGCTGACGTAGGTCACCGTCTCGGAACCGATCTTTTCTGCGGCCAGGTACTCAACGTTGCCAAACCAGATATTAGGGTCAAAACCGCGTTTTTGGGTCTCTGTACGTAAACGGGCGATCCGCGCCGGGCCGGCGTTATAAGAGGCGAATGAAAAGAGCGCCTTATCGAGTTTCGTCATCGGCTCGTCACCATAGTAGCGATCGATCATCCAGCGCATGTATTTCACCCCGGCATGAATATTCGGATCCAGCTTGTTGATATCTCCGACTTTGAGCTCTTTGCCGGTCCGTGGCATCACCTGCATCACCCCGATGGCGCCGACGTGGCTGCGAACCGATTGATTAAGGCGTGATTCCTGATAGCCCTGCGCCGCCATTAACAGCCAGTCGACATCATACTCATCGCCATATTTACGGAAAATATCCACCATGGTTAAAAATTTGCGTCGCTCCTTCTGGGCGGCGGCATTTTTGACATATTTCGCGTCTTTCAGGTAGCGAAGCAGAATAGTATTGCCCAGCTTGCTGCCCTGACCGTTGGCTTTGATAAAGCTATTCAGCGAGGCGAGAAGCTGTGGGCTGTTCTTACGTACTGCCCAGCCGATGCTGGCATCGTCGCGTAGCACAATATCCTTGTGGACCTGAATTTTGGGGAAAACCTGCTGCCAGAACAACGCGATATGGCGGTCAACGACGGTCAGTGGGATCAGGCCGGCGTTCAGCATTTCAATCAGATCTTCATCCTCGAGCGATTCCGGAACGGTTTCGATAATTACCGGTGGCTGCGAAGCTTTGGCCAGGCGTGCATTGAGGGCTAGCAGACTCTGGTAATAGCTGGAGGACTGGCGCACATAGACTTTCTTACCAGAAAGCTGCTCGAGACTGCTTACCGCCGGGGTTCCCGGGGCGCTCAGCAGCAGCTCCTGGACGTTGGCGTAGACCGGCGCGGTGAAGTCCGCCAGCTGTTTACGCTCATCGGTCAAGGTGAGGTTGGCGGCGATAATATCGCCTCTGCCAGCTTCGAGCTCGCTGAAGAGCCGGTCGCGGGCTACGGGAACAAAGACGATGCGCACCTTCAGATGGCGATGCCTGAGCTTCTGCTCTTTCATCAGCTGTTGGTTAAGGCTGCGTTCGTACTCGATAAAAATATCATGCGTTGCTCCGCGCTGGGTGCCTTTATCGATAAAGAAAAAGGTCTTGCTGTAGGTAGTTAATACCCGGATCACCCGCCGGTCGAGCATGCCGGGTAGATCGCCTTTCCAGGGCTTCAGCATCTCTTCCGTATGGACTTCCAGCGTCTCTCGTTCCTCATCGGACGGCGGTTTCTTTTCTGTGGACGCCGCAGAAGCCACGGCGGTGAACTGCAGGGTCGCAAGGCAGGCAAAGCAGACGATAGCGTATCGGGAAAACGAGAGGATGTTCATGGAGTGACGCTCCGCAGATGCATCCTTTTATTTTAGCCAACTCTACGCCGTTAGCCCGTTCCTTTACCGGATAAAATGTGAGAGATCTCCAGGCTATCCCTGACCTATTTCCCGCTGCGCTGGGAAATATTTTCCACCAACAATATACGATACCTATGACCATTAAATATGGGATAAGCATATAAATAGCCATTAACCATTGTGAAGATAATATGAGTAAATAATGTTTATTTTGTGATTGTGTTATTCATTTTATTAAGTTAGTTACCTGTTAATTTATTTTTCGTTTTTTCTATCCTGTTGTTTTACCGCGTTAATCTAAAAATGGCAGGATTATTTAATATTATCAACTTGATAATGAATCTCATTTCTAATAACGTGATGGAGCACAATAATCATATTCAGGGCTGATCGGAAAACGCTATCTAAGAATAGTGCGGAACGCGTATTTCTTCATTTTTGATAAGGCGAAAATTTATATTCTGGCCGCAGGCTATTGCTATCCCGTTCATTGACCGGGAGGGGCTTCTCTACGCCAGAACCAGGCAGTCAGTGCTACGCATGGAAATGATGACCGTTATTTATCTGAATGATGGAAGTGCCGCGCCCCGGCAGCAACAAAGAAAACAGGGCATATTTCATGAAACAATACTCGAACTACTCGTTGGCCGTGCTCATTCACGCGGCTATCTGGGGAGTGGTGTTACCTGCGCAAGCCGCCGATAGCAGCACCTCAAAAGAGACGAAAACCGCCAGTACCTCCACCGCTGCGCAAGAGAACGAAGAGACCATGGTGGTCACCGCCGCCAAACAAACCTTACAGGCCCCTGGCGTATCAACGCTGACCGCCGATGAGATCCGCAAACACCCGCCAGCCCGCGATATTTCAGAACTTATTCGTACCCAGCCAGGGGTGAACCTCACCGGTAACTCAACCAGCGGCCAGCGTGGTAACAACCGACAAATCGATATTCGCGGCATGGGGCCTGAAAATACCTTAATTCTGATCGACGGTAAGCCGGTCACCAGCCGCAACTCGGTGCGCTATGGCTGGCGTGGCGATCGGGATACCCGCGGCGATACCGGCTGGGTGCCGGCGGAGATGATCGATCACATTGACGTCGTGCGCGGCCCTGCAGCGGCACGCTATGGCAACGGCGCCATGGGTGGGGTGGTGAATATCATCACCAAACCGGTGAATAACGAATGGCATGGTTCCTGGAACACCTACATGAACGCGCCTCAGCATCGTAAAGAGGGGTCGACCAAACGCACCAACTTCAGCCTTGAAGGACCGATGTCGGACAGCGTCAGTTTTAATTTATGGGGCAACTTGAGTAAGACCCAGGCCGATGCCCAGGATATTAACTCTGGTCATGAGGCCGATCGTACCGGTAGTTATGCCGGTTCTTACCCGGCCGGACGCGAAGGGGTGGTTAATAAGGATATCCACGGTAAGGTGCGCTGGGAATTTGCGCCGATGCAGGCGCTGGAATTCGAAACCGGCTACAGCCGCCAGGGCAACCTCTATGCGGGGGATACGCAAAACACCAATACCAGCACCCTGGTGAAAAGCATGTACGGTAAAGAGACCAACCGGATTTACCGGCAGACCTATGGCATCACCTGGACCGGCGGTTGGGATAACGGCGTGACCAGTAACAGCTATGCGCAGTACGAACACACCCGCAACTCGCGAATGAATGAAGGGCTGGCGGGGGGCACCGAAGGGATCTTCTCCAGTAACGAATTCTCGGATATCGATCTCGCGGATGTCCTGTTGCACAGCGAGGTCAACATACCGTTTACGCTGGGGTTCGAGCAGAACCTGACGCTGGGTACTGAATGGAACCAGCAGCGTATGAAAGATGGCACCTCGACGTCGCAGTCGCTCTCTTACGGCTCAATCGACGGCATTTCGACGTCCGGCCGTACGCCTTACAGCAGCGCTGAAATTTTCTCGCTGTTTACCGAAGACAATATCGCGCTGACCGATAGCACCATGCTGACGCCGGCCCTGCGCTTCGACCACCACAGCATCGTCGGCAATAACTGGAGCCCATCGCTGAACTTGTCGCAGGGGCTGAGTGATGACTGGACCCTGAAACTGGGTATTGCTCGCGCCTATAAAGCACCAAACCTCTATCAGCTCAACCCTAACTACATTCTGTACAGCAACGGCCAGGGGTGCTACGCCAGTAGTTCTGCCTGCTATCTGATGGGTAACAGCGACCTGAAGGCCGAGACCAGCGTCAACAAAGAGATCGGTATTGAGTACAAGCACGAAGGCTATCAGGCCGGGATCACCTGGTTCCGTAACGACTACCACAATAAAATTGAGTCCGGGTATTCGGCCGTCGGTACGGCCAGCAACGGGACAACCAATATCTACCAGTGGGAGAACGTTCCTAAAGCGCTGGTAGAAGGGCTGGAAGGGTCGCTGAACGTGCCGGTAGGCGAAACGGTCAACTGGAGCAACAACCTGACCTGGATGCTGCAAAGCAAGAACAAAACCACCGGTGACCGACTGTCGGTGATCCCGGAGTTTACCCTTAACTCGACGCTGAGCTGGCAGGTCCGCGAGGACTTCTCGCTGCAAAGCACCTTTACCTGGTACGGACGCCAGAAACCAAAACGCTTCAATTATAAAGGCGAAGCGGTGTCGGGTAGCGAGCTGAACGAGCTGAGCCCGTACAGTATCGTTGGGCTGAGCGGGACCTGGGATGTGAACAAAAACCTCAGTCTGACCAGCGGTATCGATAACCTCTTTGATATTCGCCACTATCGTGCCGGGAATGCGCAAACCACCGGAAATTCTACCACCGGAGCCTATTTATACGGTGCCGGTGCCGAGACTTATAATGAGTCCGGACGAACGTTCTATGTCAGCGTAAATACCCATTTCTAATCGTTGAGCGACAGGCCGGGAGTGTGACAGCTCCCGGCCTGTTATTTTCATCCTCGAATGCTTCATCCGCAGGTGACATCAGGATTGCATACAAATATGCCGGCGAAATTGTGTCGGGGTCACCGAATAATACTTTTTAAATGTCCGGTTAAATGCACTAAGGTCTTCATATCCGGACATGATGCAAATATCCACAATACGGAAAGCAGGTTGTCTTTGTAATAAATCTCGGCATAACAACATCCGCTGCTGCCGAATATACTCCATCGGCGACATGT
Organism: Klebsiella sp. B345; assembly: GCF_051131735.1. Classification (NCBI taxonomy): domain Bacteria; kingdom Pseudomonadati; phylum Pseudomonadota; class Gammaproteobacteria; order Enterobacterales; family Enterobacteriaceae; genus Klebsiella; species Klebsiella sp. B345. Next base: position 3,306,842 of record NZ_CP180443.1, read on the forward strand.
TAAAGTGATGACGGAACAGGCGGAAAAGGTGCCACTCTGAGTACCCGGAAAATGCGCTTAGCGCGTTCACGGTGAGTTTTTTCTCGAGGTTGTTTTTTATCCAGCGTACAAGCTCGTTCAGTACGGACTGCTGGATCTCATTTTTACGCATGATGCATGCTCATTCGGGAGTGCGGCCCCTGCGCCACACGGTAAGCGACGGCAGGTAGCCTGGTAAATGCCTCACCTTCCCTGGTAAGGCGCCACTACTTTTCTATTAGATACAACAATTGGCTTGTTGTGATGCTCCCATTAGCCTCTGACACTCTATTCTGTGAATTTGAGGAAAATATGAAGGATTCATACCAATCATCTCTTTTATATACTGTGGGTACCGCCATGGCTTCTGCATAATTTATTCAAGATCTCTTCATTTTAATTTCGGTTTTTCAGGGTAAATTGCCCCTGTTCCTGGTTTATTCCAGAGGGCATCATTCCTAACAAGATCTTTTCCCCCTTTCATCCCAATTTGAAAGGGGGCTTTTTATTTTATAAATTACAAAAGTCATAGTGATATTTATTCTGTCTGCAAGATGTTGCTCTGACTGCTTCAGTAGAACGAAGTTCCGTTAAATTTAATTTTTTTCACCATTCACTAACATCCATTTTTTCTCCATTGTTTCACCATAATGAAGTGTAATTCTGCGCCGTGCTTACGCAAATCCCAGCAGAATTCTGCTATCGCCAAATATCTCTTAGACAAAACGTCCATGCTAAAGAAAACTAATATTATTGTCGGGTTATTACTTTCGCCATTTACGCTTTACGCATCAACCACCTACACCGTTGATGATATTCGTTTTGAGGGGTTGCAGCGCGTTACTGTCGGTGCAGCGCTCTTAAGCATGCCGATCCATACCGGGGAACCGGTGTCTAATGATGATATTAGCGAGTCGGTGCGTGCGTTATATGCCAGCGGTAACTTTGAGAATGTGCAGATCCTGCGCGATGGCAGCACGCTGGTGGTGCAGCTGAAGGAGCGACCGACGATTGCGAAACTCAGCTTTTCAGGAAACAAATCGGTAAAAGATGACGCCCTGAAAGACAACCTGTCAGCCAGCGGCATTACCGAGGGCAGCGCGCTGGATCGCAACGCGATCAGCGAAATAGAAAAAGGACTGCAGGATTTCTACTACAGCGTCGGGAAATACAGCGCTCAGGTCCATGCGGTCGTCACGCCACTGCCGCGTAATCGTGTCGATTTAAAATTTGTCTTTCAGGAAGGGATCTCCGCGACGATTGCCCAGATTAATATCATTGGCAACAACGCGTTCTCTGAGGAGACGCTGCTGGACCACCTTCAGTTGCGGGACCATATTCCATGGTGGAACGTGGTCGGCGACAAGAAATACCAGAAGCAAAAAATGGAAGCCGATCTCGAAGCCCTGCGCAGCTATTATCTCGATCGCGGCTATGCACGCTTTACCATTAATTCCAGCCAGGTCAGCATCACCCCGGATAAAAAATCACTGTACCTCACGATCAATATTTCCGAAGGCGAACGCTATAAGGTCACTCGCACCGTCGTCAGTGGTGAGATGGCCACCCATGGTCAGGAAATCGAAGCGTTAGTGCAGCCTTTGTCCGGCACATGGTATAGCGGGGCAGGTATTACCGGCGTTGAAAATAGTATCAAAAAACGCTTTGGCAAATACGGCTATGCCTGGCCGCAGGTGACGACCCGTCCGGAAATCGATGATGCCCAAAAGAGCGTGATCCTGCACATTAATGTGGATGCCGGGCGCCGCTATTCCGTACGCCAGATCCGTTTCACTGGGAATGACACCTCTCGCGATGCCGTCCTGCGTCGTGAGATGCGGCAAATGGAAGGCTCATGGTTGAACGACGAGAAAGTCCAGCAGGGGAAAGAGCGGCTGGATCGCACGGGCTACTTTGAGACGGTAGAGAAAGACATTGTACCGGTTTCCGGCAGTCCGGATCAGGTTGACGTGGTCTATAAAGTGAAGGAGCGCAATACCGGTTCGTTTAACGTTGGTCTGGGTTACGGCACCGACAGCGGTATCAGCTATCAGCTTGGAGTGACTCAGGATAACTGGCTGGGCACCGGCAACAGCGTCACGTTTAACGGGACGCGCAGCAGCTATCAGTCCTATCTTGAACTGGGTATGACCGATCCCTACTTTACCGTGGATGGCGTGAGTCTCGGCGGTAAAGTTTTCTACAACAGCTATGATGCGTCCGATGCGGATACCGGGAGTTATAACCAGCAAAGCTATGGGCTGGGCGGCAATCTTGGCTTCCCCATCAGCGAAAATAACTCGCTAAGCCTCGGCCTGGACTATGTCCATAACAAGCTGACCAATATGGAGCCGGAGCTGACGACGTGGAATTACCTGAATTCACGCGGTATTTATCCGGATGTCGTGACCAAAGACGGCAACAGCGGTGCCGAGTATAGCGCCAACGACTTCTTTGCCAGCCTGGGCTGGAGTTATAACGATCTCGACCGCGGCTTCTTCCCGCGCTCCGGGAATAAAAGCAGCCTGAGCGGAAAAGTTACCGTGCCGGGCTCCGATAACAGCTATTACAAAATCACCCTCGATAGCACACAGTATGTACCATTTGATGAGGGGAAAAACTGGGTCTGGATGGAGCATCTGAAAGCGGGATATGCCGGCGGCCTGAACGGGAAGACGGTGCCGTTTTACGACAGCTTCTACGCCGGTGGTTCGACCTCGGTGCGTGGCTTCTCTTCCAACACCATTGGCCCGAAAGCGGCTTACTATCGCTGTAATGGTACGGAAAGCAGCTATAGCAACTGCCCGTTGGACAGCTCTTCTGATGCCGTGGGCGGTAATGCCATGGTCGTACTGAACAGTGAGTTTATTGTTCCAACACCGTTTATCAACGATAAATATGCCGACAGCTTACGCACCTCGCTGTTTGTCGATGCGGGCACGGTATGGAGTACGACGTGGAAAAATACCGCCCAGACAGAGGCGGCCGGACTCGGGGATTATAGCGATCCGATGCATATCCGGATGTCTGCGGGTATTGCGGTGCAGTGGATGTCACCATTAGGCCCGTTAGTATTCTCGTGGGCTGAACCCTTCAAAAAATACAGTGGTGATGAGACCGAGCAATTTCAGTTTAACATCGGGAAAACCTGGTAAAGAGGTACCGGTGACACGGTGGGTCAGGGAAGACCCGTCGTCTACTCTCATTGGCGACACGTGCTGACAGAACCTTATTTGTAAATATATACCTGGTAGTTTGTCTTATTATGTCTATATCCCCTTCGCCTCTACGTATTTTATATTAGAACGCTTACCCCGCATTGAGTAGATTAGTTTATGGTCACTTGTTCCCCATCACAATAATGACCCGCACACTTGCGGTTAAATATCATGTTTGCTATCACTATTGTTATGCTGTTTACAATAGCAACCTAAGGATGCAATATGAAATGGACGGTTCAGAACACGATCATCTGCCCACATTCTGGCGTGGCATTCTCGAGTATCTCTGGCCTACGCTTTTTAAAATTCATCATATGGTATGAAGCGGATATTTTATTGCTACCGGGTGAATCCATGAAACTGTATTCATCGAAGGTGTTAGTTAATGATAAATATCACTATATCAATATTTATAATATCTCAACCTATAGCCATGCACAGTGGGAAACGCTGCGTGAACGGCCATCTTGCCCCTATGAATTCGGGGCGATGATGCGTGATGGCTGTTGCTATCAACAACATTGTGCGGTCAAACGATGCCCGGGAAGTTTAAAATATCAGCCACAGTGGTAACAGGGTAATATTAGCGGTTCGGGGTCTCGCAGATAAAATAGGGCGTATTGGTTGACATAAACAACCATGAGCCATTTTTTATTTTAATAATCCTGATGATAAAGCTATCTTCATTCTTTATTCCAGTAAAGAATGGTGGCAAGATCTCATCGAATTTATGATCGGCTAATGGTATTTGTGAGCGAATGTCCTCACCCCTGTTCTTAAAAATGTAGATGTCATTTTTATCCTTGGTGTAAGAGATATGTTTTCTGATACTGATGTTATCTATTACATCACCATTTTTTCCTGTGAAGGTCATCAAACCATCGCCCTTGCTGGCAAAGAAAGTGACCGAGAAGGCGAATTTCTCATTGCCATTGATAATGGACAGGGCGGATGTACAGTTAATGGTGTCATCGTTGTCAGGAGAATACAGGTAGTAGCAGGCAATACTTATTGCCATGATGATAACGCCACTGCTGATGATTTTTATTATTTTTCGTGTTTTCATGGTCTGTTATTTTAAGTAGTAGTCGGAGATGCAGAACGATTTTTTGTTAGATGCGATGGGGTATCGACAGGAGATCACCGAGGTTCTGCTCGAAGGATAGTGATTGGTCATATAAAAAACCTGGCCATCTGAGCACGTAATCTGATGCGCTTTAAGAAAATCGAGATAGAACGCATCAAACCGCAAATCTTCATTACGGTAGATCTTACAGTTATTCGCCGTACTGATCAGGGTGTATGCGGTGAAAGGTGCATCGCCCGTGGCGTATTGATCGAAGTCGATATGTAATAACACAATCAGTAACGATATTATCCCGGCAAAGATCCAACGAACTTTTTTATTCATCAGCGGTTTGTTGAGAACCGCGAGCATTGCGACAGGTTTGGTGTTGTCACTCGCGGGTGCAGGAATCGATGTGGGGGCGATCTCATCGTGACTATTATGTGCCGTTATCAGCGCCTGCGTGTCCTGCGATGTATCGCTATCAGTTTTATCACTATTCACCTCCTCCTGAACCAAAATACTGGCCTCGTCAGCAATCATAAATCCCCGCTTGGGAATGGTTTGAATCAGCGTACCATTCACCTCGAGACGATTTAACGATTTACGCAGCAAAGATATATTTTGGTGTAGGGTATTTGGTGTAACGTTCATCCCCCTTTCTCCCCAGGCATTTTGCAGTAGCTCGGCCTGGGTGACAATTCTACCCTTATTTTTAATTAATAAATAAAAGCAAAGACTTGCGGGTATTGCCAGAGTGATATGTTTATCGGTCTTTATCGCGTGGAGAGTATGTGCTGCTGGATTAAATTTCAGCACGTTATCGATAACGTAGATAGTATCCATATATATTTTCTTATTGTGAGAATAGTTACCACTGTGTCATTTATCCGGTGTTTGATGCCAGCGATACTAGCACCAAAGAGTAGATCTGACATTCGTCCATGACTAAGAATATTCTTAATCCAGCAATAGGTATGTTATGGAAATGCTATTAAATGTTAATTTTTGTGGTATTTATTTATTATAATCAATAAGTTATGATTTTACAAAAATACAACAGATGTGAATTTTATGCACTTCATAATTTTATGAGTAATAAAATTTTAGCGTTGCGTTTACTATTTGTGTATCAGAGCTAACGGCCCTACCGTACCAAAATTAATGGTGATGTTTTGTCACCGTTTATAAAAGAAAAGTAAACATACGGACATGAGTATTTGCTCTCCTGGGCGAATAGTTCTCAGATGGATTGTTCAACGGATTATTACCGTACTCAAAGGAATAGAGGCACTGTCATTATGGCTGCATTGATCGTAACCGATAACTATTTCTATTTGCAGGGGCTGTTGAATATTGCCAATGATGACTGTTTTATTGACTGGATCGACAATGTTGATAGCGAGTTTGCACGGCTCCAGTGTCAAAGGTTGAGTGCGGATGACTATGTCATTATCCATTTTTCGCAGATAGACAAAATGCTCTGTGCGTATCGGTTCTATTTATCGAACAGCCCGGCAAAAGTCATCGTGGCGCCCGATGCGAAATTTGTCAGCGATGTTTCTGACATTAATAACATCTGTTTTTTATCGGCAGATGCGAGTGTTAAAACGGTTGACAGCATCCTTAATCTTAACAAGTTTAGAGCCAGAAAAAGAAATCTCACCGAGCGTGAAGAAAAAATAATGGCACTGATGCTCACCGGAAATGTGACTCATGACGTTTCTGAAATTCTCGGTCTGAGCATTAAAACGGTGAGCTTACACAAAAGCAACACCAGCAATAAAGTTGGATTGTTAAATAATAATACGGTAACGATTTTAGCGTTAATGCGTTTTATATTGCCAGCATCAGGGCGCAATATGGCTTTTATTTGAATGTAACCCTGCTGGTGGTGCGGTTATTGTATTCCATCAACAGGCCAATATGTGTTTCGAATTAATTGAACCTCTGTGCTTGAGAACGTCAGGTTCTTAAGAGGAAATATTCCATAAAGTACGATGGAACAGTACGGGCGATAAAACGCCTTTTATTATTATCAGGTGATGAATATGAAATTGAAAATGTTAGCAGCAGCGCTGGTTACGACTTTTTGTGTGGGTGCGGTTCAGGCTGCAGATGTTACGGCTCAGGCTGTGGCAACCTGGTCGGCAACGGCGAAGAAAGATACCACCAGCAAGCTGGTTGTGACTCCTTTGGGTAGCCTGGCGTTCCAGTATGCCGAAGGGATCAAAGGCTTTAACTCGCAGAAAGGGCTGTTTGATGTCGCGATTGAAGGCGATGCCACGGCGACGGCATTTAAACTGACTTCTCGTCTGATTACCAACACTCTGACCCAGCTGGATACCTCTGGTTCTACGCTGAACGTCGGCGTTGATTACAACGGTGCTGCCGTTGAGAAATCCGGCGATACCATCATGATTGACACCGCCAACGGTGTGCTGGGTGGCAACCTCAGCGCGCTGGCTAACGGTTACAACCAGGCTGGCCGTGCGACTGCCCAGGATGGTTTTAACTTCTCTATCATCAGCGGCACCACCGATGGTACCACTGCCGTCACCGATTACAGCACGCTGCCAGAAGGGATCTGGAGCGGGGATGTTAGCGTTCAGTTCGACGCGACCTGGACCAGCTGATTTCTCTGTCACACCGGGCAGGGGGGTTCCCCCTGCTTATTTCACGGACTGAATTCCTATGAAAAACCGCATTCTGGCTCTCAGCCTCTATTTTTGCGCCATCATGCCGGCTCTGGCGCTGGATGTCGGCGATATCTCCTCCTTTATGAACAGCGGCAGCAGCGTGCTCAGCAAAGAGATTAAAAACACCACCGAGAGCGGGCGTCTCATCAATATCCATATTGAACGCCTCTCCTCGCCGCTTGAAGGGGCCAGCGTGATCCCGATGGATACTCAGGACGAAGTGTTACTCACTCCGGCCAGCCTGCTGTTGCCTGCACAGAGCAGCGATGCCATCCGCTTTTTCTACAAGGGACCGGCAGATGATAAAGAACGTTACTACCGCATCGTCTGGTTCGATCAGGCGTTAAGCGATGCGCAACGTGACAGTACCACCCGCAGCGCGGTCGCCACGGCTTCAGCGCGTATCGGAACCATCCTGGTCGTTGCGCCGCGAAAAGTGAATTTTCAGCATCAGTATGCCAATGGAACGCTGGTGAATACCGGCAATGCCACGCTGCGCATCCTGGCCTATGGCCCCTGCCTGAAGGCGGCGGATGGCAAAGAATGCAAAGAAAACTATTACCTCATGCCCGGTAAAGAGCGCCGTTTCACCCGCGTGAATGTTGCCGATAAAAAAGGACGGGTTGCCCTCTGGCAGGGCGAGCAGTTTGTTCCTGTAAAATAACAATTGTGCTGGCGGGATAAGGTTATGCCTTTACGACGGATTTCCCCTGAGCTGAAAATGCTCGTTGCCTATGGTATGGCCATTCTTTTTGTTCCGTTTAGCGTGAATGCCGCCCCTCAGCAGGTGCCGCAAATTGGTGGCGTGGTGATCCCACAGGCATTCCGTCAGGCGTTACAGGACGGGATGAGCATCCCGCTGTTTCTACACCTGGAAGGCAGCCTGGGGACCCAGAACGATCAGCGGCTTGGTAGCGCGTTTATCTGGCTGGACAACGGTGCGCTGCGCATTCGCCATATTCAGCTGGAAGAGCGCGAAGACAACGCCAGCGTCAACGAATCCACCCGGAAAATGTTGACCACCCTGGCGAATGAATCCTTCGACGGCGACCTGCATATTACGCTCACGGCTGATGCTCAGCTGCAGCTCAGTTTGCGCCAGCTGCTGCTGCAGCTGGTGGTGAAACGCGCCGCACTGGGAACCGTACTCCAGTCGCGTAGCGAAGACATCGGCCAGTCAAGCGTTAACCAAATCAGCAGCAGCCTGACCTACAACCTCGGCGTCTATAACAATCAGATGCGCAACGGCGACAACAGCACGTCCAGCTATCTGTCATTGAATAACGTGAGCTCGCTGCGTGAACACCATATCGTGCTGGATGGCTCGCTGTACGGGGCCGGCACCAGCAGCCAGGATAGCGAAATTTATAAGGCCATGTACGAGCGCGATTTCGCCGGGCATCGTTTTGCCGGCGGGATGCTGGATACGTGGAATTTACAATCTCTGGGACCCATGACCGCTATTTCCGCCGGCAAAATCTATGGCGCCTCGTGGGGAAACCAGGCCAGCTCTACGGTGTTTGATAATTCCCAGTCGGCCACGCCGATCGTCGCGTTCTTACCGGCGGCGGGTGAAGTGCATTTGTCGCGTGAAGGGCGCCTGTTGAGCGTGCAGAACTTTATGATGGGCAACCATGAAGTGGATACCCGGGGACTGCCTTACGGAATTTACGATGTTGACGTTGAAGTCATTGTGAATGGCCGGGTGGTGGGTAAACGCACGCAGCGGGTGAATAAATTATTTAGCCGCGGGCGCGGGGCGGGGGCACCATTGGCCTGGCAGCTCTGGGGCGGCAGTTTTCATATGGATCGCTGGTCAGAGAGCGGCAAAAAGAGCAAACCCGCGAAAGAGAGCTGGCTGGCGGGGGCTTCCTCTTCCGGGGCCGTCGGGACCTTCAGCTGGGCGGCAACCGGCTACGGCTACGATAACAACGCGGTCGCCGAGACGCGTCTGACGATGCCGTTGACGGAATCAATCAACGTTAACCTGCAAAATATGCTGGCCAGCGATAGCTCCTGGAGCAGCATCGGCAGCATCAGCGCCTCGTTGCCCGGCGGGTTTAGCACGATCTGGGTGAATCAGGAAAAGACCGTTATCGGCGATAAACTGCGCCGCAGCGATGCCGATAACCGGGCCATTGGCGGGACGCTTAACCTGAACCCGCTATGGTCGAAACTGGGGACGTTTAGCCTCAGCTACAACGATGACCGCCGCTACCGCAGCCATTACTACACCGCTGATTATTACCAGACCCTCTTTAGCGGTGCTTTCGGCTCGCTGGGCCTGCGTGCAGGTATTCAGCGCTTCAATAACGGCAACAGCAGTAGCAGTACCGGAAAATACGTCGCGCTCGACTTTTCACTGCCACTGGGCAACTGGTTCAGCGCCGGCATGACCCACCAGAACGGCTACACCATGGCCAACCTCGCCGCGCGAAAACAGTTTGATGAGGGAGTTGTGCGCACCCTCGGCGCCAATATTTCCCGGGCGATTTCCGGTGATACCGGTGATGACAAAACGCTGAGCGGAGGCGCTTATGCCCAGTTTGATACACGCTATGCCAACGGCACGCTGAATATTAACAGCGGGGCCGACGGCTATGTAAACACCAACCTCACCGCCAACGGTAGCGTCGGCTGGCAGGGGCGCAATATTGCTGCCAGCGGGCGTACCGACGGCAACGCGGGTGTGATTTTCAACACCGGCCTCGATGACGACGGCAAGCTGAGCGCGAAGGTTAACGGGCGGGTGTATCAGCTGAGCGGTAAGCGCAACTATCTGCCGCTTTCTCCTTACAGCCGCTACGACGTTGAGCTGCAGAACAGCAAGAACTCACTCGACAGCTACGACATCGTCAGCAACCGCAAGAGCCGTCTGACGCTCTATCCGGGGAACGTGGCGGTGATCGAGCCGGAAGTGAAACAGATGGTGACCGTTTCTGGACGTATTCGCGCTGAAGACGGCACCCTGCTGGCGAATGCGCATATCAATAACCACATTGGCCGTACGCGCACCGATAGCAGCGGCGGATTCGTGATGGATGTGGATAAAAAATATCCGACGATAGATTTCACCTACGGTAACAACCAGAGCTGTGAAGTCGGGCTGAACATCAGTCAGGCGCGCGGTGCGGTTTGGGTGGGCGATGTGGTGTGCGCTGGCCTGAAAACTTACGCCAGCGTGTCGCAGGCAGGAGAAGGACATGAAAGTTAAAGGATTCGCGTTGCTAGCCCTGGGGCTGGTGGCGCTATATGCTTCGCGAGCCGGGGCAGCAGTATCGAAAACCACCTGGGCGGATGCGGCGGCAGTGCAGTATGTGTTCGTGGAAAATAACTCGGATGATAACTTTTTCGTTACGCCGGGCGGCGTGCTGGATCCGCGTATGACCGGTGCCAGCCGCTGGACCGGGCTGAAATATACCGGTAGCGGCACCATCTATCAGCAAAGTCTGGGCTATATCGACAATGGCTATAACACCGGCCTTAACGCCAACTGGCAGTTCGATATGTGGCTGGAAAACGCGCCAGTATCGTATCCCCTGAGCGGGCTGCGCTGCATTAACTGGTATGCCGGTTGCGATATGGGAACCAGCCTGATTTTGCCGCAGGTCACCGACGCCAATGGTTTTTATGGCGCGAAAGTCACCTCTGGCGGGCAAAAATGGATGCATGGCATGATGTCGGACTCGTTCTATCAGTATCTCCAGCAGATGCCGGTGGGCGGCAGCATGTCGATGACCATTAATGCCTGTCAGACCTCTGTCGCCTACGATGCCAGCAGCGGTGCCCGCTGTAAGGACCAGGCATCCGGTGCCTGGTATGTGCGTAAAGTCACCCATACCAAAGCGGCGAGCTTAAAACTCATCAATACACATTCCTTGACTGAAGTGTTTATTAACAGCGATGGGATCCCGACGCTGGGTGAGGGGAACAGCAATTGTCAGGAGCAGACCATCGGTACCCGCAGCGGCCTGAGCTGCAAGATGGTCAATTACACGTTGCAGCATAACGGGCTGAGCAATACCTCGATCCATATCTTCCCGGCGATTAGCAACTCCTCGCTGGCCTCGGCGGTGGGGAGTTACGATATGCAGTTCAGCCTCAACGGCAACAGCTGGAAGCCGGTCAGCGGTACCGCCTACTACTACACCTTTAATGAGATGAAGGCCTCGGATTCGGTCTACATCTTCTTTTCCAGCAACTTCTTTAAGCAGATGGTGGCGCAGGGGATCAGCGATATCAACACTCAGGACCTGTTTAACTTTCGCTTCCAGAACACCACTTCACCGGAGTCTGGCTGGTATGAGTTTTCCACCTCCAATTCGCTGATTATCAAGCCGCGTGATTTCAGCATCAGCATTATTTCGGATGAGTACACCAGCTCGCCAACGCGAGAAGGCAATGTCGGGGCAGGGGAACCGGCGCTTGATTTTGGCTATATCGTGACCACCAGCGGCAAAACCGCCGCCGATGAAGTCCTGATTAAAGTGGATGGCCCGGCGCAGTCCATTGCCGGTCGTTCGTACTGCCTTTTTAGTTCGGCAGATGGCACGGCAAAGGTGCCTTTCCCGGCGCAGCTCTCGCTGACCACCCAGAGCGGCGCGGTCAAAACGTACGATGCAGGCTGCGATAGTCGCTGGAACGATATGACGGATGCGCTATGGCTCACGACGCCGTGGACGGATGCGTCCGGCGATGTCGGCGTGATGAACAAGACGACGGTTAAGTTTTCCATCCCGATGAACGATGCTATCTCATTAAGAACCATTAATGACGAGGGCTGGTTTGGTGAAGTCAGTGCTTCAGGAGAAATTCATGTTCAGGCGACGTGGCGCAATATTAATTAAGCGGCTCAGGGTCGTCGGGTGGTTACTGCTGCTGGGGCTGCCGATGGCGAGCCAGGCGATTTCCGTCGGCAATCTGACCTTTTCGCTGGGGGCTGAGGAGCAATTTGTTGCTAAACGGGTCCTGAATAACAATAAGAGCGCGCGGCTGTATCAGGTTTCGGTGGTTGGCATCGACCGTCCTGGCGGCAATGAAGTGCGTTCCCGCCCCGCAGATGGCGAGCTGCTGTTTGCTCCGCGCCAGCTGACGTTACAGGCCGGGCAGGGTGAGTATTTTAAATTTTATTATCATGGCCCGCAGGATAACCGCGAACGTTACTACCGGGTTTCATTTCGTGAAATCCCAACGCGTAATCGCGTCGCGCGCAATGCGGCGGGAGGAATGGTCGGTATCGATCCGGTGGTGGTGATGGAGACTATCCTGGTGGTGCGTCCACGGCAGGTGCAGTTTCGCTGGGCCTTCGATCGCAAGGCAGGGAGTCTCAGCAACAGCGGCAATACCTGGTTTAAGCTGTTGATTAAACCCGGTTGCGACTCAACGGAAGAAGAGGGAGAGGCCTGGTATTTGCGGCCTGGAGATGTGCTTCGCCAGGCGGCACTGCGCCAGCCTGGCAATAAATATATTATCTACAACGATAAATTTATTAAGATATCAAAGGATTGCGAGTAAGCAGCGTCAGCGCTTGCCGTAAGATGGCCTGAAAATCAAGTCATGACCATCGGCCATTGCGGCGGCGTTTGGCTCATGACGTCAATCATCACGTCTTTGATATTGCCCCAGATTTTAGCGACATCCAGCAGTGTGATACCCAGCAGGCCGGTGGCGAACCAGCAGGCCGCAGCCAGGCCAAGACAGCTGCAAATGACCGCTAAACCGGCATAGTCACTTTTACGTAGCTGAATGTTCATCGAGCTGGCCAAAAACATCAAAACCGCGCTCACTAGCGGCCAGCGCAACAGTATGACACTGGTAGTAATGGAAGCCATCAACCTCATCCTCAAAAAAATCGGGTGCCTTTGACAACCTGGCGAGACTGACGATGACGTGGCGCTCTGGCTATCTTTAGGCAATCAGGGGAGTAATGAAACGGTGTTCTTGTTTCATTAAGTTGTGTGAACTATATCACATTTGCTGTTTTATTCACCAGTCCAAAATGCGCGTTTTTTTATCTGTTTTTAAGCCGTATTATTGATGTGGTTATTAGTGGGGTCTCTGGCTGCTTATTGATAAACGTTATCTGCGGTTTTTATGATTTATTCTCGCCAATAATACGAATAAACCGAATTACTGAGTGGTCGTGCTCGCATAATGCCGAGAAAGTTTCTCGATTGCCCGTGAACTTAGTATTATTCATCATTATTGACGATGGGGTTTTTACCCCAACTGGCTGATTGCTAAAAATAGTCACTGCTGTAAACAATGGGTGTGATCTTTTACCGTGATTAAGGCATATCGCATGGATACACAACGGAAATGAATCGTCGCACGCTGCGCAAGCCTTTGCGAATATTGGGTCTCGCCCTGGTGGTCTTACTGCCCATCGTTCTGGCGCTGTGGTTTGCTCAACTGAGAGCGAAAGCGGAAACCGGCGATCGACTTCGTTCGTTCTCACAGCTGGCGCTGCAAAAAACGGAGCTGGTCGTTGATGAAGTGGAGCTGGCACGTAAAAAAGCCTTGCAGTATACGGGGACACTGTGTTCTCCCGAGCATCAGCAATATATGCTGGGCATTGTGCGCAGTCTGCTTTATGTCGATGATTTAATTTACGCTGACGGGACGCAGTTTGATTGTTCAACCTCGGTTCATCCGAAAAAACCGTGGCGAACACCGGCGGCAAATTATACAAAAGCGCCCGATGTCGCCATTTACTATTATCGGGATACGCCTTTCTACCCTGGTTTTGCCATGACCTATATGCAAAAAGGGCACTACGTCGCGGTTATTAATCCCCTGTCCTACAGCTCCCTAATATCCAGCGATAAAGATTTAGCCTATGGCTTGTTCGATACCAAAACCAACCTCTTTTTTTCTACCAGCAAAAATGCTGATGCCGAGTTGTTGCACAGCCTGGTGGGACACGACGGGACCTTATTCCGCCAGGATAACCGGGTTTATACCGTGGCGCGCTCCACCATTCGCCCCATCGCGGTGATCATGTCCACCTCGTACGCCAGCTATTACCAGGTCTTTTTTGATCAGCTTACCGTCACGCTACCGCTGGGCTTCATTTGCAGCGTCCTGATTTTACTGGTCTGGTCACGAACCCGTAAGCAATACGATTCACCGCGCAATATGCTGCAGCGGGCGCTAAATCACCGGCAGTTGCGCCTGCACTATCAGCCAATCATCGATATTCAACATAACCGCTGCGTGGGGGCCGAAGCGCTGCTGCGCTGGCCGGGATGTGAGGGGCCGGTAATGAGTCCGGCGGAGTTTATTCCACTGGCGGAAAGCGAAGGGATGATCGCCCAGATTACCGACTATGTGGTGGATGAACTGTTTGCCGAGCTGGGCGAGTTTCTCTCCCGGCATCCCCATTTGTATATCGCCATTAACCTGTCGGCCACGGATTTTTACTCATCAAGGCTCATTGCCAGAATCAGTGAAAAGGCCAGCAGCTACGCGGTGAGTATCGACCAGATTAAAATTGAAGTGACCGAGCGCGGGTTTATCGACGTGCACAAATCCATGCCGGTGATCCAGGCCTTCCGTGACGCCGGGTATGAAATTGCCATTGATGATTTTGGCACCGGTTATTCAAACCTGCACAATCTCCACCTGCTGAACGTGGATATCCTCAAGATCGATAAGTCGTTTATCGATACGCTGACGACCAACAGCACCAGCTACATGATCGTCGAGCATATTATTGAAATGGCGCGCAGCCTGCATTTAAAAACCGTTGCCGAAGGGGTGGAAACGATAGAGCAGGTGAACTGGCTACGACAGCGTGGCGTGCAGTATTGCCAGGGCTGGCACTTTGCCAAAGCGATGCCGCCGCAGGAGTTCAGGCTGTGGCTGGCGAACGCCCCCAGCCGGCTCTGCCCCTGCGTCTGAACGGTCAGGCAGAGATCTGATGGCGGTAGTCGCTAGGGGTACGATCGAACTCCCGGCGGAACACCCGTGAGAAGGTCTGCTGCGACACATACCCGAGGTCCATCGCAATATCAAAGATCGGCCGCTGCGTCGTTCTGAGCGCTTCCGCGGCCATCAGCAGCCGGCGCTGGCGGATGTAATCACCCAGCGTTTGATGCATCACGGCACGGAACATCCGCTGAAGATACCATTTCGAGTAACCCGATTTTCTGGCGACTACATCAATGTTAAGTGGTTGATCGATATGTTCATCAATCCATTCAATAAGCGTTTGGATAATATCCTGATGGGACATAAAGCGGCCTCTCTCAATTCTCGATTCGTCGTTTTGTCTGTGGGCGAGTATAATTCCTCAAGTTAACTTGAGGTAAAGCGCTTTATGGAAAAGAAATCGACCCGCATTAAAATGCTGCTGACCCCAGGCGAGGTGGCAAAACGTACCGGTGTTGCTGTCTCGGCTCTGCATTTCTACGAAAGCAAAGGGCTGATTCACAGCCAGCGTAATACCGGCAATCAGCGGCGCTATCGACGTGATGTGCTGCGCGCGGTGGCGATCATTAAAATTGCCCAGCGTATCGGGATCCCGCTGGCGACCATCGGCGATGCGTTTGGCGTATTGCCTGAGGGGCATAACCTGAGCGCCAAAGAGTGGAAGCAGCTCTCGTCGCAGTGGCGGGAAGAGCTGGACCGCCGCATCCATACCCTCACGGCGCTGCGCGATCAACTGGACGGCTGTATTGGTTGCGGTTGCCTGTCACGGCGCGACTGCCCGTTGCGTAACCCGGGAGATAAACTGGGTGAAGAGGGGACTGGGGCGCGACTGCTGGAAGATGACGTATAAAAACTAAAGCGCCACAACAGGGCGCTTTAGTTGTTTTCCGGTCTTTGTCTTTGATTCTATCCTACTGGTTCGCAGGAGGGTTTCCCCCGACGTCGACTCCCCTCAGTATTGCGCAAGATGTTGATGGAGGTTCCGGATTGCGTCGACAATTTAATTGTGGCACAGCCCCGCCATTTCACCGGTTTATTTCGCCGAAATTTTTCCGCCAATCGCCGTCAGTTCCTATAGTTAATTCGAACAACTGACGGGAGAGTCTCCATGCTGACGGTACATCACCTCAATCAATCGCGATCGCAGCGGGTGCTGTGGGCGCTTGAAGAACTCCAGCTGCCTTATCGCATGGTTAGCTACCAGCGGCAAAAGAACATGCTGGCGCCCCCGGAATTGAAAAAGATCCACCCGCTTGGCAAATCGCCGGTGGTGGAAGATAACGGCTACGTGCTGGCGGAGTCGGGCGCCATTCTGGAATATTTGCAGGAAACCTACGATAGCGAACAGCAGTTCAGGCCGCAGGAGACCGCCGACAAACTGCAATATCGTTTCTGGCTGCATTATGCCGAGGGCTCGCTGATGCCGCTGTTGCTGATGAAGCTGGTTTTTGCCAGCCTCGGCAAACCGCCGATCCCTCTCGGCATGCGAACGCTGGGTAACGTGCTGGGCAAGGGCGTACAGAAAGCCTGGCTGGACCGACAAATTGCCACGCACGCCCACTATATAGAAGACCATCTCGCCAGCCAGCCGTGGTTTGCGGGGGCAGCGCTGAGCATGGCCGATATCCAGCTCAGTTTTCCGGTGATGGCGCTGTTGGCCCGCGGTGGCATCGGCGATTTGCCGCACATCAGGCGTTGGGTGCAGCAGGTGGAACAGCGTCCGGCCTGGCAACGGGCAATTGAGCGCGGCGGTCCGTTCACCTTGCCGGAGTGAAGTAGTGATTTTTGTGATGACCGCGAGAAATTGCTATCAGCGCAATACAAAAATGTTACCGGATTGCGCATGGACGACAACGTTTGCGCATCGGCTGATTATTTCGTGAGCATCATAAGCAAAATTTAGCGAATTAGCGTAAACATCTGTTGAAAAGGCCCATCTAATGGCTGGATAATCGTTTGCTTTTTTATTTTGCTCGCTATTTACCTCTGTTCTGGGGGGAGCAAATTCATTCTGACCACCGTATTGCATGCGCGGAGTTAAACGTTTGCTTTTTGCAGCCCCCTGGCGCTGCGAAGTAGCACAAGGAGATCGCGTTTAACTGGCAGTGGATGGTCCACCACGTATGCAGACAAACGATAAAAATTTTCAGGGGACGTTTTCTATGTCTACGCCTTCAGCGCGTGCCGGCGGTTCACTTGACGCCTGGTTTAAAATTTCAGCTCGTGGCAGCTCCGTTCGTCAGGAGATTGTCGCCGGTCTAACCACGTTTCTGGCGATGGTGTACTCGGTTATTGTTGTCCCAGGTATGCTGGGGAAAGCCGGGTTCCCTCCGGCCGCGGTGTTTGTTTCCACCTGTCTGGTCGCAGGCGTCGGCTCTCTGGTGATGGGGCTGTGGGCGAACCTGCCGTTGGCAATCGGTTGTGCTATCTCGCTGACCGCTTTTACTGCCTTCAGCCTGGTGCTGGGACAGCACATCAGTATCCCGGTGGCGCTGGGCGCCGTATTCCTTATGGGTGTACTGTTTACGGTGATTTCCGCCACCGGCATTCGTAGCTGGATCCTGCGCAATTTACCGCAGGGCGTTGCGCACGGTACCGGGATTGGTATCGGCCTGTTTCTGCTGCTGATCGCCGCTAACGGCGTGGGCCTGGTCATTAAAAACCCGCTGGACGGCCTGCCGGTCGCGCTGGGTAACTTCGACAGCTTCCCGGTGATCATGTCCTTGATTGGCCTGGCGGTGATCATTGGCCTGGAAAAAATGAAAGTCCCGGGCGGTATCCTGCTGACGATTATCGGCGTCTCGATTGTCGGCCTGATTTTTGATCCGAACGTCCACTTCTCCGGTATTTTCGCGATGCCTTCGCTGAGCGATGACAAAGGCAACTCATTGATTGGCAGCCTGGACATTATGGGCGCGCTGAATCCGGTGGTACTGCCTAGCGTGCTGGCGCTGGTGATGACCGCGGTGTTTGATGCGACCGGCACCATTCGTGCGGTGGCGGGTCAGGCAAACCTGCTGGATAAAGACGGGCAGATTATTAACGGCGGCAAAGCGCTGACCACAGACTCCCTGAGCAGCGTGTTCTCCGGCGTGGTCGGGGCTGCACCGGCAGCCGTATATATCGAATCGGCGGCGGGTACTGCGGCGGGCGGCAAAACCGGCCTGACTGCGGTGACCGTTGGCGTGCTGTTCCTGCTGATCCTGTTCCTCTCTCCGCTCTCATATCTGGTCCCGGCGTATGCCACGGCACCGGCGCTGATGTATGTCGGCCTGCTGATGCTGAGCAACGTTGCCAAAATCGACTTTAATGATTTCGTCGATGCGATGGCGGGTCTGATCACCGCGGTCTTTATCGTGCTGACCTGTAACATCGTGACCGGCATTATGATCGGTTTTGCCACCCTGGTGATTGGCCGTCTGGTCTCTGGCGAATGGCGTAAGCTGAACCTGGGTACCGTCATCATCGCCGCGGCGCTGGTGATCTTCTACGCCGGCGGTTGGGCTATTTAAGCTTTTCTTGCGGTGAACGGGCGGCTCAGGCCGCCCGTTTTATTTTTAAGCCACATCCGGTTTCCTTTTGCGTTAATCTGAGTAGCGTATCATCCAGAGGCATGACGCCTCAGGTGTAAAATAATAAAACGCAGCGAACAGGGAACACATGGAAATATTCTTCACCATACTCATCATGACCCTCGTGGTCTCGCTTTCCGGGGTGGTTACACGCGTACTGCCCTTCCAGGTTCCACTCCCGTTAATGCAGATCGCCATTGGTGCGATGCTGGCGTGGCCGACCTTTGGTCTGCACGTTGAATTTGACCCCGAGCTCTTCCTGGTCCTGTTTATCCCGCCGCTGCTGTTTGCCGACGGCTGGAAGACGCCGACCCGCGAATTTATCGAGCACGGCCGGGAAATCCTCGGGCTGGCGCTGGCACTGGTGCTGGTGACGGTGGTGGGTATCGGCTTCCTGATTTACTGGATTGTTCCGGGTATTCCGCTGATTCCAGCATTTGCGCTGGCGGCGGTGCTGTCACCGACCGATGCCGTCGCGCTGTCGGGCATTGTCGGTGAGGGACGCATCCCGAAAAAAATTATGGGGATCTTGCAAGGCGAGGCGTTGATGAACGATGCCTCCGGCCTGGTCTCGCTGAAGTTTGCCGTCGCCGTGGCGATGGGGACGATGGTCTTTACCGTCGGCGGTGCGACCGTCGAATTCCTGAAAGTGGCGATCGGTGGCATCCTGGCCGGTTTTGTGGTCAGCTGGCTGTACGGGCGCTCGATGCGCTTTCTCAGCCGCTGGGGCGGCGACGAGCCTGCCACGCAGATTGTCCTGCTGTTCCTGCTACCGTTTGCCTCCTACCTGATCGCTGAACATGTTGGTGTTTCCGGGATCCTGGCGGCGGTCGCGGCAGGGATGACCATTACCCGTTCCGGGGTGATGCGCACGGCGCCGCTGGCGATGCGTCTGCGTGCGAACAGCACCTGGGCGATGCTGGAGTTCGTGTTTAACGGCATGGTGTTCCTGCTGTTAGGCCTGCAGCTGCCGGATATTCTGTCGACCTCGCTGGTGGCGGCCGAAGCGGACCCTAACGTTGAAACCTGGATGCTGTTTACCGACATCATCCTGATCTATGCAGCGCTGATGCTGGTGCGTTTTGGCTGGTTGTGGACGATGCGTAAATTAAGCCAGCGCTTCCTGAAAAAGAAACCGATGGAGTTTGGTTCATGGACCACTCGTGAGCTGCTGATCTCCTCCGTTGCCGGGGTGCGCGGAGCGATTACGCTGGCCGGTGTCCTGTCGATTCCGCTGCTGCTGCCGGACGGCAACGTCTTCCCGGCACGTTATGAGCTGGTCTTTCTGGCGGCGGGGGTGATCTTGTTCTCGCTGTTTGTCGGCGTGATTGCGCTGCCGATTCTGCTGAGGCATATCGAGTCGAGCGACCATGTCCAGCAGCGTAAAGAGGAGCGGCTGGCCCGCGCGGCGACCGCCGATGTTGCCATTGTCGCGATTCAGAAAATGGAGGAGCGACTGGCGGCGGATACCAAAGAGAATATCGATAACCAACTGCTGACCGAGGTCAGCTCCAGGGTGATCGGCAACCTGCGCCGCCGCGTTGACGGACGTAACGACGTCGAAACCTCCATCCTCGAAGAGCAGCTTGAGCGTCGGTTCCGTCTGGCGGCGCTGCGTTCGGAACGCGGGGAGTTGTATCACCTGCGTGCGACCCGGCAGATCAGCAATGAGACGCTGCAGAAACTGCTGCACGATCTGGACCTGCTGGAAGCGCTGTTAATCGAAGATCAGTAATACCGCACCCGTTCCCCGGTGGCGCTACGCATACCGGGGCTACGGGAGCTTATTCCAGCCAGAAGGCCTTACTGCACTCCAGCCACGCCTGGGCGCTGTGCGACAGATAAACCCCTTCCCGCCAGATCATCCCCAGTTCCCAGTGCAGTTCACTCTGCAACGGTATCCAGCAAAAATCCTGCGCATCGAGGCGTTCACAGATCGGCTGCGGCAGGATCGCCACGCCGATGCCCGCCTGTACCATCGCCGCCAGGAAATCCCACTGGCCGCTGCGCACCGCGATACGGGGCTTCACATCATGGTAGGTAAACAGCGCCATCAGCTGGCGGCTGAGGGCGAAATCTTCGTTATAAATCACCAGTGGATGGGCCGCGAGCGCCTCCGGTGACAGCGATTTAACCTGCGCCCATTGCTCTGTCCTTGGGGTCAGCACGCACAGCGGGTGGTTGAACAACGGCAGGGTGCTCAGGCCGCTGTTTTCGTCAACCGGCAGCGCTGTCATCGCAAGATCCAGCTCGCCGTTGCTCACCGCCTGCTGCACCGTCAGGCCACCGAATTCCGAAATCTTCAGTTCGACGCCCGGGTAGCGCTGGCGAAACTGGCTGATAGGCTCGGCCATCAGCATCCCCACCATCGGCGGGATCCCCAGTCTCAGGATACCCTTGTGAAGATGGTTAATATCGCTCAGCTCCGATTCCAGCTGATGAAACTCACCCAGAATTGCCTGTCCGCGTTCAAAAACCACCCGTCCGGTGTCGGTTAGCAGGAGCTTGCGACCATCGCGAATCAACAGGGTGCAGTTCAGCTCATCTTCCAGATTTTTGAGCATCTTGCTGATCGTGGGTTGCGTCACAAACAGTTTTTCCGCAGCGCGGGTAAAACTCTGCTGGCGCACCACTTCGACAAAATAGCGCAGCGTTCGGATATCCATAATTATTCCCAGAGACTATACCTGTGATGATTTTAATTCATTTCTGTCCGTTCCGGCGGCTCTCTATACTGCACACCTCGCTTCTTTTTCAGGAATTTCGCTCATGGCCTTCGCGCCAGCTCGTATGACCCCCCTCGTTGTACAACGCCTTCAGGTACCCGTTCAGGTGCTCATCTATGCCGGATTGTTTGTCTGCGCTGACTATTTAGTGAACTGGCTGCATCTGCCCCTGCCGGCGAATCTGGTCGGTATGCTGCTGCTGCTGGCGTTAATCGTCTGCCGGGTGATCCCGTTAAACTGGGTGCGGGCAGGCTCCCGCTGGCTGCTGGCAGAGATGCTGCTGTTCTTCGTTCCGGCGGTGGTGGCGGTGGTGAATTACACCCAACTGCTGATGGTGGATGGTTGGCGAATCTTCCTGGTGATTGCCCTGAGTACCCTGATGGTGCTGGGGGCCACCGCGTGGGTGGTGGATAAAGTGTATCGCTATGAAATCAGCAGGATGAAGCATGAGTAATTTTCAACTGAGCCTGCTGTGTCTGATCGTCACGCTGGTGCTCTATTTCGCCAATAAGCGCTTGTATCGTCGTTTTCACAAGCTGCCGCTGATGCCGCTGGTTTTTACCCCGCTGCTGCTGGTGCTGATCCTGGTTTTTGGCCACATTTCTTATCAGAACTATATGGGCGAAGCCCACTGGCTGTTATGGCTGCTGGGGCCGGCGACTATCGCGTTTGCGGTCCCGGTGTATGACAACCTGGCGGTGATTAAACGTCACTGGATGTCGCTGAGCGCCGGGGTGACCACCGCGGTGGTTGTGGCGGTGACCAGCTCGGTCTGGCTGGCCCGGCTATTGACCCTGCCGGATGAGATCCAGCGCAGCCTGGCGGTCCGTTCGATCACTACGCCGTTTGCGCTGGCGGCGGCCAAACCGATTGGCGGCCAGCCGGAGCTGGTGGCGCTGTTTGTGGTGATTACCGGCGTGTTTGGCATGGCGGTGGGCGATGTGCTGTTTATGCGGCTCGCCATTCGCGGCGGGATGGCAAAGGGGGCCGGATTCGGTGCGGCGTCTCACGGAGCGGGTACCGCGCGTTCATATGAGCTAGGGCCACAGGAAGGGGTCGTCGCCAGTCTGGTGATGATGCTGTCCGGCGTGGTGACGGTGCTGGCAGCACCGCTGGTCCGTCTGCTGATGTTTTAATTTCCCCGGCCATGTGGCCGGGGAAGGTCAGGTTAGTGCGCCTGCCCGCGTTCGATACCGATACCGGTCTGCGAACGGATAAACTGCGCGCGGAACTGCTCGCGCTCGCGCATCCCTTCGGCAGAGTTGTCGGTAGCGGAGAAGAACCAGATACCCACAAAGGCGATGGCGATAGAGAACAGCGCCGGATATTCATACGGGAATATCGCCTTTTCATGACCGAGGATCTGCACCCAAATTGTCGGGCCGAGGATCATCAGGATAACCGCCGTTAGCAGCCCCAGCCAGCCGCCTACCATCGCACCGCGAGTGGTAAGCTTCGACCAGTACATCGACAGCAGAATGATCGGGAAGTTACAGCTGGCAGCAATCGAGAAGGCCAGACCTACCATGAAGGCGATGTTCTGGTTTTCGAACAGGATCCCTAGCAGAATCGCCACCACTCCCAGCAACAGCACGGTGATTTTTGACACCCGCAGTTCATCACGCTCGCTGGCGCCTTTGCGGAAGACGTTGGCGTACAGGTCGTGAGAGACCGCCGATGCGCCTGCCAGGGTTAAGCCCGCGACCACCGCCAGAATCGTGGCGAAGGCGACGGCGGAAATAAAGCCAAGGAACAGATTGCCGCCTACCGCGTCAGCCAGATGGACCGCCGCCATGTTATTGCCGCCAATCAGCACGCCCGCCGAGTCTTTGAACGCCGGGTTTGCCCCGACCAGCATGATCGCGCCGAAGCCGATAATAAAGGTCAGAATATAGAAATAGCCCATAAAGCCGGTGGCGTAGAACACGCTTTTCCGCGCCTCACGCGCATCGCTCACGGTGAAGAAACGCATCAGAATATGCGGCAGACCGGCGGTACCAAACATCAGTCCGAGGCCAAGCGACAGCGCGGATATCGGGTCTTTCACCAATCCGCCCGGGCTCATGATGGCCGCCCCTTTCGGGTGTACCGCCATGGCTTCGCTGAACAGATTATTGAAGCTGAAGCCGACGTGTTTCATGACCATAAAGGCCATAAAGCTGGCGCCGCACAGCAGCAGAACCGCTTTGATAATCTGCACCCAGGTGGTGGCAAGCATGCCGCCGAACAGGACGTAGAGCACCATCAGCACGCCGACCAACACCACCGCCACGTGATAGTTCAGGCCGAATAGCAGCTGGATAAGCTTGCCTGCGCCAACCATCTGCGCAATCAGATACAGCGCCACCACCACCAACGAACCGCAGGCGGAGAGGGTACGAATTGGCCCTTGTTTCAGGCGATAGGAGGCGACGTCGGCGAAGGTGTAGCGCCCGAGGTTACGCAGGCGTTCGGCAATCAGGAACAGAATAATCGGCCAGCCGACCAGGAAGCCAAGGGAGTAAATCAGCCCGTCGTAGCCGGAGGTGTAGACCAGCGCAGAAATACCGAGGAAGGAGGCCGCCGACATAAAGTCGCCGGCAATCGCCAGCCCGTTCTGGAAACCGGTGATATTACCGCCCGCCGTGTAATAGTCGTTACGGGAGCGTACCCGTTTTGATGCCCAATAGGTGATATACAGCGTGAGGGCGACAAAAATCAGGAACATGATGATCGCCTGCCAGTTTGTCGGCTGGCGCTGCACCGCACCGGAAATAGCGTCAGCGGCACTCACGGAAAAAGGGAGTGTGGCGGCAATCGCCGTCAGGACTTTCTTCATGATGCGTGTACCTCGTTAATCACACTTTTCGTCAGGCGATCAAACTCACCGTTTGCCCGCCAGACATAAATCCCGGTCAGTACAAAAGAGATAACGATAACGCCGATGCCAATAGGAATGCCTCGGGTGACGCTGGTTCCGGCATGCAGCGGTGTGCCAAGCCAGCCAGGGGCGAAGGCGATGAGCAAAATAAAGCCCACGTAGATAACCAACATAATCAGCGACAAGATGGCGGCAAACCTTTGCCGGGTAGCAACTAACTCCCTGAAATGCGCACTATCTTCTATCCGCTGACAAATTTGTTCATTCATTACAGCGTCTCCAGAGGTATCCCTTTTGTCATCCACACGCCATTCAGCGGCAGCACTTATCCGCCCGGCAGCGCGCTGTCGGGAAGAGGAGGGCTTGCGCTGTCCTGCTACGTGGAATCCTTAGGGGCTATTATTTATGTCCTCTCCCCTGAAGGGGAGAGGGTGTGGGGAATGCGTTGGTTTATGACGGCATGGCGATGGCCTGCTTCTCTTCGAGCAGTTTTTCCACCACGCCCGGATCCGCCAGCGTTGAGGTATCGCCGAGGTTACTGGTATCGCCCGCGGCAATTTTGCGCAGAATACGGCGCATGATTTTACCAGAGCGGGTTTTCGGTAATGAATCGGTCCAGTGCAGCACATCCGGCGTGGCCAGCGGGCCAATCTCTTTACGAACCCAGTTGCGCACTTCGGCATACAGTTCTGGCGTCGGTTCTTCACCGTGATTCAGCGTCACGTAAGCGTAAATCGCCTGGCCTTTAATGTTATGTGGAATGCCGACCACTGCCGCTTCGGCAATTTTCGGGTGCGAGACCAGCGCCGATTCGATTTCCGCGGTGCCCAGGCGGTGGCCGGAGACGTTCAGCACGTCATCCACGCGCCCGGTGATCCAGAAATAACCATCTTCGTCACGACGCGCGCCGTCGCCGCTGAAATACATATTTTTGAAGGTGGAGAAGTAGGTCTGTTCAAAGCGCTCGTGGTCGCCAAACAGCGTGCGTGCCTGCCCCGGCCAGGAATCGGCGATTGCCAGATTGCCTTCCGTCGCACCTTCCAGCGGAGTACCTTCGTTATCGACCAGCACCGGCTGCACGCCGAAGAAAGGCCGCGTGGCGGAACCGGCTTTTAGCTCGATGGCCCCCGGCAGCGGGGTAATCATGAAGCCACCGGTTTCGGTTTGCCACCAGGTGTCCATCACCGGGCATTTTTCGTTGCCGATCTTCTTCCAGTACCACTCCCAGGCTTCCGGGTTAATCGGCTCGCCGACGGAACCCAGAATACGCAGGGAAGAACGGTCTGTGCCTTCGATTGCCTTATCACCTTCCGCCATCAGCGCACGGATCGCCGTCGGCGCGGTGTAGAGGATATTGACCTTATGCTTATCGACCACCTGGCACATGCGTGCCGGGGTTGGCCAGTTTGGCACGCCTTCGAACATCAGGGTGGTGGCGCCGCAGGCCAGCGGGCCGTACAGCAAATAGCTGTGACCGGTGACCCAGCCCACATCGGCGGTGCACCAGTAGATTTCGCCAGGATGGTAGTCGAAGACGTATTTAAAGGTAGTGGCCGCATAGACCAGATAGCCGCCGGTGGTGTGCAGCACCCCTTTCGGCTTGCCGGTGGAACCGGAGGTATAAAGGATGAACAGCGGGTCTTCGGCATTCATCTCGGCCGGCTGATGATCCGCGCTGGCTTGCTCAATCAGATCGCTCCACCACAGGTCGCGATTTTCCTGCCAGTCGATTTTGCCGCCGGTGCGTTTGAGGACCACGACATGCTCGATAGTGGTGACGTTCGGGTTTTTCAGCGCATCATCGACGTTTTTCTTCAGCGGGATCGCGCGACCGGCACGCAGGCCTTCGTCAGCGGTGATCACCAGACGAGAGCTGGAATCGATAATGCGCCCGGCAACCGCCTCAGGGGAGAAACCACCGAAGATCACCGAATGGATGGCGCCGATACGGGCGCAGGCCAGCATAGCGACGGCCGCTTCCGGCACCATGGGCATATAGATGGCGACAACATCGCCTTTTTTAATACCGAGATTGAGCAGGACGTTAGCAAAACGGCACACGTCGCGATGCAGTTCACGATAGGTAATGTGCTTGCTTTGGCTGGCGTCGTCGCCCTCCCAGATAATCGCGGTCTGGTCGCCGCGTTCGGCGAGGTGGCGATCGAGGCAGTTCGCTGCGAGGTTCAGGGTGCCGTCTTCATACCATTTGATGGAGACGTTGCCGGGCGCGAACGAGGTGTTCTTTACGCGGGTATAGGGCTGCATCCAGTCAAGGATTTTGCCTTGCTCACCCCAGAAACTCTCGGGGTCAGTAATCGATTGTTGATAGTTTGCCTTGTACTGTTCCGGGTTAATCAGGCAGCTGTCCGCAATGTTAGCGGGAATAGAATGTTTATGTATTTGGCTCATGGCTTTTTTTCTCCTTTAGATTGTTAAATATATGTCAAGTAAACGTTAATTGTAGGGGCTTTAGCGGCTTTGTTTGCTATTTGGGGGACAGATCACGCATTAATTCAACTGAATGAAAATCAATCAAATGAAACTTTGAAGTGGAATAATTTCTCTGATGTATTTATAGAAATTGAATTTATGAAATTTTTTTATAACAAATACTTATGCAATATAAGTGGGGAAAGTTCGTGAGTTTATGCACAAAACCAGCGGAAAGCCCTGTTCTTAAACGCTTGCGTAGCATGCCGTGCAAATGATACTGATACTGCGCGTTAAAAAACCCCATACAGCAACGCAACACAATTCATACCCCTTTCAGTGGGCATCATTACCTCTGGGAATGCTGCCTTTCATTGAGGAAGTCTGTAGTGAAGAAAAAAACAAACGTCAGTCTGGCCTGGCAAATTTTGCTGGCCCTGGTGCTGGGTATCCTTTTGGGCAGTTACCTGCATTATCACGCCGAAAGTCGCGAATGGATCATTTCGAACTTCCTGACGCCGGCGGGCGATATCTTTATCCATCTGATCAAAATGATCGTCGTACCGATTGTTATTTCGACGCTGATCGTCGGGATTGCGGGCGTAGGCGATGCCAAACAGCTCGGCCGCATCGGTGCCAAAACCATTATCTATTTTGAAGTTATCACCACGGTGGCGATTGTGCTGGGGATTACCCTGGCCAACGTGTTCCAGCCGGGAAGCGGCATTGATATGTCGCAACTGGCGGCGGTGGATATTTCGAAATATCAGAGCACGACGGCGGAAGTACAAAACCATGCACATGGTCTGATGGGGACGATCCTGTCTCTGGTGCCGACCAACATCGTCGCCTCTATGGCGAAAGGCGAAATGCTGCCGATTATCTTCTTCTCGGTGCTGTTCGGGCTGGGGCTCTCTTCGCTGCCAGCGACCCATCGCGAACCGCTGGTCACCGTTTTCCGTTCCATCTCCGAAACCATGTTTAAAGTGACCCACATGGTGATGCGCTATGCGCCGGTCGGGGTGTTTGCGCTGATCTCCGTCACCGTAGCGACCTTCGGTTTCGCCTCGCTGTGGCCGTTGGCGAAGCTGGTGATTCTGGTTTACTTCGCGATCCTGTTCTTCGCGCTGGTGGTGCTGGGTACCGTGGCGCGGATATGCGGGTTGAGCATCTGGATCCTGATCCGCATCCTGAAGGATGAGCTGATTCTAGCGTACTCAACCGCCAGTTCTGAGAGCGTGCTGCCGCGAATTATTGAGAAGATGGAAGCCTATGGCGCGCCGGCTTCGATTACCAGTTTCGTGGTGCCAACTGGCTATTCCTTTAACCTCGACGGCTCGACGCTGTATCAAAGCATCGCGGCTATCTTCATCGCACAGCTGTACGGCATTGACCTCTCTTTGTGGCAGGAAATCACCCTGGTGCTGACGCTGATGGTGACCTCGAAAGGGATTGCCGGCGTGCCGGGCGTCTCCTTCGTCGTGCTGCTGGCGACGCTGGGTAGCGTGGGGATCCCGCTGGAAGGACTGGCCTTTATTGCCGGTGTTGACCGTATTCTCGATATGGCGCGTACCGCGCTGAACGTGGTGGGCAATGCCCTGGCGGTGCTGGTGATTGCCCGTTGGGAACACAAGTTTGACCGTAAAAAAGCGCTGGCGTATGAACGCGAGGTGCTGGGCAAATTTGATAAGACGGCCCAATAAAATACCTGGCCCGGTGCCATCGCACCGGGCTTGTTTTTTATCCTTTGCTTATTCTGTCGAACTCTTCACAACCGGTATCAAACCCTTCCTGACAGCTGACGTTCAACCAGTGCAGCGCTTTCTGGTGATTCGGTTCGATGAAACCTTTCTCTCCCTGCAGGAACATCATGCCCGCCCAGTATTCGGCATACCCGGTACGGGACAGCGAGGAGCTGCGTTTAAAATAGTCCGTCGCCATCGCGTCATCTTCCGCTGCCTGCACCCCGCTAGCGTAAATCAATCCCAGCAGCATCTGAGCATCAACGGCAGAATCACTTTCCGGGTCCTGGGCGGCATCCTGCAGCAGCGAGATCGCGTGGGTATAATCCGTCTTTCCGGCCTGATGGTTGACCAGCACCCTGGCAAGGACGATCTCTCCGGCCTTGCTGCCGGTCTGTACCGATTTCTCGGCCAGCTGCCGGGCCAGTTTGTAATCGGCCAGCTGCGGGTTGCGAATTTTTAACTGAGCCAGCAGCGCCAGGGCGTCACCGTCGCCGTTATCGGCCGACTTTTGCGCCCAGTATTCAGCCTGCGGATAATCGCCGGAACTAACATAGGTATCCGCAAGATAGTATTGCGCACGCGGATCGCCCGCTTCCGCCTGCTGTTTGTACTGGCTTCCGGGTTCCATGGCGCCAGCGGTGAGTGAAAATAATGCCAGAAGTAAATAGAGGTATTTCATTTTTTATTATCAGTCAGGGACACAGCGAGCAGTATAAAGGGAGGCGAAAAAGAAGAAAATGGCAGCAACTGGCAGGTTTGGTAAAACCCGGGGGCGGCGCGGTTGCGCCTTGCCCGGGCTACAGGTTGTGCAGTCCGGTAACCCGGACAGGGTGAAGCACCGCCTCCGGGGAGGCGGTGTGATTAACCCATTGCGCTTTCGCGCAGGCGGGCTTTCAGCTTGTTGTACTCGTCAATCACATACTGTTCGGCGGCGCGCTGATCGGCGATGCGTTCAACGTTCACGGCGCAGTACTTGTACTCCGGCGTCTTGGTAATCGGGCTCAGGTTCTCGGTCACCAGCTCGTTACAGGCGCCAATCCACCACTGGTAGGTCATATAGACCGCCCCTTTATTCGGCCGGTCGCTGACCTGGGCACGGGTGATGATCCGCCCTTTACGCGAGTTGACCCACACCAGCGCTTCATCTTCAATCCCCAGACGCGCGGCGTCGGCGGTGTTGATTTGCGCATAGCCTGGTTCATCCGCCAGCGCGGCCAGCGCCGCACAGTTGCCGGTCATCGAACGGCACGAATAGTGGCCCACTTCACGCACCGTGGAGAGCACCATTGGGTACTCGTCGGTCAGCTTGTCAATCGGCGCAACCCAGTCGCAGGTATAGAACTGCGCCAGACCGTTCGGGGTATCAAACTTCTCTTTAAACAGATAAGAGGTACCCTGATCGGCGTCGGACTCGTCGCGACACGGCCACATGATGTAGCCCAGCTCACCCATTTTCTCGTAGGTAGCGCCGTAGAAATCCGGGCACAGATGCCGCAACTCGTCCCAGATCTCCTGGGTGTTGTTGTAGTGCATCGGGTAGCCCATCCGGGTGGCGATTTCACTGATGATCTGCCAGTCGGTTTTCAGGTCCCACTTCGGCTCTACCGCTTTAAAGAAGCGCTGGAAACCACGGTCGGCGGCGGTATAAACGCCTTCATGCTCGCCCCACGACGTTGACGGTAAAATCACATCCGCCGCCGACGCGGTTTTGGTCATAAAGATGTCCTGGACGATAACCAGTTCCAGTTCTTCAAACGCTTTACGCACGGCAGATAGCTCGGCGTCGGTCTGGAGCGGGTCTTCCCCCATGATGTACGCTGCCCGCACTTCGCCATGCGCCGCACGGTGCGGCAGTTCGCTGATGCGGTAGCCGGTGTGTTCCGGCAGGCTGTCGACGCCCCAGGCTTTGGCGAACTTCTCGCGGTTCTCCGGGAACTTCACATACTGGTAGCCCGGATAGGTATCCGGCAGCGCACCCATATCGCAGGCACCCTGGACGTTGTTTTGCCCACGTACCGGGTTCACGCCGACGCTCGGTTTACCGAGGTTGCCGGTCATGATTGCCAGGCTGGTAAGCGATCGTACGGTTTCCACTCCCTGATAGAACTGGGTGACGCCCATGCCCCACAGAATGGCTGCGGATTTGGCGCTGGCGTACATTCGGGCGCATTCGCGAATTTGCTGCGCGCTGACGCCGGTGATCGTTTCCACCGACTCCGGCGTATAGCCTTCGACGATTTTGCGATACTCCTCGAAGCCCTCGGAACGGCTGGCAACGAAGGATTTATCGTAGAGATCTTCTTCGATAATGACATGCCCGATGGCGTTGAGCAGCGCGATGTTCGAGCCGTTTTTCAACGCGATGTGCATATCGGCAATGCGCGCGGTTTCAATTTTGCGCGGATCGCAGACGATAATTTTCGCCCCATTGCGTTTGGCGTTAATCACGTGATTCGCCACGATGGGGTGTGAATCTGCCGGGTTATACCCGAAGATAAACACGAGATCGGTGTTATCAATCTCTGTGATGGCATTACTCATGGCGCCATTACCGACCGACTGGTGCAGACCTGCAACCGAAGGGCCGTGTCAGACGCGCGCGCAACAGTCGACGTTATTGGTACCAATAACGGCACGTGCGAATTTTTGCATCACATAGTTGGTTTCGTTGCCGGTCCCACGAGATGAGCCGGTGGTCTGGATAGCATCCGGGCCATACTTGGCTTTAATCTCGCTGAGGCGAGTGGCGACGTAGTCGAGGGCCTCCTCCCAGGAGACGGATTCCAGTCTGCCGCCACGTTGACGGCGGATCATCGGGGTTTTCAGACGCGGGGTGAGGATCTGGGTATCGTTAATAAAGTCCCAGCCATAGTAGCCTTTCAGACACAGGGTTCCCTGGTTGGTTTTCCCCTGTGCCGCCTCAGCCCGGACGATTTTGCCGTTATCGACCACCAGGTTGATTTTGCAACCTGATGCGCAATACGGGCAAACCGTGACGACTTTTTTCATCGGTCTTGCTCCAGTTAATCAATGGGCGCCTACGCGCTATCTCGCCCTCAATATGCATCTTCTATGCCATGTTTTCATTGTGTGTATTCACTGATAATACGTCGATTTTTTGGTCTGAATGCTGACGAAAAGCAGGCAATCGTCAGTTTTGACGTGTCGAAGCGCGGTGAGATGTGACATCGATTGAAGAAACGCGATCGCAGAATGGATTTGTCGCAGGGGCTTTGCTGAATTAATCAGACAGAGATCGTGGCATGCGGGCAGAGGCGAGTGATGAAACCAGTCATATTAGTGGTGGATGACGACAGCGCGATTGGCGAGTTGCTCAGCGACGTGCTCAGCGCCCATGTGTTTGAGGTACTGGTATGTCAGCGCGGCGACGCTGCGCTGGCGCTGGCCGCCCAGCGCACGGATATTGCGCTGGTGCTGCTGGATATGATTCTCCCGGACACTAACGGTTTGCTGGTGCTGCAACAATTACAGCGTAGCCGGCCGGAATTACCGGTGGTGATGCTGACCGGGCTGGGCAGCGAAGCCGATGTGGTGGTGGGGCTGGAGATGGGGGCTGATGACTACATTGCCAAGCCGTTTAACTCCCGGGTGGTGGTGGCGCGGGTAAAAGCGGTGCTCAGGCGCAGTGGTGCCTTAGGTAGCGAAGGGGCAGGGGCCAGCGGTAGCGCGGGGCTGATGTTTAACGGCTGGCGGCTCGATACGTTGCGCTGCGAATTGTTCAACCCGCAACAGCAGGCCGTGCCGCTGACGCAGGGAGAGTACAGCCTGCTGCTGGCGCTGGCGCAAAACGCCCGTCGGGTTCTCAATCGCGAGCAGTTGCTGGCATTGACCCACAGTGAAAGCACCGAGGTATTTGATCGGACCATCGACGTCCTGATCATGCGCCTGCGGCGTAAGATAGAACGCAATCCCCATCAGCCGACGCTGATTAAAACCTTACGTGGTCTGGGCTATGTGTTCGCCGCGGATGTCACCCACGGCGATAAAGCGGCATAACCCCTGGCGTTCCCCGGTTGCGTAAACCGGGAAGCGCCTGAGGCTAACGACTCTACATGACTTCAGGTTACTTCACGGTCCAGCCTTTGTAGCTGCCAATGTTGTTTTTGTCGATCATCATCACCGGGATCAGTACCGGTGCAGACGGTGCAGGTTTACCCTGCAGAATGTCGTAACCGATCTCCACCGCTTTCGCCGCCATGACCTGCGGGTCCTGGGCCGGAGTGGCGACAAACAGTGAGTTCTTGCGCTTGAGCGCCTCTTCACCGTCCGGGCTGCCATCGACGCCCACAATAAAGAACTCTTTGCGTTGTGCCTGTTTAGCGGCCAGATCGGCACCGATTGCCGTCGGATCGTTAATGGCGAACACGCCATCGATTTTCGGGTTCGCGGCCAACAGAGAGGTCATGATTTCCAGTCCCCCTTCGCGGCTGCCTTTCGCGTTCTGGTTATAGGAGAGCACCTTGATATCCGGGTGGCGCTTAAACTCGGTCTGGCAACCTTCAACGCGGTTTTGTACCGCGGAGACCGGCGGTCCGTTAATAATTACCACGTTGCCTTTGCCATTCAGCCGGTCGGTGATGTATTTACAGGCCATTTCACCGGCCTGGGTGTTATCGGAGGTGATGGTGGCGTCGGCGCCTTCGGCGGCCACGTCCACCGCGACCACCACGATGCCCGCGTCTTTCGCCCGTTTAACCGCCGGGCCAATGCCTTTGGAATCAGCGGCGTTGAGGATAATCATGTCGACTTTGGCGGCAATAAAGTTATCGATCTGCGCCACCTGCTGGCCCAGATCGTAACCGCTGGAGACCAACGTCACTTTCACCTTGTCTCCGGCCAGCTTACGGGCTTCCAGTTCCGCCCCTTTAGTGATTTGCACAAAGAACGGGTTGGCTAAGTCGCCCACCGTCACGCCGATGGATGTCAGCTCTTTTGCCTGGGCAAAAGGCGCGGAGGCAAGCAGCGCGCCGGCACAGAGCGCGGTTACTACGGGTTTCAAACGCATACTGTTTTCCTCTGTCTGTAGGGTATTGTTGTTATGCACTTTGATGGTGTCGGGTGCGGTATTTGTCGATCAGCACCGCGATGATGATCACCGCCCCTTTGATCACCAGCTGCCAGAAATAAGAGACCCCCATCAGGGTCATACCGTTGTTCAGCGTGGCGATGATCAGCGCCCCCACCAGCGTGCCGGTGATGGTGCCGATGCCGCCGACGAAGCTGGTGCCGCCGAGAATCACGGCGGCGATGGCATCCAGCTCATAGCCCACGCCGAGGTTGCCGTTGGCGCTGTACAGGCGCGATGCGCTCATCACGCCGCCCAGCCCTGAAAGTAGCCCGCTCATGCCGTAGACGAACAGCAGCACCAGCCACACTTTGATACCGGTCAGACGCGCCGCCTGCATGTTGCCGCCGACGGCGTAGATATGAACCCCCAGGGTGGTGCGGCGCAGGATAAACCAGCACACCACCACCACCAGCAGTGCGATCACCACCAGCCACGGCACTGGCCCGAGATAATCGTTGCCGATCCATTCGAAGCTAATGTCGGAGTTAATCACCGTGGTGCCATCGGCCAACAGATAGGCCGCGCCACGCAGGGCGGTATAGGTCCCGAGCGTCACGATAAACGGCGGTAGTCCGGCAAAGGCGACCAGTGCGCCGTTAAACAACCCGAGCACCAGCCCAAGCATCAGCGCTGCGGGAATAGAGAGCAGCGACAGCTCCGGGATCAGCGACACCACCATCGCCGCCACCGCGGTAGTCCCGAGAATCGAGCCGACGGACAGGTCGATCCCCCCGGTCAGAATGATAAAGGTCATCCCGGCGGCGAGCACGATGTTGATGGAAGCCTGGCGGGTAATGTTCAGCAGATTGCTTTCGGTGAAAAAATTGGGGGCGATA
The DNA here is from genome assembly GCF_051131735.1 of Klebsiella sp. B345. NCBI lineage: Bacteria > Pseudomonadati > Pseudomonadota > Gammaproteobacteria > Enterobacterales > Enterobacteriaceae > Klebsiella > Klebsiella sp. B345. The sequence continues at coordinate 3,341,036 of NZ_CP180443.1, forward strand.
AAGCCAAACACCGCCACAATCAGGATTAATATCGGCAAAATGCCGACCGTTTGTACCAGATCGCTCATCAGCATTTTCTTCGCCGAGGCGGATTTCGCCGTCGGCTGCGCGGCGCGCGTTTTCTGCATTGTCATGGCTGTACCGCCTTAAGGTGAGAGTCGTTAACGCCGGTCGCCAGCGTCATAATGCTTTCCTGACTGATGCCGCCGATCTGCAGTTCGCCGACGATGCTGCCTTCGCGCATGACGTAGACTCGGTCGCTCATCCCGACCACTTCCGGCAGTTCGCTGGAGATCATCAGGATGGCAACCCCCTGGCGCGCCATCTGGTTCATGATGCGATAAATCTCGCTTTTGGCGCCGACGTCCACGCCGCGTGTCGGTTCATCAAGAATTAAAATGCGCGGGCCGATAGCGACCCAGCGGGAGATCAGCAGCTTTTGCTGGTTGCCACCGGAGAGGCCGCCGGCGCGCACCTGTGCATGCGGCACCCGAATATTGAGCAGGGCGATGGCCTCATCGGAGATGGTCTGCGCCTTTTTGCGGTTGAGCATCCCCCAGCTGGCATCCCGCTCCAGGGTGGCCATGGTGATGTTCTCCTGCGCCGCCAGCTCGAGAAACAGCCCCTGCTCCTTGCGGTTTTCGGTGAGAAAGCCGATCCCAAGGTCGATGGCTTCGCGCGGCGAGTGAATGACCACCGGCTCGCCATCGATTTCGATCACGCCGCCGGTGGCCTTGCGCACGCCGAAAATCAGCTGCGCCAGCTCGGATCGCCCGGCGCCAACCAGTCCCGCCAGGCCGACGATCTCCCCGGCGTGTACCACCAGGCTGCTGGCGCCGACTTTGCTGCCGTCGGTCAAATCCTGAACCCGCAGACGCGGCTGACCGGGCGGGATATCGCGTTCTTTGTTGAATAAATCGCTGAGCGGCCGGCCGACCATCATCCGCACCAGTTCGGGAGCGTTGAGTTTGTCGCGGGTCAGGCTGCCGACATACTGCCCGTCGCGCAGCACGCTAACGCGGTCGGAGAGCTCATACACTTCAGCCATGCGATGGCTGATATAAATAATTGCCATGCCTTCGTCGCGCAGGCGCAGGATCAGTTCGAACAGGCGCTGGGTTTCACGGGAAGAGAGGGCGGCAGTCGGTTCATCCATCACCAGGATCCGGCTGTTTCGATGCAGGGCGCGGGCGATCTCTACCTGCTGTTGTTCGGCAATGGTCAGCTTCATCACCAGATCGCTGGCCCTGAACTGTGCGCCGAGGCGGTCAATGACCGCCTGAGCCTGATTAAGCATCTCTTTGCGCTGCACCAGCCCGCCGCGCGCCAGTTCGCTGCCGAGGAAAATGTTCTCGGCGACGGTCAGATTAGGCGCCAGCTGCATCTCCTGGTAGATCAAGGTGATCCCTGCTGCCAGCGCATCTTTTGGCCCTTTAATGGCGTGCGGTTGCCCGTCGATCAGGATCTCGCCGCTGGTGGCGGTATAGGCGCCTGCGAGGATCTTCATCAGCGTGCTTTTACCGGCGCCGTTCTCTCCCATTAGCGCGTGGATCTCGCCGGGCCAGACCGTCAGATCGACACCTTTCAGCGCGTAAAATTTGCCAAAGGCTTTGGCAATGTTACGCATGGACAGGACCGGTGTTCCCTGCATGGCAGATCTCCTGGGAAGATGAGCGATAGATGCACTCCACCACAGGCGGATAAACACACCATGTCAGCGGCCATTCATATTTGTCATATTGATGAATAGTTAACCTGGGTCACAATTACGTGATGTGACGCTCCCGGTCATTACCCGCAACCGCCAGGATAAATAAAAAGATCGCGGAGCTGACCATGCCATCCCATCGCTATCCGTTTTTCACCAGCGCTCGCGGGCGTCTGCTGTCGTTTAATTTACTGATGGTCGCGGTGACGCTAATGGTCGCCGGGGTGGCGGCGCTGGGGTTTCGCCATGCCAGCCAGCTGCAGGAGCAGGTGCAGCGCCAGACCCTGGACGATATGACCGGCAGTATGAACCTGGCCCGCGATACCGCCAATGTCGCCACCGCCGCGGTGCGCCTCTCGCAGGTGGTTGGTGCGCTGGAGTATAAAAGCGAGGCCGAACGGCTGCTGGAGACTCAGCAGGCGCTGAAGTCTTCGTTATCCCGCCTTGCCGCCGCGCCGCTGGCGCAGCAGGAGCTGGCGCTGGTGGCCAGTATTATTCGCCGCAGCAATGCGCTCCAGCAGAGCGTGGCGGGCATGCTGGAACGGGGGCAGCAGCGTCACCTGCAACGCAATACGCTGCTCAGCTCGCTGTACCAGAATCAGAGTTATCTTCGGCATCTTCAGGATCTTAACGATCGGCCAGGCGCCGCGGCGATCGATCCCCGACGGTTGATGGAGATGGATCGGTTGATCGTCGCCGCCACCCATACTGCCACGCCGCGTTCGATCGTCCAGCAGCTGGATACGGTGCGGGTTTTCCTGCCGAAAACCAGTCGGGATCCGACCCAGGCCATGATACTGGCGGACTTCAACGCGGAGCTGGCCAGGCTGGAGCCGCTGTCGGCGCAGCTGGAAGAGAGCGATCTGGCGATCGGCTGGTATATGTTTCACATCAAGGCGCTGGTGGCGCTGCTGAACAGCGATATCAATCAGTACGTGGCCCGGGTGGCGCAGGCCTCTGAACTGCGGGCGGCGCAGAGCCACCAGCAGCTGCGCTCGATCAGTACCTTTATTCTGCTGTCGGCGCTATTGGCGCTGGCGATCACCGGCTGTGCCGGCTGGTATATCTACCGCAACCTTGGATCGAGCCTGACCGCTATTTCTCGCGCGATGTCGCGGCTGGCCCACGGTGAGGCGGAGGTCTCCGTTCCCGGTCTGCAACGACGCGATGAGCTGGGGGAGCTGGCGCGCGCCTTCAACGTCTTTGCTCGCAATACCGCCTCGCTGGCCCATACCTCCCAGCTGTTAAAAGAAAAAAGCACCTTGCTGGAGACCACCTTTCACGCCATGCGCGACGGTTTTGCGCTGTTTGATAATCAGGGGAAGCTGGTGGTGTGGAATCCGCAATATCCGCTGCTGCTGGGACTGGCGGCAAATGACCTACAGCGCGGGGTGCACTATCAGCAGTTGTTGAGCCAGGCGGCGACGCTGGCGGAACATGTACGGGAAAACCTCGCCCGTCCGTTACCCAAACCGCAGGAGCTACAGCTGGCGGGGGATCGCACCATTGAGCTGCGCTTCAGCCCGGTCCCCGGACGTGGCCTGGTGAACGTGGTGCTGGACCGGACTGAACGAAAGGGGCTGGAACAGGCGCTGGTTCACAGCCAGAAAATGAAAGCCGTCGGTCAACTGACCGGAGGGCTGGCGCATGATTTTAATAACCTGCTGGCGGTGATTATTGGCAGCCTCGAGCTGGTGCAGCCGCAGGAGGCCGATGCGCCGCGGATCGCCCGGGCGCGGAAAGCCGCTGAACGTGGGGCGCTGTTAACGCAGCGGTTGCTGGCCTTTTCACGCAAGCAATCGCTGCACCCTAACGCCGTGGCGATGCAGCCGTTGCTGGAAAACCTGAGCGAGCTGATGCGCCATTCTCTGCCGGCGACGCTAAGCCTGGAGATTGAAGCACAATCGCCGGCCTGGTCCGCCTGGATTGATGTCGGCCAGCTGGAAAACGCCATTATTAATCTGGTGATGAACGCCCGCGATGCGATGGAAGGGCGTTCAGGGGTGATCAAGCTGCGCAGCTGGAACCAGCGGGTGGCCCGCAGCGACGGACGACGCCAGGATATGGTGGTGCTGGAGGTGATTGACCACGGCAGCGGCATGTCCCAGGAGGTGAAAGCGCAGGTTTTTGAACCGTTCTTTACTACTAAACCAACCGGTAGCGGCAGCGGTCTGGGTCTGTCGATGGTCTATGGATTCGTGCGTCAGTCCGGCGGACGGGTGGCGATCGAGAGCGCGCCGGGCCAGGGAACCACGGTGCGCTTACAGCTACCGCGTGCTGCGGTGCAGGCGGTGGCCGGTACGATGCTGGCGGAAAGCGAGCAGGAGGCCAGCGGCGAGCGGCTGGCGCTGGTGCTGGAGGATGAAGCCGATGTGCGCCAGACCCTGTGCGAACAGCTGCATCAGCTTGGCTGGTTAACCCTCGAGGCCGAAAGCGGAGAGCAGGCGCTACAGCTGCTGGAGGCCTCGACGGAGATCGCGTTGCTGATTAGCGATCTGATGCTGCCGGGGCGCCTCGGCGGCGTGGAGGTGATTAACGAAACCCAGCGCCGTTTCCCGACGGTCGCGGTGCTGTTGATCAGCGGCCAGGATCTGCGTCCGGCGCACAACCCGGCGCTGCCGGACGTCGAATTACTGCGTAAGCCCTTCACCCGCAGCCAGCTGAGTCAGGCGCTGCGGCAGGTGGCGACAAATCACGTTGACGACGCAGCGCGGCCGCGGATTTGAGATTCCTCCGCTACTCGCCGTGAGGGTCGTTGATTAACGTAGGGCCAGCCCCCCGAAGAGACTGGCCCTATGAAACCACGTTACGCTACCGCTTTGATTCTCTGTACCCTGGTGCTGAACAGCCCGCTGGCGCGCGCCGATATTATCGACGACGCTATCGGCAATATTCAGCAGGCGATTAACGACGCTTACAACCCCAGCAGCAGCCGTGCGGACGACGACGATCGTTATGATGACGGACGCTACCAGGACAGCCGACAGCAAAGCAGCGATCGCCAGCGGCAGTATGACGATCGACAACGGCAGATCGATGACCGTCGACGTCAGCTTGACGATCGTCAGCGGCAGTTGGATCAGGATCGTCGCCAGTTAGAGAACGATCGGCGCCAGCTGGAAGACGACTACTGATGAGCTCCTGTACCCGGTTCGTGGGCCGGGCTTAATCCAGTACGATCTCCATGCCGTCATAACCCGCTTCAAACCCCGACGGCAGCGCGTTATCCATCAGCCAGAGATCAAACTGGTGACTGATATGGGTCAGGATGACCCGCGGGCAGCCAATCACCAGGTTGAGAGCCCGCACCGTATTTAAATCGCAATGGTTACGCGGGGTCTGCGGACGCGGCTCGTGGCTGCAGTCGATAATGATCACCTGCGGCTGGTTGTTCAGCAGGAACTTGAGCGTCTTGTCCGGCAGCCCGGCGGTATCCGACAGCCAGGCCACCCGGCTGTGAGCCGATTCCAACAGATAACCAAAGGTCAGCTTCGAGTGGTTCAGCGGCAGCGGCGTGACCCGCAATCCCTGCAATTCAAACACCACAAACGGCTCAACGGTATGGCTGAAATCCAGCAGACCGGGATGGGTAAACAGATCGTCGCAGCCCACGCTGTCCGGCGGGCCATATACCGGAATGGTTGCCCCCACACCCCAGCGCAGCGGAAAGAGTCCCTGCACATGGTCCATATGGTAATGGGTCAGCAAAAACTGCTGAAACTGGCCGGCGGGCCACTGCTCCATCAGGTCGGGTATTCCGGCATCCAGTAGGGTGACCGCCTCATTGAACTTTACCACTGCGCTGCAGGGGCGGCGGCGATGGGCATCATGGCTACGCGCGCGCTGGCAGGCCGCGCAGAGGCAGCCGAAGACCGGGACCAGCTGGGCGCCGCCGGTGCCGGTTAAGCGGATAGTCAGGCTCATGGTTCCTCCTCACAGCGCTTTTTTAAAACGCAGGTGGCTTTGGGTATACCCTTCGCGGAGATAGAAACGGTGGGCATCAGGGCGCGTCTTTCCGCTGGAAAGCTCCATCATCACGGCCCCGCGCTCATGGGCTTCCTGCTCTGCCCACGCCAGCAGCGTCTGCCCGACATGCAGGCCGCGCATCTGCGGCAGCACCACCAGCTCCTGGATCTCGCCTATCCAGGCGTTGGCATTGAGCGGGAACTGCAACTGTAGCCCAATCAGCCCGACCGTCTCTCCCTGCACCTGCGCCAGCTGATAGCGCAGGGTCTGATTTTGCAGATTCATGGCAAACCCGGCGGCGAAATGGCGGCGATCGTACGCTTTCTGCTTTAACTCGCAAATAAGCGCATAGACGGCATCAAGGTCATCCAGCGTCGGTTCGCGGAGTTCACAGGCAGGCATACTGATCCTCTTGTTGGGCATACTGGCGACGCAACAGCGTGAAGAACTGCTCGACCGATTGCCCCAGGCTGCCGTTGTTGTTGAGGGTCAGGCAGTCGGTGGGGGTATAGCGTGATGCGCGTTCCAGGCGTTGGGCGATGTCGCTCTCGCTCTCCCGTCCGCGCTGCTCCAGACGATGGCGCAGCACCTCTGGGGTGACCTGCAGACAAATGGGCAGCAGGGCGTCGGCGTAGCGCGCTCGCGCCTGTGGCAGGTGCGCGCGGGAGCCGTTCGCCACTACGTCAAAACCGGCGTGCAGCCACAGATCTATCTCGATACCGACCCCGTAATAATTGTTGTTGGCGTGCCAGCTGAGGGCAAAAAGCTGACGCTCGGCGCGGTTAAAAAACTCCGACTTGCTGAGGGCAATATGGTTTTCACTGCCGGCGTTGAACGGGCGTGTGATATAGCGGTGCGCCACCAGCAGTTGGGGATGCTCGCGCTGGCGCAGCGCGGCCAGCAGACTGTCTTTTCCGGAGCCGGAGGCTCCCATCAGCCAGATCAATTTTCCCGTCATCAGAAGACCCTCTTTCCTTGACGCCAGACATGGTCAATATGGACGTGATCGCCGCGACGGTGCGCCAGCACCATGTCGGCCCGTTTGCCTTCCGCAATCACGCCGCGGTCGCGCAATCCCAGAGCCTGCGCCGGGTTTGTGCTCACCAGCCGGATGGCCTGCGGCAGGGTGAAGCTGTTGTGCTCGTCATCGGCGATACGGAATGCCGCATCCAGCAGGCTGGCGGGGTAGTAGTCCGACGACAGAATATCGAGCAGGTTGTCAGTGGCCAGGGCGTGGGCGGCGACGTTGCCGGAATGCGAGCCACCGCGCACGATATTGGGGGCGCCCATCAGCACGTTCATACCGTGATGACGAGATGCGGCAGCGGCGGCTAAGGTGGTGGGAAATTCGGCGATCACGCTGCCAAGTTGATGCGATTCAAGCACATGTTCAGGCGTGGCATCATCGTGGCTCGCGAGGGCGATGTTACGTTCGCGGCAGATAGCGGCGATAGTCTGACGATTTGGCTGTGACCAGGTTGCTGCCAGCGCCATCTGCTCCTCTTCGAAGCGGTCCATCTCTTCGTTGGTCAGATGATATTTGCCCTGATAGTAGTCACGGTACTTGCTGCGGTCGGCGTACTGGCGCTGTCCTGGCGAGTGATCCATCAGCGAGACCATGCTCACCGGCTCGCGGCCCACCAGTTTTTCAAACAACGGCAGCGTGGTGTGGTGCGGCAGTTCGCAGCGCAGATGCAGACGGTGCTCGGCGCGGTTGATCCCGCGCTTCTGCGTCTCTTCGATGGCGTTGATCATCTTTTCCAGATTCTCCAGCCGGTCGCCGCCGTCACGCACGTCGCCGATGGCCACCGCGTCCAGCACGGTAGTGATCCCGCTGGCGACCATCAGCGCATCGTGGCTGCTCATCGCCGAGTGGGCCGGCCAGTCGACCTTCGGTCGCGGCGTGAAGAATTTATCCAGATTATCGGTATGCAGTTCAATCAGGCCTGGCAGCAGCCACCCGCCTTCGCCATCGAGCGCTTGTGGCAGCTGGCTTTGGCTCTCAGCGAAGGCGTAAATCGTGCCGTCCTGAACCTCCAGCGAACCGTGCACCACGTCGTCCTCAAGCACCAGTTTTACATTGTTGATAATCATGCTGTGATTCCCATTGGGTGCAGCCGGTCAGCGACCTGGTTGCGTACCGTTTCATCATGGAAAATGCCGACGATAGCCGCGCCGCGCGCTTTGGCTTCGTGAATTAACGCCACCACCGCGGCGCTGTTTTTGGCATCCAGCGAGGCGGTGGGTTCATCGAGGAGCAAAATCGGGTAATCCACCGCGAAACCACGGGCGATATTGACGCGCTGCTGTTCTCCGCCGGAAAAGGTCGACGGCGCCAGATGCCACAAATGTTCCGGGACGTTCAGGCGCGTCAGCAGGCTGGCGGCCCGGGAGGCGCAGGTATCGCGCGCAACGCCGAGGTCGAGCAGCGGCTGCATCACCACATCGAGGGCCGAAATGCGCGGGATCACCCGCAGAAACTGGCTGACCCAGCCGATGGTGCGTTTGCGGACTTCAAGCACCTTACGCGGCGAGGCGCTGACCAGATCCACCCATTCGTCACCGTGACGGATATGGATCTGGCCGGTATCCGGGAGGTAATTGGCATAGAGCGAACGCAGCAGGGTGGATTTTCCGCTGCCGGAATGCCCGTGCAGCACCACGCATTCTCCGGCGTCGACGGTTAAAGAGGCGTCGGCAAGGACCGGCAGACGAATGCCATGCTGCTGATGCAGAACAAAGGTTTTGTGTACGTTTTCGACGCGGATCGCGTTCATTTTTAGCCTCTTTTGCATTTGTACCTTCCCGGCGATGCTACGCCGGGGGTTAGTTCTGCAACACTGATGACACCAACAGCTGGGTATAGGGGTGATGCGGGTCGTCCAGCACCCGGTCGGTGAGGCCACTTTCCACCACCTGACCCTGCTTCATGACCAGCAGTCGGTTGGCCAGCAGGCGCGCGACGCCCAGATCGTGGGTGACAATCACCACCGCCAGATTCAGCTCCACCACCAGGCCGCGCAGCAGGTCGAGCAGACGAGCCTGTACTGATACGTCCAGACCGCCGGTTGGCTCATCCATAAACACCAGCTTTGGTTGGGAGACGAGGTTGCGGGCAATTTGCAGGCGCTGCTGCATCCCGCCGGAAAAGGTGGTGGGCAGGTCATCGATGCGCGACGGCGGAATTTCCACATCATTCAGCCACTGTTCGGCGGTCGCGCGAATACTGCCGTAGTGGCGCGCGCCGGTTGCCATCAGACGCTCGCCGATGTTGCCACCTGCCGACACCTGACGGCGCAGACCATCCATCGGATGCTGATGCACCACGCCCCACTCGGTGCGCAGCAGATGCCGACGTTCAGCTTCGCTCATGCCATACAGCGAGCGGTTCTCGTAACGCACTTCGCCCTGCTGGGGCGCCAGACGCGCGGAGATGGCTTTCAGCAGGGTGGTTTTCCCTGAGCCGGATTCGCCGACGATACCCAGCACTTCACCGGGCCATAGCTCAAAAGAGACGTCGCTGAAGCCTTTGCCCGGTGCATAGAGATGGGTCAGTTGATTGACCGCGAGTAACGGATGGCTCATTTGTTCAGCGCCTCACTCTGTTGGCGGCAATAGTCGGTATCGGAGCAGACAAACATGCGTTTGCCGCTGTCATCCAGCACCACTTCATCAAGATAGCTGTGGCGGGAGCCGCAGATGGCGCAGGGCTCATCCCACTCCTGCACGGTAAACGGGTGGTCGTCGAAATCGAGACTTTCCACCGGGGTATACGGCGGTACCGCGTAGATGCGTTTTTCGCGTCCGGCGCCAAACAGCTGCAGCGCGGGCATCATGTGCATCTTCGGGTTATCGAATTTTGGAATGGGCGACGGGTCCATCACATAGCGGCCGTTCACCTTGACCGGGTAGGCGTAGGTGGTGGCGATGTGGCCGAAACGGGCAATATCTTCATACAGCTTCACCTGCATCACGCCGTACTCTTCCAGCGCATGCATGGTGCGGGTCTCGGTTTCGCGCGGCTCGATAAAGCGTAGCGGCTCGGGGATCGGCACCTGGAAGATCAGGATCTGATCTTCGGTCAGCGGCGTCTCCGGGATCCGGTGGCGAGTCTGGATCAGCGTGGCATCGCAGGTCGCTTCGGTGGTGGCAACGCCGGTGACGCGCTGAAAGAACTGGCGAATCGATACCGCGTTGGTGGTGTCGTCGGCGCCCTGATCGATCACCTTCAGGACGTCATGCTCGCCAATAACGCTGGCGGTCAATTGGATCCCGCCGGTCCCCCACCCGTAGGGCATCGGCATTTCGCGACCGCCGAACGGAACCTGGTAGCCGGGGATCGCCACCGCTTTGAGAATCGCCCGGCGGATCATGCGCTTGGTCTGCTCATCAAGATAAGCAAAGTTGTAGCCAGTGAGGGAATTAGCCACGTTCATTCTCCCGTTGCAGGCGTTTCAGCAGCGCCAGTTCGGCCTGGAAATCGACATAGTGGGGCAGCTTGAGATGCGAGACAAAACCGGCCGCCTCGACGTTATCCGCATGGGCGAGGACAAACTCTTCATCTTGCGCCGGGCTGGCGATCTCCTCGCCGTAGTCCGGTGCCTGCAGCGCGCGGTCCACCAGCGCCATCGCCATCGCTTTACGTTCGCTCATGCCGAAAGTCAGGCCGTAGCCGCGGGTAAAGTGCGGCGGCTCCTGCTCAGGGGCGACAAAACCGTTGACCATTTCACACTCGGTCATCAGCAATTCGCCGATGTTGACCGCAAAACCCAGCTCTTCCGGCACGATGTCCACGCTGACGTAGCCGCTGCGGATCTCGCCGGCAAAAGGGTGGTTGCGGCCGTAGCCGCGCTGGGTGGAATAGGCCAGCGCCAGCAGGTAGCCCTCATCGGCGCGTACCAGCTGTTGTAATCGCGATGAACGGGAGCCCGGGTAGACCGGTGGGTTGCGGGTGATGTCGTCCGGCGGGGTGTGGCTATCCTGCTCTGCTTTCGCCAGCCCCTCCTGCACCAGCAGGTTAAAAACATGCGGCGTGGCTTCCGGCGGCGATACGGCGGTGCGTAGTGGCGGCGTCTCGCCCTGTGCCAGCAGCGTAAAATCCAGCAGGCGGTGGGTGTAATCGTAGGTGGGACCGAGCATCTGGCCGCCGGGAATGTCTTTGTAAACCGCCGAAATCCGCCGCTCCAGGCGCATGCTGGCGGTATCGAGCGGTTCACTCACCGCCAGACGGGGCACGGTGGTGCGCCAGGCACGCAGTAAAAAAATGGCCTCGACGTTGTCGCCGCTGGCCTGTTTCAGCGCCAGCGCCGCCAGTTCGCGATCGGCGATGCCGCCTTCGGTCATCACGCGGTCGATGGCCAGGTGAAACTGCTGGGCAATCTGGTCAACGCTCAGTTCCGTAAGCCCGCCATCGCCCCGGCGTTTATGTTCCTGTAAGGCGTGAGCGGCGACAATCGCCTTTTCCCCGCCTTTGACGGCAACATACATTAGCAAACCTCCACGTGAGTGGTTCGAGGGATCGCCAGCAGCCGCTCACCGCAGGTCAGGATCAGGTCAATACCGAGCGGGAACGGGTGCGGGCGTTCGGTCAGTTCATCAATAATGCAGTCCGGCAGCTGCGGGGCGATCATCCGCTCTTCGGCGATACCGGCGCCGGTGAGGCGCAGCATGCGTCCGCCGCTGAGGCTGGCGAGCTGGACGATCAGGGTGACGCCGGTTTCCGGGGCGGCGACGGTGCCGGCGGAAAGGACGTTAAGCTGCTCGCTGCTGATGCGATCGTCGGTGACGGCGAACACCGCCTGTTGCGGCAGTTCTACCAGCGGGGCGCCGGTATGAAAACGCAAATTCTGGCCGACCAGGTCGTTATGCAGCGCCGAGGAGAGCCACACTGGCGTGTCGTGATCCGCCAGGGTCAGCAGCAGGCTGGTTGAGGCGACGCTCAGGGGTTGCCAGCCGTGCTGGAGCTGCTGCAGGGCGACAATCACGCCCGGCTCGCTCATGGCTTTCAGCAGACGACGAAAACTGTGTTGGGCATCCTGCACCGGTAGGGTAAAAGCGGTTTGTAAGGTCATGCGTTATCTCCGCGAACCAGAGTAAAGAAGTCGACCCGGCTGGCGTTGACTTCGGCGCGTCGGGCTTCAATGCGCGCGCTTCGTTGTGCTTCCAGCGGGGTAATCAGGGTTTCCATCAGGGTGTGAAAATGGTGGGGCGATTGCATCAGCGCGTCGATGGTGGCACAGCGCTCGGCGTGGGGACGATCGCGCCCCAGTATCCAGCTGTAGCCGATGATGCCGTCGCTCAGGCGAACCGCTGCGCGGGTTAAGGTGGCATCGCCGGCGAAGAACCGGTCGCCGATCCCTCCCATGCGGGCCTGCAGCTGAACCAGGCCAGTTTCCGGCGTGCGAATCAGCTCATACGATGGCGCCAGCTTGAGGGCCTGCATCCGCGCTTCAAGTTCTTGTGGTTCACTGTGGGCCAGCACGGACATCCAGCGCTGGCGGGTGGCGGTATCAAAGTGCATTCAGTGCTCCATGGTGAATTCAATCATGTCCGCCCGGGTCAGGCTGACGGAGTACTCCGTGGCCTGCTGCTCGCCGGCCCGGTGGTTGAGAGTTCTTACGCACAGCAGCGGCGCCATGTTGGGGATCCCGAGAATGTTGCTCTCTTTGGCCTGGGCGCGGCGGGCGCTGATTTTGGTTCGCGTGCGGGTCAGTTCGACATTCAGCTGCTGATGCAGGAAATCGTGCAGCGAACCGTGGGTAAAGGTTTGCAGTGCGGGCCAGAAGCGCAGGTCGGCGAAGTAGTGATCGATCAGGCATAGCGCGACGCCGTTGACGCGGCGCAGGGTGCGCAGATGGATGACATTATCCCCTTCCTGAATGCCAAAGGCCTCGGCGACGTGGCTACTGGCCGGGCGCAGTACCGACAGCAGCTTTTCGCTGGTCGGGTGGCTGCCCTGCTCGAGCAGGTTCTGGCTAAAGCGGGCCTGGGCGTTAAGTGGGTAATCGATAGGACGCATCAGCACCAGCACCCCGACGCCCTGACGGCGCTGGACCCAGCCGCGCTCTACCAGCTGGTCGATCGCCCGACGCAGGGTGTGGCGGTTGACGTCAAAGCGCGTTGCCAGCTGCTGTTCGGCGGGCAGGTAGTCACCGCAGCGATAGTGGTGACGCAGCTCCTGCTCAAGTTTGGCGGCTATTTCCTGATACCGGGTGGGATAACTGGTCGGATGTCTGGATAAGTGCATGTCAATCGAGCCTCACTGAGCAGAAGAAGGGATTTCCTTCTGAGAGTGGCCCGATCCTGACGCGTTTTTGTTACATTTCGGTTAACGCATAATGACCGATGGATGAAGAGTGAGTGCCGGCAGAGTGACAGGGCGGGAGAGCCCGCCCGAGGTGGACTGTGGTTAGGATTGTTTGACGACGTTGACCATCCACGGTACGCCAAAACGATCGATGGCCCGGCCAAAACCATGGGCCCAGAACGTTTCCTGCCAGGGCATTTCGACGCGTCCACCGTCGGCGAGGTTGTCAAACCAACGCTTCCCTTCGGCCAGGTCCTGGGTGTCGAGCACCAGGTTAAATCCGACATAACGGCCGCTATCGTCGCCGGGGCTGTCGCCGAGCATCAGTTCGCTTCCCGCGACGCGCAGGCTGGCGTGGGCGATGCAATCCGGGGAGATTTGCAGGCCGGAAGGGCAGCCGTCCTGGGCATCCTGACTGTTCTGCGGCATTTCGCCGTAGGTGATCTGGTGGACTAGCTCGGCACCTAGCGCGTGTTGGTAAAACGCTATCGCCTCTGCGCAGTTGCCACTGTAGGAGAGGTAGGGACTCAGGGACATGGTGATGACCTCAGATAACGAAAGACCCTTTAAGCGTAGAGGAAGATGGGCACTTCGGGCCAGGCGGTAAAAACCTGGTGTGGGCACGGCGTTACAGCGGAAATAAGTGGACGGTACTGCACTATGATATTCGTTAATTTAATCCGTCATCTTTTTCCGCCGCAGGGAAATAACGCCGCTGAGGGTAGGGAATAAGATTAATTCTTTTTCACGAATTCTGATTTCAGCTTCATCGGGCCAAAACCATCAATTTTGCAGTCGATGTTATGATCGCCTTCGACCAGACGGATATTCTTCACTTTGGTGCCAATTTTCAGCATCGAAGAGCTGCCTTTGACCTTCAGATCTTTAATCACGGTAATGCTATCGCCATCGGCGAGTAAATTGCCGTTCGCATCTTTTACCACCAGTGCGTCATTATCGTCAGATGGCTCGGTATTGTTCCATTCATGGGCGCATTCCGGGCAGATAAACATGCCGTTATCTTCATAGGTGTATTCAGATTGGCATTGTGGGCAGTGTGGCAGTTGCATGGCGTTCCTCGTGATGGCTGATGAAAACAGGGCGTTGGCCCTTTAAACAGCGGCTGATAGCCGAAAGTGAGGGTGATTATAGCCTATTCACGTACTTTTGTCGGGTCTTTTTTTATGATAATAGCACCAGGGAAATAGCCGAATTAATCCGCGGCTATGCCAGAAATATGGCGGGCTGACTATCGCCCGGCTTATCCAGAAATAAACCTTTCTGCGCTTATGTTCATGGAACCTATTAATTTTTCTCGACTAAGTTATTCGACCCGAAATTTTTCGTGAAGTTGATCCCAAATTTAAACACTGTTAGGGTAAAAAAGGAGAGTTCGTAAATTCAGCAAATTTATGAGTAGCTCTATTTATTGATAAATGCCAGAGCAGGCGTCAACAGGTTCGGTTGTACGGACTGTCAGCAGACAGTGCAGGCAAACCTGCTACGCTTGAGAAGAGGAGCACAGCAACTCGCCGCTCCTAACGCACAACGCCACGGCTTTGCCGTATGGCGGCGATCTGTGCGCTCACGGCGAAGCTTTAGAGGAAAAATATGCTTAAAAGAAAAAAAATAAAGCCAATCACCTTGCGTGATGTCACCATCATTGACGATGGTAAGCTTAAGAAGGCCATCACCGCAGCATCGCTGGGTAATGCGATGGAGTGGTTTGATTTTGGTGTGTATGGTTTTGTGGCGTATGCCTTAGGTAAAGTCTTCTTCCCCGATGCCGACCCCAGCGTGCAGATGATTGCTGCGCTTGGGACATTCTCCGTTCCGTTCTTAATCCGTCCGCTTGGTGGCCTGTTCTTCGGCATGCTGGGGGATAAATATGGTCGCCAAAAAATACTGGCCATCACCATCGTCATTATGTCGATCAGTACCTTCTGTATCGGCTTGATTCCGTCCTATGCCTCGATTGGTATCTGGGCGCCGATTCTGCTGCTGCTGTGTAAAATGGCGCAGGGCTTTTCGGTCGGCGGAGAGTATACCGGTGCGTCGATCTTCGTTGCCGAATACTCACCTGACCGTAAGCGTGGCTTTATGGGCAGCTGGCTGGACTTCGGTTCGATAGCCGGATTTGTGCTTGGTGCTGGCGTGGTGGTGCTGATCTCCAGCATCGTGGGTGAAGAGAGCTTCCTCGAGTGGGGCTGGCGTTTGCCGTTCTTCCTGGCGCTGCCGTTAGGGCTGATTGGCCTCTATCTGCGCCATGCGCTGGAAGAGACCCCGGCGTTCCAGCAGCACGTTGAAACCCTGGAGCAGGGCGACCGTGAAGGATTGCAGGAAGGGCCAAAAGTCTCGTTCAAAGAGATTGCGACCAAACACTGGCGTAGCCTGCTGACCTGTATTGGTCTGGTGATTTCCACCAACGTGACCTACTACATGCTGCTCACCTACATGCCGAGCTACCTGTCGCATAACCTGCACTACTCGGAAGATCATGGGGTGCTGATTATTATCGCCATCATGATCGGGATGCTGTTCGTCCAGCCGATTATCGGCCTGCTCAGCGACCGTTTTGGCCGCCGCCCGTTTATTCTTATCGGTAGCGTCGCGCTGTTCGTGTTGTCGATTCCGGCCTTTATCATGATTAACAGCAACGTGATCAGCCTGATTTTCGCCGGTCTGCTGCTGCTGGCGGTGGTGCTTAACTGCTTCATCGGCGTGATGGCCTCATCGCTGCCGGCGATGTTCCCGACCCATATTCGCTTTAGCGCCCTGGCGAGCGCCTTTAACATCTCGGTGCTGGTGGCGGGTCTGACGCCAACGCTGGCGGCCTGGCTGGTAGAAACTTCGCAGAACCTGATGATGCCGGCGTACTATCTGATGGTGATTGCGGTTATCGGCCTGATGACCGGCCTGACGATGAAAGAGACGGCAAACCGCCCGCTGAAAGGGGCGACGCCTGCCGCATCGGATATCCAGGAAGCGAAAGAGATCCTGCGCGAGCATCACGATAACATTGAGCACAAAATCGAAGATCTCGACCAGGAAATCGCGGAACTGCAGGAAAAACGTTCCCGTCTGGTACAGCAGCATCCGCGTATCAACGAGTAAGCGCTGTCTCCGCTAAACATGCCGCCGTGGGCTTCCCCGGCGGCATTTTTTTTGCCGGTTTATGGCTGGGACGGTAGCCCCTGTCGCCGTTGCTGGCTGAGTTTGCGGTATTGCTGCGGCGGCATGCCGACATAGCGGGTAAAGGTGCTGTAGAAGCGGCTGCTGGAGCGAAACCCGGCGATCAGCGCAATGTCGAGAATCGTTTTGTCGGTATCGCTGAGCAGGGCACGGACGTGGTTAATCCGCATCGCGGTGATGTACTGCTTCATGGTCTGCTGCATCACCCGCTGAAAAATCCCCATCGCATAATTCGCGTTGAGTTTGACGTGTTCGGCGACGTCGGCGACGGTCAGCGCCTGATCGTAGTGGCTGGCGATAAACTCGAGCATCTGGCTGACGTAAAACTGGGCATGACGCGAGACGCTGTGTTTGTGGGTGCGCGAGGTTTTATTCACCAGAATCGGCTGCCAGCCGGAAAGGCTAAAGCGCTTAAGCATCAGGGCGATTTCATCGATGGCCAGCTGGCGGATCTGTTCGTTGTCGCTGTTCAGCTCCTGCTGCCAGCGCTGCACTTCAAAGGCGCTGAGCTGCTGGGCGGAGAGCGATTTGATGACCATCCCGTGAGTGACGTTATTGATAAGCTCGCGGTCGAGCGGCCACGATAAAAACAGGTGCATCGGTAGATTGAAGATCGCCATTTGCTGGCAATTGCCGGGGCGCGTCAGCTGATGCGGCGTACAGGCCCAGAACAGGCTGATATAGCCCTGCTTGATTTGCACCGCTTCGTTGTTGATCAGGTATTCCACATCGCCGTCAAAGGGGACGTTGACCTCAACCTGGCCGTGCCAGTGGCTGGTGGTCATGGCGTGCGGCGGGCGCAATTCGATATCCATCCGCTGGTATTCGGAGTAGAGCGCCAGCGGGCTGCGGGTGTCTTTCTCGTCGCTGCTGCTCATAAACGGATCGTGATGTTTTTCCATGCAGAAAGAGGTTCCTGAATCGTCACAGTTGCTGTTTTTTTGCACCGACATGCGTCTATCTTAGCGGAGAAAACGGCCCGTTTTCTCTCCTTTTCCGCCAAATTATTCTCATAAACTCAGATTTTGTGTGTGACCACCGGCGATCTGAGTTTTCGGGAATGCTCCGTGGGGAAGGGGGCAGCGAGGCGAGCGGCGGGCATGCCACTCTACATGGACACAATGACATGATGGAGAACGCTCTATGTCTGCCCCAAAAATTACCTTTATCGGCGCGGGTTCAACGGTTTTTGTTAAAAATATCCTCGGTGATGTTTTTCAGCGCCCGGCGCTGAAATCGGCCCATATCGCGTTAATGGATATTGATACGACGCGGCTAGAAGAATCACATATTGTGGTGCGCAAGCTGATGGATTCCGTTGGCGCCGATGGTGAAATTAGCTGCCATCGTGACCAGCGAGTCGCGCTGCAGGACGCGGATTTTGTGGTGGTGGCCTTCCAGATTGGCGGCTATCAACCCTGTACCGTGACCGATTTTGAAGTCTGTAAGCTGCACGGGCTGGAGCAAACGATCGCCGATACCCTGGGGCCTGGGGGGATCATGCGGGCGTTACGCACCATTCCGCACCTGTGGCAAATTTGCGACGACATGACCGACGTGTGCCCGCAGGCCACCATGCTGAACTACGTCAATCCGATGGCGATGAACACCTGGGCGATGTACGCGCGTTACCCGCATATCAAGCAGGTGGGGTTGTGCCATTCGGTACAGGGGACGGCGGAAGAGCTGGCGCACGACCTTGACCTCGACCCGGCGGATTTACGCTATCGCTGCGCGGGGATCAACCATATGGCGTTCTATCTGTCGCTGGAGAAAAAGCTGGCGGACGGCAGCTACACTGACCTTTACCCGGAGATGCTGCAGGCCTACGCTGACGGGCGGGCGCCGAAACATCGCGAGAACTCGCGCTGCCAGAATATCGTGCGCTATGAGATGTTCAAAAAGCTCGGCTACTTCGTCACCGAGTCCTCTGAGCACTTCGCCGAATATACGCCGTGGTTTATCAAACCAGGGCGGGAAGACCTGATTACCCGCTACCAGGTGCCGCTGGATGAGTACCCGAAACGCTGCGTAGAGCAGGTGGCTAACTGGCATAAAGAGCTGGAGCTGTATAAATCTAGCGAACGGATTGAGATTAAGCCTTCTCGTGAATATGCCAGCACCATCATGAATGCGATCTGGACCGGCGAGCCGAGCGTGGTCTACGGCAACGTTCGTAACGAGGGGTTGATCGATAACCTGCCGCAGGGCTGCTGCGTGGAGGTGGCCTGCCTGGTGGACGCCAACGGCATTCAGCCCACCAAAGTCGGGAAGCTGCCGGCCCATCTGGCCGCCTTAATGCAGACCAACATTAACGTCCAGACGCTACTGACCGAAGCGATCCTCAACGAAAATCGTGACTATATCTATTACGCAACGATGATGGATCCGCACACTGCGGCGGCGCTGGGGATCGAGGAGATCTATGCCCTGGTGGACGATCTGATTGCCAGCCACGGCGACTGGCTGCCGGAGTGGGTTCATCGTTAAGGGTATCGTTAAAGGAATCGTTAAGGGAGCCGTTAAAGAACCGTCGGGCCGTCTGGCCCGACGTTACTGTTGGCGGGATTAGCCGTGAGTCAGAAAACGGGCCAGCTGTTGTTGCAGCAGTCGGTTCTCGCGGGTCAGGCGGGCGTTTTCATCCAGTAGCGTTAAGGCTACCGCGATGCCCGGCCAGTCCAGCTCCAGCTCCCGGCGCAGGCGCAGCGCGCGATGGACAATCACCACCGCGCTGTCATCGAACAGCCAGGCCTCAGCCTGCGGCTGGCGCGGCTCAATCACGCCCAGGCCGACGATTTCCCTCAGGTCATCCTCAGACACGCCGGTATGCAGACAAACTTCGCTTATGGTGAACGTCACCGTCATCTTAGCCATTATGCTTTCTCCCATGCTTTACGCGGCGCGAAGCCAGCCTCTGCATCGGCCAGCTGCTGCCAGAGTGCGCTGGTTTTGTCGTTCGGTTTCGGCGGCATGACGATTTTTATCACTGCGTATAAATCGCCGGTCGTCGTTTTGCTTGCCAGCCCTTTACCTTTGATGCGCAGGCGTTGCCCCGCCTGGCTGCCCGGCGGAATGGTCAGTAGGATGCTCTCTTTGAGCGTCGGGATGGTGACCTTCGCACCCAGCGCGGCTTCCCACGGCGCCAGCGGCAGGACGATTTCCAGGTTATGCCCGACAATATCGAACAGCGGATGCGGGGCGATATGGATAACCAGCCACAGATCGCCATTTGGCCCGCCGTTTTCCCCCGGCGTCCCCTGGCCTTTCAGGCGGATACGCTGGCCGTCGCTGACCCCGGCGGGGATTTTCACATTCAGCGTTTTCGGGGTTTCGCTCTCGACCATCCCAAAGACGTTATAGACCGGCAGGGAATAGCTGATGGTGCGGGTCTGCTCGGCGAGAGTCTCTTCGAGGAAGACTGCAACTTCAATCTCCAGATCGTGGCCGCGCGCGGCATGCTGGCGGCGGGCGTGGTGCGCCTGCTGACCGAACATCGATGAGAAGATATCGTCAAAGTCCTGCTGGCTGTAGCTCTGCTCGTGGGTCTGCTGCTGCTGACGACCAAACTGCGGATCGTTGCGGTGCTGCCAGAGCTGGTCATACTCGGCGCGACGCTGTTCATCTTTGAGCACTTCCCAGGCTTCGGCGAGGTCTTTGAATTGTGCTTCGGCATCGGCTTCTTTGCTGACATCGGGGTGATATTTACGTGCCAGACGGCGGTAGGCGGTCTTGATGGTTTTTAGATCGTCCGTTGGCTTAACCCCTAGAATAGTATAATAGTCCTTTAATTCCATGGCGTTATCTCATTTGGATTGATGCAGTGGTCACAGCTTTCACCTCTAAGCTTAGGGCAAATGAGGGCGTGTGGAGCAGGAATGTGCGGGAAACTTGACGCCGTCGGGGTTGACGGCGTGTGTTGTGGGCAGGGGGGGGTTATTTGGCCGGGCGGGTCCGGTAGTTGCGGCGCAGTCCTTCCAGCAGCACCAGCGCGGCGCCAAGAGCGCCGGCAATCAGCGAGAGCGAGTCGGGCGCGTGCGGGAACAGGCGCACAATGGTCGGGTCGGTCACCCACATCGACCCGGCAATCCAGCCGATCAGCGCGCCGCCCAGCAGGATAACCACCGGGAAGCGGTTGAGGATGGCGAGCACCAGTTTGCTGCCGGCGACGATAATCGGGATGCTGATCAGCACGCCCAGCGCCACCAACAGCAGATGGCCTTTGCCAGCCGCGGCGACGGCGAGCACGTTATCCAGTGACATGATCACATCGGCGACCGTAATAGTGACGGCGGTTTGCCACAGGCTGCCTGAGCTGCTGACCTCTTCATTCTCTTCCTGGTTGGCGACCAGCTTGATGCCGATCCACAGCAGCAGCAGGGCGCCAACAATTTTCAGCCACGGCAGTGAGAGCAGGTAGAGGGCGATGGCCAGCAACAGAACCCGTGCCACGATGGCACCGGCGGTACCAATAAGAATGGCTTTGGTCCGTAGTTCCGGCGGCAGCTTGCGACACGCCATGGCAATCACCACCGCATTGTCACCGCCAAGCAGCAGATCGATAGCGATGATTTGCAGCAAAATGACGACGATATCCCACTGATTAACTAACTCATTCATGCCTGACTCATACCATTAAAAAAAGATCTCAACGGGAAAGCGTACCCCTGTTGCGCCATCGTGTCATATTGAAAAATAAAGTTACTAATCAACGCATCGTGTCACGATGATTCCCCAGTAAAGAGTGTTACCTTGTCCCGTTAGGCTCACCTGCCGTTTTACTCATCGCAAGGATTACCCTCATGGCTGGTATGAAAAAAATACTGACTGGCGCATTGCTTGGCGCCACGTTACTTCCGGTTTTGGCAACGGCCGCAGAGGCTCCTGCCGCAACCTTTACGCCGGAGCAAGAAGCCCGCATTGGCAAAATTGCCGCGGATTATTTAGTCGCGCACCCGGAGGTGCTGCTACAGGCCAGCCAGAAGCTGCAGCAAATTCAGCAAGAGCAGCAGGCGAGCGCAGCAACCCAGGCGGTGATGCAAAACCAGGCTGCGCTGACCCAGGATAAAAATACCCCGACCTACGGCCCGGCAGATGGCAAGGTTACCGTGATCGAATTCTTTGATTACCAGTGCATTTACTGTAGCCGTCTGGCGCCGGTGATGGAGCAGGTGATCAAAGCGCATCCGCAGACCCGTTTTGCGTTTAAAGAGTGGCCTATTTTCGGCAGCCGTTGGGAAACCTCGCTGACCGCCGCGAAAACCGGCCTGCAAATTTATCAGCAGAAGGGGGCAGAGGCTTACCTGACCTACCACAACGGGATTTATGCTACCGGGCATAACGAAGGCAAGCTGACGGCGGCAGATGTCCAGCAGCAGGCGAAGAAAGTGAACTTCGACGCCAAAAAAGCGGCGGATGTTGACGCGGTACTGCAGAGCACCAACACGTTGGCCCAGGAGATTGGTCTGAGCGGGACGCCGGGCGTGATCGTCATGCCAACTACCGGCGCGACCGAAGCCACCATTACCGTCTTCCCAGGGCTTGCAGATAAAGACTCGCTGGAAGCGGCGATTAAGAAAGCCGGCGGCAACTGATAGGTTAACTATTCTGTCGTTCACTGCCCAGCCATTCTGCGAGCGCATTACTGCTTCATACGCAGAGCGAGAGTGCAAATACCGTTCAGCATCAAAAAGCTGCTGAACGGGTCGAGCATGCCAAGGGAGAACGTTACTGATAAGAAAACGTAATGCTCGCGAGGGCGTTTGCGCTTCCTGGTACCAGTTCGCCGGTGCGAACGTACTGCGCCTGGAACGGTAGCGACAATATTTGGGTTGCCGTGGTGGTCTGGATAAAGAACTGGTTTTCGGTGCCCGCTGCGGAGCTGTCCGGTCCCATCATCAACGGGCCGTTGCCGTTATAAAAGAACTGTACGCCGATACCTGAGGCGGTTGAATCGTTGGTTAGCGTCACGGTGGAAGAGGTATTCGTTGGCGTGGTCTGATCCGTCATTACCGCATAGAGAGCTACCTGTTCGTCGCAGGTCAGGCTGACGTTAAATGAGCCCGAAGGCGACGTGCTGCCGACGCTAGGCAAGGTATGAATATCCGGAGCGCCCAGATCGATATTGGCACTTTTGGTGCTTACCGTACAACCGCTGGCTTCCACCGTAATTGTCGTGGGATTGATAATCACCTGCGCCGTGTTGCTATCACCTAGAAAAGCATAAGCGGTCAGGGTCGCAGCGCTGATAGTTGATGTTTGATAAACGCCTGACTTCAGCGTATTCCCCGTTTTAATAAACGTCACTTTTGCCGACCATCCCAGGTCATTGGCAAGAGGGTTTGTGCCTTCTGCAGGATAGCTTTGGGTCACGCCGGTTTGTAGCGGCACATATTTTGTGGCGCTAAAATCCTTCAGGCCGATGATATAACCGATACCCGGGACGCCGGTTTCAAACACGCTGTAGCTGATGCCATCAACGTTGACGGTGATCCCAGCAGGTACGGCGCTGTTGCTTGGTTGCAGGGTTCCTTTTTCACAGAGATTAAGTATTCCTCCGCACTTGAACACTCTTTGTACGTCAGCCGTCGCGCTCCACGCTGAGCCGATAACGTTCCCCGGCATAATGGAGTCTGCGGGACCGGAGTAGGCCATCATTTGGGGGGAGAGCGTAATATCGGATACCCAATCCAGCGCCAAAACCCGGGCGCTGACGCACAGCCAGCCGATAAGTAGTAAGAAACGCATTTATTGATACTCCGTAGTCCAGGTCGCGATGGCAGAAACGTCCCCGGCGCTGACAGCACCGCCGTTGGCCACCAGTCGGGCATAAAATGTCATCTGCACGCGTTCATCTCCCGAGGTACCGTAAGCCGTCGTTTTGTCTTCCAGCGGGATCGGTATGCTGTCTTTATCAAGGATTTGTACCGCCACGCCTGTCGCGCCGCCTTCGTCTATCTTAATCAGCTTTGGGTTGAGGTCGTCCGGCGTGCCGCTAAAGCGAATTTTCACGCCGGTAAAGGTTGGGCCGCACTCTTCCAGCGTTAGCGTGAAGGCCTGTTTGATATTGCTCACCGCGCCAGGCTCATGAAACTGCTTCGTACCGATGGTGCCCAGCGGGACGGTTTGTTCTTCTGAATCGGCAGAAACCACGCAGGTATTGCCGATGAGATTGCCGGTTATGGAGACCAGCACATCATAGCCATGAGCGGGGGCGGCGAGAGCAACAAACAGCGCAATGCCTGATATCCTGGTTGCTACTGACATACCACCTCCTGTGAATAAAGGCCGGTGTGGGCGCTGTAATCCTCTGGGTTCAGGCGGTATTTAACGACGCACTCACTGTCGCTGCCCTGTCCCCAGACGGCGCTGAGGGTACCTTCGGCCGGTAGGCCGGGTAGGTAAAGGCTTCCGCCATCTCCTACGATGCTAGCGATCTGCTCATCGGCAAGCGATACGAGGGTGCCAAATGGCAACACCTCATTGCGGTAGCGGATAACGAACAGGGCCTTCGCTCCCCGCCGGGTTACGATGGTTGCGCGCACCAGCGCGCCATCGGTCGGCGTTTTGCTGACGATGGCGTTTTCCAACTCAACGTCGTTTCCGGCAGTAGTGACATCCAGCGCGACCTGGTTGACGCGATATGGCGTGGCGTATGGAATGACGGCATAGCCGCGGCTATCCGTCTTGATGCCTTTGTGATTAAGTACCGCCACGCTACTGGCGCCCGGCGCTTTGACCAGAATGTTGGTATTCCCCAGCGGCTGGCTGAGCGTCATACCATCTTCGTGCAGCACCGCGCCGCCGCTCATGCCGTAGCTAATATTGCGGGAGTCACTGGAGTAGCTGTAGCCCAGGTTGTAATTGCCCCATTGCCCTTCATACTGTAATGCGGCATCGGCTCCGTATCGTTGCTGCGCGCCGTAGCGCTGGTTGACGTTATAAAATAGGTTCTCTTGTCCGGGGACATAGCCGCTCACACCCGCACTGCTGGTGGCTCCCGTTGAGCCCGCGCGCGTGGTGGAAAAACGTGCTCTGGTGGCCAGTTGCGGGTTGCCAAATGGCACGGAAAGCGACATCGCCAGGATGTTATCTTTATGGCTATTGAACAAATTGGTGCTGCGCTGAAAACCCACGCCAAGGGAGACATTGCTTACCATGGCGTTCCATGCGAACTGCATGCTTTGCGTCTTGTTGGTGGTGTGCCAGTAGGTTTGTCGATCCCATGACAGAGAAAGTGAGCCAAACTTACCTATTGGTTGCGACAGCAGCAGCTGATTTTTCGCTTTACGCGACATACGCAGGTTATACATGTTCTCATAGCTGGTGGTGACGGCACCTTCTGCCTCTGCTGTCTGTTTCACCGTACCGCCCGTCATTCCCTTATAGGCCGTATCGCTGAGCGTATAGAATCCCTGCGTCGAGTAGCGCAGCGAGTAGAAATTAAAGCGCGTTCCGATGTTATTCATTAGCTTGCTGTATCGCAGGCGTACAGAATCTCCGGTGTAGCGTTGATCATCAGCCAGCGTGCTGCGGGCATGAGTCAGATCGACGGAATATGCCCCAAAGCGCCCAAGATTTTGTCCGATACCCAACGCGAGCCCGTTGTAGCGTTCTGCAAACTGCGCACCGCCATAAAAAGTCAGACCGTATTCCCAACCGAAAAACAGCTCTCCTTGGGCAAATGACGGCGTGTGCTGATTGTTGACCGCACGGAATTTTCCGGCGCTGAGGGCATATTTTATCTGTCCGCTGCGCACCAGATTCGGCACACTTGCAAACGGCACGGTATATTGCGTTTTGCTGCCGTCGCTCTCCTGAATCGTTACCAGCAAATCACCACCCGATGAGGTGGGGTAGAGATCTTTCAGGATGAACGCTCCGGAGGAGACGTTAGTCTGATAAATAATGTTGCCATTCTGCTGTACGGTAACGGTCGCGTTGCTGCGTGCGATTCCACGAACCTCTGGCGCATAGCCGATGAGGCTGGCGGGCAGCATATTATCATCGGTTTTCAACGCGACCCCGCGTAGGCCAACGGAGTCAAATACCTGGGCAGATGTATACGTTTCCCCGGCGTAAGCTTGTGCTCGCAGGGCGGGTATTTCCCGCTGTAGCCAGGTCTGTACGTGGTTAAACTCATTAGTATTTTTGGTCCACGTCGTGTAATCACGCAGCCGCCATGCACCCAGATTTACACCGCTATTCAGGCTGACGAATAGCTGCCGGGTTCGGGTACGCGTATCGTCCCTGATCTCATTGTCAGAACCGTTAACGACATAGTTCAGCCACGCAGAAGAGATGCCGGACTCCCAGCTCTCCGGGTTGATGTATCCACGCGGTAGGTTACGCATATAGCTTTGCGGCAGGCTGAGGTTGAGCGTCAGCGTCTTCTGGTCGAAATCAAAGCTGGCGCCAGGGAAAACATGATCCAAAAAATAGCATTGCTGGCCTGATGACAGCAGTTCTTCCGTCGCCTGGCGGCTATCGATACCTAACGTGTTAATTTGCTGTGTTGTGAGGCAGGGCAGGGCGTCGCCTGACGCTTTATTTTTATCAACGCTGAATTTTACATCCCCGGTAAAGGCGTAATTTGTATTGATATAAACGTTAATATTGTATTCGCCAGGCGGTAAGGCGCTCCCTGTATTGATCCATGAGAGATCGGCAATATTCCCGCTTTCGCCGTTGAGGAATGCAGGATTAAATTGCAAACCGTTCTCTGCAGCAGAGACATACCGAATGGCATGGCAGATCATCAGGACACAGACGATTCTTGCTTTCACGCGATCGCACCTTTCTTGTTCTTGTTTTATTTCCGGGTCAAAGACTGACTGGTGACAGGTGTCCATGCGCCGTAATCATTGATGGTCTGATAGCTAAAAGCAGTTGCTTGAGTGAATGAACCTGCCAGCGTTACGCTTGCTTTCGGAGGGACCATGACCGGTTGCACCGACTGACCATCGATTTTTAAATTGATGGTGGTGAGGTAATAAGGCGTCGGGTTATTGAGCGTAATTTTGCCAGCACGGTAATCACCGGTTATTTTTTTCCACCCGTCGGCAGTACCACTTTTGAGTCCTTCCGGACGGTAAAAAACTTTAATGCGATTTGCCGAGGCAAATTGCAGTGAATTGCTGGATGCACCTTTGGTTTGTTGCGGAATGGCTTTAACCGTTATCCAGTACAGCGTTTCCCGGTCCTGTGGTAGGGATTTGCCGTTAAACATCATTTTCACTACGCTTTCGGTTGCCGGTTTTAAGACATACAGAGGCGGTGTAATGACAAAATCGTTGGTACGTTCATCTTTCTCATTTTCAACCCATGACTGGATGAGAAATGAGGAGTCAGGATGCGTATTTCTGACCTGTAGCATTGATTGTGTCGCGCTGCTGAGGTAGACCATCCGCGTTGTGCCCAACCCCACACCGCCAGCATATGCTGTAGACGAGCACAGCGAGCCAGCTAAACAAATCCATGTTAATGCGCGCATATCAACTCTCCTGAAAGTTGAATCAGGCCCGGCGACGTGGCCGGGCCAGAAGGTTACGAATAGGTCACGGTGTAGGTGGCAACGGCGCTCGCATCGCCTGCCGTAGCGTTACCCTCAGGGGAGTAGTATTTGGCGCTGAAATTCAGGGTGTTTGAGCCATTACGGACTTCGACTGGAGCGGCAGCTTCACCCAGTTTCACGACGTTGCCTTGCTCGTCATACAGACGAATGGCAACGTTTTGTGCAGAAGAGCTGCTGCCGTTCGAACCAACGGCCAGGCCGTCAGCATCGGCGCTATTCGGGGTGCCAGTGAAGGTTACGGCAACCGTCGTGGCTGGAATTGGGTCTTCCTCTGTGCCGGCAGAAGTATCGGCGATTTCACAATCCTCAAGGGTGATGGCGAATGCTTTTGCGGTACTGGCTTCACTACCTGCGGCAGCCAGCGTTGCGGTACGAACTTCTCCCAGATCGACGTCAATGTTGCTACTGTTGGCGCTGATGGCACACGCTGACGTTACGACACTGCCGTTGAAATTCACGGTGCCACCGCTGGTGGTCGCAGCCAGTGAGGAACCTGCAGGCAGCAGCGCCGCAATGCCCAGTGCCAGCAGAGTTTTGCTATTTAAGTAAGTTTTCATTTTTCTGATTCCCTAGTTGTGTTTTTACGAGAGTGGCTCTGAAGGCTGCAGATCTAGCTGGTTAAAAAACAGTAAATCCGCTTTATTTCTGAGTCCTGGTTTTCTTATTGCTTAAATGGTTAGCGTACTGACACGGCAGTATTAAATTTTCTCTATTTCAATGATGTAGCGTATATTCAGATTATTTCTCAGTTTCTTTAATACCCTCCATTTACCTGGAGTCAGTGATAGCGTCATAGATTTATTTTTTTTGGTAAAGAACAACTATCTGCTAGTTAAAATAAACAGATTCTCCAGCGATAATGAGAATGTTGTTGCGTGATCTGGTTATTAATATTACCGAGCGCCACAGTGATGAATGTACATCTGCGGAATACAGGTAAATAAGTACGGCTGGATGGTTTTTATTGTTATATGTTTTTAGCAATCCACTCCAGTGTGATGCTTTTCAGTTTTCGATATAAATATAATGTCAAATTTTATTATCAATAAAAGACTATCAAGATGCTGGCGATTATTTCTATCTGCTGCCTGAATGCCAGGGGTGTTTCCTTTGGTTAAGTAGCGATATCATAGCGTGAGAAATAAAGTTGCCGCTTAATATAATATTACATCGATTAACGGTTTATCTTGTCGCCATCTCATTCTCTCAATTTACCATGTGATGTTCAGATTAACCTGTATTCCTGTATTTTTGTGGAAGGTTAAATCCTTTGTTTTGTTGATTCACAATATACTTGGGGTATGGCCATGTAAACTCAATTAATATGAACTAATTTGAATTAAATTAATCGCAGTACCTGTGGTCGTTAGTTGAACTTGTTAGTTGATTCACATTGTTCAATCGTTGATGAACTGGCCTCCATTTTCAGCGGTGATCGTTTTTTTGGTCGTCTTGCTATCATTTTCTCTCAATACCGCCCACTCACCTGAGAGTGTGTTGATATTTTATCTTTTTTATCAGTTTGTTATGGTGGTTGGTTATTGTGGCGGGGCGAATGATTAGGGTACCTAAGAGGGAGTATGAGGAAGGTTTTTCCCCATTGGTTGAGTGAAGATGAGGGTTACTTAAGAAAGATGAGATCAGGAGTTCATGTTCTTCAGGTAGCGGAAAATCACTGGCTAAGCGGAAGGGGTAATCTTTATTTGACTTCAGTTAATTTGCCGAGTAGTGAGGGGGGGTGAGATTTTTCGCTAGTTGATTTGATATATAGTGCCGAATTTATCGGCAATATTAATTTATTGTGAAGCAATGAATTCATTTCTTGTAATCCATATAGTGATAAGACCCAGTCACCATCGATATGGTTTAACCGGAGATTCTCACCGATTATATGCACAAGCATTATATTATTAATGAATTTGTTGTGGGCCATTCGGCGGACAGAACGCTACGCGATCTCAACAATTCGGCGTTCGTGGTGATTATAAACTCGTCTGCAGGACGCTACTTATTGTTCTGAGTTGGGCTAACGGGGTGTTGCGCCATAAAAATACGAAAGTCAGCCATATCTTTTATGGTAATGGCGCCAATCGGTTTGGTTCCAATGAGCGCAATGAAACGACTGGCTGCCGTTGAGTATTTGAGAATGCGTTTTTCGATACCAGAGAGGTCTGCATAGTAGGGGGGGATATTTGATGAACAGTTCGGAAGCTGAATTACGCCTACCAGCAATCTGCCATTGCCTGGAGTGCTGTTCACGCTCGTCAAGATAATACCTGAGTCAGGCGCCGGCTGGATTTAGATCGAGATGGTTAAGGGTAGGATACAGGTAACTATTCTTGATTGGCTGTATCGTAGAGCGGTGCTGGCCGCGGGAGAAAAGGGATAATCACTGATAAACGAACAGCGTTAAGAGCCATAAAGCAAAAAACCAGCCATCAGGCTGGTTTCTTTAAATAAGTGGTGCCCGGACCCGGACTAACGCCGCAGGCGTTGAACAGCGCGCCTGTCGCGCTGGCCCCGAAGGGGTGAGCGGCTTGCCGCGAATAATCGAACGGAGTTCGATGGAGAGTCCGTATCGCAGAAAGCAAAAAACCAGCCATTAGGCTGGTTTCTTTAAATAAGTGGTGCCCGGACTCGGAATCGAACCAAGGACACGGGGATTTTCAATCCCCTGCTCTACCGACTGAGCTATCCGGGCAACGGGGCGCATTAAACCGTAATCCACTCTGTGCGTCAACCAAATTTCTTGATTTTCCTGCTGATTGCTTAACTTTGCGGCAGTTACGCCGCAAAAGGAGTATTTTCCCTGGGTATCACATCATTCCGTTGTCGCCTTCACGGGGCTTCCAGCCGCTGATGGCCGAGATCACATGGCGTACGCCGGAAATGGTGTAGCCGCCGATGACGTCTTCGTCTTCGCGGGGGGAGCTGATCATTATCTCGGCATCGACGCCGTGACGATAGGCGCCGTGATGGCTAATCACCGTGCCGATAAAGCACTTTCCGGCGATCCAGACGGGAATATAGGCCACTGTTTCATAGACATAATAAGAGGCTACGCCGCTGTAGTAATTATCCGCTTCATCAGATGAAGTGCCGGGCGGTATCGGGCAGATTGGCTCATCCTCGGCGTTGCCTTTTTTATCTTTCAGTAGATTACTTTGCATCAGCTCCAGCGACTTGAGCAGGTCTGCTTGATCCTGGGCATTTAGCGCCGGGGAGAGCGGCTGGCCTTGTTCCGGTGAACTCAGGGTCTTCAGCGCATAGCGATAGCGAATCGTCACCGCCGGCGTTCTGTCGGTTGGGCTGAAGGGCCGCAGCAGATAAAGATTGTCTTCGCCAAACTGGCCGTTGTACCACAGTGCATATACCTGGCCGTTGATTCTGACCCACTGGTTCCACTGATTGGCGCCGCGTCCGTTGAGTGAAAACAGCGCACCCGGCACCCCAGCGTCGAAATCATCGTCGTCGTCGCTGTCACCCCGAACGACGCTATCAAATGTACTGTCGCCGCGTTTCAGTACCCCGGTATAGCTGAATAGCCCGGTGCCGCCGATATAGCTGTCGATGATTAAATCGCGCTTGCCGTCGTTATCCAGATCGACAAGCGTAAAACTGACCTTGCCGTTTTCCGAATCAGCGTCGATATCGGAGTGGAGGAATGCCTGCCATTCATCGTCGCTGATATCGACAGCGGGTTTATTGGTCGACACCAGAGAGTCATCCGCGTAGGTCAGCGTGAAGTTGGTGATATGCCCGGTCAAGGGAAATTGCTCGGCCACCTTTTTTAATGCCAGCTCCGGGTTGGCCTTCTGCTCTTTCAACACCGCGTTATACAACGCTTTCAGAGCGATGTTATCGGCCTCTTTCTGCTGCTTTGGCCGAACCTGGCTGACGAACGTTGGCAACATCCAGGTGCCGCCGGGAGTAATTTCCCTGCACATGCCGGTGCTGTACTTCAGGCTCTGAACAAAGGTGGTACCGTCCCAGACCCGCTTTTCGCCGCTGACACAGTCGGCGATGCCGCGGCCTTTATTGAAGAAGGTGATCACGCCGTCGGCGTAGCTGGAGGCATCGGTGGTAATGGCGACTGGTGGGGTACGCAGGGCGTTATCCACCACCCACATTGCGTAGCCGTCGTTATAGGCCGCACGCCAGCACAGCGCCTGAATGAGCGAATGGCTCTTATCCAGCGGCGTGGATGTTATCTGGCGCTCCTGCGCTGGAATCGCGTTATTCTGCCAGTCATCACAGTGGCTGTTCAGCTGCGGGACGAGTGCGGGTAACAGCTTTTGGCGCTGTTTTGCCGTCAACGGCTCGGCTGACGCGTTGCGTAGCGTTGGGGCGGCGATAATCTCCGGTGCAGGAAGTGCGTTAAGCGTGCCGTCATCGTCGGCGTCGCCTTTGCGGACCAGCGCATCTGCGGTCCCCAGGCGTTGCTGAAACTCATCAATCTTAAGGAATACTGCGCTGCTGCCGGCGCTGGAGAGCGGCTTACGCTGGCCATTGAGAGCAATCTCGATCTGCCGGTTGTGCTCTAGCGCCTCAATCAGCGCGGCGGTCTGGGTACTATCGAAACGGAAGTGGCTGTCGTCTTTCGCCTCCAGGGTGCCGCGATCCTGATTGTCGATCAGCAGGCTAACCGTGGCATCGGCGGGAATATCATTATCGGTCTGGGCGAAGGTCACCTGGGCATTTATGCGCTGCCCGGCGCCGGCATCGCGGGACAGCAGGACGCTAATCTCACCGATGTTGACGCCGTAACCCGCGGCCCGGCAGGTGCCGGTGTTATCGCAGGCGACTTCCCAGTCTTTATAGGCGAAAGAAAACCCTTGAAGTGGTGCTGCCTGGAGCAATGACGGACACAGCCCGATGATGGCAGCCCAAAGGAGATGTCGCATTTCAATCCCGGTAGACAGAGTGGTGTAGGGGGATTATACGCTGCAGATATCAAGTTGCATCTGTGTTAGTCGGCCGTTCATTCCTCGTTTACTCACCAACGGGCGTCGCCTTGAGATGCAGGGGCGCGAAACAACGAACTGCCGACTACTATCAGGTTAATGCACCACCGCTCCGGCATTGGGCAAAGCGCAGAATATCTTCTGCCAGTCGCTGAGCGGTATCGACATCTTCCTGGCTACGTTTGACCAGCATACGGCTCAGGCAGCCTTCGACGATCAGCTCCATCTGTTTGGCGACCATCGCCGGATCGTCCACTTCCAGCAGAGTCAGCAGCTCGTGAGTATAGGCCAGCGAGGCCTGCTTTTGCTGTTCCGCCAGTTGATGGACAGGATGTTGTGCATCCGGGAAAAAGGTGCAGGCGGCGATAAACAAGCAGCCGGGATAGCGATGGTTGCTCACGCATTTGGTCAATGCGCCGTAGCGAGCCAGCAGCTTTTGTTCTGGCGTAAGCGAATCGTCGAGCAATAGCTGCCGACGCCAGACGTCAACCTGATGGCTGAGATAGCGTAGCGCATCGTACAGCAGTGCTTCGCGATCGGGCCAAAAACGTTTGAGGTCATCGAGCGGGTAAGAGACGCGTTCGGCGACCATTTCCAGCGTGGTGTTGGCAATACCTTCGATTTCGAGAATTTGTATAGCTTCACCCAGGACATCTTCACGTTGCACGGTCTTCTCCTCCATTTTTCCTCCTAAAGTGTCGTTCACGGTTGCCAATCACGCAAATGGGCGCTGAATGCGGCTGCATCCATAAACCCGGTCACACGTTGCGCGGGCTGTTCTTCTCCCCGTGTATTAAAGAACAGAATGGTGGGCAGGCCGAGCACCTGCAGGTGCTTCAGCAATGCCACATCGTCGGCGCTGTTCTTCGTCACATCGATCTGCAGCAGAACGGTCCCTTTCAGGGCCTGTTGTACTTCTGCGGCGCTAAAGATGTATTTCTCGAACTCTTTGCAGGCCACGCACCAGTCGGCATACAGGTCGAGCATCACCGGCTTGCCTTTTGCCTGCGCCAGAGCCTGATCGAGTTCGGCGACGTTGCTGATGCGCGTAAAAGCGAGGTGCGCCTGTTGTTGCGCGGCGGGCGCACCAAATGCCCAGTCCTGCAGCGGGCGAGCGCTGACCAGCGCAGCGCCGAACATCATGATTTGCGCGATGCGCAGCCACGGACGGGTGGCGCCGGGCAAGGTAATAAAAGCCCAGCTAAAGAAGGCTACGCCCAGCAGCGACCACAGGCGCAGCCCCCAGGGTTCACCAACGATACGCTCCAGTAAAAAGACCGGCAGCGCCAGGATCACAAAGCCGAATGCACTCTTCACGTGGCCCATCCACGGGCCGCTTTTCGGCAGCAGGCGGTTACCAAATACGGTCACGAGGATCAGTGGCAGCCCCATGCCCAGCGCATAGAGATACAGCGTGCCGCCACCGAGCCACAGATTACCGCTCTGGGCAATATACAGCAGGATGGCGCTGAGCGGCGCGGTGGTGCAGGGCGAACAGATCAGCCCGGCAATGGCCCCCATTGCAAGGACACCGCCGGGGGAACCGCCCTGGCGTTTATTACTCATCAGCGTCAGGCGGGTCTGCACGGCTGAGGGGAGTTGCAGGGTAAACAGGCCAAACATCGACAGCGCCAGCAGGATAAAGACCACCGAGAGTCCAATCAGCACATAGGGGTGCTGCAACGCCGCCTGGAACTGTAAACCGGCAGCGGCAACCACCAGGCCCAGCGCGGTGTAGGTCAGCGCCATCCCCTGGACGTAGATAAACGCCAGCAGTAATGCCCGTGGGGTGGACAGCCGTTGTTTACCGCCAAGCACAATGCTGGAGATCAGCGGGTACATGGGTAATACGCACGGCGTGAAGGCGATGCCGATGCCGATCAGCAGCGCCCAAAGGGCAGAGAAGGGCAAGCTGGCCGGATCATCGCCGGCATCGTGCTTCTCCTGTGGCAGCGTCGGCTGGGCCGGCGGCGCGGTTTTGGCGACCAGCTCCGGGCGTTTCTCTACCGGCAGAGGCGGATTAAATTTCGGCTGCCCGACGGTAGGAAGCGCTGCTGGTGCAGGCGTTGATTCACTGCCGGAGATCGCCAGCACTGCGCGAAGCGGGACGATTTTGGTCTCAGGTGGGTAGCAAAAACCGGCGTCGGCGCAGCCCTGATAGGTGACGGTGAGCGTCGCGTCTTTTGTCGCCTGGCTGAAGGTCACCGGTATGCTCAGGCTCTGGCGATAGATCTCGCTCTTGCCGTAAAACTCGTCTTCATGCCAGGTGCCCGGCGGCAGCGTCGGTTCGACGAGTGTGGCCTCTGTCGCCGTCAGTTTGATCTGCTGGCGATAGAGGTAGTAACCATCCTTGATGTGCCAGGTCAGATTGACGTCGTGCTGGTTCTGCTGGAAATCAAAAGCAAAAGCCTGATCCGCAGGAACGAAATTAGAACGACCTGGGGCGTCAAATAACCCGGCGAAAGCGGATGTGCTGCAAAGCAGCAGAATCAGCGTAATGATGCGTTGAGCCATGAGAGGTAATCAGTGTCTCCGTGGGTGACGGGTAAAACCAAGAGTTCGGGCGTTTGATACGGGTGATGAGCCTTCAGGCATTCCAGTAAGGCCTGCTGGTGAGCCAGGTCGGTTTTCAGCAGCATTTGAACTTCATACTCCTGTTCCAGCTTCCCTTCCCAATAGTAGAGGGACGTTGCGCCAGGCAGGAGGGTGGCGCAGGCGGCGAGCTTTTCTGCCAGCACTTTTGCCGCCAGATCCTGGGCGGTGGCTTCATCGGGCGCGGTACAGAGAACAACAACAGCATCAGGCGTAGTCATCGTGAACCTCGTATCAGCGAAAAGAGGCACTATAGCACGCAAGGTGGAGGATTAATGAAACGGGCCAGGAACTGGCCCGAATTTAAGCAGATTTACAGCATGATGCCGCCGAAGATGAATCCCAGAATGACGCACAGGGTAATGGCTATCACCCCTGGGATCAGGAACGCGTGGTTAAAGACATATTTGCCGATGCGCGTTGAACCGGTATCGTCCATCTCAACCGCCGCCAGCAGCGTTGGATAGGTTGGCAGGACGAACAGCGCGGAGACGGCGGCAAACGAGGCGATAGCGGTCAGCGGGGTGACGCCGAGCAGCAGCGCCGCCGGCATCAACGCTTTGGTGGTGGCGGCCTGGGAGTACAGCAGGGTTGCTGCGAAGAACAGCACTACCGCCAGCAACCACGGATAGTTGTGCAGCAGATCGCCGGCCACGGCCTGGATATCGGTGATATGCGCTTTGACGAAGGTATCGCCGAGCCAGGCGACGCCCAGGACGCAAACACAGGCGCTCATCCCGGATTTAAAGGTGCTGGCGTTGAGCACTTCGCCGGTATCGATTTTACAGGTGATGCTGATAAGCGTCGCAATGGTCAGCATGAACACCACAATCGCTTCGTTACGCGGCAGTACCGGGTTCTGAATCAGCCCGACGGTATCGCTGATTGCCGTGGCGTAGAACATCACCGCGACAATACCGAGCAGAAACAGCAGCACGGAGCGTTTCGCATGAGGTTTCAGTTCGAACACCTGGCTGCCGCGCAGTCTCACTTCACCTTTTGCCAGGCGCTCCTGATAAATTGGGTCGTCTTTTAGTTCACAGCCGAGGAAGTTACAGACCACGGCGGTGAGCATGACGGCAATCAGCGTGACCGGAATACAGATCGCCAGCAGCGTCAGGTAGCTGACGCCAAGCGGTTCGAGGATCCCGGCAAAAAAGACCACCGCGGCTGAAATCGGCGAGGCGGTAATCGCAATCTGTGAGGCGACAACGGCGATAGACAGCGGGCGGGAGGGGCGAATACCTTGCTCTTTCGCCACTTCGGTAATCACCGGCAGGGTCGAGAATGCGGTATGTCCGGTTCCCGCCAGAACGGTCATAAACCAGGTAACCAGTGGCGCAAGGAAGGTGATGTATTTGGGATGGCGTCGGAGCATACGCTCGGCCAGGCTGACCAGATAATCCATGCCTCCGGCAACCTGCATTGCGGCAATCGCGGCGATAACCGCCATGATGATTTCAATGACGTCGAAAGGGATCGCGCCGGGTTTGATTTGAAAGATGAGCGTCAGGACGAGTACGCCCAGACCACCGGCAAAGCCAATGCCGATGCCGCCGAGCCTGGCTCCCAAATAGATAGCCAGCAGGACAACCACGAGTTCTGCTCCAAACATATGCGCCTTCCTTGTTTTTTAACAAGTTGATATTGAATTGTTGTGATTTGGTAAACCTAAGAATGCAAAAAAGGCATGTCATTGCTGACATGCCTTTTGGTAGTTTAACCCGAAAGCTTACTGTTCGCTTTCATCGGTATATCGCTTCGCTTTATAGGCCGGATGCATCAGGTTCTGCGCAGAGAAAATATCGTCCAGCTCTGCTTCGGTAAGCAGCCCGCGCTCCAGTACGACTTCGCGTACGCTCTTGCCCGTTTCGGCGCAAATCTTGCCGACGATATCGCCATTGTGGTGGCCGATAAACGGGTTGAGGTAGGTGACAATCCCAATCGAGTTATAGACATAGCCTTCACACACGGCTTTGTTGGCGGTAATGCCGTTGATGCATTTTTCCAGCAGGTTGTAGCAGGCGTTAGTCAGGATATGGATAGACTCGAACATGGCCTGGCCAATCACCGGCTCCATGACGTTCAGCTGCAGCTGACCGGCTTCGGAGGCCATCGTGACCGTGGTGTCGTTGCCGATAACCTTAAAGCAGACCTGGTTAACCACTTCTGGTACCACCGGGTTAACTTTGGCCGGCATGATGGATGAACCCGCCTGCAGTTCTGGCAGGTTGATTTCGTTCAGGCCAGCGCGCGGACCGGAAGAGAGCAGGCGCAGGTCGTTACAGATTTTGGACAGCTTCACCGCCAGGCGTTTCAGCGAGCTGTGGACCATCACGTAGGCGCCACAGTCTGATGTCGCTTCAATCAGGTCTTCCGCCGGAATGACCGGCAGGCCGCTGACTTCCGCCAGTTTTTGCACGGCCAGCTGCTGATAGCCATCCGGAGTATTCAGACGCGTACCGATGGCGGTGGCGCCGAGGTTCACTTCCAGCAGCAGTTCAGCGGTGCGCAGAATGCATTTGGTCTCTTCATTCAGCAGAACGTTAAAGGCATGGAACTCCTGGCCGAGGGTCATCGGTACCGCGTCCTGCAGCTGGGTACGGCCCATTTTCAGGACGTCCTGGAATTCGACGGCTTTATTCTGGAAGCCTTCGCCCAGTTGGTTGATAGCATCGGTTAATTTCAGCAGTGACGCATAGACGGCGATGCGAAAGCCGGTCGGATAGGCATCGTTGGTGGACTGGCATTTGTTAACGTGATCGTTGGGGTTCAGATACTGGTATTCACCCTTCTGATGGCCCATCAGCTCAAGGCCGATGTTGGCCAGAACCTCGTTGGTGTTCATGTTGACGGAGGTACCCGCGCCACCCTGGAACACATCAACCGGGAACTGATCCATGCATTTACCGTTATTCAGAACTTCGTCACATGCGGCAATAATGGTGTTTGCGACGCTTTTAGGAATGGTTTGCAACTCCTTGTTGGCCATCGCAGCGGCCTTTTTCACCATCACCATACCGCGCACAAACTCAGGTATATCACTGATTTTGCTATTGCTGATGTAGAAGTTTTCAATCGCTCTCAGAGTATGAACACCATAGTAGGCGTCAGCTGGAACTTCCCTGGTACCCAACAGATCTTCTTCGATACGAATGTTGTTTAACATGTGAACCTTCTTTTTCAAGCTGCCAATGAATTCACCAAATACACAGAATTTATGAGATTTAGCGTATTTTCTTGCCGAAGATTATTTCCTTAATCGGCCCGGTGCCCACGATCATATGCTGATGATAGCGAATGTCAGCAACCTTGATCACTTATTATGTATTGCAGGGTATAAGAATTATTAATATGTGAAATGAGTCACCGCTTTACCGTTCTTGAAAAAATTACCGTTTCCACAGATTGAAATGTGGTGTTTTAGCCCAATATTGGTGTGATGCGAAAAGCAAACTAATGACTGCGGGGGCCGATAATGGCCTCCGCTAATGAAGGAGACGCCGGTGCGTTGGATTCCGTTTATTGCCATTTTTTTATACGTTTACATCGAGATATCGATCTTCATCCAGGTGGCCCACGTGCTTGGCGTGCTGATGACGCTGATTCTGGTGATCTTTAGCTCGGTGGTCGGGATGTCGCTGGTGCGTAACCAGGGCTTCAAAAACTTGATGCTGATGCAGCAGAAGATGGCGGCAGGGGAAAGCCCGGCGGCCGAAATGATCAAAAGCGTCTCGCTGATCATTGCTGGTCTGTTGCTGTTGCTGCCGGGGTTCTTTACCGATTTCCTCGGTTTGTTGCTCCTGCTGCCGCCGGTGCAAAAACACCTGACCCTGAAGCTCATGCCGCATTTACGCTTTAACCGGATGCCGGGCGGTGGTTTTAGTGCCGGAACCGGTGGTGGTGAGACCTTTGACGGCGAATACCAGCGCAAAGATGAAGAGCGTGACCGCCTGGACCACAAAGACGACCGCTAAGCTGTTCAGCCCGGCTATCCATTGCCGGGCACAACAGTAGATGAGCCGGATACGCATTGCGCGGTCCGGCTTTTTTTATGGGTTTTTTATCGCTGATGGAGGCGTCCCGGCTGGTCGGTGGCGCTTCGGCAGCCACAACCAAAGGGCGGCCATCACCACCAGGGCATACAGACTTTTCCAACCGACCATCGTCAACAGCAGCAGGCATAGTCCGCTTCCGATGACCGCCAGCACCCGATAGCGTCCCTGTAACAACCGACAGCCTGCCAGCATGCACAGCAGATAAATCATAATAAAGATGCCGTTGGCATAGACGATCAGCGCGTCGAGATTGATATCAAGCCAGTAGATACACAGCGTGCTGATGACACAGCAGCCCAGTACTGCATTAAGCGCATTGCGGGGAATACGCTGTGGCGAGAGTTGTGCGAGGTAGCTTCCGGGCTTGTACTGCGCCTGGGACCAGACCAGGCGGGCAAAGCTCTGGATATAAATATTGAGGCTAGCGAAGCAGGCGAGATAGCCGATCACGCAGGCGACCCACAGCGCCTGCACGCCAAATAGATGCACTACGATGGTCGGCAGCGACGCGGCGGCGGCCATATCGTCACCGAAGGCATGAAAATGGAGAACCAGCACGGTACAGGCCCAGTACACCGATCCGGCCAGCAGCAGGCCGATCATCAGTGCGCGGGGAAAATCACGCTCCGGACGTTTAAACTCCGATGCCAGATGGGCAAAGGCTTCGAGACCGACAAAGCACCAGAACATCACCGACAGCGCAGAGAAAAGCTGGGAACGGTCGATTTCTGTCGCCGCCGGAAAGGGAATGTGTGCAAGATGAATCCCACCGCGCCACCAGATGGCGGCGATCAACGCAACGATAAGGATCGCGACCAGCGTTTGCAGGTTAGCGCTGGAGCTGGCGCCCCGCGAGCCGACCCACCAGACGATGGCCAGGGTGCCCAGCTCTGCCAGCAATAACTGGCTGTCATGCCAGCCAAACAGTGCCTGACCGAAGCCGGTGGCGATATGCAGGGCGGCAGGTAGCCCCACCGGAATGACCGACAGGAACAGCCAGCCGGTGACGCGTTCCATACGGGAACCGAACGCCATATTGACGAAGTGCGCGACGCCGCCAGCGCTGGGGAAATGGCGACCCAGTACGGCGAAGACAATGGCAATCGGGAAGACCAGCAAAATCAGCGCGGGCCAGGCCCACAGGCTGTTGTCACCCGCCACCAACGCTGCCAGCGCGGGAACCGCGAAGACCCCGGTGCCAAGCAACGACGTCGAAAGCAGCCCCACTCCCTGAGCCAAACCTAACTCCTGCTTCAAACCACTCATGATGCAATCCTGTCCCCGAAAAAATCGATGGTATCACAATCGTTTTTACTTATGACGGCGGCCGTTTTTGTGCGTCAGCGCACGTGGAAAAATTTTTTTTTAACTTTGCCCCTTGAAGCGGGAAAACCTACCCCCATCTCTCAGGCACTAGCCGGAAAACCTTATATGGGCCGGTGTCACCCATAACTGATAATGACTTTCTCAAAGGAGAGCTATCAATGAGTATTCGTCCGTTACATGATCGTGTGATCGTCAAACGTAAAGAAGTTGAAACCAAATCTGCAGGCGGCATCGTACTGACCGGTTCTGCAGCAGCCAAATCAACTCGTGGCGAAATCATCGCTGTCGGTAAGGGCCGCATCCTGGAAAACGGCACTGTGCAGCCGCTGGACGTTAAAGTTGGCGACATCGTTATTTTTAACGACGGCTACGGTGTGAAGTCGGAAAAAATCGACAATGAAGAAGTGCTGATCATGTCTGAAAGCGACATTCTGGCAATTGTTGAAGCGTAATTCGCGCGCGAAACTGAACGAATTTGAGGAATAGAAAAAATGGCAGCTAAAGACGTAAAATTCGGTAACGACGCTCGTGTAAAAATGCTGCGCGGCGTGAACGTACTGGCAGATGCAGTGAAAGTGACCCTGGGTCCGAAAGGCCGTAACGTGGTACTGGATAAATCCTTCGGTGCACCGACCATCACCAAAGACGGCGTGTCCGTTGCACGTGAAATCGAGCTGGAAGACAAGTTCGAAAACATGGGCGCGCAGATGGTTAAAGAAGTTGCCTCTAAAGCGAACGACGCTGCAGGCGACGGTACTACCACCGCAACCGTACTGGCTCAGGCGATCATTGCAGAAGGCCTGAAAGCCGTTGCTGCTGGCATGAACCCGATGGACCTGAAACGTGGTATCGACAAAGCTGTCGTTGCTGCTGTTGAAGAACTGAAAACGCTGTCCGTACCGTGCTCTGACTCTAAAGCTATTGCTCAGGTTGGTACCATCTCCGCTAACTCCGACGAAACCGTAGGTAAACTGATCGCTGAAGCGATGGATAAAGTCGGTAAAGAAGGCGTGATCACCGTTGAAGACGGTACCGGTCTGGAAGACGAACTGGACGTGGTTGAAGGTATGCAGTTCGACCGCGGCTACCTGTCCCCATACTTCATCAACAAGCCGGAAACTGGCGCTGTTGAGCTGGAAAGCCCGTTCATCCTGCTGGCTGACAAAAAAGTCTCCAACATCCGCGAAATGCTGCCAGTGCTGGAAGCCGTTGCGAAAGCAGGCAAACCGCTGGTTATCATCGCTGAAGACGTTGAAGGCGAAGCGCTGGCGACTCTGGTGGTCAACACCATGCGTGGTATCGTGAAAGTAGCAGCGGTCAAAGCACCGGGCTTCGGCGACCGTCGTAAAGCTATGCTGCAGGACATCGCAACCCTGACCGGCGGTACCGTTATCTCTGAAGAGATCGGTATGGAGCTGGAAAAAGCGACCCTGGAAGATATGGGTCAGGCTAAACGCGTTGTGATCAACAAAGACACCACCACCATCATCGATGGCGTGGGTGAAGAAGCTGCGATCCAGGGCCGTGTTGCTCAGATCCGTAAGCAGATTGAAGAAGCAACTTCAGACTACGACCGTGAAAAACTGCAGGAACGTGTTGCTAAACTGGCAGGCGGCGTTGCAGTTATCAAAGTCGGTGCAGCCACCGAAGTTGAAATGAAAGAGAAAAAAGCACGTGTTGACGATGCCCTGCACGCGACCCGTGCTGCGGTAGAAGAAGGCGTGGTTGCCGGCGG
Organism: Klebsiella sp. B345; assembly: GCF_051131735.1. Classification (NCBI taxonomy): domain Bacteria; kingdom Pseudomonadati; phylum Pseudomonadota; class Gammaproteobacteria; order Enterobacterales; family Enterobacteriaceae; genus Klebsiella; species Klebsiella sp. B345. Next base: position 3,382,453 of record NZ_CP180443.1, read on the forward strand.
TGGTGTGGCGCTGATTCGCGTAGCATCCAAACTGAGCGACCTGCGCGGTCAGAACGAAGACCAGAACGTCGGTATCAAAGTTGCGCTGCGCGCAATGGAAGCTCCGCTGCGTCAGATCGTGCTGAACTGTGGCGAAGAGCCGTCTGTAGTCGCTAACACCGTGAAAGCGGGCGATGGCAACTACGGCTACAATGCCGCTACCGAAGAATACGGTAACATGATCGATATGGGTATCCTGGACCCGACTAAAGTGACCCGTTCTGCTCTGCAGTACGCCGCTTCCGTTGCTGGTCTGATGATCACCACCGAGTGCATGGTGACCGACCTGCCGAAAAGCGACGCAGCTGATTTAGGTGCTGCTGGCGGTATGGGCGGCATGGGTGGTATGGGCGGCATGATGTAATCGTGCGCTATACCCCTTAGAAACAAAGAAACCCCCGGGCAGAAATGCTCGGGGGTTTTTCTTTTTCTGCTCTTTTTAGTATAAGGTGTACATCCGGGCCAGCGCGTCCAGCTCATTGATCATGGGGAATAACATGCAGGTAAGATATTTAGCAGGGATTGTCGGCGCAGCACTATTGTTAGCGGGTTGCAGTTCCAGCAACGAACTGAGCTCAGGCGGACAGAGCGTACGCTTTGTTGAAGACAAGCCGGGTGCGGATTGCCAGCTGTTGGGGACCGCGACTGGCAAGCAGAGCAACTGGTTGTCCGGTCAGAACGGTGATGAGGGCGGCTCCATGCGTGGCGCAGCTAACTCGCTGCGTAACCAGGCTGCGGCAATGGGTGGCAACGTGATTTATGGCGTCAGCAGCCCGACGCAGAATCTGTTGTCGAGCTTTGTGCCGACCGACAGCGAAATGAACGGTCAGGTCTATAAGTGCCCGAACTGATGTGACAGACGCCCCTTGCCGTGCACAGGGGCATCTTTTCCGGCTTTATCTATGACTGTGTGTCTATCGTTGCCTGTGTTTCAAGGTAAAAAGCATGCAATGGGCGCAGGCACTCTTCCATGGTCATCATTTTTCCTGGCTGTGACGGAATGATTTGGCTATAGATCTGGCTGGCCTCATAGCTGCCATGCAGCGCTTTCAGTTTTGGACTTTTTTCTAACAGACGCATCACAATACTGTTTTCTTCTTCAGAGTGATGAGACACGCTGGTTTTGATCACCGCCCCCGAGATGATTTTCCTGCCCTGCGGTGTATCGCAACAGAACAGCACACTCAGATAATGAGAAAACAGGTTCAACCGCCATTCGCTCTGGGTATATTGTTGATAATCGAAGTTCCGGCTCTGCGTTAAGTCAATGGTATACAGCAGCAAAAAATCCAACATGGTGTCGAAATACTCGATAACCGCTTCATCGCCTGTACTCTGTAGCGCCTGATAAATACCAATTAACAGTGCTTCAACTTGCATATCATCAATATGAAGAGTGACTATCTGCTCATTTTGCAGCACCAGAATCAGTGTTGAGGCGGTCGTGCCTGGTTTCAGGGTTATCGACATAATGCGCCTTTCCTGATTAGGCTGCTGTATTTCAGACGCTTCTATAGGTGGTGTATTGGCGAGAAGCTGCTCATTAAACGCGCTGAGCTCGGCCTGATAGCTATCACCTTCTGTCATCAAACGCTGAAAGACGACAGTCATACGGTGGCGCAGTACCAGCAGGAGATCGGTCAGTGCATTCACTTGCAGATAATAGGTCTGGCAACGCTGATCTTGCTGTTTTGTTTTTAACATTAACGCAAAAAATCGGTCTTCGAGCGTAATGCCTGAGGTATTAAAGCCAATGAATTGTCCTTGCATGGAATTCTCCTTGTGCTGAGCCGTTATGCTGACGTCAGGGTATTGGGTTGCGATAAATCAATGATGCGATCGGCTGAGGCAATGGTGGAGGGCCGGTGGGCAACAATGATTCGGGTAATACTTAAATCAGAAATAGACTGGTTAATAATGGATTCATTTTGCAGATCGAGATGGCTGGTGGCTTCATCCATAAACAGAATGCTGGGCTTTCGATAAAGTGCGCGGGCAACCAGAATACGCTGCTTTTGCCCCCCGGAAATACCGAGACCCAGTTCACCGACGATGGTTTCATAGCCCATCGGCATTTTCATGATTTCGTCATGGATGTTGCAGCGTCGGGCGCATTCGATAATAAAATCCATATCCGCGTTATCTTCAAAGCTGCTGATATTATCGATAAGCGACCCCGAAAATAGCCTGTCTTCCTGCAGCACACAGGCGGTTCCGAGACGGAAATTATTGAGGCCAATTTTCTCAATATCGAGATTGTCGGCCGTGATATCGCCGGTGGTGGGGGGGAGCAGACCGCACATCACTTTCAGTAAGGTGGTCTTACCGACCCCTGAAGGCCCTATCAGCGCTACCGATTCACCGGCTGCAACCGTGAGGTTGAGATTTGAAAAAATGGGTTGCGAGAACGGATCGTACTGATAACTGAGATTTCTGACTTCCAGTCTGACGCCGGTATTCTCGGCAAAGACGCGGCGGGCGGGCAGTTCTTTTTCCGCTTCGGTGAAGACGATTTCTGAAAGACGCTCATTATGTAACGACAGCATACGCACTTGCATAAAGAGATCGATAAGGCTGGATGCCCGCTGAGAAAACTGCCCGCGATAGGCATTGAACGCCATAAACATACCGAGAGTCATGCTGTTATCAATGACCATGATGGCGCCCAACCAGAGTATGGCGACCTGATCGATGGACGTAATAAAGGTATTGATGCCGCCAAACATCATATCGAAACGGGTTTGTTTGATGCCGGCGTTACAGGCGTCAATATTAATATTCAACCAATGCTGGGAGCGGCGCTCTTTTAAATTCAGCGCTTTGATGGTGGAAATGCCATACAGCGTCTCCATAAAGTGAGAACCGGAACGAGCGCCTTTAATCACCTGCTCCTCTGCAACGCGGCGGTAGAAGCTGTAGGTGGCAAAACGCATGATGGCGTAGCATAAGGTAAATCCTACGACCACCAGGACCAGCCAGCCGCCATATAACGTCAGCATGACCAGCAGACCAATGGTCATGATCGAATCGATAATACCGCTGACGATGCTATTGGTTAATGTGGAGCGGATCGTATCCAGCGATGAAAAACGCGACTGAATATCACCTAAGTGCCGTTTCTCAAAGAAAGATAATGGCAGGCTTGTCAGATGATCGAACAACGTGGTTTTCCACTGAATATTGGTCAGGGTATTCAGCGTTAACGAGGTCCATGCGCGCAGCATGCTGATAAAGGTACGGAACAGGGTAAAGAATACCAGGCCAATACAGATGACGGAAAGCAGACTCTGGTCGTGTGCCATGATGACGTGGTCAGTCACCAGCTGTGTACCGATAGGCAGCAATAAGCCAATGGCTTCAACGACAACGGAAAAAGCGAATATTTTTAACAGCACGGACTTCAGGCCGACGATATTGCGCATCAGGTCCAGCAGACGCAGGCGGGATTTTGCCTGCTCTTGCTGAAAATTCTGCTCAGGCCACAGTTCGAGGGCAACACCGGTAAAATGATTAGACATCTCCTGGGCACTAATAATTCGCCGCCCTAATGCCGGATCGTGCACGACGAAGTTGTTTTTGCGCACGCCGGTCAGCACAATATAGTGGTTCATGCCCCAGTGCATCACGCACGGCAGTTTAAGCTGTTTGATCTCATCCAGGTCGAGAGAAAGCGCCCGGCTTTTTAACCCGGCATGCTCCGCCGTTTTACTTAATGATAATAACGACGCACCTTGTGAAGGGCTGCCAAAGCGCTGGCGGAAGTTAAACAGATCGATATTGAGCCCGTAAAAACCGCAAACCATCGCCAGGCAGGCGATACCGCATTCCGACGCTTCTGACTGCAAAATAACCGGCGTTTTATGGCGGAAGGAAAAGTTAAGTTTATCTGTAATGGTCTTAAAGAGTTCTTTATGCATCGATTGGCCCACTCACACTCTGCGTCATCTTATAAAAAGGGGTAAACATCCACATATAGAGCGGTCGTTCTTCGAGGAAGACCAGCGCCTGGGCTTTCAAGCCATTAGAGAGCGTGAGTGTTTTGCCGTTATAGCTAAAGGTTTTATCCTTTATTTTTATAATGGTTTTATAAAGCGCCAGCTCTTGCTGGGTGGTGCCAGTATTCACATTGGTATATTCTGCCATCTCCTGGCGTGACGCTGGTACCGACGAAATCGTGAGTACTTCCCCGGGGAATTGACCAAATTTATCCGAAGGGAATGCATCATAACGAATATTGATGGTGTCACCGGGTTTAACGTAGGGAATCGCATTATTCGGCAGCCACAGTATGAGATAGTACTCGATATTTCCCATCGGCTTTATTTGCGCCAGGCTGCTGCCATTCTCAACCATCTGACCGGTCGTGACCGCCAGTGATTCTATTTTTCCGTCCGTTGTCGCCTTGATAATAATGTTACCGTTAGCATTGGATTCCAGCAATTGGTTCTTAAAGTCATAAATTTGGTTGTGTTGGTTGGAAATCTGATTGTCAAAATCTGCGGCTTTAGTCACTTTATCGCTGTTGGTCTGTGTTAACTGCGATTCCAGCTGCATTTTTTGGCTGATCAGCGACTGATACGTACTCTGCTGCTGGAAGTATAATGAATGCTGATAATTGTACTGATCTTTGGTGATGAGGCCGTCTGTTAAATATTTGTCATAGCTGGCGAGGTTAGCACGCATCTTTTTAAGCCCCGTCTGCGTGGTTACCAGCATCTGGTTGGTTTCTTTCAGCGAATCTTCAGTTGTTTTAAGCTGTTTATCTAGTGCGCTTAATGTTTCTGACTTGTTATGAGAGAGTTTAGTCAGAATATCTTCTGCATTGACGATTTTTTTATTGATAGCTTCAATTTGCGTCGCGCTGACATTGCCGCCGATGGTATTGCGGGAAACATCCAGTTCATAGAGTTTTTGCCCTTTTTTTACGATATCGCCTACATTAACATGCTGTTCAACCACGAAGCCCTGCTGGGGAGCGAAGACGTTAATCGAGTGCGGCAGGGTGATCACTTCGCCACGGACATCAACCCGTTGCGTGTACTGACAAAAAATCAGCGTGGAGATTAATACGATGATAAAAGCGAAGGATAATAAAATAATCAACCAAGCAGGCATCCCTGCCAACAATAGCGCCTTTCCTTTCCAATGGTGCCTCTTGTATTCAATAGCTTCCTTGCGATAGATATTCTTTAGCATATGCACCACTTGTCTGTTTAAAACCAATAAAGGCCTGGTTACCCAGGCCTTGCGCTGAAAGAATCAGCTAATTAACCATAATGCTAAATCAACGGCACTTACGCTGTCGTTGGCCATGGCGAGAACCTACCTTCATACACACCTTCAACAACGCCGACGCAGACTTCATAGGTTTTATCCCAGCCAACCAGGCTGGCGGCAAAGCCGCAGCCAATGCCGCCAACAACCAGCCCATAGATCATGCCAACACCCTGACCAATTGAACCGACGCCGAGGATACCGCCGCCATTACCGCCCCAAACGCCGCCGATAATAGTCCCAGCGATTGCACCTGTGACTCCGCCCAAAGCGGCTGCACCTACTGCTTCAACGGCATTGGTAGCAATTGAAGTCAGCGCCCCAGCGATTGAAGAAAAATCCCAGGAATAGCCACCAGAGATAGCTTCCATTTCAAAAATAGTTAATTGCTTCATAACTCATCCTTTTGTATATTATCCCTTAAAGGAATAGGTACTTTTGATAATAATATTATTATCCCTGTCTTTTCACATCAGAATAACATGGTGTGTAATATCTCATGTATTCTGTGGTCTATTGTAATGATAAAATTTACTTTTTTAATCCTTTCTTGAAGAATTCATGTTGAATTTTTACGCTTCATACTATTCTGCCATTTGGTTCATCTGTAGTGCTTTTAGTATTTTTGTAACCGCATGATTTTATGATGGTAATTATTCTGGGTTTAGTTTGTGAAGTGAGTTTTGTCTAAGGTGAAGTGCTGCCTTATGTTATTCATTTTTCTAAAGGGCTGATCGTCATAAACGAACGGATTCGTGATGCCAACGATATGGCTATATTTTTTAATGGATATTGACTGACAATATAACAAGTAATCCATGAAGGGGGGCTGGATGCGTCGTATGGTTTTGGTTACAGGGTTGCGCTGTGGCAGGGTGTTTTGGTTATGACGGCAGAGATAATAAAAGGCCTCATTCCTGGATAAAACAACTTACTGACGGTTAAGTGCATAAATTGATCGGTGCTTGTCGTCATCCGGCATTATGGCTTGCGATGGGAGGATATATTGATAATATGAGAAATAGTTGCCGTTACTGAATCAAATCAAGAAGAACGGTCAGCATTGCATTATATGTAATGAAGGAAATGAATGAAGACGAGAATAGATGTTCGCAGTATTAAAAAATGTTGACAAACATAACTAAATGCCTGTCAACATCAGAAGGGAAAAGAATATTACTTTTCCTGAATTACTATTTCCATCATGCCACTGACAGAGCCGGTGGAGACGTCATTGCTAACTTTATAGTAATCTGCGGTAAAACTTAAGGACTGAGACTTACTTACCTTTGTTATTGTGTATTTTGATGCATCGAAAAAGGTTATAGGTGTTGTTCCCTGCTTAATTATCAAGCCGACGTTTTTGGCTCCACCGGACAACTCGCTAGTAGAGTTTAGTAATACACCGTCTTTTGTTGCTGAAACATCGCTAATCGGATTGAACCAGTAACGATAATCAAATCCGACGGATGAATCAGGGCAGGTAACATCGAGCGTAAACTCCTTTTGCTTGCCGGTAACGGCCCCCTGAGATATACCCTTTAATAGGGTTAGATCTATCGGCTGTAAATTTACGGTACTGCCACCTTGCGGCGTTATTTCACACGACCCCTCACGGATGGTTATCGACGACCCGATCTTAATCTGTAAATAGAACAGATCCGTTTTGGCGGTGATTAAGCCTGGAATTCCTGCTGTAAACACTATTTCAGTCACCGTTCTACCGCCACTAAGACTACTGGCTTCGATATTATCCTTGGTTTTGATAAACCAGACGGTCATCAACTCGGGTTTGCTAGTGGAATTCAAACCATAGGCTGAATACGACGTCCCCACGGCCGCCGGTATAGGCCGACTAGCGGAACCGGTAAGGTAATCGGTGAATTCAAAGCCAATGCCAGGGATCCCGGTTTCATATACCTTTCCGCCGCTTACTCCTCTTACCCCGATAGCCTCAACTACGCTAGGTACGGCAGTAACCGCGTAAAGGTCGTTTACAGCACAGCCCTTAAACGTCGCGGTACCTCTAAAGTTACCCCCAAACGTCTCTGCCGAAAGTACGGTACCAGCAGGCGCGGTGAATGCATCCGCGCGTAATTTTTGTAATGAAACTCCGACTGTGAGGGCTCCTCCAGTTTTAGTGCAGACCGCCATCAAAGGAAAACTGACAAAGAATAAACTCATAAAAACAATTATTTTTTTCATCACTGTTCAACCATCCCTGTTAATGACAAACCGCAGTGGCTTGCACAATACCTTCAGTTACCGCAGCTAAGTCATAGGTGGCTTTACACTGCTGCCCGGCTTTGCTTCCCCACTGTGCATGTATCTCACCGCTATCCTGCAGACCGGACAGATACACCATACCGCCATCAGAAACAATACTGGCCTGGGCATCCGGACGCGCAACCAGGGTTACCGTCGAGCCATAAGGAACAGCGTCACCTGACGGTCTCTTCAGGATCAAGAACGCACGGCGGCCGATGTTGCCCTGGAAGTTTGCCCGTGCGATAGCGCCACGTGTCGGAACGACTTTTTGGACTGTATTCGGCAGTTCCATATCATCGCCCAGCGTGGTGCTATCCAACGCCACGCTTGTACGGTGGTATGGTGTGACGTAGGGAAGAATCGCGTAACCACGGAAATCGGTTTTAATGGTCGAGTTATTCTCCAGCCCAACGCCATTTAATCCTGGTGCTTTTACCAGAACGCTTGTATCAGACATTTCCTGGCCTAACGTTATACCGTCGGCATGAACCAGCACGCCACCGCTAAGACCATAGTTGATGTACTGACTCTCTTTATTATAACTATAGCCACCAGTCATTGAGCCGAATGAACCGCGATAGGTACCGTATAACCCGCCGCTGGCGTCTTCTCTGTTGCTATAACCTTGCTGAATGTTCCAGTCCAGACCATTGCCTTCCAGCGCGCTGCCGCCCAGTGAAACAGATTGTTCGGTAGAACCTGGGTTGCTATTGGTGACGTTATAGCCTGCATAAGAATTAGGTAACCAGTCTGCTAACGGGATGGAAACATTCAATGTGAAGACATGATCGTCCTCTACAGAGCGACTACCACCATGACTACCCCAGGAATAACGGCTGTAGCTATAACCTGCATAATAGTTGATTTGACGGAAACCACCGTTATACCCGATGTTCAATGAGCTATTACGGCGATGAGTATGCCAGTAATCTTCGAATACCCCTGATACAGAAATGCTTCCAAGGCCAGAGCCCAGGCTTTGGCTTAGGGTAATATTTGTTCTGTTACGAATAGAATATGGAGAATAGGTGCCATAACGGTTGTTATAGGTATTCATGACCTCAGAAAGCGTATTATACCCGAAGGTTGAATAGCGATAACCCGCGACGGTAATATTCGTGCCGGTTTCAAGAATATTTTTACCGTAACGAATTCGCCACGACTGGCCCGTTGTTTTATCCTCGTCTTTCTTTTTGGACCAGGCTTGGGTTACATCAGCAGAAATCGCCCCAATATCTCCCATATTTTGTCCCACGCCGAAGGCCAGGGCTTGATAGGTTGACGCAGCCTGCACACCGCCATAGAGCGTCGTATTGTCCAGTACGCCGTAGCCGATAGTGGCCTGAGTAAACGGTTTGTCTTCTATGTCGCCATTGTAGGGGCGATATTTGCCGCTGGTAATTTCATATTCCATCTGACCTTCTCTGAGCATCAGTGGCAAAGAAGCGTAAGGAACGACAAAGTTCTGGCGGGAGCCATCGGCTTCTTCGACGGTGACATACAGGTCACCATTGCCCCCGGTAGAATAGAGATCGTTAATTTCAAAGGCACCAGGGGCAACAAACGCCTGGTAAATCTGGTAACCATTCTGTTTGATGACCACGCGGGCATTGGTTCTGGCAATACCGCGCACAATAGGCGCGAAGCCTCTAAGGCTTTCGGGGATCATGTCCGTGTCGGTTGCGAGCTGGATACCAGTGAAGGGGACGCTGTCAAAAATACTCGACAGGGAGGAACTTTCACCTAAGACTAAGGTGCTTTTCAACGGAATAATACTGCGCTGGGCGTACATATAGACGGAGTCCCAGTCACCGCGACTCCCTGCTGATTTATTCCAGGTCATCAGATTGCGAAGCCGCCATGCACCGATATTCAGGCCTGACTGCAGATTAACATTATAGTATTCGTTTTTGGCTTCGTAATCTTTGCCAGAGCTGAACTGATAGTTGGTCAGCAATGCGTTAATACCGTCATCGAACTCTTCTGGAGGAACCATACCTTGTGCGGCATTTAACAATGCCGCCTGCGGTATGGATATCAAAAGCTGCTGAGTATTGAAGTTAAAGTCAGCCGAAAAGTCGGGGACACGAGCGGTGTTTACACACCCGTTTTCATCTTCCGTTAATGTCGGAAATGCCCCGACACGTAACCCATAGCCAGATAATCTCGCCATGCTCAGGCAGGGGCCAAGCCTTAGCTCGCCGGTAACCGGATCTCTTTTCTCGACAAAGCGAATATCGGTCGTTTCCTGCAGATTATTGTTCAAAAAAATTTCAACACGATACTCGCCCGGTGCCTGTGCGTCTTTTGTCGCATATTGTGATAAGTCAGGTATGAGAGAAGAATCAGTGGATTGGTCAACAGACTTGATAAACTCAGGGTCAAAGAAATCACGAGCCAAAGCGTGATTGCATAAGCCGAAAGTGAATACAGGAAGAAAGACAAAAAGCGAGCGGGAAACACCCCAAAAAACACCATCCCTTTTTCTTATTGAAATAAACATACGTCCACCCTGACCGTTCAAAAAGAACAGTAATTAAATCGATGACGAGTAAGCAGAACCCGTACCACCATTATCGGTTGCTACTTTCCATACTATTTCTGAGCCATTAACACCAGCAGGTAACGAAAACTCTCTGGTTGAAAATGATTCTATGTTATTAACGGTACCACCCACTTCCTTGCCGTTGATTTTGACCGATTTGAAATAGATGAAAAACGGCGTCGCATTTTTCAACGTGATTTTGTTGTTTACCCTACGCCACTCTAATTTTTTAGCTTCTTCGTTTATAGAAAGACTCTGTATGGATAATGGGCGATAAATCAGTCGCATTCTATGACGAACGGCTAACTGAACCTTATTCTTATCGTTATCGGCTTCGTTGGTTGGTGGGATAGACATCACGCTAAAGAAGTAAACGGTTTCTCTGTCTTTTGGTGCATTAGCGATGTGCGCGTTCGGAAAAACACGAACGGTATTCTTTTGTTTCGCTTCCAGACGGAAAAGAGGCGGGGTCACCATAAAAAATGATGCATTATTTCCTTCCCGAGGTTCAACCCATGATTTGACCAGATAGGGGATATCATCTTTGTTTTCTATGTTAGCGCTAATCTCACGCGTTCCTTCTTTATAAAGATGGCGCGTTGAATCGATAACAATCCCACTGTGGGCAACAAAGCTCGTAGAAAGAAAAGAAACAACCACCATTTTCAATAATGATTTCAGCATAATTCAGTCCCTGAATGAAATAGTAGGGCTTACCTAAGTAAGCCCTATTGCGTATTAGTAGCTGATGGTGAAGGTGGCTACGCCTTTAACTGGCCCTTGGGTTACGCCATTGGCAGTTTTAACATATGCTGCTTTATAGAATACAGTGGAAGCTTTACCTGCAACGAAAGGCACAACGTCAGGAGTTGCACCAGTCAGGCTGATACGAGAACCGTCGGTCTTGATTACAGCCACAGATGCATTTTTAGCTCCGCCTGCAGCGGTGTTGGTCAGTACATCATCCATGCCGCTGATGTAGTCGCCGGTTACGGCAATGTTCAGGTTACCGCTATAATCGGTTGCACCTTTCTGGCAATCTTCAATTTTGTACTCGATATCGCCAGCCAGAGCCATGTGCGGGGTATTTACTGCCAGAGCTTCCAGTGCAGAAGCTTTAACATCAGACAGTTTCAAAACACCGCCCTGAATCGCCAGTCCTGGCGTTACGTTACAGGATTCACCCGTTTCGGTAACGTTACCCAGAATCGTCAGATAAGCACTGTTCCCTGCTGCGAAAGCCTGAGTACCGAATACTGCAGAAGCAGCGATTGTTGCAGCAATGATTGTTTTTTTCATTTGTTTAATCCATTTATTAGATATAAGTCCTGAATAGATGCCCGGCTCGGTTGCTACTTAATTTATGGTTAATAGCCTTGCCGCTATCTATACCTGGGCACCGTTCGTTTTCCCCCTGTCGGATAAACAAAGCATACATATATATGCTTCTTGGCGTTTATTGACAGAAGCGGAAACAAACTTAAATCGGAGGCTGGTAAAATGCATGTGAATTTTACCTGAATTTAAATTTCATCTTTTCAAATCAAGCGATTTGCATTCTATTTGTATGATCAATCTGCGCATCAATGCGTGTAAATGTAGACTATTATGGCGGCATCCGTACTTCCATTTTTTTCAAATATCATGTTATTCTCATTCTTACTCCAGAATCGAATTTGCATGTTTACACATAAAATCATCTGTATTTTATAGAGTTACAAGGAAGTTGGCTGATTTTGGGTGGTGAATTTTAATTTAATTCATCGTCATATCGTTTTGCTGATGAGGAAGATCGGGAACTATGATATTTAACGAATATATCATTAATGATGAAATTATTTTTGATGTGAATGCTAATGAGTTGCGGCCTTTAGGTGGACGTGGAGAGTGGGTCAGTTTGAATGCACCAACGGCACGTTGTCTTCAACTCTTACTGGAAAGTCAGGGGGAAATTGTTTCGCGGGAAGAATTCCTGGATACGGTATGGAAAACGCGGGGGGTTGTTGTCTCTCAAAATACATTCTATCAGAACATCTCTTTGCTCAGGAGATCGCTGGCTAAAGCTGGGTTGTCGAAAGATATTATTTCTACCGTCAGGCAGCAGGGCTTTGTTCTTGCTGCAGATACGTACGTTACTTCTTCCTTAAAAACAGATGATGTTCCGCTTGGTCAGGTTGTTGATATGCCAGCGACTACTGACGTTGATCCTCCTCCTGATGATAATCGCCTCATTAAAGATGTAATTGCTTATGAGGAGGAGGATCGTAAACATGATGGGAAACTGGTGGTCATTAAATTGCCCGGGTGGATTTTACCACTTCTGGTTGCGACTATTGCCGCGAACGCACTTTCTTTATTTTGGTTGGTCGTTATTAATGAATAACGTTAATAATTAATTTAACGTTAAAATGCGGCGACCTGCTGTAAAGATAAAACAGTGAACGTTATGTGCTGGATTAATTATTGGTCTTCTTTTGTGTCTGCTACCAATGACTTCATAGTCCGCCAGGTCACGCCTGGCAGACTTTCGCCGTTAACGTTGTTTAAGGCCTAAATCCAGCGGCGTCTTGCTGGGCTCGCCGCCAATTTCACGCGCCAGTTTTGGCACCATATAGCCTGACACCAGGGTCAACAGTTCGCGCATAATCACTCGGGCTTCCTCGTCATCGACCATAAAATGGGCCGCGCCCTGCACCTTGTCCAGCACGTGCAAATAATAGGGGATGACGCCCGCATCGAACAGTGCATTGCTTAGATCGGCCAACGTGTGCGCATTATCGTTGACGCCGCGCAGCAGAACGCTTTGATTCAGGAGCGTGACGCCTGCTTTGCGTAAACGCTTCATTGCCTCACGGAAGTCGTTATCGATCTCATTGGCATGATTAATGTGGTTCACCAGCAGGATCTGCAGCGACGATTGTTCAAAACGCGACACCAGCGTAGCGGTGATACGCGCCGGAATAACGATCGGCAGGCGGCTGTGGATACGCAGGCGCTTGATATGTGGGATACCTTCCAGCTGCGTTAGCAGCCAGTCGAGCTCATGATCTTTTGCCATCAGAGGGTCGCCGCCGGAAAAAATGATCTCATCCAGCTGCGGATGGGCGGCAATATACTCCAGTGCGGCCTGCCAGTTACGTTTATTGCCCTGGTTTTCAGCGTAGGGGAAGTGCCGACGGAAACAATATCGACAATTTACCGCGCAGCCGCCTTTCACCAGAAGCAGCGCCCGGTTGCGGTATTTATGCAACAAGCCAGGAACTACGCTGTGCTGTTCTTCCAGGGGATCGGTGGAGTATCCAGGGGCAGAGACAAACTCTTCCTGTGAGGTAAGTACCTGACGAAGAAGGGGATCGTTGGGGTTTCCTGGCTCCATACGAGCGATAAATGCCCGTGGAACACGCAGTGCAAACAGGCGCTTCGCATCACGCCCCGCCAATAAGTTTGCGTCAGCGTCTACATTTAAAAGATGCAGCAGTTCATCAGGACTGGTCACAACATCGGCAAGTTGCGTTAACCAATCTTCTCTGGATGGGGTATTTAGGGTTACAATATGCGCCATTTTGTGGCTTAGCTACCAATTAACAATTTCAGAGGGCCTTATGGCGACTTACTATAGCAACGATTTTCGTGCCGGTCTTAAAATCATGATGGACGGCGAACCTTATGCGGTTGAAGCGAGTGAATTCGTGAAACCAGGTAAAGGTCAGGCTTTTGCGCGCGTTAAGCTGCGCCGTCTGCTGACCGGTACCCGCGTAGAGAAAACCTTCAAATCTACCGATTCCGCTGAAGGCGCAGACGTTGTCGATATGAACCTGACTTACCTGTACAACGACGGTGAGTTCTTCCACTTCATGAACAACTCTACTTTCGAGCAGCTGGCTGCTGACGCGAAAGCAGTTGGCGATAACGCTAAATGGCTGCTGGATCAGGCTGAGTGCATCGTGACCCTGTGGAACGGTCAGCCTATCTCCGTGACTCCGCCGAACTTCGTTGAACTGGAAATCGTTGAAACCGATCCGGGTCTGAAAGGCGACACCGCAGGTACCGGTGGTAAACCAGCAACGCTGTCTACTGGCGCTGTGGTTAAAGTTCCGCTGTTCGTTCAGATTGGTGAAGTCATCAAAGTGGATACTCGCTCTGGCGAATACGTATCCCGCGTGAAGTAATTCATGTTCTGAGATGGTTGGCGCAGCAGTGTGCTGCGCCTGCTATTGCAGGCCAGGATATCGTAAGCAAGGAACGGACGAACAGGGGAAGATGAATAACTCAATTAAGCTTCTGATATTGCTCTCCCTGAGCGCGGTTTTGCTGACCGGCTGTAATACTGCTCGCGGCTTTGGTGAAGATATCCAGGGGTTAGGGCATGCTATTTCCCGTGCTGTCAGTTAGGTGCTTTTGCCAGACTACGTGATTCATCATCGAATTTGTTGTACCGTTTCACTTCCTTCTGCCGTTTCATCTCTCCTTTTCTCTTAAAAAACGCTGAGATCCCGCCATCCTGGGCCAGGTTGTCTATGCTTATAGGGCACGATAACTAAAACTGGTAATAAGGATGACATTATGGTGAAAAAAGCGATTGCAGCGTTCTTTACGGTTTTGGCCCTTTCTTCTGTGTTGACCGCATGTAATACAACACGTGGTGTTGGTCAGGATATTTCAGAAGGTGGTAGTGCCATCTCTGGGGCTGCGACTAAAGCTCAGCAATAGACCTCGACGGTACGGTTTATCAGCCGTACCGTTCTTCCTCTCTGCGACGTAGTTGCTTATAATACCTGCGATTTTCACACACCTTGCGGGACGACCCGTAAGCGTATCGCATCCGGGGACGGCCCCATCAAGGGGGTTCTGTGTCCTGGTTCGTTCTGTTTATCGCCGGTCTGCTGGAAGTGGTCTGGGCGGTTGGTCTGAAATATACCCACGGTTTTAGTCGCCTGGTGCCAAGCGTTATCACTATTGTCGCCATGGTGGTCAGCATGGCGATGCTTTCATGGGCGATGAAGACGCTGCCTGTCGGCACCGCCTATGCGGTCTGGACGGGGATTGGCGCGGTAGGTGCCGCCATCACCGGTATCGTCCTGCTGGGCGAATCAGCCAGCGCTATGCGCATTGCCAGCCTGGCATGTATCGTTATCGGCATTATCGGGCTTAAGATCAGCGCACACTGACTAATAGTGCTGATTCACCCAGATAAGTTTACTGACGTCGAAACCTTGCCGGGTGGCAATGTCCAGCATTTGCTGTTTAACCTCCGGTGAGATTTGCGGCGAGCGGGCCAGCAGCCACAGATAATCGTGGTCTGGTCCGCAAACCAGCGCATGGCGATACTCTTTATCCAGGGCGATAACGTTATAGCCGCCGTAGAAAGGGCCAAAGAAAGAGACTTTCAACGCCGCGCGAGTCGGCGAGCCGGTAAAGTAAGC
This sequence comes from Klebsiella sp. B345, assembly GCF_051131735.1. Classification (NCBI taxonomy): domain Bacteria; kingdom Pseudomonadati; phylum Pseudomonadota; class Gammaproteobacteria; order Enterobacterales; family Enterobacteriaceae; genus Klebsiella; species Klebsiella sp. B345. Next base: position 3,398,002 of record NZ_CP180443.1, read on the forward strand.
CACGCCATCGGTTTTCTGCCACATCTCCCGGTCGGGGTTATAGCCTTTATTCACGACGTCCAGCCCACCATCGTCACGCAGGCTGTAGGTGGCGGTAACTTTTTCGAGACCGCTTTCAAACGAGTGGTCGAGGCGGGCAATCTCATACCAGGTGCCAAGATAGCGCTGAGTGTCAAACGGGCTGACCACCGTCACGCCTTGCGGCGGTGTCGGCGTGCTACAGGCGACAACCAGAAACGACGCGGCAATAACCGCAATAATGGGCAGCACACGCATAGCATTTTCCTTGCTGGCTTTTTAGCTAAGTGTAGATTCTGCCTGGAAAAAAGCGGGGATATTTTCTGCAAAAGAGAGCCCGGTAACAGAATGCTACCGGGCATCTGGGACGTTAAATAAATAACACGCCGATCAGCGTCACGACCGTCAGAATGGCAGCCAGGCCGTAGAAGACCCATTTACCGTTCGGAACGTGGATTTTCAGGTCATGCATGGCGTGATGGATCCGGTGTAACCCGCACCACAGCGGCAGGACGATCATCAGGAAGATGAAGGCGCGTCCGACAAAGCTCTGTGCAAAGCCCAGTACGCGCTCGTAGCTGAAGGCATCGCCTGGCGCCAGACCTAATGGCAGCAGAATACCGACCAGCAGCACCATTACCGGCGCGACAATCGCGCCCCACATGCCACCGGCACCAAACAGCCCCCAGAATACCGGCTCATCGGAACGTTTCGGGTTGGGATTGATCATTTCAGTCTCCTTACCAGAACAGGGCAACAAACAGGATCACCACGGTCACCAGCGCGGTCACCACCCAAAGCCCCTTAATCACCGGCTCTGGCCCCATTTTTTCACCTTTAAGAATGATATTGGCGGCTTTCGGCGCCAGCTCAAACCAGGTTTTGGTGTGCAGCAACGCGCCAGCCAGGGTGATCAGATTCAGGATCACCACCACCGGGTTTTGTAGAAAACCCACATAGCCCGCCCAACTTTCTGCACCGTGCTTCAGGGCAAACAGACCGTAAATCAGCACAATACTGAACCATACCGTCGGTACGGCGGTGCCTTCACGCACCATATAGAAGCGATAAAACGGCAGCTTTTTCCACCAGGTGGAGGTCATCGGCCGCACATAGGGTTTGCGTTTCGTCGTCATCATGCACTCCTTAGCGTGGTTTCAGGGTGGCGATAAGAAAGTCTTTCGAGCTTTCTACTTTGCCCTGCTGAATGGCGGCCGCCGGGTCGACATGCTTCGGACACACTTCTGAGCAGTAGCCCACGAATGTGCAGGTCCAGACGCCATTCTTACCGTTCAGCTGCGCCATACGTTCCTTCTTACCGTGGTCGCGGCTGTCTTCGTTGTAGCGATGGGCGAGGGTGATCGCCGCCGGGCCGATAAACTCCGGATTCAGACCAAACTGCGGGCAGGCGGCATAGCACAGGCCGCAGTTGATGCAGCCGGAGAACTGATGGTATTTCGCCATCTGCGCCGGGGTTTGCTTGTTTGGTCCCTGGTCCGGGGTTCGTGGGTTGCCGATAATATAGGGCTTAATAGCCTCCAGGCTTTCGATAAAGTGGGTCATATCGACGACCAGATCGCGCTCTATCGGGAAGTTAGCCAGCGCCTCAACTTTAATGCCCTTGGTGTATTCACGCAGGAAGGTCTTGCACGCCAGTTTCGGCACCTTGTTGACCATCATCCCGCAGGAGCCGCAAATCGCCATGCGGCAGGACCAGCGGTAGCTCAGGTCAGGCGCCAGGTTGTCTTTGATGTAGCCCAGCGCATCAAGTAGCGAGGTTTGCTCATCATACGGGACTTCATAAAACGCGCTGTGCGGTGCGGTGTCCACTTCCGGGTTGTAGCGCACCACTTCAATTTTGAGGTTTTTCATCTCAGCCATTTGCCGGCTCCTTCTTCTCGGCTGCTTCCGCTTCTGCACCATAGACACGTTTTGCTGGCGGCAGAGTGGTGATTTTCACATCGCCATATTCCAGACGTGTGTTGCCATCGGCATCGCGGAAGGCGAGCGTGTGTTTGAGGAAATTGACGTCATCACGTTCGGTGCAGCCTTCGTCGAGGCGCTGATGCGCGCCGCGCGACTCTTTGCGGGCGATGGCGGAATGCGCCATGCATTCAGCGACGTTCAGGCCGTGGCCCAGTTCGATGGTGTAGAGCAAATCGGTGTTGAAGACGCTGGAGTTATCGGTGATGCGCACGCGTTTGAAGCGCTCCTGCAGCTCCGCCAGCTTATCGATGGTTTTCTGCATCAGTTCCGGCGTACGGTAGATGCCGCAGCCTTCTTCCATCGACAGTCCCATCTCATCACGAATTTTCGCCCAGTTCTCGTTACCTTCCTGATTCACGAGCGTTTTAAGGCGTTTTTCTACGTCGGCAGCCTGGGCATCCAGCGCAGTGCCATTAGCTTCCCCGGCTTCAGCGGCGCGCTGCATGGCTTGTTCACCGGCAAGGCGACCAAATACCACCAGTTCCGCCAACGAGTTAGAACCGAGGCGGTTCGCGCCATGCAGGCCGACGGACGAGCATTCGCCTACGGCAAACAGACCCTTAATGCGGGTTTCACACTGCTGATCGGTATCAATGCCGCCCATGGTGTAGTGGGCGGTTGGGCGAACCGGGATCGGTTCTTTGACCGGGTCTACACCGACATAGGCCTTCGCCAGCTCACAGATAAACGGCAGGCGTTCAAGCAGCTTTTTCTCGCCCAGATGACGCAGGTCGAGATACACCACGTCACCACGCGGCGTGGGGATGGTGTTACCTTTACGCCATTCATGCCAGAAGGCCTGAGACACTTTGTCGCGCGGGCCGAGTTCCATATATTTGTTTTTCGGCTCGCCCAGCGGCGTTTCCGGGCCCATGCCGTAATCCTGCAGATAACGGTAGCCGTTTTTGTTGACCAGAATACCGCCTTCGCCGCGACAGCCTTCAGTCATCAGAATGCCGGAACCTGGCAGGCCGGTGGGGTGATACTGTACAAACTCCATGTCGCGCAGCGGTACGCCGTGGCTCAACGCCATGCCCATGCCGTCGCCGGTTACGATGCCGCCGTTGGTGTTATAACGATAGACGCGTCCTGCGCCACCGGTGGCCATGACCACCGCGTTGGCGCGGATTTGCACCAGAGTGCCTTCCATCATATTCATCGCCACCAGACCACGAGCCTGGCCATCATCGACCAAAATATCGAGGACGAAATGTTCGTCGAAGCGTTGAATTTGTGGGAACTGGAGGGAGGTCTGGAACAGGGTATGCAGCATATGGAAGCCGGTCTTATCGGCGGCGAACCACGTGCGTTCGATTTTCATCCCCCCGAAGCGGCGTACGTTGACGCTGCCGTCCGGACGGCGGCTCCACGGACATCCCCACTGCTCGAGCTGGGCCATTTCCGTCGGACAATGATGGACGAAGTAATCGACGACATCCTGCTCGCAGAGCCAGTCGCCACCGGCGACGGTGTCGTGAAAATGGTACTCAAAGCTATCATGATCCTGCGCGACGGCAGCAGAACCGCCTTCAGCTGCCACCGTATGGCTGCGCATGGGATAGACTTTTGAAATCAGTGCGATTTTGGCATTTGGATTTGCCTGCGCCGCGGCAATGGCTGCGCGAAGACCTGCTCCGCCAGCGCCAATTACGGCAAGATCGGCTTGAAAAGTTTGCACGACATTCCTCCAGTTTTTGTTTATTTCGCCGCCGGACTGGCGAAAATGTATCACTGCTCCTTTATAGGTAAAGGAGTATAGCCGTAGGGTTGATGGGGAAAATTGATGTGTTCGATTTTTTTATCAATATGTGCGCCGGATTATTAGCTGCAATTATGGTTCTTGAGTGGAGATAAATCCTTCGACTGATTTACAGGGGCCAGTTCGCACAAAATTTGTTTCACCCGACGGTTACGAGTAGACTTCGTGCCCTTGTATGAAATCGGAGAAAGTAACATGAGCGAAACGGCAACCTGGCAGCCGAGCGCGTCCATTCCAAACCTGTTAAAACGTGCGGCGATAATGGCGGAAATTCGCCGTTTCTTCAGCGACCGTGGCGTGCTGGAGGTGGAGACGCCTTGCATGAGCCAGGCAACGGTGACAGATATTCACCTGTTCCCGTTCCAGACCCGTTTCGTTGGCCCTGGCTATTCGCAGGGGATGGATCTTTATCTGATGACCAGCCCGGAATACCACATGAAGCGTCTGCTGGCGGCAGGCTGTGGTCCGGTGTTCCAGCTGTGTCGTAGCTTCCGTAATGAAGAAATGGGGCGTCATCACAATCCTGAATTCACTATGCTGGAGTGGTATCGTCCGTGCTACGACATGTACCGACTGATTAATGAAGTCGATGATCTACTTCAACAAGTGCTGGAGTGCCAGCCGGCGGAAAGCCTCTCTTATCAGCAGGCGTTCCTGCGCCATCTTGAACTGGATCCTCTGTCAGCAGATAAAACGCAGCTGCGTGAAGCGGCGGCGAAGCTCGATCTGAGCAATATTGCCGATACGGAAGAAGACCGGGACACCTTACTGCAGCTGCTGTTTACCATGGGCGTTGAGCCGCATATTGGTAAAGATCGCCCGACCTTTGTTTATCACTTCCCGGCAAGCCAGGCTTCTCTGGCGCAGATCAGCACGGAAGATCACCGCGTCGCTGAGCGCTTTGAGGTCTACTACAAGGGAATTGAACTGGCGAATGGTTTCCATGAACTGACCGATGCGCGGGAACAGCAGCAGCGTTTTGAACAGGATAACCGCAAGCGTGCGGCCCGTGGTCTGCCGCAGCAGCCGATTGATACCAACCTGCTGGGTGCGCTGCAGGCCGGTCTGCCGGACTGCTCCGGCGTGGCGTTAGGGGTCGATCGCGTGGTGATGCTGGCGCTGGGTGCGGAAAGTATCAGCGAAGTGATTGCCTTTACCGTCGATCGCGCCTAGGTCCCGTCAAATACGCTGGCGCAGTGTTGCGCGACTGAATCACGCAGACAACCCGACAGCAGCTGCCGTCGGGTTGTGCGAGGGTTAGCGGGATATTTCAAAAATAGCTGCCGAGCGCGGCGGCAAGGTGATCGTCAGGGCCTCCTGCTCATCGTGCCATACGGTTTCATGTTGTGCGGTAGATGGATAGCCCTGTCGTACGCTGCCCTTAAGCCCGGTCAACGGTAGCGTGCAGCTCTCCTGCGATCCCTCTCGTCTCCAGACCGCCAGCCATACCTTGCCTTCTGTGGACTTCATGCCCAGAGCCACCCACTCGTCGGTAAAGTTCGAGAGCCCCAGCGGCCAGAACGGTAGCGCAGTGTTGATGTGCTGGCGCAACGTTTTGTAGTAGCGAATCGCCTCCTTGACCTGCAGAAAACCCCGATCGGAGAGCTCCGCCAGATGGCCGCTCTGGTGAATACGTAGCAGCATCGCCGAAACCTGATTAAAGATGACCGCCTGTTCATCGTCATCGCGCAGCGGATAGGACCAGATAGCTGCCTGCTCTGGCGTCACGGCAGTAGGGGCGTTGGCGGCAATGGTCGCGTACTTCAGGTAATCTTCCTGATCGCTGGTGGACTGGATAGAGCAGCGGCTCAGCATGGCATAATCCATCCGCAGGCCGCCGCTGCCGCAGTTTTCAATGATCAATTGCGGATAGCGAGCAAACACGCGATCCAGCCACGCCAGCCAGGCCCGGTTATGTTTCAGCAGACCATCACCGGCGCTATCGGCGTTCTGCTCGGTGCCAATGCCGGGCTCAATGTTGTAATCCATTTTGATATAGCCGACACCATATTCAGTGACCAGCCGGTCGATCACTTCATCGGCATGGCGAATGACCGACGGACTGGTAAAGTCCAGTTGGTAACGGCTGCGGTCAAAAACCCGTTTACCGTGGCGCATGAAGAACCAGCTGTCGTCGGTTTCCTCCAGTTTAGGTGATTTCACACCCATGACCTCCAGCTCCAGCCACAGCCCTGGGATCATGCCTTTTTCGCTAATATAGTGAATCACATGCTGAATGCCTTCGGGGAAACGCTCTTCGCTCGGCAACCACTGGCCCACGCCGTTCCACCATTCACCTTTGTCATACCAGCCGCAATCGATACAGAAATATTCGGCTCCCGCTTCAGCAGCGGCATCGATCAGCGGCAGCAATTTTGCCGTCGTGGGATCGCCAAACAAGCAGTTCATGTAGTCGTTGAAGATAACGCCTAGCTGCTGGTTATCATCATTAAGACGCCGGATGCGGCGACGATACTGGGTTAAGGTCGCCATGGCATCGGTGAAGCCCGCCTGGGTAACGCCTATCGCCACCGGAACAGAACAGAACGCATCGCCGGGCTGCAGCTGTTTAAACCAGTGATGATAAAACTCATTCGGTCCACCTAACTGCAGATAGAGTTGGTTGGCCTGATCGCCGATTTCCCAGTGCCATGAACCGTTATGCTCAATTTGCCAGAACAGGCCGGCGCCGGTGCAGCGATCTTCCAGATAGCCCATTGGCAGGTATTCTTTGCTCGACCACGCGCCGGTATTACTGTAATGCAGCGGTTTTGATGAACGCTGTAACCCTTTCTGAATACAGGGCATGAACCCTAATTCATCAAACCGGTACTGCCGCCATTGCAGTTCACGGGTCCAGCTGTTGTGGGGAATATGTAATGTGAAGTTATCACCCCAGTTTTTGTCGCTCTCTTTGGCAATGCCGTTAATCACGAAGCTGGAAAGATACTCTACGGTAAATGCCTGGTGGCCTTGATTACGAATGACGCTCCAGCTGCAGATCAGCGCCAGATGAGTATAAAACTGATAATGAACCTCAACCTCTGCGGCGGTGTTGGTGTCATACAGGGTAAAAACCAGCTTGCGGCCGTCATGATTGCGTGAGTCCTGGTGCTGCTGGTAGCGCAGCGTATAGCCCGGTGCCGTAGCGGTGAATCCGGCGCCATGTCGTTCAAGCGGTTTATCCAGCCCGGAAATATTGACCTCGACCAGATTAAAGCGCGATTGCTCATCGCGATTGGGGCCGATGGTGTCGGCATTAAACGGCAGGGCGGAAAAATGCAGCAGACGCGCCCGGTCGGCTAAATCGAAAACCATGGTAATACCGTTTTCAATGACGGATAAAAACTCTGACATATCAACTCCTGAATCGCAGGGTTATACGGTTGGCGCGGGGTGCAGTACCCGATTGCGCGATAACGTGAAAACAGAAATAACGGTGAAGCACAATGCGATAATGCCGAGGACGGTATAGGACTGTTTGAATCCCATCGCATCGTACATACCGCCGATGGCGGTGCTCATAAAGATTTGGCTAAACTGCTTGGAGAACTGGAAGCCGATTAAGTACACGGTGGCAGACAGTCGCCAGTCGAAATTGGCGGAGATGTATTTCAGGGTGGCGATAATCAGAATCGAACTTTCGAAGCCGTGTAATAGCTTCATAGTGGAAATCATGATCGGACCAGTGGCCATTGCGCTGCCGATAATACGGAAGGTCATGATAAAACCGCAGTACAGCAGGGCGTTTTTGGGGCCAATACGATTGACGATGGCCGGCGCTAAAAACATGGTTAACGCATCAAGGAAAATCTGTACGGTGTAGAGATAGCCAAACACTTCCGCTCCCCGTTCGCGGGTGGCGAAAAAGCTGCTGTAGTAGACGGCGAACTGTTGATCATAGGTTTCATAAACGGCGCCAACGCCCACCATATACAGCACCAGAAACCAGAAGCGTCCTGTTTGCAGCAGGGCCAGCACATCGCCGCGCTCTATTTTTACCCGCTGCGGACTGAGCGCATCGTCCCGTACATGCAGGCCTGGGCGGAAGAAACAGAGCAGCACGGCGAGGATCAGCCCGGCGCAGCTTGCCATGATAAAAATGTAGTTAGGGTTAATCGCGAAAAGCTTACCGGAAATAAAGGTACCGATCGCCGCCCCGATACCGCCCCACATTCTGGCACGGCCAAATTCAAACCCCTCGAGACGAGAAATCTTATCGATCCACGCCTCACAGATCCCACAGCCGCAACCAAACGTCAGACCGATGAAGACGCCGCCCGCCAGGGCCCCGGCAATAATATTGATTTTGAGTAATGGGGCGAACACCCAGATCCACCAAGGGGCAAAAGCAATCATCAGCCCTGCCAGCATCCACATCAGGTGTTTACGAAAATTAAGTTTATCGGCAAGGATGCCGAAGACGGGCTGGAAGACCACGGCAACAATAGCGATGCAGGTATACACCATGCCGACTTCGGTTGAGCGAACGCCGATTTTTTCCGTTAGCCATAATGACAGCCAGGGAAAGCAAGAACCCCAGCCGATAAAGAAAAAGAGAAACCATATGCTCGAGAGCAGGTAGTTCTCTTGCTTCATACCTTTTGCCGATAACATATAAAACCTCATTTTTAGTAAACAAGATATTGTTACCTTAAAAATTAACTTATCGTTCTGGGAAGAAGGTAATCAACGAAGCGTGAATAAGATCATGTTTCAAAACCAATTGAGCAATATATTTCATGGTGATAGCTAATATTTCCATATTAATCGCGGCGATATTTTTGGCTTAAAAAATAGAGGGTTGCTGTGGATACGGCATAAATCTATAGTTAACGAGTTACTGTTTCTTATTTTTTATTGGGAGCGATATGACAAAGCCGGTCAGGATCAGAAGTATCGCCGAGGCGTGCGGGCTGTCCGTTGCCGCGGTATCCCGGGCCCTCAAAGGGCAGCCGGGGCTCAGGGAAGACACCCGGCAGAGAGTTATCGCGGTGGCGAAGGAAATGGGGTACGACTTTTCCCGTCTGCGGGGAGATAAAATTAAGCGCGTCCTGTTTTTGCTCCATCGCCAGCATGATATTGCCCGTGCACTGCCATTTTATTCCTTGCTGTTGCTCGGCGTGGAGGACCACTGCCGTGAGCAGGGGATCGCCATGAGTTTTCTCTCCATCGGGCCTGGCGATAATGTCGATGAACAAATTGCATTGCATCATCCTGATGCCCTGATTTGTGCCGGATATTTTGAAAGTGCGTTGATCATGGCGATCCAGAAAACGAAGCTGCCGATGGTGCTGGTCGATTTATGGGCCCCCGATCTGCCCTGTGTGAACCTGGATAACCAACATGGTGGGTATCTGGCGACGCGTCATTTGATTGACGCCGGGCGTAAGCGTATTGCCTTTCTTGCCAGCACCGCCGCGCACTACAGTATTCGTCAGCGGGAAAAGGGCTATCGTCAGGCGTTATATGAAGCGCAGATGATGATGCCGCCGGAATATGAAGTGATTGCTTCACCGCTGGTGGATACCAACCAGTCGCTGGTGACGGCAATGAATGAGTTGCTGTCGCTACCGGTACCACCGGACGCCATCTTCGCCTATAACGATGTAACGGCGATTGCGGCCATGAATATTTGTGAACGACGCGGAGTCCGTGTCCCACAGGATATTGCCATTATCGGCTTCGATGATATTGCACCTGCGGCGTGGAGTCGCCCGGCGCTGACTACTATCGCGGTCGACAAACATCAGCTCGGTTATCGCGCCGTGGGACTCTTGCTGGAAGGGGTGACGCAGGCGGATGAAATACTACCCGTTACGCTGGTGGTGAGAGAAAGCACCGGGGGATAGCTCCCCCGGGTGGCGTTACAGACTTCCCGGCGCCCGGCCGGATTTCCCTGCTGAGGTCAACGACTTACTGGTTTTTAAACCGTCGATACTTTCCAGGCGCATCTGGAACGGCGGGAACGGCATGTCGATACCGTGTTCGCGATAGCCCGCCAGAATCAGCTGGTGGATCTCATGGCGCAGCGGCATCCGGTGTCCCATCTCGGCGGCGTAAATACGCAGTTCGAAAATCTGAATCCCCTGCTGCAGATCGACAAGGAACGCCTCCGGCGCAGGGGTGTCGATCACTAGCGAACAGCGATGCGCTGCGGCGATCAGGATCTGGGTAACCTCTTCGGTGTTCGCATCCGCCGGTGCAGGAATGGTTAATACCACGCGGGTGACGGAGTCGGAGAGCGACCAGTTGATGAACTGCTCGGTGATAAAGGCCTTGTTAGGCACAATAATCTCTTTGCGGTCCCAGTCACTGATGGTGGTGGCGCGGGTATTGATTCGCGTCACGCTGCCGGTCAGATCGCGGATTGTCACCGTATCGCCAATACGTATCGGCTTTTCAAACAGAATAATCAGGCCAGAGATAAAGTTAGCGAAAATTTCCTGAAGGCCAAAACCAAGCCCGACACCCAGTGCGGCGACCAGCCACTGCAGCTTCGCCCATTCAATCCCAATCATCGAGAAGCCCATCAGGCCCCCGATCAGCATCAGCAGATACTTGGTGATGGTGGTGATGGCATAGCCGGTACCCGGCGTGAGATCGAGGTGCTGCAGCACCGCCAGCTCCAGCAATGCCGGGAAATTTCTCACCAGCTGAGTGGTGATGATTATCACCAGAATGGCGATCAATACCGCGCCGAGGGTAATCGGCTCCAGGCTCTCAACGCCCTGTACCGTAGAGGTGACATCCCATAGCGAGATGTTCTCGAGGAAGCCGAACGCGGAATGAATTTCTGACCACAGCACTATTACCGACACCAGCGCGATGAGCATCAGCAACGAACGCACCAGACGCAGAGACTGGGTACTGATGGCGTCGAGATCGATCTCGCTGACTTCGTTCTCCGCAGACCCCTCAGGACTGCTGGTATGAACCACGTCATCTTCCCCGCGAGCACGTTGAGCGAGAATTTCCGCCCGCCGGTGTTTCGCACGGTCGAAGGCCAGCCTGCGGCGCTGAATCAGCATCCAGCGGCGGATAATGTGGTACACCACCAGCAACAAGAACCAGATAGCCACCGAGGTTTCCAGCCTCGCCAGCAGCGCCTGTGCGGTGGCCAGATAACCGATCGCCGCCGCCAGCATGGCGATTAACGGCGCGCCAAGCAGCAGGTTCCACAGCATGCGGTTGATCATGTTGTCGCCGTTCCCGGATTTATCGAGATACAGCGGGATCCCGGCGTGTTTCAGGCTCCACGTCACCAGCGCCAGCGCCCCGCAAATCAGCAGGAAGCAGAGGCGCCCGAGCGAGGCGGAAAACTCGCGGTCGTTAAGATTATCAAACATAATCAGCGCGATAATCAGCGGCACGATCAGCCCGATGCTCATCAGGTAGTAGCGCATGGCTTTGGTGACCCGACTACGCGGCCAGCCAAAGTGGGCGATAAACAGGCCGTTTGGTCGGGCGAAGGTGGCGCAAACCATCACTACCCACAGCAGCGGAACCGTCGCCGTGACGCTATCGCCGATCGCCACCGCCAGTGGAAAGGGCCAGGCGGATTGCAAACCAAAGCCCAGCGTCATCCACAGCACCGGCAGGGGAGACGCCACCAGAATCGACCAGAACACCGTGCGTAGCGTCAGCCAGAAGTGATCCTGAGTGACTTTGCCGACCCGGGCGCTGGAACGCTCCAGAAAACGGGTGAAATGGCGACGGGAGCTGATGCTGAAGCCCACCAGAATCAAGGCACCAAACAACGGAAGCAGCGTCTCTTTGCTGGTCAACATCATGGCGCTGGCTTTGCCAAGCTGGCTGACGGTATCGAGCGACACCAGACGACGCAGGTCGTGGACAATTTCCAGCGGCCATGAGAAACCGATTGGGCTGACGTCCGAGGTCCAGAACAGATAGCGGTGGGTCGCTTCATTGATCTCTTTCAGCGCATCTTCCAACTGACTATTGGAAACTTTCAGCTTGGTCAGTTCCAGAATCAGCGTGTCGCCACCCTGCAGCAGTGAATTGAGCAGTTCGTTCTGCGTGCGTAGCTGTGCTTCAAGAATGCGATTTTGTTCGCTGGTGAGCGGCTCACCGTTGGCCTGGCGAATGAGGCGGAGCTGTGGCTGGTTGCCAAGCAGGTCTTCAAAGTGCAGGCGCTGTACTCGCAGCTGCGCCATCTCGGTATCCAGCTGCTGCGGTTTTGGCATTTCTGGCAGGCGAGCCACCTGGGCACGTAAGGCTTCACCCAGCAGGTTCGACGACCCGAGCCACTGAGATTGCTCGCGCAGTGTATTCAGCGCCTGGCGCACCTGGAGCGTCTGATTGGTGGCCTGACGTTGCTGTGAGGCCACCAGATCCATCCGCTGGGCCTGCTGATTCAACGCCTGAGAGAGTTCACGGTTAACCTTAAACTGCTCTACAAGCTCCGGCGGCAGGTTTTCGCTGTTTTCAGCCAGCAGTTCGGTACTTTCCAGCGCTTTTTCCGCTTCGCGTTGGCGCTGGCTATTGAGCTGATTGCGTAGCGCCTGCAGGTAGCCGTCGAGGAGCTTGCTCTGCTTTTGCGCCAGCTCGCCGCGCAGGCGCGACAGCTCCTGGCGATTATTCGCCGAGAGCTGCGCCAGATCCAGTTCGTTTACCAGGGCTTTGAGGCGCGCGGATTCCGCCTGCAGGCCAAGATTCTGCGCCTGTGCCAGCGGCGTATTGCTGGTCTGCGTGCCGACCCGGCGTTCCACTTCATTGAGCTGGCGGCGTGCGTCGGTTTGCTGCTGTGGAAGCTGGTTCAGGGAGTCGGCGATATCTCGCGCGCGCTCCTGCTCTTGCTGTGCCTGACGACTGGCTTCGAGCAGCTGGCTGCTGACCTGCAGGATCTCCTGGTTCAGCGCATCGGAGGAGAGACTGGTTGAGACCTGACGCGGTTCGTCGGACAGATTATTGAGCTGCGAGCGCAGCGTCTGGAAAAGCTTGGGGAAGTTGTCGATAACCTGCTGATACTGACGTGCGCGCTCGAGGGAAGCACTTCGCTCCTCAAGCGCGTTCAGTGCAGCTTGTAACGCTTCAACGGTTCCAGGCTGGGCGGGTTTTGCCGCCTTCGCCTGTTCGAGTTCCTGAGCGATCTGTTTCGCGTCGGGAGCTGTCGCTGCATACGCCCCGAAACTGAGGCTCCAGGCCAGCAGAAAAATAGATATCAGGCGCACGGCATAACCCTTTTAGTCAGGAATTAACCTTCGTCTTGTGTGGCGTCGTTCAGTGGGGTGGCATCGTCTTCGACCGCGGACATGGTCTCGACGGCAGTCGCCAGCGGCTGACCGAGCTGCGTGACGGAGAGGCTTTGCAACTGCTCAACCAGCTTCACTTTACCCGGCGCGAACAGGTTGATAACGGTTGAACCGAGCTTAAAGCGGCCCATCTCCTGACCTTTCAGCAGCGCGATAGAGCCTTCGCTGTCGCCTGCCGGCCAGGTCCAGCGTTTAATGATGCCTTCACGCGGTGGGGTGACCGTACCAGACCACACGGTTTCAATGCTGCCGACAATCGTTGCACCCACCAGAATTTGTGCCATTGGGCCAAATTCTGTATCAAACAGGCAGATAACGCGTTCGTTACGGGCGAACAGATTCGGCACGTTCCGGGCGGTCAGGTGGTTAACGGAGAACAGATCGCCAGGGACATAAATCATTTCACGCAAGATGCCGTTGCACGGCATGTGCACGCGGTGATAGTCACGCGGTGACAGGTAGGTGGTGGCGAAGCAGCCGTTACGGAACAAGTCGGCCATCTGGTAGTTGCCTGCCAGCAGGGCTTCCAGGGTGTAGTTGTGGCCTTTCGCCTGCAGGATTTTATCGTCTTCGATGGCGCCAAGCTGACTGATGGCGCCGTCGGCAGGCATGACCAGCACGTTGGGATCCGTGTTAACCGGACGCACTTCTTCGCGCAGCGGGCGCACGAAGAAATCGTTAAAGGTGCGGTAGCTGGCAGTATCTGGCTTCTGCGCCTCTTTCATATCGACCTTGTAGCATTTCACAAACAGATCGATGACCAGTTTCGTCAGCCAGCCCGCTCGCTTGCTCGCACCCCAGCCTGCGAGGCGGGTGAGCCACAGTTTAGGCAGAATGTATTGCAGTGAAAGTTTAAGATCGTTTAACAAGGTAGCCTCCAGGCCATGATTTGTCGTTCCTGACCCCGCAAACGCGCGGGGACCTGAAAAAAGGGGGGACGATTCTAACGATGCTCAGCTTAATTGTCAGTCATCGGATGATGAAAAGCTTTTACGCGTTTTTACCTGTACCTGCGTCATGCTTTCCAGGATGCGGTGATAGTTTGCAAAACGGCTCTCAGCGATTTGGCCATTTTCCACCGCTTCGCGCAGCGCGCAGCCCGGATCGGTATCGTGCTTGCAGTCGCGATATTTGCAACGGCCTAAATAATCGTGGAATTCGACAAAGCCGTGGGTAATTTGTTCCGCTTCCAGGTGCCATAAACCGAATTCACGTACGCCAGGGGAGTCGATCACATCGCCCCCGTGCGGGAAGTGATAGAGGCGTGCTGCGGTGGTGGTGTGCTGGCCCAGTCCTGAGTTGTCGGACACATCGTTGGTCAGGATCTGATCTTCATGCAGGCCCAACAATGCGTTCAGCAGGCTGGATTTCCCCACCCCGGACTGCCCGGCAAAAATACTGATGCGGTCAGTGAGGGCGTCTTCAAGCGGTTTCAGACCATCTTGCGTGCGGCTTGAAACCATCAGCACGCGGTAGCCGATACCGCGATAGATATCCATCTGCTCGTTCACGAAGGCCATGCCGTCAGCATCCAGCAGATCGGTTTTGTTGAGCACAATCAGGGGTTCAACATCCAGCGTTTCGCAGGCCACCAGATAACGGTCAATAATGTTTAATGACAGCTCGGGCAAGATAGCGGAAACAATCACGATTTGATCGATGTTGGCAGCGATAGGTTTGACGCCGTCGTAGAAGTCCGGGCGTGTCAGGACGGAGGTTCGGTCGTGTACCGCCTCAACAATCCCTTTGACGTTGACGCCGTCAGCGGCATCTTTGCCGGGTCTCCAGACGACGCGGTCGCCGGTTACCAGTGAACGGATGGTACGGCGAATGTTACAGCGGTGAACGCTACCGTCGGCGGATTCGACATCGGCATGCATACCAAACCGGCTGATAACGATGCCTTCGGACGTTTCGCCAAACAGGTTGTCATCGTAATCGGCCTTCTCCGAAGTCGTTTTCAGGCGGCGCTGATGATTGGCCTTCACGCGGCGCTGTTGGCCTTTGGAGAGCTTATTTTTACTCAATCGAACTGGCTCCTGGTCGCCCTGAGTGGGCAAAACCTCTATGATACACGCGATCTAAGATGAATATCGACCCGTCATCTTGCAAGATGCTGGTGCATTGTTCCGCCTGCATCCTGAAATTTTACGGGCCAGAATGGTAAAATTATGGGTGGAAAATAGCATGAGTGCAGATGAAAACAACCTGATTTGGATTGATCTTGAAATGACAGGGCTGGATCCAGAGCGCGATCGCATTATTGAAATCGCCACCCTGGTGACCGATGCACACCTTAACATCCTGGCAGAAGGACCGACGATTGCGGTACACCAGTCCGACGCGCAGCTGGCGCTGATGGATGACTGGAACGTGCGTACCCATACCGGGAGCGGCCTGGTCGAGCGCGTGAAGGCCAGCACTCAAGGTGACCGTGAAGCGGAGCTGGCGACGATCGAATTTCTTAAACAGTGGGTGCCGGCAGGTAAATCACCGATCTGCGGGAACAGCATTGGTCAGGACCGCCGCTTCCTGTTCAAATATATGCCGGAGCTGGAAGCCTATTTCCACTACCGCTACCTTGACGTCAGCACTCTGAAAGAGCTGGCGCGCCGCTGGAAGCCGGAAATCCTCGATGGTTTTAAAAAGCAGGGGACCCATCAGGCGATGGATGATATCCGCGAGTCGGTGGCTGAGCTGGCTTACTATCGCGAACACTTTATTCAACTGTAATCGCAACGCCGGGGTCAGACGGCCCCGGCGCAGATCTTCTATTTAAACCACTTCTGTTCCATAGCCTGGAAGTCTGGCGAGGCTTTCACCACCTCCAGCGCGGCATTCATCGTATTGAGCAACTCCGGGTCATCTTTACGTACCGCAATGGCGTATTGCTTACCGTAATAGTTCGGATCGGTGGCTCGTTCATCCATCATCGCGTAGTCAGGATTATCCGGTAGCCACTGGTCGAGGGTCGTCTGGTCACCCATCACGCCATCCACACTTCCTGCTTTCAGGGCTCCGAGGGCGGCATCGCTATTGGCGTAAATCTGCACGTTCACCCCTTTTTGTTTGTCCTGCAGGTAATGCTGGTGAATGCTGCCTTTGACGACGCCAAGCGTTTTGCCCTTCAGATCAGTGAAGTGATGGGCGGCACCTTTCGCGGTGACCACCACGCCAGAGAGCGCCTGACGATAGGGCTGGGTGAACGCCACCTGCTTTTCTCGCATCGGAATCACTTCGATACCGGCGATGATGGCGTCGAACTTTTTAAAGCGGAGCGCAGGAATCAGCGTGTCGAAGTGCTGCGGGGTGAATGTGCACTCGGCCTGCATTTGCTTACAGAGTGCTTTGGCCAGGTCGATATCAAAACCTGAGGGCTGGTTTTTGGCGTTGACGGTTTCAAAGGGCGGATTGGCCGTGGTGGTACCAAAATGCAGCGTTGTCGCGGATGCTGTTCCTGCAGCAAGCGTGGTCAGCAGCAGGACCGAAAGCGCTCTTTTCATGTTAATTCCCTGTTTGTCATTGTGGTTGACCGTCTGCGGGTATCACGACCCACAAATCTGAGCGATTTTGCGCCCTTAGCGGGGTCGGAAAAAGTTATTTTGCCTTGTTTGTCGCTTATTTGTACAATTTGACGCGCTGGTTGGTGATAAAGTGTCCATTCAAACAAAAAACGCAAAAAAGTGTTCGCAGGGGGGTTGCAGCTCCATCGAATTCTCGTATAATGCGCCTCCCGTGACGAAGCAGAAATGCAAATCACGACGCCGTAGAAATATGGCCAGAAATACCCAGAAGTACGCGGGAATAGCTCAGTTGGTAGAGCACGACCTTGCCAAGGTCGGGGTCGCGAGTTCGAGTCTCGTTTCCCGCTCCAAAATTTCTTCTCATCTTCAGTTTATCCACAGTGCAAATCGCATCTGCGATGCTTTTCAGCGTCACATCAAAAATACTGTAAACAGAGTTATCCACAGGTTAGCGTCTGTGCATTTCCAGATGAATAACTTCATTTTGTAAATAATATCAGCCCATCGTATTGAAATTTAATAATAAAAATTCATTTCAAAGTGTTATCGCGATCACTTGACGAACGTCTGCATGTTGAAACGCAATGTGTTTTTGTTTTTATTCACAGCCTGTGAATGAATCAGGCATCCCTTGGTAGCCCTTTTTCAATCACCCGAACCAGCCGCTGTTTTTTCGGCAGTTGCACTTCAATGACGTCAGTATTTCGCTTTTCGATTTGCTGAGCGACCGCCCACTCAATGTGTTCATCAAGTAGTGGGTGCTCACCCCGTCGGCTCTCCAGCGCGCTGAGATGCGCGTCATCCCAGGCGGCATTGCCCAGCGCAACGGCAATATTACGCAGCCAGCGCAGATGACCAATGCGGCGAATCGCGGACCCTTCGGTAACTTTCAGAAAATGTGCTTCGCTCCAGGCAAACAGCTCTACCAGCGGCGGCGCATGTAGCGCTTTACGTGGGCTGAAGTCCTCTTCATCTGTTAGCTGCGAAAAGCGGTTCCACGGGCAGATGAGCTGGCAGTCATCGCAGCCATAAATGCGGTTGCCAATGAGCGGACGAAATTCTTCGGGTATTGCCCCTTCCAGTTCGATGGTCAGATAAGAGATACAGCGGCGGGCATCGACGGTATACGGCTCAACGATCGCCCCGGTCGGGCAGATCGTCATGCAGGCCACGCAGCGTCCGCACGCTTCCTCCACCGGGCTATCGATGGGAAGAGGGATATCGACCAGCAGTTCGCCGAGGAAAAAAAACGATCCGGCATCGCGATTAAGGATAAGCGAATGCTTACCTGTCCAGCCCAGACCGGCTTTTTCCGCTAACGGGCGCTCCAGAATGGGCGCAGAATCGACAAACGGTCTAAAATTGAGCGAAGTACACTGTTCCTGAATCATCTCACCGAGTTTTTTCAGGCGGTTACGTAACAGCTTATGATAATCACGCCCAAGGGCATAACGGCTGACGTAACCCAGCGAGGGGTCTTTCAGGGTGCGGGCAAAAGCGGCGTTGGCGGGGAGATAATTCATCCGCACGCTGATCACGCGTAACGTGCCGGGCTGGAGCTCATGGGGGCGGGCGCGCATCATACCGTGACGCGCCATCCATTCCATCTCGCCGTGGTATTGTTTGTCCAGCCATGCCTGTAGTTTAGGTTCGCTGGCGCTGAGATCGGTGTCGGTAATGCCGACCTGCTGGAACCCTAGTTCAGTGCCCCATTGCTTGATTTGCTGCGCTAACGTATTGAGATCGAGGGGCTCAGACATGATGGACCATACAATGACAAAAAACCCTGTCAGTATACCACACTTCATTTGGCCTGCAGATGCGCTGCGACGCGCAGAAAAAGCGGCGGCGGACAGCCTCGGCCTGACGCTGTTTGAACTGATGCAGCGCGCCGGCGAGGCTGCCTATCAACATGCCCGAGCCAATTATCCTGCCAGCCAGCATTGGCTGATTCTCTGTGGCCACGGTAATAACGGCGGTGACGGCTATGTGGTGGCGCGTCTGGCGCAGGCCGACGGCATCCGTGTGACGCTGCTGGCGCTGGAAAGCGACAAGCCGTTGCCGGAAGAAGCCGCTACCGCCCGTGAAGCGTGGCTGGATGCCGGCGGGACCATTCATGCGGCGGAGATCCCCTGGCCGCAGGATATTGCTCTGATTATCGACGGGCTTCTCGGCACCGGGTTACAGAGTGCGCCACGGGATAATGTCGCCACGCTGATCCAGCGTGCGAACGCCCACCCTGCCCCGATAGTGGCGCTGGATATCCCCTCCGGACTCCACGCGCAAACGGGGACGACTCCCGGAGCGGTGATAAAGGCCGCCTGTACGATCACGTTCATTGGTCTCAAGCCCGGGCTACTGACCGGGAAAGCCCGGGATGTGGTTGGCCGGCTTTATTATCACGCCCTGGGGCTGGAAACCTGGTTGGCGGAGCAGACGGTGCCGCTACGGCGTTTCGATGCGTCACAACTGGCCCACTGGCTCCCGCCAAGACGCCCGACATCGCACAAAGGCGATCACGGTAAGCTGGTCATTATCGGTGGCGATTGTGGCACCGGGGGCGCGATTCGCATGGCCGGTGAAGCCGCGCTACGGGCTGGTGCGGGTCTGGTGCGAGTGCTTACTCACAAAGACAATATTATTCCCATTGTTGCGGCCCGGCCTGAACTGATGGTCCACGAACTGACAACCCAGAGTCTCGATGAGAGCCTGCAATGGGCCGATGTGGTAGCAATAGGCCCCGGGCTTGGGCAGCGCGAATGGGGGGCCCAGGCGCTGCGTCAGGTGGCGCACTTTCGTAAACCGATGGTCTGGGATGCGGATGCGTTGAACCTACTGGCAATCACTCCCGATAAACGTCACAATCGTGTGCTGACGCCGCACCCCGGTGAAGCCGCCCGTTTGTTGAACTGCAGTGTGGCAGAAATTGAAAGCGATCGCTTACTTTCTGCACAACGTCTGGTAAAACAGTACGGTGGCGTGGTCGTGCTGAAAGGCGCGGGTACGGTGGTGGCCAGCGAAGCAGGTGAGATGGGTATTATCGATGCGGGCAACGCAGGCATGGCCAGCGGCGGCATGGGCGATGTGCTGACCGGCATTATCGCCGCGCTATCAGGACAACGACTGACGCCGTATGATGCTGCCTGCGCCGGATGTGTTGCGCATGGCGAAGCCGCTGACCGACTGGCTGCCCGTGATGGCAGCCGCGGGATGCTGGCGACCGATCTCTTTTCCACGCTCAGGCGTGTTGTTAACCCGGATGTGATTGACCTGGACCATGATGAACCGAGTGATTCCTTTAGCTGACGAGCAGGCAACTTTAGACTTGGGTGACCGTATTGCGCAGGCTTGTTCCGGCGCCACGGTCATCTACCTGTATGGTGATTTAGGCGCCGGTAAAACGACCTTTAGTCGCGGTTTTCTCCACGCCCTCGGCCATCGCGGCAATGTTAAAAGCCCGACGTATACGCTGGTCGAGCCCTACACCCTCGAAAATCTGATGGTGTACCACTTTGACCTCTATCGTCTGGCGGATCCCGAAGAGCTCGAATTTATGGGGATCCGCGATTATTTTGCAAATGATGCCATCTGCCTGGTGGAATGGCCTCAACAAGGTGCGGGTGTTCTGCCTGAGCCAGATGTCGAAATCCATCTTGAGTATCAGGCACAAGGGCGTGAGGCGCGCGTAACGGCGGTCTCCTCATTGGGTGAGTCTGTATTGACGCGTTTAGCCTGAGGGATAGCGGGATGATCCATCGTATAACCAGTTGGCTGGCCGCTGCGCTGATGCTGTTAAGCATTCAGGCCACTGCGGCAAGTCTGTCCGATATCCAGGTCTCCAATGGCGATCAACAGGCCCGTATTACTATCAGCTTTATTGGCGATCCCGAATACTCGTTTAGCGCACAGGGTAAGCGTACTGTGGCGCTGGATATTAAGCAGAGCGGCGCCCTTCAGGGGTTACCACTGCTGTTTAGCGGCAACAATCTGGTGAAGAGCATTCGTTCGGGGACGGCGACGGATCCTCAGACGCTGCGCCTGCTGGTCGATCTGACCGAAAATGGCAAAACACGAGCCGTGAAACAGCAAAATGGTTCGAACTACACCGTCGTCTTCACCATTAATGCCGATGCGCCGCCACCTCCGCCACCGCCCCCGGTCGTTGCTAAGCGGGTGGAAACACCGGTTGCGCCTGCCCGTCCTACAGCGCCGGCACGTAACCCATTCAGTGCATCGGGGAGCGATCGTCCCACCGCGATGACTAATAACCAAAGCACGACGCGCCCGGTAACACGCGCTGTGGCCACGGATGAAAAAGTCATTATTGCGATTGATGCCGGCCACGGTGGTCAGGATCCTGGCGCCATCGGACCTAATGGCACCAAAGAGAAGAATGTCACCATCGCGATTGCCCGCAAGCTGCGCACGCTGCTCAATGCCGATCCGCTGTTTAAGCCGGTGCTGACCCGCGATGGCGACTATTTTATTTCGGTGATGGGCCGTTCAGACGTAGCGCGTAAGCAGAATGCGAACTTCCTGGTGTCGATTCACGCCGATGCGGCGCCGAACCGCGATGCTACCGGTGCATCGGTGTGGGTACTGTCTAACCGCCGCGCGAACAGCGAAATGGCGGGCTGGCTTGAACAGCACGAGAAGCAGTCTGAGCTGCTCGGTGGGGCGGGTGATGTGCTGGCAAACAGCCAGTCAGATCCTTACCTCAGCCAGGCGGTACTGGATTTACAGTTCGGCCATTCTCAGCGCGTCGGGTATGATGTCGCGACAAACGTATTAAGCCAGCTGCAGCGGGTGGGCGATTTGCATAAACGTCGTCCGGAACACGCCAGCCTGGGCGTACTGCGCTCGCCGGATATCCCGTCGATCCTCGTGGAAACCGGCTTTATCAGTAACAACGGGGAAGAGCGTCTGTTGGGCAGCGATAATTATCAGCAGCAGATTGCCGAAGCCATTTATAACGGTCTGCGTAACTACTTTATGCAGCACCCGCTACAATCGGCACCCCACGGTGAGCCAGCGCAAACCGCCAGCGCCACGTCGCCTGGCAGGACGTTGATCAATTAAGGAGTCAGTCATGCCGATTCAGGTTCTACCGCCGCAGCTCGCCAACCAGATTGCCGCAGGTGAGGTGGTGGAACGTCCGGCGTCGGTAGTGAAGGAGCTGGTAGAAAACAGTCTCGATGCTGGCGCTACGCGGATTGATATTGATATCGAACGCGGCGGCGCAAAACTTATCCGCATTCGTGATAACGGCTGCGGTATCAAAAAGGATGAGCTGGCGCTGGCGCTGGCTCGTCACGCCACCAGTAAAATTACCACCCTCGACGATCTGGAAGCCATTATCAGCCTCGGTTTCCGCGGCGAAGCGCTGGCCAGTATCAGCTCGGTTGCCCGGCTGACGCTCACCTCCCGTACCGCGGAGCAGCAGGAAGCGTGGCAGGCGTATGCCGAAGGTCGCGATCAGGAGGTGACGGTCAAACCGGCGGCACACCCGGTTGGCACCACTCTTGAAGTGCTGGATCTATTTTATAACACCCCGGCGCGACGTAAGTTTATGCGCACCGAAAAGACCGAGTTTGGCCATATTGATGAGATCGTCAGACGCATCGCGCTGGCGCGCTTCGACGTCACGATTAATCTCAGCCACAACGGCAAAGCGGTACGTCAGTATCGTGCTGTGCCCGAAGGTGGGCAGCGCGAGCGGCGGCTAGGTGCGATCTGCGGCATGCCGTTTCTGGAGCATGCTCTGGCGATTGAGTGGCAGCATGGCGATCTGACTCTGCGCGGCTGGGTGGCCGATCCGCTGCATACCAACCCGGCACTGGCGGAAATTCAGTACTGTTATGTGAATGGCCGTATGATGCGCGATCGGTTAATTAATCACGCGATTCGCCAGGCCTGCGAAGATAAACTTGGGGCGGATCAGCAACCGGCGTTTGTCCTCTATCTCGAGATTGACCCGCACCAGGTGGATGTGAACGTCCATCCGGCGAAGCATGAAGTCCGTTTCCATCAGTCTCGTCTGGTACATGATTTTATCTACCAGGGCGTATTGAGCGTGCTCCAGCAGCAGCTTCAGGCGCCGCTGGTGGAGGACGATGACGAGATGGTACCGTCGCGGCCACCGATTCCGGAAAACCGGGTGGCGGCGGGAGGCAACCACTTTGCACAACCTGCGGTGGCTCGTGAGCCTGCCGCGCCTCGTTTTTCCAGCGATACGCCACGCGCGCCTACCAGCCCTGCAGCCGCGGGGGCTGCCAGCTGGCCGCATGCGCAGCCGGGCTACCAGAAACAGCAGGGCGCGCTCTATCGCCAGTTGCTGGATACTCCGGCTGCTGAGCGTAAAAACACTGTGCCGACGCCGGTGGCGGAAGGGTTATCTGGCCACAGCCAGAGCTTTGGCCGCGTACTGACTATTGTCGGGGGCGACTGTGCGTTGCTGGAGCGCGACGGTAAGCTGGCGCTGCTGTCATTGACGGTTGCGGAACGCTGGTTACGGCAGGCGCAGCTGACGCCGGCGGTTGAGCCGGTTTGCGCGCAGCCTCTGTTGATCCCCCTGCGTCTGAAAGCTTCCGCAGCGGAAAAAGAGGCGCTGGGTAAAGCCCAATCGGCATTGGCAGTGCTGGGTATCGATGTGCAATCGGACGCGCAACATTTAACGGTGCGCGCCGTGCCTTTACCCTTAAGACAACAAAATTTACAAATCTTGATTCCTGAACTGATAGGCTACCTGGCGCAGCAAAAGGCATTCGACGTCGGCAACATCGCGCAGTGGATCGCGCGTAATCTGGCGAGCGAACATGCGCAGTGGAATATGGCGCAGGCGATTACCGTTCTGGCAGATGTTGAACGTTTGTGCCCGCAACTGGTAAAAGCGCCGCCGGGTGGTCTGTTACAACCTGTTGATTTACATTCGGCGATGAATGCCCTGAAAGATGAGTGATGTCACGACGGCGAGCCTGCCTAAGGCAATATTTTTAATGGGCCCAACGGCCTCTGGTAAAACCGCATTAGCGATTGCATTGCGTAAAATTTTACCGATAGAGTTGATTAGTGTTGATTCCGCCCTTATCTATCGAGGAATGGATATCGGCACTGCGAAGCCGGATGCCATGGAGCAGAGTGCAGCACCGCATCGGTTGCTGGACATTCGCGATCCGGCAGAGGCTTATTCCGCGGCTGATTTTCGCCGTGATGCGCTGGCAGAAATGGCGGATATCGTCGCTGCCGGGCGCATTCCGCTACTGGTTGGCGGAACCATGTTGTATTTCAAAGCGTTGTTGGAAGGTTTATCGCCGCTACCGTCGGCGGACCCTCAGGTCAGGGCCAACATTGAGCAGCAGGCAGCAGAGCAGGGGTGGCACGCATTGCATCGGCAGCTACAGGAGATCGATCCCGTTGCGGCCGCGCGTATTCATCCAAATGATCCGCAAAGACTTTCCCGAGCACTGGAAGTTTTTTTCATTTCGGGTAAAACTTTAACGGAACTGACGCAAACGTCAGGAGACGCTCTGCCTTACCAGGTGCATCAGTTCGCCATCGCCCCGGCGAGCCGTGAACTGCTCCATCAGCGCATTGAACAGCGTTTTCATCAGATGTTGGCTTCGGGTTTTGAAGCAGAAGTACGGGCGCTTTTTGCCCGCGGAGATTTGCATACGGACATGCCTTCCATTCGTTGTGTCGGATACCGCCAGATGTGGTCATACCTTGAAGGCGAGATCTCGTATGATGAAATGGTTTATCGAGGTGTTTGCGCGACGAGACAGTTAGCTAAACGTCAGATCACCTGGTTGCGTGGCTGGGAAGATATTCACTGGTTAGATAGTGAACACCCTGAACAGGCGCTCAACAAAGTATTACAGGTAGTTGGTGCGAGCCAGGACTGAACGTGTACAATTAAACGGTATCGTGCGTAATTTTTTTTAAGAATCGTAAGGTTCTGAGTACAAAACAAGCATACATATAAGGAAAAGAGAGAATGGCTAAGGGGCAATCTTTACAAGATCCGTTCCTGAACGCTTTGCGTCGGGAACGTGTTCCGGTTTCTATTTATTTGGTGAATGGTATTAAGCTGCAAGGGCAAATTGAGTCTTTCGATCAGTTCGTGATCCTGTTGAAAAACACGGTCAGCCAGATGGTCTACAAGCACGCAATTTCTACTGTTGTCCCGTCTCGCCCGGTGTCTCACCACAGCAATAATGCTGGCGGCGGTACAAGCAACTATCACCATGGTGGTAGCGCGCAGGGTTCTTCTGCGCCGCAGCAAGACAGCGAAGACACCGAGTAAGGTTTAGCTGTTTTTCCATGCCGGGGAGCCAGGTTTTACCGATGCATTTCAGGTTTCAGGAAAGCGGCATGTAGTGACTCCCCAGTCATTTACGTTAGTGAATGACTGGGTACAACACATTTGTCAGACGCATATTGAAAGAGGTGTTTGGTGACCCGTATGGGTCAGAGCACCAACGCATGCGACCTGAAAGACGACGGGTAACTGGGTTCTCCGCTGGTATTTGATAAGGGGTTTATGCTTGTTTGACCGTTATGATGCCGGTGAGCAGGCGGTGCTGGTACACATCTATTTTTCGCAAGACAAAGATATGGAAGACCTTCAGGAGTTTGAATCCCTGGTCTCCTCTGCCGGTGTCGAAGCAATGCAGGTGATTACCGGTAGCCGTAAAGCACCGCACCCAAAATATTTTGTTGGTGAAGGTAAGGCTGTCGAAATTGCGGAAGCCGTAAAAGCGACCGGCGCGTCAGTCGTGCTGTTCGATCATGCTCTGAGCCCGGCTCAGGAACGAAACCTGGAACGCTTATGCGAATGCCGGGTTATCGATCGCACAGGTCTTATTTTAGATATTTTTGCCCAGCGCGCACGTACCCATGAAGGGAAACTGCAGGTTGAGCTGGCACAGCTACGCCATATGGCCACGCGCCTGGTTCGTGGCTGGACCCACCTTGAAAGACAAAAAGGCGGGATTGGTTTGCGCGGCCCGGGTGAAACCCAGCTCGAAACTGACCGTCGACTGCTGCGTAACCGGATCATGCAGATCCTGGGGCGGCTGGAAAAGGTGTCAAAACAGCGTGAACAAGGACGGCGGTCGCGAGCCAAAGCCGATATTCCAACCGTCTCGCTGGTGGGTTACACCAACGCCGGAAAATCAACGCTGTTCAATCAGATAACCGAAGCCGAGGTCTATGCTGCGAACCAGCTGTTCGCAACGCTGGATCCGACGCTACGTCGCATTGATGTCGCCGATGTTGGCGAGACCGTGCTGGCGGACACCGTCGGCTTTATTCGCCATCTGCCACACGATCTGGTTGCCGCGTTTAAAGCCACCTTGCAGGAGACGCGTCAGGCGACCCTGTTGCTGCATGTGATTGATGCAGCCGATGTCCGTGTACAGGAAAACATTGATGCAGTTAATACGGTACTCGCTGAAATCGAGGCCGATGAGATCCCGATGCTGCTGGTGATGAACAAAATCGACATGTTGGATGATTTTGAACCGCGTATCGATCGGGATGAAGAGAATAAACCGATTCGGGTCTGGCTCTCCGCCCAGACCGGGATTGGCGTACCACTGCTTTTTCAGGCTTTGACGGAACGGCTTTCCGGTGAAGTGGCACAGCACACGCTGCGCCTACCGCCACAGGAAGGGCGACTGAGAAGTCGGTTCTATCAGCTTCAGGCGATAGAAAAAGAGTGGATGGAGGATGACGGCAGCGTGAGTCTGCAGGTGCGCATGCCGATCGTTGACTGGCGTCGCCTCTGTAAACAAGAGCCAGCGCTGGTTGATTACGTGATTTGACCTTGCAGCTTGCCTGAAGATATTAACCCCTGTGGGGATATCAAAAACAAATATGGAGCATATACATGGCGTGGAATCAGCCCGGTAATAACGGACAGGACCGCGACCCGTGGGGGAGCAGCAATAACCAAGGCGGCAACTCCGGGGGAAATGGCAATAAAGGTGGTCGCGAGCAGGGGCCGCCCGATCTGGATGATATCTTCCGCAAGTTAAGTAAAAAACTTGGCGGTCTCGGTGGCGGCAAAGGGGGCCAGGGGGGCGGTAGCAGCTCTCAAGGACCACGCGGCCCAATGGGCGGACGCATTGTCGGCATCGTTGCCGCTGCTGCGGTAATTATCTGGGCAGCCAGCGGTTTCTATACCATCAAGGAAGCGGAACGTGGTGTGGTAACACGCTTTGGTAAATTCAGTCATCTGGTTGAGCCTGGTCTTAACTGGAAACCGACCTTTATCGATAACGTGCAGGCCGTTAACGTTGAATCGGTACGTGAACTGGCGGCTTCTGGCGTCATGCTGACGTCTGATGAAAACGTCGTACGCGTTGAGATGAACGTGCAGTATCGTGTGACCGATCCTGAGCGCTACCTGTTTAGCGTAGCCAGCGCAGACGACAGCCTGCGTCAGGCGACCGACAGCGCCCTGCGCGGTGTTATTGGTAAGTACACGATGGACCGCATTCTGACCGAAGGTCGTACCGTTATTCGTAGCGATACCCAGCGTGAGCTGGAAGAGACAATTCGTCCGTACAACATGGGTATCACTCTGCTGGACGTCAACTTCCAGACGGCTCGTCCGCCTGAAGAAGTGAAAGCCGCGTTTGATGATGCTATTGCCGCTCGCGAGAACGAACAGCAGTACATCCGTGAAGCTGAAGCGTACACCAACGAAGTGCAGCCGCGAGCTAATGGTCAGGCACAGCGTATCCTGGAAGAGGCGCGTGCGTATAAGACTCAGACCGTCCTCGAAGCTCAGGGTGAAGTGGCTCGCTTTGCGAAAATCCTGCCAGAGTATAAAGCTGCGCCGGAAATTACCCGTGAACGTCTGTATATCGAAAGCATGGAAAAAGTGCTGAGCCACACTCGCAAAGTGCTGGTTAACGATAAAGGCGGCAACCTGATGGTTCTGCCTCTGGACCAGATGCTGAAAGGCGCTGGTACCCCAGCGGCAAAGAACAGTAGTAGTGGTGCCAGCGATCTGCTGCGCCTGCCGCCTGCATCAAGCTCAAGCAGTGCCAGTACGACGTCGACTACTACGGACGGCAATATCATGGACCAGCGCCGCGCTAACGCGCAGCGTAACGACTACCAGCGTCAGGGGGAATAACGATGCGTAAACCTGTTATTGCGATAGTGGTTATCGTGCTGGTAGTGCTTTACATGTCTGTCTTTGTTGTCAAAGAAGGCGAGCGTGGCATTACGCTACGCTTTGGTAAAGTCCTGCGCGATAGTGAAAACAAACCGCTGGTCTATGCGCCGGGTCTGCACTTCAAGATCCCGTTCATTGAATCAGTGAAAACGCTGGATGCGCGTATTCAGACCATGGACAACCAGGCCGATCGCTTTGTCACTAAAGAGAAGAAAGACCTGATCGTTGACTCCTACATTAAGTGGCGTATCAGTGACTTCAGCCGCTACTACCTGGCAACCGGCGGCGGCGACGTCTCCCAGGCCGAGGTTCTGCTGAAGCGTAAGTTCTCTGACCGTCTGCGTTCTGAAATTGGTCGCCTGGACGTGAAAGATATCGTGACCGATTCCCGTGGTCGTCTGACCCTGGAAGTCCGCGATGCCCTGAACTCCGGTTCTGCGGGGACTGAAGATGAAGTCAGCACTCCGGCTGCCGACGATGCTATCGCCAAAGCGGCGGAGCGCGTGGCGACAGAAACCAACGGTAAAGTCCCGGTGATTAACCCGAACAGTATGGCGGCACTGGGTATTGAAGTCGTTGACGTTCGTATCAAGCAGATCAACCTGCCGGCGGAAGTGTCGGAAGCGATTTACAACCGTATGCGCGCCGAGCGTGAAGCGGTTGCTCGTCGCCACCGTTCACAAGGTCAGGAAGAGGCTGAGAAACTGCGTGCTACCGCGGACTATGAAGTCACCAAGACGCTGGCTGAGTCAGAACGTCAGGGCCGTATTATGCGTGGTGAAGGCGATGCAGAGGCCGCCAAGCTGTTTGCTGATGCATTCAGCCAGGATCCGGGCTTCTACGCCTTTATCCGTAGCCTGCGGGCCTATGAGAACAGCTTCCAGAGCAATCAGGACGTGATGGTTCTTAGCCCGGATAGCGATTTCTTCCGCTATATGAAATCACCTGCAGCGACCACTCGCTAATAAGATGATGTCAGCAAAAAGGCGCCCTAACAGGCGCCTTTTTTATAACGCGACAATGGTTTTAGTTGCCGAGTAGTTTATTCAGCAGACCACCTATAACCGGCACACCTGCCAGCGTGCTTTCAATAGCACCACCAACGACCGATCCTGCAGTGTGGCCTACGGTTTTACCGAGATCAGGTGCAATATCCGCAATATTTATTGAGCCAATAATCGGCAGATCAATAGTCAGAACGTTGCCGCCGAGCGACCATATTGCCGCCCCTGCTTGCTCACCCAGAGCAGCAAGACCATTTTGCAGCCATCCAGCGCCGCTTACGGCATCGATTTCAATCGCAGTTAATTCTCTCATGCTAATCATCCTAATTAGTTATGGTATGTGCGCACCCCCATGGATACGCGATGGCATAGTTGCAATTTTGAAAATAACCTTCAATACAACGAGTTATGAATTTTATTTCATAAAAGAAGTTCATAAAACGGAGGAAATACCAGACAATATGAAGTGAGGGTGAACACAACAATGATATGCAGCGGGGCTTCTGCATCGCGGCGGGTTCGTTTTACAGATAAGGGTCAATAATGAATTCAACAATCTGGCTGGCACTGGCGCTGGTTTTAGTTCTGGAAGGGCTCGGGCCACTGCTTTATCCACGTGCCTGGCGGCGAATGATTGCGACGATGAGCCAGCTTCCTGATAATTTATTACGCCGTTTTGGCGGTGGTCTTGTGGTCGCCGGGTTTGTCATCTACTACATGTTGACGAAATCGTTAAACTGATCAAAAAGTGGTCAGACTTGCCTGATATTGACTGCAAAAAGTGCTGTAACTCTGAAAAAGCGATGGTAGAATCCATTTTTAAGCAAACGGTGATTTTGAAAAATGGGTAACAACGTCGTCGTACTGGGCACCCAATGGGGTGACGAAGGTAAAGGGAAGATCGTCGATCTCCTGACTGAACGGGCTAAATATGTTGTGCGCTACCAGGGTGGTCACAACGCTGGCCATACTCTCGTAATCAACGGTGAAAAAACCGTCCTCCATCTTATTCCATCAGGTATTCTCCGCGAAAACGTTACCAGCATCATCGGTAATGGTGTTGTGCTGTCTCCAGCTGCGCTGATGAAAGAGATGAAAGGTCTGGAAGACCGTGGTATCCCTGTTCGTGAGCGTCTGCTGCTGTCTGAAGCTTGCCCGCTTATCCTCGATTATCACGTCGCACTCGATGTTGCTCGTGAGAAAGCACGTGGCGCGAAAGCTATCGGTACCACCGGTCGCGGTATCGGCCCTGCCTACGAAGATAAAGTCGCACGTCGCGGTCTGCGCGTGGGTGACCTGTTTGATAAAGCCACCTTTGCTGACAAACTGAAAGAAGTGATGGAATATCACAACTTCCAGTTGGTGAATTTCTATAAAGCAGAAGCGGTTGACTATCAGAAAGTGCTGGATGATGTGATGGCGATTGCCGACATCCTGACGGCAATGGTTGTTGATGTGTCCGATCTGCTGGACCAGGCGCGCAAGCGTGGCGACTTCGTGATGTTCGAAGGCGCACAGGGTACTCTGCTGGATATCGACCACGGTACCTATCCGTATGTCACCTCGTCCAACACCACTGCAGGTGGCGTGGCGACAGGTTCCGGTCTGGGCCCACGTTATGTTGATTATGTTCTGGGGATCATCAAAGCCTACTCAACTCGCGTTGGTGCAGGTCCGTTCCCGACAGAGCTGTTCGATGAAACCGGCGAGTTCCTGTGCAAGCAGGGTAACGAGTTCGGTGCCACCACTGGCCGTCGTCGTCGTACCGGCTGGCTGGATATCGTAGCGATCCGTCGCGCGGTGCAGATCAACTCCCTGTCTGGCTTCTGCCTGACCAAGCTGGACGTGCTGGACGGCCTGAAAGAAGTGAAAATCTGCGTCGGTTACCGTATGCCAGATGGCCGCGAAGTGACCACTACGCCGCTGGCGGCTGATAACTGGGAAGGCATTGAGCCGATCTATGAAATCATGCCGGGCTGGTCTGAAACCACCTTCGGTATGAAAACACGTAGCGGTCTGCCGCAGACGGCGCTGAACTATATCGCTCGTATTGAAGAGCTGACCGGTGTACCGGTTGATATCATCTCTACCGGTCCTGACCGTACTGAGACGATGATTCTGCGCGATCCGTTCGACGCATAATCAATGACCTGGGGCGCCGTTCAGGCGCCCTTGTTTTTGCTGTTCACCCGCCCCATTTCAAATAAATTAGCGGCCTGAGCGCTGGCTGGTTTATCATCAATACAGTATCAATATCGTTTTTACCCGAGGATCAATGCTCTAAAGCATTCAGGATGCGCCCGTTCGCGCAGCAACCTGAAGCCCGAGTACTGACCGTTCCCCCTTACCCTGAGGTTGATGTGCAGTTAACGAGTTTTACGGATTACGGATTACGTGCGCTGATCTACATGGCGTCGTTGCCGGATGGAAGAATGACGAGTATCTCCGAAGTGACGGAGGTTTACGGCGTTTCCCGTAATCATATGGTTAAAATAATCAATCAGTTAAGCCGTGCTGGTTACGTTATGGCCGTGCGGGGGAAAAACGGGGGGATTCGCCTGGGTAAACCAGCGCAAGCTATTCGTGTTGGTGATGTTGTCCGCGATCTGGAGCCGCTATCGTTGGTCAATTGCAGCAGCGAATTTTGCCACATTACTCCCGCCTGCCGCCTGAAAAAGGCGCTTGCTGAAGCTGCGCAAAGTTTTCTTAAGGAACTAGATAACTACACGCTGGCTGATTTGGTTGAAGAAAATCAACCGCTTTATAAATTATTACTGGTGGAGTGACGTAAACTCACATCAGAGATGACAACGGAGGAACCGACATGTCACAAGATCCTTTCCAGGACCGCGAAGCTGAAAAGTATGCGAATCCAATCCCAAGCCGGGAATTTATCCTCGATCATTTAACAAAACGTGAAAAACCGGCCAGCCGTGAAGAGCTGGCGATAGAACTGAATATCGAAGGAGAAGAGCAGCTCGAAGGGCTGCGTCGTCGTTTGCGCGCGATGGAGCGTGACGGACAGCTGGTCTTTACCCGCCGCCAGTGCTACGCGCTGCCGGAGCGTCTTGACCTGCTTAAAGGCACCGTTATCGGCCATCGTGATGGCTATGGCTTCCTGCGCGTCGAAGGACGCAAAGACGACCTTTATCTCTCTTCTGAGCAGATGAAAATGTGTATTCATGGCGATCAGATCCTGGCGCAGCCGTTGGGTGCCGATCGTAAAGGCCGCCGCGAAGCGCGCGTGGTGCGCATTCTGGTACCGAAAACCAGCCAGATTGTCGGCCGCTACTTCACTGACGCCGGCGTCGGTTTCGTCGTGCCGGACGACAGCCGTCTGAGCTTTGATATCTTAATTCCGCCGGAAGAGGTAATGGGCGCGCGGATGGGCTTTGTGGTGGTGGTTGAACTGACCCAACGCCCGACCCGTCGTACCAAAGCCATCGGCAAAATTGTTGAAGTGCTGGGCGATAACATGGGCACCGGCATGGCTGTTGATATGGCGCTGCGCACCCACGAAATCCCGTACACCTGGCCGCCGGCGGTGGAAAAGCAGGTTTCGGTGCTGAAAGAGCAGGTACCGGAAGAGGCGAAAGTGGGTCGCGTGGACTTACGTGACCTGCCGCTGGTAACGATCGACGGCGAAGATGCCCGCGATTTCGATGATGCGGTCTACTGCGAGAAAAAACGCGGTGGCGGCTGGCGCCTGTGGGTTGCCATTGCCGATGTCAGCTACTATGTCCGCCCCGGCACGCCGCTGGATGCGGAAGCACGTAGCCGCGGAACATCGGTCTACTTCCCATCTCAGGTTGTCCCGATGCTGCCGGAAGTGCTTTCCAACGGCCTGTGTTCCCTGAACCCGCAGGTCGATCGCCTGTGCATGGTATGTGAGATGACTATCTCCTCCAAAGGGCGCCTGACCGGATATAAATTCTATGAAGCGGTGATGAGTTCACACGCGCGCCTGACCTATACCAAAGTGTGGCATATGCTACAGGGCGATCAGGAGCTGCGTGAGCACTATGCGCCGCTGGTGAAGCATATTGAAGAGCTTCACACTCTCTATAAAGTGCTGGATAGCGCCCGTGAAGAACGCGGTGGGATCTCATTTGAGAGTGAAGAAGCGAAGTTCATCTTCAACGCTGAACGTCGTATCGAACGCATTGAGCAGACGCAGCGCAACGATGCGCACAAGCTGATTGAAGAGTGCATGATTCTGGCGAACATCTCCGCCGCGCGCTTTGTTGAGAAGGCGCTGGAGCCTGCGCTGTTCCGTATTCACGATAAGCCGAGCACCGAAGCGATTACCGCGTTCCGCTCCGTGCTGGCGGAACTGGGGCTGGAGCTGCCTGGTGGCAATAAGCCAGAGCCGCGAGACTATGCTGAGCTGCTGATTTCGATTGCTGACCGCCCGGATCATGAAATGCTGCAGACGATGCTGCTGCGTTCCATGAAGCAGGCGGTGTACGATCCGGAAAACCGCGGTCACTTTGGCCTGGCGCTGCAATCCTATGCGCACTTCACTTCACCGATTCGTCGTTACCCGGATCTGTCGCTGCACCGGGCGATCAAGTACCTGCTGGCGAAAGAGCAGGGTCATAAAGGCAACAGCACCGAAACCGGCGGCTGGCACTACAGCATGGACGAAATGCTGCAGCTTGGCGCGCACTGCTCGATGACCGAGCGCCGTGCCGATGAGGCCACCCGTGAAGTGTCTGACTGGCTGAAGTGTGATTTCATGCTGGATCAGGTGGGCAACGTCTTTAAAGGCGTGATTGCTAGCGTCACCGGTTTTGGTTTCTTCGTGCGCCTTGATGAACTGTTTATCGATGGTCTGGTTCATGTTTCTTCCCTTGATAATGACTACTATCGTTTCGACCAGGTCGGGCAACGCTTGATCGGCGAATCCGGTGGCCAGACTTACCGTCTGGGCGATCGCGTGGAAGTCCGCGTGGAAGCGGTCAATATGGATGAGCGCAAGATCGATTTCTCGCTGATCTCCAGCGAGCGCGGTCCGCGCAACGTTGGCAAGACCGCGCGGGAGAAGACCAAAAAGGCGAACACCACGGGTAAACCTTCCGGCCGTCGTCGTCAGGCGGGCAAGCAGGTGAACTTCGAGCCAGACAGCGCTTTCCGTGGTGATAAGGGTAAACCGAAGCCGGCGAAAGCGAAGAAAGACAAGGCCGCTAAAAAGCCGTCAGCCAAGACGCAGAAAATCGCGGCGGCGACCAAGGCGAAACGCGCGGCAAAGAAAAAAGTCGCTGAATAAGCATCGATCAATGTTGCAGGCCGGGGCGCCCGGTCTGCAAAGCCGTAACGGCAATACCAACACGTAACGAGTACATCAATGAGTGAAATGATTTACGGCATCCACGCGGTGCAGGCCCTGCTTGAACGCGCTCCAGAGCGTTTTCAGGAAGTTTATATTCTGAAAGGCCGTGAAGATAAACGTCTGCTGCCGTTGATTCACGCCCTGGAAGCGCAGGGTGTGGTGATTCAGGTCGCTAACCGTCAGTTCCTTGACGAGAAAAGCGAAGGTGCAGTACATCAGGGGATCATCGCCCGCGTGAAACCGGGACGGCAGTATCAGGAGAACGATCTGCCTGATCTGCTGGCCTCCCTCGATCAGCCGTTCCTGCTGATTCTGGATGGCGTCACCGACCCGCACAACCTGGGCGCCTGCCTGCGTAGCGCTGATGCTGCCGGCGTTCATGCGGTGATTGTGCCGAGAGACCGCTCTGCACAGCTCAACGCGACGGCGAAAAAAGTTGCCTGTGGCGCGGCGGAGAATGTTCCACTTATCCGCGTGACAAACCTGGCACGTACTATGCGTTTATTGCAAGAAGAGAACGTCTGGATTGTCGGGACCGCTGGTGAGGCTGACCACACGCTGTTCCAGAGCAAAATGACCGGCCCGATGGCACTGGTGATGGGCGCAGAAGGTGAAGGCATGCGTCGTCTGACTCGCGAACATTGCGATGAGCTGATCAGCATCCCGATGGCCGGCAGCGTTTCTTCATTGAACGTCTCGGTAGCGACCGGTATTTGCCTGTTTGAAGCGGTGCGTCAACGTAGCTAAACACATTGATCTGCTAACAGCAAAACGCAAAGCCATCCCTCGGGATGGCTTTTTTGTGACTGCTTTCGCGGGCGAGGTTGGTCCAGGGTGACCATACTTAATGGCAACGCCATTGAGGGAGGGATACACCATGCACTGGCAGACGCATACCGTCTTTAACCAACCCACGCCGCTGTGCAATAGCAACCTGTTCCTGTCAGATACCGCCCTGCGCGAAGCGGTAGGCCGCGAAGGGGCGGGATGGGATAGCGATTTACTGGCCAGCATCGGCCAGCAGTTGGGGACTGCGGAATCGCTGGAGCTGGGGAGACTGGCGAACAGCAACCCGCCGGAGTTGCTCCGCTACGATGCCTGCGGCAACCGGCTGGATGATGTCCGCTTTCACCCCGCCTGGCACCTGCTGATGCAGGGGCTGTGTGCCAACCAGGTCCATAACCTTGCCTGGCAGGACGAGGCCCGAACCGGGGCGTTTGTCGCGCGTGCCGCCCGCTTTTTGCTCCATGCTCAGGTGGAAGCGGGAACGCTGTGCCCGATAACCATGACGTTCGCCGCCACGCCGCTGTTGCAGAGGGCCGTGCCTGAACCGTTCAGCGACTGGTTGTCACCGCTGTTAAGCGATCGCTACGATCCGCATCTTGCCCCAGGCCCGCAGAAACGTGGGGTGTTGATTGGCATGGGAATGACGGAAAAGCAGGGGGGATCTGATGTTCTGGTTAACACCACCCGGGCAGACAAAACGGCGGAAGGTTTTTATCTTCTGACTGGACATAAGTGGTTTTTCTCGGTTCCGCAAAGCGATGCGCATCTGGTGCTGGCTCAGGCGCCGGAAGGCCTCTCCTGCTTTTTCGTGCCCCGCCTGCTTCCCGATGGGCAGCGTAATGCGCTGCACCTTGAACGGCTAAAAGATAAGTTGGGAAATCGTTCTAATGCCAGCAGCGAAGTGGAGCTTTTTGAGGCTCATGGCTGGCTGGTTGGCGACGAAGGCGATGGTGTGCGGCAGATCCTGAAAATGGGCGGTCTGACCCGTTTTGACTGTGCGCTGGGTAGCCACGCCTTAATGCGCCGGGCGTACTCGGTGGCGCTGTATCATGCGCTGCAACGTCAGGCCTTCGGGAAACACCTGGTCGATCAGCCGATGATGCGTCAGGTGCTGGGTCAAATGGCGCTGCGTCTGGAGGGGCAAACCGCCTTTCTGTTCCGTCTGGCGCGGGCATGGGATGGCCGTGATGACGTTAATGAGGTGCTGTGGGCCCGGTTGTGGACGCCGGCGGCGAAGTTTGCCATCTGTAAAGCCGGGATGCCGTTCGTTGCGGAGGCGATGGAAGTGCTGGGCGGTATTGGCTATTGCGAAGAGAGTGAGCTACCGCGCCTGTATCGCGAAATGCCGGTCAACAGCATCTGGGAAGGCTCCGGCAATATTATGTGCCTGGACGTGATGCGGGTGCTGAGTAAGCACCCCGCGGCGCAGGAGCTGCTGGCGGCAGAGTGTGCGGAAGTGAAAGGGCAGAATCGTCATTTTGACCGCGCCTGGCGGCAGCTGCAACAGCTGTTACGGCGGCCCACCGAAGAGCAAGGCAGAGAGATTACCCGTCTGGTTTATATGCTCGGTGTCGGGGCGCAGATGCTGCGTTACGCCTCACCGCCGCTGGCGGAAGCCTGGTGCCGTATGATGCTCGACACGCGCGGCGGTATGCGTCTGGATGCGCCGACGCTGGATGATTTATTGCTCCGTGCGATGGGACGAGGGCGCCAGGCACCTCAGGCGTAGAGAATCGCCTGTACCCGCCAGTTATCCGGCTGCTGCTCTTCGTACATCTGGACGATGCGGTACCACGACGCGCCTTGCTCATCGGCCTTCACGGCGATGGCGTGTTCAACGTCCTGCTGGCTGCCGGCAATATTGTTCACGGAAATCAGGCCAATTTCATTCAGGCCAGTGACGCAATCTGCACTGGCGAATTCCGCTGATTGTGCCGTGGTATTGGCAGTTGCTGCGCTCAGCAGCAGACTGGGTAGGGTAAAAGATCGTTTCATCGTCAGCTCCATTTCACGTAGTCCTGAGGGCAGTCCGTTGCTAACGTTCTGCCAGGGTATGGCTGGCTGAACGTTATTATGCACAGGAGAACGTGAATGGATGCAAAGCAGTGTAAATCTGGGTTAAATTTCAACCGTTACTTACGGTATAAAATCGCCTGCGAATACCACTGGCCGGGAACCATGGTGTCATCAATCATAATGATGACGTAGTAATCCGCTTTCGCTGTCTCTGCTTTGACTTTTAGCGCAGCTTCTACATCCATCGGTGAGCCATACAGTAATACGCTCACTGTCCCTATCTTCTGTAGACCCTGCGTCTGATTACGCTGGATCTCTTGCGGATGGTCGGTTGCGGGTGGCGGCGCTTCTGGCGTTCCCTGTAGGGCACTACAGCCAGTTAAGGCGAGAACCAGCAACCACGGTGTAAACCTACGCATAACCATATCTCGTTTCCTGATATTCATAGTGTAGTGGTAGCCTGAATGTCATTTCCGGGGAATGTTCCCGAAGTGTTATCTCGGACGCGAATTTCGAATGAAAATATCGTGAAAGCGTAATCTGGTTCTCAACATTATGAATCATCGTGAACCTGGTTTCCTGGTGAATATACCTGTCTTGGGTATATCGCCCCTTAGTGAAAGGAGATGGTCAATGATTGCTCTCGAAATACGCCACCTCGCGGGGGGAGAAGTGCTGCACGCCTGCCCGCAGGACGCACTGGATAAACCGTTGCCCTGCATCATATTTTATCATGGTTTTACCTCCTCGAAGTGGGTATATAGCTACTTTGCCGTAGCGCTGGCGGAAGCTGGTTTTCGGGTTATCATGCCCGATGCCGCAGATCATGGTGCGCGTTACGATGGGGATGAACGCGGGCGGATGCAGCGTTTCTGGCCGATTCTGCTGCAAAGCTTTAGCGAGTTTCCGGCGCTGCGCGAGGCGGTTTTCGAACAGGGCTGGGTCGAGGGTGAACGGCTGGGTGTCGGTGGGGCGTCGATGGGCGGAATGGCGGCGCTGGGGATCATGACCCATCATCGGGAGCTAAAAAGCGTGGCCTGTCTGATGGGCTCCGGCTATTTTACTTCTCTCTCGCAGAGCCTGTTTCCGTCTCCGGAATTTGATACTGAGCAGCTAGCTGAATGGGACGTTGACCACGATCTCAGCGCGGTGGCTGACAGACCGCTGCTGCTGTGGCACGGTGAGGAGGACGATATTGTCCCCCCTGAAGGGACGTTCCGCTTGCAGCAGGCGCTTCAGCACAGCGCAGATCTGACCTGCGTCTGGCAGAAAGGCGTGGGCCACCGGATCACGCCAGAGGCGTTAACGGCAACGGTGGCGTTTTTCCAGCGCCATTTGTAAGCGCGAAACCATGAATGACTCCGGAAATCATGCGATTAAAAGGGGATTAAATCAGGCCACGGTGATGCTGGTAAGTCATAAATAATATAATTATTAATCGCATTAAGACTTCGCCCTTGTGGCGGGGCGAAGTCAAAGATTCAGAGGGGTTAGCGGTAAATTGCCGCTTCTGCATGTATCAGACCGTTGCTTTCCGGTTCGTGAATCAGGATTGGCTGGAAGTATTTTGCGCCTCGCGCATCGCTCAACTGATTCAGTGCCTGATCGGCCTCTTGTTCAGTCGCCATATTATGGTTGATATAGATAACGCCCAGGCTCTGCACATCGTCCATATTCCGTGCCTGGCGCCCATCGATCTTGATGGCTGCCTGCGCGCTTGCGCTCAGTAATACGGCAGCCAATGCAGCAATGATGATGTTTTTCATACTCTACGCTCCTGACGTTCTGTCGGCCATGCTGGCGTTAATCCGGGGTCCTCTTGGGTTATCGATGGCTTTGACTTAAGTGTAATCTCTGGCTGTCGGGGCATCGCGACCATTTCTGATGGAGTTGTTCAAAAAAACGTCGCTACCGTTGTTGATTAATTTTAAATCACTGACTTAATACGGCTTTGCGGATAGTGCGAATTATTTGCGCAATTTGCTTGTCTTAATTGGCTTTCGTACGTATTATGACGCGTCAATTTTTCAGCCGCCCTTTAACCACGTTCCTTGCCTCCATGGGCCGCGGCTGACCCAGACAGGAGGCTGAATAATCCGTAAGGAGCAATTCGATGCGTCATTACGAAATCGTTTTTATGGTCCATCCTGACCAGAGCGAACAGGTTCCGGGTATGATCGAACGTTACACTGGTGCAATCACTGCAGCAGAAGGTACGATCCACCGTCTGGAAGACTGGGGCCGCCGTCAGCTGGCTTACCCGATCAACAAACTGCACAAAGCTCACTACGTTCTGCTGAACGTTGAAGCCCCGCAGGAAGCGATCGATGAGCTGGAAACAAACTTCCGCTTCAACGACGCCGTTATCCGCAGCATGGTAATGCGTACTAAGCACGCTGTTACCGAAGCATCTCCGATGGTTAAAGCGAAAGACGAGCGCCGTGAGCGTCGCGAAGATTTCGCAAACGAAACCGCAGATGATTCCGAAGCTGGGGATTCTGAAGAGTAATCCTGATGACCAATCGTCTGGAGCTGTCTGGCATAATATGCAGGACGCCAATTCGTAAGGTCAGCCCGTCAGGAATTCCACACTGCCAGTTCGTGCTTGAGCATCGTTCAGTGCAGGAGGAAGCCGGTTTTCACCGGCAGGCATGGTGCCAAATGCCCGTTATTATTAGCGGACACCAAAACCAGGCCATTACTCACAGTATAACGGTCGGTAGTGCAGTCATCGTTCGGGGGTTCATTTCTTGCCACAAGGCAAAGAACGGCCTGAGCAAAATGGTTCTGCATGCCGAGCAGATTGAATTGATAGATTCTGGAGACTAGCCAAATGGCACGTTATTTCCGTCGTCGCAAGTTCTGCCGTTTCACCGCGGAAGGCGTTGTAGAGATTGATTACAAAGACATCGCTACGCTGAAAAACTACATTACCGAAAGCGGTAAAATTGTCCCGAGCCGTATCACCGGTACTCGTGCAAAATACCAGCGTCAGCTGGCTCGCTGCATCAAGCGCGCTCGCTACCTGTCCCTGCTGCCATACACTGATCGTCATCAGTAATCGGCCGCTGTCTATTAACGACTTTAAGAGGATAAGGTAATGCAAGTTATTCTGCTTGATAAAGTAGCAAACCTGGGTAGCCTGGGTGATCAGGTTAACGTTAAAGCGGGTTATGCTCGTAACTTCCTGGTACCGCAGGGTAAAGCTGTTCCTGCTACCAAGAAAAACGTTGAATTCTTCGAAGCGCGCCGCGCAGAACTGGAAGCCAAACTGGCTGACGTTCTGGCAGCTGCTAACGCACGTGCTGAAGCAATCAATGCACTGGGCAACGTTACCATCGCGTCTAAATCAGGCGACGAAGGTAAACTGTTCGGTTCCATCGGTACCCGCGACATCGCTGACGCTGTAACTGCAGCTGGCGTTGCCGTCGCTAAGAGCGAAGTTCGTCTGCCGAACGGCGTTCTGCGCACCACCGGTGAGCACGAAGTGGACTTCCAGGTTCACAGCGAAGTATTCGCGAAACTGGTTGTTAACGTTGTAGCTGAGTAATTTATTACTGAGTTCGCGTCGAGACGCCGGCCTTGTGCCGGCGTTTTGCTTTTCTGCATCACGACTTTGAACAATCTTTTCCTTGTATGGTAGCTATTCTGCGCGCTTTCTGGATAATAAAATAAAACGCTATTTTATTATTGGTGACGCGAATGGATGCCCCCTCAGTTTTTTCCCGTAAAAAAGTGGCTTACGCCTGTGCAACCCTGTGTTGCTTATTGTGGGGAAGCTCTTATCCGGCAATAAAAAGCGGCTATGAACTGTTTCATATCGCCACCGATGATGTGCCGTCAAAACTGGTCTTTGCAGGCTACCGTTTCCTGTTTGCCGGGCTGCTGTTATTGCTCTTTGCCCTGGCACAACGAAAACCGGTTGCGCGCCTGAATCCCCGGCAATGTGCACAACTGGCGATACTTGGCGTAACGCAAACCTCCCTGCAGTACATTTTCTTCTACATCGGGCTGGCGTTTACCACCGGCGTGAAGGGTTCGATTATGAACGCCACCGGGACCTTCTTTAGCGTTTTGCTGGCGCACTTTATCTATCAGAACGACAAACTGAGCTACAACAAAGCCATCGGCTGTATTCTCGGCTTTACCGGCGTGATGCTGGTGAACTTTAGCCATTCGCTGAGCGATTTTAGCTTTGTCTGGCAGGGTGATGGCTTTGTGGTGCTGGCAGCGTTTATTCTGTCGGCGGCGACGCTGTACGGGAAGCGTATTTCGCAAACGGTCGATCCTACGGTGATGACCGGCTGGCAGCTGGCGTTTGGCGGTCTGGTGTTGCTGGCAGGGGGTTACTTTACCGGTGGCGAGCTGGTGATTCACAGCACCACGGCACTGCTGGTGCTCGCTTATCTGACACTACTCTCATCCGTGGCTTTTGCGGTATGGAGCGTATTACTCAAGCACAATCGCGTCAGTATGATTGCACCGTTTAACTTTGTGATCCCGGTTGCCGGAACCGTGCTGTCAGCGATATTTCTCGGTGAGAACATCTTTGAGATGAAATATGTGATTGCGCTGGTGCTGGTTTGTGTCGGGATTCGGTGGGTGAACAGAGAAGGCACGCCGCGCGCCAAAAAATCACAGCAGGCCGGGTGACACACCCGGCTATACCACGTGTTTTATCTCGCGTTATCGTGCGCGGATAAAGCTGCCATTCGCCTGGCGGGTGAATAGCACCTGCTGCCCGCTGCCGGTATCAATCGTCAGACCCGTCACTACGCCGTTCGCATTCTGGCGAATCTGTACCGTCTGCCCGGTTTGCAGCGAACTTAACGGCTTACCAGCGCCTTCGACCTGGGCCATGGCGTAGACGTCAGTCGGCGGAAGATTATGGTCGCGGAACAGCTGAGCCA
This sequence comes from Klebsiella sp. B345, assembly GCF_051131735.1. NCBI lineage: Bacteria > Pseudomonadati > Pseudomonadota > Gammaproteobacteria > Enterobacterales > Enterobacteriaceae > Klebsiella > Klebsiella sp. B345. Next base: position 3,439,800 of record NZ_CP180443.1, read on the forward strand.
GCGTTTTACCCGCTTCGATGCGGTAGGTGCGCCACTGTTGCTCAATCCCCGGAGCGGATTGCTGCTGCTGTTGCTGTGGCTGAGAGTAGGCCTGGCTTTGGCTCTGGTCCATCGGCTCATCCTGAACAGGTTCAGGTGCCACCGGAGCCATTTGGTCGGCATCACTGACCGTCGGCGTATTGGTTATGGGCGGCAGCGGCATGCCCTGCTGGGTCGACTGCGGTTGGGACTGTGATTGCAGGTCGATACTGGCTTCGCGGCCGTTTTGCATTGGGCTGCTGTTATCCTCTGAAGGCAGCAGTATGCCGATAATCACCAGCAACGCGCCGGCAATAATCCCCCGGCGATGCATTGGCGGCAGCGGATCCATGATGCGAATATGATCCGGGGCGTGCCAGATCTTCGCCAGGGTAGGTGTGATATCAAAGCGCCCGGGCATGGCTTTCCTCCTGCTCCGCATATTTTTATCCTGCTCGTAGAGTATAGATGGCTAACTTCCTGATGGCCGAGACAAAGATATGTTTCGTGAGGTTAACCTGATATCTCCTATTGTTTCTGTTTCCCTTAGATTTGTCATCATCTCCGCGACAAAGTTTTACCCGTCGTGCTATGGCTGATATGCTTCCCACCACTTTATACCCTTCATCCTTCAAGTTGCTTGGGTATTGGCTGCACCCGTGCACCCCAGTCACTTACTTGAGTAAGCTCCTGGGGATTTACGGTCTTGCCGCCTACAAGCAACTCGAATTATTTAGGGTATCTATTTCGGCTTTTTCCGCTGCTGTCGCATGAAGCCGTGGAGTATGAAACTCTCACCCAACAAAGGAACAAAGATGGCAACCCCGACTTTTGACACGATTGAAGCGCAGGCAAGTTATGGTATCGGCTTGCAGGTTGGACAACAGCTGAGCGAATCTGGCCTGCAGGGGCTGCTGCCGGAAGCACTGGTTGCCGGCATTGCCGATGCGCTGGAAGGCAATCAGCCGCAGGTGCCGGTGGAAGCCGTTCACCGCGCGCTGCGTGAAATCCACGAACGTGCCGATGCCGTGCGCCGCGAACGTTTCCAGGAAATGGCGGCTGATGGCCAGAAATACCTGGACGAAAACCGCGAGCGTGAAGGCGTGAACAGCACCGAATCTGGCCTGCAGTTCCGCGTTCTGACCCAGGGCGAAGGCGCGATCCCGGCACGTACCGACCGCGTACGCGTGCATTACACCGGTAAACTGATCGACGGTACCGTGTTTGACAGCTCTGTGGCACGCGGCGAGCCGGCTGAATTCCCGGTAACCGGCGTAATCGGCGGCTGGATTGAAGCGCTGACCCTGATGCCGGTCGGTTCAAAATGGGAACTGACTATTCCGCACAACCTGGCCTATGGCGAGCGCGGTGCTGGTGCCTCTATTCCTCCGTTCAGCACCCTGATTTTTGAAGTTGAACTGCTGGATATTATCTAAACAGCAGGGGCTTCCTCTCCCGTTTGGGGGAGGAAGCGACTAAAAATAGCGTAAAAAACTTAAGTTGAGAGTTTGCTGGTGTTTTATATTGCGCAGTCGCGTTTTAGGTGTATTTTTGTGAGCTGTTTCGCGTGACAGGAGTGATATAACACTCACTTTAAACATATATTTAACATTATATCTAAATCATAGTATTCATCCCTCCGATTCTTACCTAATATCGATAAGCCCATTTTCAGGGTAATAACGAATGACGGGCCATCAGAGCCTGAACAACACAGACAGGTACAACAGGAAGAAAATCACATGGTAGATCAGGTTAAAGTCGCTGCCGCAGAGCAGGCTCCGACTGAACAATCGCTACGGCGAAATCTTACGAATCGACATATTCAGCTTATTGCTATCGGTGGCGCCATTGGTACCGGGCTGTTTATGGGCTCCGGCAAAACCATCAGTCTTGCCGGTCCGTCCATCATTTTTGTTTATATGATCATCGGCTTTATGCTGTTTTTCGTCATGCGCGCCATGGGCGAATTGCTGCTGTCGAACCTCGAATATAAATCGTTCAGCGATTTCGCCGCCGACCTTCTGGGGCCATGGGCAGGGTATTTTACCGGCTGGACCTATTGGTTCTGTTGGGTCGTAACCGGGATGGCCGACGTGGTGGCCATTACCGCCTACGCCCAGTTCTGGTTCCCCGGTCTGTCCGACTGGGTGGCTTCGCTGGCGGTTATCCTGCTGCTGCTGAGCCTTAACCTGGCCACCGTGAAAATGTTCGGTGAAATGGAGTTCTGGTTCGCGATGATCAAAATCGTCGCTATCGTGGGGCTGATTGTTGTCGGCCTGGTGATGGTGATGATGCATTTCAAATCGCCGACCGGTGTCGAAGCCTCGTTTGCCCATCTGTGGAATGACGGCGGCTGGTTCCCGAAAGGCCTCAGCGGGTTCTTTGCCGGCTTCCAGATCGCGGTCTTTGCGTTCGTGGGTATTGAGCTGGTGGGCACCACCGCCGCGGAAACCAAAGATCCGGAGAAATCCCTGCCGCGCGCGATTAACTCTATCCCGCTGCGTATCATTATGTTCTACGTCTTCGCGCTGATTGTGATTATGTCGGTGACGCCGTGGAGCTCCGTGGTACCGAGCAAGAGCCCGTTCGTTGAGTTGTTTGTGCTGGTGGGCCTGCCGGCTGCTGCCAGCCTGATTAACTTTGTGGTACTGACATCTGCCGCCTCTTCTGCCAACAGCGGCGTGTTCTCGACCAGCCGTATGCTGTTCGGTCTGGCGCAGGATGGTCAGGCGCCGTCGATGTTTGCCAAACTGTCGAAGCGTGCAGTACCAGCGAAAGGGTTGACCTTCTCCTGCATGTGCCTGCTGGGCGGTGTGGTGATGCTGATGGTTAATCCGAGCGTGATTGCGGCGTTCACCATGATTACTACGGTGTCGGCGATCCTGTTTATGTTTGTCTGGACCATTATCCTGTGCTCTTACCTGGTCTACCGCAAAAAGCGTCCGCAGCTGCATGAGCAGTCGAAATACAAGATGCCGCTGGGCAAACTGATGTGCTGGGTTTGTATGGCCTTCTTCGTCTTCGTTCTGGTGTTGCTGACGCTGGAAACTGACACTCGCGAAGCACTGATTGTGACGCCGCTGTGGTTCATTCTGCTGGCGGTGGGTTGGTTCTTTGCCGGTAAGAAGCGCCTGGCGAAATAAAAAATCTTCGGGAGAGATTTTTAACGTTGCTTGCAACGGTTCGTCATAAAAAAGGCCACTGCGGTGGCCAATAAGACTGACACTGTCGAGGGCGCCTGCGGGCGCCTTTTTTGTTAGTTTCCGGCAAGGGCGCGCGGGAACAACACATTGTTCTCCAGGCTGATGTGCTCCATCAGATCGTCGATCAGTTCATTGATGCCGTTGTACATCGCTTTCCAGGTAGTGCAGGCTTCCGGCGGCGGAGTCACATTGTTTGTGACGTGCTTAATCACCTCCAGCAGTTCGCCTGCCTCGTCGTGTTCGCTTTCCATGACGCTGACAGGCCCGGCGGCTTGCGTCCCCATGCCCTGTTTAATCATCGGGAACAGGATCTGTTCCTCTTTCATCATGTGGCTGGAGAGCTCCTGGTGCAGCATGGTCAGGTATTTTGTCAGGCCGACGGGCACGTTGGGTTTGTCAGCATGCACACGCTCAACTTTGGTGGCCTGCAGGATCAGCTCCGGCAGCTGCTCGCGGTGGCGGTCGTGGTAACGCACGATAATGTGGTCGATGATTTCCGCATACGGCACGACACGCCAGTCGCGTTCTACCGGTGTTTCCGCCAGTTGCGCCAGCTCGGCTTCAATCACCGCGACGTCCAGGTCTTTGCGCGTTGCCGCGCGATCCAGCGTCTGCTTGCCGCCGCAGCAGTAGTCCATGTCATATTTACGGAATAACGCGGAGGCGCGTGGGATAGTCAGCGCCAGTTCGCCTAAAGGTTGGTCACGAAAAGCCATAGCGGATACCTCGTCTTTAAAAACATAAGATGCATATTAAATGCATCTTATGGATAAAGGAATACCCCTTTGGGATACCAGACTATTTTTTATGTCCGCAGACCGGCTCCAGCACCTGCAATTTTTGTGGTCGGGAGCGCACCGCGTAGACCACGCCGATCACCAGCAGCAGAATGCCGCTCAGGGTCAGCAGCGGTGGCATGCTTTGCCGCAGCAGGAAGGTATACAGCAGGCCGGCCAGCGTTTCGAAGACGATCAGCGGCCCGAGGATCACCGTGGGGAGCTTCTGGCTGGCGATGTTCCAGCACAAGGCGCCCACCCACGAGCAGAGTACGGCAATGGCCAGCATCAGCGTTACGAAAAGCACCGGTCGCGGGCCGAAGGGCAGCGGAAAGTCAGCCTGTTGAGCCTGCAGCCAGCCACAGGCAACCAGATAGCCCGCCAGTGACACCGGTAAGGTCACCAACGCCTGCGCCGTCGCCCACATCATCGGGTGCTTGTCCGGGTTTTCCCGCAGCCAGCGGGCGTTGCGTAAGGCGTACCACGCCCAGCAGGCTACGGAGATCAACGCCAGCCCAATGCCGGAACCATAGCGCCAGACGCTGAAATTGGGCAGGCCCTGGCGAAGTTCGGCGATGTTGACGCACACCAGGCCGATGGCAATGCAGGAGAGCGCCGGGAACAGGCGTCGCCACGGCAGTTTGCCATCACGCTGGCTATAGAGCAGGTTTGCCATCACCGGCAGCACCACCGGTAGCGTGCCGATAATCATGGTCGATACCGGCGCGCCGGTGCGCTGGATGGCGCTGGCAAGGCAGACGTAATAGATAAGATTGCCCATCATGGTCAGGCCCAGCGCCGTCCACCAGTCTCGTCCTGACAGCTGACGCAGTCGCGCACGACCCAGCCAGGCCAGCGGCAGCGCAATCAGCCCCAGCGCCAGATAACGCCCCATTGATTGAAGGACTGCCGGGTATTCCGGTATTAGCACCGGGCCAACAAAGATCAGTCCCCACATCAGCCCTGCCAACAGGGCATACAACACACCGCTAATCATCACATCATCCGCACTCGTTTCAGTTGGCGTAAAGTGTAGAAGAGGGCGGGGCGGAAATATTGTATGAGGTTGCGCATTAGCGCCGGGCGACCTGCTTTTGATAGCGCACCGGAGTGATGCCATAGCGGCGGGTAAAGGCGCGGGTCAGATGCGACTGATCGGTCAGGCCAGCGGCGGCGGCTACTTCGGCGGCGGGCATACCGTGAGTGAGGAATGCTTTGGCACGCCACAGGCGAATGGCCATCAGCATCTGATGCGGTGTGACGTGGAAGTGGGCTTTAAACTGGCGCTGAAAATGATACGGGCTCAGGGCGGCAACCTGTGCCAGCTCATCCAGCGAGACGGCGTGCATGTAGTTGTCGTGCAGATAGTCGCGCACCCGCTCGAAGCGGTGAGCTGCTTCAGCCAGCACCGGCGCATGATGGGCCAGCGGGCGGAAGGTATCGATCAGGTCCAGCAACAGTCCCTGCTGGGCCAGCGGGTCATCGGTATGCCATAAGCCATAAATCAGCTGGCACAGCTGCTGCGAGCGCCGGGGATCCTGGCGTACCACCTCGCTAAACCACCAGTGGCGTACCCCGGTTATCTCCTCCAGTTTTTTAGGCTCCAGATAGACCATTCTGTAGCGCCAGCCGTCGGCGGTCGCCGCTTCACCGGTGTGCAGCTCATCGGGGTTCATGGTGACGATGGAGTTTACCGGGGCGACGTACTGGCTGCCGCGATAGCGAAAGCGCTCGGCGCCCAGCTCTATCGCGCCAATACCGAAGGCTTCATGGGTATGGGGTTCGAAGGCGTAGCGGGAAATATGGGCATGATACAGCTCAACGCCGGGCACCTGCGCCAGATGGCGAAAGCGCGCGCTGTCTCTCTCATCGTTGAACTGTTCCGGTACGCCCTGCATTGAGTCACTCCCGACGGATCTCCTGTTATTATTGGGGATGACCCGCCGGGATGCTACAAAAATTAACCTTTTTGCAACGGTTACAGAATGCCGCTGACGCTTTCTGCCAGCGATGTGGTCGGGCGGCCGATCAGCCTGCTCAGGGTACGGCTGTCGTCAAACAGGCCGCCTTTTTCGGCGCCGCTGTCTGAATCGGCGAGCATCTCCGCCAGTCCAGCCGGCAGGCCAACACCCTTAAGTGCCGCTGCAAAATCGGCCTCACTCAGGTTCTGATAGATCACGTTTTTACCGCTTTGCTTGCTCAGCTCTGCGGCCAGTTCGCTCAGGGTCCAGGCGCTATCGCCGGCCAGCTCATACACTTTCCCGGCGTGGCCCTCTTCGGCGATCACGCGCGCTGCCGCTAAGGCATAATCGGCGCGGGTTGCTGCGGCGATTTTTCCTTCACCAGCGGCACCGATAAAGACGCCGTGCTCCAGTGCCGGCGGGGCGCTGGCAAGATAGTTTTCGGTGTACCAGCCGTTGCGCAGCAGTGCGTAAGGGATGCCGGAGTCGGCGAGTAATTTCTCGGTCTCCACATGCTCTACGTGCAGGCCCAGCGGAGAGGTATCCGCGTGCAGCAGGCTGGTATAGGCGATGAATTTCACGCCGGCCGCTTTCGCGGCGTTAATGACGTTACGGTGCTGCGGCGTACGCTGGCCGATTTCATTGGAAGAGATCAGCAGCAGCTTCTCCACGCCCTGCAGGGCAGCAGTAAATGCGGCTTCGTCGGTGTAGTCGGCCTGGCGAACAACAACGCCCTGCTGGCTCAGGGAATCGGCTTTCGCCGGGTTACGCACAATGGCCACAATCTGGCTGGCTTCGGTGGTCTGTAACAGATTTTGTAGTACCAGGTGGCCTAGCTGGCCGGTAGCGCCGGTAATCGCGATCATGGGTCTTCTCCTTCGTGTTCAGTGGCAGTTGTGGTAAGCTAACACCTTGGCTAACTTTTAGTAAGTACGTACAAAAAGGTAAGTATGAAGAACGTGAATCCCACCCTGAGCGAACAGATGCGCGACGGTAACCTGTTTGCCGAGCAGTGCCCGTCACGCGACGTGCTCAAACATGTGACCAGCCGCTGGGGAGTACTCATTCTGGTGGCGTTACGCGGCGGCACCCATCGTTTCAGCGAGCTGCGTCGTAAGATGGGCGGCGTGAGTGAAAAAATGCTGGCGCAGTCGCTGCAGGCGCTGGAGCAGGATGGCTTTATCAATCGGCTCTCCAGACCGGTGGTGCCGCCACACGTCGAGTATAGCCTGACGCCGCTTGGTGAGCAGGTGAGCGAGAAAGTGGCGGCGCTGGCCGACTGGATCGAGCTGAACCTGCCCGCGGTTCTGGCGAACCACGAGCAGGTGGCTGAGGCTTAAGGTTTCGGCTGACCCAGATCCAACTGGTAAATGGCAAAGCCGATATCGTCGGTGGCAACCTGGTGCATCGGATACTGCGCCTTCTCTTTGATAAACGCCGCCGCTTTCTCACCCGGCGAGGTCTCAAAGCGAATATCCAACGGCACCGTGCCGTGAAGCGGTGCCAGGCGCCAGTTGTTATCGGCAGACGGGTGAATGGCACCGGCTTTTTTCGATTCGGCGCCGATCCAGGCCGCCAGTACCGAGCGGTTTTCGTCAGGGGACGCAAACGCAATATGGCTATCGCCGGTGCCAGCAAATTTGCCGCCGTAGGCGCGGTAGTTATTGGTAGCCACGAGGAAGGTGGCGGTCGGGTCAATCGGTTTACCGTTAAAGGTCAGATCCTTAATGCGTTCCGCCTGCGGGTTAACCATCTGGCATTCGCCGTCGTAGCGTGCCGGCTGGCTGACATCAATCTGGTAGTTCACGCCATCAATCACATCAAAATTATAGGTGCGGAAACCGTCCCAGTTGATTAATGACTGCGGTTTGCTGCTGCTCAGGTCGATGCGATTGAACTGTCCGGCAGAACATTCCAGCCACTCTTTGACCTCTTTGCCGCTGACTTTCATCACCACCAGCGTATTGGGGTAGAGGTACAGGTCGGCGGCGTTACGGAAGGTGAGTTGGCCCTTTTCGACTTCGACGAAGCTGGCCGGGTCGTTCTTACGGCCGCCGACTTTAAACGGTGCGGCGGCGGAGAGCACCGGCAGTTTCGCCAGATCCGGATCGCCCTGAATATAGTGTTCGACATAGGCTTTCTGCGCCATGTTCACCACCTGAACGGTGGGGTCGTCCTGTACCAGCGCCAGGTAGCTGTACATGTTATCTGCAGACTGGCCGATGGGTTTGCTGACGAACTCGCGGGTCGCATCGTGATCGGCTTTGAGTACCTGCACCAGCTTCGCATCTTCTGCCGCCAGCGATTTCTTCGCCACCGCGTCATAGATCGGCCGCGCTTCGGCTTTGGCCTGCGCGACCCGCCAGTGGCCGGTATCGTTGTTCAGCACCAAATCCACGATACCCAGGTGGTCGCCCCACATGCCGGGCATTACGGCGGGAATGCCGTTCAGCGTGCCTTTTTCGATATCCGCGCCCTTAATGCTGGCGAAATCTTTCCCCGGGAATACTGCATGCGCGTGGCCAAACATGATGGCATCCACGCCGGGCACCTGGCTTAAGTAGTATACCGAGTTTTCCGCCATTGCCTGGTACGGATCGGCGGAGAGCCCCGAGTGGGCAATGACCACCACCACATCGGCGCCTTTTTCACGCATTTCCGGCACATATTTCCGCGCGGTTTCGGTGATGTCGTTGACGGTGACTTTGCCGCTGAGATTGGCTTTATCCCAGGTCATAATTTGCGGCGGCACAAAACCGATATAGCCGATGCGTAGCGTCTGGGTTTTGCCGTCGCTGTCCTGAACCTGGGTCTCTTTTATCAGGTATGGCGTAAACATCGGCTGGCCGGTTTTGCTATCGATAATATTGGCGTTCACGTAGGGGAATTTCGTCCCGGCCAGCGCCTTGTGCAGGAAATCGAGGCCGTAGTTGAATTCGTGATTGCCAAGGTTGCCCACCGTGTAATCCAGGGTATTCATTGCCTTATAGACCGGGTGAACGTCGCCTTTGTTGAGTCCTTTTGCCGCCATATAGTCGCCCAGCGGGCTTCCCTGGATAACGTCGCCGTTATCAACCAGCACGCTGTTTTTCGCCTCCTGGCGGGCTTTCTCGATAAGCGTGGCGGTGCGAACCAGACCAAATTTTTCGCTGGCGGCGTCTTTGTAATAATCGAAATCCATCATATTGCTGTGCAGATCGGTGGTTTCCATGATCCGCAAATCGACGGTGGCGGCGTTCACGCTGGCCGCGACCAGCGTGGCCAGTAACGTTACGCTAAACTTCATCATCAGAGGCATCCTTTTCATGAGCAATGGCACAGTAGAAAATGTATGTACATTCTGTTGCTTACAGAAGTGTGAATCATGCCGAAAATTGAGCCATGAAACCGCCATTACTATCACAGATAGCGGAACTCGCACCGATGCGATATAACTAAAACAACGAGTTAACGCCACTGTAACCAGACGAGGTGGAGAATGTTAGAACAAGTATGTCAGCTTGCACGGCGTGCAGGTGATGCCATCATGGATGTCTATGATGGGAAGCAACCGATGGACGTAACCAGCAAGAAAGATGATTCTCCGGTTACCGCGGCGGATCTCGCGGCTCACAGCGTGATTATGAGCGGCCTGCTGGCGCTGACGCCGGACATCCCGGTGCTGTCTGAGGAAGACCCGCCCGGCTGGGATGTGCGTCAACACTGGCAGCGTTACTGGCTGGTGGATCCGCTGGATGGTACCAAAGAATTTATCAAACGTAACGGTGAGTTCACCGTCAATATCGCGTTGATTGAAAACGGCAAACCGGTGCTTGGCGTGGTCTATGCTCCGGTAATGAAGGTGCTGTACTGCGCGGAAAACGGCAAAGCCTGGAAAGATGAGTGTGGACGGCGTAAGCAAATTCAGGTGCGTGATGGCCGACCGCCGCTGGTGGTCATCAGCCGCTCCCATGGTAACGACCCTGAGCTGCAGGAGTACCTGGAGCAGCTCGGCGAACATCAAACGACTTCCATCGGCTCATCGCTGAAGTTTTGCCTGGTGGCGGAAGGTCAGGCCCAGCTTTATCCGCGCTTCGGGCCGACCAGCACCTGGGATACTGCTGCCGGCCATGCGGTTGCGGTTGCTGCCGGGGCGCACGTTCACGACTGGCAAGGGCGTACTCTGGACTACACGCCGCGTGAATCGTTCCTCAACCCCGGCTTCCGGGTCTCTATTTACTAAGCAGTTTGTGCAGCAGTGCGACCACCTGCTGCACTTCTTCCTGAGTGAGTGCACCATCTTTGGCCCACTGCACGCGGCCCTCGCTATCCAGCACCACAATGGCTGAGCTCTCTTCCTGCAGCTGCCAGGCTTTGCGGGCCAGGCCGTTGCTGTCGACAATAAACTGCGACCAGGGGTAGAGCTGTTTGTTGCTCTCAATGCTGCTGCGCACGAACATACCGGAGCCTGGGATGGCGTCATCGGTATTGACGATGGTGGTGGTCTGGTAGCGGTCGTGCGGGAATTTCGCCGCCTTTATCGCCTCGATCAATGTGGCATTTTTCTCTTTCGCCGAGGTGCGGCCGGCGATGTGTTGCACCACGCGAACTTTTCCTGCCAGCTGCGAGCTATTCCAGTTTTTGTAGCTAAACTTATCATTATCCAGCATTAATTCTCCCCGGTCGGCAATGCCAACCGGCGCGACGCGCTGGCCATCAACAAAGTTATGCGCTGATGCTATCAGCGGGAACAGGAGGCAGGAAGCCGCCAGAAATGTACGTAGGGTCATGATGGGTCCTTATTATATGCAGGTGATCCGACCACTTGGTCTGACTTAAGCATAAGTGCGATTTATCGGTGTGACACGCAATCAGAAGGCCAGTTTGCGTGTTAACGCACATATTCGAAGAAAATCGGCCACTTATACTCATTTCTACGTATGTTTGAAACGATAGTTCTTAATTATTGTCATCAAAAGGTAAATAAACTTATGCATGCTGGGTATTACAAAGGTTCTGAACTATAGTTTTAGGGCATTAAATTTGCGCTCCAGAATCGTGGGCTAAGTGTGGCACCACAAGAGCGTAACCCTGGCAGGAGACAACAATGAAAATTTTCCAACGCTACAATCCGCTGCAAGTGGCGAAGTACGTGAAGATCCTGTTCCGCGGACGGTTATACATCAAGGATGTTGGCGCTTTTGAGTTTGATAAGGGAAAAATCCTTATCCCGAAGGTCAAGGACAAGCAGCATTTGTCTGTGATGTCTGAGGTTAATCGTCAGGTTCTGCGTTTGCAAACCGAGCTGGCGTAACCTGAAAAACGATGTAGCTATGCGGTAAAAAAAGACGGCTCCCCACGGGAGCCGTTGATGTTTCTAGTCCTTCATCATTGCATAACGTTTACGGTACTCGCCCGGCGGGATGTCGTTATGTTTGCGGAAAATCCGGGTGAAATAGACCGGGTCTGCGTAACCGACCGACAGCGCAATTTTGTTCAACGGCAGTGACGTGCTCTGAATCAGCCATTTTGCCCGGTTGATGCGCTGCGCCTCGCGCCAGGCGTACACCGTCTGCCCGAGTTCATTTTTGAACAGGTGGGCCAGCCTTGACGGTGAGATGAAGACCATCGCTGCCAGAGTCTCAATTTTCACTTCCTGGGCAATGTGCTCGTTGAGATACGCACAGACGGCGTTAATCCGCGGGTCGTGAGCGTGGCGATTGCTGATGGGCTGCAGCTGAAAACAGTTGAGGATCAGGCGTTCCAGCGCATTCATGGCCAGCGCTTCCGACAGCGGGGCGCTGGCAGAATGGTGGCGAATGACCTCATAGAACAGATCGCGCAGATTTTGCTGTTGTTCGGGGTCGGTAATCGTGGTTTTGCCAATATTATGGGTCGTCTGGTCCCATTTCAGCCAGTCTATCCAGTAGGGACGAGGGATAAAGTAGATCCACAGATGGTCCCAGTGATCGCTGTGTTCATCCCGCCCGTAATGATGCGGAACGCCGGGCGGGAAGAGCAGCATATCGTTTTCGCGACACAGCAGGGAGCCGTCACCGGCTTTGGCGCGGGCCTGGCCGCGCAGGGTGAAATTAATAATGTAGCCTTTCATCCCCTGCGGGCGGTTAATGTAATAATCCAGCGTTGAACCGCGGGTGATGGGCGTAAAGCCCGCGACAACCCAGGCGTTGAAGGTAAAGGTCTTCATCAACGGCGAGAAATTCAATAGCTCATTGATATCCAGTTCCATTGTTTCCTCGTCTGAGCGCCGCGATACAGTTAACTTTCGATGATACTAAATTCCCAGGCCTTGAGACGCAACGGCTGGCCGACGTGAACGCTTTCGCCGCTCAGTAAATTTTCTCCGGCGGTCTCGCTGATGATATCCAGCGGGTCAGCGGAGTAGTTGAACAGAAAATTCACCAGGTTGCCGTCGCGATTGCGCATCTTTTTGACCACCAACGGATAGCGGTATGCCGACGTGCGCGAACGCAGCGTCTGGTCGGTGGTGAGCAAATCAAACAGCTGGCTGATGAGCCTCTTGTGCGGCAGGAAGCCCACATAGATGGCGCGGCCCTGGCCATAGTCTGCATCAGTGGCGGCGGCATATTCGCCCCAGGCGGGGTGCTGATAGCGCAGCAGCGTGCGGGTGTTGGCCTCTGGGGTCAGCAGCTCCATCCACAGTTCGGCCTGGTTGTGCTCGCTACAATCAAGATGCGGGCAGCACGATGCCACGGTGGTCTCTTCCGGGAGGGTGAACTGGCTGTAGCTGACGCCGCAGGCCTGATGCAAAATCCCCGGCTGCGTGCTGTGACGCACCTTGACGTTTTCATCGCTAAAGCCTGATTTAAAGCCAATCAACGCTCTGCCGCCCTGGGCGATATAGCGATTGATACGGGTTAACAGGCCATCATCAGCAGCGTAAAGACCCGGCACAATCAACGTGCGATAGCGCGAGGTTTCCTCGTTGACATCGTGGATGATGTCGAGGCTGATGTTGTGGTCGTACAGCGCATCATGGAAGCGGCGGAAAATATCGTTATAGACATTGCCTTGGGCATCACCGGGACGGAACTGATTCAGGGCGTCCATCGCGTTGTTGCTGACAAGCAGGGCGACGTCGTTTTCCGCCCGCAGCTCGGCCAGTTGCGGGGCCAGCCGGGCAAAGTCGGCGCCGATGGTGGTGGCCTCTTGCCAGGTGGGATTACGTGAAAAATCGTGGCTTAACAGCCCCTTCCAGTAGGTCTCAAACGAATTGTGGATCGAATGCCAGTGCCAGTAGGAGACCATCGTCGCGCCGGAGGCAATATGGCTGAAGGCCTGTAGCCGGAGCTGGCCCGGGAACGGCGTCCACTGGGCAAACCCTTGAGCCTGCGTTTCCAGCACGAAGTAGTTCTGCCCTTGCTTCAGCGAACGGGTGATGGCGCCGCCAAAGGCGATTTCCCTCCCGGTGAGGTGTTGCTGGCTGGGGTGATAGATATCGACCCCGGCAATATCCAGCGCCTGCGCGGCGGCAAAGTGATCGACCCGCGGCTGAACGCCATAAGAGTAGCCCCGCCATTCAAAATCGAAGTTATGGGTGACAAACTGCTGCGGCTGCGCATACTCGCGCACGATCTCCGCCTGCCAGGCCAGATACTCCGTCACCTGTTGACGTTGATAACGCGAGAACGCGCAGGCGAGGCTTGCGTTGATGGTGTTTTCAACCGGCGGGAAATCCTGCCAGTTGTCGATGCGGTTGCTCCAGTAGTTCAGACCAAAATCGTGATTAAGCTGGTCGAGGTCCGGATACTGTTCCCGCAGGCTACGCACGAACCCTTCCTGCATATAGCGGCCAATATTATCGTAGTGCTTGGTTTCGTTATCCAGCTGCCAGCCGATTATCGCCGGGTGATGCTGAACATGCGCCATCAGGGTACGGATAATGTTCTCGGCATAGCGCCGAAAGGTCGGGTTGACGATATCCATAATTTGCCGCGGGCCATATTTCTGCTGCCCCTCGACGGTGGTGACCATAATGTCCGGGTGTTTCGCCGCCAGCCAGGCCGGGACGGCATAGGTGGGCGTGCCGATAATCACCGCAATGCCGGCTTCGTGCATTGCGTCCAGCACCCGGTCAATATGGTAGAAGTTGTAGACGCCCTCCTGAGGCTCCAGGGTACTCCAGGTGGACTCGGCAATGCGCACGACGTTAATCCCCGTTTCACGCATTAAGGCGATATCTTTCGCCAGACGATCCTCCGGCATATATTCGTCGTAATAAGCCACGCCATAAAATAATGTCGACATGCAGGTTACCTCCTTGAATTAATGAGCGGGCGCCGGTTGCGGAGCAAAAATGCGCGCGTTGTTCAGCGTAATGGCCGAGATCAGGGTGAAGCACAAGGCGATACTGCCCAGCACGATATAACTGCTGGTAAACCCCATGCTCTGGTACATATGGCCGATACCGGTGGAAAGGAAAATAGAGCTAAAGCTTTTCGAAAACTGGAAGCCGATTAAATAAACGGTGGCGGAAAGCAGTGGATTGAAGTTGGCGGTGATATATTTCAATGCAGCAACCAGTAATACCGAACTTTCAAAGCCGTGAAGCAGTTTAATCAGGCTGATAGAGACCGGGCCAACGGCCCAGGCCGAACCAATGATGCGCAGGCTCATGATCATCCCGCAGTACAGCAGGGCGTTTTTCGGGCCGATTTTATTCACAAACCACGGTGCAAAAAACATCACCACGGCATCGAGGAAAATCTGCCCGGTGGTTAAATAGCCAAAGACTTCCGCGCCGCGCGCTTTACTTTCAAAGAAGTGGCTGTAGTAGATGGCGAACTGCTGGTCGTAGGTTTCATACACTGCACCCACCCCGATCATGTAGATGGCGAAGAACCAGAATTTCTTCATCTTCAGCAACGATGTCGCGTCCTGCAGGGTCACCGGCGTGACTTTTCCTGATGACATTGCCCCTTGCGCGCGAGGGCTAATCTGCATTTTCCAGACAATCACCAGCAGGCACACCCCGGCGCAGCTCGCCAGCCAGAAGATCATGTTCTGATCGATACCGTAGAGCTTGCCGGCGGCAAAGGTGCCGATCGCGGCGCCAATGCCGCCAAACATTCTGGCACGACCAAATTCAAACCCGGAGGCGCGACTGACTTTATCAATATAGGCTTCGCAAATGCCGCAACCGGCACCATAGGCCATGCCAATATAGATGCCGCCGGCCAACGCCCCGAGAAAGACGTTAATTTTTAATAATGGCGCGAAGACGTAAATCCAGTAGGGGGCGAATAAGGTAATAATAATGGCCAGCATCCACATCAGGTTTTTACGATAAACTAATTTATCGGAGACAAACCCAAATAACGGTTGGACGCAGACGGCAATAATCGCGGTAAAGGAATATACCAGACCGACGTCGGTGTAATTGATACCGATGGTTTCGGTCAGCCATAATGATAAATAGGGGTAGCAGCACCCCCAGCCTATAAAGAAAAAGAGAAAGAACAGACAGCTGATATAGTAATTTTTATTTGCTTCTATCATGGTAACCCTCGTTTCCTGAAAATCGGAATATGATTGTAGAGACGCGAGCAAAGTTACCCCTTTGCGCAAAAGGGAGTCATGAACGTTTCGCTATGGAGCAGTAAAAATCTGCTATCGGCTGAGTGGCGTGAGCAGCTTCACATTCGGCAAATAAAAAAGGCAGAGAGAATCTCTGCCTTTCGTTTCAGGGAAGGGGGTTATGCGGGTTCTTTTTCGCTATCCGTGGATTCGGCCTGCTTTGGGACCAGCACCGTCGGTTTGTTGTCGATCCGCGTCACCAGTAGCTGGTCGATGCGGTAGTTGTCGATATCCACCACCTCGAACTTATAGCCGGAGAACTTCACCGCATCGGTGCGTTTTGGGATCTTACGCAGCATAAACATCATAAAGCCGCCGATGGTTTCATAATTACCGGACTGCGGGAACTCGTCGATATCCAGCACGCGCATCACGTCGTCGATTGGTGTACCGCCGTCAATCAGCCATGAGTTCTCATCGCGCGCCACGATCTGCTCTTCCAGCCCCTGGCCGACCAGATCGCCCATCAGGGTAGTCATGACGTCATTAAGGGTGATAATTCCCACCACCAACGCGTATTCGTTCATGATCACCGCGAAGTCTTCACCCGCCGTTTTAAAGCTTTCCAGCGCCTCTGACAGCGTCAGGGTATCCGGAACAATCAGCGTATTACGGATCTGTACGCCACCGGTCAGCACCAGGCTCTGGTTTGCCAGCACGCGGTTGAGCAGGTCTTTTGAGTCAACGTAGCCGATGATATGGTCGATATCTTCATTACAGACCAGAAACTTGGAGTGCGGATGTTCCGCCACCTTGCTCTTCAGGCTCTGCTCATCTTCGTGCAGATCGAACCAGATAATATTTTCACGCGAGGTCATGGAGGACGGAACGGTACGGGATTCCAGCTCAAACACGTTCTCAATCAGCTCATGCTCCTGCTTACGCAGCACCCCCGCCAGCGCGCCGGCCTCGACCACCGCGTAAATATCATCGGAAGTAATATCGTCTTTGCGCACCATCGGTATTTTAAACAGGCGGAAGATATTGTTGGCCATGCCGTTGAACATCCACACCAGCGGGCGGAACACCATCAGGCAGAAGCGCATCGGGTTGATGATGCGCAAAGCTACCGCTTCTGGCGCAATCATACCGATGCGTTTCGGAGTCAGGTCAGCAAACAGGATGAACAGGCTGGTGACCAGGGTAAAGGAGATAATAAAGCTGAGCTGATCGGACAGTTCCGCTGACATATAGCGGCTTAACAGGCTGTTGAACGCCGGTGAAAATGCTGCATCGCCGACGATACCGCCGAGAATGGCCACCGCGTTCAGGCCGATTTGCACGACGGTGAAAAACATCCCAGGGTTTTCCTGCATTTTGAGAACGCGCTGCGCGTTCACATTGCCATCATCGGCCAGCAGTTTGAGTTTGATTTTACGTGAGGCGGCCAGTGAGATTTCCGATATCGAAAAAAATGCACTGACGGCAATCAGACAAAGTATTACTAAAATACTGTTTAACATAGTTTATCTAGCCGTGTGGCCAGATCCTCGGAAGGGAAGTTGATAACTCTAATGTGGCATACATAAAAAACCGGTCCGAAGGCACTGGACCGGCTATAACACAGGGTAGTATAGCGTAAGCTACTGTAAAGCCGCCAGAGCGTTAATTACTCACTTCAGCGATTCACCATTTCAGGCCTGCGGAGGCAGACAGACGCCAATCCCGCCAAGGCCGCAGTAGCCGTGCGGATTTTTGTGCAGATACTGCTGATGATCGTCCTCGGCATAGTAAAACGGTTTCGCCGGGGCAATTTCCGTGGTGATGACGCGGGTATCGTTGGCGTCACGCATCGCCGCCTGGAAGCTGGCCAGGCTAGCCTTCGCCGCCTGATCCTGTTCCGGAGTCAGCGTATAGATCGCCGAGCGGTACTGGGTGCCATGGTCGTTACCCTGCTGCATCCCCTGCGCTGGGTCGTGATTTTCCCAGAACACCTGCAACAGTTGCGCGTAGCTGATGACCTGCGGATCGTAAACGATACGTACCGCTTCGGCATGACCGGTTTCACCCGAACAGACTTCACGATAGGTTGGGTTCGGCGTGTAGCCGCCGGTATAGCCTGCAGCGGTGCTATAAACGCCAGGCTGCTGCCAGAACAAGCGTTCGACGCCCCAGAAACAGCCCATCGCGAACAGCGCAACGTCCATGCCGTCAGGGACATTGGTCATCGAGTGGCCATTGACTGCGTGAAGTGTTGCCACCGGCATGGGCGTGTTGCGTCCTGGTAGCGCATCCGCCTGGGCGACAAGATGCGTTTTATCAAATAGACTCACGGTTGGCCTCTCAAAAACATAAGTTGTGGTTAAGGTTGTAACGAAGCGTGTCTTTTTACACAATAAACGCGCTCGATACGTCTAGATTTATATATAAGAATTATTTGGGTTCGCGTCACTTTTTCAACCCTACGTTGTTGGGGTTTTGTTAAGCCGTGGAACGGCGCTTTCGTTTCCTGCGGGGGGAAACAAGGATATTCAGGAGAAAATGTGCTACAAATCCGCCAGTTATGTGTCACCAGCCTTTTGCTGGTCAGCGGGGTCGCTAGCGCCGCAAACGTGCGTTTGCAGGTTGAGGGGTTGTCCGGAGAGCTGGAAAAAAACGTCCGGGCTCAACTTTCTACGATCCAGAGCGATGAAGTTACGCCGGATCGTCGATTTCGTGCGCGTGTGGATGATGCCATTCGCGTAGGGTTGAAAG
The DNA here is from genome assembly GCF_051131735.1 of Klebsiella sp. B345. Lineage (NCBI taxonomy): Bacteria > Pseudomonadati > Pseudomonadota > Gammaproteobacteria > Enterobacterales > Enterobacteriaceae > Klebsiella > Klebsiella sp. B345. Next base: position 3,458,052 of record NZ_CP180443.1, read on the forward strand.
CCCTGGGCTACTACGAGCCGACGATCGACTTCGATCTCCGTCCGCCACCGAAAAAAGGCCGACAGGTGCTGATTGCGAAGGTCACGCCCGGTGAACCCGTGCGCATTGGCGGCACGGAGGTGATTCTGCGCGGTGGGGCACGGACTGACCGTGACTATCTGGATTTACTCAAAAAACGCCCGGCCATCGGCACCGTGCTTAATCAAGGCGATTATGACGGTTTCAAAAGTTCCCTGACCCATGTTGCGCTGCGCAAAGGTTACTTCGACGGCGAATTCAATAAAAGCCAGCTTGGCATCGCGCTTGGTCGTCACCAGGCGTTCTGGGATATCGACTACAACAGCGGTGAGCGCTATCGTTTTGGTGACGTAACGTTCAGCGGGTCGCAAATTCGCGACGAATATCTGCAAAACCTGGTGCCCTTTAAACAAGGGGATTACTACACCTCTGAGGATCTGGCAGAGCTTAACCGCCGTCTGGCGGCCACCGGCTGGTTTAGCTCGGTGGTGGTGGCGCCGGAGTTTGATAAATCACGTAAGACCAAAGTGCTGCCGTTGCACGGCGTGGTCTCGCCTCGCAAAGAGAACACCGTTGAAACCGGGGTTGGTTATTCGACGGACGTCGGTCCGCGGGTCAAAGCAACCTGGAAAAAGCCATGGATGAACTCCTATGGCCATAGCCTGACCTCCAGCCTCAGCCTCTCCGCACCGGAACAGCAGCTCGATTTTAGCTACAAAGTCCCACTGTTAAAAAACCCGCTTGAACAGTATTACCTGATGCAGGGGGGCTTTAAGCGCACGGACCTCAACGACACCAAAGCTGACTCCTCAACGCTGGCGGTATCGCGTTACTGGGAGCTCTCCAGCGGCTGGCAGCGCGCCATCAACCTGCGCTGGAGTCTCGACCACTTTACCCAGGCCAACGTGACCAACACCACGATGCTGATCTATCCTGGCGTGTCGGTTAACCGTACCCGCTCGCGCGGCGGTCTGATGCCGACCTGGGGCGACTCTCAGCGCTATTCGGTGGACTACTCCAACACCATGTGGGGCTCGGATATTAACTTCATTGTCGCGCAGGCGCAGGATGTGTGGATCCGTACGCTCTACGACCGCCACCGTTTTGTGGTGCGTGGCAATCTCGGCTGGATTGAAGCCGATGACTTCAACAAAGTTCCGCCGGACCTGCGCTTCTTCGCCGGGGGCGATCGCAGCATCCGCGGCTATAAATACAAATCGATCTCGCCAAAAGATGACGATGGCAAGTTAATCGGTGCCTCCAAGCTGGCCACCGGCTCGCTGGAGTATCAGTACAACGTCAGCGGAAAATGGTGGGGTGCCGTGTTCGTCGACAGCGGCGAAGCGGTGAGCGATATCCGTAAGAGCGATTTTAAAACCGGTGCCGGGGTCGGCGTGCGCTGGCAGTCGCCGGTTGGCCCAATCAAGCTGGATATTGCCGCGCCGGTCGGCGACAAAGACGAGCATGGTTTACAGTTTTACATCGGTCTGGGGCCTGAATTATGAGTTTATGGAAGAAGATAAGCCTCGGAGTACTGATCTTTGTGGTCCTGCTGCTGGGGACCGTGGCGTTCCTGGTCGGTACGACCAGCGGTTTGCATCTGGTGCTGAAGGCGGCGGACCGCTGGGTTCCCGGCCTGGAGATCGGCAAGGTCACCGGCGGCTGGCGTGATTTGACGCTGCAAAACGTGCGCTTTGAACAACCGGGCGTGGCGGTCACTGCCGGGCAGTTCCACCTGGCGGTCAAAGTCCGGTGCCTGTGGGATAGCAGCCTGTGTGTGAATGACCTGTCGCTGCGCGATATCTATGTGGCGATTGATACCAGCAAAATGCCGCCTTCTGCGCCGGTGGAAGAAGAAGACACGGGACCGCTGAATCTCTCGACGCCGTATCCCATCACCCTGAGCCGTATTGCGCTGCAAAACGTGAACGTCAAGATTGATAACACCGCCGTGTCGGTGCGGGACTTCTCGACCGGCCTGAACTGGCAGGAGAAGAATCTGACCCTGACGCCGACCTCGTTGCAGGGGCTGCTGATTGCGCTGCCGAAGGTGGCGAAAGTGGCGCAGGAGCAGGTGGTTGAGCCGAAGATTGACAACCCGCAGCCGCAAGAAAAACCGCTCGGCGAGACGATGAAAGATCTCTTCTCGAAGCCGGTGCTGCCGGAAATGGCCGACGTGCATCTGCCGCTGAATCTGAATATTCAGGAGTTCCGTGGCGAGCAACTACGGGTCACCGGCGATACCGACATGACCGTCTACAGCCTGCTGTTGAAAGTCAGCAGCATCGACGGACATATGAAGCTGGACGCGCTGGATGTCGATTCCGATCAGGGCAAAGTCAACGCCTCGGGTAGCGCGCAGCTGCAGGATAACTGGCCGGTCGATATCACCCTCAACAGCACGCTGAACATCGATCCGCTGAAAGGCGAGAAGGTGATGCTGAAAGTCGGCGGCGAGGTGCGTAAAAAGCTGGACGTTGCCGTAGATTTAGCCGGCTCCGTCGCCATGACATTGCGTGCCGACGCACAGCTGGCGGAAGCCGGGCTGCCGTTGAATATGGAGCTGAAGAGCAAGCAGCTGTACTGGCCATTTAGCGGCGAAAAACAGTTCCAGGCCGACGATGTACTGCTGAAATTTAACGGCAAGATGACCGACTACACCATGGCGTTCAGTACCGCGGTGAAGGGGCAGTCGCTGCCGCCGGCGAAGATCACCCTCAATGCTAAAGGGAACGAACAGCAGCTAAACCTCGATAAGCTGACGGTGGCGGCGCTGGAAGGGAAAACCGAGCTGAAAGCGCTGCTGGACTGGCAGCAGGCGATCAGCTGGCGCGGTGAGCTGACGCTCGACGGCATTAATACGGCCAAAGAGGTGCCGGACTGGCCGTCAAAACTGAACGGGCTGATCAAAACCCAGGGTAGCCTGTACGGTGGGAGCTGGCAGATGTCGGTTCCGGAGCTGAAAATCACCGGTAACGTGAAACAGAATAAGGTCGACGTCAGCGGCTCCTTGCAGGGCAACAGCTACATGCAGTGGAAAATCCCCGGCCTGCATTTGGCACTTGGTAAGAACAGCGCCGACGTGAAAGGCGAGCTGGGGGTCAAAGATCTGAACCTCGACGCCACCATTGATGCACCGAATCTGGATAATGCGCTGCCGGGCCTTGGCGGCACGGCGAAAGGGCTGTTGAAAGTCCGCGGTACCGTCGACGCGCCGCAGCTGCTGGCTGATATCACCGCCCGTGCGCTACGCTGGCAGGAACTGACGGTAGCGCAGGTCAATGTGAAGGGTGATGTGAAGTCCAGCGACCAGATTGGTGGCAATCTGGATGTGCGAGTAGACCGTATCAGCCAGCCAGGGGTCAATATCAGCCTGGTGCAGCTGAACGCCAAAGGTAACGAGAAGCAACATGACCTGCAGCTGAAAGTCCAGGGCGAACCGGTTTCCGGGCAGCTGTCGCTGGCGGGAAGCTTTGACCGTAAAGAGGAGCGCTGGAAGGGGACGCTGAGTAATACCCGCTTCCAGACCCCGGTCGGGCCGGTCTCCCTGACGCGCAACATCGCGCTGGATTATCGCAACCTTGAGCAAAAAATCAGTATCGGGCCGCACTGCTGGAGCAACCCGAATGCGGAGCTGTGCGTACCGCAAACTATTGATGCGGGAGCAAGCGGGCGGGCGGTTGTGAATCTGAACCGCTTTGACCTGGCGATGCTGAAGCCGTTTATGCCGGAGGCGACTCAGGCCAGCGGCGTGTTTAGCGGCAATGCCGATGTCAGCTGGGACACCACCAAAGAGGGGCTGCCGCAAGGTAAGGTGACGCTCAACGGACGCAATGTGAAAGTGACGCAGGTGGTCAACGACGCGCCGCTGCCGGTGGCTTTTGATACGCTGAATCTTACCGCCGACCTGCATAACAACCGCGCGGAGCTCGGCTGGCTGATTCGCCTGACCAACAACGGTCAACTGGATGGCCAGGTCCAGATCAGCGATCCGCAGGGGCGTCGTAACCTCGGCGGGAATGTGAATATCAACAACTTCTCGTTGGCGATGATTAACCCTATCTTCTCGCGGGGAGAAAAGGCGGATGGGAAGCTTAACGCGCACCTGCGCCTTGGTGGCAATCTGCAAAGCCCGCAGCTGTTCGGTCAGATGCAACTGGGCGGTATCGATATTGACGGTAACTTTATGCCGTTTGATATGCAGCCGAGCCAGCTGGCGATGAACTTCAACGGCACACGTTCCACGCTGCAGGGCACGGTAAATACCAAACAGGGCCAGATTAGCCTGAGCGGTAATGCCGACTGGACCCAGATTGACAACTGGCGGGCGCAGATTGCGGCGAAGGGCAGTCGGGTTCGTATTACCGTGCCGCCGATGGTGCGCCTCGACGTATCGCCTGACGTGGTCTTTACCGCCACGCCAAGCTTGTTTAGTCTGGATGGCAGCGTGGATGTACCGTGGGCGCGTATCGTCGTCAATGAGGTGCCGGAAAGCGCTGTTGGGGTCTCTTCGGACGAGGTCATGCTGAATAACGATCTGCAGCCGGTCAAGCCGCAGAGCGCCGGGATCCCGATCAACAGCAATCTGACCATTCATGTTGGCAACAACGTGCGCCTGGATGCCTTTGGTCTGAAGGCCCGTCTGACCGGCGATCTGAAAGTGGCCCAGGATAAACAAGGTCTGGGTCTGAACGGGCAGATCAATATTCCGGAAGGTCGTTTCCACGCTTACGGCCAGGATCTGATCGTGCGTAAAGGGGAGCTGTTGTTCTCCGGGCCACCGGATCAGCCGCTGCTGAACATCGAAGCGATTCGTAACCCGGATGCAACAGAAGATGACGTTGTGGCCGGGGTGCGGGTAACCGGCCTGGCCGATCAGCCGAAGGCAGAAATCTTCTCTGACCCGGCGATGTCGCAACAGGAAGCACTTTCTTACCTGCTGCGTGGCCAGGGATTGAGTAGCGAACAGGGTGATGGAGCAGCGATGACATCAATGCTTGTTGGCCTGGGGGTTGCACAAAGTGGTCAGGTTGTGGGTAAAATCGGCGAGACGTTTGGCGTAAGCAATTTGGCGTTGGATACCCAGGGGGTAGGTGACTCCTCCCAGGTCGTAGTCAGCGGCTATGTACTGCCAGGTCTGCAGGTAAAATATGGGGTCGGTATCTTTGACTCCCTGGCGACGTTGACTCTACGTTATCGTCTGATGCCTAAGCTATATATGGAAGCGGTGTCTGGCGTAGACCAGGCTCTCGATTTGCTCTATCAGTTTGAGTTTTAGCAATGCGAATATTTGTTTACGGCAGTTTACGACGCAAACAAGGCAACAGCCACTGGATGACTAACGCTCAGTGGCTGGGCGATCATAGTGTCAACGATTATCAGCTGTACAGTCTGGGCCACTATCCAGGCGCGGTGCCGGGCAATGGCACAGTACATGGTGAAGTGTATCGTATTGACGCATCAACGCTGGCCGAACTGGATGCGCTGCGCACCAAAGGCGGTGAATACGCACGTCACTTGATCCAGACGCCTTATGGCAGTGCGTGGATGTATGTCTATCAGCGGCCCGTAGAGGGCTTTACGTTGATAGAGAGCGGTAACTGGTTAGACAGAGACCAGTATTAATAACGACAACGCCACCTTCGGGTGGCGTTGTTTTTTGTAGCCCGGATAAGGCGTTAGCCGCCACCCGGGAAAGCGGCTCGTGGCAGAAACAAAAACACCGCCCTGAGGCGGTGTTTTTCGCTAACCAGAGTGCGGCAGAATTACTTCTTAGCGCGCTCGAAGGAAGCAACGATTTCAGCTTTAGCCGCTTCAGCGTTGTCCCAACCGTCAACTTTAACCCATTTGCCCGCTTCGAGATCTTTGTAGTGCTCGAAGAAGTGGGTGATCTGGGCTTTCAGCAGGTCTGGCAGGTCGTTCACATCTTTGATGTGATCGTACTCTTTGCTCAGCTTGGTGTGCGGTACAGCAACCAGTTTCGCATCTTCACCAGATTCGTCGGTCATCTTCAGAACGCCAACCGGACGGCAGCGGATCACTGAGCCTGGCTCCAGCGGATACGGCGTCGGGACCAGCACGTCTACCGGGTCACCGTCCAGGGACAGGGTGTGGTTGATGTAACCGTAGTTGCACGGATAGAACATCGCGGTGGACATGAAACGGTCAACGAACAGTGCACCGCTCTCTTTGTCGACTTCGTATTTGATAGGATCTGCATTCGCCGGGATTTCGATCACGACGTAGATGTCTTCCGGCAGATCTTTACCCGCAGGTACGTTGAGTAAGCTCATGTCTGTTTCCTTTAAAATGTATGGCAAACAAGTGCCGGGTATTATAGCCAACTCACATCGAATGTCTTCGCTTCTTTTTGTTCCGCACAGCGTCCGGTTGTCTGAATTTTCCCGCAAAAAACGACCTGAAAATCCATAAACATAGCCGCATCCTGAATAAATTAATGTAACCGTTTACATTGTATCTGTTTGATTTCTCAAGATGGGTAAAATTTCACCGTGTACGTCGGTGGCCGCGCCCTGCGCGAAGCCTTATCTGCTCTCAGCTGCCATAAACCCCGCTCTTTAACATTTAATTTACTTTTTCGAAGTGTGATGTAACGCATTCAGTTACATCACGGGTTGTCTATAGTTTGTCCGCAGATGACGATTTCACTCAACGTTACCCTACGAGGATCTTTTTATGTGGAAGCGCTTACTCCTTGTCACAGCAGTTTCCGCAGCTATGTCGTCTATGGCAATGGCTGCCCCTCTGACCGTAGGATTTTCACAGGTCGGGTCTGAATCCGGCTGGCGTGCCGCTGAAACCAACGTGGCGAAAGAGGAAGCCGCGAAACGCGGTATCACTCTGAAGATTGCCGACGGCCAGCAAAAACAGGAAAACCAGATTAAAGCCGTCCGCTCCTTTATTGCTCAGGGCGTCGATGCCATCTTTATCGCTCCGGTGGTTGCGACCGGCTGGGAGCCGGTGTTGAAAGAAGCCAAACAGGCCAAAATCCCGGTATTCCTGCTCGACCGCTCGATTGATGTTAAAGACAAAGATCTCTACATGACCACCGTTACCGCCAATAACGTGCTGGAAGGTCAGCTGATTGGCGACTGGCTGGTGAAAACGGTCGACGGCAAGCCGTGTAACGTCGTCGAGCTGCAGGGTACCGTGGGCGCGAGCGTGGCGATTGACCGTAAGAAAGGCTTTGCCGAAGCGATAGCGAAGGCGTCGAACATTAAGATTATCCGCTCGCAGTCCGGCGACTTTACCCGCAGCAAAGGTAAAGAGGTCATGGAGAGCTTTATTAAAGCGGAGAACAACGGCAAGAACATCTGCATGGTCTACGCGCATAACGATGACATGGTGATTGGCGCCATCCAGGCCATTAAAGAAGCGGGTCTGAAACCGGGCAAAGATATTTTGACCGGCTCTATCGACGGCGTACCGGATATTTATAAAGCGATGATGACCGGCGAAGCGAATGCCAGCGTCGAGCTGACGCCAAATATGGCCGGGCCGGCGTTTGACGCGCTGGAGAAATATAAGAAAGACGGCACGCTGCCTGAAAAGCTGACCATTACCAAATCGACGCTGTATCTGCCGGACACGGCGAAAGAAGAGTTAGAGAAGAAGAAAGATATGGGCTACTGAGTAGCTCAAACAGGCCATGTTCCCGGTGGCGCTCTGCTTACCGGGATCCAGGTTCACCGCCGTCTACGGACCGGGTAACCCGGACAGGCGCGCAGCGCCGCCTCCGGGATTTTGCCGATAGCGACAGTACGGCTGAGCGCCCTCTCCTCCCATCGGGAGAGGGTAAAGGTGAGGGGAGATCATGAACGGCGAATCACATCAGGAAATCCTTCGCACGGAAGGGCTCAGCAAGTTTTTCCCCGGCGTCAAAGCGCTGGATAACGTCAATTTTAACCTGCGACGCGGTGAAATCATGGCTCTGCTCGGTGAAAACGGGGCCGGTAAGTCGACGTTGATTAAAGCCCTCACCGGCGTCTATCACGCCGATCGAGGGGCGATCTGGCTGGAAGGGCAGGAAATATCGCCGAAAAATACCGCACATGCCCAGCAGCTAGGGATCGGCACGGTCTATCAGGAAGTTAACCTGCTGCCGAATATGTCGGTGGCGGATAACTTGTTTATCGGCCGTGAACCGCGTCGTTTTGGCCTGCTGCGGCGCAAAGAGATGGAAAGGCGCGCCACCGCCCTGATGGAGTCCTACGGTTTCTCCCTCGACGTTCGCGAACCCCTGAACCGCTTTTCGGTCGCGATGCAGCAGATTGTTGCCATCTGTCGGGCGATTGACCTGTCGGCGAAAGTGCTGATCCTCGATGAGCCTACCGCCAGCCTGGATACCCAGGAGGTGGAGATGCTCTTCACCCTGATGCGCCAGCTGCGCGACGACGGCGTCAGCCTGATTTTTGTCACCCATTTCCTCGACCAGGTGTATGCCGTCAGTGACCGGATCACCGTCCTGCGCAACGGCGGGTTTGTCGGCTGTCGGGAAACCCGCGAGCTGCCGCAGATTGAGCTGGTGAAGATGATGCTTGGCCGCGAGCTGGAGCATGATGCGTTGCACCGCGCGGGCCGCACTCTGCTTAGTGACAAGCCGGTTGCGGCCTTCGCCGGCTACGGCAAGAAGGGCGTTATTACGCCGTTTGACCTCGAAGTTCGCCCCGGCGAAATCGTCGGGCTGGCGGGGCTGCTGGGATCCGGGCGCACCGAAACCGCCGAAGTGATCTTCGGGATTAAACCGGCGGACAGCGGAACGGCGTGGATCAAAGGTAAACCGCAGGGGCTGCGATCGCCGCATCAGGCTTCCTGTCTGGGGATTGGTTTTTGCCCTGAAGATCGTAAAACCGACGGCATTATTGCTGCGGCATCGGTGCGGGAAAATATCGTGCTGGCGCTGCAGGCTCAGCGCGGCTGGTTACGACCGATTCCACGGCGCGAACAAAATGACATTGCCGAACGCTTTATCCGTCAGCTGGGGATCCGCACGCCCAGCGCGGAACAGCCGATCGAGTTTCTCTCCGGCGGCAACCAGCAGAAGGTGCTGCTTTCCCGCTGGCTGCTGACCAAACCGCAGTTCCTGATCCTCGATGAGCCGACGCGCGGTATTGATGTCGGCGCGCATGCGGAGATTATTCGCCTGATTGAAACTCTGTGTGCCGATGGTCTGGCGCTGCTGGTGATCTCCTCGGAGCTGGAAGAGCTGGTGGGTTACGCCGACCGGGTGATTATTATGCGCGATCGCAAGCAGGTCGCGGAGATCCCGCTGGCGGAACTTTCCGTCCCGGCGATCATGAACGCTATTGCGGCATAAGGAGTAACCCATGATGCCAGGATCTCTTCCCCAAACCGGTCAACCAAAACGGCGCTTCAACTGGCCGAAAGGCATGCCACAAATTATCGCCCTGGTGCTGGTACTGGTGGTGGATAGCCTTGTGGCCCCGCACTTCTTCCAGATTGTGCTGCAGGACGGGCGTCTGTTCGGCAGCCCCATTGATATTCTCAATCGCGCGGCGCCGGTGGCGCTGCTGGCGATCGGCATGACGCTGGTTATCGCGACCGGCGGGATTGACCTGTCGGTGGGGGCGGTGATGGCCATTGCTGGTGCCACGGCGGCCTCGATGACCGTCGCCGGGCATGCCCTGCCGGTGGTGCTGCTGACCGCGCTGGCGGCAGGGGCGTTGGCGGGGCTGTGGAACGGCATTCTGGTGGCGATCCTCAAGATCCAACCCTTTGTGGCGACGCTGATCCTGATGGTGGCCGGGCGTGGCGTCGCGCAGTTGATCACCGCCGGGCAGATCGTCACCTTTGATTCACCGCACCTGGCGTGGCTCGGTAGCGGCTCGCTGTTTCTGCTACCAACGCCGGTGCTGATTGCCGCCGCGACGCTGCTGCTGTTCTGGTTGTTCACCCGCAAAACGGCGCTGGGTATGTTTATCGAAGCGGTAGGGATCAACATTCGGGCCGCGAAAAACGCCGGGGTGAATACGCGGATCGTCGTGATGCTGGCCTATGTGCTGAGCGGCATCTGTGCAGCGATCGCCGGGGTGATCGTGGCGGCGGATATTCGTGGCGCCGATGCCAATAACGCCGGACTGTGGCTGGAGCTGGACGCGATCCTTGCGGTAGTGATCGGCGGCGGTTCACTGATGGGCGGACGCTTTAACCTGCTGCTGTCGGTGGTGGGCGCGTTGATCATCCAGGGGATGAATACCGGGATCCTGCTGTCGGGTTTCCCGCCGGAGATGAATCAGGTCGTAAAAGCGGTGGTGGTACTGTGCGTGCTGATCGTCCAGTCGCCGCGCTTTATTGGTTTACTTAAAGGGGTGCGCGGCCATGATAAAACGTAATTTACCGTTGATGATCACCCTGGCCGTGTTCGTGCTGGGCTACCTGTATTGCCTGACCCAGTTTCCGGGGTTTGCCTCGACGCGGGTTATCTGCAACATCCTGACTGATAATGCCTTTCTTGGCATCATTGCCGTCGGGATGACCTTTGTGATCCTCTCTGGCGGAATCGATCTCTCGGTCGGGTCGGTGATCGCATTCACCGGCGTGTTCCTGGCAAAAGCCATTGGCAGCTGGGGGATCAACCCGCTGCTGGCTTTTCCGCTGGTGCTGATGATGGGCTGCGCGTTTGGTGCCTTTATGGGGCTGCTGATCGACGCGCTAAAAATTCCGGCCTTTATCATTACCCTCGCCGGCATGTTCTTTCTGCGTGGCGTCAGCTATCTGGTGTCTGAGGAGTCGATCCCGATTAACCATCCGGTCTACGACACGCTGTCCGACCTGGCGTGGATGATTCCCGGCGGCGGACGCCTGAGTGCGATGGGGTTGCTGATGTTGCTGGTGGTGGTGGCGGGAATATTTATGGCGCACCGTACTCGCTTCGGCAATGAGGTTTATGCCATTGGCGGCAGCGCCACTTCGGCTAATCTGATGGGCATTTCGACCCGCAGCACTACCATTCGTATTTATATGCTTTCCACCGGGCTGGCGACGCTGGCGGGGATCGTGTTCTCGGTCTACACCCAGGCCGGCTATGCGCTTGCCGGGGTCGGGGTGGAGCTGGATGCTATTGCTTCAGTGGTGATTGGCGGTACGCTGCTGAGCGGCGGCGTGGGGACGGTGTTGGGGACGTTGTTTGGCGTGGCGATTCAGGGGCTGATTCAGACCTACATTAACTTCGACGGCACGCTGAGCTCGTGGTGGACGAAAATTGCCATCGGCATTCTGCTGTTTATTTTTATCGCGCTGCAGCGCGGATTGACGGTGTTGTGGGAAAACCGCCAGAACTCACCGGTCACGCGGGTGAGTGGTTCGGCACATCGCTAGCGGATATCCCCTCCCGGACGGGAGGGGAAGGGAGTACTTAGGCGTCCGGGAACGCTTTGATGAGGTTCTCGACGTCTTCAACCATATGATCGTTGCCGACGAAGAAAGAACGGCGCTGGTGCAGGCTGGTCGGGACGATATCCAGAATGCGCTCTTTACCGTCGCTGGCTTTACCGCCCGCTTGCTCCGCGAGGAACGCCATCGGGTTGCATTCGTACAGCAGACGCAGCTTGCCTTCCGGGTGGCTGGCGGTGCTCGGGTACAGGTAGATGCCGCCTTTCAGCAGGTTGCGGTGGAAATCCGCTACCAGTGAACCGATATAGCGCGAGGTGTACGGACGCTGGGTGCCGGCGTCTTCTTCCTGGCAGAACTTGATGTACTTCTTCACGCCCATCGGGAACTTGATGTAGTTCCCTTCGTTAATGGAGTAAGTATTGCCTTTTTCCGGGAAGCGCATGCGCTCCTGGGAGAGGCAGAACACGCCAAGCGAAGGGTCGTAGGTGAAGGCGTGAACCCCGCAGCCGGTCGTATAGACCAGCATGGTCGAGGAGCCGTACACCACATAGCCGGCAGCGACTTGCTGACTGCCCGGCTGCAGGAAATCTTCAACGGTGACCGGCGTTCCAACCGGGGTTATGCGGCGATAGATGGAGAAGATAGTCCCCACAGAGACGTTAACGTCGATGTTGGAAGATCCATCCAGAGGGTCCATGAGCACCACGTATTTCGCGTGTTCACAGCCTTCAAAAACAACGATTTCATCTTCTTCTTCGGAGGCGATCCCCGCCACGATATCGCGTGCTCGCAGTGCAGCTTTTAATTTTTCATTGGCGAACAGGTCGAGTTTTTGCTGAACCTCACCCTGGACGTTTTCAGCACCGCTGGCACCCAGGATATCGACCAGACCGGCCTTGTTGATATCGCGGTGGATGATCTTGGCGCCTAACTTTATCGCCGACAACAAAGCAGTAAGCTCGCCGGTTGCGTGGGAGAACTCGTGTTGCTTTTCGACAATAAATTCACCTAACGTTTTCATAACCCGTTCCCTGCATGTTTATGTGAAGTAAAACGAACGCAACAATCTTAACAAAGAATAAAAAAAATACGCACAGGTGAATCGCGCCAGCAAAAAACGGAATCGCCTGAAATGCATTTCTCTGATGCCGTACATATGGGTAAAATGTGCCCCAGATGAAAAAGGGAAACGACGAATGCGCATTCATATTTTAGGTATCTGTGGCACGTTTATGGGGGGACTGGCCATGCTGGCTCGCTCCCTCGGTCATGAGGTAACGGGGTCGGATGCTAACGTCTATCCGCCAATGAGCACCCTGCTGGAAAACCAGGGGATCAATTTAATTCAAGGATATGATGCCAGTCAGCTGGAACCACGGCCGGATCTGGTGATCATTGGTAACGCGATGACGCGCGGAAACCCGTGCGTGGAAGCGGTGCTGGAAACCAACATTCCGTACATGTCTGGTCCGCAATGGCTGCATGATTTCGTTCTGCGCGATCGCTGGGTTGTGGCGGTTGCGGGTACCCACGGTAAAACCACCACCGCCGGAATGGCAACATGGATCCTCGAAGCCTGTGGCTATAAGCCTGGTTTCGTGATCGGCGGCGTACCGGGTAACTTTGACGTTTCCGCCCGTCTGGGCGACAGCCCGTTCTTTGTTATCGAAGCGGATGAGTACGACTGCGCCTTCTTTGATAAGCGCTCTAAATTTGTTCATTACTGCCCGCGCACGCTGATCCTCAATAACCTTGAGTTCGATCATGCGGATATCTTTGACGACCTGAAGGCTATCCAGAAGCAGTTCCACCATCTGGTGCGCATCGTGCCGGGTCAGGGCAAAATTATCCTGCCGGAAAATGACATCAACCTGAAACAGACCATGGCAATGGGCTGCTGGAGCGAGCAGGAGCTGGTGGGCGAGCAGGGCCGCTGGCAGGCGAAGAAACTGAACGCCGATGCCTCGCAGTGGGAAGTGTGGCTCGACGGCGAGAAAGCCGGGGAAGTGAAGTGGGATCTGGTGGGTGAACACAACATGCATAACGGTTTGATGGCGATTGCCGCGGCCCGTCATGTTGGTGTGTTACCGGCCGATGCGGCCCAGGCGCTGGGCGGCTTTATCAACGCCCGCCGTCGCCTTGAGCTGCGCGGTGAAGCCAACGGCGTCACCGTGTATGACGATTTTGCCCACCACCCGACGGCGATTCTGGCCACCCTGCAGGCGCTGCGTGGTAAAGTCGGTGGTACCGCCCGCATTCTGGCGGTGCTGGAACCGCGCTCCAACACCATGAAAATGGGCGTCTGCAAAGACGATCTGGCGCCGTCCCTGGGGCGCGCCGACGAAGTGTTCCTGCTGCAGCCCCAGCATATTCCGTGGCAGGTGGCGGAAGTGGCGGAAGCCTGCGTCCAGCCGGCACACTGGAGCGCCGATGTTGATGTGCTGGCCGATATGGTGGTCAAAACCGCACATCCGGGCGATCACATTCTGGTGATGAGCAACGGCGGCTTCGGCGGCATTCATCAGAAGCTGCTCGATAAACTGGCAAGCAAGGCCGCGGCGGCAGAATAACCGCCACATGCGCCTCTCTCTGCCCTCCCTGTGAGGGCAGATTTCTTTTTGTCCCTCAGGAATGGATGCCGTTATGCTCATATCGCGACACATCACCGCGACCGACGCGCCGCACTTTCCTGCCGTTGATGCCCTGTACGGCAATGCGTTTCCGTGGCATGAACAGCGGGAGCCAGCGGCAAAGCAGCAGGCGCTGCGCGATCCGCACTATGCGCTGGAAGCATGGTTCGATGGAGAGTTGTTTATCGGTCTGAGCGGCTGCTGGCAGTTTACCGGCTACTGCTACGTTGAACATCTGGCGATTGACGCAACCTTGCGCTCCCGCGGCTATGGCAAACGCCTGCTGGCCGGGATCCTCGAGCGTGCGCCGTTAACTATTCTGGAAATCGATCCGTTAACGACGGAGATTGCCCGTAAGCGCCTGCGTTTTTATGAAACGATGGGTTTTCATGCCAACCGCTGGCCGCATTGTCATCCGACCTATCATGCGGGGCTGGCCGATCATGAATTGCTGGTGCTGAGCTATCCTCAGGCGATTGATGAAGCGCATTACCGGCGCTTTGCCGATGATTTACGTCAGGTGGTGATGGCGTAGGCAGGCTGCCCGGGTCCGACGCGGAGGTCGCAACCCGGGGCATGATTAACGCGTTAAATTACTCTTTTGCAATAGGCGTTATATCTTCTGCTACTTTAGTATCGCCTTGAATTTCAGATATTTTCTTCTCAACATCGGCGACCTGCTCAGTGTTGTGGAGCAGCGTATAGGTCAGATCAAACTGAGTGCTGGCCCCTGGCTGAAGCTGTTTGACGCGTTTTTGCTCGCGCTCAATGGTAACCGGATAGGCATAGCTGGTACCTGGCTCGATACCAGTGACATAGCCCTGTTTTTCGGTATCGGTATTTTTCCACAACGTCAGTACCGGTAGCTGGCGGGTATCGAACTGAATGGAGGCCCCTTTATCTCCCGCCTTGTTGAGCACGGCGGCCAGAGTCTGGTGGTTGTCATCCGCCAGCGGCCGGATGTTAAAGACCATTTCGTCGAAGTCTTTGGTCGGACCGGTGTAGGTTTGCCAGTTCTTCAAACCCGCTTTTGCATAGTCGTTGAACGGACTGATGTTGGACATGGGGGCCAGAAAACGCGCTCCCTCCTCCAGGATCGGTGTACCGAAATTACTGTGATAAATGATCTGGTAGTCATGCGGGTAATCTGCGTGGTTGGTTAAGACATCGTGCAGGCTGAAGCTGTTGCTGCCGGGGACATAGCGCAATTCGGTCATGGTCTGCAAATCGGCTTTCTTGAAGGTGCTTTCCTTCACCAACCCGCGAACGCGAATTTCATATGGCGCGCTATCGGCAACCTCAACTTCGACCTGCGATGCCGGCGTGTTCCCGGCTTTACCGTGCAGGGTATAAATCTGCCCGTCGGCGGTGACCGGGTGGCCGGTCCATTCGTAGCCGCAGCGCACCATCATCTCATTGAAACCTTCCAGCCAGCCAAGCCCATTCCGGCTTTCGAGGTTGATAAAGGCCGGGTTGACGACCTCTTTCACCGGCGAATCCCAGCCCATTCGAGAGCCGAAACCTTCAATTTTCAGCAGATTCATGCCACGGGTCGGGCTAAGGGTGATAGTCAGGCCATTTTTACTGCGGATTACGAGAATTTTACTGCCTTCTTGTTTGCCGCCGTGGAGGACCTTCTGCTCAATGCTGAAGTCATGATCTTTTATCTTCAGCTGATCGCTTGTTATCTGCCAGTTTCCTTTGTCAGTACTGCTTTCAGTGCTTGTCAGCACCCAGGTTTTCGCCACTGCCTGAGCGGAGATAAGCATAGAAATAGCCGTAAAAATCAGTGTTTTTTTCATTTTTCATCCCTTTTGCTGAATCGATTGTGTTTCCGATGAAGGGAATCTAATTGTAAGTGTCTGATTAAAACGTGAAGTGCCTCACCTGGTGAGTAAATGCGCAATTTTAAACTTTTAAATGCTATAAAGATCGCTTTTTATAAGAAAATAACCATTAGTGTTGCTGAATATATGTGAGTTTAAACGTTATTAGCTTTAACGATTCAGCTGTGCTCGATCATAACGATTGACCGAACAGCAAGGGGGAATAACGGAGGAATATTGGCGTTGAGGGGGATATTCCCGGCGAGGCTATCGCTTGCCGGGCTACAGGTATAGCGTTATCCGGTAGCCCGGACAGGCGCAAAGCGCCGCCTCCGGGAAAATCTGGCGGACATGACGCGGTGTTAGCTTTCGCCTTCGGCCAGCTCACGCAGATACTGGAAGATCAGGCGCGCGGATTTTGGCGGCTTGTTGCCTTCTTTCTCTTTTTTGGCGTTACGGATCAGCGAGCGCAGCTGCTGACGGTCGGCGTCAGGCCACAGGTTCAATACTTCCGGTACCGCGTCATCGCCTTCGGCAATCAGACGGTCGCGAATCATCTCCAGCTTATGGAACAGCGCAACCTGCTGGTTGTGGCGGTTCTTCAGCTTATCTAACGCCTGGCGAATCGGATCGACATCGCGGCTGCGCAGCATTTTACCAATCAGCTGCATCTGGCGGCGGCGACCTTCTTTCTTGATACGTTGGGCGAGTTCAATGGCGTCACGCAGGTCGGTATCGAGCGGGATCTTATCCAGCGCGTTTTTCCCAAGCTCTACCATTTCGGCGCCAAGACGCTTCAGTTCTTCAGCGTCGCGTTTAATTTCACTTTTACTGACCCAGATAATTTCATCGTCTTCATCTTCAACGTCATCACCGGGCACGTCGTCGAGCCAGTCATCGGGCTGCTTTGTCATCTCAGGCTCCTTAAAAAAAGAGGCTAATGTTACCAGTTAAGGCGCGCACTGAAAAACGGTTCTCTGTTAGACTTCAATTAACTCCTTCCTACATTATGGCATTAGCGATGAAAGTCATCTCTCAAGTTGCACAACAGCGTAAGACGCTGGAAGAGGCCGTGACCACGGCGCTGGAACTGGCGGCAGGCAAATCAGACGGTGCGGAAGTCTCCGTCAGCAAAACCACCGGCATCAGTGTCAGCACCCGCTACGGCGAGGTGGAGAACGTTGAAT
Source organism: Klebsiella sp. B345 (assembly GCF_051131735.1). Taxonomy (NCBI): domain Bacteria; kingdom Pseudomonadati; phylum Pseudomonadota; class Gammaproteobacteria; order Enterobacterales; family Enterobacteriaceae; genus Klebsiella; species Klebsiella sp. B345. Next base: position 3,475,086 of record NZ_CP180443.1, read on the forward strand.
TTAACAGCGATGGTGCGTTAGGCATCACCGTTTATCATCAGAACCGCAAGGGCAGCGCCTCCTCCACCGACCTCAGCCCGCAGGCTATTGCCCGCACGGTGCAGGCGGCACTGGATATCGCCCGCTACACCTCACCGGATCCGTTTGCAGGCGTGGCAGATAAATCCCTGCTGGCCTTTGATGCCCCGGATCTCGACCTGTTCCACCCGGCGGAAGTGACCCCGGATCAGGCGATTGAGCTGGCCTCACGTGCTGAACAGGTGGCGCTCCAGGCCGACAAACGTATCACCAATACCGAAGGCGGCAGCTTCAACAGCCACTACGGTATTAAGGTTTTCGGTAACAGCCACGGCATGTTGCAGAGCTACTGCTCAACCCGTCATTCGCTGTCCAGCTGTGTGATCGCCGAAGAGAACGGTGACATGGAGCGCGATTATGCCTACACCATTGGTCGCGCGATTGAAGATTTACAGACCCCGGAGTGGGTCGGTGACGAGTGCGCCCGCCGGACGCTGTCGCGCCTGGCGCCGCGCAAGCTTTCGACCATGAAAGCACCAGTGATTTTTGCCAATGAAGTAGCTACCGGGCTGTTTGGTCACCTCGTCGGCGCGATTGCCGGCGGCGCGGTCTATCGCAAATCGACCTTCCTGCTGGATTCTCTCGGTCAGCAGATCCTGCCGGAGTGGCTGACCATTGAAGAGCACCCACATCTGCTGAAAGGCCTGGCCTCCACACCGTTTGATAGCGAAGGCGTGCGGACTGAACGCCGCGACATTATTAAAGATGGCGTGTTGACGCAGTGGCTGCTGACCAACTATTCGGCGCGTAAGCTGGGGATGACCAGCACCGGACATGCGGGCGGTATCCACAACTGGCGGATCAACGGCCGCGGCCTGAGTTTTGAAAAGTTGCTTAAAGAGATGGGCACCGGGCTTGTCGTCACCGAATTGATGGGGCAGGGTGTCAGTGGTGTGACCGGTGATTATTCACGCGGTGCATCCGGTTTCTGGGTTGAGAACGGTGAAATTCAGTATCCGGTCAGTGAAATCACCATTGCAGGAAATCTGAAAGATATGTGGCGTAATATCGTGACCGTCGGTGACGATATCGAGACCCGCAGCAATATTCAGTGCGGTTCCGTGCTGCTGCCAGAGATGAAAATCGCCGGGCAGTAACGGCGTGATATACCGGATCATTCGAGATGCAGATTGAACAATCCGGTGTAGAGGGGCGCCCATGAGGCGCCTTTTCCTTGTGCTTAAATAATAAAAAAGGAAGTGAGCAATGCGTAAAAAACTGTTAGCAATGCTGGCTGTCTCAGCGCTGGCGATGAGCTCCGTGTCGGCGTTCGCGGCGGACCTGGGCGAAGATATGGATACTCTTGCAGAAAACCTGCAGGTGGTGCAGAAAACCTCCGATGTGGGCGAACTGAAAGCGGCGCTAACTAAGATGCGCACTGCTGCCGTAGATGCGCAGCAAGACACCCCGCCAAAGCTGGAAGGTAAAGCAGCGGACAGCGCCGAAATGAAAGATTACCGCCACGGTCTGGATATTCTGATTGGTCAGATTGACGGAGCGCTGAAGCTGGCTAACGAAGGTAAGGTGAAAGAGGCGCAGGCCGCCGCGGAAGAGTTTAAAACGACCCGCAACACCTACCATAAGAAGTACCGCTAAGTTCTGTTTCAGGAGGCATCCATCGATGCCTCCTGCGCCTTTCTCGCGATAAAACCCCATCGACATCACACTTTTCCCTTTTTCTTTCATGGTTATCCCAGCCGCCGCGACCCGCTATGCAGGAATTTTCTTGTGATAGCCATCACGTGATTTCGCTGAAAATGCCTCGATCAGCGCAATTTTGTGCAATCGATCACGCCCTCCGTCCGCCTTTCCACTTCGAAGTGGAAAACAACTCGCTACAAACTCCTGCCCCCCGGCGCTAGTTTTATCCCCAGAGACATCAACGGGGTAACACAAGTGAATAACGGAGCGGTAATAAACGACGTAGGGGAGCAGGCGACGCAAACTGAACAGCTGGCTGAGAAGATGCTGCAGCAGGTTTATGCACTGTTAAGTCGTCGCAATATCATCCCCAACGCCGTCCAGGAGCAGATGCTGACTTCCCACGTCCGGGCCATGGCCCACCGGTCGATTAGCGGCGAGCCGCTGCCGGAAGTAGATGCCAGCCTGTTTGAAGAGATTTCAGAAGATTCAATGATGCTTGCTCGCGAAGTGGTCGCGGAATTTGGCAACCTGCCAGAAGAAGAGTCCTGGCTGCTGTCAGTCCACTTCGAAGTCGCAAAAGACAACCTGTAAGGAGTAAAAAATGGAACAAATTACTATCGTAATCGGCGATCGTCTGGGAAAAGGCCAAAAAGTCGCTGCAGGTGCAGAGAAAGCCGGCGCGCGTGCCGTGGTGGTTCCGGGCGTTGCCGCGGATATGAAGCTGGGTGACGTGATGAAAGCCGAGAATGCCACCTTTGGCATCTCTTTCTGCGGCAGCGGTGGTGCAGGGGCGATTACCGCGCAAAACAAGCATGGCTATAAAGCGAAATATGGCATGCGTTCCGTGGATGAAGGCGTGACCGCCATCAACGAAGGCTACAACGTACTGGGTTTCGGCTTTATGGATAAAGAAGAGCTGGGCGAGCGCCTGGTAGAAGCCTGGAAAAAGAAATACGGCGCGTGAGTATGAAACAACAATTCACCACCACGGTGAGCGTCAAGGGCAAAGGCGAAAGCAAAACGCGCGCCTTTGCCGATGCCCTGAACCATGTACAGGCAGCGGTGATGGGTACTTCACCGCAGATCTTACTGCGTATTGAGCCACAGGACGTGAAGGTTGTTCATGCGCGTGAAGCGGTGCGTAAAGAAGCGTTTCTGTTCTTCTTTCTGCGCCGTGAACGACGGACCTACAGCGTGGAGCTGGATGTCACCGTCACCGTGACGGCCATCAATGTCGATCAAGTGGATTTTGTCACGCAAACCTGAATCTCATCATAGGGTTAAACTATGTTCCTGATAATTTTAATAAAATCGCTCATTATCGGCGGCCTGGTCGGCGTCGGTGTGGGCGCCGGAGCGGCACGCATGTTTCATGCGCCTACCACCCAGGGGATGGGGGCGTTTCGTACCTTGGGCGAGCTGAATTCCTGTGAGGGCGATCCGGCTTCCCATTTCTCCTTTGGTCTGGGCTTCTTCTTTAACGCCTGGGCATCGTCCGTTGCAGCGGGTGCTTTCACCCAGGACGTCGACCACCGCATTATCCCGCACTGGGGCGCCTCAGCCCTGATGCTCAAAAATCGCAACGTGGCAGAAACGCTACACGATCCGAAGAAAATGGCTATTGCCTGCGGCTTCATCGGCATGGTGGTGGTGGCATTCCTTAACTCCACGGCCTCCGCAGTACCGGAAGCGCTACAGGTCACGGCGGTAAAAGTGCTGGTGCCTGCGGCCAACCTGCTGGTGAACATCATCATGCCGGTTATCTTCTGGCTAGCCGCTATCGATGCCGGTAAGAAATCGGGCTTCTGGGCCACTATTTTCGGCGGCGCCGCGCAGCTGATTATGGGTAACGCCGTACCGGGTCTGGTCCTGGGCATTCTGATCGGTAAAGGCGTTGAAGACGCCGGCTGGAACCGCGTCACCAAAATCATGATGACGGCCATTATCGCCCTGTTCGTGCTGAGCGGCTTCTTCCGTGGATTCGACATGAAGATGATTGAGTCCTTCCACATGACCGTGCCGAACTGGCTGGATCTGCTGCATAGCGCGCTGAGCGGCAAATAAGGGGATAACGCATGGAACAGAATAAAGGTTTTTGGTACGCGGACTGGTCATTCCCGATCTTTGTCGGCCTGCTCTCTTCCGGGGTATTCGCCGGGACACACATGTACTACCTCTACGGCATCGGCGCGTTTAACGAAGTCGCCTTCGTAGCGATGCTGAAATCCGGGATCGACACCGGCGTGTACGGTGCGGTGGCAGCGTTTGGCGCGAGCTTCCTGTTTGCCCGCATCATCGAAGGTTCGCTGGTCGGTATTCTTGATATCGGCGGGGCGATTCAGACCGGGGTTGGCCTCGGGGTGCCGGCGCTGCTGCTGGGTGCGGGCATCATCTTCCCGGTGGCGAATTTTGCCGCTTCCCTGGCAACCGGCCTGATTATCGGCGTGGCCATTGGCTACATCATTATCCTGGCGCGTAAATTCACGGTTAACCAGAGCAACTCGACCTACGGCGCCGACGTCATGATGGGCGCGGGTAATGCCTCCGGTCGCTTCCTTGGGCCGTTGATTATCCTCAGCGCGATGACCGCCTCTATTCCTATCGGCATCGGTTCTCTGCTCGGGGCGCTGCTGTTTTACATCTGGCAGAAGCCGATTACCGGCGGCGCGATCCTCGGGGCGATGATTTTAGGTTCCATCTTCCCGGTTGCGCTTTGATATTCACGGGCGCTCAGGCGCCCGCCTTAACAGGAGATACGTATGTTTGATTTACTCCTGCGCCGTGCGCGCCTCGTCGACGATACCCTGACCGATATTGCCATCCAGGACGGAAAAATTACCGCGCTGGGCGAGATTAACGCGCCATCGCACAAAACCATCGAGCTGCAGGGTCGTTACTATGTCAGCTCCGGCTGGATTGATTCCCACGTCCACTGCTATCCGAGCTCACCGATTTATCACGACCAGCCGGATAGCGTTGGCATAGCCTGCGGCGTCACCACCGTGATCGATGCCGGCAGCACCGGTGCGGACGATGTTGATGATTTTTATCAGCTGACCCGCGAGGCGGCGACTGAGGTCTACGCACTGCTCAATATCTCCCGCGTCGGACTGATTGCCCAGAACGAACTGGCCAATATGGCCAATATCGATGCCGATGCGGTGCAGCAGGCGGTCAAACGCCACCCGGACTTTATCGTTGGCCTGAAAGCACGCATGAGCAGCAGCGTGGTCGGCGAAAACGGCATTACCCCGCTTGAGCGGGCGAAAACTATTCAGCAGGAAAACGGCGATCTGCCGCTGATGGTGCATATCGGCAATAACCCACCGAACCTCGATGAGATTGCCGACCTGCTGAGTGCAGGCGACATCATCACCCACTGCTATAACGGCAAACCGAACCGCATCCTGGCGCCCTCTGGCGAGCTGCGCGCGTCGATCACCCGCGCGCTACAGCGCGGCGTACGACTGGATGTCGGCCACGGCACCGCCAGCTTCAGCTTTGAGGTGGCGCGTCGGGCCATTGCGATGGGGATCCTGCCGCACACCATCAGCTCCGATATCTACTGCCGTAACCGTATCGACGGTCCGGTCCGCTCGCTGGCGCTGGTGATGTCTAAGTTTCTCGCCATCGGCATGTCGCTGCCGCAGGTCATTGACTGCGTGACCGCCGGGGCCGCAGAGGGGCTGCGTCTGAAGCACAAAGGGCGGCTGGCGGTTGGTTTCGATGCCGATTTAACGCTGTTTACCGTCGAGCATACGCCAACGCTGCTGGTCGACGCGGAAAAAGAGAGCCTGCAGGCTGACAATATTCTGGTGCCGCTTGCCGCGATTCGCGCAGGCAAGGGCTATCTGACCGAACAAGGGAGCGCGGAAAATGCCTTCAATTTTTGAGAAATACAATCTAAAACAAGTCATTAATACGTCCGGTCGCATGACGGCGCTGGGCGTTTCCACGCCGCGTCCTGAAGTGGTGGATGCGGTGATGAGCGGCATGAATCACTACTTCGAAATGAAAGATCTGGTGAACAAGACCGGCGAATACATTGCGAATCTGCTGGAAGTAGAAGGGGCTACCGTTGTCTCCTGCGCCTCGGCGGGAATTGCCCAGTCGGTCGCGGCGGTGCTGGTGAAAGACAGCGCCTGGCTGCTGGAAAACCTGCACGTCACGCCGATTGAAAACAATGAAATCGTCCTGCCGAAAGGCCACAACGTTAACTTCGGCGCGCCGGTTGGCTCGATGGTGGCGCTGGGGGGCGGCAAGCTGGTGGAAGCGGGCTACGCCAACGAATGTTCTGCCGACCAGCTGGCGGCGGCAATTACTCCGCGTACGGCGGCGATTCTGTACATTAAATCGCACCACTGCGTACAGAAAAGCATGCTCAGCGTCGAGCAGGCGGTCGTGGTGGCGCGCAAGCATAACCTGCCGCTAATCGTCGATGCAGCCGCGGAAGAAGATTTACAGTGTTACTACCGCGCCGGCGCTGACCTGGTGATTTACAGCGGCGCGAAGGCGATCGAAGGGCCAACCAGCGGTCTGGTGGTGGGTAAAACCCAGTATGTCGAGTGGGTAAAACGTCAGTCGGCGGGCATTGGCCGGGCGATGAAAGTGGGCAAAGAGGGGATCCTCGGTCTGACCTGCGCCATCGAACACTACCTGACGGCGCGTAAAGAGAGCGGTGATGAGATGGTGGCCAAAATGACGCCGTTCATTAACCAGCTCAATACCCTTGAGGGCGTGACCGGCCGCGTGGTCTGGGACAGCGCCGGGCGTGACATCGCCCGTGCCGAAATTAAATTTGATGAGGCCGTCACCGGCATCGCCACCGGCGAGCTGGTGGAGGCATTAAAGCAGGGTGAATACGCTATCTACTTCCGTGGCTACAAAGCTAACGAAGGGATTATTGAAGCCGATGTCCGCAGCGTGAACGCGCAGCAGCTGGAGATTGTCGCTCGTCGCATCGCCGAGGTTCTGAACAAGGAGAAAAAAGCATGAAACTGACCCCAAATTTTTACCGTGACCGCGTCTGCCTGAACGTCCTGGCGGGCAGCAAAGAGAACGCACGTGAGATTTACGAGGCGGCAGAAGGTCACGTCCTGGTGGGGGTGCTCTCCAAGAACTATCCTGACGTGGCGAGTGCGGTGGCGGATATGCGTGAATATGCGCAGCTTATCGATAACGCGCTGTCGGTCGGTCTGGGTGCGGGAGATCCGAACCAGTCGGCGATGGTCAGTGAAATTTCTCGGCAGGTGCAGCCGCAGCACGTGAACCAGGTCTTTACCGGGGTCGCAACCAGCCGTGCGCTGCTGGGGCAGAATGATACCGTGGTCAACGGTCTGGTCTCGCCGACCGGCACGCCGGGTATGGTTAAAATTTCAACCGGCCCGCTGAGCAGCAAGGCACCAGACGGTATCGTGCCGCTGGAAACCGCCATCGCGCTGTTGAAAGATATGGGCGGCAGCTCGATCAAATATTTCCCGATGGGCGGCCTGAAGCACCGTGATGAATTTCTGGCAGTGGCGCAGGCCTGTGCCCGCCATGATTTCTGGCTGGAGCCGACCGGCGGGATCGACCTGGAAAACTACAGTGAGATCCTGCAGATTGCGTTGGATGCCGGGGTCAGTAAAATTATCCCGCACATTTATAGCTCTATTATTGATAAAGAAAGCGGTCATACCCGCCCGGCGGACGTTCGCCAGTTGCTGGAGATGACTAAAGCGCTCGTTAAGTAGGATTGTCATCCTCGCTGCGCGCACGTACCGATCGCTAAACGTGCGCGTGGAAACACCTCATTGCACCCTCAAGGAGTCGCTATGCCAACCGCTCGTCACCTGCTTGCTGCATCACTTTCTCTGCTGGCTACCACCGCCTGTGCGCAAACCCATTATGCCTGGGTCGGTACCTATAATCCCAACGGGGAGGGGCTGTACCGGTTTACCATCGACGCGAAAACCGGCGCGCTCCGTGATAAAGCGCTGGTCAGTTCGTTGCAGAACGTCGCACAGTTGACCGTGTCGCGGGATGGTAAAACCCTCTATGCCGCCAGCGAAGTCGAAAAGGGTGTGGTACAGGCGTGGCGGATTGAATCCAATGGTGAGTTGACCGATCTCAATCAGGTCTCTTCGGCGGGGGCCGGGCCGGTGTATTTGTCGCTGACGCCGGACGGTCGTCATCTGCTGGTGGCGAACTACATTAGCGGGTCGGTTGTGGTGTTGCCGGTGAAAGACGATGGCAGCCTGGGTGAGGCGGTGGATAGTCACCAGGACGAAGGCCCGGCCGGTGCGGAAAGCCCGGCAGCGGCCGTTGAGGGCAGCTTCGCCATCAGCGATCATAACGGTCCTCATGCCCATATGATCGCCGCCGATCCGAGTGGGCAATATGTGTTTTCCACCGATCTGGGGCTGGATCGTATCTATCAGTACCGGTTCGATAATCGCAACGGTACCCTGACGCCGAACGATCCGCCGTTTATTGCCGCGTCGTCGGAAGGGGCCGGGCCTCGTCACTTTGTCTTTACGCCGAAGGGCGACGGCCTGTGGCTGATAAACGAAGAAGCCTCGACGCTCACCTTCTATCATCTGGATAAGAAAAGTGGGCTGCTGCGTGGGGGCAAAACGATCTCCGCGCTGCCGAAGGAGTACAAAGGCACCAGTTTTGCCGCAGGCCTGGTCCTTAGCCCCGATGGGAAGCAGCTGTATGTCGCCAACCGTCTACATAACAGCATTGCGCATTTTAGCGTGCTGGCCGACGGCAGCCTGAGCCATCAGGAAGATATCTGGACCCGTGGCGACTACCCCCGTACGTTGACCCTGGATAATCAGGGGCAATGGCTGTACGTCATGAACCAACGCAGTGATAATATTACCCGTTTTAGCGTTGCGGCCAGGAGCGGCAAACTGACTTTTGCTCCGGAATACACCCCGGTAGGCAGCCCGTCACAGATGGTGATATCCGCTCAACCGTGAGCCGTAAAGAGAAGGAACTGACATGCGATTTCCCAACCAACGTTTAGCGCAACTGTTTACCTTGCTGCAAAACGAAACGCTGCCCCAGGATGAACTGGCGCAGCGGCTGTCGGTTTCTACCCGTACCGTTCGCGCCGATATCACCGCGCTTAACGCGCTGTTAGAGCATTACGGCGCGCAATTTATTCTGACCCGCGGCAGCGGCTATCAACTGAAAATCGACGATCCGTCGCGCTATCAGACCCTGGAGGCCAGCGCGCCGAAACCGCAGCATATTCCGCGCACTGCCCAGGACCGCATCAACTTTCTGCTGGTGCGCTTTTTGACCTCGGCGTTCTCTATCAAGCTTGAAGACCTGGCGGACGAATGGTTCGTCAGCCGTGCAACCCTGCAAAATGACATGGTCGAGGTGCGCGAGCGTTTTCAGCGCTATCAGCTGGCCCTGGAGACGCGTCCGCGTCACGGTATGCGCTTGTTCGGCAGCGAAGTGTCGATTCGCGCCTGCCTGACCGATCTGCTGTGGCAGCAGGTGCAGCAGGGTGGGTTGAACCCGTTGATGGATGAAAAAGCGTTAAATTCGGATGTCCAGGAACAGCTTGGGGGCGTGTTGCAGGAGATCCTGACCCGCCACCATGTTCGCCTGACCGATGAAGGGGAGCGTTTTATCCGACTGTACAGCGCTGTGGTGGTCCATCGCGTTAGCCAGGGCTATCCGCTGGCCGAATTTAGCGCTGAAGATGTGGCGCAAAACGTACGGGATGCCGCTCGGGATCTGGCTGCCGTCCTGCAGCAGCAGGCGGGGAAAACCCTCTCGCTGGCGGAAGAAGAGTGGCTGTGCGTCCACCTTGCCGCCCGTCAGGTCCAGGACGTCGATCCAGGCACCATCAGCGCCGACGATGGCGAAGCGCTGGTGAACTACATCCTGAACTACATCAACAGCCAGTATAACTACAACCTGCTGGACGACGCCCAACTGCATGCTGACCTGCTGACCCACATTAAGACCATGATCACCCGGGTGCGCTACCAGATAATGATCCCCAACCCGCTGCTCGATAACATTAAGCAGCACTATCCGATGTCGTGGGATATGACCCTCGCGGCGGTGAGCAGCTGGGGCAAATATACCCCCTATACCATTAGCGAAAACGAAATTGGCTTCCTGGTGCTGCACGTCGGCGTCGGGCTGGAGCGTCATTACAACATCGGTTATCAGCGCCAGCCGCGGGTGCTGCTGGTATGCGACACCAGTAACGCGATGGTGCGGATGATCGAGGCGATTTTGCAGCGCAAGTATCCGCAGCTTGAGATTGCCGCCACGCTATCGCAGCGGGAATATGAGCAGCTGGAGAGCATTGCGGAAGATTTCGTGGTCTCCACCGTGTGGATCGGCGAAAAAGATAAGCCGGTAGTAACCATTGCGCCATTCCCGACGGATTATCAACTAGACCAAATCGGCAAGCTGGTGCTGGTGGATCGGACTCGCCCCTGGGTGCTGAATAAGTATTTCGATGAGGCTCATTTCCGGGTGATCGATGCACCGATCGACCAGCAGACGCTGTTTGCCGAACTGTGCCAGCAGCTACAGCAGGAAGGTTTTGTCGATGCCGGGTTCCATGATTCGGTGGTGGAGCGTGAAGCGATCGTCAGCACCATGCTGGGGGACGGCATTGCGCTGCCTCACGCCCTCGGTCTGCTGGCGCAAAAAACCGTGGTCTATACCGTGATTGCGCCCAACGGTATCGTCTGGGGCGACGAAACCGCGCACATCGTCTTTTTGCTGGCGATCAGCAAGAGCGAGTATGAAGAGGCGATGGCGATCTATGATATTTTCGTGACCTTCCTGCGCGAACGCGCCATGGCCCGGCTTGCCACCACCCGCAGTTTTGACGAGTTTAAAACGGTGGCGATGGAGTGCGTCAGCCGCTTTTAACTCAACGCAGGTGGTGAACCACCTGATTGCTGCTGCCGCGCCAGATCAGCGCCGGATCTTTTAAATCCTGCACAAATTTGCCGTCGATCAGCACGTTAATCAAATCCACTACTGCCATCTGTGCGTCGTTCAACTCCGCCAGTTTGTAGCCGGTCCAGACCCAGATATCTTTCCCTTTGCATTCCGCGTGAATGCGCTTCACCAACCGCAGAATGTGCGGCACGTTCTGTGGGTGCAGCGGATCGCCGCCGGAGAGCGACAGGCCCTGGCGGGTGATACGGGTGTCGTTGAGGTCGGCGATGATCCGGTCTTCCATCTCCTGGGTAAACGGCATGCCGGAGTTCAGCCGCCAGGTGCTTTTGTTGTAGCAGCCGGGGCATTCATGGACGCAGCCGGAGACAAACAGGGTGCAGCGTGTTCCAGGGCCGTTGACGATATCGACGGGGTAGTACTGGTGATAATTCATTGTTTCCTCTTCTCATTTGACGCTGCAGCGGTGTTGGCTGCGCTCGCCCGCCCGGGTCACTTACTACAGTAAGCTCCCCGGGACTGACTCGTTTGCCGCCTTGCTACAACGCCAACTGATTTGAGGAAACCTACGCTGGTGCGTTGTAGCCCGGATAAGCCGCTGGCGGCGCCTCCGGGGGGACGATGGTGAGATTAGCTTTGTATCCCGGACAGGCCGCTGGCGGCGCTATCCGGGGGGACGGTGGCGAGATTAGCCGAGTTGACCGTTGCCGAGGTGTTTGACGCGGCGTTTCACCTCTTCCTGCTTACCGGCGTTGAACGGACGGGCGTCCGGGCTGCCGAGGTAACCGCACACGCGACGGGTCACCGACACGCGGGCGGCGTCGTGGTTGCCGCATTTCGGGCAGGTAAAGCCTTTACTGGTGCATTCGAACTCACCGGTAAAGCCGCACTCGTAGCACTCGTCGATCGGCGTGTTGGTGCCGTAATACGGCACGTGCTGATAGCTGTAATCCCAGACATCTTCCAGCGCTTTCAGGTTGTGCTGGATGTTCGGGTACTCGCCGTAGCAGATGAAGCCGCCGTTGGCGATTGGCGGATAGGCCGCTTCGAAGTCGATCTTATCGTACGGGTTGACCTTCTTCTCGACGTCGAGGTGGAAGCTGTTGGTATAGTAGCCCTTGTCCGTCACGCCCGGGATCACGCCAAATTCGGCGGTGTCCAGACGGCAGAAGCGATCGCAGAGGTTTTCGCTCGGCGTGCTGTAGAGGCTGAAACCATACCCGGTTTCGTCTTTCCATTGGTCCACGGCATCGCGCAGACGCTGCACGATAGCAACGCCTTTGGCGCGCAGCGCTTCGCTGTCGTACATGTGGGTTTCGCCCGCCAGCGCGTTAATGGTTTCGTGAATGCCGATATAGCCCAGGGAGATCGACGCGCGACCGTTTTTGAAGATTTCGGAAACGTCGTCGTCGGCCTTCAGGCGCACGCCGCAGGCCCCTTCCATATACAGAATCGGCGCCACGCGTGCTTTGACCCCTTCGAGGCGCGCAATACGCGTCATCAGCGCTTTACGCGCCAGCTGCAGGCGCTCGTCCAGCAGCGTCCAGAATGCCGCTTCGTCGCCTTTGGCTTCCAGGGCAATGCGCGGCAGGTTCAGGCTAATCACCCCGATGTTGTTACGCCCATCGTGAACTTCTTCGCCGTTTTCGTTTTCCCACACGCCGAGGAAGCTGCGGCAGCCCATTGGCGTTTTAAACGAACCGGTCACCTTCACTACCTGATCGTAGTTGAGGATATCCGGGTACATGCGCTTGCTTGCGCACTCCAGCGCCAGCTGCTTGATGTCATAGTTGGCATCGCCAAACTTGTGGTTCAGGCCATCGCGAATCGCAAAGACCAGTTTCGGGAACACCGCCGTTTTGCGGTTTTTACCGAGGCCGGCGATACGATTACGCAGAATAGACTGCTGAATCAGGCGGGATTCCCAGGTGGTGCCCAGACCAAAGCCAAAGGTGACGAAAGGCGTCTGTCCATTGGCGGTATGCAGGGTATTCACTTCGTATTCCAGCGACTGGAAGGCGTCGTAACACTCTTTTTCGGTGCGAGAATGGGCGTAACCTTCGGCATCCGGGATCTGCCACTCTTCGGCAATTTTACGATGCTTGTTGAAGCTCTCGGTGACGAACGGCGCGAGCACTTCATCAATACGGTTAATGGTGGTACCGCCATAAATATGGCTGGCGACCTGCGCAATGATCTGCGCCGTGACGGCGGTGGCGGTAGAAATAGACTTTGGCGGTTCGATCTCGGCGTTACCCATCTTAAAGCCGTGGGTCAGCATGCCTTTCAGGTCGATCAGCATACAGTTGAACATCGGGAAGAACGGCGAATAGTCGAGGTCGTGATAGTGAATCACGCCACGCTCGTGAGCCATGACTACGTCGTGCGGCAGCAGATGCTGACGGGCGTAATGTTTGGCGACGATACCGGCCAGCAGGTCGCGCTGGGTCGGGATGACTTTACTGTCTTTGTTGGCGTTTTCGTTGAGTAACGCCGAGTTGGTCTGCTCAACCAGTCCACGAATCTCCTGGTTCAGACGGCCGCGCTTTTCACGTTGGCTATCGCGGTCATGGCGATATTCAATGTAGGCGCGCGCCAGCTGCTTGTACGGACCGGCCATCAGCTGGTTCTCAACGGCGGTCTGGATTTCGTTGATATCAACCTGGGCGCGGCCCTGCATTTGCTGGCTAACGACTTCTGCGACGGTGGCGCAATAGTCTGCGTCATCGACTCCCGCTGCTTTAGCTGCACGCAGAATTGCTTCATTAATGCGCTCTGACTTGAACGGCACTTTACAGCCATCGCGTTTCATCACATGCGGTGTCATGATCACTCCATACTTTATAGAACAGGTTATCCACAGAGGCGGAAAGTTTGCCGAAGTCACTGGGGCTATACCTGCCGCCGTGTTGCTCCGGTTCCGGCCCTTTTTATCCACATCCCATCACCGCCAGAGTTCGATGGGCTATGGTGACATAATAGACGATTGATACCATATGTAGGGCCGGGACGCATTTTAAGTTCTATATGTAGTGATTTGCATCAAAGATGTTTGCTATTTTATTGATGCAGGACAAAGTAAAAAGTCGAGAGTACGCAGGCTGGGCACCCGCGCGGAATGTAAATTTATCTGACTAAAAAACAAGCGGAAATTGGCGAGGAGAAGGCAAAAACGCTGGCACCGGCCAGCGTCACGTGATTCGCCCTTGTCCAGGCTGCAGGAACGGCACCCGCAGCCCGGTTGAGCGCAGCACAGGCCGGGGAAAGGTTACTCCTGCAGCCACCAGATGGCTTCAAACGGGCGCAGCGTCATGGCCGCAGGGCGGTTCGCTGCCTCCGGATAGTTGCTCATCAGTACCTGCCAGTCGCCGTCCATCTCGCGGTGATGCCAGTTCTGGAATTCGCGACTCAGGTTAGCCGCGACGACCAGGGTTTTGCCCTGCCACTGGCGGCGATAGCACCACAGCGCAGGATGTTCCGCCAGCAGATCCTGATAATCGCCCCAGATCAGCACCGGCGTGGTCTTGCGTAGCGCAATCAGTTGCTGATAGGTGTAAAACACGGAATCCGGGTCAGCCAGCGCCGTTTCGGCATTGATGGTCTGATAGTTATCGCACAGGGAAATCCACGGTTCGCCGGTGGTAAAACCACCCTGGGCGCGGCGATCCCACTGCATCGGCGTGCGGCTGTTATCGCGCGACTTACTGGCGAGGATCGCCAGCAGCTCATCCGGCGCCTGTCCCTGCGCCGAGCGCTCAATAAACATGTTGTGGCTTTCCACGTCGCGATACGCGTTGATGTCCGAGAAATGCGGGTTGGTCATGCCAATCTCTTCACCCTGATAGATATACGGGGTTCCCTGCATGCCGTGCAGGACCATCGCCAGCATTTTCGCCGCCGGAACCCGGTATTCACCTTCATCACCGAAGCGCGACACAATGCGCGGCTGATCGTGGTTACACCAGAACAACGCATTCCATGCCCGGTTGTGCATCCCCTGCTGCCAGTGGCGGAACAGCGCTTTGAGCGCCACGTAGTCAGGGCGTGCCAGGGACCACTTTTCACCGCCGGGATAATCGACCTTCAGGTGGTGGAAGTTAAAGGTCATCGACAGCTCGCGGCCGTCCTGCGCGGCATACTGCTGACAATGTTCCAGCGACGTGGAGGACATCTCGCCCACCGTCATCAGCTGGCGCGGGGTGAAGACGTCGCGGCTCATTTCCTGCAGGAATTCATGAACCCGCGGGCCGTCGGTATAAAAACGGCGTCCGTCGCCCTGGTCATCTGCCGGGAAGGTCTGATCTTTCGAAATCAGGTTAACCACGTCAAGGCGCAGACCGTCGACGCCGCGGTCGGCCCAGAATTCGCACACCTTTTTGAGCTCTTCCCGTACCGCCGGGTTTTCCCAGTTGAGATCGGCCTGTTCCGTGGCGAACAAATGCAGATAGTACTGCCCGCTCTCGGCGTGCCACTGCCAGGCATTGCCGCCAAATTTTGAGCGCCAGTTGTTTGGCGGCGTGGTGGGCTCGCCATCGCGCCAGATGTAAAACTGGCGGTAGGGACTCTCTTTGTTTAACGACTCGCGAAACCAGGCGTGTGCGGTCGAGGTATGGTTTAATACCATATCCAGCACGATGCGGATCCCGCGCGCTTTGGCCTCTGCCACCAGTTCGTCGAAATCATCCAGGGTGCCGTAAGTGGGATCGATGGCGGTATAGTTCGCGACATCGTAGCCGTTATCCACCTGCGGTGAGACGTAGAACGGGGTCAACCAGATAGCGTCCACGCCGAGGGTTTGCAGATAGTCGAGGCGTGAGGTGACCCCACGCAGATCGCCGGTGCCGCTGCCGGTCGTGTCCTGGAAACTCTTCGGATAAATTTGGTAAATAACGCCGTTTTGCCACCAATGGGGAAGGGTATTCATATCGCTTTCCTGCTACAACGAAGGGGCGCTACTGCGCCCCGAAAGATAAGATCAGACAATCTGTAAGGTGCCCTGACGGAATTTGCGCTGGTACACGATCGTGGTGAGCGCAATCGGCACGACCACTGCGATGACCATCGCTAACCCGAAGACCTGCCAGTAGGTTGGCTGGATGGAGAGGATCCCCGGCAGCCCGCCAACGCCGATACCGTTCGCCATCACGCCGTTCAGGCCACACAGCAGCCCGGCAAGGCCGGAGCCGATCATCGCGCAGAGCATTGGGAAGCGGTATTTCAGGTTGATCCCGTACATGGCCGGTTCCGTGACCCCAAGGTAGGCCGAAATAGCGGCCGGAACCGAAATTTCACGCTCGTTCTGTTTGCGGCTGGCGATGATAATGCCGACGACCGCTGACGCCTGGGCGATGTTGGACAGGGCAATCAACGGCCACACCGGGGTGCCGCCCATGCTCTGAATCATCTGCATATCGATAGCCAGCGTCGTCTGGTGGACCCCGGTAATCACCAGCGGGGCATACAGGAAGCCGAACAGGGCGGCGCCAATCGGCGCAAAGCTGCCGGTCATCAGGTGACGCACCGCGAAGGCCACGCCGTCGCCAATCATGCGGCCAAACGGGCCGATAAAGGCGTGGGCAAGGAAGACCGCCAGAATCAGCGAGCATACCGGCACTACCACCAGATAGAGGTAGTCAGGGACGATGCGTTTCATGCGCGTTTCGATAAAGCCCAGCGCCAGGCCTGCCAGCAGCGCCGGGATAACCTGCGCCTGGTAGCCGACTTTAGCGATGGTGAACAGGCCGAAGTTCCACACTTCCGGCACCTGCTGACCCAGCATATAGGCGTTCATCAACTGCGGAGAGACAAGGGTCACGCCGAGCACGATGCCGAGGATCGGCGTGCCGCCCACTTTCTTCACCGCTGACCAGCAGATACCGACCGGCAGATAGAAGAAGATGGCCTCGCCAATCAGCCACAGGAAATCATAAATGGTTTTCAGCGACGGGTGCATTTGCGCCAGCGTCTGCCCGTTGCTCATCGGCAGATCGCCGATCACGTTACGGAAGCCGAGGATCAGGCCGCCGCTGATCAGCGCCGGCAGCAGCGGGAAGAAGATCTCGGCAAAATGCGAGATCAGCTGCTCGTGCCACTTCATATTTTGCCGCGCAGCCTGTTTAGCCTGCTCTTTATCAGCAGATGCCTGGCCGGTTGTTGCCAGCAGCGCCTTGTAGTAATCGTCCACTTCCGTGCCAATTACCACCTGGAACTGCCCGGCGTTGGTGAAGCAGCCCTTCACCATGCGCAG
The DNA here is from genome assembly GCF_051131735.1 of Klebsiella sp. B345. NCBI lineage: Bacteria > Pseudomonadati > Pseudomonadota > Gammaproteobacteria > Enterobacterales > Enterobacteriaceae > Klebsiella > Klebsiella sp. B345. Next base: position 3,491,983 of record NZ_CP180443.1, read on the forward strand.
CTGTTCGATTTCTTTGGGTTTGGCAATGGCCGGATTGTTCAGCACAAAGCGCAGACGGGTAATGCAGTGGCTGACGGTGGCAATGTTATCGCGCCCGCCCACCAGTTCGATCAATTTATCGATGTCCTGCTGATTCACTTTACTCATGTTGAGGCCTCAAAACAGAGGGAAGAGATTGCGTAATGACCTGAGACGAATCCTAACGGGTTCGTGGGAATTTCAAAATGGGAACGTTCCCGAAACGCAGCGAGGATCACATAAATCCACCATCAGAGCTTAAATAAGCGCGGCGGGAATCACGATCTGGCGGGGTTCTGTCTGGCCGGCGATCTGCGCGATCAGCTGCTGGGCAGCCTGACGCCCGGCCTCGGCGTAGCCTGGGTTGACGGTGACAATCTCCGGGTGAAGGAACTTCATCAGCGGCGTGCTGCCGACGCTGGCAACCTGCAGATGGGCAATCTGCTGCTCCTGCAAATACTTGCTGGCGCCAAGGGCGAGGGTATCGGTGGCGCACAGCAGCGCGCTGGTCTCCGGCGTCAGCACGCTGGCGACATTGTCGTAGCCCTGTTTCATCGCCAGCCCCGGCAGGGCGGCGGACGGGGTGAGCTGGTGTTGCGCGCAGAAATCAAGATAGGACTGATGGCGGCGCTGCCCGGTGGTGACGTCGCTATGGGGCACCCCGAGAAAACTGATATGGCGATGTCCGCTGTCGTACAGGCGCTGCATCAGCAGGTTGACCGCGCCGTTGTCGTCGTAGCAGACCGAGGCGAAGCCCGGCGCATCGCGCGCCAGCAGCACCATCGATTCGCGCCAGGGCGTCAGCATCTCTTCGGTGATGCCGGTAAAACCAAACAGCACCACGCCATCGATATTGCGGCGGGCGAGGATCCGCAGATGTTCCCCGACCAGCGCCGGAGAGAACTGGCTCTCCATCATAATGGGATCGAAACCCTGCTCGTAGAAGGCCGGCAGCATGGTCTGTACGGCCAGGTTCTCCGACAGCGAATCAAGACGGGTAACGATAATAGCCACCACTTTGTCGCTTTGACCACGCATCGCCCGGGCGGAACGGGAAGGCGAGAAACCGTGCTGTTGCATCACCGCTTCGACTCGTTCACGGGTACGTTCGTTAACGCCGCTTTCATTGTTGAGCACGCGTGATACCGTCGATTTCCCGACGCCGCTTAAGCGCGCGATATCTTTAATGGTCAGCCGGTTTTGCATGCAAGGTTCTCGTGGTCATCCGATGTAGTGAGCCTAATGCTACTCAACCAAACCGCAATGAGCAAAGTCTGGTTTACGTCTGGTTTAGTTACGCGGGGTTATCATTGGCGACAGCGGCTTCAACTTGCCCGCTGGTTGCGCTATAGTTTGCGCCGTTTTTCCTCACTTACCGGAGATTTTATGGACCCCGATCCCACTCCTCATCCTCGATGGAGTAACTCTCTTTTCCGGTAAGCCTGCTTAGCACTGCTTTACCGGAAGCGTAAAGCAGTGACGTCCTTGATGTCCCTGCCATAAAAAAATAATACCTGACAGGTAGAGTTTTGTTGCGCCTGTCAGTTGTGCTGCGTTCGCCCTGGCGAACGCGGAGGGACTGTTTATGCTGAAAAATATGACCCGGCAGCTGCTTGCACAGCTCAGCCGCCATTTGCCGCGCCGACTGGTTCAGCGCGACCCGTTACCGGATGCCCGCCATCTGGCCAGTACGCCGATTCCAGAATCGTTAGGCAAACACTGCCTGAACGTGGCGGCAATGGACGACAATGAACTCTGGCGCGCCTTCGACAGCCACCCGGAAGGGCTGAACGATAGCGAAGTCGCAGAGAAAATCGCCCGCTTCGGCGACAATCAAATCCCGGCGCAGAAGCCATCACCATGGTGGGTGCATCTGTGGACCTGCTACCGCAACCCCTTCAACCTGCTGCTCACCGTGTTGGGTATCGTCTCCTATGCAACGGAAGATCTGTTTGCCGCCGGCGTGATTGCGCTGATGGTGGGGATCTCCACGTTGCTCAACTTTATTCAGGAAGCCCGCTCGACCAAAGCGGCGGATGCCCTGAAGGCGATGGTCAGCAATACCGCGACGGTGCTGCGGGTGGTCAACGAGCAGGGAGAAAGCCGCTGGTGCGAGCTGCCTATCGACCAGCTGGTGCCGGGCGATATCGTCAAGCTGTCGGCGGGCGATATGATCCCCGCGGACCTGCGTATCCTCCAGGCGCGGGATCTGTTCGTTGCCCAGGCCTCGCTAACCGGTGAATCGCTGCCGGTTGAAAAAGTGGTTCACAGCCGTGACCCACAGCAAAGTAACCCGCTGGAGTGCGACACCCTGTGCTTTATGGGCACCAACGTGGTGAGCGGTACGGCACAGGCAATCGTCTTTGCGACCGGCGGCAACACCTGGTTTGGTCAGCTGGCCGGACGGGTCAGCGAGCAGGAGAGCGAGCCGAATGCCTTCCAGAAAGGCATCAGCCGCGTCAGCATGCTGCTGATCCGCTTTATGCTGGTGATGGCGCCGGTGGTGCTGCTGATTAACGGCTACACCAAAGGCGACTGGTGGGAAGCGGCGCTGTTCGCGCTGTCGGTGGCGGTCGGCCTGACGCCGGAAATGCTGCCGATGATTGTCACCTCGACTCTCGCGCGCGGGGCGGTGAAGCTCTCGAAACAGAAAGTCATCGTCAAGCACCTCGATGCGATCCAGAATTTCGGCGCGATGGACATTCTGTGTACCGATAAAACCGGTACCCTGACGCAGGACAAAATCGTGCTGGAGAACCACACCGACGTCTCCGGCAAGGTCAGCGAACGGGTACTGCACAGCGCCTGGCTGAATAGCCACTATCAGACCGGGTTGAAAAATCTGCTTGATACGGCGGTGCTGGAAGGAGTCGAACTCGACGCGGCGCGTCAGCTGTCCGAACGCTGGCAGAAAGTGGATGAGATCCCGTTCGACTTTGAGCGCCGCCGGATGTCGGTGGTCGTGAGCGAGCAGGAAGGGGTGCATCAGCTGATCTGCAAAGGTGCGCTGCAGGAGATCCTCAATGTGTCGACCCAGGTGCGTTACAACGGCGATATCGTGCCGCTGGACGACACCATGCTGCGCCGCATCAAACGCGTGACCGATACGCTCAACCGCCAGGGGCTGCGGGTGGTGGCGGTGGCGACCCGCTATCTGCCCGCCCGAGAAGGCGACTACCAGCGGGCCGATGAGTCTGACCTGATTCTCGAAGGCTATATCGCCTTCCTCGATCCGCCGAAAGAGACCACTGCGCCAGCCCTGAAGGCGCTGAAGGCCAGCGGGATTACCGTCAAAATCCTCACCGGCGATAGCGAACTGGTCGCAGCGAAAGTGTGCCATGAAGTGGGGCTGGACGCCGGCGAGGTGGTCATCGGCAGCCAGATTGAAGCGTTGAGCGATGACGAGTTGGCCCAGCTGGCAAAACGCACCACGCTGTTCGCCCGCCTTGCACCCTTGCATAAAGAGCGCATCGTGACGCTGCTGAAACGCGAAGGGCATGTGGTCGGCTTTATGGGCGATGGCATCAACGATGCTCCGGCGCTACGCGCGGCGGATATCGGCATCTCCGTGGATGGTGCGGTGGATATTGCCCGGGAAGCGGCGGATATCATTCTGCTGGAAAAAAGCCTGATGGTGTTGGAGGAGGGGGTAATCGAAGGCCGCCGTACTTTTGCCAACATGCTGAAATACATCAAAATGACCGCCAGTTCTAACTTCGGTAACGTCTTCAGCGTGCTGGTGGCGAGCGCCTTTCTGCCGTTCCTGCCGATGCTGCCGTTGCACTTACTGATCCAGAACCTGCTGTACGATGTATCCCAGGTGGCGATCCCGTTTGATAACGTCGACGATGAGCAGATCCGCAAACCGCAGCGCTGGAACCCTGCGGAACTGGGGCGCTTCATGGTCTTCTTCGGCCCGATCAGCTCGATTTTCGATATTCTGACCTTCTGCCTGATGTGGTGGGTGTTCCACGCCAACGTGCCGGAAGCCCAGACGCTGTTCCAGTCCGGCTGGTTTATTGAAGGGCTGCTGTCGCAAACGCTGATTGTGCATATGATCCGTACGCGACGGATTCCGTTTATCCAGAGCCGCGCCGCGTGGCCGCTGTTTGCTATGACCCTGGTGGTAATGGTGGTGGGCATCGCGCTGCCGTTCTCACCGCTGGCGGGCTATTTGCAGCTGCAGGCGCTGCCGCTGAGCTACTTCCCGTGGCTGATTGCTATTCTGGTTGGCTATATGACGCTGACCCAAATGGTGAAAGGTTTCTATAGCCGACGCTACGGCTGGCAATAATCTCAAATAATGGCTGCTGCGGCAGCCATTTCTCTTTTCTTTCCCACCAAAATAATCTCCGCAACGCGTTGTGTTTTATTTTTTTGAAATGATAAAGGTGTGAGAGATCACAACTATGGTTCTCTTTCAGACATTATTTTTTCCGTAAAATGACCTTCGTTGCAAAAATGAAACAGCGTGCTGAAAATATCTCGGTTATTCCTTCTTTTGTGAACATAATCATCGTAATAATTTGTTACAGAGGCTAACCTGCCCTGGCATTACCAATAACAAGATTCTTCCTGCTGCTTTTCATTCAGACCGTCATTGTTTCTGTAAACCGTTTGCTATTAGCGTTTATATATCTCTGGAGAAGGTAAATGAAACTGAGAAAAACTCTTTTAAGTCTGGGCGTGGGGTGTGGACTCCTGCTGACCTCGCAGATAACCGCGGCACAAACGCTGCGTGCGGCCGACGTTCATCCTGCTGATTATCCTAACGTCGTAGCGGTAAAACACATGGGGGAAAAACTCAGTGCCGCCACCGATGGACGGCTGGATATTAAAACGTTCCCTGGCGGCGTGCTGGGCGATGAAAAGCAGATGATTGAACAGGCGCAGCTTGGTGCGATCGATATTATTCGTGTGTCGATGGCGCCGGTGGCGGCAATCTTACCGGAGATTAACGTCTTCACCTTGCCATATGTCTTTCGCGATGAAGACCATATGCACCACGTGCTGGACGGCATGATCGGCCAGGAAATTGGTGACCGGCTGACCGCGAACAGCAAGTCCCGACTGGTGTTCCTTGGCTGGATGGACGCCGGGACGCGCAACCTGATTACCAAAGATCCGGTCGCCAAACCGGAAGATTTAAAGGGGATGAAAATCCGCGTACAGACCAGTCCAGTGGCGCTGGATACCTTAAAAGCGATGGGGGCCAACGCGGTGGCGATGGGGACCAGCGAGGTCTTCAGCGGTATGCAAACCGGGGTGATTGACGGCACGGAAAATAACCCGCCAACCTTCGTGGCGCATAACTACCTGCCGGTAGCCAGGAATTATACCTGGAGTAAGCATTTTATTATTCCTGAGCTTTTTCTGTTCTCTAAACCAAAGTGGGACAAGCTGAAGAAAGAGGATCAGGAATTAATTATCAAACTGGCGAAAGAAGCCCAGGCCGAGCAACGTAAGCTCTGGGAAGCCTATAACACCAAATCGCTGGAAACCATGAAACAGCAGGGCGTTAAGTTTTATGACATTGACACTGATTATTTCTATAAAGCAACACAGTCAGTGCGGGATAAATACGGTAAAGACCATCAGGAATTGATCAAACAAATTCAGGATGTGAAGTAATTCATCAGGCGGATGGATTATTCCATCCGCCCTGAACTGATTATTCAGTCGAGGTAATGATGATGGGTGAATATTATTCATCGGTAATGGACATACTTTATCGAATTTCTATGTGGATTGCCGGGCTGGCGCTGCTGGTGATGGTGGCGGTGATCCCGGTTGGCATATTTGCGCGCTACGTGATGAACAGCGCGCTGTCATGGCCTGAGCCGATAGCCATATTGTGCATGGTGACGTTCACCTTTATCGGGGCGGCGGTGAGCTACCGCGCCGGTTCACATATCGCCGTCAGCATGGTGACTGACCGTCTGGGCGATAGCGCGCGTCGTTTCTGCTCTGTCGTTGCCGATCTTATCCTGATGGCCATCTGTATTTTCATCCTCTGGTACGGTTCCTCACTGTGTATCGAACTGTGGGAACAACCGGTTGCGGAATTCCCACTGCTTACCGCCGGAGAAAACTACCTGCCGCTCCCGATTGGCTCGGCGATCACGCTGCTGTTTATCATCGAAAAGATCTGCCGTGGTGACCAGTATCAACGTCCTATCGTCATGCTGGGCTCAACCAGTTGATCGTCGATCCGATTGCATAGAGGAAAACTGATGGATGCCTTTATTCTCGTTTTTACGCTGGCGATCATGCTGGCGATTGGGGTGCCGGTAGCGTACGCCGTGGGGATCAGCGCGATCGTTGGCGCCTGGTATATTGATATCCCGCTGGAGGCGGTGATGATCCAACTGACCAGCGGCGTGAACAAGTTCTCGCTGTTGGCGATCCCGTTCTTTATCCTTGCCGGGGCGATCATGGCCGAAGGGGGGATTGCGCGGCGGCTGGTGAACTTTGCCTATATTTTTGTCGGGTTTATTCGCGGCGGCCTGTCGTTGGTGAATATCGTCGCCTCGACCTTTTTTGGCGCAATTTCCGGGTCATCGGTGGCGGATACCGCCTCTATTGGTTCGGTGATGATCCCGGAGATGGATAAAAAAGGCTACCCGCGCGACTTTGCGGCAGCGGTGACCGCCAGCGGCTCGGTCCAGGCGATCCTGACGCCGCCTAGCCATAACTCGGTGATTTACTCGCTGGCCACCGGGGGAACGGTGTCAATTGCCGCGCTGTTTATCGCCGGGATCTTGCCGGGGCTGCTGCTCAGTTTTGCTTTGATGGTGATGTGCGTCGGCTTTGCCCACAAGCGCGGCTACCCGAAAGGAGAGCGGGTGCCGTTTCGCCAGGCGTTGACGATCTTTGTCGATACGCTGTGGGGGTTGATGACGGTGGTGATCATCATGGGCGGGATCCTCTCCGGCATTTTCACCGCCACGGAATCGGCGGCGATCGCCTGCCTGTGGGCCTTCTTTGTCACCATGTTTATCTACCGTGACTACAAATGGTCCGAGCTGCCAAAGCTGATGTATCGCACGGTGAAGACTGTGACGATCGTGATGATCCTGATCGGTTTTGCCGCCGCCTTTGGCGCCATCATGACCTACATGCAGCTGCCGATGCGCATCACTGAAGCCTTTACCAGCATCTCGGATAACAAGTACGTCATTTTAATGTGCATCAACATTATGCTGTTGCTGGTCGGCACGTTGATGGATATGGCCCCGCTGATTCTGATCCTGACGCCGGTGCTGCTGCCGGTGACCAACGCGCTGGGTATCGACCCGGTTCACTTCGGGATGATCATGCTGGTTAACCTCGGGATTGGCCTGATTACGCCGCCGGTCGGTTCGGTGCTGTTTGTGGCCAGTGCGGTGAGTAAGCAGAAGATAGAGCAGGTGGTGAAGGCGATGCTGCCGTTTTATGCGGTGTTGTTCCTGGTGCTGATGCTGGTGACCTATATTCCGGCGATCTCGCTGTTCCTGCCGAAACTGTTTGGCGTGATGTAATGCGCGAGAAGGGGTGAATGTATCCGGCCTGAGCCAACAATGCAGGCCGGATAAACCATCAGGCTATCCGGCTGTGACGCAGAGATTAGCGGCGAATAGCGATCGCTTCGATCTCGATTTTCACGTCTTTCGGCAGACGAGCAACTTCAACGCAGGAACGGGCCGGGAAGGTGGCCTGATGTTCGGTGAAGAACGCTTCATACGCGGCATTCACGGTGGCAAAGTCGTTCAGATCTTTAACGAAGACGGTGGTTTTCACAATATCGCCCACTTTCAGGCCCGCGGCTTCAACGATAGCTTTCACGTTGTCCAGAGACTGGCGCGCCTGAGCGGCGACATCTTCCGGCACGCTACCGGTTTTCGGGTCGACGGGGATCTGGCCGGAAGTGATGATCATGCTACCCAGATCAACACCCTGAACGTATGGGCCGATTGCTGCTGGTGCATTTTCCGTCGCGATAGTTTTAGACATGAGTTCTCCTTAATAACAGCATTATATACCCTTCATCCTGCGAGTTGCCTCGTCGCGGCAGGCGGCGAATGGCCCGCGCTGCCGGGAAAGACGCAGCTTGCAGCATTGCGCGTATGGAACCCGGCCATTATAGGGAGCCGGGTAGCCAATACCAACCTCAATTAGTTGGCCAGAACCACATAATGTGAAAACTCTTTTTCACAATATTTGCACTTCAGCGCGATATCATTTTCACGTTTTTTGACCGCGAAGCTCGAGGAGACCGGCTCGGCGTGGCTGATGCAGTTGCTGTTCGGGCAGACCAGCACGTTGTTGATCCGATCCGGCAGGTTAGGGCGTAGTTTGCCTACCACTTCATAATCATCGATACGGTTAACCGTAGCATGCGGGGCATACAGCGCCAGCTGGTTTACCTGCTCTTCGGTCAGGAAGGTATTCTCGATTTTCACCAGGTCTTTGCGGCCCATTTCGCCTGACGGCAGGTTCAGGCCGATGGTGATGCGCTGATCCGTTTCGGTCAGCTTAAACAGCGTCAGCAGCTTAAAACCAACCTGTGCAGGGATGTGGTCGATAACGGTGCCACGTTTGATGGCTTCTACTTGCAGTTTATTATCGTGTGTCATGGTCGTTTCCCCTTACAGAGCCAGCTCGCTATTGAGTACCAGTGCCAGTAATGCCTGGCGGGCGAAGATGCCATTCCCGGCCTGCTGGAAATACCAGGCGTGCGGCGTTTTATCAACATCGGTGGTGATTTCATCAATGCGCGGCAGCGGGTGCAGCACTTTCATATTTTCGCGGGCACCTTCGAGGTCGGCAGCACGCAGGACAAACTGCGCCTTCACGTTGGCGTATTCGGACGGGTCGAGACGCTCTTTCTGCACGCGGGTCATGTAGAGAATATCCACCTCCTCCATCACTTCATCAATGGCGCTATGCACGCTCCAGGCAATCCCTTTCTCATCCAGCATATCAAGGATGTACTGCGGCATGGCTAATGCGTCCGGGGCGATAAAGTAGAAGCGGTTGCCGTTAAACTTCGCCAGCGCCTGGGTCAGGGAGTGGACGGTGCGGCCATACTTGAGGTCGCCGACCATCGCGACGTTGAGGTTTTCCAGACGGCCCTGGGTTTCCTGAATGGTGAACAGATCCAGCAGGGTTTGCGTTGGGTGCTGGTTGGCACCATCGCCGGCGTTGAGGACCGGAATGCCGCCGGAAAACTCGGTTGCCAGTCGTGAGGCCCCTTCCTGCGGATGACGCATCACGATAGCGTCGACATAGGTGCTGATGACCGAAATGGTATCGGCCAGGGTTTCCCCTTTTTTGCCCAGCGAGGTGTTGCTGCTGTCAGAGAACCCTACCACGCTGGCGCCCAGGCGGTGCATCGAGGTTTCAAACGACAGGCGGGTACGGGTGGAGGCTTCAAAGAAGCAACTGGCGATAACCTTATGCTTCAGCAGTTCTGGCTGTGGGTTGGCTTTGAGTTTTGCAGCGGTCGCCAGCACCAGTTCGAGGTCTTCTCGGCTGAGATCGTTTATGGAAATGATATGTTTTTGATATAGCGGGTTAGCCATGTTTATCTCCTGACGCCTGGGCAAAAAAAAAGCCCCTTAAATAAGGGGCTTCGAGAATTCATTGAGCAACGGAAAGAAAAACGCTACGCCAGCGCCTGTGTTCAGACGCGGTAAGACAGAATGTCGTACGCAGTAGACCATGCTTCCTCCCGGCAAATCGACCGGCATTATACGCAGCTCAAATTTCGGATCAAGTGATTAGTCCACAAACAAGAAAACGATTGCTTCAGGAAGCCTGCGTCAGCGCAAAAAACCATAAAAAAGAAGTGGTATGGCAGTGCGAAGGGGCGTATAAAAATAAAAATGAAAAGCTGTTTTATATTTGAGGGTTATTATGATCGTAGGTCACATTCATCATTTGCAAACCTGGCTGCCGGACGCGCTGCGTCAGGCGATTGAGCATGTTAAAGCGCATGTCACCGAGGAGACGCTGCCGGGAAAATACGATATTGACGGCAACAATGTGTTTTACCTGGTCTCGGAAGACACCACCGAGCCATTTGCTGCCCGTCGCGCCGAGTACCATGCGCGCTACCTGGATATCCAGATTGTCCTACGCGGTCAGGAGGCGATGACCTTCAGTACGCAGCCTGCTGGCACGCCGGACACCGACTGGCTGGAGGGGAAAGACATTGCGTTTCTCGCCGCCGGCGAGCAGGAAAAAACCGTGATTCTCAGCGAAGGTGACTTTGTGGTGTTTTACCCGGGCGAAGTTCACAAACCGCTGTGCGCCGCGGGCGAACCGGCCAAAGTGCGTAAAGTGGTGGTGAAGGTGCGGATGGCGTAACGGCGTTAACCCCGGTGGCGTTACGCCATCCGGGGATAGGCCACGTTATTTACTCAGCGTTGCGACCATCACCGCTTTAATGGTGTGCATGCGGTTTTCCGCCTGATCGAAGACGATACTTGCGGGCGACTCAAAGACCTCGTCGGTCACTTCCATGCCGCCGTGCAGGCCGTACTCTTCGGCCATCTGTTGGCCCAGGGTGGTTTGATCGTCATGGAACGCCGGCAGACAGTGCAGGAACTTAACCTGCGGGTTGCCGGTCAGCGCCATCATCTCGCTATTCACCTGATAGGCACGCAGCAGCGCGATGCGCTCCGCCCACTTCTCTTTGGCTTCACCCATAGATACCCAGACGTCGGTATAAATAAAGTCCGCGCCCTTCACGCCAGCGGCGATATCTTCGGTCAGGGTGATGTTGCCCCCGTGTTTCTGCGCCAGCGCCGTGCACTCGGCCACCAGACTCTCTTCCGGCCAGCAGTCCGCCGGGGCCACCAGACGCAGATCCAGCCCGGTCAGCGCGGCGGCTTCAAGCATAGAGTTACCCATATTGTTGCGGGCATCACCGGCATACACCAGCGTCATTTCGTTGAAGGCTTTGCCCGGCAGATGCTCCTGCATAGTCAGCAAATCGGCCAGCAGCTGGGTAGGGTGAAACTCGTTGGTCAGGCCGTTCCATACCGGGACGCCGGCATAGCTGGCGAGCGTCTCGACGATTTCCTGGCCATGACCGCGATACTGAATACCGTCATACATCCGCCCCAGCACGCGAGCGGTATCTTTAATCGATTCTTTATGGCCAATCTGGCTGCCGCTTGGCCCGAGATAGGTCACTCGGGCGCCCTGGTCAAATGCGGCAACTTCGAAAGAGCATCGTGTACGGGTAGAGTCTTTTTCGAAGATGAGCGCGATGTTTTTTCCAGCAAGGTGTTGGATTTCAATGCCGTTTTTTTTGTCGGTTTTCAGTCTGGCGGCCAGCGCCAACAGGGCAGTGATTTCTGCAGGGGTAAAATCAAGCAACTTTAAAAAATGTTTCTGATAAAACGCGGACATGGTTCCCTCGCTGGCTTAAGCCACTTATTGAATTAAAATTCAATTTATATGTATGAATATTCATTTGCAACCCCGTTTCACAAATCTTTTGCACAAAGGTGGAGGCAATCACGGCGGTATGTGACAATAGAAGTATCTGTCGCACATTATGAGGAACGAGCCATGGCAAACCCGGAACTACTGGAAGAACAGCGTGAAGAAACGCGTCTGATTATCGAAGAACTGCTCGAAGACGGCAGCGACCCTGATGCGCTGTACACTATCGAGCATCATCTCTCCGCCGATGACTTTGAAACTCTGGAGAAAGTGGCAGTAGAAGCTTTCAAAATGGGCTACGAAGTGACCGAGCCGGAAGAGCTGGAAGTCGAAGAAGGCGAAGTGGTTATCTGCTGCGATATCCTGAGCGAAAGTGCGTTGAAAGTGGAACTGATTGATGCCCAGGTGGAGCAGCTGCTGAACCTGGCTGAGAAATTCGGCGTTGAATATGACGGTTGGGGAACCTACTACGAAGACCCTAACGGCGAAGACGGTGACGAAGAAGACGACGAAGATCTCGTCGATGAAGACGACGACGGCGTTCGTCACTAAGTAAGCCTGCACGTCATCCATCAGGCACTTCTCTGTTGGCGATACTCAGAAACCCCGGCGACATAGCGACTATGCCGTCGGGGTTTTTCGCCTTAATGTACCTGATCGATCCTGCGTATCGTTGGCGTAGAGCAAGGAACTTTAATGGACTACCCGCAAATACTCGCCCCTGTACTCAATTTTCTCCACTGCCCGACGCCACAGGCATGGATTGATGAAGCCCGTAAGCCAGAAAACCTGCCGCTGCTGCTGACCGACCACATGGTCTGCGAGCTTAAAGCGGCGCAGAACGCATTGCTGCTGGTGCGCAAATATGTCGCCGATAAAAGTGGGGCCGATGAGCTGCTGGCCTGCCTGAAGCCGTATGAAGACTTTACCTATCGTTGGGGGCCTGAGCCGGATTTTGTCGCGCTGCATAAACAGATCAATAAAAGCACGATGCCGCAGACCGGCGACCCCTGGGGGCGCCAACTGGTGGACAATATGGTGCTGCTGATTAAAGAAGAGCTGCATCACTTCTGGCAGGTGCGGGAGATGATGCTGGCGCACGATATCCCTTACGTCAAAATGACTGCCAGCAACTACGCGCGCGGATTACGCAGAGAGGTGCGTTCTCACGAACCGGTGATGCTTATCGATAAACTGATTTGCGGGGCTTACATCGAGGCGCGCTCCTGTGAGCGTTTTGCAGCGCTGGCGCCGTGGCTGAACGACGATCTGCAGAAGTTCTATTTGTCGCTGTTGCGCTCCGAGGCGCGGCATTATCAGGATTACCTGGATTTAGCGCAGCAGATTGCCGACGAGGATATCAGCGAGCGTATCCGCCAGCTTGGCGAAGCGGAGGCGGCGCTGATTCTCGCACCAGAAGCCGAGCTTCGCTTCCACAGCGGCGTGCCGGCCAGCGCCTGAGAGAATGAGCCCGTAGCCCGGGGAGGATCGCGGTGCTGAGAGGCTACAGCGCTTTGAGCATCCGGACTTCGCAGTCCACATGGCCGGTACGGCCCAGCGGCGCGTCGATATGCTGGAAGCCAAGGTGTTCATATAACCCGACGGCTTCTTTCAAAAAGGCGGTAGTTTCCAGATAGCAGCGTTTGAACCCCTGCTCGCGGGCATGCTCCAGCGCCAGCAGCGCCAGCTTTTTAGCCAGCCCCTGGCCGCGAGCGGAGGTCATAAAATACATTTTCTGCAGCTCGCAGATATCCGCTTCACTATGGGCCAGCGGCGCCACGCCGCCACCGCCAACCACCCGGCCATCCAGTTCAACCACCCAATAGGCCGAACCCGGTTGGCTGTAAAGCTCAAACAGCTCGTCCAGATTAGGGTCGGCTACCGTATAGCCTTTATCTGCCGTCAGCCCATACTCCGCAGAAACCTGGCGGATAACCTGAGCAATAGCGGCATTATCTTCAGCGGTGATGCGGCGCAGCGACAATGTAGTGGTCGCGATCGTATTCATACGATGACTCATAGCAAATAAATAGCGGATGGTGTTGTTAATAACACCCTGTACGGGGGAAGCGCAAGCGGGGAACGCGGATAAAAAACGCCCCTTGCCGGATTGCGCAAGGGGCAGATGGATTACAGCGCGGCGATGACCGCCTGCTGTTCAATCAGTTTGCTTTTCGCTTCCGCGTAGCCTTCCAGTTTCTCGCGCTCTTTGGCGATAACCGCTTCCGGGGCACGGGCCACGAAACCTTCGTTGGAGAGCTTGCTTTCGATGCGGCTGATTTCACCTTCGATTTTTGCCACTTCCTTCGCCAGACGCGCCAGCTCATCTTCTTTGTTGATGAGACCCGCCATCGGGATCAGCAGCTCGGCGCCGTCGATAATCTTAGTGACCGAAACCGGGCCTTTATCATCGGCAGACAGCACGGTGATGCTTTCCAGACGCGCCATCGACTGCAGGAAGCTCTGGTTGTCGGTCACGCGACGCTGTGCGTCAGCGCTACAACCGCGCAGCAGCAGTTCCAGCGGTTTACCTGGAGCGATGTTCATTTCCGCACGGATATTACGTACGGCGACGATCGCCTGCTTCAGCCATTCGGTATCGGCCAGCGCCGCTTCATCGACCTGAGACGCATCGTACTGCGGGAACGGTTGCAGCATGATGGTGTCCGCGGTCACGCCGCAAATCACCTTCACGCGCTGCCAGATGGTTTCGGTGATGAACGGAATGATCGGGTGTGCCAGACGCAGCAGACCTTCCAGCACGGTTACCAGCGTGTTGCGGGTGCCGCGCAGCTCAGCGTCAGAACCACCGGTCATGACCGGCTTGGTCAGCTCCAGGTACCAGTCACAGAACTGGTTCCAGGTGAATTCATACAGAATGCCCGCGGCGATATCGAAGCGGTAGCTGTCCAGCGCATCGCGGTAGTTCTTGATGGTCTGGTTGAATTCCGCAAGGATCCAGCGATCGGCCAGAGACAGCACCATGTCGCCGCCGTTAAAGCCGCAATCCTGATCTTCGGTGTTCATCAGCACGAAGCGGCTGGCGTTCCACAGCTTGTTACAGAAGTTGCGGTAACCTTCCAGGCGTTTCATGTCCCAGTTGATATCGCGGCCGGTAGAGGCCAGTGCCGCCAGGGTGAAACGCAGGGCGTCGGTGCCGTGCGGCTCAATGCCGTTCGGGAACTGTTTCTCAGTGCGTTTGGCGATTTTCTCTGCCAGCTGCGGCTGCATCATGTTGCCGGTACGTTTTTCCAGCAGATCCGGCAGGGAGATACCGTCGACCATATCCAGCGGGTCAATGACGTTGCCCTTGGATTTGGACATCTTCTGGCCTTCGTCGTCACGAATCAGACCGGTCATGTAGACGGTATGGAACGGAACCTGCGGCTTGCCGTTTTCATCTTTGATGAAGTGCATGGTCATCATGATCATGCGGGCAATCCAGAAGAAGATGATGTCAAAGCCAGAGACCATCACGCTGGTCGGGTGGAACTGACGCAGAGCATCGGTGTTTTCCGGCCAGCCGAGGGTTGAGAAAGTCCACAGCGCGGAGGAGAACCAGGTGTCGAGCACGTCTTCGTCCTGGCGCAGCGCGACGTCAGCGGACAGGTTGTTTTCCTGACGCACTTCGTCTTCGGTACGGCCCACGTAGACGTTGCCTTCGTTGTCATACCACGCCGGGATACGGTGACCCCACCACAGCTGACGGGAGATACACCAGTCCTGAATATCGCGCATCCAGGAGAAGTACATGTTTTCGTACTGCTTCGGCACGAACTGGATGTCGCCGTTCTCAACCGCTTCCACGGCCGGTTTTGCCAGCACGTCGGCACGCACGTACCACTGGTCGGTGAGCATCGGTTCGATAACCACGCCGCCACGGTCGCCGTACGGTACGGTCAGGTCGTGCGGTTTAATTTCTTCCAGCAGGCCCAGCGCGTCGATAGCGGCAACCACGGCTTTACGCGCGGCAAAGCGTTCCATTTTCTGGAACTCTGCCGGGATCGCGTTCGAGTAAACGTCGGATTCTTCGCCTTTGGTGTCATACACTTCCGCACTTTCACGGATATCGCCGTCAAAGGTCAGAATGTTGATCATCGGCAGCTGATGACGACGACCGACTTCGTAGTCGTTAAAGTCGTGCGCCGGGGTGATTTTCACGCAGCCGGTGCCTTTTTCCATATCGGCGTGTTCGTCGCCAACGATTGGAATACGGCGGTCAACCAGCGGCAGCACGATGAATTTGCCAATCAGGTCTTTGTAACGCGGGTCTTCCGGGTTAACGGCCACGCCGGTATCACCCAGCAGGGTTTCCGGACGAGTGGTGGCCACCACCAGGTAATCTTTACCGTCTGCGGTTTTTGCGCCGTCGGCCAGCGGGTAGCGGATGTGCCACATCGAGCCTTTGGACTCACGGTTTTCCACTTCGAGGTCGGAAATCGCGGTGCGCAGTTTCGGGTCCCAGTTGACCAGACGCTTGCCGCGGTAAATCAGATCTTCTTTGTACAGGCGTACAAAGACTTCTTTCACCGCATTGGAGAGGCCTTCATCCATGGTGAAGCGCTCGCGCTCCCAGTCCACGGAGTTGCCAAGGCGACGCATCTGACGGGTAATGGTGCCGCCGGATTCTGCTTTCCACTGCCAGATTTTATCGATAAAGGCATCGCGACCGTAATCGTGACGGGTTTTACCTTCTTCAGCGGCAATCTTACGCTCCACCACCATCTGGGTAGCGATACCCGCGTGGTCGGTACCCGCCTGCCACAGGGTATTTTTACCCTGCATGCGCTGGTAGCGAATCATGGTATCCATGATGGTTTGCTGGAAAGCATGACCCATATGCAAACTGCCGGTGACGTTCGGCGGCGGGATCATGATGCAGAAGCTTTCCTGGCTTTCATTACCATTCGGTTTGAAATAGCCCTGCTTTTCCCAGTGCTCGTAAAGCGGCTGTTCGATATCTTGTGGGTTGTATGTCTTTTCCATTATTTCCAGGTTGCCGTATTCAGGTTGAAACCAGCCATGCGGTACGCTTTGTAGCGTTCGCGCGCCAGTTGTTTCAGAGAATCTTCGTAAGGGACAAAGTCTACCACTTCTGTGAAAGCGGTGGCAAAATCTGCAAAATTAACCCGCAGACTGATCAGAATATCCCGTGGGCTGCTGTTGCGCTTTTGCGGCCAGGCGATTTCCACCGGAGCGCCGCCTCTGGGGCCTTCTCCCGCCAGATTGTGCGGGACGAAGCTTTCCGGTGGGCGCGCCCACAGCGCTTCATCGAGGCGAATGGCCTGCTGTTCATCTTCACAGGCAATCAGCACTCGTTTGCCACTGCGCCAACGTTCTGCGGCAACGTCACACACCAGCTGCTCGACGGCGCTTAAGCCATCGGCGGTGTTGTCATTGTCGAGCAGATAGAACGTTGCATTCTTCATAATCTATACCCATTGTCTTTCTGGCTGCCTCTTTGTTGGCTGCCCTCGCTCATCCCAGTCACCCCAGTTACATCGTTATCTATGCTCCTGGGGATTCGTGCGGTTGCCGCCGCGACGCAACCCGAAATCCAGAAGGTATAGAATGTAATGGGGGCACTGAATCCGGCAAGCAAGGCCTGCCGGGTACGCTTGATTTTACTCTTCGCCAGTAAACCCGGCGCGGTTGAGCAGGAACTGCGACAGCAGGGCGACCGGACGACCGGTGGCGCCTTTGGCTTTACCGGAGCGCCATGCGGTACCGGCGATATCCAGGTGCGCCCAGTTGTACTTACGGGCAAAGCGCGACAGGAAGCAGCCAGCGGTGATGGCACCACCAGGACGCCCGCCGATGTTTGCCATATCCGCGAAGTTCGATTCCAGCTGATCGTGGAACTCGTCGCTCAGCGGCAGGCGCCACGCGCGGTCACCCGCCAGTTCGGAAGCACCAATCAGCTCGTGGGCCAGCGGATTATGGTTCGACATCAGGCCGGTGATGTGATGGCCCAGCGCAATCACGCAGGCGCCGGTCAGCGTCGCTACGTCGACTACCGCTTCCGGTTCGAAACGTTCAACGTAGGTCAACACGTCGCACAGCACCAGGCGGCCTTCCGCATCGGTGTTTAACACTTCAACCGTCTGGCCGGACATGGTGGTCAGGACGTCGCCTGGACGATAGGCGCGCCCGCCAGGCATGTTTTCACAGCCGGCCAGCACCCCAATCACGTTCAGCGGCAGCTGCAGCTCAGCGACCATACGCATCACGCCGTAAACCGCCGCGGCGCCGCACATGTCGTACTTCATCTCATCCATGCCTTCGGCAGGCTTGATGGAGATACCGCCGGAGTCAAAGGTCAGCCCTTTGCCGACCAGCACGATCGGCCGCGCGTCTTCCGACGGGTTGCCTTTGTATTCGATTACCGACATCAGCGACTCGTTCTGCGAACCGTTGCCGACCGCCAGATAGGAGTTCATGCCCAGCTCGCGCATCTGCTGTTCGCCAATTACGCGGGTGACGACATTTTTACTGTAGGTGTCGGCCAGTTGACGAGCCTGAGAAGCCAGGTAAGCCGCGTTACAGATGTTCGGCGGCATATTGCCGAGATCTTTCGCCGCTTTGATGCCCGCAGCAATTGCCAGTCCGTGCTGAATAGCGCGCTCGCCGCTGGTCAGCTCGCGACGGGTCGGAACGTTGAAGACCATTTTACGCAGCGGGCGACGTGGCTCGCTTTTGTTGGTTTTCAGCTGATCGAAGCTGTACAGCGTCTCTTTGGCAGTCTCAACGGCCTGGCGTACTTTCCAGTAGTTGTTGCGGCCTTTGACGTGCAGCTCGGTGAGGAAACAGACCGCTTCCATTGAACCGGTATCATTCAGCGTATTTATCGTTTTCTGAATGACTTGTTTATACTGACGTTCATCCAGCTCACGTTCTTTGCCACAGCCAATCAACAGAATGCGCTCTGACAGAATGTTGGGCACATGGTGCAGCAGCAGCGTCTGGCCAGGTTTACCCTCCAGTTCACCGCGACGCAGCAGCGCGCTGATATAACCGTCACTGATTTTATCGAGTTGTTCGGCAATCGGGGAGAGGCGACGCGGCTCAAAAACGCCGACTACGATACAGGCACTCCGCTGTTTCTCCGGGCTACCGCTTTTTACACTGAACTCCATGCACTACGCTCCTGAATCTTAAAGACAACGACGGTGGCTACGGATAGAATTGAAAGCTTTCGTAACTCATGTCCGCTGTTGCGGTGACTTCGTGTTAATCTTAACGTTATTACGGCTTTGGTTCGTCAGAAAAAAACTGATACACGGAACCAATGAGTCATTTAATCTTAGCGATGATTTCGAAGACCAAAGAGAATAAATGACGTTTAAGCCATGAAACAAGCAATTTTCCAGCAACTATGCTCTAAATTATTCGCGTTGCAGGAAGGCAGCAAGGCCGTGAACCCTCAGGAACATAGCTAACTATGTGACTGAGGTGAGCGGATGCAGCCAACGCACCTGGAACGTGAAGAATAACAAGCAAAGACGGGTTTTTACGGGCGTATTTATAGTGATAATCATAAGATATCTGGTTCGTGAGACGCTGAAAAGCCAGTTGGCGATCCTGTTCATCCTGCTACTCATTTTCTTTTGCCAGAAACTGGTCAGGATCCTCGGCGCGGCGGTAGATGGCGATATCCCGACAAATCTGGTGCTCTCCCTGTTAGGGCTGGGCGTACCGGAAATGGCGCAGCTTATCCTGCCCCTGAGTTTGTTCCTCGGGCTGCTAATGACGCTGGGCAAACTGTATACCGAAAGTGAAATCACGGTGATGCACGCCTGCGGCCTGAGTAAGGCCGTGTTGGTAAAAGCGGCGATGATCCTCGCGCTGTTTACCGGTGCTGTGGCGGCCGTCAACGTGATGTGGGCTGGCCCCTGGTCGTCCCGCCATCAGGACGAAGTACTGGCAGAAGCCAAAGCTAACCCCGGTATGGCTGCGCTGGCCCAGGGCCAGTTCCAGCAGGCCAGCGATGGCAGCGCCGTCCTGTTTATTGAGAACGTCAACGGCAATCGCTTCCAGGATGTGTTCCTGGCACAGCTGAAGCCAAAAGGTAATGCGCGTCCTTCCGTCGTCGTGGCGGACTCCGGTGAACTGTCGCAGAAGAAAGACGGCTCGCAGGTGGTGACCATGAATCAGGGCACCCGCTTTGAAGGCACGGCGATGCTGCGTGATTTCCGCATCACCGACTTCAAAAATTACCAGGCAATTATCGGCCATCAGGCGGTCTCCTCGGACCCTGACGACACCGAACAGATGGACATGCTCACGCTGTGGAAAACCGATACTGACCGCGCCCGCGCGGAGCTGCACTGGCGCTTCACGCTGGTGGCGACGGTGTTCATTATGGCGCTAATGGTGGTCCCGCTTAGCGTGGTGAACCCGCGTCAGGGACGGGTGCTGTCAATGCTGCCGGCGATGCTGCTGTATCTGGTCTTCTTCCTGCTGCAAACCTCGATTAAGTCCAATGGCGGTAAAGGTAAAATCGACCCGATGATCTGGATGTGGGGTATCAACCTGCTCTATTTCGCGCTGGCCGTGCTGCTGAACCTGTGGGATACGGTGCCGATGCGCCGCTTCCGTGCCCGTTTTAACAAAGGAGCGGCGTGATGCAGGCGTTTGGCGTACTCGACCGTTATATCGGTAGGACGATTTTCAACACCATCATGATGACGCTGTTCATGCTGGTGTCGCTCTCGGGCATTATCAAATTTGTCGATCAGCTGAAAAAGGCCGGCCAGGGCAGCTATGACGCGCTCGGTGCCGGGCTGTATACCATTCTTAGCATACCGAAAGACGTACAGATATTCTTCCCGATGGCGGCGCTGCTTGGCGCACTGTTGGGGCTCGGGATGCTGGCTCAGCGTAGTGAACTGGTGGTCATGCAGGCCTCCGGTTTCACCCGTTTACAGGTGGCGCTGGCGGTGATGAAAACCGCGATTCCGCTGGTATTGCTGACGATGGCGATCGGTGAGTGGGTCGCGCCGCAGGGTGAACAGATGGCGCGTAATTACCGTGCTCAGCAGATGTACGGTGGGTCGTTGCTGTCCACCCAGCAGGGGCTGTGGGCGAAAGACGGTCATAACTTCGTTTATATTGAGCGGGTGAAAGGCAACGATGAGCTGGGCGGCGTGAGTATTTACGCGTTTAACGATCAGCGTCGTTTGCAGACCGTCCGCTATGCGGCCTCGGCGAAATTCGATAACGAGACCAAAGTCTGGCGTCTGTCGCAGGTCGATGAGTCAAACCTGACCGACCCGAAACAGATCACCGGGTCGCAGATGGTCAGCGGAACCTGGAAAACCAAGCTAACGCCCGACAAGCTGGGCGTGGTGGCACTGGATCCGGACGCGCTGTCGATCAGCGGCTTGCACAACTACGTGACCTACCTGAAGTCCAGCGGCCAGGACCCGGGGCGTTATCAGCTCAATATGTGGAGCAAAATCTTCCAG
The DNA here is from genome assembly GCF_051131735.1 of Klebsiella sp. B345. Lineage (NCBI taxonomy): Bacteria > Pseudomonadati > Pseudomonadota > Gammaproteobacteria > Enterobacterales > Enterobacteriaceae > Klebsiella > Klebsiella sp. B345. The sequence continues at coordinate 3,512,904 of NZ_CP180443.1, forward strand.
CCGTTGTCGGTGGCGGTGATGATGCTGATGGCCCTGTCGTTTATCTTCGGCCCGCTGCGTAGCGTGGCGATGGGGGTGAGGGTGGTCACCGGGATCAGCTTTGGCTTTATCTTCTACGTGCTGGACCAGATTTTTGGCCCGCTGACGCTGGTTTACGGCATCCCGCCGATTATCGGTGCGCTGCTGCCAAGCGCCAGCTTCTTCCTGATCAGCCTCTGGCTGATGATGCGTAAGGCGTAAATGACTTACGGCTCCTCCCATCGGGAGGAGCCGCTACAGAGCCGGCGATCTGTCAATATTGTTTAAAAACCCCTTCACGCAGTTTTCCTGATGACGGAACAGCGTCACTATCTCACTCACCGCCTTACCATCCCGTTCGTTACTCCATGCCAGCGACAGCGGTGAAGGCTGCCGACGATTCTCCACCTCTTTGGCTATCAGACTGCCGTTATCAAGCCACGGCTGACAAACATTGCGCGGCAGAAAGCCGACCCCCATCCCGGTGATGTGGCATTGTAATTTAGTCTGCATGTCCGGGACTTTTATTTCCTTCTGCCCTGAGAGCAGCCAGGCCACGCGCTTGGTGAGATTGCGGGACGTATCTTCGATATTGATAGCCGGGAAAGAACGCAGTGGTGCATCGTTAATCACCCCTTCGACGGCTGCCAGCGGGTGGTGTGGTGCCACCACAAAGACCCAACTGACTTCCCCGAGCGGCAACAGATTAATTGAGTTGGAGAGCGATTCCGAACCGGTGACGCCAATCGCCAGGTGGTAGTCGCCATACAGCATGGCATCCCAGACTCCCATATAGACCTGGCGGGAGACCTGAAACTGGGTAAACGGGAATCGTTGATGCAGATGGCTGAGCAGCAGGGCCACAGCGAGATTATCGTACAGCAGATTGTTGATAACCAGATTCACCTGGCGTTCGACGCCGTCATTGACCTGGCTTAGCTCATCGGGCATCGCTTCCAGCCAGCTTAGCCACTGCAGGCAGCGCTCAAGCAGATGGGTACCTGCAGGGGTCAGACTGACCGAGCGTGTGGTACGCAGAAACAGCGGTGTACCCAACGATTCTTCCAGCATTTTGATGCGGTAGCTGATGGCGGCCGGGGTTTTGAACAGGCTCTCGGCGGCGCGGGAAAAACTTCTGGTTTCCGCCACGCGAATAAAGGTGCGGATCGTTTCATGGTCCATCATTACAGTGTGCCCCGGATAGATACGTTACCAGACACTGCTGTGCAACATGCACTCCCAGCAGAGTGTCTGCGCCAGAGGTGTGTCCGTGTGCCAGCAGGTGACGAATGACGTGGTGAGTCCTTGTGCTATGAGCACCAACAGCCAGGTGACGCAGGAGATGGATAAGCGTGGTCGAAAAGCGTCCTTGACTGGCGTGCAAAAGATAACAAGCACTTACTGTCGTTGTCAGCTGTTGCAGCGTCCGGGCCGGGGGGAATTGCTCGATTTTGCGAGTCAACTCGCGAAGTGGTGCGGCGGAGTACAGAACGGCCAACGCACCGACCAGCATATCGTCCATGGAAGGGGTCAGACCGGGGCCGAGTCCGATCAGCGTTTCTGCGCCGACAAAGCCGTCGTCCAGCAGCGCGAACAGGCGCTGCTGTGGCGCATCCGCATGGCACACCGCTGCTGAGAGGCTGCCGCAAAGGCCGGTCCTCTGGGGATAAGCTGATAAAAAATCCGCTAGTGGCTGTAAGGGATGAGTAGGGAGTGAGGGGGTGATATGCCGACGAGGAGTGCGCAATCGCAGCGCCCGCCAGTGTAAAACGCCTGCGAACAGGGTGAGCACGGAGTCAGGAGAGAGGGTGCTGCGCAGATAATCATACTCCTGACAGCGCAGCAGCCAGCCCATGGGCGGCAGGCTTGTTCCGCCGCGCAGCAGGGTCAACAGCGTGCCATCCTCATGCTGCAGATTAATGGCCTGGCTAAACAGGCTATGGCAACGCCACTCGCCGTCCGGGAGCGGATGGCTGCAGCCAGAGGCAAGCGGCGTCAGGATCATATCAGGCTGCCTGGATATTCATCGCCTGGGCCAGCGCTTCCAGCGCCTGCTCGAAGCAGGCCAGTGGGGCGCGGACGGTTCCGGCACCCACCTGACCAATTCCGGCCTCCTTGTGGGCAATGCCGGTATTTATGATTGGTGTGATGCCGGTTTCCACGACCCGACGAATATCGAGCCCCAGGCAGGCCCCCTGGAAGTTCCACGACGGGATCTGCAACAGCGGATTATGCTGAAGATAAATCTCGCCCATCTCCTCTGACGTTTCCTGGGCCGCCTCCATCCCGCCTGCGCCAACGAAGCGGGTAACGCCTGGGGCAGCAATCATCGCCGCGCCGCCGATGCCATAGGTTTCGGTTATCGCGCTATCGCCGATGTCCGGATTGGCATCTGCCTGGCTGTAGCCGGTAAAGAACAGCCCCTGTGGAGTATTCACCGGAGCGGTAAACCAGCGGTCGCCGAGGCCGCTGACGCGAATGCCGAACATCTGGCCGTTGCGGGTCATGGCGGTCACCACCGAGCCAGCTTTAATTTCTGCGGCGGCATCCATGGTGGCTTTACAGTAGGCCATTGCCAGGTTGAGGAAGAACTGATCGGTTACGCTGAGGAACTCCAGCACTTCACCGGTCTGCGTTTTATCTCGTTCCTGTCCGGCGATGCGCGGGGCAAGGGTGCGCATCAGCAGCGCCGAGGCGGCGATGTTGCGCTGGTGGAATTCGTCGCCCATGGTGATGGCCTGCGCCATCAGCGCCGACAGGTCGAGGCCCTCTTCGAATGTGCTTAGCGCTTCGCTGAGTACCGGGGCGAGGATATCGCGCATCCAGCGCAGACGGGTTTGCACGTCAGGGCCATAAGCGCCAAAGCGCATCACTTTGCCGATCCCCTCGTTGAGGTTGCAATAGGCTTCATTGCCGTGCACCGCATCGCGCACCACAATCACCGGCATGCTGGCGGAGGTAATACCGCCCATCGGACCCACAGCCCGGACGTGATGACAGGGGATAAAGGTGACCTCTCCTTGCTCCAGCAGCTGCAAAGCATGGGCTTCATCATCAGCCCAGCCTTCAAACAGACAGGCCCCGAGACAGGCACCGCGCATCGGACCAGTCATCTCCAGCCAGCGGATTGGCGGCCCGGCATGCAGCAGCACGCGGCCTTCACGCAGTTCAGGGATAACGCTGGCGGCAGGTTTTACGTCGAGCCAGTGCGGGCGGGCGGCTTTGATACGGGCGATGACCGCGTCGTTTGCTTCATTAATGCTGGTGTACATAGCTACCTCTTACAAAAATAGAGTCAAAAGTTCAGTTGCTTAAGCAGGGCCGCCAGATGCGGATTGCCGCCGGCTATCGGTGCCCACTGGAAATGCACCACCGGGCAACCGGCCTGCTGCAAATCACGGGCAAAGCTGCGTAAGCCAACATTGATCACCTGCACGCCGTTGAGCAGTGCCGGGGGAGTGGCAGGAGCCGGGTGTTGACGAGGAGCTACCAGGTAATGCGCCAGTAGCACCGCCTCTTGCAAGGTGTTCATCACGATGACGTCGCCGTTAAGCAGGGCGTCGATTTGTTGGGAACGAGGCTGGGGATCCTGTTCGGTGCCGGTGACGGTGGCGATAACCGTCAGGGGGTGCTCAGGGCCACGGGCGTCGCGGACGGTGTTAATGGCCTCCAGCAATGCGCCCGCCGGATCGTCACAGGCGCCATAGCCGAGCACGATGTCTACCAGCAGCACCCCGGTTTCCAGCTGATGACTGAGTTTCTCGAGCTCCAGAGAACGGGTGGTCGGGTCGATCATCGGATGCGGGCGTCCTACAGTCCAGGCGTCGTCGCCAAGATCGACCAGGCGATGACCCTGGGCTTCCAGCATCACCCCGTCTGGATGATGAGCGTCGGTTTTCACCCCCAGATGCTCCGCCAGTAACATGGCGGCCTCAGCGGCGAGCGTACCGCCTGCATACAGTCCAAGGATCTGCTTACCGGTTTGTGGTGCTTGTGAAGCTGCTATCTGCTCGACGCTCGCCAGCATGGCGGCCAGACGCGCGGCTTCAGCCAGTGAGCTGGCAAACCAGATATTGCCCTCCTGTGCCCGGGCGGGTTTGCTGCCGAGAAACAAGGCGACGACGGGCTTGGACAGCTTTTTCATGGCGCTGATAATGGTCTGCCTGACCGATTCCGCAGGGGGTTTGGAGACGAAAGCGATCACCTTGCTTTGATCGTCTGCTGCCAGCATCTCCAGCGCCGTCAAGGCGCTGAGGCCCCCGATCTGCTGACTCAGATCGCGCCCCCCTAAACCAATCGCGTGAGTCACGCCCTGGCCGAGCAACGCCACCTGTGAGGTCAGCTCCTGGATGCCAGTACCTGAGGCGCCAATCACCCCGATGCAGCCCGCAGGCAGAATGTTGGCGAAGGCCAGCGGCGCCCCGGCGATGGCGGCGGTACCGCAGTCCGGCCCCATCACCAGCAGGCCGCGATCGCGGGCATACTGTTTCAGGGCCAGCTCCTGCTCCAGCGGCACGTTGTCAGAGAACAGCATCACATTTTTACCGCTCTCCAGCCCTTGACGAGCCACACCCGCCGCGTACTCTCCGGCGACGGAGATCAGCACCAGGTTTGCCTCCGGCAGTTTCGTACAGGCGCTCTCCCAGCGGCGCGCCTTTTGCAGACGCAGGCCGCTGCTCTGCCCTTGGGCAATGGCGTTCAGTTCGTCGTCCAGTCGCTGCTGGATCAGGGTGAGAATATCGGCGACCGGCTGACGGGTGCGGATTGCCGCGCAGATATCGTTTGGCGTTGCCTGGGCAAATTCTTCATGCCAGAAGCCCGTCGACTCCAGCAGCGCTTTGTTAGCGGGGGTGCCCATCATCACCGAGACTTCTTCGACATCGTCAATAGCGCTCAGCTTACGGGAGATGAGCATCAGGCTGACGGAGTCCTGAAAACTGCCTTTTTTTACGAATGCGTAAATCATCACAGACCTCGGGTTATTTCTTCTCTTTCAGGAACAGCATGCCGACCAGACCCACGACCAGTAACGCCGCGGAGACGTAGAAGCTGGAGGCAAGACTGCCGGTCATATCGCGAGCGGCACCGGCAATCACCGGAGCCAGAATGGAGGAACTCATACCGATAAAGTTGAACAGGCCGAAGGCGGAGCTGTAGTTGTTTTCATCGACGCTGTCGGCGACCAGCGCCACCAGAACCGGATCCAGCGCCAGCTTGCCCACCAGGCCGTAAACGCACAGGGCGACGATCACCCCGGTCATGTTCGGCATCCAGATGATGGAGAGCATGCTGAGGATAGCTACCGGCACCAGCACCAGAATCAGTGGTTTACGTTTACCCAGCCGGTCGGAGAGCGAGGAGAAGAGCAGCGCGCCAGGGATTGAAATCCAGGCGACCAGCGAGGTGATAAAGCCGGTTTCGCTGCCCGCAATGCCGCGCTCGCTTTGCAGGTAATAGGGCAGCCAGGTGAGGATCACGAAGAAGCCAAACAGGCTGCAAAACACCATCAGATAGACCAGCAGCAGATTGCGGTTTTTGAACAAATCGGTGAATTTGCTTTTCGGTTTCGCCACCCCGCCTGCCTCGACGGGCTGGCGCTTTTTCTCTTTGACGAACAGCCAGATAGCCAGCCCGGTCAACAGGGTAGGGATTGACATGGCAAAGAACGGTGTACGCCAGCTGTAGCCCTGGTCGTACACCAGCCAGCTGGAGGCCATCAGCCCTAGCGCAATACCAAAAGCCATGCCGCTATTAATGATGGCGCTGCCGAGTGAACGGTATTTTTTCGGGATTTGCTCTGAAGAGAGGCCGTACTGCGGGCCGTAGTAGGTACCTTCGCCAGCGCCGGTGACTACCCTGGCGAACAGCAGCGTGCTCCAGCTTTTGGCCCAGCCGGTGACGGCGGTAAAGGCCCCAAACAGTAAAAAACCAGGAATAAGGACTTTTTTCTTACCTATTTTATCACCGAGGATCCCGGCCGGAACCTGTAATAAAGCATAAGAGAAATAAAATACCGAATTCATTAATCCGAGCTGGGTTCCTGATAAACCAAATTCTTTTTCCAGTTCCCCCATTACCGGGTTTAATACCGTGCGATCGGCATACATAAATATCCAGCCGAGCCAGAATAAAAAGATGGTCACCCACCAGGCGGGGATCCCTCTTTTGTGTGGGGCCACCGCATCATTGAGTTGTGCAGACATGGTTTGTCTCCTGTAGATAATGTTGCTTCCGCCAGTACCAGCGGGTGTTCTGCGGCTAAACCTACAGTAGAAACAGGGGTATTCTGGTGAGGCAGATCACACTCACCTGATTGTGAGATTTTTTTTCTTCGCGCCGTCTTGATTATTAAAAATATTTAAAAGAAACCATTGTTAGAATTAATTTAATAACCATGGTGGGCTTAAGTTGAATTTTAAAATTGTTCTTTTGAGTCGGTCAATAATGATATTGCTCACGTTTTGTGATGATTATTTCGTTATGTTTTCAGACCATATTATTAACCGGAGGATAACATGAAAAAGACCATCGTCATTGCGCTGGGTGGGAATGCCCTGCTGGCACGCGGTGAAGCGTTAAGTGCTGAAAATCAGTACCGTAATATTGCGCAAATTGCCGATGTGGTGGCCAGTCTAAGCCAGGAGTATCAGGTGGTGATTGTGCATGGTAATGGCCCGCAGGTGGGGCTGCTGGCATTGCAAAATCAGGCCTACAGCGACAGCCCGGCGTGGCCGCTGGATGTGCTGGTAGCCGAGACCCAGGGGATGCTGGGCTATATGATTGCTCAGGTGCTGGGAAGTCGGGCCGGGATCCCACCGGTCATCACCCTGTTGACCCGAGTCGAAGTGGACGCCGCTGACCCAGCGTTTCGCCAGCCCGGGAAATATATCGGTCCGGTGTGGGCTCCGGAGGAGCAAAGTGCGCTCGAGTCCCGTTATGGCTGGCAGATGAAAAAGGACGGCGATTATGTCCGCCGGGTAGTGCCGTCGCCAAGACCACAAAAAATCCTTGAGCGGCAGGCCATTAGTCAGCTGCTGGCCGACGGCAACGTGGTGGTTTGTGCGGGCGGCGGCGGCACGCCAGTGGTGGAGGAAAACGGCAGTTATCAGGGTATGGAGGCGGTGGTGGATAAAGATCTGGCGGCGTCGGTTTTGGCTCAGTCGCTACAGGCACAAGCGCTGCTGATCCTCACCGAGGCTGATGCCGTTTATCTTGACTGGGGGACCCCAAAGGCGCGCGCATTACGCACTGCCACCGTGGACGATCTGCGGCCGCTGGCCGTGCCGGATGGCGCAATGGGGCCAAAAGCAGAAGCCGCGATCCAGTTTGTTGAGATGACAGGCAACCCGGCGTACATCGGCGCGTTGCGTGACGCGCCAGCTATCCTGCGGGGCGAAAAGGGCACCCTTATCGCCCCGGCAGCGGCGTGCGTCTGACTAGCGCCGCCTGCCACCCAGTAAACTTCCCAGCATGCCACGCACAATCTGATTGGTGATTTGCCGCGTGGCGCTTTTCGCTGCCGTTTGCACCAGGCCATCCCGCTTGCCGCCTCGTGGCCCGGTAGTGCCGAACAGAATATCTTTTAGTCCACCGAGCAGACCGTCGTCATCGCTGACCGTCTGGCCTTTGGCCGGTGGTGCCGCCTGTTGATCCACGCTGGCCTGAACCCCTTTTTGCAGCATTTCAAACGCCGATTCGCGGTCGATTTCTTCCTCGTATTTGCCGTACAGCGCGGAGTGGTTAATCAGGCCGTTGCGCTCGTCGTCGGTCACCGGCCCCATCCGTGAGCACGGGGCGATGACCATGGCGCGTTCGACCACCGACGGGCTGCCTTTCTCATCGAGGAAGGAGATCAGCGCCTCGCCGGTGCCCAGCTCCTGGATCGCCTGCTCGGTGCTGAAGGCCGGGTTGGCGCGCATGGTCTGCGCCGCGGTTTTCACTGCTTTCTGATCTTTTGGCGTAAAGGCGCGCAGGGCGTGCTGAACCCGGTTGCCCAACTGACCCAGAACCGCATCGGGAATATCCGATGGGTTCTGCGAGACAAAATAGACCCCCACGGCTTTGGAGCGAATCAGGCGGATCACCTGCTCGATTTTATCCAGCAGCACCTGCGGGGCATCGTTAAACAGCAGATGCGCTTCATCGAAGAAAAAGACCAGTTTGGGCTTATCCAGATCGCCGGCTTCCGGCAGACGCTCGTAGAGCTCAGAGAGCATCCACAGCAGGCTGGCGGCGTAGAGCTTCGGCATCTGATACAGCTTCTCGGCGCTGAGGATATTTATCACCCCTTTACCGTTTTCATCGAGGCGCATCCAGTCCTGGATATTGAGCATCGGCTCACCGAAAAAGTGTTCCGCTCCTTGCTGCTCAAGGGTCAGTAGGCCGCGCTGAATGGCGCCGACCGAGGCGCTGCTGATATTGCCATACTGGTTCTGGAAGGTTTTGGCGTTATCGCCGATGTACTGGGTAATGGCGCGTAAATCTTTGAAATCGAGCAGCAGCAGGCCGCGATCGTCGGCGATGCGGAAGATAATATTCAGTACCCCGGACTGAACCTCGTTGAGGTTCAGCAGGCGCGCCAGCAGCAGCGGCCCGAGGTCCGACACCGTGGCCCGTACCGGGTGGCCTTTCTCGCCGAAAATATCCCATACCACCACCGGGTTGGCATGCGGCTGCCAGTCGCTGACGCCGATCTTCTCCAGCCGCGCCTGTAACTTCTCCGACGACTGGCCAGCTTCGGCAATCCCGGTCAGGTCGCCTTTAACATCAGCCATAAAGACCGGCACGCCGATCTCTGAGAAGGACTCCGCCAGCTTTTGCAACGTGACGGTTTTACCGGTGCCGGTAGCGCCGGTAATCAGGCCGTGACGGTTGGCCATTCCTGGCAACAGGTGTAACTGCGTTTCCCGCGTGCGGGCAATCAGCAGGGGTGTGCTCATGATCGATTCCTCCATTTATCTATCCTGCGTCGATTATAGGCAAACTGGCGATAAAAAGAGGGGAAGAATCGACATCCTGATACGGAGTATCTCGGTTTTCCTCAGCCGCAGTGCTGTTGAATCAGGGCGATGCTGCGCTCTGTCTCACGGCGGATATCGGCTTCATTCCAGGAGGCCAGCTCCGGTGCAAAAGGCTCGAACGCGTACACGCCCCGGTAGCCGCGTGCTTCCAGTTGCTTGATTTGCTCACAGCTTTGCAGCCTGTCATGGGCCGTCAGCATGATCCGCTGATCGTCGGTGAGGTTTTCCCGCGGGCGGGTGTCCTCCACGCCGGATAGGTGCACCAGGCCGATTTCCGCGACATCCAGTTGGGCAAACTCAGCCTCCGCCTGCGGGTAAAGATGGTGGTGGAAGGTATCGATCAGCAACTTAAACGGCACCTGCGCGTCGCGGATGAGTGCCTGTGCCTGGGCGGCGGAACGCAGCGAACTCTGCGGGAAGCCCAGAGGCTCCACCAGCCCCTGCACACCGTAAAAGGCAAACAGGGGTGATAGCTGGCGCAGCGCGTTCAGCGTCTCGCTGGCGGACACCTCGCGGCCATCATTCAGTGGGCACAGCACCAGCGATTTTGCGCCAATGGCACGGGCCTCTTGCAGCAAGGATTCGGTAAGGCTACGCACCTGTTCCGTGCAGCAGTTGAAAGGGTAGACGGCATTGATGGTCAGGATCTCGATGTGGTAGCGCTCGGCCAGCTCGCGCACTTGTTGATGGCTCAGATCGTCGGTCACATGACCTGAGGGCAGATCATTACGTAGCTCGACCTTATTCAGCCCAAGACTGTTCACCAGACGGAAAAACGCCTCGATGCTCAGGGAAGGGGCGATCTTACGATTCAGACAAAAACGCTGCAGTGCGATAGCCATGTGGCTCTCCTGGAAACGGTAGGATGGGTTCGTTCGATTGCCTTTAAGTCAAAACATTTATTTCAAAATTATCAATAACTGAAATAGTGATTCTTTGAGCTGCTTCGCAATTAATCGTGCTTTCAGCCTCAGGCGACCCTCCGGTACAGCTGGCGCGCTGCCTGAAGCGCATCGATCGCGCTTTCCGCTGAAAACTGAAGCCTTGTGGATGGGAAATGCGACAGTCATCACCAAAATAGAATTTCATTTCACATCATCATTGAAATATACATTTCATTTTACTACGGTTATATAACAGCAAAATCGGAGACGGGCCGCAGCGTTGGCCTACCAACACCATGAGGCAAGAACATGACGATCACAGGAAACTTTATTGGCGGGAAAACCGTCACCAGCAGCAGCAATGAAACGATGCCGGTTTACGATCCGGCGACGGGGAAAGTGGTTCGCGAAGTCACGCTGTCGACCGCGCAGGAAGTCTCTGACGCCATTCAGGTGGCCCGTGAGGCCTTTGAAAGCTGGTCGCGTACCACGCCGCTGCGCCGCGCCCGGGTTTTGTTCAACTTTAAAATGCTGCTGGAACAACATGCGGAAGAGCTGGCGGGGATTATCGTCAGCGAGCACGGTAAAGTGTGGTCGGACGCGCTGGGTGAACTGACGCGCGGCCTGGAAGTGGTTGAGTTTGCCTGCGGGATCCCGCACCTGATTAAGGGCGAGTACTCCTCGGACGTAGGCACCGGGGTCGACAGTTATTCGCTGATGCAGCCGCTGGGCGTGGTGGCGGGCATTACGCCGTTTAACTTCCCGGCGATGGTACCGATGTGGATGTTCCCGCTGGCGCTGGCCTGCGGCAACAGCTTCGTACTGAAGCCACCGGCGCTGGCGCCAACCGCAGCGGTGCGCATGGCGGAACTGCTGAAAGAGGCCGGCCTGCCGGACGGTGTCTTTAACGTAGTGCACTGCAGCAATGAGGACGCCGAACAGCTGTATACCGATCCGCGCATTGCGGCGGTGAGCTTTGTCGGCTCTTCCGGCGTTGCCGAATATATCTACAAAACCGCCAGCGCACATGGCAAACGGGTGCAGGCGTTTGGTGCGGCGAAAAACCACGCCATCGTGATGCCGGATGCGGACCTCGATGCCACGGTCAATGCGATTATGGGCGGTGCGTTTGGTTCTGCTGGCGAGCGCTGCATGGCGCTGCCGGTCGTGGTCGCGGTGGGCGATGAAACGGCAGACAAACTGATTGCGCGCCTGAAACCGCTGGTGGAAGCGCTGAAGGTCGGGCCGGGCTGCTTGCGCGGCAAAGACGAAAACGAAATGGGGCCGGTGGTTTCCGATACCCATCAGAAAAAAGTGCTGGGCTATATCGATAAAGGCGCCAGTGAAGGGGCTAAACTGGTGGTCGACGGGCGTAAGCTACGGGTGGCCGGCCATGAAGACGGTTACTATGTTGGCGGGACGCTGTTCGATAACGTCACGCCGGAAATGACCATCTGGCGCGAAGAGATTTTCGGGCCGGTGCTGGGCATTGTCAGGGTCGCGGACTACCACAGCGCGCTGGCGCTGGTGAACAGCCACGAATTTGGCAACGGCAGCGCCGTTTTCACCAGCAGCGGCCATACCGCACGGGAATTCGTGCATGATGTGCAGGCCGGGATGGTCGGCGTCAACGTGCCGGTGCCGGTACCAATGGCGTTCCACAGCTTTGGCGGCTGGAAACGCTCGGTATTTGGCGCTCTGAACGTCCACGGGCCTGACGGCGTGCGCTTCTACACTCGTATGAAAACCGCCACCGTGCGCTGGCCGGAAGGGCAGCAGACCGTATCTGAATTCAGCATGCCGACATTAGGCTAATCGGCGAAGGAGAGCGCCATGTCGTTACTGGCTAAATCACGCAAAGAGGGGCAGATCCAGCACATTACGCCGCAAAGCGCCGGCTGGCGCTATATCGGGTTTGATGTGTGGATGCTGAAAAAAGGGGAAACTATCCAGCTGGAGAGCGGCGACCGCGAACTGTGCCTGGTGCTGGTGGCCGGGCTGGCCTCGGTCAAAACCACGCAGGCTGATTTCCCCAACCTGGGACAGCGAATGTCGCCGTTTGAACGCACGCCTCCGTGGTCGGTGTATGTGCCGCCGCAGGACAAGGTTGAGGTGACGGCAGACTCCGATCTCGAGCTGGCGGTCTGCAGCGCCCCGGGCAAAGGGACGCTGCCGGCGCGGGTGATTCGCCCGCAGGATGTTGGCGTCGAGCATCGTGGTAAAGGCCGCAATCAGCGCCGGGTGCACAATATCCTGCCGGATAATGCGCAGGCCGATTGTCTGCTGGTGGTGGAAGTCTATACCGATGAGGGGGCCACCAGTTCGTGGCCGTCCCATAAGCACGATACCGCGCAGCCGGGCAAAGAGACGCAGCTGGAAGAGACCTATTACCACCGTTTCGATCCGCCGCAGGGCTTTGCATTCCAGCGGGTGTATACCGACGATCGTAGCCTGGACGCCTGCATGGCGCCGTCTAACCACGATGTGGTGATGGTGCCGCGCGGCTATCATCCGGTCGCCGCGATTGCCGGGTATGACAGCTATTACCTTAACGTGATGGCCGGGCCGGAACGCAAATGGCTGTTCACCTGGGAAGAGGATCACGCGTGGATTAACAGTCCTGATTATCCCCGCCACAACTGACATATCATTGATGTAAAAAGGGCCGCTAAACCTGGTTTAGCGGCCCTTTTTTGCCTGCGTATCGCGAGTGACCGGGGTCAGGCGAGGTTCTGCTGAGCCTGAGGCTCTTTGCTGCTGTTCAACGCCAGCGAAACGGCGAGGGTCTGGGCCAGGCACAGGGAAGCGACCTGCGAGCGGAAACCGTCCACCTGCGCTTCACGCACGACGAAACAGACATCGCTGAAGGCCGCCAGCGGGCTGACCTGGCTGTCGGTAATGGCAATTTGCCGCGCTTTACGCTGGGCGCCTAGCTCTACCAGCTCCACCACTTCACGTGCATAAGGCGAGAAGCTGACGGCAATCACCACGTCTTTCGGTCCCACCAGGCTCAGCTGTTCGGTGAACATTCCGCCGAGGCCGTCGATCAGGAACGCCTTACGATCAAGGTGGCGCAGCGCATAGGTCAGATAGGAGGCGACGCTAAACGAGCGGCGCAGGCCAATTACATAGATGTTCTCGGCTTCCGCCAGCAGACCCACCGCCCGCTCAAGATCGTCCCCGGAGGTCTGCATCGCCAGCTGCTGCAGCGCCTGGGTGTTCACCATGGTAAACATATTGAGGATTTCCGTCGGCGTTTCCGGCGGGGAAGTTTCATCGTTGGTGGTCTGACGGAACAGACGAGCACGCTCGGTATAGTTGGCAGTCTCTTCCATCAGATGCTGGCGGAACATCTGCTTCATTTCGTTAAAGCCGCTGAAACCGAACGCATTAGCGAATCGGATCAGCGTTGACGGCGGGACATCCGCCTGTTGAGCAATGGACGCGACGGTATCGAACGCGACGCTATTGCTGTTATCCAGAATATAACGTGCCACCTGCTTTAAGCGTTTGCTTAAGGTATCGTAGCGACGCCGAATTTCATCCTGCAGGATGGTCAGTTGGGTCGGATTATTAGCCATAGATTGCGCTCTGATAAAATGAAAGGAATATAACTTCCAGTGTACCAAATGAAGCGAATTTTTCATTTATTGCGATGAAATACGCGATTCATTTCACGAACAAACAGCAAAAAGCCCGCCCGAAGTGGGCGGGCCGCTGGGATCGACGTTAGCCGCGGGCTTCGCGCCAGTAGCCGATAAGCGTCAGATAGTTACGTTTCACTTCGTCGATCAGCGCCTCATCGCTAAGCTCACCCTGCATCCAGCGACGCGAAGGCTGACCAAAGATGGTGCGGCCGACGGCAAACCCTTTGATGATGGGGTGACCGGCGGCCTCGGCAAAACCGGCGCGCAGGCGGTCCGGTGGCGCATCCAGGCCGAGCAGCAGGATCCCACGACACCAGCTATCTTCACGGGCGATCAGCGCGCTGATCTGCTGCCAGCAGGTGCTGGAAAGCGGCGGCAGCTTCCACCAGTCCGGCTGAATACCGAGCTGATAAAAGTGTTCCAGCATGGTGTAGTAATGACGTTCGTCTTTTTCCGGGCCGTTTTCCGGGAGGATCACTTCCAGCAGCAGTTCGTGCCCGGACTTGTTGCAGGCCTGCCAGACCTCCAGCAGCAGCGCATCCTGTTCCGCCCGCAGCGAGGCCGGGTCCGCCGGGTGATAGAACACCAGGCATTTCACCACCTGCTCCAGCGGCCAGTCGATCAGCTGCGACCCGATACTGCCGTGTTCCAGGCGCAGCGGACGAGAGCCCGGCAGTTCGATAGGACGGCCAATCCACCACCCTTTACCGGTAATGGCGTTCAGCGCCCGCTGACCGTAGGTGCCGTCAGCGAGGATCCCGCTGCGCTGGTCGAGCCCGGCCTCCTGCGCGGCGGCTTCCGCGGCGGACAGCAGCAGGAGTTTGAGCGGAGGAATACAGGACTCATCTCGTCCGGTTTCCCGGGCCAGATCCGCCAGCTGCTTGCGATGATCAAAGGCAAAAATACACAGCTCCGGCCACGCCTGACGGCGGCTGGTGACCCGGTGCAGGTGGTTCAGACGCGCATCGGTGTCCGGACGCGGGACCGACTCCGCACGTTGCAGATAGTCATCCAGCTCAACTTTAGTCGGCATCGCCGGCGCGCAACCGTGGCGTGAAACCACCAACGCGCCGCAGGCGTTGGCGTAGCGGCAGGCCTGAACCCAGCCTTCATCATTCAGCCAGCCGCGCAGCAGACCGGACATAAACGCATCCCCGGCGCCCAGTACGTTGAGCACCTCAACCCGCACGCCCTGCTGGAGCGGCACGCTGTCCCAGCTATCGGGAATATCACCTTCCAGCGCCACGCAGCCCATCGGACCACGTTTGCACACCAGGGTCGCCCTGGTGGCGTGGCGGACGTTTTTCAGCGCCGTCAGAGTATCAGTGCTGCCCCCGGCAATATGAAACTCTTCTTCTGTACCGACTACTAAATCGAACAGATGTAGCACTTCCTGTAGCTGGCTGGTGACCGGATCGGATTCAATGAAACGCGTTTCACCGTCCCCCAGCGAGGTCAGCCCCCACAGCACCGGGCGATAATCGATATCCAGCGCGGTACGCAGGCCGTGGCGGCGGGCGTATTCCAGCGCTTTCAGCACGGCGGCACGGGTATTAGCGTGTGAAAGATGGGTGCCGGTCACCGCCAGCGCGCGGGAAGAGGCAATGTACTCCTCGTGAATATCCTCAGGCGCCAGCGCCATGTCAGCGCAATTATCACGGTAAAAAATGAGGGGGAAGGTCTCCTGGTCTTTAATCCCCAGCATCACCAGTGCGGTAAGACGCTGTTTATCGGTGATCAGGAATTCGGTATCAACCCCGGCCCGACTGAGCGTTTCACGCAAAAAACGGCCATTGTGCTCATCACCTACGCGCGCCAGCATGGCGGATTTTAACCCCTGAATAGCGGTGCCATAGGCGACATTACCGGAAGACCCGCCCAGATATTTAGAGAAACTGGCCACATCTTCTAGCCTTGCACCAATCTGCTGGGCATAGAGGTCGACAGCCACCCGGCCAATACAGATGACGTCGAGCCGCTTTACTGCTGCATTCATAGCGAGGATTTCCTTTTGCATATCTGCTGTACGGAAGGGTCGGGATTCCGACAAGGTCTCCACAAACAGCCTGAAGGTGAACGGTTGTTCTTAGTGTGAGAAATAAATATTTCATTTGCAAACTTGTTCGAAATTAAAAAACCAAAAGTGTGAAGGATCTACCACTCTGCCGCGCCAGCCCGCGTTCAGCAACGGATCGCCGGTGGTGATGGCTTCGGGGAGTGGGTGGTCAGATGAGAGAATGCTTTGTGTCTGATTTTTAACAGGATAGTGACGCGGAAAACCGCATGGCAAGTGCGCTGAAGGGGGGATGACGGGCGGTGAAATGGCTGAAACGAAGAGAGAGTTTGATCCCTCTCGCAAAATGAAATGTTTTTTCTGTATTCCTATTTAATGAAAAAAATGTTTGCCTATAATCCAAAAGTATTCCAGTGGACGTTAACGATCTCCCAACAACCGTGCAAACCGTGCGGCGCGGGAAACGCGGCGAACCCACAGACAAAAGCTGAACAATAAGGATTGTGCAAGATGGGCAAACTGAGGCTGACAATGGCGCAGGCGCTGGTGAAGTTCCTTGATAACCAGTATCTGGAAGTGGATGGCGTAGAGCATAAATTTGTTAAAGGGATTTTTGCCATCTTTGGTCACGGCAATGTGCTGGGGTTAGGCCAGGCACTGGAACAAGACAGCGGTGAAATGCGGGTTTTCCAGGGGCGTAACGAACAAGGCATGGCGCACGCCGCCACCGGTTTTGCCCGCCAGTCTCTGCGTCGCCAGATTATCGCCTGTACCGCGTCCGTTGGGCCTGGTGCTGCAAACATGCTCACCGCCGCCGCGACGGCAACCGCCAACCGGATCCCGCTGCTGCTGCTGCCCGGCGACGTCTTTGCCACCCGCCAGCCGGACCCGGTTCTGCAGCAGGTTGAGCAGAGCTACGACCTGAGTATCAGTACCAATGATGCCTTCCGGGCGGTCAGCAAATACTGGGACCGCATTACGCGCCCGGAACAGCTAATGAGCGCCTGCATTAACGCCATGCGCGTCCTCACCGACCCGGCGGAAACCGGCGCGGTGACGCTGTGCCTGCCGCAGGACGTCCAGGGCGAAGCCTGGGATTACCCGGAGACCTTCTTCGCGCGACGCGTACACCGGCTCGATCGTCGCCCGGTCAGCGCGGCGCATCTGGCCGATGCCATTGCCGCCATCAAAGCCAGCCGCAAGCCGTTGATTATCTGCGGCGGCGGGGTGAAATATGCTGGTGCAGGTGAAGCGCTGTCCCGCTTTGCCGAGCATTACCAGATTCCGTTTGCTGAAACCCAGGCCGGCAAAGGTACGGTGGTGTCATCCCATCCGCTGAACGTCGGCGGCGTCGGGGAGACCGGCTGCCTGGCCGCCAACCTGCTGGCGAAAGAGGCCGATTTAGTCATCGGTATCGGCACCCGCTTTAGTGATTTCACCACCTCTTCAAAATGGCTGTTCCAGCACCCCGGCGTGCGTTATCTGAACGTCAACGTCAGCAACTTCGATGCCTGGAAGCTGGACGGTATTCCGCTGCTGGCCGATGCCCGTGAAGCGTTGACCGCGCTGGATGAGGCGCTGGCTGACGCCGGCTGGCAGGCTGGCTGGGGCGCGCAGATTGCCAGCGTTCAGAGCAGCCAGTTAAAAGAGACGCAGCGTGTCTATCAGGCGCAGTGGCAGGAGAGCGGCTTTGTGCCGGAGGTTGACGATCGCCTGGATCGCGACGCGGTTTATCGCGAATTTCGCCAGATTACCGACTCCACGCTGACCCAGAGCAGCGTGCTGGGGGTGCTCAATGAGACGCTGCCGGCAGAGGCCGTGATTGTGGCAGCGGCGGGCAGCCTGCCCGGCGATTTACAACGGGTATGGCGCAACCGGGCCACCAACACCTATCACGTGGAGTACGGCTATTCGTGCATGGGTTATGAGGTGAACGCCGCGCTCGGCGTCAAGCTGGCGCAGCCGCAAACGGAAGTTTACTCGCTGGTCGGCGACGGCTCTTTCATGATGCTGCACTCCGAGCTGGTCACCTCCTTACAGGAAGGGGCGAAGATCAACGTAGTACTGCTCGATAACATGGCCAACGGCTGCATCAATAACCTGCAGATCGGCCACGGTATGGGCAGTTTCGGCACCGAATTCCGCTATCGCTCGGCGCAGACCGGGCAGCTACAGGGCGGGCTGATCCCGATCGATTTCGCCACCATAGCGGCAGGCTACGGCTGCAAAACCTGGCGCGTCACCACCCTGGATGAACTGCGCCATGCGCTGGATGCCGCGCGCCGCGAAACGGTCAGCACCCTGATTGATATTAAAGTGCTGCCGAAAACCATGGTGCACTCGTACGGCAGCTGGTGGAACGTTGGCATCGCCCAAACGGCATTGTCCGAACGTATTCGCAAAGTGGCTGAAATAATTAATGAAAAACGCGCCCAGGCGCGGGATTACTAACCTATAACGCTTACCTTGAACCCTACAGAATCACGGAGAAAACCACTATGTCACTCAAATTAGGTGTCATCGGCGCTGGCGCCATCGGTAAAGAACATATCCGTCGTTGCACCCAGGTCTTACAGGGTGCCACCGTGGTGGCGGTGTCGGACATTAATGCAGAAAGCGCGCGTGCGGCAGTGGCGTTACCAGGAGTACAGGCGGAGATCTACACCGACGGTCATGACGTGATTAAGGCCGGCGATGTCGATGCGATCCTGGTGACCTCCTGGGACCCGACGCACGAAGAGTATACCCTCGCGGCGATCGCCGCCGGCAAGCCGGTGTTCTGTGAAAAGCCGCTGGCGATGAGCGCGGAAGGCTGCCGCCGCATCGTTGACGCTGAAATGAAAGCGGGCCGCCGTCTGGTGCAGGTTGGCTTTATGCGTCCTTATGATGAAGGTTATCTGGCGCTGAAAAAAGTCATCGATGATGGCGATATCGGCGCACCGCTGATGCTGCGCTGCGCGCACCGTAACCAGTCGGTGGGCGAGAATTACACCACCGATATGGCGATCACCAACACCCTGATCCACGAACTGGACGTGCTGCGCTGGCTGCTGGATGACGACTATCTGTCGGTGCAGGTGCGCTTCCCGCGCTCCACTTCCCATACCCATCCGCGCCTGAGAGACCCGCAGATTGTCTCGTTCGAAACGCGCAAAGGCACCCTGATCGATGTTGAAGTGTTTGTGAACTGCCAGTACGGCTACGACATCCAGTGTGAAGTGGTCGGCGAAACGGGCATTGCCCGTCTGCCGGAGCCGTCTGCGGTGCAGATGCGTAAGAGCGCCAACCTGTCGACCGCCATTCTCGTCGACTGGAAAGACCGCTTTATTAAAGCCTACGACGTGGAACTGCAGGCCTTTATCAATGACGTGAAGGCCGGTCAGCTGCAGGGGCCTTCGGCGTGGGATGGCTATGCGGCCTCGGTGGCGGCCGATGCCTGCATGCAGGCCCAGGAGAACAGCGGGCCGGTAGCGGTCGCGTTGCCTGAGTGCCCGGCGTTCTACCAACGCTAATCCCTTTCTCGCTTTCGGAACGTCTTTGAACAGGTAACGACGATGAAAATTGCTTTCGACGTTGATGTGATTCGGGATCTCGGGATTACCCGCATGGTCCAGCAGGTCGCGGAGTGGGGCTATCAGTACATTGAACAGTCGCCCCATCCGCAGATTAACCCGTTCTACAAGCATCCGCGCGCCAGCCGGGAAATCATCGCCGAATATAAACAGGCGCTGCGCGATAACGGCGTGGAGATCTCTTCGTTTATCTGCGTTTACCGCTGGTCCGGTCCGGACGAACTGCGCCGTCAGGCGGCGGTAAAAAACTGGAAACGGCTGATCGAAGTGGCGGTGGAAATGGGTGTGCAGGTGATCAACACCGAATTTTCCGGCGATCCGAATCAGCCGGAAATCTGTGAAGAGATGTTCTATCGCTCGATGGAAGAGCTGTTGCCTGTGATTGAGCGTGAAGGCATCCGGCTGGAGATCCAGGCCCATCCGTGGGACTTCTGTGAAGAGCACAATGAAACCGTCGATATTGTGAAGTCGTTCCGCAGCGAGAATGTGAAGTACGTTTACAGCGTTCCGCACACTTTCTTTTATGACAAAGGGAAGGGAGAGGTGGAGAAAATGTTGCGTTATGCCGGCAACGATCTCTCCCACGTGCTGATTGCTGATACCCGAAATCATACCCGGCACTGCCGCTATATCGTCAATCCACCAGGAGTGGATGCTGCGGTTCATCAACATGTTGGCGTGGGCGAGGGCGACGTTGATTTTGACGCGCTGTTCCGCACCCTGCGCGAGATGAACTTTGCTGAACAGACCTTCAAGGTCGGCGGCCCGCCGATTGTTGCCGCGTCGCTGTTTGGCTACCCGGAGAAGATGAAATACCAGGCGGTGGAAACCCGTGAACTCATCGAACGTGAATTGCTGCGTCGTTAAGACGCGGCAGCAGGAGCATTAACATGAACAAAGATAATGTGAAACTGGCGATTGCCCCGATTGGCTGGACTAACGACGATATGCCTGAACTGGGCAGCGAAAACACCTTCCAGCAGACGGTTAGTGAAATGGCGCTGGCCGGGTTTAGCGGAAGTGAAGTGGGCAGCAAGTACCCGCGCGATCCGGCGGTCCTGAAGCCGATGCTCGATCTGCGCGGTATCCAGATCTGCAACGCCTGGTTCAGCACCTTTTTTGCCAACGGGCAGCGGGAAAAGACCATCGACGAGTTTGTGAATCACATGAACTTCCTCCATGCGATGGGGGCGAAGGTGATTGGCTGCTCCGAGCAAAGCGGCAGCATCCAGGGGCTGGAAAAGCCGATTCTGGGAGAGGTCAAACCTTGCTTCAGCGAAGAAGAGTGGCAGCGGGTTGCCGAGGGCTACAATACCCTGGGGCGTCTGGCCGCTGAAAAAGGGATGCAGGTCTGTCTGCACCACCATATGGGAACCGGTATTCAGACCACGGAAGAGATCGACAAATTTATGTCGCTGGTGGATGACAAGGTGTTCCTGCTGTACGACACCGGCCATGCCTGGTATTCCGAAGGTGGCGAAGCGCCGATGCTGGCGATCCTCGAAAAATACCTGCCGCGCATCAATCACGTGCACCTGAAAGATGTGCGCCCGGCAGTGATTGAGCAGGTGCGTCGTGAAGGGCTATCATTCCTTGATGGGGTGAAAAAAGGCACCTTCACCGTGCCTGGCGACGGGGTGATCGACTTCCGTCCGGTATTTAAACTGCTGGATGATTTTGGTTACCGCGGCTGGATGGTGGTGGAAGCCGAGCAGGATCCGGCGCTGGCAAACCCGTTCGAATATGCGCTGAAGGCACGAAAGTACATTCGTGAAACAGCAGGAATCTAATCGTTGATCCATTTTCAGGCCACGCCCCGGTGTGGCCTGCTTTTTTCCCCTTCACGCTTATCACCACAATACCCGCTAATCAGACCGAGCCGATTTTCCCCCGTTGGCGCCACGCGCCGCCTGCAGGGCGTTTCTTATGGCTATAAATCATCTACGTTGCAGCATTTTGTGATCCAGCCTGAAAAATGCACACTTCCGGCTTTCAGCCCATTTACCTTCCCTTTGTCGGCGGCATAGTATGAATCTTATATAAAAGAACGCTGTTCTATAATGTGGAACAAAATGATTTAGCAAGGAGATCTCATGCAGCAAACCGCGCAGTTCTCGGGGATTATTCCTCCTGTCTCCACTATTTTTAGCGCCGATGGCCAGTTCGATCCTCAGGGCACCGCCGCGCTGATCGACGATATGATCTCCGCGGGCGTGGACGGCCTGTTCTTTCTGGGCAGCGGCGGGGAGTTCTCGCAGCTCAACGCCGAAGAACGTAAAACCATTGCGGCATTTGCTGTCGCCCACGTGGATCGCCGGGTGCCGGTGCTCATCGGGACCGGCGGCACCAACGCCCGGGAGACGATTGAGCTCAGCCAGCACGCGCAGCAGGCGGGCGCCGACGGCATCGTGGTGATTAACCCCTATTACTGGAAAGTCTCCGAACAGAATCTGATCCACTACTTCCAGCAGGTAGCCGACAGCGTCACTCTGCCGGTGATCCTCTATAACTTCCCGGCGCTGAGCGGCCAGGATCTGACGCCGACGCTGGTCAAAACCCTCGCGGACTCGCGGCGCAATATCGTCGGCATCAAAGACACCATCGACTCCGTGGCGCATCTGCGCAGCATGGTCCAGACGGTGAAAGCCGCGCATCCGCACTTCTCGGTGCTGTGCGGTTACGACGACCACCTGTTCAACACCCTGCTGCTTGGCGGCGACGGCGCTATCTCCGCCAGCGGCAACTTTGCCCCGCAGGTATCGGTGAAGCTGCTGCAGGCATTCCGTGATGGCGACCTGGCGCAGGCGGCACAGTATCATCAGACGCTGCTGCAGATCCCCCAGATGTACCAGCTGGATACGCCGTTCGTGAACGTGATTAAAGAGGCGGTCGTACTGTGCGGACGTCCGATCTCGACGCATGTACTGCCGCCGGCCTCGGCGCTGGACGAAAGCAAAAAAAGGCAGCTTAAAACCTTGCTGCAACAGCTCAGACTCTGCTGAACCGGAAAAAGAAGATGGCGATTGAGACGATATTCACGGCCCAGGACGATGCTTTTTACGCGGTTATCACCCATGCCGCCGGCCCACAGGGGGCGCTGCCGCTGACCCCGCAAATGCTGATGGAGTCGCCGAGCGGTAATCTGTTCGGCATGACGCAAAACGCCGGGATGGGCTGGGACACCAACAAGCTTACCGGCAAAGAGGTGCTGATCATCGGCACTCAGGGCGGTATTCGCGCCGGAGACGGGCGCCCGGTGGCGCTGGGTTACCACACCGGGCACTGGGAGATTGGTCTGCAAATGCAGGCGGCGGCAAAAGAGATCACCCGCAACGGTGGGATCCCGTTCGCCGCCTTCGTCAGCGACCCGTGCGATGGCCGCTCCCAGGGCACTCATGGCATGTTCGACTCGCTGCCGTACCGCAACGACGCGGCCATTGTGTTCCGCCGCCTGATCCGCTCGCTGCCAACGCGCCGGGCGGTGATTGGCGTGGCGACCTGCGACAAAGGTCTACCGGCGACGATGATTGCCCTGGCGGCGATGCACGATCTGCCGACCATTCTGGTTCCCGGCGGTGCGACGCTGCCGCCAACCTTCGGGGAAGATGCCGGGAAAGTACAAACGATTGGCGCACGCTACGCCAACCACGAACTGTCGTTGCAGGAGGCCGCCGAGCTGGGCTGTCGGGCCTGCGCTTCACCCGGGGGCGGCTGCCAGTTCTTAGGAACGGCGGGCACCTCGCAGGTGGTGGCAGAAGCGCTCGGGCTGGCGCTGCCGCACTCGGCGCTGGCGCCTTCGGGACAGGATGTATGGTTGGAAATCTCCCGTCAGTCGGCCAGAGCGGTGAGTGAACTGGATAACCGCGGCATCACCACCCGCGAAATTCTGACCGACAAAGCGATTGAAAACGCGATGGTTATCCACGCGGCGTTTGGTGGTTCCACCAACCTGTTGCTGCATATTCCTGCTATCGCCCACGCGGCGGGCTGTACTATTCCGGACGTTGAGCACTGGACGCGCATCAACCGTAAGGTCCCGCGGCTGGTCAGCGTGCTGCCGAACGGCCCGGACTACCACCCGACGGTGCGCGCTTTCCTCGCCGGCGGGGTGCCGGAAGTGATGCTGCATCTACGCGATCTGGGGCTGCTGCATCTTGATGCGATGACGGTCACCGGGCAGACGGTCGGGGAAAATCTCGACTGGTGGCAGACCTCCGAGCGGCGTGAGAAATTCCGCCAGTGCTTGCGCGAGCAGGATGGCGTCGACCCGGATGATGTGATCCTTCCGCCGGCCCGCGCGCAGGCCCGAGGGCTGACCTCCACGGTGGCTTTCCCGGTGGGTAATATTGCGCCGGAAGGGTCGGTGATCAAAGCCACGGCCATTGACCCGTCGGTGGTGGGCGAAGATGGTGTTTACCGTCATACCGGGCGGGCGCGGGTGTTTGTATCGGAAGCGAGGGCGATCAAGGCGATTAAAAACGGCGAGATTGAACAGGGCGATATCATGGTGGTAATCGGCGGCGGCCCGTCCGGCACCGGCATGGAAGAGACCTACCAGCTCACCTCGGCCTTAAAGCATGTGTCGTGGGGGAAAACGGTGTCGTTGATTACCGATGCCCGTTTTTCCGGCGTATCGACCGGCGCCTGCTTTGGTCACGTTGCCCCGGAAGCGCTGGCGGGCGGGCCTATCGGCAAACTGCGCGATAACGATGTGATTGAGATTGCGGTCGACAGGCTGGCGTTGACCGGCAGCGTGAACTTTATCGGCACCGCGCAGCAGCGGCTGACCCCGGAAGAAGGGGCGCGGGAACTGGCGGCTCGCGCTGCGCATCCCGAACTGCATGCCCACGATTTTTTACCGGACGATACCCGTTTATGGGCGGCGTTGCAGTCGGTCAGCGGCGGTACCTGGAAAGGCTGTATATATGACACCGATAAAATTATCGAGGTGATTAACGCCGGGAAAAAAGCCCTCGGCATTTAAATAAAATATCGCCCGTTAGTCGTCTGCGGAAATATTCCGCGGGCGGCTTTTTTCTGCCTGAAAATAAATATTTTTATGAATTTTGGTTCTTTCATAACTTGTTAAAAATAAAAGCTTAACTATTTTATCGTGACGTCATTTTATAACGATGGTAATCACAAAAACCAAAAAACATAATTCATAAATTAAAAATGGTCATTGCCGTAAAAATGCGCATCTTCTTACACTCTGTTAACACGAAAACGTGAACCATAAGCACACGAATGATGGGTGTATTCCTGATGTGGCAACAGAAATTTATTCCTGTTTCAGGACTCTGACGTTTGCTCTATTCCACTCTTTAGGGTTGGGGATAAATATGCAATTAACCATGAAAGATAAAATCGGCTACGGTCTGGGCGATACCGCCTGTGGCTTTGTCTGGCAGGCCACGATGTTCCTGCTGGCCTATTTTTATACCGATGTGTTTGGCCTCTCCGCGGGCATTATGGGTACCCTGTTTTTAGTTTCCCGCGTGCTGGATGCCGTGACCGATCCACTGATGGGACTGCTGGTGGACCGCACTCGTACCCGCCACGGCCAGTTCCGCCCGTTCCTGTTGTGGGGGGCGATCCCGTTCGGTATCGTCTGCATGCTGACCTTCTACACGCCGGACTTTTCCGCCCAGGGCAAGATTATCTATGCCTGCGTGACCTACATTTTGCTGACGCTGGTGTACACCTTCGTCAACGTGCCGTATTGCGCGATGCCGGGGGTGATTACCGCCGATCCCAAAGAGCGTCATGCCTTACAGTCATGGCGTTTCTTCCTCGCCGCGGCAGGCTCTCTGGCAATTAGCGGGATTGCGCTGCCGCTGGTGGGCATCATCGGTAAAGGGAACGAGCAGCTGGGCTACTTTGGCGCGATGTGCGTGCTGGGGCTGACCGGCGTGGTGCTGCTGTACGTGTGCTTCTTTACCACCAAAGAGCGCTACACCTTCGAGGTGCAGCCTGGTTCGTCGGTGGCGAAAGATCTCCGGCTGCTGTTCGGTAACACCCAGTGGCGCATTATGTGTACCTTCAAAATGATGGCGACCTGTTCCAACGTGGTACGCGGCGGGGCGACACTCTATTTCGTCAAATATGTGATGGACCATCCTGAACTGGCGATGCAGTTTCTGCTGTACGGCAGCATTGCCACCATGTTCGGCTCGCTGGCCTCGTCGCGCCTGTTAGGCCGCTTCGACCGGGTGAAGGCGTTTAAAGCGATTATCGTGATTTACTCGCTGATCAGCCTGCTGATTTTTGTGGTGCCGGCCGAACATATTGCGCTGATTTTTGCCCTTAACATTGTGTTCCTGTTTGTCTTTAACACCACCACGCCGTTGCAGTGGCTGATGGCCTCCGACGTGGTGGATTACGAAGAGAGCCGCAGCGGGCGGCGCCTCGACGGGCTGGTGTTTTCGACCTATCTGTTCAGCCTGAAGATTGGCCTGGCGATCGGTGGCGCGGTGGTGGGCTGGATCCTGGCCTTCGTTAACTACTCCGCCAGCAACAGCGTGCAGCCGGTGGAGGTGCTTTCCACCATCAAAATTCTGTTCTGCGTGGTGCCGGTGGTGCTCTACGTCGGCATGTTCATCATGCTGTCACTCTACAAGCTGACCGATGCCCGCGTGGAGGCCATCAGCCAGCAATTACGTAAGCATCGCTCGGTGCAGGAAGAGGGTATTCCTGCCAACGCCGCCGCGACATCCAATTCCTAAGAAGGAGGCACTATGTACACGATTACCAATCCGATTCTGACCGGGTTTAACCCGGACCCGTCGATGTGTCGCCAGGGGGAGGATTACTACATTGCCACCTCTACCTTCGAGTGGTTTCCGGGGGTGCGCATTTACCATTCGCGAGATTTGAAAAACTGGTCGCTGGTGAGCACCCCGCTGGATCGCGTGTCGCAGCTGGACATGAAGGGCAACCCGGACTCCGGCGGCATCTGGGCGCCGTGCCTGAGCTATGCCGACGGGCAGTTCTGGCTGCTGTATACCGATGTCAAAATTGTGGATTCGCCGTGGAAAAACGGCCGCAACTATCTGGTCACCGCTCCGTCCATTGAAGGGCCGTGGAGCGAGCCTGTCGCCATGGGCAATGGCGGTTTCGACCCGTCGCTGTTCCACGATACTGACGGGCGTAAATACTATATTTATCGCCCGTGGGGGCCGCGTCACCACAGCGATCCGCACTGTACCATCGTGATGCAGGAGTTCTTCCCCCAGACCCAGACGCTGGCGAAAACGCGCAAAACCCTGTTTACCGGTACGGCGCTGCGTTACACCGAAGGCGCTCATCTGTACCAGAAAGATGGCTGGTACTATCTGCTGGTCGCCGAGGGCGGCACCAGCTACGAGCATGCGGTGGTGGTGCTGCGGGCTAAAAACATCGACGGCCCTTATGAGCTGCACCCGGACGGCACAATGATGACCAGCTGGCATCTGCCGGAGAACCCACTGCAGAAAAGCGGCCACGGTTCGCTGCTGGAGACCCACACCGGCGAATGGTACATGGCCTATCTCACCAGCCGTCCGCAGCGTTTGCCCGGCGTGCCGCTGCTGGCTTCCGGCGGGCGCGGCTATTGCTCGCTCGGGCGTGAAACAGGGATCGCGCGCATCGCCTGGCGCGATGGCTGGCCGTCGGTGGAAGGGGGCAAGCACGCGCAGCTAACCGTGCAGGGGCCGCAGATGACCGAAAGCCGCGCCGTTGCCAGCGAGCACTGGCGGGATGATTTCAGTGGCCCGACTCTCGATCCGCACCTGCAGACGCTGCGTATCCCGTTTGACGACACTTTAGGCTCGCTCAGCGCGCGTTCGGGCTTTCTGCGGCTGTATGGCAACGATTCGCTAAACTCCACCTTTACTCAGTCGACGGTGGCCCGGCGCTGGCAGCACCCGGCCTTTCGCGCCGAAACGCGCATGGAATTTTCCCCGGAGAACTTCCAGCAGAGCGCCGGCCTGACCTGCTATTACAACAGCAAAAACTGGAGCTACTGCTTTGTGGATTTCGAAGAAGGCCGGGGGCGGACGATAAAAGTGCTGCAGCTGGACCACAACGTGCCGTCATGGCCGCTGCACGAGCAGCCGATTGCGGTGCCGGAAACGGCACAGAGCGTGTGGCTGCGGGTTGACGTTGACCATCTTGTTTATCGCTACAGCTACTCGTTTGATGGTGAGCAGTGGCACACCGTGCCGGTTGATTATGCCGCTTGGAAGCTGTCGGATGACTATATCGGCGGGCGCGGATTCTTTACCGGTGCCTTTGTTGGCCTGCACTGCGAGGATATCAGCGGCGACGGGTGCTACGCCGATTTTGACTACTTCAACTATGAGCCGGTTGCTGGATAACGCCTCAGGCTGGGTAGCCCAGAGCGATCGACAGCTGGCGCCCGGCGGTTTCCAGCAAGGCACGAAAGCGGGCGAGCTCGTCGTCATCAACGCGGGAGGTGAGCGTTGACAGGCTCAGGGCGGCAATAACGCGCGATTCATGGTTCCACACCGGAACCGCCACGCAGCGCACGCCCTGTTCGTTCTCTTCGCTATCGAGGGCATAGCCGTTGGCGCGGGTTTGCGCCAGCGCCGCCAGCAGGGTCTCGCGGGAGGTGATGGTCGCGGAAGTGAAAGCCGTGTACTGATAGCCTTCCAGCAGGGGCTGGCGTTCTGCTTCGCTAAGCCAGGCGATCAGCACCTTGCCGATTGCCGTGGCGTGGATCGGCAAGCGCCGGCCGATGCGCGAGTAGGCGATGGCGGCGAGCTTGCCTTCGATTTTTTCGATATAAACCCCTTCGCGACCGTCAAGGATACCGAGATGGGTGGTCTGCCCGGTGTGCTGTGACAGTTCGGTCAGCCAGCTTTTAGCCTTCTGACGGATATCGATAGTCCCCACCACAAAATTACCGCGTTCGACCAGTTTCATGCCCAGGCGGTATTTGCCGTTCTCCGGGTTCTGGTCGATATAGCCGTGTAGCTGTAGCGTTTTGAGTAGCGAATGGAGGGTGCTTTTACTGAGGCCCATCTGTTTGCTGATATCGGTGATCTTGAGTTCCGTGGCCTGTTCGTTAAACAGGTCGAGGATCGTCAAGGCACGTTCAACAGACTGAATAATAGGCATAATGCACGACCGCTCACGCTAGGGGGAAGAGGGAAAACGTACCCTTTTTACGCTGAAAAATCAAACGGCTGGCGGGATCCCCGGTAAGCACGGCGCCACCGGGGGAGTTTCAGGGGGCGGGATTACTACTGTTGCGCCAGGGCGGTTTTATCGACGTAGGGCTTCATCAGCGCGTCGGCCTCTTTCTGGGCGGCCTGTACCGCGGCTTCCGGAGTCACTTTGGCATCGTTGACCACTGCGGCCAGCTGGTTTTCCATGGCTTTACGCACGGCGACGGTCTCCCAGGTGGAGTACCACGGATGGGCGTACTTCAGCTGCTCCAGTGCAATCGTCGCGCGCGGGTCTTGCTGTAAATAGGCTTTCATTTCCGGGGTATCGTAGGCGGCTTTTCGCGGCGAGAAATAGCCGGTAAAGCGGCTCCAGGCGCCGTTCACCTGCGGGCTGACCAGATAGGTTAAGAACTGATATGCCGCCTTTTTTTGTTCCTCGGAAATACCTTTAAAGCTCACCAGGCTGGCGCCGCCGATCGGTACCGCCCGCTGCTCTTTTGCCGGCAGCATCGCCACGCCCAGCTCAAAATCCTTGCTGTTCTCACGCATAAAGCCCAGCGCGCCGGTGCTCAGCATTGCCATGCCCACTTTGCCGGAGAAGAAGCTGGCGCTGATCTGCTTTGAATTCAGCACGCCGGAGGGCATCACTTTGTCTTTGTAGATCAGATCCTGCCAGAAGCGCAGCGCCCCGATGGTGGTCGGCGCGTTGTAGTACACCTCGCCCGGGTAATCTTCGTTGAAATATTTGCCACCGTTGGCCCGCACCAGCGCCGAGAAAATCCAGCCGCCGTAGTCGTCGTTGGTCGACGGCAGCATGATCCCCCACTGGCCCTTGCTCTCGTCGGTCAGCTTTTTGGCATCTGCCAGCAGCTCGGCCCAGGTCTGCGGCGGCTGCTTGATCCCGGCCTGATCGAACAGCGTTTTGTTGTAATAGAGGATCGGCGTCGAGTTATGGAACGGGATCGCATAGGTGGTGCCCATTACCTGGGCGTTCTTGTGCATCGCTGGCCAGAAATCCTGTACCAGAAAATCGCCGGCCTTCTGGTCGCCATATTTAAACAGCTCGTCCATCGGCAGGATCTCATCCTTCAGCGCCAGATCGGTGGTGAAGTTAGCGGACATGATCACCAGCGCCGGTGGCTGCCCGGCTTTCTGCGCCGACTCGGCCTTGATCTTGGTGGTGTCGTAGTTGCCGGTGAAGATCCCGCGCACTTCGACATCCTGTTGCGCGTCGTTAAAGGCTTTGATCACCCGGGTCATCTCCATGGTCAGCTTGCCGTCGACCGGCGCCGGGAACATGAAATCGATCTTCTCTTTCGCCAGCGCGCTGCCGCAGAGGGCGAGTGAAAGCCCGACCGCCGTCAGGGTTTTAAGCATGGTCAATCTCCTGGAGTAAATGCCTGATTCACAGGCTCATTAAGTTGTGCTGGTGCTCAGCATGAAAGAGATGAATATCGGCAGGCGCGAAGCCGAGGGTCAGCGTGTCGCCTTTCTCTGGCACCGTGCCGCGGTGGCGGCGACTAAAGCGCAGGGTGCCGATGGGGGTGCTGACGTGGAGCAGATAATCGGCGCCCATCAGTTCGCGTTGCAGCACGGTGGCGGAGAGGCGCATATGGCCTTCTTCCACGCGATCGCTGATATGTTCGGGACGAATGCCAAACCAGACGCGGGATTCGTCGCGGGAGTGCGACGGCAGCGGGTGGCGCAGGTCGCCGAGCTGTACCTGGCCGTCGGCACAGGGCAGCGACAGCAGATTCATCGCCGGCGAGCCGATAAACCCGGCAACGAACAGGTTGGCCGGATGGGCGTAGAGGTGCTCCGGCCGCCCAACCTGCTGCACCTGACCGCCGTTCATCACCACGATACGGTCGGCCATCGACATCGCTTCGGTCTGGTCGTGGGTCACGTAGACGGTGCTGGTTTTCAGCTGCTGGTGGAGATCCATAATGCTGTCGCGCACCTCGCTGCGCAGCCGTGCGTCGAGGTTGGAGAGCGGCTCGTCCATCAGAAACAGACGTGGATTGCGCACGATGGCGCGGGCCATCGCTACCCGCTGACGCTGTCCGCCGGAGAGCTTCGCCGGTTTGCGGTCCAGCAGGCTCTCCAGCTGCAGCATTTGCGCGACTTTATCTACCCGCGGCTGCCAGCTGGCCTTGTCTTCCTTACGCACCTTCATGCCGAAGGTGATGTTGTCCTGCACCGACAGATGCGGAAACAGCGCGTAGTTCTGGAAGATCATCGCGAAGTTGCGCTCGCGCGGCGACAGGGCGGTGATGTTTTCGTTGTGCAGCCAGATCTCGCCTTCGCTCACCGGCTCCAGTCCGGCCAGCAGCCGCAGCAGCGTGCTTTTGCCGCAGCCGGAGGGGCCGACCAGCACCACAAACTCGCCGTCGTGAATGTCGAGGGAGAGGGCATTGAGCGCCGGTTTGCCGTCAAAGCGCTTACTGATGTTTTGCAAACTAAGCATGAGGATTAACGCTCTTCCGTTGGGCAGCTAATGTTTTCGTCATACAGCCACGGCCCAGCGTGGTGGGTCAGCGGGTGCTGGTAGCTGACCCACTGCTCGCCGACCTGGCGGTGCATCAGGCACGAGGCTGGCGACAGGTCGTAGTACGGGCGGCTGTCTTCATGAAAATAGGGCACCTGATGGACAGTGCCGGGGATGGTGGAGATGATCGCCTGGCGGTACTGGGTCAGGGTCAGGCTGTGGTTATGGCCGCAGAAGATGCGCGTCAGCGAAGGGAAGCGCTCAACCAGCCCCAGCAGGCGGTAGCCGTTTTCACAGGCGATGGGATCCATCTGGGCATTGCCCAGCGGCAGCGGCGGGTGGTGCATAAAGACCGTGGCCGGTTTGTCGCCGCCGTCGAACAGCTGGGCTTCCAGCCATTTGATGGTTTCGTCGGTCAGCCAGCCTTTGGAGGTACCGGCGCGGCTGGAGTCGATAAACAGCAGGCGGGTGGCAAAATCGTCCACCGCGTAATGCATGTTCTGCGCATCGTTACCGAGCTGCGGGCACAGTGGCTGCAGGTATTCCAGAAACAGCGCTTTGTCGTCGTGGTTGCCGGGGATCAGGTACAGCGGATAGTCCAGGCTGCCGAGGATCTGGCGGGCTACCTCGTACTCCTGCGGGCGGCCGCAGTTGACGATATCGCCGCTGATCACCACCGCGTCCGGGCGCTCGGGCAGGGCGTTCAGCTGGGAGACCACGTCGGCGTTGGCGGCGTTCACATCGATAAAGCCATACAGCTTCTGACCGTGGCTGCGAAAGTGGGTATCCGAGATTTGCGCTAACAGCATAGATAACTCCTTATTTGATCCCGGAGAAGCCGAAGCTTCGCAGGAACTGTTTCTGGAAAAGGATGAACGCCAGCATCAGCGGCAGACAGACCATTAAGGTACCGGCGCCGATGGTGCCCCACTGGCCGCCGGATTCGGCGCCCATGGCGAAGGAGACCAGTCCCACTGTGAGCACCTGTTTATCGGGATCGTTGAGCATCATTAGCGGCCACAGATACTCGTTCCAGTGGTAGGTAATGCTGACGGTGGCGAAGGCCAGCACCGACGGCCAGGACATCGGCAGCAGCACGCGGAACAGCACCTGCCACCAACGACAGCCCTCCATCAGGGCGGCTTCTTCCAGCTCTTTGGGGATGGCGAGGAACGCCTGGCGCATCAGGAACACGCCGAACGCCGAGGTGAAGTAGGGCATCATCACCCCGGTGAGAGTGTTGAGCAGGCCGAAGGTTTTCAGGGTCAGCATGTTCGGCACCATCATCACCACCGGCATGATCATCAGCTGCACCAAAAACAGCAGGAACAGCGTCTGTTTGCCGCGGAACTCGTGGCAGGCGAAGACGTACCCGGCGGTGGTGATGGTGAACAGCTGCACGATGAAGGTGCCGAAGGTGAAGATCAGGGTGTTAGCGTACAGGCTCAGCCAGTCGGCGCTGGCCCAGGCGTCGCGGAAGTTATCGAGGGTCAGCGGCGGGCGCGGCAGCAGCGAGGCCATGTCTTCGCCGAAGGTGGTGGCGCTGAAGGCGGTCGCCAGCATCCACAGCAGCGGGCTGACCCACAGCAGCGCCAGGCAGGCCATCAGCACGCTGAGGGTGAACGGCTGTGAACGACGCAGGCGCAGCCACAGCGGGTGCGATTGCTGCTGCTCTCGCAGCAGCGGCGGTGAGGCTTCAGCGCTCATAGTGCGCTCCTTTCTCCAGCAGTTTCAGGTTGATCAGTGAGAAGGCGAACAGCCCGGCCAGCGTCAGGAAGGTGGCGGCTGAGGCTTTACCGAGGTCGTGGGTATCCCACGCCAGATTCTGGATGTAGTAGAGCAGTACGGTGGTGGCGTTGTCCGGCCCGCCGCGGGTCATCACCGCTACGTGGTCAATCTGGGTGATGGAGTAGATCAGTGCGGTGGTGATGACGAAGCTGAGAGTCGGGCGCAGCAGCGGCAGGGTGACCTTAAAGAACACCTGGCTGCGGGTGGCCCCTTCCATTATCGCCGCTTCGCGAGTGGAGGCCGGGATACTCTGCAACCCGGCAAGGAAAAACAGCATGTAGTAGCCGGCGAACTTCCACACGCCAATCAGCGCCAGCGCCAGCAGCGCGCTGTTGCTGTGCCCCAGCCAGTTGGTGTTCATCGGGCCGAAGAGCTTTGCCAGATAGTGGTCAAGCAGGCCGAGGCCGGGCATAAAGATAAACAGCCACAGCGCAGCGGCGCTGACCATCGGGATGATCATCGGGAAGAAGAAGGCGGTGCGCAGCCAGCGGTTCACGCGGTGGTTTTCGCTGAGGGCTACCGCCAGCAGCAGGGCCAGGGTGACGCCGGGGATCACCGTCAGCAGGATGTAGAGCAGGTTATTGAGCAGCGATTGCCAGAAGACATTATCGGCAAACAGGCGGGCGAAGTTATCCAGCCCGACGAAGGGCGCGCCGTCGCTGGCCATGCGGGTGTCGAACAGGCTGTCGTACACCGAACGGCCGAGCGGGAACCAGGTAAACAGCAGTAAAAACAGCAGAGAAGGCGACAGTATCAGCCAGGGGAGCCAGGTTTTTCTCATGGTGGCAGACGTCTCGTTCAGGCGTTTGTGGAAGCCCGGATTGTGGGAACGAATGACTGCAAAGGGATGGCGGGGAGATGACGGTTTGATGAAGTGGCAGCACAATGCCGGGCGCAAGGGGCGCCCGGCAGGGGAGCGTCGCGCTTAGAAGTCGGCCTTCAGCACCACGCGGTAGCGGGCTTTGCCATCGCGCACGTGCTTCAGGGCATCGTTGATCTGCGACATCGGGAACAGTTCGGTGGTTGGGGCAACTTTGCTGCGACCGGCGAACTTCATCAGCTTGCGCAGTTCAGACGGGTTGCCGGTGGCCGAGCCGGAGATGCTGCGGTCGCCGCCAATCAGGGTAAAGGCCGGGACCTGCAGGGGTTTCATCACCGCGCCGACGGTGTGGAAGTTGCCGCCGTAGGCCAGCGCTTCAAAGTACGGCTGCCATTCGAGGTCTACCGCGACGGTGTTGATGATCAGATCAAACTGACCGGCCAGCGCTTTTAAGGCCTGCGGATCGCGGCTGTTGACCACACGATCGGCACCCATTGCCAGCACTTCCTGCTCTTTCGCCGGGTTCGAGCTGAAAGCGGTGACTTCCGCGCCCATGGCGTGCAGCAGTTTGATGGCGATGTGGCCGAGACCGCCGATACCAATGACGCCGACGCGGCTGGTGGCGGTGACGTGGTGCATCAGCAGGGGTTTAAAGACGGTGATGCCGCCGCAGAGCATAGGGCCGGCGGATTCGATGTCGATGCTTTCCGGCAGAGGGATCACCCATTGCCAGTCGGCGCGCAGTTTATCGGCGAAACCGCCGCGGTTGATGATGGTCGGTACCGAGCCTTCCAGGCAGTTGATCTGGTTGCCGCTGATACAGGCGTCGCAGTGTCCGCAGCTGCGGGCGGTCCAGCCGATCCCTACCTTCTGGCCGATCTTCAGTCCTTTATTCTGCGCCGCGCTGCCCAGCGCCGAGACGCGGCCGATCACTTCGTGGCCGGCAACCAGCGGATAGCTCGACATGCCCCATTCGTTGTCGATCATCGACAGGTCAGAGTGGCAGATCCCGCAGTATTCAACCTGCACTTCGACGTCCTGGGGCAGCAGTTCGCCCGCGTCGTATTCCCATAGCGACAGGTCGGCGCCCGCTTCTTTGGCGGCGTAGCTTTTAATGGTGCTCATGACGGTTTCCTTGGTTTGGCGTAGTGTGCGTTGTCTGGCCTGGTTCAGATAAACAGAAAGTGTAGAGCATCGGGCGAGTGGGCGCTTGGCAGAAGGAGGGGTGAGGGAGATGGCGGCGGCGGTACATTGCGGGGCGCTGAGAGACTAAATGCTGTTTTTTTCAACACTTAGCGAGTCTGACACATGCTGGCGCTTGCATGGCGGCCATCGACAGGTATAATCCACAACGTTTCCGTATCCCTTCAGTGCCGAAGTGGCGAAATCGGTAGACGCAGTTGATTCAAAATCAACCGTAGAAATACGTGCCGGTTCGAGTCCGGCCTTCGGCACCAATCACTTCTTTTTCTTATAAATCAATGAGTTAGTGTGAAAAATCCACCTCATTTGATAATGGAAAATGTCAGTTTCTCATCAAGTACAAAAGCCACTGTGAATGTTAATGGCTTTGGTATGTTATCACGCAGTGGCAAGTAGTTACCAGGCTCAACCTTGTATCGCTTTTCCCTTTGAAGCCGGAAGACGCGCCGCCGTCTCTAAACCCTATACCAAAAACTTTTAACCGTTCCACACTTAGCGCGGTGTCCCGTTCCAGCCTGTCGTGATGACACGCCACGGATAAACGAGCAAATGTTGGGAAGCCTAACCAGATCGGGAAAGGATCTGGCTCTGCCGTGGTGTCCACCGTGCCATAAATGAACGGTACTCGATAAGAGAGCGGTTAACTGACAAAACCCCTGGTGATACGCCTATGGCGCTTTTGTTGATGTACCCAACACGGCGCAAAGGCGGTCTATCGTTTAATTTTGGCCCATACATTGATTGGCATTGTCAGCTGTATGAGGTCTGGTCTGCTGGTTTCGATGAACGGATTAAATTGCTAAGATGCAGACCATAAGCCATGAGGCGGAGATTAAGTATGAAATCTGTAGAGCTATTTGCCGGTGCTGGTGGCTTGGCTATGGGTTGTGAAATTGCTGGTTTTGAGCATCTTGCGGTTGTTGAATGGGATAAATGGGCCTGTGATACCGTCCGAGAAAACAAAAAGAACGGTTTTCCGCTGTTGTGTGATTGGGATCTTTTTGAGGGCGATGTAAGAGAATTTGATTGGTCAAAAATCCCTAAAGGGATTGACCTTCTTGCAGGGGGGCCGCCTTGCCAGCCATTTTCAATTGGTGGTAAGCACAAGGCTAATTCCGACATGCGAGATATGTTTCCAGCGACAGCGGAAGCGATCAGACAAATTCGTCCTAAGGCTTTCATCGTCGAGAACGTGAAAGGGCTAACTCGGGCAACCTTTGCGAGTTATTTCCAGTACATCCAGTTGCAGCTTGAATTTCCTGAAGTAGCGCCGCGAAATGGCGAAGACTGGAGCGAGCATTTGAAACGCTTGCAGGAAGAAAAAACCAGTGGAAAGAACAAAGGGAAGGGGCTTACGTATAACGTTCTGGCTACGTTGGTCAATGCAGCAGACTACGGTATTCCACAAAAGCGTGAGCGTGTCTTCATTGTTGGTTTCCGCGATGATCTTGAAATTGAGTGGTCGTTCCCTAAACCAACTCACAGTTATGATGCACTTGTTTATGATCAGTGGGTTACTGGTGATTATTGGAAGCGACACGGTTTAGAAATGCCAGTTGTTCCAAGCCAGATGGTTAGCCGTATCGCAAAATTGCGTAAAAATCCGCCCGATACACTTCCGTGGAAAACAGTTCGAGATGCTATTGCAGATTTGCCAGATCCTGAAACAAAGGCGGCAAATATGATCCGGAATCATGCGTTCCAGGCGGGAGCGCGAACTTATCCCGGTCATACGGGAAGCCCATTAGATCTGCCAGCTAAAACGCTCAAAGCAGGTGCTCATGGTGTTCCTGGGGGTGAGAACATGCTCGTGCGTGATGATGGCTCAGTACGCTATTTTACTGTGCGAGAAAGTGCCAGAATTCAAACGTTTCCCGATAGTTATCGTTTTCACGGGAGCTGGACTGAAACTATGAGGCAGTTGGGTAACGCTGTGCCGGTTCACCTGGCGTATTGCGTTGCCAGCAGTGTAGCGGAAAAGCTACTGACCTCTGAAATTGGAAACATCCTCAAGCAGGGTGGGAATAATAAAAGGGCTTCTGCATGACAGGAAAGGTCATTCCATTTAATCCACTTGATAAGCAAAATTTAGGTGCCAGTGTTGCGGAAGCCTTGTTGAGCAAAGATGCTCATCCTCTGGAAGAGTTAACCTCATTTCCAGGAGCAGGGATTTACGCGATTTATTACACTGGCGATCATCCTGCTTACGGACAACTGGCGGAACTGAATCGTGATGGGCAATTTCGATTGCCTATCTATGTTGGTAAAGCCGTACCAGCAGGAGCGAGGATGGGACTTACTAATCCAGATAAGGTTGGAAACGTTCTGTTTAGACGCTTGAAAGAGCATGCTGAAAGTCTTCGTGCAGCCGAAAATCTTTCGATTGAAGATTTTTATTGTCGATTTTTGGTTGTTGATGACATTTGGATTCCGTTGGGAGAATCGCTGGTTATCTCTCGCTTTAAACCGATTTGGAATTCATCTATTGATGGTTTTGGCAATCATGATCCAGGTAAGCATCGTTACACTGGCTTACGTCCTCGCTGGGACTTTATGCACCCAGGGAGAGGATGGGCTCAAAATTTACGTGAGCGTGATGAAACTGTAGATGAACTGATTCGTGATTCTGTACAGTATCTTCAGAATTTGCCGCCTTGCTTGGCTCAGAAATTTATTGAAGCTGAAGGCGATTAATCGGTTAAAGATCATCGGGGGCAATTCGCCTCCGATTGGTTATTGGCAATAGTGCCAGCGTCAGCACCAGTAAATTGTTTTTCATGTTTACCCCCTTATAAGTCCATCTCATTGATCACCCGGCTAACGGCTTGCTTGTCTAAGTCCAGATAGCGCCTGGTGTCGGTGATGTTGCTGTGATTAAGTACGGTCATAGCTAACGCGATGTTGTTTGCAGAACGCTTGTAAATGGCATTGCCGCCAGCTTTGCGGAAGCTGTGCGCCGATACAGTGCCATGAATCCCTATAGCTTTAGCGGCTTCTGCGATCTGCTTGCTCACTTCTTCGCGTCGCACAGGCGCTTGCTTGTTCATCGAGCGGTTACGCTGGCTTCTGAACACATGCACATCATTGGGAAACTCAGAACGGCGACGTGCGATCATCTGCACCACTGGAGCCGGAAGGGTGAGGGCTTTACGCTTCCCTGTCTTCTGTTCTTCGATATCAATCTCACCGTTGATCACTTCGTCAAAGCGCAAAGCGACGGCATCCCCTACACGCAGTACGGCGGCTTGCATCATTAACGTCACATCAGCAATCAGGCTCTTGTTATGAGCGTTTAGCCACTCCCTGATCGCTTTGGCTTGCTGTTCGTCTAACACCATTGCTCTGTTCAATTCACCCTCCTTTAAGGTCACACATCTAAACTTGTTAAATTAACTTTATGATCAATTTCAGTGAGTTGCAATATAAATGATCAAAAATTGATCTGTGTTGTGTGTGGTGAATGATGCGGTTGTGTCCAGTGCTGAACGCGAAGATCAGGCGCACCCAGATCGAAATCTGCACAATTTTGAAATATCTTAAATAAAATCATAGATTTGGCATTTATAGACATGTGTTTGGACGTTGCCAAATCATCAGATCGGCACGAAGAACAGCGGTAACAACGTAACATCACACTACAAGAGGTTGTGTGTGGTTGTTGTCTATCTCATTGATTCTATGTCGGTAAATGTGGGGTTTTTAGGCGGGGGCGGCGCTTACCTGCCAGTATGCACGGAGTATGCAGTGTTTATTCACTTAAATTTGATTGCATGATGAAATGATTGGAATGCTAACTAATTGGCGAGTTTTGGCATGGAAAAATCGAATTGTTACTTTATAACAAAAAGTCGTTAAGCAGGATGTGCTTACATCAAAGTGATGATCGTTGTGACAATCAGTGACAAGCCGCACGGGGCAAGGCTTCTACATAAGTGTAGCTATTCTACAATGAAAGTTGATTGTTCACTTTGGCTACACTTTGCTTGTGTCAATGGTGCTTCTTTACATGCCAATTACCAGCGCTTTTACCGCTATTAATCGCCGCTTTAGTCCGATTAATCTTAGGTTTAGTTACATGGACGGCACGCAGTGAGCAGGGCGACGATCTACCGTTGGGGAGTGACGTTTTGTCACTTTCAGCGTGAGAACATACGGGAAAAACCCGACTGTGTGACCGAGCGTCACACATACGAATCATCCTATCTGTGACGTAATGTCACATCAACAAGCTACTTCTGTGACGCAGCGTCACACATGAGGCAAGTTATCTGTGACGAAACGTCACTCTATAAGACTACTTAACTATAATACTAAGATCTATAAGACTATGTTTGTGGGTTTGGCCTTTTGCGCTGGCTGATGCCAGGCTACGCCGCGCAAGAATGATCTTCTTCATCATCTCTTTTGCTGGCGTGTGTCGCCGTCACTCATGGCAAGCAGCCTTACTCCGCTACCTTTCGGGCTTCGTTGGCTGGCCCGTTCCGCTCACGACGCTACGCAAGTTACACCCTCTGTATGGTGCAATGGCTTTGCCACCGTGAAACGGTTGCACATGATCATTTCGCCGTGGGCTAATACCATTGCGCTGTGCGGGGTTGACTAACCATCTATCCGGCTACACTACCGTGTAATCGTCTACATGCTAAGTCTGACTAACTTAAACCATCCATTCATGAACTGACGTTCACATGTAAGGTTTCAGTAAGTCAGGGCTAAAGCTCACATACCCTCCTACCTCCTGTAGTCGTGTTATGGGTTCTTGGGGTTGGGGATAAATGCCAGAGGTGCGCCTGAATGCCGCCAGGCTTCACAGGAAGCCCGTAGAGCGATTTAAACAGGGCAGGGAATTCAATGATAGCCTGAAAGTGTCAGAACGCCGCAGAGAGCGCTACAGGAGGCTTTGTGATGAACACTGGAGGTTGATCACAACTGGTGAGTATGCTATAGTCTGTGATGGGATAATTTTACATTAAGCTATTGACTTTGAGATCATTCCGTGCTATAGTAAGTTTTGTCGGGTGATGAAAGCATTCATCCCGTCCTCTTCTTAGGCATTCAGCCTGACCCAAACAATCCAGATCACACCGCACTATCAGGCAACGTTAATAACGTTCTCCCTGGATGGTGTTTCCGTGTATCTAACGCAAGGAGAACCAACATTAAGTATTTCAATCCAGAGCTTGTCTTCGATGCTCTGAAAGCAGGAGATAAGACCCGCAAGGCAATGAACAGCCAGAGAGCAGCAGCACAGCGTCAAGGTTACTTAGAACATGCTGAACGATTACGTAAGGGGATCGAACTTTACGATCAGTGGAAAGCTGAACAGGCTGATACGACAACCAACGAATAACCCAGAAGGAGAAACCAGTATGATCGAGAAGAAAACCAAACTACCGCCGTCCACATCGTTAATGATCCCGGATGCGACATTTCAGATTCTGTTCAAAGAAGCAAAGCGCCGAAAAATGAGTGTAAGCGCACTTCTTCTTGAAGAATGCCAAAGTCTGGCGGTCAAATACTCGAAGGCTGGCGCGTAATAACCACGTTCCAGCATTAACCCCCACCCACGAATGAGAAGCGGAGAAAACCAAATGAAGAGCATTCGTAACTTACTGAGCATACACAGGAGCAAACAACAATGGCAAAAAACCTCGCCCAGATTAAGGCAGATTACCAGTACACAGACAAAACTACTGGTGAAGTAAAAGATCGTACAATCAACACCCCGCATTACTTCCGAGACATTCCACGCATTTATTCACCCAATCTCGAGAATGGTTACATGGACTTTTGCCCCAAGGCGCAAAAGCTGTACTGCTATTTTCAGGGGTGGGAAAATTCAGGGAATTTCTGTTACGAAAGTCAGGAAGAGCTTGGAAAGGTGATCGATTTATCCAGGGAGCGAACCTGCAAACTCATTAAGAAGCTGCAAGATGCAGGGCTAATCACGAAAGAGAAAAACCCAGGCTATCGTTCCAAAGTTTACCGGACTTTTCCGATCACTGATGCTCACATTACCCCACCAGAATCTCTAACAGCGCAGCCTGTAGCAGCGTCTGACGAAGTACTAGCCCCTGAACCAGTGAAGGCCGCAGAGGAACATTCAGTTCCTAATGATGACATTCCATGTGTCTGGGATGACCCTGATTATCAATCAACACCAACGATCCCCATTCAGCAGGACAAGCCAGAGCTTCCCTGGGGCGGTGTTGCTATCGGCAAACCTAATGGTGAACCCGTTGATGCTGCTTTGAAATGGGCGCTAACAGAGACAATGGGCGATGAAGAAGAAGCCTACCGACTTATTTCCCTGACCGCGACCAAACATCATGGACGCGAGATTATTTTCACCGTACCAACGAATGAAACCTTCGACGACCTCGAAGATCTACCATTTTAACCAGGAGGATTATGACCAACCTTTACCTACTGAACGAAGACACAAACTTTCGCCTCGGCTGTAATGACGTTTGCAGACGCATTTACAATCACCTTGCCAGCTTACATCGAGAGAACGGAACATTCCGTTCCAGCGTTAAAACCCTGGCGTCTGCCTTGGGCTACTCGGAAAGCGGAATCCGTTACTGGTTGTTCCTGATGCGAGATGCCAAAGTGATCACCATCACTCGAAGAGGTGGCTATTACGACTTCGACGTGAATCACAACGTTGCTTTCATCACCTCGAACCACTAAGCCGAGGTGCAATGTCTAAGAAAGAACGGAACACCCTCACCCGTATAGAACGGGAAAATGTCAACAGGATCGGCAAAGCCTCGCAAGTACGAACAAAACGCCTCTACGTAAAATCCCTTGAGGAAATCCCTGGGGAGCTTATCGAAACAGTGACAGAAGTTCATTCAACACCGCCCTCTGTGGAAGAGTGGGCCGCGTTAAATGATCTCCTCGAATGTTCAAGCGGAGTTTATTACCGCCCCCGCAAGCGCAAAGTTTACACCTACGATGATAGCCAGCTTCACCGCTGGCAATGCCTGGGCTTCGACAGCCTAAACCACTATGTAACGTATTCAGCCATGAATAACACCGTAGCCGGAGTTAGGGAGCTGGACGGATTATTTTTTATGGAGAATGACAACAATGATTGAAGAAATCACACAACAACGACATTTCAAAGAACGTATTGAATACGTGGAATACCTTTTTGAACAAGCGCTATCTCTCGAACAAGAGCACAACGTTGAAGAAATTGATCGCTTAGTCGATGTGCTGGCTACAGAGGCCGCGCCATTCCTGGCAGGGATTCAGGCTATCAAGGGTATCAGGGAGCGTATGCAGAATGCAGGATGAATATGCAATTTGGGCGCAAGATACGCTTGATGCTTTCCACGACCAGCACCATATGCCCATGCTGGCGGCAGTGAATGCCGTCTATCAGGCAAGGCCTGATAATCTCCCTGAAATCATCGCAGAGGCGTTTAATCAGATAAGCCTTGCCGCTGCATCCCTGCATGATATTTGCTTCTTCTGTGAGCTTGTGGAGAGTTTACGGGATGATCAGACATTGCTTGAGGCGCTTAACGGGCTGGCGTTGTCCATCCAGGATTGCACTGTACAGCTTTCAGAACTCTGAATTGAATAAGTATGCAATTTATTGCATAAATCGCTTGACATGATGTCACATATCATGTTATACTTAGATATAAGCTGAATAAACATTCACTTCACTTCACTTCACTTCACTTCACTTCACTTCTCTTGTTTTGCTTCCTCCCATAGCAAGAACTTATTTTTCCTCCTTGGAAAATGAGAACGGCTACTCCTCCCCTTGTAGGGTAGCCCTCTTCTCTAAAATCATTCCTTCTTTGATTTTTGGTTGTGTTCTTTATTGCTACGTTTCTAACAAGGTGAGAACACCTTCCCCATTCTTGGATGATATGGGGAGTGTCGGGGTGTTCTCTTCCTTTCCTTATGAACGTTCACAACGAGTGATTTTATAGAAGAGCAATCATGCTCTTTACTTCTCAAACCCCGTTAGGGTTGAGTTGTCAGACGATAAACTCTTGTTCGAGTTGTATTGTCTTCTGATTAAATATTGAGCTTCCCGAAAAGCTGAGTAGTTAATGAGATTCCAACAGGGCGATCATTCATCCTAATCGTGTTTTGCAACGGCACGGAATGATCCCCAGGCTGGTTTATAAGATTTCCAGCTACCCCTAATAAGCCCCTTCATTGGGGCTTATTTTTAACATCAATGTCACAAACTCTGTAAAACAGAACCCCTGAAAACCAGAACCCCTGAAAACCAGAACCCCTGTGATAACGACCACGAGGAAACACTATGTTTCTTATGAGCTATGACCGTGTGATCACTCATAAATCCTCTTCACTTGTCCTCACTGAAAAGATGATGAAACAAGCCGCTGACGCTTTCGGCGTGAGTGTTGAAGATATACGACAGGCTACAGAGAAATTCTGGCCTACCGCCACGATCACTAAATCCAAAGAAGATTCTCACCCTTTAACCGGGCTTGAGGCACGATTAAAACTATTAGCAAAAGGAAAAACCAATTGAATTTTGGAACATTTCAAACTCTGAACGGGGATAACTCCCACGCTCGATACAAAGTGGTGGCTTACGCCTCCGATATGATTATGCAAGACCGCCTGATCCGTGTGGCTTCTGGT
This sequence comes from Klebsiella sp. B345, assembly GCF_051131735.1. Taxonomy (NCBI): domain Bacteria; kingdom Pseudomonadati; phylum Pseudomonadota; class Gammaproteobacteria; order Enterobacterales; family Enterobacteriaceae; genus Klebsiella; species Klebsiella sp. B345. Next base: position 3,556,171 of record NZ_CP180443.1, read on the forward strand.
ATCCCAGAATCCCTGATTGTTGGCGACCTTGTGGGCGCTACAGGCGCGAAAGCTGCCGCCCCTGGTGATATTGCGTATGTTGTCGTAGAACCTGCACAAGCTGGCGCTAAGGCGTTCATTGTAGCTTCTCCAGAACATACGATTTTAGCACTGTCTGGTGTTGAATTTGGAAGCCTGGATCAATCCCTGGCCCAAGCGCAACTTGCAACTCTTGGCTTCACTTTCGCTGATTTCAGCAACGTCGCCCTGCGTACCACTTAATTTTCAAGGATAATAATAACAATGGCTAAAGACCTCTTTTCTGGTGTGGTTTATGACTCATTCACCAGTCCGTTTACTTTCAGTAATCAGCTAAACACCATCATTTCTAACCTTGGGCTTTTCCGTCAGGAGAACCACACGGTAAACACTATTGCGCTTGAGCAGGTTACAGATGTTAAAAATCTGGTGGCTAAGGAAAACAGCCCATACGCCCAAAGCGATTGGAACAGCGCCCAGCGTCCTACGTTCACCAATGCCCTGTATCAGATGAAATATTTTGCGACTCTGAACAGCGTCACTTCTCTGGATCTGCAACAGTACGCCGCGCGTGGAATTGCCGACACTGGCGATCAGGTGAGCATTGCACTGAATGACTTCTCAGACAGTCAGTATTCAATGGCTAACAATGCCGTAGAGATTGACCTTGTTAATGCGCTGCTTGGTCTGCGTGTTGATTCCGATTTCGCCGGACAGGGTGATCTTGATTTCTTAGCAGGTGGAGCGCGTACAGAGTACACCCTTGACACAAGCGACACGGCAAACATCTTCGAACAACTAAGCGAGATTGCCCGTATTCAAAACGTGGCTCTTGGTGAAGGTCTGGCACAACAGAAACAAGGTGCTGTGATCCTGGCTGCTGGCGCTGCTGCTAAAGCACTTCGCTACCATCCTTCTATCAAAGATTTCATGGTGTATACGCTGAACGTTAACGCCAGCGACAACTTCTATACACGAGCGGTAGCGGATAACCCTGCTTACGAGGTGTGGACTCTGAACGGGATCACCGTGATGGATGTGACAGGCTACAGCCTGATCACTGACAAAATCGGTGTGGATGGCTTCGCGGTTATTCCTCGAATGTCTGACGGTGCTAACGCTCTTGTTCTCCATACTGGTGTGGGTGTTCGTCATCTGACCCTTGGTAAGAGTGCCACCTTGCATAATCAATACATCGTATCCGATAGCAAATGGCAGTTCCCATCTATTGCGACGGAATCCAGTTTCCTACCAATCAACAATATCCCTACGGCTATTGTTTTCGGCAGCGTTTCAGCAAGCTGAATCTAAATAGAAAATCATGAGCAAGGGGAGGGCGTAGAAATACGCTTTCCCCTTTTTCGTTTAAGGAGATAAACCAATGAGTTTACAGCTTATTTTAAAGAGCGCCGCACACGGTGCAATCAAGATCGATGATGCTACGGAGCTTTTAACCCTCCGTCAGATCTGCATCATTTACGGTGTGTCTTACGATGGTGTAAGACAACGTATGCACCGATATTCTGAAACGCCAAACACGGCTATAGATTACTTCGTACAGAAACAAGGCGGCGCTGATGCTTGAGATCAACACGTCTAAAATCGTCAACACCGTTACTTTCACCGTAGATAGAAGCAGTATTGCCGAAGCGAAAAAGGCGGCTACAGACCTACAGAAACACTTTGAGAAACTCGCCAACCCTAAGATCCGTTTCAAGGCTCAGAAGCAACGCCGACAATCAGCGCGTGAAAAAGTGGCAGATGCTAAAGCGGCTATGCCTAAAACGTCCAATGATTTAAAACAGCAACGTATTGCAGAGAAAGCGGCTAAAACTCAGGTGCGAGAGGCAGCGAAGATTGCAAAACGTAATGAAACGGCAGACCTGAAACGCCGCTCATCCATCCTCCAGATGAAAGGCATAGCTGGAAAATACGGTGTGGATGCCGCCACACAACACCAATTTGCAAAGTTTGCTCACGAGCAGACAGAGCTTTTCCGTAACGGACAGATCAGCAGCCAGAAGATGAATTATGAACTTCGTGAGCGTATAGCGCTTATGCGTCGTGAGGCTGCATTGCAAAACCGTATCACTGCATCCACTCAGTCACAGGCGGCAGCACTCAAACATGCCAAACGCACGGACTATGCAGGGGCGGCAAAGGGTATTAAGGAGAAGGGACTGAATCTGATCGGCGGTGGCGCAGGCTTCCTTGCTGGCACAGCGGCGGTGGCTGCTGGGGCTGGTGTATTGGCTCGTGTCCGTGAGACAGCCAATGATAACCTCGACTTGGTGAAAAAAAGCGACAGTGTGAAGGTGAACCCAAACGCTGTTAAAGCGCTGGTACAGGCAAACCGTCAACGTGGTATTGATTCAAACTACGACACCATAACCGACAATTTCAAAGATGTGCGCGAGCGCTTGGGCGAGTCAGTCACTAACACCACTTTCGATCAGAAGTCTGGAAAATTCAAAGGCGGTAATGGGGCGATAGATAACATCCTGAATCAGTTCGGATGGAATAAGCAGCAGATCGCACAATACCAGGATAACCCGTTAGACTTCGTGCAAGCCGTTACCAATGAAGGGCAACGTAGAGGGATGAGTGATGCGTCCATAGGCCACCTGTTAGAAGACCTCGGTAACGATATGTCCTACCTGGTGCCAGTGCTCAAGAATAACGGTGCAGAGTTTACTACCGTGCTGCAAAAAATGGTCGATTCCGGTCAAACCCTGAACGATGAACAGATCCGCCAAACATACGCATACGGCGACCTCAGCACCACGTTGCAAGCGGTCAACAATGGCTTTAACCAGAATCTTACTTCCGGCTTCCTCGAAGGGTTTGGTAACGCAGGTAAGGATTTAGCGGAGAACACCGCCACTCTGAACGAGACAGCAAAATCATTAGGATCGGAGCTTGGAAACCTGTTAGCACAAGTGACGGGATTCACTAAGGAAATCTCTGATGATCTCAGCAAGTTTAACGGCTGGATGAAAGAAACATTCCCTTCGCTGTACTCTGATCCGAATAAGACAGCGCCAGACGCGATCTACGATAAAGCCGTGAATGGTTCAGCCAATGCAAGCGCCGATTGGATTCAAGAGAAAACAGGGTGGGACAGCCGTTCAGTGGGGCCAGCTATCATGGATTGGTTGGGCATTGGTGGCGGGAATGCTGGCACAGCCGCGAACCAATACGACCTTTCAGGGCAATCCCTGCGTGATAGTGCTATGTCACTTGGTGGCAATGCGCCAGCGTACAATCTGAATCCGACATTCAATCTGCAAGTGAATCCAGAAGTGGGGCTTACCCTGCAAAGTGATGTTAGTCGCTTGTCTGATTACATCGATTTCAACGCTAAAGCATCAGCAGCAAGTTTCGAACAGTCGTTAACGTTAGCTGTAAGCAGCGGTCAAAGCAGTACAGGCGGCTGATAAGAAAAAGGGGCTTACGCCCCTTTTTTCATTTACGCCCTTTGTTCGATTGAGCGAGAACAGAGGCGGCAAGTTCTTTGGTTAATTCACTTGAGCGTGGGTTGTTGAGGGCAGCAGATGCTTTATGTTCCATTGCACCGCTTGTTTGGTTTGAAGAACCCTTTTGAGACAGTGCTGAACCAGCAAGACTCTTTTGGATTCCAGATGCGTTAGGGTTGTTTAATGTTTGTGCTGCGACAGATGCTACTTTGCTTGAGGTCTGCTTTGAGTTGTTAGCCATTCTCAACACCTATTCAGAAAGTGAATTGTTGCACATGTTGTATCTGATTGGTGAATTAACACAACATGTAGTATTTATAATAAACCTCACCGTTTCGCTGTGCAACGATGAATCAGCATTTAACTGGATAAATTCACAGTTGTCGAAACGTGCGGGATTTTATCCTGTTATAGCGATTGTATTTACATTGTTAGCAGGTGATAACACTGGGTTGATTGTTTGTTATTTGTTCACAACTCACCACCTCAACTTACCTGTTCACTTTCTCTATGATGTGCCCCTTTTATCGATTCTCTACATCTGGATAGCGTAGTAACTCGATGTATTGTTGTAGCTCGACTGGGGAAGCCGCATTCTTGCTATAAGTCTTAAAACTCTCTGTAGATCCACGCTCATGACCAAGTAGCAAAGCAATACGGTCTTCTGGTACTGGCTTTAACTTAACTCGACCAACGCCCCCACGATCCAAAATCTGAGCTACACCATGACGTAACGAGTGGAAAACTTTCCGCTCTGATTCTGTAACCCCAAGAGCCTTACGCTTTGCCCTTGTAAAACGGTTTACATGCCATGTAGAACGCTTTCCATCTGCACGATCAGTGATTGATGCTCGGTAGAATAGAAAGCCGTTGTGGGGCTTCTCACGCAGCGACAACACCAACGGAGTGATCAGGCTATGCACTGGAATAATACGGGCTGCTGATTTGGTCTTTCCCTCAGTCACTTCGAAACATAGCACTCCCTCAATTTCTCGGATGTTGGTTGTTCGTAGCGAACAAATTTCATTCAGGCGCATACCGCTATACATGCCGATCAGCGCTACATTCTGCATCTCTTCATCATCTGCCATCACAGCGAACACCTTCGCCAATTCTCCAGGCTCAAACACTGCATAGCTCACCTTGCTACTTTTGGCCTCCAGTGCATGACCTCGCCAGATGTTTTCCTGTGGTGCGTCGTGATATCTGTTACGAGCCAGATCCCAGATCTGAGCCAATGCACTAACGTAGTTTTGTATCGTCTGTGGTGCTTTTTCCGTCTTGAGCTTATCGAGCCAACCTGTAACGGTGGTTCGGTTAACGTCACGAAGCTGAACATCACGCTTTTTCAGATGTTCTAAGAGCACTTCTACAGCCTTGTTCGTCTTCGATAGCGTGGTGAGTTTGCGCTTCTCGCTGAACTGAAGAATGTATTGATCCCGCATTCTCAAGAGAGAAGGGCAACTCATTACAGGGGCACTTAATGGTTCTGGTGCTTCGTGTGCATACGTCCCGATCCGGCGTAGCTCATTGAGGATTTGCTCCACCTTCGAGCCTCGATCACGCTGTGGCTTTAGCTGGCTACGTATCTTGATCCACTCCAGGGCCACTGCATCGCGAAAGAGCCGGGCTTCGCGCACATCGCGTGTGCCTGTGCTCTTCACATAGCTGTGCCGCCCTCCGAATAGATGGCGCATGTATTTTGGTATGGCGATCCTCACCAGATAGTTTCCGCAAGGATCTAAAACTAAGTAACGATCTCTCTTGTAAATCATGCAAACCCCAGCTATTTTGTCAGGGCTTTTGCACTTGAGATTGTATAGTGTGAAACGTCGAAGTCTTTTCCTGTTTTAGCAGTTGATTCAAAGCATTACAGGAGCTTGCCAGACAAGCGAACGACCGTAGAAATACGTGCCGGTTCGAGTCCGGCCTTCGGCACCATTAGTACTTCCAAGATCATCCGAGAAAGTCCAATTATCCCTTAAAAATCAATGCTTGCAGCGATTTTTACGTCCTGAGCCGTCCGAGGTTGTCCGTTGAAATCCGGATGTCATTGGGGGCATAATTGGGGGCATCTTAACTTCGATTAGAAATGTGCCCCCAAAATGAAGCTCAACGCCAGGCAGGTAGAGACTGCAAAGCCCAAAGACAAAACCTACAAAATGGCCGATGGCGGCGGTTTGTATCTCGAAGTTTCGGCGAAGGGGTCTAAATACTGGCGCATGAAATACAGACGCCCCTCTGACAAAAAAGAGGATCGTCTTGCTTTTGGTGTTTGGCCTACTGTGACGCTTGCTCAGGCAAGAGCCAAGCGCGACGAAGCTAAAAAGCTGTTAGTACAGGGCATTGACCCAAAAGCCGAACAGAAAGAAGCTCAGGCCGAGAATTCGGGGGCATATACTTTCGAAACCATTGCTCGCGAATGGCATGCCAGTAACAAGCGCTGGAGTGAAGACCATCGATCGCGCGTTCTTCGCTATCTTGAGCTTTATATCTTCCCTCATATCGGTTCGTCCGACATTCGCCAGCTCAAAACCAGCCACCTGTTAGCCCCGATTAAAAAAGTTGATGCCAGTGGCAAACATGACGTCGCACAGCGTCTTCAGCAGCGTGTCACGGCCATTATGCGTTATGCCGTCCAGAACGATTACATCGACTCTAACCCGGCCAGTGATATGGCTGGTGCTTTATCAACAACCAAAGCAAGACACTATCCTGCTTTACCCTCAAGCCGGTTCCCTGAGTTTCTTGCTCGTATTGCTGCTTATCGTGGCCGTGTAATGACACGGATCGCGGTTGAACTTTCTCTGCTAACTTTTGTACGTTCCAGCGAGTTACGCTTTGCTCGTTGGGAAGAGTTTGATTTCGATAAATCTCTTTGGCGTGTACCTGCAAAGCGAGAAGAAATTAAAGGCGTGCGTTACTCATACCGTGGCATGAAGATGAAAGAGGAGCATATCGTTCCGCTTAGTCGGCAGGCGATGATTTTGCTAAACCAGTTAAAGCAGATTAGTGGTGATAAAGAGCTGCTTTTTCCGGGGGATCACGATGCAACTAAGGTCATGAGTGAAAACACGGTAAATAGTGCGTTGCGTGCCATGGGATATGACACGAAAACTGAGGTTTGCGGGCATGGATTTAGGACGATGGCGCGTGGCGCGCTCGGTGAGTCAGGGCTCTGGAGTGATGATGCAATTGAGCGTCAGTTAAGCCACTCTGAGCGTAACAATGTGCGTGCTGCTTATATTCACACATCTGAGCATTTGGACGAGCGTCGTTTGATGGTACAGTGGTGGGCTGATTATTTGTATATAAACCGTGAAAAGCATATTACGCCATACGAATATTCGAAATGCAAAGATGGATTTAGTTAATTTTCCACAATTGGCTTAATTAACATGGCGTAGAGTTTTTTAGTGTTTTTTGCTATAATTAAAAGCAGTTTTAATTGGATGCGATGAGAATGGTTGAATTGTTACGAGAGCAAGATGTAAAAATAGCTTTAATTGATTGGCTATTTAAAAAAGGAATGCTTAGTGATGCTACTATTATTAATGAAATGGTAGTTGCTAACTGGAGCCGGAGGGCTGATTTAGCTATCGCAAATGGACACTTGCAAGCTTTTGAAATAAAAAGTGATTTTGACTCGCTCAAACGTTTGGATGGTCAGGTTGAAATATTCAACTCTAGATTTGAAAAAGTTACAATTGTTTGTGCTCCAAAATTTACTTGTGAGGTATCTAAAAGAGTTTCATCGAATATTGGAGTTGTAGAATATCAGGCTGATAGCCATGGTGTGCGTTTTAAGATAATTCAAAAAGGGCGGATTTGCTCTCGGTTAAATAAGTTGATTTACTTGAACTTTCTTCTTAAATCTGAATTGAAAAGTTTACTTAATCATTATGGTGTTCCCTTTTCTTATAAACAAAACAGAGATAGTCTCGAATGTTTGGCGTCTAAATTATCGTTAGGTGATATTAGGGGTTTTGTTATTGCATCTATTAAAAATAGATATCATGCGACTTCTAATGAGCTTTTGTCCAGACTTCAGGCTAATGAATCGCTATCTAAAAACGACCTTTCTTTATTGAGTAAAACTAAAAGAAAGAATAATTCTTTGGTTAAATTTGAGTCTAACGTTTATCCAAGTGAATCATCAAATGAATATCATAAAGTTGACGTTGATTCTATAGCTAGAAAGTATGGCAATGATAATTGCTACATTCCGGAAAAAGTACTTAAAAGGCTCGTGAGTTAGGGAAGGTCAACCTTCCCTAGATTTTCTTAGATAAGGTCATCCTCATCATCATGATCAAAACCAAATTTTAAAGCTTCAGATAGCTCGATTTGCTTGTTTAAGTGAAGATTCACTCGAACTGCAATCCACTTTGCTGGGCTTCCCATACCAACTATATTTCCTATAGCAGCATTTCTTATCATCGTTGCGCCCCAAGAGTCTTCCTTTTTATAATGTGGATACTCAGCAAGAATTGATTTTGCTGCTTCAATGAACCCTTCTTTATTCAAACCAGGTCTGCGTTCGAAATACCATGAATCATCTAGCGCTATATCAATCCTAGGTATGTATCGTCCAATGACATTGTCATAAACAACAGAATGAATTGAACCATGATCGCCATAAATTGCGACATCACTTCCCCCAATATTCTGATGTAACTCTCTCTCAATTACATCAATATATCCAGATTGCCCATTTTCCCGACAGAAATTTGAAACTGAACTAGGAAAGCTTGTCGCTAAGACACTTATTATTGCTTCAGGAATCTCAGTTCTAATTTGGTTTATTGCATTTATTGCTGCTGCTGTGATAGCCGATACGTTACCTCTTATATATCCTAAATCAATGAAGACAATAGCATTTTCAGGTGAGTCCATCGAAACTAGTGATGTCAGCGTTTTATTGATGTCAGTATTTAGGTTTCTAATTCTGAAAGCAATGGAACCTTTGATTTCCTCTAAGGTTCTTGTTTGAAGAGAGATATCTCTAAGTTTTGCAGAGTCAGGCATTTGAACTACTGGGATGATATTGTCATTTATCGAGCAAAAATCTATCCAGTTTTTAAAGCCATTTTCATGGGAGAGTAGTTCGAAGCTTGAAGCACAATGATGAGAGTTCTCCTTTGTTACATCCAAAATGAAAGGAAGATTATTCATAACTTCTAAAGTTTTATCTAAAGATACTTGAATTTCTTCAGAGCGAGGCCACTTACCCAACGAAATTAAAGGTAATATTTTCTGCTTATTTTCATGTGATAAATTACTCAGCCCCGTCATTTCCGCCAAGCGTGTTCTCAACGCTGGATAGTATGAGTAATTTTCAAAGTATACTTTCATTTTTAATTAGCCTCCGAGTCACTGTTTTCTTGTCGGCTTGCTGCTCTTCGCATAGCGTTCATTTGTGGGTTCTGGGTGGCGAGATAGGCTGCTATATCTTCCATCTTCTCTTTCAGCTCTGACGTTCTTGCCAACTCTTTAATTAATCCTTTATTTTCTGCCATCAAGTTTTGATTTGATTCATTATGATTCTTGATTGTCTCCATGCTGCTTTTTATTACCTCCGTGTGATTATTGCTTATTGCTTTGATTGTTCTGTGTGTAAACCATCCAATAAGAAGTGCTGCTAACCATCCAGAGCAAACGAGTAACCATTGTGAAACATCTTGATTACGAATGAAGCTAGTTGCAATAGTGATTATGGTTCCGACAACACCAATCAATCCATACACATGATTCAACATCCTTTAACTCTCTCATGCCACGAATTTTTAAGGATCTTGCGACACTGACAAGAACCACCTTACATCAAGCTATTTCTTGCATATTTCTCGCAATAGTGCCAATAAAAAAAGCAAGTTTTGGGTTGAAGTCATAAATTTTCTCCATTAGCTCCAATGGATTGACTGGAATGATTTGGGGATATTATGAATTAATTTGAAACTTTGCGCGTAATGCTCCCCCGCTTCGTGGGATGTCTTCATGCAGATGAATCAACGGCTCTGTCTGATACAGGATTCAAAGCAAGATACGATCCCATCAAAAGCTCCCCTCTCAACACTGAACTGACGGAATTATCTCTTCATCCGGGCGGCGTTTTCTTTCCCTCAGCCTAGCCGCCTCAGAAGCTCGCTACATCCTCAAACAGCATCGCACCTGTCACAGGCTCTCACTCAAACCCGCGCAGCGCAGCGACGCGCTCAGGCCGCGAAATTAAATATCATTAAATAAACACTTTACCGCTGGCGCGCAGTGCTTTCCCCGCCTCGCCTGCCCGCTTCGTGGGTCGGTTTTCATGCAGGTGCATGGACAGGCTCAGGCCGCGCCGGGACAGGGCTGCGAAGGGAGTGACGGGACGGGAAAGCGCATGCAAAACCATGCACCCTGTGGATGCATGGCTTAATTCGGGAAAAATAGCGGTATTTTCGGGGATTTTTTGCGGGGGCTATTTACTGGCCAGCTCCGTGCGCCGGCGGGCATAAATCAGGCTCTGTGCGGGGGTGTATTTTTCCTGATTATCCACCCGCGAAGCCGCGTCAGGCCTGAATCCGATGGCCGTTAAAATATCGCTGTCTTCTGCCGAATAATTAATTTCTTCACCGGTACTCAGCCACACGGACAGCGCTTCGCGCAGGTAATGCGCCGAACGGTCGAGCGCATGGCCGGTCAGGAGTGCGGGCTGCTGGCTGAGTCCCATCAGCTCCGGGGCAAGCGTGGCGGCCAGCTCTGTCCCGTGTGCCTGCATAAAGTCATTCAGCCGGTTGCGGATACTGATGCGCTGTACCGCTTCATGGGCGCGGATATAGCGCCCGGCGGCCTGATTTATCTCCCATTTTTTGACATCGATAATGTCGCGCAGTGTCTGCATTCTGCCCGGTATACGGTCATCCCCGGCCAGCACCTGTTCCTGATATTCCTGCTCTGCGGCCGCCAGTTCGGCTTTACGGTTCAGCCAGGCGGTTTCGTTCTTCTGACAGGCTTCAAAAGCCTGCTGTAGCGTAAGGGTGGTCATGGTCAGTTCTCCCCTGATTAATGACGGTATGGCGAGCTGTAGCAGCCCTGCACTTTACGGGGTGCCGGGGGTGTGACCGGCTCCGCGACAGGCGGTGCTTTCTCCGCCGGGGGCCGGATAACCTCGTCGATGGCTTCAGTGGTGCGAAACGTCGCCGAGCACTCAATGTTGGTGCACTGGTGATAGCGCTGTTTGACGTTCTCCGACAGATAGCGGGAGGTGCGGGCATGCGCCGACTTTTTGCAGAACGGACAGTGCATCATGGCAGCAGCCCCCGCGCTTTCAGGTCAGCCTCGCGCTGACGGATTTTCTCCTGCCAGACCTTACGCTCGCCGGGCGTGCTGGCGGCGTCGTGGTCCATATGCGCAAGCGCGACGGCCGGGAAGCCGGTCAGGGAGAGCACCGGCTCATCGGCTGGCGTGACGGAGAAGGCGCTCACTTTCCCGGTCAGGAAGGTCACCACCTGATGCATGACCTCTTTCTCCGGCTCGATATACCCCTGATGGCCGGTGGTGTTGGCCAGCGGATTTTCCATCACCTCTGCTTTCAGCACCATCGCCCGGACCAGTGGCCCGAGGGTGTCATTCAGCGCGCGGTTAAGCTCTTCCTCCGCGTATTTACTCAGCACAGCATGATGCGCCTGGCGGAATGCCCGCGCGGTGCTGTTGCAGGTGGCTTTCAGCTGGTCACGTTCAAAGGCCAGCACTTCGGTCAGGTTGTGGCATTCCTGCGCCAGCTCCCGGCGGGCCACTCGCTCGATATGGCCGCTTTTCAGCTCATCGGTCAGCATGGCACCCCCGGCACGGAAAGCGGCACGCCATGTGCGGGTATCGCTGCCGTTGTCCTGCTCCAGCGCCGCTTTCTGCTCCTCCGCGCGGGTAATGGCCGTCAGGGTGTCCTCCATCCGGCGGGCCTGTTCAAGATGGGCCTCTCGGGCTGCGGCCAGTCGCTCCAGCGCCGGTTTCAGGTAATCAGGGATAAAGGGGGTGTCGGTCATGGCAGATTTCCTCGTGGTTTCAACTTGAGGTGATTCTGCCGGGGCACACACAACAACACGACCTGTTGCGGTTGTGGCAGTTCTGGCACAAACAGGACGTCAAAACCCGGCTTGCCAGAGAAAGGTCTCAGGAAAAGCATACTCACCGTTTGTTTTTTTACTGTTAACTATTCACCACTGTTCACCATAAGAAAAAATATAAGTAATACAGTAAGATAAAGGGTGAACAGTTGAGGGGTTGACTGTTCACCCACTGTTCACCACTGTTCACCCTGCCTGTTTATTAACCGTTGACTGCTTTTTCAGCCTTTAGATTTATTTTGAATAAAAATGAATATTTTAATTCAATCTGGCTATTGCGCTTTTTTTCATCAACCACTGTAGTGTCCATTAATGGCCATTAGTGCTCTTTAATAGTCAGCTCTTGATTTTGTTAAAAAAATGAGTCTGTTGTGTGGTGGACCACTACAAAATGACTTGTTGCTCTGAGGGAAAATATTCACAAAATAAAAAGCTACCCGAAGCCGGACGGACACGACCGGCACTGTATGGACTTTATGAGGTAGCCCGATGCACACCGCTTTTTCTTCCCCGTCTTCTGCCCCTGTCGCACCGCTGATGCCGGTTTCTGACGCCGTTCAGGAGCGCTTTATCCGCCTGCCCGAAGTGATGCATTTGTGCGGGCTGTCCCGCTCCACGATTTACGACCTCATCAGCCGGGAGGCTTTCCCGAAACAAATCTCCCTCGGCGGGAAAAACGTGGCGTGGGCGCAGTCGGAAATCACCGGATGGATGGCCGACCGTATCGCCGAACGCAATCGGGGCTATGACGCATGATGATGATCGTTCAGCAAGGAGCCCCTTTTTCTGGCTTGCATCTGTTGTGTGTTTCCTGGTACAGTTTTGCTGTTGCCGCAAAATCGGCAGCCGGAATTGGCGTTCCGAATTACTTATTGGCGACCTCAGACGCGCCTTGCGTCTTTTTTTACGTCGTAGCTCAGGCACACTCATTTTCCGGGCTGTGGTGTTTATGTATACACCGTAGCTTCAGCAAAATAATGGTGGCCCGCGCGGGGCAGCCTTCGGGCTGGCCGGTTTCCAATAAGGCCGGTTACGCCAACCCCGTTCGGGCTACCACCAGTGAAATTGGCGTTTCCGGTGGTAGCAGTAACCGCTACTTATTGGAGGCTGCCATCATGGCTACTATCCTCACCCCGTCTCACCCTGAGTTTGTCTTTGTATTTGCGGCTGTTCGTCGCACTGATCGTAAGCCACGCATTTGCATGCTCCGCACCATTGCCGGTGACGAGCGTACCGCACGTCGCTCCCTTGTCCGCGAATACGTTCTTTCTCTTGCCGCCCGTCTGCCGCTTGCGGAGGCATCACATGCCTACTGAAACCAGCATTCAGTGCGTCTCTGTGCGTTGCGATGACACTGGCACCTTCCGCGAGCACCTCAGCATTGAGGCTTACCACAAACTCAATCGCGCCAGCGCCATGACACACTTTGTCGGGCTTGATTTGAAACAACGTGAACTCTCCGGCCTGCATCAGCTTTCGGTGCCCCATATTCTGAGTTATCTGCATGAGGACATCAGCTACGTGCTGGAGGAGCTCAAAGCCAAAGGCCTGTGCCGGGATTTCGTGGCCCCACCGTCGGTGAGCGGAGGTGAACAGCATGTTTGATTTCCCTCAGCCGGGTGAAATATACCGGAGCTCCGGTTTTCCTGACGTAATGGTGTCGGGCATGCTGGCCGATGGTATTCCGTGGGACATGCCGTACCGCTGTCCGGGGCTGGTCTGGAATCCGTACCGGCACACCTACACCATCCTTATTCGTATTATTGCCGGTGGCAGCATGGCAGAAATTCCGCTCGGTCGCTTTTTGCGGGACTTTACCTGTGAGCGCCCCGATTTAATAAAGCGCAACCCTGAAAACCGCCATGCCGTTTTACGTGAAATCGCTGCTGACCCGGAATTACAGCAATACCGCGTGCGGAATATCGATAAGTATCCGGGTGATATTTCCCCGGAGAGACGTCCGGCACCGGCGGTGCGGAAATGGCGGAATAATGTCGACACGGACACGAAAATAAAACCGGATAACAGCTACCGCCATTATCTGTAATTAAAAACGACACCCAAAAATAAAATGTGCGTACTTGCGCAGGGATACGCACATCCTCAGGAGACGGAATCATGCCTGTTAACACCTCAGCCATACTACAAAATCAGCGCCTGACTGCATTCAGCCAGAATGACCTTGAATGCCTGGAGCATCTTCGCAACGTCGGCCACCTTGTTAGCGAGCTGATGCAGGTGCAGGACTGCACCTCCCTGCGTCGTGACCCGACTCAGCAGTTACAGCTTACCTCCGTGATTTACCTCATGACCGCCCAGCTCGACGGCGTGGTCGAACGCTGCAACCAGCGCTGGCTGACCGGGGAGGGCAACGTATGAAAACGCCTCTGCCGCCTGTATTGCGTGCCGCGCTGTATCGCCGGGCCGTGGCCTGTGCCTGGCTGACCCTGTGCGAACGTCAGCACCGCTATCCCCACCTCACCCTTGACGCGCTGGAAAGCGCCATCGCCGCCGAGCTGGAGGGCTTCTATCTGCGCCAGCACGGCGAGGAAAAAGGCCGTCTGATTGCCTGTGCGCTGCTGGAAGATTTGATGCAGGCCGGGCCGCTGAAAGCTGCCCCGTCGCTGTCCTTCCTCGGGCTCGCCGTGATGGATGAGCTCTGCGCCCGCCATCTGACATCGCCTGTACTGCACTGAGGGAGACAATCACCATGAAAATGAACGTAACGGACACCGTAAAACAGGCGTGCGGCCACTGGCCGCGCATTCTCCCGGCGCTGGGAATGAAAGTGATAAAAAACCGCCATCAGGCCTGTCCGGTGTGCGGCGGCGCTGACCGGTTCCGCTTTGACGATAAAGAGGGGCGCGGCACATGGTTCTGTAACCAGTGCGGCGCCGGTGACGGCCTGAAACTGGTTGAGAAGGTGTTCGGCATATCGGCATCCGAGGCCGCCGGGAAGGTGAACGCCGTCACCGGCCATCTGCCGCCGGTGTCCCCGGAGGTGGTGGCAGCCGCAGAGGCCGGAACGGAGGCCGACCGCAAGGCGGCGGCCGCGCTGGCCGTCGGGCTGCTGGAGAAAACGCGCCCGGCCACCGGCAACGCCTACCTGACCCGCAAGGGCTTTGCCGGTCGTAAGTGTCTGACGCTGACCGCGTCTCACAAAACCGGCGGTGTGGCTTACCGCGCCGGTGATGTGGTGGTGCCGCTGTATGACGGGACCGGCGCGCTGGTTAACCTCCAGTTCATTAACGCTGAGGGTCTCAAGCGCACCCTGAAAGCCGGACAGGTGAAAGGGGCATGCCATCTCATTGACGGGCAGAAACAGGCCGGGAAACGCCTGTGGATAGCAGAGGGCTATGTGACGGCCCTTACCGTGCATCACCTGACCGGAGAAACCGTCATGGTGGCGCTGTCGTCCGTGAACCTTCTTTCTCTGGCGAGCCTGGCCCGTCAGAAACACCCGGCCTGTCAGATTATCCTCGCCGCTGACCGTGACCTGAACGGCACCGGCCAGAACAAAGCCGCTGCGGCCGCTCAGGCCTGTGAGGGCATTGTCGCCCTGCCACCGGTGTTCGGTGACTGGAATGATGCGATGATGCTGAAGGGGGAGGATGCCACGCGGAAAGCCATTTATGCCGCCATCCGGCCAGCGGCACAAAGCCCCTTCGACACCATGAGCGAGGCGGAATTTACCGCCATGAGCGCCAGTGATAAGGCGATGCGGGTCCATGAGCATTACGGTGAAGCGCTGGCCGTGGACGCCAACGGCCAGCTCCTGTCCCGCTATGAAAGTGGCATCTGGAAGGTGATTCCGCCGTCTGATTTTGCCCGCGATGTGGCCGGGCTGTTCCAGCGCCTGCGCGCCCCGTTCTCGTCGGGGAGAATTGCGTCGGTGGTGGAGACCCTGAAACTGATTATTCCGCAGCAGGATGCACCGGCACGCCGTCTGATTGGTTTTCGCAACGGGGTGCTCGATACCCAAAGCGGCCTGTTCAGCCCGCACAGCAAATCGCACTGGCTGCGCACCCTGTGTGACGTGGATTTTACCCCGCCGGTGGAGGGCGAAACGCTGGAGACCCACGCGCCGAACTTCTGGCGCTGGCTCGACCGGGCGGCCAGTGGCAACCCGACAAAACGTAATGTGATTCTGGCCGCACTGTTTATGGTGCTGGCGAACCGCTACGACTGGCAGCTCTTTCTCGAAGTGACCGGGCCGGGCGGCAGCGGGAAAAGTATCCTCGCCGAAATCGCCACGATGCTGGCCGGAGAGGATAACGCCACGTCAGCCGATATCGACACGCTGGAAGACCCGCGCAAGCGTGCCTCCCTGATTGGCTTCTCGCTTATTCGTCTGCCTGACCAGGAGAAATGGAGCGGTGACGGTGCCGGACTCAAGGCCATTACCGGCGGCGATGCGGTCTCCGTCGACCCGAAATACCAGAACCCGTACTCGACGCATATTCCGGCGGTGATTCTGGCGGTCAACAATAACCCGATGCGCTTCACCGACCGCAGCGGCGGCGTGTCACGCCGCCGGGTAATCATCCACTTCCCGGAGCAGATAGCCCCGGAGGAGCGCGACCCGCAGCTCAGGGATAAAATCGCCCGCGAGCTGGCCGTGATTGTGCGCCAGTTGATGCAGCAGTTCAGCGACCCGATGAGTGCCCGCGCGCTGCTCCAGTCGCAGCAGAACTCCGACGAGGCGCTGAGCATCAAGCGCGACGCTGACCCGACGTTTGATTTTTGCGGCTATCTGGAGGCGCTGCCGCAGACCAGCGGGATGTTTATGGGCAATGCCAGTATCATCCCGCGTAATTACCGTAAATATCTCTATCACGCGTATCTGGCCTATATGGAGGCCAACGGGTACAGGAATGTGCTCAGCCTGAAAATGTTCGGGCTGGGGCTGCCCATGATGCTGAAAGAGTACGGGATGAATTATGAGAAGCGGCACACAAAGCAAGGTATGCAGACCAACCTGTCGCTGAAAGAAGAAAGCTACGGCGACTGGCTGCCGAAGTGCGATGAACCCACCGCGACTTAACCTGTCTCAGACCGGCAACCGCCGGTCTTTTTGTATCTGCCCCTCCCTCAAGGGTGAACAATCCACTGTTCACCCTTCACCGTATGTTCACCCTGTATCACTATGAAAGTATTAATAAAAAACCAAAGGTGAACAGTGTGAACAGTTAAACCCAAAAAAACTTTTTACCCCCCCCCTCATCACCATCGTATTGCGGTGATGGTCGCCGGAAACTGGCCAGAAACGCGCTGAGGTGAAGAGTTGACTGTTCACTCTTCACCAACCGTTCACCATCTATCACTATGATATTAAAAAGAAAAACAAGGAGGTGAACAGTGTGAACAGTTAAATGCAAAAAAACTTTTTTTGCGTATGATGTTGCTATGCAACTTCATGAGAAGATTTAAGCAGTGGACAAGACCAGAGATTTCATTCTAGAAGGACTCTCCCGCTTTGACTTGGCTGATTTGCCTGGTCGACCTTATGACTGCGCTTTTGACCTCTTGGCTGCAACGCCATCGAGAAAAAGGCTGATTATGATGGGCTTTAATGGCTCGTTAGCTGATTCATGCATGACTAACCGCCAGTCTATTCTGCAAGATTATGAACATCCTTTTATTTCAGGTATTCAAGAAGGGATACAAGGAAAATGGGGGATCACTCATCTTGCTAAAAGACTCCAGCAAATACCTTCTTGTCTCGGTTATAGCTGGGAAGATGTTATTTATACCAACGCATTAATGATGTGTTCTCAGAATGCTGCAACCCTGAAAAAAGAAGCAGCTCGTCACGAGATGACAATGAATGAAATCGAAGCAAACTCAATGGCATTTTTTGAGCATGTAACAGCCCATTTGAGCGAACCAGATTTGATCGTTGCATATAGCAACAGTCTCCAGTCACTCTCAGCCGCGAGTTTGTTGCTAAAGCACTTTGGCGATGCAACTACTCTCAAATTTTCTCAGCCGAAAGGCTACCACACTACTTTCGCATTTATGGCCAATCTTAACAGTAGAAATATTCCGGTTATCTGCGTGCGACACATGTCACGATTCAAACCTGAAGAGAGTTATATCAGGGCGGCTGTCAAATTAATGGGTTGTTAAGTTTTGTTCTGGTAAGGATCCGCATGACGGAACCTAACCGGTAAGAATAACTATCCATAAAAGGTATATGCTTCAACTCGTTATCCATACAATGGCAACAAAACGGCTGGGGGCACAAAAAGGGGCATGTTTTTGAGTTAGCAATATTAAATTCTTTTGTATCAATTAGTTATATTGTGTTTTGAGTCCGGCCTTCGCACCAACACCACTTCTCTGGCTTTTCCCTACCTAAACTAGCCCCTAAACACCTCTTTCCTGTGCCATTCCACAAAACCCTCTTTCGGGTAATTATCTCGCCCTTGCGGTAAGCCGATCGGTTTTCCGTCAAAGTCCCAGAACAGCCTCCCGACGATGCCGCTACCGTTAACGGCTGGAGAAATCTGGACCCGCATATGCTCATCCAGGCCAATCGATCCTTTATCAAACGCCTTATGGTGAATGGCGCACAGCGCCAGACCGTTGGGGATTTCACAGGGTCCGCCATGCTGCTTCCATTTGATATGGGCCGCTTCCAGCGCAACGGAAGTATTATCGTGGCGCATATTGAAGCCGCAGATGGCGCACTCGTAGTTATAGGCCCTAAGGACCTGCTGGCGGAACTGCGGATCGCGTTCCCTACGGATTTGCTGGAGACTAAAACCCATCTCGTCGGCGATCTCTTCCTGGATACTCTCCGGAAAATGGGCGTCGAGGATCTGATGTGCCAGGGTGTTAATCAGCTTGTGGTTGGCGGCGAGTAGCGAGTAATGCGCTTCGTCAAAACCTCCCGCCACGTGGCAGGATTCCAGCTCTTTAGGTGGGGGCTGGTCACTTCCTATTGTCGAGCAAAGCTCGGCGTTGTGAAGTTCCCAGAATCCGTCGCCTTTTAAACGCCAGAAAGGCATATCCGGGCGGTATTGCGCACGCTGCGGGCCAAAACGTTCCAGCAGACTACGTAGCTGATCGCGAATCTCAGACGTGTAATCAAACATCCGCGGGTGTCCACGCTGATATTGAGACAGCACGTGGAGTAACAACAGCGGCTTATGCGGTGCACGCTGTTCGCCTTTACGCCAGATTGTGATATTGGCAATTGCGTGTTGTAGGGTTTTACTGGAAGCCATCGCGTCAGATCGTGAGCTAAATAATTGCGATGATGCTCGCAAAACACCGCCTGTTCAAGCTTCTAAGCCCTGAGACTTAACTCCGGTCTCGTTTGATTCATAATTTGAATGCATGTATTAGAAAGTAACTTGCCGCTTTACGTATAATAAAGCCTCTTTCGACAACAATAATTCACTCTATGAAAACGCTGCCTGACCATCTACCACGCAAATATATCATCGAAGCCATCCACGCTTACGATGCCGGTGTCGTGCATCAATTCAAGCCGGCGCGGTTGTATGAAGTGGAATTTGAAGGGCGTCGCTATCCCTCAAAAGCCATCGTGGGCATCGCCGCGACCCTGATGACGGGCGTGGAATTTACGCCGGCGGACTTTAGCGGTGGGGTTAAATCGAAGTGCGTCAGACTGCTGACCGAACAAGGGTTTCGGATCATTCATGGTCCTGAAGAAAATGACTCGACTGAGGAATATGTCTTCCCGGAGGAATGGCGCTCGACGGCTGATTTTGTCGAAGGGGCGGCTACTCAGGTCATGGTTAACCGCTACGAAAGGGATCGTCGCGCCCGGGAGGCCGCAATTCGCTATCATGGTTGTGCGTGCAAAGTGTGCGGCCTCGATATGGAAAAACAATACGGAAATATTGGCAAAGGCTTTATTCACGTTCACCATCTGGTACCGCTGTCGGCGATTAAACAGGATTACCAGCTGAACCCCAACACCGATCTTATTCCGGTATGCCCTAATTGCCATGCGATGCTGCATCGAACTCATCCGCCGTTAACACCGCAAGCATTACAACATCTGCTGCAAGAAAATAAACGCTCCTGACCCATCAGGAGCAATGCTGATTACGCCCGCGCACCTTTCCCTTCTATCACCCCAATAAACTCCTGAACCTGCTTTTGCTTTCTTGCCGACAGCTTCTCAACCCGGCGCATCGCCGCTTCCAGTTTCGGCTCGGGGTCAATTGCCGTTAGCACAATGCAGCCGTCCATCACCCGCACATCCACCTTGGTGCCTGTCGTAAACCCGGCTGCCTCCAGCCACTTGCCGCTCATGGTCAATGCAGCAAGACGGCTGTGGTCGGCAAAACGACGCACATAACCCACGGTTAACTGGCGCTTATTTTTTGGCAATACTTCTGGTTCACCCGAATCTGAAATACAATCCACATCAGTCATAATGGCTATTCTCTATAAATAGTGATTGTGATGAGCGATGTAGGCGTGCAGTCACACGTTCATATCGCGACTAAATAACACCTGTAAATTTACCCAGTAATAAAAATAAAGTCCAGCTGAAAACAAAACATAATAAGAACCTTCTGCCTTGTTTTCAGAGTTAAATAAAAATGATAATGCGGCTGGATATATTTTGAAGAATAAATGAAGTGAATATAAACTGCGGGCAGGCCCGGTATCAGCGAACAAATAAAAACGGCGCTGCTGCGCCGTACAGGAACGTGGATCAATCGCGCGTTTGTACCCAGAAAGCATGAATCAGGCCGGGGATGTAGCCCAGCAGGGTCAGCACAATATTCAGAATAAATGCCCAGCCGAAGCCTTTACCTAACAGCACACCGAGCGGCGGCAGAATAATCGTCAATACAATTCTCCAGAACCCCATATCTACTCCCTGGAAATAAAATCAATGAATTACAACGTGACGTTATCTTTAAGCATAGCCATTTTATCTCAGTCCTCCACTGTTCCCGCTGTTTTTACTCGCTTTTACACATGCATATAATCCATGAATGGATTATGGCTATTTGGTCTGAAAAGCAACCCGTGCGAGGTTCCTGAACAGTTTCTCGTCATTTTCCAGATGAGGTCAAAGAACTGCAGGAATAATTTCACCTACTATGGCTGCCGATGTCAGGAAAAACAAAAAAGGAGAACTACCGTGATGTTTACTCTGGGTCAGACAGTCAAAAAAACGATCGTAACGGGCGCTCTGCTCATGGCCTCCACGTCATTGTGGGCCGCTGAACACTGGATTGATGTCCGCACTCCCGACCAGTATCAGGAAACGCATGTGGAAGGGGCGACAAACATTCCCCTGAAGCAGCTGGAAGCACGCATTGGCGAAGTCACCAAAGATAAAGACGACACGCTGCATCTGTACTGCAATACCGGCAACCAGTCCGGTAAAGCGGAAAAGATGCTGCAGGAGCTGGGGTATAAGCACGCCATCAATGAAGGCGGTCTGAAAGACGTCGAAAAAACGCAGAAGATGGTGCAGTAGCTCGGGTTCCTCTCGGTGGGCTCACGCCCCGGGGGGGAGCAGTAAAAAGCCGATGCTCGCGAGAGGGCGGTACACCGGCTTTTTGCGTGTGCTACTGAGCTATGTGGCAGCAGGCGTGATGCTGCTGCCACATAGCTTGTCAGTTCAGAACGGTGGTGGGCTCTCCTGCCTTTGCCCGCTCCGGCGGCGTGTCGCACCACAGCGTGTCATAGCGGTAACCCGTCAGGTCTTCAACCACATGGCGTGCTTCAGGCGTCACTTCCTGCTTAAGACCGTTGGCCTTCAGGCGCTCAATCTCATCGACAAAAATCTTGTGCGTGCGCTTGTTCAGATGGAAGGTCAGCGCCTGCCACAACGCAATCAGCAGCAGCACGGCGGTGCCGGCAAACAGCAGCGTGGCGATGGTGTTGATGGCTTCCTGCGGCTGCGTCAGGCTGCCTTTCACGAAGCCGCCGCTTTGCAGCAGCAGGCCTACGGCAAAGGTGGCGATGGCGACCGTCGTTTTCCGCGAGAAGGTCATCACGGCGGCAAACAGCCCTTCACGACGCTGGCGGGTGATCATCTCGTCAATATCGGGAATAAACGGGAAGACATTCCACGGCGTAAATTCCAGCACGCAGCGGCCAACCTGATATACGCCAGCGAGGATCACCAGCAGCATGACTTTATTGTCGGTCGGGAACTGATACACCAGGAAGAAGCCGCCGAGGCACAGCAGCATCAGGCAGTAGGCGAAAACATACAGCCGGGAAGGGCCATACTTAATGATTGCCACGCCCGCCGCCAGGGTTACCGGCAGCCCGACAATACTCATCGACAGCAGCGATCCCGCCAGCGAAGAGGAGACCTGCAGGCAGTAAACGCAGAAGAACACGAACACGGTGTTGTAGACATCTTTTGCCGTAAAGGAGAACAGATAGATCGCCAGGTGCTTACGGAACGCACGGACTTTCAGGGTCGAGGCATACTCCTTGAACAGGTTGCCAAAAGCCGCCAGTTTTTCGGCGCCGCTTGTCGGTTTCTGCTCTTTCTCCAGTTCCGCCAGCATTTCCGGCGTCAGCTCGCGTTCCCAGGTCACTTTCCACGAAATAAACACGCAGATCATAAACATCACGGCAAACACCACGCCGTTGATCAGATACGCATCGGCGTTGTTTTCCCCCAGCGCGGCAATCAGCAGGCCTGGAATAAAGGTCGCCAGAAAGGTCCCGGAGGCCGACAGGAACATGCGGCAGGTGGACAGCTTGGTCCGGCCATTAAAATCTTTGGTCATCTCTGAAGGCAGCGTCTCCCACGGGATCAGCACCATGGCGGCGATGATCTCAAAGGCCAGATACACCGCGAGATAGAACCAGTAGTTCATGCCGTCCAGCCACAGCAGGGTATAAACCAGCATCAGCGGCGCGCCGATCAGCAGGAAGAACCGGCGACGGCCGAATTTCTTACCGAGATAGTTTTTATAAAAGTGGTCCGTGAAGCTGCCCATAAACAGGCTCACGACGGCATCGACGATGCGCGCGATCGCCACAATCGATGCCGCTTCAATCGGCGACAGGCCGACAAACGTGGTGTAGAAGAACAGCAGCCAGGCGCCGATAACGGTAAATGCGCCGCCGCCCATGATGTCCGTCAGACCGTAGCCGATACTGACGGGGATGGTTACCTTTCTGTTTTGACGAGTCATGTTTTATCCCTGTCTCTGGCGATCAAAAACGAAAATAACGGCGGGCGTTGTCCACGCAAATTCCGCGGATCATGGTGTCGAGGATGTCGCGATCGTCCGGCACTTCGCCGCGCTCGACCCAGCCGCCCACCAGGTCGCAGAGGATCCGGCGGAAATAGTCATGGCGGGTATAGGAGACAAAGCTGCGGGAGTCGGTGAGCATGCCGATAAAGTTGGCCAGCAAGCCCTGATCGGCCAGCGTGTTTAGCTGGTTGACCATGCCGCGTCGCGTATCGTTAAACCACCACCCGGAGCCGAACTGTAGCGGCGATTTCATGCCGTCTTCACCGCTCTGGAAGTTGGCGATGGTGGAGGCCACCACGTCGTTGTCGCGGGCGTTGAGGTTATAAACAATGGTTTTAGGCAGACCGTTATTTTCCACCATGGCGTTGAGCAACGCGTTGAGGCTCTGCGCCAGATGAGTCTGATCGCCGATGGAGTCAAAACCGCAGTTGATGCCGACCTGATTGAACATCGGCAGGTTGTTGTTACGAATGGCGCCAAAGTGGATCTGCATGGCCCAGTCGCGTTGCTTGTACATTTTGGCCAGCGCGACAAAGATCATGCTGTCCCAGGCCTGGCATTCGTCTTCCGTCAGCGTATCGCCTGCCAGCCGACGCTGAAACAGCGCGGCCTGCGCGACTGCGTCGAGCGGGCGGAAGCGGATCTCCAGCGGCCCGTGATCCGACACGCGACAGCCGGTGTCG
Source organism: Klebsiella sp. B345 (assembly GCF_051131735.1). NCBI lineage: Bacteria > Pseudomonadati > Pseudomonadota > Gammaproteobacteria > Enterobacterales > Enterobacteriaceae > Klebsiella > Klebsiella sp. B345. Next base: position 3,579,678 of record NZ_CP180443.1, read on the forward strand.
TGGAAAAAGCTTACCCGCGCCTCGAGGGCGGCCAGGAAAGTTTCCAGCGAGGTGATGGTCTGCTGCGTTTTCTGCGCCAGCTTCGAGACAAACGTCAGAAAGCGCTCGGGATGGGCGTCGAACAGCTCATCCGGGCGGAAGGTGGGCAGAACCCGGGGAGCGAAATCGGCCTTTGTCGCCAGCAGCTGGTGCCATGTCAGATCGTCGAGCGGGCCGTCGGTGGTGCACAGCGCTTCGACGTTGGAGCGGCAGATCAGCGCCTGCGGTAAAAAATCGTCCTGACGTAACTGCGCATTACAGCGCGCCATAATATCGCGCCAGTTTTTACTGTTGAGCGTGTCGTCGATGCCAAAATAGTGTTTCAGCTCGAGGTGCGTCCAGTGATACAGCGGATTACCAAAACTGGATTCGACCGTCTGCGCCCAAGCGGCAAATTTTTCCTCCGCGCTGGCTTGTCCCGTAATGTACCGTTCGGCAATGCCGTTGGCCCGCATCGCCCGCCATTTATAATGGTCGCCTTCCAGCCACAGCTGGGTGATATCGCGAAACGGTTTATTTTCCCAAATCGCTTTAGCATCAAGATGGCAGTGGTAATCAATAATCGGCAATGTTTTTGCTACATCAGAATATAACCGCCGTCCTGGCTCGTTGTTTATCATGAAGTTATTATTTATCAGCGACATACCTACTCCGTAAAGGTGTTTTTTTGCGCTAAAAGTTCCCGCGGTTAAGCGGGGTTCGGTGCATTACGGGGATTCAAGGAGGATGAGAGTAAACCCTATTTTTACTTTATGTCTACTACCATACAAGTCATGATAATAGAAATGTGACATGTCGCATATTATTTCTCGGCAAGCATGCTGAGGCTGGGGTGAATGTTTTTATATTTATTTTTGTGTTAAAAAATAATAGCGATTATGTGAGTCTAAAAATTAAAATAGTTATTTTGTTTTACAAACAAAAAACAATGTCATCATCCCGATGAGCCTTCATGTATTTCTGATGGGAAATAGATTTCTTGCGTCGACGCACTCTTTTTTTATCGGGTGGTTGATCGTAAGAGCATTAGTGCATATGATTTAAATACTAGTATGGTACATACACATCAACATGCACTGATGCAACGATAAGGTGGATACGAAATGCAGATGACAATGCGCTGGTTTGGGCCACAGGAAGATAAAATCCCGCTGGAATATATCCGGCAGGTGCCGGGTGTCGAGGGGGTTGTGGGGGCGCTGTATGATGTGGCTCCCGGTGAAGTGTGGCCTGTCGACAAAATTCGCGCGCTGGTGAAACAGGCTCATGACGCGGGCCTGACGATGGAAGTGATTGAAAGCGTTAATATTCATGACGATATCAAAATTGGCACCCCCGAACGCGACCGCTATATCGAGAACTACAAGCAAACCATCCGCAACCTGGCGGGCTTTGGGATCAAGGTCATCTGCTATAACTTCATGCCGGTGTTTGACTGGATGAAAACCGATATGAATTACGTCCTGCCGGACGGTTCCCTCACCATGGCCTTCGAAAAGCACGGCATTGATAAAAGCCTCGAAGAGGTGGTCAAAGAGGTGCTCGATAACTCCAACGGCTTTGCGTTACCTGGCTGGGAACCTGAGCGTCTGGCAAAAGTACAGGAACTCTTCGCCCGCTATAACGGGGTGGATGACGATAAACTGCGTGAAAACCTGTTCTATTTCCTGCGGGAGATTATTCCGGTTTGTGAAGAAGTTGGCGTGAAAATGGCGATTCACCCGGACGATCCGCCGTATTCTATTTTCGGTCTGCCGCGTGTCGTTAAAAACCATGCGGATCTGACGAAGATTTGCGACGCCGTCGATTCACCGGCCAACGGCATTACGCTGTGCACCGGCTCGATTGCCGAAGACCCGAATAACAACGTCTATGAAATTCTTGCTGAATTTACGCGCCGCAAGCGGATCCACTTTGCCCACGTGCGCAATATCAAGCTGATTAAAGACAAAGACTTCTACGAATCGGCTCACCCTTCGCAGTACGGCTCGTTGGATATGTACCGCGTGATGCAGGCGCTGCACGATAACGGTTTTGACGGGTATATTCGTCCTGACCATGGCCGCTTTATCTGGGGAGAAACCGGGCGTCCGGGATACGGGTTGTTCGATCGCGCCTTAGGGGTAACCTACCTGATGGGGCTGTGGGAAGCGCTGGAGAAAAAGCGCGCCTGATGCTCGTCACCGGGGGTAGCAGGCCCCCGGTTGGCGTTGTGCGGCAGGTGGCTTAGTGCCCGGCGCCAAAGCGCTGCATCAGGAAATCAATCACGCTGCGCAGCTTGGCTGATGGCCGGGTATCCTGGTGATAAATAAGGTACATCGGCGTCGGTTTGTAGGCCCACTGCGGCAGCACCTGCACCAGCCGTCCCTCGGCGATATCCGCCGCCAGAATCGACTCCGGCTGCAGCACAATCCCGCAGCCATTAAGGGCGGCTATCCTCAACGCATCCCCTTGATTCGATGTAAATCGCCCTGTCACCAGCGCCTTAAACATTTCCCCGTCAGGGCCAATCAGTTCCCAGCGATCCTGATGTACCCAATAGGAGATCCCCAGACAGCTAAAATTGCCCAACTGGTCAGGGTGCTCCGGCGTTCCGTGCTGGCGAAGGTAGTCGGGGGAGGCGGCGAGGATCCGCTGATAGGCACGCAGCGGCCGGGCAACGATATCTGGCTGGTTAATCTTGCCGATATGAATGCCTAATTCCACATTCCCCCGGTGCAAATTGGGCGTCTGGTTATCCAGCGTCAGCATCACGTTCACTTCCGGGTTTTGAGCCATGTAGACGCTCAACGCCGGCACCAGCACCTGGCTGCCGAAGCTGACCGGGGCGACCATCTGCACCAGCCCTTTGGGGGTCGACTGCAGCTCCATGGCGCTGTGTTCGGCGAGCGAAAACTCCGCCAGCACCCGGCGACAACGCTCGTAATAGAGCTGGCCGACTTCGGTAAGCTGCTGGCGACGGGTGGTGCGGTGCAGCAAACGGGCGCCGAGCCGTTGTTCAATGGCCCTGATCTGCTTGGCGACCATGGTGGCCGATACGTCGCTGATATCGGCCGCGGCGGCAAAGCTGCCGCATTCGACCACTCTGACAAACATCTCCATGCCGGCCAGTTTATCCATGATTAACAACCTGTAGGTTCTGAATCACTTAACCTAACACACATTTATCCCGCTTCCCGTATCGGCAAAGATAAATCCGTCGACGCCAACAAGGCGCGTTACTACGAGGGAATAAAAATGCCTGTTATCCGTTTAGAACTGCAACCTGGCCGTACGCCGGAACAAAAACGCGATTTTGCCCGGGAAGCGACCCGGGTGGCCGTGGAAACCCTGAAGTGCAAACCCGAGAGCGTGGATGTGGTGATCCTCGAAATCCCCCGGACCCACTGGGCGAAAGGGGGCGTATTGCCGACGGAGTAGTCTTTTCTCCGGGTTGATCCGCAACCGGCACGGCAGTCGCTGTGCCGGCTACGCGTTGCTGCAATCCCGGTTTATCTCTGCCGTACGCCTGTATTTCTGCGCGCCACCTCACTCGCGTTGCAGTGGGCGTTTACCGGATATCTCACGATGAAAAATAGCTATTCAACCGGCGTGATCTGCTGCCTGATCGCCACGCTCTCCTGGGGAGCGACGTTTCCCGTCATGACCAGCGCCCTGACGCGGTTTGATCCTTATACCTTTACCACGCTGCGCTACGGTTTTGCCGGGCTGGCGCTAGCGATCGCGCTCTGTTTACGTGAAGGGCGAGCGGGCTTGAGCCTGCGCGGACAGCGAGTGTGGCTGGCCTGGCTACTGGGCTCTGCAGGGTTTGTCGGGTTTGGCTTTTTGGTTTTTTCAGGCCAGCAGATGGCTGGAAAAACCGGGGCGCTGACGGCGTCGATCATGATGGCCACCATGCCGATGCTGGGCATTGTGGTTAACGGTATCCTCCGCCGTATTGTGCCGCCGGTGCTTTCCATTGGCCTGATTATGTTGTCGTTTTTTGGCGTTCTCACCGTGATGACCAAAGGGCAATATGGCAGCGTGTTCAGTAGCCCCTCCGGCTATATTGCCAATGCGCTGATCATTCTGGGGGCGTTGTGCTGGGTGATTTATACGGTGGGCGCGGGCTATTTTCCCCACTGGTCGCCGCTCAAATATACGGCCGTCACAACCTGTCTCGGCATGACGAGCATCCTGGTGCTGAACGCGCTGTTGTATCTCACCGGCGCGGTGTCCGTGCCGGCGCTCGCCGATGTTATCTTTGTGATCCCTCATGTCTTTTATACGGCGATTATCGCCGGCTTTATCGGGATCCTGTGCTGGAATATCGGCAATAAAATCCTGACGCCGCTGAATGGCGTGCTGTTTATGGATGTGGTGCCGATAACGGCGTTTTCTATTTCGGCCCTGTCGGGTGTGGAACCCACGGCCCCGGAAATCATCGGCGCCTGCATTACCGGTGCGGCGCTGATCCTCAATAATCTCTACCTGCGCTACCGTCATAGCAAAACGGCGAGACCCAGCCGGCCAGCGCCGACTTCACGCTGTGGCTGTTCGTGACACGTCTGTCGCCATGCGGCGGACATGCTGCTGCTGTTAGTGCCAGCCCCGTGCCGCCGCCCGCTTGAGCATGGCGCGTACCACCAGGCGATGGAAGGGCGCAATCAGCGTGATATACAGCTTCCCGATCCGGTTATGGCAGTGCACCACGGAAGCCAGCACAACCTCTCTTTCATCGACTTCACCGCCGTGACGCTGCAGCACCGAGATCCTGAAATCCAGATGCCGGTCATTGGCGCCGATGATCAGCTCGTTGTTCTCTACGGCGATGACAGGAAAGAAATCGATGTGCGGCGTGCCGTCTGCAACTAACGCGGTACGCATTTGCGTGGAGGAGAGGATGCCAAAGGGTTTGACCATGATATCCCGACAAGCCAGCAGCCATCTGAACCAGCGTGGTGGCCTCTCCAGGACCTGATGAGCCAGGATATTGATATCAGAAGGCGCATCCGGTGGCAGCGTGATGGCGAAAGCATCAGCAAGCTCGGGAGCTGTAAAGAGATTTACGATCCGGCTATCTCCGGGTAACGGCACGGTACGAACGGTTTGCAAGGCGATCCCTCTGCTGGTGGTGGCATCCGATGACCAGTGTAGTGCTATGCCCCGTTTTTGCGAGTGCCGAGCGTGCTATCCCGCGGTTATCAAAAAGGGCGCCGTGTTGACGCCCTTCTGATATCAAACGCTTACAATGACGCCGGTGCTTTTTGCCGGTGGCGGTACAGCCACATCAGCTTATAGGCCGCCGGAATGATAAACAGCGACAGCAGCGGGGCGGTGATCATCCCGCCGATCATCGGCGCGGCGATACGGCTCATCACCTCCGATCCCGCGCCGGTTCCCCATAAAATCGGCAGCAGACCGGCGATAATCACCGCCACGGTCATCGCCTTCGGCCGCACGCGCAGCACCGCGCCCTGATACAGCGCGTCGTCGAGCCGCTCGGCGCTGAAAGTCTGCGGATTTTCCAGCGTCGGATCGGCCTCAATGGCGTGGCGCAGATACATCAGCATCACCACACCAAACTCCGCCGCTACCCCGGCCAGCGCGATAAACCCGGTGCCGGTCGCCACGGACAGGTGGAACCCCATCGCATAGAGGAACCAGATCCCGCCAACGAGAGCGAACGGCACGCTGGTGATGATCAACAAGGCTTCGCCAAAGCGGCGGAAGGCCAGATAGAGCAGCACGAAAATGATCATCAGCGTCATCGGCACCATCAGCTTCAGCTTCTGGTTGGCACGCTCGAGCAGCTCAAACTGCCCGGAGTAGGAGACGCTGATGCCCGGCTTCAGCTTCACCTGCTGGGCGATGACCTGTTGTAGATCGTGCACCACTGAAACCATGTCGCGATCGCGGGCGTCGATGTAGATCCAACTTGCCGGGCGGGCGTTCTCGGTTTTCAGCATCGAAGGGCCGGTCACCACCTTCACATCGGCCACGTCGCCGAGGGTGATCTGCTGCTTCAGCGGCGTCAGGATCGGCAGCTGGCGCAGGGCTTCCGGACTGTCGCGATAGCTCTGCGGGTAGCGAATGTTGATCGGGTAGCGCTCAACGCCTTCGACCGTTTCGCCCACCATGGCGCCGCCGATGGCGGAGGAGACGAACAGCTGGACGTCACCGACGGTCATGCCGTAGCGGGCCGCTTTTTCGCGCTGAATATCGATATTGAGATAGCGCCCACCCACCAGGCGTTCCGCCAGCGCTGAGGTGACACCCGGCACGGTACGGGCGACAACTTCGATCCGTTCGGCGACCTCGTCGATATCGGACAGCACCGTCCCGGAGACCTTAATGCCGATCGGGCTTTTGATCCCGGTGGAGAGCATATCGATACGGTTGCGGATCGGCGGTACCCACAGATTCGCCAGCCCCGGCAGGCGCACGGTTTTATCCAGCTCCTCGATAATCTTCTCCATGGTCATTCCCGGCCGCCACTGATCCTGCGGCTTGAGCTGAATGGTGGTTTCGACCATCTCCAGCGGCGCGGAGTCGGTGGCGGTCTCCGCTTTACCGGTTTTACCGAATACCCGGGCCACTTCCGGCACGGTCATGATCAGCTTGTCGGTTTTCTGCAGCATATCTGCCGCCTGCGCCGCTGAGATCCCCGGCAGCGTCGAGGGCATATACAGCAGGTCGCCTTCATTAATCTGCGGCAGGAACTCGCCGCCGACGCGGTTAAGCGGCCAGATAATGGTGAGGATCGACAGCAGGGCAATCAGCAGCGTGGTTTTCGGCCAGTGCAGGACTTTCAACAGCAGCGGATGGTAGATGCGGATCAGGAAGCGGTTGAGCGGGTTGCTGGTTTCCGCCGGGATCTTGCCGCGGATCCAGAATCCCATCAGGATCGGGATCACCACGATCGCCAGCAGCGCCGCGCCCGCCATGGACCAGGTTTTGGTAAAGGCGAGGGGGCCAAACAGTTTCCCCTCCTGGCCTTCGAGGGTGAAAATCGGGATAAACGACAGGGTGATAATCAGCAGGCTGATAAACAGCGCCGGGCCAACCTCCACCGAGGCGTCGGTGATGATTTTCCAGCGCGTGTCGTTACTCAGCTTTTGCTGTGGATGATGATGCTGCCACTCTTCCAGCCGTTTATGGGCGTTTTCAATCATCACGATGGCGGCGTCGACCATCGCCCCGACGGCAATAGCAATCCCGCCGAGCGACATAATATTGGCGTTCAGTCCCTGGAAGTGCATCACGATAAAGGCGATACACAGGCCGAGTGGCAGAGAGATAATCGCCACCAGGGCGGAGCGGATGTGCCACAGGAACAGGGCGCAGACCAGCGCCACCACGATAAACTCCTCCAGCAGTTTGTGGCTGAGGTTGTCGATCGCCCGGTCGATCAGTTGGCTTCGATCGTAGGTGGTGACGATCTCCACCCCGGGCGGCAGGCTGCCTTTTAACGTCTCTAACTTGTCTTTCACCGCGGCGATCACCTCGCGGGCATTCTTGCCGGAGCGCAGGATCACCACGCCGCCGGCCACTTCGCCTTCGCCGTTCAGCTCGGCAATACCGCGGCGCATTTCCGGGCCAATTTGCACGCGGGCAACATCGCGTAGGTAGACCGGCACGCCGTTTGCACCGGTTTTCAGCACGATATTGTTGAAGTCATCCAGCGTCTGCAGATAGCCGCTGGCGCGCACCATATACTCTGCTTCCGACAGTTCAACCGACGAGCCGCCCGCCTCCTGGTTCGAGGCATCCAGCGCCGATTTCACCGTCGCCAGGCTGATGCCGTACTGGGTCAGCTTCTGCGGGTCGACGACAATCTGATACTCTTTGACCACGCCTCCCACCGACGCCACTTCGGAGACGTTGGGGATGGTTTTCAGCTCATACTTCAAAAACCAGTCCTGCAGCGAGCGCAGTTCGGCAAGGTCGTGCTTGCCGCTGCGGTCGACCAGCGCGTATTCAAAGATCCAGCCGACACCGGTGGCATCGGGCCCCATCTCGGCGCTGACGCCAGACGGCAGTTTGCTCTGCACCTGATTGAGATATTCCAGCACGCGGGAACGCGCCCAGTACGGGTCGGTGCCGTCTTCAAAAATCACGTACACATAGGAGTCGCCAAACTGCGAGAAGCCGCGTACCGTTTTGGCGCCCGGCACCGACAGCATGGTGGTGGTCAGCGGCCAGGTGACCTGGTTTTCAACGATCTGCGGCGCCTGCCCTGGGTAGCTGGTCTTGACGATCACCTGTACATCGGAGAGATCCGGCAGGGCGTCGACCGGCGTATGCACGATGGTCCAGGTGCCCCAGATACTGAGAAACAGCGCGCCCATCATCACCAGAAAGCGGTTGGCCACCGAGCGACGGATTATCCATTCAATCATTTGTCATTTCCTCAGTGGGCGTGTGTCGCCGGTACCGTACTTGCCGGCGTTGCGGCGGGCGTCTGCGCGCGCATGCGATCCAGCGCGCCGGAAATATTGGCCTCTGAATCAATCAGGAACAGGCCGCTGGAGACCACCTTTTCGCCTTCGCTAAGGCCGCTGCGCACCGCGGTCATGCCGTCGGATTGCTGGAAGACATCGATGCGTTTTGGCACGAAGCGCCCGTCGCTATCGACGGTGATCACCCGTTGTTCTGAGCCGGTATCGATCAGCGCTTTGGAGGGGATCAGCAGCATTGGCTGACTTTGCGTGCTCAGCTGGAGCCAGGCGTTCATCCCCGGCTTCAGCGCTTCATCCGGGTTATCCACCTGCAGGCGCAGCTGGAGGGTGCGGGTCTCGGCATCGGCGCTGGGCAAAATGGTCCATTTGCTGATGGTGAAGGTCTTACCGGGCCACGCCGGAACCGAGATCGTAAACTGCGAGCTGTCTTTGAGCAGCCAGGCGATAGATTCCGGCACCGCGGCGCTGATCCACACCGGGTCCATCCCCTGAATCTTCGCCACCACGTTATCTTTGGTGATGTTCATGCCGCTGCGTAAATCAAACGCGGTAATTACGCCGTCGATGGGTGCTTTGAGGGTGAAGCGGGTCTGAATGTTGCGCGTCGCTTTGAGGCGGCGGATATCCTCTTCCGGCATCCCGGCGAGGCGCAGGCGCTCGAGGATCCCCTCCACCTGGGTGGCGGTGCCGCCGGTGTCCCGCAGCAGTAAATATTCACTCTGGGCTTCGACCCAGTCGGGGATCGTCAGGTCGACCAGCGGCGTGCCCTGGCGGATTTTATCGCCGACGGTCAGAGGGTAAACCTTGTCGATAAACCCCGCCGAGCGTGCCTGGACAATGACAAACTGATATTCGTTAAAGCTGACGCTCGCCGGAAGCCGCTGCGAGAAATGCAGCGGCTTCCGGCGCACGGGTTCGGTTTTTACGCCCAGATTTTGGGTTTGCGTCGGGTCGATGCGCACGCCGGGCGTGCTGGACGATGCCGCGTCTTCATCGGCATATTTTGCCACCAGGTCCATGTCCATAAACGGCGACTTTCCTGGCTTATCAAAACGGGTGTTGGGGTACATCGGGTCATACCAGAACAAGACTTTACGGGCGGCATGTTCGCCGCTCGCCGCCGCGCTGTCTGCCACGTCGGGGGGCGAAAAATAGCGATACAGGCCTGCGGAGATAAGACCGCCAATCAGCATACTGCCGATGATTAGCGCACTGTTTTTGAGGGTGAGCGATGCCATATCTTTATCCATATCAACGTTATTGGTGGTTATCTCCGTGGGCCGTTATTGCGCGAGATGGATGTCCTGTAATAAGGAGAGGTTGCCCTGCTGTACAAAGGTGAAGGCGACTTTGCTGCCGGTTTTAATGTCGTTGAGCTGGGTTTGCGGGGTAATAGTGAAGCGCATGGTCATCGGCGGCCAGTTCACGGCCGGGATGGCATCGTGGGCGATGGTGACTTTTTTGCTGTCCATATCAATGGATTTGACCTCGCCGGTGGCGCTGATGGCCTGCGCCTGCTGCGCGACGGGCTGGCTATTCATCATGTCGCCATGCTGATGCTCTGCGGCCTGGGCGCCAAACATCACTGCGGAAAGAAAGCCAAAAACGATCGTTTTCGTGACCTGATTCATGATTCATGCTCCTGAGAATAAATAAAAAGTTATTCCACCCATCCGCCGCCAAGAGCGGTGAACAGCGTGATTTCGTTGACCTGACGGGCGTAGTTGAGGTCCAGCAAGGTTTGCCGCGTGGTGAACAGCGAACGCTCGGCGTCCAGCACTTCGATGTAGCTCACCGCCCCGTGCTGATAGAGCGTTCTTGCCCGCTGCTGGGTGATTTGCAAAGAGGCGAGGTAGCGCTGCTGGGCGCTGATTTGGTCGGCCAGGCTCTGGCGCAGGGCCAGCGCGTCGGCGACCTCTTTAAACGCGGTCTGAATTTTTTGTTCGTAATTCACCACCGACTGCTGCTGGCGGATTTCGGCAAGATCGAGGTTGGACTGGTTGCGCCCGGCGTTAAAAATCGGCAGTTCGATGTTGGGGACGAAATTCCACAACCCGCTGGCGGGGTTAAATAAGCGCGATAAGTCGGTGCTGCTGCTGGATAACGAACTGGTTAAGGTTATCGACGGGAAAAATGCCGCCCGTGCGGCGCCGATATTGGCGTTGGCGGCGCGTAAACCGTGCTCGGCTTCTAAGATATCCGGGCGCTGCAACAGGATCTGCGACGACAGCCCGGGCGGTAAGACCACGCCGTTGATATCAAGCAGGCTGCTGGCCGCGTCATCGGGCAGATGCTGATAGCTGCCGAGTAGCAGCTGTAACGCATTGTTGGCCTGCGCCAGTTCACCTTCACGTTTGGCGATATCGGCGCGGGTACTTTCGATCACCCCGCGAGCCTGCTCCAGCGCCAGCACATTGGTGCTGCCGGTCAGCAGTTGTTTCTCCACAAAGGCGTATGACTGCTGATAGTTCTGCAAGGTTTCCCGGGCCACCTGTAGCTGAGCCCAGGCCAGGCGCTGGTTGAAATAGCTTTGCGACACATTGGAGATCAGCAGGATATGGACCGCCCGGCGGGCCTCTTCGCTGGCGAAATAGTTTTGCCGGTCCGCTTCGCTTAAGTTCTTCAGCCGGCCAAAGAAATCGAGATCGAAGCTGAGATTAAGCCCGGCCTGATAGTCACTGTTGGTGGTGGTATCGCCTTTGAACTTGCCGCTGTAGGTGGTGCTGGTGGCGCCATTCAGCTGCGGGTAGCGGTCGGCGTCGGTAACGCCATATTGCGCTCTCGCCTCCTGAACCTTGAGCGTCGCCATGCGCAAATCGCGGTTGTTCAGCAGCGCTTCGCCAATCAGCGATTTGACCTGCGGGTCGACGAAAAACGTCCGCCAGCCGGTATCCTGATAGTGGGCAGTGGCGGCGACCAGCTTGTTCTGGCTGAGCGAGAACTGCTGCGGCACCGGCGAGGCCGGCTGCTGGTACTCTGGTGCCAGCGAGAGGCAGCCGGTCAGAGCAAAGGCTACGCTGAGCGTGATGAGCTTTAATGTGCGCATAGGGCAGGACGTTTTTTGGCGATGATTGAATGGCTGGTACTTTACAAAACCGCCTCTGTTCGACGCGTGACAGGAAAATGACAAAGCTGTCATTTTCCAGAGAATTCATTGCTATCCGGTCGCTCTCCACTAAAATTGGAAACCCGCACAAACGGCGCGTGAAGGAGCATGTCATGAAGATTTTGATCGTCGAAGATGAGAAGAAAACCGGTGAGTACCTGACCAAAGGGCTGACGGAGTCCGGTTTTGTCGTTGACCTGGCCGATAACGGCCTGAACGGCTATCACCTGGCGATGACCGGCGATTATGACCTGCTGATCCTCGACATTATGCTGCCTGATGTGAACGGCTGGGATATCGTCAGAATGCTGCGCGCCGCCGGGAAAAGCATGCCGGTCCTGCTGCTGACCGCACTGGGCACCGTCGAACATCGGGTTAAGGGGCTGGAGCTGGGGGCGGATGATTATCTGGTGAAACCGTTCGCGTTTGCTGAACTGCTGGCGCGGGTAAGAACCCTGCTGCGGCGCGGGGCGTCGGCCATCGTCGAAAACCAGTTTCAGGCGGCGGATTTATTCGTCGACCTGCCCAGCCGCAAAGTGACCCGCAGCGGTGCACGTATCACCCTGACCAGCAAAGAGTTTACGCTGCTGGAGTTCTTCCTGCGTCATCAGGGGGAAGTGCTGCCCCGGTCGCTGATTGCCTCCCAGGTCTGGGATATGAATTTTGACAGCGACACCAACGCTATCGACGTGGCGGTGAAGCGGCTGCGGGCCAAAATAGATAATGATTTTGAGCCGAAGCTTATTCAGACCGTGCGCGGCGTTGGCTATATGCTTGAGGTGCCGGATGGCGAGTAAGTGGCTGCAGCGGCCGTTTTCGCTGGCGACCCGGCTGACCTTTTTTATCAGCCTGGCGACGGTGGTGGCGTTCTTTGCGTTCACCTGGATAATGATCAACTCGGTTAAAGCGCACTTTGAAGAGCGCGACGTTCATGACTTAAAGCAGCTGGCGACCACCCTGGAAACGGTGCTTAATCACGGCGACGACTCGCAGGCGCGACGGCTGGAAATCCTGAAAAATGTCATCGATGGCTATGCCAACGTCTTTATTTGTCTGGATGATGCCAACGGCACGATCCTGTTCCAGTCGCCGAATGGCCCGGACCTGAGCCATATTCTGCGCACTCCTGGGCTGGCGGCGCAGCTGCAGGACGGCAGCGTGATTTCGTGGACCGACCCGCACCCGCAGGTCATGACCCATGATAATCATCAGTTGCAGACCCGCGCCTGGCGGCTGATTATGCTGCCGCTCGGTAAACAGGCAGATGGCAAACCGGCGTATCACCTGCTGATGGCCTTATCGATCGATTTCCATCTGCACTATATTAATGAGCTGAAGGCGAAGCTGGTGTCGGCGGCGTCGGTGATCAGCCTCCTTATCATCTTGATTGTGCTGTTCGTGGTCTATCAGGGGCATAAACCCATTCGCCAGGTCAGCCGACAGATTCAGAACATCACCTCGAAAGATCTCGACGTGCGTTTAGATCCCGGTCGTGTCCCGGTTGAACTGGAACGGCTGGTGCTCTCTTTTAACCATATGCTGGAGCGTATTGAAGATGTCTTTACGCGCCAGTCGAACTTCTCCGCCGATATTGCCCACGAGATCCGCACGCCGATTACCAATCTGGTGACGCAAACCGAAATCGCCCTCAGCCAGACTCGTAATCAGAAAGAGCTGGAAGAGGTGCTGTATTCCAATCTGGAAGAGTTTTCGCGGATGTCGCGGATGGTCAGCGATATGCTGTTTCTGGCGCAGGCAGACAATAACCAGCTGACGCCTGAGCAGAAAACCATGAATCTGGTGGATGAGGTCAATAAAGTGTTCGACTTCTTCGAGGCCTGGGCCGAAGAGCAGGCGGTGACGCTGCGTCTGAGCGGGAGCGCCGGCTGGGTGACCGGCGATCCGCTGATGCTGCGCCGGGCGATCGGTAATCTGCTGTCGAACGCCATTCGTTATACTCCGGCACAGCAGACGGTGACAATCCACATCCATGAACGCGCAGGGCAGGTGATGCTGGTGGTGGAAAACCCCGGCAAGCCGATTGCCGCTGAGCACTTGCCCCGGCTGTTTGATCGCTTCTATCGCGTCGATCCGTCCCGTCAGCGCAGCGGTGAGGGGAGTGGGATTGGCCTGGCGATCGTGAAGTCTATTGTGATTGCCCATCACGGCAGCGTGGCGGTGGAGTCCGACAGCCGCTCAACGCGGTTTATCCTGACGTTGCCAACGCAGCAACTGTAACTGCCGGAAGCCGGGACTTTCAGGCTCCCGGCTACCCGGCGGTGGTGCGGCGGGATTACTCTTCGAAGTACCAGTAGCCCTGGTTGATCAGGCGCGTCAGTTCCGCCACAAAGGCAGGGTTATGCAGCGCATCGCCCAGCTCTTGCTGGCTCAGGGTGGTGTAGCGGCACAGGGCGTCCAGCGCTTGAGCATCGGTCGTTTCCAGGCGCTCGCTGTTCACAAAGAAGCTGTCACCGATATGCAGCACCCGTAGTCCGCTCAGGCGGCACAGGTTTTCCCCGCCGGCCAGCGCATCGACTATTTCATCTTCAGCATATGGCGGTTCCGCCGGAGCGACGTCCAGCTCATGACGTGGCGTGGTCGCGAAGCGGCCGAACCACTGGGTAAAGTCTGCCGGCTGGTTAATCATGTCGATCATCATCGTGCGTAGGCGTTCGAGTTCGTACTCTTCTACCCGGCCAGGATGCTCGCGACAGGTGAGGTCCGGATCGCTGTAGTGTTCGCCGCCGAGGTCGTTTTCCAGCACATAGTCCGCAAAGCTGCTGATCAGGTCGCGGCCATTAGGGCCACGGAAGCCCACTGAGTAGTTCAGCGCGGTTTCGTGGGTGATGCCATCGTGCGGGAATCCCGGTGGAATATAGAGAATATCGCCAGGTTCCAGATCTTCATCGATGATCGGTGGGAAAGGATCAACATGCAGCAGTGCCGGATGCGGGCAAAACTGGCGCATCGGCAGCTTGTCCCCCACGCGCCAGCGACGGCTGCCCATTCCCTGAATAATAAAGACATCATACTGGTCGATATGCGGACCCACGCCGCCGCCGGGGACCGAGAAGGAGATCATCAGATCGTCCAGGCGCCAGTCCGGCAGAACGCGGAACGGGCGTACCAGTTCCGCGGCAGGCATATGCCAGTGGTTCACCGCCTGGGCCAGCAGGGACCAGCCGGTCTCGCCCAGACCGTCGAAATGTTCAAACGGCCCGTTGCTGGCCTGCCACTGACCGTTGACCAGGCTCACCAGGCGACTGTCGACTTCTGGCTCCATGGCCAGGCCGGCCAGCTCGTCCGGGGTGATCGGATCGACGAAGTTCGGGAAAGCCTGCTTTAACACTACCGGCTGCTTTTGCCAGTACTTCTCTAAAAACTCGGGCCAGTTAATGTTCAGTTGATAAGCCATAGATTCACACCAGTCATGAAGAAACGGGCCTGATTATAGAAAGGTGTCGGTGACGGGCGCTTTGTCATGCGTCAAAGCCGCTGCTTAATTCGCCATCGCGGAATGGCGTTTTCCGTTGCTATATAGGTATGGGGATGGATGACAATGAGAGACGAACCGGAAGCGACGAGGATAAGGCGTTCTTTTATCTGCGAGGGGAAATGGCGTGAATACGTCTGCAGGCCGCGTGGTGACTGGGTTTCTTTGTTGATATGCCAGAGCGGGAATAACCGTTTAGTTTAAATAATGAGCGCTTGATAAGTTTTTTGTATTTTAGCGCTTGCCATCCAAAGAGAACTCCCTATAATGCGCTCCCACTGACACGGCAAATGTGAACAACTTCACAGAGTAAGCCGGGTCGGAAAGAGAAAACTTCTGAAAAATGAGGTTGACTCTGAAAGAGGAAAGCGTAATATACGCCACCTCGCGACAGAGCGCTAAGCGCCGTCGCACTGCTCTTTAACAATTTATCAGACAATCTGTGTGGGCACTCAAAGTGACATGGATTCTTAACGTCCTCGGACGAAAAATGAATACCAAGTCTCTGAGTGAACATACGTAATTCATTACGAAGTTTAATTCACGAGCATCAAACTTAAATTGAAGAGTTTGATCATGGCTCAGATTGAACGCTGGCGGCAGGCCTAACACATGCAAGTCGAGCGGTAGCACAGGAGAGCTTGCTCTCCGGGTGACGAGCGGCGGACGGGTGAGTAATGTCTGGGAAACTGCCTGATGGAGGGGGATAACTACTGGAAACGGTAGCTAATACCGCATAACGTCGCAAGACCAAAGTGGGGGACCTTCGGGCCTCATGCCATCAGATGTGCCCAGATGGGATTAGCTAGTAGGTGGGGTAATGGCTCACCTAGGCGACGATCCCTAGCTGGTCTGAGAGGATGACCAGCCACACTGGAACTGAGACACGGTCCAGACTCCTACGGGAGGCAGCAGTGGGGAATATTGCACAATGGGCGCAAGCCTGATGCAGCCATGCCGCGTGTATGAAGAAGGCCTTCGGGTTGTAAAGTACTTTCAGCGAGGAGGAAGGCATTAAGGTTAATAACCTTAGTGATTGACGTTACTCGCAGAAGAAGCACCGGCTAACTCCGTGCCAGCAGCCGCGGTAATACGGAGGGTGCAAGCGTTAATCGGAATTACTGGGCGTAAAGCGCACGCAGGCGGTTTGTTAAGTCAGATGTGAAATCCCCGGGCTCAACCTGGGAACTGCATTTGAAACTGGCAAGCTTGAGTCTTGTAGAGGGGGGTAGAATTCCAGGTGTAGCGGTGAAATGCGTAGAGATCTGGAGGAATACCGGTGGCGAAGGCGGCCCCCTGGACAAAGACTGACGCTCAGGTGCGAAAGCGTGGGGAGCAAACAGGATTAGATACCCTGGTAGTCCACGCTGTAAACGATGTCGACTTGGAGGTTGTTCCCTTGAGGAGTGGCTTCCGGAGCTAACGCGTTAAGTCGACCGCCTGGGGAGTACGGCCGCAAGGTTAAAACTCAAATGAATTGACGGGGGCCCGCACAAGCGGTGGAGCATGTGGTTTAATTCGATGCAACGCGAAGAACCTTACCTACTCTTGACATCCAGAGAACTTAGCAGAGATGCTTTGGTGCCTTCGGGAACTCTGAGACAGGTGCTGCATGGCTGTCGTCAGCTCGTGTTGTGAAATGTTGGGTTAAGTCCCGCAACGAGCGCAACCCTTATCCTTTGTTGCCAGCGGTTCGGCCGGGAACTCAAAGGAGACTGCCAGTGATAAACTGGAGGAAGGTGGGGATGACGTCAAGTCATCATGGCCCTTACGAGTAGGGCTACACACGTGCTACAATGGCATATACAAAGAGAAGCGACCTCGCGAGAGCAAGCGGACCTCATAAAGTATGTCGTAGTCCGGATTGGAGTCTGCAACTCGACTCCATGAAGTCGGAATCGCTAGTAATCGTAGATCAGAATGCTACGGTGAATACGTTCCCGGGCCTTGTACACACCGCCCGTCACACCATGGGAGTGGGTTGCAAAAGAAGTAGGTAGCTTAACCTTCGGGAGGGCGCTTACCACTTTGTGATTCATGACTGGGGTGAAGTCGTAACAAGGTAACCGTAGGGGAACCTGCGGTTGGATCACCTCCTTACCTGAAAGAACCTGCCTTTGTAGTGTCCACACAGATTGTCTGATGAAAAATAAGCAGTAAAACATCTCTGCAGGCTTGTAGCTCAGGTGGTTAGAGCGCACCCCTGATAAGGGTGAGGTCGGTGGTTCAAGTCCACTCAGGCCTACCAAATTCACGCTCGTGCTTTGTTGTGGAAAAGCTCGCATACTTCAGTATGCTTCGCTTCACCACGCCGCGCCCGAAAATGAATGACCGGTACGAGAGATGAGTATTACGATGGGGTTATAGCTCAGCTGGGAGAGCGCCTGCCTTGCACGCAGGAGGTCTGCGGTTCGATCCCGCATAGCTCCACCATCCTTTACTGCTGAATAACAAGAAAACTTCAGAGTGTACCTGAAAAGGTATGCTGCGAAGTTTTGCTCTTTAAAAATCTGGATCAAGCTGAAAATTGAAACGACACACTGTTTCCTTTCTCCGTAATAAGAAAGGAAAAGCGGTGTGTTCGAGTCTCTCAAATTTTCGCAACGCGAACTGTTTTACGAAACAGCTTCGGGTTGTGAGGTTAAGCGACTAAGCGTACACGGTGGATGCCCTGGCAGTCAGAGGCGATGAAGGACGTGCTAATCTGCGATAAGCGTCGGTAAGGTGATATGAACCGTTATAACCGGCGATTTCCGAATGGGGAAACCCAGTGTGTTTCGACACACTATCGTTAAGTGAATACATAGCTTAACGAAGCGAACCGGGGGAACTGAAACATCTAAGTACCCCGAGGAAAAGAAATCAACCGAGATTCCCCCAGTAGCGGCGAGCGAACGGGGAGGAGCCCAGAGTCTGAATCAGCGTGTGTGTTAGTGGAACGGTCTGGAAAGTCCGGCGGTACAGGGTGATAGCCCCGTACACTAAAATGCACACGTTGTGAACTCGAAGAGTAGGGCGGGACACGTGGTATCCTGTCTGAATATGGGGGACCATCCTCCAAGGCTAAATACTCCTGACTGACCGATAGTGAACCAGTACCGTGAGGGAAAGGCGAAAAGAACCCCGGCGAGGGGAGTGAAAAAGAACCTGAAACCGTGTACGTACAAGCAGTGGGAGCCTACTTGTTAGGTGACTGCGTACCTTTTGTATAATGGGTCAGCGACTTATATTCTGTAGCAAGGTTAACCGTATAGGGGAGCCGCAGGGAAACCGAGTCTTAACTGGGCGTTAAGTTGCAGGGTATAGACCCGAAACCCGGTGATCTAGCCATGGGCAGGTTGAAGGTTGGGTAACACTAACTGGAGGACCGAACCGACTAATGTTGAAAAATTAGCGGATGACTTGTGGCTGGGGGTGAAAGGCCAATCAAACCGGGAGATAGCTGGTTCTCCCCGAAAGCTATTTAGGTAGCGCCTCGTGAACTCATCTTCGGGGGTAGAGCACTGTTTCGGCTAGGGGGTCATCCCGACTTACCAACCCGATGCAAACTACGAATACCGAAGAATGTTATCACGGGAGACACACGGCGGGTGCTAACGTCCGTCGTGAAGAGGGAAACAACCCAGACCGCCAGCTAAGGTCCCAAAGTCATGGTTAAGTGGGAAACGATGTGGGAAGGCACAGACAGCCAGGATGTTGGCTTAGAAGCAGCCATCATTTAAAGAAAGCGTAATAGCTCACTGGTCGAGTCGGCCTGCGCGGAAGATGTAACGGGGCTAAACCATGCACCGAAGCTGCGGCAGCGACACTATGTGTTGTTGGGTAGGGGAGCGTTCTGTAAGCCGTTGAAGGTGGCCTGTGAGGGTTGCTGGAGGTATCAGAAGTGCGAATGCTGACATAAGTAACGATAAAGCGGGTGAAAAGCCCGCTCGCCGGAAGACCAAGGGTTCCTGTCCAACGTTAATCGGGGCAGGGTGAGTCGACCCCTAAGGCGAGGCCGAAAGGCGTAGTCGATGGGAAACAGGTTAATATTCCTGTACTCGGTGTTACTGCGAAGGGGGGACGGAGAAGGCTATGTTAGCCGGGCGACGGTTGTCCCGGTTTAAGCATGTAGGCGGAGCGTTTAGGTAAATCCGGACGCTTGTTAACGCTGAGGTGTGATGACGAGGCACTACGGTGCTGAAGTAACAAATGCCCTGCTTCCAGGAAAAGCCTCTAAGCATCAGGTAACATCAAATCGTACCCCAAACCGACACAGGTGGTCAGGTAGAGAATACCAAGGCGCTTGAGAGAACTCGGGTGAAGGAACTAGGCAAAATGGTGCCGTAACTTCGGGAGAAGGCACGCTGATGGTAGGTGAAGCGACTTGCTCGTGGAGCTGAAATCAGTCGAAGATACCAGCTGGCTGCAACTGTTTATTAAAAACACAGCACTGTGCAAACACGAAAGTGGACGTATACGGTGTGACGCCTGCCCGGTGCCGGAAGGTTAATTGATGGGGTTATCCGTAAGGAGAAGCTCTTGATCGAAGCCCCGGTAAACGGCGGCCGTAACTATAACGGTCCTAAGGTAGCGAAATTCCTTGTCGGGTAAGTTCCGACCTGCACGAATGGCGTAATGATGGCCAGGCTGTCTCCACCCGAGACTCAGTGAAATTGAACTCGCTGTGAAGATGCAGTGTACCCGCGGCAAGACGGAAAGACCCCGTGAACCTTTACTATAGCTTGACACTGAACATTGAGCCTTGATGTGTAGGATAGGTGGGAGGCTTTGAAGCGTGGACGCCAGTCTGCGTGGAGCCAACCTTGAAATACCACCCTTTAATGTTTGATGTTCTAACGTAGACCCGTGATCCGGGTTGCGGACAGTGTCTGGTGGGTAGTTTGACTGGGGCGGTCTCCTCCCAAAGAGTAACGGAGGAGCACGAAGGTTAGCTAATCCTGGTCGGACATCAGGAGGTTAGTGCAATGGCATAAGCTAGCTTGACTGCGAGCGTGACGGCGCGAGCAGGTGCGAAAGCAGGTCATAGTGATCCGGTGGTTCTGAATGGAAGGGCCATCGCTCAACGGATAAAAGGTACTCCGGGGATAACAGGCTGATACCGCCCAAGAGTTCATATCGACGGCGGTGTTTGGCACCTCGATGTCGGCTCATCACATCCTGGGGCTGAAGTAGGTCCCAAGGGTACGGCTGTTCGCCGTTTAAAGTGGTACGCGAGCTGGGTTTAGAACGTCGTGAGACAGTTCGGTCCCTATCTGCCGTGGGCGCTGGAGAATTGAGGGGGGCTGCTCCTAGTACGAGAGGACCGGAGTGGACGCATCACTGGTGTTCGGGTTGTCATGCCAATGGCATTGCCCGGTAGCTAAATGCGGAAAAGATAAGTGCTGAAAGCATCTAAGCACGAAACTTGCCCCGAGATGAGTTCTCCCTGACTCCTTGAGAGTCCTGAAGGAACGTTGAAGACGACGACGTTGATAGGTCGGGTGTGTAAGCGTAGCGATACGTTGAGCTAACCGATACTAATGAACCGTGAGGCTTAACCTTACAACGCCAAAGCTGTTTTGGTGGACGAGAGAAGATTTTCAGCCTGATACAGATTAGTTGATGCGTCTTTAAGACGTGTTGATAACAGAATTTGCCTGGCGGCGATAGCGCGGTGGTCCCACCTGACCCCATGCCGAACTCAGAAGTGAAACGCCGTAGCGCCGATGGTAGTGTGGGGTCTCCCCATGTGAGAGTAGGGAACTGCCAGGCATCAAATAAAACAAAGAAACCTCATGCGAAAGCATGGGGTTTTTTTGTTTATCTGCTGTTTGTCGGTGAGTGCTACTTACCCGATTCCTTTCGCATTTTATATTTTCACCCCGCCATTTTATATATCTTCGATATTTTAGTGCTCCCTTTATCTTGTCTAAATATACGGATTATGAATATTAACTATGTGCCAATAATATATGCATTAAAAAATAAAAACATTTAAATATATTGAAGATGTTTTTCGAACGCTTAATAATTATTTCGGTATATCAACAGAAATTTATTCTCATATTTAACGACCTGTGCGGTTGTCACTGGACTTTTTAGGTGAAATGTTTTAGTGTCATTAACACTTTGTTAACTTGGCCGTTTTTTAGTTCCCCCATTTTCGATAAAAACAGCGTGTGTCGTGGCCGAAAGAAGAGTATCGAGCGGCACGATGAGAATACCAATGAAGAACCTGCTAACATGGTCGCCCCTGCGCCCGCTCATAAGTTACCTGCAAGAACGCTTCACTTTTTTAGTTCTGCTATGCTGGCCGGCGATTATTTGGGTCGTTTGCCGGGGATGCGTCTGGGCCATCGAAAGCGTACTGCTGCTGATAGGAAAGCCGCTCAGCGAGTCGTTTACCGTACACCTTCAGCCACTGATGACCTTCAGCGCCTTAGTGCGCATTTCTCTCAGTTGGGTGGCTCTACTGTTTATCCTGTTTAGCATGGCGATGGGATTCACCTGGTTGCTACGCCGGGTGATGAACCGCAAACCATAGTTATCGCTGCCTGGATCGTCCTCACCTGCTGAATTTTCAATCTGGTTGACCAGAGCGAACTGTTGTATGATCTTCAGCCTTAAAATAGATCCTAATCGGTGAGTGCTTTATTCAATGAGTGATGAAAGCAAGAAATATATCTCCGTTATTTTCAAGGAATGGCTGCCGCTGTATGACGGTTTGACTCCCGATGTGAAGGCTGTTCTTAAAAATATTGCCTCTGAGCAGTCAGAAGCGCTGGCGGCCCGATTTTATGACTTTATTTTTCAGGATCCTGATATTGCCCGCCACCTGACCTATGACCTGGTGCAGGAGCGTCTCAGTCGTTCGCTGAGCGCATGGGTCAATGAGATTTTGACCTGTGAGCGGGATGGGCTGCAGGCGCTGGCAGAGCGGCAATATTTTATCGGCAGTATTCACGCCCGCATTGGCATTCCGGCCGAGGCCGTACTGCGCGGAGCCCGCCAGCTCAAGGCCGGGCTGATAGAGTACATCCGCGATCGCCACGACATTGACCACCAGACCGCGCTGGCAACCCTCCATTATTCGGTCATGGCCATTCACATGGCCATCGAGATGATGTGCCATGCCTACACCCTATCGCACTACCGGGCGACGAAAAATGAAGAGGCCTACCGCCTGTATAGCCTGATGGATAATATCCCGATGGAATACGGCAAACAGCAGGCCTCGCTCTCCGGCTGGGAAAACAGTACGATTTTTAATATCGTCAGCGAAAATAAAGCCGCCATTAACGGCACATTATTATCGGAATCCGAATTTGGCCTGTGGTTCCGTCATAAATGCGTGCGCTATTTTAATAAAAATGCTCAGATGGCAGAGATCACCGACGTCATTGAGCAGGTCGATCGCTTAATTATCGACTGGAAATCATCACCGGATAGTACCGGGTATAAAAATACCCAAAGCCTGCTCCAGAGCATCCATATCCATTGCCAGCAGATAGGTCACCAGCTGGAAGTGATCTTTAGCAGCCTGTCGCAGATGCAGAACGGCAAGGATTCGCTGACCAGCCTGCTAAACCGTCGTTACCTGCCGGTGGTCCTCAAGCATGAGGTCACCCTCGCCATGGAGCATGGGCTGCCGATGACGGTGGCGATGGTGGATATCGACCATTTCAAAGAGATTAACGATAACTGGGGTCACGTAGTGGGCGACCGGGCGATCAAGCACGTGGCCGACCTGCTCAGCGATAATATTCGTTCCAGCGACTATATCTTCCGCTATGGAGGCGAAGAGTTTTTACTGGTTCTGGTGGAAACCAACGCCGCTGAAGCCTATACGCTACTGGAACGCTTGCGAAAAAGCATCAGCCAACTGCAGTTTGACGTTGGTGCAGAGACCCACATTGCCATCACCGTCAGCATCGGCTATGCCGTGCATAGTGGCCACCCGGATTACAATCGACTGTTGCGCGATGCCGACAGCGCACTGTACACCGCCAAGCGTAGCGGGCGTGACTGCGTGAAGCTGCATCAGGGCGGGCACGGCGAATCACACTGAGTCGCCATGCCCCGGTTTTTCAGAACAGTACCGGCAACCCTAATCCACGCATGACCTCATGCAGCGTCTGCTGCGTGAGGTGCTGCGCTCGCTCACTGCCCTGGCGCAGCAGCTCCAGCAGCATCCCTTTATCAGCGATAAACGTTGCCCGGCGTTCGCGAATCGGTGCCAGCAGCGTCTGCAGGCACTCTTCCAGCACATTCTTACACTGCCGATCGCCCAGTCCGCCACGCTGGTAGTGGGCTTTCATCTCGGCAATCAAGGCGTGGTCAGGATGGAAGGCGTCCAGGTAAGTAAAAACGACATTGCCGTCGAGTTGGCCTGGGTCGCTGACGCGCAGATGGTGTGGGTCGGTATACATCGCGCTGACCGCACGATGGATCTCCTCTTCACTGGCGGAGAGCGTCAGCGTATTCCCCAGCGATTTTGACATTTTGGCACTGCCATCAATGCCCGGCAGGCGGCTGACATCGCTGAGCAGCGCTTTGCAGTGCTGCAATACCGGCACCGTCGTCAGGCTATTCATTTTGTGGACGATCTCATTGGTCTGCTCAATCATCGGTAGCTGATCGTCGCCCACCGGCACCAGCCCGGCTTTAAAGGCGGTAATGTCCGCCGCCTGGCTGATGGGGTAGGCGAGAAAGCCGACCGGCAGTGCACGGGAAAATCCCTTCTGCGCGATCTCATTTTTGACCGTCGGATTACGCTCGACGCGGGCGACGGTGACGATATTCATATACAGCGCGCTCAGTTCAGCCAGCGCCGGAAGCGCTGATTGCAGACAAATCGTGGTTTTGCGCGGGTCGATTCCCACCGCCAGATAATCCGCCAGCACCTCGCAGATATTGCGGCTGATTTTCTGCGGATCGCTGCCGTTATCCGTTAACCCCTGCAGGTCGGCGACCAGAATAAACTGCTGATGGTCATGTTGCAGCTCGACCCGCTGGCGCAGTGAGCCCACGTAGTGGCCGAGATGGAGCTGACCGGTGGGGCGATCGCCGGTAAGAATGGTGGGTAATGTGTTCATCAGAGACTCCTTAGGCTGCTGTAAGCCGAAAGACGTCGCTAAGAAACAATTAAGCCGCCTTCCGGCGGCTTAAAAATTGGAAAACATAAATCGTGCCGCCTGTTATGCAGGCAGCCACCAACGACATGAGCGGGAGATGACAACGATTCTGTTCATGACGATTATCCTGACACGAAAAAGGCGTGGGGTAAACCCACGCGTGGCCATGTTTAGCGGATTACATGGTGGAGAAGACGTTCATGATGATGCCGCCAGAGATGATCAGCACCATGGCGAAGATCGCCGGCAGATCCGGTTTCTGCTTGTACAGGATCATCGAGCAGATGGTGACGCCGACGATACCGAAGCCGCACCACAGCGAGTACGCTACACCCACCGGGATGGTGCTCATTGCGCGAGTGAGGGCGAAATAACACAACCCGTAAGCGCAGACGACCAGCACGGAAGGCGCCAGTTTGCTAAAGCCGTTGGTTTTTTTGATCATCGACGTACCGGTAATTTCTGAGCCGATGGACAGTGCCAGCCATAAGAACCCGAGATTAAACATATGCTATTCCTTTTCTGTTAGTTGGCGATCTTGCTATCCAGTGGCGTTACCGGTTCGGCAGGCGCGTCGGTACTCTCTTCGCTGCCCATTTTTGAAAACAGATTCATGATCACGATACCGCTGGCAATAATCGCCATGCCGATAATGGCTGCGGTATCTGGATGCTGGCCGTAAAAGGCCATCCCCAAGGTCGATACCACCAGAATGCCGGTTCCGGACCAGGTGGCGTAGGCCAGGCCGACGGGAATATCTTTGACCGCGCGGGACAGCGAGTAGTAGCAGGTGCAGTACAGAACAATCAGCAGCCCGAGCAGCAACATTTTGGTGGAGCCTTCGCTGCTACCGAACATCTTGAGGGTGGACGTCGCCGAGGTTTCCGAGAGGATAACCAACAGCATCCATAGCCAACATTTTGTTTTTGAAGACATAATAAACTCCGGATCTATTTATTAAGGTAGGGTTCTTTATTTCTGTTTTTAAGAAAATCGCTCGCGGCATCGGTTAAAACGGCATTGCTGGCGGCGGCCAGCGCCGGATTATTGACGATGTCTGTGACAGTGAGATAACGACGCGCCCCGCCGACCGGCGTCGGAACGGACGCTCCCGGCCCGGCGACCAGCGTCGCCAACAGTTCATTCATCGAGCACAACGTGACGCCGCATGCCATCAACCGGGCCAGGGTCGCGTGCATCTGGCTGGCATATGGCGTCTGGCTCGCCGCGCCGCACAGCTGGTTCAGCTCGCTGTCCGGGTCGCAGTGGTAGCGCAACGCCAGCACCGGCAGGCCGGCCAGTAGCGCGTCGTGCAGGCGCCGGGCAACCGGGCTGTGCAGCGTGCCGTTTGCCAGATCGGCCGCCAGCGGATAATCGAGAAACGGCACTACCACGGCCCGCCAGACCATCGACGGTAGCGCCGCCTGCCAGGTCCCGGACGGGATAATCTCGCCGATTGCCTGCCACTGCGCCGTATCTACTAATCCGTCTTCCAGCGCGAGGTGCAGACGCTGCCCGCATCCCGCCAGACGACGGCGGATGAGCGGGCGATAGCCCTCCGCCGCGCCGACCATCACCAGCACCGGCGGTTGTAGCCGCTGGATAACCCGCGTCACCAGGTGGTCGATCTCTTCATCGGTCATGGCTGGCCCCCGTTATGCAATAAGCGTGACCTGCGCGCCGTTTTTCAATCCGGCGGCGTTGGCTTCTTCGGTATCGATATGCAGCTCGAGGACAAAATCGTCCCGCACCCGTACCACCACTTCATCGAACGTGAGCTGGCGTTGGCCCCGGCTGGCGACCTTGACCTTCTGGCCATGGCTGACGTTCAGGCGCTGCGCATCCTGCGGCGACATATGAATATGCCGCCAGGCACAGATCACCTGAGACAGCAGTTCAACGTGGCCCGCCGGGCCAATCAACAGGGCATTACCGGCTTGCTCCAGTTGTCCGGATTCGCGTACCGGCGCCTGGATCCCCAGCGTGAAGGCGTCGGCACGAGAGATTTCCAACTGGGTCACCGGACGAGTGGGGCCAAGCACGCGCACGCGGGTTAGCGAGCCTTTTGGCCCGACCACGGTCACGCACTCCTCGGCGGCAAACTGTCCCGGCTGGCGTAGTGGTTTGAACGGCGTCAGCGCGTAACCTTTGCCAAACAAGGCCTCGAGATCCTGCTGCGACAGGTGCACGTGACGGTTAGAAATGCCGACCGGAATGTCTGGCGCGATGCGGGTCAGTCGGGCGCTGATTTTTTCCTGTAGCAGGGTGTCGATCATGCCTTCTTCCCTTTTTTCATCGCGGCGCTTTTATCTTCCGCCTCGCCAGCTGCCGGTTGGGACGGCGGCATCTCCGGTCCGCTTTTTTCCGCCGACGTCGTGACGACGGCAGGTTCTGCGATGGCGGGCTTTACTGCCGCTGGTGTCGCAGGGCGCGGCGGACGGCCTTTTAATTTACCCAGCGCATCAACCACGCTGCGTTCCGGGCGGGCGATGACCAGTGAACCCACAACCTGGTCTGCGGCAACCACGGCAATACCGCGCTCAATGGCGGTGTGGATAGCGCTGATTTCGCCCTCGAAGCAGACGCTGACCAGCCCCGACCCGACTTTGCGATAACCAATGCAGGTCACGCCTGCAGCTTTACAGGCGGCATCGACAGCCTGAATGGCGGCGACCAGCCCTCGCGTTTCAATTACGCCTAAACTTTTCATTGTCGGCTCCTGTTAATGGCGGACTAAGCGAATATCAAAATCGAACTGCGTGAAGAACGTCTCCAGTTGGCTCAGCTCTTCGGGTGAATAAGACGGGTCCTGGGTAATGGGATAGGGCATATCCAGACGCTCATATTTTTTGCGCCCCAGTTGGTGGTACGGCAGCATATCGATGCGGCGGATATTCCCGCGCTTCGCCAGCTTCTGCACATAATCAATGGCCCCGGTAATCGCATCGAATGAGTCGTTATATCCCCGCACCAGCGGCATGCGCACAATCACGTTGGCGCCGGAATCCACCAGCCATTCCAGATTGCGGCGAATACCTTCATTGCCGATGCCAAATAACGCTTTATGGTGCTCGCTGTTAATTTGCTTAATGTCGAATAAGAACGTGTCGGTGACCGGCGCCAGCTTTTGGTAATTGGCCAGCGAAGTGGTGCCCTGGGTTTCGACGGCGGTATTAAGCATCATCTTTTTGCATTCGCTGAACAGGGCCACGGCAAAATCAGTCTGCAGGCTCATCTCTCCGCCACCGATGGTCACACCGCCGCCGGAGGCGATATAGAAGTCATAATCCTGCATGATGACCTCCATCAGCTCACTGACGGTGACGTCTTTGCCCATAATATCCAGCGCGTTCTGGGTACAGATTTCTTCGCACTTGCGACAGCCAATACAGTCTTTATTGCGGTCGACGAAATGCTTCATCTCGCCGTTTTCTTCCGCCCGATAATGGATCCCGGCCGGGCAGACGTTGACGCAGTCGCCGCAGTTAATGCATTTGTCGTGTGAGAACATCACCTGAAACTGGCTGGTCAGCCCTTCCGGGTTGGCACACCACGGGCAGCGGATATTGCAGCCTTTGAAAAAAACCAGCGTGCGAATCCCATCGCCGTCGTAGATCGAATATTTCTGAATGTTGAAGATTCGCCCGGTTAATTCTTTATTCACGCTTGCCTCCAGAAAAAATTGCCAGGACATCCTTGTCCAAAAACGTCCGTGTCTTTATCAGAACTTCTCGATGACCGTACGGCTGATAATCTCGTCCTGAACCTCTTTGCACAGCTCCACGAAGTAGGCGCTGTAGCCAGCGACGCGGACGATCAGGTCGCGATATTTTTCCGGCTCCTGCTGGGCTTTTTTCAGTACTTCGTTATCGACATAGCTGAACTGCATCTGGCCGTTGCCGAGAATCGATGCCGTGCGCAGCAGGGTGATCAGGCCATGGCGTCCTTCCGGGGTATCGAGCAACCCTTTGAGGAATTTGAAGTTATGCACCATGCCGATGTTCATGGTCTCGACGTTCATCTTGCTCACGGACTTGATGATGGCGGTCGGACCTTGCTTGTCCGCGCCCTGCGTCGGGCTGATGCCGTCGGAAAGCGGCATCCAGGCCAGGCGCCCGTTCGGCGTGGCGTTGGTCAGTTCGCCAATCGGCGTGTTGTTGGAGATGGACAGCGTGCCGTGGCTGAGGGTGGAGTAGAGCATCTGGTACTGACGGCACTCGCGCTCGGTCCACTCGGTGATATCCAGCGCGTACTGGTCAACGTAGTTGTCGTCGTTACCGTATTTCGGTGCGTTCAGGCAGTCGCGGCGCAGCGCTTCAAAGCCTTCGAAGTTCGCCAGCATCGCGTCGCGCATCTGCTCGAGGGTGTATTTTTTATCCTCAAACACCAGCTTGCGGATGGCGGCGAGGGAGTCGACGTAGGTCGCCAGGCCGGAGAAGATAAGCCCAGGTCCGTGGTTGACCATCGCACCACCGGCGGCGACGTCTTTGCCACTTTCCATACAGCCTTCCACCAGCAGCGACATCAGCGGTTTCGGCGCCACGTCGCGGTGTACGCGCTGGCTGATCACCGTGCCAATCGCCGACAGACGCACGATATGGGCAATCTGTTTTTTCACTGCCGCATCAAACTCTTCGAAGGTGTGCAGGTCGCGCAGGTCGCCGGTATCCAGCCCCTGATAGCTATCAAACAGCACCATCCGGCCGCGGTTGAGCACAAACTCGATGGCAATAGGCCACTGGGTATAACCGGTGGAGGTCCACTGGTAGATACGGCCGGATTTCTGCGGCTCGACGCAACCCATCAGGCAGTAATCGCGGGCGTCTTCAAAATCGAAGCCCTTGCGCAGCATCATCTTGATATGCGAATCATCAAAGTGGCAGGCCGGGAAGCCCATGCCCGCTTTCACCACGTCGACGATTTTTTCCATATATTTTTGCGGCGACTGGTTGTGAATGCGGCAGGCCAGCGACGGCTGGTAAACCTTCACGAAGCGCACGGCATCCATAATCAGGTAGGTCAGGTCGTTACAGGCATCGCCGCCGCTGCGCTTCTGGCCGCCGACGGTCAGGTTGATAAACGGCTGGTAGCCGGCAAAGTATTTCGCCCCCAGTTCGCTGGACATCCACATCAGCTCGGCGCACTTGATAATAAACGCCTGCATCATCTCCAGCGCGGTTTCGTGTGTCAGGCGACCTTCGCGGATATCGGCTTCAAACATCGGGTAGCAGTACTGGTCGACGCGGCCCAGCGACAGGCCGGTCTGGTTCTCTTCAATTTCGAACAGCGACTCCACGGTCCAGATGCTTTGCAGCGCTTCCTGCAGGGTTTTCGGCGGGTTCGCCGGAACGTTCTGGTTCACCTCGGCAATGGTCAGTAATTCGGCGCGACGCTGAGCATTCTGCTCAAGGGCGGCCAGCTCACGGGCGCGGGCGGCAATACGGTGAGAGTAGTTAATCACCCCTTCACAGGTTTCAATCGCCGCTTTGTAGTAGTAAATGCGGTCGATATCTTCCGGGTTCTCCATGCTCAGTTGCGCGAGATGCGCCTCGGCATCGGCTTTAATACCGTTCATCCCTTTGGTGAACAGCAGCACGTCATAGCCCGGGCAGGTGTCGCCGCCGCCGTTGATCTGGTGGTAGGAGAGGTCGCTGACGAAGGTCTCACCGCTAAACGCCCACACGCCTGCTTCGCGGTACTGCGCTTCGCAGATCTCATCCAGCGAACGGCCTTCCCAGAACGGCACGATCTCTTCGCGAATGGTTTTTTTATCTGCTTCGCTGATCTCAAACGGATCCTGCGGGCGGGTGCTCATGGTATCGAGCTCGTCGCGCACCCAGCGCCAGGCGATATCCGGCGAGAATGCGCCAGCACGCGGTTTGCCGCACGGATGGCCGACGATCAACTCGTCGTCCTGAATCAGAATCGGCGCGGTTTCGCAGGCGTGACGGAAGGCTTTGGAACGCAGCAGAATCGTTGGCATGCCGGGGTTGGCTTTCACCACCTCGGTAAAGGCCAGCGCGCGGTAGATGGACACGCTCGGGCGTACCGTCAGGTAATGGTTGCGCAGGCGCTGCATACGCGGCGTCAGCCCTTCCGCTGTCGGGGTGTCGCAATCGGCGGCAAACGGTACGGATGAGACGCTCCGGGCGCCGCTGAACAGGCGAACCGGCAGGTTCAGCGCGCTCAGGTTGCGCTGGGCGCAGAAGAACAGTCCGGAGAGTTCGTTGATGATAACGTTGACGTCATCGAGGCGCGCGCCGTGCAGCAGGGCATCGAACATCGGGTAGCCGTCGATCGCGCAGGGGGCGCGGACGTCGCTCAACTGTGCCAGTTTGAACCACAGGCACTCGACGATTTCATAGGCCTGCTGCGGCGTCAGGAGACCGCTGGCGATGTCGCGTTGATACCACGGCAGCAGAACTTTATCGGCGCCTTCCGGGTTGACCGCGTAGCTGCCGTTATCCAGCTGCAGCGCCAGCTG
The DNA here is from genome assembly GCF_051131735.1 of Klebsiella sp. B345. Classification (NCBI taxonomy): domain Bacteria; kingdom Pseudomonadati; phylum Pseudomonadota; class Gammaproteobacteria; order Enterobacterales; family Enterobacteriaceae; genus Klebsiella; species Klebsiella sp. B345. The sequence goes on from NZ_CP180443.1 coordinate 3,610,357, forward strand.
GAACAGGTAAAAGGCCTGGCAGGCTTCTTTAAAGTTGCGTGCCGGGTGGGCTGGCACCTGATGCAGGATCGCCGCGCTCTCGCGCAGTTCGGCCTGGCGGTAGGGGTTATTTTCCGCCGCGGCCAGCGTTTCGGCGCTGGTGGCCAGCTTTTGTGCCAGGGTGAGCAGCGCGTCGCAGGCATACAGGGCGGCGCGGCAGCCGTTCACTTCGTCCATGCCGCTACGGCTGACGGCGCTGCCGAGGCTGCGGGTTTTCTCTTCCAGCTGATGTTTAATCGCCAGCACGCCCTGCTCGACAATCAGCCGGTAGTCCGGCGAGTCCAGTTCACTGTTGAGATTGAGGAAGCGGAACGCCGACGGGCGCTGGGCGGCGCTTTCATCGTGGAAAATGGCGCCGCGCGGTTTGCGGGTCTGGTCGCCGACAATCAGCTCATCGGGGCTGATGCCAACCGGCAGCTGGCGCATCAGTTCATAGAAGCGGCGCGCCGGTTTGACGACGGCGGGAATACCCGCGATATCACCATCCAGGGCGTTCAGCGTGGCGGCATGCTCGGTGCACAGGGTACTTTTTTGTGAGAGTAAACGTTCAGCCAGCACGGTGACGCGCGGCGTTAAGCTGTAGTGTGCCATGGGTAAGGTTCTCCAAATCTTGTTATCAGTCGCCCTGAACGGCGACGCCGCTCTGGTGCCCGGTCCAGGCCCGGCGATAAATCCCGGTTAACGCGAAGGCGTCCGGCGTACGTGGGTTGGTCGGCGTACAGCTGTCGCGCAGCGCCTGGCCAACCATCTCTGCCAGTCGTTGTTCGAATTCTGTTGCATCAACGCGGGTCTCCCCGATGCCGGTCGGCATGGTCATTTCATCTTTGAGCGCCTGAATCGCCACCAGCAGGCTGGCGACGCCCTGGCGCGTGGTGGCCGCAGGCAGGTCCAGCAGGTGGGCCAGTCGGGCATATTTGTGGGCGGCGTCGGTGTCGCACAGCCCTTGGTAATCTGCGTTCCATGCCACCACTTCGGCCATTAACAGGGCGTTAGCGCGACCGTGCGGAACATGGAAGATGCCGCCAAGCGCATGGGCCAGGCTGTGGGTGATGCCCAGCGACGCGTTGGTAAACGCCATCCCCGCCATGCAGGAGGCGTTGTGCATCTTTTCACGGGCCAGCAGGTTGTCGCCGCTCCGCCAGCAGGTGGGCAGGTAGCGAAACACCTGCTGCACCACTTTCTCAGCCAGCGCATCGGAAAAATCGCTGGCGGCACGGGAGACATAGGCCTCCAGCGCGTGGCACAGCACGTCCATTCCGGTATCGGCGGTGATGGCGGGCGGTACGGAGGCAACCAGCGCCGGGTCGAGCAGGGCGATATCCGGCAGCAGCGTCGGGTCCACCAGCACCAGTTTTTCGTTGTGGGCTTTCACCACCGAAAACGCCGTGACTTCAGAACCGGTGCCGCTGGTGGTCGGGATCGCCACAAAGCAAGGGCGCTGGCGTTCGGCCTGCGGGCGGGTCTGCGCCAGGGCGAAAATAACTGCTTTGGCCGCATCAATTACCGATCCGCCGCCCAGCGCCACTACCAGGTCCGGATAGCAAGCATCCATCAGCTTCATACCGCGCACGATGGTGGCAATATCCGGGTCGGCAACCACGTCGTCCCAGACCTGGAAGGCGATACCGCGCTGGCGCAGGATCCGCGTGACGCGATCGGCGAGGCCAAACGTGATCATCGCCTGGTCGGTGACCAGCAGAACGTGGCGGGCGGGCAGCTCGTTCAGGACCGACAGGGCGTCCTGGCCAAAGCAGATCCGGGGTTTCAGCAAAAATTCACTCATTGGGTTATTCACTCCTTAAGCGTCCCGAAACACGTTCTCGACAATGGCAACCACCGACATGGCTTTGTAGTGCGCCTGGTTGAGCGCGAAATACGCTTCTGCCAGGACAATGTCGTGCATGCCGGCGCCAACGCTATCGACGGCGACCCAGGTCTGGTCCTTCATTGGCTGCTGGTTATCGTCTAATTTGACGATCAGTAGCAGGTTGCTACCGCGTAGCTCAGCGCATTTCTGCGTGGCGACGACATGGCCGACTACCTTTGCGAGAATCATCGTTTTTATCGCCTTATATCAAAGTGTTACTTACCAAGGCGTTCCAGCACCTGGCGGATGACGCGCTCTACGTTTTGCTCGTTAATCTCGCTTTGTTCCCCGGCGGTTGCGGGAACGGCAAAGCGGTCATCGGCCTGGGCATCGTGGGCCACCGCTGCCGGTGCGCGGAAACGTTGGTCGTCGACGATGCTGTGGTGCGGGTTACTGCTCGGGGTGACGATGGCCGGCTGCGGTTCCGGGCGGCTGCCTGGGGCGCGCAGTTCATCGATGGATCGCACGCCGTAGCCCACTTTACGGATGTTAAGCAGGTTCATCGGCCCGACGTTATCGGAGCTGGAACCGCCGCCGACCGCGCCGCAGCCGAGGGTCAGTGCCGGGGTGATATTGGTGGTCGCTCCAATGCCGCCCAGCGCCGCCGGGGTGTTGATCAAAATGCGGTTCACCGGTTTTTCGAGGCAGAACTGGCGGATCACATCCTGGTTGCGGGTATGGATAACCAGCGTGTGGCCGAGCCCTTCGTTGGTCAGCAGCTCCATCACGCGATGGCAGGCTGCTTTCCAGTCCTCTTCGACATACAGGCCGAGTACCGGGCACAGCTTTTCACGGGAGTAGGGATTCTTGTGGCAGACGGTGGTCTGCTCGGCGATCAGCACTTTGGTGCTGGCAGGTACGCTGAAGCCGGCAAGCTGGCTGAGATAGAGGGCGGTTTTGCCGACCACCTTCGGGTTAATGGTGCCGTTCGGGCGCAGCAGCAGCGCCGCCATTTTGGCCGCTTCAGCTTCATTCATGAAGTACGTGCCCTGGGCTTCCAGTTCACGGTGCACTTCATCATAAATGCAGCGTTCGACGATGATCGACTGCTCGGAGGCGCAGATCACCCCATTATCGAAGGTTTTACTGGTGATAATATCTTTCACCGCATGGTGAATATCGGCGCTACGTTCGATAAAGGCCGGGCCGTTCCCCGGGCCGCCGCTGATGGTTGGCGTGCCGGAGGCGTAAGCCGCCCGTACCATGCCTTCACCGCCAGTGGCGAGGATCAGCGAGACCTCTTTGCTGTGCATCAGTTCAGAGGTGGCATCCAGCGTCAGTTCGGTAATGCCGCTGACGCAGCCTGCCGGTGCGCCTGCCGCTTCGGCAGCGCGGGCAACTATCTCAATCGCTTTCCAGCTGCACTGGCGTGCACCTGGATGCGGAGAGAAGATAATCGCGTTGCCGGCCTTCAGGGCGATCAGCGTTTTATAGATAACGGTAGAGGTTGGGTTGGTCGAAGGGACCAGCGCACAAATCACCCCCAGCGGCACGCCCACGTCCATCACTTTTTTAAGCGGATCGTCATGAATGATGCCGACGGTCTTCATATCTTTGATGGCGTCGTAGACGCGCAGCGAAGCGAAACGGTTCTTCAGCACCTTGTCCTGCCAGTTGCCGAACCCGGTTTCTTCCGCGGCCATTTTCGCCAGCGTTTCGGCGTGGTGCGCTGCTTCCTGGGCCACGTTTTTCACGATGGCGTCGATTTGTTGCTGCGAAAAGGTGGCCAGAATCGCCTGAGCCTTTTTGGCGCTGCGCACCAGTTCCCGCGCGTTCTGGCGGGACTGCAAATCGTTATCCAGTTCAATCATGAGTCTATCCTTCATCAGACGAAAAGAGTGGGGACGGGGCGTGCCCTGTCAGGTCATGCCTTGTGCTGCGACGCGATTTTTTCGATATCGTTATGCGGGCGGGCAATGACGCGAGAGGTGACCACTTCGCCGATGCGTTTGGCCGCTTCCACGCCGGAGTCAACGGCGGCGTTAACGGCGCCGACATCGCCTTTTACCATCGCGGTGACCAGCCCGGAGCCGACGTTTTCATAGCCAATCAGCTCGACGTTGGCGGCTTTACACATCGCATCAGCCGCTTCAATGCAGGCCACCAGACCTTTGGTTTCAATCAGACCTAATGCATCACCCATTTGCGTTCTCCCGGCCTTAAGCCTTGTGTTTAATGACGATTTTGTTGATGTCGTTATGCGGACGGGCGATAACCAGCGAGGTCACCACTTCGCCGATGCGCTGTGCCGATTCCACGCCGGAATCGACCGCGGCTTTGACGGCGCCGACGTCGCCCTTCACCATGACGGTGACCAACCCGGAGCCGATGTTTTCATAGCTAATCAACTCGACGTTGGCGGACTTGCACATCGCATCCGCCGCTTCAATGCAGGCCACCAGGCCTTTGGTTTCAATAAGCCCCAATGCATCACCCATGGTGATCTCCTCCAGAACAGGTTTTGTGATTCGGGAAAACCGTCCGCGTCACGGCGACAACACGCGGTAGCGGCGTTCGAAAGTCACTATAGGGCGTGGGGAGATAAGTGAAATTTAAATTCACCATGTGGCTGTTTTTAGTTTTTTGTTCTGCAATTTAGCGTTTATTGATACTGTATTTATCTGTTTGTGCTGATTCACTGGGAGTGATTTGGCGCTGGATATGGCGGTTTTTGCTTCGCAGAACCGGGCGATGGGGAATGTTAACGGGATGCTAATTTATTGCGGAGAAGGGGTAATTTAACCCTCGTGAAAGTGTGGCTATGATCGTATTTTTTCGCGGAGGCTAAAAGCAAAAAGTGCGATTTTCGGACGCGGGGCGGCGAGCAATATTGCGTGGCGGGATTAATCGAGCTGGCTGCCAGATTTCAGCGTGCAGACAAACAGTGGCGAATTGATGGAGCTGAGCAGGATCGCTTTCTCGTTGAGCTTCTGGGCATTGAGAAACAGGCCGTCATGGCTGTCTGACATCTCACGCATAAAGTAGGCAAAGATAACGTCCGGGGACTCGTCGATGGATGAGGCGCTGGATTCCCACTTGCTGATGCGGTAGTGGCGCTCGGTGGGGGAGATGCGTTGGCTGCTGTAGTTAAATTTGACGTAGCGTTGCAGATAGAGCCAGCCGGCGGCGGAGTCGGTATAACCCTCCACGACCATTGAGCCTTTCCCGCCGGCGGCAAAATTGAAATGAATATTGCCGTTAACGTTCTCTTTATCCATGTTCTCGAAACGCATGATGGCTTTGGTCGAGCAGCTCATCACGCCCTCTTTTTCCACGGGCAGCAGTTTCCAGGTGCTGACGCCGGCGGCGGCGATAAACACCAGGACGGAGAAGGCGAAGAAGGAGCGTGGCGCGAGTTTCATTGCGGCTTCCAGGAGTAGTAGAAATAGTTATCGCAATAGCTGAACGGGTTGTCTTCATGCATGGCGCAGTGGGCGAGGAACACCCGGCCGAGGCCGTTGGTTTCCAGCCTGTCGCCGTAGAAAAAGACAAAGCGTTCGCCGGGCTTGCACTCCAGCTTCAGCCGTTGGCGCACCTCATCAAAATTGGCGCCATAGGCGGTGCCCGATACGGAGCGCAGCATCTCGTCACTGGCCAGCAGCTCGCACTGGCTATGGCGCATCTGGGTCAAAGTAATCGGCCGGGGCGGCGCATGGCCGACGAAAGCGCTTATCACCAGCAACAGGGCGATGACCAGCAGGCAGACGCCGGCAAGGTACCAGCAGGTGCCCCGGCGATGGCCCGGCGGGGGCATTTTTTGTGTTCCTGCCAGCGGTGCGCCGGGCTGTAGGGGCGGTTGTGCATCTGGCACGTGATTCACCTCAGCAGCGGCGATAGTCGTTGCTGGTGGTATCGCCGGCGCGGCGTCCATGAGGTCGATGGTGAGCTCGGGATTCAGTTGCAACATACCGCGCGACACGGTGACGATGATGTTATCGATATCGTAGTGGCGGAAGGTTTTACGCAGCATGCTCAGATACTGGTTGAGGTTGCTGTTGGATGAGGTTAACCCATTGTCATCCCATACTTTTTTCAAGACCTCATTGCGGCTGATAACGCCGGTGTGGCACAGGAAATAGTACAGCAGCGCGCTGGCGGTGATGGACAACTGGCTGTCTGGTTCATTGCTCCCCGGGAGGGTGAGGGTGCCGTCCGTTGCATCATAAATCAGACTGGCATTGATGTTGTAGCGCATCGCGGCCTCGATCTCAGCGCCTGTCTCATCAGGCTATGTTGTTATCAGTCTGGCGCGACAGCCTCACGCCGGCAGCGTCATCCTCGTCAGATCGCTCACCAGCGACTGGCGATGATCGGCGTTCATGGTCGGTCCCTCCGTCAGCTCTGACAGCCAGATGCCGTCTGCGGCATAGCGCACCAGGGTACCGGTGTGGCTGTTATCCAGCGCATCACCCTGTGCCAGATGGGCCAGCATCCAGTCGCGCCAACAGTTTCGCAGTACCGGTTCATCTGGCATCGCCAGCGACAGCACCATCAACTGACGGCTTTCGTGGGTGCCGGTCAGTTCAGGGGCAGACAGATAATGCAAATACGCTCGGGTAAAGCGACCGTAAGCAATGTTATCGGCAGCCATGAGCTCCGCGATGGCCTTTTCCATAATGGCCAGCAGCCGGGCAAACAGGGCGAATATCAGGGCCTGCTTATTGGGAAAATGGTGTAAAAGACCGCCTTTGCTGACCCCGGCTTCACGCGCGACGGCGTTTAATGAGAGTGCGGCAATGCCATCTCTGCCGGCAATCATCGCCGCGGACTCAAGCAGTTGGCGATGCAGGCGGACGGGATCTTTTTTGCGATGCTGAGCTTCCGTTTTCATGGACGAGATCATACCGACCAGACGGTATGATTATTCTTGATAGCGATCAAGATGAGGGCCAGCGTCATGGGGTGGATTGTCGTTATTGCGTGGAGGCTCACAAATCGTCATATAAATCACGGTGATATCCGCGGCGTTATCAATATCTGTTTATTTTGCTGCCATATTTCCGCTTTATGCTGGTGGAGAGGAATGGATTGGACAGGCTGATGCGCTAGCTGCGCCAGCAGATTGTGAGTTCATTAGAGGATAAGTCATGTTAAACGGATTAAATCATCTGACCCTGGCGGTCAGCGAGCTGGCGTCGAGTGTCGTATTTTATCAGCAGCTGTTAGGGATGAAACTGCACGCCCGCTGGGACAACGGCGCCTATCTTTCCTGCGGCGATCTGTGGCTGTGCCTGTCGCTGGACCCGCAGCGGCGTGTGACCCCACCGGAAAAGAGCGACTACACCCACTACGCGTTTAGTGTTACCGAGGCCGATTTCGCCGGGTTTGCCGCGCGGCTGGAGGTGGCAGGAGTGGCGGTGTGGAAGGTGAACCGCAGCGAAGGAGCATCGCATTACTTCCTCGACCCCGATGGCCACAAACTGGAACTACACGTCGGCAGCCTTGCCCAGCGCCTGGCGGCATGTCGTGAGCAGCCCTATAAAGGCATGGTGTTTTTTGATGAGTGAAGGGAAGCGCGTCGCGGGCAGAACCGGTGAGCGCCACTCCCCGGAGGCGGCGCTTCGCGCCTTGTCCGGGCTACCAACGGCGGGGCATCTGTAGCCCCGGTCAGTGCTGTGCAACCGGGGTTCAATATGCGATAGCCTTATTCTGGCGCCTGCTCCATCGCGACTTTTACCGCCATTCCCAACTGGACCATCACCTCGCGGTGCTTTTCAACCGGCGGCAGCGCGCAGTTGATTCTCAGACAGTTGCGGTATTTCCCCGAGGCTGAAAACAGCGATCCCGGCGCGACCTGAATTTTCATACGGCACAGCTGCTGGGCGACGCAGACCATGTCGACATGTTCAGGCAGCTCCACCCACAGCATATAGCCGCCTTTCGGGCGGGTAACGCAGATCCCGCAGGGGAAATATTCCCGCAGCCAGCAGGTGTAAATCTCCATGCTGCGCTGGTAGATCTGACGCATCCGCCGCACGTGGCGATGGTAGTGTCCTTCACGAATAAAGGTGGAGGCCGCCAGCTGCGTGGAGGGAACGTTGGTACCACTGGCGGCGTATTTCATCTGCAGCAGGCGATCGTAATAGCGCCCCGGCGCGATCCAGCCGATGCGCAGACCCGGTGCGATAGTCTTGGTAAAAGAGCTACAGAGAATCACCCGGCCGTCGATATCCCAGGAATGGATCGTGCGCGGACGGGGATAATCGGTGGCCAGTTCGCCATAAATATCATCCTCAAATATCACGATATCGTGGCGCTGGGCGAGGGTCAGGATCGCGCGCTTACGGGCGTCCGGCATGATAAACCCCTGCGGGTTATTGCAGTTAGGCACCAGGATCACCCCTTTGATCGGCCACTGCTCCAGCGCCAGTTCCAGCGCTTCGATACTGATCCCGCTGTCCGGATCGGTTGGGATCTCAATGGCTTTGATCCCCAGCCCGCGTAGCAACTGCATCGTGCCGTAATAGGTCGGCGATTCGACGGCGACGATATCACCGGGCTGGCACACCGACAGCAGGGCCAGAGACAGAGCGTTGTGGCAGCCGCTGGTCATCACCAGATCGTTGGCGGTGACTACGGAACCGCCGTCGAGCATCAGGCGGGCAATCTGTTCACGCAGTTCACGACGCCCCGCCAGTTCATCATAGTTGAGCACTTCGCTGAGATTATGTTGTATCACCCGGCTGAGTTCGCGCCAGAGGGGTTTCAGGCTGGGCTGGGTGACATCCGGTGAGCCGCCGCCGAACGGAATTATCGATTTGTCATTACGCGCGTCGAGCATGGTCAGCACCTGATCCCACTGGGTGATCTCGACCGGCCGCTGCACCGGACGCGACATTGGCGGCACCGGCGGCTGGGCCTTACGCGGGGCGACAAAATAGCCGGAGCGAGGCTGCGGGGTGATCAGCCGCTGCTGTTCCAGGGTCTGGTAGGCCTGCTGGACGGTACTGATGCTGACGCCGTGCTCCTGACTCAGGTTGCGCACCGAAGGCAGCTTTTCGCCGTCGCGATACAGACCTTGTTCAATACGTTCCGCCAGCAGATTGGCCAGATGTTGGTAACGCGTCATGCTGTATCCCTTGTTGTCGCCATACAGATAAATAAACCAGTACAGATGGATGGAAAAAACGCCACGCAGATACCGTTTTAGCCAATCTGTATGTTAAAGAAAAGTGTTTTGTGCATCTGTATTGTCAGACCTCGGATCCGCGAAGATAAAGCCTCTGGCAAGGTGAGGAGGTGGAGTATGGAATTTCATGAGAACCGGGCAAGACAGCCGTTTATCGGCTTCATTTTGATGGGGCGGATGATAAGAAAATGGTGGATCAGGCAGAGAACGCGGCGGGTTCTGCAGCGAATGAGTGACGAACAGCTAAAAGATGTAGGGTTGCGACGGGATCAGGTCAATTAAAAAATGCTACCTGGCTTGTCCCCCCGGTTTGTCGCTCCGGTAAGCGTAGCGCACCGGGGGATCCCCGGATGGCGGCGCGGATGCCTTATTCGGGCTACCGTTATCCGGCAACCTCGCGACAATGCATTCACAATATTTATCAATTGATGCTGCTATATCGGCTGTTTCTTGATACTTACCATGATAAGTATTATTTTCTTCTCAGCTTACTGAGGAAAGATACATGACCGAAGACGAACTGTTTGCCCGCCGCCCGATGGGGATGCGAATGGCGATGGTGGTGCGCCAGTGGCGCGCAACTATCGACGCTGCCATCACCGATACCGGCCTGACTCAGTCAAGCTGGACGGTGCTGATGCAGCTGCATCAACTGGGGTGCAACGTCTCGGTCAGCGAACTGGCGGAAGTGCAGGGCATTGAACTGCCGCCGCTGATGCGCACCCTCACGCAGCTTGAAAACCAGGGCTACCTGGTGCGTTCAACCTCTCCCTATGACAAACGCATACGTCTGCTGACGCTCACGGCGGAAGGTCGCTCGACGCTGGAAACGCTGAACCGCGTGATTGAGGTTTATCAAGCCCGCGTCACCCGCACCATTCTCGAGGCCGACCTCGAGACTTTCAGTGCCACATTAAATCAAATCGCCTGCAATTTGCGGACAATCCGCGAAGAAGATAACAAGATCTAACACACTATGATGACGCCAGAACAAAAGTTTGCCCGCTGGGTAAGGGTGAGTATTGCCGCTTTCCTTGTCATATTCGCCTGGTTTATTGTTGCCGATATCTGGATCCCGCTGACGCCGGATTCAACCGTGATGCGGGTGGTGACGCCGGTATCGCCCCGGGTCTCCGGCTACGTATCCCAGGTCTATGTCCACAACAATAGCCAGGTGAAAAAAGGCGATCTGCTCTATGAGCTGGATCCCACACCGTTTATCAACAAAGTCCAGGCCGCGCAGATCGCCTTTGAACAGGCGAAGCTGAGCAACCAGCAACTGGATGCGCAGATTGCCGCCGCGCGTGCCAACCTGCGCACGGCGCAATACACCGCCCGCAACGACAAAGTGACTCTTGACCGCTATCAGCGCCTGAGCACCATGCAAAATGTCTCGCAATCGGATCTGGATAAGGTGCGTACCACCTGGCAGACCAGCGAGCAATCAGTCAGCGCGCTGAATGCCAGCATTCAGAACCTGCTCATCCAGCGCGGAGAGCGCGACGATAGCCGTAACGTGACGCTGCAAAAATACCGCAACGCCCTGGAAGAGGCGCAGCTCAACCTCGGCTGGAGTAAAGTCCATGCGGAAACGGACGGGATGGTAAGCAACCTGCAGCTCAATCCGGGCCTGTATGCTACGGCAGCCACGCCGCTGCTGGCACTGGTCAGCAACCATACCGACATCGTCGCCGATTTCCGCGAGAAGAGCCTGCGCCATACCGCCGTGGATACCGATGCTGCGGTAGTCTTTGATGCCCTGCCTGGCAAGGTGTTTCCGGCACACGTCACCAGCAGCGACGCCGGGATTTTAGCCGGACAGGAAGAGGTCAATGGCCAGCTATCGCAGCCGGAACAATCCACGCGATGGGTGCGTGATGCCCAACGTATGCGTATTCATGTGGCTCTCAATGCGCCGCTGGAGAAAGCGCTGCCGACCGGTGCGCGAGCCACGGTACAGCTCTACAACAGCGATGGCCCGTTCGCCCGCACCTTTGCCGGCGTACAGATCCATCTGGTGAGCCTGCTGCACTATGTCTATTAATACGCTGGCGCGCGTCTTCACCCCGCACGGCAATATCGTTTACACGGCAAATGATTTTCGCCAGACGTTGCGTATCGCCTTTGCCGGGATGATATCGCTGAGCATATCGACCTTTTACGACGTGCAGTATGGCGTTTTCTTCGTGGTCTATCCGCTGATGCTGCTGTCGCTGGTGCCGGTATTCAACCGACACGTTGCCAGACAGTTTATCTTCAGTGCGGCGGTGAACTGCGTTGAAATGGTATTGATCGTCGGTTATCTGTCGCAATGGCCGATCGTCATGACGCTGGTGGTTTTTGGCCTTTACGTGATGCGCTTTCGTTTTATGAGCCAGGGGCCGCTGTTCCTGCTGGGGTCGATGGGCGTGGTCTGTCAGAGCACCATGCTCAACTTTATGAGCTACACCAGCAGCAACTGGCACACGCTACTGTTTTCGAATATGGAAGCCTGCGTGATGGCGGTGGCGCTCAGCGCCTTGATGCATTACCTGATCCCTGACGTCGAACCACGTAAGCCACCGCCGCGAATCGAGAAAGACGCCGCCCGCGTGCGCCATGAATCGCTCCTCTCTGGTACCGTCGCGACGCTGATTTTTGTGGTTTTCCAGATGTGCGATCTTAGCGATTCTCTCTCGGCACTGATGGCGGGGATCCTGATTTTATTCCCGATGCACTATCGCGGCGCGGTGATCAGTTCGGTATGGCGCGTGGTGGGCGTGGTGCTCTCTTGTCTCTATATCCTGGTGGTGCAGCTGGTTATCTATGATTTCAGCAATCATATGGTATTGATGATGCCGCTGATTGGCCTGGGCCTGGCATTTAGCGCCCGCCTGCATGTGATGGAAAAGGTTGGCGCCGGGGTGGGCTTCGCCAGTATCACCACTATCGGGATTATGTTTGGCCAGAACCTGCACCCGGACCAGGATCTGATCTTCAGCGATCTCTACCGCATCACTTCGGTGACCACGTCGCTGATCGTGACCCTGACGCTGGTCTTCCTCGTACACCGTATTCTGAACTGCTTTGCACCGACGCGGTTTGTGATTACCGATTAGCATCAACCCGGCCAGGCCACGCTGTCTGACCGGGAAGCCCCTGTGGCGCATTTTGTCTGGTGCTAATAGACCTTTTTCAAATCCATCTCTTCCTGAATACGCTCGCTGTAGGCGACGTGGGTGCGGATCGCCTCCTCAATCCCGGCGTTATAGAACATGGGGCCCAGCTCTTTCGCGATAAAATCGACAAAGAATTCGGCGTCAAACTGCTCCAGTTCGAGGTCAAAATTATTCTCACAGTAGGTGCATAGCTTTTCGCGTAACAGGTCGCGCTCGGCGGAGGTCAGGTTGATATCAGCCATTTTTAGCTCCTTAAAAAGGGGTCAGAAGTCACCACAAAATACGGATCGCGGGACGCCGGTGCTAGTGCGGGATCCAGTTGTCCCATGCCGGTACCGGACCTAATTCTGCCACCAGAAAATCGATAAACGATCGTACCTTAGGATTGCTGTATTTGCTGGGGAAATAGAGCGCATACAGTGTATGCGTTTCGCAGGTAATAGTGCCATCGAGGATCAGCGGCGTGATTTCTTCTTTCTGAATATGATCGCCGATCAAATAGGTAGGAAGATAGGCTACGCCTTGATCTTCCAGTACCGATTTTAACAGTACCAGGCTGCTGTTGGCCTGGATCGGCATGTGCAGCTTTAGCTGATGCAGACGATCCTGCTCATCTGCCACCTTCAGAACCGGCGTCAGGCCGGGGTAAACCAGGCAATCATGATTCACCAGATCGCTGCGTCGTACGGGCATGCCTTTCTTCGCAAGGTAGCCAGGCGATGCGCAATAGGCCCAGCGGATAGGGACCAGTTTACGCATGGCGTAGTTTTGCGGTGGGGCGGTGGAAATACGTAAGGCGATATCAAAATCGGTGTCATTAAGATTGACGAAATTATCGTTCAAATCAATATACAGATTTACATCCGGATATTGCTGACGATATTTATCTACCAGGTTGACCAACCGGGAGTAACCAAAGGCAATAGAGCAGGTAATACGTAATTCACCCTGAGGATTATGATAATAGCCGGAGGTGGTATTTAAGGTGTCATCAAACTCTTTTAGTAACTTATTGGCGCGATTAAACAAATATTGCCCGGCATCGGTCAGGGTAATACTACGGGTAGTGCGCTTAATTAAAGTGGTTCCCAGGGTATCTTCCATCGCGGAGAGGCTTTTGCTGACCGCCGAGGGGGAGACGTTAAGCTGCGCGGCGGCCTCTGATAATCCTCCGCAGTCGACAATCTTGATAAAAAACTCCAGATGCTTTAACGAGATGGGGTTGCTCATTCTTTCCTTTAATTCACAAGTGATTTGCAAAAACGGTACGAATGAGCCGTTACATTCGTGCGTAAAACATGTGACTATTGAATCACAGGAAACAACTTGCTGGCAAAATGAAAAAATAACAAGTTAAGTGAGTTGCATCACAAAATACAAGGAGGCGGCACGAAAAGTTATTACTTTGTGAATTTCATCTCATCAATATAATTTTAATTAAAGGTACCGGTTATGTGGTCACGACTCGAACCCTACAAATCCTCTATTATTTTATTAATTGCTCTGGTGATTGGCGGCCTGACTGGTATTTACGCCCCGGGGCTGGCTGGTAAGCTGCAACCGATAGGTCAGATATTCCTCAACCTGTTATTTATGATTATTGTTCCGCTGGTGGGTATCAGCGTCATGTCGTCCATTGCCAGTATGACCGACCTGAAAAGGCTGGGGCGTATTATGGCGATTATCTTTATTGTTTCGATCGCGATGGCATTTATTCCGGCAGCAGGCATCGTTGCGCTGGCGTTATGGTACAACCCGGCGCAGGGCGTCACTATCGATCTCTCGCAGTCGGTACAGGCGGGCAGCGGGCAGATGGATTTTGTCAGCATGATTACCACCAGCGATTTTATCGGGCTGTTTTCAAAGTCCAATATTCTGGCGCTGATCGTGATGGCGATTATTGCCGGCGTCGCCATTGGACAATCGGAGCAGGCGGGTAAACGTATCGCCTCGCTGCTGGAAGATGCCAATACCGTCATTATGAAGATTGTCTCAATCATTATGAAAGTCGCGCCAATCGGCCTCGGCTGCTATTTTGCCGCGACGATGGCCAGCCAGGATTCCGCGCTGCTGCTGACCTTTGCGCGGGCGATTGGCCTGTTTATGGTGGCCACGCTGGTCTATTTTATCTTCGGGTCCATTTTGTATTCCTGGATCGGGGGTGGCATACCAGCGGTGAAGGCGTTCTGGCGCAATGCGGTGGAACCCTCAGCAACCGCGCTCGGGACCTGCTCCTCATTAGGGACGCTGCCTGTGACGCTGCGCGCTGGTAAAGCGATGGGCATTAACCCGGAAATCGTCGATGTCTCTATTCCGCTACTGGTGAATCTCAATAAGGGCGGGGTGGCAATGATTGCCGCGCTGAAGATCGTCTTTATCTATTCGGTGCTGGGGATGGAATTCACCACCGAAACCTTCTTCCTGACCATGCTGATCGCCGTGCTCTCCGCCATTATCGTCGGCGGCGTGCCGGGCGGGGCCTTCCTCGGGGAAATTTTTATTGTCACCACGCTGGGGCTGCCGATGGAAGCGATCCCGATGCTGGTGGTGCTCGGCACCATCACCGATGCCCCGGCTACCCTGATCAACGTGATTCATGATTTGAACGCCGCGCAAATTGTGGAGCGCTTCGCCGGAAAAAAGCAGGCACACACTGAGCTGAATTCCACGGCGGCTGCCGCATAAATTTGCCCACGGATAAAAGGATGTCACAGGAGACGTTATGAACACGAAACTCAAACTCGACACGCAGTTAGTTATCGCCGGGCGCGACAAGCGCTACACCCAGGGAGCGGTGAATCCGGTGATCCAGCGTGCCTCTTCGCTGGTCTTTGAGACGGTGAAAGACAAAAAATTTGCCACCGCCAATCGTGCCAATGGCGAGCTGTTTTACGGCCGCCGCGGGACCTACACCCATTTTGCTTTTCAGCAGGCAATGAGCGAGCTGGAAGGCGGTGCGGGCTGTGCGCTGTATCCGTGTGGGGCGGCGGCGGTGACCAATGCCATTCTGGCATTTGTACAAAGCGGCGACCATATCCTGATGACCGGCGCGGCCTATGAACCGACGCAGGATTTTTGCAATAAGATCCTCAGTAAATTCAATGTAGAAACCACCTATTACGATCCGTTGATCGGCGCTGACATTGCCCGTCTGCTGCGTCCTGAAACGAAAGTGGTCTTTCTGGAGTCCCCCAGCTCGATCACCATGGAGGTGCAGGATGTGCCGGGCATGGTTCAAGCGATCCGCGAGGTGAATCCGGAGATCGTCATCATGATCGATAACACCTGGGCGGCAGGCGTGCTGTTCAGGGCGTTGGATCTCGGCGTGGATATTTCTATTCAGGCAGGTACCAAGTACATCATTGGTCATTCGGATGCGATGCTGGGGACGGCGGTGTCCAACGCCCGCTGCTGGGATCGTTTACGTGAAAACTCCTACCTGATGGGCCAGACGCTGGATGCCGATACCGCCTATAACGGTAGCCGTGGGTTACGCACGCTGGCGGTGCGCCTTAAACAACATGAAGTAAGCAGTATCCAGATTGCGCGCTGGCTGTCGGCGCGGCCAGAGGTGGCGCGGGTGAATCACCCGGCGCTGGCCGAATGCCCCGGACATGCCTGTTTTCAACGTGACTTCACGGGCAGCTCAGGCCTGTTCTCCTTCATCCTGAAAAAACGGCTGACCGACGAGCAGCTGGCGGCGTTTCTCGATAACTTTACCCTGTTCCACATGGCCTACTCCTGGGGCGGGTTTGAGTCACTGATTCTGGCGAACCAGCCGGAGGAGCTGAACAGCATTCGCCCGGCCGGGGATGTTGATTTCAGCGGGACGCTGATCAGGGTACATATCGGGCTGGAAGATGTTGATGACCTGATTGCCGATCTGGATGCTGGCTTTACCCGTATCGGCTAATGACAGGGCCCTGCCAGCGCGGCGGGGCCACTGTTTTCTCCGCTTAATGCAGAAACAGCGCCGGGATCTGCGAAAGTAGCCACAGGACCAGGCCAATGCTGCCGCCGACCAGGGTACCGTTGATGCGGATATACTGCAGATCTTTACCAATATTGAGTTCAATCTGCCGTGACATATCCCGTGCATCCCAGCTCTTCACCGTATCGCTGATATGGCGGGTCAGGAAGGTGGCGAACTCCGGGGCAACCCGATGTGCCGCCTGCTCAAGGTGTTCGTTCAACGACTCGCGTAGCGCCTCATCATGGAGTAACGTCTCGCCGAACCACTGCCCGGCATCGGCAATCCGCTGCTGGATCCGCGAGTCGTCACTGCTGACATCGTTTTTAATCCACGCCCGTAGGTCGGCCCACACCTCACCGAGATAGCGGTTAAAAGTCTCATCGTTTTTCAGCCAGGCCTTCATGTTCTCCGCTTTTTCCGCCATTAGCGGATCGGTTTTCAGGTTGTCGATCAGTTTCAACGTCGCCCGATCGAAGGCCTGGCGGATCTGATGGCTGCGATCCTGGGTGACCTCGTCGAGTAGCGAATTCACCGCATCGGTGACCATTTCAGCACTGTGCTCGCCCAGCCATTCGGTAGGCAGGATTTTGGCCTTTAGCGGGTGCTCGGTCTCCAACCAGCGGACGATCCCGCGGGCCACAAAGGCGCGCGAACTGTCGCGCTGCAACAATGCGATAAGTTGGGAAATCAGCGAGTCCAGCAGCTTCTGATGGCGGTTATTGCGGGTTAATCCCTCCAGCATCATGGCGCTGGTTTGCGTCAGGTCAACCTTATCGATGGCCTTATGTACCGCCCGGCGCAGCAGGCGCTGAATGCGCGCGTCGTCGGTCAATTCCAGAAAACCGCTCATCACCTGTAGCAGGTGGTGGCCCACCCGCCGGGCGTTTGCCGGCTGGCTGAACCAGTTACCGAGCATCAGGGCTGGCTCATAGCGGCGAATCAGCGCCACCAGAGATGGGGTATCGAGAAACTTCTCCTGCACGAAATAGCCGAGGTTATCGGCGATCCGGTCTTTATTGCGCGGAATAATTGCCGTATGCCGGGAGATAAACGGCAGCGGAATTGGGCGAAACAGCGCCACCACCGCAAACCAGTCGGCCAGCGCTCCGACCATCGCCGCTTCGGAGACAGCCTTCAGCGCACTGACCCACGGCGTCGGCGGCAGCAGCAGCGTGGTGATAAAAATAGCGACCGCAATCAGCAGTAGCGACAGCGCCAGCAGTTTGGCGCGTTTCAGTTCAGCGAGTTTTTCCATAGGCTTTAAGCATATAACCTGACGGCGGACTCATGCAAAAACTGCCACATAATCCACAGGCCAAAGCCCATCAGTACCGCGCCCGCCGCTCGTTCGACGCGCCAGATTATACCGGATAAGCGATGCTGGACTGGCCCCAGTGCCATCAGCGACACCAGCAACAGATCCCATATCAGCACCACGCTGACCATCCAGATGCCGCAGCTTGTCTGCTGGAGCAAGGTGACATCGGGACCGAGCAGCGAAGTCATTAATGCCAGATAAAACAGGGCGTTCTTGGGATTGAGCAGCGACGAACCCAGTCCCAGCAGTAGTTGTTTACCCGCCGAGGGACGGGTGGCGCGCGCGGCCTGCCACGCCCGGGGGGCCGGGGCGCTTTTCAGCAACTGGCGGCCAATCCACAGTAGATACGCCGCGCCCAGCAGTTCAACCACCGTAAACAGCAGCGGCGCCTGACGCAGTACGCCCCAGCCGATAATCGCCAGCACAATGTACAGCCCGTTGCCGACGGCGATGCCAAGGCACAGGCCGACGCTGCCGCGCAGGCGATAGCGCAGGGCGTAACCCATCAGTAAAAAGAAATCGGGTCCTGGGCTGAGCAGGGCAACGAAGTGGGAGAGCGCCAGCGCTGGAAAGGCGGGCGGGAAAAGCGACGTAAATATATCCATAGTGACCTCTGAATAAATCAGCGGTCAGCCTACGTCAGAGAAAACATGACTTATTGTTTGATATTGATCGGTCTTGCAGCGTACTGACCCGGTGTGGCGGCGGTGTAGCTGACAAAAGTTTTATGGAAGTGGCTCTGGTCGGCAAAACCGGCCTGATAGCCGACGTCGGCTATCTCATCCCCGGCGCGCAGCCGCGCTTTGGCAAATTCGATGCGCGTCATGTTCATATAACTGACAGGCGTCAGGCCGGTATCCTGCTTGAAGGTGCGGATCAGCGTCTCTTTACGCAAAGCGAACTCGTGGGCCAGGACGTCGAGCGAAGGTGGAGCCTGCGGGTCAGTCGCCAGGCGATGAAAAAGCTGCGAGCTGGTGTCGCGCAGCGGCGGCACCTCGGCGGCGTGCAGTGGCAGCGAGCGGAGCAACTGCGCCACCAGCGCGGGCAGGTCTGTTGTTTGCTGCTGCGTCATCAGGGCCACAATCTGCTGATAGCGGTCGAAAAGCTGGCGGTTCCGGATCACCGGTTGTGGAGCATGCAGTTGCGTCTGGGGCGGGAGAGGCGGCAGCTGCTGCAGGCACCACGTCACGTCGAGGTACAGCATATGGTAGCTGCGTGGCCGACCTTCGCACGGGTTACAGCTGTGTGGCGCGTTAGCCGGGATAACGATCAGATCGCCCGGCTCCAGCAGATACGTTTGCCCGTCGCACTGACAGCAGGTTTCCCCGGCGATAATGGCCCCCAGCGACAGTTGCGGATGGCGATGGCGTTTATACGCCTGACAACTGTGCCGGGTGCTGCGCAGTTCCAGCCAGGGCAGCGTTTCATCGCGCCAGAAGGTCTGCACAATGTCACGGGTAAGGCTCACGGCATGCTCCTTTGCTGAGGGGATGGCTCGTTTATAGCACGCCTGCCCGGGGCTGTCTTCGGTCTGGTCTCGTGAATTTCTGCGAGCAGGCTGCAGAAAATATGTCGTTATTACCGTCGGAGAAAAGGCGTTTCCGTCCCGGATGACGAGATAGCCCGGCACCGCCGCGTCGCGCTGCTGGAGTTCATGCAAAAGCATATCCGCCGGCGCGATCTTTCGGGGTTAACCGAGCAGCTTATTTTCATTTTGGTTAAGGAATATACTAATGACAGCCAGTTGAAAACGCTGTTTAATTACCTGGTTCATTCCGGCGATACTCGCCGTTTTGGCCAGTTTATTCAGGAACTTGCCCGACGGGTACCGCAACACAAGGAGGAGCTGATGACGATTGCGGAAAGACTTCGTGAAGCAGGACGCCGAAAAGGAAAGCAGGAAGGGCGGCTTGAGGGGCACCTTGAAGGGCGGCTCGAAGGCCAGCGTGCCGAAGGCGTGCGTATTGCCCGCACCCTGCTGGCGGAAGGGCTCGCGCTGGAGAGGGTTCTGCGAATTACCGGCCTGCCCGAAGAGGAGATTACCGGATCGCGATGACCGGGCGATACTCGCCCGGAAGCCGCGATAACTGCCGCAGGTTGTGAGCGGTTATCAACGCAAGCCGGCAAACGCCGCGCGGATCTCTTCTTCCGGCAGATTAATGCCGATAAACACCAGCGTACTGTGTGGCGTTTCCTCGCCCCAGGGGCGGTCCCAGTCGGCGCTGTACAGGCGCTGGACGCCCTGGAACAGCAGGCGGTTCGGCTCGCCGTCAATCCACAGCATCCCTTTATAGCGCATCAGTTGTTCGGCGAAAGAGAGCAGCAGATTTTCCATTACCCTGGAGACTGCGCTGATATCGACCGGGTAATCCAGCTCGACCACGATAGAGGCGACGTCGTTCTGTTTATCAGCCATAAAGTGGAAGCGCGGTTTATTGTTGACCACGTTCTCTTCCAGCATAAAGCCGCTGGTATTAAACAGCAGGCTCAGGTCGATATCGCCATGGGTCACGGTATATATCGGCGCCCGGGCGTTGATGCGCGTCAGCCGTTCCCGTAAGGCATCGCTGTTGCCTGCGACGTCGGTTTTGGTCAGCAGAATACGGTCGGCGTAGCCCACCTGCGACTGGGCAATGGTGAACTGGCTCATCTGCTGGTCCGCATGGACCGCATCCACCAGCGCAATCACGCCGTCCAGCAGATAGCGCTCGCACAGTATCTCATGGGAGAAAAAGGTCTGAATAATCGGACCGGGATCGGCCATGCCGGTACACTCAATCACCAGCCGGTCAAAATCAATCTCGCCGCGATCGCGGCTGTCGAGTAGGTCGAGCAGCGCATCTTCCAGCTCGTTCGAGCGGGTGCAGCAGATGCAGCCGTTAGTCAGGGTTTTGATCTGGGTGGCGCGGTCGCCAATTAGCTGGTCATCTACCGCGACTTCACCAAATTCGTTTTCAATGACGGCAATCTTAAACCCGTGCTGTGCATTGAGAATATGGCGCAGCAGGGTGGTTTTTCCCGCGCCAAGAAAACCGGTCAACAGGGTCACTGCAATCGGTGCCATTTTGCCTCCATTTAACAGCAGCGCACGCCACCTTTGCCGTCACCGCCGTAGCGGGCCTGCTGGCGCTCGCGAAAGAATTCATCATAGGTCATGTACGGTTTATCGGGATGGTTGGCTTTCATGTGTTCGACATAATTATCGTAGTCCGGAATGCCAATCAGCATCTTCGCCGCCTGACCGAGGTATTTTTTTGCCTGACCCAAGTTACCAAACATAGTGCCATCCAGATATACCCTTTGTCTTTCGGACTGCCTCTGCGTTGCCGTCTCGATGCTGCCCGAAATCCATTGGATATAAAGATAAAACCCGGTGCATTCAGCTGCACCGGGCATGAGGGGTTAGTGATGCGAAGAGGTCTTCACGCCACCTTCCGGAACCGGTACGTACGGCGTCTCTTTATCGGTGCGCACTTTATTGTTACGCACGTTGAGCCAGGTTTTGATGCCGTAGAAGATGATGCTGTAAACCACCACCAGGAACAGAATGCTCAACCCGGCGTTGGTGTAGTTGTTCACTACGATATGGTTCATGTTGGCAATCTGCTGCGCGCTCAGTTCACCGCCGGCGGCAATCTTCTCTTTGTACTGCTGAGCCATAAAGAAGAAGCCTTCCATCTGCGGGTTGGTGCTGAACAGTTTCAGGCCCAGCGCCCAGGTGGTGCACAGCAGCAGCCATGCGGCCGGGATCACGGTGACCCAGATGTATTTAGTACGCTGCATTTTGACCAGCACCACGGTACCCAGCACCAGCGCCACGGCAGCCAGCATCTGGTTCGAGATACCAAACAGCGGCCACAGGCTCTTGACGCCGCCCAGCGGGTCGACAACGCCCTGATACAGCAGATAGCCCCACAGGCCAACGCAGCCAGCGGTGCCGACAATCCCGGCCACCAGCGAGTCGGTTTTCTTGAGGAACGGCACGAAGTTACCCAGCAGATCCTGGAGCATAAAGCGACCGGCACGGGTACCGGCATCCAGCGCGGTGAGGATAAACAGCGCTTCAAACAGAATACCGAAGTGGTACCAGAAGCCCATATCCGCCATCGGGATGATTTTATGGAACACGTGAGCGATACCGACGGCCAGCGTTGGTGCGCCACCTGCGCGGTTCAGTACCGACGGTTCGCCAATATCTTTCGCCGTTTGCAGGATCTGCTCAGGGGTAATGACGAAGCCCCAGGAGCTGACGGTTGCCGCCGCGTGAACGGTGACTTCTTTCAGTTGTGCAGCGATCATTGCCGCATTTTCGCCACCCATTTCGTGCAGGTTTGGCATCACAATGCCCAGACCGGCCGGCGGGGTATTCATCGCAAAGTAGAGGCCTGGTTCAATGATAGAAGCTGCGACCAGCGCCATCACCGCCACGAAGGACTCCATCAGCATTGCACCGTAGCCGATAAAGCGGGCGTCGGTTTCATTCGCCAGCAGCTTCGGCGTGGTGCCGGATGCGATCAGCGCGTGGAAGCCAGATACTGCCCCACAGGCGATAGTGATAAACAGGAACGGGAACAGGGCGCCTTTCCACAGCGGACCGGTACCATCGATGTACTGGGTCACTGCCGGCATTTTCAGGTCCGGGTTGAGGATCACGATGCCCAGCGCCAGGCCGACGATAACGCCGATTTTCAGGAAGGTTGCGAGGTAGTCACGCGGTGCCAGAATCAGCCATACCGGCAGCAGCGCGGAGATAAACGCATAGCCAATCAGGGTGAAGGTAATGGTGGTGTCTTTAAAGGTCAGCGCCGGGCCCCAGTACGGGTCGTGGGCAATCACGCCGCCGAAATAGATAGAGGCCACCAGCAGCACGATACCAATCACCGACACTTCGCCCACGCGACCGGGGCGCAGGAAGCGCATATAGATCCCCATAAACAGCGCGATCGGCACGGTCGAGCAAACGGTAAAGACGCCCCATGGGCTCTCTGCCAGCGCTTTTACTACGATCAGCGCCAGTACCGCGAGGATGATGATCATAATCAGGAAGCAACCAAACAGAGCGATAGAACCCGGAATCGGCCCCATCTCTTCTTTGATCATTTCCCCAAGGGAAGACCCGTTACGGCGCGAGGAGATAAACAGCACCATAAAGTCCTGCACCGCCCCCGCCAGCACCACGCCCGCCAGCAGCCACAGGGTGCCTGGCAGGTAACCCATTTGCGCTGCCAGCACCGGGCCGACCAGCGGACCCGCCCCGGCAATGGCGGCAAAGTGGTGGCCGAACAGCACGTAGCGGTTGGTGGGAACATAGTTCAGCCCATCGTTGTTGATGACCGCCGGCGTCGCGCGCGTGGGGTCAAGCTTCATCACCTTCTGGGCGATGTACAGGCTGTAGTAGCGATAGGCCACCAGATAAACGGAAACCGACGCCACGACAATCCACAGGGCACTGACGTGCTCACCGCGGCGCAGGGCGACGACCGAGAGGCAAAATGCCCCGATGATTCCAAGAATCACCCAGGGTATGTGTTTAAAGAGTTTTTTTGTGTCCATAGTAGACCCGGTTTTTTGATTAATAACTGGCCGAAACCGTTTAAGGTTGAGTAAGGTTTGAGGAGGTATTAATTGCTCTGTCAGACGGCATTCTGCCAGAACAGTGGCTGCGTAAAGTTGGGTAAGTTTGTGAGTGGTTATATGGGGGGCTGAGCGGTCACTTGGCGGAATAAGCGGTTGGGCAGGAAATGAGCAGAACGGTAATATGTGATTGAGATCACATGTCTTCTTGCGAGTATTCCCTCCCCACAGAGGGGAGGGAATAGTGACTCCGGTGGCAGGCGGTCGGCGAGTGAATCAGACCGTGACTTCCATCTCCATCATCACCGGATGGAAACGGCGCTTGAAGTAAATCAGTCCGTGGCCTTCCTGACTCAGGATGATGTTTTTGATCTCAACCAGATAGACCAGGTGGCTGCCGATGGTCTGCACCTGGTTTATCTCACCTTCAAGGCTGGCCAGCGATCCTTTCAGCAGCGGTTGTCCCAGCGCCCCTTTTTGCCAGCAGGAGAGGCTGAAGCGCTCTTCCATCGCCATGCCGGTCATGCCGGCGAAGTGGCGGGCCATCACTTCCTGCTCATGGTTCAGTACGTTAATGCACAGTTTGCCGTTCCCCTGGAACACCGGGTTCATGGCGCTGTTGGCATTGATGCAGACCATGACCGACGGCGGCGTATCGGTCACCGAGCACACCGCCGTGGCGGTGATACCGCAGCGGCCGGCCTCGCCTTCGGTGGTAATAACGTTGACCGCAGCCGACAGGCTGGACATAGCATCGCGAAAACGCAGGCGTTGTTCATCTAATTGCATTGTGACCTCCTGCTGCGAATTACTTCAGCAGCTTATCCAACATATTGATATCAGAGTTGTTGTGCAGGTGCGGCACCGTCCAGCCGTGCTGGTCGTACTCGGACAGACAACGGTCGACCATGGCCATCATTTTGTCCATATTGCCGGAGCTTTGTGCCTGACGCAGGCACTGCAGGCGGATCTCGTCTTGGCTCCCGGAATAGTTGATTTCATACAGTTCATGGCGGCCACCGAATTCGCTGCCGATGGCGTCCCACATCAGTTTGAGGATCTTGATACGTTCGACGTGATCCATGCCGTTAGAGCCGCGGACATATTTTGCCAGGTACTGGTCGATCTGCGGGTTATTCAGATCGCGGGCGCTGGAAGGCAGGTAGATCAGGCCGCTGGTGACGTTACGTTCAATGATATTTTTGATCTTGGCGTAGGCCATCGGCGCCATCACGCGGTAGGTTTGCAGCGCCGCATGATCCGGCAGCCAGGCCCCATTCACCCACGGGGTGGCTTCTGAACACATCGAGTCGCTCAGCGCCCAGAACATATTGCGCCACGCGACGACTTCGCCGAGGTCAGCCTGCACACCGCGGAATTCCATGGTGCCGGTACATTCCAGAGAGCGCTTGAGCAGGGCGGTGATAAAGTCGAGTTTGACCGCCAGGCGCACGCAGGCCTGCAGCGGATACATGCGGGCAAAGCCGCCTTCCATTGTCCAGCGACGGCAGCGATCGAAGTCGCGATAGATCAGCACGTTTTCCCAAGGGATCAGCACTTTATCCATCACCAGGATCGCGTCGTTTTCGTCAAAACGGCTGGAGAGCGGATAGTCGTATGGCGATCCGGTGGCGCCGGCGACCATCTCGTAAGAGGCGCGGGAGATGAGCTTCACGCCTTCGGCATCCATCGGGGCGACAAACATCAGGGCGAAGTCCGGGTTTTCACCCATCACCTGAGCAGAGCCAAACCCGATCATGTTGTAGTGGGTCAGCGCCGAGTTGGTGGCCACCACTTTTGCGCCGCTGACGATGATCCCGGCGTCGGTCTCTTTTTCCAGCTTGATGTAGACGTCTTTCACTTCGTCGGCGGGTTTATGGCGGTCGATCGGCGGGTTGACGATCGCGTGGTTAAAGTACAGGCCGGTTTCCTGAATGCGGGTGTACCAGTTGCGGGCGTTCTGCTCGAACTGGCCGTAAAACGCTGGGTTAGCGCCCAGAGCACAGCCGAAGGCGGCTTTGTAATCCGGGGTGCGGCCCATCCAGCCGTAGCTCAGGCGGGACCATTCGGCGATGGCGTCGCGCTGCTGGCGCAGGTCGTTGGCGCTTTTTGCCACGCGGAAGAATTTGTGGGTATAGCCGCCGCTGCCGGTATCGGTGTTCCAGCACAGCGAATCCTGCAGCTCCGGTTTGTGCAGGGCGTCATACAGCTGTCCGACGGAGGCGGCGGCGTTGCGGAATGCCGGATGCGTGGTGACATCCTTGACGCGCTCGCCGTAGATATAAATTTCGCGGCCGTCCTGCAGGCTTTTCAGGTACTCTTCACCGGTTAACGGGCGTTTAGCGTCTGCGCGGAAATCTTCAGGTTTCATAGGGGCCTCTTCAGTATTTATCGGAATCTCCCGTTCTGCTTCAGGACGCCGTAGTGTGGCGGTATCTGAAGGCTTTCAGGGGATAAATGTTAAATTTATGTATTGTTTTTGTTGTTCAATTGAAGCGGTTAAACGTGGTTTCGTGAAGAGACTTTTAGGTCAACGGCAGGTACTTTTCAGGCTGGGTTTGGTTCTGTGATCCAGGCGATGTTTTCATCCTTGGGGCCAGTCTTTTTCCCGGTGGCACTGCGCTGACCGGGCTACGGGCGGTGTTGGTATGGGTTGGCGTCCGGAGAGGTACGCAGCACCGTCTCCGGGGCGTTCTTAAGACACTGGGACTTTCTGTGTTCTGTATGCGCTCGGCGAGCAGCCCACCAGGCGGTTAAAAAAGCGGGCGAAATAGGCGGGGTCTTTAAAGCCAAGCTGCCAGGCGATCTCGTTGACCGCACTGTCGGAAAACAGCAGTAGCCGTTTGGCTTCACGCAGCTGACGGTCGAAGATCAGCCGCTTTGGCGGTCGGTTGGCAAAGCGGCGGCAGATATCGGTCAGCCTTGATTCGGTGACATGCAGCTCACTGGCATAGTCCGGCACCGTCCAGTGCTGGTGGTAGTGGCTGTCGATCATCTGGTTAAAACGCTGAAACAGCTTCAGTTCGCCGCGCATCCCGCTGGCGGCATGATCGTCGAGCCTGGCGTTGCGTAGCAGCAGCGTGAACACCGCCTGCGCCAGCAGCGCCAGAGTATGTTCACGCCCTGCCAGCTGCGCCGTCGACTCACGTTTAATCAGCTGCCAGTAGTGCGCCAGCGCCGTCAGCTCATCCGGTTTATCGGCCAGCGACAGGCACATTCCCGGCAGGCCGAAGGCTTCCCGTGTACCGGGGTAGAGCACTTCCAGCAGCGGCCAGATCAGATCCTCATGCACCGTCAACACATGCCCGTCGCTGTCGGACTCGGTGATAAACGCGTGCGGCACCGACGGCGGCGTCAGGACAAACAGCGGCGCCTGCACCGAGTAGCGGTGATCGTCGAGCTGCAGCTCAATCTGCCCGGTATCGAGAAAATGCATCTGAAAGTACCGATCGTGCCGATGTGCCTGCATATCGCGGCCAAAAAAGGCCGCCATACGGGCAAACGACTGGTAGTGCACGTCTTCGGTCCCCAGACTCTCATCGTAATCTTTGTTGATATCGATATTGGCGATTGAGGGCTGGCACATGAGCACTCCTTAGTGGCTTTTTTGTGCAGCGAGTCCGGCCGCCGCGGCATCATCCCGCTGGCTCATCGGGATCCTGGTCAGCACCAGCGCACCGACGATCAGCAGTCCGGCGACAAACCACAGCCCGGAGCTAAAGCTGCCGGTGGTGTCGCGCAGTATGCCGATCAACAGCGGGCTGACGGCGGATCCAATGTTGCCGATGGCGTTGATCACCGCCAGCGCCACCGCCCGGGATTGCAGGCTAATCACCCGATCCGGCGTGGTCCAGAAAATCGCCATCGCGGTAAAGGAGCCGACGGACGCCATGATGATGCCGATAAGCTGAACCATGCTGTGGTTGGTGGCAGAGGCCAGCAGCCAGCCGGCGGCGGCGAACAGATAGGGCAGGATGGTGTGCATCTTGCGTTCTTTACGCCGGTCGGATCGCCGGCTCCACCACAGCATCCCGAAGATGGTACAGAACTGGGGGATCGCCGCCAGCAGGCCGATCACAATATTGCTGCTGCCGGTATTGAAGCTTTGCAGGATCTGCGGGGTCCAGATATTAATTGCGCTCAGAGTATTGGTCAGGCAGAAGTAGGCGAGGGTGTACATCAGCACCGCTGGCGTCAGCACCTCGCGCAGCGTCGAGCGGCCCGAGGTCGGCAGCACGGTGGCGCTTTCCCGCTCGCGCTCAATCATGGTTTTCAGCGCCTGCTTCTCCTCCTGATCCAGCCAGCTGGCCTGATCCGGGGTATCGTTCAGGTAGAACCAGGTGACGACGCCAAGCACCACTGACGGCAACCCTTCCAGCAGGAACAACCACTGCCAGCCCTTCAGGTTCCACAGGCCGTCGAGCGCCAGAATATAACCTGAGAGGATTGAGCCGAGCATCATGGTTACCGGCATCGCTATCATAAACAGGGCGTTAGCGCGGGCGCGATGATAGGCCGGGAACCACCAGGTCAGATAGACGAGGATCCCCGGCAGGAAACCGGCCTCGGCAATGCCCACCAGCATCCGCAGAAGATAAAGCGTATGCGGGTTGGTGGCGAACATTGTGCAGGTTGAGGCGATCCCCCACACCACCATGATCCCAGCGATCCAGCGGCGAGCGCCGACCTTCGCCAGCATCATATTGCTGGGGATCCCACACATCACGTAGGTGACGTAAAACAGTGTAGCGGCGAGGCCAAACATGGTAGAGGTCAGACCGAGGTCTTTGCCCATCGTCAGGCCGGCGAAGCCAATGTTGATACGGTCGAGAAACGAGAAGACAAAGAGCACAAACAGGAACGTGATAAGGCGACGGAACAGTTTCTTGATCACCCGTTGTTCGGGGGCGTTATTCTCACTATTTTGTAGGGTTGAGGTTGTCATAATGCGCTCCACATTATCCGTTTAATAGACGGATTTATTGTTATCGGTTGTGGTGGTTGCTGCGTCGGTAAAGCGTGCCGCCAGCGCTTCTGCACCGCGGGCCAGCAGGGTGGTATCTACGCCAACGGCGACAAACAGCGCGCCGAGTTCGAGATAGCGTTTTGCCAGCTGCTCGTTTGCCATCAGAATGCCCGGAGCTTTGCCTGCCTGGCGAATCTGGACGATGGCGCTTTCAATGGCCGCCTGCACTTCCGGGTGCTGCGGGTTGCCGCCGAAGCCCATATCGGCACTGAGATCCGCCGGGCCGATAAACACCCCGTCAACCCCTTCCACGTCGAGGATCTGCGGCAGATTTTTCAACGCCTCGCGGGTTTCAATCTGCACCAGCACGCACATGGCGTCGTTGGCCTGATGGAGATAGTCCGGAACACGATTCCAGCGGGAAGCGCGCGCCAGGGCGCTGCCCACGCCACGAATACCGGCCGGTGGATAGCGGGTGGCTTTCACGGCCAGCCGCGCTTCATCGGCGTTTTGTACCATTGGCACCAGCAGGGTTTGTGCGCCAACATCCAGCAGCTGTTTGATTTGCACCGGGTCGTTCCACGACGGGCGCACCACCGGCTGGCTGGGGTAAGGCGCGATGGCCTGTAGCTGGGTCAGCACGGTCTGGACGCTGTTTGGCGCGTGCTCACCGTCGATCAGCAGCCAGTCGAATCCGGCCCCGGCCAGCAGCTCGGCGCTGTAGCTGCTGCACAGCCCCAGCCATAAACCAATTTGCGGACGACCGGCCTGCAGCGCCTCTTTAAAGGTGTTATTCATCTCTTTCCCCTTACACAAAACGGCAGCTAATCGCGCCCATGTTGCCGTAATCGACGTGGAAGGTGTCGCCCTTGCGCGCCGGTACCGGACGGGTAAACGAGCCGCCGAGGATAATCTGCCCGGCTTCCAACTGAACGTCGTGGGCTGCCAGCTTATTCGCCAGCCAGGCGACGCCATTGGCCGGGTGATTCAGCACGCCTGCGGCAACGCCGGTCTCTTCGATCACCCCGTTGCGATACATCAGCGCGGAGATCCAGCGCAGATCCAGCTCATCGGGTTTAATCGGCCGACCGCCGAGGATCACCCCAGCGTTGGCGGCGTTATCGGAGATGGTGTCGAACACTTTGCGCGGGCGCTGGGTTTCCGGATCGATGTTGTGGCAGCGGGCGTCGATCAGCTCCAGCGCCGGGATCACGTAATCGGTGGCGTTGTAGACATCGAACAGCGTGCAGTTCGGCCCGCGTAGCGGTTTTGCCAGCACGAAAGCCAGTTCGACTTCAATGCGCGGCACGATAAAGCGGTCGGTAGGAATGTCGCTGCCGTCGTGGAAGAACATATCGTCGAGCAGCGCGCCGTAGTCCGGTTCGCTGATTTGTGAACTGGCCTGCATTGCTTTGGAGGTCAGGCCGATCTTATGGCCTTTGAGCACCCGGCCTTCGGCGATCTTCATCTCGACCCATTCGCGCTGGACGGCGTAAGCATCCTCAATAGTGATCGACGGGTAATCCAGGGAGATCGCGCGGATCTGTTCACGCTGCATTTCAGCCTGATTCAGCCGTTGGGCGATCAGCGTGCGGGTCTGTTTATCGAGCATAGTGGCTTCCTGTAGCAATACCGGAAAATGGGCATCATCGGGTAGCCCGGCGAGCGAAGCGCCGCCGGGGTCGGCTTCGGGCGCTATTTAAAGAGCGCGTGCACGTTGTTCTGTTTGTAGTTCAGCGTCGGGTGCAGCTCTTCAATCTCAAAGGAGAGCGCCAGATAGCGGCTTTCCATCAGGGCGGCGAAGTGGGCTTTGATCAGCCCAAACAGCATTTCGCCCACTTCCTGCCGGCTTTCCAGGCTGCGCCCGCTGCCGATTTTCAAGGTCATGTGCACAAAGGCGTAATCGTGCTTTCCGTCGGCCATCTGCCAGGTATCCAGCCAGTGGGCGCGGCTGCGGATCCCGCCAATCGGGAAGATGCCGGTGGCGGCCAGCGCCTGGTTCACCTGGGCGAACAGGCCGGGTAAATCGGCTTGTTCGCGGATGTTGTCGCTACATTCGGCGATAAAGTGCGGCATAGAGGCTCCTTACGCCTGGGCCGGAAGCGGGAACACGGCGTTGACCTGGCCGGTACCGGAGCTGGCGAACAGGTCGGTAATAAACTCCACCTTGCCGTCGTATTTGTCCCAGCCGAGCACCCCAAGCAGCATCACCGTGTCGTGCATATTGCCTTCGCCGTAGCAGTAGTCGGCGTACTCCGGCAGCATGGTGCAGAACTCTTTGAACTTGCCTTCACGCCATAGCTTCACCACCCGCTCATCCATCTGATGGTCAAATTCGCGGGTATAGCTGTTCATCCCTTCTTCGGCACGCTGGTCGTCGATAAAGCGGTGCGACAGCGAACCGCTGGCGAACACCGCAACGGTCCCGTCGTATTGTTCGATGGCTTTAACGATGGCTTCGCCCAGCTTGCGGCTGTCGGCAAAATCGTGAACGGTGCAGAACGCGGAGATCGACACCACTTTGAAATGTTTATCGCTGTTCATGTAGCGCATCGGCACCAGGGTGCCGTACTCCAGCTTCAGGCTGGGGATGTTGTGCGCTTTGGCACGCACGCCCAGCTTGACCGCTTCGTCGGCAATCAGCTGACCCAGCTCCGGGTTGCCGTCGTAGTCATAGGTCATGTCGCGAATAAAGTGCGGCAGTTCGTTACTGGTGTAGACGCCTTTAAAATGGTCGGCGCAGTTAATGTGGTAGGCGCTGTTAACCAGCCAGTGGGTATCGAACACGATAATCGTATCGACGCCCATTTCGCGGCAGCGCTTGCCAATTTCTTTATGACCGTCGATGGCCGCCTGACGGCAACCATGGTTTTTCCCCGGCAGTTCTGAGAGGTACATCGACGGCACGTGAGTAATTTTGGCGGCTAAGGCTAATGTTCCCATGCGGTGTTCTCCTTACATAACCTGAATAGTTTGAGCCGCAGTCAACGTTGATGCGGCTCGACGGATGACGGTTACACGCCCCATTTCGGGATCGGATGGTCACCCATGGAAATACAGACGTTCTTCATTTCGGCGAACACCTCGAAGCTGTACTCGCCGCCTTCACGGCCGGTACCGGAGGCTTTCACGCCGCCAAACGGCTGGCGCAGATCGCGGACGTTCTGGGTGTTGACGAACACCATGCCGGCTTCAATACCCCGCGCCAGGCGCAGAACCTTGCTGATGTCCTGGGTCCAGATATAGGACGCCAGGCCGTATTCAATGTCGTTTGCCAGGCGCAGCCCTTCCGCTTCGTCTTTGAACGGCAGCAGGCAGGCCACCGGGCCAAAAATCTCTTCCTGCGCGACGCGCATCCGGTTATCGACGTCCGCCAGCACCGTCGGGCGCAGGAAGTTGCCGTTTTTCAGATGGGCAGGCAAGTCGGATGGTTTGTCCGGGCCACCGGCCAGCAGGGTGGCGCCTTCTTCGATCCCCAGACGGATGTAGCCGGAGACTTTCTCCCAGTGTTGCTGACTGATCAGCGCCCCGACCTGGGTGGTCGGATCGGTCGGATCGCCGACCCGCAGTCGGTTAGCGCGTTCCGCAAAGCGTTTAACGAACTCCGGGTAGATGCTCTGCTGAATGAAAATGCGCGAGCCGGCGGTGCAGCGCTCGCCGTTGATCGAGAAGATGGTGAACAGCGCGGCATCCAGTGCGCGCTCGATATCGGCGTCTTCAAAAATCAGCACCGGTGATTTGCCGCCCAGCTCCATCGAATACTTTTTCAGCCCGGCGTTTTTCATGATGTTGCGCCCGGTGGCGGTGCCGCCGGTAAACGACACAGCGCGGATGTCATGGTGACGGACCAGCGCATCGCCAGCGCTGGCGCCGTAGCCCTGCACCACGTTAAGCACGCCGGCCGGAATACCCGCTTCCAGCGCCAGCTCGCCCAGGCGATCGGCGGTCAACGGCGACAGTTCGGACATCTTCAGCACGGCGGTATTGCCCAGCGCCAGGCACGGGGCGACCTTCCAGGTGGCGGTCATAAACGGCACGTTCCACGGCGACACCAGCGCACACACGCCGACCGGTTGCACGAGGGTGTAATTGAGCATCTTGTCGTCAACCGGGTAGGTCTTGCCGTTCATCTGCTGGCACACTTCGGCGAAAAACTCGAAGTTGTGCGACGCGCGCGGGATCAACACGTTTTTGGTTTGATGGATCGGCAGGCCGGTATCGGCGGTTTCCATTGCCGCGATCTCCGGGACGTCACGATCGATCAGATCCCCCAGGCGACGCATCAGACGCGCGCGCTCTTTCATCGGCAGATTAGCCCATTTCGGGAACGCCTCTTTGGCGGCGGCCACTGCCTGATTTACTTCGGCTTCACCGCCGGAGGCGACTTCCGCCAGTACTTCGCCGGTTGCCGGGTTGGTGGTATGGAAATACTCGCTACCCGCGACATTTTTGCCGTTAATCCAATGGTTTATTTTTTTCATGACAGCTTCTCCTCATACGTCTGCTGGCTGATGATGCGGTTGACCAGACGGCCGACGCCTTCGACTTCGACGATCACTTCGTCACCCGGTACCACATCGGACAGCCCTTTCGGCGTGCCGGTGGCGATCATGTCGCCGGGTTGCAGGGTCATAAATTCGCTCAGGTACGCGATCAGGAACGGGACGCTGAAGATCAGATCCGCCGTGGTGCCCTGCTGGCGCAGTTCGCCGTTGACCCAGGTGCGCAGGGTCAGATTATGCGGATCCGGGATCGTCTCTTTCGCCACGATCCACGGCCCGATAGGGGTTAAGGTGTCGCGGCTTTTCACCCGCAGGTTCGGACGGTAGTAGTTTTCCAGGTAATCGCGGATGGCGTAGTCGTTGCAGACGGTATAGCCGGCGACGTAGTCCATGGCGTCAGCCTCGCTGACGTGGCGCGCAGTTTTGCCAATCACCACCACCAGTTCGGCTTCGTAATGCATGTACTCGACGTTGTCCGGGCGCACCGATTCTTGCTGATGGCCGATAAAGGTGTTCGGCGCTTTGATAAAGACCAGCGGCTCTTCCGGCGGGGTAAACTCCAGCTCGCTGGCGTGATCGGCATAGTTCAGACCCAGCGCGAACAGGGTGCCGTCAGCGGGAGGCAGCCAGCGGAATTCACCCGCCTGCAGCAGGGTGCCATCGCTGAGGCGCACCTGCTCACGTTCGTCAACCTGGACGTCGTGGCGCTGGCCTTGCCATTCAATACGTGCCTGTTTCATGCCAGCTCTCCTTCTGCAACCACCGGGTTTTCCAGCGTGGGGAATCCTGCGGCGAGGATCCGGACGCGGTCGCCTGGCTGCAGCGTCACGCGGGTATGTGGGGTGCCGATCAGAATGGCGTCGCCGGGGTTCAGAGTGGCGAACTCGCTCAACGCGCTTAACAGTTCGGCGGCGTTACGCTGCAGATCTCCGGTGTTCCAGCTGTCCGCTTCGCGGCCGTTGATTTCGGTAACGATGGTCAGATTGTCCAAATTGTGTACCGGGGCCAGGTCGCCGAGCGGGCAGAAGCCATCGCGACATTTCGCTTTGATCGCCGGGCGGTAGAAGCTCTCTTCCGGCAGGCTGACGTCATTGGCCAGAGCATAGCCGGCGATAAACGCCGCGGCTTCAGAAACGGGAACCTGGCGCGCGGTTTTGCCGATAATCAGCGCCACGGTGGCGCCGCTCTGCACGGTTTCGCCCTGTGGATGTGGAATCGCCTCGCCGCTACCAATCACGGTATTACGCGGTTTGATAAACCAGACCGCGGTCTTCGGCGGCGTTTTGTAAGGGGCCTGTTGGAACGCATCGCGCCAGGCGTCGAGCTGGCTACGATGGTTGAGCGCAACGGCGAAGATAGTACCTTTCATTCACCACTCCTCTGGTACGGATGTCGGATGCTAAGTGTCATTCATTAATATGTTAATGATCATCTTTTATTCCTTGTGGGAAGGTTTGGCAAACAGAAGTGAATGTTTTGTGATCGGTTTAACAATAAATTTACACCTTAAAATTTTATTTGTTTATAATCATGTTGTTATAAAATTTAACGCCGAAGACTGGTACTTTTCAGGTGCAGAAACCGGTTGCGTCATGGCAAGATAGGCGCTAATTATTAACTTATTAATAGAATTGAGTGTGTGACCGTGGGGATATGTAATGCATGATTCGTTAACCATTGCGCTGTTGCAGGCGCGGGAAGCCGCGATGGGCCATTTCCGGCCGATCGTCAAACGCCATAATCTCACCGAACAACAGTGGCGTATTGTGCGTATCCTCGCGGAAAATCCGTCGATGGATTTTCACGATCTGGCGTTTCGCGCCTGTATATTGCGCCCGAGCCTGACCGGTATTTTGACCCGCATGGAGCGTGACGGCCTGGTGCTGCGCCTCAAGCCGGTTAACGATCAGCGCAAGTTGTACGTGTCGCTGACGCCGGCGGGCAACAAGCTGTACGAAAGCGCGCAGGCGCAGGTAGAAGAGGCTTACCGCCAGATTGAAGCCCAGTTCACCCGGGAAAAGATGCAGCAGCTGACCGGGTTACTGGAGGAGTTTATTGCGCTCGGCGGCGGTCAGCAGGCCGGGCGCGGTGACGAAGAGGAGTAGGTCAGCGTTCGGTGCGGTGCCCGGCTAGCGCAATCAGCGTGTCGGCTCGGGCGGGAGAGAGCGGCTCTCGCGGCTGCGGTAACGGCCAGCCGTACAGCCAGCGGGCGGAGGCCGCGCAGGTTCTGCCCTGACAGGCGCCCATGCCGCAGCGGCGGCTCAGCTTGGCCTGCTGCCAGCTTTCGGCATCGGCCACTTCGCCGCAGCGCACATCTTCGCAACGGCACAGCAGGCTATCCGCGGTGGCGGCGCTTTTCAGGCTGTCCGGCAGGGCAAAAGTGCGGTTTACCGCGTCGGCAAAGCGTTGCCAGCGTGCGCGGCGGGCAAAGCCTGCCTGGGCCAGCTCACCGGCATCGGCGCAGGCATAGCCGGCAATTTCACCTTCGATCAACGCCAGCTCGCTGCCGCCAAAGCCGGTGCATTCGCCGGCGGCGTAAATATCCGCGATGCTGGTCTGCTGCCAGCGATTGACCTCAATAGCTTCGTCGGCAATCGCGCAGCCGAAGAGCAGTGCGGTTTCAATATTAGGCACCAGGCCATAGCCGATCGCCAGCCGTTGGCAGGGGATCGTCCGCTCAATTCCCCGGTGGCGCAGCGTCACCGCTTCCAGCTGCGTCTCTCCGTGAGCGCGGATCACCTGGCCTCCGCTGAGATAGCGCCGCGGGGCGAGCGTCGCCAGCTGACGCAGTTTTGCCGGCCAGCGCCACAGGCCCGCGCCAAAACGCACCAACGCGCTGAGCTCAGCCTGCTCGACGATCTGCTGTACCTCGCCGCCGCTTTTGGTCACCGTGTTGGCCACCGCTAGCAGCAGCGGGCCGCTGCCGGCGATCACCACCTTCTGGCCCTGTAAGGTCAGGCCATGTTTGATTTGCGCCTGCAGTCCGCCGGCGCCGGTGACGCCCGGTAAGGTCCAGCCGGGGAACGGCAGCGAGAGCTCCCGCGCCCCGCAGCAGAGGATCAGTTTTTGCCACTCAACAATCCCGCTGGTCTCTGCGGTTTCAAACAGCACGCTGCAGGCTGACGGGCGGGCGATGAGCCGGGCACCGTTTAACACGGTGATGTTGGGCGCGGCGGCAACGGCCGCACGGTAGCGGCGCGCCAGGGCGGGAAGGGCGACCTGCGGGCCATCGCGCCAGATTTGCCCGCCGGGGAGCGGGTTATCGTCGAGGATCACCACCTGTTTATCGCAGGAGGCGGCTGCCAGCGCGGCGGCCAGGCCCGCGGGGCCGGCTCCGAGAATGAATACGTCACAGCGCAGACTGTGCATGGCGGCTCCTTTCAATGGTCATTTCCGGCTGGCACAGCGTCTGGCAGGCCAGCATCCGCCGTCCGTTGACGGTCACCCGGCACTCCTGACAAATGCCCATGCCGCAAAAAGGGGCGCGGGACTGACCGCCGACGGCCACCCGGGTGGTGGGGTCCGCGGTTAATGCCAGCGCCGCCGCGACGCTGATGCCTGGCGGCACTTCGCAGCGCTCGCCTTCAATCACCACCGGGATAGTTTCACTCATGCGATAGCCTCTTTCTTCAGCAGGCGCTCCGGCAGCCAGGCGTCCGGGGCGAGCGGGCAGCGTTCGCCCAACAGCTGGGCGGCGAGAAGCTCTGCGCTGGCAGGCGCGGTGGTCACGCCAAGCCCTTCATGGCCTAGCGCCAGCCACACTCCCTGGCGCGTCGGGTGCGGGCCTATCAGGGGATTGCCATCCTGCGAGGCGGCGCGAAAGCCGCTCCAGCAGCGGATAATATTCAGCTCGCCCAGCGCCGGCAGGAAGTACCGGGCGCGGTCAAGCATCTGCGCCAGCAGCGGTAAATCGAGCTGGCGTTCTGTGGTATCAAACTGTCGCGACGAGCCGATCAGCAACTGGCCGGTGGGCCGCGGCTGAACGTTGAACGCTACCGAGGTGCCGCCGCCGTGGGCGCTGGCGCCGTAGCCCAGCTCGACCAACTGATGATGGAGCAACGGGCCATAGCGGTCGGTGATCGCCAGCTGGCCTTTCTTGGGCCGTAGCCAGTTTTCCGCCAGCAGCGTGTTGGCGGAAAGCCCGCAGGCGACCACGATCGCCGCGGCACGCAGCCGTTTTCCGCTGCTCAGTACCACCGTGGGTTCGTCGAGGTCGGTGGCACCTTCTGTCAGACAGGTCATATTGTCTCCGGCATCAGCAATAAACCAGCGCGCGACTTCGGGGGCATACACGATGCCGTCGCCGGGAACCCACAGCCCGCCGTGCAGCCCTGCTCGCAGCTGCGGTTCGCGCTGCATCAGCTGTGCGGGTGTCTGCATCTCGCTGGCGGCTTGGTATTCCGCCATGCGCCGCTGTTTTTCCCGGGCAATCTCCAGCTCCTGCGCCGTTTCCGCCAGCCATAAGGTACCGCAGCCGCGCCAGGCGCAGCGCTCGGGCATCCGGGGAGTGAGGGCGCGCCAGCGCGCCAGTGACCAGGCGGAGAGCGCCAGTTCGGCGGGATCGTCGTCCATGCACACCAGATGTCCCATGCCGGCCGCGGTGGCTCCCGGCTGGCGATCGTCGAGCAGGATCACGCTCTGACCGCGTTTTGCCAGCTGCCAGGCGCAGGCGGCACCGACGATCCCGGCGCCGATCACGATGACATCGCAGTGGTTCACGGCACGATCCCCCAGCAGAAGGGATCGTCCGGGTTGAGGATCAAACGCGTATCGCCACACACCCAGGCTGCACCGCGGATCGTGGGAATAATGTCGCCGTCGCGAAGAGCATAGTGGGCGCTAAACTGGCTGCCGATAATACTGGCCTGGTGCCAGCGTTCGCCGGGCTGAAGCTTGCCGTCTTCCGCCAGACAGGCCAGCTTGGCGCTGGTCCCGGTGCCGCAGGGCGAGCGATCCCAGGCTTTCCCCGGACAGAGCACAAAGCTGCGGCTATCGGCCTCGGCGTCGTCGGCAAACAGTTCGATATGGTCGATCTCGCCGCCGTCATCGCCGCGGATCCCGGCGGCTTCCAGCCCTTCACGTACCGCCCACGCATAGTCGGTGAGGGCCGGGATCTGCTCTGGTTCGAGGGTATAAGGGTGATCGTTGATGAGGAAAAACCAGTTGCCGCCCCAGGCGATATCGCCGGTGACGGTTCCCACCGCGGTGCTGACGCTGATCCGTTTTTTCCAGCGCCGGGCCGGGACGTTTTCCACCGATACGCTGCCGTCTTCATGCAGCGTGGCGCTGACGTTGCCCACCGGCGTTTCAATCAGATGCGTGCCGGGCTGGATCCGCCCAAGCCACGCGAGAGAGGCGATAAGCCCGATGGTGCCATGCCCACACATGTTCAGGAAACCGGCGTTATTGAAGAAAATAACCCCCGCCGTCGCCTCGGGCGAAACGGGTTTACACAGCAGCGCGCCAACCAGCACATCGTTGCCGCGCGGCTCAAGGATAACGGCCTGACGCCAGTGGTCGAAGTCGCGGGCAAAGCGTTCACGGCGCTGGGCCATGCTGCCGTCGCCGAGGTCCGGAAAGCCGTCGATAATCAGCCGGGTCGGCTCGCCGCCGGTATGAGAATCGATGGCCCTGAGTTCAATAGCGTGGCGTGGCACAGTCATGATGCGCTCCGAAAGTTAACAGTATGTTTCATCATGCTGGCGCAACATTCCGTCTCCTGCTTGAGCGCTTTCATCAAAGAAAATGACGAAATTAGCACAATCGCCGTGTTCTCTTACTCGAAGAAACCATAATTATTTATTATTAATCATTCGTTTAATGCTGTGGTAAACCGAAAGTCGTCAGAACGCCAGCGACGTATTAAGGGGAAAGCAGAAACCGCAGTCAGGATCGCAAAACGCGGTGTTGCTGCTTGATGTGTTACTGGTATGTGAATAAATATCCTCCCGTTACCCGCCATGAGGAAGCCTTATGTTCTGCGTTACTGCTGCTGCTCCGGAGCTTGCTCCGGCTGATACGACGGATCTGGCCGTCGATGAGCTGAGTCAGATTTGTGAAGGGCTGGCGCGTCAACGTCCGGAAAATATGCCGGCATTGCTCAATGCGCTGGCGTTAATCGCGCCGTTGTTGAATGCGATCCCCAACGTGGTTTTTTTTATCAAAGATGCCCAGGCGCGCTATCTGCTGGCAAACCTGACGCTGGCCCGCCGCTGCGGCTTTAAAAGCGTCACCTCGCTGCTGGGGAAAACCTCGGCCGACGTCTTTCCATCGGCGCTGGGGCAGGGCTATACCGAACAGGATCTGCGGGTGCTCAGAGAGGGCGTGACCCTGCGCGACCAGCTGGAAATGCACCTCTATAACGGGCGCGAACGCGGCTGGTGCCTGACGCAAAAACTGGCGCTGCGTGATATTCACGGCCAGGTGATCGGCATGGCGGGGATCTCCCACGATCTGCAGGAAGCGCATGCCCGGCATCCGGCGTGGCAGCGGCTGGCGATCGTCGACGATCATATTCGCCGCCACTATCATCGGCCGATCTCAATGGAGGAGCTGACGGTATTAAGCGGCATGTCGGTGGCGCAGATCGAACGCTACTGCAAACGGATCTTTCACCTCACGCCCCGGCAGATGATCCACAAAGTTCGTCTCGAAAAAGCCACCGAACTGCTGGCGGGAGAGACGCCGATTACCGACATTGCGCTGCAGTGTGGCTATACCGATCACAGCGCGTTCAGCCGTCAGTTTAAGGCGATGACCGGCTCCACGCCGCGGGATTTCCGCCTGACGCTGGCGGGGTAATCGCCGGCTCACACTTTTGGTGATTGTGCTAATTTCGTCATCGTATTGGAAGAAAACCGACAAGCCGCCGGGTCCATGAAACGTCAATCTGTCAGTGAAAATTCACCATTCATTCACTTCGACTTAACAAAATGACGACAAGGAACCGAGCATGAGCAATAAAGCGATTCACTGGAGCGGCGTATTTCCGGCAGTCAGCACGCAGTTTCGTCAAGATTATTCCCTCGATTTAGACGCCACCCATGCGGTGATGAAAAACCTGGTCAGAGACGGCGTGTCCGGGCTGGTGGTGTGCGGCAGCGTCGGCGAAAACACCTCGCTGACCACCGCAGAAAAATTGCAGATTATCGAAGTGGCGAAGGATGCCGCGGGCGGCAAAATCCCGGTGATCGCCGGCGTTGCGGAGTTCACCACCGCCTTTGCCCAGAAGATGGCGAAAGAGGCTGAGCGGGTGGGCGTCGACGGGATTATGGTGATGCCGGCGCTGGTCTACTCATCAAAACCGCATGAAACCGCCGCCCATTTCCGTAGCGTGGCCTCCGCCACCGACCTGCCGATTATGGTTTATAACAACCCGCCGATTTACAAAAACGACGTGACGCCGGACATCCTCGCCACCCTGGCCGACTGCGACAACATCGTCTGCTTCAAAGACTCCTCCGGCGATACCCGCCGTTTCATCGACCTGCGCAATACCGTGGGCGACCGCTTCGTGCTGTTTGCCGGTCTCGACGACGTGGTGGTGGAGAGCATTGCCGTGGGGGCTGAAGGGTGGATTTCCGGCATGTCGAATGCCTTCCCACGCGAAGGCGAGACGCTGTTCCGTCTTGCCGTGCAGAAACGCTATGACGAAGCGATGGCGCTGTATCGCTGGTTTATGCCGCTGCTGCACCTCGATGCGCGCCCGGACCTGGTGCAGTGCATCAAGCTGTGCGAAGCGTTGCTGGGCCGCGGTAGCGAGGTGACCCGTCCGCCACGTCTGGCGCTGGAAGGGGAGACCCGTCAGCAGGTCGTGAAGATTGTGGAACAGGCGCTGGCAACGCGTCCTGTGCTGCCGGACGTGGGCCTGTGAGTCAGGGGGCAATGATGAGCGACACAGCGATGACGGCGGGGCGGCAGTTTATTGCCGGCCGTCGTATAGCCAGCGGTGAAGCCACGCTACTGAGCCTACGGGCGGCGGATGGTGAGACCACTGGCCAGCGTTTTTATCCGGCCTCCCGGGAGGAGGCCGCACTGGCGGCTGAAGCGGCGGCGCAGGCGTTTAGCGTCTATTCCGCGACTTCCCCAGATCAGCGGGCGCATTTTCTCGACACCATAGCCGATGAGCTGGACGGGCTGGGGGAGGCGTTTTTTGCCCTGGCCCACGCCGAAACGGCGCTGCCATTGGCGCGCCTGCAGGGTGAGCGGGCGCGAACCAGCGGCCAGCTGCGGCTGTTTGCCGACGTGCTGCGGCGCGGCGATTTTCTCGGGGTACGCATTGATACTGCATTGCCAGAACGTCAGCCCCTGCCGCGCCCGGATCTGCGGCAATTCCAGAGCGCATTAGGCCCGGTGGCTGTGTTCGGCGCCAGCAACTTCCCGTTGGCGTTTTCCACCGCCGGTGGCGATACCGCTTCGGCGCTGGCGGCCGGCTGCCCGGTGGTGGTGAAAGCCCATCCGGGACATATGGCTACCGCAGAACAGACGGCGCAGGCTATCGTCCGGGCGGTGGCGAAATGCGGCCTCCCCGGCGGCGTCTTCAATATGATTTTTGGTCACGATATTGGCGCCGATCTGGTGCGTCATCCTGCGATCCAGGCGGTGGGGTTCACCGGCTCGCTGGCGGGGGGCAAAGCGCTGTACCAGCTGGCGCAGCAGCGTCCTCAGCCGATCCCATTGTTTGCCGAAATGTCGGCGATTAACCCGCTGATTATTTTGCCGCAGGCGTTGGCCGCACGGGCGACATCGCTGGCACAAGCGCTGGTGGGCTCGTTTACCCTCGGCGGCGGGCAGTTTTGTACCCGGCCCGGGCTGATTCTGGCGCTCAAAGGAGAGGGGCTGACGGCGCTGAAAGCGGCGCTGTGCGAGCAGGTACAGGCGGCTCCCGCTCAGGTGTTACTTAACGCGCCTACGCTACAGCACTATCACGCGGGAGTGGATGCCCTCGATGCTTGTCCGGGCGTACAGCGGCTGGCTAGTGGGATAGCGCCCGGTGCTCAACAGGCGCAGGCGCTGCTGTATCTGGCGACGGCGGAACAGCTGCTGGCGCCGGATAGTCTGCTGCATCGCGAAGTGTTTGGCCCGCTCTCCGTGCTGGTGGAAGTGGCGGACGAGGCCCAACTGATGGCCGTGGTTAACGCGCTGCAGGGGCAACTGACTGCCACGCTGCATGCGGAGGCGGACGATCGCCTGCTGGCGGGGCGCCTGTTGCCGTTGCTCAGTGAAAAAGCCGGACGGGTGCTGTTTAACGGCTATCCCACCGGTGTGGAAGTGTGTGACGCGATGGTTCACGGCGGCCCCTGGCCGGCGACCACCGATGCGCGTGGCACCTCGGTAGGGACCCGGGCGATAGAGCGTTTTCTGCGACCGGTTTGCTTGCAGAACGCCCCCGCTGGGTTGCTGCCACCGGCCTTGCAGGATGCGAACCCTTTGAACCTGCTGCGCCTGGTGAACGGCCAGTGGACCCGGGAAGCCATTTCCCCTTCATGTTGACGCAAGGGCATCACGATGACTATTCACTCTACGCATAACAGTCAAACCCGCGTGGCTGAGTCGGGTAAGTTTAAAAAGCAGCTGACGTTAACCGATCTGACGTTTATTGGCCTGGGGGCGATTTTTGGTTCCGGATGGTTATTTGCCGCCAGCCACGTGGCGTCGATCGCCGGACCGGCCGGGATCGCCTCCTGGGTGATTGGCGGCGTGGCGGTGCTGCTGCTGGGGATTGTCTACTGCGAACTGGGGGCGGCGCTGCCGCGTGCCGGGGGGATTATCCGTTATCCGGTCTTTTCTCACGGCGAGCTGATGGGCTATCTTCTGGGTTTCATTACGCTGATCGCCTTTTCAAGCCTGATTTCGATCGAGATCGTCGCCGCCCGTCAGTATGCTGCAGCCTGGTTCCCGGCGCTGACGCAACCGGGTTCCAGCTCGCCAACCCTGCTGGGCTGGCTGGTACAGTTTCTGCTGCTG
Organism: Klebsiella sp. B345; assembly: GCF_051131735.1. NCBI lineage: Bacteria > Pseudomonadati > Pseudomonadota > Gammaproteobacteria > Enterobacterales > Enterobacteriaceae > Klebsiella > Klebsiella sp. B345. Next base: position 3,652,849 of record NZ_CP180443.1, read on the forward strand.
TGCTTCTTCTTTAGTCTGAACTACTACAGCGTCAAAACCTTCGCCCGTTCGAATAACTTTATCAGCGTGCTGAAGTTCCTCGTTCCGCTGCTGGTGGTCATCACGCTCTTCACCTTCTTTAAACCGGAAAACCTGCATGCTCAGGGGATTGCCCCGTTCGGCATGTCCGGTGTAGAAGCGGCGATCAGCGCCGGGGGGATCATTTTTGCCTATCTGGGGCTGACGCCGATTATTTCCGTCGCCAGTGAGGTGCAGAACCCGCAGCGTACTATCCCGGTGGCGCTGATTCTGTCGGTGGTGCTGTCGACCATTATCTATGTGCTGCTGCAGCTGGCGTTTCTCGGCAGTATTCCGACCGAGATGTTAAGCGGTGGCTGGGCGGAGGTGAGCAAACAGTTCTCGCTGCCGTATCGTGATATCGCGATTACGTTGGGGATGGGTTGGCTGGCCTTTATGGTCATCAGCGATGCGATTATCTCGCCGAGCGGCACGGGCAATATCTATATGAACGCCACGCCGCGCGTTATCTACGGCTGGGCGAAAGCCGGGACCTTTTTTAAAGCCTTTACCTACATTGATAAGGAGTCCGGGATCCCGCGCCCGGCGCTGTGGCTGACCTTTGGCCTGTCGATTTTCTGGACGCTGCCGTTCCCTTCCTGGGAGCAGTTGATTAGCGTGGTGTCGGCCGCGCTGGTGCTGAGCTATGCGATTGCGCCGGTCACCGCCGCCGGGCTGCGCCGCAATGCGCCGGATCTGCCGCGTCCGTTCCGCGTGCGGGCGTTCGCTGTTATTGGCCCGGTGTCGTTTATGATCTCGGCGCTGATTGTCTACTGGTCCGGCTGGAATACGCTCTCCTGGCTGCTGGGGCTGCAGATCGTCATGTTTGTGGTCTACATCCTGTGCAAAAGCAAAGTGCCGGTACATACCGTCAGCCTGGCGCAGCAGGTGAAGTCCTCGCTGTGGCTGATTGTCTTCTACGCGCTGATTATGCTCTTTTCCTGGGCCGGCAGTTTTGGTGGGATTAATGCGTTGCCCCATCCCTGGGATACGGTGATAGTGGCAGTGATGTCGCTGGGCATTTATTACTGGGGCGCGCGCAGTTGTCTTCCCCAGGCTAACTTTAGCGGAGACGAAGAAGAGTAGAGGAGAAGGTCATGGATACGGTAACCCTTTCGTTACCCGAAGCTTACGCGCTGGCGATGCGGGCGCTGAGCAGCAATGGATTCAGTGAGGAACACGCGGCGGCAGTGGCGCGCAACGTGACCGGCGGGGAGCGTGATGGCTGCGCTTCCCACGGCCTGTGGCGGCTGCTGGGGATTATTGCCACCTTGCGTAAAGGCAAGGTGTCTCCCGATGCCGAACCGCAGATCGACGACCGGGCGCCGGGAATTGTCCGGGTCGACGCCGGCGGTGCCTTTTCGCTGCTGGCGTTTGAGCGGGCGCTGCCGCTGCTGGTGGAGAAGGCGCGTCATAGCGGCATCGCCGCGCTGGCGATCAACCGCTGCGTGCATTTTTCGGCGCTGTTTGCCGATATCGAACCCTTAACCGAGGCTGGTCTGGTCGGGCTGGCCTGTACGCCGGGCCATGCCTGGGTGGCGCCAGCCGGCGGGACTTTGCCGCTGTTTGGCACCAATCCCATCGCCTTTGGCTGGCCGCGGGGCGAGGCGCCGCCGTTTATTTTTGATATGGCGACCAGCGTGGCGGCACGCGGTGAGATCCAACTGCATCAGCGTGCCGGAAAATCGCTGCCGGAAGGGTGGGGAATCGACAGCCAGGGCCAGCCAACCACCGATGCCGGGGAAGTCCTGTCCGGGGCGATGCTGACCTTCGGTGGCTATAAAGGCTCGGCGCTGGCGGCGATGGTGGAACTGTTGGCCGGGCCGCTGATTGGCGATATGACCAGCGCGGAATCGCTGGCCTGGGATAACGGTGCGGGCGGGCTGCCCTACGGTGGGGAGCTGATTCTGGCGCTGGATCCGCAGCGTTTTCTTGGTGCGGAGGCCGATGTACACCTGGCCCGTGCGCAGACGCTGTTTACCAACATGCAGGCACAAGGCGCCAGGTTACCCGGCGAACGCCGCTATCTCTGTCGTGAGGAGAGCGAACGATCCGGGGTGACCATTAGCCGTTCGTTGTTCGATGAGATTGCCGCATTGAGCGCGTAGTCGCGCGGCACAGATTCCCCGGTGTCACACCGCCACCGTGGAACCCGATCAGAACAGGGTGTCCAGCTCTTCCAGCACGGTGTACTCGTCATCGACCAGCAGCAGGGTTTTCCATTTGTCGAAGGTCAGGCACGGGTGCGATGTACCAAAGACGATAATGTCACCGACCTGCACATCGCAACCTGGAGCCAGGCGCAGCATGCAGTGCTGATCCATAATCCCGACGCTGACGATCTCGTTGGCAGGCAGCGGTAGCGCGTGGCCGTTGCGATAGTGGGCGACAGGCTGTGGTAGCCCGGCATCGAAGGCGCAATCGCGTTTGCCAAAATTGACCACCGCGCGATCCGCTTCAGGAACCGACTGCACCATCGCCATCAGCTCCAGCGCGGAGGTCAGATCCCCCGCCAGATCGCAGGCGATCGGATCGCGGGCGATCAGTTCCCGTTGGGCTATGTCGTAGATCCCCATGTCATGGGTGATGTAGCAGCCCGGGCGGATCACTATCCGGCAGCGCGGTGGTTTTTGCGCGGCCAGCCACACGTTGCAGGCCACGTCATACCAGACGGTTCCGGCGCCGGTCAGAATAAATTCCCCGTCAACCAGCGACGCCATCCGGCAGGCAAGGGTGGCGGCCTGCTGTAACAGCGCCTCTACTTGTGGCTGCGGATCGTCGCCGTGCAGTACCCCTTCGTACAGCTCCAGCCCGCGTAGTGTCAGGCCCGGCAGATCGGCCACCAACTGGGCCAGCGCCAGGGCATCTTCCACGCTACGACAGCCGCAGCGCCCACCGGGAACGCCCAGTTCGATCAGAACGTCCAGCGTCTGCTGACGGGCGCTGAAGAACGCCGACAGGGCGCGGGCGTTGGCTGCACTATCCACACAGCAGATAAAATCCACCGCCCGGTAATGCGCTTTCAGCTGCGAGACCACCTGCATGTTGGCTTTGCCGACCAGTTGATTAACCATCAGGACGCGCTGAATACCGCTGGCCATCGCCGCGCTGGCCTGCCAGGCGCTGCCCACTCCGATAGCCCATGCCCCGGCCTGCTGCTGCGCCTGAAAAATCCACGGCGTCATCGTCGTTTTACCATGCGGCGCCAGCGAGACACCGCGGGCATCGGCATAGCGCTGCATCCAACTAATGTTATTTTCCAGCGCCGTTTTTTTCACCAGTGCGGCGGGCAGGCAGACGTCTTCTGCCAACAGGTTCGCCGGGGAGGCCATCACGGCAGATTTGTGCGGGACAAGCGTAGCGGAATGGTATTTCATAACACTATCCTTTCAGGTTTTATACTCGATGTTTATCAGGGTATCATTTATATCTTGTTGATTATTATTGATTTAATACTTAAATGTTATTCGTTATGAATAAAAGTATCACAAAACGATCTGGATTTTGCGTAGTTTTCCACTGTTTTTTCACCTTGTAAATGGTTAACTTGTCGGCAGAGTCGAAAGGGAGTAATTGCTATGAAGGTTGACTGGCTGTTCAAGAATGTCACGGTGATTGACGGGAGCGGTGGGCCGCAGTATCGCGGTGATGTGGCGGTGAAGGGCGATCGCATTGTGGCGATTGCGCCGGTGCTGAAGGTGGACGCCGGGCACGAGATTGACGGCGAGGGCCGCGTGCTGGCGCCGGGGTTTATTGATGTGCATACCCATGACGATATCAACGTCATTCGCATGCCGGAGTATCTGCCAAAACTGAGCCAGGGCGTGACCACGGTGATCGTCGGGAACTGCGGGATCAGCGCCGCCATGGCGACCATGCGCGGTGCTGTTCCCGACCCGATGAACCTGCTGGGTGAACAGGATCAGTTTATCTACCCTACCGTTGAGGCTTACGCCCATGCGGTAGAAGCCGCCCGGCCGTCGCTTAACGTCGGCACGTTGATTGGCCATACTGCGCTGCGCAATAACCATATGGACGATCTGTTCCGTCCTGCCACGGATCGCGAAATTGCCGGAATGCGCGTCCAGCTACGTGATGCGTTACGCCAGGGGGCGCTGGGTCTGAGTACCGGCCTGGCCTATGCCAGCGCGTTTCAGTCCACCACTGAAGAAGTGATGGCGCTGGCGGAAGAGCTGGCGGCGGAGAAGGGCATCTATACCACCCATCTGCGTTCTGAATTCGAGCCGATTCTGGACGCCCTTGACGAAGCGTTTCGCATCGGTCGCCACGGCAACGTTCCGGTGGTGGTGTCGCATCATAAGTGCGCTGGGGCAAAAAACTGGGGACGCACCCGCGAGACGCTGGCCTTTTTCGATGAGATGCGCCAGCACCAGGAGATAGCCTGCGATTGCTACCCTTATTCCGCCAGCTCCTCAACGCTGGACATGAAACAGGTGACCGATGAGTTCGATATCGTGATTACCTGGTCGGAATCCCGACCGGAACAGGCGGGTAAAACGCTCAAGCAGATTGCCAGCGACTGGCAGATGAGCCTGCTTGATGCGGCGGCACAGCTGATGCCGGCCGGCGCTATCTACTACAACATGGACGAACAGGATGTTCGTCGGGTGATGCGCTATCCGGTCACGATGATCGGCTCCGATGGGTTACCCAACGATCCGATGCCGCATCCGCGTTTGTGGGGCGCTTTCCCTCGCGTACTGGGCCATTACAGCCGTGATGAACAACTGTTTCCGCTGACCACGGCGATTCACAAAATGACCGGGCTGTCGGCAGCGCGTTTCCGCCTGCCGCAGCGTGGGCTGGTTAAAGTGGACTATTTTGCCGACCTGGTGCTGTTCGATCCGCTGACGGTGCGGGATGTGGCCAGCTTCTCCGACCCGAAACAGCCCGCAGAAGGGATTGAGGCGGTGATGGTGAATGGTGTGATGAGCTACGGCAGCGATAAAAAAATTACCGGGCGCGCAGGGCGTTTCCTGCGTCGCCAGATGGACGAAGGAGTGAAGTATGAGCATTAAACGTTATGGCGTCGAAGGCGGAACCGGAACCGGCGGCCAGCATCTGCCTTTCGCACGGGCGGTAGAAGCCGGGGGCTGGTTGTACGTCTCCGGCCAGACGCCGATGAAAAATGGCGAAGTGGTTGAGGGCGGCATTGTTGAGCAGTCGCGCCTGGCGATTCAGAATTGCGTCGATATCATGACAGAAGCCGGCTACACCCTGGCGGATGTGGTGCATGTGAAAGTGATTTTGACGGATTCACGCTATTTCCAGTCATTCAATAAAGTGTTCCGCGAGTTCTTTGGCGAGAATCCGCCCGCGCGTATTTGCTGCGTCGCCGATCTGGTGGTGGATTGTAAAGTCGAAGTGGATGTGACCTGCTATAACGCCGCGCGCGGATAAATAATAACGCCCCACCATCGGATGGGGCGTCAACCATAAAAATGTGATAGTTGTGCCAGATTGAATACCTCAATCGGCGCGAGCAGGGTTACTTTGCCTTTTTTCTGGCATCGTTACGATTAACTCATAATATTCAGCGGTACGAATATTATTTATTACGCCTGGATGTGAGCAATGAATAATATGTCATTCCTGATTTGGTTTTCCGTTTATGCCTGCGCGATGATTACCCTCGGCTGGTATGTGTCACGTAAACAGAAGAACGGTGATGATTTCTTACTGGGTGGCCGCTCCCTGCCGATGTTTCTGACTCTCGGGTCGACGGTGGGTACGATGGTCGGTACCGGTTCGAGCGTCGGGGCCGTGGGGTTTGGCTACAGTAACGGCTGGGCGGGGATGCTGTACGGCCTCGGCGGCGCGGTGGGGATTCTGCTGGTGGCGTGGTTATTTGCCCCGGTGCGTAAATTTCGCTTTATGACCATGAGCGAAGAGATGTCCTATTATACCGGCGGCAGTAAAATTATTAAAAACCTGGTAGCGATCCTGATTTTTATTGCCTCAATTGGCTGGCTTGGCGCCCATATATTAGGGGGCGGCTTATATCTGGCATGGGCCAGCGGTATTGATATTAATGTCGCTAAAGTTATTATTGCGCTGGCGTTTGTGGTGTATGTCGGTATTGGTGGTTACTCCGCGGTGGTCTGGATCGATACCGTTCAGTCGATCATTCTGTTCGTCGGTTTTATTTTGATGGCGATTTTTGCCGTCCAGCACGTGGGAGGCTGGAGCCATATTCAGCAGGCGGTCGACCCGGCGGCGCAAAGCCTGTTTGCCGTCGATAAACTCGGCGTACTTCCTGCGCTGTCGCTGGCGGTGGTTATCGGCGTCGGTGTACTGGCAACGCCATCCTATCGTCAGCGTATCTACTCGGCGAAAACCGTCTCTTCTGTTCGCCAGTCCTTTACCATCACCGGCCTGCTGTACCTTGGTTTCTCCTTCCTGCCGGCCATTATCGGCATGGCGGTGTGGACCATGAATGCGAACCTCGAAAACAACGGTTTTGCTTTCCTGTTTGCCACCCAGGTGCTGCCGCCGGTGCTGGGTATGGCGATCCTGATTGCCGGGATGTCGGCCAATATGTCTTCCGGTAGCTCCGATGCCATTGCCGCAGTGTCGATTATGCTGCGCGACCTCTACACCCTGGTGACGGGCCATATGCCCGCGCCGGAAAAAGCGATTCGCCTGTCGCGGATGTTCCTGGTGCTGGTTATCGCCCTGGCGCTGCTTTTCGCGCTGACCTCTAACGACATCATCAGCTACATCACCAAAATGATCTCGATGATCATGTCCGGGATGTTTATCTGCACCATCCTCGGTCGCTTCTGGACGCGCTTCAACTGGCAGGGGGCGGTTGCGGCCCTGGCCGGTGGTGCCGGTGCCTCGGTGGCGGTGCTGATGGACAGCAACTGGCTGGCCTTCTGGGGCAATCCGTGTATCCCGTCGGTGCTGACCAGCCTGGTGGCCTCCGTAGTGGTAACCCTGGTGACACCGGCCAGCAGCATGAGCCGTGAAGAGGCGCTGGAGATGATCACCCGCGAACGTGAAAGCCGCCCGGCGGCCCCGGCGATGCCGATTGGCAAACGTCATCCGTCGCAGAGCTAAGGGGAGCATCATGCACAGTTATATTGCCGTCGACTGGGGTTCGACACAGCTCCGCGGCTGGTTGATTCGTGATGGGAAATGTGTGGAGACCCTGCAGCACCCGCTCGGGATTGCGCGTCTGAACGGGCAAACGCCGGAGGCGGTGTTTCACCAGTATCTGGCGCCGTGGCGTGGCGACACGGCGCTGCCGGTCGTGATGGCCGGCATGGTGGGCAGCGATGCCGGCTGGCAGTCGGTGCCTTATCTGGCCTGCCCGGCGGCGCTTGATGCGCCGGGGCGCCAACTGACGGCCGTGGCTGACAGAGTGTGGATTGTTCCCGGTCTGAAGGTTGAGCAGGCCGGTGATTGCAACGTGATGCGCGGCGAAGAGACACAGCTGCTTGGCGCATCGCAGATGGCTCCGGCGGCGTGCTACGTCATGCCCGGCACGCACTGTAAATGGGTGCAGGTTGAAGGTGGGGTGGTACGTCATTTTTCTACCGCGATGACCGGGGAGCTGCACCATCTGCTGCTCAGCCAGTCGCTGATTGGCAAACAGCTACCCGACCAGCAGCCCGATGAGTCGGCGTTTACGCTGGGGCTGGAAAAAGGCATGGCGATGCCGTCTCTGGTGGCTAACCTGTTCGGCGCCCGTGCGGCGCGGGTGTTGGGCGTTCTGCCGCCGACATCGGTCAGTGACTATCTTTCAGGGCTGTTGATTGGCTCTGAGGTGGCGACGTTCAGCGAGCGCTATCGTGCGACGCAGGTCACCCTGGTGGGGGAACCGGCGCTGAGCGGACGCTACCGACAGGCACTGGCAGCCCGGGGAGTAAAGGTTAACGGCTGTCTGGGCGATGAGGCATTTTTACACGGTATAGCGAGGATAATGAATGAACAGGCTTAAACTGGTCGCGATCTTGCGCGGTATCCGTCCCATAGAAGCCGCGGAACATGTGGATACGCTGATTAACGCTGGCTTTCGGTATATTGAAATCCCGCTTAATTCACCGGACTGGCAGCAGAGTATTCCACAGATGGTGCAGCAGTTTGGAGCGCAGGCGATGATTGGCGCAGGCACGGTACTGAATGTCGGGCAGGTGGATGTGCTGGCTGAGGCCGGCGCGAAACTGGTTGTAACGCCGAATACGCAGCCGGCGGTGATCCGTCGGGCGGTGGCGCAGGGCATGTTGGTTTGCGCCGGATGCGCCACCGCGACAGAGGCGTTTACTGCCCTGGATGCCGGGGCGCAGTGGCTGAAGATTTTCCCTTCATCCAGCTTCGGGCCGGATTACATTCGCGCGCTGAAGGCGGTGTTGCCGCCGGAAGTGCCGGTGCTGGCGGTCGGTGGCGTGACGCCGGAGAACCTGGACTGCTGGGTACAGGCAGGGTGCGCCGGAGCAGGGCTGGGCAGCGATCTGTATCGCGCCGGGCAATCGCTGGATCGTACCCGCGAGCAGGCCGGACGCTTTATCGCCGCCAGCCTCGGTTAATCGCCTAAGGGCTGGCGGTCGACGCCACCGCGGTGGCTGTCCAGCGCCAGCTTGATGCGGCGCAGCCGATCTTTCGCCTGCGGTTTGTTGGCCATCGCCAGTTCGGTGGCCAGCACATCCACCATCGCCAGCATGGCATAGCGCGAGGTGCTGGGTTTGAAAATATAGTCGTTTTCGCGCACCAGCAGCGGCAGTACCAGGTCGGCCTGTTCCGCCAGCGGGGTTTCTGCCGGGGTAATCGCGATAACCTTCGCGCCATACTGCCGGGCGATAGCCGCGCTCTCAATCATCTCTTTGGTATACCCGCCGAGCGACAGCACAATCACCACATCTTTGGGCGTCACGGCAGAGCTCATCATCCGTACCAGCAGGCCGTCGTTCTGGCTGACAACCGGCAGACCCAGGCGGAACAGGCGATACTGGATCTCCTGGGCGCAGATAGTTGAACCGCCTCCCATGCCGATAGCCAGAATTTGCCGCGCGTCGCTGAGCCAGGAGACGGCTCGCTTTAACGCCTCAATATCCAGCGCCCGGCGGTTGGTTTCCAGTACGCCGATGATCGACTCGTAAATGCCCTGCACGCCTTCCAGATCCGGTACATCGAGAATAAAACGCTGGCCGACCGCCAGGGACTGCGCCAGCTTCATCTTAAGCTCGCGGACATCCTTACACCCTAACGCACGGGCAAAGCGGGTTACGGATGCCTGGCTGGTCCCGGTTAAACGGGCGATTTCGGCGATCGGCAATTCTGCCGCCGCGGCGACATCATCGAGGATAAACTGGGCAATACGCTTTTCGCTGACGGTCAGCTCGAGAAAGCGATCGGTGATGCAGGAGATGATATCTATCGAGTAGGCCATCGCAGGTACCAGGCGGAAAATTCAGGATGATACTTTGTACCATATTCAGCCAATAAACGCAGTACTGGCGGGGAAGGCGTGCAGGATGAGCCACATGGAGCGGAACGCTCAATGGCTGGCAGCCGCACAATATCGCTCTCCTGAGCGAGGCGAAATGTCGTTGTGGCGATTATAGTATTGGCTTTCATCTGTTCAACATCACCGCGTTCAGGAGCAATGTATGGAGCTCATCGCCGTTCCTGCCACCCGGTTCAGTATCGACCGGCTGGCAGCCATTCTCAGCGATTGTTTTGAGGATTATCTGGTCCCCGTCACCCTGTCGGTGGAGATATTTGTTCAGCGTTTTAGCGCCGAAGGCATGAGCCTGCTGGATTCCTGTGTCTGGCTGGACGGCGATGTGCCGGCGGCAATGGCGGTGATTTCCCGGCGTGGTGATGAGGCCAGATTAGCGGCATTTGCGGTGCGGCCTGCGTATCGTGGAAAAGGAGTGGGCCGCCAGTTGATGACGCCGCTGATGGCTTCGCTGCGGGAGCAGGACGTGCGGCGGATGTGGCTGGAAGTGATCCGCGACAACCTGGCGGCGGTGGCGCTGTACCAGGCGCTGGGGTTTACGGTGCGCCACGGGCTATGCGGCTTTGTCAGCACCCAGCCGCAGAATGAGAGTGCGGCGGGGCTGACGGTGTGTGATGGCCTGACGCTGATCCGTAAAGCCGGCGCCGAGGTCAACGGTCGGCTACCGTGGCTGATGGATCCGCTGACCTTCGCCACGCTGCCGTGTCGGACGCTGGCGTTACATCAACAGGCCTTTGTTGTGCTGGCGACCCTGAATCATAAACCGCAGCTGCAGTTCTTGTGGGTCGAGCCCGCTGCTCGAGGCCGCGGGCTTGGGCGGGAAATGCTCACCACGCTGGCGCGACAATATCCTGGAATAAGTACCACGGTGACCATCCCGGAATCTTTTACGCCACTGTTCAACGCCGCAGGATATGCGACTTTGACGCTGAAGCAATATGAAATGAGCGTGACGCTGCGAGCATGATCGTCAGCAGCGTCGTGAGCGCGGTTATCGGCGCTGAGCTTAACCGTCGCTTTTCACCACTTTGATATCCACCATCCCAATTCCCAACTGACGCGGCGAATGGCCGAGGATATTGCCCTCGTTAGTGGATTGCGGGTCCGGCGGCACGATAATCAGCGTATCGCTGCGCGACGGGTTGTCGAAATGCAGCGTGGTGGTGGAGACATCGTTGGCCAGGGTCAGCGTTTGTTCGCTGTTGCCGACGCGCACCGGGATCGGTTTATTGGCGTTCGGCCCGTAGGCCTTGGCGGTGATCACCAGATCGAATTTTTCCGGTAACGGCTGCTTAAATTCAATTTTCACTTCGCTGCCCAGCTGGGCGTTGGACCAGCGGCCCCACGATTCCGGGCGAGAGATGCCGCTGAACTGTTTGACCTCTTCCGGGGCGCCGGCAACGTTAAAGACAAAGCTGTCCGCTTTGTAGCGAATATCGTTATCGACAATCTTCAGCGTATCGACGTTGCCCTGATAGCGCTGCATATCGATTACCGTATCTTTGAAGGCCGTTTTGCCCTGCCACTGAGGTTTATCGACATGCTGCACGGTTTGCTCGCCGCCTAGCTGGCCCTGTGAGACGCACCAGTCGGTTGAGAGCGCCAGCTCTGGCGACCACAGCTGGCCCATTTTGTAGCAGCGGTCGACCCAGACGAAATTATCGCGCGGAGCGAAATCTGCCAGCTGGAAGCGCAGCGGGGCGGAATATTCGCTCTCTGGCAGCGGCTCGACACGTTTATCAGACACCCGCAGCAGCAACGGCAGGCGGAAGTGGCTACCGGAGAACGAGATCATGTTCTTCTGGGCATCGACGGTAAAGTTTTTCATCTCTTTCGGGAAATTCCACAGACGGATGACATCCGGCTTCCACGCTAGCACTTTCTCTTTCATATTCATGAAGATGCCGGACAGCGACTGCCCGGACAGGCTGCTGCGGCCCAGGCCGATAAAGTTATCGCCGCCGAGGATGTCCAGCACCGTGGCGCCGTTGTCCATGGTGTTGCGCTTAACGGCCAGCGTATCCTGCTGCGGCTGGTCGCCACGCAGAATAAAGAACAGGTTGCTGCGGTCCTGTTTGTTGAGATAGTCCCAGGCGGAGTTTTTCATTGCCAGGTGGTCGGAAGAGACCACGATCACCGTGTTTTTAAAATAGGGTGAGGCTTTGATCTTGTCGATCAGCGCGGCGATATGCTCCTGGCTGCAGGTAACGGCGCTAAAGGAGAGGTTCTTTTTCCCGCCCATCTCATAGCTTTTACGCTGGCAGGTGCGGGAGATAAAGCCGTCCGGGTGATGCGTATCGACTGTCAGCGCAAAGAGCGAGAAGCGTTTGCCGGACTGGGAAAGCTGTTCGAATTTTTTCCAGGTTTCATCGAGAACGGTGTCATCGTAGAAGCCCCAGTCATTGCGGTAAGTCGGATCCGCCACCGTGGTTTTCAGCTCTTCGGCGCCGTAGAGATGGTCAAAACCGTGCGATTTCAGAAACACGTCTTTCCCGGCAAAGCGCAGGTTAGCGCCCTGCACGAAATAGTTTTCATAGCCGGAGTTTTTCAGAATATCGCCGAGGCAGATATTCTGCGGGAAGAAGCTGGAGACCGAAGCCGACGCGTTGCCTTCAAACGGCGCAAACAGTGGAATGCCGCACTGCGACGCCACCATGCCGGCGATGGTGTAATCGGTACCCGGAAGCTGAGTGGTGTTGCTGAAGTCGAGGCCTTCGTTTTTGAGTTTGCCCAGCTCCGGCGTCAGGTCAGGGAAGGCGTCGTTATCGAAATAGGTGCGTTCGAGGCTTTCCCCGTAGATGTAGACCAGGTTCAGCTTCGGATCGGCAATGCTTTTCGCCGGCTCTTTGTAATAGGCGGCAAAGTCGGGATCGCCATCGCGGGATTGAGATTTAACCAGTTCGCTGATCTGGCGGAATGCCGGGCTGGCATCAACGGAGGCCAGCGCCAGAACCAGTGCCAGCAGGCTGTAGCCAAAGTGGTGTGGGTGATGACGACGACGGCGCAGCACCCAGCCTAAGGTGCTAAAGACGGCGACCAGCGCCGCGACAAGCCCGACGCCGGGAAGAATATATTTGCTGACGCCCGCGCCGGTCAGGCTGTTGGTCAGGGTATAGAGGACCGCGTCATTGATCCCATCGCCGGTGAAATAGTCGCTGGCGTAGAGGGTGATGTTGAGCACCACAAACAGACCCAATACCGTCAACGTGGCGGCAAACCACCAGGTATTGCGACCCGCTTTTAAGGCATAGATCACCACCGAAGTGAGAAACAAGGCGATGGATAACAACTCTGACACAGTACGTACACCCTCTAAATGGTACCTGTTGAAAACCGGCAGGAGAGATCACTTTCCACGGTACACTGTAATTGCAGTGCCATATCGCTGCAATTGTAGAGTCATGAAAGTGTGCTGTGGTTCAGAATTGGTTTAGAAATGGTCATTCCGGGATAATGACTCACCCTGTGTTGCAGGGGGAGGCGGAACGAAAAAGGGTGAAAATCGCGACTGCGGCCGCGTTGTCGGCCCTAAGGCATTAAACGCGGCCTCTGAGGTGGGGATCAGGAGAGGAAGCTAACACCCTGTTTTAAGACCAGATCGCAGGCTTTGGTTTTCACTTTCTCAGCCATCGAACTATTACCGAGGCTGTTGAGATCCAGTTTCTGGCCGCTGTTGCTGCTCAGAAGCCCCTGCAAACCGTCAAGGTAGCTGGTGTCCTCTTTCTGTTTTTCCGGGGTGCTGAGGCCCAGTTTATCCAGCACCTGGTTTTTGACGTTTTCAGTGTTGGTCACCGAAGACAGCTTCTGCTTCGCGCAATAGGACAAAATCCCGGCGGCATTATTCATGCTGCTGGAGGTCAGGGACTGGTTGCCGTTGCTCAGCAGACTGGTCAGGGAGGAGACCGACATACCGCCACTCTGCTGGGTGTTGCCCTGGCTGCTTAGCTGGCTGGCCGCGCTGGAAAGGGAATCCTGCCAGGAGGCAGCATGGACGCCGGCGCTAAGAAAAACACCGGCAATCAAGGTAGTGCGAATCAAATATTGAGCAGATTTCATGAGTGTACTCGTCATAGTTACTTAAGCATCCTTGTAGTATAACCCCGCCCGGGCTCGGAAATATCTTAATACTCTTTACCGGTAACACGATGACGATAGCTGTCCCAGTTGAAAATAACCCACAGGCTATTACCGAGACGCATGCGGTCCATGACGCGTTCGCCGAGCAGCTTGTTCATCTCTTCCATGTTGCTGTTGGTGAGCATGCCGGTCGGGCGTTTCGAGGAGGAACGGCGGTCGACAATCTGATTAATGATCACCTTCTCGTAACGCGATTCTGTCTGCATGCCGATCTCATCAATGACCAGTAGATCGACCTTGCTCAAGTCGCTCAGCAGTTGCTCTTCGCTGACCTCCCGGTTGCCGAAGGTGTCTTTCATGGCTGACATAATATCGGCGACGGTAATGATTAACACCGACTTCCCGCGCAGCAGTAGTTCATTACAAATGGCTGCGGCAAGGTGGTTCTTACCGGTGCCCGGCTTGCCGGAAAAGATAAAGCTGGCGATATTGCCATCGAACTCTTCGACGTACTGACGCGCCCGGGACAGGGCGTTCATCTGGCCTTCGCACTCAACCCGGTAGTTCTCAAACGAACAGTTCTGATGCAGTGGCCGGATGCCGGAACGGTTAAACGTACGCTGCATCTTCATGGCGCGGTTTTCGCGCTCCAGCGCCTCAGAACGCAGCTTACCCTGCTCCTTTTGCCAGGCCAGCAGTTCTTCGCCGGTTTTAAACGCCGGTTCGACATGGGCCGGCATCATTTTTTGCAGACGCTTCATCAGGTCGCCAACGTTTTTCATGCTCATCCTCTGAAACCTCGTGGAATATGGCTATCCGGTTCACTAACCGTATTCACATCGCGTCGCGGCTGGCCGCCGTTGCTGGCCCGGCCGATTTGGACGCTGCGCGCCAGCTTTTGCTGCCATTGCACATGATGAAAGACTTTGCCTTCTGCTTGCCAGTAAGCGACGAACGCCGCCAGCTCTTCCGGGGTAACCGGCTGGCTGAGGGCGATGCCCCAGAGCGCAGCGAGGCGCTGAAAATCCGCATCCGGCTGCCAGTCTGCATACATGGCGAATTTCCCCATGGGAATGGCGGTTGGCGCGGCGGCGGGCTCATCAAAAAACTGGGTATCCAGCGCCACATCGCTGCCGGGACGTGCCAGCTTTGCTTCCAGCTCAAGCAACTGAGCCAGACGTTCCGGCGTCAGCGCATAGAACGCCGGGGCATTGTTGGCAAAAACGGCGACGGCGCCGCTGGCCGATTTTGCGAGTACGGCCGCAGGGTCCTGGATGAAATCATCCAGGCCGCTAAAATCGGTGGTTAACATTCGCGAAGACATAATGCTATCTCAACTCTGAACAACATATACACCCGTCATACTTCAAGTTGCATGAGCGTTGGCTTTTCTGCAACTCGAATTAGTTCGGCTATAGAGGGGGTTAAACCGATTGTCTTTACAGTTGTTTTTGACCGGCGGCGCCCGGTGGACGGCATCGCTTAGTCCAGTAAGCCGATCGGCGCCGCAGTAAAAAAAATCGAAATCTATTGGCTATAGTAGCACAGGGTTCAGCCAAATCTCTGTGCTATACCCGCGGGCGCTTACGGTACAACCAGAGGCCCGGGATAGAAAGTCCAATGGAGAGAGCACCGACAATAGAAGAGGCCTTCAGGAAATTGCTCAGCAGCATGATCATCAGCTCATCGGAGTAGCCAAAGTGGCTGATTTTTACCGCCGAGATCATCGCGGTGTAGGCTGAGATACCGGGGAACATCGGGATCACTGCCGCGACGGTGAAAATCTTCGGATGCGCCAGATACCAGCGGGACCATTGAATACCGATGCTGCCAACTAGCAGCGCGGCGAGAAACGTTGCCCACTCAATATTGAACCCGACATCCATCATGACCATACGTGAGCTGTGGCCGATGGCGCCGAGCAGCGCACACCAGCGCAGCGCGCGCTGCGGGACGTTAAACACCATCGCAAAGCCGGCCGCCGGAATAGCGGATAACGCTATATCCTGCAGCAGTGCAAAAACATACGTCATTATACCCATCCTCGCAGCCCCCACATGGTCATCGCCATCACGACGCCAATACAGGTGGCCAGCGTCAACAAGCTGGCAAGCGCCCAGCGCGCCAGGCCGGTATTGATGTGCCCTTTAAACATATCCGCCACGGCGTTGATTAAGGGAAAGCCGGGGACCAGTAGCAGGACGCTGGCGGCCATTGCGACCGTTGAGGTGGCGGTAAACGCCGGCAGACGCAGCATCAGCCCGGAAATGGTGGTAGCGACAAACGCCGTAATGCAGAAGTTAATCTGCGGGTGCATCGAGCGGTGGGTCAGGAGCTGGCGAATATACATCGCGACAGTGCTGGCACAGAAGGTCACCAGCGCGCCGTCCCAGCCGCCTTTATTTAACTTGCAGAAGCAGGCGCAGGATAAGCCAACCATCAGCACTACCAGCCAACGCGGGTAGCGCAGCGGTTTGATCTGCGCAAAGCGCTTCTCTACGTCTTTATAATCCAGCAGCTTATGTTCAGCCATAATCACAATATGCTGCACTTCCGTCACCACGTGCATATTGATACCGCGATCGACATTCTTACGCGTGGAGGTCAGGCATTCGCCATCTTTAATTGTCGTGAGCACAATGGCATTCGAGGAGATGGCGCTTTCGACGCTGTCCATACCCAGTGCCCGCCCCAGGCGAGTTGAAAGTTCCTCCACCAGGGCGCTTTCGGCGCCGTGCTGCAATAAGAAAAGCCCACACTGAATGCACAACCGCGTAATAGCGCGCTGAACTACCCGATCTGCTTGCATAAGTACCCGCTGTTCCCCACGTCCAATCCCAAAGTGTTTGTCGATACTTTAACCTGGACTCCCGTGGTATCTGGGGGGGACGGGATCAAACAATGTGCAAAAAGACGCCATGGGTGGACGAAATGAAAGTTGAGCGCTGCCACACTTTCGCAAAACTGTTGGAAAGTGCAATTTTTGAACGAATTATGGCCTTCTTTTTCGCGTCTGAGTTATCAAAAATGCAGCAAGGAACTTTTATTAAACAAAAAACAAACAAATAATTAACCACCTGAGAGTGAGACAACCCTATGAAAACACAAGTCGCGATTATTGGCGCTGGCCCCTCCGGGCTGCTGTTGGGTCAATTACTGCATCTTGCCGGCATCCGTACGGTTATCCTCGAGCGGCAAACGCCTGAATACGTGCTGGGGCGTATCCGCGCCGGGATCCTCGAAAGCGGGACCGTCGAATTGCTGCGCGAAGCTGGCGTATCACAGCGAATGGATGCGGAAGGCCTGGTGCATCATGGGGTGGAGTTTTTGTTTGAGGGGCAGCGGGTGCCGGTTGCCCTGAGCGAGCTGACCGGGGGGAAAAGCGTGATGGTCTACGGCCAGACCGAAGTGACCCGGGATTTAATGGCGGCGCGTGCGGACAGCGGAGCACCGATTATTTATGGCGTCAACGACGTGGTCATTGAAGAGGCGAAGAGTGACCGGCCGTCAGTCACGTTTGTCAGCGGTGGCGAGACCTGCCGGCTCGAGTGTGATTTTATTGCCGGTTGCGATGGCTTTCACGGCGTGTCGCGCCAGAGCATTCCGCGCGAGATCCTCAAAGAGTACGAAAGCGTCTGGCCCTTTGGCTGGCTGGGGCTGCTGGCGGATACCCCCCCGGTGAACCCGGAACTGATTTATGCGCACCATGAGCGCGGGTTTGTGCTTTGTAGTCAGCGCTCACTAACACGCAGCCGCTACTATTTGCAGGTACCGCTGAGTGACAAGGTGGACGCGTGGTCGGACGAACGTTTCTGGGAAGAGCTTAAGTGTCGCCTGCCGGACGAGCTGGCTGGCAAGTTAGTGACTGGTCACTCACTAGAGAAGAGTATCGCTCCGCTGCGCAGTTATGTGGTTGAACCGATGCAATACGGGCGGCTGTTCCTGGTCGGGGATGCGGCGCATATCGTACCGCCCACCGGGGCGAAAGGACTGAATCTGGCCGCTTCGGACGTCAATTATCTGTGGCGGATCCTGCGTGAATATTACCATCGTGGTCGTGCCGACCTGCTGGAGAGCTACTCGCGCTTTGCCCTTGACCGGGTGTGGAAAGGTGAGCGATTCAGCTGGTTTATGACCCGTCTGCTGCATGACTTCCCGCAGCAGAGTGAGTTCGATAAAAAAATGCAGGCGGCGGATCGCCGCTATTATCTGGGCTCGCGCGCCGGGTTGACCACCATTGCGGAAAACTATGTCGGTCTGCCGATGGAGCGCGTGGCATAGCGTTGAAGACAGCAGGAGTTGCCATGCAGGTTGCGAATACCGTTCCCGTTTTTACCTTGTATGGCGAAGAGCGCGACTGGCCTACGCCTGACCTATTGCACTGTGAGTCGATTTTGCAGCGCAGCAGCCTGTATGAGTGGCATATCCGGATGCATCAGCATGCCGGGATGGTGCAACTGCTGTACCTGCATAAGGGCCGGGCTGAAATCGAAATCGAAGGGACGATAACGGTGATGACCGACGCCTGTATTCAGGTGGTGCCTGCACTGTGCGTCCATGGTTTTCGTTTTTCGCCAGGCACTCAGGGCTATGTGTTATCGCTGGCGCTGCCGTTGCTCAGCCGGCTTGAAAGCCAGTTTGGCCGCCAGCTTGATGTCCTCAGCCAGCCGCAATGTGTCCCCGTTAAACAATCCCGCGGGCATGTGCGTGCGCTGTTTACCGCGTTGCGTGAAGAGTATTGCGAAGAGCGGGACGCCCGGGAAATGATGCTGCATTCCCTGCTGGGCACGCTGCTGGTGTGGCTGAACCGGCAGTGCCTGCCGACGCCGGTTGCGGAAGGGAAAGCGGAACGAAAGCGCAGCGTCATGCGCCATTTTTCGCGTCTTATTGAAAGCCATTATCGCGAACATCTGCCGCTGGCGGAGTATGCCCGGCTGGTCGGGCTATCGGCGACCCATCTTAATTATTTGTGCCGTGAATTTCATGGCAGTAGCGCGTTGAGCGTTTTACACCAGCGATTGATGCTGGAAGCGCGGCGGAATCTGCAATATACCACTATGACGATAACGCAACTTTCTGATTATCTAGGTTTTTCTGATGTAACTTATTTTTCTCGTTTTTTCCGTCGCTATAGCGGCGTCTCACCAAAAACATTCAGGAGTGAAATTAAATAAAGTCAGATAGTGTGACGCGGATTTTTTATTTCTAATAAGTGTTTTCATTTATTCTAATTTATTGTTGACCGTAATTTATGCTAGTGTCATTTGTTGTTAAGGCCAAAAATATATTTGCGATTCCCTATAGAAAAGGATGTATCTGAGCGTAAGGCCGACGTTCGCCAGGGGTGATAAAGAATTCACCTGGCAAATAAATTATGGTTGCAAGGTGCCCATCTGTTTTATGCCAGCGTGAATCTTCTACAAAACATGGAGGATTTATGTTACCAGGACAGGGTAAGTACGGCATTATCATCAGCAAAATGCCGGTGATGCAATCCGGATTAAATACAATTACTAACGAGTACCTTCCTCATTATATCTTCAGCCATTGTTATTCGCTGGAGACACTCATGCAGCTTCCGGTGAATCTGGCAAAGGTGATTATTGTTGATTTATCTGGCGAAATAGAGCGGCCGCAGGAAATATGTCGGAACTATTGTTCTCTAATGGTTCGTTTTAAAGATATTCACTGGGTCTATATGGTTGGTCGTTCCTGTTCTCCCTATGCCGAAACATTATTTGTCGGACCTGAAAGTACCTGTATTTCCGACAGTGAGCCAGTGACACGTCTGGGTGAAGTGCTCTGCATCCGGGAAGCCGTCAGTGCGGGGGTAGAGCCGGGTGTGATGCCTGTACACCCGGTGGTTGCAGTAGGTGCGAGAGATTTTACCATTAGCCATGAGAAGCTGAGGGTTTTGACCTTCTCGGAGCGTAAGGTGCTCCGATTGCTGGCAAAAGGCTGGGGAATTAATCAGATTGCCTCATTGCTGAAGAAAAGTAATAAGACCATTAGCGCGCAAAAGAATAGCGCAATGCGGCGTTTATCTTTATGCAGCAATGCGCAAATGTACGCCTGGATTAATAGCACACAAGGAATGAAAGAGCTGAATGTACACTCAGCTTATGGAGAGTAGTCGGAATGGGACAACGGAACACAGCACGCTGCATCGCAGTGGTAGAACCCTGTACGATGACGGCAATAGGGCTTCGTCATATACTGAACGAGTGCAGCACCGAACAATATTGTGTTCATTTTTTTAAAGATGTTCAGTCATTAAGACGCACTTTACACTTCCGGGATATGGCCGCGGTTATTTTTTCACTTTCGGGTCAGCGCTGGCTTCGGGTTGATAGTCTGCTTTACCTGCGTGATATTGCTTATTCTCATCCTGAAGTCCGGCGAATTATTTTGGCGAAGGACAATGGGGAAGCTAACCTCATCAAGAAACTGACGCCTTCCTGCCTGCACGGGATTATCAATAAAATGACGCGTCGTGAGATATTGCAGCAAGAATTATTCCTGCTGCTGCGCCGACAAGCTCAACCGCTGGACCAGCCGCTCATTAGCCAGATTGTAGTGCATCAAATCCTGAGCCCAACCGAGCATAGCATTCTCTGCTATATGACTTATGGTTACTCCTTGCCGGAAATCGCGCTGCAGCTGGATCGCAATATCAAAACCATTCGCGCCCACAAGTGCAACGCGATGACCAAGCTGGGGATCAGCTCCGATCTTGGTCTGATCGGCGCGGGCGATATTTTGATGAGCCTCGTGCCGGACAGAACAACCATCACGCATGCCATTGTCGCGTAGCCGGAGGGCAACATTCTACTGACAGACGTCAACCCAGGTAGCATCCGTCAATTGGGCCATTCTGTCAGGAGAAATGCGAACCGCGCTATGAATGGCGCCGGCCGCCGGTAACACTTCCGGGTACTGCTTCAGCGAAATATCGCAATAGATCACCAGCGGGTTTTCCAGCCCGAAAGGGCAGACACCGCCGACCGGGTGCCCGGTAAGCATGACCACTTCATCACTGCTGAGCATACGTGCTTTCGCGCCGAACGTTTCCTTCAGCTTCTTGTTATCCAGCCGGGCATCACCGCTGGCGACCACCAGAATCACCTGCTCTTTCACTTTTAAAGAGAGGGTCTTCGCAATTTGGCCAGGCTCAACGCGATGTGCTGCGGCAGCGAGGGCGACGGTTGCGGTACTTTGATTGAGCTCGATGATTTCGATATCGGGGGCATGGCTGGCAAAAAACTGCCGCACGGACTGCAGACTCATGGGGATCTCCTGATTCATGTCCGTGTCAATCTGTCACAAGCCTGGCGGAGTGTAAATATTGTCGATGGGTAATCCGGAATTATTCCAATTTCTGGATCTTCTTCACAATCACCGTAACCGGTTACTGTAACCGGTTGCTGTTATCGTCACTCAGATGAATACTGAACGGGTAACTACCCTGTATCACTTATAACAAAAGAGCCGTGTATGAATCGTGCTGATCTGAACAGTATAGCCAATGAGATGGCCGCAGTGGGGATCCGTTCACAGAACATATTTCATCACCACGGCAGGATAATCGTTGTTGGGCCTGTGTCTAAAGCCTGTCAGGAGGGCTGCTATGTCTGCTAACCATGCTGCGTTTAATCTGATATTTCGCTTTGTAGAAAATTATATTAGCCCTGTTGCCGGGCGGATCTCATCGCAGCGTCACGTGATGGCGATTCGTGACGGCTTCATCTCGGCGATGCCGTTTATGATCGTCGGCTCGTTCCTGCTGGTGTTTGCTTATCCGCCATTTTCGCCAGATACCACCTGGGGATTTGCGCGCGCCTGGCTGGATTTAGCGAAAGAGTTTGAAGGGCGTATTCTGACGCCGTTCGATATGACGATGGGCATTATGTCTATCTACATTTGTGCTGCCATCTCCTATAACCTCGGCAAGCACTATGAAAAATCTAATCAGCTCGATCCTTTCATGTGCAGCATGTTGTCAATCATGGCATTCCTGCTGGTGGCGGCGCCAAAAACCAATGGTAACCTTCCGGTCGATAGCCTTGGCGGCACGGGGATCTTTACGGCGATCCTGGTGGCGGTCTACTGCGTTGAAATGATGCGCTTCCTGAAGGCACATAATATCGGTATACGCCTGCCGGATCAGGTGCCGCCGATGATCAAAAACTCTTTCGACCTGCTGATTCCGGTGCTGGTGGTGGTACTGACGCTGTATCCGCTGAGCCTGTTTATTCAGCATCACTTTGACATGCTGATCCCGCAGGCCATCATGGCTATCTTTAAACCGCTGGTGTCCGCAGCAGATTCATTGCCGGCAATTTTACTGGCGGTGCTGATTGGCCACCTGCTGTGGTTCGCCGGGATCCACGGAGCGGCCATTGTTTCTGGCATGCTGCAGATGTTCTGGTTAACAAATCTCGGGATGAACCAACAGGCGCTGGCACAAGGCGCGCCGCTTCCGCATATCTTTATGGAGGCGTTCTGGACATTCTTCATTGTCATCGGGGGGTCTGGTGCCACTATGGGCCTGGTCTTCTGCTACCTGCGCAGTCGTTCGGCGCACCTGCGATCTATCGGTCGTCTGAGTGTGGTACCCAGCCTCTTTAACATTAACGAACCGGTTATTTTCGGGACGCCTATCGTCATGAACCCGGTGTTCTTTATTCCGTTCCTGCTGGCGCCGATGGTCAACGCTGTGCTGGCCTGGGCGGCAATGAAGCTCGATCTGATTGGGCGGGTAATTTCAGTGGTACCGTGGACGGCTCCGGCACCGATTGGCGGCGCGTGGGCGCTGGGATGGGATTTCCGGGCGGCGATACTGGTGGTGCTCCTGGCCTGTGTCTCGGCGATTATCTACTTCCCGTTCTTCAAGGTCTATGAGAAACAGCTGTTAGCGCAGGAAGCTGAAGAAGCGGAACGCGTGGCGCAAGAGAGCCAACAGACTGCGTAATAAAGCAGGCGGGCGGCACTGTTGCCGCCCGCCGCATCGGGATTATTTTAACGTGCAGTCTCCGCACTGCTGAACGTCTGGCAGGCGGTTACGTTGGCAGCAGGTTCGCCGCACCAGTAATCCTTCTCGTAAGATCACCGTCCGCCACAGCGGGTTGTCCTGGCCGTCAGAAAACTGCTTTTCAAAGAAGCAGTGCTGGCGAAGGGCGGCAACCTGCTCATCCCCCAACAGCGTTTTCATCTCACCGAGATACCAGTTAATCAGATAGCCGGTATTGCTCCAGATAAGCTTGCCATTGATATTGCCGGTCGCTTCCAGCGCCTGCACCACCGGCTGCAGAGCGCGGACGATCAGCATTTCCATCCGGGCCTGCGGAGAATCTATTCTGCAGGCCGGTTCGGCATGCACGTCAATCCAGAAGCAGGCGGCCCGGCCGGTTTCGTGAAACTCCACGCGGAAGTATTCCGGCATCAGGCTGATAGCGGTTTTTTCTGTAAGCAGCGCCAGCATCAACGGCGGCACCAGTAAACCGATATACCATTGTGCCCATAGTGACAGCAGAGGCTTCTGCTCGCGCGGGAGTGTTGGTTGATGGCGGTAAATATGATCGGACCAGGTCGCCAGCAGCGAGCTGAGCGCGCCGGGAGTTGACCACTCAGCCAGCGTTAGCGCGTGATGTGGCGCTTCTTCGTCCAGGCGGAGAAAATCCAGCAAATGGGGGCGTAGGGCGGTGATTTTTTCCCGAATGGCATTCGCCAATGCGCATTCAGCCTGGCGGAACGGCGCCTGCCAGATGATCTCATTGCTGAATGAAAGGGAACGGTATGCCATCAGATTGCCAGATATTAATCTAAATGATAATGATTAGTAATACTAGTTAGTTGTCTGGATGATGGCAAGCGGTTTGTCTGCGCCGTATTTGCCGGACCTGAGCTGGGATTAGCTGGCGAGAATAATGTTGCGTCCGAGGCTTTTCGCTTCGTACAGCGCGGTATCGGCTCTCTTCAGTGCGCTATCGATATCCGCATCAATCAACGGGGTCATCCCGATGCTTATGGTGACGTTGGTGGCGACGCTTTCATTGAACATGTGCGGGATTTTTAAATCATAGACCTGCTGGCGAATACGCTCTGCGGCCAGTGAGGCAGTCTCTGCGGTGCTGTCAGTCAACAGGACCATAAATTCCTCTCCGCCAAAACGGGCCACGATGTCACGTGAGCGCACAGCATTGCGAATGGCTGCAGAGACCTGAATCAGCGCCTGATCGCCCATCATATGCCCATAGTGGTCGTTATAGGCCTTAAAGTGGTCGATATCCAGCAGCAATACGTGATGGCGCATGTCGTTTGCTGCCAGCATGGCATCCAGTCGGTTTTGTAAGCCACGCCGGTTATATAAGCCAGTGAGGGGATCCAACATACTGAGATCGTTCAGCGTGTTACGTTCCTGCAGCAGTTTATCCATCAGCCCCTGGGTAAAAGTATCGCTACGTTTTTGAATCATATTCTGTAGCGTAATGCCGGCGATAGGGAGGGCAAAACAGTAAAACATCCGGGGCCATTGTGCGGTTTCGGCAAAAACCAGACTAACGATAAACGTGGGTAAAGTGTGTAGCGTAAACGCAATGATATTATTGGGAAAGGCGATAGTGCCAATAAACAATATACTTAATAAGGCAATAACCAAAAAGTTAAATTGCGGTGGCGCTTGTAACAGGGCTTTATCTGCGACGTGCCATGCCCACAACACACCAAATATCAGAGAAATAAAAGAAATATTAATTTTGCGTTGTGAGTACTTCCAGTGCCAAAGCATTAAGGCAGTGCTCAGCAGCACTATCAGGGTGCAGGGCAGTGTGAATCGGGTGCTGATAAACAATGGGCTAGCCAACGCAAAAAGCGCAGAAATGAAATTCAACAGCAAAAATAGCCGTAAGGAATATTGATATTTTTTTTCGTAATGCTTTTGCCAGGATTGTGCAGTCATATTGAACGTGTCGCTATTAGCCATAAATTTCAAAATGATGGCTGCAAAGAAAGAACGTTAAAAAACAATATTTCGAGTAAGGTTTTTGTTAAATTATCAGGTGATTTAATGTATTGCTGTTGCTCGTGTAATTTATCACCTTCACGAATGTATGTCATTAGCGCGAACGTAAAGAACCGGTCATCCTGATTGTCATAACATGACAAATGATAAATATTATCATATGATATTGGTTATCATTATCGTCTTGGGGTGAGGCATGTTACAGCGAACTTTAGGCAGTGGATGGGGAGTGCTGCTTCCTGGCGTACTGATTGCTGTTCTGGGATTTGCCGATCTGTCGGCAGATGCCTGGCGTGGGCTGGTGACGGTCGGGCTATTATTGTCGGCATTGATGATTTGGCACCGTCAATTGCGCCACTTTATTCTGCTGCCATCGTGCGTTGCGTTGATCAGTGGGATAATGCTGATGACGTTGAATCTAAAGCTGATGGGATAATTCGGGGAAGGTTAAGAATATTGGTGCGAGGGGGGGGACTCGAACCCCCACATCCTAAGGACACTAACACCTGAAGCTAGCGCGTCTACCAATTCCGCCACCTTCGCATACCATCGATACTCAGAAAGTATCGTTACTACGGAGGCGCATTCTAGTGGTTTTCAACTTTTCGTCAATAGTTAATTGTCTGGGGCGGATTGATTGTTGCAAAAATGGTCGAGCGGGGCAGAAAGGTAACGGCGGCGTGGTGACCCAGCCGCCGATGCGTGCAAGAAACTACTTTTTCGCCTGACGGGTCATGACGGTACGGTAAACTTTAAAACGGCCGGTTTGGGCAATCACTTCATGGAAACCGAAGATTTCATCCAGCACATCCGGATACGGCAGGAAGGCGTTGGCCACGATACGCAGTTCACCACCGCTGCTCAGATGACGTACTGCACCGCGAATCAGCGCTTGTGCCGCTTCCTGGCTGGTTTGCAGGCCATCATGGAACGGCGGGTTAGAGATGATCATGTCGAAACGACCGTTCACTTCCGAGAACACGTTACTGGCGAAAACTTCACCCTCAATACCGTTGGCGGCAAGGGTCGCGCGGCTGGCTTCGACCGCTGGTGCACTGGCGTCACAGAGCGTCAGGCGCACTTTCGGGGAATGGCTGGCCAGCACGGTTGCCAGGACTCCGGCACCGCAGCCGACATCAAGCACTTTCCCTTTGGTGTGCGGCGTCAGGGTGGAGAGCAGCAGCTGACTGCCGATGTCCAGTCCGTCACGGCTGAAGACGCCAGGCAGGGTTTTGATCGTCAGGTTTTCCAGCGGGTATTCACCCCAGTACTGCTCTGGATCGAAGGTCGGCTGTTTCTCCAGACGCCCGTGATACAGCCCGCAGCGGCGCGCGCTGTCGATTTTGGTCAGGGGGACGTATTCGGCCAGCATCTGTTCCGCACTGCGAACGCCGCTGCGGTTTTCGCCAACGACGAAAACATCGGTGCCCACCGGCAGCAGTGACAGCAGGTTCATCAGCTGGAACTGTGCTTCTGGCTTGTTTTTCGGCCAGTAGTAAATCAGCGTATCGCAATCAGCCACGTCCTCGGCTTGCGCGATCAGGCTAAAGCGGGCGTTATCTCCCATCTGGCCATTAAGAACCTGCCAGTGGTGAAATTGTTGGGTATGGGCACGGCTGGTTGCGGTGTCCAGACGTGCTGGCAGGTCATCCTGCAGGTCACCGGCAAACAGAACGCGTGCGGGTTCGAAATCATCACTGTGGCGCAGCAAGACTTCACTTGCCGGGGTAAAAGCAGACATGAAACACTCCTTCATTAAGACTGGCGCCGATTATACACGTTATCCATAACGCTGCCTCTTTGTTGGCGCTTTCGACAGGGCGTTGTTCGGTCTGACTATCCCGACATGATGGCAGACGGCTCGGTGCGCGTGATGTACGTTGTTTGTTGGCGCAGATACGACGAATTTGCTATATTGCGCGCTTGATTAACAGGAGTGTTTCGCTATGACTTCCCGACGAGACTGGCAATTACAGCAGCTGGGTATTACTCAGTGGTCGCTGCGTCGCCCCGGGGCGTTGCAGGGCGAAATCGCTATCTCGCTTCCCGGGCATATTCGGTTGGTGATGGTGGCAGAACCAATGCCGTCGTTAACGGAACCGTTAATCAGCGATATTTTACGGGCCCTGGCCCTGACGCCGGATCAGGTGCTGCAGCTTGCCCCCGATCGTGTCGCCATGCTGCCGCAGAATAGTCGCTGCAACAGCTGGCGGCTGGGTACCGATACGCCGTTGTTGCTGGCGGGCGCACAGGTCGCCACACCTGCTTTTGATGAACTCCAGACCAGCGTGCCTGCCCGAATGGCGCTCTGGCAACAAATCTGCGCACATGAACACGATTTCTACCCTCAACACGGCTGATTTGCCCCGTGCCTGGCAAATAGAACAACGCGCCCACGCTTTTCCGTGGAGTGAACAAACCTTTGCCAGTAATCAGGGTGAGCGCTATCTCAATCTTCAACTGACTGTTGATGGCGAGATGGCCGCCTTCGCGATTACGCAAATTGTGCTGGACGAGGCGACGTTGTTTAACATCGCCGTCGATCCGGCTTTTCAGCGGCGTGGCCTTGGGCGTGCGCTGCTGGAGCGTGTCATTGATGAGGTCGAACAGCGGGGCGTCGTGACGCTGTGGCTCGAAGTCCGGGCCTCCAACGCGGCCGCCATTGCGCTGTACGAGGATATTGGTTTTAACGAGGCAACCATTCGTCGCAACTATTACCCCACGGCCGACGGGCGTGAGGATGCGATCATCATGGCGCTGCCAATCAGTATGTAGTGGCCGGCGCCGGGAGATTTCCCGGACCGGTTGTAACAACATGCCTGCGGGCGAGCAATGACAGGGTGATACGATGAAGTGGGACTGGATTTTCTTTGATGCCGACGAAACGCTGTTTACGTTTGACGCTTTCAGTGGTTTACAGCGGATGTTTCTCGACTATTGCGTGACCTTTAGCGCCGAGGATTTTCAGGACTACCAGGCCGTGAATAAGCCGCTGTGGGTGGATTATCAAAACGGCGCTATCACCGCATCCCAGCTACAACATCAACGTTTTGATAACTGGGCCGAGCGCCTCAGCGTGCCGCCGGGCGAGCTCAACGACGCATTTATGAATGCGATGGCCGAAATCTGCTCGCCGCTGCCGGGTGCGGTATCGCTGCTGAACGCGCTGCACGGCAAGGTGAAAATGGGCATTATCACCAATGGGTTTACGTCGTTGCAGCAAATCCGCCTGGAACGTACTGGTTTACGTCATCACTTTGATTTACTGATTATTTCTGAAGAGGTTGGCATTGCGAAGCCCGATGCGCGTATTTTTGATTACGCGTTGACACAGGCGGGCAATCCCGATCGTTCTCGCGTGCTGATGGTGGGGGATACGGCAGAGTCGGATATCCGCGGCGGCGTCAACGCCGGCCTGGCGACCTGCTGGCTGAATGCTCATCAGCGCGAATTGCCTGCGGACCTCCAGCCTGACTGGACGGTGACCTCGTTAAGCGAACTGGAGCAACTCCTGTGTAAACACTGATTGCCTCCCCCCTGTTGATGAGTAAAATAGCCGCAATTTTGGATTCCACATGCGTGGCCCGCTAGCCGCGTTTACTAAGAAGATTGAATTATGACGTTGTCTCCTTATCTGCAAGAGGTGGCTAAACGCCGCACTTTTGCCATTATTTCTCACCCGGATGCCGGTAAAACGACCATTACTGAGAAAGTGCTGCTGTTCGGACAGGCGATCCAGACCGCCGGTACGGTAAAAGGCCGTGGCTCCAGCCAGCATGCAAAATCTGACTGGATGGAGATGGAAAAGCAGCGTGGTATCTCGATTACCACCTCGGTGATGCAGTTCCCGTATCACGACAGCCTGGTGAACCTGCTGGACACCCCGGGCCACGAAGACTTCTCCGAAGATACCTACCGTACCCTGACGGCAGTGGACTGCTGTTTGATGGTTATCGATGCGGCAAAAGGCGTTGAAGATCGTACCCGTAAGCTGATGGAAGTTACCCGTCTGCGCGATACGCCAATTCTGACGTTTATGAACAAACTCGACCGTGACATCCGCGATCCGATGGAGTTGCTGGACGAAGTTGAGAACGAGCTGCGTATTGCCTGCGCGCCGATCACCTGGCCGATTGGCTGCGGTAAGCTGTTTAAGGGCGTCTACCATCTGTATAAAGACGAAACCTATCTCTATCAGACCGGTAAAGGCCACACCATCCAGGAAGTGCGGATCGTCAAAGGGCTGAATAACCCGGAACTCGATACGGCGGTGGGAGAGGATCTGGCACAGCAGCTGCGCGACGAGCTGGAGCTGGTGCAGGGTGCGTCAAACGAATTTGATAAAGAGCTGTTCCTTGCCGGTGAAATTACGCCGGTCTTCTTTGGTACTGCTCTGGGCAACTTCGGCGTGGATCACATGCTGGACGGTCTGGTGGAGTGGGCGCCAGCGCCGATGCCGCGTAAAACCGACACCCGTGTTGTGACGGCAGAAGAAGAGAAATTTACCGGCTTCGTCTTTAAGATCCAGGCCAACATGGACCCGAAACACCGTGACCGCGTGGCCTTTATGCGTGTGGTCTCCGGGAAGTATGAAAAGGGCATGAAGTTACGCCAGGTGCGTACCGGTAAAGACGTGGTGATTTCCGACGCGCTGACCTTTATGGCGGGCGACCGTTCTCACGTGGAAGAAGCCTGGCCTGGCGATATCATCGGCTTGCACAACCACGGCACCATTCAGATCGGCGATACCTTCACCCAGGGCGAAACGATGAAGTTCACCGGTATCCCGAACTTCGCGCCGGAACTGTTCCGTCGTATTCGTCTGAAGGATCCGTTGAAGCAGAAACAGCTGCTGAAAGGGCTGGTACAGCTTTCAGAAGAGGGCGCGGTGCAGGTCTTCCGTCCGATTGCCAATAACGACCTGATCGTTGGCGCGGTGGGCGTACTGCAGTTTGATGTGGTCGTGGCCCGACTGAAAAGCGAGTACAACGTCGAAGCGATTTACGAGTCCGTAAACGTGGCGACCGCACGTTGGGTGGAGTCCACCGACGTGAAGAAATTTGAGGAATTTAAGCGTAAAAACGAAATTCAGCTGGCCCTGGATGGCGGTGATAACCTGACCTATATCGCCCCAACCATGGTGAACCTGAATCTGACTCAGGAACGTTATCCTGAAGTTTTGTTCCGTAAAACCCGCGAGCACTAATTCCTCCCGGAGCGCGGTGTTCGCCGCGCTCCACGCTATTTTTTCTCGTTAATTTCCCCTGATTTACGTTATAGAAAGTTCTTAAAGATCCGCTTTGCCGTGATTTTTTGTGCATATTTCCCGCCTCCCTCATCACCTTCTACTATATTTAATAAGTAATTTTTAAGATTCTGGCTTAATACGCTACTTATTTAGCTTTACCCATATAGAAATAACGAGGACATGATGATGACAAGACTAAAGAATGCCGGAGCGCTGGTGGCTCTCTTCTTAGGCTCAGCCATGATAAGTGTCTCGGCATATGCAGAAAACTCAACGACAGACAGTGCAAAATCGGTAGCTAACAGCGCCGGCCAGGCGGTTGACAGCTCACTGAATAAAGTCGGCGACTTTATGGATGACAGCACCATCACCGCCCGGGTGAAAGCGGCGCTGATTGACGATAAAAGTATTAGCAGTGCCGGTATCTCCGTGAAAACGGAGAATAAAGTGGTGACCTTAAGCGGTTCGGTCGGCAGTACTGCCCAGAAGGAGCAGGCGCTGAGCGTGGCGAAAAACGTCAAAGGCGTCACCACGGTCAATGACAAGCTGAGCGTTAGTGAAGAGCAGTCCGCCAGCCTGAAGGGGTATGCCGGTGACACGGCTATCACCAGTCAAATCAAAGCGAAACTGTTGGCGGATGACATGGTGCCATCGCGAAACATCACGGTGGAAACCAGTGACGGCGTGGTGCAGTTATCCGGCAGTGTAGAATCTCGCCAGCAGGCGGATCGCGCAGCGGATATTGCCAAAGCCGTTTCCGGCGTGAAAAGCGTCGAAAATAATCTCAGTGTCAAATAAAACCATTCATTTAATAATGTTATAGCTATTTTATCTCCAGGTTCTGGATTACGGACGAGCGGCAAACGGCAATATTTCCGGGCGCGCATTGGCGCGGTTGACCCGGAAAAACGGATACCGCTTTGATGGCCGTAATATGAAGCATGGCGAACAGCCGTTGAATAAAAAGAGCACGACAGGGTTGATACCCACGCGTCGTCTGCGTGTGGCAATGCAACCGTTACTCACTATGGTAAGGAGTAGACTATGTTTCGATGGGGCATTATTTTTTTGGTCATCGCACTGATTGCCGCAGCGTTAGGGTTTGGTAGCCTGGCAGGTACAGCAGCCTGGGCGGCGAAAATCGTCTTTGTCGTCGGTATTATTCTGTTCCTGATCAGCCTGTTTACCGGGCGCAGGCGTCCATAGCAAGCGTGTTTTCCCCGCCACATAACCGGCTAAACGCCGTGGCATGACATAGCGTTTTACATAAAGCCAGTCCTCAGGACTGGCTTTCGTAGTTTCTGGGGGGTAATAATTGCAGCTTCCGTGGTGATGATCGTTAGCCGGGCAGGTTGTCGTGGTGGCTGCTTGTGGTGCGGCGGATCATTTTTGCGCTTTTAGAATCAACAGAACAGGAAAGCAGGGTGGGGCATCGAATTCCCGTAACGCTTGGCAATATTACGCCGTTATCCGTAGAACCGTTTCGTCCGGGAAAACTTGGCCTGGTGTGCGAGGGTGGCGGTCAGCGGGGTATTTTTACCGCCGGGGTGCTGGATGAGTTCATGCGCGCCGGGTTTAACCCCTTCGACATTATGCTGGGGACCTCCGCCGGGGCGCAGAACCTGTCGGCCTATATCTGCAACCAGCAGGGCTATGCCCGCAAGGTGATCACGCGCTACACCACCGCCCGTGAGTTTTTCGACCCGATGCGTTTTGTTCGTGGCGGCAATCTGATTGACCTCGACTGGCTGCTGGAGGTGACGGCGCAGAAAATGCCGCTGGCGATGGATTATGCGCTGGAGCGGTTCGCCCAGGGCAAGGAACTGTGGCTGTGCGCCTGTCGAGGCGATGATTACACGGCCAGCTACTTCTCCCCGACGCAGACCACCTGGCTCGATCTGATCCGCGCTTCTAGTGCGATTCCCGGTTTTTATCGTAGCGGCGTCACCCTGGACGGCATCAGCTATCTGGATGGCGGCGTCAGCGATCCCATTCCCGTTCAGGAAGCCGCCCGTCGCGGGGCGCAAACCATTGTGGTGATCCGCACGGTTCCCTCGCAGATGTACTATACCCCGCAATGGTTTAAGCGGATGGAACGCTGGCTGGGGGAGAGCAGCCTGCAGCCTTTGGTGAACCTGGTGCAGCATCATGAAGCGACCTACCGCGCCACCCAGCAGTTTATCGAAACGCCGCCGGGTAAGTTGCGGATCCTTGAAATCTTCCCGCCCAGGCCGCTAAAAAGCATGGCATTGGGCAGCCGTTTACCGGCGTTGCGGGATGATTACAAGACCGGGCGTCAGTGTGGTCGCTATTTTCTGGCGACGATGGGGAAACTGCTTGCCGACAGCCCACCACTGGTGCGTCATGTGCCACGCGTTACCAAGCCGACGGCGGTGGTCGTGCCGCCAGCAGCGGTGGCCAACGATCCACAGCCGGCTACTTTTATCGCCACCGAGCAGGCTAATGATGCCCGCTTCGATAACGAGGACCTGGCATGACGCTGCGCTTTATCGATACTCACTGCCATTTTGATTTTCCCCCTTTTAGTGGGAATGAAACCGACAGCATCGCCAGGGCGGCGCAATCAGGGGTCACGCGGATTATTGTTCCGGCCATTGAAGCGGACCATTTCCAACGTGTGCTGGCGCTGGCGGAGCAGCATGCGGCACTGTATGCCGCCGTAGGGCTGCATCCTATCGTCATTGAACGGCACGACGCACACAGCCTTGAACAACTTGAAACCTGCTTGCAAAGGCGTTATCCCAAGCTGGTGGCGGTGGGGGAAATCGGCCTCGATCTGTATCGTGAAGACCCGCAGTTTGACCATCAGGTATCGATCCTGGAGGCGCAACTGCGGCTGGCGAAGCGTTATGATCTTCCGGTGATCCTCCACTCTCGTCGCACCCACGATAAGCTGGCGATGTTGCTGAAAAAGCATGCCCTGCCACGGACCGGGGTGGTCCACGGTTTTGCGGGCAGCCTGCAGCAGGCAGAGCGTTTCGTGCAATTCGGCTACAAAATTGGTGTCGGAGGGACGATTACCTATCCGCGTGCCAGTAAGACCCGTGAGGTGATGGCGCGACTGCCGCTGTCGGCGCTGCTGCTGGAAACGGATGCCCCGGATATGCCGCTCAATGGCTTTCAGGGGGAACCTAATCGCCCTGAACAGGCGGCACGGGTGTTTACTGTTCTGTGCGAGCTCCGCCGCGAGCCGCCAGAGGTTATCGCTCAGGCCTTGCTCGATAATACCACCGCGTTGTTTGCCCTGACGTAAATCCCTTTTGGTGATACGAGTCATCGCCGGTAGCTTCACCCTGTAGTGAGGCTACCGGCGGTAATATGTCATTGTATCCCTTTCTTTATGTGATAATTACATCACGTCTGATTTAGAAATAAAACTGATTACTTTCAAAGTTTAAGTCTATTTTTGTCGGATTTTAAAGCAACATATATTGGTTGTTGTCGAGATCTCTCACATCTTTATGTTATTATAATAACATTATCACGCGATGAGGAATTCTGGTTATGCTTAAAGCAGACTTAAAGAAATCCTGTCGTTCGCAGGAGAGATGCTGCGCTTTTTTAAGTGATGAGTGTCACATTAAAGTAATGCAAATTCGCAATGAGTTTTCATTAACTGTGATGAATGTCGAAGTGTAACCGCGAGGCGATGTTACAATAGTAACAGACTCGCAAGGTGAACAAACTATTGAACGGCACTACGCCCTCGGAGTATGAAATGACCGATTTATCTGCAAGCAGCCTGCGCGCGTTGAAACTGATGGACCTGACTACGCTGAATGACGATGACACCAATGAAAAGGTGATCGCGCTGTGCCATCAGGCGAAAACGCCGGTAGGAAATACCGCCGCTATCTGTATCTATCCGCGCTTTATCCCTGTTGCCCGTAAAACGCTGAATGAGCAGGGTACCCCGGACATCCGCATTGCAACGGTAACCAACTTCCCGCACGGTAACGATGATATCGATATCGCGCTGGCAGAAACCCGCGCGGCTATCGCCTACGGCGCGGATGAAGTTGACGTGGTCTTCCCGTACCGTGCGCTGATCGCCGGTAACGAGCAGGTCGGGTTCGATCTGGTTAAAGCCTGTAAAGACGCTTGTGCGGCGGCAAACGTGCTGCTGAAAGTGATCATTGAAACCGGTGAGCTGAAAGAAGAAGCGTTAATCCGCAAAGCCTCTGAAATTTCAATCAAAGCGGGTGCGGATTTTATCAAAACGTCTACCGGTAAAGTGCCGGTTAACGCCACGCCGGAAAGCGCACGCATCATGCTGGAAGTGATCCGCGATATGGGCGTTCAGAAAACCGTTGGCTTTAAACCTGCGGGTGGCGTGCGCAGTGCCGAAGACGCGCAGCAGTTCCTGGCGATTGCCGACGACCTGTTTGGTGCCGACTGGGCTGATTCCCGCCACTACCGTTTTGGCGCATCCAGCCTGTTGGCGAGCCTGTTGAAAGCGCTGGGCCACGGCGATGGCAAGAGCGCAAGCGCATATTAATTCTCCTTTCGCGGCGGATTTTCCGCCGCACTTAACCTGATTCCTCGGGGGGTACCGTGTTTCTCGCACAAGAAATTATTCGTAAAAAACGCGATGGTCACGCGCTGAGTGATGAAGAAATCCGTTTCTTTATCAACGGCATTCGTGATAACACCGTGTCGGAAGGGCAGATTGCCGCCCTGGCGATGACCATTTTCTTCCATGATATGAGTATGCCGGAACGCGTCTCGCTGACCATGGCGATGCGGGATTCCGGCACCGTCCTCGACTGGAAAAGCCTGAACCTGAACGGCCCGATCGTGGATAAACACTCCACCGGCGGCGTGGGTGATGTAACCTCACTGATGCTGGGCCCGATGGTGGCAGCGTGTGGCGGCTATGTGCCGATGATCTCCGGGCGTGGTCTGGGTCATACCGGGGGCACGCTCGACAAACTAGAAGCCATTCCTGGCTTCGATATCTTCCCGGATGACGCGCGTTTCCGCGACATTATTAAAGACGTTGGCGTTGCGATTATCGGGCAGACCAGCTCGCTGGCGCCGGCCGACAAACGTTTTTATGCCACCCGCGATATTACCGCGACGGTGGATTCTATCCCGCTCATCACCGCCTCTATTCTGGCGAAGAAACTGGCGGAAGGCCTGGATGCGCTGGTGATGGATGTGAAAGTCGGCAGCGGTGCGTTTATGCCGACCTATGAGCTCTCTGCGGCGCTTGCCGAAGCGATCGTTGGCGTCTCCAACGGCGCCGGCGTGCGTACAACCGCGCTGCTGACCGATATGAATCAGGTGCTGGCATCCAGCGCTGGCAATGCGGTCGAAGTGCGCGAAGCGGTACAGTTCCTGACCGGTGAATACCGTAATCCGCGTCTGTTTGATGTGACCATGGCGCTGTGCGTCGAAATGCTGATCTCCGGCAAGCTGGCCCAGGACGACGCCGACGCGCGGGCGAAACTGCAGGCGGTGCTGGACAACGGCAAGGCGGCAGAGGTCTTTGGCCGTATGGTTGCCGCCCAGAAAGGGCCGAACGATTTCGTTGAAAACTATGCGAAATACCTGCCAACCGCCATGCTGAGCAAAGCGGTCTACGCCGATGGCGAAGGGTTTGTGGCCGAAATGGACACCCGTGCGCTGGGAATGGCCGTGGTCTCGATGGGCGGCGGTCGTCGTCAGGCTTCTGACCTGATTGACTACAGCGTCGGCTTTACCGATATGGCTCGTTTGGGCGACAGCATCGACGGACAGCGACCGCTGGCGGTGATCCACGCGAAAGACGAAAGCAGCTGGCAGGAAGCGGCCAAAGCCGTAAAAGCGGCAATTAAACTGGACGATACGGCACCGAAAGAAACCCCGACGGTCTATCGCCGAATCACCGAATAGCGGTATACTGATCTGATCGCTTTTTTGCAGCGCAAAAGGTACGGAGAATAATATGAAACGTGCATTTATTATGGTGCTGGACTCTTTCGGCATCGGTGCGACTGAAGATGCCGCTCGCTTTGGCGACGTCGGCGCAGACACCCTGGGGCATATCGCTGAGGCGTGTGCAAAAGGGGACGCTGACCATGGCCGTCAAGGCCCGCTGAATCTGCCAAACCTGACCCGCCTGGGTCTGGTGAAAGCCCATGAAGGCTCTACCGGTAAAATTGCGGCGGGTATGGACGGCAACGCCGAAGTCATCGGCGCATACGGCTGGGCCCACGAGCTCTCATCCGGGAAAGATACCCCGTCGGGCCACTGGGAAATCGCCGGTGTGCCGGTACTGTTTGACTGGGGCTACTTCTCCGATCACGAAAACAGCTTCCCGCAGGAGCTGCTGGACAAACTGGTTAAGCGTGCCAATCTGCCTGGCTACCTCGGCAACTGCCACTCCTCGGGGACCGTGATTCTCGATCAACTGGGTGAAGAGCATATGAAAACCGGCAAGCCGATTTTCTATACCTCTGCTGACTCGGTGTTCCAGATCGCCTGCCATGAAGAGACCTACGGCCTCGATAAGCTGTATGAGCTGTGCGAAATTGCCCGCGAAGAGCTAACCGAAGGCGGTTACAACATCGGCCGTGTTATTGCGCGTCCGTTTATCGGCGACAAAGCCGGTAACTTCCAGCGTACCGGTAATCGTCATGACCTGGCGGTGGAACCCCCGGCGGCGACGGTCCTGCAGAAACTGGTGGACGAGAAAGACGGCCACGTGGTGTCGGTAGGGAAAATCGCTGATATCTATGCCAACTGCGGTATCACTAAAAAAGTGAAAGCGACGGGCCTGGATGCGCTGTTTGACGCCACCATCACCGAGATGAAAGAAGCAGGTGATAAGACTATCGTCTTCACCAACTTCGTTGATTTCGACTCTTCCTGGGGCCACCGTCGCGATATCGCCGGTTATGCTGCGGGTCTGGAGCTCTTTGACCGCCGCCTGCCGGAACTGATGGCGCTGGTGGGTGAGGACGATCTGCTGATCCTTACCGCCGACCACGGCTGCGACCCGAGCTGGCAGGGTACCGACCACACCCGCGAACATATTCCGGTGCTGGTATACGGCCCGAAAGTTAAACCCGGTTCGCTGGGCCACCGTGAAACCTTCGCGGATATTGGCCAGACGCTGGCGACGTACTTCGGTACTTCAGCCATGGACTACGGCAAGAACATGCTGTAATACCCGCGTTCGTTCGTGCTGTGGATGTATTGGCTGCATTCGTTCTCTCCGGTCATATTGCTATCGATGTGATCGGAGAACGCTGAAGTGGTCACCTTTCCACAACGCGACATCCGCAGGGTATTTCCCCACTTTTTAAATAAGGATAATTTATGGCAACTCCACATATTAACGCCGAGATGGGTGATTTCGCTGACGTCGTGCTGATGCCGGGCGACCCGCTGCGTGCGAAGCACATTGCAGAAACCTTCCTTGAAGATGTGCGTGAAGTGAACAACGTGCGCGGCATGCTGGGCTTTACCGGTACCTACAAGGGCCGCAAAATCTCCGTCATGGGTCACGGTATGGGTATCCCGTCCTGCTCCATCTACACCAAAGAACTGATCACCGATTTCGGCGTGAAGAAGATTATTCGCGTTGGTTCCTGCGGTGCGGTCCGTGCCGACGTGAAACTGCGTGATGTGGTGATTGGTATGGGCGCGTGCACCGACTCTAAAGTCAACCGTCTGCGCTTTAAAGACCATGATTTTGCTGCTATTGCCGACTTCGGTATGGTGCGTAACGCTGTTGATGCAGCGAAAGCGCTGGGCGTAGACGCACGCGTGGGTAACATTTTCTCCGCCGACCTGTTCTACACGCCGGACCCGTCAATGTTCGACGTGATGGAAAAATACGGCATCCTGGGCGTGGAAATGGAAGCTGCTGGTATCTACGGCGTGGCGGCAGAGTTCGGGGCGAAAGCGCTGACCATCTGCACCGTTTCCGATCATATCCGTACCCACGAGCAGACTACTGCTGCCGAGCGTCAGACCACCTTCAACGATATGATCAAAATCGCGCTGGAATCCGTTCTGCTGGGCGATCAAGAGTAATCGTATCTCGTCCCTCTCCGTGGGAGAGGGACGGTATTTCCCGCGGCGCGCCTGGCGCGGTCGCGGGAACGTCACCTGCCAGTACTACCGCACCGCCCCCGCGATCCATGTGCCCAGCTCACGTAGCTCTTTTTCCTGCTCCGGAAATGCTTCTCGCAATGTTTCGCACGTCTGTTGCAATACCTCGGCCCGATACGCGCAGCCCTGTAATCGCTCAGCCAGCGCCTCCAGCGGGGCCGGATTCAGGCTATCGGTAAAGACCTGAGCTCGGGTGATGTGCCCCTTCTCAACGTCGAAATGTAGCTCGACGCCGCCCCAGACGAAACGTTCATCCAGCAGATGGGAGAAGGCGGGAGCCTGGCCAAAATTCCATGCCCAGCTGCTCTGGCGTGCGAAAGTGTCGGCAAAATTCGGCAGATCCGGGGCCTTATCCGGTGAAATGACTTCGGCGGCGACGCGTTCGCCGTAGTGTTCGAAAAAGGCCTCTTCAATTGCGGTACACACCTGCTGGTGGGTGACGCCCGGCAGCAGTTCGACCAGGTTTGCCACCCGTCCCCGAACCGAGGCAATGCCTTTTGCCTGAAGCTTTTTCTGGTCCGGGTTGAGGTAATTGGCCAGACGGCTCAAATCGGCATTCAACAGTAGCGTACCGTGGTGAAAGCCGCGGTCGATGGTTTCGCGGTAGGCGGAGCCGGAGACTTTACGATCCCCTTCGGCAGTTTTCACCACCAGGTCATTGCGCCCGGATGCTTCTGCCGTAACGCCAAGTGCGTTGAGGGCGGCCAGCACAATTCCGGTGGAGACGGTTTTGTCGTACTCCGGTTTGCCGGCCATAAAGGTAAAACAGGTATTGCCCAGGTCATGGAATACCGCGCCGCCGCCGCTGCTGCGACGGGCCAGGCGCACGTTATCCTCTTCCATACGGCGGGTGTTGCACTCTTTCCACGGGTTTTGCGCCCGCCCAATCACCACCGTGTCGGCGTTGCGCCACAGGAACAGTACCCGTTGAGTGGCGGGCATCTGACGGAAAATACACTCCTCGACCGCGAGGTTAAACCACGGATCCGTGGAGTCTGAGAGCAGTAAACGGAGCGTCGACATCAGCGATTTCCTTATTCTGATTCATCTTTGTCTTCGTCCTGTACCGGCTTATTCGCGGTCAGCAGGAAGGGAGATTGTTGCCAGCGGGTGCGTTTACCCTGCAGCAGGGTACGGGTCAGCACCACGCCGATAGCCAGCGAGAGCAGGAGCATCAGGCGTAAAATGTTGGTGGTATTATCCACCTGTTTTGCCTCGGTGGCTAAGGTGTGGGTGTCCAGCGTCAGGCGCAGGTAGCCGAGCGGGCCGTTTTTGCCTTCAATCGGTTCCACGATTTGCTGATTGAAGTAGCCGCCCGCTTTTTTGCCATCGAGCGCCAGCCGATCGCGAACATTAACGCCTTCGCCAGCGCGCGCAACCAGATCGCCCTGATCGTCATAGACGCCGGCATCAAGGATCCGGCTTTGCCGGGTGAGCTGCCCCAGCAACTGGCCGATACGTTTTTCATCAGGCGTTTCGCTACGCATAAGCGGCGCCAGATTCAGAGTAACCTGCTGCGCAAGGGTGCGAGCCAGTTCTTCTAACTGTGGATTACGTTGCTTTTGGCTGTTCTGGCTGAACCACGACGCGCCCTGCATCAGAGCAACGAGCAGCGCGAGACAGATAAGAACAATGACCGCGCGATGCAGTCGGAATTTCAGTTTTGCGCGTACCATATTCCACCTTTAATATTTACAGCTTAATGTTGCCAGAAGCGCTGGTTA
The DNA here is from genome assembly GCF_051131735.1 of Klebsiella sp. B345. Lineage (NCBI taxonomy): Bacteria > Pseudomonadati > Pseudomonadota > Gammaproteobacteria > Enterobacterales > Enterobacteriaceae > Klebsiella > Klebsiella sp. B345. Next base: position 3,692,583 of record NZ_CP180443.1, read on the forward strand.
CAAGGTAGCCTCATGCGTTATTTTCCTGGCTTGAATAAAGAAATGTGGAGCCGTAATGCCAAACAGTTTGACCTGGTGCGATCTGCCCGAAGATGTTTCCCTGTGGCCTGGATTACCGCTTTCGCTGAGCGGTGATGAGGTCATGCCGCTGGATTATCACGCCGGACGTAGCGGCTGGCTGCTGTACGGACGCGGCCTGGATAAACGCCGTCTGACGGACTGGCAGCGTGAACTGGGGGCAGCGTTGGTGATTGTGGCTTCCTGGGCGGTCGACGACTATCAGGTGATTCGTCTGGCGGGCTCCCTGACGCAACGGGCAACCCGGCTGGCTCACGATGCGGGGCTGGATGTCGCGCCCTTAGGCAAAATCCCTCATCTGCGCACTCCGGGGCTGCTGGTGATGGACATGGACTCAACGGCGATTCAGATCGAATGTATCGACGAAATCGCTAAGTTGGCCGGCACCGGTGAACTGGTGTCGGAAGTGACCGAACGCGCGATGCGCGGCGAGCTGGATTTCACCGCCAGCCTGCGCCAGCGCGTAGCAACCCTGAAAGATGCCGACGCCGGTATTTTACTGCAGGTCCGTGAGTCGCTGCCGCTGATGCCGGGCCTGACCCAGCTGGTGCTGAAACTCGAAACGCTGGGCTGGAAAGTGGCGATTGCCTCCGGCGGCTTCACCTTCTTTGCCGAATACCTGCGCGATAAGCTGCATCTTGATACCGTGGTTGCCAACGAGCTGGAGATCATGGACGGCAAGCTGACCGGCAACGTCATCGGCGATATCGTCGATGCGAAATACAAAGCTGCGACCCTGAAGAAACTGGCGGAAAAATATGAAATCCAGCCCACGCAAACCGTGGCAATTGGCGATGGCGCCAACGATCTGCCGATGATCAAGGCGGCGGGGCTGGGGATCGCCTATCATGCCAAGCCAAAAGTGAACGAGCTGTCGGAAGTGACAATCCGTCACGCCGATCTGATGGGGGTCTTCTGTATCCTCTCGGGCAGCATGAATCAAAAGTAAGAGGTAACACGTGGCGAAAGCTCCAAAACGCGCATTTGTCTGTAATGAATGTGGTGCGGATTACCCGCGCTGGCAGGGGCAGTGCAGCGCCTGCCAGGCCTGGAATACCATCACCGAGATGCGCATTGCCGCTTCGCCGCAGGTGGCGAGAAACGAGCGTCTGACGGGCTACGCCGGGAATGCCGGCGTGTCGAAAGTGCAAAAACTGTCGGAGATCAGCCTTGAGGCGCTTCCGCGTTTCTCCACCGGTTTTAAAGAGTTCGACCGCGTTTTGGGCGGCGGCGTAGTGCCAGGCAGCGCGATTCTGATTGGCGGCAGCCCTGGCGCCGGTAAATCAACGCTGCTGTTGCAGACGCTGTGTCGGTTGTCTGAAAGTATGAAAACGCTGTATGTCACCGGGGAAGAGTCGCTGCAGCAGGTGGCGATGCGCGCGCATCGTCTGGGGCTGCCGACGGCCAATCTCAATATGCTCTCGGAAACCAGCATTGAGCAAATCTGCCAGATAGCCGATGACGAAAAGCCGCAGCTGATGGTGATCGACTCGATCCAGGTGATGCATATGGCTGACGTGCAGTCGTCGCCGGGCAGCGTCGCTCAGGTGCGTGAAACGGCCGCCTATCTGACCCGGTTTGCCAAAACCCGCGATGTGGCGATTATCATGGTTGGCCATGTGACCAAAGACGGCTCGCTGGCCGGGCCGAAGGTGCTGGAGCACTGTATCGACTGTTCGGTACTGCTGGATGGTGATGCCGACTCACGCTTTCGTACTTTACGCAGCCATAAAAACCGTTTTGGCGCGGTGAATGAGTTAGGTGTCTTCGCGATGACCGAACAAGGGTTGCGTGAAATCAGCAATCCGTCGGCAATTTTCCTTAGCCGGGGCGATGAAGTGACTTCCGGCAGCTCGGTGATGGTGGTCTGGGAAGGCACCCGTCCGCTGCTGGTGGAGATCCAGGCGCTGGTCGATCACTCGATGATGTCCAACCCGCGCCGCGTGGCGGTGGGGCTGGAGCAGAACCGTCTGGCGATTTTGCTGGCGGTACTGCATCGCCATGGTGGTTTGCAAATGGCTGACCAGGACGTGTTTGTGAACGTCGTAGGCGGAGTCAAGGTCGCGGAAACCAGCGCCGACCTGGCACTGCTGCTGGCGATGGTCTCCAGCCTGCGCGATCGCCCGCTGCCGCACGATCTGGTCGTGTTTGGCGAGGTGGGGTTGTCCGGCGAAATCCGCCCGGTGCCGAGCGGCCAGGAGCGTATTTCCGAAGCGGCAAAACACGGTTTTCGCCGTGCCATTGTTCCGGCAGCCAACGTGCCGAAAAAAGCACCGGAAGGGATGCAAATCTTTGGTGTGAAAAAGCTTTCAGACGCACTAAGTGTGTTTGACGACTTATAATTAAATACCCGTCGCCTTTCCGGCGGCTGAGGCACAGGCGGCGTTCGTTTTTCCGAGTGACTGAGTTTACCTCGCGCCCGATTCACCCGCCGCTGCCCTCCAGCCAGGCCGAAACGCCTCGGGTATTTTCTTTATTTTTGCTAAAGCAGGAGGCTCTTGTGTCATCGTTCGACTATCTCAAAACCGCCATAAAGCAGAAGGGCTGTACACTGCAGCAGGTTGCGGAAGCCAGCGGAATGACCAAAGGCTATTTGAGCCAATTGCTGAATGCCAAAATCAAAAGCCCCAGCGCGCAGAAGCTGGAAGCGCTACACCGTTTTCTGGGGCTTGAATTCCCGCGCCGGCAAAAGAGCGTAGGCGTGGTGTTTGGCAAATTTTATCCGCTGCACACCGGACATATCTATCTTATCCAGCGCGCTTGTAGCCAGGTGGATGAACTGCATATCATCATGGGCTACGACGATCCCCGTGACCGCGAGTTGTTTGAAAAGAGCGCGATGTCGCAGCAGCCGACCGTGCCCGACCGTCTGCGCTGGTTGCTGCAGACCTTTAAATACCAAAAAAACATTCGTATCCACGCCTTCAATGAAGAGGGGATGGAGCCTTATCCGCACGGCTGGGACGTCTGGAGTCATGGGATCCGCGCCTTTATGGATGAAAAAGGCATTGAGCCCAACTGGATCTATACCTCGGAGGAGGGCGATGCGGCGCAGTATCTCGAGCATCTGGGAATTGAAACCGTCTTGATCGATCCGAAGCGTACCTTCATGAGCATCAGCGGCGGGCAGATTCGTGAAAACCCCTTCCGCTACTGGGAATATATCCCGACCGAAGTGAAGCCGTTCTTTGTGCGCACGGTGGCGATCCTCGGCGGCGAATCGAGCGGGAAATCGACGCTGGTGAACAAGCTCGCCAATATTTTCAACACCACCAGCGCCTGGGAATATGGCCGCGATTATGTGTTTTCGCATCTGGGCGGCGATGAGATGGCGTTACAGTATTCTGACTATGACAAAATCGCCTTGGGTCATGCACAGTATATTGATTTTGCAGTAAAATATGCCAATAAAGTAGCGTTTATCGATACGGATTTTGTCAGCACTCAGGCATTTTGTCTGAAGTATGAAGGGCGCGAGCATCCTTTTGTTCAGGCGCTGATCGACGAGTACCGCTTCGACCTGGTGATCCTGCTGGAGAACAACACGCCGTGGGTGGCCGATGGCCTGCGCAGTCTGGGGAGCTCGGTGGATCGCAAAGAGTTCCAGACGCTGTTGATATCGTTGCTTAAAGAGAATGAGATCGACTTCGTGCATGTGAAGGAATCGGACTACGATGCGCGCTTCCTGCGCTGTGTCGATCTGGTGAAGCAGCTCATGGGTGAGCCGGGGTGAAAAAAAACGGGTGGCATTTGCCACCCGTTTTTATTACTTCGCGATACGCTTGTACTTGATTCGCTTTGGCTCCAGCGCATCGGCGCCGAGGGTGCGTTTCTTGTACTCTTCGTATTCGGTAAAGTTACCTTCGAAGAATTCAACTTTACCTTCATCCTGGTAATCCAGAATGTGGGTCGCGATACGGTCGAGGAACCAACGGTCGTGCGAGATAACCATCGCACAGCCCGGGAACTCTAACAGGGCGTTTTCTAACGCGCGCAGGGTTTCGATATCCAGGTCGTTGGTCGGTTCATCGAGCAGCAGTACGTTGCCGCCAACCTGCAGCAGCTTCGCGAGGTGCAGACGACCGCGCTCACCGCCGGAGAGTTCACCCACGCGTTTACCCTGATCGACACCCTTAAAGTTAAAGCGCCCGACGTAGGCACGGCTTGGCATCTCGGTGTTGCCAATCTTCATGATATCCAGACCGCCGGAGACTTCTTCCCACACGGTTTTGCTGTTATCCATCGCGTCACGGAACTGATCGACAGATGCCAGCTTCACGGTTTCACCCAGGGTGATTGAACCGGCATCAGGCTGTTCCTGACCGGACATCATGCGGAACAGCGTAGATTTACCGGCGCCGTTCGGCCCGATAATCCCGACAATCGCGCCTTTCGGTACAGAGAAGGTCAGATCGTCAATCAGCACGCGGTCGCCGTAAGACTTACGCAGGTTGCTGACTTCAACGACTTTGTCCCCCAGACGGGCTCCAGGTGGAATAAACAGTTCGTTGGTTTCGTTACGCTTCTGGTATTCCACGTTGTTAAGCTCTTCAAAGCGCGCCAGACGGGCTTTGCCCTTCGACTGACGGCCTTTCGCGCCCTGGCGTACCCACTCCAGCTCTTTCTCAATGGATTTACGGCGGGCCGCTTCCTGAGACGCTTCCTGAGCCAGACGCTGATCTTTCTGCTCCAGCCAGGAGGAGTAGTTGCCTTCCCACGGAATACCTTCGCCACGGTCCAGCTCGAGGATCCAGCCGGCGACGTTGTCGAGGAAGTAACGGTCGTGGGTAATCGCCACAACGGTTCCTTCGAAATCGTGCAGGAAGCGTTCCAGCCAGGCCACGGATTCGGCATCCAGGTGGTTGGTCGGTTCGTCGAGCAGCAGCATGTCTGGTTTTTCCAGCAGCAGGCGGCACAGCGCCACGCGGCGGCGTTCACCACCCGACAGGGTGGCGATTTTCGCATCCCAGTCCGGCAGGCGTAGCGCATCAGCCGCACGCTCCAGCTGAACGTTCAGGTTATGACCATCGTGAGCCTGAATGATCTCTTCAAACTTGCCTTGTTGCGCGGCGAGTTTATCGAAGTCGGCATCCGGCTCAGCATACCTCGCGTACACCTCATCCAGCCCTTTCAGTGCGTTAACCACTTCGGAGACCGCTTCTTCCACGGACTCACGAACGGTTTGCTCCGGGTTCAGCTGTGGTTCCTGCGGCAGATAGCCAATCTTCAGGCCAGGCTGTGGGCGGGCTTCACCTTCGATATCGGTATCGATGCCGGCCATAATGCGTAGCAGGGTAGACTTACCTGCACCGTTCAGACCGAGAACACCGATCTTCGCGCCAGGGAAGAAGCTCAGAGAGATATTTTTCAGAATATGACGTTTCGGCGGAACCACTTTGCCGACACGATGCATGGTATAAACGAATTGAGCCACGTTGGACTTCGCCTCTTTTATATACTCGTTATCCTTCAGGCTGCCTCGGTGTTGGCGACATCTGAAACGCCGGTCACATAGTTAGCTATGCTCCCTGGGAATTCCTCTGTTGCCGCCCTGATGCAGTCAGAATGATGTTGAGTAGAGTAGTGAATAGTTTTCAAAGGCGAAGTGTAGCCTTTTTCGCACGGTAATCCCAGAGAGGCGATAGGATTCACAGAAGCGTAAAAAAATGTCCAGGACGTGGCACGTTTGGCGTTGTCTGGTTAGCATATCTATATGCGACAGCGGGATATTTTACACGCGGCACGATGCTGCTCTGATGTAAACAGATGTACTTAAATAGGGGAAGAGCTTGTGGAAAAAGCCAAAACAATGGCATGGCGTCTTCTGGCGGCCAGCATCAGTCTGCTGACGTTCAGTCAACTGGTGCATGCGGACTCACTGGATGAACAGCGCAACCGCTATGCTCAAATTAAACAGGCGTGGGACAGCCGGCAGATGTCCGTGGTCGAACAGTTGATGCCGACGCTGGCGAGCTATCCGCTATACCCCTATCTGCAGTACCGGCAGATAACTGACGATTTGATGAACCAGCCAACGCTGGTGGTGAAAAACTTTATTGAGGCGAACCCGACGCTGCCGCCGGCTCGCTCGCTGAAATCACGCTTCGTCAATGAACTGGCGCGCCGCACCGACTGGAGCGGGCTGCTGGCGTTCAGCCCTGATAAACCAACCAGCACCGAAGCCCAGTGTAATTACTACTACGCGAAGCTGAGCGTGGGCCAGACGCAGGAAGCCTGGGATGGCGCGAAAACGCTGTGGCTGACCGGTAAAAGCCAGCCTAATGCGTGTGACGTGCTGTTTAGCGCCTGGCGTGCCTCCGGGAAGCAGGATCCGCTGGCGTACCTCGAGCGTATCCGTCTGGCCATGAAGGCTGGAAATACCGCTCTGGTGAGGGTGCTGGCGCAGCAGATGCCGCCGGAATATCAGACCATTTCGTCAGCGGTTGTCGCGCTGGCAAACGATCCCAATACCGTGATGACCTTTGCCCGTACTACCGGAGCGACGGATTTCACTCGCCAAATGGCGGCGGTAGCCTTTGCCAGCGTGGCCCGTCAGGATGCCGAAAATGCCCGCCTGATGATCCCGTCGTTGGTGCAGGCGCAGCAGCTTAATGACGATCAAACCCAGGAACTGCGAGATATCGTCGCCTGGCGTCTGATGGGCAATGATGTCACCGAAGAGCAAGCTATCTGGCGCGATGATGCCATTATGCGCTCGCAGTCCACCTCGCTGGTGGAGCGTCGGGTGCGAATGGCGCTGGGGGCCGGGGATCGTCATGGGTTAAACACCTGGCTGGCCCGCTTGCCGATGGAAGCGAAAGAGAAAGATGAGTGGCGTTACTGGCAGGCGGATCTGCTGATGGAGCGCGGGCGCGACGACGAGGCGAAAGCGATCCTCCATTCATTGATGCAGCAGCGCGGTTTCTACCCGATGATTGCCGCCCAGCGTCTGGGAGAGGATTTCGTCTTCCGCATCGATAAAGCCCCGGCGAATCTCGATCCCGCGTTGACATCCGGACCGGAAATGGCCCGGGTACGTGAGCTGATGTACTGGAACATGGACAACACCGCGCGTAGCGAGTGGGCGAACCTGGTGACCAGCCGGACCAAAGATCAGCAGGCGCAGCTGGCGCGCTACGCGTTCAACCAGCACTGGTGGGATCTTAGCGTCCAGGCGACGATCGCCGGAAAACTTTGGGATCAGCTGGAAGAGCGTTTCCCGTTGGCCTACAACGATCTGTTCTCTCGTTACATCAGTGGCAAAGATATCCCCCAAAGCTATGCGATGGCGATCGCTCGCCAGGAGAGTGCGTGGAACCCAAAAGTCCGTTCACCGGTTGGTGCCAGCGGCCTGATGCAAATCATGCCGGGGACGGCGACCCACACGGTCAGTATGTTTAACATCCCTGGCTACAGCAGTCCGTCGCAGCTGTTGGATCCGGAAACCAATATCAATATTGGTACCAGCTATCTGCAATATGTTTACCAGCAGTTCGGCAATAACCGTATCTACGCTTCCGCGGCCTACAACGCCGGCCCGGGAAGAGTTCGCACCTGGCAGGGCAACAGCGCCGGGCGCATTGATGCGGTGGCGTTTGTCGAGAGTATTCCTTTCTCGGAAACCCGTGGCTACGTGAAGAACGTGCTGTCCTATGATGCCTACTACCGTTACTTTATGGGGCAAACGGCCCCGATGCTGAGCGACGCGGAGTGGAAACAGCGCTACTGATACCCTGAGGTTTCGCGTCATGTATCCGGCCTGCTGCCGGTGGATGGCGCGAAATCCATAGAGTATTGAGCGGAGTATGTTATGCTTTGTACTCGTTAGTGAGTACATCGACAGGCGGCCATGGTCGCCTGTTCCAACAAGGCGGCGTAACATGACCCAACAATCCCCTTATTCAACGGCTGTGGCCGAACAGCGTCATCAGGAATGGCTGCGCTTCGTTGCCCTGCTTCAGCAGGCGTACACAGACGATTTGCATCTGCCTTTACTGCAGCTGATGCTGACCCCGGACGAGCGTGAAGCGCTGGGCACTCGTGTGCGCATCATTGAAGAGTTGCTGCGTGGAGAAATGAGCCAGCGGGAGCTGAAAAGCGAGCTTGGCGCCGGGATTGCCACCATTACACGCGGTTCCAACAGCTTAAAATCGGCGCCGCCCGAGCTGCGACAATGGCTGGAGCAGGCGCTGCTGAACGTTAACGGTAAATAAGGTTATGGAACGGGCTGAGTGCCAGCACCACCGCCTGGTGATAGACGCTGCTGCGGGTGAGTTTACCTGCGGTAAAGACGCCTATAGCCCCTTCTTTACGGCCAATCTCATCAATGCCGGTCTGTTGCGACATCACCGGTCCTAACGCTTCGCCAGCGCGGACTTTTTCCAGAATGACGGCGGGCAATGGCAACGTTGCCGATCGCGCTTCTCCGCGCTGATGACGATCCTCAATCACCACCCAACTGAACGTGCTGCCATCGTCGATCCCTGCTTCAATCGCCACCCAGTAGTCAGCATCTGGCTGTGCTGCACGGGCATTGGCGACCCTGTTTCGTGCGCCAGCGCGCGTTTCCTCATTACCAAAGGGCTGTTCGGGCACACCGCTCTCGACGGAGACGGACTCAATGTGGCAGGATCCTTCGCCGAAGATCTCGTTAAAAGCCTGTTGAATTGCGCGAATTTTGGCGGGATTAGTGGTAGCTGAGACAACATGGTGCATAATCAAACGACTCAGAATAAATTTACGTCGTCGTAGTATATACCCTAAATAATTCAAGTTGCACAAAGGCGGCAAGGCCGCAAATCCCCAGGAGCTTGCATTGGTAAGTGACCGGGGGGCGCGGGTGAAGCCAACGCTTATGCCGCTTGAAGTATGACGGGTATACTCCAAATCGTTTTCGTTGCAGCGTGAGAGACCTGCAGCCGAAATTATGAAGAGCACAGAACGGAAAAATAGCATGTTACAGGTACACCTTGTTCGCCATGGCGAAACGCAGTGGAACGCCGAAAGGCGCATTCAGGGCCAGTCAGATAGCCCGTTAACCCCCCACGGTGAGCGACAGGCCTGGCAGGTCGGTGAGCGCGCCAGAACGCTGAACATCACGCATATCATTGCCAGTGATTTGGGGCGTACGCGCCGGACGGCAGAAATTATCGCAGAAGCCTGCGGCTGTGATGTTGTTCTGGATTCGCGGCTGCGTGAACTGGATATGGGGGTGCTTGAGAAGCGCCATATCGATTCACTAAGCGTGGAAGAAGAGACATGGCGCCGTCGTCTGGTCGACGGAACCCCGGATGGTCGCATTCCGCAGGGTGAATCAATGCAGGAGCTGAGCGAGCGCATGCACGCGGCACTGGCCGCCTGTCTGGAGCTGCCTGCCGGAAGTCGTCCGCTGCTGGTCAGTCACGGTATTGCGCTGGGCTGTCTGGTGAGCACTATCCTCGGGCTACCGGCGCATGCAGAGCGTCGTCTACGCCTGCGTAACTGCTCTATTTCTCGTGTGGATTATCAAGAGAGCCTGTGGCTGGCGCCTGGCTGGGTGGTGGAGACGGCGGGGGATATTTCGCATCTTGACGCCCCCGCCATGGATGAGCTGCAGCGTTAACGACGAATTGGGATCAGGTATTCACAACGCAGTTGAATCGGCGTTTCCTGGTCCCGGTTGTCATCCTCAGGGAAAAAGCGCTCGATATCCAGACCTTTGCGACGAGTCAGGTTCAGCATTGGCATGCAGGTGCCATAAACTGTCAGGATGAAATCCTGTAAGCCGGTGCCTAAGCCTTCGTAGGTGAACATCACATACTCGCCGCCTTCCAGCATGACCGGGTGGGAGTTTTGCAGGTGACCGTTGGCCATTTCTGGTGTCAGCGCAGTGGTATAGAAAACCTCCTGCTCATCGTCTTTCTCGAGGCTCGGTCGCGGTTCATGCAGACCGTATAGCGTTGGCGGAATCGACGGTGAATTGCCGAGGAAATCGCGCCAGAACTGCACGCGCATCTGGCTGCGGAAGTCGGAGATCTCCTCCAGCTTGCAGGTGTAGCTCTGGGTTACGCCCAACAGCGGTGTGTTGCTTAGCGTGACGAATTCATGCTTCGGCATGGTGAACTCACCCAGACGCAGCGGCGGGCGCATTCCGTAAGAGCTCCAGTCCGGCGAGCGACGGTACAGCGCAGGCGTTAAAGAAAACTGCTTTTTAAACGCACGGGTGAATGTTTGTTGTGAATCAAAGCGATACTGCAGCGCAATGTCGAGAATAGGGCGGGCTGTCAGGCGCAGGGCGACTGCTGATTTTGATAAACGACGAGCGCGGATATAAGCACCGATGGCATGGCCGGTTACGTCCTTAAACATTCTTTGCAAATGCCACTTGGAATAACCCGCCTTGGCCGCCACATTATCCAGTGAAAGTGGCTGATCGAGATGACCTTCCAGCCAGCTAAGGAGATCGCGAATAATCCCTGCTTGATCCATAAAATGTCCTCATCCATAAACTCAGGTGCCTGCTACTAAGGTAGCGGATAATAGCATTTTTTGATCTTTTAGCATTCAGTGTTTTTTTTGCTTATAAATGCGATTTATCGGCGAGAGTTATACTTTTATTTGTAACGTTGTGATCTTTAAATATTTTCTGCTGAGTCGACGATCTTTATTTAGTGAAATTTTAATACAATGGTAACAATATGAAATACAAGAAGTTAGTTGCTGGGCTGCTGTTACTGGCGGGGTCTCAGGTTGTTCATGCGGAACAAATTGGATCCGTGGATACCGTATTCAAATTTTTTGGTCCCGATCATAAGATCGTCGTAGAAGCGTTTGACGATCCCGATGTTCAGAACGTGACATGCTATATCAGCCGGGCGAAGACCGGTGGGATCAAGGGCGGCCTCGGGCTGGCGGAAGACACCTCTGACGCGGCAATTTCTTGCCAGCAGGTTGGCCCAATTGAACTGAACGACAAAATCAAAAACGGCAAATCCGAGGGGAGTGTGGTATTCCAGAAACGTACTTCTCTGGTGTTTAAAAAACTGCAGGTAGTCCGCTTTTACGACAGTAAACGTCATGCGCTGGTCTACATGAGCTATTCGGATAAAGTGGTCGATGGTTCGCCGAAAAATGCCATTAGCGCCGTGCCGATCATGCCGTGGGGTGCTGAGGCGCATTGACGGCAGGGAGCGTGATAGACAGCGCTGTCGCTAGCGATAAAGCTGATTATTTGTAAATAGAAAACGGCGCCGAAGCGCCGTTTTCTATAATACTGTCTTATTCCTGCAGGTCGCCACAGAAGCGGTAACCTTCACCGTGAATGGTGGCGATGATTTCCGGTGTATCCGGAATAGATTCAAAATGCTTACGAATACGACGGATGGTTACGTCTACGGTACGGTCATGTGGCTTCAGCTCACGACCGGTCATTTTCTTCAGCAGTTCAGCACGAGACTGAATTTTTCCTGGGTTTTCGCAGAAATGCAGCATTGCGCGGAACTCACTGCGCGGCAGCTTGTACTGTTCGCCCTGCGGGCTGACCAGCGAACGGCTGTTGATATCCAGTTCCCATCCGTTGAACTTGTAGCTTTCTACGCTACGACGTTCTTCACTCACGGTGCCCAGATTCATGGTGCGGGAGAGAAGGTTGCGTGCGCGAATTGTCAGTTCACGAGGGTTAAACGGTTTAGTGATATAGTCATCTGCGCCGATTTCGAGGCCAAGAATCTTATCAACTTCGTTGTCACGACCGGTAAGGAACATCAGCGCGACGTCAGCCTGTTCACGCAGTTCACGCGCCAGCAGGAGACCATTTTTACCTGGCAGGTTAATATCCATGATCACCAGGTTGATATCATTTTCAGACAGGATCTGATGCATTTCCGCGCCATCGGTGGCTTCGAACACATCGTAACCTTCTGCTTCGAAAATACTTTTTAACGTGTTGCGTGTTACCAACTCGTCTTCAACGATAAGAATGTGCGGGGTCTGCATGTTTGCTACCTAAATTGCCAACTAAATCGAAACAGGAAGTACCAAAGTCCCTGACCTGCCTGGTACATGTCGCAAATTAACATGTCCGGCGTAACATGACTAAAGTACGTAATTGCGTTCTTGATGCACTTTCCATCAACGTCAACAACATCATTAGCTTGGTCGTGGGTACTTTCCCTCTGGACCCGACGGTGTCAAAAACGGCTGTTATCCTAACCATTTTAACAGCAATATAACAGGCTAAGAGAGGCTGAACACCCAATAAAACTACGCTTCGTTGACATATATCAAATTCAATTGTAGCACGTTAACAGTGTTGTGAAATCATCGTGTTGAAATGCGATTTATAGTCACAAATTTTACACGGCTCAAATGGTTACGTTGGTAAATTAATAAATATGTTGAATCTAATGTCTGCTCGAAGGCGCTACGCTAAATATCATTGGCAAACATATGGATAAATGCGTTCTGTTAACATACCTCGGGTCGTGGTTTGATGGAAATAGTTTAGGCTTTTTTAACGGTAATCAACGGCAATTTTAGTGATTTTTGTTGCAATTTTGTAAATTTTCGACGCGTAAAATGGGATGATTTTCATTTACGCGACGTATGAGAGTAGAAGAGACCACAATGCGCATATCTATCATATTGGTGGCCCCGGCCAGGGCAGAAAATGTCGGCGCGGCGGCACGCGCGATGAAAACGATGGGCTTTAGCGACATGCGTATTGTCGACAGCGAAGCCCATCTGCAACCTGCGGCACGCTGGGTTGCACATGGTTCCGGCGATATTCTCGATAATATCAGCACCTACCCAACGCTTGAACAGGCATTGCATGATGTCGACTTCACCGTTGCGACGACGGCACGCAGTCGGGCGCGTTTCCATTACTACGCCACACCGCAGCAACTGCTGCCGTTAATGGAGGAAAAAGCGCAGTGGATGAACCATGCGGCGCTGGTATTCGGCCGCGAGGATTCCGGGCTGACCAACGATGAACTGGCGCTGGCGGATGTGCTGACCGGGGTGCCGATGGTGGCGGACTATCCGTCGCTTAACTTAGGGCAATCGGTGATGGTCTACTGCTATCAATTGACCACTTTGCTGCAGCAGGCGTCGGTCGTTCCCGCCAGTATCGATGATAATCAGCTCCAGGCATTACGTCTGCGGGCGCTCGAATTATTGATCCGACTGGGGGTTGCTGAGGACGTCAAACTGACCGACTGGTTGCAGCAGCGGATCGGGCTTTTGCAGCAGCGCGATACGGCAATGTTGCACCGATTACTGCACGATATTGAAAAAAACCTTCCAGAATAAAGCTCTGATATAAGTTTTGATTATGGTGATACATGCCGATCTGAAACGGTGAAAGTTGGCGGATCAGGATGTTTTATCAGGTCGTTGTGGCGCATTGCCCGGATGTGTCTGAAAGGGTGAAATGTAGAAATTCGTTGACTTAGACCGGCAGATACTTTAACCAATATAGGCAGGACACAGACAGATAACAATGACAGAGCACACAACATCCATGAAACGCATCAGCATGATGACAACCATTATCACCATCACCATTACCACAGGTAACGGTGCGGGCTGACGCGTAAAGGAAACAAAGAAAAAAGCCCGCACCTGAACAGTGCGGGCTTTTTTTTCGACAAAAAATCTAGGGGTAACAACCATGCGCGTGTTGAAGTTCGGCGGTACATCAGTGGCAAATGCAGAACGTTTTCTGCGGGTTGCCGATATTCTGGAGAGCAATGCCAGGCAGGGGCAGGTAGCAACCGTCCTGTCTGCCCCGGCGAAAATTACCAACCATCTGGTCGCGATGATTGAAAAAACCATCGGTGGTCAGGACGCGCTCACCAATATCGCTGACGCTGAACGCATTTTTGCTGAACTGCTGCAGGGCCTCGCCGACGCGCAGCCGGGGTTCCCGCTGGCACAGCTGAAAGGGTTTGTCGCCCAGGAATTTGCCCAGATTAAACATGTTCTGCATGGGATCAGCTTGCTCGGCCAGTGCCCGGATAGCGTTAATGCCGCGCTGATTTGCCGCGGTGAGAAGTTATCGATCGCCGTGATGGCGGGCCTGCTCGAAGCCCGTGGCCACAAAGTTACCGTGATCAACCCTGTTGAAAAACTGCTGGCTGTCGGTCATTACCTCGAATCTACCGTCGATATCGCGGAATCTACCCGTCGTATCACCGCCAGCCAAATCCCCTCTGACCACATGGTCCTGATGGCCGGGTTTACCGCTGGCAATGAGAAAGGCGAGCTGGTGGTGCTAGGGCGGAATGGCTCAGACTACTCTGCCGCCGTGCTGGCCGCCTGCCTGCGCGCTGACTGCTGCGAAATCTGGACCGATGTTGACGGGGTATATACTTGCGATCCGCGTCAGGTGCCCGACGCCCGTTTGCTGAAATCGATGTCCTATCAGGAAGCGATGGAGCTGTCTTACTTCGGCGCGAAAGTGTTGCACCCGCGTACCATTGCCCCTATCGCTCAGTTCCAGATCCCGTGCCTTATCAAAAACACCGGCAACCCGCAGGCGCCAGGCACGCTGATAGGTGCCAGCGTCGATGAAGACGGTCTGCCTGTGAAAGGCATCTCCAACCTCAATAATATGGCGATGTTCAACGTCTCCGGTCCGGGGATGAAAGGCATGGTCGGTATGGCCGCCCGCGTCTTCGCAACGATGTCCCGTGCCGGGATTTCCGTGGTCCTGATTACCCAATCCTCTTCAGAATACAGCATCAGCTTCTGCGTGCCGCAGAGCGACTGTGCACGCGCCAAGCGAGTGATGGAAGATGAGTTCTATCTGGAGCTGAAAGAGGGACAGCTGGAACCGCTGTCGATCATGGATCGTCTGGCGATTATCTCCGTTGTGGGTGACGGTATGCGTACGCTGCGCGGGATCTCCGCGAAGTTCTTCGCGGCGTTGGCTCGCGCGAATATCAATATCGTAGCGATTGCCCAAGGGTCGTCAGAGCGCTCGATTTCCGTGGTGGTCAGCAATGATGATGCCACCACCGGGGTGCGTGTGACCCACCAGATGCTGTTTAACACCGATCAGGTCATTGAGGTCTTTGTTATCGGCGTCGGCGGCGTTGGCGGCGCGCTGATTGAGCAAATCAAGCGCCAGCAGGGCTGGCTGAAGAACAAACATATCGATCTGCGCGTTTGCGGCGTGGCCAATTCACAGGCCTTGCTGACCAATGTGCATGGCCTGAACCTCGAAAACTGGCGTGCGGAGCTTGCTGAAGCGAAAGAGTCGCTGAATCTGGGCCGCTTGATTCGTCTGGTCAAAGAGTATCACCTGCTGAATCCGGTAATTGTCGATTGTACCTCCAGCCAGGCGGTTGCCGATCAATACGCCGACTTCCTGCGCGAAGGTTTCCACGTCGTCACGCCAAACAAAAAGGCCAATACGTCCTCGCTGGATTACTATCATCAGTTGCGTCATGCTGCCAGCAGCTCACGCCGCAAGTTTCTCTACGATACAAACGTGGGCGCGGGTCTGCCGGTCATTGAAAACCTGCAGAATCTGCTGAACGCCGGCGATGAATTGCTGCACTTTTCCGGCATTCTTTCTGGTTCGCTGTCGTTTATCTTCGGTAAGCTTGATGAGGGGATGAATCTCTCTGAAGCGACGGGGCTGGCGCGTGAGATGGGCTATACCGAACCCGACCCGCGTGACGATCTTTCTGGCGTCGACGTAGCCCGTAAGCTGCTGATCCTGGCCCGTGAGACGGGTCGTGAGCTGGAGCTGTCGGATATTGTCATCGAGCCGGTGTTGCCCGTGCAATTTGATGCCAGCGGCGACGTCGAGAGCTTTATGGCGCGTCTGCCTTTACTCGATGACGAATTTGCCTCGCGCGTCGCCAAAGCGCGTGATGAAGGTAAAGTGTTGCGTTACGTCGGTAACATCGAAGAGGATGGCACCTGTCGGGTAAAAATTGCCGCGGTTGATGGTAACGACCCGCTGTTTAAAGTGAAAAACGGTGAGAACGCTCTGGCCTTTTACAGCCATTATTATCAGCCACTGCCGCTGGTGCTGCGCGGCTATGGTGCGGGTAACGATGTTACGGCGGCCGGTGTGTTTGCCGATCTGCTGCGCACCCTGTCATGGAAGTTAGGAGTTTAAGATGGTCAAAGTATATGCCCCGGCTTCCAGTGCCAATATGAGCGTCGGGTTTGATGTGCTGGGCGCGGCGGTAACGCCAGTCGATGGTACGCTGCTGGGGGATAACGTTTCGGTTGAGGCGGCAGACCGCTTCAGTCTGCAAAACGTTGGCCGCTTTGCCAGCAAGCTGCCAACCGCTCCGCAGGAGAATATTGTTTACCAGTGCTGGGAGCGCTTCTGCCAGGAGATCGGTAAAAACGTACCGGTTTCGATGGTGCTGGAAAAAAACATGCCGATCGGTTCAGGCCTGGGTTCCAGCGCCTGCTCCGTCGTTGCCGCGCTGGTGGCGATGAATGAATTCTGCGGCAAACCGCTGAATGAAACGCGCATGCTGGCGCTGATGGGCGAGATGGAAGGGCGTATTTCCGGCAGTATTCACTATGACAACGTCGCACCGTGCTACCTGGGCGGGATGCAGCTGATGATTGAAGAGAATGGCATCATCAGCCAGCAGGTTCCCGGTTTTGACGAATGGCTGTGGGTGCTGGCCTATCCGGGGATCAAAGTCTCGACGGCGGAAGCGCGTGCAATACTCCCGGCGCAGTATCGTCGCCAGGACTGTATTGCTCACGGTCGCCACCTGGCGGGCTTTATTCATGCCTGCTATACCCGCCAGCCGCAGCTGGCAGCGAAATTGATGAAAGATGTGATTGCCGAACCGTATCGTACCAAACTGCTGCCGGGCTTCAGCGAAGCGCGACAGGCGGCGATGGAGATCGGCGCGCAGGCGTGCGGCATCTCTGGCTCAGGCCCAACGCTGTTTGCGCTGTGTGATAAGCCAGAAACCGCGCAACGCGTTGCCGACTGGCTGGCGACACATTATCTGCAGAATCAAGAAGGCTTCGTTCATATTTGCCGGCTGGACACGGCGGGCGCACGCGTAGTGGGAAACCAATGAAACTCTATAACTTAAAAGATCATAACGAACAGGTCAGCTTTGCGCAGGCCATCACGCAGGGGCTTGGCAAGCAACAGGGGCTGTTCTTCCCGCACGATCTGCCGGAATTTAGCCTGACTGACATCGACGACATGCTGGAGATGGATTTGGTCTCCCGCAGCGCCAAAATTCTCTCGGCGTTTATTGGCGATGAGATCCCGCAGGATGTGCTGAAAGCGCGTATCGCGGCGGCATTCACCTTCCCGGCGCCGGTTAGCAAGGTGCAGGATGATATTGGCTGTCTGGAGCTGTTCCACGGTCCGACCCTGGCGTTTAAGGATTTCGGCGGCCGCTTTATGGCGCAGATGCTGACCCAAATCGCCGGCGACAAACCGGTTACCATTCTGACGGCAACTTCAGGTGATACCGGCGCTGCGGTTGCGCACGCGTTTTACGGTCTGCCGAATGTGAAAGTCGTGATTCTCTATCCGCGCGGCAAGATCAGCCCGCTGCAGGAAAAACTGTTCTGCACCCTGGGCGGTAATATCGAAACCGTGGCCATCGATGGCGACTTCGATGCCTGCCAGGCGCTGGTGAAACAGGCCTTTGACGATGAAGAGCTGAAGCTGGCTCTGGGCTTAAATTCGGCGAACTCCATCAACATTAGCCGTCTGCTGGCGCAAATTTGCTACTACTTCGAAGCGGTGGCCCAACTGCCGCAGGACGCGCGCAACCAACTGGTGATTTCGGTGCCGAGCGGTAACTTTGGTGACCTGACTGCCGGTCTGCTGGCGAAGTCATTAGGTCTGCCGATCAAACGCTTTATCGCAGCGACCAACGCCAATGACACGGTGCCACGCTTCCTGCAGGACGGAGAGTGGGCGCCAAAAGCAACGCAGGCGACGCTGTCCAACGCCATGGACGTCAGCCAGCCTAACAACTGGCCGCGTGTGGAAGAGCTGTTCCGTCGTAAAGTCTGGCGTCTCAATGAACTGGGCTACGCGGCGGTGGATGATGAAACCACGAAATCGACCATGCGTGAGCTGCAAGCCATTGGCTATACCTCGGAACCGCATGCGGCGATTGCATATCGTGCACTGCGTGACCAGCTGCAACCGGGTGAATACGGTCTGTTCCTCGGCACCGCGCATCCGGCTAAGTTTAAGGAAAGCGTGGAAGAGATCCTGCAGGAGACGCTGCCGCTGCCAAAAGCGCTGGCCGACCGCGCTGATCTGCCGCTGCTGTCGCATAATCTGCCGGCCGATTTCGCCGCGCTGCGTCAGCTGATGATGGGCAAAGCATAACGGCGATTATCGTTGTGCGATGTTCGCAAACCGGGCCTCAGCGCCCGGTTTTTTTATGGACGAAAAAGGAGGAATTATGCAGATAAGTGGCAGAAAAAATGGATGAATGACCATTAAATGCCGGCGCGCAAAGATTAGGATTGCGGAGAATAACGTGCGGTGTTGCGCGAGGTTAATCTTTTGTTATCGCCCCATCGAGGGGACCGTTAAGAAAGGGGAAACCTATGTCTACACTGAAGTCTGTGATCCTTGCGCTTTCGATGTCGCTGGTGGCTCCTGCTGTGGTTCACGCATCTGAAATTACGCTGGTGCCGGCCATTAAACTGCAAATCGGCGATCGCGACAATCACGGAAACTACTGGGATGGCGGCCACTGGCGCGACCACGAATGGTGGGGGCGTCATTACGACTGGCGTGATAACCACTGGCGCCCGCATGACGATCGTCGCTATGACCACGATCGCCATGATGACCACGATCGCGGGCGCGGCCCGGATCGCGACTGGCATCATCACTAATGTGCTCTCCCCGGCCTACCGTTCGGTGGCCGGGGAGAGGATTAACGTTCGTGGCGCTTAAAGACTATCTCACCTGCGCCGGAAGCATCGGCATCATAGAAGTAACCTTCGCTGTCGAAGCGGGTAAGCTGCTCCGGATGGCTCAGGCGGTTCTCGATGATATAGCGGCTCATTAAACCGCGAGCCTTCTTCGCGTAGAAGCTGATCACTTTAAACTGGCCGTTTTTCTCATCGAGGAACACCGGCTTAATCAACGTGCCCTGCAGCTGTTTTGTTTTGACCGACCTGAAGTATTCGTCAGAGGCCAGGTTAATCACGATGTCATCGCCCTGGGCTTGCAGCGCCTGATTCAGCGTATTGGTAATCACGTCCCCCCAGAACTGGTAGAGATCTTTGCCTTTGGCGTTCTCCAGTTTTATCCCCATTTCCAGGCGATAGGGCTGCATCAGATCCAGCGGGCGCAGCACGCCATACAGGCCGGAAAGCATGCGCAAATGCTGCTGGGCGAAATCAAAATCGGCTTCGCTGAGGGTTTCCGCCTGCAGCCCGGTGTAGACGTCACCTTTAAAGGCCAGAATCGCCTGGCGGGCGTTTTTCGGCGTAAAGTCCGGATGCCAGTCGTGAAAACGGGTGGCGTTGAGGTCCGCCAGCTTATCGCTGATACTCATCAGCTTGCCGATCTGCGGTGCAGAGAGCTGGCGCGCGATGCCGATCAGCTGCTGGGAGTATTCCAGCAGTTCAGGCTGCGTGTAGCGCGATGTCGTCAGCGGGCTTTGGTAATCGAGCGTTTTTGCCGGTGAAATAAGAATCAGCATATCCAGTCCTTGCAGGAGTTTTATCTGTGACTTTAACAAAAAAAGGTCACGGAGGGATCGATAGCTGCGATTGCCGCATTATTCATGCGGCAGGTCATTCCAGGTGCCGGGCGCCAGCTGCTGATTGATTTCCGGGTATCGCGTGGCGTCAAAAGTCGGCTGCACGCCCAGTCGCCGCTGACGGAGATAGTCGCCAGCGAGGATCCGCACCGTGGGTGATAGCAGTAAAATGGCGGTCAGGTTAGTAATGGCCATCAGCGCCATGATGGTATCCGCCAACTGCCAGACGACCGGCATACCGACCAGCGTGCCGCTGAGGACCATCAGTATGGTGACTATTCGCAGCGCCCAGATATGGCAGTGGCGGTTAAGACGCAGAAAGATAAGGTTATTTTCGGCGTAAATATAGTTTGCTACGATCGAGCTGAAGGCGAAAAACAAGACGATGATTGCCACAAAACCCGCGCCGCCGCTGCCGACAATGCCGGTCATGGCGTGCTGTATCGCCTGAATGCCGTGGGTGCTATTTTCCACCTCTGACGGCGGGGCCAGCATAATAATCACCGCGCTGGCGGTACAGATGACAATTGTATCGATGAAGACGCCGATCATCTGCACGATCCCCTGGGCCGCCGGATGCGGTGGCCATGAAGCGGCGGCGGCTGCAGCGTTAGGGGTCGAGCCCATCCCGGCTTCGTTCGAGAACATACCGCGCTGAAAACCGCTGGTGAGCGCCTGGCTGATGGTGTACCCCACCGCGCCGGCGGCGGCTTCCTGCCAGCCGAATGCGCAACGGAAGATGGTGTCGAAAATAGCCGGCAGCGCCGTGATATGCCACAGACCAATGAGCAGGCTGGCGGCAACCCACAGCAGGGCCATCAGCGGCACAACCCACTGCATCAGCCGCGCCACGCCTCGTAAACCGCGCATTATCACCAGCAGCGTCAGCACGGCGAGCGCCCCACCGGTCAGTACGGAAGGAAGTCCGAAGGCATAGGACATGGCATGGGCGACCGAGTTGGCCTGCACGGTATTAAAAATAACGGCATAGGCCAACAGCAGCAGAATAGAGAACATCACCCCCATCCAGCGCATTCCCAGGCCTCGGGACATGTACCAGGCCGGGCCTCCACGGAATTGCCCCTGCGCATCGCGCTCTTTATAGAGCTGGGCGAGGGAGCATTCGGCAAAGCTACTGGCCATGCCAAGCAGGGCGGAAACCCACATCCAGAAAATGGCGCCGGGCCCGCCCGCCGAGATAGCCAGCGCCACGCCGACCAGGTTACCGCTACCTACGCGGGCGGCGAGGCTGGTACACAGGGCCTGAAAAGCGGTCAGTCCATCGGGTTGTGGCAGGAGGCTCTTTTTTAGACTTTTCCCAAACTGGCGGACATAGCGAAACTGCACGTATTTCGTTTGCCAGGTAAACCAAATGCCGGCGCCCAGTAACAGATAAATCATTACCGAGCCCCAGAGTATTTCGTTGATAAAAGAGAAAAAGTCAGGCATCAATTATCCTCTTGTCCATGCAGGCCCGCTAATGTAAGCGTTACCATTTTAGTGACAATCCCTTAGCATTCAGAGAATTAATTTATCCAGTTTATCACACTCTGCGCTCTTGCATGGTCCGCTGTTGCGCTGAAGATGCAGCGTGTTATCATCTTGGCAGACCGGTTACATCCCCTTAACTGCTGTTTAAGAGAAACACTATCATGACGGATAAATTGACCTCTCTGCGTCAGTACACCACTGTCGTAGCTGATACCGGAGATATTGCGGCAATGAAGCTGTATCAGCCTCAGGATGCCACAACTAACCCTTCTTTGATTCTCGGCGCGGCTCAGATTCCTGAGTACCGTAAGCTGATTGATGACGCTGTCGTATGGGCTCGTAGCCAGAGCAGCGATCGCGCGCAGCAGATTATCGATGCTTCCGATAAGCTGGCGGTGAACATTGGTCTCGAAATTCTTAAGCTGATTCCAGGCCGTATTTCGACTGAAGTTGATGCGCGTCTCTCCTATGACACGCAGGCTTCTATCGCCAAAGCGAAACGCATCATCAAGCTGTACAACGACGCAGGCATCGGTAACGATCGCATTCTGATTAAACTGGCTTCTACCTGGCAGGGCATCTGTGCCGCCGAGCAGCTGGAAAAAGAAGGCATCAACTGTAACCTGACGCTGCTGTTCTCCTTCGCTCAGGCTCGCGCTTGTGCGGAAGCAGGTGTATTCCTGATCTCTCCGTTCGTGGGCCGTATCCTCGATTGGTACAAAGCAAACACGGATAAGAAAGAGTACGCGCCGGCTGAAGATCCGGGCGTGGTGTCCGTCAGTGAAATCTACGAATACTACAAGCAGCACGGTTATGAAACCGTGGTGATGGGTGCAAGCTTCCGTAACGTCGGTGAAATCCTTGAGCTGGCTGGTTGCGACCGCCTGACCATCGCACCGGCTCTGCTGAAAGAGCTGGCAGAAAGCGAAGGCGCTATCGAGCGTAAACTGACGTTCAGCGGCGAAGTGAAAGCGCGCCCGGAACGCATCACCGAATCCCAGTTCCTGTGGCAGCACAACCAGGATCCGATGGCGGTAGACAAACTGGCGGAAGGTATCCGTAAGTTTGCAATCGACCAGGAAAAACTGGAAAAAATGATCGGCGATCTGCTGTAATCATTGCGGCGTGACCGGGCTCCCGGTCACGCTACTTCTTTTGAGCCCTGTCTGTATTTCCCTCCAGCGTGTATCATTCCGTCTAATTGCACAGTTTGAACGGAATAACGATGAATACCTTACGAATCGGCTTAGTTTCCATCTCCGATCGCGCCTCCAGCGGCGTCTATCAGGATAAAGGCATCCCGGCACTGGAAGAGTGGCTGGCGCGTGCGCTGACGACCCCCTTTGAGCTGGAGACCCGCTTAATCCCTGATGAGCAGGTGATTATCGAACAGACGCTGTGTGAGCTGGTGGACGAGATGGGCTGCCATCTGGTGTTAACCACCGGCGGGACCGGTCCTGCCAGACGCGACGTCACGCCGGATGCGACGCTGGCTATTGCCGATCGCGTTATGCCGGGTTTTGGCGAGCAAATGCGCCAGGTTAGCCTACACTTTGTGCCAACGGCGATCCTTTCTCGTCAGGTGGGCGTGATCCGCAAGCAGGCGCTGATTTTGAATCTGCCAGGCCAGCCAAAAGCCATTCAGGAAACGCTTGAAGGCGTCAAAGATGCCGAGGGCAAGGTGCTGGTGCATGGGGTTTTCGCAAGTGTACCTTATTGTGTACAGCTGCTTGAAGGGCCATATGTCGAGACAGACGGCGATGTTGTAGCGGCTTTTCGCCCTAAAAGCGCAAGGCGCGAAACTTTATCCTGAATTTAATACTTTCCTGACATAACCTGCATTGTCGGTGGTGTGCTGTTTTATTTACGATATAGTGTTTTTTACTTTACACATTGCGTGATAACTCTACACACCTCTGGATGAACTGCTCGTTATGTCACAACATACCCGACCTCTGAATCGACAGGATTATAAAACGCTGACGCTGGCTGCATTGGGTGGCGCGCTGGAGTTTTATGACTTCATTATCTTCGTCTTCTTCGCCGCCGTCGTCGGCGAACTGTTTTTCCCGGCTGATATTCCAGAATGGCTGCGCCAGGTTCAGACGTTCGGCATTTTTGCCGCCGGCTATCTGGCTCGTCCGTTAGGCGGGATTATCATGGCCCACTTTGGCGATCTGGTCGGGCGCAAAAAAATGTTCACCCTGAGCATTCTGCTGATGGCATTGCCGACGCTGGCGATTGGCCTGCTGCCGACCTATGCATCGATCGGGCTTGCGGCACCGTTACTGCTGTTACTGATGCGCCTGCTGCAAGGGGCGGCCATTGGCGGTGAAGTGCCTGGCGCCTGGGTGTTTGTTGCCGAACACGTTCCGGAAAAACGGATTGGCATCGCCTGCGGTACCCTGACCGCCGGTCTGACGGTCGGTATTCTGTTGGGTTCGGTGGTGGCCACCCTAATAAATACCAGCATGACGCCACAGGGCGTTCATGATGGCGGCTGGCGTATCCCTTTCCTGCTGGGCGGCGTGTTTGGCCTGGTGGCGATGTATTTACGCCGCTGGCTACAGGAGACGCCGATCTTCCTTGAGATGCAGCAGCGTAAAGCGTTAGCGCAGGAATTGCCGGTTAAATCGGTGGTGCTGAAGCATCAGAAAGCGGTGGTGGTTTCCATGCTGCTGACCTGGCTGTTATCCGCCGGCATCGTGGTGGTGATTCTGATGTCACCGGTGTGGCTGCAAAAACATTACGGCTATGCGCCAGCGATCACCCTACAGGCCAACAGCATTGCGACGATTATGCTGTGCTTCGGCTGCCTGCTGGCAGGGCTGGCGGCGGACCGTTTTGGCGCCAGCCGCACGTTCATTGTCGGCAGCCTGTTACTGGCGGCTTCCAGTTGGGCGTTCTATCACCTTTCAGGAGACAGTCCCGAGCAGCTGTTCCTACTGTATGGCACGGTAGGATTGTGCGTTGGTGTCGTGGGGGCGGTGCCTTACGTGATGGTGCGGGCCTTCCCGGCAGAAGTGCGTTTTACCGGTATCTCTTTCTCTTATAACGTCTCTTACGCGATCTTTGGCGGCCTGACGCCGATTGCGGTCACCATGTTAATGGGGGTGTCGCCGATGGCTCCTGCCTGGTACGTGCTGGCGCTGTCGTTGATGGGATTAGGCTTGGGGATCTGGCTGCGGCAGGGAAAGTATCGTGATGTGGCGGCAAAAGGCGCTGAAGTGCCGCATCTGCCTTAACGCATGACAACCCTCGTCCCGCCGGGACGAGGGTATGTGCTATCAGTGAGGCGCGCCGATAGGCAGTACGGTGCGACCAAACTGCTCGTTCAGGACTTCACCCATCGCCAGATAAATGGCGCTACCGCCGCAGACTAAACCAATCCAGCCCGCGATTTTTACGATGCCTTCGTTATCAGCCAGGTGACCGATTGCCAGCAGTGCAAACAGTACGGTCAGGCTCAGGAACACGAACTGCAGCATACGTGCAGCTTTCAGCGTTCCGAAGAACATAAACAGGGTAAAGACGCCCCACAGTCCGAGATACATGCCCAGGAAGTGCGCATTCGGCGCTTCTGCCAGGCCCATTTTCGGCATCAGGAGAATGGCAACCAACGTCAGCCAGAAGGCGCCGTAGGAAGTAAAAGCCGTTAAACCAAAGGTATTGCCTTTTTTAAATTCCAGCAGGCCTGCGAAAATCTGCGCAATGCCGCCGTAAAAAATGCCCATCGCCAGGATAGCTACATCAAACGCGAACAGGCCGCTATTTGCCAGGTTAAGCAGAATAGTGGTCATGCCGAAACCCATAAGGCCCAGCGGTGCCGGATTAGCCAACTTAGTGTTGCCCATAATTCCTCAAAATAATGATTAGAAAGGGAAGCATTACCCCGCGACTCGGTGGCGGGGCGCGGCATAATAATGAGGCGCGGGATAACTGTCTATGATCTGGCGAGGTATTTTTCGCCAATTTACGCAGGTACCGGAAAATGCGGAAGATTCATCGCCACCTGTCTGGCTCGATCGCCGTCTGACGGGGTTATCGTCGGCGTTGGTTCTTACTTTTTCACCTGCTATTTATGCCGATATCCTGAATTCCTGTGTCCCACTGAATGAGAGAAAGATAAAAAATTTTTAATCTCCCCCCTTGATGAAGCGGCAGGCGACCCCATCTTGTAGTCAACCGCAGTGAATGAACCTGAAAAAAATCATGACCGGGCAGTTGAAACCGTAGGTTTCGCCCTTATTACAGGTTCACAACCACATGTTGATCGAATTTTTAGTGGAGACGTTTAGATGGGTAAAATTATTGGTATCGACCTGGGGACAACCAACTCTTGTGTCGCGATTATGGATGGTACTACTGCTCGTGTGCTGGAGAACGCCGAGGGCGACCGCACCACGCCTTCTATCATTGCTTACACTCAGGACGGCGAAATCCTGGTAGGTCAGCCGGCTAAACGTCAGGCAGTGACTAACCCGCAAAACACCCTGTTTGCGATTAAACGCCTGATTGGTCGCCGCTTCCAGGACGAAGAAGTTCAGCGTGATGTATCCATCATGCCGTACAAAATCATCGGCGCCGACAACGGCGACGCATGGATTGATGTGAAAGGTCAGAAAATGGCACCGCCGCAGATCTCTGCTGAAGTGCTGAAAAAAATGAAGAAAACCGCGGAAGATTACCTGGGTGAGCCGGTAACTGAAGCTGTTATCACCGTACCTGCTTACTTCAACGATGCTCAGCGTCAGGCAACGAAAGACGCCGGTCGTATCGCAGGTCTGGAAGTCAAACGTATTATCAACGAACCGACCGCTGCTGCACTGGCCTACGGTCTGGATAAAGAAGTCGGCAACCGTACTATTGCGGTTTACGACCTCGGTGGTGGTACTTTCGATATCTCTATTATCGAAATCGACGAAGTTGACGGCGAAAAAACCTTCGAAGTTCTGGCGACCAACGGTGATACCCACCTGGGTGGTGAAGACTTCGACAGCCGTATGATCAACTACCTCGTTGACGAGTTTAAGAAAGATCAGGGCATCGACCTGCGTAACGACCCGCTGGCGATGCAGCGCCTGAAAGAAGCGGCAGAAAAAGCGAAAATCGAGCTGTCTTCCGCACAGCAGACCGACGTGAACCTGCCGTACATCACTGCAGATGCCACCGGTCCGAAACACATGAACATCAAAGTGACTCGTGCGAAACTGGAATCCCTGGTCGAAGACCTGGTGAACCGTTCCATCGAGCCGCTGAAAGTTGCTCTGCAGGATGCGGGCCTGTCCGTTTCCGATATCCAGGACGTTATCCTGGTCGGTGGTCAGACTCGTATGCCAATGGTTCAGAAGAAAGTGGCTGAATTCTTTGGTAAAGAGCCGCGTAAAGACGTTAACCCGGATGAAGCTGTGGCGATCGGTGCTGCGGTTCAGGGTGGTGTACTGACTGGTGAAGTGAAAGACGTTCTGCTGCTCGACGTTACTCCGCTGTCTCTGGGTATCGAAACCATGGGCGGCGTGATGACTGCGCTGATCAACAAGAACACCACTATCCCGACTAAACATAGCCAGGTGTTCTCTACTGCAGAAGACAACCAGTCTGCGGTAACTATCCATGTGATTCAGGGTGAGCGTAAACGCGCCTCTGATAACAAATCACTGGGTCAGTTCAACCTGGATGGGATTAACCCGGCACCGCGTGGTATGCCGCAGATCGAAGTCACCTTCGACATCGATGCTGATGGTATCCTGCACGTGTCCGCGAAAGACAAAAATAGCGGTAAAGAGCAGAAAATCACCATCAAAGCTTCTTCCGGTCTGAACGAAGAAGAGATTGCAAAAATGGTTCGCGATGCGGAAGCGAATGCTGAATCTGACCGTAAGTTCGAAGAACTGGTACAGACCCGCAACCAGGGTGACCATCTGCTGCACAGCACCCGTAAGCAGGTTGAAGAAGCAGGCGACAAACTGCCGGCTGACGACAAAACTGCGATCGAATCTGCATTGACCGCGCTGGAAGCTTCCCTGAAAGGTGAAGATAAAGCCGATATCGAAGCGAAAATGCAGGCGCTGGCACAGGCTTCTCAGAAGCTGATGGAAATTGCTCAACAGCAACACGCTCAGCAACAGGCTGGCGGTGCTGAAGCTTCCGAAAGCAACGCGAAAGACGACGACGTCGTTGACGCCGAGTTTGAAGAAGTGAAAGACAAAAAATAATCGCCCTTTGAACGGGTAAAACACTGGCACGGGCGAAGAGGTTTCCTCTCCGCCCGTGCACGCATGTTAAGGGGCTGAAAAACACCAATGGCAAAGCAAGATTATTACGAGATTTTAGGCGTTTCCAAAACAGCGGAAGAGCGTGAAATCAAAAAGGCCTATAAGCGCCTGGCGATGAAATACCACCCGGACCGTAACCAGGGTGATAAAGAAGCCGAAGCGAAATTCAAAGAAATCAAAGAAGCGTATGAAATCCTGACTGATGACCAGAAGCGTGCGGCCTACGATCAATACGGCCACGCCGCCTTTGAACAAGGTGGCATGGGCGGTGGCGGCGGTGGTTTTGGCGGTGGTGCCGACTTCAGCGATATCTTTGGCGACGTGTTCGGCGATATCTTTGGCGGCGGTCGTGGTCGTCAGCGTGCGGCGCGTGGCGCTGACCTGCGTTACAACATGGATCTTACGCTGGAAGAAGCCGTTCGCGGCGTGACCAAAGAGATTCGTATCCCGACGCTGGAAGAGTGCGACGTCTGCCACGGCAGCGGCGCGAAATCTGGCAGCAAACCGCAGACCTGTCCGACCTGTCATGGTCAGGGCCAGGTGCAGATGCGTCAGGGCTTCTTCGCCGTTCAGCAGACCTGTCCGCACTGTCAGGGACGCGGTACGCTGATTAAAGATCCGTGCAACAAATGTCACGGCCACGGTCGCGTAGAGAAAACCAAAACCCTGTCGGTTAAAATCCCGGCTGGCGTGGATACCGGCGATCGTATTCGTTTGTCAGGTGAAGGCGAAGCGGGCGAGCACGGTGCTCCGGCGGGCGATCTGTACGTTCAGGTCCAGGTTAAGCAGCACGCTATTTTTGAGCGTGAAGGCAATAACCTGTACTGCGAAGTGCCGATTAACTTCACCATGGCAGCCCTCGGCGGCGAGATTGAAGTCCCGACGCTGGACGGCCGGGTGAATCTCAAAGTGCCTGGCGAAACGCAGACCGGCAAACTGTTCCGCATGCGCGGTAAAGGTGTGAAATCCGTGCGTGGTGGTGCTCAGGGCGACCTGCTGTGCCGCGTGGTGGTTGAAACACCGGTCGGACTGAACGACAAACAGAAACAGTTGCTGAAGGATCTGCAGGAAAGTTTTGGCGGACCAACGGGTGAGAAAAACAGCCCGCGCTCCAAAAATTTCTTTGATGGCGTGAAGAAATTCTTCGACGACCTGACCCGCTAAGCTTCTGCAATTTAAAAAAGCCACTTCATCGTTAAGTGGCTTTTTTGTTTCTGACCCACGCTACGTTAGTGATGCCGATTTCCGTGTTGCACTTTGATGATGTGCTACGATTAGATCGTTAAAACCGATCTATTTAGCAATAATAATCTTATTTTTTCGAAATGTTATGGCGACTAGAATAGTTTAATCGATGAATTAGCCTTAATAGAGAGAGTAAAAGTGAAACATCTGCAGCGTTTTTTCAGTAGCGATGCTTCAGGGGGCATTATCCTCATTTGTGCGGCCGTGTTGGCGATGCTGCTGGCTAACACCAGCGCCACTACCGGCCTGTATCACTCTTTTTTAGACACTCCCGTACAGCTGCGTGTTGGCGCATTAGAAATCAACAAGAACATGCTGCTGTGGATTAACGACGCGCTGATGGCGATTTTCTTCCTGCTGATTGGCCTGGAAGTGAAGCGCGAGATGATGCAGGGCGCGCTAGCCAGCCGCCGTCAGGCCATTTTCCCTGTTGTGGCCGCGCTGGGTGGCATGGTGGTTCCTGCGTTGATCTATCTGGCGTTTAACGCTCAGGACCCGATCACCCGAGAGGGCTGGGCGATCCCGGCGGCAACTGACATCGCGTTTGCCTTGGGCGTGCTGGCACTTCTGGGCAGCCGTGTACCACCGGCGCTGAAAATCTTCCTGATGGCGCTGGCGATCATCGACGATTTAGGGGCAATCATCATTATCGCCCTGTTTTATACCAACGATCTTTCCGTATTGTCGCTGGTTGTCGCTGCAGGGGCCATCATCGTGCTGGCAGCCATGAATCTGTGCGGCGTGCGGCGTACCGGCATCTATATTCTGGTGGGCGCAGTGCTGTGGACCGCGGTATTGAAGTCCGGCGTTCACGCGACGTTAGCCGGGGTGATTGTCGGCTTTATGATCCCGCTAAAAGAGCAGGGCGGCAAGTCACCTGCGAAGCAGCTTGAGCATGTGCTGCATCCGTGGGTGGCGTATTTGATTCTGCCGTTGTTTGCCTTTGCGAACGCCGGCGTCTCGTTGCAGGGTGTGACGATTGAAGGACTGACCTCGCTGCTGCCGATGGGCATTATTGCCGGGCTGTTTATCGGTAAGCCGCTGGGTATCGGTCTGTTCTGCTGGCTGGCGCTGAAATTAAAGTGGGCTTCATTGCCTCAAGGCACCACCTGCAAACAAATCGTGGCGGTCGGGATTCTGTGCGGCATCGGCTTCACCATGTCGATTTTCATCGCCAGTCTGGCCTTCGGTAACGTCGACCCTGGGCTCATCAACTGGGCTAAGCTGGGTATCCTGATTGGCTCCGTCCTCTCGGCGGTTACCGGGTATACGATCCTTCGCCAGCGCGTCGCGAATACGGCTGCTGTCTAACATTCGAGGGAGAGCCTGTGGTGGCTCTCCCTGACATTATCAGGGAGTGAAACATGTCACATATTAACTACAACCATCTTTATTACTTCTGGCACGTTTATAAGGAAGGCTCCGTTGTTGGCGCGGCGGAGGCGCTGTTCCTGACGCCGCAAACCATCACCGGGCAGATCAAAGCGCTTGAAGAGCGTTTGCAGGGGAAACTGTTTAAGCGTAAGGGCAGGGGGCTCGAGCCGAGTGAGCTGGGCGAACTGGTGTTCCGCTACGCGGACAGGATGTTCACCCTCAGCCAGGAAATGCTCGATATCGTGAATTACCGCAAAGAGTCTAACCTGCTGTTCGACGTTGGCGTCGCCGATGCCTTGTCGAAACGTCTGGTGAGCGGCGTGCTGGATGCAGCAGTGGTTGAGGATGAGCAGATTCATTTACGCTGTTTTGAGTCGACCCACGAAATGCTGCTGGAGCAACTCAGCCAGCACAAGCTGGATATGATTATCTCTGACTGTCCTATCGACTCTACTCAGCAGGAAGGGCTGTTTTCGGTGCGTATTGGCGAGTGCAGCGTGAGCTTCTGGTGCATGAACCCACCGCCAGAGAAACCGTTCCCCGCCTGTCTTGAGGAGCGCCGCCTGCTGATCCCTGGCCGTCGTTCGATGCTTGGTCGCAAGCTTCTCAACTGGTTTAATTCGCAGGGGCTGAAGGTTGAGATCCTCGGCGAGTTTGACGATGCGGCACTGATGAAGGCATTTGGGGCGGCACATAACGCAATTTTCGTGGCGCCAACGCTTTATGCCCACGATTTCTATCAGGATGAGTCAATTATTGAGATCGGCCGGATGGATAATGTGATGGAGGAGTACCACGCCATTTTCGCCGAGAGGATGATTCAGCACCCGGCGGTACAGCGTATTTGCAATCGTGACTACTCGTCGCTCTTCACCGTACCACAGCCGTAAAGTATTGCGCGAGCGGCGTTACCGGGCGCAAATAACAGACATAAAAAAACCCGCTTTCGCGGGTTTTTTTCAAAGCGATAACAGACGGGCGATTAAGCCAGTTTGTTGATCTGAGCGGTCAGGTTTGCTTTATGACGCGCAGCTTTGTTTTTGTGGATCAGACCTTTAGCAGCCTGACGGTCCACGATTGGTTGCATTTCGTTAAATGCTTTCAGTGCAGTAGCTTTGTCGCCAGCTTCAATAGCTGCGTATACTTTCTTGATGAAAGTACGCATCATAGAGCGACGGCTAGCGTTGTGCTTGCGGGCCTTTTCAGACTGAACGGCGCGCTTCTTAGCTGATTTGATATTAGCCAAGGTCCAACTCCCAAATGTGTTCTATATGGACAATTCAAAGGCCGAGGAGAATGCCCGTTTAGCCTTCTTTTGTCAATGGATTTGTGCAAATAAGCGCCGCTTAAAACAACAACGCTTTATTACGTAGTGATGGCGCAAGATTCTACCAGCTTGTTGCTGGCGAATACAGCCTTTCCACCATAAAAATCGATGACCCCGACGAGTTTTTGCCGCATTCCTACGCTGAGTTGATGAATTACCGGGATCTTTCGGTGAAGAGGTGCAATCGCTGGTTAACGTCGTCAGTTGTACAAGGTATACTCGGACGATTTTCACTGTTTTGAGCCAGACATGAAGCTGATACGCGGCATACATAATCTCAGTCAGGCGCCGCACGGGTGCGTGCTGACCATTGGTAATTTTGACGGTGTGCATCGCGGGCATCAGGCGCTGCTGCAGCGTTTGCGCGCAGAGGGCCGCCAGCGTGGTTTACCGGTGGTGGTGATGATTTTCGAACCACAGCCGCTGGAGTTGTTCGCCGCCGACAAGGCACCCGCACGTTTAACGCGGCTACGGGAAAAACTGAGCTATCTGGCTGAGAGCGGCGTTGACTATGTGCTGTGCGTGCGTTTTGACCGACGCTTTGCCGCACTGACCGCTCAGGATTTTATCAGTGAACTGCTGGTGCGCCGTTTGGGCGTGCAGTTCCTTGCGGTCGGCGATGATTTCCGCTTTGGCGCTGGTCGCCAGGGGGATTTCTTGCTATTACAAAAAGCAGGAACAGAATACGGCTTTGACGTGACCAGTACCCAAACCTACTGTGAAGGTGGTGTGCGTATCAGCAGCACCGCGGTGCGTCAGGCGCTGGCGGATGACGATCTCGAACAGGCTGAAACCCTGCTGGGACATCCTTTTGCTATTTCCGGGCGAGTGGTTCACGGCGATGAGCTGGGACGCACTATTGGTTTTCCGACGGCGAACCTACCGCTGCGCCGCCAGGTTTCCCCGGTGAAAGGGGTCTATGCGGTTGAAGTAACAGGCTTAGGCGACAAACCGCTAGTAGGCGTCGCCAATATTGGCACCCGTCCAACGGTTGCTGGCGTTCGCCAGCAGCTGGAAGTGCACCTTCTGGACGTTGTAATGGACCTCTATGGTCGCCATATAGATGTAATACTGCGTAAGAAAATACGTAACGAGCAGCGATTTGCGTCGCTTGATGAGCTAAAGGCGCAAATTGCACGTGATGAGTTAACGGCCCGCGAGTTCTTTGGGCTGGCCAGGCAGGCATAAGCCTGTTGGTGTTTATCAAACCGAAATACGGAACCGAGAATCTGATGAGTGACTATAAATCGACCCTGAATTTGCCGGAAACAGGGTTCCCGATGCGTGGCGATCTCGCCAAGCGCGAACCGGGAATGCTGGCGCGTTGGACTGATGATGACCTGTACGGCATCATCCGTGCAGCGAAAAAAGGCAAAAAAACCTTCATTCTGCATGATGGCCCTCCATATGCGAATGGCAGCATTCATATTGGTCACTCGGTTAACAAGATTCTCAAAGACATTATCGTTAAGTCCAAAGGGCTGACGGGCTATGATTCCCCTTACGTTCCGGGTTGGGACTGCCACGGTCTGCCGATCGAGCTGAAAGTCGAGCAGGAATACGGCAAGCCGGGTGAGAAATTCACCGCCGCGGAATTCCGCGCCAAGTGCCGTGAATACGCGGCGACGCAGGTTGACGGACAGCGTAAAGATTTTATCCGCCTGGGTGTACTGGGTGACTGGTCGCGTCCGTACCTGACCATGGACTTCAAAACTGAAGCCAACATCATCCGTGCGCTGGGTAAAATCATCGGCAACGGTCACCTGCACAAAGGCGCGAAGCCGGTGCACTGGTGCGTGGACTGCCGTTCCGCGCTGGCGGAAGCCGAAGTGGAATACTACGACAAAACCTCTCCGTCTATCGATGTGGCTTTCAACGCGGTAGACAAAGCGGCGGTGCTGGCGAAATTCGGCGTGGCCGACGTCAACGGTCCGGTTTCCCTGGTTATCTGGACTACAACCCCGTGGACTCTGCCAGCAAACCGCGCTATCTCCCTGTCTGCGGAATTCGACTATGCGCTGGTGCAGGTTGACGGTCAGGCGCTGATTGTGGCGAAAGACCTGGTTGAAAGCGTCATGAAACGCGCGGGTATCGCGGATTACACCATTCTGGCGGCAGTGCAGGGCGATCAACTCGAACTGATGCGCTTTAAGCATCCGTTCCTCGGCTTTGACGTGCCGGCAATCCTCGGCGATCACGTGACTCTGGATGCGGGTACCGGTGCGGTGCATACCGCCGGCGGTCACGGTCCGGATGACTACACCATCAGCCAGAAGTACGGCCTGGAAATCGCCAACCCGGTAGGACCGGATGGCGCGTACCTGGCGGGAACTTACCCGGCGCTGGACGGCATTAACGTCTTTAAAGCTAACGACATCATCGTTGAGATGCTGCGTGAAAGCGGTGCGCTGCTGCACGTTGAAAAAATGCAGCACAGCTATCCATGCTGCTGGCGCCACAAGTCGCCGATCATCTTCCGTGCGACACCGCAGTGGTTCGTCAGCATGGATCAGAAAGGCCTGCGTGCGCAGTCGCTGAAAGAGATCAAAGGCGTGCAGTGGATCCCGGACTGGGGCCAGGCGCGTATTGAATCAATGGTCGCTAACCGCCCTGACTGGTGTATCTCTCGTCAGCGTACCTGGGGCGTACCGATGTCCCTGTTTGTACACAAAGAGACTCAGGAGCTGCACCCGCGTACGCTGGAGCTGATGGAAGAAGTCGCTAAACGCGTAGAAACCGACGGCATTCAGGCCTGGTGGGATCTCGACGCGCGCGACATCCTTGGCGCCGACGCTGATAGCTACGAGAAAGTGCCGGATACCCTGGACGTGTGGTTCGACTCCGGGTCTACCCACTCCTCCGTCGTTGACGTGCGTCCGGAGTTCTCCGGTCATGCCGCCGATATGTATCTGGAAGGTTCTGACCAGCATCGTGGCTGGTTCATGTCCTCGCTGATGATCTCCACGGCGATGAAAGGCAAAGCGCCTTACCGTCAGGTGCTGACCCACGGCTTCACCGTTGATGGTCAGGGCCGTAAAATGTCCAAGTCCATCGGCAATACCGTTTCGCCGCAGGATGTGATGAACAAACTGGGTGCTGACATTCTGCGCCTGTGGGTGGCTTCCACCGACTACACCGGCGAGATGGCGGTCTCCGATGAGATCCTCAAACGCGCTGCCGACAGCTATCGTCGTATCCGCAACACCGCGCGCTTCCTGCTGGCGAACCTTAACGGTTTCGATCCGGTAAAAGACATGGTGAAACCGGAAGAGATGGTGGTGCTCGATCGCTGGGCGGTTGGTTGCGCGCAAGCGGCACAGGAAGACATCCTGAAAGCCTATGAATCTTACGATTTCCATGAAGTGGTGCAGCGCCTGATGCGCTTCTGCTCTATCGAAATGGGCTCGTTCTATCTCGACATCATCAAAGACCGCCAGTACACCGCGAAAGCGGACAGCGTGGCGCGCCGCAGCTGCCAGACCGCGCTGTTCCATATCGTGGAAGCGCTGGTTCGCTGGATGGCACCGATCATGTCCTTCACCGCCGACGAAATCTGGGGTTACCTGCCGGGTTCCCGTGAGAAATACGTCTTCACTGGTGAATGGTATGAAGGTCTGTTTGGCCTGGCCGACAATGAAGTGATGAACGATAGCTTCTGGGACGAGCTGCTGCAGGTGCGTGGCGAAGTTAACAAGGTTATCGAACAGGCGCGTGCTGACAAGCTGGTAGGTGGTTCTCTGGAAGCAGCGGTAACGCTGTATGCCGACGCCGAACTGGCGGCGAAGCTGAACGCGCTGGGCGAGGAATTACGATTTGTCCTGTTGACCTCAGGGGCGAAAGTTGTCGAAGATGCCCAGGCTCCGGCGGATGCCTGGCAGAGTGAACTGCTGAAAGGACTGAAAGTCGTGTTGAGCAAAGCCGAGGGCGAAAAATGCCCGCGTTGCTGGCATTACACCAGTGATATCGGCAAGGTAGCGGAACACGCAGAAATCTGCGGTCGCTGTGTCAGCAACGTCGCCGGTGACGGCGAACAACGTAAGTTTGCCTGATGAGTAAATCTGTCTGTTCAACGGGGCTACGCTGGCTTTGGGTCGTCGTAGCCGTGCTGATTATCGATCTGGGCAGCAAATTCCTGATCCTCCAGAACTTCGCTCTGGGGGATACGGTATCGCTGTTTCCATCGCTTAATCTGCATTATGCGCGTAACTATGGTGCGGCCTTTAGCTTCCTGGCCGATAGCGGGGGCTGGCAGCGCTGGTTCTTCGCCGGCATCGCCATCGGTATCTGCGTGATTCTGGCGGTATTGATGTACCGCTCGAAGGCCACACAAAAGCTGAACAATATTGCCTACGCGCTGATTATTGGTGGTGCGCTGGGGAATTTGTTCGACAGACTGTGGCACGGCTTTGTCGTCGATATGATCGATTTCTATGTCGGGGACTGGCACTTCGCCACGTTCAATCTGGCCGATACCGCGATTTGCATCGGCGCGGCGCTGATTGTGCTGGAAGGTTTTTTACCTGGCTCTGCCAAAAAAGCTGCCTGATGATCCTTGCCGGGTCGCGTTCGTGCTGGCCCGGCCTTCATGATAAATTTGCCCTGCCAGCGCGCCATTCGGTGTGGCGGGGTGAATACAAATAAAAACTTAGAGCAAACCTGCATGTCTAACTCTGTACAGAGCAACAGCGCGGTGCTGGTGCACTTCACGCTGAAACTGGATGATGGTTCCACCGCGGAGTCTACGCGTAATAACGGTAAACCGGCGCTGTTTCGTCTCGGCGACGGGTCCCTTTCTGAAGGCCTGGAGCAGCATCTTCTGGGGCTGAAAGCGGGGGATAAAACCACCTTTTCCCTGGAGCCGGATGCCGCATTTGGCGTGCCAAGCCCGGATCTTATCCAGTACTTCTCACGTCGTGAATTTATCGACGCGGGCGAGCCGGAAATCGGCGCAATTATGCTCTTTACCGCAATGGATGGCAGCGAAATGCCTGGCGTGATCCGTGAAGTGAACGGCGATTCAATCACCGTTGATTTCAACCACCCGCTGGCCGGGCGTACCGTCCATTTTGATATTGAAGTGCTGGAAATCGATCCGGCGCTGGAGGAGTAAAATGCAGATCCTGTTGGCTAACCCGCGCGGCTTTTGCGCCGGCGTTGACCGCGCTATCAGCATTGTCGAAAACGCGCTGACCCTCTATGGCGCGCCGATTTATGTGCGTCATGAAGTGGTGCATAACCGCTATGTGGTCGATAGCCTGCGGCAGCGCGGCGCTATTTTTATCGAGCAGATCAGCGAAGTGCCCGACGGCGCGATCCTGATTTTCTCCGCACATGGCGTGTCTCAGGCGGTACGCAACGAAGCCAAAAGCCGCGACCTGACGGTCTTTGACGCGACCTGCCCGCTGGTGACCAAAGTGCATATGGAAGTCGCCCGTGCCAGCCGTCGTGGTGAAGAGTCGATCCTGATTGGTCATGCCGGCCACCCGGAAGTCGAAGGGACGATGGGCCAGTACAGCAACCCGCAAGGGGGAATGTACCTGGTAGAGTCACCGGATGATGTCTGGACGCTGGACGTGAAAAATGACGCCAAACTGTCGTTTATGACCCAGACCACGCTTTCGGTCGATGATACCTCTGAGGTCATTGATGCCCTGCGTGAACGCTTCCCGAAAATCGTCGGGCCGCGTAAAGATGATATCTGCTACGCCACCACCAACCGTCAGGAAGCGGTCCGCGCGCTGGCTGAGCAGGCGGATGTGGTGCTGGTGGTGGGGTCGAAAAACTCTTCTAACTCGAACCGCCTCGCGGAGCTGGCTCAGCGGATGGGGAAAGCCGCCTATCTGATTGACGACGCGACTGATATTCAGGAAGCGTGGGTCAAAACAGCCACCTGCGTGGGCGTGACCGCGGGCGCATCAGCACCGGATATTCTGGTACAGAACGTCATTTCGCGCCTCCAGGAGCTGGGCGGCGGTGAAGCGGTGCCGCTGGAAGGCCGTGAAGAGAACATTGTTTTCGAAGTGCCGAAAGAGCTGCGGGTTGACGTCCGTGAAGTAGAATAAGTTCTTTCGTCCTCTGTTGTGAGAAGATGCCAGACTTAATGTCTGGCATTTTTTTTGGAGAAACAATGCGCTTACCGATCATTCTTGATACCGATCCCGGCATCGACGATGCGGCGGCAATAGCCGCGGCGTTGTTTGCCCCCGAGCTGGATCTGCAATTGATGACCACCGTCGCAGGCAACGTGTCGGTGGAAAAAACGACCCGCAACGCGCTGCAGCTGCTGCATTTCTGGGGGGCTGATGTGCCGCTTGCTCAGGGAGCGTCAATGCCGTTGGTACGTCCGCTACGCGATGCTGCCTCGGTGCACGGTGAATCCGGCATGGAAGGGTATGATTTTGTCGAACACGATTGCCAGCCGCTGCCGAAACCGGCCTTCCAGGCGATTCGCGATGCGCTGATGCATGCTCCTGAGCCGATCACTCTGGTGGCGATTGGCCCGTTGACCAATATTGCGCTGCTGCTGACGCAGTACCCGGAATGCCGCTTTAATATTCGCCGATTGGTGATCATGGGCGGGTCGGCCGGGCGCGGTAACTTCACGCCCAACGCAGAGTTTAATATTGCCATTGACCCGGAGGCGGCAGCCCAGGTGTTCCGCAGCGGTCTGGAGATCGTCATGTGCGGCCTGGACGTAACGAACCAGGCATTGTTAGCGCCCGATT
This sequence comes from Klebsiella sp. B345, assembly GCF_051131735.1. Taxonomy (NCBI): domain Bacteria; kingdom Pseudomonadati; phylum Pseudomonadota; class Gammaproteobacteria; order Enterobacterales; family Enterobacteriaceae; genus Klebsiella; species Klebsiella sp. B345. The sequence goes on from NZ_CP180443.1 coordinate 3,730,825, forward strand.
ATCTGGCGACGCTGCCTGCATTGAACAAGACCGGTAAAATGCTCCATGCGTTATTCAGCCACTATCGCAGCGGCAGCATGAGTAGCGGCCTGCGCATGCATGACCTGTGCGCGATTGCGTGGCTGGTTCGACCGGAACTGTTTACGCTCAAGCCGTGTTTTGTGGCGGTAGAAACGCAAGGAACCTGGACCGCCGGCACCACCGTCGTCGACATCGAAGGGCGCCTGGGCCAGCCTGCGAACGCACAGGTGGCCCTGGATCTTGATGTCGCCGGTTTCCAGCGCTGGGCTGCGGAGGTTCTGTCTCTGGCACCGTAGCGGCGCTAGCGACGGTAAATCTTCTCGCTCAGGTAATCGATCATGGCCCGCATTCTGGCGGGCATATGCTTATTGCCCGACCACAGCAGCCACAGCTGGCCGCTATAGCTGCTAATAAACTCCCATTCTGCCAGAACCTGCACGATCTCCCCGCGCTCCAGCGCTTCGCGGGCGGTAAACAACGGCAGGCTGCCGATCCCCAGATGTTGCTTCACCGCGTCAAGACGTACCGCAGTGTGGTTGGCGGCGTAGCGTCCGTGAGTCTGAATGGTGTCCGTTTTTCCCGCCAGACGGAATTTCCAGCGTGAGTCGGCCGGCGTTTCACCGAGGCTAATACAGCTGTGGTTGCGCAGGTCGGCCGGCGTCTGCGGCGTACCATACTGGCGTAAGTAGTCTGGAGTGGCGCAGATAATGTGCGTCACCGGCATTAACGGCTTGCCATGCAGCCCTGGAGAAGGCGTATGGGTAATGCGCAGCGCCAGATCGATACCATCATCAATCAAATCCAGATAGCGGTCTTCGAGCCTCAGGCAGACATCCACTTCCGGATAGCGGTCGAGAAACTCGGTCATCAGCGGATGGATCACGAAACGGCCGACGGCTTTGGGCACGCTGAGCGTGAGCTTGCCCTGCGCTACCTGCTGGGTACTGCTGGCGGAGTCCATCGCCTGACGGGCGGACGCCAGCATGTCCAGTGCGTGGCTATAGACAGATTCCCCGGCATCGCTCAGGCGTAATTTACGCGTACTGCGTTGCAGCAGTTTGCAACCCATCTCATGTTCAAGCCGCGTGACGCTGCGGCTGATCGCCGATGGGGTTACCCCGTTGAGCCGGGCGACGGCGGAGAAGCTGCCGTGGTCGACAATCTGCACAAACAGGGCAAGGTCGGACAGTAAACTAAGATTCATTTGTGCTCATCAGGCAAAGGTCCATTGATGGATGACAGGATTATCGTCATGCGTAATATCAATATACTGTCCTGACAGAGAGGAGGACAACCATGACTGAACGTCTTTATTACACCAGCGATGCGACCGAAGGGCGCGCACAGGTAGTGAACTGCCAGCCTGAAGCCGATGGCCGCTACGCCATCACCTTGGATCAGACCCTGTTTCACCCGCAGGGCGGCGGACAACCGGCCGATCGCGGCTGGATCGGCGATACTCTTGTCGAGAGCGTTAGCGCACGCGGCGATGACATTGTGCATATTGTTTCGCAGCCGCTGCCCCTGGGGGAGGTCGCCATTCGGGTGAATGCTGCCGAAAGGCACCTGCACGCCCGGCTGCATTCTGCGGGGCATCTGATTGGTCAGGCCGGTGAACGCTTTGGCTGGCAGCCCATTAAGGCTCATCACTGGCCTGGCGAAGGGCGGATCACCTTCAATGCCGGAGCACAGGCGTCGCTGCCCGAAGCCAGCGCGCTGCTGGCGCAGGTTGAAGCCTGGCAGGCAGAGAATTTACCGCGTCAGATCTCGTTTGCCGATGGCCTGCGCAAGGTCGGGTTCGGCGACATGCTGAGCTATCCCTGTGGCGGTACGCACGTCGCCAGCCTGGCAGAACTTGGTAAGGTGACGATACTGCAGGTGAAAATGAAAAAAGGGCAGTTAATCGTTAACTACACGCTGGAATAGCAACAATGTTGCAGCGCATCAGCCCATTTCCGCGATAAAACCCCCGTATTTCCTGCCAGCGCTGTCTGGCAATTTTGCCTGCCTGCTTATAGTTTTTACTGATATCGATCGCGGTTTGTCATAAATTTCTAATTATCGGTGTTTTTGAGTAGCGGCCCATCGTTGGGCTGGTTACTCTGAAAACTATTTACTTGCAGTTAACAAAAGAGAATAGCTATGCATGATGCACAAATCCGCGTGGCCATCGCGGGCGCGGGCGGCCGGATGGGACGCCAGTTGATTCAAGCGGTACAGCAGATGGACGGCGTGGCGCTGGGCGCGGCGCTGGAGCGTGAAGGTTCCTCCCTGCTCGGCAGCGATGCGGGCGAACTGGCAGGCGCAGGCCGCATGGGCGTCACGGTGCAAAGCAGCCTGACGGCAGTCAAAGATGATTTTGACGTGCTGATCGATTTTACTCGCCCGGAAGGCACCTTAAACCACCTGGCGTTTTGCCGCGAGCATGCGAAAGGGATGGTGATTGGTACGACGGGTTTTGATGACGCAGGAAAACAAGCCATTCGCGATGCCGCGCAAGATATTGCCATTGTTTTCGCGGCTAATTTCAGCGTCGGCGTTAACGTCATGCTGAAACTGTTGGAAAAAGCGGCGAAGGTCATGGGTGACTATACTGATATCGAAATTATCGAAGCTCACCACCGCCACAAGGTCGATGCGCCGTCAGGCACAGCGCTGGCGATGGGCGAGGCGATTGCCAGTGCCCTGAACAAGGATCTGAAGGATTGTGCGGTCTACAGCCGTGAAGGCTATACCGGAGAGCGCGTACCGGGCAGCATCGGCTTTGCCACCGTGCGCGCGGGTGACATCGTCGGGGAACATACGGCGATGTTCGCCGATATCGGCGAGCGCATTGAAATCAGCCATAAAGCCTCCAGCCGGATGACGTTTGCCAATGGCGCCGTTCGTTCCGCATTGTGGCTGAAAAGCAAGAAAACCGGGCTTTTTGATATGCGAGACGTCCTGGAGTTAAACAGTTTATAAGGTTTATTACCCATCGTGATGTGGTTGTTGCATTCAATATGTAATTGATTGCAAAGGGCAATATTTTATTGCCCTTTTTATTTTTAGTTGTTTCATTAATATTTTTGATTAAGTCTTTATAATTTTGCGTTATCTCTTCTTTTTCTGTTGTGTTATTGTAAATTTTGACCATCCGGTCTACTTTTTCACACTCAGACCCGCATTTTTTCAATCTTCCTGGTCCGCAAGCGTTTTCTTAGCATAGTTAGTTGATCTTTTTGCCCGCTAAAGCACTACGAAGTGTCCAGTGACGTAAAAATAGATTAAAAATATCGGCTTTAAGTTGACTTTTGCCCGACATCTCTCCAGAATGCCGCCGTTTGCCAGAAATCCATAGGTAAGCAAATTTGCATTGATTCGTGCTATCGATATGCATTAATATGCAAATAAAGTGAGTGAATATTCTCTGGAGGGTGTTTTGATTAAGTCAGCGCTATTGGTTCTGGAAGACGGAACCCAGTTTCACGGTCGGGCCATCGGGGCAACGGGCACGGCGGTTGGGGAAGTCGTTTTCAATACTTCAATGACCGGTTATCAAGAAATCCTCACTGATCCCTCCTATTCCCGCCAAATTGTCACTCTTACTTATCCCCATATCGGTAATGTCGGCACCAATGCCGCCGATGAAGAATCTTCTCAGGTACATGCTCAGGGTCTGATTATTCGCGACCTGCCGCTGATTGCCAGCAACTTCCGCAATACCGAAGACCTCTCTTCCTACCTGAAGCGCCATAACATCGTGGCGATTGCCGATATCGATACCCGTAAGCTGACGCGTTTGCTGCGCGAAAAGGGCGCACAGAACGGCTGCATCATCGTAGGGGATAACCTGGATGCACAGCTGGCGCTGGAAAAAGCCAAAGCGTTCCCGGGCCTGAACGGCATGGACCTGGCAAAAGAAGTCACCACTTCAGAAACCTACAGCTGGACGCAAGGAAGCTGGACGCTGGCGGGCGACCTGCCGGAAGCGAAAGCGGAAAGCGAACTGCCGTTCCACGTTGTGGCCTACGATTTCGGTGCCAAACGCAACATTCTGCGCATGCTGGTCGACCGCGGCTGCCGTCTGACCGTCGTGCCGGCACAAACCTCTGCGGAAGAGGTGCTGAAGATGAATCCGGACGGGATCTTCCTGTCCAACGGTCCTGGTGACCCGGCGCCGTGCGATTACGCTATCGACGCGATTGAGAAATTCCTCGAGACCGACGTTCCGGTGTTCGGCATCTGCCTCGGTCATCAGCTGCTGGCGCTGGCAAGCGGAGCGAAGACCGTGAAGATGAAGTTCGGCCACCACGGCGGCAACCACCCGGTCAAAGATATCGATAATGACGTGGTCATGATTACCGCACAGAACCACGGTTTTGCGGTCGACGAAGCATCCATGCCGGCTAACCTGCGCGTGACCCACAAGTCACTGTTCGATGGTACCCTGCAGGGCATCCACCGCACTGACAAACCGGCGTTCAGCTTCCAGGGACACCCGGAAGCGAGCCCTGGCCCGCATGATGCCGCGCCGTTGTTCGACCATTTTATCGAGTTAATTGAGCAGTACCGCCAGTCCGCGAAATAATCAGGAGAAAAAAGCCATGCCAAAACGTACAGACATAAAAAGCATCCTGATTCTTGGCGCTGGCCCGATCGTTATCGGCCAGGCTTGTGAATTTGACTACTCTGGCGCTCAGGCTTGTAAAGCCCTGCGCGAAGAAGGTTACCGCGTCATCCTGGTGAACTCTAACCCGGCCACCATCATGACCGACCCGGAAATGGCCGATGCGACCTACATTGAGCCGATTCACTGGGAAGTGGTTCGTAAAATCATTGAAAAAGAGCGTCCGGACGCGGTTCTGCCGACCATGGGCGGCCAGACGGCGCTGAACTGTGCGCTGGAGCTGGAACGTCAGGGCGTGCTGGAAGAATTCGGCGTGACCATGATTGGCGCCACCGCCGATGCGATTGATAAAGCAGAAGACCGCCGTCGCTTCGATGTGGCGATGAAGAAAATTGGGCTTGATACCGCGCGTTCTGGTATTGCACACACGATGGAAGAAGCGCTGGCCGTTGCTGCCGATGTGGGCTATCCGTGCATCATTCGCCCGAGCTTCACCATGGGCGGTACCGGCGGCGGCATTGCCTACAACCGCGAAGAGTTTGAAGAAATTTGTACCCGCGGTCTGGATCTCTCTCCGACCAACGAGCTGCTGATTGATGAATCGCTGATCGGCTGGAAAGAGTACGAAATGGAAGTGGTGCGCGATAAGAATGACAACTGCATCATCGTCTGCTCCATCGAAAACTTCGACGCCATGGGGATTCACACCGGTGACTCCATCACCGTGGCGCCGGCGCAAACCCTGACCGACAAAGAGTATCAGGTGATGCGTAACGCCTCGATGGCGGTACTGCGTGAAATCGGCGTGGAAACCGGCGGCTCTAACGTTCAGTTCTCGGTGAACCCGAAAGATGGTCGCCTGATTGTTATCGAAATGAACCCGCGCGTATCACGCTCCTCCGCACTGGCATCGAAAGCCACCGGCTTCCCGATTGCCAAAGTGGCGGCGAAACTGGCGGTCGGTTACACCCTGGATGAGCTGATGAACGACATCACCGGCGGTCGTACCCCGGCATCGTTCGAACCGTCCATCGACTACGTCGTTACCAAAATTCCACGCTTCAACTTTGAAAAATTCGTGGGCGCGAACGACCGTCTGACCACGCAGATGAAATCCGTGGGTGAAGTGATGGCGATTGGCCGCACCCAGCAGGAATCTCTGCAGAAAGCGCTGCGCGGCCTCGAAGTGGGCGCCACCGGTTTCGACCCGAAAGTGAGCCTCGACGACCCGGAAGCGCTGACCAAAATCCGCCGCGAGCTGAAAGACGCTGGCGCCGAGCGTATCTGGTACATCGCCGATGCATTTCGTGCCGGGCTGTCCGTGGACGGCGTCTTCAACCTGACCAACATCGACCGTTGGTTCCTGGTGCAAATCGAAGAGCTGGTACGTCTGGAAGAGAAAGTGACCGAGCTTGGTATCACCGGCCTGACCGCTGACTTCCTGCACCAGCTTAAGCGCAAAGGCTTTGCCGACGCGCGTCTGGCAAAACTGGCGGGCGTGCGTGAAGGCGAAATCCGCAAGCTGCGCGACCAGTACAATCTGCACCCGGTCTACAAGCGCGTGGATACCTGTGCGGCGGAATTTGCGACCGATACCGCCTACATGTACTCCACCTACGACGAAGAGTGTGAAGCGAACCCGTCCGTTGACCGCGATAAAATCATGGTCCTCGGCGGCGGCCCGAACCGTATCGGTCAGGGTATCGAATTCGACTACTGCTGCGTACACGCCTCGCTGGCGCTGCGTGAAGACGGTTACGAGACCATTATGGTCAACTGTAACCCGGAAACTGTGTCGACCGACTACGACACTTCTGACCGTCTGTACTTTGAGCCGGTCACCCTGGAAGACGTGCTGGAAATCGTACGTATCGAGAAGCCGAAAGGCGTCATCGTGCAGTACGGCGGCCAGACTCCGCTGAAACTGGCGCGTGCGCTGGAAGCTGCTGGCGTACCGGTTATCGGTACCAGCCCGGATGCGATTGACCGTGCGGAAGACCGCGAGCGCTTCCAGCAGGCGGTTGACCGTCTGAAGCTGAAGCAGCCGGCTAACGCCACCGTTACCGCCATCGAGATGGCCGTTGAGAAGGCAAAAGAGATTGGCTACCCGCTGGTGGTACGTCCGTCCTACGTCCTCGGTGGCCGGGCAATGGAAATCGTCTACGACGAAGCCGACCTGCGTCGCTACTTCCAGACCGCAGTCAGCGTTTCTAACGATGCGCCGGTGCTGCTGGACCGCTTCCTTGATGACGCGGTAGAAGTTGACGTGGACGCGATCTGCGACGGCGAAATGGTGCTGATTGGCGGCATCATGGAGCACATCGAACAGGCTGGCGTACACTCCGGTGACTCCGCATGTTCTCTGCCAGCCTACACCCTGAGCCAGGAAATTCAGGATGTGATGCGCGAGCAGGTGCAGAAGCTGGCCTTCGAGCTGCAGGTTCGCGGCCTGATGAACGTTCAGTTCGCAGTGAAGAACAACGAAGTCTACCTGATTGAAGTCAACCCGCGTGCGGCACGTACCGTCCCGTTCGTCTCGAAAGCCACCGGTATCCCGCTGGCCAAAGTGGCGGCGCGCGTGATGGCTGGTCAGACTCTGGCACAGCAAGGCGTAACCAAAGAGATTATCCCGCCGTATTACTCGGTGAAAGAAGTGGTGCTGCCGTTCAACAAATTCCCGGGCGTTGACCCGCTGTTAGGGCCAGAAATGCGCTCTACCGGGGAAGTGATGGGCGTAGGGCGTACCTTTGCGGAAGCGTTCGCCAAAGCGCAGTTGGGCAGCAGCTCAACCATGAAAAAACAGGGGCGCGCGCTGCTCTCCGTTCGTGAAGGCGACAAAGAGCGTGTGGTTGACCTGGCGGCGAAACTGCTGAAGTTCGGTTTCGAACTGGATGCTACCCACGGCACCGCGATTGTGCTGGGTGAAGCCGGTATCAACCCGCGTCTGGTGAACAAGGTGCATGAAGGCCGTCCGCACATTCAGGACCGTATCAAGAATGGCGAATACACCTACATCATCAACACCACCGAAGGTCGTCAGGCGATTGAAGACTCCAAGCTGATTCGCCGCAGCGCCCTGCAGTACAAAGTTCATTACGACACCACCCTGAACGGCGGTTTCGCGACGGCAATGGCGCTGAACGCCAACGCTATCGAGAAAGTCACCTCGGTACAGGAAATGCACGCGCAGATTAAGAAGTAATTTTAGCTGCTCGTAAAAAGCGCCTCCGGTGGTCGACACCGGGGGCGCTTTTTTTTGCACTGCGATCGGCTTTGAACAAAAACAAGGACATCCGCGTGAAAACACCACTTCGGAGAGTTCTGGTGTTCTCTCCCGGTTTGGTCAGCTAGCCTGAAGTGGTTAGGAAATGATTAATTTGACTGAATAACGGGAGAGAAACACGATGCAATACAATAAACCCCTCACCGCTGCTGTTTTCGCCGCCGCTGCACTGTTTACCGTCGCCGGGTGTTCATCCAATCAGTCGCTGAAAACTACCGATGGCAAAACCATTGTGACCGATGGCAAACCGCAGGTGGATGATGATACCGGCATGGTGTCCTACAAAAATGCGGAAACCGGCCGTACCGAGCAGATCAATCGCGATCAGGTTAAGTCGATGGATGAACTGGATAACTAAGAGACAAATTATGTGGCCCCGCATGGAAGGCGGCGGGGCCGATGGCTGGCTGATTAAAGCAGCGCGTGGTCAATTTTGACGATAATCTTGCGCAGCGGCGCGCCGGCATCCATGGCGCTCATTGGCCGATGCAGCTCACCGGGAAACAGGACAGCCAGCTCTTCAGGGTGCAGATGAATCAGCGTTTCGCTGCTGATCCCATCACAAAAGCCAATATCGTGGGCATCCTTAAACGGCCCGTCCGGGACAATCTCCAGGCCCTTATTACCGGCCCCGATAATCTCCTCGCCTTGCAGCACAATATGAATATCGATGTACTGACGATGGTACTCCGGGCGCTGTTCCGCCAGCGGTTTCGTGCTGCCTTCGACAACGGTAAAAAACAGATTATCGCCATCGATGGTGTATTTCCCCGGTGGCAGAGCGTGCGGCTCCTGCTGCAGTACCGCCTGCAGCGCTTTACGAATAACCGGTGGATAAAAGCTGTTTTTAGCGGCGGCGCTTAAGGTATCGATAATCATGCCGGGACTCCCTGCGTGGGTTGCGGGTTAAGTAATGTGATGGAGTGCGCCACAATGCTCGCGACATCGGGGGCGATATCCACCGCGACGATATCGCCTTCGCTGGCGTCTGGGGTTTCCAGCGCGGCAAACTGGCTGCGCAGCAGGGCCTCCGGCATAAAGTGGCCCTTACGGGCCTGCATCCGTTGCAAAATGCAGTCGTAGTCGCCGGTCAGCCACAGGAAACGTAAATGGGGATTCCCCTCGCGCAGCTGGTCGCGGTAGCGCTTTTTCAGCGCCGAGCATACCAGCACGCCGGATTCGTTCTTCTGCCCAAGGCTGAAAATCACATCGCCAATGCGCTCCAGCCACGGCTGGCGATCGTTGTCATCCAGCGGCTGGCTGGCGGCCATTTTGACGATGTTCTGCCGGGGATGAAGATCGTCACCGTCGATAAACTTGGCTTCAAGCGCCTGGGCCAGCGCCTGACCCACGGTGGTCTTCCCGGTGCCCGACACGCCCATCAAAATAATGCATTGTCCTGCCATAATGCGCTCCTTAATCAGACGGCAACCAGCATGCCGCCGTCGACGAATAACAGATGTCCATTGACGAAATCGGATGCTTTGGAGGAGAGAAACACGGCGGCGCCAATCAGCTCTTGCGGATCGCCCCAGCGTGCGGCAGGCGTACGTTTACACAACCAGTCGGTAAAGGCCCGATCGTCCACCAGGGCCTGGGTCATGGCGGTTTTAAAATAGCCCGGCGCAATACCGTTGACCTGGATGTTATCGCGCGCCAGTTCGACGCACATGCCGCGAGTCAACATCTTCACCGCACCTTTGGCAGCTGCGTACGGGGTAATGGTGTCGCGGCCCAGCTCGCTTTGCATGGAGCAGATGTTGACGATTTTGCCACGCCGGCGGCTGACCATGCGTTTGGCTACCGCCTGGGAGACCAGGAATACTGCTGTCTGGTTGACGGAAATAACGTCATGCCATTCCTGCACCGGAAATTCGGTAAAAGGGTGACGGCGCTGAATACCTGCGTTATTAAATAACACGTCAATTGCACCGATATCGGTTTCAATTTTCGCAATGGCATTTTCTACCGCGTCGGCATCGGTGACATTAAATACCGCGGAGTGGGCGATGGCACCTTCATCACGTAATTTCATGACCGCATCATCCGCACGAGACGCCGAAATATCGTTGACAATAATTTCTGCGCCATATTGTGCAAGGCCTTGCGCCATGACAAAACCAATTCCTTGTCCTGCGCCAGTAATTAAAATACGTTTGCCTTGTAAGCTGAAAAGATCTTTCATCTTGATATCCTGATTAACGGCTGAATATAAATGATGTGGTGCGTGTTAATGCCGTTGGTGGCAAAACATGACCCGCAACAACCTGTGCTCTATCTCACGGATTTTTGTCGGGTAAATCTGTGATGGAGATCACTCAAAAGGGTGTTACGAAAAGGGGTTACGCTAAACGTGATGTCGGGTGGAAATTACCGCGGCTCAAGGGGTTAAGCGCAGAATGGCGTGATTCTCTTTTTCCTGAACGGCAGGCATAATGGCCTGATGCAGTGGATGTATTTGACGGGTCGATAGATGAAAGCACAACGCATTACGCTCAATGATATTGCAGCGCTGGCTGGCGTAACCAAGATGACCGTCAGCCGCTATTTACGTACGCCGGACAAAGTCAAACCGGAGACCGCAGAACGTATCGCCAGCGTGATTGCGGAAATCGGCTATGAACCCGATCCCGATAATCCGGCGATGACCAGCGTCGTCGTCCCGCGCATTGGCGTCTTAATTCCCTCTTTTCATAACCAAATCTTCGCCGACCTGCTGGCGGGGATCGAATCGGTGACCGCGGCGCATGGCTACCAGACGCTGGTGGTCAACTACGATTACGACCGCCAACGCGAAGAGGAACAGATCGCGGCGGTGCTGGCGTTTCATGTCAAAGGCCTGCTGCTGACCGAGTCGGTTCACACCCTGCGGGCGGATAAGTACCTCAACGCCGCCAAAATTCCCATCGCTGAAGTGATGGGGCTGGCGGAGAATCCAGGGCGCATCAACGTCGGTTTCGATAACTTCAAAGCCGGTTTTGACATGACCACGATGCTGCTGGCGAGCGGCAAGCGGCATATTATCTATTTCGGCTCGATGTCTGACGTGCGCGACGAGCAGCGCTACGCCGGCTATTGCCAGGCGATGGAGAATGCCGGACTGGCGACCGGGCGTATTGCACCGAACAAGGTGTCGTCGGTGTCGATCGGCACCGGCATGATGAATCTGGCGCGGCAGATGTATGCCACCATGGACGGGATCCTCTGTACCAATGATGACCTGGCGGTTGGGGTGTTACAGGAGTGCCTCGCATCGGGTATCAATGTCCCGCAGGAGCTGGCGATCGCCGGCTTTCATGGTCTGGAGATCGGCCAGATTATCACCCCGCGGCTGGCCAGCGTTCTGACCCCGCGCTTTGAGATGGGTAAGGTCGCTACTGAGATTTTAATCAAAAAAATCAAAGGACTGCCAACCATCGAGAAAGTTGATCTACACTACCGCCTGTCGCTGGGGGAAACGATCTAACCCCGTCTAACGTGCGACGCCGCGGTGTTAGCAAACCGTTAACGCCATGTCCCGCGTCGCAGCCGGATACGCTGGTTTTGTCTTAGGGATCACGTAGAGGGTAACAGCTATTTTTAACACGATTCAGCGTGATGCAGATCGCAAAACGCCCTGCTAAAAACCCGTTTGATAGTGACTACCGTCGTAACGAACCGTCAAACAGGTGATCTGATGAAGAGTACTCTTACCCGCGCCGTCCTTTTAGTGGCCCCCGTTATTGATGCACTGCAGGAGCAACTGGCGGCCCATTTCCCGCTGCTGCGTCTGTACGAGCAGGACGATCCGATAAGTTTTCTGCGTGAGCAAGGCGAGAACATCGCTGTTGTCGTTACCCGTGGAGACATCGGGGTGCAAAACAGTGTCCTTGAGTTGCTGCCGCACGTTGGCCTGATTGCCATTTTCGGCGTCGGCACTGATGCCGTTGATGTGGAATATGCACGTAGCAGACAGATTAAGATCTCCATCACCTCCGGCGTGCTGACCAATGACGTGGCGGACCTGGCGATGGGGTTGCTGCTGGCCGCGTCGCGCAATCTGTGTCAGGGCGATCGCTTTGTCCGGGAAGGGCGCTGGGAGAAGGGCGGAATGCCGCTGGCAACTCAGGTCAGTGGTAAACGCATTGGCCTGCTGGGGATGGGCAATATCGGCCAGGCGATTGCCCGTCGCGCCCGCGGCTTCGACATGCAGGTGCTTTACACCGACCGCAAACCGGTGCCGGGGCTGGATTATCAGTGGTGTGCCGATCTGCATACCCTGGCCCACGAGAGCGATTTCCTCGTGATTGCGGCCTCCGGCGGCGAAGCCAATCGCGGGCTGATCGATTATTCAGTGTTTAACGTCATGCCGAAACAGGCGTGGTTGATCAACATCGCCCGCGGCTCGCTGGTGGATGAGAAGGCGTTGATTCAGGCGTTACAAAACGGTGTTATCGCCGGTGCCGCTCTCGACGTGTTTGAAGATGAACCGCATGTGCCGGCGGCGCTGATTGCGCTCGATAATGTAGTGCTGCAGCCGCACGTGGCCAGCGCGACCCATGAAACCCGACAGAAAATGAGCGAGGTAGTTTTTGCCAACGTGGCGGCTTATTTCGCCGATGCGCCATTACCGAACGCGATTAATTAATTTCTCTCTCTTATTTCTGTACCCAGCTCGTATTCAATGACAACAATAACCTCTGCATAGAGAGCGCGAAATATGAATGATAAAATTCCCAGCACCCGCTGGTGGCGTATTATTACGCCGGTGTTGATCGCCTGTATTATTTCGTTTATGGACCGGGTTAATATTAGTTTCGCATTACCCGGTGGAATGGAGGAGGACTTAGGTATTACCAGCCAGATGGCCGGTGTTGCCAGCGGCATCTTTTTTATTGGCTATTTATTTCTACAAATACCCGGTGGGCGAATTGCGGTAAACGGCAGTGGTAAACGCTTTATTGCCTGGTCGCTGATGGCCTGGGCGGTGGTTTCGGTTGCTACCGGCTTCGTGACCCATGAATATCAACTGCTGGTGCTGCGTTTTATTCTCGGCGTGTCCGAGGGCGGCATGTTGCCGGTGGTGCTGACGATGGTCAGCAACTGGTTCCCGGAAAAAGAGCTGGGGCGTGCCAACGCCTTCGTGATGATGTTCGCCCCGTTGGGCGGCATGCTGACCGCGCCGGTATCCGGGGCGATCATCGCCGCGCTTGACTGGCGCTGGCTGTTTATTATCGAAGGTCTGCTGTCGGTGGTGGTGCTGGCGGTCTGGTGGTTCATGATCAGCGACCGTCCGGAAGAGGCCCGCTGGCTGCCGGAGAAAGAGCGTCACTACCTGGTCACTACGCTGGCCGCTGAGCGGGCGGCAAAACTGGCGGAAGATGCGGTCAGCAAGGCGCCGGTCAAAGATGTTTTCCGCAACGGCGGGCTGATGAAACTGGTGATCCTCAACTTCTTCTATCAGACCGGCGATTACGGCTACACCCTGTGGCTGCCGACCATCCTCAAAGGGCTGACCGGCGGCAGTATGGCCAGCGTGGGCCTTCTCGCGGTATTGCCGTTCGTGGCGACGCTTGCCGGGATTTATGTCATTTCGTTATTCAGCGATCGCAGCGGTAAACGTCGTCTGTGGGTGCGCTTCTCGCTTTACAGCTTTGCGGCGGCGCTAGTGGCCTCGGTATTGTTGCGTGAGCACGTGGTGGCAGCCTATATCGCACTGGTGATTTGCGGCTTTTTCCTCAAATCAGCCACCAGCCCGTTTTGGTCGATGCCGGGGCGGATTGCCTCTGCGGAAGTGGCCGGTAGCGCTCGCGGGGTGATTAATGGCCTGGGTAACCTCGGCGGATTCTGCGGTCCCTATCTGGTGGGGGTGATGATCTATCTGTATGGCCAGAACGTGGCGGTTTGTGCCCTGGCTGGATCGCTAATCATTGCCGGGACCATGACCTTCCTGCTGCCGAAACGCTGCGATCTCGACGTCAGCGAACCCGAGGTTACCGCCAGCCCGCAGCCACATAAGGCCGGCAGTCCGCAGACATAAAATCAGGTTATGATTGTAAGCGCTTCGATTAACTGACTACACTCTTGCAGATTACAACGAGAGTTAACGCAGGCTAATCAATGATTCTGATAATTTATGCTCATCCCTATCCGCATCACTCGCATGCGAATAAGCGGATGCTGGAGCAGGCAAGGACGCTGGATGGCGTAGAAATACGCTCCCTCTATCAACTTTACCCCGACTTTAACATCGACATCGCCGCCGAACAGGCGGCGCTGGCGAAAGCCGATCTGATTATCTGGCAGCATCCGATGCAGTGGTACAGCGTTCCGCCGCTGATGAAGTTGTGGATGGATAAGGTGCTGTCGCACGGTTGGGCCTACGGTCACAACGGTATTGCGCTGCAGGGAAAATCGCTGATGTGGGCGGTGACCACCGGCGGCGGTGAGAGCCACTTCGATATCGGCGCATTTCCTGGCTTTGAAGTGCTGTCCCAGCCGCTACAGGCCACCGGGCTGTACTGCGGCATGAAATGGCTGCCGCCGTTCGCCATGCACTGCACGTTTATCTGTGACGATGAAACCCTTCAGGCGCAGGCGCGCCACTATCGACAACGCTTAATTGAATGGCAGGAGGCGCACCATGGATAGCCATACGCTGATACAGGCGCTGATTTATCTGGGGTCTGCCGCCCTGATTGTGCCGATTGCCGTGCGTCTTGGGCTGGGGTCGGTGCTGGGTTATTTAATCGCCGGGTGCATTATTGGGCCGTGGGGCCTGCGTCTGGTGACGGACGCCGAGGCGATTTTGCATTTTGCCGAAATTGGCGTGGTCCTGATGCTGTTTGTGATTGGCCTGGAGCTTGACCCGCAGCGTCTGTGGAAACTGCGGGCGTCGGTGTTTGGCGGCGGTGCATTACAGATGGTGGTGTGTGGGGCGCTGATTGGCCTGTTTTGCATGCTGCTGGGGATGCGCTGGCAGGTTGCGGAGCTGATTGGCATGACGCTGGCGCTGTCGTCGACGGCCATCGCCATGCAGGCGATGAACGAACGTAACCTGACGGTCTCGCAGATGGGGCGCAGCGCGTTTGCCGTTCTGCTGTTTCAGGATATCGCGGCGATCCCGCTGGTGGCGATGATCCCGCTGCTGGCCGCCAGCGGCGGTTCCACCACCCTCGGCGCTTTTGCGTTGTCCGCGCTTAAAGTTGCGGGTGCGTTGGTGCTGGTGGTGGCGCTGGGGCGCTATGTCACCCGTCCGGTACTGCGTTTCGTGGCCCGCTCGGGCCTGCGTGAAGTATTCAGCGCCGTGGCCCTGTTTCTGGTGTTCGGCTTTGGCCTGTTGCTGGAGGAAGTGGGGCTGTCGATGGCGATGGGGGCGTTCCTCGCCGGGGTACTGCTGGCAAGCTCGGAGTATCGTCATGCGCTGGAAAGCGATATCGAGCCGTTTAAGGGCCTGCTGCTGGGGCTGTTTTTCATCGGTGTCGGGATGTCGATTGATTTTGGCACTCTGATGAGCCATCCGCTGCGGATCCTGATTTTACTGGTCGGTTTCCTGGTCATTAAAGGCGTGATGCTGTGGCTGATCGCTAAACCGCTTGGCGTACCGCGCGCGCAGCGCCGCTGGTTTGCGGTGCTGCTGGGGCAGGGGAGTGAGTTTGCCTTCGTGGTCTTCGGCGCAGCGCAGCTGGCGGACGTGCTGGACAGCGAGTGGGCGAAGGCGCTGACCTTAGCGGTAGCGTTGTCGATGGCGGCCACGCCGATCCTGCTGGTGCTGCTGACCCGGCTGGAGAAATCCTCCAGCGGCCAGGAGCGTGAAGCTGATGAAATTGATGAAGAGCAGCCGCGGGTGATTATCGCCGGCTTTGGGCGTTACGGGCAGATCGCCGGGCGTGTGCTGCTTTCCGGCGGGGTGAAGATGGTGATCCTCGATCACGATCCGGACCACGTGGAAACGCTGCGTAAGTTTGATATGAAAGTGTTCTATGGTGATGCCACCCGCGCGGATCTGCTGGAGTCGGCAGGGGCGGCAAAAGCCGAAGTGCTGATTAATGCGATCGACGATCCGCAGGCCAGCCTGCAACTGGTGGAGCTGGCGAAAGAGCACTTCCCACATCTGCAGATTATCTCCCGCGCCCGCGATGTCGATCACTACATCCAGCTGCGTCAGGCTGGCGTAGACGCTCCGGAGCGTGAAACCTTCGAAGCGGCGCTGAAATCCGGGCGCATGGCGCTGGAGGCGCTGGGACTGGGTGCCTATGAAGCGCGTGAGCGTGCCGATCTGTTCCGTCGCTTTAACCAGAAAATGGTGGAAGAGATGGTCGAGATGGCGGAAAACGATGCGGCGTCTCGCGTGGCGGTGTTCAAACGAACCAGCGACATGTTGACCGGGATTATCAACGAAGATCGTAACCATTTATCGTTGGTTCAGCGCCACGGCTGGCAGGGAACCGAAGAGGGTAGACATACCGGCGATATCGCCGACGAACCCGACAATAAGCCGGCATCCTGAGGCGAAAACGCACTGTTACGTTTGGTTTACAGTTAACATTTTGTTTTCAATTTAAATCCGCAGCTGGCGGTTCACGTGGCTTACGTGGGCTCGCCAGCAAATCTAAAAATTTTCTTATTCTTTACTCTCCACGCAGTCGACGAAGTATTACGCTTTCCGTATAGTGGCGGCAATTTTTTGCATTCGGGAAATTTTCAATGATCAGTCTGATTGCGGCGTTAGCGGTAGATCGCGTCATCGGTATGGAAAACGCCATGCCATGGAACCTGCCTGCCGATCTCGCCTGGTTTAAACGTAATACGTTAAACAAGCCGGTAGTGATGGGGCGCCTGACCTGGGAGTCTATTGGTCGTCCGCTGCCAGGGCGGAAAAATATCGTTATCAGCAGCCAGCCGGGCACCGACGATCGTGTGCAGTGGGTGAAATCGGTGGATGAGGCGATTGCTGCCTGTGGCGATGTAGACGAGATGATGGTGATCGGTGGTGGTCGCGTGTACGAGCAGTTCCTGCCGAAAGCGCACAAGCTGTATCTGACCCACATCGATGCAGAAGTGGAAGGCGATACGCATTTCCCTGACTACGATCCGGATCAGTGGGAATCGGTATTCAGCGAATTCCATGACGCCGACGCGCAGAATTCACACAGTTACTGCTTCGAGATCCTCGAGCGCCGTTAAGGCTATCCCCGGTCGCTCCGGGGAGCATTTAGCGTGCGAAAGCGTTGCCCGGATAGCGCCAGCTGGCGGTCATCCGGGACGTTCTACTTAAGACGCGCTCGCGTCGCCTTCGCTTTGATCTTTCTGCCGGTTTGATGGCTGAGTAAAGTACTGCTTGTCTTCCCAGCGCAGGCAGGTGAGATCCCCGCCCCAGCAGCAGCCCGTATCAAGGGCATAAATCCCCTCAGGCGTACCGCGGCCTTCCAGCGAAGCCCAATGTCCAAACGCAATACTGTATTCACTGGCGACCGGACCCGGGATCGCGAACCATGGTTTTAATGGCGCGGGGGCGTTTTCTGGTGCCTCTTTGGCATACATATCCAGCTGACCATTCGGGAAGCAGTAACGCATGCGGGTAAAGGCGTTGGAGATAAAGCGCAGGCGGGCAAGGCCGCTCAGCTCGTTGCTCCAGTTATTCGGCATATCGCCATACATCGCGTCGAGGAAGAACGGATAGGAGTCGCTGGAGAGGACGGCTTCGACATCACGCGCGCACTCTTTTGCCGTCTCCAGATCCCACTGCGGCGTGATGCCGGCATGCGCCATCACCAGTTTTTTCTGTTCATCGATTTGCAGCAGCGGCTGACGACGTAACCAGTTGAGGAGGTCGTCGGCATCCGGCGCTTCAAGCAGTGATTTCAGGCGATCTTTCGGTTTGTTGCGGCTGATCCCGGCGAAAACGGCCAGCAGATGCAGGTCGTGATTACCCAGGACCAGACGAGCGCTATCGCCCAGAGATTTGACGTAGCGTAAGACCTCAAGTGAACCCGGGCCGCGTGCGACGAGATCGCCCGTGAGCCACAGCGTATCGTTCCCTGGGGTAAAGGCCACCTGCTTTAATAACGCGATCAGTTCATCGTAGCAACCGTGAACGTCGCCAATAAGATATGTAGACATTGTTTTAGTGAATGAGCGTTGGTACTGCGAGACGGAAAACAGGGATGTCGATCGAGAACGGCACGCCGTTCACATCGATCATATCGTAATGTCCCTGCATGGTGCCCAGCGGCGTTTCAATGACGGCCCCGCTGGTATATTGAAATTCACCGCCTGCGGGAATATGCGGCTGCTCGCCGACAACCCCTTCACCCTGAACTTCAGTCTCACGACCGTGGCCGTTGGTGATAAGCCAGTAGCGGCCAAGAAGCTGAACCTGAGTCCGCCCCAGATTGCGAATAGTGACGGTATAAGCGAAGACGTAGCGCTCCTCTTCCGGGGAAGACTGCGATTCGATATAGACGCTTTGCACCTGGACGCAAACTCGAGGCGAATTGATCATGGTTAGCTCTCCTTGGTGGGCGCGTTGTCGGATAACCAGTTGGCTAACTGACAGTATTGCGCCACGGAAATATTCTCTGCACGTTTTGCCGGGTCGATGCCCAGCTCGGTCAGCACGTCAACGCTGAACAGATTGCCGAGACTGTTACGAATCGTTTTCCGACGCTGATTGAACGCTTCGGTAGTAATTCGGCTCAGTACACGCACCTCTTTCACCGGATGCGGCAGCGTGCGATAAGGCACCAGGCGCACAACGGCAGAATCCACTTTAGGCGGTGGGGTAAAGGCGCTCGGCGGCACTTCGAGTACCGGGATAATCTGGCAGTAGTACTGCGCCATGACGCTCAGACGACCATATGCCTTGCTGTTCGGTCCGGCCACCAGGCGATTGACGACCTCTTTTTGCAGCATAAAGTGCATGTCGGCAATGGCATCAGTATAGCTGAACAGATGGAACATCAGCGGCGTTGAGATGTTGTACGGCAGGTTGCCAAACACGCGCAGCGGCTGACCCATGGTCTGCGACAGCTCGCCGAAATTCATGGTCATGGCATCTTGCTGATAAATAGTCAGCTTCGGTCCCAGGAAGGGATGCGTTTGCAGACGTGCGGCCAGATCGCGGTCGAGCTCGATAACCGTGAGCGCGTCAAGGCGTTCACCGACCGGCTCGGTCAGTGCGGCGAGACCCGGCCCGATTTCGACAATAGCCTGCCCTTTTTGAGGGTTAATGGCCGAGACAATGCTGTCGATCACGAACTGATCGTTGAGAAAGTTTTGCCCGAAGCGTTTACGAGCTAAGTGGCCCTGATGGACTCGATTATTCATTGCGTATTAACAATCATTTTGATGGCGAGATTAAGCGCCGTGATAAAACTGCCGACATCCGCTTTTCCCTGGCCCGCCAGTTCAAGCGCGGTACCGTGGTCAACGGAGGTTCGAATAAAGGGTAAACCGAGCGTAATGTTCACGCCACGGCCAAAGCCCTGGTATTTTAGCACGGGAAGGCCCTGATCGTGGTACATCGCGAGTACCGCATCGGCATGGTCGAGATATTTAGGCTGAAAAAGGGTGTCTGCCGGCAGCGGACCGCTCAGATTCATACCCCTGGCGCGCATTTCTTCCAGTACCGGAATAATGGTATCGATCTCTTCGGTACCCATGTGTCCGCCTTCGCCGGCGTGCGGGTTTAGCCCGCAGACCAAAACATGTGGCTGGGCGATACCAAATTTATGGCGCAGATCGTGGTCCAGAATGGTGATCACCTCACGCAGTAAATCCGGCGTGATTGCCTCGCTGACGGCCTTCAGCGGTAGGTGAGTCGTCGCCAGGGCGACGCGTAGCTCTTCCGTTGCCAGCATCATCACGACTTTGCTGGCGTGCGAGCGTTCTTCAAAGAACTCGGTATGGCCGGTGAAGGCGATACCCGCGTCGTTGATGTTTCCCTTATGCACCGGCCCGGTAATCAATGCCGCAAATTCACCGTTCAGGCAGCCGTCGCAGGCGCGAGCCAGCGTCTCCACCACATAGTGCCCGTTAGGGATGTTCAGTACACCGGGTTCCACCGGGGCGTTTAACGTAACGGGAAGGAGCGTCAGGGTGCCAGCGCGTTGCGCTGTGGCAGGAAGGGAAGCGTCGTAGGGCAGGAGAGATAAAGGAAGACCGAGCTGTTGGGCCCGGTCAGATAACAGTGCGCCATCGGCGCAAACCACCAGCTCTACCGGCCAGTCGCGCTGTGCAAGCTGCACCACAAGGTCGGGGCCAATTCCGGCGGGCTCGCCGGGGGTGATAACAACTCGATTCATACACTTCATCCTTCAGGACGTCTTTTTTGGCAACGCCAGCGGGACCCGCTCACTGCCTGAGCGGCATCGGGAGCCGCTGGCGCGCCGCCGCAATACACCCCGAACGCTGCCGGGATATATTGAGGCCGTGGTATTAGTTGTTCAGAACCTTGACGTAAGCGCTGGCGCGTTGTTCCTGCATCCAGGTCGCTGCTTCTTCCGAGAACTTACGGTTCATCAGCATCCGGTAGGCGCGGTCTTTCTGCGCGGCATCGGTACGGTCGACCTGACGGCTGTCCATCAGTTCAATCAGGTGCCAGCCGAAGGAGGAGTGAACCGGTGCGCTGGTCTGGCCTTTATTCAGGCGCATCAGAGCGTCACGGAATGCCGGGTCAAAGATATCTGGCGTAGCCCAACCCAAATCACCGCCCTGGTTGGCAGAGCCTGGATCTTCAGAGAAATCTTTCGCCGCTTTCGCAAAGGTGGTTTTCCCGCTCTTAATATCTGCTGCGATCTGCTCCAGTTTCGCCCGTGCCTGGTCGTCGTTCATGATCGGCGACGGCTTCAGCAGGATGTGACGGGCGTGAACTTCGGTGACGGAGATGCTTTTACTGCCACCTCGCATATCGTTGACTTTCAGGATGTGGAAACCGACGCCAGAGCGAATCGGGCCGATGATATCGCCTTTCTTCGCGGTGCTCAGTGCCTGGGCGAAGATCCCCGGCAGCTCCTGAATACGACCCCAGCCCATCTGGCCGCCTTTCAGCGCCTGCTGGTCAGCAGAGTAGGTGATAGCCAGTTTACCGAAGTCAGCGCCGCTGCGTGCCTGCTCAACGATGGAGTTTGCCTGCTGCTGAGCGGCAGCCACGTCGTCAGACGACGGGTTTTCCGACAGCGGAATCATGATGTGGCTCAGGTTCAGTTCAGTGCTGGCATCGTTCTGATCGCCAATCTGCTTCGCCAGGGATTCAACTTCCTGCGGCAGCACGGTAATACGGCGACGAACTTCGTTGTTGCGCACTTCCGAAATCAGCATCTCTTTACGGATCTGATTGCGGTAGGTGTTGTAGTTCAGACCTTCGTAAGCCAGACGGCTACGCATCTGATCCAGCGACATGTTGTTCTGTTTTGCGATGTTAGCAATAGCCTGATCGACCTGATCGTCAGTGACTTTCACGCCCATTTTCTGGCCCATCTGCAGAACAATCTGGTCCATGATCAGACGTTCGAGGATCTGATGACGCAGGGTCGCGTCATCCGGCAGCTGTTGACCGGCCTGGCCAGCATTGAGCTTAACCGATTGCATCAAGCCATCGACGTCGCTTTCAAGAACAACGCCATTATTGACGACAGCCGCTACTTTATCGACAACCTGTGGGGCAGCGAAACTGGTATTCGCGATCATGGCGATACCGAGAAGCAGCGTTTTCCAGTTCTTCATACTTTTTCCATTTCAATTAACCGCAAGTGCGGATTACGTTTTAAACCAGCCACATCACAGGGAGTTCTGGTACGGTAAAATGTTCGAACGCAGCATCTGCTGGGTGCCGAGACCGTAGTTGGAGCTCAGGCCACGTAGCTCAATGTTGATGCCAAAGGTGTTGTCGTATTTGCTCTCGCCGTTGCCGTTCGAATCCCAGCCGTTGATCTTACGTTCGTAGCCAAGGCGAATAGCGTAGCAGCAGGAGTTATACTGGACCCCTAACATCTGGTCGGCGCTCTTTTTGGTATTGGTGTCAAAGTAGTATGCACCGACGACAGACCAGCGATCGACAATCGGCCAGCTGGCAGTCATGCCCACCTGAGAAATACCATTTTTGTACTGTTCAGCGGTGGAATACGAAGGCAGCGTGGCCTGAATGTATTCCGGGCTGGCGTAACGATAGTTAAGCTGTATTAAGCGGTTTTCATCGCGACGGTATTCCACGGTGCCGTTACCGGTAGCGACGTTATCCAGACGCGTATCGTACTGAATGCCTCCGCGTAAACCCCAGTTATCGGCGATGCGCCAGTAAGTATCTCCAGCCCATACCAGTGAACCCGTTGTGTCGTCATTCTCCCAGTTGATGTTGTCATCACCGGTCCGGGACTCGGTGAAATAATAGATTTGACCAACGGAAATATTAAAACGTTCAACGGCGGCTGAATCATATACGCGAGAGGTGACGCCGGTGGTGAGCTGATTCGCTGAAGCAATGCGATCCAGGCCGCTGTAGGTACGGTCGCGGAACAGGCCGGTATAGTCTGATTGCAGCAGCGTGGAGTCGTAGGTACCGATCTGGCTCTGGTCACGATACGGGATATACAGATACTGCATGCGTGGTTCAAGCGTTTGGGTGTAACCCTCCTGCATGTCGCGCTCGAAGACCATTTTACCGTCGATTTTAAACTGCGGCATCACACGGTTGACGGACTCTTTATAGTCAGTGCCATTGGCAGCATTGTAGTTATCGAGGTTGCTCTGCTGGTAGTGAGTCGCCAGCAGTTTGGCTTCGGTATTGATACTGCCCCAGCCGTTCGACAGCGGTAGGCTGATCGTCGGTTCAAAGTGAACGCGGGTGGCTTCTGGCATATTGCCGTTAGTGTTGACGAAGTGCACCGCCTGCCCATACAGGTGGGTGTCAAACGGACCAACATCGTTCTGGTAGTAGTTAACGTCAAGCTGCGGCTGTGCGGCGTAAGAGTTGCTCGATTCGCGGTTAAAGACCTGGAACTGTTTGGTCGACACGGTGGCGTCGAAGTTCTGAATAACGTAGCCGGCGCTGAATTTCTGAGTGGCATAGCCATCGGTACTGGAACCGTATTTAGAGCTGAAGTCGTTAAAGTAGTCCGCATCGCTCACTTTGGTGTAATCAGCGTTCAGGCGCCATACCTGATCGATAACACCCGAGTGGTTCCAGTAGAACAGCCAACGACGGCTGTTGCTGTCGCTGGAGTGATCGTCCTGGTAGATTTTATCGGAAGGCAGGTAGTCAAACTCGAACAGACCCGCGCCCGCTTTGGTGAGATAGCGGAATTCGTTTTCCCACATCACGCCGCCACGCTTGCTCATGTAGTGTGGCGTCAGCGTTGCGTCGAAGTTTGGCGCAATGTTCCAGTAATAGGGGAGCGAAAACTCCACGCCATTCTTGGTGCTGTATTTGGCGTTCGGGATCAGGAAGCCAGAACGGCGTTTGTCGCCCACCGGCAGTTGCAGGTAGGGGCTATAAAATACCGGCACTGAGCCGATTTTAAAGCGCGCGTTCCAGATTTCCGCAACCTGCTCTTCGCGGTCATGGATGACCTCACTCCCGACGACGCTCCAGGTGTTTGACCCAGGCAGACAGGAAGTAAAGCTGCCGTTTTCCAGAATGGTGTAGCGGTTTTCACCGCGCTGTTTCATCAGGTCTGCGGTGCCCCGCCCCTGACGGCCAACCATCTGGTAATCGCCTTTCCAGATATTGGTATCTTTGGTATTCAGGTTTGACCAGCCTTTTGGGCCTTTCAGAATGACCTGATTATCGTCATAGTGCACATTGCCGAGTGCATCAACCGTACGTACCGGTTGAGGCTGGCCCGCAGCCTGCTGCTGATGAAGCTGAACTTCATCCGCCTGGAGACGGCTATTGCCCTGGTTAATATCGACATTGCCGGTAAATACCGCGTTGTCAGGATAATTACCCTTCGCATGATCGGCATCGATCGTCACCGGTAGCTCGTTGGTTTTTCCTTCAACGAGAGGACGATCGTAGCTTGGCACGCCAAGCATACATTGCGTCGCGAGATCGGCTGCGAGGCCTTGCTGGCTGTACAAGGCGCTGGCGATCATGGTGGCCAGGAGGCTGGGAATACGTTTTTTCATACGTTGTATTTGTTGTTCCGTCATCTTATGGCAGCGGCTTGCAAACGGTCAGAGCCTAACGTACTCATCTTCATCGCGCTAGTGTTAATCCTGCCGGTTTGGATCCCGAGCGTTAGGCACCGTGTAGAATGACGAGTATGATAAAGCAAAATATAGGCTATGTCCCACAATTGACCGAAGCGTCAGTGCTTTGTAACGTGCGGTCATATATAGCTTAACTGGCGGCGTAAATATTGGGGAGTCTATGCAGTATTTGGGTAAAATAATTGGGGTTGCAGTCGCGTTAATGATGGGCGCAGGCTTTTGGGGCGTGGTACTCGGGCTATTGGTCGGTCATATCTTTGACCGTGCACGAAGCCGTAGAATCAATGTGTTTGCCAACCAGCAAGAGCGCCAGGCGCTGTTCTTTGCCACCACCTTTGAGGTGATGGGGCATCTGACCAAATCCAAAGGCCGCGTCACCGAAGCCGATATTCATGTCGCCAATGTCCTGATGGATCGTATGAACCTGCATGGTGAGTCGCGTACCGCGGCACAGCATGCATTTCGGGTAGGAAAATCAGACGATTATCCGCTGCGGGAAAAAATGCGCCAGCTGCGTAGCGTCTGTTTCGGCCGCTTTGATTTGATTCGGATGTTTCTGGAAATTCAGCTGCAGACCGCTTTCGCCGACGGTGAGTTACATCCTAATGAACGTGATGTGCTGTTCGTCATTGCCGAAGAACTCGGGATCTCACGCGCCCAGTTCGAACAGTTCCTGCGCATGATGCAGGGCGGCGCTCAGTTTGGCGGCGGAGGTTCTCAGCAAGGCAGCTACGGCCAGGGCGGCGGCAACGCTGGCTGGCAGCAGGCGCAGCGTGGACCCACGCTGGAAGACGCTTGCAACGTGCTGGGCGTGAAGCCCACCGATGATGCCGCTACTGTGAAACGTGCCTATCGTAAGTTAATGAACGAGCACCATCCGGATAAGCTGGTGGCGAAGGGGTTACCGCCAGAAATGATGGAGATGGCAAAACAGAAAGCGCAGGATATTCAAAAAGCCTGGGAACTGATCAAAGAACAACGCGGCTTTTAAGCACCAGCCCCGGGCCTGTCAGCGCCTGGGGCCTCTCTTACAGCCGGGAGAGGCCTTATGAGGCGCTGGCGACGCGGCGGTACATGCGTCGCGGGTGACCAATCTTACCGTACAGCATATCCACTTCCAGAAAGCCAATCTCCACGCAGTGCTCCAGATAGCGACGGGCGGTGGTTTTACTTAAGCCGGCATCGTTCACCACCTCATCCACGGAAAAACTGTGTGCTTCCCGGTCATTGAACAGGCTCTGCACCAGCGCCAGGGTCTTCTCCTCGATCCCTTTGCTGCCGCTATCGGTACGGTAGTTCTTAGCCTGAAGTTGATAGAGGGAATCGACGTTTTGCTGGTCGACGATTTTCCACTCGCGCTGCTGATCGTAAAACTGCACGAAGCGCTCCAGCGACTGGCTCAGGCGCTTCCATGACACCGGTTTAAGGATGTAGTCGAAGGCGCCGTTACGAATCGCCTGGCTACAGGTTTCCATGTCGCTGGCGGCGGTAATAAAAATCACCGAACAGGTAGCGTCCGCCAGAATCGGGTCGGTCATCAAGGTCACACCTTTACCGTCCGGCAAATAGTTGTCGAGCAGCACCAACTGGGGAAGTTGGGCATTGAGCATGTGCCGTGCCTGGCTAAGCGATGCCGCGATTCCGATCAGCCGCATCCGCGGATGTTTTTGAATCAGCTCGGCATGCAGCCGCGCAAGTTCACTCTCATCTTCGATGATTAACACATCGACCAGGTCATGATGCATAGTTGGCCTCTTGTTGGGGATGGGCGGGACCGTCTGCAGGGATAAACAGCGTAAATATCGCTCCTCGCGGTGCGTTGTCTGCGACCTCAATGGTGCCGCCCGCCTGGGTGACATAATGCTCTATAAGATACAGGCCGATGCCGTGATCGCCACGGGTTTTGGTGGTGATGCCGCGTTCAAATATACGATCGCGGATAGCCGGGTGAATACCGATGCCGCGGTCGGCCACTTCAATCATCAGCTCCCGGGCATTTAACTGGATTAACACTTCAACCGGCTCGTGCGGCAGCTCGGCACGCTGCGTGGCTTCAATGGCGTTGTCCAGCAGGTTGCCAATAATTGAAATCAGCTCTGACTCCATTAAGGACGGCAGGGGGCGATCGATATGACAGGCCGGGTCGAAACTCAGCTCCACTCCTTTTTCCCGCGCCCGGGCGGCTTTGCCGAGCAGCAGCCCGCAGAGCGTCGGCGATTGGAAGCGCGAAGAGATAAAGTCCAGCAGCTCCTGCGCATGTTCGGATTGGGCCTGGATATAGCGGATCGCGTCGTCATAGTGGCCCATATGCAGCAGGCCGGAGAGCGTCGTCATGCGGTTCAACTGCTCGTGGCGCATGATGCGCAGGTTATCCACGTAGCGTTTGACCTGGCTCAACTGAGCGCTGAGGGAGTTGATTTCGTCCCGGTCACGAAAGGTGATCACCCAGCCCTGCAGTGAATTTTCCAGCATAATGCGTACCCGGCTGGCGAGGACGGTCAACTGATTGAAGCGACACAGCTCATCGTGAGTGTCGTTCTCCAGCATGTCTCCGCTGGCGAAAAAGGGCTGCGGTACAATCACGCTGTCGATGGATCTGCCGCGCAGCAGATGGGCCGGCTGACTCAGCCCCAGCAGGCTCCGCGCCGCATGGTTGATGACTTCAATACGCCGGTGGTTATCAATGACGATCACCCCTTCGTAGATCGACTCCATCATCGCCTTCTGCTGGCGCACCAGCAGGCCGATCTCCCGCGGCTCCAGCGAAAAAATCTGCTTTTTAATGCTGCGGGTAAAGTACCAGGAAAATATAAACAGGGCGATCAGCAGCAGGATCGCCGCAATGAAGATATTGATCACTTTGGTCAGGGTGATGCTGTCGAGATAGCTGGTCAGATAGCCCACCGAGACAATCCCCACCACCTGGCCGGCTTCATTGACGATGGGCGCCTTGCTGCGCAGCGACACGCCGAGCCCGCCTTTACGGATGGTGGTGGTGCTCTCGCCCGCCAGAACCGCCTGATTATCGCCGCCGACCAGCCGGGTACCAACCCATTCCGGGTGAACGGAGTGGAACAGATGCACGCCGCGCGCATCGCCAACCACGATAAAGCTGGCATCGCTATGGGCGGCAATGTCGCGCATAAATGAGGTCAGCGCCTGGGGATCGTCGCGGCTAACCTGGCGACGAAGTTCCGGCATCAGCGCAATCTCTTCGGCCTGTATTCTGGCGCGGGCGCTCATCTCCTGATACAGCTGGTGACTGGCATCAACGTAGTAATAGGCTCCCAGCAGGGCGAACAGGACGGAGAAGAACGCCACCAGCGAAATGAACAGCTTAAACTGAAAGGAAACCTTCATAAGTTCTGTACCGCGTCTTTGTGGTATCGGCACGGTAACCTCTTTCCCGGTGACGACAGGAATGGTGCGGGAAACGCGCGGGCCTTTTTTGTCTGGATGAACCACCAGAATTATCTACCAGCGGATATTTATCAAGATAGCGCACGATCCCATTTAACCCACGGCGCTGACCTGCGAGGCAACAGCCAGATCCCGCGATGGCAGCGGTGGTGGGGCGTTTGGTGTGTGCTCGTCGAGTCGTGTCGCCAGCAGGAGAGAATAAAAACCATAAAAACCACGCTAATAAATCAGAGAGATATCACGTCGGTGAATAGAAACCATAAAAACCATAGTGACCATTAAAACTTCATTTCTAATCCGCCGCGCCTCACATTAACTCTGCCTCAGGCTCCCTACTCTGAAAATGAATAATAACGAAAGGGCCAAAACCTATGAGCACGACAGACAATGCATTCTCTGCGACCCTCGACCCCATCAATACGCCAAAAGCAACACTGAAACAACGTTGGTGGCACGTGATGGACACCATGAAAGTCGGGATTATCCCGCTACCGCTTTTCCTGTTAGCCGGGGGATTGATTGCCCTCGACTGCCTTAACGGCAAGCTGCCGAGCGATATAGTGGTGATGGTCGCGACGCTGGCGTTTTTCGGTTTTGCCTGCGGTGAATTTGGCAAACGCCTGCCGATCCTCGGTAAGCTAGGGGCGGCAGCAATCTGCGCCACCTTTATCCCTTCCGCGCTGGTTCATTACGGCCTGCTGCCGGATGTGGTGGTGGAGTCCACCACCAAATTCTACAAATCCACCAACATCCTTTATCTCTATATTTGCTGCATTATCGTTGGCAGCATCATGAGCATGAACCGGACCACTCTGATTCAGGGCTTTCTGCGCATCTTCTTCCCGATGGTGTGCGGCGAGATCGTCGGCATGTTGGTTGGTGTTGGCGTCGGTACTGCGCTCGGGCTGGAGCCGTTCCAGGTGTTCTTCTTTATTGTCCTGCCGATTATGGCCGGTGGCGTCGGGGAAGGGGCGATTCCGCTCTCCATTGGCTATGCCGCGCTGATGCATATGGATCAGGGCGTCGCGCTAGGCCGGGTATTGCCGATGGTGATGCTGGGCAGTCTGACGGCGATTGTGATCTCCGGCTGCCTGAATCAGCTGGGTAAACGTTTCCCGCATCTGACCGGTGAAGGCCAGCTGATGCCAAACCGCAGCAACGAAACGCATCGTGAAACCCAGGATGTCGATACGAAGACCGATGTCACGACCCTGGCATCGGGGGCGCTGCTGGCGGTGCTGCTGTATATGCTCGGCATGCTCGGGCAGAAAATGATAGGGCTGCCGGCCCCGGTGGGAATGCTGTTTCTGGCGGTGCTGCTTAAGCTGGTCAACGGTGTCTCTCCGCGTCTGCAGGAAGGGTCGCAGATGGTCTACAAATTCTTCCGTACGGCGGTGACCTACCCGATCCTGTTTGCCGTCGGCGTGGCGATTACTCCGTGGCAGGAGCTGGTAAACGCCTTCACCATCGACAATCTGCTGGTGATTGTCAGCACCGTTTCGGCGCTGGTGGCGACCGGCTTTTTTGTCGGTAAAAAGATTGGCATGCACCCGATTGATGTGGCGATTGTCTCCTGCTGTCAGAGTGGCCAGGGCGGCACCGGCGACGTGGCGATACTGACATCCGGCAACCGCATGAACCTGATGCCGTTCGCCCAAATCGCCACCCGTATTGGCGGTGCGATTAATGTTTCGCTGGGTCTGCTGTTCCTCAGTCACTTCCTTGCATGATTTAGCTCTGTGCTAACAGGATAATCTGCAATTTTCGACCACAGGACGAAGAAAATTTCTTTGTCCTGTATCCTAAATTCTGTCTGATTAGCGCTACAATCAGCGCCGTAATTCGCTATTGCGACGGCAGCCTGACCGCTGTCATTTTTTAAGTGAAGGAGAGGAACAAATGTCAGTGGATACTCTCGCCCGTGAGGGCGTAAGCATGGAAGCGCTGCTGGCGGCGAAAGCGCAGCGTGCGGCTCGTCAGGCCGACTGGATCGCCCATTATCAACAGCCGGTGGTTTCGCTGACCCTGGTGACCCCGGGGGCGGTAAAAGACAGCATTCGCTATCGCAATATGATGGGCGTGGCGCTGCAGGCTTGCGATCAAATGCTGTGGAAACATCGCTGGCAAACGCTGGATCGTCAGGTGCTGTGGCTACCGACCGGGCCAGAAGCCTTGTGGTGCGTGGCGCATCCGGCCAGTGAAATCAAAGCATTGTGTGACGAACTGGTGCGGACGCATCCGCTGGGCCGTTTGTGGGATATCGATGTGATTTCCCCGAAAGAAGGCCTGGTGAGCGGCCAGTCTGAAGGTACACATCTGCGTCAGTGCCTGCTTTGCGATGCACCGGCACAGGAGTGCGCTCGTAGCCATCGTCATGAAACTGAACAGCTTGTGGCACATGTCGATCGGATGATTGATGCGTGGTTTGCCCGCGATTAACGTGAGGTTTTAGCTTGTCGCATTGCTGACAGAAATGCCCGGGTAGGCCGCTGCGGCACAACCCGGGGCAGACCGCGACGATTCAGAAGTCGACGGGGGCGCGGAAGGTCATCGCGTTGCCGAAAGCCGGATGGGTGATGGTTAGCGTTTCAGCATGTAGCAGCAGCCGTGGCGCCATGGCCAGCGCTTCTGGCGTCGCATAAAAGCGGTCGCCAAGAATCGGGTGGCCCAGCGCCAGCATATGCACACGCAGCTGATGTGAACGTCCGGTAATCGGCTTCAGGCGTACGCGGGCGCTGTTATCGTCGGCATACTCCAGCACTTCATACTCGGTCTGCGCCGCTTTGCCGGTTTCAAAGCAGACTTTCTGCTTCGGCCGGTTCGGCCAGTCGCAGATCAGCGGTAAATCCACCATACCCTCTGCTTGTTGCGGATGTCCCCACACGCGGGCGACGTACTGCTTCTTCGGCTCACGCTCGCGAAACTGGCGTTTCAGCTCACGTTCTGCCGCTTTGGTCAGCGCCACGACGATCACCCCGCTGGTCGCCATATCCAGCCGGTGTACCGATTCGGCTTGCGGGAAGTCGCGCTGGACGCGCGTCATCACGCTGTCTTTATGCTCTTCCAGCCTCCCCGGGACGGACAACAAGCCGCTCGGCTTGTTGACCACCATGATGTGTTCATCCTGATAGAGGATAACCAGCCAGGGATCCTGGGGCGGATGGTAGTTTTCCATCGGCATCGTCATCGACATCGTCGTGTTCCGTTACTGGTGGGTGACCACAATTAAACGCAACGCGTCGAGACGCCAGCCTGCCTGCGCCAGGGCGTCCATGACCTGCTGACGGTTGCTCTCGATGGCGGAAAGTTCGTCGTCACGAATGTTCGGGTTAACGGCTTTCAGGGCTTCCAGACGAGACAGCTCTGCCGACAGCTTATCGTTGGCTTCATTGCGGGCGGTGTCGATCAGCGCCTGTGCCGCTTTGGCCACCTGCGCTTCGCCGAGCTGGAGGATCGCATGGACGTCCTGCTGTACCGCGTTGACCAGCTTGCTGCCGGTATGGCGGTTCACGGCGCTCAGCTGACGGTTGAAGCTTTCAAACTCCACCTGGCCGGCAAGGTTATTGCCGTTTTTATCCAGCAGCATACGCACCGGCGTGGCAGGCAGGAAACGCTTAAGCTGCAACTGCTTCGGCGCCTGAGCTTCCACCACGTAAATCAGCTCCAGCAGCAGGGTACCCACCGGCAGCGCCTTGTTCTTCAACAGGGAGATGGTGCTGCTGCCGGTATCGCCGGAGAGGATCAGATCCAGACCGTTGATGATCAGCGGGTGCTCCCAGGTCACGAACTGGGCGTCTTCGCGCGACAGGGCAACATCACGTTCGAAGGTGATGGTGCAGCCATCTTCCGGTAGACCCGGGAAGTCCGGGACCAGCATATGGTCGGATGGCGTCAGGACAATCAGGTTTTCACCGCGATCGTCCTGGTTGATACCGACAATATCAAACAGGTTCATGGCAAAGGCGATCAGGTTGGTATCGTCATCCTGCTCTTCAATGCTTTCGGCCAACTGCTGGGCCTGTTCACCGCCGTTGGAGTGGATCTCCAGCAGACGGTCACGACCCTGCTCAAGCTGCGCTTTCAGCGCATCATGCTGCTGGCGGCAGGATTTGATCAACTCATCGAAGCCTTCGGTGGTTTCCGGCGCGGCAAGATAGTTAATCAATTCGTTATGCACGCTGTCGTAGACGGTGCGCCCGGTCGGGCAGGTGTGCTCGAAGGCATCCAGCCCTTCGTGATACCAGCGAACCAGCACGGATTGCGCGGTGCGTTCGAGATACGGCACGTGGATCTGAATATCGTGCGCCTGACCGATACGGTCGAGACGACCGATACGCTGCTCCAGCAGGTCCGGGTTGAAAGGCAGGTCGAACATCACCAGGTTGCTGGCAAACTGGAAGTTACGGCCTTCGGAGCCAATTTCAGAGCACAGCAGCACCTGGGCGCCGGTATCTTCTTCGGCGAACCAGGCGGCGGCGCGGTCACGTTCGATGATTGACATGCCTTCATGGAAGACCGCCGCACGGATGCCTTCACGCTCGCGCAGGACCTGCTCGAGCTGCAGCGCGGTGGTGGCTTTGGCGCAGATCACCAGCACTTTCTGAGAGCGATGGCTGGTCAGGTAGCCCATCAGCCACTCAACGCGCGGATCGAAGTTCCACCAGGTGCCGGTATCGCCTTCAAATTCTTGATAAATCTGCTCCGGATAGAGCATGTCGCGAGCGCGTTCTTCGGCGCTTTTACGAGCACCCATGATGCCAGAGACTTTAATCGCCGTCTGGTACTGGGTCGGCAGCGGTAGACGAATGGTATGCAGCTCGCGTTTCGGGAAACCTTTCACGCCGTTACGGGTGTTGCGGAACAGGACACGACTGGTGCCGTGACGGTCCATCAGCATGGAGACCAGCTCCTGGCGCGCGGCCTGGGCATCATCGCGGTCGCTGTTGGCAGCCTGCAGCAGCGGTTCGATATCCTGCTCGCCGATCAGATCGCCAAGGGTGTTGAGCTCGTTATCGCTCAGCTTATTGCCTGCCAGCAGCAGGGCTACGGCATCGGCTACCGGACGGTAATTTTGTTGTTCTTCAACGAACTGCTCGAAGTCGTGGAAGCGGTTCGGATCCAGCAGACGCAGACGGGCAAAGTGGCTTTCCATCCCCAACTGTTCCGGCGTCGCGGTCAGCAGCAGCACGCCCGGCACGCGTTCGGCCAGCTGTTCAATGGCCTGATATTCGCGGCTCGGTGCGTCTTCGCTCCAGACCAGATGGTGTGCTTCATCGACGACCATCAGGTCCCATTCCGCGTCGCACAGGTGCTCAAGACGCTGTTTGCTGCGACGCACGAAGTCCAGCGAGCAGATAACCAGCTGTTCGGTTTCGAACGGGTTGTAGGCGTCGTGCTGGGCTTCGGCGTAGCGTTCATCGTCGAACAGCGAGAAGCGCAGGTTGAAGCGGCGCAGCATTTCCACCAGCCACTGGTGTTGCAGGGTTTCCGGGACAATAATCAGCACGCGTTCGGCGGCGCCGGCGAGCAGTTGTTGATGCAGGATCATCCCGGCTTCAATGGTTTTACCCAGACCCACTTCATCCGCCAGCAGCACGCGCGGCGCGTGACGACGGCCGACATCATGGGCGATATGCAACTGGTGCGGGATCAGGCTGGTGCGCTGGCCGCGCAGGCCGCTCCACGGCATCCGGTACTGCTCGCTCTGGTATTTGCGGGCGCGATAGCGCAGGGCAAAACGGTCCATGCGGTCGATCTGCCCGGCAAACAGGCGGTCCTGCGGTTTGCTGAAGACCAGTTTGCTGTCGAGCAGCACTTCACGCAGTGTGACATTGGCTTCTTCGGTGTCGAGACGTGTGCCGGTATAGGCCAGCAGGCCGTTCTCTTCATTTACTTCGTCAACCTGGAGCTGCCAGCCTTCGTGGCTGGTGATGGTATCACCCGGGTTAAACATCACGCGGGTGATGGGGGAATCATTGCGCGCATACAGACGGTTTTCGCCGATGGCGGGGAAAAGAAGGGTTACCATACGCGCATCCAGCGCAACTACCGTCCCTAATCCCAGTTCGCTCTCTGTGTCGCTAATCCAGCGTTGACCAAGTGTAAAAGGCATATATGTTCAGCTCTTTGTTCTTAAATTGCAGGCAATAGTTGATCATCTCCGGGTAAGTCAGAGAGGGATCAAAATTGGGTCCAGGAATGGAAAGGGCGCTATATTACTGGATGGCAGGTCGTTCGTCACGTCCTCGTCGCCCTTCAATTTGCAGAACTGTCGGCTGGAAATTGTAGGGGGGCGAAGAAATCAAAATAGCCCCAGTTGCCCTGTCATTATTGTAGCAAAATCGTCGTCGACAAAGGGAAGAATTCCTTCCGCGACCGGCTGAAGTTGCTTTGACAAATAGTGCTCATAATCGAGCGGCGACCGCTGGTAGTCCACCGGTTCCGGGCCGCCGGTGGTCCAGACATATTTTATGCTACCGCGCTGTTGGTACTGCTGTGGCCTGCCGAGGCGGACGTTTTCCTCGTCTGCCAGCCGCGCCGCGCGCACGTGCGGCGGAACGTTGCGCTGATACTCCGCCAGCGGGCGGCGCAGGCGCTTGCGGTAAACCAGCCGATCGTCGAGCTCACCGTTCATCAGCTTATCAATGGTTTCCAGGATGTAATCCCGGTACGGCTGGTGGCGGAAAATGCGCAGATATAGCTCCTGCTGGAACTGCTGCGCCAACGGTGTCCAGTCGGTTCGCACCGTCTCCAGCCCTTTGAACACCATCCGCTGGGCGTCGCCCTCCTGGATCATGCCGGCGTAGCGTTTTTTACTGCCGGTATCGGCGCCGCGAATGGTTGGCATTAAAAAACGGCAAAAATGGGTTTCGAACTCCAGTTCAAGGGTGCTGGTGAGCTGTTCTTTATTCAGCTCCGTAGCCCACCAATCGTTAACGAAAGTCACCAGCGACCGGCCGATATTCGCCGCCTCTTCTTCGCTATGCGGGCGTTTAAGCCAGACAAAGGTAGAGTCGGTATCGCCGTAGATCACGTCATAACCCTGCGACTCAATCAGCGCTTTAGTCTGGCGCATAATCGCGTGTCCTCGCATGGTAATAGAGGAGGCCAGGCGCGGGTCGAAAAAGCGGCAGGCGCTGGTGCCCAGGACGCCGTAGAAGGCGTTCATGATGATCTTCAACGCCTGAGACAGCGGTTTATTGTGCTGGCGTTTGGCGTCGTCGCGGCCATGCCAGATTTGCCCGACAATTCCCGGCAGGCAGTGCTTCTGTCTGGAGAAGCGCGCGCCGAGAAACCCCTCGGTGCTGTGCTCTGGTTGCGGGTGGGCCATGCCTTCAATCAGCCCCACCGGATCGATCAGGAAGGAGCGAATAATCGACGGGTACAGGCTTTTGTAGTCGAGAACCAGCACTGAATCATAGAGGCCAGGGCGCGAATCCATGACGTAACCGCCGGGGCTGGCCTGCGGCGGCACCTCGCCAAGATTCGGGGCGACATAGCCCAGCCGGTGCATACGCGGAAAATAGAGATGGCTGAAGGCGGCTACGGAGCCGCCGTGGCGGTCGGCGGGCAGGCCGTTGACCGTGGCGCGCTCCAGCAAAAAGGGCATGATCTCGGTTTTGTGGAAGACTCGCGTCACCAGCTCGCAGTCCTGCAGGTTGTAGGCTGCCAGCGCCGGTTTGTCTTCGTGAAAACGACGGTCGATTTCGTCCATCCGATCCCACGGGTTATCAATGGCTTTCCCTTCGCCCAGCAGTTCACGGGCCACCGTTTCCAGGGAAAAAGAGGAGAAGTTCCAGAAAGCGGATTTCAGCGCCTCGATGCCGTCAACGATCAGCCGGCCGTTAGCCTGGGCGAAGAACACGCCATTCTTAAACCCGTGTTCGCGCCACTCCAGTTCACTATTGCCGCGACCGAGCATTAATGGAATACGGTAGCGTTCGGCATGTTTTTGCAGGACCCGCAGATCGAACTGGATGACGTTCCAGCCGATCAGCACGTCAGGGTCGTGCGTGGCAAACCAGGCGTTAAGCTTTTCCAGCAGCTGTGGGCGGCTGGCGACATACTCCAGCTGGAAATCGACTTCGGGCGAGGGCGTTGGCTCAGGCCCGAGCATGTAGACCACCCGCTGGCCGCAGCCTTCCAGCCCGATGCAGTACAGCTCGCCGTGGCGGCTGGTTTCGATATCCAGCGACACCCATTTCAGCGGCGGACGGTAGTGCGGGCTGGGCTTCATGCGGGCGTTGACGATCTGCCGGCCCGCGCTGTCGCCTTCGACCCAAACCGGCGCGGTGATAAAGCGCTCCATCAGATAGCGTTCCGGCGGACGGATATCGGCTTCGTAAACCGTGACGCTGTTTTCCCGCAGCTTTTTCTCCAGGCGCATCAGCTGGCGATGCGCGCGGCAATAGAGGCCAAACACCGGCTGGCGATGAAAGTCTTTTAAGCTGAGCGGGGCAAGGCGCAGGCCGTTTTCGCCCTGCAGCAGACGTTCGACCTGTGAGCGCTGGGCTTCGGGAATAAACGCCACGGATTCCTGCGGCGGCAGCGTGACCTCAAGCGGGCCATCATCGGTAGCGAGCCAGAAAGACAGCACGGTGCCCTGCGGGGTATCCCGCCAGTGACGGGTCAGTAAAAAACCTTCTCGTGGCTGGGTCACGCCGTGCTCTCATCAATAAAAACCAGGCCTGATTATAGCCTGGTTTAATAGATGGTGCTGGGGTTTTATACAGGTGTGGTGTTTATCCCGGAGGCGCATTGTACCGTAGTCTGGTCAGCACAGCGCCACCGGGCAAGACGGCAGCCTTACTGCCCGTAATAGGCTTTTGCCCCGTGCTTGCGCAGGTAATGTTTATCCAGCAGCGTCTGCTGCATATCTGGCAACTGCGGCGCCAACTGGCGGCAGAATATGCCCATATAGGCAATCTCTTCCAGCACGATGGCGTTATGCACCGCATCTTCGGCGTTTTTGCCCCACGCAAACGGGCCGTGGGAATGCACCAGCACGCCGGGCATCTGGGCCGGGTCGATACCTTTATCGCGGAAGGTTTCAACGATCACCGCACCGGTTTCCCACTCATACTCGCCGTTGATCTCGTCGTCGGTCATCAAACGTGTGCAGGGTACCGCACCATAAAAGTAATCAGCATGGGTGGTGCCGGTAGCCGGAATAGACTGCCCGGCCTGCGCCCAGATGGTGGCGTGGCGCGAATGGGTATGGACGATGCCGCCCAGCGTCGGGAATGCCTGATAAAGCAGACGGTGGGTTGGCGTATCAGAAGAAGGTTTCTTTTTCCCTTCAACGACTTCGCCGGTTTCCAGACTCACCACCACCATATCGTCAGCCTGCATCACGCTATAGTCGACGCCCGATGGCTTAATCACCAGCACGCCGCGCTCGCGGTCGACGGCGCTGACGTTGCCCCAGGTTAAGGTCACCAGATTGTGCTTTGGCAGCGCCAGGTTGGCTTCCAGCACCTGACGTTTCAGATCTTCTAACATTGTGTGCTCCGAATGACAGGAGAATACGGATTTCCCCTCTTCCCGGCGGGCAGGAAGAGGGGAGGCACGCTTAGCGTTTTGAACCGTAATAAACTTCGTTCCAGCGCAGGGCATCTTTAAAGGACGGCAGACGCGTTTCTTCGTCGATCACCGTCAGCTCGATATCCTGCAGTTCGGCGAACTGGCGCATATCGTCGAGGGTCAACGCATGGCTGAAGACGGTATGGTGCGCGCCACCGGCGATGATCCAGGCTTCTGATGCGGTGCGCAGATCCGGCTGGGCTTTCCACAGGGCGTTGGCAACCGGCAGTTTCGGCAGATCGTGCGGCGTTGGTACGGTTTCCACGGTGTTCACCAGCAGGCGGAAGCGATCGCCCAGATCCACCAGGCTTGCCACCAGCGCCGGGCCGGTCTGGGTGTTAAAGATCAGGCGAGCCGGATCGGCTTTGCCGCCGATGCCCAGCGGCTGGACGTCGAGGATTGGTTTCTCCGGGGTGGCGATGGTCGGGCAGACTTCCAGCATGTGCGAGCCCAGCACCAGATCGTTGCCGTTGTCGAAGTGGTAGGTGTAATCCTCCATAAAGGAGGTGCCGCCCTGCAGACCGGTTGACATCACCTTCATGATGCGAAGCAGAGCGGCGGTTTTCCAGTCGCCTTCACCAGCAAAGCCATAGCCCTGCTGCATCAGACGCTGTACGGCGAGACCCGGAAGCTGTTTCAGACCGTGCAAATCTTCAAACGTGGTGGTGAAGGCGTGGAAACCGCCCTGCTCAAGGAAGCGCTTCATCCCCAGCTCAATGCGGGCGGCATCCAGTACGTTCTGGCGCTTATCACCGTGAATCTGCGCCGCCGGGGTCAGGCGGTAGCTGCTTTCATACTCGTCAACCAGCGCGCTGATGTCGCCATCGCTGATGCTGTTGACCACCTGCACCAGATCGCCCACTGCCCAGGTGTTAACCGAGAAGCCGAATTTGATCTGTGCGGCCACTTTGTCACCGTCGGTCACCGCCACTTCACGCATGTTGTCGCCGAAGCGGCACACTTTCAGATGGCGGGTATCCTGCTTCGATACCGCCTGGCGCATCCAGGAACCAATACGCTGATGTGCGCCTTGATCCTGCCAGTGGCCGGTCACAACGCTGTGCTGCTGACGCATACGCGCGCCGATGAAGCCGAACTCACGGCCGCCGTGCGCGGTCTGGTTGAGGTTCATAAAGTCCATATCGATGCTGTCCCACGGCAGGGAAGCGTTGTACTGGGTGTGGAATTGCAGCAGCGGTTTATTCAGGATAGTCAGGCCGTTAATCCACATTTTGGCTGGTGAGAAGGTATGCAGCCACACCACCATACCTGCGCACTTGTCATCGTAGTTGGCATCGCGGCAGATATGGGTGATTTCATCTGGCGTAGTGCCAAGCGGCTTTAACACCAGCTTGCACGGCAGTTTTGCTTCGGCGTTCAGGCTGTTCACCACATGTTCGGCATGTTTGGTCACCTGGCGCAGCGCTTCCGGGCCATACAGATGCTGGCTGCCAATCACGAACCATACTTCGTAGTTATCAAAAATTGTCATTGTCGTGTCCTTAATGGGTGAGGGCTGCCTGAGAATGCGGGGCTTTTTCCGCCTTCACAGCCGAAGGGAGATACTGTTGTTCGGCGCTGACCGACCACTGCTGGTAGCGCTGATAAAGTTGTTCAAAGCGTTGTGCCTGCTGAGGGCGCGGCTGCAGGGTGCTTTCGACCTGGCTTGCCATATGGTGCTGGGCTGTCGGGATATCCTCGTACACTCCCGCGGCGACGGCGGCGAAGATCGCCGCGCCGAGCGCGCAGCACTGATCGGATGCGACAATCTGCAGCGGCCGGTTCAGCACGTCGCAGCAGGCCTGCATGATCACCTGGTTTTTGCGGGCAATGCCGCCCAGCGCCATCACGTTGTTGACCGGGATGCCTTGTTCGGTGAAGCACTCCATAATGGCGCGCGCCCCGAAGGCGGTGGCCGCTACCAGACCACCAAACAAGGCTGGTGCATCGGTGGCGAGGTTGAGATCGGTAATTACCCCTTTCAGGCGCTGGTTAGCGTTGGGGGTACGGCGGCCGTTGAACCAGTCGAGGACCACCGGCAGATGTTCGAGTGACGGGTTTTTCGCCCAGGCTTCGGTCAGCGCCGGCAGCAGCTGTTTCTGCTGGGCGCTAATCTGTGATTTCAGTTCCGGATGTTGTTGCGCCAGCTGCTCCAGCGGCCAGCCGAGAATACGGCCAAACCAGGCGTAAATATCACCGAAAGCAGATTGCCCGGCTTCCATCCCGATAAAGTCAGGCACCACGCTGCCATCAACCTGACCGCAGATCCCTTTCACCGTGCGGTTGCCGACGCTCTGTTTATCGGCGATCAGGATGTCGCAGGTGGAGGTGCCGATGACTTTGACCAGCGCATTTGGCTGCGCACCGGCGCCGACGGCGCCCATATGGCAGTCAAATGCACCGCCGGAGAGGATCACCCTTTCCGGCAGGCCAAGGCGTTCGGCCCATTCGGCGCACAGCGAGCCGACCGGTACATCGGCGGTCCAGGTATCGCTGAACATCGGCCACGCCAGGTGCTGGTTGATAATCGGGTCGAGCTCATCGAAGAAGCTGGCAGGTGGCAGACCACCCCAGCTCTCATGCCACAGGGATTTGTGTCCGGCGCTGCAGCGGCCGCGACGCAGATCCTGCGGGCGGGTGGTGCCGGAAAGCAGGGCCGGAACCCAGTCGCACAGCTCTACCCACGACACCGCGGCCTGCGCGACGGCGCTGTCCTGGCGGGTCACGTGGAGTATTTTTGCCCAGAACCATTCGCTGGAGTAAATCCCGCCGATATAGCGGGAGTAATCCTCTTTACCCGGCTGGTGGCACAGGCGGGTAATGGCCTCCGCTTCCTCTACCGAGGTGTGGTCTTTCCACAGCACGAACATGGCGTTCGGGTTATCAGCAAACTCTTCGCGCAGCGCCAGTACCTGACCTTCGGCATCGATCGGTGCCGGTGTGGAACCGGTGCTGTCGACGCCGATGCCAACCACGCTGGCACGTTGTTCGGCGCTTAATAACGCCAGCACACTTTTCAGTGCGGATTCCATCGACTCAATGTAGTCGCGCGGGTGATGGCGGAACTGGTTATTCGGGCCGTCGCAAAACAGACCCTCCTGCCAGCGCGGGTACCATTCTACGCTGGTAGCGAGTTCGGCGCCGGTGGCACATTCCACCGCCAGGGCGCGTACTGAATCACTACCAAAATCGAGGCCAATCGCAATTGCCATGCTGTTACTCCATGCAGAAAACCATTAATGGTGAAACAGTAGATATTCATGGCAAAAACCGTCAGGCCGTATTCGCTAATCTTATGGACTATTTTGCTATAGCATCGCAAAGTGTGACGCCGTGCAAATATTCAATGTGGACTTTCCTGCCGTCCATATAGACACACCTGTTACCCGGTGAAAGTGCTTTAAATGTGCGCTATCATCGGTTTTTGCTGTGAGGTGGCGGGTTTTACTCTAAATTTCAACCGCCGTCCCAGTACGGAGCAATGGGTTAGCAGTACAATGTTGAATATGGACAATTGGTTTCCATGTGATATCCAGGAGAGCCGATCTTATGGCTGAAACACAAAACGATCCGCTATTGCCGGGCTACTCTTTCAACGCCCATCTGGTGACGGGGCTGACGCCAATTGATGCCGATGGTTATCTGGATTTCTTTATCGATCGTCCGCTGGGAATGAAGGGCTATATCCTCAACCTGACCATTCGCGGTGAAGGGGTGATCAACAACCACGACGAGCAGTTTGTCTGCCGGCCGGGTGATATTTTGCTTTTTCCGCCGGGGGAAATTCATCATTACGGGCGCCATCCTGACGCCCGGGAGT
Organism: Klebsiella sp. B345; assembly: GCF_051131735.1. Lineage (NCBI taxonomy): Bacteria > Pseudomonadati > Pseudomonadota > Gammaproteobacteria > Enterobacterales > Enterobacteriaceae > Klebsiella > Klebsiella sp. B345. Next base: position 3,771,748 of record NZ_CP180443.1, read on the forward strand.
GGTATCACCAGTGGGTCTACTTCCGTCCACGTGCCTACTGGCATGAATGGCTGAACTGGCCGACGATCTTCGCCCATACCGGCTTTTTCCGTCCCGATGAGCCGTGGCAGACGCGTTTTTGCGAGCTGTTTGGTCAAATTGTTGAGGCGGGGCAAGGGGCCGGGCGTTATTCGGAGCTGCTGGCGATCAATCTGCTGGAGCAGCTGTTGCTGCGGCGCATGGAGGCCATCAACGAGTCGCTGCATCCGCCGCTGGACAATCGCGTGCGCGATGCCTGCCAGTACATTAGCGATCACCTGGCAGACAGCCATTTCGACATCGCTAGCGTTGCCCAACACGTTTGTCTGTCGCCTTCACGGCTGTCGCATCTGTTCCGTCAGCAGCTGGGCATCAGCGTGCTGGGGTGGCGGGAAGATCAGCGCATCAGCCAGGCGAAGCTGTTGCTCAGCACCACCCGCATGCCGATCGCCACGGTAGGGCGTAATGTCGGTTTCGAAGATCAGCTCTATTTTTCGCGGGTATTTAAAAAATGTACCGGCGCCAGCCCGAGTGAATTCCGCGCGGGGTGTGAATAAAACGTAAATAAAATGAAATGTTGCGCCGGAAAATTGTCACAACCAGTAAACTATTTGGACAATTGATGGCTTGACGAATGCACGACGGCTCTGGAAAATCCGTGCTTCGTTTTGAAACCGGGCACATTATGCAAGCTTTGCTGGAACATTTTATCACCCAATCCACGGTCTATTCCTTAATAGCCGTGATGCTGGTCGCCTTCCTTGAGTCGTTGGCGCTGGTGGGGCTGATATTGCCGGGAACGGTGATGATGGCCGGTCTTGGGGCGCTCATCGGTAGCGGCGAAGTCAACTTCTGGCAGGCGTGGCTGGCGGGGATTGTCGGCTGTTTACTCGGCGACTGGATCTCCTTCTGGCTCGGCTGGCGGTTTAAGAAACCGCTGCACCGCTGGTCGTTTATGAAGAAAAACAAAGCGCTGCTGGATAAAACCGAGCACGCGCTACATCAGCACAGCATGGTAACCATTCTGATTGGCCGCTTCGTCGGCCCGACGCGACCGCTGGTACCAATGGTGGCCGGCATGCTCGACCTCCCGGTGATGAAGTTTATCCCGCCGAATATTATTGGCTGTCTGCTCTGGCCGCCGCTGTACTTTATGCCGGGGATTCTGGCCGGTGCGGCGATTGATATTCCTGCCGATGACCACAGCGCCAGCTTCAAGTGGCTGCTGCTGCTGGCCGCGTTGCTGGTGTGGCTGGCGGGCTGGCTGTGCTGGCGACTGTGGCGGAGCGCGAAAACGCGCGATCGTCTGACGCGCTTCCTGCCTCGCCCACGCTTGCTTTGGCTGACTCCCCTGACGGTGGTGCTGGCCGGCGTGGCGTTAACCGTGGTGATTCGCCATCCGCTGATGCCGGTCTACCTCGATATTCTGCACAAGGTTATCGCGCGCTGATCCCTAACAGGTGAGAGGCGCTGCTGTTCCCGCGAAGTAAAGTGTCGGTGTCGCCGTCCCAGGCGATGCGTCCGTCAGCCACCACCAGCGATCGTGGGGCGATGCGCGCGGCGTCCTCGACGCTGTGCGACACCATCAGCAGGGTTAAATGCTGTTGCTGGCACACGTCGCTGACCAGCGCCAGCATCTCCTGACGCAGCGCTGGGTCGAGGGCGGAAAACGGCTCATCCAGCAACAATACCGGTTGTTCCCGAACCAGACAGCGTGCCAGCGCGGCGCGCTGACGCTGGCCGCCGGAGAGTTCCCCCGGCAGCCTGTCCAGCAGTGCATCAATCCCCATTTGTCCGGCGATGGCCTGCAGGCTGGCAGTCTGCGCGGCGGTGAGCTTCAGCCCCGGATGCATCCCGAGGCCGATATTCTGGCGGACGGTGAGATGGTTAAAGAGATTGTTTTCCTGGAATAACATCGACACCGGGCGCCGGGCCGGCGGCGTATCGCTATGCGGCTGGCCGTCGATGATTATCGTGCCGCTTGCCGGTAGCAAAAAGCCGGCAATCAGGTTCAACAGCGTGCTTTTACCCGCGCCGCTGGGGCCGAGCACGGCGATGCGCTCACCCTGCTCAACGGAGAGCGTGAACCGCATCGGCAGATGCTGATAGAGCCAGGTTACATCATTCAGTTTTAACATCACGCCCCGGAAGTTTCTCAATCACGGTAAAGAGGACAAAGCACAGCACCAGCAGCAGCAGGGCGGTCACCGCGCCATCCTGGCTGCGATAGGCGCCAATCTGCTGGTACAGATAGAACGGCAGCGTGCGGAAGGTGTCGTTCCCGAACAGCGCGACGGCACCAAAATCGCCGATCGACAGCACGCAGGCAAAGGCCAGCGCCTGGGCCAGCGGGCGTTTTAAGGCGCGCAGTTCGACCACCCTCAGGCGGGTGAAACCACTCATGCCGAGGGAGTGGCACAGCTGGCCGTAGCGTACGGCGATATCGCGCATCGGGTTTTCCAGCACCTTCAGGGCGTAGGGAATGGCCATCAGCGCGTTGGTGCAGATCACGATGCCGTCGGCGGATTCAGGCAGGCCGATACTGTTATTGAGCAGTAAAAAGAAGCCGGTTGCCAGCACGATCCCCGGCATGGCGAGGATCAGCATGCCGCTAAGCTCCAGCGTCTGCCCCGCCAGAGGCTGGTTACGCAGACGCAGTTCACGACTGCTCCACAGCAGCATCATCGTCAGAATAACGCTGAGCACCCCGGCGCACAGCGCGATGCGCAGCGAGGTCCAGAATGCCTGCCACAACGCCGGGCGGGCCAGTACGCTGAACAGGTTGCTATTCAGGCCGTCGACGACAACCGCCAGCAGCGGCGGAAGCAACAGCAGGAGCGCGATAGCAATTAACATCGCGTCACTGAGGCGGCTGTGCAGGCGATCGTCCGGATCGCGCCAGCCGTGAACATGGCTCACGCCGATGGCGACCGCTTTGCTCAAGCGCTGGGCAAGCAGCACCAGCCCGAGGCAGCAGATCATCTGGATCAGCGCCAGCATCGCGGCGCGGGCCGGGTCGTAATCAAAGCTTAACGCCTGGTAGATAGCCAGCTCAATCGTCGTGGCCCGCGGGCCGCCGCCGAGGGACAGCACGGTGGCGAAACTGGCAAAGCACAGCATAAAGATCAGCGCCGCGACGGGCGGGATTTGCCGCCGGAGCCACGGCCATTCCACCAGACGGAAAAAATGATAGCCGCGCATGCCCAGCTGGGCCGCTATCTGGCGTTGTTCGCCGGGGATATTCTCCAGCGCCTGCAGCAGCAGGCGGGTGGCCATCGGCATATTGAAGAAGACGTGCGCCAGCAGAATGCCCTGCAACCCGTAGGGCGAGAAATCCCACTGCCAGCCGACGGCGTTAAACAGCGCCGCCAGCCAGCCCTGACGACCGTACACGCTAAGAATACCGAAGACCGCCACCAGTACCGGCAGGATCAGCGTCATTGCGCACAGGCGCAGCAACAGCGTTCGACCGGGAAAACGCCGGCGGTAGAGCGCACGAGCGAGAAACAGGGCCGGCACGACGGAAAGGAGCGCCGAGAGAAACGCCTGCCAGAAGGAGAAACGGATAACGTGCCACAGGTAACTATCGTTCAACACCGAAGACCAGGCGGTCTCCGGCGCGCTGCTCCAGAGTGCCAGAAACGCCGACAGCGCCACGACGACCAGCAATGCGCTGGCCGTCAGGCCCGGTATCAGCCAGCTAAGACTTAGCGGCTGACGGCGCGTTGCCATGTATTAATCCAGTTTTGACGTTCTGCGGCGACCTGCTGCGGGGTAAATTGCAGGGTAGTTTGCGGTTTTGGCAGGGCGTCAAAGCCTGCGGGCAGCGCAACCTGGGTAACCGGATACATCCAGTTGCCGGTAGGGATCGCGTTCTGGAAGGCCGGTGACACCATAAACTTGAGGAATTTCTCAGCCAGTTCGGGTTGTTTGCTGGCGGCGGTGCGCGCGGCGACTTCAACCTGCAGGTAGTGACCTTCGGTAAAACCGGCGGCCGCGTACTGGTCTTTTTTCTCTTCGATAATGTGATAGGCCGGCGAGGTGGTATAGCTGAGCACCAGATCGCTTTCCCCTTTCAGGAACAGACCGTAGGCCTCGCTCCAGCCTTTGGTGACGGTGACCGTTTTCGCTGCCAGTTTCTGCCAGGCTTCTGGGGCCTTATCGCCATAGACTTTCTGCATCCACAGTAGCAGCCCCAGGCCCGGCGTACTGGTCCTCGGATCCTCGTAGATCACCCGCCATTTTTGATCGCTTTCAACCAGCTCTTTCAGGCTTTTAGGTGGGTTCTGGAGCTTGTTTTTATCGTAGACGAACGCGAAGTAGCCATAATCGAACGGCACGAAGGTATCGTTATCCCAGCCGCCAGGCACCGTAACCGCGCTGGCCGGCACCTGACTTTTGGCGAACAATTTGCTCTGCGCCGCCGCTTCCAGCAGATTGTTATCCAGCCCGAGCACGACATCGGCTTTGCTGTTTTTGCCCTCCATCCGCAGACGGTTAAGCAACGACACGCCATCTTCCAGCGCCACGAACTTCAGCTCGCAGTTGCAGTCGGCTTCAAACGCCTTTTTCACCACCGGGCCAGGGCCCCAGTCGGCGGAAAAAGAGTCATAGGTATAAACGGTAAGGACAGGCTTCGCCAGCGCGGGCGCGGCAACCAGGACCAGCAGCGGGAGTAATTTTTTCAACACTTTGCACCTCATAAAAAAGGGTGGCAAAGGATTTTGAGTCGGCCCCAAATCCCTTCGCCGGCGTTATCCGGATCAGGTTCGACGGGTATTTTCTCAGCCTGTACACGTCATCCTTCACGCTGCCTCTGCGTTAGCGTCGCGTGTTCACCCCAGTCACATAGTTTTCTATGCTCCTGGGGACTCACCCGCTTGTTGCCTTGATGCAACCCGAATGATTTTGTGTACACACGTCATCGAGCGCGCTGCCTCTGCGTTAGCTAGCCTGTTCAGTGGCTTGCCGTCTTTGAGGTAGTCTGAACGATGGCGTGTATGTTTAATAGCACCCCGTTGAGAACGGCAAATAGTGTAATGATTTTGTTAGTTGACTGAAAGCATTACGGCTCCGGCGGGGCAAACCATGCGGATTTGAAATCAAACCAGCCGAGCGTATTCATGCGCACGCCGCGCATACTGCGCTGTCCCTGGATCATCAGCCAGTGGTGGATCAGCGGAACGACGGTTTGATTGGCCAGCAATTGCTGGCTCCAGGTGGCGGGGTTTAATTCGCCGGCGTGCCAGCGCCGGGCTTCCTGCTCCCAGTCGATGGGAATACAGTGGCGAATCAGCGGGACCTCGTACAGCAAGGCAAAGAGTGAAAAATCGATCGGCAGGGTAAAGTTGGCGCTGTTCAGCCAGATATCGCTGACCACTTCACCGCGGTGCCACTCCTCGTACTCCAGCTCCTGAATCACCAGTTTTACCTGATGCTCCGCCAGCAGCTCCGCCATGATGCCGCCCATCACCCGGTGTTCGACGTGATCGCGATAATAGGTCAGGGTAACGGATTCCAGCCCCGCCGGTTTTTCACAGGCGTGGCTGCGCGCATGGTGCCAGCGAGGAAGCAGGCCGTAGGCCGGGAACCAGTTGCCCTGGTAATGTTCACCGGCATGGTAGAGCAGCGTGGCAGGCTGGAACAGGTAACTGAGCCATTGACGTACCGCGCTGTTGTCGCCTAGCGGGCTGCGGGCATCAAACAGCAGGTAGTAACACCCTTCTTCAAGGCGGCTCTCAACCGCTTTCTCACTTTGGGTGGTGCCCTGCAGCGTTAAGCCGCCGTTGGGTTCTTCGCTAATTTCCGGTAGCACCCAGACGTTGACTTCATCGATCAATGCCCGGTAGCCAAAATAGTCATCGAAAGCGTGGATCTTCAGCTGATTTTGATTGTTGCGTACTACCGCATATGGCCCGGTGCCGACCGGCATACTGGCGAAATTGTCCATCGACTGCCATTCCCGCGGCAGCACCACCGCCGACACCTGGCCCAACAGCCAGGGTAGCCAGCGGTCCGGTTGCGTCAGGTGAATGTCCAGAGTCCAGGCGGTGGGGGAGACAATACGTTCGATATGCGCATAGAGCGGCAGGGTGTTGCTGCGCTGCAAGGAGGCAATCACATCCTCCATCTCCAGCTCTCTGCCGTGGTGAAAATGAATGCCGGGGCGAAGAAAGAATCGCCAGTGGGTCGGCGAAATCTGCTGCCAGTGGTGGGCAATATCGGCTTCCAGTTCCCCGTTTTCCTCATTTACCCGGGTCAGCGCGCTGAAGATCTGCCGGGCAATATGGTTTTCCGAGCGCCGCAGCGCGCTGCCGGGGAGCAGGTTTTTCATCGGCCGGTAGTAGAGCACCCGGAGGATATGCCGCCCTTGACGAAAGCTGCGGCCGAGGTGCGACACCAGCATCTGGCGTACGGCGGCTTTATCACCCACCAGTTGAACCAGCTGATCGATCCGATCCTGCTCCAGCAGATCTTCCGCACGTTGCTGCTGCAGTGCCAGGCCGGTATAGAGGAAGGCCAGCCTGGAACGTTTGCCACGCCCGGCTTCCGCCTCCCAGGTTAACCAGCCGCGGGCTTCCATCATGTTCAGCAGCGTGCGCATATGGCGGCGAGAACAGCACAGCATCTCCGCCAGTTCGTTAAGCGTCGTCTCCTGCGATTGGCCTTCGCAGCACTGCCAAAGGCGGATGAACTGTTGTTGCAAACGAGCAGAAGACATAAAAGGGGAACTCCTGATGAAAAGTCAGCAATTTATTAATCCCTATATTAGGCCAATAATCCACTTCGATGAAGCGAGGAGGTGAATATGATGAGGTCTACCGCGAAACAGTTTTACCAACGCTACTTTTCTGCGACGCAGGATGCGTCATGGCTGGCCCGCTTGATGGCAGGGAGACAGCAGAAGATTCTTGGCGAACTGATGCAGTGGGGAGTTACGTCACAGACCTCTGATCATGGCCTTGCCGATATCATGTGTGACTGAGTATTGGTGTATACCTGTCCGCTTTCAAACGCAGGCCACGTGACTGAAGCCAAAACGTTTTGGTCGCCTGTCTGTCACTTGAAATAGATAGAGTATAAAATCACCTGCCAGCAGATTGCTTCTGCTGGCTTTTTTCGTTTCTTCGCGTGCTTTAAGGACATGACATGCTGTGGTTAATGACGATGGGACGGCGGCTGAACGGCGTCTACGCGGCTTTTATGCTGGTCGCGTTTATGATGGGCATTGCGGGCGCGCTACAGGCTCCCACCCTCAGTTTGTTCCTCAGCCGCGAAGTAGGCGCACAACCTTTTTGGGTCGGCCTGTTTTATACCGTTAACGCCATTGCCGGGATTGCGGTAAGCCTAGCGCTGGCAAAACGATCCGACAGCCAGGGCGATCGCCGTCGGCTGATTATGTTCTGCTGCCTGATGGCAGTGGGTAACGCCCTGCTGTTTGCCTTCAATCGCCACTACTTAACCCTGATCACCTGCGGCGTGATGCTGGCGTCAATCGCCAATGCCGCGATGCCGCAGCTGTTTGCCCTGGCGCGGGAATATGCCGACAGCTCGGCGCGGGAAGTGGTGATGTTCAGCTCGGTGATGCGTGCTCAGCTGTCGCTGGCGTGGGTTATCGGGCCGCCGCTGGCCTTTATGCTGGCGCTGAATTACGGTTTTACCACCATGTTCTCGATTGCTGCCGGCATTTTCGTGATAAGCCTGGCGCTGATCGCGGTGAAGCTGCCCTCGGTGGCGCGGGTGGAACAGCCTTCGGAAGCGGACGGGGCATCGATACCGGCGGGGGGATGGCAGGATAAAAACGTGCGCATGCTGTTTATCGCCTCGACGCTGATGTGGACCTGCAACACCATGTATATCATCGATATGCCACTGTGGATCAGTAGCGATCTCGGTTTACCGGACAGTCTCGCTGGGATCCTGATGGGGACGGCGGCCGGGCTGGAAATTCCGGCGATGATTCTGGCAGGCTACTATGTGAAGCGCTGGGGCAAACGCAAAATGATGGTGGCAGCGGTGGCGGCCGGCGTGCTGTTCTATGTCGGGCTGATTCTGTTTCACCATCGTACCGCGCTGCTGGTGCTACAGCTGTTCAATGCCATATTTATCGGGATTGTCGCCGGGATCGGCATGCTGTGGTTTCAGGACCTGATGCCGGGACGAGCGGGAGCGGCAACTACGCTGTTTACCAACAGTATTTCGACCGGGGTGATTCTGGCGGGCGTGCTGCAAGGGGCACTGTCGCAAAGCTATGGTCACGCCAGCGTCTACTGGGCTATTGCGGTGATTTCTGTGCTGACGCTGTTTCTGACCAGCAAAGTTAAAGATATCTAGTCCTGATGCCGCATCGCGGATGACGGCGATGCGGTACTTCGATCAACTCAGAGAACCATGTTCAGGAGAGCATATCCATCAACTCCCGCAGCTTGCCGACGGCAATCTGCCCTGGTGCAGATGCCTGTCCTACGCTGCCGAAGGTCATCGCCGATCCGAACAGACGCCCGGTTACCCGGCTCACTCCGCCCATTTTCCCCATCGACATGGTAATTAACGGGCGGGTGGCGTGCTGTTCTTTCATGGTCAGCGTCGCGCCGAGGAGCGTCAGCACATCCTGCGGCGACTGCGGCATGACCGCGATTTTAGGTAAATCGGCGCCCAGTTCCTGCATCCGGCACAGCCGGTCGACTATCTCATTCTGCGGCGGTGTTTTCTGGAAATCATGATTGCTCATGATCACTTTCACCCCGGCGGCATGGGCCTCAGCGACCAGCGCCCGAATCTGTGTTTCCTCATTGAAAAGCTCAATATCAATCAGATCGACCAGCCCGCTAGCGACGGCCAGGCGGTTGAGCGCAAAGTAGGCGTCATTGTCGAGTTCCGTTTCGCCGCCCTCTTTGTGGCTGCGAAAGGTGAACAGCAGCGGGATCGTCGCGAGTATCTGGCGGATCTCCTTTAGCGCCAGCCGGATCAGCTTGTCGTCCCGGACACCGGTAAAGTGATCGACGCGCCATTCGATAAGATCGGCACCGGTGTTCGCCAGGGTGCGAGCATGGGTTTTCAGCTCGTCGAGGGTTTTACCGATCAGTGGAACGCAAATCAGCGTCGTCCCTTCCTGAAAGGTGATGTTTTTCACGGTTATCGCTTTTGTCATTTGTAGGGTCCATCGGTAAAAAAATGCCCGGTCATAGGACCGGGCAGGGTAATCAGCGGCGTGGTTAGTTCATAAAGGCCGGCAGCTTGTTCTCGTAGGCTGAAATGGCCGCTTCGTGCTGCAGCGTCAGGCCGATGCTATCGAGACCGTTGAGCATGCAGTGGCGGCGGAAGGTATCGATGTTAAAGCGGTAGGATTTATCACCCGCTTTCACCACTTCGGACTCCAGATCGACCTCAAAGCTGATGCCAGGGTTGGCCTGCACCAGCGTAAACAGCTCATCGACCTGCTCGTCGCTCAGCGTGACCGGCAGCAGCTGGTTGTTGAAGCTGTTACCGTAAAAGATATCGGCGAAGCTGGGGGCGATAACCACTTTAAAGCCGTAGTCCGTCAATGCCCAGGGAGCATGCTCACGGGATGAGCCGCAGCCGAAGTTTTCCCGCGCCAGCAGAATCGATGCCCCTTTATACTGCGGAAAGTTCAGGACAAATTCCGGGTTAGGCTGCTGCCCCTGGTCGTCGAGAAAACGCCAGTCATTGAACAGGTGTGCGCCAAAGCCGGTACGCGTGACTTTCTGCAGGAACTGCTTGGGGATGATCGCATCGGTATCGACGTTTGCGGCATCCAGCGGAACCACCAGGCCCGTATGTTGGGTAAATTTCTCTGCCATGATGGTTTCCTTATTTGATGTCGCGAATGTCGGCGAAGTGGCCGGTAACGGCGGCAGCGGCGGCCATTGCCGGGCTGACTAAGTGGGTACGTCCGCCGCGGCCCTGACGGCCTTCAAAGTTACGGTTGCTGGTTGATGCGCAGCGCTCGCCCGGGTTCAGACGGTCGTTGTTCATCGCCAGGCACATGGAACAGCCCGGCAGGCGCCATTCAAAGCCGGCGTCGATAAAAATCTTATCCAGCCCTTCGGCTTCCGCCTGGGCTTTTACCGGACCAGAACCTGGAACTACCAATGCCTGTACGCCCGGTGCGACTTTGCGCCCTTTAGCGATTTCTGCCGCGGCGCGTAAATCTTCAATACGTGAGTTGGTGCAGGAGCCGATAAACACTTTATCGATAGCCACGTCGGTTAACGGGATACCCGGCTTCAGGCCCATATAGGCCAGCGCTTTTTCCGCACTGGCGCGTTCGACCGGATCGGCAAACGAGGCCGGATCGGGGATCATATCGGTGACGGAAATCACCTGGCCCGGGTTGGTTCCCCAGGTCACCTGCGGGGCAATTTCTTCAGCTTGCAGCGTCACCACGGTATCAAATGTGGCGTCAGCGTCGGTTTGCAGGGTTTCCCAGTATTTCACCGCGGCGTCAAAATCTTCGCCTTTCGGCGCATGCAGACGGCCTTTGACGTAGTTAAAGGTGGTTTCATCTGGCGCGACGAGGCCCGCTTTAGCACCCATCTCAATCGCCATATTGCACAGGGTCATACGACCTTCCATGCTCAGGTCGCGAATGGCTTCACCACAGAACTCTACGACGTGACCGGTACCGCCGGCGCTGCCGGTTTTACCGATGATCGCCAGCACGATATCTTTGGCGGTGATGCCCGGTGCCGCTTTGCCATTAACGGCAATTTTCATGGTTTTGGCGCGGCCCTGTTTCAGGGTCTGCGTCGCCAGCACGTGCTCAACTTCCGAGGTGCCGATACCGAATGCCAGCGCGCCAAATGCGCCGTGGGTTGCGGTATGGGAGTCACCGCAGACGATGGTCATCCCCGGCAGGGTAACCCCTTGCTCCGGGCCCATCACGTGGACGATACCCTGATACGGGTGGTTCAGGTCATACAGTTCCACGCCGAACTCTTTGCAGTTCTTGATCAGTTCCTGCATCTGAATTCGCGCCATTTCACCTGACGCATTGATGTCTTTGGTCTGGGTGGAGACGTTGTGATCCATGGTGGCGAAGGTTTTGCCCGGCTGACGTACCGGACGGTTGTGCGCGCGCAGGCCATCGAAGGCCTGTGGGGAGGTCACTTCGTGCACCAGATGACGGTCGATGTACAGCAGCGGGGTTTCGTCTTGTGCTTCATAAACCACGTGAGCATCAAACAACTTTTCGTATAAAGTCTTCGCCATGATTACACCCCTTCAGCGACATAGCGGGCAATGATATCGCCCATTTCATCGGTACCAACGGCCGCCGTGCCGCGCGCCAGATCGCCGGTGCGTACACCTTCTTCTAATGCGCGATTAATCGCACTTTCGATAGCGGTTGCTGCGGCTTCGGCATCCAGGCTATAGCGCAGCAGCAGCGCCAGGGAGAGGATCTGTGCGATCGGGTTGGCGATGTTTTTGCCAGCGATATCCGGAGCGGATCCGCCTGCAGGTTCATACAGGCCAAAACCTTGTTCGTTGAGGCTGGCGGAGGGCAGCATGCCCATCGAGCCGGTGATCATCGCGCATTCGTCAGACAGGATGTCGCCGAACAGGTTAGAACACAGCAGCACGTCAAACTGGGACGGATCCTTAATCAGCTGCATGGTGGCGTTGTCGATGTACATGTGCGACAGCTCAACGTCCGGGTAGGATTTTGCGATCTCGCTGACCACTTCGCGCCACAGAATAGATGACTGCAGCACGTTGGCTTTATCGATAGAAGTCACTTTATGACGACGTTTGCGCGCGGACTGGAACGCGATGTGCGCAATCCGCTCGATTTCGAAGCGATGATAGACTTCGGTATCAAACGCTTTCTCATGCTGACCGCTGCCTTCACGACCTTTCGGCTGGCCGAAATAGATGCCGCCGGTCAGTTCGCGGACGCACAGAATGTCGAAGCCGTTAGCGGCGATATCCGCGCGCAGCGGGCAAAACTCTTCCAGTCCCTGGTACAGTTTCGCCGGACGCAGGTTGCTGAACAGTTTGAAATGTTTACGCAGCGGCAACAGCGCACCGCGCTCTGGCTGACCGTCTGGCGGCAGGTGTTCCCACTTCGGGCCGCCGACGGAACCGAACAGAATCGCATCGGCCTGCTCGCAGCCTTCCACTGTGGCCTGCGGCAGTGGGGAGCCCTGACGGTCGATGGCGGCGCCACCGACATCATATTGGCTGGTGGTAATGCGCATATCAAAACGGGTACGGACAGCTTCCAGTACTTTCATCGCCTGGCTCATGACTTCCGGGCCAATGCCATCACCTGGCAACACAGCAATATGGTAATTCTTCGACATTACACAGTTTCCTTCTTGTTCTCGTTATTTTGAGCTTTGCGTTGCAATTCTTTTTCGACTTCAGCGGCGCGCCAGATGTTGTTCAGAACGTGAATCATCGCCTTCGCGGAGGATTCAACGATATCGGTCGCCAGACCGACGCCATGGAAGCGGCGGCCGTTGTAGTTCACCACGATGTCGACCTGACCCAGCGCATCTTTACCGTGGCCTTTGGCGCTTAAGCCATATTTAACCAGTTCGATGTCATAGCCGGTGACGCGGTTGATGGCCTGATACACGGCGTCGACCGGGCCGTTACCGTTGGCGGCTTCGGCTTTCACTTCATCACCGCAGACCAGCTTGACGGAAGCGGTAGCGATAGCGTTGGAGCCGGACTGGACGCTGAAGTAGTCCATGCGGAAATGTTCTGGCTCTTCCTGCTGCTTGTTAATGAAGGCCAGCGCTTCCAGGTCGTAGTCGAAGACCTGACCTTTTTTGTCCGCCAGTTTCAGGAACGCGTCATACAGGTGATCCATGTTGTAGTCGCTGTCTTTGTAGCCCATCTCTTCCATGCGGTGTTTAACCGCCGCACGGCCGGAGCGAGAGGTCAGGTTCAACTGCACCTGATTCAGGCCGATGGATTCCGGAGTCATGATTTCGTAGTTTTCGCGGTTCTTCAGTACGCCATCCTGGTGGATACCGGAGGAGTGTGCGAAGGCGCCGGTGCCGACAATGGCTTTGTTGGCCGGAATCGGCATGTTGCAAATCTGGCTGACGGTCTGGCTGGTACGCCAGATTTCGTTGTGATTAATGCGGGTACGGACATCCATAATGTCTTTACGCACTTTAATCGCCATGATCACTTCTTCCAGCGAGCAGTTACCAGCACGCTCGCCGATACCGTTCATAGCGCCTTCGACCTGACGTGCGCCAGCGTGGACGGCAGCGATGGCATTGCCGACGGCCAGACCTAAATCGTCATGGGTGTGAACAGAGATAATGGCTTTGTCGATATTTGGCACGTGGTCGTACAGGCCGGTGATGATGTTGGAGAACTCGAACGGCATGGTGTAGCCGACGGTGTCCGGGATGTTGATTGTCGTCGCGCCGGCGTTAATGGCGGCTTCGACCACGCGCGCCAGGTCGGCAATCGGCGTACGGCCAGCATCTTCACAGGAGAACTCGACATCGTCGGTATAATTGCGTGCGCGTTTGATCATATAGACCGCGCGCTCAATGACCTCATCCAGCGTGCTGCGCAACTTAGTCGCGATATGCATCGGTGAGGTGGCAATAAAGGTGTGAATACGAAACGCTTCCGCAACCTTTAAGGATTCTGCGGCGACATCAATGTCTTTCTCTACACAGCGCGCCAGGGCACAAACGCGGCTGTTTTTGATGGTGCGCGCGATAGTTTGTACGGATTCGAAGTCGCCAGGGGATGAAACCGGGAAACCGACCTCCATCACATCAACGCCCATACGCTCGAGGGCTAAGGCAATCTGCAGCTTCTCTTTCACGCTCAGGCTGGCCTGTAACGCTTGCTCACCGTCACGTAAGGTCGTATCGAAAATAATGACTTGCTGGCTCATGGTTTAGATCCTTAATCGGTGTCCTGGGCGCCTTGCTGACGAGCATAAAAAAACCCGCGCAATGGCGCGGGTTTTATAGTCTTGCTGGAAGATGACTTAACGCTGAACGTCGCCCAACAGCCTACCGCGCATAGTGGATGCGTTTAGTAGTAGTAGGCTGATGAAACGAGTAGTGCGAATCATTGCGTCATGCTCCAGATGAAATCGTTATGCTCTTAGAGTTACTGGATACGTCTTTTGATGTCAACCCTTGGACAGGAAAAAGCGCTTTTCGCCTTCGGAAGTGATTAGCTAATTGTGCTGATGAAAGGGCCTTTTGACCGATGATAGTTTTTCTGCAAGTTGTATTGGTGGGGTGATGCAAAATCATTGTCGCAATTTATTATCATGTTAAACATAGCGGCTGATATTTTGGCTCTGAGGATATCTTGATGAAACACATGGAGTTATTTATTTCTTTAATGTGTTTGCGTGAGTTTATATGAGTGATCAATGATATTGAGATGTTAATATTTAGCGAGCGCTGGCAGCGTATTTTAATAATGCTTAAGTTTAAGTTAACGGGTGCTGGTGTTGTTTATTTCCGTGGTTTATGGATAAACTATATCTTATAAAGAAATTGATATATTTTATGTTTTGTAAGTATTTCAACATAATGACTATGCTACATATCTGCACTTACTTATAACGTTTGATATATTCCTAAAATGCATCCACTCCCTTTTGTAAATGAGATATGTATGGTAAATGATATTTACAGTATTACTGGCCATGTTTTTTGAAAAGGGAATTTCGCGTATGGTGGACCTGGATATGACTATTGAAACTGCTGAACCTAAATCCTCCTCCGAGGGGGAAATTGTCAAGCCACAGCTCAGAACTGTCGATCTTAATCTGCTGACGGTTTTTGATGCCGTCATGCAGGAGCAAAATATTACCCGTGCGGCGCAATCACTCGGCATGTCACAGCCCGCAGTGAGTAATGCGGTTGCGCGTCTGAAGGTGATGTTTAACGATGAGCTGTTTGTGCGCTACGGGCGGGGGATTCAGCCGACGGCGCGCGCGTTCCAGCTGTTTGGTTCAGTACGTCAGGCATTGCAGCTGGTACAGAATGAGCTGCCGGGTTCTGGTTTTGAACCGGTCAGCAGCGAGCGGGTATTTACGCTCTGTGTCTGTAGTCCTCTGGACAACTATTTGACCTCCGTTATTGTCAATAAAGTGAACGCTGTGGCGCCGAATATTCATTTGATTTTTAAGGCTTCACTGAATACCAATACGGAACACCAGTTACGTTATCAGGAGATTGAATTTGTTATCGGCTATGAGGAGTTTCGTCGCCCGGAGTTTTCCTGCGTGCCACTATTTAAAGATGAAATGGTATTAGTTGCAAGCGATAAACACCCTCGTATTTCCGGACCACTTTCTGAAACGGATATTTATCAGGAAGAACATGCGGTGGTTGCCTTAGATCGCTTTGCCTCATTTAGCCTGCCATGGTATAGCTCCGTCAATAAGCAGGCTCGTATTGCTTATCAGGGAAATGCCATGGTCAGCGTATTAAATGTGGTTTCGCAAACGAATATGGTCGCGATTGCACCGCGTTGGCTGGCAAATGAGTACGTAGATAAACTGGGGCTACAACTTTTGCCGTTACCACTGAAGGTAAATAGCCGCACTTGCTATCTTTCCTGGCATGATGCGGCCGGAAAAGATAAAGGACATCAGTGGATGGAAGAGTTGCTGGTGGGTATTTGTCAGCGCTAACCGTTTTGTGACGCAAACGAGAGCCGGCGCTCTCGATTTGTGTGAATAATCCCACAAAATGCAGAATATTATTCTGTTTACCGCCGGCGGGTCTGCCGAACGCCAGGTGAAAAATGGATGATTTTCTGCCAACAGACTATTTATCCGAGTAATGCCCACACGCGTTTCTGGTTTGCGAAGCTTTTAACCACGATTCATATCAAATTGTTATCTTTTATGCTTTTGATGGCCTGTGCGCCTCTGAGGTAGCTAATTGCCTGCCCGTTGGCGAGCAGTTATGGTAATGGCACGCAGTCCATTCACCTCAATGTCGGGCGACGATTCCCGGCCTTGTGCGAACGCGCGGAAATTGAATTCTGCTGTCGTTAAAAACAATAAGCCTGGAGGCAAACCATGGAGATGTTGTCAGGAGCCGAGATGGTCGTCCAATCGCTTGTCGATCAGGGCGTCAAGCAAGTATTCGGTTACCCCGGGGGCGCGGTCCTCGATATCTATGATGCGTTGCATACCCTTGGCGGTATCGACCATATTCTGGTTCGCCATGAGCAGGCGGCGGTGCATATGGCGGACGGCCTTGCTCGTGCGACCGGTGAAGTGGGCGTCGTCCTGGTGACGTCAGGCCCGGGTGCGACCAACGCCATTACCGGCATTGCAACGGCATACATGGATTCCGTCCCGCTGGTGATCCTCTCCGGGCAGGTGGCGACCTCGCTGATTGGTTATGATGCCTTCCAGGAGTGTGACATGGTCGGTATCTCCCGACCGGTAGTGAAGCACAGCTTCCTGGTTAAGCAGACGGAAGACATTCCCGGGGTGCTGAAAAAAGCGTTCTGGCTGGCGGCCAGCGGCCGTCCGGGTCCAGTGGTGGTGGATTTACCAAAAGATATCCTCAACCCGGCAAACAAACTGCCGTACGTGTGGCCAGACAGCGTCAGCATGCGTTCCTATAATCCGACTACCAGTGGTCACAAAGGGCAAATCAAGCGTGCCCTGCAGACGCTGGTCGCGGCGAAGCATCCGGTTGTTTATGTCGGCGGCGGGGCGATTAACGCCCAATGCGAGCCGCAGCTGCGTACCCTGGTGGAAAAACTGAACCTGCCGGTGGCCTCGTCGCTGATGGGCCTGGGCGCTTTCCCGGCGACCCATCCGCAGGCGTTAGGCATGCTGGGGATGCACGGTACTTACGAAGCCAATATGACGATGCATCATTCTGACGTGATTTTCGCCGTCGGCGTGCGTTTTGACGATCGCACCACCAACAATCTGGCGAAGTACTGCCCGAATGCGACGGTGCTGCATATTGATATCGATCCTACTTCGATCTCTAAAACGGTTCCGGCTGATGTCCCGATCGTCGGCGATGCGCGTCTGGTGCTGGAACAAATGCTTGAACTGCTTGAGCAAGAAGAGGCACATCAGCCGCTGGATGAGATCCGCGACTGGTGGCAGCAGATCGAACAATGGCGCGCGCGTCACTGTCTGCAATACGACACGCAAAGCGACAAGATCAAACCGCAGGCGGTGATCGAGACCATCTGGCGCCTGACCAATGGCGATGCCTATGTGGCGTCCGATGTGGGCCAGCATCAGATGTTCGCTGCGCTTTATTACCCGTTCGACAAACCACGACGTTGGATTAACTCCGGCGGCCTTGGCACGATGGGCTTCGGGTTGCCCGCCGCCCTCGGCGTTAAGATGGCTCTGCCGGCGGAGACCGTGGTTTGCGTGACCGGCGATGGCAGCATTCAGATGAATATTCAGGAGCTGTCTACCGCGCTGCAGTACGAGCTGCCGGTGCTGGTGCTGAACCTCAACAACCGCTATCTGGGGATGGTGAAACAGTGGCAGGATATGATCTATTCCGGCCGTCATTCACAATCCTATATGGAATCGCTACCGGATTTTGTCCGGGTTGCAGAAGCCTATGGCCATGTGGGGATTCGAATCAGCGAACCGCAGGAGCTGGAGTCTAAGCTGGCCGAAGCGCTGGAGCAGGTACGTAATAACCGTCTGGTCTTCGTGGATGTGATGGTAGACGGCAGCGAGCATGTGTATCCCATGCATATCCGCGGCGGCGGCATGGATGAGATGTGGTTGAGCAAAACGGAGAGAACCTGATTATGCGCCGGATATTATCTGTATTACTGGAAAACGAATCGGGCGCCTTGTCGCGCGTCATCGGGCTCTTTGCGCAGCGCGGATATAACATTGAAAGCCTGACGGTGGCGCCGACAGACGATCCGACACTCTCCAGAATGACCATTCAGACCGTCGGCGACGAGAAAGCGATCGAGCAGATTGAAAAGCAGTTGCATAAGCTGGTGGACGTGCTTCGCGTCAGCGAACTCGGGCAGAACTCACACGTTGAGCGTGAAATCATGCTGGTGAAGGTGCAGGCAAGCGGTTTTGGTCGGGAAGAGGTGAAGCGCAACACGGAGATTTTCCGCGGGCAGATTATCGATGTAACTCCGTCGATTTATACCGTTCAGCTGGTGGGCACCAGCGACAAGCTGGATGCCTTCCTCGCTTCATTGCGCGATGTAGCACGCATCGTTGAAGTGGCACGATCGGGTGTCGTCGGGCTGTCGCGTGGCGACAAAATAATGCGTTGAGTCCCTGAAACTGACGTAAAAATAGCCCGACACAATTTGTCGGGTTATTTTTTTGCGAAATCGGTAGGAACTGTAGACAAAACCGGTTGCTGCGCTAACTATTCTGCGTTTAGATGTTATCAAAATGAATCCATAGCTGAAGAAAGGTTATGTTCTGTACTTATTACCCAAGGGGCAATTGTGAAACTGGATGAAATCGCCCGGCTGGCCGGTGTCTCGCGAACCACCGCTAGCTATGTGATTAACGGTAAAGCGAAGCAGTACCGCGTGAGCGACAAAACGGTTGAAAAAGTGATGGCCGTCGTTCGTGAACATAACTATCACCCGAATGCGGTTGCTGCTGGCTTACGTGCAGGACGCACGCGTTCTATTGGGCTGGTTATTCCCGATCTGGAAAATACCAGCTATACCCGCATTGCTAACTACCTGGAGCGTCAGGCGCGCCAGCGTGGCTACCAACTGCTGATTGCCTGCTCGGAAGATCAGCCTGACAACGAAATGCGCTGTATTGAGCATCTGTTACAGCGCCAGGTGGATGCGATTATCGTCTCGACGTCGCTCCCGCCAGAGCATCCGTTCTATCAGCGCTGGGCTAACGACCCTTTCCCGATTGTCGCCCTCGACCGTGCGCTCGATCGTGAACACTTCACCAGCGTGGTGGGTGCCGATCAGGATGATGCGGAAATGCTTGCCGCTGAACTGCGTAAGTTCCCAGGTGAAAGCGTCCTGTATCTCGGTGCGTTACCTGAGCTGTCGGTGAGCTTCCTGCGTGAGCAGGGCTTCCGCACCGCGTGGAATGACGATCCGCGTGAAGTCCAGTATTTGTACGCCAACAGTTTTGAACGCGAAGCGGCGGCACAACTGTTCGAGAAATGGCTCGAGACACACCCGATGCCGGAAGCGCTGTTTACAACGTCGTTCCCGCTGTTGCAGGGGGTAATGGACGTGACTTTACGTCGCGAAGGGAAACTGCCATCGGAACTGGCGATTGCGACCTTTGGCGATAATGAGCTGCTGGATTTCCTGCAGTGTCCGGTTCTGGCCGTGGCCCAGCGCCATCGCGATGTCGCCGAACGCGTGCTGGAGATTGTCCTCGCTAGCCTCGATGAACCGCGTAAGCCGAAACCGGGGTTAAGCCGTATTCGCCGTAATCTGTATCGTCGGGGAAGCCTGAACCGCCGCTGAGTCACCAGCATCCAGGATTATTCTTATAACAAAAGTAAGGATAATGACGTATTGCTCGCCAGACGAAGAACGTCTGGCGATAATCTGAACAAATTTACCTTAAAAAAGTAAATGGAATCGCTTTCAGACAAATCCCTAAAATTCTTTACGCATTATTTTGTTTTATTCTGGAGTTGGGGATTTCTGGCACCCGCTAGCTATAAAAAAGATAAATCGGCCTTTATTTGTATTATTTTGTTACATTCATTAAATTAATCGCTGAATTAACAATCATTTCACGCCGTAATCAGACTCGTTTCGCTCTGTACCCGCAGCAAGCGCACCTCTCCGACAGCAACAGGCACTGTTAACGGACATCATAATGGCCTAAAATGCCGCTCGCGTCGCAAACTGACACTTTATATTTTCCCTTCGAAGATATTTTGTTGCTTTTTACTGTTACGAATTTGTTGGTTGTTTTCTTACACGTATTCATAACGTTAATTTGCCTCGTTTGTTGATGATTATTTCATCAGGCCTAATATCGGCTGCAAATAATGGGTTTTTGAGCTCCGTTGGTATTCGTGCTGGCTTGACAAGCTTTTCCTCCGCTCCGTAAACTCCTTCTGGTGGGAATTTGTGGGTTAAAGTGGCGAAAAGGGGTGAGGCTGGCATGTTCCGTGGGGCAACGTTAGTCAATCTCGACAGCAAAGGCCGTCTGGCCGTACCGACGCGATACCGCGACGGGCTGATCGAAGACGCTTCCGGTCAACTGGTGTGTACCATTGACATTCATCACCCGTGCCTGCTGCTTTACCCCTTGCCTGAATGGGAAATCATCGAGCAAAAATTGTCGCGTTTATCGAGCATGAATCCCGTTGAGCGACGCGTACAGCGTCTGCTGTTGGGTCATGCCAGCGAATGTCAGATGGATAATGCCGGACGTCTGTTGATTGCTCCGGTGTTACGGCAACATGCCGGGCTGACAAAAGAAGTGATGCTGGTCGGACAGTTCAATAAGTTTGAACTGTGGGATGAAACGACCTGGTATCAACGGGTCAAGGAAGATATCGACGCTGAGCAGTCCGCTACCGGGGAGCTATCGGAGCGACTGCAGGATTTGTCTCTATAAGATGATGGAAAATTTTAAACACACTACGGTACTGCTGGATGAAGCCGTTAATGGCCTGAATATTCGTCCTGATGGTATCTACATTGATGGGACCTTTGGTCGCGGCGGACACTCGCGTCTGATCCTTTCCCAACTGGGGGCGGAAGGACGGCTGCTGGCTATCGATCGCGATCCGCAGGCTATCGCGGTGGCGAAAACCATTGATGATCCCCGCTTTTCCATCGTACACGGACCTTTCTCTGCGCTGGCTGACTATGTAAGTGAGCGCGGACTAACTGGCAAGATCGACGGGATTCTTCTCGATCTTGGTGTCTCTTCACCTCAACTTGATGATGCGGAACGCGGCTTCTCGTTTATGCGCGATGGCCCGCTGGATATGCGCATGGATCCGACCCGCGGTCAGTCAGCTGCTGAATGGCTGCAGACTGCCGACGAAGCCGATATCGCCTGGGTGATTAAAACCTTTGGCGAAGAGCGTTTCGGGAAGCGAATCGCCCGCGCCATCGTTGAGCGTAACCGCATCGAGCCTATGACCCGCACCAAAGAACTGGCGGAAGTGGTGACGGCGGCGACGCCGGTGAAGGACAAATTCAAACATCCCGCGACCCGTACCTTCCAGGCGGTGCGCATTTGGGTGAACAGTGAACTGGAGGAGATAGAGCAGGCGCTAAAAAGCTCGCTCAGCGTGCTGGCCCCAGGCGGGCGGCTGTCGATCATCAGTTTCCATTCGCTGGAAGACCGTATTGTGAAACGCTTTATGCGTGAACAAAGCCGCGGTCCGCAGGTTCCGGCAGGGTTACCGATGACCGAAGAGCAGCTCAAAAAACTGGGCGGCCGTGAGTTACGAGCACTAGGCAAGTTGATGCCGGGCGAAGAAGAGGTGGCAGAGAATCCACGGGCCCGTAGTTCAGTTCTGCGTATTGCAGAGAGGACGAACGCATGATCGGCAGAGTGACAGAAGCCTTAAGCAAAGTTAAAGGATCGTTAGGAAGCAACGAGCGCCATGCCTTGCCTGGCGTCATCGGGGACGATCTTCTGCGGTATGGGAAGCTGCCACTCTGTCTGTTCATTTGCATCATCATTACGGCGATTACCGTGGTGACGACGGCGCACCATACCCGTCTGTTAACCGCGCAGCGCGAGCAGTTAGTTCTGGAACGTGACGCGCTGGATATTGAATGGCGAAACCTGATCCTCGAAGAGAACGCGCTCGGCGATCACAGCCGGGTTGAGCGGATCGCGACGGAGAAGTTGCAGATGCAACACGTCGATCCATCACAAGAAAATATCGTTGTACAAAAATAAGGATTATTGCGACGCATGAAAGCAGCGCCGAAAACGCTAAAACCAAAACGTCAGGAAGAACAGGCCAACTTTATCAGTTGGCGTTTTGCGTTGCTGTGCGGCTGTATTCTGCTGGCTCTGACTTTCCTGCTGGGTCGTGTGGCCTGGCTACAAGTGATCAGCCCGGACATGCTGGTTCGTCAGGGCGATATGCGTTCGCTACGCGTGCAGGAGGTTTCTACCGCGCGTGGCTTGATTACCGATCGCTCTGGTCGTCCTCTGGCGGTGAGCGTGCCGGTGAAGGCCATTTGGGCCGACCCGAAAGAGCTGCACGAAGCGGGTGGCGTCAGCATTGATAATCGCTGGAAAGCGCTGGCTGATGCGTTAAACATGCCGCTGGATCAGCTGGCATCACGTATCAATACCAATCCGCGGATGCGCTTTATCTACCTGGCGCGTCAGGTCAACCCGGACATGGCGGATTACATCAAGAAGCTCAAGCTGCCGGGCATCCATATGCGCGAAGAGTCGCGCCGTTACTACCCGTCAGGGGAAGTTACTGCTCACCTCATTGGCTTCACTAACGTGGATAGTCAGGGGATTGAAGGCGTCGAGAAGAGCTTTGACAAATGGCTTACCGGCCAGCCTGGCGAGCGTATCGTGCGTAAAGACCGCTATGGCCGCGTCATTGAAGATATCTCTTCAACCGACAGCCAGGCGGCGCATAACCTGGCGTTAAGCATTGATGAGCGTCTGCAGGCACTGGTCTACCGCGAACTGAACAATGCCGTGGCGTTTAACAAAGCGGAATCGGGAAGCGCGGTGCTGGTGGATGTCAGCACCGGTGAAGTGCTGGCGATGGCCAACAGCCCGTCATATAACCCGAACAATTTCTCCGGTACCGCCAAGGACATCATGCGTAACCGCGCCATTACCGACGTGTTTGAACCGGGTTCCACGGTCAAGCCGATGGTGGTGATGACCGCGTTGCAGCGCGGGATTGTCAACGAAAATACCGTGCTGAATACCATTCCTTACCGAATTAACGGCCACGAGATTAAAGACGTGGCACGCTACAGTGAATTGACCCTGACCGGGGTACTACAGAAGTCGAGTAACGTCGGTGTTTCCAAGCTGGCGTTAGCGATGCCGTCCTCAGCGTTAGTAGATACTTACTCACGTTTTGGGCTCGGAAAAGCGACCAATTTGGGGTTGGTCGGAGAACGCAGTGGCTTATACCCTCAAAAACAACGGTGGTCTGACATAGAGAGGGCCACCTTTTCTTTCGGCTACGGGCTAATGGTAACGCCGTTACAGTTAGCGCGAGTCTACGCAACGATTGGCAGCTATGGCATCTATCGCCCGCTGTCGATCACCAAAGTTGATCCGCCGGTTCCCGGTGAGCGTGTGTTCCCGGAACCTCTCGTTCGTACTGTTGTACACATGATGGAAAGCGTGGCGCTGCCCGGTGGCGGCGGCGTGAAGGCGGCAATCAAAGGTTACCGCATTGCCATCAAAACCGGTACCGCGAAGAAAGTGGGGCCGGATGGCCGCTATATCAACAAATATATTGCTTACACCGCAGGCGTTGCGCCCGCCAGCCACCCGCGCTTTGCGTTGGTGGTGGTGATCAACGATCCGCAGGCGGGTAAATACTACGGCGGCGCCGTTTCCGCGCCGGT
Source organism: Klebsiella sp. B345 (assembly GCF_051131735.1). Lineage (NCBI taxonomy): Bacteria > Pseudomonadati > Pseudomonadota > Gammaproteobacteria > Enterobacterales > Enterobacteriaceae > Klebsiella > Klebsiella sp. B345. Next base: position 3,795,301 of record NZ_CP180443.1, read on the forward strand.
CTTTGGTGCCATCATGGGCGGCGTACTGCGCACCATGAACATCGAGCCGGACGCGCTGGCAACGGGCGAAAAAAGTGAATTTGTGATTAATCAAGGCGAGGGAACAGGTGGCAGATCGTAATTTGCGCGACCTTCTCGCTCCGTGGGTGCCAAATGCGCCGGAGCGAATTCTGCGAGAAATGACGCTGGACAGCCGGGTGGCTGCTTCCGGCGATCTCTTTATTGCGGTTTTGGGTCATCAGGCGGACGGGCGTCGTTATATCCCGCAGGCGATAGCGCAAGGTGTTGCTGCCATTATTGCTGAGGCCAAAGATGAGGCTGAAGACGGCGAAATCCGTGAAATGCACGGCGTGCCGGTAATTTATCTCAGCCAACTCAATGAGCGTCTGTCGGCGCTGGCCGGGCGTTTTTACCATCAGCCTTCCTCACAGTTGCGTCTGGTGGGCGTCACCGGAACCAACGGTAAAACCACCACTACACAACTGCTGGCGCAGTGGGCCAAACTGCTTGGCGATACCAGCGCGGTGATGGGGACGGTCGGTAACGGTCTGCTGGATAAAGTTATTCCGACGGAAAACACCACTGGCTCTGCGGTCGATGTGCAGCATGTGCTTTCCGGCCTCGCAGGGCAGGGGGCAACGTTTGCTGCCATGGAAGTCTCTTCCCACGGTCTGGTGCAGCATCGCGTAGCGGCGCTGCAGTTTGCCGCCTCGGTCTTTACTAACTTGAGCCGGGATCATCTCGATTACCACGGTGATATGGAACATTACGAAGCGGCAAAATGGCTGCTTTACTCCACGCACCACTGCGGTCAGGCGATTGTCAACGCGGACGATGAAGTGGGCCGTCGTTGGCTGGCGAAGCTGCCGGACGCGGTCGCGGTGTCGATCGAAGATCATATTAACCCGAACTGCCACGGCCGCTGGCTGAAGGCGACGGCGGTGAGCTATCACGACAGCGGGGCGACCATTCAGTTTGATTCCAGCTGGGGCAAGGGCGAAATAGAGAGCCGCCTGATGGGCGCCTTTAACGTCAGCAACCTGCTGCTGGCGCTGGCAACACTGCTGGCGCTGGGGTATCCGCTGGAGGAACTGCTGAACACGGCATCTCGTCTGCAGCCGGTCTGTGGGCGTATGGAAGTGTTCAGCGCGCCGGGCAAACCGACCGTCGTTGTGGATTATGCCCATACCCCGGATGCGCTGGAAAAAGCGCTGCAGGCGGCGCGTTTGCACTGTAACGGTAAGCTGTGGTGCGTCTTTGGCTGCGGCGGCGATCGTGACAAAGGCAAACGTCCTCTGATGGGGGCCATTGCTGAAGAGTTTGCTGACATTGTCGTCGTGACTGATGACAACCCGCGTACCGAAGAGCCCCAGGCGATCATCAGCGATATTCTCGCCGGGATGCTTGATGCCGGGCACGCGAAAGTGAAAGAGGGCCGGGCTGAAGCGGTGACCAACGCCGTGATGCAGGCACAAGAGGGCGATGTGGTCCTGGTTGCCGGAAAAGGCCATGAGGACTACCAGATTGTTGGCAATCGTCGCCTTGACTACTCCGATCGCGTCACCGTGGCCCGTCTGCTGGGAGCGGTAGCATGATTCGCTTTACGTTAAGCCAGCTCGCCGACATCACGCACGGCGAATTGCACGGTGGCGATCTGGCCATCGATGAGGTGACCTCTGACACCCGCAAGATCACCAACGGTTGCCTGTTCGTAGCGCTGAAGGGTGAGCGTTTCGATGCTCACGACTTTGCAGAGCAGGCGAAGCAGGCCGGCGCGGGCGCACTGCTGGTCAGCCGCCGCCTGGCATGTGATTTACCACAGGTTGTCGTGAACGATACCCGCCTGGCTTTTGGTGAACTGGCTGCCTGGGTTCGCCAGCAGGTGCCGGCGCGCGTCGTGGCGCTGACCGGTTCCTCCGGGAAAACGTCGGTGAAAGAGATGACCGCGGCGATCCTGAGCCAGTGCGGCAATACCCTGTATACCGCCGGTAACCTGAATAACGACATCGGTGTGCCGATGACGCTGCTGCGTCTGACCAAAGAACATGATTATGCGGTGATCGAATTAGGCGCTAATCATCAGGGTGAAATTGCCTGGACCGTCAGCCTGACGCGTCCGGAAGCTGCGCTGGTCAACAACCTGGCCGCTGCGCACCTCGAAGGTTTCGGTTCACTGGCCGGTGTGGCAAAAGCGAAAGGCGAAATCTTTACCGGCCTGCCTGAAAACGGCATCGCGATCCTCAATGCGGACAATAACGACTGGCTGAACTGGCAAGCGGTTATCGGCGCACGCAAGGTCTGGCGCTTCTCGCCTGACGCGGCGCAGAGCGACTTTACCGCCACCAATATCCATATCACCAGCCATGGCACCGAATTTACCCTGCAAACTCCGGTGGGGAGCGTGGATGTTCTGCTGCCGTTGCCGGGCCGTCATAATATCGCTAATGCGCTGGCAGCAACTTCGCTGGCGATGGCGGTGGGCGCCGATCTCAGCGCGGTGAAAGCCGGTCTGGCGCAGCTGAAAGCGGTGCCGGGGCGTCTGTTCCCGATTGCGCTCAGCGAGACCCAACTGCTGCTCGATGACTCCTATAACGCTAACGTCGGTTCGATGACCGCCGCGGTGCAGGTGCTCTCCGAGATGCCGGGTTACCGTGTCCTGGTCGTTGGCGATATGGCTGAACTGGGTGCAGAAAGCGAAGACTGTCATCGCCAGGTCGGCGAGGCGGCGAAAGCGGCAGGGATTGACCGTGTCCTCAGCACCGGCGTGCTGAGCGCAGAAATTAGTCGCGCCAGTGGCGCAGGCGAACACCTTAGCGATAAAGCATCGCTGGTGGCGCGTCTGCGCGAACTGACGTCAGAACACAAAATCATCACCATTTTAGTGAAGGGTTCACGTAGTGCCGCCATGGAAGAGGTAGTACGCGCATTACAGGAGAATGGAACATGTTAGTATGGCTGGCCGAACATCTGGTCAAATATTATTCCGGCTTTAACGTCTTTTCCTATCTGACGTTTCGCGCCATCGTCAGCCTGCTGACCGCGCTGTTCATCTCGTTGTGGATGGGCCCGCGCATGATCGCCCGTCTGCAAAAACTCTCTTTCGGCCAGGTCGTACGTAACGACGGTCCGGAATCTCACTTCAGTAAACGCGGTACCCCGACCATGGGGGGGATCATGATCCTCACCGCGATTGTGGTTTCGGTGCTGCTGTGGGCCTACCCCTCCAACCCGTATGTGTGGTGCGTTCTGACGGTACTGATTGGCTACGGCATTATCGGTTTCGTTGATGATTACCGCAAAGTGGTGCGCAAAGATACCAAAGGGCTGATTGCCCGCTGGAAGTACTTCTGGATGTCGGTGATTGCGCTGGGCGTCGCGTTCGCGCTGTATATGGCCGGGAAAGATACGCCAGCGACTCAGCTGGTTGTGCCGTTCTTTAAAGACATCATGCCGCAGCTGGGGATCCTCTACATCCTGCTGGCCTACTTCGTGATTGTCGGCACCGGTAACGCGGTCAACCTGACCGATGGCCTTGATGGCCTGGCAATTATGCCAACCGTATTCGTGGCCGCGGGCTTTGCGCTGGTGGCATGGGCAACGGGTAACATGAACTTTGCCAACTACCTGCACATTCCGTATCTACGACATGCTGGTGAACTGGTTATCGTCTGTACGGCGATTGTCGGCGCGGGGCTGGGCTTCTTATGGTTCAACACCTACCCGGCACAGGTCTTTATGGGCGATGTCGGATCGCTGGCACTGGGCGGCGCGCTGGGTATTATCGCCGTGCTGCTGCGCCAGGAGTTCCTGCTGGTGATTATGGGTGGCGTGTTCGTGGTGGAGACCCTGTCGGTCATTCTGCAGGTCGGCTCCTTTAAGCTGCGCGGTCAGCGCATCTTCCGTATGGCGCCGATTCACCACCACTATGAACTGAAAGGCTGGCCGGAGCCGCGCGTGATCGTGCGCTTCTGGATTATTTCGCTGATGCTGGTGCTGATTGGCCTGGCGACGCTGAAGGTACGTTAATCATGGCAGATTATCAGGGTAAAAAAGTCGTCATTATTGGCCTGGGCATGACCGGGCTATCTTGCGTGGACTTCTTCATGGCGCGCGGCGTGACGCCGCGGGTGATGGATACTCGCGCCACGCCGTCAGGCCTCGACAAGCTGCCTGAAGCGGTTGAACGTTACGTTGGCGGGTTGAACAGTGACTGGCTGTTGGCGGCGGACCTGATAGTGGCAAGCCCTGGTATCGCGCTGGCGCATCCTGCATTGAGCGAAGCGGCGGATGCTGGCGTGGAGATCGTTGGCGATATCGAACTGTTCTGTCGTGAAGCGCAGGCACCGATTATTGCCATTACCGGCTCTAACGGTAAAAGCACCGTGACGACCCTGGTGGGCGAAATGGCGAAAGCGGCCGGCGTGAACGTCGGCGTTGGCGGCAATATTGGCCTGCCTGCCCTGATGCTGCTTGATGCAGATCGCGAGCTGTATGTTCTGGAACTCTCCAGCTTCCAGCTGGAGACCACCTCCAGTTTGCGGGCAGTTGCGGCGACGATCCTCAACGTTACCGAGGATCATATGGACCGCTACCCGCTGGGTTTGCAGCAGTATCGCGCTGCCAAACTGCGGGTGTATGAAAATGCGAAGACCTGCATCGTGAATGCCGATGACCGACTGACGATGCCGGTTCGCGGCGCCGATGAGCGCTGCGTTAGCTTTGGTGTGGATGTCGGTGACTATCACCTTAACCGTCAGCAGGGTGAAACCTGGTTGCGGGTTAAAGGTGAAAAGGTGCTTAACGTGAAAGAGATGCACATCACCGGCCAGCACAACTACAGCAACGCCCTGGCGGCACTCGCGCTGGCGGATGCCGCCGGCCTGCCGCGTGCCAGCAGCCTCAAGGCGCTGACCACCTTTACCGGCCTGGCACACCGTTTCCAACTGGTGCTGGATCACAACGGCGTTCGCTGGATTAACGATTCCAAAGCGACCAACGTGGGCAGCACCGAAGCGGCACTGAACGGGCTGCATCTCGACGGTACGCTGTACCTGCTGCTGGGCGGCGACGGTAAATCTGCCGATTTTACGCCGCTGACGCGCTATCTGACGGGAGATCATATCCGTCTGTACTGCTTTGGTCGTGATGGCGAACAGCTGGCAGCGCTGCGCCCGGACGTGGCAACCCAGACCGCCACGATGGAAGAGGCGATGCGCCAGATTGCGCCGCTGCTGAAATCAGGCGATATGGTGCTGTTATCCCCGGCATGCGCCAGCCTCGATCAGTTCAAGAGCTTTGAACAACGTGGCGATGTTTTTGCCCGTCTGGCTAAGGAGTTAGGCTGATGCGTTTATCCCTCCCGCGCCTGAGAATGCCTCAGTGGAGACTGCCGCGCCTGCCGGGGATGTTTATCTTCTCCTGGCTGTTCGCCGCGCTGAAAGGCTGGGTGATGGGCTCGCGTCAGAAAGATAACGATAGCCTGGTGATGTATGACCGCATGCTGTTGTGGCTGACTTTCGGCCTGGCAGCTGTCGGTTTTATTATGGTGACGTCGGCGTCGATGCCGGTTGGACAGCGCCTGGCCAACGATCCCTTTTTGTTCGCCAAGCGTGACGGATTATATATTCTGCTGGCGCTCGGGCTGGCGATGGTAACCCTGCGTCTGCCGATGGAGTTCTGGCAGCGGCACAGTACCGCCATGCTCATCGCCTCTATCGTGATGCTGCTGATCGTACTGGTGGTCGGTAGTTCGGTAAACGGCGCCTCGCGCTGGATTGCGCTGGGCCCGCTGCGTATTCAGCCGGCAGAATTTACCAAGCTCTCGCTGTTCTGCTACATCGCCAACTATCTGGTGCGTAAAGGGGATGAGGTCCGTAATAACCTCCGCGGCTTCTTAAAGCCGATGGGCGTGATTTTCGTCCTCGCGATTCTGCTGCTGGCGCAGCCGGACCTCGGTACCGTGGTCGTGCTGTTCGTGACCACCCTGGCAATGCTGTTTCTTGGTGGCGCGAAGCTGTGGCAGTTCATCGCCATTATCGGCATGGGGATCTCGGCGGTGGTGCTGCTGATCCTCGCTGAGCCCTATCGTATTCGCCGCGTGACTTCCTTCTGGAACCCGTGGGAAGACCCGTTCGGCAGCGGTTACCAGTTAACCCAGTCGCTGATGGCGTTCGGCCGCGGTGAAATGTGGGGGCAGGGCTTAGGTAACTCGGTACAGAAACTGGAGTATTTACCGGAAGCTCATACCGACTTCATCTTCGCCATTATCGGCGAAGAACTCGGTTATATCGGTGTGGTACTGGCCCTATTAATGGTATTCTTCGTCGCCTTTCGCGCCATGTCGATTGGGCGTAAAGCGCTGGAAATCAACCATCGCTTCTCCGGTTTTCTGGCATGCGCCATTGGTATCTGGTTCAGCTTTCAGGCACTGGTTAACGTCGGGGCAGCGGCAGGTATGCTGCCAACCAAAGGTCTGACGCTGCCGCTGATCAGTTACGGTGGCTCCAGTTTGCTGATTATGTCAACGGCCATCATGTTGCTGTTGCGAATTGATTATGAAACCCGTCTGGAAAAAGCCCAGGCGTTTACACGGGGTGTTCGATGAGTGGTCAGGAAAAGCGGCTAATGGTGATGGCGGGCGGTACCGGCGGACATGTGTTCCCGGGGCTGGCGGTCGCGCACCATTTAATGGACCAGGGCTGGCAGGTTCGCTGGCTGGGTACTGCCGATCGTATGGAAGCGGATTTAGTGCCGAAGCATGGCATTGATATTGATTTCATCCAGATTTCTGGCCTGCGCGGAAAAGGCCTCAAAGCGCAGTTGCAGGCACCCGTCCGTATCTTCCACGCCTGGCGTCAGGCGCGGGAAATCATGAAACGGTTTCAGCCGGATGTGGTGTTAGGCATGGGCGGATATGTTTCCGGTCCGGGCGGTCTGGCTGCGTGGTCGCTGGGTATCCCGGTCGTACTGCATGAACAAAATGGTATTGCCGGCCTGACCAATAAGTGGCTGGCGAAGATAGCAAAGAAAGTGCTGCAGGCATTCCCTGGCGCGTTCCCGCATGCCGATGTTGTGGGCAATCCGGTGCGTACCGATGTGCTGGCACTGCCGTTACCTGAGCAGCGCCTGGTCGGGCGTCAGGGGCCGACACGTGTGTTAGTGGTGGGCGGTTCTCAGGGCGCGCGCGTCCTGAACCAGACCATGCCGAAGGTGGCAGGGAAACTGGAAGGCGCAGTGACCATCTGGCACCAAAGTGGCAAAGGTGCTCAGCAGACGGTACAGCAGGCCTATGCCGATGCCGGGCAGCCACAACATAAAGTGACTGAATTTATTGATGACATGGCTGCCGCGTATGCCTGGGCTGATGTTGTTGTGTGTCGTTCCGGTGCGTTGACGGTGAGTGAAATTGCCGCAGCAGGATTACCGGCGTTATTTGTGCCATTTCAGCACAAGGATCGTCAGCAGTACTGGAATGCACTGCCGCTGGAGAAAGCGGGCGCAGCGAAAATTCTCGAACAACCTCAGTTCACCGTCGATGCCGTAGCGCAGACGCTGGCTGGCTGGGATCGGGAAACGCTGCTGGATATGGCGGAACGAGCGCGTAGAGCCTCGATTCCGGATGCTACCGAACGGGTAGCAGAAGAAGTGAGCGCTGCAGCACTGGCGCGCTAATCACGGTGAATCTCACCGTCCGTATAAAGATGTAGATGGCGTAAAGAATGAATACACAAGATCTGGCGAAACTGCGTTCCATAGTGCCCGAGATGCGTCGCGTCCGGCACATTCACTTTGTTGGCATTGGCGGTGCCGGTATGGGCGGTATTGCCGAAGTTTTGGCTAACGAAGGTTACCAGATTAGCGGCTCCGACCTGGCGCCGAATCCGGTCACGCAACAGTTGTCGCAACTTGGCGCCACGATCTATTTCAACCATCGCCCGGAAAACGTGCGCGATGCGAGTGTGGTGGTGGTGTCCAGCGCCATTTCCGCGGAAAACCCGGAAATTGTCGCGGCACATGAAGCGCGTATCCCGGTTATTCGCCGCGCAGAGATGCTGGCGGAGCTGATGCGTTTTCGCCACGGCATTGCTATTGCCGGTACGCACGGCAAAACCACCACGACGGCGATGGTTTCCAGCATCTATGCGGAAGCGGGCCTTGACCCAACCTTCGTCAACGGTGGGCTGGTGAAAGCGGCGGGGGTTCACGCCCGTCTCGGCCACAGCCGCTACCTGATTGCCGAAGCTGATGAGAGCGATGCGTCGTTCCTGCACCTGCAACCGATGGTCGCTATCGTGACCAACATCGAAGCCGACCACATGGACACCTACCATGGCGACTTTGAGAACCTGAAGCAGACCTTTATTAATTTCCTGCACAACCTGCCGTTCTACGGACGTGCGGTGATGTGTGTGGACGATCCGGTCATTCGTGAACTGCTCCCACGCGTGGGTCGTCAGGTCACCACCTACGGTTTCAGCGACGATGCCGATGTGCGCGTCGAAGAGTACCGTCAGGTTGGCGCTCAGGGTCATTTCCGCCTGGTTCGCCAGGATAAAGAGCCGCTGCAGGTGACGCTGAATGCGCCGGGTCGCCATAACGCGCTGAACGCAGCCGCTGCGGTTGCCGTGGCGACGGAAGAAGGGATTGACGATAGCGCGATCCTCAGAGCGCTGGAAAGCTTCCAGGGAACCGGTCGTCGTTTTGATTTCCTCGGCGAGTATCCGTTAGCCGCGGTCAACGGGAAAAGCGGCAGCGCGATGTTAATTGATGATTACGGTCATCACCCAACAGAAGTGGATGCCACGATTAAAGCCGCACGCGCGGGCTGGCCGGATAAAAATCTGGTGATGTTATTCCAGCCGCACCGTTTCACACGTACCCGCGATCTCTACGATGATTTCGCCAACGTGCTGACTCAGGTTGATGCGTTGCTGATGCTGGATGTCTATTCCGCTGGCGAGGCGCCGATTCCGGGAGCGGATAGCCGTTCGCTGTGCCGTACCATTCGTGGTCGCGGTAAAGTCGACCCGATTCTGCTCTCCGATCCGGTTCAGGCGGCTGAAATGCTGGCGTCAGTGTTAACAGGCAATGACCTGATCCTGGTGCAGGGCGCAGGAAACATAGGAAAAATCGCACGCCACCTGGCTGAAATCAAACTCGTGCCGCAAAAAACGGAGGAGGAGCACCGTGGCTGATAAAATCGCGGTTCTTTTTGGCGGCACCTCTGCTGAGCGTGATGTTTCACTGAATTCGGGCACTGCGGTGCTTGCTGGCCTGCGCGAAGCGGGCGTGGATGCGCATCCGGTTGACCCCCGTGATGTTGATGTGACCCAGTTGAAACAGATGGGGTTTAAGAAAGCGTTTATTGCGCTGCATGGTCGCGGTGGCGAAGATGGTACGTTGCAAGGGCTGCTGGAGCTGATTCAGCTGCCTTATACCGGCAGCGGCGTGATGGCATCGGCCATCTCCATGGACAAAGTTCGCAGCAAATTGCTGTGGCAGGGCGCGGGTTTACCCGTTGCACCGTGGGTAGCGTTGACGCGCGCGCAGTTCGAAAAAGGCCTCTCTGCCGGGACGGAAGCACAGATTGCCGCCCTTGGGTTGCCATTGATTGTCAAACCGGCTTGTGAAGGGTCAAGCGTTGGCATGTCGAAAGTGAGCGAAAGTTGTGCATTACAGAGTGCATTGACGCTGGCTTTTCAGCATGATGAAGACGTTCTGATTGAAAAATGGCTGAGTGGCCCCGAATTTACCGTCGCTATCGTCGGTGAAGAAATTTTACCGTCAATTCGTATCCAGGTGGCTGGAACCTTCTATGATTATGAGGCGAAGTATCTCTCTGATGAGACGCAATATTTCTGCCCTGGTTGTGAGGATCCCGTCCGTGAGTCAGAAATTCAGGCTCTGGTACTTAAAGCCTGGAATGTTCTCGGCTGCAAAGGTTGGGGACGCATTGACGTAATGCTGGACAGCGATGGCCAGTTTTATTTGCTAGAAGCGAATACTTCCCCTGGCATGACCAGCCACAGCCTGGTGCCGATGGCGGCGCGTCAGGCAGGAATGAGCTTCTCGCAACTTGTCGTTCGCATTTTGGACCTGGCGGGGTGATATGTCGCAGGCTGCGCTGAATACGCGAAACCAGGAAGAAGAAGAAAACGCTTCTTTGCGCCGGAGTAATGGAACTCGTCTGGCCGGGATTTTCTTCCTGCTAGCGGTGCTAAGTACCGTATTGGTCAGCGGGTGGATGGTTCTGGGCTGGATGGAAGATGCACAGCGTTTACCTCTGTCCAGGATGGTGGTCACCGGTGAACGTCACTACACGCGCAATGATGATATTCGTCAGGCGATTCTGGCGTTAGGTTCGCCGGGAACCTTTATGACCCAGGATGTCAACATCATCCAGAGTCAGATCGAACGTCTGCCGTGGATTAAGCAGGCGAGCGTTAGAAAGCAGTGGCCAGATGAATTGAAGATTCATCTGGTTGAATATGTGCCGATTGCGCGTTGGAATGATCAACATATGGTGGACGTAGAAGGAAACTCCTTCAGCGTACCAGCGGATCGTACCAATAAGCAGAATTTACCGATGCTGTATGGCCCGGAAGGCAGTGAGAACGAAGTGTTGCAAGGGTATCGCGACATGGGGCAGGTGCTGGCAAAGGATAAATTCACGTTGAAAGTCGCGGCGATGACCGCACGTCGCTCCTGGCAGTTGACGCTGAATAACGATATTAAGCTCAACCTTGGTCGCGGCGACACCATGAAACGACTTCAGCGCTTTATGGAACTCTACCCGGTTCTTCAGCAACAAGCGCAGACCGACGGCAAACGGATTAGCTATGTTGATTTGCGTTATGACTCGGGTGCGGCAGTGGGCTGGGTACCTGCTCCCGTAGAGGAAACTAACCAACAACAGAATCAGGCACAGGCAGAACAACAATGATCAAGGCGACGGACAGAAAACTGGTAGTTGGGCTGGAGATTGGCACCGCAAAGGTTGCCGCTTTAGTAGGGGAAGTTCTGCCCGATGGCGTGGTCAATATCATTGGCGTGGGCAGTTGCCCTTCGCGTGGTATGGATAAAGGCGGAGTGAACGACCTGGAATCCGTGGTGAAATGCGTACAGCGCGCCATTGACCAGGCCGAACTGATGGCGGATTGCCAGATTTCGTCGGTGTATCTGGCGCTTTCAGGTAAACATATTAGCTGTCAAAATGAAATCGGCATGGTGCCGATCTCGGAAGAAGAAGTAACGCAGGACGATGTTGAAAACGTGGTGCATACCGCGAAGTCAGTCCGCGTACGCGATGAGCATCGTGTTCTGCACGTTATTCCGCAGGAATATGCCATCGATTATCAGGAAGGGATTAAAAATCCGGTGGGTCTGTCCGGCGTGCGTATGCAGGCTAAAGTCCATCTGATTACCTGCCATAACGATATGGCGAAAAATATTGTTAAAGCGGTTGAACGTTGTGGTCTGAAAGTAGACCAACTCATTTTCGCCGGTTTAGCGGCTAGTTATTCCGTCCTGACGGAAGATGAACGTGAGCTGGGTGTCTGCGTGGTGGACATCGGCGGTGGTACAATGGATATCGCCGTGTATACCGGCGGTGCGCTGCGTCATACCAAAGTGATCCCGTACGCGGGCAATGTGGTGACCAGCGATATCGCCTACGCCTTTGGTACGCCGCCGAGCGATGCCGAAGCGATTAAAGTTCGCCACGGTTGCGCGCTGGGTTCTATCGTCGGCAAAGACGAAAACGTCGAGGTGCCGAGCGTCGGTGGACGTCCGCCGCGCAGCCTGCAGCGTCAGACGCTGGCAGAGGTTATTGAGCCGCGTTATACCGAGCTGCTCAATCTGGTTAACGAAGAGATCCTGCAGTTGCAGGAGCAGCTTCGCCAGCAAGGGGTGAAACACCATCTGGCGGCGGGGATTGTATTAACGGGCGGCGCGGCGCAAATTGAAGGTCTTGCTGCCTGTGCTCAGCGGGTGTTCCATACGCAGGTGCGTATTGGCGCGCCGCTGAATATTACCGGATTAACGGATTATGCCCAGGAGCCGTATTATTCGACGGCGGTTGGGTTGCTGCACTACGGGAAGGAATCTCATCTTAGTGGTGAAGCAGAAGTAGAAAAACGCGTAACTGCATCAGTTGGCTCGTGGATTAAGCGACTTAATAGCTGGCTGCGAAAAGAGTTTTAATTTTTTCAGAGAACGCAGAAAATTAGCGTTCTCAGGCGACAGGCACAAAACGGAGAGAAACTATGTTTGAACCTATGGAACTGACCAACGACGCGGTGATTAAAGTCATCGGCGTCGGTGGCGGCGGTGGCAATGCCGTTGAGCACATGGTGCGCGAGCGCATCGAAGGTGTTGAATTCTTCGCGGTGAACACCGACGCGCAGGCACTGCGTAAAACGGCTGTTGGCCAGACTATCCAGATCGGTAGCGGTATTACCAAAGGTCTGGGTGCGGGCGCTAACCCGGAAGTGGGCCGTAATGCGGCTGACGAAGACCGTGAAGCGTTACGTGCTGCTCTTGATGGTGCAGACATGGTGTTTATCGCCGCAGGTATGGGCGGTGGTACCGGCACCGGTGCAGCACCGGTTGTGGCTGAAGTGGCGAAGGATCTGGGTATCCTGACCGTTGCGGTAGTCACTAAGCCGTTTAACTTTGAAGGCAAAAAACGCATGGCGTTCGCCGAACAGGGGATCACGGAGCTGTCCAAGCACGTGGACTCACTGATCACCATTCCGAACGACAAGCTGCTAAAAGTGCTCGGCCGTGGTATTTCTCTGCTGGATGCTTTCGGCGCGGCAAACGACGTGTTGAAAGGCGCAGTACAGGGTATCGCCGAGCTGATCACCCGCCCGGGTCTGATGAACGTCGACTTTGCGGATGTGCGCACGGTGATGTCAGAGATGGGCTACGCGATGATGGGTTCTGGCGTCGCAAGCGGTGAAGACCGTGCGGAAGAAGCTGCTGAAATGGCGATCTCTTCTCCGCTGCTGGAAGATATCGATCTGTCCGGCGCGCGCGGCGTTCTGGTCAACATCACGGCGGGCTTCGACCTGCGTCTGGATGAGTTCGAAACCGTGGGTAACACGATCCGTGCTTTCGCATCGGATAACGCGACCGTGGTTATCGGTACTTCCCTTGACCCGGACATGAACGACGAACTGCGTGTAACCGTTGTTGCTACCGGTATCGGCATGGACAAACGTCCGGAAATCACCCTGGTGACCAACAAACAGGTTCAGCAGCCGGTGATGGATCGCTACCAGCAGCACGGTATGGCACCATTAACTCAAGAGCAGAAACCGGTCGCAAAAGTGGTGAACGACAACACGCCGCAAACTGCGAAAGAGCCGGATTATCTGGATATTCCAGCTTTCCTGCGTAAGCAAGCCGATTAAGAATTGGCTGGAAGTTGGGCATCAGCGCTCTTTGTGCTAAACTGCCCTCCCGAATGTATAATATACTTCGGTTGGATAGGTAACTTGGCGAGATTATACGATGATCAAACAAAGGACTCTTAAACGTATCGTTCAGGCGACTGGCGTCGGTTTGCATACCGGCAAGAAAGTCACCCTGACGTTACGCCCTGCGCCGGCAAATACCGGGGTCATCTATCGTCGCACCGACTTGAATCCACCGGTTGATTTTCCGGCTGATGCCAAATCTGTGCGGGATACCATGCTCTGTACTTGCCTGGTGAACGAGCATGACGTGCGGATTTCAACAGTCGAGCACCTGAATGCCGCACTGGCTGGCCTGGGCATTGACAACATTGTGATTGAAGTCGATGCGCCGGAAATTCCAATTATGGATGGTAGTGCTGCGCCGTTCGTTTATCTGTTGCTGGATGCCGGCATCGATGAACTGAACTGTGCGAAGAAATTTGTCCGCATCAAAGACACCGTGCGTGTTGAAGATGGCGACAAATGGGCTGAATTCAAACCGTACAATGGTTTTTCGTTGGACTTTACCATCGACTTTAACCATCCGGCGATTGATGCAAGCAACCAGCGCTACGCGATGAACTTCTCTGCTGATGCATTTATGCGCCAGATTAGTCGCGCTCGTACTTTTGGTTTTATGCGTGATATCGAATATCTGCAGTCCCGCGGCCTGTGCCTGGGCGGCAGCTTCGATTGTGCCATCGTTGTTGACGATTATCGCGTATTGAACGAAGACGGTTTGCGCTTCGAAGATGAGTTTGTCCGCCATAAAATGCTGGATGCGATTGGTGACCTGTTTATGTGTGGTCACAATATCATCGGTGCATTCACGGCGTTCAAATCTGGTCACGCGTTGAATAACAAATTGCTGCAGGCCGTCCTGGCAAAACAGGAAGCCTGGGAATATGTGACTTTCGAAGACGAAGCAGAACTGCCGCTGGCGTTCCGTGCACCGTCAATGGTTATGGCGTAAGCCTGACCATTCAGTAAAATCGACTGGTAACCTGGTACCCTCTCCGGCCAGGGGGCCAGTCTTTTTTCTTTTTTAGCCTTCCCCTCCTATGGCTGCTGTAATTCTCCGGCGCTGTTCATTGTTCGTTCGCTGTTTTATTGAGCGCTTTTGACTTGCCAGAGCTGTCATTCATGCTGCCGTAGCGCAGTATTAATGGTAGTATTTGGGCGCAAAATTTTTTCCTGGGGTTGCTTCAACTAAAGGTAACGTACGTGAGTGGATTGCTGACGCGCTGGCGACAGTTTGGCAGACGATATTTCTGGCCGCATCTCCTGTTGGGGATGGTCGCGGCTAGTCTCGGCTTGCCGGCGCTTAGCAATAGCCACGAAACCGCGTCACCGGCGAAAGCAACGGCCAGTAACCATAATCCAACGAAAGTTAACTTCTCCCAGCTGGCGCTGCTGGAAGCCAGTCGTCGACCTAACTTTACCGTCGATTACTGGCATCAGCATGCAATACGCACGGTTATTCGCCATCTGTCATTTGCTATGGCACCGCAGGCGTTGCCGGTTGCGGAAGAATCTTCGCCATTACAGGCGCAGCACCTGGCTTTACTCGACACGCTCAGCGCACTGCTGACGCAGGAGAGCAAACCGCCGGTTGCCGTCCGTCTTCTGGCCTACAACCCGTCCCATTCTGCCTTTAGTATCTCGGCCTGGATCAGCCAGGTCGCCGGGATACGCGCAGGGCCTCAACGTCTCAGCTAAACGAAAAACGGATTATTCTTTTTTGTGACTCCGCGATGCGGGGCGTTTGAGATTTTATTATGCTAATCAAATTATTAACTAAAGTTTTCGGTAGTCGTAACGATCGTACCCTGCGCCGTATGCGCAAAATCGTTGGCGTGATCAACGCCATGGAACCGGCAATGGAAAAGCTCTCCGATGACGAGCTGAAAGGTAAAACTGTCGAATTCCGTGCTCGCCTTGAGAAAGGTGAAAGCGTTGAGAGCCTGATCCCTGAGGCCTTTGCGGTGGTACGTGAAGCCAGTAAACGAGTGTTCGGGATGCGTCACTTCGACGTCCAGTTGCTGGGCGGTATGGTATTGAACGAACGCTGCATCGCGGAAATGCGTACCGGTGAAGGTAAAACCCTGACCGCAACCCTGCCTGCGTATCTGAATGCACTGTCAGGAAAAGGCGTCCACGTGGTTACCGTCAACGACTACCTGGCACAGCGTGATGCTGAAAACAACCGTCCGCTGTTCGAGTTCCTCGGGATGACCGTCGGTATCAACATGTCCGGTCTGCCTGCGCCAGCCAAACGTGAAGCGTACGGTGCGGATATTACCTACGGTACCAACAACGAATACGGCTTTGACTACCTGCGTGACAACATGGCGTTTAGCCCTGAAGAACGCGTACAGCGTAAGCTGCACTATGCGCTGGTGGATGAGGTGGACTCCATCCTCATCGATGAAGCGCGTACTCCGCTGATCATTTCTGGCCCGGCCGAAGACAGCTCAGAAATGTACAAACGCGTTAACAAGATCATCCCGCACCTGGTGCGCCAGGAGAAAGAAGATTCCGACACCTTTACCGGTGAAGGTCACTTCTCTGTCGATGAGAAAGCGCGTCAGGTTAACCTGACCGAACGCGGTCTGGTGCTGATTGAAGAATTGCTGGTGCAGGAAGGTATTATGGACGAAGGAGAATCACTGTATTCACCGTCCAATATTATGCTGATGCACCACGTGACGGCTGCGCTGCGCGCGCACGTGCTGTTCACCCGCGACGTTGACTATATCGTTAAGGATGGCGAAGTCATTATTGTCGATGAGCACACCGGTCGTACGATGCAGGGGCGCCGCTGGTCTGATGGTCTGCATCAGGCCGTTGAAGCGAAAGAGGGTGTGGATATCCAGAATGAGAACCAGACGCTGGCCTCCATCACTTTCCAGAACTACTTCCGTCTGTACGAGAAGCTGGCAGGGATGACCGGTACTGCGGATACCGAAGCCTTTGAATTCAGCTCTATCTATAAACTGGATACCGTGGTCGTGCCGACCAACCGTCCGATGATCCGTAAAGATATGGCGGATCTGGTCTATATGACCGAAGCGGAAAAAATTCAGGCGATCATCGAAGATATTAAAGAGCGTACTGCTGCTGGCCAACCGGTGCTGGTGGGTACTATTTCGATTGAAAAATCAGAAGTGGTTTCACATGAACTGACGAAAGCCGGTATCAAACACAACGTACTGAACGCCAAGTTCCACGCCAGCGAAGCGGATATCGTTGCTCAGGCGGGCTACCCGTCAGCGGTGACCATCGCCACCAACATGGCCGGTCGTGGTACCGATATTATGCTCGGCGGTAGCTGGCAGGCCGAAGTGGCAGCGCTGGAAGATCCGACGCCGGAACAAATCGAGCAGATTAAAGCCGACTGGCAGATTCGTCACGATGCCGTACTGGCTGCCGGTGGTCTGCACATTATCGGTACCGAGCGTCATGAATCGCGTCGTATCGATAACCAGCTGCGTGGCCGTTCTGGTCGTCAGGGTGATGCCGGTTCTTCCCGCTTCTACCTGTCGATGGAAGATGCCCTGATGCGTATTTTTGCCTCCGACCGTGTCTCCGGCATGATGCGTAAGCTGGGGATGAAACCGGGCGAAGCGATTGAACACCCGTGGGTCACCAAAGCCATCGCTAACGCCCAGCGTAAAGTGGAAAGCCGCAACTTTGATATTCGTAAGCAACTGCTGGAATATGATGACGTGGCGAACGATCAGCGTCGTGCCATCTATAGCCAGCGTAACGAACTGCTGGACGTCTCCGATGTTAGCGAAACCATTAACAGCATCCGCGAAGACGTTTTCAAAGCGACCATCGATGCCCATATTCCGCCGCAGTCGCTGGAAGAAATGTGGGATGTTGAAGGCCTGCAGGAACGTCTGAAAAACGACTTCGACCTTGAGCTGCCGCTGAAAGAGTGGCTGGATAAAGAGCCGGAACTGCACGAAGAGACGTTGCGCGAGCGTATTCTGCAGAGCGCGGTTGAAACCTATCAGCGTAAGGAAGAAGTGGTTGGCACCGAAATGATGCGTCATTTCGAAAAAGGCGTCATGCTCCAGACTCTGGACTCCCTGTGGAAAGAGCACCTGGCGGCAATGGACTACCTGCGTCAGGGTATCCATCTGCGTGGCTATGCGCAGAAAGATCCGAAGCAGGAATATAAGCGTGAATCCTTCTCCATGTTCGCCGCGATGCTGGAATCCCTGAAGTATGAAGTGATCAGCACACTGAGCAAAGTTCAGGTCCGCATGCCGGAAGAAGTTGAAGCGATGGAGCAGCAGCGTCGTGAGGAAGCTGAACGCCTGGCGCAGATGCAGCAGCTCAGCCATCAGGATGACGACACTGCCGCTGCCGCCGCGCTGGCCGAGGAAACCGGCGACCGTAAAGTGGGCCGTAACGATCCTTGCCCGTGCGGTTCTGGTAAAAAATATAAACAGTGCCACGGCCGTCTGAGCTAATCTCAGAGAGTAAAAAATAAAGGCGCAGATATCTGCGCCTTTTTTATGGAATGAAGACAATGAAAAAACTGCAAATTTCCGTCGGCATTATTCGTAATCAGCTG
This sequence comes from Klebsiella sp. B345, assembly GCF_051131735.1. NCBI lineage: Bacteria > Pseudomonadati > Pseudomonadota > Gammaproteobacteria > Enterobacterales > Enterobacteriaceae > Klebsiella > Klebsiella sp. B345. The sequence goes on from NZ_CP180443.1 coordinate 3,813,349, forward strand.
GGCGAAATCTTTATTACCCAGCGGGCATCCGATGCCCATATGGCCAATAAACTTGAGTTTCCAGGGGGCAAAATTGAAGCCGGAGAAACCCCGGAGCAAGCGCTGGTGCGTGAGCTTCAGGAAGAGGTCGGGATTACGGTCGAGTCCTCCCGTTTGTTTGACACCCTGGAGTACCAGTTCCCGGACCGACATATTACGCTGTGGTTCTGGCTGGTTGAGGACTGGGCCGGAGAACCGTGGGGGAAAGAGGGGCAGCCAGGGCGCTGGATTGCGCAGCGGGCATTAGTCGCAGACGCGTTCCCGCCGGCGAACGAACCGGTGATTACCAAATTAGTGCAGGCGGCCCCGTAAATACTGTTGCCCGGCCTCTTACCATATGGCCGGGCTCGTGCGATTAGTGCTGCTGTTCTTCGCTCCAGCCATCGCTGTCGGACAGATCGCCTGCGCTGGGGATACGTTTTTCTTCCGCCGCCCACTCGCCGAGATCGATCAGCTGGCAGCGCTTAGAGCAAAATGGCCGAAACGGGCTTTGTTCATTCCAGGCTACGGTCTTACCGCAGGTAGGGCAGTTGACTATCGTCTCTTCTGACATTTTTACTCCTTAACAACACGCCAGTTCAAAATCAAAACGCTCAGGTACCACGCCAAGCTCGCTATCCAGCGGCAGGAAGCGAATAGCAAAGCGGCTCTTATGGCCGGAAATTTGCGGGTAGAGCTGGCTGGCAATATCCAGACGCAAGCGTAGCAGGTCGGCATCTTCACCGTTATCCTGATAAAAGCCGTTAAGGCTGGTTTGCTTGCGGAAAGGGGCAGAGTTGCGGATCAGGTCAAGGATCAGCACCAGCGATTGTGTCAGAGGCTCGAGGCTGGCTAACCATTTTTCGACCTGCTCGTCACGATGTGCCTGGGGCATATGCAGCCAGATGTGCAACGTCGGAAGGTCAAAGCTGCAGCAGCCGCCAGGAATGCTCAGCCGCTGCCGTACCAGGGCTATCAGCCGGTCTTCGCGCAGAAACTGGCCGATGCGCGGTGCGGATATCAGGACGCTGCCGCACTGTTTGAGCTGCTGACGCAAGGCGCCAATGCGCTCTTGATCGACACCGGGGACTTCAGCCCAGGACTGCAGTTTACGCTGCTGGCGTTCTAGCTCTTTCAGCATATCCGTTCGGACTTCGCCGCGCTCCAGAACATCTAAAAGATCGCCCGCGTTGCGGAAAAAATGGAGCGCATCAGCATAAGTGGCTAACGTCGGGTGAACGGACAGCTGCTGCGTTAAAAATTCAATGCGCAGCCAGGTGCGCATTTTCTCGTTCAGTGGATGTTCAAACAGAACAGGGGTGTGCATTACGATTTTTCCTGTGAGGCGGCCTGCGATGCCAGGAGTAGATACCGGTCGTGCAGGCGGGCAACATCCGATGCGATGGCATCCGGCGTGCCTGTGTTTTCAATGACATCATCCGCAACGGCGAGACGCTGTTCGCGCGTCGCCTGGGCGGCAAGAATATGTTCTGCATGTTCACGGCTGACCCGGTCACGTGACATCGTCCGTTCGATCTGTGTCTCTTTCGGGACATCAACGACCAACACACGATCGGCTTTCGCGGCCAGGTGGTTTTCAACCAGTAAGGGGACAACCCAAAGAATGTAGGGGGAGTTCGCCGCCTGCATCTGTCGGCGTGTTTCCTGCTGAATAAGCGGATGCAGGAGCGCGTTAAGCCAGGTTTTATCGTCGGGGTGGGCGAAGATCTTTTCGCGTAATGCGCGGCGGTTCAGCGTACCGTCATCATGGAGCATCCCTGAGCCAAAATGAGCGGCGATAGCTTGCAGTGCCGGGGTTCCGGGTTCAACCACCTGACGAGCAATGATGTCGGCATCAATAACGTTAACTCCAAGGTGAGAAAATGCATCGGCCACGGTACTTTTACCACTGCCAATACCGCCCGTTAACGCTACCGTATACCTCATACACTCCGTATCCCGATCTGACCAATGAACACATTACATTCCAGTGGCGCCGGTCGTACACGCCCCCGATGCTCTTACGAGCGAAATCCCATCACAGTGGCGCAAGCCAACAGAGTGGGTCACAACCTATACTGGTTTATTTTGTATATATAAATCAACTGGTTAAATTTAATGCATCGCATGTTGGTGCTTGCGATCGCGTTATTCACTATTCACCAGGTAAATTTATACGATTGTAGCGTAAAAAAAGTGAAAATCGCAGTCTTGCGCAGCCATGATTCGTGCGTATGATAACGTCACTGGAGTTGTGCTCTCACAATAATGCAATTAACCCCAGGAATTCGCACATGCGTATTGAAGAAGATCTGAAGCTTGGTTTTAAAGACGTTCTTATCCGCCCAAAACGCTCTACCCTCAAAAGCCGTTCTGATGTTGAGCTGGAACGTGAATTCACATTTAAACATTCTGGCCAGTCATGGTCCGGCGTGCCGATCATTGCCGCTAACATGGACACCGTCGGGACGTTTGGCATGGCGAAAGCGCTGGCGTCTTTCGGCATTCTCACCGCGGTTCATAAACATTATAGCGTTGAAGAGTGGCAGGGTTTTGTGCAGTCATCTTCTGCGGATGTGCTGAAATACATTATGGTGTCCACCGGGACTTCTGATGTTGATTTCGAAAAAACCAAACAGATCCTCGTTCAAAATCCACAGCTGAACTTCGTTTGCATCGATGTGGCGAATGGCTACTCTGAGCATTTTGTTCAGTTCGTTGCTAAAGCTCGTGAAGCCTGGCCGCAGAAAACTATCTGTGCGGGTAACGTCGTCACCGGCGAAATGTGCGAAGAGCTAATTCTCTCTGGCGCTGATATCGTGAAAGTCGGTATCGGCCCGGGTTCCGTATGTACCACTCGAGTGAAGACCGGCGTGGGTTATCCGCAGCTTTCCGCCGTGATTGAATGTGCCGATGCGGCGCATGGTCTGGGCGGCCAGATCGTCAGCGATGGTGGCTGTACGATGCCTGGTGATGTAGCAAAAGCTTTTGGCGGCGGTGCTGATTTTGTCATGCTCGGTGGCATGCTGGCCGGTCATGAAGAGAGCGGCGGCAAAGTGGTCGAAGAAAACGGCGAGAAATTCATGCTGTTCTACGGCATGAGCTCTGAGTCCGCGATGACCCGTCACGTTGGCGGCGTTGCGCAGTACCGCGCAGCGGAAGGTAAAACCGTTAAGCTGCTTCTGCGTGGCCCGGTTGAGAATACCGCGCGCGATATCCTCGGCGGCCTGCGCTCTGCCTGCACCTATGTGGGTGCCTCGCGTCTGAAAGAACTGACCAAACGCACCACCTTTATTCGCGTACAGGAACAAGAGAACCGCGTGTTCAACAGCCTGTAATGCCAGATGCTGGCGCGTTACGCGCCAGCATTTATCCCGCCATACCGCTAATCGCGTCGCCCAGATGAAAAATGGGTAAATACATCGCCACCACCAGTACGCCAACAATTATTCCGGTTATCAACAACAACATGGGTTCCAGCAACGTCGCCAGGTTTTCAGCCTGATAATGCGTCTGTTCACTATGGTGCCGGGCGAGATTGTCCAGCATGGTATCCAGTGAGCCGGATGCTTCTCCGGTGCGGATCAGCTGCAAGCATAATGGTGTGAAACCACCGCTGCGATCGAGAGCCTGCCAGATAGGAACACCCTGCGTAATGTGCTGGTGCACCTGCTGGATCCGCTGGCGCCATAACGGGCAGGTTAGCGTATCCTGGACGCTTTCCAGACCTTGCAGAAAACTGATGCCGGCGCGTTGGGTGAGGGTAAGCACGGTGAAGATCTGGCTCAGCAATTGCCCGCGGATAAGCTTTCCCACCACGGGCAGAGCATGTAGCATTTTCTGTCGCTGCAGTAGCCACTGCGGCCGGCGGTGGGAGAGCTGATTGAGGGCGAGGGGTAAAATGACCAGCAAAATCAGCCAGGGCCAGTGACGGATCAGCCCTTCACTGGCGTGGATCACGAGCTGCGTCAATAACGGCAGCGGCGTATTGAAGGTTTGATAGATAGCCGCAAACTCTGGCAGAACAAAACAGAGCATCGCCATCACCACCAGCAGGGCCAGGCCCAGGATGATGACGGGATAGCGCACGGCTTTTTTCACTTTCTCTGCCAGTTGCTGCTGCTCCTGTTGCTGACGCGCCAGCTGCAGGCAGCAGAAATCGAGTTTACCGGTAAGTTCCCCGGTGCGTATCATCGCCAGATAGAGCGGTGAAAATGCCTGAGGCCATTTTTCCAGCGCCGCAGAGAGTGAAGTACCCTGCGCCAGCTCCTGAGCCAGAGTACAGAGCAGTGCCTGCCACTGGGCGTTGGACTGCTGTTGCGCTAGCAGCACCAGGCCTTCTGCCAACGGAAGCCCGGCTTGCAGCAGGGCGGCGAGCTGGCGCACAACCTGGCCACTATAGCGTGGGTGCCAGAGTGCGTTTTTGACCGCGCAGCGGCGAACCGCCAGCGGAATGATTCGTTCATGAGTCAGCGCCTGACAGATGTCCAGTCGACTTTGGCTCCACTGGGTTCCCTGGCAATGTTCTCCTTGTGCATCAACTCCTTGCCAGCGCCAGAGACGGTTAGTAGCCATGAGGGATCCCCAGTACACGGATAACCTCTTCAAGGCTGGTTAGCCCTTGTTCCACCGCTTCGCAGCCGCTTTCAAACAGCGTCATCATTCCCGCTTCGCGCGCCATAGATTCAATTTCTATGGCATTAAGGCCGTGAGCAATCGCCTGACGCAGTGCGGTGTTCACTGGCAGCAGTTCGAATAATGCCTGGCGACCATAGTAGCCGTGATAGCAGTGCTGGCAGCCCATGGCTTGCCAGCGAGGGAGCGGACGTGGCCACAACGTGCGCGGGACATCGGCATGCTGGCCGGTTTCACATCGGCAATGCACGCAGAGCTTTCGCACCAGACGTTGCGCCACGACCAGGGAGAGCGCGGAAGAGATCATCCAACTGGCGACGCCCATTTGCTGCAGGCGGATCAGGCTTTCGCTGGTCGAGTTGGTATGCAGCGTAGACAGGACCAGATGCCCGGTTTGCGCGGCTTTAATGGCAATTTCCGCGGTTTCGGCATCGCGAATTTCCCCGACCATCACAATATCCGGATCCTGACGCAACAGCGCTCGCAACACGTTCTGGAAGTTAAGCCCGGCGCGGGGGTTAATCTGTGTCTGGTTCATACCGACGATCGGGATCTCGAGCGGATCCTCGACGCTACATATATTGACGGCGTCCTGATTGCGGGCCTGCAGCGCGCTATAGAGCGTCACGGTTTTACCGCTACCGGTAGGGCCGGTAACCAGCATCAGGCCTTGCGGCTGCTCCAGCGCGGAGCGAAAGACTCTGAGCTGCTCTGGTGCCAGCCCCAGGGCGTCAATGTCGAGCGCTTGTTCAACTTGATGCAACAGGCGCAGCACGATTTTCTCTCCGTGACGACAGGGCAGGGTGGCGATACGAAACGAGACCGGACGGCCAGCAAATATCAGCGTGAACTGACCGTCCTGCGGCAGGCGGTGTTCGGCAATATCCAGATTACCGAGCACCTTAAGCCGCGCGGTAATTGGGGCCGTGAGTTCAGGTGACAGGAATGGCAGCGGGTGCAGGACACCGTCGATTCGCAGGCGAATGCGCAGATGACTTTCCTCCGGTTCAATATGAATATCGGAGGCGCGCTGGTGTAAGGCCTGCTCAAGGATCTGATTGACCTGCTTAATAACGCCTGACGTCATATCGTTACCGGCGGGCAGCAAAGGTTGACCGGTCTGCAGACGCTTGTTCATCTGATCCTGGCTCCAGCACTCAATATCGATTCGCTTCTGGGTTGCGAAACGCAGGGCTTCCATGAGTTCTGGTGCTGGGCTATCGACCACCGCGATGACGATGGTGTGCTCATCGCTATTGAGCAGCAGGGCATGATAGCGCTGGCAGAGGGTGACCAATTGTTCGGTTTTCATCGTGGTGGCCTCAGTTTATGCGAAAGACATCTTCACAGGCCTGCTTGAGCGAACTGTTACTGGCAATATTGCATACGCGTTGCCAACCGGTGATGCCGTTGGCATTGTCCCAGCCGGGTGTCAGGGTTACGCTCAGACCCGTGAGGCTCTCTTGCCCGTCGAGGGTGACGATGCCTTTGGCGACGCTCATGGTGGCGACGTAGCGCGTAGTGGCGGGGGACGGTATGCCCTGGCTACCTGCATCGCAGGTGGTGAGGCCGCCGTGTTCGAGGGCGCATAATTCAATGGCTGTACGGTAGGGTACGAACGTTTGTAGCATGTCGGTCAGGGCGGCTTTACGCAGATAATTCTGGTAAGCCGGAATACCGATGGCGCTCAAAATAGCGATGATCCCGATAACCACCATCAGTTCGATCAGAGTAAATCCGCGTTGTCTGTCCATAAGTGCTCCTTGTGTTGTCAGGAGTACGGTGACGGGCTTTGGCGACGGCGGCGAATAGCAAATAAGAGGGTAGGAAACGAGATTCCAGGCTTTCTGGTGTTGTTACACAAATGGCAGGTGAGAAATGCTAGCGGCTTAGCAAATGATAGCCCCGGCGCCGGACCGGCACCGGGGGCGTCAATCAACGAAAACGCATGGAGAGATCGAGCGCGCGCACGTGCTTGGTGAGGGCGCCGACAGAGATGTAATCCACGCCGGTTTCGGCAAATTCGCGGATAGTATCGAAGGTTACGTTGCCGGAGACTTCCAGCGCTGCCTGGCCCTGGGTCCGCTGCACGGCTTCACGCATCAGGTCGGTGGTGAAGTTGTCGAGCATAATGATATCTGCACCCGCTTTCAGCGCTTCGTCCAGTTCATCCAGCGATTCCACTTCCACTTCGACCGGCACGTCCGGATGCAGCCAGAAGGCTTTTTCCACCGCCTGGCGTACCGAACCGGAAGCGATGATGTGGTTTTCTTTGATCAGGAAGGCGTCGGATAAGCCCAGGCGATGGTTGGCGCCGCCACCGCACAATACGGCGTATTTTAGTGCGGTACGCAGGCCTGGCAGCGTTTTACGCGTATCGAGCAACTGGGTTTTCGTGCCCGCTAGCAGATCGACATAGCGGTGCACTTCGCTGGCGACGCCGGACAGTGTCTGCACGAAGTTCAGTGCAGTACGTTCCCCGGTCAGCAGGACACGAGACGGGCCGTCCAGTTCAAACAGCGGCTGATCGGCTTTAATCATATCGCCATCCGCGACGTGCCAGGTGATGCTGACATCGTCGCCGGCCAGTTGAATGAAGACTTCTTCCACCCAGCGTTTACCGCAAAATACGCCATCTTCGCGCGTAATAATGACCGCATGCGAGCGTGCGTCTTCCGGCAATAATTGGGCGCTAATATCGTTGTTGGCATTCACTTCGCCACCGAGGTCTTCCCGCAAAGATTGGGCGACGGCATCCGGGATATCGAGGTTAATGCGTTCCAGCAGCGCGTCACGGCGGCGGTCGGGATTGTAGCGACGAGGCGACATGATAAAGCTCCAGATAGATAAGATTCAGCAATGGGAAACATGCTAACCTGAACCGTGTTTTTACACCATATACACTTGGCGGTTCCTGCCGCCTGGCCCGTTGGTTTTTCCCTGCGTTGGCGTTGAATATGCAGGGATGTTGTGCGGCAGGCCGAACAATTTTGTGTATGATAATCAGCATCCTTTGGCCAGTGGAGGCCCGGGAGCACCAGTGAGTGAAAGGAGAGGTCACATGCAGTTGAATGGGGGATGGCTGATGGAGGCGCGTCGGGTTCCTTCGCCGCACCATGATTGCCGTCCGGATGATGAAGCCCCTTCGTTATTGGTGGTGCATAATATTAGCCTGCCGCCTGGGGAGTTTGGTGGCCCGTGGATTGACGCGCTGTTCAGTGGCACTCTCGATCCCAACGCCCATCCTTTCTTTGCTGAGATCGCGCACCTGCGTGTTTCCGCACATTGTCTGATTCGCCGTGATGGCGAGATCGTGCAGTATGTTCCTTTCGATAAGCGGGCGTGGCATGCGGGCGTCTCCCTGTATCAGGGGCGAGAGCGTTGCAATGACTTTTCTATTGGTATTGAGCTGGAAGGGACAGACACGCTGGCCTATACCGATGCACAGTACCAGCAACTGGTAGCCGTGACGCGGCAGCTGATCGCGCTGTATCCGGCCATCGCCGACAATATCACCGGCCACAGCGATATTGCACCGGTACGGAAAACGGATCCCGGCCCGGCTTTTGACTGGGCAAAATTCCGCGGTCTGCTGACCGCTTCGTCAGAAAAGGAGATGCCATGACGTTGTTTACTACGCTGTTGGTTCTCATCGCTGAACGTCTGTTTAAGCTGGGTGAACACTGGCAGCTCGATCATCGACTGGAAGTGCTGTTTCGTCGGGTGAAGCATTTTTCGTTCGCCGCTACTCTGTTAATGACGGTGGTCGCGATGGCGGCGGTGTTTATTATTCAGCGCCTGCTGCACGGAGTGCTGTTTAACGTGCCGTTGCTGATTTTCTGGATTCTGCTGGGGCTGCTGTGCATTGGCGCCGGTCGGGTACGGCTGCATTATCATGCGTATCTTAAAGCGGCATCCCGCAACGATAGTCACGCCTGTGATGCGATGGCCAGCGAGCTGACGCTGATTCACGGTGTGCCGCCCGGCTGCGATAACCGCGAATTTCTCAGCGAGCTGCAAAACGCGCTACTGTGGATCAATTACCGGTACTACCTGGCACCGCTGTTCTGGTTTGTGGTGGGCGGCAGCTGGGGGCCTGTCACGCTGATTGGATACTGCGTGCTGCGTGCCTGGCAAACATGGCTGGCGCGCTATCAAACGCCTCGCCATCGTCAACAGTCGGGGATTGATGCGATTTTACACGTGGTGGACTGGCTGCCGGTGCGTCTGGTCGGTGTGGTGTATGCGCTGGTGGGGCACGGAGAAAGAGCGTTGCCGGCCTGGTTTGCTTCGTTGGGCGATCGCCATTCATCGCAGTATCAGGTGTTGACTCGTCTGGCGCAGTTTTCTCTGGCGCGCGAGCCGCATGTCGATAAGGTCGAGACGCCAAAAGCCGCGGTCTCAATGGCCAAGAAAACCTCGCTGGTGGTGGTGGTCATCATGGCGCTGCTGACGATTTACGGCACCTTGATTTAACCCCCTGCCCGTATCCGGACAGGGGCGGTGTTTTACTCTGTGTCCGCAGCCGGGATGCCGAAGTCAGGCATCCCGTTTTCTTGCCAGTGCACCAGCTTTAGCCGGGTATGGCGATTGGGGTCGTACAGCGGGTCGCCTTCAATTTCGGTGTAGTTCCGGGCGTGATAGACCAGTACATCTTCCCCTTCCGGGGTTTGCGTAAAGCCATTGTGACCGGGACCGTACTGACGGTTCTCATAGCTGGTACGGAACACCGGCTCCGGTGATTTATGCCAGTTTTCCGGGCGCAGCGGGTCGGCCTGCTGGTCTATCCACAGCAGCCCCATGCAGTAGTTCTCATCGGTGGCGCTGGCAGAATAGCTGATAAACAGCCGGTCGCCGTGCACCAGTACCGCTGGACCTTCATTGACCTTAAAACCGCGGCATTCCCAGTCAAATTCCGGTTTGCTCAGCATTACCGGTTCGCCTTTCAGCGTCCAGGGATTCTCCAGCTCTGCCAGATACAGGTTGGAGTTGCCGGCAATATGCGGGGCCTTCTGCGCCCACAGATACCACTGCTTACCCTGATGCTGGAAAGTGGTAGCGTCGAGAGCAAAGGTATCGAACGGCGTGTGCACCTGACCTTTTTCTACCCACTGGCCGCTCAGCGGATCGCTGTCGGCACATTCAAGGACAAACATCCGGTGCTGGAACATCCCCAGTTCATCCAGGTCGTGGGTGTGGGTGGCGGCATAATAGATGTACCACTTGCCGTTCATTTCATGCAGCTCCGGCGCCCAGATCAGCTGGCTCATCGGGCCGCTTTCCGGTTTGCGCCAGACTACCACCGGCTTCGCCTGGCGCAGACCTTCCAGGGTGGCGGCGCGGCGGATCTCCAGCCGGTCATATTCCGGCACTGAGGCGATAAAATAGTAGTGGTCCTGATGGCGCAGAATATACGGGTCTGCGCGCTGTTCAATAAACGGGTTGGGCCAGTTGTTCATCAAGCTTTCCTTACGTGTTCACTGGTTTTGTGATCCTGCCAGGTATTGAGTTCGCTGTAGTTTGTACGGCGCTTTTCCAGGTCCGACTGGATTTGACGCATAAATTCGCGATTGACCTTCAGCATGCGCACCACGCCGGCGGTGATCAGATAGCCGATGCCGGGGATCACGCTGAACAGCAGCACAATGCCGTTAACCGCTGAGGCGCTCTGTTCTTTGGCGCCCGCATCGTAGCCGTACCAGGAGAGCAGGAAGCCGACCATGGCTCCCGCGACCGCCAGCCCGACTTTAAGGAAGAAGAGGTTGCCAGAGAAGCTGATACCGGTGATGCGTTTGCCGGTTTTCCACTCGCCGTAATCATCCACGTCGGCCATCAGCGACCAGTGCAGCGGCGATGGGATCTGATGCAGGATATTGAGCAGGAAATAGAGCACCATAATCATCATGGTGGCATGCGGGTCGAAGAAGTAGAAGGCGCAGGAGAAGATCGCCAGTACGATATTGGTCCAGAAGAATACCTGCAGTTTGCACCAGCGGTCGGTCAGCACTTTTGCCAGCATGCTGCCGATCATCATCCCGACCACGCCGAGGCTGATAAACAGAGTCGCGAAGTGGGTACTTTGCTGCATGACCCAGGTCACGTAGTACATGGTGGCCGCCATGCGGATGAAACCCGGGCAGACGTTGCACAGCGTCAGCAGCAGAATGCGGACCCACTGATCATTTTTCCACACGTCCTTAAGGTCTTTTTTCAGTTCATCATTGGTCTGAACCGCTGGCTGCACGCGTTCGCGCACGGTGGCGAAGCAGAACAAGAACATGCACATTCCGATGAGCGCCAGTACGGTCATCGCCATCTGGTAGCCTTTGGCTTTATCAGCGCCGCCGAACCAGTCCGCCATTGGCAGCAGCGTCAGCGACAGCAGCAGGGTGGCAATGCCGACCATCACGAAGCGGTACGACTGGCAGGCTACGCGTTCCTGTGGGTCATTAGTAATCACGCTACCCAATGAACAGTAGGGAATGTTGATCGCTGTATAGGTCAGGGAGAGCAGGAAGTAGGTGACGAAGGCATAGATAACTTTGCTGTGATAGGTCCATTCCGGCGTCGTGAACATCAGCACGCTGAACAACGCATAGGGGAAGGCTATCCACAGCAGCCAGGGACGGAAGCGGCCATATTTACTGCGGGTGCGGTCGGCCATGGCGCCCATAATCGGGTCCGTTACCGCATCGATCACGCGTACTGAGAGTAGCAACACACCGACCAGGGCCGGCGTCAGTCCAAAGATATCCGTGTAAAAATAGTTAACAAACAACATGATGGCGCCGAAAATGATGTTACATCCGGCATCACCCATCCCGTAGCCAATCTTTTCTCTGACTGAAAGTTTATTGCCTGCCATCTGGCGATCTCCCCATTACGATATGGAGAGAATTATTTGCTGAGTAACGAATAAATGCGTTGCAGTATTAGGTCAACGATATGGATAAATATGCTATGGAGAGGAAAGTGTGAACCAGCTAACAATGCGCTGTGCCCGCCAGTTCAGGGCGGACACAGCCTTGGGAGATGTATTATTGTGCTTTTACTGCGCTGGCACTTTTCTGTTTAAACAGGTATCCGACGCCAAGAATCGCAATCCAGACCGGGATCAGGTAAACGGAAATCGCCATTCCTGGGGTCATCAGCATGATCACCAGCACCGCCAGCATGAACAGCAGGCAGACCCAGTTACCGACCGGGTAGAACAGGGCCGGGAAGCGTGAAACGACGCCCTGCTGCTGTTTGGCACGACGGAACTTCATGTGTGCCAGGCTGATCATTGCCCAGTTGATGACCAGGGCGGAGACAACCAGCGCCATCAGCAGACCAAACGCCGACTCCGGTGCGAAGTAGTTAATCAGTACGCACAGTGCAGTCACTACCGCCGACACCAGGATGGTGTTGACCGGCACGCCGCGTTTATCGACGCTCATCAGTGCTTTTGGCGCGTTACCCTGCTGAGCCAGGCCAAACAGCATGCGGCTGTTGCAGTAAACGCAGCTGTTGTATACCGAAAGCGCGGCGGTCAGAACAACCACGTTCAGCGCGTTGGCGACAAAGGTATCGCCCAGCTCGTGGAAGATCAGGACGAACGGGCTGGTATCCGCGGTGACACGCGTCCATGGCAGCAGCGACAACAGGACGGCCAGTGAACCCACATAGAAAATCAGGATGCGGTAAATAACCTGGTTTGTGGCTTTTGGAATGCTCTGCTCAGGGTTATCTGCTTCAGCGGCGGTGATGCCGACCAGTTCCAGACCGCCAAACGAGAACATGATTATCGCCATCATCATCACCAGCCCGGTGAAACCATGCGGCAGGAAACCGCCTTGATCCCACAGGTTGCTCACGGTTGCCTGCGGGCCGCCGTTGCCGCTGAACAGCAGCCAGCCACCGAAGAGGATCATGGCGACAACCGCGACAACTTTAATAATGGCGAACCAGAACTCCATTTCCCCGAACACTTTCACGTTGGTCAGGTTAATCGCATTGATGGCAACAAAGAACACCGCCGCGGAGACCCAGGTTGGGATCTCAGGCCACCAGAACTGGATGTATTTCCCAACGGCAGTCAGTTCCGCCATGGCCACCAGAACGTACAGCACCCAGTAGTTCCAGCCGGAGGCAAAGCCGGCAAACCCACCCCAGTACTTATACGCAAAATGGCTGAATGAACCTGCTACCGGCTCTTCGACAACCATTTCGCCTAACTGACGCATGATCAGGAAGGCGATAAAACCAGCGATTGCATAGCCCAGAATGATCCCGGGGCCTGCAGATTGAATCACCGATGCACTGCCCAGAAACAGGCCGGTACCGATAGCACCGCCCAGGGCAATAAGCTGAATATGGCGGTTTTTCAGGCCGCGCTTAAGCCGATCGCCATGCTGTTGACCTTCCATCATGAAACCTCGTGTGTGGTTATTATGTTTATACGCGTCGTCCTTCAGGTTACTGCTGCGTTGTCTGTCCCTGCCAAATAGCATAGCTATCTATATTCAAGGGAGTTTTAGTCAGTGCAGTCCCGATGGATTTGGCTGTCATATTGTTGTGGTGTGTAATTATGAAATTCCGTTTTCGTATTGATTTCTTTACGCAAGGCGCAGCATGAAATCGCCTAAAGGCCTTTCGTATCCTGGAGAATAGTGGTAAGTGCGGGTGAATGCACCTGCTTTATGAAGGGATGATGACGAAGCGAACAAAAAGAAACCATTTGTAAATGGCGCCGTGGCAGGGGTGTTGAGCAGGTTGTGATGTAAAATTCATTTTATGTGAATAAAAAGTCGGTTTTTTCAGGGTTGAATCGGTTCAAATAGCCTAATTTTTCGTTTCATAAACGTTAATGCTACCTCTAATGGGGTAAACACATCATTTGTGTGAAGTTACAATTCTGAAATGTTATTTCTGTAAGGTTGTTAAAATGTGCGTGGTTTACTGATTTCAATCAAAACCTGTATGGACAGAAGGTGAATACTTTGTTACTTTACCGCTACGAACTGCGAATTGGTAAGACCAATTGACTACGGGCTAATGGCAGAGACAGGGAATATGGCCTACAGCAAAATCCGCCAACCAAAACTATCTGATGTGATAGAGCAGCAGCTTGAGTTTTTAATCCTTGAAGGGACGCTGCGTCCCGGTGAAAAACTCCCGCCTGAACGCGAACTGGCAAAACAGTTTGACGTTTCCCGTCCCTCGCTGCGTGAGGCGATTCAACGCCTCGAAGCCAAGGGCTTGTTGCTTCGTCGCCAGGGCGGTGGAACTTTTGTTCAAAGCAGCCTGTGGCAGAGCTTCAGCGATCCGCTGGTAGAGCTACTGTCCGATCACCCTGAATCCCAATTTGATCTGCTTGAAACCCGTCACGCGCTGGAAGGCATCGCGGCTTATTATGCGGCACTGCGCAGCAATGAGGCTGACCGTGAGCGTATTCGCGAACTGCACCAGGCAATTGAGCGGGCTCAGCAATCTGGCGACCTTGACGCCGAATCAGACGCCGTCGTCCAGTATCAAATTGCTGTCACCGAAGCCGCACACAATGTCGTGCTCCTCCATTTGCTACGTTGCATGGAGCCGATGCTGGCGCAAAACGTTCGTCAGAACTTTGAATTGTTGTACGCCCGTCGGGAAATGCTCCCGCAGGTCAGCAATCATCGCACTCGGATTTTCGAGGCGATAATCGCCGGGGAGCCGGAGCAGGCGCGTGAAGCGTCGCATCGTCACCTGGCGTTCATTGAAGAAATTTTGCTGGATCGTAGCCGTGAGGAGAGTCGTCGAGAACGCTCACTGCGTCGTTTACAGCAACGGAAAGATGAGAACTCCGGTTCTTAAGCGCCATTTTTAGAGCGCGGCAACTAAACGCAGAACCTGTCTTATTGCGTTCTTCGCTTCAGTTGCCCAAAGTAATTCGGCTTGTATCGCGGCGGCAAGCGTCGAATTCCCAGGAGCTTACTAGAGTAAGTGACTGGGATGAGGACGTGAAGCCAACAATGAGACAAGTCGAAGTATGACGGGCAAGAGCGCAATGGGACAGGTTCCAGATTAATCAACGATTAGATAGATAAGGAATAACCCCCATGTCAGAACGTTTACCAAATGACGTGGATCCGATCGAAACTCGCGACTGGCTACAGGCGATCGAATCGGTCATCCGTGAAGAAGGTGTTGAGCGCGCTCAGTATCTGATTGACCAACTCCTTTCTGAAGCCCGCAAAGGCGGGGTGAAGGTTGCTGCTGGCACATCTACAGGCAGTTACGTCAACACTATTGCCGTTGAAGATGAACCGGAATACCCGGGGAATCTGGATCTGGAACGTCGAATTCGTTCTGCGATTCGTTGGAACGCCATTATGACCGTTCTGCGCGCATCGAAAAAAGATCTCGAACTGGGCGGCCACATGGCATCCTTCCAGTCCTCCGCGACTTTCTACGAAGTGTGCTTCAACCACTTCTTCCGTGCGCGTAACGAGCAGGACGGCGGCGACCTGGTGTACTTCCAGGGCCACATCTCTCCGGGCGTATACGCACGTGCCTTCCTTGAAGGTCGTCTGACTGAAGAGCAGATGAACAACTTCCGTCAGGAAGTTCACGGCAACGGTCTGTCCTCTTATCCGCACCCGAAACTGATGCCGGAATTCTGGCAGTTCCCGACCGTATCTATGGGTCTGGGCCCGATCGGTGCTATCTATCAGGCTAAATTCCTGAAGTATCTGGAACACCGTGGTCTGAAAGACACCTCTAAACAAACCGTTTACGCCTTCCTGGGCGACGGTGAGATGGATGAGCCGGAATCTAAAGGCGCCATCACCATCGCGACCCGTGAAAAACTGGACAACCTGGTCTTCGTCATCAACTGCAACCTGCAGCGTCTGGACGGACCGGTCACCGGTAACGGCAAAATCATTAACGAACTGGACGGTATCTTCAGCGGTGCTGGCTGGAATGTCATCAAGGTTATCTGGGGCGGCCGTTGGGACGAACTGCTGCGCAAAGATACCAGCGGTAAGCTGATTCAGCTGATGAACGAAACCGTTGATGGCGACTACCAGACCTTCAAATCCAAAGACGGCGCCTACGTGCGTGAGCACTTCTTCGGTAAATATCCGGAAACTGCCGCACTGGTTGCTGACTGGACTGACGAGCAGATTTGGGCCCTGAACCGCGGTGGTCACGATCCGAAGAAAGTCTTCGCTGCACTGAAAAAAGCGCAGGATACCAAAGGCAAAGCGACCGTTATCCTGGCTCATACCATTAAAGGCTATGGCATGGGCGATACCGCTGAAGGTAAAAACATCGCTCACCAGGTCAAGAAAATGAACATGGACGGCGTACGCTACGTCCGCGATCGTTTCAATGTACCGGTTGCTGATGCTGACATCGAAAAACTGCCGTACGTGACCTTCCCGGAAGGTTCTGAAGAGCACACCTACCTGCACGCTCAGCGTCAGAAACTGCACGGCTATCTGCCGAGCCGTCAGCCGAACTTCACTGAGAAGCTCGAGATGCCGACTCTGGAAGATTTCGCACCGCTGCTGGAAGAGCAGAACAAAGAGATCTCTACCACGATCGCTTTCGTTCGTGCCCTGAACGTGATGCTGAAAAATAAATCCATCAAAGACCGCCTGGTGCCGATCATCGCCGATGAAGCGCGTACTTTCGGTATGGAAGGTTTGTTCCGTCAGATTGGTATCTACAGCCCGAACGGCCAGCAGTACACCCCGCAGGACCGTGAGCAGGTTGCTTACTACAAAGAAGACGAAAAAGGTCAGATCCTGCAGGAAGGTATCAACGAACTGGGCGCAGGCGCATCCTGGCTGGCGGCGGCAACGTCTTACAGCACCAACAACCTGCCGATGATCCCGTTCTACATCTACTACTCCATGTTCGGTTTCCAGCGTATCGGTGACCTGTGCTGGCAGGCTGGCGACCAACAGGCTCGCGGCTTCCTGGTCGGTGGTACTTCCGGTCGTACAACGCTGAACGGCGAAGGTCTGCAGCACGAAGATGGTCACAGCCATATTCAGTCTCTGACTATCCCGAACTGTATCTCTTACGATCCGTCTTACGCGTACGAAGTCGCTGTGATCATGCACGACGGTCTGGAGCGTATGTACGGTGAGAAACAAGAGAACGTTTACTACTACATCACCACGCTGAACGAAAACTACCACATGCCGGCAATGCCAGCAGGTGCCGAGGAAGGTATCCGTAAAGGTATCTACAAACTCGAAACCGTCGACGGTAGCAAAGGTAAAGTTCAGCTGCTGGGCTCCGGTTCTATCCTGCGTCACGTTCGTGAAGCAGCACAGATCCTGGCGAAAGACTACGGTGTAGGTTCTGACGTTTACTCCGTCACCTCCTTCACTGAACTGGCGCGTGATGGTCAGGATTGCGAACGTTGGAACATGCTGCACCCGCTGGAAACCCCGCGTGTACCGTACATCGCTCAGGTGATGAACGACGCTCCGGCTGTGGCATCTACTGACTATATGAAACTGTTCGCCGAGCAGGTCCGTACTTACGTACCGGCTGATGATTACCGTGTACTGGGTACTGATGGCTTCGGTCGCTCTGACAGCCGTGAGAACCTGCGTCACCACTTCGAAGTTGATGCTTCCTATGTGGTTGTAGCGGCGCTGGGCGAACTGGCTAAACGTGGTGAAATCGATAAGAAAGTGGTTGCAGATGCCATCACTAAATTCAACATCGATGCAGAAAAAGTTAACCCGCGTCTGGCGTAAGAGGTAAAAGAATAATGGCTATCGAAATCAACGTACCGGATATCGGGGCAGATGAAGTTGAAATCACCGAAATCCTGGTCAAAGTTGGCGACAAAGTTGAAGCTGAACAGTCGCTGATCACCGTAGAAGGCGACAAAGCCTCTATGGAAGTCCCGTCTCCGCAGGCTGGCGTCGTGAAAGAGATCAAAGTCTCTGTCGGCGACAAAACCGAGACCGGTAAACTGATTATGATTTTCGATTCCGCCGAGGGTGCAGCAGCTGCTGCACCTGCGCAGGAAGAGAAGAAAGAAGCTGCACCGGCAGCAGCACCAGCAACGGCTGCGGCGAAAGACGTTCATGTACCGGATATCGGCGGCGACGAAGTTGAAGTCACCGAGATCATGGTTAAAGTCGGCGACACCGTTGCGGCAGAACAGTCCCTGATTACCGTAGAAGGCGACAAAGCCTCTATGGAAGTCCCGGCTCCGTTCGCGGGTGTGGTTAAAGAGATCAAAATCAACACCGGCGACAAAGTGTCCACCGGTTCTCTGATCATGGTCTTCGAAGTGGCGGGTGCTGCACCTGCTGCTGCGCCAGCACAGGCAGCTGCTCCGGCGGCGGCGGCACCAGCCGCCAGCGGCGCGAAAGACGTCAACGTACCGGACATCGGTGGCGACGAAGTTGAAGTCACTGAAGTGATGGTGAAAGTGGGCGACAAAGTTGCCGCTGAGCAGTCACTGATCACTGTAGAAGGCGACAAAGCCTCTATGGAAGTTCCGGCACCGTTCGCGGGTACCGTGAAAGAAATTAAAATCAGCACCGGCGATAAAGTCTCTACCGGTTCTCTGATCATGGTCTTCGAAGTGGAAGGCGCTGCGCCTGCTGCAGCTCCGGCTGCTGCTGCACCAGCTCCTGCGGCTGCCGCACCGGCACCGGCTGCAAAAGCAGCGGCTCCGGCAGCGAAAGCGGAAGGCAAATCTGAGTTTGCGGAAAACGACGCTTACGTCCATGCAACTCCGCTGATTCGCCGCCTGGCGCGCGAATTCGGTGTGAACCTGGCGAAAGTGAAAGGTTCCGGTCGTAAAGGCCGTATCCTGCGCGAAGACGTTCAGGCTTACGTGAAAGACGCGGTGAAACGCGCAGAAGCCGCTCCGGCTGCAGCCGCTGCTGGCGGTGGTATCCCGGGTATGCTGCCGTGGCCGAAAGTTGACTTCAGCAAGTTTGGTGAAGTTGAAGAAGTGGAACTGGGTCGTATCCAGAAAATCTCTGGTGCTAACCTGAGCCGTAACTGGGTGATGATCCCGCACGTTACCCACTTCGACAAAACCGACATTACCGATCTGGAAGCGTTCCGTAAGCAGCAGAATGCTGAAGCTGAGAAACGTAAACTGGATGTGAAATTCACGCCGGTAGTGTTCATCATGAAAGCCGTAGCCGCTGCGCTTGAGCAGATGCCGCGCTTCAACAGCTCTCTGTCCGAAGATGCACAGCGTCTGACGCTGAAGAAATACATCAACATTGGTGTTGCGGTTGATACGCCGAATGGTCTGGTTGTTCCGGTCTTCAAAGACGTGAACAAGAAGAGCATTACCGAGCTGTCTCGTGAGCTGACGGTGATTTCTAAGAAAGCGCGTGACGGTAAGCTGACCGCTGGCGAAATGCAGGGCGGTTGCTTCACCATCTCCAGCATCGGTGGCCTGGGTACAACCCACTTTGCGCCGATTGTTAACGCGCCGGAAGTGGCTATCCTCGGTGTTTCCAAGTCCGCGATGGAGCCGGTGTGGAACGGTAAAGAGTTTGTGCCGCGTCTGATGATGCCTATCTCTCTGTCCTTCGACCACCGCGTGATCGATGGGGCTGACGGTGCGCGCTTTATCACTATCATCAACAATACGTTGAGCGATATTCGCCGCCTGGTGATGTAAGTGAAAAGCCGGCCTGACGGCCGGCTTTTTTCTGGTAATCTGGTCATCATTTCGGGGTTACCAGCAACAAAGGACAAAATCGTTTGCCGTTTGTTGTTTCAAAATTGTTAACAATTTTGTAAAATGCAGGCGGATAGAACGTCCCGGTGGACATGGGCGTAAAAACAATAGCGTCAGACCCGCCGGATACAAACTACAGAGGTCATGATGAGCACTGAAATTAAAACTCAGGTCGTGGTACTTGGGGCAGGTCCTGCAGGTTATTCTGCTGCCTTCCGTTGCGCTGATTTAGGTCTGGAGACCGTCATCGTAGAACGCTACAGCACCCTCGGCGGTGTTTGCCTGAACGTCGGCTGTATCCCTTCTAAAGCACTGCTGCACGTTGCGAAAGTTATCGAAGAAGCGAAAGCGCTGGCCGAACACGGCATTGTTTTCGGTGAGCCGAAAACTGACATCGACAAGATCCGCACCTGGAAAGAAAAAGTGATCACTCAGCTGACCGGTGGTCTGGCTGGCATGGCTAAAGGCCGTAAAGTGAAAGTGGTCAACGGTCTGGGTAAATTCACCGGGGCTAACACCCTGGAAGTGGAAGGCGAGAACGGTAAAACCGTGATCAACTTCGACAACGCCATCATCGCAGCGGGTTCCCGCCCGATCGAACTGCCGTTCATTCCGCATGAAGATCCGCGCGTGTGGGATTCCACCGATGCGCTGGAGCTGAAAACCGTACCAAAACGCCTGCTGGTCATGGGTGGCGGTATCATCGGTCTGGAAATGGGTACCGTGTACCATGCGCTGGGTTCAGAGATCGACGTGGTTGAAATGTTCGACCAGGTGATCCCGGCCGCCGACAAAGACGTAGTCAAAGTCTTCACCAAACGCATCAGCAAGAAATTCAACCTGATGCTGGAAACTAAAGTGACCGCCGTTGAAGCGAAAGAAGACGGCATCTATGTTTCCATGGAAGGCAAAAAAGCGCCGGCAGAAGCACAGCGTTATGACGCAGTGCTGGTGGCTATCGGTCGCGTACCGAACGGTAAAAACCTCGATGCAGGCAAAGCGGGCGTTGAAGTTGACGAGCGCGGCTTTATCCGTGTAGACAAGCAGCTGCGTACTAACGTGCCACACATCTTCGCTATCGGCGATATCGTGGGTCAGCCGATGCTGGCGCACAAAGGTGTTCACGAAGGTCACGTTGCCGCTGAAGTTATCTCCGGCCTGAAGCACTACTTCGACCCGAAAGTCATCCCGTCAATTGCCTACACCGAGCCAGAAGTTGCCTGGGTTGGCCTGACCGAGAAAGAAGCGAAAGAAAAAGGCATCAGCTACGAAACTGCCACCTTCCCGTGGGCAGCCTCTGGCCGTGCTATCGCTTCTGATTGCGCAGACGGTATGACCAAACTGATCTTCGACAAAGAGTCCCACCGTGTTATCGGCGGCGCGATTGTCGGTACCAACGGCGGCGAGCTGCTGGGTGAAATCGGTCTGGCTATCGAAATGGGCTGTGACGCTGAAGACATCGCACTGACTATCCACGCGCACCCGACTCTGCACGAGTCCGTTGGCCTGGCGGCGGAAGTCTTCGAAGGTAGCATCACCGACCTGCCGAACGCGAAAGCGAAGAAGAAATAAGTTTTCTTTTCGCAACAGGATATAAGCGGCTCTCAGAGCCGCTTTTTTTATGCCTGATGTTTAGAACTGTGTCTGCGTAAACAAATGGGCACATCTTATAAATACTTCCGAAATAATTACTGACTAAACTTATAGGTAGTTAATTATTAGTGAGGTGTGCCATGAAACTCTTTTTAACAACTGCGCTGTTAGCCGCTACGATGGTCTCCGGCCTGGCCTGTGCCGCCGATCCTTCTATTCCCTGGGCCGATAACAGCGGTGGTACGGAAAATACGCATATTGCCAACATGGGGCAAAATCTGAATTCACAGCATCAGCTGATCAGCAAATCGTCGGAAGGCGTGTGGGCCGCAAACTCCGGCAGCATTCATCAGGACGAAGCAGCGTTAAGCAGCACCAGGCCGGCATTCAACGGCTATCCGCAGCTGATGCCGCACCAGGGCTAAACCGCGCTCAGACTCTCAGGATGCCCGGTGGCAGATGACTGCGCCGGGCATTTTTTATTGCGTGATAGCCTGCCATTTTGCATCCGGGGCAAAACGGGTGATTGCCTGGGCTAAGGTTGCCGTTTCTTCCCCAAGATTAGCCTGATAAACGCGATCGTTCTGATCAACCATAAAGCTCATCACGCCGGTTTCACCCCATTCAACGGGCCAGGCTAGTAGGGCAACGGCCTGCTTGTCACCGCCGTCAATGATACGGAAACGATAGCCGTGATAGCCTTCACCAGGCTCGGCGGGGCTGAAGGCTGGTCCAAGTGGGCTAGGCTCTTCGCCGGGCTGAGTTGGCCAGTACAGGCCGTCTTTTGCCCCTGTGCCACTGAACAGCTTTTTGGCGTAGGTCTGGAAATGCTGGTAATACTCATTCTGTGCATCAACATAGGCATGCATTGCCTGGATCGCCGACAGCTCATTACGGCCGATTTCACGCGTGTGGATCTCATCCTCAGCCTGCGCCATATCGAAGTGCCAACCTTCGGCTGTTTTCAGGATTGGTAGCGGCAGTTGCCACTCTTCACGACCGACGTTCAGGTGCGCCGTGTCACCCTGCTCGACAATTTTATGTCCGACTTTCCAGTCACGCAGAAAACGGGCGACGGCTTCCGGATCGGCCTCCCGCTGGGGCAGGTACTGACGCCAGTTATCTCCGAGCAGGTCGTTGAGCGCCGCCTCGTTTTGCGTCGAAATGGCATCCGCCAGCGCGATGGCTGCTTTCTCCGGAGTGGCAAAATGTTGTTGGGCAAAAACGGGGAAGGCGAAAAGTGCCAACCAGCCAGAAATCAGGACTTTTTTCATGACCGCTCCTTAGCGATGACGCAGTTCGCGATGTTGGCCCGCGTGCTGTTGCACTGCCGCACGCTGATTATTGTTGAGGTGCGCCGAATTCCGGCTCTGCGTACCTCGCTGGCGCTGGGCCTCCCACGACGGCGACCGACTGTCGTTGCCGCTGAACGCATTCGAACGGACATTCTGCACTTTCTGCTGGCGCTGCTGTGGCGTGGCATTGGTCCGGTGCTGCTGAACCTGTGATTTCGCCGTTTCGCGATGCTGTTGCTGCTGAGCCGTTGGGTTCTGGACATGCGACTTCACATTTTCACGTCGCTGTTGCTGTGCTGCCGGCTTTTGCAGCTTCTGTTTCGCCGCGCTGCGGTTTTCCGGGGTGTCATAGCCACGGTAGTTGCTGCGTTGAGTAATTTTATTGAGCTGCTGCGAGGCCGCCTGACGCTGAGAATCCCGGTTGCCCGCTGCTGCCACGCCGCCTGCGGTCAGGCCTTTCGCCGCGCCGTTATGGGTGCTGTGCTGGAACTGATCAAGTGCCGCCTGACGCTGGTTGGTCAGATTCGCCGGGTTGCGCTGCGTGGCACTGAGACCTCCGGGAACGTTGGTCTGGTGGAAACGCTGCGCCACATTATTGTTCGGGTATGGCACGTTATTGCGAAACGCCGGGTTGTGCTGCCAGTTGGTGTTTTTGCCGTCAAATCGCTGGTTGTTGAAATGGTTGAAGTTATTGACGTCGATATTGATATTGTTGTTCCCGCCGCCGTGGTAGCCGCCGTGATTCCAGTCATCGTCGTGATGGTGATAGTCGTCATCCCAGTCGATGCTGCTAAACAGTGCATAGGTTGTTGCGATACCCAGGCTGAAGCCGAGGCCGTTGACGAAGCTGTTGGTGAACTGCTCGCCCGGCGTTGGCGGTAAGTATACCGGCGGGTAAGCCGTGTTCGGCCAGGTGCCATAAACCGTATTGGGGTTGTAGGTTGGCACATACACCACGTTCGGATCGGTAGATTCAATCTTGATGATTTGCGTTGTGGGCGCCGGTTCAACCACGGTGGTGGTGCTGGTTTTTGCGGTTGCCGTTGCCGGTGGCGGCGTTATCTGGGTGGTCGTCACTTTCTGCTGCGGCGACGATTTCAGCGTCCCGGTTTGCTGGGCGATAGCGCGCAGTTTCTGCACTGAATTCATCACATCTTGTGGTTGAGCAAGAAACGCGTTACCCAGGTCCTGAACCCACTGCGGATTTTCCCCCATCAGCGACAGCAGCGCCGGGAAGGCGACCAGGGATTTCACGCTTGGGTCCCACGGCTGGTTCGCTACGGCTTGCACGGCGGCATCGCCCTGCATCGTGGGGTTATCCTGTGACCATTGGACGGCCTGCAACACGTTGCTTGGGTAGGTAGACGCCATTAACACCTGCGACAGCAGGTTATCCGGATACAGGGCGACGGGTGCAACCCACTGATCGATCTGTGCCGACGTGTAAGTGGCGGTAGCTGGCTGAGCTGCCGGAGCCGGGGCCTGCACGGCAGCAGGCGCGGCAGGTTGGGCGACTGGTGCAGGTACGGGCGGTGTTTCTGCGGCGCGGCTTTTGACATACAGGGTGCCGGAGGCGGCTAGTAACCCTGCACTGCAAATCAGTGCAATCATGTGGGGTTTCAAAGGTCTTATCATGTTAGCTCCCGGCGCAATAGTTTGGCCTGTTTCCACTGAGTATCGCCGAAAATAGCGCTCGTGACGGAGTATAAGCAGGTCTATTTTTGGTTTTTGATGTTTGTTGGGTTTTTGGCCAGCAATCTTGCACAGAATTAAATTTATATACCGGGAAATGTGGGGAAAGCCTGTAAAATCCTGCCCTTAACGATTCAGCTAAATTTTAATGTTGCTTTTTTGTAAACAGATTAACACCTCGCCAAAATCCTGCTATGCTGCCGACGCGGTATCGGGCATTTACCCTACAAACTGCTGTCTCACAGGAGCGTGAAGAGAATCGCCTACCGCATTTTACAATGAGAGCGAGGAGAACCGTCGTGCTAGAAGAATACCGTAAGCACGTAGCTGAGCGTGCAGCCGTTGGGATTGTTGCCAAACCCTTAGATGCTACCCAAATGGCCGCGCTGGTAGAACTGCTGAAGAGCCCGCCTGCGGGTGAAGAAGAATTCCTGTTAGACCTGTTAATCAACCGTGTACCACCGGGCGTCGACGAAGCCGCCTATGTTAAAGCCGGATTCCTTGCCGCTATCGCTAAAGGCGAAGCGACCTCCCCACTGGTCACTCCTGAAAAAGCCGTTGAACTGCTGGGCACCATGCAGGGCGGTTACAACATTCACCCGCTGATCGATGCACTGGACGATGCCGCACTGGCACCGATTGCTGCAAAAGCGCTCTCTCATACGTTGCTGATGTTTGATAACTTCTACGATGTTGAAGAGAAAGCAAAAGCTGGTAACGAGCATGCGAAGCAGGTAATGCAATCCTGGGCCGACGCCGAGTGGTTCCTGAGCCGTCCGCCGCTGGCTGAAAAAATTACCGTGACCGTTTTCAAGGTGACCGGTGAAACCAACACCGATGATCTCTCGCCGGCGCCAGATGCCTGGTCCCGTCCGGATATCCCGCTGCACGCCCTGGCGATGTTGAAAAACGCCCGCGAAGGTATCGAGCCGGATCAGCCGGGTTCAGTTGGCCCGATTAAGCAAATTGAAGCGCTTCAGCAGAAAGGCTTCCCGCTGGCCTACGTCGGTGACGTGGTCGGTACCGGCTCTTCGCGTAAATCTGCCACCAACTCGGTGCTGTGGTTTATGGGCGACGATATCCCGAACGTGCCGAACAAGCGCGGCGGCGGCCTGTGCCTGGGCGGCAAAATCGCCCCGATCTTCTTCAATACCATGGAAGATGCTGGCGCACTGCCGATTGAAGTCGACGTGAATGACCTGAACATGGGCGACGTGATTGACGTTTACCCGTTCAAAGGCGAAGTCCGTAACCACGAAACCAACGACCTGCTGGCAAGCTTCGAGCTGAAAACCGACGTACTGGTTGATGAAGTGCGCGCCGGTGGCCGTATTCCGCTGATTATCGGCCGTGGTCTGACGACCCGTGCTCGCGAAGCGCTGGGTCTGCCACACAGCGATGTTTTCCGTCAGGCGAAAGACGTTGCTGAAAGCAGCCGCGGTTACTCGCTGGCACAGAAAATGGTTGGCCGCGCCTGTGGCGTTGCCGGTATTCGTCCGGGCGCTTACTGCGAACCGAAGATGACATCTGTTGGTTCTCAGGATACCACCGGTCCGATGACCCGTGATGAACTGAAAGACCTGGCGTGTCTGGGCTTCTCTGCCGATCTGGTGATGCAGTCCTTCTGCCACACCGCCGCTTATCCGAAGCCGGTTGACGTGACCACGCACCACACGCTGCCAGACTTCATCATGAACCGCGGCGGTGTTTCCCTGCGTCCGGGCGATGGCGTTATCCACTCCTGGCTGAACCGCATGCTGCTGCCGGATACCGTTGGTACCGGTGGTGACTCCCATACTCGTTTCCCTATTGGGATCTCCTTCCCGGCAGGCTCTGGTCTGGTGGCGTTTGCCGCTGCAACCGGCGTGATGCCGCTGGATATGCCGGAATCGGTGCTGGTCCGCTTTAAAGGCAAGATGCAGCCGGGGATCACCCTGCGCGATCTGGTTCATGCGATCCCGCTGTATGCGATTAAGCAGGGCCTGCTGACCGTTGAGAAGAAAGGTAAGAAAAACATCTTCTCTGGCCGCATTCTGGAAATCGAAGGTCTGCCGGATCTGAAAGTTGAGCAGGCGTTTGAGCTGACCGATGCTTCCGCAGAGCGTTCTGCAGCTGGCTGTACCATTAAGCTGAACCAGGCACCGATCGTTGAGTACCTGAACTCCAACATCGTGCTGCTGAAGTGGATGATTGCCGGTGGTTATGGCGATCGTCGTACGCTGGAACGTCGTATCCAGGGCATGGAAAAATGGCTGGCGGATCCGCAACTGCTGGAAGCGGATGCCGATGCTGAGTACGCTGCGGTGATCGAGATCGATCTGGCTGATATCAAAGAGCCGATCCTCTGTGCACCGAACGATCCTGACGATGCTCGTCTGCTGTCCGACGTGCAGGGTGAAAAAATCGATGAAGTGTTTATCGGTTCCTGCATGACCAACATCGGTCACTTCCGCGCGGCAGGTAAACTGCTGGATAGCCATAAAGGCCAGCTGCCGACCCGTCTGTGGGTGGCTCCGCCAACCCGTATGGATGCGGCACAGCTGACTGAAGAAGGTTACTACAGCGTGTTTGGTAAGAGCGGTGCACGTATCGAAATCCCTGGCTGTTCCCTGTGTATGGGTAACCAGGCGCGTGTTGCCGATGGTGCGACGGTGGTCTCCACCTCAACCCGTAACTTCCCGAACCGTTTAGGTACCGGTGCTAACGTCTATCTGGCTTCTGCTGAGCTGGCGGCGGTCGCTTCTCTGCTCGGCAAACTGCCGACGCCGGAAGAGTATCAGACCTTCGTCGCCCAGGTGGATAAGACCGCGGCGGATACCTACCGCTATCTGAACTTCAACCAGCTGGAAGAGTACACCGAGAAAGCTGACGGCGTGATTTTCCAGACCGCGGTATAAGCAAATCTTGCTGCTCAAAGCCACTCTTCGGGGTGGCTTTTTTGTTGCTGCGTGATCTGTCACGTTAAGCGCATCAAATGTCTATTACTGCCGTCAGGCGATTCCTTAACCTCTCCTGTATCACGCCGTGTCAGAACATCTCAATGTATCGACAGGTCCTGAATTCCCAGACAGGAAGGAGAGAGATATGGTTTCGTTACAACATCAGACTGTGGCTATTATCGGCGGCAGCTCGGGGATAGGTTTTCGGGTTGCGCAGCTTGCGGCTGAGGCCGGGGCTAATCTGATTGTGATCGGACGTCACGCAGGGCGCCTTGCCGAGGCAAAAATGAGGCTCACGTCGGCGGGTGCGACGGTTGAGACCCATGCTGTGGATGCGCACGATCATCAGGCTCTGGAAGGGGTATTTGCCGGGCTGCCAAACATTGATCACCTCATTTCTATGGTTGGTGATGTGATGGGCGGCGGTTTTCTGTCTGCATCGCTATCCACGATTCGCCAAGTAATGGAGTCGAAATTCTTCACCAATGTGAAAATTGGCCAGCTGGCGGCAAAGAAACTGAATACCGGTGGCAGCCTGATCTTCACTTCCGGCACCGGTGGGCGTGCCCAGGATGCCTGTGCTAGCTACGTTGGCAATCTTGGCATTAATGCGCTGGTCGAGGGGCTGGCGGTAGAACTGGCTCCGCGCGTGCGGGTTAACGCCGTCTCGCCGACCTGGACTATTACGCCGTTCTGGCGTGATATGCCGGCCGAACAGCTGGAAGAGACCCGGTTGCGTTTTGCGGAGTCGATCCCATTGGGACGTACCGCGACCATTGATGAGCTGGCCGGCGCCTACCTGTTCTTACTGCAAAATACCTTTATTACCGGCCAGCATCTGGCGATCGATGGTGGAATTATGCTCGGTAGTTGATGCTAAGACGACCGGTGAGCGGGCCGCAACGCTTTTATTTGCTGTAGCCCAGTCTGCTCCACTTTTTTTCTGCCCTGGTACTGCGATAATTACCCTATGGGTACAATGTAGCGGTGACGCATTGCCCTTGCAGAGGAAGAGACTATGGATTACGAATTTCTGCGCGATATTACCGGAGTGGTAAAGGTGCGAATGTCGATGGGCCACGAGGTCGTTGGGCACTGGTTTAATGAAGAAGTGAAAGAAAACCTGGCCCTGCTGGATGAAGTGGAACAGGCAGCACGTACCGTAAAAGGCAGCGAGCGTTCCTGGCAGCGTGCCGGTCATGAATACACGTTATGGCTGGATGGTGAAGAGGTGATGATCCGCGCCAATCAGTTGGATATTACGGGTGATGAGATCGAAGAGGGGATGAGCTATTACGACGAAGAAAGTCTCTCTCTGTGCGGCGTCGAGGATTTTCTTCAGGTTGTGACGGCGTATCGCGAGTTTATGAAACAGCGTTAATGGCTGCCTCCCGGTTGGGAGGTAGTGCTCCTGGCGGTAGCAGGAAAAAAAGAGGTGACGGCCTTCAGGCAGCGCTTTGATGAGCGGAGCTTCCGTGCTCCGTCGGGAGGTTATACCGCTGGGATATTTCTGGCGTAGTAGATTTCGCGCATCTCTTTCCATAACAGGCTGGTAATGGTTTTGCGCTCTTCCTCGGTCAGGTCTTCTGGCCGGGTGTGGAACATATAGTGTTTCAGATCGAACTCTTTCAGCAGCATCTTGGTATGGAAAATGTTTTCCTGATAGACGTTAACATCCACCATGTCATACAGCGCTTTCATATCGTCGGACATGAAATTCTGAATTGAATTGATTTCATGATCGATGAAGTGCTTCATTCCATTGATATCTCTGGTAAAACCGCGAACGCGATAATCAATAGTAACGATGTCAGATTCCAGTTGATGAATCAGATAATTCAGCGCGTTAAGCGGTGAAATCACCCCGCAGGTCGATACTTCAATATCAGCGCGGAAGGTACATAGTCCGCCTTCCGGGTGGCTTTCCGGGTAGGTATGCACGCAAATATGACTCTTATCGAGATGGGCGACCACGGCGTTTGGTAGCGGGCCAGGATGCTCCGTCTGATCGATAAGCTGCGGGTCAATGGGCTCTTCACTGACCAGAATAGTGACGCTTGCGCCCTGAGGTTCATAATCCTGACGCGCGATGTTCAGAATGTTGGCACCGATAATCGAGCAGGTCTCTGACAAGATTTCGGTCAGGCGGTTGGCGTTATAAAGTTCATCGATATAGGCAATGTAACCATCGCGCTCCTCTGCCGTTTTGGCATAGCAGATATCGTAGATGCAAAAACTCAGGCTCTTGGTGAGGTTGTTAAAGCCATGCAGCTTCAATTTTTTCAATTCGTTCACCCCCTTACTTAGGTTCGCTGGTAGACAGCGTATCCAGCAAATATTGCGGTAGGGCGAAAGCCGCCTTATGAATCGCCGGATTGTAGTAACGGCACTTCAGATTCGTTTTGTGAAAACGCGCCTGGATAATCTCATTGGACAGGTGGCGTAGGGCGTCATTATCCGTCGCCCAGGCGAAAGTCATGATGCCGCCATAGTAGGTTGGGATGGCGGCTTGATAGAAGCTGACATCGCTGAAGTAGTGGCTGAGCTTGCGGTGACTATCGAGGGCTTCATCCTGTTGCAGGAAGCAGACGCCGTTCTGGGCAACAAAAATTCCGCCAGGGTTAAGGCAGCGCTTACAACCTTCGTAAAAGGCGGAGGTGAACAGGCTTTCTCCGGGACCAATAGGGTCGGTACAGTCGGAGATGATCACGTCAAACGTTTGCGTCGTCTGGTTAACAAAATTGACGCCATCGTCAATCACCAACGTAAACCGCGGATCGTCGTACGCCCCTGCGCTGTGATTAGGCAGATACTGGCGGCAGAACGAGACTACACCAGCGTCGATTTCCACCATGGTGATGGTTTCGATGGTGTTGTGGCGAGAAACTTCACGCAGCATGGCACCATCACCCCCGCCGATGATCAGCACATGTTTTGCCTGCCCGTGGGCCATCAGGGGCACATGGGTCATCATTTCGTGATAGATAAACTCATCGCGTTCGGTGGTTTGAACCACGCCGTCCAGCGCCATCACGCGGCCAAAGGCGGCGTTCTCAAAAATGATCAAATCCTGGTGATCGGTTTTTTCGTGATAAAGCACTTTATCGACTGCAAAGTACTGACCAAAATGGTCGTGCAGCGTTTCATGCCACAGATTGCTATCGGCCACTGGCTGATCCTCCGTTGTTAACACCCGTTACGCCTGTACAAACAAGCGCAACATCATAGCCAACTATAGATGAGGATGCACGGTTGGTATTTCAGCAATGCAGTCAGTGGATTTATTAAGGTAAAAATGAATAATGCCTCCTTTTCAGGAGGCATTGGGGTCAGGGTTTTTTAGCCTGCGACTCTGCCGCTTTGACATCGACGATTCTGATTGTGTAGACCATCGTTGAGCCAGGGGGAATTTTAGATGGGATACCTTCACTACCGTAAGCTTGCTCTGGTGGGATCACCACAGTAATCACACCATGATTGCTCAGGCGCTTTATTGGTCCAAGGAAAGTAGCTGGATACTTATTTAGCACCTGAGACCAGACCTTACCTTCGGCTTCCATATCGTTAATGACGGTTCCGTCGATAAGCATCTCTTTGATGGTTATCGTGACGGTATCACTGTCGAGAATTTTTCCTTTTCCGGAATAATCGATACGGCTGTAGATCCCGTCTTTAAACAGTACGCCTTTTTGTTGGCTGAACTGTTTCTGATATTTTTCCCCTTCGCTAATCGCCTGTTTTTCGATTTTATTCAGGTTCTGGAACAGTTTATTGGAGACATCAAATAAGGCTTTGTCGCGTGCTTTCTCATCCAGCGCGATTTTGCCGGAGAAGGTATCCACTATGCCCTGCAGCACGATATTTTGGTTTATTTCCACACCCTGAGTATTGCGTGTAGACAGGACTTTTAGTGCTTCATCGCCCATCGATGTCCCGATGGCGTAATCCTGTTGCTGTGATTCTTTAGTCAGGTCAAGCGCGACAGATTTTCCACTGCCATCCTTTTGGGTTTGCGTCAGTTTTGCCTTCAGTTGGCTAATTTCATTCGTATTAGCCTGTAACTGGGCTTTATCTTTTTCTGCCTGGAGTTTCAGAGCATTTTCAGTATTTACCGCCTGCTGCCTGGTGAGATTAAACGAATCTATTTTTGCCGTCAGCACGAGCTTTTCCACCATTGTGGTGGCTAATTTTGTGGCAACATCTTGTTTTTCTTCCGTTGCTGCTTTCAAATTCGCCGTGAGTGCCTGCGTGTCTGCGAGGGCGGCGCTGAGCTTTTTGTCGAGGGCCTGTTTTTCGGTTTCGCTGGCCGTGAGTTTGCTGGTAACGGCCTGTTTCTCGGGGGCGGTTGCGGCTAATTTAGCGGCAAGGGCCTGCTTCTCATCTGTGGCGGTTTTCAGCTTTGTGGTGAGCGCCTGCGTGTCTGCAAGGGCAGCGCTGAGCTTTTTGTCGAGGGCCTGTTTTTCGGTTTCGCTGGCCGTGAGTTTGCTGTTAACAGCCTGTTTCTCGGGGGAGGTTGCGGCTAATTTAGCGGCAAGAGCCTGCTTCTCATCTGTGGTGGTTTTCAGCTTCGCGGTGAGGGCCTGCGTGTCCGCAAGGGCGGCGCTGAGCTTTTTGTCGAGGGCCTGTTTTTCGGTTTCGCTGGCCGTGAGTTTGCTGGTAACGGCCTGTTTCTCAGGGGCCGTTGCGGCTAATTTAGCGACAAGGGCCTGCTTCTCTTCCGTGGCGGTTTTCAGCTTTGCGGTGAGCGCCTGCGTGTCCGCAAGGGCGGCGCTGAGCTTCTTGTTGAGGGCCTGTTTTTCGGTTTCGCTGGCCGTGAGTTTGCTGTTAACAGCCTGTTTCTCGGGGGCGGTTGCGGCTAATTTAGCGGCAAGGGCCTGCTTCTCATCTGTGGCGGTTTTCAGCTTTGCGGTGAGCGCCTGCGTGTCTGCAAGGGCAGCGCTGAGCTTTTTGTCGAGGGCCTGTTTTTCGGTTTCGCTGGCCGTGAGTTTGCTGTTAACAGCCTGTTTCTCGGGGGCGGTTGCGGCTAATTTAGCGGCAAGAGCCTGCTTTTCATCTGTGGCAGTTTTCAGCTTCGCAGTGAGTGCCTGCGTGTCCGCAAGGGCGGCGCTGAGCTTTTTGTCGAGGGCCTGTTTTTCGGTTTCTCTGGCCGTGAGTTTGCTGGTAACGGCCTGTTTCTCAGGGGCCGTTGCGGCTAATTTAGCGACAAGGGCCTGCTTCTCATCTGTGGCGGTTTTGAGCTTCGCAGTGAGTGCCTGGGTGTCCGCAAGGGCGGCGCTGAGCTTTTTGTCGAGGGCCTGCTTTTCGGTTTCGCTGGCCGTGAGTTTGCTGGTAACGGCCTGTTTCTCAGGGGCGGTTGCGGCTAATTTAGCGCTGAGGGTTTGCTTCTCCTCCGCTGAGGCTTTCAGCTTCGCCGTGAGATCCTTGATCATCGAGGTGGCGGTAGCCAGTTTTGCAACCTCGTCCTTATTTTTCGCCTGTGCGGCGGTCAGAGTTGTCGTGAGCGCCTGTTTTTCTGTGGTCAGGGCGGCCAGCTGAGCGGCAATCTTTTGCTTTTCTGATGTCACCGCAGCAAGCGCGTTCTTTGTACTTTCATTAGCACCGGGTTGTGCGGTGTTCTGGTTTTTGTCATTCACCGCTGAACGTATTTTTGCGTTCTCTGCCGTCGCCTGGTTCAACTTTCCCTGCAAATCGCTAATTTTAGCAAGAAGTGCTTTCTGATCGTCAGAAACAGCACCCTTTGCCGCTGCGGCTTTCGCTTTCAACTGCGCCTGAAGTTGGCGGATTGTTTTGTCTTTTTGTTGAATAACGGTGGATTGCTGAGCTGCGGAATGCTTTTTCTGAGGAGGTGATTTCTTATTCGAGTCGTGAGAATCGTTAGCTTTATTATCGTTGGTCAGTGCAGCTGGTTTCGTCGGGCTATTTTTCTCCTGTTGCTGAACGTAATTAAGGAACGCTGGCGCCGAACTATTATTGACTGAATTGGCTGTTACATTAACGAGCGCACCGTTTTCTGCCCAAACACTCTGCGAAAAATATAACGCCACTATAAGCGATATGGCGCGCGTTACCGTTCTGGAGTTCACCGCCGTTGAGATATTCATAGCGGAGTATTGTTGCCACGTTTAACCAGACTGTCTATCAGCTCCTTTTCAATATCAGCGCACAGCTTGATAGATTTGAACTGATACATCGAATCGATACCTTGTTTGGTTGGCTCGGCAACCTTATTACGAACCGCATTGTACTGTGAAGCGGCGCTGACTAACGCTGTAAATTCATTACTGAATTTATCTGCCTCTTTTGGATGTACCTCTTTCAATGATTCCAGCGCTTGGCTGCAATTATTCATTCGTTCCTGTTCAGCCGCGATTCTTTGTTGTTCAATTTGCTGTTGGCTGGTGACGGGATCTGCGACTGGCGTTGTTATACGCTTTGATTGCCGGGACAATGTGCTATTGCAGCCCACTAACAACATTACAGCAAACGGAACAATACGAGTAAGTAAAATGGTATTCAAAATTTCAGTCCATTTGAAAAATAAGAGTCATTAATCGGCGATGATAGTGTGGCGAAAAATAGAAGTCAATGAACGGCTTTCTCAAAAATTATGAAGTATATGACTTTGTATTTATTTGGTGAATATATTGATGGGTTTTAGTTGATTTGATGAATTAATATATAAACTGGAAACTGCGACATGGTAATGGGAAGGATATACATAAAGTACTGTAGCCGTGTTTCATCGGCTACATATTCGACAGGGTGATGACATGAATTTTATTTGACGTAGGCCAGCAGACTTAATGAATCACGGGCCAGCGCTTTACATTTTTTCGTCGTTGAAATCTTAATGCCGCTGAGATCGCGATAGCTGTCTTCACCGAGCGCTTTCATGTTGAAGCTGTCGTAGTTGCTCAGATCCCACTGGTTTTGCTGGGCAAAAAACACCAGCGCCCGACGGATTTGGGTATTGGGAAGGTTTTGGTATCCGCAATCGTTTTTCAGAAATACAAATACCGCTGTTAAATCAGCCATATCTTCTGCTTCGGACTCGCTTAACGCATAGCTATTGCTGGAAAGAGTAAGCAGGCTGCCGAGCACTACCGTTCTGAAAAGCGTCTTCATTTTTTTTACCATTGCATCACGGACGCTCAACGTTAGCATACTTCGTTACAGTGCGCAGAGCTTTATTCTTACTCTTCTGCTTGACCTTCCCGTTGGTGGAAGGTTTAAGCTCAAATGTTCACCAGCAGAATAAAAGGATGTGAAAATGCAACGTCGTGAATTCATCAAATTAACCGCTGCAGCCGGCGTATTAAGTGCTCTTCCGCTCTGGAGTCGCTCAGCATTTGCCGCCAGCCGTCCGGCTCTGCCGGTACCCAATCTTTTGACCGCCGACGCACGAAATCGCATCACCTTAACGATCCAGGCCGGGAAGACGCAGTTTGGTCCCCATCAGGCGTCCACCTGGGGTTATAACGGCAATCTGCTGGGGCCGGCGCTGAAACTGAAAAAAGGTGAGGCGGTGACCGTCGACATTCATAACCGCCTGGCGGAAGAAACCACCGTGCACTGGCATGGCCTGGAGGTTCCGGGGGAGGTCGACGGCGGACCGCAGGGGATTATTGCGGCGGGCGCCTCCCGCAGCGTGAGTTTTACTCCCAGCCAGCGGGCCGCGACCTGTTGGTTCCACCCGCATCAGCATGGTAAGACCGGGCATCAGGTTGCTATGGGACTGGCGGGACTGGTGCTGATATCTGATGAAGAAAGCGAACGACTGCTGCTGCCGAAGCAGTGGGGGATCGATGATGTGCCGGTGATCGTCCAGGATAAGCGTTTTACCGCGGCCGGCGAGATTGACTATCAGCTCGACATCATGAGCGCTGCCGTGGGCTGGTTTGGCGATACGCTGCTGACGAACGGAGCGCTCTACCCGGAACATGCTGCACCGCGCGGCTGGCTGCGTCTGCGCCTGCTTAACGGTTGTAATGCCCGCTCGCTCAATTTCTCCACCAGTGATAACCGACCGATGTACGTTATCGCCAGCGATGGCGGTCTGCTTGCCGAACCGGTGAAGGTTAATGAGCTGCCGGTGTTAATGGGCGAGCGTTTTGAAGTGCTGATAGATACCCGCGACGGCAAAGTGTTTGACCTGATCACGCTGCCGGTGAGCCAGATGGGGATGGCGATTACGCCGTTCGACAAGCCACAGCCGGTATTGCGCATTCAGCCGCTGACGATTCAGGCATCCGGTACGCTTCCGGATTCACTGGTCAGCATGTCCGTGCTGCCGTCGCTGGAAGGGCTGACCCAGCGCACGCTGCAGCTATCGATGGACCCGATGCTCGACATGATGGGTATGCAGGCGCTGATGCAAAAATATGGCGACCAGGCGATGTCCGGCATGGAGCATGGCGGCATGATGGATCACGGCAAAATGGGCAACATGGGACAGATGAATCATGGCGATATGGGGAACATGAAGCATGGCAATATGGGGCAGATGAACCATGGCGCTAAGGGCTTTGATTTCCATAATGCCAACCGGATTAATGGCAAAGCGTTTGATATGGATACGCCGATGTTTGCCGCGGCCAAAGGGCAATATGAACGCTGGGTGATTTCAGGCAAAGGCGACATGATGCTGCACCCGTTCCATATTCACGGGACCCAGTTCCGCATTCTGTCTGAAAATGGCGCCGCGCCTGCCGCTCACCGTTCGGGCTGGAAAGATACCGTGCGGGTAGAAGGTGGGGTCAGTGAAGTGTTAGTGAAGTTCGACCATGAAGCGCCGAAAGAGCATGCCTATATGGCGCACTGCCACCTGCTGGAACATGAAGATACCGGGATGATGCTCGGCTTTACGGTCTAGCTTGCCTCCCTAAAGGGATATTCTGACAGCAATAAAAAAGGCCCGGATAATCCGGGCCTTTTGCGTATGACGTCAGCGCTTATTTCGCGTCGTCAGGCAGCGCATAGGCGACGATGTAGTCGCCCATTTTGGTACCAAACGAGCCGTGACCGCCGGCGGAGATGACAACATACTGCTTGCCATTCACTTCATAGGTCATCGGCGTTGCCTGGCCGCCAGCCGGCAGACGGGCCTGCCACAGTTTCTCACCGTTGCTCATGTTGTATGCGCGCAGGTAGTTGTCGGCGGTGGCACCAATAAACAGCACGTTGCCGGCGGTGGAGATCGGGCCGCCCAGCATTGGCATACCGAGGTTAAACGGCAGCTGGACAGGCATCGGGAACGGCAGGCTATCCTGCGGGGTACCGATACGTTTTTTCCACACCACTTCGTTGGTTTTCAGATCCAGCGCTGAGATATAGCCCCACGCCGGTTGTTTGCACGGCAGGCCAAACGGCGACAGGAAAGCATTAAGGGTGACACCGAACGGCACGCCGTACTGCGGCTGGATGCCGGATTCAGTACCCGAGCCTTTGGCATCTTTCGGTGGTTCCATCGGGTTGCCTGGGCCGCGTGGGATCAGTTTTGAGACAAACGGCAGCGCCATCGGGTTAGCAATCGCCACCTGACGGTTTGGATCGACGGAAATACCGCCCCATTCAAACATCCCCAGGTTACCCGGGAACACCAGAGTGCCCTGTTCAGACGGCGGCGTGAAGATACCTTCATAACGCAGCTGGTGGAAGATCACGCGGCACACCAGTTGGTCGAACATGGTGGCGCCCCACATATCCGCGCCGGTCAGATCTTTCTTCGGACGGAAGCTCAGGTCGGAGAACGGCTGCGTTTTCGAGACGTAGTCGCCTTTCGCGGCGCCCTGCGGAACCGGTTTTTCCGGTGCCGGGACGACCAGCTCGCCATTACGACGGTCGAGGACAAAAATATTACCGGTCTTCGCTGGTGCGTAGATCACCGGAACGGTTTTGCCGTTAACGTCGATATCCGCCAGCGTCGGCTGGGACGGCATATCCATATCCCACAGGTCGTGGTGAACGGTCTGATAGCTCCAGGCCAGTTTACCGGTCGTCGCATTTAGCGCCACGATAGAGCTGGCGTAACGTTCCTGTTCCGGCGTACGGTTGCCGCCCCAGATATCCGGAGTGGTGACGCCCATCGGCAGGTACACCAGATCCAGCTTCGCGTCATAGGCCGCTGGTGCCCATGAGTTCGGCGAGTTCAGCGTAAAGTGGTGTTGATCATCCGGAATTGCGTTTGGATCTTTCGCGCCCGGATCGAACACCCACATCAGCTTACCAGTGTTGACATCGAAGCCACGAATGACGCCTGACGGCTCGCGGGTAGAGAAGTTATCGGTCACCGCACCGGCAATGATAATGGTGGTGTCAGTTACGATCGGCGGAGATGTTGGTTCGTACATTCCCGGCGTGGTCACCGGCATATTGGTCTGCAGGTTGAGGATCCCTTTGTTGGCAAAGGAGTCGCACAGCTGACCGTTGTCGGCGTTGATGGCGAACAGGCGACCATCGTTGACCGGCAGAATGATACGGCGTGGGCAGTTGGCGACGACGTCAGCCGGCGCGCTGTCTGCTTTTGCTTCGTGGTAAGAAACGCCGCGACAGGTCACATGCTGGAATGACGGGTCCGAATTCAGCTGCGGATCAAAGTGCCATTTCTCTTTACCGGTAGCTGCATCAAGCGCGAACAGACGCTGGTGAGCAGTACACAGGTACAGCATGTTGCCCACTTTAATCGGCGTCACTTCGTTGGTGATTTCGCCCGGATCGTTCGGCTGCTTCAGGTCGCCGGTGCGGAACACCCAGGCTTCCTTCAGGTTTTTCACGTTATCGGCGTTAATCTGCTTCAGCGGTGAGAAACGCTGGCCTTCCTGATTACGACCGTAGGCCGGCCAGTCGCCATCGGCCACGGCGGAAATCGGTGCGGCAGGTGTAGCGTCGGCACTCAGGGTGCCGTTGACTTCTTGCGGGTCATTGAACGCCGCCCAGGTCAGGATACCGCCGCTGATCAGCAGAGCGACAACCAGACCGGCGACCGCGCCACCAGACGGGAACGGCAAACGACGCCAGACAAAAGGCAGAATCAGCCAGATGCCGAAGAAGACCAGAATATCGCTACGAGGTGTTAGCGCCCAGAAGTCAAAGCCGACTTCCCAGACGCCCCAGAGCATGGTGGCGAGCAGCAGTGCGGCATACAGCCAAAGAGCTGAACGCTTACCACGCAGGAGTTTCACGGTAACGGCCAGCATCACCAGACCGGCGATGGGGTAGTACCAGGAACCGCCAATCGCTGCCAGCCAGACTCCGCCAATGAGAAGATACAGGCCACAGAATGCAGCAAAGAGCGCCGTCAGTGTCACGAGTAATCGTGATTGTTGAGATTTTGTTTCTGCCATAGAAAGAGACTCGGTTGTTTGTTAATTTTTTAAGTGCAATTAATTATAGGATTTAACAAGTGTGATCGGAATCACAAAATGGGCTTTATTATTCCCTGCATCGGATATTTCTTTTTACTGGTATACTGCATAGCTTGCCGGTCAACGTCGGTGCGCTCGCAGCGGCTTTGATGATTTATCCTAAGAATCAAATGGTTAGTTTTATGAAACATACTGTAGAAGCAAAAAACTTCGTGTTTTCATGCTTTTAGATGATTTCGCGAATTCTCAATTTTGATTTTTATTATCAGTAAGATACGGTTATTTTCGTTCGTATGTTTATGCGGTTTTTTTGACTGTAGCAACGAACGGTGTATCAATCGGTGTATCAATCGCAATCACGAATCCAGGCGGGGCGGGCTATGGCGGGCACTAACAAGCTAAGTGATAAAAAGCTCAAGGCACTCCAGGGGGCCAGCCGTGATGCGCCAGAAATGTATGCTGATGGTGAAGGTTTAAGCGTCAGGGCATCAAAACAGGGTCAACTGAGTTGGGTATTCTCGTACCGGTTGGGTGGAAGGGGTAGCAAACTCGAACGTTTAACGCTTGGCCGTTACCCTGATTTGTCGCTAAAAGCTGCGAGAGAAAAGAGGGAAAAGTGTCGTCAGTGGTTGGCTGGTGGTCTTGATCCAAAAACAGAGCTTGAACTGAGCACCGAAGAAACGCTTAAACCTGTGACAGTACAGGATGCTCTCGAATACTGGCTGGTGAATTACGCCAGGAGAAAGCGCAGTGATGAGGAGCTGGTAAGGGCACAGCTACGCAAGCATATTTACCCCCGCCTTGGTCGTTATCCTCTGACCCGATGTGAAACCCGGCATTGGGTGTCTTGTTTTGATGAAATAAACCAGACCAAACCAATGACCGCTGGCCGCATGTTCCAGATATCCAAACAGGCGTTACGTTTTTGCAAGGTTCGCCGCTATGCCGCCAGTGATGCTCTGGCCTTTCTCACCATTCAGGATGTGGGCCAGCCATCCGGCCAACGTGACCGCGTATTGTCAGATAGCGAGCTGGCTGATGTGTGGCGCTGTACAGGCAGCGATGATCAGCAGCCGTATTATTCACGTCTTCTCAAAATGCTGGTGCTGTTTGGTGCGCGAACGATGGAGGTTCGTCTCTCTCGATGGTCAGAGTGGGATTTTACCTCGTGGATTTGGACAGTACCGAAAGAGCACAGCAAAACCCGCGAGAAAATTGTGAGATCGATACCCGAAGCAATACGCCCGTGGCTGGAAGAGTTAAAGCGCGAGACAGGGAAAACGGGTTTGTTACTGGGAGAAGATCGCACCCGTCAGGCTGTATCATTGAAAGGGCGCAGGCTTTTTAAAGATTTCCATCATAACGAGCCGTGGACTCTTCACGATCTGCGGCGCACGTTCTCCACGGGGCTAAACAATATGGGCATAGCACCGCATATTGTAGAGCTGCTGCTGGGTCATGCTTTACCGGGCGTAATGGCTATTTATAACCGTAGCCTGTACTTGCCGGAGAAGCTGGACGCTCTGAACAAATGGCATGAACGCTTAGAACTTCTTGCGGGTAATCATAAAAATGTGGTTCTGTTACCTGTAGCGAATAGAGATTAAACTGATATTGCGGGTCTAGGTCGGCCAACCGAAAAGCGGGAAACCCTACCCGCCTGGCCCGCAAGTTATTTAGGGGGCGTTGAGGGTGACGATATGGGAATGCCATTACGGGAATATTACTCAGTAGTTCGCGCTGCTGAGTTGCTCGGATGTAAAGTTGAAGATTTGTTTCATTGGGCTTCGATTGGAGCAATCAAGTTGTTTGTTTCTTTTGAGGAAGGACATGGATATGTCCGTTTTATTGGTGATGGTGTAAAAAAAGAGAACAGGAATTTAGATAGATTCACAGAGGAACAATTTGAATCTGCTCAACATCTCAGAGATGAGCTTTTTAAAGAAAAACATACCATCGATAAATTTTCCAGAGTTGTCTCATTAATGAGATATGAAGATATAGATTTAGATAGCCTCCCACGCGAAGAAAGGTTTTATCCCTGCTCATTTAGCGGATTATGGGCTTTACCGCAAAATGCATACGGAATGACCGCGCTTTACAGTTTCCAACCAAGTTTGGATGATTTTTGGTTTTCGGCAGAAAGCAAGATGTTTGTTTCTTTTGAAATGGATGAATTTCTTAATTTCGATGTTGAAGATTTCTGTATTTCTAAATCTGATTTTGTTTTAATTAAAAAATGTAATGATGGTGATGAGTTTCCAAGTTATATTAATGGTGGAAAAGAAAAGATAGAACCGTCAAAAAATCCCGATGAAGCTCACTCAACAAAAACCATAAATAAGCGTGCTCAGTTTATAAAATCTCTTTTGCGCATTCATTATGGAAACGAGGTGGCAGAAAGTCCGCGACGATTTCTTGAGGATGATAATAGTGAAATAAGCAAAGATTTTAAAATTATTAATATTACACCCCCATCAGGAAAGGCTGTTCAGGATTGGGTTAAAGGTGTTGATATCCCTTTCTCTGGCGATGAATGATCTTCGGAAATTCCGTTGATTTTCCGGAATATTTCAGACAAAATTTTTTTGATTGATAACAATAACCTCCACAAACCCAGAAACAGTGGAGGCAGCATGAACAATATTATCTTTACCCCACCTAACCCCGAACAACGCCGTAACCTTCTTGAGGAGTACGGCTTCAAGTTTGATCGCCGGATTCGTGAAGATGAATGTGGCGAAATCACAAGTCTTTCCCGCTCCAGTCGTTGGAAGATGGAGCAAGAGGGTCGCTTTCCTCCGCGCTGCCACTTTGGCCGCAATAGCTGCGCCTGGCTTCTGTCAGATGTGCTTTGGTGGGTCCGTAACCCTCCAGCTGTACCTAACGTCAATAACCCATATAGCCGTAAATCGGCCTAACAGAAGACCAATGCAACCGCACGCAACTTCGTCTGATCAGCGAAAAGAAATTTTGTTGCGTGGCGTTGCGTTAAAAATATTGCAGCATACCTAACGCTGTCGCGGCGGCTCTGAATAAGAATTTTTTGGAGCGATAGAAATGACTCAGGAAAAATTAACTGCCTTTACTGGCGGCGTCAAAACTCACCCTGAAACCAGCCAAAAGGCTAATTTCACGGCAAATGAAAATGATATTTCTGTAATTAAATTTGAAGGACGCACGGTCAGGATTGTGAATGTTTTCGGTGAGCCGTGGTTCGTTGTGTCTGATGTGTGCCAGGCATTGGAAATCAGCAACCCAACCAGTGCCGTTACCTCTCTGGATGGTGACGAGGTAATGACCCTAACTTTAACTGAGGGTCATTCGGGTAAGCGTGGTGGAGCGCGTAGCTGGAATATGGCCGCAGAATCAGGCTTCTACAAATTGATTGCCCGCAGCCGCAAGGCATCCACTGCCGGGACCTTCGCCCACCGCTTCAGCAATTGGGTATTCCGCGAAGTTATCCCGTCCATACGTAAAACCGGTTCATACGGCGTCCCGTTCTCATTCCTGAATGACTTCAGTCGTCGTAAGGATCAGTACACAAAGAAAGCCAGTAAGTGCGGTAGTGACCTACAGGCGTGCAAAGGAGAGAAAGCCCGTCTTGAGATGGAAGAAATTGGATTATGGAGAAAGTATCAACCCGGATTGCTGGAGGGCATTGAAGATGATGCATAAAACAAAGGCAGCTTTGCAGAGCTGCCAATGTCACTACCAAAAACTCAAGAAAAATAAGAATACCAGGGTTAATGCTTGTGGTCAAAATCACTTCTCAATCGATATTAGGGGTGCCCTATCTGCTGATAGATTATGGGGTGGTCAGCCCTTAAATTTATATTCTTCCGTTTTCTTTCAATTGACGCTCAATGAATTCGAGGTGTTCTTTCAGCCGACTTTTCCTTTTGAAGATTTTGCTGTCGATAGTGAAATTGAATGGGTTATGAGATTCAGACTCGGGGAATCTGATAAAAACTACATTTCCGTAATCGTCTGTTTTAATGAAACAATTATACTCAGAGAAGTGATGCCTTACTTGATTAATGGCTTCCTCAACTTCCTGGACGTTAGGTACGGATTCATCATTAATTATGGTCATTATGTGGCCTCATTCGGAGCGATTTTAGTCTGCTTACGCTGGCGGCGTTTGATCTCACCTCTGGCTGCAGTTACGAGAAAACCAGCGGTGCTTTCGCCTTCTTGCTTCAAACTTTCAATATCTTCCATCACATCATGGGGGATTCGAACTGTAGTCATTTGTGACTTTGCGTTCTTCGCACCTGTTGCCATTACTGAAACTCCTTGTGTTAGGTGTATTTCAGTATACGCAAAAAAAACAAAAGAAAAAGGCTTGAAGTGTATTTCACTTTGGGCTAGCTTGAATATCAAAGGTGAAATACACCTTGTAAGTGCGAAGCCCGGCAGTGCTAGGAACACTAACCGGGCCTCTAACCACAAACCGTTAGTTGAGGTAACAGTTATGGCTGATCAACAGCATACCCAAACTCGCCCTAAATATCAGTACCTATTCACCGCTCTGGAACGAGACAACATGGCTGGTGAATCTGTTCTGGTATCAGTTGCGGCTGAAACTCTCTATGAAGCCAAAGCAAAGCTGAAAGCCCAGTATACGGCGATCTTCTACCGGAATCGTCAACCTGTAGATGCTGACTCTAAAAAATTCACATGGCGTTTTCTCTCGATTTCTGAGCGTTCTCCTGTCGCCAAACCGTTGGTGATTTACGTCAACGCATCCAGCGAGCAGGAAGCCCGCGACACTATGCCGGGAGTAAGCCTCATTCTCGACTCCCGCCTCCCATACCATGCCTTTCAGGTTATGGAGGTGCGCCATGAGTGATCTAACTGTCCACCAGGCTGCTGAAAAAGCATTTCAGGCAGAAATCATTCTTAGCATGATGAAAAAAAGGACAGCCGCTAGCATGGAGGATTGCGAGATAGATGCGCTGCTCGCAATGCTTAAAGGGTTGATTGGCGACGTAGGTGGTTTTCTTGGTGAAGAATCATCACGCGAGGAGGAGGAGGAAAATGCGTAACCCTCAACCGAAAAACTTTACCTGGTTGTTTCTGGCCACTTACGCCGACTCGCGGGCACTTCCTGTCGTTCTGCGTACTCAGGCTAATACCGAAGATGAAGCACGTTCGAAGCTTGCTGGTAATTTTTCTCTGACATTCGCAGCAAAAATCCGTTCCGATTGTCCTCTCACCTGTCATTGGATGGATCGGGATAGTTCTGTTTTGTGGTCTGTTATGGGCTGTGATGCTGACGTCTCACTTCAGCAAATGAAGGGGGCAGGTGATGTCTAGGCTCGAAATATTGACCCCGAAGAAGGCGAAGTCGCGAACTTTACAGCTTTCAACGCTGCTTATGGTGATTTCACAGAACGCCCTGCAGGAGCACGAAAGACAGTATCTGGTCGAGCTTGCTTACGACATTTCGTGTGAGCTTGCTTCCTTCATGCTTGAGCAAGAATTGCCGGAGGTAGGCCATGCATAACCCGGCTGAGTTAAACGAATCGCTTGAAAGGCGTGTGGAACTGCTGACTGAAAAGGTGCTGGTTCTTGAGCAGCAGATCAAATCACTGACTGACAGCCAGGGGGGCGAAATCCCCCCGGGTATGGCGCCATTGTCTACGTTGGCGGCTGAGTTCGGTATTTCCACGAAAAAGGCTGAAGAGCTGGCGAAGAACACGGGCGTGATGATGGTTAAGTTAAAAAGTGGTGGTTTTGTCGCCCCAGAGGAGAAATTCAGGGAGGTGGCCAGACAGGTGTTACGTAGCGCTAAACGTAAATACGGATCTGCGTACTGGTATCACCCGCTGTTAGGCAAATTCCAGATGAGTGGAGGGATCCCGAAGTGAAAAATGCACCGAACCTTAAACATCTTCCCAGGGAAAAATTTACTGAGGCGGTTATTTTTGCGGGAACTGATGCTTATGCGCATGCGAAAGGGTGGGAGGAGGGGCTGGGTAAACAGGTTGCCGAGGATACGACGCCTCCCATCTACCTAGGCCCAAAACAACTGGCTGAGCTGGCGAACCTTAATATCGTTGATAAGGGGCGACGGAGTGCCCGCGTGTACCTGGCCGGAGATATTGAACCGATACAGATTAACACTATTGGTGAAAAGCTGGCGTTGGCAGGCGTCCAGGATGCCAAATTGTATAAAGGTATTCCGGATCGCCATCCGGAGGACTGGCACGATTATCTGAACCGGTTGCGTGAACAAGCGGAACGAAGGGAAAGCACTGTGGTCGATCTGCCAGTAACTAAGCGAGAACCCTTGCAAA
This sequence comes from Klebsiella sp. B345, assembly GCF_051131735.1. Taxonomy (NCBI): domain Bacteria; kingdom Pseudomonadati; phylum Pseudomonadota; class Gammaproteobacteria; order Enterobacterales; family Enterobacteriaceae; genus Klebsiella; species Klebsiella sp. B345. Next base: position 3,857,896 of record NZ_CP180443.1, read on the forward strand.
ATAGCGTAGTGCCAGCACTGAACCAGATGGGGGCCAGCCAGCGCGGTGAGGTGCTGTTGGCTCACTATGGTGGGAACCTGGCGATTCATGCCGACTCTGATACGGTTCACCACTACAACGGTGTTGTCTGGAATCCACTACCGGATAAAGAACTACAGCGTGAAATGGCACAGATCTACATCGATTCTGAGGTGGCCTACTCGCAGAACGCCATTAAATCTGCGGTGGAAACTATGAAACTGAGTCTACCGGTCATGGGGGTTACAGCCCGCAACCTTATTGGCTTCAGCAATGGGGTATTTGATACCCGGACGGGGCAATTCAGGGAGCATAACAAGACTGACTGGCTGCTGATCGCCAGCGAACTCCCGTTCAGTCCGCCGGCAGAAGGCGAGACACTGGCGACTCATGCGCCGAACTTCTGGAAATGGCTTCGCCGTTCTGTGGCCAGTAATGACCGAAAAACCGATCGTGTACTGGCTGCGCTGTTTATGGTGCTGGCGAACCGTTACGACTGGCAATTGTTTCTTGAGGTCACGGGGCCCGGCGGCAGCGGTAAAAGCGTCATGGCGGAAATTTGCACGATGCTTGCGGGCAAGGCCAATACCGTCTCGGCTAGTATGAAAGCGCTGGAGGATGCGAGGGACAGGGCGCTGGTGGTTGGTTATTCGCTGATCATCATGCCGGACATGACGCGATACGCTGGCGATGGCGCCGGTATTAAGGCCATTACAGGGGGCGATAAGGTGTCGGTAGACCCTAAGCATAAGGCGCCATACTCGACGCGGATACAGGCGGTAGTGCTGGCCGTCAATAACAACGCTATGACGTTCAGCGACCGCAGCGGAGGGATATCGCGTCGCCGTGTGATATTCAACTTTTCCGAGGTCGTACCGGAAGACGAGCGGGATACGATGCTGGCCGAAAAAATCGAAGGTGAGCTGGCCGTCATTATTCGCCACCTGCTGATCCGTTTTGCCAGCCAGGACGAAGCTAAACGACTACTGCACGAACAGCAGAAATCAGAGGAGGCGCTGACTATCAAGCGAGAAGGTGATTCGCTGGTGGACTTCTGCGGCTATCTGATGGCATCGGTGGTGTGCGATGGCATGTTTATCGGTAATGCCGAGATAGTGCCATTCAGCCCACGGCGTTATCTGTATCACGCCTACATGGCATACATGCGGGCGAATGGCCTGAATAAGCCGGTATCGTTAATGCGGTTCGGTACGGATATGCCCGGAGCTATGGCCGAGTATGGGAAGAAGTACGATAAACGGAAAACAAAGCACGGTATCAGGTCAAACGTCACCCTGCATGATGATTCAGAAGACTGGATGCCATCATGTAACAGTACTTCTGAGGGCGGCAAGGTAGAGTAAAGTTATGGATTAAGTGTTCACCAGTATTCACCCTGTTAAAAAATTTATTCATAACAGTAAGTTAAGTGGTGAACACTTAGCTGTTAAGTGTTCACCAAGTATTCACCTGTTCACCTTTTGATTGTTTTTCGTCCTAAAAGGTGAAGGATAGGGTGAACACTAGTGAATACCTTAAAGAAGGTATTCACCATATAACCACATGAATATAATCATGAAATTTTAAAAGGTGAAGGGGTGAACACTTAAACGCATATTTTTTAATTTTATAGTTTTAGGACCACGAAAAATGACAGCACAAATATCAGCCTATGGGCGGCTGGTGGCCGGACAAGTTTGTCGGTAGCCCACCAGCCAATTTACTCTACTCAGCCACCAGCGGAACCGCCCGTTCGTGCGAGCTGACCAGTCAAAAAAAGAAATGAGGTTAATTATGGCCAATATTACTCAAGATGATGAATGGATGATGGAAGCGGGAATTGTAGCGAAGATGTATATGACTCCTCGGCAAATAAAATCTTACCGGGAGGGGCGATGGGTTGAGGGCATTCATTACAAGAAGCACTCCCCTAACCCTCAGGCCACTGAAGGAAGGGCAATACTTCTCTACAACTACACAAAAATCAATAAGCTTGTTGGAGATACTTAATGATTATGCTGGTTGGTGGACGAACCTGAGACCCGGACAACGGAAAAAGGTACGAATATAGCGATAGTCCGACTGGCGGTATCACTGCCCTGTAATACCGCACAGGATGGTTAGTGCTGCTCATAGCTGAGTGCAGAATAATTTCTGGTAAATACATACGAAGATATGTTGTCTCATGTTATACCGTAAATTACTATTTTAATAATTCACATACTCTGCCAATCTCATTGCTTTGATTACTAATGATAAAGTTTGCGGCCATTTTTAGCGCTTCAATATTTGCTTTCGTTACATTATCCATATCATCCGATGCCTTATCAAGGGTAGCCTGGAATCTATAGTATTTTTCACCTAAAAGAGAATTCATCTGATAATTTACAGCGTCAGCTGAGCCGTCAAACATGCAACTTAACAATGGCAAAACCCATTCTAATTTCCCCCATTCTTTTGCTTCATCATAAGGTATTGCCCGTGTGTGTTCGCCGGTTCCTAGTGATATCAAAATGAAGTCATTATCATCAGGGAATATTTTCTTGGCCTCTACGAATGCGGATACAGCAGGGCTGTTGATGAATACTCCGCCATCAATAAGAGCTCTTTTGCTCCCTCCAACAGATATATATGCCGGTTCAAAATAAGTCGGAGCGGCTGAGGTCGCTCTGGCTGCATCTTTCATGAGCACATTGCTATATTTATCATCCCAGCTCTTTAGGAATAAAGGAGTCCTTTGCTGGATATCATAGCTTGTTACGAGCGTTTTTGTTAAACTGGACTTTATTTCATCGTCGCCAAAATACTCATTGAGAACACTTTCGAGCCCTTTTGCTGGGTATGTTTCATCAGCTAATCCCGCTACAGAAGAAACGCCTTTCCAGAAAGAACGAGGGAATATGTCTTTCCCTCTGTCTTCATAAATTTTCACAAGATCGCTTGCTTTATACTTCGCGTTACCATTCGAATCTTTTTTAGCGCAACCTAGAGCAAGTAGTGCTCCGGTTGATGTTCCGGCCATTAAATCAAAGCATTTAGAAATGGGTTTTCCTACCCTCCCTTCAATTTCAGCCAATATTAAGGCGGGGATAATTCCACGAATACCACCACCATCAATGCTAAGTATTTTTCTCGTAGCCATGATATGACACTCCAGAATGTATTTAAGGGGTTGCGCCTTACATCATTGTTAAGGAATCTGTATCATTGAGGTTTTAATTGATAAGCATATAATATGACAAAAAGACTTCACCGTTAATTTATTGCTTAGATACCATAACCATTTCGCAAACTTCAACTGTAAGTGAAGTCCAGAAAGAAATGTTTGGTATCTTCTATAAACGTTAGCTTTTAAGTTTTCTTTTACAAGCATGATGGGAAAATATTATTTATATGTGGATGCTAATTATGATCACTATAAGAAATGATAAAATCACACCCACAAAATTCCCAATTAAAATAAGTAATGATTCCAGTGAAAATGACTTTCCACAAAAATTTAATCAGTATTTAATAAGGATGGTACGGAAAGTTATGGGGCGTTCAGGTAAAAAAAGAGGTGAGGCTATGATTACGGATTACCTGTTGATGTCGTACATTGCGCTTGCTTCCTGCTGGCCAGTCACGTTGATCCTGCTGTTGGTCGCCGTTGTCGTGTTACTGCATGCTGAACGGCGGGTACTGAATGTGTCTGTCGTTGTCCTGGTTGGTTTTCTGGTCTTCGCTGCCTGGCAGTTCGGAGCGACTATGCGTAGCCCCTCTTTGTTGCTGGTGCAGGAAGCTTTGTACATCTTGCCGGGATAGAAAGCCGGTAATACTCCCAGCTCCCGCCATCGATATCTGACCCCCTTTCGTTACTGTGAAAATCTGCACAGTTTCTTTTTCCAGTCCATTAGCCTGTGATTTGTACGCCTGAGTGCGTAGCCGCTGAGCTGGCGCTTTACCGGCGCTTTACCGGCACTGAAACCTCCTGTCGCATCTCCATTAACAAGCGCATTCATTATGCCACTATGAACTCTGCACTCTCTTTTGATTAAAATATTTTATCTTGACGATTTAATATATTGATCATAAGTTAAGCGAACGCAGAATAATTCTGTATGTTTAACCAGTGTCAGGAGGTCAGGAAATGGCAGTAACCAGCAAAAAGCCGATTCTTGTTGATCAGCCGATTCTCGAAGGGTTACAGCGCCTTCGGGATGATGAGTGCCGACGTTCTACCGTAGGCGCAGCCCCAAGCATTCAGGAGCTGGCGCGTCACCTTTTGCGCCAGGGCATCCACCGGCATGAGGCGGGCAAGAAGTAACGCTATCGCCCGGAAAGGAGAAACCAATGCCGCTAATGAAACTACCTGCATGGGCGCAAACAGCGTTCGGTATGAAAGGTAAGAAAAAACAGCCCCAACTCTCTGAGGAAAACCCATCCATGTTTGATTTCTCGCATCTGTCAGGCAAAACCAAAACGAAAGGCGAGTCCGATAACGGTAATGAGCCACTGAAACAGGATAGTGACGATATTCAGGTATACCGCCCTAACCAGCACAGCCGTGGTCACAATGTCGCGGTGTCTTCTGAGGCTAAGAACAACCCGGTTCTGGCTGTTCGTTTGCTGAAAGAAACAAAGCTTTCGTCGAAGAAAATAAAGCTGCAATTGGCATCGTCGCCGATGGCGCTTTCTGTGTTTACCCAGAAATTTATGGAAGAGAACGATCCGACCTGGGAGTTTCAGGACGACGAAGAGAAAGCCCGAACGGCTCTGACGTTTTCAACGCAGAACCGTGATGCAAATGGTTACAGCGCTGCCCAGAGTAGCGCTATCAAAGCATTGAAAAAAATGGAAGAGCCTCTGACAGAGGATGAGGTCAAGGCATTAGCCAACATGACATTGAAGATGCAAAACGAGTACGACCCGATGTCGCCTGACAATGTCAATGCTCGCCGCAAAGCAGATGAGGAGTACCGGGAGGAAGTGGCACAGGCCACAGCACGCCGCAATGATCGTATCCGTGCATCTGGTGTGAGCTTGCCGGGGGATACCCGTCGCGTAAATGGCAAGATTGAAGGGCCGGTACGTGAAGCCGAACTCCTTAAATCACAAGTGTCTCTCTGAGTGGTGCGGAGATGAGCGTTATGAACTTTCAGCATCTCAATCCGCCGCAGCCCGATGCGCATGCATATGGCTTTTCCGGGCGCCGTATGCAGCGCATGCACCGGCTTCAGCAATCTGTTGAAGACGAGCACCCCCCTGAATGTCGCCATTCGGATGCACATCTGATCGCGGTGAGCAAAGAAGCAAAACAAAACCCGATACTGGCATTTCATCTTATCGCCGAAGGGAGCCCACACCAGCGGGCCATCGCCATACTGCAGGGCAGCGTTCGGCAGCTCAGTCGTTTTACCCGCCGGGCCATGGAGAAAGCCTATCCTGGCTGGGAGCTCCTTGATGCCGAAGACCAGAACATGGCGGCATTCCAGCACAGCATGATTAACGGCGACACCAACGGCTATCGGGCTGGTTTTAACGCTGCTCTGTCGGCGCTGGAGAAGTTTGTAGAGCCAGTAACGTTTGACGATATCGTTAATTCTCTTCCGGCGTCTCACGATATAACCAGTCAGGAGCACTGAAAATGACGTTGAATAAAAATACCAGCCCAACTCTTAACGTTAAACTTCTGGAGAAAATACCCGAGGTATTAGGTAAGTCATCGGATCAATTCTTAATTGATGATGTTCATACCAATGAAGACGGCACTCAGGAAAACCGAAAAACATATGAGCTTCCTGCACGTGAAACCTTCCTGATGGCCATGAGCATGAGTTATGAGCTACAGGCGGCAACTTATGACTACATGAGAGAGCTGGATCGCCAGAATAGCGGTTATCTGAGGTATTCCATTGAGGAACTGGAAAAATTAGCCTCTGCTGCCCGACAAAACCCGAATAAAGACTCAATGGATACGAGCGATGGCCTGGAAGAATATCAGGATGTTATTGCTTTACTTGAGCGGGCCGAACATATGGCCGGAATTTTAAACCGGTTATGGTCTGGTTGGTTGAAGAATGAAGCGGAAAACAAATCAGCTGCTATCTGAACTTTTAAAATCGTTAACGGCGTTAATTCGCTGGTGGAGGAAGTATGAGTAATTCATTCGATTTTGAGCTGGTTGCTGATGACAGGGTCAGCGCCACCATTGATGAAATCAACGAGGCCATTAAAAACCTGCTCCCCCAGCTAGATGAGACGCAGGAAAAGCTTAATCTGGGCGGTGATGGGACAGTTGATAACCTAGATGACGTTGGCGGGCGTCTGGATAAAATGTCTCGTAGTGCGCGGGATAACGTCCAGTTCATCGGGGATATTATCCCTCCACTAAAAATTGTAGGTGAACTGGCTGGTAAGGTGGCTGGCTTCGGAGCGGCTGGCGTCGTAGGGTTCGGTGTCCAAAAGATTGCTGACGGTTTTCGGGATGCGGCAAAAGGGGCTTATGACCTCGAGACCCACGCCCAAAATACCGCCATGAGCGTTAAAGATTTCTCGGCACTATCCGGTGCCCTGCGTATTCTTGGTACGGACAGTGAGACGGCGGCTGCGTCAATAGAGGGTATTTTCAAAGCATTCAATGAGGCAGCCAGCGGTAAGAATGCGGGTGTTATGGCTGCAATGGCACAAATTGGCGCGCAGATAGAAAAGAACAGTGATGGCTCAGTAAATACCCTAAAAACACTGGAGTCGATTGCGAAAATTTTCCCGACCCTGCGGCCTGACCAGCAAAAATCCTTTGCTGATGCGGTTGGGCTTACTCCAGAGCTGCTGACCTTGATGCGTGAGGGGGCCAAATATGCAACGCTCTTGTCGAAGGCAGAGAAGTTTGGTCTGACAGTGGATCCTGAGTTTAATAAGGAAATGTCAGAAGCCAATCGCCAGATGAATGAAATGGCGGCGATTTGGGGTGGTCTTAAAGTTCAGGCTACACAGCGGGTAGGTAAATTTATTGTATCTCCGGCCAATGATTCAAAAGATATAAATGGTAATCGCTGGCAGGACAGTTTGAATGATGGTCTGAAATATGATGGAACTCAGTTTTATCATGGCGATCGTGATAAAGACATTCGCTGGAAAGCATTAAGGGATGATGAGTTTAAAGCCAGCCTGTCAGCTTCTGAAAGGCTCAACTTTACACTTAACAGACCCGACCCCGAGGTGGAGAAAAAGCTTAATGCCCGATACGGCGCAATGTGGCAGGCATATCGGTTGCAGGATGATTTATCTGCCATTCCCAAAATATCCGGCAATGACAAAGTCCCTTATAACGATGGCCATAATGCCTCTAACACTTTGGGATTTCGGAATCGCAATCCTGGCAACTTGAGAGATGCCTCAAACACAACAGGGAAGAACGGCGGTTTCTCGACGTTCGCCAGTGATCATGATGGGCTTGCAGCAATGGCGCGCCAGCTGATGTTATACGGTGACCGCGGAAACAATACCCCAAGGGGCGTTCTTCATACGTATGCCCCGAGCTCTGAAAACAATACCCGGGCTTATATCGATGATGTGACTTCCAGAACAGGTTTTGGTGCAGGCCAGCGTCTTGACCTCCATAACCCTGAAGTCCTCAAGACGTTGATGGCCGCAATGATCAGGCATGAGCAGGGCTCTCAACCATACACGGAAGAACAACTCAAAAACGCAATAAGAACGGCCATCACGGATGACCGGTGGTCAGGAAAGCGCAACCCGGAGCTTCTCTCTCAGCAGCGGAACAATATCAACTCGATGCCGACTGGTGGCTATCGCCCGGAATCAATACTGGCGCCAAAGAAAAGCAATAGTGACTCGAATGCCGTCACCGATAACCTGGCCCGCTCCCTCAAGGATGCTTTCACAGAACAACCGTTAAGACTGGAGATCGTTATGACTAACGATAAAGGCGAGCGGAAAACTTACAACGTTGAGAACAACGGGAAAATAATTATGCCCATGAACTATTGATGCGGCCTTCCGCCGTCGCCTTACAAAAATGGGTCCTTCCTGAGACTTTTGTAAGGCACGGGCATTGCGCGCCGCAGTGTTTTTGTAGCTACGGGTTTTCAATTTGATTGACACTTTACACTTGACACTTTTTTGTTGTCAGGTTGTTAAAGTCCGGAGGCGGCGCGTGATGCAGGGGAGTTCGTGAGAATTTTGATTGACAGTTTGATTGACACTTTCAGCCCGAAAAGTGTCCAGTTGACAGAAAAAAGTGTCAAGCGGGTGAACCCTTGACGTTTGATTGACAGTTTTCCGCTTGCGGGTTGACACACTGGCCAGCCGGCGACAATGAGGCAGGAGAAAAGTTATGTTACTAATGAGCGTCAGTCAGTACGCAAAATATGCCGGAATGAGCCGGCAGGCGCTGTATAACTGGGAGAGCCATGAAGGATTTCCGGTGCGGGTTGACGGGAAGATTGACCAGGAGGCCTGCGATGCCTATCTGGCCCGATACCGCAGCGCCAGTGACCCGCGCACGAAGAATGCCAGGGGTAAAACCAAACCTGCACCAGCCGGTCAGGCGCAAGGGAGTGCGCTGGTGGAAATGAGCGTTGCGGAGATTAAGCGCATCATGGCGTCAGGTGCCGGCAAGGTGGCCGGGATGGACCCGGACGAACGCGCTCAGCTGGCCGCAAAGGCTGTAGAGCTGTTTTTAAGCGAAGGGCCTTATAACCCGCCTGTCACGTTCGGCGGCTACCGGCTGTCGATTGTTGAAACGCCAGATGATGAAATCGGGCAGATCATCGCCGGTGGTGCGTTTGGCCTGTCTGCCTATGATGTGGTTTACGAGTGCCGGGATTACACCCTGACCCTCATGAGCGATGAAACTGAAGAAACAGCCATGCGGAGAGCGATCCCTTCGTTGCTGTATGCCCTGGCCGACGATATCGACTAAACCAAAGTGTGCCAGTGGGCTCCTGTTATTCCAGCCCTCCGGGGCTGGCTTTTTATATTGATGCTCAGGGCGTAGCCGGTGAGCCTGTAGGGCTGGAGGATGTATGGTGTTAAAACAGAAGAAAATCGAGGCGGTAATTGAAGAGCTGGCCCGCCTGCAGGGGCATGAGCTGAATGCTGCCGATATGCTGGAGTTACGTTGCAGGGTTGCGGGTTCGCTCGCTGCTAAAGAACGGCACCGCCGGCGGATGACCGCTCCCGAATATCACTGGAGTAAGCCAGTACCTCGTCGATAGCTCCTTCTCATCATTGAACCGCTAAAGCTTGTTTGACGTATGAGATGCTGAATATTTACCTGCGCTATAAATATGAATTCACTGAAAGCATGACGACCAAAGTGACGGTCTCGGATAAATCAAGCACTTATTGTGTTATGTATACAATCTGTTAATCAATGTAAGTTAGAGCACATTGTTTTTTTAGTTCACTTTCAAATTTTCTGAATTTAGTAGCCATGTTTTTTACAGGTAAGTAACGATTGCCAAATAAAATATAATTTTTCCTGTCAATATGTTTGTTATAATTTATTATATCATAATAAAGAGTTTCAAAATTATAACAGGTTGAGACGTGGCTACTGTTGTTTTTTAATTTTACAAACTTTATGGAATCAAGAGAGTTAGATTGCAAACGTCCACCCCTGACAGCCCTGATGATGCTTTTTAATATCTCTTTATCTAATTTGCTCTTGCTCTCTGCGTTGTATGGAGTATTAGTGTTATAGATGGCTTTATCGATATAACAGTTAGAAAACTTTTCAAATAAATACATATTGAAAATATCTTCATGACTTTTCTTGTCTGTTTTCTCTATAAAAGTGTGAAACAAAAAGAGGGGGCTTTATCGAGCCACGTTCGCATTGTACCCTGAAGAGGGTTTTTATATATGTATGCAACAATGGCTGGTATGTACATGTTTATTTTAAAATTTGAAGTGGCATCGTAGCTTCCGTCTGAGATGTAATTATAAAAGGTATTTTTAATGTCGTACTCAATATTTAGAATTGGAGTTGTTAAAGCAAAGTTTTTGCTGGTTTCGTTTTGATGATTAATGTTAATGAAATTTGCATGCTCAAAAAAATCAAACCTCTGTAAAAGATATTGATACTTGTAATACTGATTCTTATTACCTTCATTTGAAACATAGCTAGAGTTAACTGCAACCAAAAACAATACATCATTGCTTATAAGTGATCTGATTAGTGAAGTGTATTTTTTCTTTCCTTTTATATCGTTATTTTCGCCAAAATAATCTTGATCAACAAATCTAAGCGTGTGATATAAAATACGCATATAAGGGCTAAGTATAACATGCCCACTCATCGCATTAAATGCTTCGAAATGATTAGTTGAATAGAATTTTTCTTTTATGAAGAGCCATCCTGATTCAGTAAGAACATAATTATTTACCTTTTCAAGATAGGTGTTGTGTTGTTCAAGTAATAAAGAGAACCGTTGATTGAAGGCATCTCTGAGATAGTTTTTCCTTGTTTCCTCTAGGGCATCCTCTGATGTTTTTACGGCACGAAATGCTGCTCTGGCACTTTTCCTGCCTTCATGGGCAGCCCAGGCTGTTGCAAAAAACGCAAGAGCTGTGGCAAGTCCTGATATCAATGTAATATTATTTTGAAACCAATGCCAAAGCACACCCAATAGCACAAGAAAAACCACAAGTAAAAAAAGCATAAAAACCCTTATAAATGATTGTTATTCTGCTGGGCAGACGGTCGTTGAGACATGATGTTTAGCTTTTTACGTAATACGCCAATTCTTCGACAGAGGCCCGTTATTCAACGCCCACGGACAACGAGAGCGTATGCACAATCAATTTTTCCCGTACTCCGTGGTTTCTTTGAAGATCTCCGATTCCACCGCCTTTTTATCATTCCCTAATTCTAATGCTTTTATAAACAACATGTTACTGATTAGTGCCAGTTCATGTCGTTTTTCTCTGCTAACCTCCAGCAGCTTCAACTCCGGCTTTGTATCCTTCCTCGTAAGGATCAGAACCTAGTGGGGTTATTGGACCGATTGGCGCTATTGGAGGAATGACGTTTCCTTGTACTGATTTGTAGCCATCGCTGTACCCGCGAGCGTAGTCTTCTTGGTGGCTCATCTTGTTACCCCTTTTCCCATTTAACAGATTTCCAGAATACGACGCCTTGCCTGGGATTAACAGTTTGAACTGATAGTCAGTGCTGCATTTTTCTTCTCAGAACATAATACTGTATACTCGCCGCCTTTCTTCGGTACTCATGCTTTCGCATCATTTCAGGTTTGTGCGATAGTCCGTATATCAATCGGTGTATCAATACTCACTGAATTGCATGGCTTGAGATTGAATTTAACTGATTAAAATCAGTGAGATATATAGATTATGAAACATATTGTAGAAGTGATGATCCCGGAAGCCGAGATCAAAGCGCGTATCGCCGAACTGGGTCGTCAAATCAACGAATGCTATCAAGACAGCGGCAGTGAAATGGTGCTGGTGGGGCTGCTGCGCGGCTCATTTATGTTTATGGCCGACCTGTGCCGTGAAGTTCAGGTCCCGCACGAAGTCGATTTTATGACCGCCTCCAGCTACGGTAGCGGCATGTCGACCACCCGTGATGTGAAAATCCTGAAAGACCTGGATGAAGACATTCGTGGTAAAGATGTACTGATTGTCGAAGACATCATCGACTCCGGTAATACGCTCTCGAAAGTGCGCGAAATTCTCAGCCTGCGCGAGCCGAAATCACTGGCGATTTGTACTTTGCTGGATAAACCAAGCCGCCGTGAAGTCAATGTCCCGGTTGAGTTCGTTGGTTTTGCGATTCCGGATGAGTTCGTGGTCGGTTACGGGATTGATTACGCCCAGCGCTATCGCCATCTGCCGTATGTCGGAAAAGTCGTACTGCTGGACGAGTAAGGTTTCATGCGACCCCGGACGATGGCGCGCTGCGCTGCCGGGGTTTTCAAAACGGGCGGGTTACTTGTGGTTGACGTGTTTGATTTTGAGGTTGGAAATCCCATGTCGATAGCGCTGCTCGAGGGTTTCACGGCTGACGGCGGTAACATCAAGATCGCGTAACAGCCCGTCGTGAATACCGTAAGCCCAGCCGTGGATTGTCACTTTCTGGCCGCGCTTCCACGCCGACTGCATAATGGTCGAATGCCCCAGGTTATAGACCTGCTCCATCACGTTCAGCTCACATAATGTATCCAGCCGACGATCTTCCGGCATTTCACCCAGCAGCGAGCTGTGCTTGAACCAGATATCGCGGATATGCAGCAGCCAGTTATCGATAAGCCCTAACTCTGTGTTATCAATCGCCGACTGTACGCCGCCGCAGCCGTAGTGGCCGCAGATAATGATATGCTCGACTTCCAGCACATCGACGGCATACTGCACCACGGACAGACAGTTCAGGTCGGTATGAATCACCAGATTGGCGACGTTACGATGGACAAACAGCTCGCCTGGCTCAAGGCCGGTTAACCGTTCTGCGGGAACACGGCTGTCAGAACATCCAATCCACAGAAAGCGTGGCTTCTGCGCTTGCGACAATTTTGCGAAAAAGCCAGGGTCTTCTTCCACCAGCATTTTTGACCATAGTGCATTATTGCTGATGAGTGTATCTATATCGTTCATGGACGTTCACGGCCTGTAACCAAGTAAGTGCGTTGGGCTAATATAGGTTAACCTTACTTTTTTTAAAACAACCCATCGCGTGCCATCACGCGAGAAGAGAAATTTAATGACCATTGCTCTTGAACTAAAACAGCTCACCAAGACCTACCCCGGCGGGGTTCAGGCGCTTCGGGGGATAGATCTGCAGGTGGAGGCGGGGGATTTTTATGCGCTTCTCGGTCCAAATGGCGCGGGGAAATCGACCACTATCGGTATCATCAGCTCGTTGGTGAATAAAACCTCTGGTCAGGTCAACGTGTTTGGCTACGACCTGCAAAAGGACGTGGTGAATGCCAAGCGCCAGCTCGGGCTGGTGCCGCAGGAGTTTAACTTCAACCCGTTTGAAACCGTCCAGCAGATCGTTGTTAACCAGGCCGGTTACTATGGTGTCGAACGTAAAGACGCGCTGCTGAGAAGCGAAAAGTATCTCAAACAGCTCGATCTGTGGGAAAAACGCAACGAACGTGCACGGATGCTGTCAGGCGGGATGAAGCGCCGTCTGATGATTGCCCGTGCGTTGATGCATGAACCGAAACTGTTGATTCTCGATGAACCGACCGCCGGCGTGGATATTGAACTTCGCCGCTCGATGTGGGGGTTCCTCAAGGATCTGAACGATAAAGGCACCACCATTATCCTCACTACCCACTACCTGGAAGAGGCGGAGATGCTGTGCCGCAATATCGGGATTATTCAGCGTGGTGAGCTGGTGGAAAACACCTCGATGAAGGCGCTGTTGTCCAAGCTGAAATCAGAAACCTTTATCCTCGACCTGGCGCCCAAAAGCCCGCTACCGACGCTGGAAGGCTATCAGTATCGCCTGGTAGATACCTCAACGCTGGAAGTGGAAGTGCTGCGTGAGCAGGGGATCAACAGCGTCTTTGCCCAGCTGAGCGCTCAGGGTATTCAGGTATTAAGTATGCGTAACAAAGCCAACCGTCTGGAAGAGCTGTTTGTCACGCTGGTGCATGACCGGAAAGGAGAATCAGCATGATGCAGCTTTACTGGGTCGCGCTGAAAAGCATCTGGACCAAAGAAATTCACCGTTTTATGCGCATTTGGATCCAGACGCTGGTGCCGCCGGTGATAACCATGACCCTCTATTTTGTCATTTTTGGCAACCTGATTGGCTCACGGATCGGCGAAATGCATGGCTTCACCTATATGCAGTTTATCGTACCGGGTTTGATCATGATGGCGGTGATCACCAACGCCTACGCCAACGTGGCCTCCTCCTTCTTCAGCGCAAAGTTCCAGCGCAACATTGAAGAGCTGCTGGTGGCGCCGGTGCCAACGCACGTGGTCATTGCCGGCTACGTGGGCGGTGGGGTAGCCCGCGGGCTGTGCGTGGGGATTCTGGTGACTGCGATATCGCTGTTTTTCGTGCCGTTCCAGGTTCACTCGTGGCTGTTTGTGGGACTGACGCTGGTGTTGACCGCTGTGCTGTTCTCGCTGGCGGGGTTGCTGAACGCCGTTTTTGCCAAAACCTTTGACGATATCAGCCTGATTCCGACCTTCGTACTGACGCCGCTGACCTACCTTGGCGGGGTATTTTACTCCCTGACCCTGCTGCCGCCATTCTGGCAGGCGCTGTCGCACCTTAACCCGATTGTCTACATGATCAGCGGGTTCCGCTACGGCTTCCTTGGGATCAACGATGTGCCGTTGATCACCACGTTTGGCGTACTGGTGGTCTTTATCATCGCGTTTTATGCGTTGTGCTGGTATCTGATCCAGCGTGGACGCGGTCTGCGTAGCTAGCGGCGTCTCCTCGTTAGCGCTTCACGCTGTTATTAGGTGAAGCGCTATCCGCTAATCTTGACGGCCATCACTCATCCGCCTTACTCCCTTTGCTACAGTAATTCCCTGCTAAGTAAGGAGGCTGTCGATGCTAGGTTGGGTGATTACCTGTCATGATGAGAAGGCACAGGAGTGGCTGGATCGTCTGGAAAAAAAGTTTGGGCCGCTGGCGCAATGCCGGGCGGTTAATTACTGGCGTAATTTGAGCAGTAACATGCTGAGCCGGATGATGTGTGATGCATTGCACGCCACGGACAGCGGAGACGGCGTGATTTTCCTGACCGATAAAACCGGTGAAGCTCCCTATCGCATTGCCGCGCTGATGAGCCACAAACATACTCATTGCGAAGTGATCTCCGGGATTAGCTATTCATTGCTGGAGCGAATGTATCTTCTGCGTACCAGCCTGAGCAGCGAAGCCTTTCGCGAGACTATCGTGAGCAGCGGAGGTCCGGTGGTCAGCAGTCTCTGGCACCAACAGCAAAAAAATCCACCTTTTCGTCTGCTGCATGATGCCTTCGGGAATTAAGCGTTGGTATTGATGCCGCTTTTGTTACAATGGCGACTGATTTCTTCACCGGCCCGCCATGCATGTTTGCCCGCATTTTTGCTCTGTTCCTGTTGCTGACGTCGGTCAGCGTCTCCGCCAGCCTGTTAAGCCAGCAGGGGTCTCCTGCACGTTATATGCAAACCACCGAAGATGCGATTATCTGGGCGCAGGTCGGCAATGATGTGGTGAGCGTCGGTAATATTCGCGGCGGGCAAATTATCGCGGTGGTGCCGACGGCGGCCGATTATTATGAATTTAACTTCGGCTTCGGCACCGGATTTATTGATAAAGGCCATCTTGAGCCTGTTCAGGGTAAGCAGCGGGTGGAGGATAACCTCGGTGATTTACATAAACCGCTGAGTAACCAGAATCTGCTGACCTGGAAAGATACCCCGGTCTACGATGCGCCGTCTGCCGGCAGCGCGCCGTTCGGCACGCTGGCCAATAATGTGCGCTACCCGGTGATCGGCAAGCTGAAAGACCGTCTGAACCAAACCTGGTTTCAGATCCGCATCGGTAACCGCCTGGCGTGGATCAGCAGCCTTGATGCCCAGGAAGATCATGGTATTCCGGTACTGACCTATCACCATATTCTGCGTGACGAAGAGAACAGCCGTTTTCGCCATACCTCCACCACGACCTCGGTTCGTGCCTTTAGTAACCAGATGACCTGGCTGCGCGATCGAGGCTACACCACGTTGAATATGTATCAACTGGAAGGCTATCTGAGGAACAAAATCAATCTGCCGGCCCGCGCGGTGGTGATTACGTTTGATGATGGTCTGAAGTCAGTAAACCGCTACGCTTATCCGATTCTGAAACAATACGGCTTTCACGCGACGGCATTTATTATCTCGTCACGCATCAAGCGCCATCCGCAAAAATGGGACCCGAAATCGCTGCAGTTTATGAGCATTTCCGAACTGCGCCAGATTCAGGACGTCTTTGATATTCAGTCTCACACCCACTTCCTGCACCGGGTCGATGCCCAGCGTCATCCTATCTTGCTGAGCCGCAGCTATCACAATATCCTGTTCGATTTTGAACATTCCCGGCGCGCGCTGTCGCAATTTAATCCGCACGTGCTGTACCTCTCTTACCCTTTCGGTGGCTACAACACGACGGCGATCCAGGCGGCAAACGATGCGGGCTTTCATATGGCGGTCACCACGGTGAGAGGGAAAATTAAGCCGGGGGATAATCCGTTCTTACTGAAAAGGCTCTATATCTTGCGTACGGATTCGCTGGAGACGATGTCGCGGCTGATCAGCAACCAGCCGCAGGGATAACCCGAAGCCCCGTTGAACCGGGGCCTGGTGAGGGGTCAGGCAACCTGAACCGGAATGGCTTTGGCCTGGCGCTTCATTTCGTTGTCGCCTTCGAAATAGGCTACTTTCGGCTGCCAGCGGCGGGCTTCTTCATCAGGCATGGTGACGAAGCTGGCGATGATCAGAATGTCTCCGACGCTGGCGCAGTGCGCGGCGGCGCCGTTCACCGAGATGATTCTGGAGCCACGTTCTGCCGCAATGGCGTAGGTGGAGAAACGGTTACCATTGGTCACGTTCCAGATGTGGATCGCTTCGTTCTCAAGAATGCCGGAAGCATCGAGAAAATCCTGGTCAATGGCGCAAGAACCTTCATAGTGCAGGTCAGCCTGCGTGACTTTAACGCGGTGGAGTTTACCCTGCAGCATATTACGAATCATGATATCTACCTTTATTCCCGTGGTGCATCAGCGTGCGCTGGTCGTCTGGATGCGTCAGGGGTTATACCTTAACGATACGAAGCGGATTTAACATCCGCCTGGCGTAAATGCCCGGCAATATTGCCAGATTTTTAACCCTTGTCTACTGGCTCAGCGCCACGATGTGGTTATCGATCAACCGTGCCTGGCCCAGCCACGCCGCCATCAGGATCACCGCGTTTTTGCTGGTCTCCGTCAGCTCCAGTAGCGTATCCGCATCGCGGATCTGGATATCGTCAGCGCGGAAGCCTTTCTCGTTCAGCTCCTGCCCGGCAAGGGTGATGATTTCATCGAGGTTACGATCGCCGGCGGCAAGCTTATCTGCCACGGTGCTCAGCACCTTGTACAGACCCGGCGCAATCTTACGCTGTTCCGCGGTGAGGTAGCCGTTGCGTGAGCTCAGCGCTAAACCATCTTTGGCGCGAATAATCGGCACGCCTATGATGTCGATGTCGTAGCCCATATCGGCCACCATTTTACGGATCAGCGCCAGCTGCTGGAAATCCTTCTCGCCGAAGCAGGCGATGTCCGGCTGAATCAGGTTAAACAGTTTGCTGACGATGGTCGATACACCACGGAAGTGTCCCGGACGGCTGGCGCCTTCCAGCATGGTCGACAGGCCGGGAACATCGACATAGGTCTGGCTTTCGGTACCGTTGGGATAGATCTCTGCAACTGCCGGGGCGAAAACGAAATCCACCTTACGCTTGTTCAGCTTTTCGCAATCATCCTGCAGCGTACGCGGGTAGCGCTGCAGATCCTCGGGGCGGTCAAACTGCATCGGATTGACGAAAATACTGACCACCACGACATCCGCGCTGGTTTTCGCGTTATCCACCAGCTGCATATGGCCGTCATGGAGATTGCCCATGGTAGGCACCAGCGCGATACGCTTGCCTTCCTGACGTAAGCGGCGGATATGCTGACGCAGCAGCGGCAGAGATTCAATAATCAACACAACAAGACTCCTTAATGGAAACTGTGTTCTTCGCCCGGATAGACGCCGGACTCCACTTCGGCAATATACTGCCGCACGGCGGCGCGCATGTCGCCCGCTTCAGCAAGGAAATTTTTCGCAAATTTCGGGATATGGCCACCGGTAATGCCGAAGGCGTCATGCATGACGAGGATCTGCCCGTCGGTCACGTTACCTGCGCCAATACCAATTACCGGAATAGTTAGGGCTTCGGTGATCCGCTGCGCCAGCGCGACCGGGACGCACTCAAGAACCAGCAGCTGTGCACCGGCGGCTTCCAGGGCCAGCGCGTCTTCAAACAGCGACTGCGCCGCATCACCACGGCCCTGTACTTTATAGCCGCCAAAAATGTTGACCGACTGCGGCGTCAGGCCCAGATGACCACAGACCGGGACCGCGCGTTGTGCCAGCATTTTCACGGTATCCGCCAGCCATGCGCCGCCTTCCAGTTTGACCATGTTGGCCCCGGCCCGCATCACCAGAGCGGCGTTGGCAAAGGTCTGTTCCGGCGTGGCGTAGGCCATAAACGGCAGGTCAGCGAGCAGCAGGCAATGTGGCGCGCCACGACGGACCGCCTGGGTGTGATAGGCAATGTCTTCCACGGTCACCGGTAAAGTCGAGTCGTGCCCTTGTACCGTCATGCCCAGCGAGTCGCCTACTAGCATCACGTTGATCCCTTCATCGGCAAACAGCTTTGCAAAACTGTAGTCATAGGCGGTGATGGTGGCGAAGCGCTGCTTCTCCTGTTTGCATTTCTGCAGCAGGGCGATAGTGGTCGGTTTCATAACGTTTCCTGATGATGAAAGTCATTTTAACCGGCATTCTAACAGTCGCATTGAAGGGGGCAATGGTTTTATACCCGTCATACTTCGGGTTGCATGAGCGTTGGCTTTCCTCACTCACCCCAGTCACTTACTGATGTAAGCTCCTGGGGATTCCCTGCGTCGCCGCCTTCCTGCAACTCGAATTATTTAGGGTATAGGCAACCGATTACCCCGATAGCCAGAATGGTTAAGCCTGGGAAGAGGGGAGTGACCAGATAGCCGGCTTGTCGGCGGCGAGATTTTCCAGCACCTGACGCAGGGAGATGCCATCCGGGAAGCGGAGCGTCGGGGCGATTTCAAACAGCGGCCACAGCATAAAACCACGATTTTTCATGTCGTAATGCGGCACCGTCAGGCGTTCGCTGTTGATGACCGCATCGCCAAACAGCATGATATCGAGGTCCAGCGTGCGTGGGCCCCAGCGTTCGGCTTTGCGCTCGCGGCCCTGCTGCAGCTCAATGCGCTGAGTATGATCCAGCAGGGCTTCCGCCTGGAGTTCGGTCTCCAGCGCGATGGCGGCATTGAGGTAATCAGGCTGATCCTGCGGCCCCAGTGGCGGGGTGCGGTAAAAAGAAGAGGTGGCAATCACCCGGCTGTCGGGAATCGCCGCAAGGGCCGCAACGGCAGCATTTACCTGCTCCAGAGGAGAGGCCAGATTGCTGCCGATGGCGATGTAGACGCGGGTCATGCGTTGCCCTGGCGCGGTGCGCGCTTGCGTGGGCGACGATGGCGACGGCGCGGTGCCGGCTCGTCATCAAGATCGTTCAGCATATCTTTTTGATCTGGCGGCGCAGCGACCTGGAACTCGCCCCACCATTTGGTCAGACGCTGCAGTTCATTATTCTTTTCAGCGCCGGCACGCAGCTCAAGCAGATCGTAGGCCGCACGGAATTTCGGATGCTCCATCAGCTTCCAGGCGCGTTTGCCCTGGCGACGAGACATACGCAGCTGCAGCTGCCAGATGTCGCGCACCAGCGTGGTGATCCGCTTCGGAATCGCCAGCGTACGGCAGGCTTCATCCAGCACATCGTTCATTGCCAGTGCGAAGGCGTCGTTGTAGGCCAGACCGCTTTCCTGGGTAATTTTCTGCGCCATTTCCAGCAGCGGATACCAGAACATCACGGCAAACAGGAACGCCGGGTTAACGCGCATGTCGTTATGGATGCGGTTATCGGTATTCTTCAGCACCTGGGTAATGATGTGTTCCATCGGGCTATCGCCACGCTCGGTGAAGTAGCGGGTGATGGTCGGGAACAGCGGCTGGAACAGGTTGTATTCGCGCAGCAGCATGTAGGTGTCATAACCGTAGCCAGCCTGCAGCAGCTTCAGCACTTCTTCGAACAGACGCGCCGGAGGCACGTCGTGAAGCAGCGCGGCAAGACGCGGTATCGGCTCTGCGGTATCGGCGCTAATGCTCATGTTGAGCTTAGCGGCAAAGCGCACCGCGCGCAGCATCCGGACCGGGTCTTCGCGATAGCGGGTTTCCGGATCGCCAATCAGGCGAATGACGCCCTCTTGCAGATCTTTCATGCCGCCGACATAGTCGCGCACGGTAAAATCGGCCACGCTGTAATACAGGCTGTTGATGGTGAAGTCGCGACGCTGGGCATCTTCTTCAATGGAGCCGAAGATGTTGTCACGCAGCAGCATGCCGTTCTGGCCGCGCTGGGAGGTCACACGGTCGGTGGTGTGGCCTTCATGGTGGCCGCGGAAGGTGGCGACTTCAATGATTTCCGGCCCAAACATCACGTGTGCCAGGCGGAAGCGACGGCCGACCAGACGGCAGTTGCGGAACAGTTTACGAACCTGATCCGGCGTTGCGCTGGTGGTGACGTCAAAATCTTTTGGTTTTTTGCCTAACAGAAGGTCACGTACGCCACCGCCGACGAGATAGGCTTCGTAGCCCGCCTTGTTCAGTCGATAGAGCACCTTGAGGGCATTATCACTGATATCTTTGCGGGAAATTGCATGCTGTTCACGCGGGATAACCGTCATATGCGTTTGTTCAACGGCGGCTTCTGCCTCGCGCTCCTCACGGCTTAGCACCTTGCGGCAAAAATTAGCGACTCGGGTAAAAATGTTGCACCTCGTAGTGTCAGACGGACTTCAGATCAAAATATTACTCTAGGCATTTCGGGTTGCAGGAAGGTGGCAAACTTGTGAGTCCCAGCAGCATAGATAACTATGTGATTGGGGTGAACAAGTGCAGCCAACGCAGGAGCAACTTGAAAGGCGACGAGAAAAATAGCGGCTAATCATAGCTCAGCAAGAGTCATTTGAGAATGCTGGATTTTTTTCGGGTTCCAGTTCGCTACCGCATGCTTGAGTAAATCCTCAATATTGAGCGCTCGCCATTCCTGATCAATATCCTGATTCAGAAACATTAACGCCCGCATAATTTCCGGGCGCGGATCGCCTGCCGGCAGCGCCGGGGCGTGATTTTGTTTGGAGAGTTTACTCCCCTCAGCATTCAGGGCCAGCGGCAGATGGACGTAGTCCGGGGCCTGCCAGCCAAAGTGGTGATACAGGGAAATCTGCCGTACCGTCGGTTCGATAAGATCGGCACCGCGCACAATTTCGCTCACCCCCTGAAAATGATCGTCCACCACCACCGCAAGATTATAGGCGAACAGGCCATCGCGGCGATGGATAATAAAATCTTCGCGCGCCAGCGCTTCATCGGCGACGAGGGTCCCGCGCAGCTGGTCGTAAAAATCGAGGACCGGCCGCGTCTGGCGTAAACGCAGGGCGGCATTGTGCGCCCCGAGCTGTAAATCCCGGCAGTGGCCATCATAAACGCCGCCAACTTCGTGGATGCGCGCTCGCGTGCAGGTGCAGTAATAGCACAGTCCCTGCTCGTGCAGCCAGGCAAGGCGTTCGCGGTAGGCTTCGTGGCGCTGCGACTGCCACAGGACTTCTCCGTCCCAGTGCAGGCCGTAGTGTTCTAACTGATGCAGGATGGTACTGGCGGCGCCGGGGACCTCACGTGGCGGATCGATATCTTCAATACGCACGCGCCAGATTCCATGTTGCGCACGGGCCTGGAGGTAGCTGCCGAGGGCTGCTATCAAAGAGCCGAAATGAAGTTCGCCGGACGGTGAGGGGGCAAAGCGGCCAATATAGTGTGAGTCATTCATGGGGTGACTATTAAAGCATGTAGGCGGGAGAGACTCCCGCCGGAGATACGATAGCGAAGCGGATTAGCCAGCCATCTGTTTTTCGCGAATTTCCGCCAGCGTTTTGCAGTCGATGCACAAGTCAGCGGTCGGGCGCGCTTCCAGACGGCGAATACCAATCTCAACGCCACAGGATTCGCAGAAGCCAAAATCTTCGTCTTCGACTTTCTTCAGCGTTTTTTCGATCTTTTTGATCAGTTTACGTTCGCGGTCGCGGTTACGCAGTTCCAGGCTGAACTCTTCTTCCTGTGCGGCACGGTCTACCGGATCCGGGAAGTTTGCTGCTTCATCCTGCATGTGCGATACGGTGCGATCCACTTCATCCCTGAGTTGATTACGCCATGCTTCAAGAATACGCTTGAAGTGCGCCAGCTGGGCTTCGTTCATATACTCTTCGCCTGGCTTCTCTTGATACGGCTCCACCCCAGCGATGGCGAGAATACTCAGGGACGATGTTTTACGGTTTTGCCCTTCTTGCATGTTGCTTCTCCTTAACACGCACTATCGATCCCCATGTTGGGGGAAAAATCAGGCCGCTATAAATAGCAGATGCTTTTCCGGATAGCAATTATGTAAACGTTACACTTGACAACCCTGTGAAGAAAAGCGTATTTGCGCTCGCGACCCGGACATTATTTAGCCGTTTATTTACCGGGGGTTAACACCACGGTAATCGGCTTATTCAGAGTCATCATCTCGGTAGAAAGTTCCGCCTTATAAACGAGAATTTCCACCCCCTTGGTTTGCGCCTCAATCAACAGCTGTGCGTATCTGGCATCAATGTGATGCGCGGGTGAGAAACGGTCAATCGCCGAATGGAGTACGGCGAATAAAATGACTGCCCGGTCGCCTGCCGCCGCCACGCTCATGAGCTCCCGCAGGTGCTTTTGACCGCGTTCGGTGACCGCGTCGGGGAAATAACCGCTTTCTTTATCCGCCAACGTAACCGATTTCACTTCAATATAGCAGTTTTGTCGCGCTTCTGCCTGTAACATAATATCAATACGGCTTTTCTCTTCGCCATATTTAACTTCACTTTTCAATACGTTATAGCCAGAAAGCTGCGGAATGTTCCCGGCCAGTATGGCCTCTTTCGCCAGTATATTCGCGCGTAGCGTATTAACACAAATTATTGCCCCCTGCTGGGTTTGCGTTAATTCCCAGGTATGGGCGTATTTGCGTTTGGGATTATCTGACGTGGAATACCAGACGGTATCTCCGGGGGTTGCGCAGCCGGTCATGGCGCCGGTGTTCGGGCAGTGGAGGGTAAGCTCCTGACCCTCTGGGGTCACCACATCTGCCAGAAATCGTTTGTAACGTTTAATCAGGGTGGCGGACTGTAACGGAGGAGTGAACTGCATCAGCTTTCCTTGTTGAAGGGATAACGTTCCAGGGCGGTATAGCGGGTACGTCCGCGCGTAAAACTGGACTCATAGAGAACGAACTCGCTGGCGGCAAAGGTCCACGCAAAACCCGGAGGCGGGATCGCTACCGCATGGCGGGCGTCACGCAGCAGGGTGATATGCGGGTGGAACGGTTGCGGGCTTTGGTAGCAGCCGCTGCGGGCCGCCTGAGCGCGCAGCATGTCCGCCAGTTGCAGCAGGCCGCGTGCTGGCCGACGAGGGCCAAGCCAGACCACCCGTGAGCGCAGCCATTGCCCGGCATCGTCGAGGGTGAGCGTAAAGCCTGGCTGCTGGATCCGTCCGGCCATCGCCGCCAGCGCGCGCTGTTTCTCCGCGCTGACCTCTCCGAGAAACGCCAGCGTCAGATGCAGATGGCTGGCCGCGACCGGTCGTCCGGCATCTTCCGCAAAGTGCGCGGCGCGCCACTGCACGATGTGCTGCTGGACTTCTTCAGGCAGTTCAAGGGCGAAAAACAGCCTTTTCGGCTCGGACATGATAGAGACTCGGTTATGAATTATCAGGATGCTACAATGCTTGCCCTCAAATGTTAACCTCCGGAGCCTTTCGTGTCCCCATTGCCGGTTGCCGCCGTCCTTCCTGAACTTCTTAATGCACTGCAGCAGGCGCCGCAGGTGCTGCTTAATGCGCCAACCGGTGCCGGTAAATCAACATGGCTGCCGCTGCAAATTCTTGCCTCGGGCCAGATTGAGGGACGCATTATCCTGCTGGAACCCCGGCGCTTAGCCGCGCGCAACGTCGCCCAACGCTTGGCGGAGCTGCTGGATGAGAAACCCGGTGCGACCGTCGGCTACCGGATGCGAGCGGAAACCTGCGTCGGGCCGCAGACGCGCCTGGAGGTGGTCACTGAGGGGATCCTGACGCGGATGATCCAGCACGATCCCGAGCTGAGCGGCGTCGGGTTGGTGATCCTCGATGAGTTCCACGAACGTAGCCTGCAGGCGGATCTGGCGCTGGCGCTGCTGCTGGATGTCCAGCAGGGGCTGCGCGACGATCTGAAACTGCTGATTATGTCCGCGACGCTGGATAACGATCGCCTGCAGCAGCTGTTACCTGAGGCCCCTACCATCAGTTCTGAAGGCCGGGCGTTCCCGGTGGAGAAACGTTATCAGGCCCTGGCGGCGCATCAGCGTTTTGATGAGGCGGTGGCGATCGCGGCCGCCGAATTACTGCGCCAGGAACAGGGTTCGATGCTGCTGTTTCTCCCGGGAGTGGGGGAAATCCAACGGGTGCAGACGCAGCTGGCCGAGCGGGTGGCCGATGACGTGGTTCTCTGCCCGCTGTACGGCGCGCTGCCGCTGAGTGAACAGCGCAAAGCGATTCTTCCTGCGGCACCAGGCCAGCGTAAAGTGGTGCTGGCGACCAATATCGCCGAAACCAGTTTAACCATCGAAGGCATTCGCCTGGTGGTGGACAGCGCTCAGGAGCGAGTCGCCAGCTTTGACCCCCGAACTGGGTTAACCCGGCTGGTGACCCAGCGTATTAGTCAGGCATCAATGACCCAGCGCGCCGGTCGTGCCGGGCGCCTGGAACCAGGGATTTGCCTGCACTTAATCGGCAAAGAGCAGGCGGAACGGGCCGCGGCACAGAGCGAGGCGGAAATACTGCACAGCGACCTGTCGGCGCTGCTGATGGAGCTTTTACAGTGGGGATGTCGCGATCCCGCACAGCTCAGTTGGCTCGATCTCCCCCCTGCCGCCAACCTGGCGGCGGCCCGGCGTCTGCTGACGGCGCTATCGGCACTGGAGGGGGAAGGGTTATCGGCGCTCGGGCGCAAAATGGCGCGCATAGGTAACGATCCGCGGCTGGCGGCGATCCTCACGGCAGCGAACGATCCTGACGATGCGGCAACCGCGGCAAAGCTGGTGGCGATCCTCGAGGAGCCGCCGCGCGGCGCAAGCAGCGATCTCGGGGCGGCTTTCGCCCGCCAGCAGCCAAACTGGCAGCAGCGCGCGCAGCAGCTCTTAAAACGGCTCGCCAGCCGCGGCGGCCATCCTGATGCTCAGCGCCTGGCGTCGCTGCTGGCTCCGGCGTTTGCCGATCGTATTGCCCGACGCCGTGGCCAGGAAGGTCGTTATCAGCTCGCCAATGGTATGGGGGCGATGCTGGATGCTGACGATGCGCTGGGGCGCCACGAGTGGCTGATTGCCCCGCTGCTGTTGCAGGGCAGTAGCGCGCCGGATGCACGTATCTTGCTGGCGCTGCCGCTGGATCTTAACGCGCTGATGACACAATGCCCGGCGCTGGCGCAGCAGTCTGATACCGTCGAATGGGACGAGGCGCAAGGTACTCTGAAGGCGTGGCGGCGTACCTGTATTGGGCAACTGGTGGTGAAAACGCAGCCGCTGGCAAAACCCTCAGAAGAGGAGCTACATCAGGCGATGCTCAACGGTATCCGGGATAAAGGCCTGGGCGTACTGCACTGGACTCCGGAAGCGGAGCAATTGCGCCTGCGCCTGCACTGTGCGGCACAATGGCTGCCGGAGGAGGCGTGGCCCGCGGTGGATGATGTATCGCTGCTGGCTTCGCTTGAAGCGTGGTTGCTGCCCCAGATGAGCGGCGTTCATTCGTTGCGGGCGCTGAAGGCGTTGGATGTGCGGCAGGCGCTGCAAAACTGGCTCCCCTGGTCGCTGCGCCAGAAGCTGGAGAGCGAACTGCCAACGCATTACACCGTACCCACCGGCAGCCGGATAGCTATACGTTATCATGAGGAAAACCCGCCGGCGTTGGCGGTGCGCATGCAGGAGATGTTCGGTGAGGCCACGACCCCGACCATCGCCCAGGGCCGGGTGGCGCTGGTACTGGAGCTCTTATCCCCCGCCCAGCGACCGCTACAAATCACCCGCGACCTTGGCGCCTTCTGGCAGGGGACTTACCGGGAGGTGCAAAAAGAGATGAAAGGGCGTTACCCCAAACACGTCTGGCCGGACGATCCGGCTAATACGGCACCGACCCGGCGCACCAAAAAATATTCGTAGCGGTGTTGCCGGGAGCATTCCCTATGATTGCCGTAACGGTTACAGCGTCTGGTTCCACAGGAACAACCCGCTGCCGGCCAGCGCCAGCCAGGGACCGAAAGCCAGCGGCTGATCCAGTGACTGAAGCGTGATACGGCGTTGCAGTAAGGTCCAGATCAGCCCGCTGGCAGACGCACACAGCAGCGTCTGCGGCAGAAGCTCCCAGCCTGACCACGCGCCGAGCGCGGCCAGCAGCTTAAAATCCCCGTAGCCCAGCGCCTCTTTGCCGGTCAGCAGGCGAAACAGCCAGTACAGCGCCCACAGCGATAAATAGCCCGCCATGGCGCCGATTACCGCATCCTCAAGCGGGGCAAAGGTCCCGTCGAGATTAAAGAGCAAGCCGGCCCACAGTAGCGGCAGCGTCAGGCGATCCGGCAGAAGCTGCGTCTTCCCGTCGATAATCGCCAGCACCAGCAGCGTGGAGAGCAGGATCAGGCCTCCCAGTAGCGGTAATCCCGGCGTCAGCAGACTACCCGCCAGCACAAAGATCAGCCCGCTGGCCAACTCCGTCAGCGGATAACGGCGAGAAATTGGCAGCTGGCAGCAGCGCGAATGCCCCTTCAACGAGAGATAGCTCAGCAGGGGAATGTTATCCCGCCAGAGAAGGGGACGCCGGCACTGTGGGCAGAAGGAGGCAGGCACGCACAGGTTGAATCGCAGGCTATCTTCTTGCTGCATCATCAGCGGTAAACGGTGAATGACCACGTTAAAAAAACTGCCAAACGTCAGGCCGAAAAGAAACAAAAAACCGCCCCATACCAGGGGAAACTGCAGCGAAAATGTACTCAATAGCGTCATGATGTCTCCTGGGGTTACCATTTTCCCTGCAGCTGCCAGGGAATACGTCCCTGCTCATCCTTGCGCTGATTTTGGCTCATCAGCAGGGCGAGCAGTGCTGGGGTTGACTGGCGGGTCTGAAGCTGGCCGTGAAAGGCGTAGCGTCCGTCGGGGCTCAGGGTACCTTGCCCGCTGAGGCTGAGCTGATGCGAGTCCTGGCTGAGGGTCAGCGCCAGCGCGCCGGTAGGCGTGCAGCGAAATGTGCCGCCCACGCTGACCAGCTCCAGTGAACCCGCCGGGGAGCGTAATTGCGCTTGCTGCCACTGTGCACGCCCTCCGGAGACCTGCTGACAGCCGGCGCGGTTAAAGCGACCTTCTGACAGGTGCAGGGTGATCAGCCCGCTGGCCTCCACCGGCAGCGTCGGCGTCAGCCAGCCGCTGGCGAGGCTGGCCGGCATCGTAAGGGAACCGTTTTGCACTCTGAGCGCCGACAGGGCGTACAGCGAGAGCTGACCGCGTAAACCGTCGGGATCGTGAAAGGTGAGCCGCCAACCTGGCAGGCCGGAAGAGAAGGTCAGCGCCCAACGGAGATGATTGAGGCGCACGCCGCGCCAGCTCAACTGCCGGGCTTCACCTTGCCACAAGGTGCCGGAAAGCCCGCTGACGTTGAGCTCTTCTGGCAGTATGAGGGGCAGAAGACGGGCCGGTGCGCTCACCAGCAGCCAGAGCAGATAGATCCCCGCAAACAGCATGCCGGGCATGATTTTATTGCTCATGCTGACGCTCCAGTATCAGGGTATTGACCGTCACCCAGCCGGGCCGGCTAGGATCGGCGCTGACTGCCAGCGTTGGGGCGAGTATCCCCTGCCTGGCGAGGAGGTCCAGCCAGGTCATTAGCGCCTGAAAGGTACAGGGCTGGAGCGTCACGTTGACCCGTGCGCCCTGCGGCTGTAGCCGGACGATGGTCAGCGCCTGACGCGTGGCCTCCCGCATGACGATGGCGGAGAGCTCTTCCCGGGTTGCTGTGGTCGGAACGTCTGGTTGCTGGCGGGCGAGCTGCTGGAGTCGCGGTGTTTGCTGCTGCATCCAGCGCAGGCTGGCCTGCTCTTTGGCGAGCGTTTGTTGCCACTGCGCTTCCCGGTCGAGCCAGGGCTGCCAGATGGCAGACCAGATCGTTCCCACAAGCAACAGCAGGCCCATGCCGACCAGCAACCTCTGTTCCCGGCGGGTACGCTGTTGCCATAACACTCGAACATCAGCCATCGTGGCCCTCCAGCGTCAGGCGCCCGTCAATGCCATCGGGGCGGGGTTTCATCTCTCCCGTGCGCACGCGAAATCCCGTCTGCGCGCGGGCGGTGAACTGCTCCAGCGCCCGCGCAGAAACGGCGGAAACATCGAGCTGTAGCATGTTGCGGGCGGCGTCCCAGCTCAGCGTTCGCAGTTGGATCCCCGGCGTTTCAGAAACAACATTTTGCAGAGTGCGGATATGGTCAATCAGCGGGGATGCCGTGGTGGAGCTCTCCAGCTGGCGCAGGTGCTGCTGCATCTGCAACCGTGGGTTGATGACGTTTTTATCGTGATTGAACCAGTGGCGATAGAACGCCAGGCTGGCCTCCCGGGCGGCGTCCGCCTGACGGCTGAGGGACAGATGATCGATCACCGTGTTGGTACTCCACAGCAGCGCCAGCGCCACGGCGGCGAACAGGGGCGGACGCCAGCGTTGAGCGGCAGGCTGCCAGCGACGCTGTGGGGTAAAACTGCCCTGACGCAGGCAGATGCTGCGGGCTGCCAGGTTCGCCGCTGCCAGCGCGAGCACATCCTGCGGTGCGAGCACCTGCCAGGGGGCGACGGTCGTGGGGGGCGGAGAGTAGCAGTCGATTGGCGGCAGGGTTTCCCAGCAGGCAAGCAGTGCCGCAAGCCAGCTATCTTCCGCCGCCATGCCGCGGCTGGCATTCTGGCGAATCAACCATTGGCCGTCGGTCCGGACCGCGCTCCAGCGATCGGGGTGGCAAGGCAGGGTTAATACATCCGGCGTTAGTGCCAGCAGCGTTAGCCCAAGATTGTCGCAGCGGGCCAGCCAGTCCGCCATTTTCTGCCGCGCAATCGCCACCACCGAACAGTGCTCTCGCTGGCGATGGATCAAGGCGAAGTGGGTCTCTTCGACGTCGGTGGCCAACTGCTCTTCCAGCAAAAACGGCAACACCTGCAGCGGCGGTTTGCGTAGCCCTGCCGGAAGTGTGACGTCATGAAAGGCGCAGTCGCTGGCCGGTATCAGTACCCAGGCGGGAACGCGTTCCGCCAGACCGGGGAGCGTGGCGTCATCGCCGGAGGCGGACCATTCGCCAGCGCGCTCCTGACGCGGGTCGTCCGGGCAGATCAGTCGCCAGGCGACGGGCGCGTCGGACGCGGCAAGGCGTACAATGAGCATCGCGCGGTGCGCTGTTTTATCGTGATTCATCGGCCATCCTATAGCGTCCATATTGCCGCTGGATAATGCGGAACGTGCGGCCTTCTTTTTGCAGGACGCTACGTTGTTGATACTGGGTGCTGCCCATCGCCACGGTAAAGGCGGCGACAAAGCGCTCGCTGCGAACCGCCAGCCAGGGGCGGGCGGCGGCGGTATCGCTTTGTTGTAAGGCCGGCAGAGCCAGGAAGGCGGCGACGCTGTTCCAGCCGCTCTGTGGGCGATCCCGCAGCAGTTGCTGCGCCTGCTGAAGATTCACGCCGCTGGGAAACAGCGCCATCAGCAGCCGCGCCTGCCCGAGCCTGAGGGTATTGACGTTGATCTGCAGCGCGTCGTCCGGCAGGGCGCACACGTAGGGCAGCAGGCGTTGATACAGCGCCGCGTCCATTCCGTTAAGCAGGCGCAGTTCGCTGACGTCCTGCATCTTCTGGTTGGCGGCAAGATATCCCGGTGTTCCCGCCATATAGACCTCGTCTTCGCCGCCGTTAAGCCGTGGCTCGCGATCGCTGTCGATCCAGTCACCAAGCGCGGCGGTGAGCTGGCGCGCGCGCAGCGGCTCTTCGCCGAGATTCTCCAGCAGGCGGATAAAGGTCGCTGCCGGCCAGGGGGTCTCTTCGCTCTCCTCAGCGCTCTTCTGGTTGATTGCGTTCAGGTTGAAGCAGGCCTGGCCGTCGCGGATCGTGGCGCCGATCTCGCCGCCATCGACTGTGAAACGGCGCCCTTCCTGGGCCCAGTTTTGCCCGAGATGGGTTTGATTGGGAGAGTCCAGCGCGTCGCGTTGTAGCAGGGCGGCCGCCATGGTTTCAGCACCAAGCGCGTACCATTTCGCCTGCAGGTTATCGAGGGTGGTGGCGGTCTGCTGATAGAGTTGCGCTGTTCGCTCGGTGATGGCGCTCGCCAGCACCATCATCAGAGCCAGAATCAGCAGTACCATCAGGAGCGCGACCCCGCGCTGACGGTGATTCATTGGCTGGCTCCTGGGGTTATCAAAAACAGACGAGTGATGTCGCCATAGTCCTCCAGCGTCAGGGTCACTTCGAGCCCCTGGGGCAGGCTTTGGGTGTTGTCCCAGCGCTCTTGCCAGCGGCCGCTGGCGTAAAAGCGCAGGCGGAATGCCTGGACGCCCTCCTGCACCACTTCTACCGTCGGCTGCGCGCCAGTAAGCGGATCCTGTTGGTCATAACTCAGGCGCTCAAGGCGCTGTTGACGCAGGCGATAGCTGACGTTCTGGATCTCTGAGCGCGGTAGCATGCCCAGCGGGTTCGGCCAGCCGTTGCGGCTGAAGCTTAGCGCCCAGTCCTCACTGTTAAGCTGGTAACGTCCGGCAAAAAAGAGGCTGCTGCTCTCGCGGCTTCGACGCGCAATGATTTGGTTGATGTCGGAGGACATCTGGCCGAAGGTGTGCTGTAGCGCCTGCATTTGCTGTGTCTTGTCGCGAGTCAGGGTATCCGCGCGGATAACGTTTTGCAGCACCGCCATTGCCGCCATGCTCAGCGCCGCCAGAATCGCCAGCGCCAGCAGCATTTCCACGAGGGTGAAGCCGTGCAGCTTGCGTTCGATCATGGCTGAGTCACGTAGGTGCGCAGGGAGGCGATCGGCGTTTTATCACGCTTATCGTGACGGACTTCCACATCCAGCGCCCGCAGCTGTGGGAGCTCCGTTTCCACCCCTTTCCAGCGGATATACCAGCTGCTGCCCGCCGCCTGTACCGTGGTTTCTGAGTCACGCAGCGCCGGCCAGTGGTTTTCCAGTTTCAGCTGTACCAGCTGGTTATCCGCAAGCCAGCTGGCGAGGGTTTTCTCTTCCATTCGTCCCAAGTGGCGGGTCTGCTGGAGCGTGGCCTGCATCACGGACAGTCCGGCCAGAGCGAAGACCACCAGCGCTACCATGACTTCGAGGAGCGTCATCCCGGATTGTGATTTCATGGTGTGTCGTCCTGTTGTGCCTGTTGGATGGCGCCGCGGGCATCGACGGCAATTCCCGCTGTGCCGTCGAGCAGGAGCTGGAACGGCGTCACTTCACCGCCGGGATACAGCAGGACATCGGGCTGTTCCCCCGGGGTCCATTGGGCATCATGTGGGAAGACCAGGGTGAGTTTTCCCGACGGGACCTGACCGGCGGTCGCGACGCGGCCGGCTGGCAGCGGCTGCCAGTGATAACCGGACCAGTTGTCGTCCGAGGCATTATCCGGCTGGCGGTCATCCTGCGGTTGCAGCAACATAAACTGCCAGCGGTCGGGGTGAACCGAGATGCCAAAGAACTGCCCGGTCTGTAGCCCGCGCTCGCGGATAACTTGCAGCTGAGTCTGGAAGCGCTCAAGGGTCTGGGTTGCGTCATCGTCGCGCGCCGTCGGAAAGGCCAGCAGCACCATGCTCGCGCTGATGCCCATCAATAGCAAAATGAGCATCATTTCCAGTAACGTGAAGCCGCGCTGTCGCACTATTTTTTCCCGATAGTCCAGTTGCCGATATCGTCATTGGTATCCGGCACGCCATCAGGACCGACGCTAAACACATCGATCTGACCGTGCTGGCCCGGGCTGAGCAGTTGATAGTCGTTGCCCCACGGGTCCTGAGGCAGACGGCGGATGTATCCTCCCTCCGGATAGTTGCGCGCCTGCGGCTCGGCGGTGGGGCGGC
Organism: Klebsiella sp. B345; assembly: GCF_051131735.1. Classification (NCBI taxonomy): domain Bacteria; kingdom Pseudomonadati; phylum Pseudomonadota; class Gammaproteobacteria; order Enterobacterales; family Enterobacteriaceae; genus Klebsiella; species Klebsiella sp. B345. The sequence continues at coordinate 3,889,962 of NZ_CP180443.1, forward strand.
TGACCAGCGCCTGCAGCCCCTGTTCGCTGTTGGGGTAGCGGCTGTTATCCAGTTTGTACATATCCAGCGCTCCCTCCAGCGCCACCAGGTCGCTGACTACCTTCTGGCGGTCCGCTTTTTCTTTGTTGCCCATTAAGTTGGGCACCACCAGGCTGGCAAGAATGCCGAGGATGACAATCACCACCATGATTTCGAGTAACGTGAAGCCGCGCTGCCGTTGCATATTTTTCTCCATTAAGACAATTACATACTCATAAGGGTGTTGAGCTGCAGGATCGGTTGCAGGATCGCCAGAACGATGAACAACACCATTCCGGCCATCGCCACTACCAGCAAAGGCTCAAACAGGCTGAGCGCCATCTGTATCTGCGCGTTCAGCTCACGGTCCTGATTGTCGGCGGCACGCGCCAGCATGCCGTCGAGTTCTCCGCTCTGTTCGCCGCTGGCGACCATGTAACGCATCATCGGCGGGAAGAGGGCGGTCATTTCGAGGGCGCGATGCAGGCTGATGCCTTCACGGACCGATTCCGTGGCGGCCTCCAGCTGGCGGCGCGCCCAGGCGTTGCTCAGCACTTCCGCGCTGATACGCATTGCCAGCAGCAGCGGAACGGCGCTGGCATTCAGAATGCTTAAGGTTCGCGCGTAGCGGGCGCTGTTGATGCTGCGCGCCACCCGGCCTATCAGCGGCAGGCGCAGCAGCTGTTTGTGCCACAGCAGGCGACGCGCGGGCTGGCGTAAGAGGTAGTGCAACAGCAGACCGCCGGCGAGCAGGGCCAGCAGCAGCCAGGGGCCGGCGGTGCGGACGATATCGCTGAGAACCATGAGCAATCGGGTGGAGAACGGCAGCGCCTGCTTCAGATGGATGAACTGGTCAACGACTTTGGGCACCACCGTGGAGAGTAAAATGGCGATGACGCTGACGGCGACCAGGGTCAGGACAATGGGGTAGATCATCGCCTGCAGCAGGCGGGCGCGCAGCTGCTGGCGCTGTTCGGTATAGTCCGCCAGACGGTTAAGGACTCCGTCGAGATGGCCGGAGGTTTCGCCTGCGGCCACCATGGCGCAGTACAGCCGATCAAAACATCCCGGATAGCCGCGCATGGCCTCGGCCAGAGAATGGCCTTCCAGGACCTTGCTGCGAACGCCTGCGATCAGGGTTTTAAGGTGCGCTTTTTCACACTGCTGGGCCACGGCATCCAGCGCTTTCTCTAACGGGATGGCCGCTGCCACCAGGGTGGCCAACTGACGAGTCAGCAAGGCCAGATCGCTGGCGCTGGTGCGCCGCGTTAACAGTGAGCGGGCGGTGCCTGGCGAGGCGCGGTCGACGGCGTGGATCTCCAGGGGCAACCAGCCTTTATCGCGCAGCAACTGGCGGGCATGACGGGCGGAATCGGCCTGCTGCACGCCGCGCTGGGTTTTGCCCCGCGCATCGAGCGCCTGATAGCGGTAAATAGCCATCTTAGTCTGCTTCCGTTGTTCGTTGTTCGGTCACCCTGAGCACCTCTTCCCAACTGGTAATACCGGCCAACGCCTTCGCGCGCCCGGCATCCCGTAGCGTGGTGTAGTCTTCGCCCAGTTGCTGGATCAGCGTGACTTCGTTTTCTCCCCGGTGGATCGCCCTGCGTACGCGGTCATCAACCCGCAGCAGTTCGTGGATCCCTGTACGGCCGCGATAGCCGGTGAAACTGCATTCCGCGCAGCCCACCGCCCGCCACAGCGGGGTTCCCGGGGGGATCGCCATCTGGCTGGCGGTCTGAGCATCGGCCGGCTGCGGCTGGCGGCAGTGCGGGCAGAGCTGGCGCACCAGCCGTTGCGACATCACCGCCAGCAGTGAGGTCGAGAGTAAAAACGGCTCCACCCCCATATCCTGCAGACGTGAAATGGCTCCCAGCGCGCTGTTGGTATGGAGGGTGGAAAGCACCAGGTGCCCGGTCAGCGAGGCCTGGACGGCAATTTGTGCCGTCTCGCCATCGCGGATTTCACCGACCAGCACCACGTCAGGATCCTGACGTAAGATCGCCCGCAGACCGCGGGCAAAGGTCATTTCCACTTTGGCATTCACTTGAGTCTGGGCAATGCCTTCCAGTTCATATTCAACCGGGTCTTCAATGGTCATAATATTGCGCTCACGGGCATCAAGCCGGCTGAGGGCGGCGTACAGGGTGGTGCTCTTGCCTGAGCCGGTCGGGCCGGTGACCAGAATAATGCCGTGCGGACGGGCCATCAGATCGTCGACCTGCTGTAGCAGCGCCGGCGGCATCCCGAGGGTCAGCAGATCGAGGTTGACGCTGTTTTTGTCCAGCAGACGCAATACCACACGTTCGCCGTAGCTGGAGGGCAGCGTTGAGACGCGAACATCGATCGCCCGTCCGCCGATGCGTAGCGCCATCCGTCCATCCTGGGGAATGCGCTTTTCCGCGATATCGAGGCTGGCCATGACCTTTATGCGTGAGATCAGCAGCGCGGCGAGGCGACGCTGTGGACGCAGGATCTCACGCAGCACGCCATCTACGCGAAAGCGAATTTGCAGGTGGCGTTCGTAGGTTTCGATATGAATATCTGAGGCTTTTTCTTTGATGGCCTCGGTCAGCATGGCGTTAATCAGGCGGATGATTGGCGCATCGTCGTCGCTGTCCAGCAGGTCATCGGTATCCGGCAACTCTTCTGCCAGGGTGTAGAGATCCAGCTCATTGCCGATGTCGGCCATCATGCGCCGGGCTTCCGCCGAGTCACGCTGGTAGCTGAGCACCAGCAGCTTTTCAAACGCTTCGCCGGTGAGGTGCTCGACGGCAATCGGGCCGTCGGCCACCCGCCGGGCCTCCTGCAATGCCTGCGCGGACGTGCTGCTCAGGCAGTGGACCAGGCACGAGACGCCATCGTTAAGCAGCACGATATTGTGGCTGCGGGCATAGGCAAAAGGCAGCAACGGGCGAGGTTCGGTCACCGGCATCATGGGGTGCCTCCCAGGTTGAAGGCATCGATGGCGGCGCTGATCTGGCGAAATGCCACGGTGTCCTGGCGGGGGTAAATCTGTAGCTTCTCTTCGTTCAGCAACGCCTCGTTGTTCTCTTTGCCACGTTGTTTGGTCTGGGCTTCGTTAAAGGCCTCGTACTGGCCGGACGAGGCCCGACGGTAGCTATCCCGATCGCGAATGATCGTCGGGCGGATAAACAACATCAGGTTACGTTTGGAGACTTTCTTGTTGCTGGAGCGGAACAGGGCACCAATCACCGGAATATCGCCGAGCAGAGGCACCTTATCGGCGGTGTCGGTGACGCTTTTATCCAGCAGCCCGCCGACGACCACGGTTTCGCCGCTGCCCACCAGCACCGCATTGTTGACCGTGCGGGTATTGAAGGTGGCCCCCAAATCTGAGCTGGTGCTGGAGGCGGAGTCGGCGACGCTGGACACTTCTTGTTCGATTTCCAGCAGCACCGAGTCGCCTTCGTTGATCTGCGGTTTAACCTTCAGCTTAATGCCGACGGTTTTACGTTCCACGGTGTTGAAGATGTTATCCCCGGAGGTGGTTTGCGAGCCACTGAGTACCGGCACTTCCTGGCCGACGTTAAAGGTTGCTTCCATGTTGTCGAGGGTGACGATGCTGGGGGTGGCGAGGATATCGTTTTTGGTGCTGCTGGAGAGCGCGGTCAGCAGCATGGCCCAGTTTCCCTGATAGAACCCGGCGGCGATGCCGTTAAACGAGCTTAAGGCGCTGGACAGCGAGCTGGTGAGGGTGCCGTCCTGGTTGTATTGGTTGGCCCCGGCGACCACCGTCGAGATGGGCAGGCCGCTGTTAGTGAACTGGGTCATGCCGGCATTTTTATTGCCCCACTGGACACCCAGATTGAGGCCGTCGGCGTCCTGAACTTCGGCAATAATCGCCTCAACCAGCACCTGCGGGCGGCGAATATCCAACTGGGCGATGACCCGTTCAAGGTCGTTCATGACGTCAGGTGCGGCGGTGACAATCAGGGCGTTGGTCTGGCTATGGGCCTTGATAATGATATTTTTATCGAGCGCCGCCACCGGTTTGGCGCTCTGTTTTTCGCTTTGCATCGTGCTGCTGATCCCGGTTAACACCTCCACCAGATCGGCTGCTTTGGCGTACTTCAGATAGATAACTTTGGTGTTTCCCTGCACCGCCTGCTGGCGGTCGAGTTGCTTAATCATGGTGATAATGCGCTGACGAGAGTTCGGCTCGCCGCTGACCAGCACGGCGTTGGTCCGTTCGTCGGCGACCACGTTTGCCACCATCGAGCCGGGAAGGGCAGATTTGCTGGTGTCTTTGTTCAACTCGTTGACCAGTTTGACCACGTCGGCCGCCGAGGCCCATGACAGCGGAACCGTTACCACACTGCGATCGCCGGCATTATCAACGCGTTCTACGATGGTTAACAGACGCTTGATCACCGCGGCCCGTCCGGTCATCAGCAGGACGTTTGACGGTTCGTAGTGGACCACGCTACCGGCACCAGCATTATCGTTGAGCTGGCGCAATAGTGGCGCCAGATCGCGGGCGGCGACGTTGGTCAACGGCACGACCCGGGTCACGACCTCATCCCCTTCACCTGGAGCGGCATCGCTGGCTACCGGAACTGCCGCGGTTTTGGCATCTTTTGAGCGGACCACTTTCAGCACGCCGTTATTCATATTGATGACGGCGAAACCATAGACATCCAGTACGCTAAGGAAAAACTGATAATATTGCTCTTCATTGAGCATATCGTAGCTGCGGACGGTAATTGTCCCGCGTACGCTGGGGTCAATGATCACCGTTTTATTCAGATTTTTACTCACCGTATTAATAAATTCCTGAATATCCGTTCCTTTAAAACTGGCGGAGAATTCTTCAGCCCCGGCAGGTCTGAATAACAGCGAACTGAATATCATCAGGGTGATGAGCATCAGGCGGAAAATCGTTGCATTTGCCAATTATTCATCCCTCAAAGCTAAATAGATATCTTGTCGCTGGCCTTCGCGTTCGACGGTAAGCGTTATTTCGTTAAGCTCCGGAAGCTGTTTTAATGCCTGCTGAGCCTGTTGTTTGTCACGGAGATCAAGACCATTTAAGGCCACCGCTAGATCGTTTTCATGCAAACCTGACTCACGGAAAAGAGTGGGGTCTTTACCTGGGTTGAGCCGATATCCGCTGAGTTGCTCATTGACCATGACTGGGGAAATGTTGAGGTAATTAAGTATATTCTGTGGCTGCTGGCGAATCTGGCTGAGGCGTGGTGTCTGCGGAGATACGGAGGACGTCGCCGCTTTTTCCGTCGCGTCGTCATTCAGCAAAATGGCTTCATTGCGCCCGCGGTAGTTCACGATAATGCGGTCGGCCAGAATCGCGATAATACGGGCTTCATTACCCGGTGTGCTGTCGCCGGTCATCAGGCTAACCTGTTGATTCCCTTTTGCGATGATCGCAATCGATCGCGATGCATCGCTGCTGGTGAGCAGGCCGGTTATCCGCAGCTTAAGCGCAGAGAGCGGGGCCTGTTCAAGGCTACCACCATGGGAAGATGACGGCGCTTTTTGCTCTGCGCGGCCAAACAGCGTCAGGCGCGGTAATTCCGTTGTGGTTGTCGGGAGAATAGCTGAAGGTACGGGGGTATCGTTAATCTCAATATCTGGAGCGGTCACCGGGACGATCGCCCACCAGCTTAATTTAGCCAGTTTTTGGGCGGTCAATAATAAAATGATGAGCATGACTATTGACGAGGCTTGAGGAATATTTTTTTATTTATTATTGTTAACCGCATCACAGAAATATATCTTTTATTTTGTCGCTCATTTTATTTCCCTCGAGGCAGTACGGTCTCCCTACCTGTATTGGTGGGTGATTTTTTTATATTGCGAGCTGGTATTTCGAGAAACCGAACGGGTCGTCGCGAATCATAATGAGTTTCACGATTCGGGTCGTCATTCCCTTTTTGTTTTTACTCCCCCGGCCGCCTACGCCCCCCATTAATTGTTAATGGATGATTGAACCGGAGAAAACAAAAATATCTAATTGCGACGCTTCACAGATAAACATCTTTTCTTACCTTTCATAAATTATTAAGCATATTAGGGACTATCGAATGCTCAGATATACCTGTAATGCCCTATTCCTTGGCTCGTTGATTTTACTTAGCGGCTGCGATAATAGTTCTTCATCTTCTTCCTCTGGCTCACCTGATAACCCTGGCAATCCTGATAATCAGGATGTCGTTGTCCGTTTACCCGATGTGGCGGTGCCTGGCGAAGCCGCCACGGCGACGGCGAACCAGGCCGTCATCCACCTGGTCGATATCGCGGGTATCACCGGAACGGGCACGGTGGATTACAGCAGTAAGAACCTTTATCTCTGGAATAATGACACCTGCGATGCACTAAGCTCGCCTGTCGCCGACTGGAATGATGTCAGCACCACGCCGGCCGGTAGCGATAAATACGGCCCGTACTGGGTTATTCCGCTGAATAAAGAGAGCGGTTGCATCAACGTCATCGTCCGGGATGGTACTAACAAACTGATCGACAGCGATCTGCAGGTCTCGTTTGGTGACTTTACCGATCGTACCGTATCGGTCATTGCCGGTAGCGGCACGCTCTATGACTCCCGCGCCGAGGCGTTTCGCGCGGCCTTTGGTGTAGCGCTTGCTGAGGCCCACTGGGTCGATAAAACGACGCTGCTGTGGCCGGCGGGTGAAGATAAACCCATCGTGCGTTTGTACTACAGCCACAGCAGTAAAGTGGCGGCCAATAGCGAAGGGAAATTTACCGACAGCTACCTGAAGCTGACGCCAACGACTATCAGCCAGCAGGTCAGTATGCGCTTCCCGCAGCTTTCCAGCTATGCGGCGTTTAAACTGCCGGATGACGCTAAAACCGACGAGCTGCTTCAAGGCGAAACCGTGGCGATTGCTGCGGAGGAAGACGGGGTACTAATTTCCGCCACTCAGGTACAAACGGCTGGCGTGCTGGATGATACTTATGCGTCGGCGGCTGAAGCGCTGAGTTACGGTGCGCAGGTTGAGAATGGCGGGGTCAATTTCCGCCTGTGGGCGCCGACCGCGCAGCAGGTCGATCTGGTTATCTACAGTGCCGACAAAAAAGTGCTGGCCAGCCATCCGATGACCCGCGACAGCGCCTCCGGCTCCTGGGCGTGGCAGGGCGGCAGCGACCTGAAAGGGGCGTTCTACCGCTATGCGCTAACGGTCTACCATCCGCAGTCGCGGCAGGTTGAGCAGTATGAAGTCACCGACCCGTACTCCCATAGCCTGTCGACTAACTCGGAATACAGCCAGGTCGTTGACCTTAACGACAGCGATCTCAAGCCGGAAGGCTGGGATAGCCTGGCGATGCCTCATGCCCAGAAAACCAAGGCCGACCTCGCCAAAATGACGATTCATGAATCGCATATTCGCGATCTGTCTGCCTGGGATCAGACCGTGCCGGCCGAGCTGCGTGGTAAGTATCTCGCGCTCACCGCGCAGGACAGCAATATGGTGCAGCATCTGAAAAAGCTCTCCAGCGCAGGTGTCACTCACGTGGAGCTGCTGCCGGTCTTCGATCTGGCGACGGTTAACGAGTTCAGCGATAAAGTCGCCGATATTCAGCAACCGTTCAGCCATCTGTGCGAGGTCAACAGCGCGGTCAAGAGCAGCGAATTTGCCGGTTATTGCTCAAGCGGCTCCACCGTTGAAGAGGTGCTCAACCAGCTGAAGCAGAACGATAGCCAGGACAATCCGCAGGTGCAGGCCCTGAACACGCTGGTGGCGCAGACGGACTCCTATAACTGGGGTTACGATCCGTTCCACTACACGGTGCCGGAAGGTTCGTATGCGACCAACCCGGAAGGGACGACCCGCATTAAAGAGTTCCGCACCATGATTCAGGCGATCAAGCAGGATCTGGGGATGAACGTCATTATGGACGTCGTGTATAACCATACCAATGCCGCGGGACCAACTGACCGCACATCGGTACTGGATAAAATCGTCCCCTGGTACTATCAGCGTCTGAACGAAACCACCGGTAGCGTTGAGTCGGCGACCTGCTGCTCGGATTCTGCGCCGGAGCACCGCATGTTTGCCAAGCTGATCGCTGACTCTCTGGCGGTATGGACCACCGACTATAAGATCGATGCCTTCCGTTTCGACTTAATGGGCTACCACCCGAAAGCGCAGATTCTGTCGGCGTGGGAGCGCGTGAAAGCGTTAAATCCGGACATCTACTTCTTCGGTGAAGGCTGGGATTCAAGCCAGGGCGACCGCTTTGATATTGCCTCGCAAATCAACCTGAAAGGCACCGGCATCGGCACCTTCTCCGATCGTCTGCGTGACGCAGTGCGCGGCGGTGGCCCGTTTGACTCAGGTGATGCGCTGCGCCAGAACCAGGGCGTCGGCAGCGGCGCCGGGATTCTGCCTAACGAGCTGACCCAGCAGAGTGACGACGATGCGCGCCACCTGGCCGATCTGACCCGTCTCGGCATGGCCGGCAACCTCGCCGACTTTATCCTGATCGATAAAGACGGTGCGGTGAAAAAAGGCAGCGAGATTGACTACAACGGCGCGCCTGGCGGCTATGCGGCTGACCCGACGGAAGTGGTTAACTATGTCTCCAAGCACGATAACCAAACCCTGTGGGATATGATCACCTACAAAGCCGCGCAGCAGGCCGATCTGAATACCCGGGTGCGGATGCAGGCGGTATCGCTGGCGACGGTGATGCTGGGCCAGGGGATTGCTTTCGATCAGCAAGGTTCGGAACTGCTGCGCTCGAAATCCTTCACCCGCGATTCCTATGACTCCGGCGATTGGTTTAACCGCGTGGATTACGCGATGCAGGACAATAACTTTAACGTCGGGATGCCGCGCCGTAGCGACGATGGTGATAACTACGATCTGATCTCCCGCGTGAAAGAGATGGTCACCACGCCGGGCGAGGCGGAACTGCAGCAGATGACCGCTTTCTATCAGGAACTGACTCAACTGCGTAAATCCTCCCCGCTGTTTACCTTAGGTGACGGAAGCGCGGTCATGAAGCGCGTTGACTTCCGCAACACCGGACCTGAACAGCTGGCCGGTCTGCTGATCATGACAATCGACGATGGCGTGCAGGCTGGCGCGAGCCTTGATAGCCGGGTTGATGGCCTGGTGGTGGCGATTAACGCTGCGCCTGAAAGCCGGACTCTCGATGACTTTGCCGGTGAGAATCTGCAGTTAAGCCAAATCCAGCAGACGGCCGGTGATAATTCGCTGGCAAACGGCGTGGAGATTGCCGCCAATGGCGCGATTACGCTGCCAGCCTGGTCCGTGGTGGTTCTGGAAAAACCGCAGGGCGATGCCCAGGGAACTGGCCTGCCGGTGAGCAGTAAGTAACACAGTAACCCAGGGCGGGTTGCAACGCTTTGCAAACTGCGCCAGATAGCCCGGCGATCGTTGCCGGGCTATCGTTTTAGCGATTAAGGAGAGCCTGTGGTCGTGCCTGATGAGAAAACCTGCCGTGTGCCTGCGTTACTGGCGCCTGAGGCGGCGGAAACGCCGCTGGTGGTCGGGCGTATGGTGCAGGTGCCGTACCTGACCGTGCCGGTCTATGCGGCGCTGCTGATTGCCCTCGGCTGGTTTGCGGGCGAGCAGTGGCGCAATACCGCCGTGGCGCCAGCATTGATGGTTCCGGTGGCACATGCAGCGCTGGTGCCGATGACACATACTGTGCCAAAAGCGCACCAGCCGGAACCGGCTCCGTCACCTGAGAAAACGCCACCACAACCGCAGACGGAGCGCATCGTTGAGGATGATAATTTGCCGGCACTACGCTACAGCGCACATGTCTACGCCTCATCAGCGGAGAAACGCAGTATCGTGTTAAATGGTCAATCCTGGAAAGAAGGGGAGTCGCCGCTGCCAAATCTGGTGATTGAACAGATTCAGCAGGATGTCACTCTGTTCAGTTTTAACGGCAAAACGTTCACGCTGGCGGCGCTGGACGACTGGCCGGGAGGCATTATAGAAGATAGCCCGCAAGGGGAATAAATCGGCGTGAAATAAAAAACAATTTACTTATTTCGGCTTTTTATTGCTGACGTAGGCTGGCAATAAATGGTGCGAGCTGACGATTAAACTGGCTGCATTTTGTGGTTTCCGGCGTACTGTCCTGCTGGAGTTGTTGGTACATTTGCGTGCTGCGCTGACTCAGCGTGGCGTAATCAATATTATTCCATCCCCTTTTTTTACCGACATTCCATGCTGCGCGATCGATAGTTTCATCTGTCGGGAGATCGCTGCGGCTGCATTTGTTTTTCAGATAGCGCGCACCGGCCGCCACCGAGGAGAGCTGCTCCAGCTGGGCTTCATTGCTGACGGTGGGACTGAGCGTAGACGAACGGTTTTGCTGGCAACCTGCCAGCGCGCTAATCATCAGAAGCGGAAATATAATGGAAGTTCGCATAATATATTAAACAGGTCGGGTTAACTGGCTGACAGTTTAACAAATATTTCCAGGCTGTCATCAGGAAATATTATTATATATATTTGTTAAGGCGCTCTCACTTTTATCCCCGGATGGCTTAAAGTTTCGCTTTACTTCTTGTCGAATATTACCGGCTACAATCTGAATATAATATTTAGCGTCAACGCCATTTTTAGCGATCGGCAGCTCCCGGACGGTATGCCGCGATGATGCACTGTCTGTAATATTTTTATGTTATTAAAAAACATAATATTTTCGATTTTGTCATGCCATGGGGGCGTAAAATGCTGGTTAAGCCGGCCCCGGTTTAGTGCTATCCTGTGTGGCCTGGACTATTCGTGCTATGGCCCTAAATTTTCGTCAGGCGCTGTGCGTAACATGATGATTTATTTTATGAATAATGAAATTAAGGCTTAAGCTGGCATCATGACCACGCGCGCGCGACGCGCCGTGATACTGAGCAGGTTGCCTGCAGGGGTAAGAGCCCCCAGGCGTGAATTTGAGAGATATCTTCTTCCTCTCTCAAGAGGAAGCATTGAGAATCAGGCTTTTACGCCTGAAAGTTGCGGAGAGTAAGCATGGCGGGAGATGACCGCGAGCCTATCGGACGTAAGGGAAAAACCTCGCGTCCGGCAAAACAAAAAGTGACTCGTCGTCGGGTCCGGGATGAGGACTATGACGACGATTACGATGATGATTATGAGGACGAAGAGCCAATGCCAAAGAAAGCAAAGGGCAAAGGTAACAAGCCTCGCCGTAAACATACCTGGCTATGGCTGTTGTTCAAGCTGGGTATCGTCATGGCGGTGCTGGTTGCGGCTTATGGCGTCTATCTCGATCAGAAAATCCGTAGCCGCATCGACGGTAAAGTCTGGGAGCTTCCGGCAGCGGTGTATGGCCGGATGGTTAACCTCGAACCGGATATGCAGGTCAGCAAAAACGAGATGGTGCGTCTGCTGAATGCAACGCAGTATCGTCAGGTCAGTGCCATGACCCGCCCGGGTGAATATACCGTGCAGGCCAACAGCATTGAGATGATCCGCCGACCGTTTGATTTCCCTGACAGCAAAGAAGGGCAGGTACGCGCGCGTCTGACCTTTGACGGCGATCGCCTGGAAAAAATCGAGAATATGGAGAACAACCGCCAGTTCGGCTTCTTCCGTCTCGATCCGCGTCTGATCACCATGCTGCAGTCGGCTAACGGGGAGCAGCGCCTGTTCGTGAAGCGCAGCGGCTTCCCGGACCTGCTGGTGGATACGCTGCTGGCGACCGAAGACCGTCATTTCTATGAGCATGACGGGATTAGCCTGTACTCGATTGGTCGTGCGGTGCTGGCGAACCTGACCGCAGGACGGACGGTGCAAGGGGCAAGTACCCTGACCCAGCAGCTGGTCAAAAACTTGTTCCTCTCCAGCGAACGTTCTTACTGGCGTAAGGCCAACGAAGCCTATATGGCGCTGATCGTCGATGCCCGTTATAGCAAGGACCGCATCCTTGAACTGTATATGAACGAGGTCTACCTCGGTCAGAGCGGCGACAACGAAATCCGCGGTTTCCCGCTGGCGAGCCTTTATTACTTTGGTCGTCCGGTCGAAGAGCTGAGCCTCGATCAGCAGGCACTGCTGGTAGGGATGGTGAAAGGGGCGTCGATTTACAACCCGTGGCGTAACCCGAAGCTGGCGCTGGAACGACGCAATCTGGTCCTGCGTTTACTGCAGCAGCAGAATGTTATCGACCAGGAACTGTACGACATGCTGAGCGCTCGTCCGTTGGGCGTGCAGCCGCGTGGTGGGGTGATCTCTCCGCAGCCGGCCTTTATGCAGATGGTGCGTCAGGAGCTGCAGGCTAAACTGGGCGATAAGGTGAAAGATCTCTCCGGCGTGAAGATCTTTACCACCTTTGACTCGGTGGCGCAGGATGCGGCAGAAAAAGCAGCGATCGACGGTATTCCGGCCTTGAAAAAGCAGCGTAAGCTGCCGGATCTGGAAACCGCGATGGTGGTGGTTGACCGCTTTACCGGTGAAGTCCGGGCGATGGTCGGCGGTGCGGAGCCGCAGTTTGCCGGCTATAACCGTGCGATGCAGGCGCGTCGTTCGATCGGTTCTCTGGCGAAGCCGGCGACCTATCTGACGGCATTAAGCCAGCCGAATCAGTATCGTCTGAACACCTCGATTGCCGATGCGCCGATTACCATTCGTCTGCCAAATGGCCAGACCTGGTCTCCGCAGAACGACGATCGTCGTTTCAGCGGCCAGGTGATGCTGGTGGACGCGCTGACGCGCTCGATGAACGTCCCGACCGTGAATCTGGGGATGGCGCTGGGCTTACCGGCCATCACCGATACCTGGGTCAAACTGGGGGTACCGAAAGAGCAGCTTAATCCGGTACCGGCGATGATTCTGGGGGCGTTGAACCTGACGCCAATCGAAGTCGCCCAGGCGTTCCAGACGATCGCCAGCGGCGGTAACCGCGCGACGCTTTCAGCGCTGCGTTCGGTCATCGCGGAAGACGGCACCGTACTCTACCAGAGCTATCCGCAGGCAGAACGCGCGGTACCTGCTCAGGCGGCGTACATGACGCTGTGGACCATGCAGCAGGTTGTCCAGCGCGGGACCGGTCGTCAACTTGGCGCGAAGTATCCTGGCCTGCACCTGGCAGGGAAAACCGGGACCACCAACAATAACGTCGATACCTGGTTCGCCGGCATCGACGGAAGTCAGGTGACGATTACCTGGGTGGGACGCGATAACAACCAACCGACCAAGCTGTATGGTGCCAGTGGCGCAATGTCGATTTACCAGCGCTATCTGGCCAATCAGACGCCGACGCCGTTGGCGCTGACGGCACCGGAAGATGTGGTTGATATGGGTGTCGACAGCAGCGGTAACTTCCTGTGCAGCGGTGGGGTCCGTTCGCTTCCGGTCTGGACCACTACGCCGGATGCGCTGTGCCGCCAGGGCGAGCAGATGCAACAGCAGCAGCTGGAGCAACAGCAGCAGAACAATCCGTTTAATCAGTCCGGACAGCAGCAACAGCAGCAGCCGGCAACACAACAGCAGCAACAGCAGCCGCCGAAGCAGGAAAAGAGCGATGGTGTAGCGGGCTGGATTAAGGACATGTTCGGCAGCAACTGATTTCCCGTCTGACCAGGCCCTCTGATGCAAAAGTATCAGAGGGCTTTTTTATTTTCGCACATTAGTTAACAGTCACTTAACCCCACAATAACTGCCTGGTTATTATTTCATCCTTCGGTATTCAGAGCGGCCATATTGCTTGCCTTGTATTCGGCGTTTCGCCTATTATTGCATTGGTCATAATAATAATTCTCGTTTACGTTATCATTCACTTTCATCAGAGATATACCAATGGCGCGTCCAAAAACTGCTCAGCCAAATCACTCGCTGCGTAAAATCGCAGTCGTAGTAGCCACGGCGGTTAGCGGCATGTCTGTCTACGCACAGGCGGCGGTTGAACCGAATAAAGAAGAAACTATCACTGTTATCGCGGCACCTGCCGACCAGGAAAGTGCCTGGGGTCCGGCACCGACGATCGCGGCTAAGCGTTCAGCTACTGCCACCAAAACCGATACCCCAATCGAAAAAACACCGCAGTCTATCTCCGTTGTGACCCGTGCTGAGATGGATATGAAGCAGCCGACGACGGTAAAAGAAGCGCTGGCCTATACGCCGAGCGTGTTCTCCACCCGCGGCAGCTCCACCACCTATGATGTGGTGACCATCCGCGGCTTCACGACCTCATCCACGGTCAACACCAACCAGTATCTGGATGGCATGAAGCTGCAGGGTAATAACTACTCCGAAGTGTCGATGGACCCTTACTTCCTCGAGCGTGTGGAAGTGATGCGTGGGCCAACTTCTGTGCTGTATGGCAACAGTAACCCAGGCGGCATCGTCAGCATGGTGAGTAAGCGTCCGACCACTGAACCGCTGAAAGAAGTGCAGTTCAAAATGGGTACGGACAACCTATGGCAAACCGGCTTTGACTTCAGCGATGCCATCGATGATGCTGGCGTGTGGTCCTACCGCCTGACCGGTTTAGGTCGCAGTCAGGATGCGCAGCAGCAGATGGCAAAATCGACCCGCTACGCGGTCGCGCCGTCCTTCAGCTGGCGTCCGGATGATAAAACCGATTTCACCTTCCTGAGCAACTTCCAGAACGATCCGGATGCGGGTTACTACGGCTGGTTGCCTCGTGAAGGAACCGTGGTGCCGTATTACGACGCTAACGGCAACGCGCATAAACTGCCGACGGATTACAACGAAGGTGAGCAGGATAACAAGATGTCCCGCCGCCAGCAGATGGTCGGCTACAGCTTCTCACATCAGTTTGATGATACCTTCACGGTGCGTCAGAACCTGCGTTATACCGACGTGAATACCTTGTATCGCGCCGTCTACGGTAATGGCTATACGGCTCCGGGGCAGATCAACCGTGCCTACGTACGTTCTGATGAGCACCTCAATACCTTTACCGTCGATACTCAGCTGCAGTCTGACTTCGCGACCGGTGCGGTTAGCCATCAGTTACTGACCGGGGTTGACTACTCGCGCATGCGTAACGATGTGAATGCTGACTACGGTTCTGCCGATCCGATCAGCATGAGCAACCCGCAGTATGGCGATGCTAACGTCAACGTGAACTTCCCATATGCGGTGTTGAACCGTATGGAGCAGACCGGCCTGTACGCTCAGGATCAGATGCAATGGGACAAATGGGTAATGACCCTGGGCGGTCGTTACGATTACGCGATGGCTTCAACCCTGACGCGCTCTACTGGCGTTGAGGCCAAAAACCACGATCAGCAGTTTACCTGGCGTGGCGGCATTAACTATCTGTTCGACAACGGGATCTCTCCGTACTTTAGCTATAGTCAGTCTTTCGAACCTGTTTCCGGCTCTTCACGTGAAGGCGTCCCGTTCGATGCGTCCCGCGGCGAGCAGTATGAAGCGGGTGTGAAATACGTACCGAAAGATATGCCAGTGGTGGTTACCGCGGCGGTCTATCAGCTGACCAAAGATAAAAACCTGACGGCGGACCCTAACGATCCGTACGGCATTTATAGCATCCAGACGGGTGAAATTCGCTCGCGCGGCTTTGAGCTGGAAGCGAAAGCGGCGGTCAACGCCAATATCAACCTGACCGCAGCCTATAGCTATACCGATGCTGAATATACCGAAGATACCGTCTTTAAAGGCAAACGTCCGGCGGAAGTCCCGCGCAACATGGCATCGTTGTGGGCGGATTACACCTTCCACGAAACCGCGTTAAGTGGTCTGACGATTGGTGCCGGGGCGCGTTATGTTGGCTCTACGGTCAGCTACTACAAAAATGACACGGACTCCGGGAAGAAAAACGACTCCTTCAATGTGGCCGCCTACGGCCTGATGGATGCGACGGTGAAATATGATTTAGCGCGCTTTGGCATGCCAGGCTCGTCGGTGGGGATCAACGTCAACAACCTGTTCGATCGTGAATACGTTTCCAGCTGCTACAGCGAATACGCGTGCTACTGGGGCTCAGGTCGTCAGATCGTTGCGACCGGAACCTTCCGTTTCTAATCACTTAATGGGCGCGGTTCGCCGCGCCTTTCACCAGGTCGCCGCTATGCAGGAACAGACTCCGCACACCGATACCACGTTCTCACTGAACCGCGTCACCTTTCGCGTACCAGGCCGTACGCTGCTGCATCCTCTCTCCTTAACGTTCCCGGCAGGAAAAGTGACGGGCCTGATTGGCCATAACGGATCCGGCAAATCCACACTGTTGAAAATGCTGGGTCGCCATCAGCCGCCATCGGAAGGAGATGTGTTGCTGGACGGGCAACCGCTGGATAGCTGGAGCAGCAAAGCCTTTGCCCGCAAAGTCGCCTACTTACCGCAGCAGCTGCCGCCGGCAGAAGGGATGACGGTACGTGAGCTGGTGGCTATTGGTCGCTATCCGTGGCACGGCGCATTGGGGCGTTTCGGCAGCGCCGATCGGGAGAAAGTGGAAGAAGCGATTGCGCTGGTAGGTCTCAAACCGCTGGCGCACCGGCTGGTGGACAGCCTCTCTGGAGGCGAACGTCAACGTGCGTGGATTGCGATGCTGGTGGCCCAGGACAGCCGCTGTCTGTTGCTGGATGAACCCACCTCGGCGCTGGATATTGCCCATCAGGTTGATGTGCTCGCGCTGGTACACCGTCTGAGCCAGCAGCGCGGCTTAACGGTGATTGCGGTCCTGCATGATATTAATATGGCCGCCCGTTATTGCGATTATCTGGTCGCTCTACGCGGGGGGGAGATGATTGCCCAGGGCACGCCGGCGGAGCTGATGCGTAGCGAAACGCTGGAGCAAATTTACGGTATCCCTATGGGCATTCTGCCGCATCCGGCGGGCAACGCGCCGGTAAGTTTTGTGTATTGATGGACAAGACCGATTTCCTTACGCGTCGTCGCCTGTTGACGGCGATGGCCTTGTCGCCACTGCTGTGGCAGATGCGGCATGCGCAGGCTGCGGCGATCGACCCGCAGCGCATTGTAGCGCTGGAGTGGCTGCCGGCAGAGCTGTTGCTGGCGCTCGGCGTGACGCCGTACGGCGTTGCCGATATTCCGAACTATAACCTGTGGGTGAACGAGCCAGCATTACCTGCCTCGGTGATCGATGTCGGGCTGCGTACGGAGCCGAACCTTGAGCTGCTGACGCAGATGAAGCCGTCGTTTATCGTCTGGTCGGCAGGCTACGGGCCGTCATCGGAGAAGCTGGCGCGCATCGCTCCGGGACAAGGCTTCACCTTCAGTGATGGCAAACGCCCGCTGATGATGGCCCAGCAGTCCCTCAACGAAATGGCCGAACTGATCGGCCGACAGCAGGCGGCAAAACGCCATCTGGCGGAATTCGATGCGCTGATGGAGAATTTGCATCCCCGGTTTGCTCAGCGCGGCGATCGCCCGCTGCTGATGATCACCTTGCTTGATCCCCGCCACGTGCTGGTTTTCGGGCACAACTGCCTGTTCCAGGAGGTGCTCGATCGCTTTGACATTAAGAACGCCTGGCGCGGCGAGACCGCCTTCTGGGGGAGCGTCAGCGTCGGGATCGACCGGCTGGCCGCTTACAAAGACGCAGACGTTATCTGCTTTGACCATGGTAATCATGCCGAGATGACGCAACTGATGGCGACGCCGCTATGGCGGGCGATGCCGTTTGTGCGCGAAGGACGTTTCCAGCGTGTACCGGCGGTGTGGTTCTATGGTGCGACGTTGTCGGCGATGCATTTTGCCCGCGTGCTGGCGGATGCTCAGGGAGGTGCTGCGTGAGATCGCGAATTTCTCCTCTGACGGCGCTGCTGCTGGCGGTGCTGGTGATTGCCGCGTTTACCCTCAGCCTGTTCAATCTTCATGCCGCGTTGCCGCAAAGCCAGTGGTGGCAGGCGTTACGGCAGCCGGATATCGATAATATTGCCCAGATGCTGTTCCACTACAGCCTGCTGCCGAGGCTGGCGATATCGCTGCTGGTCGGCGCCGGTCTGGGGCTGGTCGGCGTATTGTTCCAGCAGGTGCTGCGCAATCCGCTGGCGGAACCGACGACGCTTGGGGTGGCCACCGGCGCTCAACTGGGGATGACGGTGACGACGCTCTGGGCGATCCCCGGCGTACTGGCATCGCAGTTTGCCGCGCTGGCCGGGGCCTGCCTGGTCGGGGCGCTGGTGTTCGGTGTCTCCTGGGGCAAGCGGCTGTCGCCGGTGACCCTGATTCTTGCCGGCCTGGTGGTCAGTCTTTACTGCGGAGCGCTGAATCAACTGATGGTGATTTTCCATCACGATCAGCTGCAGAGTATGTTCCTGTGGAGCACCGGTACGCTGACGCAAACCGACTGGAGCGTGGTGCAACGGCTGTGGCCGCAATTGCTCGGCGGTGCCATTTTAACCCTGTTGCTGTTGCGTCCGCTGACGCTGATGGGGCTGGATGATGGCGTGGCGCGTAACCTCGGGCTGGCGCTGTCGCTGGCGCGTCTGGCAACGCTGACGCTGGCGATTGTCATCAGTGCGCTGCTGGTGAATGCGGTGGGGATTATCGGTTTTATTGGCCTGTTTGCGCCGCTGCTGGCGAAAATGCTCGGCGCTCGTCGCCTGCTGTCGCGTCTGCTGCTGGCGGCGCTGATTGGCGCTCTCATTCTGTGGCTGTCGGACCAGATTATTCTGTGGCTGACCCGGGTGTGGATGGAAGTCTCTACCGGTTCGGTGACGGCGCTGATTGGCGCACCGTTACTGCTGTGGCTGTTGCCACGCTTGCGGAGCATCAGCGCGCCGGTGATGAACGTCGGTGACAAGGTGCTGGTGGAACGGCAAAACGTGCAGTGGTTTGCCCTCGGCGGCTTGCTGATTCTGCTGCTGGCGATCGTCGTTGCCCTGACTTTTGGCCGGGATGCTCAGAGCTGGCAGTGGGCGAGCGGTACGCTGCTGGATCAACTGATGCCGTGGCGCTGGCCGCGAGTATTTGCCGCGCTGTTCGCCGGAGTGATGCTGGCGGTCGCCGGCTGTATTATCCAGCGCCTGACCGGCAACCCGATGGCAAGCCCGGAAGTGCTGGGGATCAGCTCCGGCGCGGCGTTCGGGATTGTCATGATGCTGTTTTTCGTCCCTGGCAACGCGTTTGGCTGGCTGCTGCCCGCCGGGAGCCTCGGGGCGGCGGTGACGCTGCTGGTGATCCTGATTGCCGCCGGACGCGGTGGCTTCTCGCCGCACCGGATGTTGCTGGCGGGGATGGCGCTCAGCACCGCCTTCACCATGCTGTTAATGATGCTGCAGGCCAGCGGCGATCCGCGGATGGCGCAGATCCTGACGTGGATCTCCGGGTCGACCTACAGCGCTACGCCTGAGATGGTACTGCGCAGCGGTATCGCGATGGTCGTGCTGCTGGCGCTGGCGCCGCTGTGCCGACGCTGGATGACCATTCTACCGTTAGGCGGTGAAGCGGCGCGTGCGGTGGGCATGGCGCTGACCCCGTCACGCATTGGCCTGCTGATGTTGGCCGCGTGCCTGACGGCAACCGCTACGCTGACGATCGGCCCGTTGAGTTTTGTCGGCCTGATGGCGCCGCATATTGCGCGCATGATGGGATTCCGCCGCACGATGCCGCAGATGGTGGTGTCCGGATTGATTGGGGGTCTGCTGCTGGTCTTTGCCGACTGGTGCGGGCGGATGATGATGTTCCCGTATCAGATCCCGGCCGGTCTGCTGTCGACCTTTATCGGTGCGCCGTACTTTATCTATTTGCTGAGAAAGCAGAGTCGCTAAGAGATTCCCCCGGCGCCGGGTTTCGTGCGCCGGGGATAAAACACGATTACAGCTGCGCGAAGGCGCGGCGTGCGGCGGCGATGGTATCGTTGATATCTTCGACGCTGTGAGCCACGGACATAAAGCCCGCTTCAAACGCCGACGGCGCCAGATAGACCCCTTCTTCCAGCATCAGATGGAAGAAACGCTTAAAGCGCTCAACGTCGCATTTCAGCACATCCTGATAGCTGGTGACCGTTTCGGCATCGGTGAAGAAGATGCCGAACATCCCGCCTACGTTGTTGACCACCAGCGGAATACCCGCGTCGCGAGCCGCATCCAGCAGTCCTTGTGCCAGCTGGTTGGTCAAATCCGTCAGCGTTTCGTGAACGCCCGGCTGCGCCACTTCGCTTAAGCAGGCAAAGCCGGCGGCCATGGCAATTGGGTTACCGGAGAGGGTCCCGGCCTGATAAACCGGGCCGGTCGGGGCCAGGGCATCCATGACGTCGCGGCGGCCGCCAAATGCGCCGACCGGCATGCCGCCACCGATGATTTTGCCCAGGCAGGTCAGGTCAGGCACTACGTTGTAGTACGACTGCGCTCCCGCCAGTGCGACGCGGAAGCCGGTCATCACTTCATCGATAATCAGCAGCGCGCCAAATTCATCGCATAGTGCGCGCAGGCCCGGCAGGAACTCAGGCAGCGGCGGGATGCAGTTCATGTTGCCGGCAACCGGCTCCACGATAATGCAGGCAATCTCTTGCGGATACTGCTCGAACGCTGTGCGCACGGATGCCAGATCGTTGTAGGTACAGGTCAGGGTATGTTTGGCGAAATCGGCCGGTACGCCTGGAGAGTTCGGCTGACCCAGCGTCAGGGCGCCAGATCCCGCTTTAACCAGCAGGCAGTCGGCGTGGCCGTGGTAGCAGCCTTCAAATTTGATGATCTTATCGCGACCGGTAAAACCACGGGCCAGGCGAATAGCGCTCATTGTCGCTTCGGTGCCGGAGTTCACCATACGCACCATATCCATGGTCGGGACCAGTTCCGTCACCAGCTCCGCCATTTTGACTTCCATCTCGGTCGGGGCGCCGAAGCTCAGGCCGCGTTCTGCCGCTTCAATTACCGCGTTGCGAATCGCCGGATGGTTGTGGCCCAGCACCATCGGTCCCCAGGAGCCGACATAATCGATATAAGCTTTACCATCGACATCATACAGTCTGGCGCCGTCAGCGCGTTCGATAAACAGCGGGGTGCCACCAACGCCGCTAAAGGCGCGTACCGGCGAGTTCACGCCGCCGGGGATGAGTTCACGTGCGGCGCTATAGAGTGTTTCAGATTTGCTCATTGCGATGATCCTGGTTCGTGATAAATGTTTTGCTGGTTATTCTAAGTTATTCCAGGATAGTTATGAAAGTTTTGCCCAATTGAAACAAAGCGCAGCCGATGAAATTTTTCCGCGACGCGAGACGTGCGGAAGGCTAAAATATCCACCTCGTATTTGTATGACTATTGACGATAAGAGTATGAAACTAGCAGCCTCAACTTTTGAAGCAAAACAAATCGTGCGCTTGCGTCGTGGCGATATGGTCCGTCGATTAGTTCAGCGTGACAAGACGCCGCTGGCCGTATTATTGATGGCCGCGGTGGTCGGAACCCTGGCAGGGCTGGTGGGGGTCGCGTTTGAAAAGAGCGTCACCTGGGTGCAGAACATGCGTATCGGTACCCTGGTGCAGGTTGCCGATCATTGGTTTCTGATTTGGCCGCTGGCCTTTATTTTTTCGGCTCTGTTGGCCATGGTCGGCTATTTCCTGGTGCGGCGTTTCGCGCCGGAAGCGGGAGGCTCCGGGATTCCGGAGATCGAAGGGGCGCTGGAAGAGCTGCGTCCGGTCCGCTGGTGGCGCGTGCTGCCGGTCAAATTTATCGGCGGCATGGGAACCCTGGGCGCCGGGATGGTTCTGGGTCGCGAAGGGCCGACGGTACAGCTGGGCGGTAACGTCGGGCGAATGGTGCTGGATATCTTCCGCATGCGCAGTCCCGAAGCTCGCCATACGCTGTTGGCAACCGGGGCCGCGGCAGGTTTGTCCGCCGCCTTTAACGCGCCGCTAGCGGGGATCCTGTTCATTATTGAAGAGATGCGCCCGCAGTTCCGCTATAACCTGATTTCGATTAAAGCCGTCTTTACCGGCGTGATTATGTCGAGCATCGTATTTCGGGTGTTTAATGGCGAGTCGGCGCTCATCGAAGTCGGCAAGCTGAGTGATGCGCCGGTCAATACCCTGTGGCTGTACCTGATTCTGGGGATGATTTTTGGCTGCATCGGGCCGCTGTTTAACCGTCTGGTGTTGAGTACCCAGGATATGTTCCAGCGCTTCCATGGCGGCGACACGAAAAAATGGGTGCTGATCGGTGGCGCCATCGGTGGGCTGTGCGGCGTGCTCGGCCTGATTCAGCCGGCGGCGTCGGGAGGCGGATTTAACCTGATTCCTATCGCCGCGGCGGGTAATTTCTCCGTTGGCCTGCTGTTATTTATCTTTGTTGCCCGCGTGATTACCACGTTGCTGTGCTTCTCCTCCGGCGCTCCTGGCGGTATTTTTGCGCCGATGCTGGCGTTGGGGACTCTGTTGGGAACAGCCTTCGGTATGGCGGTTACGCCGCTGCTGCCGGCCTATCATCTGGATGCCGGGACCTTTGCGATTGCCGGTATGGGCGCGCTGCTGGCGGCTTCCATTCGTGCGCCGCTGACCGGCATCGTGCTGGTGCTGGAGATGACGGATAACTATCAGCTCATTTTGCCAATGATTATTACCTGTCTTGGCGCAACACTACTGGCGCAATTCCTTGGTGGTAAGCCTTTGTATTCCACTA
Organism: Klebsiella sp. B345; assembly: GCF_051131735.1. Lineage (NCBI taxonomy): Bacteria > Pseudomonadati > Pseudomonadota > Gammaproteobacteria > Enterobacterales > Enterobacteriaceae > Klebsiella > Klebsiella sp. B345. The sequence continues at coordinate 3,912,553 of NZ_CP180443.1, forward strand.
TCCTTGAACGAACCCTGGAAAAGCAGGCCGCGGAGCAAGCGGCGAAAGCGCAGCAGGTTGCCGGGGAGAATACTTGAACGATTTACCAGGGTATTAGATAATGGCTCAAAAGGTCGGGTTATTCTTTAACCGACCAGAAGTATCAATGGGAGCATAAAATGAGTGATGACATCGCGTTGCCGCTGGAGTTTACTGAAGCCGCAGCCAAAAAAGTAAAATTCCTGATTGCCGATGAAGACAACCCGAACCTGAAGCTGCGTGTTTATATCACCGGTGGCGGTTGCAGTGGTTTCCAGTACGGCTTCACCTTTGACGATCAGGTTAACGAAGGTGATATGACCATTGAAAAACAGGGCGTTGGCCTGGTGGTCGATCCGATGAGCCTGCAGTATCTGGTCGGTGGCGCCGTCGATTACACTGAAGGTCTGGAAGGCTCGCGGTTTATCGTGACCAACCCAAATGCCAAAAGCACCTGCGGCTGCGGGTCTTCATTCAGCGTCTGATCCCGGCGTCTGATTCTCGCCCCGGCACAGGTTGCTGCCGGGGGAGAATGTTCGCGTTTATCGTCCGTTCTCGTCGAGAGCAAATGTCGGCAGCTTCAGGTGCCAGCGGATAGCAGCAAGGCGAATGATCAACGTGACGCCCATCCCCATCATCGCTGCGTTTTCCAGCGGAACATGAAACGTATCATAAGCGGTAGCATGAACGATCCCACCAGCAATACAGGCCGTGGCATAGATTTCCGTACGTAGAATCATGGGAATTTCGCGGGCCAGCACGTCGCGAATGATCCCCCCGCCCACGCCGGTAACCACGCCCATACAGATCGCCACCAGCGGGCCACTGTGCGCCAGAAAGGCCTTATTCACGCCAATGCCCACAAACACCGCCAGGCCAACGGCATCCAGCACCGGCAGGATCCATTTCGGCAGGCGGCGCGGCTGACGGACCAGCAAAATAGTCATCATGCTGGTGACCATAGCGACCACCAGGTCGGTGGGGTCTTTGACCCAGAATACCGGGCCGTTGGCGAGGGCCATATCACGAATTGTGCCGCCACCCACGGCGGTCACCACGCCGAGCACCAGCACGCCAAAAGGGTCCATACGGAGTTTACCGGCCAGCAGTACGCCCGAGATTGCAAATACGGCGGTGCCAATAATATCCAGCCAATAGACAAGCATCGTCAGTTCTCGTTTCGCGCCCGGTTCCTTAGGCTATTTTATTCATCATGGTGAATCCGGCGGCGTCCGCCTACCGTACCGATAAGGCGTAATGCTGCCGGGATGACGCTGTTGTACTGCGTAAACGGTGCTATTTGACCTGTTCGAGCGCAGTGCAGAGCTGTTTAGCGGCGAGGATAATACGCGGGCTTGCGCGTTCAAACCAGTCGCCATGCACTGCAATTGGGGTAATTTTTAACTGATTATGCCAGTAACGCTCGACGTCGGGGAGACGGCTGTCGTCACCGGCGATAACAATCGCCTGGGGCTGCCTTGCCAGAACCTGTTCGCGACTGACCTGTGGCCAGGGGACGGTACTGGAGGCGAAAATATTCTCACCACCGCAGAGGGTCAGGACCTGATCCTGAATGGAGCCCCGGCTGCTGGTAAACAGCGGGTTGGAGCCAAACTGCATGAAGACGCGCTTCTTCGGCGTGTTGGCGTAGCGCGTTTTGAGGGCCTCGTAGTCTTCCTGCATTTGCCGGGCGGCTTCACGGGCTTTTTCCGGCTGCGGGCTCCACTGCGCCAGCTGGCGGATCGTTGCGATTATCTCTTCGATCGTCGAGGTATTGACCCACAGCACTTTGATGCCTAACGCTTGCAGCTGATTCACCTGCCGTTCCGCGTTGCCGCCGCGCCAGGCGAGGACCAGATCGGGCTTCAGCGCGACGATCCGTTCCAGATTCATCCCCTGCCAGCTGGCAACCTGTTCGATAGCGCTGGCCTGCGGTGGATAATCGGAATAGCTGCTGACGGCAACCGGGGTGATCCCGGCAGCAAAGGCCAGCTCGGTATTAGATGGTGACAGCGTGATGACCCGCGGCGCGGCGAGGAGCCACGCCGGGACAAGCAACAGCAGGGCGCTAAGCGCCAGGGTGAGCGACTTAGCCACGTGCCAGGTTCTGCACCAGTTTTTCCACCATCAGGGTGGACTGTTTCGCGGCGACGGCCAGGAACTCATCGAAACTCAGATGTGACTGCTGGTCGGCGACATCGGAAATGGCACGCACGACCACAAAGGGTACGCCGAAGTTATGGCAGACATGTGCAATGGCGGTGGCTTCCATCTCGACCGCGACGGCCTGCGGGAAGTTGTGACGAATTTTCGCCAGCCCGACGGAACCGTTAATGAAGGCGTCTCCGCTGACAATCAGGCCGCGTACCGCATTAAGGTTCAGTGCTTCGATGCAGGTCTGCGCGGCGGCGATGAGCTTATCGTCTGCTTTAAAGCCGGCCGGACAGCCCGGTAGCTGGCCATATTCGTAGCCAAATGCAGTGACGTCGGCATCGTGGTAGCGGGTTTCGTCGGAGATGACGATATCACCCACTTTCAGCGTTGGCGCGAGACCGCCTGCAGAACCGGTGTTGATGATGACGTCTGGCTTACAAATTTCCAGCAACAGCGCGGCACCCATGGCGGCTGCCACTTTGCCAATGCCTGATTTTAACAGCGCAACCTCGGTGCCGTTCAGCTGACCGGTGTAGATTTCGCTGCCGCCCAGTGTCAGGGTCTGGCGGTTTTCGATTTTGTCGCGCAGAAGGGTAACTTCTTCTTCCATAGCGCCAATAATGCCGATTTTCATAGATTTACTCGCGATGTGTCAGGTTTAGTTGCATAGTCTATCATGCACTCAGAAGGAAACGTTATTGCTCGCGCGGGAGAGGCCATGGCAAAAATTGATTTTCGCAACAAGATTAACTGGCGTCGACGCTACCGCTCACCGCAGGGCGTCGAAACGGAACGTGAAATTCTGCGCATCTTTGAAAGCGACCGCGGGCGGATTATTAACTCGCCGGCGATCCGCCGTCTGCAGCAAAAAACGCAGGTTTTTCCGCTTGAACGTAATGCAGCGGTGCGCACTCGTTTAACCCACTCCCTTGAAGTTCAGCAGGTTGGCCGCTATATCGCCAAAGAGATCCTGAGTCGGCTGAAAGAGCAGCACCTGCTGGAAAGCTACGGGCTGGATGAGCTGACCGGGCCGTTTGAGAGCGTCGTCGAGATGGCCTGTCTCATGCACGACATCGGCAACCCGCCGTTTGGCCATTTTGGCGAAGCGGCAATTAATGACTGGTTTGGACAGCGGCTTGTGCCCGATGACGCGGCGGGAGAACCGTTAGCGCAGGATCGTTGCACGGTTGAAGCACTGCGTTTGCAGGTGGGGCAGACGGAACTGAATACGCTGCGGAGCAAAGTTCGCCAGGATCTGTGCTGGTTTGAGGGAAACGCCCAGGGTATTCGTTTGGTCCATACGCTAATGCGTATGAATCTGACCTGGGCGCAGGTTGGCTGCATTTTAAAGTACACGCGACCGGCGTGGTGGCGCGGTGAACTGCCCGACAGCCACAGTTATTTAATGAAAAAACCTGGTTATTATTTAGCCGAAGAGGGCTATATTGCGCGGTTACGTAAAGAACTTGATCTGGCACCTTACAATCGCTTTCCATTAACATGGATTATGGAAGCCGCGGACGATATTTCATATTGCGTGGCCGATCTTGAAGATGCAGTAGAAAAACGAATTTTCAGCGTCGAACAGCTTTATCAGCTGCTGTACGAGGCATGGGGCCAGCATGAAAAAGGCTCGCTGTTTTCGCAGGTGGTGGAAAATGCATGGGAGAAATCGCGCTCAAATTCCCTCAGTCGAAGCACTGAAGATCAGTTCTTTATGTATTTGCGGGTCAATACGCTGAATAAACTGGTGCCCTATGCGGCGCGGCGGTTTATCGATAATTTACCGAAGATCTTTACCGGTGATTTTAATCATGCGTTGCTTGAAGATGATAGCGATTGTAGCCAGCTGTTAGAGTTATATAAAAATGTTGCTATAAAACATGTGTTTAGTCATCAGGATGTTGAGCAGCTTGAATTGCAGGGCTATCGTGTTATTAGCGGACTTCTGGATATCTATGCACCGTTGCTCAATTTGTCACTGGAAGACTTTAGTTTATTAGTGGAAAAAGAGCGGGTAAGAATTTTCCCCATTGCTTCACGCTTGTTTCAGAAACTTTCGACGCGTCATCGACTGGCCTATGTTGAGGCGGTGAATAAGATTTCTCGCGATGATGAGGCCTTTCCAATAATGGAATATTATTATCGCTGCCGGCTGATTCAGGACTATATCAGCGGCATGACGGACTTGTATGCGTGGGATGAATATCGCCGCTTAATGGCGGTAGAATAGGTACAGGTTTTGTAAAGACGGACAATAAATTTTTACTTTTTGCCGACGCTTAATTCCGGAACTTAGCGCGATAAAATGACTCTGATAGTCACTTACATAGCAATTGCGTTATCCAAAATCGAGATTGAGACATGATGAAAAAAACCACGTTAGCAATGAGTGCACTGGCTCTGAGTTTAGGTCTGGCGTTATCCCCGCTCTCTGCGAGCGCGGCAGAAACGTCCTCTTCAGCCCCCAACGCGCAGCAGATGCCGAGTCTGGCGCCTATGCTGGAAAAAGTAATGCCGTCGGTAGTGAGCATTAATGTTGAGGGCAGCACGACGGTAAATACCCCGCGGATGCCGCGTAACTTCCAGCAGTTCTTCGGTGATAATTCGCCGTTCTGCCAGGATGGTTCGCCGTTCCAGAGTTCACCATTCTGTCAGGGTGGTGGACAGGGCGGCGGAGCGCAGGGTGACGGCGGTCAGCAGCAGAAATTTATGGCGTTAGGTTCCGGGGTCATTATCGACGCGGCGAAAGGCTATGTCGTGACCAACAACCACGTTGTCGACAATGCCACCACCATCAAAGTACAGCTGAGCGATGGCCGTAAGTTTGATGCGAAAGTCGTTGGTAAAGATCCGCGTTCCGATATCGCGCTGATCCAGATTCAGGATCCGAAGGACCTGACGGCGATCAAGCTGGCAGACTCCGATGCGCTGCGCGTGGGTGATTACACCGTCGCGATCGGTAACCCGTTTGGCCTCGGAGAAACGGTGACCTCGGGTATTGTTTCTGCGCTTGGCCGTAGCGGACTTAACGTCGAAAACTACGAAAACTTTATCCAGACTGATGCCGCCATCAACCGCGGTAACTCCGGCGGGGCGCTGGTTAACCTGAACGGCGAGCTGATCGGCATTAACACTGCGATCCTGGCACCGGACGGCGGCAACATCGGTATCGGTTTCGCCATCCCAAGCAACATGGTGAAAAACCTGACCGAGCAGATGGTCAAGTATGGCCAGGTGAAACGCGGTGAGCTGGGTATCATGGGCACCGAGCTGAACTCTGAACTGGCGAAAGCGATGAAAGTTGACGCGCAGCGCGGGGCGTTCGTCAGCCAGGTGATGCCAGGATCTGCTGCAGCGAAAGCCGGCATTAAAGCGGGTGATGTGATTACCTCGCTGAACGGTAAACCGATCAGCAGCTTCGCCGCTCTGCGTGCTCAGGTCGGTACGATGCCGATTGGTAGCAAGGTCCAACTGGGCCTGGTACGCGATGGCAAGCCGGTGAACGTCACCGTCGAGCTGCAGCAGAGCAATCAGACTCAGGTTGACTCCAGCAGCATCTTCAACGGTATTGAAGGTGCGGAAATGAGCAACAAAGGTCAGGATAAAGGTGTGACGGTCAATAACGTGAAGGCGGGGACTCCGGCGGCACAAATTGGCCTCAAGAAAGGTGACATTATCGTCGGCGCTAACCAGCAGCCGGTGAAAAATATTGCCGACCTGCGCAAAATCTTCGATGCCAAACCTTCGGTGCTGGCGCTGAATATCCAACGCGGCGACGCGACGATCTATCTGCTGATGCAGTAATCGTTCACCGTGAAATCTGCCCCTTCTCCTCGTTGAGGGAAGGGGCTTTTTTTTGCCCGCATTTACCCTGCGTTTTCATTCTGTGACCCCACCCGCAACTCCACACTTCTCCGTCCTGCTTTATGCATATGCACAATGCGAGGCACACTGAACTCTTTTATGCTGGAGCCCTGCTTACGGGAGGGTTACATGGCTGGCTGGCATCTTGATACCAAAATGGCGCAGGATATTGTGGCACGCACGATGCGCATCATTGATACCAATATCAACGTAATGGATGCCCGTGGGCGGATTATCGGCAGCGGCGATCGTGAGCGAATTGGGGAATTGCACGAAGGTGCGCTGCTGGTGCTCTCTCAGGGGCGAGTGGTGGATATTGATGATGCGGTTGCCCGCCATCTGCACGGTGTCCGTCAGGGGATCAACCTGCCATTGCGTCTGGAAGGGGAGATTGTCGGGGTGATTGGCCTGACCGGCGAACCAGAAACGCTGCGTAAGTATGGTGAACTGGTGTGCATGACCGCCGAGATGATGCTTGAGCAGTCGCGGCTGATGCACCTGCTGGCTCAGGACAGCCGTCTGCGTGAAGAGCTGGTGATGAACCTGATCCAGGCGGAAGAGAATACGCCGGCGCTAACGGAGTGGGCCCAGCGTTTGGGGATCGATCTGAACCAGCCGCGGGTTGTCGCGATGATTGAAGTGGACAGCGGCCAGCTTGGCGTCGACAGCGCCATGGCCGAACTGCAGCAGCTCCAGACCGCGCTGACCACCCCCGATCGTAACAATCTGGTCGCTATCGTCTCTTTGACGGAGATGGTGGTTCTGAAGCCGGCGCTCAATGCTTTTGGCCGCTGGGACGCAGACGATCATGGCAAGCGGGTTGAGCAGCTTATCGCCAGGATGAAAGAGAACGGGCAGCTGCGGTTTCGCGTCGCGCTGGGTAACTTTTTTACCGGTCCCGGTAGTATTGCCCGTTCGTACCGTACCGCCCGTACCACCATGATGGTCGGCAAGCAGCGGATGCCTGAAAGCCGCAGCTATTTTTATCAGGATTTGATGCTGCCGGTGTTGCTTGATAGCCTGCGCGGCGGCTGGCAGGCCAATGAACTGGCCCGCCCGCTGGTCCGGCTGAAGGCAATGGATAACAACGGTCTGCTGCGCCGGACGCTGCAGGCGTGGTTTCGCCACAACGTGCAACCGCTGGCGACCTCGAAGGCGCTGTTTATTCATCGTAATACCCTGGAATATCGGCTTAACCGTATTTCGGAGCTGACCGGACTGGATCTGGGAAACTTCGACGACCGCCTGCTGCTGTATATTTCGCTGCAGCTGGATGAGCAGCGCTAGACGATAATCGGCCTGGTTGTCATTGGAATTGCCCCGGCGGGCATGACCGGCCGGGGAGCGGAAGGCGTTATTTGTTGCGGGTCAGTTTTTCCAGATCGGCTTCAATTTCGCTGATCTTATGGGTAACGACGCTTTCCAGGTGACGCAGATCGTCGAGGATCTTGCGCTTAAGATCGACTTCGGTGCGATCGCGCTGGCAGATTTGGTCCAGCTCATCAATCACGTAGCGCAGGTTCGGGCTGATTTCCTGGACTTCTTTATACCCCTGGCCGACGCCATCGGCGACCACGGTTTTACGCTGACGCGGGTATTTAAACTTAACGCTTTTAGCGAAGAATTCGCCTTTGTCCTTCTGAAAATAGATTTTCAGGATGTCGTTGTTGGCTTCTTGCCGGAGGCTGTAACGATCTATTTCATCAGGATTGGTAATGCCCAAACTTTTCAGATTGTCGTACATAGCGGTATCCTTGAATTAAACATAACCTTTGAATAATTAACGATAAAATGTCTTTTCGCCAGCGGCAGATACAAAAAAAGCGGGGTTGCCCCCGCTTTTTAAACGATTCACTTAGTCGATGGTACGCAGTAGTTCGTTGATACCGACCTTGCCGCGGGTCTTCGCATCGACTTTCTTCACAATCACCGCGCAGTACAGGCTGTATTTGCCATCTTTCGACGGCAGGTTGCCAGAAACCACCACGGAACCCGCCGGAACGCGACCGTAGAACACTTCGCCGGTTTCGCGATCGTAAATTTTGGTGCTCTGACCCAGGTATACACCCATGGAGATGACAGAGCCTTCTTCGACGATCACGCCTTCAACTACTTCAGAGCGTGCGCCGATGAAGCAGTTATCTTCGATGATGGTTGGGTTAGCCTGCAGCGGCTCCAGAACACCACCGATGCCGACGCCGCCGGACAGGTGAACGTTTTTACCAATCTGCGCGCAGGAACCTACGGTTGCCCAGGTATCAACCATGGAGCCTTCATCAACGTAGGCGCCGATGTTAACGTAGGACGGCATCAGGACGGTGTTGCGGGCAATGAATGCACCCTGACGCACCGCGGCCGGTGGTACCACACGGAAACCTTCTTTCTGGAAACGCGCTTCGTCATAGTCAGCGAATTTCATCGGTACTTTATCGAAGTAGCGGCTTTCCGCACCGTCGATAACCTGGTTATCGTTAATACGGAAAGAGAGCAGAACCGCTTTCTTCAGCCATTGATGGGTGACCCACTGGCCATCGATTTTTTCAGCGACACGCAGCGCGCCGGAATCAAGCAGAGAAATCACCTGGTTAACCGCTTCGCGGGTTACGGTATCCACATTTGCCGGCGTGATGTCGGCGCGACGCTCAAAGGCGGACTCAATAACATTCTGTAATTGCTGCATTGTTTACTCTTTCTCTTTACACATTAAAAGTTCGTCACCCTTTATCGTTTGGATTGAGGGCCTCTGTCAACCGTTGTTGTACTTCTTGTTGTAGCTCATTATTAAGCCCACGCCGGTCTGCCGTCGCGATTATAAATAAATCTTCTACTCGCTCACCAATTGTCGTAATTCTGGCCCCATGGAGTGAAATATTGAGGTCAGCGAACACCTGACCGACGCGCGCCAGCAGTCCGGGCTGATCGAGAGCAATCAGTTCAAGGAACGATTTTCTGTCGGTGTGCGTTGGCAAGAAATTGACTTCGGTGGCCACGGAGAAATGACGCAGTTTTGCGGCCTGTCGGCGTGGCGCCGGTGGCTGCCAGCTGCGTTGGGTGATGGTCTGTTCGAGGCCAAGCCGAATCATCTCATGGCGATCGGCAGAAAGCGGGCTGCCGTCCGGCTCCAGGACGATGAAGGTGTCCATCGCCATCCCGTCACGGGTGGTAAAGACCTGCGCATCGTGGACGCTCAGGTTGCGGCGATCCAGCTCGCCGCAGACGGCGGCAAAAAGATAAGGCCGGTCCGGGCTCCAGATAAAGATCTCCGTTCCGCCGCGGGTAGCCTGCGAGCTGAGCAGGATCATCGGCTTACTGAGATCGTGCTTGAGCAAATTGCGGGCGTGCCAGGCAAGCTGGTTTGGCGTATGGCGAACGAAGTAGTTGGCGCGACAGCGGTTCCAGATTTGATGCAGCGCCTCTTCGTTGATGTTTTCCATCCGCAGGAGCGCCAGCGCCTGTAGCTGATGATGGCGAACCCGCTCGCGCATATCCGGCGTGCTTTGCATACCCCGGCGCAGTTGTTTTTCCGTTGCGAAGTAAAGCTCGCGCAGCAGGCTCTGTTTCCAGCTGTTCCACAGGGTTTCGTTGGTTGCGCAGATATCGGCGACGGTCAGACACACCAGGTAGCGCAGGCGGTTTTCCGTTTGTACCTCTTCGGCAAACTGCTTGATGACTTCGGGATCCTGAATATCGCGGCGCTGTGCGGTGACCGACATCAGAAGATGATGGCGTACCAGCCAGGCGACCAGTTGGGTCTCTCTGGAGTTGAGCCCGTGCAGCTCGGCAAATTTCAGTACGTCCTGCGCGCCGAGCACCGAGTGATCGCCCCCACGGCCTTTGGCAATGTCATGGAACAGCGCCGCAATCAGAATCAGCTCCGGGTGGGTCAGGCGAGGCCACAGCTCCACGCACAGTGGATGGCGACTACGGGTCTCTTCTTTGGCGAAACTTTCCAGCTTCAGCAGCACGCGGATCGTATGCTCATCGACGGTATAGGCATGGAACAGGTCAAACTGCATCTGGCCGACAATATGCGACCACTGCGGCATGTAGGCCCACAGTACGCTGTGGCGATGCATCGGCAATAGCCCACGGCTGACAGCGCCCTGATGGCGCAGCATGCTGAGGAAAATACTGCGCGCTTCCGGGATATAGCACAGCGGTTGCGTCAGGTGGCGCCGGGCGTGGCGCAGGTGGCGCAGGGTTGTGGAGTAGATGCCGGTGATGTTGCTGTTCCGCACCATAATATAGAACATGCGTAGGATGGCCTGCGGCTCGCGGATAAACAGCGTGTCGTCGCGCAGATCGATAAGCGTGCCGCGCAGCTGGAAATCATCATCGATGGGCCGTGGTTTTTCATCTTCCGTGAGAGCGAGGATTGCTTCATCGAACAGCTGGAGCAGCATGTGATTCAGCTCGCCGACCCGGCGGGTGACGCGGAAGAAATCCTTCATCATGTACTCGATCGGCTGGTTTCCCTCGCCTTCGTAGCGCAGGCGACGGGCGACGCTGAGCTGGCGGTCAAACAGCAGACGGTTGTCGTAGCGGGTGAGTTCCAGGTGCAGAGCAAAACGGATCCGCCAGAGCTGGTGCAGGCATTCGTTAAGCTCGTTGCGTTCCGCTTCAGTAATAAAGCCAAAACCGACCATTTCATCCAGCGAGGTGGCGCCAAAGTGGCGACGGGCAACCCACTGCAGCGTGTGAATATCGCGCAGCCCACCGGGGCTGCTTTTCACATCCGGCTCGAGGTTATAGCTGGTGCCATGATAACGCTGATGGCGAATATGCTGCTCTTCGACCTTGGCGGCAAAGAACTTCTCCGAGGGCCAGAAGCCATCGCTGAAGATATGTTTCTGGAGTTCCAGGAACAGGGCGACGTCGCCAATCAGCAGGCGTGATTCAATCAGGTTGGTGGCAACGCTGAGGTCGGATAGCCCTTCCAGAAGACACTCTTCCAGCGTACGGACGCTGTGACCAACCTCCAGCTTGATGTCCCACAGCAGCGTCAGCAGTTCTCCCACTTTCTGTGCCTGGTCATCGGCAAGTTTTTTGCGGCTAAGGATCAGAAGGTCAACGTCGGAGAGCGGATGCAGCTCGCCGCGACCGTATCCGCCAACCGCTACCAGCGCCAGGTCATTGATCGGGCCAAAGCCGTAATCAACCCACAGGCGCTGAAGCAACTGGTCGATAAATTCGGTTCGCGCTTCGATCAGCTGTTCGGCGGCGATGCCGCTATCAAACGCCTCGCCCAGCCAGCGCTGGAAGCTATCAAGATGTGCCTTGATGGCGGCACAGTGTAAATCCGCCTGTGGCCAACTGCCGGGATTCGCCGGCTGACCGGAAAGGGGAGGGGAGACAGTGTCAGGTAAAGGGTTGCTCATTGCGTCACCATATGAAAAAACTATCGCCCATAAAAAATCGCCGGGAGCGATTTTTAACGTCGCTTGCGGCGGCCCGAAGGGTGACGGGCAGGACGCCCGTCATAATAAACGCCGGGAGCGATTTTTAACGTCGCCTGCGGCGGCCCAAAGGGTGACGGCAGGACGCTTGTCATAAAAAAGCCGGCGGGCGCCGGCTTTTCGTTATGCGTCGTGCGAGATTATCGCCGGGATGGTGTCATCCTTGCGTAACGTCAGAATCTCACAGCCGTTCTCTGTCACCACAATAGTATGCTCGTACTGCGCAGACAAGCTCCGGTCTTTGGTTTTCACCGTCCAGCCGTCTTTCATGCTGCGGATCTCTTTTTTGCCGGCGTTGACCATCGGCTCGATGGTGAAGGTCATACCAGGTTTGAGCACCACGTTGGTTTCCGGGGAGTCGTAGTGCAGCACCTGCGGCTCTTCATGGAAGCCGCGGCCGATGCCGTGACCGCAGTATTCGCGTACGACCGAGAAACCTTCTGCCTCAACGAATTTCTGGATAGCAGCGCCAATCGCGCGCAGGTTAATTCCCGGCTTGACCATTTTCAGGGCCAGATACAGGCTCTCCTGGGTGATGCGACACAGGCGCTCGCCGAGGATAGTCGGTTTCCCGACGATAAACATCTTCGAGGTATCGCCGTGGAAGTCATCCTTAATCACCGTCACATCAATGTTGACGATGTCGCCGTCTTTCAGCAGTTTTTCGTCATCAGGGATGCCGTGACAGACGACCTCATTAATAGAGATGCACACGGATTTCGGGTAGCCGTGGTAGCCGAGGCAGGCTGAGATTGCTTGCTGGTTGTTGACGATATAATCGTTACAGATACGGTCCAGTTCGCCGGTGCTGACGCCCGGTTTCACGTAAGGTTCGATCATTTCCAGCACTTCAGCGGCCAGGCGGCCGGCCACGCGCATTTTTTCGATGTCTTCAGGTGTTTTAATAGATATAGCCATGGTGGATTCTGTCCAGCTGCGCCGATTTTTTCGACAATAATAGAGTAAGTCCTGTCAATGTTAACAGTCCGGGCGACCTGGTGCCAAATTGAGAATCATTAACAGCACGTGACGTCAACAAGAGTTGGTGTCCGGCCGGGTTTTGTGGTATAAAGCGCGCCGGACTTCCGTTCCATTCGAACTACACAGGATGGACTGAAGCGACAAATCTCATTTTGTGTAAATAACACACACGTATCGGCACATATTCCGGGGTGCCCTTTGGGGTCGGTAATATGGGATACGTGGAGGCATAACCCCAACTTTATCTATAGAGGTTTTAAACATGGCAACTGTTTCCATGCGCGACATGCTCAAGGCTGGTGTTCACTTTGGTCACCAGACCCGTTACTGGAACCCGAAAATGAAGCCTTTCATCTTCGGCGCACGTAACAAAGTTCACATCATCAACCTTGAGAAAACTGTACCGATGTTCAACGAAGCTCTGGCTGAACTGAACAAAATCTCTGCACGTAAAGGTAAAATCCTTTTCGTCGGTACTAAACGCGCTGCAAGCGAAGCGGTAAAAGAAGCTGCTAACAGCTGCGACCAGTTCTTCGTGAACCATCGCTGGTTGGGCGGCATGCTGACTAACTGGAAAACCGTTCGTCAGTCCATCAAACGTCTGAAAGACCTGGAAACTCAGTCCCAGGACGGTACTTTCGAGAAGCTGACCAAGAAAGAAGCGCTGATGCGTACTCGTGAGCTGGACAAGCTGGAAAACAGCCTGGGCGGTATCAAAGACATGGGCGGCCTGCCGGACGCACTGTTTGTTATCGATGCAGACCACGAACACATCGCTATCAAAGAAGCAAACAACCTGGGTATCCCGGTATTTGCTATCGTTGATACTAACTCCGATCCGGACGGCGTAGACTTCGTTATCCCGGGTAACGACGACGCAATCCGCGCAGTAAGCCTGTACCTGGGTGCTGTTGCGACTACCGTGCGTGAAGGTCGTTCTCAGGATCTGGCTTCTCAGGCTGAAGAAAGCTTCGTAGAAGCTGAATAATAAGGTCTATCCCTTATTTAGTACCGTGTATAAATAGGGGCCTATATTTGGCCCCTTTTTCACTTTTAAACCTGTCTGGTTCTGCGAACCGGGCAGGTCATCTCTCCCGAGGATTAAAGAATGGCTGAAATTACCGCATCCCTGGTAAAAGAGCTGCGCGAACGTACTGGCGCAGGCATGATGGATTGCAAAAAAGCGCTGACTGAAGCTAACGGCGACATCGAGCTGGCAATCGAAAACATGCGTAAATCCGGCGCGATCAAAGCGGCGAAGAAAGCAGGCAACGTTGCTGCTGACGGCGTGATCATCACTAAAATCGATGGCACCTACGGCATCATTCTGGAAGTTAACTGCCAGACTGACTTCGTTGCTAAAGATGGTGGTTTCCAGGCATTTGCTAACAAAGTTCTGGATGCAGCTGTTGCTGGCAAAATCACTGATGTTGACGTTCTGAAAGCACAGTTCGAAGAAGAACGTGTTGCGCTGGTTGCTAAAATCGGTGAGAACATCAACATTCGTCGCGTTTCCGCTCTTGAAGGCGACGTTCTGGGTTCATACCAGCACGGTGCACGTATCGGTGTTCTGGTTGCTGCTAAAGGCGCCGATCAGGAGCTGGTTAAACAGCTGGCAATGCACATCGCTGCAAGCAAGCCTGAGTTCGTTAAGCCGGAAGACGTTTCTGCTGAAGTCGTTGAGAAAGAGTACCAGGTTCAGCTGGACATCGCGATGCAGTCTGGTAAGCCGAAAGAAATCGCAGAGAAAATGGTTGAAGGCCGCATGAAGAAATTCACCGGCGAAGTTTCTCTGACTGGCCAGCCGTTCGTAATGGACCCGAGCAAATCTGTTGCTCAGCTGCTGAAAGAGCACAACGCTGATGTAACTGGCTTCATCCGCTTTGAAGTGGGCGAAGGCATCGAGAAAGTTGAGACCGACTTTGCAGCAGAAGTTGCTGCGATGTCCAAGCAGTCTTAATTTTCACAAGGAGCCGCCTGAGGGCGGCTTCTTTTTGTGCCCGTTTTGTAAATTCAGCGCAATGCTTATAGTGACTGTGCTGAAAAGCGACATACAATGTCGCCAGAATTAACTCATCTCACTTGTTACCGTCTCAGGAAAGAAACATGGCTACCAATGCAAAACCTGTCTACAAACGTATTCTGCTTAAGTTAAGTGGCGAAGCTCTGCAGGGTTCGGAAGGCTTCGGTATTGATGCAAGCATACTTGACCGTATGGCTCAGGAAATCAAAGAACTGGTTGAACTGGGTATTCAGGTCGGCGTCGTGATTGGTGGTGGTAACCTGTTCCGTGGTGCTGGTCTGGCGAAAGCGGGTATGAACCGCGTTGTGGGCGACCACATGGGCATGCTGGCAACGGTGATGAACGGCCTTGCAATGCGAGATTCTCTCCATCGCGCCTATGTGAACGCTCGCCTGATGTCAGCGATTCCGCTGAATGGCGTGTGTGATAATTACAGCTGGGCGGAAGCGATCAGCCTGCTGCGTAACAACCGCGTGGTGATTCTTTCTGCCGGTACCGGTAACCCATTCTTCACTACCGACTCTGCAGCCTGCCTGCGCGGTATTGAAATCGAAGCCGATGTCGTGCTGAAAGCCACGAAAGTTGACGGTGTATTTACCGCTGACCCGGCCAAAGATCCGACTGCAACGATGTATGAGCAACTGAGCTACAACGAAGTGCTTGATAAAGAACTGAAAGTCATGGATCTGGCCGCCTTTACCCTGGCGCGTGACCATAAATTGCCGATTCGCGTCTTCAACATGAATAAACCTGGCGCACTGCGTCGCGTGGTGATGGGCGAAAAAGAAGGCACTTTGATTACAGAATAATTCCCGTCAGCGCCAAATCCGGGTAATATTCCGCTTTACTTTCGCGGGCGTATTGCCCGGTGATTTGCATTAAACCTGACTATACTTAGCTCACTTTTGCGGTGAGCGACCGTCTGGTCTGTCTGAGACAAGTTTTCAAGGATTCGTAACGTGATTAGCGATATCAGAAAAGATGCTGAAGTACGCATGGAAAAATGCGTCGAAGCGTTCAAAACCCAAATCAGCAAAATACGCACGGGTCGTGCTTCTCCCAGCCTGCTGGATGGCATCGTCGTGGAATACTACGGCACGCCGACGCCGCTGCGTCAGCTGGCAAGCGTAACGGTAGAAGACTCACGTACTCTGAAAATCAACGTGTTCGACCGCTCTATGAGCCCGGCCGTTGAGAAAGCCATCATGGCTTCTGACCTCGGCCTGAACCCAAGCTCCGCGGGTACCGACATTCGCGTACCGCTGCCGCCGCTGACGGAAGAACGTCGTAAAGATCTGACCAAGATCGTACGCGCGGAAGCCGAGCAGGCTCGCGTGTCAGTACGTAACGTTCGTCGTGATGCCAACGACAAAGTCAAAGCGCTGCTGAAAGACAAAGAGATCAGCGAAGATGACGATCGCCGTTCTCAGGACGACGTGCAGAAAATGACTGACGCCGCCATTAAGAAAGTTGATGCGGCGCTGGCAGATAAAGAAGCGGAACTGATGCAGTTCTGATTTCCTGCTAAAGCGACTGCTGCGCATCACTGCTGATGGGCTGCGGTCGTCAAGTCTGAAACGCCGTACAGAAGACCGAACGCTTAGTTCCTGGGAATGAGTTAAACGGGTTGCCTTTAACGCTTGTTAAAGGCGATCTTGTGCAAAACCGTTCCCATATTACTGATGTGTAAGGGCTTGCTGGCGGCGTTTTTCTTTTTATCCTGTCTCAATTCTTCTGGACATCTCATGAAGCAATTAACCGTTCTCGGTTCGACCGGTTCAATTGGATGCAGCACGCTGGATGTGGTGCGCCATAACCCCGAACGCTTTTCCATCGCCGCGCTGGTCGCGGGGAAAAATGTCGACCGCATGGTTGAACAATGTCTGGAATTCTCCCCTGGCTACGCGGTCATGGACGATGCGCAAAGTGCGGATATGTTGCGCATCCGGCTACGTGAAAGCGGCAGCCGTACTGAAGTATTGAGCGGCCAGCAGGCTGCCGCTGACGTTGCTGCGATGGAGCACGTTGATCAGGTGATGGCCGCGATCGTGGGCGCCGCAGGACTGGTGCCGACGCTGGCGGCAATTCGTGCCGGTAAAACGGTGCTGCTGGCAAATAAAGAATCGCTGGTGACCTGCGGTCGTCTGTTCATGGATGCGGTGCAGCAGTCCGGCGCGCGTTTGTTGCCTGTAGATAGCGAACATAACGCTATTTTTCAGAGTATGCCGGTAACTGTTCAACATAATCTTGGATACGCTGATTTAACGCAGAATGGCGTTTCGTCGATTCTGCTGACCGGTTCGGGTGGTCCTTTCCGGGAGACGGCAATAGCCGACCTGGCTGCAATGACGCCAGATCAGGCCTGCCGCCATCCTAACTGGTCAATGGGACGCAAGATTTCCGTGGATTCCGCCACCATGATGAACAAGGGGCTGGAATATATCGAAGCCCGCTGGTTGTTCAATGCCTCGGCCCGGCAGATGGAAGTGCTGATTCACCCGCAGTCCGTGATCCATTCTATGGTGCGTTATCTTGACGGTAGCGTTATTGCGCAGCTTGGAGAACCAGACATGCGCACGCCTATCGCCCATACGATGGGGTGGCCAGAACGCCTCAATTCCGGTGTACCAGCGTTAGATTTCTGCCAGTTGAGTCACCTGAGCTTTTCCGCGCCGGATTATGGACGTTACCCCTGTCTGAAACTGGCGATGGATGCATTTGAGCTTGGTCAGGCGGCGACTACGGCGCTGAATGCGGCCAATGAAATCTCCGTGGCCGCCTTCCTGGCGCAAGAGATTCGCTTCACTGATATTGCTGCGATCAACCAGGCCGTGCTGGATCGACTGGCGCTGGATGAACCTCAAAGCATTGAGGAAGTGCTGGCCATTGACGCCCATGCCAGGGTGAGCGCACAGCAACAGATTAAACATCTGATAACGCGGGTCTGAACCTCAGCGGCACGCTGTGATATTTGTGGGCGCTGGGCTTCGGTGATATAGTCTGCGCCACCCAATCGTTGCATATTGCTGTAATAGATTGCGGTGGCCGTGGAAAAACACGGCTTTTTTGCGTAAAGCTTTTGGTTGTTCTCTGCGATTAGCTGCAGCTTCGGCACTGGATAAAAATGCGTATACAGCGCTGACCTGTTGCTTGCGTTTAGTGGCTTGGCTAATCCTTATTATGGACTTAAAACGCATATATGTTGTCTGCTAATCACACTGTCAGCGAAGGGTCGCTTGCTCATGGCTGCCGTCATGTCGCCATTATTATGGATGGCAACGGTCGTTGGGCTAAGCAACAAGGAAAAATTCGCGCATTCGGCCATAAAGCCGGGGCGAAATCGGTTCGTCGTGCCGTTTCTTTCGCGGCGAACAATGGTATTGAAGCGTTGACGCTATACGCATTCAGCAGTGAGAACTGGAACCGTCCCGCGCAGGAAGTCACGGCATTGATGGAACTGTTTGTCTGGGCACTGGATAGCGAAGTCAAAAGTTTGCACCGGCACAACGTCCGCTTGCGGATCATCGGCGACACAACGCGTTTTAATTCCCGTCTACAGGAACGTATCCGTAAAGCGGAAGCGTTGACGGAAAACAACACGGGCTTAACGCTGAATATTGCAGCGAACTATGGTGGGCGCTGGGATATTACTCAGGGTGTCCGCCAACTGGCTGAACAGGTACAGAAAGGGTTACTTCAGCCCGCACAGATAACCGAAGACATGCTGAGTCAGCAGGTCTGTATGCATGAGCTGGCACCTGTAGATTTAGTTATTAGGACCGGGGGAGAGCATCGCATCAGTAATTTTTTGATTTGGCAAATTGCCTATGCCGAACTTTACTTTACCGATGTTCTTTGGCCCGATTTTGCTGAACAGGACTTTGAAGGTGCACTCCATGCCTTTGTTAATCGAGAGCGTCGTTTCGGCGGCACTGAGCCGGGTGGCAATCATGCCTGATGGGGGTCACTTTTGCTGAAGTATCGCCTGATATCGGCTTTGGTCTTAATTCCCGCGGTGATTGCGGCGCTTTTTCTGTTGCCGCCGGCGGGTTTCGCTATTGTCACGCTGGTTGTCTGCATGCTCGCTGCGTGGGAATGGGGACAATTTAGCGGTTTCACTTCTACCTCACAACGCATCTGGCTGGCGCTGCTTTGCGGCTTGCTGTTAGCGTTGATGCTTTTCCTGATGCCAGAATACCACTATGACGTTCATCAACCTTTGGTTGAGGGATCGCTGTGGGCATCGTTTGGCTGGTGGATTGTGGCGCTGTTGCTGGTGCTGTCTTACCCGGCATCGGCTGCATTCTGGCGAAACTCAAAAGTTCTGCGCCTTATCTTCGGCATTCTGACTATCGTTCCCTTTTTCTGGGGCATGCTGGCGCTGCGCGCATGGCACTATGCCGATAATCACTACAGCGGCGCGCTGTGGCTGCTGTACGTGATGATTCTTGTCTGGGGTGCCGATTCCGGTGCCTATATGTTTGGCAAGCTGTTCGGTAAGCACAAGCTGGCACCGAAGGTGTCTCCGGGGAAAACCTGGCAGGGTTTCTTCGGTGGCCTGGTGACCGCCGCAGTGATCTCCTGGGCCTACGGTCTGTGGGCAAATCTCGATGTGACCCCAACGGTACTGCTGATTTGTTCGGTGGTAGCCGCGCTGGCATCAGTACTGGGTGACCTGACAGAGAGTATGTTTAAGCGAGAGGCCGGCATTAAGGATAGCGGTCATCTGATTCCCGGACACGGTGGAATACTGGATCGTATCGATAGCCTGACGGCGGCGGTACCGGTGTTCGCCTGTCTGCTATTGTTGGTCTTCAGGACGATTTGACGGAAGGTTTTATGCTAAGCGTACTCTGGAATTTGGCTGCCTTTATCATTGCGCTGGGCGTATTGATCACCGTGCATGAGTTTGGTCATTTCTGGGTGGCTCGTCGCTGTGGCGTTCGCGTTGAACGCTTCTCCATTGGCTTTGGCAAAGCGTTATGGCGACGCTACGACAAGCAGGGGACTGAATTCGTCATTGCGCTTATCCCACTCGGTGGCTACGTCAAGATGCTCGACGAACGCGTCGAGCCGGTGGCACCGGAGATGCGCCACTACGCGTTTAACAATAAAACCGTAGGCCAGCGGGCGGCGGTGATCGCCGCCGGGCCTATCGCCAACTTCATTTTTGCCATCTTTGCCTACTGGCTGGTCTTCATCATCGGCGTCCCCGGCGTTCGCCCTGTCGTTGGCGAAATAGTACCCGATTCGATTGCTGCACACGCACAAATTGCAAAAGGAACGGAACTTAAAGCGATAGATGGCATCGAAACGCCTGATTGGGATGCCGTGCGTATGGCGCTGGTGACGAAGATTGGTGATGAGCAAACAATAGTTTCGGTCGCCCCTTTCGGCAGCAGCCAGCGTCAGGATAAAATCCTCGATCTGCGACACTGGGCTTTCGAGCCGGATAAACAAGATCCGGTGACGTCGTTAGGTATTCAGCCTCGTAGCGCGCAGATTGATACGGTGCTGGCTGAAGTACAGGCAAACTCGGCTGCGAAGAAGGCTGGTTTGCAAGCGGGCGACAGGATCGTTAAAGTCGATGGTCAGCCGTTAACGCAGTGGATGATGTTCGTTAATCTGGTGCGTGACAACCCAGGCAAGGCGCTGGTGTTGGACATTGAGCGACAGGGGACACCCTTATCTGTTACGCTGACGCCGGATACGAAGTCCGCGAAAGGTAAGGCTGAAGGGTTTGCAGGAGTGGTACCAAAGGTCATTCCGCTGCCCGATGAATATAAGACAGTGCGTCAGTATGGGCCGTTTGCGGCCATTGCTGAAGCCACGGATAAAACCTGGCAACTGATGTCGTTGACGGTCAGGATGTTGGGTAAATTGATAACCGGTGATGTCAAACTGAACAACCTCAGCGGGCCGATTTCTATCGCCCAGGGGGCTGGAATGTCAGCGGAGTTTGGGTTGATTTATTATCTGATGTTCCTCGCGCTGATTAGCGTGAACCTCGGGATAATCAATCTGTTCCCGCTTCCCGTCCTGGACGGGGGGCACCTGCTGTTTTTGGCAATTGAAAAGCTGAAGGGCGGGCCGGTATCCGAGCGAGTTCAAGACTTTAGTTATCGCATTGGCTCAATACTGCTGGTGTTGTTAATGGGGCTTGCACTTTTCAATGATTTCTCTCGGTTGTAAGAGAGTTTGTTAGGAAGAACGCATAATAACGATGGCGATGAAAAAGTTGCTCATAGCGTCGCTGCTGTTTAGCAGCGCAACCGTATACGGTGCTGAAGGGTTCGTGGTGAAGGACATTCATTTCGAAGGCTTGCAGCGTGTCGCTGTTGGTGCGGCCCTCCTCAGTATGCCAGTGCGTCCTGGCGATACGGTAACCGATGATGATATCAGTAACACCATCCGTGCTCTGTTTGCCACTGGCAACTTTGAGGACGTTCGCGTCCTGCGCGATGGTGATACCCTGTTGGTGCAGGTGAAAGAGCGCCCAACGATTGCCAGCATCACCTTCTCCGGTAACAAATCGGTGAAGGATGACATGCTCAAGCAAAACCTTGAGGCATCCGGTGTTCGTGTCGGGGAATCTCTTGACCGCACGACGCTTGCTGATATCGAGAAAGGGCTGGAAGATTTCTACTACAGCGTCGGTAAATACAGCGCCAGCGTAAAAGCTGTCGTCACGCCGCTGCCACGTAACCGTGTCGACCTGAAACTGGTGTTCCAGGAAGGCGTTTCGGCGAAAATCCAGCAGATTAACATTGTCGGTAACCATGCATTCAGCACCGATGAACTGATCTCAACATTCCAACTGCGTGATGAAGTACCGTGGTGGAACGTGGTCGGCGACCGTAAATACCAGAAACAGAAACTGGCAGGGGATCTCGAAACTCTGCGCAGCTACTATCTGGATCGCGGTTATGCACGTTTCAACATCGACTCCACGCAGGTGAGCCTGACGCCAGATAAAAAAGGCATCTACATCACCGTCAACATTACAGAAGGCGATCAGTACAAGCTTTCTGGTGTGCAGGTGACGGGCGATCTGGCAGGCCATTCGGCGGAAATCGAAGCCTTGACCAAGGTGGAGCCGGGCGAGCTGTATAACGGCGCCAAAGTGACCAAAATGGAGAATGATATTAAGAAACTCCTCGGTCGCTACGGTTACGCCTATCCGCGCGTACAGTCCCAGCCGGAAATCAACGACACCGATAAGACCGTGAAGCTGCACGTCAATGTTGATGCGGGCAACCGCTACTACGTGCGTAAAATTCGCTTCGAAGGCAACGACACCTCAAAAGACTCCGTTCTGCGTCGCGAAATGCGTCAGATGGAAGGGGCCTGGCTGGGTAGCGATATGGTCGATCAGGGTAAAGATCGTCTGAATCGCTTAGGCTACTTTGAAACGGTAGATACCGATACGCAGCGCGTACCAGGTAGCCCGGATCAGGTTGATGTCGTCTATAAGGTCAAAGAACGTAACACCGGTAGCTTCAACTTCGGTATCGGTTACGGTACGGAAAGTGGCGTAAGCTTCCAGGCTGGCGTTCAGCAGGACAACTGGTTAGGTACCGGCTATTCCGTTGGAATTAACGGCACCAAAAACGATTATCAGACCTATACTGAACTGTCGGTAACCAACCCGTATTTCACCGTGGATGGCGTGAGCCTCGGTGGTCGTATCTTCTATAACGACTTCGACGCGAACGATGCGGACCTGTCTGACTATACCAACAAAAGCTATGGTACAGATGTCACGCTGGGCTTCCCGGTTAACGAATACAACACCCTGCGTGCAGGCTTGGGTTATGTCCATAACTCCTTGTCCAACATGCAACCGCAGGTGTCGATGTGGCGTTACCTGAACTCAATGGGTCAGAACCCGGGCACGACGGATGATAACAACTCATTCAGCGCGAACGACTTCACCTTCAACTACGGGTGGACCTATAACAAACTCGACCGCGGCTTCTTCCCGACGGAAGGTTCGCGAGTCAACCTGAATGGTAAAGTGACCATTCCAGGTTCTGATAACGAATACTACAAAGCCACGCTGGATACCGCGACCTACGTGCCGATCGATAACGACCACAAGTGGGTTGTTCTGGGACGTACTCGCTTCGGTTATGGCGACGGTATTGGCGGTAAAGAAATGCCGTTCTACGAGAACTTCTACGCCGGTGGTTCAAGCACCGTACGTGGGTTCCAGTCGAACACCATTGGCCCGAAAGCGGTATATTTCCCGGCCAGCAATCGTCATGATGACGATGACAACTATGACAGCAACTGTAAGAGCACTGAATCTGCGCCGTGTAAATCGGATGATGCGGTGGGCGGTAACGCCATGGCCGTGGCCAGCCTTGAGCTGATCACCCCGACACCGTTTATCAGTGATAAGTATGCTAACTCGGTCCGTACCTCGTTCTTCTGGGATATGGGTACCGTGTGGGATACACATTGGGATTCAAGCGCTTACGCGGGTTATCCGGATTACGGTGACCCGAGCAACATCCGTATGTCCGCCGGTATTGCGGTACAGTGGATGTCGCCGTTGGGGCCGTTGGTCTTCTCCTACGCCCAACCGTTTAAAAAGTACGAGGGAGACAAAGCCGAGCAGTTCCAGTTTAACATTGGTAAAACCTGGTAATTGTGGGCAGCAAAGGAATGTAAGTGCAGTATAGCGCTGACTTTAGGCGATAACCGTGGTTATCGCCTGGCCACGCAAATAACGGTACCCCTGGGTACTCATGGGATGGTAAGGAGTTAATTGTGAAAAAGTGGTTATTAGCTGCAGGTCTGGGTTTGGCAATGGTAACTTCCGCGCAGGCGGCAGATAAAATTGCAATGGTTAACATGAACAGCCTGTTCCAACAGGTAGCCCAGAAAACGGGTGTTTCTAATACGCTGGAAAACGAGTTCAAAGGCCGCGCAAGCGAGCTGCAGCGTATGGAAGGCGACCTGCAGTCCAAAATGCAGCGTCTGCAGTCTATGAAGCCGGGTGCCGACCGTACCAAGCTGGAAAAAGACGTTATGGCTCAGCGCCAGACTTTCTCTCAAAAAGCACAGTCTTTTGAGCAGGATCGTTCACGTCGTTCCAACGAAGAACGTGGCAAACTGGTTAACCGTATCCAGACCGCTGTGAAAAGCGTAGCGAGCAGCCAGAGCATCGACCTGGTTGTTGATTCTAATGCCGTTGCATACAACAGCAGCGATGTGAAAGACATCACCGCTGATGTGCTGAAACAGGTTAAATAAGTAATGCCTTCAATTCGACTGGCTGATCTTGCGCAGCAGTTGGATGCAGAATTACACGGTGATGGCGATATCGTCATCACCGGTGTTGCGTCCATGCAGACTGCCAAAGCAGGCCATATTACGTTCATGGTAAATCCTAAATACCGTGAACACCTGGCCGCATGCCAGGCTTCTGCCGTCGTGATGACGCAGGAAGATTTACCCTTTGCCCAAGGCGCAGCGTTGGTAGTGCGTAACCCCTACCTGACTTACGCGCGTATGGCTCAAATTCTGGATACTACGCCGCAGCCGGCGCAGAATATCGCGCCCAGCGCGGTGATTGATAGCACGGCGAAGCTAGGTAAAAACGTTGCCATCGGTCCTAATGCCGTTATCGAATCTGATGTTGAGCTTGGCGATAACGTCGTGATTGGTGCCGGATGCTTCGTTGGTAAAAAGACCAAAATTGGCGCAGGCTCCCGTTTGTGGGCCAACGTGAGCATTTACCATGAGATTGAGATCGGTGAGAATTGCCTGATTCAGTCCAGTACGGTGATTGGCGCAGATGGCTTCGGCTATGCCAACGATCGTGGTAACTGGGTGAAGATCCCACAATTAGGTCGCGTGATTATTGGCGATCGTGTGGAGATTGGTGCCTGCACGACCATTGACCGTGGCGCGCTGGATGATACCGTCATCGGTAATGGCGTGATTATTGATAATCAGTGCCAGATTGCGCATAACGTTGTGATTGGCGACAATACGGCCGTTGCTGGTGGCGTAATCATGGCAGGCAGCCTGAAAATTGGCCGTTACTGCATGATTGGTGGCGCGAGCGTCATCAACGGGCACATGGAAATCTGCGATAAAGTCACCGTTACCGGAATGGGTATGGTGATGCGTCCTATTACCGAGCCTGGCGTCTATTCATCAGGTATTCCGCTGCAGCCGAACAAAGTCTGGCGTAAAACAGCAGCGTTGGTGATGAACATTGACGAGATAAGCAAACGCCTCAAATCAATCGAACGGAAGGTTAATCAGCAAGATTAGCGCCTCTGTTAACACACGGCATCATGTAAGCGATATCGTAACGGCGGTTACTGCTGACAACGATGTGGCCCAAGAGATGATGTGTAAAAATTTTCGGCCTGTTGCATTCATAAGATTGCAGCAGGCCGTGTTATTATTGCATTTTAGTATATTTAGACAGGAAGAGTATTTTGACTACTGAAACTCATACTCTGCATATTGAAGAGATTCTGGAACTTCTGCCTCACCGTTACCCGTTCCTGCTGGTAGACCGTGTGCTGGATTTTGAAGAAGGCCGTTTTCTGCGCGCAGTAAAAAATGTTTCTGTTAACGAGCCGTTTTTCCAGGGGCACTTCCCTGGTAAGCCGATTTTACCTGGCGTGTTAATTCTGGAAGCGATGGCTCAGGCCACCGGGATTCTGGCATTTAAAAGCGTGGGTAAACTCGAACCTGGCGAACTGTATTACTTCGCGGGGATTGATGAAGCGCGTTTCAAACGTCCGGTAGTACCTGGCGATCAGATGATTATGGAAGTCACTTTCGAGAAAACCCGCCGTGGCCTGACGCGTTTCAAAGGTGTGGCACTGGTTGACGGTAAAGTGGTTTGCGAAGCAACGATGATGTGTGCGCGTAGCCGGGAGGCCTGATACGTGATTGATAAAACCGCCTTTATTCATCCTACTGCCATTGTGGAAGAGGGCGCCATTATTGGTGCTAACGCTCACATTGGCCCGTTTTGTATTGTTGGTGCTCACGTCGAAATCGGCGAAGGTACCGTACTGAAGTCTCATGTTGTTGTTAACGGCCACACTAAAATTGGTCGTGATAACGAGATCTATCAGTTCGCTTCCATCGGTGAAGTTAACCAGGATTTGAAATACGCTGGTGAACCGACCCGGGTGGAAATTGGCGATCGCAACCGCATTCGCGAAAGCGTCACCATTCATCGCGGCACAGTACAGGGCGGTGGATTAACGAAGGTGGGCAGCGATAACTTGCTGATGATCAACGCGCACGTTGCACACGATTGCACGGTCGGCGACCGCTGTATTCTGGCGAATAACGCCACGCTGGCCGGGCATGTTTCACTGGATGATTTCGTTATCATCGGTGGCATGACCGCAGTGCATCAGTTCTGCATCATCGGCGCGCACGTCATGGTAGGCGGCTGTTCCGGCGTCGCACAGGACGTACCGCCGTTCGTGATTGCTCAGGGCAACCACGCGACGCCGTATGGCGTCAATATTGAAGGCCTGAAGCGCCGTGGCTTTAGCCGCGAAGCGATTACCGCAATTCGTAACGCCTATAAACTGCTGTATCGCAGCGGCAAAACGCTGGACGAAGCCAAACCGGAAATCGCCGAGCTGGCCGCTCAGCACCCTGAAGTACAGCCATTTGTCGATTTCTTCGCCCGTTCTACACGCGGCCTGATTCGTTAATGTCTGCACAGCGTCCCCTGACGATTGCCCTTGTCGCCGGAGAAACCTCCGGCGATATTCTTGGTGCAGGTCTGATCCGCGCGCTCAAAGCACGTATCCCCGATGCTCGCTTTGTTGGCGTGGCGGGACCACTTATGCAGGCCGAAGGCTGTGAAGCCTGGTACGAGATGGAAGAGCTGGCCGTGATGGGCATTGTTGAAGTGCTCGGACGACTGCGCCGCCTGCTGCATATTCGCGCCGACCTGACCCGACGATTTACCGAGCTGCAGCCCGATGTGTTCGTTGGGATTGATGCGCCTGATTTTAATATTACCCTTGAGGGTAACCTGAAAAAACAGGGCATCAGAACCATTCATTACGTCAGCCCGTCAGTGTGGGCATGGCGCCAAAAACGCGTTTTCAAAATTGGCAGAGCGACCGATCTGGTGCTGGCATTTCTGCCTTTCGAAAAAGCGTTTTATGACCGGTTTAACGTTCCCTGCCGGTTTATCGGCCACACCATGGCTGATGCGATGCCGCTGGATCCGGACAAAGACGCCGCACGTGACCGTTTAGGTATTGCCCGGGATGTCCACTGTCTGGCGCTGCTACCGGGAAGTCGTGGTGCTGAAGTGGAAATGCTCAGCGCCGACTTTCTGAAAACCGCGCAGATTTTACGCGAAGACTATCCCGACCTGCAGGTACTGGTACCACTGGTGAATGCGAAACGCCGGGAGCAGTTTGAACGCATTAAAGCGGAAACGGCACCGGATCTCACGGTACATCTGCTGGATGGACAAGCGCGTGATGCGATGATTGCCAGCGATGCGGCTCTGCTGGCCTCCGGTACCGCGGCACTGGAGTGTATGCTGGCGAAGTGCCCGATGGTCGTGGGCTATCGCATGAAGCCGTTTACCTTCTGGCTGGCGAAACGGTTGGTGAAAACCGACTATGTCTCCTTACCGAATCTGCTGGCCGGGCGGGAACTGGTGAAAGAACTGCTGCAGGACGAGTGCCAGCCGCAGTCGCTGGCCGATGCGCTGCGGCCGTTGCTGGCTGATGGCAAGACCAGCCATGACATGCACGACACCTTCCGGGCGCTGCATCAACAGATTCGTTGCAATGCCGATGAGCAGGCAGCGGACGCAGTACTGGAGCTAGCAAAATGATTGAGTTTGTTTACCCACATACCCACCTGGTGGCCGGCGTTGACGAAGTCGGCCGTGGGCCGTTGGTTGGCGCGGTGGTCACCGCTGCGGTGATCCTTGACCCGGAAAAGCCGATTGTGGGCCTCAACGACTCGAAAAAATTAAGCGAAAAGCGTCGACTGGCGCTGTTCGATGAAATCAAAGAAAAGGCACTGTGCTGGAGCCTGGGTCGCGCGGAACCCCATGAAATTGATGAGCTAAATATCCTTCATGCAACGATGCTGGCAATGCAGCGTGCCGTTGCTGGCCTGACTGTGGTGCCGGAGTTTGTGCTAATTGATGGCAACCGCTGCCCGTCGCTGCCGATACCTGCTCAGGCGGTGGTCAAAGGCGATAGTCGGGTGGCAGAAATCAGCGCAGCGTCTATTCTGGCTAAAGTCGTGCGCGATGCGGAAATGACCGCTTTGGATCTCGAATTTCCGCAATATGGCTTTGCACAGCATAAAGGCTATCCTACCGCTTTCCATCTGGAAAAACTGATCGAACATGGCGCAACCGAACACCATCGGCGTAGTTTTGGCCCGGTAAAACGCGCGCTGGGCCTTGCGTCCTGATTCTTGTGTCGAGAAATAAGTAAACCGGAATCTGAAGATGTCTGAACCACGTTTCGTCCACCTACGGGTGCATAGCGACTATTCTATGATCGATGGGCTGGCAAAAACCGGGCCGCTGGTGAAAAAGGCGGCCGCGCTTGGCATGCCTGCTCTGGCGATCACCGATTTTACTAACCTGTGTGGTCTGGTGAAGTTCTACGGCGCGGGACATGGCGCGGGACTGAAACCTATCGTCGGGGCGGATTTTCACGTCCAGAGCGAGCTGATGGGTGATGAGTTAACCGAATTAACCGTTCTGGCGGCCAACAATACCGGTTATCAGAACCTGACGCTGCTGATTTCCCGCGCCTATCAGCGTGGCTATGGCGCGCTGGGGCCTTATATTGATCGCGACTGGTTGATTGAACACCAGGAAGGGCTGATTTTGCTGTCCGGTGCCCGCAAAGGTGACGTCGGTATCAGCCTGATGCGTGGCAATATGCCGCTGGTCGAACAGTGCGTCGCTTTCTACGAAGAACATTTCCCGGACCGCTACTATCTGGAGCTTATCCGCACCGGCCGTGCCGATGAAGAGGCATATTTACATGCCGCTGTGCAGCTCGCCGAAGCGCGTGGGTTACCGGTTGTGGCCACCAATGACGTACGCTTTCTCGAAACCGGCGACTTCGATGCCCATGAGATCCGCGTCGCGATCCATGACGGTTTTACCCTTGATGATCCGAAACGCCCACGTAACTATTCGCCGCAGCAATATATGCGCAGCGAAGACGAAATGTGCGAGTTGTTCTCCGATATTCCCGAGGCGCTGGAAAATACCGTCGAAATAGCCAAGCGCTGCAACGTGACCGTGCGTTTAGGCGAATATTTCCTGCCGCAATTCCCGACAGGAGAGATGACGACGGAAGATTTTCTGGTCCTGAAATCGAAAGAAGGTCTGGAAGAGCGTCTGGAGTTCCTGTTCCCGGATCCGGCTGTCCGCGCGGAGAAACGTCCCGCCTATGATGAGCGTCTGGACATTGAGCTCCAGGTGATTAACCAGATGGGCTTCCCCGGCTACTTCCTGATCGTAATGGAGTTTATCCAGTGGTCGAAGGATAACGGCGTGCCGGTCGGGCCTGGTCGTGGTTCTGGTGCTGGCTCATTAGTTGCTTACGCCTTAAAGATCACCGATCTGGACCCGCTGGAGTTCGATCTACTGTTCGAACGTTTCCTCAACCCGGAACGTGTCTCAATGCCCGACTTTGACGTCGATTTCTGCATGGAGAAACGCGACCAGGTTATCGAACACGTGGCGGACATGTACGGTCGAGACGCGGTATCGCAGATCATTACCTTCGGTACGATGGCGGCGAAAGCGGTTATCCGTGACGTGGGGCGCGTGCTTGGCCACCCGTACGGGTTTGTTGATCGTATTTCAAAACTGGTGCCGCCAGACCCGGGTATGACGCTGGCGAAAGCCTTTGAGGCCGAGCCGCAGCTGCCGGAAATCTACGAAGCTGACGAAGAAGTCAAAGCGCTGATCGACATGGCGCGCAAACTGGAAGGCGTCACGCGTAACGCCGGTAAACATGCCGGGGGCGTGGTTATCGCGCCAACTAAAATTACCGATTTCGCCCCGCTGTACTGCGATGAAGCCGGGCTGCATCCGGTCACCCAGTTTGACAAAAACGACGTTGAATACGCCGGGCTGGTCAAGTTTGACTTCCTTGGTCTGCGTACGTTGACCATCATCAACTGGGCACTGGAGATGATCAACAAGCGGCGGGAGAAGCAAGGCGAAGCGCCGCTGGATATTGCGGCGATCCCGCTGGATGACAAGAAAAGCTTCGACATGCTGCAGCGCTCGGAAACCACCGCTGTGTTCCAGCTTGAATCGCGCGGCATGAAAGACCTGATCAAGCGTCTGCAGCCTGACTGCTTTGAAGATATGATCGCCCTGGTGGCGCTGTTCCGCCCCGGCCCTCTGCAATCGGGGATGGTCGATAACTTTATCGACCGTAAGCATGGCCGCGAGGAGATCTCTTACCCTGACGTACAGTGGCAGCATGAATGCCTGAAACCGGTGCTTGAGCCAACTTATGGCATCATCTTGTATCAGGAACAGGTCATGCAGATCGCCCAAGAGCTTTCTGGCTACACGTTGGGCGGCGCGGATATGCTGCGTCGTGCGATGGGTAAGAAAAAACCCGAAGAGATGGCCAAGCAGCGCGGGACCTTCGAGGATGGGGCGAAGAAAAACGGCGTCGACGGCGAGCTGGCGATGAAAATCTTCGACCTGGTGGAGAAATTTGCCGGTT
This sequence comes from Klebsiella sp. B345, assembly GCF_051131735.1. NCBI lineage: Bacteria > Pseudomonadati > Pseudomonadota > Gammaproteobacteria > Enterobacterales > Enterobacteriaceae > Klebsiella > Klebsiella sp. B345. Next base: position 3,942,798 of record NZ_CP180443.1, read on the forward strand.
ATGGGTTTAACAAATCGCACTCGGCTGCCTACGCGCTGGTCTCCTATCAGACGCTGTGGTTAAAGGCGCACTATCCAGCCGAATTTATGGCGGCGGTTATGACCGCAGATATGGATAACACCGAGAAAGTGGTCGGGCTGGTGGATGAATGCTGGCGCATGGGGCTGAAAATCCTGCCGCCGGATATTAACTCCGGGCTGTACCATTTCCACGTCAATGACGACGGTGAGATAGTCTACGGCATCGGCGCAATTAAAGGCGTCGGCGAAGGCCCCATTGAAGCGATTATTGAAGCGCGTAACGAGGGCGGCTATTTCCGCGAGCTGTTCGACCTGTGCGCCCGTACCGACATCAAAAAACTGAACCGTCGGATACTGGAAAAATTGATTATGTCCGGGGCATTTGACCGCCTCGGTCCGCATCGTGCGGCGTTAATGAATTCGCTGAGTGATGCGCTGAAGGCCGCCGATCAACATGCGAAAGCCGAGGCGATTGGTCAGGCAGATATGTTCGGGGTGCTGGCAGAAGAGCCGGAACAGATCGAACAATCTTATGCCAACTGTCAGCCGTGGCCGGAGCAGGTGGTGCTGGATGGTGAAAGGGAAACGCTCGGTCTGTATCTGACGGGACACCCCATCAACCAGTATTTGAAAGAGATTGAGCGCTACGTGGGTGGCGTGAGACTCAAAGACATGCATCCGACCGATCGTGGTAAAGTGACCACGGCGGCGGGGCTCGTGATTGCCGCGCGGGTAATGGTCACCAAGCGCGGTAATCGTATCGGTATCTGTACGTTGGATGACCGTTCTGGGCGTCTGGAGGTGATGTTATTCACCGACGCGCTGGATAAATATCAGCAATTGCTGGAAAAAGACCGCATACTTATCGTCAGCGGACAGGTCAGCTTTGATGACTTTAGCGGGGGGCTTAAAATGACCGCCCGTGAAGTGATGGACATTGACGAAGCCCGGGAAAAATATGCTCGCGGGCTTGCTATCTCGCTGACGGACAGGCAAATTGATGACCAGCTTTTAAACCGACTCCGTCAGTCTCTGGAACCCCACCGTTCGGGAACTATTCCAGTACACCTCTATTATCAGAGGGCGGATGCACGCGCGCGGTTGCGTTTTGGCGCAACATGGCGCGTCTCTCCGAGCGATCGTTTACTCAACGATCTGCGTGGCCTTATCGGCTCGGAGCAGGTGGAACTGGAGTTTGACTAATACAGGAATACTATGAGTCTGAATTTCCTTGATTTTGAACAGCCGATTGCAGAGCTGGAAGCGAAAATCGATTCCCTGACTGCAGTAAGCCGTCAGGATGAGAAACTCGATATTAACATCGACGAAGAAGTGCATCGTCTGCGTGAGAAAAGCGTAGAACTGACGCGTAAAATCTTCGCCGATCTTGGTGCATGGCAGGTTGCTCAACTGGCTCGCCATCCACGTCGCCCGTACACCCTGGATTATGTCCGCCTGGCTTTCGACGAGTTTGACGAGCTGGCTGGTGACCGTGCTTACGCTGACGACAAAGCTATTGTCGGGGGCATTGCGCGTCTGGACGGGCGTCCGGTGATGATTATCGGCCATCAGAAAGGGCGCGAAACGAAAGAAAAAATTCGTCGCAACTTCGGGATGCCGGCACCGGAAGGCTACCGTAAAGCACTGCGTCTGATGGAGATGGCCGAGCGTTTTAAAATGCCGATCATCACCTTTATCGACACCCCAGGTGCTTACCCGGGCGTCGGCGCAGAAGAGCGCGGCCAGTCTGAAGCGATTGCTCGCAACCTGCGTGAAATGTCACGTCTGAGCGTTCCGGTCATCTGCACCGTGATTGGTGAAGGTGGCTCCGGTGGCGCACTGGCGATCGGCGTTGGCGACAAGGTCAACATGCTGCAGTACAGCACCTACTCGGTTATTTCACCGGAAGGCTGCGCGTCCATTCTGTGGAAAAGCGCCGATAAAGCTCCGCTGGCTGCCGAAGCAATGGGGATCGTGGCACCGCGTCTGAAAGAGCTGAAGCTTATTGACTCTATTATTCCGGAGCCGTTGGGCGGTGCGCATCGTAACCCGGAAGCCATCGCGGCAAGCCTGAAGGCGCAGCTGCTGGCCGATCTGGCGGATCTCGATACGCTGAGCGAAGAAGAGCTGTTAAACCGTCGCTATCAGCGCCTGATGAGCTACGGTTACGCCTGATAATCTCCCGGCTTAACGCATATAAGGGGTCGGATTTTCCGACCCCTTTTTTATGTGCCATACGCCAGCGCGATTGATATGATGCCTGACTTAGGTTAATTCCAGGAGGAAAGCGTGAATATCATCGCCATCATGGGGCCACACGGCGTCTACCATAAAGACGAACCGATCAAAGAGCTGGACGCTGCCCTGCAACGGCAAGGCTTTCAGACCATCTGGCCGCAAAACAGCGCCGACCTGCTGCAGTTTATTGAACATAATCCTCGGATCTGCGGAGTCATCTTTGACTGGGATGAGTACAACGTCGATCTGTGCAGCGATATCAATCAACTGAACGAATACCTCCCGCTTTATGCCTTTATCAACGCGCACTCGACGATGGACGTCAGCAGCCAGGATCTGCGGATGACGCTGTGGTTCTTCGAATATGCGCTGGGCCTGGCACCAGAGATAGCTACCCGTATCGCCCAGTACACCCGTGAATATCTGGATAACATTACGCCGCCGTTTACCAAAGCGCTGTTCAACTATGTGCAGGAGGGAAAATATACCTTCTGTACGCCGGGGCATATGGGGGGAAGTGCATACCAGAAAAGCCCGGTTGGCTGCCTGTTTTATGACTTCTTCGGCGGCAATACGCTTAAAGCCGATGTCTCTATTTCGGTGACCGAGCTGGGGTCGTTGCTTGATCACACCGGCCCACATCTGGAAGCGGAAGAGTATATCGCTCGCGCTTTTGGTGCGGAACAGAGCTACATGGTGACCAACGGGACGTCGACCTCGAACAAGATTGTTGGCATGTACTCAGCACCGGCTGGCAGCACGCTGCTTATCGACCGTAACTGTCACAAATCACTGGCCCATCTGCTGATGATGAGCGATGTCGTTCCGCTGTGGCTGAAACCGACCCGCAATGCGCTGGGCATTCTCGGTGGCATACCGAAACGCGAATTCACCCGCGACAGCATTCAACAAAAGGTTAACCGGACGGGTGGCGCCGCGTGGCCGGTGCATGCGGTGATCACCAACTCCACCTATGATGGCTTGCTCTATAACACCACCTGGATCAAAGAGACGCTGGATGTGCCGTCGATCCATTTTGATTCCGCCTGGGTGCCCTATACCCACTTCCACCCGATCTATCACGGGAAGAGCGGAATGAGCGGCGATCGCATTCCCGGTAAGGTGATCTTCGAAACGCAATCCACGCATAAAATGTTGGCAGCGCTGTCGCAGGCCTCGCTTATTCATATTAAAGGTAGCTATGACGAAGAGACCTTTAATGAAGCCTTTATGATGCACACCTCAACGTCACCGAGCTATCCCATTGTCGCCTCGATAGAAACCGCAGCGGCGATGCTGCGTGGCAACTCCGGTAAACGTTTGATTCAGCGTTCAATTGAGCGGGCTCTCGACTTCCGCAAAGAGGTTCAGCGCCTGCGCGAAGAGTCTGACGGCTGGTTCTTTGATATCTGGCAACCGGAAGACATCGAACAGGCGCAGTGCTGGCCAGTGGCAAGCGGTGAGAGCTGGCACGGTTTCAGCGATGCCGACGACGATCATATGTTCCTCGACCCGGTGAAGGTGACGATCCTGACGCCGGGTATGGACGAACAAGGCAAGATGGATGATGAAGGTATTCCTGCCGCGCTGGTGGCAAAATTCCTTGATGAGCGTGGCGTGGTGGTGGAGAAAACTGGCCCCTATAACCTGCTGTTTCTGTTCAGTATCGGTATCGATAAAACCCGGGCAATGGGGTTGCTGCGCGGCCTGACCGAGTTTAAGCGCGCCTACGATCTTAACCTGCGGGTGAAGAACATGCTGCCGGATCTCTACGCAGAAGATCCCGACTTCTACCGCAACATGCGCATCCAGGATCTGGCGCAGGGGATCCACCGTCTGATCCGCCAACATCAGCTACCGCAATTGATGCTCAGCGCCTTTGATGTTCTGCCGGAAATGAAGATGACGCCGAATAAGGCCTGGCAGCGGCAAATTAAAGGCGAAGTGGAAACCATTGAGCTGGAAAATCTGGTCGGTCGCATCTCAGCGAATATGATTCTGCCTTATCCGCCGGGCGTGCCGCTGCTGATGCCCGGCGAGATGATTACCGAAGAAAGCCGGACGGTACTCGATTTCCTGCTAATGCTCTGCTCAATTGGCCGTCATTATCCCGGATTTGAAACGGATATCCACGGAGCGAAGCGTGATGAGGATGGCGTATACCGGGTACGAGTCTTAAAAAATGACTAACGGCTTGCGCCGTGATGAACGGCGCGAGTAACCTGGTCAGTAATAACAGAAGGAGTAGATATGCTGGGTTTAAAACGGGTTCACCATATTGCCATCATCGCCACCAACTATGAGCAGAGCAAAGCCTTCTATTGCGACATCCTGGGTTTTACATTGCAGAGCGAGTTCTACCGCGAAGCGCGTGACTCCTGGAAGGGCGATCTGGCGTTGAACGGCGAATATGTGATTGAGCTGTTCTCATTCCCGTTCCCGCCGGCCCGACCCAGCCGCCCGGAAGCCTGTGGCCTTCGTCATCTGGCATTTAGCGTGGATGATATCGATGCGGCGGTTGTCCATCTTGAGGCACACGGCGTGGCCTGTGAAGCGGTGCGTATCGATCCCTTCACCGGTAAGCGTTTTACCTTTTTTAGCGATCCCGACGGCCTGCCGCTCGAGATTTATCAACAGTAGCCCTTGTCAGAGAACGTCCTGCCCGGTAACGTGCCGGACTATCTCTCCCCAGCCAGCACTATCATGATGATGACGCCCGATATTGCGCAACGCCTTCAACCGTACCGCCAGTTTTTAGTCGCCTTCAGCGGCGGCCTGGATTCAACGGTACTTTTACATCAGCTGGTCTGCTGGCGCGAGCGGGACCCGACGCTGCAGCTGCGGGCTATCCATATCCACCACGGCCTGAGCGCCAATGCCGATAGCTGGGTGGCGCACTGCCAGCAGCTTTGCCAGCAGTGGCAGGTACCGCTGGTGGTTGAGCGTGTGACCCTGGCAGATGAGGGGCTCGGCGTGGAGGCGCATGCCCGACAGGCGCGTTATCAGGCTTTCCGGACGGCGTTGCTGCCGGGCGAGGTGCTGGTAACCGCTCAGCATCTTGATGACCAGTGTGAAACCTTCCTGTTGGCGCTCAAACGAGGCAGCGGCCCGACCGGACTGGCGGCGATGGCGGCATCCTCTGAGTTCGCCGGCACCCGTCTGCTGCGTCCGCTACTGAACAGCCGCCGTGAGGCGCTGCTACAGTGGGCGCTAAGCCATCAGCTCCAGTGGATTGATGATGAGAGCAATCAGGATGATGCCTACGATCGTAATTTTCTTCGTCTGCGCGTGGTCCCGCAGCTGAATGCACGCTGGCCTCACTTTAGTGAAGCGGTGGCCCGCAGCGCCGGGCTGTGCGGCGAGCAGGAACAGTTGCTGGATGAACTGCTTGCCGAAGATCTGGCAAAGCTGGTGGCCGCTGATGGCTCGCTGACTATCGAACCGCTAATCGCCATGAGTGCGCCGCGGCGTGCGGCGCTGCTGCGGCGATGGCTGGCAGGACAGCACGCGCCGATGCCCTCCCGTGAGGTACCGGAGCGTATCTGGCGTGAAGTGGCCCTGGCGCGTGAAGATGCGTTTCCCTGCCTGCGGCTTGGGGACTTTTCCGTACGCCGCTATCAGCAGCGTCTGTGGTGGGTAAGATACCTGCCGGGTCAGGCCGATCTCACCGTGCCGTGGCCCGATTACCGTCAGCCATTAGCGCTGCCGGAAGGATTGGGAGAACTGGCATTGCAAACCGGTGGGCCGTTGCGTAGGCCGCGTCCGGAAGAGGTGGTGACGGTACGCTTTCGTGCCAGCGGCCATCTGCATATTGTCGGTCGTCATGGAGGCCGTAAGCTGAAAAAAATCTGGCAGGAATTAGGCGTCGCCCCCTGGCGTCGTGATACCACGCCGCTGCTGTTTTACGGCGATACGCTGATTGCGGCCGCAGATGCGCTGTTTGTTACCCGTGAAGGGGAAGTGGGTGATGGTGAAGGGATACAGCTGATATGGAGGAAAACGGGCGGCTGAGCCACCCGTTTTTATTCAGGACTCACTCACCACCACGGTACCGATTTCCGGGTGGCTGAAGCTGGCGATTTTATCCAGACGTAGCTCACGAGCATTCCCGCTCAGTTCCACTACCAGATACTCGATATTTTTGCGTGAGATAAGATCGGTTGCCTTAGCCTGCAACTGCTCACCATCTTTGAGCGTCAGAACAAGCACCAGATGGTGCTGGCAGGCAAGCTCGAGATTGTCATAATCATCACAGTTGATGGGTTGATAAGTATCATTCATTGACATAATCGCTCACCAGTAAGTTTGCTGCCGCATACGCGGCCTTTTCCCTGACTGACTCCGAAAGGGCCTCATCCGCCGCAATTTCATTCAATACTTTCAACACGCAACCCAGCGCATTCGGGATATACCCCAGGTCTCCGCTGGCTATTTCCGCATATCGCTTGCGTATTAACTCACAATATTGCTCCACATTCCCTCCTGTCAGTATGCTGACTCAACCGTGGGATGCAAGTTTAAGCCTACGAAGATACACTCTGTTTAGCAAGGTGACTATACCATAGTCATTTAAGCAATATCAGCAGGATGAAAAGGGGACCGCGGATTGTCGGCAGCCTTTTGTCGTGAGTTTCGCTACAATGTACGCCATTTTTTTCGGGAGTTTATTCATGGCGCTGAAAGCGACAATTTATAAGGCAACGGTGAACGTCGCCGATCTGGATCGTAACCAGTTTCTGGATGCCAGCCTGACGCTGGCACAGCATCCGTCAGAAACCCAGGAGCGCATGATGTTACGCCTGCTGGCGTGGATCAAATATGCCGACGAGCGACTGCAGTTTACCCGTGGCCTGTCGTCTGATGATGAGGCTGAGCTATGGTTGCTCAACGATCATCTCGGCGTTGATCTGTGGATTGAACTCGGTTTGCCGGATGAGCGACGGATAAAAAAAGCCTGCTCGCGTTCGCAGGAAGTGGTGTTGTTTACCTACAATAGCCGGGCGGCGGAAATCTGGTGGCAGCAAAATAAGAACAAAATGGCGCAGTTCAGTAAGCTGACGGTGTGGTATCTGGATGATGCTCAACTGGCCCAGCTCAGCGCATTTGCCGATCGCTCGATGGTATTACAGGCCACGATCCAGGACGGCAGCATCTGGTTATCGGATGCTAAGAATAATCTGGAAATTAATCTGACGGCGTGGCAACCGTCAGCATGATTACGATTAGCCGCAGCGTTGCTATTCCCGATGAAGAGGTGACTCTTTCGGGGATCCGCGCGCAGGGCGCGGGCGGTCAGCACGTCAATAAGGCGTCAACCGCCATCCATCTGCGGTTTGACATTAAAGCTTCAAGTCTGCCTGAGTATTATAAAGAACGTCTGCTGGCCGCCAGCCACCACTTAATTTCTGCCGACGGTGTGGTTATTATTAAGGCTCAGGAATATCGCAGCCAGGAAATGAATCGCGAAGCAGCACTGTCTCGTCTGGTTGCGTTAATTAAAGAATTAACCGTAGTGCAAAAAAGCCGTCGTGAGACCCGGCCGACCCGGGCGTCAAAAGAGCGGCGCCTTGCCTCGAAGGCGCAAAAATCCTCAGTCAAAGCACTGCGTGGGAAAGTTCGTCAGTAAGCGCTATGGCGAACCGGTGGAATGGATTATAAGGAATTAACAGTGAAGAAAATCGTACTCTCAGTGGCAGCGGCGTGTTCGCTCTTTGCGCTATTTGGTTGTAACCATCGTTCGGATGTTGAAACGCTGCAGCCAGCGCCGATGGAAGAGCTGAAGCCGATGCAGCAAAGCTGGCGCGGTGTTTTGCCCTGCGCTGATTGTGAAGGCATCGAAACCACGCTGTTCCTCGAAAAAGACGGTAGTTGGGTGATGAACGAGCGCTATCAAGGGGTCAACCGTGAGCCGTCATCATTTGCCTCATACGGCACCTGGGCGCGGACTGCGGATAAGCTGGTACTGACCGACAGCAAAGGCGAGAAATCCTATTACCGGGCGAAGGGGGACTCGCTGGATATGCTCGATCGTGAAGGCAATCCGATTGAGTCGACTCTGAACTATACCCTGAAATCGGTTAAAGCCAGTCTGCCAACCACGCCGATGACCATGCGTGGCATGTATTTCTATATGGCGGATGCGGCGACCTTCACCGACTGTGCAACCGGTAAGCGGGTTGCGGTGGCGAACAATGCTCAGCTGGAACGTGATTATGCCGCCGCTCGCGGCAACCAAACGCATCCGGTTCTGCTGGTGCTGGACGGACACTTTACCCTGGAAGCCAACCCTGACAGCGGTGAAATGATGAAAACCCTGAAGGCGGATAAAGACATTAAATTTGTCCCCGGTAAAGACTGTAATCAGTAACCAGCCATGGCCGTATTGCTGGTACCACGGACATAAAAAAGGCCCCGCATTTGCGGGGCCTTTTACATTCATCAGCGGAATTAGCCTTTGATAGCGCGAACCAGATAGTCCACGATGTCACCGGTTTTAATCAGCTGCTTCTCGCCATTGCGACGATATTTATATTCGATATCGTCGTTGTCGAGGTTACGATCGCCGAGCACGATGGTATGCGGAATACCAATCAGCTCCATATCAGCAAACATGACGCCCGGACGCTCTTTACGGTCGTCCATCAGTACTTCAATGCCCTGAGCGCGCAGTTCAGCATACAGTTTCTCAGCCAGTTCCTGCACACGGTAAGACTTGTGCATGTTCATTGGCAGAATTGCGACCTGGAACGGTGCAATGGCATCAGGCCAGACGATACCGCGATCGTCAAAGTTCTGCTCAATGGCTGCCGCAACGACACGCGTCACCCCAATACCATAGCAACCCATGGTCAGGACCTGGTTACGGCCGTCTTCGCCCTGTACGGATGCATTCATCGCCTGGGAGTACTTGGTCCCCAACTGGAAGATGTGACCGACTTCGATGCCGCGTTTAATCAGCAGCGTACCCTGACCATCCGGGCTCGGATCGCCTGCGACCACGTTACGGATGTCCGCGACTTCCGGGGTGGCGACGTCGCGATCCCAGTTGATGCCAAAGTAGTGTTTGCCATCGATATTGGCGCCGGCAGCGAAATCGCTCATGACGGCAACGGTACGGTCGATAACCACCGGAATCGGCATATTCACCGGGCCCAGAGATCCTGGACCTGCTTTAACGATGGCACGGATCTCGTCTTCGGTCGCGAAGGTCAGCGGGCTGGCAACCTGTGGCAGTTTTTCCGCTTTCACTTCGTTCAGCTCGTGGTCGCCGCGTACCAGCAGCGCAACCAGCGGGTAGCTTCCATCTTCAACGGCTTTAACCAGCAGCGTTTTGACGGTTTTTTCAATCGGCAGATTAAACTGTTCAACCAGCTCAGCAATGGTTTTCGCATTCGGCGTATCGACCAGGGTCATCTCCTGGGTGGCCGCGGCACGCGGCGCTTTTGGCGCAACGGCTTCTGCGAACTCGATGTTGGCGGCGAAATCAGAGCTGTCGGAGAAGATCACGTCATCTTCGCCGCTCAGTGCCAGAACCTGGAACTCATGCGATGCGCTGCCGCCGATGGAGCCGGTGTCAGCCTGTACTGCACGGAAATCCAGGCCCATACGGGTGAAGATTTTGCTGTACGCGGCGTACATCGCGTCGTAGGTTTCCTGCAGCGATTCCTGAGAAGTATGGAAAGAGTATGCATCTTTCATCAGAAACTCGCGCGAGCGCATCACACCAAAGCGTGGACGAACTTCGTCACGGAATTTGGTCTGAATCTGGAAGAAGTTCAGCGGCAGCTGCTTGTACGAGTTTAGCTCGTTACGAATCAGGTCAGTGATGACCTCTTCATGCGTCGGGCCAAGGACAAACGGACGGTCGCCACGATCAACGAAGCGCAGCAGTTCCGGACCGTATTGCTCCCAGCGGCCGCTCTCCTGCCATAAATCCGCTGGCTGAACCACCGGCATGGACACCTCGATAGCACCGGCGTTGTTCATCTCTTCACGCACGATGTTTTCGACTTTTTTCAGGACGCGCAGGCCGGTCGGCAGCCAGGTGTACAACCCGGAGGCCAGCTTACGGATCATCCCGGCGCGCAGCATCAACTGATGGCTGATGACTTCGGCGTCGGCAGGTGTCTCCTTTTGAGTGGAGAGCAGGTATTGGCTAGTACGCATGTTGTTACGGTTCCATTTGGACGATCGGAACAGGCTGGGGACCAGCCTGAAACAAAAAAAGTGGTTTAGTTTACCAGTGTGGCAAAGATGCCAAAAGAGAGGAAAATAAAATTACCGTGGTTCAAGGGCAAAGACTTCAAAACCCGACGGGATAACACGCCAGCGGACGTTGAAATCAAGCAGCCAGACGGCATAGGTTTTTCCCGCTTCTTCCTCTTTACGATAGGCAGGACGCGGATCCTGCGCCAGCACTTCCCGGATAAAAGCTCTAAGGTGCGGATAGCGCTTTTCCAGTGTGAAAAGCTGCGTGTCCAGTTCAGGCGTAAAGCTCACCGTCATCTCCGCCAGCGGTGCCTGCTGGGCATAGCTGGCGGTGGCATCCGGCAGCGCTTCGGCAAACGGCAGATAAGGTTTGATATCCACCACCGGGGTGCCGTCCACCAGGTCCAGACTCCCGAGCTGCAGGATGACCTGCTCTTTCTGGCAGCGGATACCTTTGAGTTCGACCAGCGACATCCCGATGGGATTAGGGCGAAACGTTGAACGCGTGGCGAACACGCCCATACGCGCATTCCCGCCGAGGCGGGGAGGGCGTACGGTAGGGCGCCACCCACCTTCCATTGTTTGATGGAAGACAAACAGCACCCACAGATGGCTAAAGTCTTCCAGACCGCGTACGGCGTCCGCTTGATTATAGGGCGGCAGCAAATGTAGTTCGCCACCACCATTTTTGACCAGACCTGGCTGGCGCGGCACGGCAAACTTTTCTTTATAGGGCGAACGAATCACACCTATCTGCGCGAACTGGAAAGCACTCATTGCGCCGAAACGTTAAGCGCGGAACCCAGACAAACGGCCTGACGATAGCATCCCGGTGTACCGCTGGTGACTTCACAGCTGTGCAGAAGGACCGCGTTAGCTTTCATTTTGGCCGCATTAATTTGCAGACGTTTGCGGGCGGTCGGGATATTTGGCGGTGAGTCCTGATTGCTGGCCTGGCAAGATTCGCCAGTCACTTCACCCAGATCGCGGAAAGGCTTGCCGACCAGTGCGGATGCATCGGTGTAAATTCTTACCGGCGCCGGACGCGATGCTTTCGGTTTTGCCGTTTCCGTTTTAGCAGGGGCAGTTGCGGTGCTTTGTACAGGTTCGACGGGAGATCTGCTTAGCATAGAACAGCCGCTTAACATGAGCGCTAACAAACAGACCGGTAAAGCACGCATAGGAATTCCTCAAAAAATAATCAAACAGGGCGCTATTGAATCAGGCGCTTGCATAAATGACAAGACGGGCATTAAGCCCGTCCTGAATGATATTACGGTGAAAAAAGATTACCAGCCTTTCACTGCACCACCGTTAAAGATTTTGTTCGCCGCTTCGTAAACTTCATCGCTCTGGTATGCCTGAACAAATTTCTTCACATTTTCGGCATCTTTGTTGTCTTCGCGAGCAACAATCAGGTTCACGTACGGGGAGTCTTTATCTTCAACGAAGATACCATCTTTCGCCGGAGTCAGGCCGATCTGGCTGGCGTAGGTGGTGTTGATTACTGCCAGAGAGATCTGCGCGTCATCCAGAGAACGTGGCAGCTGCGGTGCTTCCAGCTCAACAATCTTCAGGTTTTTCGGGTTTTCAACGATATCCAGAGAGGTCGGCAGCAAGCCAACGCCTTCTTTCAGTTTGATCAGGCCCACTTGCTGCAGCAGCAGCAGGGAACGGCCGAGGTTAGTCGGGTCGTTAGGAATAGCAATCTGGGAGCCCGGCTGCAGCTCGTCCAGAGATTTGATTTTCTTGGAGTAACCGGCAATCGGGTAAACGAAGGAGTTACCGACGGCAACCAGCTTGTAGCCACGGTCTTTAATTTGCTGGTCGAGGTACGGTTTATGCTGGAAGGCGTTGACGTCGATGTCGCCTTTGCTCAGCGCTTCGTTCGGCAGAACGTAATCGTTGAAGGTCACCAGCTCTACGTCGAGACCGTATTTCTCTTTCGCCACTTTCTGAGCAACTTCAGCAACCTGCTGTTCTGCACCTACGATGACGCCGACTTTGATATGGTTCGGGTCTTTCTCATCCTGACCACAACCCACCAGAGCCAGAGAACCGATTAACGCGCCGACCGCCGCAAAGGTTTTAAAATTAAAGGCCATGTTATTTCCTTTCTGTAAGAGTCTTTGTGTACACGAGTCATCAGACCGCCCAGAGACGGCCCAAATGATGGTGTGTTGTGTGTTATTTGTGAGTCACAGCCCGGACGATACGATCGCCAGAGAATTGGATTAAATAAACCAGAATAACCAGTAATACCAGCACCGTATTCATTACCGTTGCGTTGTAGCCGATGTAGCCGTACTGATAGCCAATCTGCCCAAGACCGCCGGCACCCACCGCCCCGCCCATGGCGGAATAACCTACCAGGGTAATCAGGGTGATGGTGGCGGCGTTCACCAGTCCCGGCAGCGCTTCTGGCAGCAGCACCTTGCGGACGATCTGCATCGGTGTTGCGCCCATTGCACGGGAGGCTTCAATCAACCCGGTCGGAATTTCCAGCAGCGCGTTTTCCACCATACGGGCGATAAACGGCGCGGCGCCAACCGTCAGCGGCACAATCGCCGCCTGCAGGCCGATGGAGGTACCAACAATCACGCGGGTGAATGGAATCATCCATACCAGCAAGATAATGAAAGGAATAGAACGGAAGATGTTAACCAGCGCGGAGAGCGTCCGGTAAAGCTTCGCGTTGGCGGCAATCTGTCCTGGACGGGTCACGTACAGCAGCACACCGACAGGCAGGCCGAGGACAAAACCGAAAAAGCCGGAGACAAACGTCATGGCCAGCGTTTCCCATACGCCGCGCAACAGCAGCCAAATCATTGCCTCAGACATAACCCAGTACCTCTACTTTTACATGGTGTTCCTGCAACCAGGCGATAGCGGCCTGGGTATCTTCCTGCGTGCCGTGCATCTCGGTCAGCATAATGCCGAACTTCACGCCGCCAGCGTAATCCATCTGCGCGCTAATAATGTTGTTATTCACATTAAAGCGACGGGCGGTTTCAGAGAGCAACGGGGCATCAACAGAGTGGCCGGTAAACTCCATGCGCAGCATTGGCACGCTATCCGGTTGCGCGGTCGGTTTCAGGCGAGCCTGATAATCGTCTGGAATATCCAGATGCAACGTGGACTGAATAAACTGCTGTGCCAGCGGGGTCTTCGGATGAGAGAAGACTTCACTCACCGTATCCTGCTCGATCAACTGACCGTTGCTGATGACCGCGACGCAATCGCAGATGCGTTTGACGACGTCCATCTCGTGGGTGATCAGGAGAATCGTCAGGCCAAGGCGACGGTTGATATCTTTCAACAGCTCAAGGATGGAGCGTGTGGTTGCCGGATCCAGGGCGCTGGTGGCTTCATCACACAGCAGCACCTTCGGGTTGCTTGCCAGGGCGCGGGCAATCGCGACACGTTGTTTCTGCCCGCCGGAAAGGTTGGCCGGGTAGCTGTCATGTTTATCGGCTAGACCAACAAGATCCAACAGTTCGGTCACGCGACGTTTAATCTCTGCTTGTGGAGTGTTGTCCAGTTCTAGCGGCAGTGCGACGTTGCCAAAAACGGTACGGGAAGCCAGCAGATTAAAGTGCTGGAAAATCATGCCAATCTGGCGACGTGCGCGGGTCAGTTCTTTTTCAGAAAGCGCAGTCAGTTCCTGGCCGCCAACCTGAACGCTACCTTCTGTTGGGCGTTCAAGCAGGTTAACGCAGCGAATAAGCGTACTTTTACCAGCACCAGATGCGCCGATAACGCCATAAATTTGTCCGGCAGGGACATGCAGGCTGACATCGTTCAGCGCCTGTATGGTGCGATTCCCTTGCTGGAACACTTTGGTGATATTCGAAAGTTTAATCATCAGTTATTTATTATCGTTTAGCCGTGTGCCGTGGCATTTTCTTCTGCCGTGTCCAGGCGATGCCTGTCAATGAAATGGATGTTAAGGCATCCAGACGTCTAAATCAATCCAGCTGCTGAATAATGAGCACTTTCTTGCATAGCGAAACATGCGATACTAATCAGACTAGCCTTTATCAGGAGCATTACGGTGGCAAAGTCAGTACCCGCAATTTTTCTCGACCGTGACGGCACAATTAATGTCGATCATGGCTATGTCCACGAAATCGACAACTTTGAATTTATCGATGGTGTTATTGATGCGATGCGTCAATTAAAGGAGATGGGTTTCGCCCTGGTGGTGGTTACCAATCAATCCGGCATCGCGCGCGGAAAGTTTACGGAAGCGCAGTTTGAAACGCTGACGGAATGGATGGACTGGTCACTGGCCGATCGCGGTGTTGACCTGGACGGTATCTATTATTGCCCGCATCACCCGCAGGGGACGGTGGAAGAGTATCGTCAGACCTGTGATTGCCGTAAGCCGCACCCGGGGATGTTTATCTCGGCGCGTGACTACCTTCATATCGATATGGCCTCTTCTTATATGGTTGGCGATAAAATTGAAGACATGCAGGCTGCAGCGGCTGCTTCTATAGGGACTAAAGTACTGGTACGCACCGGCAAGCCTGTCACGCCAGAAGCGGAAAATGCCGCTGATTGGGTATTGAATAGCCTTGCAGACCTGCCTGAAGCTATCAAAAAGCAGCAAATATAAGCGTTACGTATAAAAGATGAGCGGTTGAAATAAAAATGCATTTTTCCGCTTGTCATTCCCGGCTGGCTCCCTATAATGCGCCTCCATCGACACGGAACAACGGCAAACAAGCCGCCGGGTTGAAAGAGAAAACTTCTGAAAATGAGGTTGACTCTGAAAGAGGAAAGCGTAATATACGCCACCTCGCGACAGAGCGCTAAGCGCCGTCGCACTGCTCTTTAACAATTTATCAGACAATCTGTGTGGGCACTCAAAGTGACATGGATTCTTAACGTCCTCGGACGAAAAATGAATACCAAGTCTCTGAGTGAACACGTAATTCATTACGAAGTTTAATTCACGAGCATCAAACTTAAATTGAAGAGTTTGATCATGGCTCAGATTGAACGCTGGCGGCAGGCCTAACACATGCAAGTCGGGCGGTAGCACAGGAGAGCTTGCTCTCCGGGTGACGAGCGGCGGACGGGTGAGTAATGTCTGGGAAACTGCCTGATGGAGGGGGATAACTACTGGAAACGGTAGCTAATACCGCATAACGTCGCAAGACCAAAGTGGGGGACCTTCGGGCCTCATGCCATCAGATGTGCCCAGATGGGATTAGCTAGTAGGTGGGGTAATGGCTCACCTAGGCGACGATCCCTAGCTGGTCTGAGAGGATGACCAGCCACACTGGAACTGAGACACGGTCCAGACTCCTACGGGAGGCAGCAGTGGGGAATATTGCACAATGGGCGCAAGCCTGATGCAGCCATGCCGCGTGTATGAAGAAGGCCTTCGGGTTGTAAAGTACTTTCAGCGAGGAGGAAGGCATTAAGGTTAATAACCTTAGTGATTGACGTTACTCGCAGAAGAAGCACCGGCTAACTCCGTGCCAGCAGCCGCGGTAATACGGAGGGTGCAAGCGTTAATCGGAATTACTGGGCGTAAAGCGCACGCAGGCGGTTTGTTAAGTCAGATGTGAAATCCCCGGGCTCAACCTGGGAACTGCATTTGAAACTGGCAAGCTTGAGTCTTGTAGAGGGGGTAGAATTCCAGGTGTAGCGGTGAAATGCGTAGAGATCTGGAGGAATACCGGTGGCGAAGGCGGCCCCCTGGACAAAGACTGACGCTCAGGTGCGAAAGCGTGGGGAGCAAACAGGATTAGATACCCTGGTAGTCCACGCTGTAAACGATGTCGACTTGGAGGTTGTTCCCTTGAGGAGTGGCTTCCGGAGCTAACGCGTTAAGTCGACCGCCTGGGGAGTACGGCCGCAAGGTTAAAACTCAAATGAATTGACGGGGGCCCGCACAAGCGGTGGAGCATGTGGTTTAATTCGATGCAACGCGAAGAACCTTACCTACTCTTGACATCCAGAGAACTTAGCAGAGATGCTTTGGTGCCTTCGGGAACTCTGAGACAGGTGCTGCATGGCTGTCGTCAGCTCGTGTTGTGAAATGTTGGGTTAAGTCCCGCAACGAGCGCAACCCTTATCCTTTGTTGCCAGCGGTCCGGCCGGGAACTCAAAGGAGACTGCCAGTGATAAACTGGAGGAAGGTGGGGATGACGTCAAGTCATCATGGCCCTTACGAGTAGGGCTACACACGTGCTACAATGGCATATACAAAGAGAAGCGACCTCGCGAGAGCAAGCGGACCTCATAAAGTATGTCGTAGTCCGGATTGGAGTCTGCAACTCGACTCCATGAAGTCGGAATCGCTAGTAATCGTAGATCAGAATGCTACGGTGAATACGTTCCCGGGCCTTGTACACACCGCCCGTCACACCATGGGAGTGGGTTGCAAAAGAAGTAGGTAGCTTAACCTTCGGGAGGGCGCTTACCACTTTGTGATTCATGACTGGGGTGAAGTCGTAACAAGGTAACCGTAGGGGAACCTGCGGTTGGATCACCTCCTTACCTGAAAGAACCTGCCTTTGTAGTGTCCACACAGATTGTCTGATGAAAAGTAAATAGCAAGGCGTCTTGCGATTGAGACTTCAGTGTCCCCTTCGTCTAGAGGCCCAGGACACCGCCCTTTCACGGCGGTAACAGGGGTTCGAATCCCCTAGGGGACGCCACTTGCTGGTTTGTGAGTGAAAGTCGCCGACCTCAATATCTCAAAACTGGTTCTCCGGAATCACGTTTGAGATATTTGCTCTTTAAAAATCTGGATCAAGCTGAAAATTGAAACGACACACTGTTTCCTTTCTCCGTAATAAGAAAGGAAAAATGGTGTGTTCGAGTCTCTCAAATTTTCGCAATGCGGACTGTTTTACGAAACAGCTTCGGGTTGTGAGGTTAAGCGACTAAGCGTACACGGTGGATGCCCTGGCAGTCAGAGGCGATGAAGGACGTGCTAATCTGCGATAAGCGTCGGTAAGGTGATATGAACCGTTATAACCGGCGATTTCCGAATGGGGAAACCCAGTGTGTTTCGACACACTATCGTTAAGTGAATACATAGCTTAACGAAGCGAACCGGGGGAACTGAAACATCTAAGTACCCCGAGGAAAAGAAATCAACCGAGATTCCCCCAGTAGCGGCGAGCGAACGGGGAGGAGCCCAGAGTCTGAATCAGCGCGTGTGTTAGTGGAACGGTCTGGAAAGTCCGGCGGTACAGGGTGATAGCCCCGTACACTAAAATGCACACGTTGTGAACTCGAAGAGTAGGGCGGGACACGTGGTATCCTGTCTGAATATGGGGGACCATCCTCCAAGGCTAAATACTCCTGACTGACCGATAGTGAACCAGTACCGTGAGGGAAAGGCGAAAAGAACCCCGGCGAGGGGAGTGAAAAAGAACCTGAAACCGTGTACGTACAAGCAGTGGGAGCCTACTTGTTAGGTGACTGCGTACCTTTTGTATAATGGGTCAGCGACTTATATTCTGTAGCAAGGTTAACCGTATAGGGGAGCCGCAGGGAAACCGAGTCTTAACTGGGCGTTAAGTTGCAGGGTATAGACCCGAAACCCGGTGATCTAGCCATGGGCAGGTTGAAGGTTGGGTAACACTAACTGGAGGACCGAACCGACTAATGTTGAAAAATTAGCGGATGACTTGTGGCTGGGGGTGAAAGGCCAATCAAACCGGGAGATAGCTGGTTCTCCCCGAAAGCTATTTAGGTAGCGCCTCGTGAACTCATCTTCGGGGGTAGAGCACTGTTTCGGCTAGGGGGTCATCCCGACTTACCAACCCGATGCAAACTACGAATACCGAAGAATGTTATCACGGGAGACACACGGCGGGTGCTAACGTCCGTCGTGAAGAGGGAAACAACCCAGACCGCCAGCTAAGGTCCCAAAGTCATGGTTAAGTGGGAAACGATGTGGGAAGGCACAGACAGCCAGGATGTTGGCTTAGAAGCAGCCATCATTTAAAGAAAGCGTAATAGCTCACTGGTCGAGTCGGCCTGCGCGGAAGATGTAACGGGGCTAAACCATGCACCGAAGCTGCGGCAGCGACACTATGTGTTGTTGGGTAGGGGAGCGTTCTGTAAGCCGTTGAAGGTGGCCTGTGAGGGTTGCTGGAGGTATCAGAAGTGCGAATGCTGACATAAGTAACGATAAAGCGGGTGAAAAGCCCGCTCGCCGGAAGACCAAGGGTTCCTGTCCAACGTTAATCGGGGCAGGGTGAGTCGACCCCTAAGGCGAGGCCGAAAGGCGTAGTCGATGGGAAACAGGTTAATATTCCTGTACTCGGTGTTACTGCGAAGGGGGGACGGAGAAGGCTATGTTAGCCGGGCGACGGTTGTCCCGGTTTAAGCATGTAGGCGGGAAGTTTAGGTAAATCCGGACTTCTGTTAACGCTGAGGTGTGATGACGAGGCACTACGGTGCTGAAGTAACAAATGCCCTGCTTCCAGGAAAAGCCTCTAAGCATCAGGTAACATCAAATCGTACCCCAAACCGACACAGGTGGTCAGGTAGAGAATACCAAGGCGCTTGAGAGAACTCGGGTGAAGGAACTAGGCAAAATGGTGCCGTAACTTCGGGAGAAGGCACGCTGATGGTAGGTGAAGCGACTTGCTCGTGGAGCTGAAATCAGTCGAAGATACCAGCTGGCTGCAACTGTTTATTAAAAACACAGCACTGTGCAAACACGAAAGTGGACGTATACGGTGTGACGCCTGCCCGGTGCCGGAAGGTTAATTGATGGGGTTATCCGTAAGGAGAAGCTCTTGATCGAAGCCCCGGTAAACGGCGGCCGTAACTATAACGGTCCTAAGGTAGCGAAATTCCTTGTCGGGTAAGTTCCGACCTGCACGAATGGCGTAATGATGGCCAGGCTGTCTCCACCCGAGACTCAGTGAAATTGAACTCGCTGTGAAGATGCAGTGTACCCGCGGCAAGACGGAAAGACCCCGTGAACCTTTACTATAGCTTGACACTGAACATTGAGCCTTGATGTGTAGGATAGGTGGGAGGCTTTGAAGCGTGGACGCCAGTCTGCGTGGAGCCAACCTTGAAATACCACCCTTTAATGTTTGATGTTCTAACGTAGACCCGTGATCCGGGTTGCGGACAGTGTCTGGTGGGTAGTTTGACTGGGGCGGTCTCCTCCCAAAGAGTAACGGAGGAGCACGAAGGTTAGCTAATCCTGGTCGGACATCAGGAGGTTAGTGCAATGGCATAAGCTAGCTTGACTGCGAGCGTGACGGCGCGAGCAGGTGCGAAAGCAGGTCATAGTGATCCGGTGGTTCTGAATGGAAGGGCCATCGCTCAACGGATAAAAGGTACTCCGGGGATAACAGGCTGATACCGCCCAAGAGTTCATATCGACGGCGGTGTTTGGCACCTCGATGTCGGCTCATCACATCCTGGGGCTGAAGTAGGTCCCAAGGGTACGGCTGTTCGCCGTTTAAAGTGGTACGCGAGCTGGGTTTAGAACGTCGTGAGACAGTTCGGTCCCTATCTGCCGTGGGCGCTGGAGAATTGAGGGGGGCTGCTCCTAGTACGAGAGGACCGGAGTGGACGCATCACTGGTGTTCGGGTTGTCATGCCAATGGCATTGCCCGGTAGCTAAATGCGGAAAAGATAAGTGCTGAAAGCATCTAAGCACGAAACTTGCCCCGAGATGAGTTCTCCCTGACTCCTTGAGAGTCCTGAAGGAACGTTGAAGACGACGACGTTGATAGGTCGGGTGTGTAAGCGTAGCGATACGTTGAGCTAACCGATACTAATGAACCGTGAGGCTTAACCTTACAACGCCAAAGCTGTTTTGGTGGACAAAGAGAAGATTTTCAGCCTGATACAGATTAGTCGATGTGTCTTTAAGACGTGTTGATAACAGAATTTGCCTGGCGGCGATAGCGCGGTGGTCCCACCTGACCCCATGCCGAACTCAGAAGTGAAACGCCGTAGCGCCGATGGTAGTGTGGGGTCTCCCCATGTGAGAGTAGGGAACTGCCAGGCATCAAATTAGCAGTGAAACCGGGGCAATAAACCGGTTGTTGTAAAGAAATTCGGTGGAGCGGTAGTTCAGTCGGTTAGAATACCTGCCTGTCACGCAGGGGGTCGCGGGTTCGAGTCCCGTCCGTTCCGCCACTTATTATTCAGGTTGTTTTTATACATCCTGTCTTATTAAGAAGCCGTATCGCTGTAAAGCGATACGGCTTTTTTTCGTCTGAAATTCGTCCTCCGTTTACAACTGAACTATCCCTTAACTTTTGCTGTATTAGCAAAAATCTTCTGCTTTTATCGATCTTTTTCTATCGCTGTATCGTGAACATAATGGCCTCAATTCGCCTGCATAAAGAAAAACGAGGACATTTATGACAATCCCTGCATTTGGTCTTGGAACCTTCCGTCTTAAAGATGAGGTTGTTATCGCGTCGGTTAAAACGGCTCTGGAACTGGGATATCGTGCAATTGATACGGCTCAGATTTATGGAAATGAAGCGGCTGTCGGTCAGGCCATTGAAGAAAGTGGCGTTGCCCGTGATGAGCTGTTTATCACCACCAAAATCTGGATTGAAAACCTGGGCAAAGACCAGCTTATCGCCAGCCTTAAAGAGAGTCTGCAAAAGCTGCGGACCGATTATGTCGATCTGACCCTAATCCACTGGCCATCCCCCAATGATGCGGTGGCCGTCGAAGAGTTTATGCCAGCCCTGCTGGAAGCGAAAGCGCTGGGCCTGACTCGCCAGATCGGTGTCTCCAACTTTACGATCCCGCTGATGGAGCGCGCAATAGCGGCCGTTGGCGCGGAACATATCGCAACCAATCAGATAGAGCTCTCCCCGTATCTGCAAAACCGCAAAGTGGTGGAGTGGGCAACAGCGCACGGTATTCATATCACGTCGTACATGACGCTGGCATATGGTCATGCGCTGAAAGATGAGGTGATTAACGCGATTGCAGCCAAACACAACGCGACACCGGCACAGGTCATTCTCTCCTGGGCAATGGGGGAGGGCTATGCCGTTATACCTTCATCGACAAAGCGTGAAAACCTGGCCAGTAATTTGATCGCGCAGGATCTGCAGCTGGATGAAGACGATCGTCAGGCGATCGCCGGGCTGGAGTGTAACGATCGGCTGGTAAGCCCGGAAGGCCTTGCGCCCGCGTGGGATTGATCGTTAAGACCGCACGCAACCTTCTCAATAAAACGTGATTACAGCTCCTGCGGGAGCTGTTTTGCATGCTCACTCAGGAAGTCGATAAAAGCTCTGATGCGTGTGCTGACGGCTCTGTCACTGTAATAGACCGCGCTGAAGGGCATCTCTACCGGTAACCGGTGCTCCGCCAGCAGTTCAACAAAGTCCCCGCTCGCAATTTCCTCATTCACCATATAGTCCGACAGGCAGGCAATGCCATTTCCCGCCAGGCATAGCTGCTTAACGGTCTCTCCGCTGTTTGACGCGATTTCACAGTTTACTTCCAGCAACTGACCGTCGCAGCAGGATACGGGCCACGTATTCAGCGAGACAGGTTCGGTAAAGCCCAGACATTGATGATCCTTCAGGTCAGCAACCTGCTGTGGCATGCCGTGACGCGCGAGATAGCTCGGCGAGGCGATAATTTTCCGGTAGCTGCTAAAAAGCGGACGCGCTCGAAGGCTGGAGTCCGTCAAGGTACCGGCGCGGATCGCCACATCAACTTTACGCTCAATCAGGTTAATGAAGGTTTCCGATGACACCAGAGCCAGCGTCATCTCCGGATAGCGCTCACGAAAAGGTTTAATGAGGGGCATCAGGAAATGCAGCATCACTGGCGTGGCGGCATCCACACGCAACAAACCCCTCGGCGTCGTCCTGGTCTCCAGCAGTTCGTTCTCTGCTGCCGCCATTTCCTGCAGAACCACCTGCATGCGGCGGAAATAGCGTTCTCCTTCCTCGGTCAGACTAAGTTGACGAGTCGTCCGGTTTAACAGACTGACGCCAAGTTTTGATTCCAGTTTTTTTACCGCCCGACTGACGGCAGAATTGGCGTGACCCAACTGCTCTGCCGCCCGGCTAAAGCTGCCGCTTTCAACGACGGCGATAAAGATGGCAATCTCTTCTGACGTGGCTCGCATTGTTGCACCTGTAGCAAAATTCTATTGAGATTTTGATGGTTTTTGTTATTTAAACATCACCGCATACTGCGTGTCATCTTAATCCTGATGATACGGAGTGAATTATGCCACTGGCGCTACTTGCTTTAACTATCGGTGCCTTTGCTATTGGCACCACAGAATTTGTGATTGTGGGACTGGTTCCGACCATTGCACAACAACTGGCTATCTCGTTGCCTTCTGCCGGTCTGCTGGTTTCTATTTATGCCCTGGGTGTGGCGATTGGTGCCCCGGTGCTGACCGCACTGACCGGGCGTATGCCGCGTAAACAACTGCTGCTGGCGTTGATGGTGCTGTTTACCGCCGGTAATCTGCTGGCCTGGCAGGCTCCTGGTTATGAAACCCTGGTCTTTGCCCGCCTGTTGACCGGCCTGGCGCATGGCGTGTTCTTCTCCATCGGTTCTACGATCGCCACCAGCCTGGTGCCGAAAGAGAAAGCCGCTTCGGCCATTGCCATTATGTTTGGCGGCTTAACCGTAGCGCTGGTTACCGGGGTGCCGGTCGGGACCTTTATCGGTCAGCATTTTGGCTGGCGTGAAACCTTCCTGGCGGTATCGATCCTTGGCGTTATTGCCCTGGTGAGTAGCTTTATTCTGGTGCCAAATACGATTCCTGCCCGCGCCAGTGCGAGCCTGCGCGATCAGCTTAAAGTCCTGACTCAACCGCGCTTGCTGATGATTTATGCCATTACGGCATTGGGATATGGTGGCGTCTTCACCGCGTTTACTTTCCTCGCCCCGATGATGCAGGAACTGGCCGGGTTTAGCCCCTCCACGGTAAGCTGGATTCTGCTCGGCTACGGTATCTCAGTTGCGATTGGTAACGTCTGGGGCGGCAAACTGGCCGATAAGCATGGGGCCGTGGCAGCGCTGAAGCTTATCTTTGCAGCGTTGGTGGTTCTGCTGCTGGTATTCCAATTTACCGCCAGCATTCAGTACGCGGCGCTGGCAACGGTGCTGGTGATGGGCATTTTTGCTTTCGGCAATGTGCCGGGCCTGCAGGTGTATGTGGTACAGAAAGCGGAGCAATATACCCCGGCGGCCGTTGACGTTGCCTCCGGCCTGAATATTGCGGCGTTTAACATCGGTATCGCCTTAGGTTCACTCATTGGTGGACAAACTGTCGAACGTTATGGGCTGGCCGAGACGCCATGGATTGGCGCGGTGATAGTACTTGCGGCGCTGCTGCTGGTTGCCCTGAGCGGGCGCCTGGATAAGTCCCAGCCAGCAACGGTAGCGACGGTAGAAGGGTAAAGGTTTCTCGCGAATTGCATTGAAAGTGCCTGCGAAAGTCCCTATAACAGAAGAGCCAGCCGCAGTCAGGCTGGTTCCCTGTTATTGAGGTTTGATGCCTAAATTGCGAAAGAATACTTATGCCATGCGCTACGTCGCCGGACAGCCCGCGGAGAGAATTTTGCCTCCGGGGTCGTTTGCTGGCGTGACTCCGGCATTCTCTAGCGGTGCGCCGTTAAGCACCGATGAAAAAATCCGCGTACTGGTGTGGAATATCTTTAAGCAGCAGCGTGCTGAGTGGAAGTCCGTTCTCAATAACTTCGGCAAAGACGCGCATCTGGTGCTGTTACAGGAAGCGCAAACCACCCCTGAAATGGTGAGGTTCGCCACGACGAATTATCTGGCGGCCGATCAGGTGCCTGCTTTGGTCCTGCCGCAGCATCCCTCCGGCGTGATGACGCTGGCTTCGGCTCATCCGGTCTATTGCTGCCCCCTGCGTGAGCGCGAGCCGATTCTGCGTCTGGCAAAGTCTGCGTTAGTCACCGTTTATCCGCTGCCTGACATGCGTTTGCTGATGGTCGTTAATATTCATGCGGTTAACTTCAGCCTGGGCGTCGATGTCTACAGCAAGCAGCTGTTGCCCATTGGCGATCAGATTGCCCACCACAGTGGACCGGTGATTATGGCCGGTGATTTTAATGCCTGGAGCCGTCCGCGAATGAACGCGCTCTATCGCTTTGCGCGTGAAATGTCGCTGCGTGAAGTCCGTTTCCCTGACGATCAGCGCCGCCGTGCGTTTGGTCGTCCGCTCGATTTTGTGTTCTACCGCGGGTTAAGCGTGCACGATGCTTCCGTGCTGGTGACCCGAGCTTCAGACCACAACCCACTACTAGTCGAATTCAGTCCCGGCAAACCTGATTAATAGAGGTACGTCAGGTCTGCCATGGGGCGGGCCTGCACAACCAGGATCCGCCTTTATTATTCAAACAACCGAAGGACAACAACACCATGACAACACGCTCTCATCATGACAACGTCGAACAGCAGTTTGGTTCACAGGCCAGTGCTTACCTGACCAGCGCCGTCCATGCATCCGGACGCGATCTGCAACGCCTGGCTGAACGGCTGGCTGATTTCCCCCACGCCCATGTTCTGGATATGGGATGTGGTGCCGGACACGCCAGCTTTGCCGCCGCCGGGCAGGTAGCAAACGTCACGGCGTATGATTTATCCAGCCAGATGCTGGAGGTGGTCACCCAGGCCGCTCAGGATAAAGGGTTGTCGAATGTCGTGACGCAGCAAGGCTATGCCGAAGCGCTGCCGTTTGCGGATGCTAGCTTTGAGGTGGTGATAAGCCGTTATTCTGCGCACCACTGGCATGACGTTGGTCAGGCGCTGCGCGAGGTAAAACGCGTTCTGAAGCCTGGCGGGGTGGTGATTATGATGGACGTCATGTCTCCCGGGCACCCGGTACGTGACGTATGGCTGCAAACCGTTGAAGCACTGCGCGATACCTCCCACGTACGTAATTATTCCAGCGGTGAGTGGCTGGCGCTGACCAATGAGGCCGGTCTGGTGACCAATCATCTGCTGACCGACCGTTTGCCGCTGGAGTTCACCTCATGGGTGGCGCGTATGCGCACGCCAGCGCCGCTGGTGGAAGCCATTCGTTTATATCAGGAGAGCGCGTCCGCAGAGGTAAAAGCCTATTTCGCATTGCAGGAAGATGGCTCATTTACCAGCGATACGATCATGTTTGAGGCGCATAAAGCGGTATAAACAAAAAGGCACCGGGATCCGGTGCCTTTTTTTCATTCAGCCGTATCAGGAATCAGGCCGGTTGCTGTTTTTCACAAACAGTGTCAGCTGATCGCCTGGCTTCAGATCGTCAGTGCCGTTATTCCAGCGCATCAAATCGCGTGTATTCACGCCGTGACGTTTTGCAATGCTCGACAACGAATCGCCTTTACGCACGCGATAGGTGATGCTATCGCTGTTGCTGGCAAGACGTTCAGCACTGCTGCCCGCGCCAATTACCAGATTCTGCCCTACTTTCAGTCCTGACCCGCGCAGCTTGTTCCACTGCTGCAGATCTTTCGTCGAAACACCAAGACGAGATGCAATCCCGGACATGGTATCGCCTGAACGGACTTTGTAGCTCCGACTGGTCAACGGCGTGTTGTCCGCAAGCTCCGTGGGCTGCACGGCGGCAATGTCACCAGATGCCAGAGATTCACGCAGCTGAGCAGCGTGCTTCTGTGGCACCATGACATACTTTGGCCCGCTTGCACCAAGCGTTGAGCCTTTGACGCCTGCATTGAACGTTTTCAGCTTGCCGACAGGCATACCCGCCATGTCTGCCAGCTGGCTAATATCAACCGGACTATCGAGGCTAACACGTGCCAACGCGCGGCTTTCGTCTGCCGTCGGCAGCTTCACGCCATAACGCTTGCTGTTTTTGAGAATGTCGCTCAAGGCCAGCATTTTTGGAACGTACACCTTGGTTTCTTGCGGCAACGGAAGCGACCAGAAATCAGTGGGTTTACCACGTGAACGGTTCGACTTCATTGCTTTCAGAACCCGACCTTCGCCGCTGTTGTACGCCGCGACGGTTAATAACCAGTCGCCATCGAACATCTTGTTCAGACGCTGCATCATGTTTAAGGCCGCCGTAGTAGAAGCGACGACATCACGACGCGCATCATAGCTGCGGGTCTGTTTCAAACCATAATTGCGCCCGGTGCTCGGAATGATCTGCCAGATGCCTGCGGCATTGGCGCCAGACGTTGCGTGCGGGTCAAAAGCGCTCTCCACTATGGGTAGTAATACCAGTTCCATTGGCATGTTACGTTTCTTAACTTGCCCGGCTATCCAGTACATATACGGCTCTGCCCGTAAAGTTACATCGTGGAGATAGCTCTTATTACGTAAATACTTCTGTTTTTGTTCGCGAATCCGGGGATTTTCCGGAATTCCCATCTTTAGCTCGTCGCCTATCGAAGCCCACAGATCCTGGTCTTGCGCGTAGAAGGTTCCATCATCTAACCAGCGCGCTTGACTTGTGAACTTACCTGCTTCCCCTTGACTAGCCGCAGAAAGGCTCTGTGCATGCTGTTGTACGTTACCATCCCGATTGGCCTGGCAACCTACAAGCAGGACAGAGGCGAGTAATATCGCTCGTGCCTTCATGTGTGTGGTCAATAGTTGCTTAAAAGACGAGCAAGAATAACGGCGAAGGCTACGAATGACAAGCGTTAAATATCAGAAGTTATCTTTCTTTGACCTTAACCATGCAAATCTCTGTACAGAGTGTTGCAAATTTGTTTCTTTTGAAATTTCTTTAATTAAATCATCATCATCTGTACGTAAAAATACATTTATACGTCGCTCATTTTTCAGAGTAACGGGGAGTGTTTTTTGTTTTTTTGCACGTAACTCATTAACTTTATGATAGTAATCATTTATGTCCACATCATGTGGCAGGATACTCAACGCAAACTTCATGTTTGCTAAAGTATACTCATGCGCGCAACAAATCAGTGTCTCGCCTGGAAGTTCGTTTATTCTTGTAAGTGATTGATACATTTGCTCTGGTGTTCCTTCAAAGAGCCTGCCGCAACCGCCTGAAAACAAAGTGTCGCCACAAAAAAGATAAGGTTTGCTGTAGAAACAGACGTGTCCTAAAGTGTGACCTGGCGTGGAAAAAATAGAGAATTCGTGGCCCAGGATAGTCAGCCGATCGCCATCATTTACCAACTGGGTTGCACCTTTATCCTGGGTTTCAGCCGGTCCGTAAACCACTATCTCTGGGAAGGCATCACACAGTTGTTTGACGCCGCCAACATGATCGTGATGGTGGTGGGTCAGCAAAATGGCTTCCGGCTGCCAGTGGTTTTCCGCAATAGCGGCCAGCACCGGTGCCGCGTCGCCCGGGTCGACGATCAGACAACGGCCGCTATCCTCACTAAGAACCCAGATGTAGTTGTCCTGAAATGCGGGAATGCTGATAAGATTCATTAATTACCTCTCAAAGCGAAGCGGAAGGTTGCGATGAAGCCGGCAAGGATACCTCAGACTGTCACAGCGCCAGAGCATTGGTCGAGTATGCCCTGGGGCGAATACTATCGCGAATCGCTGGAACGGGAGATCAAACCGTGGCTGGCTAAATTATATGGCTTTCATTTGCTTAAGATTGGCAATCTGAGCGCTGAAATCAACACCGAAGCTTGCGCTATCTCCCATCAGGTTAATGTCTCCCTACAGGGTAACCCGATGCAGGTGCAGGCCGATCCGCTACATCTTCCCTTTGCCGAAAAGTCGGTGGATGCCTGCCTGCTGGCGCACACGTTGCCGTGGTGCAACGATCCGCACCGACTGTTGCGCGAAGCTGACCGGGTGCTGATTGATGATGGCTGGATGATTTTGACCGGTTTTAACCCCGTGAGCCTGATGGGGTTGCGCAAGGTGATGCCGATATTACGCAAAGCCACGCCTTATAACAGCAGGATGTTTACGCTAACCCGCCAGCTGGACTGGCTGGCGTTGCTGAATTTTGAAGTGTTGCACTATGGTCGCTATCAGGTTCTGCCCTGGTCCCGGCACGGCGGCAAGCTGCTCAGCGCGCACCTGCCGGCGCTTGGCTGTCTGCAGCTCATCATTGCCCGCAAACGTACTATTCCATTGACCTTAAACCCAATGAAATCCGGGAAAGCAAAAACCCAGCTGCGCCAGACGGTCGGCGCCACGCGGCAGTGGCGTAACGGGCAGAATTAGCTTTCCGGCTGGTAGCCAACATCGCTTTGCGTTGGGCTGGAGGCGGCTGCCCGCGCCAGCTCATCACAGCGCTCGTTTTCCGGGTGTCCGGCGTGGCCCTTGACCCATTCCCAGCGGATTTGATGCTGGCCGAGCGCGGTATCCAGGCGTTTCCACAGATCGACATTCTTGACCGGTTTTTTGTCGGCGGTTTTCCAGCCGCGTTTTTTCCAGTTATGGATCCACTGAGTAATTCCCTGGCGCACGTACTGGCTGTCGGTACTGAGGATGACTTCGCACTGTTCTTTCAGCGCTTCAAGCGCGACGATCGCCGCCATCATCTCCATCCGGTTATTGGTGGTGAGGTGATAGCCCTGACTAAAAATTTTTTCCTTGCCGCGATAGCGTAAAATCGCACCGTAGCCGCCAGGTCCTGGATTTCCCAGGCATGAACCATCGGTGAAAATTTCTACCTGTTTAAGCATCTCTGGTAGACTTCCTGTAATTGATATCGATAGATAAACGGCAAGTCTGACATAAATGACCGATATGAGCACTGCAATTACACGACAGATTGTTCTCGATACTGAAACCACTGGTATGAACCAGATCGGTGCGCACTACGAGGGACACAAGATCATTGAGATCGGTGCGGTGGAGGTGATTAACCGCCGCCTCACCGGGAACAATTTCCATGTTTATCTGAAGCCGGACCGGCTGGTGGATCCGGAAGCCTTCGGCGTCCACGGGATCGCCGACGAATTCCTGATGGATAAACCGCTGTTTGCGGATGTCGCCGACGAGTTTATGGACTATATCCGTGGTGCGGAGCTGGTCATCCATAACGCATCGTTTGATATCGGCTTTATGGATTATGAATTCAGCAAGCTGAATCGCGGTATTGCGAAAACAAACACCTTCTGCAAAGTCACCGATAGCCTCGCGCTGGCGCGGAAAATGTTCCCCGGCAAGCGCAACAGCCTTGATGCGTTATGCTCCCGCTATGAAATAGACAACAGCAAGCGAACGTTGCACGGGGCATTACTCGATGCCCAGATCCTGGCCGACGTCTATCTGATGATGACCGGTGGTCAGACGACCATGGCATTTTCAATGGAAGGTGAGGGGCAGCAGCAGGCTGGTGAAATGGGAATACAG
Organism: Klebsiella sp. B345; assembly: GCF_051131735.1. Lineage (NCBI taxonomy): Bacteria > Pseudomonadati > Pseudomonadota > Gammaproteobacteria > Enterobacterales > Enterobacteriaceae > Klebsiella > Klebsiella sp. B345. The sequence goes on from NZ_CP180443.1 coordinate 3,972,560, forward strand.
CGGGTTGTCCGTGCGGCCAGTAAATTGCGCGTCGTTTATGCCACCGATGACGAGATTGTGGACCACGAATCCCGACTCGATCTGGTGCAAAAGAAAGGCGGAAGCTGCCTGTGGCGTGCCTGATGCGCTGGAAAATGCTGTAAAAATCATCTGTCGGGCGATTTTTGCAGCAACCGATTCAAAAGTGTAGAAAAAGCGTTGACGAGATTACGGGGAATCCGTAATATTCGCCTCGTTCCCAAGGGAACAGTAAGTGGAGCGGTAGTTCAGTCGGTTAGAATACCTGCCTGTCACGCAGGGGGTCGCGGGTTCGAGTCCCGTCCGTTCCGCCACTATTCAGAAAGCCTGAATCAGCAATGATTCAGGCTTTCGTCGTTTAAGGAACGAGCATCCGGGTTCATCAACCTCATTTCATGTATTTCAACTGTTTACGAATGTGATGCTGCATCACCGCCAGCATACAGGCGCCGGACAGACCGATCATCAACGCACCGTTAACCGCCTCCAGCGGGCCCAGCAGTTTCCATCTGACGCTCATGACCACATCGCCATACCCCAGCGTCGCGAAATTAACGCCGGAGTGATACACCGCCTCCAGCAGCGTCGGAAACTCGCCCAGCCAGACAAACAAGACTCCCCACAGCAAAATTTGCAGTAGATTGCCCATCAAAATAATGATGATCGTCCCAAAAAGCGCCAGTACCCCGGCAAATAACCCTTCTTTGCGCTGAAACCGCTTGAGATAAAAGCGGATACACCACACGGAAACCAGCGATTGCAGAAGCATATTACACAGAATGACGGGCATGCCCGTCAGCAGCGGAAGCAACATTTTACTCTCCAGGATGCGGTGCTGTTGAAGGGGAGGGCAGAGGACGCCAGCGCTCCAGGATGGCGATACAGGCCCAGCCATACAGTGCGATGATGATATACAGCGCACAACGCATGGCGGCGGCGGTCCAGACATCCTTGCCGGAGGCGCTATCCTGGATCGCCGGGCCGAAGAGGATCAGCGCGGTTATCCAGACGTTACTCCAGAAAGAGGGGGGAAAGTGGCTCGTGCTCAGGCGAACCAGACGGCGGGCGACCCACAGGCTTGCCAGCCCCAGCCAGAGGACCAGCATCAGCAGCGATGGCCAGAGGCTAAGGCCGAACCATAACCCCAGCGCCAATAGCGCCCCCAGTAGCGTTGACAGCACCAGTTCTCTTCCCGACGTTTTGCTCTCAAGCGTCGTTGCCTGCTGCGCCAGCATGACGGTTTTCATCACCGCCGGGATATAAAACGTCGGGTGACTCAATGCCAGCAGCCACACCGGCAGCACAATAATCACCGCGCGTACTGCTCTGGCGTGCACTGCGCTGACCGCCGGGGGCGGAGGGACGGACGGAGCCGAACCAGGTTGTGGCAGTGGAGGGAACAACGCCACCGCCAGGCCATTAACCAACGTCCCGGTGATAAAGCCGATCCCCAGCATCTGCGCCAGACCGATTGCCAGCGCCTGATCGACCAGCCCGGCGACAGGAATGATGGCGACCGCGACCACCAGCAGCATCGACAGCGTGGCCTTGCCGCTCAATCCCATGACCATAAGCTGATACAGCAGCAGTGCCGTGAGCAGGACGGCAGGTAAGGCATAATAGGTGAGCAGTGGCACCATCAGAACGCCGCCCACCATGGTGACGCTCAGCACACAGCCGATCACGATGCCCTTCTTCAGCGGCAATGGTTTCCCCTGGCACAGCACGATCCAGGCCATGATACAGCCGAGGTGCGGCATGGGCAGCGCGCTGGCGAAGCAGACCAGCGTCGCCACGGCGGTGCCTGCGCCGATCCTCAGTACCGCACGGTCTGCGTTATGCATCATTCACCTTAATAGAGCCAGGAAAACAGGCTCATTACGCGGATATAGAGCGAGCCCAGGGCGTTGAGTAGCCAACTGGTGCTGGTGTACACCACAATATCTGCCTGCCCGCCGACCCGCAGGCTGGTGGATGGGGGCATATCATTGCTGACGAAAGCTATCTTGACTGGAAAACGTTGCGCCTGGCGGAGCCAGTCGCGGTTGTTCTCCACCGTGGGGAGCACTCCAGCCGGCTGGGCTTGCGAGGCATTGATGCCATAGCCGATGCTGACTATCTCCCCTTTGAAAAGCCGCCCCGGCATGCTGTCGAGCAGAATCTCCACCTCGTTGCCGGGCCGGATGTGTCCGAGATTATTTTCGGTCATGTCAGCGTTGATCCAGACATCATTGATGGCGATCAGCGTCATGACCGGGGCTCCAGCCCCCACAAACTGACCGACTTCGCTGCGTAGATCGGTAATCAGCCCGCCGCTGCCCGCGAGCACGGTGCTTTTATTGCGGTCCAGCTCGGCTTTACGTACCGTCGCGGCGGCGCTTAACAGCTGCGAATTATCGTCTCCGGTAGCGCCAGCCGCTTCGATGGCCCGGCGCACGTCGGCGGCTGCGGCAGCCATCTGACTGCGCGCCGTCTCCCGGGTAGCCTGGGCAATTTCGAGGCGGCGCACGGAAATAGTGCCGGGGTCTTCACGGTAGAGCCGTTCCTGACGCTCGGCATCTTTGGCGGCATTCTGGTAAGCGGTGGTGGCGGCCTGCAGGCCGGCCTGTGCCGCCACGACGCTTTGGTTGCCGGCTTTTACCGAACTGAGCACCGTGGTGTAGTCCGAACGTGCACGCGCCAGGGCGATATCATAGGGTTCAGGATCGATTTCAAATAACGGTTCACCTGCGGCAACCCGCTGATTGTCACGAACATAGACTTTCTTTATCTGCCCGGTGACTTCTGCCGCCACCGGGATCACGAAGGCCTGGACCCTGGCCTGGGAGGTATAGGGCGTTAGCCTGTCGGTGACTAAATATCCGCACAAGAGCAACACGATCAGGATAACCAGGCCGATAGTCGTGCGACGGCTGGCCTGGCCTGCTGAAGAGGATGGCGCGTTCATGGCGAAAAACCTTCTGTAGGGGCGGTGGCGGAAGGAAGCGGGGTATTCAGCAGCGGCAGCCAGTTATCACGCTGGCGCAGGTGCGATTCGGTTTCGGCATCGACGAGCGAGCGCTCTCGCCCCTTTTCCCATCCGCCGCCCAGCGCTTTATACAGGGCGATCAGGTCGCGCATCGCCGCGCCGCGGCTGCTGACCAGGCGTTCTTGTTGGTTAAACAGCGCACGTTGTGAATCGAGCACGCGCTGAAAGTCGGCCATCCCCTCACGATACTGCGTGTTGGCAATCGCCAGGGAGCGGCTGGCCGCGCTCCCCGTCTGGATCAGCAAGGCGATCTCGTCTTTATCATTGGCGTAGGCAATGGCCGCATCATCGACCTCGCGCGCGGCCTGAAAGACGGTATCGCGATAGCGTTCGTGAAGTTGAAGAAAGCGGGCATCCTGCACCAGTACCTGATTACCCAGTCTGCCGCGATCGAGCAGATTCCAGCTGAAGGTCGGCCCGACCGCCCAGCTCAGTGTGCTACTGGTTTGGGTTTGTCCGCTGATCCCGACGCTGCCGATCAGTGAAATTGACGGATAGAGTTCGCTCTCTGCGACGCCGATCAACGCTGACTGGGCGGCCAGTTGCCGTTCTGCAGCTCTGACATCGGGGCGCCGACGCAGCAGGTCGGCCGGAATTTCGGCGACTAAAGCGAGTTCTCCCTGTGGGATCTCGCCGGTCCGGGTTGCCATCTCAGGCAGCGGGCCAGGTTTCCGCGCCAGCAGGGCGCCCAGGGCATTCTGGCTTTGTGCCAGAGCGGTTTCCAATTGGGGAAGGGTGGAGAGCGTCGAGAGGTATTGCGTTTTTGCCTGCTGGACGTCCAGTTCAGCGCTGTTGCCGCTGAGGAATAACCGTTCGGTGATCTGCAGGCTACGCTGCTGGATCTTCGCATTGCTGCGGGTAATGTGCAGCCGGGCTTCCAGCATGCGGATGTTGACGTACCACTGTGCCACCTGGGCGGCCATCAGCACCTGAATATCGTCATATTGTGCCAGGGTAGCAAAATAGCTGGCGTCTGCGGACTCGACGCCACGCTGAAACTTGCCCCAGAAGTCAATTTCCCACCCGAGGTTAACGCCAGCGCTGTAGCGACTCCCCGAACGGTAATCACCCGAACGCTGTTGCCCGGTACGGAACAGATCGCCGCTGGCGATAGTCGCCTGTGGCCCCAGCAAACTCTCCGCGATACCCAGTTGCGCCCGGGATTCCAGCAGGCGCAAACCAGCAATTTTTACATCCGGGTTCTTGTGCAGGGCTTCGTTGATCAGCGTCGTCAGGGTTGGGTCGTTGAGCTGAGTCCACCACTGGGTGTAATCGGCGTAGGTTGAGCGGGACGTGATCCGCTGCGTCGCCGGTTGCCACTGCGTCAGCTCCGGCGTTTTCGGCGGATGATAGTCAGGTCCCAGCGTCGTGCATGCGCTGATGACAAGGCAGGCGCCTCCGGTGAACAGGAGGCGCCTGGCATGGCTGTCATGGAGCATCTTTGTCGTCCGGTATGACGACGTTCTGGCCATTGGCAATCTGCCCGTCATCGACCCAGGACATAAAAATACGGTAGCCAAGAGAGAGCAAAGTCGCGCCAATAAACATGCCGAGAATACCGCTGGCGGCCATCCCGCCTAAGGCGCCGAGCAGCACCACCGGCATCGGAGCATCCACGCCGCGACCGAGCAACAAGGGCTTAAGCACGTTATCGGCCATCCCGGCAATGATCAGCAAAATGGTATAGACGATATCCATGACGGTGCCGTGATCGCCAAAGCTCCACATCAGGGCAATGGCCGGAGCCGTCACCAGAATCACCGGAATCTGCGCGATCCCGAGGATCAGTGCCAGAACAAAGAAAATCCCCACTGCTGGAATGCCTGCCACGATCATGATGATGCCCACCAGCAGCGCCTGGATCAGCGCGACACCGATGACGCCCTGGGCCACCGCACGAATCGTGCTGGTGCACAATTTCACGAGTGACTGGCCCTTTCTCTCATCTGTCAGGCGGATGGCAATACGTCTGGCGCTGTTCGCGCCGGAAGCTCCCCACGCCATGATGATACCGGCCACGATAAACGAGAGAATAAAGCCCAGGATACCTCCCCCCATGCTGGCAAGCACGCTGAGAATACCTTTGGCGACATCGCCTATTTGCGTGCGGTAGCTGCTAATCAGCCCCGGCAGATCGCTGGAGGCTTTCAACCAGAGGGTACTTATTTTTTCTCCGACGATAGGTATGGCGGCGACTTTTTCCGGCGGTGGCGGAACGGCAAAGGATTGACCGCTGAGTTTATCAATCATCGCGCTGGCACTCTCGGCAAGGGAGCTAATCATCAGCACCGTTGGCGCGACGATCAGCACAATACCAAGCAGGACAATTAATGTTGAGGCCCAGCCCTGTTTTCCGCCCAGTTTGGCGGCAAAATACTGGTGTAACGGATAGAGGGTGACCGCGAGGATCACCGCCCACAGCATCATATTAATAAACGGTGAAAATACGGTATAGCAGAAGGAGGCTAATGCCAGGATAAGTCCAAAGCGAATGAACATATCCATAAAACGGGCAACCAGTCTTTTTTCAACAATAAGCAGATTATTATTTTCCATAATGGTTTTTTCTCGCTGAGCATACGCGCACAACCGAGCCGGCCAGGGGAAAGCCGGACCAGGACTGAGATGGAATCATTTTAAAAAATACTGAAAGCCATGAAAAAACAGGACGAGTTCTTGTTGAATTTTATCCACTTAATGAGTGTAGAACAGAAATAATCCGCCCAGAAAAATATTATTTATACCCGCCATACTTCAAGCTGCATAGGTGTTGGCTGCACCCGCACACCCCAGTCACTTACCGGTGTAAGCATCCTGGGGATGCACGGCCTTGCCGCCTTTATGCAACTTGAATTATTTAGGGTATATGACAGTTATTATTGTTGTCGCCGGGGAAGAAAAATGCCGGGCAGGGGAGTGGTGATATGGTGGTTTCCCCCCGGCCAGCGGGGGGATGCGGGGGATCAGTTCAGGGTAAACGGATCCGCGTCCTGCCAGGCGGGAAATTTCTCGCGATACTCTTTCAACGCCGTCAGCGACAGTTCGGCGTCCAGGCGGGTGGCCTGGTGGGGATCCGCGGTAGCCAGAATTTCACCCTGCGGGCTGATAATACGGCTATCACCCCGGTAGTGATGGCCATTACCATCCGTACCGACACGGTTGCAGCCGGCAACGTAGGCCTGGTTTTCGATGGCGCGAGCCACCAGCAGAGACTGCCAGTGTAGCGATCGCGGGGCAGGCCAGTTGGCAACGTAGAGCGCTAAATCATAGTCGTTATGATTACGCGACCATACCGGGAAACGCAGGTCATAACAGACCAGTGGCAGAATCCGCCAGCCGCGCCATTCAAACACCACCCGCTCGTTACCCGCCTCGTAATGATGATGCTCTTCGGCCATGCGGAACAGGTGACGTTTATCATAGAAGTGGAGGGTGCCATCAGGGGTTACCAGCAGGAAGCGGTTTACCGGGCCACGTTCGGTTTGCAGGGCGGCGCTGCCGGCAATCAGGGCGTTGGTTTGTACCGCTTTGGCCTGCATCCAGTCAATCACCTCGTGTTGCGGCATTGACTGCTTTGCCGCCTCCATGGCAAATCCGGTGGTGAACATTTCCGGTAAAACAATGATGTCGCGTCCGGTAATCCCTTCCAGTTGACGGTCGAAATGGCGCAGATTGGCTGGACCATCCATCCACACCAGCGGTTGTTGCAACAACGTAATTTTCAGGCCAGGCACAGTGGTGAACTCCATCATCATTAGGACATCAAGGTAATTTTAACACCATATCAGTCTCTCGATATCTTGCGGAATTTTTTGTTAAAAAAATGAAAAAAGGCGGGGAAATTCCCCCGCCCTGGTGGTGCTCGTGATGTGGTTAGCGTCTTATTTTATGCTGCTTCAATCTTACGGAACTTCTCTGGCCGCTTTACCGGCCTGGTGGCTAACTCCTCAGGGGCGAAATCGTCAACGTTAATGCTGCGCAGACGGCTGGTTTCCGCACGAGTCAGGGTATTGGCTTCGTCCTGATCGATTAACCCTTTGGCCAGCGCGTTGCGGGCCAGCTCATCGAGACGGGTAAACGGCAGGTTTTTACCCAGCTCTTTGCAGATGCGCTGATGAATTGGATCGGCAGCCATCACATCCAGCAGCGCGGCTTCCAGCAGACCAACCGGGTTGTGCTCGTCCGGCGTCAGGTACTGACCACGACCGATGCGAGAACGCGTGGCGCTCGGCTCCTGCAGAATTTTTGCTACCTTATGGTCCAGCTTATCGGACGGCGCCTGATAGTGACGACCGGTCGGGAAGATTGCGAGGCGCAGGGCGCCAGCCACCAGACGATTCGGGAAGTTCTTCAGCAGTTCATCAATGGCCTGTTCTGCCTGATACAGTGCATCCTGAACGCCCCAATGGACCAGCGGGAGGTCGGCTTCATTGCGTCCTTCATCGTCATAGCGTTTCAGCACTGCCGAGGCGAGATAGAGCTGGCTCAGAACGTCGCCCAGGCGGGCAGAAATACGTTCACGACGTTTCAGACTGCCGCCAAGAACCGCCATGGAGACGTCGGACAGCAGCGCCAGGTTCGCGCTCAGACGGTTCATGTGCTGGTAGTAACGGCGTGTGGTGTCGCGAGTCGGGGTACTGCTGGTGCGCCCGCGGGTCAGCCCCAGCCAGAAACTACGGACTTTATTGCTACCAACATGGCCGATGTGCTTAAACAGCAGCTTGTCGAAAGCCGTCACATCATTGTTCTGCGCGGCGGCCATTTCATCCAGCACGTACGGATGGCAACGAATCGCCCCCTGGCCGAAGATCATCATGCTGCGGGTCAGAATGTTGGCCCCTTCCACGGTGATGGCGATCGGCGCCCCCTGATAGGCACGCGCCAGGAAGTTACCTTCGCCGAGCATAATGCCTTTCCCGCCGGTGATATCCATCGCGTCGATGATCGAGCGCTGTCCACGGTGGGTACAGTGATATTTCACGATAGCCGACAGGACTGCTGGTTTTTCGCCAAGCATAATGCCGTAAGTAATCAGAGATGCAGCGGCATCCATGACGTAGGCGTTACCGGCAATACGTGCCAGAGGCTCTTCAATGCCTTCCATTTTGCCGATGGAAATTTTGAACTGGCGACGAATGTGGGCATAGGCCCCGGTCGCCATCGCGACGGATTTCAGCCCGCCGGTGGCGTTGGACGGCAGGGTGATGCCGCGTCCTACGGACAGGCATTCGACCAGCATCCGCCAGCCCTGACCGGCCATGGTTGGACCGCCGATGATGTAATCGATAGGGACGAAAATGTCTTTACCCTGCGTAGGACCGTTCTGGAACGGGACGTTCAGCGGGAAGTGGCGACGGCCAATTTCAACACCTGGGGTGGTGGTTGGGATCAGGGCGCAGGTGATGCCCAGCTCCTCTTCACCGCCAAGCAGACGGTCCGGGTCAGAAAGTTTAAACGCCAGCCCGAGCACGGTGGCAATAGGGGCGAGGGTGATATAGCGTTTGTTCCAGCTCAGGCGCATACCCAGCACCTGCTCGCCTTGCCATTCACCCATGCAGACCACACCGGTATCCGGGATGGCGCCGGCATCAGAACCCGCTTCCGGGCTGGTGAGAGCAAAGCACGGAATTTCCTGACCACGTGCCAGACGCGGCAGATAATGGTTTTTCTGCTCGTCGGTACCATAATGTTGCAGCAGTTCGCCCGGGCCTAAGGAGTTCGGTACGCCGACGGTAATCGCCAGAATGCCGGAAACACCGGAGAGCTTTTGCAGCACGCGAGACTGCGCGTAAGCCGAGAATTCCAGGCCGCCGTACTCTTTTTTAATGATCATCGCAAAGAAACGATGCTCTTTCAGATAGGCCCACAGTTCCGGCGGTAAGTCGGCCAGCTCGTGGGTGATTTCGAAGTCGTTCGCCATGCGGCAGGCTTCTTCGACCGGGCCATCAATGAACGCTTGCTCTTCAGCGGTCAGACGCGGCTGCGGATAGTTGTGTAGCTTCTGCCAGTCCGGCGTGCCGCGGAACAGGTCGCCTTCCCACCAGGTGGTCCCGGCATCGATGGCTTCTTTTTCGGTCCGTGACATCGGCGGCATGACCTTGCGGAACGCCCGGAATGCCGGCGCCGAGAACAGTGATTTGCGCATTGGCGCAAAGTTAAACGGCAGCAGAATAATCGCCAGCGGCAACAGCAGCCAGATATTCCACAGGCCGGCAACGCTGAGCGCCGCGGTCCAGGCAAGCAAAATCGCACTGCTCAGCAGGAGATTGACCCGGTGGTAGAACAGCGCACCGAGCAGAACAACGGTTGCAACAATACTCAAAATCATCATAGAGAAATGCCCCTGTCTTGTAGGAGGTCTGACCACTTGTGATGATATGGTTGTAGTGGATGTGATTCTCTTTAGCAATGTGTTTACAAAATAATTACAACCTCGCTCACATTGTTGTTCGTAAAAGCGGCACGTAAAATCAAAAGCGCGGTGGATAACGCTGCCTGCTGCTTCTCGCCTCGCCGGCTATCCGGTACACTGCCAGGGTTATTCCACTCATACTGAAGGATTATCCTCATGTACCAGGATCTTATTCGTAACGAACTGAACGAAGCTGCGGAAACGCTGGCTAACTTTCTGCAGGATGACGCTAATATCCACGCGATTCAGCGTGCTGCGGTACTGCTGGCAGATAGCTTTAAGGCCGGCGGTAAAGTCCTTTCTTGCGGTAACGGCGGTTCCCACTGCGATGCGATGCACTTTGCGGAAGAACTGACCGGGCGCTATCGTGAGAATCGCCCTGGCTACCCAGCGATTGCGATTTCAGACGTAAGCCACCTGTCCTGTGTCAGTAACGATTTTGGCTATGAGTACGTTTTCTCCCGCTACGTCGAGTCCGTGGGTCGCACCGGCGACGTGCTGCTGGGGATCTCTACTTCTGGTAACTCCGGCAACGTGATTAAGGCCATTGAAGCCGCCCGTGCGCAGGGGATGAAAGTCATTACCCTAACGGGTAAAGACGGTGGCAAAATGGCAGGGTCCGCCGATGTTGAAATCCGCGTACCGCATTTTGGTTATGCCGATCGCATTCAGGAAATTCACATCAAAGTGATCCATATTCTGATCATGCTGATCGAAAAAGAGATGGTTAAAGCTTAAAAGGCGAGTGGGTTCGCCATGCTCTTGCGGGCAGCGCTGTTGGCAGCTAACGGGCAACAAGCCTGGCCGCATTCAGATGGAGAGAACCCGCCCTTTTGTGTGTAAGCTGCGTGGTATGAGGTGATGTATGTGCGAATTGCTCGGGATGAGCGCGAATGTGCCCACAGATATTTGTTTTAGCTTTACCGGGCTGGTCCAGCGCGGTGGCGGCACCGGCCCGCATAAAGATGGCTGGGGTATCACCTTCTATGAAGGTAAAGGCTGTCGTACATTCAAAGATCCTCAGCCAAGCTTCCAGTCACCCATCGCGAAACTGGTGCAAGACTATCCCATCAAATCATGCTCGGTGATTGCCCATATTCGTCAGGCAAACCGCGGGATTGTCGCGCTGGAAAATACCCATCCCTTTACCCGTGAACTGTGGGGCCGCAACTGGACCTATGCGCATAACGGCCAGTTAGAAGGTTATGAATCCCTGGAAACGGGCAACCTTCAACCCGTGGGGGAAACCGATAGCGAAAAAGCGTTTTGCTGGTTACTGCACTGCCTGACTGAGCGTTATTCGGGGACGCCGGATGACATGGTTGAGGCATTCAGTTATATCGCCACGCTGGCGGGAACGCTGCGGGAAAAAGGCGTATTCAATATGCTGCTGTCGGATGGGCGTTACGTGATGGCGTTCTGCTCAACGAACCTGTACTGGATTACGCGACGCGCGCCGTTTGGCGTGGCAACGCTGCTGGATCAGGATGTCGAAATCGATTTTCAGCGAGAGACCACACCGAACGATGTGGTCTCTGTTATCGCGACTCAGCCGCTGACCGGCAATGAGACCTGGAATAAGATCATGCCAGGCGAGTGGGCGTTATTTTGCCTGGGGGACCGTGTAGTTTGATGCCAGCTGCGGCTGGATAACTTCATGGCTAAGCGGTTTGCTCACCACGTAACGGCCATCCATCACCGAGATAACCGGTGGTTTGCGGGTTTGCTGGAAATAGTCGTAGCCTGGCTTCAGCTGTTTCCAGAAATCTGCAAAGTAAGAGTATTTATGGCGTTCCATATTGGCGTTGGTCATGCGGAAAGGATAAATGCTGACCTGGACGTTTGACTGGCCAAACACTAAAGCGCCGGTGACAAACTGGAAAATCTCATCAATACCGTCATCGGTCATGGCATAGCAACCCACTGATACACAGGCACCGTGAATCATCAGGTACTTGCCTTCATAACCATGCGCGCGATCGTAAGCATTCGGGAAGCCGATATTAATCGCTTTATAGAACCGGCTATCCGGTTTGAGCTGGCCACGTGTGATGTTGTAAAACCCCTCAGGACTTTTGAAGTCACCCTGACGCTGCTTCGGCCCAAGACCACCGGAATAGTTGCAGATTCGGTAGCTGTCGAGGAGCTGGTAGGTTTCGCCCATTTTGACGTAAAGATCGAGCATGCGCTCTTCTTTGAAGATTTCGATGTAAACCGGGGAACCTATCAATTGTTGCTTATATTCTTTGCTAACCGGCGTCGTCGAGCCACCATTGCTGAGTAACCCAGCAAATGAAACGCACGGCAACAGAAGCATCGCAATAAACAATGCGATTTTGCGCATACTGCATGTTCCTTGATAAACCAAAAACAATATTGCCAGGACGGCAAGAGAGACCCGAAATCAGACTTGTCTGGATTTAGAGCGCTCACATTAGCATCACGGCAGTTTTTCGCAAGCGCAGCGTTGCTGCTTTTACAATTTAGTTCTCCTTTATAACCAATCCCTGATGAAAGCGCAGTCAGAACTTTGCGCAACAGGTCTCATTTTGTCGCTACGCTGTCACAGTTTATCTACAGCGGGTACGTATGAAATGTTACACTTGCCCTGCTTAACGATCAGGGTAAGAAAGGATGCTTCTCTCCCGTCTGGTGAATCTCCAGGACCACGCTTCTCCTTATTTCTCTGATTTCCCATCAATGTTGCTGGCCTCGGTCTGATACCGGGGTTTAGGTTACGGATACCTGCTAACGATATGATTAAAATCACGAAAGGGCTGACTTTGCCCATAGCTGGCATGCCATCACAGCAGATAACTTCTCAGGTTGCGGTTAAACGCGTCGCGCTGTTGGGCGAAGAGTACGTCGGCATGCGCCCCTCATTAGCCGTCCGTGAAGGTGACCGGGTGCAAAAAGGGCAGACGCTGTTCGAGGACAAAAAGAATCCCGGAGTCTGCTTTACCGCGCCAGCGGCTGGCGTCATTAGCGCCATCCATCGCGGCGAACGCCGGGTTCTGCAATCCATTGTGATTGATGTTGACGGCGACGATGCCGTTCAGTTCCCTCGTTATGCGCCTGAAGATCTTGCCGGACTGTCGCGGGAAACGGTGCAGCATCAACTACTGACCTCAGGGATGTGGACCGCATTGCGGACGCGTCCGTTCAGTAAAACCCCGGCACCGGACAGCGTTCCGGCGGCGATATTCGTTACCGCCATCGATACCAACCCGCTGGCCGCCGATCCTCAGCCGATCATTTTCGCCCAGCGCGAAGCCTTCGACGCCGGCCTCACCCTGCTGGCGAGTCTGACGGACGGCAAAGTGCATGTTTGCCAGGCTAGCGGCGGCAAGCTTGGCGGCCACCGCTCGGGGCAGGTGACCTTTAACCAGTTCGCTGGGCCGCATCCTGCGGGGCTGGCTGGCACCCATATCCATTTCCTTGAGCCAGTCAGCCTGACAAAGCAGGTCTGGCACCTGAATTATCAGGATACGATCGCCATTGGCCGGCTGTTCCTCGAAGGAGAGCTCTCCAGCGAGCGGGTGATTGCGCTTGGCGGCCCACAGGTCAAAGAGCCGCGGCTGATAAAAACCTGCTGCGGCGTGAGCCTGGATGAACTGCTGGCCGGTGAGCTGCTCGACGGCGAGAACCGTGTTATTTCAGGCTCTGTTCTGAGCGGGACCCGCGCACAGGGGCCGCATGCGTTCCTTGGACGCTTCCACCTGCAGGTGAGCGTGGTCAAAGAGGGCCGAGAAAAAGAGCTGTTTGGCTGGGTGATGCCAGGCAAAGACAAATTCTCGATTACCCGCACCACGCTTGGCCATTTCCTCAAGCATAAGCTGTTCAACTTCTCGACCGATACCAACGGTGGCGAGCGCTCCATGGTGCCGATTGGCAACTATGAGCGAGTCATGCCGCTGGATATTCTGCCCACCATATTGCTGCGTGACCTGCTGGCGGGTGATACCGACAGCGCGCAGGCGTTGGGCTGCCTGGAGCTGGATGAAGAAGATCTGGCACTGTGCACTTACGTCTGTCCCGGCAAGTATGAGTATGGCCCGGCGCTGCGTAGCGTGTTAACCCAGATTGAGCAGGAAGGATAAGTGATGGGCTTGAAGCAACTGTTCGACAAAATTGAGCCGCACTTTACACATGGCGGTAAGCTGGAAAAATACTACCCGCTGTTCGAAGCGACGGCGACGCTGTTCTATACCCCAGGTCAGGTGACCCGGGGCGCGGCGCACGTCCGCGATGCCATCGACCTCAAACGCATGATGATTCTGGTCTGGTTTGCGGTGTTCCCGGCCATGTTCTGGGGAATGTACAACGTCGGTCTGCAAACCATTCCGGCGCTGGACAAACTGTATGGGGCAGAACAGCTGCAGCAGGTTATCGCCGGCAACTGGCACTACAGCGTGGCCCAGTGGCTGGGGGTAAGCTTCAGCGCAGACGCGGGCTGGCTCAGCATGATGACGCTGGGCGCGGTGTTCTTCCTCCCGGTCTATATCACGGTGTTCCTGGTCGGTGGGTTCTGGGAGGTGCTGTTTGCTATCGTGCGCAAGCACGAGATCAACGAAGGCTTCTTCGTCACTTCGATTCTGTTCGCCCTGATTGTTCCACCAACCTTGCCGCTGTGGCAGGCGGCGCTGGGGATAACCTTCGGTGTGGTCATCGCTAAGGAAATTTTCGGCGGTACCGGGCGTAACTTCCTCAACCCGGCGCTGGCGGGGCGTGCGTTCCTGTTCTTCGCCTATCCGGCGCAAATATCTGGTGACCTGGTGTGGACCGCGGCGGATGGCTTCTCCGGTGCGACACCGCTGTCCCAGTGGGCGAGCGGCGGCGGCGAGGCGTTAGTGAATGTCACCAGCGGCCAACCTGTAAGCTGGATGGATGCTTTCCTGGGCAATATTCCCGGCTCTATCGGTGAAGTCTCGACGCTGATGATCCTGATCGGCGGGGCGATTATCATTTTCGGGCGCATCGCCTCCTGGCGCATCGTCGCCGGGGTCATGATTGGCATGATCGCCACGGCGACGCTGTTTAATTTCATTGGCTCGTCCACGAACCCGATGTTTTCCATGCCGTGGTACTGGCACCTGGTGCTGGGCGGTTTCGCCTTCGGCATGATGTTTATGGCGACGGACCCGGTGTCCGCGTCATTTACTGATAAAGGGAAATGGAGTTATGGCCTGCTGATCGGCGTGATGTGCGTGCTGATCCGCGTGGTCAACCCGGCCTATCCAGAAGGGATGATGCTGGCGATCCTCTTCGCCAACCTCTTTGCGCCGCTGTTTGATTACCTGGTGGTGCAGGCCAATATTAAGCGGAGGAAATCGCGTGGCTGAGAAAAAAAGTAACGATAGCATCGGCAAAACGCTGCTGGTGGTGCTGGTGCTTTGCCTGGTCTGCTCTATTGTGGTTGCCGGATCTGCGGTTGGCCTGAAGTCGCGTCAGCAGGAGCAGCGCGCGCTGGATAAACAACGCAACATTCTGGCGGTCTCCGGGCTGATGAAACCGGACATGACCCCGGATGAGGTGGCTGCCGTTTTTGCCGCCCGAATCTCCCCGCGGTTGGTGAATTTAACCACCGGCGACCTGCTGGATCAGGACCCAGGTAAATTTAATCAGTCGCAGGCGCTGAAAGACCCGGAACAGAGTATCGCGCTTGATGCCAGCCAGGATCCGGCAGGGATTAAGCGCCGCAGCAATCTGGCGGAAATTTACCTGGTGCGTGATGAAAAGCAGCAGGTTCAGGAAGTGGTGCTCCCTGTCTACGGTAACGGTCTGTGGTCGATGATGTACGCTTTTGTGGCGATGGACACCGATGGCCGCACGGTAAAAGGCATCACCTATTACGATCAGGGCGAAACGCCGGGTCTCGGGGGGGAAGTCGAAAACCCGAACTGGCGCCAGCAGTTTGTCGGCAAGCAGGTGCTGGATGACAATGGTCACCCTGCGCTGAAAGTGGTGAAGGGCGGAGCTCGAGCGGGTGATATTCACGCCGTTGACGGGTTGTCCGGTGCGACGCTGACCTCAAATGGCGTGCAGCATAGCTTTGATTTCTGGATGGGCGAAATGGGTTTTGGCCCGTTCCTGAAAAAGGTTCGTGAGGGGGGGCTGAATAATGGCTGAACAGGGCGAAATGAAAGAGATGAAGCGGGTGCTGGTTGGGCCGCTCGTCGCGAATAACCCGATTGCATTGCAGGTGCTGGGCGTCTGTTCCGCACTGGCGGTGACCACTAAACTTGAGACCGCATTTGTAATGACCATCGCGGTGACGCTGGTAACGGCGTTCTCCAGCATGTTTATCTCCATGATCCGCCACCATATTCCCAACAGCGTGCGCATCATTGTACAGATGGCCATTATTGCCTCGCTGGTTATTGTGGTCGATCAGCTGCTGCGCGCTTTTGCCTACGAGATCTCCAAACAGCTGTCGGTATTTGTTGGGCTGATCATCACCAACTGTATCGTGATGGGGCGTGCGGAAGCCTATGCCATGAAGTCGCCGCCGATGGCCAGCTTTATGGACGGTATCGGCAACGGCCTGGGCTATGGCGCGATCCTGATGATTGTTGGCTTCCTGCGTGAGCTTATCGGCAGCGGCAAGTTGTTTGGTATCACCGTGCTGGAAACGGTACAGAACGGGGGCTGGTATCAGCCAAACGGGCTGTTTTTGCTGGCGCCGAGCGCGTTTTTCATTATCGGTCTGCTGATCTGGGCGCTGCGTAGCTGGAAGCCTGAACAGCAGGAAAAGGAGTAACCGATTATGGCTCATTACATTAGCCTGTTTGTTCGCGCCGTGTTTGTTGAGAATATGGCGTTGGCCTTCTTCCTCGGGATGTGTACCTTCCTTGCGGTGTCGAAAAAGGTCTCTACGGCGTTTGGCCTGGGCGTTGCCGTCACGGTGGTGCTGGGGCTGGCGGTACCGATCAACAATCTGGTCTACAACCTGGTGCTGCGCGACGGCGCGCTGGCGGACGGTGTTGATCTCAGCTTCCTGAACTTTATCACCTTCATCGGCGTTATCGCCGCGCTGGTGCAGATTCTGGAGATGATCCTCGATAAGTATTTCCCGGCGTTGTACAACGCGCTGGGGATCTTCTTGCCGCTGATCGCCGTAAACTGCGCCATCTTCGGCGGCGTCTCCTTTATGGTACAGCGTGACTACAACTTCCCTGAATCCATCGTCTACGGCTTCGGTTCCGGCATCGGCTGGATGCTGGCCATTGTCGCGATGGCGGGCATTCGTGAAAAAATGAAGTACGCAAATGTGCCCGCCGGTCTGCGCGGGTTAGGGATCACCTTTATTACCACGGGTCTGATGGCGCTGGGCTTTATGTCATTCTCCGGTGTGCAGCTATAAGGGCGGAAAGTATGGAAATTATTCTTGGCGTCGTGATGTTCACGCTGATCGTGCTGGTGTTGTCGGGGCTGATCCTGGTGGCGCGATCGAAGCTGGTCAACGCCGGTGATGTGGTCATTGAAATCAACAATGAAGCGGATAAACAGATCCGCACCCCGGCGGGCGATAAGCTGCTGAACACGCTGTCCAGCAACGGCATCTTCGTCTCTTCGGCCTGCGGCGGCGGCGGTTCCTGTGGCCAGTGTCGGGTCACGATAAAAGAGGGCGGCGGCGATATCCTGCCCACCGAGCTGTCCCACATTACCAAGCGTGAGGCGAAAGAGGGCTGCCGTCTGGCCTGCCAGGTCGCGGTAAAACAAAACATGAAGATCGAGCTGCCGGAAGAGATCTTCGGGGTGAAAAAATGGGAGTGTGAAGTTATCTCGAATGATAACAAAGCAACTTTCATTAAGGAGCTCAAGTTGCGGGTGCCGGATGGCGAAGCCGTTCCGTTCCGTGCCGGTGGCTATATCCAGATTGAGTGCCCGTCGCACAAAGTGGCCTACGCGGACTTCGATGTGCCGGACGAGTACCGTTCTGACTGGGATAAATTCAACCTGTTCCGCTACGTTTCCGACGTCAAAGAGCCGACGCTGCGCGCCTACTCCATGGCGAACTACCCGGATGAGAAAGGCATTATTATGCTTAACGTGCGTATTGCCACGCCGCCGCCGAAGGTGCCGGACGCCCCGCCGGGGATTATGTCTTCGTATATCTGGTCGCTGAAAGCCGGTGATAAGGTGACGATTTCCGGGCCGTTTGGCGAATTCTTTGCCAAAGACACCGACGCTGAAATGGTCTTTATCGGCGGTGGTGCGGGTATGGCGCCGATGCGTTCGCATATTTTCGACCAACTGAAACGGCTGCACAGTAAGCGTAAAATCAGCTTCTGGTACGGTGCGCGTTCGCTGCGTGAAATGTTCTACGACGACGAGTTTGAACAGCTGGCCCGTGAGAATCCGAACTTCACCTTCCACGTGGCCTTGTCCGACCCGCTGCCGGAAGACAACTGGAACGGCCATACCGGCTTTATTCACAATGTATTGTATGAAAACTACCTGCGCGATCACCCGGCCCCGGAAGACTGTGAGTTTTATATGTGCGGGCCGCCGGTGATGAATGCCGCGGTGATCAAGATGCTGAAAGATCTTGGCGTTGAAGATGAAAACATCATGCTGGATGATTTTGGAGGTTGATGATGTTGACGGCGTTTGTGGCGACCTTTGTGATTTTCGCGCTGGTGGTCCTCGGGATGTCTCTGGGGTATCTGATCAAGCGTAAAAGCATCCAGGGCAGCTGTGGCGGTATCACTGCGTTGGGAATCGAAAAGGTGTGTGATTGCCCTGAGCCGTGCGATGCGCGTAAAAAACGCCTGGCCCGCGAGGCGCAACACCAGCAAAACCGTATTCTCTAAGCGTCTCTTTCTTCCTGATGCCCGGTAGCGCATGGCGATGCCGGGCATTTTCTTTCTGTCAGCGCGATCCCCGTACACTTCTCATAGACCTTATTTATGCTGTATACTTGTCCAGTGGTAAGTGGGGGCTCACTATGCGTAAAATCATTCATGTCGATATGGACTGCTTCTTTGCGGCGGTCGAGATGCGTGACAACCCGGCGCTACGGGATATCCCGATCGCCATCGGCGGCAGTCGGGTACAGCGCGGCGTTATCAGTACGGCCAACTATCCGGCGCGTAAATTTGGCGTGCGTAGCGCCATGCCTACCGCTATGGCTCTCAAACTGTGCCCGCATCTGACTCTGCTGCCCGGCCGCTTTGATGCCTACAAGGCCGCGTCATCGCATATTCGTGAAATATTCTCACGCTACACTTCGCTGATTGAACCGTTGTCGCTGGATGAAGCCTATCTCGACGTCAGTGACAGCCCTCGCTGTCAGGGATCGGCCACGTTGATGGCTGAAGAGATCCGCCAGACCATTTTCGACGAACTTCAACTGACCGCCTCCGCCGGGATTGCCCCGGTCAAATTTTTAGCCAAGATTGCCTCCGACATGAATAAGCCCAACGGCCAGTTTGTGATTGCGCCACATCAGGTCGCGGAATTTGTGCGCACGCTGCCGCTGGCGAAGATCCCCGGGGTGGGCAAGGTCTCGGCCGCGAAGCTGGAAGGCATGGGGCTACGTACCTGCGAAGACGTCCAGAAAAGCGACCTGGCCATGTTGCTCCAGCGCTTTGGCAAACTTGGCCGTATCCTGTGGGAGCGCAGTCAGGGGATCGACGAGCGCGAGATCAACAATTCCCGGCAGCGTAAATCGATTGGTGTTGAGCGCACCCTGATGGAGGACATTCATGAGTGGACCGACTGCGAAGCGATCATCGAAAACCTCTACCAGGAGCTGGAGCGGCGGCTGGTGAAGGTTAAACCAGACCTGCTGATTGCCCGTCAGGGGGTGAAGCTGAAATTTAATGATTTTCAGCTGACCACTCAGGAGCATGTCTGGCCGCGGCTGAACAAGGACGATCTGATTTTAACGGCCCATAAAGCCTGGCATGAGCGGCGGGGCGGCCGCGGGGTCAGGCTGGTGGGATTACACGTCACGTTGCTTGACCCGCAGCTCGAGCGACAGCTGGTATTAGGGTTATAACGATGCTGACGATCGGGCTGTATCAGGAAAACGACTTTGCGGCGCTGTGCGCCCTGTTTCTACGGGCAATTCAACAGACCGCCAGCCAGGATTATTCCCCACCGCAGATTGCCGCCTGGGCGCAGGTGGATGAGGCGCGCTGGCGGCAAAAAATGGCGCAGTCTCAGATATGGGTGGCGCTGCTTGACCAGCAGCCGGTAGGGTTTATTACCGCCGTGGGCCACTATATCGATTTACTGTTCGTTTCCCCGGACCATAGCCGTCAGGGCATTGCCAGCCGGTTACTCGAGACACTCTCTGCGCAGATCCCGTCCGGTACGCTGACGGTGGAGGCGAGCATCACGGCCAAACCGTTTTTTGAGCGACATGGATTCAGGGTAGTGCAACAGCAGCAGGTGAGCGTGCGCGGCGAGACGTTGATTAACTATCGAATGGAGAAGGTGAGGTCGCCCGGATAAGCCTTCATCCGGGCGAGGTTGATGCAGGTAAAACTTATTTTGCCGGAATCGCTTTCAGCAGTTCCGTCAGCAGCGTCCAGTACTGGCCCACGCTTTCGATATGCACCTGCTCATCCGGGGAGTGCGGACCGGTAATGGTTGGCCCGATAGAGACCATGTCCATTTCCGGGTACGGTTTTTTGAACAGACCGCATTCCAGCCCCGCGTGGATAATCTGGATGTTCGGGGTTTTGTTAAACAGGCGCTGGTAGGTTTCACGCACCAGATGCATCACCGGTGAGTTAGCATCCGGCTGCCAGCCAGGGTAGGCGCCTTTCGCCTGGGTTTTGGCACCGGCCAGTTTACCCAGTGAATCCAGCATGCTGACGACATAGTCTTTGCCGCTGTCGATCAGCGAGCGGATCAGGCAGTGGATCTCGACATTGTCATCGGTCATGGTTACGACGCCGACGTTCAGAGAGGTTTCTACCACCCCTTTGGCCACGTCGGAATTACGGATAACGCCGTTTGGCGTGGCGTTCAGCAGACGGACAAAGCCATCGCGGGACGCCGCCGTCAGCGCGGCTTTATCGTTGGTGACCGCATCCAGCAGCAGCACCAGGTTCTTCTCTTTCGCTGCCAGCTCATTTTTCAGGATATCCTGGTAGGTATTCACCAGCGCGGTCAGGTGCTGCACCTGGTCAGCCGCCACGGCGAGGGTGGCGAAAGCTTCACGCGGAATGGCGTTACGCAGCGTACCGCCGTTGAAATCCACCAGGCGCAGGTCCAGCTCTTGCGCATGACCGGCCAGGAAGCGGGCCAGCAGCTTGTTGGCATTGCCCAGGCCGACGTGAATTTCACCACCGGAGTGGCCGCCTTTCAGCCCTTTTAAGGTCAGCTTGAAGCTCTGGAAACCTGCAGGAATTGCTTCACGGGTCAGGGCCAGGTTCGACGTAAAGTCGATACCGCCGGCGCAACCCATATAGATTTCGCCCTCTTCTTCAGAGTCGGTATTGATCAGGATGTCTGCCTGCAGCCAGTTAGCCTGCAGACCAAACGCGCCATCCATGCCGGCTTCTTCGGTCATGGTCAGCAGCACTTCCAGCGGGCCGTGGACCACACTGTCATCAGCCAGTACCGCTAACGCGGATGCCATACCGATGCCGTTATCCGCGCCCAGAGTGGTGCCGCGCGCTTTGACCCACTCGCCGTCGATGTACGGCTGGATAGGATCTTTGGTGAAGTCGTGAACGGTATCGTTGTTTTTCTGCGGCACCATATCGAGGTGCGCCTGCAGGACCACCGGTTTACGGTTTTCCATCCCGGCAGTGGCGGCCTTACGAATCAGAATGTTGCCAACCTGGTCGCGTTCTGCGTGTAAGCCTTTTTCTTTTGCCCAGCCCATGATGTGTTCAGCGAGTTGTTCTTCGTGATAGGACGGATGGGGAATGGAGCAGATTTTGGCAAAAATATCCCATAGCGGTTGCGGGGATAATTGAGACAATTCAGACACGATGAGTCTCCTTACGATCGCCTGCAAAAATCTTTTACAGGTCGAGGGTTAGCAATAAAAAGCACAACAAGCGCAGGCTTGCGCAGTGGGGTTGAGAATACCACTTTCCACGGCGACTGGTAGTGTAAACCGCGCAAAAAGCGTCGCGAATGCCGCTTAACACTGGTTTTTAGCGCGTCAGATCTCTATAATCTCGCGCAACCATTTTCCCCCTCGAACATCATTTAAGCCGTATTACACAGGCTGGGACACTTCACATGAGCGAAAAATACGTCGTCACCTGGGACATGTTACAGATTCACGCCCGCAAACTGGCCAATCGTCTGATGCCTTCTGAACAATGGAAAGGGATTATTGCCGTCAGCCGTGGTGGTCTGGTACCAGGCGCATTACTGGCGCGTGAACTGGGTATTCGTCATGTTGATACCGTTTGCATCTCCAGCTACGACCACGACAACCAGCGCGAACTGACCGTTCTGAAACGCGCTGAAGGTGATGGTGAAGGCTTCATCGTTATTGATGACCTGGTTGACACCGGTGGTACCGCTGTTGCCATTCGCGAAATGTATCCAAAAGCTCACTTTGTCACCATTTTCGCTAAACCGGCTGGCCGCCCGCTGGTTGATGATTATGTTGTTGATATTCCGCAGGATACCTGGATTGAACAACCGTGGGATATGGGCGTGGTGTTCGTACCGCCGATTTCTGGTCGTTAATTTCCAAACGAAATGCTAATTACCACGCCCGGTTATGCCGGGCGTGGTTTTTTTTCGCCGTATGCAGGTTACAATGACCAGAGTGGCAACACGATGGAGACTGCACATGTCACAAGCTAACCTTAGTGAAACGCTGTTTAAACCACGATTCAAACATCCAGAAACTTCTACGCTGGTGCGCCGGTTTGCCTCGGGCTCGCAGCAGCCGATCCAGTCCGCACTTGATGGCGCCAATGTTGATCACTGGTATCGTCTGATCAACCGCCTGATGTGGATCTGGCGCGGCGTTACTCCTCAGGAGATCCTCGATGTGCAGGCGCGCATTGTGATGAGCGATGCAGAGCGTACCGATCCCGACCTTTACGATACCGTCGTCGGCTATCGCGGCGGGAACTGGATCTTCGAGTGGGCGAAGCAGGCGATGATTTGGCAGCAGGCCGCCAGTCAGGAGGCCGATCCGCTCCTCAGCGGGCGCCACTGGCTTCATGCGTCGAACCTCTACAGTATTGCTGCCTACCCGCATATTAAAGGTGATGAGCTGGCCGAGCAGGCCCAGGCACTGGCCAATCGCGCTTATGAAGAGGCGGTGCTTCGCCTGCCGGGCGAGATGCGTGAGCTGGAGTTTCCTGTGCCCGGCGGTGCGCCGGTGACCGGCTTCCTGCATATGCCGAAAGGTGAGGGGCCGTATCCGGTGGTTCTGATGTGCGGTGGGCTGGATGCGCTTCAGACCGACTACTACAGCCTGTATGAGAAGTATTTTGCGCCGCTGGGGAT
This sequence comes from Klebsiella sp. B345, assembly GCF_051131735.1. Lineage (NCBI taxonomy): Bacteria > Pseudomonadati > Pseudomonadota > Gammaproteobacteria > Enterobacterales > Enterobacteriaceae > Klebsiella > Klebsiella sp. B345. The sequence continues at coordinate 3,995,464 of NZ_CP180443.1, forward strand.
CGCCATGCTGACGTTGGATATGCCTTCAATTGGCTTCTCGTCAAAATGGAAACTGACCCAGGACACCAGCCTGTTACATCAGCATGTGCTGAAATATCTACCGAACGTGCCATGGGTCGATCATACCCGGGTGGCGGCGTTTGGTTTTCGTTTTGGCGCCAACGTCGCCGTCCGCCTGGGCTATCTGGAGCCTCAGCGTTTGAAGGCGGTGGCTTGCCTTGGCCCGGTGGTACACAGCTTGCTGGTGGATCCGCTACGTCAGGGGCGGGTGCCGGAAATGTATCTGGACGTCCTGGCATCGCGACTGGGAATGCACGATGCGTCTGATGAGGCCTTGCGCGTAGAGCTGAACCGCTATTCGCTAAAAACTCAGGGACTGCTTGGGCGCCGCTGCCCAACCCCGATGCTGTCCGGCTTCTGGAAAAACGATCCGTTCAGCCCGGAAGAGGAATCGCGTTTAATTACGTCGTCTTCGGTTGATGGCAAACTGCTTGAGATTCCATTCAAGCCCGTTTATCACAATTTCGATCGCGCTCTTCAGCAGATCTCCCGGTGGATCAGCGATAGATTTAGTTAATATATTGCTAAATTTTATTGATTTGGTAAAACAGTTGCATCACTAAAGGAGATCGCAATGACGTTACCAAGTGGACACCTGAAGAGTAAGCTGATTAAGAAATTCACGGCTCTTGGCCCTTATATTCGCGAAGAGCAGTGTGAAGACAACCGCTTCTTTTTCGATTGCCTGGCAGTCTGCGTCAATGTAAAACCGGCGCCGGAGAAACGCGAGTTCTGGGGATGGTGGATGGAGATGGAAGCACAGGCATCGCGCTTCACCTACAGCTATCAGTTTGGCTTGTTCGATAAAGAAGGGGTCTGGCGGCCGGAGGCGATCGACGATCCTGAAGTTAAAGAGAAGCTTGAGAAGACGCTGCTTGATTTCCACGACCGGGCTAAAGCATTACTGGTGACATTCAGCCTGAAGCTGGAAGCCGCCGACGACGTGAGCGAACCTCTCAGACTCCGTGCCTGACGCGCTAACGGTTCCATGAAAAAATCCACGCTATGTAGCGTGGATTTTTTTATTCGCTCACCCTACCTGGCAGGTGATGTTTAGCTCATGTTAATGATGCGGGGTGGCTGACCAACGGCAATCATGCAGTCCGTCAGATCTTTGGTGACAACCGTGCCGGCCCCCACTTTCACATTATTGCCAAGCGTGACAGCACCGATCACGATGGCATGTGCACCAAATTCCACATTATCGCCAATTTGCGGGCTGGCGCCTTCCTGGCCATGGCTATCGGTAACGCTCCCGATAGTGACCCCCTGACGCAGAATGCAGTTGTTGCCGATTACCGTGCCCCGGTTAATGACGATGCAGTGGGGATGAAAAAGCTTTAATCCATAGCCGATACGCGTTTGCCAGGGGATTTCGACACAAAACAGACATTCGTTGATGGTTTTGTTCAGGATGACAAAGGGGATGGCGCACAGCTTGTAGAGTGGATTACGGCTGCGATAGAGCGTAGCCAGACGATAAAGCAGAATGGCAATTTTGGCTTTCATTCCGCCGGTGTGCTTGATTTCCTGACGTACCTGCCGGATGGATTCAAACATAGTTATTCCTTAATGTTAAATGAAGCCATTGGATACCAACCATCCGCTTTTCGGCCTTCATTCGCGAGGCGAATGCGTGGCGTGCCCTGATGGTCGGTTAAGGCGACCTCCAACTGATATTTCCCCGCGGGAAGGGCGGCGGGCATGTCAAAAGAGAAATGGCTCTGATGGCTGCCGGGCAGCCACTGACGAACATCATCCTGGGTGCCTTTCCGGGCAACGACATCGCCATGGGCATTAACGAGCCGCCATTGTATCAGCCAGGGCAGATAAACCGGTGCCACCCCATCATTCTGCCAGGTGGCATCCACGATAATCGGCTGGCCTGATCGCACGGAATTTTCAAATTGAAGTTGGCTGACGCGATAGCGATAGCCAATATGCAATAAGGCGCGGTCGAGAATATCTCGGTATTCAGCGGGAACCGGGCGCGATTTCAGGTTTAACGTACTGGCATGCTGCGCTATAGCCCAGTCAAATGTTGCCTGAACCTGTTCACGGGTGTAGTGCTGCACACTTTGCCATTCGTTCAGATAGCCACAAATCTCAAGGCTGACCGGGGCATGGTGCCAGCGGGTGTTAAATCCAGGGAAGGCAGCCTGAGCGTCAGCAAGACGCGCAGGGTAATCGTCGCGCATGTGGCTCCAGTCTGGAGTAAAGTTATGCCAGTCACCCCAGCAGTCGGCACGCCATCCTGCGCCTTTTCGGCTGGCGTAGGCCAGGGATTCCCCGCCGCTGATAAGCATAATTTTGGGCGTTTTGGGAAAGCTGGTGAAGTGCATATCGACATAGCGATTGAGCTGCGCCGGGGTGTATTTCTCCATCAACGGCTGCAGCTCGCCAAAATTGGAGTTATGCCATTCCCCCCAGGAACCCACGATACCGATATCGATAAACGCCAGCTCCGGATTACCATCATAGCGAGTGCCCATGGCGTTTAGCAGCTTTTGGGCGTAGGCGATAAAAACGGGATCGCTCAGATCCGGCACAAAGGTTTTACCGTTTTCGACCCACTGGCCTTTTATGCCTTTTGCTATCAGCCAGTCCGGTATTTTCGAACCCGATTGCGGTTCATCAAGCACCATCACGCGCAGGCCAACGTTCATTTCCGGCTGATGGTGCTGCGCGGTGGAGAACGCATGTTCGATAGCGTCAAACTGATAAACACCTTCCTGAGGTTCCAGGTCACTCCAGTAGAAACGATCGTACTCAATGCCGGTGTCAGGGTATTCCTCCGGCGTTGGTTTCTGCCCGTAGCCGTCGTGAAAACTGGCTACGCCCATACCCGGGTTGGTTAAGATCCCATTGAAGACGGGCGGGGTGATGACGATTCGTTCTGCCCATGCGGAAAATGAGGACACTAAACTGGAGACAAGGAACGTCGCCAGGACAGGCATCGCGCGGAAATAAGCAGCAGCCATCATTAGTTCACTTTGTCATGAAGGTTAACAAACCATGTCCAGATACCGACATGGAAGTTCTTGAAGACGTCAATGCCAAGCGCGGACTTGAGCATGTAAAGTGCAAGCAGTACGGATAAAATGCATAACAGCAGGGCGGCCATAATCGCCAGTGTCGAGAAGAAGCGGCCGAGCGCTCCGTCCCGAGAATGCTTGCGCAGATCCCGCCCAAACAAGAAAACCACAAAGTAGCGGCGATGAAAAAAAGGAAAGCTCCGCCGAAAATCAATCCGATGTCGGGAGGCGAGTGTCGCCCGGACCAGCGCTTGCTCTATGCCTCGTTTTTGTTCCGGTGTGAGTGAGGCTTCTACCTCCGCATCGAGCGAGGCATAGAAGCGATCGACGACCAGTTCTGATGTAGGTTTCGGCACTATCAAGCCTTATCGGTTAGGCGCTGATACACTTTTGCGGTTTCAGCGGCAATTTCTGGCCAGCGATACTTTGGCATCAGTTGGCTGTAATCAACGGTTTCCGGGCCATGCCAGGCCTGCAGTTTTTGCGCAAGGGCGGCAACGTTTCCTACCGGGAAATAGACATCGGACGGCAGGGCAATCTCCATATTGGCAGGAATGTCGCTGACCACCACCGGCAGGGACCACGACATGGCTTCCAGCAGGGCAATCGGCAGACCTTCATGGTATGAAGGCAGAACGAACAGCCCGGCTTGTGAAAATAATGTCTGAAGCGGCTCACCGCTGATAAAACCGGTCATGATGACATTGGGCTGGTTGGCCGCCTGCTGCTTTAATCGTTGGCTGTACTCATCGGGGTGGTCAGCATCACCAATGAGCACCAGCGGAACCTGACATTGCGCGGCTGCATAGGCGGCGATCAGATCATGAAGACCTTTCTCTTCAACAAAACGTGCTACCGTGACAATGTACTGACCCGCTTTCAGGCCGTACTTATCCAGCGTCGCCGCCATTGCCTCTTGCGGCGGAAGTGGCAACTGACGTACGCCGTTATAAATGACGTTAGCGTTGGCGCGACCATATTTGGTCTTGATCAGATTGTTGATCACTTCTGAAATAACGATGACTTCGTTGGCATATTTGACGGCCCACTTTTCGCCAAGGCGCAGCATCTCTTTCGCCATTTTTCCCCATTTCTGGCGATCGTAATCCGGGCCATGATGGGTAAAGACGACGCGTTTGCCCAGCAAACGCAGTAGCGGAACTACTAATCCTGGTCCAACGGCATGAACATGGACCACGTTTGAGCCGTCAAACAGGGTGCTGAAAGCAGCCAGTGTAGAGTGAACAATTGCTTCGAATTTACGGCTCTTTGGCGCCCACAGGCTTTTCAGGCGGACGCCTTTGTACTCGCTTTGACGATAGCTAACGTAGGGCGAGCGTGCGATGACACAGATGTTTGCATGATTCTGCTGATAGATTTCCGGGTACAAATTCTGGCAATGTGTTTCTACTCCCCCCTGAACATCAGGAATACCGCGCGTGCCAAGAACCGTGACGTTGGTCTTCATTGTTGTTCTCCCGCGAGCTGCTGATAGAGTTCCTGTAGTACCTGCATATGGTGGGCAAGATCGTACTTATCCTGTAAACGCTGGCGGGAGTTGATCCCCATTTCGCGGGCCTGCTGGGGGTTTGCTGCCAGCGTGTCCATGATCTGCGCCAGCGCATCGGCATTTCCGGGTTCAAAGAGGTAGCCGTCAACGCCATCGCGGATCTGCTCTGGAATGCCGCCAATGTTCCCGCCGACGACAGGGCGGCCAAACGCCATGGCTTCCAGCACCGACATCGAACAGTTTTCATAATATTCCGACGGGACAATCACCGCCCGGGCGCCTCGAATTAGATCGTTGAGGGCCTCACCATGGCGCATATAGCCGAGGAATTCCGGGCCGCTGAAACGCGAGCGCAGATCATCATTTAACGGGCCATCTCCGATAATTTTAAGCGGCATGGTTTGCTGCATTTTCAGTTGCGCTTGCGCCAGAGTAGCGACTCCTTTTTCACGACTCAAACGGCCGATATAGAGAAAGTAATCCCCTGCGGTTTCGCCCGGCGTTGTCGTGCTGGCATCAATGCCATTCACGATGACGTCAATTCGTGCGTGGGGTAACTTACGCAGTAGGGTCTGGCGCATAAATTCACTGGGCGCGATGATGGAATCGAGCATGGCGTAATTTTTGGCAAATTTCTGCCAGTAGGCCTCCAGAGAGAGCAGCAGGCTTTTGCCAGTGTCACCCTGCTGGCAGCGATGACGGAAGGCATTCATCACCGAACCGGTAATACAATCATCGCATACGTGTCCGTCACGTAGCATGGTGTAGGACGGACAGACGATTTTGTAGTCATGTGCGGTGAGTACGGTTTTACAGCCAAAACGCTTGGCGACGCCAATCAGCGCTGGCGTGAGCTGATGATAGATATTGTGGAAGTGGACAATGTCCGGTTGCTCCTGCAGCAACAAGGTATTGAGCTTTTCACATGCTTCAGAATTATAAATAAAGTCGACGCCGGCTTTTATCTTACCCAGCAGACCGTGACTGCCATGATAATCTACGTTATGTACGAAAAACGGCTCCCAGGGCGAGGGCTTGTTCTCGGGGTGCTGCATGCTGAAATCCACAACCTGAAAACCAGATTGCAGCATGGCGTCCCGCTCCTGAAAGTAAACGGTTTCCGCTCCTCCTTTAATAAAGAAGAACTTATTAACGAATAATATTTTCATTTTCTGTCTTGATATGCTTTGGATTAGTCACGGTCACCGCGGGTCGTTTCATCGGGTCTTTGACCGAATTAATCACGCCACGCAGCAGGCCTGCGGAAAAGAGCGATAAGTTGATGACGCTCTGTACGCCATCTCGCAATGATTTATTTTTAATCGCTTTCAGGGCAATAAATGCCAGTAGGGGCAAGATCGCGATAGCGATCAGTTTGAGATTCAATGACAGAAGGCAGACAAATAAAAACAGGAGATACAGGGTAAATATCAGTTCGTTTCTGACAATCCGGAAGGCCGCCGGGAAATGTGCCTTGCCCCAGCAATTGCGCAGGAGCTCACCCGGCGCCCATAAAAAGCCATTTTTCCAACGATAGGTGAGCATTTTGAAGGTTGGCATGGTGTAAGAGGCATGGCTGAAATAGGGGGCCGCAAGACGGTGCAGTTTATAACCAGCAGCCTGTAAGCGAATGCCTAATTCCGCCTCTTCATAGCCGTGAAGATTGAGGTTTGTCAGATAACCAATTTTTTCTATCGCCGCGCGACGATAAAGTCCGCCACCGCCCAGATGGTCGGTGTCACCCTGCGGATAGATAAGATGCAGACGTTGTTTACGGGATTTAAATTCGTAGTTAGAAGCATCATCCATTTCTACGCTGCCCGCCACCCCGGCATATTCCGGATGGGCTTCAAGAAAAGCGACAGCCGTATCGAGGAAACCCGGCTCCAGCTCCATATCACCATCCAGCAGCAGCAGATAATCCCCTTCGCTATAGAGCCAGCCCAGTTGGTGGCCTATCCCGCAGCAGCGGTCTTTGGCGTTATCCAGGCACACGACCATCGCGTCTTTGGCGACTGCCAGTTCGCGTGTGTTATCGCTGGAGAGGCTATCCGCCACGATAATCTGGTGAGGATAGGGCTGTAATTGCTTACGCACACTGTCGATCGTTTTTTCAATTCCCTGTGCTTCATTCAGGGTCTTAATGCTAACGGTAATCGAAGGAGTTTTATTCATATTAGGTACCGGAATTCAAACGGACAGAGCGGTGGATGACAATCAGCGCCCCAAGGGCCAGCCATAATAAAAACTGTAGCATGGGAATAATCATCAGGATCTGGCTATAGGGGAGACTGAGCAAACACCCGATGACAAAGACATAAAATGCCGGTGCTGAACTAAGCAGTTGTATATCTTCTCGTTTCAGCTCACTGCGAGAAAATGTCTCTTTTGGCCTCATTGAGATAAGAATCGACGATATCATGGCAATAAATAGTACGACGCCAATGATCCCGACTTCCCAAAGCAGCATGCTTAATGCGGTGGAATCGAGAATTAAATGGAACCAGGCACCGATATAGCCAGGAGAGACGGTACTGCCGCTGTTGGTGGCATTCAGACCATAACCGAACAGCATTCCACCGGGACCAAACAGCTCATTGTGCTGCATCCAGAAAAACAGGGTGGTAAAGCGCCCAAGCTCGCCGGTATCCATAATGTAGTTAGTGTCAAAAATATAGCCAAGGGAGTCGATAAACACCGACAACGCACTTTTTGTCGGGTCGCCGCCAAATGCTGAAGAATAGTTGGCAGCCAGAATCGTGATCGCGGCAAAAATCAGTACCACCATTCCCACGGCGATAATCAACAGCGAGCGCAGGCTGACTTTACTGACGCCGCTGACATAACCTGGCATGATCCACAGGAGAGCCAGCAGGAAAGGCGAGAGTAGAATGACGAATTTAACTTCACCAATCACGCAGAGCACAAAAGCGAGCACGATATGAATGACCATGGATTTAAACGAGCAGATGCCGTGTTTAAATTCTGACACCTTTAACAGCATGATCAGCAGGCAGAACATCCCCATGGCGGCGGTATTCCCTCCCCCCATCGGATCGCCTCCGAAAGTGCCCACAACCGAATCCCACTTTTCATCTTCGCCGCGTATGGCGACGCGTTTTGGCACCACAAACAGCACCTGATAGATAGCTATTGGGAACTGAACGTAAAACAGCCAGTAGAATAGCTGGGTTAACCGGTGCAGCTGCGATTCGCGGAACATGCCGAGCAACATGCAGAACATTACTAGCGACAGGGCGAGCTCGTTCTTAAAGCCCACGATAGTGGTCACGATACCGGACTGCAGCACGGTTGACGCAAGGCTCAGGAAAATAAACGTCAGATAGAGTGCGAGTACTACCTTTTCACGTGTACTTAACATCAGGGGCTGCGGATGGCTCTGCATCAGCAGCAGCACCACCATGATCAGCACCATAAAAAAGGGTAGCCACAGCACGGCCGCGATACCGGTGAAATACTGAACCGTGCCGCAGAAGACGATAGTCGTCAGGGCAAACGCTTCCAGATAGCGGCCGGTATTTAGTTGCATGCGTTCTGCTCCTGCAGGGAGAGTTTTTTCGCCCTGGCATTCATTTTCAGCAGGATAAACAGGTACCGTAAGCTGGTGAGCACCGAAAAGGTCAGCAGCGAAATTTCATAGCTCACGCCCATTTTGGGCATGGCCACAAAGGCAATGCCGATAATCAGCAACTGCTCCAGCTGGATCCGCAGGAAGTAGCGCTTTGAACCAAAAATCAGCTCGATGACGGTCAAGGGGCTGACTGCCAGCGCCGCAAACAGATAGGGCAGCATATAGCGTGAGGTTGGAATGGAGTTGAGCCATTCCTGGCTGAAGCCCAGGCGCATAACCAGTGGGTAGAAAATCCAGATCCCGATGATACAAACCATGGCCGCGGCAATTAACAGTAAACGTACCTTTTTATACTCTTGATAGTTAAAGGTATTATTGCGGAAGTCCATTGACCACTTTGAGAAAATGGAGTTGCGTACCGCATTGCCAATGATCATCACCGGTGACAGACAGAAGCGACTGACCACCGAAAAATAGCCGGCAACCAGCGGTGAAAACCAGACGTTGATCAGCATGGTGGGCAGGTTATTGCTGGCCATTGCCAGAACTTCTGCGCTCCCCACCCGGCTGATATGCTGCCAGTGCTCACGAAGAAAACGACAATTCATCGCCGGGGAGAAATGCGCCAGCGTCAGCGTTTTGAAGTTAAATAAACGCAGCAGACAGGCGCCGAGCAGCAGCAGAATGCCGATCATCCATGCCAGATAGAACAGCGTGGTATTGGGCATGACCAGCAGGGCAATCGCCACCACTAGCGAAACCGCGATACGCTGAAAGGTCAGAAACTGATAGTTTCCGCCACGCAGCGAGAGGTTCTCGGCTATTAATACCAGCGCATAACCCAGTGTCATCAGATAGAGAAAGGCAATATTCAGGTCAAAAATCAACCCGGTAACCACCGCCCACGGCACCGCCATCACCAGGCTTTGCAGCAGGCAAAACACCACGTTTTGACCCAGTTCATGATCTTCCTGACGGGGGATCAACAGCTGTGATGCAAAGGTACAGACCTGTGCGCCGATCAGTACATTGCTATAAATCATCGCGTAGTGACCTACCTCCGCCATACCGTAGCGATGGGAAATCAGCCACACGGAAAAGGCGCCGATCAGTTGGGACAGGACCGAAGAGCTGGCGATTGATGAGATGCTTTTAATTAAATTCATAAGCTCTATTTCGGTGAAATGAGTTCGCGCATATCACGTTCAGTCAGACGTTGGCCTTCCTGAGTCTTCAGATTATCTTCCGTCACCTGGTTGAGAATGCTGGTCACGCGAAGATCGCCAGCCGCACGGAGTCGGCTATCAGCATCACGAATCTGTCCGGCCTGTTCTGCGGCTTTAACCACCAGCAACGCGATATCAACATGCGGAGCCAGCAGTAGGCTGTCCTGTGCCTGGCTGAGGGATGGCGTATCGATGATGATCATCGAATACGTCTGCTGCAGTGACTTCAGGAGGGCAGGTAACTGCGTTGACGTCAGCAACAACAACGATGAATCACTAAGCTCGCCGCGCGGCATCAGGTCCAGATTATCGCCTAAGCCAATGACCGCCTGTTCGACAGAACACTGTCCGTTGAGGTATTGGCTAAACCCTGCTTTATGTTGAGGCCAGCGGCTGGATAACCCGGAGTCGGTGAGATAATCCAGATCGATAAGCAGAGTTTTACCGGCTTTACTGGCAGACCAGGCCAGCAGCTCTGCCATCAGGCTATTGCCGGATTGCGAGTGCACAGCGGTAAGCAAAATGCTGCTCGGGAGCGCCGTTTTGTTCAGTAACGCCAGGCGCAGGCTGTGGAGCATGTCGGCATACAGCACGTTCTGGAACGTAGTTTTTGCGCTCTCCTGATGGGGCAATAGCGGGAATTCACCGCTGGCATCCAGGGCGGCTTTGCTTTTCAGTTCACTGATGTTGTTGACCCTTTTATCGAGGGCGGTACTGATGATCAGGTACATGACGTACAGGGCCAGCGTCATCATGGCGACCATCACGATTAACAATCCACGATTAGGTTTCGACGGGACTTCAGGCGGTACGGCCGCATCGTAAATAACCTCGTCCGGAACGGAAAACTGCTCGGACAGCTTTTGCTCATTGGCACGCTGATACAACGACTTATACAACTCCTCGGTTTTATTCAGCTCCGTTGTCATGGTGTTGTATTTATCGCGTTTAGCCGCCAGTTGCTGGAAGTTGCCCTTTTGCGCGTTAAGCATCTGCTGATAGTGCTGCTCATCATCCAGGGCGATCTGGTATTGCTGGCGCAAACCGTTTAACAGCTCTCCCAGTACCTGACCTATCTGGCTATTGACGGTCTGTAGCTGTGCCTGCGCCTGGCGATATTTGGGATGATTCGGACCGTAGTGCTTAGCTGCTTCCGATAAGTTACGGCGCGTTTGCGTCAAGGCAATGCGCAAATCCTGAATCTGTGGATGACCGGAGATATCCGGCAGCGAAATGATTTCTTCCGGCGGTTTACCTTGCTGACGACGCACTTTATCCCAGATGGTTTGGGCCTTCAGGCGGCGCTGGGTGGCATCGGCAAGATGATTAATGGTGATGCCGAGTTGCTCGGTTTCATAACCATCCATGCTGCGAAACGTTAACAACCCGTTCTTTTTCAGGTAATCATCGATGTCCGCTTTTTGCTGCGCCATCTTGTTTTTCAGGTCATCCATCATTTTTTCGTTCCAGCCCTGGGCCTGAAGCAAGGCTTTTTGCTTCAGCTGCAGACTGTAGTCGATGAAGGCCTGAGCCACACCGTTGGCGATGACCGCCGCTTTCTCTGCCGATTTTGCTTCCATCGAAACCGCGACTAACTGGGTGGTTCTTACGCCAGAAATTGTGATCTCTTTTTGCAACGCGCGAATCGCATTGTTGACTCTCGTCGCCTCATCAAGGTTGTTACCTCCGTTAAACTCGGCGTCCTGATCGAGCTTCAGGGTTCTGACGGCGGATTCAAGCACAACCCGCGACTGCATTAAGGCGTACTTTGTTTCGTAGTAATCGCTGCGGGTGGAATCGTAGTTTTCCAGTCGCGGCAGCGGCGACACATCCTGGGCCTGGGCTTTAAACAGCACTGTCGCTGTTGCCGTATAGCTGGACGACATAAAGCGCGTCAGGATAAATGCTGCGACTCCCGCGAGAATGACCACCAGGATACACCAGATAAGCTTGTGCTTAATTTTGTTGAAATAGGGTGCAAAGTCGATAACACCTTCTTTCTTCTTCCCATTTTCTACTAATGAAATTGCCATATCAGAAGAAGCTCATTCCAATAATAATGGTATCTCCGGCCTGAATGGCGGAGTCGGCGGCGACATTCTCCAGCAGCTTACCGCTGCGTACCTGGCGAATTCGGATGTCATGGCGATCGGCGCGGTCGGTGAAACCGCCGGCCAGGGCAATGGCTTTTTCGGCAGTTAAGCCGGGCTCCCAGGCGTAACCGTCGGGTTTTTTGACTTCGCCGAGCAGGTAAATCTTACGGTATTCGGCAATGCTAACGGTCACCATCGGGGCCTGCAGATAGCTGCCACGCAGTTTGTCGGCAATTTCTTTACTGACCTGTTCGGGGGTTTTCCCCTTTAGCGTCAGGGAACCAATGTAGGGATATTCGATATTGCCGCTGTTATCGATTTTCACGCGCATGGTCAGATCCTGTTCACCTGATACGGTAATGTTCACTTCATCACCTTGATCCAAATGATAGACGGCATCAGGCGGGTTTCTGACCGTTTGTGGCGGTGTCGAGCAGCCTGTCAGCAACCATGCCAGCAGAGGAATCATTGCCAGTTTCCTGCTTGTAAGGATCATATCTGTACCTGCGTCATAAAAATAATAGCCGAGTCGTTGTAGCCGAGGGTGCGTTCGACTGCGTGATCGTAGTCCGGGCCGATATAAAAAACGTCCGTATCTTTATTGGAGTGCATCGTGTTCCATTGCAGCTTCAGCTTAAAATTGATGGATGGACGATAATCATAATTAAAGGTTAGCGACAGAAGGTTTGACTGATCTTTTCGCCCATTTGATTGATGTTTATAGTCTTCGGTAATGTAGGAATAATCGACCAGGGTTGAAAAACGATCCACCAGCCAGTGATGCTCATAACCCAGACCGAAATTCGAGACCAGGATATAGCCGCCTGAGTCAGAAGGGTCCTTTATGCGCTGTGAACTGTGTAGATTGAGTTTTATCTGCTCAAGAGGTTTCCAGTCAGCGTTAATGTCCCAGTTTAGTCCATTAAATCCCTGAGAATCAGGGTTATGGATAAAATCTTTGTACAACCAGGCTACGTTGCCATTAATCTCGGTTTTACCTGAAAGGCGGTTTTTCATCCCGACCAGCAGATAGTATTCATTGGTATCTTTTAACGGATTCAGCTCATAGCGGCGTTGGTTGGTAATGAAGCTGTAGCGATAGCGCAGCGTCTTTGCTTTCTGATCAAAAATCTCGGCAACCAGGCTGTTCTCATGCCATTCCTGGTCGCGCATATAGTAATAAAAGTCCGCATCGGCAGCCTGTACGTTCGAAAGATCGCGAAAGCGCAATTGCTTATAGAGTAACGCCAGTTCCGCCTTGCCGCGCCCCTCAGGGGCGCCGTAGCTGTAGCGTAGTTCGCTGTTGAAAAAGCGCGTACTCAGCGGTTTGTTAATGCCAAACTCTTTAAACTGCTCTGGCAAAAATCCCAGCGTCGTATCCAGACCGCGTTCTTCGTGGCCCAGGGTCTCATTCAGGTCTAGCGACAGTCCGTGCATCCGGCCATAGCGCCAGTTGCCATTGAACATGAAGAAATGGTTGCTGCGGTTATCTGCGCTATCGCTGGTGTAGTTACGATAGTCACCGGAGTACATCAGCAGATAGCGATCTTCATAACGCTGCCCAATCGCTTTAAAGATGGGTTTAATGTTTTGATAACCAGAGGCAATTTTATTGTCACTCGCCCGCTGCCAGGTCACGTTGTCGTTGTAACCCACGTCATAGCCCACCTGGCTTTCGAAATCGATGCCGGCCACACCCGTATGTGGTTTTGCCTGCAGGTCAGCATAAACGCAGGGTATATACAAAAGACCAGCCAGAAGATAGAGTCTAAAACGCATTTTTACCCACAAACCCGCGGAAGAAGGTCAGGAAAATAATTTTGAGATCCAGAAATAACGACCATGACTGAATATATTTCAGGTCGTAGTGAATGCGACTTTCCATCTTATCTAAAGTGTCGGTTTCGCCGCGGAAGCCATGTATCTGCGCCAGACCCGTAATGCCAGGTTTCACTTTGTGGCGAATCATATAATTATCAACCAGACCGCGATACTCTTCATTGTGTGCCACGGCGTGGGGACGAGGCCCTACAATCGACATTTGTCCCTGCAGCACATTGATAAACTGGGGCAGTTCATCGAGCGAGGTACGACGCAAAAATGCTCCAAAACGGGTAATGCGCGGATCGCCTCTGGTGGCCTGTTTGACCACTTCACTGTTTTCCATTACCCGCATGGTTCTGAATTTCCAGACCTGAATCTGCTTACCATTTAGGCCGTAGCGATTTTGCTTAAACAACACAGGGCCTGGCGAGGTGAGTTTGACACCGATGGCGACAAGCAACATGGCAGGCAAACTGACCAGGGTAAAGAAGGCCCCCAGAATGATATCTTCAATACGTTTTAGCAGTGCGCCTTCACCATCAAATGGTGAGGTGAAGATACTGATGGTCTGGATATTCCCGAACATTCGAAGCTGGGAAATATGCGAGCTGTAGGAGAACAGGTCAGGGACCAGAAACACATCAACGGTGGTGTCAGAAAACTGGTTAAGGAACTCCCGGATACGTTGTTGTGCGATCATCGGCAGCGCAATGTAGATTTCGTCAATCTCGTCAGCTTTGGCAAGCGCGAGTAAATCGCGTGAATTGCCTTTCTGTTCAATGTTGATGAACCGGCTATCGCGCTGATTATTTCGGTCTTCAAAATAGCTGATTTCAATCCCGTCTTTGGTGAACTCATTTAACAGCGCATGCTCGATGGCTAACCCAGCAGGGGTGATGCCGAGGATCGCGACTTTGATTTTTTTTCTGTTAAGAAAACGCCGGATAATTAACCTGATAACCAGAACGAATACAAAGATAATGAGTGAACATTGAATCACGCCTTCAACCAACAAAAGTAGATTTGGTATCGAGTGTTTATTGAACAGGTTCTCGGCAAGCGTGAAAAAAGAAAAAGACAGGATGCTGCTTATGCACAAGCTAAAAAACAGGCAGAGTGACTTGGTGAATAAATGCTCTCTAAACTGATTGGTGTAAAGATGAAAATATTCATTGCCACGAATAAATATTAGCGAATAGATAATTCCAAGCAGGACTGATGCCGTTGATTGTTCAACATGAAAATACTTTAAGTAGATGAACACCAAAATGTTTACAGTAAAAAAATCCAGTAGCTTCATCAACTTGCTATATCGAGCATTATAAATTTTAATCTTACTATCTGCCATTTTTCTCTCGTTTAATAGAGTTAATTAAACAAAATAATGTATGCTCTAAAATTGTGCATGATGCCCGATAATCATTTGCATTTTTAATGAACAATGAGCATCTATCATTATAGCGTATAGTTTTTATCATGTCGAATAGATGGTGGTTTAAATTTAATATGATGTAATAATAAAATGCTGTAAATTTAATGTGAATGAACGTTGCTATGACTGTAAATTATAAGCGCTAATATTCTCCTGTCATTTTGTGGTGAAAGTTATCGTCTGCTAATAATCACGGGTTATTATTTAGGTTATTACGTCAATATTTCATGGAGCCCGCTGAAGCAGTCATATATGGTTCTGCTAAAAAATAACCTCTCTGTTTGCATGGTTAATGGTTAATGGTTAATGGTTAATGAATATTATTTACAACCGAATTAGCTGCAACGTTCCCTGGTGGCGTCGATTCAACGGCATAAAAAGGCCCAAAGCGTGATGGCAAATAACACGTTTTGGGCCATAGATATAGTGTTAAACAAGGCCTGCTTTACAGGCTAATACACATGTATTTGATTTCTAAATAATCCTCAATGCCGTATTTCGAGCCTTCACGCCCCAGGCCGGAGGCTTTGACTCCGCCAAAGGGGGCCACTTCGTTGGAGATAAGGCCGGTATTGATGCCGACGATCCCGTACTCCAGCGCTTCGCCGACGCGGAAGACGCGGCTCAGGTCACGGGCATAGAAATAGGCGGCCAGGCCAAATTCGGTATCGTTGGCCTGGTGGATCACTTCCGCTTCGTCTTTGAAGCGGAACAGCGGCGCCAGCGGGCCGAAGGTCTCTTCTTTTGCCACTTTTGCACTGTCGGGAACATCGGCCAGAATGGTTGGCTGGAAAAAGTTTCCGCCCAGCGCATGCACTTTGCCGCCGGTGATAATCCGGGCGCCTTTTGCAACGGCATCGGCGATATGTTCCTGCACCTTGGCCACCGCTTTCTCATCGATCAGCGGCCCGGTCGTCACCCCGTCCTGCAGACCGTCGCCGGGCTGCAACTTGTTCACTGCCTGCTGTAGCTTCTCGGCAAATTGCTCATACACCCCATCCTGCACGTACAGGCGATTGGCGCAGACGCAGGTCTGCCCGGCGTTGCGGAACTTGGAGGCCATTGCGCCTTCGACCGCTTTATCGAGATCGGCATCATCAAATACGATAAACGGCGCGTTGCCGCCCAGCTCGAGCGAGACTTTTTTAATGTCCTGGGCGCACTGAGCCATAAGCTGACGGCCGATGTCGGTGGAGCCGGTAAACGTCAGTTTACGTACCAGCGGGTTGCCGGTCAGCTCGTTGCCGATGGCGCTGGCGGAGCCGGTCACCACGTTAAACACCCCGTCCGGGATCCCGGCGCGGGTCGCCAGTTCGGCCAGTGCCAGCGCGGAGAAGGGGGTCTGACTCGCGGGTTTGAGCACCATCGTACAGCCAGCCGCCAGCGCCGGACCGGCCTTGCGGGTGATCATCGCCGCCGGGAAATTCCAGGGGGTGATCGCGGCGGTCACGCCGATCGGCTGCTTGATGACGATCAGGCGTTTATCCGCCTGATGGCCGGGAATGGTGTCGCCATAGATCCGTTTACCCTCTTCGGCAAACCATTCGATAAAGGAGGCGGCGTAAGCAATTTCACCTTTGGCTTCCGCCAGCGGCTTACCTTGCTCCAGCGTCATAAGACGCGCCAGATCGTCCTGGTGCGCCATGATTAAATCGAACCAGCGGCGCAGGATCGTCGCGCGCTCTTTGGCGGTGAGCTGGCGCCAGGCGGGAAGGGCACGACTGGCAGCAAGGATGGCGTCACGGGTCTCTCCGGTCGCCATTTTCGGGACTGAACCCAACGCTTCACCATTGGCGGGGTTCGTTACGGTAATCACATCGCCGCTGGTGGCATCGCGCCACTCTCCATTGATAAAGGCCTGTTGGCGAAACAAATCCTGGTCATTCAATTGCATGATGATGTCCTGTTTCAGAGCGTTTAACGGGAAAGCGAGTGGTTCGTTAGTCACTCCCTTCTCTGTTAAGTGTAGACGCCTGAGACGAAGGGACGGCATCGACTAAGAGCCTGGCCCATTAGGCTATTTTATTTGCTGTTTTGAACCCGGGCTGTGCTCTCCATCCTTACGTACTGCCGTACGCTCCGGTTGCTTCATGCTGTATGTGGCCAAACTGGCTGCAACAATTTCACTTACGGGGACAGGCTCTAAACAGTGACTAAACAGCGGCGGCCAGACTTTTGCGCTGCAAAGCCAGCAGCTAAATTCGCGATGCCCGCCACAAAATTCACACGTTGTGCACGTACAAGCCGGTAAGCAACTTGCTTTTATCTGGCCGGATCGATACGTTCTGTAACGTTACACTAAAACGTTACAGAAGAAGTTTTTATTCCGGTTATGACTGAAGACCCTGGCGATTTAGCGAGGCCCAAAGGTGCAACAGACACCCCTACGGTTTGTGAAAGGATAACAATGATGAAAATGAAACAGTTTTGTTCGGCCAGACGTATTTTTGCATTGGCCTGTTTAAGTTCAGCCCTGCTTGTCGGGAGTACGGTGAGTACCCTGGCTCATGCGGCGCTCAACTTCCGCGTTTACTCTTCGCTCCCGGCGGATGAATCCTCAGCGCACTACATTTGGTTCAGCCGCTTTCAGGAAAACCTTAACAATAATGCGAAATTGAAAGGCCAAATTAAGCTCAACTATTTTGCTAACGGCATGCTGGGAAAAGAGGCGGATGCCACTCAGCAGGTTCGTATCGGCGCAATTAATATGATGATTTCCGGCACCTCTATTTGGGCCACGCTGGTGCCTGAAATGGGGGTACTGGATCTCGGGTATTTATTTAAAGATTACAACCAGGTAGGGCAAGCGCTGGATGGTAAAGCCGGGGAGAAACTCTCGGCACTCATGATGGATAAAGCCAATGTGATGGTACTTGGTTATGGCTTTAATCTGGGCGCACGCAACATTTATACGAAAAAGGTGATTGAAAAGCCTGAGGATTTAAAAAATCTCAAAATTCGGGTCCTGCCGGTGCCTAATTTTATCGCCACGCTGAATCATATGGGGGCGGTGGCGATCCCGATGCCTGGAGGTGAAGTCTATTCCAGTTTGCAAATGGGGGTGATTGATGGTGTAGAGCATGATGCCCCGACGATTTATGCCAGCAAATATTATGAAATCGTCAAAAACGGTACGCTGACCCGCCATAGCTACAATCCACTGATGATAGCGATGAATAAAAAGAGCTTTGAGCAAATCCCGCAGGAGCTGCGCGCGGAGGTGCTGGCGGCAGCAAAAGAGGCGACGGACTACGAGCGCCAGCAAGCAGGTAAAAAAGAGCAGGAAGCCATCAAGAATCTCGAAGCGAAAGGGGTGACCTTCCGCGAAACCGATCGTCAGTACTTCTATCAGCAGGTGCAGCCCGTGTGGCAGGCCTTCCTCGACCAGTACCCGGAGATGAAGCCCATCGTTGATGAAATTACCGCGACGGCACAAGACCCGTCATGATCGGCACCGCTTGCCCGGCGGTGTGACGGCTGGGGTAAGCGGTGAGGTTAGCAACCTTGTGGAGAGGACTCAACATGGCTGATATCTCTATTAAAGCAAAGGAAGAGTGCGTTGCCCTTGCGCTGTTGGGTAAACTGAGCCGGTTTTTAACCACCCTGACGGCCTGGGCTGGGGCGCTGGTGCTGTTTATCAATGTGCTGGTGGTGTTTGCATCCGTTATCTGGCGCTATGCGTTGCACTCGCCCATTCACTGGGCTGAAGAAGTGGCCCGTGCACTGATGATTGCGCTGGTGTTTTTTGGGGTCGCCACGTCAACGGCGAAAGGCGGTCATATTGGCGTCGATCTGTTCCTGCGCTATCTGCCGGAGCGGGTTCGTCCCTACGTCGTCCATGCCAGCCGCTGGATCTTGTTTCTGGTCGCGGTCGGATTAGTCATTTCCAGCTATGACCTGGTGCAGGCTGCGCGGCTGCAAACCACCGAGACGGGATTACCGCAGACCATCTACGTCGTTCCGGTATTGATAGGCTCGCTGGTGATGATGGTGGCAGCACTGGAACTTGCTCTACGTGAGTCCATTCGGGTTGTGCTGTTAAGTGGCCTGGGCATCGTGGTTCTGGCCGCCATCGGCTATATGAAACTCTCGTTGATGGCCGATCCCGCAAGTGCGGCAGCGGGGTTGATGCTCATCTGTTTTGTGCTCGGTATTCTGGCGGGGGTGCCGATTGCGTTTACCCTCGGCCTGTCTGCCATGGTGTTCTTTATCTGCGATCCGTCACTCCCGTTTGTCTTTTTCTCCCAGCAGGTTGCCGCGGGGGTGGACCACTTTGTTCTGTTGGCGATTCCGTTCTTCCTGCTTGCCGGCGCCGCCATGGAGATTAACGGGATGTCGACGCGCCTCGTTGAACTTATCGTTCGCGGGATGGGGCGCTTTCGTGGTGGGCTGAACATGACGACCGTGCTGTCGATGGCCTTCTTTTCCGGGATCTCCGGCTCTAAGCTGGCGGATGTGGCAGCGGTTGGTGGAGTGCTGATGCCGGCGGTACGTCGGGCTAAGCAGGATGGTGAAGAGGCCGCGGGAGTGTTCGCCGCCTCGGCAGTGATGGCCGAAACGATCCCTCCTTGTGTGAACCTGATCGTGATGGGCTTTGTGGCGAACATCTCTATCGGCGCGCTATTTATCGCCGGCCTGGTGCCCGCAGCTTGTTTGCTGGTGCTGCTGATGATCGCAGCCAACCGCTTTGGCGGCAAAATTAACGTCAGTGAAGCGTACCCGGTGTTACGGCCACGCACACAACTCTATCTTGGCGCCGCCGTTGGGCTGGTGATGATCTTTATGATTGGCCGCGGCGTAATGATGGGGATTGCCACCTCGACAGAAATTTCAGCCTTTGCGGTGATTTACGCCATTGTCGTCGGCCGTCTTGCCTTTCGGGAACTGACGTTCAAAGCCACGGTGAAAATGTTCATCGATATCGCCGCCATGTCTGGCGTACTGCTGTTTATCGTTGCCTGCGCCACCAGCCTTTCGTATGCGCTGACGATACAGATGATCCCGCAGCAAATAGCCGAATTACTGGTGAGCATCGGGGTTGAGCAGGGGGCCTGGCTGTTCCTGCTATTAACCATCGTTATTCTGGTTATTTTTGGTGCGGTTCTGGAAGGGGCGCCGGCACTGATTATCTTTGCGCCGATTCTGGTGCCGATCGCCGTACAGTTGGGCTTCAGTCCGCTGCATTTCGGCATCATTATGATCATGGCAATGGGGTTCGGTCTCTTTTCCCCGCCTATCGGGCTCGGTCTTTATACCACTTGCGCGATATGCGGCGTGGAGATGAAACATGTTATCCGGCCAATGGCGAAATATCTGGCGGTGGTATTCATCGGCATTATTATCGTGGCCATGGTACCCCCGTTAACAACATGGTTGCCGGGACTGGCCGGTTATTAATTTTGACATTATTTTTTTCAGAGGGGACCTAATTAAATACCGTTGAAGAAATGTTCTGGCATATCGACATGCTTAGTTTCTACCGGCGATAAATATTATGTGCTGGTGGCGCTTTATTCTTAATTAAAGGAGAAGACAATGGGAACATTAACAGGAAAAAAAGTGTTTATTACCGGTGCTGAGCAAGGTATTGGTAAAGAGACCGCAAAAAGACTGATTGAAGCCGGGTGTGATATCTATATTCACTACTTCAGTGGTGAAGAAGGTCCCAGAGAATTAATAGCCCTTGCGCAGCAGCGCGGAGGTAAGGCGACCTGCGGCTACGCGGATTTAACCAGGGAAGAGGATGCGGCACGGTGCGTTACCGAAGCGGCGGAATTTTTAGGCGGGATTGATATCTTGGTAAATAACGTCGGCGGGATTATTGCCCGCAAATGGCTCGGGGAGATTGACCCGCAGTTCTGGCGCACCGTAATTGATGTCAACATGACCACGATGCTCAATGTGACGCAACAGGCGTTGCCGTGGCTAAAAGAGGCAACGGATGGCGCGAGCATCGTGAATCTGGCCTCGTTAGCCGGGCGTTCCGGCGGGCACTCTGGCTCGCTGGTGTACTCTATGACCAAAGGGGCGGTACTGACGTGGACCCGCTCGCTTGCCGCCGAACTGGGTGAGTTTGGCATTCGGGTCAATGCCGTGGCGCCGGGGCTGATTCTGGGCACGCGTTTTCATAACCAGCATACCACCCAGGCCTCGGCTGACCGTACTGTCGAAGAGATCCCGTTGGGAAGAGCCGGTACGCCGGAAGATGTTTCGCGGGCGATCTGTTTCCTCGCCTCCGAATACGATGGTTTTATTTCTGGCGCCACGCTTGATATTAACGGCGGTATTTATCGGGCATAACTTCGAGGGGCGGGAATATCCCGCCGAAGAGCTTATCCTTCCAGGCGTATATTGTTGCAGTCAGTTTGGACATGGACAGGCTATGAACTAAGGACACCGATTAATGATTAAGTCAGACATTATTCACCCGGAGCTACTTCAGGCGCTGGCCCTATGTGGCCATAAAGCCAATATTCTTATTGCCGATGCGAATTATTCACTATTAACCAATTCATCACCACGGGCACAAATCATTTATCTTAACTTTTCTCCGGGGTTAATTGGCAGCGTAGTGATTTTACAAAAAATACTCGGTTATATTAACGTTGAAAAAGCGCTGCTGATGTCCAGCCCGGATGATTTTGAGAATACAATTGCCAGCGAATATAGCAGCCTGCTTTCTGAAATGACCGAACCGGAATATGTGGCCCGCGATGCGTTTTACGCACTGGCAAAATCGTCGGATACTCTGCTGGTGATCGCCTCCGGCGAGACCCGCCGCTTTGCTAATATTCTGCTCACCGTCGGTCCGACGCTGTTGTGATGGCGGGGCGACTCTCCCGCCACCGACCCGGCTGAAGCGCGTGCTTTAGCCTTCGGTTGCATCGCGTACCGACTGACGGCACACCAGCGAAGGCGTAAACAGAAACTCCTGCGCCGCAAGCGACGGGTTTTCGGTTCGCTCAATCAGCCGTTTCACCATGACCTCCGCCATGTCACCCAGCGGAGGCATCACCGAACTCAATCCGGGATAAACCAGCCCCGAGAGCGGGATGTTGTCGATACCGATAATGGATATCTGACCCGGTACGCTCACTCCGGCTTCATGCAGGCCGGCCATCAGTCCAATACCGAGCGCGTCATTGATCGCCACGATGCCGTCAGGGCAGGGCGACAGGCGGCAGATCTTTTGCGCCAGCGAGCGGCCGAGTTCGGTCATTTCCGTATCGCCGTAGGCTGCTATCGTCTGCTCTTCGATAATCATCCCTTCACGAAATATGCCATGGTGCTGTACTGCGCTGAGAAAACCTTCGATTTTATGGGCGCGGCTGGGGGTCATCCCGGCTGCGGTGGCGAAGATCAGGCGCCGACAGCCACGGGCAATCAGATGCTCTGTCGCTAAACGGCCGGCCTCGATGTTATCCATGGAGACGCTGTCGAGTGCCAGGCCGCCGGAAGCGGCGTTTACCGGCATTCGACCGTCGTAGTTGACCATGATCATTCCCTGCTCGGCGGCGCGGACGAAGTGCGGCTTTTCAATATCACCGGCGGCGACAATAATGCCGCGCACGCCATGGGCGAACATGTCTTCCAGAAAGGCTTCTTCCTCTTCAATCTGGCGATAGGTGTTGCCGATCAGCACACGATAGAGCCGCTTTTTAGCCGCCAGATCAACCTCCCTCACCAGCGAGGCGAAGCTGGGGTTAACGATGGAGGGAACCAGCAGCCCGATCATTTTGGCCTGGCCAGTTTTCAGTTGCTGGGCGACACGATTGGGGAAGTAATTCAGCGTTTGCATGCTTTGCTGAATGCGCGTCAGGGTCTCCTCGCGCATCTGATCGGTGCGACCATTGAGGACATTGGATACGGTACTAACGGACACGCCAGCATGTTTAGCGACATCGCGAATGTTTGCCATACATCTCCTTTGTAGCAATGGGTGAGTGGCTGACTAACGATCGTCTGCGGCCTTTTTATATGACCTCTGCAAACCTCATCCAACATCGCTTTCTTATCGGGGGGATCATCAACAATAACGGTTTAGTGTAACGTTACAGTTGGCGCTGTCAATGCGATTGCGATCTTCACCTGAACCCGGCATTAACGGCATTTATGAATCCTGCTCATAGTCCTTATCCCAATCCTGGGGATTATCCACCGTTATCTCCGGGTTACTATAATTCAGAAACACATTCCTGACAGGAATGTCAGAAAAATGTCAGCCAGATGACGGGTGTGAAACGTTAACATTGCTTGTGTTCTCGGGCTGGACTCAACGAGAGGGAATAAGATGCGCTTGTTATTAGTTGAAGATGAAGAAAAAACATCGAGTTACCTCAATCGCGCACTGGGTGAGTCAGGCTTTACGGTTGATGTCTCCGCGGATGGTGCAGAGGGTCTGCATTACGCACTGGAATTTGATTATGACGCGATCATCCTCGACGTCATGCTGCCCGGCATGGACGGCTATCGGGTGCTGGAAGGCATTCGGGCCAGCAAACAGACGCCGGTCCTGATGCTTTCCGCCCGCGGCGCCGTCGACGAGCGGGTTAAAGGGCTGCGGCTGGGAGCGGATGATTATCTCCCCAAACCGTTTTCGCTGATTGAACTGGTGGCCCGCATTCAGGCGCTGGTACGCCGGCGTGCCACGGATGGCGCCGATATCACGCAGCTGCACATTCACGATTTGCAGCTCGACCTGCTGGCCCGCCGGGTATTTCGTGCCGGAGTCCGTCTGGAGCTGACGGCGAAGGAGTTCTCTTTACTGAGCCTGCTGGCGCGCCATCAGGGCGAGATTTTATCCAAAATGATGATTGCCGAGCAGGTCTGGGATATGAACTTCGACAGCGATGCCAACGTGGTGGAAGTGGCCATCAAGCGGCTGCGCGCCAAGGTCGATGCACCGTTCGATGTCAAACTGCTGCATACCGTTCGCGGCATGGGGTATGTCCTTGAAGTCAGGGCAGAACCGCAGAGTTAAGCACAGGAGTTAAGCATGTCCAGGCGTTCTATCTCCGTCCATATGGCGTTGATGTTTGCGTTATCCGCCTTACTGATTGTCGCGGCCATCGGCATTTTGCTGAGAAGTTCGCTGCATGACTCTTTACGACGGCAGATGCATAACGAGCTGCATTTTCGCGAATCCCTGATGAGCCCGTGGATCACCGCGCGAACGTCGGCGGACGGCTGGTCGACGCTGGCCAATAAATTTACCGTGCTTGCCAGTTCGGAAGGCGAGCGGGTGCGCTACTGGATCGTCAGCGATGACCCCCGCTTTAGCGTGGGCGGCACCCCGCCGGTCGGGGTGCAGTGGGCGTCGCTGAAAGAGGGCTTCAACACCGTGCCCGGAGCGACGGATAACGCCTGCTCATTGTTCCTGCTGGTGAAAACCATTCCCGCCAACGGCGAACGGCCTGCTCTGCGCTACGTCGTCGCTATTGATTCCACGCCTTATATGGGCACGCTCAATGCCTTTACCCATACGCTGCTGATTATTACCGTGTTGGGGGTGTTGATTGTCGCCGTGCTGGGCTATGCGGCAAGCCGAATTGGCCTGCGGCCGGTGGGGGCGTTAAGCCATCAGGCACGGCATCTGGTGCCGGGAGACCATGGTCAACGCCTGGATACCGAAGCATTACCAGTAGAGCTCCAGCCGCTGGCCTCATCCTTTAATGGCGTGCTTGAGCGCCAGGAAATTGCCTGGCGGCAGCTCGAAAGTTTTAATGCTGATGTAGCCCACGAATTGCGCACGCCGCTGACCAATCTGATCGGTCAGACCCAGTTGGGGCTGTCGCGGCGGCGTTCGCCTGAAGAGCTGGAAGAGCTGCTGGGATCCAACCTGGAGGAACTTGAACGCATGGCCTCCATCGTCAACGATATGCTGTTTTTGTCGCATGCTCATGCGGGTGAACATGCCTCGCAGCTGACCCGCGTCTCCCTGCGTGAAGAAACCCTGAAAACCGCTGAGTATGTCGAGCCTTCATTTGCTGAAAAGCAGCTTTCGCTGGAGGTTGAAGGCGAGGCGATTGCGCATATAGACCGCCG
This sequence comes from Klebsiella sp. B345, assembly GCF_051131735.1. Taxonomy (NCBI): domain Bacteria; kingdom Pseudomonadati; phylum Pseudomonadota; class Gammaproteobacteria; order Enterobacterales; family Enterobacteriaceae; genus Klebsiella; species Klebsiella sp. B345. The sequence continues at coordinate 4,020,280 of NZ_CP180443.1, forward strand.
CCTGTTTCACCGTTCGCTGGCAAATTTGCTGGAGAACAGCGCCCGACACTCTCCGCCACACGGCACGGTGACCGTCAGGCTCAGCGAACAGGACGATCGGGCCTGCGTGGCGGTGTCGAACCCCGGCGAACAGATTGAGCCCGGGCATTTGCACCGCCTGTTTGAGCGTTTTTACCGGGTCGATTCCTCACGGGCGAAAAGTGATACCCACCACGGTCTTGGCCTCTCGATCGTGCGAGCGGTGGCGATTATGCATCGCGGGGACGTGTTTGCCCGTAGTGAAGGGGGCATCAATACCTTTGGGATCACCTTTGCGATGTTGCCGAACCCTGATGCAGTGCGAAACCGCGTGCCCTATTCGGATATCTCCGCGGTACCGGAGCCTGCCGACGCTATTGCCCGGCATACCTCTGCCTGACAACCGGCAGAAGTGTTGAGCTGCTATGGCAGCAGCTCAAAGGTGATCGATATTAATGTGGTGGGGTGAATCGCCTCCGGCGGCGGGTTATAGAGTGAACCCGCCTGGCCATACAGCGTGACTGTGCCGCCTTTAAAGCCGGACGACAGGACTTTATCCATCAGCGGATCGGTTTGTTTGTCATACACCATGCTGGAGTTCATGCTGTTTAATATCGGCGTACCGTCTAGTTTCTTCTCCAGAATATTCATGGACAGCAACTCGTCAGGCTTGTATTTTTCCTTACCTTTCTTATCCACCACAAAATAGACGCCGTTCGGCAAGATTTCGTATTTTTTATTCTTTATTTTCGCCATGATTTTATTATCGATATCAACAATCTTTGCCGACATCTGGTCATTCAGGGCGTTAACGGTTTTTTCAATCTCACTCTCTTTTATTTTCAGTTTTTGATGGTAGGCATCGTTAAATCCAAAGACCAATGCCGCTGGGGCGAGCTTGATCCCGTTATCGGTCATTTTTTCCATTGCCGATAAGGCCTGGGTCAGATAGAAAACCCCTAAGGCATAGGCGTTTTTATTGTTTTTATCTGCAAGGTTGAGCTTGTCGTCTTTTACCGCCACTCGGTCGAGGGCTGACTGTAACATCTTATTTTTATCGGTTAATGCGGCAACCGCAGCATCGTGTTTCTTTTTCGCGGCTTCAGCGGCGGTTGTCAGTTCTGTATTCTTTATACTCAGCGCGTTCAGCTTTTCGTTCTGGCTACCGTCAGGCGCCGTGCTTCGGGATTCCAGCGCGGCGATCTGCGCCGTTAGCGTGCGGGTGGTCTCGTCACGCCTTTTCTCTGCCGCTTTGACTGCGGCACTCAGTTCGGCATTCTGTTGACGCAGAGCCGCTATCGTATTATCTGCTTTACTGCCCTGGCCGGCGGCCTTTCTGACGGGGGCTGGCTTCTGAGAGGCTTGTTTTCTGGTTGTACTGCCGCCTCCCGGCCGCTGCTGGCCCGCGGGCGATTCTGCCGCTCCGCTATCTGAGGGCGGTGGATGCTGGATCTCGAGTTTAGAAATATTTTCGAGGAAGTCTTCCCCCGCAGAATGCGCAGGGGGGAAAACAAAAAGGGTAGAGAGCACAACGGCAAGCGTCAGCGGGCGACGCTGGTATGTTTTCAGTATCCCCGGACGGTGGATCATCTGGCGGTCCCGTCATTGAGATCGGCTTTTTTCGCACGACTTTCAAATTCTTTTATTAGCTTCTGCGAAATACTATTACATTTATCGTTGATCTTGTATTCAAACAGCGGGGTGATGGTTGATTTCACGCTGGCCGATGTTTGCCCTGAGACCGAAGCATAGAATTTCGCATCGTTAATTAAACCATACAGCTCACTGGAGTCTTTCTGGAATTTTTTATCTAACTTAACCAATGCATCGGCATCCTGGATACACTGCTGCAGAGCGGGTAATTGGGCCGGTTGTTCTTTTTGCGTGGCAGGCGCGTTGATTAACGCGCTGTCTGTTTTTTTTATATTGGCACAGCCCTGTAATACACCCACGGAAATACAAACTAACGCCAACAGGTTATTCCTTGTCATGATTCCCACCATAATAAACACTATTTGATAAGTTATATTTATCGACACTAGCAGAAAGAATTTTAACTCACAACGATGCTGGTTTGCTTTTACCTTAATTCAGATTAAGCACTTCAAAGGTTGTTTTTTTAACCAAATAGTGAGAATCATCCTGGCGAAATACAATAACGTTATTATCCTGATATTCCCCACGCCAGGTGTGCGGCCGGAACGCGTCAGCGGGCGGGCGGCAGACTCCTGCCGGATTAATGAATACATCTAATAAACCCTAGTTCATTCCGCTATCTAATCGAATAAATCACTCTGCGTTATGCTTCTCTCACACAACAGCTGAAGGATAACGTCATGCAAACGGTAAAACTGAATAATGGTATTGAGATGCCCCTGCTGGGCTTTGGTGTCTTCCAGATGACGGATGCCGCAGAGTGCGAGCGTGCCGTGCTGGATGCCCTTGATACCGGCTATCGCCTGATTGATACCGCCGCCTCCTATCAGAATGAAACCCAGGTGGGGAATGCGCTCCGGCAGAGCGGCATTGCGCGTGATGAGCTTTTTGTCACCACTAAACTGTGGCTCCAGGACACCAGCTATGAAGGGGCGAAGGCACAGTTTGAACGTTCACTGAACCGCCTGCAGCTGGATTATGTCGACCTGTATCTGATTCACCAGCCATACAGCGACGTGCACGGGGCATGGCGGGCGATGGAAGAGCTGCAGCAAGCCGGGAAAATCCGCGCCATTGGCGTGAGTAATTTTCACCCGGACAGGCTCGCGGACCTGATGGCCTTTAATCAGGTGGTACCGGCGGTCAACCAAATTGAAGTTAACCCGTTCCACCAGCAGCTGCAGGCGGCGCCGTGGATGCAGAGCCGCGGTATTCAACCTGAAGCATGGGCGCCTTTTGCCGAAGGGCGAAATGGACTGTTCCAGCATCCGGTATTGACGGCGATCGGGGAAAAATATGGCAAAAGCGTCGGTCAGGTCGTTTTACGTTGGATCTACCAGCGTGGCATTGTCTCGCTGGCGAAATCCGTGCGTAAAGCGCGGATGGAAGAGAATATCAATATCCTCGATTTTGAGCTGAGCCCGGAAGACATGGTGCACATTACCGCTCTGGATACCGCCACCAGCGCCTTCTTCTCGCATCGCGATCCGGCGATGGTGGAGTGGCTGACCGGCCGCAAACTCGACGTCTAAATCTAATAAAAGAGGAACCTGGCACATGCAAAAACGTTCTCTTGGTCAATCAGGTCTTGAAGTCTCGGCTCTGGGTTTGGGGTGTATGGGGCTCAGCTATGGCTACGGCCCGGCGACGGATACCCGTCAGTCGATTGAACTGATCCGTGCTGCCGTGGCGCGCGGTGTGACCTTTTTTGACACCGCGGAAGTCTACGGTCCGTATCTGAACGAAGAGGTGGTTGGCGAAGCCCTGAAACCGTTTCGCGACCAGGTGGTGATCGCCACCAAATTTGGCTTTACCTTCGGCGACGACAATAAGCAGCAGATCCTCAACAGCCGTCCGGAACATATTCGCGCGGCGGTCGAGGGCTCGCTACGCCGCCTTAAAACGGATGTCATCGATCTGCTCTATCAGCACCGGGTTGATCCGGATGTGCCGATCGAGGACGTCGCCGGCACCGTAAAAATGCTGATCGCGGAAGGCAAGGTTAAGCACTTTGGCCTGTCAGAAGCCGGGGTTGAGACCATTCGCCGGGCGCATGCCGTCCAGCCGGTTGCCGCGCTGCAAAGCGAATATTCGATGTGGTGGCGCGAGCCTGAGCAGGCAATTTTACCGCTGCTGGAGGAGCTGGGGATCGGGTTTGTACCCTTCAGCCCGCTAGGTAAGGGGTTCCTGACCGGCGCCATTAAGCCAGGGGCGACCTTCGGGGCCGATGATTTCCGCAGTAAAGTGCCGCGCTTTGCCGCTGAGGCAATCGCGGCGAACGAACGGCTGATTGCGTTACTCGGTGAGTTGGCCGCGGAGAAAGGCGTGACGTCGGCGCAAATCGCACTGGCCTGGCTGCTGGCGCAAAAACCGTGGATAGTGCCGATCCCGGGGACCACCAAACTGCATCGTCTGGAGGAGAACCTGGGGGCGGCAGATGTTGTCCTTTCGTCGGCGGATTTGCAGCAGATTACCCAGGCGCTCGATACCGTGAAGGTGATTGGTGAGCGCTATCCCGCAGAGATGCAGGCGCGAGTGGGACGATAACCGTAGCGGGCTGGCGGATAGCCGTCGGCCCGTTAATCGCAATCGTTACTCGTTATAGCGCAGTGCATCAATCATCAGCGCGAACGCTGGCGGATGCTGTTTTCGGCTGGGGTAGTAGAGGTAGTAGCCGGGGAAAGTGGGGCACCACGTCTCCAGCACCTGAGCCAACGCGCCGGAACGGACCGACTCCGCAATCACATCTTCCGGCACGCAGGCGATGCCAAAGCCGGACTGTGCCGCATCAATCCTTTCTGACAGCAGGTTAAAAGTCAGCTGTCCCTCAACCCGCACGCGCAGCGGTTTACCTTCGCGCTCAAACTCCCAGTGATACAGGCCACCCGCGGTGGGCAGGCGCATATTAATACAGCGGTGATGCTGCAGATCATGGGGCGTTTCCGGAGTGCCGTTGGCAGCAAAATAGTCGGGGGAAGCCACCACTGCCATGCGCATATCCGGGCCAATTCTGACGGCTATCATGTCTTTATCGACGCTTTCTCCCAGCCGCACGCCGGCGTCGAAACGGCCGTCCACAATATCTACGAAGCCGTTATCCACCACCAGCTCAACGTTGATTTCCGGGTACTCCCGCAGAAACGGTTTCAGCTTTGGCCATACCAGGCTGCGAACGGCATGTTCACCCGCAGACAGGCGGATATTGCCTGACGCGGTGCCGTTCAACTGCAGCAACATCTCCAGCTCTTGTTCAAGCTCGGCAAGGCGTGGCTCCAGGCTGGCGATGATGCGTTCACCGGCCTCGGTAGGGGAGACGCTGCGGGTGGTTCGGGTCAACAGACGCAGGTTTAAACGCGCTTCCAGCGCCTTGATGGCGTGGCTGAGCGCGGATTGTGAGACGCCGAGTTTGCTAGCCGCGCGGGTGAAACTCCGCTCCCTCGCCACCGCCAGGAAGATTTGTAGTTCGTTGAAGTTCTCTTTAAGCATCGGCGATTTCCTTATTGAGCCCGGTCAGCCGCTGGTCGCACTCATGAAGACCGTTCATAGACGCAATCATTTTAGCCCGGTTACTGAGAATAATGGCAAGCGGTATCCTGTTTTTAACGTCATTTGGTTACTGAATACAGAAGGTGTTCCATGAAAATTCTTATTGCAGGCGCGACCGGTAGCGTCGGCCTCCCGGTGGTAGAGACCGCCATCGCTATGGGCCATCAGCCCAGAGCATTGGTCAGAAACCGCCAGAAAGTGCGGGTGTTACCTCGTCAGACCGAGGTGTGCTACGGCGACGTGGCGCTGCCTGAGACGCTGGCTGAGGCGGTGAAGGAGATTGATGCGGTGATTTTTACCCTCGGCTCCGACGGCCAGGGGCGTATCGGCGCCCGGGCGATTGATTACGGCGGCGTGCGAAATATCCTGCGCCTGCTGGAGGGAACCCAGGTGCGGATCGCTCTGATGTCGACCATTGGGGTCACCGAGCGGCTCAGCAGCTGGAATCAGCGTACCGAAGTCCATGACTGGAAACGGCGCGCCGAGCGTCTGGTCCGGGCCAGCGGGCATCCGTATACCATCGTCCGGCCGGGCTGGTTTGATTACAACAAGGATGATGAGCACCAGCTTGTGATGCTGCAGGGCGACCGTCGCCATGCCGGTACGCCGGATGATGGCGTGATTGCGCGGGCGCAAATTGCGCAGGTGCTGGTTTGTGCGCTCACCAGCGATGAGGCGAGAAACAAAACTTTTGAGCTGGTGGCGGAGAAAGGAGAGGGGCAAGGGGATCTCAACCCGCTGTTCGCCGCGCTTGAGGCGGATCGGCCGAAAAATATCGACGCCATTCTGGATATCGACAATATGCCGCTTGCTGAGGAGCCAGCAGGGATTGTTAGTGAGCTAAATTCTTTTTTGAATCAATACGATGAAGTGAAATCACTTTCCTGACAAAGATGTCAGGGGCTCGTCAGGTCTCCGACAGGCGGGAGCCGTATACTGTTTTCAAGGATGTAAATAATGACGCAGAGACGTTTAATTTAAACGCGGCGGAATATATCCCCTTTCACTTTTTTATTTAACGAGGTATCCGCTATGAAAGCGATCTTAATTTCCGCAGTACTTATTAGTTCCGGCCTGTTTAATGTAGCCAGCGCGGCTCAGTTGGTGAATGACGCCGCCGGTAAAGAGAAAATCGGCGTTGTCTCTGCCAGCAATGCAATGACGCTGGATGAGCTGTCTGATGCCTTATCTCATAAGGCTGATAAGCAAGGTGCCAGCACTTATAAAATTCTGTCGGCGACCGGTAATAATCGTCTGCACGGCGTCGCCGAAATCTACAAATAACAGATTTACGGCGTCTTCGGCTGATATCGTTGTGTCTCTAACGTGAGTGCTCATCTATGTTTAAAACAGAAGATATCATCGAAGAAATTACTGACTGGATCGATCGGAACATACATCAACCGCTGAAGATCGAAGATGTTGCCGCCCGTGCGGGATATTCTAAATGGCATCTTCAGCGTGTTTTTGTTCAGGTGATGAACGTCAGTCTGGGGAAATATATCCGCGAGCAGAAACTGAATCTGGCGGCAAAGGATTTAGTGGAAACCGATGAGGCGATTATCAATATTGCCTGCAAATATGGTTTTGATTCGCAGCAGACCTTTACCCGGGTATTTTCACAGCATTATCGTCTACCGCCCTCGCGTTACAGACATATGAACCGATATCAGAGCTAAATGGACGATACATTCCAGACCGTCTTTTGAACGATCTGACCATGTTTTTGAGTCGTTATTTGATGTAGGAGTCCAGTACCTTCAGCACAATATCAAGGTCGTCTTCTCGTTTTACTTCATCACTTTCATGAACAATGTGTTCAGTCAGATGACCTTTAATCACTTCCCGCATTAAGCCATTCACCGCACCACGTATCGCTGCGATTTGCTGGAGAACGGCAGCACATTCATGCGGCTCATCAAGCATCTTTTTCAGTGCCACGACCTGGCCCTGGATCTTACTTGCTCGTGCTTGAAGTTTTTGTTTATCGCGGATTGTATGAGACATGGTGGCCCCTCCTCAGAATGATTTCAGATGAGTATAAAGTTAAAGATCTACTGGGGGGTAGTATTTGATACTGGGGGGGAGTAGAATCAGGCCGTCAATCCGCAACTAAGAACTATTCTCATGAACGAATTCACATCACTATTACAACAAGGCAATGCGTGGTTCTTTATTCCCAGCGCCATTTTATTGGGTGCTCTTCATGGCCTGGAGCCTGGGCATTCAAAAACCATGATGGCCGCTTTTATCATTGCGATTAAAGGCACTGTTCGTCAGGCCGTAATGCTTGGGCTGGCGGCAACGGCTTCCCACACCGCCATCGTGTGGCTGATTGCTTTTGGCGGCATGTATGTCAGTAACAAATTCACCGCAGAATCAGCCGAACCGTGGTTACAGTTAGTTTCTGCTGTGATCATCCTTGGCACTGCATTCTGGATGTTCTGGCGTACCTGGCGAGGGGAAAGAGGTTGGCTGGAAGAGATGCAGCAGGGTGAGGAACATCATCATGATGACTTACGGATTATTGATACCGGACATGGCAGCGTAGAGCTTTCAATCTTCGAAGAAGGGCAATCTCCACGCTGGCGCTTACGTACTCTCAGTGGCAGAAAATGGGAAGCTAACGATGTTTCTCTGGTAACACATCGGGGGGAAGGGGCGTTCTCACAGGTTTTTGATTTTGCAGACAAAGGGGAGTATTTAGAGTCGGCATTGACTATCCCTGAACCGCACAGCTTTGATGTTTGCTTGTCGCTAGGCCATCGGGGTCATGTCCATGATTACGACGTGGCGTTTCATGAGCATGGTCACGATCATGATCATGATCATTCGGCTTTGGAAGGCCTGGATGTTAATTCTAAAGAGTATCAGGATGCACATGAACTGGCTCATGCTAATGATATCAAGCGGCGTTTTACTGGAAAGGACGTCACAAACTGGCAGATTTTGTTATTTGGCCTCACGGGTGGATTAATCCCTTGTCCTGCGGCAATCACCGTGTTGCTCATCTGCATTCAACTTAAAGCATTAACACTCGGCGCCACTCTGGTCGTCTGTTTCAGCATTGGCCTTGCTTTGACTTTAGTGACCGTTGGTGTTGGTGCTGCGGTCAGTGTTCGTCAGGTCGCAAAACGCTGGAGTGGATTTAATACCATTGCTAAGAGAGCACCTTATGTCTCAAGCGCCCTAATCGGACTTGTGGGGCTATACATGGGCGTTCATGGTTTAGTGGGTATTTCTGGCTGAGGCCCGATCGGGCTTCTTTTCTTTGAACTAGCCAGTACCAACAATTAACCACAGCGGCAACAGCTACTGACAGAATCACTGCGAAAAAATCACATGTTAAGAAAGAGTATCGACTAAATTGATTTGAAATATTTTTAGGTGATGGTGCCGATAATAGGAGTCGAACCTACGACCTTCGCATTACGAATGCGCTGCTCTACCAACTGAGCTATATCGGCCCTGAGAGGGACGTGATCGCCAGGCGAATCACGGGGTAAAAGGTTAAAACTAAGTGGGTGACGCGTCAATGGCCTTATGAATCAAACGGCTACTTTTGCATCACCCGCTTAGCATTAAGCACGAATCGTATCGTCGCCGAAACCGATCCACTTATAGGTGGTTAACGCTTCCAGGCCCATCGGGCCGCGGGCGTGCAGCTTCTGCGTGCTGACCGCCACTTCCGCGCCGAGGCCAAACTGGCCGCCGTCGGTGAAGCGAGTCGAGGCGTTGATATATACCGCTGAGGAATCCACTTCGTTGATAAAACGGTTGGCGTTGCTCAGGGTACGGGTCAGGATGGCATCCGAGTGCTGGGTGCCATGCGCACGGATGTGCTCGATGGCTTCATCCAGGCCGGCAACCACTTTCACGTTCAGATCCAGCGACAGATACTCGTCGTCATACTGCGCCGCTTGCACCGGCTCGACGCTTGCCGGACCGGTCTGCAGCACCGGCAGCGACAGGGCGTCGGCATGCAGCGTCACGCCGCTCTCCGCCATCTGTTGGCTGAGGGCCGGCAGGAAGTGCCCGGCGATATCCTGATGCACCAGCAGCGTTTCGGCAGAGTTACAGGCGCTCGGGCGTTGAACCTTGGCGTTGACGATAATTTTAAGCGCCTCGGTGATGTCGGAAGAATCATCGATATAGATATGACACACGCCGATGCCGCCGGTGATCACCGGAATCGTCGACTGCTCGCGGCACAGTTTGTGCAGGCCAGCGCCGCCGCGCGGGATCAGCATGTCGATATACTTATCCATCTTCAGCATCTCACCTACCAGCGCACGGTCCGGGCTCTCAATGGCCTGGATGGTCGCCGCCGGTAATCCGCACTCCTGCAGGGCCTGCTGAATCACTTTCACCGTTGCGGCATTGGTTCGCCACGTCTCTTTCCCGCCGCGCAGAATCGCCGCGTTACCGGTTTTCAGGCACAGGGAGGCGACATCAACGGTGACGTTTGGACGCGCTTCATAAATGACGCCAACCACACCCAACGGGACACGACGACGTTCGATCCGCAGCCCGCTATCCAGCAGACCGCCGTCGATGACCTGGCCGACCGGATCCGCCAGATTGCAGACCTGGCGCACATCGCTGGCGATCCCGCTTAATCGTGCCGGGTTGAGCGCCAGACGGTCGAGCAGGGCGTCGCTCAAACCATTCGCGCGTGCTTCCGCCAGATCTTGCGCGTTCGCGTGCAGGATCTCGTCGGTCTGCGCTTCAAGATAATCGGCAATTTTTTCCAGAACCTGATTCTTTTCACGACTGGAAAGTTGCGCGAGTTTGTATGAGGCCGCTTTGGCAGCAATGCCCATTTGTTCCAGCATTTGAAGCTCCTTAACGGATGATCATATCGTCACGATGGACCGCCACCGGACCGTATTCATAGCCCAGAATGGCATCAATCTGCTGCGAGTGTTGCCCGGCAATCATGCGCAGCGCATCGCTGTTGTAACGGCTGACGCCGTGGGCGATATCACGACCTTCGCTATTACGAATGCGGATAACCTCGCCACGGGAGAAGTTGCCCGTCACGGTTTTGATCCCTTTTGGCAGCAGGGAGCTGCCTCTTTCCAGAATGGCCAGAGTCGCACCAGCATCGACGGTAATTTCACCCGCCGGCGGGGCGCCAAAGATCCAGCGTTTGCGGTTCTCCAGCGGTGATTCCTGCGCATGAAAACGGGTCCCGACCGACACGCTCTCCATAACATCGGCAATCACTCCTGGGCGGTTGCCGGCAGCAATAATGGTGTCGATACCTGCACGGCAGGCGACGTCGGCGGCCTGCAGCTTGGTGCCCATTCCGCCGGTTCCCAGACCGGAAACGCTATCGCCGGCAATGGCGCGCAGCGCGTCATCAATGCCGTAGACGTCTTTAATAAGTTCTGCCTGCGGGTTGTTGCGCGGGTCTGCGGTAAACAGCCCCGGCTGGTCTGTCAGCAGCAGCAGTTTGTCGGCACCGGCCAGAATCGCCGCCAGTGCGGAAAGATTGTCATTGTCGCCGACTTTAATTTCAGCGGTGGCCACGGCGTCATTCTCATTAATGACCGGCACAATATTGTTATCCAGCAGCGCGCGCAGGGTATCGCGGGCGTTGAGGAAGCGCTCGCGGTCTTCCATATCGGCGCGGGTCAGCAGCATCTGGCCGACGTGAATACCGTAAATAGAAAACAGCTGTTCCCACAGCTGGATCAGACGGCTTTGTCCTACCGCCGCCAGAAGCTGTTTTGACGCAATGGTCGCAGGCAGTTCCGGGTAGCCGAGATGCTCACGTCCGGCGGCAATGGCCCCGGAGGTCACGATGACAATACGGTGGCCCATTGCGTGCAGCTGCGCGCACTGGCGCACTAATTCGACAATATGGGCGCGGTTCAGGCGACGGGATCCGCCTGTTAAAACACTGGTGCCCAGTTTTACCACCAGCGTCTGGCTATCACTCATGATTCTCTGCCGTTCAAAAGGAATATCGATATCGAGCTGATGTTTTAACAGGACTCACGCCGCTTGCCAACACTTGCCGTGTCGGGCGAACCACTTTATTGCGCAAGATCGGGCATTGTGGCGATGCTTCATGACGAATTTATGACAGAAACATCTAAATACTCTTTTTTATAAAAAGTTCCACATTGTCATAAATTTTTAATATCGGAGCGTTAAAAAACCTCCTGTTTTCACGGGGCCTTCGCCCGGAATTGATTAGCGCGTATAAATAAATCACCAGGACTGAATAATGAAAAAGAGCTCACTGGCATTAATGATGATGGCTTTTGTCGCATCTTCCGCTACACAAGCAGCAGAAGTTTATAATAAAGACGGTAACAAGCTGGACGTCTACGGCAAAATCAAAGCGATGCACTACTTCAGTGACTATGACAGCAAAGACGGCGACCAGACCTATGTGCGTTTCGGTATTAAAGGTGAAACCCAGATCAACGATCAGCTGACCGGCTATGGTCGCTGGGAATCTGAGTTCTCCGGCAACAAAACAGAAAGCGACTCCACTCAGAAAACCCGTCTGGCGTTTGCCGGTGTGAAACTGAAAAACTACGGCTCTTTCGATTACGGTCGTAACCTCGGCGCCCTGTACGATGTTGAAGCCTGGACCGATATGTTCCCGGAATTCGGCGGCGACTCTTCCGCACAGACCGATAACTTTATGACCAAACGTTCCAGCGGCCTGGCAACGTACCGCAATACCGACTTCTTCGGGGTGATCGACGGTCTGGATCTGACTTTGCAATATCAGGGTAAAAACGAAGATCGCGACGCCAAGAAACAGAACGGCGACGGTTTCGGCACCTCATTAAGCTATGACTTTGGCGGCAGTGATTTCGCCGTCAGCGCGGCCTACACCAGCTCTGATCGTACCAACGACCAGAACCTGCTGGCACGTGGCGTAGGCTCCAAAGCCGAAGCCTGGGCTACCGGCCTGAAATATGACGCCAACAATATCTACCTGGCAACCATGTATTCTGAAACCCGCAAGATGACGCCAATCAGCGGTGGTTTTGCTAACAAAGCGCAGAACTTTGAAGTGGTGGCTCAGTATCAGTTCGACTTCGGTCTGCGTCCGTCCCTGGGTTATGTCCTGTCGAAAGGCAAAGATATCGAAGGTATCGGCAACGAAGATCTGGTCAACTATATCGATGTCGGCCTGACCTATTACTTCAACAAAAACATGAACGCCTTTGTTGATTATAAAATCAACCAGCTGAACAGCGATAATAAGCTCGGCATCAACGATGACGACATCGTGGCGCTGGGGATGACTTACCAGTTCTGATGAGACGCTCTCCCGTAGGGATGAGCGAGGCAGAAATACAAACCGCAGCCATCAGGCTGCGGTTTTTTTATGGCGGGCAATTAATGATTTTTTGCCAGATGCTGAGGGTCGCTATTCATGGTGACCTGCGCGTTATACTCTTTCGGCAGGCGGCGCGCCTGATAGAATACCGAGTTCCAGTACGGGTTATCTAATGAAGAGCGCATCACTCCCTGGCTGCTTGAGGCGTGCAGGAAATTGTGCTCCGTATCGTAGAACCCGACGTGCATCCCGCCGTGGATCCGGAAGAACACCAGGTCCCCCGGGCGCAGCTGCTGGCGGCTCACGCGAACGCCCATATGCAGCAGATCGCCGGTGGTCACGCGCTCCATCGGTAAATTGAAACGGTCTTTGAGCGTGCGCCAGACGAAGCCTGAACAGTCGACGCCGCTTTGTGCCGTGCCGCCCCATTCATACGGTGTACCGTCCCAGGTGTGCATTTGATCGTGCAGAGCCGCGACGACCGGGATCAGATCGTCCGATCCGCTATCGATCGGCTCATAGTGATGGTGGGCCGTGGTTTTAGGTGGTTTTTTAGATGACGATGAACATCCTGCCAAAATCAAAAAAGGAATAAATAATAAAACAAGGGACAGTTTAGGCTTCATATCATTATTTTCATGTCAGGGGATCGACCGTCGTCTTTTATAGCGTATTCTCCATATCGCCAGAAAGGGTTAGTTAAAAATTTACGAAACCTTACGTAGGGAAAATCACCATATTCCTGTTTTTTAACATTTTGATTAAATATCCGGGAGCGAACCGTGTTGTTGTTTATTAATAAACAATTTCACGCTGAAACCATATTGAGTGAAAAATAATAAGACTCATCTTATTTAACTTTATCTTCCGGCGGTGGGGCAGGTGAAAGATCCTCATCATCCCGCCATTGCGTGGCGGGGCTGGCGTCCAGTACTTTGTTCGTTCAGGGAACTTAAGAGGCTAACTTATGCATCTGGATTTTCGCCAACTGCGCAACTTTGTGGCGTTGGTTGAATATGGCAGCTTTCACCGCGCCGCAGAAGCGGTATGCCTGTCGCAATCGGCGTTCAGCCGCAGCATTCAGGCGCTGGAGCAGAGCGTAGGCCATCCGTTATTCGACCGGCAAAGTAAACTGCCAACGCTGACGCTGCACGGACAAAAGCTATTGCCTTACGCTCGCCGTTTCCAGGAGCTTAACGTTGAGCTCAGCAGCCTGCTGTGCGAAGCGGATGACGACCAGAGCGGTGAAGTGGCGTTCGGCTGCGGGCCAGCTCCCGCGGCGCGCCTGATCCCGGCGGCCATCGGGGCGTTTCATCGTCGTCTGCCGCAGGCCAGAGTGCGGTTTCAGGTCGATAACTGGTTTGCCCTGCATCACGCGCTGACCACCCAGCAGTATCCTTTCGTGGTCGCCGATAGCTGGCACGCCGAGCTGGATCCGCAGCTGCGGGTTCAGCCGCTTAGCCCACAACGTTGTTTCTTCGTCTGCCATGCCGATCATCCTCTGGCCCGCCGGGGGCCGGTCTCCATTCAGGAGATGCTGCGCTACCCCTTTGCCGCGCCGTACCTGCCGCCGGGCGTCAGAAAAGTGCTGGCGACCCTCAGCCAGCAGCAGGATTTCACGCCGACGATCCAGTGCGATCACATTTATGCGCTGCTATCGACGCTGGCGGCGACTCAGGCTATCAGCTTTGCCAGTGAGGATGGCTTTGCTCTGTGCCAGCACAGCCATCGCCTGGTGAGGCTGGAGCTCAGCGACCTTCCTGAAGAGTGGCGGTTGATGCAGACCCGGTTTGCCATTATTTCTCCGGTACACGCCGCCCGCTTACCGCTGGTGGACGCGCTGATCGATATTATCCTGCACACCGACCGCCAGCATCAGATCGCGCTGCTGGCGCAGGAGGAGGGGGCTTAACCGGCGTGTACCGCCTGGCCTTTCGCATCGTACTGCGGCCAGTGATTTTCCAGCTGTTGCGCCTTCAGGGCCTGCTCGACAAACTGGCCGTCTACCCACTGGTTGATCTCAACGCTGTTGCGGATCAATCGGCCCGATTTGGCCTGCTCGACGCTGCTGCTGAAGCTGTCGGTGAGGAAAGGATCGATCCGCGGCGAGGTGGTAAAGTTGAGATCCTCCGGGCGCAGATCTTCAAGGAACAGCGCCTGTGGGATCTGGCTCTGCTGCGCCATCTCCGCCGACCAGGCCTCGCGATTGGCCGGATCGCTGATTTCGGCAGCGTTTTTCACCAGCACGTCAATAATTTGCTGGGTAGCCTGCGGCCAGGCCTGGATAAACGCCTGGGTGCCAAGGAAGCCCGCCTGGGTTGTGTTCTGGCGGCCTGAATCGCCGCTCTTCACCACCACGTTAATCTTATCGCCACGCAGCGCCAGCAGTGAAACGCCGCCCCATACCGCATCAACACGGCCGGCCGCCAGCGCGGCTTTCCCGGCACTCCAGTCAAGGTTGATGACCTGCATACTGCGTTCGTTAAGCCCGACGGTTTGCAGCGCCCGGTCGAAGGCCAGCTGGTCCGCCGTCCCGCGATAGACCGCCACGCGCTTACCGCGCAGATCCGCCAGCTGTTTAATTCCTGATGCCGTGGTCGCCGCGAGGTAAGAATCAGAACCCCGGCTGCCCAGCAGCAGGCGCGTCGGGAGGCCGTTGGCCTTGCCGATTATCGCCGCCAGGTCGCCGAGATAGACAAAATCGAGCTGGCGGTTCGCCAGCGCTTCATTCACCGCCGGCCCCGCCCCTTTAAAAAACTGCCACTGCACCTCTATGCCCTGCGGTTTAAACACCGCTTCCAGCTGATGGCGGATAAACGCCATGCCGACCGGGCCTTCAATAAACGGTTTGCTGCCGGCGCTCTGATCCGGCACGCCGATACGAATGGTGCGCAGGCTGTCGGCCTGTACGCTGGCGACCAGGGCGATGACGGCGGCCATCGCGACGGCGGTACGGATAAAAAATGCTTTCATCATAAAGGATGGCTCCTGAGTTTTTTTCTCACCCTAAAGAGGCTAACCGCCTGCTGTTAAATGCTTTTATTGGCAGAGCAAAGGTAAAAAAAAGCTAAATCACGGTCCGCGTAGCCGCCAGGCTGAGATGCATTTTCTGCATCGGGATTATTCAACAAACGCAATGGTGATAGACGGCATAACACGTTTTTATAGCCACATGATTTCACAACATGTGGACCGTTATGTCGCTGATTCTCATGAAAAGACGCAGATTTTTCTGGCCCACCTTCAGTCTGAACGGTTGGCCCTGGCTGCTGCCCGCGCTGGTGTTGGGGTTGTGGTACCTCGCCGCCACCGGGCACTGGATGCCGGAACAAATTCTACCTGCGCCGGCGGTGGTGGCAGATACCGCGCTGTCGCTGCTGGGGAGCGATCTGATTGGACAATGGGGCGTCAGCCTTCAGCACCTGGCGAGCGGGCTGCTGCTGGGGGTGATAGCGGGCACTCTGCTGGGGGCGCTGTTTGGCCTGGTGCCGGGCGCCGCCCGACGCATTGAGCCGCTGTTTTATGCGCTGGCGCAGATCCCGACCCTCGGTTGGATCCCGCTGTTTATGGTGCTGTTTGGTATTGATAACGGCCTGAAGCTGGCGGTTATAGTCAAAACCACCATCGTGCCGATGACCATCAACACCCAGCAGGCGGTGACCAGCGTGCCGTTAACGTTGGGGGAAGCGGCGCAGGTGATGAACTTCTCCCGCTGGCAGCGCCTGCGTTGGCTGGTGATCCCCGCGAGCCTGCCGGGCTGGTTCACTGGCCTGCGGCTGGCGCTTTCCCAGGCCTGGGTCTCGTTGATTGTGGTTGAGCTACTGGCCTCTTCCGAGGGCATCGGCTACCTGATGGTCTGGGGCCGTCAGCTGTTTCAGCTGGATATCGTCTTCGTCACCATTGCGGTAGTAGGCCTCAGCGGCTTGCTGATGGAATGGGCGACCAACCGTCTCTACACCCGGCTGGTATTCTGGCCGCAGCCTGCGACCGGGCGGCTGGCCTGGAAACCGCAGGCCAGCTGGCAGGCGTTTCAGCTGCCGTTAATGCTGCTGGTGCTGTGGCAACTGGCCAGCCAGTGGGGATGGCTTGATACCACTTTATTCTCATCGCCGCTGGCGGTGGCGCAGCGCGCGCTTGCAGGGATGCTCAGTGGTGAGTTGACCGCGGCGATGCTGGCAAGCCTGGGGCGGGCCTGTGCCGGCGGTGCGCTGGGGATTGCTGCCGGGCTGCTGTGCGGATTGCTGCTGGCCTTACGCCCGCGCGCCGGACAGATATTCACCCCGACGCTGAACGTCCTGCGCCATATCGCGTTGTTTGCCTGGCTGCCCCTGCTGACGGCATGGGTGGGTAACGACAACGGCGGCAAAATCGTATTCATTGCGCTGGCGGCTTTCTTTCCCATGTTCTTCAGTACGTTACAGGCCGTCGGTCAGCGCGATCCGCAGCTCGACGACGTGGCCAGGGTATTACGTTTTGGCGCTGTAACCCGCTTGCGGCAGCTGATTCTGCCGGGAGCCGCGCCGGGGATCTTTGCCGGCCTGCGTCTGGCTTTGATCTACGCGTGGCTTGGCAATATCGGTGCGGAATATTTCATGTCCTCCGGGACCGGCATCGGCAGCCTGATGATCAATGCGCAGCAGCTGCTTGATATGCCGACCATCCTTTGCGGGATGGTGCTGATTGGCCTCACCGGGGCGGCGCTGGATAAAGCCGGACGTTTACTGGAATTTCGCGCCACCCGCTGGCGCCAACAGGAGCAACGATGACCGCATCGACTTTGGTCTCTTTTCACCACGTGCGTAAATCCTGGCAACAGGTGACGGCGCTACACAATTTTAGCCTCGATATTGCCGCCGGCGAGCTGGTGGCGCTGGTCGGCAGCAGCGGATGCGGTAAATCGACGCTGCTGCGGATGCTGATTGGCCTTGAACCGGTCACGCAGGGGGAGATCCGCGTGAACGGTCAGCCGGTGGTTGGGCCAGGAAAAGATCGCGGCATCGTGTTTCAGGAGCCGCGGCTGTTTCCCTGGCTGAAGGTTATCGACAACGTAATGCTTGGCCTGGCGGATGAAGCGCTAAGCCGGGCGGAGAAGCGCCAGCGCGCGCTGGAGATGCTGACGCGCGTTCAGCTAACAGAGTTCGCTGATGCGCTGCCGGCGCAGCTTTCCGGCGGTATGGCCCAGCGGGTCGCGATTGCCCGCGGGCTGATCGCACGTCCGCAAATTCTGATGCTTGATGAACCCTTCGGCGCGCTGGATGCCCTGACACGCCACACCTTGCAGCAGGAGCTGCTGCGCATTCACCGGCAGGCGGGGACCACCACGTTGCTGGTGACTCACGATGTGGAAGAGGCCGTGGCGCTGGCCGACCGGGTGGTGGTGCTCTCGCCGCGCCCGGGGCGGATCCGTGAAGTGGTGACGCTGGCGCTACCGCATCCCCGTCAGCGCGACGAGGCGGGCTTCACTGCCGCCTGCCGCCAGATTCGTACATTGATTACTACTGCCTGATTTGACTATTTAAGGAGTGACAACATGGGACATCCTTCCGTCTACCCGACCGGGGCCACGCTTTACGATCCGCAGCGAGCGTGGAGCGGCTATACCGTTTTCCAGGCGACCGAACATGGTGCGGTGCTGGTGGACATGAACGGCAACGTGGTCCGCGAATGGCCTGAGCTACATGGCTTTCCGAATAAAATCCTGCCCGGTGGGGCGATCCTTGGCCACAGCGGCGAGCGCGATCCCCGTTACGGCATGCAGGATATGCTCGATCTGATTCAGGTGGACTGGGAAGGCAATATTACCTGGCGATTTGAGCGCTATGAGCAGGTCAGCGACCCTGGTCATCCGCCGCGCTGGATGGCGCGTGCGCACCATGATTACCAGCGGGCGGGGAACCCAGTGGGCTATTACGCGCCTGGGCTGGAGCCACAGGTGGAGGGCGGTAATACCTTAATTCTTGCCCATACCAACCTGGTCAACGAGGCGATTTCCGACAAGCCGTTGTTGGATGACACCATCATCGAAGTCGACTGGCAGGGCAACGTGGTATGGGAATGGCGATGCAGCGATCATTTTCACGAGCTGGGCTTTGACGAGGCGGCGCGGACGGCGCTACGCAATAACCCCAATATGCGCGCCAGCGGCGGCGGCATGGGCGACTGGATGCACATTAACTCGATGTCGGCGCTGGGGCCCAACAAATGGTATGACGGCGGCGATACGCGCTTCCATCCCGACAACATCATCTGGGATGCGCGGGAATCCAATATCATTGCCATCATCGACAAACAAAGCGGGCGGATTGTCTGGCAACTGGGGCCGGACTACAGCAAGCCGGAGCTGAAACACCTGGGCTGGATTATCGGCCAGCACCATGCGCATATGATCCCCCAGGGCTTGCCGGGTGCCGGCAATATTCTGATCTTCGATAACGGCGGCTGGGCTGGATACGGCGCCCCCAATCCGGCGTCGGCGGACGGCGTGAAAAATGCCTGGCGCGACTATTCGCGGATCCTCGAGATCAACCCAGTGACGCTCGATATCGAATGGCGCTATTCGCCGTATGAAGCGGATCTTCCGCAGCCGACCGATTCGTACCGCTTCTATAGCCCTTATATCAGCAACATGCAGCGCCTCGAAAACGGCAATACCTTGATTAACGAAGGCTCCAACGGACGTGTCTTTGAAGTCACCCGCGATCATGACATCGTCTGGGAATACATCTCGCCGTTCTGGGGAAAAACGTTAAATAACAATATGGTTTACCGCGCCTATCGGATTCCGTACCACTGGATCCCGCAGCTGGCGCCGCCGGCAGAAACCGCGATCGCGGCGGTGGATGTGCGCACCCTGCGCCAGCCCGGCGCGGCGGCGGCGGGTCCTGCCCAGAGCGTGGTGCGCGTTGCCGGCGTGCAACCCTACAGTAAAAGCGCCGATGCGCTGTGTGTAGCAACCGACAACGATACCCTGTTACGCAGCCCGAAACTGTTCCGCGTTGCCGAGAGCCGCTTTGTGCCTGTGAGCACGCCAAGTGAACTGGCTGGCGAGCATCCGATCCTGCTGTTTGTCGGGGCCGAGCGTTGCGTTCACTGCCGTAAGCTGTGGCAACGGCTGAGCCATGAGACGCTCGCCGACCAGATTGCGCCTCTTGAGACGCGTTACCTCGATGCCGATCGCCATCAGGCGCTGGCGCAACAGCTTGGCGTTCGCGGGTTGCCTGCGCTGCTGGTGCTGAAATCCGGCAAGCCGACGGCGCGGGCCCCGGCGGACCCGTCCGTGGACAGCCTGATTAACTGGCTGCAGAGCGCGGTACTGTAAGTCTGGCGCGTCAGGCGCAGACAGAGCAGGGCGGCCCGCGATCGTGGCGGACCGCCGTCTGGCAAATGTGACCGTTTTGCCGTTCGTTTTGCTACCCTTTGCCCTACGTACAGGCGAGTCATTCTCCTGTCATCTTCGTTAAGCATGCTCTGGCGAGCCAATTTTTGCTGAGTAGGGAAAGTGCATCATGTCCAACAATCTGACGATTTTCGACCTGGATAATACCTTGATTAAGGGCGACAGCAGCACGGTCTGGAGCCGCTTTCTGGTACGGGAAGGTTGGGTGAGCGATCCGGCATATCTGGCGCGGGAAACCCTGCTGATGGACGATTACGATCGTGGTGAGATGAATATCGCCGACTATGTTGCGTTACTGCAGGCGCCGCTGATCGGCGTGCCGCAGGCAGAGGTTGACGCGCTGGTGGCCCGCTGCGTGCGCGAAGACATTATGCCGCGGGTCTACCCGCAGGCGTGGGATCTCCTGCAAACCTTACGCGCACAGGGCGAACAGATGCTGGTGATTTCGGCCTCGGTGAGTCTACTGGTTCACGCGGTGGCGCAGGCATTGGGGATTGAGCAGGCGCTGGGTATCGATGTGGAGATGGCCGACGGCGGCTACAGCGGCGTGATTGCCGGCACGCCGAGCTATCAACAGGGGAAAGTGGTGCGGCTGGCGGCGTGGCAACAGGCCCATCCAGAATATTCGGGTGAGGTGACCTTCTACACCGATTCGATTAACGACCTGCCGCTGTGCCTGCATGCCGACCATGTCCGGCTGGTCAATCCCTGCCCGCAACTGGTGGCGGAAAATGCCCGGCACCAGTGGCCGGTGCTGGAGTGGCGACTGTGATTTATCCCGGAGACGGCGCATTGCGCCGCCTCCGGGAAACGCTAATCAGCTTTAAATAGCGGTACCACGCTGCCGCCAATATACCGGCGGCGCAGCCACGCGGAGAGCGTATCCATCGCCATCACCACCGCGACCAGCAACAGGGTAATAAACATCACCACGTCCCAGTTCCACAGGCGCATATTTTCCGCATAAATCAGGCCGATACCGCCGGCGCCGACGAAACCTAACACCGCGGCGGAACGGGTATTCGACTCAATCTGATACAGGCTCAGCGCCAGAAACGTCGGGAACGACTGGGTAAAAATGCCGAAGCGATGTTTTTGCAGGCCGTTAGCGCCCACGGCGGTCAGCCCGCGTCCGGGTGAACGATCGACCGCTTCATGCCCTTCGGCGTACAGTCGCCCGAGCAGACCGGTATCCTGCATGATAATCGCCAGTACCCCGGCCAGTGGCCCGAGCCCCACGGCGCGCACAAAAATCAGCCCCCAGATAGCCATATCAATACCGCGCAGGACGTCAAACAGACGGCGCATCAGCAGGGCGATAAAGCCGGGGATAAGCCCGCGCATGATGTTGCGCGCCGCGAGGAAAGAGAGCAACAGGGCAATCACCGTGGCGGTCAGGGTGCCGACGAAGACAATCGCCAGCGTGATGCCGATTTGCGTGAAGTAGTAGCGGAAGGGCCAGTTCCAGAAATCATGCCAGACAAACATCCGCAGCAGATAACGGCTGATTTGCTGCAGCCCGGTCGCCAGCTGCTCGCTGCTGATACCGAACTGCATAAAGAACCAGATGTAATAGAGCACGCTCGCCAGCGTCAACAGCCCGACGAAACGCAAATAACTCCCCTGAGCCCGATACAACTGCCGGTGCTGCCGGCGGCTGGCGGCTACATCCGGTTGGTTTTGCCATTGACTCATTTTTTCCCCTCGAGAACCCACTGTCGCAGGCGGCCGGACAGCATATCCAGCAGCGACACCACGATGATAATCAGCAGCAGCGTGATGCTGACCTGATCGTAACGATCCAGTTTGATATTGGTCATCAGTTCCTGACCGATCCCGCCGGCGCCCACCAGCCCAAGAATGGTGGACGAGCGGAAGTTAATCTCCAGGCGCATAAAACCGTAGGAGAGAAAGATCGGTTTAACCTGCGGCCACAATGCAAAACGGATCCGCTGTATCGGCGAGGCGCCGCACGCCAGTAGCCCTCGAACCGGCTTGTCCTGGGCGCTTTCCACTGCTTCGTAAAACAGTTTGGTCAGGCTGCCGACGGTGTGCAGCATCAGCGCCAGAAAGCCGGGAATTGCGCCAATGCCGAAGGCCATCACGAAAATCACCGCCCACGCCAGCTCCGGCATGGTGCGTAAAAAGGCCACCACTACGCGGATGGCAAAGCGCACCGGCGGCGGTGACCAGGCATTGTTGGCGGCAAGAAACGCCAGCAGGGTGGCGATGGCTACTGCGACCAGCGTCGAGGCCAGCGACAGCTGTAAGGTTTCCCAGATCAGCGGCAGCTGAATTGGCAGCCGGTAGCCCCAATAGGCCAGCGAGCCTTTGGTGTGGGCGTCGGCAAACAGGGTGCTGATATGGAGCGTCGGCAGCGTCTCATACATGTAATCGAGAAAATTCGGCAGCGAGTGCCAGATGGTGAAGAGATTAAATTCAGCGGCGCTGCCGGCAGCGAAGTAGAGCACCAGTAACAGCAGGGACCAGCCAAAGGTATCACGCTTTTGCCGCGACCGTACCTGCTGGTAATAACGTTCAAATTCTGTGTTCGATATATTCATACGTCGATGGGTCTTCAGCATGCCGCCGCCTCACGCTGGTGGTCGCGGAGGCGGCGTGGGGGCGGGATTAACGCGCGCTCACCAGCTCGCGTTTCATATCGATAATCTGCTGGAAATCGGCCACGCTGCCCGGGCCGATATGCTGGGTACCGCCCATGGCTTTGATAAAGCAGGCGTGGTCTTCGGTATCCAGTTTTTTGATCGCGGTGACCACTTTGGCTTTGAAATCAGCCGGCAGCGCATTGCTGACCAGGATCGGGCCGTTGGGGATTAGCGGCGATTGCCAGATGATGCGGATCTGCTTCATCAGATCGGGATGATCCATACGAATCAGGCGGTTAAAGGCGCCAACGCTGTAGCCGCTGTTGTAGTCGCCGACCATCGAGGTCCAGGTGACCGCCCCTGCGAACTGGCCGTTGAGAACGCCGAGAATGTCCTGCTCGTGGCCGCCGGAGAAGGTGACGCTGGAGAAGAAGTTTTTGTATTTATCATCTGACGTGCCGCCGAATTTCTGTTTAAAGGCGTGGTTCGGGATCAGGAAGCCGGAAGTGGAGTCCGGGTCAGCGAAGCCAAACGCTTTGCCTTTCAGATCGTCTAACGTTTTGTACGGGCTGTCGGCTTTCACGATCACCACTGAGTGGTAGCCGCGGGACTGATCTTTATCATCCACGGCGATCCCGACAATATCGACCGCTTTCGGGTTATTGATATAAACGGAAGCGTAGGACGAAGGCGACATGCTCAGCACCACGTCAACTTTACCGCCCAGCAGACCCTGGATAACGCCGGAATAGTCGGAAGAGTTACGTAATTTAGTATCGACGTTCAGCTCTTTATCGAGGAACTGTTTGACGCACTGGTTATCACCAATTTGCTGGGTGGCGTTCTGGCCCCCAAGGATCCCCAGATTTAATTCTTTTGGCTGTTCCGCAGCACCTGCCTGCCACGCCATCATTATTCCCGCAACCGCTGCGGATAAACGAACTGCACCAGTGATGTATTGTTTCATTATGTTGTCCGTGTGAGTGGCAATTAATGCAATTGGCTAATTTCATCCCCGTACAGCTGATGCAGAATGTCCTGCGTCAGCCGTGAAGGATGGTCGTCAAAAATAATGTTGCCCTTCGCCACGCCAATAACCCGCGTGCAATACTCTTTCACCAGCTCCACCGAATGCAGGTTCACCATCACGCTGATGCCCTGTTCGCTGATTTCGCGCAGGACGTTCATGATGCGCTGCGTATTTTTAGGATCGAGAGAGGCAACCGGCTCGTCGGCCAGTAAAATGCCAGGGTTCTGCATCAGCGCGCGGCAGATGGCGACGCGTTGCATCTGGCCGCCGGAGAGATTTTCTGCACGCTGTAGCGCGTGGGGCAGCATGTTCATCCACTCCAGCAGCGAAATGGCGCGCGCCCGGTCGGCGTCAGGGAAGATCTTAAACAGGGATTTCAGCGTTGAGGTCTGGCTCAGGCGGCCCAGCAGCACGTTGGTCAGCACGTCGAGGCGTGGCACCAGGCAAAAGTCCTGGAAAATCATGCCGCATTCGCTGCGCCAGGCGTTTAACGCCCGGCCCGTCAGCTTCGCCACATCGTGGGGCATGCCCACTTCCGGGTAGCTGAGGATCTCGCCGCTGGTGGCGCTGTGGGTGCCGTTCAGCACATGCAGCAGGGTGGATTTCCCGGCGCCAGAGCGGCCGATCACCCCCACCAGTTCACCGGCATGGAGATCGAAACTGATGTCAGCCAGCACGGTTTGCTGCGCGCTGTAAGACTTATTCAGGTTGCGCACGCTTAAGACTTTCCGCTGCCGGGCGCTATCCGGCTGACCCGCTGGCGGATAATCGCTGTCGCTGACCATGGCAAGAGAACTATTCATCACAGTGTCCAGATTCGTCATTAAACTGGGCACTATTAATGGTGTTTTATGTGATCGTTATATGACGGTAAGGCGAAAGAATGGTGAACGGCGCGGTAATTGCGTGAGCACGGACGGCGAAACCGGCAGGAAGAAATTGGCCCTGGCGCAGGATACCAGGGCCAGACAGACGGCCCGTCAGGCGGCCTGGCCGCGGGCGTGGCGCCGGGTAAAGCGGCGGTTGGCCAGCAGGCTCAGGCCACAGCACAGCAGATAGTAGACCACGCCGGTGAAGACAAAAATCGCCAGCGGGTAGATCTGTACCCGGTTGTTGACCTGACCGGCGACGGTGGTCAGCTCCGGGACGTTAACGATAAACGCCAGCGACGTGTCTTTCAGCAGGTTGATAAAAATCCCCACCAGCGACGGCTGCACGTTACGTAGCGCCTGGGGTAGGAGGATAAAGCGCAGCGTTTGCCCGGCCGAAAAGCCCTGGCTGCGGGCGGCTTCAGGCTGCCCGGCGGGTAACGACTGCAGGCCGGCCAGTACCGAATGCATTACTGACGCGGCGGTAAACCACGCCAATGCGAGGGTCACCGTTACCGCGCCGGGCAGGTCGCTCCCGGTGAGCATCGGCAGCAGATACCATAGCCAGAAAATAACGAAAATTAGCGGAATACCGCGGATCAGCTCGGCCCACAGAAACAGCACCCGACGCACCACGCCGCCGTAACGCCAGGCGGCTCCGGCCAGCACAATGCCGAGGGGGAGCGCCAGCGCCGCCGCGCCAATCGCCATCATCAGCGTCAGGGCGACGCCGCCGGGAATGCCTTCCGCCAGTCGTCCCCACAACAGGTAATCGAGGTTATCGGCGATCACCGCCAGATTAGCGTTCATGCGACAGGCTCCTGAGCGACGTTTTGCCCGGACCGAGACGCGTCAGCACCATCCCCATGATCACCCCGAGCGCCAGATACAGCGCCGTGCCGACGGCAAAAGCCTCCAGCGCGTGAGCGTTATAGCTCTCGATTTGCCGTACCTGGTAGGTCAGTTCAGCAAAGCCGATGCCGCTGGCGAGCGACGAGAGCTTCATCAGGTTCAGATACTGGCCGACGATCGGCTGCCAGGCGTTGCTCAGCCCCTGCGGCAGCAGGATATGGCGCAGTTCGCTCCATGGCGTAAAGCCCTGCGCGAGGGCCGCTTCCCGCTGGCCGTGGCTGACGGCACGTAGCCCGGAGGCAATCTCTTCTACCAAAAACGCCGAGGTAAACACCCCCAGCCCCCACATGGAGCAGAGAAACTCCGGCGTCAGCCACCAGACGTTGCCCGGCAGAATGGACCAGGCGTGGTCGGCATTAATGAAATCCCGCACCGCCAGCGGCAGCAGGTTCCAGGCGGCGAAATACCAGAACAGTAGCTGCACCAGCAGCGGGGTGTTGCGAAACAGCGAAACCCAGCAGGCCACCAGGCCACGCCCGGTTCGCCCACCGCCTAAACGCAGGGCCAGCAGCACAATGGCCAGCAATGTGGCCAGCAGGATACCGGCGACGCTGACCCACAGGGTGGTGAGAAAACCGGAAATAATCCACTGTAGCGGCTGCCCGCTCAGCACGCCGTGCCAGTCGAGTAGCGGGGTCATTCGAGACTCTCCTGGTGTAGCGGATCAAGCACCTTTTGCAGAAAGCGCCGGGTGCGGGCGTGCTGGGGCCGGGCAAAAAAGTCCGCCGGAGGCGCCACTTCGAGAATATCGCCGCCGTCGATAAACACCACCCGGTCGGCAATATCGCGGGCAAACTGCATCTCGTGGGTCACCACCACCATGGTGATGCCGCTGTGGGCCAGCTGCTTCATGACCAGCAACACTTCGCCAATCATTTCCGGATCGAGCGCCGAGGTTGGCTCATCGAAGAGGATAATTTGCGGCGATGAGGCGAGCGCCCGGGCGATAGCGACGCGCTGCTGCTGGCCGCCGGAGAGCTGAGAGGGCATATGTTGCGCCTTATCTTCCAGCCCGACCTGGTGCAGCAGCTCCAGCGCCCGCCCGTGGGCGGCATTTTTCTGCCAGCCGTGGACGCGCTCCAGCGCGAGGGTGATATTTTCCTGTGCCGTCAGATGGGCATAGAGATTGAACTGCTGAAACACAAAGCCGACGCGGCTGCGCAGCTGGCGCAGGGCGCTGTTCGTCAGCTGGCGGGTGGGTTTTCCGTCGATCAGGATCTCACCGTCGCTGAGGGATTCGAGCTGGTTGATCAGGCGGATCAGGGTTGATTTCCCCGATCCTGACGGACCAAGGATCGCCACCACTTCACCTGGCTCAATCTGCAGGTCGATCCCGTTGAGGACCTGATGGTCGCCGTAGCGTTTGGCCGCCTGGCGAAATTCGATACTGGCGCGCTGCAAATGCGAAAAATCCGCGGCCGAAGCCGCGGAGCGTGAAAACAGACCCGATAACATATTATTTCGCTTCTATGGTAAACGCGCGCGGCTGTGGGGTTTTGGTGGCAGGGCCAAACCAGACATCATAGATTTTTGCCGCCTGGCCGGATTGCTCCAGCTTCACCAGCTCGTCGTTGACCGCCTTCAGCAGCGCAGGTTCGCCTTTTTTAACCCCCACGCCAATCTCCTCTTTGCTCAGCAGGTCGGGGATGATTTTAAAGCTGGCTTTGTCCGGGGCCTCTGCCAGTAAACCGGCCAGAATGGTGCTGTCCTGGGTAATGGCCTGGACGTTGCCGTTGCGCAGCGCGGTCAGCGCCAGTGGAATATCGTCATAGGAGAGCACTCGCGACTGCGGGAAACGTTGGTGCAGCGCCTGTTCGCCGGTGGTGCCTTTGACCGCGCCGATCCGCGCCTTGCTGTAGCTGTCGAGCTGGTCTGGCGATTTGACCGGCACGAGGAACTGCTGGCCGGTAACAAAATACGGTGTTGAGAAATCAATCACCTGAGCGCGTTCCGGGGTGATAGTGATGTCGGCGACGATCAGGTCAGCCTTGCCGGACTGCAGCAGCGGAATACGGTTGGCCGGGTTAGTGGCGACCAGTTCCAGTTTTACCCCCAGCGACGTTGCCAACGCTTTG
This sequence comes from Klebsiella sp. B345, assembly GCF_051131735.1. NCBI lineage: Bacteria > Pseudomonadati > Pseudomonadota > Gammaproteobacteria > Enterobacterales > Enterobacteriaceae > Klebsiella > Klebsiella sp. B345. The sequence continues at coordinate 4,047,700 of NZ_CP180443.1, forward strand.
GCAAAATCGACGTCATAGCCCACCAGCTGGTGGGTTTTTGGATCAACCGAGCCAAATGGCGGGTTGGCATCAAAAGTGGCGACTTTGACCACGCCTGCGGCCTTGATATCGGCCAACTGGTCCGCCTGGGCCTGAGCGGTCAGTGCCAGAATCCCCAGTGCTAACGCGAGTGTTGTTTTTGCCATGCGCATAATCTATTCCCCTGAATCCCTGTTTTTATGTTGTGGCTATTACGCTCCCACAGATTCACCGGACCGGGCAAAGAAGAAAAAATGCTTATTTATATCGAAATACACATAAGGAAATCATGGGTATCTTTGCGCCAGCTATGTACCAGCTTCCGGGCGACGGGAAGGTAGGTAATTTGCGTCTTTTGGGAATCGTAATCCGGAATTGATATTTCCCGCCCGGCGTCGTCTGTGGTTGAAATAACGTCAGACACTTTGCGCCCCAACGGAGGAAAAATGAAAGTAGCACTATGGCAACGGATCACGGGCTGGCTGGCGTTTTTATCTAACGGTGAAGCCGGGCAGCAGGATACCCAACGCATGATGGAGGCAATATTGCCGGTCGCCAGCCTGTACGGCGTGGATATCGCGAATGTTGAAACCGGGTGGTTCCGTCATGATAAAACATACTGAGCGACGCAGGACGCGTGAAGCCTATTGGAATGAGGTGTGCTTTGTGTAGCGCGAGGCTACTGGCGGTTGCGGTAAACGGGACCCAAGCCGCAGCCGCCAGCAGCTTTAATTGTTGCCAATCCCTAACGGTTTGACCTTGCCATGCAGCGCCGGATTGTCGCTCTCATCTTTGAGATGCACGCCGGTGAGACGACGTAAAAACGCCTGCTCCAACAGCCACGCCAGCTTAAAGGCGGCGGCTTCATACCCCAGCCCGTCCGGGCGAATATTCGAAATACAGTTGCGCTCTGACTCCAGTCGCTGACGATGCGGTTGCCAGGTCAGATAGACCCCGAGGCTGTCCGGAGACGAGAGCCCTGGGCGCTCGCCAATCAATATCGCCACTGCTCTGGCCCGCAGCGTTTCGCCGATATCATCGCCCAGCGCCACCCGCGACTGATGGGCCAGCACCACCGGCGCCAGGCTGATGCCCAGCGTCTGCAGGTAGGGCAGCAGGGCGCGAATCAGCGGCAACGCCTGACGGTGTACGGCATACGATGACAACCCGTCGCCAATCACCAGCAACAGATCCGCCGGACGGGTGCCGCTGGCGGCCAGATCGGCACGGCTGGCGTCACTCAACCGCCGTCCGAGATCGGGGCGATTAAGGTAAATATGGCGATCGCTGGCGGCGCTGTGCACCGTTAATGATGACAGCCCCATCTCCGCCAGCGGCGGTTCCAGCTGCTCGCTTTCAAATGGCCGGTGAATCGCATCGCGGGCCCTGGCATGGGCAAGGCCGAAGTTGAGCACTTCACGGGTGGGCAGGCTGGCGCCGCTGCGTCCCAGGGCGATCCGCGCATCGGTAAATTCGCGTAGCGGGTTCCAGGCATCGGGTCGGTTCATACGGGGGCTCCTTGCGGCAGGACGGAGAGCAGCGGATGCCGGGCATCGGTCAGGCGCAGGGTGCCGTCCGGGTCGATAATCTGCATTTTCGCCAGCCAGGCGGCAAACTCAGGGGCGTGCTTTAGCCCCAGCAGGCGGCGGGCGTATAGCGCATCGTGAAACGAGGTGCTTTGGTAGTTGAGCATGATATCGTCGGCGCCCGGCACGCCGATGAGAAAGGTCAGCCCGGCGTTGCACAGCAGGGTCAGCAGCGTGTCCATATCGTCCTGGTCCGCTTCCGCATGGTTGGTGTAGCAGACATCGCAGCCGATCGGCAGCCCCATCAGCTTCCCGCAGAAGTGGTCTTCCAGACCGGCGCGGATAATCTGCTTACCGTCGTAGAGATACTCCGGGCCGATAAACCCCACCACCGTATTGACCAGCAGCGGCTCGAAATGACGGGCCACGGCGTAGGCGCGGGCTTCGCAGGTCTGCTGATCGACGCCGTGATGGGCGTTGGCGGACAGCGCGCTGCCCTGGCCGGTTTCGAAATACATCACGTGGTTGCCCAGGGTGCCGCGATTGAGGCTCAGGGCGGCCTCGCGTGCCTCCTGCAACAGTGACAGGTTGATACCAAAACCGCTGTTGGCCGCCTCGGTGCCCGCCACCGACTGAAACACCAGATCCACCGGCGCCCCGCGCTCAATCAACTGCAGGGTGTTGGTGACGTGGGTCAGAATGCAGGACTGGGTCGGGATGGCGAAGCGCTGGATAATATCATCGAGCATATGGTTGAGCTGCGCCAGGACCGGCAGGCTGTCGCTGGCCGGGTTGATGCCGATCACCGCATCCCCCGCGCCGTACAGCAGGCCGTCAAGCATGCTGGCGGCGATCCCTTTCATGTCATCCGTCGGATGATTGGGCTGCAGGCGGACGCTAAGGTGCCCCGGCAGGCCGATGGTATTGCGAAAGCGGGTGATGACCCGACACTTGCTGGCCGCAAGGATCAGGTCCTGATTGCGCATCAGTTTGCTGACCGCCGCCGCCATTTCCGGAGTGATCGCCCGGGCCACCTGTTGTAGGGTGGCGGTATCGGTGGCGTCATCCAGCAGCCAGTCGCGAAAATCCCCCACCGTCAGGTGACGAATGGCGGCAAACGCTGCGCTGTCGTGGGTGTCGATAATCAGCCGGGTCACCTCATCCTGCTCATACGGGATGAGGGGATTGGCCAGAATCTCGGTCAACGGGACGTCAGCCAGCGCAATTTTCGCCGCCATCCGTTCTTCGGCGCTATCGGCGATCACCCCCGCCAGGGCGTCGCCGGAACGGGCTGGCGACGCCTTTGCCATCAGCGTTTTCAAACTATCAAAGCGCCATACCTGGCCCGATAGCGTGGTTTTATACATGCCGACTCCTTACGAAACGATGCGCAGTTGCGGATCCAGCAGAGCGCGTTCACGGGCTGAGGCGGTTTTGCGAAACCACAGATAGCCCCCCAGCATCATGGCCGCGAAAATCAGCGCCAGCAGCGGGTTGTACCAGACCATCGCGACCAGGCAGAGTACCGCCATCGCCAGCGCGAAGGCCGGAGCCCACGGGTAGAGCGGCGCACGGAATGGACGAATCAGGTTCGGCTCGCTGCGGCGCAGCTTAAACAGCGCCGCCATCGAGGTGATATACATAACAATAGCGCCAAATACCGACATCGTGACGATGCAGGCGGTCAGCGGCATGCCGCTGATGGTGATCAGCGAATCGGAGAAAATCGCCGCGATGCCGACTACCCCCCCGGCCAGGATCGCCAGATACGGGGTGCGGGTACGGCGGTTGAGGGTGGCAAGGCTGGCGGGCAGGTAGCCGGCCCGCGCCAGGGAGTAGATCTGGCGCGAATAGCCCATAATGATGCCGTGGAACGACGCCACCAGGCCAAACAGCCCCAGCCAAACCAGCATATGCAGCCAGCCGCTGCTGCTGCCGACCACCATTTTCATCGCCTGCGGCAGCGGGTCGTTGATATTGGCGAGAGTGCGCCAGTCGCCGACGCCGCCAGCAAACACCATCACCCCGATAGCCAGAACGGTCAGGGTCAGGATGCCGCCACCGAGCGCGCGTGGAATGGTCCGCTGCGGGTCTTTGGCTTCTTCGGCCGCCATCGATGCGCCCTCGATAGCCAGAAAGAACCAGATGGCAAACGGAATGGCGGCAAACATTCCCGGCAGCGCCAGGCCGCTGAAGCTTTCCGCTCCCGCCCAGCCGTTGGCGGTAAAGTTGCTCCATGAGAAGCCTGGCGCGACCACTCCCATAAACACCAGCAGCTCGAAAATCGCCAGCAGGGTGACAATCAGCTCGAAGGTGGCGGCAATCCCGACGCCAAGGATATTCAGCGTCATAAAGACCACGTAGGCACCGCAGGCCACCCATTTGGGATCCAACGCCGGAAACTGGACGTTAAGATAGGCGCCGATCGCCATGGCGATAGCCGGGGGCGCAAAGACGAATTCAATCAGGGTGGCAAACCCGGCGATAAAGCCGCCGGTGGGGCCAAAGGCGCGGTAGGCATAGGCAAACGGCCCGCCGGCGTGGGGAATAGCGGTGGTCAGTTCGGTAAAGCTAAAGATAAAGGCGCAGTACATGGCGGCAATCGCCAGCGCCACAATCATAAAGCCCATCGTCCCGGCCTGGGACCAGCCGTAGCTCCAGCCAAAATACTCGCCTGAGATCACCAGCCCGACGGCTATCCCCCATAAACGGAAACTGCCGAGCGTTCTTTTTAATGTTGTCGTTTGCCCTGTCATATTCGCTGCCTCGCCAGATGAAGAGACTCATAGCGTTGCAAAGAGAATGCCATCTTCCTGGCATGGACTTTCGCGCGCTGGCGTGAGGCGATGCGCAAAAAAGAGGCGGCCTGCACGACGATTGACAGCCGTTATGGTGCAGACCGCCTCCTGCGCTTAAGGCGGTGGGTACTCGGGGTTATTCGCTGACGATGGCACCGGCATCTTTGCGGATTGCCGGGCCGCTTTTCACCTTGAGGGTGAGGCCTTTGGTCGCCAGTTCGGCGTTACGCACCCGGATGCCGTTCTCCGCTTCAATATTGACGTTGGTAAAATGGAAGCCGCTGAGCGGGGCTTCCGGCGTCCCGATGATATAGGCCGCGGCTTTGCTGTTGCCGGTCGAGGTTAAATTTTCGACGGTGATATTGCTAAAGTGCGGCGTTTTGTACTGGTCGAACGGCTGCTTTGGATCGCTGTCCGGCGGATAGATCTGTTCGCCAAGGGTAAAACCGCCTGCCTGTAGCTGCTTGTCGACTTCCGCCTGCACAATCGGCGCCGCTTTGTAGTACGCGGAGAAGACCAGTGGGACCTCAACGTCATGCATTTTGGTATTGCGGTAAACGATGTTCTTCACCTCGCCGCCTTTGCCGCGCGGGCTCTTAATGCGGATGCCGTACATCGAGCCGTCAAAGGTATTATTTTCCACCACGACGTTATTGACCCCGCCAGAGCTTTCGCTGCCGATGGAGATCCCGCGTCCCTGCTTCAGAGTATTGTTGGCGATGTAGATATTACTTACCACCCCATCAGGGAAACGCGGGTCGGCTTTCTCTGCTTTGATGGCGATATGATCGTCGTTGCAGTCGATGTAGTTATTGGTAATGCGGATATTCTGGCTATCAATCGGGTCGATGGCATCAGTGTTCGGTGCATGCCAGGGCGAGAGAATGCGCGTGCCGTTGATGTCGACGTCGTGGGCGTAGCGGGTCACCACGTGGAAGCTTGGCGAATGGGTCAGCGTGACGCCGTCGATCAGCACATTGTTCGCACGGGTGATGTAAATCAGCCGCGGTCGGTCGGTGCCGCCTTTCTTGCCGGTGGCGCGGATATTTTCCCGCCAGCGTTCCCACCACACCGCGCCCTGGCCGTCGATGGTGCCTTCGCCGACGATCGCGACGTTTTGCGCATCGGCGATGCTGATAAACGGCAGCCAGCCATTTTCCGCTTCGGCATATTTGGTTTTGTCATCGCCGCGATAGGCCGCGACCTCGGTCGATGCCACCAGGGTGGCATCTTTTTCCAGTTTGAGCTGAATATGACTCTTCAGAAACAGCGGGTTAGTCAGATAGTTGCCCTTGGGGACCAGCACGGTTCCACCGCCTGCGGCGGCGCAGTCATCAATTGCTTTTTGGATGGCTGCGGTATTGAGCGCTATTTGCAGGCGATGGCCCTCCGCGCCATAGCGGGTGATATCACAGACTTTATCGGGAAAGGTCACCTGACTTGCCGCCTGCGCGGGCACAACCGGCAGGATGCCCGCCGCGGTCACGGCAGCCAACAGAGGAAGAGTACGGCGTTTCATGAATACGTCCTTTTTTTGGTTTTGTGTTTTATAAAATTAGCACTCACATTTTATTGTTAGCCGTGCGGCGATCACGATTTACGCTTTGTGGTTAATTTGCCTGAATATCGCGCGTTTTTTTCTGGCGTATGCCCATCAAAAAATCGCTCTGGCGACGAGAATGTGCGGGGGTTTTTGCAATTTGGCGTGGGGCAGGGTATAACAAATCCTCTTTGGATGTTTAGATGTCCATACGTTTAGAAGGTAATATGCAAACAACACCACAACAAGGTGGGCAATTAAAGCGCACCATGAAGACCCGCCACCTGATCATGCTGTCATTGGGGGGCGTTATTGGCACAGGGTTATTCTTCAATACCGGCTATATCATCTCCACCACCGGCGCGGCAGGTACGCTGCTGGCCTATCTGATCGGTGCGCTGGTGGTGTGGCTGGTGATGCAGTGTCTGGGCGAACTGTCGGTGGCGATGCCGGAGACCGGCGCGTTTCACGTCTATGCCTCACGCTATCTTGGCCCGGCGACCGGGTATACCGTGGCGTGGCTGTACTGGCTCACCTGGACGGTGGCGCTCGGTTCCAGCTTTACCGCTGCCGGATTTTGCATGCAGTACTGGTTTCCGCAGATCCCGGTGTGGATCTGGTGCGTGCTGTTTTGCGTGATTATCTTTGGCCTGAACGTGATTTCTACCCGCTTTTTTGCCGAAGGGGAGTTCTGGTTCTCGCTGGTGAAAGTGATCACGATTATCGCGTTCATTATTCTCGGCGGCGCCGCGATTTTCGGCATTATTCCGATGCAGGATGGCTCGCCGGCCCCTGGTCTGCATAACATCACCGCCGAAGGCTGGTTCCCGCACGGCGGGCTGCCGATCCTGATGACCATGGTGGCGGTGAACTTTGCGTTCTCCGGTACCGAGTTGATTGGCATCGCGGCGGGAGAGACGGAAAACCCACATAAAGTGATCCCGGTGGCGATTCGCACCACCATCGCCCGGTTGATTATCTTTTTTATCGGCACCGTCTTTGTGCTGGCGGCGCTGATCCCGATGCAGCAGGCCGGGGTGGAAAAAAGCCCGTTCGTGCTGGTGTTTGAAAAAGTCGGTATTCCGTATGCCGCGGATATTTTTAACTTCGTGATCCTGACGGCGATCCTCTCGGCGGCGAACTCCGGACTGTATGCCTCCGGGCGGATGCTGTGGTCGCTGTCGAATGAAAAAACGCTGCCGGCGTGCTTTGCCAAAGTGAATAAAAACGGCGTCCCGCTGACTGCGCTGTCGGTCAGTATGCTGGGCGGCGTGCTGGCGCTGTTCTCCAGCGTCGTGGCGCCGGATACGGTCTTTGTGGCGCTGTCGGCGATTTCCGGCTTCGCGGTGGTGGCGGTATGGCTAAGCATTTGCGCCTCGCACTTTATGTTCCGCCGTCGCCATCTGCAGCAGGGAAAAGCGCTGAGCGACCTGCATTATCGTGCGCCGTGGTATCCGCTGGTGCCGGTACTGGGCTTCATTTTATGCCTGGTAGCCTGCGTTGGCCTGGCGTTTGACCCCAGCCAGAGAATTGCGCTGTGGTGCGGGATCCCGTTCGTGGCGCTGTGCTATGGTGCCTACTATCTGACCCGTTCACGGAAATTGACCCAGGAGCCTCAACATGTCGCAGAATAATCCGCTAACCGCCATCCTCGCCAGTCAGCCCTTTGTCCTGCTTGATGGCGCGATGGCAACAGAGCTGGAAGCACGCGGCTGTAATCTGGCCGACAGCCTGTGGTCGGCAAAAGTGCTGCTGGAAAACCCGCAGCTGATCCGCGATGTGCATCTCGATTACTTCCGCGCCGGGGCGCAGGTGGCGATCACCGCCAGCTATCAGGCGACGCCGGCCGGATTTGCCGCCCGCGGGCTGGATGAGGCCCAGTCGAAAGCGCTGATTAGCCGTAGCGTTGAGCTGGCGCGCAAGGCGCGAGAGGCTTATCTGGCGGAGAACCCACAGGCCGGCACGCTGCTGGTCGCCGGTTCCGTTGGGCCGTACGGCGCGTTCCTGGCGGACGGATCGGAGTATCGTGGTGACTATGCGCGCAGCCGCGAAGTGTTTCAGGATTTTCATCGCCCACGCGTAGAGGCGCTGCTGGATGCCGGGGCCGATTTGCTGGCCTGCGAAACCCTGCCATCGTTTGCTGAGACAGCCGCGCTGGCGGAGCTGCTGAGCGGCTACCCAAGCGCGCGGGCCTGGTTCTCGTTCACCCTGCGTGATAGCGAACATCTGAGTGACGGAACGCCGCTGCGCGAGGTGATCACTCTGCTGCAGGGCTACCAGCAGGTGGTGGCGGTGGGCATTAACTGCATCGCGCTGGAAAACACCACCGCCGCGCTGACCCATCTGCAGAGCCTGACTCCGCTGCCGCTGGTGGTGTACCCGAACTCCGGCGAGCATTACGACGCGCAGAGTAAAACCTGGCATCATCATGGCGAAAGCTGCGCCACGCTGCAGGATTATCTGCCGCAATGGCTGGCGGCGGGGGCGAAGCTGATTGGCGGTTGCTGCCGGACCACGCCGAAGGATATTGCTGAGCTCCACGCACGGCGCTGAGGTCGCGTCGACTTACCCGACCTGCTGCTGCACGTTGCAGGCCGGGTAAGGCGTCAGCCGGTATGCATTACGCCGCATCGGCTAAGATAAACATCCCGTAGGGGTGGATTTCAAGGTAGTAGTGCTCACCGACGTCCGGCTGCAGGCGGGTGGCGTTGACCTGCAATAAGATCTCCTGCCCGTGCCACTCCACCGTCACCTCATACTGCGGCCCCATATACGCCACGTGGCGGATCACGCAGCGCTGGCTCTCCTCGCCGCGATCGCTCAACGTAATGGCTTCCGGACGCACGCCGACGGTTCCCGCACCCTGGGTGACAAAATGCGCTGGTCGCGGCAGACGGTAGCCGTAGATATCGACCGCGTCCTGCTGGAAGGTGGCCGGGAACAGGTTGGCGTCCCCCATAAAGCTCGCCATAAAGCGCGATGCCGGCTGGCGGTAGAGATCCTGCGGCGAGCCCATCTGCATGATATGCCCCTTGTTCATTACCAGCACGGTATCGGAGACCGCAAAGGCTTCGCTCTGATCGTGGGTCACGTACAGCGAGGTGATATCAAACTGCTTTTGCAGCTCGCGGATCTTGTCGCGCATGCTGCGGCGCAGGTTGGCGTCAAGGTTGCTCAGCGGCTCATCAAATAACAGCACTTTCGGCTTGAGGATCAGCGCCCGCGCCAGCGCCACGCGCTGCTGCTGACCGCCGGAGATCTGATCGACATAGCGGTCTTCGAATCCTTCCAGATCCACCATCGCCAGCGCCTCTTTGACGCGGGTTTTCACTTCGCTGCGCGATACGCCCAGCATTTTCAGGCCATAGCCGACGTTTTCTCCCAGCGACATATGCGGGAACAGGGCGTAGGACTGAAAGACCATACAGATATCACGCTGCTGAATCGAACGATGAGTCACGTCTTCGCCATCAATGAAAATCTGCCCTTCACTGGGTTTTTCCAGCCCGGCCACCAGACGCAATATGGTGGTTTTCCCGCAGCCGGAAGGGCCGAGCAGGGTCACCATTTGCCCCTGGGGGATCGTCAGATTGATGTTGTCGATAACCATGTTACTGCCGAATCGCTTGGTGACGTTGCGCAGTTCAACGAAATTTTTCTGGCTCATAGTGCGCTCCATTACGCCTGGTTTTTGGCTTTTGAGCGGGAGATTCGTGCTTCCCCGATCAGCCAGTCAAAGATGAAAATAATGGTCAGCATGACCACGATCAGAATCGAACCGTAGGCGATCGCCACCCCGTATTCGCCATCCTCCACCCGGTTGAGGATGTAGGCCGTCGCCACACGGGTATCCGGCGTGACGAGGAACACGATGGCGCTGACGGTGGTAATGGCGCGCACAAAGCTGTAGATCAGCGCCGAGAGGATCGCCGGGCGCAGCAGAGGCAGCAGTATGTGGGTGATGGTGCGTAAGCTCCCGGCGCGCAGGCTGAGGGAGGCTTCGTCCAGCGACTTATCTATCTGGCCTAACCCGGCGATCCCGGCGCGGATCCCGACCGGCACGTTACGCATCACCATCGAGATAATCACGATAGCCGCGGTGCCGGTGAGATACACCGGGGCGCTGTTAAAGGCGAGAATATAGGAGACGCCCGCCACGGTGCCCGGTACCGCGAAGCACAGCATGGTAGTGAATTCGATGGTCTTTTTGCCTTTGAACTGCTGGCGCACGACGACCCAGGCGATCAGCAGGCCGAAGGCGGCGGTGATCGGCGCGGCGATACCGGCGTACAGCAGGGTGTCGAGCAGGGAAGGCCATGCTCCGTCGCTCATGCCCTGGCCGAACAGCTTGATAAAGTTATCCAGCGTCAGGGTGTAATCGACTCCCCAGTTGACGGTAAAGCTGCCGTAGAAAATGCTGCCGTAGAGCAGGGCGTTAAAGGCGATCCACACCGCCAGAATGGCAATCACGCTCCACACCAGAGTGACCGGCAGCGGCTGAACGTCGCCGCGATAGGACTTACCCGATACCGTGACGTAAGAGCGCTTACCAATCCACATATACTGGATGCAGAACACCAGCAGCGAGAACAGCAGCAGGAAGGCGCCGAGGGTGCTGGCGGCCTGATAATCGAGCTGCGAGCCGGTGATATAGAAGTAGATTTGCGTCGCCAGTACGTCGAAGTTACCCCCGAGCACCAGCGGGTTACTGAAGTCGGCTAGCGACTGGACAATCACAATCAGGAAGGCATTTGCCAGCGCCGGTTTTAGCAGCGGGATAAACACGCCATTAAAGGTTTGCCAGCGGCTGGCGCGCAGGGTGTACGACGCCTCCTCCAGCGAAGGATGAATGGTTTTGATTGCCCCATCGAGGATCATAAAGGCCATGGGGGTGAAGGCCAGCACCTGCGCCAGCCAGATGCCGGTAAAGCCGTACAGCCAGTTGGTGTTGGTCAGGCCGAACCACTCGACCATAAACTCGGTGATGTAGCCGGAGCGGCCCATCATCAGCGTGACGCCCAGGCCGACGACGAACGGTGGGGTGACGATCGGCAGAATCGAGAAGATGCGGCCAATAATGGCGCTTCGCTGGGCGATGCGGGTGGTGTAAATAGCCAGCACCAGGCCAAAGAAGGTGCAGCCGACGCCAACCGCCATCGACAGGACGATGGAGTTGAGGATCACCTGGACAATGTGCGCCTGCGACAGCACGGCCATAAACGCCAGCGGGGCAAACTCGCCCGCCTCGTTGGTGAACATCGGGATGAAAATAGCGATGCTTGGCCAGACGATAAACACGCCAATTAACGCCACGATGGTGACCAGAGAGCCAATCACGAAGCGATCGCCGCCCAGCCATTCGAGGCGCGTCAGGGCGGTGGTCATAATGGCGCCCAGCGCGACAAACAGGACGATGGTGGCGTAACCCATGCCACGCCCGGCAATGGTGGCGCTGATGACGATAAACGCCATGCACAACAGCGCCCAACCGGCATCAAGGTAGTGACGGCTGCGCTGCTCGCGCCTGGCCTCATGGAACGGACGGATCAGCAGCAGGCTCGGCAGCAGATACCACAGCCAGCTGACCGTGAACTGTGACCAGCCGTAGGCAGCGAGAATTTCATCGCTGGTGGACTCCAGCAGACCGTAATCCAGGCTCCAGCTCGGCAGCAGGGCAAACGCCAGCCAGCCGAGCAAAACCCAAAGGAATATCGCATCCCGTTTTTTCACGGGATGGAGTGCAAGTGTGTGTGACATAGCGATTCCGGTAAGGTTGGCCGGGTAAAGCGTTGACGCCATCACCCGGCAAATGAACGCAATGCGGGTTTATTTACCCATCTTCACTTCGCTAACCCACTTATTGATCAAGGCTTTGCGAACATCGGTAGAACCGTATTTATCCATGTCGTAATTGATAAGCTTCAGGTCATCGAGCTTCAGCGAGTTCGGCGAGGTTTCGGCGCTGGTGTTGGTCAGGATCTGATAGGACTTGCCTTTCTTCCATGCCAGCTCCTGGGCTTCTTTCGACAGCACCCAGTCAACAAACAGCTTGGCGTTGTCGAGGTTGCGCGCGCCCTTCAGAATGCTGATGCCGCCAATTTCATAGCCGGTGCCTTCGCATGGGGAAATGAGCTCCAGCGGGGCGCCCTGTTCTTTTTCCAGCGAGTAGTCGTGCAGGAAGCCGATGCCGATGGCCGTTTCACCGCGGGCGGCGTTGCGCGCCGGGGCAATACCGGATTTGGTGTACTGAGAGACGTTGGCGTTGAGCTGCTTCAGGTAATCAAAGGCCTGGTCTTCCCCCCACAGCTGGGCGAAGGTTGCCAGCGCGGTGTAGGCGGTGCCGGAACTTTGCGGGTCGGCAATCTGAATTTCGCCTTTGTATTCCGCTTTGGTCAGATCCTTCCAGCATTTCGGCACCGGCAGGTTTTTCTCTTTCAGCCGCTGGGTGTTGACGCCGAAGCCGAGAATACCGACGTACACCGCCGAGGAGTAGTTACCTTTCAGCTTCGCCGGATCGCGAAACTGTTCCATCACCTGCGCCAGGTTGGGGGATTTATAGGGCTGCAGCAGACCCATTTCACCGGCCTGAGACTGCGGGTCAAGGGTGCCGCCGTACCAGACGTCCGCCTGCGGGTTTTTCTTCTCGGCATCGACCTTCGCCAGGGTACTGCCGGATCCGTTGCGGATGAATGACGTTTTCACGTCGTATTTTTCACCGAAGGCTTTGGTTTCGGCTTCACACATTTCGTTGGTAGCGCTGCAGTAGACCACCAGGCGACCTTTGGCATGTGCCGCGCCGCTCAGGGTGGCCAGCGCAATGCCGGATGCTATCAGGGTAGTGACCAGAGTTTTTTTCATTGTTTTATCCTTTGACCAGAAGCGGGGGTCATGCCCGCCATCAGCAGCGGCATCAGCAATAGCCCCATAAGTACTGCCGCGACCGAGAGCGAACTGAACATCCCGGGCCAGCCGTAGCGTTCAATAACCAGTGACAGTGGCCAACCTGCCAGCGCCGCGCCCAGATAGGCGAACAGGCCGAGAAAACCGCTGATCGAACCCGCCGCCGCTTTGTGTCCGGCTTCCACCGCCGCGAGGCCAATCAGCATCTGCGGGCCAAACACGAAGAAGCCCACCGTAAAGAAACAGATCGCCAGCAGGGCGTAGTGATGCACGGGAGCCAGCCACAGGGCGGCGACGGACACCATCAGCCCTAGCGTAAACAGCAAAATCATCGGCGCCCGCTGGCCGCTGAACAACAGATCCGAACCCCATCCGGCAAACAGCGCGCCGAGCAAACCGCCGGCTTCGAACAGCATCACTGTGGCATTGGCGCTGAGCAGATTGACACCGTGGCTCTCCGTCAGCCAGATGTTGCCCCAGTCGTTAAGCGCAATGCGGATCAAATAGACCAGCACATACGAGACGCCCAGCAGCCAGAGCATCGGGTTGTTGAGCATCGTGGTACGCCACATTTCCCACAGCCCCATTGGCGGACTTTGCTGCTCCTGACGCAGCTCTAACGGGTCGTTACGCCAGTTGCCGACCGACGGCAACCCCTCTTCCTGCGGCGTGCCTTTGAGCTGGAGCATCAGCCACAAACCAGCGGCCATGCCGATGGTTCCGGGGGCCAGCATCGCGGCCTGCCAGCCCCACCAGTGGGCGGCGAAAGCGCTAATCAGCGGGATAATCGCCCCGCCGATGTTGATCGACATATTCCAGCATCCCCACCAGAAGCCGCGTTCATTGCGTGAATACCAGTGGGTCAGCAGCCGGGCGCAGGGCGGCCAGCCCCAGCCCTGGAAAAAGCCGTTCAGCGTCCAGACCGCCAGCAGCAGCGTTAGCGATTCGCCGAAGGCGAACACCACGTTCAGCAGGCCGGTGGCGAACAGCCCAATCCCCATAAACCAGCGTTGCCCGTGGCTGTCGTGCCACAGTCCGGCGGTAAATTTCGACAGCCCGTAGGTCAGATAAAACAGCGACCCCAGCAGACCGATATCGCCTTTATCCAGACCGAGATCCGTTTGTAACGCCGGAAGCACGTAGTTGACGCTTTTGCGCGTCAGATAAAACGCCGCATACCCGATGACCATGCACATCAGCAGCCGTGGGCGAAGTGCCCGGTAGCGTTGGTTTATCTCGCATGTTGTGCCTGAGTGCATGGCCGCCTCCGTTGGGCTGACTATAAGAAAGGGACGACGAAAGGGGATGAGATAAAGTCCGGAGTCGCTAAGACTTTTTCCTGGTCAGGTGCTGCTTTGTTGCAAATTTGTGGGCAGGTTAACAATTACCCGCGTGCCGTGCTGCGATTCGAGGCTCAATGCTCCGCCGAGGGCGCTAACCCGTTCGCGCATCCCCTGAATGCCAAATCCGGCTATTTTGTCAGGGCTGATACCGATGCCGTTATCCTTCACTTCCAGGCGTAACGTCTCGCCCTGTTGAAGCAGGGTAATCGCCACCTCGCTGGCACCGGCATGTTTGCAGATATTATTCAGCAGCTCCTGCAGTAGCCGGTAGAGGGTAAAGCGCACGGTTTCGCTTTCCGGCGTGGCGGTCAGGCGGTAGTCAAACCGACAGCGAATGCCGCGTTCGGCAAACGCGCAGTCGTTGAGCAGGTGCAGTAGCGCCTCTCTGAACGACAGCTCGTCAAGAGCCGGCGGGCGTAGCTGGCGCAGCAGCTGGCGGGTGGAGTGATGGATCCGCCGGGCGAGATCGTTAATCTGGCTGGCGGCGGCCTGGGTCTGCGCCGGATCCTGCGAGCGCTTAACCAGCTGGGACTGAATCTGAATGGCGGTAATATTTTGCCCGATCTCATCGTGCAGCTCACGCGCCAGGCTTTTGCGGGTGTCCTCTTCGGTGTGGATCAGCTTTTCGGTCAGCGCCCGCCGCGCGGCCAGTTCGGCCTCCAGCCGCTGGCGGTAGTGGTGCAGGTTCTGCGCCAGGTGCTGCTGGCGGCTGATGGCGATGCCCAGCCCGATGCCGAGCAACGCCTGGGTCGCCAGAAAAATCTCCAGTTCAACCAGATTGCTGAACCCGACGCCAACCTGGCGGGCGATGGTGATCATCATGCTGCCCAGCAGGCCGGAGAGCACGCCGCCCTGCCAGCCAAACTTCCAGGCCATCACCACGTTGGGGAGAAACACCACGATCAGCAACAGCCGCTCAATTTCCGGCGACAACACCATCTGGGTGCCGATGCCGATGATAAAGAACAGGCTGCACCAGATAATCAGCGAGGTGCGAAGCGGTGGATTACTTGTATCCAGTCCCAGCAGGTGGTAGCGGTGCTGCTGGCGTAAAAATTCAAAGATCAGGTAGACGAACGGCGTCAGCAGCACGCCGCCGGTAAAGGCGGCCAGCCCGAGCAACATTGCCGGGCTTTCCACCAGCGGTGACAGCAGGGCGGTGTTCAGTAACGCCGCGGCGGTTACCGTTGCCAGCAGCAGCGTCAGCCGCTGCCAGTACAGGGGAAAACGGTGCCAGAAGGTCTGGGCGAGGCGAGCGGGAAGCAGATTAATCAACGGGCTGGCCAGCAGGGCATAGCCGCTGAGCAGCTGTTCGTCGTGTAGCCACCACAGCATTGCCATGGGCGGCAGCATCAGGGCCGGCCAGTAGCGGCGGGAGAGGAGGATCAGCAGCGCCAGATAGACCCCGTGCGGCAGGAACAGCGCCGCCTGTTGGCCGTTGTGGGTCAGGTAGAATCCCAACGTCCACAGCATTAGCCAGCCGCTCCCCCAGGCCAGCACGATGAACAGCGAGATCACCCAATAGCGGAGATTACGCGACATTAATGGCCGGTCAGCAGCTGGTGATCGAGGGCAAAATGGACCAGATCTATCGTACTCTGGCACTGCAGTTTGCCTAACACATTCGCGCGATGCACGTGCACGGTTTTATGGCTAAGCTCGAGGCGGTAGGCTATCTCCTTGACGCTATCGCCTTTCACTAACAGATCAAACACTTCACGTTCACGTGGCGTGAGGATGTCCAGTACCGGCGACGGCTGTTGCCCGCCGCGCAACGCCCGCAGCGCATCGGCGCACAGGTAGTGGCCACCCAGCCCGACGGAGCGCACTGCCTGCACCAGCTCTTCCGGCCCGCAGCGCTTGGTTAAATAGCCGCTGGCGCCGGCATCCAGGGCGCTCTGCACAAAGGTCGGGGTGTCATAGATACTCAGGATGATGGCGCGAAAGTCAGGTTTCTGCGCGCGCAGGCGTTTCAGCAGGCTCAGGCCGTTTTCGTCCGGCATGGCGATATCGATCACCGCCACGTTGATGTCATCGCGCAGCAGGGCTGGCCATGCCTGCGCTGCGCAGCTGTACTGGCCCGCAACATCAAGGCCCTCTTCGAGACTGAGCAATTGCGCAAAGCCGGAGCGCACCACCACATGATCGTCAACCAGCACCACTCGAATCATGTTTCTTCTCTCTTAGCAGATCATGGCGCCTATGATGCCTGCCGCCGCTGCGCTGGCAATCAGTCTGGTGCAGTTATGCAATCAATGTAACAAAATCGTAATACATGTCATCCTTCCAGCGGCCTCTTTGCCGCTTCCTGAATGAATTTTCGTATAAGCATTGCCGGTTTTTTTCTAAAAACGCTTTGTTCTTAGCAAGAATTTTTAATTACTTCATCAAACGCATCAGGCCGGAAATACTGCACCCATAACATACACGTCCCTAAATAATTCGAGTCGCAGCCAACGCGCATACGGCTCGAAATATGACGGGAGATAAGGGAAGCAGACACTATGGCATTAACATCGCGCATCACACTGATTACCGCCCTGGCTCTCGCCGCATTCCAGGCCCAGGCGGTCAACGTCACCGTGGCCTATCAGACCTCTGCTGAACCGGCGAAAGTCGCGCAGGCGGATAACACCTTTGCGAAAACCAGCGGCGCTACCGTGGACTGGCGCAAATTCGATAGCGGGTCGAGCATCGTCCGCGCGCTGGCTTCCGGCGACGTGCAAATCGGCAACCTCGGTTCCAGCCCGCTGGCGGTGGCCGCCAGCCAGCAGGTGCCGATTGAAGTCTTCCTGCTGGCATCGAAGCTTGGCAATTCCGAAGCGCTGGTGGTGAAAAAGAGCATCACTAAACCTGAAGATCTGATCGGCAAACGTATCGCGGTGCCGTTTATCTCCACCACCCACTACAGCCTGCTGTCGGCGCTGAAACACTGGGGCATTAAGCCGGGCCAGGTGCAGATCATCAACCTGCAGCCACCGGCGATTATTGCCGCCTGGCAGCGCGGTGACATCGACGGTGCCTATGTCTGGGCGCCGGCGGTGAACGAGCTGGAAAAAGAGGGTACCGTGCTGACCGATTCGTCGCAGGTGGGCGAGTGGGGCGCACCGACGCTGGATGTCTGGGTGGTTCGCAAAGATTTTGCCGAGCAGCATCCTGACATCGTGAAAGCCTTTGCGAAGAGCGCGATCGAGGCCCAGCAAGCCTACATCGCCAATCCGGAACAGTGGCTGAAGCAGCCGGATAACATCAGCAAACTGGCGCGCCTGAGCGGCGTGCCGGATGCCGATGTGCCGGGGCTGGTGAAGGGCAATACCTATCTGACCGCCGCCCAGCAGGCGCAGGCGCTGAATGGTCCGGTGAACGAGGCGATCGTCGATACTGCGAAGTTCCTCAAAGAGCAGGGCAAAGTGCCGACGGCCGGCAGCGATTACCGCCAGTTCGTCACCGACCGTTTTGTGAAGTAAGGGGGGCTTTGATGCTGCAAATCTCGCATCTCTCTGCCGACTACGCGGGTAAACCGGCGCTGGCAGATATCAACCTGACGCTGGACAGCGGCGAATTGCTGGTGGTCCTCGGGCCATCCGGCTGTGGCAAAACCACGCTGTTGAACCTGATTGCCGGATTTGTGCCTTATCAGCACGGCAGCATCACCCTCGAAGGAAAGCGGGTAGACGGACCGGGCGCCGAACGCGGCGTGGTGTTTCAACATGAAGGACTGCTGCCGTGGCGTAACGTGCAGGATAACGTTGCCCTCGGGCTGCAGCTGGCGGGCGTCGACAAAGCCGTGCGCCGGGAAACGGCGGCGCGGATGCTGAAAAAAGTCGGGCTGGAAGGGGCGGGGAAACGCTTTATCTGGCAACTCTCCGGCGGCCAGCGCCAGCGGGTCGGCATTGCCAGAGCGCTGGCGGCAAACCCGCAACTGCTGTTGCTCGATGAGCCGTTTGGTGCGCTGGATGCTTTCACCCGCGAACAGATGCAAACCCTGCTGCTCAGCCTGTGGCATGAGACCGGAAAACAGGTACTGCTGATTACTCACGATATCGAAGAGGCGGTATTTATGGCCACCGAGCTGGTGCTGCTGTCGCCGGGGCCGGGGCGGGTGCTGGAGCGTTTGCCGCTGAACTTCGGTCGCCGTTTTGTTGCCGGGGAGTCCTGCCGCAGCATCAAATCCGACCCGCTGTTTATCGAACAACGTGAATACGTCCTGAGCCGGGTATTTGAACAACGGGAGGCCTTCTCATGAGCGTAGTGATCAATGACAAACCGCGCCCGCGGGCGTTGAAGTGGCGCTGGCCGCTCTCCCGTCAGCTAACGTTGAGTTTTTCGACGCTAGCGGTGCTGCTGGCGGCCTGGTGGGCCGTAACCGCCATCCCGCTGATTAGCCCGCTGTTTCTTCCGCCGCCGGAGCAGGTATTTCACAAGCTGCTGGTGATTGCCGGGCCGCAGGGCTTTATGGATGCCACGCTGTGGCAGCATCTGGCCGCAAGCCTGACGCGGATCGTGATCGCCCTGGCGGCGGCGACGATCGTTGGCGTTCCGGTAGGGATCGCGATGGGGCTGAATTCGACGGTGCGCGGGATCCTCGATCCTCTCATTGAACTGTATCGCCCGGTGCCGCCGCTGGCGTGGCTGCCGCTGGTGATTATCTGGTTCGGGATCGGCGAGACGCCAAAAATATTACTGATCTATCTCGCGATTTTCGCCCCGGTGGTGATGGCGACGCTGGCGGGCGTGAAAAGCGCCCAGCCGGTACGCATTCGCGCGGCGCAATCCTTAGGCGCCAGCAGGGCGCAGGTGCTGTGGCTGGTGATCCTGCCCGGTGCGTTACCGGAAATTCTGACCGGGCTGCGTATCGGGCTTGGGGTGGGCTGGTCAACGCTGGTGGCCGCAGAGCTGATTGCCGCCACCCGCGGGTTAGGTTTTATGGTGCAATCTGCTGGTGAATTCCTTGCGACCGATGTGGTGCTGGCCGGCATTGCGGTGATAGCGATTATCGCGTTTCTGTTAGAACTGGGACTGCGCGCGTTGCAACGCCGACTGACGCCCTGGCATGGAGAAATACAATGAGTGAACGTCTGAGCATTACCCCGCTGGGGCCGTATATTGGCGCGCAAATTACCGGTGCCGATCTGGCCCGTCCGCTGAACGATAACCAGTTTGAGCAGCTGTATCATGCGGTGCTGCGTCATCAGGTGGTGTTCCTGCGTGGGCAGCACATCACCCCGCAGCAGCAGCGCGACCTGGCGTTACGTTTTGGCGATCTACATATTCATCCGGTGTATCCGCATGCGCCGGGTGTGGATGAGATCATTGTGCTCGATACCCATGACGATAATCCGCCGGATAACGATAACTGGCATACCGATGTGACGTTTATTGAGACGCCGCCTGCCGGGGCTATTCTGGCGGCGAAGGAGCTGCCGGTGACCGGGGGTGATACGCTGTGGACCAGCGGCGTGGCTGCTTACGAAGCGCTCTCTGCACCGTTTCGTCAGTTGCTCAGCGGGCTGCAGGCGGAGCATGATTTCCGTAAATCGTTCCAGGAGTATAAATACCGCAAAACCGAGGAGGAGCATCAACGCTGGCTGGAGGCGGTAAGCAAGAACCCACCGCTGCTGCACCCGGTGGTGCGTACCCATCCGGTGACCGGCAAGCAGGCGCTGTTCGTGAACGAAGGGTTCACCACCCGCATTGTCGACGTGACGGAAAAAGAGAGCGAGGCGCTGTTAAATTTCCTGTTTGCCCATATCACGAAGCCGGAGTTTCAGGTGCGCTGGCGCTGGCAGCCTGATGATGTGGCCATCTGGGATAACCGGGTGACGCAACACTACGCCAATGCCGATTACCTGCCGCAGCGGCGCATCATGCATCGGGCGACCATCCTTGGTGACAAACCTTATTACCGGGCTACGGCTCAGCGTGATGTTGAGGCTTTGTAGCCCGGCAGGCGTAACGCGCGGCCTCCGGGAAGAGAACCGTTACGCCGACTTTTGCGCGTCCAGATGGGCGCCAATATAGCGCTGGTAGCGATTCGCTTTCAGGTAGGTCAAATCCACCAGCACCAGACCATCGACGCAGTTGTTGAAATCCGGGTCGCTGCCGAAATCGATAAACTGCACGCCGCCCGGTTCGCAGACCTCAGAATATTGTTTATACAGCGGTGGAATGGCGCAGCCGAGATTGCCTAACAGCGACTTCAGCCTCGTCAGATCCTCGTTATAATCTTCGCCCCCGAACTGCGCCAGGACGTCGGGCAGCGAGGCCGGATAAGGACGACGGGACTCCGCCAGCGGATGCGTAGCCGGGAACCACAGGCGATAGAAGGCCACCAGTAGATCGCGTGCTGCAGGCGGCAGGCCGCCGGAAATAGAGACCGGGCCAAACAAATACCGGTAGTGCGGGTAGCGCGCCAGGTAGGCCCCGATGCCGGACCACAGGTAATCGAGCCCACGGCGTCCCCAGTAACGCGGTTGGATAAAGCTGCGCCCCAGTTCGATGCCGTGAGTCAGGATATCCTCCATCCTCGCATCGTAATGAAACAGGCTGTAGCTGTAGATCCCTTCCAGCCCGCGTTTTTCCCGCTGCTGGCCGGTGGGCATAAAGCGGTAGGCGCCGACAATCTCCAGGTCTTCTTCATCCCACAAAATCAGATGCAGATAA
Organism: Klebsiella sp. B345; assembly: GCF_051131735.1. Taxonomy (NCBI): domain Bacteria; kingdom Pseudomonadati; phylum Pseudomonadota; class Gammaproteobacteria; order Enterobacterales; family Enterobacteriaceae; genus Klebsiella; species Klebsiella sp. B345. The sequence continues at coordinate 4,068,488 of NZ_CP180443.1, forward strand.
TCGTCGTCATACCCGTCGACATCGCGTCGTTTGCCGCTACCTTCACCGACCGCACGAAAAGCAATTTCTCGCAGGCGGCCCAGCTCGCGTAGCAGCGGCGCATCCTCCTGCTCCTGACGTTGCCACAGATAGATCATTTTGCCGTCCGCCGTGCGCCCCAGGCATTCGGTCTGGCTGAGCTCGCGCTTGAGCAGCGCGCGGTCTTCCGGCCGGGCAATCGCGCTTTCGGTTTTAAATATGCCTGGCAGGCCCTTGCCCAGCCGTTCGACATGGCGATAACAGCGATCCGCCAGTTCGCGGGGCGAGGCCTGCGGCTGATACCAGGAGGACCAGGCAATTTGTTGGCCGATGGCGATCGGCAGGCTGCTGTTGCGGCGACGGAACATCTGCTGCATCAGCAGCAGCATCGGCAGGTTGTCGGAGAGCAGCGTGCTGGCATAAAACAGCGCGCTGTTATGGGCGCGGATCGATACCGGAAGTAGCGGGGCGCGGTATTTGGTGGCCAGCTTGATAAAACCGGGGTGCCATTTTTTATCGCGAATACCGCGACGCGTCAGGCGCGAGACCTCGCCCGCCGGGAAAAAGATCAGCACGCCGCCGTTCTGGAGCTGATGATCCATCTGCTGCAAGGCGGCTTTGGCGGTACGCCCGTTGATGTTATCGACAGGAATAAACAGCGAGCTGAGCGGCTCCAGATGGCTTAACAGGCGGTTGGTGACGACTTTGACATCGCGGCGCACGCGGGAGACTGCATAGAGTAGCGCGAGGCCGTCAAGTGTGCCGGTAGGATGATTTGAGACGATCACCAGCGGGCCGTGTTCGGGGATTTGTTCCAGATCGTGTGACGAAATGGCGCAGCGGATATTGAGATGTTCGAGCACCTGTTCGACCGTATCAAGCCCTTTCAGGTGGCGATGGCGAGCGGCAAATTGTTGAAACTCGTCTTCATGCAGTAATTTTTTGAGTAGTTTTTTTTGCCAGGGGGCAGGCCTCGCCTGAGGCCACAGGTCGTCGAGTACATTGTCGAGACTAAACATAGCGCTTCCTCCTCCGTCCTGCCCAGACAGTAGAAGGTGCAAATGTCGCTCAGATTACAGTTGGATGAACATTGCGTATCGCGGTATGCGGGAATGTAGCCCCGGTAAGCGTAGCGCCACCGGGGATGCCTGACGGGAAATTAACGCAGGATTTTCTTTTCGGCCAAATCGAGGGCGAAATAGCTGAAGATCAGATCTGCCCCGGCGCGTTTAATGGCGCCAAGGCTTTCCAGTACCACTTTTTCTTCATCGATAGCGCCGGCCTGGGCGGCAAACTTGATCATCGCGTATTCACCGCTGACCTGATACGCGCCGATCGGCAGGTCACTGCGTTCACGGATATCACGCAGGATATCCAGGTAGGCGCCCGCCGGTTTGACCATCAGGCAATCTGCTCCCTGGGCCTCGTCCAGCAGGGATTCACGAATCGCTTCGCGGCGGTTCATTGGGCTCATCTGATAGGTTTTACGATCGCCTTTCAGCGCGGTGCCGGCTGCTTCACGGAACGGGCCGTAGAACGATGAGGCAAACTTGGTGGAGTAGGACATGATGGCGGTATTGGTGAAGCCAGCAACGTCCAGCGCGTGGCGAATGGCCTGCACCTGACCATCCATGGCGGCGGATGGCGCAATAAAATCAGCGCCAGCTGCCGCGGCAACCACTGCCTGTTTACCCAGATTCTCCAGGGTGGCATCGTTGTCGACGCCGTGGTCGCATAATACGCCGCAATGGCCATGTGAGGTATATTCGCAGAAGCAGGTATCGGACATCACGATCATCTCCGGTACCGCGTCCTTACTGATGCGGGACATACGCGCCACCAGGCCGTTCTCATTCCAGGCATCGCTGCCGGTTGCATCGGTATGGTGGGAAATACCGAAGGTCATTACCGAGCGGATACCCGCGTTGGCGATGCGTTCGATTTCGCGGGCCAGATATTTCTCCGGAATACGCATCACGCCAGGCATCGCTTCGATGGCTTTGTAATCGCCGATTTCTTCTTCAACAAAGATCGGCAACACCAGGTCGTTCAAACTCAGTGTTGTCTCTTCAAACATAGCGCGCAGCGAAGCAGATTGACGCAAACGGCGGGGGCGAGTGATTAAATCTGTCATGGTTTGCCTGATTTTGTGAAATGAAAAACCGTAGTATACCTGAACCAGGGTACGAACGTTTTACGAAAGTGGCTTAAACCCGGCCCTGCCAGGGGCGAACGATGAGCCGAATAGCGCACGTCAGACTGTAATGCATATCATGATTATTATATTCACAGTTTATATATTTATTCTTTTTATATTTTAAAGGTTATTTGTTTTTATTTTTGCATACGTCGTGGTTTATTTATTTGTCATTGTTTTATTTACTATTTCATATATCCGTTCATTGAATGAGTGCTTTTTTAATGGTTAATTAAATGAAATTAATGCCTTTAATTTATGAAACCTAAAGGTGTGTTGGTGGGCTAATTGTCCGGATTCGGACTTTGGCTAAAGAATAATTGAACCTTTCGTTGCGGTCGCCGCATAATCGCTCTTGCGAAGTGTAATATTCTTCTATGCATTGATAATTGATGGATCAACTATATTACGTCCCTGAGGAGGGATGACAAATGCACCTTTGGAAAAATAAATTTGTAGTTTCACAATTAGCATTTGCCTGCACATTGGCAATCACCTCTCAGGCGAGTGCTTTTACTAATCTATCTGGAACTGACTACACCACCTTTAGCCACCATAACGACGCATCCTATACAGATGATGTTTACTATAAAGGCTACGTCGGCTGGAATAACTATGCGACGAATAGCATTTATAACGGTGATATTTATCCGGTAATTAATAAGTCTGTCGTTCATGGTGTTATTTCTACCTACTATCTGGATGATGGCCTTTCTACCAACTCAAATAGCAATAGCCTGACCATTAAAGACAGCACCATTCACGGGATGATAACCTCTGAGTGCATGACGACCAACTGTACGAATCGTGATGCCACGGGTTATGTTTATGATCGTCTGGCGCTGACCGTTGATAATTCGACTATTGATGATAACTATGAGCATTATACCTATAACGGCACGCACGCCGATGGTTCTGCAGATACTCATGTTGTCGACATTTACGATCTGGGGACCGCAATTACTCTGGATCAGGAAGTTGACCTGGTCATTAAAAATAACTCCCATGTTGCGGGTATCACTCTGACTCAGGGTTATGAGTGGCAAGATATTGACGACAACACCGTCAGTACAGGCGTCAACAGCAGCGAAGTGTTTAACAACACGATCAATGTTGCGAACTCCACCGTGACTTCTGGCTCATGGTCAGATGAAGGGACCTCTGGCTGGTTTGGTAACAACAATAACGCCAGCGATTACAGCGGTTCTAACGGGAATGGCGTTTTTAACGCCGACGATGTCGCGATTTCTGCGATTGCCAATCCGAACGCGGATAACGCGATGCAGACGACCGTTAACCTCACCAACTCCACCTTAATGGGTGATGTCTTATTCTCCAGCAACTTTGACCAGAATTTCTTCCCGAATGGCGCTGACAGCTATCGTGATACTGATTCTGCGGTAGACACTAACGGTTGGGATGGTACCGATCGCATGGATGTCACGCTGAATAACGGCAGTAAGTGGGTAGGGGCTGCGATCTCTGCGCATCAGGTCGATTCTGATGGCGATGGCGTTTACGACAGCTTTGACATCGGCACCGAAGCAACGGCAACGCTGCTTGATATCACAGCGAATAGCCTGTGGCCATGGTCAACCTATGGTATCGACAACAGCAACTCGGCCTATAACGAAGGCGACCACGTTGTTGGCAACGAAGTCTACCAGAGCGGCCTGTTCAATGTGACGTTGAACAACGGCTCGCGCTGGGATACCACCAAAACCTCTCTGATTGATACGTTGAACATCAACAGCGGTTCTCTGGTGAACGTCGCGGATTCTACTTTGGTTTCTGACACCATCTCTCTGGCCGGCGGTTCTGCGCTGACGATCAAGGAAGATGGCCATGTCGCGACCAACGCGTTGACGATCAACAACAGTACCGTCACGATTGCCGACGATGTTGCTTCTGGCTGGGGCGAGGGTGATGCAGCGTTGTATGCCAACACTATCAATATCACTAATGATGGTGTTCTGGATGTGGGCAAGAGCACCGCATACGCGCTGCAGGCCGATACGCTGAATCTGACCAGCTCGACGGATGCAAAAGGAAAAGTTCATGCTGGCGTATTCAATGTTAACAGCAACCGTTTCGTACTGAACGCCGATCTCACGAACGATCGTACTCGTGATACCACCAAGTCCAACTACGGTTACGGTATCATCGCTATGAACTCTGATGGTCACCTGACCATTAACGGCAATGGTGATGCCGACACCACTTCCGATCAGTCTGAAGTGGATAACGCGGGCGATAAAGTGGCGGCGGCGACCGGCAACTATAAAGTTCGTATTGATAACGCAACGGGTACCGGTTCTGTCGCTGATTACAAAGGCAAAGAGCTGGTCTATGTTAACGACAAAAACAGCACGGCGACCTTCTCTGCGGCGAACAAAGCCGATCTCGGTGCCTATACCTATGAGGCTAAGCAGGTGGGCAACACCGTCGTGATGGCGCAGCGGTCACTGACCGATTACGCCAACATGGCGCTGAGCATCCCGTCTGCTAACACCAATATCTGGAACCTGCAGCAGGATACCGTGGCAACACGCCTGACCCATTCTCGTCATGGTCTGGCAGACAACGGGGGCGCCTGGGGTAGTTACTTCGGTGGTAATTTTGACGGCAGCAACGGCACCATCAATTACGATCAGGATGTCAGCGGTGTCATGCTGGGTCTGGATACCAAAATTGATGGTAACTATGCCAAGTGGATCGTCGGGGCGGCTGCAGGGTTTGCCAAAGGCGACCTGAACGATCGTACCGGTAAGGTTGAACAGGACAGCCAGACGGCTTATCTCTACTCGTCTGCTCGCTTTACCAACAACGTCTTTGTTGATGGTTCTTTGAACTACTCTCACTTCAACAATGACCTGTCTGCCAATATGAGTAACGGTCAGTATGTCGATGGCAGCACCTCTTCTGATGCCTGGGGCTTCGGTCTGAAACTGGGTTACGATGCAAAACTGGGTGATGCAGGTTATGTGACGCCGTACGGTAGCATTTCGGGCCTGTTCCAGTCTGGTGATGATTATCGTTTGAGCAATGGCCTGAAAGTTGGCGATCAGTCTTACGATAGCCTGCGTTACGAACTGGGTGTTGATGCCGGTTATACCTTCGCTTACAGCGATGACCAGGCTCTGACGCCTTACTTCAGACTGGCCTACGTTTATGACGACGCGGATAACCACACCAAAGTCAACGGCGATTCTATCAATAACGGCACCGAAGGTTCTGCGGTACGTGTTGGGCTGGGTACTCAGTTCAGCTTTACCCGTAATTTCAGCGCCTACACTGATGTGAATTACCTTGGCGGCGGCGATGTCGATCAAGACTGGGCTGCAAATGTCGGTGTTAAATACACCTGGTAAGTTGGTTTGCCGTGATATAAACATCGAAAGTGAGTTAATCTAAAATACGCCCGTCAAATATTTGACGGGCGTATTATTGTCAGGAATACGATAATGCTGTCGCTGAATAAACCATTTAATGAATTTGATCGGCTTGATCGATGTTTGTCAACCTATGGTACTCATTTCGATTTGCATGGTGAAAAGCAGGTTATATTTTCTAATGATATACATTGTGATAACACGATAGTGATTTTGTCTGGCACAGTTTCCCTGCGCAGAGACGAAAGCATACTCGTTGGTATCGCTCAAGCCCCTTTTATTATCGGTCTGGCAGAGGGGGTAATGAAAAATGAAGTGAACTATACATTAGTGACCGAAGGAGAGTGTACGGGATACAGCCTGCCGTCATCACAGGCAATGACACTCATTGACCAAAATAGTTTGTGGCGCGACGCATTTTGTTGGCTGGTATGGCATAGCCGCATTATGGAAATTCGCGACCTACAACTCATTGGTAATAATTCCTATGAGCAAATTCGCGCCATGCTGCTATCGATGAACAACTGGGACGAGCAATTACGTTCTCGTATTGGTGTTATGAATTATATCCAACAAAAAACCTGCATCTCACGCTCTGTGGTGGCTGAAGTGCTTGCCGCCCTACGCAAGGGCGGCTATATCGAAATGAAGAAAGGCAAGCTCGTTAGCATCAACCATTTGCCTTCGGAGTACTGATCAGGATTCCGGCGCCGGAGCCGGCTGTCCGCCGCTCAACTCGCTGACCAGGTCGTTGATACCGTTGCTCATATTACTAAAGCGGGTCAATGATGAACGGGTGACGACGACAAACGCACCGATGTTTGCCTGGGGATTCATCGCCATATAGGTAATAAACCCACCGCCGCCGCCGGTTTTCTGAATAATGCCCGGCTGACCATTTTTAGGTTTCATATAAACCCAACCGAGACCGAGCGCATCGGCTTTGCCCGGCACGTCCATCCCGATAACACGGGTGAGCTGACTACGTTGATAAATCAGCGTTTGCATACGGTCGGCCTGTTGCCCGCGGGTATAAAAATCGGAGGAGAGGAATTGCTGCATCCAGCGCATCATGTCGCCCGGCGTCGAGTACACGCCGCCGCTGCCGATAGCCGCCAGGGTATTGTTACACGGGCTGGCGCCTTTCTCGGCAACCATCAGGCGTCCGCACTGGTCCGGTGATGGCGTAAAGGTGGTGTCTTTCATCCCGAGCGGGCGAGTGATCTGCTCTTCAAACAGCTGCGGGTAGGGTTTACCAGACGCGGTGGAGAGGGCGTCTGCCAGCAGATCAAACGCGAGGTTTGAGTAGGCCGCCTGAGTGCCGGGCGCTGCTTTCAGCGACGCCGTTGACAGCCATGACCAGCGTTGATCGCGGGTTGGCCAGACGAAGACCGGGCGATGTGCTGCCCCGCCCGGCTGCTCACGCGGTAGGGCGCTGGTATGGGTTGCCAGGTTTACCAGCGTAATCGGGGTTCCCTGGTAGGTCGGAACCCGGGCTCCCGGCGGCGCATATTTGCTGAGCGGATCGTTAAGCTTCACGACGCCCTGATCGAGCATTTTCACCAGCATCTCGCTGGTCATCAGTTTACTTAGTGACGCAATGCGGATCACCGAATCCAGCTGCGGATGCTCATTGTTGCCCGGGCGCGTTTCGCCAAAACTGCGGAAAACACGCTGATTACCATCGATAACCACCAGCGCCATACCGGTGGCACCGCTACCGTAATAGATATGGTTGGCGTAACGATCGACAACATCGGCAGCAAATTCAGGGTCAACGATCGGTTGAGCTGCCTGGACCGAGGTCCACGACGCCGCGCAAAGTGCAGCAAAAACAAGCAGACTACGTTTCAACGGTGGTATCCATAATGATGAGTAGAAATATAGAACGTATTTATACTACGAAGTGAGGCGGAGCGACGTGCATTAACGACAATATTTCGCGGAAAAACGTAACCGTGGGTAAAAAGGATTTTTTTATGATTTCAGATATTCGCATTGCCTGGCGGACGCGTATGATGAGTCTTTGATTTATCAGGTCATGAGAGAGAAAAATGGCGGCTCAACGGGTGGTAATGGTAGTTGATATGCAAAATGGCGTTTTTGCGACGCCGCGCATTGAGCGTGAGCGCTGCGTTACCCAGATTAACCATCTGATACGCGCCGCGGATCGCGTTATTTTTATTCAGCACGCTGAGGACGGCGGTCTGGAGGAGGGCAGTGACGGGTTTGCACTGCTGGAGGAGCTGGAACACCCTGTAGACTCCATTCATGTAACCAAAACAGCCTGCGATGCCTTCTATAACACCCCACTTGAACAGGTCTTGCGCGAGCAGGGGATCCAGCAGTTCGTGATTTGTGGCTGCGCGACCGATTATTGCGTCGATACCACCATCAAAAATGGCGCCAGTCGCGGCTATGCCATCACCGTCGCTGAAGATGCGCACACCACGGCCAATCGTCCCGCTGCGCCGGCTAAAATACTCATCGACCACTACAACGACGTCTGGCGTACCTTAACCGTACCCGGCAATCCTTTACATGTGAAACCCGTAGAAACAATTCTGACAGAATGGCGGACGAACTAAGCCACTGATTTTCGGTCTTATCACCCAACCACTTTCCACGGCTGCCGCCGCTATGCAGCAGGTATACCCGTGGTACACAGCATAGCCAGAATGATAAAGCAGTTAGCAGGAGTACATGATGTTTAAATCTTTTTTCCCCAAACCGGGGCCATTTTTTCTCTCAGTTCTTGTCTGGTCGCTGATTGCCGTGATCTTCTGGCAGGCGGGAGGAGGTGACTGGCTGCTGCGTTTAACCGGAGCCTCGCAGAACGTTGCCATCAGTGCCGCGCGTTTCTGGTCGCTGAACTATCTGGTCTTTTACGCTTACTATGCGCTCTGCGTGGGTATTTTTGCTCTGTTCTGGTTTATTTATAGCCCGCATCGCTGGCAATACTGGTCGATTCTCGGGACCTCGTTGATTATTTTTGTCACCTGGTTCCTGGTTGAAGTCGGTGTGGCGATTAACGCCTGGTATGCGCCGTTCTACGATCTTATCCAGACTGCGCTGGCGACGCCGCATAAGGTCAGCATTAACCAGTTTTATCAGGAAATTGGCGTGTTCCTCGGGATTGCCATCATTGCGGTAATTATTGGGGTGATGAACAACTTCTTCGTCAGCCACTATGTCTTCCGCTGGCGTACGGCGATGAACGAACACTATATGGCGCACTGGCATCATCTGCGTCATATCGAAGGTGCTGCCCAGCGTGTGCAGGAAGATACCATGCGCTTTGCCTCCACCCTTGAAGATATGGGCGTCAGCTTTATCAACGCCGTCATGACCCTGATTGCCTTCTTGCCGGTACTGGTAACCCTGTCCGAGCACGTGCCGGATCTGCCGATTGTCGGCCATCTGCCCTATGGCCTGGTGATTGCGGCGATCGTCTGGTCCCTGATGGGGACTGGCTTGCTGGCGGTGGTCGGGATCAAGCTGCCGGGGCTGGAATTTAAAAACCAGCGCGTTGAAGCGGCGTATCGTAAAGAGCTGGTTTACGGGGAAGATGATGCCGCACGTGCCACGCCGCCGACGGTGCGGGAGCTGTTCAGCGCCGTGCGTCGCAACTATTTCCGCCTCTATTTCCACTACATGTACTTCAACATCGCGCGGATTCTGTACCTGCAGGTGGATAACGTTTTCGGTTTGTTCCTGCTGTTTCCGTCGATTGTTGCCGGTACCATAACGCTGGGTCTGATGACGCAGATCACCAACGTTTTCGGTCAGGTACGCGGTTCGTTCCAGTATCTGATTAGCTCGTGGACCACGCTGGTGGAACTGATGTCCATCTACAAACGTCTGCGCAGCTTTGAGCGCGAACTCGACGGTAAAGATCTGCAGCCAGTGACCCAAACGTTGAGTTAACCCCTAAACCCCCATGACAGAGGCAGACTGAAGGATGATGCGTAGACAAGGAAAGTGCAGGACCACCGCGGTGCCACGTCGTGTTTCGTGCGCGCTGACGCTGTTAGCCGGGGGGATCCTCAGCGCCTGTACCAGCCAGCAGGCGCCGGTGCTGAAAGAGGGTGAAAAGGCCGTTGATGTGGCGACGGTGGTGCGGCAGAAAATGCCCGCCAGCGTCAAAGACAGGGAGCAATGGGCGCAGGCGATAGCCAAAGCTTTTGAGAGCCAGAAGCTGGCCCCGACGGAAGAGAACGTCTGCTCGGTGCTGGCTGTCGCCCAGCAGGAATCCAACTATCAATCGGATCCGGTGGTGCCAGGGCTCAATAAAATTGCCTGGCAGGAGATCGACCGTCGGGCTGAGAAACTGCACATCCCGGTGTTCCTCGTGCATACCGCCCTGAAAATTCCTTCGCCCAACGGCAAGAGCTACAGCGAGCGGCTGGATAGCGTGAAAACGGAGAAACAGCTCAGCGCCGTGTTTGATGATTTTATCGGCATGGTGCCGATGGGGCAGAAACTGTTTGGCTCACTCAACCCGGTACACACCGGTGGCCCGATGCAGGTGAGCATTGCTTTCGCCCAACAGCATACCGATGGCTATCCGTGGAAAATCGACGGCACCGTGCGTCAGGAGGTGTTCAGCCTGCGCGGTGGCCTGTGGTTTGGGACCTATCATCTGCTCAACTACCCGGCGAATTATAGCGTACCGTTATACCGCTTTGCCGATTTCAACGCCGGCTGGTACGCCAGTCGGAATGCCGCGTTCCAGAATGCGGTCAGTAAGGCGACCGGCGTGAAGCTGGCGCTGGATGGCGATCTCATTCGTTATGATAGCGATGAAGCAGGAACGACAGAGCTGGCGGTACGCCGCTTAGCCGGGTCGCTGAAGATGAGCGATGATGATATCCACCGCCAGTTGAAAAAGGGCGACAGCCTGGCGTTTGAAAAAACCGATCTCTATCAGCAGGTTTTCCGTCTGGCGGATAAGAAAGCCGGCAAAGCGCTGCCGCGCGAGATACTGCCGGGGATCCAGCTTGAGAGCCCGAAAATTACGCGTAATCTGACGACGGCGTGGTTTGCCAGGCGGGTAGATGAACGACGCGCCAGTTGTATGGCGCGCCGCTAGCGGTTGTTGCTCCAGCGCAGGATAAGCCCTAACATCCCAATCAGCATGCAGCCGAGCAGAAAAGGGATCAGACCAAACAATGTCCCCACCGCCAGGCCAATCTGGATGCGCGGTGCGTTGTTGTCCTGGATTTGCATCAGGTGCTCAAAAACGCCAGGAGCATGCACCAGCATGCTTAGCATTTGCGCGCCAGCCCAGAAGCAGAACAGGACAAACAGGGTGTAGGCAATATTGCTGCTGGTGATGGCCCCTCTTTTTTTGCTGCTAAAAATAGATTTTGAAAAGGCGAATTCAGCCATTTAACCCTCCGAACCTCACTGACCAGCTGCCTTTACATAACAGCATGTCGATGATTCTGGCAGCGAGCGCGCGCAGGCAGTATCAGATTGCTGCTAATTTCCGACCAGGAATCGTCCTGTTTTTTTTGCCCGGCATCCTGATGAAGACCAGGTTGCGAAAAGTAGAGCGGCATCCCAATGTTTGATAATTCTCCGCGCCGCTACAGACCGCGAATTCCGGCTGTGCGAAGATGCATTTTTTGTTGTCGGAGTGGTTATGAAACTCACTGAGAAAATCCGCCGTGACTGGCATTACTATGCGTTTGCGCTGGGGTTAATTTTTATTCTGAACGGCGTGGTCGGGCTGGTGGGGTTTGAAACGCAGGGCTGGCAATCTTATGCCGTCGGGCTGGTGACCTGGGTGATTAGCTTCTGGATCGCGGGGAAGATTATTCGTCGTCGCCAGACTGAAGAGGCCTAGCGCAGGCTGAGGACAGTCCGGGTAGGGCGACACGCGCCGCTACCCGGGAAGCACATTAGTTCATTGATGTTTTCAGCGCGCGGTCTGCCGCATGGCGCTCCAGCGCCAGTTCAATCAGGCGGCTGATCAGGCTGGTGTAGTCCAGCCCGCTGGCCTGCCACAGCTTCGGATACATGCTGATGTTGGTAAACCCTGGCAGGGTGTTGATTTCATTGATGATGACTTCATCGTCCTGGGTCAGGAAAACATCGACGCGCGCCATGCCGCTGCAGCCCAACGTCTGGTAAGCACGTACGGCAATTTCACGGATCTTATCGTTGATTTCGTCAGAGATAGCGGCAGGAACCACCACTTTGGCCCCCTGATCGTCAATATACTTGGTGTCGTAGGCGTAGAACTCGCTGTTGAGAACGATTTCGCCACAGGTACTGGCCTGCGGATAGTCGTTGCCCAGTACCGCACATTCAATTTCACGCCCTTTGATCCCTTGTTCAACCACGACTTTATGGTCGAATTCAAAGGCCAAATCTACCGCTTGCTGATATTGCGCTTCGTTGTTCACCTTGCTGACACCAACCGATGAACCCTGATTCGCGGGTTTGACAAACAGCGGCAGGCCCAGTTTTTCCTGCACCTGCGCGAAGCTGAACTGCTGACGGTTGGCACGGGTTAAGGTGATGAATGGGGCAATCGACAGCCCGGCGTCGCGCAGCAGACGCTTGGTCACGTCTTTATCCATACAGGCCGCGGAGCCGAGCACATCGGAACCGACGAACGGCAGGTTGGCCATGCGCAGCATGCCCTGCAGTGAGCCGTCTTCTCCGAGGGTGCCGTGAACGATCGGGAAAATAACGTCGATGGCGGCCAGCGGTTGCCCGCTGTCGGCATTGATCAGCTGCTGCGCCTCGCGGCCTGGGATTTGCGCCAGCGTGACGTCTGAAGGACGTAGCGCGATACGGGCAGGATCCTGCGGGTTTAACAGGTAGTTACCGGCGTCGTTGATATGCCAGAGTCCCTGTTTATCAATTCCGAGCAGAACCACGTCAAAGCGCGTTTTATCAATCGCTTCCACGATATTCTTCGCTGACTGCAGCGACACTTCATGTTCTGCCGACTTGCCGCCAAAAACGATCCCAACCCTCATCTTAGCCATTTCAACTTCCATCCAGATAACATCAAAGCACATAACATAGCATGTGAAATGAGGGCATGGCTGCCAGAATCTTCCTCTCTGAAAGCAGGGGGTTAAAAGCTGTACTTTGAATCTGCTCCCGGGTCCGCAGATGGGGTGGTCTCAGCACAACACACTGAGGGTTGGCCGGTTGGTGCTTATTTTTCCCGGCGAAATAACGTATTGTACGATAAAGCACTAAACTCATCGTCAGCGCATCTCTGGTAATACGTCGCTGCCAGGAAATTGCTAAGCTAGATAATAATTCGCAAAAAATTAATGAATACGTGTAGTTATGGAATCCTGGAAGGTTAATCTTATCTCCGTCTGGTTCGGTTGTTTCTTTACCGGTCTGGCGATCAGTCAAATTCTCCCCTTTTTGCCGCTCTATGTTTCTCAGCTCGGCGTGACCTCACATGAGGCGCTGTCAATGTGGTCGGGGCTGACGTTTAGCGTCACTTTCCTCGTGTCGGCGATTGTCTCCCCCATGTGGGGCAGCCTGGCGGATCGAAAAGGGCGCAAGCTGATGCTGCTGCGTGCCTCCCTCGGCATGGCGATTGCGATTCTGCTCCAGGCCTTTGCGACCAACGTCTGGCAGCTGTTTATTCTGCGCGCGATAATGGGGCTGACCTCTGGCTATATCCCGAATGCCATGGCGCTGGTGGCCTCTCAGGTTCCGCGAGAGCGCAGCGGCTGGGCGCTCAGTACGCTCTCCACCGCGCAAATCAGCGGCGTGATTGGCGGGCCGCTGCTCGGCGGTTTTCTCGCCGACCACGTTGGCCTGCGGGCGGTGTTTTTCATTACCGCGATCCTGCTGACGGTGAGTTTCCTTGTCACCTTGTTCCTGATTAAAGAAGGGGTCCGCCCGCAAACCAGCAAAGCCGACCGCTTAAGCGGCCGGGAAGTGTTTGCCTCGCTGCCGTACCCTGGGCTGGTCATTAGCCTGTTCTTCACGACCCTGGTGATCCAACTCTGCAATGGCTCCATCGGGCCTATTCTGGCGCTGTTTATCAAATCGATGGCGCCGGACAGCAACAATATCGCCTTTCTTGCCGGGATGATTGCCGCAGTGCCGGGGGTCTCCGCGCTGATATCCGCGCCGCGTCTGGGCAAACTTGGCGATCGGATCGGTACCTCACGGATTTTACTGGCGACGCTGGGCTGCGCAGTAGTGATGTTCTTCGCTATGTCGTTTGTCACCACGCCGCTGCAGTTAGGGATTTTGCGCTTTTTACTGGGCTTTGCCGATGGCGCGATGCTGCCCGCGGTACAGACCCTGCTGCTCAAGTACTGCAGCGATAACGTCACCGGGCGCATCTTCGGCTATAACCAGTCGTTTATGTACCTCGGTAACGTCGTCGGCCCGCTGATTGGCGCCTCGGTCTCGGCGATGGCTGGTTTCCGCTGGGTGTTTATTGCCACCGCCATTATCGTGCTGATTAACCTCTGGCAGTTGGCCGTGATGTTGCGCCGTAGCCGCCGTACCGCCGCGTAATACTGCTTCCCACGGCGCTTGCGCGAGAGCGTAAATGCCGTGGCGAGATCGTTTCCTCCCGCAAATGCATCACCGATCACAAATTGATCATTTTCCCTTCAGACATGCTTTAATTTTCTACTGTTACGCGTATACAGTTACGCATAACAGTCACAGAAAAAGACATTTCTATGAAAAATCTATTCGATTTATCCGGCAAGCGCGCCCTGATTACCGGCTCCGCCCGGGGGATTGGTAACCTGCTGGCCGAGGGATTAGCCGGGTACGGGGCGGAGGTGATTATCAATGACCGTACTCAGGAGAAAGCGGATCGTGCGGCTGAGGCGCTGGTCGCCCTCGGGTACCGTGCGACGGGGGTAGCCTTTGATGTCACCCGCCGCGTCGAAGTCGAGCGGGCCATCGGCCACATCGAAGCAGAGATCGGGCCGATTGATATTTTGATCAATAACGCTGGGATCCAACGCCGCCATCCGTTTAGCGAATTTCCGGAAGAGGAGTGGGATCAGGTGATTGAGGTCAACCAGAAAGGCGTATTTCTGGTCTCACAGCAGGTGGCGAAATATATGATGGCACGCCGGGGCGGTAAAATTATCAATATTTGTTCCATGCAGAGTGAATTAGGACGTAAGACCATTACGCCGTATGCCGCATCGAAAGGGGCGGTCAAAATGCTCACCCGAGGCATGTGTGTGGAGCTGGCGGAATATAATATTCAGGTTAATGGTATCGCCCCTGGCTATTTTGCAACGGAGATGACCAGCGCATTAGTGAATGACCCGGAGTTTTCTGCCTGGTTATATCAACGCACCCCGGCGGCCCGCTGGGGAAAACCGGAAGAGTTAATTGGCGCCGCGGTGTATCTGGCCTCCCCGGCGGCAAATTTTGTTAATGGCCATCTGCTGTTTGTTGATGGCGGGATGCTCGCCGCCGTGTAACCGCGTTGTCGTGTATCGGGCAGTTCTGCCTGCCTGATATACGGTGAAACCCATAATAATTAAACCCATTTGATTACATCATTAATCTGAGGATGGCATATGCAAATGCTCACCAAATTACCAGCGCGCCGCTGGTGGTATTTAATGCCGATTATATTTATTACCTATAGTCTGGCCTATCTCGACCGCGCTAATTATGGTTTTGCAGCTGCGGCAGGTATTGAAAATGATTTAGGTATTACCAAAGGTACCGCATCACTAATTGGTGCATTATTTTTCCTGGGCTATTTCTTTTTCCAGGTGCCCGGTGCGATATATGCCGTAAAACGCAGCGTGCGGAAAATGATATTCGTCAGTCTGATTTTATGGGGCTGCTGCGCGGCGGCCACCGGGTTCGTTAGCAATATTCCGATGTTAATGGCTATCCGCTTTATTCTCGGGGTGGTGGAAGCGGCGGTTATGCCGGCGATGCTGATTTATATCAGCAACTGGTTTACCAAAACCGAGCGCTCACGGGCCAATACCTTCCTGATCCTTGGTAACCCGGTGACGGTGCTGTGGATGTCCATCGTCTCCGGCTACCTGATTCAGGCCTGGGGCTGGCGTGAAATGTTTATTATTGAAGGCATTCCGGCGGTGCTGTGGGCCGTGTGCTGGTGGATCCTGGTCAGGGATAAGCCCGAGGAAGTCTCCTGGCTGAACGCCGGGGAGAAGCAGGCGCTGCAGGAAGCGATGGACCGTGAGCAGAGCGCGATTAAGCCGGTACGTAACTATGGTGAGGCACTGCGTTCACGTAATGTAATTATGCTGTGTGCCGTCCATGCCCTGTGGAGCATCGGGGTATATGGCTTCATGATGTGGATGCCGTCAATTCTGAAAAATGCGGCGCAGATGGATATCGTCGCAGTAGGCTGGCTGGCCGCGGTGCCGTACCTGGCGGCTATTTGCCTGATGCTGACGGTCTCCTGGCTCTCGGATAAGTTCCAGAACCGTAAACTGTTCATCTGGCCGCTGTTGCTGATTGCCGCGCTGGCATTCTTTGGTTCCTGGCTTATCGGCGACCACGCATTCTGGTTCTCCTACGCCTTGTTGGTGATCGCCGCCGCCTGTATGTATGCCCCATACGGGCCGTTCTTCGCGCTTATCCCCGAGCTGCTGCCACGCAACGTCTCCGGGGTATCGATGGGGCTTATCAACAGTTTCGGCGCGCTGGGCGCTTTCCTGGGTGCCTGGCTGGTGGGCTACCTGAATGGCGTGATGGGCGGGCCCGGTGCCTCATATACCTTTATGGCTATCGCGCTGCTGTCCTCGGTGGTGTTGATGTACAACGTGCGGGCCAATGACGATCGCACGCCGGCGTTAATGACCACAAATAAGCTTGCGGGTTAACAGAAACGAAGCGCCTGTGGTAAGGTTCTCTGCGAGCATATGAGTCGTTTGTCGCAGAGAACCCGATGAAAAACAACCGGATGACATTGCAGGATATCGCCAACCTGGCCGGACTGAATAAAATGACGGTCAGCCGTTATTTACGTGACCCGGGCCAGGTGTCGCAGCGCAGCCGCGAGCTGATTGCGAAGATCATGGAAGAGCACAACTATATCCCTAACCGGGCGCCGGAAATTTTGCTCAATGCGCGCAGTAAAACGATAGGCGTGCTGATCCCTTCCTTCCGTAATCAGATTTTCGCCGATGTTCTCGCCGGGATTGAATCCGTCACGTCCGCCCACCAGTATCAGACCCTGATTGCCAACTACGGTTATGACCCGCAGCGCGAAGAGCGCGAAGTGCTCAATTTGCTCTCTTACAACATTGACGGGCTGATTCTGACCGGTACGCAGCACAGCGATCGCATGATTCAGTATGTCCGCGCCAGCGGGATCCCGGTGGCGGAGCTGATGGATATCGGCGGGCAACCCCTCGATATTCAGGTCGGGTTTGATAACGAGAAGGCCGGCTGGGATATGACCAACGCGTTCCTCGACAGCGGTAAGCGAAAAATCGCCTTTTTTGGTTCGATGGACGACCCTCGTGATGTGAGCCGTTTTCGCGGCACCGAACGCGCCGTGGCGGCCTATGGCCTGAAGGCATATCACATCACGCCGCGCAGTATCTCGTCGGTGGCGCTGGGTCGCCAGATGTTCCTGCAAATGCAGCACTCGCACCCGGATATTGACGCGATTTTTTGTACCAATGACGATCTGGCGGTCGGCGTGCTGCTGGAGTGTCAGGCGCAGGGCATTGCCGTCCCGGAGAAGATAGCGATTGCCGGTTTCCACGGGCTGGAAATTGGTCGCGCGCGCCTGCAAAAAATCGCCAGCGTCATTACTCCGCGTTATGACATTGGTAAAACGGCGAGTGAAATACTCATTGCCCGGCTTGCCGGTAAAGACGCGGCAGATAGCGTGAATATGGCTTACCAGATTTATTATGGCGATACGTTATAATTACCAACGAAATCGCAATATATTTTTTTATTATTATCTATTGAAATTTTTTATGAAACGTATTTCTCTGGTGTTGAGTTTATTCCTGGTGCTTCACCGAAAGAGCAAAACGTTTCGCTTATTATTATGCGGGATCAGGAATCATTTTTAAAAAATAATACTGGTATCCAACGGCGGATGTATGACATAACTAGCGAATAATGGAACTCGCATAAGGATACCGTGCTGTGAAGAATCTCATTGCCGAACTACTGGTGAATCTGGCTCAAAAGGAAGAAGAGGCAAAAGAACTGACGGTGCAGGTTGAGGCGCTGGAAGTTGTCGTAACAGCGTTACTGCGCCATATGGCACAGGACAAGCAGCAGGCATTAATTCATGATATTGAGGACGCTATTGCCCAGGCCAGCCCCGGCCCGCTGGTGGACGATCGCGATGCGCAACGGTTGCAGCAATATATAAAAAAGCTGTTGCGGCATCCGCGTAGCTAGTTCTTTTGATCGGACACGGATGCCGTCATTTTACTGTCACAACACTTTTATAAAGTCTTCTTCGTTTTGATTTTTGAATATTTTTATACCCTAAATAATTCAAGTTGCATAAAGGCTGCAAATCCCCTGGAGCTTACACCGGTAAGTGATCGGGGGGGCAGACAACACCTATGCAGCTTGAAGAATGACGGGCACACATGGAGAAGACTAAAGTGAAATTAAGTGTGATATTTATTGCCCTGTTACCTCTGCTAGGCTCCACGGCTATTCATGCAGAAACAACTGCAGCCCCGGTTCTGGAAAATCGTGCCGCTCAGGGCGATATCACCACGCCTGGCGGTGCACGCCGGTTAAGCGGCGATCAGACCGCCGCACTACAGGCCTCGTTAATCAACCGGCCGGCAAAAAATATTATTCTGCTGATTGGCGACGGAATGGGTGATTCAGAAATTACCGCCGCGCGCAATTATGCCGAAGGTGCGGGCGGTTTCTTTAAAGGGATTGATGCCCTGCCGTTAACCGGCCAGTACACCCACTATTCTCTGGACAAGAAAACCGGTAAACCGGATTACGTGACTGACTCTGCTGCATCCGCCACCGCCTGGACCACCGGCGTGAAAAGCTATAATGGCGCGCTGGGGGTCGATATCCATGAAAAAGATCATCCGACGATCCTGGAAATGGCCAAAGCCGCTGGCCTGGCCACCGGTAACGTCTCCACCGCAGAACTGCAAGACGCGACGCCAGCTGCGCTGGTCGCCCATGTCACCTCGCGGAAATGCTATGGTCCGAGCGTGACCAGTGAAAAATGCGCCAGCAATGCGCTGGAGAAGGGCGGGAAAGGGTCAATCACTGAACAGCTGCTTAATGCTCGTGCCGACGTCACTTTAGGCGGCGGGGCCAAAACCTTCGCAGAAACCGCAACCGCCGGCGAATGGCAGGGTAAAACGTTGCACGATCAGGCCGTCGCCCGCGGCTACCAAATGGTCACCGACGCCAGCTCTCTGGCCGCCGTGCGTGAAGCAAACCAGGACAAACCGCTGCTGGGCCTGTTCTCGGATGGCAACATGCCGGTACGTTGGGAAGGGCCGAAAGCCTCCTTCCACGGCAATATCGATAAGCCTGCGGTGACCTGTACGCCGAACGACAAACGCGATGCCTCCGTTCCGACGCTGGCGCAGATGACTGAAAAAGCGATCGATCTGCTGAGCACTAACGAGAAAGGATTCTTCCTGCAGGTGGAAGGCGCCTCTATCGACAAACAGGACCATGCGGCGAATCCGTGCGGCCAGATCGGCGAAACCGTTGACCTGGACGAAGCGGTACAGAAAGCGCTGGAGTTTGCCAAAAAAGAGGGCAATACCCTGGTCATTGTTACCGCTGACCATGCTCACGCCAGCCAGATTATCCCGGCAGAGACCAAAGCACCTGGCCTGACCCAGGCCTTAACCACCAAAGACGGTGCGGTGATGGTCATCAGCTACGGCAACTCTGAAGAAGCCTCGATGGAACATACCGGCACGCAACTGCGTATTGCCGCCTATGGTCCTCATGCGGCAAACGTGGTGGGTTTAACCGATCAAACCGATCTGTTCTACACCATGAAGGATGCGCTGGGCCTCAAATAACCTAATGCCGGTAGTGAATTGTCGCTATCGGCTGGTATTTTTGTCATCAGCGACCAGACTTACAGAGATTGACTGACAGAAGGATGGTGTAATGAAAATAACATTTCTTGTAACCCTACTTTTTGGTTTGATCTTTGTGACGGCGGTGAGTGCCGCGGAAAAAGCGCAAACGCCCCAGCAGCAAAAAATGACGGTCTGTAACAAAGAGGCCTCATCGAAAGCGCTGAAGGGGGATGAGCGTAAAACGTTTATGAGCCAGTGTCTGAAGAAAGACGCCCCGGCGAAGGACGGTAAAGCGTTGACGCCTCAGCAGCAAAAAATGGGCGAATGCAACTCGCAGGCCACTCAGCAGTCTCTGAAAGGGGACGATCGTAATAAGTTTATGAGCGCATGCCTGAAAAAACAGGTCTGAAGCGACTGAGACAGACATAACTATACGGCAACGGGTGAGGCCTGGGCTCACCCGATATGACGACAGGGATCAGGAACGGCTCAGTTTTTCTGATTTTTCCATGCATTTCACCATCGCTTCGATCACCGCAGAACGGAATCCTTTCTCTTCCAGCACCCGCACCGCTTCGATGGTGGTACCGCCAGGCGAGCAGACCATATCTTTCAGGGTACCCGGATGTTCTCCGCTTTCGAGCACCATTTTGGCCGAGCCCATCACCGCCTGTGCGGCGAATTTGTACGCCTGGGCGCGCGGCATTCCGCCGAGGACTGCGGCATCCGCCATCGCTTCGATAAACATAAAGACGTAGGCTGGCGCAGAGCCGCTGACGCCCACTACCGGGTGGATCATCGGTTCGGCAATAATTTCCGCCTGGCCAAAGCAGCGGAAAATCGTCAGCGCTTCGGCGATTTCTTCGCTGGTGACCAGCGCGTTAGGGGTGACGGAGGTCATACCGGCGTTGACCAGCGAGGGCGTGTTAGGCATCGCACGGACGATCTTACGGTCGTGACCCAGCGCTCGCGCCAGCTGATCGAGCGTCACACCGGCAGCAATAGAGATAATCAGCGAGTCTTTATTGAGGCTTGAGGCAACCTCGCTCAGTACTTTAACCATGATCCCCGGTTTTACTGCACCGAAGACAATATCCGCCACCTGGGCCACTTCCTGGGCACTCTGAGCGGCATTGATACCGTACTGGTCGTGCAGGGCCGCCACTTTGTCCGGCGATGGGGTATAGACCCAAATTTGCCCCGGCTGTACCTGCCCGCTTGCGATCAAACCGCCCAGAATGGCTTTACCCATATTCCCGCAGCCGATAAAGCCAATTTTCTTCTCCATCACCATTCCTCTTTGCTTAGTTTATCGTTCGCTACTAGCTTATCACTCTGGCGCTTTTCTGGGAGACAAAAGCAGGTGACAATGATCACTCACTTTTTCATCGACAGGAGCCGACATGGCTATTTGGGTTGATGCGGACGCGTGTCCGAACGTCATTAAAGAAATATTGTTCCGTGCGGCAGAGCGTACACAAACCCCGGTGACGCTGGTCGCTAACCAGGCGCTACGGGTGCCGCCATCACGGGTGATCCGCACGATGCGCGTGCCGCAGGGGTTTGATGTGGCCGATAACGAAATCGTTCGGCTGTGTGAACCGGGTGATTTGGTGATTACTGCGGATATTCCACTGGCGGCGGAAGTGCTGGCCAAAGGGGGAGCCGCGCTGAATCCGCGTGGTGAGCGCTACAGTGAAGCGACGATTCGTGAACGCCTGACAATGCGTGATTTTATGGAAACGATGCGGGCCAGCGGCGTGCAAACCGGCGGCCCGGATAGTTTATCGCAGCGCGACCGGCAACAATTTGCCGCCGCGCTGGAAAAGTGGCTGCTAGAGACGAAACGCGATCAGGGTTAGACCCAGCTGTCGTCATCGCCGCTGAAATCGTTGTCGTTGCCGAAACCCGCGTCGAAATCGTCGTCGTAGGTGTTGTTATCCGCGAGGAACTGACTATCCTCCTGGCGGAATGGGTCGGCCGCGTCCTGGGTCTGGCTGAGATCGGGCTGCGGATTCTCTTCGATAATATTGACGATCTCCTGCGGATGGGAGCCGCTGAACATATTGGTCAGCATATTACCCAGCACTACGCCGCCCGCCACACCCGCTGCCGTTTGTAGCGCACCGGCCATAAAGCCGCCGCCGCTACGTGCCGCCTGCGCCGCGACGTTTTGCTGTGGCATCTGTGGGGCATATTGCGCCTGCGGGCGGCCATATTGTTCCGCGCCGGGAATCGGGTCAGCACCGCGGCTCTGGCTGCCGCCAAACAGGCCGGCGAGGAAGCCGCCGCTGCTCGGTTTAGCCGTCTGCAGCTGGCTGACCTGGCTTTCCAGCGCCTGGATACGGTCGTTGAGCTGCTTAATCGCTGCTTCCTGAATCAGGATGGTTTGCGCCATGTAATAGGGGGCAGCAGGCTGCTCTTTCAGATGTTGCGCAATCCGCTCCTCGGCACTGGCATCGCGCGCTGCGCTCTGCGTTCCGGCCTCTTTGAGGCGGGAAAACAGTCCATCGATAAGGCGTTGCTCTTCAGATTGCATGGTACTTTCCTCTGTCATACTGGTCGTTTAGCGTCAGAGTGCGTCCGAATGACCCATGCTGTAAATATGTTGTTGCGTAAAGCTGTGCATAAATGTGTTACCGTTTACGCCAGCTCGTGGTGGAAAAATAATCCGCAACAGCAAGTAAATATGGAATAACACATAATGCAATGATAGGTTTACACGTCAAATCCTTTGGCCATAAGAGCTGAAAGGAATATGTTATTTTAACGTAACGTTTATTTTACGGTTATGGTTGGGCGATTTTGCAGGTATCATGGCTGACTTTTCGCATTCATTTTCCCGCCAAAACGCGGAACCAGGGGGTCTTCGGTAATGACACTGCCAATCTTTCTCATCGGGCCACGCGGCTGCGGTAAAACGACGGTCGGCCATGCGCTGGCGCGGGCGTGTAATTACCCATTTACCGATACCGATCATGCGCTGCAGGAGCGTGAGCAGCGCACGGTCGCGGCTATCGTTGAACAAGAAGGCTGGGCGCGTTTTCGTGAGCTGGAGTCCGAGGCGCTGAAAGCGGTCACCCGGCCACAAACGGTGGTGGCGACCGGTGGCGGTATTGTGCTGGCTGAAGGCAACCGGCAGTTTATGCGGGAAAACGGCGTGGTGATTTATCTTCAGGCCTCGGTATCGGCGCTGATCGACAGGCTGGAAGCGTACCCCAAAGCGGAACAGCGACCTACGTTGACCGGCAAGCCGGTGCGTGATGAAGTCGGTGAAGTGCTGGCGCAACGAGAAGCGCTGTACCGCGCAACCGCGCACCATATTATCGATGCCACCGCGGCGCCGGATGAGGTCGTCAGGCAAATTCTGGCGACGCTGCACCCGCTCTCTGCTCTCCCGCAGACCTCGTGCGCCGAGGCGGCGCGCGAGCAATAAGTCATTTCGAGTCACAGGCGTCCGCTACGGCGACATCGCTTCCCTCTGCTTAGTTATCTCCAGACCCGGCATCCTTTCTGACAACAAGAATACCGGGCATCTGTCACATTTTTCATTCATCAGTAGGGTTAATGAATATCTAAGACGCGGATTTTTCAGCAACGCGCTGAAGGCGTCTCAATCTTTACACTCCGCATGGGGAGTAAGCTGCTACGCTTCTGAACGGTTGTTTTTTAGCCAACAAGGGGGCGAATGTGGTTTGCGGTAAGCCTGTGCTGAAGCAGTGGTGGTGAAAAGGTACGTGATATGAGTACAACGATGGCAATTTTAAGCGTTGGCGTGGTTCCGGTAGGGGAGGTCCTGCCGTTATTAACCGAACATATCAGGGAAGATCAGATCACACATATTAGTCTGTTAGGCAAAATGACGCGTGAAGATGTGATGGAAGATTACGCCGTGGATTCCGGCGATGAATGTCTGCTGACGCTGTTGAATGATAACCAACTGGCGGAGGTTTCCCGCCAGAAGGTCGAGCGGGATTTAAAGCATGTGATCGCCATGCTCGACCGGCAAGAATATGACGTGATTTTGTTTTTGAGTTCAGAAATGCTCAGCGGCCTGACGGCGAGTAACGCCATTTTACTGGAGCCGCAGCGGATTATTCCGCCGCTGGTGGCATCGATCGTTGAGGGCCATCAGGTGGGGGTGATTGTGCCCGTCGAGGAGGTGTTGCCCATGCAGCAGCAAAAATGGCTGGCGCTGGAGAACGCGCCATACTACGCCTTAGCCAACCCGATCGACGGCAGCGATAGCGATTTGCTGATGGCCGGGCGGGAATTGCTGGAGCAGGGGGCTGATGTGCTGGTGCTGGATTGCCTGGGCTACCATCAGCATCATCGGGACGTATTGCAAAAAGCGCTGAATGTCCCGGTTTTGCTGTCAAATGTGCTGGTTTCGCGGCTGGCGGCAGAACTATTAATTTAACATGCTGCACGCATGTAATTTTGCGTGACAGGGGCAAGGAGCGCCCCCTATATTGAGGCTTCAACAAAAGATCATAAGGGCTTGTTTATGCTTCAAAGTAATGAATACTTCGACGGAAAAGTGAAATCCATTGGCTTCACCAGCAGCAGCACCGGTCGCGCAAGCGTCGGGGTGATGGCGGAAGGCGAATATACCTTCGGAACCGCACAGCCGGAAGAGATGACGGTCGTGAGCGGTGCGCTGAATGTGCTGCTGCCAGGGGAAACCGAGTGGAAAGTCTATTCTGCGGGTGAAGTATTCAATGTTCCGGGCAGCAGCGAGTTCCATCTGCAGGTGGCTGAAGCAACCTCTTATCTGTGCCGCTATCTGTGATAACTCACCTTCCTGCCATCGCAGGAAGGTGTTTTAGCCGATCTTTCGGGTGCGCTCAGGGCTAATTAGCGCTGCGCTTCGCCGCCCAGACCTTCCACCAGATTTTGAATCAAGGCCGCCAGTTCGCCGGTCATCAGAATAAAGTCAGCATCGAAGCGCTGAGCAAAATCTTCCCGGTCGATGTCTTCATTCTGATCGCGCAGTTCATCGCAGAACTTCAGACGCTTGATCGACGCATCGTCACACATCAGGAACTGGATCCGTTGCTGCCAGTCGAGCGCCAGTTTGGTCACTACCTTCCCGGCTTCAATATGCACCGCGATCTCGTCGCTGACCAGATCCTGCTTCTTGGCGCGGATCACGCCGCCATCTTCGAGCATCGCTTTCAGTTCGGCTTCGTCCAGCAGCTGGAAACCTTGCGCGACGGTACCGGAACGGACCCATTCCGTCAGCGTCAGCTCGATCGGGTTTTCCAGCGTTAGCGGAACCACCGGCAGCGATCCTAACGTTTTACGCAGCAGCGCCAGCGTATCTTCTGCTTTCTTCGCGCTGGCACAATCCACCATGATCAGCCCGTTGACGGTATCGATCCACATCATGGTCTGGCTGAAGCGGCTAAAAGCGCGGGGCAGCAGAGAATGCAGCACTTCGTCTTTCAGCGAATCTTTTTCCGTTTTTTTCAGCTTACGGCCCTGATCGGCTTCCAGCTTGAGGATCTTGGCTTCCAGCGCCTGTTTGATCACCGGCGATGGCAGGATCTTCTCTTCTTTGCGCGCGCAGATCAGGATCTGTCCGTTGTTCGTATGCGTCAGCGCGTCGCTGTGCGATCCCATCGGCGATACCCAGCCGGTTTTCGCCATATCCTGGCTACCACAAGGGGTAAATGTCAGCTCGGCCAGCTGTTTTTCCATCTCTTCGGCCTGCAATGAAATGTCGCGGCTGAGACGGTAAACCATTAAATTTTTGAACCACAGCATGATAATTTCCACGGCGTTGTCGTTAAATCCAGCGGGCATGATAGCGAATTGTCGCTATGCTTGCATTGTTAATCGGGGAGAGGAGCCTACAGTGCGTATTGGTATTGATCTGGGTGGAACAAAAACAGAAGTCATTGCCCTGAGTGACCGGGGAGAACAGCTATTTCGCCACCGCCTGCCTACGCCGCGGGAGGATTATCGTCAGACCATTGAGAACATCGCCACGTTGGTTGAGATGGCGGAGCAGGCTACCGGGGAACGCGGCAGCGTTGGCGTCGGGATCCCCGGGTCGATTTCGCCCTATACCGGGGTGGTGAAAAACGCCAACTCGACGTGGCTCAACGGTCAGCCATTTGACCGCGATCTGAGTCAGCGGCTGAATCGCGAAGTGCGGTTGGCCAATGATGCCAACTGCCTGGCGGTCTCGGAAGCGGTGGACGGTGCCGCTGCCGGGGCGCAGACCGTGTTTGCGGTGATTATCGGGACCGGCTGCGGCGCGGGCGTGGCGATTAATGGCCGCGCCCACATCGGCGGCAACGGTACTGCAGGAGAGTGGGGGCATAACCCGCTGCCGTGGATGGATGAAGATGAACTGCGTTATCGTGCCGAGGTGCCGTGCTACTGCGGTAAGCAAGGGTGCATTGAAACCTTTATCTCCGGCACCGGTTTTGCCACCGATTATCAGCGTCTGAGCGGCCAGGGGCTTCCTGGCAGTGCGATTATGCAGCGGGTGGGCGAGCAGGATCCGCTGGCGGAGCTGGCGCTCACGCGCTATGAGGCGCGGCTGGCGAAGTCGCTGGCCCATATCGTCAATATTCTTGACCCGGATGTGATCGTAGTGGGCGGCGGAATGAGCAACGTCGAGCGTCTCTATCAGACGGTGCCTGAGTTAGTGAAACCGTGGGTGTTCGGCGGCGAATGCGAAACGCCAATCCGTAAAGCGCTGCATGGGGATTCCAGCGGTGTGCGCGGCGCGGCGTGGCTGTGGCCGCTGTAGCTTGCGAGTAGCTGGCGTCTTCCCCGGCCGGTAACAAGGCAGGGGAAGACGCCAGACCGTTACTCTACGGCAAAGGCCTTTTCCAACCGGCTGTAGCCCAGTCCATTGATTTTCTTCACCTTGATCTGCACCGGGATCCGCTCTTTCATGGCTTCAACGTGGCTTATCACACCAATGATTTTTCCGCTGGCGTTGAGGGCATCCAGCGCATCCAGCGCGGTATCGAGGGTTTCGCTGTCGAGGGTGCCGAAGCCTTCATCGAGGAACAGCGAATCAATCCGCGTTTTGTGGCTGACGAGGTCGGAGAGCGCCAGCGCCAGCGCGAGGCTGACCAGGAAGCTTTCACCGCCGGACAGGGTGCGGGTGTCGCGAACGGCATCCGCCTGCCAGGTATCCACAACCTCCAGCTCCAGCGCTTCGCTGGCTTTACGCTGCAGCTGATAGCGGCCGTGCAGACGATTAAGCTGGTGATTCGCCAGCCACACCAGGTTATCCAGCGTTAAGCCCTGGGCGAATTTACGGAATTTATCCCCCTCTTTTGAACCGATCAGCGCATTCAGCCATCCCCAGTCTTCCAACTGCTGGGTAGCGAGCGCGATCTCCTCATGCAGTGCCTGCTGGCGCTGTTGATTCTCGCTGTTCTGCTTCAGCTGCTGGCGAATTTCCCCCTGACGCGCGCTATTCTCCCGCAGCAGCGGCGCCAGCTGCTGCAGGCGAGTCTGTACCGGTTCCAGCGGCTGGGTGGTGTCGACCTCTACCGGCGGCTGCTGTTGATGCTGGTTCAGCGCGTCGCGGGCGCGTAGGGAAAGTGCGCTGGCCTGCTGTAAGGCGCTTTCCAGCGCCTGCTTACGCAGCTCCAGATGCTGGCGGGTGTCGGCATCGAGCAGGGCGTCAAGGAACGCCTGACGATCGGCAAATGGGCTGCTGGCTAATGCGGCAGCGAGTTGGTTCTGCGTCTCCAGCAGCGCCTGCTGCTGCTGGCTCTCCTGTTGGCACAGGGTTTGCCACTGGCTTTGCAGAGCCAGGCAATCATCATGGACCTGGCGCCAGCCCGTGAGCGGCGCAGGTTCGGCGGCCTCGCTGGACTCCGGCAGGGTTTCCAACAGTGGGGTCAGTTGCTGAAGCTGCTCCTGAAGGGCGACGGATTGGTTCTGTTTTTCCTGCCAGTCACGGGTCTCTTGTTCTCGCTGCGCCAGCCAGCCCGTCGCTTGATCGGCCTGTGGAAGAGTGAGTGCGAAAGGAGCCAGTTCCGCAGTCAGCTGCGCCCGGCGCTGTTCCTGACTCTGTTGGCTCTGCTGCAACTGCTGCTGGAACGCCTGTTGTTGTGCCTGGCAGCCCAGCCGCTGCTGGTGCTGATAGAGTTGCTGTTCACGTTCTTCCTGCGCCGCCAGCCAGCCGGGAATATCGTCCTGCGGCTGCAGTTCACAGTGCAATGCGCTGACGGTGCTCTGCCATTGCGATGTAAGTGCTTGCTCCTGCTGGAGAAGGGATTCCAGCTCCTCTTTCTCGTTAAGCTGTTGTTTTAGCAACGCCTCCAGCTGACCACGCAACTGGGCGCCTTCTTCAGCCAGCTGTTTTACCTCGCGCTCGAGGCTATCCCGGCGAGCCTGGTTAACCCCAGGCTCCAGCGCCCGATATTCCGCGACGGCAGGATGCTCGCTGGATCCGCAAAGCGGGCACGGTGCGCCGGGCTGCAGGCGCGCGCGTTCTTCTTCCAGACCGGCAATACGGGCTTCCAGTTCGCAAATGGCTTTCACATCGCTGAACTGCTGGTTTTTCTCTTTATAAGCCAGACGGCGTTGGGCCAGCGTCGTTTCGAGCTTCTCCTGCTCCTGCTGGCGAGCCTGGCCGGCGGTTTGCAACTGCTGCTGGCGCTGGCGCAGCGGCAACAGGCGGCTATGCAGCATAGAGAGCTGCTGGCGTAGCGGGCGGGCGGCGGCGTGCTGTGCCAGGCTGGCGCTGACCTCGCCGGCATCCAGCGTCAGGGTTGTCGGGGGCAGCCCGGCCAGGGTGCGTTCGGTGTCGACCAGCCGTTGCTGCAGTTGCGCGTGCTGCTGTTCATCGCGGGCCTGCTGTGCGAACGCTTCCCGCCAGCCTGCCAGGGCGTTTCCCCACTGGCGGTAACGGTCGTGCTCCTGCAGCCACGCCGTGAGGGTGTGCTGGGCGGCCTGCAACTGGGTCAACTGCTGACTCGCGGCAAGGCGAATCCCCGCCCGTAGCCGCAGTTGGCCATGTAAGCGAGTGTTTACTTCTTCCACCTGACGGCGGGTGTGCGCCAGCGCGTTGGTCTGGTCTTGCTCGCGGTTCCACAGCGGGCGCAGCTGCTCTGCCGGCTGGGCTTTGAGTAAGGTAGAAAGCTGCGGCTGGGCCTGCTCCAGCGCCTGCTGCGCTTCCTGTAGCTGACGCTGGGCCTGGGTAGCTTCCGCACTCAGCTCCTGTTGGCGCAGCAGCCACTGCAGGGTGGTTTGCAGGCGAGTTTGTTCACTCACGAGTTGATGTTCATCATCAGTAAGTGCTTGCAAACTTTGTTGCAGCGCCTGCTGTTGCTCGGCGCTCAGAAGCAGCACGCCGGAGGCCTGCGCCTGCAGTTTATCCAGCTCGCTGCGGGCAAGCTTATGTTTTTCAAATACCTGGGCTGAAATCTGCCCGTATATTTCGGTTCCGGTCAGCTCCTCCAGCAGCTCCGCGCGCTCTTTGGGTTTGGCGTTAAGGAAGGCGGCAAACTGGCCCTGTGAAAGCAGCATTGAACGGGTAAAACGGCCATAATCCAGCCCGGTAAGTGAGGAGGTGAGCTCCAGCTTATCTTTGACTTTGTCGGCGAGGATCTGGCCATCGTCGCAGCGGGCCAGCTCGACGCGCGGGGCCTGCAGGTTGCCTTCCGGCTGGTTACGGGCGCGGTTCTGGCTCCAGAAAGCGCGATAGGCCGTCCCTTTGACCTCGAATTCCACCTCCGCCAGGCACTCGGCGGTGTCTCGGGTCATCAGATCGTTTTGCGATTGCGAGACGCTGCTCAGCCGCGGGGTTTCGTGATACAGCGCGAGGCAGATGGCGTCCAGTAGCGTGGTTTTCCCCGCACCGGTTGGCCCGGTGATGGCGAATAGCCCGTTGCTGGAGAACGGTTCAGCGGTGAAGTCGATTTTCCATTCGCCTTTTAGCGAGTTGATATTCTTCAGGCGCAAGCTCAGAATTTTCACAGGTGCTCCTCACCGTGCAGGCTATGCAACGTTTCGTTAAACAGCTGCTTCAGGCGCTGCTGCTGCGTCTCTTCCAGCGTTTCCTGTGCCAGGCGGCGTTCAAACACGTCTTCCACGCGTAATTCACTGAGCGTTTCGCGGCGTTCCCCGGCGAGGATCCGTTCGCGCTGGGCGCGGCTGCGGCGGACCAGCAGTACTTCCACCGGCAGGTCATCGGCCAGGGCCTGAATTTTACGTTGGATATCATGCAGGTATTCGTCGCTGGTGATTTCAATATCCAGCCATGTGACGGGGTTCGCTGGGGCGTCCCGCCACTGGGTGAGCTGTTCGCTGATGCTGGCGAAATCGCCTTTCAGGACCGCCAGCGGCTGGGTAACCGGCACCGTCAGCGGGCTAACGTCTGTCAGATAGCCGTCAGTAAACGTTACCAGATTGACGCTTTTACTTTTCCCGGTCTCGTCAAAGCTGAGGGAAATCGGTGAGCCGCTGTAGCGAATATGTTCGTTGCCGCCAACCAACTGCGCCCGGTGAATATGGCCGAGTGCAATATAGTCAACCGGCGGGAAATGGCTGGCGGGGAACGCTTCCAGGGTACCGATATAGATATCGCGTACGGCATCACTTTTACTGGCGCCGACGGTGGTCAGGTGACCGCTGGCAATAATCGGCAGCGGCCGATCGCCGCGCAGGGCGCAGGCCTGCTGATACTGCTGTTGATAATAGTCGCTGATAGCGCTTAACAGCTGCTGTTGCTTCTCGCCGCTTGAATGGCCGGCCTGGCTGGTGACCAGCTCGCGTGGGCGCAGGAAAGGCACCGGGCAAAAAACAGCGCCGGGGGTGCCGTCACGCAGGGGCAGGATAAAGGGGGCATGGCCCGCGTTGGCCACCACCGTGGTTTTCAAAAAGGCCAGGATATCGCGGGATTCATTCAGGGTCGCGACCGAATCATGATTGCCGGCCAGCACCACCAACTGGCAGCCGGTCTGCTGAAGCTGCACCACAAAGTGGTTATACAGTTCGCGGGCGTAGCTGGGAGGCGATCCGGTATCAAAAATATCGCCGGCGACAATAATGGCATCGACCTCGTGCTGCTGAGCAATGGACAGCAGCCAGTCGAGAAAGGCCGAATGTTCGGCGGCACGGCTTTTACTGTAAAAATTCTGACCCAGGTGCCAGTCAGAGGTATGAATGATGCGCATAATGATTTCCTGACGAAAAAGCATGAGCGCATTATACCCTTCATCCTTCAAGTTGCTTGGGTGTTAGCTGCACCCGTTCACCCCAGTCACTTACCCGAGTAAGCTCCTGGGGATTATGAGCCTCATTGATGATGAGGCTCACCCTTCGGGCCAGCGCAAGCGCTGTTCAAATCGGTTAATACCGATTTGTCACGGCCTTGCTGCCTACAAGCAACTCGAATAATTTTGGGTATATATTCTTCATCCTTCAGGTTGCCTCCCCGAGCCGCGATCGGATTGTCGGTTACTCCTTGTCATCATTCGAAATCTACGATCATCAGACGGTCATTTTTTTCATAAATCTGTCACAAAACTGACGCATAATGACGCCGCACTCTATACTGATGGCTAAAAAACACAGGGTAAATAATGGCGAGAAGAATTCTGGTCGTTGAAGATGAAGCTCCGATCCGCGAAATGGTCTGCTTTGTTCTGGAGCAAAACGGCTTTCAGCCCGTCGAGGCGGAAGATTATGACAGTGCGGTGAATCAACTCAATGAACCCTGGCCTGATTTGATTCTCCTTGACTGGATGTTGCCGGGCGGGTCGGGTCTGCAGTTTATTAAACAGCTGAAGCGCGAAGCGATGACCCGGGATATTCCGGTGGTGATGCTGACCGCACGCGGCGAAGAAGAAGACCGCGTTCGTGGCCTGGAAACCGGGGCCGACGATTACATCACCAAGCCTTTCTCACCGAAAGAGCTGGTGGCGCGTATCAAAGCGGTGATGCGTCGAATTTCGCCGATGGCGGTAGAAGAAGTGATTGAAATGCAAGGCCTTAGCCTGGATCCTTCCTCGCATCGCGTGATGACCGGTGAAAGTCCGCTGGACATGGGGCCAACGGAATTTAAATTATTACATTTCTTTATGACCCACCCGGAACGCGTGTACAGCCGCGAACAGCTGCTGAATCACGTCTGGGGTACGAACGTGTATGTAGAAGACCGAACGGTGGATGTGCACATTCGTCGTCTACGTAAAGCGCTGGAACTTAGCGGCCATGACCGGATGGTACAAACGGTTCGCGGCACAGGGTATCGTTTCTCCGCTCGTTTCTGAATGTCGACAGGAGTGTGAACCGTGCTGGAACGGCTGTCATGGAAAAGGCTGGCGCTTGAGCTTTTCTTATGTTGTATACCGGCCCTGATCCTTGGGGCGATTTTTGGTCACCTGCCGTGGTTTTTGTTAGCGGCGGTGACCGGCCTGCTGATATGGCATTTCTGGAACCTGATGCGCCTGTCGTGGTGGCTGTGGGTTGACCGCAGCATGACGCCGCCGCCGGGAAGCGGCAGCTGGGAACCGTTGCTGTATGGCCTCCACCAGATGCAAATGCGTAATAAAAAGCGCCGACGCGAGCTGGGCAGTCTGATCAAACGCTTTCGTAGCGGGGCCGAGTCGTTGCCCGATGCGGTGGTGCTGACGACGGAGGAGGGGGCCATCTTCTGGTGTAATGGCCTGGCGCAGCAGATCCTGAATCTGCGCTGGCCGGACGACAGCGGACAAAACATTCTCAACCTTCTGCGTTACCCTGAATTTGCCAACTACCTCAAAAACAGAGACTTCTCCAAACCTCTCAATCTGGTGCTGAATACGGCTCGCCATCTGGAGATCCGCGTGATGCCCTACAGCGACAAACAGTGGCTGATGGTGGCACGCGACGTCACGCAGATGCACCAGCTTGAAGGGGCGCGACGCAACTTTTTTGCCAACGTTAGCCACGAGCTGCGCACGCCGTTGACGGTGCTGCAGGGCTATCTGGAGATGATGCAGGAACAGGTGCTGGAAGGGATGACGCGCGAGAAAGCCCTGCATACCATGCGCGAGCAAACTCAGCGCATGGAAGGGCTGGTCAAACAGCTGCTAACCCTGTCGCGTATTGAAGCCGCACCGTCGCTGGCGATGAATGACAAAATTGACGTGCCGATGATGCTGCGGGTGGTGGAGCGCGAAGCGCAGACCCTTAGCCAGCAGAAGCACAGCCTGCATTTCGCGGTGGATGACGGCCTGCAGGTGCTCGGCAATGAAGAGCAGCTGCGTAGCGCGATATCCAACCTGGTGTATAACGCCATTAACCATACGCCCGCCGGAACGGAGATTACCGTTAGCTGGCAGCGGGCGCCCCATGGCGCGCTGTTTAGCGTCGAGGATAACGGCCCCGGTATTGCGCCGGAGCATATTCCGCGCCTGACCGAGCGGTTTTATCGCGTCGATAAAGCCCGTTCGCGGCAGACCGGCGGCAGCGGCCTGGGGCTGGCTATCGTCAAACATGCGGTCAATCATCACGACAGTCGACTGGAAATTGAGAGTACCCTGGGCAAGGGGACGCGGTTTAGCTTCTTGCTCCCGGAACGTTTAATTGCCAAAAAAAGCGCCTGATCGCCTGCCTGTCAGCATTACTTGCCAATGACCAGCTTCGGCTGGTCGTTTTCGTTTGCAGTCACTTTTTCCCCGCGTAATTAATGAACGTCTGCTGCTTTTTTGTTCGCATGATTAGCCATGGGTTTTCTATCAATATGGTGAATAGTTTTGGATAAAAATAGAGAGTTAGCATAATCATCTGCTTTCACGATCCCGCCTTGCATTAAAACGTTATAAGCGTTTAAATTGCCCCCCATGCAGTCGCAGACAGACTGTTTTTGCGTGGTAATTCAAAAAACAATTCTTTCCCACGCCGCTTCGGGAGCATATCTCGCTGAGTTTTCCGGCAATCGCCGCTGTATCATCCCAAGGGGAAAGCACGGTATTTCCGTTTGTTAATAACACCACATCCACAGGCAGTAATGAATTTATGACCCATCAGTTAAAATCGCGCGACATCATTGCGTTGGGCTTTATGACCTTCGCGTTGTTTGTTGGCGCCGGCAACATTATCTTCCCTCCGATGGTCGGTTTACAGGCTGGTGAACACGTCTGGACCGCGGCAATTGGCTTCCTGATTACGGCGGTGGGTCTCCCTGTCCTTACGGTCGTGGCGCTGGCGAAAGTCGGTGGTGGTGTTGAAAGCCTGAGCACGCCGATCGGTAAAGTCGCCGGTATTCTGCTGGCGGTCGTGTGCTATCTGGCCGTCGGTCCGTTGTTCGCGACGCCGCGTACTGCCACGGTTTCCTTTGAAGTCGGCATTGCGCCGCTGACCGGCGACGGCGCGCTGCCGCTGCTGATTTATAGCGTGATCTATTTTGCGCTGGTGATTCTGGTTTCGCTGTATCCGGGCAAACTGCTCGATACGGTGGGCAACTTCCTGGCGCCTCTGAAAATCGTTGCCCTGATTATTCTTTCCGTGGCGGCGATTGTCTGGCCGGCCGGCCCGATCAGCAACGCGATGGAGGCGTATCGTACCGCCTCATTCTCCAACGGTTTCGTTAACGGTTACCTGACGATGGATACCCTCGGCGCGATGGTCTTCGGTATCGTGATTGTTAACGCCGCGCGTTCTCGTGGCGTAAGCGAAGCGCGCTTGCTGACCCGCTACACCGTTTGGGCCGGATTAATGGCCGGTGTTGGCTTGACGCTGCTGTATCTGGCGCTGTTCCGCCTCGGTTCCGATAGCGCGACCCTGGTGGATCAATCTGCTAACGGCGCGGCGATCCTCCACGCTTACGTGCAGCACACCTTTGGCGGGGCGGGCAGCTTCATGCTGGCGGCGCTGATTTTCATCGCCTGTCTGGTCACCGCGGTTGGCCTGACCTGCGCCTGTGCCGAGTTTTTCGCGCAGTATCTGCCGTTATCCTATCGCACGCTGGTGTTTATCCTCGGCCTGTTCTCGATGGCGATCTCCAACCTCGGTCTGAGCCATCTGATTCAGATTTCGATTCCGGTGCTCACGGCCATCTATCCGCCGTGTATCGCACTGGTGGTATTAAGCTTTACCCGCAACTGGTGGCATAATTCGACCCGCGTTATTGCGCCGGCCATGTTTATCAGCCTGATGTTTGGTATCATTGACGGCATTAAATCGTCGGCGATTGCGGATATGCTGCCGGCCTGGACCGCTCGTCTGCCGATGGCTGAACAGGGTCTGGCCTGGTTAATGCCGACCGCGGTGATGGTGGTTCTGGCGATTATCTGGGACCGTACCGCTGGGCGTCAGGTGACTTCCAGCGCACACTAACCGGCGTTTTTAAGTAGTGTTAAGCCACGGGACTTCGGGTCCCGTGGTTTTTTGTTTTTTAAGTCATCCCCTTTTGGTTTTTGCCCCCGCGAAGGCCCAAAGAGAAAAACGGCATGGAATACGATGGAAAGTAACAACAAACTTAAGCGCGGGCTAAGTACCCGGCATATTCGCTTTATGGCACTGGGTTCGGCCATTGGTACCGGTCTGTTCTACGGTTCGGCGGACGCCATTAAAATGGCCGGCCCGAGCGTGCTGCTGGCCTATATTATCGGCGGCGTGGCGGCGTACATCATCATGCGCGCGCTCGGCGAGATGTCGGTACATAACCCGGCCGCCAGCTCATTTTCACGCTATGCGCAGGACTATCTTGGCCCGCTGGCGGGCTATATCACCGGCTGGACCTATTGCTTTGAAATCCTGATCGTGGCGATTGCCGACGTGACGGCTTTCGGCATCTATATGGGGGTGTGGTTCCCGACGGTGCCGCACTGGATTTGGGTGCTGAGCGTGGTGCTGATCATCTGCGCCGTTAACCTGATGAGCGTCAAGGTGTTCGGCGAGCTGGAATTCTGGTTCTCGTTCTTTAAAGTCGCCACCATCATCATCATGATTATTGCCGGTTTTGGCATCATTATCTGGGGTATTGGTAACGGGGGGCAGCCCACCGGCATCCATAATCTCTGGAGCAACGGCGGCTTCTTCAGCAACGGCTGGCTGGGAATGGTGATGTCGCTGCAGATGGTGATGTTCGCCTACGGTGGGATTGAGATCATCGGTATTACCGCTGGTGAAGCCAAAGACCCGGAGAAATCCATCCCGCGGGCGATTAACTCCGTACCGATGCGTATTCTGGTGTTCTATGTGGGCACGCTGTTTGTGATCATGTCGATTTACCCGTGGAATCAGGTCGGGACCAACGGCAGTCCGTTCGTGTTGACCTTCCAGCATATGGGCATTGCCTTTGCTGCCAGCATCCTCAACTTTGTGGTCCTGACCGCCTCGCTGTCGGCGATTAATAGTGATGTCTTCGGCGTTGGCCGGATGCTGCACGGGATGGCGGAGCAGGGCAGTGCGCCGAAGTTTTTCGCGAAAACCTCGCGCCGTGGTATCCCGTGGGTGACGGTGCTGGTGATGACCGTGGCGCTGCTGTTTGCGGTCTATCTGAACTACATCATGCCGGAAAACGTCTTCCTGGTGATTGCTTCACTGGCGACCTTCGCAACCGTCTGGGTGTGGATTATGATCCTGCTGTCGCAGATTGCCTTCCGCCGTCGTCTGCCGCCTGAAGAGGCGAAAGCGCTGAAGTTTAAAGTCCCTGGCGGTATCGCCACCACGGCCGTAGGGCTGGTGTTCCTGGTGTTTATTATTGCGCTGATTGGCTATCACCCGGAAACCCGCATCTCGCTGTACGTTGGCTTTGCGTGGATTGCGCTGCTGTTAGTGGGCTGGACGTTCAAAACCCGCCGCGACCGCCGCCTGGCGCAGGCACAGTAAGCTTGTCCCTGGCCTGCCGGATAGCCAGACGCTTTCCGGCAGGCACATTCTCCGCCCCCATTATCCTCCCCTAATAATTCCTGCGATGATGAGTCATACGCCTGTGCGCTATGGCAAGGTGTGCCTATTCTGAACAAAGAGGAACGACGATGTTGAAGGCATGGCACCTGCCTGTAGCTCCCTTTATCAAAGAGCAACAGGAACGACTCTTTATCACGTTATGGTTGAGCGGCGATGACCTGCCGCAGCGTGTCACGCTGCGCGCAGAAGAAGATAATGAAGAGCTGTCGCTGCCTATGCACCGGCTGCGGCAGGAACCGCATCCGGGCGTCGTCGCGTGGCGCGGCGAGATCAATCTTGCCAGCGGGCAGCCGCGTCGGCGCTATAGTTTTAAACTGCTGTGGGCCGACCGCCAGCGCTGGTTCACCCCGCAGGGATTACAGGCTTTCCCGCCGGCGCGTCTGGAGCAGTTTGCCGTCGACCTGCCGGACAGCGGCCCGCAATGGGTTGCCGATCAGGTCTTTTATCAAATCTTCCCGGACCGTTTTGCCCGCAGCGAGCCGCGGGAAGCGGGACAGGATCAGGTCTATCACCACCACGCTGCCGGGCACGATATCGTGCAGAAAGCGTGGGATGAACCGCTCACCGGTGAGGCGGGTGGTTCGACGTTTTATGGTGGCGATCTTGATGGCATCAGCGAGAAGCTGCCGTACCTCAAGCAGCTTGGTGTCACCGCGCTGTATCTGAACCCGGTGTTTGTCGCACCGAGCGTGCATAAATACGATACAGAAGATTATCGTCGCGTCGACCCGCAGTTTGGCGGCGATGCCGCGCTGCAGCGTCTTCGCCACAATACGCAACGGGAAGGGATGCGCCTGATCCTTGACGGCGTGTTTAACCATTCCGGGGATTCCCACGCCTGGTTCGACCGCCATCAGCGCGGGAGCGGCGGGGCCTGTCACCATGCGGATTCGCCGTGGCGTGACTGGTTTACGATCTCTGAAGAAGGCGAAGCACATAACTGGCTGGGCTATGCCAGCCTGCCTAAGCTGGACTACCGCTCCGAGAGCCTGGTGAATGAAATCTATGCCGGGGAAGACAGCATTGTGCGCCACTGGCTGAAAGCGCCGTGGAGTATGGACGGCTGGCGGCTGGACGTGGTGCATATGCTGGGGGAAGGCGGCGGCGCGCGGAATAATCTGCAGCATATTGCCGGCATTACCCGGGCGGCGAAAGAAGAGCAGCCAGAGGCTTTTGTTTTTGGTGAACATTTTGGTGATGCTCGCCAGTGGTTGCAGGCCGATGCCGAAGATGCGGCGATGAACTATCGTGGGTTTACCTTCCCGCTGTGGGGCTTCCTCGCCAATACCGATATCTCGTACGATCCGCAAAAAATCGATGCGCAAACCTGCGTCGCCTGGATGGAGAACTATCGCGCCGGACTGTCTCATCAGCAGCAGTTGCGGATGTTCAACCAGCTGGATAGCCACGATACTGCACGATTTAAGTCGCTGCTGGGGAAAGATGTGGCTCGCCTGCCGCTGGCGGTCGTGTGGCTGTTTTGCTGGCCGGGTGTACCGTGCATTTACTACGGCGATGAAGTGGGCGTCGACGGCAATAACGATCCGTTCTGCCGCAAACCCTTCCCGTGGGACCCGGCGCTGCAGGATACCGCGCTGCTGGGGCTGTATAAGCGGATAGCGAAGCTGCGTAAAGCCAGCCAGGCATTGCGCTACGGTGGCTGCCAGGTGATTTATGCCGAGGAGAACGTGGTGGTCTTTGCCCGCGTCTACAAGCAACAGCGGGTACTGATTGCCATCAACCGGGGCGAAGCCTGCGAGGTGGTGGTCGAGGATTCACCGCTTCTGAACGTCGAGGAATGGCTGCTGAAAGAAGGTGCTGGCGTGCTGCACGACGGGGTGCTGGCATTGCCCGCGATCTCTGCCAGCGTGTGGTTCAGCCGTCAGGCGTAAAGCTGACTGAGGAACGATTCATGGAGAAGGGCCTCGCGCCACCAGCGCTGGGCCAGTCCGTCGTTATCGCTGCGCCAGGCTATATAGGCCAGATCTTTTTCGCGGCAGGAGATGACGGACTTCTCAAGCAGCTCGCCACTCTCCAGCCACGGCTGCGCGATATGGCGGGGCAGAAAACCGCAGCCCACGCCAGCCCGCAGCAGCGCCACCTTACTGGCAAAATCGTCGACGCGAATCTGAAGCTGCTCGGTGAGCAGGTTGCTGTTCAGCGGCTGACAATAGCGGGCGCTGTCGCTAATCACCACCGCACGGTGCAGGCTGAGCTGTTTGTTGCTGAGCGGCTGGGTGGTGGCGGCCAGCGGATGGTTGGCCGCAACGACAAAGACGTTATCCAGCGTACCGGCCATTTTCCATGACCACTCTGCAGACGTAGGCGGTTCGTTAATGGCGCCGAGGATCATATCGGCGCCGTTGCGGGTCAGCTCCTCCCAGGATCCAGCCAGCGTATGGTGGGTAAAGTTGAGCCGGGTCTGCGGATTTTGCGCGTAAAAGGCATCGATCAACGGCAGCAGGCGTTCAAAAGGGAAAGAGGCGTCGAGGGCGATCGCCAGATCCCGTTCCCAACCGGCGCTCAGCTGTTTGGCCTGTTTTTCCAGATCTTTAGCGGCATTGATCAATAGCCGTCCCTTCTCCAGCACCATTCTTCCGGTATCGGTAAATTTTGCCCGGTGACCGCTGCGATCAAGCAGGGTGATATCCAGATCGCTTTCCAGCTTTTGGATCATATAGCTCAGGGCCGCTGGCGTTTTGTAGAGTGATTCTGCGGCGGTGGCGAATGAACCATGGGTTTCTAAAGCATCCAGAATAAGCAGCACATCAAGGTTTAAGCGCATCAATAAGTTACCGGAAAAAATAGGGTGACTCAGTTTTACCGAACCCGACATTCAATGCCAGTGAATAATTTAGAACCCTTTCGCGTAATTTTTTGATAAATATCGCGATCGTTGTTCATTAGCACTTTGGTTTCATACTTTCTTATTTTCGAAAAATAGCACAGTGAATTTCTTTAATAACTCGTTAGAAATTACTGACTATACTCAGCATGCTTTATCCGTCACGATCCGACCCACAACAGTGTTTGCCATATATCTTTAACTCATTGATTAAGAAGGTATTCATGTCTATTCGGGAACTGATCGACCCAACCAACTCCGCCCTTATCTTTATTGACCATCAACCGCAAATGTCCTTTGGCGTAGCCAATATTGACCGTCAGACACTTAAAAATAATACCGTTGCCCTGGCGAAAGCCGGCAAGATTTTTAATGTCCCGGTGATTTACACCTCTGTAGAAACCAAAAGCTTCAGCGGCTACATCTGGCCGGAATTACTGGCCGTCCATCCGCAGGTTAAACCGATTGAACGTACATCGATGAACTCCTGGGAAGATGCTGCTTTTGTTAAAGCCGTGAAAGCGACGGGTCGCAAGAAATTGATTATCTCCGCGCTGTGGACCGAAGTGTGCCTGACCTTCCCGGCGCTGATGGCGCTGGAAGAAGGGTTCGAAGTCTACGTGGTCACCGACACCTCCGGCGGGACCTCCGTGGATGCCCATGAGCGTTCTATCGATCGCATGGTGCAGGCTGGCGCAGTACCGGTGACCTGGCAGCAGGTTCTGCTCGAGTACCAGCGCGACTGGTCCCGTAAAGAGACCTACGATGCGGTGATGGATCTGGTTCGTGAACACAGCGGTGCTTACGGCATGGGCGTGGATTATGCCTATACCATGGTGCACGGCGCGCCGGAACGTAAAGCCTAAATACACTTCCTCCTTCATGCTGCGTCTTTGTTGGTTTCGTTTGCCGGCCTCGACGCAGCATGAATGATTTTGTGTATTGTCATTCATGGCGAATGGTGGGGTCACCCGCGATTCGTCCGCAGCAAGGAGCCCGGTAATGACGCAGCAGAAATCGGTGACCCTGGTGATAAGCCATATGCTCGACCCCGAGCACGGGGAACGCTATGAACAGTGGCTCGGTAAAATTATGCCCATCGCGGCGGAGTTTCCTGGCCATCTTGGCGCTAACGTGATTCGCCCGACTCCCGGGCAGAATCTCTGGAGCGTCATTATTCGTTTTGACACCATTGAACACCTCTACGCCTGGACGCAGTCATCAACGCGTCACGAGCTGGTGGCGGAAATCGCGCCGCTGCTCAATGAAGGCGATCGCACGGAAATTCGTACCGAACCGGCGTTCTGGTTTACCCCACCCGTCACCAACGTGCGCCAGCCGCTGCGCTGGAAGCAGTTTCTGATCACGCTGCTGGTGATTTTCCCCAGTACTAATCTGGTGCCCTGGCTGACCGGGATGTTCCTTCCCTCGATGCGGGGTAGCTTGTTGCTGCATTTGATTAATGATGCCTGTGTGGTCGCGCTGGTGGTCTGGTTCTGGATGCCCATCGTGACCCGTCTGTTTGCTGGCTGGTTAAAGAAAAACTGAGCCAGACGCCTGGAGGAGAGCGTTATGTCGCAAACTGCCACACTGATCCTGACAAATGGTCGCATCCATACTCTCGATCAAAACAACCCGTTGACCGAGGCCATCGCCATCGCCGACGGTAAGATCCTCGCCACCGGCAGCCGCGATCGGATCATGAGCTTTGCTGCTGAAGGGACGCAGATCGTCGATCTGCAGGGCCATACGGTGATCCCGGGCCTCAACGATTCCCACCTGCACCTGATCCGCGGCGGGCTGAACTATAACCTTGAGCTGCGTTGGGAAGGCGTTCCGTCACTGGCGGATGCGCTGCGGATGCTAAAAGATCAGGCCGATCGCACGCCGTCGCCGCAGTGGATTCGCGTGGTTGGCGGCTGGAGCGAGTTCCAGTTCGCCGAACGGCGAATGCCGACCCTCGAAGAGTTAAACGAGGCGGCACCGGATACCCCAGTCTTTGTGCTGCACCTCTACGATCGCGCGCTGCTGAATCGCGCTGCACTGAAGGCGGTGGGCTACACCAAAGAGACGCCGGACCCGGCCGGGGGCGAAATCGTGCGCGATAGCCGCGGTAACCCCACCGGGATGCTGATCGCCAAACCGAACGCCATGATCCTGTACGCTACGCTGGCCAAAGGGCCGAAGCTGCCGCTGGAGATGCAGGTTAACTCGACGCGCCAGTTTATGCGTGAGCTGAACCGGCTCGGCCTGACCAGCGCCATTGATGCCGGGGGCGGTTTCCAGAACTACCCGGAAGATTATCAAATTATTGAACAGCTGCATGCGCAAGAGCAGATGACCGTGCGCATTGCCTATAACCTGTTTACCCAGCGTCCTAAACAGGAGCTGGACGATTTCGAGCGCTGGACCGATATGCTGAAACCGGG
Organism: Klebsiella sp. B345; assembly: GCF_051131735.1. Classification (NCBI taxonomy): domain Bacteria; kingdom Pseudomonadati; phylum Pseudomonadota; class Gammaproteobacteria; order Enterobacterales; family Enterobacteriaceae; genus Klebsiella; species Klebsiella sp. B345. Next base: position 4,110,271 of record NZ_CP180443.1, read on the forward strand.
GCAGGGGACCGACTTCTTCCGCGCCAACGGCGCTGGCGAAATGCTGGTGTTCTCGGCGGCAGACTTTGAAGATTTCCTGCAGCCGCGTCCGGATCTGCCTGAAGGGATGGAAGACGAGCTGGAGCGCGTGGTTCGTCATCTGGTGGAGCATCGCTGGCCGTTCCGCCTGCATGCCACCTACGATGAGTCGATCGGCCGGATGCTCAACGTCTTCGAGAAGGTGAACCGCGATATTCCGTTTAACGGTCTGCACTGGTTCTTCGACCATGCCGAAACCATCACCGAGCGGAATATTGAGCGCGTGAAGGCGCTGGGCGGCGGGATCGCGGTACAGCACAGGATGGCATTCCAGGGGGAATATTTTGTCGACCGCTATGGTAAAGATGCGGTGAAACATACCCCGCCGGTGGCGAAAATGCTGGAACTGGAGGTGCCGGTTGGGCTGGGGACCGATGCGACGCGGGTGGCGAGTTACAACCCGTGGACCGCGCTCTACTGGCTGGTCTCCGGGCGTACCGTGGGCGGCATGGCGATGTATGACGAGAGTAACCGTCTGTCGCGCGACGTGGCGCTTGAACTATGGACGGCGGGTAGCGCCTGGTTCTCCAGCGAGCAGGGTAAAAAAGGGCGGATCGAGAACGGCCAGTTGGCGGACCTGGTGGTGCTGTCAAAAGACTACTTCAGCGTACCGGAAGAGGAAATCAAAGGTATCGAATCGGTGCTGACGGTAGTTGACGGCAAAGTGGTTTACGCTGCCGGACACTTCTCGCCGCTCGCACCGCCGCCGATTCCGGTGGTGCCGGACTGGTCGCCGGTGGTCAAGGTGCCGGGCCACTATCGTTCCGCACCGCCTGCGGCGGCGAAAATTGGGGCAATCGTGCAGATGCATCAGTGCTGCGGCAGTTGTGGCGTGCATGGTCATCAGCATGATATCGCCCGTCAGTCGTCGATCCCGGTCTCCGACGATCGGGCATTTTGGGGGGCGTTGGGTTGCTCCTGCTTCGCGTTTTAATCCTGAGACATTAGCTGTGTTCCCCCGGCGAGTTAGCCGGGGGTTGCCTCGCGTAGCCATCTGTCGGGCGCGGTATCCGCGTGCCGGGTTTAGCCCCGGTTTTGAGAGCCAAATAGCTGAATACGGCGGGCGATCATCTCGCGTACGGGCAGCAGGCCTTGCTGGATAACTTTACGCGGATCGTTAATGTCGTGGCTGTTATCGGCGGCAAACAACGCTTTCACGGCCTCACACCAGGCGTACATATTTTCGGTGTTGACGTTAATTTTAGCCGTACCACAGCCAATCGCTTTGCGCATATCCTCATCGGCAATACCGGTTCCGCCGTGCAGCACCAGCGGAACCTTCACCAGCTCGGATATCGCTTTCATTTCAGCAAACCCCAGTTTCGCTTTCCCTTTATAAAGCCCGTGTGTTGAACCGAGTGCCGCAGCAAGGCAATCCACCTGCGTTTCTCTGACCAGGGTGTAGCACTCCTGTGGGTCAGCATAGATAACCTCTGAGTTGACGATACCATCTTCACTTCCGGCAATCGTTCCCAGCTCGGCTTCAACCGATATTCCTCTGCTGTGTGCCAGTTCAACCAGATGGCGGGTGATGGCCAGGTTTTCCGCAAATGGCAGATGGGAACCATCAAACATAATTGAGCTAAACCCGGCTTCGATAGCCGCTTCACAAGCCTCACGGGTTGTCCCGTGATCGAGATGTAATGCTACCGGAATATCAATCTGTAGATAGTCCATCGCATTAACCACGATGTCATGAATGCATTTCAGGCCCAGCATATGTTTCACCGTGCCGCCGGAAACGCCCAAAATAACGGGCGACCGCAGCTGTTGCCCGGTACTTAATACAGTACCAACCCATTCCAGATTATTAATATTGAACTGCCCTACGGCATAACCGTCCCGTAGGGCATGCTGAAGCATGTCCTTCATAGATACTAACATAATCACCTCGGGGTTAATTATTCATCAAAATATTGCGTTAAATTTCTTTCATAGCTATTTAATGAACGATGGACGACGGCGAGATCCGGCATGGACTCACGGACGCCTTTTTTCTCAATAGAAATTGCGGCGGTCAGGCTGGCAAAAAGAATAATATTATCGATATGCCAGGAGTAATGAACGCCATAGGTAAAGGCGCCATGGAAAACATCACCGGCACCGGTAGTATCGACGGCCTGGCATTGCCAGGAGGGAACAATATGCAGCATTCCACTCTTTAAAAAAGCACAGCCTTTCTCTCCAAGAGTAATAAATGCCTCTCCCCGGCATATTTTATTTAACTCGATGAGCGCCGTTTTTAATTCTTTCTCGGTGCTCAGGGCACGGTAATTCATATAATCTCTGGCGAAATGTTCACTAACAACAAAATAATCAGTCCAGGCCGCTAATTTGATATTGCTGGCACGCAGGGAGCCGCCATCCATCACTACGCGAGCCGCAGGTAATTTCTTAATTAAAAATTCACTGATTTCAGCTTCGTGCCCGTCTATTAACAGGGTGACGGGTTCTTCCGAAGCAATAAGCCGTTGTGCGAGATCGTCAAGTTTCAGTTTTTGATCGTAGGTCAACGAAGGCGGCGTCTGCATTTTACGGGTAATAATGGTGCGGGAGCCCGTTAAGCGGTTAACCAGCACCGATGCCAGGGGGGTGATCATCTCATCGGAAAAGACGATGTGGCTGGTATCCACGCCGGCCTGAGCAAATTCATCAACAATCCGCTGACCGTAAATATCTGCGTTCAGATGACCGATATAATAAACATCCTCGCCCCATAACCCCAGCAGCCATGCGGCATTTGCTGCCGGACCGCCGCCGCTTTCAATGAAGTCATGGCAGAAATTTTTGGTATTTTCCTGCGGCCACTCATTCAGAAAGAAGAACTGATCAAAACATGAAAACCCTATGGACAATATAGCCATAACAACTCCTGATAATGTCGTCAGCTGCGGGAAGTGTTCTTCCCGCAGGGAAAAATGAAACCCTATTCATTTTTCTTATTCGCCGTGAGCGCGTCGTAACTGAGCGTATCTCCGACCACGCGAACGGAACGGAAGCAGAAAGGCACCAGCAACGCGACGAGCAGGGCGAAGCAAATCAAATAGATGGTTATCTGGCCAAACTGGGTGAAGGCATTACCGATAATGATTCCCCAGACGGCGAAATCGAAATCGGCAAAGGTACTGTTTTCAAAGCCCAGGCTGCCTAAGGCCGGTAGCAGCATTGCTGGAAGGAAGGCGAGGAAGATCCCGCCAATGAACGAAGCGATGACACAGCCCCGTTTGCCGCCTAGCTTGTCGGCGAAGACGCCGGAAGTCCCGCCGCAGAAGAAATGTGGCACCATGCCGGGAATGATTAGCGCCATCCCGAATGCCCCCAACAGCAGCATCCCCACCAGACCGCCGATAAAAGAGCTGATAAAACCGACGACTACCGCCGTTGGACTGAAGGTAAAGAACACTGCGCAGTCAACGGCTGGAATCGAATCGGGAATCAGCTTCTGGCTAATCCCCTGGAAAGCCGGTACCAGATCGCCAAGGATAAGACGTACGCCGTTGTAGACGATGGCGACGCCGACGGCAAACTGCAGGCCGGTCAGAATAGAGAAGATCAGCATATTCTGGTCGGTTATCGTTCGTAGGTATTCGGTGCCGGCAACGGCGCTACAAACAAAGTAGATAATGAACATGACGATCCCGGTAGTGACCGTGGTGTCACGCAGAAAGCCCCAGCGTTCAGAAATTTCGGTATCGGCAAATGAGTTGGCCGGGTTCCCGGTTTTGCTGGCGATCCACGCGGAGATGTAATAGCCCAGCGAGCCAAAGTGGCCCATCGCAATGCCGCCATCTTCGGTGACCTGCTTGGTATAGCGCTGGCCAATGGCCGGAGAGATAGCTGACCATGAACCGAGTAAGAATCCGCCAATCAGAATCAGCATCCAGCCGCGAAATTCCGCCGCCTGTAATACCGCGGAAAACAGGCATGCCAGAAAGAAAGAGTGGTGACCGGTGAGGAAAATGTATTTGTACTTGGTAAAGCGGGCAATAAGCAGGTTAAAGATAAAGCCCAGCAGCAGGATGCTCATGGTTTCTACGCCGAGCACTTTTTGCGCAACGGATACGATAGCCTCGTTATTGGGAATTACGCCGCGAATATTGAATCCAGCTTCGATAATTCCGCCGAGTGGATTAAGGTTCGCAACGATGACTCCGGCACCGGCGCTGAGCATTAAATAACCAAGGATCGGCTTTAAGGTGCCCGTAAGAAGTTTATTTCCAGGGGATCGCAGTGCCACTAAACCGACAAATGCGATAATCCCCATCAGAAATGCGGGTTGACTGAATATCTCTGATAAGAATGTGAGTATAGCCTGCATGATCGTGTCCTTAATAATGATTAAGAATGAGTTGCAGCAACTTTTGTCAGGGCATCGGTAATGTCTTCAGCAATTTTAGCTTTATGGACATAGCTGCGAATAATAGCCACATGACAATGCGCAGGGAACTGATTCGCTAATTCTTTGATCGTGATATAGAGATCGGCTTTTTCGCCTACGGCATTGGCAAAATCAACGGAGGCGATGTCAGCTTTGATACCTAATTCATCACATATTTTTTTTACATTGCTCGCGGCCATTAATGAACTGCCAATACCGTTACCGCAAACTGTTCTGATAACTAACATAATGACGTCTCCATTTTATTGTGGATGAAATTGAATACTGTATTGATGTCATGCTGCTTGCGGAGAAATGCCACAATATCTGACTCAATTAATGAGGCAATTATCTGGATCATTTTTATATGACTATTAGCATCTGCACCGGCGATGCCGATAATGACACTCACCGGGTCAAACTCTTCGTGGCCAAAATGAATCGGATGCTGGGTGGTGATTAAAGAAAACCCGGTGCGGGAGGCCCCTTTTTCGGGGCGAGCATGAGGCATTGCGAGCCCATCATCAATAACAATAGCGGGCCCAAAATCCTCATAGACTTCCAGCATCGCGTTGATGTATTCCGGGCGACAAATTTTCTGACGGGTAAGTAATGTCCCAGATAATTCGATCGCCTGGCTAGCGGTGGAAATGTTCTGATTAAGTGCGATTAACCGACGATCAAAGATGATTTCCATAATCTAATCCTTAACGCATTTCTTCTCTGAGTTAAATCATGAACAAATATACGGCGTAAAATCATGGGACAGATCACATTTGAATTTTTAAATATTGAAGTTGATCACAGTGAAATGATATTTGAGTTATTTTTTAAGAAAAATAACATTTATTATTGTGTTAATTTTCAATTGGTTATGTTTTGGTGGGGAAGAGTGGGGTAAATATCAGACGAGAAAGATTAAAAATAAGATAATTTTATTATTGAGAAATGTATTGTGTATCACAAATATCAGGGTGTTTTTTTCTCAAAACTTGAGTGTGATAACAAAAAAACGTCCGGAAAGAACGGGCGGGAGCATTGTGCGTCAGAGAATGGAACTCACTGGGGCAGAAAACAAAAAAGGCCCGCATGCGCGAGCCTTTTTAAAACGCGAGCCGATTACAGGCTGGAGACGTTTTCGGTCAGGTATTTTGCAACGCCTTCCGGAGACGCAGCCATACCTTCTTTTCCTTTTTCCCACTGTGCCGGGCAAACTTCACCGTGCTCTTCGTGGAACTGCAGCGCATCAACCATGCGCAGCATTTCGTCGATGTTACGGCCCAGCGGCAGGTCATTAACCACCTGGTGACGAACAACGCCGTTTGCGTCGATCAGGAAGGAACCACGCAGTGCAACGCCTTCGTCCGGATGCTCGATACCGTAAGCTTTCTGGATTTCACGTTTGATGTCAGCCACCATCGCGTATTTAACCGGGCCGATACCGCCCTGGTCAACCGGGGTGTTACGCCATGCGTTGTGAACGAATTCGGAGTCGAAGGAGACGCCAACGACTTCTACGCCGCGTTTCTGGAACTCTTCATAACGCTTGTCAAAAGCGATCAGCTCTGACGGGCACACGAAGGTGAAGTCCATCGGCCAGAAGAACAGTACGGTCGCTTTACCGTTGGTGTGCTGTTTGAAGTTGAATTTCTCAACGATTTCGCCGTTACCTAAAACTGCTGCTGCGGTAAAATCCGGAGCCTGACGAGTGACCAGAACCATATGATTCTCCTGTTAATAGTAAGGTTAATTGGTACGCAACGGGGGCAAGTATAGGGACTGGCTTGTGCGAACTCAACGTGACGCTGACAATCAATGAGATAGGTTCAGCCTATCAATGTGTATCAGAAAACGAGGTTCAGAATAGCTTTTCTGTGAGAAAGCGCAATCTTTTATCGTGCTCGTTATAGTTCCCGGCGGGTCGCCTGGGCCATCATGCGCGGATAAAACTGCCAGAACTGCTGCTCCAGCTTGTCGTAGTGGGTGTCCAGGTCCTGCCAGGAGTCGCGCAGGGCATCAAGACGTGGCCGGCGGCTGGCCATACCGTTGAGGACGCGCTGAATAAAGTCCATGTCTTTATAGCGTTCCAGCCAGCGTTCCGACCATAAATAGTCATTGAGATTGACGAAGCGCGGCGGTGAATCGGGCAACACCGGCGTCACCTGCTCCTCGGCATAGCGCACAAATTCACTGAGCGGCAGGTCGGGCGAAATTTGCGCCCAGTGGTGCGACAGGAAATGATCCCACATGACGTCCAGCGTAATCGGCGCGACACGGCGCGTTTCGGGACGGAACCACTCTCGTGCCGTTTTGACCTCTGCCAGATTGTCGGTCATGACATCGATGCGGCGGTGCATAAAGATGCCGTCGACGATATCCGCCGGGTAGTCTGCCTGCGGGTTGCCGCGAACGAAATCAGCCAGAAGGTTGCCGGGAAGGGAGCTATTGGCGAGATGAGCTAAATGCAGGTGTGCGAGAAAATTCATAATACTCGTTATTCTTCAGGTTGCAGGTGCGTTGGCTTCAACGTGACTCGCCTCATCAATGACGTAGAGTATTACATCTCTCCTGAGGGGTAAAGGTTGCAGGGAACACGCCCCGGCACTAGACTACCCGCCTCATTATTTAGGCCGAGCCACCGTCATGCGCGTTACTGATTTTTCCTTTGAACTCCCCGAATCCCTGATCGCCCACTACCCACAGCCGGAGCGTAGTAGCTGTCGCCTGCTGTCGTTAGACGGACCGACGGGGGCGCTGACGCATGGTATTTTCACCGATCTCCTCGACAAGCTGAACCCCGGCGATCTGCTGGTGTTCAACAATACCCGAGTGATCCCGGCGCGCCTGTTTGGCCGTAAAGTCAGCGGCGGCAAGATTGAAGTCCTGGTTGAGCGGATGCTCGACGACAAACGCATTCTGGCCCATATTCGCGCCTCTAAAGCGCCGAAGCCGGGAGCGGAGCTGCTGCTGGGCGACGATGAAAGCATTCATGCCACCATGGTGGCGCGTCACGATGCGCTGTTTGAAGTCGAGTTTAACGACGAGCGCCCGGTACTGGATATCCTGAACAGCATCGGCCATATGCCGCTGCCGCCGTATATCGATCGCCCGGATGAAGACGCCGACCGCGAACTGTATCAAACCGTCTATAGCACCAAACCAGGGGCGGTGGCTGCACCGACCGCCGGCCTGCACTTTGACGATGCGATGCTGGATAAGCTGCGTGCCAAAGGTATCGAAATGGCGTTCGTGACGCTGCACGTCGGCGCCGGAACCTTCCAGCCGGTGCGCGTGGATACCATCGAAGACCACATCATGCACTCCGAGTATGCCGAAGTGCCGCAAGAGGTGGTCGACGCGGTGCTGGCAGCGAAAGCACGCGGTAATCGCGTCATCGCGGTGGGCACTACCTCCGTGCGCTCGTTGGAGAGCGCGGCGCAGGCGGCGAAAAACGACCTGATTGAACCTTTCTTTGGTGATACGCAGATCTTCATCTATCAGGGATATCAATATAAAGCGGTTGATGCGCTGGTGACCAACTTCCATCTTCCTGAATCAACACTGATTATGTTGGTTTCGGCCTTTGCCGGTTACCAGCATACTATGAATGCCTACAAGGCTGCGGTAGAACAAAAATATCGCTTTTTTAGCTACGGTGACGCGATGTTTATCACGTACAATCCGCAGGCTATTTTTGAGCGTGTCGGGGAATAACCTCCGCGACATGAGTGTTTAACGTCAGACTGTTTTTCTGACGCAGGAGTGAAAATGAAATTTGAACTGGATACGACCGACGGACGCGCTCGCCGCGGCCGCCTGGTATTTGATCGTGGCGTAGTTGAAACGCCAGCCTTTATGCCCGTTGGGACTTACGGCACCGTCAAAGGGATGACGCCGGAAGAAGTTGAAGCCACCGGCGCACAAATTATCCTCGGCAACACGTTCCACCTGTGGCTGCGTCCGGGCCAGGAAATCATGAAGCTGCACGGCGATCTGCATGATTTCATGCAGTGGAAAGGGCCAATCCTGACCGATTCCGGCGGTTTCCAGGTCTTCAGCCTCGGCGATATCCGTAAGATCACCGAGCAGGGCGTCCACTTCCGTAACCCGATTAACGGCGATCCGATTTTCCTCGACCCGGAAAAATCGATGGAGATTCAATACGATCTCGGCTCCGATATCGTGATGATCTTCGACGAATGTACGCCGTACCCGGCGGACTGGGACTATGCTAAACGTTCGATGGAAATGTCCCTGCGCTGGGCGCAGCGTAGCCGTGACCGTTTCGACAGCCTGGGCAACAAAAATGCGCTGTTTGGCATTATCCAGGGAAGCGTTTACGAAGATTTACGCGATATATCCGTTAAAGGTCTGGTAGACATCGGTTTTGATGGCTACGCTGTCGGCGGTCTGGCTGTCGGCGAGCCGAAAGCAGACATGCACCGTATCCTGGAGCACGTTTGCCCGCAGATTCCGACCGACAAACCACGCTACCTGATGGGCGTCGGGAAACCCGAAGATCTGGTTGAAGGGGTACGCCGCGGTATTGATATGTTCGACTGCGTGATGCCGACGCGTAACGCGCGTAACGGCCATCTGTTTGTTACCGACGGCGTGGTGAAGATTCGTAATGCGAAGCACAAAAGCGACACTGCGCCGCTGGATGCGGAGTGTGATTGCTATACATGTCGCAATTATTCACGCGCTTACTTGCATCATCTCGATCGTTGCAACGAAATATTGGGCGCGCGCCTCAATACCATTCATAACCTTCGCTACTATCAGCGCTTAATGGCTGGTTTACGTAAGGCTATTGAAGAGGGTAAATTAGAGAGCTTCGTGACCGATTTTTACCAACGTCAGGGACGACCTGTTCCTCCTGTGAACGTTGATTAATTTTAATAATGAGGGAATTTGAATGAGCTTTTTTATTTCTGATGCGGTAGCAGCAACCGGTGGCGCGGCGCAGGGCAGCCCGATGTCTCTGATCCTGATGCTGGTGGTGTTTGGTCTGATTTTCTACTTCATGATCCTGCGTCCACAGCAGAAGCGCACCAAGGAACATAAAAACCTGATGAGCTCCATCGCGAAAGGCGATGAAGTGCTGACGAATGGTGGTCTGGTCGGTCGCGTCACTAAAGTTGCGGAAAGCGGATACATTGCTATCGCGCTGAACGATACCACCGAAGTGGTTATCAAACGTGACTTCGTAGCTGCCGTTCTGCCGAAAGGCACTATGAAAGCGCTGTAATCCACTTTTCCCTAAGGGAACTGCCGTGTTAAACCGTTATCCTTTGTGGAAGTACATCATGCTGGTCGTCGTTATTATCGTCGGCCTGATGTATGCACTCCCCAACCTGTATGGTGAGGATCCGGCCGTTCAAATCACTGGCGTGCGCGGTGTCGCCGCCAGTGAGCAAACGCTGATCCAGGTCCAGAAAACGTTACAAGAAGAAAAAATTACCGCTAAGTCTGTGGCGCTGGAAGAGGGCACCATTCTTGCGCGCTTCGACACCACCGACGTCCAGTTACGTGCACGTGAAGTGCTGATGGGCGTATTGGGTGATAAATACGTCGTGGCACTGAACCTTGCACCGGCGACCCCTCGCTGGCTGGCGGCCATTCATGCCGAGCCGATGAAGCTGGGTCTTGACCTGCGTGGCGGCGTACACTTCCTGATGGAAGTGGATATGGACACCGCGCTGGGTAAACTGCAGGAACAAAATATCGACAGCCTGCGCAGCGAACTGCGTGAAAAAGGCATCCCTTACTCCACCGTGCGTAAGGAAGACAATTTTGGTCTGAGCATTGCGTTTCGTGATAGCGCAGCACGCGATCAGGCTATCTCCTGGCTGAGCCCGCGTCACCGCGATCTGGTTATCTCCACTCAAGGCACGACCGGCCTGAAAGCCGTGATGACCGATGAGCGCCTGAAAGAAGCCCGCGAATATGCCGTGCAGCAGAACATCAACATTCTGCGTAACCGTGTTAACCAACTGGGTGTTGCCGAGCCGCTGGTACAGCGTCAGGGCGCCGACCGTATCGTGGTTGAACTGCCGGGTATTCAGGATACCGCGCGTGCGAAAGAAATTCTTGGTGCCACCGCGACGCTGGAATTCCGTCTGGTTAACAGCAACGTCGACAGTGCCGCTGCCGCTTCAGGCCGCGTCCCTGGTGATTCCGAAGTGAAAGACACTCGTGAAGGCCGGCCAGTTGTGCTGTACAAGCGTGTGATTCTGACCGGTGACCATATCACCGACTCCACTTCCAGCATGGATGAGTACAATCAGCCGCAGGTTAACATCTCGCTGGATAGCGCAGGTGGCAACATCATGTCTAACTTCACCAAGGACAACATCGGTAAGCCGATGGCGACCCTGTTCGTGGAGTACAAAGACAGCGGTAAGAAAGATGCTAACGGTCGTGCGGTTCTGGTGAAACAGGAAGAGGTGATTAACATCGCCAACATCCAGTCTCGCCTGGGCAATAGCTTCCGTATTACCGGTATCAGCAACCCGAACGAAGCGCGTCAACTGTCTCTGCTGCTGCGTGCTGGTGCGCTGATTGCGCCGATTCAGATCGTTGAAGAACGTACCATCGGCCCAACTCTGGGTATGCAGAACATCAAACAGGGTCTGGAAGCATGTCTGGCCGGTCTGGTGGTCTCTATCCTGTTCATGATTTTCTTCTACAAGAAATTCGGTCTGATCGCGACTTCCGCGCTGGTGGCTAACCTGGTGCTGATCGTCGGCATCATGTCCCTGCTCCCAGGGGCAACGCTGAGTATGCCGGGGATTGCGGGTATCGTGCTAACCCTTGCGGTGGCGGTCGATGCTAACGTACTGATCAACGAGCGTATTAAAGAAGAGTTGAGCAACGGACGTTCTGTTCAGCAGGCGATTGACGAAGGTTATAAGGGTGCATTCAGCTCTATCTTCGATGCGAACATTACGACCTTGATCAAAGTTATCATCCTGTACGCGGTCGGTACCGGTGCAATTAAAGGGTTTGCGATTACCACCGGTATCGGTGTTGCAACCTCGATGTTTACCGCTATCGTCGGCACCCGTGCCATCGTGAACCTGCTGTACGGCGGCAAGCGCGTTAAAAAGCTGTCTATCTGAGGAGTGCGTTGTGGCACAGGAATATACTGTTGAACAATTGAACCACGGCCGTAAAGTCTATGACTTTATGCGCTGGGACTACTGGGCTTTCGGCATCTCCGGTTTTCTGCTGATTGCCGCCATTGTCGTGATGGGCGTGCGTGGGTTTAACTGGGGTCTGGATTTCACTGGTGGTACGGTGATTGAAATTACCCTTGAAAAACCTGCCGATATGGACCAGATGCGTCTGGCGCTGCAGAAGGCGGGCTTCGAAGAGCCGCAGCTGCAGAACTTCGGTAGCAGCCGTGACATCATGGTACGTATGCCGCCGGTACATGATACCAACGGCAGCCAGGAGCTGGGCAGCAAGGTCGTTAATGTGATTAACGAATCGACCAGCCAGAACGCAACCGTCAAACGAATTGAATTCGTGGGACCAAGCGTCGGGGCAGACCTGGCACAAAGCGGCGCCATGGCGCTGCTGGCCGCCTTGATCTGTATCCTGGTCTACGTTGGTTTCCGCTTTGAGTGGCGTCTTGCTGCCGGGGTCGTTATCGCCCTGGCGCACGATGTGGTTATCACGATGGGTATACTGTCGCTGTTCCATATCGAGATCGATTTGACCATCGTCGCGTCACTGATGTCGGTTATCGGCTACTCGCTGAACGACAGCATCGTGGTATCGGACCGTATCCGTGAAAACTTCCGTAAGATCCGCCGCGGTACGCCGTATGAGATCTTTAACGTGTCGTTGACCCAGACGCTGCATCGTACCTTGATCACCTCAGGGACCACCTTGATGGTTATCCTGATGCTGTTCCTCTTTGGCGGCCCGGTGCTGGAAGGCTTCTCGCTGACCATGCTGATCGGTGTCTCCATCGGTACAGCTTCTTCTATCTACGTGGCGTCGGCACTGGCGCTGAAGCTGGGCATGAAGCGCGAGCATATGCTGCAGCAGAAAGTCGAGAAAGAAGGTGCGGATCAGCCGTCCATTCTGCCGTAAGTCAGAACGGTACTGAGAACGCAATCCCGGTCGCAAGGCCGGGATTTTTTTATTACAGGGCCCCCGAATTTCGCTACTCTCCTTGCATTGTGTTTAATGAGATGGAGATACGCCCATGGCCACGATAGCCCTTTCCACCGTCGCCCCGCCGACCGTCTGGCACGACCTGCCTTCCGTCACACTCAGCGATGAGACCTTACGTCAGCGTAAAGCCAACGTGCTCGCCCGGATGGCCTGCGACGGGTACGACACGCTGGTCATCTATGCCGATAAAGAGCACGGCGGCAACTTTGAGTATCTCACCGGGTTTATCCCGCGTTTTGAAGAGGCGCTGCTGGTGCTGCATCGAGAGGGGGAGGCGGTGCTGGTGTTGGGCAACGAAAACCTCAAGCTGGCGGCCTTTGCCCGGCTGGAGAATCGGGTGATCCACGCCCCATGGTTCTCATTGCCGAACCAGCCGATGACTACGGACAAAAGCCTGCCGCAGCTGCTGCAGGATGCGGGGATCGTGGCGGGGAAAACGCTGGGGCTGGCGGGCTGGAAGCTGTTTACCGGTGATGCCGACGACCGGGCGCAGATGTTCGACCTGCCTGCGTTTATCGTCGATGCCATTCGCCAGGCCGCGGGTCCGCAGGCGGTCTTGCGCAATGCCACGGGGATTTTTATCGCCCCGGATAGCGGGGTAAGAACGGTCAATAATGCCAATGAACTGGCCCATTATGAATATGGCGCAAACCTCGCATCGACGGCGGTTCTGACCGCGCTCGACGCCATTGCCCCCGGAAAAACGGAAAAGCAGATCGGCGCGCTACTGGCGGCGCAAGGGCAGCCTAATACCGTGGTGATGATTGCCGCTACCGGGGATCGTTTCGCCCATGCCAACTTGTATCCTGGCGATAAGATCATTCAGCGTGGCGATAAATTCTCGCTGACCACCAGTTATAAAGGCGGCCTAAGCAGCCGCGCCGCCTACGTGGTGAGCGACGACTCTGAGCTGGCACCGGAAGTAGCTGACTATCTTGAGGTGGTGGCGAAGCCCTATTTCAACGCGGTGGTCAGCTGGCTGGAGAATTTACGCATCGGGATGCGCGGCGGCGAGATGTACGCGCTGATCGAGAGTGTACTGCCGAAGGCGGACTATCACTGGCATCTGAACCCCGGGCATCTGGTGGCGGACGAAGAGTGGCTGTGCTCACCTATCGGGCCTGATTCCAACGCCTGCATCCGCAGCGGTATGCTGCTGCAAATCGATATTATTCCCTCACGGGCGGGGTATGCCGGCGCCAGCATCGAAGACACCGTGGCGGTGGCCGATAAGTCGCTGCGCGACGCACTGGCGCAAGATTGGCCGCAGCTGTGGCAGCGAATTGTCACCCGGCGCGCCTGGGTCTGCCAGCAGTTAGGGATAGAGCTACCGGAAGAAGTCCTGCCGTTTTCCAATACCGTCGGCTATCTGCGCCCGTGGTTGCTGGATCGCACCCGCGCGCTGGTGTGTACAGCGTAGTTAAACACTCCTGACAGTATGCTGTCAGGAGGCCTGTCATACACTCCTTCTGAACCCACACAATGGACAGGAGGATGTATGAACAACGTAATTAACTGGTTTGAAATTCCGGTCGCCGACATGGATCGTGCCGTGGCGTTTTACGAACCGGTGATGCAGGTGACGCTGAAACGGGAAAATATGGACTGTGCTCAACTGGCCGTATTCCCTTATCAGGATCCGGCTCCTGGCGGCGCGCTGGCAAAGTTTGACGGTGTTAAACCTGCCGATCAAGGCTGCATTATCTATCTGCATACTGGCGATCTGGCGGCGACGCTCGACCGGGTAAGCTCTGCGGGAGGGCACTGTGTTTTTGGCCCGCTGCAGCTGGCGGACGATATCGGGACGATTGCCCTGTTTATCGATAGCGAGGGGAATCGAATTGGCCTGCACCAACCAGCATAAATGAGATAACGCTTATGAGCCGACGCGCCGACCGTCTTTTTCAAATCGTCCAGATCCTGCGGGGGAGAAGATTAACCACCGCCGGGCTGCTGGCCGAGCGGCTCGGCGTATCGGAACGCACGATTTACCGCGATATTCGCGACCTGTCGCTCTCCGGCGTCCCGGTTGAGGGAGAGGCCGGCAGCGGCTATCGGCTGCTGGCGGGTTATGATTTGCCGCCGCTGATGTTGACGACCCAGGAGTCGGAGGCGCTGGTCGCGGCGATTAGGCTGCTGCAAACCTGGGGCGGCGTTTCGATGTCCCAGGCGCTGGAGTCGGCGCAGGAAAAAGTGCTGGCCATACTGCCGGCGGAGAGCCGACGCCAGGCGGAGCTGTCGCGCCTGTTCGCCCCGGACTTTGGTTCGCAGGGCTACACCAAAGAGCAGTTTGATCTGGTGCACCGGGCAGTCTCCGGCCAGCAGGTATTGGATCTGCACTATCGGGATGAAGGCGGAAAGGTATCACAGCGTGAAGTGCTGCCGCTGGGGCTTTTTTTCTGGGGAGAGCGCTGGCTGCTGGTGAGCTGGTGCGAATTGCGCGTCGATTATCGCTGTTTTCGCCTCGACCGATGCCTGAATATTGTGGCAACCGGGCGCCATTTTAGCGAACGGGCTGACCGTTCATTGAGTGATTTCTTGCGTAAGGTAAAGTGTGAGGAGCGCTAAGACTATGCAATCCCCGGCGTTGCCGCCGGGGAAAATCAGCAGCGATTAGAAGTTGTAGCCGACAACAAAGTAACCACCCCAACCGGTGGAACGGACATTGAAGTCGCCGTCGCCGAAGTTCAGCTTCGCGTCATCCGCCCACTGACCACCGTTGTGCCAGTAACGAGCAACCACCGAGTAGTGCCAGTGCGCATAGTTCAGCGCCAGGATGTGGCTGGACGCGATGGAGTTGCTGGTGCGCGCGTGCTTGCCGTTCATATCGTAGAAGTTGTCATCGCCCAGATCGGAACCCCAGTCAAAGTTGGTGAAGCCGATGTAGCTCAGGGAACCGCCCCACAGGTCGGTCAGCGGAACAAAGTATTTCACTTTGAAACGGTAGCCATCCCACTCGTTTTCGTTGGAAGCTCCGTAGTTCTGCCACTGATATTTCGCATAGACGTTCAGGGACAGGCTCATCGGCAGGCCGGTATCGATATCGGTACCCAGACCCATATACCAGGTGCTCTGCTCCTGAGAATCGTTACGCCCCATATCGTAGATATAGTTGTTCGCGAAATACCACTCTTTGAACGGGCCGAAGCTGAGGTCGGTGTTGGTCAGCTTGTCGATAGAGAAACGCGGTTCGATTTCCATAAACAGCGGGGAACCGTTGTTCCAGATACCTTTCGCGGTGCTGTTACCGCCAAAGAATACCGGTGCATCGATATAACCGTAGAAATCAAACCAGTCTTTTTTGGCGAACGCTTCGTATTCCAGGTAGGTATCGTTACGGATCTGCGGTCCAAAACGGGTGTGGTAGCTGCCCACCACGTTCACACTCTGGTGCCACCAATCGGACAGGTACTGAGGTTTGTCGTTTTCTGCCGCGCCAGCAGTGAAAGATGCGGAGAGCGCCAGGACCGCGCTTGCTGCCAGTAATGTTTTTTTCATAATGATGCCACTGTTTAAATTAAGCCAAAAGGCGTTAAGAACGTTGCCGAAGCGTTTCTAAATATTTCGTATTTCTGTGGCGTCTATTATAGAAATCATTGCTCACAAAAATATGTGTTGTTTCACATAAAGTAAACATACGTAATCGATTGCGTTCACGATTCTATGCATTTACTGACAAAATGCCACTGAAATTCATCAATGGCGTCAATTTTTACTGAACTGTTCGCAAAAATTGTAAATGGATTTTCGGCGGTGAAAACGGGTGTCAAAGACACCCGATGGGAGAGGTTATTGCGGGGTGGCGGGCTGGATGTCGTGAATACGCAGGAAACCGAGCTGTTCCGGGGAGATGCCGTTCAGGCGCAGCGGAATATCCACATCGCTGGGGGCCAGAATGCTGGCAGGGGCGCTGATCAGCTGCTCCTGCACGTTTACTTCCTGATAACTCTGGGTGGTGCCGGTAATCTGCCCGGAAGCGACGGTGGCGCTAAACGCCGGAAGCGGATCGTTGGATTCACCCTGAATACGTAAGGTCAGTCGGGTGCCGTTGGCATCGGCGGCGATATCCCGCAGCGACATGCGTAACGTGCCGATCTGGCTCTCGAGCCGCGCCGGGGTTTTGGCACCAGGCAGAAGATAGACGCCGCTGCTGGATTTCGCATTCAGGGAATTTTGCTGGGTAATTTTCACTGTTTGCTGATTCAGTTGGGTCATCTCTTTGCTCAGCGTGCTCACGCTTTGATTCATCTGTCGGACTTCACTTTGCTGCGCGCAGGCGCTGAGCGTGAACAATGTCGTCAGTATCGCCAGCTTCAAATAACGTCTTGTCATAATAAGGGATTCCGTCAAAAGGGGATAACTCATGGTAGATCGTCTCTGATAACCAACCATAGATCCTTTATCTCAAAAGCTCTTTCTTTGTAGTCGGGTCACTTCGCGGTAAACTGTCTTTCAGTTTAACTTCATATCAGGACGCGCCATGCATTGCCCATTCTGTTTCGCCGTAGATACCAAAGTGATCGACTCCCGCCTGGTGGGAGAGGGCTCCTCTGTGCGTCGTCGTCGGCAGTGCCTGGTTTGTAACGAACGTTTTACGACGTTTGAGGTGGCAGAGCTGGTAATGCCGCGGGTGGTCAAGAGCGACGAGGTGCGGGAACCTTTCAATGAGGATAAGCTGCGCAGCGGAATGCTGAAAGCGCTGGAAAAACGCCCGGTTAGCGCCGACGACGTAGAAATGGCGCTTAACCATATCAAAACGCACCTGCGCGGCACCGGTGAACGCGAAGTACCCAGCAAGATGATCGGCAACCTGGTGATGGAACAGCTGAAAAAGCTCGATAAAGTCGCCTATATCCGCTTTGCTTCGGTCTATCGTAGCTTCGAAGACATCAAAGAATTTGGCGAAGAGATCGCCCGCTTACAGGATTAAGTCATGCATGACGAAATGTACATGGCGCGCGCACTGAAGCTGGCGCAGCGCGGGCGTTTTACCACCCACCCCAATCCTAACGTCGGCTGTGTGATCGTCAAAAACGGCGAAATCGTCGGCGAAGGTTTTCACTATCGAGCCGGCGAGCCGCATGCGGAAGTACATGCGCTGCGAATGGCCGGTGAGCAAGCCCGAGGCGCTACCGCCTACGTGACGCTGGAACCATGCAGCCATCATGGCCGCACGCCGCCGTGCTGTGACGCGCTGATCGCCGCTGGCGTGACCCGCGTTGTGGCCGCCATGCAGGATCCTAACCCGCAGGTGGCGGGACGCGGCCTGTACCGTTTGCAGCAAGAAGGTATCGACGTCAGCCATGGCCTGATGATGAACGAGGCCGAAGCGCTGAATAAAGGCTTTCTGAAGCGGATGCGCACCGGTTTCCCGTATGTACAGCTCAAAATGGGTGCTTCGCTGGATGGCCGTACCGCCATGGCCAGCGGAGAAAGCCAGTGGATCACCTCACCACAGGCGCGCCGCGACGTGCAGCGTCTGCGCGCGCAGAGCCACGCCATTCTGACCAGCAGCGCCACCGTGCTGGCAGACGACCCGGCAATGACCGTGCGTTGGGAATCGCTGGACTCCGATACTCAGGCGCTGTATCCGCAGGGCAATCTGCGTCAGCCGCTGCGTATCGTTATCGACAGCCATAATCGCGTGACCCCGCAGCACCGCATCGTGCAGCAGCCGGGCGAAACGCTGTTTGCCCGCACTCAGGCCGACGATCGCGTGTGGCCGGAAAACGTGCGTACGCTGCAGGTACCGGAGCACAATGGCCATCTTGATCTGGTGCTGTTGATGATGCAACTGGGCAAGCAGCAGGTGAACAGTATCTGGGTGGAAGCCGGCCCGACCCTCGCCGGGGCGCTATTACAGGCAGGTGTGGTGGACGAGCTTATCGTTTATATTGCGCCTAAACTGTTAGGCAATGCGGCGCGTGGATTATGTGCGCTGCCGGGGCTTGAGAAACTACAGGATGCCCCCCATTTCAAATTCAATGAGATACGCCATGTCGGCCCGGATGTGTGCCTGCATTTAGTGAATGCCTGATTCAGGGTAGGCGTGTTGCGACGCAACATCATTCCTCTGCCAGCGACCGCGAGGCAGTTTGAAGGATGAAGTGTATAAATTATTATGATAGAATCCGCCCCCCTTGCGGGGCCATATGAACCCGAAGGAAGAGTATGAACATTATTGAAGCTAACGTTGCTACCCCGGACGCTCGCGTCGCCATCACCATTGCGCGTTTCAACAACTTTATCAATGACAGCCTGCTGGAAGGTGCGATTGACGCCCTGAAGCGCATCGGTCAGGTAAAAGATGAAAACATTACCGTTGTTTGGGTTCCAGGCGCGTATGAGCTGCCACTGGCGGCTGGCGCACTGGCAAAAACCGGTAAATATGACGCGGTGATTGCTCTGGGTACGGTGATTCGTGGTGGTACCGCGCACTTTGAATATGTGGCTGGCGGAGCAAGCAACGGCCTCGCGCATGTCGCGCAGGAGAGCGAAATCCCGGTAGCCTTTGGTGTTCTGACCACTGAAAGTATTGAACAAGCCATTGAGCGCGCTGGTACCAAAGCCGGTAACAAAGGTGCAGAAGCTGCGCTGACCGCGCTGGAAATGATTAACGTATTGAAAGCCATTAAGGCCTGATTTTTTTGTAAGGGGAATTCCGTGAAACCTGCTGCTCGTCGCCGCGCCCGTGAGTGTGCTGTCCAGGCGCTTTACTCCTGGCAGTTGTCCCAGAACGACATCGCTGATGTCGAATACCAGTTCCTGGCGGAACAGGATGTCAAAGATGTCGACGTTCTGTATTTCCGTGAACTGCTGTCCGGAGTGGCGACTAACAGCGCATACCTCGACGGCCTGATGAAGCCGTACCTGTCCCGCCTGCTTGAAGAGCTGGGCCAGGTGGAAAAAGCGGTACTGCGTATTGCCCTGTTCGAGCTGTCTAAACGTGACGATGTCCCGTACAAAGTGGCGATTAACGAAGCTATCGAACTGGCGAAAACTTTTGGCGCAGAAGACAGCCATAAGTTTGTTAACGGCGTGCTGGACAAAGCAGCCCCGGCAATTCGTCCCAACAAAAAGTAAACCTCAGGCCGGTGTTACCGGGGATTCTCCCCGAGAAACCGTCCACAGAACCTGCTTCAGCCGGCAACCAAACTCGTCGGCTGGAACAGGTTCTTATTCTTTTCTTTTGCTGAGGCATAACGTATGGCATGCGGCGAATTCTCCCTGATTGCCCGTTATTTTGATCGCGTAAAAAGCAGGCGTCTCGATGTGGAGACCGGCATCGGCGATGACTGCGCTCTCCTGAATATCCCCGAGAAAAAAACGCTGGCAATCAGCACCGACACGCTGGTGGCGGGAAACCATTTCTTACCCGATATCGACCCTGCCGACCTGGCCTATAAGGCGCTGGCGGTCAATCTGAGCGACCTCGCGGCTATGGGTGCCGAACCCGCGTGGCTAACGCTGGCGCTAACCTTACCGGACGTGGATGAAGCGTGGCTGGAATCGTTCAGCGACAGCCTGTTCATGCAGCTCAACTATTACGATATGCAGCTGATTGGCGGGGACACCACCCGTGGTCCGCTGTCGATGACCTTGGGTATTCACGGCTTTGTCCCGCCGGGACGCGCCCTGAAACGCGCCGGGGCAAAACCCGGAGACTGGATTTACGTCACCGGTACTCCCGGGGACAGCGCCGCCGGGCTGGCAATATTGCAGGACCGACTGAACGTCGAGTCTGCGGCCGATGCCGACTACCTGCTGGCGCGCCATTTACGTCCGATGCCGCGGATATTGCAGGGGCAGGCGCTACGCGATCTCGCCAGTTCGGCGATCGATCTTTCCGACGGTCTGATCTCCGATCTTGGCCATATCCTGAAAGCCAGCGGTTGCGGGGCGCGGCTCGATCTCGACGCGATGCCGTTCTCCGATGCGATGCTGCGTCAGGTGGCGCCGGAGCAGGCCTTGCGTTGGGCGCTGGCTGGCGGGGAAGATTACGAGCTGTGCTTTACCGTACCGGAGCTGAACCGCGGCGCGCTGGATGTCGCCATCGGCCAGCTAGGGGCGCGTTTTACCTGCATTGGCCAGATTTGTGCGGAAGCGGACGGTCTGCAGCTGCTGCAAGCCGGCAAACCGGTGCAGCTGGATTTAAAGGGGTACGATCACTTTGGCGCGTAGTAAAGATGTCGCAAAAAGCCGCCTCAATATGCGCAATCCCTGGCATTTGCTGGCCACCGGCTTCGGCAGTGGGTTAAGCCCCGTGGTGCCGGGCACCATGGGCTCGCTGGCGGCAATCCCGTTCTGGTATCTGATGACCTTCCTCCCCTGGCAACTCTATTCGCTGGTGGTGATGATGAGTATCTGTATTGGGGTCTATATCTGTCATCGCACGGCGAAAGACATGGGAACTCACGACCACGGCAGCATCGTCTGGGATGAGTTTGTCGGAATGTGGATCACCCTGATGGCGCTACCGACGCTCGACTGGCAATGGGTGGCCGCCGGGTTCGTTATCTTCCGTATCTTCGATATGTGGAAACCGTGGCCGATCCGCTGGTTCGATCGCAATATCCACGGCGGTATGGGGATCATGGTCGATGATATCGTCGCCGGCGTGATCTCCGCCGGGGTGCTGTACCTGGTGGGACACCACTGGCCGATTGGTCTCCTGTAAGGCTATCTCCCCGGCGGCGTGTTGCGCGCCGGGGCACAGGCTTATTTAAAGCCGACAATCGGGTGCGGTTGGTAGGGGGCTTCCAGCTTGTCGACCTGCTCGGGCGTAAGCGTGATATCCACTGCGTTGAGCAGTTCATCGAGCTGCTCTTGCCGCGATGCCCCAACGATCGGTGCCGCCACGCCGGGCTTGCTCAATAGCCACGCCAGCGCGACCTGTGCGCGATTCACACCAAGCTCCTCTGCTACCTCAGCAAGATTCTGCGCAATCAGTGCATCGTTGTCATCCGCGGCGCTGTAGAGCGATTTGCCCACCTCATCAGAAACCAGACGCGCGGTGGTTTCCCCCCACGGGCGCGTCAGGCGACCGCGCGCCAGCGGACTCCAGGGAATCACCGACACGCCAGCCCGCTGACATAGCGGCAGCATTTCGTTCTCTTCTTCGCGATAGATCAGGTTGTAGTGGTCCTGCATGGTGACGAAGCGCGCCCAGCCGTTTTGCTCCTGTAACTGCAGCGCCTGGGCAAACTGGCGGGCGTGCATCGACGAGGCGCCGATGTATCGGGCTTTCCCTGCTTTCACCACTTCATCGAGCGCCTCCAGCGTCTCTTCAATCGGCGTGGTGTAGTCCCAGCGGTGGATTTGCAGCAGGTCGACATACTCCATCCCCAGGCGTTTCAGGCTGTCGTCAATGGAGCGCAAGATCTGTCCGCGGGAGAGACCTTCCGGCAGATCGCCCACCGGGTAATAGACCTTCGTGGCGACGACGACCTCATCGCGGTGGGCAAAATCACGCAGCGCGCGGCCGACGATCTCTTCGCTGCTGCCGTCAGAGTAGCTGTTGGCAGTATCGAAAAAATTAATGCCGTTCTCCAGCGCATGCTGAATCAGCGGGCGGCTGCTCTCTTCGGGTAAGGTCCAGGCGTGATTGCCGCGATCCGGTTCACCAAAGGTCATACAGCCGAGGCACAGTCGGGACACCTTGAGTTGGGTTGCTACTGGCGTGATGTATTGCATGAACGGCTCCTGCTATCAGCAAAAAGATATCCTTTAAGCATAGCAGGCGCCGTTAGTGGGGGAGGGATCAGGCCAGCCAGGCCGTGATTTTCGCGGTGATACCGACAGCATCAAGACCGAGGTCGGCGCGCACTTCTTCCTGTGTCCCCTGCGGGATGAAGAAGTCTGGCAGGCCAATATTCAACACCGGAACCGCGCGACGATGCGCCATCAGCAGCTCATTCACACCGCTGCCTGCGCCGCCCATAATGGCGTTCTCTTCGAGGGTCACCAGCACGTCGTGCTCCGTGGCCAACTGCAAAATCAGAGCATCATCAAGCGGCTTCACAAAGCGCATATCGACCAGCGTCGCGTTGAGGGTCTCCGCCGCCTGAGCGGCTTCCGGCAGCAGGGTGCCGAAGTTGAGGATCGCGATTTTTTCACCACGGCGTTTCTCCACGCCTTTGCCGATTGGCAGCGAGGCCAGCGGTTCCAGCGTCGCGCCGGTACCGGTGCCGCGTGGATAGCGGACTGCGCTCGGGCCATCGTTATAGTGATAGCCGGTGTAGAGCATCTGGCGGCACTCGTTCTCGTCGCTTGGCGTCATGATCACCATCTCCGGGATACAGCGCAGGAAGGAGAGATCGAACGCGCCCTGGTGGGTTTGTCCATCGGCACCGACGATACCCGCGCGGTCGATGGCAAACAGCACCGGCAGTTTCTGGATAGCGACGTCGTGAATCAGCTGATCGTAAGCCCGCTGCAGGAAGGTGGAGTAGATGGCCACTACCGGCTTATAGTCGCCGATCGCCAGACCCGCGGCGAAGGTGACCGCGTGCTGTTCGGCAATTGCTACATCGAAATACTGGTCAGGGAATTTTTTGGAAAACTCGACCATCCCCGAGCCTTCACGCATCGCCGGGGTAACGGCCATCAACTTGCCGTCTTTTGCTGCCGTTTCGCACAGCCAGTCGCCGAAAATTTTCGAATAAGAGGGCAGGCCGCCGCTGCTTTTCGGCAGGACGCCGCTGGTGTGGTCGAATTTAGGCACCGCATGGAAGGTAATCGGGTCTTTTTCCGCCGGCTCATAGCCGCGACCTTTTTTGGTCATAATATGCAGGAACTGCGGCCCTTTCAGGTCGCGCATATTTTTCAGCGTGGTGACCAGCCCCAGCACATCGTGACCGTCCACCGGGCCGATGTAGTTAAAGCCCAGCTCTTCAAACAGCGTGCCGGGAACCACCATCCCTTTGAGATGTTCTTCAGTGCGCTTGAGCAGCTCTTTAATCGGAGGCACACCTGAGAAGACCTTTTTCCCGCCTTCGCGCAGCGATGAGTACAGTTTCCCCGACAGCAGCTGCGCCAGATGATTATTCAGCGCGCCGACATTCTCGGAGATCGACATTTCGTTATCGTTGAGCACCACCAGCAGATCGGGTTTGATATCGCCCGCATGATTCATGGCCTCAAACGCCATGCCCGCGGTAATGGCGCCATCGCCGATGACGCAGACCGCGCGTCGCTGTTTGTCTTCTTTCGCGGCGGCAATCGCCACCCCGATGCCGGCAGAAATAGAGGTTGATGAGTGACCGACGCTCAGCACGTCATATTCGCTTTCGCCACGCCATGGGAACGGATGCAGACCCCCTTTCTGACGGATAGTGCCGATTTTATCGCGGCGACCGGTCAGAATTTTATGCGGGTAGGCCTGGTGACCAACGTCCCAGATCAGGCGGTCAAACGGCGTGTTATAGACGTAGTGAAGCGCCACGGTCAGTTCGACCGTGCCGAGGCCGGAGGCAAAATGCCCGCTGGAACGGCTGACGCTGTCCAGGAGGTAACGCCGCAGTTCGTCGCACAGTTTCGGCAGGCTATCTTTCGGCAACAAACGCAACTCCTGGGTGGAATCAACCAGCGCCAGGGTTGGGTATTTGGCAATATCAAAACTCATCAGAGACTCTTATTGTTTATTTATCACGCTGAATTATGTAATTCGCGAGCGCTTCCAGTGCCGTTGTATCCAGAGATTGTGCGGCCAGTTCATTGAGCGACTGACGAGCATCTTCAATCAGGTCATGCGCTTTGGTGCGAGCTTGCTCAAGCCCCAGAAGCGCGGGATAAGTACTTTTACCTAACTGCTGGTCGGCACCCTGGCGTTTGCCAAGCGTCGCAGTATCCCCTACCACGTCAAGAATGTCATCCTGGACCTGGAAGGCGAGACCGATATTTTGCGCAAAGCGTTCGAGGGCCGGCAGGGCCGCACGACCACGTTCGCCTGCGCTCAGCGCGCCCATTCGCACCGCGGCGCAAATAAGGGCTCCGGTTTTGTGGCGGTGAATACGCTCCAGCGCCTGCAGATCAACCTGATGACCTTCCGCTTCGAGATCCAGCGCTTGTCCGCCGCACATACCCGCAACGCCGCTGGCGTGGGCCAGCGTTGACACCATCGCCAGACGATCGCGGTCCGGCACTTCGGGCATAGGCGCATCACTCAGTATAGAAAATGCCAGCGTTTGTAGCGCATCACCGGCAAGAATTGCGTTCGCTTCGCCAAATTTAACGTGGCAGGTTGGCAAACCACGGCGCAGATCGTCATCGTCCATCGCCGGGAGATCGTCATGCATTAGAGAATAAGCGTGGATGCATTCAACGGCTGCGGCCGGGGCATCCAGCGTTGTACGACTGACGCCGAACATGTCACCGGTGGCATAGACGAGGAACGGGCGCAGGCGTTTGCCGCCTAATAATGCGCCATACTGCATGGCTTCAACCAGTGGAGTGTTCTGAAAAGGCAGTGGCGCAAGAAAACGGCGTAGCGCGTCGTTGGCCTGCTCAACGCAGGCCTGGAGCTGTTGCGAGAAATCCATTTATTCAGCGTCCGGCGTAAAAGGCGTGAGTGGGCTCTCTTCGCTGTCGGCCAGCAGAATCTGTACACGTTGCTCGGCCTGCTGCAGCCGGGCCTGGCCCTGGCGCGCCAGCTGTACGCCACGCTCGAACTCGCTGAGCGCTTCTTCTAACGGGAGCGCGCCGCTTTCCAGACGATTAACAATCTGCTCCAGCTCGCCCAGGGCGGTTTCAAAGCTGGCCGGGGCCTCATTTTTCTTTGGCATAGTGAATGTAGACTCTTGTTATGTCGCGACACCAATATGGTAACGAAGTCACGTGGTTAAGCAAATACAGACGTCGTCCTTTCGCGGATTTGTTCCCGAAAGCGTGCGCAACCGCTGCCAACAGGCTCGTCGCGTGCCTGTAGCGACAGCCTGTCCCGAATGATTTTATGTAAAACCCGCAATGGTGATATACTGCGCTCCCTGGATGCAGGCACTACGGTGCGCTGCAGTACATCTTTTGCTTAAAGCCCGTCGGGCTTGCCAACGAACTATTGTCGCTATGAAGTTTATCATTAAATTGTTCCCGGAAATCACCATCAAAAGCCAATCCGTGAGATTGCGCTTCATTAAAATCTTAACCGGGAACATTCGTAACGTTCTCAAAAACTATGATGAGACGCTGGCCGTTGTCCGTCATTGGGATCATATCGAAGTTCGCGCGAAAGACGAAAATCAGCGTCCGATCATCCGCGATGCGTTGACCCGAATCCCCGGCATCCACCATATTCTGGAAGTCGAAGACGTGCCGTTTACCTCGTTGCACGATATTTTCGAGCAAACGCTGCCGGTGTGGCGCGAAACGCTGGAAGGCAAAACCTTCTGCGTGCGTGTAAAACGTCGCGGTAAGCATGAGTTTACCTCTATCGAAGTGGAACGCTACGTCGGTGGTGGCCTGAATCAGCACATCGAAACCGCGCGCGTGAAGCTGACTAACCCGGATATCACGGTCAATCTGGAAATTGAAAACGATCGTCTGCTGCTGGTGAAAGGGCGCTATGAAGGTATCGGCGGTTTCCCGATCGGGACGCAGGAAGACGTGCTGTCACTGATTTCCGGCGGTTTCGATTCCGGCGTGTCCAGCTATATGCTGATGCGTCGCGGCTGCCGCGTGCACTACTGCTTCTTTAATCTGGGCGGTGCAGCCCATGAAATCGGCGTTCGCCAGGTGGCTCACTATCTGTGGAACCGTTTCGGCAGCTCCCACCGCGTCCGCTTCGTGGCGATTAACTTTGAGCCGGTGGTCGGTGAGATCCTCGAAAAAGTTGACGATGGTCAGATGGGCGTGGTGCTCAAGCGCATGATGGTTCGCGCGGCGTCGAAAGTGGCTGAACGTTACGGCGTACAGGCTCTGGTGACCGGTGAAGCGCTGGGCCAGGTTTCCAGTCAGACCCTGACCAACCTGCGGTTGATCGATAACGTCTCCGACACGCTGATTCTGCGTCCGCTGATCTCGCACGATAAAGAGCACATTATTAACCTGGCGCGTGAAATCGGTACTGAAGATTTTGCCCGTACCATGCCGGAATACTGCGGTGTGATCTCGAAGAGCCCGACCGTGAAAGCGGTGAAGGCGAAGATTGAAGCGGAAGAAGAAAACTTCGACTTCAGCATCCTTGATAAGGTGGTTGAAGAAGCGAATAACGTCGATATTCGCGATATCGCCCAGCAGACCCAGCAGGACGTGGTGGAAGTCGAAACCGTAACCGGCTTTGGCCCGAACGATGCAATTCTGGATATCCGCTCTATTGACGAGCAGGATGACAGACCGCTGAAGCTCGACGGCGTAGAAGTGGTGTCGTTACCGTTCTATAAGCTGAGCACCAAGTTCGGCGATCTGGATCAGAGCAAAACTTACCTGCTGTGGTGCGAACGTGGCGTGATGAGCCGTCTGCAGGCGCTGTATCTGCGCGAGCAGGGCTTTGAGAATGTGAAGGTGTATCGCCCGTAACCACGACGAGCCATGGTCATCCCGGATTTCGGCATTGCTGTGCCTTATCCGGGTATCCGGGCGACTAAAGCCGTGCTGGTAGTTCTCGCCCCCGCTAAGCGCAACGCCTGCGGGGTAATCTCAGCCACAACCCCAGGCCTGTCAGGCTTCGTAGAAGTTATAAATCCCCGCCGCCATCACCAGCTGTGAGGCGACCTCATAGGCCTTTTCACGCCCGACCAGCAGATCGAGCATTTTGAGCGCAAAATCAATTGAGGTCCCCGGCCCCTGGCTGGTAAGCAGGTTAACTCGCGGATCCCAGACGACGCGCTTATCCTGCCACTGATCCGGCGGAATGCGGTCCTTTAGCGCCGGAAAGCCCGTCATATTGCCGATCGGGAAAAGGTTATGTGGCACCAGCACGGTGGCGGCAGCGGCGCAGATGGCGGCAACAATGCGCCCGGAGAGATGAAACTGCCTGACCGTCTCCACCAGCAGCGGGCTGTCGCGGAAATATTCCGCGCCTTTAATGCCGCCTGGCAGGACGATAATGTCGTAATCACCATCTGCCACTTCCACTAGCGGGGCGTCGGCCAGCAGCTTCACGCCGCGCGAACAGACCACGGTCAGGCTTCCATCGCTGGCGACGCTGGCGGTGGTCACCTGCACGCCGCCACGGACCAGCAAATCGATGGTAGTGACCGCTTCGGTCTCTTCGCTACCAGGGGCGAGGCAAATCAGTGCCGACGCGCTCATATTCATTCTCCTTACGCTTTACCAGTTCAAACAAGCGGGCATTTTCCGGTACGGCAAGCCCGTGGGCGCGAGCGCGCTTCAGCAAAAAACCGGTGATATAGTCGATTTCCGTATGACGCTGCGCGCGAATATCCTGCAGCATCGAAGAGATATTTTCTGCCGTACTTTCAATGACCTGATGAACATAAAATAACAGGTTTTCCGGTGAAGTATGAATACCTTCGCGTTCCATGACCGCCGCCACTTCGCGGCAAATCACATCGACTTCCTGCGGATAGTGGCGTAAATCGCCATTCCGGCACTCTTTTAACGCAGTCAGCGGGTTGATGACACAGTTGACCGCCAGCTTGCTCCACGTTGCCGGCAGAATATTATTGTGCCAGGCGACGTCTGGCAGAACGTTTTGCAGGACGTCGGCAAGATAGCTGTAGTCCTCCGGATAGGGCTTTGCCGGGCCAATATGGGTGGTGCCGTTGGCGACGTGAACAATCACGTTACCATCGCGGCGCGCGGCCTGGGTGGTGGAGGCCAGCAGCAGCGGCTGCTGCACGCCTTTTAGCTCATCGACTGTGCCCATGCCGTTATGGATAAGCAGGATCGGCGACGAAGCGGGCAGGGTAGACGCCAGGTTTTTTACCGCGGTGGAGACCTGCCAGGCCTTTAAGGTGACCACCAGCAGGTCGCTGCTGGCGAGAAAGTCGGGATCGTTAGCAGTAAGCGATTCATTAAAGATAGTGCCGTCAGTTTCTACCAGGTTGACGCTACAGAAGGGTTGCGGGACGCGTAACCAGCCCTGGACTTCGTCTGCGTGTTTGTACAACGCGGTAAGCCACAGTTGCCCCAGTGCACCGCATCCAAGTACGGTTACTTTCATTATTCCTCCTCACCTGCGACGTCCTCAGGCATTCATAGCTAAAGTATATACTCGTTGCCTTTCCGGCTGCAGCCTGGCACGGGTTTAGTATGACATCATCGGCTATGCTTGCGGGATAAGCAGTTGAGTTATGCCGCGTTGCGGGTATTATGCAACGCAAAAGCAACAGAAGGAGAGGAAAAGATGCCATCTTTCGATATTGTCTCTGAAGTCGATCTTCAGGAAGTTCGAAACGCCGTAGAGAATGCGACCCGTGAAGTTGAGTCGCGTTTTGATTTTCGTAACGTTGAAGCGAGCTTTGAGCTGAACGAAAAAAACGAGACCATCAAGGTCCTCAGTGAATCTGATTTCCAGATTAACCAGCTGTTGGATATTCTGCGCGCGAAGCTGTTAAAACGCGGTATTGAAGGCAGCTCTATCGAAGTGCCTGACGAGTTCGTGCACAGCGGTAAAACCTGGTTTGTTGATGCCAAACTGAAGCAGGGTATTGAGAGCGCGATGCAGAAAAAAATCGTTAAGCTCATCAAAGACAGCAAGCTGAAGGTGCAGGCACAGATTCAGGGTGAAGAGATTCGCGTGACCGGTAAAGCGCGTGACGACCTGCAGGCCGTGATGGCGCTGGTGCGCGGTGGCGATCTGGGGCAGCCGTTCCAGTTCAAAAACTTCCGCGACTAAGTCGGGATTTTTGCCACGCTGGCGCGAGTGCTTTTCGCCGAACGCCAGCCAGTAAAAAGCGGGGAATTCCCCGCTTTTTTTACGCCCCTTTGATGGCCTGCTCGATCTCGAAGCGGTTGGTCACCTTGCTATCGATTTTGATATACACCGAGCGTTCGTCGGCGATAACCAGCGCCTGCTTGACGCCATCTTTCGCCAGCAACCGCTCCTGTAGCGTTGCATCGGCCAGCACATCCTCAGGGATTTCGACCCGCAGGCTGCTGACATACGGCGGTTCACTCATCGTTCCGGCCACCAGCAGCCACAGCATCGCCAGCAGTGCGCCGAGCAGGAACACGGTTTGCGAATCAAAATAGCCGTCGACCCAGCCGCCCAACGAACCGCCAATCGCCACCCCGAGGAACTGGCTGGTTGAATAGATCCCCATGGCGGTCCCTTTGTAGCCCGCTGGCGACTCTTTACTGATAAGCGATGGGAGCAGAGCTTCCAGCAGGTTAAAGGCCAGGAAGAACAGCTGAACGCCGGCCACCAGCTCCCAGAAGTAACCACCGGCGCCCCACAGCACGATTTCAGCCACCAGAAGAATTGCGATGCAGAACACGAAGACATGCTTCATCTTGCGCTTCACTTCGGCGTAGATGATAAAAGGCACCACTGAGACAAACGACACCAGCATGGTAGCCAGGTAAATTTTCCAGTGCTCGGCGGCAGGGAATCCGGCGGCCTCCAGCTGTCCTGGCAGGGCGACAAACGTCGACATCAGCATGATGTGCAGACACATGATGCCGAAGTTAAGCTTCAGGAGTTTGGGTTCGGCAAGTACTTTACTGAAGCAGCCTTTCACCATCCCGGATTCACGATTCAGCACGTGATTATGGCTGTTGGGCACGACCCACAGCGTCAGCAGGATGCCGATGCTGGCGAGAATAGCGATCATCCAGAACAGGGCGTGCAGGCCCAGCTGGTGGGTGATAATCGGCCCCAGCACCATGGCAAGGGCAAAGGTAACGCCGAAGCTGACGCCAATAAAGGCCATCGCCTTGGTGCGGTTCTGTTCGCGAGTTAAATCGGAAAGGAGCGCCATCACCGCGGCGGCAATCGCACCGGAACCTTGTAACGCGCGCCCGAGGATAATGCCCCAGATAGAGTCGCTGAGGGCCGCGATAATGCTGCCGATCACGAAAATAAGCAGCCCACCGATGATCAGTGGTTTACGGCCAATACGGTCGGAAAGCAGGCCAAACGGGATTTGAAACACCGCCTGCGCCAGACCATAGATGCCAATGGCCAGGCCAATGAGCGCCTCGCTGGCACCTTGTAAAGCCATACCGTAGGTGGTCAGAACCGGCAGAACCATAAACATGCCGAGCATACGCAGCGAGAATACGGTTCCCAGACCCCAGGTTGCGCGCAGTTCACCTGGCGTCATTTTGTTATCGTTCATTACCACCTCAATCTAAAAACTGCGACTAGTGTAGTGGTGGCGGCCAGAAGCGTAAATAAATGTTTGTTTAACAGATATTACGGCTCTGTTGCAGGGTAAGGTAAGCATGGGGAAAATAACGAAACCAGTGGAGAAGGCTCCACTGGCCGGTAGCACTTATTGTAAATTAAAGTCAACCCACTGGCTGCCCGCATCGGCGGATTTGACGCACTGCTCAACCCAGTACACCCCGTGCAGGCCCGCCTCAACGTCCGGGTACCAGAAGTTTTCCAGGAAGGCGCGATCGTTGCGGTCCATGGCATCAATGGCCTGCGCATAGCGACGATAGAGGTTTGCCCAGGCTTCAAACAGTCCCTCGGGATGGCCGCCGCCAATGCGGTCCTCTGCCAGGGCCGCGGGACTGAGATAATTCATGCCGCGCTCGAGAACCCGCGCCGGTTCACCCTGTACCTCGTAGCTCAGCTGATTGGGGCGTTCGTCCCACCATTCGATACTGGCTTTTTCACCGACAACCCGCACCTTTTGCGAGTGCATCGCCCCGCTGTTAACCGCGCTGGTCCACATGGAGCCGACGGCGCCGTTGTCATATTCCATCAGCACGAAGGCGTTATCTTCCAACGGCGCGCGGGATTTCACGAAGCTCTGGCGGGAGCACATCAGACGGCGAATGTTAAGATGAGGCACCATGGTTTCGGCAACAAACAGCGGGTGGGTGGCGAGGTCGCCCAGCACATAGCTTGGGCCGGCATACTTCGGCGTCACGCGCCAGCGGGTCGACTCCGCCTGCAGCTCAACGGCTTCATTATGGAATCCGTGGGCGAACTGCATCGTGATAATACGGATCTGCCCGAGCAGGCCGTCCGCAATCATCTGGCGCGCCTGCTGAATCATCTGATAACCGGCATAGCCGTAGGTGACGCCGACGATTTTATTGTGCTTTCTGCTTAAGGCCAGCAGCTCCTGAGCTTCGGCGGCGGTAAAGCACAGTGGTTTTTCGCACACCACATGCAGCCCTGCCTCCAGCGCCGCTTTGGTGATAGCGAAATGGGTGTTGTTCGGCGTGGTCACCGAGACGACTTCAATCCCGTCAGGACGCTGCGCTTCTTCGCGAAACAGCGTCTGGTAATCGGCGTAGCAGCGTTCCGGCATCACCCCAAGCTGTTCGCCAAACTGGCGCCCGCGTTGAGCATCAATATCAAATGCGCCGGCCAGCAGGGTGAAGACATTGTCGCGCAGCGCGGCAGAGCGGTGGCTGTAGCCAATCTGGCTGGTGGAACCGCCGCCGACCATGCCCCAACGCAGGGAGCGAGACAGGGGTTTGGTGCCGTTTAACATGGTGATCTCCTGTATAGAAACTAGATATAGGAACGACAAACAGCCAATAACAGAGAAATGGCGACCCACGTACCGGTTGTGGTCGTGAGTCGCGCGATGATTGGTACTCACTGCAGGATTACATTTCGCCGCGTGCCTCGCGCCGTTTTAACTCGTCCATGATCTGTGGATACTGGCGGTCCAGACGGTAAAACAGCAGGGTAATAATGACGATGATCCACAGGAAGAATGAACCGTAGACGTAAACGAGGTTGATCATATCGATCGCCGTTTGCGGCTGAACGCCGGCACCGCTGCTGGAGCTGACGTAGCCGGCCATGCTGAGCAGGCCGGAGATCACTGCCGCCGCGATCCCGGCGCCAAGCTTGGTCCCGACCGAGCCGGCGGAGAAAATCATTCCCTCTTGTCTGACCCGGGTCTTCCACTGGCCGAATTCGACCGCATCCCCACAAAAGCCAAAGAGTACGGCGTTCAGCGGCGCGAAACCGATGCCGCGAATAATGGCGTTTGCCAGGGTGGCGTGGTAGTCGCCGGAGCTAAACATAAACATCACCTGACCCAGCGTCGCCAGCACAATACCGCACAGCGCTACGTTGCGTTTACCGTACTTACGGATCGGGATAGAGCTGAGAAAAGTGAAAATAATGATACAAGCGGTTTCAGCCACGAAAATGGAACTGTAGAAGGTGTCGTCGCCGAGCACATAACGGCAGTAGTAGGGCATGGCGATCCCTACCACGGTGTAGTAGACACTCTGGGCGGTCCACAGAATGGCACTGGCCCAGAAGTACTGGTTACGGAACAGAGCGCTGAGTTGGGTTTTAACCGGTACTTTCCCTTGTTTTTCCCGTGCCTTGATCACCACTTTCTCTTCACACTGATAGAAACAGAACAGCAGCAGTAACAGCGCCAGAAACGCCCAAATCGCCATGGTTTTGATCCATGCGGCCTGGTCGTCGCCGAAATATTTCACCAGCGGCAACGTACAGGCAACGGCGAGAATGCGCCCGAAGGGGGACATCGACATGCGGGTGATACTGAGTAAATCTCTCTCCCATGACGTACGGGTCATCATGGCAGAGAGGCTGCCGTAAGGAAGATTGATTGCGGTGTAACAAATGGTGGTGCAGAAGTTATAGGCCACCAGCAAATAGATGAACTGCAGCGTGGCGGTGGTCTGTGGCACAGTGAACAGCAGGATCGCCGACAGGGCGTAGGGAACGCTCATCCACAGCAGCCAGGGGCGAGATTTGCCCCATTTTGAATTGGTGCGCTCAACGACCAGGCCCATGACCACATCCGAGACGCCATCAAACAGGCGCGATATCAGCATCACCAGGCCGACCGTGGCGATGCTGATACCGACATAATCGGTATAGAACAGCGTTAACACCGTGCCGATCATGCCAAACACGACGTTGCAGGCGGTATCGCCACCGCCATAGGCGATTCGGGTGGTCCAGGTCAGTTTATCGCCACGCGTTGCTGTGGGAGAGAGAAGGAGCTGTTGTTCACTCATAGTCTATTCCTTAGTCGGGGAACACGTAAGGACCTCTGTGCCGGCGCCACCGACACAACCTCATCCTGAAGAATGGTTAGCAATAAATGAAAATATTTATTTCATTTATATATTATATGAAATAAAATTTTTATTTGTGAGATGAGGATCTAAAAATGATAAAGATCATAAATAACATTTAACATTTGAATAAAAGCGGCTAAACAGCATTAATGGTGCAGAAAATCAGCGTATTAACCATGTGGTTACTAATGAGACTGGCAAGGGTACAGCAGAATGTCGGGGAAACTGTGAGGTGAATCGATAAGGCATGATATTTTCATTTTAAAATTTATTGAAATTTATTTTCTTTTTTCCTGTGGTCAGCGGATGAAAAAACAGGTACAGCGGACGGCTGTACCTGTATCGGATCAGGCTGCTTCGCTTGCCGCCTGTTGAATGGCGGCAATCACCTCCAGTGACCGAAGTGCGTCAGCAGCATCGATCAGCGGTTGCTCCTCACCGGCGATCACCCGGATAAAGTGGCGCAGCTGCAGCTCGAACGGATCGATAGCCTCGACGCTTAGCCGGTCGCTCTGCAGCGGATGGAGCCAGCCGCGCTCTTCGCCGTAGCGCCACCACTGCATCTGCGGGATCGCCAGCGCGCCGAGGGTGCCGGAAATCAGATAGCAGTTTTCCGGAGTGTGGGCGTAGATGGCATTTTCCCCGGAGTTCATCTCCCAGCTCCACGGGCCGACGCCGCTGTCGGTAAGCACCGCACTACCCAGCGCTCCGCTGATAAAACGCAGGTTAACCACCGCGCTGTCTTCATTGGCGAACTGCCGTACGGCGTGAGACGTAAAGGCCTGCACCTGCTCGATTTCACCGAACAGATAGCGCATCAGGTCAATATCATGTACCAGGTT
The DNA here is from genome assembly GCF_051131735.1 of Klebsiella sp. B345. Classification (NCBI taxonomy): domain Bacteria; kingdom Pseudomonadati; phylum Pseudomonadota; class Gammaproteobacteria; order Enterobacterales; family Enterobacteriaceae; genus Klebsiella; species Klebsiella sp. B345. Next base: position 4,144,915 of record NZ_CP180443.1, read on the forward strand.
GACCAGCAGCGGCCCGGCACCGGGCTCGCGTCGCCAGGCGACATCAAAATAGTCGTCAGGCTTTTGCAAAATCCAGTGCGCGGAGACGCTGACGATGCGGCCCAACTGGCCGCCGTCAATCAGCGCCTTAGCGGCGGCGATAAGCGCGTTATGCCGCCGGTGATGGCCCACCAGTACCGGCACCTGATGGTGCGCGGCGGCATCAACCAGCGCTCTGGCGCCTGCCGGAGAGTCGGCGACCGGCTTTTCAACCAGCACCGGGATCCCACGTTCAATACAGGCGAGGGCGCAGGGGACATGCAGTTTGTTGGGTGTGGCATTAATGACGCCCTGAGGCCGCGCGGTTTCCAGCATGGCCTCCACGTTGTCATACCACGGGACGTCCAGAGACTGCGCTAGCGCCTGTGCCTGCGGCGAAGGGTCGGCGAGGGCCACAAGCTCCACCTGCGGATTGTTGCGGATCACCGCAATATGTTTGCGCCCGATGGCACCCGCGCCGATAACGGCAAGACCTATTTTGCTCACGACAAGCTCCTCAGTGAGGGAGAAGAAGGGGAGGCGGGTTGCGCATCGGCATCCGTGGCAAACAGCCCTTTGATGAGTAGCCCAATCACGGTTAACGCCGCCGGTATCCCGAGAATTAAGAACACGTGTTCGAAGCTGAAATTCAGCGCCATCATCTCTGCGCCGGCAAAGGCGCTGAGGATCGCGCCGATCCGGCCAACGCCGTGCATCCAGCTGGAGCCGGTGGCGCGTGCCTGGGTCGGGTAGTAGCGAGCGGAAAGCGCGTTCATGCCGGTATTGGCGCCGTTAAGGCAGGCCCCGCTGACAAAAGCCAGCAAGCACAACAGCGTAAAGCTGGCTGCGGCATAGCCCATCGCCATGGTAAACAGGCCGCCGATGGCATAAATCAACCCCAGCGCCCGATGCGGGTTAATGCGGTCCATCAGCCATCCGGCAAACAGGGAACCGACGGTGCCGCCGGCCTGATAAATGGCGGTCATGATGGCCGCCTGGCTGACGGTCAGTCCAACCTCTTTTACCAGCGTCGGCAGCCAGCTGCCGAGGATATAGACCAGAAACAGCCCCATAAAATAGACCAGCCACAGCATCATGGAACCGAGGCGATACTGGCGAGAGAGAACAAGGCGCATAGCGCTGCGGTGAACGGGCTGGGTCGGGAGAGTGAATTCGGCATCATCGGCGATCTGCCCCGGATAGAGCTGCTGCAGGATCTTGCGGATACGCGCCGCGGGGGCGCCTTTGACCACCAGAAAACGCACCGACTCCGGCAGCAACCAGATTAGCACCGGCGCGAACAGCAGCGGCAGGATCCCGCCGAGCGCCATCAGCGAATGCCAGCCAAACTGCGGGATCAGCCACGAGGCGGAAAACCCGCCCGCGGCAGCGCCGAAGGTAAACCCGCAAAAAATCACCGTAATCAGAAAAGAACGCTGGCGTTCAGGGGCATATTCCGACACCAGAGTGCCGATATTGGGCATAGCCGCGCCCAGACCCAGCCCGGTCATAAAGCGGAAGAAAATCATCTGTTCGATGTTGTGGGAAAAAGCAGTGGCAATGGTCCAGAAGCCGAAGAAAAAGACGCTGTTGATGATGATTTTTTTGCGCCCCAGCCAGTCGGCGAGTGGCCCGGACAACATCGCCCCCAGCGCCAGGCCAATCAGCGCGGCGCTAATGACAAAACCGAGCTCATAGTTGCTGACTCCCCATTCATGTTTCAGCGTTGGGGCGATAAACCCCATGATCGCAATATCAAAACCATCGAGGGCAATCACGCAGAAGCCTAAGAAAACCACCAGTTTCTGAAAGCGGCTGAGCGGGTTGCGGTTGATTAACTCTCTGACATCCAGGCGTTGGGTCTGTGTCATCGGCTTTTCCTTATGCGCAGGGACGCAGGTAAGCCTGCGCGGCGTTGAACAGTAACTGTGCGCGGGTGAGGGCAGGCAATGCGCCCTGGTCACCGCTTAACGGCACTTCCAGCGATACCGGCAAGGTGGTCGGCAGCGCGGACATCAGACCGTGCAGATCCAGTCCGCCTTCGCCCGGGACGTTGCGTGCGGACCGCGCCTGGCGGATTAACTCTTGTTCGTTATCGGGGATCTGCGCTGGGGCATCGCACAGCTGCATATAGTTGAGGCATGACGGCGGCAGGGTAGCGAGGCTGGAGAGCGACTCTCCGGCGCGCCAGAAATGGATGGCGTCAACCAGAATACCGACGTCCGAACGCCCGCTGGCGGCAATCAGCCGTTGGGCATCGGCGAGGGTGCGTAGTTGGGTCCACGGCATTGGCTCCAGATTCATGGTTAACCCGTAGGGCTGGCCCGCTTCTGCGAGCGCGGCAAGGTTCTGCGCACTGCGCGTCAGGTTGTCGTCGTTGCCGGCCACCAGCACCTGGCGGGCTCCCAGCCGTGCGGCGGTTTCGAGAAAACAGTTCAGCCGTGCATCGATCGCAAAGTCGTGAGTCAGTCGCAGGATTTCAACGTCCGATACCTGGATACCGGTCTCCATTAACGCCGCCAGCGTGCTGCGCACGGTGGCGGTATCGCCGAGCATATCGTAGTCAGGATCGGTCGGCGTGGCGGGAAGCAGGCGCAGGCCGACGTGGGTAAAACCGGTTTTTGCCGCGATCCGCACCTGTTCCGGGGGCGGAACGTCGAGCACGGTGAGGGCGGCGAGTGACAGGGTACGCATGTTCATAAAAGGCTCCGGTACAGTTACAGGTGATTGTTGTTATGTGTACTGCTGTCCCTGGTAAGATGTTGTTTATTAGGTTTTTTATTGTGTTTGCTGCCAGTTTTTACCGACCAGATAGCCAAAGGTCATCGCCGGGCCTAGGGTGATACCGCCGCTGGGGTAGTAACCCTGCATCACGCTCGACATATCGTTACCAATGGCATACAGGCCTGAAATGGGTTGCTGCTGCGCATCGAGAACCCGTGCCTGTTCATCGGTTTTCAGCCCGCTAAACGAGCCCAGTGAACCGGGCAGAATACGCACGGCATAAAACGGGGCCTGGGTCAGCGGCCCGAGCGTCGGATGATGCGGATGGCTGGCATCACCCTGCGCCCGGTTGTAGGCCGAGGCACCGCGTTGGAACTCCGGGTCTTCGCCTTGGGTGGCGAAAGTATTAAAGCGGGCCACCGTGGCGGTCAGTTTTCCGGCATCAATGGCGCATTGCTCCGCCAGCCCGGCCAGCGTATCCGCCGTGCGGAGATAGCCCGTGCGCAGCCATGCCTTCGGTGAAAAGGGAAACGGCCGCGCATGGCCCAGACCGTAACGGCGCAGGGCCAGGCTGTCGGCGATAAGCCACGCGTGTGGCTGTTCACCCGCCGGGGTGGCGGCCAGCAGCGCGGCGATAAAGTCATGATAAGAGTCGGCTTCGTTGGTGAAGCGCGTGCCGTCGGGCAGGACGGCGATAAACCCTGGTTTCGCCCGTTCGACCAGATGTGGGAAGACCAGCTGCAGCCCGCTGGCGAGGGTCACCCGGGAGACCGGCGCCCAGGCCATAGCATGATGCAGCGTGGTGTCGAACTGACCGCCGACCGACTCCCCGAGGCGAATCCCCTCGCCCTGATTGCCCGGCGGGGCGGCGGAGAAGTGACCATAACCATCCGCGGCGTGCGGAACATGCTGCGCCAGACGCTGGCGATCGTGAGGGAACCCGCCGCAGGCAAGGATCACCTTGCTGGCGTGAACCGTCATCTCACTGTCATCAGTACGCAGCACCGCACCGTTGACGCCGTCAGCGGTGGTCAGCAGTCGCACCACCGGGGCATTCAACATCATGGTGACGCCGGCATCGAGCGCTGAGCGCAGCAGACGCGCCATCAGCGCGTTGCCGTTAACCAGATGTTGCCCGCGCCCGGCGCGCAACCGTTGCCAACCGTGGCGCAGCAGACGCCGGGTGGCATACAGCGCCGATCGTGGTGAACGAGTCGCGTTAAAAAAGTGCGCCATATCGGCGCCGCCGGCGATGCCCATGCCAGCAAGACTGATGGTTTCCAGCGGCGGGCGCAGGCGATGCAGCCAGTCGCCCAGTTGGCGTCCGTCGTAGGGTTGCGCCGTCACCGAACGTCCGCCCTGAGCGTAGCCCGGGGAAGAGTGAAAGTCGGGCATTTTGCTACCGGAGAGGAACTGCACCGCGGTATGGCGGCGGAAGAAGTCAATCATCTCCGGGCCATACTGCAGGAAGTTGAGCAGGCGGGCATCGGCGGGCTGTCCGCCCATTTCATGCTGTAAATAGGTCAACGGTGCGTCGTCATCCTCGTGAATACCCTCTTCACGGGCTAGCGGATTATGCGGGATCCACAGCCAGCCGCCCGACCAGGCGCTGGTGCCGCCAATCACCGACTCCTTTTCCGTCAGCAGCACGCTGGCGCCGTTGAGGGCAGCGGTTACCGCGGCAGCAAGCCCCGCGGCACCGGAGCCAACGACCAGCACATCCACCTTTTTATGCCCGCTCATCTCCGGCCCCTTATTGCAGTGGTGAAAAATCAACGGGGCGCAGCAGCACCGACTCCAGCCGCTCAACGGCTGCCAGTTCACGGTTTTTGCGCGAGAAGGTCAGCCAACGATCGTCCTGCGCCATGCGCCCGCGGCGAACCAGGCGATCGTCGAGGCTCTCGTAAGCCCAGATATGCACCACCTGATTGACCACGCCGATTTCGGTGAAGAAAAAGCCGATCAGGGTGCCCAGGTGCTCGGTCTGTACGGCGTAGGCATCGCTTTTATACAGCGCCAGCCAGTCGGCCATTTTTAACGGGTTGATGGTGTAGGTGCGTTTTTCATAGATCATGATGTTCTCCTGTTGATGATGAGGTGTGGTGTGCCATATGGCGGGCTGAAAGGTAGCCGAAGGTTAGCGCCGGGCCGAGCGTGATCCCGGGGCCGGGATAGGTTCCCGCCATCATGGAATCCATATCGTTGCCGACGGCATAAAGGCCGGGGATCGGCTGGTTGTGCTGATTGACGACCTGGGCATTTTCGGTAGTGACCAGACCGCGTGAAGTGCCCAAATCGCCGGTATACAGGGTGATGGCATAAAACGGAGCGTTGACCAGTGGTGCGTTACAGGCGTTGGGTTGGTGCCCCGGATCGCCCATCGCCCGGTTATAGCTGTTGCCGCCTTTGGCGAATTCCCGGTCCTGACCCTGGGTGGCGTCGCGGTTGTAACGGGAGACGGTATCGACCAGGGTTTGTGCGTCGATCCCCAACTGCTGCGCTAGCCCGGCAAGCGAGTCCGCTTTATGCAGATAACCGGCTTTTACCAGCGCGTCGTTGTTGACCGGGGCCGGGCGCGCCAGGCCCAGCCCGTAGCGTTTCATCGCCTGCGCATCGCCAATCATGAAGCACGGGGCGTTATCGGGATGGCTTTGCATGGCGCTGGCAAAGTGGTGATACGAGTTCGATTCATTGACGAAGCGTTTCCCGCGCTGGTTGACGGCGATGACGCCCGGCTTGGCCCGGTCGGTGACCAGGTGCGGGAAGCGTTCTTCGCGACCGTCGGCGTGACGCAGCACCGAGACCGGCGCCCAGAAAAAGTTAGAGGGTAGATCGGCGCCTTCCTGCGCGTTGACCGTGCTGGCGAGACGCAATGCGGCCCCGTCGTTGGCAGCGGGCGACATCGAGTAGTGCTCGCGGGTATGCGGGCGGTATTGCGCCGCCAGTTGCCCGGCGGCAAACCCGCCGGCGGCCAGCACCACACCACGGCGAGCCAGCAGCGTCTCCTGTTGCCCGTTGTGCTCAATGGTGACACCGGTGACGGCACCATCTTGCTCCACCAGGGACAGGACGTTGACGTTCAGGCGCAGCGTCATGCCTTTGCGCAGTGCCACGGTTGCCATGCGGGCAATCAGCGCGTTGCCCATCGCCAGGCGGGTGCCGCGATGATGTTTGAGGCGGTCGCGGCCGTAGCGCAGCAGCAGCTTTGTGCAGTGCGATAACGAGCGTAGCGAGCGGCGCATATCGAGGAAATGCTGAATATCAACGCGGTTCACCATCATGCCGCCAAACAACAGCATGCCCGGCGGCGGCGCGCGGAGATCGCGAAAGCGCTCGCCGAGCAGGCGGCCGTCATACTCGACCACTTCCAGCGCGCGTCCGGTATCGACTGCGCCGGGTTCATCAGGGTAATAGTCCGGTGAGAGCGGGCGCAGGCTGTACTTTACTGCACCCTCTTGCTCGAGATAGGCCAGCGCCTCGCGACCGGAAGCAACAAACGCCTCGACGATCTCCGGGCGGTAATGCTGTTCACCGATAATGGTCTTCAGATAGGTTTTGATCTCCTCAGCGGTGCCGCTTTTGCCCTGTGCCCGCGCCTGGTCGGTATCGTTGATCCACACTGCGCCGCCGGAAATTGCCGAGGTGCCGCCGAACTGTGGCGCTTTTTCCAGCATCAGCACCGACAGCCCCTGGCAGCAGGCGGTGACGGCGGCAGCAAACCCGCCGGCGCCACTGCCGATGACAATCACGTCCCAGTTGTTCATGCCGCGGCTCCTTGCGCCTGCGGGATCGCGCCGATGAACTGCCCCATCAGCTGCATTTGCGCCAGCGCCATTTCCGGCCCGGTCTGGACTATGCAACCGCGTGCCTTGGCAAAGGTCAGCAGGGGCGTCATCACCGGGGCGGTGACGACGTCGGCGACGTGGGTTGTCGCGTCGAGCGTCTCCAGCAGGGGCTGCGGCAGAGGCAGCGGATCGAAATTGGCCATTCCCGCCGGAGAACCGTTCACCAGCAAATCAATGCCGCTCAGGGTCTCGGGCAGGGGGGTGAGGATCACCTCAGGGAAGTGGGTGGCGAGGCGGTTATGCAGCAGCTGCAAGGTGGCCGGGTTCTGGTCGTGCAGCGCCAACTGGCGGATGCCGGCTTCGCACAACCCCCATGCAATAGCGCTCCCGACGCCGCCGCAGCCGGAAAGCAGCGCGCTTTTTCCCGCCGCCTGAAAGCCGTGAGCGTCAGCGGCAAGGGCGAAGCCAACGCCGTCCAGCATATCGCCCTGCAGACGGCCATCCGCCAGCTTGCGTACCACATTGACGGCGTTGAGGTGGCGGGCGCGGGGCGTGAGCTCATCAACCAGCGCGGCGGCGCGCTGTTTGTGCGGCACGGTAACCAGTACGCCGCTCATGTTTTGCCAGCCGCGCAGCGCCTGCAGATAGTCAGCCACCGACTCGGGGGCGATATCCACCGGGATCATCACGCTGTCCATCTGCTGGTCAGCGAAATAGCGGTTGAAGTTCTCCGGCGATTTTACCTGGGTAATCGGATGGCCGATAACGGCGACGACCTGCGTGAATCCACTGACCATTTCAAACCTCATTTGTTAAATGAATGTTGTGAAAGTATTTCAGTGGAACCTGAGAGCGACAACGCAGAATTCGGACGTATTGGTTGTTAATCGCACCACCACTGCGATAATCGCAGTGAATCGATGTCAATGTTGCAGAAATGTGAGCCAATATGCAAAACACCATACATCCACGTGATTTGATTGTCGGCCTGCAAAAGGGGCTGGCATTGATCCAGCTTTTTTCCAAAGATTTCCCCCGGCTGAGCGTACCTCAGGCGGCGAAAATGAGCGGCCTGACCCAGAGTGCCGCCCGGCGTTTTCTACTGACCTTACTCCACGAGCGTTATCTGCAGACCGATGGCCGATACTATTGGCTGACGCCGAAAGCGCTGCGTTTGGGGCAGGCCTATGTTGATTCGGCACAGTTTCCGCGGATGGTGCGACCGATCGTGGAGTACATTGCCAGCCGGACGGAGGAACACGCTTCGGTGGGGGTGATTGACGAAGATGAACTGGTCTATATTGCGCGCAGCAAACATACCCCGTTTAATTCGACCTCGGTGCGGTTAGGGGAGCGGGTGCCGATATTCTGTACTGCCGGGGGAAGATTGTGGCTGGCCTCGTTACCGGAAGAGGAGTGTGAAACAATTCTGCAGCGGATCAAACGTGAACAACGCACACCCTATACGGTGACGGATGTGCCGACGCTGATGGAACGGATTGCGGCGGTGCGGCGTCAGGGTTATGCAACCATCGAACAAGAGTTTGAAATTGGCATGCTGGTGCTGGCGGTACCGTTATCCGACAGGGAAGGGGCCTACTGGGGGGCGTTGAGCCTGACCTCGCATCAGTCACGGACCTCTCTTGAGGCGCTGTGTCGTGACCATCTCGATTTGCTTTACAGCGCACAGGCGATGCTGGTGGGCTAAGTATCATGCTTACAGCAAATGAGGTAAAAAACGGGCAGGTTGTTAGCCTGCCCGGGGTATTACGCGTTAGCGCTGGTAATAAAGTTGTTCCAGTCATTCCCCGCATTTGTCACGAAAGTTGACCAGCTGTTTGATGCCGTGCTGACAAAGGTGTTCCAGTTGTCACGTCCGATGGAAACAAAGGTGTTCCAGTTAGACTGACCGGTAACAAAATTGCCCGAATTCCCCTGCGCTGCTCACCACGAAGGTGGAGAAAGATGTTCCTGATGTGGCGGTAAAATCCGCGAACCCACGTGCGGAGTTGACCACAAAGTTTGTAAAGCCAGAAGCCGCGTTCACCAGATTAAAACCACCAGAAACGTATTCCATTTCGCTAATAGTTAACTCTTTCATTTATATTCCTTTATTTAACGGATCATGTATTTAACGGACCCTGATAGGTGAGCAATGCGCTCACAACGGAAGACTAACATCGCGGCAAAATATTAGGCGGGTGTAGGTGTTGATTTTTTGATCATTTTTATATGAACATTTCAGCGAAACATTCATATTGGTCTTCATAAATATGAAATGATATTGGTGATTTTTTGCCCGAAGAGAGCGCTGATCGGAGAGGGGATTCATATTGGTGAATAAAAAAAACAGCCCCCGGTCTTGCGAGCGGGGGCTGTTTAGCGATGACTTATGCAATCTTATCTGACGTAGGCCAGCAGACTGTGTGAATCAGGCACCATAAAGTCGACGGACATCATGACCGACAGGGCGGTAATGGCGACGATGGAAAAGACGAACAGCTTACGCGCCCAGACTTTATCATCCGCCACTTTGTAACCGCGCAGGGCCATGCCCAGCCACCAGACGCTCACCGCGGCTGCCACGACCAGGTATTTATACCCGGCGTAACCGCCCAGAGAGAGCATCAGCGTGGCGACGGCAAAGGCCACGATGTACAGCGTGATGTGGTTTTTCGCCACGGAGATGCCTTTCACTACCGGCAGGACCGGAATGTTCGCCGCCTGATAATCCTTGAAGCGGAAAATCGCGATGGCGTAAGAGTGAGGCATCTGCCAGAGGCTGAAGATCGCCAGCAGAATCGCCGCGCCACTGTCAAAATTACCGGTGACCGCACAGTAGCCAATCACCGGCGGCGCAGCGCCGGAGAGTGAGCCAATCAGCGTGCCGTAAACGGAATGGCGTTTCATGTACAGGCTGTAGACGCCGACATAAACCACGAACCCCATCACCCCCAGCCAGCAGGCCAGTGGATTAGCGCCGAACCACAGGAGCATAAAGCCAGCAATACCCAGCAAGGTGGCGTATACCAGCGAAACTGGTGGCGAGATCAACCCTTTGACCAGCACCCGGTTTTTCGTCCGCTCCATCTTACGATCGATGTCACGGTCGATGTAGTTGTTGAATACACAACCCGAGGCGACCACCAGGGACACTCCAAGGAGTGTCCATGCAAACAGCGGATAGTCGATGTGGCCTTTGGAGGCCAAAAGGAAACCGCCGATCACGGAGATCAGGTTGCCAAAAATGATGCCAGGTTTCGTGACTTGCAGGTATTGCTTAAACATACTCGCCGCTCTTAGTGCATCATCATGTTGTAGTTCAGGTTCCACATAATCCAGATGGAGCCTACCACTACGATTGCAATGATGATTACGGTGAAGATAAATGCGGTCAGGTTCCAACCCTCGTCAGACTTGCTGTTCATGTGCAGGAAGTACACCAGGTGTACGACAATCTGCACAACAGCAGTGACCAGGATGGTCCCCAGAATAGCCGCATGCGATGCGGAGCCACTCATGACCATCGCAAACGGAATCACCGTCAGAATGATCGACAGGACGAAGCCTGTCATGTAGCTCTTTACGCTGCCGTGAGAAGCGCCGTTATGATCGCTAGAATGACTCATTACATTGCCCCCATCAGATAAACAACCGAGAACACGCAGATCCACACTACGTCCAGGAAGTGCCAGAACAGACTCAGGCACATGATACGGGTGCGGTTAGTTGGGGTCAGGCCGCGACGAGAAACCTGTACCATCAGAACTGCCATCCAGATCAGACCGGAAGTCACGTGCAGACCGTGGGTACCGACCAGCGCGAAGAACGCTGACAGGAAGCCGCTACGATCCGGGCCCATACCTTCAACAATCAGGTGATGGAATTCATAGATTTCCATCGCGATGAACCCTGCCCCGAAGAGGAAGGTCAGCGCCAGCCAGGAAACAACCTGGCTCTTGTTGTTTTTGTACATGGCGATAGCCGCCATGCCGTAGGTGATGGAGCTGAACAGCAGCAGCGCGGTTTCAACCAGTACGAACGGCAGTTCGAAAATATCTTTGCCGGTCGGTCCGCCCGCCGTGCCGTTCACCAGAACGGCATAGGTAGCAAACAGCGTGGCGAAGATAATGCAGTCGCTCATCAGGTAGATCCAGAAACCGAAGACTTTCATCGGTCCTGTATCATGGTGCCCGTGTTCGTGCGCGTGGGCGTTATGCGCAAGAGTATCAGTTGCCATTTTTCAGCCCTGCTTTGTTAATCTCGTCGAAATGCTGATTTTCCAGTTTCTCGACTACTGCAACCGGCACGTAGTAATCCACGTCCTCGTCAAAGCTCTTAATAATCCAGGTCACCAGGATGCCGACGAAGCTTGCAATCGCCAACCACCAGATGTGCCAGATCATTGCGAAACCAAACACCGTTGCGAAGGCGGCAATAACGATGCCCGCGCCGCTGTTTTTCGGCATGTGAATTTCTTCATAGCCGGCTGGTTTCTTATACGCTTCGCCTTTTTCTTTCATTTCCCAGAACGCATCGCGCTCGTGAATCTGCGGAACAATAGCGAAGTTGTAGAACGGCGGAGGAGAAGAGGTTGCCCACTCCAGCGTACGGCCGCCCCATGGGTCACCGGTCAGGTCACGGTTCTGATCGCGGTCGCGGATAGAAACGTAGAACTGAATCAGCTGGCACAGGATACCGCAGGCAATCAGCGCTGCACCACAAGCTGCAACAACCAGCATCGGGTGGAACTGCGGGTCAATCTGCTGGCTCAGGCGACGGGTCATACCCATGAAGCCCAGAACGTACAGCGGCATAAATGCAACGAAGAAGCCGATGATCCACAGCCAGAACGCGCGTTTACCCCAGGTTTCGTTCAGGGTAAAGCCGAAGGCTTTTGGCCACCAGTAGGTCAGGCCAGCGAAGCAACCAAATACCACACCACCGATAATAACGTTATGGAAGTGGGCAATCAGGAACAGGCTGTTGTGCAGAACGAAGTCTGCGCCCGGTACCGCCAGCAGTACGCCGGTCATACCACCTACTGAGAAGGTCACGATAAAGCCAATCGTCCACAGCATTGCGGAGTTGAAGACGATACGACCCTGATACATGGTAAACAGCCAGTTGAAGATCTTCACCCCGGTCGGGATGGCGATAATCATAGTGGTAATACCGAAGAAGGCGTTTACGTTTGCGCCAGCACCCATGGTGAAGAAGTGGTGCAGCCAGACGATGAACGACAGGACGGTAATACACACGGTTGCCCACACCAGCGAGGTGTAGCCAAACAGACGTTTACGCGAGAAGGTTGCAGCGATTTCGGAGAAAACACCGAATACCGGCAGAACCAGGATATACACTTCCGGATGGCCCCAGGCCCAAATCAGGTTGATGTACATCATCATGTTGCCACCCATATCGTTGGTAAAGAAATGGGTGCCCAGATAGCGATCCAGGGTCAGCAGCGCGATGGTGACGGTCAGAATTGGGAAGGAGGCGATAATCAGGATGTTGGCGCACAGAGATGCCCAGGTAAATACCGGCATCTTGAACATGGTCATGCCAGGGGCACGCATCTTGATAATCGTCACGAAGAAGTTAATACCGGTCAGCGTAGTACCAATACCGGAGAGCTGAAGTGCCCAGATCCAGTAATCGACCCCGACACCCGGGCTGTACTCAATTCCCGACAGCGGCGGATAGGCCAGCCAACCGGTCTGTGCGAACTCACCGACGCCCAGAGACAGGTTAACCAGAATCACACCGACAACGGTGAACCAGAAGCTCAGGTTGTTGAGGAACGGGAAGGCTACGTCACGCGCACCGATCTGCAGTGGAACCACGAGGTTCATCAGACCGATAACAAACGGCATCGCTACGAAGAAGATCATGATAACGCCGTGGGCGGTAAAGATCTGGTCGTAGTGGTGAGGCGGCAGGAATCCTGCTTCCCCGGCCGAGGCCAGCACCTGCTGGCTACGCATCATAACGGCGTCAGCAAAGCCACGCAGCAACATCACGATTGCTACGATGACATACATGATACCAAGTCGTTTGTGGTCAACCGAAGTCAGCCACTCATTCCAAAGGTAGGACCACTTACCGAAGTAAGTGATTAAGGCCAGTAAGGCCGCACCACCGATGATAATGGCAGCCACCGTAACCATGACAATAGGTTCATGGTAGGGCACTGCATCCAGTGTAAGTTTTCCGAACATCGTTTTCTTCCTCGGCCCCTTAGTGAGCGGTTTCCGCGTGGCTCATGTCCATGCCTTCCATTCCTTCGTGCGCTGCGTGCTCGCCTTCCGGGTGGGACATCTCCATGCTCTTACCGTGAGACATAAATTTGTTAACAACATCTTTGAACAAATCAGGTTTCACGTCAGAGAAGTATTCCACTTTGTTGTATTCGCTAGGCGCAGCCAGTTTGTCGAAGGTCGCCATGGAATCCATTGCGTTCGCTGACTGTTTTGCTTTCGCTACCCACTGATCGAAGGTTGCACGATCCGGCGTGGCGATAGCTTTGAACTTCATACCTGAGAAGCCCGGGCCGCTATAGCTTGCGGAGATACCGTCATAAGTACCAGCTTCGTTCGCGATCAGGTGCAGTTGAGTCTGCATCCCGGCCATTGCGTAAATCTGGCTGCCTAAACGTGGGATAAAGAACGAGTTCATCACGGAGTTGGAGGTCACTTTAAAGTGTACCGGTACGTTCGCCGGGAAGGCGATTTCGTTGACGGTAGCAATACCCTGTTCCGGATAAATAAAGAACCATTTCCAGTCCATCGAAACGACTTCGATGACGATCGGTTTCTCTTCGTGAGCAAGCGGTTTGCTTGGCTCAAGCGCGTGCGTGGTTTTCCAGGTCAGAACGGCCAGGAACAGGATAATCAGAATAGGAACCGTCCAGACCACCGCTTCAACTTTGTTGGAGTGTGACCAGTTCGGGCTATACTTCGCATCTTTATTGCTCGCACGATACTTCCAGGCAAATCCTACTGCCATTAAGACGGCGGGAATAACGACAATCATCATCAGGCCAAAGGCCGTCAGTATCAAAGAACGTTGCTCCAGTCCAATCTGTCCTTTTGGGTCAAGGAGCGCAGAATCACAACCACTGAGTAATACAGTACCTGCGATTAATGACATCCATCCCAAACTTTTATTGTATTTCCTAAGTCTCATTGAACGACCTCAATTCCACGGAATCTGGTGGCGCTTAAAGTGTGCGGGCATTTTACGGGAAGGTTGCATTACTGTAAACATGATTGGAGCAGTGTCAGTTCCGTGTTAGTGGGTTCTGCTTGCTTTGTCACATATGTAACTGGGTATGACGACATCGCTTGCAAAGCCCGATATACGTAGGATCTATGAAGAATGCGATAAAAATGGATGGGTTTATAGGTTAATGAGTATAAACACCAGCAAAATAAAACAAATGTTTAACAATTAATTATCAAATAAAAGACATTGTGCCACGGGAATATTAAACCACTTTTGCTGAATCGGTTAAATTATTTAATGTTTTGAATAAAAGTTGTCAATAATTTCCGAAAATGTTAAGCGCACAAAACAACAAATGAAAAATGGAAAATATAGGATCGTTAATAAACCGTTATAATTACGTTGAGTAACTACAACGGTTTATTAGGCAGACCTGGACATTAAATCAGCGCCGTCTTGCGCAGCGCCAGATAATCGAGAAGGCTACCGAGCAGGATGCCGCCGACGGCAGTCAGCGCCGCCACTTCCAGCAAGCCTGGCAGGAATGAAAATGCGGTGAAATCCAGCGCATTCAGCACCAATAGCAGCAGCCATATTCCCAACATCAATGTTCCGAGGGCGAGGATCAGCAGCGCCAGCCTGTAGGTCTGAGCATATTCCGTGCGCGGCAAGAAGGTTCCGCTGCGTTGGGTATGTTCCAGGGTGCTGCGGCACAGCAGCAGCAGCAGGATACCGGGCACCGCCGCAAATACTGAGAACAGATAAAACGTTGGCCAACCATGGGCTTCAACAAACCAGCCGGCAATCGGCCCAACATAGACACGCCCGACCGCTGACAGCGCTGACAAGAGGGCAAACTGAGTGGCGGAAAAAGATTTATTGCACAGCGTCATTAATAGTGCGACAAACGCCGCCGTTCCCATACCGCCGCACAGGTTTTCGAAAAAGACCGCCGTCGCCATTGAGTACAGATGTTTGTCCGTTATCGACAGCAGCCAGTAACCGGCATTTGATACGCCCTGTAGGATCCCGAAAATGAGCAGGGCGCGGAACAGGGTGAGGCGTTGCATTAATACGCCGCCGTACAGCGCGCCGACGATTGTGGCGAACAGGCCCAGCGTTTTATTTACCATCCCGACTTCCCCAGCATCGAAACCGACGCCGCGGATCAGGAAGGTCGTGGTCAGACTCATGGCGAAAGCATCGCCGAGCTTATAAAGGACGATCAACAACAGAATCAGCCAGGCGTTGTTGCGTCCGAAGAAATCGCGCAACGGCTCCGCGACGGCCTGCTCGAGGCTCCTCGGGACCGGAATGACGTCGCTCGGCTCCGGTGCCAGCAACGTGGCAATAATGCAGGGGATCAGCAGCGCGGCCATCAGCCAGTACATGCCCTGCCAGCCCAGCCAGCGATCGGCCAGCCACAGCGCCAGTCCGCCAGAAACCAGCATCCCTAAGCGATAGCCCAGTACGCTAATCGCTGCGCCGGTACCACGCTCTTCTGCCGGAAGAACATCGGTTTTCCAGGCGTCGAAGACAATATCCTGGGACGCAGAACAGAAGGCGATAACCACTGCCAGGGCAGCCATCCAGCGCAACTGAGTCGCGGGTTCAAGGAATCCCATCGTCGCAATGGCAATCAACAGCAGGCATTGTGTGGTCAGGAGCCAGCCGCGGCGCCGGCCAAGGAACGGCGGCGTGTAGCGATCCATTAATGGCGACCAGAGAAACTTAAAGACGTAAGCCTGGCCAACAAGAGAGAAGAAACCGATGGTTTTCAGATCGATATTTTCAACGGTCATCCACGCCTGAAGCGTGCCTGAGGTCAAAGCAAGCGGTAAACCAGAAGCAAAACCGAGAATCAGCAGGATAGCTGATTTAGGCTGCTGAAAAATGCGTAAATAATGATTAGACATGGCTTATAGCGTAAACCCGGCGCGAGGCCGGGTTTACCAACAGATTAACGTGCGTTTTGCTTGATGAAATCGTGAATGCTGGTGTCCTGCGCCATATCGGCGATGGTATCGGTCAGGACGCTGTTGACAGCATTAGCAATGTTCTGGTTAGAGGCCTGGAAGGCGCCTTCAACAGAATAGCTGGCGCGATAATTTTTGGTCATCTTGGTGCCGTTGGCGGCAGTAGCGATAATCGCAATATCGGCCTTGGTGGCGATGTTGTAACGCACGTTACCCTGGGAGACATCGGCATACAGTTTGTTGACGATGATTTGCAGGTCAACGGCACCGTTCGGCCCGATCATATAACCGCGAGCGGTCATTTGTTTTTCAAGCACTTCCTGCAGCAGGAAACGCAGATCGCGGGAGGCGGTCAGCGTGACCTGCTGGTTATCGCGCGTCACTTTTGCCAGCGCCTGGTCCGGACGCTGGTCAGCGCCGTTAATGCTGACGGTTACGCCCATCAGGCTCGGATCCTGCTGTGGCAGGCTCATTTTCGGCGATACATCGATGGTGGTCGGTGGCGTAGCGCATCCTGCCAGCATAAACAGCGCGACCAAAGGAAAAAGAATTTTCTTAAACATGTTCAGGGTCTCAACGCAGGGGGTGGTTTTACTCGTCATATTTGATGCTACAGGGGCGTTAGCGGCTGTTACTGTAGATCAAGTTATGTCGGGTAATTGAGAAAGATTCCCGCCATCATAACATTGCCAACGGCGAGGGGAAGTGGCAACGCATGTAATTTCATCGAGTTGTCTGTTTTATGACCTTTACCCATTTTTATCGCGATCCTGGCGGGCGTTCTGGCGTCAACAGTGAGTAAACTAAATACTTTTGAATGAAAATATAAGAAGAATGCTAATTTTTTGTTGTTTTCCCCTAATGGAAGCGGTAAAAGCGGCTAACATTTAAAAGGAATGGCGGCATCTCAGCGTTGTCGGAGGAGAAAATTCATGATGATACGTGAGCAGATCGAAGCAAAACTTAGAGCAGCGTTCGACCCGGTGTATCTCGAAGTCGTGGATGAAAGCTATCGCCACAATGTGCCTGCGGGTTCTGAAAGTCATTTTAAAGTGGTGCTGGTTAGCGATCGTTTTACCGGCGAGCGTTTCCTTAATCGTCACCGGATGATTTACGGTACGTTGACCGAGGAACTGTCGAGCACCGTGCACGCGCTGGCGTTGCATACCTATACGATTAAAGAGTGGGAAGGGCTTCAGGACACTATCTTTGCGTCTCCTCCTTGTCGCGGAGCAGGAAGCATCGCCTAGAAATCGCATTTGCAACTGCCGGAGCTTTTCCAGTATGTTGCGTGAAGATTTATCCAAAAACGGCCTACGGGCCGTTTTGTTTTGCCTTAAAATGTGCTCAGTGGGCACTTTTTAAGGCAAATTTGCGCGGGAAATGTGAAAAATGCCGCAGCAGTGGGCGACAACCGTTCTCGACTCACAAAAGTGATGCCGCTATAATGCCGCGTCTTATATTATGAATGTCTTCGGGATGATTCTGACGACAGGGAATGTGTTTCTGATTTGAAGAGGGCATCCCGGTTCTGCGAAGCCACTGACACGCGCTTCCAGAGTTGACCGAGCACTGTGATTTTTTTGAGGTAACAAGATGCAAGTTTCAGTTGAAACCACTCAGGGCCTTGGGCGCCGTGTAACGATTACTATCGCCGCTGACAGCATCGAGAATGCTGTCAAAAGCGAGCTGGTCAACGTGGCGAAAAAAGTTCGCATTGACGGCTTCCGTAAAGGGAAAGTGCCGATGAATGTTGTTGCTCAGCGTTATGGCGCATCCGTTCGCCAGGACGTGCTGGGTGACCTGATGAGCCGTCATTTCGTTGACGCTATCATCAAAGAGAAAATCAATCCGGCCGGTGCGCCGAACTACGTTCCAGGCGAATACAAGCTGGGTGAAGACTTCACCTACGCGGTAGAATTCGAAGTTTACCCGGAAGTTGAGCTGCAGGGTCTGGAAGCAATCGAAGTTGAAAAACCGGTTGTTGAAGTGACCGAAGCTGACGTCGACACCATGCTGGACACTCTGCGTAAGCAGCAGGCTAACTGGAAAGACAAAGATGGCGCTGTTGATGCAGAAGATCGCGTCACCGTTGACTTCACCGGTTCTGTTGACGGCGAAGAGTTCGAAGGCGGCAAAGCGACTGACTTCGTACTGGCAATGGGTCAGGGTCGTATGATCCCGGGCTTTGAAGACGGCATCAAAGGTCACAAAGCTGGCGAAGAGTTCACTATCGACGTGACCTTCCCGGAAGAATACCACGCAGAAAACCTGAAAGGTAAAGCAGCTAAATTCGTCATCAACCTGAAAAAAGTTGAAGAGCGTGAGCTGCCGGAACTGACTGCTGAATTCATCAAACGTTTCGGCGTTGAAGATGGTTCCGTAGAAGGTCTGCGCGCTGAAGTGCGTAAAAACATGGATCGCGAGCTGAAAGGCGCCGTGCGTAACCGCGTGAAGTCTCAGGCTATCGAAGGTCTGGTCAAGGCTAACGACATCGATGTCCCGGCTGCACTGATCGACAGCGAAATCGACGTTCTGCGTCGTCAGGCTGCTCAGCGTTTTGGTGGCAACGAGAACCAGGCGCTGGAACTGCCGCGCGAACTGTTTGAAGAGCAGGCTAAACGCCGCGTTGTTGTTGGTCTGCTGCTGGGCGAAGTTATTCGTACCAACGAGCTGAAAGCTGACGAAGAGCGCGTTAAAGGCCTGATCGAAGAGATGGCTTCCGCTTACGAAGATCCGAAAGAAGTTGTTGAGTTCTACAGCAAAAACAACGAACTGATGGACAACATGCGTAACGTTGCGCTGGAAGAGCAGGCTGTTGAAGCCGTTCTGGCAAAAGCCAAAGTGTCTGAAAAAGCCACCACCTTCAACGAACTGATGAACCAGCAGGCGTAATTTCGCCTACCAGGTTTAACGTTCAGGTAAAACCCGTTGCCGAGAGGCGCGGGTTTTTTTTATCGCAACGATAGCCTCAGGATGAGTGCGAAAACGCGATATCAATGATAGCGTTACGACAAAAGCTTGTTATGCTTGAATTATGATTGCATCGTCCCCATTACGAGGAGACGAAACTGCACATGTGAAATCATGCATAATGACGACACGTGATTTCCCAGAATGGTTCAGGTTGCCGGCATTCGTCTGATATCCAGCTAATTTGAGCGATGACGGGTAGAAGGCTCTGGCTGATAATCCGTCCATAAGGTTACAATCAGTGCGGCAGGTTTATTCAAATTTTATCCAGGAGACGGAAATGTCATACAGTGGCGAACGAGATAACTTTGCACCCCATATGGCCCTGGTGCCGATGGTCATTGAACAGACCTCGCGCGGTGAACGTTCTTTTGATATCTATTCCCGTCTGCTCAAGGAACGCGTCATCTTTCTGACCGGCCAGGTGGAAGACCACATGGCGAACCTGATTGTGGCGCAGATGCTTTTTCTGGAAGCAGAAAACCCGGAAAAAGACATTTATTTATACATTAACTCTCCGGGCGGGGTGATCACCGCCGGGATGTCGATTTACGACACCATGCAGTTCATCAAGCCTGACGTGAGCACCATTTGTATGGGCCAGGCGTGTTCAATGGGCGCCTTCCTGTTAACCGCAGGGGCAAAAGGCAAGCGTTTCTGCCTGCCGAACTCTCGCGTCATGATCCACCAGCCGCTGGGCGGCTATCAGGGTCAGGCGACGGATATCGAGATTCACGCCCGTGAGATCCTGAAAGTGAAGGGTCGGATGAATGAACTGATGGCACACCATACGGGTAAATCCCTGGAGCAGATTGAGACCGACACCGAGCGTGATCGTTTCCTTTCCGCCTCTGAAGCGGTGGAATACGGCCTGGTCGATTCCATTTTGACCCATCGTAATTGATGCCCCTGGCGTGAGGGTGCCGCTATACTTGTCTGGAGTAAGGCGGCACAACGCTGATGAGCGGCTTGCGCCTGAGAATGGCATTTGCGTCGTCGTGTGCGGCACAAAGAACTTAATAAGAGGTTTGGACTCATGACAGATAAACGCAAAGATGGATCGGGCAAACTGTTGTATTGCTCTTTTTGCGGCAAAAGCCAGCATGAAGTGCGTAAGCTGATCGCCGGGCCATCCGTGTATATCTGCGACGAATGCGTTGACTTATGTAACGACATCATTCGCGAAGAGATTAAAGAAGTTGCGCCGCATCGCGAGCGCAGTGCGCTGCCGACGCCGCACGAAATTCGCCACCATCTGGACGATTATGTTATCGGCCAGGAACCGGCGAAAAAGGTGCTGGCCGTCGCGGTCTACAACCACTACAAACGTCTGCGCAATGGTGACACCAGCAACGGCGTTGAGCTGGGTAAAAGTAACATTCTGCTGATCGGGCCGACCGGCTCCGGTAAAACGCTGCTGGCCGAAACGCTGGCGCGCCTGCTGGATGTTCCGTTTACGATGGCGGACGCCACCACCCTGACTGAAGCCGGTTACGTGGGTGAAGACGTCGAAAACATCATTCAAAAACTGTTGCAGAAATGCGACTACGACGTGCAGAAAGCACAGCGCGGTATCGTGTATATCGATGAAATCGACAAGATTTCTCGTAAATCCGATAACCCGTCGATCACCCGTGATGTATCAGGGGAAGGCGTGCAGCAGGCGCTGCTGAAGCTGATCGAAGGTACCGTGGCTGCTGTGCCGCCGCAGGGTGGCCGCAAGCATCCGCAGCAGGAATTCTTGCAGGTTGATACCTCCAAGATTCTGTTTATCTGCGGCGGGGCGTTTGCCGGTCTGGATAAGGTCATCTCCCACCGCGTTGAAACCGGCTCTGGTATTGGTTTCGGCGCGACGGTGAAGGCGAAATCCGACAAAGCCAGCGAAGGCGAGCTGCTGTCCCAGGTTGAGCCGGAAGATCTGATCAAATTTGGTCTTATTCCTGAGTTCATCGGCCGTCTGCCGGTCGTAGCGACCCTGAACGAGCTGAGCGAGGACGCGCTGATCCAGATCCTGAAAGAGCCGAAGAATGCCCTGACCAAACAGTATCAGGCGTTGTTCAAT
Source organism: Klebsiella sp. B345 (assembly GCF_051131735.1). Taxonomy (NCBI): domain Bacteria; kingdom Pseudomonadati; phylum Pseudomonadota; class Gammaproteobacteria; order Enterobacterales; family Enterobacteriaceae; genus Klebsiella; species Klebsiella sp. B345. Next base: position 4,165,680 of record NZ_CP180443.1, read on the forward strand.
CTGGAAGGTGCGGAGCTGGAGTTCCGTGATGAAGCGCTGGATGCGATCGCTAAAAAAGCGATGGCGCGTAAAACCGGCGCCCGTGGCCTGCGTTCAATCGTTGAAGCCGCACTGCTGGATACCATGTACGATCTGCCGTCGATGGATGACGTCGAAAAAGTGGTGATTGACGCTTCGGTGATTGATGGCCAAAGCAAGCCGCTGCTGATCTACGGTAAACCGGAAGCACAACAAGCATCTGGTGAATAATTCACCAAATTGCTCAAGCAGTTAACCAAAAAGGGGGGATTTTATCTCCCCTTTTATTTTTCCTGCATTCCTGCCGTTGAATGTGTGGAATACATCCCCATATACTGGTTTACATATTAACAGCGTCGCGATGGAAGGTCGTGCCGCTGGCTACCTGGCGGACTTTAAACTAAGAGAGAGCTCTATGAATCCTGAGCGTTCTGAACGCATTGAAATCCCCGTATTGCCGTTGCGCGATGTGGTGGTTTATCCGCACATGGTCATACCCCTGTTTGTAGGGCGGGAAAAATCTATCCGTTGTCTTGAAGCGGCTATGGACCATGATAAAAAAATCATGCTGGTTGCGCAGAAAGAAGCTTCGACGGATGAGCCGGGTGTAAATGATCTTTTCACCGTCGGGACCGTGGCGTCAATTTTACAGATGTTGAAGCTGCCTGATGGCACCGTCAAAGTGCTGGTTGAAGGCCTGCAGCGCGCGCGTATTTCTGCGTTATCTGACAACGGCGAGCATTTCTCTGCTAAAGCGGAGTATCTCGAATCGCCAGCAATCGAAGAGCGCGAGCAGGAAGTACTGGTGCGCACCGCGATTAGTCAGTTTGAAGGCTACATCAAGCTGAACAAAAAAATCCCGCCAGAAGTGCTGACGTCGCTCAACAGCATCGACGATCCTGCACGTCTGGCCGACACCATCGCTGCCCACATGCCGCTGAAGCTGGCCGATAAGCAGTCCGTCCTCGAGATGTCCGACATCAACGAACGTCTGGAATATCTGATGGCGATGATGGAATCGGAAATCGATCTGCTGCAGGTTGAGAAGCGTATTCGCAACCGTGTGAAAAAGCAGATGGAGAAATCTCAGCGTGAGTATTATCTGAATGAGCAGATGAAGGCCATCCAGAAAGAGCTCGGCGAGATGGACGACGCCCCGGACGAGAACGAAGCGCTGAAGCGTAAGATCGACGCGGCGAAAATGCCGAAAGAGGCAAAAGAAAAAACCGAAGCGGAACTGCAAAAACTGAAGATGATGTCACCGATGTCGGCGGAAGCGACCGTCGTACGTGGCTATATCGACTGGATGGTGCAGGTGCCGTGGAATGCGCGCAGCAAAGTCAAAAAAGATCTGCGCCAGGCTCAGGAAGTCCTCGATACTGACCATTACGGCCTTGAGCGCGTGAAGGATCGTATCCTTGAGTATCTTGCAGTGCAGAGCCGCGTGAACAAGCTCAAAGGGCCGATTCTATGCCTGGTAGGGCCGCCGGGGGTGGGTAAAACCTCTCTGGGCCAATCCATCGCCAAAGCCACCGGACGTAAGTACGTGCGTATGGCGCTGGGCGGCGTGCGTGATGAAGCGGAAATTCGCGGCCATCGTCGTACCTACATTGGTTCCATGCCGGGCAAATTGATCCAGAAAATGGCGAAAGTGGGCGTTAAAAACCCGCTGTTCCTGCTTGATGAGATCGATAAAATGTCTTCTGACATGCGCGGCGATCCGGCTTCGGCGCTGCTGGAGGTGTTGGATCCAGAACAAAACGTGGCCTTTAACGACCATTATCTGGAAGTGGACTACGACCTCAGCGATGTCATGTTCGTGGCAACCTCTAACTCCATGAACATTCCAGCGCCGCTGCTGGATCGTATGGAAGTGATTCGTCTGTCCGGTTACACCGAAGATGAAAAACTGAATATTGCCAAACGCCACCTGCTGTCAAAACAGATCGAGCGTAATGCGCTGAAAAAAGGCGAGCTGACCGTTGAGGACAGCGCGATTGTTGGGATTATTCGCTATTACACTCGTGAAGCTGGCGTGCGTGGACTGGAGCGTGAAATTTCCAAGCTGTGCCGTAAAGCGGTTAAACAACTGCTGCTGGATAAGACCCTGAAGCACATCACGATTAATGGCGAAAACCTGCATGATTTCCTCGGCGTGCAGCGCTACGACTACGGTCGTGCGGATAGCGAAAATCGTGTTGGCCAGGTTACCGGTCTGGCGTGGACGGAAGTGGGCGGCGATCTGCTGACCATTGAAACCGCCTGCGTGCCGGGTAAAGGCAAGCTGACCTACACCGGTTCGTTGGGTGAAGTGATGCAAGAGTCTATTCAGGCGGCGTTGACGGTGGTGCGTTCTCGTGCGGATAAACTGGGTATTAACTCGGATTTCTACGAAAAACGCGACATTCACGTCCACGTTCCTGAAGGGGCAACGCCGAAAGATGGTCCGAGTGCCGGTATTGCCATGTGCACCGCGTTGGTCTCCTGCCTGACCGGGAATCCGGTACGTGCCGATGTCGCGATGACCGGGGAAATTACCCTGCGCGGCCAGGTACTGCCGATCGGTGGTCTGAAGGAAAAACTGCTGGCAGCGCATCGAGGTGGCATTAAGACTGTTCTGATTCCTGATGAAAATAAACGCGATCTGGAAGAAATTCCTGACAACGTTATCGCTGATTTAAACATTCATCCGGTGAAACGAATCGAAGAAGTTCTGACACTTGCGTTGCAGAATGAGCCTTTTGGCATGCAGATCGTCACCACAAAATAGTGATTTCGCGCAAATAGCGTTAAGAAAAGTGGGGCTGGGAAGTAAAATCGTACTTGCCAGCCTTTTTTTGTATAGCTAACTTAGATCGCTGGCAGGGGGTCATCTACAACTCTGTTGTAAGGGCATGACAGTCCTGATATAACTGCTGCGCGGTCGCACCACGAAGGATTCTGGTGCGATATAAATTATAAAGAGAGGAAGAGAACAGTGAATAAATCTCAACTGATTGACAAAATTGCTGCGGGTGCGGACATTTCTAAAGCTGCAGCCGGACGTGCGTTAGATGCTTTAATTGCTTCTGTTACTGAATCTCTGCAAGCTGGGGATGATGTTGCGCTGGTTGGGTTTGGTACCTTTGCGGTAAAAGAGCGCGCTGCCCGTACTGGCCGCAACCCGCAAACCGGTAAAGAAATTACCATTGCCGCCGCTAAAGTTCCGGGTTTCCGTGCCGGTAAAGCGCTGAAAGACGCAGTAAACTGATCAAGTTCCCGTCAGGGAAGGTGACGAAATACAAGGGCGCATCGCGAGATGTGCCTTTTTTCTTTGTCCAGAACTCGACTTTATGTGTGTTTATGCGCACTTGTGGGCTGACAATCACCCCATTTTCTTGTCAAAATAGGTCCTCACGCGCGGCAGCCATCACGTGCTATGCTGCGCGAGCTAAAGTCATCTACAGCGGAGCGTTGTTACACCATGATGGACAACCTACGCACGGCCGCGAACAGCGTCGTGCTCAAGATTATTTTCGGTATCATCATTGTCTCGTTCATATTGACCGGGGTAAGTGGTTACCTGATTGGCGGCAGCAGCAACTATGCCGCGAAAGTTAATGACCAGGAGATTGGTCGTTCACAGTTTGAGAATGCCGTTGCCAGCGAACGTAATCGTATGCAGCAGCAGCTTGGCGATCAGTTTTCTGAACTGGCGGCCAACGAAAACTACATGAAAACCATGCGTCAGCAGGTGCTGAACCGTCTGATTGATGAGTCCCTGCTGGATCAGTATGCCCGCGAACTGAATCTGAGCGTCAGCGACGCCCAGGTCAAGCAAGCGATCTTCCAGACTCAGGCTTTCCATACTGACGGTAAATTTAGTAACGAACGCTTTGGCAGCATCGTGAACCAAATGGGCATGACCACCGACCAGTATGCACAGGCGCTGCGTAACCAGCTGACCACGCAGCAGCTGATTAACGCCATTGCCGGCACTGACTTTATGTTGACTGGTGAATCCGATGAGCTGGCGGCGTTGGTTTCGCAGCAGCGTGTGGTGCGTGAAGCGACCATTGATGTTAACGCGCTGGCGGCGAAACAGACGGTGACCGATGCGGAAGTTGACGCATACTACCAGCAAAATCAGGCGCGTTTCATGGCGCCAGAGCAGTTCCGTGTTAGCTACATCAAAATGGATGCCGCTAGCATGCAGGAGAACGTTTCTGACCAGGATATCCAGTCCTGGTATGATCAGCATCAGGATCAGTTCACTCAGCCGCAGCGTAACCGCTACAGCGTGATTCAGACCAAAACCGAAGCCGATGCCCAGGCTGTTCTGGATGCGCTGAAGAAAGGGACCGATTTCGCCACCCTGGCGAAAGAAAAATCTACCGACATTATCTCTGCCCGCAATGGCGGTGATATGGGCTGGATGGAAGATGCTGCAACGGTGCCGGAGCTGAAAAATGCCGGCCTGAAAGAGAAAGGCCAGCTGTCCGGCGTGATCAAATCGTCTGTCGGATTCCTGGTTGTGCGCCTTGATGACGTTCAGCCGGCGAAAGTGAAACCTCTGGCTGACGTTCGTGATGATATCGCGGCGAAAGTGAAACAGGAAAAAGCGCTGGATGCCTACTACGCGCTGCAGCAAAAAGTAAGCGATGCGGCCAGCAACGATAACGAATCGCTGGCAGGCGCGGCGCAGGCTGCGGACGTGAAAGTGAGCGAAACCGGCTGGTTTGGTCGCGACAATCTGCCGGAAGAGCTGAACTTTAAACCGGTTTCTGATGCCATCTTCAACGGTGGTCTGGTAGGCGAAAACGGTTCACCGGGCAGCAACTCCGATATCATCACCGTGGATGGCGATCGCGCATTTGTTCTGCGTATCAGTGAGCATAAAGCGGAAGCGGTCAAACCGCTGGCGGACGTGAAAGATCAGGTTACCGACATCGTGAAGCACACCAAAGCTGAACAGCAGGCGAAACTGGATGCAGATAAATTGCTGACGGCGCTGAAAGACGGCAAAGGTGACGAGGCGTTGAAAGCCGCTGGTTTAAGCTTCGGTTCCGCGCAGACGCTGGCACGTACCGGTCAGGATCCATTAAGCCAGGCAGCGTTTGCACTGCCGTTGCCGCAGCCGGGTAAACCGACCTACGGTATCGGTAGCGATCTGAAAGGTAACGTGGTTCTGCTGGCGCTGGACGAGGTGAAACCGGGCGATATGCCGGAAGCGCAGAAAGCCGCGATGGTTCAGGGTATCACCCAGAACAATGCCCAGATTGCTTTCGAAGCGCTGATGAGCAACCTGCGTAAGACTGCGAAAATTAAGCTTGGCGATACTATCGACCAGCAGCAGTAATCTCGTGACGCTTCGCAAAAATCAGTAACGTGATGTAATCCTCAAAGGCCGCTTTCGCGGCCTTTTCCATTTCTGTCGATCGGCTTTTGTACTCCTTTTTCTCCCTCGCTATGGTGTCCGTGCTGTCTACACACAAGGAGATCACAGCATGAAACGAGGTGTTAAAACGATGATGACCGCAACGGCGTTACTTTTGTTGGCGGGAAGCCAGACGGTGTTGGCGGTATCGACCAGAGACAAAGCGTCGGCGACAGTCACACACGAGAGCGTGCAGTCGCCGCAGACAAAAGCACCGGCGGCGTTAAACGCCGCAGCGGGGGAGGCCAGAGTCAGCATCAACAGCGCCAGCGCGGAAGAGTTGATGCAGGCGATGAACGGCGTCGGCCTGAAGAAAGCTCAGGCGATTGTCAGCTATCGCGAAGAGTTCGGGCCATTTAAAGCGGTGGACGATCTCAAGCAGGTCCCCGGAATGGGGCACTCTCTGGTAGAGCGAAACCTGGCGCATCTGATGCTGTAATTTTCCTTTCTGGGCTTGCACAGCCGTAAATCTTTGCCAGACTAAAGAGGTCACGAAAGTGGTGTGACCTCTGACCTCAATATGACAATAAGACTAAGGCATTTGCGCTATGCAGACACAAATCAAAGTTCGTGGATATCACCTGGACGTTTATCAGCACGTCAACAACGCTCGCTACCTTGAGTTTCTGGAGGAGGCGCGTTGGGATGGCCTGGAAAACAGCGCCGCGTTCCACTGGATGACCGCTCGCAACATCGCCTTTGTGGTGGTGAATATCAATATTAACTATCGTCGCCCGGCGGTGCTGGGGGATGTGTTAACCGTGACCAGCCATCTGCAACAGCTTAATGGTAAAAGCGGCACCTTAAATCAGGTGGTTACCCTGAATCCTGAGGGCGATGTGGTGGCCGACGCGGTGATCACGTTTGTCTGCATCGATTTAAAAACTCAAAAGGCACTGCCGCTGGACGGCGAGTTGCGTGAGAAGCTTGAAGAGATGGAGATGCGCTGAGAGTGGTGGGCTACGGCCACGGTGGTTTATTGGTTTGTAGCCCCGCTAAGCACAGCGCCAGCGGGGAAGAAAGCAGACGTCAGGACGGTTATTTCAGGCCGGTCTTTTGTTTCATCAGCGCCATCACTGCGGTTTTATCGTCCTGGTACTGTTTCAGACCGTTGGCGCGCAGGTTACAGGCGGCACATTGCCTGCAGCCATCACCTTTAATCCCGTTATAGCAGGTCAGGGTGTCATTGCGCACCAGTTCCAGTTGATCCCAGTAATCAGCCAGGGCCCAGGTTTCAGCTTTATTCAGCCACATCAGCGGCGTCTCGAAGCGGATATCTTTTGCCATGCCCAGGCTGACCGCATGATGGAGTGCCTTGACGAACTCGTCGCGGCAGTCCGGGTAGCCGGAAAAATCGGTCTCGCAGACGCCGGTGATGATCGCTTCTGCCTTAACCTGATAGGCGTAAATTGCCGTCAGCGTTAAAAACAGGATATTGCGTCCAGGCACGAAGGTATTTGGGATACCGTCGGCATTCGGCTCATAGTCCGGTACCGGGATGCTATCGCGGGTCAGGCTGCTGACGGCTAGCTCGTTGAGCAGCGTGACGTCCAGCACCTTATGAGCCACGGCGCCCAGTTTCAGTGCCAGTTCACGAGCGACGTCGATTTCCGCGCGGTGGCGTTGGCCATAATCAAAAGTGACGCAGTGCACTTCATCATACTGTTTCAGAGCCTGCACCAGGCAGGTCGTTGAATCTTGTCCTCCACTGAAGACAACTACGGCGCGTTTCATAGCAATTCCTGACAATCAAAGTGAAAGCAATATGGTAGCGCTTGATGGGCGCGGCGACCAGCTCCATCACGGCGCAGATGCCGGTAGCCAGGCGCTGGTGAAATCGAACCAGCCTCGGGCATTAAGCTCCAGGCCGTTCACCCCCGGCGGGGCGCTGATACGGTAATTGTAATTGAACAATGGCGTCATAATGGCATCGTCCATCAGCCCGTTGAAGACGTTGCGTAATGCGTCGTTACGGCTGCGCTCTTCTGGCTGGGCCTGAACGGCGTCGAGGGTCGCCTGTAAATGGGCATATTGCGCCCCGGTCAACACATTGGGCCACATTGCATCACAGCGGAGCCACTGTTCCAGAGTGTATTCCGGTGATTCGCCGATCAGGCGATCGCCCATAATGAGATCCGCCTGCGACAGATCCTGGCAACCCTGCCAGTTTTTCGCATCGTGAAAAATGAGCGTCAGTTCGCAGCCAAGCGCGGCAAGCCGTAGGCGAAGCTGTTCTGCCATCGTATGCAGTTCGACGGGCAGGTGGTACAGCAGCGTCAGCCGTTTGGGGAGTGGGATATCATGATTCTCCGGTCCCTGAGGGATCGCCCATCCGGGAAGAACCTCGTTGCTGGGGGTGATCAAATCTTCGTCAAGAGGAAGGGTTTCCAGCAGTGAAGAGCGATGAATTAACGATATCAGACGCTGTGCCTGGGCGTTGCTGAGCCGGGGACTCTGGTGCAGCGCCAGATAACAAAAACCGAGGCTGATGCTGTTGCTGACCTGGCGCAGATTAGTGAGTTCGTCCGGATCGCCAATGGTAATTTGCACCGGGTGGCGACAGCTGGTGCCCAGGTTTTGTTCAAATAACTGGGGCGTGATCCAGTACTCCACCGTCTGAATCAGGGGATGGTTCAGATGATAACGCGGATGATTTTCCAGCCGAACCAGCTCAGGGCTGAACAGCGCCAGGCGGAACGGACCGCTACCGACCGTCGGATCGTCGGGATGGGCCAGTACGCTACAATAGCTGGCGAGGCGAAACGGCAGCCAAAAATCCGGGCGAAACAAGGTGATCGTCAGGCACTGAGCATGCGTCACATCAATCTGTTTGATGCTGGCAAACAGCGTGCGCAGGGCCGGCAAGTTGAGCAACATCAGTAAACGCTGCTGGATCTGCGCGGTCTCCAGAGAATCGCCGTTATGCCAGAACAGCGTTGAGCGAATAAAGAACTGCCAGCGCAGGCCGTCAGCCGAAATTTGCCAGTGATGGGCCAAATCCCCGACCGGGGAACGGCTTTGCGCATCAAAGCGCGTCAGGCCAGAGAAAATCTGGCCGGCCAGATGCTGCTCCGCGCGACCGGGTAAAAACCCCGGCTGGAGCGGATCGAGCGGGCGATAGTAGGGAATACGCAGGGTCGGCGTATTGTTCTGCCACTGGCCGCCAAGAAATGGCGAGAGCAGAGCCTTAAGCTCGCCCGTCGCCAGCTGAGCCAGCTCCAGCGCATTTTTCTGCTGCCCGTTGTTCAATGCCAGCTCCATCATCTCGTTCCGTAACGTTTCCGGCGAGCGATGAAATGTCAGGGTGCCGCGCTTCCCACGCCCGGCGCTGGACTGCCAGCTCAACCAGCCGGCCTGCTGGGCCTGACGAAGCAGGGTTCGAATATGGCGCTCGCTGCAAAAGCAACGGGCGGATAGTTCGCCGACGGTCACCTGCTGTGGCGCCCCTGACGAGGGTTGCCAGAGGCGCTGGTACTGGTTCAGGCGATTTAATAACCTCATTACACGTTATCCTTTAAGCTGCCTCTGCGTTGGCTGCGCGCGCTCACCCCAGTCACTGACTGGAGTAAGCTCCTGGGGACTCGCTTACTTGCCGCCTTAATCCAGCTTAAATGATTTTGTGTTCTGGATTGGTCCTTTAAGCGGCCTCTGCGGTCAGTGATAAATCCGGAACAATATAATCTATCTATTCACTATTACTTCCGTATATCTCAGGCAATACTGGAACTCAAGCAAAACTCATCACGCTCTGGGGAGCAGAACATGGCAAGACTCGCTGCATTTGATATGGACGGCACGTTGTTGATGCCGGACCATCGTCTGGGAACGACTACGCTCGCGACGCTCAGACGTCTGCGTGAGCGTGATATCACCCTGACTTTTGCCACGGGACGCCATGCGCTGGAAATGCGCCATGTTATCGGTGAGTTTGCGCTGGATGCCTACTTAATTACCGGCAACGGTACGCGGATCCATACCCTGAACGGCGAAGAGCTGCACCGAAGCGATCTGACTCCGGATGTCGCGGAGGCGGTGCTTCACCGTCACTGGGACACCGCAGCCAGCATGCACGTCTTTAATGACCAGGGTTGGTTTACCGGGCAGGAGATGCCCGAGCTACTGAAAGCACATATTTTTAGCGGTTTCCGTTATCAGATTGCCGATCCGAAGCGGATGCCGGGCAATAAAGTCACCAAGGTGTGCTTCTGCGGCGATCACGACGATCTCCAGCGCCTCCAGGTTCAGCTGGCTGAAGCGCTCGGCGAACGGGCACATATCTGCTTCTCGGCGTTTGATTGTCTGGAAGTGCTGCCGAATGGCTGCAATAAAGGCGCTGCGCTGGCGGTACTTGGCCAGCATATTGGCGTGTCGATGCAGGATTGTATGGCGTTCGGCGATGCCATGAACGACCGCGAGATGCTGGGAAGCGTCGGGCGCGGCGTGATTATGGGTAACGCGATGCCGCAGCTCAAAGCCGAGCTGCCGCATTTACCGGTTATCGGGGACTGTCGCCACGAGGCGGTCTCTCATTTTTTAACGCATTGGCTGGATAATCCTGATCTTCCTTATTCCCCCGAATAAATAGACCCTTCCAGCAGCCAGACGCCTCGGTGTCTGGCTTTTTTTATTGTCCGTTCACCATTGCCGCAATTTTTGCCTGCCACGGTGCGATGTCACCAATATGGCTCGCCACCCACTGCGGGTTGTAATAGCTTTCGAGATAACGCTCGCCGCTATCGCACAGAAGAGTGACAATGGAGCCGCTGCGTCCTTCAGCACGCATTCGCACGGCAAGCTCGAGCACGCCCCACATATTGGTTCCGGTAGAGGCGCCGACTTTCCGCCCCAGCAGCGTTTCCAGCCACAAAGCGGTAGCGACGCTGGCCGCGTCCGGCACCCGCAGCATGTCATCCACCACATCCGGGATAAATGACGGTTCGACCCGCGGGCGACCTATCCCCTCGATTTTACTTCCGACGGTGCTGCGCAGTGCGCTATCGCGGCTCTGCCAGTAATCGAGGAATACCGAGTTTTGTGGATCCACGACCAGTAACTGCGTGTCATACCCCTGACAGCGGATATAGCGGCCAATGGTAGCTGAGGTTCCCCCGGTACCGGCGCTCATCACGATATAAGAGGGCTGCGGATGTGGTTCATGAGTCATCTGGCGGAAAATGCTGTCAGCAATATTGTTGTTGCCGCGCCAGTCCGTCGCGCGCTCGGCGAAGGTAAACTGGTCCATATAATGGCCGTTCAGTTCGCGGGCCAGCATCTCGGAGGCGGCATAGATTTCACACGCACTTTCGACGAAATGGCAGCGGCCGCCATAAAACTCAATCTGTTCGATTTTGCGTTTTGCTGTGCAGGACGGCATCACGGCGATAAACGGCAGGCCCAGCAGACGGGCAAAATAGGCTTCCGACACGGCGGTTGAGCCGGAAGACGCTTCAATGATCGTGGTGCCTTCCTTAATCCAGCCATTGCACAGGCCGTACAGGAAAAGTGAACGGGCCAGGCGGTGCTTCAGACTGCCGGTAGGATGGGTGCTCTCATCCTTTAGATAGATCTGGATACCTGGGAATCCGGGCAGCGCCAGGCGAATAAGGTGCGTGTCGGCGGAACGCTGATAATCGGCGTTAATTTCACTAATGGCGTGTTTTACCCAGGCGCTATTCATCGTTATTTCCTGTTTGTCATTTTGTGCCCAGCTTAGCGGAAGTGTGAGGAAAAATTGTTGCTATTTAGCCTTTCGATTACACTGTAAGGAGTAAAATTTTCTCCGAGAGCGCCCAATGTTAGATAAAATTGACCGCAAGCTGCTTTCTCTGCTGCAAACAGACTGCACCCTCTCTTTGCAGGCGCTGGCCGATGCCGTTAATCTGACCACCACTCCCTGCTGGAAACGGCTGAAGCGCCTGGAAGATGAGGGTATCCTGCGGGGGCGCGTGGCGCTGCTGGATGCAGAAAAGCTGGGCCTTGGTCTGACGGCATTTGTGCTGATTAAAACCCAGCACCACAGCAGCGACTGGTACTGCCGCTTTGTCAGTGAAGTCACCCAGATGGCGGAAGTCCTGGGGTTCTGGCGTATGGCGGGAGAGTACGATTACCTGCTGCGAGTGCAGGTGGCGGACATGAAACGCTACGATGATTTTTATAAACGGCTGGTGAACAGCGTGCCGGGGTTGTCTGATGTCACTTCGAGTTTCGCGATGGAACAGATAAAATACACTACGGCCTTACCTATTGATTAGCGGCGCTTGCCGCGACGATTGACACACTCAGGATTCTACTGCTTGCGATTATTTGCCCAACTCAGCTGGTACTTCCGCCGGGAGTGGCGCCGCTATCTCGGTGCCATTGCCTTGCTGATCATTATCGCCATTTTACAACTGATCCCGCCGAAAGTCGTAGGGATCGTGGTTGATGGCGTCACCAGACAACATTTTAGCGCCGGGACGATCTGGCTGTGGATCGGCTCATTAGTGCTGATCGCGGTGATGGTCTATCTGCTGCGCTACGTCTGGCGCGTACTGTTGTTCGGTGCGTCCTATCAGTTGGCGGTGGAGCTGCGGGAAGACTTTTATCGCCAGCTCAGCCGCCAGCATCCCGCCTTTTACCTGCGCCACCGAACCGGGGATCTGATCGCGCGCGCGACCAACGACGTTGACCGGGTGGTCTTTGCCGCGGGTGAGGGGGTGTTGACCCTGGTCGACTCACTGGTGATGGGCTGCGCGGTGTTCATCGTGATGTCGACACAAATCAGCTGGCAGCTCACGCTGCTGGCGCTGCTGCCGATGCCGGTAATGGCGCTGGTGATTAAGCGCAACGGCGATGCGCTGCATGAACGTTTCCGCGTTGCCCAGGCGGCGTTCTCCAGCCTGAACGACCGAACCCAGGAAAGCCTGACCAGTATCCGCATGATCAAAGCCTTTGGTCTTGAAGACCGCCAGTCGGCGCAGTTCTCTGCCGATGCAGCGGATACCGGAAAGAAAAATATGCGGGTAGCGCGCATCGATGCGCGATTCGACCCGACGATTTATATCGCCATTGGCACCGCGAATCTGCTGGCAATCGGCGGAGGGAGCTGGATGGTGATACAGGGCAGCATGACGCTCGGCCAGTTGACCAGCTTTGTGATGTACCTCGGGCTGATGATCTGGCCGATGCTGGCGCTGGCGTGGATGTTTAACATTGTTGAGCGCGGCAGCGCGGCCTATAGCCGCATCCGCACGATGCTCGAAGAGGCGCCGACCGTCAACGATGGCAGCGAACAGGTGCCTGAAGGCCGTGGCGTATTGAATGTTGCGGTGCGCGAGTTTATCTATCCGCAGGCGCATAAAGCTGCACTGGAAAAGGTGAACTTTGTGCTCCAGCCAGGGCAGATGCTGGGTATCTGCGGGCCAACCGGCTCGGGAAAAAGCACCATCCTGGCGCTGATCCAACGTCACTTTGATGTCACCCAGGGGGATATTCGTTTTCATGATATTCCCCTGACCCGGCTGCAGCTCGATAGCTGGCGCGCCAGGCTGGCGGTAGTTAACCAGACGCCGTTTCTGTTTTCCGATACCGTCGCTAATAACATCGCGCTCGGCAGACCTGATGCGACGCCAGAGCAAATAGAACGTGCGGCGCGGTTAGCCAGCGTACACGACGATATTTTGCGTCTGCCTCAGGGATATGAAACGGAAGTGGGTGAACGCGGCGTGATGCTCTCCGGTGGTCAGAAACAGCGTATTTCGATTGCCCGCGCGCTGCTGCTGGAGGCGGAGATCCTGATTCTGGATGATGCGCTGTCGGCGGTGGATGGCCGGACAGAACACCAGATCCTGCATAACCTACGGCAATGGGGGGAAGGGCGCACGGTGATCATCAGCGCCCATCGTCTGTCGGCCTTAACGGAAGCCAGCGAGATCCTGGTGATGCAGCACGGACATATCGTCCAGCGCGGTCGCCACGACGGACTGGCGGCTCAACCTGGCTGGTACCGCGATATGTATCGTTATCAGCAACTGGAAGCGGCGCTGGATGATGCGCCACAAGAACATGAGGAGGCCACCGATGCGTAGTTTTGCCGAACTCTGGCCCACCTTAAAACGCCTGCTGGCTTACGGTTCTCCGTGGCGTAAGCCGCTGATTATTGCGGTGGTGATGATGTGGATTGCCGCCGCGGCCGAAGTCAGCGGTCCGCTGCTGATCAGCTACTTTATCGATAATATGGTGGCGAAGAACTCGCTGCCGCTGAAGCTGGTTTGCGGGCTGGCGGTGGCCTATCTTGGATTACAGATCCTCGCGGCCACCCTGCACTATAACCAGTCGCTGTTGTTTAACCGTGCCGCCGTCGGCGTGGTACAACAACTGCGAAGCGATGTGATGGATGCGGCATTGCGCCAGCCGCTCAGCGAGTTTGACACCCAGCCGGTTGGGCAGTTGATCTCTCGTGTGACCAACGACACCGAAGTGATTCGCGACCTCTATGTGACTGTGGTGGCGACCGTGCTGCGCAGCGCCGCACTGATTGGCGCGATGCTGGTGGCGATGTTCAGCCTCGACTGGCGGATGGCGCTGGTGGCGCTGGCCATCTTCCCGGCGGTGTTGATTGTCATGCTGATTTATCAACGCTACAGCACACCTATAGTGCGCCGGGTTCGCGCATGGCTGGCGGATATCAACGATGGCTTTAATGAAGTGATTAACGGCATGGGCGTCATCCAGCAGTTCCGCCAGCAGGCGCGGTTCGGCGAACGGATGCGTGAAGCCAGCCACGCTCACTATCTGGCGCGTATGCAGACGCTGCGCCTTGACGGTTTCCTCCTGCGTCCGTTGCTGAGCCTGTTTTCAACCCTGGTGCTCTGCGGGCTGCTGATGTTGTTTGGATTCAGTGCCGTCGGCACGATTGAAGTCGGGGTACTGTATGCCTTTATCAGCTACCTTGGGCGCCTGAATGAGCCGCTGATTGAGCTAACGACGCAGCAGTCGATGCTCCAGCAGGCAGTTGTTGCCGGCGAGCGAGTGTTCGAACTGATGGATCGCCCGCGCCAGGCGTGGGGACAGGATAATGCCCCGTTGCGCAGCGGCAGGGTATCAATCGAGGATCTGTCGTTTGCCTACCGTGGCGATCGACTGGTGCTGAAAGAGATTAATCTGGAGATCCCCTCCCGTGGTTTTGTGGCCCTGGTGGGCCATACCGGCAGCGGGAAAAGCACCCTGGCTAGCCTGATGATGGGCTACTACCCGCTGACCCAGGGGGAGATTCGCATCGACGGGCGTCCGCTCGCGTCGTTAAGCCACAGCGCCTTGCGCCAGGGCGTGGCGATGGTGCAGCAGGATCCGGTGGTGCTGGCCGATACTTTTTATGCCAACGTCACCCTCGGTCGTGACATCAGCGAGGCGCAGGTTTGGGAGGCGCTGGAATCGGTGCAACTGGCGGAGCTGGCGCGCAGCATGGATGAAGGGATCTACACCCAGCTGGGCGAGCAGGGGAATAATCTCTCCGTTGGGCAGAAGCAGCTGCTGGCACTGGCGCGGGTGCTGGTCGATACCCCGCAGATATTAATTCTCGATGAGGCGACGGCAAATATCGATTCCGGTACCGAGCAGGCTATTCAGCAGGCGCTGGCCAAAGTACGCCAGCACACCACCCTCGTGGTGATTGCGCACCGCCTGTCAACGATCGTGGAGGCCGATACCATTCTGGTGCTCCATCGCGGACAGGCCGTTGAGCGTGGTAATCATCAGCAACTGCTGGCGGCAAAAGGGCGCTACTGGCAGATGTATCAGCTGCAGCTGGCCGGTGAAGAGCTGGCGGCCAGCGCGCAGGAAGAGTCGCTGACCGCCTGATGCACCATAAACAGGCAGCGGTTTTGTGGCGAATAAATGTGGTGCAAAAATGCAACGCGTCGTGCACTGTTATGGTGCATTTTTGGCCGAAACGGATGCTTTTCTGAGGCATTCTTCCCCCATTCTTGTCTTTTCGTTGTGAAAAGGGCCGCTGTGCGGTCCTTTTTCATTTCTGGCATAGCCCTTGCTTTATTCCCTGTGTGTTAGCTGCTGCCATTACGAATTCTGAGCGGAGGGGACTTATGAAGCTGGTTACCGTGGTAATCAAACCATTCAAACTGGAAGATGTGCGTGAAGCGTTATCTTCCATCGGCATTCAGGGCCTTACGGTCACTGAGGTAAAAGGGTTTGGCCGTCAAAAGGGTCATGCTGAGCTGTACCGTGGTGCCGAATATAGCGTCAATTTTCTGCCAAAAGTGAAGATTGACGTCGCGATTGCCGACGATCAGCTTGATGAGGTCGTTGATGTGATTAGTAAAGCGGCCTACACCGGAAAAATTGGCGATGGCAAAATTTTTGTCGCCGAACTGCAACGCGTTATTCGCATCCGCACCGGCGAAGCCGACGAAGCGGCACTGTAACGACCAGACCACACAGTGATGGGGATCGAGAAAATGAAAATAGCGACAATGAAAACGGGTCTGGGTGCGCTGGCACTTCTTCCGGGGCTGGCCATGGCCGCACCGGCAGTGGCAGATAAAGCTGACAACGCCTTCATGATGATTTGCACCGCGCTGGTGCTGTTTATGACAATTCCGGGCATCGCGCTGTTTTACGGCGGCCTGATTCGCGGCAAGAACGTGCTCTCAATGCTGACTCAGGTGATCGTCACCTTTGCGCTGGTGTGCGTGTTATGGGTGGTTTATGGCTATACGCTGGCCTTCGGGACCGGCGGCAGCTTCTTCGGCAGCTTTGACTGGGTGATGCTGAAAAATATTGAACTGAAAGCGCTGATGGGCACTTTCTATCAGTACATTCATGTGGCGTTCCAGGGCTCCTTTGCCTGTATTACCGTTGGCCTGATTGTCGGCGCGCTGGCTGAGCGTATCCGCTTCTCCGCGGTGCTGATTTTTGTGGTGGTGTGGATGACGCTCTCCTATGTGCCGATTGCGCATATGGTCTGGGGCGGCGGTCTGCTGGCAACCCATGGTGCGCTTGACTTCGCCGGCGGTACCGTCGTGCATATCAACGCCGCGGTGGCCGGGCTGGTAGGTGCTTATATGATGGGCAAACGTGTTGGCTTCGGCAAAGAAGCGTTTAAACCTCATAACCTGCCAATGGTCTTCACCGGTACAGCGATCCTCTACGTTGGCTGGTTTGGCTTTAACGCCGGTTCTGCGAGCGCGGCGAACGAAATTGCGGCCCTGGCCTTCGTCAACACCGTGGTGGCGACCGCTGGCGCGATTCTGGCCTGGACCTTCGGCGAATGGGTGACTCGTGGTAAACCCTCTCTGCTGGGTGCTTGTTCAGGTGCCATTGCGGGTCTGGTTGGTGTTACGCCAGCATGTGGTTACATCGGCGTCGGCGGCGCACTGATTGTCGGTATCGCCTCGGGTCTTGCGGGTCTGTGGGGTGTCACCGTGCTGAAACGCTGGTTACGTGTGGATGACCCTTGCGATGTCTTTGGTGTGCACGGCGTGTGCGGTATCGTGGGCTGTATTCTGACCGGTATCTTTGCTGCCACCTCTCTGGGCGGCGTGGGCTACGCAGAAGGCGTCACCATGGGCCATCAGCTGCTGGTTCAGTTGGAAAGTATCGCTATCACCATCGTCTGGTCCGGTATTGTTGCCTACATCGGCTACAAAGTGGCGGACATGACCGTGGGCCTGCGTGTACCGGAAGAGCAGGAACGCGAAGGGCTGGACGTCAACAGCCATGGCGAGAACGCGTACAACGCCTGATAATTTGAGTTGTCTCCTGTAGTAGCAAAGCCTCCCGATGGGAGGCTTTTTTTATGCGCTACGCTCACGCATTACGATTGCGCATGACTCCTTCCTGCACCGTTGATGCTACCAGGGTGCCATCCTGGGTATAAAACTCGCCACGCACAAAGCCGCGGGCGCTGGAGGCAGAGGTGCTCTCTACGCTGTATAGCAGCCACTCGTTGATGTTGAACGGGCGGTGGAACCACATGGAGTGGTCGATCGTGGCGACCTGCATGCCAGGTTCAAGGAACCCGACACCGTGCGGCTGCAGGGCCACCGGCAGAAAGTTAAAGTCTGAAGCGTAGCCCAGCAGATACTGGTGGATACGGATATCTTCCGGTACCGCGCCGTTGGCCCGGAACCACACCTGACGGGTTGGTTGCGCGACGTGGCCCTTCAGCGGGTTATGAAACTCTACCGGGCGGATCTCCAGCGGTTTATCGCTGAGAAACTTATCTTTGGCCTGCGGCGGCAGCAGGTGGGCCAGCTTGCGCGCGATATCCGTTTCGGACGGCAGCCCCTCCGGCGACGGGGCTGCTGGCATAGATTTCTGGTGTTCGTAGCCCGGCTCTGGCGCCTGGAAAGAGGCGGTCATATAGAAAATCGGTTTACCGTTCTGAATTGCCGCCACCCGGCGAGCGCTAAAGCTATTGCCGTCGCGCAGGACTTCGACGTCATAAATAATCGGTTTCTGGCTATCGCCAGGACGCAGAAAATAGCTATGAAACGAGTGGATCAAGCGCTCGGCAGGCACGGTTTCTTTGGCGGCATACAGTGCCTGACCGACGACCTGGCCGCCAAATACCTGACGCAACCCCAGATCTTCGCTCTGCCCGCGGAATAACCCTTCTTCAATTTTTTCCAGATTCAACAATGCCAGCAGATTGGTTAATGCCTGACTCATATTTATCCTCAATCAGTAATAACTGCGTCGCGCAGCGCGTATTGAGGGAAAGTATAACCTGGAATCGCAAGTGGTCCGATGGGTTCAATAATCTGAATAAAGGGCCGCTTGCAGGAAGACGACTGAGATCTGTGTTACGCTTATTTACGAATGTTCCTGCTCGCCAGTCGGCCGGACATGCTCCTGTAGATAAAGGGATGAAAAGGAGAACATAATGAAATTTGCCTATATGTTTAGTGCTTTAGCTGTTGCCGCTACACTGACCGCCTGCGCGAATAATCACAGCGCCTCGACGACCAATGCAGCAGCAGCCCCCGATCCTTATGGCATTGCCTCGCTGAGCGCTTCTCAGCAGCAGCCTAATGTTTCAGGCACCATCGCTATCCGGCAAAAAGTAGCACTACCGCCGGATGCGGTACTGACGGTCACCCTGGCTGATGCTTCTCTGGCCGATGCCCCGGCACGGGTCCTGTCGCAGAAAGCGGTACGTACTGAAGGCAAACAGCCACCGTATAATTTTGTCCTGTCATATAACCCGGCGGATATTAAGCCGAATGCGCGTATTTTGTTGAGTTCGGCAATTACGGTGAATGGTCAGCTGATGTTTATCACCGATACCGTACAAACGGTAGTGACTCAGGGAGGGAATCGCGCCGACCTGCTGCTGGTTCCGGTGCAGCATACCGCCGTTCCGGTTGCCGGCGATACCGGCTCAACGACGACCGCACAGTAACCTCTACACACGCCCCTGTTCAGGGGCATTTTTTTGTCTTCAGTACACCCAGCGATAGTGCTGCAGGTCAATATGGCCGCTGCCGGATACCTGCACACCTTCCGCCAGCAACGCCTGGCGCTGGCGCTGCAAATCCGGGCCAGTAAGCGAAATATCGCCGTGGCGATTGACGACACGATGCCAGGGAAGCGTTGAGCCTTCGGGCAGTCGTTTGAGCACACCGCCTACCTGACGCGCGGCGCGCGGTGAGCCTGCCAGTCGGGCAATATCGCCGTAGGTCGCGACGTAACCTTCCGGAATGGAGGCCACAATCTGCCAGACCCGTCGGGGAAATGTATCGAGAGAATCCATTGTTGGTCCTGTCACCGGGAAAGGTTCAGGATAAGCGCTGGCAGAGGAGCTGTACAGGGACGGGCATTATGCCGGTTTCGCGACGGTGAATTCGAGTGACAGGCCGAGGATCTGCATACCATGGACGTTATCATCCGGGGTCATGGCGACCAGGCTTTCAAAAAATTTCAGCCGCCGGGACTGGCCATTGATGATCAGTTTTGCCCGTAGGGAAGGAAGTTGCTGAGAACTGATCGGATAAATGACGCGACCGCTGACCTCGATAGGCAGCTTGCGCAAATCCAGGCGTTGCAGGACACCGACCGTGGAATAGAGTAGCGCAACCGGGGTGATGGCCAGCAGAGTGCCGCTGCTCACGCTGACAAAATCCAGCATCAGTTCCGGGCGCAGAAAATGTAGCCCCTGAAAGGAGAGGGTGACGCCGTCAATCTCTGGCATCGCCAGAGTCGTTGTAAAACGCGGTGATTCGCTCATGCTATTACCATTGAGATAAAATACTGATTCATAAACCTGTTATTCCATGCTGTCAGTATGGATGCATACCGGGAAAGGTACTGCGATAATGCTCGCAATACCTTGATCTCTACCCGATAGCGCCAGGCAGAACCTGGCCGGCTCGGGCAATGTAGCGGGTGTTGGACAATAAACCAGCATCCGGTCGGCGTTAGCTTGCAATTCGCCGGTGCAGTAGGGATAATGCGCCAGCGCGTTGGGTAACAACGCTCTCAATGGGGGCTCTGTTGGTTCTCCCGCAACGCTACTCTGTTTACCAGGTCAGATCCGGAAGGAAGCAGCCAGAGCAGACGACGTGTGTGCCGGGATGTAGCTGGCAGGGCCCCCACCCAATTCTGGGGATCCCCACGGTTTTTTTCATTTTCATTCAACGATTCCCGAACGCCACAACATCGCACGGTTTGCCCTCCTTTTTTGCAGCACGATGCCCGTGAGCATGGGCCTGCAGCGCTTTCCCTCCTCGTGATATCCCTCTGACGCTGTGCCATTCCTGCTTACTATTCCTTCTAAACAACACTAATTTTTATTCTTTAAAATTATATGTCATATTTTTGCAATATTACTGAAATATTAATGTCATTTCCATGTCACAAATAACAGGCAAATTAATTACGCTAATTACTACCAGGTAACAAGTCTGAAATATATGTCTGGATCGGTTTGTTAACTTCGTGTATTAATTATTGTAAATTTTTTTGCACGGGAAGCATGGCGATGACCACAGTCGTATTAAACGTAAAAATTGATGCAGAGTTAAAAGAAAAGCTGCGTCATTACGCGGAAGTAAATAACGAGAACCTGGGTACTGCAACGGAGAAACTGCTGCTGCTGGCTTTCCAAACAGCAGATTCGGCAGACGAGGCGGGGGTTTCGGAAGAAGATATTGATAGTCAGCATACCGAAGAAGAAACTTCTCCATTAACCCCTAAAGAAATCAAAGCGTTAAGAAAAATCCTGAAGAAGAAAAAATGAAACAACAACTCTCTACAGCCAGCAACTACAGCGAAGCCTGCGACATGTTACGTTCGGGGTATGTTAAGCATGTTCGCCTCAACTGGAATATCGGTAGTGATGAGTTTTTTCGCATTGCCTCCGACTGGTGTGACACCGGAGCAAAAATTAAAAAAGATGAAGATGGATTTATTATCTCGTTAAAAAGTTTTCCTATTCCACGCCAGCATTAATGACATTCATTCATCGGTGTCATCGGGCTGACATATAGTCCTGACATGATGAAGTGCAATTTATAAAAAACATCTCAAATGCATCATGGATGATGACTTTTTGACGGGCTGATGCCAGCCCGTCGATATTTTATTATATTATTTTCCGCATTCTTGAATTTTCATTCTGTTGTGAAATCCCCGCCCACAATGGCTGCAGCGTCGTAAAGGCACTGCGCAACTCCTCATCCGCCAGGGTGAAAGGCAAACGCAAATAACGATCGAAGGCACCCGCCAGACCGAAACGCGTACCGGTACCAATATGAATCCCATGACTTTCTGCCCTCGCCGAGAACAGCGTCGCCAGCATTCCCGGTAATTCTACCCAAAACGACAGCCCGCCTTCCGGTGATGAAAAGCGCCACTGTGGGAAGAACTCTGTCATCAGCGCGCTGCACATATCACGGCGTGCGGCGAGCATCTCCCGACGTGCGGGCAGCAGCGTTTTCTCATGTTCCAGTAACCAGCTACAGGCCAGTTGCTCAAGCAACGGCGTACCGAGATCGAGCGAATCACGGGCCTGCATTAACGAGGCGATGGTTCGTGAAGAGGCGCGGATCCAGCCAATACGTAATCCTCCCCAGAAACTTTTTCCTGCAGAACCAATGGTAATCACCGGTGCATCAGGGTTGAAGGTTGCCAGCGGCGGTGGTGGCGGCGCGTTGTACCACAAATCGACCATCGTCTCGTCGACGACCAACGTGGTGCGCGTTTGTGCCGCGATATCGGCGACCCGCTGACGGGTGGCGTTGTCCATGCAGCGACCGGTGGGATTGTGAAAATCGGGCATTAGCCAGGCCAGGCGGGGGGCCGTTTGGGCAATGGTCGCCGCCAGGCCATCGCAGTCCCAGCCTTGCTGCGGCAGGGCGACGCCGACCGGCCGGCAGGAGGCGCCCTGAATGGCGCTGATGGCCATGGGATAGGTCGGGGCGTCGACCACAACCCGGTCGCCTGGCCCGGTCAGCAGCCGTAAAACCAGCGCAAAAGCGCTCAGCGCGCCGTTGACGATCATCACTTCATCGCTACGGGTGGGCAGCCCTCGTTCAGCGTAGCGGCGGGCTATGGCTTCACGCAAGACCTGTAATCCGTGCTGATCGTAACCGGTATTTACGAGATACTGCGGCATTACCGTCAGCGCCTGCTGGTAAGCCTGATGGATTTCTGGCCCGGCGCTCAGGGCGGCGGTTGCCAGATTTATTGATGATGGACGGAAGGCCACATCTCCTGCTGCGCCCGAACGTTCCGGTAGCGCGATGCGCGAACCGCTGCCCTGACGGCTGTAAAGATAACCCTCTTCACGCAGCTGGCCCAGCGCGCTGGCAACGGTAGTGCGGCTGACGTTCAGGGCGCTGGCCAGCTCCCGTTCGCCGGGCAGGCGCGTTTCGAGGGTCAGGCGGCCATCGAGGATCAGCAGGCGCAGAGCTTCCGCCAGCTGGCGCCAGAGCGGCGTGCGGCCAGAAGGCGCCTGCCAGTGGCCCAGCAGACGAACCAGAGATTGCGTACCAAAGCGACGAGAAACCATAGCGATCCACTTTTCTAAAACTGGCCATTAATTATCAATCCATTTTTATCGATGATGGAGTTGTCCGCAATCATCCAGAGGTAAAAAATGTTACGTCGATTAGTGCAGCTTTATGTCGGTCTGGTTCTGTACGGTGTGTCGACCGCGTTGTTTGTTCATGCCAATCTCGGCGCTGACCCGTGGGATGTGTTTCACCTTGGCGTCGGCAAGCAGTTTGGTCTCGATTTTGGCACGGTGATGATTCTGACCGGCGCCGCGGTGCTGCTGCTGTGGATCCCGTTGCGCCAGATGCCGGGTCTGGGGACCATCAGCAATGTCATTGTGCTGGGGCTGGCGGCTAACGCCACGCTCGCCGTTCTACCGCCGCTGGATTCGCTGGTGGTGCGCAGCCTGATGCTGGTCGGCGCTATCGTCATGAATGCCCTGGCGACTGGAATGTATATTGGTGCTGGTTTTGGTCCCGGACCCCGTGATGGGTTGATGACCGGTTTACATGCCCGTACCGGCTGGTCTTTACGTGGGATTCGCACGGCGATTGAAGTGTCGGTACTGGTGATTGGTTGGACGCTGGGCGGGACTTTCGGGGTTGGAACCGTGCTGTATGCCCTGACGATTGGCCCGCTGATCCAGTTGTGTCTGCCGTGGTTCCGCCAGCCGGTACGGCCAGAACCGGCGGTCAGTCGCGGCGAAGTGGCCTCTTGATATCAGGCCACTGTCGGCAAAGGTAATGACCTCAGGGGAATCGGTACATTTTGAGGTTATTTTCCGCCCACTGGATAAACTCATCCTTCGGTAATGCCGGGCTGTACAACCAGCCCTGCGCATAGAGAACATCGTGCTCACACAGCCAGTCCCGCTGGCTTTGGGTTTCAACACCTTCGGCAATGGTCGCCAGATTAAGGGCTTTTGCCATCTTGATAATATGCGGCGTGAGCGGTTTGTACTCGAGGGCGTCGACGAAGGATTTATCAATTTTCAGCGTATCGACATCCAGTTTTTGCAGGTAGCTCAGGCTGGAATAGCCGGTACCAAAATCATCGATCGACACGCTGTGTCCCACCTGGCGATAGCGGGCGATCACCGGCAGAGTGGTGGCGGGATCGATGAAGCCGCGTTCCGTCAGCTCAAGGGCTATTTGTGCCGGGGTAATTTTCCATTGTTCAAGCTGCTGCTGCATCAGTTTGGGCAGCCTTGGGGAGCGCAAATCATCTACCGAAAGATTGATTGAGATGTGGAGGTCCGGCCGATCATGCAGCCATGACCCCAGATCGGTAAAAATCTTGCGGACGATATCTTCCGTTAAGTGGGTGATCAGCCCGGTCTGTTCGGCAAGAGGAATAAAAATGTCCGGCGATAAAAAACTGCCGTCGGGCTGTTGCCAGCGGGCCAGCGCTTCGGCCCCAACGATTTTGCCATCCTTCAGCGAGACTATGGGCTGGTAATGGACCCGAATCGCGTCTGAGTGGAGCGCATCCAGCATGCCATAGCGCGGTGAGCGCAGGGTACGCAGCAGCCGTAGCAGCAAAAATGAGGTCAGCAGACTGATAAACAGACCAAGAGGCAACCACAACATCAGCTGATGGCGAAATTTTTCCTGCAGCGGCAGCGTGGATGACCAGGTAGCGATAGCCAGCCCCAGCTCGGGAATACGGTGAAGGCGATAAACGGTATTGTCTAAGGTGAGCGTCTGGCTGTCGAGCTTCCAGATTCGCTCCCAGACTGCCGGATCGAGGGGTTCGCTGCTGGTAATAATCTGCTTGAATTTAATGCCGAACAGGATTGCATGAATATTTTCCTGACCGAGCGGAATGATATCGATAAATGAGGCAGGGTCGATCATCACAATATGATGCTTACTGCCTAACGCCGTCATCTTGTGCTTCAGACCGATGTCGCTAACCGAGGTGAGCCAGGCTCGATAGCCGTCGGCGGTGATATGATCGGGTTCAGGGAAGGTGACAGGCCTACTGTGATCTTCAAGAGAAGAGCATTGCGGAATCGAATCCTTTACCCACAGGACTTCCTGTACATAACGATGGGTATAGGCGATACGGCGCATGGCGAGCAGGTGCTGTGGACTGCAGGTTACAACACTTTGGGTATCGGCTTCCTGCAGCGCTTCTCTTGCCTGGTTTGCTACCTGTTGAATACGCGCCACGACCCGCGAAGAGTAGTTATCCAGTTCGGTATAAAACAGCATTTTTGCCTGGTTTGTCGCCAGCCAGATGCTTAAGGCTATTGGCACAATGACGGCAAGTATCAACACCCCGGTAACCAGACTCACCAGATTCCGGGTCGTCATGCGCATATCCTTATATTATGGGGGGTTTGTTGAGTATATCCGATAGTTGAGAAAGCTCGCAGACGAGACGTTATTTTTATTGTATTTAAAAAATGCCCGAATCACGTATGACGATGATATCGGGCAAACAGTGGATGATCCGCAGCGTTCGAGGCAATGAGCGATACGGAATAAAACGAGGGCTGTGGCTGGCATGCTGGCAGCCTTCGCTACCAGCACCCGACATCAGTATAAAAGCGGTTCATGACAACCAGATGTTGTTAATGCGCATCCGGGGCCGTGATATCAGCACTGATCCGCTGATTGCTTTCATCAAAGACCATACAGAAGCGGTCGTCGAACGCAACGTCGATTTTCTGCCATGGGCGGAAATGCACGTCGCCGGGCAGCAAAATTTTGACGTTGTCATGGCCGTAACACTGGCCGAACAGATAGGTGTTATTCCCCAGACGTTCCACCACTTCGCATTGAAACTCCACCACCGTGCCGCTGCGCACGTCGGTTGACAGGTGTTCAGGGCGGATCCCCAGGGTCACCACATCGCCAGCTGTTAACGGCGTGGTGGTGATGTTTAGCGTCAGGCTGTGCTGTTGCGCCATCTGCACGGTGAGCTGCCCGGGCTGCCAGGCGGTTACGGTGGCAGGTAAGAAGTTCATCTTGGGTGAGCCAATAAAGCCGGCGACAAACTTATTGACCGGGTTGTAGTACAGCGACATCGGCGAGCCCATCTGCTCGACTTTCCCGTAATTCATCACCACGATTTTATCGGCCAGGGTCATGGCTTCAACCTGGTCGTGAGTGACATACACCATCGTGGTTTTCAATTCATGGTGCAGTTTGGCAATGTGCAGGCGCATCTCGACGCGCAGTTCAGCATCGAGGTTAGAGAGCGGCTCATCAAACATGAAGACGCGCGGGTTGCGCACGATGGCGCGCCCGATCGCCACGCGCTGACGCTGGCCGCCTGAGAGCTGCTTGGGTTTGCGATCCAGCAGGTGAGTTAACTGGAGCGTTTTGGCGACCATTTCGACCTGACGACGGATCTCATCTTTAGGGACTTTATTGACCTTCAGGCCATAGCCCATGTTTTCAGCCACGGTCATGTGCGGGTAGAGCGCGTAAGACTGGAAGACCATTGCTACACCGCGATGGGCAGGCACCACGTCGTTCATGACTTCATCGCCAATCAATACTTCACCATCGCTGACATCTTCCAGCCCGGCGATCATGCGCAGCAGGGTCGATTTCCCGCAGCCTGACGGCCCGACAAAGACTGCAAATTCACCGTCTTCGATATCAAGATTGACCTGGTGCAGCGTCACGGTGTCACCAAACCGTTTGGTGACATTCCTCAGTCGTATATTGGACATCAACATTCCCCGGGGTTAGTAATTGTTATGTGCCGTTGGGAGTAGGGTTGCAGTAATGATTGTATTACGTGTAACAATCTGACTGAACTATGCTCAACAGCGCTGAAATCATGTGATGACTATAACTTCCAGCATTTTCGTGCCCTACATCGATGTTTCATTTCTGCAATCATGATCACACAACTGGTAGCTTTAGGTGGTTTTGTTCGCACTCAAAGCGTAGCGTATAACAAATCATGAAAATCTGATTATGTCGCTGTAAACCGCCATTTATGAACAGATTCAGGAATGTTGATAAGTGGCAATGTCGAATAAAAACCAATAAATTGTTATACCTTCACATGAGGTTGATAATGAAAAAGAACACTCTTGCTGCGCTTATCCTCACTACGCTGGCCGCCGGACAGCTCGTCAGCCTGCAGGCTCACGCCGCCGGACAACTGAACGTCTGGGAAGACATTAAAAAATCCGACGGCATTAAAGCCGCGGTAAGCGATTTCGAAAAACAGTACGACGTTAAGGTCAATCTGCAGGAGATGCCGTATGCGCAGCAGCTGGAAAAGCTGCGCCTTGATGGCCCTGCGGGTATTGGGCCTGACGTTCTGGTCATCCCTAACGACCAGTTGGGTGGCGCGGTAGTGCAGGGGCTGTTGTCGCCGCTGACGCTGGCGGCGGATAAGCAGGAGGTCTTTACCCCGGCTTCGATCAACGCCTTCCGGATGGATAACGTGTTGTACGGCGTGCCGAAAGCGGTGGAAACCCTGGTGCTGATTTACAACAAAGACCTGATCGACAAGCCGCTGGACAGCCTGCAGGCGTGGTTCGACTATTCGAAAGCTCAGCGGGCGCAGAACAAATATGGCCTGCTGGCGAAGTTCGATCAGATCTATTACAGCTGGGGCGCTATTGGCCCGATGGGCGGCTATATCTTCGGTAAAAACGACAAGGGTGGATTTAATCCGCAGGACGTCGGCCTGAATACACCTGGTGCGGTTGAAGCCGTCACCTTCCTGAAAAAATTCTACAGCGAAAAAGTCTTCCCGGCCGGGATCCTTGGCGATAACGGGCTGAACGCCATCGATTCCTTATTCACCGAGAAGAAAGCCGCGGCGGTCATCAACGGTCCGTGGGCTTTCCAGCCGTATGAAGCTGCAGGGATTAATTACGGCGTCGCGCCGCTGCCGATGCTGCCTGACGGCAAGCCGATGAGCTCGTTCCTCGGTGTTAAAGGTTATGTGGTTTCGACCTGGAGCAAAGACAAAGCGCTGGCCCAGCAGTTTATCGAATTTATCAACCAGCCTCAGTACGTGAAGGCGCGCTATGTGGCGACCGGCGAGATCCCAGCCCTGAAAGCGATGATTGACGATCCGCTGATCAAGAATGACGAGAAAGCCAGTGCGGTCGCGGTGCAGTCCGCGCGCGCCACGACGATGCCGGGCATTCCGGAAATGGGCGAAGTGTGGGGGCCGGCAAATGCCGCGCTGGAGCTGAGCCTGACCGGAAAACAGGAGCCGAAAGCGGCGCTCGATAATGCCGAAAAACAGATCAAGATGCAGATCGAGGCTATGCAGGCCAGCAACCAGTAATCGCGATGTTGGTCATTTACCGGTGACAGGCATGAGCCTGTTTTCCGGAACATCAGGGCTTAGGGGTAAAGAAACGGGGGGCGCTCCTCCCGTTTTCAGAAGGAGTGGTGTGTGATTATCAATCCCAGCGAAAATATTGCCGAAGCACGCGGTGCAGGGCGCCATGCGTGGTGCAGTCTGCTGCTGGCTATCGTACCGGGTTTTGGCCAGTTTTATCACCGCCAGTGGCTGAAGGGGCTTGTCTTCCTGGTGCTGCTGAGCAGTTTCATGGGAATTTTTTATGACTTCCTGCAGGAAGGTCTGTGGGGGCTTTATACCTTAGGCGAAGAAGTGCCGCGGGATAACTCTATTTTCCTGCTGGCGGAAGGGATCATCAGCGTGCTGATCGTCGCTTTCGGTCTGTTGGTCTATTACCTTTCACTGCGCGATGCCTGGGTTAACGGTAAAAAACGCGATGAAGGTGTGGCCCTGAACAGCGTACGTAAACAGTACCAGATGCTGTTAAACGCTGGCTTCCCTTATCTGATGATTAGTCCCGGCTTTATTCTGCTGGTGTTCGTCGTCATTTTCCCCATTCTGTTTGGTTTTGCTATCGCCTTTACGAACTACAACCTGTACCACACGCCGCCGGCGAAGCTGGTGGACTGGGTTGGTTTTAAGAACTTCGTGAATATTTTCACACTCTCTATCTGGCGCTCGACCTTCTTTGACGTCCTGCAGTGGACGGTGGTGTGGACGCTGCTGGCGACGACCCTGCAGTGCACCGTCGGCGTGCTGCTGGCGATCCTCGTGAACCAGAAAGACCTGCGCTTTAAACCGATGATTCGCACCATTTTTATCCTGCCGTGGGCGGTTCCGGGCTTTGTCACCATTCTGGTGTTCGCGGGGATGTTCAACGATTCGTTCGGGGTGATTAACAACGCGATTCTGTCGTTCTTTGGCATTGGACCGAAGGCGTGGCTGACCGATCCGTTCTGGACCAAAACAGCGCTGATCATGATGCAAACCTGGTTAGGATTCCCGTTTGTGTTCGCCATGACGACCGGTGTGTTGCAGGCGATCCCTGACGATCTGTATGAAGCCGCAACCATGGACGGCGCCAGCGCCTGGACGCGTCTGCGGACTATTACCCTGCCGCTGGTGCTGTACTCGATTGCGCCGATCATCATCACCCAGTACACCTTCAACTTTAACAACTTCAACATTATCTATTTGTTCAACAACGGTGGGCCAGCAGTGGCGGGTTCGAACGCCGGCGGGACGGATATTCTGGTGTCGTGGATCTACAAGCTGACGATGTCCTCTTCGCAATATGCCATTGCGGCAACCATTACTATTCTGCTGTCGATTTTTGTCGTCGGCCTGGCGTTGTGGCAGTTCCGCGCCACCAAATCCTTCAAAAACGACGACATGGCGTAAGGGAAGTCACATGGCTAAATCACCCAGTATTAAACGCGAAAAGTGGATCCGCCTGTCACTCACCTGGCTGGTTGTTATTCTGGTCTCGGTGGTGATTATTTATCCGCTTATCTGGACGGTCGGGGCGTCGCTGAATGCCGGAAACAGCCTGCTCAGCACCTCGATTATTCCTGAGAATCTGTCATTCCAGCACTATGCCGACCTGTTCAACGGTAATGTGAACTACCTGACCTGGTACTGGAACTCGATGAAAATCAGCTTCATGACCATGGCGCTCACCTTAATCAGCGTCAGTTTTACCGCCTACGCTTTCTCTCGTTTTCGGTTTAAAGGGCGACAGAACGGGCTGATGCTGTTTCTGTTGCTGCAGATGATCCCGCAGTTCTCTGCGCTGATTGCGATCTTCGTGCTCTCGCAGCTGCTGGGGCTGATCAACAGCCACCTGGCGCTGGTGCTGATCTACGTGGGCGGCATGATCCCGATGAACACCTGGCTGATGAAGGGCTATCTCGATGCGATCCCGAAAGATCTGGATGAGTCAGCGCGTATGGATGGTGCCAGCAGCTTCCGTATCTTCTTTGAGATCATCATGCCGCTGTCAAAACCGATCCTTGCGGTGGTGGCGCTGTTCTCCTTCACCGGCCCGCTGGGCGACTTTATTTTGTCGAGCACCATTTTGCGTACGCCAGACAAATACACGTTACCGATCGGTCTTTACAACCTGGTCGCGCAAAAAATGGGCGCCAGCTACACCACCTATGCAGCAGGGGCGGTGCTGATTGCCGTTCCGGTCGCGATTCTCTATCTGGCATTACAAAAATACTTTGTTTCCGGCCTGACCGCTGGCAGTACAAAAGGATAACCCCATGAAAAGATTAACACCCGCTGTGCTTGCTGTTTGTCTGGCATGCAGTTTTTCCCCCGCTGTGCTGGCCGCGGAAGCGCTGCAAACGCGTGCATTTAACGCGATGCCTGCAGACTTTATCAAAGGTGCGGATATCTCCACGTTGCTGGACGCTGAAAAGCACGGCGCCAAATTTTATAACCACAACAATCAGCTGCAGGATCCCATCGCCATCCTGAAAGCCGATGGCGTGAACTATGTACGCCTGCGCCTGTGGGTCGATCCGAAAGATGCTCAGGGTCAGGGCTATGGCGGTGGCGATAACGATCTGGCGGCAACCCTGGCGCTGGCTAAACGGGCAAAAGCGCAGGGCATGAAGCTGCTGCTGGACTTCCACTACAGCGATTTCTGGACCGATCCGGGTAAACAGTACAAACCCAAAGCATGGGAGAAAATGGATTACCCGCAGCTGAAAACGGCGATCCACGACTACACCCGCGACACCATCGCCCGCTTTAAGCAGGAAGGTGTGCTGCCGGATATGGTGCAAATCGGGAATGAGATCAACGGCGGCATGCTGTGGCCAGAAGGCAAAAGCTGGGGGCAGGGCGGTGGCGAATTTGACCGTCTGGCAGGATTGCTGAATGCGGCAATCGACGGGCTGAAAGAGAATCTCAAGCAGGGTGAGCAGGTGAAAATCATGCTGCATCTGGCGGAAGGCACCAAGAACGATACCTTCCGCTGGTGGTTCGATGAAATCAGCAAGCGCAATGTGCCTTACGACATTATTGGCCTGTCGATGTACACCTACTGGAATGGTCCAATTAGCGCGCTAAAAGCGAATATGGATGATATCAGCAAGCGCTATAACAAAGATGTCATTGTCGTGGAGGCGGCCTACGCCTATACCCTGGAAAATTGCGATAACGCAGAAAATAGTTTCCAGGCGAAAGAAGAAAAAGATGGCGGTTATCC
The DNA here is from genome assembly GCF_051131735.1 of Klebsiella sp. B345. Taxonomy (NCBI): domain Bacteria; kingdom Pseudomonadati; phylum Pseudomonadota; class Gammaproteobacteria; order Enterobacterales; family Enterobacteriaceae; genus Klebsiella; species Klebsiella sp. B345. The sequence goes on from NZ_CP180443.1 coordinate 4,196,618, forward strand.
AGCAACTATTCAGGGGCAATATAATTATATTCACGACCTGATGCAGGCCGTTATCGATGTTCCTGAACAACGCGGTAAAGGTATTTTTTATTGGGAGCCGACCTGGATTGCGGTGCCGGGAAATACCTGGGCCACGCCGGCGGGTATGAAATATATACATGATGAATGGAAACAGGGAAATGCCCGGGAAAACCAGGCGCTGTTTGATTGCCAGGGAAAAGTTTTGCCATCGGCGAAAGTCTTTAATTAATCGTAAAGTTTGACATTTCAGGATATTTATTATGAATAAGTTTTCGCCTTTGAGCCCAAAGGTCAATGCGCTATTACATGGTGCTGACTATAACCCGGAGCAATGGGAGAATTATCCCGATATTATCGAGCAAGATATTGCCATGATGCAGCAGGCTAATTGTAATGTCATGTCGGTGGGGATTTTCAGCTGGGCCAAACTTGAGCCTCAGGAAGGCGTATTTGAATTTGGCTGGCTGGACAGCATTCTGGATAAGCTGTATGCCGCCGGGATCCACGTGTTTCTGGCGACGCCGAGCGGCGCCCGCCCGGCGTGGATGTCGCAGGCTTACCCGCAGGTGCTGCGGGTGGGGCGCGACCGCGTACCGGCATTGCATGGAGGACGGCATAATCACTGCATGACTTCGCCGGTTTATCGGGACAAGATTTTTAAAATCAATAGCCTGCTGGCGGAACGGTATTCACAGCATCCGGCCGTACTGGGATGGCATATCTCCAATGAATATGGTGGCGAATGCCATTGTGATCGCTGTCAGGCGCGCTTCCGCGACTGGCTGAAAGAACGTTATCAGACGCTCGATAACCTTAACCATGCGTGGTGGAGTACATTCTGGAGCCACACCTACAGCGACTGGTCGCAGATTGAATCTCCGGCGCCGCAGGGGGAAGTTTCTATTCACGGGCTGAATCTCGACTGGCGTCGCTTTAACACGGCGCAGGTCACCGATTTTTGCCGTCATGAAATTGCTCCGCTGAAGGCGGCGAATGCCGACCTGCCGGTGACCACCAACTTCATGGAGTATTTCTACGATTACGACTATTGGCAGCTGGCGCAGGCGCTGGACTTTATCTCCTGGGATAGCTACCCGATGTGGCATCGCGATAAAGATGAAACCGCGCTGGCCTGCTATACCGCGATGTATCACGACATGATGCGCAGCCTGAAAGGCGGCAAGCCGTTCGTCCTGATGGAGTCAACGCCCGGTGCCACCAACTGGCAGCCGACCAGTAAGCTGAAAAAACCGGGGATGCATATTCTCTCCTCTATGCAGGCGGTGGCGCACGGGGCCGATTCGGTACAGTACTTCCAGTGGCGCAAAAGCCGCGGCTCGGTGGAGAAATTCCACGGTGCGGTCATTGACCATGTTGGTCACCTGGACACCCGTATCGGCCGCGAGGTTAGCAAGCTGGGCGAGATGCTCAGCCGCTTACCCGGTGTGGTGGGCTGCCGCACTGAAGCGAAAGTGGCGATTGTTTTCGACCAGCAAAACCGCTGGGCGCTGGATGATGCTCAGGGGCCGCGCAATCTCGGGATGGAGTATGAAAATACCGTCAATGAACACTACCGGCCTTTCTGGGAGCAGGGGATCGCGGTCGATGTCATTGATGCGGATGGCGATCTCAGCGCCTATCAGCTGGTCATTGCGCCGATGCTGTATATGGTTCGCGATGGTTTTGCTGAACGGGCCGAGGCGTTTGTCGCTAACGGCGGGCATCTGGTGACCACTTACTGGACGGGAGTGGTGAATGAATCTGACCTTTGCCATCTTGGCGGTTTCCCGGGGCCTCTGCGCAACCTGCTGGGCATTTGGGCGGAAGAGATTGACTGCCTGAACGATGGCGAGCGTAACCTGGTGCAGGGCCTGGCCGGTAATGAAGGAGGCCTGCAAGGACCATATCAGGTGCGGCATTTGTGCGAACTGATTCATACTGAAAGCGCACAGCCGCTGGCGACCTACCGGGATGATTTCTACGCGGGACGCCCGGCGGTCACCGTGAATCACTTTGGCAAAGGCAAAGCCTGGCATGTGGCATCACGTAACGATCTGGCCTTCCAGCGTGATTTCTTTGCCACCATCAGTAAAGAGCTGGCGCTGCCGCGGGCCATCGATAGCGAGCTTCCGCCGGCGGTAGTGGCGACGGCGCGCACCGATGGCGAAACGACCTACGTGTTCCTGCAAAACTATAGTGCGCAGCAGCACAGCGTCACCCTACCGCAGGGCTACCAGGACAGTCTGACCGGTGCCGATATCACTGCGCCGCTGACCTTAACCCCCTGGGATTGCCGTGTCCTCAGTCGTAAAGCGTAATTGCGCTTTCTCCGAACCTGCTCCTGGGAGCAGGTTTTTTTTTATCTGTATTTAATCAGGAGTAAACTATGGTGAGTTTAAAATCTTTTCTGCATTACTTCTCTCCGCCTCGTCAGCCGGTGCCGTTGAATGACGCCGAGAAACAGCAAATACAGGGGTTAATTCAGGCCTTCGGCGGAGAGGGGAATATCGTGAATGTCGATGCCTGTATTACCCGTTTGCGGGTCACGGTGAATAACCTGGCGACCGTCGACTCTCAGGCTTTACAGCAGCAGGGTGCCTTAGGGGTTATTATCCTCGGTCAACAGGTTCATGCTATTTTTGGCAAGCAATCGGATGCCCTGCGTCAATTGCTGGATGAGCATTTTACCAGCCGTAAATAAAGAAAAAGGGATAACTCAATCGCTGAGTTATCCCAAAATAAAAGCAATATTCCCGTCATGCTACAAATTACATTATCCCGGGCAATAGCAATGGCAATAATCATTACCGGAGGGTAATTACGACCTTACAGTGGAGATAATACAGGTACAAAAATTAATATGACGATTACCACCAGGCCTCGACCTGGACCCCGAAGTTCCACGTATTGTTAGCAGTTTGATCCTCAAACGGTTTGCCGTCCTCGGAATCATTAAGATACGAGGCGAAAATACGTAATTCCGGGCGTGACATAAAGTCCGGACCATCGGCCAGGCCCAGCGCAATCGTGTATTTCTCGCCGGCTTGTTTGTAGGAGGTATTGTTCTTGTAGCTGTCTTTCTGGTAGAAACCACCCACTTCGCCAATCAGGCGCACATAGTCTGTGAACTGATACTGGCCGCGCGCCACGAGCGAGAATAAGCGCGTTTTATCGGTGTAGTCGGTGATGTCGTCGGCAGAGCCCCAGGTCAGCACATGGTTAATCGAGAATTTTTCGGTGATTGGGATCAGGCCGGTGTTGATGACGCGATAGCCGGTAGCATCGTTGACCTCGTTCCACATGTCATACCAACCGCCGCCCTGGGAGACCATATTCTGTGCCAGACCTTTGTTCGCGTACTGCAGCACCAGTTTGTTGTAGCCGCCCAGCATATCCTGGCTGATTTCACCGGTCAGCATCACGCCGTTATCAGCGTCATACAGCCCACCGTAGCTATCCTGCTTCTTGGTAGTGTTAGGCATAGCGTAGTCGATACCGAACTCCGTCCATGAACCGGACCACGGTTTCCAGCCTGCATAGCGCAGATCGATATAGTTAATATTGACGTCGTTGTCGCCGTCGACGCGATAATCGACATCGTTGGCGTCACCGCGGATCCAGGCCAGAGAAACGGCACCCGGGCCTACGGTGTAGTTTTCGATACCGGCACCGGAGCCGGAGATGTTCCAGTATTTGGTATCAATGATGTGCAGATCGTGACGTTGATAGTAGCGTTTACCGCCCCAGATGACCGCATTAGGATCGCCAGGGATCAGGCCTTTGATCTGCAGGTTTAACTGACGCAGGCCAAATTCCGCGTCGTCATTGAGGGTCGATTCGTTATCGTTAGACCCGTCAGAAACCATGCTAACCATACTGTCGAGATAGAAGCTGACATCGTCCTTTTTGTACACCTCTGAACCCAACTCCAGCTCGCCATAGGTATCGGATTCGTTACCCAGACGGCCAATTTTATTCTTTTGCCATTCGGCCTGGCTACCGTCACCGGAGACCCCAACTCCGGCTCGCAGATAACCATGAAAATCAATGCCAGGAACAGAGGCGGAAGCGGCCAGCACGGAGGGAGAAACCAGTGCAGCAGCTAACGCAACAGAAAGGGCGCGCAGCGTAGTGTTCATGTCAATCCTCTTATTGTTTTGTATTACGTTCACATTAACGCTGTCATGAAATGCCTAAATGTAAATCAAGGCAAATGAACGATCGCGATTGTGTGATAAACTGCAAATAAAATGGCGTAAATTGTTACGGTTGGTGAGAGTATTCACAATTTACTGTATTGTGAGCGTAATACTTTTTGCGTCTAATTATCGCAATGGAATGTTGAGAAGAGCGTTTTTTCAAATGGCCCCTGTTACAATCCAGGGATAACAACATAAGGAACCGGACCATGAAGTCTAAAAGCGCAACTTTAGAAGACGTCGCTCGTCATGCGGGCGTCTCTTATCAGACCGTGTCCAGGGTGCTGAATAAATCTGCCAATGTATCTGAAGCCACACGGCACAAGGTGGAGAAATCCATTGAGTTGCTGCGGTATGTCCCGAACCGCCTCGCACAACAGCTGGTGGGTAAGCAGAGTCGAACGGTAGGGCTGGTGACGATTTCACTCTCCCTGCACGCCCCTTCACAGGTCGCCGCGGCGGTAAAACGCTATGCGAATGTCGAAGGTTACCAGGTGCTGATTTCGATGATTGATGAGAGCGTCAATCAAAGTATCCAGGAATCCATCAATGAGCTGAAGTCTCAGCTGGTTGATAAGGTCATTATCAACGTGCCTCTGGAGACCGAAGAGGCCCAGAAAATAGCGGCTGACAACGATGACATCGTCTGTCTTTTCCTCGATGTCGACCCCTACAGTTCGGTGTTTAACGTTTCGTTTAACCCGGCTGATGGCACCCGTGCGAGCGTCAAATATCTGTTTGAGATGGGTCACCGGGATATTGCGTTGCTGGCAGGCCCGGAGAGCTCGGTATCCGCAACGCTGCGCCTGAAAAGCTGGATGGAGACCCTGGAAGGATATGGTTTGCAGCCGGTCACGGTGATTCGCGGTAACTGGGATGCGCAGAGCGGCTATGCCGGGGCGTTGCAGATGCTGCGTGAGACGCCGAAATTCTCGGCAGTACTGGTAGGAAATGACCAGATGGCGCTGGGTGTGCTGAGCGCGTTCCATCAGCATCAGGTACCGATTCCAGGTGAAAAATCGGTGATTGGCTATGATGATACCTACGAAAGCTCCTTCTTCTATCCGGCGCTGACGACGGTTTCCCTGGACCTCGATTTGCAAGGCAAAGAGGCCGTGCGCCGCCTTCTCGATAGCGGGGATAGCGATACATCGCATACCTCGTCGATTTTGCCTGCCAGACTGGTGGTGCGTCACTCTACCGGGCCGAAAACCGAGCAGGGGAAAAACCTGCAGGCTATTGCCGAACAACTGCGCGCACTTGCTCATCAGCTCAATCCGTAATCCGATACGGGCGGCTCACGCCGCCTGTTTTCTGTCTTCTTGTTCTGTCTTCTGGTTCTGCCTTCCTGGTTTTGACTTGTTATTCCATGAACTTTTCAGGGTTGATCTTTGCGTTGGTGCGGCGTAATCTTGTTGTTATGTTATAACATATCTAGTGGGGTTAACATGAAAGCCAATATCCACCCGCATTACCGTACCGTGGTGTTCCACGACACCAGCGTGAATGAATATTTTAAAGTGGGATCGACGATTAAGACCGAGCGTGTGATTGAACTGGAAGGGGTGACCTATCCCTATGTCACCCTGGACGTGTCGTCAAAATCGCACCCGTATTACACCGGTAAACAGAAAGCCTTCAACAACGAAGGCAGTACGGCGCGTTTCCGCCAACGTTTCGGCGGTTTTATTGATGCGAAAAGGAACTAACGATGCAGGTACTCAACTCGCTGCGTAGCGCCAAACAGCGCCACCCGGACTGCCAGATTGTAAAGCGCAAAGGGCGGCTGTACGTGATTTGTAAGAGCAACCCGCGCTTTAAAGCCGTACAGGGGCGCAAGAAGCGACGTTAATTTGCCGTCGCGCGGAAGCTCTCCAGCGTCTGACGCTGCTGGCCATCGGCGCTAAAGTTCTCGCTGGCCAGCCACTGTTGCATCGCCTTATCCACCTGCGGCCACTCGCCGTCGATTATCGAGAACCAGTCGGTATCGCGGTTGTGGCCCTTTATCACCAGTGCCTGGCGAAAACGTCCCTCAAAATGAAAACCTAACCGCTGTGCCGCCCGGCGTGAAGGTTCGTTCAGGCTGTTGCATTTCCATTCATAACGACGATAGCCAAGCGTATCGAAGGCATAGCTCATCAGCAGCCAGTGGGCTTCCGTTGCCATGACAGTCCGGCTGAGCAGCGGTGAGAAATGCACGTGTCCCACTTCAACCACGCCATGATTCGCATCAATACGCATCAGCGCCAGCGAGCCAACCGGCTGGTTGGTCTGCCGATCGATTACCGCGAAATGCATGGGATCGCTGAGATGCTCCACGCTGGCAACCCAGGCGCTATATCCCTCCACGCTGTTGTCCGGCTCGCGCAGCAGCCAGGTCCAGCTGCGGGTATCCGGAGCCAGTTGGTGTGCGGCAAAGAGTGCGCCGGCGTGTGCGGTAGTCAGCGGTTCAAGGCGGCAGGTGCGGCCTTGCAGAACGAGGTGCTCCGGGTGAGGGCGTGGTTGCCAGTCGGGCAAGGCTTCGCCAACGGGTTGACCGAATGCGTTTTGCTGATTCATGGGATTTCCTTGTCTGGATGAGTAGGGTGAGATTACGGTTTTACTGGTTCCATAAAAAGAGCCATCAGAGTATGTTTTGATGGTGCCACGAGGAGCCGCGATGAATATCCCTGACGATGCCTTTTTCACCCTGCTGGAACATTCCCTAAACCGCCGGAGTCACGGAACCCTCCAGCGCACGCTTTATCACGCGCTGCGCGAGGCGATTCTGCAGGGCTCGCTGGTGGGAGGAAGCCGTCTACCCGGTTCGCGGACCATTGCTGAACGACTCAATCTGTCGCGTAATACCATCAACGCAGCGCTGGATCAGCTGGCAATGGAGGGTTATCTGTCACGTAGTCGTCAGGGCACCTGGGTGGCGAGGCAGCTTTCTGCTGGTGAGAACGAAGGACCGCCTTGTGCTATTGCGTTGCCGGAGAGGCTGCTGGCGTTGCCAGCGGGGACCCGCCGGGATTCACCCGTGCTGGCGTTTACCCCTGGCACGCCAGCGATAAACTATTTCCCCTTGCCCGTCTGGCGGCGGCTACTCGACCGGGTGCTACGGGAAGAGGGCTATGCGCTGCTGGGGTATGGCGATGCGGCGGGCGATCCTGCGTTGCGGGAGGCGATAGTGCGCCATCTGGCGCTGTCACGTGGGATCCGCTGTGATGCCCGGCAGGTGGTGATCACCGAAGGCGCGCTTGAAGGAGTGAGCATTTGTACGCATCTGCTGAGCGTGGCGGGTGATACCGCGTGGGTCGAAGAGCCGGGTTATCCTGGGGCGAAGAGCGTATTTCTGAAGGCCGGACTGCGTATCAAAGGGATGCCGGTCGATAGCGAAGGGATGTGCCCGGATGTTAACGACAGTACGACGCCGCGCCTGATTTTCACCTCACCTTCACACCAGTATCCTTGTGGATCAGTCATGAGCGCGCGACGGCGTCTGGCGCTGCTGGACTATGCCCGGCAGCACGATGCGTGGATCATTGAAGATGATTACGATAGCGAGTTTCGCTACAGCGGTGAGCCGATTCAGGCGATGTCAGGCATGCTAAAGCAGGCACCGGTGGTCTATCTCGGTACCTTCAGCAAAACGCTGTTCCCGGCACTGCGTGTCGGTTTTGTTGTGATGCCTCCTGCGCTGGCGGAAGCGGCGCAGGGAATCGTCGGGTCGCTGCTACGCGGCGGCCACCGCGCCGAGCAGCGTGCTTTGGCGTTGTTTATTGAAGAGGGGCACTACGCCCGCCATCTGGCGGCGATGCGTCGGCTGTATCGTGGGCGACAGCTGCAGTTGCGCGAGGCCCTTGAGATGGAGCTTACCCAGCCCTATGAGATTCTGGGCGGGGGGGGCGGTTTGCATTTGACGGTGGCCATCGACGGGATTGACGATGGCGCGATAGTTGAGAAGGCGCGACAGTATCAGCAGGCGCCGGCGGCGTTAAGTCGCTTTTACCTTAATGCCGCAAAGGCGCGAAGTGGGCTGGTGCTGGGGTACGGTAATACCTCTGCCTCGCACTTTGGCCCGGCGATCCGGACGTTAAATCGTCTTATTGTGCAGTCCCGACGCGGGTCAGGCTGAAAACATCGTAAAACGATAGCTCACCTTTGGTGGCGACCATTTTCTCAAGCTGGTTTTTCTGCTCACCGGCAACGCGGGGCGATTGCAGAATGCGTTCAATCAGCTGTTGCGGTACGTAACGCGTGTTGTACCATTCGCCGTTGTAACAAACGCGAAAATCCAGGACATCGATATCTTCGTAGCGATAGCGCGGGTAGACGTCGAAAAAGAAGAAACCGTTGAGCAGGACAAACAGCACAACCAGCAACCAGACGGAATCTGCCAGCGTTTCTGAACGCCACATGACTACGAAGGTTGCCAGGAAGGCGGCGTACATCGCGACGAACAGCCACGGATGGTTGCGGATAAAACTAATACTAAAGCGCGGACGGTTGTCACGCTTCTCTTGCGCATTGAGTTCATCAATGGTGTTGGTCAGCAACTGCTGTATTTCTGTCATTTTGCTCCCCGGTTCTGCTTCATAACGCGCTAGCCTGAAGGCTATTTTATGTTGCAGTAATCTCTCGGGAAAGTAACAGATCAGTTGCAGAAAAGCATAACAGTTACGATTTTTGCGCTGTCAGCATCTTGATGATTTGCGCCGGGTTGCCGCCGACGACGGCGTAAGCCGGAACATCTTTCACCACCACGGCACCGGAAGCAATGACCGCGTTGTCGCCAATCGTCACGCCGGGATTAATCACCGCCCGACCGCCAATCCAGACATTATGGCCAATCGTCACGGGTTTGCCGTACTCTTTGCCGCTGTTGCGTTCATCCGCATCCAGTGGATGCGTGGCGGTATAGATATGGACGCCGGGCGCCAGCATGCAATTATTACCGATATGAATCGGGCAAACGTCGAGCATCACGCAGTCAAAATTGGCGTAAAAATTGGTGCCGAGGAATATATTGTAACCATAATCACAGCGGAAAGTGGGTTCAATATAGGCGTCATGATCCCTGCCAAATAGCTCGGTAAGGCATGTTGCCCGCCATTCACGTTCATCGGGTGCCGAATGGTTGTAGCGATGCAGTAATTGCCTGGCGTGCAGGCGATCGGCTCGTAACGTTGCGTCTCCTGGCTGATAAAACTCGCCAGCGATCATTTTGCGTTTTTCTTCACTCATGGTGCTTTCCTTAATGAAATGGGCACCATAATATAAAAAAAGAGACCGGTTTCATAAGTGTTATTAATGACTTATGCGAGAGATATCACAATTAAACCCTGCGTCAGAGGGGCAATTCAATTAACCTGCGTATTGATACGTAAAATGAATTAACGAATGAATTTCCACACAGATGTTGGGATTTTGTCGTAAAGCTTATTCATGGTCAATTCCGCAAGACGATGGTCGGCCGCTGAGTAAAATACAGCCAGTTCGTTATCGGAAAGTTCATATTTGTTTTTTTCAATTACGCGTTCCAGCGTATCAATTGTCTGACAGCGACGTAAGCGCATCAAATAGTCTGTTTTGGTTAATGGTTCACCAGACATAAAATCACCTTTAGATTGTAATAATACTAACAAGAAAGACTTGCCGGGTTCTCCCGGCTGGCATTCACGAAACAACGGAATAACCGATTCCCCGATTTACGCCATTTCTGGAGATCGCCCGTGTTAATGCCATAACTACTGAACAACATAAACGTGTCATCCAGGTATTCGTCCAGCTGAGCAATCAGTTTATTATCCTCAGCGTACTTAATTTTATAATTAAGCGCGAACGTGGCGATGTGTTCGATCAATTCATTAATCTGAAGATTGACAGCCGACGTCGGGTCATTCACCCAACCGTGGTTGATCTCTTCCAGGTTTGCAAGGCAGTCATGATACAGGGTTTCGCAGAGAAATCGAAGTTGCGCGATATCATGTCTTTTTGGCGAGTATTCGTCCATAACGCATCCCCTTATGAGTGGTTTAAACGACGACCAGCAAGCACCGTTGTGGGATGAACACGACTAACAGACCTGACACATACATTGTAATCCTGTTGTTTTAACTATAATCCACTCTTAAAAAGATTTCACCGTGCTATTACGAAAAATTACAATTATCGCGGTTAATTTATCTTAAAAATATCCGAATTTATTATTACAGCATCCGGTCTGGGGTCCGCTGTGGGCAGCAAGGCTTATGGGTCATTGATTTAACTAATGATTTCCCGCAGTCACAAGGCTATCCGGAACGAATTCAGAGTTAAGAATATTCTTATCTCTGATAAGCCTGGAAAAGAAAAATCCGAATGGAATAAAGCAAAGCTTATCGCAAGAAATTGTATATCAGAATGTAAAATAAACCGTGGCATTGCGTGCGCTTTAATATAGGGCAGCGATCTTGCTGACTCAATGAGTCGGGAAGTGCTCTGAAACACATAAAAAAAGGGCCGCATGTGCGGCCCTTAGTCATGGGAGATTAATGATGCTCAACCGGATGGCTGTGCTCAATGTCTTCCGTTTTCTTACTGAAGCGGCGGCGAACCACCACGAAGAACACAGGAACAAAGAAGATTGCCAGTACCGTCGCGGTCACCATCCCGCCCATTACGCCCGTACCTACGGCGTTCTGTGCACCGGAGCCTGCACCGGAACTGATAACCAGCGGCATAACCCCGAGGATAAATGCCAGTGAGGTCATCAGGATAGGACGCAGACGCATACGTACCGCTTCCAGCGTCGCCTCTATCAGACCTTTGCCTTCTTTATCCATCAGATCTTTGGCGAATTCGACGATAAGTATCGCGTTCTTCGCCGACAAGCCAATGGTTGTCAGCAGGCCCACCTGGAAGTAAACGTCGTTTGTCAGGCCACGGAACGTTGCCGCCAGCAGGGCGCCGATGACCCCCAGTGGCACAACCAGCATGACCGAGAACGGTATCGACCAGCTTTCATACAGCGCTGCCAGACAGAGGAATACCACGATAAGTGAAATGGCATACAGCGCTGGCGCCTGGTTACCGGACAGACGTTCCTGGTAGGACATACCGGTCCAGTCATAGCCAATACCCGAAGGCAGTTTGCTGGCCAGCTCTTCCATCATGGTCATCGCTTCACCGGTACTTCTACCCGGTGCCGCCTGACCGAGGATTTCCATCGATGGCAGACCGTTATAGCGTTCCAGACGAGGTGAACCGTACTCCCAATGAGACGTTGAGAAGGCCGAGAACGGCACCATCTGCCCGTCGCTACCGCGGACGTACCAGTTGCCAATATCTTCCGGCAGCATACGGTATTTTGCTTCAGACATGACGTACACTTTCTTCACGCGACCGCGGTCGATGAAGTCGTTGACATAGCTACCGCCCCAGGCCGCGCCCAGCGTGGTATTGATGTCACTGATAGATACGCCCAGCGCCTGCGCTTTCTCCTGGTCGATATCCACCTTGAACTGCGGTGTATCTTCCAGACCGTTTGGACGCACGCCGACCAGCAGGTCAGGGTGCTTCGCTACTTCACCAAACAACTGGTTACGTGCCTGGGTCAGTTTTTCATGGCCCAAACCACCCTGGTCGATCAGCTGGAAGTCGAAGCCGGTTGCGGTACCCAGTTCCACGATAGCCGGCAGGTTAAAGGCGAAGACCATCGCATCTTTAATCTGCGAGAAACGGGCCATCGCACGACCGGTAATCGCTTCAACCTTGTTCTCTGAACCAGGACGTTCGCTCCAGTCTTTCAGCGAGACGAACGCAATACCGGTGTTCTGACCACGACCGGCGAAGCCGAAGCCGTTAACGGCAAACACCGACTCAACGTTGTCTTTTTCTTTGGTGAGATAGTAGTCCGTCATCTCGTCGAGCACTTTCTGCGTACGTTCCTGCGTCGCGCCAGCCGGAAGCTGCGCCATACTGAGGAATACGCCCTGATCTTCATCAGGTAAGAACGAACTTGGCAGACGAACGAACAACCACGCCATTCCGACGACGATGATCAGATACAGCACCAGGTAACGGCCAGTACTGCGCAGAATGTTACCTACGCTATCGGTGTAGTGGTGCGTGCTCTTATCGAACATGCGGTTAAACCAGCCAAAGAAGCCTTTGTGCTCGCCGTGACCGCCTTTAGCGATAGGTTTTAACATCGTGGCGCACAGCGCCGGGGTCAGGATCAATGCTACCAGTACCGACAGCGCCATCGCGGATACGATAGTGATGGAGAACTGACGGTAAATCGCCCCCGTTGAACCACCGAAGAAGGCCATTGGGATAAATACCGCCGACAGCACCATGGCGATACCCACCAGAGCGCCCTGGATCTGGCCCATGGATTTCCGGGTTGCTTCCTTCGGCGGCAGGCCTTCTTCCGCCATCACACGCTCGACGTTTTCGACCACCACAATGGCGTCATCGACGAGCAGACCGATCGCCAGCACCATACCGAACATGGTCAGGGTGTTTATCGAGAAGCCGAAGATGGCGAGGATGGCGAAGGTCCCCAGCAATACTACCGGTACCGCGATGGTTGGAATCAACGTCGCGCGGAAGTTCTGCAGGAACAGATACATTACCAGGAATACCAGGATGATCGCTTCCACCAGCGTTTTCACTACTTCGTGAATAGAGATTTTCACGAACGGCGTGGTGTCATACGGGTAAACAATTTTCAGACCTGACGGGAAGTACGGCTCCATTTTCGCCAGTTCGGCACGAATGGCATTTGCCGTATCCAGCGCGTTCGCGCCGGTTGCCAGTTTAATACCCAGACCAGAAGCCGGCTGGTTGTTAAACTTCGCAACGATGTCGTAGTTCTCGCCACCCAGCTCAACCTTCGCCACATCACGAAGACGAACCTGCGAACCATCCTGGTTCACTTTCAGCAGAATATTGCTGAATTCGTCAGCGGATTTCAGACGGGTCTGCGCGATGATCGAGGCGTTCAGCTGCTGGCCTTTCACCGGCGGCGTACCACCTAACTGACCGGCTGCAACCTGGGCGTTCTGCGCTTTAATCGCGCTGATCACATCAACCGGCGTCAGCTGGAAGTTGTTCAGTTTGTTCGGATCCATCCAGATACGCATCGCGTACTGGGAACCAAACAGCTGAACGTCACCCACACCAGACGTACGGCTGATCGCATCTTTCATGTTGGCGCCCACGTAGTCGGAAATATCCTCCTGCGTCATGGTGCCGTTGGTGTTGATAACGCCGACAACCATCAGGAAGCTACTGGAGGATTTCTCCACGCTCACACCCTGTTGCTGTACTTCCTGCGGCAGCAGCGGCATGGCGAGCTGCAGTTTGTTCTGCACCTGCACCTGCGCGATATCTGCATCAGTACCTGACTGGAAGGTCAGGGTAATCTGTACTGTACCGGTTGAGTCACTGTTGGAGGACATGTACATCAGGTTATCGATACCGTTCATGTTCTGTTCGATAACCTGTGTCACGGTGTCCTGCACCGTTTTCGCATCAGCGCCAGGGTAGGTTGCGGTGATCGAAACGGCCGGTGGCGCAATCGTTGGATATTGCGCAACTGGCAGCTTCATGATCGCAAGACCACCCGCTAGCATGATGATAATGGCGATCACCCATGCGAATATGGGGCGATCGATAAAGAAATTAGGCATGTCTTAACGGCTCCTGTTTAAGTTAAGACTTGGTTTGTTCTGACTGTGCGTTACTGGCAACTTGCTGTTTATCGTCAGAGGTCACTTCCTGCGCTTTTACCTGCACGCCTGGTTTTACTTTTTGCAGCCCGGTAACGATCACGCGATCGCCGGATTTCACGCCGCTGGTCACCAGCCATTTATCGCCGATTGCCTGTGTGGCGTTGACCTGGCGGGTTTCTACTTTATCGCCTTCACCCACCACCATCACGCTGGCATCGCCACGTGGTGTACGGGTGACACCCTGCTGTGGAACCAGCAGCGCATCCGGGTTGGTGCCTTCCTGGAGACGAGCACGCACGAACATACCTGGCAACAGCGTGTGGTCCGGGTTCGGGAAGACGGCACGTAAAGTGATTGAACCGGTGGTCTGGTCAACGGTGACATCGGAGAACTCAAGCGTACCGGCTTGCGGATACTGAAGCCCGTCGCTGGTTACCAGCTCGACTTTGGCTTTGCCGTTCTCTTGTTTCAGCGTGCCATTTGCCAGCTCTTGTCGCAGACGCAGGAAATCGTTGCTCGACTGGGTCACGTCAACGTAGATCGGATCCAGTTGCTGAACGGTTGACAGGGCGGTCGTCTGACCGTTCTGCACCAGCGCGCCTTCGGTGACCGCGGATTTACCAATGCGGCCGCTGATCGGCGAGGTCACTTTGGTATAAGCCAGGTTAATACGTGCAGTTTCTACCGCGGCTTTCGCGGCGACAACGGCAGCATTGCTCTGCTGAGCATCGGCGACCGCAGTATCATAGTCTTGTTGACTGATGTACTTGGTGCCAAGCAGCTTCTGGTAACGTTTAACTGTCAACTGGGCGATATTGGCCGCCGCTTGTGCTTTGGCTAAATCGCCTTTCGCACTTTCATAGCTGGCCTGATAGGTCGCGGGGTCGATCTGATAGAGAGACTCGCCGGCCTTGATGTCGCCACCTTCCGTAAAGTTACGTTTCAGAATAATGCCACTTACCTGAGGGCGGACTTCTGCAATACGGTAGGCGCTGGTACGGCCCGGTAGCTCAGTGGTGATTTGCAGAGGTGCGGATTTGAGCGTCACTACACCGACTTCCGGCATATGCTGAGCCCCTTGCTGAGCCGGTTTGTCGTCACATCCTGTTAGCGCTAAGCTGCCTGAGAGCATCAGAACGACCGCCAGAGGCGTTAACCCTCTGTTTTTGTTCATATGTAAACCTCGAGTGTCCAATTTCAAATTGTTCAGTGGCTCAAACGACCACAAACCCACTACTGTGTTTCTATTATGGTCATGCTATGGTACATACATTCACAAATGTATGTAAACGTAACCTCTGTAAACTCATCAACCTATGGCACGAAAAACCAAACAACAGGCACTTGAAACCCGGCAACACATACTGGATGTGGCTTTGCGTTTGTTTTCGCAGCAAGGCGTATCATCTACCTCGTTAGCAGCAATTGCAAAAGCTGCCGGGGTGACGAGGGGGGCTATCTACTGGCATTTTAAGAATAAATCAGATTTATTTAACGAAATCTGGGTGCTGTCGGACGCAAGTATTAGCGATCTTGAAGTTGAGTATCGGGCAAAATTCCCCAGCGATCCACTCTCTGTTGTCCGTGAGATCTTAGTTTATATCCTTGAAGCTACGGTGACAGAAGAGCGTAGACGACTGATGATGGAAATTATATTCCATAAGTGCGAATTCGTTGGTGAAATGGCGGTAGTGCAAAACGCACAGCGCAGCTTATGTCTTGAAAGCTACGATCGCATCGAACAAACACTTCGTGAATGTATTGCAGCCAAACTGCTGCCCGCCAACCTGCTCACCCGTCAGGCCGCCGTTTTAATGCGCAGCTATCTCTCCGGCCTGATGGAAAACTGGCTTTTTGCGCCAGACTCTTTCGATCTCAAAAAAGATGCGCGTAACTATGTTTCTATTCTCTTAGAAATGTACCAGCTCTGTCCTTCGCTTCGAGAGCCTGCGGAAATTAAGAATTAACTGAGCTGGTAGAACGAAAAAGGTGGTTTTTTGCTGCTGCTGACTGCTATTCGCGCGGTGGCAGAAGTGCTATTCTGCGCGCTGTAACGATCCCCGGTATTCTCCGGCTTTTGCAACCACTCGTGCTAACACTATGCTGCATACTATTCGTAGGCGGAATGCTACTTCCGCGTTTGTCATTCTACTGTTGTTATTTGTTGGCTGCCTTAGCATTAATCAGGCCCAGGCTGCTGATGTCCCCGAACGATCTGATGTTCAGAATCAACTTAATACCCTGAATAAACAAAAAGAACTGACTCCGCAGGATAAGTTGGTTCAGCAAGACCTGGTTCAAACGCTTGAAGCACTCGATAAAATCGAGCGGATTAAGGCCGAAACTACCCAACTGCGCCAGCAGGTGGAACAAGCGCCAGCGAAGATGCGTCAGGCTGTCGACAGCCTCAACGCACTCAGCGATGTGCCTGATGATGAGGCCACGCGCAAAACGCTCAGTACGCTCTCTTTGCGTCAGCTTGAATCGCGGGTCACCCAGACTCTGGACGATCTCCAGACTGCCCAGAACGACCTGGCAACCTACAACAGCCAACTGGTCTCCCTGCAAACGCAGCCGGAACGTGTGCAAAACGCCATGTATTCGGCGTCCCAGCAGCTCCAGCAAATACGTAACCGGCTGAATGGCACCACCGTGGGTGAAGAGGCGTTGCGCCCGAGCCAGCAGGGGTTGCTGCTGGCGCAGCAGGCCTTGCTGAATGCGCAGATCGAGCAACAGCGCAAGAGCCTCGAAGGAAACACGGTTCTACAGGATACGCTGCAAAAACAACGTGATTACGTTAGCGCCAACAGCAACCGCCTGGAGCATCAGCTGCAGCTGTTGCAGGAGGCGGTCAACAGTAAACGCCTGACGCTAACGGAAAAAACGGCTCAGGAAGCGGTGACTCCCGATGAGACGGCACGTATTCAGGCCAACCCGCTGGTCAAGCAGGAGCTGGAGATCAACCACCAGCTCAGCCAGAAGCTGATCTCGGCGACGGAAAACGGCAACCAGCTTGTGCAGCGTAACATTCAGGTCAAAAACTGGCTCGATCGGGCGCTGCAATCTGAACGCGATATCAAAGAGCAGATTTCCGTCCTCAAAGGGAGCCTGCTGCTGTCCCGTATTCTCTACCAGCAACAGCAGACGCTGCCGTCGGCTGATGAGCTGAGCGATATGACCAACCGGATTGCCGATCTGCGTCTGGAGCAATTTGAGGTCAACCAACAGCGTGACGCGCTGTTCCAGAGCGACAGCTTTGTGGCCAAACTGGAAGAGGGGCACAGTAATGAGGTGACGCCAGATGTGCATGATGCGCTGCTGGACGTCGTGGATATGCGCCGTGAGTTGCTCGATCAGTTTAATAAGCAGCTCGGCAACCAGCTGATGATGGCGATTAACCTGCAGATCAACCAGCAGCAGTTAATGAGCGTCTCCAGCAACCTCAAAGCGATCCTCACCCAGCAGATTTTCTGGGTGAACAGTAATAAACCGATGGACTGGGACTGGATTAAATCCTTCCCGGAAGCGCTGAAAGGGCAGTTTAAGGCGATGAAAATCACCGTAAACTGGGAAAAAGCCTGGCCTGCGGTGTTTGTTGCCTTCCTTGCAGGCCTGCCATTGTTGCTGATTGCCGGTGTTATTCGCTGGCGTCTGCAGTGGTTGCGTAACTACCAGGCTAAGCTGGCGTCGCAGGTTGGGCAGTTGCGTAACGATACGCAGCTCCATACACCGAAAGCGATTCTGATCGACCTGATCCGCGCATTACCGGTGGTGCTGCTGATTCTGGCTGCGGGGCTGATTCTGCTGACTATGCAGCTGAATATCAGCGAACTGCTGTGGGCATACAGTAAAAAACTGGCCTTGTTCTGGCTGGTGTTTGGGCTGTGCTGGAAGGTCCTGGAAAAAGACGGTGTGGCGGTCAGCCACTTTAATATGCCTGCCCAGTTGACCAGCCACTGGCGTCGACAGATTGTTCGCGTGAGTCTGGCGTTGTTGCCGCTGAACTTCTGGTCGGTCGTGTCTGAGCTGTCGCCGCTGAACCTGATGGATGACGTGCTGGGGCAGTTCGTTATCCTGATGAACCTGCTGCTGATTGCGGTGCTGGTGTGGCCAATGTGCCGCGAGAGCTGGCGCGATAAAGAATCACACAGCCTGCGCCTGCTCACCGTTACCGTACTCTCGATTGTGCCGGTTGCGCTGATGGTGCTGACGGCGACGGGTTACTTCTATACCACCCTACGTCTTGCGGGCCGCTGGATTGAAACTGTCTATCTGGTGATGCTGTGGAACCTGCTGTACCAGACCGTACTGCGTGGCCTGAGCGTTGCCGCGCGGCGTATCGCCTGGCGCCGTGCGCTGGCCCGTCGTCAGCACCTGGTAAAAGAAGGGGCTGAAGGGGCCGAGCCGCAGGAAGAACCGACGATTGCACTGGAACAGGTTAACCAACAAACGCTACGTATTACCATGCTGGTGATGGTCGCTTTGTTTGGCGTGGTGTTCTGGGCGATTTGGTCCGATCTGATTACCGTGTTTGCCTATCTCGATAGTATTACGCTGTGGCATTACAGCGGGACCGAAGCGGGCGCCAGCGTGGTGCGTAACGTGACGATGGGCAGCCTGCTGTTTGCCATTGTCGCGTCGATGGTGGCCTGGGCGCTGATCCGCAACTTACCGGGCCTGCTGGAAGTCCTGATTCTCTCGCGGCTGAATATGCGCCAGGGGACATCCTATGCGATCACCTCGATTATGAACTACGCGATCATCGCCATCAGTGCGATGACGGTGTTCGGCGCGCTGGGGGTTTCCTGGGATAAATTGCAATGGCTGGCGGCGGCACTCTCCGTTGGTCTGGGGTTCGGCCTGCAGGAGATTTTCGGGAACTTCGTTTCCGGTCTGATCATCCTCTTCGAACGCCCGGTGCGCATCGGCGATACGGTAACGATCGGCACCTTCTCCGGTACCGTCAGCAAGATCCGTATTCGCGCCACCACCATTACCGACTTCGATCGTAAAGAGGTGATCATCCCGAACAAAGCGTTTGTCACCGAGCGCCTGATCAACTGGTCGCTGTCCGACACCGTGACGCGCGTGGTGATCCGTCTTGGGGTGGCGTATGGCTCCGATCTTGATAAGGTGAAAGAGGTCCTGCTTCAGGCCGCGCATGAGCACCCGAAAGTAATGCAGGAGCCGGCGCCATCGGTATTCTTCACCACTTTCGGCGCGAGTACGCTGGATCATGAGCTGCGTTTGTACGTGCGTGAACTACGCGATCGCAGCTACACGGTGGACGAGCTGAACCGGGCGATTGACCGCCTGTGCCGGGAGAACAATATTAATATTGCCTTCAACCAGCTGGAAGTGCATCTGCGTAATGAAAAAGGTGATGAAGTGACCGAGCTGAAACGGGAAGTCAAAGGCGACGATCCGTCACCGGCTATCGGTTAAAGTACGGCAGATTGACGATCGACAGGGGCGGCCAGAGAGCCGCCCCGTTGGTGACTGGCGTGGGTTAGCGTCGTTTTATTCGCTGGTCTGGGTGCCTGACTGGCTTAGTTTATTTTCATAATCACGTTTGATTATCTCCAGTGCACCCAGCACCGTCTGTGCCGGGATCTGGTTCTCCTCGAGCAGCATAATCAAATCAACGGCCAGCTTGACCTCATCCGGGGCGGTTTCCAGGGACATTACGTTTCCTTTTGTTAGCGCGTTATACGTGCCAGTACGGCTTCTATTTTTTCCAGCGCATCGCGACAGCGCGCCAGACGTCCGGCATAGGCGTCCACCTCTTTTGCCAGGCGCTGTTGGTCCTCAAGCGTTGTCGCTTGCGCCAGTTGACGCTGGCGATCGTTTCGCATCGCCAGCAGCCGACGTTCATACTCCTGATGCTGTAGCCGCCGCCGCTGCCAGCGTTGCAGTCCGGGGGATGCGCTATCCCATTGGCGCAGGGACCAGGTGGCCGCCTCACGATTCAGGGCGGCGATTTGCGCGACCAGTCGTTCCGCCAGCCAGCTCACCTGCGGCAGCTGCTGGTTCTCCACCGCCTGGCGCAGCTCAGCAAAATGCTGCTGCGCTTCTTCAAGACAAGACTGCATCAATGTACTGCGGGTACGAAACAACTGGCGATCGAAACGGGCGCTGAGCGTCGCATGCTGCGCCAGCGGTGCAAGCTGTACCGCCAACTGAGCCAGCTGATTTTCCAGCGTTTGTAAAAGCCGGGTTGTTTTCAATGAACTCCTCCCTACCTCGATAAACAACTGTGCTACAGTAGCCATCTCTGCTTGATAACGATTCGCATTATGCCACGTATTATTTTAATCATCATTGGCTGGCTGGCGGTAGCCCTGGGGACGCTGGGCATCTTTTTGCCTTTGTTGCCAACCACGCCGTTTATTCTGCTGGCGGCCTGGTGTTTTGCCCGTTCATCACCGCGTTTTCACCACTGGCTGCTGTATCGTTCCTGGTTTGGCGGCTATCTTCGCCACTGGCAGCAGTACCGCGCGATGCCGCCTGGCGCCAAGCCGCGGGCGATAGTCATGATCCTGCTGACCTTTGCCCTTTCGCTGTGGCTGGTTAAGCTTACATGGGTGCGCATCTTGCTGCTGGTAATACTGACCTGCCTGCTGATATTTATGTGGCGCATTCCGGTGGTTGATGCAAAGCAACAAAAGCACTGATGCACAATAATGAAGGTTGCAATTGTCGCTGACAGACAGTAAATTCTGGCGTTTTCGAGCGCGGGCATGCCTGGTCAAAGGTTGAACAAATGTTTCTTTGGCCCATTTTGCACGCCCGTGAGTAACACTGTTTTAATCAGGCATAAACTTATGACCGCAACTGCACAGCAGCTTGAATATCTGAAGAACAGCATCCAAAGCATCCAGGACTACCCGAAGCCTGGCATCCTTTTCCGTGATGTCACCAGCTTACTGGAAGACCCGAAAGCCTATGCGCTCAGCATTGAACTTCTGGCCGAGCGTTATAAAGACGCGGGTATTACCAAGGTGGTTGGGACCGAAGCGCGTGGTTTCCTGTTTGGCGCCCCGGTTGCGCTGGCGTTGGGTGTGGGCTTTGTGCCGGTACGTAAACCCCGTAAGCTGCCGCGTGAAACCATTGCCGAGAGCTACGAGCTGGAATACGGCACCGATCAGCTGGAAATCCATGTTGATGCGATCAAAGCCGGTGATAAAGTGCTGGTGGTCGACGATCTGCTGGCAACCGGCGGCACCATCGACGCTACGGTGAAGCTGATCCGTCGTCTGGGTGGCGAAGTGCATGATGCAGCCTTCATTATCAATCTGTTCGATCTGGGCGGTGAGCAGCGTCTGGAAAAACTGGGCATCAATTGCTATAGCCTGGTTCCTTTCCCGGGCCACTAAGAGCCTGCACATTAGACTATTTTGCTTGTCATGTTGAACCTGGGCAGTGCTCAAAACCCTCACGTACTACGTGTACGCTCCGGTTTTTCCGCGCTGTCCGTGTTCAAACTGCCTGCGCCAATGACGTCTACTGGGACAGGCTCGAAGCATTTCCAGATACATAGCCTCGCCGATCGGGCGGGGCTGTGATAGCATGACCCCCTCGTGATTTCACCTTCCAGCGTTTCAGAGCCAGCCCATGAGTTATCAGGTCTTAGCCCGTAAATGGCGCCCACAAACCTTTGCTGACGTCGTCGGCCAGGAACATGTGCTGACCGCACTGGCGAATGGCTTATCGTTAGGGCGCATTCATCACGCTTATCTCTTTTCCGGCACCCGTGGCGTAGGGAAAACCTCGATCGCCCGCCTGCTTGCGAAAGGATTGAACTGCGAAACCGGTATTACCGCCACGCCGTGCGGTGTGTGCGATAACTGCCGGGAAATAGAACAGGGGCGCTTTGTCGATCTGATTGAGATCGATGCCGCCTCTCGAACCAAAGTCGAAGATACCCGCGACCTGCTGGATAACGTCCAGTACGCGCCGGCTCGTGGCCGCTTTAAGGTCTATCTGATCGACGAAGTCCATATGCTGTCGCGCCATAGCTTCAACGCGTTGTTAAAAACGCTGGAAGAGCCGCCGGCGCACGTCAAATTCCTGCTGGCGACCACCGATCCGCAGAAGCTGCCGGTGACGATCCTGTCGCGCTGCCTGCAGTTCCACCTGAAGGCGCTGGATGTCGAACAGATCCGCCATCAGCTTGAGCATATTCTCGGTGAAGAGCAAATTGCCTTTGAATCCCGCGCGCTGCAGCTGCTGTCGCGTGCGGCGGACGGCAGCCTGCGCGACGCGTTAAGCCTGACCGACCAGGCGATTGCCAGCGGCGATGGCCGCCTGACGGCGGAATCAGTCAGTACCATGCTGGGTACGCTCGACGACGATCAGGCGCTGTCGCTCATTGAAGCGCTGGTGGCTGCCGATGGCGAACGCGTTATGGCAGGTGTGAACGATGCTGCTTCCCGCGGTGTTGAGTGGGAAGCCTTGCTGGTTGAAATGCAGAGCCTGCTGCACCGCATTGCGATGGTTCAGCTGTCGCCTTCGGCGCTGGGCGCGGACATGGCCGCCATTGAACTGCGTATGCGCGAACTCGCGCGCACCGTACCGCCAACTGATGTCCAGCTATACTATCAGACGCTGCTCATCGGCCGTAAAGAGCTGCCCTATGCGCCAGACCGACGCATGGGCGTGGAAATGACGTTACTGCGTGCGTTGGCGTTTCATCCGCGCACGCCGCTGCCAGAGCCCGAGGTGAAGCCCGCTCCGGCGATACCTGTCGCCCCGGTTCAGGCCGCCGCGCCGTCAGCCCCCGTCGGGCAGTCGCAACCGCCGCAGAATTTGCCGCAAACCACCAGTCAGGTGCTGGCGGCCCGCAGCCAGCTGCAGCGTGGTCAGGGAGCACCCACACCAAAAAAGAGTGAACCGGCAGCCGCATCCCGCGCGCGGCCGGTGAATAATGCTGCGCTGGAGCGCTTAAGTTCGATTACCGAGCGCGTGCAGGCGCGTCCTGCCGTCGCGGCGGCACAGGAAAAAGCACCGGCTAAAAAAGAAGCCTATCGCTGGAAAGCGACCACCGTCGTCGAAACCGTGAAAGAAGAGGTGGCGACGCCGAAAGCGCTGAAGAAAGCGCTGGAGCATGAAAAAACGCCGGAGCTGGCGGCTAAGCTGGCGCTGGAAGCCGTCGAGCGCGATAGCTGGGCGGCAGAGGTCAATCAGCTTGCTGTACCGAAGCTGGTAGAGCAGGTGGCGCTGAATTCCTGGAAAGAGCAGGAGGGGCAGCGTATTTGCCTGCATCTGCGTCCGAGCCAGCGACATTTGAATTCCGCCGGTGCGCAGCAAAAGCTGGCCGAAGCGCTTGGCATATTGTACGGTTCACCGGTTGAACTGACCATCGTAGAAGACGATAATCCTGCGATGCGCACGCCGCTGGAGTGGCGGCAGGCAATTTATGAAGAGAAGCTCGCGCAAGCGCGCGAAGCCATTATTGCGGATAACAACATTCAGACGCTGCGTCGGTTCTTCGATGCGGACCTGGATGAAGAGAGTATTCGCCCCATTTGATTGCAAGTTTGACTTGTAGTCAGCATCCTTAACGATGACCTACTGAGAGAGAAGCCTATGTTTGGTGGAAAAGGCGGCCTGGGTAACCTGATGAAACAGGCCCAGCAGATGCAAGACAAAATGCAGAAAATGCAGGAAGAGATCGCGCAGCTGGAAGTCACCGGTGAATCCGGTGCCGGTCTGGTTAAAGTGACCATCAACGGCGCACACAACTGCCGTCGCGTGGAAATCGACCCGAGCCTGCTGGAAGACGACAAAGACATGCTGGAAGACCTCGTGGCTGCGGCATTCAACGATGCGGCACGTCGCATTGAAGAGACCCAGAAAGAGAAGATGGCGTCCGTCTCCTCCGGTATGCAGCTGCCGCCTGGCTTTAAGATGCCATTCTGATGCAAACCAGCCCGCTGTTAACTCAGCTTATGGAAGCATTACGCTGTCTGCCGGGCGTTGGCCCGAAGTCAGCGCAACGCATGGCGTTCACGCTGCTTCAGCGCGATCGTAGCGGCGGGATGCGTCTGGCGCAGTCGTTAACGCGTGCAATGTCGGAAATCGGCCACTGTGCCGATTGCCGTACTTTCACCGAGCAGGAAGTGTGCAATATTTGCAGCAACCCGCGCCGCCGTGAAAACGGGCAGATCTGCGTGGTAGAAAGCCCCGCAGATATCTACGCGATTGAGCAGACCGGGCAGTTTTCGGGCCGCTACTTTGTCCTGATGGGCCACCTGTCACCACTCGACGGGATTGGGCCGGATGACATCGGGCTCGATCGTCTGGAACAGCGCCTGCGTGACGAATCGATGCAGGAAGTGATCCTCGCCACCAACCCCACGGTGGAAGGTGAAGCGACCGCCAATTATATCGCCGAGCTCTGCGCGCAGTATGGCGTAGAAGCCAGCCGCATTGCCCATGGTGTCCCCGTCGGCGGCGAGCTGGAAATGGTCGATGGTACCACGCTGTCCCACTCCCTGGCCGGGCGACATAAGATTCGTTTTTAACCAAACGGAGGCGCTTTTCGGGGCCTCCGCTTGAAAATTTCCCCTCCCGTCCCCATCTCCCCTTCATCGGTTTTTTTACCATTAACAATGGCATTGTTGAGGTTGATTTAGATGAAAGGACAAGAAACTCGTGGTTTTCAGTCAGAGGTAAAACAGCTTCTGCACCTGATGATCCATTCTCTTTATTCCAATAAAGAAATTTTCCTGCGTGAACTGATTTCCAACGCCTCCGATGCGGCAGACAAGCTGCGCTTCCGCGCGCTGTCCCAGCCCGACCTGTACGAAGGTGACGGTGAACTGCGCGTGCGCGTTTCGTTTGATAAAGACAACCGCACCCTGACCATCGCCGATAACGGTATCGGGATGAACCGTGAAGAAGTTATCGATCACCTTGGGACCATTGCAAAATCCGGAACCAAATCGTTCCTCGAATCAATGGGTTCCGACCAGGCCAAAGACAGCCAGTTGATTGGTCAGTTTGGCGTCGGCTTCTACTCGGCGTTTATCGTGGCGGATAAAGTCACCGTGCGTACCCGCGCGGCGGGCGATAGCGCAGAAAACGGCGTGTTCTGGGAGTCAGCCGGTGAAGGCGACTACACCGTGGCCGATATCACCAAAGCCGAGCGCGGTACCGAAATTACCCTGCACCTGCGTGAAGGCGAAGATGATTTCCTGAACGACTGGCGCGTACGTTCGATCATCAGCAAATACTCCGACCACATTGCGCTACCGGTGGAGATCGAAAAACGTGAAGAAGTTGACGGCGAAACCGTGATCTCCTGGGAGAAAATCAATAAAGCTCAGGCGCTGTGGACCCGTAATAAGTCGGAAATTAAAGACGACGAATACAACGAATTCTATAAACATATTGCCCATGACTACAGCGACCCGCTGACCTGGAGCCACAACCGTGTGGAAGGTAAGCAGGAGTACACCAGCCTGCTGTATATCCCTTCCCAGGCGCCGTGGGATATGTGGAACCGCGATCATAAACATGGTCTGAAGCTGTACGTGCAGCGCGTCTTCATCATGGATGAAGCCGAGCAGTTTATGCCGAACTACCTGCGCTTTGTCCGTGGCCTTGTGGACTCCAACGATCTGCCGCTCAACGTTTCGCGTGAAATTCTGCAGGACAGCAGCGTCACCCGCAACCTGCGTACCGCGCTGACCAAGCGTGTGCTGCAGATGCTGGAGAAACTGGCGAAAGACGACGCTGAAAAATATCAGACCTTCTGGCAGCAGTTCGGTCTGGCATTGAAAGAAGGGCCGGCGGAGGACAATGCGAACCAGCAGACTATCGCGAAGCTGCTGCGTTTTGCTTCTACTCATACCGACTCCTCCGCGCAGACCGTGTCGCTGGAAGAGTATGTCTCCCGCATGAAAGAAGGGCAGGAGAAGATTTACTACATCACCGCAGACAGCTATGCGGCAGCGAAGAGCAGCCCGCATCTGGAGCTGCTGCGTAAGAAAGGCATCGAGGTCCTGCTGCTGTCTGAGCGCATCGACGAGTGGATGATGAGCTATCTGACCGAGTTCGATGGCAAAGCCTTCCAGTCAGTCGCGAAAACCGACGAGTCGCTGGAAAAACTGGCCGATGAGGTGGATGAAAGCACCAAAGAGGCAGAAAAGGCGCTGGAACCGTTTGTTGACCGCGTGAAAACTCTGCTGGGCGAGCGTGTGAAAGAGGTCCGTCTGACGCACCGTCTGACCGATACCCCGGCCATCGTCACCACTGACGCGGATGAAATGAGCACCCAGATGGCGAAGCTGTTCGCCGCTGCGGGCCAGTCCGCACCGGAAGTGAAGTACATCTTTGAACTGAACCCGGCGCACCCGTTGGTGAAACGCGCGGCGGATACTCAGGAAGATGCCCGGTTCAGCGAGTGGGTTGAGCTGCTGCTCGATCAGGCTCTGCTGGCGGAGCGCGGTACGCTGGAAGATCCGAACCAGTTTATTCGCCGGATGAATCAGCTGCTGGCATCGTAATTTCCCTGCCGTTTGCCCTCAGCGGCCCCGACTCATCAGAGACGCGGGCCGCTGAAGGCCACTTCTCTAATCATCTAAAATCTGCCTTTCAGGCAAAATAAACCCTCCATTAACCGTTTCAGCCGCTCCGCCTTCCTTGAGCCTTCTGCGTTCTGGTGGTATGGTTTAGCGTTTTTGAAAAATTGAATCGACTTTTGAGGGGATTTTCGTAATGCGTATTATTCTGCTTGGCGCTCCGGGCGCGGGTAAAGGAACTCAGGCTCAGTTCATCATGGAGAAATACGGTATTCCGCAAATCTCTACCGGTGACATGCTGCGCGCTGCTGTGAAATCTGGCTCTGAGCTGGGTAAACAGGCGAAAGACATCATGGACGCAGGCAAGCTGGTGACCGACGAACTGGTTATCGCGCTGGTGAAAGAGCGTATCACTCAGGAAGATTGCCGTAACGGCTTCCTGCTGGACGGTTTCCCGCGCACTATTCCGCAGGCTGACGCCATGAAAGAGGCGGGTATCGCGGTTGATTTCGTGCTGGAGTTTGATGTACCGGACGAGCTGATCGTCGATCGCATCATCGGTCGTCGCGTACACGCGGCTTCTGGCCGTGTTTACCACATCAAATTCAATCCGCCGAAGGTGGAAGGCAAAGACGACGTGACCGGTGAAGAGCTGAGCACGCGTAAAGATGACCAGGAAGAGACCGTACGTAAGCGCCTGGTGGAATACCATCAGATGACGGCTCCGCTGATCGGTTACTATCAGAAAGAAGCTGAAGCGGGCAACACCCAATACGCGAAAGTAGACGGCACCAAAGCGGTTGCTGAAGTACGCGTAGAACTGGAAAAAATCCTCGGTTAATCCCGTTGGTTCTCATCCTGCCCCGGCGGGATGAGAACACCTCTCATTCTACCTTTTTCTATGATTGGTTCCGTTTAGCGCCATTTCAGCTACAATTGTCAGCGATTCAAATGGTTAAGAGGCGGTAATGCAGCAGACGAAAACAGGTATCTTGTTAGCCAACTTAGGCACTCCCGATGCGCCCACGCCCGATGCGGTGAAGCGCTACCTGCGACAGTTTCTCAGCGACACGCGCGTGGTGGATACGCCCCGTCTGCTGTGGTGGCCGTTACTGCGTGGCGTGATCCTGCCGCTACGTGGACCACGGGTCGCAAAACTTTATCAATCGGTATGGATGGAAGAGGGTTCTCCGCTGCTGGTCTACAGCCGTCGGCAGCAGCAGGCGCTGGCCGCACGTCTGCCCGACACGCCGGTGGCCTTAGGCATGAGCTACGGCTCGCCTGCGCTGGAAAGCGCGGTGGATGAACTGCTGGCACAGGGCGTGGACCACATCGTGGTGCTGCCAATGTATCCGCAATACTCCTGTTCCACCGTGGCGGCGGTGTGGGATGAACTGGCGCGCATTCTGGCCAAAAAACGGGCGATCCCCGGCGTGTCGTTTATTCGTGATTACGCCGATGATCCCGGCTACATCAAGGCGCTGGCAGAAAGCGTTCGTGCCTCGTTTGCGGTGCATGGTGAGCCCGATGTGCTGCTGCTCTCCTATCACGGGATCCCCCAGCGCTTTGCCCATGAAGGGGATGATTACCCGCAGCGCTGTCGCGATACCACGCGTGAACTGGTGTCGGCGCTGGGTCTCTCACCGGACCGCGTAATGATGACCTTCCAGTCGCGCTTTGGCCGCGAACCGTGGCTGACGCCCTACACCGACGAGACTTTAAAAATGTTGGGGGAGAAGGGGGTCAAACACGTCCAGGTTATCTGTCCGGGCTTTGCTGCCGATTGCCTCGAAACGCTGGAAGAGATTGCGGTACAGAATCAGGAAATCTTCCTGGAAGCGGGTGGGCAGAAATATGAATACATTCCGGCGCTCAATGATAATGACGCGCATATCCAAATGATGGTGGACCTGACGGCGGCGTATCGCTGATCGTGCGTGGCGCGGGGAATATGCTATTATTCCTCGCTTGTCCACAGCCACTAAATCACCACTATGAAATTTCCCGGTAAACGCAAATCCAAACACTATTTTCCCGTTAATGCGCGCGATCCGCTGCTGCAACAAATTCAGCCGGAAAATGAATCTAACATCGCCTGGGTGGTGGGTATCGACCAAACGCTGGTCGATATCGAAGCGAAAGTCGATGAGGCGTTTATCCAGCGCTATGGCCTGAGTGCCGGCCACTCTCTGGTGATTGAAGATGACGTCGCCGAAGCGCTGTATCAGGAGCTGCTCCGCGATAACCTGATTACCCATCAGTTTGCCGGTGGGACGATCGGCAATACCATGCACAACTATTCCGTGCTGGCGGATGACCGCTCGGTGCTGCTCGGCGTCATGTGCAGTAACATTGAAATCGGCGGCTACGCCTACCGCTATCTGTGCAACACCTCCAGCCGTACCGACCTGAACTACCTGCAAGGGGTGGACGGGGCGATTGGTCGCTGTTTTACCCTGATTAGCGATGCTGGCGAGCGCACCTTTGCTATCAGCCCGGGTCACATGAATAAGCTGCGCCCGGAAAGTATCCCGGAAGCGGTGATTGCTGGCGCCTCCGCGCTGGTCCTGACCTCTTATCTGGTACGCTGCAAGCCGGGTGAACCGATGCCGGATGCCACGATGAAAGCCATCGAGTATGCCAAAAAGCATGACGTGCCGGTGGTGTTGACGCTCGGTACCAAGTATGTGATTGCCGATAACCCGGAATGGTGGCAACAGTTCCTGACGGAGCACGTCTCCATTCTGGCGATGAACGAAGAAGAGGCAGAAGCGTTAACCGGCCTGTCCGATCCGTTGCTAGCCTCCGATAAGGCGCTGGAGTGGGTGGATCTGGTGCTGTGTACCGCGGGACCAGCGGGCCTGTATATGGCTGGTTTCACGGAGGAGGATGCCCGGCGTAAAACTCAGCACCCGCTGCTGCCAGGGGCGATTGCCGAATTTAACCAGTTTGAATTCAGCCGCGCGATGCGCCATCAGGATTGTGAGAACCCCCTGCGGATCTACTCGCATATTGCACCCTATATGGGCGGCCCTGAGAAAATCATGAATACCAACGGCGCCGGTGACGGCGCGCTGGCGGCGCTGCTGCATGACATCACGGCTAACAACTATCACCGTAACAACGTTCCGAACTCCAGCAAGCACAAGTGCAAATGGCTGACCTACTCGTCGCTCGCGCAGGTGTGCAAATATGCTAACCGGGTGAGCTATCAGGTCTTAAACCAGCATTCGCCGCGCTTAAGCCGTGGCCTGCCGGAACGGGAAGATAGCCTGGAAGAGGCATACTGGGAACGTTAAGTGCGTAGTCCCCTCGCCGATCGGCAGGGGAACCACAGAGACCGACATCATTTCCACAAGCGCCTCTGCGTTCTGTAGAGGCTTGCTAAGACGGCATAAAGAATTGTTACCCGGTGACGACTTCACCTGCCGGCGGCGTTTCCAGCAACAACAGCATCGCGCGGGCGATTTCTCGCTCGCCCATGACCACCTGATTCGCCCCACGTTCGGTAATATAGTCCACCTCATCATCGTAATGGGCGCGGGCAATAATTTCGATGTTCGGGCATTTCTCTCGCGCTGAGGCGACGATCTCTCCGGCCTCATAGCCGTTAGGGATAGTCAGCAGCAGCCAGCGGGCGCAATCCAGATGCGCCAGGTTCATGATCTCTTCATTGGCGGCATTGCCCAGCACCGCACGGATACCTCGTGCGCGCAGTTCGTCCACCCTGGTGCGGGAGGTTTCGATTACCACCAGCGGGATCCCTTGGGCCATCAGTTTTTCACCCAACAGACTCCCGACGCGTCCGAAGCCGACCAGCAGCGCGTGGTTGCATATATCGACCGGAATTTGTTTCTCTTCTTCGAGAACTTCTTCAAGTGTTTGCTCGTCGAGAGTTTCGGTTTTATCGAGGTATTTTTCCAGCAGGGTGAACAGCACCGGGTTGAGCATGATCGAGATAATCGCCCCGGCCAGCACCAGGTTTTGCCCGGCCTGCGGCAGCAGATCCAGCGCCATGCCAAGCCCGGCAAGAATAAAGGCGAACTCACCGATTTGCGCAAGGCTGGCGGCGATAGTCAGCGCGGTGCGCGGCGAGTGGCCGAACATCCGCACAAGGAAAAAGGCGGCCACAGACTTACCGAAGATAATGATCGCCAGCGTTGCCAGTACTGCCAACGGCTGTTCCAGCAGGATCATCGGGTCGAATAGCATGCCGACGGAGACAAAGAACAGGACCGCAAAGGCATCACGTAGCGGTAGCGTATCGTGCGCGGCGCGGTGGCTGAGTTCGGATTCATTCAGCACCATGCCGGCGAAGAAGGCACCGAGCGCGAAGGAGACGTCGAACAGTTCAACCGCCCCAAAGGCGATGCCGAGCGCCAGGGCCAGCACCGACAGAGTAAACAGCTCGCGGGAGCCGGTGGCGGCGCTGCGGGACATAATCCACGGCACCAGACGACGGCCCACCAACATCATAATGGCGATAAAGGCGATCACTTTCCCGATAGTAATGCCCATATCGACGGCCAGCGAAGCCAGGCCTACGTCGCCTTTTTCTGCCATCCCGGCGACGGCGGGCAGCAGAACCAGGGTCAGCACCATCACTAAGTCTTCGACGATCAGCCAGCCGATGGCGATTTGCCCTCGTTGACTGTCAATGAGTTGCCGTTCTTCCAACGCGCGCAGTAGCACCACGGTACTGGCGGTAGAAAGACACAGGCCAAATACGATGCCGGTCATCAACGACCAGCCCAACACGGCTGACAGCGCCATACCCAACAGCGTTGCCACGGCTATCTGGGCAATCGCGCCGGGAATGGCGATGGACTTTACCGCCATCAAATCCTTTAAAGAGAAGTGTAGCCCGACGCCAAACATCAGCAAGATGACGCCCAGCTCGGCCAGCTCCGGCGCCAGCTTAGTATCGGCAACGAAACCAGGGGTAAAGGGACCGGATAACACACCTGCTAACAGATATCCCACCAGTGGAGAAATACGTAATTTATTGGCAATCATGCCGAAAATAAAAGCGAGGACCAGCCCGCCGACAATGGTGGTGATAAGCGGTGTTGCGTGGTGCATTCCGTCTCCTTGTATGTGGTGAGCTAGTCCATTTTCAGGCACTGCATCCATCAGGCGCCTCTGCGTTCGCTTTGCGCGTTTATCTCAGGCGTATAGTGGAACTATGCGTCTGGGGAGTCATTCGCCCGCTGCTTTGACTAACCCGAATGATTTTGCGTATAAACCTAAAAAACCGAGTAATAGTTTATGACAGTTTTGGCTGTTTTGTTTATGAATAATTGTTGAATTATGCAGAAAAAGGGAATTAGCACGCAAAAAAGCACAGACGGGAAAACGACGATAGATAATACGCACAAGTGCTGATGGTATCAGGGATGATGGCGGCCAAAGTTTCACTTTAGCCGCCGGATATTTAAGATTTATGGCGGTTGTCAGGGAGGAATATCGTCAATATGCCGATGAGTGGCAGGAAAGCGCAGATTTTATAGACCAGCTCGATACTGGTATGGTCCGCTAACAGCCCCAGCACCGCGGCGCCAAGGCCACCCATCCCAAAGGCAAAACCGAAAAACAGACCAGAAACCATGCCAATACGGCCCGGCATTAGCTCCTGGGCATACACTAAAATAGCGGAAAACGCCGATGCGAGGACAAAACCAATAATCACGGTTAAAATCCCGGTCCATTCCAACGTGGCGTACGGCAAAATAAGGGTAAAGGGCGCGACACCGAGGATAGAGCCCCAAATAACATATTTACGCCCAATTTTATCGCCAACAGGCCCGCCAATCACCGTGCCTGCCGCGACGGCAAACAAGAAGATAAACAGGTGAATCTGGGCATTCTGGATCGATAATCCGAATTTATGCATCAGATAAAAGGTGTAATAGCTGCTAATGCTCGCCATATAGAAATATTTCGAGAAAATCAGCATCAGCAGGATCCCGACCGCCAGAATCACCTTGTTCTTTGGCAGCGGGCTGGCAACGATGGTCTTCGGTTTACCTTTATTCATTTGGTGCTGCGCGGCATACCAGCGGCTGACTTGCAGCAGTACCACGATAGCCAGTAATGCGGCCAGAACAAACCAGGCGACATTGCCTTTACCGTACGGGGCGATAATGACCGCTGCCAGCAACGGACCCAGAGAGCTACCGAAGTTACCGCCCACCTGGAACAGCGACTGAGCCAGCCCGTGACGGCCGCCGGAGGCCATGCGTGCCACACGTGACGATTCTGGGTGGAACACCGAAGAGCCGATACCCACCAGCGCGGCTGCGAGCAGCACCATCCCAAAACTTCCCGCCAGCGCCAGAAGCACCAGGCCGCAGAGCGTGAAGCACATGCCGACGGGCAGCGACCACGGCATCGAGTGTTTATCGGTCCAGTAGCCGACCACCGGCTGCAGCAGCGAGGAGGCCAGCTGGAAGGTCAGGGTGATCATGCCGATTTGCACGAAGGTCAGGGAAAACTCCGACTGCAGCAGCGGGTAAATCGCCAGAATCAGCGACTGGATCATATCGTTAAGCAGATGGGAAAGGCTGATAGCCCCCAGGATTCCAAACGACGTGCGTGCTTTTTGCGGCGTAGCAGCGGGGCCGGATAAGGGTTGGATAGTCTGATTCGTCGCCATAGGTTCACTTAGAGAGTGTTAGTGTGGATGCAGGTGTAATTATTATCTGACTAACATACCTGCCCCTAAGGTTTGAAGGAAGCCTCAATTCGGAAAACATATTTGTCAGGGGATGTAACTCGCTATACTTTCAGCACTTGTTTATTGAGTCAGGGAGAGAGAGATGCATTTTTTAAAACGAAACGTGGCGCTGGGGTTACTCGCCGCGCTGTCGCTGGGGAGCTTGCCTGCACAGGCTTACGAGCAGGATAAAACCTATAATATCACCATCCTGCACACTAACGATCACCACGGCCATTTCTGGCGTAGTGATTATGGGGAATATGGCCTGGCCGCACAAAAAACGCTGGTGGACGGTATTCGCAAAGAAGTTGCGGCAGAGGGCGGGAGCGTTCTGCTGTTATCCGGTGGTGATATTAATACCGGCGTACCGGAGTCAGATCTGCAGGACGCCGAACCGGATTTTCGCGGCATGAACCTGGTTGGCTATGACGCGATGGCGGTGGGTAACCATGAGTTCGATAACCCGCTCAGCGTGCTGCGCCAGCAAGAAAAGTGGTCTAAGTTCCCGTTCCTTTCGGCCAATATCTACCAGAAAAGCACCGGCGAGCGTCTGTTTAAACCCTGGGCGCTGTTTAAGCGCGGCGGCCTGAAGATTGCGGTCATTGGCCTGACGACCGATGACACGGCCAAAATCGGCAACCCGGAGTATTTCACTGATATCGAATTCCGCAAGCCGGCGGATGAAGCCAAACTGGTTATCCAGGAGCTTCAGCAGACTGAAAAACCGGATGTGATCCTGGCGACCACCCACATGGGCCACTATGACAACGGGAATCACGGTTCGAATGCCCCGGGCGATGTCGAAATGGCCCGCAGCCTGCCGGCGGGATCGCTGGCGATGATCGTTGGCGGTCATTCTCAGGATCCGGTCTGTATGGCGTCGGAGAATAAAAAGCAGGTCGATTATGTGCCGGGAACGCCGTGCGCGCCGGACAAGCAGAACGGCATCTGGATCGTTCAGGCCCACGAGTGGGGTAAATACGTAGGCCGCGCGGATTTTGAGTTCCGCAACGGCGAAATGAAGCTGGTGCACTATCAGCTGATCCCGGTCAACCTGAAGAAGAAGGTCACCTACGATAACGGCCAGAGCGAACGCGTACTCTATACGCCGCAAATTGTGGAGAACCCGCAGATGCTGTCACTGCTGACGCCGTTCCAGAATAAAGGCAAAGCGCAGCTACAGGTGAAAATCGGCAACGTCAACGGGCATCTGGAGGGCGATCGCAGCAAGGTTCGTTTTGTGCAGACCAATATGGGGCATCTGCTACTGGCGGCACAAATGGCGCGCAGCAATGCTGATTTTGCCGTGATGAGCGGCGGCGGTATCCGTGATTCCATCGAGGCCGGAGACATCACCTATAAAGATGTGATGAAGGTGCAGCCGTTTGGCAACGTGCTAGTGTATGTCGATATGAACGGCCAGGAAGTGACGCAGTATCTGACGGCAGTGGCGCAGATGAAGCCGGATTCCGGCGCCTATCCACAGTTCGCTAACGTTAGCTTCGTGGCGAAAGACGGCAAGCTCAATGATTTGAAAATTAAAGGTGAACCGGTCGACCCGGCGAAGACCTACCGTATGGCGACGCTGAGCTTCAACGGGACCGGCGGTGACGGTTATCCGCATATTGATAGCAAACCTGGCTACGTCAATACCGGGTTTATCGATGCCGAAGTTCTGAAAGAGTATATCCAGAAGAACTCGCCGCTGGACGCGGCAGCTTATGAGCCGAAAGGTGAGGTGAGCTGGCAGTAACGCCGGAGGAACTCCCCGGCGGGCTACGCTGACCGGGGCTTTTTTGTGTTGAAGCCCGGACAGGCGCTTGCGCCGACTCCGGGATTTCCTGATTTATGCGCGGACGAGAGATTAGTCGCGACGAGCGATATCGGCGAATGTTGCCTCGAGGGTCTTCGCCAGATCGCTGGCCGCCAGCTCAATATCCAGCCCGCGTTTGCCGCCGGAAATATAGATGGTGGCAAACTCCTGGGCGGGTGCATCAATCACCGTTGGCAGGCGTTTCTTCTGCCCAAGCGGGCTAATCCCCCCCACCAGATAGCCGGTGACGCGCTGGGCGACCATCGGGTCTGCCATATCCACTTTCTTCGCGCCCAGGGCTTTGGCCACCTTTTTTAAATCCAGTTGCCCGGCCACCGGCGTCACCGCCACGGCCAGATGCTTCATATCCCCGTTGACCGCGACCAGCAGCGTCTTATACACCTGGTCTGCATTCAGCCCCAGTTTGCGCACGACTTCGTCACCAAAGTTGGTTTCATTGGGGTCGTGATCGTAGCTGTGAATCTTAAACGCAATCTTGTTTTTTTCGAGTAACTTAACGGCGGGAGTCATATCTGTCCTTCTTACCAACCGATCTCAGGTGCGCTCAGGATACGCCTGTCGAATGTGTAAAAAATAGTACTATCTTGCGCAATAGTATTGGCAGTGATGGTTACTTTGAGCGACAATCGAACGATCCGGAATGTAAATTCCGGGATAATAATAATGATGAAATTCCTCTTTGACGGGCCAATAGAAATATTGGCCATTTTTTTACGTCAGCATATCAGGCAGATTTCCTTCCCCGTATAAATGCAGCGCGCCAACGGCGACGACATAGCGCCCCGGCGGCAGCGCCAGCAGCGTCTCGCGCCATGCCAGGTTACGCTGATGCATCAACACATCGTACAGCGACTGGCTGAAGGTGGTCGGCAAGACGGTTGCACCTTTGGCCGGAGGTTGTTCCAGCCACCAGCCGATCATCACCTGCAGAAGACGGGCGTTAGTGCGCCAGTGGGTCAGCGTGTCGTCCAGCAGCGCCAGACCGCCATCCGGAAGGTCACGCAACAGCGCTATCTGACTGTCGGTGCCTTCAAGCTCCATCACCGGCACATGATGTTCGCGTGCCGCCATCAGCAACTGGTAATCAATACCGTAATCCGGGCGTAGTCCCAGCTTCTGAGCCTGCGTGGCCTGTAAGACCATAGCGACCTGCCATAACGGCTGGCTGTCAAACAGCGCCGTCGAAAGCCCCATTTCCGCCGCGCGGGCTTCCAGTTCAACGATTTGTTCCGCGGTTAAACGCTCCGCAAGAGGAGGGCAGGCGGGAAGGTCGCTGAAGGGCGTGTCATTGCCGGTAATATCCGCCTCGACGATGAGCGCATCGGCCTGGCGAATTTTCTTCAGCAGTCTGGCGGGTGGGGGGGACATGTCGCGGGTGCCCATATGGATACTGCCAACCAGATGCAGATAACGCTTTCCGGGAAGGGTAATATCCAAAGCAGGCCAGGAATAAGACGAGCCGACGGCGGCTCGCCACAGCATTTTTATTCGGTTTAACAGGCCCATACGCGCTCCGTAGTGTGTGGCCTTCATGCTAGCGCGTATGGGTTAGAACATCTAGTCTTTCGGTTTAAAGCGCAGCAGACGGTTAGCGTTGCTGACCACGGTAATGGACGACAGCGCCATGGCTGCGCCAGCGACTACCGGGTTGAGCAGGGTGCCGGTCAGCGGCCATAAAATCCCGGCGGCAATCGGAATGCCCAGCGAGTTGTAAACGAATGCCCCCAACAGGTTCTGCTTCATGTTGCGCAGCGTGGCTTTCGAAATGGCCAGTGCATCGGCGACGCCGTTCAGGCTATGGCGCATCAGGGTAATTGCCGCGGTCTCAATGGCCACATCGCTGCCGCCACCCATCGCAATGCCGACGTCAGCCTGGGCCAGTGCCGGGGCATCGTTGATACCGTCGCCCACCATCGCCACCTGGTGCCCCTGACTTTGCAGACGCTTGATCGCATCGGCTTTACCATCCGGCAGCACGCCGGCAATGACTTCGTCAATGCCTGCCTCTTTGGCGATGGCGTTGGCGGTTGTCGGGTTGTCCCCGGTCAGCATTACCAGACGGTAGCCCTGGCGATGTAGACGGGCCAGCGCGGCGACGCTATCGCTACGCAGCGGGTCGCGAATGGCGAACAGCGCGGCAACCTGGCCATCAACCGCCAGCAGTACCGGCGTGGTTCCTTGCGAGGCCTGAGCGGTTATTTCGCGCTCTACCTCGGCGGTGGCAATGTTTTGCTCATTAAGCAGCGCCTGGTTACCGAGCAGCAGCGCGCGGTCTTCTGCTTCGCCGCTGACCCCCAGCCCGCGCAAGGTCCGGAAGTTGTTGACTATCGGCAGTTGGCTGTCGGCCGCTTTATCCAGAATCGCTCGTGCCAACGGGTGGCTGGAACCTTGCTCCAGGGCCGCCGCCAGGCGCAGCGCGGTAGTCTCATCTATTCCGGCAAAGGTTTTCACCGCCACGACCTGCGGTTTACCTTCGGTCAGGGTTCCGGTTTTATCAAATACGATAGTATCCAACTGGCTGGCACGCTGGAGCGCATCGGCGTCGCGGACCAGTACGCCATACTCAGCGGCACGACCGACCCCGGAAATAATCGACATCGGCGTCGCCAGGCCCAATGCACAAGGACAGGCGATAATGAGCACCGTGGTGGCAATCACCAGGGTGTAGACAATTTGCGGCGCCGGCCCGAAGAAGTACCAGATGGCCGCGCTGAACAGCGCAATCGCCACCACAGCCGGCACGAACACGGCAGAGATTTTATCTGCCAGCTGGCCGATTTCCGGCTTGCTGCTTTGTGCCTGGCGCACCATGCGAATGATACGGGCAAGGGTGGTCTGGCTGCCGACGGCGCTGGCGGTAAAGAGCACGCTCCCGTCCTGGACAACCGTACCGGCATGCAGTGTATCGCCGTCCGCTTTCTGCTGGGGGATCGGCTCGCCGGTTAGCATCGCTTCATCAAGCCAGGCTTCGCCCTGACTTATCACGCCATCCACCGGGACGCGGTCGCCGGTGGTCAGACGCAGGGTCATCCCCGGCTGCACCTCGGCCAGCGGTACGCTTTTTTCGCCTTCTTCGGTGACAACCCGTGCCGACGGCGGGGTCAGGTCGAGCAGTTTTTCCAGCGCTTTGGAAGAGCGCTGGCGAGCGCGGGCCTCCAGCATATGGCCGAGGTTAATCAAACCGATGATCATCGCGCTGGCTTCATAATAGAGATGGCGCGCTTCCATCGGGAACCATTGCGGCCACAGGTTGACGCTCATCGAGTAGAGCCAGGCGACGCCGGTCCCTAGCGCCACCAGCGTATCCATGGTAGCGGTGCCGTTTCTCAGGCTTTTCCACGCGCTGCGATAGAAGTGTCCGCCGGCAAAGACCATTACTGCCAGGGTGATCAGACCGATAACCAGCCACAGGGAACGGTTATCGTCGGAGACCATCATGTTGTCGCCGATCATCCCCCAGACCATTACCGGGATGCCCACCAACAGGGCGACTATCGCCTGCCAGCGGAAGCGTTTCATGGTGGCGATGGCGGTTTCCTGCTGCCGCTCGCGGCGTTCCAGGTCATCTTCGATCGCTTCTGCGCCGTAGCCGGCCTTCTCCACCGCCTTGACTAATTCGGTGGCGGACGCGCTGCCCATTATCAGCGCAGTGCGTTCCGCCAGATTTACCCGTGCCTGTACCACGCCCGGCACCGCGGCAAGCGCGTTTTGTACCCGGGAGACGCAGCTGGCGCAGCTCATGCCGTTGATCAGCAACTGTTGACTGTCATCTTCATCATGGGCTACCGGAAGCTCAGAA
The DNA here is from genome assembly GCF_051131735.1 of Klebsiella sp. B345. Lineage (NCBI taxonomy): Bacteria > Pseudomonadati > Pseudomonadota > Gammaproteobacteria > Enterobacterales > Enterobacteriaceae > Klebsiella > Klebsiella sp. B345. Next base: position 4,235,417 of record NZ_CP180443.1, read on the forward strand.
GAGGCCGCTGTCAGTGCTTCCGACGGGGTTACCGATTCCGCCAGCGGTTTAGCCTTTGGGTGGCTGAGCTCCGCGCCGTATCCGGCTTTCTGAATGGTGTCGATTAACGCCTCTGCGCTGGCGCTGCCGGTAATGTGCGCTTCGGTGATGGTCACCTCTGCCTGTTCAACATCAGGACGTTGCTCCAGGCTCTCTTTAACGCGTTTGACGCAATGACCGCAGCTGAGGCCGTCGAGCGTCAGGTCGATAGTGTTAGACATACTAAATCTCCTGTATAATTACCCGGTCAATGACTGACCGAACCAACCCTTTCATCGAGTATTATGAAGGTTAAACCTTCCAGCAAGGGGAAGGTCAAGGGGGAAAAATGAATATCAGCGATGTGGCAAAAAAAACCGGCTTAACCAGTAAAGCGATCCGCTTTTATGAAGAGAAGGGGCTGGTCACGCCGCCGCTGCGTAGCGAAAATGGCTATCGGAGCTACAGCCAGCGGCATCTGGACGAACTGACCTTACTGCGCCAGGCGCGGCAGGTCGGGTTTAATCTTGAGGAGTGCCGCGAACTGATCTTTCTGTTTAACGATCCGTCACGGCATAGCGCCGATGTCAAACGGCGAACGCTGGAGAAAGTGGCCGATATCGAGCGGCATATCAGCGAGTTGCAAAGTATGCGTAGCCACCTGCTGACGCTGGCGGAATCCTGCCCCGGCGATGACAGCGCGGACTGCCCGATAATCGACAATCTTTCCGGCTGCTGCCATCGCAAGGCTCAGGCTTAGCTACGGGGAGCCACGGCACGGATCCGCAGAGTAATTCCTTCAACAGCCAGCACTTCAATGCGGCTGCCTGCGGCAAGGTCCTCATCGGCGAGCACCGGCCATGAGCTGTCGCCGATGCGAACATGACCGCGACCGTTCACTAAGGCACTCTCCAGCATAAAGGTGCGGCCAATCAGCTGATTACCACGCTGATTGAGCTGCGCGTCGGCTGGCTTCTGTCGCGCCACCTGCCTGCGCAGCCAGTGCGACCACAGCCAGGCTGCCAGCAGGGTCAGGGTGGCAAACAGCGTCCCTTGCCACTCCCAGCTTACAGGTAACAGCCAGGTCACCAAACCGGTAACCACGCCGGCGACGCCGCTCCAGAGCAGATAGCCGTTGCCGCCCAGCATTTCCGCCGCCAGCAGCAGCCCGCCGAGGCTTAGCCAGAACAGATGCGGGTGGGCAATAATCAGCGCAATCATGATTTTTTCCGTTCGCCGGACCCTTCTTTGATCAGTTCGCTGATCCCGGCGATCGACCCCATCAGGCTGCTGGCATCAAGCGGCATCATCACCACTTTGCTGTTATCAGCAGAACCAATTTTCTGCAGCGCATCGGTATATTTCTGGGCAACGAAGTAGTTAATAGCCTGAATATCACCGGAGGCAATCGCCGACGAGACCATTTGCGTCGCGCGGGCTTCCGCTTCGGCGGAACGTTCGCGGGCCTCGGCTTGTAAGAAGGCCGACTGGCGTTCACCTTCCGCTTTGAGGATCTGCGACTGCTTTTCCCCTTCGGCTTTAAGGATTTCCGCCTGGCGTATCCCTTCGGCTTCAAGAATGTAGGCACGTTTGGTTCGTTCGGCCTTCATCTGGGCGTTCATCGAGGAGATAAGCTCCGCCGGTGGGCGCACGTCGCGAATTTCAACGCGGGTAATCTTCACGCCCCACGGGTTAGTGGCTTCATCGACAATATGCAGCAGGCGGGTGTTGATGCTGTCGCGCTGGGAGAGCATTTCGTCGAGTTCCATCGAACCAAGGACCGTACGTATGTTAGTCATCGCCAGGTTGATGATGGCGAGCTGCAAATTACTGACCTCATAGGCCGCTTTTGGCGCATCAATAACCTGAATAAAACAGACTGCATCGATAGTGACGTTGGCGTTATCGCGGGAAATGACCTCCTGCGAGGGAATATCCAGCACCTGTTCCATCATATTAATTTTACGGCCAATGCGGTCCATAAACGGCACCACCAGGCTCAGGCCCGGCTGTAGCGTCATGGTATAGCGACCGAAACGCTCGACGGTCCACTGGTAGCCCTGCGGGACAATTTTTACGCCGGCGATCACAATAACCAGTGCGACAAAAATGAGGACTGGGATAAAAATCAGCATCAAAAACCTCCTGTTTTATAGCCTGATGACGCGCCGGGAAAAAAGCGCATGTTTAAACTAAGTATATCTTTCTCCTCATCCTGGTGAAAGAAAAGTGGAGTAAACTAGCCGAGTTTTGCAAACTTAAGTGGATCAATAATGACGGACAATAACGCTATTTTGCGTCTTGAAAATGTGGGTTTTCGCAGCGATGAGACGATCATCCTGAATAATATCAATCTCCAGCTTCGGGCGGGCGAATTTACGCTGATCACCGGACCTTCCGGCTGCGGGAAAAGTACGTTGCTGAAAATTATCGCGTCGTTACTCAGCCCAACGTCGGGGCACATTTTTTTTAACGATCGGGATATTACGACGCTCTCCCCGGAAACTTACCGCCAGCAGGTCTCTTATTGCGCCCAGACCCCGGCGCTGTTTGGCGACTCGGTGTATGACAATCTGATTTTTCCCTGGCAGATCCGTCAGCAGCAGCCAGACCCCGCGGCGCTGATCGCGGATTTACAGCGCTTCGATCTGGCGGCGAATACGTTGGAAAAATCGATCCACGAGCTTTCCGGTGGTGAAAAACAGCGCGTGTCGTTAATCCGTAATCTGCAGTTTCTGCCGCAGATTTTACTCCTCGATGAGGTGACCAGCGCGCTGGATGAAAACAATAAACGCAACGTCAACGATATTATTCATGGTTATGTGAAGGAAAAAAATATGGCGGTGCTGTGGGTCACCCACGATAGCAATGAAATTGCCCATGCCGATGAAGTGATAACCTTGCAGCCGGCGGCGGGTAATGTTCAGGAGGGGAACCATGAACGGGCATAATATTACCAATGAATCACTGGCGCTTTCGATGGTTCTGGTGCTGATCGCTATTATCGTGAGCTATCGGGAAAAGCTGGCGCTGGAAAAAGATATTATCTGGAGCGTGTGTCGGGCGGTAGTTCAGCTGATTATTGTCGGCTACGTTCTGAAATATATTTTTAATGTAAACCACGTGCTGCTGACGTTGTTAATGGTGCTGTTTATTTGCTTTAACGCGGCGTGGAATGCGCAAAAGCGCAGTAAATATATTGATAAGGCCTTTATATCGTCATTTATTGCGATTACCACCGGCGCCGGGCTGACGCTGGCGGTGCTGGTCTTTTCGGGGTCGATTACATTTGTACCGATGCAGGTGATCCCCATCGCCGGCATGGTGGCCGGCAACGCGATGGTGGCGGTCGGGTTGTGTTACAACAATATGGGCCAGCGCTTTAGCAGCGAGCAACAGCAAATTCAGGAGAAGCTCAGTCTTGGCGCCACGCCGAAAATGGCGGCGGCAGGGCTCATTCGCGAAAGCATTCGTGCTTCGTTGATACCGACGATTGATTCGGCCAAAACGGTTGGCCTGGTGAGTTTGCCCGGCATGATGTCGGGGCTGATTTTTGCCGGGATCGACCCGGTGAAGGCGATTAAGTATCAGATTATGGTGACGTTTATGCTGCTGTCTACCGCCAGTCTGTCGACGATTATCGCCGGGTATCTGACCTACCGGAAGTTCTTCAACGCCCGCCATCAGCTGGTGGTGACGCAGTTGAAAAAACACTCATAAACTAAACGGTTCCCCGGATGGCGGCGCAAGTGGCTTATCCGGGCGGTCTGATATTGTCACTCATCGCCCCGGTAAGCGCAGCGCCGACCGGGGGGATTTACGCGGAGAAAGGGATTAGTACAGCAGGGAATAGAGCTGACGGCGGTACTTCGCGGCTAACGCATCGCCGGTACCCAGTGCGGCAAGGATCTCCTGCAGCATTTTACGAACCTGACCGTCACCGGCGTCCAAATTTTTCTGCAGGTGGCTGAACAGCAGCGCCAGGGCTTCGTCGTTACGACCGACCTGATGCAGCTGCAGTGCCAGCTGGGCTGCCAGGGACGCATCATCGGGATTCTGCTCAACCTGCTGTTGCAGCTGCTGAATTTCCGGGGTATCCGCCGCCTGTTTCAGCAGCTCAATCTGCGCGACCAGCCCCTGGAAACGGGTGTCCTGATCCTGCATCGGCACGGTTTTCAGCACCGCTTCGGCTTCATCAGAGCGCTGTAACTCGATCAGCGTTTCCGCCAGCAGCAGGCCAATCTGGCTATCCTGATTTGACAGTTGCCATGCGTCTTTCAGCAGCGGCAGCGCTTCCAGATATTTCTCTTCCTGCATCAGCGCCAGCGCCTGCTGGGCTTTGAGTTCTTCTTCACGCGGCAGGACTTTATCCAGCAGTGCGCGGATGGCTGATTCCGGCTGCGGGCCTTCGAAGCCGTCGACCGGCTGGCCATTCTGGAACAGGTAAACCGTCGGTATGGAGCGCAGACCAAACTGTGAGGCGAGCATCTGCTCGGCGTCACAGTCGACCTTCGCCAGGGTAAACTGACCGTTGTATTGCGCGGCCAGTCCTTCCAGAACCGGCGTCAGCTGCTCGCAGTGCTGGCTGCGTGCTGACCAGAAATAAAACAGCACCGGCGCCGTCGTGGATTGCTCCAGCGTCTGGTGCAGGTTAGCTTCGGTAATATTGATAACATTCTGTACTGACATGAGCGCATCTCTTTAGTCGATTTTGGGTATACCCTTCATCCTTCAAGTTGCTTGGGTGTTGGCTGCACCCAGTCACTTACCTGTGTAAGCTCCTGGGGATTTACGGCTTTGCCGCCTACAAGCAACTCGAATTATTATGGGTATATACATGGGGGCGGCAGCCGGAGCTTCAACTCAGCCCTGAATAATTTTGTCCATCATCCGCGTGGGCAGCAGACGCTTAAGCAGCGTCACCGCGTGGGTCACCATGGTGACCGGGTAGCGCAATTTTGGTCTCTCGCTGGTGAAAGCATGGCGCACTTTTTCCACTACCGCTTCCGGGCCGAGGGTAAAGCGTGCGGCGATACCCGGATTTTCCACCGGCTTGTCGCGTTGGGTCTGGTTCACGTTGGTGGTAAAACGGGTGCTGATGGGGCCGGGCTCAATCAGGCTGACCTTAATGCCGCTGTAGCGCAATTCCATGCGTAGCGCATCGGACCAGGCTTCCAGCGCATATTTGCTGGCCGCGTAGGCGCCGCGACCGGGGCTGGAGATGATCCCCATCACCGAGGAGGTCATAACAATGCGCCCCTCGCCGTGTGGCTCCATGGCCGGCAGCAGCAGCATCGTCAGCTGATGGGCGCCAAAAAAGTTGGCGGAAAACTGTGCTTCCATCTGCTGGCGGCTGATGGTGGCGAGCGGGCCATACACCCCGTATCCGGCATTGTTAAACAGGCCGTACAGACGGTTGTTGGTCAGGGCGATGACCTCTTCAGCGGCGCGTTCCACGCTCTGCGGATCGTCGAGGTCCAGCAGCACACCGGTCAGCCCGAGGGTCTGCATGTGCGCCACGTCTTCCGCTTTGCGGCAGGCGGCCAGCACGTTAAAGCCCTGACGTTTTAAATCGAGCGCGCTTTCAAGACCAATACCGCTGGAACAGCCGGTAACTAAAACCGATTTTTGCATAACTTTACCTGCAAGCGACGCCTGAGGATCAGGAGTCATGATTAACTAAGGGAGCCAACCGGGTTGCCATCCAGTCGGCAATAAAAGGCTGGGCATCACGATTAGGGTGGATCCCGTCATCCTGCATCCATTGTGGTTTCAGATAGACCTCCTCCATAAAAAAGGGCAGCAGAGGAATATCAAACTCTTTGGCCAGGGCCGGATAGATAGCGCCAAAGGCTTCATTATACCGACGGCCATAGTTCGCGGGCAGGCGAATTTGCATCAGCAGCGGCCGGGCGTTGGCGGCTTTGATATCCTGGATAACGGTACGCAAGGTTTGTTCGGTTTGCTGCGGCGGGAAACCGCGCAATCCGTCGTTGCCACCTAGTTCGACCAGCACCCAGCGTGGTTGATGCTGTTTGAGCAGCGCGGGCAGTCTTGCCAGCCCTTGCTGTGACGTGTCGCCGCTGATGCTGGCGTTGATCACCGGCGTTTTGTCCTGCCACTTGTTATTGAGTAATGCAGGCCATGCGGCGGTGGCCGCCATCCGATAGCCAGCGCTCAGGCTATCGCCAAGCACTAATAGCTTCTCTGCCGCCGTGGCGCGGCAGACAAAAAAAATCAAAAACAGGAAAGGCAAATGCCAGCGGAAAACATACTTGAAGTTCATCATCTTAAGAAGTCCGTCGGTCAGGGAGAGCATCAGCTTTCCATCCTTACCGGAGTTGAGCTGGTTGTCAAACCGGCGCAGACCATCGCCCTGATTGGCGAGTCGGGTTCCGGTAAATCCACGCTGCTGGCCATTCTTGCCGGGCTGGACGACGGCAGCAGCGGCGAAGTCTCCTTACTAGGGCAGCCGCTGCATACTATGGATGAAGAGGCGAGGGCACGCCTGCGCGCGAAGCATGTCGGCTTTGTCTTTCAATCGTTTATGTTGATTCCAACCCTCAACGCCCTCGAAAACGTCGAACTACCGGCGTTGCTGCGCGGCGAGACCGATAACCAAAGCCGGGGCAGCGCCCAGGCGCTACTGGAGCAACTGGGACTGGGCAAACGTCTTCACCATCTCCCGGCGCAGCTTTCCGGCGGCGAGCAGCAGCGGGTCGCGCTGGCTCGCGCCTTTAACGGTCGTCCGGCCCTGCTGTTTGCTGATGAACCGACCGGCAATCTTGACCGCCATACCGGTGATAAAATTGCCGATCTGCTGTTCTCCCTCAATCGCGAACACGGCACCACGCTTATCCTGGTGACCCACGATCCGCTGCTGGCGGCCCGCTGTGACCGGCGGCTGCGTCTGGTGGATGGCCAGTTACAGGAGGAAGCATGATTGCCCGCTGGTTCTGGCGCGAATGGCGTTCGCCTTCGCTGCTGATCGTCTGGCTGGCGTTAAGCCTGGCGGTGGCCTGCGTGCTGGCGCTGGGGTCGATAAGCGACAGGATGGAAAAGGGGCTCAGTCAGCAAAGTCGCGAATTTATGGCCGGGGACCGCACGCTACGCAGTTCACGTGAGGTGCCCGCCGCATGGATTGACGAGGCGCGTCGGCTCGGCCTGACCGTCGGCGAGCAACTCAACTTCGCCACCATGACCTTTGCCGGAAACACGCCGCAGCTGGCGGATGTGAAGGCGGTGGACGATACCTATCCGCTTTACGGCAAGCTGGATACCCAGCCGCCGGGCCTGAAACCGCAGGCCGGTAGCGTGCTGCTGGCGCCGCGTCTGATGGCGCTGCTGAATCTCAAAACCGGCGATACCATCGATGTGGGGGACGCCACGCTGAGGATTGCCGGCGAGGTCATTCAGGAGCCGGATGCCGGGTTTAACCCCTTCCAGATGGCGCCCCGGCTGATGATGAATACCGCCGACGTGGCGAAAACCGGGGCCGTACAGCCCGGCAGCCGCGTCTCATGGCGCTATAAGTTTGCCGGGACGGCGCCGCAGTTGGCGGCCTACGAACAGTGGCTACTGCCAAAACTGGGGCCGGAACACCGCTGGATTGGCCTCGAGCAGGATGACAGCGCCTTAGGCAAATCGCTGGAACGCTCGCAGCAGTTTTTACTGCTGTCGGCGCTGCTGACGTTGCTGCTGGCGATTGCGGCGGTGGCGGTGGCCATGAGCCACTACTGCCGCAGCCGTTATGACCTGGTGGCGATCCTCAAAACCCTTGGCGCCGGGCGAGCGCAGCTGCGTAAGCTGATCGTCGGCCAGTGGCTGATGCTGCTGGCGCTGGCGGTGATTACCGGCGGTGCGCTGGGGGTAGGGCTGGAGCAAATCTTGCTGGTGATGTTAAAGCCGGTGCTGCCGGCCGCGCTGCCGCCTGCCAGCGGCTGGCCGTGGCTGTGGGCCATCGGTGCGATGGTAGTGATTTCACTGCTGGTGGGATTGCGTCCATATCGACTGTTGCTGGCTACGCTGCCGCTGCGGGTATTGCGCCAGGATGTGGTTGCCAACGTCTGGCCGCTGAAGCGCTATATTCCGCTGGTCTGCGTGATTGTGGTGATCCTGCTGGCCTGGTTGATGGGCGGCAGCCCGTTGCTGTGGGCGGTTCTGGCGGGGGCGGTGGTGCTGGCGCTGCTGTGCGGCCTACTGGGGTGGGGGCTGCTGTGGCTGCTGAAGCGGGTGACGCTGAAGGCGCTGCCGTTGCGTCTGGCGGTGAACCGTCTGCTGCGTCAGCCGTGGTCGACGCTGAGCCAGCTGGCGGCGTTCTCGCTGTCGTTTATGTTATTAGCGCTGCTGCTGGTGCTGCGCGGCGATCTGCTGGATCGCTGGCAGCAGCAACTCCCGCCGGAAAGCCCTAACTACTTCCTGATCAACATCGCGCCGGAGCAGGTCGACCCGGTGAAAGCGTTCCTTGCCGGGCATCATGTGACGGCCACCGAGTTTTATCCGATTGTACGCGCGCGCCTGACGCAGATTAACGGTCAGTCGGCAGAGGGCAATAAAGACGAAGCGTTGAACCGCGAGCTGAATCTTACCTGGCGCAGCGAGCGGCCGGACCATAATCCGTTGGTGGCCGGCACCTGGCCGCCAAAAGCCGGTGAAGTGTCGATTGAAGAGGGGCTGGCGCAGCGGCTGGGCGTGAAGCTCGGCGATAGCGTGACCTTCACCGGCGATACCCAGGATTTCAGCGCGAAGGTGACCAGCGTGCGGAAGGTGGACTGGGAGAGCCTGCGGCCAAACTTCTTCTTTATTTTCCCGCCCGCCGCGCTCGACGGTCAGCCGCAGAGCTGGCTGACCAGCTTCCGCTGGGATAACGGCACGACGCTGTTGACCCAGCTTAACCGCGAATTCCCGACGGTCAGCCTGCTGGATATTGGCGCTATTCTGCGCCAGGTGGGCCAGGTGTTGACTCAGGTCAGCCGCGCGCTGGAGGTGATGGTGGTGCTGGTGACCGCCTGCGGTATTCTGTTGCTGCTGGCACAGGTGCAGGTAGGCCTGCGCCAACGCTATCAGGAGCTGGTGGTCTGGCGCACGTTGGGGGCCGGAAAAAACCTGCTGCGAACGACCTTGTGGGCGGAGTTCGCGTTGCTGGGGGTAGTCTCCGGGGTTGTCGCCGCCATCGGCGCGGAGGTGGCGCTGGCGATGCTACAAACGAAAGTGTTTGATTTCCCATGGACGCCTGACTGGCGGCTGTGGGTGATGCTCCCGCTGTGCGGGGCATTCCTGCTCTCGCTGTGCGGCGGCTGGCTGGGGTTGCGTCTGTTAAAAGGCAAGGCGTTGTTCCGCCAGTTCAGCCACTAGTTTCGTGACGGTTTGATGATGCGCCCGCAGAAATGTTGGCGCATTTTTTTTAAGGGCACAAAATGATAAGTGACTGATTTTTAACAGCACTAAACATTAAAAACCCGACAACACGTCATGCCATTTCGCGGGTAATATTCGACTTGAAACTATAAGGTTGCTTATTACTCAAGGAAAAAGCATGGCACATAAAATAAAAACGCTGGCAATAACGATCGGCGCAGCACTGGCGTTAACTTCTTTTGCATCCCAGGCCGAAATTACGCTGTTGAAGCAGGACCCGCAGGCCGGCGATCCGCTGAGCCGCCTGAACTTTACCGTCGGCGGTAGTATTCGCCCGCAGTTCAATATGATGTCTGGCGACGGTGATAAAGGATCCTATAAGCGCAACGGGTTTGATGGCGGGACTCGTTTCCGCTTCGCCGCTGACTACTATCTGTTTGATGATATAAGCTGGATCAGCTATTACGAGCTGGGGGTGAATATTCCGGCTCTGTTTGACTGGGATAACCACTATGCAGAAGGCGCGAACAATACCACCCGTCGTATGCTTTATACCGGGCTGAAGAGCGATACCTGGGGGACCCTAACCTACGGCCAGCAAAACAGTATTTATTACGATGTGGTCGGGGCGAAAACCGATATCTGGGATTACGATATGGTGGCCCAGGCGCCGGGGAACGGGATCAACGGTGACTACGATGGTTCCTACCGTTCGCGCAATATGCTGAAGTACAAGAAGAGCGCGGGCGATGTCGATCTCTACGCCTCTTATCTGTTTGAAGATAACGAATATCTGCCGGGAAATGGTCTGCGCTATAAACGTAAAGGGGGCGGTTCGGTGGGTGTGGATTATCACATCACCAAGGACCTGACCTGGGGTACCGCGTGGAACTACACCCGCGCCGAAATGCGTGACCCGTCAACCGCGGATAACAAAACCTATGACCAGAATATCCTCGGTACTGCGCTGAGCTGGAAACCAGATAACTGGACTTTCTCCTTCGGCGGCGGTTGGTATCAGAACTTTATGACCACCAAGAAAACCGATGTTTATGACTATTTCGCCGGGGATGCCTGGGGGATTGAGTATTTTGCCGGTTATACCTTCCCGATTGGTCAGTACGCGGTGAAAACTATTCAGCCGTACTTTATGGGCGATCGCCTGGAATACGTCAATGGCCGCAACTATCAGCGCATTGATAACGGTCTGGGGATCAGCTTCCAGCTGGATTACGGCTTCCGCGTTGATTACGAACACGTCTTTACGTCCAGCACCGACAATCTGGGGGATATGAACCTGGTGCGTCTGCGTTACGACTTCTAAGCCACCCTGCATCCCGGCTGGCGCAGCGCTCAGCCGGGATGCAGATTCATACTAATTATCCAGCCATGCGGCGACCTCGTGCCAGCTGCCGCGGAAGATAATGTTGCTCGCTTTTTTACTCAGCTGATAGCGATACATCGGATCGTAATACTCGTTCAGCAGCGGAACCAGCCAGGCGAAATGGCCGTCGGTGCTGGCGCTGCGCAACTGTTCCGCCAGCGCCCCGTCGAGCAGGGCGGTAAGCTGGGCAAAACGCTGTAGCCCCAGGCGACGACGAATGGCAAACAGACCGTGATGCAGATACTCAGTGTATTCCTGCCAGCCTTGCTCCTCACCATATGCCGCCATAAAGTCACGGTGCATACGGTCAAAATACTCTTCCCGCAGGCGTTCCAGGCGGATATCAAACGGGTCTTCCACCACCGCCAGCGGCGATTGCGCCATCCGGTTACGCATACACTCCGGCAGATGGTTAGCACCAATCATATGGCCTTCATCCTCCAGCACCCACCGACGATGCTGTTCGGCCTTTTTCAGCATCGCGACGGCCAGGTGATTTTCAAAGGTGGCCTGCGCGTACTGCTCGCGCAGGGTACGGCCGAAGGATGAACCACGATGATGGGCGAGGCCTTCGAGGTCGATGCCGTCGGGCCGGGAGCAAACCAGCTGGGTCTTGCCGTTACCGGTGCAGCCGCCGATCAACACGATCGGGCGCTGGACCAGCTCTTCAGTGGACTGGATCGCAGCCTGGCGCAGCGCTTTGTAGCCGCCGACGATCAGCGGGTAGTCAATCCCGGCTTCGCGCAACCACTGCTGCACAATGTGCGAGCGCTGGCCGCCACGGGCGCAGCACAGATAGCCCTGCGGATAACGTAAGCAGGCTTCACGCCAGGCGGCGAGGCGGCTTTCCCGAATCTCGCCGTGAACCAACTGATGGCCCAGCGCCAGCGCGGCATCGGCACCCTGACGTTTATAGCAGGTGCCGACGGCGGCACGTTCTTCGTCGTTCATCAGCGGCAGGTTAAATGCGGCAGGCAGCGCGCTTTGCTGGAATTCTACCGGAGCGCGGACGTCAATGAGTGGCGTATCCGCCGTGAGAATGGCGCGGTAATCCGTCCCATTTTTCATGGGTCATCCTTTTGAAGTCAAAACTGAAAGCATTTTAAAGCAAGGAGGGGATTCTACGCGCCAGACAGCATGCCGGGGAAGGGTGAAGATCAATTCCCCGGCAAATAGCCGTTATCATGCGGGCGGCAGATGCGTTGCTCGCATTTGCCACCCGAACGGCTCAGGAGAGCGAGGTGAGCTGAGACTGCGCCCAGAAGATACCGCTCGCATACTCCGGCGGCAGGATCGGTTTCAGGGCTTCCAGCGTGGCGCTCAGGCGATCGGTGTCGCTGTCGGTCAGGTTCAGGTGCCCGACTTTGCGGCCCGGACGCACCTCTTTGTCGTACCAGTGCAGATGCACCAGCGGCAGCTTCAGCCAGTCGTAGTTCAGATCGGTTCCGATCAGGTTGATCATCACTGAAGGGCTGTTCACCACCGGCGGCGGCAGCGGCAGGTCGGTAATGGCCCGCAGATGCAGCTCGAACTGGCTGATAGATGCGCCGTTCTGCGTCCAGTGGCCGCTGTTGTGTACGCGCGGCGCCAGCTCGTTAATCAGCAGGCCTTCGGCGGTGACAAAACACTCCATCGCCATCACGCCCACGTAGTTCAGTTCGTTCATAATGGCGGTCAGCATGCTTTCCGCCTGGTCCTGCTGGCGGGCATTAGCCTGGGGGAAGGCTACGCTGGTGCGCAGAATGCCATCCTGATGCAGGTTGCGGGTCAGCGGATAGAATACCGTGCTGCCATCATGGGCGCGGGCGCCCACCAGCGACACTTCACCAGAAAAGTTGATGCCTTGCTCAACGATGCATTCGCCGTAGTTTTCGTCCGGCAGCTGCGCGATGTCGTCTGCACGCAGGCGCCATTGCCCACGTCCGTCGTAACCGCCGACGCGACGTTTTACAATCGCCAGTTCGCCAAGACGCGCGAAGACCGCCGGCCATTCATTTTTATCCGCCAGCAGCTGCCACGGCGCGGTGGCAAGCCCCAGCTTATCAAACAGCTGTTTTTGTGTCAGACGGTCAGCGATGATCGGGAAGACGTCGCGGTTAACAAATGCCGGATGGCGTGCCAGTTCGCGGGTCAGCGCCGTTTCCGGCCAGCGTTCGATTTCAGCGGTGATCACGCTCTGCTGAAACGGCACCGCTTCAGGGTCGGCTTCGAGGCCGACCGGCCAGACGGCGATACCCAGCGGCTCACCGGCCTGGCGTAGCATGCGCCCTAACTGACCGTTACCGAGGATGCAAACCTGCTTCATGCCGCACCCCGCGGGTCCGGGTTCTCGAGGACTTCATCGGTCTGGGCCTGGCGCCAGGCGCTCAGGCGCTGATGCAGCTCCGCGTCGTGCTGTGCCAGAATCTGCGCGGCCAGCAGAGCGGCATTGGCGGCACCGGCTTTGCCGATGGCAAGCGTACCGACCGGGATCCCGCGCGGCATCTGAACAATAGAGTAGAGGCTGTCGACGCCGCTTAACGCCGCGCTTTGTACCGGGACGCCTAATACCGGCACCAGAGTTTTCGCCGCAATCATGCCCGGCAGATGCGCCGCGCCGCCCGCACCGGCAATAATCACCTGATAGCCGTTGCTTTCTGCGCCTTCGGCGAAGCTGAACAGTTTATCGGGCGTCCGGTGTGCGGAGACCACTTCAACATGGTACGGAACGTTCAGGGCATCAAGGATTTCTGCGGTAAACTGCATGGTAGCCCAGTCGCTTTTGGACCCCATCACGATGGCGATACGCGCCGAATTATTGCGGGAAGACATGCGTCTTAAAACTCCTGTGGGTGTGCTTCACACTGCTTTAGAGGCCACAGAGAATAACATGATCTTTCGGTAAGGAAAACGGTTGCGTCACCTGATAAACGGTGAAAATGCGGCGGAAATTAAAACGGGAACGGGATCAGTTCGACGTCGTCTTTGGTGACTTTGACCATCGAGCCTTCGCTATGCCAGGCGCCGAGGACAACGCGAAACGCCGGCTGGCCGTTGGCATCTAAGGTATGGATTGCCGGGCGATGAGTGTGCCCGTGAATCAACCACTGTACCTGATGGCGCTGTAGGGCATCGACTACGGCCTGCGGGTTGACGTCCATTATTTCCAGCGATTTGCTGCTGTTGGCTGCTTTGCTGTCGGCGCGCATTCTGGCGGCGATGCGACGACGAATAAACAGCGGCAGGGCCAGAAACAGTCGCTGGATCCACGGCGTATGTACTTTGGCACGAAACGCCAGGTAGCCGGTATCGTCGGTGCACAGCGTGTCGCCATGCATAATCAGGACCTGACGACCGTAGAGGTCAAGCACCTCTTCTTCATCCAGCAGCGTCATGCCGCAGGCGCGGGCGAAGCGCTGGCCGACGAGAAAATCGCGATTGCCGTGAATAAAGTAGCAGGGCACCCCGGACTGGGTTAAGGCATTGATCGCTTCAGCGATCTCCTGATGTAGCGGGTTGGGGTCATCATCGCCGATCCAGGCCTCAAACAGATCGCCAAGAATATACAGCGCATCCGCCTTGCGGGCTTCACCGGCTAAAAAGCGTAGAAAACCGGCGGTGATCGCCGGTTCTTCTGTTTGCAGATGCAAATCCGCAATAAAAAGTGTCGCCACGAATTACTCGCTGACGGTGACGCTTTTGATCACAACATCTTCTTTCGGCACATCCTGGTGCATACCGCTGCGACCGGTTGCAACTGCTTTGATTTTGTCGACCACGTCCATACCTTCAACCACTTCGGCAAATACGCAGTAGCCCCAACCCTGCAGGTTTTCACCAGAGAAGTTCAGGAAGTCGTTATCAGCCACGTTGATAAAGAACTGTGCGGTAGCAGAGTGCGGCGCCTGAGTACGGGCCATTGCCAGAGTACCACGGGTGTTTTTCAGACCGTTGTTGGCTTCGTTCTGGATTGGGGATTTGGTGTTTTTCTGCTCCATGCCCGGCTCAAAGCCGCCGCCCTGGATCATGAAACCGTTGATAACACGGTGGAAAATGGTGTTGTTGTAGAAACCTTCGCGGCAGTAGTCCAGGAAGTTTTTAACTGTTTCCGGCGCTTTGTCGTCAAAGGTCTTGATTACGATATCGCCATGATTAGTGTGGAAAGTAACCATTTTTGCATCCTGTTCCGGTGATTGTGGTGCTTAAGCCCGAATTGGGCATGACATAGGGGGCTGTTATAGCATAACCGCAGGGTTCGATCACCTTGCATTGTGTGCTGCTTCGGGGTTGAATTAAGGTTAGAATACGCGACTTATATCCACACACGTCTACACGGAATCTTCGATGTTAAAAATTTTTAATACACTGACGCGCCAAAAAGAAGAGTTTAAACCTATCCATGCCGGGGAAGTAGGCATGTACGTGTGTGGAATTACCGTTTACGATCTCTGTCATATTGGTCATGGCCGTACTTTCGTCTCTTTTGACGTGGTGGCGCGTTATTTGCGTTTTCTTGGCTATCAGTTGAAGTACGTGCGCAACATTACCGATATCGACGACAAAATCATTAAGCGCGCTAATGAGAATGGCGAAAGCTTTGTGGCGCTGGTCGATCGCATGATTGCCGAAATGCACAAGGATTTCGATGCGCTCAACATTCTGCGCCCGGATCTTGAACCGCGTGCCACCCATCATATTCCCGAGATCATTGAGATCACCGAGCAGCTGATTGCCCGCGACCATGCCTATGTGGCGGACAACGGCGACGTGATGTTCTCAGTCCCGACCGACCCGAACTACGGTCAGCTGTCACGCCAGGATCTCGACCAGCTGCAGGCCGGCGCACGTGTTGATGTGGTGGATGTGAAGCGCAACCCGATGGACTTCGTTCTGTGGAAAATGTCGAAAGAGGGCGAGCCGAGCTGGCCATCCCCGTGGGGCAACGGTCGTCCGGGCTGGCACATCGAATGTTCGGCGATGAACTGCAAGCAGCTGGGCAACCATTTTGATATCCACGGCGGCGGTTCGGATCTGATGTTCCCGCACCACGAGAACGAAATCGCCCAGTCGACCTGCGCGCATGACGGCGAGTACGTTAACTACTGGATGCACTCCGGGATGGTGATGGTTGACCGCGAGAAGATGTCAAAATCGCTGGGTAACTTCTTCACCGTGCGTGATGTGCTGAAATATTACGACGCCGAGACCATTCGCTACTTCCTGATGTCCGGCCACTATCGTAGTCAGCTGAACTACAGCGAAGAGAACCTCAAGCAGGCACGTTCGGCGCTGGAGCGTCTGTACACCGCGCTGCGTGGAACCGACCCATCGGTCGCAGCCAGCGGCGGCGAAGCGTTTGAAGCGCGCTTTATCGAGGCGATGGACGACGATTTCAACACCCCGGAAGCCTACTCCGTGCTGTTTGATATGGCGCGTGAAGTCAACCGCCTGAAGACGGAAGATGCGACGGCGGCGAATGCTCTGGCCGCGCATATGCGCAAGCTCTCTGGCGTGCTGGGCCTACTGGAGCAGGAGCCGGATCTGTTCCTGCAAAGCGGTGCGCAGGCTGACGACGGTGAAGTAGCGGAAATTGAACAGCTGATCCAGCAGCGTCTGGATGCGCGTAAAGCGAAAGACTGGGCCGCGGCGGATGCGGCGCGTGACCGTCTGAACGAGATGGGGATCGTGCTGGAAGATGGCCCGCAGGGCACCACCTGGCGGCGTAAGTAAGCGATAAAAAAATGCCCGGCAAGCCGGGCATTTTTATTTTTCAGGTTCAGGCGGTAACGGTCACGCTCTGGCCTGCAAAACTCACCGTCTGCCCGGCGACGATTTTGCAGCGTTTGCGGGTTTCTACCGCACCATCTACTTTCACCAGACCATCGGCAATGGAAATTTTTGCCTGCGCGCCGCTTTCACTCCAGCCTTCCAGCTTCAGTAAATCGCACAGTTCAACGTGTGGGTGTTTGCCCAGAGAAAAGTTCGCCATCTCAGGCCTCCTGTATGTCGTGATATTCTTCGCACGCCTGCAGCGTGTTCTGGATGAGTGTCGCTACGGTCATCGGACCGACGCCGCCGGGCACTGGTGTAATGTAAGAGGCGCGCTCTGCAGCGTCTTCGAAGACCACGTCCCCGACCACTTTGCCGCTTTCCAGACGGTTGATACCGACGTCAACAACGATAGCGCCTTCTTTGATCCACTCACCCGGAATAAAGCCTGGTTTACCAACGGCGACGATCAGCAGGTCGGCATTTTCAACGTGCTGACGCAGGTTTTTGGTAAAGCGATGGGTGACGGTAGTGGTGCAGCCCGCCAGCAGCAGCTCCATGCTCATCGGACGGCCCACGATGTTTGACGCCCCGATAACCACAGCGTTCAGGCCGTAGGTGTCGATGTTGTAACGCTCAAGCAGGGTGACGATGCCGCGAGGCGTGCACGGGCGCAGGCGCGGGGCGCGCTGGCACAGACGACCGACGTTGTAAGGGTGGAAGCCGTCGACGTCTTTGTCCGGGGCAATGCGCTCCAGTACCTTGACGTTGTCGATACCCGCAGGCAGCGGCAGCTGGACCAGAATACCGTCGATGGTGTTGTCGGCATTCAGAGTATCAATAAGCTCCAGTAACTCCGCCTCGCTGGTGGTTTCCGGGAGATCGTATGAGCGGGAGATAAAGCCCACTTCTTCACACGCTTTGCGCTTGCTACCGACATAAATCTGCGATGCCGGGTTGCTGCCGACCAGCACGACGGCTAACCCTGGGGCGCGTTTTCCGGCCGCAGTGCGAGCCTTCACTTTTTCCGCAACCTCAGAGCGTACCTGCTGCGCAATCGTTTTACCGTCAATAATTTTTGCTGCCATCAGAGAGAGGATTCCATCTGTATCGTAACGAAAGGGGGATGCGGATATTTTGTCAGAAGCCAGCCTCGCTGTCAGTCCTCGTTTAAGATTTTATCCCTCTTTGACAGAACAGAAGCCCAAAGACACTCTTTTTAACAGGGGTATTTGGCCGATAAATGGCCTGTTTTGGCGGTTTATTGTCGAAAATGGCGAAGAAGTGCTGAAAATCAGCGTTGACTGAACTTTGAACAACCTTTGCAGTATATCCAGGCAAGTTAGCGTTATCGCGGTAGTATGATGGCAAAAGGCATTGACTCACCGAGCGTTGACCGTATAATTCCAGGCGGTTTCACTCCACGAAACCCCCGCATTTCAATGCGCCCTTAGCTCAGCTGGATAGAGCAACGGCCTTCTAAGCCGTAGGTCACAGGTTCGAACCCTGTAGGGCGTACCATTTAATCTCAATGTATTCGCTAATATTTCGCCCAGCCTGCTTTCCTCCTTGTGTCGTATTTGTATCCTTAGCATCGAACATTGCCTCAATTTCCTGTACCTGCACCCCTCAACGGTCTGGTCTGATAACAACCATCGATGTTGCAGAAAAATCTTAATGAAACCCCCTCTCTGGCATGACTTGCATCAACGTCTGTCTTTTTCAGATCGCGGATATTCGCCCGCGGATTAACAGGCCACCAGAGCCGACGTCCATAACTGAAAACACGTTAATGAGGGTTGCATGAAAAAGTTAATCGTTATTGCATCAATGGTGTCGGCGCTGGCCGGCTGCTCAAGTGAAGCCTCCCGCATGGCAAATTGTGAGGCGAAAGGGGTCAGCCGCGATGCGTGCTATATCGCAGAACAGAATCGCCAGGCCGCCATCATGAATGCGGCGGAAAAACAGGCCTTAGAAAATGCCCAGGCCATGTATCCACAAAAAGCGCAGGCGGCCAAAAAATCTGTTGCGTTCACCAGGCACTATGACGGAATGACGATTAAGCGTGACGCGACGGGCATCCTGACGGTGGATGGCAAGCCGGCCGCGCAGGATGAGGTGAATGCAAAAGCCACAACCTATTCCCAGGGGCTGTACACCATTATTACCTACACGACCGGAAAAGTGGCGGTGATGAAAGAGGGGCAGTTTTTAGGCTACGCAAAATAGGGTCACCTTCTGGTTATTAAACCGCCTGCGGGCGGTTTTTCTTTGGCTGTATGCGCGAGTTATCATCCATAAATCGTACCGTTTACTCTCCTTGTATTGGCTGTTTCCCGCCTGACCGCTGTTTTACATAAAACGATAAACTTAAATCTCGTTGTTTGTGAACTCTATCAATGAATTACGAAAAATTCATGCTCATGATAATAGTAAGAATTGTCTTGCCGGGGGAGGTAACATATGAACACACCCATTTCCGTTATTCTGTTCATCTTGCTTGCTTTCGCGGCATTGATTGAATTAGGTATTCTTTAGCGTCTGAAACCTGACCCACAGAGTGTCGTACTTCGTCTGTCTGAAGACATGAAGACATTCTGAAGTGATACAGGACTCGAAAACGCATTTCTGTTAAGCGTAAAACAACAGTGTAAAACCTGCCGAGAACATGATGGACAGCAGCGTGGCCATCAACCCGGGAAGAATAAATGGATGATCGATAATTCGGGTGCCTAAACGGGTTGAACCCGTATCATCCAGTGCCACTGCTGCCAGCAACGTCGGGTAGTTCGGCAGAATAAACAGGGACGCAGTTGCGGGAAAACAGGCGATCAGAGTGGCGGGAGTAATGCCCATCCCCAGAGCCAGCG
Source organism: Klebsiella sp. B345 (assembly GCF_051131735.1). Taxonomy (NCBI): domain Bacteria; kingdom Pseudomonadati; phylum Pseudomonadota; class Gammaproteobacteria; order Enterobacterales; family Enterobacteriaceae; genus Klebsiella; species Klebsiella sp. B345. The sequence continues at coordinate 4,254,794 of NZ_CP180443.1, forward strand.
GGAAGAGTATTTTTGTTGATGCGGCCTGCGAATAAAGAAAGCACGAAACCAGCATAATAATTAGCGCCAACAACAGCGGCGAGTCTGACAGATAGTCTGATACCTTGCTTTGCAACCATACCTGATTACTGTCCATAAATGTTGAACCGAGCCAGGCCACGCCGAGTATACAGATGCAGGAAGTCATGCCGGTTTTAAAGACGGATGTAGCCGGAATATTATGCACGTTGACACGACAAAAAATAACGATCATCAGCGCGACTGCCATCATGACGGAAATACGGACCTGTCCACTATTCAACACCGGATGCGCAATCAGCCCCGATCTTGGGCTGCTGATCATGGCGTATAACAGCACCGCTACCAGGCCCATGATAAAAATCAGCACTGAGCGTTTGGCTCCAGGGGGAATACTATCAACCATGGTCTGCGTAGAGACGCCGGGAGCGTCCGCACTCAGTTGGTCGGTTTGGCGGATGTTATCCCAGACCAGATAAAAGAGAGATGTACACAGCAGAGCTAAAAAAGTGGCGGGTATCATCACCGAGATAAGCTCCAGATACCCCCATCCCTGATGGTTTTTTTCGAGTATCCCGGAGAAAAAAATCACCGCGGCAGAAATGGGCGATGCAACAATGCCAAGCAGCGAGGCTACAACCGAAATAGCTAACGCTCGGGTAGGGCGAAGCCGGTTCTCCTTTGCAACCTCTACAATAATCGGCATACAGGCAAATGACACTTGTCCCGTGCTGGCCATCATCGTCAACAACCAGGTGGAAAGCGGCGCCGTGATAACCAGTAAACGCGGTGCCCGCCGCAACACTCGCTCGGTTAACCTCACCAGATAGTCGATCCCGCCAGCCTCCTGCATCGTTGCAATGGCGACGATCACCACCATAATAAAGACGATGACCAGCATCGGGAGGTCGCCGGGCGTAGCCCCGATGGCGCAAAGCACGATAACCCCGGCACCACCCGCAAACCCCACGCCAATACCTCCGACTCGCATCCCCAGATAGAGAAAAAACAGAACAATAATAAATTGCAGCAATATCACGTGGGACCTCCTCCGCAGGGCATGCGGTTTCCACTAGTCAGGATGCGTTGGTGTAGACAGGGTTTGCTGAATGTGGGGTATCGTCGACCTCAGCAATAACAGGATTTACCAGACTACCAATCTGCGATATCTCGACCTCCACCACATCCCCCGGCCACAGGAAAAGAGGCGGATGACGTTTTTTCCCGACGCCGCCTGGCGAGCCGGTCAGAATGACATCACCCGGTGACAGAGCGCTAAATGTACTAATGTAGGCGATCAGTTTATCTATCGAGTGGATCATGCTGTGGGTATTGTCGTGTTGCACCTCGCGACCATTGAGTCGGGTGATGATCTCCAGATTCTGAGGATCGGAGATCTCATCTGGAGTGACTAGCCAGGGGCCGAACCCACCGGTTGCGGGCCAGTTTTTTCCTGCGGTAAACCAGGTGTGCTGCCAGTCCCTGACCGAACCATCCATATAACAACTGTATCCCGCGATATAGCCACGCGCCTGATCCGCGGGAATATGCGAACCGTGCCGGCCAATCACCAGCGCCAGCTCCCCTTCATAGTCGAACTCGTTACTGCGGGAGGGCTTGATCAGCCCGCAGCGGTGCCCGGTCTGGGAGTCGGCAAAACGAATGAAGAGCGTCGGGTCGGGATCCTGCTCGTTAAATTCAGCTCTTTTTTCCTGATAGTTCATCCCGGCGCAGATGATTTTATTTGGCCGGGGGATCACCGGCAAAAAACCTATCTGATCGAGCGAATAGTCCGCTTTCTTCCCCAGTAGCATCCCCTGATTCAGTTGCTGCAGATGGGGCAGGAACGACCGTAGGTCGGGGCACTCCGGGAAGAAAGGGTGTAAATCAATAATCCCATCGGGGGAGATCAGACCGTACTTTTCGTGACCATCAACGGAAAAACTCAGTAGTTTCATCGTTCACCTTACCTGAGGTTAGATTGTTTATTTTATGCGGGCCATCTGGCCGGTATGTGTGTTGTCGCTGTCATCTCTAGGGAGACAGTTCCTCCAGAATGGCTCCTCGGGTTTCGATACCGAAAAGCATCGTGACGACCCCACCGGCAAGAGCGACCGCCGCAAATAAGAAGAAAACGTATTCCACCCCTGGTCCTGCAACAATTAGCCCGACCAGCAGGGTGCCGAGGGTGGATCCTGCGCGCAACCAGGCGCTGCCAAATCCGGTACCAATGGCGCGCAGACGAGTGGGGTACAGTTCAGCGGAGTATAGGTAGAGCGAAAAAGTGACGGTCTGCATGATGGCGTATGACAGACTGGTGAAAACCAGCACCACAATAGCACTGGACGCACCACTTTCTCCCAGAATCAACAGTGAGAGGGCTGAGAGGCAAAATGCTGTGCTGTACCAGCGTTTTCGTCCGGTACGGTCAATCAACAACGCGCAGGCAAAAGACGCCGCGACTCCGGCGGCCGAGGTTATCCAGCCATAGGCCAGACTGAGCGGGATAGATAAATGAAATGCGCTACGGTACAGGGTCGGCAGCCAGGTAATCATGCCGTTATTAACAAGATAAGCGCTGACCCATAATCCCCAGAGCATCAGGGTGCGTTTCAGATAGATACCGGAAAAAAGCTCGCGCCATCCCATTGATGTATCTACTGGTGCCGCAAAGGTCTTCACCACTGGAGCTTCCAGGGTACCACCGCGACGGATCACTTCATCCTCCAGACTGCGGATAATTTGGTCTGCATCGGCAATTCGATTTTGACTTATTAGCCAGCGCGGCGATTCTGGCATCAGCCAACGAAGTGGGGCCGCGATCATCGGCGGGATCAGGCCCACCCAGAACATGGCTTTCCAGCCATATTCTGGCACCAGAAAGTAGCCAATGATCCCGGCGAACATCAGACCGATCGGGAAAATCACTTCATACAATAAAAAGAAGCGGCCACGTTTTTTGGAACCGATAAATTCATTGATATAGGCGCTGGCTACCGGGACTTCCGCACCGATGCCAATCCCCTGAAGGAAGCGAATAATTAGCAGAGACCAGCCATTCCAGGCCAACAGGCAGGCAGCACTCATCGTGACAAACATGACAATCGTTATTTTCAGAACGCTCAGGCGTCCTGTTTTCTCTGCCAGAGACCCAAAGAAAATAGCGCCAACAAGCTGGCCTGCGTAGCTGGCGGCGATAATGAGACCCACAAAAAGGGGAGAGAGATGCCATTGGCTGATGAGTTCTGGCATTGCGAAGGCAATCGCGAGCACTGTGTAGGAGTCAAAAAAAGTGGAAATACCGGTAACAAGACGAATGAAAACTAATTTTCGGGTAACAGGAATGCGTTCTATACGGGCAACCAGTTCGGCAGCACCTGTCGCAGTATCGGCGGCAGATCGACTGGCATTCAGGACCAATGTTGACATGGTATACCTTCCTGGATGACCGGGGCAAAGGTGTATAACCGTCGACCCGGATATACAGAGTTGTCGTCTGATGTATTGTTTTAGAAAAGCGGGTCACGCTCATCAGTTTAAGGCGTGGCGGTCTACCGTGCGCAGACGGTAGGCCCGTGATGGTCGGTCCGGATGAGAGAGCAGCATTCACGCTGGAAGGGTGATAACTGAATGCTGCTTTTTCAACGCGTTTCCGGCAATTAGCCTACGCGCGGCAGTTCTGATGCGCGGATAGCAGCATGGATCTCTTCTTCTGCACCCTGTTCCAGTGGGAGCAGTGGCGAACGTACGGTGGCGTGTTCCAGAATCCCACGAGCAACAAGTGCGTGTTTTAAGGCAACGGTGCCTTCCATATGTGAGCCACGGTGGTAAACGCTTTTGGTCACCGGCAGCAGACGATCGTGGACCGCACGTGCTTTCTTATAATCACCGGCTTTCCCGGCATTGATCATTTCGATCAGCGGTTCTGGTGCGATATTACCGTAACCAACCAGGAAACCGTCAACGTCAAACGCAGTATGCAGCAGGTATTCATCGTGGCAGGTGAGAATCTGCAGATCCGGGCGTTCGCGGCGGATCACAGGAATTTCCGTATCCCAGCGGCGCATGTTGCGGACGCCATTTTTCATCGCGAACACGCCAGGTTGTGCGGAGATATCAAGCAGGGTTTTCAGGTTATAGGTCGCTTTAGTGACGTCCGGATACTGGAACAGGATCAACGGGAGACCACTCTCTTCGTACACGACACGATAGCGGTCCTGCGGCGCGCCATCCTGATAGCCAAAACGCAGCCAGCCGTGGGATGGGTAGAGTAGACCCGCAGACGCCCCGGCGGCAACGGCACGTTTCGCCTCCAGCGCGGCAACTTCAGTCCCTTCGCCGGTGATACCTGCGATGATTGGCAGTTTACCATCCACGGATTTAACAAATGCGCGGATAACCGCTGCCTGTTCATCCTGAGTCAGGAAGGTACCTTCACCGGCGTGACCCAGCACGACCAGACCTTTGACGCCGTCGATGCTACCCAGCCAGCTGCCCAGGCGCTGGATGGCATCAAAATCGATGCTGCCATCACGATTGAACGGGGTAACCGGTGCTGGAGTCAAACCTCTGAGATCGATATTAATCATGACTATCTCCTTGATGAACATAAGTTTTGTGTTTTGGTGATGAGTGTTTGAAACGAGTATGAAATCGTTTCTGCAATCGTTTTCACGTGTTTGAATTTGAACCCCAAAAATCCTTACGTCAATTGCCAGTTGGTTATAAATGCGGCGCTGGTCACAAAATAAAAGGATAAACGCGGGGGCATGAGAAGCCGATCGCAGATTTCAATTTTCAGATTGCAGGTTATGGTAGCTGCATCACAGGGTAGGATGCAGCGAGGTTGGAAGTCGGTTATTTATTAAATGATGTTGTTGATTTTCTTGGGATAAGTGTCGGTGCCACCGCACGCAGACGCTGGCGGTCTTCACCGTTAATCAGCATATCGACGGCATTGCTGGCGATATGTTCCAGCGGGGTTCGCACCGATGTCAGTGCCACCGGTAAACGACTCACCAGCGGGATATCATTGTAGCCGACCAGCGACAACTCCTGGCCAATGGTTATGCCTCGATGGTGCGCGGCGGCCACCACGCCAATGGCGATTTCGTCATTGACGGCAAAAATGGCACTGGGAGGAGGCGTGGTACTGAGTATCCGTTCCCCGGCGTCTTCACCCGACTGGATGTTAAAATCGGATGAGCAGCACCATTGTGGCTGAATCTCCAGATTCACCTCGCGCATGGCTTTTTCAAAACCTTTTCGTCGGTTGAGGGCGTTGGAGGCGAAATCAGGCCCTCCAATGAGACCGATATTTTTATGGCCTAAATCAATCAGATGGCGGGTCGCCAGATACCCTCCCAGCTCGTCGTCCCCAACGGAAGATAAGCTGATACCGTCCGTTCGCAGTACCAGTACGTGGGGAATATCCCTTTCCCGCAGCGTTTGGGGCAGGGGATCGTCCAGCCGACAGGTCGACAAAATGAGGCCATCGACGCGGCGATCTAGCAGAGACTCTACGGATTCACGCTCCTGATCAGGGTCATCTCCACAGGTCGCCACAACCGCAAAATATCCACGGCGAGCGGCTGCTCGGGCGATTTCTTCGAAGAGCATCGCGGTGACCGCATCGGTCAGACGTGGGACCAGTACCCCGATAGTGCCGGTTCCTCCTCGACGTAAACTAGAGGCGACATAATCCCGTCGGTATCCCAGTTCACGCGCAACCTGGCGAACTTTTTCAGCAGAGGCGCTTCTGGAAGGCGGAAGTCTTTCATCCAGTATACGTGAAACGGTCGACACACTGACTCCAGCCGCACTGGCAACATCCCGCATGGTTATCAGTCTTTTTTCTGAGTGATCCTGCTCTTCACTTTCCTGGTCCATATCTGACTCCGGAGATTAAATTTGACCGAAAGGCTCCGCCTTAAAACTGGCCACGAGAGAATGAGTAACTTTATAAAATGTTACGGCAATTTTCGGTACTGACAAAGAAATGGTTAAGTATTTTGCTTTCTCTGTGCTGGGGACATCGGGTACGTAATGATCCGTCTGATTACCGCATGCCAACGCCAGGATTTTTTTTCACATTCATATTGGACTTTCGGAGTGCTATCACACTTTTTTTGTCTCATCTGTCGGGAATGTGAACTGGATATCAATTGTTCACTTTGTTGAATTGACATTGCCTCTTAATCCGCTGACGATTATTACACATGAAAACGATTGCAGAAACGTTTTCATTTATTTTTTGTGGTGTACAAACTCCCTACAATAACTGCAAGTGAATACCTGCCTGTCTGTGCAACATGGGCATCATTCGTTGTCTTGCATGTATGCCCCGGTAAATCAATCAACAGGGTATCACTATGTCAACTCAGGTTATTGCTTCTGATAATATTATTACCAGTCACTCTGAGACTAAATCGGCAGAGTTACTGGCCAGACTTGAGCGGTTACCTATCACGCGGCGGCTTTTGGCCATCCGTGTGATAGTGGGCCTGTCAACGTTCTTTGATGCTTACACGATTATTGCTATTGCCTTTGCGTTACCTCAACTCACCCAGGAGTGGGGGCTTACCCCGACGTTTGTTGGCCTTATTATTGCCGCAAGCTATGTCGGACAATTATGCGGGGCGCTTTTTTTTGGGTCACTGGCGGAAAAAATTGGCCGTATTGGCGTGCTACGTATCACCATTATCATGTTTGTGGTGATGGATGCCGCCTGCCTCTTTGCGTGGAACGGCTGGTCAATTCTGGTGATCCGTTTCCTGCAGGGGCTAGGTATTGGAGCTGAAGTCCCGGTCGCCAGCGCTTATATTAATGAGTTTGTCGGGGCAAAAAAACGCGGCCGATTTTTCCTGTTGTATGAAGTTATTTTTCCTATCGGTATGATGTTTGCCGGTCTGGTCGGCTTTTTTCTGGTGCCGATTTATGGCTGGAAAGTCATGTTCCTGATTGGGCTGATTCCCTCCGCTTTAACGGTGCCTCTGCGTTGGCTGATGCCGGAATCACCGCGATGGTTAACGGCCAAAGGTCGTCAGGCACAGGCCGAGAAAGTTGTCGCTATGTTTGAAGATGAGGCCATCCGCCGCGGCATGGAATTGCCGGAGCCGATCATTAAACCGGTTGCACCACAGGCATCGTCAGAGACCGGCATCAAAGCACTTTTCTCCGGGATGTATAAGTCGCGAACATTTATGCTATGGGGACTGTGGTTAACGGTCTATACCGTTAATAACGGGATGATTACCTGGTTCCCGACGATGTATAAAACTTTATTCCATCTGCCCCTCGAAACCAGCTTAGCCTACGGCTGGATTACCTCCTCCTGCGGGGTTATTGCGTCGGTGGTGTGTGCTTTCCTGATTGATAAAGTTGGCCGTAAACGCTGGTATTCATGGGCGTTTATGTTAGCAATTATTCCGTTAATTACGCTCTGTGTACTAGGTGCTAAATCGGCCATCGAAATATTGATTCTTGGTAGCATGACCTACGCCATTTTGCAGACGGTCGCCTTTTCGTTGTACCTCTACTCTGCCGAATTGTACCCGACACGTTTGCGTGCTATCGGGACAGCATTCTCCAGCGCCTGGCTGCGTGCCGGTTCCTCAATAGGGCCTCTGCTGGTTGGCTTTATCGTCTCTGGCTTCGGTGTACGGTTCGTGTTTATCGCTTTCGCCGTGATTGCCCTGACGGGCGGGCTGGTGACGCTGCTGTTTGCGGTGGAGACTAAAGGTAAATCACTCGAGGAGCTGTCGCCGTAGTGTAAGCCCGTATCATTTTGTCTGTCCCGAAGAATAAAGAACCGATCACCACCGTGTTATCAGTCAACGCACTCATCCACAGAAATTTTTTGTGGATGAGCCGTCGGCTGCCTGACATTCAGAGCAAAAGGTCGAGAAATGATATATATAAAATTGCAATATTATTGTTTTTTGGGTTTCTTATACTTTCCTGCTTCATTATTTGCCAGCGATTCACCTTTCTCCGCGACCGGCCAACATATGACCGGCGACTGGGGTGGATACCGTAGCGATCTTAAAAATAAAGGCTATGACTTTACGTTAGAATATGGCTCGATGCTGGCCTCAAATATCTCCGGCGGGTATAACCGAAATAAAACGGTGCGTTACAGCGACCAATATATTATTGGTGTCGATATGGATCTGCAGAAAATAGCCGGTATCGCCAATGGGCAATTTAAAATGTCGGTCGTCGATCGTAACGGTCGTGATTTAACCAAGGACCGGATTCAGGACCCGCGAGCGCCGGTGATGGGGTCAACGGTCAACAGTAACTATGGTCGTGGCCAGACCTGGCATGCCGCGCAGTTTTGGTATCGCCAGTCGTGGTTCGATAACGCGTTGGATCTTAAAGCCGGTCTGATACCAGTGGGGGAGGATTTTGACAATAACGGCTGTTATTTTCAGAACCTGTCACTGTGTGGATCGCTGGCGGGCCACGGGAATAGCGCATGGTATAACACCCCTATAGGGCAATGGGGGCTGCGGGTTCGTTACAATATGACTGCGCAAACGTACCTCCAGACCGGGGCCTTTATGTACAACCCCAACTACGCCACCCGTAGCGGCAGCTTCCAGTTAGATAATACCGGACGCACTGGCAATATGTATCTGGTTGAACTGGGATATACCCCGCTGCTGGGTATCAAGCAACTTCCGGGAGCGTTCAAGGTAGGGGCCTGGTATAACACGGCGGATGCCAGCGATGTACTGAAAGACAGTCATGGCGATGATTATGTACTGAGCAAACGTGCCCCTGCAGTGCGTGATGGTCGCTACGGTGGTTGGGTCTATTTACAGCAGCAGGTGACCCGAGAGCAGGGCAGCACAAATCGGGGATTATCGTTATTCTGGCACCTGGCAATGAACGATAAAGCGACGGCGACCATGGACTATCAGACACAGATTGGCACCGTGTATAAAGGCCTGTTTGACAGCCGTCCTCAGGATTATATTGGTCTTGGGTTCAGCAAAATGCATGCGAACTATCGGGTGGCGGAGCGAGCCCGTTTGCAGAACGAACTCAAAGGGGCGGAGGGTTATGACGATCCGGCCTGGACACCGGTTCGCGGCGCCGAGTACGCAGCCGAACTGCACTACAGCATCGCGGTAACGCCCTGGTTTACCTTACGACCTAATGTGCAGTTCCTCAGTGGGCCCGGTGGTGTCAAAGAAATCAAAGACGCGTGGGTTGTGGGTACGCAGATTACCCTCAAATTATAACGTTGAGGGCAAGTGAACAACCATGGCGACCGACGTCGTCATGGTTGTTACGTCAGCGCCTGACTAGCGAACGCACAGGGCAATCAGCGCCAACGCCGCAGGCAGCGCCTGCACATACAGTATTTTCCGACTGGCGGTCATGGCACCGAAGATCCCGGCGATAATCACGCAAATCAGAAAGAAAATCGTAATCTCGAGTCCCTGTTCCCCGCGCCACAATCCCCACAGCAATCCGGCGGCTAAAAAACCGTTGTACAGCCCCTGATTGGCGGCCATCACCCGGGTATCACGGGCAAAGTCGGCGCTAAGGTTGAAGGCCTTGCGGCCGGTTTTGCTCTGCCATAAAAACATCTCCAGAATCAGGATGTAGATATGAATGGCGGCGACGATAACAATGAGCGTATTGGCTAACACGGCGGTCCTTACTCAGTAATGATCATATTGATGGGCTAAAACCCGCTTTTATCACGCTTTTAACCGTTTATATCAAAGAATAGCCGCAGTACTCTGGCTATGTTGGAAATTCGGCCTGAAGAATGGCTTCAGGGTGCTCACGATATGCTGCAGAGGGGGAATTGAAAAGATGGGGACTACGCCAGTAACACTTTCTTTGGATGGGCAGCAGTCCATCCCCCTGAATACGGTGTCCGGAACGCTGGGTCAGGTCGGTCTCGATGCCCGCGCGCTCGCATCGTCAGGAATGTGCAGCTTTGATCCCGGCTTTAGCAATACCGCCGGGTGCGAGTCGGCTATTTCCTATATTGATACCGAAAACAGCGTCCTGCTGCACCGGGGTTATCCGGTCGATCAACTGGCGCGGCAGTGCGACTTCCTTGAGGTCGCCTGTATTATGCTGCAAGGGGAGGCGCCCGATGAGGCGAGCTATCAAGCCTTCCGGGAGAAAATCACCCGTCATACCCTGGTCCACGAGCAGATGTCGAAAATGTGCAGTGGATTCCGCCGCGATGCCCATCCGATGGCGCTGATGTGCGCCATGGTGGGGGCGCTGGCAGCGTTCTACCATGACGTGCTGGACGTCGAAAATCCAGACCATCGCGCGCTGGCTGCCACCCGTCTGCTGTCCAAAATGCCGACCATCGCGGCAATGAGCTATAAGTTTTCCATCGAACAGCCGGCGGTCTATCCAAAGAACGACCTGGCGTACGCCGGGAATTTCCTGCATATGCTGTTTGCCATCCCGGCGGAAAAATACGTTGTGAATCCGGTGATTGAGCAGGCGATGAACCAGATTCTGGTTCTCCATGCCGATCACGGGCAGTGTGCTTCCACCACGACGGTGCGGGCGGCGGGTTCCTCCGGGGCTAACCTGTTTGCCTGCGTGGCGGCCGGCCTGGCCTCCATGTGGGGGCCGATGCACGGCGGCGCTAACGAGGCGAGCATGCAGATGCTGGACGCTATCGAGAGCGTGGACCAGGTACCGGCGTTTATGAGCAAAGCGAAGCGTGACCCGCAGGCCTTCCGTCGCCTGGGCTTTGGCAACTCACGCTACAAACATCTCGATCCGCGGGCCGCAATCTTGCGTGAAACCTGCCATCGGGTACTGGCAGAGCTCGGGATGTCCGATCAGCTGCTGCAGGTGGCGATGGCCCTTGAAGAGGTGGCACTGAGCGATCCGTACTTTATCGAAAACGGCCTGTCACCGAGCGTGGACTTCTACACGGCGGTGATCCTGAAAGCGATGGGTCTGCCTTCTTCGATGTTTGTGGTCATTACCGCCGTTGGGCGCACCCTGGGCTGGGTCGCGCACTGGAACGAAATGCATGAAGCGCCGCTGAATATCTACCGTCCACGGCAGATTTACACCGGGGAAGCGCCTCGGGACTATATTTCACGCCGCGTGCAAAAGTAGCGTCGGCACGCCTCTGTCACAGGGCCGACGCCGGTGAGCCAGGTCGCCACCGGCGTCAGGGCCGGAAGGGAATTATCATGCATCGCGGTGATGAACTTCATCACAGCACCTATAATTTATACGGGTATGTGGCTGGTTGGAGGTAAATCGCATGATTACGCACCCGGAAGTTCGGCGCTGGGCATCGGTGATGCTGATGTCGGCGCTGCGCGGAGAGATGTCCCAGGAGGAAATATTGACCCAGGTTCATCGGATTTGTGAGAACCATGGCTCAGCATGCCTTGAAGACGTTATCGATGAAATTTTAATTGAAGCAGGCCGGATTGGGTCTGGGCACAGTGACGGCACCCTGTATCGGCACTGATATAACGCATTGATGTTTAAGGAACGGTAACCATTGTGCGACCGGCGTATGGCATGACCCCGCAAAAACGCCTTTTGATCGGAGATGGTACGCGTCTTTCACCGTCCTCACCATCTCCTGATTTTTCTCTCTCTGATTCGCTGCGCCGTGGACGCTTTGCCATCGGCAGTATGATCTGTGTGTTTTTTAATCAGCCAATGTTATGATAAACCACACTCAACCAGCGGGTAAGGTCTATGTCATTCTTTGATAACGCAGTGAAGCGTTTTCGTTCCTCTGCAGGGACGACGGTAAGGTGTCCGGAATGCCGACATAAATCACGGCATCCGCTCAGCAAGGTTAAAAACGGTGCCGCCCTGATGTGTCCGCGTTGTAAATCGTTGTTTGTTGTCACACCCTGACGGATTGACGCCCGGCCATTCATGCCACCCGGGCAGCATGAATGGTTGAATAGCATTCAGGCGTGTGCGAGGGTAGGGAACATCAGTTTACGGTCTTTGAAAATATTCTCTTTTGCCGAATAGATGAACAGAAAATCATCGATCTCTATCTTGTCATATTCACCGGCCCGGTCTTCCTTCGGGGTAAAACCTAAAATAACCTGCCGGGTCTGATCCGCGGCCAGTTCATTCACGATGGTGGACATCGAACTCGTACTGTCACAGAAAATATCAAAGCACAGTAGCGCATGTTCGCTCTGCATCGCTATCGCCACGGCTTTATTTTTCTCCGAGTAATAGATGCAGTGTTTCATAAACGCTGAACAATAAAACATCAACAGCCCGAAGTTATTGTGCGCGGTGAGTTGAGAAAACGGATTGGATTTCTGGTAGTAAGATTTAAGCAGTTCAACATCGCCGGCGTTATCCATATCGAGCTTGCGAAAATCCCCAGCGGTCGGCATAACCGGCAGGGTGTACTGGTATTCATCCGTACGCTCAAAGCCAAATCGTGGATAAAAATCAACGGTGGTGGAGTTGGCAAACAGAAAAATCCCGTCGACGCGATCCTGCCAGTCCGCCAGAATCTGCTTTATTAACTGGCTGGCTAAGCCTTTTTCCCGATGGTCGATGGCGGTCATCACGGTGCCAATCTGAATATAGCGCTTGGGCTGGCCTTGCCACTGCAGGTCAATGATATTGGCGGAGGCATTGGCAATGACTTTATTATTATTGTCGACGAAAGCATAAGGAATATAGGAGTCAGTCCAGTAGCCTTGCTTGTACCATGACTTAAAAGAGAGCTCAAAGGTCTTAATGGCTAAGTTAATGAAGCTGTTTCTTAAGACATCATCATGGACCACTTGCTTAACTAATTTATATTTCATTGGTCTGTATTCCTTCTTATACATTTTGAGACCCGACATTACTACGGCCAAATTAATATCAAAACAATGGCTTATTTATGTCGTTGAGTATGGCCTTTTCGCGATGTTTGTACAATCTGGACCCCTCAGCGGTGTCTCAGGACGTTGACTCGGTCACAGTACGATGAGCCGGAGGGGGCAACCGCAAGATGCCGGTGGCGAAAAGTGAATGGTGACACCTCATCAGTCCTCTCTCAATGGCCTAATCACCCGGGAAAAGTTTCACTGGTAAAACTTATTCAGGCGAAAAATTAAATTCTATTAACCTTCACGCATTCCACTTTAACCACGCTTGACAATAAATTTTCTCATTGCTAATAGTTAAGCCACGTCTTAAATAATAAACAAAGTTTAATATATGAAACTCAGCGTCGGAAGTTATGACAACAGCACCACCGTAGATAATGAAGCGGAAATACTGGCTGACTTTCAGCGGCGAAGTCAGTTAGCTTATCAACGTTGCGAAAATATCATGACTTTTTCTTATGGTGAAAAGGCGCGGGAGCGTATTGACTGGTTTATTTCTCCGAAAGAGAAAGTAGGAACAATAGTATTTATCCACGGTGGCTACTGGCAATCCTGTAATAAAGAGGATTTTGCCTTTATTACCGCGGGTCCGCTGGCTCTGGGGTTTGATGTAATGCTGGTGGAATATTCGTTAGCGCCGCAGGTCATGCTGACGACGATCCACCAGCAAATTGGCGCGGCGCTGGATGCTATTGCTCGCCAACCTGGCGTGGCGGGGCCGTTGTATCTCAGTGGACACTCTGCCGGTGGGCATCTGGCGGCCTGCTGGCAGGCTCATCCGGGCGTGGAGGCGGTCCTGGCGATCAGCGGTATTTTTGAACTCGAACCGCTGCTGACCACCGCGGTGAATCAACAATTACAGCTGACGGCGCAGGAAGTGCGCGAGCTTAGCCCTCTGCGCCATGTGCCGGCACAGGCCGCGCCGTTGACGCTGTTTTACGGGAGTCGCGAGCGACCAGAGCTGATAGCACAGAGTGAATACTATGCCCAACAGCTGTGCCAGCAGGGAAGGTCGGTCGGGAAAATGGCAATAGAGAATGCCAATCACTACTCCATCCTTGATGCGCTGTTTGCCACTGATTGCGCACTTTTTAGCGTACTTTGCAAATACAGGAAGCCTTTATGCGAGACGTAATTCAGACCGACCTGCCGGATATTGGTCAGCCTTTTTCCTGGGCGACGCGTGGCGGTGGGATGCTTTTTACTGCACACGGCCCGGTCCGCACCGATGGCAGCATTGAAACCGGTGCGGCGGAAAAACAGATCACATTGACCTTTGATAATCTCGCCCGCACGCTTCAGGCGGCCGGGAGTCATAGCGATAATGTATTACAGGTCATTATTTATCTTACCGATGTTAACGATGTAGCGATGCTGGATAATATTTACCGACGCTACTTCAATGCACCTTATCCGAATCGGTCGACGGTTATCGTGGATAAATTAGTGGTGCCTGGCATGAAAATAGAGATCACCGTCAGCGCGACGGCTTGAAAACAACAATAAATATTCACCTGCTGGCCATAATTTATTATGGCTAAGGATACCTATGTTCTCAGAAATTAAACCATCGACTCCCGACCCTATTATGTCGCTGATGGAAGCGTATTTACAGGACCGCCATCCGCGAAAAGTGAATTTAGGCATTGGCTTATATTACGACGAGCGCGGGGCTATTCCGCTGCTGGAGACCGTTCAGCAGGCAGAGCAGCGACTGCTTGCTTTGCAGCAGCCACACGGCTACCCGCCGATTGAAGGCAGTGCGCGCTTTGCCGGCCAGATTCAAACGTTGTTGTTGGGGCCAGGCGCTGCACAGCACGCGCTGGCGACGGTACAAACCGTGGGCGGTTCGGGGGCATTGAAGCTGGCAGCAGACCTGCTGGTACATTTTTTACAGCGTAAAGAGATTTGGGTTTCTGACCCGACCTGGGCCAACCATCAGGCCATTTTTTCCGGCGCGGGGCTTCAGGTCAACCATTACCCCTATTTCGACAACCTCAGCGGCGAATTGCGTTTTGCCGAGATGCTGGCGGTCCTGCAGACACTGCCCGCCGGGACCGCGGTGCTGTTACATCCGTGCTGTCATAACCCGACCGGCACCGACCTGAGCCACAGCCAGTGGCAGACCCTGCTGGCCATGATGCAGACGCAGCGGCTGTTGCCCTTCTTCGATATCGCCTATCAGGGCTTCGGTGCCGGCCTGGAAGAGGACTGCTATGCGCTGAGGCTGGCGCTGGAGAGCGATCTTGATTTTATCGTCGCCAACTCGTTTTCGAAAAATATAGCCCTGTACGGCCAGCGCGTCGGGGGACTGACGGTTCGCTGCGCCAGCGCCAGCGAAGCTGTCAATGTTCAGGGGGCGCTCAAAACCCTGATTCGCAGGAGCTACTCCTGCCCGCCAACCCACGGTAGCCGCATAGTTGAGACGATATTAACCGATACACAACTGTGCCAGCAGTGGCAGGCGGAGCTCGCCACCATGCGCGAGCGGATCCAACTGATGCGCCAGCGTCTGTCCGCCGGACTGGAGCAGGGGGCCTCTGCGCTGGACTATCGGCGCATCCGCGATCAGCGAGGCATGTTCAGCTATACCGGCCTCAACGAGCGTCAGGTCAGCGAACTGCGCGAGCGCTATTCCATTTATCTGGTGGCCCCAGGGCGCATGTGTCTGCCCGGCCTTAATGGTGACAATATTGACTACGTCACCGCCGCGATCCTCGATGTCACCACCGCCCGTCGCTAAGGCAGGAACCGATGAAAGATCGTAAGCGTTTTGATGAGATTGCGCAGCGCCAGGACGGGCTTAAGAAGCAACTGACCGCCGGGCAGATGTCGATGCTGGCGATTGGCGGGGCGATTGGTACCGGGCTGTTCCTCGGCAGCGCCTATGCGATTCAGATGGCCGGGCCGTCGGTATTGCTGAGCTATCTGATTGGCGGCGTGATCGCGCTGCTGTTGATGGGCTGTCTGGCAGAGATGACCTCAGAGCATCCCACTCCAGGCTCCTTTGGCGACTATGCCGAGTTTTACCTGAGCCCGCTGTGCGGATTTCTGGTGCGCTACTCCTACTGGTCCTGCGTGGTGCTGGCGGTGGGAACCGAAGTCACCGCGATCGGGATGTATATGCAGTTCTGGTTCCCGGATACGCCGGTCTGGCCGTGGGTTCTGCTGTTCTCCGCGGTGGTGATCGTGATTAATGTTATCGGTGTGAAATGGTTTGGTCAGGTGGAGTATGCGCTCTCGACGGTCAAGGTGCTGGCGATCGTGGCGTTTATCCTGATTGGCCTGGGGATCCTCGCTTTCTCGGCTAACCCGACCTACGGCCTGCACAATTTTACCGCCAGCGGTGGGTTTATGCCGTTCGGGGTGAGCGGCATGTGGTTTGCGACCATCGTCGCTATTTTCAGCTATCTCAGCATCGAAATGATCGCCGTGGCGGCAGGCGAGGCCAAAAACCCGGTGGTGGCGGTGAAGTCGGCGTTTAAAGGGACCATCCTGCGCCTGTTTATCTTCTATATGCTGTCGATTGCGCTGATGCTGGCGATTGTACCGTGGCGTCAGTCCGGCACCAGCGAAAGCCCCTTCCTGGTGGCGATGAACGTGATTCATCTGCCGTATGCCGGCGGTATTTTTAACTTTATCGTCCTGATTGCGGCGCTTTCGGCGATGAACAGCCAGCTGTATATCACCACCCGCATGATGTTCTCATTGTCGCGGGCCCGCCAGGCACCGGCGGGGTTTGGCCGGATCAGCGCGCGCGGGATCCCGGTGAATGCGTTGGCTATCTCGTGCGTCGGGATTATGATCTCCATCGTGCTGAGCGTGCTCTACCCGCAGCAGGCATTTGCCGCCATGATGTCCATTTCGGTCTATGGCGCCTGTTTCACCTGGCTGATGATCTTTATCACCCATCTGTTTTTCCGCCGTCAGCACCAGCAAACGGCGTTGAAGTTTCGGCTGTGGGGCTATCCCTGGACTCCGTTGCTGGGGGCCAGTCTGATGCTGGCGTTACTGATCTCAACGGCGTTCACCGATTTCTTCCGCATGACGTTGTGGTTCGGCATTCCGTTTACCGTGCTGCTGATCGGCATATATTACTATAGCCACCGTTCACGAACGGCCCTGACGAGCCTGCCCACGCCCGATGCGGATCGGGTGCAGTAAATTCGCCGTTCGCCTCCTTGAGGGGGCGAGCGGATATTCACGTTGTTGAATGATAGCGACTGAGAATAATTAAGATGTTATCTACTTAGAGCCTGGTCCATTAGGCTATTTCACGAATGACTGAATAATTTAATTAATAATAAATTTGTTACATACAACAGAGTATCCTGCGCCCGGTTCAGCGATATAATTTTATTCTTATTCGCACGACAATATTGCCATCGATTAAATAAAACCGCCTCCGCAGCGCGATACTCCGCGTGTGCCATGCCATGTTGTCGTTTTTCCTAATATTGGATAAACAGGATCCCCATGTCGCTTTTACCGCAATTTTCGCGCTCTTTTTTTCGCCCCAAATACTGGCTGATATGGCTGGGGGCGGGTTTGTTATGGTTGGCGGTGCAGCTACCTTATCCGCTCATCTATCGCCTGGGCACGGCGATGGGGCGCCTGGCGATGCGCTTTATGAAGCGTCGTGTCAGTATTGCCGGGCGCAATGTCGAACTGTGCTTTCCTGAAATGAACGATGTTCAGCGCCATGAGATGGTGCGACGAAACTTTGAATCCCTGGGGATGGGGTTGATGGAAACGGGCATGGCATGGTTCTGGCCCACCAGCCGAATTGCCCGCTGGAGCGAGACCAGCGGCGTGGAGGAAGTGATTAACCTGCAGCAACAAAAGCAAGGGGTGCTGCTGATTGGCGTGCATTTCCTCACCCTCGAGCTGGGGGCGCGGATGTTCGGCATGCATACGCCGGGCGTTGGCGTATACCGTCCCAACGATAATCCGGTGCTGGACTGGCTACAGACCCGCGGGCGGTTACGTTCGAACAAGACCATGCTGGATCGCAAAAACCTGAAAGGGATGGTACGTGTCCTGAAAGAGGGGGAGATCCTCTGGTACGCGCCGGACCACGACTATGGCCCGGAAAGCAGCGTGTTTGCCCCTTTTTTTGGCGTCGAGCAGGCGGCTACAACGACCGGAACCTGGATTCTGGCTAAAATGTCGAAAGCGGCGATCGTGCCTTTTGTTCCCCGTCGCAAACCTGATGGTGGTGGTTATGAATTGATCTCGTTGACGCCGGAATCAACCCCGCCACTTGAGAGCGCAGAAAGTACGGCCAGCTGGATGAACAACATTATTGAACAGTGCATCCTGATGGCGCCAGAGCAATATATGTGGCTCCATCGGCGTTTTAAAACCTGCCCTGATGGGGTCCCTTCCCGCTATTAAGTGGTTGTTCCTGCGCCGAAACTTTTAGCTTATGATGATTCACCTGCACGCAGTCATCATATAAAAAGCAAGAAGGAATGCCACGATGGCGGACAAACACTGGGCGATAACCGAACGCCTGCACCAGACGGTCAAGAACCCGAATATCATTATTCACGGCACCCATAGTTACTACAGCGATTTCTGGGATCGGGGCTTTGAACGTGGCGTTGTACGTCATCTGCATGACGATAGTGCCAGCGAGGAGTGGGGGCCGCTAGGCCACGTGGATAAGCTCATTATCGGCAATTTTGTCTGCATCGCCGCGGAAGCGGTCATCCTGATGGGCGGCAACAGTACCCACCGACTCGATTGGGTCAGCTTCTATCCATTTGCGGCTTCCGTCAAAGAAGCTTATCAACCACGCGGCGATACCGTGCTGAAAGATGGCTGCTGGATTGGCATGCGGGCGATGATTATGCCGGGCATCACGATTGGCGAAGGGGCGGTGGTGGCCGCAGGGGCGGTGGTGACCAAAGATGTCCCGCCTTATACGGTGGTAGGGGGCAACCCGGCCTGCGAGATTAAGCTGCGTTTTCCTGAAGAGGATATCGCGCGACTGTTAAAGCTCAGGCTCTATGAATTAACGGAAGAGACGTTGCTGCAGCTGCAACCGCTGTTATCCAGCCCGGATATTGGCGCCCTGGAGCGCGCGGTGGCACAGTATCGCTAACCTCACTTTCTGGTGCAATAACGGCGGTATCGATCGGTATTCCTGAACGATTTATTCATAAAGTAAGCAGGAGTTAATAGGTCATTGATTGGGATGTCTGGACATAAAAACTGGATAAGTTAAATAATTGTAGATTGATATAACGCGTTCAAGGTAATGACCCCTATCATAATTAGGTATGGGAAATGTGCTATCATCGCGCCTTTCCCTCTTCGTTTTGGGCGCTTTTTTATGCAACAACCTGTTGTACGCGTGGGAGAATGGCTGGTTACCCCTTCCGATAACCAAATTAGCCGGAAGGGGCGTCAGCTTACTCTTGAACCGCGTTTAATCGATCTTTTGGTCTTTTTTGCTCGTCATCCCGATGAAGTTCTCAGCAGGGACGAGCTGATTGATAATGTCTGGACTCGTAACGTGGTCACCAGCCACGTCGTGACACAGAGCATCTCTGAACTCCGTAAGTCACTGAAAGATGGGGATGATAGTAGCCCCGAATATATTGCAACGGTACCCAAGCGCGGCTATAAGCTCACGGTGCCGGTGATCTGGTGTACGGAAGAGGGGGAAGCCCCCGCGCCGGTTATCCCTCCTTTGATGCCTCCTGCTCCGGCGACGGCCGCAGCCACCGCTCCGGTGGCGATGCCGGGCGAGCCGGCTACGCCAGTACTCTCTGACGAGGGGCTACAACGTCAGCCGATGCCGGTGAAATCGGAAAAGCGCCGACGCATCACCACCTTCGGCGTCTGGATCCTGTTCCTGCTGGCACTCGGGACCTGCGTGGCATTAGTCGCGCTGTCGACGATGGAGTCACGACCGCCGGTGACCAAAGCCCGTTTGCTGTTGAACCCGCGTGATATCGATATTCACCTGCTGAAAGGCGGCTCCTGTACTAACTGGGCGTCGCAGCACGCCTATGCGGTGGGGTTAGGTAGCCTGGTGGCGACTTCGCTCAACACCTTCTCGACGTTTATGGTGCATGACAAAACCGACTACAACATCAACGAACCCAGCAGTTCGGGAAAATCGTTGACCATTGAGTTCGTCAATCAGCGCCACTATCGCGCGCAGCAGTGCTTTATGTCCGTGCAGATGGTCGATAACGCCGACGGCTCGATGATGATGGACAAGCGTTATTTCATCACCAGTGATAACCAACTGGCGATTCAAAACGATCTGCTGAGCAGCCTGTCGGAAGCGCTTAAGCAACCCTGGTCCGATCGCATGCAGGCGATGTTGAAACAATATCAGCCATCGCACAGTACGGCGCTCACTCAGTTCTACGAGTCACATCAGCTATTAATGAACGGCGATGTCGACTCATTAGGTAAAGCCAGTGCGCTGCTTGATGACGTGACGAAAGACTCACCTGAGTTTTGTTATGCCTATGCCGAAAAAACGCTGGTGGATGTTTTACGTCATTCGCAGCAACCGTTGAATAAAGAACAGCTCAACGCGCTGTATGCCGAAATTGCGCGAGTCGGCGAGATGCCAGGGATAAAAAACACGGCGGTGTTTTATCAAATTAAAACGGTGGATCTGTTAGGTCAGGGAAAAGTCGACGAGGCGTATGAAGCCATTAATACCGGAATCGATCTGGAAATGTCGTGGGTGAATTACGTGCTGTTAGGCAAAGTCTACGAAATGAAAGGAGAGAACCGGGAAGCTGCTGATGCCTATCTGACCGCATTTAATTTACGTCCTGGTGAAAACACATTGTACTGGATTGAAAATGCGGTATTCCAGACCTCAGTGACCCGCGTCGTGCCGTATCTTGATAACTTCCTCTCTGCAGAATAAGTAAAGCCTCATCATGTTTCATGTAATGAATATGATGAGGTTAAATTTATGTTTCTTCTTAGCGCTTGAGTTGTTATATCTATTGAGCAATAAAATCCCCGCCAATAACACAATTTCAATATTAAATTACCTCTCTAACTAGCTGTTTTTAATCAATGTTTATCTTTTTATGATATCAACATGTCATCCTGATATGTTGCCATAAAAATGTCAAAATATCATTTGTCTGATGTTTGTGGTTATTTCACTTTATCTTTAGGACTTTTTACCTATGAATCCTTAATCTGGTTGGCAGTTGGTCGGGTCAATTAAAGGTTCTATATCATGATCTGTACCTCCAAAATAAACTTAGGAGAAAAGCAAACATGAGTTCTGCCAAGAAGATAGGGCTATTTGCCTGTACCGGCGTGGTCGCTGGTAATATGATGGGGAGCGGTATTGCATTATTACCTGCGAACCTTGCCAGTATCGGTGGTATTGCTATCTGGGGTTGGGTTATTTCTATTATTGGGGCTATGTCGCTGGCTTATGTATATGC
This sequence comes from Klebsiella sp. B345, assembly GCF_051131735.1. Classification (NCBI taxonomy): domain Bacteria; kingdom Pseudomonadati; phylum Pseudomonadota; class Gammaproteobacteria; order Enterobacterales; family Enterobacteriaceae; genus Klebsiella; species Klebsiella sp. B345. Next base: position 4,276,134 of record NZ_CP180443.1, read on the forward strand.
CCGACTGGCAACCAAAAACCCACAGCAGGGTGGCCCAATTGCGTATGCCGGGGAAATATCTCCCGCATTCGGTTTCCAGACCGGTGTTCTTTATTATCATGCGAACTGGATTGGTAACCTGGCAATCGGTATTACTGCCGTCTCTTATCTTTCGACCTTCTTCCCGATTCTGAATAACCCGATTCCAGCCGGTATCGCGTGTATTGCGATCGTCTGGATATTTACCTTCGTGAATATGCTCGGCGGTACCTGGGTCAGCCGTCTGACCACCATCGGCCTGGTGCTGGTATTGATTCCGGTGGTAATGACTGCGGTTATCGGCTGGCACTGGTTTGATGCAGCCACCTATCAGGCGAACTGGAACACATCCAGTACCCCGGACAGCCACGCGGTTATCAAAAGTATTCTGCTCTGCCTGTGGGCCTTCGTGGGTGTAGAATCCGCGGCCGTCAGTACCGGTATGGTGAAAAACCCGAAACGCACCGTTCCGCTGGCAACCATGCTCGGCACCGCAATGGCTGGTGTGGTTTATATCGCGGCAACTCAGGTTATCGCCGGTATGTACCCTGCAGCTCAGATGGCGGCTTCCGGTGCGCCATTCGCGATCAGTGCTTCGACTATTCTCGGTGGTTGGGCTGCGCCAGTGGTTTCCGCTTTCACCGCCTTCGCATGTCTGACATCTCTCGGTTCCTGGATGATGCTGGTGGGCCAGGCCGGTGTACGTGCCGCTAACGACGGTAACTTCCCGAAAGTGTATGGCGAAGTTGATAACAACGGTATCCCGAAAAAAGGCCTGCTGCTGGCCGCGGTGAAAATGACCGCGCTGATGGTGCTGATCACCCTGATGAACTCCAGCGGTGGTAAAGCCTCTGACCTGTTCGGCGAGCTGACCGGTATCGCGGTACTGCTGACCATGCTGCCTTACTTCTACTCCTGCGTTGACCTGATTCGCTTCGAAGGCATTAACATTCGCAACCTTGTCAGCCTGATTTGTTCCGTACTGGGCTGTGCGTTCTGCTTCATCGCCCTGATGGGTGCAAGCTCCTTCGAACTGGCCGGTACCTTTATCGTCAGCCTGATCATCCTGATGTTCTACGGTCGCAAAATGCACCAGCGTCAGCACGAAAATGACAACACTGACAGCTCTACCGCCAGCGCACATTAATCAGTAACCCCTTTTCCTGGAGCTCCTTCCTGCACCTGTCACCACGTGACGGGAGGGGCTCTCCATATCTGGAGATTCGACTATGAACGTTATCGCAATCATGAATCACATGGGCGTCTACTTTAAAGAAGAGCCTATCCGTGAACTGCATCGCGCCCTTGAACGCCTGGACTTCCGTATTGTCTATCCGAACGACCGCGAAGATTTACTGAAGCTGATCGAAAATAACGCCCGCCTGTGCGGCGTGATCTTCGACTGGGATAAGTACAATCTCGAACTGTGCGAAGAAATCAGCAAACTGAACGAATATATGCCGCTGTATGCTTTCGCCAATACCTATTCAACACTGGACGTCAGCCTTAACGATCTGCGGATGCAGGTGCGCTTCTTCGAATATGCACTGGGCGCTGCCGATGATATCGCTGATAAAATCAAACAGAATACCGATGAGTACATCGACACTATTCTGCCGCCGCTGACCAAAGCGCTGTTCAAATATGTGCGTGAAGGCAAATATACCTTCTGTACCCCTGGCCACATGGGCGGTACTGCCTTCCAGAAAAGCCCGGTAGGTAGCATCTTCTATGACTTCTTTGGTTCTAACACCATGAAGTCTGATATCTCGATTTCCGTCTCTGAACTGGGTTCACTGCTGGATCACAGCGGCCCGCACAAAGAAGCGGAAGAGTACATTGCGCGTGTCTTCAACGCAGAACGCAGCTACATGGTGACCAACGGTACTTCAACCGCGAACAAAATCGTCGGTATGTACTCTGCTCCGGCCGGCAGCACCGTGCTGATTGACCGTAACTGCCACAAATCGCTGACCCATCTGATGATGATGAGCGACATTACGCCGATTTACTTCCGTCCGACCCGTAACGCTTACGGGATCCTCGGTGGTATTCCGCAGAGCGAATTCCAGCACGCGACCATCGCCAAACGCGTGAAAGAGACGCCGAACGCCACCTGGCCGGTACACGCCGTTATCACCAACTCCACCTATGATGGTCTGCTGTACAACACTGACTTCATCAAGAAAACGCTGGATGTGAAATCCATCCACTTTGACTCCGCCTGGGTGCCTTACACCAACTTCTCGCCAATCTATGCCGGGAAATGCGGGATGAGCGGTGGCCGTGTTGAAGGGAAAGTGATTTACGAAACCCAGTCTACGCACAAACTGCTGGCGGCATTCTCTCAGGCTTCTATGATCCACGTTAAAGGTGATGTCAACGAAGAGACCTTCAACGAAGCCTATATGATGCACACCACCACCTCTCCGCATTACGGTGTAGTGGCATCAACGGAAACAGCTGCCGCGATGATGAAGGGCAACGCCGGTAAACGTCTGATTGATGGCTCTATCGAACGTTCTATCAAGTTCCGTAAAGAGATCAAACGTCTGAAAGGCGAGTCTGAAGGCTGGTTCTTCGATGTCTGGCAGCCGGAACATATCGACGGACCGGAATGCTGGCCGCTGCGCTCCGATAGCGCATGGCACGGTTTCAAAAACATCGATAACGAACACATGTACCTCGACCCGATCAAAGTCACTCTGCTGACTCCGGGGATGAAGAAAGACGGCACCATGGATGAGTTCGGTATTCCGGCCAGCATCGTGGCGAAATACCTCGACGAACACGGTATCGTGGTTGAGAAAACCGGTCCGTACAACCTGCTGTTCCTGTTCAGTATCGGCATCGACAAAACCAAGGCACTGAGCCTGCTGCGCGCGCTGACCGACTTCAAACGTGCCTTCGACCTGAACCTGCGTGTGAAAAACATGCTGCCGTCACTGTATCGTGAAGATCCAGAGTTCTATGAAAACATGCGTGTTCAGGAACTGGCGCAGAACATTCACAAACTGATCGCGCACCACAACCTGCCGGACCTGATGTTCCGCGCATTCGAAGTGCTGCCGGCCATGGTGGTCACACCGTACGCTGCGTTCCAGAAAGAGCTGCACGGTAAAACTGAAGAAGTGTATCTCGAAGAGATGGTTGGCCGTGTCAATGCCAACATGATCCTGCCGTATCCTCCGGGAGTTCCGCTGGTGATGCCGGGTGAAATGATCACTGAAGAGAGCCGTCCGGTCCTGGAATTCCTGCAGATGCTGTGCGAAATCGGCGCCCATTATCCGGGCTTCGAAACCGACATCCACGGCGCCTATCGTCAGGCGGATGGTCGTTACACCGTTAAAGTGCTGCAAGAAGAAAACAATAAGTAATTGACGCTCCAGGGGAAGTGGCTTGCCACTTCCCTTTTTTCACGCTGCAGGAGACCTCATGAAAACACCCTCACAACCGCGCGCGATCTATTACATCGTAGCGATCCAAATCTGGGAATACTTCAGCTTTTACGGCATGCGTGCCTTACTCATCCTCTATCTCACCCATCAACTTGGCTTTGATGACAGCCACGCCATCAGTCTGTTCAGTGCTTACGCTTCTCTGGTTTACGTGACCCCCATTCTCGGCGGCTGGCTTGCCGACCGCCTGCTCGGCAATCGCACGGCAGTTATTGCCGGCGCGCTCTTGATGACGCTCGGCCATGTGGTGCTGGGCGTTGAATCCGATGCCACCTGGAGCCTTTACCTCGCGCTGGCGATCATTATCTGCGGCTATGGTCTGTTCAAATCCAACATCAGCTGTTTGCTTGGCGAGATGTACGCCACCGACGATCGTCGACGCGACGGCGGTTTTTCACTGCTGTACGCGGCGGGGAACGTCGGCTCCATCGCGGCGCCGATTGCCTGCGGCCTTACGGCGCAATGGTACGGCTGGCATATCGGTTTTGCGCTGGCGGGGATCGGTATGTTTATCGGGCTGCTGATTTTCCTGAGCGGCCATCGGCATTTCAGCCACACCCGCGGCGTCGACAAACAGGCGCTGCGCGCGGTGAAATTTGTGTTGCCGACCTGGGGCTGGCTGGTGGTGATGCTGTGCGTCGCGCCGGTTTTCTTCACGCTGCTGCTGGAAAACAACTGGTCTGGCTATCTGCTGGCGATCGTCTGCGTGTTCGCCGCCCAGATGGTGGCGCGGATTATGGTCTCCTCCCCGCAGCACCGCCGCGCGCTGTGGCAAATCGTTCTGCTGATGCTGACCGGTACTCTGTTCTGGGTTCTGGCGCAGCAGGGCGGCAGTTCGATCAGCCTGTTTATCGATCGTTTTGTCGATCGTCATCTGTTGAATATTGAAGTGCCGACGGCGCTGTTCCAGTCGGTGAATGCGGTGGCGGTGATGGCCGCAGGGGTGATGCTGGCGTGGCTGATGCGCCCGGAAGGCAGCACCCGCTCGGCGCTTCGCGTCTGGCTGAAGTTTGCTTTTGGTCTGGTGCTGATGGGCTGCGGGTTTATGGTGCTGGCCCTCAACGCCCGCCACGGTGCCGCCGATGGTCAGGCTTCAATGGGGCTGATGGTCACCGGGCTGGCGCTGATGGGCTTTGCCGAGCTGTTTATCGACCCGGTGGCGATGGCGCAGATCACCCGCCTGAATATGCCGGGGGTGACCGGCGTGCTGACCGGGATTTATATGCTGGCGACCGGGGCGGTGGCCAACTGGCTGGCGGGGATCGTCGCACAACAGACCACCGAATCACAGCTCAGCGAAACGGCGATTGCCGCCTGGCAGCATTTCTTCTCGCAAATCGGGGAGTGGACGCTGGGGTGTGTGGCGGTGATTGTCATCCTGGCCTTTGGCGCGCTCTTCAGCGTGGGTAAACGCCGGGCAGCGACCGGCGATCTGCCAGGCAGTAGCTTGTAGCTCCGATAATGTCGTTGCAAGGCGCACGCCGATCTGCGCCTTGCATCATTCATCTGTTAGGAGGAGGATATTCTGGCGACACGGTTAGCCAGTGAATGAAAAAGCTTTAATTCTTTAATTGCTGAGTGATATCAGCCTTAAGTAAAGCCAGGATAGTAAATATTCTATCGTTCTCTCTTTGGCGGCAACGTCTGAGAGTGGCGGCGTACTGGTGCAGAGACCCGCACGCATCAGGCTGAGCCGGATAGTGGCCTGGTTCAATTTATCGAAGCAAGATTGAAAGCAGGGTTATGAGGAACCAACATGTCTGAACAACAAGCACAAAGTGCCGATGAGGCAATTGACCTTAATAATGAACTGAAAACCCGCCGTGAAAAGCTGGCTGCGCTGCGTGAGCAGGGTATCCCGTTCCCGAACGATTTTCGTCGTGATCATACGTCTGACCAACTGCATGCTGAATTCGATGGCAAGGATAACGACGCGCTCACCTCGTTGGATATTGAAGTCTCGGTAGCGGGTCGTATGATGACGCGCCGCATCATGGGGAAAGCCTCCTTTGTTACCTTGCAGGACGTCGGTGGCCGCATCCAACTGTACGTGGCGCGCGACGATCTGCCGGAAGGCGTCTACAACGAGCAGTTTAAAAAGTGGGACCTTGGTGACATCATCGCCGCCCGCGGTAAGCTGTTTAAAACCCAGACCGGCGAACTCTCGATCCACTGCACCGAACTGCGCCTGCTGACCAAAGCCCTGCGCCCGCTGCCGGACAAATTCCACGGCCTGCAGGATCAGGAAGTTCGCTACCGTCAGCGCTACCTGGATCTGATCGCCAACGACGAATCGCGTCACACCTTTAAAGTCCGTTCGCAGATCCTCGCGACGATGCGCCAGTTCATGGTCGCCCGTGGCTTTATGGAAGTCGAAACTCCGATGATGCAGGTGATCCCCGGCGGCGCTTCTGCCCGTCCGTTCATCACCCATCACAACGCCCTGGATATGGACATGTACCTGCGTATCGCGCCGGAACTGTACCTGAAACGCCTGGTGGTTGGTGGCTTTGAGCGGGTGTTCGAAATCAACCGTAACTTCCGTAACGAAGGGATCTCCGTTCGCCATAATCCAGAATTCACCATGATGGAACTGTACATGGCGTATGCGGATTACAAAGATCTGATCGAGCTGACTGAATCGCTGTTCCGTACTCTGGCGCAAACCGTGTTGGGTAAAACGCAGGTGCCTTATGGCGATCAGATCTTCGATTTCGGCAAGCCGTTTGAAAAACTGACCATGCGCGAAGCTATCAAGAAATATCGCCCGGAAACCGAAATGGCGGATCTGGATAACTTCGACGCGGCGAAAGCCATTGCCGAATCCATTGGTATTAATGTTGAGAAGAGCTGGGGCCTGGGCCGTATCGTCACCGAGATCTTTGACGAAGTGGCGGAAGCGCACCTGATTCAACCAACTTTTATTACCGAATATCCGGCTGAAGTTTCTCCGCTGGCGCGTCGTAATGACGTTAATCCGGAAATCACCGACCGCTTTGAGTTCTTTATCGGCGGGCGTGAAATCGGCAACGGCTTTAGCGAGCTGAACGATGCGGAAGACCAGGCACAGCGTTTCCAGGATCAGGTCAACGCGAAAGCGGCCGGTGACGACGAAGCGATGTTCTACGACGAAGACTACGTGACGGCGCTGGAATATGGCCTGCCGCCGACTGCGGGTCTGGGGATTGGTATTGACCGGATGGTGATGCTGTTCACCAATAGCCACACCATCCGTGACGTGATCCTGTTCCCGGCGATGCGTCCGCAGAAATAAACTGTCCTGAAAGACCACGCCCCTTGCGCATTTATGGCGAGGGGCGTTTGTGAACATCCCCCACGCATAACCCTACCATCCTGCGCGACCTTAACCGGCGTAGGCCACTCCCTGCGCCCAGCGGGATTGCCAGTGGGCAATAAACTGCCGGGTCAGCGCCTTCTGATGATGGATAACCACGACGTTTTCGCTGTTCTCCGTTTCAGCTGACGGAGCATAGTTAAATGACCCGGTTTCCACGGTGTCGCCATCGGCAATCATCATCTTGTCGTGCTGAATGTGATAATGGCCGTCCACCCGCAGCGCCACGCCGCCCTCAACAACATATTTCATCATGGCCTGGCTGGCCTTCACGCGATTGCGTTTTTTATCGACCACGATCTGCACATTCACTCCGCGGGCCGCGGCGGCTACCAGCGCGCGGGCGATATCGGGTGCCTGAAACGCATAGGCGATCATCTGGATCGAGGTGTGGGCCTGATTGATGGTGTGCAGCACCAGCGCCCGGGCTGAGCCTTCCGGTGAAAAACCCACTTCAATATCTGGCGCAGCCTGTGCCAGCGCGGGCAGGGTGAGCGCCACGGTCAACAGGGCGAGCTTAAGCGAAAATCGACGGGACATGGCAGGTTGCCTGCACCAAATGATGATGGAAGCGAGCAGTCTATGCCTCTGCGCCGACTTTGGGAACCTCACCGTCACGGCGGGGTGAAAATGGCGCATGACGTTTCAATTAACCTTGTAGTGAGTGTGTGAAATCTTCTTTGGTTAAATGCCACCTGCCGGGCGCTGACTTGTGCGCAATCTGTAACCTGCCTCTCATTTTTTGCTCGTTTATGCAGCAATGTTAGATATCTGTCAAAGTTCTGTTACCAGGCGGTTTTAAAATTTTCATTTCAGTTATTTAATTATAAAAGTTTCATATTTGATGTTAATGAAACAAAACAACTGAATTGAGGCTGTCGACAAATCGCATGGTTAATGAACTGCTGTTTTAATAATTCATTAAAAATCAACTGAATTTAGCAGTAATCATAAACATGAACAAAAACAGGGTCCTCAGAGGCCGTCCCTCTGTTCCTGGCGTCGATCGGCATCAGAAAGCGACATGACGAAATGAATTTTTCATTTTATCTCAATGCACCGGCAAATCACCGAACCCCAAGGATCAACTATGAACATCAAGAAAACGATTGTTGCCTCTTTGTTAATCTGTATGTTGCCCGCCGCCGTGATGGCCAAAGACCTTTCCGTGGGCGTCTCGATGGCGCTTTTCGATGATAACTTCCTGACTATTCTGCGTACTGCGATGCAGAAAGAGATGCAAAAAGAGGGCGTGAAATCGCAGGTTGAAGATGCCAAGGGCGATGTCGCGCAGCAGCTTCAGCAGGTACAGAACTTCATTGGCCAGGGTGTCGATGCGATCATTGTCAATCCGGTCGATACCAACGCGGTGAAACCGATTATCGACCAGGCCACTAAAGCCGGTATTCCGCTGGTGTTCGTTAACCGTCGTCCACAGGTGCCGCTGACCGACAAAATGGCCTACGTCGGCTCCGATTCTGTGCTGGCCGGCCGTCTGCAAATGGAAGCGCTGGCGAAAGCGATGAATGGTAAAGGCAACGTGGCGATTCTGCTGGGCGACCTGGCTAACGAATCTACCCGTGACCGCACCAAAGGGGTGGAAGAGGTGGTCGCAAAATACCCGGATATCAAAATCGTCCAGAAACAGACCGCCAAGTTTATGCGCAACGATGCCGTGGACGTGGTGAGTAACTGGATGACCAGCGGGGAAGATATTCAGGCTATCGCCTCCAACAACGATGAGATGGCGATCGGCGCGCTGCAGGCGCTGGGCAGCAACCCGAACCACATCCTGATTGCTGGCGTCGATGGCACCCCAGATGCGTTACAGATGCTGAAAAACGGCAAGATGATCGCCACCATTTTCCAGGACGCGAAAGGGCAGGGCGAAGGCGCGGTGGATGCGGCGGTGAAACTGGCCAACGGCGAGAAAGTCGAAAAAATCATCGATGTGCCTTACCAGCTGATTACCAAAGAGAATATGTCTGACTTCGTCAGCCGTAACCAAAAATAATCAGGCCGGGAACGGCGGTACGGAGGGTGAGGTATGAACGCTTTTGCACTTGAAGCCGAAGGTATCAGCAAGTTCTTTCCCGGCGTGAAGGCGCTCGACAATGTCTCATTACGCGTGCGTCCGGGAACGGTGCACGCGCTGATGGGGGAAAATGGCGCGGGAAAATCCACGTTGATGAAGTGCCTGATTGGGATTTACCGTCCCGATAAAGGCGCGATTCGGGTGAAGGGCGAGCCGGTGCAGTTCCAGGATACGATGGATGCGCTGCGCTCGGGGATCTCCATGATCCACCAGGAGTTGAACCTGGTGCCGCATATGACCGTGGCAGAGAATATCTGGCTGGGCCGGGAGCCGATGAAATACGGCTTTGTCGACCATCGTCAGCTGACCCGTCAGACGCAGGCGTTGCTCAATAAACTGAACATTCGCCTCTCCGCCGAGGCGCTGGTGGGCGACCTGAGCATTGCCGCCCAGCAGATGGTGGAGATTGCCAAAGCGGTGTCGTGGAATGCCGATATCGTGATTATGGATGAACCGACTTCTGCGCTGACCGAAGGGGAAGTGGCCCACCTGTTCACGATCATTCGTGATTTACGCGAGCAGGGCAAAGCCATTATCTACATCAGCCATAAGATGGACGAGATTTTCACCATTACCGATGAAATTAGCGTCTTTCGCGATGGCGCCTGGGTCAGCAGTAAACAGACGGCGGAATTTACCCGCCAGTCGTTGATTACCCAGATGGTGGGCCGCGAATTAACCCAGCTGTTCCCGAAATTCAATAACACCATTGGCGAGGATGTTTTAACGGTTCGGCATCTGTCGCGTAAAGGGTATTTCGATGACATTAACTTCAGCGTCCGGCGGGGGGAGATCCTCGGGGTCGCGGGGCTGGTCGGCGCCGGACGAAGCGAGGTGATGGAAAGCCTGTTTGGTATGACCCACTTTGACAGCGGCGACGTGCTGATTGATGGCCTGCCGGTCACGATTAGCTCGCCTTCCGTGGCGATCGAAAACGGGATGGCGCTACTGACCGAAGACCGCAAAAAATCCGGGCTGTTCCTGGTGCTCTCGGTGATGGAGAACATGAGCATCGTCAATATGCCGGAATATGTTGGCAAGAGCGGGTTCGTCAAACATATGAAGATGGCGGAAGACTGCATGGAACAGATCCGTCGGCTGAATATTAAAACCCCGACCATGGATCAGATTATTAATAACCTCAGCGGCGGCAACCAGCAAAAGGTTTTAATTGCCCGCTGGCTGTTAGCACAGCCGAAAATATTAATACTCGATGAACCCACCCGCGGCATTGACGTGGGGGCGAAAGCTGAAATTTATCATTTGATTAGCGAGCTGGCGAACCGCGGTGTCGCCGTCATTATGGTCTCTTCAGAACTCCCGGAAATTCTTGGCATGAGTGACCGCGTGATGGTCATGCACGAAGGGCGAATCACCGGCATCCTCAATAAAGACGAGGCCGATCAGGAAACCATTTTGTCGTTGGCATCCCATTGAGGCGTAGAGAATGAGCAATATGAAATTGACCGCAGCACCGGCAACCGAGCGTCCCTCTTTTCTGGGCAATTTGCGCCATAAACTGCCGAAAGATACCGGAATATTTATCGTCATGGTGGCGATTGCCCTGACCTTTGAAATTGCCGGCTGGTTTGTCCGGGATCAGTCTTTCCTGATGAACACCAACCGGCTGATTCTGATTGTCCTGCAGGTGGCGATTATCGGGATTATTGCCGTGGGGGTAACCCAGGTCATTATTACCACCGGGATAGACCTTTCCTCCGGTTCGGTGATTGCCCTCGCGGCCGTGGTGGCGGCAAGCCTGGCGCAAACCTCGGACAGCCTGTCACCGATGTTCCCTGCGCTAGTGAACCTGCCGGCGGTGATCCCGATTTGCGCCGGGATTGGCGTCGGGCTGCTGTGCGGGTTAACCAACGGTTTTCTGGTCACCCGCACCGGTATTCCGCCGTTTATTGCCACCCTCGGGATGATGGTTTCTGCGCGTGGTCTGGCACAGTACTACACCCAGGGAAACCCGATTAGCTTCCTGTCCGACAGCTTTACCTCGATTGGACAGGGCGCGATGCCGGTGATTATCTTCTTCGTGATTGCCGCCCTGTTTCACGTCGCGCTGAAACATACCCGCTACGGTAAATATGTGTACGCCATCGGCGGAAACATGACCTCGGCAAAAGTGTCCGGCATCAACGTAAATAAGTACCTGGTGATCGTCTATACCATCGCCGGAGCGCTGTCTGGCCTTGCCGGTGTGGTGCTGGCGGCGCGCGTCAGCAGCGGCCAGTCGAGCATGGGGATGTCCTATGAACTCGACGCCATCGCCGCGGCGGTGATCGGCGGCAGCAGCCTGATGGGCGGGGTCGGGCGAATTACCGGCACCCTGATTGGCGCGATGATCCTCGGCTTAATCAAAAGCGGCTTCACCTTTGTCGGCGTGGATGCTTACGTTCAGGATATTATCAAAGGGATTATTATCGTCGCCGCGGTGACGATTGATATGCGCCGTAACCGCAAGAAGCATTGATCGACCGGGCCGCAGTCCCTGGCGCGATGCCGGGTTCTGCGGCTCTGACGGTACTCAGGGGAGGCCGCAAATCCGGTCGCGGCCACTGTTTTTGGCTTTATACAACTCGCTGTCGGCCTGCGACAGTAGCTCAGTCAGCGGGCACTGCCAGCCCCGGGATACGCCGAAACTGGCGGTGACTTTAAAGGTGTGATTCCCGGTGGTATGGAACGTCAGCTTGCGGATTTCCTGCTGAATAGTGCTGGCGTAGCGGGCAACCTCATCCGCGGTTTGGGCTAACAGCAGCACCGCAAACTCTTCTCCCCCCAGACGCCCCACCACGTCCTCCGGGCGGCTGCACTTCTGCAAGGTATTGGCGAGAGCAACCAGAACTTCATCACCCATTGGGTGCCCCCAGTTATCGTTAATCGACTTAAAGCGGTCGACATCCAGCATGATTAACCACGCCGGAAGCGCTTTGCTGGACTGGCTGATACGGGCATTGGCCTGGTTGGTAAAGGCCCGGCGATTATACAGGTGGGTCAGCGGGTCTTCTTCCGACTCACGCTGGTACTGACGACTGCGCAGAGCGTCTTCATGCAGCTTTTCCCCTAAGGTGCCCAGGGATGAAAACAGTTCCTGTACCTCTTCGGCGGTATCATCATCGATCTGTACATGCAGCTGTTTGCCGGCAATCAACGCCGCGGCGATATCGTTTAAACGAAGAATCGGTCGTAATACTCGTGAGCGAATGTAGAAAATCATCGCGATGGTCAGGGCATAGACCAGTCCTAGCACCACCAGTCGCAGCAAAAAGCTCTTCAGCGCCTGGTGTTCGGCGGCGGTGTAGTGTTCCTTTACGCCGGTCATATAGGTATCGAGCAAATTATCGAAAGAGCTGAGGCTGGCGTGGTAGAGAGTGGCAAAACCTTCGGCATCCACGCTGTAGGGTATCCCCTTATCACTCTCCATTTTTAGCTGGTTAATTAAGGCAATACCCTCCTTTTCGAAAGCGCGGCGTGTAGTATCCAGCTTACTCTGGAACAGCGGCAGGTAGGTGGATTCATCGCCCTGGGTTTGCAGGATCCACCAGGCGGTATTGATTCTCTCGATACCACGGATCAACGCTTCCCGGTTGGTCTGGGGAATTGGGGTGTTTGTCGCGAGTGGGATCAACACCTGCGAACCCAGCCGTCCCGTGGCGTCACGCAATTCGCCCAGCGCCTGGGCGCGCAGGATCGGCCCGAGGGCGCTTGGCTCCAGCAGGAGAAACTCAGAGGTTCGCTCAAACAGCGCCCTATGGTAAAAGTCGGTGGCGACCACCATGTCAAGAATGGTTTGGTTGGCCGCTTCCGGGTCGCTCAGCACATGGGTGCGGAAAGTGCTGGCAAGGCGTCGGGAATGCTCCAGCTGTTTTACCATATCCACCATCAGGGCCGGTGAGAGCAGGTCTTTTGGGATCGTCTGCAGGTCGCGGTCGGTGATTTTTTGGTGTTCGATAAGCGCCTGCCAGCGCTGTTCTTTTTCTGCCGCCGGGCTAAGCACCAGCTCGTTGACAAAGGCTCGCTCGCTGGCCAGGTCATTGGAGACCTGCAGCACACGGTAAAAAACATCAAACTGGATGACGTTGTTATGGGCGCTTTGCCACATCGACCATGAGCCGGAAAGGAGCCAGAAGGACGTTATGGTGGTTAAAAAAATGGTCGCCAGCGCGGAGCCCCAGATATAGCGCAGGACATTGGACGATGTTGTGGATTTCTTTTTAGTTTTCACACGTACCCGAAGCGTCAGCAGTAAAAAAGAACAAATTGAGCGTGGTTACACGAGATCACAATGACGAGCAGTGGCGTTATCTACGCTCAGTGGCTCTACTATAGGTTATCTATTGCCTGATCTTAGCAGAAAATACAGAAATAAATGTGTTTTAGGTGATAGGGTTAAACAATATAACTTATTGTTTTGATTTAGTTATGCTTGATGTTGACGATCCCTGAACGCAGGTAGCAAGCATCATGGCGCAACTGAGGGTCGTCATGGCACCGGGTGGCGCCATGACGACAAAGAGACGGGAAGGTTACTTTTGTGACGCGGCGAGCACCAGGCTGTGCAACAGCACGTTGGCCCCTTTCTCTGCCCAGGCGGGCTGAATGTTCTCCGCTTCGTTATGACTCACCCCCTTCTCGCAAGGGATAAAAATCATGCTGGCGGGCGCAACCTTGCTGATATAGCAGGTATCGTGACCGGCGCCGGAGACCATCGGTCTGGCGCTGTAGCCGAGCGTCGCGACCGCCTGTTCGCTACGTGCAAGGCATCCGGCATCAAAGGCAATGGGGGCGTAATCGAAAATCCGCTCGACGTTTGCCGTCACGCCTCGCGCTGCCAGCGCTTCAGCGGCATGATGCAGCGCCTGTTCCATAGCTTCCAGCGCCGGGGTCTGCGGATGGCGAAACTCGACGCTGCACGCCACGCGTCCCGGTACTACGTTGCGCGACCCCGGAATCACCTGCACCATCCCGATGGTCGCCCGACCGTCGGGGTTGTGCGCGATGCCGATTTGCTCAACTGCCAGCGCCAGTTCGGCGAAGGCGGTCAGCGCATCGCGACGGCTGCCCATCGGCGTGGTTCCGGCATGAGCAGAAAAACCTTCCAGCGAGACGTTGAACCAGCGCTGGCCCATCGCCGCGTGGACGAGGCCGATATCAATGCCTTCCTCTTCCAGAATCGGTCCCTGTTCGATATGTACTTCGTAGCAGGCGTGCAGCGGGAAGGCGACGGTCGGGCGGTCGCCACGATAGCCAATGGCCTCCAGCGCCGCGCCGACGCTGATGCCGTCGCGGTCTTCGCGGGCCAGCGCGAAGGCTTCGCTGAACTGCCCGGCCCAAACGCCGGAGGCGAGCATCGCTGGGGCAAAGCGCGCGCCTTCCTCGTTGGTCCAGTTGACCAGCAGAATATCGCGTTCGGTCTCAACGCCGCTATCGTTGAGCGTGCGCAGCGCCTCCAGTCCGGCCAGCACGCCGTAAATACCGTCATAGCGGCCGCCGAGCGGTTGAGAGTCGACGTGTGAGCCGGTCAACACCGGGGCCAGTTGCGAATCTTTACCGGCGCGGCGGATAAACATATTGCCCATACTATCGACTTCGCAGGGGAAGCCAGCCTCCCGCGCCCACTCGCGCAGCAGGTCGCGCGCCCGACGATCCTCGTCGCTGAGGGTCAGCCGGGTCACGCCGCCGGCCGGGGTGGCGCCAATCCTCGCCATTTCGTTGAGCGTTGACCACAGGCGCTCGCCGTTGACGGTTATCATGGTTTGTCCTTTTTCACGCGATAGCGGAAGTCGCAGCACTTTCCGCCTTGCATAATGGTGGTGGTGCGGGTCAGCTCCACCTCCGGCGCGTAGCCGACGATAAATTTGTCATCGCGGGCGCAGGAAAGCAGGTGGCCAATCTCTCCCAGCCCCATCTCGTGATACATCTCGGCGTAACGGCAGCGGTTAACGTTGTAGTTATACTGCTGGTCGTCGGCGTCCAGTACCTTGACCTCCAGGGCGTTGTCTTTCTCCCACAGATATTGCAGGGCGACAAAGCTCTGGATATTCGCGCCGTCAGGCTCCTGGCTGGCAAAGGTTTTTCCCGCCTCAATGGCGGCGTTTTCAATGGCTTCACCGATGACCGCCTGGGCGCGCGCTTTACCTATCTCGCGCACCAGGATGTCGTAAATCGGCTTGATTATTTCTGCTTCAATTTTGCGGCGGGCGAGAATGCCCAGCTCATTATTATCACTCATCATATTGCCTCACTGCGTTACTGCGTTTTTGCGCCGCCGAGTACGGTTTGCGGCTGCCATTTACCGTCGACGACTTTGTAAACGGTAAAGGTTGGCGCTTTCAGGTTGCCCTCTTTATCAAAGGCGATTTGCCCGGTGACGCCGGAATAGCTAATGGCGCGTAGCGCGGGCAGATAGTCGGCCGGGTCGACGGAGTCGGCTTTTTCCATTGCCGCGACCAGCACGCGGGTGGCGTCGTAGGCGAACGGCGCGTGCAGCTCGATATGGGTGTGATAGCGCGACTGGTAAGCCTGCTCAAAGGCTTTGCCGCCGGGCATCTGGTCGACCGGCAGTCCCGGCTCCAGTGCGACCACGCCGTCGCCTTCTTTCTGCGCCAACTGGAGGAAGGTCTGGCTGACGAAACCGCCCGCGCCCATCAGGGTGGCGTTCATGCCCAACTGTTTGATGCGGCGCGCCAGCGGTGCGGCCTGACTATCGACGCCGCCGAAGAAAATCAGGTCGGCATTTTTGCTGCGAATGGCGGTCAGTACGGCGCTGAAGTCCACGGTTTTGTCGTCAACGTACTGGCGGTCGACAATTTTTATTCCCTGCGCTTCCAGCGACTTAATAAACTCATCCGCCAGCCCCTGACCGAAGGCGGTACGGTCATCGATGACCGCAATGCGTTTGGCTTTCAGGGTTTGTACCGCGTACTGTCCGGCAAACTGGCCGCCGTCATCGTCGTGGCCCATGACGCGGAAGCTGGTGTCGAAGCCTTGCTTAGTATAGGCGTGCCCGGTGGCGACCGGCGCCACCTGGGCAATCCCGGCATCATGATAGACGCGCGCGGCGGGAATGCTGGTGCCGGTGTTCCAGTGACCGACTACGCCAGCGACGCCGCTGTCGACCAGGCGCTGGGCGACGGCGACGGCAGTACGTGGGTCGGACTGATCGTCTTCGGATTGCAGCTTAAAGGTCACCGCTTTACCGCCGATGGTCGGGTGCTGCTTGTTGATGTCGTCAATGGCGAGCTGCGCGCCGTTTTCCAGGTCCTTGCCGATTCGCGCGGAAGGGCCGGTCAGCGGGCCTGCCAGGCCGATAATCACGGTTTCTTGTGCCTGCGCCCATGCGGCGGATGAGGCAAAACCACTGAGCAGAATAGCGGCGCTAAGCGCACTGATTGTTGCTGTTTTCATTGTTTTTCCCTGAGGCTGGTTGGTGTGTTAAGCGGGCATTTCGCCCAAATAAATCTGTGCAATCCGGTCGTCGGCCAGCAGCGTCTGCGACGGACCGCGCTCGACAATGCTGCCGCTGTCCATGACCCAGGCGCTGTCGGTCGCCTCCAGCGCCAGGCGAGCGTTCTGCTCAATTAACAGCAGGGCCACGCCACGCTGGCGCAGGGTGGCGATCACCCGAAAAATGTTCTCTATCATCAACGGTGCCAGACCCATAGACGGTTCGTCGAGGATCAGCAGACGCGGCTGGCTGAGCAGGGCGCGGTTAAGCGCCAGCAGCTGTTGTTCACCGCCGGATAGCAGCCCGGCCAGCTGATGCTGACGCTCGGCTAGACGCGGAAAGGTGGCGAAAATGTCGCTCATTTCCTGACGGACCGCGGCGCTATCGCGACGTAGCCAGGCGCCCATTTGCAGGTTTTCCAGCACCGTCATGCGGGCAAAGATGCCGCGTCCTTCCGGCACCATCACTAACCCTTCGCGGAGCAGGGCCTCGGCGCGACGTTTTCGTATCGGCTTGCCGTTGAACAGGATGTCGCCGCTAAAGGGTTCCAGCCCGGTAATGGCACGAACGGTTGAGCTTTTGCCTGCGCCGTTGGCGCCGATAAGCGTGGTCTGCTCACCCTCTTTAACGCTGAAGGAGACGTCGCGTACCGCCTGGATGCCGCCGTAATGGACGCCAAGCTGGTTAACGGTTAATAAATCAGACATGGATATTGCCTCCCAGCCAGGCGGCGATAACCGCCGGATCGCGGCGGACGGTATCCGGCGTGCCGCTGGTTAACGTTTTGCCGTAATCCAGCACCATCAGGCGATCGCAGATCCCCATCACCAGCTTGACGTCATGCTCAATCATCAGCAGCGTTTTGCCGTCGTTGCGAATCCGCAGCAGCAGTTCGCCAAGGGCCATCTTCTCGGCGGCGTTCATGCCGGCGGCGGGTTCGTCCAGCGCCAGCAGGCGCGGATCGGTGGCCAGCGCACGGGCGATCTCCAGCCGACGCTGGTGACCATAGGCGAGGTCGCAGGCGCGGTAGTGGGCGAACTGCGCGATGCCGGTATACTCCAGCCAGTGCCACGCCAGTTCACGGGTCTGCGCCTCTTCGGCGCGGGCGCGTTTATGGCGGGAGAGGGCGGCCCACAGACCGTTGCGGGTACGCACGTGACGGCCAACCATCACGTTTTCCAGCACCGACATCTCGTTGAACAGCCGCACATTCTGAAAGGTGCGGGCGATACCGGCGGCGGTGACCTTCTCGATATTTTTCGGCGAATAGGGCTCTCCGGCGATGGCAAATTCGCCGCTGTCCGCCGGATACAGCCCGGTAATGAGGTTAAAGCAGGTGGTTTTGCCCGCGCCGTTAGGGCCAATCAGGCCATAGATTTCGCCATCATCAATCGTCAGCGACACGTTATCGACGGCCGTCAGGCCACCGAAGCGCTTTGACATATGGCGTACGCTTAACAGGCTCATGCTTTGGCTCCTTGATGGCGTGCGGGCCAGATGCCCTGCGGGCGGAGCAGCATCACCAGCACCAGCGCCAGGCCATAAAAGAGCTGGCGCAGAATTTCCGGGTCGATCAGCACTTCGCCAAACAGCGCCTGCTGTAGCGGGGCGGCCTGGCTACGCAGCAGTTCCGGTAGCGCAGTGAGCAACACCGCGCCAAGGATCACTCCCGGAATGTGGCCCATTCCGCCCAGCACCACCATCGCCAGCACCGCAATCGACTCTTGCAGGGTGAAGGATTCCGGCGAAACGAAGCCCTGAAATGCGCCGAACAGTGCCCCGGCGATGCCGCCGAAGGAGGCTCCGATGGCGAAGGCCAGCAGCTTGTAGTTGCGCAGATTAATACCCATGGCGCGGGCGACGTCTTCGTCTTCACGAATGGCGTGCCAGGCGCGGCCGATACGCGAATGCTGCAGACGCAGGCAGACGAAAATAATCACCACGATGACCAGCATCAGCAGGTAGTACCACAGCCACAGTGCCGGGACTTTAAAACCGAACCAGTGATAGACGCCGCTAAACTTCAGGCCGAACAGATTCAGCGTATCGACCCCGGAAATACCTTTGGCGCCGTTGGTAATGTTGACCGGGCGGTCGAGGTTGCGCATCAGGATGCGGATAATTTCGCCGAACCCGAGGGTGACGATAGCCAGGTAGTCGCCGCGCAGCTTCAGCGTTGGCGCACCCAGCACGATACCGCAGCCCGCCGCCACCAGCGCGGCGAGCGGAATAATCACCAGCCACGAGGTGTGCAGGCCGTCCGGGAACCACTGATTTAAGACTGGAAACACCTCCAGCAGATGCGGCGAGGCCAGCAGTGCTGCCAGATAGGCGCCGACGGCGTAAAAGGCGATAAAGCCCATATCCAGCAGACCGGTGTAGCCGACCACGATGTTCAGCCCCAGCGCCAGCATGATGTACAGCAGGGCGAAGTCGATGACCCGCACCCAGTAGTTACCGCCAAGCTGGCTGGCGACGATGGGGGCGACCAGCAGCGCGCAGATGAACAGGGTCATACCGGACCACAGGCGGCGGGAGGTGTCTGGTGTAGCGAGTTGTGCTGTTGTCATTATGCTCTCCTAAGCCCGGTGCGCGACGCGTTCGCCGAGCAAACCGGCAGGGCGGAAGACCAGCACCAGAATCAGCACCATAAAGGCGAAGATATCCTGATAGTTGCTGCCGAAGACGCCGTTGGTCAGATCGCCGAGATAACCGGCGCCCAGGGATTCGATCAGGCCCAGCAGCAGGCCGCCGACCATGGCTCCGCGAATGTTGCCGATGCCACCGAGTACCGCAGCGGTAAACGCTTTAATGCCGGGCAGAAAGCCCATCGAGAAGCTGGCGTTGCCGTAGTTGCTGGCCATCATGACGCCGGCCAGGGCCGCAAACGCGCCGCCAATGGCAAAGGTCAGGGCAATAATGGCGTTCGGGTTAACCCCCATCAGCGTGGCGATACGCGGGTTTTCCGCTACCGCGCGCATGCCGCGACCTAAGCGGGTGAATTCCACCAGCAGCCACAGGCCCAACATCACCGCCAGCGCCAGCACGACGGTGACGATGCCGGTCACGGTGACGATCGCCGGCGGATGTCCGGCGCTGCCGTGGGTCACGGCGATGGGGTCCATCGGCAGGATCTGCGGAAACATCAGGGGATTACGGGACCAGACGATCATCGCCACGGTTTGCAGCAGCACCGAAACGCCGATCCCGGAGATCAGTGGCGCCAGGCGCGGAGCGTTGCGCAGTCGACGGTAGGCAAAGCGTTCCACCGCCATTGCCAGCAGGCCGCAAACGATCATGGCCAGCATCAACGCCAGAATCAGCTGCGCCAGCGGCGACAGCCCGGGGAAATGGGCATTCAGGGCATTCATCCCGGAAAGCGTGGTCAACGCCCCCACCATCAGGATATCGCCGTGGGCGAAGTTAATAATGCGCAGAATGCCATACACCATGGTATAGCCCAGCGCGATCAGGGCATAGATGCTGCCGAGCATGACCCCGTTGATAAGTTGTTGTATGAGAGTGTCCAACTGAATAACCCGACAATGAGCTCAAATTACGGCTACCATCTAATAAATGAATTAAATTGTAAAATACGGATATATTCTTTCTTATGAAGTTTGTGATTATTTATATCTTTATGATTTTTAATAATATTAAATGAATGGCAAAAACGTGTACTGCACTAAGAAAATCAATATATGAAAAAAACAGAATCATTGACGGGGCCGGAACTCACTACGGAAAGCGCGTTGACCAACGATCCGCCGCTGCGTGCGGTGCGCGCGTTTGAGGCTATCGCCCGGCTGGGCAGCGTGACGCAGGCCGCTCGGGAGCTGGCTATCTCGCCTTCGGCGGTGAGCCATCAGCTGAAAGTGCTGGAGGAGTACCTGAAAATTTCGCTGACTGAAAGGCAGGGCCGGCGGCTGACCCTGAGCCAGCAGGGCAGGGAGTATTATCGCTCGATCCGCGCGGCGTTTAATGTACTGCGCCAGGCCACCGAGCATCTGGTGGATCAGGTACAAACTCAGCAGGTCACGATCAGCCTGATCCCACTGTTCGGGATGGGCTGGTTTATTCCTCGCCTGCCGTCTTTTGTCCACGCCAACCCCCATACCGAAATCAATGTGGTGTATGCCAACCATCGAAACTATCTAAGCGATGCATCGGACATGTCGATTCGTTTTGGCGACGGGCAGTGGGCCGGATATCAGAGCGAAAAGTTGATATCCGGCAGAATGGTGCCGGTATGCAGCCGGGCGTTTATTCGCCTGCACGGGCATATTGATACCCCGGAACAGCTGCTGCAGATGCCGTTGCTCCATGACGAGGAGCGCACGACGTGGAACCAGTGGTTTGTTCAGCAAGGGGTAAAACGCCCGCCGCGTTCGACGGGGCCGCTGTTTGAAGATGGCCTGCTGACTCTGGCGGGCGTTCAGGCGGGCCTCGGCTGCGCCCTGATGCGCGAACCGCTGATCGCCCCCTATCTGAACAGCGGCGAGCTGGTGAAAATCATCGATGCCACCATCGACGATGGCCGGGATTACTACCTTTGCGTACGCCAGGACAGCGATATGACGGCGAACGCGAAACTCTTGCAGAACTGGTTACGCCAGCAGGCCCTGGGGTAGCTGGCTACTCATCCAGCGTGAAGGTTTGCGCATAGAGGATAACGATGCCCAGCGCGTTGCTGCGTTTTATAACCGTAATCCGGTTGTCATCGGGATAGTAGCCAAAGGGATAGCAGATGCGGATCTCTTTTTGCAGCTGCGGATCTTCAACGTAGGCTCCGGAGCAACTGCGCGATCCGCCGGAGGTATACTGGTAGGGCGCGGTATAGGTGGACTCCTCGCCGGGCAGCAGCCAGGTCAGGGTGGTCAGTATCACATGTTGGATCAGCATCGCCAGGCCAAAGGCCAACAACACACTGCCGCCCACGACGGTCAACCACTGGCGAAGAGAGGTGTTGCGCGTGTTGCCCTTACGGATGATAAACCAGATAAACAACGCGCTGCCCAACAGCGCCAGTCCCAGGGCAACATACAGCATATCGCGGATCATGGCCGGATAGAGAAACGTGACCCGATCGATTTCGACTCGCCATGTCACGCTGAAAAAAATCACCAGCAGGGTCACGACGGTGACGGATATTAACCATGGGTAGCTGTATTTTTTCATTGATTAGCCTCCTTGCTGGAAGATGTATTCGCTTAAGAATTTACTTAATCCAGTTCACACTTTTGTTCGGTCATCATTGAAATCGGCAAAGGCCGCTTAGATAATCCGCCGAAATAACCCATTTTTATGATGGCGTGCTACTGCGAAAGCAGGCAAGACCAAAATAGGAATGCTCTCCCGTACAGTGGGGAGCGTCTCTGTTTTGGTCTTTTTTTTTGCCCCAACACCAGGGAACACTATGAACTATAACGAAACAGCAGAAAAAATCCTCCACGCGGTGGGCGGCGCGGAGAATATCCGTATGCTCACCCACTGTGCAACCCGGTTGCGCATGGAGTTCAACGACCGCGCACAGGTCAACGACGCGCAGATTGGCACCATTCCCGGCGTGATCAGCGTGGTGGAGAAGGGCGGCCAGTTCCAGATTGTTATCGGCAATGAAGTGCAGCAGGTGTACCGCCTGCTCAATAAAGCGCTACCGGAAAAGAAAAACCCGGCAGGCGGCGATAAAAACGCCAAACCGGCCGGTATCGTCGCGCGGGTTATCAGCGTCATTTCCACCACCTTCACCCCGGTTATCCCGGCGATTACCGGCGCGGGGATGATTAAAGCGCTGCTGGCGATCCTCAAACTGACGGGAGTGATTAGCGAAACCAGCTCGACCTGGCAGCTGCTGAATATTATTGCCGATGCCGCCTTCTTCTTCCTGCCGGTGCTGCTGGCCTACGGGGCGTCGCTGAAGTTTGAATGCAACCCGATTCTGGCGATGACCCTCGCCGGCGTGCTGCTGCATCCGGGCATCGGCCAGATGCTGGCGGCCGGTAAAGCGGTCGATTTTGTCGGCATCAACGTGCTGCTTTCCGATTACGCCGGGTCGGTGCTGCCGATCATCCTGACGGTGTGGTTGATGTCGTGGGTGGAGCGCTTTGCCGAAAAAGTGTCGCCCTCGATTATCAAGTTTTTCATTAAGCCGATGCTGATCCTGTTGATCACCGCGCCGCTGGCGCTGGTGGTGGTGGGGCCGGCGGGCATTTTGCTTAACGATCTGGTGGCTGCCGGAGCAGGCGCTATCGACCGCCACGCCAGCTGGTTAATCCCGATGCTGATGGGCACCCTGCAACCGTTCCTGATTATTACCGGCACCGCCTGGGCGATGACGCCGATTGCCACCGGGCAGCTCAGCAAAAATGGCTTCGAAATGATTAACGGCCCGGGGATGCTGGCGTCAAACGTGGCGATGGGCGCTGCGACGCTGTGCGTGGCGCTGAAAACCAAAAATAGCAACCTGCGCCAGCTGGCCTCTTCATCGGGCTTTACCGCGCTGCTGGGCATCACCGAACCGGCGCTGTACGGGGTCTTGCTCAAGTTCCGCCGTGTGATGATCGCGGCGATGATCGGCGGCGGTTGCGCCGGGATGTACGCGGGCTTTAGCGGTCTGGTGCGCTATGCCTTTGTTTCTCCAGGTCTGGCGGCGCTGCCGGCGTTTATCGGTGAAAATCCGATGAACATCGTCCATGCGCTGGTAACCTGCGCGATCTCCATTGTGGTGACCTTTACCCTGACCTGGTTTATCGCCTTTAAAGATGCGCCCGAGGAGCAAGAAGTGGCTGACGTGACGCCACCGCCTGCCGTCAGCCCGAAAGGCGAAAGTGACATTGAGGTGCTCAGCCCGCTGCGTGGTCAGGTCGTGCCGTTAAGCGAGGTGAATGATGATGTCTTCGCCAGCGGTCTGCTGGGGCAAGGGGTGGCGATTCGTCCGCAAGAGGGGTGCCTGAAAGCGCCGTTTAATGGCAAGGTGATGATGTTCCTGCCGTCATGCCATGCGGTTGGTTTACAACATGAAAGTGGACTTGAACTGCTGGTGCATATCGGGATTGATACCGTCAACCTCAACGGCCAGCACTTCAGCTCTTCGCTGAAGGTCGGGGATGTGGTGGAAGCCGGGCAGGAGCTGATCCGCTTTGATATCGCCGCCATCGAGCGTGCCGGATACGATGTGATTACCCCGGTGGTGGTGGTCAATGGTGACGAACATTGCCAGCTCAGCGTGACCGCCGCCGCGCAGGTGAATTATGGCGAGCCACTGATGGTGCAATCCGCGAAGGAGGCTCAGGCATGATCTATCAACAGCAGGCCAGGTTCCCGGACGGTTTTTTGTGGGGAGCATCGACTTCGGCCTATCAGGTCGAAGGGGCGTGGAACGAAGACGGTAAAGGGCCGTCGGTTGTCGATATGCTCAGCCACCCGCCGGGAACGGCAGATTTTCGTGTCGCCAGCGACCACTATCATCGCGTGGAAGAGGATGTTGCTCTGATGGCGCAGATGGGTCTGAAGGCCTATCGCTTCTCGGTGGCCTGGTCGCGGGTGATCCCGGACGGCGACGGCCCGGTAAATCCTGCCGGGCTGGCGTTTTACCACCGTCTGATTGAGGCACTGGTCCGCCACCAGATCACACCGATCGTCACGCTGTATCACTTTGACCTGCCGTGGGCGCTGGAACTCAAAGGGGGCTGGATGCGCCGCGAGACCGGCGAAGCATTTGTCCGCTATGCCCGGCTGCTGTTCAACGAGTTTGCCGATAAAGTATCGCTGTGGCTGACGATCAACGAACAGAACACCATGATCCTCCACCCTGGTGCAATTGGCGTGCCCGCCGATCGGGCGCTGCCGGACAAAAAGGCGCTGTACCAACACAACCACCATATGATGCTGGCCCAGGCGCAGATCTTTGCCCTGTGCCACCGTGAGTTTCCTGGGCTGCGCATCGGCCCGGCGATCAATACCACCTCGATGTACGCCGGCAGCTGTAAACCGGAAGATGCCATCGCCGCGCATAACTGGGAAACGTTGCGTTGCTGGGGCTTTCTCGATGTCGCGGTGCACGGGCGCTACAACGCCCTGGCGTGGGCCTATCTTGAGGATCGCGGCCTCGCGCCGGAAATGCTGCCGGAAGATGCTTTGATTTTACAGCAGGGGCGCCCTGATTTTATCGCCATCAACTACTACTCGACGGCCACTATCGTGGCCAGCCGGGGAGACGGCAATGATGTCGCGCCCCGCGCCGGCGATCAGCAAATTATGCTGGGGGAAACCGGGGTGTATCGTCCGGCGGAAAATCCGTGGGTCGATAAAACGCCATACGGCTGGGTGGTGGACCCGGTCGGCCTGCGCCTGACGCTACGCAAAGTGTGTGAGCGCTACGGTCTGCCGATTCTGATCAGCGAAAACGGCATGGGAGCGCCGGATAAGCTGGAGCACGATGGAACGGTGAATGATGATTACCGCATCGCTTTCCTGGCGGCGCATATCGAGCAAATGCGTCTGGCGATCGCCGACGGGGTCGAGCTGATGGGCTACTGCCCGTGGGCGGCGATTGATGTCGTCAGCACGCACCAGGGCTACGCCAAGCGCTACGGTTTTATTTATGTCGACCGCGGCGAGGAGTCGCTGAAGAGTCTGCAAAGGATCCGCAAGCGCAGCTTCTGGTGGTATAAGGATGTCATTCGTCAAAACGGCAACCACCACGAGTCTCAACCATGATTGTTCAGAAGGTGCTTAATAATAGCCTGGTGCTCTCTTCCGACGACGATAACCGGGAGGTTATCGTCATGGGAAAAGGCATTGGTTTTAACAGCCGGCCGGGAGATGAGATAGCGGCGGAGAAGATCGAGAAGCTGTTCGTGACCCAAACGCTGGGCACACGCAGCGGTTATCTGGAGGCGCTTTCCGCGATCCCGGATGAGGTTATCGAAATGGCGGCGATGATTATTTCCCGCGCCAATATGCAGTTGGCCAACAAGGTTCGCGAGCAGATTTTCTTTACCCTCGCCGATCACCTGACGTTTGCCATCGAGCGTAGCCGCAAGGGGATCGCTATTCAAAACCGCCTGCTGCCGGAAGTCAGGCGCTTTTACCCGCAGCAGTTCCGCGTCGCCAGCGAAGCGGTGACAATTATTCGCCAGCAGTACGCCATTGAACTGCCGGAAGAGGAAGCCGGCAATATCGCTTTTCATCTGGTCAACGGCCAGAGCGAGGGCGATGACGTGGCGCAGACCATGCAGTCGGTGAAAATGCTGAAGGATATTTTTAATCTCGTGCAGTATCACTTTAAGCAGGAGATAGACACCGAATCGATTAACTACTCGCGCTTTCTGGTCCATATGCAGTTCTTCCTGCAGCGTTTACAGGAGGGGGAACTGGACGGTGCGCGGGACAGTTTCCTGCTGGTGCAGGTGATTAAGGAGTACCCGGAAGCCTACCGCTGCGCGCTGCGGATCCGCGATTACGTCAAGGCCCAGCTCGATATAACCCTCGGCGGGAACGAGCTGCTGTGGCTTACCGTCCATCTGGTGCGGATCACCGGCCTTGATGCATGAACTTGTTCTATTAATAGTGCGTATTATTAACTTTTGAGTCATTTATAGGACATCATTACATTGTGCCTGCTTCAGTCGGTTGAATTGTGATGTTCTATAAACAGGATATACTTGCAAGATATGCGCTATTAATAAGACAAGAGATTCACCATGGCAAAGCCTTCAGCTCGAACCTACTCCCGTTACAGTCGCGATGCTGCCCGACTGCTGGGTATGATGATCCGTACCGCACGCATCGAATCCAAACTCACCATTGAAGAGCTGGCGGAACGTGCTGGCGTATCGCGAGGGCTCGTCTATCGTGCTGAAGAAGGGGATATGGGATGTGCGATTGGTGCCGTGTTTGAACTGGCGACTATCGTGGGAGTGCCGTTGTTTACACCCGACAGATCGGCTATGTCATTGCATCTCGCAAACGCCGAGAAAACGCTGTCGCTGATGCCACGCGCAGTCCATCACTCAAGGAAAGAGATAAATGATGATTTCTGATAATCATATTGCACAGGTGTATGTCTGGATCTGGTTGCCCGGCGCTACGGAGCCGGTTGTCGCAGGCGTATTAAGCAGGGGTAACCATCGTTTTATCTTCAACTACGGTCGCAGTTATCTGGAGCGAAAAGAGGCGATAGCGGTTTATGCGCCGGAACTTCCGTTGGTCAGAGGCGCGATTTTCCCTGCGCCAGGCTTACAGCAGGCGAGTGCGTTACGTGACGCTGCACCTGACGCCTGGGGGCGGAGAGTGATTCTGAACCGGCTGATGGGGGCACAAGGGAGAAATAGCGATCCCAACACGCTGGATGAAATGACCTACCTGCTTGAGTCCGGCTCTGACCGGATTGGTGGCCTTGATTTCCAGCGTTCATCGACGGAGTACGTTCCACGTTCGCCGCGAGGGGCATCGCTTGAAGAACTTATGCAGGCCGCGTCGATGGTGGAAAACGGTATACCGTTAACCGTCGATCTTGAACAGGCGTTATTTCATGGTACTTCACTCGGTGGCGCGCGGCCAAAAGCGATGATTGAATTCGGGGAGCGTAAATTTATTGCCAAATTCTCTTCTTCAACGGACACCTATAACGTTGTTAAAGGTGAATATATCGCCATGCGCCTGGCTGCCAGCGTTGGGTTAAATGTTGCACCTGTTCTCTTTCGTCATACAGCCGGTAAAGATGTTCTGCTTATTGAGCGTTTCGATCGCCTGCGAAGCCAGACCGGATGGCAGCGTCGCCTGATGGTTTCTGCGCTGACCATTTTGGGCCTTGATGAGATGATGGCAAGGTATGCAAGCTACGAGGAGCTGACGGATATCATACGCCAGCGTTTTAGCGCACCTAAAGAAACGCTACGGGAACTGTTTGGTCGTCTCGTCTTCAACGTTATTTGCGGCAACACCGACGATCATGCCAGAAATCATGCGGCATTCTGGGATGGTAAAGCGCTTAGCCTGACGCCTGCATATGATATTTGTCCGCAAGGACGCGCAGGCAATGAAGCCACGCAGGCGATGCTGATCGTCGGTGAAAATCGTATGAGTAATCTTGCCGTATGCCTGTCGGCAGCCTCCCGATTTTTGCTGAGTGAACGTGAAGCCACTGAGCTTATTTCGTATTATCTCGAAACGGTCCGTATGAACTGGAAAGCCATTTGTGATGAGGTAGAACTAAGTGAAGTAGATAGAAAACTATTTTGGGGAAGGATGTTCCTCAATCCGTTCATTTTTGAAGGTGCGCCGGAAGCGATGATGGCACTACGCCAGTAGCGTACTCGACGCATTCGATGCCGCGTCAGTTTAACGCGGCAAAGTCAATTATCTGCTAAAGAGTCAGCTGACGTTTTTCAATGCCATCACTCACATCGCGCGGGTAAATCAACGATGGCGAATTTGCAGCGTCGCCGGCAGGTAGCGCTGTAGCGGCTCGGGCGTGTTGCCCTCAATCAGTTGGCTTATCAGGTCATAGCAGTGCCAGGCCAGCTGGCGGTTATCCTGCTGCACGGTATCGATACGCAGCGACAGCGAATCGTACAGATAGTGGTCGTCGAAGCTCGCCAGATGGATCCCGGAATCCAGTAAATGGTGCTGGCTCATATAGCGCAGTACCCCTTCCAGCAGGCCGCAGGCCGCAGTGAACAATGCCTTTGGCGGTCGTCCGAGCCGCGCGCAGAGCGCGGCAAACATCTCGTAGCCGGAGCTGGGATGATAGTTGCCGTTAATCACCCACTCGGGGCGTAGCTCCACCCCGGCGTTCGCCAGCCCTTGGGTAAAACCGGCCAGACGATCGCGCGATGGCGACAGCCGCGGCTGCCCGCCGAGGAACCAGAATTCGTCGCGATGCTGCGGCGCAATGCGGGAAATCAGCTCAGCCGTTGGGCTGACGGAGTCGGTCATCACTAGCGGCAGCGTGCTCTCGCTGGGGCAGCGGTCGAACAGCACCACCGGCAGCTGCTCGCTGAGCTTGAGGTAATCGGCATCGTTGTGCATGCACGAGGCGACAATCAGCCCGTCAACCTGGCGGGCAATCATGTTATTGACCACCATGCTCTCCTGGGCCGGATTTTCATCGGTGCAGGAGATGAGCAGCTGAACGCCAGCCTCACGACAGAGCATTTCCAGTTCGTGGGAGAAGACGGCAAACCCGTAGTTAGTGATTTCAGGGACCACCAGGCCGATGGTATGGCTACGGTTATCCCGCAGCGAGCGGGCGTGAATACTGGGCTGGTAATGTTGTTCGCGGGCGATCGCCAGCACGCGGTCGCGGGTTTCCTGCGCCACGCGGAGCTCTTTACCGCGACCGTTCAGCACCAGGCTGGCGGTCGCCTTTGAGACACCCGCCAGCTCGGCGATATCTTTAATAGTAACGCGTTTGGTTTTCATCACGACAACATGCGCCTGAAAGTAAAACGCTTATACTACCATGCATGACCTCAGCGACCAGTAGCAGAATGTCGCCGGCGTCGCACCGCTGAACACGACTTCCCCTGGATAGCGTGGGAAGAAGCGGCTGCTCATCACCCCCGCACCGTCATTAATGAAGATTTCCACGCTTGAACGGTCGATGAAAATCCGCAGCGTCTGAATATCACCGCGCCAGTAGCGATAGAGCATCTCGTCGCTGACGAGGCTGCGCCGCGCGAGACGAATGCCGTGGGCATCGCGCTCCAGCGTTAACGCGCCGCCGAAATCGATGCTGAACGCCGCGTCGCCGGCGGTTGCCAGTTCGATTTCCATCGGTTCCAGTGGTAGAGGCTGCGGCTGCCAGCCGTGGGCCTCGCCGCGCAGGGCGGTCAGCTCGCGCAGCGGGCGTTGATACAGCGTGCCGTTGTGCCACTCCAGCTCGCGCAGGCAGGTCATCTGATGGATCCAGCCGTTGGCCAGCGTCGGCTGGTGCATCTCTTCGCCATCCGGAACGCCCATCCAGCCAACCAGCACCCGACGGCCGTCGGGAGTCTGCATGGTTTGCGGGGCGTAAAACTCGAACCCGGCATCCAGCTCGTGCAGTTCACCGTGATTGAAGCGGGCGCTGGCATAGTCGAAATCGCCGGCTATCCACACTGCCGGGTAGCTATTGAGAAAACGTTCCGCCTCGCGGGTCACGCCCTGCGGGCAGCAAATCAGGAGCTGCTGGTCGCCGAGAGGGAACAGGTCCGGGCATTCCCACATATAGCCTGCGTCGTCGAGATGGTTGATCCCGTAGCCCGCGATTTCACCTTCGTGGGTCCACTGGTGCAGGTCGGGGGAGCTGAACAGCAGCACTTTGCCGTGCTTTTGCCGATCCTGGGCGCCCAACACCATGTACCAGCGCCCCTCATGCTGCCACACTTTAGGGTCGCGCACGTGCCCGGTATAGCCCTCCGGCAGCGGCAGCACCGGACCAAGTTTGCTGAAGGTGCCGTCGGCATTTTCCGTCGCCAGGCACTGCCATGCGGTCCTGCTGCCGTCGCTGAATTTGACGTTACCGGTGTAGCACAGGGTCAGCGTTCCGTTGTTATCCACCGCGCTACCGGAGTAGCAACCGTTGCGGTCATACTCTTCATCGGGCATCAGGGCGATAGGTTCATGCTGCCATTGCAGCAGATCGGCAGAACTCCAGTGCGCCCAGCACTTGAATTTATGATCGCAGGCGAGCGGGTTCCACTGATAAAACAGGTGGTAGCGACCGTCGAAGGCTACAAAGCCGTTGGGATCGTTCATCAGTCCGGTCACCGGCGCATGGTGCCAGCGAGGATAGTGCTCGTCGGCCAGCGCGCGTGGCTGGCCTTGCATAACGGCCTGCAAAATCGCAGGCAGCCGTGAGGGAAGTGACATTATTCAGCGTCCGTTTTGTATTTCAGCAGCAGAGAGACGGTAAAGGCAACGCCGAAGGCGATAACCATCCCAATAATGTAGTTCAGCAGCGAACTGGCCTGCACGATCGCCATGCCGGGGATCGCCGTCAGGCCGACCGCCGTCATATAGACATGCATCGATACCACCCAGGCACCGCCCGCCGCGCCGCCGATTAACGCGGCGATAAACGGTTTCACAAAGCGCAGGTTAATCCCGAAAATCGCCGCCTCGGTGATCCCTAGCATCGCAGAAAATGCCGACGGCAGGGTAATGGCTTTGATTTTGGCATCTTTGGTTTTAAACCATACCGCCAGGCAGGCGCCCCCTTGAGCGACGTTAGCCATGGCCCAAATCGGCAGCAGGAAGTTCACGCCAATGGCGGGGTTGCCCAACAGCCCGGCCTCGATGGCGTGGAAGCTGTGGTGGATCCCGGTAATGACGATCACCGAATAGAGGCCGCCAAACAGCAGTCCAGCCAGCCAGCCAGCATGGGTAATCAGCGTGCTGAGGACAAACGAAATGCCGTCACCCAGCGCGCGTCCTGCCGGGCCGATAATCAGCAGGGCAATAAAGCCCGAAATGATCACCGTCAGGAATGGTGTCAGGATGAGATCCAGCGCGTCTGGGATCACCCGGCGCAGCTGCTTCTCGACGATGCTCATAAACCACACCGCCAGCAGTACCGGGAACACGGTCCCCTGGTAGCCGATCATCGCCACTTCCAGACCAAAAAAGTTCATGGTATGGAAGCCCGCCGCGACGCCCCAGGCGTTGGTCAGCGCCGGGTGGGTCAGAATGCCGCCGAGCGTTGCTCCCAGATAGGGGTTACCGCCAAACTCCCGGGCGGCGGTAAAACCAATCAATATCGGCAGAATAATAAACGCCGCCGAGCTGCACATATCGAGAATGATGTAGATAGCGTTGCTCGGGTCGACCCAGCCGTAGGTTTTGACCATCCCCAGAAGGCCCATCAGCAGGCCGGAGGCGACGATCGCCGGAATGATCGGCACGAAGATGTTCGACAGCAGGCGGGCGATACGCTGGAACGGATTCAGTTTTTTCGCCGCCATGTCGGCAGCTTCCGATTTACTGGATTCGCCCACCCCAGCCACCTGGATAAAGGCGGCGTAAACCTTATTCACCACTCCGGTGCCGAAAATAATCTGCATCTGTCCGGCGTTACGAAAACAACCTTTTACCCCTTCGATTTTGCCGATGGCCTGCTGGTCGGCGAGTGAGTCATCGACCAGTACCAGACGCAGGCGCGTGGCGCAGTGCGCGGCGCTGGCGATGTTTTCCTTACCTCCCAACAGGGGAAGCAGCGAGCGGGAAATCTGTTCAAAATCCATAGTACCCTCTGAATGTACGCCTACTGGGATAGGCTCTTAGCTATTGATCCCGTCTTCACGGGGGCGCAGTGTCTGCGTCATTATTGTTCCGGGGCGGCACAAGGTGCGTGCGGCCCCGGGTTTCTCTGGTGTCAGGCGTGGTTCATCAGAACCAGGTTTCCATCTGCATACCGAACGACCATTCTCCGCCGGATTTAAAGCCGCTGCTGCCCAGCGAGTCGTCGCTGGCGTAATTATCCAGTTTTTTGCTCCAGTCCATCCACGAGGTATAGAAACGAATCTCCGGGCGGGTGAAGAAGTCACCGATGTTACCGACCTTGAAGGTCGGGGCGAAGGTGAGTTTATAGAAGCTGCCGTTCACCGCATTGCGGTCGTTATAGCCTTCCGGTTTGAGATCCATGTACTGATAGGTGCCTTCGTAAGCAAGGGCGAAGTTCGGGTTGATCTCCTGAATCAGGCGCATGTTGACGGTTGCCCACTGGTAGCTGTCGCCGTCGACATAGCGGTCCTTGCTGCTCTGAGCGAGGATTGCCGGAGCGATAGCCCAGTTTTTGCTGAGCGGCGTAGTGCCGTAGCTGGCGAAGCGCCAGGTATTGGCCCCCGGGCGCAGGGCGCCGTCGGAACCGATGCTTTTGACTTCAGCACCCAGCCCATGTCCGTAGAGCAGGGCGGTTTTGCTGGTGCCTTCACGCAGGCCGTAGAAACTGTCGTTGTGCAAACCGAGCACCGCATGCACCCCGGTATTTGCCGCGTCCCCTTTCACCAGATTACCGTTGGTATCTTTACGATCGTCATTGTCTTTCGCTCGCAAGCCGCTGACCATCATCTGCACCGGCCCGGCGAAGTTGTTCATGGTGACGATGTAGTTCTGGACGCTGTTACTGGCCTCATCGATATCGCCGAAGTTGCGCCCGTAAAGCGAGAAGTTACTGCGCAGGCTGTCGTTCCACTTCACGTCATAAATCCCGCCGCCGGTCCCGGCGAGGAAGACCACGTCGGAATCGATCCAGTGAATATCGAAGTTGTCGCGGTCGAAGCGTTTCCCGGCCCACAGGGTGGATCCTTTGAACGGGCCTTCAAAAGTGGGCAGGTTACCCAGTTCGACAAACGCCTGGCGGACGTTGAGATCGCTGGTGCTGGCCGTCCAGTCGTTGTAGCTGCTTTGTCCGTCAGCCACCATCACTTTGAAGCGGGTTGTCGCGCCGTTCTCCAGAGTCTGTTTATGCTCGAGGTTCATTTCAACGTAGGTGTCGGCCTGGTTGCCCAGACGGCCGATGGCTCCGCCGGTTTCCCCTGCCGGCGTCATGTAGGCCCCGGACTGCGTGCTGGCGCCGGAGTCGTTCATGATCACCCCAGAACGAGCATAGCCGTGGAACTCAAAGCCGCTGGTCTCGGCGGATTTTTTCTCAAGCGTTGCGGTGCGCTGTGCGACCTCCTGAGTAGTGTTCTGGGTTTGTTGCTGTTGGGTGGTCAGCTGCTGGACTTTTTTCTCTGCCGACTCGGCGCGGTTTTCCGCCGTTTGTGCCCGGTTTTCTGCATCCTGCAACCGTTTTTCCAGCGCGATTAAACGCGCTTCGATGCTGCTGAGGTCGGTTTGCGCATGGGCTGATCCGGCGCCGGTTAGCAAAGCGATAAGAACTGCGAGTGTGCTTTTTTTGAACATTCTGGTCGCATCCCAAAAGTGAAAATGAAGATTGTGTGTTTTTTGCTAAACCGGTTTAGGTGCTATGTTAAACGCGATAATTACGCGCTGGGAATATAATTTGCTAAACCGGTTTAATAATTGTGATGGATGCAACAAAGTGGGCCGCAACGGGCGGCCCGGGGGATCAAAACTGGCGCTGAAGATCGTGCTGATAAGGCAAGGCGGTCATCGCCCCTTTGGCGGTGGTAGCGAGCGCCCCGCAGGTTTGTGCGAGGGCGATGGTAGGTTCCAGCGCCTCAAGTGTCTCCGGCATCCCGTGGGCGGCAAGGCTGGCGAGCAGCCCGGCGACAAACGCGTCTCCAGCTCCGGTGGTATCGACGCTGACCACCGGCTTGGCGCTGAAGTGAACCCGTTGCTGCTGGAACACTGCCTGTACGCCGGCTTTTCCTTGGGTGACCAGCAGTAAATCGTGCTGATAACGCTGGCTCAGAATCGCGATGCCCTTGGCTAAATCAGGGCTGCCGCTGATCAATTCCAGCTCTTCTTCGGAGAGCTTTACCACATTCGCCAGGCGTAGGGCGCGGTCGAGGCAGGCGTGCAGCTGCGTCGGATCCTGCCACAGATCCGGGCGGATATTGGGGTCAAAACTAACCCTTCCGCCGGCCTGTTTGATCTGCTCCATTGCCGCGAAGGTGGTGCTGCGGCTGGGCTCGGCGCTGAGGGCGATAGAGCAGATGTGCAGCCACTCGTTGGCGGCAAAGGTCGGCAGGTCGTCCGGCTGCAGGAACAGGTCGGCGCTGGGGCGTACCATAAAGGTGAAGCTCCGCTCGCCCCTTGAATCAAGCTCAACCACCACGGTAGAGGTACGATGATGCTCGTCGAGCCGCATATAGCTGACGTTGACCTGCTCCTGCTGCAGGGTGTGACGCATAAAGCGGCCAAAAGGGTCGTTGCCGACGCGGCCGATAAACCCGCTATGGCCGCCGAGGCGGGCGATCCCGACGGCTACATTGGCCGGGGCGCCGCCGGGGCATTGCAGCAGGCGACCTTCCGATTCCGGCAGCAGATCCACCACGGCGTCGCCAAGTACCCATACGTTTGTTTTCATGTTCATTCCACCTTCTTGCTAAACTTAATTAAAACGGTTTAGCTAATTAAAGCATAGCCTGCCAGCGATCGGAATGCCGTGGCTGATAAAGTGCGAGGCAGGGCAAGAAACGAGCCTGTGAGGGCGATAAAACAAGACGGTAGCGGCAGAACTCCAGCTGTGGACTTTTACTGCCTGAGGTTCTTCTGTATATTTTGTGCAGCAATAATTTGCCCGCTACCGGTTGGTAAAGGAGAGCGCACGATAAGATGACGAGTCGTTTTGGCAATATCCACTCTTTTTACCAGACGCTGGAGCTCACGACCCACTTGCCTGAGGTTATCGCCTGTGGCGAGTCTGTGGAGCTGGCCGCCGGTGACCGTTTCCAGCCCGCAGAGGGGTTTATCTACTTTGTGCTGGAAGGGCAAATGACCCTCGCCGTTGACGATGAGCAAAACCTGCTGGGCATTGTTATCGAAAATATGCCGCTGGGCCTGCTGGAGCACTATTGCCCGCCGGTTGAATTCGTCTACCAGTGCCAGGAACATTGCCGCTTTAGCAAAATCACCGCTAGCGATTTTGAACGCATTTTCTATCACTCGTCGCCGCGGTATATGAAAGAGCTGGCCACGATTCTGATTTATATGGGCATCTTTGTGCTGGATGCCAGCAATGAAAGAGGCAACTTATCGGGGTTCCAGACCATCAGGTCGATGCTGTTTCGTTATCTGTATCGTAACGAAATTGATACCGGAAAACGCGAAAGCTTGTCCGCGTTTATTATTAAACGAACGAACCTTTCAAGAAGCTATGTTTATCAGGTACTAGCGGCGTTAAAATCGGGGGGATATATTACGGTGAAAAAAGGGCAGCTTATTTCTATTGACCGGAAAATCCCTGAAAAATTCTGATTAATAGCTGGGCAGGAAATAACAATTAATTATTTCCTGGGATCGCTACATCTTAATTCAGCTTTCTATTTTATTTTAAATTTACTCTGGAGTTATTCTATGACCCTGGATTACGTAGCATTGGCTATCCTGGTTGCGGTAGTCCTGATCCTGTTTTACGGGATCATTGTTATTCACGATATCCCTTATGAAATTGCGAAAAAAAGAAACCACCCGCATCAGGATGCGATCCATTACGCCGGGTGGGTGAGCTTATTCACCCTGCACGTGCTGTGGCCGCTGCTGTGGATTTGGGCCACCCTGTGGCGCGATGACCGAGGCTGGGGCATGAAAAGAATCGAAGATAACCAGGATGATCTGCATCAGCGTCTTGAAACGGTACTGGCCCGCCTTGACGGGGTCCAGCAGGAATTAACGCTGCTGAAAGAGAAGGAGGCAAAATAATGGAAACGTTAATGCTTCTGACCTATGCCGCGCTGTGTATTGCGATATTTAAAATATTTCGCATTCCGTTAAATAAATGGACGGTGCCGACCGCGGTATTGGGCGGAGTTATCCTGATTGGCGGCGTGATTTTTGGCATGAACTATAACGCACCGTTTACCGAAGTGGGGAATCAGGTTTTTCGTACCGTCCCGATTGTTTCGCAGGTGCGCGGTCGTGTCTTAACGGTGCCGGTGAAAGCCAATCAGATGCTGCATAAAGATGACATCCTGTTTACCATCGACCCGACGCCATATCAGTCGAAAGTGGACGATCTGGAAGCGCAGGTGAAACAGGCCAGCCAGAACGCGCTGTCGCTGAATTCTGCACTGAACAGCGCACAGGCCAACCTCAATAAAGCGGTGGCCGAACGCGACCAGGCGCAGCGGGAATATGCGCGTTATCAGGAAGGGCACAACAAAGGCGCCTTTTCCGATCAGATGGTGGATACCCGCCTTCAAACCTGGAAAGCGGATGAGGCCAGCGTCAAGGCAGCACAGGCTGAAGTGGTGCGCTCGAAGAACGATTTGAACTCGGTTGTTAACGGGGAGAATACCACCGTCGCCTCGCTGCTGGCGCAGTTGCGAAAGGCTCAGTTTAAACTCGACAACACCGTGGTGCGTGCACCATCCGACGGTTATGTCAGCACCGTTGGCCTGCGTCCAGGCACCATGTCTACCGCGCTTGGACTGGCGCCGGTGATGACGTTTGTGCCGATGGTGGCACCTGCAGACCGACTGTACGTGGCCGCCTTCCGTCAGAACTCGCTGCAGCGTCTGGAAAAAGGTGAAACGGCTGAGCTGATGTTCCCGGCGATCCCGGGTACCGTTTTCCAGGGCGAAGTGGCCGCTGTACTGCCGGCAATTGGTGAAAGCCAGTTCCAGGGGCAGGGAAAACTGCTGACGACCGCGGCGTTAAACACCCAGGGGCGTGCGCTGGTGGTGATGAAAGTCACCGACGATCGCTTCAAAAACTACAAGCTACCGCAAGGGGCGACGGTTGAAGCGGCGGTCTACTCCGACCATATGAAAGAACTGCTGCTGATCAGAAAGATCCTGATCCGCATGAAGAGCTGGGAAAACTATCTCTATCTCGACCATTAATTGGCAGACGACGAACGGCCCGGGCGACAAAACCCGGGCCGTTTGCTTATCCCGCCGGGATTGCCAGACCGTCAATAATCACCTGCATGATCCCCTGTGAGCAGGGTTCTACGCGGCCGCGAACGCCGTACACCTCCGCTAAAATCTCCGGCGTAATCACCTGCGACGGCGGGCCGTCGGCCAGCAGTCGCCCCTCTTTTAACATCACCACATGATCGGCATGCCGCAGGGCAATATTAATATCATGCACCACCACCAGGGTGGTGATATGCCGACGGCGCGTCTCCTTACGCACCAGGTCCATCACGTGGAACTGATAATTTAAATCCAGTGCGCTAAGAGGTTCATCGAGCAGCAGTAATGCCGGCTGGCGGATCAGCGACTGGGCCAGACCGACGAGCTGTTTTTGCCCGCCGGAAAGCTGATCGAGGTATCTGAGTGCCAGGTGCTCAATGCCCAGCAGGCGCAGCAGAGACATCACTTCTGTCGGGTTATCTGCCTGGCGAAGGCCGCCGGCCGCACGCTGAGCGACGATAATCGACTCCAGTACATGCAGATGCACCCCGGCCGGCAAGGTTTGCGGCAGGTAGACCACTTTTTCCGCCCGCCGGGAGAACGGCAGCGTCAGCAGGTTTTCCCCGGCCAGCGACAGCTCTCCCGTGGAGGGGCCAAGACCAGCAATGGCGCGCATCAGGGTCGATTTCCCGCTGCCGTTAGGGCCGAGCAGGGCGGTGATTTTGCCGCGCGGCAGGTGGGGAACCGTGAGGTCGCGGATCACCTGGCGTTTTGGATAACCGGCATTGAAATGGCCGATCGTCAGCCCGGTTTGTTCTGAGTCGTGTTGGCTCATACGTTCCCCCGATGGCGCAAAATAATGCTCAGGAAGAAGGGGACGCCGACCAGCGAGGTCACGATGCCGACCGGAATAATGGCGCCGGGGAGCAGATTTTTTGAGGCCACCGACGCCAGCGAAAGCACCAGTGCCCCGATGCAGGCGCTGGCGGGGAGATAAAACCGGTGATCCTCGCCAAACATCAGGCGCGCGATATGGGGTGCCACCAGCCCGATAAAGCCAATCGGCCCAACGAAGGCTACCGACAGCGCCGACAGAATACTGATGCGCAGCAGCGTGGTCAGACGCAGGCGGCGGACGTGAATACCAAAGCTGATGGCCCGGTCTTCACCGAGGCGCAGTGCGGTCAGTTTCCAGGCGTTGAGCATCGACAGGGGCATCACCACCGCCAGCACCGCCAGCAAAATCCCGACTTTTTGCCACGAGGCGCGATCGATACTGCCCATGGTCCAGAACACCAGGCCCTGAAGGGTATCTTCGTTAGCGACAAACTGCAGCATCGACACCAGCGCGTTGAAGGTAAAGACCAGCGCGATACCAAACAGAATCACTCCCGAGGTGGCGACCTGGGTCCAGCGGGTGATGCCGTCCAACAGCAGCGCCGCCAGCAGGGCGAAGATAAAGGCGTTGGCTGAGACAAACCACTGGGTGGGGATGCCGGGAATACCGATCCCCAGCACGATGGCCAGCGCCGCGCCAAATGCCGCCGCTGAGGAGACCCCGAGAGTGAAAGGGCTGGCGAGGGGATTATTGAGGATGGTCTGCATCTCGGCCCCGGCAAGCCCTAGCGCGAGGCCGACTACCACTGCCATCAGCGCGTAAGGCAGGCGGATATCCCAGACAATCACCTGGG
This sequence comes from Klebsiella sp. B345, assembly GCF_051131735.1. Classification (NCBI taxonomy): domain Bacteria; kingdom Pseudomonadati; phylum Pseudomonadota; class Gammaproteobacteria; order Enterobacterales; family Enterobacteriaceae; genus Klebsiella; species Klebsiella sp. B345. The sequence continues at coordinate 4,314,675 of NZ_CP180443.1, forward strand.
TTCCGGCGCCGGTACTGCCGGGGGCGGTCAGGGTTTGCCACAGGGTATGCAGCGATAGTCCGGACGGCCCGAGGACGAAGTCGAGCACCAGGGACGCGACAATCAACAGTAACAGGACCAGCATCAGGCCGATGCGGCGGCGCAGGATGCGGCGGTAGTGCGTCATGACGTCATCCGCGTCGGCGGTCGCCGTGCGGATGTCGGGTTCGGTGGCTGAACTCATGCGGGGTTACTCACCTTGTTTCCAGGAAAAGACGAACGGCAGATCGGGCAGCGTGGTGAAATGGCGCACGATGTAGTGGTAGGTCTCATTCGGATCGAGGGTGCTAAAGGGCTGCGGATAGATATCTTTCGCCAGATATTCCATCCCGACGATATTCCACGGGTGGTTGTAGAAATGATGATAAACCCCGTAAGCGTGCTGGGCTTTTACCGCCGGGATAGTGCTGACGCCGGTGCGTGACAGCAGTACCTGAGCCTGGTCATTAACCGCCTGCGGGCTGACCTGATAACCCAGCGGCAGGACCTGGCTGTTGCCGCGTTTGGAACCGGTCATGATGTAAGCGTCGGGCTTCATGCTGATAATTTTTTCCAGCGACACAAAGCCGGAGGCACCGGGCAGCACCTGTGAGCCAATATTATTGGCGCCCACCGCCTCGACCAGACCTCCCCAGCCGCTATGACCATGGGTGAAGCAGCAGGCGTCGCTATTCCCGGCCAGTGCTTCAACAAACACCGTTGCTTTCGGGGTGATAGCCGCCGTTTTCTGCACAATGGCCTGCAGATGCTGGCGGTAGTAGTCGGTATAGGCTTTGGCGTTGCTTTCGCGGTTGAGGACCTGACCTAACAGGTCGATGCTGGGTGCGGTGTCCCTGGCTGGATTGATCTCATAATCGACAAACAGCACCGGTATGTTCAACGCCGCCAGTTTGCTGATAATGCCGCTTTCCGTCAGCGCTGGCTTCGCACGCAACTGGGCAATCATCAGGTCGGGCTGGCGGGAGAGCACGCTTTCCAGGTCGACATTGCCTTTGTCGCTAAACCCCATATCCAGAATCGTGGCCGACTGCGGCCACTTCTGCTTGAGCATCTCCCAGGTGGCAATATCCTGTTTTTTCGCGAGATTATTCCACGCCACCACTCGTTTAAACGGGTTGTCGCGGTCCAGCAGCGCCAGCGCCATCAGATCCCGTCCGTCCTGCAAAATAATGCGTTGTGGTTCATGCTGGAGGGTAATGGTTCTGCCGTCGAGGTCGGTGACGGTAAGCGGGTACTGGCTGGCATAGCCAAGCAAAGGCGTGCCGATGAGTGCGGTGAAAAACATGAGCGATCTTACTGATTTTATTGCCATAAATGAGTACCGTTGCCAATTTATAATAGAATGATTTTGATAATTATTCGCGTATGAAAATAAACGGCAGGTATATGAAAATGGATTTTAATGGAATGTTACAAACTTACTGGAAGATATACGCCCGTACCGGAAGCGCAGGGGTTTCAGCCTGAAAACGGGCGAAAGTCGCATTAAATAGTTTTAAGAACTATCCCTAAAGTCATGACCGGAATGTTATGCCATGCTGTAGGTGACTCATAACATTAAGAACGTTAGAGAGGACATGATGAAAAAAGCAATGATTGCATTATCTGCGATTCTGGTAGCAGCACCGGTTTTTGCTGCGACAACACACGCAACTGATGATACCGTCGCGACGGCTCATGAACAGGCTAATACCGCCAAGGAAAAACTGCATCAGGCCCAGAACGAGGGCGATGAGCTGAAGCTGAAATCCGAACATGCGGCGCAAGGCAAAAGCGATAGCGTCGGCAGCCAGGTGAGCGAAGGCGCACAAAAAACCTGGAATAAGACCAAGGAAGGGACGGAAAAGGGCTGGGATAAAACCAAAGAAGGCACGGAAAAAGGCTGGAATAAAACCAAAGCCGCCACTGAAAAAGGGTGGGATGCCACCAAAGATGGCGCAGCTAAAGGCTGGGACGATACCAAAAAGGGCGCTGAAGACTTAAAAAATAAAGTCACTGAATAATCAGCATCACCGAACCAGCACTATTCCTGATAAAGGCCGCGAAAGCGGCCTTTCTTATTGGTGATAGTTTTCTCCGGTACGCTGCGGCGGCTGGTTTCACGCGGTTCAAATCAGCCAGGAATCCTCCTGGATATCCTGATGCTCACTATTCCTCCACATTCTGGCGGTAAAAATAAAGCCATATCAGGAGGTGTACTATGAAAAAGATGATTTCTCTGGCCGTCATGTTAGCGTGTGCATTCAGTTCACTGGCCTACGCCGATGGCCCGAATGACAACTACAAACCCGGCCAACAGCAAGAGTGGCAGAAGGGCGACAATCGTGGTGGCCAGGATGCTAATCGCCAACAGGGGCCCGGTAATAATGGTCCTCAGGGCAACGGCGACAGCCATCGTCAGGGCGGCGATAATCGTGGCCCGGATCGTGACCAGCACGCCAATAATCGTGGACAAAGTAAGCCGCATCAGGATCGTCATGAGCAAGACCACTTTGCGTGGAATGGCCATGATTTCCGTAAGGGGCAGCCGGCGCCGGAACGCTATCGCGGCAATGGTTATCGAGTGAATGACTGGAACGCTCGCGGCCTGCCAGCCCCTCCGCAGGGTCAGCACTGGTCCTATATCGACGGCAACTATGTGCTGATTGCGGCGGCAAGCGGCATCATCACCTCGATTCTGGTTAACGGACTATTGTCGCACTAAGCGATAGTCAGCCAGTATTTCACACCATCCCCCAGGGCAGCCTTGTGTTATTTGACAAAGCTGCCCTTATTTTTTTCAGGCCGGTTGCGTTGTTATCCCGCTCTAAGCCACTCTTTTGTGATATTGCACAAGCGGCTGTGTGACACCCCCTTGCGCTGACCATAATGATGATTACTTGTTTAGCTCGTCATCTGGCCAGTATTTATAGCCATTGAGCATCGCCTGCGCGGCTAAGCCTTTCTCGGTGATTTCGTAAACATTTACCTTCGACGGCAGCGAAGCGGTGTCTTTCGCCACGCCGTTGGCCGACGCGGCGACCGGGGCAACGCCTTTATCGTCATATTTTGCGGCCGCGTTGGCATCGGCTCCGACCACGTAACCCTTGGTGATAAAGTGATTCAGCGCCTCTTTATCATGAAATACCAGTACGGTCCGCTGCTGCTTCACGCCTATTCCAAGGCCCGCGCCACCCTGGGCCATTTTCATATAGGTATCTTTGCCGGTGTGGGTATTTTTTACCACGCCATAGCCGCTACCAAATCCGAAGACGAAAATTTTGCTGCTGTTGCTGGAAAATACCGCATAGCCGTCGGAGTGCTGAATATCGCTGCGTGCTTCCGGGTGCAGCGTATAGAGTTTGCTCAGCGTGTCATTACGTATTTTCTGGATACTGGCGCGTTGCTGACTGGCAGTGTCGCCCTGTGCGCTACAGCCGGCCATCGCCAGTGCTGATGCAAGGATAAGAGCCTGATATTTCATTATTGAGTTCTACTGTATTCGGCAGGTCATTCATAAAGCGCTGTCATTATCTCTCTCCCTCACGGGGCCTGCATAACGCCACGTGGTGAGCACGTCTGTGTGTCCTGCAACCATGACGCTATCTGAATTCATCCCTGCTAATGATGCGCTGATTTAAGACCGATGATCGTAGAGTAAAAACGCGTTAATAATCCAAGTATTAAAAGTTTATATTTAAACTTAGGCTTAACCCTGGTCTTTTTGACTGAAAGTTACCGAATTTATGGCGTGGATGATTCGTGTTGATGAGCGGCATTATGGCTGCCCTGTTTTTGACAAGGCGCAAAGATAAGATGCTGAATAATCATGAGTAAATGCGATGAGGTCGGCTGCAGAAATCAGAAATCCTACTTGCATTAAATAGTTATCCAGATAAGTTAATTAGTCTGAACCTGTTCGTTGACTCTACTGCTTCCGACTTTTTCGCTTAAGCCTGATTTATTCAGGATATGTATTCCTTATTCCCGGAGACCGGCATGACCGATTTTGTGATTCCAGAAATTAAAGCCGCTGAAGATGAAATGATTGCGATCCGTCATTATTTACATGCCAACCCGGAATTAAGTCTGGAGGAGTTTAATACCAGCGAGCTGGTGGCGGAAAAACTGGCTGAATGGGGCTACGCGGTCACTCGTGAATTGGGTAAAACCGGCGTGGTGGGTTCATTAACAAAAGGCCAGCCGGGGCGCACGATTGGTCTGCGCGCTGATATGGACGCGCTGCCGATCTTTGAAACCACCGAACTGCCGTGGGCCAGCACTGTTCCTGGGAAAATGCACGCCTGTGGCCATGACGGGCACACCACAATCCTGCTGGCGGCAGCGAAGTATATTGCGTCGCCAGCCTGCCAGTTTAACGGCACCGTGCACCTGATTTTCCAGCCGGCGGAAGAGGCCATCGGTGGCGCGGACCTGATGATTAAAGACGGTCTGTTTGAACGTTTCCCCTGTGACAGCGTGTTCGCGCTGCACAATATGCCGGGACTGCCGGTCGGCAAGCTGGGCTTCTATGCCGGTAACTTTATGGCCTCGGCGGATACGGTGAAGATAACCATTCACGGCTACGGCGGCCACGGCGCCCATCCGGAACGTGCCATCGACCCGATTGTCGCTGGCTCGGCGCTGGTGATGTCGCTGCAAAGCATTGTTGCCCGCAACGTGCCGCCGGGTGAAACCGCGGTCGTCACCGTTGGGACCTTCCAGGCCGGTATTGCTTCCAACGTCATCCCGGAAAGCGCTGTGATGGAGCTGACCGTGCGCGCGATGAAGCCGGAAGTGCGCGATCTGCTGATTAAACGCATCCACGAGATCGCTGACTTCACCGCTAAAAGCTATGGCGCAACCAGCGAGGTTGCGGTCTACGACTCTTATCCGGTGCTGACCAATAGCGACGCGGAGACGGCGTTCGCCAAATCGCTGGCGCTGGAGGTCTTTGGCCCCGAGCAGGTGCTGCCTTCGGTGGCCCCGATGAACGCCAGCGAAGATTTTGCTTTTATGCTGCAGGCGCGTCCCGGCTGCTACTTCCTGCTGGGCAACGGTGAGAAGGGCGGTAAAGGGAGCTGCATGGTGCATAACCCTGGCTATGACTTTAACGATGACATTATTACCACCGGCGCGTCATTCTTCGCCCGGTTAGTTGAAACACACTGCCGTTGATCTCTGGAGCTTATAAAAAATGAAAAAATCTCTTCTGCTGTGGGTTGCGCTGATGGCGTCAACATCGGTGCTGGCCGCAGGGCAAAAGGAAATTCGCTTTGGCGTCGATCCCACTTTCGCGCCCTTTGAATGGAAAGACCCGCAGGGCAAGCTGGCGGGGTTCGATATTGATTTAGGCAATGCGATCTGCGCGCAGCTCAAGGCGAAATGCGTGTGGGTCGAAAGCAATTTCGACGGCATTATCCCGGCGCTGAAGGCGCGCAAATTCGACGCCATTCTCTCCGGCATGTATATGACCGAAAAGCGTAAAGAACAGATTGGCTTTACCGACAAGCTGTATAACGGCCCGGTGTTCCTCGTGGCGCGCAAAAACACCCTGACGGGCAATACGCCGGAGCAGCTAAAAGGCAAGACCATCGGCGTCGAGCAAGGGTCGGCGCAGGAAACCTACGTTAACCAGCACTGGCGCCCGGCGGGCATCAATATCGTGGCCTATCAGGGGGCTGACAGCGTGGTGCGGGATCTGGAATCCGGGCGTATCGATGGCGCGGTGCTGTCCGGGATGATGGCGGACTATAGTTTCCTGCAGCAGCCTCAGGGCAAAGATTTCGCCTTCGTCGGCGGAAGTCTGCAGGATAATACGCTGTTCGGTGCCGGCGCGGCGATCGGCTTGCGCAAAGAAGACGACGCCCTGCGTCAGGAAATTAACGGCGCGATTGCCGCCATTCTTGCCGACGGGACCTATAAAAAACTGTCGGGTAAATATTTTAGCTTTGACGTCTATTCCGGAACATAATGTGGTAATGCGTCAGGCGGGCACGGATTAGCCCGCCTCAAGATTCCTTTTCTTAGTATCCCAGGATTGTCCTTTACCAGCCCTTGTGGTGTACCGAAGGATGCAGAATATAAGCGATAAGGAGTGAACGGCATGAATACACGTCCCTTGGGCAAAACCGGATTTTCCATCGCCCCGCTGGTCTTTGGCGGCAACGTTTTTGGTTGGACCTGCGATGAGAAAACCAGTTTTGCCATTCTTGATGCTTTCGTTGATCACGGCTTTGACGCCATTGATACCGCCGATGTCTACTCCCGCTGGGTGGATGGCAATCAGGGCGGCGAATCTGAAACTATTATCGGCCGCTGGCTGCAGGCGCGTCCCGGCATGCGCGATAAGGTGAAAATCTTCACCAAAGTGGGGGCTGATTTAGGGCTCCCGGGGCAAAAAGGGTTGAAGAAAGCCTGGATCCAACAGGCTGTGGAAGCATCGCTGCGTCGTCTGAATACCGATTATATCGATCTCTATTTTGCCCACTGGCCGGACCCGGAAACGCCGGTTGCTGAGACGTTAGAGGCGTTCCATGCCCTGCAGCAGAGCGGGAAAATCCGCGCTACCGGCGCGTCCAATCTTGATGCACTGCAGCTTTCCGCCGCGCTGGAGGTGGCTCGTAAAGAGGGGCTGCCGGCCTGGCAGGTACTGCAACCGGAGTACAATCTTTATCACCGTTCGGCGTTTGAAGGCGCGCTGTGTGACCTGTGCACCACGCGCGATATTGGCGTCGTCACCTACTACAGCCTGGCTTCCGGCTTTTTAACCGGTAAATACCGCCAGCAGTCCGATCTGACGCAAAGCCAGCGCGGTGGCGGCATTGGCAAATATCTCAACCCGCGCGGTATGCGGATTCTCGATACCCTGGATGAGGTAGCCGCCCAGCACAAGGCGAAACCCGCTGAAGTCGCGCTGGCCTGGCTGATGCATCGTGAAGGGGTGAGCGCGCCGATCGCCAGTGCGACCAGCGTGGCTCAGGTGGAAAGCTTTGCTCGTGCGGCGCAGCTGACGCTCAACGCCGCGCAGCTGGCGCGTCTGGAAATTGCCAGCGCCTGATGGCCGCGTACCGGAGCCGCCGGGCTCCGGTATTTTTCTCAGGCCGAATGATCCGTCACATTCAAAATCTGCGCGCTGGCTCCGACCGGGAAATTGCTCAGAGCGGCAAAATCGCTTCCCTGATAGCCCAGAATTTTACCGTCGGTGCGCATTTGTTGTAGATCGATAAGGATCACCCCCAGCGTCGGTATAATTTTTTCGCGCCAGACGAACAGATAAAGATCGTCGGCAACTGCCACGTAATGACAGCGATCGACATCTGCCAGCCCTTTTTCCACCCCATCCAGACACTGCCAGGCATAAAAATTATCGTTGAGATAAATATGTTCGTAGCGCTCGGTCGGGCTGTAGGTGTACTGATTGCGCATCCCCACTAACGCCCCGGTAAAGTCCGGCAGCGGCCCTGGTTCGTGGTTCAGGCGGGCAAAATGGAAGTTCACCTCAACCGCCGTCAGCGGCAGACCCTGCTCGACACGGCTGAAGGCATCCAGGCGCGCAGCCTGCTCGGTGGGCAGCGCGCCGTAAACCAGAGTGGCGTTCTGTTGCGTCAGATTGCACACCGCGCTGATGCTGGCATTCCGTTGGTCAGGATCGAGAAAGTCGATAAACAGCACGTCGGGGCGCAGGGCGGTGATGCGCCCGGCAACCGGCTGCCCGTTCCAGATAACGCTGTGCGCATCGGCAATTTGCAGCTGATGGCGGGTGCCGTCCGGCAGATAAAAGGTCAGGGATTCCCCGGCGGGTAACGTGGCGACGGGCAATACGTTGCCGTGCGGGGCAAAACCATCGGCCAGGGCGCCGACCTGAATAAATACGGCTTCTGCGGTCATGTGAGTTCCTTTTTGTTTATTGACGAAGGGGAAGAGAACGCCAGGGTCGGGACATCCACCGCGCTGGCGCCGCCGTCGGCAACCAGGGTGGCACCGCTGATGATCGATGCATGTTCAGAGCAGAGAAACTGACAGGCGAGGGCTATCTCCTGGGCGCTGGCCGGGCGGCGCAGCGGCACATCGCGACACACCTGGCGGTAGGCCTGCTCAAGGCTGATGCCCTGGGCGGCCATCAGCGGCTGCATCTCCTCGTCGGCCATCGGCGTGGTGACCCAGCCGGGGCAGATAGCGTTGGCGCGTACGCCCTGCGGGCCATAATCCCGGGCAACTGAACGCATCAGGCCGATCAGTGCATGTTTGGCCGTGACATAGCCGCAGGCCTCAGGCCCGGCGGCGAGAGAGGCGATCGAGGCGACAAACAGCACGTTACCACGGCGGGCAATCAGCGATGGCAGGCAGGCGCGGACGCTGGCGAAAGCGCTGTCGAGATTGCTCTCCAGCGCCTGACGCCACTGCTGGTCGCTGGTCTGCGCCGCCGCGCTGTTGCCCATCCCGCCGGCGCAGCACAGTAAGACGTCGATACCGCCCGCTTGCGCGAGGATGGCCGGCAGCAGATGGTTCTGCCAGTCGCTACCGCTGGCGGCATCGCCGGTCAATGCCAGCGCGCCGGTCTCTTGCGCCAGAGCCTGCAGAGGGGCGAGGCGGCGGCCAATAATAAATACCGTATCGCCCGCCGCCGACATCTGCCGCGCGCAGGCGGCGCCGATGCCGGTTCCACCGCCTGTGATCACCACCACTTTACTCATCCAGCTTCTCCCGTTACCTGCGTTTTTCCTACCTTAAAAAGGGGGCCAGATCCCGGCTATCGCCCGGAAGAACGAGAGCCGGGGCCGATCAGTTGCCCTGGCTCACAGGAATCGCCTGCGGGGCCGGAACTGACTCCATGGTCTGGGGATCGACGGCGAGGTAGCGGCCGGTTTTACTGTCAATACCGGCGTAGTCAATGAGCTTGCCGTCGGCGTGGACCACCATGGTACGTTTGGCAAACGCCGCATAGGCCTCGCTCATCGCCTGCACCCGCTGCGGATATTGCGCCGCGACATCGTGGGTCTCCAGCGGGTCGCGCTTAAGATTGAACAGCCCCCATGGCGCATCGCCAGCCTGCGGGAAGGTTTTTACCAGCCGCCGCAGCTTCCAGTCGCCGTCAACCCAGGCCGCCTGATTATGCAGTTCGACGCCGTAAGACGAGCGTGGCGGCTGCTGGGTTTCGCCGGTCAGATAGCGCTTAAAGCTGACGCCGACCATCGGCAGCCCCGGCTTTTTCGCCAGCGGTTTAGTCGCATCGATACCCGCGAACTCGTATAAAGTCGGGGCGACGTCGTACACCGCCATGGTGGAGGTGTCGATCTTTCCGTTATGCACAATTCCGGGAGCGGAGATCATAAAGTCGGTGTTGATCCCCCCCTGACCGCTGGTGGTTTTGTGGTAACGGGCGTAAGGGGCGTTGCTGACGTTGGCCCAGTGCGGACCGTAGGAGACGAACGAACCTTTGCGCCCGATGTTCTGGTAGCTGTTGTCGAACTGTTTCCAGAACGACGGTTCCGATTCGTAGTAAAAGCCTTCCGCCGGGTTGGCGCCGTTATCGGTTAAAAAGAGCAGCACGGTGTTTTTATCACGCCCGGTCTGCTTCAGCGTCGCCATTACCGAGCCTATCTGCGCGTCCATATTGGCGATCATCGCCGCGTACACCTGCATCACTTTGGCGGTGTATTTTTGCTGTTCCGGCGTTAACGCTTCCCACTCTTTGTCGAGATCGAGGCCAGGAAGCGGCGTGTCGTCATGGAGGATCCCCAGCGCCTTCAGGCGGGCAATGCGCTGGCGATAGACCTCGGCATAGCCTTGCTCATACTGACCTTTAAAGCGCGCGATCCACTCATCCGGCGCCTGCAGCGGGTCATGGGGCGCGGTAAAGGCCAGCCAGGCGAACACCGGTTGTTCCGACGGCGTCTGTTTGATCCACGCATTCATCTGGCTGGCGTAGGCTTCGCTGGAGTAAAAGTTGTCGGGGAGCGAAACGCGCTGGCCATCGCGGGTGTAGTAGGTGTGGAACGCTTCGACCGTACCCAGCGGTACCGCATCGTTAAAATGGCTGGTGCCGCCGCCCATAAAGGCGAACGAGTGGCTAAACCCGCGGTCTTTCGGCGTGGCGCCTGGCACGAAACCGAGGTGCCATTTCCCGGCCATCAGGGTGTTATAGCCGGCATCTTTAAAGCGTTCTGCCATGGTGGTGACGCGGTCGGTGAGGCGTAGCTCGTAGCCCTCTTTACCGATGGTGCTGTCGTACCACCACATACCGCCCATTCCCGCCTGCTGATTGGTATTGCCGGTTAACAACATCGAACGCGCCGGGGCGGACATCGGCGAGGTGTAGTACTGGCTCATGCGCACGCCCTGTTCGGCCATCGCCTGCAGATTGGGCGTCGGGATTTCGCCGCCAAAGGGGCTGATATCGGAATAGCCCATATCGTCGGCGATAATGACGATCACGTTCGGGCGATCGGTCTGCGCACTGTGCGCAGCCCCGGAGAGGATCATCCCCAGGGTGGCGGCCACGGCTGTTTTATTCACTGCGTATTCTCCTGTACTGGCTCGGAAGGTGGCGCGCCCGCAAAGCAGACGGCGCGACACGGGAGTGGTATCGGCTAACCAGCAAACTGTTGGCTGTCGACAAAGGCGGATCGCCAGGCGCGCAGGCCGTTCATGTCCCGGGAATACGGGCGCAGCGGGGCGAGGATTGCGTTAAAAAAGCGGAAGTAGCCGGCACACAACCGGTTGTAACCGGCGTCGTTAAGATGGGCGGGACAGCCGCCCTGGCAGACCATATTTACCGGGCAGTGCTGGCACTCCCGGCGGCGGCTTTTTTCGCGGCCGAAGGGCAGGTGCGTGGCGCTATCGACCGCCTGGGCCAGCGTCTGTTCCGCGAGCGCGCCGAGGTGATGACGGTCGTTAATCAGATGATCGCAGGCGTACAGCTGACCGTCTGACTCCATCACCAGGTTGCTGCCGCAGCGGGCCGCGTGGACGCAGGTGGCGCTGGTATGGGTAAAATATTGCCCCCATGCGTGCTCGATATTCATCACGAACACCCGCCTCATATCGCAGCGTTTGCGCCACTGATGCCAGATAGCCACCATAAACCGTCCCCAGTTGTCGGCGCTCAGCTGATAGCCCTGCTGCAGGGCATCGCCTTCGCTCATCAGCGGCTGAAATTGCAGATAGCGGGCGCCAAGGCTGACAACGTGGTCGTAAATGGCGGCCGCATGGCGGGTCATCGCGTCATGCACCACCACCAGTAAATTGAATTCCACCTGATGTTGATGCAGCAGGGCGATGCCGCGCAGCGCCGCCGGATAGCTGGCCTGGCCGCGTTTATCCGGGCGGTGCTGGTTTTGCAGCGTTTCGCTGCCCTCGAGGCTGACGCCAATCGTAAAGCGATGCTCATGAAACAGACGGCACCACGCATCATTGATAAGCGTCGCGTTGGTTTGCAGGCTGTTACTGATCGTCACTCCCGGTGGGGCATACTGCTGCTGTAACGCCAGCGCTTTTTTATAAAAGCTCAGCCCGGCCAGCAGCGGTTCGCCGCCCTGCCAGACAAAATTGATCTCCCGCACGCCGGGGGGCTGAGCGGCAATATAGCGGCGAATGAACGATGCCAGCATCGTGTCATCCATTTTCTGCACCGGGGTATCGCCCTGTGGGTAGTAACAGTAGCGACAGGCGAGATTGCAGGCCGGGCCAATAGGTTTGATCAGAATATGAAAGGGCACTGTTGCCCGGGGTTCAATCACCAGCGGAATTTGCTGCTGGCGTAGCGCGGCGATATTCAGCATCGATGGCTCCGTATTTATTTTCCCGGCGAACGCTATTATTTAGGCAGCACAAAAGCTGCGCTTCCGGGAATGGTTAAGCGCCTGATAAGCAAGTCCTGCACAATATTTATTAGGTATAGAGTAGCGCTTAAAAAAATCACTCGTTCTAAAGGACGAGTAACCGATAAAAAACGGCGGGAGCAAAACCCTGACGCGGTGACCGGCCATGAGGTTAATAACTTTTGTTTATGTTTTAATGTTATGGCGATAACGGCTGGGTATATTGATTATTAATTCTTTATTTAACAGTGTATTGAATAATTTTTTGTAACCCATATCACATTGTTAATATGTTAATGATTGTGTTACTTAAATGTGAAATGTATGCTTCATCTATCGGTCTTCATCCGCGTTTAACGCACTTTCACCTCGACGGGAGGGGAATCATGTCTGCTTTATTAAAAGCCAGTCGTAATGATGCGATAATTGCCCGTTGTTTACAGACTATTTCACAGTTAATTCCACTGTCATCGGCGGTTTTTTATCGAGTTAATCAGCGTTTAAAACCCGAAGACTATATTTTGCATAATATTTCGGCCAATACGCATCAACAATATCTGGAATGTTTTCAGCCGCTGGATCCGCTGTTGCCGTCCCGTTTTAGCCACCAGACGATTACCATGGCGGCGATGACGCCGGGGGTATGCGATCGTCACCGTCATTATTATCACGAGTTTATGCTGCCGAATAACGTCCGCGATATGACGGAAGTCTTTATCCGTCGCGACCGGCGCATTATTGCCGGCATCTCCTTAATGCGCGATGCGCCGTTCTCCAGTGAAGAACGCCTGCGCGCCCAGGCGGTACTGCCGCTGGTGGAGCTGGCTATTCATGACTGTCTCGAGCAGGAGGATGACCTGCCAATGATGCTGACCGCCAAAGAGCGGGAAGTGGTCGGCATGGTGCGCGAAGGGGCCAGTAATAAGCTGATCGCCCGCCAGATGGATATTTCGCTCTCCACCGTGAAAACCCACTTACGCAATATTTTCGCCAAGACCGACGTGGTCAATCGTACCGAGCTCGTTTCCCGAACCTGGATGCCATCCGCTCAGCGCACGCTGCATCTGTAATCTGACTCATCACATCCCGCGCGCCGCCGACGGCGGCGTTTTCCTGATACCAGAAGGTATCACTCCCTGGGCTTTTGTCCGGGGGGCAGTTTTTTTGACTGGAGCACGCATTACGATGTCGAGTACACCCGTTACTGAAAACAGCTTATCCCGGCCTACCGGCCTGGTGTTTACCGCACGTCTGCTGTGCGCCATCGTGATTTTTGCCGCGATCGCGCCGGGGATCTTGATGACCGCCCCGGCGGTTGCCGCTCAGCTAGCCAGCGAGTGGCGGCTGGCTCCCGGGCAGATTGGCTATCTGTTCTCCGCTGAACTGGGGGCGATGAGCCTGGCGACGCTGCCGGCATGGTGGTGGATGAGCCGTCTCAACTGGCGCCGCGTGGCGCTGGGGGCCGGGGTGGTGTTTCTGCTGGCGAACCTGGCTTCGGCGGCGGCGAGCCACTATGAAACGCTGCTGTTGGCCCGCTTTATCGCGTCGCTGGCCGGCGGCACGCTGATGATCCTGTGCATCAGCTGCGCGGCGGGCACCGCTAATCCTTCGCGGGTTTATGCCTTCTGGGTGCTGGGCCAGTTGCTACTGGGGATGGTAGGGCTGTTGATCCTCCCCGGTCTGTTTGCCAGTTTCGGCCTGAAGGTGGTGTATCTGATCCTCGCCGCCATCATGCTCTGCTGCCTGCCGCTGGTATCGGCATTTCCATCACGCTTTCAGCCGATGTCGGCAACCCGCCGGCAGCCTGCCGTCGCGCCGCTGCGTAAGCTCCTCGCGGTGCTGGCGGTCCTGACTTTTTATATCAGCCTCAGCGCGGTATGGACCTTTATCGGCACTATCGGTAGCGCGGCAGGGCTGACGGCGTCGCAGATTGGCCTGGTGCTGGCGGTGGCGACGGTGTTTGGCATTCTTGGCGCCGGTGGTGCGGCCTTACGCGGTACGCAACGCCCGGACCGTATGGCGGTGTGGCTGGGTTACGGACTGCTGATCCTCAGTATTGCTCTGCTCATCAGCCACCCGCTGCTGCTGCGCTTCGCGCTGGCGGCGGTGCTGTTCAAATTCACCTGGACCTTTGTCCTGCCGTTTATTCTCGCCCGCGTCGCCGGGCTGGATAACAGCGGCCGTCTGATGAACAGCATCAATTTGGTGATCGGCGGCGGTATGGCCGCCGGTCCGGCGCTGGCCGGGACGCTGCTGCAACATTTTTCCAGCGCCGACGCGCTGCTGGGTGCAGCAGGCGGCTGCGCCTTGCTCTCGGCAGGATTGATTCTGGCGGCATCGCCCGCTGGAAAGGATGATCTAACAGGAGGATAGAGTGAAAAGAAATACCGGTTTCTTCTTTGATGAGCGTTGTTTCTGGCACAGCACCGGCCTGCATGCGGTGACTTTACCGGTCGGGGGCTGGGTACAGCCGCCGGCAGGGGGTGGTCATGCCGAATCGCCTGAGACTAAACGGCGAATGAAAAATCTGATGGATGTTTCGGGGCTGACCGCGCAGCTGAAGCTGTACAGCGCGGCTGCCGCGAGTGAGGAAGACCTGCGGCGCATCCATCCGGCCCATTATCTTGAGCGCTTTAAGGCGATCAGCGATAACGGCGGCGGCATGTTGGGTAAAGAGGCGCCATTGGGGCCGGGCAGCTACGAGATAGCATCGCTGTCTGCCGGGCTGGCCAGCGCCGCGGTAGAGGCGGTATTGCGCGGTGAACTGGATAATGCCTACGCGCTATCACGACCGCCGGGACACCACTGCCTGCCTGACCAGTCGATGGGCTTCTGTTTCCTGGCCAATATCCCCATTGCCGTTGAGCGGGCGAAGGCGTTGCACGGTCTGGGCAAGGTGGCGATCCTCGACTGGGATGTGCACCACGGCAACGGGACGCAGCATATCTATCTGCAACGTGACGATGTCCTGACCATTTCGCTGCACCAGGACGGCTGCTTCCCGCCGGGTTACGCCGGGGAAGAGGATCGCGGTAGCGGCGCGGGCGAAGGCTATAACATCAATGTTCCGCTGATGGCCGGGGCGGGAGACGACAGCTGGCGCTATGCGCTGGAGACCATCGTGATCCCGGCGCTGACCCGCTTTGAACCCGAGCTGATTATCGTGGCCTGCGGCTACGATGCGAACGCCATGGACCCGCTGGCGCGGATGCAGCTGCACAGCGACAGCTTCCGCGCGATGACCGAACAGGTGCAGGCGGCGGCGGATCGTCTGTGCGGTGGTAAGCTGGTGATGGTTCACGAAGGTGGCTATGCCGAATCCTACGTGCCGTTCTGCGGGCTGGCGGTGATGGAAGCGTTAAGCGGCGTGAGAACGGCGGTGGAGGATCCGTTGCTGGAATTTATTCAACAGCAGCAACCGCGTGAAGCATTTCGTACTTTCCAGCGCCAGGCGCTTGATACCCTGGCGCGTCAGTTTGGCCTGAACTAACGCCCCACGCTTCTCCGCCATCAGCGCGGAGAAGCGTTCTCTTGTGAACTACTCTTCTGTTGTTACCGTCTGCTGCATCCACTGATTGACCGCCTGATGCATCATGTTCATGACGCTCAATAGCAGCATGCGCTGCTGCTTTTCGAGGCGCAGATAGCGGCGCAGCGGCGGCATTTTGCACACCACTTCACTGGCGGCCCACGGCTCAATGCAGCAGCGCCAGCGCTGGTCGTCGAGGGTAAACGTGAAGCGACGATAGTCCAGTTCGCTGAGCGTCTGCTGCAAACGAGGAAAGCCGTTGAGATAGCGGGCGAGTTCAGCGGCGGTTTTGCTGCCGCGAAAGGTGACCGGCTGGCGTTTCAGCCAGCCGGATTGATGGGCGCGAATCTTGCCCTCAGCGGGCCGGGAAACCGGCCCCTCTACGACAAATTCGCAGCTGTGAATGCTCGCCATAAACAGCCGTTTCTGGCGAACGCTGACGGTGACATCGGTGCTGGCGTTAAGGTGCAGTACCGCGCTGCGCTCGTTGAGCTTTTCGCCGGGCCAGCCGGCGAGATCGCGCTGTACTGCATTCATCAACGGTGTGCTAAATGAGGGGACGGAGGACATCAGGCGTCATCTCCCCATGGTTTTGTTTCTCATAGTTGCCAATAGCGCGTTCCACCACCTCTTCGACGGGGACCGGGCTGAACGGATTGACCCGCTGTATGCACACCGTCCAGAACAGCGCGTAGGCGGCGGTCAGCCCGAGCATGATGCCGAACGGTACCAGCACGTCGCGGCTGTCCATACCCGGCGGGGTGATGTTGATGATGGCGATAATAATCCCGACGCTGGAGATAATCTGCGGCAGCGGAAACCACGGTGAGCGGTAGGCCCGCGGCAGATCCGGGCGACGGATTCGCAGCAGCACTACCGACAGGGTTACCAGCAGATAGGCCACGCCCCAGGCGCAAACGGCGGCGAGGATCAGCGGCACGATACGGTCGATGTCACCGTTCAGATACCAGGCGTGCAGGCAGGGGATTGCCACGCCGATGGCAATGGCGATAACCGGCGTCTTAAAGCGCGGGTGCAGCCAGGTGAGGAAACGCGGCAGAGCGCCGTCCAGCGCCATTCCGTAGATAATGCGCGGCACGGCGGCCATCAGGGTATTGATGGTGGCGCAGCCCGCCAGCAGCAACCCGACGCCGAGCCAGTACTGACCCGCATGGCCCATCACCCGCTCGGCAAAGGCCGGGATCGCCATCGGCGTATCCAGCAGATGGACGTTGGTCGCCGCATCCAGCACCACGTTTTCGACCTGGCGGTTAATCGCCGCGCCGTAGATAAACATGCAGCTGGCGACGCCGAACAGACCGAGCGCCATAGCGCGCGGAATGGTGCGGTGGGCCTGTTTTATTTCCGGGGCCATCGGCGTGACCAGCTCGCAGCCGACGAACATAAACATCGCCATGCCGATATAGCCGAACAGGCCGGAGAGGTCGCTGACGTTCAGCGGCGTCCCGAACCAACCAGAAAGGTGGGTCACCGGCGCCATCAAAATACCGCACAGGCCGAAGATGGTCAGGGTGCTCCACATCCCGAAGGTCAGCACCACTTCAACCTTGCCGAAGATCTCCACGCCAATGGCGTTCAGCAGGCCGAACACTACTACCATCCCGACCCCCACCATCCAGGTGTTCTGGTGCATCGCCATCTGGCTGCTGATGGATTCGAAGTTCACCAGTGCCATGACCCCGGCAAGAATGGTTTCTGCGGTCCCGGCGAAAATATGGACGATCAGATAGGCGCACAGCGCGCCGGTGATTGCGAAAAAACGTCCCATTCCACAGGCGATATAGTCATAGACCGAACCGGTGGTGGGGATCAGGGTAGCTGCTTCGGCAAAGGTGGTGACCTGTGCCTGCATCATGATAAACGCCAGCAGCACCGCCAGTGCGAAGGTGTCGCCGCCCATGCCAAAACCGCTGGTCACGGTGAGGATCACCGGGCTGGCCATAATCAGCCCGACGGAGCTGGCGAGGGTAGTGGGAAAGCCGACGACGCCGCGTTCGAGATGGCTGGCGAGTCTTTTACTGAACATAGTCAACCTCTGCACAAAATAGGGAAGGGCAGGGAGTGGCACCAAGCGAAGCGCCATTCCGGATAGTCATAATTTAGGTTGGCATCCGGCTCAATGAATATCGTCCTGAAGGTGGAGAACGGCGGTTGATTCTGTGACGCAGAGCAGATGACACTCCCCGCCGCCGTGCGCCGGGGAGTGGCTGGGGAGATTAGCGGCTTTCGACGTTGGCCAGGTAGTGCTTAACGAAACGCGGCGTCAGGATTTTCCACTCCACTTCGGTACCCTGTTTAACAAACCAGCTGTCGCCCGCAACAAAGCGCTGCGGCTGGCCACCGGCGACGGTCAGCTCCACTTCGCCTTCCAGTACGGTGGCATGTTCGGTAAACGGATAGGTCATGGTAAAGCTCCCCTGGGTGGAGGAAAACAGACCGCAGGTAAAGGCGTCCTGCGGTTCACCGTAAATCATGGCACCCGCTACCTGCGGATCGCCGGCGGTTGGCGTCGCGCCCAGCAGGCTGACGCTGCCGATAGGCTGTAGTTCGGGAACCGGTTGATCGAGTTTAAATGCGTGCATGATGTTCTCCTGGTTAACTCCGGCCTTTCCAGTAGCCGGCGGTTTGATGCATGAGTTTTCCGGCGGTGACCAGCAGCATGCGCAGGCTGTCACGACCGTGGATTGTCGCGTGGGGAATGCTGCTCATCAGGCGGTAACGATCGGAGCCGCCATTAATTCCTTCGGCGAGAATTTTGCACACGATGTGCGAGGGGGTAACGCCGAAGCCGGAGTAACCCTGAACGTAGAAGACGTTATTGTGCTCGCGCAGGGTGCCGATCTGCGGGAACAGGTTAGCGCTGCAGGCCATCGGGCCGCCCCAGGCGAAGTCGATTTTGACATCCTTCAGATAGGGGAAGACCTCCGCCAGCAGGGTGCGGTTCCAGGCGGCGAAATCGTTGGGGGTATACTCAAGATAACGGGTGGCGCTGCCAAACAGCAGGCGGTTTTCCCGGGTAATGCGGTAGTAGTTGATCACCGGGCGAATATCGCTGAAGGCACCGCGCAGCGGGCTGATGCGTTCGATCAGCGCATCGGACAGCGGCTCTGTCGACACCTGATAAGAGTAAGTCACCAGGGTCTTGTTGTAGATTTCCGGTTCCATATTGTTGAGGAAGCTGTCGCAGGCCCACAGTAGTTTGGCTGCCTTCACACTGCCCATCGCCGTGCGGACGCGGACCGTTTTACCGTAATCCACCTCAACCACCGGCGAGGATTCGAAAATCTTCACCCCCAGCGAGTGTGCCGCCTGCGCCGACCCCAGCAGCATATTCAGCGAGTGGATCTGCCCGCCGCCCATGTGCTTGAGCGCGCCGCAGTACACGTCAGAGCCGACCACCTGCTGTACTTCGCTGCCGGTATAGAGGGCGATATCTTCGTCCGGGGTGGCGGCCTTGAACTCTTTCTCCCACTGGCGCAGCGTCTTCAACTGACGTTGGTTGTAGGCCAGATAGCCGTAGCCGGGGACGAAATCGGCATCGATATTGTATTTTTTAATGCGCTCGCGAATGATCCCCGCGCCAAGGTTAGAGATTTTAAACAGCGTCTCCAGCCCCTCTTTCCCCACGTGTTTTTTCACCGCTTCAATGTCGTGACCAATACCGGCCATCACCTGACCGCCGTTGCGCCCGGTGCCGCCGTAGCCTAAATGACGGGCTTCCAGCACCACCACGTTGGTAATGCCCTGTTCCGCCAGCTCCAGCGCGGTGTTGATCCCGGAAAAGCCGCCGCCAATGATCACCACGTCGGCTTCGATATCGTCCTGCAGCGCCGGAAAATGCAGCTGGTATTTTTTGGTGGCGCCATAGTAGTTCAGCGCATCGATTTTGATATTCATAGCGTTACCCTGTCTCGCCTGGCTAAGGCACCCATCACAGCATGGCGGCGGGGGGCTGAATATCGTCCGAAAGAATGACGTTCTTTAGAACGATAGGCTGCGCGAACCGGATGTGGTGGGATGGGGAACATTTTCTGAAACCACGGGTGCCACCGATGAGCGACGTAACCTTGCTTGCTGAAGTAACCGCGTTTTTACGCCAACCCCACGGCCAGTTTATTGCCGGGGAAGCCTTGCCGGGCAACGGACCGACGCTGACGGTCGTCAATCCCGCCACCGGTAAAGCGATAGCGAACGTCACATCCGCGGACGCGGATCAGGCGGCCCAGGCGATGGCCAGCGCCAGCCAGGCGTTTGTATCCTGGCGTGAAATGCCTGCGCTGCAGCGCGGTACGCTGCTGCTGAATCTGGCGGATCGGCTGGCAACGCATCGCGAGGAGCTGGCGCAGCTGGAGAGCCTGTGCTCCGGGAAAACCATCTCTCTGGCACGGATGCTCGAGCTGGATCAATCGGTGGCGTTCCTGCGCTACTTTGCCGGCTGGGCCGGGAAAGTCACGGGGGAAACCCTGGATGTGTCGCTTCCGTCGATGGCCGGCGAGAAGTACACGGCGTTTACCCGTCGCCAGCCGCTGGGCGTGGTGGTGGGGATCGTGCCGTGGAATTTTTCGATTATGATCGCTATCTGGAAGCTGGCGGCGGCGCTGGTGTGCGGCTGCACCATCGTGCTTAAACCGAGCGAATATACGCCGTTGACCCTGCTGCGGGTGGCGGAGCTGGCTAAAGCGGCGGGGATCCCCGACGGCGTGATTAATGTGGTGAACGGCGCCGGCGGTGACATCGCCCAGCGGCTGATTACCGACCCTGCCTGTGCGAAGGTCAGTTTTACCGGTTCGGTGGTCACCGGCGGTAAAGTTCAGCAGTCGGCGACCGGGGCCGGGAAACGCGTCACTCTGGAACTGGGGGGCAAAAACGCCGCCTTGTTCCTCGACGATCTGACTCCCGAAGCGATGGCCGACGGCATTATCGAAGCGGGCTATCTCAATCAGGGGCAAATCTGTGCTGCCGCCGAGCGATTTTACTTGCCGCAAGGCAAGCTGGATGCGGTGCTTGAGCTGCTGAAGCAACGGCTCGCTGCGCTGCGTCCCGGCTCACCGCTCGACGAGCAGACGCCAATGGGGCCGCTGGCCAACCGGCAGCAGTTTGAGAAAGTCCTGCAGCTGATTGAGATCGCGCGGGAAGAGGGCGACACCATCGTCTGCGGCGGCGAAGCGCTGCCCGGTGACGGCTATTTCGTCCTGCCGACGGCGGTGAAGGTGCGTAGTGAAAACAGCACCCTGATGCAGGAGGAGACATTCGGCCCGGTGTGTAGCTTTATTGGCTACCAGAGCGAAGCGGATGCGCTGTCCCGCATCAACGCCTCGCCGTTTGGCCTCGCCGCCAGCGTCTGGTCGGATAACATCCGCAAGGCGCTGCGCTACTCCGAGGCGATTAACGCCGGGATCGTCTGGGTGAACATGCACACTTTTCTCGACCCGGCGGTACCGTTTGGCGGCATGAAAGGATCGGGAACGGGGCGTGAATTCGGTAGCGCGTTTATCGATGATTACACTGAATTGAAATCGGTGATGGTGCGCTATTAAGTTATCCCTGACGTTACTCCGATGATCTTCAGGCCGCACATGTCGCTGGTGCGGCCTGTTTCTTTTCCTCTTCGCTGTTCTGGCGACCCCTCTGACTTAGCGGCAGCCTCGTACTAAAGGTCCGGTTATCAGCAGATTATCGCTTTTACCTTCCGGCGGCATAATTCGGCTTGTGCGCTACAAGATAATGCGTATAGTTCTCATTCTTCTTTTTGTTTGCAGGCTAAGCATGGACTGACCTGCGCCAGTGACTTGCTCACACGGAAACAGCGAAGGCACAGGGTGGGGCTCACTCTCGTCAGGCCGGAAAACCATAATATCGGCGCGGAGCTACCACCGGTTCATTGATTTTGTTAAGGATCTCCACAATGAAATACACCATACCGGTATTAGCTCTGGCGATTTCTGCTGTCTTAAGCGGCTGCGCTGCCAACCGCGCTGCCCCTGTCAACCCGCCTGCGGTAGAGAAAACCACCACCGCCACCGCACAGCCGCTCAAACGCGAGCTGGCGGAGGGGCTGTATGAAATGGCGCTCAGCCCGAAGGGCGATGCTCTGTATGTTGCCAGCGCGGAAGGGTTTAAAGATGTGCAGGGCGGGGCGGTGTATAAGCTCGACCCGAAAACCCTTAAGACGATCGGCCTGAGCCACACCGACCTGAAAAACTTTGCGGTCCAGATAACGCCAGACGGCAGCACGCTGTTCGTCACGAACTCGCTGGATGGCGGCATCAGCGCCATCGACACCGCTACCGGTAAAGTGAAAAAACGCCTGCTGTTTAGCGAGCGCAATGACAAAGATATGCCGTACGGCGCGCGCCAGATCCTGCTGCTGGATAACACCCTTTATGTCGGCGCCGTTGCCGATCCTGCGCAAATCTGGGTGGTGGATGCCACCACGCTGAAGCTGAAAACGCGGATTAAAAACACCGGAAAATGGATGACGGGCCTGCACTATTCCGCATCAACCGGGCGTCTGTATGCCGCCAACGGCAGCGGGGAAATTCTGGTGATCAACCCGCGTAACAACCGGATTGAACAGCGTTGGAAACCGCTCGGCGACAAGCCAGCGTTGCTGCTGAACCTTGCTGAAGATAGCAAAACTGGTCGCCTGTTCGTCACCGACAACTCGCAGGCCAAAACCACCCTGGTGCTGGACATTCATAGCGGTAAGGTGATTAAGCAGCTGGACGTGGGCGACTCGCTGGCGGTGCAGTTCAACCCGGCACGCAATGAGATTTATATCTCCCAGCGCGAATCCGGCAAGGTTATCAGTCTCGATGGCACCAGCTATGCGTTGAAGCACACGTGGGAGATCCCGGCGAACCCGAACAGCCTGCTGCTCTCCGCCGACGGCCAGACGCTGTTTGTCACCGTCAAACAGCCGTTTAACAAAGATCATTCGACCAAAGGTCCGGACAGCGTTGTCCGCATCGACCTGCAGGCAAAATAACGATTTCTGGCCCGCTTGCGGGCCATTTGTTTTATTTCTTTATGCGATGGGATCATTATGCACACCACCCTTACCACACTGCCGCTGCGCAAGACGCTGCTGGCACTCACGATCGGCGCCATTACCCACGGCGCAATGGCGGCTGATGGCACCGCTGCCAACCAGAAAAACGAAGAGGTTATGGTCGTTCAGGCCAGCGAAGGCGACGATTTTAAAGCCGGCGGCGATCTGGTGGTGCCGGCCTTCCTCGACGGACAGATTGCCCACGGCGGCCGTCTTGGCATGCTCGGCGAACAAAAAGCGATGGATGTGCCGTTCAACGTCATCGGCTATACCGCGAAACTGATTCAGGACCAGCAGGCGCACACTATCGCTGACGTGGTCAACAACGACGCGGGTGTCCAGGTGGTACAGGGCTACGGTAACTTTGCTCAGACTTATCGCATTCGCGGCTTTAAGCTCGATGGCGACGACATGACCATGGGCGGCCTGGCAGGCGTGGTTCCGCGTCAGGTGATGGATACCCAGATGCTGGAGCGGGTGGAAGTCTTCAAAGGGGCTAACGGTCTGCTCAATGGCGTCGCCAGCAGCGGCGTCGGCGGGATGATTAACCTCGAACCCAAACGGGCAGAAGATGTGCCAACCGCCCGGGTGGGCGTGGACTATACCTCTGACTCTCAGGTCGGTGGCAGCCTTGATCTTGGCCGTCGTTTTGGTGATGACAACCAGTTTGGCGCTCGGGTAAACCTGGTGCACCGTGAAGGGGAAGGGGCGGTCGATAATGACAAACAGCGCACGACCCTGGCCTCTCTGGGACTGGACTACCGCAGCGACCGCTTCCGCTCCTCGCTCGATTTCGGCTATCAGAAAAAGACCTTCCACGGCGGGACCATGGGGGTCAATATCAGCGGCGTCGATTTTGTCCCTGCGCTGCCGGATAACAGTAAAAACTACAGCCAGAAGTGGGGCTACAGCGATATCGAGAGCGAGTTCGGCATGGCCAAAGCCGAATATGACATGAGTGATAGCTGGACGCTGTACGGCGCGCTCGGCGGTCAGCACTCGCATGAAACGGGCACCTACAGCGCCCCGAAACTGCTGAACGCGCAGGGCGATGCCACCGTCGGACGCCTGGATACCAACCGTATTATTGACTCCATCAGCGGTATGGGCGGCCTGCGCGGTGATTTTGCCACCGGCGCCATCTCGCATCAGGTTAATGTGGGCTATGCCGCTCAGGTCAGAACCGATGCTACCGCATGGCGAATGTCCGCTAAAAACCCGACCACCAATATCTACGATAACCACGATGTGGCGATGCCGGATAACGCCTACTTTGGCGGTAACTATTTCGACCCGCTGACCACGTCCCGCAGCCGCACCCAGGGCTGGTTGTTAAGCGATACGCTGGGCTTCCTGGATAACAAGGTGCTGCTCACCGCCGCCGCGCGTCATCAGAAAGTGGTAGTGCGCAACTACAGCAATAAAACCGGTCTGGAGGACACCTCCTCGCGCTATACCCAGAGCCGCTGGACGCCGACGGTGGGGCTGGTCTACAAACCGTGGGACTCGTTGTCGCTGTACGCCAACCACACCGAAGCATTACAACCTGGGAGCGTAGCACCGAGCACCGCGGCTAACGCCGGGCAGAGCACCGGGATCGCCCACTCGAAGCAGGATGAAGTTGGGGTGAAGATTGACTACGGCACCCTTGGCGGCTCGCTGGCGCTGTTTGAGATTAAAAAGCCAAACGCAATTTCGGACGCTAACGGCTACTACGGTCTGGATGGCGAACAGCGTAACCGTGGGGTAGAGCTGAACGTCTTTGGTGAACCGACGCTGGGCCTGCGCCTCAACGGCAGCATGCAGTGGCTGGATCCGGAGCAGACCAAAACGGCGAAGGGCACCAATGACGGTAAAGATGCTGTGGGGGTGTCCCGCTTCTACGCCGTTCTGGGGGCAGAGTATGACATCAAGCCGGTTGAGGGCCTGACGGCGACCGCGCGGGTCAACCATACCGGTTCCCAGTACGCCGATGCAGCGAACAGCAAAAAACTCGACAGCTATACCACTCTTGACCTGGGCGTTCGCTACCGCCTGGCGCTAAATCAGAACCAAAACCAGATGGTCCTGCGTGCCGGGGTGGATAACGTCACCAACGAGAACTACTGGTCGGGCATTGATGATACCGGTACCTATCTGTTCCAGGGCGAACCTCGTACCGTTAAGGTCTCGATGAGCTACGATTTCTAACCCTTCATGCCGGGGCGGGCTGCAGCTGGCTCGTCCCGCCTGTCGCTGTTTTCTCCCGCCGATCTCCCGTCTTCACCACGCTGGCCAGCGCATCTGTAACTTGAAGTAGGGCCAGCAGAAGTGTAAAAAGGTGCCCCTTCATAAAAACTAACAGGTGATCGACGTGAAAGATGCGTCAACGCAGCCAGATACCGCAGCAGAAAGCGGTCCGGCGCTTCATCGCGGTTTACAGAACCGACATATTCAGTTAATTGCTCTGGGCGGCGCCATTGGTACCGGTCTGTTTCTCGGAATTGGTCCGGCGATCCAAATGGCCGGTCCGGCGGTGTTAATTGGCTATGCGATCGCCGGGATCGTGGCGTTTTTGATCATGCGCCAGCTCGGTGAAATGGTCGTGGAAGAGCCAGTATCCGGATCCTTCGCCCACTTTGCCTATAAATACTGGGGCCCGTTTGCCGGTTTCCTCTCTGGCTGGAACTACTGGGTGATGTTTGTGCTGGTGGGCATGGCTGAGCTGACCGCTGCCGGCATCTATATGCAGTACTGGCTTCCCGATGTCCCCACCTGGGTCTGGGCCGCGGCCTTCTTCGTGATTATCAACGCCGTTAACCTCGTGAACGTCCGCCTGTACGGCGAGGCGGAGTTTTGGTTTGCGTTGATCAAAGTGCTGGCGATTATCGGTATGATCGGGTTTGGCCTGTGGATGCTGTTTGGTGGCCACGGTGGCAGCAAAGCCGGCTTCGATAACCTGTGGCGCCACGGCGGTTTCTTTGCCACCGGCTGGCATGGCCTGGTGATGTCGCTGGCGGTGATTATGTTCTCCTTCGGCGGTCTGGAGCTGATCGGTATTACCGCGGCGGAAGCGCAGAACCCGGAAAAGAGCATTCCAAAGGCCGTAAACCAGGTGGTGTACCGTATTCTGCTGTTTTATATCGGTTCGCTGGTGGTCCTGCTGGCGCTGTACCCGTGGGTGGAGATCACTTCTGACAGCAGCCCGTTTGTGATGATATTCCACAATCTTGACAGTAACGTGGTGGCTTCTGCGCTGAACTTTGTCATTCTGGTGGCATCGCTGTCGGTGTATAACAGCGGCGTCTACTCCAACAGCCGGATGCTGTTCGGCCTGTCGGTGCAGGGCAACGCGCCGACGTTTCTCGCCCGCGTCAGCAAGCGCGGTGTGCCGGTGAATTCGCTGATCCTCTCCGGGGTGATCACCTCGCTGGTGGTCCTGCTGAACTATCTGCTGCCGCAAAAAGCGCTGGGTCTGCTGATGGCGCTGGTGGTAGCGACGCTGCTGCTGAACTGGATCATGATCTGCATGGCGCACCTGAAATTCCGCGCCGCGCAGCGACGTAAAGGCCGCGAGTCGAAGTTCAAAGCGCTGCTGGCGCCGGGGGGCAACTATCTGTGCATTGCTTTCCTGGCATTGATCCTGGTGCTGATGTGTACCATCGACGGCATGCGCCTGTCGGCCATTCTGCTGCCGGTCTGGATCCTGTTCCTGTTTGTGGTCTTCAAACTGCTGCGCCGTCCGGCGTAATATCTCTTGCCCCGGCATCCGTCGGGGCACTCTGCTTTTTATTGTGATCGTCTTCGCGCTTAAGGTATTTCGCTAAGGATCTTCTTTTTGTAATCGATTACTTTCTATGTCGGGATGTTTTGTAATCGATTACTTTTTGAGGGTGTAAACATGGTATCCACAAGTGAAGGTCGTGAAAATGCCTGCGTGCAGCACCGGTTTCTGGTGCCGCGTTTGTCGCTAATGATGTTTATGCAGTTCTTTATCTGGGGAAGCTGGTCGGTGACCCTGGGGCTGGTAATGACCCGCTACGACATGGCGTTGCTGATTGGCGATGCTTTTTCTGCCGGGCCGATTGCCTCGATCCTGTCGCCGTTTGTGCTGGGGATGCTGGTCGACCGCTTCTTTGCCTCGCAGAAGGTGATGGCGGTGATGCATCTGGCGGGTGCGGTGATCCTGTGGTTCGTCCCGCAGGCGCTGGTGGCGCAGAATGGCGCGCTGCTGATCGGCCTGCTGTTTGGCTATACGCTGTGCTATATGCCGACGCTGGCGCTGACCAACAATATCGCCTTCCACAGCCTCAGCAACGTCGATAAGACCTTCCCGGTGGTGCGCGTCTTCGGCACCATCGGCTGGATTATTGCCGGGATCTGTATCGGGGTTACCGGGATTTCTGACACCACCACTATCTTTAATCTGGCGGCGCTGTGCTCGGTGGTGCTGGCGGTCTATAGCCTGACGCTGCCGCATACGCCTGCACCGGCCAAAGGCATCCCGGTGAAATTTCGCGATCTGCTGTGCGCCGACGCTTTCGCGCTGCTGAAGACGCGCCACTTCTTTATTTTTTCGCTCTGCGCCACGCTGATTTCCATTCCGCTGGGGACCTACTACGCCTATACCGCTTCGTATCTGGCGGATGCGGGCGTGGCGGATGTCAGCACCGCGATGTCGTTTGGTCAGATGTCGGAAATCGCCTTTATGCTGGTGATCCCACTGCTGTTCCGTCGTCTGGGGGTGAAATACATGCTGCTGGTCGGGATGGTGGCGTGGTTTGTCCGTTACGCCTTCTTTGCCCTCGGGGTGAGTGAAGAGGGGCGCTTCCTGCTCTATCTCGGCATCCTGCTGCACGGCGTGTGCTATGACTTCTTTTTTGTCGTCGGCTTTATCTATACCGACCGCGTGGCGGGGGACAAGGTCAAAGGCCAGGCGCAAAGCATGATCGTTATGTTTACCTACGGTATCGGCATGCTGCTGGGCTCACAGATTTCCGGCGCGCTGTATAACCAACTGGTGGCCGGGCAGACCGTGCCGCAGGCGTGGGTCACCTTCTGGTGGATCCCGGCGGTGGCGGCTGCGGTTATTGCACTGATTTTCCTTTTCTCTTTCCAGTACAACGAGAAAGAGCAGCACTGATTTTAAGGAGGGGGTATGAAAACGATCAAGGGACCGGGGATTTTCCTGGCGCAGTTTATCGGGCCGCAGGCGCCGTTTAACACCCTGGACGGGATCGCGGCCTGGGCCGCCGGGTTAGGTTATCAGGCGCTGCAGATCCCGTGTAATCATCCGGCGATTTTTGATGTTGAGCAAGCGGCGGCGAGCCAGACCTATTGCGATGATATTCGCGGGCGGCTGGCGGAGCATGGCCTGACCATCAGCGAACTGTCCACACATCTGGAAGGGCAGCTGGTGGCGGTTCATCCGGCCTATGATGCAGCGTTTGACGCTTTTGCACCGGCGGCGCTGCGCGGTCAGCCGCAGGCGCGGCAACAGTGGGCGGCGGAGAAGGTGCGCCAGGCGGCTATCGCTTCGGGGCGCTTAGGCCTGCAGGCCCACGCGACCTTCTCCGGCGCGCTGGCGTGGCCGCTGTTTTATCCCTGGCCACCGCACAACCCGACGCTCATTGATGAGGCCTTTGATGAACTGGCGCGCCGCTGGCGGCCGCTGCTCGATAGCTTCGATGAGCAGGGGGTCGATCTGTGCTACGAGATCCATCCCGGTGAGGACCTGCATGACGGCGTGACCTTTGAGCGCTTCCTACAGCGGGTGGATAACCATCCGCGCTGCAATATGCTCTACGATCCCAGCCATTTACACCTGCAGCAGATGGACTATCTGGCCTACATCGACATCTATCATGAGCGGATCAAAGCCTTTCATGTCAAAGATGCCGAGTTCCGCCGTGACGGGCGCAGTGGGGTTTATGGCGGCTACCAGAACTGGCTGCAGCGGGCCGGGCGCTTCCGCTCGCCGGGCGACGGGCAGATTGATTTCAAAGGTATTTTCAGCAAGCTCACCGAGTATGACTTTGACGGTTGGGCGGTACTGGAGTGGGAGTGTTGTCTGAAGGAGGCTGAAGCCGGGGCGCGTGAAGGCAGTGAGTTTATTCGCCGCCACATCATTCCGGTCTCCGGGCGGGCATTTGATGATTTTGCCAACGGCAAGGAGGCGCAAGGATGATTCAGGTCGGCATTATTGGCACCGGGTTTATCGGCCCGGCGCATATCGAGGCGTTGCGCCGGGTGGGGGATATTGAGGTCGTGGCGCTGTGCGACAGCGACCTGGCCCAGGCACAGCGCAAAGCGCAGCAGCTGAATGTCGCTCACGCCTACGGGCAGGTTGAGGCGCTGCTGGCACATCCGGGATTGCAGGTGGTGCATAACTGTACGCCGAATCATCTGCACGCGGAGATTAACCGTCAGGTGCTGCGCGCCGGGCTGAATCTGTTCTCAGAAAAGCCGCTGTGCATGCTGCCGGAGGAGGCGCGTGAGCTGGTGTCGCTGGCGGAAAGCGCTGGCGTGGTGCACGGCGTGAGCTTTGTCTACCGCCAGTTTGCCATGGTTCAGCAGGCCGCCAGCATGGTGCGCGAAGGGCAGGTCGGACGGCTGTTTTCAGCACACGGCAGCTATTTACAGGACTGGATGCTGTGGCAAACCGACTACAACTGGCGGGTGGAATCGGCGCTGGGCGGAGCCTCGCGGGCGGTGGCGGATATCGGCTCCCACTGGTGCGACACGGTGCAGTTTATGACCGGGAAACGCATCACCGAGGTGATGGCGGATCTCTCCATCGTCTGGCCGACGCGCCAGGCGGCGGTGGCGGGCGAGGCCACCTTCAGCCAGCCGGGAGACGATCGGCAGTATGAAGCGCGGCAGGTGGATACCGAAGATATGGGGTCGGTGCTGTTTCGCTTTGAAGACGGCAGTAAAGGCTGCTTTACCGTGTCGCAGGTTAGCGCAGGGAGAAAGAACCGCCTGGCGGTGGAATTAAACGGCAGCCAGTGTTCGCTGGCGTGGGATCAGGAGGTGCCGCAGCGTTTGTGGATTGGTCAGCGCGCGCAGCCAAACCAGCTGCTCAGCGACGATCCCGGGCTGATGCAGCACGATGTCGCCGCCAGCGCCCATTTTCCGGGCGGGCATATTGAGGGCTGGCCGGATGCCTTTAAAAATATGATGCTGAGCTTTTATCAGGCCGTGCGTGCCGGGAAGATGCCGGAGGCACAGCAGCGGCATTTCGCCTCGTTCTATGAAGGGGCGGATGTGATGTATATCATTGACGCCATTCTGCAAAGTCACGAGCAGCAGCGCTGGGTTCGCGTCGCGCGATAGCAGGAAAACGCTGCGCCACCGGGGTGGCGCAGTGGGCGTTATTTCACCCCGAGATAACCATCCAGATAGGCGCCGGAAAGTTCGTTACCGAACAGCACGGCGTCTTTATTCTCCATCTGATGCTCCCATTTATCGCTGCTGTTGCCGGTAAAGGCGTGCTGCGTCTGGCTCCCTTTGGCGATCTGCTGCTTGATCGCCTCGGCGTTGCTGCGGGCCGCGCTTTCGCTGACGCCGCTGCTCCGATCCTTCTGTCCGCGCTGATACGCTTCGGTGAAGGTCGGGAGATTGAGGCGGTAGTTCTCCTGGCGGTTCACGGCGTAATTGCCGCCGACAAAATCGGAACGGTGGGCAATGAAATAGTAAGCGTGACGCTCCGGTGAGGATTTAGACGAGGTACAGCCGGTGAGCGCAATGAGTGAACAGCCGATAGCGAGAAGCGTGATTTTAATCTTCATGGTGGCATCATCCTTAACGTATTTATTATGTCAGGCCAGGCGGAAAAACAGCACCGTCCCGGCGCTCAGGTTTACGACGCTATCATCGCGCTGACCGCGCCCGGAAAATAGCCCCGATTATTTGTTGTTTTTCCCATCACGGCTGGCGACAAGCCGCAGTGAACATCGCGATTTCTCCCGCCACGCCACCATCGACGGCGTATTTATGATAGCCTGCGCACAATTACTTTTATCGCAGGAAATGCAGCCGTTATGTCAATTCAGAAGATTGCTCGCCTGGCGGGGGTATCGGTGGCCACCGTCTCACGGGTGCTGAATAACAGTGATACCGTGAAACCGAAGAACCGTGAACGCGTGCTGCAGGCGATAAAAGAGAGCAACTATCAGCCGAACCTGCTGGCGCGTCAACTGCGCACGGCGCGGAGCTACATGATTCTGGTGATGGTGTCGAATATCGCCAACCCCTTCTGCGCGGAAGTGGTGAAGGGAATTGAAGAAGAAGCGGAAAAGCACGGCTACCGCATCCTGCTGTGTAACTCGGGTTCCGATCTGGCGCGATCCACTTCGGGGTTGCGGCTGCTGTCGGGCAAAGTGGTTGACGGTATTATTACTATGAACGCCCTCGCCAGCCTGCCGGAGCTGACGATGATGATCGGTGAGGCGCCATGGGTGCAGTGTGCCGAATACGCCGATAGCGGCACAATTTCCTGCGTCGGCATCAACGACATTGACGCGGCGCAAGGGGCGGTCTCACGCCTGGCGGAGCGCGGGCGTCAGCGCATCGCCCTGATCAACCACGACCTGAGCTATCGCTATGCTCGCCTGCGCGAACGTGGGTATAAAAACGTCCTGCATGTCCGGGGAATGGGCTATCAACAGGTGGCCTATGCCAGCGATCTCAGCGCCGCCGCGGGTAAAGCCGCCATGGAGACGCTGCTGGCCGGCAAAGAGCCGCCGGATGCGGTGTTTGCGGTGGCAGATTCGCTGGCGGCGGGAGCGTTGCGCGCGATTGCCCTGGCCGGGCTGCGGGTGCCGGAAGATATTGCCGTAATGGGCTTTGATGGCACCGAACTGGCGGAGATGGTCTCGCCGCAGCTGACCACCGTTGAACAGCCGTCCCGCGAGATTGGCCGCGAGGCGGTGACGCTGCTGCTGAAGAAAATCGATAATCCTGATGCCGCTGCCGAGCGGGTGATGATGGACTGGCGCGTCATTGACCGCGCCAGTACCTGATTGTTAGCTCCTGCCCACCGCCGCTAACGAGCGGATATCGTTGCCGGTCGGCGACTGATGGATCCGCAGGCCAAATTCGTCAACCACGGCGAAGATGTGGTCGAAAATATCGGCCTGAATTTCCTCATACTCAGCCCACACTACCGTGCTGGTGAAGCAGTAAATTTCGATCGGCAGGCCGTCGGCGTCCGGCGCTAGCTGGCGAACCATCATCGTCATATCTTTGCGCAGCCGCGGGTGATTGCGGAGATATTCCTGCAAATAGGCACGAAAAGTACCGATATTGGTCATCTTTCTCAGGTTTAGTATCGAACTGTCGGCGGCGTGCTGCTGATTCCACTCGCTGATTTCCTGATGGCGTGAATCCATGTAGGGCTTAAGCAGTTTTGCCTGAATTAGGCGCTGCTGCTCCTGTTCATCAAGGAAATGGATGCTGGTGGTATCGATATTCAGGCTGCGCTTAATGCGCCGACCGCCCGAGGCGGACATGCCGCTCCAGTTTTTAAAGGAGTCTGAAACCATCGACCAGGTGGGGATGGTGGTAATGGTGTTATCCCAGTTACGCACCTTCACGGTGGTCAGGCCAATATCAATCACCGCGCCGTCGGCGCCGTATTTCGGCATCTCCAGCCAGTCGCCGAGTTTCAGCATGTCGTTGGCGGAGAGCTGAATCCCGGCTACCAGGCCGAGGATTGGGTCTTTAAAGACCAGCATCAATACCGCGGCCATGGCGCCCAGGCCGCTGATCAGAATGGCCGGCGACTGACCAATCAGCAGCGAAATCACCAGAATGCCGATGATAATGGCGCTGACCAGCTTAATCCCCTGGAAGATCCCTTTGAGCGGAAGCTGCGAGGCGGTGGCGAACTTCTGCGATAAATTGAACACCACATCGAGCAGCGAAAAGAAAGAGAGCAGGGCATAGATCATCACCCACAACTGGGCGGCGGTGGTGACGATATCGGCAGCTTCACTGCCTTTTTGTAGCCACAGGACCGCCTGAACATTGACGATAATCCCTTGCAGGGTAAAGGCCAGACGGTGAAACAGTTTATTCTGAGTGATGATTTGCAGCCACAAATGGCTACTGGCCCGCGCGCGTTTTTCGAAGGCGCGCAACACCACTTTGTGCAGTATGAAATGAACGACGATCGCCGTCAGTAAAATAATGCCGAAGATAATGACGAGTGAAGTAGTTGCGGTGATTTTGATGCCTAATGCGGCAATTTGCGATATTAATTCCTGCATAACGTCTCCTGTACATCCAGCGGTTATGATGACCGCTGGATGTATATTATGCAAATCAGACGTGATGCGCCGGGTTTACGAGGCGGCCGCCACCGGGTGAACGCTCAGATGATGGCGCATTCGCAGGGCAATGGCGCCTAATAGCAGCATCATCACCACCTCTACAGCCAGGAAGTCGATCAGCGCCTGGGGATAGTTACCGCCGCTGCACTGGGCGAGGGTTAAAAACAGCGAACCGAGGATCGCCGGGCCTAATCCCAGCGTTGCCTGCTGCAGGGTGCTCAGAATCGCGCTGCCGGCACCGGCATCGCAGGCGCTAATATCGCGCATTCCGATACGATAGAAGCTATTAACGATCAGCGCCTGGCCGTAGCCGATAAGCGCGGTCGACGGCACCATCGCCAGCGCGGCGGTGTGCTGGCCGAAGTGTTGAAAGGTGGCTATCAGCAGGAGCAGGCCGGCTATCTGTATCCCCAGACCGGTCAGCAGAATGCGTCCCATGCTGTAGCGCGCAATCAGCTTCGGTGTATATAACGCAGAGACAAAATAGGCGATCCCAAGGGCGATAAAGCTGTTGCCCGACTGCCACGGGGACATCCCCAGTCCGGACTGCATCGTCAGCGCCATGCAGAACATAAAGCCGGACCAGGCGCTAAAGAACAGCAGGGCGATCGCCATACCGAAACGGATGCTGGTGAGCTTCAACAAGCGTGGGGGCAGCAGTGGCTGCTCGCCGCGGTGCTGTTTACGCAGCGCGCTTATCCGCATCCAGACCAGCAGCGGCAGCACCGCCAGCAGCATCAGCTGTAACGTCCAGGGCCAGTGCAGCTCCGGGCCCAGCGCCATTGGAAACAGCAGGCAGCAGAGGATCAGCGCCAGGCTGAAGGTACCCTGCCAGTCAATGGCGGCGTGGGCCTCACGCCGGGTTTCCGGCACAAAGCGCTGACTAAACGCCAGTACCAGCAGACAGATCGGGACATTAATAAAGAACGCGTTACGCCAGCCCAGCCCGGCGATATCGGCCGATACCAGCCAGCCGCCGCCCATCTGCCCGACAATAAACGCAATCCCGCCGATCCCGCCGTACAGGCTAATGGCGCGGGCATGGGCGGTCCCTTTCAGGGTGACGTGCAGGGTGGCGAGAACCTGCGGCACGATCAGCGCCGCCCCTGCGCCCTGCAGCGTGCGGGCCGCCAGCAATTCGCCGATGGAACCCGCCATGCCGCACAGGAGAGAAGCGAGGCCAAAAAGCACCACGCCCCACATAAACAGCCGACGGCGGCCGTAGTTATCGCCCAGCTTGCTGCCCATCGCCAGGCACACCGCAAACGAGACGCCGTACAGCGCCACAATCAGCTCCAGTTGGGTGGCGCTGGCATCGAGGGAGTGGGTAATCGAATCCAGTGCGACGTTAGTAATTGAGGTGTCGATCAGCGGCAGCATCTGGCCGGTCAACAGCAGCAGTAAACCGGCACGGCCGGGTGAAACAGCAGACGAATTCATCGGATCGCTCCATTGCGTCATTCAGCGGATGGTCGTAGCATTACCGATAAATTAAACGGGTACCAGTTCCTGTCTATACTGGTATTGGTACTACCATGCTGGAGGATATATGACGGGAATGCCGCAACGGGAAGCACTGTCAATCGCACCCGATGACAGCCGTAAGCAACTGGGGGCATTTCTGCGCGCCCGCCGCGAGAGTCTGGATCCGCAACGGCTTGGTCTGCCGCGGGTCGGACGGCGGCGCACGCCGGGTCTACGCCGTGAGGAAGTCGCAATGCTGGCGGATGTCGGCGTCACCTGGTACACCTGGCTGGAGCAGGGGCGCGAGGTGAACCCGTCGGAAGCGGTGCTGGTGGGGGTGGCGAACGCCCTGCAGTGCAGCCCGCTGGAAACCCGCCACCTGTTCGTGCTGGCCGGCCTGACGCCACCGGAGGCGCCGTCGGCTGCAGTCTGCGATGCCATCAGCCCGGGAACCCGGCGGCTGATTGACAGCCTGATGCCGCAGCCGGCGAGCATTCAGAAACCCAACTTCGATATTGTCGCGTGGAACGACAGCTTTTGCCGCCTGATGGGGATTGATTTCGCCCAGCTCGCCGAAGAAGACCGCAACTGTATTTATCTCTATCTGACCAACGACATCTGGCGCAGCCGCATCGAAAACCGTGATGTACTGCCGACCTTTGTCTCCTATTTCCGCGCGGCGATGGCCGAACATCGGGGCGATCCGCTGTGGGAGAATAAACTGGCGCGCTTCTTTGCCGCCTCCGCCGAGTTTGAAACGCTGTGGCACCAACGTTATGAAGTCCGCGGCGTGGAGAATCAGGTCAAACACTTCAACCATCCGCAGCTCGGGCGTTTCAGTCTGCAACAGATGTACTGGTATTCCGCCCCGCGTAATGGCGCGCGGCTGCTGGTTTATCTGCCGATGGACGAGTCTGGCGAACAGGCGCTGGCATGGCTGGATAAGCAGGATGCACTCTACTGATAACCACAGGGAACGCAGATGAACGTAACCAGGAAACAACATCGGGTGATTGCCCGGGCGCTGGATGAGTGGCAGTCCGCAGGGGCGTTGAGCGAGGCAGAACGCCAGCGGCTGGCGGGCACGCTGGAGGTGACGCCTTTTGACTGGCAGCGCCTGAGCCGCTACGCCTTCTGGACGGCGCTGGCCTGCCTGTTGATCGCGTTGGGCAGTCTGTTTGCCGACAGCGATCTGCTGGCCTGGCTGGCCGTTTTGTTCCGTGATTCGGCGCTGGCGCGGATCGTACTGCCGGCGGCAATTGCGCTCGGTTGCTACCTGTGGGGCTTTCGCCGCCAGCGGCGAGAGCTGCACTGGCACTACAGCACCGAAGCGATTCTGTTTGTCGGGGTGGTCTTTACCGCGGTGGCCATTTGGCAACTCGGCGAGCGGCTGGATAACGGCAGCGGCCACATCGCACCGCTGTTTCTGGTGGGCTGCGCTATCTATGGCGCCATTGGTATCGCCGCCCGCTCCGGGCTGGTGTGGCTGTTTTTCCTGCTGGCGTTGGGCAACTGGTTTGGCGCGGAAACCGGCTATGTGTCGGGGTGGGGAGCTTACTGGTTAGGCATGAGCTACCCGCTGCGCTTTGTGCTGTTTTCCGGGGTGATGCTGGCGCTGTGCTGGCTGTTACGCCACTGGCTGCAGCAGCGTCGCCTGCTGACCGTCAGTAAAGCGATGGGGTTGACCTGGCTGTTTATCGCCCTGTGGATCCTGTCGATATTCGGCTATCACGACCCCGACCATTGGTACAGCATTTCTCAGGCGCAGCGGCTGCCGTGGGCGCTGTTATTTGGTATTGCGGCGGGGATCTGTATCTACATCAGTCTGAAAACCGAGGACGGGATGCTGCGCGGGTTTGGCCTGACGTTCCTCGGCATTAACCTCTACACCCGTTTTTTCGAATATTTCTGGGAGAGTATGCACAAGGTGGTGTTCTTCCTGATCCTGGCGGTATCGCTGGCGATCCTGGGGCGGTATGCCGAGAAAATCTGGCACGCCGGCGAGCGGCGTGCGCGGGAGGGTTAAATCTCGGTGATGGTCGTCGCCTGTGGCAGGCGTGATTTCGGCAGTGCGGCGTTGAAATCTTCGACGCTGTGGTGGCCCACCGGGACGATGACCACGCTGGTGAAACCTTGTTCGGTTAAGCCAAATTCGGCATCAAGGATTGCGGCATCGAAGCCTTCTACCGGCACCGCGTCAAGCCCCAGGGCCGCCACGCCGAGCAGGAAGTTACCGACGTTAAGGTAAACCTGTTTCGCCATCCAGTGATTGTCGTCCTGCAGCTCTTTGCGGTGCATATCAGCAAAGAACACGCGGCCTTTATGGTTCGCGGCTTTGGCTTCCGGGCTGGCGAAACGGCCGTCGGCCTCTTCCTGGTCAACCACGCGGGTCAGCCAGGCATCGTCCATTGCGGTTTTCGCACAGAACACCACCACGTGAGAGGCATCGAGGATTTTGCGTTCGTTGAAGACGTAGGTGCCGCTGGCGGCTTTCGCGACCCGCGCTTTCCCTTCGTCGGTGCTGGCGACAATAAAGTGCCACGGCTGAGAGTTGGTGCTCGACGGGCTGAATTGCAGCAGGGTTTTCAGGCCGTTGGCTTCCGCCTCAGTCAGTTTTTTCGAGGCATCAAAGGCTTTCGTGGAGTGGCGCTTTAAGGCGACGGAGATAATATCCATAACTCTTCCTCACTGCTTATGCTCAAGGTAATTTGAGTGCTCCCGGACGGAGCGGTTAGTGACAGAAGAGTACAGCGAAGGCGAGGGAATGATAAGAGACAAAAATGCGATAACACTTATCGTGTTAGCCTGAAAATCGCTCCGGGCGCAGCCGTTTCTGATCGCGTTTTGCCAGCTTGTTTACCACCTGATGCCAGGAATCATCAACCAGTTCAGCCAGCAGATCCTCGCTGATATCCTCGCCGGGCACGACCGTGATCCAGTGCTTTTTATTCATGTGGTAACCCGGCTCAATGCTGCGGTAAATCTGTTGATTGAGCAGGGATTTTTGCGGTTCGGCTTTCAGATTGACCAGCGCACGACCGCGCAGGGTCATGGTGATCATAAAAATGCGCCCGCCCACTTTAAAGACGTCGTACTCCGGGCCAAACGGCCAGCAGTGCTCGGTAAACGGGTAGGCCAGGGCCAGACGATGGGCGCTGGCGTGCAGCGAGATATTATCCATTATTCATCTTTCACGTGGAGGGCCAGCCACATGGTTTCAAACCCGAGGGCAATGATTTCAGGCGCCCGTTTCACGTCATGGCTGGCAAATTCGATGGTGGTTTCCGCCAGAGAAAGGAACAGCGCATCGCCAAAGGCACCGAAGGTTTCACTCTGAAAGACCGGTTTAACGGAGGTCTGGCACATCTCGTTGAGTTCGGGAAACATCTCTTTGACCCGGGCCCGGGTTTCGTCGGTGATGCGCTCGCTCAGCGACATCCGGCGGATCGCTTTGTGCTCCATCGGGTGGCGAATACTCCAGTCGATATAGCTGTTCCAGATGTTGCGGGCGTTCTCTTTCGGCCGTTTTTCATTTGGCGTCAGCCCGCTCACCATCGACTGGACTAAGCCGCTTTTAATCGCGAGGTACAGTTCGTTGAGTAACTCATCCTTGGTGGCGAAATAGCGGAACAGCGTTCCCTCGGCCACCCCGGCGCTGCGGGCAATGGCGGAGGTTGAGGCGGCGATGCCCGACTGGGCAAAGGCGGCGGTTGCGGCCTCCAGTAACGCTTGCTTTTTATCTTCACTCTTAGGACGAGCCACTACAATTTACCTCACATGTGATGAAACCCCGATCTAAGCATGTCTGGACATGCCACTGCAACGGTGTATGTCAAAAATTGAAAATCGTCTTGACGACTTTCGCTGCTTTCCTAATAATGAGTGCTTACTCACTCATAATCAAGTGTTATCACCCAACCCTCAGGATAGAGGGTTTCATCTGGTCAGGTTATGAACCGTGTCACTCTAAGCGTGGTCGCCATCATGTTATTAGCCTCAGCAACCGCTTTGCCGTTTGTGTTAAATGCCGGGTTTGGTCGTGCGCCGCAGGGCGCTCAGCTTAGCCTGGTGGAACAGTCGCCGAACTATCGTGACGGCCAGTTCCATAATCAGCTGCCCACGCCAGGCTTTACCGGACAGAAAAATATGCTGGCCGCCTGGTGGGAGTTTCTGGTCGTTAAGCGTGAAAATGCGCGCCCGGCACAGCCGCTGCCGCTGGTGAAAACCGATCTTGCCAGCCTGCCGGTAGGGCAGGATGCGATGGTGTGGCTCGGCCACTCTTCCTGGTATTTGCAACTGGCCGGCAAACGAGTCCTGATCGACCCGGTCTTTAGCAACTATGCCGCACCGTTCTCTTTCCTCAATAAAGCCTTCCCCGGTGACTATCCCTGGCGGGCGGAGAACATGCCGGAGATCGATCTGCTGATTATCTCCCACGATCACTATGATCATCTCGATTACGCCACCATCAAAGCGCTGATGCCGAAAATCAAACGCGTGGTGACGCCGCTCGGTGTCGGCTCACATCTGCGTTACTGGGGAATGGACGGCGCGAAAATCAGCGAGGCTGACTGGAATGAAGCAGTACCGGTCAGTGATGAACTGACGGTCCACGTGCTGCCAGCGCGTCATTTCTCCGGGCGTGGGCTGAAACGCAATCAGACGTTGTGGGCCAGCTTTATGTTCGTCACCCCGCAGCAAAAGATTTACTACAGCGGCGACAGCGGCTACGGCCCGCACTTTAAAGCCATCGGCGAACAGTTTGGTGCCGTGGATCTGGCGATTCTGGAGAACGGTCAGTACGACCAGGACTGGAAATACATTCATATGATGCCTGACGAAACGGCGCAGGCCGCCGACGATCTGCGCGCTCGGGCGGTATTGCCGGGACACGCGGGGCGCTTTGTGCTGGCAAAACACAGCTGGGACGACCCGTACATCAAGCTGGCTGAGGCGAGTAAAGACCGACCATGGCGGCTGTTAACGCCGATGCAGGGCGAACCGGTTTGGGTTGCCGATCACACACAATCATTTCATCGCTGGTGGCGGTAATTGCCAGTGTGCTTCAACGGGGGAGAGAACTGATGACTATTTCCGCTCAGGTCATTGAGACGATTGTCGGCTGGATCGATGATAATTTGCATCAACCGCTGCGTATTGACGATATTGCTCGCCACTCCGGCTATTCGAAATGGCATCTGCAACGTCTCTTTTTACAGTACAAAGGGGAGAGTCTGGGGCGCTATATCCGCGAGCGAAAACTGCGGATGGCGGCGCGTGACCTGCGTGACACCGATCAGCGGGTCTATGATATCTGCCTGAAATACGGCTTTGATTCGCAGCAGACGTTTACCCGCATTTTCACCCGCACGTTCCATCAACCGCCGGGTGCCTACCGCAAAGATAACCACAACAGCGCCCACTAAAAGCCCGCCGCCGGGTAACCGGCGGAGCGTCAACGGACTTGTCATCGCTTTGCGTGTTATTGCAAATCATTACCATTTGCATTAGCGTTACTGGTAAATTCTGACAAGGATAAACCGGGCGATGAAGAGGGCATGGAGTGGTCTGCAGGTAGGGGAGAGTGCTCTGCCTGCGGCGGCGATCGACGGCGAGTCCCCCTCTCTGCAGGGGGAGTTGCA
Source organism: Klebsiella sp. B345 (assembly GCF_051131735.1). NCBI lineage: Bacteria > Pseudomonadati > Pseudomonadota > Gammaproteobacteria > Enterobacterales > Enterobacteriaceae > Klebsiella > Klebsiella sp. B345. The sequence goes on from NZ_CP180443.1 coordinate 4,354,535, forward strand.
GGGAAAATTCGATGCCAGCGGTGAGGTCTGTTTTGATCTGCCGACGTTGGGTGTGAACTACGTCACGGCGACGATTTACGGGGTGACCGACGCCCGGTTACTGGATGAACATAACCGTCGCTTGCGTACCTTGCTGACCGACGGACCACCGGACGGTGAACAGTTGTTGCTGTTTTCCCTGCCAGTGAATCGTCCTTCGGCGTTGGTTTTCCACGGCCAGGAAGGGGCCCGCTGGCGTTTTTGCTGGCGGATGAAAGAGACTACCACGCTGAGCAAAAGCCAGACTCAGGATCCCATCAGCCCGCGTTTGCAGGCGCTGAAGCAGACCCTGGCGGCGGGCGGTTGTACGGCGTCTTTCTGGCACGAGCGTGAGCTTGAAGGCACGCCGATGGTGGAGCCGGTCGATGCAGAGTACAAGCGGGTCACTTTCCTGTGGCGCGGGGCGCAGAACAATGTCTTCCTGCTGGGATCGCCCGCAGGAGAGCACGAGCCGCTATTCCGGCTTGGCGGTTCTGACGTCTGGTTTCGCAGCTATGTTGTCCCGGCCGATACGCTGATGCAGTATCAGCTGGCGCCGGATGTGCCGCGGGTTGACGGGGTAGGGGATGAGCTACGGCGAGCGATTTTCATCAGCGCTCAGGCCGATCCGCTCAATCCACACACGGTCAACCACGCCAGCGATCGCTGGGGCCGCCATTCTTTGCTGGCGCTGGATCCGGCACGCTACTGTACTCCACGCCGGATGGCGCAACCGCTGCGCTATGGCACCCTGACCCGCCACCACCTCCGCAGTGATTTTCTGCAAAATACCCGGGAAGTGCGGATCTATCGGCCACGCCTGCCGCAACCCGCGCGCTGGACGCTGCTGCTGCTTGATGGCAAAACCTATCAGGATGAATATCGCTTTGCTAACGTGCTGGACAATCTGATTGCCCACCATATGGTGCCGCCGGTGAACGTGGTGTTTATCGATAGCCTCGATCAGGCGCGACGGATGAAAGAGTTGCTGCCGAATCCCTTCTTTGCGGACTTTATGGCCCACGAACTGCTGCCGTGGTTACGCCAGCAGGGGCTGAACCTCACGCGGCAAAAAACTGTGGTGGCGGGCTCGAACTACGGCGGGCTGGCGGCATCCTGGGTGGCGCTGCGCTATCCGCGCCAGTTTGCCCATGTCCTCAGCCTGTCAGGAGCTTACTGGTGGGCGCCAAAAGATGAAGAGGCCTGTTGGTTAACGCGCCAGTATCAGCAGTCGCCGCGCTACCCGGTGCGTTTCTGGTTGCAGGCGGGCCGCTTTGAAAGCTCTGGGGCTAACGGCGGGGTATTCTGTCATACCCGCGCGTTTGAGCAGGCGCTGCGTGAAAAAGGCTATCGGGTCAGCTTCCATCCTTCTTCCAGCGGTCATGACTACGCCGCCTGGTGCGAGGCGCTGGTGGCCGGGATGCGTGATTTTACCGGCTTAGCGATCCAGCGAAAACCAGCGACGCCAGATCCAACGTAACGCCACATACTCGATCGTCCCCAGCATCAGGAACCACAGGCAAAAAAGCAGGGTGTAAAACTGGTTGAGATCCATCAGATGGAAGGTATCGACCAGCTTTTGTGCCAGCGTCAGCCCGAGTGAGGGCGCTGGCAGCAGTAAACATGAGAGCAGGGCCAGCAATAAAATACCGGCGGCAGACAGGAGCGTTTCAAGCGGATGCTTCATTATTTTGTTAATCATCAGTTAAAAAACATATTGTCCGGGAAAAAAACGGTTAACGCAATATGCTTTCCCTCGTTATTATTCTACGTTGTTCATCGTAGCTCTTATATTATTTATTCTCACCCCTTCGTTAATAAATTGAGTGTTATTTGTAATTAAATTAATAGCATTAAAATGTCAGTTAATGTCATTATCCGGATATCAGTTTTACAAAAGTATAGGTGCTATATCCCACCAGGGTGGCGATAATGATGGCTAGCAGGATGTACAGTGCCAGGCGGCGTCCGCGGTAGATTCCAAACATGTTAACCTCGTTTGATGATGGTTTAATATTACTCTGCGATATTTGCTGTGAAGAATTAACTTATCATAGTTTTTTAAATTTGCGAGAGTTTAAATATCGCACTAAACCACGTTAGTTCGTGTTCGTTTGCGATGTATTTATTCATTGGCCAGAAATGATTTCAGGCTTTCCGAATCACGGAATTTAAAAGGAAAACTTATTTTGACCAAAATGATGAACGCTAATAATACAACACCCGGCGGTGCTGGTACGCCTCGACAGGCGTACCAGCAGAGCGTTGACGAGGTGCTGATCGAGAAAAAAAGCTGCGCTGAGGGCCTGTGTAGCGCTGACGCGGCTGAGCGCCTGAAATCTTTTGGCCCTAACGCCTTACCTGAAAAGAAAAGCAAGCCGGCCTGGCTGCGTTTCCTCGCCCATTTTAACGACGTTCTGATCTTTGTCCTGCTGGCCGCCGCCGTGCTGACGGCCGCGATGGGGCACTGGGTGGATACCCTGGTGATCCTCGGGGTTACGGTGATCAATGCGCTGATTGGCCATGTTCAGGAGAGCAACGCCGAAAAATCGCTGCAGGGCATTCGTAACATGCTGTCGAGCAACGCGCGTGTGCAGCGTAACGGCAAGCACGAAACCCTGCCGACACGCGAGCTGGTGCCAGGCGATATCGTCATTCTGCGGGCGGGCGACCGCGTGCCGGCGGACATGCGCCTTATCGAAACTCACAACCTGCGGGTGGAAGAAGCCATTCTCACCGGCGAATCGACGGTGGTGGATAAAACCACTGCCGCGCTGCAAGGGGAGCTGCCGCTTGGCGACCGTACCAACATGCTCTTTTCTGGCACCACTATCAGCGCCGGCGGCGGCGTTGGCGTTGTGACCGAGACCGGGCAGGATACCGAACTTGGGCACATCAACCAGATGATGGCGGGCATTGAGAAGCACCGTACGCCGCTGCTGGTGCAGATGGATAAGCTGGGTAAAGCGATTTTCGTCATTATTCTCGCGATGATGGCCGCCCTGTTTGTCTTCAGCCTGGCGCTGCGCGATATCCCGATGGGCGAGCTGCTGCTGTCGCTGATTAGCCTTGCGGTGGCCGCCGTACCGGAAGGATTACCGGCCATTATATCTATTATCCTCTCGCTGGGCGTTCAGGCCATGGCGCGTAAACACGCCATTATCCGTAAGCTGCCAACGGTCGAAACCCTGGGGGCGATGACCGTGGTCTGCTCGGATAAAACCGGCACCCTGACAATGAACGAAATGACGGTGAAAGCGATTATCACCGCCGACTGCTGCTATCGGGTGGAAGGTAACAGCTACGAGCCACAGGGCAATATCTATCTCGAGGGCAGCAACGAGCCGGTACAGATTAAAGCGGGTAGCGTCCTGGATACGTATCTGCGCACCATCGACCTGTGCAACGACAGCCAGCTGATGCAGGATGCGCGCGGCCTGTGGGGGATCACCGGCGGGCCTACCGAAGGGGCGTTAAAAGTGCTGGCGGCGAAAGCCGGACTGCCGGCGGTGGCAACGCAGCTGGTGGCCAAAATTCCGTTCGACTCACAGTACAAGTACATGGCGACGCACCAGAAAATCGACCAGGAAGAGCGGGTGTTAATCACCGGCGCGCCGGACGTTATCTTTGCGATGTGCCGCCAGCAGATGACCAAGCAGGGCGTCGAGCCGTTCGAGCTGCAGTACTGGGAGAATGAGATATCCCGTTTCGCCAGCCAGGGGCTGCGCATGGTTGCCGCCGCGTGTAAACCGGCTGCAGCTGGCAGCACCACTCTGACCCATGATGACCTGCGCGAGGGACTGGTATTCCTCGGTATTGCCGGGATGATGGATCCGCCGCGCCCGGAGGCCATTGATGCTATCCATGCCTGCCAGACCGCAGGGATCCGCGTGAAGATGATTACCGGCGATCACCCGCAGACGGCGATGAGCATTGGCCAGATGCTGGGGATCACCAACAGCAGCCAGGCGATGACCGGCTATCAGCTGGAGCATATGGATGACCGCGAGCTGGCAAAAGCGGCGGTGGAGTACGATATTTTTGCCCGCACCAGCCCGGAGCATAAACTGCGCTTGGTGAAAGCGCTGCAGGACAGCGGCGAAGTGGTCGGGATGACCGGTGACGGCGTCAACGATGCCCCGGCGCTGCGCCAGGCCGACGTCGGTATTGCGATGGGCATCAAAGGGACCGAAGTGACCAAAGAGGCTGCCGACATGGTGTTGACGGACGATAACTTCGCCACCATCGCCAGTTCGGTCAAAGAGGGGCGTCGGGTCTACGACAACCTGAAGAAAACGATCCTGTTTATTATGCCCACCAACCTGGCTCAGGGGTTGCTGATTATCATTGCCCTGCTGGCGGGGAACATTATTCCGCTGACGCCGGTATTGATTCTGTGGATGAACATGGCGACCTCCGCCACGCTCTCCTTCGGCCTGGCGTTTGAAGCCGCAGAGCGCAATGTGATGCACCGCCCGCCGCGTAAAACCGGTCAGCATGTGATGGATGCCTTCGCCGTCTGGCGCGTGGCCTTCGTTGGCACCATGATTGCCGTTGCCGCCTTTATTCTTGAAGCCTGGCTTGCGCCACGCGGCCATAGCCCGGAGTTTATCCGTACCGTGCTGCTGCAGATGCTGGTCACCGCCCAGTGGCTGTACATGATTAACTGCCGCAGCAGCGAGAGCTTCTCGTTGAATATCGGCCTCCTGCGCAACAAAGGGATCTGGATGGTCAGCGGCGTGCTGCTGCTTCTGCAGCTGGCGATTATCTACCTGCCGTTTATGCAGACCATGTTTGGCACCGAGTCGCTGCCGCTGCGCTACTGGCTGATCACCCTGGTCATTGGTCTGGGGATGTTCCTGGTGGTGGAAGTTGAGAAGCGCCTGACCCGTCCGTTACGTAAAACCGTCTGACCCGCCAGCGCCCTCGCCATCCGGGGAGGGCGCTGCACCATCCGCAAGGAATCGCAATGAGAAAAATCATGCGCCTGGTCCTGGTGACCGTTGGCCTGGCCGGTTGTGCCTTAACGGCGACTGCAGCCCCCGCAACGCCGGTCCGTGCGACCACCGTCGAACGCCAGTCATATGCGGCTGAGCGCCAGATCCCCGGCCGTATCGAAGCAATTCATGACGTAGAAATCCGTGCGCGTACCGAAGGCAGTATTGTGCAGCGTCACTTCCAGGATGGGCAGTACGTCAAGCAGGGCGACCGGCTGTTTACCCTCGATGACGCCCAGCCGCGTGCCGCGCTGGCGCTGGCCAACGCCGAGCTGAAAAGCGCCCAGGCGTCATTACGCCAGGCCCAGCAGCTGCTGAACCGCTATCAGCAACTGAAAAATAACCACTCTATCAGCCGTAACGATGTCGATAACGCCCGGATGCAGCGTGATGTTGCCGCCGCCGTCGTTGAACAGGCCAAAGCCCGCGTGACGACGCAGCAAATCACCCTCGATTACACCCGAATCGACTCCCCGGTAAGCGGGCGCATCGGCTACAGCCGCTTTCATGTTGGCAGCCTGGTGGGGCCGGGCAGCGGCACGCTGGTCGATATCGTGCAGCTTGACCCGGTTCGCGTCTCTTTCGCCTTAGATGAAGCGGCGTTTTATAGCAAAGCCGGGCAGCATGCCGATATCAGCGCGCTGAAGCAGGCGTGGGTCGCGCAGATTGCCCCCGAGGGAAAGCGTGAGGAGGGGGTGCTGACCTCCGTTGATAACCGGATCGATAGCCGCACCGCTAGCGTGGTGCTGCGGGCGGAGTTCGCGAATCCGCAACATCGCCTGCTGCCGGGCGGCAGCGTGTCGGTGATTTTCAGCCCGCGTCAGCCGCAGGAGAGCCTGATGGTGCCGGTGGCGGCCGTCCAGCAGGATGCGCAGGGATTCTTTAGCTGGGTGGTAGCGGATAACGGCACCGTCGCCCAGCGTCGTTTAACGCTCGACGGACAGCAGGGACAGCAGTTTGTCGTCACCAAAGGGTTGAACGCCGGCGAGCGTGTGGTGACGGAAGGTGCTCAGCGCCTGCGTGACGGCGCCAGCGTTCAGCTGTTGAACCAGGGAAGGTAAAAGGATGCTAACGTTTTTTATTCGCCGTCCTCGTTTTGCGATGGTGATCGCGCTGCTGCTGACGTTTGTTGGCGCGGTGGCGCTGAAGGTGATTCCGGTTGAGCAATATCCACAAATTACGCCGCCGGTGGTGAATGTCAGCGCAAGCTGGCCTGGCGCCAGCGCGGCGGATGTGGCGGAGGCCATCGCCGCGCCGCTGGAAACCCAGCTCAACGGCGTGGACCATATGTTGTATATGGAATCCACCAGTTCCGATGAGGGCAACTACAGCCTGAGCCTGACCTTTGCCGCCGGCACCGATGCCGACCTGGCAGCGATTGACGTGCAAAACCGCGTCTCCCAGGCGCTGGCGCAGCTGCCTGCCGACGCGCAGCAGAACGGGGTGCAGGTGCGTAAGCGGGCGAGTAACCTGCTGATGGGCGTGAGCCTCTACTCACCGCTGGAAACCCTCTCGCCGCTGTTCGTCAGCAACTATGCCAGCACCCAGGTGCGGGAAGCGCTGGCTCGTCTGCCCGGCGTTGGCGAAGTGCAGATGTTCGGCGCCCGCGACTACAGCATGCGGATCTGGTTGCGGCCGGACCGCATGAATGCCCTAAACGTGACCACTGATGATATCGCCCAGGCGCTACGCGAACAGAACGTGCAGGGGGCCGCCGGCCAGGTCGGGACGCCGCCGGTGTTCAATGGTCAGCAGCAAACGCTGACCATCAACGGCATCGGTCGGCTGAACGATGCGCAAAGTTTTAGCCAGATTATTATTCGCAGTGGTGAACTGGGGCAACTGGTGCGCCTTAGCGACGTGGCGACCATCGAGTTGGGGGCGCGCAGCTACAGCTCCGGGGCGCAGCTGAACGGCAAAGACTCTGCCTATCTTGGTATTTACCCGACGCCGACGGCGAATGCCTTGCAGGTCGCGGCGGCGGTCCGCGCCGAGTTAACGCGCCTGCACAGCCGTTTCCCGGCCGATATGACCTGGGAGGTGAAGTTTGATACCACCCGTTTTGTGGCGGCGACGATCAAAGAGATTGGCGTCTCGCTGGCCCTGACCCTGCTGGCGGTCGTGGTGGTCGTCTCGCTGTTCCTGCAGAGCTGGCGGGCCACGTTGATCGTTACTTTGGCGATCCCGGTGTCGCTGATTGGCAGTTTTGCCGTGCTTTATCTGTTGGGCTACAGCGCCAATACCCTGAGCTTATTCGCCATTATTCTGGCCCTGACCATGGTGGTGGATGACGCCATTGTGGTGGTCGAAAGCGTAGAGACGAAGATGACCGAAGGGGTCGCTCGTCAAGAGGCGACGGCGCAGGCGCTGCGGCAGATCGCCGGGCCGGTGGTGGCCACCACCCTGGTCCTGCTGGCGGTGTTTGTGCCGGTGGCGCTGCTGCCGGGCATTGTTGGTGAACTGTACCGGCAATTTGCCGTCACCCTGTCGACGGCGGTAACGGTATCGAGCGTGGTGGCGTTAACTCTGACGCCGGCGCTGTGCGCGCTGCTGTTGCGCCCGCGCCCCGCTCAGCCGGCGGCGGTCTGGCGCGGGTTTAATCGTGGCCTTGATAAGGTCCGCGATGGCTATGGCGCGCTGATCGGGCGGATGAATCGTCGCCCGTGGCTGGCGCTGATGGCGACGGTGGCCGCCGCCGCGGTGGTGGTGTTCAGCTTTATGCATATGCCGAAGGGATTTTTGCCGCAAGAGGATCAGGGTTACTTCTTTGCCAGCGTGCAGCTGCCGGAAGCCGCGTCGCTGGAGCGCACGGAAGCGGTGATGACCCAGGCGCGCGAGCTGCTGCTGGCGAACCCGGCGGTCGAGGATGTGATTCAGGTTTCAGGTTTTAATATCCTTAACGGCACCAGCGCGTCCAATGGCGGGTTTATTTCGGTGATGCTGAAAGCGTGGGATCGGCGGCCGCCGCTGGAGACGGTGATGGACAAGCTGCAGGGCCAGCTGCTGGGCTTGCCGGAAGCGACGATCATGACTTTTGCGCCGCCGACGCTGCCGGGGTTGGGGACCGCATCCGGCTTTAATTTACGTATTCTGGCCGAGGACGGGCAGTCTCCGGCGGAGCTGGAACAGGTGACCCGTCAGGTGCTGCAGAAGGCGAACCAGCACCCGCAACTGAGCCGGGTGTTCACCACCTGGAGCAGCAATGTACCGCAGCTGACGCTCAACGTTGACCGTGACCAGGCGGCGCGGTTGGATGTGCCGGTATCGCGGGTCTTCAACAGCCTGCAAACGGCATTTGGCGGTACCCGCGTTGGCGATTTCAGTATCAACAACCGGGTGTACCATGTGGTGATACAAAACGAGATGCAATGGCGCGAGCGCGCGTCGCAGATCGGCGAGCTGTTTGTGCGCAGCAACAGCGGCGAGCGTATTCGGCTGAGCAATCTGGTGACGATCACGCCGACCGTAGGTGCACCGTTCATCCAGCAATATAACCAGTTCCCGTCGGTATCCGTCAGCGGTTCGGCGAGTGAGGGCGTCAGCAGCCGCACGGCGATGAACGCAATGGAGCAGATTTTACAGGCCCATCTGCCCCAGGGGTATGACTACGCGTGGAGCGGGATCTCGTGGCAGGAGCAGCAAACCGGGAACCAGGCGGTGTGGATCGTGCTGGCGGCGGTGGCGATGGCGTGGCTGTTCCTCGTGGCGCAGTATGAGAGCTGGACGCTGCCGGCCAGCGTCATGCTGTCGGTGCTGTTTGCTATCGGCGGGGCGCTGCTGTGGCTGTGGCTGGCAGGGTACGCCAATGATGTGTATGTGCAGATCGGGCTGATATTGCTCATCGCCCTGGCCGCCAAAAATGCGATTCTGATCGTTGAGTTTGCGCGGGCCAGGCGAGAAGAGGGGATGTCGGTGGTCGACGCCGCCCGCGAAGGGGCCACCCGGCGCTTTCGCGCGGTGTTGATGACGGCGGTGTCGTTTATCATCGGGATTATCCCGATGATGCTCGCCACCGGCGCCGGGGCCCAGAGCCGACGCATTATCGGCACCACCGTTTTCAGCGGTATGCTGGTAGCGACGGTGATTGGCATCGTGTTCATCCCGTCACTGTTCGTGCTGTTCCAGCGCCTGCGCGAGTGGGGCCATCGGCGGATGTAGGCGGTGCCACCAGGATTAGCCCGGCCTGCGCTATGCTGGGCCGGGCTATGGTCTGGTGGTACAGGCTGAGTTACTTACGCTCTACTGCGATCAGGGTGACGAACGGGTGGTACTGCCACGGTATGCTGCCGCCTTTCTGGTACATCTTTGAGATAGTGCCGTCGAGATAGAGCATCTGGCGCACGTTGAGGGTGGACTGCGCATAGCAGGCAAAATCATAGAAATTGGTTTCGCGCTCGCTCAGCATAAACACCACTTCTCCCTGGCGGTTAATTCCGACGCCGTTGCGCAGCTTGCGCGAACTGGCGGAAGGCTTTAGCCGCCAGTTGATCTTACCGTTTTCAATTAGCATCGGGCCGGACTGCACGGCGTAGGCGATCGCCGGTGAGGGCTTAAATTTATCGAGGCTGGCGATCCCTGCTTTTTGCCCCTGAAGATAAAACACCCCGCCGGGACGGATAAAAAAGTTGCCGCCGCCGGAGGCGCGGTTGAGCGGAATCTTCTGTACCCCTTTTTCGATATACAGCCCCAGCGGGGCGTAGGCCTTATCGTAAATGCCGCCGTTCATTGCCATCTGGATACGATCGGCCTGAGGGCTATCCGCCAGCAGCGCGCGCAGTGAGCCAAAGGCCTCGCCATCCGCTTTTTTCCAGTACATCACGATACGCTCGCTCTGTGGATTAACGGTATAGCTTTGTAGCGTCAGCGTGGGATCGGTGAGGGTACATTTCCCGCTGGCAACGGCGGGCAGAGAGACAAGCAGCAACGGCAGAAGGGTAGAGAAGCGCACGGTCATCGGGTCCTTAAGATCGGCAATAGCCGGCAGTATACCCGTCATACTTCAAGTTGCTTGGGTGTTGGCTACACCCGTTCACCTCAGTCATTTACCTGTGTAAGCTCCTGGGGATTTACGGCCTTGCCGCCTACAAGCAACTCGAATTATTTTGGGTATATATCCAGTCCTGAATTAATAACAGGATACAGATTATGAATTTATTTTATATAAAGTCACGCGCCGTGATGATATCGGCTGCAGGAAAACCGGCTGGTGCAATTCTGCAACAGAATTCCCGCTGGCGGTGCAAAAAGATAAGTCAGGTTTATTTTTTTCAGATAAATCATTGGGATAATATAAGGCATCCTTATTTTATCCATTATTTTCCACTTATTTCACGGCAATTCAGATCTGGTATGCATCTTGCCTGTTAAATAACGAATATTTATTTAACAGGGACAATGTGATGCTGATGAAAAAATTATGCTTACGCAAATGCCGTCTCGCCGTTGCGGTCAGCGGGGCACTGGCGCTGTCTGCCGCGTTACCCGCCCACGCCTCGACGCTGCGGATCGCCATGACCGCGGCCGATATTCCCCTGACCCTCGGCCAGCCCGATCAGGGCTATGAAGGAAACCGCTTTACCGGGATTCCGCTTTACGATGCCCTCGTGGAGTGGGATCTGTCACAAGGTGAGAAGCCGAGTGGCCTGGTACCCGGCCTGGCGACGGAGTGGCACGTTGACCCGCAAAATCAGAGCCGCTGGATCTTTACCCTGCGCCCGGGCGTGAAGTTTCATGATGGCACCGAGGTCAATCCTGATGCCATTGTCTGGAACGTCGATAAGGTACTGAACAAAGCTGCGCCGCAATATGCCCCAGGCCAGATTGGCAATACGCTGTCGCGCATGCCGACCCTCACCGGAGCGGAAAAAATTGATGACCACACCGTCGCGCTGACCACCTCGGAACCGGATGCGCTGCTGCCGTACAATATTACCAACCTGTTTATTGTCTCACCCACCGCCTGGCAGAAACTGTATGACGCGGTGCCGGCCAGCACCGGCGATACCGCCGCGCGCAGCAAGCTGGCCTGGACCGAGTTTGCCGCCCATGCGGTGGGCAGCGGCCCGTTCAAAATGGAAAAATTGGTTCCCCGCCAGCAGCTGATCCTCGATAAAAACCCCGACTACTGGAATAAAGATCGCATCCCAAGAGTGGATAAAGTGGTGCTGATCCCGCTGCCGGAAGCCAACGCCCGCACCGCTGCGCTGCTCTCTAAACAGGTTGACTGGATCGAAGCGCCGGCCCCGGATGCGGTGGACCAGATTAAAGCCCAGGGCTTTAAAATCTACGCCAATACCCAGCCACACCTGTGGCCGTGGCAGTTCTCCTTTGAAGAAGGCTCTCCGTGGAAAGATATTCGGGTGCGCAAGGCCGCTAACCTGTGCCTGAACCGCGCCGAGCTGAAAAGCTACCTTGGCGGCTACATGACCGAAGCCACCGGCGTCTATGAAGCCGATAGTCCGTGGCATGGCAAGCCAACCTTCCAGATTAAATATGACCCGGAAACCGCCCGCAAGCTGATGACCGAAGCCGGATTCAGCGCCAGCAAACCGCTGCACGTTACGGTGGCAACCTCGGCTTCCGGATCCGGGCAGATGCAGCCGCTGCCGATGAACGAATACATCCAGCAGAGCCTGAAAAGCTGCTTCTTTAACGTCGATATCAAAGTGAACGAGTGGAACACCCTGTTCACCAACTGGCGTCTCGGGGCGAAAGATCCCTCGGCGAAAGGGATCGATGCGATCAACGTCAGCGCCGCGGTCAACGATCCCTACTTTGGCCTGATCCGCTTCTCTACCGCCAAAGCCTTCCCGCCGGTCGCCACCAACTGGGGCTATTTCTCCACCCCGGAAACCGAAAAGCTGGCCACCGCCGTGAAGCACGCCTTTACCCCGGCGGAGATGGACAAAGCCGCCGGTGAACTGCACGCCGCAGTGGTCGATCAGGTGCCGTTCCTGTTCGTCGCCCACGACGTTGGGCCGCGGGCGATATCTCCGGCGGTCACCGGCGTGGTACAGCCGCAAAGCTGGTTTATCGACCTCAGTCTGGTGAGCAAGAAAGAGTAATCGCAACGGGAGCTACCGATGATCAATACGCTGCTATATCGCATCCTACTGGCCATCCCCACCATGCTTGGGGTGGCGGTGATCTGTTTTATGTTGGTGCAGATAGCGCCGGGAGATCCGCTGGTCTCGGTGATGCCGCCGGATGCGTCCGAAGCCCTGCGTCAGACCTTAATGCAGGCCTACGGCTTTGATAAACCGCTGCCGCTGCAATTTGTTCACTGGCTGTGGCGGGCGCTACACGGTGACCTGGGGATGTCGGTGGCGACCGGTCGGCCGGTGATCGGCGAAGTGATGACCGCCGTTGGCTACTCGCTGCGTCTGGCGCTGCTGGCGACGGTGATCGGCTTTGTGCTGGGCAGCCTGTTTGGCTTTGTCGCCGGTTACTTCCGCAACAGCATTATTGACCGTCTGGCTTCGGTGCTGTCGGTGTTTGGCGTCAGCGTGCCGCACTACTGGCTGGGGATGCTGCTGGTTATCGTCTTTAGCGTTAAGTTCGCGCTGTTACCGGCGACCGGCGGCGGGCCGATTGGCGAAGTGGGCTGGCAGTGGGACTGGGAGCACCTGCAGTTCATGCTGCTACCGGCGATCACGCTGTCGGTGATCCCCACCGGGATCATCGCCCGCACCGTGCGTTCGCAGGTGGCGGACATTCTCAGCCAGGAGTTTATCGTCGGCCTGCGCGCCCGCGGGCTTAACGAGTCACGGATCTTTCTGCACGTGGTGAAAAATGCCGCCCCGACCGCACTGGCGGTGATGGGGTTGCAGGTGGGTTATCTGATGGGCGGCTCGATTCTGGTGGAGACGGTCTTCTCCTGGCCCGGCACCGGCCTGCTGCTCAATACCGCCATTTTCCAGCGCGACCTGCCGCTGTTGCAGGGCACCATCTGGGTGCTGGCGCTGTTCTTCGTGGTGCTCAACCTACTGGTGGATATGCTGCAAACCAGTCTCGACCCGCGCATTAAGAGGAGCTGACGATGGTGGATACTGTGACCCCAAAAAGCATGGCTGTGACGTCGGTTACCCCCGCCAGACAAGGCTACTGGCGCGGCGTGATGCGCCGTTTGCTGCGCGACCCCGGCGGCGTCTTCGTCGGGGCCATTATCCTGATCCTGTTGGCGTTGGCGCTGTTTGGCCCGTGGCTGATCGTAAAGGACCCGTATCAGACATCGATGTTTTTACGCCTCAAGCCGATCGGCACCGATGGTTTCCCGTTGGGGTCTGACGAACTCGGGCGCGATATGCTCTCAAGGTTGATCCTCGGCATCCGTCTGTCGCTGTTTATGGGTATTGTGCCAGTGGTCTTCGCCTTCTTTATCGGCGGGGCGATCGGCATTATCGCCGGCTATGCGGGCGGGAAAACCAACACCCTGATTATGCGCACCGTCGACGTTTTCTACGCTTTCCCTTCAGTGCTGCTGGCGATAGCGCTCTCCGGGGCGCTGGGAGCGGGTATCGGTAACGCGCTGCTGTCGCTGACGCTGGTGTTTGTCCCACAGGTGGCACGCATCGCCGAGAGCGTCACCGCCCAGGTACGGCATATGGACTATATCGAGGCCGCCCGGGCCACCGGCGCCAGCGCGTTTACCATTATTCGCGTTCAGGTGCTGGGCAACGTATTGGGGCCGATTTTCGTCTTCTCCACCGGGCTGATTTCGGTGTGCATGATCCTCGCCTCCGGGCTGTCGTTTCTCGGCCTCGGGGTGCGTCCGCCAGAGCCGGAGTGGGGCTTGATGCTGAACACCCTGCGCACGGCGATCTACACCCAGCCGTGGGTGGCGGCACTGCCTGGCCTGATGATCTTTATTACCTCCATTTCGTTCAATATCCTCGCGGACCGCCTGCGTGCGGCAATGGCGATTAAGGAGTAAGCGATGCAACCCTTTATCAATACCGACCTTGGTGGACCGGCCCAGCCGCTGCTGAAGGTCAATAATCTGCTCAAGCACTTTCCCGCCGGCGGCGGCAAAGGCCGCGACTTGGTGCAGGCGGTGGACGACGTCAGTTTTACGGTGCTCAAAGGCGAAACCCTCGGCGTGGTAGGGGAGTCGGGCTGCGGTAAATCGACCACCGCGCGCCTGCTGATGCAGCTGCTTAAGCAGGACAGCGGCGAGCTGATCTTTGATGGTCTGGAGGTAGGCTCATCGCGCCTGCCGATGAAAGCCTATCGCCGCCAGGTGCAGATGGTGTTTCAGGATAGCTACGCCTCGCTGAATCCTCGCATGACTATGGAAGAGAGCATTGCCTTCGGCCAGCGGGTGCATGGCGTCAGTGCCAAAGAGGCCAGCGAATATGCCCGCTATCTGCTGGCGCATGTTGGTCTTGAACCAGGGCGTTTTGCTCACCGTTATCCCCATGCGCTCTCCGGCGGCCAGCGTCAGCGCGTCAATATCGCCCGCGCGCTGGCAATGAAACCCCGGCTGGTGATCCTCGATGAAGCGGTCTCGGCGTTGGATAAATCGGTGGAAGCCCAGGTGCTGCAACTGCTGCAGGAGTTAAAACGCACCCTGGAACTCACCTATGTGTTTATCAGCCACGACCTGCACGTGGTGCGCTGGCTGTCGGATCGCATCCTGGTGATGTATCTCGGTGAAGTGGTGGAGATTGGCCCCGCGGAACAGCTGTTTACCGCCTCGGCCCACCCCTATACCCGCGCATTATTAAGCTCGATGCCGTCGATGGATCCGCAGCACCGCACTCTGACCTCGCCATTGAACGGCGATCCGCCGAGCCCGATTTCCCCGCCCTCCGGCTGCCGCTTCCATACCCGCTGTCCGCATGCCAGAGCGGTGTGCTCGCAGGTGAAGCCGAAGCTTGAAAACATTGCCGAGGGGCATCAAAGCGCCTGCCTGATGGCGCAGCCCGCCTCGTCCTGGCATCAGAATATTGCTATTCAGGAGGTGAGCCATGTCGCATGACGCTTATGTCCACATCCGCGATCTGCGGGTCGAGTTTCGCCGCGACGGTCAGACGGTCAACGCGGTCAACGGTGTCTCTTTCGATGTGCTAAAAGGCGAAGTCATGGCGCTGATTGGCGAGTCCGGGTCCGGGAAAAGCGTGACCCTGCGTGCCCTGATGCGTCTGCATCCGCCGAAAAGCAGCAACCTTTCCGGCACGATGCGGGTGGGGGGCGAAGAGGTGCTGACCATGAGCGCCTCGCAGCTGCGACGCTACCGTGGTGCGCGCTGTGCGATGATTTTCCAGGAGCCGCTGCTGGCGTTCGACCCGGTCTATACCGTCGGACAGCAAATTGTTGAAGGCCTGCGCCGCCATGAAGGGCTGTCGCGTCAGGCGGCGCGGGAACGGGCATTGGAGGCGCTACGTCAGGTGCGCATCCCCAGCCCAGAGCGGCGGCTGGATGCCTATCCGCACGAGATGTCCGGCGGTATGCGCCAGCGGGCGATGATTGCCCTCGCTCTCTCCTGTAATCCGCAACTGCTGCTGGCGGATGAACCGACTACTGCGCTGGATGCCACGGTGCAAATCCAGATCCTGATCCTGCTGCGCGAGCAGCAAAAGCAACGCGATCTGTCGATTATCTTTGTGACTCACGACATCGGTGCGGCGGTGGAGATCGCCGACCGGGTGGCGGTGATGTATGCCGGGCGCATCGTCGAGGAGGCGTCGATAGAGGACATTTTATATCGTCCTCGCCACCCTTATACCCAGGTGCTGTTGGGCAGCCGTCCGAAAGAGGGGCTAAAGAAGGGCGATGAGCTGCATTGCATTCCCGGCGCGCCGCCGGATCTCTCGCATCTGCCGCCCGGCTGCGCCTTTGCCGAACGCTGTCCGCACGCGCAGCCGGCCTGTACGCAGAGCCAGCCTGCTACCGAACAGGTCGGGCCGCGCCACGTAGTGAGCTGCCATCGCTGGCGGGCGCTGAGCCCATCCGTTGAACACCAGGCGCTGTACGCCTGAAGCACAGAGGAAACCACTATGCAGCATGAGCTTCGCGCCTTTATGCCCTATCCGGCGCATCCGGTGGTCCATGCGTTAAGCGGGCCGCTGAGCGGAATGACCTTTGCGGTCAAAGATTTGTTCGATGTGGCGGGCTACCCGACCGGCGGCGGTAATCCGCATCTGCTGGCGCTGTCCGGAATAAAAAACCGCACCGCGCCGGTGGTGCAGACGTTGCTGGACAACGGCGCGCGCTTTATCGGCAAAACCCACACCAGCGAGCTGGCGTACTCCATGAGCGGGCACAATGTGCATTACGGCACGCCGCGCAACGGCGCGGCACCAAATCATATTCCCGGCGGATCGTCGTCGGGGTCGGCGTCGGCGGTGTCGAATGACGCCTGCGATTTTGCTCTCGGTACCGATACCGGCGGGTCGGTGCGCACGCCGGCCAGCTACTGCGGATTGTACGGCCTGCGTCCAACCCACGGTCGTCTCTCCCTCGACGGCTGCCAACCGCTATGCGCCACTATGGATACCTGCGGTTTCTTTGCCCGTTCAGCAACGGTTTTTTCCGCCGTGGCGGACTGTCTGCTGGGCGAGGCGTCTGCGGATATCGCGAATGTGCAGCTGGCTAGCCACGATGGCCTGTTTTCCCGCCTGCCGCTGCGCAGCCTGCAGGCGCTGCAGCCGGTGCGTCAACGAATCGGCCGTGAGTTCGGGCCGGTTTCCGCGCTGAGCGCGCCGCTGCCGGAAGTGGACGCGATTTATCTCGCCTTTCGCCAGATTCAGGGCTACGAGGCGTGGCAGTCGCAGGGCGAGACCATTGAGCGCTATGGCCTGCAGCTGGGGCCGGACGTGCGTGAACGCTTTTTCTGGGGCAAAGCGGTGACCAGCGCGCAGTTTGAA
This sequence comes from Klebsiella sp. B345, assembly GCF_051131735.1. Taxonomy (NCBI): domain Bacteria; kingdom Pseudomonadati; phylum Pseudomonadota; class Gammaproteobacteria; order Enterobacterales; family Enterobacteriaceae; genus Klebsiella; species Klebsiella sp. B345. The sequence goes on from NZ_CP180443.1 coordinate 4,371,417, forward strand.
GCCGCCTGCCAGCAGCGCGAACGTTTTAGCGCCTGGTGGGACCAACAGCTCGGTGATGCGGTACTGCTGATGCCGACCGTTCCCGACGGAGCGCCGCTGCTGACGGCGCAGGCGGAAGAGATCGAAGCGGTGCGCCGTCTTTCCCACGATTTGTTGTTAATTTCGGTGATGACCCGGCGCCCGCAGGTGACGCTGCCGGTCGCTCAGGTCGGCGGTCTGCCGCTGGGCATCTCACTTTTAGGGCCGCGCGGCAGCGATCGTCTGCTGGTCGCGCTGGCCAGCGCATTGATGAAAGGAGAGCAATATGAGCAGTGATGTCCTTTTTACTCCCGTAACCGAGACCGCCGCCTGCCGTATCAATGGCGAACGTCTGTGGGATTCCCTGATGACGCTGGCGCAAATCGGCGCCACGCCGAAGGGCGGCTGCTGTCGTCTGACCCTGACCGACCTCGACCGCCAGGGGCGGGATTTGGTAATTGGCTGGGCGCAAGCGGCCGGGATGAGCGTCACCGTGGATAAAATCGGTAACGTGTTTATGCGCCGGGAAGGGCGTAACCCGGCGTTGCCGCCGGTGGTGTCCGGCAGCCACATCGATACCCAGCCAACCGGCGGTAAATTTGACGGCAACTACGGCGTGCTGGCGGCGCTGGAGGTGGTGCGCACCCTGAACGATCTGGAGATCGAAACCGAGGCGCCGATTGAAGTGGTGTTCTGGACCAACGAAGAAGGGTCACGCTTTGTGCCGGTGATGATGGGCTCCGGGGTATTTGCCGGGGTCTTCCCGCTGGAGACGATCTACGCGGCGCAAGATACCGAAGGCAAAACCGTCGGCGAAGAGCTGGCGCGTATCGGCTATATCGGCAGCCAGACGCCGGGCGATCATCCGATTGGCGCCTACTTCGAAGCGCATATCGAACAGGGACCGATTCTGGAAGATGAAGAGAAAATTATCGGTATCGTGCAGGGCGTGTTGGGGATCCGCTGGTATGACTGCGTGGTGACCGGCCAGGCTTCCCACGCCGGACCGACGCCGATGCGTCTGCGCCAGGATGCATTGCAGGTGGCGACCCGCATAATGCAGGAAGTGGTGGCGATTGCCGGGCGTAGCACCGAGGGGCGCGGCACGGTGGGGATGGTGCAGGTCCATCCGAACAGCCGCAACGTGGTGCCGGGTGAGGTGGCGTTTTCCATTGATATGCGCAATCTCAGCGATGTGCTGGTGGATGAGATGGATCGCCTGCTGCGGGCGTTTATCGATCGCGTCGAGCAGGAGAGCGGGCTGACGGTAGCGCTGAAAGAGGTCAGCCACTATCCGGCGGCGCCGTTCCACCCTGAGTGTCAGGCGGCGATTGCCGGGGCCGCGCAGCGTCTGGGGTATCCGGCGCGGGAGATTGTCTCCGGGGCCGGGCATGATGCGGTGTATATGAGCTATCTGGCGCCCACCGGGATGATTTTTATCCCCTGTAAGGATGGTATCAGCCACAACGAAATCGAGTATGCCTCACCGGAGCATGTTACCGCCGGGGCGAACGTGCTGCTGCAGGTTATGTTGCAGTACGCGCAAGCGGTGTAGGCGGTCTGGTCGCCCGGACAGGCGCAACGCGCCGACTCCGGGAGACGTTCTGTGGCTGCCGTTAACCCATCTGCGCCAGCTGCCCGCGCAGCACGTCGACCCCTTGTTCGATAGCGTCGGGGTTAATGGCGTGGAACCCCATGCGGAAGAAGTTACCCGGTGGCGCATCGCTGAGAAAATGCCGCGCGCCGGGTTCAATTAGTACGCCTGCGTGGGCGGCGCGCCAGGTCAACTGCTGGGTGTTGATCTGCTCCGGGGTCGCCAGCCAGAAGGCGTTGGCATGTTCGCTGCCGGCAATAATTTGGCACTCTGGCAGATAGTGTTGCAGGGCATTATGCAGGCGATCCCAGCGCTGGGCGGAGTCGTAATGGTAGCGTCGCAGATGCGTTTCGTAATGGCCCTGGGCGAGGAAATGGGCCATCTGATACTGAATATTGGTTGGCGGATGGCGATACATCAACCGGCGTAGCGCTCGCGCTTCGTCAATCAGGTCCGGGTCGGCAACCATAAAGCCTAAACGCAGGCCCGGCGACAGCGCTTTTGACAGGCTGCTGACGTACACCACTCTGCCGCTACGGTCGCTGGCCTTCAGCGCCGGGAGCGGGTTGAGCATAAAGTTACTTTCCGAGTCGTAATCATCCTCAATAATCACCGCGTCGTGGCGCGTGGCGTGCTCCAGCAGCTGGCTGCGTCGCGCCTTGCTCATCGCCACGCCGGTCGGCACCTGGTGGCCCGGGGTAACGTAGTAGTAATCGCAGGGGGCGTCGTTAAGGACAATGCCCTGTTCATCCACCGGGTGAGGCACAATATCGGTATCGGCGAGTAGGAAGGTGTTGATGGCCTCGCGAAAGCAGGGGTTCTCCACGCCCACGCGGGTCTTCGCTGACATCAGCAGGCGGGTCAGCAGGTACAGCGCATTCTGCGAACCGAGGGTGATCAGGATCTCATCCGGCGCCGCCACAATGCCGCGTTTTGGCAACACCCGGGTGCGGATCTGCTCAATCAGCATCGGTACATCCTGGTCGATATGGTCCACCACCCATGCCGGGTCGCGCACGCCGCCGTGCAGCCAGTTGGCCGCCGAACGCCAGGTCGCTAGCGGGAACTGGCGGGTATCTGGTTGACCGTAGATAAACGGATAGCGGTAGTTCATCCAGCCCGCTGGTTTGAGAATCGACTCCTGTTGGCTGGGGGTGATTTGCAGCCGCGCGCCCCATCGTGGTGCAGAACTCTCGCGTTGCGGTGCAGTTTCCACGGTGGCGGCAGGGGAATGCTGGTAATCCGGATGCAGATAATACCCGCTGCGCGGGCGGCTGATGAGGTAGCCTTCGTTCACCAGGCTTTCAAACACCAGCGCCGTGGTATTGCGCGATACCCGTAGCTGGCTGGCCAACTGGCGGCAGGAAGGGAGCGGGGTATCGGCGGAAAAAATCCCGCCCAGAATGGCGTTAATCAGCGTCTCGCGCACCTGCTCCTGCAAACCGCGGTGCGGGTCGAAATCTACGTGTAACAGGTGTCGGATCATGCTCAGCTCCTTACGCAAACGCGTGCTGCAAGAACTGGAGCAAATTCCATACCACCCTGAAAATGACTGACACATCCCCGCAGTGAATCTGGCTCTATCGAGAAATTTAAAACCGTCCCTACAGTAAAAATGTATTCATCAGCCGTGGACCGGAACGTCTGTCGGCACATATTTTGCAAAACCTTTTCATGTTCGGGAATGAACACGTCTGGCGAATTAATTTAGGGGTGGATTGATGAAAAAATCATTAGGTTCAATGTGTCTTGGCGCCGTTATGGCAATGGCCTTTTCTTATCACGCAGTCGCCGCAGATCTTCCGGAAATTGAAAAATCCGGCACCCTGAAAGTCGCGACGGAAGATGATTACGCGCCTTTTAACTTTATGAATAACGGCCAGGCTGACGGCTTCAACAAAGATATGCTAGATGAATTGCGCAAATATGCAAAATTCCATGTTGAGCAAAGTATTTTACCGTGGACCGGATTATTAGCGGCGGTGTCAACCGGCCAGTACGATATGGCGTTAACCGGTGCGGTTATAACCGATGACCGTCTGAAAGTGTTTGATTTCACCCCACCGTGGGCGTCTGCCCAGCACTATTTTGTTAAACGTGCCGGCGATAACTCACTGAATACTATTGCTGACCTCAGCGGTAAAAAAGTGGGGGTTCAGGCGGGTAGTGCGCTGCTGGCGCGTCTGCCGGAGCTGAAAGCGATGCTGGAGAAAGGCGGCGGTAAGCTGGGGCCGGTGGTGGAGTACCCTTCCTACCCGGAAGCCTACGCCGATCTGGCTAACAAACGCCTCGATTACGTGATTAACGTGGTTATTTCGGTTAACGACCTGGCTAAAGCCAAACCGAAGGTCTTCGCCAAGGGGCTACCGGTGTCGGGTCCTGGCTATATGGCCTGGCCGATTCCGAAAAACTCACCGCAGCTGTTGGCCTATATGACCAAATTTATGAACCATATGCGCGAAACCGGCAAGCTCGCCGAGTTGCAGAAAAAATGGTTTGGCGAAACCTACGATGACCTCCCGACAGAGCCGATTACCAACCCGGAACAGTTCCATAAGCTGGCTGGTTTCTGACAAGTTGCGGCGGGTAACCGCCGCGTGTTAATGCGAAGGAGGGCTCTATGGACGCAATTTCCTGGCAGTTACTGATTGAAGGCGCATGGACGACCCTCTGGATTTCGGCTATTGCGATTACTTTTGGCGTAGTGATTGGTTTGCTGATTGCGCTGGTGCGGATGTTGCGCCTGCCGGTTATCGATCAGCTGCTGGTGGTGTATATCAGCCTGGCCCGCGCCACGCCGCTGGTGACGCTGGTGCTGTTTCTGTTTCTCTCGCTGCCCACCGTGGGGATCAACCTCGACAAAAACACGGCGGCTATCGTCGCGCTGACCCTCAACACATCGGCGTTTAACGCGGAAATCTGGCGTAACGCCTTCCGCACCTTCCCCCGTGAACAGCGCGAGGCGGCAGAGTCCGTTGGGATGGGGCGCTGGACCTATTTCCGTTACATCATGCTGCCGCAGATGTGGATCGAGAGCCTGCCAGCACTGGTCAACGAAATGTCTTTCCTGATTAAAGGCAGCCCGGCGATCGCGGTGATCGGCGTGGTCGATTTGACCCGCGTGACCAACCGGATTTCATCCGTCACTTACGAACCCTTGTCGCCAATCCTTGCGGCGGGTCTGCTGTACGTTGTGCTTATCGGTACGCTGCTGAAATTGCAAAGTATCGCGGAACGTAAAGCCAAACGCCTGGCGCGATAATCATAGGAGGATTTATGAATCAGTGGGCCGTTATCTGGTCAGTGCGCGACAGCTTTATCGCAGGATTGCTCGCTACTCTTGAGCTTTTTATTACCGCAGCAGTCGTTGGATTTATCGCCGGAATCGTCTTGTGCTATTTAACCGAATATCAGAAAAAGGCCCTCAACCGGTTAATTGTTGGCTTTGTCAGCTTAATGCGGGCCATTCCTTTTCTGATTCTGGCCTATTTGCTCTATTACGGATTACCGGAAGTTGGGATCAGTATGGAAGCATGGACCGCCGGATTAATTGCGTTAATTATCTACCATGGCGCCTATTTCTTTGAAATATTGCGCAGCCAGCGCCGGGTATTTTCCGGGGGCTATATCGAAGCCGCCGTTGCCCAAGGGTTTTCGCGTTATCAAATTTTTCGGCGGATTATTTTGCCGAATATCGTCTCATCAGCCTTACCGCTACTGGGTAACCAGTTGATTATTTGCCTGAAGGATACTGCTTTTCTGAGCATTATCACCGTTCAGGAGATTACCGCCGCGGCCAACAGCGTCCAGGCAACCTATTTCATCCCGTTTAACGCGTTTATTGTCGCCATTGCGCTGTACTGGGCCGTCAGCATTGTGCTGGAGCTACTGATTAAACGACTGAGCGCTCTGGGAGCCAAAAGAGGAATGAGTCATGCCTGATACAACGGCTGTGAGTATTAAAAACGTCTCCAAGCAGTTTGATAATGTCGAAGTGCTGCGCGATATCAACCTGACGGTTGAAAAGGGGTCGGTGGTGAGTATTTTAGGCTCGTCTGGCTCCGGTAAATCGACGCTTCTGCGCTGTATGAACTGGCTGGAGCAGCCGGATCGCGGCGAGATCCATATCGGCGGCCAGCGTCTGGGAATTGACGAACAAAACGGTAAGGCCATGTCCCACCGTCAGCTGTCGAAGATTCGCGAGCGGGTGGGGATGGTGTTCCAGAGCTTTAATCTGTGGCCGCACCTGAGCGTGCAGCAGAATGTCAGCGAAGCGCTGCTGCGTGTCAAAGGCATGAAGCGCGATGAAGCCAATGCCATTGCCCTGCAGCAGTTGGAAAAGGTGGGGATGGCGCACAAAGCCGATGCCTGGCCGATTACCCTGTCCGGTGGCCAGAAACAGCGCGTGGCAATTGCCCGTTCGCTGGCGATGTCGCCGGAGGTGATCCTGTTTGATGAACCGACGTCGGCGCTGGACCCCGAGTTGGTCAATGAGGTGCTGGGAGTCATGAAGGCGCTGGCGGCAGAGGGGTACACCATGGTGGTGGTGACCCACGAAATGGATTTCGCCCGTCAGGTGTCAGATGAAGTGGTGTTTCTTGAAAAAGGATTGCTGATTGAGAAAGCGCCTCCGGAGAAGTTTTTCACCAACCCGGACTCCGAACGCGTCAGACAGTTTTTGCAAAGCAGCCGCTAATAAGAATGCCGCCCTGGAGGCGGCGTTTTTATGTGTATACCTGTCATACTTCACGTTGCCTGGGTGTTGGCTGCACTCGTTCACCCCAGTCACTTACCTGTGTAAGCTCCTGGGGATTTACGGCCTTGCCGCCTACAAGCAACTCGAATTATTTAGGGTATAGAACCGGTGTTAATCGCGGTCAATGGCAAACGGCTGCCAGGCCTGACGCACCGGCATCACCTCAACGCGGTTGATATTCATATGATCCGGTAGGGTGGCGATGTAAAACATCTGTTCGGCAATATCCATCGCGCTAAGCGGGGTGGTGCCGCGATACAGGTTATCCGACGCCGCCTGGTCGCCTTTGGTGCGCACCAGGGTAAATTCCGTTTCGGCAATGCCCGGAGCCAGGTCGGTGACGCGCACCCCGGTCCCGAGCAGGTCGCAGCGCAGGTTGTAGCTAAACTGCTTCACAAAGGCTTTGCTGGCGCCATACACGTGGCTGCCCGGATAGGGCCACTGGCCGGCGATAGAGCCGATATTGATGATGCTGGCGCCCGCGCCGTGGTTAATCAGCGTCGGCAGCAGCGCGTGAGTAACGTTCACCAGCCCGGTGACGTTGGTGTCGATCATCGTTTTCCAGTCTTCCAGATCGACCTTCTGCGCCGGCAGCGGCGATAGCGCCAGCCCGGCGTTATTGATAAGCGTAGTCACATCGGCAAACTCAGCGGGAAGGGCCGCCACCGCTGCCGCCACCGCGTCGCTGTCGCGGACGTCAAGTTCGATAATATGCACCGGGACTTGCGCGGCGAGCTTATCCTGTAATGTCTTCAGTCGCTCAAAACGACGTCCGCTGAGGACCAATGACCAGCCTGCCTCGGCAAAGACCTGTGCTGCTGCCTCCCCAAATCCCGAGGTTGCCCCGGTAATAAACACCACTTTGCTCGTTGTCATTTCATGCTCCTGTGCAGGTTGTCGACCCACTATAAAAAAGCCTTCCTGACGGGCACAGAGCCAGACGCGCTGTGGCGATGTGACACGGTGTCACATCATTTTCCTCGCACTGGCTCTATCCGTTTTCCCGCTATGCAGCCAATGATGAATCCAACAACAACGACATGAGAGAGGGCAGGGTATGAAGCTGGCATTACAGAACGATGTTACGGTAAGCAACGATGAAGTACGCCAACTGGATCGTGCTTATGTCTTTCATTCGTGGTCGATACAGGGCAACGTCAATCCGCTGGTGATTGCCGGGGCTAAAGGGTGTGAACTGTGGGACTACGACGGCAATACCTACCTTGATTTCAGCAGCCAGCTGGTGAACGTCAACATCGGCTATCAGCATCCTCGCGTGCTGGCGGCCATGAAAGCGCAGATGGATGAGCTGGTGACCATTGCGCCAGCTACCGCCAACCTGGCGCGTGGCGAAGCGGCAAAACGCATCGTTGAACTGGCGCCGGAAGGCTTCAGCAAGGTGTTTTTCACCAACGCCGGGGCGGATGCTAACGAGAACGCTATCCGCATGGCGCGACTGTACACCGGGCGCGATAAAGTGCTGTCGGCCTACCGCTCCTACCACGGTAATACCGGTAGCGCGATTGCCGCCACCGGCGACTGGCGTCGCGTACCGAACGAATATTCACGCGGACACGTGCACTTCTTTAACCCGTACCTCTATCGCAGCGAATTTAACGCGCTGACGGAAGAGGAAGAGTGTCAGCGTGCGCTGGCCCATCTGCGCAGAATGATCGAGTGTGAAGGCCCGACCGCCATCGCCGCGATTCTGCTGGAGTCGATTCCGGGGACCGCCGGGATCCTGGTGCCACCTGATGGTTATATGCAGGGCGTGCGAGCGCTGGCCGATGAGTTCGGCATCGTGCTGATCCTCGATGAAGTCATGGCCGGATTTGGGCGTACCGGTAGCTGGTTTGCCTTTGAACAGGACGGTATCGTGCCGGATCTGGTGACCTTCGCCAAAGGGGTTAACGCCGGGTATGTGCCAGCCGGCGGGGTGCTGATCAGCGATCCTATCGCCCGCTACTTTGACGACCATTTCTTTGCCGGGGGACTGACCTATTCCGGCCACCCGCTGGCGATGGCGGCGATTGTCGCCACCATTGACGCGATGAAAGAAGAGAAGGTAGTGGAGAACGCGGCGACCATCGGCAATGAGGTGCTGCGTCCGGGTCTGGAAGCGCTGGCGGAGAAACACGCAATTATCGGTAACGTGCGCGGTCGTGGCCTGTTCCAGGCGCTGGAACTGGTCAGCAATCGTGAGCAGAAAACGGCGTTAACCGCGGCGGATATGGCGGCGATTAAAGGGGCGTTAACCGAGGCTGGCCTGCTGGCGTTTGTGGTGGAAAACCGCATCCACGTAGTGCCGCCGTGCACCATCAGCGCCGAGCAGGTGGCGAAAGGGCTGGCGATTTTCGACAGCGTCTTCAGCCGCTTTGCCAGCCTGGCGAAGTAACGCCCGCGCGCTATGATTCCCGGATAAGGCATCGACGTCTTATCCGGAAAAACCTTATCCCATCCGATGTTCACCGTTCACCAGCGCTTCGCGGTCGAAGAAGCGCTGAATTACCCCTTGCGCCATAAAGGCCGCCCGGTCTGACATATGGGCAATCACATCGGCATCGTGGCTGACCAGCAGATAGGTCATTCCATGCTCCTGTTTCAGCCGGTTCAGCAGATTGAGGATCTCCGCCTGCACTGACATATCCAGCGCCGAGGTCGGCTCATCCAGCAGCAGGATCTGCGGGCGCAGCAGCAGGGCGCGGGCAATCGCCACGCGCTGACGCTGGCCGCCGGAGAGTTGGTGAGGATAGCGTTGGACGGCATCCGCCGGCAGCCCTACCTGTTCCAGCGCGGTGGTTACCCGTTGCGTAATCTCGTCGATACCATGAATTTTCAGCGGCTCTGCCAGGGTGCGCCACAGAGTATGATTGGGATGCAGCGACGCGTAAGGATCCTGAAACACCATCTGCACGTTGCGCCGCAACGCCCCCTGAAAACGCACCCCAGGTGTGATGGCCTTATCGAAGAGCTCGACGCGGCCATGCCACTCGCGCTGAAGACCGGCGAGCACCCGTAAAATAGTTGACTTCCCGCAGCCGGAGGCGCCGATCAGGCTGAAGGTTTCCCCCGCCTCAACGCTGAAAGTGGCGGCAGAAACTGCCGTTTTATCGGCAAAATTGACCTGCAATGCATCGAGATTAACGACTGCCATGTGCCGCCTCCGTAAAATCCAGGGTTCTGTCGAGCGTCGGCAACATCTGGCCATAGGTGCCGGCATCGGGACGGCAGGTCCAGAGCGTGCGGGTATAGGGATGGCTCGCCTGTGGCAGTTCCCGCGCCGGCATCTCATCTACCTGCATACCCTGATACATCACCAGCACCCGGTGGCAATGTTCCGCCACCAGCGGCAGATCGTGGCTAATCAACAGCATCGCCATTTGCCGCTGCTCACACTGTTCCACCAGCAGCTCGAGTATCTGGTTACGCAGCCGGGAGTCGAGCGCCGAGGTGGGCTCGTCAGCAATCAGCACTTTCGGGTTGTTAAGCAGCGCGATGGCGATCATCACCCGCTGTCCCATCCCGCCGGAGAGCTCGCCGGGATAACGGCTGAGCACCGGGAGATCGAGGCCGACGGCATTTATGGCGGCTTTTACCGCCTCCAGCCGGGCGTGGCGGTTCAGACGCTGATGCAGCGTTAACGCTTCTTCCAGCTGTGCCTGAATGCTTTGTACCGGGTTCAACGCATAGCGCGGGTCCTGCAAAATCATGGCGATATCGTTGCCGCGCAACGCCCGCCAGCTGCGGTCGTTGAGGGTCAGAAGGTCGTGCCCCAGCACGTTCAACGTTTCTGCGCTGACCATCCCTGGTTTGCGTACCAGCCCCATCAGAGCGCGGGCGGTCATGGATTTGCCCGAACCGGACTCGCCCACCAGCGCCAGCCGTTCGTTGCCAAGGGTAAAGTTGACGTTATTCACCACCCGGGCGGCAGGGTAGTCGATGCACAGCCCGCTAACGGAGAGTCGGGTATCAGTCATGTTGTGGCTCCAGAACATCGCGCAGGCCGTCGCCCAGCAGGTTAAATGCCAGGCTGGCGATCAGGATCACCGCGCCTGGGGCGGCGGCAATCCACCACTGATCGAAAATGACCTGCATGCCGTCGGCAATCATCGCCCCCCATTCCGCCATCGGCGGACGCGCGCCGAGGCCAAGGAAGCCCAGCCCGGCGGCGGCGAGAATAATTCCCGCCAGGTCCAGCGCCAGCCGCACGATAGCAGAAGGCAGGCACAGCGGCAGAATATGGCCGACCAGCAAACGCCAGCCGCGGATCCCCATCATTTCGGCGGCGGCCAGATAATCACTGTGGCGCAGGCGCTGTATTTCGCTTCGTGCCTGGCGGGCATAGGCCGGCCAGGTGGTGAGGGCCAGCGCCAGCGCGCCGTTGACCAGCCCTGGCCCGAGCATGGCAACAAAGGCAAAGGCGAGGATCAGGCGCGGCATTGACATCACCACGTCGGTGAAGCGCATCAAAATACGCTCCAGCCAGCCGCCGTAATAGCCGGACAAAATTCCCACCAGCAGGCCAACGGGCAGGGTGATAAGGGTGACCAGCGCCACCAGCCCCAGCGCCGGACGCGCGCCGTAAATCAGACGTGAGAGCAGGTCGCGGCCATAGCTGTCGGTGCCGAGCCAGTGCTGGGCACCCGGCCCCTGCAACCGCGCGGCGGCATCCTGCCAGTTAGGGTCGAGCGGCGCCAGCCAGGGGGCGAACAGCGCCACCAGCAGCAGCAAGGTGATAATCACCAGCCCGCAAAAGGCGGCGGGGGAGCGACGCAGGCGACGCAAAAACAGATAGGCCGGCATCAGCGTACCCTCGGGTCGGTCAACCGGACCAGCAGGTCGGTGAGGTTATTAATGAAGACAAAACTCGCGCCAATCAGCAGCGTACCGCCCATGATGGCGGTGGTATCGCCGGCAAACAACGCGGTGGTCAGGTAGCGGCCAATTCCCGGCCAGGAGAAGACGGTTTCGGTCAGGACCGCTCCTTCGAGCATCGAGGTCCAGGCCAGCGCGATCACCGTCAGCAGGGTGCCACGGATGTTCGGCAGCACGTGGCGCAGCAGAATCACCATCTCGCTGGCGCCTTTGGCGCGGGCCAGCAGGATATACTCTTTGTTCATCTCGCTCAGGCAGGCGGAGCGGGTCAGGCGGGTAATGCTGGCCAGCGAATAGTATCCCAGCAGCAGCACCGGCAGCAGCAGATGGCCGATGGCGTTTTTGAACGCCGCTTTATCGCCGGAGAGCCAGGTGTCGATCAGCACGAAGCCGGTCCGGGGCTCGACGGTATATTGATAAATATCGTCCATTCGACCGGGACCTGGCGTCCACTGCAGTTTGGCGTAGAACAGCGCCAGCATCAGCAGGCCGAGCCAGAAAATGGGCACCGAGTTGCCGATCAGGGTAAAGGTGCGTACCGCCAGATCCCATGGCGACCCCACGTAGCGTGCGCACAGTACGCCGGAGATAACCCCCAGCAACGCGCCAACGATCAACGCCAGCGTGGCCAGTTCGAGAGTCGCGGGGAAGGTGGCAAGCAGATCCTGCAGCACCGGCTGACCGGTGGAGCTGGCAATGCCCAGATCGCCGTGGGCCAGATTGACCAGGTAATGCCAGAACTGCACCGGCAGGGCGCGATCCAGCCCGAGCTGGTGGCGAACCTGATCGTAGGTGGACTGGCTGGCATGATCGCCAACAATTTGCAGCACCCGGTCAACTGGCGATAGCGCCGAGAGTGCAAAGGTTACCAGCAGCAGACCGAGCAGGGTCAGCGCCAGGGTGAACAGCCCCTGAAATAGCGCGAGCAGAGGGCGCGCGCTGCGCCGCTCTGCTCTGGTAGGTAAAACAGCAGACATGGTTATTCCGTCGGTAAAAATGCAGTGTTATCAGCTGGTGCGATCGGTTGTTATAGCCCGGTCAGCGTAGCGCCTGTCCGGGCTACCTGGGTTACTTGGTTACCCGGTCATACCAGACCATGTCGGCGTTCAGGCCCTGCTGATAACCTTTGACGTTATCGCGGACCACGATCTGGGTTTTCCCTTGATCAACGAAGACGTAAGGTGAGCTGCGCTGCAACTCTTCCTGCATTTTTTTATACAGATCGAGGCGTTTTGCCGGGTCCGCTTCGGCCACCGCGGCCTGGGTCTCTTTGTTCAACTGCGGGATCTGCCAGCCGTTCAGTCCGGCGACGGTGCTGGATTTACCATCATTCCATGCGAAGGCGCTGGCGTTAGAGTGGGCGTCGAAGTAGTCGGGGATCCACAGACGAATCGCCGCCTGGTGCTGCTTCGCGCGCACCCGGGCATATACCTGGCTACCGGCTGCCGGTAGCAGATCGATCTTCACGCCGCCCTGGGCAAAGCTGGCCTGCATCGACTGGGCGATGGTGATGAACGGTGGTTTGTTTTCAACATCAAGGGTGAAGTGGGCATCTTTGATCCCGGCTTTGGCGAGGATTGCTTTGGCTTTCTCAGGGTCAAATTTAAACGGATTGTTGTCCAGCGCGCCCGGCAGACCGACCGGCAGGAAGCTCTGATGGACAAAATACTGGCCCTTGAGCAGATCTTTGGTGATGCCGTCGTAGTCCACCAGCCAGCGTGCCGCTTCCCACAGGGCCGGGTTTTTCAGCAGCGGATTAGCGCTGTTGCCGGTGTTGAACGCCAGGTAGTTCTGTTCGGCGGACGGAATGCTCAGCACCGTGACGCCCGGTTTGCCTTGCAGAGCGGCTATCTGATCGGCCCCGAGATCGCGGGCGACGTCAGCATCGCCTTGTTGAATCAACAGGCGACGAGACGCCGGGTCGGGGACGTTCTTAATAATCACGTTTTTCAGCTTCGGAGCACCGGTCGGCGAGCTGTCGTTGGCTTCCAGCACGATGGCCTGATGCGGTTGATAGACGCGCATTTTGAACGCGCCGCTGCCCGCGGAGTGCATTTTCAGCCAGCTGTTGCCGAAGTCGTTATCTTTGACGTTCGGCGCCACCAGTTTTTCATCAACGATGGAGGCGATCGGTGTGGAGAGAATATTCAGCGCAACCGCCGGGCTGACGTCGGCGGTCCAGTGCAGCTCCAGGGTGTGGTCATCCACCTTTTTCAACTGGCTGGCGATGTTATCCGGCTGCCAGCCGAGGACGTTGAGGATAAAGGCCGGAGATTTATTCAGCGTCACCGCGCGGGTGTAAGAGAAAATAATATCTTCCGGGCGCAGCGAGTTGCCGGAGGCAAATTTAGCGTCAGGCTTGAGCTTGATGGTCAGCGTTTTGGCTGCCGGATCTGCCTGCCAGCTTTCCGCCAGAATCGGGGTGATTTTTTCAGGGTTATCGCGGTCCGGTTGAACCAGGCGCTGATAGAGGCTCGGTACCGTCTGAATACTGGACAGCTCATTGGCTTCCGCCGGGTCGAGGCTGACAATATCGTCGAGTCCCTGGGCAACGACCAGGGTAGTTGGCGGTGTAGCGGCATGGACGGCAGCGGAGAGCGCGGTCAGTACCAGTAAAGGCAGCAGTTTTTTGGTCATGAGCAATCCCTGAAAAATGTTGTTTTGATTATTTATGCTTCGCTACGTTAGGCCGCTTCACTGCCGTCGTAAAGTCAAAATACCGATAAGCTTATGCGTAAAAGGAATAATCAATACGCTTGAGTTATAAATGAAAAAAATGACGGTGCAGTTTCCGGCTACATCGCAAGTTGATATAACTATTTAGTTACCAATCAATGGGGTAAGGTCATGCCGGAAATCAATCAGTATGGTCAGTGGGTGAACGACAGGGTTGCCGACTGGCAAGGTGCCAACCTCCTTAAGCGTCTGCCATTGGGCGGGCGTTTTTGTCAGCTGGAGCCGCTGGACGTGCGCCGCCATGCCGCCGATCTGTTTGTGGCCTACGCGCAGGGCGACGAGAGCGACTGGACCTGGCTTGCCAGCACACGGCCGGAGAGCCTCGAGGCTACCGCCCACTGGGTCGCCGGGAAAGTGAACGATGACGCGCTGGTACCGTATGCGGTTATCGACCGACATAGCGGGCGAGCGCTGGGGCTGGTCAGCTATATGGCTATCGACCGCGGGATGGGGACGGTTGAAATCGGCCATGTTACCTGGTCGCGGCAGATGAAAAATACCCCGCTGGGAACGGAAGCGGTGTGGTTGTTGCTGCAACACGCCTTCGAGCAGGGCTATCGCCGGCTGGAGTGGAAATGCGATTCGATGAATGTTGCGTCGCGGCGGGCGGCGGAACGTCTGGGATTCACCTGGGAAGGGTGCCTGCGACAAAAGATGGTGCGTAAAGGGCGCACCCGCGACAGCGATCAGCTATCGATTATCGATAGCGAATGGCCGGCGCGGGATGCGGTGCTGCGCAGGTGGCTGGCCGCAGATAATTTTGATGACAATGGAAGGCAGCGGAAACGGCTGGAAGCGTGTCGCGACCACGCGTGATTTTCTGGCATTGCCGGGCAAGGCGCCCGGCATGCATATCAGCACGGTTCAGCAGCGCTCAACGTGACGTCGACACCGTTGCCATGCTCAGCGCCGAACCGGTGCGCCATTAGCGACATAATAGGTCGCCGTACTTTTTGGCAGCGGCTGACGACCACGAATGGCATCGGCCATTTTTTCGCCAATCATGATAGTGGTGGCGTTAAGATTGCCGGTAATAATCTGCGGCATTATCGAGGCGTCGACCACGCGCAGGCCTTCCAGCCCGTGCACCCGGCCTTCACTATCGACCACCGCCATCTCGTCGTAGCCCATTTTGCAGGTGCCGCAGGGGTGGAAGGCGGTCTCCGCGTGGTTACGCACGAACTCATCCAGTTCAGCATCGCTCTGACAGTCCAGGCCCGGGCTTATCTCCCGACCGCGGTATTTATCCATCGCCGGTTGGTTCATGATGTCGCGGGTAATGCGGATCGCATCGCGGAACTCCTGCCAGTCCTGTTCGCTGGACATATAGTTAAACAGAATGGCCGGATGATCATGCGGGTCGCGCGATTTGAGCCGAACGTGGCCGCGGCTTGGAGAACGCATGGACCCCACGTGGCACTGGAAACCGTGTTCCTTCACCGCGTTGGAACCGTTGTAGTTAATCGCCACCGGCAGGAAGTGATACTGAATATTCGGCCAGGCGAACTCATCCCGGCTGCGAATAAACCCACCCGCTTCAAACTGGTTGCTGGCGCCGACGCCGGTCCCTCCGAATAGCCATTCAGCGCCGATTTTCGGCTGATTCCACCACTGTAGCGCCGGGTAGAGCGACACCGGCTCTTTGCATTCGTACTGGAGATACATTTCCAGATGATCCTGCAGGTTTTCGCCGACGCCGGGCAGGGCGTGAACCAACGGAATATCGAACTGACGCAGCAGCTCCGGGTTACCGACACCGGAGCGTTGCAGGATCTGCGGTGAGGCGATGGCGCCTGCGCAGAGCAGCACTTCTTTATTGGCGGTGGCTGTTGATGGCGCGGTGCTGTCGCCTTCCAGCCACTCGACGCCAACGGCGCGCTTGCCGGCGAAAATAATATGATCGGTCAGCGCGTGGATGCGGATGGTCAAATTGGGGCGTCCGCGGGCCTGGTCGAGGTAGCCGCGCGCGGTGCTGGCGCGACGTCCCTGGGGCGTCACGGTGCGATCCATCGGTCCAAAGCCCTCCTGCTGATAGCCGTTAAGGTCATCGGTGCGCGGATAACCGGCCTGCACGCCGGCTTCCACCATCGCGTGGAACAGCGGATTGTTGTCCTGCTTTGGCGTGGCGACGCTCACCGGGCCATCGCCGCCGTGATAGTCATTGGCGCCGATATCGCGGGTTTCCGCTTTGCGATAATAGGGCAGGCAGTCGAGGTAGCTCCACTGCGCCAGTCCCGGCGCGGCGGCCCAGTTGTCGAGGTCCATGGCGTTACCACGGATATAGCACATGCCGTTAATCAACGAGGATCCGCCGAGGCCTTTTCCGCGTCCGCATTCCATGCGGCGGTTGTTCATATGCGGTTCTGGCTCGGTCTCGTAGGCCCAGTTATAGCGCCGGCCCTGTAACGGAAAGGCCAGTGCGGCGGGCATCTGGGTGCGGAAGTCAAAACGATAATCCGGACCACCGGCTTCCAGTAGCAGGACGGTGGTGTCGGGATCTTCCGTCAGTCGTGTCGCCAGTACGTTGCCGGCGGAACCGGCACCAATAATGATGTAGTCAAATTGCAAAAATGACCTCCTGGTTAAAATACGGATTGAAACTGACCCATCTCAACCTGGATGGATTTTACCTGGGTGTAGTTCTGCAGAGTCTGGACACCGTTTTCACGACCAATGCCGGAGTGCTTATAGCCGCCGACCGGCATCTCCGCCGGGGATTCGCCCCAGCTGTTGATCCAACAAATACCCGCTTCCAACTGGTGGATGATGCGGTGGGCGCGGTTGAGATCCGGGGTGACGACACCGGCGGCGAGGCCGTATTCGGTGGCGTTGGCGCGGCGAATCACGTCGGCCTCATCGTCGTAGGTCAGAATCGACATCACCGGGCCGAAGATCTCTTCCCGCACGATGGTCATCCGATCATGACAGTCGGTAAACACGGTCGGGGCGACCCACGCGCCCTGGTCGAACGCAGCCCCTTTCAGGACATCGCCGCCGCACAGCAGGCGTGCGCCTTCTTGTTTGCCGCTCTCAATGTAGCGCAGCACGTTTTCGCGGTGCGGGAAACTCACCAGCGGCCCGAAGTTGGTGCTTTCCGCAAACAGATCGCCGGGGCGGATGCGCGCCACGCGGGTGAGGATTTTCTCTTCAAACGCCGCTTTAAAGCGCGTCGGAATAAACACGCGGGTGCCGTTGGTGCAGACCTGACCTGAACTGTAGAAGTTGGCCATCATCGAGATGTCGGCGGCGAGGTCGAGGTTGGCGTCTTCGCAGACGATCAGCGGAGATTTGCCACCCAGCTCCATGGTCACTTCCTTCAGGGAGGAGGCGGCGGAGTTAGCCATCACTTTTTTTCCGCTGGCGATGCCGCCGGTAAAGGAGATTTTGGCGATATCCGGGTGTTCGGTGAGGTACTGCCCGGTTTCGGCACCGATCCCTGGCAGCACATTAAACACCCCTTCCGGCAGGCCCGCTTCGCGGTAGATTTCTGCCAGCTTCAGGGCGCTGAGCGGGGTGACCTCGCTCGGTTTAAAGATCATGGCGTTACCGGCGGCCAGCGCCGGGGCCGATTTCCATAAGGCTATCTGGATCGGGTAGTTCCAGGCGCCGATCCCGGCGACTACGCCCAGCGGTTCCCGTCGGGTATAGACGAATGAACTCTCGCGCAGTGGGATTTGGCTGCCTTCCAGCGCTGGGATCAGGCCCGCGTAGTACTCCAGCACGTCAGCGCCGGTGGCGATATCAACGGCGGCGGTTTCGCTCAGCGGTTTGCCGGTGTCGAGGGTTTCCAGACGCGCCAGTTCGTCATTGCGCTGGCGCAGAATATCGACCGCGTTGCGCAGAATGCGCGAGCGTTCCATGGCGCTCATTGCCGCCCAGATTTTTTGCCCTTTCTGGGCGCTTTTTACCGCCCGGTCGACGTCTTCGCGACCGGCGGCCTGGACGATAGCCAACACTTCCCCGCTGGCGGGGTTGATGGTCTCGAAGGTTTTACCGCTGGTGGCGGAAACATAACCACCGTGGATATAAAGCTGTTGTTCGGCCATTCGGGACATGGGTCCTCCGTTAGTGAGAAGTCGCTGGCAAATATTGGCTGATGAAGTGCTCGGCGAGCGTTTCGGCGCGGGCTTTATCCAGTGGCTTACCGCTTAGCGCCGCGCGTAGCCACAGTCCGTCGATCAGCGCGGCGAGACCGTAACCGGCCTCCTGCGCCGCTTCGCGCGGCAGGGCGCGCTGAAACTCATAGACAATGTTCGACAGCAGACGCCGGCTGCAGACCTGCTGCAGGCGATAGAGCATCGGTTGATGCATGCTGCTGGCCCAAAAGGCGAGCCAGGCTTTCATCGCCGCGTTGCTTATCTGGCTGTCATCGAAGTTGCCCGCCACGATGGCGCGCAACCGCTCCTGCGGGGAGGCTGTGGGCAGGGCGTGCAGGCGGCTCAGTACCGCCTCGCGCAGCTGGCCGGTGATATCACGCATCGTCGCTTCCAGCAGCCCGTTCTTATCCTTGAAATAGTGGCTGATGATGCCGGTCGATACCCCAGCCCGTCGGGCAATCTGCACGATGGTGGCATCGTGCATTCCCACTTCATTAATGGCGGCCAGCGTGGCGTCAATCAGCTGCCGCTGCCGTATCGGTTGCATCCCCAGTTTGGGCATATTTCAGACTCTATTCATCAGCTTTGTTTATATATTAAAGCGGTTTTTGATTGGACGTTCAATATAAAGTGTGTCTTAATTGTTGCGGATTTTGATTCTAATAGTTGCAAAAACAGTAAGGAGAATGGATGACAGACCTTTCGCCGAGCAGAGAAAAGGACAAAGTCAATCCGGTGGTTTTTTATACTTCCGCGGGACTGATTTTGTTGTTTTCCCTGATGACTCTCTTCTTCAGCGATTTTTCCGCGGCCTGGATTGGCCGTACCCTAAACTGGGTTTCAAAGACTTTTGGCTGGTACTATCTGCTGGCCGCGACGCTGTATATCGTGTTTGTGGTGTGCATAGCTTGCTCGCGCTTCGGGTCGGTGAAGCTCGGGCCGGAGCACTCGAAACCGGAGTTTAGCGTGCTGAGCTGGGCGGCAATGCTGTTTGCCGCCGGGATCGGTATTGACCTGATGTTCTTCTCTGTTGCCGAACCGGTGACCCAGTATATGCAGCCGCCGGAAGGGGCGGGGCAGACCATGGAGGCGGCGCGCCAGGCGATGGTGTGGACGCTGTTTCACTACGGGCTGACCGGCTGGTCGATGTACGCCCTGATGGGGATGGCGCTGGGATACTTTAGCTATCGTTATAATTTGCCGCTTACCATCCGTTCTGCGCTCTATCCTATCTTCGGCAAAAAGATTGATGGTCCCATTGGCCACAGCGTGGATATTGCCGCGGTTATTGGGACGATTTTTGGTATCGCCACCACTCTCGGGATTGGCGTTGTGCAGCTTAATTACGGCCTCAACGTGCTGTTCGATATTCCGGATTCGTTGGGTGCGAAAGCGGCGCTTATCGTGCTGTCGGTAATTATTGCCACCATTTCTGTGACCTCCGGGGTCGATAAAGGCATTCGTATTCTTTCCGAGCTGAATGTGATACTGGCGCTGGGGCTGATTCTGTTCATCCTGTTTATGGGGGATACCGAGTTTCTGCTCAATGCGCTGGTGCTTAACGTCGGCGACTATGTGAATCGCTTTATGGGCATGACGCTGAACAGTTTCGCCTTTGACCGCCCGGTGGAGTGGATGAACAACTGGACTCTGTTCTTCTGGGCGTGGTGGGTGGCATGGTCGCCGTTTGTCGGGTTGTTCCTGGCGCGTATTTCGCGCGGGCGCACCATTCGTCAGTTCGTATTGGGAACGTTGATTATTCCGTTCACCTTTACGCTGCTGTGGTTGTCGGTGTTTGGCAACAGCGCGCTGTATGAAATTATCCATGGCAATGCGGCCTTTGCCGCAGAGGCGGTCGCCCATCCGGAGCGTGGCTTCTATAACCTGCTGGCGCAGTATCCGGCGTTTACCTTTAGCGCCTCGGTGGCGACAATCACCGGCCTGCTGTTTTATGTCACCTCCGCCGATTCCGGGGCGTTAGTGCTGGGTAATTTCACCTCGAAGCTGAAGGATATCAACAGCGATGCGCCCAACTGGTTACGGATTTTCTGGTCAGTAGTGATTGGTTTGCTGACCCTCGGAATGCTAATGACCAACGGCATCTCAGCCCTGCAAAACGCCACGGTAATTATGGGACTGCCGTTCAGTTTCGTGATCTTTTTCGTGATGGCGGGGTTGTATAAGTCACTGAAGGTCGAAGACTATCGCCGCGAGAGTGCCAATCGTGATACCGCCCCGCGCCCGCTGGGGGGGCAGGATCGTCTGAGCTGGAAGAAGCGCCTGTCGCGGCTGATGAACTACCCCGGTACGCGCTATACCCGCCAGATGATGGAGACGGTCTGTTTCCCGGCAATGGAAGAGGTGGCGCAGGAGCTTAAGCTACGCGGCGCTTACGTCGAGCTGAAAAGCCTGCCGCCGAAAGAGGGGGGCAACCTGGGCCACCTCGACCTGCTGGTTCATATGGGTGACGAGCAGAACTTTGTCTATCAGATCTGGCCGCAGCAGTATTCCATTCCCGGTTTTACCTACCGGGCGCGTAGCGGGAAGTCGACTTACTATCGTCTGGAGACCTTCCTGCTGGAAGGGAGCCAGGGCAATGACCTGATGGACTACAGCAAAGAGCAGGTGATCACCGATATTCTCGATCAGTACGAGCGCCATCTGAACTTTATCCATCTGCATCGCGAAGCGCCGGGAAACAGCGTGACCTTCCCGGGGATGTAGGCCGTCTGAACGTTTTCTTAAAAATGATTTTAGCTGGTTAAATAGCCAGTGGTATGCGCAGGGAAGCGTATGATGACGGCGGGTGCCTGAGGCTTTCTGAGTTCAGGCTTAGGCGAGGATTCAGAAAGACGAAGCCCCAGGAGATGTTCCCATCAACCTGAGGCTCACAATCCAACCCTAGCACGTTGGATAGTAGCCTCTTCTTCGCATGGAGGCAACGAGATGCTGACAAAGTATGCCCTGGTGGCAATCATGGTGTTATGTCTGACAGCACTGGGATTGACGTTAATGGTGCGCGACTCGCTGTGTGAGTTAAGTATTAAAGAACGTCATATGGAGTTTAAGGCGGTTCTCGCTTACGAAACGAAGAAGTAGCCGGTATGCGGGGAGCGATCCCCGCCTATCCGCAGGCTGGGTAAGGAACCTTCAGGCACCTTTTTTAACTGATGAAGGCGCAGGATGGACGGCAAAAGAAAATAGACCGGTTAACAGCAATAGCGCCGCCATCCTGCATAATACGGTAATGACACGTCCTGCATCGTGGTATTTGCAGAAGGCTTACCAGCAGACAAAACCGCCATCAACCACCAGATCAACGCCGGTGCAAAATGATGCGGCATCGCTTGCGAGGAACAGCGCCGGTCCTGCCATCTCTTCGACTTTCGCCATACGCTGAATTGGCGTCTGGCTTTCAAATTCACGGGTCTGATGGACCATCTCAGGGCGGGTGTTCATCGGCGTAGCGGTGTATCCCGGGCTGATGGAGTTAACGCGGATCCCTTTACCGACCCATTCCATGGCGAGGCTTTTTGACAGGTGAATCACGCCAGCTTTGGAACAGTTATAATGAGCCTGATCCAGACCTCGGTTAACGATAATGCCGGACATAGAGGCGATATTAATGATCGACCCACCGCCGAATTCCTGCATCAGTTCGGCTTCTGCCTTGCAAGAGTTCCACACGCCAGTCAGGTTAATATCAATGACCCGCTGCCATTGTTCGGTTTCCATCTCCAGTGCCGGGTTGGCGTTAGCGATACCTGCTGCGTTGACGGCGACATCAAGGCGGCCAAAGCGATTTTTAGCCAACTCGACACCCTTACGTAACTCGCTCAGCTGGCGTACATCTCCGGTATAAAAACAGGCCTGTCCACCAATAGCCTCGATATTGTTAACCGTTTCAGCAAGGCCGCCATCTTCGCGGAGATCAAAGCAGACTACCCGAGCACCCGCGCTGGCGAGTCCGTAGGCAATCATTTGACCGATGCCGCTACCTGCGCCCGTTACAAAGGCTACGCGGTCCTGCAGATTAAACAGTTGCTGGGCAAAATCTTTCGCAATCATAGTCATTACTCTCTGAATAAATATCTTGTGGCGCATCAGGCAATGAGGGTTTTCTGAAGCGGCGTGTAGCCCGGGTAAGGTGTTAGCCGCAACCCGGGAGCGACAGGCTAGCGGTTTACGACATAATCAGGCCGCCATCAATATTGATGGTCTGTCCGGTGAGATAGCGGGCATCATCTGACGCCAGGAATGCCACCAGACCAGCGACATCCTCCGGTTTACCGGCGCGTTTCATCGGAATACCTTCGACCCACTCCGCCATGAGTTCACCTTTGCCATAACGTTTTTGCTCGGTGCTGAGGACTTCTCCCCATACGCGGTCGTTGTAATCCCACATCTCACTTTCAATGATGCCTGGACAGAAGGCGTTAACGGTGATATTCCATGGTGCCAGCTCATGCGCCAGGCTTTGGGTAATACCGATGACGCCCATTTTGCTGGCGGCATAATGTGGCGTGTAGATAAATCCCTGACGGCCCTGGCCGGAAGAGGTGTTAATCAGGCTGCCATGGTTTTGTTTCACCATGTATTTAGCGGCTTCACGGCAGCACAGCCAGACGCCGGTGGTATTTACGGCCAGCACTTTCTCGAAGTCGGTTTTTGGCATGCGATCGTAATAATCGATGGTGATGACGCCTGCGTTCTGGATTGAGACATCAATAGTACCGAAACGCCCCGCGGCCTGTTCATACAGTGACTGCACCTGCGCCTCATCGGTCACATCAACTTGCAATGACAGGATGTCGGCCTGGTAGCGCTGACGCAGTACTTCCGCCGTCTCATGGACGCGTTCGGCATTAGAGACCATCACCAGATTGGCGCCATCACGCGCAAAGCGCTCAGCAATGCCGGCACCAATTCCGCGGCATGCGCCGGTGATAACAACCGTTTTGTTGTGGAAATTTCTTTGCATGTTTTTTCCCTCATGTAGGCCGAACGTAAGTGGGTTCGGCGGGGTAATAAAAACCTTATTAACTGGTGGCCCCGGCCGCTGCCAGTTTTTCATCATGGCGGCGCATCAGGATGACTTTGTTCTGTAGTTTTTGCTGGAACTGGTCGACGACGACGGCGGTGACAATAACCACGCCCTTAATGACCATTTGCCAGAAATCGCTGACCCCCATCATCACCATGCCATCAGCAAGGAAGACGATAACGAAGGCGCCGATGATCGATCCGGTAACCCGGCCACGGCCTCCTGCCAGTGCGGTTCCGCCGAGTACGGTGGCGCCGATGGCGTCCATTTCGAACATATTGCCGGTCATCGGGTGGGCAGTTTGCAGTTGCGAGGCGACGATTAAGCCGACGAACGCGGAACACAAACCGGAGAAGGCATAAACAAACACTTTAGCTTTAACAATAGGAACGCCGGCCAGACGAGCAGCGGATTCATTACCGCCAATCGCGTAGATATAGCGGCCCAGAGGCGTTTTGGTGGTCAGCCAGTAGCCCAGCAGCAGGAAGGCAATCATCAGCCAGATTGGCAGGTATATCCCCATCAACGTTCCGGAACCCAGCGTCGCAAAACCGGTGTTGCCAAGCGCCTCCATGCCGTTAAGGTTGGGATAGGTGCTACCGTCGTTAAACAGCAGGGCAGAGCCTCTGGCGACATACATCATGCCCAGCGTGCAGATGAAGGGCGCAACGCCGAAACGGGTGATCACGGCACCATTAATGAAACCGACGATCACCCCGAAGAGGGCAACGCACAGAATGACTTCAGGCACATTGAAGAAAATAACGCTGCCATTCCATAACGGCAGGCCGTTAGTTAATAGCGCTCCCGCGACCATTCCGCAGATCCCGGCGACGGCGCCGACGGAGAGGTCGATCCCCCCGGTGAGGATAACCAGCGTCATGCCGATGGCCAACAGGCCGGTAATCGCCACGTGCTGAGTCATAATCAGCAGGTTAGAGGTGGTCAGGAAATTCGGTACCATCACGCTGAAGAATGCGATAACCAGCAGCAGAGCGATGAACGTTCTGGCCTTCAGCAGGTACATATAAATCATATATTTCTGGTTCATGATGGATTCCAGCCTGATTAATCTTGAGGTGTTGAAGCCGCGATTAATTTTTCGCGGGTAACGGCATGACGCGGTAAATCGGCGGTAATACGGCCATCGGCCATCACCAGAATTCGGTCAGCGAGCGCCATGACTTCATCCAGTTCAGATGAAGAGAACATCACTGCCAGACCCTGGTGGGCCATTTTGCCGATCAGGTGGTAAACGTCGGTTTTAGCGCCGACATCGATACCGCGGGTCGGTTCATCAAGAAAAACGACCTCAGGCTTCGTCATTAATGCTTTGCCAAGCACTACTTTTTGTTGGTTACCACCGCTTAAGGAGGTAATTGGCAGGTCGGGGTCGCTAACCTTGATAGCCAGTTCACGAATCATCTCTTTGACGCAGGTAATTTCTTTCTGCGGATTCAGCCATTTCCACGCCCGACGAAAACCCTGCAAACTAAAATCAGATAAGGTCATGTTCGATTGAATCGACATCATCTGCACCACGCCTTCGCCCTGTCGGTCTTCAGGAACGAGTGCTAGTCCTTTTTTTAAGCGTGCCTGAAAGGGGGATTTTTCAATATTTTCGCCATTAAGCTGAACGCTGCCATTCTGGCAAGGCATGAGCCCAACAAGTCCTTTAAACAGCTCCGTTCGTCCTGCGCCGAGCAAACCATAAATACCAATGACTTCTCCCTTACTTAAGGTAAAGGTCACGTCATTCAGCTTGTAGCCTCCGCTAGGGTGTAGGGCCGTCAGACCGTCGACGGCAAGAACGGCTTCACCCTTTGGTGCGGGCTGGTAGTCGAAATGCTTTTTCTTATCGCCGACCATCTGTTCGATAATCCAAGGAATACTGGCATCGTTAACCTGTCGTTCACTGATAAAGCGGCCATCGCGGAAAATGGTAATGTGATCGCCAATTTCCATCAGTTCTTCCAGACGATGAGATATATAAATAATGGTAACGCCGCGGCGTTTGAGTTGTTCAATAACGTTAAACAGGATTTTGACTTCCGACTGACTGAGTGCAGAAGTAGGTTCATCCATAATTAATACACGCGTATCTTTAGAGAGTGCGCGCGCAATTTCGACCATCTGTTGGTGGCCGATGCCTAGTTCACCAAGTTGAGTGTAAGGGTCGACATCAAGTTCCAGCCTTTCCAGTAATTTTTTGGCTAGCGCGTATTGGAATTTTTCGTTGATTTTGCCTTTCTGAAAAAATTCGTTAGCCATGAAAATATTATCCATGACGTTCATGTTAGGGAATAAGTTTAATTCCTGAAAAATAATGCTAATGCCATTTTTTTCTGCCTGATGGGTCGAGCCAAGTGTGACCTGCTCCCCATCAAGGATAATTTGACCCGATGAGGGCGTTTCAACACCAGCAAGCATTTTCATCATGGTGGATTTACCCGCACCATTTTCACCGATCAGAACGTTAACTTTATTCCGATAGACCCGGTAGTTCACATTATCTAAGGCGATCACGCCCGGATAAACACGAGATAATTCGCGGGTTTCGATAATAACTTCAGATTCGACTGGTTGGGGAGTGACGAGTTCTTGCTGTTGCATATTATTGTCCTCCCAAACGAACAATCTTCGCCGGCGTAATATCAGGGATGGATTGCGGAATATCCCAGGCTGAGAATACGCCATAGACTTGCGTCGCATCGCCCATTTTAACTTGCGCGGCGGCGATCATTTTTACCGCATGTTCGTTAATTGCACGGCCATATTCGCCAAAAAGAACCTGGTCGTTAAAGTCCTGATAACTGGCTCCCTGATACCCATCACGTAACAGCGTACCGCGCAGGGTTGGACCAATCTGTACGACGACATTGCTGCCACTGGCATCGTGAATTGTCATTTTTCCACTACGGGAAGT
This sequence comes from Klebsiella sp. B345, assembly GCF_051131735.1. Classification (NCBI taxonomy): domain Bacteria; kingdom Pseudomonadati; phylum Pseudomonadota; class Gammaproteobacteria; order Enterobacterales; family Enterobacteriaceae; genus Klebsiella; species Klebsiella sp. B345. The sequence continues at coordinate 4,397,463 of NZ_CP180443.1, forward strand.
GGAATCGATTTTGGTGATATTGCCTTCAACTTTCACGTAAAAAATGCAGGGGTTTTCATCCTGCGAGCGATAGCCTAAATTTTTACAGGCACTATCGATATCTTTCGCCGAACGTAGGGCGGTCATTAATTCAGCAACGGGACGAGCCTTAGCAACGACCTGAGGAACCACCTGGTCTTGCCAGGTCTGGTCGATATTAGCCATGTGCGGATTGGGCGGGGATTTCAGATCGGCCAGCTCCTGCTGAGAGACAATACGACAGCCTCCGAGCGCAAGAACAGCCAGTGCCAGCCAGGTTTTTTTATACATAATACTCTCCTGTGCGCCCCCACAGGGGCGCAACAACCCGAACTCAGGACTTGATATTGAAGTCCTGAACTTTGTCTGCATTGTCTTGTGTGATCAGAATGCCGCGGAACATCACGCGCTGCTTCGCCGGTTTTTCCCCTTTTTGCAGGTAGTTATCGAGGTCGGTAACGCCCTGAGCGGCGATAGCCTGAGCCTGAAGCATGACGGTTGCCTGCAGCGTTCCGGCTTTCACCGCATCGCGCTCATCGTTGCTACCGTCGATACCGACAACCACAACATCAGTGCGATTTGCGGCTTTCAACGCGGCAATCACACCGAGGGCGACAGGGCCGTTACCGCAAATCACACCTTTTACGTCAGGATGCGCTTGCAGAATGCTGTCCATGATGCGTTTGCCGTCGATTAATGTCCCTTTAGCATCTTGTTTTGCAACGCTCACCATATCCGGGTACTGATCGATGACCTGATGGAAGGATTTAGAACGGGTAACACAGTTATTATCTGCAAGGTTACAGGTCAGTTCGGCATATTTTCCTTTCTCCGCCATCTTCTCTACAAATACGTTGGCGACTTCCGAACCCGCCTGGAAGTTATTATGTGTAATTTGCTCAAGTGCAACATCATCGACAGGGATTTCGCGGTTGATTAATACGACGGGAATGCCCGCTTTTTTGGCTTTCTCAATGGCAGCGACGCTAGCGGTAGAATCAGCATTATCCAGAATAATGCCCTGAACCTTTTTGCCGATGGCGGTATCAATTAGCTCATTCTGTTTTTTTACATCTTCGCCATGGGATAGAATGGTGGTCTGATATCCCAGTTCTTTTGCTTTCTCGCTGGCCCCCTTGGCTTCAGAGGCGTAATACGGGTTATCCAATGAGTTTACCATGATCATAATGGTGCCTTTTTCTGCAGCATGGGTGGCAAAAGAAAAGGCGGTCAGGGTCGCTGCAGTTAAAAGCGTTAAACGTAATTTCATGACAATTATCTCTCTTGGTTGTTATTGTCGGGTACGGTGAAACAACGTAAGGCCAGAAAATCAAATTTATGGGCCGGAAGTCTCCTTCTGTTAGTGATTAAGGGTCGTCACACACGAGATTCCCTGGTGGGTATCAGGCGGACGTTGCCGGTTTCCATAATGTTCTGTTCACTGCATGGCGCCACTCCTGCCATCTTTTCTGCAAGCGTTGGTGGCGGGCCATGTCGGGGATGAATTCGCTATGTTCGGTTAAGAACGCTTTCAGGTCGGTCACGGAACCTGGATTTAGGGCTTTTCGGGCGAGCAAGGCTGCGCCGATCGCTGAAAGTTCAGCAATGTCACTGCGCATTACCGGGCAGCCCAGCAGATCGGCCTGATACTGCATCAGCCAGTCGTTTTTCGTCGGGCCGCCGTCGACCATTAATGCCGTCAGCTGAAAGTCATCCTGTTGGCGCATGGCGACGACCACGTCGGCGATTTGATAGGTGATAGACTCCAGAGCGGCACGGATCAGATGGGCTCGTTTGACGCCGCGGCTCAGGCCACAAATAACGCCACGGGCGCTGTCGTCCCACCACGGTGCGCCCAGGCCGGTTAAGGCTGGCACAAAATAGACGCCCAGCGTAGATTCCACGGAGGCGGGAAGCGTATTGAGTTCGTGAGCCAGTTCGGCATCGGATAGTTCACTCAGGCCGGTGCTATCAGCCATCCACGCAACGGCATCGCCGGTATGCGGAATATTACCTTCCAGTCCGTAGGTGATGCTGTCGCCGTCGTGCCAGGCGATGGTGGTGGCCAGCGCGCCGATGTCGCACTGTGCGGATTTTACCGGCGCCATCACCGATGACCCCGTACCGTATGTGGCTTTCACACAGCCCGGTTCGCCAAGAGCATGGCCGAAAAGTGCAGCGTGGGAATCGCCGACCATCGCCATCACCGGAATACCATCGGGAATGGTGTTAAGTCCGCGGGTGTAACCAAATAATCCGCTGGAAGGTTTAATCTCCGGCAGTGCGGCGCTCGGGATCTGGAACAGCGCCAGCATCTCGTTATCCCACTGCCCGGTTTGCAGATTCAGCAACTGGGTACGTGCGGCATTGGAGTGATCGCAATAGAAGGCTTCGCCTTGGGTTAAATTCCACAGCAGCCAGCTGTCGATAGTGCCAAGGCAGATCTCTCCACGTTCTGCCTGCATGCGGCCATCAGGAACGGATTCCAGTAACCAGCGCATTTTTGAGGCAGAGAACAGGGGCGCAATCGGCAAACCGGTGGTGGTTTTGATCTGTTGTTCTTTGTTGTTGCGGCGCAGTTCATCGCAAAACGTCGCGCTGCGCGTACACTGCCAGGTGATGGCGGCGTTAATCGGTTTGCCGCTCTGACGGTACCAGCCGATGGCGGTTTCTCGCTGGTTACTGATGGCTAATGCGGCGATGTTTTCTGCACCCACGTGCTCAACAGCTTTAGCGATAACGTCAAGCGAGGCCTCAACCAGACCTTCGCCCGACTGCTCTACCCAACCATCTCGCGGCGTTTGAATGGCCAGCGGCTGAGAGAATTTTGCCACGACGTGACCACGGCTATCGAGCACGACAGCTTTGGCGTTAGTGGTGCCTTCGTCCAGGGCAATAATGAACTCTTTACATGTTACCTGCATTAGGTCGTCTCCTGAGTCACACTTCGTCCTGGCGCTGAGAGGGTAAGCAAGATAGTCCTCTTTATCGCAATGCGTCTTAGCAGGCCATGATGTGACAATTCGTTTTCACTTTTTTAATCACTGAATATATATTCGATAGTGATTATTTATTTGATACCTTAGCCAGAAACTTCCCGTCGGGCTACAGGCAAAGTCATCAATTGTGCTGGCAATCACACTTATCCGATCGGTGAAGCATGCGAGGAGAGATAGAAGAGAGCGTTGGGGTGTGTGATTATCTTTTTGAAAAATAAATATTTATTTGCAGTTCCTTTACGCTCATTAGAAAGCGTAAAGGATGCGGTAAAGTGGCAGAGTGAAAAATTAGCCGGCGATAAGCAGTCGTGCAGTGGGGTAGTCGGTGACCAGGACATCGATATAACCACCTGATAACGCGCCTTTGATAGCCGCAACCTTATCGCTACCACCGGCAAGGGCAACCACGTTAGGGCACTTCTTCACCTTCTCAAGGGCCATGCCGATAACAGGATCTTCATCGTCGCTTAACACGGCCTGGCCATTTTTATCGTAGTAGTGCAGGCATATGTCCCCGACTGCACCACGTTCAGCCAGCACCTGAAGCATATCTTCGTGGTAGTAGTTCCCTGACGTTTTCAGCAGTTGCGAAGGCTCAAGAATACCAATCCCGACGATAGCAATGTCCACTTCGTCGAAACGAGCGATGACATCGGCGACATCTTTACTGGCGACGAGACGATTTTTCTCCTCGATAGAACCTTCAATGCTCTGGGAAGGGAGCAGCCAGGCCTCGCAGTTAAGATGTTGCGCCAGTGTTTGGGTGAGGATAGTCGCCTGCACGTTACCGTTGGGGCCTACGCCGCCCAGCAATTGAATAACGCCGCTGGCTTTAAGATTTTGCGCGTGCACTTCATCCACCATCGCGCGGATGGTTGAGCTCCACGAGGAGACGCCGATCAGATCTTTCGGGCGTAATCGCGTTTCCAGATAGTGGGCCGCCGCAGAGCCGATGGCGCGCTTGATCGTGTGATCGCTGGCGTCCTCTTCGGTATCGACCACGATGGCTTGCTTAATTCCGTAGCGATCCTCAAGACCTTTTTCGAGATTAAGGAAAATATTTGATGGCTGAACAACGCTAATTTTTACAACGCCTTCTTTTTGACAACGGGTAATCGCTCGGGAGACAAATGACTGAGAAAGCGAGAGAAGTTGAGCAATGTCGGACTGCTTGCGTCCTTCAAGATAGTAAAGCGTGGCAATCTTAACTAATAGCCGTTGTTCATCCTGCTTAGCCATATATTTCCCCGAAAATCATTTACGTGCAGCCATTATGTTAGAGCTCATTATCATACGCGAAAAGAGAAGACATTTAAGTGTGATGGATATCTAACTTTCGCCAATCCTCAAAATCAGCTATGGACAAAAACAAAACAGTGATAGCATAATTGAATAAAGAATCGATAATGAATATATATTCAATCGACTTTCGGATCAACTGAAAAGTACCCAGGCGCAGATCTGCCTGGTGGTAAGGAGGCAGAATGTTCCTGAGTATGATGCTGCGGCGGAAGAGTTGCGATGCGTTGGCTGGGGATGTCTGGTTTTTTTAGTCCCTGACGGAATAAATATTCCAAGTTGAAAATAAATTCAGAGGTATTAAATGAATCCCTATAGCTATGATGTTCAGGCACTAGAGCGTAAAGCTCGCGCAGTGCGTCGTCACATTGTCAGGCTTAATGCCAACAGCCCGGCCGGCGGACATACCGGCGCCGACCTGTCGCAGGTGGAACTGCTCACCGCGCTCTATTTCCGTATTATGAACGTTGCGCCGGACCGTCTGGCTGATGACCAGCGCGATATCTATATCCAGTCGAAAGGTCACGCGGTGGGCTGCTATTACTGTGTGCTGGCCGAAGCCGGTTTCTTTCCTGTTGAGTGGCTGGAGACCTACCAGCACGCGAATTCACATCTTCCGGGCCACCCGGTCCGTCAGAAAACCCCTGGTATTGAGCTGAACACCGGAGCGCTGGGGCACGGTTTGCCTGTCGCCGTAGGGCTGGCGCTGGCGGCGAAGAAAAGTAACAGCTCCCGCCGCATCTTTTTAATTACCGGTGATGGTGAACTGGCTGAAGGCAGTAACTGGGAAGCGGCGCTGGCTGCTGCTCACTATGGGCTTGATAACCTGGTCATTATTAATGACAAAAACAACCTGCAGCTGGCAGGCCCGACTCGCGAAATAATGAATACCGATCCGCTGGCTGAGAAATGGAAAGCCTTTGGTATGGCAGTAACCGAATGCCAGGGGAACGATATGGCGTCGGTGGTTGCGACCCTGGAAGCGCTGAAACAAGAAGGTAAACCGAACGTTATTATTGCCAACACGACGAAAGGTGCTGGTATTTCCTTTATCCAGGGGCGTCCGGAGTGGCACCACCGGGTACCGAAAGGCGAAGAAATTGCACTGGCACTGGAGGAACTGAAAGATGAGTAATGCAGAACATCTGGCGACCGTGATGGTTCAGGCGTTTATTGATGCTGTTGAGCGTGGTGTCGATCTGGTGCCTGTGGTCGCTGACTCAACGTCAACCGCGAAAATTGCCCCGTTTATTAAACAATTTCCAGGTCGCCTGGTTAACGTGGGTATCGCCGAGCAGAGCATGGTTGGAATGGCCGCAGGGCTGGCACTGGGCGGAAAAGTGGCGGTGACCTGTAACGCAGCGCCGTTCTTGATCTCTCGCGCTAATGAGCAAATTAAAGTCGACGTTTGCTATAACAACACCAACGTCAAATTGTTTGGTCTTAATGCTGGTGCCAGCTACGGCCCTCTGGTGAGTACTCATCATGCGATTGACGATCTGGCAGTGATGCGCGGTTTCGGCAATATTCAAATTTTTGCACCTTCTTCACCGCGAGAATGTCGGCAGATTATTGATTACGCTATTGGGTATCAAGGACCGGTTTATATTCGTCTCGACGGCAAAGCATTGCCGGAGTTACATGATGAAGATTATCAGTTCGTGCCGGGGGCCGTGGTGACCTTGCGCGAAGGCGAAGATATTGCGCTGGTAGCAACCGGTTCTACGGTTCATGAAATCGTCGATGCCGCGCAGATTCTGGCCGATGCGGGGATTGAGGCTAAAGTGGTGAGCATCCCGTCAATCCGTCCTTGTGATACCGCCGCGCTGCTGGCTGCATTGAAGCCTTGCAAAGCAGTGATTACCGTGGAAGAACATAACGTCAACGGTGGTTTGGGCGGCCTGGTGGCAGAGGTGCTGGCAGAAGCCGGAGCAGGTATGACGCTTAAGCGCCTTGGAATTCCGGACGGCGAGTATGCTGCAGCGGCAGATCGCGGCTGGCTGCGCAAACACCACGGTTTTGATGCAGCGTCCATTGCTGAGCTAGCAAAGCAGATGCGCTGATTTTATCGCCACGTTGGATGACTTACCCGTACGGAAAACCGTGCGGGTTTCGTTTTTACGACGTGCATAGCGTAATGACGTACTCATCCTCCATCATCCATGACAGCCAACACTCCTCGGTAGATAACCGAAGTAGCAAACGTCCTTCCTTTATATGTACCAACTGAAAGTCGCTAAAACCGGTTCCGGCTTGTGTGTCCGGATGACTCGCCTTAAACCCGCTCTCCTTCGCTGAAAACGCCAGGGTCAGGGCCAGTTCAAAGGACAGCCCGCTTGCGTTTAGCACCGCGCGTTCCGCCGGGGTGATAATGCTGCTTTCCAGTTCCGACGCCAAAGACGGGCAGAACAGTTGCTCAATATCCACGCCGACCGGACGCTCAGAGACCACCGCCAGCGCGCTATGTCCGCAGTGGCTGATGCTGCCGTACCATGGCGCCGGCCACAGTGGCTGGCGCTGCTCGCCAATTCCGGGGATCGCTTTTACCCCCACTTCCCGTAGGGCGTAAACTGCGGCGATGCGGCCGGCAAGATGTTCGGTCTGCCGTTTACGCGCACCGTTAGCGAGCCGGGCATGATGAGGGAGCCACAGGAGATCGGTAGCCTGAAACGTCGCCGGATCGAAATCAACCCGATGAAGCGAATGGCCGGCAAGCTGGATTATCGTGTGTTGGATGTGCATCGAGGGATGTTAACAGATTCCTCCCTCCGCCCTCCATGAGAAGAGGGCGGGGGAGATCAGGAGAACAATCAGAAGTGGGTATTGACGCTCATGTACCAGGTACGACCCGGTTCGTTGAAGGTCTCAGCCCCTGCGCCGTACATATAGCCGGTCGCACCGCCGGTGGTCTGGGCATTACCGGCACGCCAGTGACGCTTGTCAAAGACGTTATCCACACCGCCGGTCAGGCTGACGTATTTGGTGACGTCCCAGGTCGCGCTCAGGCCGAGGATGCTATACGGGCTAACCTCGTTTTTCTCGCTGCCGGTGACCGGCTGACCTTTGTAGTTATATTTCTTCGGCTGCTGCTTGCCGTACCAGGTGAAGGTCGACTGGACGGAAACGTCTTCCTGAATCTGCCAGCTCAGGGTGGAGTTCAGCGTATATTCCGGAATAATCGACAGACGATCGCCGGTGGTTTTATTCTTACTCTGCAGCATATAGGTGATGTTGTTGGTCCAGTTCACCGTTTCAGTAACCGGTACGTTCAGCGTTCCTTCCAGGCCTTCAACAACCGCTTTAGGGACGTTTTCCCATTTGTAGAGATCGGTGCCGCTACCGTTGGTGTAAACCGGCGAATAGCCCGCTTCAATCTTGTTACGGTAGTCGTTGCGGAACCAGGTGACGCCCGCCAGCCAGCCATCGCGTTTAAACTCGAGGCCAACTTCTTTGTTGATGCTGGTTTCTGCTTTCAGGTCTTCATTACCCTGCAGGTAACAACCGGCCTGGCTCGCATAGCAACCCTGACCGCGGCTGTAGAGAATGTAGTTCGGGTTGGTCTGATACAGGCTTGGCGCTTTGTAGGCGCGGGCGATGCCCATTTTCAGCGTGAAGTCATCCCAAAGGCCCTGGGACAGGTTCAGAGAAGGACTCCAGTTATTGCCGACAATGCTGTGATGATCGAAACGCAACGCCGGGGTTAACATGGTGGTGTCGGTTAACTCCATGTTGTCTTCAGCAAACAGGGAGAAAATCTCGGCTTTTGAGTACGGGCTGCGACCAGTGCTGTCATAGCCTGGGATGGTACCGCCCATAAAGGTTTGGGTGTTTGATGCCTTATCCTTCATGCGCTGCTGGTTCCATTCGGTACCCAGCGTCAGGTTCTGATTCACTAACAGATCGAACGGAATGCTGATTTCGCTGTGCAGCATCACGTCGGACAGGTCGATATCAGAGAACTGATTGCTGCTGAAGATCCCCTCGGTTCCCCCGGCCAGGCCTTCGCCTTTACGTGAGTTGCGGGTATGTTCGTACTGCGCCCAGTTGCTGGTGGTAATACCGTTATCCCAGGCACCGTTCCAGGTCATCGAGTAGGTATTGCGGTAGATACGGTTGGTCTCTTTACCGTAGTTTTCTTTCACCAGATCGTTGGTGTTGGTGTTTTGTGTATCACCGGAGTAGAGGTTGCCCTGGCGGCTGTATCCCGCTTCAAATTCCAGTGATTGCATCGGCGCGAAATCCCAGCGCACGACACCGTCGATATTCTTGTTTTGAACCCCTTCGCGCCCGGCGGGCAGGGTATTGGAATAAATGCCAGTACGCTCGGACTGATGACCCTGGTTGATATCCCAGGCATCAGCCTGGGTTTTGTCCAGGTTGCCTAACAGGCGGAAGCTGAAATCGCCGCCCAGCGGGCCGCTGAGGCTAAAGTTGGTACGCTTGGTGGAGCCTTCATCTTTGTGCTCCGGGGCGTTCATGTAGGTATTCCATGAACCGTGCCACTCATCGCCGCCTTTTTTGGTGATGATGTTGACCACGCCACCTGCCGCGCCGTTACCGTAGCGGGCGGCGGCCGGGCCACGAATGACCTCGATGCGCTCGATCATTTCTGGTGGAACCCAACCGGTGTCGCCGCGGGTGTCGCGCTCACCGCGCCAGCCCAGGCGCACGGAGTTACGGCTGGTGACCGGTTTGCCATCAATCAGAATCAGGGTGTTTTCCGGGCCCATGCCGCGAATATCGATCTGACGGTTGTTACCGCGCTGGCCGCTGGTGGAGTTACCGGTCAGGTTGACGCCCGGCATGGTACGGATAATTTCTGAAACATCGCGGGCCGGTGGACGTTTACGAATTTCATCGGCGGTGATGGTCGAGACGCCAGGCGCCTGCAGGTTTTGTTCGGCGGCAGTCACCACCATGGTTTCTTCGGTGGCCGTTTTTTGGCTATCGAGGGTCTCTTCCGCACACAGCGGGAAGGCCGCACCGTAAATTCCCAGATTGACCAGTAAGGCCAATGATTTGATTTTGTTATTCATTTTACGTCCTGCTTTTCGTTGCCGCCTTCCCCTGAAGTCCCATCCCACCGGGAGGGGAGGCAGCAAAAAATGTCGTCAGTAGAGGGTCCTGGCATTCCGTCGCTAACCAAACGACCTTCTCTGACCTGTGTAATTAGAAGTGAGTCTCCCAAAGGGCGGTAATACGCTATTGCAAATGCAAATAGTTATCAATAATATTATCAATAAAAATTACGTTTGTTGAGAAAAATCACGTTAAACATAGGGTTAATGACGGGATGTTAATAACAGGAAGTGATGAATGGTGGCAGACGCTCTCCGGACCACAGTCCGAGGCCCGTGATGACCGCTGTTTAGTGACATTCTGGTGGCGGGATCCGGCGGGTTGTGAAGAGACCTCGTCGACCCGGCGAGTGTGGATTTATATCACCGGCGTGACCGACCATCATCAAAATGCCGTACCGCAAACCCTAACGCGGGTGCCTGGCACCGATGCCTGGTGCTGGCAAACGACCCTGTCGCCGACCTGGCGCGGCAGCTACTGTTTTATTCCCTCCGATCGTGAAGACGACTTTGCTCCCGAGATTTTCAACGGTGGCGGCCCGGACCGCATGCTGCTGCGTGAAGGCTGGCGCAAACTGCTACCGCGTGCGATTGCCGACCCGTTAAACCCCCAAAGCTGGAAGGGCGGGCGCGGTCATGCGGTGTCGGCGCTGGAGCTGCCGCAGGCGCCGGAACAACCGGGCTGGTCGCCGCGCAGTACCCGCGCGTCTGCGCCGGTATGCATTGAGTGGCGCAGCGTCAGGCTGGGCAACACCCGGCGAATATGGATTTACACAACCGGCGATGACGCGCCCGAAGAACGCCCGCTGGCGGTGCTGCTGGACGGCCAGTTCTGGGCCGAAAGCATGCCGGTTTGGCCGGCGCTGTCTGAGCTGACGCAGGCGGAAAAACTGCCTCAGGCGGTCTACCTGCTGATTGATGTCATTGATAACGAACATCGTGGCCGGGAACTGCCCTGCAATGCGGAATTTTGGCTGGCGGTACAGCAAGAACTGTTACCCCTGGTGCGCCACATCGCCCCCTTCAGCGATCGCGCCGATCGTACCGTGGTCGCCGGGCAGAGCTTTGGCGGCCTGGCGGCGATGTTTGCCGCGCTGTACTGGCCGGAACGCTTTGGTTGCGTCCTGAGTCAGTCTGGCTCTTACTGGTGGCCGCATCGCGGCGGCGCCGGAACGGGCCTGCTGATTGAGCGCCTGAGCCGGGGGGAACTTCATCCGCAGGGGCTGCGAATCTGGCTGGAAGCCGGTGAGCGTGAGCCGCTGATTTTTCGCGCCAACCAGGCGCTTTTATCGCAATTACAACACACACAGCAGACGATTTTCTGGCGTCAGGTTGACGGCGGGCACGATGCTCTTTGCTGGCGTGGCGGGCTGACGGCGGGATTAATCCAGCTATGGCAGCCGTTGAGCCACGACCACTGACAAAGCGCGCTTCAGACTCAACATCATTGCGACGGCGTTATGGCGGCAGCCTGCGCCTAAGTAACGTAAAGGATGGCGAGTAAAGACAGGAGTTTGGTATGCAATTCAGCAACCCCTTCGATAATCCGCAAGGGCAGTTTTATATTCTGCGCAACGAACAGCAGCAGTACAGCCTGTGGCCGCACCACTGCGCTCTGCCGCAAGGCTGGACGGTGGTTTGCCCGCCGCAGCCCTCAGAGGCATGTCATGCCTGGCTGACTGCGAACTGGACAACCCTCACCCCTGCACACCATGCACGTTAAGGAGTCGAAGATGACCACTCGTTTACCGTTGGTGGCGGCACAGCCTGGGATCTGGATGGCGGAGCGACTCTCTACGCTGCCCGGCGTATGGAGCGTGGCCCACTATGTTGAACTGCGCGGCAACCTTGACCCGGCGCTGCTGGGACGCGCTATTGTCAGCGGTCTGGCGCAGGCCGATACCCTCAGCATGCGGTTTTGCGAAGATAACGGCGAAGCCTGGCAATGGGTCGATGAGCGCCGAACTTTTGCTGAACCGGACTCTCACGATCTGCGCGATGCGCACGATCCCCATGCCGCCGCGCTGGCGCTAATGCAGGCCGACCTTGGACAGAACCTGCGGGTCGATGGCGGCAATCCTCTGGTTTGTCACCAGCTGATGCGGGTGGCGGATGATTGCTGGTACTGGTATCAGCGTTACCATCATTTACTGGTTGATGGCTTCAGTTTTCCAGCTATTACCCGCCAGATCGCCGCAATTTACCGCGCCTGGCAGCGTGGGGAAGAGACCCCTGCATCCCCCTTTACGCCTTTCGCCGAGGTGGTGGAAGAGTATCAACACTATTACGGCAGCGACGCCTGGCTGCGGGATAAACAGTTCTGGATGGAGCAGCGAAAAGCGCTGCCGTCTCCGGCCTCGCTCTCGTCTGCGCCGCTGGCAGGACGTGCGACCAGTACCGACATCTGGCGGTTAAAGCTGGATGTCGACGCCGGTCTGTTCAGTCGTCTGGCGACCAGCCTGCCGCAGTGCCAACGTGCCGATCTGGCGTTGGCGCTGACGACCCTGTGGCTCGGTCGCTTATGCAGTCGGATGGATTATGCCGCCGGGTTTATCTTTATGCGGCGTATGGGATCCGCGGCGCTGACGGCAAGCGGACCAGTGCTTAACGTGCTGCCGCTAGCGGTGCATATCGACGCTCAGGAAACCCTCGCCGATCTGGCGCTGCGCCTGTCCGCGCAGCTGAAAAAAATGCGTCGCCACCAGCGCTATGACGCTGAGCAGATTGTCCGTGATAGCGGCAAAGCCGCCGGCGATGAGCCGCTGTTTGGCCCGGTACTCAACGTTAAAGTCTTTGATTACATTCTGGATATTGATGGCGTTGAGGCCGTGACCCACACCCTGGCGACCGGCCCGGTGAATGACCTCGAGCTGGCGCTGTTCCCGGATGAGTCCGGCGGCTTGTCGCTGGAAGTACTGGCCAATAAAGCCCGCTATGACGAAGCGACGCTGCGCAACCACGTGGCGCGCCTGTCTGCGCTGCTGGCCCAGTTTGCTGCCGATCCGGCGCTGCGCTGCGGCGAAGCCGATATGCTGTCACGCGACGAAACGGAACAGCTGGCGCAGGTCAATAACACCGGCGTCGCGCTCCCGGTGACCACGCTGAGCGCGCTGGTCGCGGCACAGGCGGAGAAAACCCCCGATGCCCCGGCGCTGGCGGATGCCCACTGGCAGTTCAGCTACCGCGAAATGCGTCAACAGGTGGTGGCGCTGGCGCAATTGCTGCGCGAACGCGGTGTGAAACCGGGTGATAGCGTGGCGGTGGCGCTGCCGCGCTCGGTGTTCCTGACCCTCGCACTGCACGGTATCGTCGAGGCCGGTGCGGCCTGGCTACCGCTGGATACCGGCTATCCGGATGACCGTCTGCGCATGATGCTGGAAGACGCGCGTCCAACCTTGCTGATTACCGCCGAGGATCAGCTGGCGCGCTTTAGCGATATTCCGGGCCTTGAAAGCCTGTGCTATCAGCAGCCGCTGCCGGCGGGCGATGCCGCGCCGCTGGCGCTGTCGCAGGCTGAACACACCGCCTATATCATCTTTACCTCCGGTTCCACCGGGCGCCCGAAAGGGGTGATGGTGGGGCAAACTGCGATCGTCAACCGCTTGCTGTGGATGCAGAATCACTATCCGCTCAGTGCCGACGATGTGGTGGCGCAAAAGACGCCATGCAGCTTCGATGTGTCGGTCTGGGAGTTCTGGTGGCCGTTTATTACCGGCGCGCGGCTGGTGATGGCGGAGCCTGAAGCGCACCGCGATCCGCTGGCGATGCAGCAGTTCTTTGCCCGTTACGGGGTGACCACGACTCACTTCGTACCGTCGATGCTGGCCGCGTTTGTGTCCTCGCTGGATGATGACAATGTGGCGACCTGCCGCACGCTCAAGCGCGTCTTCTGCAGCGGCGAAGCGCTGCCGACCGGGCTGTGCCGCGAGTGGGAAGCGTTGACCGGCGCACCGTTACACAATCTGTATGGCCCAACGGAAGCGGCGGTGGATGTGAGCTGGTATCCGGCCTGTGGCGCGGAGCTGGCGGCGGTTACCGGCAACAGCGTTCCTATTGGCTGGCCGGTGTGGAACACCGGGCTGCGCATTCTTGATGCCAGCATGCGTCCGGTTCCGCCGGGCGTGGCGGGTGATTTATATCTGACCGGTATTCAGCTGGCGCAAGGGTATCTGGGGCGTCCGGATCTGACCGCCTCGCGCTTTATTGCTGACCCGTATGCTGCCGGCGAACGGATGTACCGGACCGGTGACGTAGCTCGCTGGCTGGAGAACGGCGCGGTGGAGTATCTCGGGCGCAGCGACGATCAGCTGAAAATTCGCGGCCAGCGTATTGAGCTGGGTGAAATCGATCGGGTGATGTCTGCGCTGCCGGATGTTGCTCAGGCGGTGGCGAATGCCTGCGTCTTTAATCAGGCGGCGGCGACCGGGGGGGATGCCCGTCAACTGGTGGGATATCTGGTGTCAGAGTCCGTGCTGCCGTTAGATACCGCAGGGCTGAAAGCGCGTCTGGCTGAGCAACTGCCGCCGCATATGGTGCCGGTGGTGTTGATTCAGTTGGCGGAACTGCCGCTGAGCGCTAACGGCAAGCTGGATCGTAAAGCGCTGCCGCTGCCGACGCTCGGCAATGAACAGCGCGGTCGTCCGCCGGAGCCGGGGATTGAAACCACGGTTGCCCAGGCGTTCAGCCAGTTGCTGGGCTGCGAGGTCGACGATATTGAAGCCGACTTCTTTGCCCTTGGCGGCCATTCGCTGCTGGCAATGCGCCTGGCGGCACAGCTCGGCCGTGAACTGGACCGTCAGGTCACGCCGGGGCAGGTAATGGTGGCGTCGACGGTAGGGAAACTGAGCGCGTTGCTGGCCTCCGATCTCAGCGATGAACAGGCCCAGCGCCTGGGCTTTGACGCAATTCTGCCGTTGCGGGTGAGCGACGGGCCGACGCTGTTCTGTTTCCATCCGGCGTCGGGCTTCGCCTGGCAGTTCAGCGTGCTGGCCCGCTATCTCAGCCCACGCTGGTCGATTACCGGCATTCAGTCGCCGCGACCGGAAGGGCCGATGATGAGCGCGGCCAGCCTGGATGAGGTCTGCGAGCAGCATCTGCAGACGCTGCTGGCACAGCAGCCGCACGGGCCATATTACCTCTTCGGTTATTCCCTCGGGGGAACCCTGGCGCAGGGCATCGCCGCTCGGTTACGCCAGCGCGGCGAAGCGGTAGCCTTCCTCGGTCTGCTGGATACCTGGCCGCCGGAGACGCAGAACTGGGCGGAAAAGGAGGCCAACGGTCTGGATCCGGAAGTGCTGGCGGAGATCGATCGCGAGCGTGAAGCCTTCCTTGCCGCCCAGCAGGGGCAGGCCTCCGGCGAGTTGTTCAGCGTGATCGAGGGCAACTATGCCGATGCGGTACGTCTGCTGACCACCGCGCACAGCGCGAAATTCGACGGCAAGGCCACGCTGTTTGTCGCGGAGAAAACCCGTCAGGAAGGGATGGATCCGCAGGTGGTGTGGGGGCCCTGGGTGGGAGAGCTGGAGGTCTTTAGCCAGAACTGCGCCCACGTGGAGATTATCTCGCCGCAGGCCTTCGAATCGATTGGCCCGGTAGTGCGGGAGATTCTGGGGTAATCCTGAGTCTGTTCCCGGATAGCGGCGCCAGCGCCTTATCCGGGCTACTGCATCCCTATGCTGTCACTGAACCGTAGCCCCGGTAAGCGCAACGCGACCGGGGTTTTTTATTGCCGAGTGCGGTGGAAAAACGAGGTGTTTAACGCCGTCCCAGCGGCACGACCAGCGGGGTATGGGCCACCGGGTCGTCGATGATCGTGCAGCGCAGGCCGTAAATCTGTTCGATCAACTCGGCGGTGACAATCTCTTTCGGTGCCCCCTCGGCGACAATTTTTCCGTCGCGTAGTGCAATTAAATGGGTTGCGTAGCGGCAGGCCTGATTGAGATCGTGCAGCACCGCCGCCAGGGTATATCCCTTCTCGCGATTCAGCTCGCTCAGCAGCTCCAGCAGATCGATCTGATGGCTGATGTCCAGCCAGGTGGTAGGCTCATCCAGCAGCATAATGGCGGTTTCCTGCGCCAGCACCATTGCAATCCATGCCCGCTGTCGCTGTCCCCCGGACAACGTATCGACGCTCTGCTGCGCCAGGTCGGTGATGCCGGTGGCCTTCATTGCCTTGTTGACCGCGTCATCATCCTCTTTGCGCCAGCGGGTAAACATCGGCTGATGCGGATAGCGACCGCGGGCGACCAGCTCCTGCACCGAAATATCGCCAGGGGTGGTGGCGTTCTGCGCCAACAGGCCGATGCGTTTCGCCACCTCTTTACTGGCATAACGTTGGATCTGCTCGCCATCGAGATAAACATGTCCGCTGACCGGGGTCATCAGGCGGCTCAGGGTACGCAGCAGCGTGGATTTACCGCAGCCGTTGGGGCCAATAATCGCGGTGAAATGGCCATCAGGAATGGTGACGTTCAGCGATTCGGCGATGATCTTTTTGCCGTACGCCAGGGTGAGCTGGTCGCCACGCAAACGGGTCGTTTCAGCGGTCATTTTTTGCGGGACTCCTGAATTAACAGCGCGATGAGATAAATGCCGCCGAGACTGACGGTCACGACGCCCACCGGTAATTGATAGGGCATAAACAGACGTTGGGCGCTGTAATCCGCCAGCGCCAGCAGCAGCGCGCCGCAGAGCGCCGATTGGGTTAATCCCCAGCGCGCGGTGCCGCTCAGGCGGCGGGCGATATGCGGCGCCACCAGTGCGATAAACGAAATCGGCCCGGCCAGCGCGGTGGCGGCGGCGGTGAGCACCACTCCCACCAACATCATCAGCAGACGCGAACGTTCAACCCGGACGCCGAGCGCGCAGGCGGTATCGTCGCCCATCTCCAGCAGGCGCATCCGGCGCACGAGCAGCGCCGCACATACCAGCATCAGCAGAATCAGCGGTGCTGAAGGCCAGGTTTTTCCCCAGGTCAGCCCATTGAGCGAACCGGCATTCCACAGCCCGGCAGAAAGGGCGGTTTCCAGTGAGGCGCGCAGCAGTAGCCAGGTATTGAAGGCGACCAGCATCGCGCGTACGCCAATGCCGATAATAATCAGACGAAATGTTTCAATGCCGTTGCGCCACGCCAGCAGCCAGACCACCAGCGCCGTCAGCACGCCGCCAACCATCGCCGCCAGGGCTATAGCCGTCAGGTTCTGACCGAACATCACCATCGCTACCAGCACGCCGCTCCAGGCGCCGGTATTGAAGCCCATCACGTCCGGGCTGCCGAGGGGGTTGCGCATCAGTGACTGAAAAATAGCGCCGCTGACACCAAGGGCTGCGCCGATAAGCAGCGCCATCAGCACCCGCGGCAGGCGCCATTCGGTCACCACCATGGTGATATTGCGCGGCGCATCACCTAGCAGGGCGGAAACCACCTGATTGACGCTGAGCGGCACCAGACCGCTGCCGAGTCCCAAAAGTGAGACGGTCAGGCTGGCGGCAAGCAGAATCAGGCAACTGAGCAGCAGACGGCGGGAAGGCGTTTTCACATGACACCTCCGCGAGACTGGCGGCGCACCAGCCAGATCAGCACCGGCGCACCGATAAAGGCGCTGACTACCGATACCCGGAGTTCACCGGGGACCAGCAGACGACCGAGGACATCGGCAAACAGCAGCAGGGCAGGGGTAGCCAGTAAGGTAACCGGCAGCGACCAGCGATGGTCCGCGCCCACCAGCCAGCGTGACATATGCGGCATCATCAGGCCGATAAAGGCGATGGGGCCAACCACCGCGGTGGCGCTGCCGCAAAGTACGGTTATGGCCAGCAGGCCGATAAACTGGGTGCGAGCGACCCGGCTACCGAGCGCGGTGGCGGTATCGTTGCCAAGGCTCAGGCTGTTCAGCGCCCGGCTTAACAGTAGGGTGACGGCAGCGGCGATTAGCACCGGAAGCAGGACGATTTTCAGCGTTTGCAGGGTACGGATATCCAGCGAACCGGCCTGCCAGAAGCGCAACTGGTCATAAACTTCAGGGTTGAGCAAGGCAATACCGTTGGACAGCCCTTCCAGCACGGCCGCCAGCGCCACGCCGGCCAGCGTCAGGCGTACCGGGCTGAGCTGGCCGCCTCCCTGGCTACCGGTAAAGGCCACCAGCAGCGAAGCGCCAAACGCGCCGCAAAACGACATCAGTAGCTGTTCTTGCGGAGAGTGGATACCAAACAGCGCCGCACCCAGCACGATGGCGAAGCTGGCGCCAGAGTTGACGCCGAGTATGCCGGGGTCGGCCAGCGGGTTGCGGGTTAGGGTTTGCATCAGTGAACCTGCCAGGCCCAGCGCGGCACCTGCCAGCAGCCCCGCGAGGGTTCGTGGCAGCCGGGCATCGAGTACGATGGTACAGTCGGCGGTGCGGCAGGTACCCGAAAGGGCATCCACAACGACGTGCAATGGAAGCGGTTTGGCCCCGACGAGCAGACTGAGGGCGATAGCAACGGCTAAGACGAGTAACAGACCAGGCACGGCAACGGCGCGCACCCTGGTCACAGGAAACGACATAATTCACATCCCTGATATGATAATGATAGTAATTATCGTTATCGATTCTATTCGGTTATGTTAGCATGGCCGCCCACAAGAACAAGAATTGTATACGCAAAATCAATCAGAATGCATCGCGGCGCCACACGCACGCCTGCCTGGAAGTAACGCTAACCGTATTACCGGGTTAAAAAAGTGCAGCCAACAAAGACGCAGCCTGAAGGATCGCGCGTAGATGGAAAATAATAACAAGGCGCTGTAATGAACCGACAATCCCGGCTGCTGAACCTCAGCCTGCTGAAGACCCACCCGGCGTTTCGCGCCGTCTTTATTGCCCGCTTTATCTCAATCTTATCGCTGGGCCTGCTCGGCGTGGCGATCCCGGTACAAATCCAGATGATGACCCACTCGACCTGGCAGGTGGGGCTGTCGGTCACGTTGACCGGCTGCTCGATGTTTGTCGGCCTGATGGTGGGTGGGGTACTGGCGGATCGCTACGAGCGTAAACGATTGATTTTGCTAGCGCGCGGCACCTGCGGTATCGGGTTTGTCGGGCTGTGTCTCAACGCGCTACTGCCTGAACCGTCGCTGATTGCGATTTATCTGCTGGGCATCTGGGATGGTTTCTTTGCTTCGCTCGGCGTCACGGCGCTGCTGGCGGCCACGCCAGCGCTGGTCGGGCGCGAAAACCTGATGCAGGCCGGGGCGATCACCATGCTGACGGTACGCCTGGGCTCGGTGATTTCGCCGATGATCGGCGGTTTGCTGCTGGCGACCGGCGGCGTGGCCTGGAACTATGGCCTCGCGGCGGCGGGCACCTTTATTACCACCTTGACCCTGCTGCGCCTGCCGCTGCTGCCCCCACCGCCGCAGCCGCGAGAGCATCCGCTGAAGTCGCTGCTGGCGGGGCTGAAATTCCTCTTCAATAGCCCGCTGATCGGCGGGATTGCTCTGCTCGGCGGCCTGTTGACGATGGCAAGCGCGGTGCGGGTGTTGTATCCGGCACTGGCCGACGGCTGGCAGATGTCAGCGTCGCAGATTGGCTTTCTGTATGCGGCGATCCCGCTGGGGGCCGCGCTCGGGGCGTTGACCAGCGGTCAGCTGGCGCAAACCGCCCGACCGGGCGCGTTGATGCTGATGACCACGGTCGGCTCATTCGTTGCGATTGCGCTGTTCAGCGTGATGCCGGTCTGGGCGCTGGGGGCGTTGTGTCTGGCGTTGTTCGGCTGGCTGAGCGCCATCAGTTCACTGCTGCAGTACACCCTGATTCAGACCCAGACGCCGGAAGCGATGCTCGGCCGTATTAACGGTCTGTGGACCGCGCAGAACGTCACCGGCGACGCCATTGGCGCGGCTTTGCTGGGCGGACTGGGGGCGATCATGACTCCGATGGCCTCGGCGAGCGCCAGCGGTTGGGCGCTAGTGATTGTCGGCGTGATCTTGATGGGACTGCTGAACGAACTGCGTCGGTTCCAGCGCCCGGAAGCGGTCAGCGAAAGTTAAGTCGATGGAAATATCCCGGCTACGCGTTGCGCCAGCCGGGAAGGGCGATTAGCCGAACAGAGAAGAGAGACGCTGCAGCACCAGCATGGCGCTGTAGTAATCGAGACGGAAGGTTTCGATGCCGAGTGGATAAACTCGCTTGTTCTCTACCGCCGGCAGGTGCGCCAGCAGCGGATTGCTGTAAATCGCCCCGGCATCTTTCTCATCACCGGCAAACAGGAACAGGCTCTGGCCGTTGAGGCCCGCCGCTAAATTCTCACCGCCCAGTTGAACGATGTCGTGGCGTTTCCCCTGACTCTGGCTGGCATGCAACCCCTCAGGCAGGGTGGCGAGGGTGAAGCCCAGTTGTTCAAGCATCTGGCCCTGGGCGGACGCCGGTGTCCACAGGTTGGCAGTATGGGCGGCGGCGGTATAAACCAGCGCGCTTACCGGCTGCGGCGGCAGTTTCATCTGTTGCTTCAGGGTGGCGAGTTGCTTATCAAATTCAGCAATCCGCTCGGCGGCCTGCTTCTCCTGACCGGTGATCTGTCCGAGATCGGTCAGCAGCGCCTGCCAGCTTTTATCATCGTAGTTAATGATAAGCGTCGGGGCGATGGTCGACAGCTGGTCATACAGCGCCAGCGCAGAATCGCCGCCGGTGGCGCTAATCAGGATCAGGTCCGGCATCTGTGACGCTACTGCTTCGGCGCTGGGTTCGCCGATATACAGACGCGTCAGCTTGCGCGCTTTGGCGACGCTGCTCCACTGGCGCAGGAAGCCCTGGTCGTCAGCTACGCGATTGTTTGGCGTGGTGGCGCCGCTGGCGACAACCGGCGCATCGATGGCCAGCAGGGAACCGGTGAGGGTCACGCTGGTGGAGACGATCCGCAGAGGTTTGCTTTCCAGCGTATGCACGCCGTGACTATCGGTTATCTGGCGCGGCCAGTCGGCGGCCAGCACTGAGGACATTCCTAAAATGGTCAGCCCGCAGGCCAGTAAGGTACGGCGGCAAAAAGTGGACAAATTCACGAATTCGCATCCTGATTAGGTTGAAATAAATGCGTCTCATTTTCAACTTTGTACCGTGCGGATGCAAGTCTAAGTAGCACAACATGCTGTTTGTATGGTTGACATGCCAGGCAATACCTTTTAGGTTAGCCAACCAAAATATAAATGATAATTATTCGTAATATCTTTATCGTTTTTGGAGGATGATATGGAAACGTCACTGGCCGAGGATGTGCGGGAACAAAAAATGACCCTGTCAGCGGAAAGCTTCTTCTTTATGTCGCCGTACCGCAGTTTCAGTACCGCGGGATGTTTTAGCCGTTTTACCCACTCTGCTGCGGATGGCGCGTCACTCGATGGCGCTTTCCAGCAGAAGATGGCGGCTGCGTTCAGGGAGGCGAAGGCCGCCGGGATCCGTAAACCGGTGATGGTCGGCGCCATTCCGTTTGATACCCATCAGCCGTCCGAGCTGTTTATCCCCGAGCGTTGGGAAAACTTCTCCCGTACCGCCAGGCAGCAGTCTGCACGCTACGCGTCGGTTCAGGCGCCGATGGATGTAGTGGAACGTCAGGAAATTCCACAGCAGGATACCTTTATGGCGATGGTCGAACGCGCTGCTGCGCTGACCGCCACGCCGGAAGTTGACAAGGTCGTCCTGTCGCGCCTGATTGATATTACCACCCGCGATCGCGTCGACAGCGGCGCGCTGCTTGAGCGCCTGATCGCGCAAAACCCTGCCAGCTTTAACTTCCACGTGCCGTTATCAGATGGCGGCGTGCTGCTGGGCGCCAGCCCGGAGCTGCTGCTGCGTAAAGAGGGCGAGCATTTCAGCTCTCTGCCGCTGGCCGGATCGGCCCGCCGTCAGCCGGATGATGTGCTGGATCGTGAAGCCGGCAACAAACTGCTGGCATCAGGAAAAGATCGCCATGAGCACGAGCTGGTGACCCAGGCGATGAAATCGGTGCTGGCACCGCGCTGCCGCGAGCTGTCGTTGCCTGATTCGCCACAGCTGGTCAACACTCCAACCCTGTGGCATCTGGCGACGCCTATTGAAGGCACAGCGCTGGCACAGGAAAACGCGATGTCGCTGGCCTGCCTGTTACACCCGACGCCGGCCCTTAGCGGTTTCCCGCACCAGGTGGCAAAACGCCTGATTGGCGAACTGGAGCCGTTCGACCGTCAGCTGTTCGGCGGCATCGTCGGCTGGTGTGATGATGAAGGTAACGGCGAGTGGGTGGTGACGATTCGCTGTGCCCGTCTGCACCAGCGCACGCTGCGTCTGTTTGCCGGCGCAGGGATTGTACCGGCCTCTTCCCCGCTGGGTGAGTGGCGCGAAACGGGCGTCAAACTGACGACCATGCTGAACGTGTTCGGCTTGAATTAAGAGGCGATGATGATTGAATTTACCCGCTGGCCGGAGAGCTTTGCCGCCCGCTATCGCGAAAAAGGTTACTGGCAGGATCTGCCGCTCACCAATTTGATTACCCGTCACGCCAATAACGACGCTATCGCGATTATCGACGGTGATACCCGCTACAGTTATCGCCAATTTAATCAACAGGTAGATAATCTGGCCTCATCGCTCCAGCGTATGGGGTTGAAGCGTGGCGAAACCGCGCTGGTGCAGCTCGGCAACGTCGCCGAGTTCTACATTACGCTGTTTGCACTGCTGCGCATCGGGGTGGCTCCGGTGAATGCGTTGTTCAGCCATCAACGCAGTGAACTTAATGCCTATGCCACGCAGATCGAGCCTGCGCTGCTGATTGCCGATCGCGAGCATACCCTGTTTGCCGACGATCAGTTCCTGAATGGCTTTGTGGATCAACATGCATCGGTGCGGGTGGTTCTGCTACGTAACGATCGCGGCGAATACGATCTGGCGGCGGCGATCGCCCAGCCGGCGGATAACTTTATTGCCAACCCCACCCCTGCCGATGAAGTGGCTTTTTTCCAGCTCTCCGGCGGCAGCACCGGCACGCCCAAGCTGATCCCGCGCACCCATAACGACTACGACTACAGCATCCGCCGCAGCAACGAAATTTGCGGCATCAGCGCCGGGACGCGCTACCTGAATGCGTTGCCCGCCGCTCATAACTACGCGATGAGCTCGCCGGGTTCCCTCGGGGTGTTTCTCGCCGGCGGTCAGGTGATCCTGGCCAACGATCCCAGCGCCACGCTGTGCTTCCCGCTGATTGAACAGCATCAGATCAACGTGGCGTCGCTGGTGCCACCGGCGGTCAGCCTGTGGTTACAGGCGATCCGCGAAGGGGCCGGCAACCAGCAACTGCGTTCGCTGGAGCTGCTGCAGGTCGGCGGTGCGCGCCTGTCAGCGACGCTGG
This sequence comes from Klebsiella sp. B345, assembly GCF_051131735.1. Lineage (NCBI taxonomy): Bacteria > Pseudomonadati > Pseudomonadota > Gammaproteobacteria > Enterobacterales > Enterobacteriaceae > Klebsiella > Klebsiella sp. B345. The sequence continues at coordinate 4,420,210 of NZ_CP180443.1, forward strand.
CGGCGCGGATCCAGACCGAAATTGGTTGCCTGCTGCAGCAGGTTTTCGGCATGGCGGAAGGGCTGGTGAACTACACCCGTCTCAACGACAGCCAGGAGCGCATCATCAATACCCAGGGCTGCCCGATGTGCCCGGACGATGAAGTCTGGGTGGCGGATGCTGAGGGTAACCCGCTGCCGCGTGGTGAAGTAGGCCGTCTGATGACCCGCGGTCCGTACACTTTCCGCGGATATTACAAAAGCCCGCAGCACAATGCTGATGCCTTTGATGCGGACGGTTTTTACTGCTCCGGGGATCTGATCTCGATCGATGAGGACGGATACATCACCGTGCAGGGACGTGAAAAAGATCAGATCAACCGCGGTGGCGAAAAGATCGCGGCAGAAGAGGTGGAAAACCTGCTGCTGCGCCACCCGGAGGTGATCCATGCCGCGTTGGTCAGCATGGAAGATAACCTGCTGGGCGAGAAAAGCTGCGCCTGGCTGGTGGTCAAATCCCCGCTGCGCGCGGTGGCGGTGCGCCGCTTCCTGCGTGAGCAGGGGGTCGCAGAATTTAAACTTCCGGATCGCGTGGAGTGCGTCGATGCGCTGCCGCTGACGCCGGTGGGCAAAGTCGATAAAAAACAATTACGTCAGCAACTGGCCGAACGCAAGCCGGGCTGAAGGAGAAGACAGAATGGCCATCCCTAAATTACAGGCTTACGCATTGCCGGAAGCGAACGATATCCCGGTAAACAAAGTGGACTGGCGCTTTGAGCCGTCCCGCGCCGCGCTGTTGATCCACGATATGCAGGAGTATTTCCTCAATTTCTGGGGCGAAGACAGCGCCATGATGGCGAAAGTGGTCGCCAATATTGCCGCCCTGCGTGACTTCTGCAAACAGAACGATATTCCGGTGTTCTACACCGCTCAGCCGAAAGACCAGAGCGATGAAGATCGCGCGCTGCTCAATGATATGTGGGGACCGGGTCTGACCCGCTCACCGGAGCAGCAGCAGGTGATTGCGGCGCTGGCGCCGGATGAAGACGACACCGTGCTGGTGAAGTGGCGCTACAGTGCGTTTCATCGCTCGCCGCTGGAGGCAATCTTAAAAGAGAGCGGCCGCGACCAGCTGATCATTACCGGCGTCTATGCCCATATCGGCTGTATGACTACCGCCACCGACGCCTTTATGCGGGATATTAAACCGTTCTTCGTTGCCGATGCGCTGGCTGACTTCAGCCGTGAAGAGCATCTGATGTCGCTGAAGTATGTCGCCGGTCGCTGTGGTCGGGTGCTGATGACCGAAGAGCTGCTGCCGCTGCCGACGTCAAAAGCGGCGCTGCGGGCGCTGATTCTGCCGTTGCTGGATGAGTCCGATGAACCGATGGATGATGAAAACCTGATCGACTACGGGCTGGATTCGGTGCGCATGATGGCGCTGGCCGCGCGCTGGCGTAAAGTGCACGGCGATATCGACTTCGTGATGCTGGCGAAAAAACCGACCCTTGATGCCTGGTGGGCGCTGCTTAGCCGTGAGGTGAAATAATGGCCGCGCTGGATTTTCAGGGACAGACCGTGTGGGTAACCGGCGCCGGTAAGGGCATCGGCTACGCCACGGCGCTGGCATTTACCGAGGCCGGCGCCAACGTCACCGGCTTTGATCTTGCGTTTGAGGGGCAGGACTACCCGTTTGCCACCCAGACGCTGGATGTTGCGAATGCGCAGCAGGTGGCCGAGGTGTGCGGACGATTGCTGGCGGGGATCGCCCGGCTCGATGTGCTGGTCAATGCGGCGGGCATTTTGCGCATGGGGGCCACCGACGAGCTGAGCCAGGAAGCGTGGCAGCAGACCTTTGCGGTCAACGTCGGCGGGGCGTTTAACCTGTTCCAGCAGACGATGGCGCAGTTCCGTCGTCAGCAGGGCGGGGCGATTGTCACCGTGGCTTCCGATGCAGCGCATACGCCGCGCATCGGAATGAGCGCCTACGGCGCCTCAAAGGCGGCGTTGAAAAGCCTGGCGCTGACCGTTGGCCTGGAGCTGGCGGGATCCGGCGTCCGTTGTAATCTGGTTTCTCCTGGCTCTACCGATACCGATATGCAACGCACGCTGTGGGTCAGCGATGATGCCGAGCAGAGCCGTATTCGCGGGTTTGGTGAGCAGTTTAAGCTCGGGATCCCGCTGGGCAAAATTGCCCGCCCGCAGGAGATTGCCAGCACCATCCTGTTCCTTGCCTCCGCTCACGCCAGCCATATCACGTTGCAGGATATCGTGGTCGACGGCGGCTCGACGTTGGGGGCGTAAATGGCCTGGAAACGTCAACTGACCCTGGAAGCGCTGAATGCGACCAGCGAAAATACGATGGTGGCGCATCTGGGGATTGTCTATACCCGCCTGGAAGACGGACTGATTGAGGCGGAGATGCCGGTGGATGCCCGCACCCATCAGCCGTTTGGTCTGCTGCACGGCGGCGCGTCCGCCGCGCTGGCGGAGACGCTCGGGTCAATGGCCGGCTGGCTGATGACCGAAGAGGGCCAGTGCGTGGTCGGCACCGAGCTGAATGCCACCCACCATCGGGCGGTGTCCAGCGGTCGCGTGCGCGGCGAATGCCGTCCGCTGCATCTCGGGCGGCAGAGCCAGAGCTGGGAAATTGCGGTGTTCGACGAGCGCGGTCGCCGCTGCTGTACCTGCCGGTTGGGCACCGCCGTACTGGGTTAATTCCCTGGTGGCTACGCGGTTACAGTTGTCTGAGAAACGATAGCCCGGACAAGGCGCGTTAAGCGCCGCCTCCGGGAATCAACCATGATGCAGTTGCAGATTATCCTCCCCGTTTACATTCTTTTTCCTGCCAGAAGTGATCTCGCTAGCAATGTGAGATAAATCCTTGTCTCTGCACGACATCTGTATGGTTTCAACGTTGTTAAACTCCGGGTTGTGTTCTAGAAACAAAATGTAACATTCTGATTACTCTACCGGTGGAACGCTACGATGAATAATTCAGGGAAATACTTCTTCTGGGCATTGCTCTCCGTCATCGGAGCCTTTGCTCTTGGCTACATTGCCTTAAACCGAGGTGAACAGATTAATGCGCTATGGATTGTCGTCGCGGCAGTCTGCATTTATCTGATCGCCTATCGTTTCTATGGCCTCTACATCGCCAAAAACGTGCTGGCGGTTGACCCCACGCGCATGACGCCCGCGGTGCGACATAACGACGGTCTCGACTATGTCCCGACCGATAAGAAAGTGCTGTTCGGTCACCATTTTGCGGCGATTGCCGGGGCCGGGCCGCTGGTGGGGCCGGTGCTGGCGGCGCAGATGGGCTACCTGCCGGGGATGATCTGGATCCTCGCCGGGGTGGTGCTGGCCGGTGCAGTACAGGACTTTATGGTGCTGTTTGTCTCCACCCGCCGTGACGGCCGTTCCCTTGGGGAACTGGTGAAAGAAGAGATGGGACCGACCGCCGGGGTACTGGCGCTGGTGGCCTGCTTTATGATCATGGTGATCATCCTCGCGGTACTGGCGATGATCGTCGTGAAAGCGCTGACCCACAGCCCGTGGGGCACCTATACCGTCGCCTTCACCATTCCGCTGGCGATTTTTATGGGGGTCTACATTCGCTACCTGCGTCCGGGACGCATTGGCGAAGTGTCGGTGATTGGCCTGGTGATGCTGGTGTTCGCGATTGTCTCTGGCGGATGGGTCGCGGAAAGCCCGACCTGGGCGCCGTGGTTTGATTACACCGGCGTCCAGTTGACCTGGATTCTGGTGGGCTATGGCTTTATTGCCGCCGTGCTTCCAGTGTGGCTGCTGCTGGCTCCGCGCGATTACCTCTCTACCTTCCTGAAAATCGGCACCATTGTCGGGCTGGCGATCGGGATTCTGATCATGCGCCCGACCCTGACCATGCCTGCCCTCACCAAATTTATTGATGGCACTGGTCCGGTGTGGTCCGGCAGCATGTTCCCGTTCCTGTTTATCACCATCGCCTGCGGTGCGGTATCCGGCTTCCACGCCCTGATCTCCTCCGGTACCACACCGAAAATGCTGGCCAACGAAGGCCAGGCTTGTTTTATCGGCTACGGCGGTATGCTGATGGAATCCTTCGTCGCCATCATGGCGCTGGTGGCGGCCTGTATTATCGACCCGGGCGTCTACTTCGCCATGAACAGCCCGATGGCGGTGCTGGCACCGGCGGGGACCACCGATGTGGTGGCGTCCGCTGCCCAGGTGGTCAGCAGCTGGGGCTTTAGCATTACCCCGGATACGCTGCGCCAGATAGCCAGCGAGGTAGGTGAGCAGTCAATTATCTCGCGCGCAGGTGGTGCGCCGACGCTGGCGGTGGGGATGGCCTATATCCTGCACGGCTCGCTGGGCGGGTTGATGGATGTTGCCTTCTGGTATCACTTCGCGATTCTGTTTGAAGCGCTGTTTATCCTGACCGCGGTCGACGCCGGGACACGTGCGGCGCGCTTTATGCTGCAGGACTTACTGGGGGTAATCAGCCCGGGGCTGAAGAAAACCAACTCGCTGCCGGCGAACCTGCTGGCGACCGGGCTATGCGTGTTGGCCTGGGGCTACTTCCTGCACCAGGGGGTAGTTGACCCATTAGGCGGTATAAACACCCTGTGGCCGCTGTTTGGTATCGCCAACCAGATGCTGGCGGGGATGGCGTTGATGCTGTGCGCAGTGGTACTGTTCAAGATGAAGCGCGAGCGCTATGCGTGGGTGGCACTGTTGCCGACGAGCTGGCTGTTGATCTGTACCCTGACCGCCGGCTGGCAGAAGTCGTTTAGCACCGACACTAAAGTGGGCTTCCTGGCGATTGCCAATAAGTTCCAGGCGATGATTGATAGCGGCAATATTCCGCCGCAGTACACCGAATCGCAGCTGGCACAGTTGGTGTTTAACAACCGTCTGGACGCCGGCCTCACCATCTTCTTTATGGTGGTCGTGCTGGTGTTGGCGCTGTTCTCGATCAAAACCGCGCTGGCGGCATTAAAAGAGAACAAACCGACGGCGAAAGAGACGCCTTACGAGCCATTACCTGCCAATGCGCAAACGCTGGCCACCCAGACCAAGAGCGCACATTAAGATGTTGCCCCTTTCCGTTCGCGGAAAGGGGCGGTTAAGAGAGACCACTATGTTTGATACGCTTTCAAAAGCCGGGAAGTACCTGGGCCAGGCGGCGAAAATGATGATTGGCGTGCCCGATTACGATAATTATGTCGAGCATATTCGCCAGACTCATCCCGAGCAGACGCCGATGACCTATGAAGAGTTTTTCCGCGAGCGCCAGGATGCCCGCTATGGTGGCAAAGGGGGGGCGAAGTGTTGCTAAGCCACCCTCTCAGGCATTAAGCCCCCCATCGACATCCAGACCGGTGCCGGAAATTTGTCCGGCGGCCGGGCTGGCCAGAAAGGTTACCGCGGCAGCCACATCTTCCGCCTGGCCATACTTCCCTAACGCAATCAGCTGACGCTGTGACTCGGCCTGCTCACCGTCGGCCGGGTTCATATCGCTGTCGGTTGGGCCAGGGTGTACGAGGTTAACGGTAATGCCGCGCGGGCCAAGGTCACGTGCAAGGCCGCGGGTCAGCGAATTGAGGGCGGACTTGGTCATGGCGTAGACCGCAATCCCCGGCGAGGCCACGCGGTTAGCGAGGCAGCTGCCAATGTTGATAATCCGTCCGCCATCGGGCAGATGCGCCAGCGCCGCCTGAGTCGCGACGACGACGCCACGAATATTGACGTTGATCAGCGCATCAATATCTTCCAGCGATAGCGACTCCAGCGGGCCACCGCGTGCGATCCCGGCGTTGTTCACCAGAATATCCAGCCCGCCAAGGGTGGCCACCGTCTGGGCAACGGCCTGCTGAATTGCCTGGGCGTTGGCGCTGTCGGCCTGAATCGCCGCGCCCTGGCGGCCAAGGGCGACGATTTCGTCGGCAACGTCCTGCGCTTTCCCGGCGGACTTCTCATAAGTAATCACTACATCGGCACCCGCCTGTGCCAGTGACAATGCAATCACACGACCGATGCCGCGACTGGCTCCGGTGACCAACGCCTTTTTACCCGTTAAATCGATCTGCATGATGACCTCGTACAATGAGTGGGAGAACCATCATTAGGTATAGAGCGAGAACGCGCTTCGTCAATGTACCTGTCGGCGGAAGTTTTCCACTTTCTCAAAGGCCGCAGCCAGCCGCTGTGGCGTGAGCTCCACCGGCAGGAAGTGAATCGACTCCACCGGGCGCAGGGTATGTGCAATCACCTTGTCCAGCTCGCCCCGGTTATGGATATCCACGTCCAGCTCCGCCAGAGTCGTCGGCAGGTTGAAGCGACGGTAAGCATTCACCAACTGGGCCAGAACCTCGTCCTGATCCAGCAGGGCGCTCTGCACCAGTATGCCGTAAGCGACTTTGGTACCGTGGAGGAACTTCTCGGTCTGCGGCAGTACGGTCAGACCGTTATGTACCGCGTGCGCGGCGGCGACACGGGTATAACGCTCGCCTAAACCGCCGACCATCCCGCCGCCGGCGATGATGGCATCGATCACATCGCGAAACGCCTGCGATAGTTCAGCGTGCTGCTGGTCTGCCAGGGCGGTTTCGCTGTTTTCCAGCAGCACATCACGGATCGCCAGCGCGGCGTTAATCCCAAGGCGCACGGTCAGCGGCAGGGTTTCCGGTTTTGGCGCGAGGACCACCGCTTCGTACCATTTCGCCAGGGTATCCCCGATGCCTGCCAGCAGATACTCCGCCGGGGCGTTGAGAATAATCTCCGGCTCCACCAGCACCAGAAAGTTGGCATCGTCGAAGATTTCAAACTGCAACGCCTGGCCGGCATCGTTGTACCACACCGACAGCGGGGTCCAGGCGGCGCAGGTGGCGGCGATAGTCGGGATGGCGACCACCAGCAGGCCTAAGCGCCGGGCCAGCGCTTTGACCGTATCCAGCAACGCACCGCCGCCGATGCCAATCACCACGCTACGGTCATCGCCGGCGTCATCGACCAGTCGCGCGACGTCACTTTCGCTACAGTGCCCTTTAAACAGCACCTTCCTGGCCCCTTCGGCGTGAAATGCCGCCGGCAGGAAGGGTTCCGCGCCGGCAATGGCGCGTTCGCCGTAGATCCAGATGGCCCGGGAGAGCTGCTCGTCGCTGAAAAAATCATGCAGCCGGGCGAGGCTACCGGGATGGGAAAAATAGTTGGCCGGGCCGGGTACCACACGGATATCGCTGTTGCTCATGAACGCTGTCCTTATTTCGTTTTGCTAACCTGATGTTATGTCTGGACATCCGGATGGCTAATATTATTTCGTTTTATCTTATGCCTTTTACGCAGTTGTCAGTCAAGGGCAGCTGTGAAAAATTCGTTAAATCAGAAGATTAATGACAAAGGTTGCGGGGGACGGCAGTGAATCGTCTGGAGATGAACAGCATTAACCTGGCCTTTTCCGGCTTCAGGGCGCTCAGTCAGGTCGCCTTCACCCTGCGGGGCGGGTCGGTGCATGCGTTGACCGGCGCCAACGGCGCGGGGAAATCGACGCTGATGGCGGTACTGTGCGGTACGCACGCCCATTATGAAGGTGAGATTGTTATCAATAACCAACCGGTGAGCATTCGTTCCCCACGGGATGCGAAGCTGCTGGGCATTCATCTGGTGCAACAAGAAGTGGATGTGGCGCTGGTGCCGGGCCTGACCATTGCGGAAAACATCATGCTGGATCGCCTGGCGGAGCCGGGACTGCGTTTTCGCTGGCGTCGGGTGCGCGAGCAGGCGCGTGAAGCGCTGGCTCAGCTGGATATCAGCCTTGACGTGCGCCGCACTATCGAGAGCTGCACCCTGGCGGAGAAGCAGCAAATCCTGCTGGCCCGCGCGTTGTCGCATCATTGCCGCTTTTTGATTCTTGATGAACCTACCGCTCCGCTGGACCAGCATGAAAGTGAGCGCTTGTTCACGGTAGTGCGTCGCCTGCAACAGCAGGGGATTGGGGTGGTGTTTATCTCACACCGTATTCACGAACTGAAAGCGATCTGCGACACCCTGACGGTTCTGCGCGACGGCAAGCTGATTGAAAGCGGCCCGATGGCGGATCTCAGCGGGGAGCAAATCGTCGAGAAGATGCTTGGCCACGAGCTGCAGGATATTTTCCCGCCGCCGCGTCAGCCCCACAGCGAAGAGATTCTGCTGCAGGTCGAGGGGCTGCACGACGAGGGGTTGCTGCAGGATATTTCGCTGCGTCTGCGCAAGGGCGAAATCCTTGGTATCGCGGGCTTAGCCGGGGCCGGGAAAACTGAACTGTGCAAAGCGCTGTTTGGCGCCAGTAAAAGTCGTTTGAACCACGGCGAGCTGAACAGCCAGCCGTGGCGGCCGCGTGACCCGGCGGATTCGGTGATGCGCGGGCTGGCGCTGGTGCCGGAAGAGCGGCGCAAAGAGGGTATTTTTATCGATGAACCGATCGGCATGAACCTTGCGGTCAGCGCCGATCGCAGCTTTTCGCGCTGGAGCCTGTTCGGGCATCGCCAGGCGTGGCGCTGGGCGGAGGAGGTAATCGCCCGCGTGGGAATCCGCACTACCGGCCCGGCCCAGACCCTGCGTCGCCTCTCCGGCGGGAATCAGCAGAAGGTGGCGATCGGCAAATGGTTGCGTGGCAACGCTAACGTCCTGATCTTCGATGAGCCGACCAAAGGCGTCGATGTGAAAGCAAAAACCGACCTGTTCAGCCTGATCGACGGGCTGGCGCGAGAGGGAAAAGGGGTGATCTACGCCTCGGGTGAATTCTCAGAGCTGGTGGGGTTGTGCGACCGTATTTGCGTGTTGTGGGACGGGCGTATCGTGGCAGAAATACCGGGCGCTGAAGCCCGCGAAGAGACACTTCTTTATTACTCCACCGGAGGAGCAGCAGCGTGAGTAAGGCCCTGGCAGTGAACGCGACGGTATCGGGCCGTCAGCGGTTTTTTGATTTTCTTTATAAGTGGGGCATGTTGCTGACCGTGGTGCTGCTGATTGCGGTGTTTGGCCTCGCGTCGGACAACTTCCTCGACCCGTTCAACATCATCAACATTTTGCGCTCCATCGCCATTGTGACGGTGATTGCCATCGGCGTGTCCATTTCGCTGACCATCGGCGGTTTTGACCTGTCGGTGGGATCGACCGCCTCTTTGGCCAATGCGCTGGTGATTTCTCTGTTTGTCTGGCACGGCTTCGGTACCACGGAAGCGATTGTGGTCACCCTCGCGCTCTGTACGCTGGTGGGGCTGTTTAACGCCTTTTTAATCGTCATCCTGCGTATTCCCGACATGCTCGCCACCCTTGCCAGCCTGTTTGTGATCCAGGGCGTGGCGATGACCTACAGCTACGGCGGCTCGATCACCGAGAACATGGTGTTGCCGAGCGGCGATATGGCGGAAGGGACCATTCCGGCGGCCTTTGGCGCGCTGGGGCAGGTCCCGACGATTGTGATTGTCATGCTGGTGGTGACCGTGATTGCCCAACTGGCGCTCTCTTTCACCACCCACGGACGCAGAATGTACGCCATCGGCGGCAACCCTGAGGCCGCGCGCCTCTCCGGCCTGCGCATTACCCGCTACAAAGTGGCGGCCTACGTGATTGCCTCTTTACTGGCCGGGCTGGGCGGCATTTTACTGGCGTCGCGTATCGGCTCTTCGCAGGTGAACGCCGGCAGCGGTTATCTGATGGATGCGGTGGCGGCGGCGTGGATCGGCTTTTCACTGGCGGGTTCTGGCAAACCGAACGCGCTGGGCACGCTGGTGGGGGCGGTGATTCTTGGCGTGCTTTCCAACGGCCTGGTGATGCTGTCGGTGCCGTATTACGCGATGGACATTATTAAAGGGCTGGTGCTGGCTGGCGCGCTCGCACTGACCTACTTTCAGCGCCGCACATAAAAATGACAGGGTAAACACCATGAAAAAGATAACGTATTCACTCATCGCATTGGGGTTGTTCCACTCTGCGGCGGCCTTTGCTGAAACCCCGACGCCGGTCCCGGCGGCCATTGCCGGGCATGAAGGGCCGATTCGTATCGCAGTCATTCGCAACCTTGGCTCTGACGATAACACTACTCAGTTTGTCTCCGGGGCGATTCAGGAGGGCAAAAAGCTCGGTTTTAAAATGAGCACCTTCCTCAGCAACGGCGACGACGCCAAATTCCAGGACTTTGTTAATCAGGCGATTAGCCAGAAATACGACGGCATTATTCTCTCCCAGGGACGCGATCCGTACTCCACCGCGCTGGTGAAAAAGGCGGTGGACGCCGGTATCAAAGTGGCCGTGTTCGATACCGCCGTCAGCGGTGAGATCCCGGGCGTGACCGTGACCCAGCAGGATGATGCTTCACTGACCGATCTCTCCTTTGGCCAACTGGTGAAAGATTTCAACGGCAAAGCCAACATTATCAAACTGTGGGTGGCCGGCTTCCCGCCGATGGAACGCCGTCAGACCGCTTACCAGACCCTGCTCAAGCAAAACCCGGGGATTAAAGAGCTGGAGTCGATCGGCGCGGTCTCTTCCGACGTGCAGGGTGATACCGCCAATAAAGTCGGCGCCATTTTAGCCAAGTACCCAAAAGGCAAAATCGATGCTATCTGGGGCACCTGGGATGCGTTTAGCCAGGGGGCCTATAAGGCGCTGAAAGAGAACGGCCGCACCGAAATCAAACTCTACAGCATCGACATTTCGAACCAGGATCTGCAGCTAATGCGTGAAGCCGGCAGCCCATGGAAGGTCAGCGTCGCGGTGGATCCGAAGCTTATCGGGGCGACAAACGTCCGGCTTATTGCCAACAAAATTGCCGGCGAACCGACCCCTGCGACCTATGACTTTAAAGCGGCGGCTATTCCGCAGGCGCTGCTGGCAGCGCAGCCAGGTGCGGTTAACGTCGCCTCGCTGGGCAAAATTATTCCGGGCTGGGGTCAGACCGAAGATTTTATCGCCCCATGGTTCGCCACGCTGGAAGCGAAACACAAATAAGGAGCAGGTATGGCGACGGCACTCCCGCGCCCCGACTACAGCCGCAATATGCGGCTGATTGGGCATAGCGATCAGGGGGGACGCCCGGACGGCGTCCAACTGATGGTACACCGTGGTTTTGCGTATATCGGCCATATGGTGTCACAGGGTTTTTCGGTGGTGGATGTGCGCGATCCGTGCCATCCGCAGACGGTGAACTACATTGCCGCGCCGCCGGGAACCTGGAACGTCCATTTGCAGGCCCATGATGATCTTCTGCTGGTGATCAACGCCCGCGATCTGTTTGCTGACACCCGCTTTGCCGACGAGAAGGTGTATTACACCCGCTCGGTGGGGGAGACGGTGAGCGATGTGCAGGATCGCGGCTGGAGCGCCGGGCTGCGGGTGTTTGATATTTCCCATCCTGATAAGCCGCGCGAAATTGGTTTTCTGTCGCTCGATGGGATCGGTATCCACCGGATCTGGTACGTTGGTGGCCGTTGGGCCTATGTTTCCGCGCTGATCGACGGATTTAGCGACTACATCTTCCTGACTATCGACATGGCGGATCCGCGTAAGCCGGAAGTGGCCGGGCGCTGGTGGCTGCCGGGGATGCATCAGGCGGCGGGGGAGACGGCGGACTGGCCTGAAGGCAAACGCTACGCGCTGCATCACGCCATTATCGCCGGGGATACCGCTTACGGTAGTTGGCGCGACGGCGGCCTGACGCTGCTGGACGTGAAGGACCGCACTCAGCCGAAACTGATTAGCCACCGCAACTGGAGCCCGCCGTTTGGCGGTGGGACCCATACGGCGCTGCCGCTGCCGGACCGCGATCTGCTGGTGGTACTGGATGAGGCGGTGTTGGATAACCAGCAGGATGGCGAGAAGCTGATTTGGTTGTTTGATATCCGCGAGCCGGCCAACCCGGTGAGTATTTCCACCTTCCCGCAGCCGAGCGAGGTGGACTATGTGGCGAAAGGGGCCCATTTTGGCCCGCATAACCTGCATGAAAACCGCCCCGGCAGCTTTGTCAGTTCAACGCTGATTTTCGCCACGTACCAGAACGCTGGCGTGCGGGCCTATGATATCTCGGACCCTTATCGACCGGTGGAGACCGGTGCGCTGGTGCCTGCCGCGCCGGCGACAATGATGGATACGCGCCCGGGCCGTCCGCAGGTGATTCAGTCCTGCGATGTGTTCGTGGATGCTGAGGGGATTATTTACAGCACCGATTATAACGGTGGGCTGTCGGTGATCGAGTATCTGGGATAGGGGCTGAACGGTCGCCCCGGCAAGCAGCGTGCCGCCGGGGAACGTATTGTTGGGCTCAGCCGTACTGACGAATACGGGCGATCAGATCGTCGGCATTCTCAATGCGATCGGCAATGACGATTAGCGCTTTACCGAGGGTTATGGCATGGCGCAGGCAGTCATGGCGCATGGCCGGATCCTGGATGGTCTCGATATCGGCCACGTGGGAGAGGCCGACACTACGGCGAATCAACTCGCTGCCGCAGAAGCCAATGGCATCATGCCAGACTTTTTTCAGGAACAGGCTGGCATAGCCGGGGCAGGAGAGGGCCGCGTCGCGGGTTTTCTCCGTCGCCAGGGACTGGAAGCGCTCGGCAAAAGTGTTCCACAGCACCTGAATATCACGCAGACGTTGCTCGCGAGCCGCGTCCGCATCACGGATCCCCAGGTGTCCCGGCAGCCCGCAATAGTTGAGGAGCAGGTTGCCAATGGCGGTGCCGATATCAAAGCCGATCGGGCCGAAAAAGCCGAATTCCGCGTCGATGGCTTTAAAGCTACCCTCGGCGACAAAAATGGATCCGCTGTGAATATCGCCGTGCAGCAGGGCTTCGGCGTGAGAGAAGAAGCGATGCTTCAGCGACGCTACCGCCAGTTTGAGCTGTGCGTCGTCGCGCAGGGCGGCAACGTCGGCCTCCAGCTCTGACGGGTAGTTATTGCGCTCGTGAATCTGGTACGGGTCGTTGAAGAACAGATCCTCGGTGATTTCGCACATTTCCGGGTTCGTAAACCGGGCGACCTGCGCTTTTTTATCATGCGGATGCAGATAAAAATCGCTGGTATGGAACAGCACCTGAGCAAGATATTCGCCCAGCTGGCCCGCGGCCTGCGGATAGTCGACGTTACGAATTAATTCGCCGCGCCAGATTTGGTGATCGGAGAGATCTTCCATCACCATGACCGCCAGTTCCGGATCGAAATGGTGGATTTTCACCGTGTGCTGCGGGCTGTGCTGATAGTGCTCCACTAGCGTCTGCGCTTCGAGGCGGGCGCGGTCGAGGGTCAGAGGCCAGGATTCGCCGACGCAGCGAACGTACGGCAGGGCCTGTTTCACCACGATGCGGCTCACGCCGTGGAGATCGTAAATCTTAAAGACCAGGTTGAGGTTGCCGTCCCCCACTTCCTGCGCGGACACCAGCTCCGACGGGTTATCGATGCCGCCAAATTGTTGTGCGTAAGCCACGGCATCGCCGGGGGTGAAGGTATGGTATTGCGACATTGCCTCGATCCTCAAAAGTTCTGATTAAGCCGTTCAGACGTCTATACTTCTGGAATTCATCCTGACACAATGTGATACAACAACGCAACAGGGATTTAACGATATGCAGACACTACAGACCACCAGCCTGCGGGTAAGCGAAAATCAGCTTTTTATTCTTGATCAGCAGGCCTTGCCGCAGGAAAAACGCTGGCTGGCGGCGGATAACGTTTCGTTGCTGGTGGACCATATCCACGCGCTGCGGGTGCGTGGGGCGCCGCTGATCGGGCTTTCTGCCAGCCTGCTGCTGGCGCTGCTTGCCGGGCGTGGCTTGAGCCAGGCTGAACTCGGACAGGCGCTGGAAACATTACGCGCGGCACGCCCGACGGCGGTGAACCTGATGAACAATCTCGACCGCATGAAGCTGGCACTGGCGCAGGACAACTATATCCAGGCGCTGGAAGATGAAGCGTTGCGGCTGATCGCCGAAGACAAACAACTGTGCGCCCGCATTGCCGAAACCGGCTGCGCTTTGGTGAAACCAGGCAGCCGTCTGCTGACCCATTGCAATACCGGCGGGCTGGCTACCGCAGGGGTCGGGACGGCGCTGGGGGTGATTGCCCTGGCCCATCAGCGCGGGCAGGTTGAAATGGTCTGGGTCGATGAGACGCGCCCGTTGTTACAAGGGGGACGACTGACCGCCTGGGAGCTGGGTGAACTGGGCGTGCCGTATCAGCTGATTACCGATTCAATGGCTGCCAGCCTGATGGCGAAAGGGCAAGTTGATGCGGTGTGGGTCGGCGCCGACCGGATTGCCGCCAACGGGGATGTGGCGAATAAGATCGGCACCTATTCGCTGGCGGTTCTGGCGAAGTATCACGGTATACCGTTCTACGTAGCGGCGCCGCAGACCACTCTCGATCGTCATTGTCCTAACGGCGAGGCAATTCCGATTGAGCAACGTGCGGCGGCGGAAGTGACCGGCGTCGCCGGCAGCTTTGGTGCAGTGCAGTGGGCGCCGGAGAATGCGCCGGTTTATAACCCGGCGTTTGATGTGACCCCGGCAGCGCTGATTGATGGCTGGGTGCTCGACAGCGGCGTGGTGACGCCTGAAGCGGTGGCGGCCGGGGCTTTTGCTCCGTCTGGCAGCTGATCGTTGGCGTGTCTGTGTGACGATGAACGGCTCGTCGCCGGGACGTCAGCAGCTCGCCTGATACTTGTGAGATTCGGTAGCGTCACCGGATCTCACAAGTGAGGGGATTACGCCAGGCGCGGGTAGGCATCGGCAATATCATTGCCGGTAAACTGCGCTATCCAGCCTTCGGGGTTATCAAAAATGCGGATCGCAGTGAAGTCAGGCTCTGAACCCATATCAAACCAGTGCGGCGTGTCGGCCGGCACGGAAATCAAATCGTTCTTTTCACACAGCACCTGAAACACTTCATTGCCGATATGCAGGCAGAACAGCCCGGCACCTTCCACAAAGAAGCGGACTTCATCTTCACCGTGGGTGTGTTCGTTGAGGAACTTTGCGCGCAGCGCCTCTTTTTGCGGGTTGTCCGCGCGCAGGCTGATGACGTCCCAGCTCTGATAGCCTTTCTCCGCTACCAGCCTGGCAATTGCGTGCTGATAGGCTTCCAGTACCGTTTCCGCAGTCGGGGAGGCGCCTAAATCACGGTCGGCCTGCCAGCGTTCGAAGCGAACGCCTTTAGCGTTAAGCTGCTGCTGGATTTCATCACCATTCACGCTATGCCAGAGCGGCGTGCTGGCGTCGTGGTCAGAATAAATCGTTAATGCGCTCATGCGGGGATCTGCTCCGGGTGAATGTCGTCAAAACGCTGAACCTGCGGATGGTGGCTGGCAGGATCGCGGTCGCCACGCACCAACTGAATGGTACGAAAACCGGCGGATTCTGCGGCATCCAGCTCCTGATGAATATCGGAGAGGAACAGGATATTCGCCGGATGCAGCCCCAGCTGTTCAGCAATATTACGGTAGGATTGCGTTTCACGCTTGGCCCCTACCAGGGTATCGAAATAGCCATTGAACAAATGAGTAATATCACCTTCATCGCTATAGCCAAATAACAATTTCTGCGCAGCGACCGAGCCTGAGGAATATACATATAAATCAATTCCCTGCGACTTCCATTTCTCCAGGGCCGGCAGGACGTCCGGGTAAAGATGGCCGGTAAAGTCGCCGTTGGCATAGCCTTCGCGCCAGATAATACCCTGCAGTGCTTTCAGCGCCGTCGATTTGCGGTCCTGGTCCATAAAGGCGAACAGCGTCTCGATAAGCTGTGCGGTGGTGGCGGTGGGATCGCTGATTTCTGCGCGCAGATTATCGAGGATCGTCTTCACCGGGTCGGCGTATTGTTGGGCGGTGACAAAGCCTGCCAGCCGCTCGCGGGCATACGGGAACAGAACGTTATGGACAAAAGAAATGTCGCTGGTGGTGCCTTCTATGTCAGTCACGATAGCGCGGATCATGGTCTCTCCAGAGTGTGCGGCACGCCGTGCTGCGGGCGGCGTCAGGCGGTAACCGATATAACATTAGCATTTAGACGTCTAAGCGTCTTGATTGCCAAATATTAACATCGTGTTATAGTGGCTTCAACAACAGCATTACAACTGGTCATCACATAATGAGCAATAAGCCACTGATTCCTGAAAGTAAACTCCCTTCACTGGGCACCACTATTTTTACGCAGATGAGCGCCCTGGCGCAGCAGCATCAGGCGATTAATTTGTCCCAGGGATTCCCGGATTTCGACGGGCCGCGCTACCTGCAGGAGCGCCTGGCGCACCATGTTGCGCAGGGTGCTAACCAGTATGCGCCGATGACCGGCGTTCCGGCGCTGCGTGAAGCGATTGCCGATAAAACCGCAGAGCTGTATGGCTATCGTCCGGATGAGAACAGCGATATTACCGTCACGGCTGGAGCCACCGAAGCGCTGTATGCGGCGATCACCGCGCTGGTGCGTCGCGGCGACGAGGTGATCTGTTTTGACCCCAGCTACGACAGTTACGCCCCGGCGGTGGAGCTATCCGGCGGGGTGTTGAAACGCATTGCCCTGCAGCCGCCACATTTTCGCGTGGACTGGTCACAGTTTGCCGCCGCGTTGAGCGAGCGTACCCGCCTGGTTATCCTCAATACCCCGCACAACCCGTCGGCGACGGTGTGGCAGCGTGAGGATTTCGCGGCGCTGTGGCAGGCGATTGCTGACCATGAGATCTATGTGATCAGCGACGAGGTGTACGAGCATATCTGTTTTGCGCCGGACGGGCATGCCAGCGTGCTGGCACATCCTCAGTTGCGCGAGCGGGCGGTGGCGGTGTCGTCATTCGGTAAAACCTTCCACATGACCGGCTGGAAAGTGGGCTATTGTGTGGCGCCTGCGGCAATAAGCGCCGAGCTGCGCAAAGTGCATCAGTATCTGACCTTTGCCGTGAATACGCCGGCCCAGTTGGCGATCGCCGATATGCTGCGTAATGAGCCTGAGCATTATCGTCAGCTCCCGACGTTCTATGGTGAACGCCGTGACCTGTTTGTGGAAGCGCTGCGCGCCAGTCGTCTGGAGATTTTACCCTGCGAGGGCACCTACTTCTTGCTGGCCGATTACAGCGCTATTTCCGATCTCGACGATGTGAGCTTCTGTCGCTGGTTGACGACCGACGTGGGCGTGGCGGCCATTCCGTTGTCGGTATTCTGCGCCGATCCGTTCCCACACAAGCTGATACGTCTGTGTTTTGCTAAACAGCCGGCGACCCTGCTGGCAGCCGCAGAACGCCTGTGCCAGCTGTAGTTATTTGACGGTCCACGCCTGAGAAAATTGCCGGTCGCCGAACAGTTCCACCAGACCGTTAATTTGCTTCAGGCGTAACACTTCATCTGCATCCATCCCCAGCTCCTGACTGATTTTATCATCGGACCAGCCGAGTTTTGCCAACTCCTGGACGATGTCTGACATTGCATGGATCTGATGACGGCCCCGGGCACGATTATGGCGAATGGTCGAGGCCATTAGAGTATCGCGTCGGGAGGTGTTGCTTTCCAGGCAGGTGACCGGGATGTAACCATTGAGCTGTTTTTTTAGCGGGCTTTTGCTTTTGGCCAGTGCGTGACGATGATACCCGTCCACAATGGTGAAGTGACCCTCATTGTGCCTGATCACCACGACCGGCTGAGTAAAGCCGTCCGATTGCAGCGAGGTCAGCAGCAGACGCTTTTCAGGCGGTGCAAGGTTGTTGGGGTTGTAATCATTGGGGGAAACGCTATCAAGGCTGACCCACAGCACGCAGTCTATCGGGTGCGATTTGAACGGACTGTACTGGTGTAGCAATTGGCGAAAGGCGTTCAGCGCCTCGACTTTTTCATCCTCTTCGATGTTGTCCAGGTAGCTGGCAAGGTCATGCATTATTTGTTGTTGCATAGGATTCCCCATTGTTTGCGTTTTTGATTCATGCGTTCACGGTAGCGTTTGTAGTGGAGGGATTTGGTGGGGCTGAACGAGAGCATGCGGCACCAGTAATCGTTATTCAGCAGGACTTTACAGATGCGCCGCCACGAGGGGATGTCCTTGCTGCCGATATCCGCCTTCTGGAAATCAGGAATATCCTGCATTCCCTGCTTCTGATACCAGTGCAGGTAGACGGCAATTTTATTGCGGTAATGTTCAGCGGTTTTTTCCGGCATGCTGTCGAGTAAAAACAGGGCGTAGCTTTTCCAGCTATGGTGCTCTGGCTTATCGAGCTTGCGATGCCCGTAAAACTGGTTGTCCTGACCGGCGTAGACCCCCCCGCAGCGCGCACCATTCACCCGCTGGCACATGTCCGCCCAGCGTTCGGGTTCCAGGACATGATACAGCCAGAGCCCTTGGCGCTGCTCCGGGCCAAAAGGCTCGCAGATGCGCATGTAGCGAATCGGTACGCCGGCCTGATACATCAGATCGTACAGCGGGTTGTAGGTCAGTCCGCTTTTGGCAAACCAGGTCCAGATATCGGCGGTTTTCCAGTCATACAGCGGGTAGGCATACCACGCGTGGCCACCCGGCGCCGCGGTGGTCCAGGGTTTGTCATCGGCGAAGCGCTGTTTGCGCCGCGAGGAGATAGTCATAAACCGGTTAAGGGATTCATCCGCCCGGATCCCGACTAAAACTGCCGCCGGGCGCTTATGGGAAAACCAGTCGGCGAATTCACGGACAAAGGATTCAAAATTCATTCCCCGGTAGTAGAACGAAAAATAGCGCGGGTCAGTGATGGCGTGCGGCGGCGGCTGGCGAACCCAGCTTGCTCCTGGCTCCCAGCATTGCCACTCCGGTGCAAACTGACTGAGAGAGTTCTGGGTGGTTAACGGCAGGGCGACCCAATAAAATTGCTCAATGACGTCCCGATATTCATGGCGCAGCGCCTCGCAGTGGGTAATGGTGCAGGAGAACTGCGCCTCCCAGTCGATAAACAGCACGCTGATTTTGCGCCCTGTCCGCCGGGCCTGAAGGGCGGTCAGGTGCAGCATTGTGGTGGAATCTTTACCGCCAGAAAAAGAGACGCAGACGCGCTGGAAGTTTTCCAGTATCCAGTCAATACGTTGTTGCGTCGCCTGCAGAACGGATTCTGGTAGCGGATGTTTTATTAATGTCACGGCGATCGTCCCTTGAATACGATTAAGTCATTTATTGAATGTCTTGTTATTGCAGGAAATAATTTCCAGCATCAGGGTTGTTGTTTATTTAACGATTTTATTAGTTGTTATTTTATTATTTGCGCGCTGTTTGTTTTTTAGCAGTGAAGAAAAGGGCAGCGTATTCATTCTGGCGCGGCTGTAAATAAGGTAAATCATTATCGACGGGAGCGGAATGGGCAGCGCTTGCAGATTAAAATTAAATGACGGCTGATCGAAAATGGTTTTAGGGATAAACCCAATCAGGTCCGTGTGGTTTATCATGTTGATAATCGTCATTAACGAGTCGCTGCGAAAGGCAATGGTGCGCGACGGGAATAGTTTTTTCATCTGTGAATGGAAGGTTTTTACGCCAGGATCGTTCGAGAGATAGCTGGTGAAGCTTTCCTCACGAAGCGCCTCCGCCGAGGTCATTACTGCCGCCCGTGGATGCTGCTGGCGGCACACCAGCGCCATTTCAACCTCCTGAAAGGGCTGGCACAGGGTCTCCGGGCTTTCGTGCGGCGATAAACTTAAAATCAGGTCCGCTTTGCGCTGTGAAAGCAAGGTTTCAACCGAACCCGCCGCGAGCTGCAAGTCGTGGTGTTCGACCTGCATGTTCGGGTGCTGGTACAGAGCGCTGATTAACCGTGACGACTCCGGGGTATTAACGAGCTGTGGGCTATAAATAACAAAGCGTTTTCTTAGGTCGGTATCGCTGGCGAGATTGATCGTCTGCTCGAGCTGGCTAAGGTTTTTTTCAAGCAGGATATGCAGCCGGGCGGCAGTTTTGGTGGGCGTTATCCCTTTGCCGGCGCGGATAAACAGCGGGTCGTTGAGCTGATTTCGCAGCCTCTGCAGTGACTGGCTGACCGCTGAGGGAGTAATAAACAAGGTTTCCGCCGCCTGGCTGATGCTCAGGTGCCGGTAAACGCATTCAAAAATAACCAACAGGTTAAGATCGAATTTTTTCAGTCCATAGAGGTTCGCCATGGCTAATATCCATATTCAGTCGTGGTGAGTGTTATTTATAATTCGTATTTTATTTGTTTTAATAATTGTTGGTGTGAATAAGTTATGGTGTTAGCGATGAATCATCGCAGTAATGTATATTACTCGTGACTGTTTAGCCAGGCTCTTTTAGTGCAAGAGCCCGGCGGGACATGATATTTAGCGCGGGCTATTTATCCCCCATGATAGCCGGTAATTTATCGGCTTCAGGTAACCCGACCACCTGCTGCAACATATTCTCTTTATTCATGTAGTAAATCGCTGGCGTAGCGTTGGCCCCGAGTTGATCCATGAGCTGTTGATTTTCGCTGACGATCTTCATTTTGTCCGAGGAAAGGTTGCCGGAGATATCAATTTTCACTTTTCCCCCGGATTGCTCGTAATCATGCCAGGTTTTTGCCGGGTCAGCGGTAGCCAGAATGGCGGCAGCGGTTGCCTGGCTTTCTGGTTTGATCACGCCGACTAACAGGGTACGGATCTGAACTTTACCTGACTCGACCCACGGGCGGGCCTGTTGCCAGAATTGCAGGCAGTAGGGGCAGAAAGGATCGGCAAAGACATACAGGGTAACCGGCGCCTCTTTTTTTCCTTCCAGCAACCAGTTAGCCGCTTCCATTTTTTTCCACATGGCTTGTCCTGCCGGGGTGTAGAGCTCTTTCTGGAACAGCTGCTGACTGAGATTGGTGCCGTTTTCATCGTACATATAGCCGGAAATGGCATGTTTGCCGTCTGGCGTCAGATAGATGGCGACGCCCATGTCCTGGTATTTCCCCAGCCAGCCTTTCACACCACCTGGCGCCTCGAAGGGTTTGATAATGGTTATACCCTGTTTCTCTATCGCTTTTACGGGTGCCGGAAGATCTTCTGCCTGGCTAAAAAAGGGTAAAAAGCTCAGAAAAAGCAGACGCTTCAACATAATTATTCCTTGTTAAATCAATGCGTAATGGGAAGGCATGGTGCAGCCTATTACAGTTATAGGTAAGACCTGCTGATGGGCCGATTGCCCTTTGGATCTCCGGATGGTGTAATCGGCCTGCTGTTACATTAAGGTTAATGTAGAGCGCAACGCATAGCCAGCTTGTCTGGCACTGAACCTACCCGCGGGTATTTCAGGTAACGGGGCCGCCTGAATAAGGTGGCCTTTTTACGTTCAGGGCTGTGGGATGCAAAAGTAGCGAAAAGTGGCGTTCGTCGCGACAGGTTCACAAAGTTGTCTTGTTGCGGTTGTTAGATATCGCTTATTGATTTGATAATGCAAACGCATTGGTCGAATCAGGAAAAGTTCGTTAACTTAGACCTCAACGAAAACACGGAGGAAGTATAGATGTCCTTGATTAACACTAAGATCAAACCTTTTAAAAACCAGGCATTCAAAAACGGTGAGTTCATCGAAGTCACTGAGAAAGACACCGAAGGCCGTTGGAGCGTATTCTTCTTCTATCCGGCTGACTTCACCTTCGTATGTCCGACCGAGCTGGGCGACGTTGCTGACCATTACGAAGAACTGCAGAAACTGGGCGTAGACGTGTATTCCGTTTCTACCGACACCCATTTCACCCACAAAGCATGGCACAGCAGCTCTGACACCATCGCAAAAATCAAATATGCGATGATCGGTGACCCGACTGGCGCCCTGACCCGTAACTTCGACAACATGCGTGAAGATGAAGGCCTGGCTGACCGTGCCACCTTCGTTGTTGACCCGCAGGGTATCATCCAGGCCATCGAAGTTACCGCTGAAGGTATCGGCCGTGACGCTTCTGACCTGCTGCGTAAAATCAAAGCGGCTCAGTACGTTGCTTCTCACCCAGGCGAAGTGTGCCCGGCGAAATGGAAAGAAGGCGAAGCGACGCTGGCTCCATCTCTGGACCTGGTTGGCAAAATCTAAAATTTCCATGTCTTTCACGCCATGGCGGCGTTGGCGTCACCTGGTCACCCCGGTCACTTACTTGAGTAAGCTCCGGGGATTCCCAGGCTAGCCGCCTTGCCCTGACGGGAAATTTAAAGGAAATTCGTTTTATTCAACGGGTGCATCGCTGTGCCCGTTTTTTCAAATACCATGATGCAAGCCGCATTCAGGTTGTCTTATAAGGCAGCTTGCATGATGACGTTTTTAGAGAGGGAAGAACCATGCTCGACACCAATATGAAAACCCAGCTTAAGGCCTACCTTGAGAAACTGACTAAGCCGGTTGAACTGATTGCCACGCTGGATGACAGCGCCAAATCGGTGGAAATCAAAGAACTGCTGGTTGAAATCGCCGAACTGTCGGAAAAAGTGACCTTCAAAGAAGACAACAGCTTGCCTGTCCGCAAGCCTTCTTTCCTGATCGCTAATCCTGGCTCGCTTCAGGGACCGCGTTTTGCTGGTTCGCCGCTGGGACACGAGTTCACCTCTCTGGTGCTGGCGCTGCTGTGGACCGGCGGTCATCCTTCGAAAGAGACCCAGTCTCTGCTGGAGCAGATTAGCGCGCTGGACGGTGATTTCGAGTTCGAAACCTACTACTCGCTTTCCTGCCACAACTGCCCGGACGTAGTGCAGGCGCTGAACCTGATGGCGGTGCTGAACCCGCGTATTAAGCATACCGCGATTGACGGCGGCACCTTCCAGAACGAGATAACCGATCGCAACGTCATGGGCGTGCCGGCGGTGTACCTCAACGGTAACGAATTTGGTCAGGGTCGTATGACGCTGGCGGAAATTGTCGCGAAGGTCGATACCGGCGCGGAAAAACGCGCGGCGGAAGAGCTGAATAAGCGTGATGCCTATGATGTGCTGATTGTCGGTTCTGGCCCGTCAGGCGCGGCGGCGGCGGTCTACTCTGCACGCAAAGGCATTCGTACCGGTCTGATGGGTGAACGTTTCGGCGGCCAGGTGCTGGATACCGTCGATATAGAAAACTATATCTCGGTGCCGAAAACGGAAGGGCAGAAGCTGGCCGGGGCGTTAAAAGCCCACGTCAACGACTATAACGTCGATGTGATTGACTCTCAGAGTGCGGCAAAACTGATTCCGGCAGCGGTTGAAGGCGGCCTGCATCAGGTTGAAACCGCCTCTGGCGCGGTGCTGCAAGCGCGTAGCGTGATCATTGCCACCGGAGCGAAATGGCGCAACATGAACGTGCCGGGTGAAGACCAGTATCGTACCAAAGGGGTGACCTATTGCCCGCACTGCGACGGCCCGCTGTTTAAAGGTAAGCGTGTGGCGGTCATCGGCGGTGGTAACTCCGGCGTTGAAGCGGCTATCGATCTGGCCGGACTGGTTGAGCACGTTACTCTGCTCGAGTTCGCCCCGGAGATGAAAGCGGACCAGGTGCTGCAGGATAAAGTCCGCAGCCTGAAAAATGTCGATATCATTCTGAACGCGCAGACTACTGAAGTGACCGGCGACGGCAGTAAAGTGACCGGCCTGCAGTATCGCGATCGGGTAAGTGGCGATGAACACCACATTGCGCTGGCGGGGATTTTCGTGCAGATAGGGCTGTTGCCGAACACCACCTGGCTGGAAGGCACCATTGAGCGCAATCGGATGGGTGAAATTATCATCGACGCGAAATGCGAAACCAATGTCAAAGGCGTGTTTGCCGCGGGTGACTGCACCACCGTGCCGTACAAACAGATTATTATCGCCGCGGGCGAAGGGGCGAAAGCATCCCTGAGCGCCTTTGATTATCTGATTCGCACCAAAACAGCATAAAAAAAGCGTAAGACTATACCTGCAAATCAAAGAGGCTACCCATGGGTAGCCTCTTTTCTTTCTGGTACGCCCGGTGACGCTTATCTGACTACCATCACTGGAATATGGGCGTGGCGAATAACGCTCGAGGCATTAGAGCCCAGCAGGTGGGTACTGATTGACGGATTGCGGGAACCAATCACCACCACATCGGCTTTAATTTCGTTCGCGAGTTCGTTCACCATATCGCGTACGTTGCCAAAACGGACGTGCATTTTTATCCGCGACGGGTCGATGCTGAAATGACCGGCCATGGTTTTCAGCCGGGTCTCCGCCTCGTGCTGTAAATGCTCTTCAAAGCGACGCAGATCGGCGGTAAAACGGCTCATCGTGAAGCTGGACGATCCGGGTAATACGTGGAGCAGGTGAATAATCCCGTCCTGCTGGGCCAAAAATTCCGCGTGGCGGACGGCCTTGTCGCTCAACTCCATCTCAAAAACATCAACCGGCATAATGATAGTGTTATACATATGCATTCCTCCTTGTTCGACTGTTTCTATATCAACACATTATACAAGCTTATAGTGTCATTCAGGTCGCAAAACTGTCGGCGTAGGCGCAAAGGGGCGTAAAATTTTGTCAGGCGTCAGAAAGGGTAAGGCGAGGGGCAGAAATGAAGGGCAGAAAGAGGATGCGGGGCATCCTCTGAATAAAGCGTAATGCTTCAGGCAGCGGAGGAATTAACGATGAAACTCACCGGCGGCTTCTGGTTGGTACAGTAGCTCAAGTACTTCAAGGTGTGCCGCGGTGCCACCTGGTAATTCCCAGTGAATGGCGCTGCCGACTTTCAGCCCGAGCAACGCCGCGCCGACGGGGGCGAGCACCGAAAGCTGAGTCGCGCTATCGGTGACCTGCGACGGAAACACCAACGTCCGCACGCGCTCTTCACCGCTGCTCAAATCACGGAATCTGACCTTGCTGTTCATACTGACAACATCGTGCGGCATTGCCGCCGGCGACAGCATTTGGGCGCGATCCAGTTCGTCGTTCAGCGCGTCGGCGACCGGGGAATTGGCATAAGCCGGCTGCTCGAGCAGCTTGTCGATGCGTTCGGCATCGAGCTCATTAATGATGATTGCGGGTCTGGTCATCGCATACTCCATGTTATCCAGGAACCTGTCCGTAAAAGAAAACCCTCACCGAAAAGGGCAAGGGTTAATGTCTTCCCATCATACTGAGACTTGTCGGCAGTTTGAAGTGATTAAACGCACATTAACTCACGTTCACTGTGAGGTTACGCTGACATTTTTCCGTTCATGTTGTCCGTGCAGCGGTCAGTTACCGGCTTTATCAATAATAAACTGCTGGCCGCAATTCCCTGGATGTGGCTGGGGCAGGAACGCGTCGGCAGAGAGCGGCTGGTTGATGGCCGTCGCTTTGATGGCGATTTGCATTTCGGTCAGATAGGCCGGATTGCCGTTGCAGGTTAGCTTGAATGCTTTGACGCTTTGCTTACCGTAGGTCTGGGCGACTGTCGCATCGAAGTCGTCACGGCTGACCTTTTGCCCGTAGTGTTTCACCAGGAAAGCGCCCAGCGAACTGCGTTTCACATCTTCATCAAGACGCACCATCGTCCCGAAGTAGCTATCGGGGTCGAAACCAAAACAGACGCCGTGTTTGGCATATTCATAACGTTCGAGGCACGAGTTGCCGCCTGCAGCGGGCATCACGCTATTGAGTTTGTTCGCCATCTCCAGCGACAAGCCGGTCTCGGCGGCCTGACATTTTTTGCCGCCTTTCACTTCCGGCATATTGGGCACCGGACGAGTGGCACAACCAAAACGCATCCAGCGTCGCTCGTCAACGCCACGGGCCGCAACGGACTTCGGCAACCCCGGCCAGAGACCGTGAACCGTTAAGAAATCAGCTTTGTTGGGCAGATCCTGCTGCAAACGGCACTCTTCTGGTTCGCTGCGGTTGCGGTCATGCATGCTCTGGCAGAACCCCGTTTGCCATGACAAAGCCAGCACGTAGCGGTCAAAATCGCCATATTGCGTTGCGGTGAGCGGTTCAGCACCGGCCTGGGTTGCCATTAATAAGAGGGCAAGGGCGGCGAAATCCTTCCTGAACATGTTTATTCCTGATGGTGGATGACAATGATTTACAGGAAAATATTAAAGCACAAAAAAGGCGCCTGCTAGCGCCTTTTCGCGTTTATTACATGGCGCTGCCGGGGACCAGCACTTCGGTGGCGATAATCACCACCACCAGCCCGACAATCACCGGGACTGAGGTGCGTTTCACCACTTCAAACGGTGATATTTTTGCCATGCCGGCCACTGCGACCACGACGCCTGAAACCGGTGAAATCGTGCGGCCGAGGTTGGAGGCCTGCAGCATCGGAATCGACAGGTAGGCCGGGTTGATACCGGAAGAGTGGGCCAGTTTTGGAATCATCTCTACGAAGGCATAGAACGGGGCGTTACCGGAGCCGGTAGTCATGGCTGCAAGCATGGTGAGGATCACCAGCACCAGCATCAGAATAATGCTCGCCGAACCAAACGAGGTGGCAATGGAAATCAGGCTGTTAATAAAGCCGATGGTGCTCAGTCCTTGGGCGAAGACCCCGGCGGCAACTAACAGCATGACTACGCCGGCAAACGCATCGGCCATTCCACGGTAGGCGACTTCCAGCCCCGCGAAGACGTTCTGGGTGTTGAAACCGCGGAAGAATTCCAGCACCGCTGCCAGCAGCATGCAGATCACCAGAATGGCGATAATATGCAGCTCCGGACCCCATTTACCGTCAAAAATCAGCACGCCGATAATGGGCGTAAACGGCAGCAGAGCATAGAAGGAGGGCGCAGTGGTGGTGATTTCATTCACATCGAGCATTTCATGAACGACGTTCTCTTTTTTATCCAGATAGCGTTGCCAGAAGAAGTGGGCAATGGCCATGCTGATAATCGCGACGATGGAAATAGGCAGAGTGGTTTTAAAGGCGAAGTCGATTAACGGCATTTCCGCCGCTTTGGCGGCCAGCACCACGTCGCCAGAGGTCGGCGAGAGAATAATCGCGGCCGGAGAGGCGCAAATGGCGGCGGCGGCGCCACGACTGATCCCGACGTTAACCATCACCGGGAACAGCGTTGCCATCAGCAGTACGCCAAGGCCGGTGGCCGATGAGACGGCCAGAGACATCAGGCAGGCCACGAAGTAGGCGGCAATCATCAGCAGATAGGGAGAGTTAATGTAGCGCAGCGGTTTTGAGGCCAGCTTAACCACCATATCGTTGGCGCCAATATGGGTCATGTAGGTGGCAAACCCGCAGAGCATCATGATCATCATGCCGAGATCGCCGCCGCGGCTCATCAGCAGGATTTTGACGTATTCGATAATGTCCGTTGCGGAATAACCGGTGCTTTTTGTCTCACCCGGTAAAATCTTATGTCCCATCAACGCGCTGACGATCAGCAATGTCAGACCGCCAACAAAAAGCACGCCGGTGGCGGAGTACCCTTTGATGATATAGCGGGCCACCCCCACAATGACCACAATCCCAATGAGGATTTCAACTAGCGTAAGCATTATTTACCCCTAAGCCCTTAACCAAAAGAATCTGCTAATAAATAAACTGAAGAAAAAATTAAGTGAGCGAATGTGCCGAAAAAATGGGCTAAACATGCTGATGCAAATCAATAAATCGATGAGAACCCGGTGCTCATCAACGAAGGGGAGGCGATCATCACAAAATGGGAAACACGAATGCGGGGATTTGCGTGGGGCAAAAACAGGAATTTGCCTAATTTCGTTAAGGTAATATTAAGTTTATACTTGTTATCTTTGTGAGCTTTAGCATAGAAATTGGTAATAAATAGTGTTGAAACAACGTCAGGTCGTACCGTTTTTTCTCGTCTTACTAGGGGTTTTGCTCTCTTGCCGCGCGGCGAATGCGTCGTTTAGTTCGACGATTAGCGACGGGTATAACACCTTAAGCAACAACGTGGCGCAAACCTGGCAGGAACCTGAACACTACGATCTGTATGTTCCCGCAATCACCTGGCATGCCCGCTTTGCATACGACAAAGAAAAAACCGATGAGTACAACGAACGTCCCTGGGGGGCGGGGTTTGGCGTATCGCGTTGGGATGATAAAGGTAACTGGCATGGCCTGTATCTGATGGCGTTTAAAGACTCATTTAACAAATGGGAGCCCATCGGTGGTTACGGCTGGGAAAAAACCTGGCGCCCGTTGGCGGACGATAACTTTCATCTTGGCCTCGGCTACACGCTGGGTGTGACGGCCCGAGACAACTGGAACTACATTCCGATTCCGGTGATATTGCCTTTAGCGTCAATCGGTTATGGTCCAGCCACTTTCCAGATGACCTATATTCCAGGCACCTATAATAACGGCAACGTTTTCTTCGCGTGGGCCCGTTTTCAGTTCTGATTCTGGCATAACTTAGCAATAAAAGAGATAAACCGTCTCTCTTGTGCAAAAACAACAACTAAGCCGCGGCCCCCTAAAAAAGATAGCGACTTTTGTCACTTTTTAACAAAGTTAGGCTGGACAAAAGGCACCGCAATTGGTGTACTGGTGTCCGACACAGATTAGTGTCTTTTTTCATATAAAGGTAATTTTGATGTCTAAGATTAAAGGTAACGTTAAGTGGTTTAATGAGTCCAAAGGATTCGGTTTCATTACTCCGGAAGATGGCAGCAAAGATGTATTCGTACATTTCTCTGCAATCCAGTCCAACGGTTTCAAAACTCTGGCTGAAGGTCAGCGTGTAGAGTTCGAAATCACTAACGGTGCCAAAGGCCCTTCTGCTGCAAACGTAAACGCTATCTAAGCATTGCGTCAGTAGAATATAAAAACCCGCTCTTAGCGGGTTTTTTTTTGCCTGTCGTCAGCGACTGGCGTGGGAAAAGATCCAGAATGCCGCCGCGGTCATGGCAAATGAGCCTAACAGATTGACCACGATATTTAGCAGCGCCCAACTGAAGCGGCCCTGTTGCAGCAGGAACACGACTTCTGCGGAGAAGGTTGAAAAGGTGGTCAGTCCGCCGCAGAACCCGGTGGTGATCAGCAGTTTCCACATCGGGTCAACGTCGGTCAGGCGGTTAAACCATGCCAGCCCGGCGCCAATGATAAACGCGCCCAGCAGGTTCGCCGTCAGCGTACCAATGGGAATGGCGTGATGCATTGGATTGAACTTCATACCTAACCACCAGCGCAATACGCTGCCGGTGCCGCCGCCAACAAAAACGGCTAAAAGTAGTTGTGACACACTCATTCCCTGCTAATTAGTTAATATAGGATCGAGTGTAGCGCGCACAATGCGTGGCTGGCTACGAAATACCTGAGGGGAGACAACGATGTTGGCTGCTGCTGGACAATTTGCCGTCACGCCGGACTGGAAAACCAATGCGCACACCTGCGTTGAATTAATGAAGCAGGCGGCCGGGCAGGGAATATCCTTGCTGGTTTTACCGGAAGCATTACTGGCTCGTGACGACGGCGACCCTGATTTGTCGGTCAAATCGGCGCAGGAGGTCGATGGTGGCTTTCTGCAGCTGCTACGTGAAGAGAGCCGCAATAACGCGCTCACCACGGTGCTGACGGTGCATGTCCCTTCCGGCCAGGGACGGGCAACCAACACGCTGGTGGCCATACGCCAGGGTAACGTCATTGCGCAGTACCAGAAGCTCCATCTCTATGATGCCTTCTCGATGCAGGAGTCGCGTCTTGTCGATGCGGGACAGCAGATCCCACCGCTGATTGAGGTCGACGGGATGCGGGTTGGCCTGATGACTTGCTACGATCTACGCTTCCCTGAGCTGGCGTTAGCGTTGGCGCTGAAGGGGGCTGACGTGCTGGTATTACCGACGGCGTGGGTGCGCGGGCCGATGAAAGAGCATCACTGGGCTACGCTACTGGCGGCGAGGGCGCTGGACACGACCTGTTACCTGGTGGCTGCAGGAGAGTGCGGCACCCGTAATATCGGCCAAAGCCGGATTGTCGATCCGCTTGGGATGACGCTCGCAGGGGCGACGGACCGACCGCAGATGATTGTCTCGGAGCTGTCTGTCGAGGTGCTTCGCCAGGTGCGCGAGCGTTTGCCGGTCTTAATGAACCGCCGCTTTGCGCCACCGCAATTATTGTGACGTTTTTTTAAACAAGGCTTGATTCACCTTGTTACAGATTGCTATTGTGTCCGCGCGTCAAATAGCCGTTAATTGTTCGCGTGTATGATGGCGTATTCGCAGCGTGTATTAGAGAAGAAGGTTGTAAGCTATGGGTGAGATTAGTATTACCAAACTGCTGGTTGTCGCAGCACTGATTATCTTAGTGTTTGGTACCAAAAAATTACGTACGCTGGGTGGAGACCTGGGTTCCGCTATCAAAGGCTTTAAAAAAGCCATGAATGATGACGATGATAGTGCGAAAAAAGCCAGTGCGGAAGCAGACGCTCCGGCACAGAAACTCTCTCATAAAGAGTAATTAAAGGCGCGTTCCCCGACGACGGGAAGGTGTAACCGTCAGGCATGAGCCTGAACGTCAGAAGAGGCTGCAGCGCAAACCGCTGTGGCCTTTTTTATGGCCGTATTTTGGTGAAGTTGAAAGGCTGAAGGCCAAAAATGCAACCAGGTGTTACAGGGGGGCGGTAAACGGGAAGGGGAAGACAGACCGCTGCGCGAAAGGCTTCACGCAGCGGTAAGGACGTGGTGAAGATTACTTCACTTCCATCCCTTTGGCTTGCAGGTCGGCGTGGTAGGAAGAGCGCACGAACGGGCCACAGGCCGCATGGGTGAAGCCCATTGCCAGCGCTTCGGCTTTCATCTCTTCAAACTCATCCGGGCTGACGTAACGCTGAACCGGCAGGTGGTGACGGCTCGGCTGCAGGTACTGACCCAGGGTGAGCATGGTGACGCCATGACGACGCAGGTCACGCATGACCTCGATGATCTCTTCGTTGGTTTCGCCAAGACCCACCATCAGACCTGATTTGGTTGGGATCTCCGGATGCGCTTCTTTAAAACGCTCCAGCAGCTTCAGCGACCAGTTGTAATCAGCGCCCGGACGCACCTGGCGATACAGCCGCGGCACGTTTTCCAGGTTGTGGTTAAACACGTCTGGCGGCGTCACGGTGAGGATATCCAACGCACGATCCATACGGCCTCGGAAGTCAGGGACCAGAGTCTCAATCTTGATCGTCGGGTTTTTCTCACGAATTGCACTGATGCAATCGGCAAAGTGCTGAGCACCACCATCGCGCAGATCATCGCGGTCAACGGAGGTCACGACGACATAGCGCAGAGCCATGTCGGCGATGGTTTGTGCCAGTTTCTGCGGTTCATTGGCATCCGGTGTAACCGGACGGCCGTGGGCGACGTCGCAGAACGGGCAACGGCGGGTGCAAATCGCGCCGAGGATCATAAAGGTTGCGGTGCCGTGGTTGAAGCATTCCGCCAGGTTTGGGCAAGATGCTTCTTCGCACACGGAGTGCAGGCCGTTCTTACGCATCGCTGCTTTGATACCCTGGATACGGGATGAGTCAGCCGGAAGTTTGATTTTCATCCATTCCGGTTTTCTGAGCAGAGCTTCACGCTCAGTTGCCACGTTTTTCACCGGGATAAGGGCCATTTTATCGGCGTCGCGGTACTTAACACCGCGTTCCATCACAATGGGTTTACTCATAGCGTGCGTGTTCCAGTTGCGAGTCACGAAAGAAAGCGAATCAATTCAAGGAAATGTTGTATTTATCAACTATTTTTGAATTAAGGACAGGCAGTATATCATCGATATGGGACAGAAAGCAGCCTGCCCGTTCGGCAAATTGTAAAATAGTTGTTGTTTTCTGCTTCCCCTCACGGGTTTTCCTGGCGGAACGCCTGACGGACCGTCTCGATAATCTCATTCAGCAACGATTCCTGGGCGCTGAGTCGGTTGTAATGCAGCGAGACATCAATATGTTCCTGCTGCAGGCGCGAGTAGTCGATCGCCACAAGCGGCCAGGTTTGCGACATCATGGCAAACATGCGTTCCGGCATCAGGCCAAGCATATCGCTGTGACCGATCATGGCCGCCTGGGTAAACAGATTGTAACTGCTGAAACCACAACGGCGATCCCCCAGATGCTCCTGCAGCTGGCGATGGATGGCGGGGTAACGCTGGCCTTCCGGCAGGATCAGCGCAAACTCATAGCGCTGCAGGTTCTCATCGCTCAACGGCATCTGCAGAACCGGATGTCCTTCCCGGCAGTACATCACCAATCGATCCTGAAACAGCAGATGATGGGCGATAAGCTGACCGCTGTGGGCGAAGCTGTCGATCAGTAAATCAACCTGGCGTTGATTCAGTTGGCTGGCGGCATCGGTAATGGCGACGTTATGCAGCAACACCTGCGGAAAGCGTTGTTTCAGCACCCTGGCGATATCGGGGAGGATCAAGGCCCCAATGTTCGGCGAGGTCGCCACGGTAATGACGCGTTGCTGATGGGCGCTACCGGCTAAATCCAGCGCGCTCAGAAACGACTCCATCCCCTGACTGATGTACTGGTGAAGATGGGTGGCGTAAGCCGTGGGCGTAACGCCCTGTCCCTTACGGATAAACAGGGGATCGGGGAAGAGGGTGCGGAGCTTGTTAATCGACTGGCTGATGGCCGAGGGGGTGATATTCAGAACTTTTGCGGCGTTAACAATACCTTTATGAACATACACCGCTTCAAAAATAGTCAGCAGGTTCAGATCCACATTGCGCAACACGCGCAATACCTGGCGGTCGTGATGTCGCTCCTGCGATATGGGTAATTCGGGTGAAGGCTTGTTATTGTCCACTCAGTCGTTCCTGTGATCGTGCATAGCGCAAGTATAGCGGTCAGTCGCTCGGTCGTGAGTGGCATTTAATTGCAAATATAATGACTTAACGAGAAATGATGGCAGGATATTGCGCCCCAAAGGGCGCAAAGAGAGAAAAATGATTACGCGGTGACAAACTCGTGTGGCGGATCGCCGAGCAAGGCCAGCAGACTGGTCACCAGATGTGGGGCCACCATCGTCGGCGTGATATCGGGCCGCCACTGACGCATCTGCGCCATCTCCATGCCTGCATATCCGCAGGGGTTGATGCGCTGGAACGGTGACAGATCCATGGCGATATTTAGCGCCAGGCCATGGAATGAACATCCCTTACGGATGCGTAAACCGAGCGAACAGATTTTTTGTTCACCGACATAGACGCCAGGGGCATCGGCGCGCGGATGTGATGCAATCTCGTACTCAGCGAGGGTGTTCACGACGGTTTGCTCCAGCAGCGTCACCAGTTCGCGTACGCCAAGCTTGCGGCGCTTGAGATTCAACAGCACGTACATCACCTGTTGTCCCGGCCCGTGGTAGGTCACCTGACCGCCGCGGTCGCTTTGAATCACTGGGATATCACCGGGCACCAGAACGTGTTCGGCTTTTCCTGCCTGGCCCTGGGTAAAGACCGGATGATGTTCTACCAGCCAGATTTCATCCAGAGTGGTTTCATCGCGGGTGTCGGTAAAGTCATGCATTGCCTGCGAGACAGGTTCATAAGGTTGCAGGCCAAGTTGACGGATAAGGATTTTATTATGCTGCAAAACAACGTCTCCGCAGAGAGAGAAGTGACTTAAGGAGGCGAGTATATCACAGCAGGGAGGGAGAGAGATGACCCGGCACCAGGGCCGGGTCAGGGAATGGATTACAGCACCATCCGGACGATTTCAATGTTGCCCAGCTCTTCGTACAGGGTTTCGACCTGCTCGATATGGGTAGCGTTGATGGTGATGGAGACCGAGTGGTAGTTCCCCTTGCTGCTCGGTTTTACTTGCGGAGAGTAATCACCAGGCGCATGGCGCTGTACCACTTCCACCACCTGATCAACCAGCTCAGGCAACGCCTGCCCCATTACTTTGTAAGTAAATGGAGTAGGGAATTCAAGCAGTTCGTTAAGTTTGGTTTTCATGTCAGCTCCGGTGTTACGACAAAAAATAATAACTCCCACGTGGGTGGGAGTTATCAGGTTACTTTGATGATTAGTATATGGGGATGTAAATCACACTTTCAAGTGTTCGATTTTTAACCAAACCAGTGGTGGAACATTAACTTAATGTAATCAATCATTTTGCCGAAGAAATTGCCTTCCGGAATTTCCTGCAGGACCACCAGCGGGCGTTGATCGATGGTTTTACCATCCAGCTGGAAGTTAATGGTGCCGACGACCTGGTTTTTCTGCAGCGGCGCGTGCAGTTCGGTGTTGTTCAGAACATAGCTGGCTTTCAGGTCTTTCATGCGTCCGCGAGGGATAGTCAGATAAACATCTTTATCAACACCCAGTGAAGCACGATCGCTGTCGCCAAACCAGGCTGGCTCGGAAGAGAACTCTTTACCAGCTTTCAGCGGGTTAACCGTTTCAAAGAAGCGGAAGCCCCAGGTCAGCAGCTTTTTGCTTTCAGATTCACGACCTTTAAAGGTGCGACCGCCCATCACCGCGGAGATCAGGCGCATCTGGCCTTCGGTAGCGGATGCCACGAGGTTGTAGCCTGCTTTGTCGGTATGGCCCGTTTTAATGCCGTCAACGTTCAGGCTGTTATCCCACAGCAGACCGTTACGGTTCATCTGACGGATACCGTTAAAGGTGAACTCTTTTTCTTTATAGATGGTGTATTCGTTCGGCACGTCGCGGATCAGTGCCTGACCAATCAACGCCATATCGCGCGCGGAGCTGTACTGGCCTTCAGCGTCAAGACCATGAACGGTCTGGAAGTGGCTGTTTTTCAGGCCCAGTGCGTTGACGTAGCTGTTCATCAGGCTGACAAACGCATCCTGGCTGCCGGCAACATAGTCGGCCATCGCCACGCAAGCGTCGTTACCGGACTGCAGGTTGATACCACGGATCAGCTGAGATACCGGGACCTGCATGCCAGGCTTCAGGAACATCAGCGAAGAACCTTTAAACACCGGGTTACCGGTCGCCCACGCATCGTTACCGACGGTAACCAGATCGGACTCTTTAAATTTACCCGCTTTCATGGCCTGGCCGATAACGTAGCTGGTCATCATTTTGGTCAGACTGGCTGGGTCACGACGGGCATCGGCATTATTCTCTGCCAGCACTTTGCCTGAGTTGTAATCGATAAGGACCCAGGACTCTGCATCAATCTGCGGTGCGCCTGGGATCATGGTTTTGAGGTTCAGGTCATCGGCGTGGGCAGCGGAGGAGAGCGCCGCAACGGAGAGGGCCGTAGCGAGTAAACGTGCGGTGAAAGAGGTCTTCATGGTCTGAACAACGGCATCCGTGATCGAGTTTAAAAAAGTGCCTTACTATAACAAATGCTCTGTGGGCCTTCATCCGAGATTGCGCATGACTTTGTTAATGACTTTTTCATGCGCATAACAATCTGGATAGCGGCCACGCGTGTTTAGTTGGCGTGAGTAATAAATGATTGCAGCTGGGCTTCGCTTTGCAGACGCTGTTGTACGGTGCTGGCCTGTGCTTTGCTGGCGAACGGGCCTAGCTGAATGCGCCATACTGCGCCGTTTTGCATCACGCGGCCAGGAACGGAAAACTGCTGGCTGAGGCGCTGCTGATATTGCTGTGCGCGAGCCTGGTCGCTGACGGCACCAACCTGAACGACAAAGTCGCCGCTGGCGCTGGCCGTCGATGCGACCGCTGCGGTGGTTGCCGTCGCCGCTGCGGCGGCTGCGGGAGCTGGCGTGACGCTACCCTGAACAGAGCCTGGTGCGGTAACCGGTGCGGTTTGCACCGCCGGTTCGCTGCTTTCCAGTACGCCGTTGTTCAGCGGTGTCGGCGCGCCAAGGAAGCCGCTGCTGTTCACCGGCGCACCCATATTGTCTTCCGGTTTCAGCGTGGAGTTGCTGATGGCGCGCACATTGTCCTGGTTTGCCGGGTCGGTTGTGACAGCGCCGCCGCCACCGTCCAGGTCAGGACGGGCAGGTAATGCATAGGTTTGTTTGGCGACGGTAGTACAGGCCATGCCCGGGCCCGAGAGCGAGCCGTCTGGTGCGACGATGATCGGATCGATACGCACTTTGGTGTTGTTCGAGGTGTTCAGTCGATCGGCGGAGGCGCGTGAGAGCGAAATGACGCGATCGTTACCGTACGGGCCACGATCGTTAATGCGCACCACGATCATCCGACCGTTGGCCGTGTTGGTGACCCGCACGTAGCTCGGGATCGGCAACGTAGGGTGCGCGGCGGTGAGCTGCGTCGGATCGAACGCCTCGCCAGAAGCGGTCAGATTGCTGTTGGGTTCAGCGTCATAAATGGCGGCCAGACCGGTCTGAGTAAAGTTAGACGGATCCTGGACGATTTTATAACTTTTGCCATCGCGCTCGTAATCCTGATTCGCCGTGGCATTGGGCGTTTCATAGTGCGGATCGGCACCGCTGATTTCCACGCTTGGGCCATTACAAACCGGCGGCTGTGGCGTGCTGACCGTTTTCTGTTGAACGTCTTCACCCGAACATGCCGCCAGCAGCCCTGCTGCTATGCAGATCCCCAGCCATTGCTTACGCATCGCAAACCCCTTAAACGCTTTTCGACAACATTTTTCTGTGGGTGTGGATCGACATTACGATACCAAACCCGGCCATCAATACGATCAGGGCGGAGCCCCCGTAGCTGACCAGCGGCAACGGTACCCCCACCACTGGTAAAATACCACTCACCATACCAATATTTACGAAGACATAAACGAATAAAATCAACATTAAACCACCGGCCATGACGCGACCGAAGGTGGTTTGCGCCTGGGCGGCAATCCACAGCCCACGCATGATCAGCAGAATATAGAGCGCCAGCAGAACCAGTACGCCAATCAGGCCAAGCTCTTCTGCCAGGACCGCAAAGATAAAGTCGGTATGGCGTTCTGGCAGAAACTCCAGCTGTGACTGGGTGCCGTGCAGCCAGCCTTTGCCACGTAGCCCGCCAGAACCGATCGCTATCTTCGACTGGATGATGTGATAACCGGCGCCCAGTGGATCGGTTTCCGGGTCGAGCAGCATCATCACGCGCTGACGCTGATAATCATGCATTAGGAAGAACCATAAAATCGGGATGAACGCCGCAACCAGCACCACCGCCACGCCAATCAGACGCCAGCTCAGC
Source organism: Klebsiella sp. B345 (assembly GCF_051131735.1). Classification (NCBI taxonomy): domain Bacteria; kingdom Pseudomonadati; phylum Pseudomonadota; class Gammaproteobacteria; order Enterobacterales; family Enterobacteriaceae; genus Klebsiella; species Klebsiella sp. B345. The sequence goes on from NZ_CP180443.1 coordinate 4,457,174, forward strand.
CCGGACAGGAACAGCACGAACAGGCCCGACAGGGCGACCAGGATCGAGGTTCCGAGGTCAGGCTGTGCGGCCACCAGCAGCGTCGGCAGGAAAATCAGCACCAGCGCGATAGCGGTGTTTTTCAGCGAAGGCGGGCAGACGTCACGGTTGATAAAGCGCGCGACCATCAACGGCACCGCGATTTTGGCTATTTCCGAGGGCTGAAAGCGGACGATGCCGAGATCCAGCCAGCGCTGCGCCCCTTTGGAGATAGCGCCGAAGGCGTCAACCGCCACCAGCAGGATAATACAGAAGATATAGAGATAGGGCGCCCAGCCTTCATACACCCGCGGCGGGATTTGTGCCATGACGATCATGATAACAATCCCCATGGCGATCTGGCCGATTTTACGCTCCATCATGCCCATATCCTGACCGCTGGCGCTCCAGATAACCAGCGCGCTGTAGGTCAGCAGCGCCAGCAGAATAAGGAGCATGGTGGGGTCGAGATGGATTTTATCCCATAGCGATTTTTTGTTCGGATTATCGGTCATTATTGATCCTCGCCCGCCGTCGCCGCCGGGCTTTCACTCGGCAGGTTTGTGTTGTTGTCACCCAGCATTATGTGGTCGAGAATCTGGCGCATGATGGTACCGACCGCTGGGCCTGCACCGCCGTTCTCAAGAATAATGGCAACCGCAACTTCGGGGTTGTTATAGGGGGCAAACGCCGTCATGAGTTTATGGTCACGCAGACGTTCGGCGATTCTGTGCGCATTATAGGTTTCATTGGCTTTCAGGCCAAAGACCTGCGCAGTACCGGATTTAGCGGCAATTTTATAAGGTGCGTTGGCGAAGTATTTATGGGCAGTACCGTTGCCACGGTTGGCCACGCCAAACATCCCGTCCTTGGCGATTTCCCAAAAACCGGAGTGAATATCGCCGACCGGTGGTTCGTGCGGCTGTACCCAGGGCACTTGTTTGCCATCTTCGACCGTGCTCTGCAGCAGGTGTGGCACTTTGACCACGCCGTCGTTAATCAGGATCATCAGCGCTTTGTTCATCTGAATCGGGGTGGCAGTCCAGTAGCCCTGACCGATACCGACCGGAATGGTGTCGCCCTGGTACCAGGGTTTCTTAAAGCGTTTCAGCTTCCATTCACGGGTGGGCATATTCCCGGAGCGCTCTTCCGACAGGTCAATCCCGGTGTAGTGGCCGTAACCGAATTTGCTCATCCACTCCGAGAGACGGTCAATGCCCATGTCGTAGGCCACCTGGTAGAAGTAGGTATCCGCAGACTCTTCGAGCGCTTTGGTCACGTTCAGATGGCCGTGGCCCCATTTTTTCCAGTCGCGATAGCGTTTGTCAGAACCCGGCAGCTGCCACCAACCTGGATCGAACAGGCTGGTATTGCGGGTAATGACGTTAGCGCTAAGTGCCGATACCGCCACGTAAGGTTTTACCGTCGATGCTGGCGGATAGACCCCTTGCGTCGCACGGTTGACCAGCGGGGTGTTGGGGTCGTTCAGCAGCCCGGAGTAGTCTTTGCTGGAAATGCCGTCAACGAACAGGTTCGGGTCGTAGCTCGGTGTGGAGACCAGCGCGAGGATGCTGCCGGTGCGCGGGTCGGTAACGACCACCGCAGCACGGCTGCCGGCGAGCAGCGTCTCAATATACTGTTGTAGCTTAAGGTCGAGGGTCAGGTAGATATCGCGCCCGGCCTGCGGCGGCACCTCTTTAAGCTGACGAATGACGCGGCCACGGTTGTTGACCTCGACCTCTTCATACCCGGTCTGACCGTGCAGCACGTCTTCATAATAGCGTTCGATCCCCAGCTTGCCGATGTCGTGCGTTGACGCATAGTTGGCCAGCTTGCCCTCTTTATCCAGGCGGTCGACGTCTTTATCGTTAATTTTGGAGACGTAGCCAATCACGTGGGTCAGGGCGGAGTTATAGGGATAGTAGCGGCGTTTGTAGCCTTTGACTTCCACGCCGGGAAAACGGTACTGGTTAACCGCAAAGCGTGCCACCTGGACTTCGCTGAGGTTGACCTTAACGGGAATAGAAGTGAAGCGGTGAGAACGTGCGCGCTCTTTCTTAAAGTTGGCCACATCGTCATCGGTCAGGTCGATGACATCGCGCAGAGCATCCAGCGTTTGCTGCACGTTATCGACTTTTTCCGGCATCATCTCCAGTTGGTAGATAGTGCGGTTCAGCGCCAGAGGGGTACCGTTGCGGTCATAGATAATACCGCGGCTCGGCGGGATCGGGACCAGCTTAATACGGTTTTCGTTTGAGCGTGTTTGATAGTCGGTGTAACGCACGATTTGCACGTTATAAAGGTTGGCAACCAGTATGCCGGTAAGCAGCAAAATCCCCAAAAAAGCGACCAGCGCCCGGCGCACAAACAGCGAGGATTCAGCCGAATAGTCGCGGAAAGAATTCTGTAATTTCATTCGCTGCTTAGTCTACCCTGGTCATCATTATTCACGGTGGTAAGGGTGGTTGGTGGTAATGCTCCACGCACGATACAGGCTCTCAGCGACCAGTACACGAACCAGTGGATGAGGCAACGTGAGCGTGGAGAGCGACCAACTCTGTTCCGCGGCGGCCTTGCAGGCTGGGGAGAGCCCCTCCGGACCGCCGATCAACAGACTGACATCGCGGCCATCCTGTTTCCAGCGTTCCAGTTCGCGTGCCAGCTGCGGGGTATCCCATGGCTTGCCCGGAATATCCAGGGTCACGATACGATTTTTTCCCGCGGCCGCCAGCATCATTTCCCCCTCTTTATCGAGGATGCGCTTGATATCGGCATTTTTACCGCGTTTGCCAGCGGGAATTTCCAGCAGCTCGAACGGCATATCTTTCGGAAAACGACGCAAATATTCACTAAAGCCGGTCTGAACCCAGTCCGGCATTTTGGTGCCAACGGCCACCAGCTGCAGCTTCACGCATTAACTCCAGAGTTTTTCCAGCTCGTACAAATGACGGCTCTCTTCCTGCATGACGTGAACCATGACGTCGCCAAGGTCGACAACAATCCAGTCGGCGGCGCTTTCGCCTTCAACGCCGAGCGGCAGCATACCTGCAGCGCGGGATTCTTGTACCACGTGATCGGCAATAGACATGACATGGCGCGTGGACGTGCCGGTGCAAATAATCATGCAATCTGTAATGCTGGATTTGCCATGTACGTCAATGGCAACGATGTCCTGACCTTTCAGGTCATCAATTTTGTCGATAACAAAATCCTGGAGTGCTTTACCCTGCAAGAGTTCCCCCTGGGTGAGTGAAGAGTGATAATTGTAAAGAGCCTGACAGTATACCCGATCTTACTTAAAAGTCGGGATAAATGTCGGCTGCCAGGCGCTGAAGGCGGCTATCATCCCATCCATCGCCCGCGATTGCATCGCCATTTTTGTAAAACAATTTCTGCAAACATCGCTTAGCAGATGCGTTCAGGCTGCGGAGAATAACAGTCTGCTCTGACCTGTCAATGGTCTGCACGGAATTCTTCTTCGCCCGCCCAGACGGCCTGGCTATTTAGTACCCGCAGGGTGACAAAATCAGAGTGCAGGTCGAGCGCGCTCCACGCCCCATGCTCGATTGGGAAATGCCACATCGCCTGCGCGGGGAGCTTCATTAAGGTGGTCATTAGCAGGCTAAGGGCACCTTTATGACCGACGATCAGCAGATGGTCAAGATGGGCGTAGTGGGGCAGTTGTGCGGCGAAGGCGGCAATGCGCCGGGAAAACGACGGGAAGTCCTCGCCGTGAGTCGGGGCCGCATGCTGCCAGTCCGCGCACCACGTGGCGTAGTTTTCCGCATCTTCGTGCTGTAAATCCCGGTGGTGGCGCATTTCCCAGTCGCCAAAAAACATTTCGTTGAGATCGGGGACGATCTGGCGTGGGATCTCCCGGCTTCCGAGCAGCAGATCGGCCGTATGCTGGGTTCGTTCCAGCGCGCTACAAAATACGCGATCGAACGGTACGCCCTGCAGCAAGCTGCCGAGGGTCTGCGCCTGGTGCTGACCGCGCGCGGTTAACGGGGTAGGAGCGTGTCCGCTGTACAGGCCGGCAACGTTGGCCTCGGTCTCGCCATGACGAACTAACCATAATCTCACGGTATACAGGCCTTCTGACAATGCGAATGAGGGTGAGTAGAAGAGTATAAGCATCCCCGGATGCGCTGGGGATGCATTAATGAAGGTCTAGCAATAGAGCTTGTGCTGATGGATATAGTCCAGCACCGCAGCCGGCAGCATGTCGTCGCAGGATTCACCGCGCTCCAGGCGTTGGCGAATAAGGGTGGCGGAGATATCAAACCACGGAGTCTCGGCCAGATAGATCGCACCGGCAGGGCGGTTGTGCAGCTGTTCTACATCATGCGTTAAATGTTGATCCAGCCAGCGCTGATCCGCCTCCTGCTTCATCACCAACGGGTAGCCCGGGCGACGGCACACGATCAGATGGGCATTATCCAGAATGGTGGCGTAGTTGTGCCAGGTCGGGAAGGTGAGCAGCGAATCCTGGCCGATAATAAACGCCAGCGGTCGGTCTGGCCCCTGTTCCTGTCGCCACTCGGCCAGCGTCAGCGCGGTATACGACGGCGTCTGGCGCTGAAGCTCACGTTCATCGAGGACAAATAAGGGCTTATCGGCAATAGCCAGCTCCAGCATCTGTTTACGCTGGGCGCTGCTGGCCTCAGGCTGTGGGCGATGCGGCGGGACATTATTCGGCACAATAATGACTTTCCCCAGCCCGATCTGGTTCGCCAGAATTTCAACCGGTTTAAGGTGACCATAATGCACCGGATCGAAGGTGCCGCCGTACATTGCCTGCAACTGATTCATATCAACCATCAATAAACACGTCTGCCAGCGCTTTATGGCAGAGCAACAAAGAAAGGCTTTCTAATTCCGGCCAGATGTCGCTGCCGTAATCCTGCTTAAAGGTGATCTCCGCCCGGGCCAGCAGAGTGACGGCCTGGCGCAGCTGGTCCTGACTGAGGCGCGCAAGCGCATCGCTCAACAGCTGGCGACGGTTTTGCCACACCCGATGTTTATCAAACAGGCTGCGCAGTGGCGTATAGGCCGACTGGCGTTTCAGGTTGACCAGCAATAACAGTTCACGCTGGAGCGTGCGCAGCAGAATTGCCGGCTCGCTGCCTTCCAGACGTAGCTGTTGCAGGATATGCAGTACTCGTTTGCTTTTGCCAGCCAGCAGCGCATCAACCCAGTGATAGGGGGTAAAGTGGGCGGCGTCGTTGACCGCCTGCTCAACGCGAGGCAGCGTGAGCTTGCCATCTGGCCATAGCAGAGAGAGACGTTCCAGCGCTTGCGCCAGCGCCAGCAGGTTGCCTTCGTAGCAGTAACACAGCAGCTGGCTGGCCGCATCATCAAGCTGCAAATGATGCTGTTTGGCACGCGCCGCCAGCCAGCGTGGCAACTGGGCGTATTCGGGCGTTTGACAGCTGATCTGCACCGCCCGGCTGGCGAGGGCCGTTACCCAGGCGGCATTCTCCTGGGCTTTGGTCAGCTTGTTCCCACGCACAATCAACAGCAGATCGTCATGCAGCATGCCCACCAGGGTGGCAAGCTGTTCGTTGATCGCCGCATTGGGGCCGTTTTCCGGCAGCACCAGCAGCAGCGTTTGCCGGCTTGAGAACAGGCTCATTGCCTGGCTGAGTGAGAATAAGGCAGGCCAGTCGGTGCTGGCGTCGATGGTCGCGGTATGGTGTTCGGTAAAGCCCTGGCTGGCAGCGGCTTCGCGAATCGCGTCCTGACTTTCCTGCAGCAGCAATGGATCGCTGCCGAGTAATAAATAAGCCGCGCGCAGCCCTTCAGAGAGCTGCGCGCGGAGTTGTTCTGGGTACAACCGAATCATCAGTTACCCAGCGTGGTGGAGACGCGATTGCCAGACGTTGAGGTTGTTGGAGACGGCGTGACCGTCGTCTCTCCCTCTTTCGTCGCTTCGACATCAGCAACATGGACGCTTGGCAGCTTACGAATCAGCTGTTCAGCGGCTTTGTCGTACATCTCCTGAATGATCATGTCCTGCTCAGCATCTTTCGCTAACGCCGCCTGCGGGTTATCGAAGAACGAACGGTAGACCTTCGTGGAGATCGGATAAATATCATGTCCTGGGATCAGCACACTGGCCTGCACCGTCATCACCATCTGGTATTCAGCGGTACGACCGTCCTGGAAAATAGAGGCCGTATCTTTCTGAATGGATGATGAATCCAGACGCAGGGAAGGGATGTCCTTACGCAGCGTGGTGCCATCGATCAGCTCAACGCCGTTCAGGCGTAGCTGATTACGTACGGCACGACTTAACGGACCGTTCGGATCGCTCGACTGAAAGATCATGCTCTTCATCGCGGTAGGAACCTGCGTGGTACTACGCAGATGCCAGCCGCAACCAGCGGTGATTAACACCGCCAGAGATACCAACAATGTTGCCAGATATCGCACGCTTCCTCCTGTGCTTAGCCAACGACCAGATTGAGCAGTTTACCCGGGACGTAGATCACTTTACGCACGGTTACGCCATCGAGATACTTCGCGACCAGGTGTTCCTGACCCGCACGTTCACGAACCTGCTCTTCGGTTGCATCGACAGGCACGGTAATTTTACCACGGACTTTACCATTGACCTGAACCACCACCAGCGTGGTGTTTTCAACCATGGCGCTCTCATCGGCTACCGGCCACGGCGCGTTGTCGATATCGCCTTCACCGCCCAGTTCCTGCCACAGTGTGAAGCTAGCGTGTGGGGTGAACGGGTTGAGCATGCGCACGACTGCCAACAGAGCCTCACGCATCAGCGCGCGATCCTGTTCGTTTTCCTGCGGTGCTTTCGCCAGTTTGTTCATCAGTTCCATGATCGCGGCGATCGCGGTGTTGAAGGTCTGACGACGGCCGATATCATCGGTTACTTTAGCGATGGTTTTATGGACATCGCGACGCAGCGCCTGCTGATCTTCGCTCAGGCTGGCCGCATCCAGTGCAACGGTCGGACCCTGGTTGGCATGTTCATAGGCCAGTTTCCAGACACGTTTCAGGAAGCGGTTAGCCCCTTCAACGCCGGACTCTTGCCATTCGAGCGTCATGTCTGCCGGTGAGGCGAACATCATAAACAGACGCACAGTATCGGCGCCGTAACGCTCAACCATGACCTGCGGGTCGATGCCGTTATTCTTCGACTTGGACATTTTGCTCATGCCGGTATACACCAGCTCGCGGCCCTGTGGGTCGAACGCTTTCACGATACGGCCTTTCTCGTCACGCTCGACGGTCGCATCAACCGGGGAGACCCAGTTGCGCTCGCCGTTTTCGCCGACGTAATAGAAGGCGTCAGCCAGTACCATCCCCTGACACAGCAGCTGTTTTGCCGGCTCGTCGGAGTTCACCATGCCTGCGTCACGCATCAGTTTGTGGAAGAAGCGGAAGTACAGCAGGTGCATGATCGCGTGTTCGATCCCGCCGATATAGATATCAACCGGCAGCCAGTAGTTGGCGGCTTTCGGATCCAGCATCCCGTCGTTGTACTGCGGGCAGGTATAGCGCGCGTAGTACCAGGAGGATTCCATAAAGGTATCGAAGGTGTCGGTTTCACGCAGCGCAGGCTGACCGTTGACGGTGGTTTTTGCCCACTCCGGGTCGGCCTTAATCGGGCTGGTGATGCCGTCCATAACCACATCTTCCGGCAGAATAACCGGCAGCTGATCTGCTGGGGTTGGCATCACGGTGCCATCTTCCAGGGTCACCATCGGAATCGGTGCGCCCCAGTAACGCTGACGGGATACACCCCAGTCGCGCAGACGGTAGTTAATTTTGCGCTCGCCAACGCCCATTGCCGCCAGTTTGTCGGCGATAGCGTTGAAACCAGCTTCATAGCTCAGGCCATCGAACTCACCGGAGTTAAACAGGACGCCTTTTTCGGTCAGCGCCTGCTCGGACAGGTCCGGTTCAGAACCGTCGGCTGCCAGGATAACCGGCTTGATATTCAGGCCGTACTTGCTGGCAAACTCGTAGTCACGCTGGTCGTGGCCTGGAACCGCCATGACCGCACCGGTACCGTACTCCATCAGGACGAAGTTGGCTGCCCACACCGGGATGGCTTCACCGGTCAGCGGGTGAATGGCTTTAAAGCCGGTATCGACGCCTTTTTTCTCCATCGTCGCCATTTCAGCTTCGGCGACTTTGGTGTTACGGCACTCTTCGATAAACGCCGCCAGTTCCGGGTTGCTCGCTGCCGCCTGTTGCGCCAGCGGGTGACCTGCCGCAACGGCCAGGTAGGTACAACCCATGAAGGTGTCCGGACGAGTGGTGTAGACGGTCAGCTTGTCGGCATAGTCGTTAACGTTGAAGGAGATTTCTACCCCTTCAGAACGGCCGATCCAGTTACGCTGCATGGTTTTTACGGTATCTGGCCAGTGATCCAGAGTATCCAGATCGTTGAGCAGCTCATCCGCATAGGCGGTGATTTTGATAAACCACTGCGGGATCTCTTTGCGTTCAACTTTGGTATCGCAGCGCCAGCAGCAGCCGTCGATAACCTGTTCGTTGGCCAGCACGGTCTGGTCGTTCGGGCACCAGTTCACCGCAGAGGTCTTCTTGTACACCAGACCTTTTTTATACAGCTCGGTGAAGAACTGCTGTTCCCAGCGGTAATATTCCGGGGTACAGGTCGCTACTTCACGGCTCCAGTCGTAACCGAAGCCCAGCTTTTTCAGCTGGTTTTTCATGTAGGCAATATTGTCGTAGGTCCACGGTGCCGGTGCGGTGTTGTTTTTCACCGCCGCGCCTTCAGCCGGCAGACCAAACGCATCCCAGCCGATTGGCTGCAGTACGTTTTTGCCCAGCATACGCTGGTAGCGGGCAATCACGTCGCCGATGGTATAGTTACGCACGTGGCCCATGTGTAGTCGACCAGAAGGATAAGGAAGCATCGACAGGCAGTAATACTTCTCTTTGCTCTCGTCTTCAGTTACTTCAAATGTACGATGATCGTCCCAATGAAGCTGGACTTTCGATTCTATCTCTTCCGGGCGGTATTGCTCTTGCATGGCAGCCAGTGGTCCTGTTTTCAAACCGCTACAAAGTGTAGCCAATGGATGTGTTATCAGATCGCCATAGCATAGCCCAAACGCCCACGTCAAAACAGCCTTTCGCACATTAACATCGGCAAAAGCGGCACAGACTATTTAGCGACTCTGTGGGCTAACTGGCAAAGCAGATGACAAATAAGGTCTATCATTAGAAGAAGTTAACCACACCGGAGGCGAAATGATGAACAAGGTTGCTCAATTCTACCGTGAACTGGTGTCGACGCTCAGTGAACGGCTACGCAATGGCGAGCGGGATATCGACGCCCTGGTGGAACAGGCGCGGGCGAAAATTAGCGAGTCGGGTGAGTTAACGCACCGCGAAATTGAGACTCTGACCAAAGCGGTCAGACGTGACCTGGAAGAGTTCGCGCGCAGCTACGAAGAGAGTCAGGATGAGCTGACAGATAGCGTGTTTATGCGGGTAATCAAAGAGAGCTTGTGGCAGGAGCTGGCGGATATTACCGATAAAACCCAGCTGGAATGGCGCGAGGTGTTTCAGGATCTAAATCATCATGGGGTCTACCATAGCGGCGAAGTGGTGGGGCTGGGGAATCTGGTGTGCGAACACTGCCATTATCATCTGGCGGTCTATACCCCGGATGTGCTGCCACGCTGCCCGAAATGTGGCCATGACCAGTTCCAGCGCCGTCCTTTTGAACCCTGATTAAGCTGGTAGCAGGCGCGCACCGAGCGATGCGCGCCTGTAATTGCTCGAAGATTAATGCAGGATTTTCGCGAGGAAGTCTTTGGCGCGATCGGACTGCGGATTGGCGAAGAACGCCTCTTTGTCTGAATCTTCAACAATCTTACCTTCATCCATGAAGATCACCCGGTTCGCCACCTTGCGGGCAAAGCCCATTTCGTGAGTTACCACCATCATTGTCATGCCTTCGTTCGCCAGCTCGACCATGACATCCAGCACTTCGTTGATCATTTCCGGATCCAGCGCAGAGGTTGGTTCGTCAAACAGCATGGCGATCGGATCCATACACAGCGCACGGGCGATCGCCACGCGCTGCTGCTGGCCGCCGGAGAGCTGGGCCGGGAATTTATCAGCATGGGCGGACAGGCCCACACGCTCCAGCAATTTCAGGCCTTTGGTCCGCGAGGCCGCTTTGTCGCGGTTAAGCACTTTGACCTGCGCCAGAGTCAGGTTGTCGATGATCGACAGATGCGGAAACAGCTCAAAGTGCTGGAACACCATCCCGACGCGGGAGCGCAGCTTGGCGAGGTTGGTTTTCTTATCGTTCACTTTGGTGCCATCCACGGTGATCTCGCCCTGTTGGATCGGTTCGAGGCCGTTGACGGTTTTAATCAGCGTCGATTTACCCGAGCCGGACGGCCCGCAAACCACCACCACTTCACCTTTCTTCACTTCCGTGGAGCAATCGGTCAGCACCTGAAAGTGACCATACCATTTTGAAACGTTTTTCAGGGTAATCATTACACAGTCCTTTTCTTCAACCAGCTGACCAACAGCGATGCGCTGAGACTAATGACAAAATACACGGCACCTGCGAACAGGATCATCTCGACCTGCGTTCCGTCGCGCTCGCCGATGGTGGAGGCGGTACGGAAGAAGTCGGCCAGGCTCAGGACGTAGACCAGTGAGGTATCCTGGAACAGGACTATCCCCTGCGTCAGCAGCAACGGCACCATGGCGCGAAACGCCTGCGGCAAAATAATCAGCTTCATGGATTGCCAGTGGGTCATACCCAGCGCCAGCGCGGCGCTGGACTGGCCGCGGGAGATGCTCTGGATACCCGCGCGGATAATTTCCGAATAGTACGCCGCCTCAAACATCGAGAAGGCCACCATGGCGGAAATCAGCCGGATATCGCTCTTCGGCGACAGGCCAAGTACGTTCTGCAGGAAGCCGGGAACGATCAGGTAGAACCACAGCAGGACCATGACCAGCGGGATCGAACGGAACACGTTGACGTAGGTTTTCGCGAACCAGGAGAGCGGCAGGAAGCTCGACAAACGCATAACCGCCAGCAGGGTCCCCCAGACGATACCGAAAATAATCGCGGTGACGGTGATTTTGAGGGTAATAACCAGCCCGGCCAGCAGGTAGGGCATGGAGGGAACGATAGAGCTCCAGTCAAAATCGTACATGATTATTTGCCTCCCAAATTGCCCGGCAGGCGGACCTTACGTTCAACCACATACATCACCAACATAATCACTGCGTTAATCAGCACGTAGGCGAGGGTAATTGCTGTAAAGGATTCCCACGCGTGGGCGGAGTAGTCCAGCAGCTTACCCGCCTGGGCCGCCATATCCGCAAGCCCGATAGTCGAGGCGATGGCCGAGTTCTTCACCAGGTTCATCATCTCGGAGGTCATTGGCGGCACGATAACGCGGTAGGCGTTAGGCAGCAGGACGTAACGATAGGTCTGCGGCAGCGTCAGGCCCATTGCCAGGCCGGCATTTTTCTGCCCGCGCGGCAGCGACTGAATTGCGGCGCGAACCTGTTCACAGACGCGAGCGGCGGTAAACAGCCCCAGGCACAACATAGAAGAGACAAAGAACTGAATATTGGGATCCAGTTCGGACTTGAACCACATGCCGAGATTTTCCGGCAGGAGCTCAGGCACGACCAGATACCAGGTGAAGAACTGGACGATCAACGGCACGTTACGGAACAGTTCAACGTAGCAGGTTCCGATGCTGGATAGCCAGCGGTTGGGGACGGTACGTAAAATACCGAACAGCGAGCCGACGAGGAAAGCGATGATCCAGGCGCTAATCGACAAGGCGATAGTGACCTGAAATCCGCTCCATAGCCAGCCAAGATAGGTGGTGTTGCCGAACGGGGCCTGTTGCAGGAATATTCCCCAGTTCCAGTCTATTGACATAAATGACTCCTGGAAAAAAAAGGGTAGCATCGCTACCCTCGAAGATTATTGTTCAGCCTGTTTCGGTATTCGCGGCGGCTGGGGAACGACCAGCCACCGTATAGTCTGTCCGTGCTGTCACAATAATCGGAAGGGCAAGTCGCTTTGCCCCTGTTTTTTTAATTAGTTAAGAGCTTTGTCATTCGGTGATTTGAACAGCGCCTTCATGTCGTCGGAGAGGTCAAAGTTGATGTTCATCCCTTTTGGTGGGATCGGATTTTTAAACCAGGTATCAAACCACTTCGCCGCTTCCCCTGAGGTTTGCGCCTGCGCAATGGTATCGTCTAACAGTTTTTTGAATTCCGGGTCGTTTTTGCGCAGCATGCAGCCGTAAGCTTCATGGGATTGCGGCGTACCGAGAATTTCCCAGTTGCCCGGTTTCTTCGCCTTCGCGCGCTCGCCAGCCAACAGCGCATCATCCATCATAAAGGCCACAGCACGACCGCTTTCCAGAGTACGGAAGGAGTCACCGTGATCTTTCGCGCCGATAATACGCATATTCATTTTTTTCTCGTCATTCAGCTTATGCAGCAGAATTTCCGAGGTGGTGCCTGACGTGACGACGACCGCTTTGTCTTTCAGATCGGCGAAATCTTTAATCGGGCCGCCTTTTTTCACCAGCAGGCGCGTACCGACTACGAAGATGTTGTTGGTAAATGCCGCTTGTTTCTGGCGTTCCAGGTTGTTGGTGGTTGAGCCGCACTCAAAATCGAAGGTTCCGTTTTGCAGCAGCGGAATACGGTTTTGCGAGGTAATCGGGATCAGTTTGACTTCCAGATTTGGCTTGTTCAGCTTTTTCTTAATGGCATCAACGATGGCGTTGGAATAATCCTGAGAGTAACCCACCACTTTCTGCTGGTTATCGTAGTAAGAAAACGGCACCGATGATTCACGGTGACCGACGACGATAACATCGTTTTTAGCGATTTTTTCAAGGGTAGGGATCTGCTGTTCCGCAGGCGGTTGCCCGGCATCAGCGGCCGGGGCTGCAGGTTTGGCATCGGCAGTTTTCGCCTCTTCCGCGTGTGCCAGACCGGCGGTCATACCCATGACCAGCATTGCTGTGGCCAGTTTACGTAATTGCATATCCAACTCCTTATCCGCAGCGTCACTGACGCTTTTGATACCCATTGTGAATGTGTGTGCGCGTTATTATTGCTGCGATATTTGTGTGCAGCATTTGTATGTGTTTGTTAGCATTTAGTTTGGCTTAATGTAAAGATTTTGCTGTTATATTGTTTATTTTTGCGAACTACTCCGCACCATTTAAAGGCAAAAATCGTCCATTGCACCAAGTTAGTGCCAGGTCAGTGTCGTGCTGGTGCAACCGGGTTATACCAGTACACGATGGCGTGGTGACCTGAGTTTATTAAGCAAGGGGCGTGCCAGATTAAGGCGAGGGAGAGATTTGCCCCGATGACGAACGTCGACCGGGGCTAACAGCGGGGAACTGCGCTTTCAGGTAAGAATGCCTATCTGCGGCGTTGACGCAGGCTCATGATCAGGGCGCCAAAACCGAGGAGCGCGGTGAGCGCCCACAGTGGCCAGTTGCCGGTACGCGCATACGGTGTCAGACCGCTGGTCGGCGTGACCTTGGTGGTCAGAACCGCGCGGGTGAACTGCGGGATCATGTCCTGAATTTCACCGCGTGGCCCAATTACCGCCGTAATGCCGTTATTGGTGCTGCGCAGCAGGGGACGAGCCAGCTCGAGGGCGCGCATACGTGCCATCTGGAAGTGCTGCCACGGGCCGATGGACTTACCAAACCAGGCATCGTTTGAAATGGTCAGCAGGTAGTCGGTGTCCGGGCGGAAATTATCGCGCACCTGTTCGCCGAGAATAATCTCGTAGCAGATTGCGGCCGTCAGCTTCATGTTATGCGCTACCAGCTGCGGCTGGACGTACGGGCCACGGCTGAATGAGGACATCGGCAGATCGAAGAACGGTGCCAGTGGACGCAGAATCGACTCCAACGGTACGAACTCGCCAAACGGCACCAGGTGATTCTTGTTGTAGCGGTCTTTGGAGTCGTAGCTGTACGGGTTGTCTTTGCCGAGGGTGATGATGGTGTTGTAGGTATCGTAACGATTTTGCTTATTCAGACGGGCGTCGACAATACCGGTAATCAGCGAGCTGTTTTTAGCGCGCAGCAGGTCGTCCATCATGCTAAGGAAATGCTGCTGGTTAATTTCCAGATCCGGAATGGCTGACTCCGGCCAGACGATCAGCTGAGACGAACCCATATGCGGCTGCGTCAGGTCGAGGTAGGTTTTCAGCGTATTGACCAGCTGGTTTTCATCCCATTTCAGTGCCTGAGGAATATCCCCCTGTACTAACGAGACCTGGGTTGCGCGTTCCGGCAGCAACTGATACCACTGGATATAGCGCAGCGGGAAGGGCAACGCGAACAGCACCACGGCGGCGATCAACGGCTTCAGGTTGCGCTGCACCAGCGCCAGTACCAGCAGGCCGCTCACCACCATTAACAGGAAGTTAATGGCCTCTACGCCCATCACCGGCGCAAGCCCTTTCAGCGGACCGTCAATCTGGCTGTAGCCAAACTGTAGCCACGGGAAACCGGTCAATACCCAGCCGCGCAGGAATTCGGTAATCTGCCAGACCACCGGTGCGGCAATCGCAACGCGTAGCCAGTTGGTTTTTGGCCACAGGCGCGATAGCAGCCCGGCGAACAGCCCGGTATACAGCGACATATATGCCGCCAGCAGCACCACCAGGAAGACGTTGACCGGGCCGGGCATACCGCCAAACTGCGCAATGCTGACGTACACCCAGTTGATGCCGGACCCGAATAGCCCCATACCCCAGAAAAAGCCGATCGAAGCGCTTTGCAACGGACGACGATTCAGAGTCAGCCCCTGCAGACCGATTAATGAGACAATCGCCGCGGGCCAGATATCATAAGGAGAAAAAGCCAGCGTTCCGCTGGCTCCGAATAATAGCGCCAGCAGCAAACGTACGCGCTGGCGTTCGATAAGAGAGGCAAATACCATTTAGGCTAATCGTCCCGTGTAATTAGTCTTCCAGCTTCGGCTGCGGTGCGTCATCAGGAAGTTTGACATGAACCTGGATGATACGTCGGCTGTCGGCCATAGCGACCTTGAATTGGTAACCATCAATGTCAACCGACTCGCCACGTGCCGGCAGATGACCAAAGGCCTGCATCACCAGCCCACCAATGGTGTCGACTTCTTCATCGCTGAAATGGGTACCATAGGCTTTATTGAAGTCTTCAATCGGAGCCAGAGCGCGCACCGTCCAGGTGTGGCGGCTCAGCTGACGAAAATCGATGTCTTCTTCTTCATCGTATTCGTCTTCGATTTCACCAACGATCAGTTCGAGAATGTCTTCAATGGTCACCAGACCAGAGACGCCACCGAACTCATCGATCACGATAGCCATATGATAGCGTTGGGAGCGAAACTCCTTCAGCATGCGATCAACCCGCTTGCTTTCAGGCACGACAACCGCCGGGCGTAACACTTTTTCCATGCTGAACGCTTCAGAGTCACTGCGCATAAACGGCAGCAAATCTTTGGCCATCAGAATCCCTTCAATGTGATCTTTATCTTCGCTGATCACCGGGAAACGCGAGTGGGCGGACTCGATGATCACATCGAGGCATTCGTCCAGCGTCTGGTTGCGTTTCAGGGTAATCATCTGCGAGCGAGGGATCATGATATCGCGGACGCGCTGGTCGGCGATATCCATTACCCCTTCGAGCATATCGCGCGTATCTTCGTCGATAAGGTCGTTTTGCCCGGAATCACGGATCAGCTCCAGCAGTTCATCACGGTTTTTGGGTTCTCCGTGAAAAAGCTGGCTGAGTAACAGGGAGAAGAATCCCTTTTTGCTGTTTACTGTGTCACTACTGTGTGAATTGTCGTCGCTCATGGCGTCGTGTGGGTTCTCATGTTAGTTAAATGTCGCTCGTCGCGCGTATGCTCAGCGCCGGACGGCACGGGTGCTGCTCGCCGGTCAGACCGGCGGCAGGCTATTCCTTCTCGGCAATGTACGGATCCTCATAGCCCAGAGCAAGCATTATCTCTGTTTCGAGGGCTTCCATCTCTTCCGCTTCTTCATCAATGATATGGTCATAGCCCAGCAGATGCAGACTGCCGTGGATAACCATGTGTGCCCAGTGCGCCTCCAGCGGTTTCTCTTGCTCTTTGGCTTCCTGTTCAACTACCTGACGGCAGATGATCAGATCGCCCAGCAGCGGCAGTTCGATCCCCGGCGGTGCTTCAAACGGGAAGGAGAGCACGTTAGTGGGTTTATCCTTGCCGCGATAGGTCAGGTTCAGCTCGTGGCTTTCGGCTTCGTCGACCAGGCGAATCGTCACTTCTGATTCTTCCTGGAACTGAGGGATCACCGCATCGACCCAGTGTTGGAACCGGGCTTCATCCGGCAATCCGCCGTTATCTTCGCAAGCCAGCTGTAAATCGAGAATAACCTGACTCATTTTTGCTCCTGTTCCTGGGCTTCGCGTTTGCGCTCGGCGGCCAGTTCTGCTCTACGTTTTTGATCGGCTTCTTCCCATGCTTCATACGCATTGACGATACGGGCAACCACCGGATGGCGGACCACGTCTTCGCTGTGGAAGAAATTGAAGCTGATTTCATCGACTTCGGCCAGCACTTCAATGGCGTGGCGCAGGCCGGATTTGGTGCTGCGCGGCAGGTCAATCTGCGTGACGTCGCCGGTGATCACCGCTTTGGAGTTAAAACCGATACGGGTCAGGAACATCTTCATCTGTTCGATGGTGGTGTTCTGGCTTTCATCGAGAATAATAAAGGCATCGTTCAGCGTACGGCCGCGCATATAGGCCAGCGGGGCGACTTCGATAACGTTGCGCTCAATCAGCTTTTCGACTTTCTCGAAGCCAAGCATTTCGAACAGCGCATCGTACAGCGGGCGCAGGTACGGATCGACTTTCTGACTCAGATCGCCGGGCAGGAAGCCCAGTTTTTCCCCGGCTTCCACGGCAGGGCGGGTCAGCAGAATACGACGCACATCCTGACGTTCAAGCGCGTCGACCGCCGCAGCCACTGCCAGATAGGTTTTCCCGGTCCCGGCCGGGCCGACGCCGAAGGTAATATCATGGTCGAGGATATTGGCGATGTACTGCGCCTGATTTGGCGTACGTGGCTTGATGACGCCACGTTTGGTCTTGATATTGATGGCCTTGCCATAGTCCGGCACGCTCTCAGCGCTTTGCTCCAGCACCCGGGCTTCTTTGATGGCCAGGTGGATCTGCTCCGGTTCAATATCCTGAATCTGGCCGCGCATAGGGGCGGTATCGACGTACAGGCTGCGTAAAATATCGGCCGCTGCGTTCACGCAGATCATGCGTCCGGTCAGTTTGAAGTGATTGTCACGACGATTAATTTCGATGCCCAGGCGGCGCTCCAGTTGCTTGATGTTGTCATCAAACGGGCCGCACAGCCCCAACAGGCGTGCGTTATCCGCTGGCTCCAGGGTTATTTCACGGGTTTCTATGTTCAAGCTGTTCCTCTTTACACGTTTTGCCGGACGGCGAACGTCTTCGGCCTGTAAGGAAATTATTCACGTCATGGAAAAATGGCGCAAGCATTGCGATAAATATTGGGCCAGGGAGAGGAAAAACAAGGCCCGCCAGGTTTGGCAGGCCTCTGCGGATCACGGCTGGTAAGTGCTCACGCCAAGATCGTTTTCTTTGCGGGTACGGGCGATAACGGATTCCGGAGATTCCACGATACGCAGCCCCATTTCCTCTTCAGTACGCACAATTTTGCCGCGTAGCGAATTGGTGTAGACGTCCACGATTTCAACATCGACAAACTTGCCAACCATATCCGGGGAGCCTTCAAAGTTGACCACGCGGTTATTCTCGGTGCGCCCGGAAAGCTCCATGATGCTCTTACGCGAGGTGCCTTCCACCAGAATACGCTGGGTGGTGCCGAGCATGCGTCGGCTCCAGGCCATGGCCTGCTGGTTGATGCGTTCCTGAAGAATGTGCAGACGCTGTTTTTTAACCTCATCCGGCACGTCGTCAACCATATCGGCCGCCGGCGTACCCGGACGCGCGGAGAAAATAAAGCTGTAGCTGACGTCCATATTGACGTCAGCAATGACCTTCATAGTTTTTTCGAAATCATCGTTGGTTTCACCCGGGAAGCCGACGATAAAGTCGGAACTTATCTGGATGTTCGGGCGGGCTTCGTACAGCTTGCGGATGATGGCTTTATATTCCAGTACCGTGTGCGTACGGCCCATCATATTCAGTACCCGGTCAGACCCGCTTTGTACCGGCAGGTGCAGGAAGCTCACCAGCTCTGGCGTATCGCGATAGACGTCAATGATGTCATCGGTGAATTCGATCGGATGGCTGGTGGTAAAGCGGATACGGTCAATGCCGTCGATCGCGGCCACCAGACGCAGTAGGTCGGCAAAGCTGCCGGTGGTCCCGTCGTAGTTCTCACCGCGCCAGGCGTTAACGTTCTGGCCCAGCAGGTTGACCTCACGGACGCCCTGAGCCGCCAGTTGGGCGATTTCAAACAGGATATCGTCAGAAGGGCGGCTGACCTCCTCACCGCGGGTGTAAGGTACCACGCAGTAAGTGCAGTATTTGTTGCAGCCTTCCATGATGGAGACAAAGGCCGTCGGACCTTCGGCTTTTGGTTCCGGCAGTCGGTCGAATTTTTCGATTTCCGGGAAGCTGACGTCGATGATCGGCTTACGATGATCGCGCATGCCGCGAATAGTGTCGATCATTTCCGGCAGACGGTGCAGAGTCTGCGGGCCAAAAATAATATCGACGTAATGCGCGCGCTGGCGGATGAGTTTACCTTCCTGAGACGCCACGCAGCCGCCAATGCCGATGATGACATCCGGGCGTTTGGCCTTAATCAGCTTCCAGCGTCCCAGTTGGTGGAAGACTTTTTCCTGTGCCTTCTCACGAATTGAGCAGGTATTGAGCAGCAGCACATCCGCTTCTTCAGCCACTTCGGTCAGTTGATACCCGTGCGTGGCATCCAGCAGGTCGGCCATCTTTGATGAATCGTATTCGTTCATCTGACAGCCCCAGGTTTTAATATGGAGTTTTTTTGTCATCGACTTGCTCATGCTTAATGATAGAAATTCAAAATGACGGGTACGTATACTTTTATTCTGTGAATGTCGAATTGCAGGAAGGCGGCAAGTCCGGGAAGCCACTGCAGTAGAGAAAACGTTCTCACTGAGGCCGGCGGGTGCTGCCAACACGTCTGCAATTTGAAAGACGACGAGTAAGCCCGAATTGCAGGACGGGTATTGTAATGCTTTGGTCGCGCCCTGACCAGTACGAGCGTAATCACCGCAAGGTGACGGAAAATCCGGTAAACTGAGCAGATTCTGGTTTAAGGATAATCACCATGACAATTCATGCAACAGATGTCGCCATTGTCGGTGGCGGAATGGTGGGCGGCGCTCTGGCGTTGGGGCTGGCGCAACACGGGTTTACGGTGACGGTCATTGAGCCGTCGATACCGCCGGCATTTGACGCTTCAGCACCGCCGGATGTGCGTATTTCGGCCATCGGTGCCTCGTCGGTCGCGCTACTCAAAAGCCTCGGCGTCTGGGAGGCGATGCGCGCAATGCGTGTGCATGCCTATCGTCGTCTGGAGACCTGGGAGTGGGAACCTGCGCATGTGACGTTTGATGCCGCGGAGCTGAAGCTGCCCGAGCTGGGCTATATGGTTGAAAACAACGTGCTGCAGCTCGCCCTGTGGCAGGCGCTGGAGGTGCATCAGCAGGTCACGCTGCGGGTAGGGTCTGCGTTGCAGGCGATGCAGCGCGAGCCTACGGGCACGACGTTGCGACTGAACGATGGCAGCGAGTGTGCTGCGGCACTGGTGATCGGTGCGGATGGCGCAAATTCTCAGGTACGCCAGCTGGCCGGCATAGGCGTCCAGGCGTGGCAGTATCGGCAATCCTGCATGCTCATCAGCGTACAGTGCGCGAATGACCCCGGAGACAGCACCTGGCAACAGTTTACGCCAGCGGGGCCACGGGCCTTTCTGCCGCTGTTTGACGACTGGGCGTCGCTGGTGTGGTACGACACGCCCGCGCGCATTCGCCAGCTGCAGGCCATGAGTATGCCGCAGCTACAGCAGGAGATTATGCGTCATTTCCCTTCGCGGCTTGGTCAGGTGACACCGCTGAACGCCGGGGCATTTCCACTGACCCGTCGCCATGCGATGCAGTATGTTCAGCCGGGACTGGCGCTGGTGGGTGATGCGGCGCATACCATTCATCCTTTGGCAGGGCAGGGCGTTAATCTGGGCTATCGTGATGTCGATGCGCTGCTGGACGTACTGGTTGAGGCGAAAAGCCACGGCGAGACATGGGCAGGGTTATCCGTGCTCGAGCGCTATCAGGCGCGACGTCGGGCGGATAATTTAATGATGCAGTCGGGGATGGATCTGTTTTACGCCGGCTTCAGCAACGATCTGCCACCTGTACGGGTGTTGCGTAATATCGGCCTAATAGCGGCGGCCCACGCCGGCGTCGTTAAGCGTCGGGCGTTAAAGTATGCGTTAGGTTTGTAATCCCGGGCTCCCGGCTGGCGTTGTGCGCCGTCGGGGGCTATCTAAAATGACCGACCGCAGAAAGCAAAAAAGCCCGCCGAAGCGAGCTTTTTTACTATAAGTGGCTGGGGTACGAGGATTCGAACCTCGGAATGCTGGTATCAGAAACCAGAGCCTTACCGCTTGGCGATACCCCAACGGGTGCGCTCACAGTGTGAACGACTTTTTAAATTGGCTGGGGTACGAGGATTCGAACCTCGGAATGCTGGTATCAGAAACCAGAGCCTTACCGCTTGGCGATACCCCAACAATTTTTTTAGATTTATCGAACCTAATCAATAAATACTTTATATGGTGGCTACGACGGGATTCGAACCTGTGACCCCATCATTATGAGTGATGTGCTCTAACCAGCTGAGCTACGTAGCCAAATACTATCATATTTTTCGATGGCTGGGGTACCTGGATTCGAACCAGGGAATGCCGGTATCAAAAACCGGTGCCTTACCGCTTGGCGATACCCCAATGACCGTCGCGGTGAACCGCAAATATCGAAAAATATGGCTGGGGTACCTGGATTCGAACCAGGGAATGCCGGTATCAAAAACCGGTGCCTTACCGCTTGGCGATACCCCAACAGAAAATCTTGTACTTCCAGAAGAGGTATCTACAAACTTATTGCCGGTAGCCTTGTGGCTATCTTACAACCAGGAGATACCCCATCCGTGCAACGCTTTGGGTGAATGGTGCGGGAGGCGAGACTTGAACTCGCACACCTTGCGGCGCCAGAACCTAAATCTGGTGCGTCTACCAATTTCGCCACTCCCGCAAAAAAGATGGTGGCTACGACGGGATTCGAACCTGTGACCCCATCATTATGAGTGATGTGCTCTAACCAGCTGAGCTACGTAGCCATCTTTTTTCGCGTTACCTTATCGGCGTTGCGGGGCGCATTATGCGTATTGGGCCTGCGAGCGTCAACCCCTTTTTCACGGAAAATCGCCGGAATGTGACTGTTTGGTTAGGTTGCGAACAGCGTGATGCAATAATCGGCAATTATTAGTTATTTCTCGTTTTTTATGCGAAAAAAAACCATAAAAAAAACGGACCCCTGAGGGTCCGTTGTCGCAGTAAAACGCTTATTTGTACGCTGACTGGTGAACGCCGACGGCGCGTCCTGATGGATCGTTCATGGTTTTGAACGCCTCATCCCATTCAATCGCTTTGGCGGAAGAACAGGCCACGGAAGGACCACCAGGCACGCATTCAGCGGCGCTAGGAACCGGGAACAGCTCTTCGAAGATTTCGCGGTACAGGTACGCCTCTTTTGATGACGGCGTGTTGTACGGGAAACGGAAGCTGGCGGTTTCCAGTTGCTGGTCAGTAACCTGTTTCGCCGCGACTTCTTTCAGCGTATCGATCCAGCTGTAACCTACGCCGTCAGAGAACTGCTCTTTCTGGCGCCAGGCGACGCTGGCCGGCAGGTAGGATTCAAAGCATTCACGCAGGATATGCTTTTCCATTTTGCCGTTGCCGCACATTTTATCCTGTGGGTTGATGCGCATCGCGACATCAAGGAACTGTTTGTCCAGGAACGGTACGCGAGCTTCCACACCCCAGGCCGACATTGCTTTGTTGGCACGTGCGCAGTCAAACATATGCAGCGACTGCAGTTTACGCACGGTCTCTTCATGCAATTCTTTGGCGTTCGGGGCTTTGTGGAAATAGAGATAACCACCGAACACTTCATCAGAACCTTCGCCGGACAGCACCATTTTGATGCCCATGGCTTTGATTTTACGCGACATCAAATACATCGGCGTGGAAGCGCGGATGGTGGTCACATCATAGGTCTCGATGTGGTAGATAACGTCACGAATGGCATCAAGGCCTTCCTGCACGGTGAAGTGGATCTCGTGGTGTACGGTCCCCAGATGATTTGCCACTTCCTGCGCGGCTTTCAGGTCCGGTGATCCCTGCAGGCCGACGGCGAAGGAGTGCAGCTGCGGCCACCAGGCTTCACTGCGTTCCTGATCTTCAACCCGGCGCGCGGCAAATTTTTTGGTAATAGCAGAAATCACCGATGAATCCAGACCGCCAGACAGCAGTACACCGTAAGGGACGTCGGACATCAGATGGCTTTTGACGGATTCTTCCAGCGCCTGGCGCAGCTCGTTTTTATCGGTGACGTTGTCTTTTACCGCGTCATAGTCAAACCAGTCGCGCTGATAGTACTCACGGATTTCACCGTCTTTGCTCCACAGGTAGCTACCTGCCGGGAACTCTTTAATGGTGCGGCAAACTGGCACCAGCGCTTTCATTTCAGAAGCAACGTAGAAGTTACCGTGTTCGTCGTGGCCCATATACAGCGGAATGATACCGATATGGTCGCGGCCAATCAGGTAAGCGTCCTGCTCACTGTCGTACAGGGCGAAGGCGAACATCCCCTGCAGATCGTCGAGGAATGCCGGGCCTTTCTCCTGATACAGCGCGAGGATCACTTCGCAGTCAGAGCCGGTCTGGAAGGTGTAGCGGTCGCCATATTCTGCGCGCAGCGCCTGGTGGTTGTAAATTTCACCGTTGACCGCCAGGGCGTGGGTTTTTTGTTGGTTGTACAGCGGCTGGGCGCCGGCGTTCACGTCAACGATAGACAGACGCTCATGGACCAGAATTGCTTTATCACTGGCGTACACACCGGACCAGTCAGGACCGCGGTGGCGCATCAGGCGGGAAAGTTCCAGTGCCTTTTTACGCAGTTCGACCGCGTCAGTTTTAATATCCAGTACGCCGAAAATTGAACACATAACCTTCTCCATTACCCTATCGTGTTGTGATGTTGTGCAGACGTCGTCTTACTGCGATGTCTTAGTGCATGGATAAGAAAATGCCGCAAAGGAGAGAGGGGCGCAAGGGATTTAGGGTCACTAAAACAAAAAACGCAATGACGATTGTTGAATAGTAAAAAAAGCACATCTTTTGAGCTTGTTTATTGATGAATTCTCAATAATAAGCCGTTTTTATTAGATGGTGGGGCTTCCTGGTGAGTCGTAAATGAAAAACCACGTCCTGAGACGTGGTTTTATTCAGAAAACATCAATTTCGGCGACGGAAGGATAGATCCACGACGGTCGGAACGGCAGGCTGTCGATATCGTCGAGGGTAGAGACGCCGGAGAGCACCAGGATTGTCTCCAGGCCTGCCTGGAAGCCCGCCAGGATATCGGTCCGTAAGTTATCGCCGACGATGACCGTCTGCTCGGAGTGCGCCTGCATTTTATTCAGCGCAGAGCGGATAATCCACGGGCTCGGTTTGCCCACGTAGAAAGGTTTGCGTCCGGATATTTTCTCAATACCGGCACAGAGCGCGCCGCAGGCCGGGTAGAAACCGCGCCCGTGCGTATCCGGGTTGGTAGCAATAAAACGCGCGCCATTAGCGACGAAGAAGGCGGCTTTATGCATCATCTCCCAGTTAAAGGAGCGGGTCTCACCGACAATAACAAAGTCCGGATTAACGTCGGTAATGGTGAAGCCGGCTTTATACAGTTCGTGGATCAGCGCGCCTTCTCCGACGACGTAGGCTTTCTTGCCTTCCTGACGACGCAGGAAGTCCGCCGTCGCCATCGCGGAGGTGTAAAAGGCGCTATCCGGTACATCGATCCCGGCGGTGGCGAAACGGTTTGCCAGATCCTGTCCGGTCTGGGAAGGGTAGTTGGTCAACATCACCAACGGCATCCCTTTATCGAGGATACGTTTGATAAATTCAGCCGCGCCCGGTACGGCCACGTTGTCGTGCATCAGCACGCCGTCAATATCACAGATTACGTTTTGAATGGTCATCGACTGTCCGACATCATTAAAAGAAAGGCGAAACTATATAGCCGCATCAGCTTTCCAGCAAACGCTGGAGCAGAATACCGTTGAGCATGGCGCGTTTCACCAGCGCAAAAGCGCCGATGGCAGAACGGTGGTCCAGCGTGGACCGCACTACCGGCAGATTTTTGCGAAACGCCTTCAACGCCTGGGCATTAATGCAGCCTTCAATCGCAGGTAGCAGCACTTTCTCCGCTTCGACAATCTCGCCGGCGATCACCACTTTTTGCGGGTTAAACAGGTTAATCGCAATCGCGATGGTTTTCCCGAGGTGACGACCGACGTGTTCGACGACTTCACAAGCCAGCGCATCGCCCTTATTGGCGGCTTTGCAGATGGTTTTGATCGAGCAGTCATCGATGGTCAGCCGGCTCTGGTAACCCTGTTCGAGCAGGTGCTGTACGCGGTGCTCAATAGCAGCATTCGCCGCCACGGTTTCCAGACAGCCGAAATTGCCGCAGTGGCAGCGCTCGCCGAGCGGGTCTACCTGGATATGGCCGATTTCACCAACGTTGCCGTTACGGCCGATAAAAATACGGCCATTGGAGATAATTCCCGCGCCGGTCCCGCGATGAACGCGCACCAGAATTGAGTCTTCGCAGTCCTGGCTTGCACCAAAATAGTGTTCTGCAAGTGCCAGACTACGAATGTCGTGTCCTACAAAGCAGGTGACTTTAAAGCGTTTTTCCAGCGCTTCGACTAGCCCCCAGTTCTCGACCGGAATATGCGGCATGTAGCGAATCACGCCGCTTTCCGGGTCAACCAGACCGGGAAGAATCACCGAGATGGCGATAAGCTCGCGGATTTTGCGCTGACAGCGTTCAATAAAGGCGGCAATGATGTTGAGCAGGGCGTGCTCCAGGGTTTCCTGGGTGCGCTCCGGCAGCGGGAAGTGCTCTTCTTCCAGCGTCTTACTGCTCAGATCGTACAGGGTCAGGGTGGCGTCATGGCGGCCAAGACGTACCCCGATAGCGTGGAAATTACGGGTTTCCGCAATAATAGATATGGCGCGGCGGCCTCCGGTGGAGGCCTGCTGATCGACTTCTTTGATCAGTCCGCGTTCAATCAGTTGACGCGTGATTTTTGTCACGCTGGCAGGGGCAAGCTGGCTTTGTTCCGCAATCTGAATGCGCGAGATAGGGCCGTGCTGGTCAATGAGCCGGTATACGGCCGCGCTGTTCAGCTGTTTTACGAGATCAACGTTACCAATTTGAGCATGTCCGCCTGCTGTCATACTTTACTTACTCAGTGACGACCTCGTTACCATTAACGATGGTCTTGATGATTTTATAATCGCGGGTAAAGGCGGTCAGGTTAGCGACCATACCCGGTGCGATGCTGCCGAGCTGCTGTTCTACGCCGATTGCGCGTGCAGGGTAGAGGGTTGCCATCCGCAACACTTCGTCCAGTGCAATACCGCAATGTTCGACGAGGTTCCGGACACCTTCAATCATGGTCAGTGAAGACCCGCTGAGGGTACCGTTTTCATCCACGCACAGCCCATTCCGGTAGTATATTGTTTTACCAGCAAAAATGAACTGCTCAATCTCTGCACCCGCCGGGGCGGTGGCATCGGTAACGAGACACAGCTTGTCGCCTTTGAGGCGTTTTGCATTCCGCACGTTAGCATAATCGACGTGCATGCCGTCGACGATAATACCGCAGTAAACGTCCGGCTCGTCAAAAATTGCGCCCGCCAGGCCTGGTTCACGCCCGGTAATATACGGCATAGCATTATACAGGTGCGTGGCGAAGGTGATGCCCGCGCGGAAGCCTGCTTTTGCCTCTTTCAATGTGGCGTTGGAGTGCCCGGCGGAAACGACGATCCCGGCCGCGACCAGTTGGCGAATCACTTCGCTGTCGACGCGCTCGGGCGCAAGCGTCACCTTGGTAATCACATCGGCGTTTTCACAAAGGAAATCGACCAGCGCCGCATCCGGTTTGCGAACAAAATCCGGGTTGTGCGTGCCTTTCTTCACCATGTTCAGCCATGGGCCTTCGAGGTGCAGGCCCAGCGCCTGGTTCGGATGTTTTTGCAGGTACTCACGCATCACGCGCACGCCCTGTTTCATCAGGTCGTCGCTGGAGGTGATAAGCGTTGGCAGATAGCTGGTGCAGCCAGAACGTTCGTTGGCTTTTTGCATGATTTCCAGCGTGTCGACAGTAACCGCATCAGGGCTGTCGTTAAACTGCACGCCGCCGCAGCCATTCAGCTGGACGTCGATAAAACCGGGGGCAAGAATGGCGCCATTGACCGAGCGTTGCTCAATCCCAGACGGTAAATCAGCCAGTGAACAGATACGTTCGATAAGGCCATCAGCGATAACAATCGCATGGTCATCCAAAATTTCATGACCGGTATAAATCCGGCCTTGGGTTAATGCATACATTACGACCCCCGGTTCACGCACGCTCCTGCCGCTGGCGTCTCCAGGTCTGGCCTGGGTAGCGCGAGGGGAGCGGGCGCATCAAAAAAATGAAATGTCCCGCGGACGTGCCGCAGGACCAGACTACCTTACAGCCCTTTGACGTTTTCGGCTTCTAATTCATTGAAGTATTTCAACGTCTTCACTTTCAGCTCCATGGTGGACGGCTCGTCGCAGACCACAACCGCTTTCGGGTGCAGCTGCAGACAGGTGATGGTCCACATATGGTTGACGTTACCTTCAACTGCCGCCTGCAGCGCCAGCGCTTTCTGATGGCCCAGCACCAGAATCATCACTTCTTCGGCATCCAGCAGAGTACCGACGCCAACGGTCAGGGCGTATTTGGGTACCAGGTCAACGTCGCCGTCGAAGAAGCGGGAGTTTGCCACGCGGGTGTCATGGGTCAGGGTTTTAATGCGGGTACGGGAAGCCAGAGAAGAGGCTGGTTCGTTGAACGCGATATGTCCGTCGTTGCCCACGCCGCCCATAAACAGGTTAATTTTGCCGTAAGAGCGGATTTTTTCTTCATAACGACGGCATTCTGCATCGATATCTGGCGCGTTGCCATTCAGAAGGTTAATGTTTTCCGCAGGAATATCAACGTGATCAAAGAAGTTACGATGCATGAAGCTATGATAGCTTTCCGGGTGCTCTTTCGGCAGACCAACGTATTCGTCCATGTTGAAGGTGACAACATGTTTGAAGCTGACCTGGCCTGATTTGTGCATCTCAACCAGCGCTTTGTAAGCGGTCAGAGGGGTGCCACCGGTAGGCAGACCAAGGACAAACGGACGGTCTGCTGTCGGTTTGAACGCATTGATGCGATTAACGATATGGCGAGCGGCCCATTTGCCGACTTGTTCAGCGGTTACCAGGGGGATCAGTCTCATTCTTCACCTCTATAGTTAAATTAGAACCTGGCGGATTGGCGCCAGCATACTATTAAGAGTATTGCAGTCTCTACGCCGACCGGGGTCAATCCGTGTTGATTTTTTGAATGATAAAATAAGTTTTCGAAGTTAGCCAGTCATCGGGAGGGGGTAATACGATATTTGGTGATTATAGTCACAAAAAATACGTAATTAATTTGCGATACGAATTAATTTTCAACACACTTTACCAGTAAGTTAAAAATCTGACCTGGTTACACAATAAAAAAATGGCTTTACACGAGCCTTACGGGGTCTAATAGGGGGAATAAAGTGAGCATTCTAGGCTATTTACAAAAGGTTGGTCGCGCACTGATGGTGCCGGTCGCCACGCTGCCAGCGGCAGCGATCTTAATGGGTGTCGGTTACTGGATTGACCCGGTTAGCTGGGGTGGCGACAACGCTCTTGCGGCGTTGTTCATCAAGTCCGGTTCTGCCATCATCGACAACATGTCCGTACTGTTCGCCATTGGTGTGGCTTACGGTATGTCCAAAGATAAAGATGGTGCTGCGGCACTGACCGGTTTTGTGGGCTTCCTCGTGTTGACCACGCTTTGTTCTCCTGCTGCGGTCGCGATGATCCAAAAGATCCCTGCGGACCAGGTTCCTGCTGCTTTCGGTAAAATCAGCAACCAGTTCGTTGGTATTCTTGTCGGTATCATCTCCGCCGAGCTGTACAACCGGTTCAGCGGTGTTGAGCTGCCGAAAGCGCTGTCGTTCTTCAGCGGTCGACGTCTGGTGCCGATCCTCACCTCGTTTGTGATGATCGCCGTCGCGTTCATCCTGATGTACGTCTGGCCGGTCATTTTTGATGGTCTGGTCAACTTCGGTGAACACATTCAGAAACTCGGTTCTGCGGGCGCAGGTATCTATGCGTTCTTCAACCGTCTGCTGATCCCGGTTGGTCTGCACCACGCGCTGAACTCCGTATTCTGGTTTGACGTTGCCGGTATCAACGATATTCCTAACTTCCTCGGCGGTGCACAGTCTATCGCTGCGGGTAAAGCGGAAATCGGTATCACCGGTCGTTATCAGGCGGGCTTCTTCCCAATCATGATGTTCGGTCTGCCGGGGGCGGCGCTGGCCATTTACCACTGCGCACGTCCTGAGAATAAAGCGAAAGTGCTGGGTATTATGATGGCGGGCGCATTTGCTGCCTTCTTTACCGGTATCACCGAACCGCTGGAATTCTCCTTCATGTTCGTGGCGCCGGTACTGTATTTCATCCACGCCGTACTGACGGGGATCTCCGTATTTATCGCGGCGAGCATGCACTGGATTGCCGGTTTCGGCTTCAGCGCCGGTCTGGTGGATATGTTCCTGTCCACCCGTAACCCGCTGGCAACTCACTGGTACATGCTGATCCCGCAGGGTCTGGTGTTCTTCGTGATTTACTACGTGGTGTTCCGCTTCACCATCACTAAATTCAACCTGATGACCCCGGGTCGTGAACTGGCGGTTGCCGGCAGCGAAGCGGATGGTCAGGATGTGAATGTGAGCGGAGATAAAGAGCAGGATGTTGCAGGCCTGGCGCGTCAGTACATTGCCGCCGTCGGCGGTTCTGACAACCTGACCGGTATCGACGCCTGTATCACCCGCCTGCGTCTGAACGTCAAAGACTCCGCATTAGTGAATGAAGCACTGGCGAAAAAACTGGGGGCTTCCGGCGTGATTCGCCTGAACAAAACCAGCGTCCAGATCATCGTAGGCTTCGTCGCCGAAAAAATTGCTAACGCGATGAAGAGCACCGGTCCGGTTGCAGCAGCAGCGGCCACGGCAAGTGCACCCGCAGCGACAGCGGCGGCAAAACCGCAGGCCGTGGCGAATGCCAAAACCATCGAGGCGCTGGTATCGCCAATTACCGGTGATATCGTGGCGCTGGAGCAGGTGCCTGATGAAGCCTTCGCCAGCAAAGCGGTCGGCGACGGTGTGGCGGTGAAACCGACGGATAAAACCGTGGTCGCACCAGCAGCAGGTACTGTGGTTAAGATCTTCAATACCAACCACGCGTTCTGTCTGGAAACCGAAAACGGCGCGGAAATTGTGGTCCATATGGGCATCGATACCGTCGCGCTGGAAGGCAAGGGCTTCAAACGTCTGGTAGAAGAGGGGGCGGAAGTCAAAGCCGGCCAGCCAATTCTGGAAATGGATCTCGACTTCCTGAATGCCAATGCACGCTCAATGATCAGCCCGGTAGTCTGCAGCAACAGCGATGACTACAGCGCGCTGGTGATTCTGGCGACCGGTAAGGTTGTCGCCGGCCAGACGCCACTGTATGAGATTAAAGGCAAGTAAGGCTCCTGAGTAGAGTTTATGCCTGAGCGGCGGGGGGAAACCTCCGCCGCTTTTTTTTACCGCAAATGACCCCATAATCATCTTCAGATAGCGATTTTGCGTAACTAATAGTTGTCACTACGCCCTGCTTGTAAGATCATGTGCCGTTATACGTTGTTTACGCTTTGAGGAACCCACGATGAGTGAGGCAGAAGCCCGCCCGACTAACTTTATTCGTCAGATCATTGATGAAGATCTGGCTACTGGTAAGCACACCACCGTTCACACGCGTTTCCCACCGGAACCGAACGGTTATCTGCACATTGGCCATGCAAAATCTATTTGCCTGAACTTCGGTATTGCTCAGGATTATCAAGGCCAATGCAATCTGCGTTTCGATGACACCAACCCGGTGAAAGAAGATATCGAATACGTTGAGTCGATTAAAAACGACGTGCAGTGGTTAGGTTTCCACTGGTCCGGGGAAGTTTGCTACTCGTCTGATTATTTTGATCAACTGCACCAGTATGCCGTTGAGCTGATTAACAAAGGCCTGGCCTATGTAGACGAACTGTCGGCGGATGAAATTCGCGAGTACCGCGGTTCGCTGAAAGCGCCGGGTAAAAACAGCCCGTACCGCGATCGCAGCGTCGAAGAGAACCTGGCGCTGTTTGAAAAAATGCGTGCCGGTGGTTTTGAAGAGGGCAAAGCCTGCCTGCGTGCGAAAATCGATATGGCTTCGCCGTTTATCGTGATGCGCGATCCGGTGCTGTACCGTATTAAATTCGCCGATCACCACCAGACCGGCAGCAAGTGGTGCATCTACCCGATGTACGACTTTACTCACTGCATCAGCGATGCGCTGGAAGGCATTACTCACTCGCTGTGTACTCTGGAGTTCCAGGATAACCGCCGCCTGTACGATTGGGTGCTGGATAACATCAGCATCCCGGTTCACCCGCGTCAGTATGAATTCTCGCGCCTGAATCTCGAATACACCGTGATGTCTAAGCGTAAGCTGAACCAGCTGGTGACCGAGAAACACGTTGAAGGCTGGGATGATCCGCGTATGCCGACCATTTCTGGTCTGCGTCGTCGTGGTTATACCGCTGAGTCCATCCGCGAGTTCTGCAAGCGCATTGGCGTGACCAAGCAGGACAACACCATTGAGATGGCGTCGCTGGAATCCTGCATCCGCGAAGACCTCAATGAAAACGCTCCGCGTGCGATGGCGGTGATCGATCCGGTTAAACTGGTTATCGAAAACTACCCGCAGGGCAGTAGCGAAATGGTGACGATGCCGAATCATCCGAACAAGCCGGAGATGGGCAGCCGCGACGTTCCGTTCAGCGCCGAGATCTGGATTGACCGCGCTGACTTCCGTGAAGAAGCCAACAAGCAGTACAAGCGTCTGGTGCTGGGCAAAGAAGTGCGCCTGCGCAATGCCTACGTGATCAAAGCCGAGCGCGTAGAGAAGGATGCAGAAGGTACCATCACCACCATCTTCTGTACCTATGATGCCGATACGCTGAGCAAAGATCCTGCCGATGGCCGTAAGGTGAAAGGCGTAATTCACTGGGTGAGTGCAGCACACGCGCTGCCGGTTGAAATCCGTCTTTACGATCGTCTGTTCAGCGTGCCGAACCCGGGCGCAGAGGACGATTTCCTGACGGTTATGAACCCGGAGTCACTGGTGATTAAGCACGGCTTCGCGGAGCCGAGCCTGGCGGATGCACAGGCCAGCAAAGCCTATCAGTTCGAGCGTGAAGGCTATTTCTGCCTCGATAGCCGTTATGCTACCGCTACCCATCTGGTGTTTAACCGCACCGTGGGCCTGCGTGATACCTGGGCGAAAATCGGCGCATAAATCTGCGTCGCATATTGCCATCAAAAACGCCGCGCTAAGCGGCGTTTTTTTTTATCTCACCTGTCACGACCTCTTTGCTGACAACAGTCGCTCAGGCGTTGTCTGGCGCATCCTGCCGGCCATTTCTGTCGCTAACTTAATAATCCGGCCCCGACATTTACCGATAGACCCAGAATAATGAGATTAAATATGAATGAGATAACCGACTGGAGCAGGGTTATTTTACGCATGTCGGTGGTCCCCGTAGCGACATCTGCGGTTTGCGAGGCGACGGCGATAGTGAAGGAGTAGTAGAGAAAATCCCAATAACCCGGCGCGTCGGGTTTTTCCGGGAAAATCATCGGCGTGACCTCATCGCTGAGGGTCAGGTAATGTCGGTGCGCGTAATGCATGGCGAAAGAGCTTGGTAACAAAGTCCAGGAGGCAATCAGAGTGGTTGCCGTCAATACCAGATGCAGTACCCGGGTGCCACCGGTAAGGTTCTTCAGGGTGGAAAGCTCGCTGAGAATGGTAATGATACTGGCCGAACAGGCCAGTATCATCAGGGTTAATACCAGGGTCGCGCTCTGGTCTTGTATTCTGGCGATACGTGGGATATCGCTGACGTTGGTTAACAGCATTCTCAACCACATAAACAGCAAATACAGCCACGCCAGCACGTTCCAGCTAATCAACGCGCGCTGAATAGTCCCCAATCCTCGCGGTAGTAAGAAATAGCTTATTAATGCCGCGCACACCGCCAGCAGCAGCCAGAATCGCCCCTGAAAATAAGTTGTTAACTCAAAACGCATGGCTTCAATAACTTTATAAGGCAATGAATAGATTAACTGTAGATCATTGAATTTCGTCGGGAGGAGGGGACGACAAATATTCCCGCTGAAACGATGCGCCAACAAGCAGGGGCGGTAATTTTCGTGATGCGAATTAATCTTGTTTGCAGCTGGCTGAATTTTCCTCCGGGTCTGCTGGCGATGTTGGCGTGAAAAAGCGTTGTAAGCGCTTTCATTTCTTTTTTGTCCTGATTTTGCAAGCACTTCCGCGATAAAAGTATGACGGCTAATATTGTAACAAAAAGAAATAGAATATGTGCGCTTTGTCATAATCTTAAGCTTTGGTCGGCGAAAGAGATTGATAATTCGCGTCACGAAAAATAGTCTATCAATAGTGGTTATGCGGATTTTTACCGCTCCACTTTTTAGCAGTCTTATTTATTTTTTCGCGGTTTGCCCTTGGCACCGCTTTTAAAACGTCAAAGAGGATATGCACATGCGTACGTTTAGTGGCAAACGTAGTACGCTGGCGTTGGCTATTGCCGCCGTCACCGCGATGTCGAGCTGGATCGTTGTTCCGCAGGCCAGCGCAGCAGGATTTATTGATGATTCCACATTAACCGGCGGTATCTATTACTGGCAGCGTGAGCGTGACCGTAAAGATGTGACCGACGGCGATAAGTACAAAACCAACCTTTCTCACTCCACCTGGAACGCCAACCTCGACTTCCAGTCTGGTTATGCTGCCGATATGTTCGGTATCGACGTGGCGGCCTTTACCGCCATCGAAATGGCGGAAAGCAGCGAAAGCGGACACCCGAACGAAATTGCCTTCTCTTCACGAAATAAAGCGTATGACGAAGATTACTCTGGCGATAAGAGCGGGATCAGCCTGTATAAGGCCGCGGCGAAATTTAAATACG
This sequence comes from Klebsiella sp. B345, assembly GCF_051131735.1. Taxonomy (NCBI): domain Bacteria; kingdom Pseudomonadati; phylum Pseudomonadota; class Gammaproteobacteria; order Enterobacterales; family Enterobacteriaceae; genus Klebsiella; species Klebsiella sp. B345. The sequence goes on from NZ_CP180443.1 coordinate 4,490,788, forward strand.
GCCCGGTATGGGCGCGTGCTGGTTATATCCAGCCAACCGGGCAAACGCTGCTGGCTCCGCACTGGAGCTTTATGCCGGGTACCTACCAGGGTGCTGAAGCCGGAGCCAATTTTGATTACGGCGACGCCGGTGCGCTGAGTTTCTCCTACATGTGGACGAACGAATATAAAGCGCCGTGGCACATCGAGATGGATGAGTTCTACCAGAACGACAAGAAAACCAAAGTCGATTATCTGCACTCACTGGGCGCCAAATACGATTTTAAAAATGACCTCGTGCTGGAAGCGGCGTTTGGTCAGGCTGAAGGCTATATCGACCAGTATTTTGCCAAAGCCAGCTACAAATTTGATATTGCCGGTACGCCGTTAAACACCAGCTACCAGTTCTACGGTACGCGTGACAAAGTCAGCAACGGCGGCAGCAACGATATTTACGACGGTACCGCCTGGCTGCAGGCATTGACCTTCGGTTACAAGGTCGCTGATGTGCTTGACCTGCGCCTGGAAGGGACCTGGGTGAAAGCCGACGGTCAGCAGGGTTACTTCCTGCAGCGTATGACCCCAACCTATGCGTCGTCCAACGGTCGTCTTGATGTGTGGTGGGATAACCGCTCTGACTTCAACGCCAACGGTGAAAAAGCGGTGTTCTTCGGCGCGATGTATGACATGAAAAACTGGAACATGCCGGGCTGGGCGTTTGGCGCATCATACGTTTACGCATGGGATGCTAAGCCGGGCAGAATGTCCACGCCGGACGCTTATTACAACGCGGATACCCGTCTGAAAGAGTCTGCCTACAGCCTGGATGCCATGTATACCGTCCAGGACGGGCGAGCCAAAGGTACGCTGTTCAAACTGCACTTCACGCAGTACGACAACCACTCCGATATCCCGAGCTGGAGCGGTGGTTATGGCAACATCTTCCAGGATGAGCGTGACGTGAAATTCATGGTTATTGCCCCGTTCACTATTTTCTGATGCCGTCGCGGCAGGCCTGAACCTGCCGCAACTCTGAGAGGTTAATGATGAAGAAACTATTGCTCATCGCACTAATGGCATCAGGGCTGGTAGCCTGTACGCAGTCTCCTGCGCCGAAAGAAGATACAAAACTGAAAGATGCCTACAGCGCCTGCATTAATACGGCGGAAGGTAACCCGGACAAAGTCCAGGCCTGCCAGAGCGTGCTGGATGTGCTGAAAGAAGATAAGCAGCATCAGCAGTTCGCCAACCAGGAAAGCGTACGAGTCCTCGATTACCAGCAGTGTATTCTGGCGACCCGCACCGGCAACGATCAGGCGGTGAAGGCGCGTTGCGACCAGATCTGGAAAGAGATCCGCAGCAACAATACCAAACCCTGATAACCTCCTGCCAACTCCGCATAATCAGTGCATAAAAAAAGCCAACCGTCAGGTTGGCTTTTTACTGTTTGCACGCGGGAAACTTATTTTTCCACCGCGTCGTGTGCATGCTCATCTTCGCGGCAATCGCCTTCTGCACAGTGGCCGTACAGGTACAGGCTGTGGTTGGTCAGACGGATGCCGTGACGGGTAGCGATTTCACGCTGGCGCGCTTCAATAGAGTCATCACTGAACTCGATCACTTTGCCGCAATCAAGGCAGATAAGGTGATCGTGATGATGCTGCTGCGTCAGTTCGAAAACAGATTTACCGCCTTCGAAATTATGGCGGGTAACAATGCCTGCATCGTCAAACTGGTTCAGTACGCGGTAAACGGTAGCCAGACCAATTTCTTCACCCATGTCGATCAGGCGTTTGTATAAGTCTTCCGCACTGACGTGATGGTTATCCGGTTCCTGCAAAACTTCCAGGATTTTTAATCGTGGAAGTGTGACTTTCAGGCCAGCCTTCTTTAATGCGGTATTGTTGTCAGTCATGCGGAATCTGTCCTGTTGCTAATCGATCTACTTCCATCAGCGGAAGTAATACAGAGAATCACCCGATGTAATGCGTCTCATTATAGAACTGCCATGTTGAAATGAAAACCGCAAGCATCGTGCCTTGTATGCTGTTAAAAACGAGGTGCCAGTTACAAACTGCGTCACCTGACCTCATCGAATCAGAGGACATTGTACAGATATGTGGTTAAAAGTTAAAAACTTGTAGCTATTAGTTTTATTGCTTTTACCTATCAAAACGGCGAAACCATAAGGTAACGCCGTTTGATCATTATGCGTTTTTGATTTCTTCGAGATGCAGCTCTTCAGAAACCTGCTTCACCCACTGCGAGACACGTTCGTTGGTCAATTCAGGCTGGCGATCTTCATCGATAGCCAGACCGACGAAGTGGTCGTCATCCGCCAGGCCTTTAGAGGCTTCAAAATGGTAGCCCGCCGTCGGCCAGTGGCCCACGATAGTGGCGCCGCGCGGCTCGATAATGTCGCGAATGGTGCCTAATGCATCACAGAAATATTCTGCATAGTCTTCCTGGTCGCCGCAGCCAAACAGCGCAGCCAGTTTACCGTTGAAGTCGACCTCTTCCAGCGTCGGGAAGAAATCGTCCCAATCACACTGTGCTTCACCGTAGTACCAGGTAGGAATGCCGAGCAGCAGAATGTCGTAGGCTTCCAGATCTTCTTTGCTGCTCTTGGCAATGTCGTGAACATCAGCAACATCTTTACCAAGCTGCTTCTGAATCATTTTTGCAATATTCTCGGTGTTGCCCGTGTCGCTGCCAAAAAAGATGCCGATGATTGCCATGAGTAAAATAACCTCTTGAAACTTAATAATGTGGTAGTGGCGTAATGCCCGCAGATAACGGCAATCATAGCAGAACAGGCGAGGGGGCGGAAACAGCAATCACGCCCGACTGCACACTCTGCTACATGAAAGCGTTTTTTTGAGGATTTTCAGGCTTTATCCTGGCGATGCAGGGCTGCCAGCTGAGTCATGAGTATCTCTTCGATCAAATCGCTGCGGTTCATATTGCGTGCTTCCGCAAGCTCATTGAGTGCGTCTACTGCCTCCGCGTTGAGTTTTAGCTCAACACGCTTCAGCCCGCGAACTTTATCGCGCTTGAGCTGATTACGTTTGTTGATGCGCAGTTGTTCATCGCGCGCAAGCGGATTGGTCTTTGGTCTTCCCGGGCGCCGCTCGGTTGCGAACAAATCTAATGTCGTACGGTCCGTTTGTTCTTTTGCCATGATTCTGAGTGACTTCGGGGAAACAGGTTGTCGGGCTATAGCCGACACAGATAGCGCGCCATAATACATCAGGCGAACCGCTGCGCCAACGACCGCGGGCATTCTGCTGCGCGGTCGGGCAGTTTTTAGCCAGTTAGGCCTGTCGCGTGCTCAGATAGCGGCGAATTGCGCGTAAAACGGCCTCCGGTTTCTCGGCATGGACCCAGTGGCCGGCTCCGGCAATCACATGGGCCCGCGCCTGCGGGAACTGGGCGAGCAGGGTGTCACGATAGGCATCGGTGACGTAAGGTGAATTCCCGCCTGGGATAAACAGCGCCGGATGCGGCCACGCCGGGATGGGTTCCCAACCCACAATGTGCGGGTACTGGTCCCATAACACCGGTACGTTAAAGCGCCACTGGCCGTCGACGAAAGATTTCAGCAGGAACTGAATCACACCTTCTTCCTGCAGATGTTCACGCATAACGGCCGCTGCCTGCTGGCGGGTGGTCGAGGCGGCGGTGGTGACGGCATTAATGGCGGCAAAAATTTCGTCGTGGCGCCGTACGTGATAATCCACAGGGGCAATATCGATAGCGACCAGGCCATCAATGCGCTCGGCTGCCACGGCGCTGAGCGCCATCACTGCTTTGCCGCCCATCGAATGACCAATAAACGTGGCTTTCTCAATCTGCCGATCGTCCAGTGTATCGATCAGATCCTGCGCCATTGCCGCGTAGGTCATCTCTGGCGAACGTGGGGAAAGCCCATGATTGCGCATATCAACCTGCACAACATCGTGGTCACTGACCAGATCGCGAGCGAGGATCCCGAGGTTGTCGAGACTGCCGAACAGACCGTGGACGAGGATGACAGGAGAATTATTGTGCGGATTTTGTGCAGATTGCGCGCGGCTATTTAATTTCATGGCAAAGTTCTTTTTTTCGCTTCGTCGGGTTAGGGTATTATGTTGGACATTCTGCCATCCGGCTGCAAGACCCAGAGCTATCTGAGTTTTACCGCCATCCTGGTTTGACGCTATTCGCGGTCAGGATTTGTCCTTATAATCCTGACAACTTGTATTCAGAATAAGATATCGCACTGGATTAAGATGAAAACAATTGAAGTTGATGATGATCTCTATCGCTATATTGCCAGCCACACCCAGCATATTGGTGAGAGTGCATCCGACATTTTACGGCGCATGCTGAAATTTTCCGCCGCTTCCCAGACTACCGCACCGATCGCGAAAGCGGTTCCGGCACCGTCAGCGACTCCTGTCGTTGAGGTTAAACCTGCGAACCCGGCGAAAGATAAAGTCCGCGCCATGCGCGAACTGCTGTTATCAGATGAGTACGCCGAACAAAAACGCGCGGTTAACCGTTTTATGTTGATCCTGACGACGCTCTATTCTCTGGATAATAAAGCGTTTTCCGAGGCGACCGAGTCTCTGCACGGACGCACCCGCGTCTACTTTGCCGAAGATTCACGGATCCTGCTGAAAAGCGGCAACCAGACCAAGCCGAAACAGGTTCCGGGTACGCCGTGGTGGGTCATCACCAATACCAATACCGGCCGCAAATGCAGCATGATTGAACACATCATGCAGTCGATGCAGTTCCCTGCGGAATTAATTGAGAAAGTCTGCGGCACGATCTAGTTTTATTCACCTTGCATCAGAAGGATCAGGCAATGGCAATCGATAAGCGTGCGGGGCAACCTGCACAACAGAGTGATTTGATTAACGTCGCTCAGTTGACCGCGCAGTACTATGTACTGAAGCCGGAAGTGGGCAATGCAGAGCATGCAGTGAAGTTCGGGACCTCAGGCCATCGCGGTAGCGCGGCTCGCCATAACTTCAATGAGCAGCACATTCTGGCGATCGCTCAGGCGATTGCGGAAGATCGCGCGAAGAACGGTATCACCGGTCCATGCTACGTTGGTAAAGACACCCACGCGCTCTCTGAACCTGCTTTTATTTCCGTACTGGAAGTGCTGGCGGCGAACGGTGTTGATGTTATCGTGCAGGAAAACAACGGTTTCACCCCGACACCGGCCATTTCCAACGCTATTCTGGTGCACAATAAAAAAGGCGGCCCGCTGGCTGATGGCATCGTGATTACGCCGTCCCACAACCCGCCGGAAGATGGTGGCATCAAATACAACCCGCCAAACGGCGGCCCGGCTGATACCAACGTCACCAAAGTGGTTGAGAATCGTGCCAACGAACTGCTGGCTGCCGGCCTGCAGGGCGTCAAACGCATCTCTCTCGACGCAGCGCTGGCATCGGGTCATGTGAAAGAGCAGGACCTGGTGCAGCCGTTTATCGAAGGGCTGGCGGATATCGTCGATATGGCGGCAATCCAGAAAGCTGGCCTGAAGCTCGGCGTCGACCCGTTGGGCGGTTCCGGTATCGAATACTGGAAACGCATCGCTGAATTTTACAAGCTTGATCTGACCATCGTTAACGATCACGTCGATCAAACTTTCCGCTTTATGCACCTCGATAAAGACGGCGCGATCCGTATGGACTGCTCCTCTGAGTGCGCAATGGCGGGCCTGCTGGCACTGCGCGATAAGTTCGATCTGGCCTTTGCCAACGATCCGGATTATGACCGCCACGGTATCGTGACGCCGGCTGGCCTGATGAACCCGAACCACTACCTGGCAGTGGCGATCAACTACCTGTTCCAGCACCGTCCGCAGTGGGGACAGGATGTGGCCGTCGGTAAAACGCTGGTCTCTTCCGCGATGATTGACCGGGTGGTAAACGACCTGGGCCGCAAGCTGGTGGAAGTGCCGGTTGGCTTCAAATGGTTTGTTGACGGTCTGTTCGACGGCAGCTTCGGCTTCGGCGGCGAAGAGAGCGCCGGTGCATCGTTCCTGCGCTTTGATGGTACGCCGTGGTCGACCGACAAAGACGGGATCATCATGTGCCTGCTGGCCGCTGAAATCACCGCGGTCACCGGTAAAAACCCGCAGCAGCACTATGACGAACTGGCTGCCCGCTTCGGCGCGCCGAGCTACAACCGTCTGCAGGCATCGGCAACCTCCGCACAGAAAGCGGCGCTGTCGAAACTGTCTCCGGAAATGGTCAGCGCCAGCCAGCTGGCAGGTGACCCGATCACCGCCCGCTTGACTGCGGCACCGGGCAACGGCGCCTCAATTGGTGGTCTGAAAGTGATGACCGACAACGGCTGGTTTGCCGCGCGTCCGTCAGGCACGGAAGATGCCTATAAGATTTACTGCGAGAGCTTCCTTGGCGAGGCCCACCGCAAGCAGATCGAGAAAGAAGCGGTTGAGATCGTCAGCGAAGTGCTGAAAAACGCCTGAGTCAGGTGACAATCTGGCGCATGGGTTAAGCGGCAGATCGTGATAAAAGGGTTCCATGATCGTCATGGAGCCCTTTTTTGTTGTACCGGGTTACGGCATAAAGCGATAACCGATGCCGGTTTCGGTCAGCAGATGCTGCGGACGCGCCGGATCGACCTCCAGCTTTTGCCGCAGGTGCCCCATATAAATGCGTAAATAGTGGCTGTGTTCTACCGCATTCGGTCCCCACACCTGGTTGAGCAGGTGGCGTTGGGTGAGCACTTTGCCGGGATTACTCAGCAGGGCGGTCAGCAGCCGAAACTCAATGGGCGTCAGGTGAATCTCTTCCTCGCCGCGAACAATTCGACGGGCCGGGATATCGACCTGGATATCCGCGAAACGCACCACCGGCTCATCCGCCTGTGTCCCGGCGTGGCGGCGCAACGCCACCCGCAGCCGGGCCTGCAGCTCACCGATGCCAAAAGGTTTACTGAGATAGTCATCGGCCCCAGCGTCCAGCGCCGCGATTTTATCGTGCTCCTCGGTGCGGGCCGACAGCACCAGAATCGGCATCTGGCTCCACTGGCGCACTTCACGGATAAATTCATTGCCGTCGCCATCGGGCAGGCCAAGGTCAAGGATCGTTAAATCAGGTTTGCGGGTAGCGGCTTCAATCAGGCCCCGTTGCAGGGTATCGGCTTCAAATACGCGCATGCCGTCGGCTTCCAGCGCGGTGCGCAGAAAGCGGCGGATGGCATGTTCATCTTCGATAATGAGTACGTTAATCACCAGTTCTTCCCGTTCAGACAGATAAGCGATACTGCGCCTGAAACGCCCAGGATAAACACGGACTCGTACCGGAGAATGTCACCGCTGTCGGGTCAGGCAGCGCCATGCCACTCATCCAGCTCCGGGGGCGTTTCTCGCGGCAGTGTAACACGGAAGCAGGCGCCGCCTTCCGGTCGCGTGTGGGCGCTGATGGTTCCACCGTGTACTTCGACGATTGCCCGGCAGATAGCCAGCCCCAGCCCAACGCCCGGGATCGCCGACTCCTTGTGCCCGCGGGCGAACTTATCAAAGATAGCCTGTTCCTTGCCGCTCGGGATCCCGGGGCCGTTATCCCACACGCTCAACAGTAGTTGGTTCTCATCGGCCTGCGCGCTGATGCCGATCTGCGCCTGGGAACCGGCATATTTCCAGGCATTCTCCAGCAGGTTGATCAGCACCCGTTCAAACAGCGGGCCATCGACGTGAACCAGCAGCAGCGGGTCGGGTAACGCCAGCTGAATATGTTGCCCGCCAAGGCCCGGCTCCAGCATCCGTAAGGCACTGCCAATTACCTCTTCGAGGGTCAGCCACTCTTTATTGAGGTTAAAGCCGCCGGACTGGATACGCGCCATATCCAGCAGATTGTTCACCAGCCGGGTGGTGTTCAGCACGTGCTGGCGAATTTCATTGGCCTGGGGCGCATGTTTCGAGCCCTCGCTGGCGAGGTCGAGGGTCAGAATCTCCGCCTGGCCGAACAGCACGGTCAGCGGCGTACGTAAATCATGGGAGAGGGCTGCCAGCAGTGAGTTACGCAGGCTTTCCCGCTCGCTGTTGAGCCGGGCCTGCTCCTCGCTGGCGGTCAGCGTCAGGCGTTCCAGCGCGCTGGCGACCAGCAGCGTAAAGGTCTCCAGCAGGCGCTGTTGCTCGGGGATCATTAACTGACGCAGGTTATCCGGCTCAACCACCAGCAGCCCCCAGGTGCGGGAGGCGCTTTTCAGCGGTAAAATTTGATAGGGAACGCCGGGCAGCGTGTCGGTACCGGCCCCGGCCGGCTGGCCCTTATCGAAGCTCCAGTGGGCGATGGCATCATCCCACGAGGTCAGGCCGGGCTGCTGGGTCAGCGGATGCAGTTTGCCGCTACCGTCGGGCAACAGTAGCTGGCCGCGGGCCTGAAAGGTCGAGGCGATAAAGCGCTCGCTGGTGGCGGCAATATCATCTTCGCTGCGCCCGACCGCCAGCGCTTTTGACATCTCATACAGATGACGGGTGCGCTGCTCGCGGTAGCGCGCGACACGCGCCTGATAGCGAACGCCGGCGGTGAGATTACCAATCAGCAGGCCGACGGTCAGCATCACCCCAAAGGTCAGAAGATATTGCACGTCGGAGACGGCGAGGGTACCGCGTGGCGAGACAAAGAACAGGTCGAAGCTGACCACGTTAATCACCGTCGCCAGCACCGACGGCCAGCGCCCGTACACCAGGGCGATGATCACCACGCCGAGCAGATAGAGCATCACCAGGTTGGCGGCTTCGAAACCGACCAGCCATTGCATTGCCACCAACGTAATCACTGCGCATAGCGCGAGAGCCACAAAGCAGCCCTGGATCTGCAGGCGCCACTTTTCCATAGTGGTTCGGGTATCGTTCGCTCGTGCAGGCAGGGGAGCGCTTTTTTCATCGAGGGCGATGACCACCAGATCGAGGTCTGGCGCATAGCGCGCAAGCCGGTCGGCAAACCCGGTACGGTTCCACCAGCGGCGTTGGCCCTGACGGCCGATGACGATTTTGCCGAGGTTATGTTCCCGGGCGTAGTGCAGCACCGCCTTTTCTTCATGCGGGTCGGAGAGGGTCGCCGTTTCCGCTCCCAGCTCTTGTGCGAGCCGCAGGGCCGCGAGGATAGACCGGCGTTTGGCTTCCGGCAGGCGGTGCAGGGAGGGGGTTTCGACATACACCGCGTGCCAGATGCTGCCGAGTCGGGCGGCCAGACGCGCGGCGGCGCGCACCAGCTTTTCACTGCCGGTATTGTGGCCGATGCACAGTAAAATGGTATCGCGGGTATGCCAGACTTTCTCCTGGCCCTGGTGGTCGCGCCAGGCGCGCATCTGCTCATCCACCCGGTCGGCGGTGCGCCGCAGCGCCAGCTCACGCAGGGCGATCAGGTTTCCTTTGCGGAAAAAGTTTTCGATAGCCCGCTCGGCCTGGCCGCCAATATAGACCTTGCCCTCATTCAGGCGCTGGCGGAGATCGTCGGGAGGCAGGTCGACCAGCACCACGTCGTCGGCGGCGTCAAAGAAGGGGTCGGGGACGGTTTCGCGCACCTGCACGCCGGTAATGCCGCTGACGACATCGTTCAGGCTCTCCAGGTGCTGGACATTGACCGTGGTAAAGACGTCGATCCCGGCATCAAGCAGCTCTTCGACATCCTGCCAGCGCTTGGGATGGCGTGACCCTGGGGCGTTGCTATGCGCCAGCTCATCCACGAGGATCAGCGCCGGGCGGCGTGCCAGCGCGGCGTCGAGATCGAACTCGTGGACGTAGCGCCCACGATGCGAAAGGCGGCGCTGGGGGAGGGTGCTAAGCCCCTCGAGCATCGCCGCGGTTTCTTTGCGCCCGTGGGTTTCCGCCACGCCGATCAGAATATCCAGCCCCTGAGCGCGGAGCCGCTGCGCTTCGGCTAACATGGCCCAGGTTTTTCCGACCCCGGCACAGGCGCCAAAGAACACTTTTAGCTTGCCGCGATGCGGCTCGCCGGTATGTTGCAACAGGCGGTCCGGGTCAGGGCGCAGCGGCTCGTCACTCATGTTACTTATCCTTCAGGGCATCCAGTGCCATATTCAGTTGCACTATATTTACCACAGGTTGACCGAGAAAACTGACCAGCGGTTTTTCGGTTGCGTCATTGACCATCCGGGTCAGCTGTTCAGCGCTGAGGCCACGAGCTTTGGCGATGCGTGGCACCTGCCAGAGCGCCGCTGGTGGCGTAAGATGACTATCCAACCCGCTCGCCGACGCGGTGACCAGCTCTACCGGAACGCGTGGGTCCGCATCCGGATTGGCCTGACGCAGCGCGGCAACGCGCGCGCTGATAGCCTTATCCATCGCCGGGTTGCTGGCGGCGAGGTTACTGCCGCCGGAGGCCAGCGGATTATCCGGCGTCTCTGCGGTCGCCGACGGGCGTCCCTGGAAATAGCCCGCATCGGTAAAGTTCTGGCCAATCAGGCTGGAGCCGCGCACTTCACCGGCGATACGGATCAACGAACCGTTAGCCTGCTGGGGGAACCACCACTGCCCGAGCGCGGTGGTCAGCAGGGGATAGACGCCGCCGGTGATCAGCATTAACAGAATAAATAGCACAAGTGCCGGTCGAATCAATGTCATGGTCATTTCCTCACAGCAGCCCGGTCAGGGTCAGTAACAGATCGATAGCTTTGATGCCGATAAACGGCACCAGCAACCCGCCGAGGCCATAGACCCACAGGTTGCGTCGCAGCATGGCCGAAGCGGACAGCGGGCGGTAGCTCACCCCCTTCAGCGCCAGCGGGATCAGGAAGACGATAATCAGCGCGTTAAAGATAACCGCGCTCAGAATGGCCGACGCCGGCGAGTGCAGGTGCATGACGTTCAGCATCGCGAGCTGCGGATAAACCGCGGCAAAGGCGGCCGGAATAATGGCAAAATACTTCGCCACGTCGTTGGCGATACTGAAGGTGGTTAACGAACCTCGGGTCATCAGCATCTGCTTACCGATATGGACCACTTCAATCAGCTTGGTCGGGTTCGAGTCGAGGTCCACCATGTTGCCGGCTTCTTTCGCCGCCTGGGTACCGGAGTTCATCGCCACCGCCACATCCGCCTGCGCCAGCGCCGGGGCGTCATTGGTGCCGTCGCCGGTCATTGCTACCAGTCGTCCTTCGGACTGATACTGGCGAATCAGCGCCAGTTTGGCTTCCGGAGTCGCTTCGGCAAGGAAATCATCGACGCCCGCTTCGGCGGCAATCGCCGCGGCGGTCAGGCGGTTATCACCGGTGATCATCACCGTTTTGATGCCCATCTTACGCAGCTGAGCAAAACGTTCTTTAATCCCGCCTTTGACGATATCTTTCAGCGAAATGACCCCCAGCACGCGTTCGCCTTCGGCCACCACCAGCGGCGTCGCCCCCAGACGGGCAACCTCTTCCACCTGCTTATCGACATCGGCCGGAAAGTGCCCGCCGTTGGCTTCAACGTGACGACGAATGGCATCGACGGAACCTTTACGGATCATGCGGCTATCGATATTAATGCCGCTCATGCGGGTCTGGGCGGTAAAGGGAACAAAGGTCGCGTGCAGCGACTGCAGATCCCGTTCACGCAGGTTAAAGCGCTGTTTCGCCAGCACCACGATGCTGCGTCCTTCCGGTGTTTCATCCGCCAGCGAGGAGAGCTGGGCGGCATCGGCGAGGGTTTTTTCTTCCACCCCCTGGGCCGGCAGGAAAGCCGAGGCCTGGCGGTTACCTAGGGTGATCGTACCGGTTTTATCCAGCAGCAGTACGTCAACGTCACCCGCCGCCTCCACCGCACGCCCGCTGGTGGCGATGACGTTGGCACCCAGCATGCGGCTCATCCCGGCGACACCGATGGCGGAGAGCAGACCGCCGATGGTGGTGGGGATCAGGCATACGAGCAGGGCGACCAGCACCGTGACGCTGACCGCGCTACCGCTCCAGGCCGAGAACGGCCAGATGGTGGCGGTGGCGAGCAGGAATACCAGCGTCAGGGCGATCAGCAGGATCGTCAGCGCAATTTCGTTGGGGGTTTTACGGCGTTGCGCGCCTTCCACCATGGCGATCATCCGGTCAAGGAAGGTTTCCCCGGGGTTGACGCTACAGCGGATCACCAGCCAGTCAGAGAGAATGCGCGTCCCGCCGGTCACCGAGGCGAAGTCGCCGCCGGATTCGCGGATCACCGGTGCGGATTCGCCGGTAATGGCACTTTCGTCCACCGAGGCGCCGCCTTCAATCACTTCGCCATCACACGGGATGATATCGCCGGCTTCCACCAGCACGATGTCGCCTTTGCGTAAATCGTCGGCCGGAATATGGTCGATGGGGGCGTCATGTTGAGGCGCACGCAGCTTACGGGCAAAGGCGGTCTTTTTGACCCCTTTGAGGCTGTTGGCCTGGGCTTTACTGCGACCCTCGGCCATGGCTTCAGCGAAGTTGGCGAACAGCACGGTAAACCACAGCCAGATACTCACGGCGGCGGTAAACCCGGCGCTACCGGTGAGATGCCCGCTGGCCATCGCCACCGCCAGCAGAGTGGTGATCAGGCTGCCGATCCAGACGATGAACATCACCGGATTGCGCCACTGAACCATCGGGCTGAGTTTTTTCACCGCGTCCAGCAGCGCCTGGCGCACCAGCGTCGGCTCCAGCAGGGCTAATTGTTTGCGACTCATAACAGATTGCTCCGCATCACTTAAAGTAAGGAAAAGTGTTCCGCCAACGGGCCAAGCGCCAGTGCGGGAATAAAGGTCAGAGCGCCGACCAACAGCACGGTGCCAATCAGCAGACCGACAAACAGCACATCGTGAGTGGCGAGGGTACCGGCGCCGGTGGGCTGGATTTTTTTCGTCACCAGCGAGCCGGCGATAACCATGACCGGCACGATGACGCCAAACCGACCGACCAGCATGCAAAATGCCAGCAGCAGGTTCCAGAACGGCGTAGCCGCGCCGAGACCGGCAAAAGCGCTACCGTTGTTGTTGGCGGCGGAGGTCACGGCGTACAGCACTTCGCTGAAACCGTGAGGGCCGGGGTTGAACATCCCCGCGCGCCCGGCGTCGGTCATCATTGCCAGCGCGGTGCCCAGCAGGACCAGCGTTGGGGTTACCAGAATCGCCAGAGCGATCATCTTCATCTCACGCACGTCGATTTTCTTACCGAGATATTCCGGCGTACGGCCGATCATCAGCCCGGCGATAAACACCGCCAGCATGACAAACAGCAGCATGCCGTACAGCCCGGAACCGACACCGCCGAAGACGACTTCACCGATCTGCATCAGCCACATCGGGACCATGCCGCCGAGGGCGGTAAACGAGTCATGCATGGCGTTCACCGCGCCACAGGAGGCGGCGGTGGTGATAACCGCAAACAGACTGCTGGTTAAGATGCCAAAGCGACTCTCTTTGCCTTCCATGTTGATGCTGCTGTCCGCGCCCAGCGTCAGCAGATGTGGATTACCCTGGGTTTCCGCCCACATCACCACCACCACGCAGGCGATAAAGATCAGGGTCATGGCCCATAAAATCGCGTGTCCCTGGCGGCGATCGCCGACCACGTCGCCGAAGGCAAAGCACAGTGCCGCGGGGATCAAGAAGATCGCCAGCATCTGTACCATATTGCTCAGCGCGGTGGGGTTCTCAAACGGGTGGGCGGAGTTGGCGTTAAAGAATCCGCCGCCGTTGGTGCCGAGCATTTTGATCGCTTCCTGTGAGGCTACCGGCCCCATAGGCAGCGACTGATGCAGGCCCTCCAGCGAGGTGAAAGCCTGATATGGCAGGAGGTTTTGCGGCACGCCCTGCTGAATAAAGAACACCGCGATCAGCAAGGAGAGCGGCAGCAGCAGCCACAGGGTGATGCGGGTGAGATCGACCCAGGCGTTGCCCAGGGTCGTGACCTGCTGGCGAGACCAGGCGCGAGTAAAGGCAAAAATCACCGCAATGCCGGTCGCCGCTGAGAGGAAGTTCTGCACCGTCAGCCCGGCCATCTGGCTGAGGTAGCTCATGGTGCTTTCCCCGGCATAGGCCTGCCAGTTGGTGTTGCTGATAAAGCTCACCGCGGTGTTCAGCGCCAGATCCCAGGAGAGACCGGGCAGATGCTGAGGGTAGAACGGCAGCGCCCCCTGGCACAGCAACAGGACGAACAGCACCAGCAACCCGAGCGCATTGAACAGCAAAATGGCCAGCAGATACTGGCACCAGTTCATCTCCTGGGTGCCGATACCCGAGATCCGCCATATTCCACGTTCAATACCGGCAAGACCCGGGAGCGGGGTATCGTTGATCATCCTGGCAAGCAGCGTCCCTGTGGGACGTGCCAGTACCATCAGCAGTAAAAGAAAACTGGCGATAAGTAAAAATCCTTGTGCGGCCATCAGAATGCCTCCGCATTTATCAAGGCGTAGACCAAATAAGCCAGCAACAGGAATACCAGCGTAACGCCAGCAATGACGCCTGCACTCACAATCCACCTCCGGGTGTCTTTACGATTTACCCGGAGGATAGGAATTTTGGTGCAAAGATTTTGCAAAAATCAGAATCGGCGGTGTAAAAAAAATATAAAAATCGCAAAAACCACAATTTAACCAATGGTTAGTATTAATTTAACTGTTTCGTAACTTATTTACCGGATGAATGTAAATAAAGGCTAAATCGTTAGCTTTTAGTGGTCGGATGAGTAGTAAAATTACACGCAAAGCGGTATTATTTTAGCCAGAAAGACATTGTGACTTTACCGGCGTCGATTGCCGGCCTGACAAAGGGGAGAGAAATTATGACGTTGTACAAAAATTATCCTGCTCACGTAATCTTTTTACGTCGTGCCTTCGCCGTTGTGGCTGGCGTAGCGGCATTTCCGCTGATGCTGTTCTGGAAAGACCGCGCCCGCTATTACAGCTGGCTGCACCGCGTCTGGGCGAAAACCAGCGAGCAGCCGGTGTGGATGGCCCAGGCCGAAAAAGCCGCCGCTGATTTTTACTGATCGTCTCCGCCAGACACCACGACCGCCGGTTTTCCGGCGGTTTTTTTTATCGCTTCTGATCTACACTTATGACGTGCAACCCTAAGGAGCCGCAATGAGTGAGAGTTGGTTAGAGGACGATGATAAAACCCGTTTGTACACCCTGCGTGAACTGGATACGCTGCATCATGAGGGCCTGACCCGCGGCAAGCTGATCGACTTCCACAGTCGCTATAAACTTATCCTGCTGGCTCATTCGCAGCCTGAATACCGCAAAATTGGACCGTTTGTTGCCGATATCGCACAATGGCCGTCGCTGGAAGCCTTTTTTGTCGCCTACCGTGAGCGTCTGGTGAGCCTGCTGGCGCACCCGTCAACCCGTCGCAATCATACTAACGTGCTGATGCACGTTCAGGGCTATTTCCGTGAGCATTTGAGCGCGCCACAAAAGCAGGAGCTGGTCGCCTTGATCGATGACTATCGCCTGGGCCGACAGCCTCTGCTTGCGCCGGTGCGCCTCCTGCAACACTATATGACTGAATTTCCTGATACTTACCTTGCCGGGCAGCGTTATTTTAACCCCTGGCCGGAAGCATCGGACTAACACGACGTCACTGATTGCAGGAGTTTTATGACCACTCATCTGGTCTGGTTTCGCGCGGACTTACGTATCCATGACAACCTCGCGCTG
The DNA here is from genome assembly GCF_051131735.1 of Klebsiella sp. B345. Classification (NCBI taxonomy): domain Bacteria; kingdom Pseudomonadati; phylum Pseudomonadota; class Gammaproteobacteria; order Enterobacterales; family Enterobacteriaceae; genus Klebsiella; species Klebsiella sp. B345. The sequence goes on from NZ_CP180443.1 coordinate 4,506,418, forward strand.
GCTGCGGCCTGTCGCGATCCCCACGCGACGGTGCTGGCGCTGTTTATCGCCACGCCGGAACAATGGCGCCAGCACGGCATGGCGCCGCGTCAGGCGGCATTTATCGCTCAGCATCTGCAAAGTCTGCAGCTGGCACTGGCCGAGCGCGGTATTCCGCTCGAGGTAATTGAGGCCGACGACTTCGCTGCCAGCGGCGAACGGCTGGCGGAATACTGCGCGCAGCGGCAGGTGAGCCACCTGTTTTATAACTACCAGTATGAAATTAATGAGCGCCAGCGCGATGCGTTGGTGGAAAAAAGGCTGAGCGGCCTGGTGTGTCAGGGGTTTGACGATGCACTGCTGCTGCCTCCCGGCAGCGTGTTAACCGGCAATCGCGAAATGTACAAGGTGTTTACGCCGTACAAAAATGCCTTCCTGCGCCGGCTACGCGAGGCGCTGCCGGAATGCGTTGCCGCGCCAAAGGTCCGCCCCGACGGGCCGCTGCAAGCAACATCGCTGCCGGAGATTCGCTATCCGCAGCAGGAGTTTGATACACAACTGTTTGCCGCCGACGAAAAAACAGCCATTGCCCGGCTACGCACCTTCTGCCAGCAGCAGGTCGCCGATTATGACCAGCAGCGTGATTTCCCCGCCCTGGAGGGCACCAGCCGGCTGTCGCCCTGCCTGGCCGTTGGCGTACTTTCTCCGCGTCAGTGCCTGCATCGTCTGCTGGTGGAGCAGCCTGCCGCGCTCGACGGCGGAGCGGGGGCAGTGTGGCTGAACGAGCTCATCTGGCGTGAGTTTTACCGCCATTTAATGGTGTTCCACCCACGGCTATGCAAAGGGCGACCGTTTATTGCGTGGACCGATAACGTCGCGTGGCGTGATGATGAGCAGGGATTACAGGCGTGGCAAAATGGCCAGACTGGTTTTCCGATTGTCGATGCCGCCATGCGCCAGCTCAACGCCACCGGCTGGATGCATAATCGTCTGCGGATGATTGTCGCCAGTTTTCTGGTGAAGGATCTGCGCATAGACTGGCGTGCGGGCGAACGCTATTTTATCAATCAGCTTATTGATGGCGACCTGGCGGCCAATAACGGCGGCTGGCAATGGGCCGCGTCGACCGGCACCGATGCCGCGCCCTATTTTCGAATTTTTAATCCCACCACGCAGGGGGAGAAGTTTGATAAGGCGGGAGCGTTTATTCGTCAATGGCTGCCCGAGCTGGCGGAGGTGCCGGAGAAAGCGCTGCATCAGCCGTGGCTGTGGGCCGATAAGCAAGGCGTGACGCTGGCGTATCCGCGACCGTTGGTCGATCACAAGCAGGCGCGGCTGGAGACGCTGGCAGCCTGGGAGGCCGCCAGCAAAGGGTCTACTCCACCGCCAGCGCGCGAGTCTTAACGCGCAGGGCAGAGTACAGCCAGATAACCAGCACCAGGCCGACGCAGGCTAAGGCGCCCCAGGTTATCTGGCTGAAAACATGAATGTAGGCATCAATGGCGTAACCGGCCGCACCGGCTTCATCAAAGGACCCTTGGGCGGTCTGGTCAGCAATCACTCCCGCCAGATAGTTGGCGATGGCCCCGGACAGCAGCATATAGATGCCGGTCAGCACGCCGGTCACGCCGGGGATCTCGATGCGGGTGATTTGCGCCATCGCCACCGGGTCGATAAACAGTTCGGCAAAGCCCATCACCGCCAGACCCAGCACCATTAACGGCATCGATGACTGGCCGTAGGTCGCTGACCAGCGGGCGCTTAGGGTCAGAATGCAGAACCCGGCGCTCATCAGGCCGAGGCCGAGCGCAAACTTACCCCAGATCCGCACGGTGCGATTCCCGCTAACCGTCTCTTTCACCAGCCACGCCAGCACCATTCCACAGAGCATCACCGCGAAGGCGTTCACCGACTGGAACATGGCCGTCGGCACTTCGTAGCTCATCACATGACGGTTAACAAAGCGGTCGATATACAGGCTGATAGAGCTGCCACCCTGCTGTGCAAAGGCCCAGAACAGCAGACTGAAGCCAGTCAGAACGATAATCAGCCGCAGGTCGCTGCGTTGTTTCGCCGTTTCTGCCCGCCGATAAATGCGGGCCAGCACCAGCAGACCAATGACGGTGGCGACAATCAGCGCATAGACTGACCACTCTTTCCAGAACAGAACGGTAATCAGCAGCGGCGCGGCGACCAGCAGCACCAGCAACCAGCCCCAGTTCGGCAGCAGAAAGTGGCGCGCGCACAGGGCTTCGCGATTGACGCCGGCGGTATGGCGGAAATGGCGACCGCCGCAGAGGAAAATAACCAGCCCGGCAATCATCCCGATGGCAGCGAGGGCGAAGCCCATGGCCCAGCTGTACTCTTCCTGTACGTAACCGCAGGCGATTGGGGCGACGATCGAACCGATATTGCCCGCGGCGTACATCAGCGAGAAGCCGCCATCGCGGCGCGGATCGGTCGGTTCATACAGTTCGCCCAGCAGGCAGCTGACGTTGGATTTAAACAAACCGTAACCGCAGACGATGATTGCCAGCGACAGGTAAAGGAAGGTCGGGGCAATTTCGCTGGCGCCCAGCACCAGATGGCCGATCGCCATCAACAGGGCACCGAGCATCACCGCCATCCGGTTGCCGAGCAGCTTGTCGGCCAAAAAACCGCCGAGGATTGGCGTGACGTAAACCAGCGAGCAATAGGCGCTGAACAGGGCGTAGGCGTGGTTATCGTCATACTTGAGCTGATTGGTGAGATATAAAATCAGCAGCGCCCGCATGCCATAGAAACTGAAATACTCCCAGATTTGCAGCGCGACAACGTAATAAATTGCCCGCGGCTGCGATGATTGTCTGTTCATGTAACGTTTAATTCCTGCCAAAAAAAGAAAGTCGATCTTTCTGCATGAATAGCGATTTCGTAGTGATATTCATGGCTTACCAGGCTTTCTGGTTATTTAATATGCTTTAATAGTGCATAAATATACACTAATGCGTTGTGGGGTGGGTAGACAAATTGCGGGTTTACGCTAAAAGTCAACATAGCGCGTGTTGCGCAGGTGCTATCGACGACCTCCGTGGATCCCGTTATGTTATGCCTGTGCACACGATGATGACCTGATGGAGCGGCAATGAAAAATAGCGAACTGGAACAACTGATTAACGAAAAGCTTAACAGCGCGACATTCAGCGACTACGGGCCAAACGGCCTGCAGGTCGAGGGGCGTGAAACGGTGCAAAAGATTGTCACCGGCGTGACCGCCAGCCAGGCGCTGCTGGATGAAGCCGTGCGCCTGCAGGCGGATGCGGTGATTGTCCATCATGGTTACTTCTGGAAGGGCGAATCGCCGATCGTTCGCGGCATGAAACGCCAGCGTCTGAAAACGCTGCTGGCTAACGATATCAACCTCTACAGCTGGCATCTGCCGCTGGACGCCCACCCGGAACTGGGCAATAACGCCCAGCTGGCACAGCTTCTCGGTATCAATATCAAGGGCGAAATAGAACCGCTGGTACCGTGGGGCGAGCTGTCGATGCCGGTTTCCGGGCTGGAGCTGGCTTCGTGGATTGAGGCGCGCCTGGGGCGCAAACCGCTGTGGTGCGGCGATACCGGGCCGGATAAAGTCGCGCGTGTTGCCTGGTGCACCGGCGGCGGCCAGGGGTTTATTGATAGCGCTGCTCGTTTCGGAGTGGATGCCTTTATTACCGGGGAAGTGTCAGAACAAACTATTCACTCCGCCCGCGAGCAGTCCCTGCATTTTTATGCCGCCGGTCACCATGCCACCGAACGTGGCGGTATTCGCGCCTTAAGCGAGTGGTTGACGGAAAACAGCGATCTGGATGTGACCTTTATTGATATCCCTAACCCGGCCTGATGAGAGAGAAAAAAGTGCAGCGAGCGCGTTGTTATATGTTAGGCGAAACCGCCGTCGTCCTCGAACTTGAACCTCCGGTGACGCTGGAGAGCCAAAAGCGCATCTGGCGCCTGGCCCAGAGACTGGCGGATCACGAAGAGGCACTGGATGCGATTCCGGGGATGAACAATATCACCGTCGTCCTGCGTCATCCGCAGACGATGGCATGGGATGCGATTGAGCAGTTGCAACGCTGGTGGGAAGAGAGCGAAGCGCTGGAGCCGGAGTCCCGGGAGATGACGATCCCGGTGATCTACGGTGGCGAAGACGGACCAGATTTAGCAGAAGTGGCGCGCCACTGCGGACTGAGTGAGAAACAGGTGGTTGAACTGCACTCCTCAGTCGAATACGTGGTGTGGTTCCTCGGCTTCCAGCCGGGATTCCCCTATTTGGGCGGACTGCCTGAACAGCTGGCGACGCCGCGTCGGGCGGAGCCGCGGCTGCTGGTTCCGGCAGGATCTGTGGGGATCGGTGGCGTGCAAACCGGGGTTTATCCTCTGGCCACTCCTGGCGGCTGGCAGCTGCTGGGCCGCACGCCGTTGGCGCTGTTTGACCCCAGACGACAGGAGCCGGTGCTGCTACGTTCCGGCGATAAAGTCCGCTTTGTACCGCAAAAGGAGGGGGTATGTTGAAGATGATCCGCGCCGGCATGTATTCGTCAATACAGGACGGTGGGCGCGAAGGACAACGACAGTCGGGGATCAGCCTCTGCGGCGCTCTGGATACCCCCTCACTGGTGACCGCCAACCTGCTGGTGGGTAATGATCCCAACATGGCTGCGCTCGAGATTACGCTTGGCCAGGTGGATATCCAGTTCGAACGTGACTGCTGGTTTGCGTTGACCGGTGCCGCCTGTGAGGCGCTGCTCGACGATAAACCGGTGTGGGTGGGCTGGCGAATGGCGGCAAAAGCTGGCCAGCATCTGGTATTGAAAACCCCGCAGTACGGTATCCGTAGCTACCTGGCGGTGGCTGGCGGCATCGATGTGCCGGTGGTGCTGGGGTCACGCAGTACTGACCTGAAAGTGGGCATTGGCGGCCTCGAAGGGCGACGCCTGCAGGATGGCGATCGGCTGAAGCTGGGTAAAGCTTCCCGCCAGTTCAAGGCGGCACGCGGGGTGAAACAGCTGCCGTTGAGTAACCGGATCCGTGCGTTACCGGGGCCAGAATACCAGGAGTTTGATACGGCGTCTCAGGGTTCGTTCTGGCGTTCGCCCTGGCAGTTGAGCCCCCAAAGCAACCGGATGGGCTACCGTCTTCAGGGCCAGCCGCTCAAACGTACCACCGATCGCGAGATGCTCTCACACGGCCTGCTGCCGGGTGTGGTGCAGGTTCCGCATAACGGTCAGCCGATCGTGCTGATGAATGATGCGCAGACCACCGGGGGCTATCCGCGTATCGCCTGCATTATCGACGCCGATATGTACCAGCTGGCGCAAATTCCGTTGGGTCAGCCGATTCATTTTGTCCCCTGCACCCTGGAAGAGGCGTTGAAAGCGCGTGCCGATCAGCAGCGTTATCTGGAACAACTGGCGTGGAGGCTGAGCGATGATCATTGATTTGAATGCCGATCTGGGAGAGGGCTGCGCGAACGACAGCGCGTTGTTACAGCTGGTCTCCTCGGCCAATATCGCCTGCGGGTTCCACTCCGGCGATGCGTTGCTGATGCATCAATGTGTCCGTGAGGCGTTGAAAAACGGCGTCGCCGTTGGTGCTCATCCCAGTTTTCCCGACCGGGAAAACTTTGGCCGCACGGCGATGCAGCTGCCGCCGGAAACGGTTTATGCCCAGACGCTGTATCAGATTGGCGCGCTGGCGGCGATCGTTCGCGCTGAAGGCGGTGAGCTGAAGCACGTCAAACCGCACGGTATGCTCTACAACCAGGCGGCGAAAGAGGTGCCGCTGGCCGAGGCGATTGCCAGAGCCGTACGCGATTTTGATCCAGCGCTGATCCTGGTGGGGCTGGCGGGCAGTGAGCTAATTCGCGCGGGCCAGCACTACAAGCTGGCCACGCGGCAGGAGGTGTTTGCCGACCGTGGATATCAGGCTGATGGCAGTCTGGTGCCGCGTTCGCAGCCCGGCGCGCTGATTGACAGCGAAGAGCAGGCGCTGGCGCAGACCCTGGATATGGTCCAGCACCACCGGGTGCGCAGCATCACCGGGGAATGGGCGCCGGTGATCGCAGAAACCGTTTGTTTACATGGCGATGGTGCGCACGCGCTGGATTTTGCACGCCGTTTACGGGCCGCGTTTGCCGGACGCAACATCCAGGTCAGCGCGGAAACAACAGCATAAAACAATAATTATTAAGTCGTTAACAACACAACCAATACAACAACTAACAGGACGTTATTATGGGAGAGGTAATATCTCTCTGGCCACTGATCGGCATTGCCGTGATTGTGGTCGGGTTTATTCTACGTTTTAATCCGGTGCTCGTGGTCATTGTCGCCGGTATCGTCACTGGTGTGGCGGCACATATGCCGATCGCTACCATTCTGGAAAAGCTGGGGGAGGGGTTTCTCAACACCCGCAACCTGCCGTTTATTCTGTTGCTCCCGCTGGCGGTTATTGGCCTGCTGGAACGGCACGGTCTGAAAGAACGCGCCCAGGCATGGATCGCGAAGATCCACAGCGCTACCGCTGGACGCCTGCTGATCGTTTATCTGTTTGTCCGTGAAGCGACCGCCGCGCTGGGCTTAACCAGCCTGGGGGGCCACCCGCAGATGGTACGTCCGCTGCTGGCGCCGATGGCGGAAGGGGCGGCGGAAAAAACCTTTGGCCCACTGCCCGGTAGCGTGCGCTATCGCCTGCGGGCAATGTCGGCGGCGACAGACAATGTTGGCCTGTTCTTCGGTGAGGATATTTTTGTCGCCTTCGGGGCGATTATCTTCATGCACAACTTTATGCTGGAATCCGGCGGCATCCAGACCGAACCATTGCACATTGCACTGTGGGGGATCCCTACCGCCATTTGCGCCTTTTTGATCCATTCCGCCCGTCTGTGGCGCCTCGACCGTCATCTTCAGCGTGAGCTGGATAAGGTTAACGCCGGACAGGCAAAAGGCGGTGCGGTATGAATTTTCAACAAACCTGGCTTTACTGGCTGGCAGGACTGGTGCTGCTGGCAGTCGCGGTGATGTCCTGGCGCGACAAAAGCAACCCTCGCCGTCTGACTACCGGCCTGTTCTGGGGGCTGTATGGCGTCCTGTTCCTGTTGGGTGACTGGACATACCAACTGACGGGTGATAAGCGCACCATTCATATCGCCGTCGGCGTGGCGGTAGTGGTGCTGGCGCTGATTGCCGGCTTTGGCGGCGTGCGGTTGGGCAGCTATCACCAGCGCACTCAGGAGGAGCGCAGCGCCAGCGCATCTCGTTTAGGTAACCGCTTATTTTATCCGGCGCTGGCCATTCCGGTGGTCACGGTGATCGGCGTGCTGATGTTTAATAACCTGCCGTCGTGGCAGGTCTGGGTGTTTGGCCCAGGCAACCATGCCACGCTGATTACCCTGTTCTCGATGACCGCCGGCACGCTGATTGGCCTGATCATGGCGATACGCATGACCCGTGAACGGGTGACTCAACCGCTGCAGGAGGCTCGTCGGTTGCTCGATTCGGTCGGCTGGGCCTTTATCCTGCCGCAGATCCTGGCGGTACTGGGATTGCTGTTTACTTCGGCCGGCGTGGGCAGCAGCATCGCCTGGCTGACCGAGCACTATCTGGCGGTGGATAGCCGCTTTATTGCCGTGGTGGTCTACACCCTCGGCATGGCGCTGTTGACGATGGTAATGGGCAATGCTTTTGCGGCGTTCCCGATTGTGACGGCGGGTATCGGTATTCCGATTCTGGTGCTCCAGCACGGCGGTAACCCGGCGGTGATGGCGGCAATCGGGATGTTCTCTGGCTACTGCGGTACCCTGATGACGCCGATGGCGGCCAACTTCAATATCGTACCAGCGGCCCTGCTGGAGCTGCCGGATAAAAACGCGGTCATTAAGGCGCAGATCCCGACCGGCGCGCTGCTGTTGATCGTCAACGTATTCTTACTTTATTTCCTGATGTTCCTGTAAGGAGGGGAGATGGCGGGCGTATTAATTACCGGATTTGAACCGTTTGGCGGCGAGGCCGTTAACCCTTCGTGGGAAGTGGTTCGCCAACTTGATGGCGTCACTATTGCCGGCGAGCGCGTGGTGGCGTTGCAGCTGCCCTGCGTCTTTGGCGAGGCGCTGGCGGTGTTGAATGCTGCGTTAGAGGCGCAGCAACCGCGGCTGACAATCGCGGTGGGGCAGGCAGGTGGCCGTGTCGACATTACCGTCGAACGGGTGGCGATCAACGTCGATGATGCGCGCATCCCGGACAATAAAGGCCAGCAGCCCATCGACGAGCCGATTGTCGCGGGTGGGCCAGCGGCGTATTTCAGTAGCCTGCCGGTAAAAGCCATTGTCGCGGCGCTGCGCGAGCAGGGGATCCCGGCTTCGGTGTCGCAAACGGCGGGGACGTTCGTCTGCAACCATGTGATGTATGGCCTGCTGGATGCGCTACAGGATAAAGCCGGAACCAAAGGTGGCTTTATCCATATTCCGTACCTGCCGGAACAGGCGGCAGCCCACCCCGGTGAGGCGAGCATGGCGGTCGGGACGGTACGGGCAGCGCTGGAGACGGCAATTGCCGTCTCGCTACAGCAGGACGGTGACGTGAAAGCGGTCGGTGGGGCAACCCACTAATCGCCAGAACAGAAGGATAAGATGATGCCGGAAGGTCCGGAGATCCGCCGGGCGGCGGATAGCCTGGAGAAGGCGATCAAAGGCGAACCTCTGACCGACGTGTGGTTTGCCTTTGCCGCGTTACAGGATTTTCAGTCGCAGCTGGTGGGCCAGCGGGTGACGCACATAGAAACCCGGGGAAAAGCCCTGCTGACGCACTTTTCCGGCGGGTTAACGCTGTACAGCCACAATCAGCTGTACGGCGTCTGGCGCGTGGTGGAGGCAGGGGAACAGCCGGTGACTCAGCGGGTGCTGCGGGTCAGGCTGCAGACCGCAGAGAAGGCGATTTTGCTCTACAGCGCGTCAGATATCGCTCTGCTGACGCCCGCGCAGCTTGCGGTGCATCCGTTCTTACTGCGGGTAGGGCCTGACGTGCTGGATATGCGATTAACGACGGACGCCGTCAAAGCGCGTTTACTGTCGACCACCTTTCGTCGCCGACAGTTTGCCGGGTTATTGTTGGATCAGGCTTTTCTGGCCGGACTGGGAAATTATCTACGCGTTGAAATTCTTTGGCAGGTCGGGCTGACCGGGCGGCATAACGCATCAGAGCTTGATGATGAGCAACTTGATGCGTTGGCCCATGCGCTGCTGGATATTCCTCGCTTGTCATATCGTACCCGCGGGACGGTAGATGAGAATAAGCATCATGGCGCGCTGTTCCGCTTTAAGGTTTTCCATCGGGAAGGGGAAGCCTGCGAGCGCTGCGGCGGCATCATTGAGAAGACGATGCAGTCGTCACGGCCATTTTACTGGTGCCCAAGCTGTCAGTATTAAGCACTTTTTGCCAATAAAAAACGCGCCCGGAGGCGCGTTTTTTTATCGGTCGATCCGGACTTAGCCTTTGGCCACGTCGGATTTGAAATCGCGTTTTTCGTAGCCGGTATACAGCTGACGCGGACGCGCGATTTTCATACCGTCGCTGTGCATTTCGTTCCAGTGTGCAATCCAGCCCACGGTACGCGCCATCGCGAAGATAACGGTAAACATGGAGGACGGAATGCCCATCGCTTTCAGGATGATACCGGAGTAGAAATCGACGTTCGGGTAGAGTTTCTTCTCGATGAAGTACGGGTCGTTGAGCGCAATATGCTCAAGCTCCATGGCCACTTCCAGCAGATCGTCTTTGGTGCCCAGCTCTTTCAGCACTTCGTGGCAGGTTTCACGCATCACGGTGGCACGCGGGTCGTAGTTTTTGTACACGCGGTGGCCAAAGCCCATCAGGCGGAAAGAGTCGTTCTTGTCTTTCGCGCGACGGACAAATTCCGGAATGTGCTCAACGGAACTGATCTCTTCCAGCATCTTCAGTGCAGCTTCGTTCGCGCCACCGTGCGCCGGTCCCCACAGGGAAGCGATGCCCGCGGCGATACAGGCGAACGGGTTCGCGCCAGAAGAGCCTGCGGTACGGACGGTAGAGGTCGATGCGTTCTGTTCGTGGTCAGCGTGCAGGATCAGAATACGGTCCATAGCGCGTTCCAGTACCGGGTTAACCTCATAGGTTTCACACGGTGTGGAGAACATCATATTCAGGAAGTTGCCCGCGTAGGAGAGGTCGTTGCGCGGATAGACGAAAGGCTGGCCGATTGAATATTTGTAACACATGGCTGCCATTGTCGGCATTTTAGACAGCAGACGGAACGCGGCGATATCACGGTGGCGTGGATTATTGACATCCAGGGAGTCGTGATAGAACGCGGCCAGCGCACCGGTAATACCGCACATCACCGCCATCGGGTGAGAATCGCGACGGAACGCGTGGAACAGACGGGTGATCTGCTCGTGAATCATGGTGTGGCGGGTAACGATAGTCTTGAATTCTTCGTATTGTTCCTGGCTCGGTTTTTCACCGTTCAGCAGGATGTAACACACTTCGAGGTAGTTGGACTCGGTCGCTAACTGATCGATCGGGAAACCACGGTGGAGCAGGATACCTTCATCACCGTCGATAAAAGTGATTTTAGATTCACAAGATGCGGTTGAAGTGAAACCAGGGTCAAAGGTGAAAACCCCTTTTGAACCAAGACTACGAATATCAATTACATCCTGACCGAGCGTGCCCTTTAGCACATCTAGTTCGATAGCAGTATCACCGCCTAGGGTGATTTTTGCTTTAGTATCAGACATTTATGGTCTCCTTAGCGCCTTTATTGCTTAAGACTGCCTGGGGTGGATTTGCCTTCGGCCCGCGTCTGCTTACGTTACCAGTTTGTTATGTTGCACACAGCTCTGCGTCAGCGAAATGGGCAGGGTACAGAGCAAAGGCGCTTGATGGTACGTCTTCAGTCTACGACGAAATAGCAGCAAATCAGCGTTTTAGCAGTCCGAATTTGAAAATCTGTATACCACTAATAACTGTCCTGATTACATCGGTCAATACCAACACACTGTTGCATAACTTATTCTCAGGTGAAAGAGTGACCCCATAACTTTTGAGCATTATTGCATTTATCTGGTAATGGTTGTAACAAGAATGTTTAATATTTGTCAAATCAGGTGATTAAATTTTAAAATAATGTTGTTATCGTGACCTTGATCACTGTTCGGGACAAAACCCGACAAACTATATGTAGGTTAATTGTAATGATTTTGTGAACGTCCTATACTGCCGCCAGGTCTCCGGAACACCCTGCAATCCCGAGCCACCCAGCGTTGTCTGGTCACGTTTTAGCTCTTAATTAAGGGTTTAATCATGACCACAGGTTATAGAAAGGACGCTGTCTGACCCGCAAGCAGACCGGAGGAAGGAAACAATAAGAACAGCATGTGGGCGTTATTCATGGTAAGAAATGTGAAAAAACAAAGACCTGTCAATCTGGATCTGCAAACGATCCGGTTCCCAATCACTGCGATAGCGTCCATTCTCCATCGCGTTTCCGGTGTGATCACCTTCGTGGCGGTCGGAATTCTGCTTTGGTTGCTGGGCACCAGCCTTTCCTCTCCCGAAGGTTTCCTCGTGGCGTCATCCATCATGGATAGCTTCTTTGTGAAGTTTATCATGTGGGGCATTCTGACCGCGCTGGCATACCACGCCGTTGTGGGCATCCGCCACCTGATGATGGATTTTGGTTACCTGGAAGAAACCCTCGAAGTAGGGACACGCTCCGCTAAGATTTCTTTTGTTATTACTGTCGTGCTTTCACTTCTCGCAGGAGTCCTCGTATGGTAAGCAACGCCTCTGCACTGGGACGTAACGGCGTACATGACTTCATTCTGGTCCGTGCTACCGCCATCGTTCTGACCCTTTACATCATCTATATGGTCGGCTTCTTTGCCATCTCAGGTGACATTACATGGGAAGTCTGGACGGGCTTTTTCTCCTCCGCGTTCACTAAAGTCTTCACCCTGCTGGCTCTGATCTCCATTTTGATTCACGCGTGGATTGGGATGTGGCAGGTATTGACGGACTACGTTAAACCACTGGCTGTGCGCTTAGTTCTGCAACTGGTTATCGTTGCGGCGCTGGTGGCTTACGTTCTTTATGGATTTGTTGTGGTGTGGGGTGTGTGATGAAATTGCCAGTCAGAGAATTTGATGCAGTTGTGATTGGTGCCGGTGGCGCAGGTATGCGCGCGGCACTGCAAATTTCCCAGAGCGGCCAGACCTGTGCGCTGCTCTCCAAAGTGTTCCCGACTCGTTCCCATACCGTTTCCGCGCAGGGTGGCATCACCGTGGCGCTCGGTAATACCCATGAAGATAACTGGGAATGGCACATGTACGACACCGTGAAAGGGTCGGACTATATTGGCGACCAGGACGCCATCGAATATATGTGCAAAACCGGTCCGGAAGCGATTCTTGAACTGGACCATATGGGCCTGCCGTTCTCACGTCTTGATGACGGTACCATTTATCAGCGTCCGTTTGGCGGCCAGTCGAAGAACTTCGGCGGCGAGCAGGCGGCACGTACTGCGGCGGCGGCTGACCGTACCGGTCACGCACTGCTGCACACGCTGTACCAGCAGAACCTGAAAAACCACACCACTATTTTCTCCGAGTGGTATGCCCTGGACCTGGTGAAAAACGCCGATGGTGCCGTGGTTGGCTGTACCGCGCTGTGTATTGAAACCGGCGAAGTGGTTTACTTCAAAGCCCGTGCGACGGTCCTGGCGACCGGCGGCGCTGGCCGTATCTATCAATCCACCACCAACGCCCACATCAATACCGGTGACGGCGTTGGGATGGCTATCCGTGCCGGCGTTCCGGTACAGGATATGGAAATGTGGCAGTTCCACCCGACCGGTATCGCCGGCGCTGGGGTTCTGGTCACCGAAGGCTGCCGTGGTGAAGGTGGCTATCTGCTGAACAAACACGGCGAGCGCTTCATGGAGCGTTATGCGCCGAATGCTAAAGACCTGGCGGGTCGTGACGTGGTGGCGCGTTCCATCATGATCGAAATCCGTGAAGGTCGTGGCTGCGATGGTCCGTGGGGCCCGCATGCGAAACTGAAACTTGACCATCTGGGTAAAGAAGTTCTGGAATCCCGCCTGCCGGGTATCCTTGAGCTCTCCCGCACCTTCGCCCACGTTGACCCGGTGAAAGAGCCGATTCCGGTTATCCCAACCTGCCACTATATGATGGGCGGTATTCCGACCAAAGTGAGCGGCCAGGCGTTGACCGTCAACGAGCAGGGTGAAGATGTGGTGATTCCGGGTCTGTTCGCGGTCGGTGAAATCGCCTGCGTATCGGTCCACGGTGCAAACCGTCTGGGCGGCAACTCGCTGCTTGACCTGGTGGTGTTTGGTCGTGCGGTGGGTCTGCATCTGCAGGAATCTATCGCCGAGCAGGGCGTTTTGCGTGACGCGACGGAAGAAGAGATCGATGCATCTCTGGAACGCCTGAACCGCTGGAACGGCAACCGTAACGGCGAAGACCCGGTCGAAATCCGCAAAGCGCTGCAGGAATGTATGCAGCACAACTTCTCGGTATTCCGTGAAGGGGATGCGATGGCGAAGGGCCTTGAGCAGCTGAAAGCAATCCGCGAGCGCCTGAAAAACGCCCGTCTGGATGACACATCCAGCGAGTTTAATACCCAGCGCGTTGAGTGTCTGGAGCTGGATAACCTGATGGAAACCGCTTACGCCACTGCGGTGTCGGCAAACTTCCGTACCGAGAGCCGTGGCGCGCATAGCCGCTTCGACTTCCCGGAGCGCGATGACGAAAACTGGCTGTGCCATTCCCTGTATCTGCCAGAGTCGGAATCCATGACGCGTCGTAGCGTCAACATGGAACCGAAACTGCGTCCGGCATTCCCGCCGAAGATTCGTACTTATTAATGCGGAGACAGGAATATGAAACTCGAGTTTTCAGTTTATCGTTATAACCCGGACGTAGACGATGCTCCGCATATGCAGGATTACACCCTGGAAGCGGAAGAAGGTCGTGACATGATGCTGCTCGATGCCCTGATGCAGCTGAAAGAAAAAGACCCGTCTCTTTCTTTCCGTCGTTCCTGCCGTGAAGGGGTCTGTGGCTCTGACGGTTTGAACATGAACGGCAAAAACGGTCTGGCATGTATCACGCCGATCTCCGCGCTGAATCAGCCGGGTAAGAAGATTGTCATCCGTCCGCTGCCCGGTTTACCGGTGATCCGCGATTTGGTTGTGGACATGGGGCAATTCTATGCACAATATGAGAAGATTAAGCCTTACTTGTTGAATAATGGGCAAAATCCTCCGGCTCGCGAACATCTGCAGAAACCAGAGCAGCGTGAAAAGCTCGATGGCCTGTACGAGTGTATTCTGTGCGCATGTTGTTCAACGTCTTGCCCGTCGTTCTGGTGGAACCCGGACAAGTTCATCGGTCCGGCCGGTCTGCTGGCAGCGTATCGTTTCCTGATTGACAGCCGCGATACCGAAACCGACAGCCGCCTGGAAGGGTTGAGCGATGCTTTCAGCGTATTCCGCTGTCACAGCATTATGAACTGCGTCAGTGTATGTCCGAAGGGGCTGAACCCGACGCGCGCCATCGGCCACATTAAGTCGATGCTGCTGCAGCGCAGTGCGTAAGTAGTAAGAGGGGAGCGCAGCTCCCCTTATCCTGACCCTTTCCCTAAGGGAGAGAAGACAGGTAGCAGGAAATCTTTAAAAACCGCCAAATATGTACCAGTGATCAAGGCGTTCAGAGCGAGGTAAGACGGCAACTGAGCGCATCCCCGGGAGCATAGTGAACTATGTGACCGGGGTAAGCGAAGGCAGCCAACGCAACCGCAGCCTGAACGCAGAAGATTAATGGCAGTTTTTAAAGGTTCCTTAGCGGATAGAACCACAACTCGTCCGCGACAAGTGAACCCCGGCACGCACAATTATTGTGCGTGGTAGTTTCTACGGCGAAATAAGCATATAAATGCTTAAGGGATCACGATGCAGAACGGCGCAATGAAAGCCTGGCTGGACTCTTCTTACCTCTCTGGTTCGAACCAGAGCTGGATAGAACAGCTCTATGAAGACTTCTTAACCGATCCTGACTCTGTTGACGCCAACTGGCGTTCTATGTTCCAGCAGTTACCTGGCACCGGAGTCAAACCGGATCAATTTCATTCGAAAACGCGTGATTATTTCCGTCGACTGGCGAAGGATGCCT
This sequence comes from Klebsiella sp. B345, assembly GCF_051131735.1. Lineage (NCBI taxonomy): Bacteria > Pseudomonadati > Pseudomonadota > Gammaproteobacteria > Enterobacterales > Enterobacteriaceae > Klebsiella > Klebsiella sp. B345. The sequence continues at coordinate 4,521,647 of NZ_CP180443.1, forward strand.
CACGTTACACTTCTTCGATTTCCGACCCTGATACCAATGTGAAGCAGGTTAAAGTCCTGCAGCTCATCAACGCATATCGCTTCCGTGGTCACCAGCATGCGAATCTCGATCCGCTGGGACTGTGGAAACAAGACAAAGTAGCGGATCTCGATCCTGCCTACCACGATCTGACTGAGGCCGATTTCCAGGAAAGCTATAACGTAGGTTCTTTTGCCATCGGTAAAGATACGATGAAGCTGGGCGATCTGATCGCCGCGCTTAAGCAAACCTACTGCGGCGCAATCGGCGCAGAATACATGCATATCACCTCTACTGAAGAAAAACGCTGGATCCAGCAGCGTATCGAGTCAGTAGCAGGGAAAGCCAGCTTTACCGCCGACGAGAAAAAACGCTTCCTGACTGAACTGACCGCAGCGGAAGGGCTGGAACGTTATCTCGGCGCAAAATTCCCGGGTGCCAAACGTTTCTCGCTGGAAGGCGGCGATGCGCTGATCCCGATGCTCAAAGAGATGATTCGCCACGCTGGCAAGAGCGGTACCCGTGAAGTGGTTCTGGGTATGGCCCACCGTGGTCGTCTGAACGTGCTGGTCAACGTGCTGGGTAAACGCCCGCAGGAGCTGTTTGACGAATTCGCGGGCAAACATAAAGAACACCTCGGCACCGGTGACGTGAAGTACCACATGGGCTTCTCTTCCGACATGGAGACCGAAGGTGGCCTGGTGCACCTTGCCCTGGCGTTTAACCCGTCGCACCTCGAAATCGTTAGCCCGGTGGTTATCGGTTCCGTGCGCGCTCGTCTGGATCGCCTCGACGAACCAAGCAGCAATAAAGTGCTGCCGATTACCATCCACGGCGATGCCGCAGTGACCGGCCAGGGCGTGGTTCAGGAAACCCTGAACATGTCCAAGGCGCGTGGTTATGAAGTTGGCGGTACCGTGCGCATTGTTATCAACAACCAGGTGGGCTTCACCACCTCGAACCCGCTGGATGCGCGCTCCACGCCATACTGCACCGACATCGGTAAAATGGTTCAGGCTCCGATCTTCCACGTTAATGCGGACGATCCGGAAGCGGTCGCTTTCGTTACCCGCCTGGCACTGGATTTCCGTAATACCTTTAAACGCGATGTCTTTATCGACCTGGTGTGCTACCGCCGTCACGGCCATAACGAAGCCGATGAGCCGAGTGCAACCCAGCCGCTGATGTATCAGAAAATTAAAAAACATCCGACGCCGCGCAAAATCTACGCCGACAAACTTGAGCAGGATAAAGTGTCGACGCTGGAAGATGCCACCGAACAGGTTAACCTCTACCGTGATGCGCTGGATGCTGGCGAATGCGTGGTTGAAGAGTGGCGCCCGATGAATCTGCACTCCTTTACCTGGTCGCCGTACCTCAACCACGAATGGGATGAGAGCTACCCGAGCAAGGTAGAGATGAAACGTCTGCAGGAGCTGGCCAAACGCATCAGCACCGTGCCGGACAGCATCGAAATGCAGTCTCGCGTGGCGAAGATTTATGGCGATCGCCAGTCAATGGCTGCCGGTGAGAAACTGTTCGACTGGGGCGCTGCTGAAAACCTGGCTTACGCCACGCTGGTTGATGAAGGGATCCCTATCCGTCTGTCCGGTGAAGACTCCGGTCGCGGCACCTTCTTCCACCGCCACTCGGTGATTCATAACCAGGTGAACGGTTCAACCTACACCCCGCTGCAGCATGTGCATAACAGCCAGGAACATTTCAAAGTCTGGGACTCCGTGCTGTCTGAAGAAGCGGTGCTGGCTTTTGAATACGGCTACGCTACTGCGGAACCGCGCACGCTGACCATCTGGGAAGCGCAGTTTGGTGACTTTGCCAACGGCGCTCAGGTCGTTATCGACCAGTTCATCAGCTCCGGTGAGCAGAAGTGGGGCCGTATGTGCGGTCTGGTAATGCTGCTGCCGCATGGTTACGAAGGCCAGGGTCCGGAGCACTCCTCCGCGCGTCTGGAACGTTATCTGCAGCTGTGTGCTGAACAAAACATGCAGGTCTGCGTACCGTCAACCCCAGCTCAGGTTTACCACATGCTGCGTCGTCAGGCGCTGCGCGGTATGCGCCGTCCGTTGGTGGTGATGTCGCCGAAATCTCTGCTGCGCCACCCGCTGGCGGTTTCCAGCCTCGACGAACTGGCTAATGGCACCTTCCAGCCGGCTATCGGTGAGATCGACGATCTCGACCCGAAAGGCGTGAAGCGTGTTGTGCTGTGCTCTGGTAAGGTTTACTACGACCTGCTGGAACAACGCCGGAAGAATGGCCAAAAAGATGTCGCTATCGTGCGCGTAGAGCAGCTCTATCCGTTCCCGCATCAGGCGGTACAGGAAGCGCTGAAGCCTTATGCTCACGTCCATGACTTTGTCTGGTGTCAGGAAGAACCGCTCAACCAGGGCGCGTGGTACTGCAGCCAGCATCACTTCCGTGAAGTGATTCCATTTGGGGCCTCTCTGCGTTATGCAGGCCGCCCGGCCTCTGCCTCTCCGGCAGTAGGGTATATGTCCGTTCACCAGAAACAGCAACAAGATCTGGTCAATGACGCGCTGAACGTCGATTAATTAAAGGATACATAATGAGTAGCGTAGATATTCTGGTTCCCGATCTGCCTGAGTCCGTCGCTGATGCGACCGTTGCGACCTGGCATAAAAAACCGGGCGATAGCGTCCAGCGTGATGAAGTGCTGGTAGAAATCGAAACTGACAAAGTGGTACTGGAAGTACCGGCTTCAGCGGATGGCATTCTGGATGCAGTACTGGAAGATGAAGGCGCCACCGTGCTTTCTCGCCAGATCCTTGGTCGCCTGCGTGAAGGCAACAGCGCGGGCAAAGAGTCCGCCGCGAAAGCCGATGCGAAAGAGTCCACCCCGGCTCAGCGTCAACAGGCGTCTCTGGAAGAGCAGAGCAACGATGCCCTCAGCCCGGCGATCCGTCGCCTGCTGGCTGAGCACAGCCTCGATGCTAACGCGATCAAAGGCACCGGTGTTGGCGGCCGTCTGACCCGTGAAGATGTTGAGAAACATCTGGCAGCGGCACCGGCGAAAGCTGAAGCGAAAGCACCGGCAGCCACAGCGGCCGCTCCGGTTGCACAGCTGGGCCACCGTTCAGAAAAACGTGTTCCGATGACCCGTCTGCGCAAACGCGTCGCCGAGCGTCTGCTGGAAGCGAAAAACTCTACCGCCATGCTGACGACCTTCAACGAAGTCAACATGAAGCCGATTATGGATCTGCGTAAGCAGTACGGCGATGCCTTCGAAAAACGTCACGGTATCCGTCTGGGCTTTATGTCCTTCTACGTGAAAGCTGTGGTTGAAGCGCTGAAACGCTACCCGGAAGTGAACGCGTCCATCGATGGCGATGACGTGGTTTACCACAACTATTTCGACGTCAGCATGGCAGTGTCCACGCCGCGCGGCCTGGTAACACCGGTTCTGCGTGATGTTGACCTGCTGGGCATGGCGGACATCGAAAAGAATATTAAAGAGCTGGCAGTGAAAGGCCGTGACGGCAAGCTGACCGTAGATGACCTGATCGGCGGTAATTTCACTATTACCAACGGTGGCGTCTTCGGTTCTCTGATGTCCACGCCAATCATCAACCCACCGCAGAGCGCCATTCTGGGTATGCATGCCATTAAAGATCGCCCGATGGCGGTCAATGGCAAGGTAGAAATTCTGCCGATGATGTACCTGGCACTCTCCTACGACCACCGTCTGATTGATGGACGTGAATCGGTAGGCTTCCTGGTTGCTATTAAAGAACTGCTGGAAGACCCGACTCGTCTGCTGCTGGACGTGTAGTGATAATGGCCTGGAAGCGTTCAGCTCACCGGGCCAATAAAAACATCATCAGCGCTGTGGGCCTGCGGGCTTTACAGACTACATGATAACGATTACCTGAAGGATGGACTGAACACATGAACTTACATGAATATCAGGCAAAACAACTGTTTGCCCGCTATGGCTTACCGGCGCCGGTGGGTTATGCCTGTACTACTCCGCGTGAAGCAGAAGAAGCTGCATCAAAAATCGGTGCGGGTCCGTGGGTAGTGAAATGTCAGGTTCACGCTGGTGGCCGCGGTAAAGCGGGCGGTGTGAAAGTAGTTAACAGTAAAGAAGACATTCGCGCCTTTGCCGAGCATTGGCTGGGCAAACGCCTGGTGACCTACCAGACAGATGCTCACGGTCAGCCGGTTAACCAGATCCTGGTTGAAGCTGCGACTGATATCGCGAAAGAGCTGTATCTCGGTGCTGTTGTTGACCGTAGCTCCCGTCGCGTAGTGTTCATGGCTTCCACCGAAGGTGGTGTGGAAATCGAAAAAGTGGCGGAAGAAACGCCGCACCTGATCCACAAAATTGCTATCGATCCGCTGGCCGGCCCGATGCCGTACCAGGGACGTGAACTGGCGTTCAAACTGGGTCTGGAAGGTAAACAGGTTCAGCAGTTCACCAAGATCTTCATGGGTCTGGCGACCATTTTCCTTGAGCGCGACCTGGCGCTGATCGAAATCAACCCGCTGGTTATCACCAAGCAGGGCGACCTGATCTGCCTCGATGGCAAACTGGGTGCTGATGGCAATGCGCTGTTCCGCCAGCCGGATCTGCGTGAAATGCGCGACCAGTCTCAGGAAGATCCGCGTGAAGCACAAGCGGCTCAGTGGGAACTGAACTACGTTGCGCTGGACGGCAACATTGGCTGCATGGTTAACGGTGCTGGCCTGGCGATGGGTACTATGGACATCGTTAAGCTGCACGGCGGCGAACCGGCTAACTTCCTGGACGTTGGCGGCGGCGCAACCAAAGAACGCGTCACTGAAGCGTTCAAAATCATCCTCTCTGACGACAACGTTAAAGCGGTTCTGGTTAACATCTTCGGCGGTATCGTCCGCTGCGACCTGATTGCTGATGGCATCATCGGCGCGGTTGAAGAGGTGGGTGTTAACGTTCCGGTTGTCGTACGTCTGGAAGGTAACAACGCCGAACTGGGCGCGAGAAAACTGGCTGACAGCGGCCTGAATATTATTGCAGCGAAAAGTCTGACGGACGCAGCACAGCAGGTTGTTGCCGCAGTGGAGGGGAAATAATGTCAGTTTTAATTAATAAAGATACCAAGGTTATCTGCCAGGGCTTCACCGGTAGCCAGGGTTCATTCCACTCTGAACAAGCGATTGCTTACGGTACTCAGATGGTTGGCGGCGTTACGCCTGGTAAAGGCGGCACCACACATCTGGGCCTGCCGGTGTTCAACACCGTGCGCGAAGCCGTTGAAGCAACCGGCGCAACTGCGACCGTTATCTACGTTCCGGCTCCGTTCTGTAAAGACTCCATTCTGGAAGCGATCGACGCGGGCATTAAGCTGATTATCACCATCACCGAAGGTATCCCGACCCTGGATATGCTGACGGTGAAAGTGAAGCTGGATGAAGCTGGCGTGCGGATGATCGGTCCGAACTGCCCAGGTGTTATCACCCCGGGCGAGTGCAAAATCGGTATCATGCCGGGCCACATTCACAAACCGGGTAAAGTGGGTATTGTCTCCCGTTCCGGTACGCTGACCTATGAAGCGGTTAAGCAGACCACCGACTATGGCTTCGGCCAGTCTACCTGTGTCGGTATCGGCGGTGACCCGATCCCAGGCTCTAACTTCATCGATATCCTGAAGATGTTCCAGGAAGACCCGCAGACTGAAGCGATCGTAATGATCGGTGAAATCGGCGGCAGCGCTGAAGAAGAAGCGGCAGCCTACATTAAAGAGCACGTGACTAAGCCGGTTGTCGGCTACATCGCGGGCGTTACCGCGCCGAAAGGCAAGCGTATGGGCCACGCAGGCGCCATCATCGCTGGCGGTAAAGGTACGGCGGATGAGAAATTCGCAGCGCTGGAAGCGGCGGGTGTGAAAACCGTGCGCAGCCTGGCTGATATCGGCGAAGCGCTGAAATCCATCATCAAGTAAACCCTCTCTGCTCTTCGTGAGCAGTTAAATGTCCGATTTCGACATGGTTGGCCACCGTCAGGTGGCCTTTTTTCTGCCTGCATTTCCCCGCATCAGCCATCGTGACCGGGCTTTCACCGGGGCGTTTTTATCCTTCCTCTCAAAAAAACCTTTTCTATTGTATTGATTTAACACCTTATTTTTATAAATATTGCACGATTATTTCCAGGAAGGGGAGGGCATGAGCCTCGTGACTATTTTTGGTGAAAAAGTAAAAGATAAAAATGATGACTTAATTGATGCCGTCTATTAGGCAAATTACTGTGAGGCGTCTAACATTATTCAGATCACCATTTTTTTCACTGAATTCGCCTTAACGTTAAAACGTATTACCTGTAATTCTCATATCTCTCTTTTTGGTAACTATTGTTGGCATGTTTTAAACATGTATTTAACATTAGATTCACCATTATTCTTTGTTGGGATACATAATTAACATGGATGGAAAAAATTGATTTATATCAAGACTTAAAGCTTGGAAAAAATCCCAAAAAATCGTTAAATTGTCGCCAATCAAATTGGCCTAAACCGGGCAAATTCGCTATATATTGATCACTGTCGTAAATGTAAAACAGATTCAATAAAATCCTGTTTATTGTAAGGTTATTGCGGCGTAATATATTGGGGAATCAATTGGGTTTTTCGTTAACGTATTTGTAACCTTTGCGAGGAGCTGTTTCATCTGGTGACGAAACGGTAACGAAGCGGGAAGCAAGTTATTTTGTATTGGGGCATGCGTATGAGCTTACTGCGGTGGGTTCATTCTCGGAGTCTTCATGCGATGAGCAAGGAGTCATGATGTTAGATATAGTCGAACTGTCGCGCTTACAGTTTGCCTTGACCGCGATGTACCACTTCCTTTTTGTGCCACTGACGCTCGGTATGGCGTTCCTGCTGGCCATTATGGAAACGGTTTACGTCCTTTCCGGCAAACAGATTTATAAAGATATGACCAAGTTCTGGGGCAAGTTGTTTGGGATCAACTTTGCGCTGGGTGTGGCAACCGGTTTGACCATGGAGTTCCAGTTCGGGACAAACTGGTCGTATTACTCTCATTACGTGGGCGATATCTTCGGTGCGCCGCTGGCGATTGAGGGCCTGATGGCCTTCTTCCTGGAATCTACCTTTGTCGGCCTGTTCTTCTTCGGCTGGGATCGTCTGGGTAAAGTGCAGCACATGGCGGTAACCTGGCTGGTGGCGCTGGGCTCCAACATGTCGGCATTGTGGATCCTCGTCGCTAACGGGTGGATGCAAAACCCGATCGCATCAGACTTCAACTTCGAAACCATGCGCATGGAAATGGTCAGCTTCTCCGAGCTGGTCCTGAACCCTGTTGCCCAGGTGAAATTTGTTCACACGGTAGCCTCCGGTTATGTCTGCGGCGCGATGTTCATTCTGGGCATCAGCTCCTACTACATGCTGCGCGGTCGTGACTTCGCCTTTGCTAAACGCTCCTTTGCTATCGCAGCCAGCTTCGGTATGGCCGCTATTCTCTCCGTTATTGTCCTCGGTGACGAATCCGGTTACGAAATGGGCGACGTGCAAAAAACCAAACTGGCAGCTATTGAAGCCGAATGGGAAACGCAGCCGGCTCCGGCGGCCTTTACCCTGTTTGGTATTCCTGACCAGGATGCACAAACCAACCACTTCGCGATTCAGATCCCTTACGCGCTGGGCATTATCGCCACCCGTTCGGTTGATAAACCGGTTATCGGTCTGAAGGACCTGATGGCACAGCACGAAGAGCGTATCCGTAACGGGATGAAAGCTTACAGTCTGCTGGAAGAGTTACGTGCTGGCTCAACCGATCAGGCGGTTCGCGATCAGTTCAACCACGTGAAGAAAGATCTGGGCTACGGTCTGCTGCTGAAACGCTATACCCCGAACGTTGCCGACGCGACGGAAGCGCAAATCCAGCAGGCAACCAAAGACTCTATTCCACGCGTTGCGCCGCTGTACTTTGCATTCCGTATCATGGTTGCCTGCGGCATCCTGATGCTGGGGATCATTGCCGCTTCCTTCTGGACGGTACTTCGTAATCAGGTTGGCGAGAAGAAATGGCTGCTGCGCATCGCGCTGTATGCGATTCCACTGCCATGGATTGCTATCGAATCCGGTTGGTTCGTGGCGGAATACGGCCGTCAGCCGTGGGCGATAGGTGAAGTGTTGCCGACTGCGGTGGCAAACTCGTCGCTGAGCGTGGGCGATCTGCTCTTCTCGATGCTGCTGATTTGTGGTCTGTACACCCTGTTCCTGGTGGCTGAATTGTACCTGATGTTCAAATTCGCACGCCGTGGACCAAGCAGCCTGAAAACTGGTCGCTACCACTTTGAGCAGTCTTCCACGACTACTCAGCCGGCACGCTAAGACAGGAGTCGTGAAATGATCGATTATGAAGTATTACGTTTAATCTGGTGGTTGCTGATCGGCATACTGTTGATTGGTTTTGCCGTCACCGATGGTTTCGACATGGGGGTGGGCATGCTCACCCGCTTCCTCGGTCGCAATGACACCGAGCGTCGAATCATGATTAACTCCATCGCCCCGCACTGGGACGGAAACCAGGTGTGGCTGATCACCGCGGGCGGCGCGCTGTTTGCGGCCTGGCCGACGGTATACGCTGCGGCGTTCTCCGGCTTCTATGTGGCGATGATCCTGGTGTTGGCTTCCTTGTTCTTCCGTCCGGTAGGCTTTGACTATCGTTCGAAGATTGAAGATACCCGCTGGCGTAACATGTGGGACTGGGGCATTTTCATCGGTAGCTTTGTACCGCCGCTGGTGATTGGTGTCGCATTCGGTAACCTGCTGCAGGGTGTACCGTTCCATATGGACGAGTATATGCGCCTGTACTACACCGGAAACTTCTTCCAGTTGCTGAACCCGTTTGGTCTGCTGGCCGGTATTGTTAGCGTGGCGATGATCCTGACTCAGGGCGCGACTTATCTGCAGATGCGTACCGTGGGTGAACTGCACCTGCGTGCACGCATCACCTCACAGGTTGCGGCGCTGGTTACGTTGGTGTGCTTCCTGTTGGCAGGGGTGTGGGTGGTTTACGGTATCGATGGTTACGTAGTGACCACCGCTATCGATCATTCTGCGCCGTCTAACCCGCTGACTAAAGAAGTCGCTCGTCAGGCTGGTGCATGGCTGGTTAACTTCCAGAACATACCGGCACTGTGGATTATCCCGGCGCTGGGTGTAGTTCTGCCGCTGCTGACCATTGTGACTTCACGTCTGGAAAAAGGTGCGCTGGCGTTTGTCTTCTCTTCCGTGACTCTGGCGTGCATCATCCTGACCTGTGGGATTGCCATGTTCCCGTTCATCATGCCGTCCAGCACAATGATGAACGTTAGTCTGACCATGTGGGATGCAACCTCCAGCCAGCTGACGTTGAACGTGATGACCTACGCGGCGATTGTCTTCGTGCCGATTATTCTGGCGTACACCACCTGGTGTTACTGGAAAATGTTTGGCCGCATCACTCGCGAAGACATCGAAAAGAACACCCACTCGCTGTACTAAGGTAAGGAGCTATAAATGTGGTATTTCGCATGGATTTTGGGAACGCTTCTTGCCTGTGCTTTTGGCGTGATTACTGCGTTAGCGCTTGAGCACGTTGAAGCGACCAAAGCAGGTAAAGAAGAACATTGATGAGTAAAGTTATCGCACTGATGTACGCGATAATGGACAAGCGCCCGTTAAGGGCGCTTTCCTTATTGATGGCGCTGCTGCTGGCAGGGTGCATCATGTGGGATCCGTCGCGCTTCGCGGCGAAAACCAGTTCACTGGAGATCTGGCACGGGTTCCTGCTGATGTGGGCCGTGTGCGCCGGGGTTATCCACGGTGTGGGTTTCAGCCCACGAGCCGTCCACTGGAAAGGGATTTTTTGTCCACTTATCGCTGATATTGTCCTCATTACAGGGCTGTTTTTCTTCTTCTTTTGAAAGAGAAGAGAATAAGAGAACTCTGTTATCCCCATGGGCTTGCATAAGCCCATAAAAATTTACTCGCTGTTTACTTTCTCCCATTCCCAACCACGTTCCCCGCGCGTATAGTAGCGAAGTTTGAAAGCACTACTCTTTTTTTGCATTACCGGGATGTAAAGTGAATACAACGCTGTTTCGATGGCCGGTACGTGTCTACTATGAAGACACCGATGCCGGTGGTGTGGTTTACCACGCCAGCTACGTCGCTTTTTATGAAAGAGCACGCACAGAGATGCTGCGCCACCATCACTTCAGTCAGCAGGTTCTGCTGGCTGAACGAGTTGCCTTCGTGGTTCGCAAAATGACGCTGGAATATTTTGCGCCCGCCAGACTCGACGATATGCTCGAAATCCAGACAGAAATCACCTCAATGCGAGGCACCTCTTTGGTTTTCACGCAGCGAATCGTCAACGCAGAGAATACAGTTTTGAATGAAGCTGAAGTTCTCATTGTGTGCGTTGATCCACTCTTAATGAAGCCTCGTGCGCTTCCCAAGTCTATTGTCGCGGAGTTTAAGCAGTGACTGACATGAATATCCTTGATTTGTTCCTGAAGGCGAGCCTTCTGGTTAAACTTATCATGTTGATTTTGATTGGTTTTTCTATCGCTTCCTGGGCTATCATTATTCAGAGAACGCGTATCCTCAATACGGCAAGCCGCGAAGCGGAAGCTTTTGAAGACAAATTCTGGTCGGGCATCGAGCTGTCTCGCCTGTATCAGGAAAGCCAGGGGCGTCGCGATAATCTGGTGGGGTCTGAACAAATTTTTTACAGCGGTTTCAAAGAGTTCGCTCGTTTGCATCGCGCAAACAGCCATGCGCCTGAAGCCGTGGTTGAGGGGGCATCGCGTGCGATGCGTATCTCCATGAACCGCGAACTGGAAACCCTGGAAACGCATATTCCGTTCCTCGGAACCGTCGGCTCGATCAGCCCGTATATCGGTCTGTTCGGTACCGTCTGGGGGATTATGCACGCCTTTATTGCACTCGGTGCGGTAAAACAGGCGACACTGCAGATGGTTGCACCGGGCATCGCGGAAGCGCTGATCGCCACGGCAATCGGCCTGTTTGCGGCAATCCCGGCGGTCATGGCCTATAACCGTTTGAACCAGCGCGTGAACAAACTTGAACTGAACTACGACAACTTTATGGAAGAGTTCACCGCGATTCTGCACCGTCAGGCGTTTACCAGCAGCGAAAGCAATAAGGGGTAAGCCATGGCCAGAGCACGTGGACGCGGACGTCGCGAACTGAAGTCCGAGATCAACATCGTTCCGCTGCTGGATGTCCTGCTGGTGCTGTTGCTGATTTTTATGGCGACCGCGCCGATCATTACGCAGAGCGTAGAGGTCGACCTGCCGGATGCGACGGAATCACAAGCGGTGAAAAGCAATGATGATCCGCCGGTGATCGTTGAGGTTTCCGGCATCGGGCAGTACAGCGTAAAAGTGGGCCCGGAGACGCTGTCGCAGCTGCCGCCAGAGCAGGTTATTGCTGAAGCGAAACGCCGACTCGACGCGAACGAGAAAACGGTGTTCCTGATCGGCGGTGCGAAAGACGTACCTTACGATGAAATTATTAAAGCGCTTAACCTGTTGCATAGCGCAGGGGTTAAATCGGTTGGCTTAATGACCAAGCCTATTTAATCGCTTCAGATATGTGCGCCCGTGAGGCCGTTGGCGGCGAGAGTGACTGGCTCGCTGCTAGCGAGAATAGCGGGAACAGGCGAACAGTTTTTGGGAACCGATAGTGTCAAAGGCAACCGAACAAAACGACAAGCTTAAACGAGCGATCATAGTTTCAGTCGCGCTGCACATCATTCTGATCGCGCTGCTGATCTGGAGTTCGTTCGATGAGCATCTGGATACCTCAGCCGGTGGCGGTGGGGGCTCCTCCATTGATGCAGTAATGGTTGATCCTGGTGCGGTCGTGAATAACTACAACCGTCAGCAGCAGCAGCAGGCCAGCTCGCGTCGTGCCGCTGAGCAGCGCGAAAAGCAGGCTCAGCAGCAGGCGGAAGAATTGCGTGAAAAGCAGGCTGCAGAGCAAGATCGTCTGAAGCAGCTTGAGCAGGATCGTCTGCAGGCGCAGGAAGCCGCTAAAGAAGCAAAAGAACAGCAGAAGCAGGCTGAAGAAGCGGCGGAGAAAGCGGCTGCTGCCGCGAAAGCCAAAGCAGATTCTCAGGCCAAAGAAGCGCAGGAAGCGGCAGCAAAAGCTGCGGCTGACGCGAAGGCGAAAGCAGATGCTCAGGCGAAAGTAGCGGAAGCTGCGGCAGCCAAAGCCGCTGCTGATGCGAAGAAACAGGCTGAAGCCGAAGCGGCAAAAGCGGCTGCAGATGCTCAGAAGAAAGCGGAAGCTGTAGCAGCGAAAGCCGCCGCCGATGCCGCGAAGAAAGCACAGCAGCAGGCTGAAAAGCAAGCTCAGCAGGAAGCAGCTAAGCAGGCAGCGGCCGAGAAAGCTGCGGCTGAAAAAGCCGCTGCCCAAAAGGCCGCTTCTGAGAAAGCCGCCGCGGAAAAAGCAGAAAAAGCCGCAGCAGCCAAAGCCGCAGCAGCGGAAAAAGCCGCCGCGGATAAAGCAGAGAAAGCTGCTAAGGCCGCCGCTGCAAAAGCAGCAGCAGCGAAAAAAGCGGCTGCCGCCAAAGATGCTGACGGCGTCGACGACCTGCTGGGTGACCTGAGTTCAGGTAAGAATGCGCCGAAAGGCGGCAGTGCAAAAGGTCAGGGGCAACCTGCCAATGCGGCAGGAACATCGGGCAGTAATGGTGGGGCTTCTGGGGCTGATATCAGCGCTTATGCATCGCAAATTCGAAATGCTATTCAAAGCAAATTGTATGGTGCAGACCTGTATGCTGGTAAGTCTTGCGTGTTGCATATTAAGCTAGGATCTGATGGTCAACTGCTTGATGTTCAACAAGAAGGTGGGGATCCAGCGCTTTGTCAGGCTGCGGTGACAGCCGCGAAGACGGCGCGAATTCCTAAGCCGCCTAGCCAGGCTGTTTATGAGAAAATTAAAGATGCCAAACTAGACTTTAAACTGTAATGATTTTCCCCGTGCAAGCGGGGCAAAACAATCTATGGTAGTCACTGGGTTTTGGTAGTTTTGTATATTTGAGTTTGTTAACATTCTGCTAAATTATCGTGGGCCTTCCGCCCGGATAAGGGAGATATGATGAAGCAGGCATTACGAGTAGCATTTGGTTTTTTAATGCTGTGGGCGGCAGTGCTGCACGCAGAAGTACGTATCGAGATCACCCAAGGGGTGGACTCGGCACGCCCGATCGGCGTTGTGCCGTTCCAGTGGGCTGGGCCGGGTGCTGCACCTGAAGATATTGGCGGTGTCGTGGCGGCTGACCTGCGTAACAGCGGTAAGTTCAACCCACTGGATCGCTCGCGTCTGCCTCAGCAACCGGGTACGGCACAAGAAGTGCAGCCGGCGGCATGGTCTGCGCTGGGTATCGATGCGGTCGTGGTTGGTCAGGTCACGGGTAACCCGGATGGTTCGTACAACGTTGCGTACCAGCTGGTCGATACCGGTGGTGCTCCGGGGACGATTCTGGCGCAAAACTCTTATAAGGTCACTAAACAGTACCTGCGCTATGCGGCCCACACCGCCAGCGACGCGGTATTTGAGAAGCTGACTTCTATTAAAGGTGCGTTCCGTACTCGTATTGCTTACGTGGTGCAGACCAACGGCGGCCAGTTCCCGTACGAACTGCGCGTCTCTGACTACGATGGCTACAACCAGTTCACCGTTCACCGTTCACCACAGCCGCTGATGTCTCCGGCATGGTCTCCGGACGGTTCTAAACTGGCTTACGTCACCTTCGAAAGCGGTCGTTCGGCGCTGGTTGTGCAGACGCTGGCTAACGGCGCGGTACGTCAGATTGCCTCTTTCCCGCAGCATAACGGTGCACCGGCCTTCTCGCCGGATGGCTCTAAACTGGCCTTTGCGCTGTCAAAAACCGGTAGCCTGCAGCTGTATGTGATGGAACTGGGCTCTGGTCAGATTCGTCAGGTAACCACCGGTCGCAGCAACAACACCGAACCAACCTGGTTCCCGGACAGCCAAAACCTGGCCTTTACATCTGACCAGGCCGGTCGTCCGCAAGTGTACAAAGTCAGCGTCGGCGGCGGTACTCCGCAGCGTATCTCCTGGGAAGGTTCTCAGAACCAGGATGCGGATGTCAGCAGCGACGGTAAATTTATGGTAATGGTGAGCTCGGCCAGCGGTCAGCAGCACATTGCCAAACAAGATCTGGTAGCGGGTGGCGTACAAGTTTTGTCGTCAACGTTCCTGGATGAAACGCCAAGTCTGGCACCTAACGGCACTATGGTAATCTACAGCTCTTCTCAGGGGATGGGATCCGTGCTGAATCTGGTTTCTACAGATGGGCGTTTCAAAGCGCGTCTTCCGGCGACTGATGGACAGGTCAAATTCCCTGCCTGGTCTCCGTATCTGTGATAATAAATAATTGATTATTAAAGGAATCAAAGAAATGCAACTGAACAAAGTGCTGAAAGGGCTGATGATCGCTCTGCCGGTTATGGCAATCGCGGCGTGTTCTTCTAACAAGAATGCCAGCAACGACCAGAGCGGTGAAGGCATGTTGGGTGCCGGCACTGGTATGGATGCTAACGCTAACGGTGGCAACATGTCTTCCGAAGAGCAAGCTCGTCTGCAAATGCAGCAGCTGCAGCAGAACAACATCGTTTACTTCGATCTGGACAAGTACGATATCCGTTCTGACTTCGCTGCAATGCTGGATGCGCACGCTAACTTCCTGCGTAGCAACCCATCCTACAAAGTGACTGTTGAAGGTCACGCGGATGAGCGCGGTACTCCGGAATACAACATCGCTCTGGGTGAGCGTCGTGCTAACGCCGTTAAGATGTATCTGCAGGGCAAAGGTGTTTCCGCCGACCAGATCTCCATCGTTTCTTACGGTAAAGAAAAACCTGCAGTACTGGGTCACGACGAAGCGGCTTACGCTAAAAACCGTCGCGCCGTACTGGTTTACTAAGAGAATTGCATGAGCAGTAACTTCAGACATCATCTGTTGAGTCTGTCGTTACTGGTTGGCATAGCGGCCCCCTGGGCCGCTTTTGCTCAGGCGCCAATCAGTAGTGTCGGCTCTGGCTCGGTCGAAGACCGCGTCACTCAGCTCGAGCGTATTTCTAACGCTCACAGCCAGCTTTTAACCCAACTTCAACAACAGCTCTCCGATAACCAAAATGATATTGATTCCCTGCGCGGTCAGATTCAGGAAAGCCAGTATCAGTTGAATCAGGTTGTTGAACGCCAGAAACAAATCCTGCTACAAATCGACGCTCTTGGTAGCGGCGGTGCAGCAGCAGCCCAGACCTCATCGTCTGCGGGTGATCAGGGCGCAGCAGCAGCTACAGCGGCGCCAGCAGCCTCTTCAGGCGCTCCGGCGTCGAGCGGTGATGCAAATACTGATTACAACGCGGCGATTGCGCTGGTGAAGGATCCTTCGCGCCAGGATGACGCGATGGCGGCATTTCAGACTTTCGTTAAACAGTACCCGGATTCAACATATCAGCCGAACGCCAACTACTGGCTCGGTCAGTTGAATTACAATAAGGGGAAAAAAGACGATGCCGCGTACTATTTTGCTTCCGTGGTGAAAAATTACCCGAAATCCCCTAAAGCGCCAGATGCGATGTTTAAGGTTGGCGTGATCATGCAGGACAAAGGGGATACGGCGAAGGCAAAAGCCGTCTACCAGCAGGTCGTGAGTAAATTTCCCGGCACCGATGGTGCAAAACAAGCTCAGAAACGTCTTAACGCGCTGGGATGATTATGGCATGACCAGAAATCGCATTATTTCTGGTCTTGTCGCGTGAATCCTAAGCAGTCAGATGTTTTTTATCGAAATACTTGTTGCGCTGAATTCTTAAATCAGTAATATATGCCGCCGTTGCCAAGGGATATCGAACAAGCCTGAAGCGGCAAAAAAAGTGGGTCGTTAGCTCAGTTGGTAGAGCAGTTGACTTTTAATCAATTGGTCGCAGGTTCGAATCCTGCACGACCCACCACTAATTAGCAGTATCCAGCGTAGTATCGGGTGATTAGCTCAGCTGGGAGAGCACCTCCCTTACAAGGAGGGGGTCGGCGGTTCGATCCCGTCATCACCCACCACTCGGGTCGTTAGCTCAGTTGGTAGAGCAGTTGACTTTTAATCAATTGGTCGCAGGTTCGAATCCTGCACGACCCACCAATTTTATTGGTGACGAGTGAAGAATAATTCAGGTTGTACCCGAGCGGGTCGTTAGCTCAGTTGGTAGAGCAGTTGACTTTTAATCAATTGGTCGCAGGTTCGAATCCTGCACGACCCACCAATTTAACATCGAAGGTTGATGTTAAACGTGAAGGATAACGTTGCACAGCAACGGCCCGTAGGGCGAGCGAAAGCGAGTCATCCTGCACGACCCACCATCCTGAATGATTAAAGCATCAAAACCCGAAAGGGGTCGTTAGCTCAGTTGGTAGAGCAGTTGACTTTTAATCAATTGGTCGCAGGTTCGAATCCTGCACGACCCACCAATGTAAAAAGGCGCCCTAAAGGCGCCTTTTTGCTATGTACAGAATTTGAAGATTCGAACCTGCCGCAGGTTCGGGTCAAGCGTAGCGAGACAACGGAGCCGTTTACGGCGACGGCCCGAAGGGCGAGTGACAGCGAGTCATCCTGCACGACCCACCAATGTAAAAAGGCGCCCTAAAGGCGCCTTTTTGCTATGTACAGAATTTGAAGATTCGAACCTGCCGCAGGTTCGGGTCAAGCGTAGCGAGACAACGGAGCCGTTTACGGCGACGGCCCGAAGGGCGAGTGACAGCGAGTCATCCTGCACGACCCACCAATGTAAAAAGGCGCCCTAAAGGCGCCTTTTTGCTATGTGCAGAATTTGAAGATTCGAACCTGCCGCAGGTTCGGGTCAAGCGTAGCGAGACAACGGAGCCGTTTACGGCGACGGCCCGAAGGGCGAGCGACAGCGAGTCATCCTGCACGACCCACCAATGTAAAAAGGCGCCTTTTTGCTATGCGCCGTTTTCTCCCGTCACAAGCTTATCCTCCTGCTGTAGCCTCTGGCTGACCGCAAATTCCACACGACATTTTCTGTACAATCCGTTATCTTGTTTAGCATATAAAACACCACAGCCGTCGCTATGCCATCTTCGGGCATATTAACGGTTTTTTCGTTAAGCCAGTAAAACGAGATTGCAAGATGAGCGTAATGTTTGACCCTGAAACGGCGATTTATCCTTTTCCGCCCAAACCGTTGCCACTCAGCCGCGACGAAAAGCACTTTTATCGTGAAAAGATTAAACGTCTGCTGCGTGAACGTGATGCGGTCATGGTTGCCCACTACTATACCGACCCAGAAATTCAGCAACTGGCAGAGGAAACCGGCGGGTGCATCTCTGACTCACTGGAAATGGCCCGGTTCGGTGCCCGTCACCAGGCATCAACGCTGTTGGTCGCCGGGGTGCGCTTTATGGGTGAGACGGCAAAAATCCTCAGTCCGGAAAAAACGATCCTGATGCCAACCTTGCACGCCGAGTGCTCGCTGGATCTCGGCTGTCCGATCGAGGAGTTTTCTGCATTCTGCGATGCGCACCCTGACCGCACCGTCGTGGTCTACGCCAATACCTCTGCGGCGGTCAAAGCACGCGCCGATTGGGTGGTGACCTCAAGCATTGCGGTGGAACTGATTGAACACCTTGATAGTCTGGGCGAAAAAATTATTTGGGCGCCGGACCGCCATCTCGGCAATTATGTGCAAAAACAGACCGGCGCCGACGTGCTGTGCTGGCAGGGCGCCTGTATTGTGCATGATGAGTTTAAAACCCAGGCGCTGACGCGGATGAAAGCACTGTATCCCGATGCCGCTATTCTGGTGCACCCGGAGTCACCGCAGTCGATCGTGGATATGGCGGATGCGGTAGGCTCGACCAGTCAGTTGATTAACGCCGCAAAAACGTTGCCACAGCGCCAGCTCATTGTGGCTACCGATCGTGGGATCTTCTACAAAATGCAGCAGGCTGTCCCGGATAAAGAGCTGCTGGAAGCGCCGACCGCGGGCGAGGGGGCAACCTGTCGCAGCTGCGCTCACTGTCCGTGGATGGCAATGAACGGCCTGAAAGCTATTGCTGAAGGGCTGGAACGTGGGGGCAAAGAGCATGAAATCCATGTAGATGAAACGCTGCGCGCCGGTGCATTAATTCCGCTTAACAGAATGTTGGATTTTGCCGCTACACTACGGGGATAGGGGTTTATCACATCATCAATACGGTTCGGGGAAAATATGGACTTTTTTAGTACACAGAACATCCTGGTGCACATACCCATCGGTGCCGGAGGATACGACTTATCATGGATTGAAGCGGTCGGTACGGTTGCCGGGCTGCTGTGTATCTGGCTGGCGAGTCTGGAAAAGATCAGCAACTATGCTTTCGGGCTGATCAACGTCACCCTGTTTGCCATTATTTTCTTCCAGATTCAGCTGTATGCCAGCCTGCTGCTGCAGGTGTTTTTCTTCGCGGCCAACGTGTACGGCTGGTATGCCTGGTCCCGTCAGACCAGCAGTCATGAAGCTGAGCTGCAGATTCGCTGGCTGCCTCTGCCTAAGGCGCTGGGCTGGCTGACGGCCTGCGTCGTGGCCATTGGCTTGATGACGGTGTTCATTAACCCGGTGTTCGCATTCCTGACGCGGATTGCGGTCACGCTGATGCAGGGGCTTGGGCTGCAGGTCACGATGCCGGAACTACAGCCGGATGCCTTCCCGTTCTGGGACTCCTGCATGATGGTGCTGTCGATTGCGGCAATGATTTTAATGACCCGTAAATATGTCGAGAACTGGCTACTGTGGGTGATCATTAACATCATCAGCGTGGTGATTTTTGCGCTTCAGGGCGTCTATGCCATGTCGCTGGAATACCTGCTGCTGACCTTCATTGCTCTCAACGGTAGCCGGATGTGGATGAACAGCGCGCGTGAGCGAGGTTCTCACGCGTTTTCCCGTTAGTGATGGTGGTGATGCTCATGCCCGGCATGCGTCATGTTGAGACGGCATTCCGGGCCACTGCAGGGCTGATACTCCATCTGCACGGTCACGTGTTCAATCGCATATTTGTGATGTAAAAATTCCTGAATGCGGTTCAGCAAGGCGTCGTGATCGTGCGGGGGAACCACCTGAACATGCAGCGTCATCACCGTTTTTTCGCCAACCAGCCACACGTGCACATGATGGACGTCGCGGACTTCCGCAACGGAGCGGCGCAAATCCCGCTTCAGCCCCTCAACATCCAGCGAGCGCGGCGCCCCTTCCAGCAGCTCATTCATACTCTCCTGCAACAGCCGCCAGGCGCTGCGTAGCACCAGACATGACACCAGCACCGACAGGATCGGATCAATCGGCGTCCAGCCGGTGGTGATAATCACGATGGCGGCGACGATTGCCCCGACCGATCCCAGCAGGTCTCCCAGGACGTGTAATGCGGCGGCGCGCACGTTGAGATTTCGCTCCTCGCTACCGCGATGGAGGATCCAGAATGCCAGGATATTTGCCAGCAAGCCGGCCACGGCGATCACCATCATGGCGGTGCCCGCTACCGGCTGCGGATGGTTGAAACGCTGAATCGCTTCCCAGACAATCAGGATGGTGATTACGACCAGCGCAATAGCGTTAACGAAAGCCGCCAGAGTGGTCAGGCGCAACCAGCCGAAGGTATGGCGGGTGTTGGGCGGGCGACTGGCGAAGCGTACTGCCAGCAGCGCAAACAGTAGGGCGGCTGAATCGGTCAGCATATGACCAGCATCGGCCAGCAGCGCCAGAGAACCAGAAACGACGCCGCCAATGGCTTCAATAATCATAAAGCCGGCGGTGACGATGAAAGCCTGAAGCAGACGTTTTTCGTTACCGTTATCCGTGGTCTGCGAAGAGGTATGAGCGTGGGCCATCGAAGCATCCTGTCATTATGTTATCAATGAGTATCCGACCTGCTGACAGAGTAGCGGTAATTATGCGTCGATTCCATCAGCCCGTATTATCCCCTTCATTCTTCAAGTTGCTTGGGTATATCGGTGATGTGCGCCGGGTTTTCATAACGGTATGGCACGATAAAATAGTGAAAACAGAGAACCTGGAAGCATGATTGTATGATGGCGTAAAATAGACGACATATAATATTTATTCACGCGTTATTTGTAGTGTTTATTACTGATTATGCGCTTTGTTTTTCGCTAATTATTACTGTTTGTATTGTTTTTTTCTATTTAATCAGTGAATTAATGTGCTGACTGTAAAATCCAGTTTACACTTTTCTGGCGGCGAGTTAGATTGAAAGCATTGCACTCAATTGATTAAGTATGGCAACGCTGGAAATAAAATGAATTATCAGAACGACGATTTACGTATTAAAGAGATCAACGAATTATTACCTCCCGTTGCGCTCCTGGAAAAATTCCCCGCTACCGAAAATGCTGCTAACACCGTGGCACACGCACGCAAAGCGATCCATCAGATCCTGAAAGGCAATGACGATCGTTTGCTGGTGGTGATTGGCCCATGTTCTATTCACGATCCTGCCGCGGCGAAAGAGTATGCGGAACGCCTGCTGGCGCTTCGGGAAGAGCTAAAAGGCGAACTGGAAGTCGTGATGCGCGTCTACTTTGAAAAGCCGCGTACCACGGTGGGCTGGAAAGGGCTGATTAACGATCCGCATATGGATAACAGCTTCCGCATCAACGACGGCCTGCGTATTGCCCGTAAGCTGCTGCTGGAGATTAACGACAGCGGCCTGCCTGCGGCGGGTGAGTTCCTCGATATGATCACCCCGCAGTACGTTGCCGACCTGATGAGCTGGGGCGCCATCGGCGCGCGTACCACCGAATCTCAGGTGCATCGTGAGCTCTCTTCAGGCCTCTCCTGTCCGGTTGGTTTTAAAAACGGCACGGACGGCACCATTAAGGTTGCTATCGACGCCATCAACGCCGCCGGTGCGCCGCACTGCTTCCTGTCGGTGACCAAATGGGGTCACTCGGCGATTGTGAACACCAGCGGGAACAGCGATTGCCATATCATCCTGCGCGGCGGTAAAGAGCCGAACTACAGCGCGAAGCATGTGGCTGAAGTGAAAGTCGGGCTGGCAAAAGCTGGCCTGCCATCACAGATTATGATCGATTTCAGCCATGCCAACTCCAGCAAGCAGTTTAAAAAGCAGATGGAAGTGGGTGCGGACGTTTGCCAGCAGATTGCCAACGGCGAACAGGCGATTATGGGTGTGATGATTGAAAGCCACCTGGTTGAAGGCAGCCAGAGCCTGGAAAGCGGTGAGCCGCTGACCTATGGCAAGAGCGTTACCGATGCCTGTATTGGCTGGGAAGATACCGATATTATCCTGCGCCAGCTGGCGGAAGCGGTAAAAGCCCGTCGCGGTTAATACGGCTTACCATCGCCCGGCGGCAATGACGGCGGGCAAATAAAAAAGCGTGGACGAATCCACGCTTTTTTTATGGGGGTCAGCGACGATTACTTCGCTTTACCCTGGTTTGCTACTGCCGCAGCTTTAGCGGCGATTTCATCCGCGTTACCCAGATAGTAGTGTTTGATCGGTTTGAAGTTTTCGTCGAACTCATAAACCAGCGGTACGCCGGTCGGGATGTTCAGTTCGAGGATTTCGTCTTCGCCCATGTTGTCCAGGTATTTCACCAGGGCACGCAGGGAGTTACCGTGAGCGGCGATAATCACGCGCTCACCGCTTTTCAGACGCGGCAGAATGGTTTCGTTCCAGTAAGGCACGACGCGCTCGATGGTCAGTGCCAGGCTCTCAGTGACCGGCAGCTCTTTATCGGTCAGTTTCGCGTAACGCGGATCGTGGCCCGGGAAACGCTCATCGTCTTTGGTCAGTTCTGGCGGGGTGATGGCAAAGCCACGACGCCACTGTTTAACCTGCTCGTCACCGTATTTTTCTGCGGTTTCTGCTTTGTTCAGACCCTGCAGCGCACCGTAGTGACGTTCGTTCAGTTTCCAGGACTTCTCAACCGGCAGCCAGGCCTGATCCAGTTCATCCAGCACGTTCCACAGGGTGTGGATGGCACGTTTCAGCACAGAGGTGTAAGCAAAATCGAAGCTGAAGCCTTCATCTTTCAGCAGTTTACCAGCGGCTTTTGCTTCACCAACGCCTTTCTCAGACAGATCAACATCGTACCAACCGGTGAAACGGTTTTCGTTGTTCCATTGGCTTTCGCCGTGACGAACCAGTACCAGCTTAGTTACAGCCATACACTTACTCCTCAAGCTTTGTTTGAATGATAACAATTCTCATTATATTGCCGTGATTTGCGTCTCGGCAATGCTTATCCCTAACCATAGCGAAAATAGTGGCTCAGTGTAAGATCCTTGTAAATCGACGGTTATGTTTTTGTCTGTAAGTGGCGTATTTTTCAACGAAAGGGCGAAAAAAAGCCCTCCAACAGGAGGGCGGGGGATTATCCGGCGATAAACTGATATTCCGTCAGGCTGACGTACTCCTCGCCCGGGCGTAATACGCAGTCGGGTTGCGGCCACTCCGGATGATTGGGCGAGTCCGGCAGGAATTCACTTTCCAGCGCCAGGCCTTGCCAGTCAGCGTAAGGTTGCTCCGTTCGTGACGGGGTGCCGCCCAGGTAGTTGCCAGAATAAAACTGCAGCGCCGGGGCGGAGGTATACACCGTCATCTGCAGCTTTTTATCCTGTGACCAGACATGGGCCGCTGCGTTGCGGGCATCGCCTTTCGCCTGCAGCAGGAAGGCGTGATCGTAGCCCTTCACCTTGCGCTGATCTTCATCGCGCAGGAAATCGTCCGCCACCGTTTTCGGCGTGCGGAAATCAAAGCTGGTCAGGGTCACATTCTGCAGTGGGCCTCCCGGAATGCCGTCGCTCTCAACCGGCAGATAGCTGTCGGCAAAAATTTGCAGCTGGTGGTTGCGAACGTCCGTTTGCCCGCCGTCGAGGTTGAAGTAGACGTGGTTGGTCAGGTTGACCGGGCAGGGCCTGTCAACCGTGGCACGATACTCGATAGCAATGCGGTTATCTTCCGTAAGACGATAGTGCGCCGTCGCCGTCAGGTTGCCCGGGAACCCCTGGTCTCCGTCATCGGACGTTATGGCAAACAGCACCTGATGCTCATCGGCGCTGACGATTTGCCAGCGACGTTTATCAAAGCCGTCAGGCCCGCCGTGCAGCTGATGACCGGCCTCGTTAGAGGGGAGCAGATTGACGGTCTGCCCATCGAGGCTAAAGCGGCTGTTGGCGATACGGTTGGCATAGCGGCCCACGGAGGCACCAAGATAGGCCGCCTGGCGGGTGTAATCTTGCGGCGACGCGCAACCAAGCAGCGCTTCACGGACTTCGCCATCGGCCAACGGCACCTGGGCGGAGAGCAACGTAGCGCCCCAGTCCATCAGGGTAACGACCATCCCGCCGGTATTACGCAGGACGATCAGATTCCACGGCTGCCCGTCGGGCGCCCGTTCTGTTGTCTGGTTTAGCACTGGCCGGCCCCCTGGGATGGTTTGCACACATAGAAGGTCTCTTTAATACCGGTTTTGGCTTCATACTGCTGCGCCACGGCCTGCTGAACGGTGGCCACCAGATCTTCCGGCACCAGCGCCACGATGCAACCGCCAAAACCGCCGCCGGTCATGCGTACGCCACCTTTATCACCGATGGTGGCTTTGACGATGTCAACCAGGGTGTCAATTTGCGGCACGGTGATTTCAAAGTCATCGCGCATTGAGGCATGCGATTCGGCCATCAGCTCGCCCATGCGTTTCAGATCGCCTTTTTCCAGCGCGGTAGCGGCTTCGAGCGTCCGGGCGTTTTCGGTCAGTACGTGGCGGACGCGTTTCGCCACCACCGGGTCCAGTTCACTAGCGACGGCATTGAATTCGGCAAGGGTGACGTCACGCAGTGCCGGCTGCTGGAAGAAACGCGCGCCGGTTTCACACTGTTCGCGGCGCGTGTTGTATTCGCTACCTACCAGGGTACGTTTAAAATTACTGTTGATGATCACTACCGCGACGCCTTTCGGCATGGAGACGGCTTTGGTGCCTAACGTACGGCAGTCGAGCAGTAGGGCGTGATCTTTTTTACCCAGCGCGGAGATCAGCTGATCCATGATGCCGCAGTTACAGCCCACGAACTGGTTCTCTGCTTCCTGGCCGTTGAGGGCGATTTGCGCGCCGTCCAGCGGCAGATGGTACAACTGCTGGAACACGGTCCCGACCGCTACTTCCAGCGACGCAGAGGAGCTTAAGCCCGCCCCTTGTGGGACGTTGCCGCTGATGACCAGATCCGCACCATTGAACTGGTTGTTTCGCTGTTGCAGATGTTTCACGACGCCGCGGACGTAGTTTGACCACTGCTGGCTGTCGTGGCTGACGATCGGCTTATCCAGGGAGAATTCGTCGGTCTGATTATCGTAATCGGCCGCAATCACCCGCACGATACGGTCCGTACGCGGCGCACAGCTGATCACCGTCTGGTAATCAATGGCGCAGGGCAGCACGAAGCCGTCGTTGTAGTCGGTGTGCTCGCCGATCAGGTTAACGCGACCCGGTGCCTGAATCACGTGGGTGGCAGGGTAGCCGAATTTTTCAGCAAACAGGGCTTGGGTGGTTTCTTTCAGACTCATTGTTATTCTCCGGATTCGCGAAAATGGACGTCGCTGACTGCCCGCAGGCTCCCGGCGGCTTGTTCTGCCGTCAGGTCACGCTGGGTTTCGGCCAGCATTTCGTAGCCGACCATAAATTTGCGCACCGTCGCAGAGCGCAACAGCGGCGGATAAAAGTGAGCGTGCAGCTGCCAGTGATGGTTGTCTTCGCCAGTAAACGGCGCGCCGTGCCAGCCCATGGAATAGGGGAATGAACACTGGAACAGGTTATCGTAGCGGCTGGTCAGCTTTTTCAACGCCAGCGCAAGATCGCTACGCTGCGCTGGGGTTAAATCGGTCAGACGCAACACATGCGCTTTCGGCAGCAGCAGCGTCTCGAATGGCCATGCGGCCCAGTAAGGCACCACCGCCAGCCAGTGTTCAGTTTCCACCACCGTGCGGCTGCCGTCGGCTAATTCACGCTGCACGTAATCCACCAGCATCGGTGAACCCTGTTCAGTGAAGTAGGCTTTTTGCAGACGATCTTCGCGTTCGGCCTCATTTGGCAGGAAGCTGTTCGCCCAGACCTGGCCGTGCGGGTGCGGGTTGGAGCAGCCCATCGCCGCGCCTTTATTTTCAAACACCTGCACCCACGGGTAGCGTTCACCCAGCTCGGCGGTCTGTTCCTGCCACGTTTTAACCACGCCTTCCAGCGCCTCTACGCTCAGCTCAGGCAGCGTTTTGCTGTGATCTGGCGAGAAGCAGATGACCCGACTGGTGCCACGAGCACTCTGGCAACGCATCAGCGGATCGTCGCTTTCAGGTGCATCGGGGGTATCGGTCATCAATGCCGCAAAGTCATTGGTAAACACGTAGGTACCGGCGTAATTCGGGTTGGTGTCGCCAGTGACGCGGGTATTCCCCGGGCACAGGAAACAATCCGGATCGTGCGCTGGCAGGGTCAGCCTGGCCGGCGTTTCCTGAGCCCCTTGCCAGGGACGCTTGGCGCGATGCGGTGATACCAGAATCCACTGCCCGGTTAACGGGTTATAACGACGATGCGGATGGTCGACGGGGTTAAATACGCTCATGACGGTTCCTTAGTCTGGGTAACCCTGAGGATGACGGGACTGCCAGTGCCAGGTGTCCTGCGCCATCTCGTCAAGGTTGCGCGTAACGCGCCAGTTAAGCTCGCGGTCGGCCTTTTCGGCATCCGCCCAGTAGGCCGGGAGGTCGCCATCGCGGCGCGGCGCGAAGTGGTAATTAACAGATTTGCCGCAGGCTTTGCTGAAGGCATTGATCACGTCCAGGACGCTGCTGCCGACGCCTGCGCCGAGGTTATAAATGTGTACGCCTGCACGATCCGCCAGTTTTTCCATGGCGGCAACGTGACCATCGGCCAGGTCCATGACGTGGATATAGTCACGCACGCCGGTACCATCTGGGGTCGGATAATCATTGCCGAAGACCGCCAGCGAGTCGCGACGACCGACCGCCACCTGGGCGATATACGGCATCAGGTTGTTCGGGATACCCTGCGGGTCTTCGCCCATGTCGCCTGACGGATGCGCGCCAACCGGGTTGAAATAACGCAACAGCGCAATGCTCCACTCCGGCTGGGCTTTTTGCAGGTCGGTCAGAATTTGCTCGACCATCAGTTTGCTCTTGCCGTACGGGCTTTGCGGCGTACCGGTCGGGAAACTTTCGACATAAGGGATCTTTGGCTGGTCGCCGTAGACGGTGGCGGAGGAGCTGAAGATGAAGTTCTTTACGCCAGCGGCGCGCATGGCGGAAACTAATTTGAGTGTACCGGTGACGTTATTGTCGTAGTATTCCAGCGGCTTCGCGACGGATTCGCCGACGGCTTTCAGTCCCGCGAAGTGGATAACCGCTTCAATCGCGTGATCGTGCAGAATTTCGGTCATCAGCGCTTCATTACGAATATCGCCTTCGACAAAGGTGGCCGTTTTCCCGCCAAGACGCTCAATGATCGGCAGGACGCTGCGCTTGCTGTTGCAGAGATTGTCGAGAATAACCACATCGTGTCCCTGCAGTAGCAGCTGAACGCAGGTATGACTTCCAATGTAACCGCTACCACCTGTAACCAGTACTTTCATGATTCGCTCCAATAGGCTTATCGTGTGTGATGAAGATAGCATACCAAAGAAGTCAAAAGTGTGACACAGGCCAAATTGGTGGAATCGTTTACACTAAAATACATAATACCAATATTTGAATTTTTTTTATTTAAAAACAGTGTAATGAGGTGGTTTTTAGATATTTTTCTGAAAATAGAGCGGGGCCCACAGACCCCGGTATTGCCTTAATCGGTGAGTGGACCGACCTCGTAAGTGTAACCGTCTCCACTACGGATAAATGCCAGACGATGGGTAATGCACTCGGGTGCATCTTCGGCGTGGTGGGAGACAAACAGCAACTGGGTAGCGCCTTCGCTAATCAGCACATCAACAAAACGGCGCACCAGCTGGCGGTTGAGCGGATCCAGCCCCTGCAGTGGCTCGTCAAGAATCAACACCGTTGGATGTTTTACCAGCGCCCGGACGATCAGCGCCAGCCGTTGCTGTCCCCATGAAAGGCTATGGAACGGCGCATCGGCAGTGCGCTTATCGATACCCAGAATATCCAGCCAGTTCTGCACCAGCTTGTGCTGCTTATCTGAAACCGCCTGGTAAATGCCAATAGAGTCAAAATAACCCGACAGAATCACATTACGCACCGTCGTACTGACGCGGTACTCAAGATGCAGGCTGCTGCTGACATAGCCAATATGCTTTTTAATATCCCAGATGGTTTCACCGCTGCCACGGCGGCGACCAAACAGGGAGAGATCGTTGCTATAGCCCTGCGGGTGATCGCCGGTGACCAGGCTCAGCAGGGTCGATTTGCCGGCGCCGTTAGGGCCGACGATCTGCCAGTGTTGGCCGGGGTTAACCGTCCAGCTCAGATGGTCGATGATCGGCCTATCGTTATACGATACTACGCCATCTTTCAGTACGATAAGCGGCGTGTCGGCATCCAGGGCGTGACGGGCGGCCGGGGCATCCGGCTCAGGCAGGGTCATGCCATTCAGTTGTTCACTGTGCGCCAGCTGGGCAATCAGCGCCTGTTGCAGCAGGCGCTGCTTTTCACCGGTTTCGGTCAGGGTGCAGTCCGCCAGCACGCCGGCAAACTGAACAAACGACGGAATTTCATCGAAGCGATTGAGCACCAGCACCAGGGTGATCCCTTCGCCATTCAGCGTTTCCAGTAGCCCGGCAAGCTGCTGGCGGGAGGCAACGTCGAGGCCATCAAAGGGTTCATCGAGGATCAGCAGATCGGGCTGCGCCATCAGGGCCTGGCACAGCAGCGTTTTCCGCGTTTCCCCGGTGGAGAGGTATTTAAAGCGGCGCTGGAGCAGGCCGGAGATACCAAACAGCTCGGCAAGGTGCGCGCAACGCTCGGCATCTTTAACCTCTTCCTGGATGATCTCCTGCGTCGTGCGGCCGGTATCTTCTTCGCCAGGGCTGAGCAAATCGGTATTGTTGCGCTGCCATTCGTCGCTGACCAGTTTCTGTAGCTGCTCAAACGACAGGCGGGTAATGCGGGAGAAACGGCTTTCACGCTGGCCGGAGAGCAGGGTGAGCTCGCCGGAAAGCGCGCGGGCCAGCGCGGATTTCCCGCTGCCGTTGCTGCCGACGAAAGCCCAGCTTTCACCCGCGTTCACGCTGAGGTGTTCGATAGCGAGCGTTTTAGTATCGCTCAGGCGAAATATGCCTTGCGAAATTTGCAATGATGACATTGTGTATCCCATTTTTTGCAGCGAGTTGTCACAGGGATACGACGTCACGGGTCTGATGTCAATCCCGTCAACACAACGTGGCGAGAATGATTCGATCGGCGTTAAAATATGCTATTGCCTCAGCACCTTCTTCCAGTTTTCGGGTCTGTTCCAGCGGTAAGGTCGCGCACAAACTCTGACCGTCCGGCAGCGCCATCAGGACTTCACACTGCTCCGGGCCGTATTCTATATGACTGATTTTCCCGGCGAGCTGGTTATCGGCCTCCCTGGCAACCGCCGGATCCAACGTGATCCCCACCCAGGGCGCCTTCAGCAGTACCAGCACTTCCTGACCTTCATCCAGGCCAAGGCGCTCTGCGCTTTGCGCGGTAATCGCAACTTTAAAGCGGGTCTGGCGATCGGCAAGCAGCACTTCGACGTGCTGCTGCACCTGCTGGTGGTCGCGGCCGGTAATGGTGCCGAACCACTGATTACGGGCGCTGGTCTGCAATGAAAAGCGCGAGATAGCGGCCAGCAGGCTGTCGAGGGGCAGGGCGTCATCATCGCTCAGCACGTCGAAGGCTTTCTGCTGAATCTGCGCCAGCAGGTCATACAGCTGGATCAGTCGTTGGCCGTAGCGCGTCAGCACCGCGCCGCCGCCGCCTTTGCCACCGGTGGCTCTATCGACCAGCGTCTGTTCGCTGAGCTGATTCATCTCGTTGATGGCATCCCAGGCGCTTTTATAGCTGATGCCGGCGTTTTTGGCCCCCTGGCTGATAGACCCGGTGATATCGATTTGTTTTAACAGCGCGATACGGCGAGGATCGGCGAACAGGCGCTGCTGTAACTTGAGGGTCAGAAGAATTTCGGCCTGCATAATGATATCCTGGCAAAAAAGAGTATTGTGACCGATAGCGGTCATCTTGCAAGGTGCATCTGTCATCGCTGTCGGCCAGCCACCGCACAAATGGGGCGTGTTTTTCCCGCTGAAGCGGTTACAATAAAGCATTCGTACTTTCTGGAGCCAACCATGTTAGAGCTATTGAAAAGTCTGGTTTTTGCCGTTGTGATGGTCCCGGTGGTGATGGCCATCATCCTGGGCCTGATTTACGGCCTTGGCGAAGTGTTTAACATCTTCTCCGGCGTCGGTCACAAAGATCGCGGCCAGCAGAACCACTGATTTCCCAACGCCCGGTTTTCCGGGCGTTTTCATTTTCTCCTCTCTTTTTCTCTTGTCTTTGATCCTCCTCTACCTACTCCCAATTCGCGCTGGGAAAACCCCATTCTTATCGCTATATTAGCTCCTACATAACGCACATAAAGGAGTTTCAGATGGCACGTCAATGGTTACGCTTGTTTGCCGGAGCGACGTTAACGCTCTCCGTTGCTGGTCATGCGCTGGCGGAAGAAGGGAAAATTACGGTGTTTGCGGCGGCATCGTTAACGAACGCGATGCAGGACATTGCGAAGGCCTATAAGAAAGAGAAAAACGTCGATGTTGTCTCGTCGTTTGCCTCTTCATCGACGCTGGCACGGCAAATTGAAGCGGGCGCGCCTGCGGACCTGTTTATCTCTGCCGACCAAAAATGGATGGATTACGCGGTTGAGAAAAAAGCGATTGATACCGCCTCGCGTGAAACGTTGCTGGGCAACAGCCTGGTGGTAGTGGCCCCAAAAGCCAGCGCGCAGGGTGATATCACCATCAACAGCAGCACCGACTGGACCAGCCTGCTGAAAGGCGGCCGCCTGGCGGTTGGCGATCCGGAGCACGTCCCGGCAGGTATCTACGCCAAAGAAGCGCTGCAGAAACTGGGTGCCTGGGAGACGCTGTCCCCGAAACTGGCACCGGCTGAAGACGTACGCGGTGCGCTGGCGCTGGTGGAACGTAACGAAGCTCCGTTGGGGATCGTTTACGGTTCTGACGCAGTGGCGAGCAAAGGGGTGAAAGTGGTCGGGACGTTCCCGGAAGATTCCCACAAGAAAGTTGAATATCCGCTGGCGATCGTCGACGGGCATAAAAACGCGACCGTTACCGGCTTTTATGACTACCTGAAAGGGCCACAAGCGGCCGCCATCTTTAAACAATACGGATTCACCACCCGCTAATGTTCTTAAGCGATCCCGAATGGCAGGCGGTACTGTTGAGCCTGAAAGTCTCATCCCTGGCGGTGGTGTTAAGTCTGCCTTTTGGGATCTTTATCTCCTGGCTGCTGGTGCGGCGCAACTTTCCTGGAAAGGCGCTGCTCGACAGCATTATCCACCTGCCGCTGGTGCTGCCGCCGGTGGTGGTGGGGTACCTGTTGTTGATTGCCATGGGACGACGCGGTTTTATCGGCAGCTGGCTGTATGACTGGTTCGGTCTGACCTTTGCCTTTAGCTGGCGCGGGGCTGTGCTGGCGGCGGCGGTGATGTCGTTTCCGCTGATGGTGCGGGCCATTCGCCTGGCGCTGGAAGGGGTGGACGTTAAGTTGGAACAGGCGGCGCGGACCCTGGGCGCTGGACGCTGGCGGGTTTTTTTCACTATTACGCTACCGCTGACGCTGCCGGGCATTATTGTTGGCACCGTGCTGGCCTTTGCTCGTTCGCTAGGGGAATTTGGCGCCACCATTACTTTTGTCTCCAACATTCCCGGCGAGACGCGGACCATTCCTTCCGCGATGTACACCTTGATCCAAACGCCGGGCGGCGAAGGCGCCGCGGCGCGCCTGTGCCTGATCTCTATCGTCCTGGCGCTGATCTCGCTGCTGGTCTCTGAATGGCTGGCGCGGCTCAGCCGGGCGCGGACGGGGAAATAATCATGCTCGAACTCAATTTTACCCAGACGCTGGGGACGCACTGCCTGAGCATCAATGAAACGCTGCCCGCCAGCGGGATCACCGCTATTTTTGGCGTTTCCGGCGCGGGGAAAACCTCGCTGATAAACGCCATCAGCGGCCTGACCCGGCCGCAGAAAGGACGGATCGTACTTAACGGCAGGGTGCTGAATGATGCCGATAAACGGATCTGCCTGGCACCGGAAAAACGACGCGTTGGCTATGTCTTCCAGGATGCGCGGCTGTTTCCGCACTACAAGGTGCGCGGCAATCTGAAGTACGGCATGGCGAAAAGCATGGCCGGTCAGTTTGATAAGCTGGTAGCGCTGCTCGGCATTGAAGCGCTACTGGATCGCCTGCCGGGCAGCCTGTCCGGTGGGGAAAAGCAGCGGGTGGCGATAGGCCGGGCGTTACTGACCGCTCCGGAACTGCTGCTGCTGGATGAGCCGCTGGCGTCGCTGGATATTCCGCGTAAGCGCGAACTGCTGCCTTATCTCCAGCGACTGGCCCGTGAAATTCATATCCCGATGCTGTACGTCAGCCACTCGCTCGATGAGATTCAGCATCTGGCGGATAACGTGCTGGTGCTGGAAGCCGGGAGCGTAAAAGCGTTTGGCGATCTGGAAACGGTGTGGAGCAGCAGCGTGATGCACCCCTGGCTGCCGGCGGATCAGCAGAGCACGATCCTCAACGTGGCGGTGGCCGCCCAGCATCCACACTATGCGATGACCGCGCTGGCCCTCGGCGAACAGCGGATATGGGTGAACTACCTTGACCGGCCTCTTGGTGAAGCGACGCGTATTCGTATTCAGGCGTCAGATGTATCGCTGGTGCTGGCACAACCGCAGCAGACCAGCATTCGCAATATTTTGCCGGCACGGGTGGTGCAGTGCATCGACGCCCACGGGCAGATTGAAGTTCAGCTCGATATCAGCGGCCGCACGCTGTGGGCGCGCATCAGCCCGTGGGCCAGAGATGACCTGGGCGTTACGCCAGGCCAATCTCTGTATGCGCAAATTAAAAGCGTGTCGATTGCCGCCTGATTACAGCAGGTGGCGGTTGATGTAGTCGGCAATACTGTTGTTTTCGTTGTCGCCAATGACCACATTGGCGCGCGTTTTTACCTCTTCGACCGCATTGCCCATCGCCACTCCGGTGCCGGCGGCTTCCAGCATGCTCAGGTCATTATAGTTGTCGCCAAAGGCCACGACGTCCTGCATCGACAGCCCCTGGGCGGTGACCCATTGCGCCAGACGCTTGCCTTTGCTGTTGCCGGCGCGGGCGATATCCACCTGATCGTGCCACGACCATTCGCACTCCAGACCGAGGGTTTTACCGACTTCCAGGGCGAACTGCTGCAGTTTCGGAATATCTTCGTCGGTCAGGGCAAACTTCCACACGGCCTGCACGTCGCGCGCGGCCTGGGCCAGGGAATCAACCTGAGTGAAGACCGGGCGCTGCTCGACCGGCAGAGACTGCGCCCAGTTGGTGGTGCGAATCACGTGTCCGGTCGGGCGTTCATACAGCATGGCGTCGTCAACGTACATCAGGCCATGGATATCGTGGGTCGCCAGCATTTCGGTCAGGCTCAGGGCTTTGTCTACCGGCATCGGATCGGACTGCAAAACCTTTTTTGCATGATAATCATACAAATAAGTGCCATTACAACAAATTGCAGGTGTATCCAGAGCCAGTGCCTGATAAAAAGGATGAATCGCAACGTGATGTCGGCCTGTGACGACGATCACCTGGTACCCCGCGACTCGGGCGCGCGCCAGCGCTTCTAGTGAGGCGGGCAGGATAGTTTTGTGAGAGGTGAGTAGGGTGCCGTCTAAATCCAGTGCAATCACGCGTGAAGTCATGTGTGGTTTCCGGTTAATGGTGACAAGTAAGCAGGCCATGATGGTACACCGCTCTGCTTCAGGGGCAAATTTTTCAGCATCGACCGTTAAATGAGTTATACCCGTAATACTTCAAGTTGCATGAGCGTTGGCTGTACTCGTTCACCCCAGTCACTTACTTCAGTAAGCTCCTGGGGATTCCCTGCGTAGCCGCCTTCTTGCAACTCGAATTATTTAGGGTATATACATTGCATCCATTCAGCAGACAGATGAATGCGCTGATGAACAAAATGTATACGTTTTCCATGTGCAGTAAGGAAAGGAGCAGTCATGAAACAAACCGTTTATACCGCCAGCCCGGAAAGCCAGCAGATTCATGTCTGGAGTCTGGATCATGAGGGTAACCTGAAGCTTGTACAGGTGGTGGATGCCCCAGGCCAGGTTCAGCCGATGGTGGTAAGCCCGAATAAAGAATATCTCTATGTTGGCGTGCGTCCGGAGTTTCGCGTTCTGGCTTACCGCATTGCGCCTGATAACGGTGCGCTGACCTTTGCCGGCGAAGCGGCCCTGCCGGGTAGCCCGACGCATATTTCGACCGATCATCAGGGGCGTTTTATCTTCAGCGCCTCCTACAACGCCGGCTGCGTGAGCGTGACGCCGCTGATTGACGGCCTGCCGGGTGAAACGGTTGCGGTGGTGGAAGGGCTGGAAGGGTGCCATTCGGCCAATATCTCCCCGGATAACCGCACTCTGTGGGTTCCGGCACTGAAGCAGGATCGTATCTGCCTGTTTACCCTCAGCGACGATGGGTTCCTGGCCGCGCAAGACCCGGCGGAAGTCACGACCGTTGAAGGCGCTGGCCCGCGTCATATGGTGTTCCACCCGAATCAACAGTACGGCTACTGCGTGAATGAGCTGAACAGCTCTGTCGATGTGTGGGAGCTGAAAGATCCGCACGGCAAGATTGAGTGTGTTCAGACGCTGGATATGATGCCTGCTAGCTTTAGCGACGTGCGCTGGGCGGCGGACATTCATCTGACCCCGGATGGCCGTCATCTGTATGCCTGTGACCGTACCGCCAGCATTATCACCGTCTTCAGCGTGTCCGAAGATGGCAGCGTGTTGTCTATTGAAGGCTTCCAGCCGACCGAAGCGCAACCGCGTGGTTTCAACCTCGATCACAGCGGTAAATATCTGATCGCCGCGGGGCAGAAATCGCACCATATCGCGGTCTATGAGATAGCCGGTGAGCAGGGGCTGCTGACAGAGAAAGGGCGTTATGCGGTTGGTCAGGGCCCAATGTGGGTGGTGGTTAACGCGTATTAAGCGGTTGACAGAATACCCTTCAGTGGGCTGTTCCGTTCACGATGGGTCCGGCATCTTTTCTTAACGCCGTTGCGGGTGAACGGCCTGGGGGGCGTTTCGCTCGCCCCCCAGGACCCCCGGCATTGCGCTGAAAATTGCCGCTTCGCGGTGTGCTCCACTCCGGCTTCATCTGGCGGACCGGGCTGGACTCGACATCCCTGTCTCGACCTGCCCTCTGGCCACCGTCCTGGTGGCCAGTCCTGGATGCGCACCTGCGTTCCCGCCAATTTTCTTTATGCGCCAACCCCCTCGCTGTCAGATTGTAGCCAACAAGATTTCCCGCACGGCGGTGGGATCGAGTAAACATTGCGGAGTCAATGACCTCCAGGATCCCATACCCATTGCGCTATGTCAGTGAGACCCAGCGTTTCCCCACGAGCACCGTCAGCGCCACAATCGTCACTATCGCCGCCAGGTGCATCACAAAATCCATCGCGTGCAGATGCACCGGATGACAAAACGCCAGCAGGCTGACCGCCATGCAGGCGATCCCCAGTCCGGCGGTCGCCAGGCTACGCACCGGATGCAGCGATCGGCTGCGGCGCAGGCTGGCAATCATCAGCACCATCATCGGCAGGCTGACCACCAGTAAAAAGGTAAAACAGGTTACGCTGTCGCTTTCCACCACCGGCAGCGACGGATGCGGAATGCTGCTGAGGCTCAACCCCAGCCACAGCAACCCAATCGGCAGCAGTGCTTTCCAGCTTAGCGTGCGGCGACCGGCGATGCTAAGAGTGAAGGCGCTGCGGATTGCCAGCGTGCCGAGCATAAAGGCCAGCAGCAGCTGAAACACTGCCATCAGGGCGCCGGGCTGCGACCAGTCGGTCGGGCTGCGCTGTACCAGAAAACTGGCGGCAACCGCGCACGGCAGCGCCGCTGCCAGCCAGCGCAACACGCGCCAGCCGGTTGAAGGCAGTCGTTTTACCGGGCGCATATCGCGCCCCAGTTTTTCAATTAACAGGTCATGATTGGTCATGGTGAGCTCCAAAACGGCGCAGGTTTTTCAGCGCCCGATGCAACAGTGATTTCACTGCTGCGACACTCAGATTGTTATGCGCGGCCGCTTCCGTCAGGCTCATTTCACGCAAATGGACATGTTCCACAATGGCTCTTTGGCGTGAGGGGAGCTGGCGTAGATAGCCTGCCAGCTCCTCCCGGCTATCCCGTTTTTGCAGATCCGGAGAGGTTACCGGTTCCGGCAGCGTCTCTTCGGGGATCTCCCATTGCTGATAGCGGCCGCGGCGGCGCAGCGCATCCACGGCGCGGGCGGAGATAATAGCCATCAACCAGGGCAGAAAAGGAAATGCCGGATCGTAGGTATGGCGCACCCGATGCACCGTCAGCAGCACATCCTGAATCACATCCTCGACCAATGCCCCATCGGCGATGCGCTTGCGAACCTGCGAACGAATCACCGGCACCAGCGCTTTTAACAGCCGGGTGTAGGCGTGCTGATCGCCCGCCTGCGCCTGCTCCATTAGCGCGGGCCAGCTTTCACGCGCGCTATCATTTGTTTCCATAATCCGCCTTGTTGCGTTTACGCTTTTTTGCCGATGGCCTGGTTCAGCGCGTTCACGACAATGCCCGGCGTTAGCACCTGCGGCAGCACTTTCGGCGGTCCGCCGTCGGCAGGGTAGACCACGTACAGCGGCAGGCCGCCCTGACCAAACTGATTCAGTGCATCATCGACGTCCGGATTAAATTTAGTCGAATCTGCCACCATATACAGCGTCCCGGTTTTCGCAAGCGCATCTTTGACCGCCTGAGTTGAAAGCGACGTCTTTTCATTCACCTGGCAGGTGATGCACCAGGAGGCAGTGAAGTTAACAAAGATGGCCTTGCCGTGTCCGCGCTGCGCCGCGACGGCCTGAGGCGTCCATTTCTCCGCGGCGGTATCAGTGGCCGCCACTGTTTGTGCGCCGGATGATGCTGAACCGGGATGAATCAGCGCGGCCAGTGGGGCAATGACCGCGATGGCGAGTACGGCGGTGACGGTGAACAGGCTCCTGTGTCCTTTGCCTTGAAAGCGCCGACGCTGGGCGATGCCGTACAGCCAGGCAGCGAAGCTCAATACCACGGAAACCGCGAGCAGCGTCGCCAGCGCACTGCTACCGGCCTGCTGTGCAAGGACCCAGACCAACCAGGCGTAAGCGCCAAACATCGGAAATGCCAGCGCGCGTTTGAGGGTGTCCATCCAGGCCCCCGGACGTGGCAGCCATGATGCCAGGGCCGGAAAGAGTGAGATCAGGGTGAACGGCGCGGAAAACCCCAGTGCCAACGCGAAGAAAATGACCAGCGCTGTGGCCGGAGGCTGTACCAGCGCGTAGCCAATCGCGCTGGCCATAAACGGCGCAGCGCAGGGGGTGGCGACCACGATAGCCAGAGCGCCGGTCATCGCCGAGCGGAAAAACGCGCCACGACCGATATCCAGCGCGCCGACCCGCTGCGCCGAGAGTCCGACTTCGAACACCCCCAGCAGATTGAGTGCCGCGGTGAGGATCACTAGTGAAAGCAGGGCAATCACCAGCGGCGACTGCAGCTGGAACCCCCAGCCGACGGCCGCACCACCCGCGCGTGCGGCCAGCAGAATACCGGCCAGCAGCATCATGGTGACGATCACGCCGAGTAAAAACGCCAGCCCTTCACGCCGCGCGCTGGCAGCATTGTCTGAGTGACGCAGAAGACCGAGCGCTTTCAGGGAGATCACCGGAAAAACGCAGGGCATAAAGTTGAGTATGATGCCGCCAATAAAGGCGGCCAGCATGGCGGTGAGCATGGCTGGCCTCCTGGCTTAGTGAGCTTGTGGATGTGCGGTGTCGTACTGTTTGACCGCCGCCAGGGTTTTCTCGATATGGCTGTCCGGGTTTCTATCGGTAAAGCTGAGCAGAATCGTGCTATCTGGCGCAATGACGTACGATGTCCGGTCAGAGACGGTCTTGCCTTTCATCTCCATCAGCGTTTGATACTGCGCCGCCACTTTGGCGCCCGGATCGGCGGCGACGGCGAACTTATCTCGGCACTCAAGTTTAGAGAAATCGCTCACCTGGTCAGTGTTCCCGGCGGTCACGCCAATGACGGTGGCACCCATCTTTTTGAACTCATCGGTGGCTTCGGCAAAATCGTGGGCCTCAATGGTGCAGCCTGCAGTAAATGCCGCCGGGAAGAAATAGAGCACCACCGGGCCTTTTTGCAGGGCCTGCTGCAGGGAGAAGGTAATCGGCTTGCCGGCCAACGCCCCTTGCAGTTCAAAGGTCGGGGCTTTGGCGCCGACGGGCAGCGCCGCACTTGCGTTAAACGCAGTGGCGGACAGGCCCAGCGCGGCGGTCAGGGTCAGGATACGAGCAACGTTTTTTATCAGTTTCATTATCAGCTCCAGCGATGTCAGGGCGTTATGGTCAGGTGACTCTGTTAATCAGTTCGCCAGAGTGAGAGCGAAAGTTTCGCTGGATAAAAAATAATTAGCGGTCGATAGCGTAACCACCTTTCTGGCGAAATAGTTATGCCAGTAAGCTCCGCAATGCGCGCGCGTCATCGTGCAATTGCGCGACAGGATTGCGGCCAATCAGCACGAACTGGTATCCGCGGGCGTACCACCAGGCGAGATTCATCCCATGCCGTTGTTCATTGATCACCTTCCCACTGCCCGGTGAGTCAGCCGGTGAAATACACAATGCCATCGGACCATATGCCGCATGAATCCAGGCAATCTGTGCGATAGCCGTGCGCTCGTAGCGCAGCATGCGCACCATTTTTAACTCGGCGCCCGGGAGTATGAGCTGTCGTTGGTTGAGCGGGAGACCGATCTCTTCGACGGTACGCGCCAGGCCGCGCTGGATAACTGCCGGTGAACTGTCCATGTCGAGCAGCGTTTCCGCGCTGTAGAGCGACATGTAACGAGCTTCAAGATCGCGAATGTTCTCGCTCTCGTCAGGCTCGCCGGTGTCCGGTTGGGCCAGATACCCTAAGCCGCTGCCAAGTAGTAAAAAAGTGAGCGAGGCGGCAATCATGGCACGGCGGCTAAAGGTCGGAGGGGGGATGGCACTTTCCGACTCAGGCAGCGTGGCCAGCCAGGTATTAAGCCGGTCCTGCATCCTGGGCACGGGAGCCTGTTCGAGCAGTGGGGCAAACGCCTGCTGATAGTTTCGATTGCTGCGCATTAATTCGTCTGCGCGGGCAGCCAACTGACGATCGTCTCTGAAGGCCGCCTCAAACCGGCGGGCGTCGGAGGCATTCATTTCGCCATCCAGCCAGGCGACGATGGCTTCGTCGCTATAGGGAGGGGTAAACACGGATGATTTCATGAGCGTTTCTCCCTGGATGAGGTCGGGGCCGCTGTCGATTTTACGAGCGTCAATCGCGCCGCCGCCAGCCGGCTCATCACCGTGCCGATGGGGATGGATAGCGTGTCGGCCGCCTCCTGGTAGGTAAAACCTTCGACATAAACTAAAAAGACGGCATTGCGCTGGGCTTCCGGAAGGGCGCTAACCTGGCGCATAAGCTGCTGATACTGGAGGCGATCTTCATTCATCTCGCGGTCATCGGGGGCGAGTAACTGGTCACTTTCCGCGAAGCCTTGTCCCATCCGGACATGACGCGCCCGCAGCTCGGAAATCCAGATTGAGTGGAGAATGGTGAACAGCCATCGGTCGATGCGGGTGCCTGGCGTAAACTGCGCGCTCTTTTCGAGCGCGCGCACGCAGGTCGACTGAACCAGCTCTTCGGCAATATCGCGATTGTGCGACAGAATCAGCCCGTAGCGCCAAAGACGGGCCAGATGGGCAGCAAGCTGTGAGCGAACTTCGCTGGTTGTAATTTTCTTACCCTCACGACGGTCTTCAGGATTCCGGATGCCCGTTTATGGCGGCCTGCAAATCGCGATACTCTTCGCAGCTTTGACCGCAAATACCGGCAATGACGTTGAGCTGTTCCTGCGCCAGATCCCGGCGGCCTTTTATCATCCAGGCTTCGCCCAGGTACTCGCGTGCTTTCGCGTAATTGGGCTCAAGCGCCAGCGAACGCTGATAATAACCAATCCCTTCATCCGTGCGTCCGAGCTTACGGGTGGCATAGCCGCGATAGTTCCAGGCCTCTGCCGTGTTGCCGTTTTTCAACGAATCCAGCAGGTTCAATGCCGCCTGATATTCCCCTTTTTTGGCCAGGTGGTAGGCGTAGTTGGTTTTATCCTGGTCACTCAGACTGCTGGTTTTTTCCGGTACGCATTTTTTGCTGACGCTGTCGTAAACCTGTCCGCTGGGGCAATCCGGGGTTTTGCTTTCATTGCTGTTATCACCCATAGCAAACGACGGAGATGCATATAACAAACATAGCAGTGCCGGCACCACTAAGCGGCGTGAAGTCGGCAGAATTGATGAGGTGAGCGCGTTCATTTTTCGTCTCCAGAAGCGGCGAAGCAGGTAGCCAGACGGCATGTCATATACGGCAATGGGCCATACCGAAGGGCGGTGTGTTCTTACAGTGAGTAAACGCGGCTGCGGGGATTTTTATTCGAAAGATATTTTTTGTTATCAGACCTGAGGTGCAGTCGAGGGCGAACAGCGGGATAGCAGAAAAAGGGGGAGAGGCTCCCCCTTGATAAGATTTACTGTTTTGGCTCGGCGACAATCACGCTGCCCACGCCGCGGTTGTTGTATTCCCACATGCGGTTGAAGCTGTTGTCGTTGAGATTACGCTGCACAGCGCCTTTCTCGTCGGCTGCACCAGTGTTGCCGCTAAATGCGCGGTTCGATACTGTCGCATCGGCCCACGGCCTGGCGACGTTGAAGCCTTCGTTGATCGCGCTGTCGCGGATAACAACCTGACCATTGGTGTTGCTGTCGACGTCCAGAGAACGACCCAGCTGCGCCACGCCGTCACCGGAAGCGGTAAAGCGGCTGTTGACGGCGAGGAATCCATAGGTGACGCTCTTCAGGGTTGCTGGCGCAAAGACGTAAGCTTCTTTCTGCGTGCGGGAATTGACGACGCGGAACTCGGTGTTATCAAACACCACGGCGCCGCGGCCGGCCACGATATCCACATCGCCTTCAATGTAGCTGTTGCTCACCAGCGTGCGGGTCTGACGATCGTTCTGCAGACGGTTCTGCACGCCGCTGTTGGTGACGAAGAAGGTGTTCTGACGACCGAGGATGTTGACCTTGTTAACCTGCACCTGATCACCGTCGCTGCGCAGGGCAACCGCCTGGTGAGTACCGGCATCGACGCTGTCGCCCAGGTTGTTGGCGATGGTCAGGTTCTGCAACTGCAGGCCGTTGTTCTGTGACCAGAATACCGCTGAGCACATCACGCCCACGGTGGCCGCGCGTTTGCTCTGGCAGCTGTCAAACATGTACCACGCCGGTTTGCCCGGCATATATTTACCGGCCGGGTTGACCAGGTGGCGCCAGGTGTTCAGGTCCATCTCGGAATCAATAGCCTGGCTGATTTTCACATCCAGCGGTTTTTCGCCGGTACCGTACAGGGTCAGCGCGCCAGGGGCTGCCGGAACATACACGGTGCCGGCGTATTCGCCAGGCAGGATCGCAATATACTGACGACGATCGGAGTGGCGTGCGATAGCGGCATCTACCGCGGCCTGGATGGTGGTATGGGTTACGCCCTGGCCGCCTGCCGGGCCGACTACGAAGTCAGGCTGTGCCGGTGTGCTGATAGCCGATGGGGTCCACGCCGCCGCATTCGGATCCAGAGACTGGAAATAGCTGGCCTGGGTGAAGTTTTTCGCTTCATCGGCGGTTAATACCGGGCGAGAGGCGGTACCCGGCGCAGCCTGCGTCGAAGGCTGTTGGTCGGCAGGGGTTGAACTACAGGCGGACAACGTCACGCCGAAGGCCAGTGCCAGCGTCAGGCGAGATACTGAGAATGTGTTCATGTTGCTCCGGGCAAGAATCAATTAACAAGACCTGTCATTCTTCAGGTTGCCTTTCTATCGGCGCAGGTGTTGATTTCCGCCTTAAAGCAACCCGAATGATTTGGGTAGGCATTATACAAAAAACATCCAGACGGCGTCAGACCGATAAAGAATGAATTACGCGTATAACGTCCTTTAAAACCTGCTTTTTATACTAAGTTAAGCGAAACGGGAAGACGCAGCGTTAAAAAGTTAGCGTAAATCGTTGAGATTCACCGGGCTTCCCTCGTGTTTGGTCACAAAAAAATAACAATTCCCCCCTCGTTGATTGACATTCCACGCGGAATGAAAATAAATGTCTATACAACCCATGACAAGCTGACCGGTATGACTGAAGCCACTTCCGAACGCGTTATCTGGCGAAATGCCCGCCTCGCCACCCTGAATCCTCACGACTCGCAACCTTACGGCTTGCGGGATCACCACGTACTGTTGGTGCGTGATGGCCGGATTGAAGCCATTGTGCCTGAACATGACGCCCCGGCAGGGCGGAGCATCGATCTGGGCGGCAGATTGCTGACGCCGGGGCTGATTGACTGCCATACCCACCTGGTCTTCGGCGGCAGCAGGGCGCAGGAGTGGGAGCAGCGGCTGAACGGCGTCTCTTACCAGACGATCAGCGCCAACGGCGGCGGCATTAACTCCACGGTGCGCGCCACCCGCGAAAGCAGCGATGAACAGCTACTGGCGCTGGCCCAGCAGCGGCTGGATCGCCTGCTGCGCGAAGGGGTGACCACGCTGGAAATTAAGTCCGGCTACGGGCTGGATCTGGAAAACGAACGCAAAATGCTGCGGGTCGCGCGCCGGCTCGGCGAAAATAATGGGCTGGAGCTGTCGCCAACGCTGCTATCCGCTCACGCCACGCCGCCGGAATATAAAGACCGCCCGGACGACTACATTACGCTGGTGTGCGACACTCTGCTGCCGACGCTGTGGCAAGAGGGGCTGTTTGAAAGCGTGGACGTGTTCTGTGAAAACGTCGGCTTCAGCCCGCAGCAAACCGAACGCGTCTTCCAGGCTGCCCAGGCGCACGGTATTCCGGTTCGC
Source organism: Klebsiella sp. B345 (assembly GCF_051131735.1). Lineage (NCBI taxonomy): Bacteria > Pseudomonadati > Pseudomonadota > Gammaproteobacteria > Enterobacterales > Enterobacteriaceae > Klebsiella > Klebsiella sp. B345. The sequence continues at coordinate 4,564,066 of NZ_CP180443.1, forward strand.
GGTCACGTGGAGCAGCTTTCTTCCCTTGGCGGGGCGCAGCTGGTGAGCCGCTATCGTGGCCTCTCTGCCGACCATATTGAGTATCTGACGGAAGAGGGCGTCGCGGCGATGAGCCGCAGCGCGACGGTGGCGGTGCTGCTGCCCGGCGCGTTCTACTTCCTTAATGAAACCCGTAAACCGCCGGTCGAACTGCTGCGGCAGTATCGGGTCCCGATGGCGGTGGCGACCGACTACAACCCGGGTACCAGCCCGTTTGCCAGCCTGCATCTGGCGATGAATATGGCCTGCGTGAAGTTTGGCCTGACGCCGGAAGAGGCGTGGGCCGGGGTGACCCGTCATGCGGCGCAGGCGCTGGGGCGGCACAACAGCCACGGCCAGCTGGCTGAGGGGTTTGTCGCCAACTTTGCTATCTGGGACGCCGAACATCCGGTGGAGATGGTGTATGAACCTGGGCGCAGTCCGCTCTGGCATCGCGTCGTGCGAGGAGAGATACAATGATGTTATGGCAACCAACCCCTGCGGATATCTGGCAAGGACGAGACGACAGCGCGGAAGCCGCTAATGCGCTGCGTCTGTTTCAGACCATCGTGCGCGCCGAAGCCTTTACGCCCACCGCGCTGGCAGGGGATATCGCGCTGTTGGGATTCGCTTGCGATGCCGGAGTGCGACGTAATCGCGGGCGCACCGGTGCGGAACAAGGGCCGGAGGCTTTACGTCGGGCGCTGGCGAATATGGCCAGCCATCGCGGTCACGAGCGTTGCGTGGATATGGGGACCATCAGCGTTGTGGGTGACGCGCTGGAGACGGCCCAGCAGGCGTTGCGCGACGCGGTGACGGCCTGCCAGCAAGCAGGTAAGCGCACGTTGGTGCTGGGGGGCGGGCATGAAACCGCCTTCGCTCATGGGGCCGGGGTTCTGGATGCTTTTCCGGGCGAAAAAGTCGGGATTATCAACCTCGATGCGCACCTGGATATGCGCGTGAGCGAGCAGGCCAGTTCGGGAACGCCGTTCCGCCAGTTGGCGCTGGCCTGTGAGGCGCAGCAGCGTGGTTTTCACTATACCTGCATAGGCGTCAGCCGGGCGGCGAACACCCAGGCGCTGTGGGACGAAGCCGCGCGCCGTCAGGTGCAGGTGATTGAAGACCTCGAGGTGCTGGAAGCCTTTGAATCACGTGTGATGCCGGAAATCGCGCGCAATATTGCGTGCTACGACAGACTCTATCTGACCATCGACCTGGACGTGCTCCCGGCGTGCGAGATGCCGGCGGTGTCGGCACCTGCCGCGCTGGGCGTGCCGCTGGCGACGCTGCTGCGGATTGTCGAACCGCTGTGTCGCAGCGGGAAGCTACAGGCGGTGGATCTGGTGGAATTTAACCCGCAGTTTGACATCGACAGCCAGGGCGCCCGCGCGGCGGCGAGGCTGGCATGGCAAATCGCCCATTGGTGGCGCTGACGATTCAGTATATTGTGATCGTTTTGCCGCCCATTGCGAATAAGGAAAGCCAGGCTATGTTTTCACCACAACCTCGAACCGCGCCTGCCCCGTTCTATGAAAAGGTTAAGCAGGCGATCAGCGAAAAGATCCAACGTGGCGTCTGGCGTCCTCATGACCGTATTCCCTCTGAGGCGGAACTGGTGGCGCAGTTTGGCTTTAGCCGTATGACCATCAATCGGGCGCTGCGTGAACTCACGGATGAAGGTTTACTGGTCCGCTTGCAGGGGGTGGGCACTTTTGTGGCGGAGCCGAAGGGGCAGTCTGCGCTGTTTGAAGTCCGCAGCATCGCCGACGAAATCGCCGCCCGTCACCATCAGCACCGCTGCGAGGTTCTGCTGCTGGAGGAGACCGAGGCGGATCTGGTTCAGTCGGCGGCGCTGAACGTCGCCGAGGGGACGCGGATTTTCCATTCGCTGATGGTCCATTTCGAAAATGATATCCCGGTGCAAATTGAGGACCGCTGCGTGAACGCGGCGGTAGTCCCGGCGTATCTCCATCAGGACTATACCCTGACCACCCCGCATGATTACCTGTCGCTGATTGCGCCGCTAACTGAAGGTGAGCACATTGTCGAAGCGGTGCAGGCCAGCGCACGAGAGTGCGAGCTGCTGCATATCCATGCCCACGATCCCTGCCTGTTGATCCGTCGTCGCACCTGGTCTACCACCCACATCGTCTCCCACGCCCGTCTCCTGTTCCCAGGCAGTCGTTACCGGCTGCAGGGTCATTTTGGCTCCTGATAATACCCGGCGTCAGTAAAACGTGATTGCTGACGCAATATAGCAAAATTGTATCATTTCTGTTAAATCCTGGCTTGCGCACGCTTGTATAGACAAGTATATGTATCTACATCAACAACGTTCATTGTCAGGAGAACCCCCGATGTCGCAAAGCAAATATCGCCAGCAAGACGTACGTGCACCGCGAGGCACAACGTTGAATGCCAGGAGCTGGTTGACCGAAGCACCGCTGCGCATGTTAATGAATAACCTTGATCCCGATGTTGCCGAGAACCCGCATGAGCTGGTGGTCTACGGCGGCATTGGTCGCGCGGCGCGCAACTGGGAATGCTATGACGCTATCGTGAAGGCGCTGAAAAACCTGGAGAGCGATGAGACACTGCTGGTGCAGTCCGGCAAACCGGTTGGCGTTTTTAAAACCCATGAAAATTCACCGCGCGTGCTGATTGCCAACTCCAACCTGGTACCGCACTGGGCCACCTGGGAACATTTCAACGAACTGGACGCGAAAGGTCTGGCGATGTACGGACAGATGACCGCCGGCAGCTGGATCTATATCGGCAGCCAGGGCATCGTGCAGGGCACCTATGAAACCTTCGTCGAAGCGGGTCGTCAGCATTATCAGGGCAGCCTCAAAGGGCGCTGGGTACTGACCGCCGGTCTGGGCGGCATGGGGGGCGCGCAGCCGCTGGCGGCGACCCTCGCCGGGGCTTGCTCGCTGAACATCGAATGCCAGCAGAGCCGCATTGATTTCCGTCTGCGTACCCGCTACGTCGACGAGCAGGCGACCTCGCTGGATGATGCGCTGGCGCGTATCAAGAAATACACCGCAGAAGGCCGGGCTATCTCCATCGCGCTGTGCGGCAACGCCGCCGAGATCGTGCCGGAAATGGTGAAACGCGGCGTGCGCCCGGATATGGTCACCGACCAGACCAGCGCCCACGATCCGCTGCACGGCTATCTGCCGAAGGGCTGGAGCTGGGAAGAGTATCAGGAAAAAGCGGTCTCCGATCCGCAGGGCACCATTGAAGCGGCTAAACGCGCGATGGCTGACCACGTTCAGGCGATGCTGGCCTTCCATGAAATGGGCGTCCCGACCTTCGACTACGGCAACAACATTCGCCAGATGGCCCAGGAGATGGGCGTGGCAAACGCCTTCGATTTCCCAGGCTTCGTCCCGGCCTATATTCGCCCGCTGTTCTGCCGCGGCATCGGCCCGTTCCGTTGGGTGGCGCTTTCCGGCGATCCGCAGGATATCTATAAAACCGATGCCAAAGTGAAAGAGATCATCAGCGACGATCAGCATCTGCACCACTGGCTGGATATGGCGCGTGAGCGCATCAGTTTCCAGGGGCTGCCGGCGCGTATTTGCTGGGTGGGACTGGAGTGGCGGCAGAAACTGGGGCTGGCCTTTAACGAAATGGTGCGCAGTGGTGAAGTTTCCGCTCCGATTGTTATTGGTCGTGACCACCTGGACTCCGGCTCGGTAGCCAGCCCGAACCGTGAAACCGAATCGATGCGCGACGGGTCGGACGCCGTGTCCGACTGGCCGCTGCTGAATGCGCTGTTGAATACCGCCAGCGGCGCCACCTGGGTGTCACTGCACCACGGCGGTGGCGTAGGAATGGGCTTCTCACAGCACTCCGGGATGGTTATCGTCTGTGACGGTACCGACGATGCCGCCGCGCGCATCGCCCGTGTGCTGCATAACGACCCGGCGACCGGGGTAATGCGCCATGCCGATGCCGGTTATGACATCGCGATTGAGTGTGCAGCAGAACAAGGTCTGAATCTTCCTATGGTGGCAGCAACGCAGGGGCAACGCTGAAATGAAAAACTTAACACTGATTCCTGGTCAACTGAGTCTGGCGCAGCTGCGCGAGGTGTATCTCCAGCCGCTGACGCTGACCCTGGATGAACGCGCGTTTGCCGCCATTGATGAGAGCGTCGCTTGTGTCAACGCGATTCTGGCAGAAGGGCGTACGGCCTACGGCATTAACACCGGCTTTGGCCTGCTGGCGCAAACGCGGATTTCGACGGACGACCTGGAAAACCTGCAGCGCTCGCTGGTGTTGTCCCACGCGGCGGGGATTGGCGAACCGCTGGATGATGAGATGGCGCGCCTGATTATGGTGCTGAAGATCAACAGCCTCTCCCGCGGTTTCTCCGGTATTCGTCTGAGCGTGATTCAGGCCTTGATTCAGTTGGTGAACAAAGGCGTTACGCCGTGGATCCCGGCGAAAGGCTCGGTTGGTGCTTCCGGTGACCTGGCGCCGCTGGCTCACATGTCGCTGACCCTGTTAGGCGAAGGCAAAGCACGCGTTGACGGCGAGTGGATGCCCGCTCGTCAGGCGCTGGAAAAAGTCGGCCTGGCACCGATTACCCTTGCAGCAAAAGAGGGGCTGGCGTTGCTCAACGGCACTCAGGCGTCAACGGCGTTTGCCCTTCGTGGCCTGTTTGAAGCGGAAGATCTGTTTGCCGGGGCGGTGGTGTGCGGTGCGTTAACCACCGAAGCCGCGCTGGGCTCCCGTCGTCCGTTTGACCCGCGTATCCACGATGCGCGTGGCCAACGTGGGCAAATTGATGCAGCGGCACTGTATCGCCACGTGCTGACCGAGGACAGCGAAATTTCCCGCTCGCACCATAACTGTACGAAAGTCCAGGACCCGTACTCTCTGCGCTGTCAGCCGCAGGTGATGGGCGCCTGCCTGACCCAGATTCGCCAGGCCGCCGAGGTTCTGCTAGTTGAAGCCAACGCGGTCTCCGATAACCCGCTGGTCTTTGCCAGTGAGAACGAGGTTATCTCTGGCGGCAACTTCCACGCCGAGCCGGTGGCGATGGCCGCGGACAATCTTGCGCTGGCGATCGCTGAAATCGGTTCGCTGTCAGAGCGCCGTATTGCGCTGATGATGGACAGCCATATGTCACAGCTGCCGCCGTTCCTCGTCAAAAATGGCGGCGTGAACTCCGGCTTTATGATTGCCCAGGTTACCGCCGCAGCGCTGGCCAGCGAGAACAAAGCGTTGTCGCATCCGCACAGTGTTGACAGCCTGCCGACTTCGGCAAACCAGGAGGATCACGTTTCTATGGCACCGGCTGCCGGGCGTCGTCTGTGGGCGATGGCTGAAAACACCCGCGGCGTGCTGGCCGTCGAGTGGCTGGCCGCGGTGCAGGGGCTGGACATGCGCGAAGGCCTGGCCAGCAGCCCGCTGCTGGAAGAGGCCCGCCATCTGCTGCGTGAACGGGTCTCGCATTACACCCAGGATCGTTTCTTCGCGCCGGATATTGAACAGGCTATCGCCCTGCTGGCGGCACGCCACCTGACCCGACTGCTTCCTGCCATCTTGCCTGGTCAGATCTGACCCTTCGTATTTCTGTACCCGTGTCGGGGGGATAACGTCCCCCCGACCGTCCTACACGCATATTTGTCGTCATACAAAAATTATCAGGACACTCGCATATGCAACAACAACCATCGCCACAAAAGCCACACCTGCTGCGCGGGCTGAATGCCCGACATATTCGTTTTATCGCGCTGGGTTCCGCTATCGGGACCGGGCTGTTTTATGGTTCTTCGGCCGCGATCAAAGCCGCGGGACCGGCGGTACTGCTGGCCTATCTGATCGGCGGCCTGGCAGTATTTATCGTCATGCGTGCGCTGGGGGAAATGGCGGTACGCCAGCCGGTTTCCGGCTCCTTCGGTAGCTATGCCCGGCAGTATCTTGGGCCGCTGGCCGGGTTTATTACCGGCTGGACCTACACCTTCGAGATGGTGATCGTCGCTCTGGCGGACGTCACCGCGTTTGGTATCTACATGGGGCTCTGGTACCCCGATGTGCCGCGCTGGATTTGGGTGCTGAGCATTATCTTCTTCATCGGCGCGATGAACCTGTGCCACGTGCGCATCTTCGGCGAAATGGAGTTTTGGCTGTCGCTGGTGAAAGTGGTGGCGATTATCGCGATGATCGTCGCGGGCGGCAGCATCATCTTCTTTGGCTTTGGTAACAGCTTCCCGGCGACCGGACTGGAAAACCTGTGGAGCCACGGCGGTTTTGCCCCGAACGGCTGGCAGGGGATAATCGCCTCGCTGGGGATCGTGATGTTCGCCTTTGGTGGCGTTGAAATTATCGGCGTCACCGCCGCCGAAGCGCAGAACCCGAAGAAGGTGATCCCGCAGGCCATCAATACCATCCCGCTGCGTATCGTGCTGTTCTACGTCTGTACGCTGGCGATCCTGATGGCGATTTTCCCGTGGAACAGCTTCGGTGAGCAGGGCAGTCCTTTCGTGTTGATTTTTAGCGGCCTGGGGATCCCTGCGGCGGCAACCATCCTGAATATCATCGTCATCAGCGCCAGTATTTCGGCGATTAACAGCGATATCTTTGGCGCCGGTCGCATGATGTACGGCATGGCCAAAGAGGGGATGGCGCCGAAAAGCTTCCTGCGCATCGCCAGCAACGGCGTGCCGTGGATGACGGTGGTGGTGATGGGCGTGGCGCTGCTGGCGGCGGTGGTGCTGAACTACCTGATGCCGGAGCAGGTGTTCGTGCTGATTGCCTCCCTGGCGGCATTTGCCACGGTGTGGGTATGGTTGATGATCCTGCTGTCGCATTTCGCCATGCGTCGCGGTTTGTCGGCACAAGAGCGTCAGCAGATTGAGTTCCCGGTGCCGTTCTGGCCGGTGGCACCGCTGCTGACGCTGCTGTTTATGGGGATGGTTATTGCGGTGCTGGGCATGGTCGAAGAGACGCGTATCGCGCTGATCGCCGGTCTGGTCTGGTTGGGGCTGCTGACGATTATCTGGTATGCGAAAGTCAAAAACCGCGCGGCGTTGCCTGCGCCGGAGCCAGGGCAATCATCTTCAACCTGAGTGACTCCCCGGTAGCACAGCGCTTACCGGGGCTACATGACGAGTATCAGATAAACAGGGCGGTGAGGGATGCGCTGCCCAATGAATGGAAATGGACGTTAAAGCCAACCATCGCGCCGCTGGCGCCTTCATCGACATCCAGCGTCTCTACGTCCAGCGCATGTACGGTAAAGATATAGCGATGGCTTTCTCCCTTCGGCGGCGCCGCGCCGCCGTAGCCCGGCAGGCCGAAATCGGTGCGGGTCTGAAGGGCACCTGCAGGTAGGGATGGCTGAGCGGAACCGGCGCCCTGCGCCAGCTCGCGCGTCCCGGCGGGCAGATTCACCACCACCCAGTGCCACCAGCCGGAGCCGGTTGGCGCGTCCGGGTCGAAACAGGTCACCACAAAACTCTTGGTACCCGCGGGAACCTCGTCCCACGCCAGATGCGGCGACAGATTGCCGCCCTCGTAGCCCATGCCGTTAAACACATGGCGTTGAGGCAGTTTGCCGCCATCTTGCAGATCGTGACTGATTAATTTCATACCGTCTCCTCCGGGATAATCTACTGATTAACAACGAAGTGTAGTCCCGTTGACGGTCACTTTCCGCTGCTTATTCGCTAAAAAATATTTCTTCCCGCACCGCGGCGTTCACCGCCTGGGTCAGACGCGTCAACTGCTGCGGGGCGATAACGTACGGAGGCATCAGGTAAATCAGGCGGCCAAACGGGCGGATCCACACCCCTTGTTCGACAAAGAACCGTTGCAGCGCTGCCATGTTGACCGGGCGGCGCGTCTCCACCACCCCGATGGCGCCCAGCACCCGGACATCGGCCACCAGCGGTGATTCCCGCGCCGGGGCCAGCTCGGCGTTGAGCTGTGTTTCAATGGCCGCCACCTGCTGCTGCCACTCGCCGGTCTGGAGGATGCTCAGGCTTTCAGTGGCCACCGCGCAGGCCAGCGGGTTGCCCATAAACGTCGGGCCGTGCATAAAGCAGCCTGCTTCACCATTGCTGATGGTCTCCGCAACGTCCCGGGTGGTCAGAGTGGCCGATAGCGTCATGGTCCCGCCGGTCAGCGCTTTACCGAGACACAGAATATCCGCCGCAATTCCCGCGTGTTCGCAGGCAAACAGCTTGCCGGTACGGCCAAATCCGGTGGCGATCTCATCGGCAATCAGCAGGATGCCTTCACGGTCGCACATCTGACGAATGCGCTTCAGCCACTGCGGGTGGTACATCCGCATTCCGCCCGCCCCCTGGACTACCGGTTCGAGGATCACCGCGGCAATCTCTTCGCGATGGGCCGCCATCAGTCGGGCAAATGCCACCATATCCCGCTCATCCCATTCCCCGTCAAAGCGGCTCTGGGGCGCCGGGGCAAACAGGTTATCCGGCAGATAGCCCTGCCACAGGCTGTGCATGGAGTTGTCCGGATCGCAGACCGACATTGCGCCAAAGGTATCGCCGTGGTAGCCGTTGCGGAACGTCAAAAACCGTTGGCGCGGCTGGCCTTTCGCCTGCCAGTACTGCAGGGCCATTTTCATTGCCACTTCCACCGCAACCGAGCCGGAGTCGGCGAGGAACACGCACTCCAGCGATGCCGGGGTCATCGCCACCAGCTGACGGCACAGTGCGACTGCCGAAGGGTGGGTGATGCCGCCAAACATCACATGTGACATCTGGTCAATCTGCGTTTTCATCGCCGCGTTCAGGCGCGGGTGATTATAGCCGTGGATCGCCGCCCACCATGACGACATGCCATCAACCAGCTGCTCACCGCTGGCGAGGGACAGCTCGCAGCCGTGAGCAGCCACCACCGGATAAACCGGCAAAGGGGAAGTCATTGAGGTATAGGGGTGCCAGATGTGGCGCCGATCGAAGGCGAGATCGTCCGTTGTCATAAGCGACTTGTAAACCATTCTGAAAACATTTAGGTTTACGAGTATAAACCGAACCGACAATTAACAAAACCCTTTGGAGAGGCCAATGGCTCACCACGCACGCTGGACAATGTCGCAAGTTACTGAGTTATTTAATAAACCATTCCTGGATCTGCTGTTTGAAGCGCAGCAGATCCATCGCCAGCACTTTGACCCGCGCCAGGTCCAGGTCAGTACGCTGCTGTCGATTAAAACCGGCGCCTGCCCGGAAGACTGCAAATACTGTCCGCAGAGCGCACGCTACAAAACCGGGCTGGAATCTGAGCGCCTGATGGAAGTGGAGCAGGTGCTGGAATCAGCGCGTCAGGCGAAAAACGCCGGCTCAACCCGTTTTTGCATGGGGGCCGCGTGGAAAAACCCGCACGAGCGCGATATGCCGTATCTCGAGCAGATGGTCAAAGGAGTCAAGGCGATGGGGCTGGAGTCCTGTATGACCCTCGGCACCCTGACCGATGACCAGGCACAGCGTCTGGCGGGAGCCGGTCTGGACTACTACAACCACAACCTGGATACCTCGCCGGAATTCTACGGCAACATCATCACCACCCGTACCTACCAGGAGCGTCTGGATACCCTCGACAAAGTGCGCGATGCCGGGATTAAGGTCTGTTCAGGCGGGATCGTCGGCCTCGGCGAAACGGAGAAAGACCGCGCCGGGCTGCTGTTGCAACTGGCCAACCTGCCAACGCCGCCGGAGAGCGTCCCTATCAACATGTTGGTCAAGGTTAAGGGGACACCGCTGGCCGATAACGACGACGTCGATGCCTTTGATTTTATTCGCACCATCGCGGTGGCGCGCATCATGATGCCATCCTCCTATGTGCGACTGTCCGCTGGACGTGAGCAGATGAGCGAGCAGACCCAGGCGATGTGCTTTATGGCTGGCGCCAACTCGATTTTCTACGGTTGCAAACTGCTGACCACACCAAACCCGGAAGAGGACAAAGACCTGCAGCTGTTCCGCAAGCTCGGACTTAATCCGCAACAGACGGCGGTTCTGGAAGGCGATAACGAACAGCAGCAGCGCCTCGAGCAGGTATTACGTACTCCGGACACTGAGGAATATTACAACGCGGCGGCGCTATGAGCTGGCAGCAACGTATTGACCAGGCGCTGAGCGAACGACGGGAGGCCGATGCCTTTCGCCGCCGTCAGCCGGTGGAGCAGGGAGCCGGACGCTGGCTTACCCGCGACGGCCAGCGTTGGCTCAATTTCTCCAGCAATGATTATCTCGGGCTGAGTCAACACCCGGAAATTATCGCCGCCTGGCAGCAAGGGGCGATGCGCTACGGTGTTGGCAGCGGCGGCTCCGGCCATGTCAGCGGCTACAGCGAGGCGCATCGCCAGCTGGAAGCGTCGCTGGCGGAGTGGCTGGGCTATCCGCGCGCGCTGCTGTTTATCTCCGGATTTGCCGCCAATCAGGCGCTGATTGCCGCGCTGCTCGGCAAGGACGACCGCACGGTGGCGGACCGGCTGAGCCATGCTTCTCTGCTGGAAGCCGCCAGCCTGAGTCCGGCAGCGCTCAGGCGTTTTGCGCACAACGACGTGCAGCAACTGAGCGAATTACTGAACAAGCCACTGGCGGGACAACAGCTGGTGGTGACGGAAGGGGTATTCAGCATGGATGGCGACAGCGCTCCGCTCGCCGCCATTGCTCAGGCTACCCGGGCCGCGGACGGTTGGCTGCTGGTGGATGATGCCCACGGGATTGGCGTGGTGGGCGAGGAGGGGCGCGGCAGTTGCCATGTGCAGAACGTCCGCCCTGAGCTGCTGGTGGTGACCTTCGGTAAAGCTTTTGGCGTCAGCGGCGCGGCGGTGTTGTGTGACGACGCGCTGGCAGACTATCTGCTGCAGTTTGCCCGTCACCTGATTTACAGCACCGCGATGCCGCCGGCTCAGGCAGTGGCGCTGAGCGCCGCGCTGGCGGTGATCCGCAGCGATGATGGTCAGCAGCGGCGGGAAAAACTGGCTCGTCATGTGGCGCAGTTCCGCGACGGCATGGCCACATTCCCAGGGATGCTGAGCGCATCACGCAGCGCGATTCAACCGCTGATTGTCGGTGACAACGGCCGGGCCTTACGGTTGGCGGCGCGTCTGCGTGAACAGGGCTGCTGGGCAACGGCCATTCGTCCGCCGACGGTACCGGCGGGAAGCGCGCGCCTGCGCCTGACGCTGACCGCCGCGCACGACGACACTGATATCAGCCGACTGCTGGAGGTGCTGCATGGCGAGGGTCAATAAACACGCGGTTGCCGCAGCCTTTGGCCGGGCGGCCAGCCATTATTCGCAACACGACGCGCTCCAGCGCATCAGCGCCGCGCGCCTGCTGAACCAGCTCAATGGTCGGGTCTTTACTGCGGTGCTGGATGCCGGCTGCGGTCCTGGCAGCATGAGCCGCTACTGGCGCGAGGCGGGAAGCGAGGTCACCGCACTGGATCTTTCGGCTGAAATGCTGGCCCAGGCGCGGCATGACCAGTGCGCCGACCATTACGTGGAGGGCGATATCGAGTCGCTGCCGCTGCCTGATGCCTGCGTCGATCTGGCGTGGAGCAACCTGGCGGTGCAGTGGTGCGACAGCCTTGTTGGCGCTATTGACGAGCTGTGCCGGGTGGTGCGTCCCGGCGGCAAGGTGGCATTTACCACGTTGCTGTCCGGCTCCTTGCCGGAGCTGAATCAGGCCTGGCGCGCCATCGATAACCACCCACATGCCAATCGCTTTCTCAGCGAGCAGGCGGTGCGCGAGGCACTGGGTGGGCGGCGGGCCGTCGGGCAGGTCCATGAGATCAGCCTGCCGTTTGCCGATGCCCTGAGCGCGATGCGCTCGTTGAAAGGGATCGGCGCCACGCATCTGCATCAAGGGCGCCATACCGCACCGCTGAGCCGGGGAAAATTACATCAACTGCAGCTGGCATGGCCACAACAGCAGGGCCAGTGCCCGCTGACGTACCATCTTTTTACAGGAGTCATCGAACGTGACTAAACGTTTTTTTGTCACCGGAACCGACACTGAAGTCGGGAAAACCATCTCCAGCTGCGCGTTATTGCAGGCGGCGAAGCTGTCGGGGCTGAAAAGCGCGGGCTATAAGCCGGTAGCGTCCGGAAGCGAGCTGACGGCGCAGGGGCTGCGCAATGACGATGCTTTGGCGTTGCAGCGCAACAGCGCCGTGGCGCTGAGCTACGCCCAGGTGAACCCGCTGACCTTCGAGGAACCGACGTCACCGCATATCGTGAGCGCCGACGAGGGGAGGCCGATTACGGCCGGGGCGCTGTCTGCCGGTCTGCGCGAGCTGGAAAATCTTGCCGAGTGGGTCTTGGTGGAAGGTGCTGGCGGCTGGTTCACGCCGCTATCTCCTACGCTGACCTTTGCCGACTGGGTGCGCGATGAGCACCTGCCGGTTATTCTGGTGGTGGGCATCAAACTGGGGTGCATCAACCATGCGCTGCTCACCGCTCAGGCGGTACGCCAGGCGGGGCTGCCGTTAGTCGGCTGGATCGCCAACGATATTCAGCCGCCGGGCAGGCGCCATACCGAGTATCTGGCGACCCTGAAACGCCTGCTGCCGACGCCGTTTTTGGGGGAGATTCCGTGGCTTTCGGACGCCGCGCAGCGCGACGACCTCGGACAGTATATTGACCTTAACGTGCTGGATCAGGCGTCATCCATTGCGCCAGCAGCGGTTCATCCAGCTGAATAACGCTGCCCTGCGCCACGTTACGCCCACGGTGTAGCAGACAAAAACGATCCGCCACCCGACGAATAAACGGCAGGTGCTGTTCAGCGAGCAGCACCGTTAAGCCGATATCGCGGTTCAGACGCACCAGCAAATCCCCCAGTTTATGCATGAAGTGATGGCCGCTGCCACGTGACGGCTCATCGAGAATCAGCAGTCGCGGCTGGACAATCAGCGCTCTGGCCAGCGCCAACTGGTACTGGTCATCCTCGGTCAGCATCGCGCCTTTATGCTGGCGCTGACCGTACAAATCCGGGAATAAATCGTAAATCTCACCTTTCACCACCGCCCCGGGGTTGCCGCCGGCAGCCAGCGCAATATGCAGATTATCTTCCACGCTGAGCTGTGAAAAAATCCGCTTGTCCTGCGGCACATAGCCGATGCCAATAATCGCCCGGGATTGCGCGGAGAGCGGCGTGATATCGCAGGGCGGCGAACCGATCTCTTGCCAGGTCATGCTGCCGCTGGCGACCGGGAGATGGCCGGTGATACAGTTAATGAGCGTGGTTTTCCCCATTCCCTGAAGTCCCATCACACAGGTGCACTCGCCGGACCGTAGTTCAAGGTCGACATTCCATAGTGTGTGCTGGCTTCCGTAGTACTGATTGACTGCGCGTAGACTCAACATAGACGTTTTCTCCTTTTCGGGGATAGTGAGCGACATGAAGATTCTGCAAATCTCTTGCCAGGAAAAAGATGTTCCGGTTTTTTCTGTCAGAACAGGTATCACAGGCCATGACGGCGCTGGGTCAACGAGACGGTTGCACTTTCCCGGTGCTAAAGCGCATGAAAAATGGTGCAGAAAGCAACAAAAAGGCAGGCGTCTTTAGCTGATAAATATCAAAAATAATTCGATAATTTTTTTTAGGCGCTGGTTTTTGACGGCCGGTCGATTTCGGCGGGGTGGCAGTGGTCTTGGGCTGCAGACACTTATCCACTATTCCTGTGGATAACCTTGTGTATTAGAGTTAGAGAACTTGCGGTAAGCTAGAGATTACGCGGCCTGCGGCTGAATTGGCGCGAAACCCATCTTTTGTTTAATATCATTAAATATCAAATAGTTGAATAAAAGCAATGGCTGTAAGGAAAGTGTCACCTGCTGCCATAAAAGATTCATTACCTTGCTTGACAAATGTTAAATGATAAATTTTTCTGGGGATAACCCTACTGTCTGGCGGATTATTCTGCAAGATGGTCAGCTTTCACCCCAAAATGAGTCATCTTCCCGCCACGATAAGTATAAACAATAATGCGACACTGGTTTTATGTACAGTATTATTTGTTGGCAAAAGCTGGCGTGAAGGGTAGAATTAAACACCTGCCGCATACCACCAGGCGTACCATCCTTCTTCAGGGTCAGAGATATGAGTAAAACGTTCACGCTGCATTCCCCATTCCGTCCCTCTGGTGACCAGCCGGAAGCCATTCGGCGTCTGGAAGAAGGGCTGGAAGATGGCCTGGCGCATCAAACCCTGCTGGGGGTGACCGGGTCGGGTAAGACCTTCACCATCGCTAACGTTATTGCCGATCTCCAGCGTCCGACAATGGTGCTGGCGCCGAACAAAACGCTGGCGGCACAGCTCTACGGTGAAATGAAAGAGTTCTTCCCGGACAACGCGGTGGAGTATTTCGTCTCCTACTACGATTATTATCAGCCTGAAGCCTATGTGCCGAGCTCTGACACCTTCATTGAGAAAGACGCGTCGGTGAACGAACATATCGAGCAGATGCGCCTCTCGGCGACCAAGGCGCTGCTTGAGCGGCGCGATGTGGTGGTGGTGGCATCGGTGTCGGCCATCTACGGCCTGGGCGATCCGGACCTCTACCTGAAGATGATGCTGCACCTGACTACCGGGATGCTTATCGACCAGCGCGCGATTTTGCGCCGGCTGGCGGAGCTGCAGTATACCCGCAACGATCAGGCCTTCCAGCGCGGTACCTTCCGCGTGCGCGGCGAAGTAATTGACGTCTTCCCGGCGGAATCAGACGACGTTGCGTTGCGGATCGAACTGTTTGATGAAGAGGTCGAACGACTGTCGCTGTTTGACCCGCTCACCGGCCAGGTTGAATCCACCATCCCGCGCTTTACCATCTACCCGAAAACGCACTACGTCACACCGCGTGAGCGTATTGTGCAGGCGATGGAAGAGATCAAAGTGGAGCTGGCGGAAAGGCGCAAAGTGCTGCTGGACAACAATAAGCTGCTTGAAGAGCAGCGGCTGTCGCAGCGCACGCAGTTTGACCTCGAGATGATGAACGAGCTGGGGTACTGCTCCGGCATCGAAAACTACTCGCGCTATCTCTCCGGGCGTGGTCCGGGCGAGCCACCGCCGACGCTGTTCGATTATCTGCCGGCAGATGGTTTGCTGGTTATCGATGAATCCCACGTCACCATCCCGCAAATCGGCGGCATGTATCGTGGGGACCGGGCGCGTAAAGAGACCCTCGTGGAGTACGGCTTCCGACTGCCTTCCGCGCTGGATAACCGTCCGATGAAATTTGAAGAGTTTGAGGCGCTGGCGCCGCAGACTATCTACGTGTCGGCAACGCCGGGGCCGTATGAGCTGGAAAAATCTGGCGATGAGGTGGTCGATCAGGTGGTCCGTCCGACCGGGTTGTTGGATCCCATTATCGAAGTGCGTCCGGTGGCTACCCAGGTTGATGACCTGCTGTCAGAAATTCGCACCCGCGTGGTCATCAACGAACGCGTACTGGTGACCACCCTGACCAAACGCATGGCGGAAGACCTGACGGAGTATCTCGAAGAGCACGGCGAGCGCGTGCGCTACCTCCACTCTGATATCGACACCGTTGAGCGCATGGAAATCATCCGCGACCTGCGGCTGGGCGAGTTTGACGTGCTGGTGGGGATCAACCTGCTGCGTGAAGGGCTGGATATGCCGGAAGTCTCACTGGTGGCGATCCTCGATGCCGACAAAGAAGGTTTCCTGCGTTCCGAACGCTCGTTGATTCAGACCATTGGCCGTGCGGCGCGTAATATCAACGGTAAAGCGATTCTGTATGGCGACAAGATCACCGCTTCAATGGCGAAAGCCATCAGCGAGACGGAGCGTCGTCGTGAGAAACAGCAGCGCTATAACGAAGAGCACGGTATTACCCCGCAGGGGCTGAATAAAAAAGTGGTCGATATTCTGGCGCTGGGCAGCAACATCGCTAAGACCAAAGCCAAAGGGCGCGGCAAATCACGTTCGCCGGTCGAGGCAGATACCCCGGAAGTGGTGCTGACGCCGAAAGCGCTGCAGCAGAAAATTCACGAACTGGAAGGGTTGATGATGCAGCACGCGCAGAACCTCGAGTTCGAAGAGGCGGCGCAGATTCGTGACCAGCTGCATCAGCTGCGCGAGCTGTTTATTGCCGCTTCGTAACCTGGATTGCGGAAATCATCGCGCTGGACCGGCAGCACAGTGTGACGGCGCGTTGATTTTTTACCTTTCGTGCTGCATTTACTGGCTGGCTTAATGTCAGCTTAATCTTGCCAGGCGACACTATCCTCATACTGTTGAGGATAGTGTCATGCAAAAATCAAACTTCCGTGAATACCTGGCCGTCACCTGTGCGTTTATCGTGGTGGTCGCCTTTTTCCATCAGTGGGTTTTGACCTTCTGACGTGAGACTTCTGGAAACAGAATCCAGCCTCGTACGCCAGGGCCCGGCTGGCGGTTATGTAAAAAGAACTGGGCATCATGTAGCTGGACGATGCGTGCCACAATACTTAACCCCAGGCCAATTCCGCCATAGCGGCTGTCCATGCGAACAAAGGCTTTGCTCAGCTCACCGCTTTTCGCTTCATCAATCCCCGGCCCCTGATCTTCCACCGCGATAACCGGCGTGGCGCCCGCCTGAATTGAGATTCTGACCACCGACTCTGTCGGGCTGTAGCGATGGGCATTTTCCACCAGATTACGCAGCGCCACCCTCAGTAACGTCGCGTCGCCGGAGACAATCACGTCCTCACAGCCATTCTCAGACAGGCAGACGACTTCCAGCGTTTGCTGGCGTTGTTCGAGCATCGTCTCCAGCTCATCACGAACCGGTTCAATCACATCTTCGCGCAGCGCAACACGCTGATAGCTACCGGCGGAAAACGACTGACCAACACGGGCCAGCTGCAACAGCTGCGCGATGCTGTTGGTCATCAGGTCCAGACGTTGGATCAGCGGCGTCACCTCGACGTTGTGAGCCTTGGCCATCAGCTCCAGGTGCAGGCGCAGACCGGCTAACGGCGTGCGCAGCTCATGGGCGACATCGGCGGTGAACAGCCGTTCACGGTCGAGCGTCAGGTTTAGTCGGGACACCAGCTGATTGATGGCCGTCGTCACCGCCGTCACTTCCGGTACCGATTCCGTCAAGGTGATGGGCTGCAGGTTGTCCGGGGTACGGCTTTCGAGTTCACATTGCAGCGTCGACAGCGGACGGGTGATCTTTCTCACCGCCAGCATGCTGATGTACAGCGCCAGGCCGACGATCAGCAGGCTGGGGATCAGTAAGCTGGCAACCGCTTCGCGCACTTCGTGCTCAACGTGTTTCTGGTTGTTATGTCCTTCGATGGCGCTAGCCACCAGCAACTGGATCTGCTCTTTGCTTTCATGCCACAGCCAGAAGACGCTGATCAGTTGGCAGACCACCAGAATGGTGCCAATGGTCAGCAGCAGGCGATGACGCATCGTCCAGTTTTCACTATTGAACAGTGTCATGGCGTTATTCCGTCTCTGATTGCTTCACCAGCATATAGCCAAATCCCCGGACCGTACGAATACGGGCCTTGCCGACTTTATCGCGCAGGTTATGGATATGCACCTCCAGCGTGTTGGTGGCCGGCTCGTTGTCCCAGCTGTAGATATCGTTGTAGAGGATTTCGCGATGCACCGGGCTACCCGCTTTCATCATCAGGCGTGAGAGCAGGGCATACTCTTTCGGTGTCAGATCCAGCGCATTATCCCCCAACCAGACCTGGCGACGGGTGATGTTCAGCCGCAGATCGCCGACGGACATCTCATTGTCGCCCTGGTTATTATGGCGGCGGAGCAGGGCGCGGATGCGGGCATTCAGCTCCTCCAGGGCGAACGGTTTCACCAGATAGTCATCTGCCCCGGTATCGAGACCGCTAATCCGATCGTCGACGGTGTCGCGGGCGGTAAGGATCAGTACCGGCTGGGTGAATTTTTCCCGACGCATGCGCGCCAGGAAGTGCAGGCCGTCTTCATCCGGCAGACCCAAATCCAGCACGATCAGGCTGTAGTGGTTGCTGGCAAGAGACAGCGCGGCCTCATGGGCGGTGGCTACGCCATCGCAGACGTACCCCTCGCTTTGCATCGCCAGAATCAACCCTTGTAACAGGAGTGCGTCGTCTTCAATGACTAAGATTTTCATCAACCGGCCTCGCTTCTGCATGGCGTTAAAATATCGTCAGTTGCCCGGTACTCGTGGGTGTTGACCCCCAGCAGCCCGAGCAGGGTGGAGAACAGATTATCCTGAGAATAAGAATCTGTTTTAGCTCTCTGTTGCAGACACTGGTTGGAGACGCCATAGCGCTGCTGGTAATCCGGGGACAGCCAGATCAGCATCGGCACATGTTTTTGCGTCTCCGGCGCGATAGACCACGGCAGTCCGTGTAAATAGACCCCATCTTCACCGAGTGACTCGCCGTGATCGGAGAGATACACCAGGCTGGTGGTGAATTTATCCTGCTTTGACTGCAATAATTTGATGGCTTTATCCACCACATAATCGACATACAAGATGGTGTTGTCGTAAGTATTGGTCAACTGCTGCTGGGTACAACTCTGGATTTCGTTGGTCTCACAGGTTGGGGTAAATTTCTTGAATTCAGCAGGATAGCGATTGTAGTACGTCGGACCATGGCTGCCGATAGTGTGCAGCACGATAATGCCGTCCTGTTGCAAATTATCGATGTAGCTCTCCAGATTATGGAACAGCACTTCATCGTAACATTCGCCATCGATGCACTGGCCGGTCAGATTCAGATCGGTGACATTCTGATGCGGTACGCGGTCGCAGGCGCCCTTACAGCCGCCGTCATTGTCGTTCCACAGCACCTGAACGCCGGCACGTTGCAGGATATCCAGCACGCCTTCCTGATGGTGCGCCAGTTCTTCATCATAATGGGCGCGCGGCATATTGGAGAACATGCAGGGTACTGATACTGCGGTGGCAGTACCGCATGAGGTGGTGTTGGCGAAGTAGGCCACATCGTCTTGTTTCAGGCGTGGGTTGGTTTCGCGTTCGTAGCCGCCGAGGGAAAAGTTCTGCGCCCGTGAGGTTTCGCCGAGCACCAGAATGGTTAAATTTTTGCGCGGCCCGTGATGCATTTCTGCTTTCTGAGTGGCATCTTCGCCAATTTTCACCAGCGGCAGATTGTCCATCTTGTTGTGGGAGTACCACGAGTTAATTGCCACGATGCTGTTCGACGGGCTCAGTGATTTCACCAGCTCTTTGTTATTGCGAAATACCGAGGCGTAATCTTTATAAAACAGTGCCGCGACCAGCATAATCAGCAATGCAGAGACGACGATATTCAGCAGGCGCATCAGGATGCCGCGCCATACCGCCTTCGGTTTAGCAATTTTTACCCACCAGGCCAGCGCGACCATCAGAACGCCAGACAACCCAAGCGTCAGGACCATCTTGCCGGACATCAGGGCAAAGCTTTCTGCCGGCGTGGTATCCAGAATGTTGGTGATCATGGCGCGGTCAATCACCACTCCGAAGGTCCAGATAAAATACTGTGCCGAAGCGCTGAGCAGAATGAACAGGCTAATAACCAGACGGTCGAGCTTAAGGAAAGAGGCCAGTGTCGTGAGGATATTCATCACGCTGAACGCGACCACCGGCATGCTGAGGAACACCAACCAGTTATGCAGGCTGTTGACCGGCAACAGCGTGAAGACCTGACGATAGAACGCGAGGTTCAGCAGCAACCCGATATACAGTGCAAAGAGAATCAGATACAGCGTCCGGCTCATGATCGGCCGGCGTAGAGACAAAAGCGACATAACAACTATCCTGGGAGTATGATAGTTGCCATGGTGCCACTGTTTATTTAAGACAACCTTAAGATTTTAAGATAACGATGGCAGCCCTGGCGTCACTGTTATCTTATGGTCCATCAACCCATTGCCTGAATGGCTTCCTCCAGCGCGTTGCGCAGGCGCGCCCGGTCATGGCGATAGGGGACATCAACTGCATCCAGTCGCGTCTGAACAATAGTCCGGTTTTCCAGACCGCTGATATCGGTGTTCTGCCCGACGATCAGTGCATCAATCACCTGCTTGCCGATGTAGTGTTCCATAATCCCGACGCGGTCTGCCAGCGTCAGGCTGGCGGCCGGGCTGTGCTCTTTGCCAAGGTTGTCGATAAACACCATCGAGGCGGGCGTGCGGCGCAGGGCCTGGGCCATCTCATCCAACAGAAGAATAGGCAGCAGGCTGGTGTAAAAGCTACCCGGCCCAATCAGGATTAAATCGGCTTGTGCAATGGCCTGCACTGCTTCACGAGTGGTGGGCACCGGTGGGAAAAGCATCAGTTCTCGCGGGACGCAGGGCAACTGGTCAATATTGACCTCGCCGTAAACTTCATGGCCTTCATGGTCAATGGCCATCAAATCCACCGGTTGTTCCGACATCGGGATCAAAAAGGCGTCCACTTTCAGCAGATTTCTGATCAAATTGATGGCCTCTAAAGGCCGCACGCTCAGGTGGTCGAGCGCCTTTAACATCAGATTTCCGAGGTTATGTCCTGAAAGTTCGCCATTACCGGCAAAACGATACTCAAACATTGCCGACGCGATGCTGGGTTCGGCGATCAACTGGTTAATACAGTTGCGCATATCACCCCAGGCAATACCGCCCTCGGAGCGACGAATACGACCCGTCGAACCGCCGTTATCGGTGGTTGTGACAATACCAGTCAGGCGCGATCCGAGCGAAGAGAGCGATGACATCACCCGGCCCAAACCGTGCCCGCCGCCCAGTGCCACCACGCGATCGAGATCGGCGAACGTACGAGTACGCATAGAGATTCCTTAATATCAATTAAACGGGCTCACAGTAACCGATCTACCCCTAAAAGACGATGGGCAGATCCTGACAAACTGACCGATATCAATGCAAAAGCCTGGTTTTTGGCTATTCTGTAACGAAAATGCACGATCGTATCGATATATACATAATTATATAACGAAATGGAAAATGGCGAAACCGTCGTATCCGCGCTACTATCGGCATTAACCTGTTAACACTCTAGCCCCTGTACCTGTGTCGCAAGATATGGTGCTTTGGCCGTGACGGCTCCGCCTGTCACCAGGGCGTGGAAAGAAATGACCGCGTCTCCCGTATTTGGAAAGGTGTATATGGCTTCCCAGCTTACCGACGCGTTTGCGCGTAAGTTTTATTACTTGCGCCTGTCAATTACCGATGTGTGTAACTTTCGTTGCACCTACTGCCTGCCGGATGGCTACAAGCCTGGCGCGGTCACCAACAAAGGCTTTCTCAGCGTTGACGAAGTGCGTCGCGTGACGCGTGCCTTTTCGTCCCTCGGTACGGAGAAAGTGCGCCTGACCGGCGGTGAACCGTCGTTACGTCGTGATTTTGCTGACATTATTGCCGCCGTGCGTGAAAACAGCGCTATTCGCCAGATTGCAGTCACCACCAACGGCTACCGCCTGGCGCGTGACGTGCAGCAGTGGCGTGACGCCGGGCTGACGGCGATTAACGTCAGCGTCGATAGCCTCGATGCGCGTCAGTTTCACGCGATTACCGGCCAGGATAAATTTCAGCAGGTGATGGACGGTATCGACGCGGCCTTCGCCGCCGGTTTCGAAAAAGTGAAGGTCAATACCGTGCTGATGCGTGATGTGAACCATCATCAGCTCGACACCTTCCTGGCGTGGATCCAACCTCGTCGCATCCAGTTGCGCTTTATTGAACTGATGGAAACCGGTGAAGGCAGCGATCTGTTTCGTCGTCACCATATCTCCGGCATGGTCCTGCGCGATGAGCTGTTGCGCCGTGGCTGGATCCACCAGATTAGCCAGCGCAGTGATGGTCCGGCGCAGGTGTTTTGCCACCCGGATTATGCTGGTGAAATTGGCCTTATCATGCCGTACGAGAAAGATTTCTGCGCCACCTGTAACCGGCTTCGTGTCTCATCGGTGGGTAAACTGCATCTGTGTCTGTTTGGCGACGGTGGCGTGGATTTACGCGACCTGCTTGCCGAAGACCAGCAGCAGGCGGCGCTGGAAGCACGCATTTCTGAAGCCTTAACCCATAAAAAGCAAACACATTTCCTGCATCAGGGCAACACCGGTATTACGCAAAACCTGTCGTATATTGGCGGATAATTGATTCTATACCCTAAATAATTCGAGTTGCAGGAAGGCGGCGACGCAGGGAATCCCCAGGAGCTTACTCAGGTAAGTGACTGGGGTGAACGAGGAAAGCCAACGCTCATGCAACTTGAAGTATGACGGGAATAAAGGAGCAAACAGATGAGTCAGACCAGCGCTGAGTTTACCCCGACCCGTATTGCTATTCTCACCGTATCCAGCCGTCGTGGCGAAGAGGACGACACCTCTGGCCACTGGCTGCGTGACGCGGCGCAGGAGGCGGGCCACCACATCGCCGATAAGGCTATCGTGAAAGAGAACCGTTATGCCATTCGCGCCCAGGTGTCGGCGTGGATTGCCAGCGATGACGTCCAGGTGGTGCTGATTAACGGCGGGACCGGTTTTACCGATGGCGATCAGGCGCCGGAAGCGCTCCGGCCGTTGTTCGATCGCGAAGTGGAAGGGTTTGGTGAAGTATTTCGTATGCTCTCCTTCGAGGAAATTGGCACCTCGACTCTGCAATCCCGGGCCATTGCCGGGGTGGCGAACCATACCCTTATTTTTGCCATGCCGGGTTCAACCAAAGCCTGCCGTACCGCATGGGACAACATCATTGCCCCGCAGCTGGATGCGCGCACGCGCCCGTGCAACTTTATCTCTCATCTTAAGAAATAAGCGATGTCACAACTGACGCATATTAACGCCGCTGGCGAAGCACACATGGTGGACGTCTCCGCCAAAGCGGAAACCGTACGTGAAGCCCGGGCCGAAGCCTGGGTCGAGATGCAGCCAGCGACGCTGGCGATGATCGTCGACGGCAGCCACCATAAAGGCGATGTTTTCGCCACCGCCCGTATTGCTGGTATTCAGGCCGCCAAACGGACCTGGGAGCTGATCCCGCTGTGCCACCCGCTCATGCTGAGCAAGGTTGAAGTTAACCTGCAGGCGCTGCCGGAACAGAACCGGGTACGCATCGAGACGCTGTGTCGCCTGACTGGGAAAACCGGGGTCGAGATGGAGGCGCTGACCGCTGCCTCCGTTGCGGCGCTGACGATTTACGATATGTGCAAAGCGGTGCAAAAAGATATGGTGATTGGCCCGGTTCGCCTGCTGGCGAAAAGCGGCGGCAAATCCGGTGATTTCAAGGCGGACGAGACCCATGATTAAGGTTCTGTTTTTTGCTCAGGTGCGCGAACTGGTCGGTACCGATGCGCTGACGCTTGAGGCCGACGCGCCGCTGACGGTGGAAGCCATTCGCCAGCAGCTCGCCAGCCAGGGCGATCGCTGGGCGCTGGCGCTGGAAGCGGGCAAGCTGCTGGCGGCGGTCAATCAGACGTTGACCCGCTTTGACCACCCGGTGGCTTCCGGTGACGAAGTGGCGTTTTTCCCACCGGTCACGGGGGGTTAAGATGACGCAGACCCGCATTGTCGTCAGCCCTGCACGCTTTTGCGTGGGTGACGAATACCCATGGCTGGCCGAACGCGATGAAGACGGCGCGGTAGTGACCTTCACCGGCAAAGTGCGTAACCACAATCTTGGCGATAGCGTGAAGGCGCTGACCCTTGAACACTATCCGGGGATGACGGAAAAGTCGCTGGCGGAAATCGTCGAACTGGCGCGGGAGCGCTGGGCATTGGGTCGGGTGACGGTGATTCACCGCATCGGCGAAATGTGGCCGGGCGAAGAGATTGTGTTTGTCGGCGTGACCAGCGCGCACCGTAGCAGTGCTTTTGAGGCCGGGGAGTTCATTATGGACTACCTGAAAACCCGTGCGCCGTTCTGGAAGCGTGAAGCAACACCGCAAGGCGAACGTTGGGTGGACGCCCGCGATAGCGATCGTCAGGCGGCAGAGCGCTGGTAGTGTGATACGCTTAAAGCCTATCCCAGTAGGCGTAGATTGTTGCAGCTAGTTTGGGCACGGACAGCGCGGAACAACCGGAGCGTACACGCAGTACGTGAGGATTGTGAGCACTGCCCAGGACCAAAATGGCAAATAAAATAGCCTAATGGGCCAGGCTCTTAATCAGAGATACCGTGTTAATCAGGAGATAGCCATGGACAGATTCCCACGTTCAGATTCCATCGTTCAGGTGCGAAGCGGCCTGCAAACGTATATGGCTCAGGTTTACGGCTGGATGACGGTCGGCCTGCTGCTGACCGCCTTTGTTGCCTGGTTTGCCGCCAATACTCCGGCGGTGAGGATGTTTATTTTCTCCAGCCAACTGGTCATTATCGGGTTGGTTATTGCCCAGCTGGCGCTGGTCTTCGTGCTCTCCGGGATGATACAGCGGTTGAGTGCAGGGATGATGACCACGCTGTTTATGCTCTATTCGGCGTTGACCGGGCTGACGCTATCCAGCATTTTTCTGGTCTACACCTACTCGTCGATTGCCAGCACCTTTGTGATCAGCGGCGGGATGTTTGGCATCATGAGCCTGTACGGCTATACCACCAAACGCGATCTCAGCGGCTTCGGCAACATGCTGTTTATGGGCT
Organism: Klebsiella sp. B345; assembly: GCF_051131735.1. Classification (NCBI taxonomy): domain Bacteria; kingdom Pseudomonadati; phylum Pseudomonadota; class Gammaproteobacteria; order Enterobacterales; family Enterobacteriaceae; genus Klebsiella; species Klebsiella sp. B345. Next base: position 4,588,683 of record NZ_CP180443.1, read on the forward strand.
TGATTGGTATTGTGCTGGCGTCACTGGTCAACTTCTGGCTGAAGAGTGAAGCCTTGATGTGGGTGATTACCTACATCGGGGTGATTGTCTTTGTCGGCCTGACCGCCTATGACACCCAGAAGCTGAAAAACATCGGCGAGCAGATCGATACCCGCGACGGTTCAACGCTACGCAAGTACGCCATTCTCGGCGCCCTGACGCTGTATCTGGACTTTATCAACCTGTTCCTGATGCTGCTGCGTATTTTCGGCAACCGCCGTTAAGAGACGCCCACCACCGTTATCCGCCCCGGGACCTATCAGGTGACCGGGGCGATATCTCCTTCACATCATTGCCTGTTATTACACTTCCTGATTTTGTGCGTCCAGCCGATCCTGGGTTTCCATTTCCGGCTGAACCGGCGGGTTGACCCGCGCCAGCTGTGGCGTATGGGCCGGCAGCCAGCCGACCCAGGCCGGGAAGTGGCGTAAAAAGTGGAAGGCAATCACGCTCTGACCCAGGTTCCACCAGCTGCGGGTGGGCAGCATCGATTTATCCACCTGCTTGCAGTCCCGGGCAATAAGTCCATCAAGGTTGTCGCGCAGGATCTGATTAAACTCGCGATCGTGGATTATCAGGTTCGCTTCGAGATTTAACGACAGGCTCAGCGGGTCGAGATTGCTGGAGCCGACGGTGGCCCAGTGATCGTCCGCGAGGGCCACTTTGCCGTGCAGCGGGCGGCGGCGGTACTCAAATATCTGCACGCCCCCTTTGACCAGATAGCGATACAGCAGGCGGGCGCCGACTTTAACAATGGGAATATCCGGCTCGCCCTGCACAATCAGCTTTACCCGCACGCCGCGGCGGGCGGCATTGCGCATCGCATGCAGCAGCCGGTAGCCGGGGAAAAAGTAGGCATTGGCGATAATGACCTCCCGGCGGGCGCTGGTCAGCATTTTCAAATAATGTCGCTCAATATCATCACGATGTTCGTGATTATCCCGCCAGACAAACAGCGCCTGGGCTTCTCCGGGGCTGCGGTTAACTTCCGGTGGGTGTCGGCGGCGCAGCCAGCGGCGACGGGTTGAGGCGTTATCCGGCAGGTTTTCCAGCTCAAACTGCAGAATATCCAGAACCACCGGCCCTTCGACCTGTACGGTATAATCCTGTTTCGCTTCCGGGCCGTAATCGGTCATGTGTTCGGCGGAGTAGTTGATACCCCCGACGAATGCCGTCGTTTCATCAATCACCACGATTTTGCGATGCATGCGGCGAAACAGATTGGTGCGCATACCGAGCAGTCGTGGGCGCGGATCGTAGTAGCGAAAGATCACACCAGCGGCGCTCAGTTCATCGACGAAACCCGCACTAAGGTCGGGTGAGCCGTAGCCGTCGAGCAGCACTTCCACCTGGATCCCACGCCGGGCGGCCTGGAGCAGCGCCGCGTGGAGCCGCCAGCCGACGTCATCTTCAAACCAGATAAAAGTTTCGAGGATCACTTTGCGCTGCGCGCGCGCAATGGCGGCGAACAGGGCCGGATAGTAGTTATCACCATTTTCCAGTAGGCGGATGCGGTTTCCTTCCTGCCAACGGCATTTCATAGCTGAATCTCCACGCTCAGCGGAGCATGGTCCGACAGGCGACGCCAGGGATGACGCGCCAACGCGGTTGGGCGGCTGGCACGGGTATTTTTCACGTAGATCCGATCCAGGCGCAGCAGCGGAAAACCGGCCGGGAAGGTTCTCGCCGGGCGACCGTGGGCGCGGGTGAAGATCTCCTCCAGCCCGGCCTGGGCCTTCAGCGGATGATTAGCCTGCTGGCGCCAGTCGTTAAAGTCCCCGGCAACCACCACCGGTTCTGCGGTGGGCAGGCGATTAACCCGTCCGGTGAGCATCGCCAACTGGGCGCGCCGCTGTCGGGCGCTCAGGCCAAGGTGCACGCAGAGCAGGTGCAGCGCCACGGTGCTTTGCGGCACCGCTATCCGACAGTACAGCAGGCCGCGCTTTTCACTGTCGCCCACGGAAATATCGATATTTTCATTATATTCAATGGGAAAGCGCGAGAGAACGGCGTTGCCGTGATGCCCTTGCGGGTAAACCGCATTGCGCCCGTAGGCGTAATCGCTCCACAGCGAATCGGCCAGAAATTCATAATGGGGGTCGTCTGGCCAGTTATCGACATTCTGTGGGTGAATAGTATGCTCGCCGGTAACTTCCTGCAGACACACGATGTCAGCGCTGACGCTTCTGACGGCGTCACGCAGCTCCGGCAGCATGAAGCGTCGGTTAAACGGCGTAAACCCTTTATGAATGTTAAGGGTCAGTACATTGAATGACCATCCGTGCGATTTATCGATCATATTTATCCAGTCAATGTCACTTTCCTGAATGAAATAGTGTAGTAGGTGTCACAAAAAGATGCGGTGTTACGGAATTTTCCGTAAAGTGCGGTACTCTGAGCTATAGATAAAGATCCTTCAGGAGAGAAGCCATGAAGTGGCAACAACGTGTACGCGTCGCAACTGGACTCAGTTGCTGGCAGATTATGTTGCATCTACTGGTCGTGGCAGTACTGGTGATGGGTTGGATGAGTGGCGTGTTGGTGCACGTCGGATTAGGGCTGTGCGTGCTGTATGGTGTCACGTTACTGTCGATGCTGTTTTTACAGCGTCACCATGATTCACGCTGGCGTGACGTCGGTGACTTCCTTGAGGAGCTCACCACCACCTGGTACTTTGGCGTAGCGGTAATTGTGCTGTGGCTGCTGTCTCGCGTGCTGCATAACAATCTGCTGCTGGCCGTGGCTGGCCTCGCGATTCTGGCAGGCCCGGCGGTGGTATCACTGCTGGCGAAAGATAAAAGCCGCTACCCTAAAGCGTTCGGACTGCATCAGGGTAGCAACCCCGCAAATCCGCATAAACACAGATAGCGGTGTGGCCGGGTTGGTCAGGCTAGCCAACCCAGCCACAGCCTGAACGATGACGGCAAGCCCCTAAAGCGTTCAGGCTATTTTTCTGCGAAACATCGCGTACGCCGCCGAGCCGGTAGTCGCGGCAATCACCAGCAACGGCCACAAACTTCCCCACACAATATCCAGACTCGCATCCTTCAAATAAATCTGCTTGGTAATGTCGGTAAAGTGACGAATCGGGTTTATCCAGGTCACGTCCTGCAACCACTGCGGCATATTCTCCACCGGCGAAACGTAGCCTGAGAGCAAAATCGCCGGCATCATAAAGACGAAGACGCCGATAAAAGCCTGCTGCTGCGTCGAGCACAGGGATGAAATCAACAGCCCAAAGCCCACCAGCGACAATCCGTAAACCACCATCGTAAAGTAGAACAGCATCAGCGATCCGGCGAAGGGGATTTGATAGGCCCAGATGCCGATCGCCAGCACGATGCTGGCCTGAAGGGTGGCGACAATCAGCGCCGGTACCGCTTTACCGACGAAAATTTGCCAGGTGGCCAGCGGCGACACCAGTAGCTGATCGAGGGTACCTTGCTCGCGCTCGCGGGCGACCGACAGCGACGTGACGATCATCACCCCGATAGTGGTGATCATGGCGATCAGCGACGGCACCACGAACCACTTGTAGTCGAGGTTCGGGTTGTACCAGTTGCGGACGATCAGCTCGCTGTTGTTGGGTTTCGCTTTCCCTTCCAGCAACTCCTGCTGATAGTTTTTGACGATCTGCTGCAGATAGTTGGCGGCGATCTGCGCGCTGTTCGAGTTGCGCCCGTCGAGCAGCAGCTGGAGCGGCGCGGTCTGGTTGGTGTCGAGGTTGCGCGAGAAATCCGCCGGGAAGCGGATCAGCAATAACGCTTTTTGCTCATCGATGGTCGGGCGGATCTCCTGCGGGCTTTTCAGCAGCAGCACGTGGGTGAATGCCTTGGCCCGGGCGAAACGCTGGGTCAGTTCTACCGCATGACGACCGTTGTCTTCGTTGTAGATGGCAATGGTGGCGTTAGTGACTTCCAGGGTGGCGGCGAAGGGAAACAGCAGCACCTGAAGCAGGACCGGCATAATCAAAATCGCCCGCGTCTGCGGTTCGCGCAACAGCGATTGCAGTTCTTTGCGGATTAATGTCCATAGGCGATGGAACATAGTCAGTCTCCCTGTAAACGGCCTGTTATTTCAGGTTGGCGCGTCATGTTAATCCAGACGTCGTTTGGTCTTCAGCCACGTCAGGCCGATAAACATCACCGCCGAGGCAATTAAAAACAGCGTGTTCACCAACAGCACTACCGGAATGTTGCCCGCCAGAAACAGGCTCTGCAGTGTGCTGACAAAATAGCGCGCCGGGATCACGTAGGTCACCGCGCGGATCACCGCCGGCATGCTGTCGATCTGGAAAATAAACCCGGAAAGCATAATCGACGGCAGAAAGGCAGCGTTGAGCGCCACCTGCGCGGCGTTAAACTGGTTGCGGGTGATGGTCGAAATTAACAGCCCCATTCCCAGCGTGCTGAGTAAAAACAGGCTGGTTATCAAAAACAGGATCACCAGCGAACCACGAAACGGTACGCCGAGAATAAAGACCGCCACCAGCATGCACAGCAGCATTGCCAGCATGCCAAGGAAATAGTAGGGGATCAGCTTACATAACAGCAGTTCGGCGCGGGTGATCTCGGTCGACAGCAGCGCCTCCATAGTGCCGCGCTCCCATTCGCGAGCCACCACCAGCGAGGTCAGAATGGCACCGACCACCGTCATAATGATGGTAATCGCCCCGGGAATAATAAAGTGCTGGCTAATGGCGGCCGGGTTGAACCAGTAGCGCATCTGGACATCAATCAGTGGTTCGAAGGTTTCCCCGCGATCCTCCGCCCGCTGCTGCTGCCAGATTTGCCAGATGCCCTCGATGTAGCCCTGGGCAAAGTTGGCAGTATTGGGCTCGCTGCCGTCGGTAATGAGCTGAATCGGGGCATCGTCGCCGGGGCGCGCCATCTTCTGGTCAAAATCGACCGGGATAACCACCAGACCACGAATTTTCCCCGCCTGCATCAACTGAATTAACTGCTGACGATTGTCGCTGACCGTGGCGTCAATATAGGGCGAGCCGGTCATGGTATGCACGAAGTCCAGCGCCTCTTCGCTGCGCTGCTCCAGCAGAACGCCGACTTTCAGCTTGCTGGAGTCGAGGTTAATACCGTAGCCAAAAATAAACAGCAGCAGCAGGGGGATGACCACCGCAATCAGCCAACTGCTGGGGTCGCGGATAATCTGTCGCGTCTCTTTGACACACAGGGCGCGGACGCGTCGCCATGACAGGATCTTAGCGCTCACGGGCATGCTCCTTATCCCAGTCGTGAATCAGGGTGATAAACGCCTGTTCCATGGTGGGATCGGGCTGTTCATCGTTCGCCGCCAGCGCCTTCAGGGCATCCGGCGTGCCGCTGGCGATCAGTTTGCCGTGGTACACCAGGCCAATGCGATCGCAATACTCGGCCTCGTCCATAAAGTGGGTGGTGACCATCACCGTGACCCCCTTATCCACCATGCTATTAATATGCAGCCAGAATTCACGGCGGGTGAGGGGGTCAACGCCGGATGTCGGCTCATCAAGAAACAGAATATCCGGCTCATGCATCAGCGAGCAGGCCAGCGCCAGACGCTGCTTATAACCGAGCGGCAGCTCATCGGCGGCATGGCTGGCGATGCTTTGAAGGCCAAAGGCGTCGCTCATGCGGGCGATTTTCTCGTTCTGCGCCCGGCCACGCAGGCCGTATACGCCGGAGAAGAAGCGTAGGTTTTGCTCCACGGTCAGGTTGCCGTACAGCGAAAACTTCTGCGCCATATAGCCCAGGTGCTGGCGCGCCTTGCCGGATCCGACTTTCAGATCCATGCCCAGCACCAGCGACTTGCCTGAGGTCGGCACCAGCAGGCCGCACATCATCTTGAAGGTGGTGGATTTCCCGGCGCCGTTGGGGCCGAGCAGGCCGAAAATTTCCCCGCGCTTAACGCTGAAATCGACGTGGTCGGTGGCGGCAAAGTCGCCAAATTTTTTGGTCAGGCTTTGGGCTTCGATAACCGTTTCATCGTGGTTTCCCTCGACACGATGGATTATCTCGCCCAGCGGTGATTCGGCGGTGGCGGCGCCGCCCAGCAGGTCGATAAAAGCATCTTCAAAGCGTGGGGTGGTTTCGGCTATTTCCAGCGCAGGCATCTGGCTGTTGTGCTGCACCTCGTCAATGGTGGCCTCTTTTTTGAGGATCAGCCGGACTGATTTCCCCTGGATTACGCCATCGCTGATCTGCGGCAGCTTCAGCGCGCGCTGCAGCAGGCGACGGTTGTTCTCCTCGCGGCTGGAGACCAGGAAGCTGCGCCCGGCCATGGTCTGGGTCAAGGCTTTCGGCTCGCCCTGGTACAGTAGCTGGCCTTCGTTCATCAGCAGCACGTCGCGGCACTGCTCCGCTTCATCAAGGTAGGAGGTGCTCCAGAGGATCAGCATCCCGTCCCCCGCCAGTTCGTGCACCATTTGCCACAGCTCACGGCGCGAGATCGGGTCAACGCCAACGCCAGGCTCATCGAGCAGCAGCACTTTCGGCTCGCCCACCAGGGTGCAGGCGAGGCCCAGTTTCTGTTTCATCCCGCCGGACAGCTTCCCCGCCAGCCGGTCGGTAAAGGGGCCGAGGGAGGTAAACTCCAGCAGCCGGGCGAAGGTCTGTTTGCGCGCCTCTCCGGTGACGCTGCGCAGATCGGCATACAGCGTGAGGTTTTCCATTACCGTCAGGTCTTCATACAGGCCGAATTTCTGCGGCATGTAGCCGAGGATCGCGTGCAGCGCGCTGTCGTCGGCAATCGGATCGAAACCGAGCACTCTGGCGCTGCCGTCGTCGGCCTTCAATAGCCCAGCCAGCATGCGCATCAGGGTGGTTTTCCCCGCGCCGTCAGGGCCGACCAGCCCGGTCACGTAACCGGCGTGGATGGTGCAGTTAAGCGGCGCCACGGCGGGGCGGTCCATGCCAGTAAAGCGGCGGGTCAGCCCGCTGAGGGTGATGACATCCTCATTCATGTCCGTTCCCGTTGCTGAAGGTGATGGTAACCGGCATCCCCTGGCGCAGCGAATCATCGGCATCGGTCACGATAATACGCAGACGATAGACGAGGTCGGTACGTAAATCCGGCGTCTCTACGGTCTTCGGCGTAAATTCAGCCGTCGGTGAGACGAAGCCGATTTTGCCGTGCCAGGGCTGGTTCGGGCGGCTATCGGTATACAGCAGCACTTCACGACCGGGCGTTGCCTGACCGAGATTTTGTTCATCGATGTAGGCGCGAACCCACACCGGATGGGTCAACGACAGCGTCATGACCGTGCCGCCGGCGCTAAGCATGCTGCCCGGCTCGACGGCGCGGGTCATCAGCATGCCATCGGACGGGGCGACTAACGTCGTATCGTGCAGATCAAGTTTCGCCTGCGCTAAAGCGGCCTGCGCTTGTTCAAGGCTGGCTTTGGCCTGGGCAATTTCCTGCGGGCGGTTACCGGCGCGATACTGACGCAGTTTGTCCTGGGCGGACTTCAGCGTCGCCTGCGCCTGGTCACGGGAGGAACGCGCGTTTTCAAGATCGTTCACCGAGATAGCGCTGTTCTGGCGCAACCCCAGCTGGCGCTGATAGAAGTTCTGCGCGTAGTCATAGGCGGCCTGCGCCTGTTTAACCGCGGCGGCGGCCTGGGCTATCTCTTCCGCCCGGTAGCCTGCCATCATCAGGTCGTATTGCGCCTGGGCGGTGGAGACATTGGCCTGAGCCTGCTGTAAGGCGTTTTCATAAGGGGCGCGATCCAATTGGCCTAACGTCTGCCCGGCCTGAATCTTATCGCCCTCATCAACGTTCAGCGATGCCAATCGCCCGCCGACGCGGAAGCTCATGTTGACGGTCCGAATATCGACGTTGCCATACAGGGTCAGCTCCCGATGCTGACTGCTTTGATACCACCACCAGCCGCCGCCGAATGCGGCGATCAGCAGCAAAACTACCAACACGATAACGACGGGTTTTTTCATGATCCCAGACTCCTTTGCGATAACCCTTGCAGAACAAAATCAATATGGCAGGCGACAACCTGATAAATTTGCTCGGTTTTTTCTTCGTCGAACTGCACCCATCCGGTGCGCAGCAAAATGGTTTCCCGTCCGAGACGGAACGCGAGAATCTCCCCCAACAGCGCGTGGGTGTGCAGAATCATTTGTGTGTCATCGGCGTCCAGACCAGTAAACGCGGCGATTAAGCGGGTCAGGTAGCGGTGAAGTGGGGCGATCACCTGGCTGTGGATCAGCTGATAGGCCGGGGTTGGCGAGAGCTGCTCGCGAGAGATGAATTTGCTGAGATTCACCGTGTCGTCCTGGGTCAGCAGTAAAATCATGTTCTGGCAGGCGCGTAGGATCAGCCCGCGAATGGCGGCCTTATCCGGTGATGGGGTATTCAGCAGCGCTTCTGCCGCGTCGGCATGAGGATGAAAATTATGGCTGATGAAATCGGCAATCCACTGCGCGCAGGCGAGATACAGGTCATCTTTCGAGCCGAAATAGTAGGGGATCGCGGCGATATTTTGCCCGGCCAGCGCGGCAATATCACGAGTGGTGGCATGCTGGCCGTATTCACCAAACTGGGCGATCGCGGCGGCAATCAGCTGGCTTTTGGCTTGTTCGCCTTTGGTGGTTGCAGGTGTCGTATTCATCGCGGCATCAAAGAATTAATCAATCGATTGATTAAGAGTATATCCGGTTCGCGGAACTGTCCAGAATGGTGAATACTCTCAATGAACTTCTGTGACATCCGACGTTGCCAGGCAGGGGTGACGAGGATTATCCGGCGGAAAAACCCCGAGGGGATATTTTATGCGCTACGTCACAAAACCTGCTAGACTGCGCCCCTTCATGGCATTGTGGTTTTTGCCATCTCTTTTGCAATAATCTCCCCGAAAACTACGCCTGTCATGGGCCGGGGCGGTTTGGAGTTGTTATGTCTTTTGATTCCCTTGGCCTGAACCCTGATATCCTGCGCGCCGTCGCCGAACAAGGTTACCTTGAGCCAACCCCGATTCAGCAGCAGGCGATCCCTGCGGTGTTGCAGGGTCGCGATCTGATGGCCAGCGCCCAGACCGGCACCGGCAAAACGGCGGGCTTTACGCTGCCGCTGCTGCAGCATCTGATCCAGAAAGAGCCGCATGCTAAAGGCCGTCGCCCGGTGCGTGCGCTGATCCTCACGCCAACCCGTGAGCTGGCTGCCCAGATCGGCGAAAACGTACGCGACTACAGCAAGTACCTGAACATCCGTTCGCTGGTGGTCTTCGGCGGCGTGAGCATTAACCCGCAGATGATGAAACTGCGCAGCGGCGTTGATGTGCTGGTGGCGACTCCTGGGCGTTTGCTGGATCTTGAGCACCAGAATGCTGTCAGCCTCGATAAGGTTGAAGTGCTGGTACTGGACGAAGCCGACCGCATGCTGGACATGGGCTTTATCCACGATATTCGTCGCGTACTGGCGAAGCTGCCGGCCAAACGGCAGAACCTGCTGTTCTCCGCCACCTTCTCTGACGATATTAAGGCTCTGGCGGAAAAGCTGCTGCATAACCCGCTGGAGATCGAAGTGGCTCGCCGTAACACCGCTTCCGAGCAGGTGACGCAGCACGTGCATTTCGTTGATAAGAAGCGCAAGCGGGAACTGCTGTCACAGATGATCGGCGAAGGTAACTGGCAGCAAGTGCTGGTCTTCACCCGCACCAAGCACGGCGCCAACCATCTGGCCGAGCAACTGAATAAAGACGGCATTCGCAGCGCAGCCATTCATGGTAACAAGAGCCAGGGCGCCCGTACCCGTGCCTTAGCCGACTTTAAATCCGGCAGCATTCGCGTGCTGGTGGCTACCGATATCGCCGCGCGCGGTCTGGATATCGAAGAGCTGCCGCACGTGGTGAACTACGAGCTGCCAAACGTACCGGAAGACTATGTTCACCGTATCGGTCGTACCGGTCGTGCTGCCGCCACCGGCGAAGCGCTGTCGCTGGTCTGCGTCGACGAGCATAAGCTGCTGCATGACATCGAACGTCTGCTGAAAAAAGAGATCCCCCGTATCGCGGTTGCGGGCTATGCGCCGGATCCGTCGATCAAAGCCGAGCCGATTCAGAACGGTCGCCAGCAACGTGGCGGCGGTGGTCGTGGTCAGGGCCAGGGCCGCGGTGGTCAGGGCCAGGGGCGTAGCGCTCAGGGTCAGGGCCGCAGCCAGCAGTCTGCTCCACGTCGTCAGGATGGCGAGGCGCCGAAAGCCGGGGCTAAGCCTTCTCGTCGTATCGGTGATGCGAAGCCGACCGGCGAGCAGCAGCGTCGCCGTCGTCCGCGTAAACCCGCGGCGGCTGAGTAACGGCACCTCCCGCAGTTTACTTCATCGGGTCGTTGCCTGGTGAAGTAAACGTCCCCTGGATGGTGGCAATTACGCCGTCATCCAGGGCGTTTTCCTGCTTGCCCTGCGACTCGCGCTCGGGCGTTGTCAAATCCCGAGCCTCATTCCACATTACGCAGAAAGAAATTCCTCCCGGCAGGCAAAAAGTGTCACAATAGTGGCTGTTTATACAGTATTCAGGTTTTCTCATGGCTTTGACCACTGCGCTAAAAACGCAAATCGCCGCCTGGTATAAGGCGCTTCAGGAACAGATTCCGGACTTTATTCCCCGTCCACCGCAGCGGCAGATGATTGCTGATGTGGCGAAAACGCTCACCGGGGAAGAAGGGCGACACCTGGCAATTGAAGCCCCCACCGGCGTCGGGAAAACCCTGTCTTATCTGATCCCCGGGATTGCTATCGCACGCGAGGAGCAGAAAACGCTGGTGGTGAGTACCGCCAACGTGGCGCTGCAGGATCAGATTTACAGCAAAGATCTGCCGCTACTGCGCAAAATCATCCCCGACCTGCGTTTTACCGCCGCTTTTGGGCGCGGTCGCTACGTGTGTCCGCGTAACCTGACTGCGCTGGCCAGCACCGAGCCCACGCAGCAGGACCTGCTGGCGTTTCTGGATGACGACCTGACGCCGAAGAATCAGGCCGAGCAGGTGCTGTGCGCTACGCTGAAAAGCGATCTCGACAGCTACCGGTGGGACGGCCTGCGCGATCATACCGATAAACCCGTCGACGATGCGCTGTGGAGCCGTCTGAGCACTGATAAAGCCAGCTGCCTGAACCGCAACTGTCACTACTATCGCGAATGTCCATTTTTCGTCGCCCGGCGTGAAATCCAGGAGGCGGAAGTGGTGGTGGCTAACCATGCGCTGGTGATGGCGGCGATGGAGAGCGAAGCGGTGCTGCCGGAACCGAAAAACCTGCTGCTGGTGCTTGATGAAGGCCATCATCTCCCGGACGTCGCCCGCGATGCGCTGGAGATGAGCGCCGAGATGACGGCCCCTTGGTACCGGCTGCAGCTGGACCTGTTCAGCAAGCTGGTGGCGACCTGCATGGAGCAGTTCCGCCCTAAAACCACGCCGCCGCTGGCGAACCCCGAGCGTCTGACCAGCCACTGTGAAGAGCTGTATGAGCTGATCGCCTCGCTGAATAACATTCTTTCTCTGTATCTGCCCGCCGCTCAGGAAGCCGAGCATCGCTTCCCGATGGGCGAGCTGCCGCAGGAGGTGATGGACATTTGCCAGCGGCTGGCAAAACTCACCGAAATGCTGCGCGGGCTGGCAGAGCTGTTCCTTAACGATCTTGGTGAGAAAACCGGCAGCCACGATGTGGTCCGTCTGCACCGGGTACTGCTGCAGATGAACCGCGCGCTGGGGATGTTCGAAAGCCAGAGCAAGCTGTGGCGGCTGGCATCGCTGGCCCAATCTTCCGGTGCGCCGGTGACAAAATGGGTCACGCGCGATATGCGTGACGGGCAGGCGCATATCTGGTTCCACTGCGTCGGCATTCGCGTCAGCGATCAGCTCGAAAGATTGTTGTGGCGCAGCGTGCCGCATATTGTCGTCACCTCCGCGACGCTGCGCTCGTTGAACAGTTTTTCACGTCTGCAGGAGATGAGCGGGCTGAAGGAGAAAGCGGGCGACCGTTTTGTGGCGCTGGATTCCCCCTTCAACCACGTCGAGCAGGGCAAAATCATTATCCCGCAGATGCACTACGAGCCGCTGATCGATACCGAAGAGCAGCATATCGCCGAAATGGCGGCCTATTTCCGTGAGCAGGTCGAGAGTAAAAAACATCTCGGGATGCTGGTGCTGTTTGCCAGCGGCCGGGCGATGCAACGTTTTCTGGAGCACGTCACCGACCTGCGTTTACTCCTGTTGGTACAGGGCGATAAACCGCGTTACCGGCTGGTGGAACTGCACCGCAAGCGGGTTGAAGGTGGCGAACGCAGCGTGCTGGTGGGGCTTCAGTCCTTTGCCGAAGGGCTGGATCTTAAAGGTGAGTTGCTCAGCCAGGTACATATTCATAAAATCGCGTTTCCGCCGATCGACAGTCCGGTGGTGATTACCGAAGGGGAATGGCTCAAAAGCCTGAATCGCTACCCGTTCGAGGTGCAAAGTCTGCCCAGCGCCTCTTTCAATCTGATTCAGCAGGTCGGCCGCCTTATCCGCAGTCATAGCTGCTGGGGCGAAGTGGTGATTTATGACAAGCGTCTGTTGACCAAAAATTATGGTAAGCGTCTACTGAATGCATTACCCGTTTTTCCAATAGAACAGCCTGCCGTCCCTGAGGTTACCGGCAAAACGAAAGCCAAACAGACCCGCCGTAAACGGCGATAATAATGCGATGTCGGCGATGTGAGCAGCTAACAGGAGTCTTCGATGGACTACAGCAAGATCATTAAAGAAGTCGGGCGCGGGAAAAATCACGCGCGTGACCTGGATGTGGATACTGCCCGCGCGCTTTACTCGCGAATGCTCGACGGCGACGTAGCCGAGCTGGAGCTGGGCGGGATTTTAATCGCCCTGCGCATTAAAGGCGAAGGCGAAGCGGAAATGAAAGGCTTCTATGAAGCCATGCAGCAGAAGACCTTGCGTCTGACGCCACCCGTCGCCAGGCCGATGCCGATCGTGATCCCCAGCTATAACGGCGCGCGTAAACAGGCCAACCTGACGCCGCTGCTGGCGGTGCTGCTGCATAAGCTCGGCTTCCCGGTGGTGGTTCATGGCGTCAGCCACGATCCAACCCGGGTACTGACCGAAACGATTTTTGAGCTGATGGGTATCCCGGCAACGAGACATGCCGGCCAGGCGCAGGCCCGGCTGGACAGCCACGAGCCGGTCTATATTCCGGTCGGCGCATTCTGCCCACCGCTGGAAAAGCAACTTGCCCTGCGCTGGCGGATGGGGGTGCGTAACAGTGCGCATACTCTGGCGAAACTGGCGACGCCGTTTGCCGAAGATGCTGCGCTGCGTCTGTCGAGCGTCTCGCATCCGGAGTATGTCGGCCGGGTTGCCGCCTTTTTTGCCGAGACCGGCGGCCGGGCGTTATTGATGCACGGCACGGAGGGTGAAGTGTATGCCAACCCGCAGCGTTGTCCGCAGATTAGCCTGATCGCGGGGGCGCAAGCGCAGGTATTGTATGAACGGCAAACTGAGGCCGCGGATGCGCCTGTGGTACTTCCGGAATCGAAAGATCCGTTGGTGACCGCTCGCTGGATCGAGCGCTGCATGGCAGGGAGCGAACCGCTGCCGCCGTCGCTGCGTATTCAGCTGGCATGCTGCCTGGTTGCGACTGGCGAATCGGCCACGCTTGAGCAGGGGCTGGCGAAAGTCGCAGAGCACTGGTAGCTCGCGGGTCTCTTGTTGGTCGCTTGCGGATAGCACGCAAAAAAAAGCCCGTCCGGTGGCACGGACGGGCAAACAAGGGTATTTCAAGGGTTTTTCAGGGGGTAATACTGTATGACTGTGCGTCGCGCTTATTTATAGATAACCGCGGTACCGCTCAATTTGTTGTTGCTGTTCGCAGAAGTGATGCTGTAGCCGGTTGCGCCAGCAGCACTTGCTTTCTCAGCCAGTTTTGCTTCCAGACCGTCCAGCGTCGTTGCGCCTTCCGCAGAAACAACACCGATTTTGTTCATGCTTTCAGCCTGAGCCGACGTTACCGGCTGAGCGGCAAAAGCGCCAAAGGACAGGGCAGACAGAGCAATAGCAGCGGCAGCATATTTAATGGTTTTCATAGTCAATCTCTCGCAGGTTATTTTGTTAAGGGGACGATGTTCCGTCGATGTGATAAGTATCACGTTTTTTTGCGAGATATAAAATCGAAGGAAATTAACAGTCTCCATCAAATTTTTTGAATCATTATTAATTTATTGAATATTAATAAATTATTTTCCACGACAGTCACCGCAAAGGCGATAGCGGCGTGAAGAAACTTTGAAGGGCACAGATTGCTACTTTATTCGCCAAAAAACGTGCGCGAAAAGATAACGCCTTCTGCGGTAATGAACGGTAAAGGAGAGTCAGCGAAGCTGGCTGTCCTTGGATCCTCTGCGATTATATCCTGAAAATGTATTGTTATGTAAATCTTTATCCTGTTGGCACTTCACGCAGAATCTGACCCCCGGGATCGCCTTACGGCGGGCCTCCGGAATCGGCTCTCCGCATTCATCACAAAATTTGTGGCTCTCGCCGCTGGGAAGCGCATTTCTCGCCCGCGCGACCGCATCGTCGATGGTACTGTCGATTTGATCCTGTACTGCGCCGTCGTTTGTCCAGCCTGATGCCATGCTGTACCTCCACACTATGTTGCTTATGTACAGTATATACCCTGCAGTATTCCTGGCGTTATCACGCTGACCCTGAGTTGACTGATTAAACACCTCTGTTCAGGGTTAGGATAATCTCAAGTGAACTGTTTAAAAATACAGTGTTGACAGATGATTAATAACGAGTAGATTGACCTTATCACCGGTGTGGAATCAAGTCAGAAGTTTATTAACCGGTGATTTAGTAGGTTAAGTAAGTTAGATGCGATAAAGGCCACGAAGTATTTTTGTTTGGGTTCTTGTGCATTGAGCAAAAAGTTCAGGCTCGTGTGAAGAGGATTTAAGGCCGCGTAGTAAAGCTCTACAATCGCATAATGTGGACGATGGCGCGATGATGTAAGGTCTTGTTGTTGAATGTTATTTCGCAGTCCGATAGGTAACAGGCACGACATCGGAAAAACAGCGAAGATAGTAAGGCAACGCATCAAAGAGTATATATCGCGCGGGCGATGTACTTGTTGAGAAATGTCGTAAGGATAATTCTCGATGAAATACACAGGATAGAAGTTGATCTAACAGGATTTCAGGAGGATAGCAGCATCTGAGGTACCGATATATCCTGTAAAACATGTACATCTTAGTAGTAGTATTAAATAATTAAGTTGATTAATTTTGAATATTAATTTGAAAGTATCTTAAAAGCCCCGGTGTTTTATTGCTGGGGCTTTTTCATTTCTACGACTAAAAATTGTTAGTCAATCATGCAACGTGTTGATCATACGGTAAGTTCAACAACGTCTAACACGTCGTTGTCATGCAACCTGCATGATTCAGTCTATAGAACAGTGGGCGCAGAAAAAGTATCAATATGGGTCAGATTTCTGACCATTCCCGCAGCAGGTTGTGATAGAGGTTGAGCAGCGACAGCACTTCGTCACTTTCGCCGTGGCGGCTTTTCAGGGTCTGAATATTGCGATCCAGCTCGAACAGCATGCCGCGCCGTTTGTCGTCGCGAATCATCGACTGTACCCACAGAAAAGAGGCCACGCGCACGCCTTGAGTGACCGGCATGACCGAGTGCAGGCTGCTGGAAGGGTAGAGCACCAGATCGCCGGCCGGCAGTTTGACCGAATGCTGACCGTAGGTGTCGTTAATCACCAGTTCGCCGCCTTCATAGCTTTCCGGGGCGCTCAGGAACAGCGTGGCGGAAAGATCGGTGCGCATCCAGCCGTTCTGGGCGTGGCTGCGTACCGCGCCGTCAACGTGAAAACCGTAGGTTTCACTCTGCTGGTAGCGGTTAAACAGCGGGCTGGAGATCGTTTTCGGCAACGCTGCCGCGAAAAACAGCGCGCTGCGATTTAACGCCGCCAGCACGTGGTTCTGCAGTTCGTCATACAGCGGGCTGCGGGTATCCACCTGCTGGTTTTTCTTCACCTGCGCGCCCTGATCGCCGGTAGTGGCGCGACCGTCTACCCATTCGGCCTGCTGCAAGCGCTGGTTAAACGCGGCAACGTCCTGCGGGCTGAGGACGGCAGGAATATGGTACATCATCTTTGTTTCTCCAGAGAAAACGGGGCGTTAACGCCCCGTATCGGATCAGAAATGCACATTGGCGCTTAGCAGGAACGTGCGCGGCTCGCCCGGGTGATAACGATAGCCGCTCTTGTTGATGGAGGCGACGTAATGGGTATCAAACAGGTTATAGACGTTCAGCTGCAGATCGACGTTACGGTTGATACGATAGCCAACTTTGGCATCGGCCACCCAGTAACCTTCGGTATGGGACGGCGTCCCGACGGCACCATCGCTTCCGCGACGCATGCTGCCAACATAACGTGCGCCTGCGCCAAGCGCAATCGCATCGGTGGCCTGGTACTGGCTCCAGACGGTAAAGGCGTGTTCCGGGGTGTACGGTAACGCGCTGGTACCGTCCTGGGCCACGTTAGCCCCTTCACTGATGCTGGCACGCTGCTGGGTATAGCCGCCGATGACCTGCCAGTCCGGGGTAATATTGCCGGCCAGAGACAGCTCATAGCCTTCTACCCGCTTTTTACCGTACTGCGAGTAAGTACCGTCGTCATTTTGCTCGACTTCATTCTCAATGTCGGTACGGAAAATCGCCGCCGTCAGCAGCAGACGCTTATCTAACAGCTCCCACTTGGTGCCCACTTCGCTGGTTTTTGCTTTTTGCGGCTTGAAGTCAGTGCGGCTGGCGCTGTTGCCGGTACCGCTCTGCGCCAGGGCGAAGTTGTTGCCGCCCGGTGGTTGCTGCGAGATAGCGTAGTTGACGTAGATATTGCCGCTATCGGTCAGATGATACAGCGCCCCGGCTTTCCAGTTAACCAGGTTGCCGCTGGTGGACGTATCGACGGTGGTTACCGGAGTATTTTTCGCCACGCCGGTCGGGCAGGCTATGGCACCACGGCCGGTACCGCCACACAGGCTTGAGCTGTCGTATTTGGTCTGGTAGCTGTCCAGACGGATTCCGCCGTTAATCTCGAAATCACGGGTGATCTGCAGCGTGTCGAAGGCATATACGCCGAAGGTATCCGTCTGCCCGTTGGCATTGGCGCCGCTGGGGTTCAGACCACCCACGGAAACGCCGCTGTTCGGGTGGTAGATGTTCACCGGTGGCGCGGTAATAGGGTAAACCCCATAGTTGACCTGGGTTTCGCGGGTGAACTCGATGCCGGTGCTCACGTCATGCTCCACCGTGCCGGTGTAGAAGTTCGAGGTCAGGTTGGTCTGGTTGGTGACGATTTTATTGCTGACGTCTTTGGTGTTCATGTTGCGCGACCAGGTCCAGGTACCCACGTCATTCGGATCGGGTTGGGTGATGTTGGACGCGCCGCCCATGATGGCGGTCATCAGGTAATCCTGCTTCACGCGTGACCAGCGGGTGGTGTTGCGGATCGTGGTGGTGTCGTTAAGATCGTGCTCGAAGCGCATGGTCACGGTATCGGTAGTGGAGTCGTCGTAATCGGAATCCGTACCGTAGAAATTGCTGGTGGCAACTTTACCGGAGCTGTTGAGGGCGGCGGTACCAGCGGACGGTGCGGAATATCCCGGCAGGCCAATGGTCGGGATGCCGCCGTCAGGCGTATTGTGCTGGGTGACATGCAGATAGTTAAGATACAGGCGCGTCCCGGTGTCGAGGCCAAAGGCGATTGAAGGCGCCACGCCGTAACGCTCATTTTCGACACGATCCCGTCCGGCATCGTGGTTTTTCTCACCCATCAAATTCAGGCGCACGGCGCTGGTGTCGCCAATTTCCTGGTTAATATCCAGTGTACCGCGGCGGGACCAGGCACTACCTGCGCTGACGGAGGCATCAATGCCGGAGGCAAGACGAGGTTGTTTACTGATCATATTGATCGAGCCGGTTGGCGCGCTGCGTCCGTAGTCGGAACCGGACGGGCCTTTGATCACTTCAACCTGCTCGGTATTGAAGGTGTCGCGGGTGACGCTGCCGATATCGCGAATACCGTCAACGTAAATGCTGTTGGAGGTGTCGGCCCCGCGCATGTAGATCGCATCACCGGTCGATGAGTTGCCGTTTTCACCGGCATAGAAGGCCCCGACGCCCGGGACGTTTTTCAGCGCATCGGTCAGGTTAGTGACGCCTTGATCTTTCATCACCTGCTCGGAGACCACCGTAACCGTTCGGGTCGTGTCAACGATCGGGCGGGAAAACTTCGGATCGGCGGATTGTGCCGGGGCATATAACGACGGGGTTTGCGCTTCAACAACTAGCGTTTCGTCGGCATGTTGTTCAGTGCTGTCGGCTGCCAGTACCTGACCTGTTGGAGAAAGGCTGAGACACAGGCCGGTGAAAATTGTCAGCGAGCTAAAGCTACTGAACGGTAGCTGATGTTTTTTATCCATTTTCAATGAGCAACTTATTGTTTTAATTAGTCATTATGACCACTAGCAAAGCAATGCTTCGTGGTGTCCACTGCAGGTGATTTGTTAAAATAACAATGCGTTTGATAATGATTTTGATAACTATTATCAAATGACGGCGAATTTTTATCACTCATTAATAGAAAAATAAACACATTTATTTACATGAACTGCATTTTTCTACATAAATAGAGATACC
This sequence comes from Klebsiella sp. B345, assembly GCF_051131735.1. Taxonomy (NCBI): domain Bacteria; kingdom Pseudomonadati; phylum Pseudomonadota; class Gammaproteobacteria; order Enterobacterales; family Enterobacteriaceae; genus Klebsiella; species Klebsiella sp. B345. Next base: position 4,607,429 of record NZ_CP180443.1, read on the forward strand.
GAACCGCGGCGGGCCTGTGGGCTATGTCAGGGCCAGCGAGCTAGTCGGGCTGGCCCGTAAACATGAACATTACTTATAGATAATGGCGGTGCCCGACATTTTATTACTGCCGTTGGCAGCGTTGATGCGCCAGGCGACAGCTCCTTGTTCCCGGGCCTTTTCCGCCAGTTTCGCTTCTAAATCATCGAGATTGCTGGCGCCGGAAGCCGATACGCTACCGACCGGGCGTAACGGGCCGCTCTCGTCGCTGACCGACGGTGGGAGCGTCCCGGCATGGGCAATAAAAGAGAGGGTGGCAAAGACGAAGGGGATGAGTAACAGCGGATGTCTTTTCATGAGCATATCCTCATTAACAGCATGGGACATACTTTAAGTTTAGGTCTTTCTGGCAGCAGCGGTGGGATAAATCAGCGAAACCAAAGGTTTTTTTTGGGCATCAGGCTGGCAGAAAAAACTGTTGCCTGACCAGCCGGCCGGGCAACAGAGGATGGAGGTGCTGCAGGCGCTAGCGTGCGTCCGGACGGATCAGATCGAAGCGCAGGCTCTCATCAATCGTGTAGTAGGCGCTCGGCCCACCGGCGCGCAGAATCGGCCGGGCCTTTGCGGTCTGATAAATGCCATTTTCCAGCAGGGTATCGTCGATATGCACCGCCACGACTTCACCCAGAACCAGCCAGCTATCGACAGCGTCCCCGTCGGCGGTGGTCAGGCGAATGCATTGCGATAGCCGACATTCGAAGTTCACCGGGCTTTCTGCGACCCGAGGTGCGGCGATGAGGCGGCTGGCTGCGGGGGTCAACCCGCCACGGGCAAACTCATCTTCGCTGCGCGGAATGCTGGCCGAGGTCTCGTTCATGGCTTCGGCCAGCTCGCGGGTCGCGAGGTTCCAGACAAATTCTTTGGTTTCGACAATATTCTGTACACTGTCTTTCCATCCGCTGCTGGCAAAGCCAATAATTGGTGGCCGATAGTTAAAGCAGTTAAAGAAGCTGTAGGGAGCAAGGTTGCGTTGCCCGGCGGCGTCCAGAGAAGAAATCCAGCCGATGGGCCGTGGTCCGATAATCGCGTTTAGCGGGTCGTGCGGCAGGCCATGTCCCTGTGAAGGTTGATAGAAATACATAGAACACCCGTAACCGAAGAGTAGATATCCAGACTCCCTTATTTACCGCGCCGCCGTCAACGGGTATCTTACGCGGCTGTTCAAAGGAGATTGCCATGAAAGCCCAGAAACCGGGATTACACCCGCGTAACCGTCACCATCAACGTTATGACTTGCCCGCGCTATGCCAGGCTCACCCTGAGCTGCAAGGCTTTATCACCCTGAATCCCGTGGGCGAGCAGACCATTGATTTTGCCAATCCACTGGCGGTGAAAGCGCTGAATAAGGCCCTACTGGCGCACTTTTACGCGGTGAAACACTGGGATATTCCGGACGGCTTTTTATGCCCGCCGGTGCCGGGAAGGGCGGATTATATCCACCATCTGGCCGACCTGCTGGCGCTGGATAGCGGCACGATCCCCGAGAATGCCAGCATCCTGGACGTCGGGACCGGTGCCAACTTAATCTATCCGTTGATTGGCGTACATGAGTATGGCTGGCGTTTCACCGGTAGCGAGATCAGCCAGGAGGCGCTCTCCAGCGCGCAGGCGATCATCAGCGCTAATCCTGGGCTCAGTCGTCAAATCCGTCTGCGTCGGCAGAAAGAGAGCGGCGCAATCTTTAGCGGAATTATTCATAAAAACGAGACCTTCGAGGCGACGTTATGCAACCCGCCGTTCCACGACTCTGCCGCCAGCGCGCAGGCCGGCGGTGAGCGCAAGCGCCGTAACCTCGGGCTGGGGACGGACAGCGTGTTGAACTTCGGCGGCCAGCAGCAGGAGCTGTGGTGTGAAGGTGGCGAAGTGGCGTTCATTACCCAGATGATCCGTGAAAGCCAGGTCTTTGGTCGCCAGGTAAAATGGTTTACCTCGCTGGTTTCACGTGGCGATAACCTGCCGCCGTTGTACCGTGCACTGACCGACGTTGGGGCGGTGAAGGTGGTGAAAAAAGAGATGGCCCAGGGGCAGAAGCAGAGTCGCTTTATCGCCTGGACCTTTATGGATGAGGCCAAACGTCGCCGTCCACTGTAATACTGGCCTGCGAGCCAGCGACGATGGTCAGCCCAGGCGGGCTGACACTATTACGTTGGCTCTGAGGGCATCGGCGGTGCTCCGGGGGCAGAAATCGCCGCGGGCATCGGCAGCACCTGATAGGTTTGCACTGGTGCGCGAACCCCGGCCAGGTCGAAGTGCTTTTTCACCTGGGTGTCGAGGGCAAAGCGGACCGTCCACTGTTTCAGCGGCAGGGTGGTGAAGGTGACCCGCAGCGTAAACGCCGTATTGCTCAGGCCGACCAGCCCGGCATAGGACGGCTCGCCGATCACCAGCCCACGAATCTCCTCCTGATCCATCACATCCGCTACCGCCGCTTTCAAGGCCTGAGCGGCTTTATCCAAATCTTCCTGTCTGTCGACGTCGTAGTTAGCAACCACCGAACCGATACCGCGTACGAAGTTGGCGAAAGTGGTGATCGAAGACCACGGGATAATATGGTACGCACCGGTATCCTGACGCACACCGACGGAACGAATGGACATTCTCTCCACGGTACCGGTCAACGGACCGATAGTCACCAGATCCCCGGTGTTCATCCCATTCTCAAACTGGATAAAAATGCCGGTGATAATATCTTTCACCAGCGTCTGGGCGCCGAAGGAGATGGCCAGACCCAGCGCGCCGGCACCGGCCAGCAGCGGGGCAATATTGACCCCCACTTCCGACAGCAGGATCATGACCGTAATAGTGCTGATGATGACCGCCAGCGCGTTGCGAAACAGCGTCAACAGCGTACGGGCACGGGCGCCGGGAAGCGGGCGACCGTGAATATCGGAAGCCAGGCGGTTCTCAATCAGGCTGGCAAGCAGCGTCCAGCCGATGGCGGAGAAAAAGAGGATCAGTGCAATGCGGATCAGCACATCCACCGCTTTTTGCCCGGCACCGTGTTGTATCCAGTTCCAGAAATCGAACAGACCCCAGGCGCTCAACAGCAGCATTACAGCGACGCAGACCACCAGGATGCGGGCCGCCTTTAGCGAAACCGAGATCCAGCCGTTGAGGCGTTTTTGCAGTTCCGGATAAAGACGCTGCGTTTGCGCCGACAGGGTGATGGTTTTGGCAATCCAGCGTGACAAAATGCCGGAGAGCAGCGCTGCGGCGCCGATGATAGCCAGGCTGCGCACCGTCGCCCCCATCATAAATTTCAGGCTGTTGCCGGGGTCGAAGAGCGAAAAGAAAAACAGCACGATAAAGTAGGCGCAGGCCAGCCAGTGCCAGACCAGCGCAAACGCGCGGATGAACAGGCTGAAAAAGGCCAGCGAGCGGTCCGCCAGCTGAATAAGCCCCAGGGTAATCATCTTTTTATTGTGGAAAATTAAGTACAGTGCCCACAAGGTGATGCAGAGCATGATGACCACGTTTGCCAATGCCCCAACCTGCACATTGACCTGGTTGGAGATAATCGGCACCGCCACGATCAGACCGTAGCCGATCAGGCTACTGAGCGCGCTCAGGCGCAGGTTCCAGTATTTTGCCCCCTCATCGCTTATCGCAAAGGGCCGAAGTTCCGCTACCCGCGGGCAGAATATCAGCCGCAGTATGGCTTTAAAGAACTCAATCAGGGCGAAAGCGTTGAGAAACAGACTTTGCTGGAAGGCGATGGTCCGGTTACCGCCGTTAAAGCGGTCGCTGAGCATCTGGCCGACAAACAGCGTCAGTGCCAGCAGCAGCAGGTCGAAGATAAACGCCCCAGCGATGGTTGCCGGGAGGTGCAGCCAGTTGCTGCGGTCGTGGTTTTTACGCCGTCCCCACTGGCCCATTTTGCGATACAACGGCAGGGCCGCCAGCCGCACCAGCCACCAGAAGGCAAATACCAGCGAGGCCAGCAGCAGGAAGTAGCTGGCGGCGTTGCGGAAGGTGTCGGCATGGAAAGGTTTGTGGGTCGAGGCGGTGATATTGCGCCACAGTTGCGAGAACCGTGAGGCAAAGCGCTCCCCGTATTCGCGGCTAACCTGAGTGACGTTTTCCAGTACCGTGCGCTCATCGGTCACTTCCGGCGGCGTCAGCGCCGGGGTGCTGGCCGGCGGCGGCGTGGCGGCTGCGGAGCGGAGCTGGTCGATTAGCTCCTTGCGCGCGCGCTCATTTTCCAGCACGTCAGCCAGCGCCGCATAGGCCGCTTTTTTGGTCTCAAGGTCGGGTTCGCTGCTGGCGGGTGATTGTTCAGCGGTGGCCGCCGGAACGCCTGGCAACGTGGCTGCCGACAGCGGAGCGGCAAACAGCGAGGCGAGCAATAACAGGATCCACGGCACGGGAGACTCCTTTCTTCTTCAAAACGATTAAGTATAGAAGTTGAAAGGCGTGAGAGTAATCTGGAAAGCGGCTCCCCTGGGTGGGGAGCCGTTGGAGACATCAGGCGACGTGCTGCAGGAACTCGCGCAGACGCGGGCTCGGCGGGTTCTTCACCAGCACCTGTGGGTCGCCATCTTCGGCAATTCGCCCTTTATCGATAAAGATCAGCCGCGATGCCACTTTCTCAGCAAAACCGATTTCGTGGGTCACGATAACCATGGTCATGCCTTCTTCGGCCAGATCCTGCATCACCTTCAGTACTTCGTGGCGCAGCTCCGGATCGAGGGCGGAGGTCGGTTCATCAAACAGCATCATTTTTGGCTTCACCGCAAGGGCTCGGGCGATCGCCACGCGCTGCTGCTGCCCGCCCGAGAGCTCGGAAGGGTAGTGGTGGGCGCGTTCGGCGAGGCCGACTTTCTCCAGCAGATCTTTCGCCAGTTTTTCGGCGGCTTGTTTGTTGGCACCACGCACGCGCAGCGGCCCGAACATGACGTTCTCCAGCGCGGTCAGATGTGGGAACAGGTAAAACTGCTGGAATACCATGCCCGCTTCCTGACGAATCAGGCGCTCGTCAACTTTCGGGTCATTGACCTTCAGACCATCGACAATCAGTTCACCGCTGGTGATCTCTTCCAGCTTGTTGATGCAGCGCAGCAGGGTTGATTTGCCGGAACCGGACGGCCCGATAATCACCACTACTTCACCTTTGTTGATCTTCAGATCGATATCGTGCAGCACCTTGGTCGGGCCAAAGTGCTTGGAAACATTTTTAAATTCAATCACAGGATTTTCATCCTTCTTTCAAGACGACGCAGAATAAAGCTCAACACCAGGGTGATTATCAGATAAATCACGGCAACGGCGCTCCAGATTTCCAGCGCGCGGAAGTTACCGGCAATAATCTCCTGGCCCTGGCGGGTCAGTTCAGCCACGCCGATGACGATAAACAGCGAGGTATCTTTGATGCTGATGATCCACTGGTTACCCAGCGGCGGCAGCATACGGCGCAGCGCCAACGGCAGAATCACGTGGCGGATGGTTTCGCGACGGGACAGGCCGAGGGCCAGACCAGCTTCACGGAAGCCTTTGTGGATAGAGAGCACCGCCCCGCGGGTGATTTCTGCGATATAGGCACCGGAGTTGATCATGATCGTCACCACCGCCGCCGAGAACGGGTCAATACGTAAATCATTAAACGCCATTGGCAAGGCGAAGTAGATAAACATGACCTGGACGACGATGGGGGTGCCGCGGATGATCTCAATGAAGACTAACGCGACGTGGTTCGCAATCCAACCGCCAAAGCAGCGGGCGAAACCGGCGACGAGGCCGATTATCAAGCCGCCAGCCAGGCCGAGGACGGAAATCCACAGCGTCATTTTGGCGCCTTCCAGCAAAATTGGAATGGCGGGCCAGATGGCACTCCAGTCAAACTGCATAATGTGTTCCTGTTACCGTGTCGAACAACAGAGGTCACCCTCTGTGAAAAAATGACTCAGGTCTGCGGTGAGATGATGCCCGGATAGCGGATTGTGGCGATATCCGGGGAGCCAAACCTCAGCAGACCTGTAAGAAGAGATGCTGATTATTATTTTGGCTCAGTACCGAACCATTTTTTATAAATTTCGTTGTAGGTGCCGTTTTCACGCAGTGTTTTCAGCGCGCCGTTCACCTTTTCACGCAGTTCGTCGCTGCCTTTCGGGAAGGCGATACCGTAGTCTTGCGCTTCCAGAGAGCTTCCGACAGCTTTGAATTTGCCCTGGCCAGCGGTTTTGATGAAGTAGAGGATGTTCGGGGTGTCATGCAGGACCGCATCGGCACGTCCGGTACCTAACTCCATATAGGCGTTATCGATGTTCGGGAACTGACGCAGGTCTTTGGTCTTGATGTTGGCTTTGGCATAGTCAACGGAACCGGTGCCGCCTTTAACTGCGACCACTTTACCGTTCAGGTCTTTCACGTCTTTGATGTCGTTGTTGTCAGCTTTCACCATCACCAGCAGACCGCTCTTATAGTAGCCATCGGAGAATTCGATCGCTTTCTTGCGTTCTTCAGTAATGGTAATCCCCGCCAGCGCGAGGTCGATATTTTTGGTTTGCAGCGCCGGGATGATGCCGCTGAAATCCATTGGCTTCAGGGTGTAGTCCAGTTTCAGCTCTTTCGCGATCGCGGCCCACAGGTCAACGTCGAAGCCGACGTATTTATCACCTTGTTTAAATTCAAACGGAACAAACGCCGTATCGGTTGCAACAATCAGTTGCTTTTCAGCGGCCTGGGAAGAAACCGCAAAAGCCAGGGTCAGTGCAGCCAGTGAAACTTTAAATACAGACTTCATAGCATTTCCTTTTATATCCACGGGACGATCCCCTGCGAGAACGGGTAACCATATGAAAAAATCGTGCCAGTTTTACAACTTGTTGTTTTATAACAAACGAAGCGAATCCTGTTGCACGATTTAGGGTAAAAAGAACGGCAAATGCACCGTTGTGGGGCGTCGTTTTGGTGCGTCATTAACGCATCGCTTAACAAGTGCATTTTTAACGCAAACAGCAGGTGGAAACAATCTTGCCGTAACGATTGTGTGAGGTAATTATTACAATTGATTTACTTTAGTGCGCATTTTGTTCAATGTCATGCACTGAAATGGTGCGGATAACGGCGGAGGGGATAAAAAGACGAATCTCTGAGGATAATCTGAAAAGCCGCCAGCGATGCTGACGGCGACAGGCGGATATTAGGCGATATTGGCTTCAATGAACCACAGGAATTTATCCAGATCGCGAGATGCCGCGGTGAAGATATCGGCGGTGTCTTCGTCTTTAGTTTCTGCGATCGCTTTACGCACGTCATTGGCCACAATGGCGTAACGATCGGCCAGTTCTTTCAGGTGATCCTGAACGGTGTGAATATCCAGCGGATAGCTTTTCAGCGGGGTCTGGCTGTTAATCACCTGGGTGGTGCCCAGCGCGACGCCACCAAGCTGGACGGCACGTTCTGCCATGGTATCGAGATGCTCTGTCAGCGCGGTGCGGAAACCGTCGAGCATTTCATGGACGGCGATAAAGTTAGCGCCGCGCATATTCCAGTGGGCCTGTTTGGTAATCAGCGACAGGTCGATGAACTGGACGACCTGACGATTGAGCAGCTCAATGGTGGCCTTCTTCTCCTGATCTGCCACATCGTTGCGGGTATAGAGCAGGTTGGATGCTTTCGTTTTAACCAGTTTTGCAGTCGTCATCGTGTCATTCCTCTTGATATTGAAACTCGTCATACATCAATTTTGCATTGACCGGAGTAAGTGTAGTCGGTCACTGATGAGACTCATTATAACAACGGATTGGGCAACGCGGAGGGCGGTAGTCTCTATCGGTTTGATAGCGTAGAGTTGTTGACTGTTCTATAAAGTATATAAAATCAATGGATTAACTGTGAATATTGCCGCTCTGCATGGCTCCTGTGGCTATGCAGAGCGGCCGGCAACGTTAGCTGATATCGACTTTTTCGATTTTGCTGTCCCGACGCATGGTTAAGGTCGAGCCCATCGAGGCAAGAATAATTGCCCCCAGAGCCAGGGTTTGCGTTGCCGTCAGCGTCTCACCGAGGAATACCATCCCGGAAAGGGCGGCGAGGGCCGGCTCCATACTCATCAAGGTACCGAAGGTTCGGGTGGGCATACGGGTGAGGGCAATCATCTCCAGCGAATAAGGCAGCGCCGTAGAGAGTATTGCGATAGCCAGGCCCAACGGCAGCAGGGCCCACTGGAACAGCGTATCGCTGGCCTGGATCATGCCGAGCGGCACAAAGATCACCGATGCAATCAGCGATCCCATGGCTACCGTGGCCGGTCCGTGTTCTTCCCCGGCGCGCTGACCGGTCAGGATATAGACCGCCCAGCAGGTTCCGGCGCCGAGCGCCAGCAATGCCCCTGTCAGATCAATCTGGGCGACATCTTGCCCCAGCGGCAGCAAAAACCACAGCCCCAGCACCGCCAGAACTACCCACACGAAATCGAGCGGACGCCGCGAGCCAAATAACGCAACCGCCAGCGGGCCGGTAAACTCGAGCGCTACCGCAATCCCCAGCGGAATACGTTGAATGGATAAATAGAAGAGGTAGTTCATCGCCCCCAGCGAGATGCCGTAAAAGAGCAACGGCAGGCGTTGCTCTGCGGTAAAGCGCAGACGCCAGGGCTTGAAGACGATCGCCAGAATGAGCGTGCCTAGCGCCAGACGCAACGCGGTGACGCCCGGTGCGCCGACGAGCGGGAACAGTGATTTTGCTAACGATGCACCGCTCTGAATAGAAACCATCGCGATTAAAATAACCAATATCGGCAGCCATGCCGGTACTTTGCGGGACGAGCCGGGCATCCTTTCTCCTGTCAGGGTTTGTCAAATGAGGTAAAGGTTCCAGTGTAAATGAAGAACACTTATACGGTTTAGCTATTGTTGAAAAAAACGCAGACGAGATGCGTACAATGCTGTGTAACAGGTAGATTAAACGACTATCAGATTAGGAATTATCTGGATGCACGCCCTGTGAGTAATGCGCGTTAATAGCAGGGTCTTCGATTAAAACGGTTGTTTTCCAGATTGTTACAAAATTGCGGAAACTTTTGGTTACAGGAAAAGCACTGTTAGACAGTGTAAAGTGAAAAGAGTTTCTCGAAAGTTTTTGATATATTTAAAGCTTAGGACTTATTAGAAACACATTTGAGGTGGTTATGAATAAAATTGCACGTTTTTCAGCACTGGCTGTTGTACTGGCAGCATCCGTAGGTACCGCTTTCGCTGCAACTTCTACCGTTACCGGTGGTTATGCGCAGAGCGACATGCAGGGTGAAGCCAACAAAGCAGGCGGTTTCAACCTGAAGTACCGTTACGAGCAAGACAATAGCCCGCTGGGTGTTATCGGTTCCTTCACCTACACTGAAAAAGATCGTACCGAAGGCGGCGTTTACCAGAAAGGCCAGTACTACGGTATCACTGCAGGTCCGGCTTACCGTCTGAACGACTGGGCTAGCATCTACGGTGTTGTTGGTCTTGGCCACGGTAAATTCCAGGACAACAGCTACCCGAACAAGCACGACATGAGCGACTACGGTTTCTCCTACGGTGCTGGTATGCAGTTCAACCCGATCGAAAACGTTGCTCTGGACTTCTCCTACGAGCAGTCTCGTATTCGTAACGTTGACGTTGGTACCTGGATCGCTGGCGTTGGTTACAGCTTCTAATCACTTCGGTGATATAAAAAATCCGCCTCACAGAGGCGGATTTTTTTTGCCTGAAATCTGGCTGATTTCAGGCGGTTAGCGGCGAGCGGCGTTAGCGAATGGTGAAGGCGTCAGTACCCAGATGGCTATACTCCACCTTCTGCAACTGGAAGTTGGTGATAAAGGTTGGTCCGGCACGCTGTTCAGAGATAAAACGATAGCGTGGGGTAATCTCCTGGGCGCTTATCCCGGTCCACTGCGAGAAAAAGGCGAGGAAATCGTTGGCAGAACGCTGGGCCTTAATGACCTTATGCGCTTTATCATCGCTGGATAACACCATAAACGGCACCTGGAAGTTTTGCTGATACTTGTCGTCGTGCGCCAGGTACTGAACTTCTTTGCCACGCTCTTTAAAGGCCAGACCGTGATCGGAAAAATAGGTCATCGAGAAGCTATCGCCAGAATTTTGCAGTTGATGATAGAGCTTGCCCAGCAGCGCATCGGTTTGCGTCATGCTGTAGAGGTAACAGGAGGTTTCTTTCGATTGTACGAAGACGGTATATTTGCCCTTGGTACGATCGCAGGCCTGCGGATGCGACCCCATCAAATGCAGAACGATCAGCTGCGGCTGAGTGCGCTGCACCGAGAGCACCTGTTCAGTCAGCTTTAAGAGCTGCTCATCCTGAGTGTTTTTATTGGCTTCAAAATCGCCGTTTTTGAGGAACTGTACCTCATCCGCGCGTTTAGCAATGCTGGCGATCGCCGTATCGTATTCGCCAATTTGCCCCTGATTGGAAAACCACCACGTCTGAAAGCCTGCGCGGTTCGCCAGGGTAACAAAGTTATCCTGATACAGCGGTTTCCCGTCGACGACCCGATTGAGCGTCAACCCAAGTGATTTTTGCGTCGAGCCGCTGGCGGCAATGTAGTCATTAAACAGGTAGCCATTTACGGAACTGGCAAACGGTGTATTGTCCCAGTGTCCGCCAAAGGCCCCGAGCGCATCACGGCGCGCGCTTTCCCCGATCACCACCACATAGAGATGGTATTTGGGTTTGACCGCCATCACGTGCCAGCTGTCTTTCATGTTGGCGAGCTGCGCCATACGCGACTGCTCATCCCGCACTTCATTATTATTGACCACCACGTCTTTCACGAAGCGAAAGGCAGGGTAGCCGGTATCGATCACTTTAAACACGCCGCCCCAGGCCAGATTCTGCACCGGCTGCAGGAAGAAAATCGCGATACTGAACAGCACGCCGAGTATTTCTACTTTATTCAGGCGTTTGGGTTCTTCCGGTTTACGGCGCACGGCAATCACGCCGAGCGCAAAAATAAAGACCGCCAGCAGGTAGTTGTACCAGGGGAAAATGGTCAGAATTTCCGTCGACTCTTCGACGTTGGTGGCATGTAGCGCCAGCAGCGTATTGAAGTTGGGCGCGCCGTAGGCCTGCCCGAATGGATAGTAGAGTGCGGCGAGCAGGGAATAGCATCCCACCACGACTTTTTGCGCGCGCGGGAACGTGCGCCACAGCAGATGTAGCACGCATGTAAAAGCGACGGTATAGAGCAGACTAAATTCGTAGCCGAGGGCCAGGTTAATTAACAGAGACTGTAAAAAATAAAATCCTGTCCATGGATTGGGGACTAATCCCCGGGCGACCAGCGTTTCTTTCAGGGTGACATTCATAGTTAGTAATCAAAAAGACGCCATGTGCATCCCCTGGCATCAAGGGGTAAAACCTGCTGGACAGTGCCTGAAGAGGGTCTCTGTGAGCCGCAGTAGTGGCAGGGCTGACAAACGATAGGGCTTGCAAATGATAAGGTCAACCAGGCATAACGGATTGTTTTGAGAGAAAGCTTACAAAACTTGAAAAAAGTGGCGGGAAAAAGGTGGAACGAGACAGTATGACGGCCAATTATGACGGAAAAATGAAGCGGCGTGCCGCGACGCCGCGTTACTGGTTGGGTTTTTGCTGACGATTTTTGCCGTTCATCATGTCGCACAGCATGCTAATCAGCATTAAGCGAACCTTGAATGGGGAATGAGTAAACACGCGTAAACACCTCTTAAATTCGTTCATGGGACCTCCTGTAGTTTCGCCCTTCGCTCCTTGAAGGATGTCTGCATTACATACAGATATAGCACAGGCTATATCTTATAGCTATGGCTAAAACGTTAATTTTTTGTGCTACGGGCCCAATCATTTACAATGGGGATCTTTTGAGATGATGCTTGATGCGTCACTGGTATGAGGAAGCACAATGAACCGTCGCGCGGGTAAACCTATAACAAAAAAAGTGACGCAGCTTGTTAATGTCGAAGAACACGTTGAAGGGTTTCGCCAGGTGCGTGAAGCCCACCGTCGGGAGCTGATTGATGACTATGTCGAGCTGATTTCCGACCTGATTCGTGAAGTGGGTGAAGCCCGTCAGGTGGATATGGCCGCACGTCTGGGGGTATCGCAGCCGACGGTCGCGAAAATGCTCAAACGACTGGCCAGCGTTGGCCTGATCGAACAGATCCCGTGGCGGGGTGTATTCTTAACTCCGGAAGGTGAGAAGCTGGCCCACGAGAGCCGCGAACGGCACCAGATCGTCGAAAATTTCCTGCTGGTGCTCGGCGTCAGCCCGGAGATCGCCCGCCGCGATGCCGAAGGGATGGAGCACCACGTCAGTGAAGAAACCCTGGTAGCATTTCATCAGTTCACCCTGAAACACGGGTCGCAAGGCGAATGAACCTGCCCTTTGTTCAGTCGCTGGCTCGCGACCGCTTTTTGCATCTGCTGCTGATCGTTGCCTGCGGCTTAAGCTTTTTTGTGCCCTTTGCGCCCAAAAGCTGGCCTCAGGCCATCGACTGGCACACGATTATCACGCTCAGCGGGCTGATGCTGCTGACCAAAGGGATTGAACTCAGCGGCTATTTTGATGTGCTGGGCCGCAAAATGGCGCGCCGGTTTGCAACAGAGCGGCAACTGGCATTGTTTATGGTGCTGGCGGCGGCGCTGCTCTCGACCTTTCTGACCAACGATGTGGCGTTGTTTATCGTCGTACCGTTAACGCTCACCCTGAAGAAGTGGTGTGCGATCCCGGTGAACCGGCTGATTATTTTTGAGGCGCTGGCGGTCAACGCCGGCTCGCTGTTAACGCCGATCGGTAATCCGCAAAATATCTTGTTATGGGGGCGTTCGGGCCTCAGTTTCCTGGGCTTTATCGGGCAGATGCTGCCGCTGGCGGTAGCGATGATGTTGACGCTGCTGGTGCTGTGCTGGTGTTGTTTTTCCGCTACCCGACTGCATTTTCAACATTCGGACCGGACGCCGTCGTGGCAGCCAAAGCTGGTATGGAGCTGCCTGGCGTTTTATCTGGTCTTCCTGGCAGCATTAGAAATGAAGCTTGAGCTGTGGGGGTTGGGGCTGATTGTCCTCGGCTTCCTGCTGCTGGCGCGCGCGGTGATTATCCACGTCGACTGGTCGCTGCTACTGGTCTTTATGGTGATGTTCATCGACGTTCACCTGCTGACTCAGCTTCCCGCTCTGCACCAGGTTCTGAGCGGCGTCGGCCAGCTGTCAGCGGGCGGTCTGTGGCTGACGTCTATCGGACTGTCGCAGTTTATCAGCAACGTACCTTCCACTATTTTGCTGCTCAACTATGTTCCCCCTTCAACGCTGCTGGCCTGGGCGGTTAACGTTGGCGGCTTTGGTCTGCTGCCCGGCTCGCTGGCGAATCTTATTGCGCTACGCATGGCCTCAGACCGGCGGATCTGGTGGCGTTTCCACCTTTATTCTCTGCCGATGCTGCTGTGGGCGGCGCTGGTGGGGTATCTCCTGCTGCACTGCGTTGCCTGATGTTCAGAGAATTGGGCAAGAAACAGACAGAATCATCACATTCGCACTCTCTCACTCTGGCGTATAACTAACACGCTGAGCGTAAACATCCTGATGAGGAGAGTGCAATGCGTTATCAAAAACTAGGAAACACCGGTCTGTTTGTCTCGGAGCTGTGCCTGGGCACGATGACCTTTGGCGGCGAAGGCGGCATGTGGGGCAAAATCGGTCAACTGCGCCAGGCCGAAGCCGAACAGCTGGTGGGCAGCGCGCTGGATGCAGGCATTAACTTTATTGATACGGCAAACGTCTATTCTGAAGGCCGTTCGGAAATGTTAACCGGCCAGGCGCTGAAAAACCTGAAAATCCCGCGTGAGAACGTGGTGGTGGCGACCAAAGTCTTCGGGGAAACCGGTACCGCCGGCGTCAATTCCCGCGGCAGTTCCCGCTATCACATCATGGGCAGCATCAAAGAGAGCCTGCGGCGGCTACAGCTCGATCACATCGACCTGTATCAACTGCATGGCTTTGATCCGGCGACACCTATCGAAGAGACGCTGTATGCCCTGGATAATCTGGTGCAGCAGGGGCACGTGCGCTATATCGGCGTGTCGAACTGGGCGGCCTGGCAAATCGTTAAAGCGTTGGGGATTTCCGAACGGCTGGGACTGTCGCGCTTTGCCTCGCTGCAGGCCTACTACACCATTGCCGGGCGCGATCTGGAGCGTGAACTGGTGCCGATGATGCAGAGCGAAGGGCTTGGATTGATGGTCTGGAGCCCGCTGGCCGGGGGGCTGCTAAGCGGCAAGTACGATCGCGACGGGCAGGGGGAAGACGGCGGTCGTCGTCAGACCTTTGATTTCCCGCCGGTGGAAAAAGAGCGAGCGTTTGACTGCATCGATGTGATGCGGGAGATAGCCGGAGCCAAAGGGGTGTCGGTGGCCCAGGTCGCTCTTGCCTGGCTGCTGCATCAGCCGGCGGTCAGCAGCGTGATTATCGGCGCCAAACGGCGCGAACAGCTGGCGGATAATCTCGCCGCGGTCGATATTCGTCTGAGCCAGGAAGAGCTGGCGCAGCTCGATGCCGTCAGCGCGTTGCCGCGGGAATATCCGGGTTGGATGCTGGAGCGTCAGGGCGAATATCGTCGCGATCAGCTCGCGCAACAATAAACGACCGTCGTGCCCTCGCCGGGGGCGCAGATCGCACGCCGGATCGGTTTACGCCGATCCGGCGTTTTTTATTTGTGCCGCTCACAAAAAACGATCCTTTATTTGCCAGCCTCAGGGATTTCAGCTATATGACTAGTCATGAAATTTAAATGACTAGTCATATAGGGGCGAGAGATGAACAAAGCACTGCCGGCTGATTTTTTGTGGGGTAACTCGGTCTCCAGCATGCAAACGGAAGGGGCATGGAATGAAGGCGGCAAAGGGATGTCGGTGTACGACATTCGCGAGCCTGCCGAATTTGCCTCTGACTGGAAGGTAGCCACCGACTCCTATCATCGTTACCGGGAAGATTTCGATCTGATGCAGGACCTCGGCATGAACTGCTATCGCTTCCAGATTGCCTGGAGCCGGGTGTGTCCTGAGGGAGACGGTGAGTTTAATGAGGAGGGGATCGCCTTCTACCATCAGTTTATCGACGAGCTGATCGCCCGCGGTATTGAGCCGATGATCTGCCTGTATCACTTCGATATGCCGCTGTCGCTGGCGGAGCGCTATAACGGTTTCGCCGACCGTCGGGTGATGGAGGCGTTCATCCGTTATGGGCAGAAGATGATCGCGTGCTATGGCGATAAGGTGAAGTACTGGCTGACCTTTAACGAGCAGAATCTCTACCATATGCCAGAGGCGTTTCTGATCACCGGCTACCTGCGTGGCGAGAAAACTCTGCGCGAGCTGTACCAGATTCAGCACCATGTCATGATGGCCCATGTGCAGCTGACTGACTATTTGCATCAGGCGAAGCCGCAGTGCCTGATGGGCGGCATGCTGGCGCATGCCCAGGTCTATCCGGCGACCTGTAAACCGCGGGATGTACTCTGCGCCCAGCAGTTGGATGAGTTCTTCAATCAGAACCTGCTGCGTGCTTTTGCCGGGGAAGGTTACAGTCCGGAAGTGATGCACTTTGTGGCAAAAGAGGGGTTTAGCGACATCTATCGCGAGGACGATCTGGCGCTGATGGCGACGGTGAAAGTCGACTATCTGGCCTTCAGCTACTATGCCAGCCGCACTCTCGACAGCGATCCGCTGCCTGCAGGTACGCCGGTGAATTATTATATGTTGTCCGGCGACAAGCCTAATCCCTGGCTGAAAGCGACCGAATGGAACTGGCAGATCGACCCGCTCGGTTTTCGGATGATCATTACCCGCTATTACAACGACTGGCGGCTGCCGGTGTTCCCGATTGAAAACGGTATCGGCGTGATTGAGTCCTGGGATGGCGAAACGCCGGTGGCAGATGATTACCGTATTGCCTATCACCGCGATCACATTAACGCGATGAAAGAGGCGATGTTTGAAGATGGCGCCGAGGTGATCGGTTATCTGGGATGGGGATTGATTGATATCCTTAGTTCGCAGGGCGATATGCGCAAGCGCTACGGCGTTGTGTACGTGAATCGCGAGAATCATGACCTGAAAGACCTGAAGCGGGTGCCGAAGAAAAGCTATGCCTGGTTAAAACAGGCGATTCGTAGCCAGGGTCAGGATATGTAGAGGCAGAGCGACAGGCAGGCATTTGGTGTATGCTTAGGCCTGCCTTTGTTCGCATCTGAGAACAGAGAAAGACCAGTAAAAACAATCAATAAAAGGACGGGGAATGACGGCGAAGTATCTTGCGATCGCGCGGGAAATTAAGAAGCGAATTATCAGCCAGCAGTATCCCGCCAGCGCCCCGTTACCCGACCAGTTTGCGCTGGCAGCGGAATTTAACACCAGCAGGATGACCATCCAGCAGGCCATCCGCCAGCTGATCGTTGAAGGGCTTATCTATACCCGCAAGGGGCAGGGGACCTTCGTGCGCAAGAACTTTCTCCAGCTTACGCAGTGGGAACTGCCGGGGAGCGACTACTTTGGTGCCACCAAAACCTGGGAGCATCTGGGCGAGGTGACCAGCCAGATCATCCGCTTTGAGCTGCGCTTTGCCACGGAAAAGGAGCAAAGCTCGCTGCTGATCGATGCTGATGCGCCGGTCTATGATTTTGTCCGCTTGCGGGTGCTGAATGGCGAACCGGTGTCGCTGGATATGACGGTGATGCCGGTGGCATTGGTTCCAGGGCTGAATAAAAGCCATCTGGAAAGCTCGGTGTTTCGCTACGTCCAGGAGACGCTGGGGCTGAAACTGATGGGGTCGCATCGGGTGGTGCGGGCCATGAAGCCGGATACGCTGGATCAGCAGTATCTCTGTTGTACTGAGAGCGACCCGGTGCTGGGCGTCGAGCAGGTGATCTATCTGGAAGACGGGACGCCGCTAGAGTACGCCCACTGCCATTACCGCTACGATCATGGCGGGATTATTCTGGTCAACAACGGGTAGAAAAGGGCGGGCATCAGGCCTGATGTTGCCGTTTACCATGGGGTTTTGGCGGTGGGTTCCGCAGCCTGCTCTTTTCGCGGAGCAGGCGTGCGATATTTTGTCTTCGCGGGACGCACTCTCGCCCCGTCCAGGGCGAGGATTTACAGTGGTTTTATCTGGTTAATCGACAAACATCGAAACGGGGATTTTAAATCGGTTAGCCAGCGCCCTCATATGATCCAGAGTCAGACTCCGCTCGCCGCTGAGTACCCGGCTGACCAGCGATTTTTTGCCAATTTCGTTCTCAAAATCAGACTGCGACAGGCCATGCTGCTCCATGAGAACCCGCAGCAGAGAGACGCCATGTTTACCTGCTGCGACTCGGGCGTTGTACTCTTCGAATTCCGGTGCGGAATCTTCATAGGCATCGATTTTAGCCGTCAGCATGTCCACAAGCGGGCTGTCAGGTTCGTTTTCCAGCAGGTACTCAACCAGCCGGACCGCTTCGTCATAGTCCTTGCGGGAAGTACTCCCCCCGAGCAAAGGAACAATGCTGGCCAGATCATTCGCGGCTTTGATTGCTTCGCTGAAAATCATTCTTTGTGCTCCCGATAATATTTGGTGAGTCGGTCATATTCTGGGTGGGAGGCGATATGCTTAACAAATATTTTGCCTCGTTCAAAATCAGCAAAAAATATCATCCGTAAGTGGTTACCGCCGATATTGATAACCCACCATTTCTCCCTGTATTTCATGCGATCCAGACTGGCAAAGTACTTTTTTAGCTCATCCGGACTGTCCACAATGAGCCGCTTCAACGTCCGGTAGGTATCGTCCAGCGCGGTCGCATCATTTGGATATTGTCTCGCAGCTTCCTCAAAAGGGGCTCTTGATACAACGTGCACGTCCCTACCTCCCGTTTCCATTATGGAAACAGTATACGGCACTTTGCATAAAGTTGACAATATGGAAACTTAACTGGTGGTGGAACAGTCCCTGGCCCACGGGGAAGAGCAGATTATGGCAGAGGCTTCGCGCTGTACGCCTACCATTAAAAAAGGGTTCATGATTAACATGAACCCTTTTTCTATCAGCCAGCGGACGGGCATCCGTCGCCAGAGCCGCCTTTATCAGGCCGTTGCGGCAAGGCTTAGTTCAGACGAATCGGCATACCGGAACGGTTCTGGACTGCCTGCTCAACCACATTTTGATCAACATCAGGCTGACCGGTGACCGCCTGAACTTCTTTGGTCAGCGTAATCGGTACCACTTCGCCGTCCTGGAACTGTGCTTCCGTCGTGGACAGTGGATTATGGACTTCCACATAGCGGCTGCCATCTGGCTCGGTGGTTGCTTTTACCGGCTCATCGATAAATTCAACGCGGGTATTGACCGGCACGTTTTCAAACAGGAATTTGATGTCTTCGTTACGCAGACGAACGCAGCCGTGGCTCACGCGCAGACCGATACCAAAGTTAGCGTTGGTACCATGGATGGCGTACAGACGACCAATGTACAGTGCGTACAGGCCCATCGGGTTATCCGGACCAGCAGGGACAACGGCTGGCAGCGGGTTACCATCAGCCGCATATTCTGCGTGCATTTTCGCCGTCGGAGTCCAGGTCGGGCCTGCTTTCTTACGTTCTACTTTGGTGACCCATTTGATCGGCGTATCTTTACCCAACTGGCCGATACCGATCGGCAGTACGATCACGGTATTGGTGCCTTTCGGGTAGTAGTAAAGACGCATTTCCGCGCTGTTGATCACGATGCCTTCATGGACGGTGTCCGGCAGAATCAGCTGCTGCGGGATATTCAGGACGGTACCGCCTTTCGGCAGGTAGGTGTCCACGCCCGGGTTCGCTTCCAGCATGTTGGACAGCCCCATCTGATATTTCGCGGCGAAATACTCCAGCGGCTGTTTATTGTTTTCAGGAACCGTAATGACCTGGTTCTGACCAATCAGTCGGCTACCGTCGGTCGGTAGCGGATAAGTCACTGCGGAGGCAGTGTTGCAAAAGCCAACGAGAGCGAAGGCTGCCGCTAAAAGTGTCGATATTTTCATATTCGTTATGTCGTGTGCAGTGTCAAAGCCACACAGGCCTTTGTCAGATTATTCAGCTAATAGATGGGAGCGCATTATATGTGCATTCCCGCCAACAGGGAAATCAGATGTGTACGAAATCACACTTTTTTGCCGGTTGTTTCAAGTCTCGTGCGCAGGCCTGATCAATCCTGAGATCGCGTGATGCGATAAAACAGGATGACTATCCCTCCAGAAGCCTTGAGCGCAGCGCCTCTCGCGCCTGTGGCGTCAGTTGATACTCCTGCTCCAGCCAGAGGTCGACACTAGCATAACGCTCATGAATGGCTGACAGCGCCGCCGCGAGATAGGACTCGCGTACCGCGATGATGTCCGTCAGATTCTGCCGCCCACGATCGTTCAGTTCATCGCCGAGCGTGTCGCGCAGATGGGCTTCGACCTGGCTTAACATGCCGTGGGTCAGCAGATACTCCTCCATTACAGTATGGCTATCGCAGCCGAGGGCGAACAGCGTCAGCGCGCAGCCTACGCCGGTGCGATCTTTCCCCACCGCGCAGTGCTGCAGCAGCGCCCCCTCGAACGGCTGCATCAGCCAATCGGTCAACTGGCGGTAGGCGGCATTGTTGAACGGCAGATGACGATAGAGTTGCAGCATAAACTGTTCGCCATCTATGGCATTCAGCGTGGCGGCATTCAGCTCCGTGACTTTGGCATCAACATACGGCGTAAGTGGATTTGCAGGGGCATTGAGATAGCTGGCGCGGCCATTGAGTTTATCGGGGCTGCGCTGTGCTTCATGCGGATCGCGGTAATCAATAACCTGAGTCAGCGGTAGGGTGTCCAGATGGCCAAGGTCTTCGGCGGTCAGCATATGCAACGAGCCGGAGCGCAGTAATTTTCCCTGGCGCAGACGGCGACCGTCGACGGTGGACACACCGCCGAGATCGCGAAAATTGATCCCGCCCTGGAGCGATAAGAATGCCGGATGGCGCGAGTATGTCGTCATAGGTTCCTTCCAGATTGAGGGAAAAATCAGGTTTCAGGCACAAAAATTGGGCAATATTACGGAGACCGTACCACAGACTGTGCCTATGATTTTATGGCAAACCGTGAAAAGTGATGGTTTTGCTGGCATAATGTCCGATGTATCACACTTCTCATTCTCTTTTTCAGGATAACCCCGTGCTAGTATCCAGCAACGTCACCATGCAGTTTGGCAGTAAGCCGCTGTTCGAAAATATCTCCGTCAAATTTGGCGGCGGCAACCGTTACGGCCTGATTGGCGCTAACGGTAGCGGTAAATCCACCTTTATGAAGATCCTCGGTGGCGACCTTGAGTCGACGCTGGGCAACGTTTCCCTCGATCCGAATGAACGTATCGGTAAGCTGCGTCAGGACCAATTCGCCTTTGAAGAATTCACCGTGCTGGATACGGTCATCATGGGCCACGGCGAGCTGTGGGAAGTGAAACAGGAACGCGACCGCATCTATTCTCTGGCCGAAATGACCGAAGAAGACGGCTACAAAGTGGCCGATCTGGAAGTCACTTACGGCGAAATGGACGGCTATTCTGCTGAAGCCCGCGCCGGTGAACTGCTGTTGGGTGTCGGGATCCCGGTCGAGCAACATTATGGCCCAATGAGCGAAGTGGCTCCTGGCTGGAAGCTGCGTGTGCTGCTGGCACAGGCGCTGTTTTCTAACCCGGATATTCTGCTGCTCGATGAACCGACGAACAACCTCGACATCGACACTATTCGCTGGCTGGAGCAGGTGCTGAACGAGCGTGACAGCACCATGATTATCATTTCGCACGACCGTCACTTCCTGAACATGGTCTGCACCCATATGGCGGATCTCGACTACGGTGAACTGCGCGTCTATCCGGGTAACTATGACGAATACATGACCGCCGCGACCCAGGCGCGCGAACGCCTGCTGGCCGATAACGCCAAGAAAAAAGCGCAAATCGCTGACCTGCAATCCTTCGTCAGCCGCTTTAGCGCCAACGCTTCTAAATCTCGTCAGGCGACTTCGCGCGCCCGCCAGATTGACAAAATCAAGCTGGATGAAGTGAAAGCCTCCAGCCGTCAAAACCCGTTCATTCGCTTTGAGCAGGATAAGAAGCTGTTCCGTAATGCGCTGGAAGTGGAAGCGCTGTCGAAAGGCTTTGAAAACGGCCCGCTGTTCAAAGGGGTTAATCTGCTGCTGGAAGTTGGTGAGAAGCTGGCGGTACTGGGGACCAACGGCGTGGGTAAATCTACCCTGCTGAAAACCCTGGTGGGCGAGCTGGAAGCCACCAGCGGTAGCGTCAAATGGTCTGAGAATGCGCACATTGGCTACTACGCGCAGGATCACGAGTACGAATTCGACAACGACATGACGGTCTTTGACTGGATGAGTCAGTGGAAGCAGGAAGGCGATGACGAGCAGGCGGTGCGTAGCATCCTCGGTCGTTTGCTGTTCAGCCAGGACGATATCAAAAAGCCGGCAAAAGTGCTGTCCGGTGGTGAGAAAGGTCGCATGCTGTTCGGTAAGCTGATGATGCAAAAACCGAACATTCTGGTGATGGATGAACCAACCAACCACCTGGATATGGAATCGATTGAATCGCTGAACATGGCGCTGGAGATGTATCAGGGCACTCTGATCTTCGTCTCTCACGACCGTGAGTTCGTCAGCTCGCTCGCCACCCGCGTGATTGAGATTACGCCGGAACGCGTGATCGACTTCACCGGTAACTACGAAGATTATCTGCGTAGCAAAGGCATCGACAACTAATGTCAGCTTCCCCGGCGCGCCTGCGTGCCGGGGTTATTTTTCCCGCCTTTTGTTCAACCTTCCCGCAACCAGCCCGCATTGCCATCATATTTCCATCTTTACTGCACATTGCTGTGAATAAATAGCAATCTGATGTGGCATCACGGCACAACCGTATCCCCGGCGCTGTGAAGCTGAACAGAGAGGCGTGCAATGATTATTATTTTGACCGTGCTGATTCTGGTGCTGTGCTGTGTGGTAATTGGTTTTCTGATTGCCGCGGTTTGAGGTGACGGGCAGCCGGGCCGGTACGCTAAAACGGCCCGCCCGGAAAACAGACCCTATCTTAGCGATGGTGTACGGTTACGACGGGAGCGAAGAAGCCACCGCTGGTTGTGGTGCTGCTGGTAAACGTTCCGGGTCCATAAGCCTGAGTAATCGCCGTATCGTTCTCATCGGCTGCAAAACGGCTGAGGGCCGTGGTTTTGGCCGATGTCGATGATGGTAAGGGCATTTCGGGTGATGGCTTTTCCTGAAATGCCAGCGCACTAGCGGAACACAACGACAGAGAAACAAGCAGAGCAGTCATTACTTTCATCGTCAGAAGTCCGAATAAGGGAAGGGGCATTCTTACGGTATAGCTGACGCATAAAAAACGCCACGCGGGTTTACCATTGTGGCGTAGTTAGTTACAGGTAGACATCAATTCGTGGTGCCCCTCCCGCACGGCAAGGGCACGGGAGGGTTATGCCGGACGCCACTCGCTGGCGGCTTCGCCGTTGATCAGCAACTGGCGCTTTTCACCTGCTGGCAGGGTGACGTTCAATACTTGCCACGCCGGGCGATAATGACCGCGCGGGGTCACCTTCAGGTTAATCGTCTGGCCGTCGCAGACCATTTCCCAGGCCAGCCATAGCGCATTTCCCTCTTGATAACCCCAGCTTTCACCGTCGTCTTCAAACAACAGTCCGCTGGTGGTTCCGACGCCTTTGAGCGGGAACAGCTTCAGCTCGCGGCCGTCGTCCTCAGCCGCATCCACATGTGTGATGCACTCGCTGAGCGGCAGGCCTGCGCCGGCGCGTACCAACAGTGGCAGTTTTTCCAGCGGCGCGTCCAGGGTGATCCACTGGCCGCCGGCAAACCACTCGCCACAATAAAAATCGTACCAGCCGGAGGCATTATCCGGCAGCCATACCCGGCGTTGACGCTGGCCTGGCTCCACTACGCTTGCGACCAGAATATCGCGGCCCAGCAGGAAATCGTCGCACTCTTCAAACGTTTGCGGGTCGTGCTCGTGATCGAGGAAGGTCGGACGCAGCATCGGTTCATCGTCGGCATGGGCCTGCCACAACAGAGTGTACAGATAGGGCAGCAGGCGATAGCGCAGTTCGATCGCGCTGCGAATAGCCGGCGTGACGGCCGGATACATCCACGCTTCATTGACAGTCCGATCGTCGTTCCACGAGTGGATCGTAAAGCGCGGATGCATCACCCCGTTCTGGACCCAGCGCACGAACAGCTCGGCATCCGGTTTATCGCCGGAGAAACCCCCGACGTCATGGCCCACGTTATACAGGCCGGAGAGGCTCATCCCCAACCCCATACGGGTGTTATAGCGCAGGGTATCCCAGTTGGTCCGGTTGTCACCGCTCCAGGTCTGTACGTAGCGCTGCATCCCGGCGCAGCCGGAGCGGGAGATCAGGTACGGCCGTTTTTCCGGGGCGAAACGCTGCTGGGCTTCCATTGAGGCGCGCATCATCAACAGCGGCATCACCGGGCGAATATGTTTGATGGCGATAGTTTGACCAAAGCCGTGACAGCGCGCTTCGCCGTCCCAGACCTCAAATTCGTTGTTATCGTTCCAGGTGGAGTCGATACCCATCTCCAGCAGCTGGCGGGTCACGCCCTCCTGCCACCAGGCGACGGCCTGCGGGTTGGTAAAATCGAGATGCGAACCTTCGTCATCCCAGAAGCTGGAGCGTTCCGGCGCATCAATTTCGGAATCGCGGATAAATAATCCTTTTTCCGCTACTTCGCCATAGCGCGGGTGGTCCTGGAGCAGGCAGGGCTTAATGTTGGCGGCGAGCTTTATCCCGGCGTCATGGAAGCGCTGGCTCATCACCGTGGGCTGCGGCACCTTGTCATAGTTCCAGTTAAAGACGTAGCGCTTGCCGTTGATCGAGGTGTAGCCGGAAGAGAGCTGGAACGAGTCGCAGGGAATCGCGTGCTCCTCACACAGGCGGATAAAATTCATCAGCTGGTTTTGCGCATCCGGCGCATCGGTGTAATGCATGGTGGAACCGCTGTAACCGAGGCTCCATTTCGGCCCGAACAGCGTTTTACCGGTTAGGCGGACAAACGCCTTGGTGACGTCGAGGGCGCGGCGGCCGGTGAACAGGTAGTAATCGATGTCGCCGGCTTCCGCCTGCCAGCGGCGGTAGGCGGTGTGATAGTTATCAATTTCATTGCCCAGGTCCAGCCAGCAGCTGCTCAGGTTGTCGTAGAACAGGCCGTAGCTGATGTCGCTGCGCTGGGTGAGGGTGAAGGGGACATGCTTATACAGCGGGTCGGTGCTGACCGCGTTATAGCCCATCGCATCGAGGTTACGCATCTCATAGCGTTTACCGTTGCGCTGCAGATCGCCGGCCTTTTCGCCCAGCCCGTAAAAGCGTTCGTCTTTGCGGCGGCTCAGGTAGTGCGCCACGCCGTCGCCGTGGGTATTGAGTAAATAGGCGCTGGTTGGACGGTCGCTCACCAGCGGCTGCCACTCGCCGTCGTCGTGGCGATAGCTCCACTCCAGCCACAGCGGCTGGTGGACGGTGACGCGCAGTTGTTCGGTGGCGATCGTCAGGCTGTCGCCCTGCTGTTCAAGGGTCCAGGCGGGAAGGCTAAAGCCGCTCAGGTCATCGCGTTGACGCCCCTCCCACGGAACATCCTGCTGCGGCGCAATGCTCCAGGTGCGGTCCAGCGCCAGCCCGCCTTTGCGTTTCAGCTGCACGCGGAACAGGCTCTCTTCCAGCACATACAGGCACAGCGTGTGCTGCCCGTCGATAGTCAGCTCAACGTGATGGGCAAGCTGTTGATGTAAGGTCCAATGTTTAAGCGTTTTCATCTTTATATCCACTCTCAGGCGCGTTTGGCGCGACGTTCTGCAATAAATGTCACCAGGAAGATGGCGCCAATCAGGTCAAAGAAGCCCATGGCGATAAACAGCGGGTTGAAGCCAATCTTGTCGGCGGTCACCCCGATTAATAGCGAGAACAGGAAGCTGGCAATCCAGGCGGCGGAACCGCGCATGCCGTTGACGGTGGCCATCTGGCCTTTATCGAATGACTCCACCACCAGCGCGCTGAGCATGCAGGAGATAATCTGGTGGCCGAAACCGCCGATGGAGATCAGCACGATAGTGATATACGGGTCGCGGGTAATGGCGACGAGGGCCAGCGAAATCATCAGAAAGGCGCCGGTGACCGAGCTGGCGACCACCGAGTTCACCCGGGTACAGCCGAACCAGCGGGTATACAGTTTTGTCAGATAGCCGCTGGCGACGCTGCCGAGGTCGGCGGCGAGGAACGGCAGCCAGGCGAACATGGCGATCTGTTTCAGATCCATTCCGTGCTCTTTTGCCAGGTAGAGCGGCACCCAGAAGCTCAATACAGCCCAGGCCGGTTCCGCCATAAAGGCCGGGATGGCGATCCCATAGAAGCGCTTATTTTTCGAGACGGTTTTCAGCGCGGTGAAAAAGGGCAGCTTCACCGCCGGTGGCTCATTATCCTGACGAATAAACTCGAGTTCACTTTTGCTGAGATTAGGGTGCTTATCAGGGTTGTTGTAAAACACCCACCACAGCACCACCCACAGCAGGGCCAGCACCCCGGTGAACATAAACGCCCCTTGCCAGCCAAAGGAGGCGTGGGCGAAATAGATAATCGGCGGGGCCAGCATGGCGCCGATGGAGAACCCAACGCCAGCCCAGCCGGCAGCAATCGGGCGTTCAGATTTCGGGAACCATTCGCCGATGGTTTTGGCGTTGGCCGGCGTAGCCGCGGCTTCCGCGCCCCCCATAAAGAAGCGCAAAATCGCCAGGTGCAGCCAGTTGCCTGCCCCGGCGTGGGCGATACAGGCAATGGCCCACAGGGTGGCACAGATCATAAAGCCGAGCTTCAGGCCGATCACGTCGATCAACCAACCGCACAGCGGCTGGAACAGGGTATAGGCCAGCTGAAACGCGCCGACGATCCAGGAGTACTGCTCGGTGGTAATGCCCAGCGTATCTTTCAGTTCCGGGGCAATGATCCCCAGCGAGTTGCGGGTGATGTAGTTGACGGTGACGCCGAGTAAAAACAGGACCAGCATCCACCAGCGTAAATTTTTGACCACCCGGCGAGATTTGCTGGCGGCCATATCGTTGTTGAGGCCTTGGCTCATAGAACTCTCCACAAGATTTTTATGTAGGGGACATGACCAGCTCATTCCCTGAGTTGTCACACCAATTCTTGTAATATATTGAATAATATTGTTTTATTTATATCGCTGTCCGCGTGACTAGTATGGAAGTTATCGGACCAATTCAGGTTAAGGTAGAACACAGGTGGGCAGTAGCGTTATTTATGAAAGCTTTTTCATAAGGTGGCGAAATGCTCACAGCAGAGCCAAACCTTTGCTTGATAGACTGGGATTACCGCCAATGAAAATTCTTTCATTTTGAAGATGGAGCTGGATCACAAAATGGATAAAAAGCTAAAAATTGCCGATATCGCCGCCCGCACCGGAATGTCGGCGAGCACCGTCTCCCGGGTGCTGGCTGGCAAAGCCAACACCAGTGAAAAGGCCCGACAGGCGGTGTTGACCTGCGCCCGTGAGATGGGGGTGATGGACGGCATTGCCGCCGGGCGCATGCTGCTCAATAGCCTGGTGGTTTTTGCACCCCAGCGGGCGTTTGATGAACGTTCGGATATCTACTACTACCGGGTGATCCAGAGCATCCACCAGGCGCTGAGCGCCCATGAAGTGCGCCTGCGAACCTGCGCGCTGGAGGAAAACGACAGCGATGCCAACCTGTTCCTGGCCCGCATGAACGAACCCGAAACCGAAGCGGCAATCCTGCTGGGCATTGACGATCCGCATATTCACGATCTGGCGGCGGATCTGGCGAAACCCTGCGTGCTGATCAACTGCCGTGACGACGGGATGCGCCTGGCGTCGATTGCGCCGGATCACCGGCTGATCGGCCAGTTTGCCGCGCAGTATCTGTTCGAAATGGGCCACCGGGCGGTGCTGAATGTGATGTGCCTGCGCCGCTATACCATGGAACTGCGGCTGGCCGGTATTAAAGAGGCCTGGCGCGGGCGCAATATGCGGTTTGCTGATGGGCGGGATCTGCTCACCGTCGCCAGTTTTAGTGCCAAAGATACCCAGGCGCGGGTAGAGGAGTGGCTCGATGCCCAGGCGGGTAAGCCGCTGCCGACGGCGTTTCTGGTCGGCGGTGATTTCATGGTCGCCGGTACGGTCAACGCATTGCAAAAGCGCGGATTACGGGTGCCGCAGGATATTTCGGTGATGAGCATCGATGGGTTTAATCTGGCGGCGATTCAGGATGTGCCGCTGACGGCGGTGCACGTACCACGGGATGAACTGGGGATTGAAGCGGTGCACATGCTGCAACAGCGGCTGATCCGCCCGGATGTACCGCGTGGGTCTTTGCTGCTGCACGGCACGCTGGTGGTGCGCGATTCGGTACGGCGGATACGCTCCGGTAACCGCCATACCGCCGTGGTGCAGGCTGGGTTGTATGACGACTAGACTTCTATGCCCAGCGCCCGTTTCCCGTGGATGTTCAGGTCGGCAAGGGTAAAACGCTCCTGCCAGTCGGCTTCGTAATCTTCGCGAGGGAAGTCCCCTGGCGATGCGCCGTTTTCCAGTGCCACTTTAACCTTGTGCGCGTAGGCGAGGTTTTTCTCACACATCGGCGCGGCGGGAATGTACATCACGTTGCCCCAGCCCTGCTGGTTTTCCACCGGCGCCACCGAGTGAATGACATCGCAATGCCACCAGACCGAATCACCGGCATTGAGCGCCGGAATGGAGCTGAGCGCTTTGATCAGCAGCGGGTGCCATTTCTCTGAAATGGGCAGCACTTTTCCCGGCGCCACACCGCACAGTTCATCGTCCGGGACGTCGTCCAGCAGCGGGCGCAGCAGGACATAGGCCATCGCTTCCGGGATCGGCACGACGTGCAGCAGCCCCTGATCGGGGATCATGTCAGAGAGGGCGGTCCAGCCCTGGAAGGTCCGGAAGACCGAGCATTTGGTGGTGTTATCGACGGTGTACTCTTCCACCTCGGTGCGGTGTGCCGCATCCCACGGGTCGTAAGCATCAATATTGCCGTTAAAGACGCTGGCAAAGACCTGCTGATAGGCCGGGAGTAACCAGCGTTCCAGCGCCCCGGAATCGGTGTGTGCGCCCAGCCCCTTAGAGGTGGTGCCCGGCGGACGACGGCGGATACGGTCCGGGTAAATCACGCTGACGTCCGGGTCAAACCACTGCTTGCCGTCGTGGTTAAAGGTCCACAGGCGGTTCAGGAAGGATTGTACCGCCGCCATCTCATCACTTTGTCGCGCCTGCATCTGCGCCTGTGACCAGTAAATTGGGTAAATTTCCGGGCGGGAAGCATCGAGCGAGCCGAAGAAGGTGTCACCAGGGCCTTTGTAAACCTCATCGAAATGGTTGCGGTCGAGATATTCCAGCATCGAATTATCCCAGGCCAGCGCCCGCTCGCGTGCGAAGTGGCCTTTGATCACCGCGCAGCCGCGACGCTTAACCGCCTCGCGTTGGGCGTCGCTGACCTGACCCTGAGCAATGTCGCTGAACGGGATCAGCGGCCAAACATCCTCGCCACGGGCTTTCAGCGTGTCGATCTCTTCGAGACGAGCTGCGATCCGCGCGCTCAGCCGGTCGAATACCGCCTGGACATCGCCGATCTGCGCGCGCAGATGCTGTTTCATGTGTCGAATCGCCGTTTTGTGGTCGGCGGGTAATGTTTCGTGGGTATAGATAGCAGCCATGGTGACCTCACTCATCTTTCATTCGAAAGTATTAAATCTTACAAACGATAATTTAAGTTAAAATAAAGTTAATGCAAGTTTAAAAAGTAGAGTGGGCGCACAAAATGGAAAAGCCGGGGCAGGATGCCCCGGTTAGCGGTCAGTCGGTGAAGGGGGTGGTCCGATCGAGAACGGCCTGAATGACCTTCAGCGCCCCGTGATGGTTGTTATCATCGGTGGCGTATGACGAGATGGCTTTGATGCTGTCAGCGGCATTGCCCGTGGCGAAAGCGTATTTTACCAGCTTCAGCATTTCCGCATCGTTGCCGCTGTCGCCAATGGCGACGCACTCCTGCGGCGAGATTTGCCAGCGCTTAAGCAGACGGCTGATGCCGTTGGCTTTGTGCAGGCCGGGAATGATTAAATCGACAAAGCCGAAACCGCTGGTGACGGGCTTCATGATGCCGTCCAGCGAGACATGCAATTTATCGATAAGCTGCGGGATTTCGCTATCCGGCAGATTCAGGGAGAACTTGAACAGCGTGTCGTCAATGGCCTGGTAATCGCTGATGCGCTGCAGGCGATGGTAGTGCTTTGACATCAACGCGACAAATGCCTCAGGGGCTTTATCGCTGACGTAGGCGCTCTCCAGGCCGCAGGCAACGAAGTTCAGTTGACGGTCTTTCAGCAGTTCGCCAATCACCACCTGGGATTCGTGACGGGTCAGTTCGCCGTGGAACAGTTGCTTGCCGTGTTCGTAAACCAGCGCGCCGTTCTCGGCGACAAACGAGATCTGCTCGCGGATTTCCGGGAAAAATGAGATCAGCTGGTAGTACTGGTTGCCGCTGGCGACAACAAATTCAATACCTTGCTGCTGAAGCTGCGCGAACTGCGCAAGAAAACGCGGGCGATCGTACTGCTTGGCGTCATTGAGAAAAGTTCCGTCCATATCAGTGACGATAACTTTAACGGTCATAACAAATGCTCCTGGCTAACTTCGACCAGTAACATTCTAATTACAATGTGACCTGAAGCACAAATTTATTTCGAATGAAAGTTTGCTTTCACCGATGTGCAGAAGAAAACTCTCAGGAATAACCTGCAGTTGTGACAAACGGCTAACCCGGAGGCGGTGCTGAGCGCCTCCGGGAACAGGACTTACAGTGTATGCTCGGTACGGGCGATGATATCGTCCTGGGCATCCGGCGACAGGGCGGTGAAGAAGGCGGAATACCCGGCGACGCGGACCACTAAATCGCGATACTGGTCGGGGTGTTTCTTCGCTTCCAGCAGCGTTTCACGCGACACGATGTTGTACTGGATATGCCAGCCTTTATGCACCTCGAAGAAGGTGCGCAACAGCACCATCAGTTTCTGCTTATCGGACTCGTTCTCCAGCGTCGCGGGGTTCAGCTTCTGGTTAAGCAGCACGCCGCCGAGGATCGAACCGGTAGGCAGCTTGCCGACCGAGCTGATTACCGCCGTTGGCCCCAGATGGTCCGTCCCGGAGGCCGGGCTGGCTCCTTCCGCCAGCGGTGAATGCGCCTTACGCCCGTCCGGCGTCGCCATGGTCTGGGCACCAAACGGCACGTTAGCAGAGATAGACGAGGTCCCGGCATAGTAGGTGCCGCCAATTGGCCCCCGGCCATAGCGCGGGTTGTGGTACTGCTTCAGCTCATCGATGTAGGTCTGGTAGGCGCGCGCCAGCAGGGTGTCCACGCTGTCATCATCGTTACCGTATTTTGGTGCGCCGTTAATTAAACGCTGACGCAGCTGCTCGTGGGTCAGGCCGTCGAAATCTTCCGCCAGCGCTTTCGCCAGCTGCTGTTGGCCGATTGCCCCTTGCTCGAACACCAGTTTTTTCACCGCCACCAGACTGTTGCCGAGGTTGGCGATCCCGACCTGCAGGCCGGAAACCCAGTCGTATTTCGCGCCGCCCTGTTTAATGCTTTTCGCCCGCTCGATGCAGTCATCCACCAGCGCTGAGCAGAGAATGTCATGGACGTTCTCCTCCAGCATGGTATCCACGACGTACTCTATTTCGATCGATTTGCGGGTGTAGTAGCGAATTTGCGTATCCCATGCTGCCAGCACTTCGTCGAAGTCAGTGAAGTTGCCTGCGGACAACGCTTTCACCTGCGGCAGGAACACTTCGCCGCTGGTGGCGTCGCGACCGCCTTCCATCGCCGCCAGCATCACCCGGGCGAAGTTAATAAAGCTCATGCCGGTGCAGCGATAGCCCCACTTGCCGCCGACTGCGGTTTCGATGCAGCCGATGGCCGCGTAGTCATAGGCATCCTGTGGCTCGATGCCGAGTTTGATGAATTCCGGGATCACGATCTCGTCGTTATTGAACGCCGGCATCCCGAAGCCGC
This sequence comes from Klebsiella sp. B345, assembly GCF_051131735.1. Classification (NCBI taxonomy): domain Bacteria; kingdom Pseudomonadati; phylum Pseudomonadota; class Gammaproteobacteria; order Enterobacterales; family Enterobacteriaceae; genus Klebsiella; species Klebsiella sp. B345. Next base: position 4,638,649 of record NZ_CP180443.1, read on the forward strand.
AGCGAATCACCTGGACGCAGGCGTCGAGGAAGTCGTTGCTCATCCCGGCATGGTAGCGCACGCTGAGGTTCGGCTGAGTAGAACGCAGACGACCGCAGGATTCCAGAATTGCGTAGGAGAGCGGGTTCACCGCGTCCTGCGGGGTGCCGTTTATCAGGTTTTGTCCGCCGATGGTGACGTTCTGGTACAGCGGGCTGCCCGCCGAAGCTTTTGAGTGTGAGCCGGAGCGAATTTTGTTCACTTCCAGCAGCTTCAGCCAGCAGCTGTGCAACAATTCAATGGCCTGCTCACGCTCCAGTGATTGCTGCAGCTCGACGTCGCGACGGTAGAACGGATAGAGATACTGGTCCATGCGGCCAAAGGAGACCGAGTGGCCGTTGGATTCAATCTGCAGGATCAGCTGGATGAAGTAGCATAGCTGCAACGCCTGCCAGAACGTTTTCGGCGGTTCGTGGGCGATAAGGTCGCAGTTTTCCGCCATTGCCAGCAGCTCGTCCCGGCGGCTTGCTCGCGTCTCTGTCGCCGCCATTGTCCGCGCCAGTTCGGCAAAGCGCTTGCTGTGCTGACTTACCGCCTCCAGCACGATATCAATGGCTTTCAGGAACTGTTCGCCATGCAAATCTTCCAGCACGGTGAGGTTGATGCGTGAACGGCGCTCGGCCACTTTGGCGCGCATCCCGTCGAGACCCTTTTCCAGCAGCAGCGCATAGTTAACCGCGAGGTGCGCATCGCCGGAGGTCATATTGCCTTCGGCTTTAATAATGCCGGTCGCCAGCAGCGCTTTTTGCTCATCGGTAAACATTCCGTAGCAGCGATCCTGGACGGTTTGTCCACGCCACCACGGGCAGATTTCATGCAGTACCCGTTTGTTTTCTTCACTGACCGCAAAACCGGCGCCGGGACGATCGGCGAGGTCATCGATCTCTTTTTCGATCCAGCTGACGGTATATTCCGGGAAGATTGGCGCGGCGCGGACTTCGCTGGCCTGGTTGCCGACGATGAGCTCGTCGTGCTTGATCCAGATAGTGCGCTCTGCCAGGTGATGGGACAGCGCCAGCGCGCGACGTACCGGGATCGGCTTATCCAGATGCTGCTGATAAGCGGTGGTGTAATGCTGCGCCCGCTCGGTACACACCGGCGGCTTAACGATATGTACCAGTGCCATTTTGTGCGCCTGAATGCGTGCGCTCAGCGTATCAAGTTTCAGGGTGGTCATGGGGTTATCCTCGTAAAGTAGCCGTTAAACCTTTGCTCTGAGCATAGTGCTGCGCGAAGGCGAGCAGCTCGGGTGCAGCAAGCGGTTTATCCGGAGCGGTATAGGGCTGATTGAGTAACTGGTATTTGTTCATGCCCAGCGTGTGGTACGGCAGGAAATGAATCTCCGCGACCTGCAGGCGGTCGGCGGCAAAATCGGTGATGGCGGTAATGGCGGCTTCATCGGCGTTGAACCCCTGAATCAGCGGCACGCGAATGATAATTTTCTTGCCGGCCTGCGCCACCCGTTGCAGGTTATCCAGCACCCGACGCGCGCTGCCGTCGGTCCACTGGTTGAAAATGGCCTCGTTGACATGTTTCAGGTCGGCGAGAAACAGATCTGTCCACGGCAGCGAAGGCGCAATGTATTTCCACGGTACGTGCAGGCAGGTTTCAACCGCGGTATGGATCCCGGCTTCATGGCTGGCCTGCAACAGCTGCTGCGCCAGCTCAGGATTCATAAACGGCTCGCCGCCGGAGAGGGTGATCCCGCCGCCGCTGCGATCGTAAAAGGGTTTATCGCGCAGCACGGTTGCCATAATCTCCGCCACGCTTTTCTCTTCACCGCAGACGCTGAGGGCGGTGGTCGGGCAGCATTCGCGCAGCCGGGCATAATGGTCGTCGGTGAGCTTTTCGCGATGGATAATCAGACCGTCGAGAGTGCGGCTAATCACGTCTGGTGCAGCCTGCTGGCACAGGTCGCACCCGTCGAGGCACAAACGTGCGTCGTACAGCAGGTCGGCGCCGCGGGCGCGGCTTTCAGGGTTTTGACACCAGCGGCAACCCAACGAACAGCCTTTCAGGAAGACGACGGTGCGAATCCCCGGACCGTCATGAGTAGAATAGCGCTGAATGTTGAAGATCATGATTTGCCCTCTTTTTGCATATGAAGATTAAATTACTTTCGAATGAAAGTAACATTGATGCAAATCAACAAGCAGAAGGGATCTGATCGGGAAGAAGAGGGAAAGGCGGATCCGATCACAAATTATCCGGCGGCGGGCGCCGCCGGTTGGCTAATTAGAGGTGCCGCACACCTCGCACTGCGGGTCACGCAGCAGCTTCATTTCGCGAAACTGGCAGGTCATCGCATCGTACATCACGATTTTCCCCGCCGCCGGGGTGCCGTAGCGGGTGAGCACTTTGATCGCTTCCATCGCCTGGAGCGCGCCGATAATCCCAACCAGTGGCGCCATCACGCCCGCCTCAACGCAGGTCAGGGCGTTTTCACCAAACAGGCGGCTCAGGCAACGATAGCACGGCTCGCTTTCCTGCCAGGTAAAGACGCTGATCTGGCCTTCCATGCGGATTGCGGCACCGGAAACCAGCGGCGTTTTGTGCAGGAAACAGCCGGCGTTCAGCTGGTTGCGAATCGTGACATTATCGGTGCAGTCGAGCACCAGGTTGTGGGCGGCGATCTGCGCTCGTAAGGCCTCTTCATCCAGCAGGGCATTCACTGGGGTGAGCTGAACATGCGGGTTGATACGCGCCAGCGCGTCGCGGGCCGAGTCAACTTTCGGCTGGCCGATGGTGGCATCGCTGTGCAGCGTCTGGCGCTGTAAATTGGAAAGCGCGACGGTATCGAAATCCAGCAGCGTCAACTGACCGACGCCCGCTGCGGCCAGATACTGCGCGGCGGCGCAGCCGAGCCCGCCGAGCCCGACCACCAGCACCCGCGAGGACTTCAGCTGCTCCTGACCGTCAAAATCGAACCCGCGCAGGATGATTTGTCGGTTGTAGCGCAGCATCTCCTCATCGCTCAGCTCGACGCCCATTACAGTCCCCCGAACAGATGGTTAAAGGGCTCGACTTCCACCCATTCACCGGCTTCAACAGGGCCGCGTTCACGTTCGAGCACAATAAAACAGTTGCCGAGGCTGAAAGAGCTGAAAATATGCGAACCCTGGTGACCGGTAGAGCTGACCACCAGTTCACCTTCCGGGGTACGCTGTAGCACGCCGCGCTGGAAGTCGAGGCGCCCCGGCGATTTTTTCAAGCGGGTGGCGGCGCGTACGCGCAGACGGGTAGGTTGAGCCTGGCCGTGGTTGCCGCTCAGCTTCGCCAGCAGCGGCTGCACCAGCTGGTAGAAGGTCAGGGTTGCGGAAACCGGGTTACCGGGCAGACCGCAGAACCAGCTGTTGTTCAGTTTACCGAAGGCAAAAGGTTTGCCCGGTTTGATAGCCAGCTTCCAGAAGCCAATTTCGCCCAGCTCTTCGAGGATGGTTTTAGTGTAATCCGCTTCTCCGACGGAGACGCCGCCGGAGCTAATTACCACGTCGGCCTGCTGGTCCGCTTCGATAAAGGCGGCACGCAGCTTGTCCGGGTCATCAGGGATAATGCCAAGATTAATGACGTCACAGCCCAGCTGTTGCAGCATCAGGTGTACGGCCAGGCGGTTGGTATCGTAGATTTGCCCGTCGCCAAGCGGTTGGCCCGGCAACTGGAGTTCATCCCCGGTTGAGAACACCGCGACGCGCACTTTGCGTACCACTTCGACTTGCGCGATCCCCAGCGACGCCAGAACCGGCAGTTCGGCGACGGTTAAACGGGTCCCCGCCGGGAACACCACCGCGCCGGCGGCGATGTCTTCCCCGCGCAGGCGAATGTTCTGTCCGGCTTTCACCGACGCAAGGAAACGCACGCCGTCGTCGGTCTGTTCGGTCTCTTCCTGCATCACCACCGCATCACAGCCCGGTGGGATCGGTGCGCCGGTCATAATGCGGATGCAGCTTCCGGCAGGCCACGGTGCGTGGAAAGGCTGCCCGGCGAAGGCTTTACCCGCCACCGGCAGCGCGGCGCCATCGGCGAGGTCGGCCAGCCGCACGGCATAGCCATCCATCGCCGAGTTATCAAAGCCAGGTACGTCCAGCGGCGAGCTAAGATCATGGGCAGTCACGCGGGAAAAGGCCTGCAACAGCGGTACGGTTTCCACCGCACTCAGCGGCGTAATTCGATTGAGCATTTCTGTCAGGGCTGTGTCGAGGGGCATCAGTCCGGCGTTAAAATCCATGGGGCTCTCCTGCGGGTAAAACTGCGAAAGGGGCATTATGCCAGAAAAGCGTTGCCGTCCATACGGCTTCACCGTTTGTGCTATATGCCCGTCATACTTCAAATTGCATGGGCGTTGGCTTTCCTCGCTCACCCCAGTCACTTACTTCAGTAAGCTCCTGGGGATTCCCTGCGTCGCCGCCTTCCTGCAATTCGAATTATCTAGGGCATACACCGCAAGATGCGCTTTCTATATTCAAAAATTGTATAGGACTGTCAGCACGATAATGATATTTATACATAAAATTATCTCTGGACACTCTTTGCCACTCAGTGGTGGTTTACAGGATGTCAGGCTAAGACTCACATCGTTAAAGGATCGCTGAATGGGCAAGGCGGTGATAGCAATTCATGGCGGAGCGGGCGCATTGACGCGCGCGACCATGACACCGGAGCGCGAGCGGCAGTATGTGGCGGCGCTCTCAGAGATTGTCGACAGCGGGCAAAAAATGCTGGCAGCAGGGGCCAGCGCGCTGGATACGGTGACCGAAGCGGTGCGGCTGCTCGAAGAGTGCCCGCTGTTTAATGCCGGGATCGGCTCGGTCTTTACCCGCGACGCCACCCACGAACTGGACGCCTGCGTGATGGACGGTAACCAGCTGCAGGTTGGGGCGGTCGCCGGGGTCAAACATCTGCGTAACCCGGTGCTGGCGGCGCGTCTGGTGCTTGAGCGCAGCCCGCATGTGCTGCTGATTGGCGAAGGGGCCGAGGCGTTTGTCGCCTCTCAGGGGATGGCGCAGGTCGACAACGATCTGTTTTCGACCACCGAACGGCGGCTGCAGCTCCAGCAGGCCCAGCGTGACGATGCCATCGTGCTCGATCACCACGCCGCACCGCTGGATGAGCGGCAAAAAATGGGTACCGTCGGTGCCGTGGCGTTGGATCTGAACGGTAATCTGGCCGCCGCGACCTCGACCGGCGGCATGACCAATAAACTGCCCGGCCGCGTTGGCGACAGCCCGTTGCCGGGGGCCGGGTGCTATGCCAATAACGCCAGCGTGGCGGTCTCCTGTACCGGTACCGGTGAGGTGTTTATCCGCGCCATGGCGGCCTACGATATCGCCGCGCTGATGGAGTATGGCAACCTCAGCCTGTTCGATGCCTGCGAGCGGGTGGTGATGGAAAAACTGCCGGCGCTTGGCGGCAGCGGTGGGCTGATTGCCATCGACAGAGAAGGCAACGTGGTACTGCCGTTTAACAGCGAAGGCATGTATCGGGCCTGGTGCTATGCCGGCGATACGCCGACGATTGGGATTTATCGGGAATAAGGAGGAAACGCGTTGCCGCATAGTCAAGATATCGACGCCAGTGACGTTCTGGTGGTACGCGATCTGAACGTGGCGTTTCGCCAGGAGCAGGCGAGCTTTGCTGCGGTGCGTCACCTTTCGTTCACCCTGCGGCGCGGCGAGACCTTAGCCATCGTCGGGGAGTCCGGCTCAGGCAAATCGGTAACCGCGCTGGCGCTGATGCGTCTGCTTGACCAGGCGGCGAGCCAGGTCAGCAGCGAGGCGCTGAGACTGCGCCGTCGCAACGGCCAGATCATTGCCCTCGACGCGCTGTCCGACGCCGAAATGCGCAGCGTGCGCGGGGCCGATATGGCGATGATTTTCCAGGAGCCAATGACCTCGCTGAACCCAGTGTTTACCGTTGGGGAGCAGATCGCCGAGTCCCTGCGTCTGCACCAGGGGCTGGGGCGTGAGGCGGCGCTGCGGGAAGCGAAGAAAATGCTCGATCAGGTACGCATTCCCGAAGCGGAAACGATGCTCTCGCGCTATCCCCATCAGCTTTCCGGCGGAATGCGCCAGCGGGTGATGATCGCGATGGCGCTGTCGTGCCACCCGGCGGTGCTGATCGCCGATGAACCGACCACCGCGCTGGATGTCACCATCCAGGCGCAGATTCTTCAGCTCATCGCCGTGCTGCAAAAAGAGATGGCGATGGGGGTGATTTTTATCACTCACGATATGGGCGTCGTGGCCGATATCGCCGACCGCGTGCTGGTAATGTACCGCGGCGAAGCGGTAGAGAGCGGCAGCGTCGAGGAGATTTTCCGCGCGCCGCAGCATCCGTATACCCAGGCGCTGCTGGCGGCGGTACCGCGGCTGGGGGCGATGCGCGGAAGCGTGCTGCCACGCCGTTTCCCGCTGTTAGCGCAAGACCCGCCGGAGGAGGAACAACAGAACACGGTGGGGACCGGTGAGCCGATTCTCAAAGTGCGCGACCTGGTGGCGCGCTTCCCGTTGCGTAGCGGTATTCTGAACCGTATCACCCGGGAAGTTCACGCGGTGGAAAAGGTCAGCTTCGATTTGTGGCCGGGGGAAACCCTGTCGTTGGTCGGCGAATCCGGCTGCGGCAAGTCAACGACCGGGCGCGCGTTGCTGCGGCTGGTGGCGACGCAGGGCGGGTCAATTATCTTTAACGGTGAGCGCATCGATACCCTGGCCAACAGCAAGCTGCAGGCGCTGCGCCGTGATATCCAGTTTATTTTCCAGGATCCGTTCGCCTCGCTCGACCCGCGACAAACCATCGGCTATTCGATTATGGAGCCGCTGCGGATCCACGGCATGCTTGAGGGTGAGGCCGCACGTCAGCGCGTCAGCTGGCTGCTGGAGCGTGTTGGCCTGCAGCCGGAACACGCGTGGCGTTATCCGCACGAGTTTTCCGGCGGCCAGCGTCAGCGCGTCTGCATCGCCCGCGCGCTGGCGCTCAACCCGAAAGTGGTCATTGCCGATGAAGCAGTCTCGGCGCTTGATGTGTCGATCCGCGCGCAGATTATTAATCTGATGCTCGATTTACAGCGCGAAATGGGCATCGCCTTTCTGTTTATTTCGCACGATATGGCGGTGGTTGAACGCATCAGCCACCGCGTGGCGGTGATGTATCGTGGGCGCATCGTTGAGATTGGCCCACGTCGTGCCGTGTTTGAAAACCCGCAGCATCCTTATACCCGCAAACTGATGGCCGCCGTACCGGTGGCCGACCCGGCGCATCGTCACCCGCAGCGTGTACTGCTGTCTGACGAACTGCCGGGCAATATTTACAAGCGAGGGGAAGAGGTCATCAGCACGCCGTTACAACAGGTGGGACCGGGGCATTATGTCGCCAGGGAACCCGTCGCCGACGTGCTGGGAAGATAACAACGACACCAACAAAACAGTATTCAGGAGAACAACATGACACAACGCGTATTACGCAAAGGGTTGTTGGCGCTGGGCATCGTGTCGGCGCTGGCTGCAAGCCCGGCCCTTGCCGCCAAAGATGTCGTCGTGGCGGTCGGTTCTAACTTTACGACCCTTGACCCTTATGACGCCAATGACACGCTGTCACAGGCGGTCGCGAAGTCTTTTTATCAAGGCCTGTTTGGTCTTGATAAGGAGATGAAGCTGCAGAATGTGCTGGCGGAAAGCTATACCATTTCGCCGGACGGCCTGGTGTATACCATTAAGCTGCATTCGGGCGTCAAGTTCCAGGACGGCAGCGATTTTAATGCCGATGCGGTGAAGGCCAATCTCGACCGCGCCAGCAATCCGGACAACCACCTCAAGCGCTACAACCTGTATAAAAATATCGCCAGCACCGACGTCGTTGACCCGACGACGGTGAAGATCACCCTTAAGCAGCCTTTCTCGGCGTTCATCAATATCCTGGCCCACCCGGCAACGGCGATGATCTCCCCGGCGGCGCTGAAAAAATACGGTAAGGAGATTGGCTTCCATCCGGTAGGGACCGGGCCGTATAAGCTCGATACCTGGAATCAGACCGATTTTGTCAAAGTGACGAAGTTTGCCGGTTACTGGCAGCCGGGCCTGCCGAAGCTGGACTCGATCACCTGGCGTCCGGTGGTAGATAACAACACCCGTGCGGCGATGCTGCAAACCGGCGAGGCGCAGTTTGCCTTCCCCATCCCCTACGAGCAGGCCCCGCTGCTGGAGAAAAACAGCAAGCTGGAGCTGGTGGCCAGCCCGTCAATCATGCAGCGTTACATCAGCATGAACGTCACGCAGAAGCCGTTCGATAACCCGAAAGTGCGGGAAGCGATCAACTACGCCATCAATCGCCAGGCGCTGGTGAAAGTCGCTTTTGCCGGCTACGCCACCCCGGCGACCGGCGTCGTGCCGCCGTCGATTGCCTATGCCGAGAGTTTTAAACCGTGGCCGTACGATCCGGCGAAAGCGCGCGAGCTGCTGAAAGAGGCCGGGTACCCCAATGGTTTCAGTACCACCCTGTGGTCGTCGCATAACCACAGCACCGCGCAGAAAGTGTTGCAGTTTACTCAACAGCAGCTGGCGCAGGTGGGGATTAAGGCGCAGCTGACGGCGATGGATGCCGGCCAGCGAGCGGCGGAAGTGGAAGGCAAGGGGCAGAAAGAGAGCGGGGTGCGGATGTTCTACACCGGCTGGTCCGCTTCAACCGGCGAAGCGGACTGGGCGCTGTCGCCGCTGTTTGCCTCGCAAAACTGGCCGCCAACCCTGTTCAACACCGCCTTCTATGGCAATCCGCAGGTGGATAAAGATCTCAGCGATGCGCTGAAAACCACCGACGTGCAGGAAAAAACACGGCTTTACAAAGCGGCGCAGGAGACTATCTGGAAGGAGTCTCCGTGGGTACCGCTGGTGGTCGAAAAACTGGTCTCTGCGCATAGCAAGAACCTCAGTGGTTTCTATATTCAGCCGGATACCGGGTTTAGCTTTGAACAGGCGGATTTAGCACAGTGATGGTATGTACCCTGACCCTCTCCCATACCGGGAGAGGGATGCAGACCCGCAGGCAAAGGGGGGATGATGCTCAACTATGTGCTTAAGCGCCTGCTGGGCCTGATCCCCACGCTGCTGATTGTGGCGGTGCTGGTGTTCTTATTCGTGCATATGCTGCCCGGCGATCCGGCGCGGCTGATTGCCGGTCCGGAAGCCGACGCGCAGGTGGTGGCGATGGTGCGCCAGCAACTGGGGCTTGACCAGCCGCTGCATGTGCAGTTCTGGCACTACATCACCAGCGTGCTGCAGGGCGATTTTGGTACCTCGATGGCATCGCGTCGTCCGGTCAGCAGCGAAATCGCCAGCCGCTTTATGCCGACGCTGTGGCTGACGCTCGCCAGTATGAGCTGGGCGGTGATCTTTGGCATGGCGGCGGGGATTGTGGCTGCCGTGTGGCGCAATCGCTGGCCCGACCGGCTGGGGATGGCGCTGGCGGTCACCGGGATCTCATTTCCGGCCTTTGCGCTGGGGATGCTGCTGATGCAGGTCTTCTCGGTGGAGCTGGGCTGGCTACCGACGGTGGGCGCCGATAGCTGGCGACACTATATTCTGCCTTCATTGACGCTAGGAGCGGCGGTGGCGGCGGTGATGGCGCGTTTTACCCGGGCGTCGTTTGTCGATGTGCTGCACGAAGACTATATGCGCACCGCCCGTGCCAAAGGGGTGAGCGAGACGCTGGTGGTGCTCAAACATGGTCTGCGCAACGCCATGATCCCGGTCGTTACCATGATGGGGCTGCAGTTTGGCTTTCTGCTTGGTGGTTCGATTGTGGTCGAGAAGGTCTTTAACTGGCCAGGTCTCGGGCGGCTGCTGGTGGATTCGGTGGAGATGCGCGATTATCCGGTGATTCAGGCGGAAGTTCTCCTTTTTTCGCTGGAGTTTATTCTTATCAATTTAGTGGTGGATGTGCTGTATGCCGCCATTAACCCGGCTATCAGGTACAAGTAAGGTGCGATTGCTCAACTGGAGAAGGCAGGCGGTTATCAACGCGATGCCGGGCATCAGACCCGGACAAATTCGCACGCCGTGGCGCGAGTTCTGGCGGCGATTTCGTCGTCAGCCGGTGGCGATGGGGGCGGGGGTGTTTGTCCTGTTGCTGATTATGCTTGCGCTGGTGGCGCCGTGGATCGCGCCGTTCGATGCGGAAAACTATTTTGATTATGATCGGCTCAATGATGGCCCGTCGATGATCCACTGGTTTGGTGTGGATTCGTTAGGACGGGATATCTTTAGCCGGGTGCTGGTCGGCGCGCGGATTTCACTGGCGGCCGGGGTGCTGGCGGTGCTGATCGGCGCGGTGATTGGCACCGTGCTCGGTTTACTAGCCGGGTATTACGAAGGCTGGTGGGACCGCATCATCATGCGCATTTGCGATGTGCTGTTCGCGTTTCCTGGGATCCTGCTGGCGATTGCGGTGGTGGCGGTGATGGGCAGCGGCATGTCAAACGTGATCATTGCGGTGGCGATCTTCTCGATCCCGGCGTTTGCCCGACTGGTGCGCGGGAACACCCTGGTGCTCAAGCAGCAGACCTTTATCGAGTCGGCGCGCAGCATCGGCGCCAGCGATATGACGATCCTGTTCAGCCATATTTTGCCCGGCACGGTATCGTCGATCGTGGTCTATTTCACCATGCGGATCGGGGTATCGATTATCTCTGCCGCCAGTCTGTCCTTCCTGGGGCTAGGGGCGCAACCACCGACGCCGGAGTGGGGGGCGATGCTCAACGAAGCGCGCGCGGATATGGTAATGGCGCCGCACGTGGCGTTGTTTCCGGCGATTGCGATTTTCCTGACGGTGCTGGCGTTTAATCTGCTGGGCGATGGACTACGGGATGCGCTGGATCCGAAGATCAAAGGCTAAAACAATCCCCGGTGGCGTTGTCGCTTACCGGGGCTACAGACTGATACCCGGACCAGGCGCGTTAGCGCCGTAATCCGGGATAGTCTCAGAGAGAGGAATTAAACCCGGCTGCCCCACAGGTCGTATTCGTCGGCGTGTTCAACTTTCACACGCACCACGTCGCCTGGTTTGACCTTGGTTTCGCCGTTCAGGTAGACCGCGCCGTCGATTTCCGGGGCATCGGCCATGCTGCGGCCAATCGCGCCTTCTTCGTCGACTTCGTCGATCAGCACCATCACTTCACGGCCCACTTTTTCCTGCAGGCGCTCGGCGGAAATCTGCTGCTGAAGCTGCATAAAGCGGTTCCAGCGCTCTTCTTTCACCTCTTCCGGGATCTGATCCGCCAGTTCGTTGGCGGTCGCGCCTTCAACCGGGCTGTATTTGAAGCAGCCGACGCGATCGAGGCGGGCCTCTTTCAGGAAGTCGAGCAGCATCTGGAAATCTTCTTCGGTTTCACCCGGGAAGCCGACGATAAAGGTCGAACGCAGGGTCAGATCCGGGCAGATTTCGCGCCACTGCTTGATGCGCGCCAGCTGGCGGTCCGCAGAGCCCGGGCGTTTCATCAGTTTCAGAATACGCGGGCTGGCGTGCTGCAGCGGGATATCCAGGTACGGCAGAATTTTGCCGGCGGCCATTAACGGGATCACGTCATCCACGTGCGGATATGGATAGACGTAGTGCAGGCGCACCCAGATCCCCAGCTTCGCCAGCTCTTCACACAGGCTGACCATGCTGGTTTTGACCGGCATGCCGTCGTGGAAGCCGGTGCGGTGTTTAACATCGACGCCGTAAGCAGACGTATCCTGGGAGATGACCAGCAACTCTTTAACGCCAGCATCGGCCAGGCGTTTGGCTTCGGCAAGCACTTCACCAATCGGACGGCTGACCAGGTCGCCACGCATCGACGGGATAATGCAGAAGGTGCAGCGGTGGTTACAGCCTTCGGAAATTTTCAGATAGGCGTAATGACGCGGCGTCAGCTTCACGCCCTGTTCCGGCACCAGGCTCAGGAACGGGTTGTGTTTTGGCTTTGGCGTATAGTGGTGGACATGCTCCAGAACCTGCTCGTAGCTGTGCGGGCCGGTGATCTCCAGCACTTTCGGATGCACTTCACGAATCTGATCTTCTTTTGCGCCCAGGCAACCGGTAACGATAACTTTGCCGTTTTCTTTTAACGCTTCGCCGATGGTTTCCAGAGATTCCTGGACCGCGCTGTCGATAAAGCCGCAGGTGTTGACGATAACCATATCGGCATTGTCGTAGCTGGGAACCACTTCATAACCTTCGGTACGCAGTTCGGTCAGAATGCGCTCGGAGTCCACGAGGTTTTTCGGGCACCCTAATGAGATAAATCCAATTTTGGCCATTTTTTATACTATACATTGCTCGGAATGGCGCGATTATACCTATGCCTTGATTGTCGTTTCCAGCCCCCGATGAGCGGCAAAGGACGAATAAAGACGTAACCTCACAGCAGATAACAAGAAAGCTGCTGCAATAATAGTCAGCGCGCGATAAAAAGTGCGGCGCGATGCGGGGATCGCTGCCGCGTTGTTGGCCAAAGGCTATTTCAGCATGGCGGCTATTTTCTCCAGCGTCGGAGTGACCGATGCGTAAAAGTGGCGAAAGCCCGAGCACAGATAGTTGAGGCCCTCTTCACCATCCGGGGCGCGCACGATGCGATTTTTCGGGCACTCCCCCCAGCACAGATTCAAATGCGGGCAGGATTTGCAGTAGGCGGGCAGAGTCTCTTTTTTGCCCATACCGAATACTTTCTGCCGTTCAGAAAAGACCATATGCGCCAGTTTGTGGGCACGGATATTCCCCAGTTTGTACTCGGGATAGACGTAGTGATCGCAGGAATAGACGTCGCCATTTTTCTCAATGGCCAGCGCTTTGCCGCAAAAGGGCGCGGTGATGCACAGCTGAGAAGGTAGCCCCATGGTTTGTACCACCGCAGTTTCAAACAGATTAACCTGCACGCGGCCCAGATCGTGGGTGATCCAGTCATCAAAGGTTGCGGTCAGAAAATGCCCCCAGTCGTCCGGGTCAACGGACCAGTCGGTGACGATGGAGTCAAGATCCCCCGGTTTAGCCCGCCGGCTGCCGGTCAGCGGAATGGTATCGTCCTGCCAGAACTGCGGGGCCGTGGTTTTGAACTCCGCCGCCTCCACGCAGGGGGTGAACTGAATATAGGTCGCCCCAAGTTCCTGAGTCAGGAACCGGTAGACCTCGTGGGGAAAACGGGCATTGACCCGGTTGATCACCGCCAGCGCGTTGAAAGGTACCTGATGACGCTTGAGGGCGGCAATGCCAGCCATTACTTTATCAAAGGTGGGTTTGCCGCTGCGGGTGACGCGAAAACGGTCATGGAGCTCGCGCGGGCCATCAATAGAGACCCCCACAAGGAAGTTATGCGCTTTTAAAAACGCTGCCCACTGGTCGTTGATCAACACGCCATTGGTCTGCAGATCGTTCTCAATACGCTGATGTTTTGGCTGGTATTTCTTTTGCAGCGCCACCACCTTGTGGAAAAAATCCAACCCCATCAGGGTGGGCTCTCCCCCTTGCCAGGAGAATATGATCTCCTCGCCATCCTGGCTTTGAATATACTGGCGGATAAAGTTTTCCAGAACCTCGTCGCTCATCCCCTTATCGTGTGGCTGGTGCAGCAGTTGCTCTTTGTGCAGATAAAAGCAGTACTGACAGTCAAGATTACAGGTTGAACCGCTGGGTTTCGCCATCACGTGGTAGCGCCGTTTGTAGGCGGGAAGATATCGGCCTTCATTCTGTAACGGCGTCAGAGGGATCTCGGTGCTTTTTTTCATCAACCCTAACCTGTGTCATGGAGCGTCTGAAGTAAAAAAGGCCCGGGGAGTAAACACCGCGGGCCGGACCGTGATGTTAGTTACCGGTAGGTAAACTCAGCTGGAAACCTTCGTTCTGTAGTTGATCGCGTACGTTTTTGAAACGCTCATACTGAGATAGCGTGATCGGGCCATTGTAGGTTTCACTCTGCGATTTACGCGGCGGATACTGGACATAGGTTTTCATCAGGTTTGAGATGGCCTCATTGAAGGTCACCAGCGTCCAGGTGTGCTCGGTATAGTTGTTCATAAAGATGTCGTAACGTTCCTGTGGATCCTGCCAGAGGTCAAAAATCTGTGGCACGGTGGCGACATACGACTCTGGTCCTTTCCATCCGAGGTTCGCGTCAACCGCCAGTCCGCCGGTTTTGGCACCGTCGTCGCCGCGCAGGTTAAATACCGCCTTGTAGTGCCCGACGCGTGCGGCCCCCGGGGTCAGCTCGTTTTCCGTAAAGTAGAACCATGACGTCCGCGGATCTTTGCCCGTGCCGAACAGCACCGGGGAGATGTCGTAACTGTCAAAGATAATGGGCTGACCCGCGCGGTCCTTGTCCGGCAGTTTAATACCGGCTACGGAGGCAAAGGTGGCCATCAGATCCAGGCCCCCGACGATGTCGTAGTTGCGGCTATGGTCTTTAATTTTCCCAGGCCACCAGGCGATAGCCGGAACGCGACTTCCGCCTTCGCGATCGGTGCCCTTAGTACCACGGAACGGCGTGTAGCCGGCATCCGGATAGACATCCTGCCAGGCGCCGTTATCGGTGGTCCAGATCACGAGGGTGTCCTTATCGAGACCCAGTTCACGCAGCTTATCCATGATGTGGCCGACGCGGGCGTCCATCTCCACCATCGAATCCGCGTACTTGCTCTTCGACATCGATTTACCGATGTAATCAGGGTCAGGCATGTTCGGCTGGTGGTTCTTCATGAAGTTGATGCTCATAAAGAACGGTTCCGTCGATTTGGCATTGGCTGTCAGGTAATCCAGCGAGGCTTTCTCAACGTAGCGATCGTAGAACGGAATGCCGATCACCCCTTCTTTGCCATCGATCACTGGGGTGTTGACATACTGACCGTTGATTTTGAAGTCTTCTGTCGGGGCTTCACCGGCTTTTCCTGAGAGGGCACCGCGGGTTACGCGAGCAAACATTTCGCGCAGTTGCGGGTCCATATCCGGGAACCAGGTAGGGTCGGCGTAGGTGTAGGCATTGAGGTGATACAGGCCGACGTATTTCATTTCGTCGTAACCCTGGGCATTTGGCAGGGCATAATCGGCTTCGCCAAGGTGCCATTTTCCGGTGAAGAAGGTTTTGTATCCGCCGGTTTTCAGCACCGATGCCAGAGTCCACTCTTCTTTCGGCAGGCCGCCGCCCTGACCCTGGAAGGCCACGGTGGTCATACCGCTGCGGTTAGGGATCCGTCCAGTTTGCATCGCGGCACGGCCAGGGGTACTGCTGGGCTGACCATAGAAGTCAAAGAAGGTCATCCCTTCATCGGCCATCCGGTCGAGGTTAGGGGTCGGCATACCGCGACCTTCACCCCCGCCATACACGCCGAGATCGCCATAGCCGGTATCGTCTGAGACGATTAAAATGATGTTAGGTTTCTTTGCTGATTCACCGTTTTGGGCCGTACTGTTTTGATCGGCGGCCCGCACAGCGCCATAGGGTAAGAGAGAGCCGGCGGCGAACGCCAATACTCCTATACCCTTATATGTTTTATTCATGTTTTTCCCCACCACAGTTGCATTTGATAATGAGTATTATTTAACGCTGTCCGGGATGCCTAAGATGAATCAGTTCAATACCCCAACGTAGCCATGAAATAATCGGCATCTTATTTAGTGTCCGGGCAAACGCTGTAAGTGAAGTTGAGATTGATAAAAAATGCCAGGACCCCCGGTTACCCTCTGAACGAGAACAGACCAAAGGGATTCAGGCCTTGTCCTGTGCGGCTTTGACGGGTTTTGATAGCGGGATGGAGGGTGAAATAAACGCTGGAATTGGAATTAATTCAAGAAAACGAAGCGTTATAATAAGCGTATTTTTTGTCATCAAATATTTCTTCATTAATAAATGCCGAGCGATTTCAGCCGCATTGAATAATATTTTTAAATTATCAACAACGGCCCCGGGAGGGTTTCCCGGGGCCTGATGGTCAGGAAGAGGTGACATTGCCT
This sequence comes from Klebsiella sp. B345, assembly GCF_051131735.1. NCBI lineage: Bacteria > Pseudomonadati > Pseudomonadota > Gammaproteobacteria > Enterobacterales > Enterobacteriaceae > Klebsiella > Klebsiella sp. B345. Next base: position 4,654,651 of record NZ_CP180443.1, read on the forward strand.
GCCGGTGCAGCACCGGGGGCGGTGGGCTCGCGCTTATCACGCAAGGTGAAAATCGAGATCAGGGTAAACAGTCCGGCAATGCTGCCGAGAATGTAATAAGTGTGGGCAAAGCCAATGGTGTCGTACAGGTAACCCGCCAGCGGTGAGTAAATAGCGGTGGCAATCGAGGCCACGAAAAGCACCAGTAAATAGACCGTCGAGGAGAGTTTATGGTCGAAGTTGGCGGCGATAAATTTGAACACCGACACCAGGATCAGCGGTTTTTCCAGCGCGTGCATCATTTTCACCGCGCCGATCCATACCGGACCTAGCGGGATGGCGGAACCCACGATGCGCACTGACATAATTAGCCCGGCAATAATCAGCGCCCATTTTGCCCCGGTACGGTTAACAAACCACGGCATCAGACACAAAAAGAGCGTTTCACCACAGACCTGTATCGACGCCAGAATACCGTACCAGCGGTTGCCCTCTTCCGGGGTGGCGAACTGCAGCGAAAAGTACTGGGCAAACTGCTGATCGTAGGTGTCGTAAATCTGAGTGACGAACAGGGTGAAGATCAGCAGCATCCAGAACTGACCATTTTTCGCCAGCTCCAGCGCATGGGAGACCTTCAGCGCACTGGTTTTTTGTATCTCATCTTCGGTGAGCTCGATTTTGGTCAGCATAAAACAGATGGCGGCGATAACGATGGCAATACTGGCCAGCCAGAAGGCGAGGTTTGGATTGCTGTCGATATACTTGCCGACAATCCAGGCCGCAGCGGCCCAGCCCAACGACCCCCACATCCGCACCCGGCCATATTCAAAGTGATAGCGGCGGGAGATTTTGTCGATATACGAATCGATCACCCCACAGCCTGAGTTAAAAATCATCCCCAGATAGATACCACCCAGTAAAGCACCCAGCCAGAAGCTATGGACCAGCAGCGGGGCGTACAGATAGATAAAGAATGGCCCTACCGGCAACAGCATGGCCAGCAGGATCCAGATAAGCCGCTTTTTCAGGCCAAATTTATCGGCAATAAAGCCGAAAAATGGCTGCATCAGCAGGGCGATAAAGGCGTTAACGGAGTACAGCAGGCCGGTTTTGGTGGCGCTGATCCCAAGGTGCTGGGTGGTCCAGATAACAAAGAACGCCATGGTCGATGACCAGGCGAATAAATAGAGGAAATCGAAAAGACTCAACAAGACGTAGTTTCTTTTGCCGGGCGTCATGATTTCAGTTCCTTCAGGCGGATCGCGGTTATGTTACAGCTCTAAGCTGTAGGATGTGTTTTTTATTGAGTGTTATACGTAATACATTTGCGATACTGATATGACACCTGGGAACGGATTTGATCAATTTTTATGGTGTTGTTCTGTGATGTAACCGGCAATAAATAGTAATTTAATGATTTAAACGTATTCATCATCCCCTTCGATGGTATGTGTTACGTATAACATTTTTTGTTTTATTGTCGTATCTTAACGACGCAACGGCGCGCGGGAGAGGATAACCATCTTTTTAACATTGTAAATGATGTTAATTAACCGGAATGATTGACCTTGCGCATCTTTCTGCACAAAAAATAACCATATTATGATTGTGAGCATGGACAACAAAAGAGGAGGAACCATGATGAACGTTGACAGACGCTACCGTAACCTTCTGAATAAGCTGATTAATGCCAGTATCGATCTTGATGCTTATTTGCAGCTACGCAAAGCGAAGGGCTATATGTCAGTCAGCGAAAATGAGCATCTGCGGGATAACTTGTTTGAACTCTGCCGTGAAATGCGTGAATACGGAGCGCTATTGCGGGATGCCCTCGCGCCGGAAGAGAAGGACGCTTTCCGTTCTGCGGGTGAAGCCGTCGCCTCTGCGGCGATCTGCTTGATGAGCGGGCGCCATGACTGCCCGTCGTATATCGCGGTAAACGTCGAGATGCTGGAACGCTACCTGGCAGCGTTGTCGCTGAATATTCATAAACTGAATAAGTTGGCGGCAGCAAGCCACGCCTGATCGTCAGGGGGAGTTGAGCTCCCCCTGTTTAATGTTATGTAAAAATCCCTTCCTGATGCGCCTCGCTGGCTACCCTTATCGGATTGCCGATAAAAGGAGTCTCCATGCGCCAGACCGTTATTCTGATGACGATAGCCACGTTCTGCTTTCCCGCCGTGACCCTCGCCGAAAAGGTCCGCGTCGAGGTATTGCAAAACCAACTGGAACACCCGTGGGCGCTGGCATTTCTGCCGGACGATCGGGGAATGCTTATTACCCTGCGCGGCGGTGAGCTGAAGCGCTGGCGCCAGGGCGAGGGGCTTTCAGCGGCGATATCCGGAGTGCCGCAGGTGTGGGCCAACGGCCAGGGCGGACTGCTGGATGTGGCGCTGGCCCCCGATTTTGTCCAATCCCGGCGGGTGTGGCTCAGTTATGCCGAAGCCGGGGAGGAGGGTAAAGCCGGCACCGCTGTTGGGTTTGGTCGTCTGAGCGACGATGAGCGGCGGCTGGAAAATTTTCACGTGGTATTCCGCCAGCAGCCGAAGCTCTCCACCGGCAACCATTTTGGCGGACGGCTAGTGTTTGACGGCAAGGGCTATCTGTTTATTGGACTGGGGGAAAATAACCAGCGTGCCACGGCGCAGGATCTGGACAAGCTACAGGGCAAGGTGGTGCGCCTGACCGAAGATGGTCGTGTGCCGGACGATAATCCGTTTGTCGGTAAAGCCGGTGCCAGAGCCGAGATCTGGTCTTATGGCATTCGCAACCCGCAGGGAATGGCGATGAATCCGTGGAGCCATACCCTATGGCTGAACGAACACGGGCCGCGCGGTGGCGATGAGATCAACATTCCCCAGAAAGGTAAAAACTACGGTTGGCCGCTGGCGACGCACGGGGTTAACTACAGCGGCCTGGCGATTCCTGAAGCACAGGGTACCGCGGTTGCCGGAACCGAAGCGCCGTTGTTTGTCTGGAAACAGTCGCCGGCGGTGAGCGGTATGGCATTTTACGATGCGCAGACCTTTCCCCAGTGGCGCAATAAGCTGTTTATCGGGGCTTTGAAGGATCAGTCGCTGATTGTGTTGCGGGTGAACGGCGAAAAGGTGCATGAAGAGACGCGCTTGCTCGGCGACCGCGGTAAACGTATTCGCGATGTGCGCGTCGGACCCGACGGCTATCTGTATCTCTTAACCGACGAGTCCAACGGTGAACTGCTGAAGGTGAGCCCGGCCGCGTAGGATCAGGTCACCGGAATCATCACCACGTCGCGCCATGGCTGACGCTCGTGCAGTTGCTGGTACCAGCGCTGCAGGTGCGGGCGCGGCTGCCAGCTGTCGATAATCGACAGCAGATTGTAGACAAAGGGGGCCACGGCAATGTCACCGAGCCCAAACTGCTCGCCGGACAGCCATGCGCTGGTCGCCAGTTCATCATCAAGGATAGCGAACAACGCTTCACAGGCGGCAATGGCGGCAGCGATGGCCGCCGGGTCACGTTTCTCCACCGGCGTTCTCACCAGCCCCATCAATACCGGGCGGTGGGCCGGAGAAAGCGAACCATTCGCCCAGTCCATCCATTTGTCGCTCCGGGTGCGTTGCAGGGGGGAGTTGGGCCACAGACGTTCCTGACCATATTCCGCCGCCAGATAGCGAATAATGGCGTTCGATTCCCACAGCACCAGGCCGTTAGCGTCATCTTTCAGAAGTGGCACCAGGCCATTCGGGTTCATCGCCAGAAACTCGGGGTCGTGGTTGAGACCAAATTCCAGCCCGGCAGGGATCTGCTGATAAGGAAGCTCCAGCTCTGCCAGTACCCAGCGCACTTTCTTCACATTCGTCGAATTATTTCTGCCCCACAGCGTAATCATATCGGTTCCTGTCTGTTATTGAGCCAACATTGCAGTATGGTGAACCGCCATGTTGGAATAAAGCGCATATTCCGGCAAGTGCTTTTATTTGCCAGCAAGGACGCAACCCGCGCGAACCCTGGGTGTACGGGGCGATACGACCCCGCTTGAGGCGGCGGGTATCAGCGTGACGATGGGAATGGATTACCTCCTTTTTATTTATCCGGATATCTCGGTGTGCAGCCAGTAAAGGTAAAAGCAATAAGAACAAGCGCAATTTTGAATATTTAAAATAAAATCAAAAGCGCCTTTTCATGCTTAACTTTTTTGTTTAACAATAATTGGTGAGCTTATGATTACCTGGATAATGCTTTTGGTTGTTGATGCTTGACAGGGATATTAAGGTTGTTCGTTATGTTGCTCAGGTTATTAATTTAAACGACGCCTTATCCAAATAACGCCGGGGCCTGAAAATATCAGGTCGGCATTAATAAAAGAGATGATTTATGAATAAAACAATTCTGGCTGTAGTTCTCGCAATTGTCGCGGCCCCTACCTTTGCAGGTTCGCATCCGATTGCTCGTACCACCGCGGTCGCGACCTCCGATCACCCTGTCGCCGTGGCGACCGCAACCAGCGGTAATGGCAACCATCCGGTTGCACGTGGCACTGCCGTGGCCTCTGCTGACCACCCGGTTGCTGTTGCTGCAGCTACCAGCGATAACGGTAACCATCCGATTGCCCGCACCACCGTGGTCGCGAATTCTGACCATCCTGTTGCCGCTGCGGCTGTGACCGGAAATTAAGATCTTCCCCGGCAGCGATGTCGGGGATAATTCTGGCCCGTCAATCACCCGTGGCCATGCCAGCCCGCCATATTGTCACCGCCCTCAAATCTGACTGCCGAACCCGAACGTCAGCATTTCTCTGTTTTGATATCACACTTGCGAACCTGGGCAATTTTATTTCCCCAGGCGCCTCACTAGCCTGCAGGGATAATCACCCTGATATCGTTCCAATTTTAAACATAATAGCGCCTGAGTGTGTCTGGCATCTTATGTTAGTTTTCGCTGTGGTGGACGCCCATGCTCGACGGCAAGTTGCGTCAGTTGGCTCGCAGGGGGCACAAGCACCACGCATTAAAACTGGCTCTTCGTCACTGACGGGAGGCAAAGTAAAAACAATCAGGGGCAGAGTATGAAGTTGGGTTTTTTGGCCGGGGCAGTATTAGCAACGTGGTTATCTTTAACCTATCCAACAGAAATGAGAGCGGTGTTTGACAAGTTAACGACGGTATTTGATCAGATAGTGAAACCCGTAGCGGCTCATTCCTCTGAGATGGCGACGCCAGAGTAAAAAATGAAAAAGATTATCTGCGTGTTACTCCCGGCTTTGCTTTCTGGATGCAGTTACTACCATCAGCTGGTGGAACAAGGGCAAACCAAAACCCTGGAATACCAGTGCGATGAGACCGCGCTGTTTTTATGGCAGAACGACACTAAAAAACAGGTGTCGCTGGTGGTCGACGGCGAACCGTTGCTCCTCGATGAAGGGTTATCCGCTTCAGGCAAGCGCTATTCTGACGGGGTGTATGTGTACTGGGTTGAAGGGGATCAGGCGACGCTGTATCGACGCGATCGGACGATCCTGCATAACTGTTCGTTACGACCTGAAGCGCAACCGGAGACGCTCTTTAAAGGAGATTTCTTGAACTGGAATAAAAACCAGCCGCCATCTGAATAACCACAGGCCCCGATCGGGGCCGTTATGCTTCTGGTCTGCAGAGATGAACGAACGTTCGTAAGGAATGACCCGGCTACAAAAATGAAAAATAGCGCTGACGGGTACCAGCGCTGAATGCTTACTGCCCAAACCAGAAAAAACGCGTCCCCAACAGTGGACGACGAAATACTAGAGAATCGGGTTCATTCACGCATCTGCCAAAACGTTTTTTATTAAACGTTTCTGCGGGGAAGCCGCAGGGGAAGCGGCCTGGCGTTGATAGCAAATGGCTGCCCTGAACCCGACGTCGTGCATAAATAAGCATCAATGCCGGTTTCGGCACAAAAGTCAGATGTGTTATGGTATGGGAAGTAAGGTATTGTATTGATTTTATACAATTATTTATCATCGTGGCATAATGACGATAATTTTTAGCCATCATGATCAAAAAAAATGCGCTGTTTTCAGCAGGGAGCGGGGTTATTGCGTAAACTTTAAAAACTTTACCAACTCGCTGTTTCTTTAAGGTCATTTGTACGCTTTACTCACCGGCTGCTGCCGTGCCGGAAGGGTTTTGCGGCATATTTTGTTTGGAAAGGATACTTGGGTGGTTCTTATGACGCGTGATGCTTTTTCCCTACGCGGCCTCGTGGCAGGCTGCGCTCTCCTCGTTCTTGTGGCGCCTGCGGTGCAGGCTGCGGAACAACTCCCTGATGCCCCGTCAATTGATGCTCGTGCCTGGGTTCTGATGGACTATGCCAGCGGCAAAGTGCTCAGCGAAGGCAATGCCGATGAAAAACTCGACCCGGCGAGTCTGACCAAGATCATGACCAGCTATGTCGTCGGGCAGGCGCTGAAGGCGGGCAAAATTAAGTCCACCGATATGGTGACCGTCGGGCGTGATGCCTGGGCGACCGGAAACCCGGCGCTGCGCGGTTCATCGGTGATGTTCCTCAAGCCGGGCATGCAGGTTTCGGTTGAAGACCTGAATAAAGGGGTCATCATTCAGTCCGGTAACGATGCCAGTATCGCGATTGCTGACTATGTGGCGGGGAGCCAGGACGCCTTTGTTAGCCTGATGAACGGCTATGCGCAGAAAATGGGACTGACCAATACCACCTTTATGACCGTCCACGGCCTTGATGCGCCGGGCCAGTTCAGTACCGCACGTGATATGGCACTGCTGACCAAAGCGATGATCCATGACGTCCCTGAAGAGTACGCCATCCATAAAGAAAAAGAGTTTACGTTCAATAAAATTCGCCAGCCGAATCGCAATCGTCTGCTGTGGAGCTCAAATCTGAACGCCGATGGCGTGAAGACCGGGACCACCGCCGGTGCCGGTTATAACCTGGTCTCTTCGGCAACTCAGGGTGACATGCGACTAATTGCCGTGGTGCTCGGAACGAAGACCGACCGTATTCGCTTTAATGAATCCGAAAAGCTGCTGACCTGGGGCTTCCGCTTCTATGAAACGGTCACGCCGATCAAACCGGATGCCACCTTTATCACCCAGCGGGTCTGGTTTGGTGACAGCAGTGAGGCTAAGCTGGGCGCCGGTGAAGCGGGCTCGATTACGCTGCCAAGAGGCCAGCTGAAAAACCTGAAGGCCAGCTATACCCTGAAGGATCCGCAGCTGACGGCGCCGCTGACTAAAGGGCAGGTGGTCGGGACTATCGACTTTAAGCTTAACGACAAAACGATCGAACAGCGTCCGCTGATCGTGATGGAAGCCGTTAATGAAGGCGGTTTCTTCAGCCGGATGATGGACTTCGTGCTGATGAAACTGCACGGCTGGTTCGGTAGCTGGTTCTCGTAACCGACAGGCCGCGCCCTGCGGGGCGCGGTCAGTACAGCAGTGAAATCTGTTTTTCTTTTGCCAGTGCCAGCAGGTCGTCATCCGGACAGACATCGCTGGCAATCACGTCAAAATTCGCCAGATCTCCCATCCGCGCCGGCCTGACCTTGCCAAACTTACTGTGATCGACCACCAGCACATGATAGCGCGCGCTGCGCATCGCCCACTGCTTTACCGGCAACTCTTCGAGGTTATAGCAGGTGGCGCCCTGTTCGCAGTCGATCCCGGCAGCCGAATAATAGGCGATATCCGGGCACAGATGGCTGAGGGTATCCTGAAGGCTTAGGGGTTTAAAAATCGCGTTGCTGGCGTGAAATTCCCCGCCACATAATATCGCCCGGCACTGCGGCTTCTCCTGTAGCGCCAGAAAGGTGTTCAGCGAATAGCAGACGCCGGTGAAGGGCAGGGCGTTATCGATAGCTTCGATAATCCACGGGGTCGTGGTGCCGCAGTCAAAAAAGGCCATCTGATGCGCTTGTAGCAGAGCGGCGGCATGCCGGGCAGCGCGGCGTTTTTCATCCACGAGGCGGGTTTTCTGGTCGCTGAGCAGGTAATGGGTTGCGCTGCGTGGTTCAAGGACAATATAGCCCCCTAATAACACCACCGGGCCATTATGGCCGTTCAGGTCGCGACGAATGGTCATCTCTGACACGCCCAGTAGCGCTGCGGCCTCTTTTAAATGAAGCTTATCGCTGCGCTTGAGCGCCTGAATGAGCTGGCTGATACGTTCATCACGACGTGTTTCCATATACCCTCTAAGCTGAAATCGCCCTGCACTGGCAGGGCGTTAGTGGGCAATTTTACCTGTCGGGAGAGGGTTAGTCACGCACCCAGCCTTTACGAATTGGTAGGGAGAAGCACAGGCGGTATGCCTGCTCGAGGTAGCGATAAAGCCCTTGACCACCCACTTGCCACAGCAATCCGGCTGCCAGGCAACCGCACATGCCGGTGAGCAGACCACCTACCATATCCAGCGGCCAGTGCACGCCGAGATAGACCCGGGACCAGGCGATTGCGACGGCGGTGGCCATTAACGCGACGCCAGACCACAGGCGATGCCAGAATAAAAAAGCCAGCGCGAAGGTAAAACTGATGGTGCCGTGGTTGCTGGGGAAGGAGTTATTCGGCGCGTGATGCAAAAACTGGTAGCCGGCACCCGCAACAAAGGGACGGTCATGGGGAAACAGATGACCAAATATCCACGAGAGGCTCAGGCTGATCGCCAGCGCCAGCGCCACTTTACATACCAGTTGCCGCTGATTCGGTCCCCAGAGCCACAGCGCCGCCGCCAGCAATGGCACCAGCAAAATCACCTCTTTGGCGATGAAGGTGGCAATTTCGATAGCCCATGCCGGGGAGGCAGGGGTGGCGTTAATTAAGGCGAACAGCGCGTCGTTGATATTTTCCAGCATATGTCCAGGCTCTTGTGTCCGATAGCAATAAGCCGCCCACCTTAAGCAGCGGTGGCGATGAGGTAAAGTGGTGTTGTCTTAATTATCAGCTCGTTATAGGAAGCATGGCGAGACCGTTTCTTCGCATACACGCAGCTGCGATGAGTATATCGCCTGTAACCTAATTGAAATATAAACGAAATAAAGAGAGGTTGAGATAAAACGGGTGGGCCGTCCTGGGGGACTTTGCGCTATTTTTCATTGTCACTCACAATTCACTATCTCCTCAGCACGACTTTCATTAAACTTTGCGCGATTTTTTTTTAAATAAGAGATTGCATGCAGAATTATTCGCTTTCAGGTCGCCGCCTCGGACGGCAGGCGCTGCTGTTCCCCTTGTGCCTGGTGTTATACGAATTCTCCACCTATATCGGCAACGATATGATTCAGCCGGGGATGCTGACGGTGGTGGAGGAGTTTCAGGCTGGCAATGAATGGGTGCCTACCTCAATGACCGCCTATCTCGCCGGCGGCATGTTTTTACAGTGGTTGTTAGGGCCGCTGTCGGATCGTATCGGCCGTCGTCCGGTGATGCTCACCGGCGTGGTGTGGTTTATCGTGACCTGCCTGGCTACCCTGCTGGCGCAAACCATTGAACAGTTTACGCTGCTGCGTTTTTTACAAGGTATCAGCCTGTGCTTTATTGGCGCTGTGGGTTACGCCGCGATTCAGGAGTCATTTGAGGAGGCGATGTGTATCAAAATCACCGCCTTGATGGCTAACGTGGCGTTGATTGCGCCGCTGCTCGGCCCGCTGGTGGGGGCAGCATGGGTGCACATCCTGCCGTGGGAGATGATGTTTGTGCTGTTTGCCGTGCTGGCGGCCATCGCGTTTTTCGGCCTTCAGCGGGCGATGCCGGAAACCGCTACCCGCATGGGCGAGAAGCTGTCGATGAAAGAGCTGGGGCGCGACTATGCCCTTGTGCTGAAGAATCTGCGCTTTGTCGCCGGCTCTCTGGCGATTGGTTTCGTGAGCTTGCCGCTGCTGGCATGGATTGCGCAGTCTCCGGTGATTATTATCAGTGGCGAACAGGCCACCAGCTATGAATACGGGCTGCTGCAGGTGCCGATTTTCGGCGCCCTGATTGCCGGTAATCTGGTGCTGGCGCGGCTGACCTCGAGGCGTACGGTACGATCGCTGATTATTCTCGGCGGCTGGCCGATTTCGCTCGGTCTGCTGCTGGCTGCGGCGGCAACGGTGGTGTCGAGCCATGCTTATCTATGGATGACCGCCGGACTGAGCGTATACGCCTTCGGAATTGGCCTGGCAAACGCCGGGCTGGTTCGTCTGACGCTGTTTGCCAGCGATATGAGTAAGGGGACGGTGTCAGCGGCGATGGGGATGCTGCAGATGCTGATTTTTACCGTCGGGATTGAAGTCAGCAAGCATGCCTATGCGCTGGGAGGGAGCGGTGTGTTCAGCCTGTTTAATCTGCTCAGCGGTGTGCTGTGGCTGGCGATGATGGTCTATTTCCTCAAAGACAAGAGCATAGGAAACGCCAACGACCCGCAGGCCTGACGTTTCTGGATGGTTCCAGGGGCGGCAATGCACGCTACCCCCGGAACCGCATCAGGCAAACGGCGCTTCGCGATTCAACACTTTGTCGATGATGTGCAATACACCTTCTTCGTTGTTATGCGGGGCATCGTAGTCCGCCACGGCCTTCACCGGGGCAGCCGCGTTAGCCATCGCAAAGCCAAATCCAGCATGTTGCAACATTTCAATGTCGTTTCCGCTGTCGCCAAACGCCACCACTTCGTGATCCTCAATGCCCCAGCGCTGTTGCAGGATACGCAGGCCGTTGGCTTTATGGATGCCGGGAATAATCAGGTCGATGCTGCCGAAACCGGTCGCTACGGCGGTCACCATGTTGCCTAAGGCGGCATGCAGCTGCGGCTGAATGGTCGGGATCAGGCTGTCGGGGACGTTGAGCCCGAATTTCAGAATAACGTCATCGATATGGTTAAAATCATCCACCAGCTGCAGGCGATGGTAATACTTCGCCGCCACCGCTTTCAGCTCATCGTTATACTGGTTGAGGGTCCAGGCGCTGCGTTTGCCGCAGGCGATGATCTCAATATTCGGCATCGTCTGCAGATAATCGATCACCGTGTGGAAATGATCTTTCGGCATCTGGCAGTTGAAGACGTCGTCACCGGCGTTGACCACCCAGCCGCCATTTTCGGCGACGAAGGCGATTTCATGGGCGATGTCGGGGAAAAACGAAATCAGCTGGTAATACTGGTTGCCGCTGGCTACCACAAAACGAATATTTTGCTCGCGCATCCGCTGATACTGGCTCAGGAAACGCTGGCGATTGTAGGTTTTGGCATCGCTTAAGAAGGTGCCGTCCATGTCTACCGCAATCAGTTTGATACTCATCAACTGTTCTCCATGACAGGTTCATGTTGTGGTTTTGCCACCGCCTTCGCGACCAGCGCGGCCACCATAACCAGGCCCAGCACCACCATCATGGCGCTGCGCAGGCCGAAATGTTCGCCGAGGAAGCCCAGCAGCGGCGGCCCGACAAGAAAGGCGAGGTAGCCGGTTATCGCCACTACGCTAACGCGTTTCGGCGCATCGGGGCCGGTATCGCTGGCGGCGGAAATGGTCAGCGGGAAGCCGAGCGACGCCCCCAGTCCCCACAGCAGCACCGAGATTCCGGCCACCCATGGGTTATCGACGAAAATAATCAGGCCGATACCCAGGGCGCCCATCACCGCGCTGGCACGTACCACCGTGACCCGGCTGTAGCGGTCGATGAACCAGCCACCGGTGAAGCGACCGATGGTCATGCCGAGGGTAAACCCGGCGTAAATCAGGGAGCCAGAGGTCGGGCTGAAGCCGTGTCCATCCACCATCAGCAGCGGCAGCCAGTCGTTGGCAGAGCCTTCAGCAAAGGCCATCGCCAGCACCACCACGCCAATCAGCAGCAACTGCACGTCGCGCCATACCGGCAACCCTTTTTCTTCGTGATGAGCGCTTTCGGCGGCATTCTGCCCGGTACCGTCAGGAATAGCGCGAATTGCGATAGCGATAGGGGCGATAGCCACCAGCGCAGCCAGCAGAATATGCGGTGCGGCAGGCAAGCCAAAACCGGTTACCGCCATCCCCACGCCGGCGCCAAACAGCGTCCCGAAGCTGTAAAAGCCGTGCATCATCGGCAGGACGGTTTTATTCATTTCTCGTTCGACGGCGGCACCTTCGACGTTAATTGCGACTTCCGCAGAACCGAAGCTGGCGCCAAAAATGGCCAGCCCGATGGCGAACAGCGTGGCCGAGGTAAGCCACAGGGCCAGGCTGAGGACCATCATGCCAACGACCGCACAGGACATGGTAGTTCGAATAACTTTGCGGGTTCCGAAGCGCTTAACCAGCCATGCCGAGCAGAGAATGCCGCTCATCGAACCAATAGAGAGGCCAAATAAAACGATGCCCATTTCCGCGGTCGACAGCGTGAGCAGGTCGCGGATCGCCGGCGTACGGGTGGCCCATGACGCCATCAGTAATCCGGGAATAAAGAAGAACATAAAGAGTGCCCACAGCCGAAGCTGCAATGCTCTGCGGGAGGTTTGCGCGGTCATTCGTCCATGCCAGTGAATGAGAAGATAGAGACAACAGTAGCAAGGTTGTGTACATTTGTACATATACTTCAGGATGTCAGTTTCATGACAACGCCTGGCATCAGGAAAACGGCATAGCTGCCGGATGGCTTGTGTATAAACGCGATGAATGAGGAAAACTATGGCCCGCCGACCGAACGATCCGCAGCGCCGGGAGCGCATTTTGCAGGCGACGCTGGAGACTATCGCCACCCACGGGATCCATGCGGTCACGCACCGTAAAATCGCCAGCTGCGCGGAGGTCCCATTGGGCTCACTGACGTACTATTTCAGCGGTATTGAAGCGCTGATTGAAGAGGCATTTCGTATTTTCACTCGCGATATGTCGGAGCAGTATCAGCAATTTTTTGCCTCGGTCAGCAATCGCGAAGAGGCCTGCGATGCCATTGCCGAGTTGATTTTCAGCGCCCAGGTCACCACCGCGCGGAACATGGAGCTGATGTATCAGCTGTATGCGTTCTGCAGCAGCCAGCCGGCGTTAAAGGCGGTGATGCAGCACTGGATGCAGCGCAGCCAGCAAACCCTGGAGCAGTGGTTTGATCCGCCCACCGCCCGCGGGCTGGATGCGTTTATTGAGGGCATGACCCTGCATTTCGTCACGGATAGCGCGCCGCTTTCTAAACCGGCGATCCGCCTGATGGTCGGGCGGCTGGCCGGAGAGGGGTGAGGGGGTATCGTTACCCCGGGATGTCAGTTTCCCTTTGGGATTATCATGAGTGCCAAAAGGGAAACATGTTTATTCAATGAGCTGAATCCAACAATTGATCATTGAGGATGATTGCGATAGTGGTTTAATGCCAGGAATATCAGAGAACCGACCTTATTGACTTTAATTGTGAGGTGTTAAAAAATCGTTCTGCCTGATAAAGGAATGGCTTTCTTTATATTATATTAAGTGTCAACTGGTTATGTATTTATTTTGGTGTAAAGATTCAAGTAATAATCAGGTTGTTAATTTGTACCTAAAATGTTGCTATAGATATCGCATCGCCTCCATTCCTGATGTCTTCGGTACAGAAAGGGAAAACAGTTAGATCGCATTTTCAGATTTTTTATCCGCGCGGTTATTGTAATATGTATACATAAATTCTTCTGGTTGGAATAAACCATGTTGTATTCATATGCTTTATATTCAAAAAAACATAACAAGCTCCATGTTATTATTGTGTGTTCAATGTTATTGATGTTTTCAATCCATATGGGCGTTTTGCTTGAGACTGAAAACATCTGGCTTCTGTGTGGTGTTGTGATTTATTTACCTCTGTACCTCATCTGGGGGCGAGTATCATCATTGCGCAGCAGAATGCCGGATTGAGATGGGGTATAGTCAGTTCAAGGGGCTGAATCGAAGTCTTTTTTACATTATTACAATAGCCATGTTTTTCTGAGAAAATAGAACGCTTTATTTTTACAGATAATAATCCGGAGTCGGGGGACTCCGGATTGTCGATTAACAGCAGAGCCATTTATAATGTGCTGATAATCGATATTGTTTGTATCACTTACCTGAGGACTTTGTCACCGGGACATACTTTGGTGTCAATGCACCGAAAGGATCTCTCAGGAGGTCAACCAGGGCGCCGCCAATTCCAGGGATTCGCCCAATGGTTCCCTCCAGGATGCTATTTTCAATGTCATTAATAGGCTTGGCAATTGTAGTGCAGCCGAGAAAAGCCAGGCCTGAACCAATAATACCTGCGCCGTTAACGTGTTCCATTTCATGCGGAGTTAATGTTTTCATAATGATATCCTTATTTATCTGTGCTGGGTTGTTGTATTGATTGAACCCTACGGACCAGAGGATACTAAGTCAAGGCGTTACAAGAACACGCCGTGTAATTAAGATTATCTAAAGATTTCCCCTGGAACGTAAACGATCAGATTTATATTTTTTGGAAAAATCCGAAATAGAATTCAGGGTATAAATAAATGTGCTGAATGATTGGTGGCGTTTAACACGACACAAATAGCAATCAACGCAGCTGTGCACCAGTACATCCTGGGGAGGGAACCGGGTTAGGGCGAGACGGCAGGAGCTCTTTGAGGCCATCGCGATCGCTGACATGAAGGAGAGTGGGTGACATGGTGATTTCAAAAACACGGATTTCAGGCAACAAAAAACCCATCAACCTTGAACCGAAGTGGCGGGGTTGATGGGCTCCACAAAATGGGGACATCAAAGAAAAGCAGTGGCACTACTTATGACTGACGCCCGAGAGAAAAGTTCTGCCTCTATCCATTTTTTTCTTAAATATTTACTGAAGCCCTGGCCAGATGATGACGATCAGCGTCCCCGCCAGGGTTAACAGCACGTTGGCGATGGCATAGGTCCCCGCGTAGCCCAGAGCCGGAATGTTGCTGCGCGCGGTGTCGCTGATAATCTCCATTGCTGGGGCGCAGGTACGGGCCCCCATCATGGCGCCAAACAGCATCGCGCGGTTCATACGCAGCACATAGGCGCCAAACAGGAAACAAATCACCACCGGTACCAGGCTGACGATCAGGCCGGCTGCCAGCATCTGGCCGCCAACGGCGCCCAGGCCGTGACCAATCCCGGCGCCGGCGCTCAGGCCGACCCCGGCCATAAAGACCATCAGGCCGAACTCCTTCACCATATTCAGCGCGCCCTGTGGGATATAGCCGAAGGTTGGATGGTTGGCCCGCAGGAAACCAAGCATAATCCCGGCAAACAGCAGCCCCGCCGCATTACCAATCCCGAAGCTGAAAGAGCTGAACTGGAAGGTGATCATCCCGATCATCAGGCCGACGATAAAGAAGGCGCAGAAGGCGAGCAGGTCGGTTACCTGGCTGTGAATCGAGATAAAGCCGATACGATCGGCAACGGTTTTAACGCGTCGCGCATCGCCGCTGACCTGCAAAACGTCGCCCTTGTTGAGCACCACGTTGTCGTCGATTGGCATTTCAATCTGGCTACGGATAACGCGGTTTAAGAAACAGCCGTGGTCGGTCAGCTTCAGCTGCGCCAGGCGGCGGCCAACGGCATTGTGGTTTTTAACCACGATCTCTTCGGTGACGATGCGCATATCCAGCAGGTCACGGTCGAAAACCTCTTTACCGTTACGGAAGCTCGGGTCGAGACGAGCGTGGGCGTCCGGGTAGCCCACCAGCGCGATATCATCGCCCATTTGCAGGACCGCATCGCCATCCGGGTTAGCCAGAATGCCGTTACGGCGGATCCGTTCGATATAGCAGCCCGTTTGACGATAGATCCCCAGCTCACGCAGATTTTTACCATCGGCCCAGGCCACCAGCTCCGGGCCGACGCGGTAGGCGCGGATCACCGGCAGGTAGACTTTACGTTTGGAGTCGGTATCCAGCCCGCGCTCACGGGCAATCTGCTGGGCGCTGGTCTGCAAATCCTGATGCTGCAGCTTCGGCATATAGCGGGCGCCGACTATCAGGCTGACGAGACCAATCAGGTAGGTCAGCGCATAGCCGAGGCTCAAATGGTCGAGAGAGAGCGCCAGCCGATCGCTGGGCATCCCTAAGTGGCGCAGGGTATCGCCGGCGCCTACCAGCACCGGGGTTGAGGTCATGGCGCCTGCCAGCATCCCCGCCGTCAGGCCGATGTCCCAGCCAAACAGTTTACCCAGCCCCATT
Source organism: Klebsiella sp. B345 (assembly GCF_051131735.1). NCBI lineage: Bacteria > Pseudomonadati > Pseudomonadota > Gammaproteobacteria > Enterobacterales > Enterobacteriaceae > Klebsiella > Klebsiella sp. B345. Next base: position 4,670,755 of record NZ_CP180443.1, read on the forward strand.
GCCAGCAGCATCGCGCTGCCGACCATCACCAGGGCGAGCATCAGATAGTTTTTCCCGTCGCGGAAAAAGATAGAAAAAAAGTTGGGACCGGCTTCCACGCCAACGCAAAAAATAAACAGCATAAAGCCCAGATTCAGCGCATCAGTGTTAATACTGAAATGCTGCTGGCCTAATAATAATGAAACCACTAAAACGCCAATAGAATTACCAAGTTGTACTGAACCCAGGCGCAGTTTTCCGAGGCAAAGCCCCAGCGCAAGTACAACGAATAATAACAGGATGTAATTCCCGTTTAACAAATCTGCGACGTTTATATTCACGAAAGCCAACTTCTCATTTACTAGTAAGTTGTTGAAGGAAATGGTTATTTAGTCTAAGGTTGGCCAGTGTTCGTGACATTCCGAACCTTGTTCCGGCATCCCGGTATAACCACTAAAAATGAGTCGCTAGTTTAATCCTTCCTGGATGCTGCGGCTAGTCACAATCGTTTTTAGGTGAGTGGGTGCAAAAATGGCATGGATTGCCAGAATGCTTTATCTGACTGGATGTATTGAAGTGGGTTAGAGGCAGAATCAGGAGGATGGTGTGAAATCTGAGCGCGCCTGGATCGGTATTACTTGCGGGTTCTTTCTGTTTATCGTGGTCTGTTTATTTCTGTTACTGCATATGAACGGAGTCTTTCGTGCTGCCGGCAATTCTGAAGTCGGGCTGCTGTTCTTTTTGCTGCCCGGTGCGGCGGCCAGTAGCCTTTCTCCAGGACGACGGGTGATCCTACCGGTGGTGGGCGCTATTCTGGCGGCGCCGGTCTGCCTGCTGGCAATGCGGCTTTTTTTTGTGGCACAACGGACATTCTGGCAGCAGCTGGCGTGGTTGTTTAGTGCGGTGTTCTGGTGTGCGCTGGGCGCGCTGTGCTTTATGTTTATCTGCGCCTGGCTAGATTCCAGGCGCAAGCACTCGTCAAGAGAATGAGTCGGCTCAGGCAAACAGGCCGAGATTCTCTTTTGCCCAGGCTTCAAAATCAGTGCAGCCGCCGATGTGTTTCTGATCGACAAAAATCTGCGGAACGGTCTCAACGGGTTTACCCACGGTCTTTTCCAGATCGCTCTTACTGATGCCTTCAGCGTGAATATCAACGTAGCGATAGTTAAAATCATCGCGTTCATTGGTCAGTTTTTCAGCCAGCTCTTTGGCACGAACGCAATAAGGGCAACCGGGACGACCAAAAATAACCGTAAACATGCTTTTTCTCCTTAACTCTCTGCCGGATGGCGAATACTGACTATGATGACCTGTTCCGGCGGTGAGTAAAAGAAGGTTCTGCCTTTTTCTCCGATGGTTTAAGGCTATGTTTGATAAATGTCGGTCCTGTTAAATGACTATACTGTCCCCGCTGTGCGGCGCTTAACCGCTTGTCCGCAGAGCCTACATTGACCGGAGGAGAGTTATGCGATCGCCCGCCGCCTTACCAAAAAGCGTCCTGGTGATAGAAATTATCGGTATTGTGCTGTTGACCCTGGCCTGGCTCTCGCTCAACCAGTACCTGCAGCTGCCGGCGCCGTTTTCCAGCCCTACGGCAGCCCTGCTGATGATTTTCGCCGGGATCCTGTTGATGCTGCCTGCGGCCATTGCGCTGATGTGGCGTATGGCAAGGATCGTGGCGCCACAGCTGACGCAAACTCAAAAACCACCTTCTTCACCTGACAGAGAAAAACGAGATGACGCCGACCATTGATCTGCTGCGTAGCCACCGCTCCATTCGCCATTTTACCGATGCGCCCATCAGCGACGAACAGCGTGCCGCCATCATCGCCAGCGCACAGGGGGCATCCAGCTCCAGCTTTTTACAATGCAGCTCTATTATTCGCGTGACCGACCCGCAGCTTCGCGAGCAGCTGGTGACGCTAAGCGGCGGCCAGCAGCATGTGGCCCGTGCGGCGGAGTTCTGGGTATTTTGTGCCGATTTTAGCCGCCATCTGCAGATCTGCCCGGATGCTCAACTGGGTCTGGCAGAACAGCTGCTGCTGGGGGCGGTAGATACCGCGATGCTGGCGCAAAACGCGCTGGTTGCCGCTGAGTCGTTAGGGCTGGGTGGCGTCTACATTGGCGGGATCCGTAACAGTATTGATGCGGTGACCGAGCTGTTGAACCTGCCGCAGCATGTTCTGCCGCTGTTTGGCCTGTGCCTCGGCTGGCCTGCCGATAACCCGGATGTGAAGCCGCGTATGCCGGCGGCGATGCTGGTGCATGAAAATAGCTGGCAGCCGTTGGATGAAACGGTGCTGGCAGAATATGATGAGCAGATGGCACAGTATTATCTGTCACGCGGCAGCAATACGCGTCGCGATACCTGGAGCGACCATATTCGCCGCACTATCATTAAAGAAAGCCGCCCGTTTATTCTGGATTACCTGCATAAGCAGGGCTGGGCAACGCGCTGATTGCGTGTACACTGCTGCCTGCTTAGCGCCTCAAGAGTCAGAGGCCAGGCGGTGGTGGCGTAATTAATACAGTGAAGGCCCGCCGGAGCGGGTCTTTTTGCAGAGGTGCAGGGTGAAAATTGCCATATTATCCCGGGATGGAACGCTCTATTCATGTCGTCGCCTACGTGAAGCCGCGCAGAAGCGCGGTCACCAGGTGGAAATCCTCGATCCGCTTTCTTGTTATATGAACGTCAGTCCGGTGGCCTCATCAATTCACTATAAAGGCCGCCAGCTCCCGCATTTTGATGCCGTGATCCCACGGATCGGTTCCGCCATTACCTATTACGGTACCGCGGCACTGCGCCAGTTTGAACTGTTAGGCAGCTATCCGCTCAATGAGTCGGTGGCGATTACCCGCGCCCGCGACAAGCTGCGCTCGTTGCAGCTGCTGGCACGCCAGGGGATCGATCTTCCCCTGACCGGGATCGCCCACTCTCCGGACGATACCAGCGACCTGATTGCCATGGTGGGCGGTGCGCCCCTGGTCGTCAAACTGGTGGAGGGCACGCAGGGGATCGGCGTGGTGCTGGCAGAGACGCGTCAGGCAGCCGAAAGCGTGATTGATGCCTTCCGGGGTTTGAACGCGCATATTCTGGTTCAGGAGTACATCGCCGAGGCAAAAGGGCGGGATATTCGCTGTCTGGTGGTGGGCAACGAAGTGGTGGCGGCGATTGAGCGACGGGCGAAAGAGGGTGATTTCCGCTCTAACCTGCACCGTGGTGGGGTGGCAACGGTCGCCATTATCAGCGAGCAGGAGCGGGCGATGGCCATCAAAGCGGCGCAGACCCTCGGTCTGGACGTGGCCGGGGTCGATATCTTACGCGCAACCCGCGGGCCACTGGTGATGGAGGTTAACGCCTCACCGGGTCTTGAAGGGATTGAAACGACCACCGGAATTGATATTGCCGGGCGGATGATCGCCTGGATCGAGCGTCAGGCCACGCCTGAATTTTGTCTGAAAATGGGCGGATAATCGGTCGCGCTGACACTTTCGTGGTATGCCGCGTATTTTTTGCGTAAGCTATGGCGTCGTTTTTACACAGCAAGAGGTCACAGGTCATATGGATTCACTGGTCGTTCCGGGTCTGGATACGCTACGTCATTGGCTCGATGAGCTAGGCATTAGCTTTTTTGAGTGTGATTCCTGCCAGGCTTTGCACCTGCCGCATATGCAGAATTTCGAAGGCATTTTCGATGCAAAAATCGATCTGGTAGACAACGTGGTGCTCTTTTCTGCCCTTGCGGAAGTGAAGCCTTCGGCATTGCTGCCGCTGTCTGCCGATCTGTCGGCGATCAACGCCAGTTCGTTAACCGTCAAAGCGTTCCTGGATATCCAGGATGATAACCTGCCTAAACTGGTGGTGTGCCAGGCGTTATCCGTCGGCGTTGGCATTACCGTTGAGCAATTTGGCTGGTTCTTCCGCCAGAGCGAAGAGCAAATTTCAATGGTGATCCTCGAAGCGGCCGCCAACCAGGTGCTCTTTAAAGCCGAAGAAGAAGAGTACCCCGCTGAAGAAGTTCAGCACCATTTTCTTCACTAAACCTGTCGATGAATAGCGCAGCCACTGCCACGGTGGCTGTGTATTACACGCTTTTATTCTGCTATTAACCTTTCCTTAAAGAATTTTTCACCGCCGTTCTGCCGCTTTTGGCTTATCACGTAGACCGTTATTGCATAAAAAATTGATAAAAGGCGTTATTTTACCTGGGCTATAGCCTCTTATTCTGGCTACAGTTATTCTGGCGATGCTTCCAGTTGCGGGCAACCATTCCGGGAGAGGTCCTCTCTCCTTTTCTTAGGCAATGAAAAAACATGCACGATTATTGCATGCAGACAAGTGCGTATATTAAGCCCGCTTGTTAACGGGCATTTGAGAAGGAATAAGAGATATGACCGCCTTTGGTAAAAAATGGTTAACAGGTCTGGTTACGGGTGCGTTGATGGCCGTCTCTGCCGGTTCACTCGCAGCGGAACAGAAAACCCTACATGTTTATAACTGGTCTGATTATATCGCGCCGGACACGGTAGCCGATTTCGAAAAAGAGACCGGTATTAAAGTGGTGTATGACGTTTTTGATTCCAACGAAGTGTTGGAAGGCAAGCTGATGGCCGGCAGCACCGGTTTTGACCTGGTCGTACCGTCGGCGAGTTTCCTTGAGCGGCAGCTGGCTGCCGGCGTTTTCCAGCCATTGGACAAGAGTAAGTTACCGAACTGGAAAAATCTCGACCCGGAAGTGTTGAAACTGGTGGCGAAGCACGACCCGGATAATAAATATGCGATGCCGTATCTGTGGGCGACAACCGGTATCGGCTACAACGTCGATAAAGTGAAAGCCGTATTGGGTAAAGATGCCCCGCTGGATAGCTGGGATCTGGTCCTGAAGCCAGAGAACCTCGAAAAACTGAAAAGCTGTGGCGTCTCCTTCCTCGATGCACCGGAAGAGATTTTTGCGACGGTCCTGAACTATCTGGGCAAAGATCCTAACAGTAGCAAAGCCAACGACTACACCGGGCCGGCAACCGACCTGCTGCTCAAGCTGCGGCCGAATATTCGCTACTTCCACTCCTCGCAATACATCAATGACCTGGCGAATGGCGATATCTGCGTCGCGATCGGCTGGGCGGGCGACGTCTGGCAGGCGGCGAACCGGGCGAAAGAAGCTAAGAATGGCGTGAACGTCTCTTACTTTATCCCGAAAGAAGGTGCACTGGCCTTCTTTGACGTCTTTGCAATGCCTGCGGATGCCAAGAATAAAGATGAAGCATATCAGTTCCTTAACTATTTGATGCGCCCGGAAGTTATCGCCAAAATCAGCGACCAGGTGTACTACGCGAACGGTAACAAAGCGTCGACTCCGCTGGTGAGCGAAGCGATCCGTAATAACCCGGCTATTTACCCGCCGGCGGACGTTTTTGCCAAGCTGTTCACCCTGAAAGTTCAGGATCCGAAAATCGACCGCGTGCGTACCCGTGCGTGGACGAAAGTGAAAAGCGGGAAATAACATCTTAGGGCCCGGTTCGCCGGGCCTGAACAGATCTTACCCGGCCGGGAGATTGCATTACCCGGCCAGCGTAAACACAGATGCAACGTGCAGCGAATGTATGCACCAGGATGGTGCACCTGCACTGTAAAGTAGAATGTATGGCAACCGGGCCATACGGTGGTTAGCTTTTTTGCCGGAGAGCACCCGAGTGAATGACGCAATTTCCCGCCCACAGGCGAAAACCCCCAAAGCGCTAACCCCGCTGCTGGAAATCCGTAACCTGACGAAATCCTTCGATGGTCAACACGCCGTCGATGACGTCAATCTCACCATTTATAAAGGCGAAATTTTCGCGCTGCTTGGCGCATCTGGCTGTGGTAAATCAACGCTGCTGCGTATGCTGGCAGGCTTTGAGGAACCGACGGCCGGCCAGATTATGCTTGATGGCGTCGATCTGTCTCGCGTACCGCCTTATCAGCGGCCGATCAACATGATGTTCCAGTCTTACGCTCTGTTCCCTCATATGACGGTGGAGCAGAACATTGCCTTTGGTCTGAAGCAGGACAAACTGCCGAAAGCCGAAATCACCAGCAGGGTGCAGGAGATGCTCGCGCTGGTGCATATGCAGGAATTCGCCAAACGTAAACCGCACCAGCTGTCCGGCGGCCAGCGCCAGCGTGTTGCTCTGGCGCGTAGCCTGGCGAAGCGGCCAAAACTGCTGCTGCTCGACGAACCAATGGGCGCGCTGGATAAAAAACTGCGTGACCGGATGCAACTGGAAGTGGTGGATATTCTCGAGCGTGTCGGTGCGACCTGCGTGATGGTGACCCACGATCAGGAAGAGGCGATGACCATGGCTGGGCGTATCGCCATTATGAACCGCGGTAAGTTCGTGCAAATTGGCGAGCCGGAAGAGATCTATGAACATCCGACGACCCGCTATAGCGCGGAATTTATCGGTTCGGTCAATGTGTTTGAAGGACTGGTGAAAGAGCGCCTGGAAGATGGCCTGGTGCTGAACTCACCGGGGCTGACTCATCCGCTGAAGGTCGACCCTGATGCGTCGGTGATTGATAATGTTCCGGTGTGGGTGGCTCTGCGTCCGGAAAAAATCATGCTCTGCGATGAGCCGCCGGCGGATGGCTACAACTTCGCGGTGGGGGAAGTGATTTATATTGCCTATCTCGGTGATCTGTCTATCTACCACGTACGCCTGAAAAGCGGGCAGATGATCAGCGCACAGCTACAGAATGAACACCGTCATCGTAAAGGGTCGCCAACCTGGGGTGATGAAGTTCGTTTGTGCTGGGATGCCGACAGCTGCGTTGTTCTGACGGTGTAAGGAGAGGGCGATGAGTACATTAGAACCACCGGCCGGGGAGAAAAAACCGGGCGGTTTTGCGCTCTGGCTCGCGCGCCTGCAGATGGCCCATGGCCGCAAGCTGGTGATCGCGCTGCCGTATCTGTGGCTGATCCTGCTGTTTCTGCTGCCGTTCCTGATCGTATTTAAAATCAGCCTGGCGGAGATGGCACGGGCGATCCCGCCCTACACCGATCTATGGGCGTGGGCGGACGGCCAGCTGACGTTAACACTGAACCTCGGTAACTTCCTACAACTGACCGACGATCCGCTCTATTTCGAAGCCTATCTGCAGTCGCTGCAGGTGGCGGGCATCTCGACGTTCTGCTGTCTGGTACTGGGGTATCCGCTGGCATGGGCGGTGGCGCACAGCAAGCCGTCCACGCGAAATATTCTGCTGCTGCTGGTGATCCTGCCGTCGTGGACCTCATTCCTGATCCGCGTGTATGCGTGGATGGGGCTGTTGAAAAGCAACGGCGTGCTGAATAATTTCCTGCTGTGGCTTGGGGTTATCGATCAGCCGCTGGAGATCCTCCATACCAACCTCGCGGTGTACATCGGCATTGTCTACGCCTATTTGCCGTTTATGGTGCTGCCTATCTATACCGCGCTGACGAGGATCGACTACTCGCTGGTGGAAGCGTCGTTGGATCTGGGCGCGCGACCGCTGAAAACCTTCTTCCAGGTGATCGTGCCGCTGACCAAAGGCGGGATTATTGCCGGGTCGATGCTGGTGTTTATCCCCGCAGTGGGGGAGTTTGTGATCCCGGAACTGTTAGGCGGGCCGGACAGCATCATGATCGGGCGCGTCCTGTGGCAGGAGTTCTTTAATAACCGCGACTGGCCGGTGGCCTCGGCGGTGGCAATTGTGATGTTGTTGCTGCTGATCGTACCGATCATGTGGTTCCACAAGCATCAGCAAAAACAGATGGGGGAGCACGGATGAACGATTTGCCGGTAGTACGTTCGCCATGGCGAATTTTAATCCTCGTGATCGGCTTTACGTTTTTATATGCCCCGATGCTGATGCTGGTGATCTACTCATTCAACAGCTCGAAGCTGGTGACGGTATGGGCCGGGTGGTCAACGCGCTGGTATAGCGAGCTGTTCCACGATGATGCGATGATGAGCGCCGTCGGGCTCAGTCTGACCATCGCCACCTGTGCGGCAACGGCGGCGGCGGTGCTGGGCACCATTGCGGCGGTGGTAATGGTGCGTTTTGGCCGCTTCCGCGGTTCAAACGGCTTTGCCTTTATGATCACCGCACCGCTGGTCATGCCTGATGTGATCACCGGACTGTCGCTGTTGCTGCTGTTTGTGGCGCTCGGGCACGCTATCGGCTGGCCGTCGGATCGCGGGATGCTGACCATCTGGCTGGCGCACGTGACCTTCTGTACCGCCTACGTGGCGGTGGTCATTTCGTCCCGGCTGCGTGAACTGGACCACTCTATCGAGGAAGCGGCGATGGATTTAGGTGCGCCGCCGCTGAAGGTCTTTTTCATCATCACGCTGCCGATGATTATGCCGGCGGTGATCTCCGGCTGGCTGCTGGCCTTTACCTTGTCGCTGGACGATCTGGTTATTGCCAGCTTCGTCTCCGGTCCTGGGGCCACCACCTTACCGATGCTGGTCTTCTCCAGCGTGCGGATGGGGGTGAACCCGGAAATCAACGCCCTGGCGACGTTAATCCTCGCGGTGGTCGGGGTTGTTGGTTTTATCGCCTGGTATTTGATGGCCCGCGCAGAAAAGCAGCGAGTACGCGATATCCAGCGTGCAAGACGCAGCTGAACCCCCTAAAATCTACGGTAAAACTGGTATCGGCGTCGTGATAGTACGACGCCGTTTTCATGGAAGACGTTTCCGTTGGGATTGTTTACTAAAGCACGTTCCTCTCATGCACGCCTGAACGTTCCTGCCCTGGTGCAGGTGGCGGCGTTCGCCATTATTTTGATTCGTGGCGTTGACCTGCTGATGATCTTCAACCAGCTTGGGGTCAGCGGCATCGAAGAGTTTATTCGCCGCAGCGTCCAGACCTGGAACCTGACGCTGGTGTTTCTCTCCAGCCTGCTGCTGGTGTTCATCGAGATATGGTGCGCCTTCTCGCTAGTGAAGGGGCGTAATCTGGCACGCTGGATCTTTCTGCTGACGCAGATCATTGTCACCGGCTACCTGTGGGCGGCTTCGCTGGGGTATGGCTATCCGGAACTGTTCAGTATTGCCGGCGAATCAAAGCGTGAAATTTTCCGTTCTCTGGTGATGCAAAAATTGCCCGATTACCTGGTGTTGCTGTTGCTGTTTGTTCCGACTTCGTGCCGACGGTTTTTCCGACTACAATAACGATGATACAATCCCCGCCCCTGTTTTTTTGAAGGTCTTTTTATGCACTGCGCACTCTATGACGCGGGCTGCTGTCGCTCCTGTCAGTGGCTGGAACTGCCGTTAACACAACAACTCGCCAGTAAAATGGCCGACCTCAGGACGTTGTTAGCGGACTTCCCGGTAGCGCAATGGGAGCCGCCGGTTTCCGGCCCGGAGGCTGGTTTTCGCAACAAAGCCAAAATGGTGGTCAGCGGCAGCGTTGAACGCCCGCTATTGGGCATGCTGCACCGCGACGGCACCCCTGAAGACCTGACCGACTGCCCGCTCTATCCGCCTCATTTTGCGCCGGTGTTTGGTGTATTAAAGCCGTTTATTGCGCGGGCCGGGTTAACCCCCTATAACGTCGCCCGCAAACGCGGTGAGCTGAAGTATCTGCTGCTCACCGAAAGCCAGTTGGATGGCGGGATGATGCTGCGTTTTGTCCTGCGTTCGACGGCGAAACTCGAGCAGCTTCGCGCCGCGCTACCCTGGCTGCAGGCACAGCTGCCGCAGCTGAAGGTGATTACCGCTAATATTCAGCCGGTGCATATGGCCATTATGGAAGGCGAGCAGGAAATTCTGCTCGGCGAGCAGCCCGCGCTGGCGGAAAACTTTAATGGCGTTCCGCTGTGGATCCGCCCGCAGAGCTTCTTTCAGACCAACCCGGCCGTTGCCAGCCAGCTGTATGCCACCGCTCGCGACTGGGTGCGCCAGCTGCCGGTGAAGCATATGTGGGATCTGTTCTGCGGCGTAGGCGGTTTTGGCCTGCACTGTGCTACGGCGCAGATGCGGCTGACGGGCATTGAGATTGCGCCAGAGGCCATTGCCAGTGCGAAGCAATCTGCCGCTGAACTGGGGCTGACGAACCTCCATTTTCAGGCGCTGGACTCGACGCAGTTTGCTACTGCTGAGGGCGATATTCCGGACCTGGTGCTGGTGAACCCGCCACGTCGCGGTATCGGCCACGAGCTGTGCGACTATTTAGGCCGGATGGCGCCCCCGTATATAATCTACTCCAGCTGCAACGCCCGGACGATGGCGAAAGACTTCGCGCTGCTGCCCGGCTATCGGGTTGAGCGGGTGCAGCTGTTCGATATGTTCCCTCACACCGCGCACTATGAAGTGCTGACGTTACTGGTCCGCGAAGTTTAAACAAAATGTGAACTCTTCTGCAGGTGTAAATCGGGTAAGCTTGGCGAATAACAGGTTGAAATGAGCGGAGCGAGACGATGGCAAAGAAAATTCTGTTGGTCGAAGATGACGACGATATCGCTACGTTGCTGCGCCTGAATTTGCAGGATGAAGGGTTCCAGATTGTCCATGAGGCCGATGGCGCCCAGGCGCTGGTGCAGCTTGAAAAGGGAAGCTGGGATGCGGTGATCCTTGACCTGATGCTGCCCCATGTCGACGGTCTGGAGATTTGCCGCCGTATTCGCCAGATGACCCGCTATCTGCCGGTGATTATCATCAGCGCCCGCGCCAGCGAGACACATCGTGTGTTGGGGCTGGAAATGGGTGCAGACGACTACCTTGCCAAGCCGTTCTCGATCATTGAACTGGTGGCGCGGGTCAAGGCGCTGTTTCGTCGCCAGGAGGCGATGGGGCAGAATTTGCTGATGGACGCCGGGCGCATTAACTGCCACGGCCTGAGCATCGATCCGCTGGCGCGGGAGGTCAGGCTACGCGGCGAACCGGTAGACCTAACCCCGCGCGAATTCGACCTGCTGTACTACTTCGCTCGCCATCCCGGCGAGGTCTTTTCCCGCCTGGCGCTGCTCGATCACGTCTGGGGTTATCAGCACGAAGGCTATGAGCATACGGTGAATACCCATATCAACCGCCTGCGCAGTAAAATCGAACACGATCCGGCCGAGCCGGAAATAATTCTGACGGTCTGGGGCAAGGGCTATAAATTTTCGCCGGCTCGTCAAGGAGCGGGGCAATGATGCGCCGACTGAGCCTGAGTCAGCGCCTGGCACTGGTTTTTACCTCGCTGTTGTTGCTGTGCGCGGCGGCCGTCTGCGTGGTGCAGTTGTACAGCAGCGCGCAATACGGTAATGCAATGGTGCAGCGGCTGTCGGCTGGACTAGCCCAGCAAATCGTGGCCCGCGAACCGCTTCTTGATGCGCAGGGGCAGGTGAACCGCCAGGCGTTGAAGCCGCTTTTTGACCGGCTGATGGTTTTTAATCCCAGCGTAGAGCTGTACCTGATTTCTCCTGAAGGTGAACTGCTGGCCGATGCCGCGCCTCCTGGCCATATCAAACGCCAGCGGGTGGCGATCGCGCCGATCCAGGCGTTTCTTTCCGGTAGCGCCTGGCCGGTGTACGGCGACGACCCGCGCAGCCCGGATCAGCAGAAAGTCTTCAGCGTCGCGCCGCTGAACGTTGACGGTCAGCTTCGCGGCTATCTCTATATCATTCTGCAAGGGGAAACCTTTAACGAACTGGCGGCCAACGCCTGGCAGAAGACGCTGGGCAGCCTGGTGATCTGGACATTGCTGCTGGTGGCGCTGTTTGGTCTGCTGGCCGGCGGCCTTGCCTGGTATTGGGTTACGCGTCCGGTGCGTCAGTTGACCGCCCAGGTGGTCATCCCTGAAGAAGACAGCATCGGGGCGATCAAATTACTGGCGGCGCAAACCCCCGATCCGCATCCGGGAAATGAAGTGGCGATTTTGCATAACCGCTTTATTGACCTTGCCCGGCAGATCGCCGGGCAGTGGGATCGTCTGGCCGACAGCGATCGCCAGCGTCGTGAGTTTGTGGCTAATATCTCCCACGACCTGCGGACGCCGCTGACGTCGCTGCTGGGATACCTTGAGACCCTGACGCTGAAAGCCGACCGGCTCAGCCCAGAAGAACGTCGGCGTTACCTCGATATCGCGCTGCGCCAGGGAAATAAAGTCCGCTATCTCTCGTCGCAGCTGTTTGAACTGGCGCGGCTGGAACACGGCGGTATTAAACCGCAGCCGGAGAAGTTTTTCCTGGCCGAGCTGGTTCAGGACGTGGCGCAGAAGTTCGATCTGTCGATTGCCACGCGCAATATTCGTCTGCAGCTGGGGCTAGCCAGCGGTTTGCCGCCGGTGGTCGCAGATTTGTCGATGATGGAGCGGGTGCTGACCAACCTGCTGGATAACGCCATTCGCCACACCCCGGACGGGGGCAGCATCAGCCTGACGGCGCGTCAGCAGGGCGCAGAAATGGTGGTGGAAGTGACGGACAGCGGCCCGGGCGTTGCCGGTGAGCTGCGGGCCACGCTGTTTGAACGACCTTCGGTACTGGAACCCGGTCAGAGTCGCGGGACGCGAGGAGGATTAGGGCTGATGATTGTCCGGCGTATGCTGCAACTGCACGGCGGCGATATTCGTCTGTTGGAGGTCACGACAGGGGCCAGCTTCCGTTTCACCCTGCCGCTGCGTCCGTAGCGGGGAGGCTTCCCCGCGCGTGGTTTAACGGGCTACTGGAGTAGCCCGGTTGGCGGATGTTTATTCCGGGAACCACTGGTTGCTGATTTTCTGATAGGTGCCGTCGGCTTTAATCGCTTTCAGCGCGCCATTTAGTTTCTCCAGCAGCGCCTTGTTATCCGGGCGTACTGCAATGCCGAGGCCGGTGCCGAAGTATTGCGGGTCGGTCACTTTTGGCGTTGCCACGCCCAGCTGCGGGTTGGTCTTCAGCCACTCATTGACCACCGCGGTATCACCGAACACCCCATCGATACGGCCATTTTTCAGGTCGATAATCGCATTCTGATAGCTGTCATAGGCGACGGTTTTGACTTCCGGATGTTTGTCCTGCAGGTACTTCTGGTGGGTGGTGCCGTTTTCCATACCAATACGTTTGCCTTTTAGATCAGCAAAGGAGTGGTAGGCATCTTTTTTGGCGATAACCAGCGCTGAGTTCGCGTAGTACGGCTCGGTAAACGCCACCTGCTTGCTACGTTCCGGGGTAATGTCCATGCCGGAAATCACCGCGTCATATTTTTTAAATTTCAGCGCCGGGATCAGGCTATCGAATGCATGATTGGTAAAGGTGCAATCGGCCTGCATCTGTTTGCACAGCGCTTTCGCCAGGTCGAGGTCGAAACCGACGATCTGATTGTTGGCATCCATGGATTCAAATGGCGGATAGGTGGCGGAAACGCCAAAGCTGATTTTTTCCGCGGCAGCGGCGCCAAAGGCGAAAGAGGAAAGCAGTGCAGCCAAAACTAACTTTTTCATCGTGGAACTCCCGTCGGTCAATCTTATGATGTTGTGCCGTGTCTGCGGCTGATTTTCACAATGCCATTAAATGAATTTATATTCAATAATTACGTATAATTATTTTTTATGAGATATAAAAAACGGGCAGTGATGAGACTGGCCCGTTTTTAAGTATATTAATTATGCATTGATGAACGGCGGTGAACCCGCCGCTCGGATGCCCTTAACACCGGGCATTAATTTCGCCGTTCAAAGGCCAGCGCTTTGCGTTCCAGCAGTCGCATCATCAGGGTCAGTAGACCGTTGACGATGAGATAGACAATACCGGCCGCGCCAAACACCATCACATCGTAGGTCCGTCCGTACAGCAACTGACCGTGGCCCATCACTTCCATGAGGGTAATGGTGTAAGCCAGCGAGGTGCTCTTGAAGACCAGCACGACTTCGTTGGAATACGAAGACAACGCGCGTTTAAACGCGTACGGCAGCAGGATCGCCAGGGTGTCTTTCTTGCTCATGCCCAGCGCGCTGCAGGATTGCCACTGGCCGTCAGGAATCGCGCGAATCGCACCATAAAACAGCTGAGTGGTATAAGCTGCGCTGTTGAGGGACAGAGCAATCAGCGCGCACAGCCACGGTTCAGAAATCAGATGCCACAGTACCGGGTAGTTCTGTAGTGACGGGAACTGCCCTGGACCGTAGTAAATCAGGAAGATCTGCACCAGCAGCGGCGTACCGGTAAATAACGTGATGTAAGCGCGGACGATCCACACCAGCACTGGCGTTTTCAGCGTCAGCACGATGGTAAAGATCAGCGACAGGATCAGCGCCACGACGATGGAGGCCACCGTCAGCGTCAGGCTGGTATGCAGCCCTTTTAGCAGTTCGGGTAAATAATCAAGCATCAGCCCGGTCTCCGTTCGAAGCGCGTCGCACGTTGGTCAATACGTTTGAGGATGTACTGACTGAGCAGGGTGATGACCAGGTAGATGGCCGCCGCGATGATATACCAGTTGAAAGGCTCCTGGGTGCGGGTGGCAATACTTTTGGTTTGCAGCATCAAATCGTTCACGCTAATTAAGCTCACCAGCGCGGTATCCTTCAGCAGCACCAGCCACTGGTTGCCCAGACCCGGCAGCGCATGGCGCCACATCTGCGGCATCACCAGGCGGAAGAAGATTGCCGCCTTTGACAACCCCAGCGCCTGGCCAGACTCCCATTGCCCCTGAGGTACTGCTTTCAGCGCGCCACGCAGGGTTTGTGAGGCGTAAGCCGCATATAGCAAGGAGAGGGCAATGGCACCGCAGAGGAACGGACTGACGTCGAAGTTCTCAATCTGCATCTGCACCGGGATCTGCACGAACCCGAGGTTGATCGTAAAGCCGTCAGACAGGGTGAGCAGCAGCTGTGAAGAGCCGAAATAGATGAACAGGACCACCAGAATTTCCGGTAGTCCGCGCAGGACGGTGACCACGCCGGTTGCGAGCCATGCCAGCGGGCGCCATTTTACTGACTCCAGCACGGCAAACAGCATTGCCAGCACGAGGCCGATAATGAGTGCGCAAACGGCAAGGCCGACGGTCATCCCGGCGGCACTTGCTAATGGAAAAATTTCATTCATTTAGCGTTACTTCTGAAACCATTTGCTATAGATGGTCTGGTAAGTCCCATCTTTTTTCACTTTTTCCAGCGCAGCATTAAATTTCTGCTGCAGTTCGGTATTGCCCTGGCGAAGCGCAATGCCGAGGCCGGTACCGAAGTAGTCTTTATCGGTGACTTTATCACCCACAGCGGCCAGTTTCGGGTTGCTCTTCAGCCACTCGGTGACGACGGCATTATCGCCAAATACTGCGTCAATACGACCATTTTGCAGATCCAGTTTGGCATTCTGGTAGCTGTCGTACGGCACGGTGGTGATTTCCGGGTGTTTGTCGTTAATGAATTTCTGGTGGGTGGTACCGTTCTGCACACCGACTTTCTTGCCTTTCAGCTGGTCGATGCTGGTAAATTTACCCTGCTGGCCGACGAACAGCGCAGAGTTTTCATAGTAAGGGGTCGTGAACAGCACCTGTTTTTCACGCTCAGGCGTGATATCCATCCCGGCCATGACCGCGTCGAAACGACGGAACTTAAGGCTTGGGATCAGGCTGTCGAACGCCTGGTTGGTAAAGGTACAGGTGGCGTCAATTTCTTTACACAGCGCGTTTGCCAGATCGACGTCAAAACCGACAATCTTATTGTTGGCATCAATCGATTCAAACGGAGGGTAGGACGCCTCGGTGGCGAAACGAATGGTCTGGGCGGCAGTAGCTGAAAGGCTCATGCTTGCCAGGATCGCGGCAATCAGTACTTTTTTCATCGTCATTTCCCCGAAAAACATCAATGTGAAAGATAGTTTTTAAACGCGTCGGTCTGCGGATGCGTAAAGCAACTGGCATCCCCTTGTTCAACGATATGGCCATTTTCCATGTACACCACCCGGCTCGCGGTCTTACGCGCCACTTCCACTTCGTGGGTGACGATAACCTGGGTAATGCCGGTGCCGGCCAGCTCACGAATAATGCTGACGATCTGGGCGGTGATTTCCGGATCGAGTGCTGCCGTTGGTTCGTCAAACAGCAGAACCTGAGGTTCCATCATCAGCGCCCGCGCAATGGCGACACGCTGCTGCTGCCCGCCGGAAAGATGCAGCGGGTAGCGATCGCTGTAAGGTTTGAGGCGAAGACGTTCCAGCAGCTTCTCGGCGCGAGCCAGAGCCTGATCTTTGCTTAGGCCCAGCACGCGGCAGGGAGCTTCGATCAGATTTTGCTGCACGGTCAGGTGCGGCCACAGATTGTACTGTTGGAAGACCATACCGACGTTCTGGCGCAGCTCACGGATGGCTTTATCAGAAGGCGCTTTCGTAAAGTCAAAGTGGTTACCGGCGATATGTAATGTACCGGAACGCGGCATTTCCAGCAGGTTGAGTACGCGAAGCAGCGAGCTTTTCCCGGCGCCACTGGGGCCGAGCAGCACCAGCGTTTCCCCCTGCGGGCAATCCAGCGTGATGTCGAACAGCGCCTGATGCGCGCCGTAGAAGCAGTTAATGCCGTTTAGTTTAATACTCATCTGGGCTGTCTGATACAAATAGCTATTGAGGCCGCAAATACTACCTTTGACAGAATAGTTATGCAATATTTATGCGTTAAAAGTTAAATGTAAACCACATTTACCTCTAAACTTAGCACAAAATAGGGGTTCGTGGGGTGGGGAGGAACAAATGTCGGTATAACCTGGAGAAATACCGACATTTTACCGGGGTTATCGTTTCAGCGGCGTGGCTTCCACCCCCTTATCCGCGTTTCTCCAGACTCTGTTGCAGCGATCCTGCCGGAGCATGCGAGTTTATGCCGAGATAGCGCACGTCATCGACGGCCCAGCACTGTCCTTCCTGAATCATCAGCACCTCATCCTGCCAGCTTTGACTGCCCTGTTTTAAATCGACACGCAGCGGGATATTGCGGGCGTCGCGGTTAGGAATAGTAGAAGCACTGGCTACACTGGCGCTATCTGCCGGCGTGGCGGAACTGGAGAAAGGATTAGACTGGAGCAGGGAGCTACGCGCCGGGTCCTGACGAGCGCTGTCCAGCAGTTTCGCCAGATCGTCACTCAGATAAGGACGCAACGCCGTCAGATCGTTATTACGGTGCTGGATCTGATAATCGTAAAATTTCTGTGCCACGGCATCTGGCCCACCTTCAATGCAGGCGCCGCTGCGGGTGCCGTTATCTTTATAGGCTGGTGTCACGGTGGTACAGGCACTCAGCGCGAGCGCGCAAGGGAGAATAAATGCAACGAGTTTGTAGCGCATGATGATTTCCTTATAAGCTCACTACGTTATTAGTTTCTGTTCAAGCATAGCTTACTGCTTCCAGGATGTGCTTGACTCTAAGAGCTCAGGTTATGCGTTTGCGGGAAGCGGTAAACTACGGCCACCGCATTAACGTTGACGGATATTTATCTCCGCGATGTGCAAGGGTCGGCATGTTTAACCGTTCATCACAGAATATTTTTTTTTGCATAAAAGTAAACTGTACGCGCGGCTTAAATGCTCAATAATATATATTGAAGTTTGCTATGTTTATAGCAATACACATATTTATGTTGGGTTGACAATGATTAAAAATATACTAGCGAATGCTAAGACTAAGCTCTGGGTAAAGTTTTTGCCGTATTTCATTAAAAACGATGCTAATGCCGGCGATCCGTATGATTACTACGTCGTCTACTTTGCCGACGTTAATCGATGCCGCTACCGCCTGGTCAGGTTTAATGGCCGTCACGTTACCCTCGAATATTTAGATCCCCAGCCAGATGACTGTGAGCTACGAAATAAATTTTCGCTGGCGCAATTGCTGGAGATGGAAAGTGAAATTGTCAGCTATAAAAAATATGGCAAAATAACGCTTAACTCTATATTTGTTTTCGCCATTAATCACTATTTACACCTTATCGATATCAAAACGTTTCTCCTGCGCGGGAAAGGCGCGCTGGTTTCCACCTTCTTCAGAGAACGTGAATTAAAGAGCCGGGAACGCGTTTTTTTACTCGGCCTGATCGTCAACGAGTTTGTGAAGCGTCGCCCGTCGAGACCTGTCGCAGGCATCACCATTGATGAAGTGATTGAGCTTCTTTATGGCAAGCTGTGGTACAAGCATATCCGCAATGAGCAGTTCAGATATAAAGTCACGCTGCTGATTGAATCCCTGGTGCTGTCAGGGGATCTGGCGGTTGAAAACCAGCGTTATACCGTTCAGGGCAACGCCATCACCACCCTGGTCGAGTTTGAAAAAGATGAACGCCGCTCGCAGCAGCAGGACAAAATGCAGCGCAATATGATCCGTCTGATGCTGGTCATTACCGTCGCCACCGTTTTTATTACCTTGGCATTACTCGGCCTGGCTGGGGTGATTGATTTACATAAAATCTGGCAGGATATTTTACAAATTAAGCCGGTGCGCTTTTTATTCAAACTGATCTAGCAGGAAGCCAGCAGAGCCTGGTGCGGTGAACACCCCAGGCTCGGTTGTGGATTAAAACTGATAGCTGTAGTTCATGCTCGCAAACCACAGGTAGGGATGGTCATAATCGCCGGCGATAATCTCTGGCGTTTTCACATGTCCCGACTGCATATGCAGATAAGATACCGCCACGCCAATATTGCTGGCAGGCGTCAGTTGGTATTGCGCACCGGTGGCAAAGCGCCATTCGTCACCCGTCGGCATCGACAGCGCAACATCACTTTGTGAATTGTAGACCGTGCTGTCGAAGCCCACGCCGGCGTTCAAACGCCACTGCTCGGTTGGTCGATACTGAACGCCGAGTGCAGTATGCCAGGAGTCTTTTAGCCGGTTCTGTTTATCGCTTTCCCGACCAGCGACGGTAATTTGCGGGCTGCCAAACTGGCTCCAGTCCTGCCAGCCGAGATCGCCCATCACCGACCACTGTTTATTAATATCATGCACAAGGCTCAGCATAATTTGCTGGGGAGCACGCACCTGCGCTGAAATTGGCAAGTCATAAGAGGTATTCGGCAGATTGGGGAGACGGGCTTTACCATCGATATTAAAGTTGTAATCGGTCTTGCTGTTCCAGGTAATCCCGGCGCGGGTTTGTTCCGTTAACTGCATCAGCAGACCCAGTCGGTAGCTCATGGCCCAGTCGTAATCTTTATCTTTCTGATCGCTGCCATCAACATTACGGGTCAGCGAGAGATAGCCGTAGTTCAGGTTGGCGGAGGCGCCGATAGACAGACGGTCGTTGAGCTTATAGGCCAGCGACGGGCTCAAGGTCATCGCCACCATGGTGCTCTTTTTAATCAAGCGGTCGCCGGCCCAGTCACCAAAATCGATACCTAAGCCGTAGTTGCCGTATAAACCGATGCCAGCGTATAAATCATCATTAATTTTTTGCGAATAGAAACCACTGGCATTGGGAAACAGGTTCATCACATTTCCCGGACTGCTTCTGCCATCTTCATCTTTTAACTGATAGGAAATATCGCCGCCCATCACCTGCATGCCCCCGGTGAACATATGATCTGGTAGGCGGGTCATCCCGGCAGGGTTGGTGACGATAGTGGAAGCGTCCTGCGCGCGCGCGGCCTGTCCTGCACCAGCAAGGCCGACATTTTCAGTGCCTATTTCATAAAAATAGAGCGCACTGGCGTGCGAGAAACTGGAACAGATCAATCCAGAGATAAGTAATGCGACTTTTTTCATTTGCCACCTGCAATGTGTTAATTTATGTCTCGTTTTTATACCCGCTAAGTATAGTCAACACTTTTTTCTCCGGAAGGGATTCTTTTGCAAAATAATGTCGCCCTCAGCGATAAAAGAATAATTTCGTAGATAATTAGAAGTAATGACCTGGGTTTGAGAGTGCTTATTGTGCGGAGATGGTTATTTGATAATAGAATGAAAGGATTGTAAAATTAAATGCTATCTAAAAATAAATATTGTCAAAACAGCAGATGGAGCATTATCACCGGTTGATGATAATGCTCCTTCAGAGAAAAAATTAATTATTTTTCTTATAAATATTGGCAGAAACGTGAAGTTTCTTGTCGGTGTTGCCAGAAGACAGAACCACAACATCCGCGCCTTTTTCTTCAGCTTTCTTCAGCAGCTCTGCACGCGCATCGCTCGGAGCGGTCTGGCCTGTAGAGGAAATAGTACCCACTTTCTGATACTGGGTTTGCACTTTCGCGAAATCTTCTTTAGATAAGATTTCTGCAGAGAATGCGTTTGCGGTTAAAAACAATGCTGCACCTGCCACTAAAGCTGCATATTTCATATTTTTAATCTCCATTGTTTAACTTGCTATCATCATGCTCTTGTTTTAACTAACCAATGAGCGGCACCAGATTGAATCAAGTGAATTTTTTTTTCAAGCTAAATACTACAAAAATATGACCTCTAACTTGTGAACTCATAAGGAAAAAATGAACGCAGGGAATTGATTTGCGTTGTCAATTCTGCTGAAAGGTGTTGAGACTCTACTTATGCTCGTTTTTAACGAAAGATAGTATAAATTTATCTTATATAAATTGCCGTATGTAAAACCAAAAAGGTGTCGGAAGACATCACTGGGGGGATGGTCTATTATGCGTTAAGTCACATTTTAAATCGGCGGCCGCTTGTTGACATGAAGGATCTGACTGATGGCTTTATCTACTGTAAGCGGGGCGTTCGCCTCTTGATGAAACGTTCCGGGCTTATTGCGTTCCTGCTATTGCTACTCGCCGGCTGTAGCACTGAGAAAGGGATTATCGACCGAGACGGTTATCAGCTGGATACACGCCACCCGGCACAGGCCGCTTATCCGCGAGTGAAGGTGCTGGTTATCCACTATACCGCAGATGATTTTGACGTATCGCTGGCGACATTAACCGATGAACAGGTCAGCTCTCATTATTTAATTCCCCAACAGCCACCGCTGTATCAAGGTAAGCCGCGTATCTGGCAACTGGTGCCCGAAGAAGATTTAGCCTGGCATGCGGGTGTGAGTTTCTGGCGAGGTAGTACGCGGATTAACGATACTTCTATCGGCATTGAGCTGGAAAACCTCGGCTGGCAGCAGACCGCCGGGGTAAAAAGCTTTACGCCGTTTAATCCGGCGCAAATTAATGCGCTCGTTCCACTCGCGAAAGATATTATTTCTCGCTATCACATCAGCCCCCAGAATGTGGTTGCCCATGCCGATATTGCCCCGCAGCGCAAAGACGATCCCGGGCCGTTGTTCCCGTGGCGGCAGCTGGCGCAGCAGGGGATCGGCGCCTGGCCGGATGCCGATCGGGTGCGCTTCTACCTGCGCGGCCGTCCGTCAAATGAACCTGTCGATAGCGTCGAACTTCTGGATTTACTGGCCCGTTACGGCTATCAGGTGACGCCGGAGATGACACCGGCGCAGCAAAAACGGGTGATCATGGTCTTTCAGATGCATTTCCGCCCGGCCCGCTGGGACGGCGTCGCCGATGCCGAAACCCAGGCTATCGCCGAAGCGCTGCTGGAGAAATACGGTCAGGGATAGCGCGCTGTTAGCGGTGTAATTTACCGTGGTCTTTAAGCCAGGCCGCGGTACGGACAATCCCGTCATCCAACGTCACCACCGGCTGATAGCCTAGTTCTTCCTGAGCGCGGGTGATATCCAGGGTAAAATCAAAGTTCAGCTTCGAGACGCCGTAGTGGGTAAAGGCCGGCTCTTTGGCTGACTTATTGCCAAAATGCTCCATGCTGCGGGCGATGATATCCAGCATCGGGTAGGGCACCGAACGAATCCGGCATTTGATCCCCAGTTCATCAATCAGCTTTTGCACGATAGTATGCAGCGGACGCGGCTCGCCATTGGTGATGTTCCACGCCCGGGCTGAAGGCAGATGGTCGCAGTGCGGTTGGCTGGCAAGCCACATGGCATGCACGGCATTTTCGTAATAGGTCATATCCACCAGCGCATTGCCGCCCCGTGGCAGCAGGACGCTGCCATAGTGCTGCATCATCTGCGCCAGGCGCGGAATAAACACTTTATCATGGGCGCCAAACAGGCTTTGCGGACGCAGAATCGTAAACCGGGTGTTGGGGTTGGCCTGCGCCAGCAGGTTGATCACCTCTTCACTGGCGGCTTTGCTGCGGGCAAACTCGTTGGCAAAACGCTGGGGACGAAAGTCTTCTTGTACGGCGCGGTGATGGTGATAGTCGAAGTACAGCGACGGCGAGGAGATATGCACGAAATTGCGTACCCCCCAGGCGACGGCCCATTCGCCAAGGCGGCGGGTGGCCCGAACATTCGCGAGGTCGAAGGCTTGCTGGGTACCCCAGGGAGAGGTAAAGCTTGAGCAGTGCCACAGGGTGTCAATACCGGCGAGCATCACTTTGGCCTGAGAAGACACCAGCTCGGTTAAATCTGCCGGTACAAACTCGGCGCCCATTTTGCTCAGCAGACGACCCATCGCTTCGTTACGCCCGGTCGCTCTGACGCTGATGCCTTTGTTACGCAGATATTCCACCGCGTTGCGGCCTAATCCGCTGGTCGCACCGGTAACCAGTACCTTCATATCAACCTACTGTCCCAGAAAAGAATTTCGTGCGCATTTTTCCGTGATTCTCCTCATGATGCAATGAGAATGATGAAAGAATCCAATACATACTGCCTATTTGTCTGTGATTTGTTCTGCCAGTCGGGCAATGCGCCGTGCCATACCGCGAAAGATAAACAGATGTGCAGGGATCATCAGCAGCCAGTAGAACAGCCCTGGCATCCCATGCGGATGCCACCATGCCCGCACATCCAGGGTCCGGTGGTCGCCCTGGTCGCTGAGGGTAAAGCTCAGACGGCCCAGCCCCGGCGCTTTCATACCAAATAATAAGGTTAGCTGCTTTTCCGGTTCGACGATAATCACCTTCCAGCTATCCACGGTATCACCGGTGCGCAGTTCGGCCCTTTCCGGGCGGCCTTTCGCCAGCCGATGGCCCACCAGCAGGTCCATAGCGCCGCGAATCTTCCACAGGATATTGCCAAAGAAGTAGCCCTCTTTACCGCCGATTTGATTAACGACCTGCCAGATGGCTGCCGCGCTGGCGTGGGTACGGACGGTGCAGCCCGCCTGTTTCGGGTAGTAGCCATATTCCGGTCGCCAGCGGGCAAAGGCCTGGGCGTCATAGCCCCAGTCGCTGGAATTCGCGAGCTGCTGTTCCTCTTTCAGGGTCCGGCGCACGGCCTCATCGAAAGCGATAAGTGGCTGCGGGATCAGCGCGCGCAGGGCGCGATCGTCGGCGAGCAAATCGTGTTTCAGCCCCTGAATTAAAGCTCGTGCGATGGTGGGTGGAACGGAGGTGATCACGTTGAGAAACCACACTGAAATCCAGCGGGTCGGGAAGGGGATCGGGATAAGCAGGCGGTGCTTACCGCTCACCGCCATAAAACGCCTGAACTGCTGTTGGTAGCTTAAAATTTCCGGGCCTGCAGCCTCCAGCACGCGATGGTCGCTGGTTGGATGGCGGAGCAGCTGTACCAGATAGTAGAGCAGGTTTTCCAACGCGATCGGCGTCGTGCGCGAGCGTACCCAGCGCGGCGGCGTCAGGATCGGTAGGTTATAGACCATATCGCGCATCACTTCGAACGCGGCGGAGCCGGCGCCGATGATAATGCCGGCGCGTAGTTCGGTGATCGGCACCCCGGACTCGCGCAGAATATCGGCGGTGATTTGCCGGGCGCGCAGATGATCCGACTGCTCGGCTTCCGGCGCCTGCAGTGAGCTGAGAAAAATCAGCTGGCTGACCGGCGTGGCGCGCAGGGCATCACGAACATTCAGCGCCACCCGGCGCTCATGGGCAATAAAATCGCCGCCTTCGCCCATCCCGTGCACCAGATAGTAAACGGTATCCGCCTGTGCCAGCAGGGAAGCGAGTCCCTGCGGCTGATTCAGGTCGAGTGAGAAGCAGCTGACGCCAGGCAGGTTCAGCCTCTGTAGCCTGTCGATATGGCGTGCCGCCGCCAGAACCGGGTAACCTTGCTGACTGAGCGCCTCTACCAGATGCTGGCCGATATAACCGCTGGCGCCGAGCACCAGAATTCGTTGCGACACGCCGACTCCTTAGCGTTGCAAAAATGCCTGCCAGTGGCTCACGACATCCGTGAGCTGCTGGCGATTAACGTCGAGATGCATGACCAGACGCACTACCGGCGAGGCGTTAATCAGGACGCCACGTTCCTGCATAAATGCCCCTAATGCCTGCGCATGCTCTTCGCCCACGCGGACAAACAGCATGTTGGTGTCATGGCGCGTCACGTCGGCGCCAATGGCGCTGAGCTGCCCGGCCATCCATGCCGCATTGTCATGATCTTCTTTGAGACGTTGCACGTTGTTTTGCAGGGCATACAGGCCCGCCGCCGCCAGAATGCCGGCCTGACGCATCCCGCCGCCGACCATTTTCCGCCAGCGAGTGGCGCGACGAATATAGTCATGGCTCCCCACCAGCAGCGATCCGACCGGCGTGCCTAGCCCTTTGGAGAGACAGATGGTAAACGAGTCACAATATTGCGTGATGTCGCGCAGTTCGCAGCCGTATTCGACCACCGCGTTGAAGATGCGCGCGCCGTCGACGTGTAGCGCCAGGTTGTGTTCACGGGTGAATTCCCAGGCGGATTTCAGGTAGTCGCGCGGCAGCACTTTCCCGTTGTGGGTGTTTTCCAGACTGAGCAGACGGGTCGGGGCAAAGTGAATATCGTCAGGCTTAATTTTTGCCGCGACTTTATCTAGCGGTAACGAGCCGTCGGCGGCGGCATCAATGGGCTGCGGCTGAATACTACCGAGAACCGCCGCACCGCCCGCTTCATACAGGTAGTTATGCGCGCCCTGGCCGACGATATATTCCTCGCCACGTTGACAGTGGCTGAGCAGGCCGACGAGGTTGGCCTGAGTGCCGGTCGGCAGGAACAGCGCGGCCTCTTTGCCGGCAAGTTCGGCGGCATAACGCTGGAGTTCATTGACGGTCGGATCGTCGCCATACACATCGTCTCCGACCGGTGCGGCCATCATCGCTTCTCGCATGGCGAGTCCTGGACGGGTTACGGTATCACTGCGTAAATCTATCACGGCATTTCCTTCTGGGTGCTCATCCTGCAGGGATTCGCTGCGGGGGCCTTAATTGACGCCGGCGACACCCTTGCGGCTGTCGTCGGCGTTATCAGGCTGACCACATGACGATGTCAGGCATGATGGTGGGGATAAACCAAAAGACTGTTTTACCTGAGCCAGTTGGTTTTCGCCAGTTCGATCACTTCATCACCGCGTCCGCTGATGATGGCCCGCAGCATATACAGGCTGAAACCTTTGGCTTGTTCCAGTTTGATCTGCGGTGGGATCGCCAGCTCTTCTTTGGCGACGACGACATCGACCAGCACCGGGCCATCGGTACTGAAGGCGGTCTGCAAAGCCGCATCGACCTCGCTGGCTTTCTCGACGCGGATCCCGGTGATCCCGCAGGCCTCTGCAATACGCGCGAAGTTGGTGTCGTGCAGTTCGGTACCGTCGGTCAGATAACCCCCGGCCTTCATTTCCATCGCCACGAAGCCCAACACGCTGTTGTTGAAGATGACAATTTTTACCGGTAGCTTCATTTGCGCCAGCGAGAGGAAGTCGCCCATCAGCATGCTAAAGCCGCCATCGCCACACATGGCCACCACCTGACGTTCCGGCGCTGTGGCTTTGGCTCCAATCGCTTGTGGCATCGCGTTGGCCATCGAGCCGTGGGTAAATGAGCCGATCAGCCGGCGTTTGCCGTTCATTTTCAGATAGCGTGCGGCCCAGACGGTGGGTGTCCCGACATCGCAGGTGAAAATGGTATCGTCGGCGGCGAAATGGCTAATCTGTTGGGCCAGGTACTGAGGATGGATCGCTTTTTCGCTCGGCTTCGCCAGATCGTCGAGGCCCTTACGCGCGTCGCGATAGTGCTCAAGGGCGGTATTGAGGAACTGACGGTCGGTTTTCTCCTCCAGGTGCGGCAGCAGCGCGCTGAGGGTGGATTTAATATCGCCGACCAGCGCCATATCGATCTTACTGTGAGCACCAATGCTACCGGGGTTGATATCAATCTGGATAATTTTGGCATCGGTGGGGTAGAAGGGGCGATAAGGGAATTGTGTGCCGAGCAGCAGCAGGGTATCGGCGTTCATCATGGTATGGAAACCGGAGGAGAAACCAATCAGCCCGGTCATCCCGACATCATAGGGGTTATCGTACTCAACATGCTCTTTTCCGCGCAGGGCGTGGACAATCGGGGCTTTTAATTTTTCCGCCAGCGCCAGCAGTTCGGCGTGCGCCCCGGCGCAGCCGCTGCCGCACATCAGCGCGATGTTACTGGAGTAGCGCAGCACCTGGGCCAGCTTTTTGATCTCCTCTTCCGCAGGGACCACCCGCGGGAGCGGCGCCGGGTACCAGTGGGTGCTGGCGCTTTCCGGCGCCGCTTTCAGGGCAACATCGCCGGGTAACACCACCACCGAAACGCCGCGATTGATCACCGCTTTGCGCATAGCGATGGCCAGCACTTGCGGGATCTGCTCCGGCGTCGAGACCAGCTCGCAATAATGGCTGCATTCGCGAAACAACTCCTGCGGATGGGTTTCCTGAAAATAGCCGCTGCCGATTTCACTGGAGGGAATATGGGCGGCAATCGCCAGCACCGGGACGTGATTGCGATGGCAGTCAAAGAGGCCGTTAATCAGATGGAGATTGCCAGGGCCGCAGGAGCCGGCGCATACCGCCAGTTCGCCGGTGAGCTGTGCTTCTGCACCCGCTGCAAAAGCAGCAACTTCTTCATGACGGGTGGGCATCCAGGCGATGGTACCCATTCGATTCAGACTGTCGCTCAGTCCGTTGAGGGAGTCGCCGGTGACGCCCCAAATGCGTTTGACGCCAGCCTGTTCAAGGGTTTTTGCTATGTATGCCGCCACGGTCTGTTTCATGGTTCTCCATCTCCTTTTTGTGATAACGCTTACAAGCTTAGATGAAACTGACCGTTCTGTGCCCTGATCCCCCTCATTTTCCGCTGGTGTTATTCCGCACAAATTCCGCATACTCTGTGAACACTCAAAAGGGTAAACAGGAATCATTTCAAATGGTTAAATCACTGTTAAATACTGTTAATAAAATGCTATCGCATGAGGATGCCGGCAAACTCTTGTTACGACTTGCCGTTGGCGGACTAATGCTATTTCACGGGTTGCATAAGCTGTTTGATGGTGTAGGCGGGATCAGCGCCATGCTGGTTGCCAAAGGATTACCGGGGTTTATTGCGTATGGTGTGTTGGTGGGGGAAGTGGTGGTGCCGTGCCTGCTGATTCTCGGGATCCTGACACGTCCGGCGGCGCTGGTGCTGGCGTTTACCATGGTAGTGGCATGGCTGATGGTGGGGACCGGCAAAACCTTTATGCTGGATGCAGTGGGGGCCTGGGCGATTGAAAGTCTGGTCTATTTCTTTATCAGCGCGCTGGCGATTGCCTGTCTTGGGGCGGGACGTTATTCGGTGGTGGGAAATTCGGCCTGGCGCTAATAAATGGCGGGTGTGACGTTAACGATTAATCCGGCCTGCCGCTGCTGGCACAGGCCGGATAAGAGCACTGGATTACGCCAGGACCAGGTCGCCCTGCGGGTGGCAGGAGCACGCCAGCACGTAGCCCTCAGCGATTTCTGTGTCGCTTAGCGTCATGGTGCTGTTGACCGTGTAATCCCCGGAGACCACTTTGGTTTTGCAGCAGCCGCAAACGCCCGCGCGGCAGGCGGCGACAACCGGGACGCGGTTGCTCTCCATGGCCTCCAGCAGCGTGGTGCCGACCGGCGCATAGAATGACATCGCCGGTTGGAGCTTCGTAAACTTCAGTCCTTCGCTGGCGGCCTCCGCCACCGGCGTAAAGAACTTCTCTTTATAAAACCGCGTTACGCCCAGCGCTTTCACTTCCCGCTCAACCCACTCCATGTAAGGCGCCGGTCCACAGGTCATCACGGTGCGCGAAGCGAGGTCTGGTACGCTTTGCAGTAACGCCGTCGTCAGGCGACCGGAGACAAAACCGTGGGTGGCGTTGTTTTCCGCGACCAGCGTCAGCGGATACTGACGCCACTCGTCGGCAAAAATCACATCCTGCGGCGAGCGGACATTGAAAATCACCTGCACATCAGCCTGCGGACGATAGGTTGCCAGCCAGCGACGCATCGACATGATTGGCGTGACGCCACAGCCGGCCGCCAGCATCAGGAACTTGTCATCCGCTTTATCGTCACAGGTAAAATCACCCATCGCATCTGACAGCCAGAGGTAGTCGCCGCGCTTCAGGTCGCGGGTCAACCACTGTGAGCCGGTACCGTCGTCAATACGGCGAACGGTCAGCGTAATGTATTCGCTCACCCCCGGTGTTGAAGAGAGAGTGTAGGCACGCAGGGTGTCCGCCGACTGGCGCACGCTGACCAGAGCGTACTGCCCGGCACGATACGGGTAGTAGTCGTGGCACAGCAGCGAGATGGTCCACACATCCGGCGTCTCCTGATGAATGTGATGAACCTGCATTCGCCACGGGCACTGATGGGTTGGCATGGTCATGGCTTAACTCCTTACGCGCTCAGCAACTGCTGCATATCTTGTTCGACGGTGGTGACCGAACGCAGACCGAATTTCTCATTGAGAATGGCCAGCAGGTCAGGGGTGAAGAAGCCTGGCGCGGTTGGCCCGGTGACGATATTCTTCACGCCCAGCGACAGGAGGGTCAGCAGGATGACAATGGCTTTCTGCTCAAACCAGGAAAGCACCAGCGACAGCGGCAGGTCGTTGACGCCGCAGCCCAGTTTTTCGGCCAGGGTGACCGCCAGAATAATCGCTGAGTAGGCGTCGTTGCACTGACCGGCATCTACCAGACGCGGCAGCCCTTCGATATCGCCGAAATCCAGTTTATTGAAGCGGTATTTACCGCAGGCCAGGGTCAGGATCAGGCAGTCATCCGGGACGCTGGTGGCGAAATCGGTAAAGTAGTTGCGTTCGCCGCGCGCGCCGTCACAGCCGCCGACCAGGAAGATGTGACGCAGTTTTTCGCGGCTCACCAGGTCAATCAGCGTGTCCGCGGCACCCAGCAGAGTCTGACGGCCAAAGCCGACGGTAATCAAGTGTGGAATTTCGCTGTACGGGAAGCCGGCCATTTGCTGTGCCTGAGTGATAACCGGTGCAAAGTTATCGCCTTCAAGATGGCTCACGCCCGGCCAGCCGACGATGCTGCGGGTCCAGATACGGTCATCGTAGGCACCCACGGTTGGGTCGATGATGCAGTTGGAGGTCATCACGATAGGCCCAGGGAAGCGCGCGAATTCCACCTGCTGGTTCTGCCAGCCGCTGCCGTAGTTACCGATCAGATGTTTGAATTTGCGCAGTTCAGGGTAACCGTGAGCAGGCAGCATTTCGCCGTGGGTGTAGACGTTAACGCCGGTGCCGTCGGTCTGTTCGAGTAAGTTGTACAGGTCTTTCAGGTCATGACCGGAAATCAGGATGCACTTACCTTCCGTTGCTTTCACGTTGACCTGAGTCGGGGTCGGGTGGCCGTATTTAGTGGTTTCACCGGCATCCAGAATACTCATCACTTTGAAGTTCATCTGGCCAATTTCCATCGAACACGCCAGCAGCGCGTCCAGATCGGCAGGCCAGGTGCCGAGCCACGCCATGATTTTATGGTACTGGGCATAAATATCGTTGTCGTACTGACCGAGAACGTGGGCGTGTTCCATATAGGCTGCCGCGCCTTTCAGACCGTACAGGCACAGCAGGCGCAGGCCGAGAATGTTCTCGCCAATCGCCGCTTTGTCTTTGTTGGGGGTAAATGCCGCCGCCTGGCGCTGCAGGTCGCCGAGGTCGTCGCTGACCAACTGCAGATCGGCCATCGGGTTGTCGACGCTGGCACCGGGCGCAATCTGCTGGCACTGCGCTTTGAGCGCTTCACGCATGGCGATAGCCTCGCGCGCATAGCCAATGATTCGTGGGGAATCGAAGTTGACGTTGGTCAGGGTGGAGAAAAATGCCCGTGGGGCAAAGTTATCAATATCATGATCGATGATGCCATATTCACGCGCCTTCAACGCCCATGCGGACAGGCCTTGCAAAGAGGCAATCAGCAGATCCTGGAGATCGGAGGTTTCTGCTGTTTTACCGCACATACCCTGCGCGTAAGAGCAGCCGTTCCCTGCCGGAGTACGGATGGTTTGTTCACATTGCACACAAAACATGGTCACACCTTTTAAAGTTATATTTTAGATACATGTTTAAGGTTATGCCTGTCATCGAAGGGATAAAAGGTATTTCTAATACAATTTAAATGGAGATTGATTTAACGCAAATTTGCCGGGGCCTGGCGGCGGAAAGTCATCGTGGTGGCCTGAAAACCACGCTCCGTATCCCAGGGATAACGGGCGTGGTATGCGATATCAGGCAGAGAAAAGGGCGATGAGAACCGGCACCAGCAGGCTTAGTACAAACCCGTGAACGATGGCGGCAGGGACGATATCGACGCCCGCGGAACGTTGCAGTACCGGCAGGGTGAAGTCCATTGAGGTGGCGCCGCACAGCCCTAATGCCGTTGATCGACTGCGACGTACCAGACCGGGGATTAGCATAATAGCCAGCAGTTCGCGGGCGAGGTCGTTAAAGAAAGCCGCGCTGCCGATCACCGGGCCGTAGGATTCGGTTAACAGGATCCCGGAAAGCGAATACCAACCGAAGCCGGAGGCCATCGCCAGGCCGGTTTTCAGCGGCAGGTCGAGAATAAAGGCATTAATGATCCCACCGATCATTGAACTGCCCACCACCACCACCGCTACAATCATACCGCGACGGTTAAGCACTATCTGGCGCAGGGTCATTCCATTATTTCGTAGCTGAATACCAATCAGGAACAGCAGGAAGATCAGCGTATATTCGCTGGCCTCGATAGCGTGCTGTAAAAATGACAAACCGCTCAGACCAACGAGGAACCCAATAAGCACCACGCCGCACAGTTGCAGGGATTCCATTGCCATTGCGACCCGGGACGGTAATTTCTCCTGGCGGTGGGGGTGGCGCCACGGCATTTTCTGTTCCAGCCACAGCAGTGCTGCAATATTACACAACAGGATCACCACAACGCTGACCGCAGCATAATGAAGAATCGACAGCAAATTGCTGGATAAATTGTCGAGGAAGGCGAGGCTAATCCCCATGAAAAAGAGGATGACGTAAACAATCCAGCTCAACAACCGTGTAATCAGTTTCAGTGCCGAGGGTTGGTGCAGAGGAATAAGGTAGCCGATAACCAGCGGCAGAAGAATGATTAATAATCCCGAAAACATGAACGGTCTGGTCCTTGCAGAGTGAGAATAGCGCCCCTGACACTACCCAAATCACCGAACCGAGTAAAGATGCGTCAAAAAAAAGAAAAGCCCGGCATTGCC
This sequence comes from Klebsiella sp. B345, assembly GCF_051131735.1. Lineage (NCBI taxonomy): Bacteria > Pseudomonadati > Pseudomonadota > Gammaproteobacteria > Enterobacterales > Enterobacteriaceae > Klebsiella > Klebsiella sp. B345. The sequence continues at coordinate 4,702,125 of NZ_CP180443.1, forward strand.
GGGCCTCTCAGGAAATCAATCTGGTGATTAATCGCGTTTTTCCAGCAGAGTACGATACAGTACGCCACCCAGAATACCGCCGATGATTGGCATCACCCAGAACAGCCACAGCTGCTGCAGCGCCCAACCGCCCTGGAAAATAGCGACCGCGGTGCTACGTGCCGGGTTAACAGAGGTGTTGGTGACCGGGATGCTGATCAGGTGGATTAAGGTCAGCGCCAGACCAATCGCGATAGGTGCGAAGCCGGCCGGTGCATTTTTATCCGTTGCGCCATGGATGACCAGCAGGAAGCCGCAGGTCAGGACGATTTCGATAACAATCGCGGAAAGCATGGAGTAGCCACCCGGTGAATGTTCGCCGAAACCGTTCGAAGCGAAACCGCTGGCAGCAACATCAAAGCCGGCTTTACCGCTGGCAACGACATACAGTACAGCTGCAGCAATGATACCGCCAACTACCTGAGCGATAATATAACCAATCACGTCTTTCGCCGGGAAACGACCGCCGGCCCACAGACCTAATGTGACCGCCGGGTTGAAATGACCGCCGGAAATATGACCAACAGCATATGCCATGGTTAATACGGTTAAACCGAAGGCCAGTGCGACGCCGGCAAAGCCAATTCCCAGTTCCGGGAATGCTGCTGCGAGAACGGCGCTACCACAGCCGCCAAACACAAGCCAGAATGTCCCAAAGCATTCTGCTGCTAATTTTCTAAACATAACCACCTCAAAAAATAATGTAAAAGAGCACGAGCTCTCGTGCCGATCTTTATTTATCGACGCAAAGGATGAAGATAAAAATAAAGCGACGCTATTTTATTAACAATCGTCATCCTGCGGCTAGCCAAATAACTAAATATAATTTGATTTAGGGCAATGTGATCTTAATCCTTTTGCCAGTGGTCATTCAAGAAAAGTGTAGAACAAAAATAATAAAGATAACCACTTTACAGCATGAATTATTTTTAAAGCGAATAGCATGGTGAATAATCATATCTTGGTCCTATTATGGACTTTACGGCGCTGCGTGACGCAGGTGAAGAGTGTCATGTTCAGGCATGTGTCGCTATACTGCTGATAACTGAAGGAGAAAGTGATTACTGAGCGGAGGGGATATGCATCTTGAGCGGGTAGAGATCGTCGGTTTTCGCGGTATCAATCGTTTATCGTTGATGCTGGAGCAAAATAACGTTCTGATCGGCGAAAATGCCTGGGGTAAATCCAGCCTGCTGGATGCACTGACGCTACTGTTGTCGCCAGAATTCGAGCTGTACCACTTTGTGCGCGATGATTTTTGGTTCCCACCGGGTGATGTACAGGGACGCGAGCACCATCTGCATATTATTTTAACCTTCCGTGAGAACGAGCCCGGTCATCATCGGGTGCGTCGTTTCCGTCCGATTAACGACTGCTGGGTGCCCTGTGAAGATGGCTACCAGCGCATTTTTTATCGTCTGGAAGGTGAGCTGACGGAAGATGATAGCGTGATGACGCTGCGCAGCTTCATCAACGGCAAAGGCGAAGCACTGGAACTGGACGATATCGATGAGATGGTGCGGCATCTGGTGCGGCTGATGCCGGTGTTGCGTCTGCGTGATGCGCGTTTTATGCGCCGCATTCACAACGACACCGTGCCACACTCACCGCAAATTGAGATAACCGCCCGACAACTGGATTTTCTCTCCCGTGAGCTGGTGAATCACCCGCAAAACCTAACCGACAGCCAGATTCGTCAGGGGTTGTCGGCCATGGTACAACTGCTGGAACACTACTTTGCCGAGCAGAGTAGCGCCCAGTCCCGCAACCGGCTGATGCGCCGGCATTCTCATGATGAGCAACGCAGCTGGCGCTATCTGGACATTATCAACCGGATGATTGATAAACCCGGCGGCCGCAGCCATCGGGTGATTCTGTTGGGACTGTTTTCAACCTTGCTACAGGCAAAAGGGACAGTACGGCTCGATCGTGATGCGCGCCCTTTATTACTGATCGAAGACCCGGAAACCCGCCTGCATCCGATCATGCTGTCGGTGGCCTGGCACCTCCTTAATTTACTGCCGTTGCAGCGGGTTACCACCACCAACTCCGGTGAACTGCTGTCGCTGACGCCGGTGGAGCATGTTTGTCGACTGGTGCGCGAGTCTTCGCGCGTCTCGGCCTGGCGGCTCGGGCCGGGTGGAATGAACGCCGAAGACAGCCGGCGCATTGCTTTTCATATCCGTTTTAATCGTGCCTCTTCACTGTTTGCCCGCTGTTGGCTATTGGTGGAAGGGGAGACCGAGACCTGGGTCATCAACGAACTGGCCCGACAGTGTGGGCACCATTTCGATGCTGAAGGGGTCAAGGTCATTGAGTTTGCCCAGTCAGGCCTCAAGCCGCTGATTAAGTTTGCCCGCCGGATGGGTATTCAGTGGCACGTGTTGGTTGATGGCGATGAAGCCGGAAAAAAATATGCCGCCACGGTGCGCAGCCTGCTCAACGAGGATCGTGATCTGGAGCGCGACCATCTGACCGTGCTGCCGGCGCTGGATATGGAACACTTTATGTACCGCCAGGGCTTCAACGATGTATATCATCGGGTGGCGCAACTGCCGCCGAACGTGCCGATGAACATGCGCCGGGTGATCACCAAAGCGATTCATCGCTCGTCGAAACCGGATCTGGCGATTGAAGTGGCAATGGAAGCCGGGCGTCGTGGCATTGAGTCAGTGCCAACGCTGCTGAAGAAAATGTTTTCCCGGGTGCTCTGGCTGGCGCGTGGTCGCGCCGATTAGGGCGGGAAATTATCCGCTTTAGCCAAATTCCGCGTTATGTTTGCGCGCGCTGCGGATAGAATTGGCATCTTGCTCTGCGGGTAAATACATCAGGAATAGTTATGAAGCTTAATGGAAAGCGCAGGAAACTCTGGTGGCTGCTGGCCGTCGTCGTACTGGCCGTGGCCGTTTGGGGATGGCGGATACTGAATGCGCCGTTACCGCAGTATCAGACGCTGGTGGTGCGCCAGGGGGATTTACAGCAGAGCGTGCTGGCGACCGGTAAGCTGGACGCCCTGCGCAAGGTTGATGTCGGGGCGCAGGTGAGCGGGCAGTTGAAAACGCTGCGGGTGAATATCGGCGACAAAGTTCAGAAAGATCAGCTGCTGGGGGTGATTGACCCCGAGCAGGCAGAAAACCAAATAAAAGAAGTCGACGCCACGCTGATGGAGCTGCGTGCCCAGCTCAATCAAGCGCGTGCAGAGCGCAAGCTGGCGGCGGTCACCTTAGCGCGTCAGCAGCAGCTGGCCCAGCGTCAGCTGGTATCACGCCAGGAGCTTGATACCGCGGCTACGGATTTGGCGGTGAAAGAGGCGCAAATTGGCACCATTGAGGCGCAGATTAAGCGCAATCAGGCAACCTTAGATACAGCCAAAACCAACCTCGACTACACGCGCATCCTGGCGCCGATGTCCGGTGAAGTGACGCAAATTACCACCCTGCAAGGGCAAACCGTGATCGCTGCGCAGCAGGCGCCGAACATCTTGACGCTGGCTGACCTCAGTACCATGCTGGTGAAAGCCCAGGTCTCTGAAGCCGATGTAATTCACCTTCGTCCCGGGCAAAAAGCGTGGTTTACGGTGCTCGGCGATCCGCTGACCCGTTATGAAGGACGCCTGAAAGATATCCTGCCGACCCCGGAAAAGGTCAATGACGCCATTTTCTACTATGCCCGCTTTGAAGTGCCGAACCCACAGGGCATTCTGCGCCTGGAGATGACGGCTCAGGTGCATATTCAGATGGCGGAAGTGAAAAATGTTATCACCATCCCGCTGAGTGCGCTGGGCGATGCTGTCGGTGATAACCGCTACAACGTGCGCCTGCTGCGAACCGGCGAAGTAAAAGAGCGTGAAGTGACGATTGGCGCGCGCAATGATACTGATGTTGCGGTGGTGAAAGGGCTGGATGAGGGTGATGAGGTTATCACCGGCGAAAGCCATACCGGGACCGCAAAATGACGGCGTTGCTGGAACTGCGTGATATCAGTCGCAGCTATCTCTCCGGTGACGGCAGCGTTGATGTGTTGAAAGGCGTCACGCTTAATATTGCCGCCGGTGAGATGGTCGCCATCGTCGGCGCCTCCGGCTCGGGTAAATCGACCTTAATGAATATCCTCGGCTGCCTCGATAAACCGACCAGCGGCACCTATCGCGTGGCCGGGACGGACGTTGCGCAACTGAGCGGTGACGAACTGGCCCGGCTGCGTCGGGAGCATTTTGGTTTTATCTTCCAGCGTTACCATTTGCTGTCGCACCTGACGGCGGCGCAGAACGTTGAAGTCCCGGCGGTTTACGCTGGTACGGAACGCAGGGCGCGTCTGGAGCGCGCACGCGAGCTGCTGGTGCGGCTGGGTCTTGGCGAGCGGGCGGAATACCAGCCTTCGCAGCTCTCCGGCGGCCAGCAGCAACGCGTCAGTATTGCCCGGGCGCTCATGAACGGCGGAGAGGTGATTCTGGCTGATGAACCCACCGGCGCGCTGGACAGCCGCTCGGGGGAAGAGGTGATGGCGATCCTCCATCAGTTGAAATCCCAGGGACATACGGTGATCATCGTCACCCACGATCCGTTGGTAGCGGCGCAGGCTGAGCGGATCATTGAGATCCACGATGGCGAAATTGTGCGTAACCCGCCAGCGAAGGAAATAACGGACGGCGGCGTGTTGCGTCAGGCGAGCCGGGCGGAGCCTTCCGCGTGGCGCCAGTTCACCAACGGGTTTCGTGAGGCGTTAGTGATGGCGTGGCGGGCGATGGCGGCAAATAAAATGCGCACGTTGCTAACCATGCTCGGTATTATCATCGGTATCGCCTCGGTGGTGTCGATTGTGGTGGTCGGGGATGCGGCGAAACAGATGGTGCTGGCCGATATTCGCGCTATTGGCACCAACACCATCGATGTCTATCCTGGCAAAGATTTCGGCGATGACGACCCTCGTTACCAGCAGGCGCTGAAGTATGACGACCTGCTGGCAATTCAAAAACAGCCCTGGGTGAGCTCTGCGACACCCGCGGTGTCAAAAAGCCTGCGCCTGCGTGCCGACAACGTTGACGTTGCCGCCAGTGCGGAAGGGGTAGGGCCACAGTATTTTAATGTTTACGGGATGACCTTCAGCGAGGGTAACACCTTCAACGAGCTGCAGCTGAATAGCCGGGCGCAGGTAGTGGTGCTGGATAGCAATACTCGCCGCCAGCTGTTCCCGCATAAAGCGCGTGTCGTCGGGGAGATTATCCTGGTGGGCAATATGCCTGCCACCATCGTTGGCGTGGCGGATGAGAAACAGTCGATGTTTGGCAGCAGTAAAATTCTGCGGGTGTGGCTGCCGTATTCCACCATGGCCGGCAGGGTGATGGGGCAATCGTGGTTGAACTCCATTACCGTGCGCGTGCGCGAAGGTTATGACAGTGCGACCGCCGAACAGCAACTGTTGCGTCTGTTGGAACTCCGTCACGGTAAAAAAGATGTTTTTACCTGGAATATGGACAGCATCTTGAAAACGGCGGAACGGACCACACATACATTACAGCTGTTTCTGACCCTGGTGGCGGTGATCGCGCTGGTGGTAGGCGGTATTGGGGTCATGAATATCATGCTGGTATCGGTGACCGAGCGGACCCGTGAAATTGGTATTCGGATGGCGGTCGGGGCACGGGCCAGCGATGTCATGCAGCAGTTTTTGATCGAAGCGGTGCTGGTGTGCCTGGTTGGTGGTGCGCTGGGCGTGACGTTATCGTTGATGATCGCCTTCGTTCTGCAGTTGTTTTTGCCCGGCTGGGAGATCGGTTTTTCGCCGCTGGCGCTGGTCACCGCTTTTTTATGTTCGACGCTGACCGGCGTGCTGTTTGGCTGGCTTCCGGCCCGCAATGCCGCGCGACTTGATCCGGTGGACGCGCTGGCCCGCGAGTAGAAACAAAAAAATGCCAGTCAGAAGGACTGGCATTTTACTGGCAGGATGTACACAATGAAGTCAAAGCGTTATGCAGCCACTTCGGCTTCCACAGGAACAATCACGCTAGCGTGATTGCCTTTCGGCCCCTGGTGAACATCAAACCGAACGGCTTGTCCGGCTTTTAGCGTTCTGTAACCATCCATCTGGATGGTGGAGTAATGGGCGAAAATGTCTTCGCCGCCGCCCTCAGGGCAGATAAAACCGAACCCTTTGGCATTGTTGAACCACTTAACAGTACCCATTTCCATACTTCGACATCCTTCGAAATTCTTTATAAGTAAGATGGAATGAACCGGTAGTGGAGTGACGAGTTGTTCAAATGCTCGCCAACTCTCGCTAGTACAATTTAGAGAAATACGGAAATGCGTCAAGCGATTGACGGTAGTGGAAGGCGAAAAATGCGTCAAAATTTGAAGCAGTTAACGCTATTGCCGGGGAATGTGACAGACATCGCGGATGGAAGTAATAGATGATAGTTATCTATGATCTATTGTAGATTTGTGATGTGCATAGCCACTGGTCATCAACAGGCCGCCGCCTGTTGGCAACAGCAACCATTGATGAACATTGACGATGAGTAAGAGAGATTGGCTGGATTTCGATCAGCTGGTAGAAGACGAAGTTCGTAATGAACTTAAACCACCATCTATGTATAAAGTGATATTGCTCAATGATGACTACACTCCAATGGAGTTTGTTATTGACGTGTTACAAAAATTCTTTTCTTATGATGTAGAACGTGCAACGCAACTGATGCTGACGGTTCACTATCAAGGTAAAGCGATTTGTGGTGTATTTACTGCAGAAGTTGCTGAAACCAAAGTCGCGATGGTGAACGAATACGCGAAGGAGAACGAGCATCCATTGCTGTGTACGCTAGAGAAAGCCTGAAGACAGGCATGAAAATTGGGGGAGGTGCCTATGCTCAATCAAGAACTGGAACTCAGTTTAAATATGGCTTTCGCCAGAGCGCGCGAGCACCGTCATGAGTTCATGACCGTCGAGCACTTGTTGCTGGCGCTGCTCAGCAACCCTTCGGCCCGCGAGGCGTTAGAAGCCTGCTCCGTGGACCTGGTAGCGCTGCGTCAGGAACTCGAAGCCTTCATCGAACAGACCACACCCGTACTGCCCGCCACGGAAGAAGAGCGTGATACTCAGCCGACGCTGAGTTTCCAGCGTGTGCTGCAACGCGCGGTCTTCCATGTCCAATCCTCTGGCCGCAGCGAAGTGACTGGCGCCAACGTACTGGTCGCGATTTTCAGCGAACAGGAATCGCAGGCGGCCTATCTGCTGCGTAAACACGAAGTCAGCCGTCTTGACATCGTTAACTTCATTTCTCACGGTACACGCAAAGACGAGCCGAGCCAGCCTTCCGATAACAGCGGAAGCCAGCCCAGCAATGAAGAGCAAGCAGGCGGGGAGGATCGTATGGAAAACTTCACCACCAATCTCAATCAGCTTGCTCGCGTTGGCGGAATCGATCCGTTGATCGGCCGCGAAAAAGAGCTGGAGCGTGCGATTCAGGTACTGTGCCGTCGCCGGAAAAATAACCCGCTGCTGGTGGGCGAATCCGGGGTCGGTAAAACCGCCATTGCCGAAGGGCTTGCCTGGCGCATTGTGCAAGGCGACGTGCCAGAGATTATGGCCGATTGCACCATCTACTCGCTGGATATTGGCTCTCTGCTGGCAGGGACAAAATACCGCGGTGATTTTGAAAAACGTTTCAAAGCGCTGCTTAAACAGCTTGAACAGGATACCAACAGCATTCTGTTTATTGACGAAATCCACACCATTATCGGTGCGGGTGCGGCTTCTGGCGGCCAGGTCGATGCGGCTAACCTGATTAAACCGTTGCTCTCCAGCGGCAAAATTCGGGTGATGGGCTCAACCACTTACCAGGAGTTCAGCAATATCTTCGAAAAAGACCGTGCGCTGGCACGTCGTTTCCAGAAGATTGATATTACCGAACCTTCTGTGGAAGAGACGGTGCAGATCATCAACGGCCTGAAACCGAAGTACGAAGCGCATCACGATGTGCGTTACACCGCGAAAGCGGTACGTGCGGCGGTCGAGCTGGCGGTGAAATACATTAACGACCGCCATCTGCCGGACAAGGCTATCGATGTGATCGATGAGGCCGGGGCGCGGGCGCGTTTAATGCCAGCCAGCAAGCGTAAGAAAACCGTCAACGTGGCGGATATCGAGTCGGTGGTGGCGCGTATTGCTCGCATCCCAGAGAAGAGCGTCTCGCAGAGCGATCGCGATACGCTGAAAAATCTCGGCGACCGTCTGAAAATGCTGGTCTTTGGTCAGGGTAAAGCCATTGAAGCTTTGACTGAGGCTATCAAGATGGCGCGTGCGGGCCTGGGCCATGAGCACAAACCCGTTGGTTCATTCCTCTTCGCCGGGCCGACCGGGGTCGGGAAAACCGAGGTGACCGTGCAGCTGGCAAAAGCGCTGGGTATTGAGTTACTGCGTTTTGACATGTCCGAGTATATGGAACGTCATACCGTCAGTCGCCTGATTGGCGCACCTCCGGGCTACGTTGGTTTCGATCAGGGCGGGCTGCTGACCGATGCGGTGATTAAGCATCCGCATGCGGTGCTGCTGCTTGATGAGATCGAAAAAGCCCATCCGGACGTCTTTAACCTGCTGTTGCAGGTGATGGATAACGGTACGCTGACCGACAATAACGGCCGCAAGGCGGACTTCCGTAACGTGGTGCTGGTGATGACCACCAACGCCGGGGTGCGTGAGACCGAGCGTAAATCGATCGGCCTTATCCAGCAGGATAACAGCCCGGATGCGATGGATGAGATCAAAAAGATCTTTACGCCGGAGTTCCGTAACCGCCTCGACAACATTATCTGGTTCGATCATCTCTCCACGACGGTGATCCATCAGGTGGTGGATAAGTTTATCGTCGAGCTGCAGGTTCAGCTGGATCAGAAAGGTGTCTCGCTGGAAGTGAGTCAGGAAGCACGAGACTGGCTGGCAGAAAAAGGCTACGACCGGGCAATGGGCGCACGCCCAATGGCACGTGTTATCCAGGATAACCTGAAAAAACCGCTGGCCAACGAACTGTTGTTTGGTTCACTGGTTGACGGTGGGCAGGTGACCGTCGCGCTGGATAAAGAGAAGGGTGCGTTGACCTATAACTTCCAGAGCGCGCAGAAACATAAACCGGAAACCGCACATTAAAAGTTCTACCCTGTGGTTATCGCAAAAAACCGGCCTGTTGGCCGGTTTTTTTATGCCGCAATTTTAGGCGGCTGCAGAAATGAAAAGGCCGGGAATTATCCCGGCCTTCAGCATCTGACGCCACGAGGGCGGAAAACTATCAGCGACTACGGAAGACAATGCGGCCTTTGCTCAGGTCGTACGGGGTCAGCTCAACAGTCACTTTGTCGCCCGTCAGAATGCGGATGTAGTTCTTACGCATTTTACCGGAAATATGCGCAGTTACCACGTGACCGTTTTCCAGTTCTACGCGGAACATTGTGTTAGGCAACGTGTCAAGTACGGTGCCCTGCATTTCAATATTGTCTTCTTTGGCCATCTAGTCCTCTGGGGTATCACTACCGTAGTTTTGAACCGGCAAGATAATGCCGAAGTTCAGCGAGTAAGTAAAGGTTTACGTTTGTGCACTTTATCTTTCTGGCTGTCTTCGCTTACGCGGTCACATAGTTATTGATGCTGCCAGGGACTTAACATTGCCAACCCGACGCATCCTAAATTATTCAGGATATAAATTTCTGAAGTAGTTTTGGCGCATTGCCCGTAATCCACACGGAAAAGCCGCATGACAGGCGCAAACGTAAAGGGGGGAGTGACAGAACGATGGGCGTTATCTGACTCTTATTATTCCCAAACGGCGGCGGGGCAACAGGCAGAAGCTACTCTACTGCGCAATTATACCATCATGGGGAAAAATGTGCTGAAAACATTTACACATGGCCGGAAAATAGCACCCTCGGTACCCAAAACCGTGCAGGCAGGCGGCAGGTACGAAATTCGGCCAGACGGTCAAGATAATCACGGCGAGGGATTTCGATGGCTCCCAGCGATGCCGTATGATTATTCAGCACCTGGCAGTCAATCAATTTACCACCATCGCGGGCAAATACCTGGCAGAAAATCAGTAACGCCGTTTTTGAGGCATTTTCCGCATGGCTGAACATCGACTCGCCACAAAACAACGCCCCCTGAGCCACGCCATACATGCCGCCAACCAGCGTGTCGTTTTGCCAGACCTCGATTGAGTGCGCATGGCCCAGTTCATGGAGCTGATGATAGGCTTTGACGATGCCTGGAGTGATCCATGTACCTTCGTCACGATTTTCGGCGCAACCCTCAATGACCTGGCCAAACGCATGATTGAGCGTGACGCGATAGGGAGAACGTTGGTGAAAACGCTTCATGCTGCGGCTGAGGTGAAACTGTTCTGGCCACAAGACCGCACGGGGATCGGGGGACCACCATAAAATAGGATCGCCCGGAGAGAACCAGGGGAAAATGCCATGCTGATAGGCCATCAGCAGGCGTGACGGGCTGAGATCGCCGCCGAGTGCCAGCAGGCCATTCGGTTCGCGCAGAGCCCCTTCCGGAGAAGGGAAGGCAATGGACTGACGGGAGAGCTGAACCAGACGCATTTTAACCTCAATACGCACCAGGCAATTGTCCAATAGACTCGCTGTGTTTCAACCAGCCACTACCGCTGTCGTTTCAGGTTAACGGCTGGGGCAAGGGCACCATGCCGGTGCCCTGAAACGCATAAAGTATATACGCAAAACGAGGGGAAATATCCCGTCTACAGACGCTGTTTAAACTGGTAATAACGCCCTTGTTGCGCCAGCAGTTCTGCGTGATTACCTTGCTCAATAATCTTCCCGTTGTCCATGATAATTATCTGATTAAAACGTGCCAGTCCGCGCAGACGATGGGTAACCATCAGGACGGTTTTTTCACGCATCACATCACTCAGTAAATCAAGGATTTGGCTTTCAGTTGTCGCATCAAGCCCTTCGGTGGGCTCATCAAGCAGCATCAGCGGGGCATCATGTAACAGGGCACGGGCGATGGCCAGTCGGCGTAGCTCGCCGCCGGAAAGTTGACGACCGCCTTCGCCCAACCAGGCATTGAGGCCGCTGTCTTCCAGCAATTTCTCCAGACCGACGCGTTCCAGGGTGCTGGTGAGCTGAGCATCACTGGCGCCAGGGGCGGCCAGCAGCAGGTTGTCGCGCAGCGTGGCGCTGAACAGATGCACCCGCTGAGGAACAACGCTCATTGCCCGACGCAGGGAAGCTTCATTGATGTGCGTTAACGGTTGACCGTTAAGCAGGATCTCACCTTGCGCCGGATCCCAGGCGCGGGTCAGAAGCTGTAATAGTGTCGACTTGCCGCAACCGGTACGCCCCAGAATCGCGATATGCTCACCTGCTGTGACCTGCAACGAGACGCTATCCAGCGCAGGGGCAGGCTGTTGTGGATAGATAAAGGTGACCTTATCCAGGGTCAGCGCAACCCGCTCAGGCGCTTGTTCCGCACCGGGTACGAAAGTGACTTCTGGTTGTTGTTCGGTAATTTGCGTAATCCGACGAGCGGAAGCAATGACCTGACCAAGATGCTGAAACGCGCCGGTGACCGGAGCCAACGCTTCAAATGCTGCCAGGGCGCAAAAAACAAACAGGGCGATCAGCGCGCCCGGCTGGCTGTTTCCGCCGACCCCGGCGGAGGCCAGCCACAGCATGGCAATTACCGCGATACCGCCAATCAGCAGCATCAGCGCCTGTGACAGGGCAGTGAGATCTGCCTGGCGACGCTGTGCTTCCTGCCAGCGCTGTTCGGTTTTTTCCATTTGCGCCCGGTAGCGGTCGCTGGCGCTGAACAGCATCAGCTCTGCCTGCCCTTGCAGCCAGGAGGTCAGCTGTTGACGATATTGTCCGCGCTGCTGAGTGATATGTTCACCCGTCGGTTTTCCGGCGCGATAAAACAGCGGCGGCAAAATTACCAGCGTTAACAGCATGATCCCGCCCAGAGTCAGCGCCAGCGTGACGTCGAGAATGCTCAGGCCGGCGGTAACTACCAGAATTACGACCAGTGCGCCGACCAGCGGGGAGATCACTCGCAGATAGAGGTGGTCCAGCGTATCGACGTCGGCAACCACCCGGTTAAGGAGTTCACCCTGGCGAAAGCGCGCCAGCCCGGCGGGGGAGAGCGGCAGCAGTTTGCTGAAGGTGAATACGCGCAGATGTTGCAGAACGCGGAAAGTGGCGTCATGGCTGACGAGACGCTCAAAATAGCGGCCGGCGGTACGCAGAATCGCCGCACCACGCACCCCCGCAGCCGGAAGCATATAGTTAAAGCTGTAGATCCCGGCGACACCTACCACGGCACTGGCGGATAAGAACCAGCCCGAAAGCGTCAGCAGGCCAATGCTGGCCAGCAGGGTGATAATTGCCAGTACTACACCGATCGTCAGCAGCCAGATATGCCGCTTGTACAACGCCAGATAAGGCAATAATGCGCGCATTTAAATCTCCTCCTGACGGTGGGCTAACAGAGTCGCAAAATGACTCTCGGCGGCCGCCAACTGAGCATAGGTACCCTGTTCGACAATCTGGCCATCCTGCATCACCCAGATTGCATCCCAATCGGCGATACCTTCTAACTGGTGGGTGACCATCAGCGTGGTTTGTTGCGACGAGGCGTTAAACAACGCCTGCATCACCCGCTGCTCGCTGTGGGCATCGAGGCTGGCTGCAGGTTCATCTAATAACAGCAGACGGCAGGGCACCAGCAGCGCGCGCGCCACGGCAATGCGCTGGGCCTGGCCGACCGACAGGCGACCGGCCTGATCGCCGACCGGCGTGTGAATACCTTGTGGCAGTTGAGAGACAAACTCGCTCACCCAGGCTTTATCCAGCGCTAGCTGGAGCTGTGCCTCGGTGGCTTCCGGCCAGGCTAACAGCACGTTTTCACGCAGCGTTGCCGCCGGAAGTTGCGGGTTCTGGCCCACCCAACTGAGCAGGCGATGCCAGCGACTGGCGTCGAGGTCGCGTAGTTCAACACCGTTGACCAGCAGCGAGCCATCGTAAGGAAGAAAACCGGTTAAGGTGTTGAGGAGTGAACTTTTCCCCGAGCCACTTTGGCCCACCAGCACCACGCGCTTACCGGCTGGAAGTGTAAAATTGAGTGGACCCGCCAGAACTTTTCCCTCCGGGGATTTAATCAATAAATCACGGGCTTCGAGGCGAATCAGCTCATTGTCGCTGAGCACTTTTTCACCTTTTTCATCCTGTGCCAGCGGCGTTTCCATAAACGTCTTCAGGCTGTCTGCGGCACCAATGGCCTGTGCTTTCGCGTGGTAGAAGGTGCCCAAATCACGTAGCGGCTGGAAAAACTCCGGTGCCAGGATCAGGGTCAGGAAACCCGACATCAAGGTCACTCCGACGCCGTAATGGCCGAAATTCAGCTCGCCAAGATAGGAGAAACCGAAATAGACCGCCACCAGCGCAATAGAGAGTGAGGTGAAAAACTCGAGCACGCCCGACGAGAGAAAGGCGAGGCGTAGCACTTCCATCGTCCGTTGGCGGAAATCCTGAGAGGCTTCACGAATATTGTCCGTTTCAGCTTCACCGCGATGAAACAGCCGCAGGGTTTCCATGCCACGCAGGCGATCGAGGAAATGGCCGCTCAACCGGGCCAGCGCCAGAAAGTTTCGACGGTTGGCATCAGCCGCACCCATGCCGACCATCGCCATAAACAGCGGGATCAGCGGTGCGGTGCCGAGCAGAATCAGCGCGGCGGCCCAGTTAATCGGGAAAATAGTCAGGACAATCAACAGTGGCACGCAAGCCGCCAGCGTCATCTGTGGCAGATAGCGCGCGTAGTAGTCGTGCATATCATCAATTTGCTCAAGAATGAGCGTTGCCCAGCTTCCTGCCGGTTTGCCCTGAATCCACGCCGGGCCCGCCTGTTGTAAGCGATCGAGCACCTGGCGGCGAATTTCGCAACGAATATGCTGTCCGGCCAGGAATCCCACCCGTTCGCGGAACCAGACCACCCAGGCCCGGAGAATAAAAATTAATGCCAGCACAATAAACGGCAGCACCAGCGCCGTTGCCGGAATATTCTCCATGATCATGCGATGAAGGATCCGCGCCAGCAGCCAGGCCTGGCCGACGATCAGCAGACCGCTAATGACCCCCAACGCACGGGAAATCATCAACCAGCGACGGGAGAGAATGCTTTGATTTTTTAACCAACGTGTTAACTCTTGCTGACGGGTTTTATTCATTGCGCACTTTGCAGGTGTAGTTATGAGGTTTTTAGGCTGGGCAATGTTACAACGAGGAAAAAATAAAGGCGACTTTTCGTCGCCTTCTTTACCTTTGTTACTGACTTGTAAAGATTATTTGCAAGCGTCGGCTAAACCATCAAGATAACGCTCGGCATCCAGTGCAGCCATGCAGCCGGTACCCGCAGAGGTGATCGCCTGACGATAGATGTGGTCCATCACATCGCCGGCGGCAAAGACGCCCGGAACGCTGGTCTGGGTGGCATTGCCGTGGATCCCTGACTGCACTTTGATATAGCCGTTTTCCAACGCCAACTGGCCTTCAAAGATGGCGGTGTTAGGACTGTGACCGATAGCAACAAACAGGCCGGCAACGTCCAGAGACTCGATATTGTCGGTATTTTGCGTGTCGCGTAGACGTAGACCACTCACGCCCATCTGATCGCCGGTGACCTCTTCCAGCGTGCGATGGGTGTGCAGCACGATATTGCCATTTGCCACTTTATCCATCAGGCGGTTAATGAGGATTTTTTCGGCGCGGAAAGAATCGCGACGGTGGATCAAGTGAACTTCAGCGGCGATGTTAGACAGATACAGCGCTTCTTCAACCGCGGTGTTGCCGCCGCCGATAACGGCGACTTTCTGGTTGCGATAGAAGAAACCGTCACAGGTTGCGCAGGCGGATACGCCGCGGCCTTTGAACGCTTCTTCCGACGGCAGCCCCAGATAACGTGCGGACGCGCCGGTGGCGATAATTAATGCGTCACAGGTGTATTCACCGCTGTCGCCCACCAGACGGAAAGGGCGGTTTTGCAGATCGACGCTGTTGATATGGTCGAAAATAATTTCGGTATCAAACTTTGTTGCATGCTCATGCATGCGTTCCATCAGCAGCGGGCCGGTCAGATCGTTCGGATCGCCAGGCCAGTTTTCCACTTCTGTTGTGGTGGTCAACTGACCACCTTTTTCCATGCCGGTAATCAGCACTGGCTGCAGGTTTGCGCGCGCTGCATAGACGGCAGCGGTATATCCCGCAGGTCCAGAACCAAGAATAAGCAGTTTACTGTGTTTGGTCGTGCCCATGAGATCCCCATAATTTATTGGCATACATTGGGCTGGATTGTAGGGAATTTGTTGTCGTAAAAAAAGAGCACAGCGATTTTGTTAACGATGTGTGCAATAGAAGTAGCCGATGAATTGGTGATTTAACGAACGAGGAATATAACTAATTCTACTGTCAGCGGGACAATTATAAGATGAAAACATGAGAATCAACGGGGGGGTATAATGAATATCTGGCATCTTGTACTAAAAATCGATGTTTTGCTTTGACAATCCCCTGTGCTTTTGCGAAAACATTCATGGAAGAAAAAAACAGTGTTTCGCGTGTGGCGAATTTTCATGCACGCAGATGCCATTTTTATCCGGGTTAGCGAAATCTACGCATGGTGTGGACAGACGCCATGCGTGATGTTGGTGACTGCCGTCAGGCAACGGGCTTCTCACGTACCCCTGGGTTACTCAATGTCGTAAAGGGTAATAACAGGATGGACTCGGGCAGTGAAGGCTCAGAGTCGGAACAGGAGTAGGGAAGGAATACAGAGAGACAATAATAATGGTAGATAGCAAGAAGCGCCCTGGCAAAGATCTCGACCGCATCGATCGTAATATTTTGAATGAGCTGCAAAAAGACGGGCGTATTTCAAACGTCGAGCTTTCTAAACGGGTGGGACTTTCACCGACGCCTTGCCTTGAGCGTGTGCGTCGACTGGAAAGACAGGGTTTTATTCAGGGCTATACGGCGCTGCTCAACCCGCATTATCTGGATGCATCACTTCTGGTATTTGTTGAGATTACTCTGAATCGTGGCGCGCCGGATGTGTTTGAGCAATTTAACTCCGCTGTGCAAAAACTTGAAGAAATTCAAGAGTGTCATCTGGTTTCCGGCGATTTCGACTATCTGTTGAAAACCCGTGTACCAGATATGTCAGCGTATCGCAAATTACTGGGCGAAACCCTGCTGCGCCTGCCGGGTGTAAACGACACCCGTACCTACGTGGTAATGGAAGAAGTCAAGCAAAGCAATCGTCTGGTTATTAAGACGCGCTAACACGGAACAGGTGCAAACTCGTCGCAGTTTGATTACACTCCTGTTAATCCATACAGCAACAGTGCCGGGGAGACCCGGCACTGTTGTCCGTTTTAGCAGCAGGCAGGAAACAGCCTGATACCTGGAGAGCCTTTTTTGAGCCAGGAATACACCGAAGACAAAGAAGTCAAACTGACAAAGTTAAGCAGCGGGCGCCGACTCCTTGAGGCGTTACTCATCCTTTGCTCTCTGTTTGCCATCTGGCTGATGGCAGCATTACTGAGCTTTAATCCCTCGGATCCTAGCTGGTCACAAACGGCCTGGCATGAACCCATTCATAACATAGGCGGCATACCCGGCGCCTGGCTTGCCGACACGCTATTTTTCATCTTTGGCGTGATGGCTTACACCATCCCGGTGATCATCATCGGTGGATGCTGGTTTGCCTGGCGTAACCAGACCAATGACGAGTACATCGACTATTTTGCCGTCTCGCTACGGTTGATTGGTGCACTGGCGCTGATCCTCACCTCCTGCGGCCTGGCGTCAATCAATGCCGATGATATCTGGTATTTCGCTTCCGGTGGCGTTATCGGCAGCTTGCTGAGCACCACCCTGCAACCGTTGCTGCACAGCAGCGGCGGCACGATTGCGCTGCTGTGTATCTGGGCGGCTGGTTTAACGCTGTTTACCGGCTGGTCATGGGTGAGCATCGCGGAAAAACTCGGCGGCGCTATTCTTTCTGTACTCACCTTCGCCAGCAACCGTACCCGTCGGGACGATACCTGGGTGGATGATGAAGACGAGTACGAAGACGATGAAGATGGTGTTGATGACGGCACGAAACCGCAAGGGTCGCGTCGCGCACGTATTTTACGCAGCGCCTTAGCGCGTCGGCAGCGTCTGGCAGAAAAATTCTCTAATCCGATGGGCCGCAAAACCGATGCCGCGCTGTTCTCCGGCAAGCGCATGGACGATGCCGAAGAAGAGGTGCAGTTCAGCGCGAAGGGCGCTCCCGTTGCGGCTGATGATGTACTGTTCTCAGGTTCCAGCGCAGCACGTCAGGCAGATGCTGACGATGTCCTGTTTTCTGGCGCCAGCGCAACGCGTCCAGGTGATTTTGACCCGTACGATCCGTTGCTGAATGGCCACAATATTGCCGATCCGTTGACCTCTGTAGCTGCCGCGACTGCGGCGCCGCAGGTGTGGGCTGAGTCAGATGCCGGGCTTGCGCCGCAGGCGTATCAACCGGAAGCGGTACAGCAGTCGGTGTATCAGTCGGAATCAGGCTACCCGCAGCATCAGGCCTATCAGCCTGAGCAGGCGCCGGTACAGCAGCCGGTGTATCAGCCGGAGCCGACTTACCCGCCGCATCAGGCCTATCAGCCTGAGCAGGCGCCGGTACAGCAACCGGTGTATCAGCCGGAGCCGACTTACCCGCCGCATCAGGCCTATCAGCCTGAGCAGGCGCCGGTACAGCAGCCGGTGTATCAGCCGGAGCCAACTTACCCGCCGCATCAGGCTTACCAGCCTGAGCTGGCGCCGGTACAGCAGCCGGTGTATCAGCCGGAGCCGACTTACCCGCAGCATCAGGCCTATCAGCCTGAACAGGCACCGGTACAGCAGCCGGTGTATCACTCGGAAGCGCCGGTTTCTTCTACACCTGCTATTGAGCCTGAAGCGACGCAGGAAGAGGTGAAGCCGCAGCGTCCGCCGATGTACTATTTTGAAGAAGTCGAAGAGAAGCGTGCGCGTGAACGCGAACAGCTGGCCGCCTGGTATCAACCGATTCCTGAGCCGGCCAGCCCGGTCGCCACACGGCCGATAACGTCAGCGCCGGCCCCGGCACCTGCCGCAGAGGCTGCTGCAGTCAGCGCACTTGCTGCTGGCGTGCATCAGGCCACCGGCCCAGCAGCCACGGCGGCAACGGTAGCCGCTGCTTCTGTGGCATCCTCTGCCGCACCGCTGTTCAGTCCGGCATCCGGTGGGCCGCGCGTGCAGGTGAAAGAAGGGATTGGTCCAAAACTGCCGCGCCCCAACCATGTCCGCGTCCCGACGCGCCGTGAGCTGGCATCCTACGGCATTAAGCTCCCGTCGCAACGTATGGCCGAAGAGCAGGCACGTAAAGCGGAGCTTGACCAGAATTATGACGATGAACCGCTAACCGACGAAGAAGTCGATGCGCTGGAGCAGGGCGAGCTGGCTCGCCAGTTTGCCGCCACCCAGCAGCAGCGCTACGGGGAAGTCTACGCATCGGATGAAGACGACGATGACGGCGCTGCCGAAGCCGAGCTGGCCCGTCAGTTTGCCGCCTCTCAGCAGCAGCGCTATAGCAGCGAACAGCCGCAGGGCGCGACGCCGTTCACCCCGGCAGATTATGATTTTTCGCCGATGAAAGCGCTGGTTGACGACGGCCCGAAAGCGCCGCTGTTCACGCCGACACCGGAAGCCCAGCTGCCGGTACAGCAGCACTATCAACAGCCGGTTACGCCGCCGCCAGCAATGCAGCCTCAGGTTTCTCAACCGGTACATCAACAGCCGATGCATCAACAACCGGTGCACCAGACTGTGCAGCATCCGCAGATGGCACCGCAGGCTCATCCTGCAGCCCAAAGCTATCAGCCGCAGCAGGCACATGTGCCTTCGCAGAGTGCCGCTCAGCCGCAGCAGGAGAGCCTGATTCACCCGCTGCTGATGCGCAATGGCGACAGCCGTCCGCTGCAAAGACCGACGACGCCGCTGCCGTCGCTGGATCTGCTGACTCCGCCGCCGAGTGAAGTTGAGCCGGTTGATACTTTTGCTCTTGAGCAAATGGCGCGTCTGGTGGAGGCCCGTCTTGCCGACTTCCGCATCAAGGCCGATGTTGTGAACTACTCGCCGGGACCGGTGATCACACGCTTCGAACTGAACCTGGCGCCGGGCGTGAAGGCGGCGCGTATTTCAAACCTGTCGCGCGATTTGGCGCGCTCGCTCTCCACCGTGGCGGTACGTGTCGTGGAAGTGATCCCGGGCAAGCCGTACGTTGGCCTGGAGCTGCCGAACAAAAAGCGTCAGACCGTCTACCTGCGGGAAGTGCTGGACTGCACGAAATTCCGCGATAACCCATCGCCGCTGACCGTGGTGTTAGGGAAAGATATCGCTGGCGATCCGGTGGTGGCCGATCTGGCAAAAATGCCGCACCTGCTGGTTGCCGGTACCACCGGTTCTGGTAAATCGGTCGGTGTGAACGCCATGATCCTCAGCATGCTGTATAAAGCGCAGCCGGAAGATGTGCGCTTCATCATGATCGACCCGAAAATGCTTGAACTGTCGGTCTATGAAGGGATCCCGCATCTGTTGACCGAAGTGGTCACGGACATGAAAGACGCCGCCAACGCCTTGCGCTGGAGCGTGAACGAGATGGAACGTCGCTACAAGCTGATGTCGGCGCTCGGCGTGCGTAACCTCGCGGGTTACAACGAGAAAATCGCCGAAGCGGCGCGGATGGGCCGCCCGATCCCGGATCCGTACTGGAAACCGGGCGACAGCATGGATGCCGTGCATCCGGTGCTTGAAAAGCTGCCGTATATCGTGGTTCTGGTGGATGAATTCGCCGACCTGATGATGACCGTCGGCAAGAAGGTAGAAGAGCTGATCGCTCGTCTGGCGCAGAAAGCGCGTGCCGCGGGTATTCACCTGGTTCTGGCAACGCAGCGTCCGTCTGTTGATGTGATCACGGGCCTGATCAAAGCAAACATTCCGACGCGTATCGCCTTCACCGTATCGAGCAAAATTGACTCGCGTACCATCCTCGATCAGGGTGGGGCCGAATCGCTGCTGGGCATGGGGGATATGCTCTACTCCGGGCCGAACTCCACCATGCCGGTTCGTGTGCATGGCGCGTTTGTCCGCGACCAGGAAGTTCACGCGGTGGTCCAGGACTGGAAAGCACGCGGACGTCCGCAGTATGTGGACGGCATCACGTCGGATAGCGAAAGCGAAGGTGGTGGCGGCGGCTTTGACGGATCGGAAGAGCTGGATCCGTTGTTCGATCAGGCGGTGAACTTTGTTACTGAAAAACGTAAAGCGTCTATTTCCGGCGTGCAACGTCAGTTCCGTATCGGATACAACCGCGCAGCCCGTATTATCGAGCAAATGGAAGCGCAGGGTATCGTCAGCGAACAGGGCCATAACGGTAACCGTGAAGTGCTGGCGCCGCCCCCCTTCGAGTAAGTGCAAAGTTGGGTAAATAAGCGCAAAATCAGCATTGTCTTCTGTCCCGCCGTCTCTGGCGGTTCTAAATTAGGGACAGAAGAGGCTCCCGCGTCGGGAGTGACGCACATTAAGGAATAACAATGAAAAAACTCGCAATCACCTGTGCATTACTGTCTGGCTTTGTTGTCAGTCAGGTTTGGGCGGATGCCGCCAGCGATTTGAAAGGCCGCCTCGATAAGGTGAGCAGTTTCCACGCCAGCTTCACGCAAAAAGTGACGGATGGTAGCGGTAATGCGGTTCAGGACGGGCAGGGCGACCTGTGGGTGAAACGCCCTAATCTCTTTAACTGGCATATGACCCAGCCAGATGAAAGCATCCTGGTATCCGACGGCAAAACACTGTGGTTCTATAATCCGTTCGTTGAGCAGGCGACGGTGACCTGGCTGAAAGATGCCACCAGCAACACGCCGTTTATGCTGATTGCCCGTAACCAGGCGAACGACTGGCAGCAGTACAATATCAAGCAAAATGGCGACGATTTTGTTCTAACGCCGAAAACCGGTAGCGGTAACCTGAAGCAGTTCACCATCAATGTGGGCCGTGACGGTACCATTCACCAGTTCAGTGCGGTAGAGCAGGATGACCAGCGCAGTAGCTACCAGCTGAAAGCACAGCAAAATGGTGCGATCGATGCATCTAAGTTCACTTTTACACCGCCGAAAGGGGTGACAGTGGACGATCAACGTAAATAGAGGCGAATGTGAGCAATCTGTCGCTCGATTTTTCCGACAATGCGTTTCAACCTCTGGCCGCCCGTATGCGGCCAGAAAATTTAGCGCAGTACATCGGCCAGCAACATCTGCTGGCACCGGGGAAACCCTTGCCGCGAGCGATTGAAGCCGGGCATCTGCATTCGATGATTCTGTGGGGGCCGCCAGGCACCGGGAAAACCACCCTGGCGGAAGTGATTGCCCGCTATGCCAGTGCTGATGTCGAACGCCTGTCGGCGGTGACCTCTGGCGTGAAAGAGATCCGCGAAGCGATCGAACGAGCCAGGCAAAACCGCAATGCCGGGCGCCGCACCATTCTGTTTGTCGATGAAGTCCATCGTTTCAATAAAAGCCAGCAGGATGCGTTCTTGCCACATATTGAAGACGGCACCATTACCTTTATCGGTGCGACAACAGAAAACCCCTCTTTTGAACTCAATTCCGCACTGTTATCCCGGGCACGAGTCTATCTGCTGAAATCGTTAACCAGCGATGATATTGAGCAGGTATTAACCCAGGCGATGAACGATAAAGAGCGCGGTTACGGTGGGCAAAACATTGTTCTGCCGGACGAGACTCGCCAGGCGATTGCCGGGCTGGTGAACGGCGATGCGCGCCGGGCGCTCAACACGCTTGAGATGATGGCCGATATGGCCGAGACCGACGCCTCTGGTAACCGGGTGCTGCAAGCGGCGCTTCTGACCGAGATTGCCGGTGAGCGCAGCGCGCGTTTTGATAATAAAGGCGATCGTTTCTACGATTTGATCTCCGCGCTGCATAAGTCTGTACGCGGCAGTTCACCGGATGCCGCGCTGTACTGGTACGCGCGAATTATTACCGCCGGTGGCGATCCGCTGTACGTTGCTCGTCGTTTATTAGCAATTGCATCGGAAGATGTAGGTAATGCCGACCCGCGCGGCATGCAGGTGGCGATTGCTGCCTGGGACTGCTTTACTCGCGTGGGGCCGGCAGAGGGTGAGCGTGCCATTGCCCAGGCGATTGTTTACCTGGCCTGCGCCCCGAAAAGCAACGCGGTTTATACCGCTTTTAAAGCCGCCATGGCCGATGCCCGCGAGCGTCCTGACTACGATGTACCGGTGCATCTGCGCAACGCGCCAACCCGCCTGATGAAGGAGATGGGGTATGGGCAAGAGTATCGTTACGCCCATGATGAGCCGAACGCTTATGCCGCCGGAGAAGCCTATTTCCCGCAGGAAATGGCCCAAACTCGTTATTATCAGCCTACAAATCGGGGGCTGGAGGGTAAAATTGGCGAAAAGCTCGCCTGGCTTACCGAACAGGATCAAAATAGCCCCATAAAACGCTACCGCTAACTGAGACGTTGCGGTAAGGTTATCAAGATATTCCGGTGGTCGTAGTCTGCGGCCACTTTTTCTTTTATTAATTCGATAAGCACAGGATAAGCATGCTCGATCCCAATCTGCTGCGTACCGAGCCAGACGCAGTCGCTGAAAAACTGGCACGCCGGGGCTTTAAGCTGGATGTAGATAAACTGCGCGCTCTGGAAGAGCGTCGTAAAGTTCTGCAGGTTGAAACTGAAAACCTGCAGGCGGAGCGTAACTCCCGATCGAAATCCATTGGCCAGGCGAAAGCGCGCGGGGAAGATATCGAGCCATTACGCCTGGAAGTGAACAAACTTGGCGAACAGCTGGATGCGGCGAAAGCCGAACTGGACGTGTTGCTGGCGGAAATCCGCGACATCGCCTTGACCATTCCGAACGTGCCTCACGACGATGTTCCGCTGGGTAAAAGTGAAGAAGACAACGTTGAAGTCAGCCGCTGGGGTACCCCGCGCGAGTTCGATTTTGACGTCCGCGATCACGTCACCCTGGGTGAAATGCACGGCGGGCTGGACTTTGCCGCAGCCGTTAAGCTGACCGGTTCCCGTTTTGTGGTCATGAAAGGGCAGCTGGCGCGTCTGCACCGTGCACTGGCGCAGTTCATGCTGGATCTGCATACCGAACAGCATGGCTACAGCGAAAACTACGTTCCGTATCTGGTCAACCAGGAAACGCTGTATGGTACCGGTCAGTTGCCGAAGTTCGCCGGCGATCTGTTCCACACGCGTCCGCTGGAAGAAGAAGCTGACAGCAGCAATTACGCGCTGATCCCAACAGCTGAAGTGCCGCTAACCAACCTGGTTCGCGATGCGATCATCGACGAAGACGATCTGCCGATCAAAATGACCGCCCACACGCCGTGCTTCCGCTCTGAAGCGGGATCCTACGGCCGTGATACCCGTGGTCTGATCCGTATGCACCAGTTTGACAAAGTTGAAATGGTGCAGATCGTGCGTCCGGAAGATTCCATGGCAGCGCTCGAAGAGATGACCGGTCATGCGGAGAAAGTTCTGCAACTGCTGGGTCTGCCGTACCGTAAAGTGGCGTTGTGCACCGGTGACATGGGCTTCAGCGCCTGTAAAACCTATGACCTGGAAGTATGGGTGCCGGCACAGAACACCTACCGTGAAATCTCCTCCTGCTCCAACGTCTGGGACTTCCAGGCGCGTCGTATGCAGGCTCGTTGCCGCAGCAAATCAGACAAGAAAACGCGTCTGGTTCACACGCTGAACGGCTCCGGACTGGCGGTAGGTCGTACTCTGGTGGCGGTGATGGAAAACTATCAGCAGCCAGATGGCCGTATTGAAATTCCGGAAGTTCTGCGCCCTTATATGCGCGGCCTTGAATTTATCGGCTAAATTTTACCGCTATCTCAAAAGCGCCTTCGGGCGCTTTTTTTTTACCCCCTTCTTGATGCCGGGCAATAATCCACCCGGTGAATACCCGCATACTCCTTCAGTGTTAAATCAGCATAAAAACTAAAATAAACTTATTTCGTTATATAATTAACTATATAACGATTGTCAGTGAACTGTGAGCAATCAAAGCGAGTATCCATGAAAATTAAAGCCCCCGATGCTTTACTGGCTGCCGAAGTAAGCCGGCGTGGTTTAATGAAAACCACGGCCATTGGCGGTCTGGCAATGGCCAGCAGTGCATTTACCTTACCCTTTACACGTATTGCCCACGCCGCCAACGCGCTGGCTCCGGTCAATGAAACGGTAACCTGGAGCGCGTGTACCGTGAACTGTGGCAGTCGCTGCCCGCTGCGGATGCATGTGGTTGATGGTGAAATCAAATACGTTGAAACTGACAATACCGGTGACGATAACTATGACGGCCTGCATCAGGTGCGCGCCTGCCTGCGCGGACGTTCAATGCGTCGCCGGGTCTACAATCCCGATCGTCTGAAATACCCGATGAAGCGCGTCGGTAAACGTGGTGAGGGTAAATTCGAGCGCATTAGCTGGGAAGAAGCCTTTGATACGATTGCCGGCAATATGCAGCGCCTGATTAAAGACTACGGAAACGAGTCTATCTATCTGAACTACGGCACCGGCACCCTCGGCGGCACCATGACCCGCTCCTGGCCACCGGGAAAAACGC
Source organism: Klebsiella sp. B345 (assembly GCF_051131735.1). Taxonomy (NCBI): domain Bacteria; kingdom Pseudomonadati; phylum Pseudomonadota; class Gammaproteobacteria; order Enterobacterales; family Enterobacteriaceae; genus Klebsiella; species Klebsiella sp. B345. Next base: position 4,726,923 of record NZ_CP180443.1, read on the forward strand.
TCATTGCACGTCTGATGAACTGCTGCGGTGGGTATCTCAACCACTACGGTGATTACTCTTCGGCGCAAATTGCCGCGGGACTGAATTACACCTACGGTGGCTGGGCCGACGGCAACAGTCCATCAGATATTGAAAACAGCCAGCTGGTGGTGCTGTTTGGTAATAACCCTGGCGAAACGCGCATGAGCGGTGGCGGGGTGACCTATTACCTGGAACAGGCGCGACAGAAATCTAATGCCCGGATGATCATCGTCGATCCGCGTTATACCGATACCGGTGCCGGCCGTGAAGATGAGTGGATCCCGATTCGTCCCGGTACCGATGCCGCGCTGATTTCGGCACTGGCCTGGGTCATGATTACCGAAAACCGCGTCGATCAGCCATTCCTCGATAAATACTGCGTCGGCTACGACGAAAAAACGTTGCCTGCCGATGCGCCGGCCAACGGCCATTACAAGGCCTATATTCTTGGCCAGGGTAGCGACGGCATTGCCAAAACTCCGCAGTGGGCTTCGACGATTACCGGTATTCCGGTCGATCGTATTGTGAAGCTGGCTCGCGAAATTGCGACCGCCAAACCGGCGTATATCAGCCAGGGATGGGGGCCGCAGCGTCATGCCAATGGTGAAATTGCCACCCGCGCGATTTCAATGCTGGCAATTCTGACCGGTAACGTCGGGATTAATGGTGGCAACAGCGGCGCGCGTGAAGGCTCCTACGACCTGCCGTTTGAGCGTATGCCGACGTTTGAAAACCCGGTAGAAACCAGCATTTCAATGTTTATGTGGACCGATGCGATTGAGCGGGGTCCGGAAATGACCGCGCTGCGCGACGGCGTACGCGGCAAAGATAAGCTGGATGTGCCGATCAAAATGATCTGGAACTATGCCGGTAACTGCCTGATTAACCAGCACTCTGATATCAACCGCACGCATGAAATCCTGCAGGATGACAAGAAGTGTGAAATGATCGTGGTGATCGACTGCCACATGACCTCATCGGCAAAATATGCCGATATTCTACTGCCCGACTGTACCGCTTCTGAGCAGATGGACTTCGCACTGGATGCCTCCTGCGGCAATATGTCGTACGTGATCTTCACCGACCAGGTGATTAAACCGCGGTTTGAATGCAAGACCATCTATGACATGACCACCGAGCTGGCAAAACGCATGGGCGTGGAGCAGAAGTTTACGGAAGGCCGCACCCAGGAAGGGTGGATGCGTTATCTGCATGAGCTGTCCCGCAAGGCGATCCCGGATTTGCCGGACTTCGACACTTTCCGCAAGCAGGGGATTTACAAACAGCGCGACCCGGAAGGGCATCACGTTGCCTATAAAGCCTTCCGTGACGATCCGCAGGCCAACCCGCTGACCACACCATCGGGCAAAATTGAGATCTACTCGCAGGAACTGGCCAACATTGCCGCGACCTGGGAGCTGCCAGAGGGCGATGTGATCGACCCGCTACCGATTTATACCCCAGGTTTTGAAAACTATAACGATCCGCTGATCGCGAAATTCCCGCTGCAGTTAACCGGTTTTCACTATAAATCACGCGTGCACTCGACCTATGGCAACGTTGATGTGCTGAAGGCGGCCTGCCGGCAGGAGATGTGGATCAACCCGCTCGATGCGAAGAAACGTGGCATTACCAACGGCGATCGTATTCGTATTTTCAACGATCGTGGTGAAGTGCATATCGAAGCCAAAGTGACGCCGCGCATGATGCCTGGCGTGGTCGCATTGGGCGAGGGCGCCTGGTATAACCCGGACGCAGGACGTGTGGATCAGGCGGGGAGCATCAACGTGCTCACCACCCAACGGCCTTCGCCTTTGGCGAAAGGCAATCCATCGCACACTAACCTGGTCCAGGTCGAAAAGCTGTAAGGAATAACCGATGACAACTCAATACGGATTTTTTATCGATTCTGCTCGTTGTACCGGTTGTAAAACCTGCGAGCTGGCTTGTAAAGACTTCAAAAACCTAACGCCCGACGTCAGCTTCCGCCGTATTTATGAGTACGCGGGCGGCGACTGGCAGGAGGACAATGGCGTTTGGCATCAGGACGTCTTTGCCTATTACTTATCCATTGCCTGTAACCATTGTGAAGACCCGGCCTGTACCAAGGTTTGTCCGAGTGGCGCCATGCACAAGCGCGATGACGGGTTTGTCGTCGTCGACGAAGATGTGTGTATTGGCTGCCGCTACTGCCATATGGCCTGCCCGTACGGTGCGCCACAGTACAATGCGGCGAAAGGGCACATGACCAAGTGCGATGGCTGCTATGAGCGTGTCGCTGACGGCAAAAAGCCGATTTGCGTCGAATCTTGTCCGCTGCGTGCGCTGGACTTTGGCCCGATCGAAGAGCTGCGTAAAAAACACGGCGAGCTGGCTGCGGTGGCCCCGTTGCCATCAGCACATTTTACGAAACCCAGTATTGTCATCAAACCGAACGCTAACAGTCGTCCGTGTGGTGATACAACCGGCTATTTGGCCAACCCGAAGGAGGTGTGAGATGGGAAGTGGATGGCATGAATGGCCGCTGATGATCTTCACGGTCTTTGGACAATGCGTCGCTGGTGGCTTTATCGTCCTGGCACTGGCGTTGATGAAAGGTGATTTATCGCGCGAACAGCAACAGCGTGTGGTGCTGAGCATGTTCGGTTTATGGGTGCTGATGGGCATTGGTTTTATCGCCTCCACGATGCACCTGGGATCGCCCATGCGGGCCTTTAACTCGCTTAATCGCATCGGCGCCTCGTCATTGAGTAACGAAATTGCGAGCGGCGCGCTCTTTTTCGCCGTAGGTGGCATCGGCTGGCTGCTGGCTGTGATGAAAAAGCTGCCGGTCGGCTTGCGTAACCTCTGGCTGGTGGCGACGATGGTGCTTGGCGTTATCTTCGTCTGGATGATGGTGCGCGTGTATAACACCATTGATACTGTCCCGACCTGGTATAGCGTCTGGACGCCGCTGAGTTTCTTCCTGACGCTGTTAATCGGCGGGCCGCTGCTTGGGTATCTGCTGCTGCGGGTCGCCGGTGTGGACGGCTGGGCAATGCGTCTGCTGCCGGTGATCACCTTGCTGGCGCTGGTAGCAAGCGTCATCGTTGCCCTGATGCAAGGCAGCGAACTGCCGACGATCCACAGCTCCATTCAGCAGGCTTCGGCGCTGGTACCGGATTACGGTTCACTGATGGCATGGCGTGTGGTGGTGTTAGTCCTGGCGCTGGCATGCTGGGTGATCCCGCTGCTTAAAGGCTATCAACCGGCGGTGCCGTTGTTAAGTCTGGCATTCGTGCTGGTGCTGGTCGGTGAGATGCTCGGGCGTGGTGTGTTCTATGGCCTGCATATGACTGTCGGTATGGCGATCGCCAGCTGATAGCGCTATTACGCCAGAGCGTCCTGCTCTGGCGTAATTAAAAAGTGCGATTGATTCATGAAATTTTTCTACTGATATTCCCGCCGTTATTTTCCAATAAATTAATAAAAACAATGGAATAATATAAAGAATAATTCTGTTGCCGTTGCGCTGGATAAAAAACTTCTATCGTTGCTCGTGAAACCGCGTCCCGCCTGATTTCTGGCGGATTGACAATGTTTTTTGCAGTGGCATGATGCGCACGAAATCTAAACTTCCTCACGGTTATACCCATGTCCATCTACACCCGGCCGGTGCAAATGTTGCTCTGCGGCCTGCTTCTTTTGACGCTGGCGATAGCGGTTTTAAACACGCTCGTCCCGCTTTGGCTCGCCCATGAAAATATGCCAACGTGGCAGGTTGGCATGGTCGGTTCATCTTATTTCACCGGTAACCTGGTTGGTACACTGCTGGCTGGATGGGTGATTAAGCGTCTTGGGTTTAACCGGAGCTATTATCTGGCTTCCCTGATTTTTGCCGTGGGTTGCGTGGGCCTGGGGATCACCATCGGCTTCTGGACCTGGCTAAGCTGGCGCTTTATCGCCGGCGTTGGCTGCGCGATGATTTGGGTGGTGGTGGAAAGTGCGCTGGTGTGCAGCGGAACCTCGCGTAGCCGCGGTCGGCTGCTTGCCGCCTATATGATGGTTTACTACGTGGGTACCGTACTGGGCCAACTGATGGTCAGCAAACTGCCGACGGACCTGATGAGCGTGCTGCCGTGGGTGACCGCCATGGCACTGGCGGCGATCCTGCCTCTGCTGTTTACCCGTGTGGTGAATCAAAGTGATGAAGCGCATGAACCTGCGCGTATCTGGCCGATGCTTAAACTGCGTCAGGCGCGCCATGGCGTGAATGGCTGCATTATCTCCGGGATCGTGCTGGGGTCGCTGTATGGCCTGATGCCGTTGTGGCTGAACCATCAGGGCGTGAGTGACGCCGGGATTGGTTTCTGGATGGCGGTGATGGTCAGCGCAGGGATCCTTGGCCAATGGCCAATTGGCCGCATGGCCGACCGCTACGGCCGTCTGCTGGTGCTGAGAGTGCAGGTCTTTATCGTCATTCTGGGCTGCCTGGCAATGCTGAGCGGTGCCGCTATGGCACCGGCGTTATTCATTCTTGGCGCCTCGGGCTTTACGCTCTATCCGGTGGCGATGGCGTGGGCCTGTGAAAAAGTCGAACGCCATCAGCTGGTGGCGATGAACCAGGCTTTACTGATGAGCTATACCATCGGGAGCCTGCTTGGGCCGACCTTTACCGCGATGCTGATGCAGAGCTTCTCTGACAATCTGCTGTTTATTATGATTGCCAGCGTGTCGTTTATTTATCTGCTGACGCTGCTGCGCAAAGCCGGACATCACCCAACGCCGGTGGCTCACGCCTGATTTCACTCAGGTGACAGCTCAAATATTGCTGGTGAGCGTTTTACGTTTGCCGGCAAGAGAAGAAGAGGGTGTGCTTCCGGGGCAATGCGAATGCAGCCCCGGAAAATGGCTAAAAAGGCAGGGGAGTTAGTACATCACCTTGTGGCCATACTGCTCGAGAATACCTTTCACCCGATCCATCGTCTCTTTCTTCGGCGGATGCACGCCATCAAGCTTGTACTCTTCTCCCATCGCGACCCATTTATGTTTACCTAACTCGTGATAGGGCAGCAGCTCGATTTTTTCGACGTTACCCATATCGCGGGTAAACTCACCAAGGCGATGAGCCGAGTCATCATCATCTGACCAGCCTGGAACCACAACGTAGCGGATCCAGACTTTGACATTTTTGTTCGACAGATAGCGGGCAAATTCCAGCGTACGATGGTTCGACACGCCAACCAGATTCTGGTGGATCTCATCGTTCATCTGTTTGAGGTCGAGCATGACAAGATCGGTCACCTCAAGCAGCTCATCAATCACCGGGTCGTAGCGGCGGACGAAACCGTTAGTATCAAGACAGGTATGAATGCCTTCTTTCTGACAAGCGCGGAACCAGTCGCGCACAAACTCGGCCTGAAGAATGGCTTCACCGCCGGACGCGGTGACACCGCCGCCGGAGGCATTCATAAAGTGGCGATAGGTTACGACCTCTTTCATCAGGTTTTCAACGGTGACTTCGGTGCCGCCGTGGGTATCCCAGGTGTCACGGTTATGGCAATACAGGCAGCGCATCAGGCAGCCCTGGAAGAAGGTGATAAAGCGGATCCCTGGGCCATCGACGGTGCCACAGGATTCAAAGGAGTGAATACGGCCAATAGTTGACATTGCGGTGATATCTCCAGATTCGGCCCGTCCGGGGCCTGTGATGCACAGCTCAAACCGGCTGTGTTAAGTCTGTTTTGGCAGTTATCCATTGAGTATAGATAACGGACAAAAGAGACAGGGGGAGGTGCTAAAAAGGCCCCACTAACGTGGAGCCTTTATTATACGCTTTTTACTTCGCGATTTCAGTCAGTACCCATCGTCTTCCAGGCTGTATCTTTGTTGGCTTCGTTCACTCACCCGAATCACTTACTTGAGTAAGCTCATCGGGATTCGTGCACTTACCGCCGCGATGCAACCCGAAATCCATTGGGTAGCACCACTTACATGGTCTGAGTGAAGGTACGGGTAATAACGTCCTGCTGCTGTTCTTTAGTCAGGGAGTTAAAACGTACTGCGTAGCCAGATACACGGATGGTCAGCTGCGGATATTTTTCCGGGTTTTCCATCGCGTCGAGCAGCATTTCGCGGTTCATTACGTTGACGTTCAGGTGCTGACCGCCTTCGATAGACGCTTCGTGGTGGAAGTAACCATCCATCAGACCAGCCAGGTTGGTTTTACGAACTTCGTCGTCTTTACCCAGTGCGTTCGGCACGATAGAGAAGGTATAAGAAATACCATCTTTTGCGTAAGCAAACGGCAGTTTAGCAACGGAGGTCAGAGAGGCAACAGCACCTTTCTGGTCACGGCCGTGCATCGGGTTAGCACCTGGTCCGAACGGTGCGCCAGCGCGACGACCATCTGGGGTGTTACCAGTTTTCTTACCATAAACCACGTTAGAGGTGATGGTCAGAACGGACTGAGTCGGGATAGCGTTGCGATAGGTGGTCAGTTTCTGAATTTTCTTCATGAAACGTTCTACCAGGTCAACCGCCATGTCATCGACGCGAGAGTCGTTGTTACCAAACTGCGGGTATTCGCCTTCGATTTCGAAGTCAACGGCCAGGCCGTCTTCGTCACGAATCGGTTTAACTTTCGCATATTTGATAGCAGACAGGGAGTCAGCCGCAACGGACAGACCTGCGATACCACATGCCATGGTACGAACCACATCACGGTCGTGCAGAGCCATCAGAGAGGCTTCGTAGCTGTATTTGTCGTGCATGTAATGGATAACGTTCAGCGCGGTGACATACTGCTTAGCCAGCCAGTCCATGAAGTGATCCATGCGATCCATAACTTCGTCGAACTTCAGAACGTCGCCTTTGATTGGTTCAGATTTCGGACCAACCTGCATTTTCAGTTTTTCATCAACGCCGCCGTTGATAGCGTACAGCATGGTTTTCGCGAGGTTAGCACGTGCACCGAAGAACTGCATTTGCTTACCAACAACCATCGGGCTTACGCAGCATGCGATAGCGTAGTCGTCGTTGTTGAAGTCCGGACGCATCAGGTCATCGTTCTCATACTGCAGAGAAGAGGTATCGATAGACACTTTAGCAGCGAATTTCTTGAAGTTCAGCGGCAGTTTTTCAGACCACAGAACGGTGATGTTCGGCTCCGGAGAAGGACCCATGGTGTACAGGGTGTTCAGGAAGCGGAAGCTGTTTTTAGTAACCAGAGTACGGCCGTCGACGCCCATACCACCGATAGATTCAGTTGCCCAAATCGGGTCACCGGAGAACAGTTCATCATATTCTGGGGTACGCAGGAAGCGAACCATACGCAGTTTCATGACCAGATGGTCAATCATTTCCTGTGCGTCTTGCTCGGTGATTTTGCCTGCTTTGATATCACGTTCGATGTAAGCATCCAGGAAGGTGGATACGCGACCGAAGGACATTGCTGCACCGTTTTGAGACTTAACTGCGGCCAGGTAGCCGAAGTAGGTCCACTGGATAGCTTCCTGTGCGTTGGTTGCCGGACCAGAGATATCGCAGCCGTATTTCGCTGCCATTTCTTTGATCTGACCCAGTGCGCGGTGCTGTTCAGAGATTTCTTCACGCAGGCGGATAGTCGCTTCCAGGTTTACGCCATTTTCCAGATCGGACTGCAGAGACAGGAACTGAGCGTATTTGTCTTTCATCAGGAAGTCGATACCGTACAGCGCAACGCGACGGTAGTCACCGATGATACGGCCACGACCGTAGGCATCCGGCAGACCAGTCAGAACGCCAGATTTACGGCAGTTCAGAATGTCTTTGGTATAGACATCGAATACACCCTGGTTATGGGTTTTACGGTATTCGGTGAAGATTTTTTTCAGCATCGGGTCCAGTTCGCGATCGTACGCTTTGCAGGAACCTTCAACCATTTTGATGCCGCCGAACGGGATAATTGCACGTTTCAGCGGTTTTTCAGTTTGCAGACCAACGATTTTCTCAAGGGCTTTGTTGATATAGCCTGCGTCATGAGAAGTGATGGTGGATGCAAGGGAAGTGTCGAAATCAACAGGTGCGTGAGTACGGTTTTCCTGTTTAACGCCTTCCATGACGTTGTCCCACAGCTTGGTTGTCGCTTCAGTTGCGCCAGCCAGGAAGGACTCGTCACCTTCATAAGGGGTATAGTTTTTCTGGATAAAGTCACGTACGTTGACTTCTTTCTGCCAGTCACCTTTCGCAAAACCTTCCCAGGCTGTGGCTAACTTTTCATTAAGCTCGGACATGTAACACCTACCTTCTTAAGTGGATTTTTTATTTACTGCCTGAAACGGCCCTTAGTGATGGTCGTCGCCACGCAGGTAAATGACCCAGTATGTCAACCCAACCAGCAGACCACCGCCGATAATGTTCCCGATAGTTACCGGAATCAGGTTATCAGTAATGAAGTTCATGACGGTCAGGTGAGAGAAATTTTCCGGAGCAGAACCGACTGCGGTCCAAAATTCCGGGCTTGCAAAGTCGCGGATTACGATACCCAGCGGGATCATAAACATGTTAGCGATACTGTGCTCAAAGCCGCTGGCAACAAACATAGCTACGGGTAAAACCATAATCATGGCTTTATCCATCAGGCTGCGACCGGAGTAGCTCATCCACACCGCCAGACAGACCATCAGGTTCGCCAGGATACCCAGACACACGGCTTCAATAAAAGTATGGTGCATTTTATGGTCAGCGGTTTGCAGGACGTTAAGACCCCAACCGCCGTTGGCGGCCATATACTCGCCAGACAACCACATCAGCAATACAAACAGCAATGCGCCTATCAGGTTACCAACATAGACGTTGAGCCAGTTTCTTGCCAGTTGACCCCAGGTAATTCGTCCGCTGGCTTTCGCCACGACGATAAGAACGGTGGAGGTAAACAGGTCAGCACCGCAAATGACGCAGAGAATCAGGCCGAGTGAAAAGCAGATCCCTCCGATCAGTTTGGCAATGCCGAAAGGCATCGCGGCAGTACCGGTTGTCGCTGTTATATAGAAGACAAAAGCGATTGAGATGAAAACACCAGCGGTGATCGCCAGATAAAACGTCTTCATCGGGTGCTTTGTCGCTTTGTAGACACCTGCTTCTTCGGCAACTTTCGCCATGGCTGCAGGGAGTAAAAGATCAAAAGGGTTGTCAGCTTTCACACTAACTCTCTCTTTATAAAAGTTGGCGGTGAGATACTAACAAAGCATTATAGAAGGGAAATTGATGTAGATCATATCCCACCGGAACTATAAGCCCTGTATGCGTATGGTTTCTACTAATTATGGAGGTAACTTTTTGTTTTTTAATGGGAAAATAAATTTTAAAATTTACAAAATATGTTGATTTTTTTCAGTTTAGGGCAACGCTGACGGTTAATTAAAATGGAGTATATTTTATTAAAATTAACAACCAAAGCCGCTACGTAAAAAAAATTTACGTTAATTTAACGTGGCAACCACAAATTAGCGGCGGGTTTGCTCAGCGATGAAAAACGGGGTCCCATCGACCCCGTTGAAAATACGCTTACCAGATATTTAAAGCCTTATTTGGACCAGAAGGCCGCTTTTGCGCGCTGCAGCTTTTCGTATGCTTGCAGTAACGACTGATGGGCAGGGAAGGCCTTGAGATCGCTATCGACCGGTTGCAGACCGTAGAACGGCGCTTCACCGCTCAGCGCCGCGCTGGCGGCTTCAACCGCGTCAGCCCCGTACATGCGCACAAAGGCATTCAGGTACTGCAGAGGTTGACGCTCTTCTTCCTGGCTGAGCAGCAGCAGCGTTTGCAGGCAGCGGTAGTAGTTGGCGCGTTCAGCGCTGAAGATGGAAGCATTGAATTCAATGGTCCATTCAGTCCAGATTAGCGCCTGCTCCAGATCGCCGCCGGCCAGTGCCAGCATGGCCTTCAGTTCACCAATACGTAAGGTGTACCAGCCGTTGTCTTTACCCGTTGCCAGGCCCAGCAGCTCGCGTACGCGGGTAAAGTCATCATTCCCCTCGTCGTCCAGTTGCTCGATTAGCGCCAGATAATCTTCTTTCTGCCATTCACTACCCGGCAGAGAAAGGATCGTGTCGCGCAGATGGCTGCCCATGCTGTTATTGGCCAGCCACAGATCTTCTGCCGGATAAATGTCCGACATGCCCGGAACGATGATGCGGCAGGCGTAGACGCTAAGGTGTTCGTAATCGGCGATGTAAACTTCTTTATCTTCTTCTTTAAAGATAGCCATCAGGGTGGCGAACTCTTCTTCCGTCGTACCGGAGAAGCTCCAGTCGACGAACGGATAGTCGGCATCCTGCTTGAACATATCCCAGGAGATCAAACCGCTGGAATCAATAAAGTGGGTTTCTAGGTTGGCATGTTCGGCCACTTCTTCGTCATCGAAGGTTGGCGGTGTGAAGACGTCGAGGTCTTTCAGGCTGCGGCCTTGCAGCAGTTCGGTAACGGTACGCTCCAGCGCGACGCCGAAGTCCGGGTGGGCGCCGAAAGAGGCGAAGCAGGTACCATTCGCCGGGTTAAACAGCACCACGCAGATCACCGGGTATTTGCCGCCCAGCGAGCCATCGTAAGCAAAGATAGGGAAACCTTCGGCTTCGAGTTTGTTGATTGACTCCACCACGCCCGGATAGCGTGCCATCACTTCCGCAGGGATTTCCGGCAGGCTGATGCTCTCAGCGATGATGCGGTTTTTAATGTGACGCTCAAAGACTTCTGACAGTGCCTGCACGCGGGCTTCATTCGCGGTGTTACCCGCGGACATCCCGTTTGAAACATACAGGTTACCGACAATATTCATTGGGATATAGACGGTTTCGCCATCGGACTGGCGGGTGAACGGCAGGCCGCACACGCCGCGATCGTCGTTACCGGACTGCAGATCGACCAGCATGCTGGCAGTCAGTTGATCGTCAGGATCGTAGAAGGCGCGCAGGCGCGGATCCAGCAGGCCTTCCGGCACCTCGTCATCTTCGGTCAGCGGGAACCATTTTTCATTCGGATAGTGAACGAACGGCCCGTTGGCGATGGTTTCGCCTAACCAGAAGTCAGCGAAAAAGTAGTTGGTGGAGAGGCGTTCAAAATATTCACCCAGCGCGGAGGCCAGCGCCGCTTTTTTCGTTGCCCCTTTGCCGTTGGTGAAGCACAGCGAGCAGGCTTTATCGCGGATATGGACGGACCACACGTGCGGTACCGGATTCAGCCATGAGGCCTCTTCAATATCAAATCCGAGGTCGAGCAACTTTTGCTGGAAGCGCGCGATGGAGTCTTCCAGGGCGGCGTCTTTGCCGGGTATAAATGTTTGAGTCATGGCGATCACTTTTATCGTACGTAAAGCGCGCAATGATACGGCTTTTAGATGGCAGGCGCTATCTCGTTGCGCAGGGGAATTCATCACTGCTCTCTTATCGTTCGATCGGCTCAATTTCCAGGGGAAGGATAAATGCAGCAGGGTTGAAGGCAGAGACGGTAATTCCAGCGTAATAGTAGCAATTATGTCGGTTTTATGACGTCAAGATGGCAGATTCTTTTGTGTGACGGAGCGCGCATTTCACCCTCGGCCGGTTTTACCCATTGCGGTGCGTGTCACTGAATGATAAAACCGATATATACATCCTCTTTCCAACCGCCTCTTTGCTGGCTCAGTCTGCTTACCCTGGTTGCTAATCTCAGCACCTGGTCACGCCCGGACCTGTCATCTTGACGCGTGTGGAATGATGTGGTGCACCGATACAGGGATTACTGATAGCCCGCGGCGGTTCGCGAGCAAATAACATAGCAACGTGGTGAGGGGAAATGGCTCAGGTCTATAACTTTAGTTCGGGCCCGGCAATGCTGCCGGCGGAAGTTCTCAAACTGGCGCAGCAAGAACTGTGCAACTGGCAGGGGCTGGGTACGTCGGTGATGGAGATCAGCCACCGTGGTAAAGAGTTTATCCAGGTGGCCGAGACGGCGGAACAGGATTTTCGCGATCTGCTCAATATCCCTTCCAACTATAAAGTTTTATTCTGCCACGGCGGTGGCCGCGGGCAGTTTGCCGGTGTTCCGCTGAACCTGCTCGGCGATAAAACCACCGCTGACTATGTTGATGCCGGCTACTGGGCAGCCAGCGCGATCAAAGAAGCGAAAAAATATTGTTCACCGAACAGCATTGACGCCAAAGTGACGGTTGATGGCCTGCGTGCGGTGAAACCGATGAGCGAATGGCAACTGACGCCGGGTGCAGCTTATCTGCACTATTGCCCGAATGAAACCATCGACGGCATCGCGATTAATGAAACGCCGAATTTTGCCGACGACGTGGTTGTTGCGGCGGACTTCTCCTCCACCATTCTGTCTTCCCCTATCGATGTCAGCCGCTACGGCGTGATCTACGCGGGCGCGCAGAAAAACATCGGTCCGGCCGGCCTGACGCTGGTGATTGTGCGTGAAGATCTGCTGGGTAAAGCCAGCATTGCTTGTCCTTCCATCCTTGACTACTCCGTACTGGATGCCAACGACTCAATGTTCAACACCCCGCCTACCTTTGCCTGGTACCTGGCTGGCCTGGTGTTCAAATGGCTGAAAGAGCAGGGCGGTGTTGCCGTTATGGACAACATCAACCAGCAAAAAGCCGATTTACTCTACGGCATCATCGATAACAGCGGCTTCTATCGCAACGACGTTGCCGCAGCTAATCGCTCGCGTATGAACGTGCCGTTCCAGCTGGCTGACAGCGCGCTGGATAAGCTGTTCCTTGAAGAGTCCTTCGCTGCGGGTCTGCATGCCCTGAAAGGCCACCGCGTGGTTGGTGGGATGCGTGCCTCTATCTATAACGCGATGCCGCTGGCGGGCGTGAAGGCACTGACCGACTTTATGCAGGACTTTGAACGCCGCCACGGTTGATCGCTGTTCTGTTTTTCATCCCCGCAGCCGGTCTGCGGGGTTTTTATTCTGTTTGTTTGAGAGTTAAGTCTGATGGAATCCCTGACGTTACAACCCATTGCGCGAGTAGATGGCACCGTGAACCTGCCTGGGTCAAAAAGTGTCTCTAACCGCGCTTTGCTGCTGGCGGCATTAGCCCGTGGCACCACGGTGCTGACCAACCTGCTGGACAGCGACGATGTTCGCCACATGCTGAATGCCCTGAGCGCCCTGGGAGTTCATTACACCCTGTCTTCTGACCGTACCCGTTGTGAAGTTGTCGGTAACGCGGGTCCGCTGCAGGCCGGTAATGCCCTCGAGCTGTTCCTCGGTAACGCCGGAACCGCCATGCGTCCGCTGGCGGCGGCATTGTGCCTGGGTAGCAACGATATCGTGCTGACCGGCGAACCGCGCATGAAAGAGCGCCCGATTGGTCATCTGGTGGATGCCCTTCGCCAGGGTGGCGCGCAGATTGATTATCTGGAGCAGGAAAACTATCCGCCTCTGCGCCTGCGTGGTGGTTTTGCCGGTGGCCAGGTAGAAGTAGACGGCAGCGTCTCCAGCCAGTTCCTGACCGCGCTGCTGATGACAGCCCCGTTGGCGCCGCAGGATACCGTTATCACCATTAAAGGCGATCTGGTTTCCAAACCCTATATTGATATTACGCTGCACCTGATGAAGACCTTCGGCGTTAACGTTGAAAACCAGTCCTATCAGCGTTTTGTCGTCCGCGGCAACCAGCAGTATCTCTCCCCGGGTGACTACCTGGTTGAGGGCGATGCCTCTTCCGCGTCCTACTTCCTCGCGGCGGGCGCCATTAAGGGCGGTACGGTAAAAGTGACCGGCATCGGCCGTAACAGCGTTCAGGGCGATATTCGTTTTGCTGACGTGCTGGAAAAAATGGGCGCAACCGTTACCTGGGGCGACGATTTTATTGCCTGTACCCACGGCGAACTCAACGCCATCGATATGGATATGAATCATATTCCGGATGCGGCAATGACCATTGCCACCGCGGCGCTGTTTGCAAAAGGGACCACCACGCTGCGTAACATCTATAACTGGCGCGTCAAAGAGACCGATCGCCTGTTTGCGATGGCGACAGAGTTGCGTAAAGTGGGCGCTGAAGTGGAAGAGGGCGAGGATTACATCCGCATTACGCCTCCGCTGACGCTGCAGTTTGCTGAGATTGGCACCTATAACGATCACCGTATGGCAATGTGCTTCTCGCTGGTAGCGCTTTCCGATACGCCGGTGACGATTCTCGACCCGAAGTGTACGGCGAAAACCTTCCCGGATTACTTCGAGCAGCTGGCGCGTATCAGCACCCTGGCGTAATGTGTCTCGGTAAAACGTAAAACAAAAAGTAAAACATTGTCATCTCACGGGCTGGTATTCCATCAGCCCGCTATAATTGCGCAATTCTTCTGCGATCCTTTTCTGGTAGTCCGTAATTTGCAAGCAATGCTCACTTTCCCGCGTATAGATGCGTATAATGCACGGCGTTTACATTCTATGCGCCTTGCTGAAGGAGAAAAAGATGACGGCAACGATTCCGGTAATCACCATTGATGGGCCTGGCGGTGCGGGTAAGGGCACATTGTGCAAGGCAATGGCAGAAGCGCTGGGCTGGCATCTGCTGGATTCCGGTGCCATCTATCGCGTGCTGGCACTCGCTGCGCTGCATCACCATGTCGATGTTGAATCCGAAGAGGCGCTAGTGCCGCTGGCCGCGCATCTGGACGTGCGTTTTATCTCTACTGACGGCAGTCTTGAAGTGGTGCTTGAAGGTGAGGACGTCAGCGCCGAGATCCGTACTCAGGAAGTCGCCAATACCGCCTCGAAAGTGGCGGCGTTTCCACGTGTGCGCGAAGCCTTATTGCGTCGCCAGCGTGCGTTCCGCGAATTGCCGGGCCTGATTGCCGACGGACGCGACATGGGAACCGTGGTATTTCCCGATGCGCCAGTGAAAATTTTCCTCGATGCATCCGCTGAAGAGCGCGCCCATCGGCGTATGCTGCAGTTGCAGGATAAGGGCTTTAGTGTTAACTTTGAACGTCTTTTGTCCGAGATAAAAGAGCGTGACGATCGCGACCGCAATCGCAGCGTGGCGCCGCTTGTCCCGGCTGCTGATGCGTTAGTTCTCGATTCTACTGAACTAAACATTGAGCAAGTAATTGAAAAAGCGCTACACTATGCGCGCGAAAAACTGGCTGTCGCCTGATCGTTAAGCGACACGGCCTCCGAATTATAGCAGTACCCCCGCAGCAATGGAGTGTTAGCGGGTATGTTAAACAACCCCATCCGGCACGGAGCCAGGTGGACGTTAAATATGAAACCTGAAGATTAAACATGACTGAATCTTTTGCTCAACTATTTGAAGAATCCTTAAAAACAATCGAAACCCGTCCGGGTTCCATCGTTCGTGGTGTTGTTGTTGCTATCGACAAAGATATCGTACTGGTTGACGCCGGTCTGAAATCTGAGTCTGCCATTCCGGCAGAGCAGTTCAAAAACGCCCAGGGCGAGCTGGAAATCCAGGTTGGTGACGAAGTTGACGTTGCTCTGGATGCAGTAGAAGACGGCTTCGGTGAAACCCTGCTGTCCCGTGAGAAAGCTAAACGTCACGAAGCTTGGATCACGCTGGAAAAAGCTTACGAAGAAGCTGAAACTGTAGTCGGTGTTATCAACGGCAAAGTTAAAGGTGGCTTCACTGTTGAGCTGAATGGTATTCGCGCGTTCCTGCCAGGTTCCCTGGTTGACGTTCGTCCAGTTCGCGACACTCTGCACCTGGAAGGCAAAGAGCTTGAGTTCAAAGTAATCAAGCTGGACCAGAAGCGTAACAACGTTGTTGTTTCCCGTCGTGCTGTTATCGAATCCGAAAACAGTGCAGAACGCGATCAGCTGCTGGAAAACCTGCAGGAAGGCATGGAAGTCAAAGGTATCGTTAAGAACCTCACTGACTACGGCGCATTCGTTGATCTGGGCGGCGTTGACGGCCTGCTGCACATCACCGACATGGCGTGGAAACGCGTTAAGCACCCGAGCGAAATCGTAAACGTTGGCGACGAAATCACTGTTAAAGTGCTGAAGTTCGACCGCGAGCGTACTCGTGTATCTCTGGGCCTGAAACAGCTGGGCGAAGATCCGTGGGTAGCTATCGCTAAGCGTTATCCGGAAGGTACCAAACTGACCGGTCGCGTGACCAACCTGACCGACTACGGCTGCTTCGTTGAAATCGAAGAAGGCGTTGAAGGCCTGGTTCACGTTTCCGAAATGGATTGGACCAACAAAAACATCCACCCGTCCAAAGTTGTTAACGTTGGCGACGTAGTGGAAGTTATGGTTCTGGATATCGACGAAGAACGTCGTCGTATCTCCCTGGGTCTGAAGCAGTGCAAAAACAACCCGTGGCAGCAGTTTGCGGAAACCCACAACAAGGGCGACCGTGTTGAAGGTAAAATCAAGTCTATCACTGACTTCGGTATCTTCATCGGCCTGGACGGCGGCATCGACGGCCTGGTTCACCTGTCTGACATCTCCTGGAACGTTGCAGGCGAAGAAGCAGTACGTGAATACAAAAAAGGCGACGAAATCGCAGCAGTTGTTCTGCAGGTTGACGCAGAGCGTGAGCGTATCTCTCTGGGCGTTAAACAGCTCGCAGAAGATCCGTTCAACAACTGGGTTGCACTGAACAAGAAAGGCGCAATCGTAAACGGTAAAGTCACTGCAGTTGACGCTAAAGGCGCAACCGTAGAACTGGCTGACGGCGTTGAAGGTTACCTGCGCGCTTCTGAAGCTTCCCGCGACCGCGTTGAAGATGCAACTCTGGTTCTGAGCGTTGGCGACGACGTTGAAGCTAAATTCACCGGCGTTGATCGTAAAAACCGCGCAATCAGCCTGTCTGTTCGTGCTAAAGACGAAGCTGATGAGAAAGATGCAATCGCAACTGTTAACAAACAGGAAGATGCAAACTTCTCTAACAACGCAATGGCTGAAGCTTTCAAAGCAGCTAAAGGCGAGTAATCTTAGTCATTCAGGTTATAACAACCTGAATTATGACGAGTTTACTTGACAGATTGCAGGATTCGTCCTGTAATCATGCACAAAGGGCGGCTACGGCCGCCCTTGTTTAAAGCAGTTAGCTAATTTGCCTTGAAGGAAACCGGAGGAATAATGACCAAGTCCGAATTGATAGAAAGACTTGCCAGCCAGCAATCTCACATTCCTGCGAAAGCGGTTGAAGATGCTGTTAAAGAGATGCTGGAGCATATGGCCTCAACGCTTGCTCAAGGTGAGCGCATTGAAATCCGCGGTTTCGGCAGCTTCTCTTTGCATTATCGAGCACCTCGCACCGGGCGTAACCCGAAAACTGGCGATAAAGTCGAACTGGAAGGTAAGTACGTTCCTCACTTTAAGCCTGGGAAAGAACTACGCGACCGCGCCAATATTTACGAAGAGTAAGTCTCGCCAGACGGCGACTACGTACTCCGAAGATAAAAAAAGCACCTGACCGGTGCTTTTTTTATGCCTGCAATTTGCCGCTCCTCGCAATTTGTCCTCCGCTTTTGCAGTAATCCTGCCGACGCTGCGGAAACCGCAATCCAGAATCGTAGAAAGGCAGCTGACGCTCTCTCGCATTCACGTAATACTTCCCGCCAACAGGGAGGTAACCATGCGTTTATCACAGCTGGCAGCGTGCGCCATAACCGGAATATCCCCGCTGTTGATACTGCCGGTTTTGCCGACACTAACCACCATTCAGGGATGCATCCTCGGGGCCATCGCGCTCTCATTTTCCCGTCATGGTGTCGTACGCTACCTGGCTCTGACCATCCTCTTTTTTGCATGGGGCATGCTGAGCGCTCACCAGGCGCTATGGCCAACCCTCGCATTAGCCGGTAGCCACCCGTCAGTTGAGATAACGCTGACCGCGACCGACGCCGAGACGACCCATCAGGGGATTATCACCCATGCGAACGGGCAGCGGCTGTTTCCGGCCCCGGGTGTTACGTTGTATGGCAATCCTCTGCCCATTACTCCTTGTGCCGGGCAGCGCTGGAAGATGGCGGTCCGGCTTCGTCCGGTCCATAGCCAGCTTAATGCTGGAGGCTTTGACAGCCAGCGCTACGCGCTATCACAGCATCGTTCTCTGAGCGGCCGCTTCACCTCAGCGCAAGCTCTCGACCCTGAATGCAGCTATCGGGCACGTTTTCTGACATCGCTAGGTCGTACCCTTGAGACGTTCCCCTGGCAATCAGTGATCCTCGGGCTCGGCATGGGGGAGAGGCTGGTGATACCCGGGGAGATCAAACGCCTGATGCAAGAGACCGGAACGTCTCATCTGATGGCGATTTCTGGTCTGCATATCGCGTTAGGCGCACTGCTGGGTGGACTAGCTGTACGTGGCCTACAGTTCTTTTTTCCTTGCCGATGGATCAACTGGAAAACGCCGTTACTCGCAGGCCTGATCTGTGCGTTCGGTTACTCCTGGTTGACCGGTATGCAGCCGCCGGCCTTGCGAACCTGTGTTGCTCTGGGCACAGCGGTAGGCCTACGTCTCTCGGGAAAACGATGGTCATCCTGGCAGGTGTGGTTATGCTGTATTGGCGCAATTTTGTTTGTCGATCCGCTGGCAGTATTGTCGGACAGCCTGTGGCTTTCGGTATTCGCTGTCGCAACGCTGATTTTCTGGTACCAGATTGTGCCCGTGTCGTTGCACAGCTGGCGCTGGCCGCTACGGCAGATACTGGCATTAAGTCACCTGCAGCTTGGCCTGATGTTTTTACTGCTGCCCATTCAGATTGTTATTTTCCACGGCATCAGTCTGACCTCCTGGCTGGCTAATCTTATTGCCGTGCCGCTGGTCACCTTTGTTATCGTTCCCTGTATTCTGGGAGCCATGTTGCTGCATCTCAGTGGCCCCGGATTTATCGAGATGGTGTTGTGGCAGCTGGCTGACCGTCTACTGGCTGGATTATTCTGGTTTTTACGTCTGCTGCCGTCAGGGTGGCTGAGCCTGGATTTTCGTTGGGCAGGAGTGAGCCTGTTGCCCTGGTTGTTGCTCCTTATCTGGCGTTTTCATGCCTGGCGTTCGCTCCCGGCGCTGTGCTTCAGCAGCACGGTGCTGTTGAGCTGGCCTTTTTGGCGTCCGTTGCCGCAAGGGGAGTGGCGGGTCACGATGCTTGATGTCGGGCAGGGGCTGGCGCTGGTTATCGAGCGCGAAGGGGCGGCAATTCTCTATGATACCGGACTGGCCTGGCCCGGTGGTGATAGCGGGCAGCAGATTATTATCCCGTGGTTGCGCTGGCATAACCTGCGCCCTGAGGGGATTATTTTGAGTCATGAGCACCTCGATCATCGCGGTGGACTGAATGCACTGTTGAAGGCCTGGCCCGGCCTGTGGATCCGCAGCCCGCTTGGTTGGCAGGGGCATCTCCCGTGCCGGCGAGGTGAAAGCTGGCGCTGGCAAGGATTGACCTTTCGTGCACTCTGGCCGCTCCCAGGGGCAAACACGGCGGGCAATAATCGCTCCTGCGTGGTGCGCATTGACGATGGCAAACACAGCATTCTGCTAACCGGAGATATTGAAATTCCAGCAGAACGAGCGATGATGAGTCACTACTGGCAGCATCTTGCGTCTACACTTATCCAGGTCCCGCATCATGGCAGCAATACGTCGTCTTCCCTCGCACTGTTGCAGCGGGTTGGCGGAGCGGCGGCAATGGCTTCGGTGTCGCGATACAATGCCTGGCGCATGCCATCAGATAAGGTTGTGCAGCGCTACCGGCAGCAAGGTTACCGGTGGCTCGATACGCCCCATCAGGGGCAAATAACGGTTATTTTTTCCGCAGAAAGCTGGCAAATCCACGGTTTACGAGATCAACTTTTACCGCGTTGGTATCATCAGTGGTTTGGCGAGACCGTGGATAACGGGTAGAATATGCGGCTATTTCAACATAAGCTGGTTTATTGAATGCAGAACGATAAAGATCTCTCCACGTGGCAGACCTTCCGCCGACTCTGGCCGATTATAGCGCCATTTAAACCCGGACTGATCGTCGCGGCAGTTGCGTTAGTCTTTAACGCAGCGAGTGATACCTTCATGCTATCGCTTCTTAAACCGTTACTGGATGATGGTTTTGGTAAAACGGATCGCTCGGTGCTGCTATGGATGCCGCTGGTGGTGATTGGCCTGATGGTGCTGCGTGGTATCACCAGCTACATTTCAAGCTATTGTATTTCCTGGGTTTCCGGAAAAGTGGTCATGACGATGCGTCGTCGTCTGTTCAGCCATATGATGGGAATGCCGGTCTCTTTCTTTGATAAGCAGTCTACGGGGACGTTGCTGTCACGTATTACCTATGACTCCGAGCAGGTGGCATCGTCCTCTTCCAGCGCGTTGATTACCGTGGTGCGGGAAGGCGCCTCGATCATCGGTCTGTTTGTGATGATGTTCTACTACAGCTGGCAGCTGTCGCTGATCCTCATCGTGCTGGCGCCTATCGTCTCCATCGCGATTCGTGTGGTCTCCAAGCGTTTTCGTAATATCAGTAAAAATATGCAGAATACGATGGGGCAGGTGACCACCAGCGCTGAACAGATGCTGAAAGGCCATAAAGAAGTGCTGATGTTTGGCGGCCAGGGAGTAGAAACCAAGCGTTTTGATAAGGTCAGCAACAAGATGCGTTTGCAGGGGATGAAAATGGTCTCCGCCTCGTCAATCTCTGACCCTATCATTCAGCTGATTGCCTCGCTGGCGCTGGCGTTTGTTCTCTATGCGGCGAGCTTCCCAAGCGTGATGGAAACGCTGACCGCCGGTACGATCACCGTGGTGTTCTCTTCGATGATTGCCCTGATGCGTCCGCTGAAATCACTGACTAACGTCAACGCCCAGTTCCAGCGCGGTATGGCGGCCTGTCAGACGCTGTTTGCTATCCTCGATTCCGAGCAGGAAAAAGACGAAGGTAAGTTGGTGATTGAGCGTGCGAAGGGCAACCTTGAGTTCAACAATGTCACCTTCACCTACCCAGGGCGTGAAACGCCGGCGCTGCGCAATATCGACCTGAACATTCAGGAAGGTAAAACGGTTGCTCTGGTCGGGCGTTCCGGGTCGGGCAAATCGACCATCGCCAGCCTGATTACCCGCTTTTATGATATCGATGAAGGCCAGATTAAGCTGGATGGTCACGATCTGCGTGAATATACCCTGGCCTCTCTGCGTAATCAGGTGGCGCTGGTGTCGCAAAACGTCCATCTGTTCAACGATACCGTGGCGAACAACATCGCCTACGCTCGTACGGACGAGTACAGCCGCGAGCAGATTGAGGAAGCCGCGCGGATGGCCTATGCGATGGACTTTATCAGCAAAATGGATAACGGCCTTGATACCGTTATTGGTGAGAATGGCGTCCTGCTCTCCGGCGGTCAGCGCCAGCGTATTGCTATCGCGCGAGCGCTGTTGCGTAACAGCCCGATTCTGATCCTCGACGAAGCAACCTCGGCGCTGGATACCGAATCTGAACGCGCCATCCAGGCGGCACTGGACGAACTGCAAAAAAACCGCACTTCGCTGGTGATTGCGCACCGTCTGTCTACCATCGAGCAAGCCGACGAAATCGTCGTGGTAGAAGATGGCCGCATCGTAGAACGTGGCAGCCATGCCGATCTGCTGGAGCATCGTGGCGTCTATGCCCAACTGCATAAGATGCAGTTTGGCCAATGATTGCCCGAATCTGGTCCGGTGAGTCGCCGCTATGGCGGCTGTTGCTCCCGCTCTCCTGGCTGTATGGCCTGGTGAGTGGGCTGATTCGCCTCAGCTACCGGCTGGGGCTGAAGAAAGCCTGGCGCGCGCCGGTTCCAGTGGTGGTTGTCGGTAACCTGACCGCCGGGGGCAACGGTAAGACACCGGTGGTTATCTGGCTGGTGGAACAACTCCAGCAGCGCGGCATTCGCGTTGGTGTGGTGTCTCGCGGCTATGGCGGGAAAGCAGCAAGCTATCCGTTGCTGCTGGGCGCCAGCACCAGTACCGCCGAGGCCGGTGACGAGCCGGTGTTGATTTCTCAACGTACCGGAGCGCCGGTTGCCGTCTCGCCGGTTCGCAGCGATGCGGTACGCGCTCTGCTTGCGGCCCACGATCTCCAGATCATTGTTACCGATGACGGCCTGCAACACTATAAACTGGCGCGGGACAAAGAAATTGTGGTGATTGACGGCGTGCGTCGTTTTGGCAATGGCTGGTGGCTACCGGCCGGGCCGATGCGCGAACGCGCATCACGCTTGCAGAGTGTCGACGCCATCATCGTGAACGGCGGCGTGGCGCGAACGGGTGAGATCCCGATGCAATTGCGTCCGGGACAGGCTGTAAATTTACTCAGCGGTGAACGGCGTGATGTGGCCTCATTTGACAATGTTGTCGCCATGGCCGGAATCGGCCATCCTCCGCGGTTCTTCGCCACCCTGGAAAGCTGCGGCGTACAGCCGGTGAACACCGTGGCACTGGCAGATCATCAGGCGCTGACCCAGGCGAGCGTTTCCGCTCTCGTGACGGCACAGCAAACGCTGCTGATGACTGAAAAAGACGCGGTGAAATGCCGCGGTTTTGCCGACGCGAACTGGTGGTATTTGCCCGTCGACGCCATAATGGCGGATGAACGCGCTCAGCAGCTGCTGACGGAACTGGTCGCGCTGGCGCAACGTAAGCCTCAATAACGCTGTGCCGGAGTCCTTCACGGAGAACCTGCATGTCGGTATTACAACTTTCACTTAAAGACGCCCGCCATCTCCATCTTGCGGCACAGGGGTTACTGAAAACGCCCCGGCGTCGTGCTCGTGCCAGTGATATTCTTCCCACCATCCAGCAGATGTCGCTGCTGCAAATCGATACCATCAACGTCGTCGCCCGTAGCCCCTATCTGGTGCTTTTTAGTCGTCTCGGTAACTATTCGCCAGCCTGGCTGGAAGAGGCGCTGCGCAGCGGCGAACTGATGGAGTACTGGGCCCATGAAGCCTGCTTTTTACCCCGCAGCGATTTTGCCCTGGTACGCCACCGCATGCTGACGCCGGATAATATGGGCTGGAAGTACCACAAAGGATGGATGGCTGAACATGCCACCGATATTCGACAGCTGCTGGAGCATATTGCTCAGAATGGCCCGGTACGTTCCGCCGATTTTGAACACCCGCGCAAAGGTACCAGCGGCTGGTGGGAGTGGAAACCGCATAAACGCCATCTGGAAGGGCTGTTTACCGCCGGGAAAGTCATGGTTGTCGAACGACGTAATTTTCAGCGGGTGTACGACCTGACGCATCGTGTGATGCCGCACTGGGATGATGAGCGCGACGCGCTGTCGCAAGCCGACGCCGAAGCACTGATGCTGCGTAATAGCGCCCGCAGCCTCGGTATTTTCCGTCCCCAGTGGCTGGCCGATTACTACCGGCTGCGTCAGCCTGCATTGCCGGCGCTGCTCAAGCGCTGGCAGGACGAGGGACTGGTGACGCCGGTGAACGTTGAAGAGCTTGGCGAAATGTGGCTGCATCACGAAGCGCGATCGCAGCTTGAATCCGCGCCCGCAGGCAAACTCACCGCCAGTCATAGCGCCGTGCTCTCACCGTTTGACCCGGTGGTCTGGGATCGTAAACGCGCCGAACAGCTATTCAATTTCAGCTACCGCCTTGAGTGCTATACCCCGGCGCCTAAACGTCAGTATGGCTACTTTGTGCTACCGCTGCTGCATCAGGGCAAACTGGTGGGCAGAATGGACAGCAAAGTGCATCGTAAAACCGGGGTACTGGAAATTATCTCGCTGTGGCTGGAAGAGGGAGTAAAGGTTAGCGCCGGGCTGGAAAAAGGGCTGATACGTGCAATAGAAGCCTTTGCCCGCTGGCAGTCGGTGCAGCACATCACTCTGGGTCGTCTGCCGCCGGAGCTGTTTGCTGACCGGCGTCAGGGCTGGGAAATCGTCTCAGCCTGACCCCCTGGCGATGGCTCGCGTAGCCATTGCCGCAAACGGATCCCTGAGCTTGTCATCATGTGATATGCTGCTGCGGAATCTATTCGGTCCATCAGGAGGAACTATGGATCACCGTTTATTAGAAATCATCGCCTGTCCTGTCTGCAACGGTAAACTCTACTACAGCCAGGATAAGCAAGAGCTGATCTGTAAAATTGACAGCCTGGCCTTTCCGCTGCGTGACGGCATTCCCGTATTGCTGGAAACCGAAGCCCGCGCATTAGCCGTCGGAGAGAGCCACTCATGAGTTTCGTGGTCATTATTCCTGCCCGTTTTGCCTCCACACGTTTACCGGGAAAACCGTTACAGGATATCAACGGTAAGCCGATGATCGTGCACGTGCTCGAACGTGCGCGTGAGTCCGGGGCTGAACGTATTATCGTCGCGACGGATCATGATGAGGTGGCGCGTGCGGTAGAAGCCGCCGGGGGCGAAGTGTGCATGACGCGCGCTGACCATCAGTCCGGCACTGAACGTCTGGCCGAGGTTGTCGAAAAATGCGGCTTTAGTGACGACACCATCATCGTCAATATTCAGGGTGATGAGCCGATGATCCCGCCGGCGATTGTGCGCCAGGTGGCGACGAATCTGGCGGCCAATACCTGCGGTATGGCGACGCTGGCGGTGCCGATTCATGATGCCGAAGAAGCTTTTAACCCCAATGCGGTGAAAGTGGTGATGGATGCGCAGGGCTACGCGCTCTACTTCTCCCGTGCCACGATCCCGTGGGATCGCGATCGTTTTGCGCAGTCGCGCGAGACCATTGGCGATTCGTTGTTACGTCATATTGGGATTTACGGTTATCGCGCCGGCTTTATCCGTCGCTACGTCAGCTGGGCACCAGGCCCGCTGGAGCAGATTGAAATGCTGGAGCAGCTGCGCGTGCTGTGGTACGGCGAAAAAATCCATGTTGCAGTGGCGGAAGTGGTTCCCGGCACCGGTGTCGATACGCCGGAAGATCTGGCCCGCGTTCGCGCAGAGCTACGATAATCTCCTCATCCCCTCCATCGAGAGGGGATATCCTCAGGCTGTTTTTCCATACTATTTGCCCCAAATTTGATCTTACCCGATGACATCCCTGCGGCTGGCGCTCATTATGAAACCAGTAGTATTCACAGGGGTAATCTGAATGGAACAGTTGCGAACCGAACTGAGCCACCTGCTGGGAGAAAAGCTCAGCCGCGTGGAGTGTGTCAGCGAGAAGCCCTTGTCGGCGCTATGGTCGCTCTACGATGCACAGGGAAATCCGTTACCGCTGCTGGCGAGGAGCTTCACCACGCCCGGCATTGCCCGCCAGCTGGCCTGGAAAATATCGATGCTTGCACGCAGCGGTACCGCGCGGATGCCGGTAGTGTACGGCGTGTTAACCCATGAGGAGCATCCCGGGCCCGATGTGCTGTTGATTGAACGACTGCGCGGCGTGTCCGTGGAGGCGCCAGCCCGGACGCCGCAACGCTGGGACCAACTACAGGAGCAGATCGTTGAAGCCCTGTTGGCCTGGCATCGGCATGACAGCGGCGGCTGCGTTGGCATGGTCGACAGCACTCAGGAAAACCTGTGGTCGAACTGGTATCGCCAACGGGTAGAGATGCTATGGAGTACGCTAAACCTGTATCAGGACACTGGCCTGACGATGCAGGACAAACGGATCCTGTTCCGCTCCCGGGAGTGCCTCCCGGCGCTATTTGAAGATTTCAGTGATAACTGCGTGCTGGTGCACGGGAGCTTCACGCTGCGCAGTATGTTGAAAGACCCGCGTAGCGATCAGCTGCTGGCAATGGTTGGGCCGGGCATGATGCTCTGGGCGCCACGTGAATACGAGCTGTTCCGACTGTCTGACGGCGGGCAGGCGGAACAACTGCTGTGGCACTATTTGCGCCGTGCGCCGGTGTCGGAATCTTTCGTCTGGCGGCGCTGGCTCTATCTGCTGTGGGATGAGGTGGACAACCTGGTCAATACCGGGCGCTTTGACCGCACCCGGTTTGATCTGGCGGCTAAATCACTCCTGCCCTGGCTCGCCTGATACCCCTTTTAGCCACTGCCAGAGGCGTCCCAGCGTTTCGTACCCGACACGATCGCTGTGCATCAGCCATACCGGCGACGGGATCGCGCGCTCCCACGGGTTGAGCGGCGATTCAATCGCCAGCTGATTAGCCGGTGCCGGCAGCGGATTGAGCCCGGCATGGCGGAAGAAAATCATCGCTCTGGGTAAATGCGACGCGGAAGTCACCAGCAGGAAAGGGGCATCACCGATGGCCAGTTTGACCGCGGCGGCTTCCTCTTCCGTATCTTTCGGGCTATCGAGAACCATTATTTCGCTGCGTGGGACGCCAAGGCTTTGCGCCACCCTGGCGCCGGCCTCAGCCGTGCTGACCGGGTTGGTTTTCGCCGCGGCGCCGGTAAAGATCATCTTCGCTCCCGGATTTTCCTGCCACAGTCGGATCCCTTCAGCCAGTCGCGGCAGGCTGTTGTTGATCAGGTTAGAGCTGGGTGCCCAGTCCGGATTCCAGGTATATCCGCCGCCGAGCACCACCACATACTGAACCCGTTCGCTGCCGCGCCATGTTGGATACTTGTCCTCGATAGGCTTGAGCAAACCATCGGCCACCGGCTGCAGACTGAGTGCAACCAACAGCAGCCAGCCAACGCTGACGCATACTTTTCCGGTTCGTTGGAAACGGCTGAACCACAGCAGCGCGATGCCTGCGGCAATCA
The DNA here is from genome assembly GCF_051131735.1 of Klebsiella sp. B345. NCBI lineage: Bacteria > Pseudomonadati > Pseudomonadota > Gammaproteobacteria > Enterobacterales > Enterobacteriaceae > Klebsiella > Klebsiella sp. B345. The sequence goes on from NZ_CP180443.1 coordinate 4,753,568, forward strand.
GCAACAGCAACAGGGGAAGCGGCAGCATCATGCCGCCCAAATACTTTTTCAGAGTAAAAAGCATGCCAGGTGGTTCCTTTTTTAACCATATAACCAAAGTTATGCCCGGATCTTATAACAGATCGCTACATTCTCCGCGTGGGTATGACAAAATAGCGGTTTTGTTTTGGCAGGTGGGGTCGCCGGTGAAGGATCGTAATTTCGATGACATGGCTGAAAAGTTTTCGCGCAATATCTACGGCACCACCAAGGGCGAACTGCGCCAGGCGATCCTCTGGCAGGATCTCCACCCGTTACTGAGCCAGCTTGGCCCAGGCCCTTTGCGGGTCCTTGATGCGGGCGGTGGGGAAGGCCAGACGGCGATAAAAGTAGCGGAAATGGGCCATCATGTGACGTTATGCGATCTCTCTGGCGAAATGGTGGCTCGCGCCCGACAGGCGGCTGTCGATAAAGGTGTGATCGACAACATGCATTTTGTACAATGCGCTGCTCAGGATATTGCGCAGCATTTGGAAACCCCAGTCGATCTGGTACTGTTTCATGCGGTACTGGAATGGGTGGCGGAACCGCAGGAGATGCTGCGCGCGCTGTGGTCCGTTATCAGACCCGGCGGTGCATTGTCGCTAATGTTCTACAATGCTAACGGTCTGCTGATGCACAATATGGTGGTCGGGAACTTCGACTACGTACAGCTTGGTATGCCGAAAAAGAAAAAACGCACGTTGTCGCCGGACTATCCGCGCTCACCGCAGCAGGTTTATGGCTGGTTGGAAGAGCAGGGCTGGCACATTACCGGGAAAACCGGCGTGCGGGTGTTTCATGATTATCTGCGTGAAAAACGCAAACAGCGCGACGATTTTGCGGCGCTGCTGGAGCTGGAGACGCGCTACTGTCGCCAGGAGCCGTATATCAGCCTGGGTCGCTACATTCATGTCACAGCGCTTAAGCCGCAGATGCAAGGATAAACTATGAGTGAATTTTCCCAGACAGTCCCCGAACTGGTTGCCTGGGCCAGAAAAAATGATTTTTCTATTTCGCTGCCGGTGGACAGACTCTCTTTTCTGCTGGCGGTTGCTACGCTGAACGGCGAGCGGCTCGAAGGGGAAATGACTGAGGGAGAACTGGTGGATGCGTTCCGCCACGTCAGTGATGCGTTTGAGCAGACCAGCGAAACCATCAGCCAGCGCGCCAATAACGCGATCAACGATATGGTGCGCCAGCGTCTGCTGAACCGCTTTACCAGCGAAATTACGGAAGGTAATGCGATTTATCGCCTGACGCCGTTGGGTATCGGCATTACCGACTACTATATTCGCCAACGCGAATTCTCTACTCTGCGCCTGTCTATGCAGCTGTCGATCGTTGCCGGTGAGCTTAAGCGCGCCGCCGATTCCGCTGAAGAGGGCGGCGATGAGTTTCACTGGCATCGCAACGTCTTTGCGCCGTTGAAATACTCGGTGGCTGAGATTTTCGACAGTATCGACCTGACGCAGCGCATCATGGATGAGCAGCAGCAGCTGGTTAAAGATGATATCGCTCAGCTGTTGAATAAAGACTGGCGTGCGGCGATCTCCAGCTGTGAACTGCTGCTGTCAGAAACCTCAGGCACGCTGCGTGAGCTGCAGGATACGCTGGACGCAGCAGGCGACAAGCTGCAGGCAAACCTGTTGAGAATTCAGGACGCGACAATCGCGCGCGATGATTTGCATTTTGTTGACCGCCTGGTTTTCGATCTGCAAAGCAAACTCGACCGCATCGTCAGCTGGGGCCAACAGGCTATCGACCTGTGGATCGGCTACGATCGTCACGTCCATAAATTTATCCGTACCGCTATCGATATGGATAAAAACCGCGTGTTCGCCCAGCGTCTGCGCCAGTCGATTCAAACCTACTTTGATGCACCGTGGGCATTGACCCACGCCAGCGCCGATCGTCTGCTGGATATGCGTGATGAAGAGATGGCGCTGCGCGACGAAGAGGTCACCGGGGAACTTCCGGCCGATCTAGAGTACGAAGAGTTTAACGAAATTCGCGAACAGCTTGCCGCGCTGATTGAAGCACAGCTGGTGGTCTATAAAGATAAAGGTGTGCCGCTGGATCTGGGTCTGGTGGTGCGCGAATATCTGGCGCAGTATCCGCGAGCTCGCCATTTTGATGTGGCGCGAATCGTTGTCGATCAGGCCGTTCGCCTGGGCGTCGCACAAGCAGATTTCACCGGACTGCCGGCAAAATGGCAGCCGATTAATGATTACGGAGCCAAGGTACAGGCGCATGTCATCGACAAATATTGAACAAGTGATGCCAGTTAAACTGGCGCAGGCGTTGGGCAATCCGTTATTTCCGGCGCTGGATAGCGCCTTGCGTGCAGGCCGCCATGTGGGTCTGGACGAGCTGGATAATCACGCATTTTTGATGGATTTCCAGGACTACCTGGAAGAATTTTACGCTCGCTATAACGTTGAGCTGATTCGCGCGCCGGAAGGGTTTTTCTATCTGCGCCCGCGTTCCACCACGTTGATTCCGCGTTCCGTGCTGTCCGAGCTGGATATGATGGTTGGCAAAATTCTTTGCTATCTCTACCTCAGCCCGGAGCGTCTGGCCAATGAAGGGATCTTTACCCAACAGGAGCTGTACGATGAGCTGTTGAGCCTGGCCGACGAAGCCAAGCTGCTGAAGCTGGTAAACAACCGCTCCACCGGTTCGGATCTCGACCGCCAGAAGCTGCAGGAAAAAGTCCGCGCTTCGCTTAACCGTCTGCGCCGTCTGGGCATGGTCTGGTTTATGGGCCATGACAGCAGCAAATTCCGCATTACCGAATCGGTGTTCCGCTTTGGCGCTGACGTGCGCGTGGGCGACGATCCGCGCGAAGCGCAACTGCGTATGATTCGCGACGGCGAAGCGATGGCGCTGGAAAATCATCTGCAGCTTCATGACGAAAATGAAGAGCATCAGCCGGATAGCGGGGAGGAAGAGTAATGATTGAACGCGGTAAATTTCGCTCGCTAACGCTGGTTAACTGGAACGGCTTTTTTGCCCGAACCTTCGATCTGGATGAGCTGGTCACGACCCTCTCCGGCGGTAACGGGGCCGGGAAATCAACCACTATGGCGGCCTTCGTCACGGCGTTGATCCCTGACCTGACCCTGCTGCACTTCCGTAACACCACCGAGGCCGGCGCCACCAGTGGTTCGCGCGATAAAGGCCTGCACGGTAAGCTGCGCGCCGGGGTCTGTTATTCGGTGCTGGACGTTATCAACTCCCATCATCAGCGCGTGGTCGTGGGCGTGCGCCTGCAGCAGATCGCCGGTCGCGATCGTAAAGTGGATATCAAGCCCTTCGCGATCCAGGGGCTGCCGATGGCGATTCAGCCAACCCAGCTGCTGACCGAGACCCTGAACGAACGCCAGGCGCGTGTTCTGAGTCTCAATGAGCTGAAAGAAAAGCTCGAAGCGATGGAAGGGGTGCAGTTCAAGCAGTTCAACTCGATCACCGATTATCACTCGCTGATGTTCGATCTGGGCGTGGTCGCCCGTCGTTTACGCTCGGCCTCTGATCGTAGTAAATACTATCGCCTGATTGAAGCTTCGCTGTATGGCGGCATCTCCAACACCATTACCCGCTCGCTGCGCGACTATCTGTTGCCGGAAAACAGCGGCGTGCGTAAGGCGTTCCAGGATATGGAAGCCGCGCTGCGTGAAAACCGCATGACCCTTGAAGCGATCCGGGTGACGCAGTCCGATCGTGATCTGTTTAAACACCTGATCAGCGAAGCGACGAACTACGTGGCGGCGGACTACATGCGTCACGCCAACGAACGTCGGGTGCATCTGGACAAAGCGCTGGAGTACCGTCGCGACCTGTTTACCTCACGGGCGCAGCTGGCGGCAGAGCAGTATAAGCACGTCGATATGGCCCGCGAACTGCAGGAGCATAACGGCGCAGAGGGCGATCTGGAAGCCGATTATCAGGCGGCCAGCGACCATCTGAATCTGGTGCAAACCGCACTGCGCCAGCAGGAAAAAATCGAGCGCTATGAAGCGGACCTCGAAGAGCTGCAGATTCGTCTTGAAGAGCAGAATGAAGTGGTCGCAGAAGCGACCGATCTGCAAGAAGAGAACGAAGCCCGCGCAGAAGCCGCTGAACTGGAAGTGGATGAGCTGAAAAGCCAGCTTGCTGACTACCAGCAGGCGCTGGACGTGCAGCAGACCCGGGCGATTCAGTACAACCAGGCGCTACAGGCGCTGGAGCGTGCGAAAGCGCTGTGCCATTTGCCGGATTTAACCCCGGAAAGCGCCAGTGAATGGCTGGAAACTTTCCAGGCGAAAGAGCAAGAAGCGACGGAGAAAATGCTGTCGCTGGAACAAAAAATGAGCGTCGCGCAAACGGCGCACGGTCAGTTTGAACAGGCTTATCAGCTGGTGGCGGCGATTAATGGCCCACTGGCGCGAAATGAAGCCTGGGACATCGCGCGCGAACTGCTGCGTGATGGCGTGAATCAGCGACATCATGCCGAGCAAGCGCAAGGGCTGCGTAGCCGCCTGACCGAGCTGGAACAGCGCCTGCGCGAACAGCAGGACGCCGAACGTCAGCTGAGCGATTTCTGCAAGCGCCAGGGTAAACGCTACGACTTTGACGAGCTGGAAGCCCTGCATCAGGAGCTGGAAGCGCGTATCGCCTCGTTGTCCGATAGCGTCTCTTCTGCCAGCGAGCAGCGCATGAACCTGCGTCAGGAGCTGGAGCAGCTGCAATCGCGCACCCAGTCTCTGCTGCGTCGTGCGCCGGTCTGGCTGGCTGCACAGAACAGCCTTAACCAGCTCTGCGAGCAGAGCGGCGAACAGTTTGAATCGAGCCAGGACGTCACCGAATATCTGCAGCAGCTGCTGGAGCGCGAGCGCGAAGCGATTGTTGAGCGTGACGAAGTTGGTGCACGTAAACGGGCCATTGACGAAGAGATCGAACGTCTCAGTCAGCCTGGCGGTTCTGAAGACCCGCGTCTTAATGCGTTGGCGGAACGTTTTGGCGGCGTGCTGTTGTCGGAAATTTATGACGATGTCAGCCTCGAAGATGCGCCGTACTTCTCCGCACTGTACGGCCCGTCACGCCATGCGATCGTAGTACCCGATCTGTCGCAGATCACCGAACATCTTGAAGGGCTGGAAGATTGTCCGGAAGATCTCTATCTGATCGAAGGCGATCCGCAGTCATTCGATGACAGCGTATTCAGCGTCGATGAGATGGAAAAAGCGGTGGTGGTTAAGGTCGCCGATCGCCAATGGCGTTATTCACGCTTCCCGACGCTGCCGCTGTTTGGTCGCGCCGCACGTGAAAGCCGTATCGAGAGCCTGCACGCCGAACGTGAAGATTTATCCGAGCGTTTTGCGACCCTCTCTTTTGATGTGCAGAAAACGCAGCGTCAGCATCAGGCCTTCAGCCGCTTTATCGGCAGCCATCTGGCGGTAGCCTTTGAAGACGATCCGGAAGAAGAAATCCGCAAGCTTAACAGCCGCCGTGGTGAGCTGGAGCGCGCGCTGACGACGCACGAAAGTGATAATCAGCAGAACCGGGTACAGTTTGAGCAGGCGAAAGAGGGCGTGTCAGCCCTTAACCGTCTGTTGCCGCGTCTTAGCCTGCTGGCAGACGATACCCTGGCTGACCGGGTGGACGAAATCCAGGAACGTCTGGATGAAGCCCAGGAAGCGGCGCGCTTTATTCAGCAGCACGGTAATCAGCTGGCGAAGCTGGAGCCGATCGTTTCGGTACTGCAAAGCGATCCGGAACAGTTTGAACAGCTGAAAGAAGACTATCTCTATTCGCAGCAGACGCAGCGTGATGCGCGTCAGCAGGCGTTTGCGCTGAGCGAAGTGGTGCAGCGTCGCGCCCACTTCAGTTACTCCGACTCGGCGGAAATGCTGAGTGGCAACAGCGATCTGAACGAAAAACTGCGCCAGCGTCTGGAGCAGGCTGAAACGGAACGTAGCCGCGCCCGTGAGGCAATGCGCAGCCATTCTGCGCAGCTCAACCAGTACAATCAGGTACTGGCCTCGCTGAAAAGCTCTTATGACACCAAAAAAGAGCTGCTGGGCGATCTGTATAAAGAGCTGCAGGAGATCGGCGTTCGTGCCGATAGCGGTGCGGAAGAACGTGCCCGTTCGCGTCGCGATGAGCTGCATACGCAGTTAAGCAACAACCGCGCACGCCGTAACCAGCTCGAGAAAGCACTGACCTTCTGCGAAGCGGAAATGGACAACCTGACCCGCAAGCTGCGTAAGCTTGAGCGTGACTACTGTGAAATGCGTGAGCAGGTAGTGAGCGCCAAAGCGGGCTGGTGTGCGGTCATGCGTCTGGTGAAAGACAACGGCGTCGAACGCCGCCTGCACCGTCGCGAGCTGGCCTATCTCTCTGCGGATGAACTGCGTTCGATGTCGGATAAAGCCCTCGGTGCGCTGCGTCTGGCGGTGTCGGATAACGAACACCTGCGCGATGTGCTGCGTGTTTCGGAAGATCCAAAACGTCCTGAGCGTAAAATTCAGTTCTTCGTCGCCGTTTATCAGCATCTGCGCGAGCGTATCCGTCAGGATATTATTCGCACCGATGACCCGGTTGAAGCGATTGAACAGATGGAGATTGAGCTCAACCGTCTGACGGAAGAACTGACTAACCGCGAACAGAAGCTGGCCATTAGCTCCCGCAGCGTCGCCAACATCATTCGTAAGACCATCCAGCGCGAGCAGAACCGTATCCGTATGCTCAACCAGGGTCTGCAGAGCGTCTCCTTCGGGCAGGTCAACAGCGTGCGGCTGAATGTCAACGTGCGGGAAACCCATTCGACGCTGCTTGACGTGTTGTCTGAACAGCATGAACAGCATCAGGATTTGTTTAACAGTAACCGTCTGACCTTCTCCGAAGCGCTGGCGAAACTGTATCAACGCCTGAATCCGCAGATTGATATGGGGCAACGCACGCCGCAGACCATCGGCGAGGAGCTGCTCGACTACCGCAACTATCTGGAGATGGAAGTGGAAGTCAACCGTGGTTCAGACGGCTGGCTGCGCGCGGAATCCGGTGCGCTGTCGACCGGGGAAGCGATCGGTACCGGGATGTCAATTCTGGTGATGGTTGTGCAGAGCTGGGAAGACGAGTCTCGCCGCCTGCGCGGAAAAGACCTGTCGCCATGCCGTCTGCTGTTCCTCGACGAAGCGGCGCGTCTCGATGCCCGCTCTATCGCCACGCTGTTTGAGCTGTGCGAACGTCTCGAGATGCAGCTGATCATTGCCGCGCCGGAAAACATCAGTCCGGAAAAAGGCACCACCTACAAACTCGTGCGTAAAGTGTTTAATAATCACGAACACGTCCACGTGGTTGGGCTGCGCGGTTTCGCCGCCCAGCTGCCGGAAACGCTGCCGGGAACGGCGGATGCTTCCTGAAAGGGATGATTGATAGATAAAAGGGCGACATGATGTCGCCCTTTTTGTTGTCGGATCTGCTACCGTAACGTTGTATAATCTTTAAACTTCTTTACATTTGGGAAAGCAAAAGCGCTTTCGCCTTCATATACTGAGAGTAAGCCCTAATTTGTGGGCAGCAATGTGTCAACAGGGGGGCAAGGGATGTTGCTAAAGAAACGATATGGTTGTTCATTGTCAGCGCTGAGTTTGAGCCTGGCTCTGGCATTTGCTCCACTGTTCAATGCCCAGGCCGAAGAGCCTGAAGTCGTACCAACGGACAGCTCTGCAACTTTAGGAGAGCTGTCGTCTGCGCTAAGCCAGAGCGTCGGCCAGTCGGCGGCGGTCGCTAAAATGGCCGGCGAGCAGCCTCAGGCTGCCGGTGCCGTAGAGAAAAGTCGCGCCGATATGACAGCACTGCTGCCGGCAGGCTATCAACCAGTGTTTATGAATCCGCTGGTGGCGCTGTATGCGGCCAGGGACATGAAGCCGATGTGGGAGAACCGCGAGGCGGTTCAGGCCTTCCAGCAGCAACTGGCTGAGGTGGCTATCGCCGGGTTTCAACCGCAGTTCACCACCTGGGTGAGCTTGTTGACCGATCCGGCGGTCAGCGGCATGGCACGTGATATCGTGCTGTCTGACGCCATGATGGGCTACCTGCATTTTATCAGCGGCATTCCGGTGCAGGGGAATCGCTGGCTGTATGGCACCAAACCGTACACGATGGCGACGCCGCCGCTGTCGGTGATTAATCAGTGGCAGCTGGCACTGGATAACGGCGCGCTGGTGCCGTTTATTGCCGGGCTGGCACCAACGCATCCGCAATATGAGGCAATGCACCGCGCGCTGCTGTCGCTGGTGGCGGATTCGCGTCCGTGGCCGCAGTTGACCAGCACGACCTCGCTGCGACCGGGCGAGTGGAGTAACGATATTGGCGCGTTGCGTGAAATCTTACAGCGCAACGGTATGCTCGACGATGCGGCTAACATTGCCTTGCCGGGAGATGTCGTCAGCCCGTCGGCGGTGAAGAAGGGTAAAGCAGCGACGCGCGGGGCCTACGACCGTCAGCTCGTCGACGCGGTGAAACGTTTTCAGGCATGGCAGGGGCTGGGCGCCGATGGCGTCATTGGTCAATCGACACGCGACTGGCTGAACGTTTCGGCGGCCCAACGCGCTGGAGTGCTGGCGTTAAATATTCAACGCTTACGTTTGCTGCCGGGCAAACTGTCGACCGGCATTATGGTGAATATCCCGGCGTTTTCACTGGTCTACTATCAGGATGGCAGCCAGGTTCTGGCATCGCGGGTGATCGTCGGTCGCCCGGATCGTAAAACGCCGATGATGAGCAGTGCGCTGAATAACGTGGTGGTTAACCCACCGTGGAACGTCCCGCCGACGCTGGCGCGCAAAGATATTCTGCCGAAGGTGCGTAACGACCCCGGCTATCTTGAACAGCACGGTTATACCGTGATGCGCGGCTGGAACAGCAAAGAGGCGGTTGATCCGTATCGGGTTGACTGGTCGACGATCACCGAAAACAATTTGCCGTTCCGCTTCCAGCAGGCGCCAGGAGCACGTAACTCACTGGGCCGCTATAAGTTCAACATGCCAAGCTCTGATGCCATCTATCTGCACGATACGCCGAACCATAACCTGTTCCAGAAAGATGTCCGGGCGTTAAGCTCCGGCTGCGTGCGGGTAAATAAAGCCTCTGAACTGGCGAATATGCTGCTGCAGGATGCAGGCTGGAACGACTCGCGGATTTCCGATGCGCTGAAGCAGGGCGATACCCGTTATGTGAATATCCGTCAAAATATTCCGGTTAACCTCTACTATTTAACGGCGTTCGTCGGGGCCGATGGACGCATGCAATATCGTACAGATATTTACAATTACGATCTCACCGCGCGATCTGGCGCACAAATTCTGCCAAAAGCGGAACAATTAATCAGGTAAATGAAGTAGTTCAACCAAATTTGTTGTCCTAATACGTGGTAAAAACAGGCTCTGTGCGTCTACAGGGCCTGTGTTTACTGGGGTTAGGCTACCTTGACGTTGGCAATAATGCCCGGTAAGGTGCCTTTCGTGCGCCAGAAGTGCATATATTCGATTCATTTACTTGTAGACCTGATTATCATGGACAAATTTGACGCTAATCGCCGCAAACTGCTGGCGTTAGGCGGGGCTGCACTCGGTGCTGCAGCCATTCTGCCTGCGCCGGCATTTGCCACCCTCTCGACCCCCCGACCGCGTATCCTGACGTTGAATAACCTGCATACTGGTGAATCACTCAAGGCGGAGTTTTTCGATGGCAGAGGCTATATTCAGGATGAATTAGCAAGACTTAATCATTTCTTCCGCGATTTCCGCGCGAATAAAATTAAGACTATCGATCCGAGTTTGTTTGATCACCTCTATCGTCTGCAGGGATTACTTGGCACGAATAAACCTGTCCAGCTCATCTCGGGCTATCGTTCACTCGATACCAATGATGAGCTTCGCGCACGAAGCCGTGGTGTAGCTAAACATAGCTATCACACCAAGGGGCAGGCCATGGATTTTCATATTGAAGGCATTTCGTTAAGCAATGTTCGCAAAGCGGCGTTATCTATGGGCGCAGGTGGTGTAGGATACTACCCACGTAGCAATTTTGTGCATATTGATACCGGTCCGGTCAGGCACTGGTAACGAAAGGAGCATCATGAACTATCGTATTATTCCGGTCACCGCGTTCGCTCAGAACTGTTCTTTAATCTGGTGTGAACAAACCCGGCTCGCCGCACTGGTCGATCCGGGCGGCGACGCCGAGCGAATCAAACAGGAAGTGACCGCCGCGGGCGTTAGCCTGATGCAGATTTTGCTCACCCATGGTCATCTCGATCACGTTGGTGCGGCGGCTGAACTGGCGCAGCATTATGGTGTGCCAGTTATCGGTCCGGAAAAAGAAGATGAGTTCTGGCTGGAAGGGCTACCAGCGCAAAGCCGGATGTTCGGTCTGGAAGATTGCCAGCCGCTGCAGCCGGATCGCTGGCTCAATGAAGGCGACGTGGTCAGCGTAGGGAATGTCTCTTTGCAGGTACTGCACTGCCCGGGGCATACGCCTGGACACGTTGTCTTTTTTGATGATGCTTCACGCTTGCTGATTTCCGGCGATGTGATTTTCAAAGGGGGCGTCGGGCGCAGCGATTTCCCGCGCGGCGATCACGGGCAACTGATCGATGCGATTAAACGTAAATTATTGCCGTTGGGTGATGATGTGACGTTTATTCCCGGTCACGGTCCGATATCGACGCTTGGCTATGAGCGCCTGCACAACCCCTTCCTGCAGGATGAAATGCCGGTCTGGTAATTTATCGTGTGGGGAATGTAATAAAGGCCGCATCAGCGGCCTTTATTTTTTCTGCCGGCGAGATTACAGCACGGCGACGATCGCTTCACACAGCGGTGCCATGTTGTCTGGGGTCATACCCGCTACGTTGATACGCCCGGAAGCCACGGCGTAGATACCGAACTCTTCACGCAGACGCAGCACCTGCTCTTTGGTCAGGCCGCTAAACGAGAACATGCCGTTTTGCTTGATGATGAAAGAGAAGTCACGGCTGGCGCCTTTTTCCTGCAGCGTATTAACAAACAGCAGACGCATGCGCTGAATGCGCTGGCGCATATCGGTCAGCTCTTGCTCCCAGATTGCACGCAGTGCGTCATTGCTGAGGATTGTGGCGACCACAGAAGCACCGTGAGCTGGCGGGTTGGAGTAGTTGGCGCGGATCACCGACTTCATCTGGCTGAAAGCACGGTCAACGGTATCAGCATCGGCGGCCACCAGCGTACAGGCACCCACACGCTCGTTATACAGACCAAAGTTCTTCGAGTAGGAGCTGGCAACCAGCAGCTCTTTATGCAGTGCAACGAATGCACGCAGACCTTCAGCGTCTTCCTCCAGACCACGGGCAAAGCCCTGGTAGGCGAAATCGAACAGCGGCAGCCAGCCTTTTTCGACGGACATCTGTGCCAGCTGTTGCCACTGCTCCAGCGTCGGATCGATACCGGTTGGGTTATGGCAGCAACCGTGGAACAGAACAACGTCACCCGCCTGGGCTTCGCTGAGGCTTGCCAGCAGGCCGTCAAAATCCAGCGCGTGGTTGGCCGCATCGTAATAGGTGTATTCGCATACTTCCAGACCCGCGGAGTTGAACACGCTCTTGTGGTTCGGCCAGCTTGGATTGCTTACCCAGACGCGTTTCGCCGAGGTATTTTTCGCCAGGAAGTCTGCGGCAACGCGCAGAGCGCCGGTGCCGCCTGGAGTCTGAGCGGTACGTGCGCGCTTATCGCTGACGATTGAGCTGCCTTTACCAAACAGCAGCTCCTGGGTGCAGCGGCCAAACTCCGGAATACCGTCGATACCCAGATAGTTTTTAGTGGTTTCATTTTCCAGCAGGTACTGCTCTGCTTTTTTGACACTGGTCAGGACCGGGGTTTTACCCGTTTCATCTTTGTAAACACCAATTCCGAGGTTAATTTTAGTCGGACGGTCATCGGCACGAAACAGATCGGCCAGGCCTAAAATGGGGTCAGCAGGGGCGGCAGTAATGTTCTCAAACATGACGAGGTTCCATTGTGATTACTGAGGGAATTTCGCTATCAGGGTAACGGGAGATTTACAAATTGCCAACCGTTTGCGACAAAAAGCGAGAAGGTTTTCGAAAGTTACGATCTTTATCTTACTAAATGAGAAAAGCAGGACCGAAGTCCTGCTTTTTAGGCATATCACGAAGGGGTGTACTGCAGATTAGAACTGGTAAACGATACCAACAGCTGCCTGGTCGTCGGTAGCAACGCCAGCAGTTTTGGTGTAATCGTTGTCGTCCAGCAGGTTGAATTTGTATGCTGCGTAGACGTTCATGTTCTTGTTGAAGTAGTACCAGGTACCCACTTCGACGTATTTAACCAGGTCAGCATCGCCGCCGGAGAAGCCGGTACGGCCCTGCAGGTTTTTACCTTTAGTCTGAACGTAGCCGATGGACGGACGCAGACCGAAGTCGAACTGGTACTGAGCAACGGCTTCAAAGTTCTGAGTTTTGCCTGCGAAGTAGTTGTCCTGGTTTTCCGGAGTCATGTTGTAAGTCTGGGAGTACATCACTGCCGCGTAGATGTTGTTCGCATCATACTTCGCAGAAGTTGCCCATGCTTCAGCTTTGTCGCCGTTGCCATCAGCTTTCTGGTCTACGCTACGGTTAGAGCTTGCGTAGCCAGCAGACAGCGCGATACCGTTGTCAAACGCGTAGGTTGCGGCGGTGCTGAAACCGTCGCCGTTCTGTTTGTGAACGTTACGAGAGCTGGCGTCGTTTTTACCCTGGTACTGCAGCGCGAAGCTCAGGCCGTCAACCAGACCGAAGAAGTCAGAGTTACGGTAGGTTGCAACGCCGTTGGTACGACCGGTCATGAAGTTGTCGGTGTAGTTCCAGCCATCGCCGCCCCACTCAACCAGCATATCGGTTGCCGCTTCAACGTCGTAGATCGCACCGTAGTTACGGCCGTAGTCGAATGAACCGTATTCACCCGCTTTCAGACCGGCGAATGCCAGACGAGTTTTAGTCCCCTGGGAACCTTCAACGTTGGACGCGTCCATGTTGTATTCCCACTGGCCGTAACCGGTCAGTTGGTCGTTGATCTGGGTTTCGCCTTTCAGGCCGATACGAGCATAGGTGGTGTCGTCGCTGCTGGTGTCACCGTTGGTGGTCCAGACGTGCTCGCCAACCATTTTTCCGTAGAAATCCAGTTTGTTGCCGTTTTTGTTATAGATTTCTGCAGCATTCGCTGCGCCGGCTACCAGCAGGGCAGGGATTACCACTGCCAGAATATTGCGCTTCATCATTATTTATTACCCTCATTAATATTTTTATATGAACACTTGCCACTGCCGCCAATACATTCTGTCAATAAAAACTTACAGAACCATTGATGATAGTTTGGTGTCTGAAGGCATCTTTCCATCCGCGCCAGCGTTTCGCTAGCCTGAAAATGCTACCAATGTCGCATATGAGTAACAATAAGAAAGAGTATGTAACAAAATGTGTTTTTTGGGGAACTTTGTGAACTCAATCAAAATTCCGTTCCACTTTGCTCACTAAATCATCCACCCATATATATCTATATGAATTAATTATGATTAATTTAGATAAAGCTACAATTGTGTATTTTATGTGTGCATTTCGCTTTTTTTTCGCTCAGCGTTTGTCTTTGCATCTTGTGCTGCGAGAGGTTAAAAAATGAACAAAATTATCAGGTGTTTCATCGCGGAATGAACATAAGGTGCGATTTATCCTTACTCAATGAGTCGTAATAGTGAGTAACATAAATGTGACGCGGAAGGCTTGATGTTTAGATTAATTAAGACTTGTTAACAAATCTTGACATAAAAAAAGGCCAGCATACGCTGGCCTTTAGGGCAATCAGGAAAAACAATCAGAATGTGGCGCTACGCGGCGTGCGCGGGAACGGAATAACATCACGCACGTTCTGTACGCCGGTGACATAGGCGATCAGACGCTCGAAGCCCAGACCGAAGCCAGAGTGCGGAACGGTGCCATAACGACGCAGATCGCGATACCACCAGTAGTCTTCTTTATTCAGACCCATCTCCGCCATACGGGCATCCAGCACGTCCAGACGCTCTTCACGCTGAGAACCACCGATGATTTCGCCGATACCCGGTGCCAGAACATCCATTGCCGCGACGGTTTTACCGTCTTCGTTAAGGCGCATATAGAACGCCTTGATGTCTTTCGGGTAGTTTTTGACGACGACCGGCGCTTTGAAATGCTCTTCTGCAAGATAGCGCTCATGCTCGGAAGAGAGGTCTACGCCCCAATACACCGGATTTTCAAACTGCTTGCCGCAGTTTTCCAGAATGGTGACGGCATCGGTGTAATCGACCTGGGCGAAATCGGCATCAATAAAGCGTTCCAGACGCGATACGGCTTCTTTATCTACGCGTTCGGCGAAGAATTTCATATCGTCGGCACGTTCTTCCAGTACCGCCTTGAAGACGTACTTCAGCATGGCTTCCGCCAGGCCGGCAACGTCGTTCAGGTTAGCGAATGCCACTTCCGGCTCCAGCATCCAGAACTCCGCAAGGTGGCGGCTGGTGTTGGAGTTTTCGGCGCGGAAGGTCGGGCCGAAGGTGTAGATTTTGGACAGCGCACAGGCATAAGTTTCGCCGTTCAGCTGGCCGGATACGGTCAGGAACGACTCTTTGCCGAAGAAGTCTTTATCGAAATCCACTTTGCCCTGATCGTTGCGCGGCAGGTTTTCCAGATCCAGCGTAGAGACGCGGAACATTTCGCCGGCACCTTCGGTATCGGATGCGGTGATCAGCGGCGTCGATACCCAGAAGAAACCTTGCTCGTCAAAGAAACGGTGCAATGCTTGCGCCAGGGTATGACGAACACGGGCAACGGCGCCAATCAGGTTGGTACGCGGGCGCAGGTGCGCGACTTCACGCAGGTACTCAATGCTGTGACGCTTGGCGGCCATCGGATAGGTATCCGGATCCTCTACCCAACCGGTCACTTCAACGTGGCTGGCCTGGATTTCAAAACTTTGACCCTGGCCCTGGGAGGCAACGATTTTGCCGGTAATGATAACCGAGCAACCAGTAGTCAGGCGCAGCACTTCCTGATTGTAATTGGGCAGAGAATTATTAATAACGGCCTGTACAGGATCAAAGCAGGAACCGTCATAGACGGCCAGGAAGGAAAAGCCAGCTTTTGAATCTCGGCGAGTACGCACCCATCCGCGCACGGTGACTTCGCTGTCAACGGCAACACGGCCCTGGAGTACGTCGGCTACAGGCACAACGCTCATAATAGTCTCTCTATTCGTAGTCCAATAAAAAAAATCGGTATCCCCCGGTGATGGGGGGACATCTATGTTACCTGTCATCTTCCGTCAGACAAGTAGATTTCGCACCGTGAAGGGGAGATTTCGGAAATAAATAAAGGAAAGGAGCCAGAACGGCTCCTTATGATGATTAAGAGCCTATCCCATTAGGCTATTTTATTTGCCATTTTGGCCCTGGGCAGTGCTCACCATCCTCACGTACTGCGTGTACGCTCCGGTGGTTCCGCGCTGTCCGTGGCCAAACTGGCCGCATCAATCTACGCCTACTGGGATAGGCTCTAACTGGCCTTTTTCACCGGCGGCAGATCGAAAGCTTTACGCAGCGCCCGGACAAAGGCTTTATCGTGGCAGATGGTTTTGCCGGGGCTGTCAGAGAGTTTGGCGACTGGCTTGCCGTTACACTCCACGAGCTTGATGACGATATTTAACGGTTTCACCTGAGGAATATCGCAGGTTAAGCGCGTACCAATACCGAAACTGAGATTAACCCGTGATGCGAAGTGGCGATACAAATCCACCGCTTTGGCCAGATCGAGATTATCGGAGAACACCAGCACTTTGCTCAACGGGTCGATCCCCAGCTTGTGGTAGTGCGCGATGGCTTTCTCTCCCCACTCAACCGGATCGCCAGAATCATGGCGCAGGCCCTGATAGCGGGTAGCAAACTCCGGGCCGAAATCCCGCAGGAACGCATCCATGGTAATGCAGTCGGTCAGGGCGATCCCCAACTGGTCGGGATACTCGTCCAGCCATGCCGCCAGTGCTGCGCGCTGGCTGCTGGCCAGGTTAGGACTAATTTGCTGATGCGCCTGGAACCATTCGTGTGCCTGGGTGCCCATTGGCGTCAGATTCAGACGGCGGGCCAGATCGTAGTTGCTGGTGCCGACAAACCACGGCTCCTGCTGCAGGCGTTCAACGATGGCCTGCTGCACCTCACGCGAGAAACGCCGGCGGGTCCCGAAGTCCATCAGACGGAAGCCGCTGAGATCGAGGTCTGCGGTCATCTGCGTGAAATCGACCAGCTTGTGTTCGAGCGTGTCCAGCGCCAAATCGACGCTGATCTCCGGCGAGCGATAATGGTGAACCAGTTCGCTGATTACTGCCAGCAGCGGGACTTCCCACATGATCACTTCGCGCCACGGGCCGGACAGGCGAATATTCAACTTGCCGTTGTCGTTTCTGACGCTGACCTGGCTCGGGTCGTAGCGGAAGTCGCGCAGCCAGTCGAGATAATCCTGAGAAAAGAACGGCAGGGTAGACAGCCAGTGATATTCATCGTCCTGCAGCGTCAGGTCACGCATGGTCTCAACCTGCTCGCGGATCGCATCGGCGTAGATACCGAGTAAATCGTCACCACGGCAGCGGAACTCCGCCGCAACGTGCACATCGTTGTAGCGGTGGAAGACAGCCTGCTGCATATGCAGCTTGTAGGCATCCGTATCAAGCAGCGAGTGCAGTACAGGAGAAGTGAATTGTGTCATGGTGCGCAGTAGCGTCCTCTCACTGGAGCGTTTCCATCAAAACCGAAGCAGAAAAAAGGAGGCGGAGTATACCTTTATTACCCGACTCTGTCCCGCAGTGGCGATCGATGGCGACGCTGGCGGTCATTTGCGAGGCCTAGTTTAATATATTGAACAGGGATCACACCACAAGCTTTATAGCGGGTCGAGTGCATTTCGTGCCTCTAATGTTATCAATATGTAGCAAATTTCGTGTTTGGCATTGAAAAGATGAAGATTCTGCGTAGCGCGATCTACACAACAGGAATAGACTGGGTTCGACACTTTATGGAACATGCTAAAGGTTTTTTATGACACAACAGCCCCAAGCCAAATACCGCCACGATTACCGTGCGCCGGATTATCTGATTAGCGATATCGATTTGACCTTTGACCTGGATGCCGAGAAAACCGTTGTTACGGCAGAGAGTAAAGTCTCCCGTCACGCGGCGGCGTCTGACGTGCCGTTGCGTCTGGATGGTGAAGACCTGACGCTGGTCTCCCTGAAAGTAGATGGCCAGCCGTGGAGCCACTATAAAGAAGAAAATAACCAGCTGGTGATCGAAGGATTACCGGAACATTTCACCCTGACTATCGTCAATGAAATCAGCCCGGCGGCTAATACCGCGCTGGAAGGCCTGTATCAGTCTGGCGAAGCGCTGTGCACCCAATGTGAAGCTGAAGGGTTCCGGCATATTACCTGGTACCTGGACCGCCCGGATGTCCTCGCGCGTTTCACCACCAAAATTATCGCCGATAAAGCGAAGTATCCGTACCTGCTTTCCAACGGCAACCGCGTTGCTCAGGGAGAGCTGGATCAGGGGCGTCATTGGATCCAGTGGCAGGACCCGTTCCCGAAACCATGCTATCTGTTTGCGCTGGTGGCTGGTGATTTCGACGTGCTACGCGATACCTTCAAAACCCGTTCCGGGCGCGAAGTGGCGCTGGAGCTGTTCGTTGACCGCGGCAACCTCGATCGCGCGCCGTGGGCGATGACGTCGCTGAAAAACTCCATGAAATGGGACGAAACCCGTTTCGGCCTCGAGTACGACCTCGACATCTATATGATCGTCGCCGTCGACTTCTTTAATATGGGCGCCATGGAGAACAAAGGACTGAACGTCTTTAACTCCAAATATGTACTGGCCCGTACCGATACCGCGACCGATAAAGACTACCTTGATATCGAACGAGTCATTGGTCACGAATATTTCCATAACTGGACCGGTAACCGCGTCACCTGTCGCGACTGGTTCCAGCTGAGCCTCAAAGAGGGGCTGACCGTATTCCGCGATCAGGAGTTCAGTTCTGACCTTGGTTCACGTGCGGTCAACCGGATTAGCAACGTTCGCACCATGCGCGGCATGCAGTTCGCCGAAGATGCCAGCCCGATGGCCCATCCTATCCGCCCGGATATGGTCATTGAGATGAACAACTTCTACACCCTGACGGTATATGAAAAAGGGGCCGAAGTGATCCGCATGCTGCACACCCTGTTGGGTGAAGCCAACTTCCAGAAAGGGATGCAGCTGTACTTCGAACGTCATGACGGCAGCGCTGCCACCTGTGATGACTTTGTCCAGGCGATGGAAGATGCTTCCAATGTCGACCTGTCCCATTTCCGTCGCTGGTACAGCCAGTCCGGTACGCCGGTGGTGAGCGTCCATGATGACTACAATCCGGAAACCGAACAGTATACGTTGACCATCAGTCAGCGTACGCCGCCGACGGCGGAACAACCGGAAAAACAGCCTCTGCACATTCCGTTCGACATCGAACTGTATGACAACGAAGGCAAGGTTATCCCGCTGCAGAAGGGCGGTCATCCAGTGCATCACGTGCTGAACGTGACCCAGGCCGAGCAGACGTTTGTGTTCGACAACGTCTACTTCCAGCCGGTCCCGGCGCTGCTGTGCGAGTTTTCCGCTCCGGTGAAGCTGGAGTATAAATGGAGCGATCAGCAGCTGACGTTCCTGATGCGCCATGCGCGTAACGACTTCTCCCGCTGGGATGCTGCGCAGAGCCTGCTGGCAACCTACATCAAGCTCAACGTCAATCGCCATCAGCAGGGTCAGCCGCTGTCACTGCCGATTCATGTGGCCGACGCGTTCCGCGCGATCCTGCTGGATGAGAAGATTGACCCGGCGCTGGCGGCAGAAATTCTGACGCTGCCTTCCGCCAACGAAATCGCTGAATTGTTTGCCATCATCGACCCGATCGCCATTGCGGCGGTACGGGAAGCGCTGACCCGCACGCTGGCGAAAGAGCTGGCGGACGAGTTCCTGGCGATCTACAACGCCAACAAGCTCTCGAGCTATCGCGTGGAACATACCGATATCGGCAAGCGTTCACTGCGCAATACCTGCCTGCGTTACCTGGCGTTCGGCGACGTTGAGCTGGCGAATAAGCTGGTCGTCGCGCAGTATCATCAGGCGGACAATATGACCGATGCGCTGGCGGCACTGTCGGCGGCGGTGGCGGCGGAACTGCCTTGCCGTGATGCCTTGATGCAGGAGTATGACGATAAGTGGCATCAGGACGGTCTGGTGATGGATAAATGGTTTATCCTGCAGTCCACCAGCCCGGCGGCGAATGTTGTGGAAACGGTGCGCGGCTTGCTGAATCACCGCTCCTTCAGCATCAGCAACCCGAACCGCGTTCGTTCGCTGATTGGCGCCTTTGCCGGCAGCAACCCGGCTGCGTTCCATGCGGAAGACGGCAGCGGCTATCAGTTCCTGGTTGAAATGCTGACCGAACTCAACAGCCGTAACCCGCAGGTGGCGTCTCGCCTGATTGAACCGTTGATTCGTCTGAAACGTTACGATGCCAAACGCCAGGCGCTGATGCGCGCGGCGCTGGAGCAGCTGAAAGGTCTGGAGAATCTCTCCGGCGATCTGTTCGAAAAAATCAGTAAAGCTCTGGCGTAACGGTCAGGAGAGCCCCGGTACGCGCAGCGCAACCGGGGAAATCCAGAAGGTGGTTAACCGTGATTCAACAAGCGCGGCGCAGACTCGCTCGTGCCGCGCTTCATGACTCTGTCCAGCACCTCGGCTTCCAGCTCGGCCAGGCGCGCCGAACCGGTCCGACGCGGGCGTGGAATATCCACCCCTAAATCCAGTCCAATTTTACCGTCTTCAATCAACAGCACCCGGTCGGCCATGGCGACCGCTTCACTCACGTCGTGCGTCACCAGCAGCACGGTGAATCCGTGTTGTTCCCACAACGACACAATCAAATCCTGCATTTCCAGCCGGGTTAACGCATCCAGCGCGCCCAGAGGTTCATCGAGCAACAGCAGGCCCGGGCGATGAATTAACGCGCGGGCCAACGCCACACGCTGTTTTTGCCCGCCGGAGAGCGCCGCCGGCCACTCGCCGGCGCGGCTTTCCAGACCTACGCTGGCCAATGCCTGGCGGGCCGCGTCGTGCCAGGCGCCTTTCAGTCCCAGGCCGACGTTGTCGATCACCGTTTTCCATGGCAGCAATCGCGCATCCTGAAACATCATTCGCGTATCGTCCTGGATTTGCGCCAGCGGGGTGGCACCGGCCAGCAGTTCACCGTCATTGGGTTTTTCCAGCCCGGCTAGCAGACGCAGCAGGGTGCTTTTGCCGCCGCCGCTGCGCCCAACCACCGCGACAAATTGCCCGGTAGGAATATGTAAATCCAGCGCGTTCAGAATGGTATTGTCGCCGTAGCGTTTGCTTACGCCGTTCAGTAACAGCGGGATCCCTGGGTTGAGACGGGCAGTAGTCATGCGTTGGCCTCCTGAAGATGATAAGCCGGGTTCCAGCGTAACCACACGCGTTCGAGCAGCTGTGCGCTGACGTCGGCCAGTTTGCCAAGAATGGCGTAAAGAATGATGGCTACCACCACCACGTCGGTTTGTAAAAACTCACGGGCATTCATGGCCAGATAGCCAATGCCGGCGTTGGCGGAGATGGTTTCGGCCACGATCAGCGTCAACCACATCAGGCCAAGGGCGAAGCGGATCCCCACCATGATGGAGGGCAGGGCGCCGGGCAGAATCACATGACGGAAGAGGGCAAAACCGGATAAGCCGTAGCTCCGCGCCATTTCCAGTAGCCCGCGGTCGATGTTACGAATGCCGTGCCAGGTATTGATGTAAATCGGGAACATGGTCCCCAGTGCGACGAGGAAAATTTTGGCGCTTTCGTCGATGCCGAACCATAAAATCACCAGCGGAATCAGGGCCAGGTGCGGCACATTACGCAACATCTGAATTGAGGTATCCAGCAGGCGTTCGCCCCAACGCGAGAGGCCGCTGATCAGCCCGAGGACCAACCCGATAGAGCCGCCGATGGCAAAGCCCAACAGCGCACGCCACGAGCTGATGGCCAGATGCTGCCACAGCTCGCCGCTGGCGGAGAGCGTCCAGAAGGCTTTCAGTACCCCCTCCGGAGAGGGGAGAATACGGGTGGATAACCAGCCAACCGACGACGCGAGTTGCCAGATGATGACGGTTCCCACCGGCAGCAGCCAGGGAGCTATCCGCATCAGCAGTTTTTGCGCAGACTTTGCCATGATGTACTCCTTAGCTTTGCGCGACTTTACGCGGGATAAACTCATTGGCGACCGCCTCGCCCTGCTGGCGCAGGCTCTGCGGCTGCGGGACCGACGGAATATTGACATCCAGCAGCGGGAACAGCAGTTCTCCGACGCGATAAGCTTCCTCAAGATGTGGGTAGCCGGAGAAGATAAAGCTATCGATACCCAGTGCCGCGTATTCATTGATGCGCTCGGCCACGGTGGCCGCGTCGCCAACCAGTGCGGTTCCGGCACCGCCACGTGCCAGCCCGACGCCGGCCCACAGGTTGGGGCTGATTTCCAGCTTGTCGCGCTGACCGTTATGCAGCGCTGCCATCCGCTGTTGCCCGACCGAGTCGGTTTTGGCAAAGGCCGCCTGCGCGCGGGCAATGGTCTCATCATCAAGGAGCGAAATAAGGCTGTCAGCCGCCTGCCAGGCCTCTTCATTGGTTTCCCGGACAATCACATGCAGACGGATCCCGAAGCGTACCTGACGACCATGACGCGCGGCTTTTTCCCGCACCTGGGCAATTTTTTCCGCCACCTGTTCCGGCGGTTCTCCCCAGGTCAGATACAGGTCGACCTGTTCCGCCGCCAGCTCCTGCGCGACGTCAGAGGATCCGCCAAAATAGAGCGGTGGCCGTGGCTGTTGTAGTGGTGGAAACAGTAGCTTCGCGCTGCGCACCCGCTGGTGTTTACCGTTATAGGTGACCGTTTCTCCTTCCATTAGGCGGCGCCAGATATGGGTGAATTCTGCGGAGGCTTCGTAGCGCTCGGTATGGTCGAGGAATACCCCGTCGCCGGCCAGCTCCTGGGGATCGCTACCGGTTACCAGGTTAAACAACGCCCGGCCGTTGGACAGGCGGTCGAGCGTTGCGGCCTGGCGAGCGGCAACCGTCGGGGACATCACGCTGGGGCGCAGGGCCACGAGAAACTTCAGCCGTTGCGTCACCGGGATCATTGAGGCGGCAACCAGCCAGGCATCTTCGCAGGAGCGGCCGGTCGGGATCAGCACACCGGTAAACCCAAGACGGTCGGCGGTTTGTGCGATCTGTTGCAGATAGCCATGATCCACCGGACGAGCGCCTTCGTCAGTACCAAGGTAGCGGCCATCGCCGTGGGTCGGTAAAAACCAGAACATATTTAAACTCATGATTTTGCTCCTTGTGCCACGGCGGGCTGCCAGATTCGGGTGCGGATATCGACTTTTTTCGGTACCAGTTTGTTCTCATAGAACAGGTCGGCGGTTTGCTGCTGGCGAGCGGCCGTTTCGGCACTGACCGGGGTGATAGTGGTGGGTGGGCGATGGTCAAGATAGCTGGCGATCACCGCTTCCGGCACACCCATGGTTTTTGCCAGTAAGGTAATGCTTTGCGGACGCTGGCTCAGGGTCAGGGCATCCGCCTGGCTGAATGTTTCCAGTACGCCGGTAATAAAGGCCGGGTTTTTATCGGCATAGGGGCGTGCAGCGAGATAGAAAGAGCCGGTTTGTTTCAGGTCGCTGCCATCTTTCAATACCCGGGCGTGGGTTTGCTGTAGCGCTGCAGAATAGTAAGGATCCCAAATAGCCCAGGCATCCACGTTGCCCTGCTGGAACGCCGCGCGAGCGTCGGCAGGCGCCAGATAGACCGGTTGAATATCGCTGATTTTCAGGCCAGCTTGCTGTAAAGCCCGCAATAGCAGGTTGTGGGAGCTGGAACCTTTCTGGAATGCTACTTTGCGTCCCTTGAGTTCCGCTACGCTTTTTATCGGGCTGTCCTGGGCCACCAGAATCACTTCCGCTTTGGGCTTCGGCGGTTCGGCACCGACGTAAACCAGATCGGCCCCGGCAGCCTGGGCAAATATCGGTGGAATATCGCCGGTACTGCCCAGATCGATGCTGCCGACATTTAATGCTTCGAGCATCTGCGGTCCTGCCGGGAATTCCACCCAGGAGATGGCGGTGTTTGGATAGCGTTTTTCCAGCAGCTGGTGGCTTTTGGCCAGCACCATACTGACGCTGCCTTTTTGGTAGCCGATGCGCAGCGCTTCCGGTGCGGGTTCCGCCGCGTGGCTCAGGGCGGATAACGTCAGTAATCCGCTGAGGGTCAGGGTTCGCAGGATATTACGCATGTTCCACCCCGCGAATGGTCTTGAGGGCAGGCGCGCGGCTGGAGGTGCGGTGCAGCGCTTGCCAGAAGGTTTCCAGCGCCTGATCGAGGCGCCCGTGCAGGTTCGGCGTAAACTGCGGCTTGTGTTGATAGTCGGTTATCTGGCTATCGTCAGCAAAGACGCCGTGGAGGATCTCCTGGGCCTTTAGGGCGTTGAGGACCGGCTTCAGGGCATAATCCACTGCCAGCATATGGGCGATAGTGCCGCCGGTGGCCAGCGGTAGGACGATTTTCCCCTCCAGCGCTCGTTCCGGCAGCAGGTCGAGCAGGGTCTTCAGAGCACCGGAAAACGACGCTTTATAGACCGGGGTGGCGATAATCAGCCCGTCTGCGCCGGACAGTTGTTCATTCAGGGTCTGCAGCGCCGGGCTATCGAAGCGGGCATAAAGCAGATCTTCCGGGGCAAAGTTTTGCAGGTGCCAGTGGCAAACTTCAATATCAGCCGCGGAGAGGGTTGCTCTGGCATATTCCAGAAGCGCACTGGAACGGGAAGGGTAGCGCGGGCTACCCGCAAGTGTAATGACACGCATCGTCTCTCTCCTTATAACCAAATGTTTGCATTTATCTATAATTGATAACATTTGCGAGCAGTGTGACAGAGGCGATTTATTTCCCTAAATGATTTTTCCACCCTTGTTTTGTCAGAATTTGCATAATGGAAGGGGAGAGAAGAAAACGTTTGCGTCGGATGCGAGATTTTTTGTTGTAGGTCAATTCCCTTTCTGGCGCCGATCGAACATAATACGCCCCCGGTTTGCCACCGGGAATCCAGGAGAGTTCATGTACTACCCCTTCGTTCGTAAAGCCCTTTTTCAGCTCGATCCTGAGCGCGCTCATGAAGTTACTTTTCAACAATTACGCCGAGTATCAGGTACGCCGCTGGAAATGCTGGTTCGCCAGAAGGTGCCGACCAAACCGGTCACCTGCATGGGTCTCACATTTAAGAATCCACTGGGTCTGGCCGCAGGGCTGGATAAGAATGGCGAGTGCATCGACGCGCTCGGTGCAATGGGGTTCGGCTCCATTGAAATTGGTACCGTGACGCCACGCCCGCAGCCGGGTAACGACAAGCCGAGGATCTTCCGTCTGGTTGATGCGGAAGGTTTGATCAACCGCATGGGCTTTAATAACCACGGCGTTGATAACCTGGTTGAGAACGTCAAAAAGGCGCATTTTGACGGTATCCTCGGTATTAATATCGGCAAGAATAAAGATACGCCGGTCGAGCAGGGTAAAGATGATTATCTGATTTGTATGGAAAAAATCTATCCTTATGCCGGTTATATCGCCATTAATATCTCTTCGCCGAATACGCCAGGGCTGCGTACCTTGCAATATGGTGAGGCCCTCGACGATCTGCTTTCCGGTATTAAAAATAAGCAACTGGAGCTCCAGCAGAAGCATCAAAAATATGTTCCAGTGGCGGTAAAGATCGCGCCGGATCTTTCTCTCGAAGAACTGATCCAGGTTGCTGATAGTTTAGTTCGCCATAATATTGATGGCGTCATTGCGACCAATACTACCCTCGATCGTTCACTGGTACAGGGAATGAAATTCTGCGATGAAACCGGTGGTCTTAGCGGTCGTCCGTTGCAGCTGAAGAGTACAGAAATTATTCGCATGCTGGCGGCCGAATTAAATGGTCGGTTACCGATTATCGGTGTCGGCGGGATTGATTCAGTGATTGCCGCACGAGAAAAAATGGCCGCGGGGGCGAGTCTTGTCCAGATTTATTCCGGGTTTATTTTTAAAGGGCCACCCCTGATTAAAGAAATTGTTACCCATATCTAATCTTTTCCCCCTCTGATCCCACCCAGGGCTTTATTTCCGGCCCTGGTTGTTTTATATTCCTTCATTGTTGCTTATTTAGACATTTTAGTCTTTTCTTAATTTTGGAAATAATTTTGTTGCAGGATGCCATTGCAATTAGAGCTGGACGCAAAAGAGGACCGGGATACGATGCGAATTAAACCTGACGATAACTGGCGTTGGTATTACGATGAAGAGCACGATCGTATGATGCTCGATTTGGCCAATGGTATGTTGTTCCGTTCGCGTTTTGCGCGTCGGATGTTAACCCCGGACGCATTCGCGCCATCCGGATTCTGCGTTGACGACGCTGCGCTTTATTTTTCCTTCGAAGAGAAATGTCGCGATATAGAATTATCGAAAGAACAGCGTGCGGAATTAGTCCTTAATGCTCTGGTCGCGATTCGTTTCCTGAAACCACAAATGCCGAAGAGCTGGCATTTCACCTCTCATGATGCCAGCTGGCAGCCGGTCACTGGTGACGCCGCCAGTGCCTGGCTCAGCGATACCGGGCAACAGGTGAATTTGCTGGTGGTTGAACCGGGGGAAAATGCGGCCCTGTGTTTGCTGGCGCAGCCGGGAGTGACGGTCGCAGGGCGTATTTTGCAGCTTGGTGACGTGATTAAAATTATGAACGACAGACTGCAACCGGCAGCAGGTGCCGCCAGCTACAGTCTGGGTCAGGCAGTGTAAATCGCCCGTTGCTTAGGGCGCCAGCCGTAAAGCGGTTTTGGGTACACAGCTACAGCACAGAATCGTGCCATCTGCCGCCACCGCGTTTTTCTTCAGCGGGCTGACTTCGCCCTCTTCCAGCCGGATACGGCAGCTGCCACAGATGCCGGCCCGACAGGAGTAGGGAATGCGAATACCTTTTTGTTCTAGCTGCTCCAGCAGTACCTGCTGCGTATTCCCGTTAAAACTCAGCCCCTGCCACGCTATCTCTACCACGGAATTTTGCTGCTGGTCTACCGCCAGCGTCTCGTCGCTCTCGCCAGCACCGTAGGCTTTTGCCGGGCCGCGCGTTAGCACTTCCACTTCATCGCCAACCCGCACGACGCCGCTGTTGCGGGCGATCAGATTCTGACCGAAATCCACATCGCCGTTATCCAGCGCGGTACGGAAGCGCTGCAGGGTGGCCAGCGGTTCGCCGGAGGGATGCTTTTGCCCACGTTCCGGACTGACGGTGGTCAGCACGCAGCGGCTGCAGGGCTTTGCCACCTCAAACACCACCTCGCCGATACGAATCACTTTCCAGCTGTCTTCTTCCCAGGCCGCGGCACCGGTCACCACCAAATTGGGGCGAAACTGTTCCATGCGCACGCTTGCCGGACAGCGGCTTTGCAGGTCACGCAATGAGGCTTCATTGGTTAATAAATAGGGAAAGCCATCGGCGAAGGTCAGGGGAACCGCGTCATGGCGCTTCACCCGTCGGGTCAGCTGTGGCCCTAACCAGCGGAGCTGAACGTCACGATTAAAGAAGCCGCTGAGCCACTGGTTCACTGATGCTGGCGCGATTAGCGCGGTGAAGTGGTTACCCCACACTTCGGTCGGTTCGCCCTGAGGGGCAAAATCCGTAAAGCGGATAATCGCGCTGCTGCCGTCAACTGCCGTCAGGTGAATACCATCATGTAAAGGCGAGGGGGTAAACTTGACCATTTGAGGAAACTGGCGGGCAGTAATAAAGGTGCCATCGGTTTCCGTCACCATGAAGGCTCGATCGAAGGCCAGACCGCTGATATCGGCAAACGCGTGCGTCAGGCCAATTCCACGCATGGATTTGACGGGATGAATAAAAAGTCGCGATAGCGTTAGCATGCGCTGCCTCCAGGCTTAAAAATAAGCCTTTAACTTTATGACATGGGGCGCATATTGGCTATAATGCGCAACAATTTTCTTTTAGTAAAAGTGACGATATGAATTCTCTGTTTGCCAGTACGGCTCGTGGCCTTGAAGAGCTGTTAAAAACTGAACTGGAAGGGCTTGGCGCGCTGGACTGCCAGGTAGTCCAGGGCGGTGTCCATTTTCAGGGAGATACGCGAGTACGCTATCAAAGCCTGATGTGGAGCCGACTGGCTTCGCGCATCATGATGCCGCTGGGCCAGTGTAGCGTGTACAGCGATTTGGATCTGTACCTCGGCGTGCAGGCCATTCCATGGACGGAGATTTTCACCCCAGACGCCACTTTTGCCGTCCATTTTAGCGGGCTGAACGACGAAATTCGTAACAGCCAGTACGGCGCGTTAAAGGTCAAAGATGCGATCGTTGACAGCTTCACGCGTAAAAATCTGCCACGTCCAAACGTCGATCGTGAGCAACCCGATCTGCGTATTAACGTCTGGCTGAATAAAGAAACCGCGCACATCTCGCTGGATCTCAGCGGAGAAGGCCTGCATCTTCGCGGCTATCGCGATGGTACCGGTATGGCGCCGATCAAAGAAACCCTGGCGGCAGCGATTGTGATGCGCTCTGGCTGGGTTCAGGGTACGCCGTTGCTCGATCCGATGTGTGGTTCCGGTACGCTGCTGATTGAAGCTGCCATGCTGGCAACCGATCGTGCGCCGGGTCTGCATCGTGGTCACTGGGGTTTTAACGGTTGGTTGCAGCATGATGATGCGGTGTGGAAAGAGGTCAAAGCCGAAGCACAGACCCGCGCCCGCAAAGGGCTGGCTGCCTATGAGTCACGTTTCTACGGCTCTGACGTCGATGCCCGTGTGATTGAGCGTGCGCGGAGCAACGCTCGTCGCGCCGGAGTAGGCGAGCTGATCGCCTTCGAAGCCAAAGATGTAGCCCAGTTGAGCAATCCGCTGCCGAAAGGCCCTTATGGGACCGTTATCAGCAATCCACCATACGGTGAACGTCTGGAAAGCGAGCCGGCGCTGATTGCTCTGCACAGCCTGCTGGGTCGGGCGATGAAAACGCAGTTTGGCGGCTGGAATCTGTCACTGTTCAGCGCCTCGCCGGAACTGCTCAGCTGCCTGCAGCTGCGTGCGGACAAACAGTTTAAAGCGAAAAATGGCCCGCTGGACTGCGTGCAGAAAAACTACCATCTGGCGGAAACCGATGGCAGCAGCGTGGCATCCATGGCGGATGATTTCGCCAACCGTCTGCGTAAAAACCTGAAGAAATTTGAGAAATGGGCGCGTCAGGAAGGGATCGAATGCTACCGCCTGTATGATGCCGACCTGCCGGAATACAACGTGGCGATTGACCGCTACGCCGATTGGGTGGTGGTGCAGGAATACGCGCCGCCGAAAACGGTTGATGCGCATAAAGCACGCCAGCGTCTGTTTGACATTATCGCGGCGACGATCTCCGTGCTGGGCATTGCGCCGAACAAACTGGTGCTGAAAACCCGTGAACGGCAGAAAGGTAAGAATCAGTACCAGAAAATGGCCGAGAAGGGCGATTTCCTGGAAGTTCAGGAGTATAACGCTCGTCTGTGGGTCAACCTGACGGATTATCTCGATACCGGCCTGTTCCTTGACCACCGCATCGCCCGTCGTCTGCTGGGCCAGATGAGCAAAGGGAAAGACTTCCTGAATCTCTTCGCCTACACCGGCAGCGCCAGCGTCCACGCTGGCCTCGGCGGCGCACGTTCTACCACTACCGTGGATATGTCCCGTACCTATCTCGAATGGGCCGAGCGCAACTTGCGCCTCAACGGGCTGACCGGGCGTGCACATCGTCTGATGCAGGCCGACGTGCTGGGCTGGCTGCGTGAAAGCGATGAACAGTTCGATCTGATCTTTATCGATCCGCCGACGTTCTCCAACTCAAAACGCATGGATGATGCCTTCGACGTGCAGCGCGACCACCTGCGTCTGATGACGGATCTTAAACGTCTGCTGCGCAAAGGCGGCACCATTATGTTCTCGAACAACAAACGCGGTTTCCGTATGGATCATGACGGACTGGCACAGCTGGGGCTGAAGGCGCAAGAAATTACGCAAAAAACGCTGTCTCAGGATTTCGCCCGTAACCGTCAGATTCACAACTGCTGGCTGATTACCGCAGCCTGAAAGGAATAAAGAATGTCATTAATTAGTATGCATGGTGCCTGGCTTTCCTTTAGCGATTCACCGCTGCTGGATAACGCCGAGTTGCATATCGAAGATAACGAGCGCGTCTGTCTGGTCGGGCGCAACGGTGCGGGCAAATCCACCCTGATGAAGATCCTCAACCGGGAGCAGGGGCTGGATGACGGACGGATCATCTATGAGCAGGATCTGGTTGTGGCTCGTTTGCAGCAGGATCCACCGCGCAATATCGCCGGTACGGTATACGACTTTGTGGCTGAAGGGATCGCCGAGCAGGCGGCTTATCTGAAGGGATATCACGATGTCTCTCGCCTGGTGATGACCGATCCGAGCACTAAAAATTTAAATGAGCTGGCGCGCCTGCAGGATCTGCTGGATAACCTGGGATTGTGGCAGCTTGAAAACCGTATTAACGAAGTCCTGGAACAGCTGGGTCTGGATGCGAATGCCGAGCTGGCTTCTCTTTCCGGCGGTTGGTTACGTAAAGCCGCTCTCGGGCGTGCGCTGGTCAGTGGCCCGCGCGTGCTGCTGCTGGATGAACCGACCAACCACCTGGATATCGAAACCATTGACTGGCTTGAAGGCTTCCTCAAAACCTTCAAAGGAACCATCATTTTCATCTCGCACGACCGTTCCTTCATTCGCAATATGGCCACCCGTATCGTCGATCTCGATCGCGGTAAGCTGGTGACCTATCCGGGTAGCTACGATCAGTATCTGCTGGAAAAAGAAGAAGCCCTGCGTGTTGAAGAGCTGCAAAACGCCGAGTTTGACCGCAAGCTGGCCCAGGAAGAGGTGTGGATTCGCCAGGGTATTAAAGCGCGCCGTACCCGCAACGAAGGTCGTGTTCGCGCCCTTAAAGCGATGCGTCGTGAACGTGGCGAACGTCGCGAAGTAATGGGCAGTGCGAAGATGCAGGTCGAAGAGGCGGCACGTTCCGGCAAAATCGTCTTCGAAATGGAAGATGTTAACTATCAGATTGACGGTAAGGTGCTGGTAAAAGATTTCACGGCGCAAATCCAGCGCGGTGACAAAATCGCGCTGATCGGTCCTAACGGTTGTGGGAAAACCACGCTGTTGAAACTGATGCTCGGTCAGCTGAAGGCTGATAGCGGTCGGGTTCATGTCGGCACCAAGCTGGAAGTGGCCTACTTCGATCAGCACCGCGCCGAGCTAGATCCGGATAAAACCGTGATGGATAACCTGGCCGAAGGCAAACAGGAAGTACTGGTAAACGGTAAACCGCGCCATGTGCTGGGCTATTTGCAGGACTTCCTGTTCCATCCAAAACGTGCGATGACGCCTGTGCGGGCGCTGTCTGGCGGAGAGCGTAACCGACTGTTGCTGGCACGTCTTTTCCTGAAGCCAAGCAACCTGTTGATCCTCGATGAACCGACAAACGATCTGGATGTGGAAACGCTGGAGCTGTTGGAAGAGCTCGTCGATGGGTATCAGGGCAGCGTCATGCTGGTCAGCCACGACCGTCAGTTTGTCGATAACACCGTTACCGAATGCTGGATCTTCGAAGGCGGCGGGAAAATTGGTCAGTATGTCGGCGGATACCATGATGCGCGCGGCCAACAATCGCAGCATCTGGCGCTAAAACAGACTGCTGCCAAAAAATCAGCAGAAGTTGCTCAATCAAAAGCAGAAAGTGTCAAACGTGCACCTAACAAACTAAGCTATAACCTGCAGCGCGAACTGGAACAGTTGCCACAACGACTTGAAGAACTGGAAACCCAACTGCAGAATCTGCAGGAACAGGTTGCCGATCCTTCTTTCTTTGGCCAGTCCCATGACCATACGCAGCAAGTGCTGGCTCAGCTGGCCGAAGCGGAACAGGCACTGGAAACTGCCTTTGAACGCTGGGAATATCTCGAAGGATTAAAAAACGGCGCCTAAGCTGAGGAGTTTTCATGTGCGATCATCATCATGCTGGGCGGCATATCCTGTGCCCACAATGTGATTTGCTGGTGGCTTTGCCGCAGCTGGAGCATCGCCAGAAAGCCGTATGTCCGCGTTGCGGTACGACGCTGACAACCACGTGGGACGCGCCTCGGCAGCGTCCCACGGCCTATGCGCTGGTGGCGCTGTTTATGCTGCTGCTGGCGAATCTGTTTCCCTTCGTCGATATGAGCGTTGGGGGGATCCGCAGTGAGATTAAGCTGCTGGAAATCCCTGGCATTTTGTTCAGCGAAAATTACGCCAGCCTGGGCACCTTCTTTCTCCTCTTTGTACAATTGGTGCCGGCATTTTGCCTGGTGACGATTCTGTTACTGGTTAATCGGGTGCATCTGCCGGCGCGGCTCAAGGCGTTTCTGGCGCGTATTCTGTTCCATCTTAAGACCTGGGGAATGGCGGAGATTTTCCTCGCCGGCGTGCTGGTGAGCTTCGTCAAACTGATGGCCTACGGCGATATTGGTGTTGGCTTAAGCTTTGTGCCCTGGTGTTTATTCTGTTTGCTCCAGCTGCGGGCGCTGCAATGCGTCGACCGACGCTGGCTATGGGACGATATTGCACCAATGCCTGCACTCAGACAACCGCTGAAGATCGGCCAGACCGGGATCCGCCAGGGTCTACGCTCATGTTCGTGCTGTACTGCCATTTTGCCTGCTGATGAGGCGGTTTGTCCGCGCTGCCAGACCAAAGGCACGGTCCGACGTAAGCATAGTCTGCAGTGGACTATGGCCCTGCTAATCACCTCTTTCGTCCTGTATCTCCCGGCAAATATTCTGCCGATCATGATCACCGATTTACTCGGGGATAAACTACCCTCCACGATTATGGCTGGGGTGATACTGCTCTGGAGCGAAGGGTCGTATCCGGTGGCATTGGTGATTTTTATTGCCAGTATTATGGTGCCGACGCTAAAAATGATGGCAATTGCCTGGCTCTGTTGGAACGCTAATGGCAATGGTCAACGCGATTCAGAGCGCATGCACCTGATTTATGAAGTAGTGGAGTTTGTTGGCCGTTGGTCAATGATTGATGTTTTTGTCATCGCGGTCCTCTCGGCGCTGGTGCGCATGGGAGGGTTGATGAGTATCTATCCTGCGATCGGGGCGGTGATGTTTGCGCTCGTTGTTGTTATGACAATGTTCTCAGCCATGACCTTTGACCCTCGTTTGTTGTGGGACCGTGAACCAGATTCAAGCCATGAGGAAATGCAGCAGCATGGAAAATAAGAGCGGAGAAGCAAAGGTGCAAAAGGTGAAGAACTGGTCACCCGTGTGGATCTTCCCCATCGTCACTGTGCTAATCGGCGCGTGGATCCTTTTTTATCACTACAGCCATCAAGGGCCGGAAGTGACGCTGATCACCACCAATGCGGAAGGTATTGAAGGGGGCAAAACCCGGATTAAAAGCCGCAGCGTGGACGTCGGGGTGGTGGAAAGCGCTATCCTGACTGACGACCTGACGCACGTTGAGATTAAAGCGCGTCTCAATTCCGGCATGAAGAAGCTCCTGCATTCAGACTCGGTCTTTTGGGTCGTGAAGCCGCAGGTTGGACGTGAAGGGATCAGTGGTCTGGGGACCTTACTTTCTGGTGCTTATATTGAGCTTCAGCCGGGCACCAAAGGCGGAGATTCTGCGCAATATCCGCTGCTGGATTCACCGCCGCTGGCGTCACCTGATGCGAAAGGTATTCGGGTACTGCTGGAAAGCGATAAAGCCGGACAGCTCTCTCCGGGCGACCCGGTGCTTTTCCGCGGCTATCGTGTCGGCTCGGTGGAAACCAGCACCTTCGACCCGCAAAAACGCAGCATCACCTATCAGCTGTTTATCAACGCGCCTAACGATCGTCTGGTGACGACCAACGTGCGTTTCTGGAAAGACAGCGGCATTGCGGTCGACTTAACCTCGGCGGGGATGCGTGTAGAAATGGGGTCATTAGCAACCCTGTTTGGCGGCGGCGTCAGCTTTGACATTCCGGAAGGTCTCGACCTGGGTGAGCCTGCGGCGAATAAAACCGGCTACCATCTTTTTGACGATCAAAAGAGCATTCAGGATTCGATCTATACCCAGCACATCGATTACGTGATGTTCTTTAAAGATTCCGTTCGCGGTCTGCAACCCGGAGCGCCTGTCGAGTTCCGTGGGATACGTTTAGGTACCGTCGGTAAGGTCCCGTTCTTTATTCCTGGCTTACATCAGCGTCTGAATGATGACTATCGCATTCCGGTTGAAGTACGTATTGAGCCGCAGCGCTTGATCAACCAGCTGGGCGGGGATCCTAACATCCGTACGCATATTGACGATCTGATCAATCGCGGATTACG
This sequence comes from Klebsiella sp. B345, assembly GCF_051131735.1. Lineage (NCBI taxonomy): Bacteria > Pseudomonadati > Pseudomonadota > Gammaproteobacteria > Enterobacterales > Enterobacteriaceae > Klebsiella > Klebsiella sp. B345. The sequence continues at coordinate 4,787,232 of NZ_CP180443.1, forward strand.
CGGATCGCTGAAAACCGGTAACCTGGTGACCGGGGCGCTGTACATCGATCTCGATTTCTATCCAAAAGCGCCGCCGCGCGGCCAAATTCAGGAATTTGGAAGCTATCCGATCATTCCTACCATTAGCGGTGGCCTGGCACAGATCCAGCAGCGCCTGATGGAGGCACTGGATAAGATCAACAATCTACCGATTAACCCGCTGCTGGAGCAAGCAACCAGCACGCTGGCGCAGAGTGAAAAAACCATGCAGCGTGTTCAGACGACACTGGATAGCCTGAATAAGATTGCGGCAAGTCCGTCAATGCAGCAGCTGCCGGGAGATATGCAAAATACGTTGCGTGAACTGAACCGTAGTATGCAGGGCTTCCAGCCTGGTTCTGCGGCATACAACAAGATGGTTGCGGATATGCAGCGACTGGATCAGGTTCTTCGCGAACTGCAGCCAGTACTGAAAACGCTCAATGATAAGAGCAACGCGCTGGTATTTGAGGCCAAGGATAAAAAAGATCCTCAGCCGAAGGGAGCGAAATAATGAAAAAATGGTTAGTGGTTGCCGCGGCATGTGCGCTGGCAGCGTGCAGCAGCAGTGGGGAAAATAAAACCTACTATCAGCTTCCGGTTGCACAGAGCGGCGCGCAAAGCGCCGCCCACCAAAGCAAAAACCTGCTGTGGGTTGAGCAGGTGAGCATCCCGGATTATCTGGCGGGCAACGGCGTGGTCTATCAAACGACGGACGTGCAGTATGTTATTGCGAGCAATAATCTGTGGGCGAGCCCGCTCGATCAGCAACTGCGAACGACGCTGGTGGCGAATTTAAGTAATCAACTGCCGGGGTGGGTGGTTTCCTCGCAGCCTCTGGGCAGCGACCAGGATACTCTCAACGTGGCGGTGAATGGTTTCCATGGACGTTACGATGGACGGGTGATTGTCAGCGGGGAGTGGTTGCTGAAGCATCAGGGACAGCTGATTAAGCGTCCGTTCAATATTGAACTGAAGCAGCAGCAGGACGGCTATGACGCGATGGTGAAGACTATGGCGCAGGCCTGGTCCCAGGAAGCGACGGCGATTGCCAGTGAGCTGAATCGCTTGCCATAAGTAAAATGAATACAGATTTAAAGCCGCGGGGGCGAAAAACACCCGCGGCTTTTTTATTTGCCACGTCAGACCGTTACTTGTGCCGGTTCACATTTTTTGTACAAATGAACTTTCATATAGCTCACAATTATGACAATGGCGTGAATTTTGCGCATTGACGTTCCCTCTGATTCGCGGTATTCGTTAACCGTGGTTGCATATTTAGTGACCACTGTTTTCTTTTCCACCAGATCAAATAATGAGGGAAACGAGGCATGAAGAGACAAAAACGAGATCGCCTGGAACGGGCACATCAACGTGGATATCAGGCCGGGATCACCGGTAGATCGAAAGAAATGTGTCCCTACCAGACCTTGAACCAAAGGTCCTACTGGCTAGGAGGCTGGCGAGAAGCCATGGAGGACAGGGTACAAACTGCCTGACTGTCTCTTTAAAAAAAGAAGCCTCCGCCGAGCGGGGGCTTCGCCTTTTTTAACTTATCTCTGCTTATCAGAACGCAGATGTGTCCTGGAACAGGCCCACTTTCAGATCGTTTGCGGTGTAGATCAGACGATCGTCAACCAGCACTTCGCCATCCGCCAGGCCCATGATCAGACGACGGTTAACGACACGTTTGAAGTGAATACGGTAGGTCACTTTCTTCGCCGTTGGCAGAACCTGGCCGGTGAATTTGACTTCGCCTACGCCCAGCGCGCGGCCTTTGCCTTCGCCGCCGAGCCAGCCCAGATAAAAACCAACCAGCTGCCACATGGCATCCAGACCCAGACAGCCAGGCATCACCGGATCGCCAATAAAGTGGCAACCGAAGAACCACAGGTCCGGGTTGATATCGAGTTCTGCCTCAACAAAACCTTTATCGTAGTTACCACCGGTTTCGGTCATTTTGATGACGCGGTCCATCATCAGCATATTTGGCGCTGGCAACTGCGGGCCTTTCGCGCCAAACAGTTCACCACGGCCAGAGGCAAGAAGATCTTCTTTTGTATAGGATTCGCGTTTATCTACCATGTTTTCAGTAAGCCTTATTTTGAGTTCGGGACGCAGGATAGCTAACACGTGTAAGCTGAACAAGTCCGATCAGTTCGAACCTGAACCGCCTAACCAGCGTAGCGGCCACGGAAAACGGTGGCGACTCTCTTGCTGCGTCGCCTGTGCAATCCGTTCCTGAATGGTTTGCCGTAACGTTTGCCCTTCGCCATCCCATAGCAACTGGGTCAAAATGGGTATTGCTTCAGTGACATCTTCGACTGCCCAGATGAAAAACTGCTCATCGGCGACGGCCTGCTGGATCTCTGCAGACAGGCTCAGATGGCGGACGTTAGCTGCAGGAATGATCACGCCCTGTTTGCCGGTCAGCTCGCGCTGCTGGCAAATGGTAAAGAAGCCTTCGATCTTTTCATTGAGTCCGCCGACCGGCTGTACGCGACCAAACTGGTCCACGGAGCCGGTGATGGCGATGCTTTGATTGATGGGGACTCCCGCCAGTGCACTGATTAAGGCACACAGCTCGGCCATCGAGGCGCTGTCGCCGTCCACTTCACTGTAGGATTGCTCGAAGGTCAGTGAGGCGCTGAAAGGCAGCTGTTGTTCGAGCTCCAGCTCGGACATCAGAAACGCCTGCATGATCATCATGCCTTTGGCGTGAATGTTACCGCCCAGCTCCGCCTTGCGCTCCACGTCAATAAACTCACCGTCACCGATGTGTACGACGCAGCTAATGCGTGATGGCTCACCAAATGCGCGAGGATGGCCCGGGAATTCGATGACCGACAGGGCGTTGATCTGACCAATGCATTCGCCCTCGGTCTCAATCAGGATCTGTTCCTGCAAGATTTCATCCTGGATACGCTCGGCAAGATAGCCTTCACGCCACTCACGGCGTGCCAGCATGGTTTGCATCTCTTCGGCGGTGATCTGCTCACCTTCACAGAAGGCGGCCGCCTCACGCAGCTGACGAGCGATCCATTGCGGACAGAGTGGCAGCATCTCCTGGTCACCGGTATAGCGGGCCGCTTCCTGAATCAGCAGGGGCCAGGCGTCCGCCGCCAGGCCAGGCAACTCGAGCTGCTGCGCATTCTTCCAGACCCACTGGCACCATTGTTTCAGGGCGTCTTCATCAGCAATCTGCAGATTGTCTTCGTATTCGCTGTAAATTGCCTGTGCAGAGAGCTCAGGTTCCATCTCCTGGAAATCGGCCAGTGATTCGCGTTCACCGACCAGAATGACCTTCAGGTTGAGCGGCATCGAGGGAATGCTGACCGGCAGAGGACGGGACTCGTCAAGGGACAGCCAGTCAAAACGCTGGCGAATAACCATGCTTTTCAGGCGCATCCACAGCAGCGGCTGTGTCAGTAATGCCCGCAGGGAAATAATTAAGACGCCGCCGTTTGTGCGATGCACCAGGCCCGGCTGCAGCGAGATTTCGCCGTTAAATTGCCGTACGCAGCCAAAGAGCTGTTCTGCTTCGACCCAATCGGCAGTTTCAACCGGGGCGGTGCTGGCAAAATTATCGTCAGCGTGCGTTGCCGGTGTCAGGGTGACGTTTCCGCCGTTGACCTGGTAGCGAACGCCATACAGTGGGTCCGTCGGTTCAAATAACGTGCGGGTTTCTGTCGCCAGCCATTGCAGGTATTCCGCTTCTTCAGGGGCTTTAACCAGCATGAATGGCGAGATGGTCGGGGTCACAAGAAGTTGTTCCAGACCATAGAATAAGCGGGGCTGTAGCTCGCCTGCGAGGGATTCCTCAGCATGGGCTAAATCAGCTTGTGCAAACAGCGCCTGATAACTTTCCGTATCAGGAGCAAGGTCTTTTCGGGTCAGTTTCGTAATGGTCAAAGTCGCTGTTTTTAGTCAGATGTAAAGCGCGCGATTATACCTTATGCTGCGTCCGAGCACACGGAGGATTACATGTGCAGCGATGATAAGCGGGTTACCTGCATCACGAATGATGATTTATTCTCAGCACATCGGGAAAAAACTGATATCCTGAAATGAGTTACACGGTCACATTGAGATCGCAATGAAATATCAACAACTGGAAAATCTTGAAAGCGGCTGGAAATGGAATTATCTGGTAAAGAAGCACCGGGAAGGTGAGCTGATTACCCGCCATATTGAAGCCAGCGCAGCAAAAGCCGCGGTCGATGTCTTACTGACGCTCGAAAATGAACCGGTTCTGGTGCATACCTGGATTGAGCAGCATATGAATCCAGAATTAACCAACCGTATGAAGCAGACTATCCGGGCGCGTCGCAAGCGTCACTTTAACGCAGAGCACCAGCATACCCGTAAAAAGTCGATCGACCTGGAGTTCATCGTCTGGCAGCGTCTTGCTGGGTTGGCGCATCGACGTGGCAAAACATTGTCAGAAACCATCGTGCAGTTGATCGAGGACGCAGAGCATAAAGAGAAATATGCCAGCAAAATGTCCAGCCTGAAGCACGACTTGCAGGTACTGCTCGGTAAAGAGTGATGTTAAGAGTAGGGGGCTCGTGTCGTGGCGAGTAGCCGTTTACTTCGATATCTGAATTTAGCATAAAAAAAACCCCGCATCAGCGGGGTTTTTTATAGGTAGTAATCTTAAGCCTGCGGCTGAGATACTACGTCTTTGTAACCTTTAACTTCGATCTCTACGCGACGATCTGGGCCCAGGCAGTCGATCAGTGCAGCGCGAGCTTTCACGTTGTCACAGGTAGTGCCGGTAACCGGGTTGGATTCACCCATACCACGTGCGGAGATTTTGCCAGCCGGGATACCTTTAGAAACCAGGTAATCAACAACAGACTGAGCACGTTTCTCGGACAGCTGCTGGTTGTAAGCGTCAGAACCGATACGGTCGGTATAGCCCAGAACCACTGCAGAACCGTCTTTCGGATCCATGTTGCTCAGCTGGGTGTACAGCTGATCCAGAGCCTGCTGACCTTCCGGTTTCAGGGTAGATTTGTTGAAGTTAAACAGTACGTCAGACTTCAGGGTGAAGTGCTTGGTAGTTACTTCTGGAGCCGGAGCCGGAGCCGGAGCTACAACTGGAGCTGCTTCGTCCTGACCGAAACGGTAGGAAACACCCAGGCTCAGCATGCCGTTATCCGGACGCGCGCCAACGGTACCTGCATCACCGATGTTGTTAACCCACTGGTATTCCAGACGAGTAGCGATGTCACGAGTAACAGCCCACTCTAAACCACCAGCAAATACTGGGGATACGCCAGTGTCGTGTTCGCTGCGGGAAACGCCGGTAGAACCGTAGTTGCCATCAGCGTCTGCACGCCAAACCATACCACCCAGACGGGTATAGATATCCAGATCGTCAGTGATCGGGTAACCCAGTTTAGCGGTCAGCTGAACGCCTTGAGCTTTGAATGCGCCGTTGTCTACGCTGCCTTTGTATGCAACGCGACCCAGCCAGTCGTAACCCATTTCAAAACCAAGGTACGGGTTAACCTGGTAACCACCGAACGCACCAGCACCAAGCTGGCTGTTATGGGTAGGACCGTTGTTGTTCTGGAAACCGTTACCGTAGAAACCGGTATCGTGATACTGGGACCAACCCAGTTTACCACCTGCATACCAGGTGTTATCTTTCGGTGCGGCCTGCGCTACGGTAGCGAAGCCAGCCAGTGCCACTGCAATCGCGATAGCTGTCTTTTTCATTTTTTGCGCCTCATTATCATCCAAAATTCGCCATGAAGGTACAAAAGACCTCACGGTTAAATCCTTCACCCGGGGCGTGACTTGTTGTTAACTATGCTGATACATGCAGCGTAAGCCGATCACCCCTGGCGATGTAAAGTCTACAACTTAGTTCGAAACTTACAAGTGTGAACTCCGTCAGGCATATGAAAAAAAAGGGTTGTATACACATTATTTAACAAATATGGTTGATTTTCGTTCGGCAAAAAAAGCTGCGAAACCGCATCAGACAGGCGTTTCGACAAAAATGACCATTTTCAGAATGTGGAATTGGTGCGATCAAAAAAAATTCTAGGATTCATCCTAATTTAGCTTAATGATACAAATTAGAGTGAATTTTTAGGCCGCTGAGTTGTCTCCCACCCTGGTTCATATTCCCAACAGGGCGCATGATGAAGCCCATGGCATGACCTTCCTCTGCTGCGATGACCAGGCGTTCGTGCTCGTCAGCAGTAAGTTCATCTGACAACCAGCCAATAACAACACTGTAATTGCCGGTACGGAGCGCGCGGATCATTGATTCTAAGGTGTTGCATGGAGACAGCTGGCTGATCTGCATCACCTTGGTTAATGGTAAACCAGCAGACTGCACCCACTCGCGGCTCAGTTTCTGTTTCGGCGTTAGCCAGAGCTGCCAACGTGACTGCTGTCCCAACTGCTGTAATAAAGGTAGCAGGAGTAGCTGTGTCATCATAGGTTGATCCTCGCGATAGACAATTTCACTAATCAGCCCGCTGGCTGGTTGTTCGGTGACGTCTTGCGAGTGGCGACGTACGGAAGCAGAAGTCAGTGATGAACGGTTTGCGTAAGCTGAAGTGAACATAGTCTATCCCGCCTGTGAGTTACTGTATGAATGTACAGTATATCGACCAGGGGAAAAGATCAACCTCATTCATCATTTTTCTGGTTGAAAAATGTACATCTTCCTGGTGCAATCTCTGCCAGCCCGTGCAGGCTGTGGAGGGAGGAAGGCAAACTTTTTTGTGCGCAGCAGATTGTCATGTGCAGGTCATGTGCAGGTTGTCCTTCTTAACCGTACCGCGCGTTCACCACAATCGTACCGTAGCCAGCTTATTTCGGTCACCAGCCATAAGGACGCTTTCTGCATTCTATTGCACGGTATTTCATATGTTCGAGGATAAATTTCTGAAAGCATCTCGCAAAACGATGTGTTAATTGAGATGAGTGTAAAAATCATCTTGCCGAAATAAAAGAAGTTACTTATTTTCTATTATTAACGGATCTGTTAAAAAATAAATTCTGCTCACATGATTAACAAAGGAATAATCATGAAGAAAATGCCATCTCAACGGTTTCATCAATTTCAAGAGTGCTTATCATCATTAGGGAAAATACGTTGTCGACCGCTATTTGGCGGCTATAGTCTGGCAATAGATAATACCGTATTTGCCATGGTGGCGGAGGGGGAGGTTTACCTAAAAGTGTGCGAGCAAAGCGCAGCTTACCGCATTGAGCATGCTGCACCGCTTCTGGTTATGAAAAAAAGCGGCCGCCCGATTTTATTAAAATATTATCAAGTTGATGAAGCGCTTTGGTGTGATAGTGAAATGCTGTTCAAACTCTCAGAGTTTTCATTACATACCGCGCAAAACGAAAAAAACCAGCAACGTGCTTCAGGACGTCTGAAAGACCTGCCAAATATGAGTTTTCATATGGAGCTAATGCTCATTCATGTAGGGGTAACAGATGAACAAACATTGCGTCATGTGGGTGCAAAAAACGTATGGTTAAAATTGCGGGAATCTAATAAAGCACTCTCACTGAATATTCTCTATGCATTAGAGGGCGCGATTGTGGGTGTGCATGCTGCAGCGCTCCCGGTGCAATGTCGGCGGGAGCTTGCAGAATGGGCTGGCGGCCAGCACCGTGATATTGATGGCTACTCCGGTTGAATCGCAACCTGTTTTTGTAAGCGGCATATTTCCGGTAACAGCGCCAGTAGCAGGCCAATTTGCTGGAGCACCAGCGGTTCTTTACTATCAGGCTGGGGCTCGAGATGCTGGATCCGGGTCTGCAAACTATTGAGCGCCTGCTGCACCCGATGTTCGTCGGATGGCCTGTGGTGCAGCGCATCATCGACATAACAAACGGCATCATCAAGCAGCGCCAGAATATCTGGTGTAGTGAGTTTCTCCCGGTGCGCGCCCAGGGCGGAAATATAGCTGGTAAACGTATGATTCAGGCATAGCAGACGGAATGCGGTTTCGCGCAGTGCGGCATTAGCCCGAGGCTCCGTAGACAGGTTCGAGACCACTGAGGCAAGTTCGCCATCCCGGCTATGGGCATCGCGACGCGCGACGCGATATGCCAGACGATTATCGCGTCCCTGGTGGTACTGCTCAAGAATCGCATCCAGGTAGCGGCAGTTGGCATTGATCGCTTGATCCAGCACGCGCGGCAGATTACGAAACTTCCAGTCAGGCCAGATAAAACTCACTGCTGCCCAGGCGATAGCACAGCCCATCAACGTATCGAAAATACGTGGTAACGCGACTTCGAATCCCTCGCCTAACAGATTAAAACAGAGCAGGACCAGTAGGGTGATAAACATCGTCGCGTGGGCATACTGCACATTGCGAAAAGCGAAGAACAGTACACCTGTCAGGACAATCAACAGCAGTTGCCCTTCCACGGAAGGCACCAGTAGTAATAAAGGTAGGCCGATAGCGACGCCAATCAGGGTACCGATAATCCTAAGGGCGAGCCGGTGTCGCGTGGCGTTATAGTTCGGCTGGCAGACAAACAGGCTCGTCAGAAGTATCCAGTAGCCGTGATTCAGCCCGGTAAACTGGATAAACGCATAACCCGCACAGAGCACCAGTGACATTCGCACCGCATGGCGGAACAGCGCTGATTCAGGCGACATATTACGGCGCAGGCGCAGCCAGATATCGCTGAAGCCGCTTAGCCTGTCGTCCAGCAGCAAATTTTCGGTATTGCTGTTGGAAGGCGCAATAGTCTGTACCGACTCAATGGTTGCCAGTTGGGCATCGATCGCTCGTAAATTGTTAAGCAGAAAGCCCAGAGCCTTGATTTGCTCGACAGGGGCACCGCTGGCACGTACGCGATCGAGGGCGGAATCAAGATGCATAAAGGCCCGTTCGAAATGGGCATCATGCTGATAGGGTTCACGTAACAGAATCGCGCGAGATAATTTTTGACATGCCTGGGCCTGCATCGACAGCATTCGCTGAAAACGAAACATCACATCGCTATAACGAAAATGGTCGCGCAGCGTTTGATACTGAATGTGGGAGGAGCTTGCGCGTTCGTGAATATCCTGGGCCACGAAGTAATATTGCAATGTGCGGCGAGTGCCGCGTTGGCCACGGTCACCCCGCAGGCGCGTCAGCAGCGAGGCTTTGGTCTGATTCAGCGTGGTAACCAGTTGGCCATTTGCAATGGCTAAATCGTATAACGGCGCCTGACTCTCATCTTCGATATCCGGGTCAAACAGACGGGATTTGAGCTCCAGATAGCGAGCCAGTTGCTCATAACTACGTGCCAGATTGTCCTGGAGAGGGCGAATCGGAAAAATGATATGCCCGGCGAGCGTCAGCACGTTGTACCAGACCGCTCCGGTCAATAAAAATAGCGGTTGCAGGTACCAGCGATCGTAGAGCGTGGTCCCCAGCATGGTATAGATGGCTATCAGCAACGCGCCAAATGCGATGGTGGCATAGCGCTGCCCCAGTCCGCCGAGCAGAATAAACCCTGTCGTCGAGACGGTTAAACCGAGCGCAAACAGCCACGGCCACGGAAAAAGCAGTTCCACTGACGCTGAAGCAATAAAAAAGCACACCAGAGTGATGGCAAGGTTGCGCAGTCGACCGGTCAAACGGTCATCGAGGTCAGTCAGGGCTGCTGCAACCACACCCAGCGTCAGAGGAATGGTGAGTTTTACTTCGCCAAGCCACCACGGAACGGCGGTTGTGCCGCAAAGTGCTATAAAAATCCTGGCGTTATATAGCCAGGTGCTGTTCCATGTATAACGACGTAGCAAGGGGCTAAGCATGGGGTTCTTCCGTTCGGTTACTGAAAGCGACGGCGCGCATTGGCTTCCCGCGCAGCGCGGGCAGTTTCGACGGAAACCACTCTGCGTCCTACCGGCCACAGTGCAATGGCGGCGATTTTAAAATTGGCGATACCAACCGGGATCCCGATGATGGTCACACATTGCGCGATGCCGCTGAAGATATGCATCAGGCAAAGCCACCAGCCGAAAAAGATAAACCACAGAATATTCAACAGCGTACCGCCGGTGTTGAGCAGCGCACTTTTTCTTTGCGGCTCCAGTTCATCAACATGAATCGCTTCATTGCCATAAGGCAGAAGAGACAGCCGGGTAATTTCCCAGCAGGAGCGGGTTAACGGCAGCGTGAAAATCAGAATGATGCTGACCAGTGTTGCCAGCAACCAGCCCAGGGTGGTTGCGAAACCACCAAGGATAAAGTTCAAAATATTCAGAATGGTACGCATAAACCCTCAGTTCAGTCCTGGAGATAATATCCCCGTCATACTTCAGGCTGCCTGTGCGCTGGCGATGCTCGCTCACCGGAACGACTGATCTGAGTACGCTCATCGGGGTTCGCCCACCTGCCGCTGCGCTGCAACTTGCAGTATGCCGGGTATAAGACCCGACCATTGTAACGTTTTTTACGCTGGAGCACCTGGTCACAGGCGGTTAAACTTGAAAACATCCAACCTGATTGATATTCGGCATTATATGGAACTTAAAGCGACAACATTAGGCAAGCGCATGGCACAGCATCCTTACGACAGGGTGCAACTGCTTAACGCCGGAGTAAAGGTATCTGGTGATAACCATGAATATATCATACCTTTCAATCAGTTACTGTCTATTCATTGCAAGCGAGGCCTGGTGTGGGGCGAGCTGGAGTTCGTTCTGCCGGACAGCAAAGTGGTGCGTTTGCACGGTACCGAATGGAATGAGACGCAACGTTTCTTTCATCATCTGAATACGCTCTGGCAGCAGTGGAGTACGGAAATGAGCAACATTTCCGCCGATGTTCTCCGCCAGTTGCTGGTGGACGCGGGTCGCGCCAGCGCAGAAGGTAAATGGTTGACCCGTCAACAGGTCGCTGAAGTACAGGGAAAGATTCGCCGGGCGCTCGCCGGGTTGCCGATGCCGACCAGCCGCCTCGATGCCTTTGAGAACTGCCGTGAGCTGTGGCAGGAGTGCCAACGCTGGCTGGCCGATACTGAAACCGCGCGCCTTGCCCATAACCAGGCATTTACTCAGGCGATGCTGGAACAGTACAGCGGCTTTTTTGCCGGGATAGAATCCTCACCGCTAAACCCGGCACAGGCCAGGGCGGTGGTAAACGGTGAGCGCTCGTTGTTGGTACTGGCCGGTGCTGGAAGCGGAAAAACATCAGTCCTGGTGGCCCGCGCCGGCTGGCTGCTGACGCGAGGCGAAGCCGCTCCCGACCAGATCCTGCTGCTGGCGTTTGGTCGTCAGGCAGCCCAGGAGATGGACGAGCGCATCCGCGAGCGCTTGAGCTCTGACGATATTACAGCACGCACCTTTCACTCGCTGGCGCTGCATATTATTCAGCAAGGTAGCAAAAAAGTGCCCGCCATCAGCAAGCTGGAGAGCGATAGTTCCGCGCGGCAGGACCTGTTGCTGAAAAACTGGCGTCTGCAGTGCCAGGAAAAAAAAGCACAGGCAAAAGGCTGGCGCCAGTGGCTGGAAGAAGAGATGGACTGGCAGGTGCCAGATGGCGACTTCTGGCAGGACAAGAAAATACAGCGGCGAATGGCCAGCCGTCTCGATCGCTGGGTCAGCCTGATGCGTATGCACGGCGGTTCACAGGCTGAGATGATTGCCGGGGCGCCGGAAACGGTGCGCGATCTGTTCGGCAAGCGCGTTAAGCTGATGGCACCGCTGTTGAAAGCGTGGAAAACGGCGCTGAAAGAGGAAAACGCGGTCGATTTCTCCGGGCTGATACACCAGGCAGTAAATATTCTGGATAAAGGTCGGTTTGTTAGTCCATGGAAGCATATTCTGGTGGATGAGTTTCAGGATATCTCACCTCAGCGTGCCGCGCTGCTTGCCGCTTTACGCCGGCAAAATACCCAGACCACGCTGTTTGCCGTTGGCGACGACTGGCAGGCCATTTACCGCTTTAGCGGCGCTCAACTCTCTCTGACAACGGCCTTCAACCACTATTTTGGTGAGGGCGATTGCTGTGCACTGGACACTACCTACCGATTTAATGGTCGCATTGGCGAGGTGGCGAACGGGTTTATCCAGCAAAACCCACACCAGATGAGCAAACCGCTGAACAGCCTGACCGCCGGAGACAAAAAGTCGGTGACCTTATTGGCCGACGATAAGCTCGACGATCTACTGGATAAACTCAGTGGCTATGCGAAACCGGAACAGCGGATCCTGCTACTGGCCCGTTACCATCACCTGAAACCTGAGGCGTTGGAAAAAGCGGCCACCCGCTGGCCACACCTGCAGCTTGATTTTATGACCATTCATGCCAGCAAAGGCCAGCAGGCGGACTACGTGATTATTTTGGGGCTTCAGGAGGGTGACGATGCGTTTCCGGCGCCAGCTCGCGAATCGATCATAGAGCAGGCGTTGTTGCCGCAGCCAGAGGATTTCCCGGATGCCGAAGAGCGACGTCTGCTGTATGTCGCGATGACGCGCGCACGGTTGCGCGTCTGGCTGTTGTTCAACAAAGCTCAGCCTTCGCCTTTCGTTGAAATGTTAGAAGCGCTTGATGTGCCGGTGGCGAGAAAACCGTAAGAAGCTGGCGGACTCGCCGCCAGCCGGACTTACTTAAGACGTTCGGCGAGGTAACGTTGATAATCCGGGATCAGGATATCGAGCGGCTCATTGAAGGTCGGCGACAGAATAATAAAGTCGGCCGTTGACGCATTGGTAGCGACAGGGATGTTCCAGACCGTCGCAAGGCGCAGCAGCGCTTTCACGTCCGGATCGTGCGGTACCGCGTTGAGCGGGTCCCAGAAGAAGATCAGTACATCGATCTTCCCTTCCGAGATCAGTGCACCAACCTGCTGATCGCCGCCCATCGGGCCGCTCAGCATCGCGTTCACCTCAAGCCCGGTCGCCCGGGAAATCAGGTTACCGGTGGTGCCGGTTGCATAGAGTTCGTGCTGGGCCAGCAGCGGCTGGTGGCGCGTAACCCATTTCATCAGCATATCTTTACAGTGATCGTGAGCAACCAGCGCGATATGTTTGCGTGCCGGTAACGTACGTGTCGTCAGTTCCATAATTTCATTCCACATTTTGACCTGCAGACAGATTACTGGAAGTGACTGCTGCTGCAAGCGTCTGGGCGAAAAATTTTGACGCATCCGTAAGTTAGGATGGATGGCCCGTTCGCCTGGATTAGCTTACACTTGGGCTAAATAGCGGGAGGATAAAATGAAAGAGAACGATATCGCAGCCATTCTGAACTCAACACAGACGATTGCGCTGGTGGGAGCGAGTAACAAACCCGACCGGCCCAGCTATCGAGTGATGAAATACCTTCTGGAGCAGGGGTATCACGTGATCCCGGTTTCACCAAAAGTCGCTGGCACCACGTTGCTGGGACAGCAAGGCTATGCCACGCTCGGCGATGTGCCGGAGAAGGTGGATATGGTTGATGTATTCCGTAACTCCGATGCTGCCCTGGGCGTCGCGCAAGAGGCCATCGCGATTGGCGCCAAAACCCTGTGGTTACAGCTGGGCGTCATTAACGAGCAGGCGGCCGTGCTGGCGCGCGAGGCGGGGCTCAACGTGGTGATGGATCGTTGCCCGGCGATAGAAATACCGCGCCTGGGGCTGTCGAGGTAAATAAAAACCCCGCTGCGGCGGGGTTTTTTCATGTTAGCGGCGTCTTAGTTACGTAGCCGCGGCGCCTGTAGCTGCTGGCGAATCGTTCTGGCCAGTTCGTCCATGGACGGCTGCTCCGGATGCTCATCGCTGGTTTCGCTACTCAATTGCGCTTCCGCAAGATAAGTGTGGATCGGCTGTCCGTCCTCATCTTCCATCACCACATGATACCAGGGAGATGCGCGCAGTTCGTCATTGGCGGCAATTTCGTCCTCTTCAGGCTCGGAGAGCGAGTATTGTGGATCGATATCAACCACCACGCCAAGATAGCCCAATAGCGTATGGCGGACCTGTTGCCCGATACCGAATTTGCTGGCAATCATAAGCACCTCCTGGGAAACGTCATTACCTGCTATATGCGGGCAAGGTTTCACTTTTCAAGTTACATGACGCGACAGGCAAACCCTTTCAGATACAGCCCTTCCGGGTAGGTTGCGATCACCGGGTGATCGGCAGCCTGACGGAACTGTTCTATAAATTGTACATCACGTCCGGCGTCAATTGCGGCATCGGCGATGATTTTCTGAAATAAATCGGTCGCCATCAAACCGGAACAGGAGAAGGTCAGCAGAATGCCGCCGGGGTTCAACAGTTGAATCGCTAACATGTTGATATCTTTATAGCCACGGCAGGCGCCCATCAGCTGGTTTTTGTTCTCCACGAACTTTGGCGGGTCCATGACAATCACGTCAAACTTCTCACCCTGATCGCGATATTTACGCAGCAGTTTAAACACGTCGTCGCGGACAAATTCGGCTTTGGAAAGGTCCAGTTTGTTGAGCTCAACGTTTTGCTTCGCAACGTCCAGCGCCTCCTGGGAGGTATCTACGCTAATCACCTCACGGCAGCCGCCCATCAGCGCAGAGACGGCGAAACCGCCGGTATAAGAGAAGCAGTTCAGCACGCGTTTATCGGCGACGTAGCGACGGGTTGCCAGTCGGCTGTCGCGCTGATCGAGGTAGTAGCCGGTTTTGTGGCCACCCTGAATATCGACCAGCAGCTGCATGCCGTGTTCGGTGATTGGCAGCAACGCGGGTGGCAGGTCGCCGGTGACCAGACCCTGCGCCAGTTCCAGACCTTCTTTTTTACGTACGGCGACATCACTACGATCGTAAATCGAGCAGTCCGGGAACAGGGTCTGCAGTGCGCTAACGATGGCGGCACGCTGATACTCGGCGCCGGCACTTAACAGCTGCAGGACGAAAAAGTTACCGAAACGGTCAATTGTGACGCCAGGCAGTCCGTCAGACTCGCCGGCGATCAGGCGATAGCTGTCGAGGCCGTCGCGGGCGGCCAGCCATTCACGCCAGGTTTGCGCTTGCTGCAAACGACGTTCGAAAAAGGCGGTATCGATAGTTTCCTGGCGATCGAAGCTCCAGACGCGCGCGCGAATCTGCGATGACGGCGACCAGGCACCACGGGCCAGCCATTTTCCCTGCGAATCGACGATGTCGATGGTTTCGCCGGAACGGGCTTTACCTTCCATACGGGCAATGGCGCCGGAGAACACCCAGGGATGGCGACGCAGCAGGGATTTCTCGCGTCCTTTGGATAACACTAAGCGGGGGAAAATGGAATCTGTCATGGGGCTACCTTTAAGCAACGGGAATGTCGGCACCGAAAAATGGCGCGTAGGTTAGCACAAGTGGCTGGCGCAAGCATCTTTCCACCGGTGGCGACAGCTGAGCGTTTCGGCACAAAATGCAGACGCTTCGGCACAATAAAAAACCGCGGTCGATCTTACAGTGTTTCCTCACCCAATGGAGGACAATACGATGAAAACAGGATCCCGGTTAGCAGCAATGTTGATAGTGGCTATCATTACCAGCGCAGCGGCAGCACCATTTCGCGTTACCAGTAGTGATATGCGCGAAGGTGATAGCCTGGCGGCGACTCAGTTGTTTCAGGGCTTTGGTTGTTCAGGGGGGAATATCTCGCCCCAGTTGGCCTGGGAAAATGCGCCCTCAGGCACCCGCAGTTTCGCGATAACCGCCTACGACCCGGATGCGCCAAGCGGCAGCGGCTGGTGGCATTGGACGGTGGTGAATATCCCCGCGACGGTTTCCCACCTGTCTGCTGGTGCCGGAGCTAAAAATAACGCTAAACTGCCTGCTGGTGCGGTGCAGGGCCGAAATGACTTTGGTTACGCCGGGTTTGGCGGCGCCTGCCCGCCAGCCGGCGATAAACCACACCGTTATCGTTTTACGGTGTGGGCACTGGACACGCCAGCGTTACCCATCGACGCCCAGGCCAGCGGCGCGTTAGTCGGGTTTATGGTACGCAGCCATGTTATTGCCAGCGCGCAGCTGACGGCAATGTCGGGGCGCTAAACGACAGACAGCGAGATACAGAGAGTCCAGATGCGCAGTATTCACTTTCAGCATAATGCATTGTCGGCGGCGGAAATTAGCTCCCGTCGGCTCTATAAACTGCACCGCGTCAGGTTGTTCTCACCGGCGCTGTGTCGGGTGAACCGTGGGAGCAAGATCATCGTGCAGGGCGCCAGCCAGATGCTGGCGACGCCGCAGCAGCTGATCATCCTGCCCGCTGACATCGAACTCGAAGTGATTAATCAGCCGGAGAATGGCTTATTTTGTTCCGATTTGCTCTCTTTGACGCCTGAGCTGTTGGCCGATTTTAAAACGCGATATCTGAATGAGCCGCCGCCCGGTCGACTGACGTCCCTGTGCGCGCCGGTGACGCCGGAACTATCGTTTATGTGGCAGAACGTCCTGCAGGTGGTTCGCGGCGGATTATCGACGGAGCTGCAACATCACCAGGCGATGGGGTTGCTGCTGGCGTTGCAGCAGGCGGGCTACGCCGGGCCGTTACTGCATGAGCGGCAACAGGATCTGACGGGCCAGGTGCGGCAAATTATTATGCTGTCACCGGCGGACGAGTGGAGCGTGCCTCGGGTGGCGAAGATGCTGTTTCTCGGCGAATCGACGTTACGCCGCCGTTTACAACTGGAGTCGCAAAGTTTTCGCCTGATTGTTGAGGAGGTGCGAATGGCTTTCGCATTAGGCCAGCTGCAATCGACCTCGCTGCCCATCGGCGAGATCGCACGCAACAGCGGCTATCAGTCCGGTTCTCGTTTTACCGCACGCTTTCGTCAGCATTACGGCCTGTTGCCGAAGCATGTGCGTTAGCAAAAGTTTGCTATTCTCAGCATCAAAGGTAGCCACAAAAGGAGAGCAATCATGGCGACAATCTGCACCATGGCGTGGGTCTATGGTTCCGTTCAGGGCGTGGGGTTTCGCTACTCGACGCAGCGGGAAGCGCTACGCTTAGGGCTGACGGGTTACGCGCGTAATCTTGACGATGGCAGTGTGGAAGTGCTGGCCTGCGGCGAAGAGGAACAGGTGGCGGCGTTAATTACGTGGCTACAGGCGGGCGGACCGCGTAGTGCGCGGGTTGACAGGGTGAATACGGAACCTCATCAACCCACCAGAGAATGGCAAAAATTTGCCATTCTGTACTAGATGCATTTCACCGGTTTAGGCAGGCCGGCAACTTTAGTCGCCTGTTTTGCTGGGCCTTTCGGGAACAGACGGTAGAGATAGCGGCTGTTGCCTTTCTCTTCGCCAAACTTATTGGCCATCGCCTTCACCAACATGCGGATAGCGGGCGAGGTATTGAATTCCAGATAAAAATCGCGCACGAAGCGCACCACTTCCCAGTGTTCAACGGAGAGGGTGATGCCTTCCTGTTCGGCGATAACCTCCGCCATTGCCTCGTTCCACAGCGTGGTATCTTTCAGATAGCCTTCGCTATCGGTCTCTATTTCATTGCCTTCAAAGATAAACATAATTCTTCACATACCGTCCAGACTGGCGGCAGTTTAGCAAAAAATAAGGCCCCGCATAAGCAGGGCCTGTGAACTACGGTACGAGAGGTTAGTCTCTGCTTGCGAAGCCAAGGATGCTCAGCAGGCTGATGAAGATGTTGTACAGCGACACGTAAAGGCTCACGGTAGCGCGGATATAGTTGGTTTCGCCGCCGCGGATGATGTTGCTGGTTTCAAACAGGATTGCGCCGGAAGAAATCAGGATAAACACCGCGCTGATTGCCAGGTGCAGAGCCGGCAGCTGCAGGAAGATGTTCGCCACCATACCGATAAGCACCACCACTACGCCGGCCATCAGCATACCGCCGAGGAAGGACATGTCTTTACGCGTGGTCAGCACGTAGGCCGAGCAGCAGAAGAACACCAGTGCGGTACCGCCCAGCGCCAGGCCGATCAGGTCGCCCATGCCCGCGGACAGGTAGGCATTCAGCATCGGGCCAAGGATATATCCCAGGAAGCCGGTAAAGGCGAATGCCGCCAGAATCCCGGTCGGCTTGTTGGCCAGTTTATAGGTCAGGAACATCAGACCATACATCCCGACCAGCGTCAGAATCAGCCCCGGAGAGGGCAGCATCAGTACCGTACTGGCCGTCGCCGTGATAGCGGAAAATGCCAGTGTCAGACTGAGGAGAAAATAGGTGTTCCGCAGAACTTTGTGCGTGCTGAGCAGCGATGAACGGTCACGCGACGACGTAATTATACGATCCATGAGTCACTCTCTTATGACAGATGTAATTAATAACGAAGCATAAAAAAACCACGCCAGAAGCCATAGTGCTTTTACCCATCTTTACTTTGCCTCACAGCGCAATGTCATAGCATTTTATTCTAATAAATGATGCTAAGGCGGTGCGTTTGTGCGTTTGGCATCAGGAACCAGATCGGAATCTGATAGGTCACTGAAAGATATTGCGTTATTGCCATTCTGTGGCTAAGTGTGGAGAGGGTACAAACGAAGCGTAATAAAGGCAAGGGATATGAAATCACAAAAATACAATCACATCACACAAGCATTACTGGCTATCGGTTTACTCTGCTCGACGGCAACGGCTTTCGCCGCCCAGGTGCCACCGGGTACGGTGCTGGCAGAAAAGCAGGAGCTGGTCAGAAATAACGGCAGCGAGCCGGCGTCGCTGGACCCGCATAAAGTCGAAAGCGATGTTGAGTTTAATATCATCAGCGATCTGTTCGAAGGGCTGGTCAGCGTCTCGCCGACAGGTGAGATTCAGCCGCGTCTGGCGGAGAAGTGGGATAATAAAGATAACACCGTCTGGACCTTCCATTTACGTCCTGGCATCACCTGGTCTGACGGGACCGCCATCACCGCACAGGATATTGTCTGGAGCTGGCAACGTCTGGTGTCGCCGCTGACTGCGTCGCCGTACGCCAGCTATCCCGGTAATATGCACATCGTGAATGCGCAGGAGATTGCCGAGGGGAAAAAAGCGCCGGAAACGCTGGGCGTGAAAGCAATTGATGATGACACCTTTGAAGTGACGTTGACGCAGCCGAACGCTGCGTTTCTGGCGATGCTGGCGCACCCTTCGCTGGCGCCTATTGATAAAGTGCTGGTGAACCGTTTTGGCGAGCAGTGGACCAAACCGCAGCATATGGTGACCAGCGGTCCTTATAAGCTGTCCGCGTGGGTGGTTAACGAGCGCATCGTCGCTGAACGTAACCCGCGCTATTGGGATAATGCGCATACCGTTATCAACAAAGTGACCTATCTGCCGATTCATTCGGAAGCGGCCGACGTCAACCGTTATAAAGCCGGTGAAATCGACATTGTCTATACGGTGCCGATCAACCAGTTTGCCCAGCTTAAAAAAACCATGGGCGATCAGTTGGACGTTTCGCCGCAGCTGGCGACCTACTACTACGAGTTCAATACGACCAAACCACCGTTTAACGATCCGCGCGTCCGCCTGGCGCTGAATATGGCGTTGGATAAAGACATCATCGCTGAAAAAGTGTTGGGGCAGGGGCAGCGTCCGGCCTGGCTGATCAGTCAGCCTGACATTGGGGGCGTAAAGCTGCAAAACCCGGATTATGCCAGCTGGCCGCGGGATAAACGGATTGCCGAGGCTAAAAAGCTGCTGACTGAGGCCGGGTACAGCGATGCGCATCCGCTGGTGTTTAATCTGTTGTACAACACCTCAGAATCGCACCAGCGCGTAGCGATTGCTGCCAGTTCGATGTGGAAGAAAAACCTTGGCGTGGAAGCGAAGCTGCAAAATCAGGAATGGAAGACGATGCTCGACACCATGCACACGCATACTTTTGATGCGGTGCGCTACGCGTGGATTGCCGATTACGATGATGCGGCCACCTTCCTGAATAACTTCCGCACCGGCGACAGTGAAAACACCAGCCAGTACAGCAATCCTGCCTATGACGAAGCGTTGAAGAACGCCGCCAAAGCGCCAGATGTTGTCGCCCGCGGCAAGTTCTACCAGCAGGCAGAGGATTTACTGGGGAAAGAGGTGCCCGCGATCCCGGTCTATCACTATGTCAGAACGCACCTGGTGAAGCCGTGGGTAGGCGGATTTACACCGGATAAGCTGGGGTACTACTTCACGAAAGATATGTACATCAAAAAACATTGACCGTAGCCGGCCCGATTTGCGTATTTTTTTTATGCAATATGCCTATATTTCAGACGAATAACGCATTTTTGTTTGTTTTTACGGCAGTTGAACAAAATCGGGCTTTACAGCCTACGCAGAGGTGTTTATAGTGCGCCCCATACCGGAAGCGTGGCCGAGCGGTTGAAGGCACCGGTCTTGAAAACCGGCGACCCGAAAGGGTTCTAGAGTTCGAATCTCTACGCTTCCGCCAAATATAAAACCCCAGGATAGTTAATATCCTGGGGTTTTTTCATTTCTGACATTTCCTCACCCCAGGAACACGATAAAAAGCTGGCAGACAGCGTTTTTTATCCCGCGACAAATGGCACTAACTGGAAGATGTCACCCCGCCGCCTCATGCTATATATCCCCCGATACATACACATCGCAAAAAGGATGCATGACTATGCTGAAGGGTAAAAGGGCTGTTATCACTGGTGGGGGCGGAGGATTTGGTCAGGCATTGTGCGTGTGGTTGGCGCGAGAGGGGGTCGACGTGGAGTTTAGCGCGCGGCGCCTTGCTGATATTGAAAAAACCTGCGGCATCATTACAGCTGAAGGTGGAGCTGCAAAAGGGTATATCTGTGATTTAACCCAGCCTGAATCTATTGCCCAGTTTGCTTCCCAACTCTTACATTCAGACCAGCCCATAGACATTTTAATCCTTAATGCTGCTCAGTGGTTGTCAGGGACAATAGACGAGCAACCGGACACTGAAATCCTCAATACCATCAGTTCAGGCCTGACGGGCTCAATACTACTCACACAGGCGTTGCTCCCAGGAGTAAGGCACTCGGACCGCGCTGACATCGTTGCGATTATATCTGTATGCGGTATTGCGAATTTCACAGATTCCATTGCCCATCCTGCATTTTTTGCCAGTAAACATGGGCTTAGCGGTTTTACTACTAAACTGTCAAAACAATTATCCAAAGAAAACATCCGGGTAACCGGTTTGTATCCACCGGATTTTGAACTGACTGGGTTAGACGCGCCTGGCGATGAACAATGCAGAATGGGGGAGCGGCTAATGGACGGCCGTTCCGTCTGGGAAACGATTCGTTTTGTGCTGACGCAACCTCGTCACTGCCATATTAGTAGCATCTACTTTCAGGGACCAACTCGCGAAGATTTGCAATAACAGGGCCTGAAATTCTATTGAGGAAGTGTAATTTGCTGCAGGTGTAAAAAGCCGCCATGGGCGGCTTGTTGAAAAGGGCATCAGCGGTACGGCTATTCAACCTCTGAGATGTCATATTCCCGGGCAATCGCGCGGGTTTCACTTCCCCAGACTGAAGCCCTGGTTCTTGTCTGATGAGCATCAAAGGTCGTCTGGTTGCTAAAAAGCTCTTCGACTTTCCAGATCAAAGGATCCGCCGTTTCCGTAACCTCAAATGACACGCATCCGCTTTCTTCCTTTGTCAGTTTCTTGTGTTCCGGAAGGTACTGGCGCACAAGCGCCGCCTCGTCGGCATCTTTGCACACTAAACGACCCGTCAGCTTAATCATTAGCATCCCTTTATTTATTCAGTTTGAATAGCAAACCTGCTCCGGCTGGCGTTGCATAATGATGTTGCCGTGACGAATGGAGGTCAGCACTTTAGCCTGGCGGCATACCGCATCATAATCATTTTCTGCATCAAGGATCAGCAGATTTGCTGGACGCCCCTCGGCAATACCGTAGTTATCGCCCAGGCACAGCGCCCGGGCGCTGTTATCGGTAATGAGGTCGAGGCAGCGCTGCAAATCTTCATACCCCAGCATATGGCAGATATGCAGGCCGGCATCAAGAATGCGCATAATGTTGCCGTTACCCAGCGGGTACCACGGATCCTGAATGGAATCCTGGGCAAAGCAGACGTTAATCCCGGCGCGATCCAGCTCCGCCACCCGTGTCACGCCGCGGCGTTTTGGCCAGGTATCGAAGCGCCCCTGCAGGTGAATGCTTTCGGTCGGGCAGGAGATAAAGTTGATGCCCGACGCCTTTAACAGGCGGAACAGCTTCGAACAGTAAGCATTATCGTAGGAGCCCATCGCACAGGTATGACTGGCGGTAACCTGCGCGCCCATGCCGCGAACCCGGGCCTCTTCTGCCAGTACTTCCAGGAAGCGTGACTGCGGGTCGTCGATTTCATCGCAGTGAACATCCACCAGGCAGCCGTGGCGCTGGGCCAGGTCCATCAGAAAGACCAGCGAGCTGACTCCCTTATCGCGGGTGTTTTCGTAATGCGGAATACCGCCTACCACGTCGGCACCCATCTCAATGGCGCGGGTCATCAGCTCACGCCCGCCGGGGAAGGATTCGATGCCCTCCTGCGGGAAGGCCACGATTTGCAGGTCGATAAGATGGGCCGCCTCTTTTTTCACCTGCAGCATCGCTTCAAGGGCCGTCAGAGACGGATCGGTGACATCTATATGTGTGCGCACGTGCTGCACGCCGTTATCGCGCAGCATGCCGATCGTTTTCAGCGCGCGCTGGCGCGTGTCTTCTACCGTGACGCTCGCTTTACGCTGGCTCCAGCGGGTAATGCCCTCAAATAGCGTACCGCTCATATTCCACTCCGGTTCGCCTGCGGTCAGGGTGGCGTCGAGATGGATATGCGGCTCGACGAACGGCGGGATCACCAGCTTTTGCTGGGCGTCGATATTGCTGGCGCCAGCGGTCTGCGCTGCGGATTGCGAAACGATGCTTTTAATCACACCATCCTGTAAATCAAGGGTATACAGTGCTGCTTTATGGCGCAGGCGCGCGTTGATAATTTTCATGGTTGTTCCCGTAAATGGTTTTGCGACATACGCCAGATCGCTAAGGCGACAGAGGCGTTGAGATGAAATTGCGGATGACTGACCGGATAGCTGGTCAGTTTTTCAATGCGTTGGATGCGTTGATGCAGCGTATTGCGGTGAATACCTAACCGCTCGGCGGCCCTGACCACGTTGCCGTTCTCCTGAAGCAGCGTTTCCAGCGTCTCCATGAGCAGCCACGGGCTTTTGCGGTCGGGTTCGATCAGGCAGCCGAGAGTGTCATGCATAAAATCGCTCAGCAGCGTAGGATCGCTGACGGCGGAAAGCAGTTTGATAAAGCCCAGTTGCTGATAGTCGCTGATGCGCTGGGCCGGGCGCAGGTTATCGCTGAGATCCAGCGCCTGACGCGCCTGCGAGAGCGCGCGCTGATATCCCTGTAGCTGCTGCACCGGCGCGGAAAGGCCGCACAGCAGCGACAGCCCGTCATTGCCTTGTGCCAGCGCGAGCAACCACTGCTCTAGCCATTTTTTCTGCTGATAAAACTCACCTTCCTCATCCGGCAGCAGGAACAGAAACATATTGCTGCGCTCCACCAGCGGGAAAGGGTTGCCCTGTTGGTTGAGTTGCTGCTGCAATCGCTGACGCACGGTGCGGCGGGCCTGCTGTAGCCAGGCTTCGGCCTGCTCAGGTGGCGACTGACGAAACAGCCGCTGTATTCCCTCCAGGCGCAGCGCCGCGACCCGCAGCGGACGGGTAAAATCCAGCTGCTGGTGGAGCGCGCGCTGATGCAGGATTTGCAGGTCGGGATAATCGCCGGTGAGCAGCTGCATCAGAATATCGCGCTGTGATTGCAGGGCATTCTCGCTACGTACCAACGCGGTGCCGATGCGTTCCGTCACAATCACCATCTTCAGCAAATAGGGCTGTTCGATCAGCGGAATACCGAGTTCGTCGGCGAGGGCGAGCAGCCGCCGCGGGATCGCCTGAATATAGGCGTCGCCGGTGAGGATCACCATCCCGGCGATCCCGCGCTGCTTACCCTCCATCAGCAAATGGATCAGGTTGTCCTCATCGCGGGGATGGTTGATCCCGGTGATAAACACCAGCTCCCCGCCCATGATCCACTCGGCGATATTTTCATTTTCCGCTACGTAGTACCAGCGAACCGCCAGCTGTAGCCCCTGTTTGCCCGCTCGCAGGCGCATGGCGGAGAGGCCGTCAAGGGCGAGGATTTCGCTGACCGTCAGGCTCATGGTTACTGCTCCGCGACGGAATCAGCGGCGGGTTGACGCTTGCTCAGACGCGTCAGGGCGATGTAGACCAGCGCGGAAACGGTAATGCCAACCAGCGGCGCAATCCACGGCGACAAGTAAGCCACCACCGCACCCACGGCGTAGGCGCCAAGCCCCAGCCAGTTAAAGCGCGGTAAACGGGCGGTTTGCAGCAGAGGGTAGCGGCCGCCGCGATAAAACCAATAGTCGGCGAGGATCACGCCGCCGATAGGCGGAATAATGCTGCCCAGCAGGACCAGGAAAGGGATCAGCATTTCGTACATACCGCCAATGGCCAGCAGAATCCCGACGCCAGCGGCGGCGACGGTCAGCGTACGGCGGCGCTCGCTGCGCAGCAGATGGCAGGCGGCGGCAGAGACGTTATAGATTGTCGGTCCCTGAATCGTCAGTAGGTTGAGGCACAGCATCACCACCGCGGCAACGGAAAGCCCCTGCAAAATCAGCACTTCGACGATATCGGCCTGCTGATAGACGATGGCGCACCAGGCTCCGGCCACAATCATCAGCCCGTTACCGACGAGGAAGCTGCTCATGCTGGCGATGATGGCGGTGCGGCTGGAATTCGCCAGCCGGGTCCAGTTTGTCGCCTGGGTCGCGCCGCTGGCGAAGGTACCGAACACCATGGTGATAGCGGCCGACCAGGTCATGGTTTCGCTCGGTTCGATGTGAATCATCGCCTGCCAGCCACCGGCATGATGGGCGGCAAGGTACATCGACACCACCAGCAGAATAAACATCAGCGGCACCGAAATACGCGACAGCGCGTCCAGCCCCTTATAGCCCACCAGCGCGGTCACGCAGAACAGGATCCCGAACAGGATCATTAGCGGAATGGTCGCGACCTCGGGCAGGGCGAGGATTTTGACCAGTGAGATAGCGACCGTTGCCGTCCCCCAGGCGTACCAGCCCAGCTCGGCGAAGCCGAGAATAAAATCAGCAAGTTTGCTGCCGATTTCTCCGAAGCAAAAACGCCCCATTAGCACGGTATTCAGCCCGCTGCGAGCGGCGATCCAGCCGAGCGATGCGGCGTACAGGGCCAGCAGAAAGTTACCGATAACCGCAATCCACAGCAGGTTTACGATGGAAAAAGAGACGCCAAGCTTGCCGCCTGCGAACATCGTGCCGGTAAAAAAGGTGAAACTGAACAGGACCATGGAGATCGAAAATACGCCCTTGCGCCCGGTGGCAGGCGCTTCGACGAGCGGAAAATCATTGCTGTTTGACATAGTGGAACCTCTGAGTGGCTATCCGAATGGCGATGCAGAGGGGTAGCAAGAGGTATGCCAATAAAATCGGGGCAGGGTTAACACAATGCACTGTGCACAGTGCACATAAAAAGTCGTTAACCCGCAGGTGTTTGCCAGAATAGTGTGCACAGTGCAAAGTTTTGCACCGTCGTGGAGCAATTCCGGAGTGGCGATTTTCAGGACGACGCGCTTTTTTCCGTTGCCGCCTGGTAATGTGCTTCCATCTCATCCAGCGCGACCTGATTCTCCAGCCCCCACAGATACATCTGCTCAATCGGCTGGGCGAAGGTTTTGCCCAAATCGGTCAGCGTATATTCCACCTTTGGCGGCACCACCGGGTAAACATGACGGCTAATCAAGCCGCGCATCTCCAGTTCGCGCAGGGTCTGGATCAGCATCTTTTTTGAGATCCCCTGCAGGCTGCGCTGAAGTTCAGCGGTGCGGCAGCGATGGTTCGGCCAGTGCCACAGCGCGTGCAGCACCATGGAAGACCACTTTAGCGAAAAAAGATCCATCAACCTGCGCGGGGCGGAATCAGCATAGAAATAGAGTTTCCCCTCGACGATAACCGGCATTTTTGCTCCTCTCTGTTTATGGTCACCAAATGGTAACTACTACCAATCTGGAAACCGCCTGTCTATAGTGTGCGGCCTTTTTACAGCCAGACCTGAGGTACAGATGAAGATTCGTGGAATGATGGCCACCGCTGCCGACCAGCCGCTACGGGTGGGGGAAATTTCCCTGCGCGACGTTCAGGATAACGATGTGCTGATCGATATTCTCTACTGCGGCGTGTGCCACTCCGATCTGCATATGGCGCGCAATGAATGGGGCGTCAGCCAGTATCCGCTGGTGCCGGGCCACGAAATTGTGGGGCGGGTTCGCCAGAGCGGTAAGGCGGCAACGCGCTTTTCGCCGGGTCAGTTGGTGGGAGTGGGGGTGATGGTCGACTCCTGCGGGCAGTGTACCTTTTGCCAGCAGCAGGAAGAGCAATATTGCGACAGCGGCTTTACGCCGACCTATAACGGCACAGACCGCTATACCGGCGAGCTGACTCGCGGCGGCTATGCGCAGAATATCGTCGTTGACCAGCGCTTTGTGGTGAGCGTTCCCGAAAACCTTGACCCGGCTGGCGTTGCGCCGCTGCTGTGTGCCGGCGTGACCGTCTGGTCGCCACTGCGCTACTTCGACGTGAAACCGGGAGACCGGGTCGGGGTGATCGGCCTTGGCGGCCTGGGGCATATGGCGGTCAAGCTGGCCCGCGCGTTGGGGGCGGAGGTCACGCTGTTTACCACCTCGCCGGAAAAAGGCGAAGACGCGCGGCGTCTCGGGGCAAGCCGGGTGGTGATTTCCCGCGATAGCCAACAGATGGCAGCCAGTGTCGCCAGCCTTGATATCATTCTTGATTGCGTCGCCGCGCCGCACGACCTTGACCCCTATCTGGCGGCCCTGAAGACCAACGGCCGCCTGGTGCTGGTGGGGATCCCCGACAGTCCTCACCCATCACCGGATGTCACGCCGCTGGTGTTTCGTCGCCTGAGCATCAGCGGCACTTCCATCGGCAGCATCCAGGAGACCCAGCAGATGCTGGATTTCTGCGGCCAGCACAACATTACCGCGGACATCGAGATGATTCGCGGCGAAGAGGTTGAAGCGGCGTTCAGCCGGATGCTGAAAGGGGAGGTGAAATACCGCTTTGTGATTGATATGACCGCCACGGCGCTCTAACCGCGACTGCGCCCGATTTCTGCGGGCGCATCCAGCTTCTTTCTTGCAGAACGATCCTCCATGGTTTCCGGTCACTGATAGCGGGTAATGTTGGCTCCATGAAACCGACTGGTTGTATCGTTGTTGAAATTGCTAATTTCATATGCATTTCTGATATAACCATTATCAATGTCAGCCTTTCCTGAAATATTGTTCACGTCAGCGAGCGGTGTTAGTATCGGATAAATAGCCATTTAGACGGCTAAAGAACCTTTCATCAGGCTATTTCATTGGCCATTTTGGACCAGGGCCGTGCGCTGTCGGTGTCCAAACTGCCTGCAACCATAGCGCCTGACCGTAAAGGTTCTCAAATCAACATCGCTAACTAAGGAACTGCTATGTGGCAAGAAAGACTCGCGCAACTGGTCACCACCTGTCATTGGATCGGCGCGAAAGGCTGGGCACCGGCTACCGGCGGCAATATGTCGGTGCGCCAGGATGAGACCTGGTGCTGGCTCAGCGAGTCAGGACGCGATAAGGGCAGCCTGACGACGGAAGATTTCCTCCAGGTTGAGATCGCCAGCAATAAAGCCCCTTCCGGGCGTAAACCTTCCGCTGAAACCGGCCTGCATACCCTGGTATATCGCCTGTTCCCGGAGGCCAACGTGGTGCTACACGTTCATACCGTCAACGCCACCGTGCTGTCGCGTATTGAAAAAAGCGGCACCCTGGCGCTGCAGGGCTATGAAATGCAGAAAACCCTGACCGGCCAGCACAGCCATCTCGATACCGTACCGGTGGCGATTTTCGATAACGACCAGGACATAGACGCCCTGGCGGCGCGCATTGAAGATTACGCCCAGACCAACCCGCTGCGTTACGGCTTCCTGCTGCGCGGCCACGGCTTGACCTGCTGGGGCAAAGATATTAACGAGGCCCGTCGCCAGCTGGAAGGGCTGGAGTTTTTGTTCGAGTGCGAGCTGATGCGTCGCCGCTACGAGCCGTGACCAGAGCCAGCACTATTAGGTTCTAAATCTCTCTCCACCAACGGGTCAGGCATGGATTTTTATCTCGGAATCGATATCGGCACCTCACGCGTTAAAGCGGTGCTGTTTGATGAATATTTTCAGGCGTGCGCCAGCGCGGCGCAGAATACCGGCCCGCGGCTGTCGGCTAACGGCTATGCCGAACAGGACATGGCCCAGCTGTGGCAGTCGGTGGTGGCGATCCTGCGCGATATTGCCCAGCATCCGGCGCTGCAAAACGGGCGTTTACGCGCGATTGGTCTGGCCGGGCAGGGCGAAGGTGTCTGGCTCAGCGATGCCGAAGGCGAACCGGTTGGGCCGGGGATCTTGTGGAGCGATACCCGCAGCCGCGAGCTGATGAGCGAACTGCTCAGGCGCCCCGGTTTTGACCGCCGTTTCTTCGACGATACCGGCACCCACCTGCAACCCTGCAACACCAGTATGCAGCTGTACTGGCTTAAACATCATCAGCCGGAGCGGCTGGCGGCGGCCCGTTATCTGTTTTTTGCGAAGGACTGGATCCGCTTTCGCCTCACCGGTGTCGCGGCGCTGGATCTCACCGACGCCAGCACCTCTTTGCTTAATCAGCACAGCGGGACGTTATCCACGGTGGTGCTGAATGAGATGGGGCTGGCGGATTTAGCGCATCTGTTCCCGCCGCTGCTGGCGCCGGATGCTCCGGCCGGTACGCTGCGAGAAGAGGTCGCCTTGCTGACCGGGCTTCCCGTTGCCACGCCGGTAGCCGCTGGTGCGCTCGACGTGTGCAGCGCAGCGCTTGGCTGCGGCGCGGTGAACGACGGTGACATCTACACCATTCTTGGCACCACCTGCTGCACCGGCATCGTCTGCCATGGTCGTCAGACGGTCAACGAGGGGACACGTTACGTCACCCATGCCGAATCAGGCCGCTTCATTAATCTGTTTCCGATGCAGGCTGGCACACCGAATATCGATTGGCTCCAGCAGCAGATTTCGCTGAACCCGGATTTACAGCAGTTGGAACAGAGCATCGCCAGCGTTGAGCCGGGCAGCGGCGGGGTGTTCTGGCAGCCCTATCTTAACGGCGAACGCGCACCGTTCTTTAGCCCCGAGGCGAGGGCTGGTTATTTCGGTATCAGCCAGCACACCACCCGCGCAGAGCTACAGCGGGCGGTGTTTGAAGGGCTGGCTTACGCCATCGTCGACTCGCTTCAGGGCTACCCGCAGGGCGGTGAACTGTATCTGACCGGCGGCGGCGCGGCTTCAGCCACCTGGCTGCAAATCATTGCCGACTGTACCGGCAGAACGGTGGTCTCCAGCGCGTTCAACGAGCTGAGCGCGCGCGGTGCGGCGATTCTGGCAGCGCGCAGCGTCGATGCCCTGAGCCATTACCCGGTGCTGGAGCAGACCCGCTATCAGCCCAATCCGCAAGCGCATCACCGTTACGCCGCGCTATACCCGGTTTATCGCCTGCTGCGCGAGCAGATGCTCCCGGTCTGGCAGGCCCGCCGCGAGGCGCTTCACGCTCTTTCTCAGGAACAACGCATATGAAAATTGCTTTTACCGCCGAACACGCCGGCGATCTCAGTGCATTTCAGCAACTTGGCGAACTGCGGGTTGAAGGGTGGGCGCTGGGCAAGCCGAAGCTAAGCGCTGGCCAGCTGATCGAGCTGGCTCACGACGCTGACGTGCTGGTGACCAGCTACGATGATGTGACGGAAGAGGTGATAGCCGCCTGCCCACGTCTGAAGGTCATCGCCTGCACCCGTGCCAATCCGGTGAATATTGATACCAAGGCCGCCCAGGCGCGCGATATCCGGGTACTTTATACGCCGGGCCGCAATGCTGACGCCGCCGCAGAATTGACGCTGGGGCTGATGCTGGGCCTGGCGCGACACATTCCGCAATCGCACGCGGCGCTGAAACGCGGTGAGTTCACTAACGCTGAGAATGCCGCGCAGGCCACCCAGAACGGGCTGCGCCGTGATGTGGTGTGGGACGTCAGCCCGGAAAGCCCTTATGAAGTGTTTAAAGGCAGCGAGCTGCGCAATAAAACCCTGGGGCTGATCGGCTACGGCAATATTGGCCGCCGGGTGGCGCGCATTGCCCGTGCCTTTGGTATGGCGGTGCTGGTGGTGGATCCGTTTGTCGCCGCCGAGGATATCAACGAGCCGGGATTACAGAAAACGACGCTTGAGGCGCTGTTCCGTGAAGCAGACATCGTCAGCCTGCATCTGAGCAGCGGCCCGCACAGCGATGGCCTGGTCAACGCGCCATTGCTCAATAGCATGAAGCCGGGCGCGCTGCTGATTAATACTTCTCGTGCTGCAGTAGTGAATGAAGAGGCGTTAATTAACGCGCTGCGCCACGGCCCGCTGGGCGGCGCGGCGCTGGATGTGTATCACCGGGAACCACTGTGGCGCGACCACCCGTTTGTCACCGAGTTTGATAACGTGATTATCACCCCGCATATTGCCGGGGCGACGCGGGAGAGCATCGCGAAGCATACGGCGATGATTGCCGCCGACCTCCAGCGCTATGTCGCCGGGGAGCCGCTGCTCTACCAGTGGCGCTAAGCTGCTTGTGCCGCCGCATGATGCGGCGGCGATGCTGTTTGTCAGCCGCGGTTTGCCACCATAAACGCCTGCGTCTGTTCCCAGTCAACCACCCCCGCATCCGAACCCATCCCGGTCGCCACCAACGCGGCGACGGCAGACGCCACTTCACACGCCGCGTTGACGCTTAACCCACGGGCCAGGGCGGCAATAAAGCCGCCGCAGTAGCTGTCGCCGCAGCCGGTGGTGTCGACAGCATCAACCCGGAACGGCGCAATATGTTCAATGGCGCCATCGCGGGTCAGTAGCCAGGAGCCGTTCTCGCCATCTTTCAAAATGCAGGTCCCGACGCCAAGCCCGAAGAAGAAACGGGCGATTGCTTCCGGTTGCGTCTGCCCGGAGAGATACGCGGCCTCTTCAAGGGAAGGCATAAAGAAGTCCACCGATGGCAGCAGCGGGCGCAGCAGATCCAGGGTGTGCTCGTCGGGGGCAATTAAATCGAAGCTGGTGGTCACGCCGCGGGCTTTCGCCGCCTGTAGCAGCTGCGCGCTTTGCCCGCTGTCCATCGCGGCCAGCAGGCCGGTACCGCCGTGGTGCAGGAAGCGGCAATCAAGAATATCGGCGAACTGGTCTTCGCTGACGAAAAGGGCATCGGAAGCCCCCCGGCAGTGCAGCGCCGGGCGCTCGCCGTTGGGACGAATGGGCAGGATCGTCGCTGAGGTTTCCTTCAGCGTCGTGCGCTGGATCAGCGAGCAGTCGATACCCAGCCGGGCATAGCTGGCGAGGATAAAATCGGCTTTTTCGTCTTCGCCCAGGCAGGCCACCGCGGCGGTACGGATCCCCAGCTTTGCCGCATTGATATTGGCCCCGGCGGCGGTACCGGCGGGGTTAAGGCGGATCTGTTCGATAAAGGCCACCCCGCCGCGCGGCGGGATGTCGCGAACCGGGCGACCGGCGATATCAAGAATAGTCAGGCCGACAAAGACGGCGTCAAAAGTTGCCATACGTGCTCCACTTAACGATGCGTTTGACGCAGGCGCGCCTGCCAGAAGGAGAGGGCCAGCGCCACCACCAGAATCACGCCCACCAGTGCATCTTTCACGAGGTAGTTCAGCCCCATCAGATTCAGGCCGTTATCAATAATCGCGAGGAACAGCACGCCGCCGAGGGTGCCGGCAATGCTGACCCGGCCCAGCCGGTTGAAGGCGGTGCCGATAAATACCGCGGCGATAGCGTCCATTAGATAGGCCTGGCCGGCCAGCGGCGTAAACTGCCGCAGGTTGGCGGAGAGGATCACGCCGCCAACGGCGCACAGGGCGGAGGCCGCCACCAGCACCCACAGCATGGTCCGGCGGTCGCGGATCCCGGCGATTCGCGCCGCTTCGCCGTTCTGGCCGATCGCGCGAACGTATTTGCCAAACAACGTTCGTTCGGTTATCAGCCAGGCCGCCAGCCACAGCACCAGAACAATCACCACCGGTGTAGGAATACCGGCGATATTGCCGACTGCCAGATCGTGATACTCCGGCGCCATCCGACGGAAAGAGATAGAGCCGCCGCCGTCGGTGTAGATGCGCTCGGCGCTGCTGGCGATAAACCAGGTGCCAAGGGTGGCAAGGAACGGGCGAATCTGGCAGATAAGGATCAGGAAGGCGTTCAGCAGGCCGATAATCACCCCGCCGAGCAGCGCGCAGCCGACCGCAGCTTGCCACGGCAGGTGCCAGGTTTTGAGCGCCACCAGCGCAAAGGCCGCGCCGAAATCCAGCGCCACGCCAACGGAGAGGTCAATTGCTCCGGCGCTGACGATAAGGGTCATCGCCATCGCTACGATCAGCAAAATGGCGCTGCCCTGTAGCAGGTTGGCCCAGTTATCGAAGGTCAAAAATACCGGGTTGGCCCAGCCGAACAGGGCAATCGCCAGCAGGGTAATGACGCCGAATCCTGCCCGCGACAGCCATGCCAGCGGGCTGCTGCCGGTTTGCCCCGTTGATGGGGTTTTGAGCGTCAACTGGCTCATCAGTTGCCTCCTTTATGTCTGACCGCCGACGCCGCCAGCACCACGAGGATCAGGCCGCCTTTGATCGCCCCCATCCAGAAAATATTCACCCCCAGCAGGCCCAGCCCGTTAGAGAGTGCGTTGACCAGCACCGCACCGAGCAGCGCGCCCCAAATGGTGACCACGCGACGCCGCGAGAACGCCGCGCCGATAAAGGTGGCGAGAACGGTTTCCAGCAGCAATGGCGTTGCCGTGCCGCTGGAGCTGCCGGAGCCCTGGCTGAGCAGCGGCATAATCGCCAGTCCGGCGGCGACCCCCGCCAGCAGCCAGACAATAATGGTCAAACGGCGCACGTTGAGCCCGCTCATCTGCGCCATATCGCGGTTGCCGCCAACCGCCTGTAAATGCTGGCCGAAGCGGGAGTGATGCAGCAGAAACTGAAACAGCGCGAAGACCGCCAGCAGGTAGATCAGCGGCCACGGAATACCGAACAGATCGTTATCGCGAAAGGCCACCATCAGCGGGTCATTGACCGCGATGCGCCGCTGGCCGGTCAGCAGGTCGGTCAGCCCGGTGAAGGCCACCGAGGTCGACAACGTCGCCAGCAGCGGCGGCAGACCCGCCGCCAGCACCAGCGTGGCGTTGACCGCCCCGCAGGCCAGACTGACGGCAATCAGCAGTAATAACAGCAGCAGGTAAGGGGTGTTCCACTCCGCCATGCCAAGGCTGAGCAGCGCCACGCCGAGCACCGCAATGGCGGGAAGCGACAGGTCAATCCCGCCGGAGACCACATCATCGCCGCCGACGGCTATCACGCACACCAGGCCGAAGCAGAGGATCGCCAGCGGTACGCTCTGCACCAGCATCATGCTGATATTTTGCCAGCTTAAAAAGAACGGCGACTGGAGGCTGAGCCACACCAGCAGCGCAAAAAAGAGAATCAGGGGGAATTTTTCGATAAGCGTCGTGATGCCCGGAAGGGGGCGACGCTGGATGCTTGCGCTCATACCTGTTGTTCCTGTCCACCGTTAATCGTCACCAGTAACGCGTCCAGCGTCAGCCCCTGGGTCGGGAGATTGGCGACCAGCTCGCCGCGCCACATCACCAGGATGCGGTCACAAAGGCCCAATAGTTCTGGTGCGTCGCTGGAAGAAACCAGCACGCCGCGACCGCGATCCGCCAGTTCACGGGTGCGCTGATAAATATCGCTGCGTGCCCCGATATCCACCCCGAGGGTCGGTTCATCGAGAATGAACAGCCGTGCGTCGGTGCCCAGCCAGCGGGCGAGAATCGCCTTTTGTTGGTTGCCGCCGCTCATCAAGCGCACCGGCAGTTCCGGGCGGCCGGGGCGGATGGAAAGTTGCTCGATCCAGCTGCGCGCTTTTTCCAGCGCTCGGCCTCGACGTTCCCAGCCGAAGGTGGCGGTGTCCGGCAGCGAGGCCAGATTAATATTATCGGCGGTGGAAAAGGGGAGGATCAGTCCCTGATGACGGCGGTCGCGGGGGACCAGCGCCAGCCCGGCGCGGGTGGCCTGATAGGGCGTTCGCAGTCGTTTCAGCTGGCCGTCGATGCTGATCGTGCCGCTACGAGGGCGGCGTAGCCCGTAAAGGAGATCGACCAGCACGTCGCGCCCTGCACCCAGCAGCCCGGCCACGCCGACAATCTCACCGGGCTGAATATCAAAGGTAATATCGTTTAATTGCTGGCCGTCGCTAAGATGGCGCACGGAAAGCACCGGGGCGGCGGCATCGACTTCCTGAGCGCTGCTCTGGCGCGGGGTATACAGCTGCTCGATATCGCGACCGACCATCATTTTTATCAGCGCATCGGTATTTTGCAGGAGCTGCTGGTCAGGATAGCCGACGACCTCGCCGTTACGCAGCACCGTGCCGCGATCGCACAGGGCAGCGATTTCGTTGAGATAGTGAGAAATATAGAGGATCGCGATCCCCTGTTCCCGCAGGCGCAGGATCGCCGAGGAGACCAGACTGGCTTCCTGGGCTTCCAGCGGCGCGGTGGGCTCATCGAACACCACCAGCTTTGCGGCGCCATCGATCAACGCCCTGGCTATCTGCACCAGTTTGCGTTCGGCGAGGCTGAGGTCGCGGATCAGGCGGCGCGGGTTGATGTCCAGCTGCCAGCTGTCGCGGAAAAACGTCTCGGTAGCGGCATTCATGCGCCGCCGGTCCAGCGCGCCCCAGCGGGTGCGGTACTCCTGACCCAGAAACACCGATTCCGCGACGGTAAAGTGCGGGATCAGGTTAAGCTCCTGGTGAATAACGCGGATGCCCAGCGCTTCAATCGCCGCAGGATTGCCGAGCGGCAGAGGTACTCCGTCGAGGGTGGCGTTGCCGCTATCGGCCTGGTACACGCCGGCGAGGATCTTAATGAGCGTGGATTTTCCCGCGCCGTTCTCGCCGATCAGGCCGTGAATTTCACCGGGGTTCAGAAGCAGCGTGACCGCATTTAATGCAGTCACGTTGGCGAAGGTTTTGCTGATCTGGTTCATCGCCAGACCAGCGGCGGGATGGGTCCCGCCGGAGGATTGAGTTATCACTGCA
This sequence comes from Klebsiella sp. B345, assembly GCF_051131735.1. Classification (NCBI taxonomy): domain Bacteria; kingdom Pseudomonadati; phylum Pseudomonadota; class Gammaproteobacteria; order Enterobacterales; family Enterobacteriaceae; genus Klebsiella; species Klebsiella sp. B345. The sequence continues at coordinate 4,822,494 of NZ_CP180443.1, forward strand.
GTTCGCCATATCCCAGCTGTTTGTAGACCGCTTTCGCTTCCTGCGGACCTTTCACCGGAACAACCGGAATAAAGGTCTGCACCGGCAGCTTCTGTTTGTCGAAGTAGCGGGCGACGTTATCAGCCGAGGTCTGGCCAATCAGGTGCGGCTGCTGGGCGACGTTGGCGACGAACGGGCTGCCCGGCTCGGCCATGATTTCCAGCGTTTCAGGACCGGCATCAATGGCGGTGACCTTGACGTCTTTATCGCGCCCAGTCTCTTCCAGTGCCTGGACAATGCCGATGGCCGGCTGATCCCAGCAGGCAACGTGGATGGCGTCGAGTTTACCTTTCGGGTACTGGCTCAGCAGTTCGAGGGTTTTCTTACGTGCATCTTCCGGCGAGTTGGCAAATTGTTCCGCCAGCTCCGGTTGAATAATATGAATATCCGGGTAATCCTTAAGGACATATTTCCACTGATCGTAACGAATGCCGCAAATACGCAGAGAGCTGGAGAACGCGTTAAATACAGCAACGTTACCTTTGCCGCCTAACTCATCAGCCATATAACGACCAATGGTTGACCCCAGAGTGTAGTTATCGGAAGTGGTGTTATTGACGGAGTATTTTGATACATGGTCAACGGTAAATACCGGAATGCCCGCATCGCGCAGCGCTTTGAATTTAGGTTCAACGGCGCTATCGCCCAGGATGCTAATTACCGCATCGACTTTACGTGACAGTAAAATATCATGGTTGTTAGCATGAACCTGGTTATCACGACCGCCGTCGACGCCGATCACTTTGCCACCCAGTTTCTCGACTTCTTCGGTAGCGCCTTTATAGGCTTCACGATCCCAGAAGTGCTGAGTGCCGACAACGGCGACGCCGATGGTTTTTCCCTGAAGTGATAAGGCTTCTGCCGCCAGGGCGTTTACGGAGGCGAGCGAGAGCAGACCCAGCGCGATGGGCAATAATTTCATTTTCTGCGACATTCTTATTATGGTCCTGTGATGGAGGAGGCAGCGGAGCAGTAGCATGACAATAATCACCACTCAACCTCAAATACAAAAAATATATAAGCTATATCAACAATGGTATATCGAAGAATTGTCTGAGGAAAACTTAAATTTGTCACCTGTAACCTGAAAATATTTCATGATGCGGGTTAATCCATTTTTATTTTGTGGATTTAAATTGCTTGCATGCCTTATTAATTCAAATAAAAATTACGTTTTAATTATAATTATTCTGTCGCTGTAATATATCGCACTCAGGAATAATGTAGAGTTGTTCTGCGTGAATAATCCTTCCGGTGTAGCAGATTATAGGGTGATACATCGATTATCCCCCTTTATTATGGCGACCGTTATCGGGCGAAAAAGAACACAGGCACTATGAGAAAACAACACAACCTGACCGTGATGCATTGGGGAACCTGGCAGGTCCAGACCCGTGACGGCAACATTGACGCAGTGACGCCGGTGCCGTGGGATAAAAACCCCTCACGTATCGGTCAGTCGCTCCCCGACGCGGTCACCAGCAAGACGCGAATTCGCCGTCCGGCGGTGCGTGCCGGCTATTTGCAACATGGCCCGGCTTCGCGCGAGGGGCGCGGCAAAGAGCCGTTTGTTGAAGTGAGCTGGGAGGTGGCGCTCGACCTGCTGGCCCGCGAGCTGAATTCGGTCAAAACGCGCTGCGGCAATGAGGCGATTTTCGGCGGCTCCTACGGTTGGGCCAGCGCCGGGCGTTTTCACCATGCCCAAAGCCAGCTGCACCGGTTTCTCAAGTCCTTCGGCGGCTATACCGCCAGCACCAATACGTACAGCAGCGCCGCGGGTGAGCGCATTCTTCCGCATGTCCTTGGGCCGCTAAGCCCGCTGCATCGTCAGCATACCCATTTCTCCGAACTGGCGCGGGAGTGCCAGCTGTTTGTGGCGATTGGCGGACTGCCGCTGCGTAATTCGCAGGTCAACGGTGGCGGCGCCAACGACCATATGCTGAAGTACTGGCTGGAGAAGATGCAGGAGCAGGGGACGCGTTTTGTGAATATCAGTCCGGTGCGTAACGATCTGAGTGCCGTCGAGAGCGCCGAGTGGCTTGCCGTGCGTCCGGGGACGGATACTGCGCTGTTGCTGGCGCTCTGCTACGTTCTGATTAACGAATCCCTGTACGACAGCGACTTTGTCGCCAGCCACACGGTGGGTTTTGCACCGTATCGTGCCTACCTGATGGGAGATAGCGACGGCGTGGCAAAAACGCCGGCGTGGGCGGCGGCAATTACCGGGATTGACGCGCAGCAGATTACCGCGCTGGCGCGTGAAATGGCCAGCCAGCGCACCATGGTGAATATTTCGTGGTCGATACAGCGCGCGCGCCAGGGCGAGCAGGCTTACTGGGCGACGGTGGCGCTTACCGCGTTGCTGGGGCAAATCGGTACGCCGGGCGGCGGTCTGGGGTTTGGCTATGCCTGTACCAATCTGGCAGGAGCGGCGCGTAAGGCCTTTTCCGGGCCGCGGCTGCCTGCCGGTAAAAACGCGGTGAACAGTGTGATCCCGGTGGCGAGGCTTTCCGATATGCTGCTGCATCCGGGCGAAGCCTATCAGTTTGACGGCCAGCATCTGCGCTATCCCGATATTCGCCTGGTCTACTGGGCGGGCGGTAACGCATTTCATCACCATCAGGATATCAACCGCCTGTGTGAAGCCTGGCGGCGACCGGAAACGGTGGTGGTGCACGAACAGTACTGGACCGCACAGGCCAAATTTTCCGATATCGTTCTGCCGGTTACCACCTCGCTTGAGCGGGAAGATATCGGCAGCGGCGGCCACGACGGGTTTATGATTGCCATGAGCGCGCAAATCCCGCCGGTGGGCGAAGCGCGCGATGATTATGCGATTTTTTGCGACCTGGCCGAACGGCTGGGCTGCGGCGAGTGCTTTAGCGAAGGTCGTGATGCCGGGCAGTGGCTGCGACAGATCTACGAAGAGTCGCGACCGCGGGCGCGGGAAGAGGGGATTGAGCTGCCATCGTTTGAGGCGTTCTGGCAGCAAGGGGTACTGGAGTACAGCGCGCCGGAGCAACCCCAGGTCTTTCTGGCGGATTTCCGTGCCGATCCGCAGCGCTATCCGCTCTCCACGCCGTCCGGCAAGATTGAGTTGTTCTCCGAAACGATTGCCGGATTTGGCTATCGTGAATGTCCCGGCCACCCATGGTGGGATGAACAGGAGGCGGCCTGGCAACGGCAGGAAGCGGCGCGTTGGCCGCTGCATCTGCTCTCCAGCCAGCCGCGCACCCGCCTGCATAGCCAGTACGATCACGGCAGCGTCAGCCGGGCAACCAAAATTCAGGGCCGCGAGCCGCTGTGGATGCATCCACAGGATGCGCAGGCGAGGGAGATCGGCGAAGGCAGCGTGGTGAAAGTGTATAACGCGCGCGGCGCGATTCTGGCTGGCGTACACCTGAGCGAACAGATTTTGCCGGGCGTGGTGCAAATGTCGACCGGTGCCTGGTATGACCCTCAGGACCCGAATGAAAAGGGGTCGCTGGATAAGCATGGCAATCCTAACGTATTAACCGAGGATCGCGGCAGTTCGCGGCTGGGTCAGGGCTGTAGCGCGCAAAGCTGCTGGGTGGAGATTGAGCTGTGGCGCGAGGCGCTGCCGCCGGTGACCGCCTTCGACCCGCCGACATTTGTCAGTGTATAGAGGGGAAGAGACGCCTGAGTGCTTTGGTGAGGGGATTGTCCGGTGCGGGCCAGCATGTCGCACTGGAAAATCCTGGGGTGGGTCGGTGTTAACCGCCACCCGGTTGGTGGCGATTTGCGGATGAATACGACACCGCTGAGCAAAGACTGCTTCAGATGGCAGGAGGTGATGTTATCCTCTAGGAGCCTATCCCATTAGGCTATTTTATTTGCCATTTTGGCCCTGGGCAGTGCTCACCATCCTCACGTACTGCGTGTACGCTCCGGTGGTTCCGCGCTGTCCGTGGCCAAACTGGCCGCATCAATCTACGCCTACTGGGATAGGCTCTAATTGTCCTTCTTTGATTTATCGTTTCACTCTCGACTAAATATCTATTTGACATTGGCAACAACAATAATATTTCCAGAAAAAGGCCCTGCTGTCGGATTTGAGGCTGATAATGTCGACGCAATAGTGACATTCTTGAAGTCATCAACATGAATAACCGGAGATAAACTACCATCAATGGTGATTGTCGAGGTTATACCATTACCAAGTTCTACCGGATGATTCAGAAGCCTGAATTCCACTGCCGCTGGCTTTGTGCATTTGAGGGCAACGGTCGTCGTTTTAATGTTCCCGTTGACTTCCACATCGACCAATGTTCCATGGTCTATGGTGCTTGAGCCTATTATGTCGAGATCGCATTTAGCCGGGTCAGGTATTTGTGGGATATTACTGCAAGATAACGGATCTGGCATAACGTCGGTTTCGATATACGTAGTCAGTGTTGCCACTCGGGATACCACGGTGCACGATTTCATCAATGTATAATAAGAGGCTGGTGTATAATGCACCCATATTCCTGTGCCATTTACACCAGCAGTTTTGCCATATTCTTGTGCCAGCGTAACCCACGTATCCTCTGGTTTTATCCGTATCATAGTTCGACCACCGCCATACATTGTATCCCAGTAGTCCCGATAAGAGGTTTCTTGAGCATCACCGTATTCGCGGCCCTGTATCGCAGGTCCATAATATCGATACCCGTCGTCGTAGGGATGTAAACTCGTTGGGTAAGCAGCACCAGATTCTATTGTGGCCCAGGTCACAGACAGGTTCGACAGAACAGAGTGTTTGTCGACCATAAAGGCATCAGCCACAATAACCCGGGGTGCGGAATGGAGCGGCTTTATAAAAGTTAACATCGCTACCAGGAACACAGGAACTATGATCTTATTATTCATAATTGATATTAAATTAATTAAATGGTTATCATGTGGAGGATTTCTTAAAATCACACGCCAATGAATATGCTGAAATTAATTGGTGCCTGCGTTTCATGTTTTTTTTGACTTTTATCACGATGCACCAGAGACTAATAATCTATCCGCAATTCTTTTCTTTTAAAAGAAGTTCCTAATCAAAATATACAGTTCAAAAACAAAGACCAATGGCAAAACTTATATTTATACCTTGCAGCATTAACTATTGTAAAAGTGCCAGGGGGAGGTGTTAAGTTTTGTTGATTTAAAGGCGCGTTTTGTGACAACCCCACCTGACTGGATCATTAAAGTTTAGCGTTCTTCTGACATGCTGATTATGCCCGCCAGCACGCCTTCAATCACGCTGATAATGCTCCTGACCCTCTGGGGGATAAAACGGGCGTCGGGATAGACCGCGTAGAGGAAGCGATCGGGTAGCCGGTAGGCGGGGAGAACCGGAACCAGCCTGCCGGCCTGCAACGCCCTGGCGGCGAGGGGCCGCTGCATGCCGCCGATGCCGATACCAGCCTCAATCGCCTGCAACAGCGCATCGCTGGTGTTGGCCCGAAACACGGTATTCACGCTCACCTCGAGGGTTTCATCGCCCGACACTAACCGCAGCGGTGCCTCCTGCGCGATGCCGCTGAAGCGCACGTGTGGATGTATCGCCAGTTCGCTGACCGAATGAACCGGTTTACAACCAGGGGCGGCATATAGCGGGGTTTCGATACGCGCCAATGCCCGCGCTGCATGCGTTTGCGGAGGTTCATGGCTGAGCCGTAGCGCAACATCGACGCCTTCGGTGACCAGATCGGCAATGCGGTCGTCCAGCGAAAGCGTCAGGTGTAAACCCGGGTGCATCTGCTGCAACGTCAGCAGGTGCGGCAACCAGATCTGACCCAGGCCGCTGGGGAGCTGCAGGTGAACCGTGCCTTGCCATTGTGGGTCGGCAGGGTTCAGGCGCCTTTCTGCTTCCCGCATGGCGTCCAGCAGCAGGGTCATATCGCGGCGATAGCTTTCCCCTTGCGCCGTCAGCGCCATCGCCCGCGTGGTCCGGTGCAGCAGGACCACGCCCAGTTCCTCCTCAAGCGCGGCGATTTGCTGACTGACGGCAGACTGCTTGATACCGCTCTGGCGGGCAGCGGCAGAAAACGAGCCCGCTTCGGCAACGCGTAAGAAGGTGGCAATGGCGTTGAGCTTATTATTCATTTAATGATTCTGCTTATAAGTGCCATCAGTTTCATGGGATATCTGTAGAAAAAATAATAGATCACACTGTGTCTGTCACCCTTTCTGGAGAGTCACCATGAATAAGATGCTGCCACAAAACGTTGCGCTGGTTGCCGGTGCCAGCGGTATTGTCGGACGACAGTTAGTCAACATGCTGCTGCGCCATCAGTGGCAGGTTATCGGCCTGAGCCGCCAGGGGGCCTCTCATCCCGATAATATTCCGTTGGTTAACGTCGATTTGCTGGATGCACAGCACAGCGCGCAGATGCTGCAACCGCTGAATAACGTCAGCCATATTTTTTACAGTGCCTGGGTGAACGCCGCCAACTGGACCGAGATGGTGGAACCGAACGTCACCATGCTGCGCAATCTGGTCAGCAATATAGAGAAAACCTCGCCGCTGCAGACGGTAAGCTTAATGCAGGGCTACAAAGTCTATGGCGCCCATCTGGGGCCGTTCAAAACGCCGGCGCGTGAAAGCGATCCCGGGGTCCCCGGTGCGGAATTTAACGCCGCCCAGCTCAGCTGGCTCAGCGAGTTTCAGCGGGGAAAACCGTGGCACTGGAATGCCATCAGGCCGGGTGTGGTGGGCAGCGCGGTGCCGGGCAATACCATGAATCTCGCGCTGAGCATCGCCCTGTACGCCTCGCTGTGTAAAGCGCAGGGGTTACCGCTGCGTTTTCCCGGCCCGGAAGACAGCTGGCACAGCATGGTTGATTATACGGATGGCGGGTTGCTGGCCGAGGCGACGCTGTGGGCGGCTACCGCGCAGAACGCTGAGAATCAGGCCTTCAACGTCAATAACGGCGATCTGTGGCGCTGGAGCGAGCTGTGGCCGCTCATTGCCCGCTGGTTTGAGCTGGAGAGTGCGCCGCCGGTCAGGCTGTCCTTTCAGCAGTTGTTTCACGACTACCGGGCAGAATGGCGCGATCTTGCCGGGGAAAGGGGGCTGGTGGAAGCGGAGATCCTGCGGCTGAGCGACGGGACGTTTGCTGATTTTGTCTTTGGCTGGCATTACGACATGTTTGGCGACGGCAGCAAACTGCGTCGGGCGGGCTTCACCCGGATGCAGGCCACCGATGAGATGTTCTTTGCGCTGTTTACGCAGATGAGGGCCGCGCGGGTTATTCCTTGAGAGCGCGTGCCGGCGTGATCCGGGGTTTACTCCCCGATGAGCTCATCATAAAGCGCACGCAGGCGAGTGCGCAGATAGAGCACGGCTTTGTGTTTACGCGACAGCAGCGCCTGAACGCTAACGCCGGTTTCCTCCGCCAGTGCTTTAAAGCTGTAGCCGTCCAGTTCGGTTTTCTCGAATACCTCTCGTTGGGCTGCGGGCAGTTCCGACAGCGCCTTATTCAGTTCTGCCCAAATCATTTCGCTCAGCCAGGCCTCTTCCGGCGACTGTGGGACCCCAAACAGGGTCTCCGCCAGTTCGTCCTCGGGAAACGACGCCTCGTCTTCGCCATCGGTAAACCAGGCCGACAGCGGGAGTTCACGCTTTTTCCGCGATCGGTCGGTCATCTCATTGCGCGCGGCGCGGAATAGCCAGGCGGCGACGTTCTCCACCGGCTGTTCCACTTTCATCAGTTGATACGTGACTTCCTGCAGAATATCGTCCGCATCATCGCGTACCGCCGTCCGGCCGCGTATAAACGCCGATAGCTTAGCTCTGCAGGCGGCAAGGGCCGAGAGCAGCGGAGTGTCTTTCGCTTTTTCAGCGCTCATGCCGCTTACTCGGTTCCTGCGGGTTTCTGCGCGTTTGTCTCTTCCGGCTGCGGCTGAGCGGTGGGTTTAGCGTCCTGAGACTCAGGCTGGCCGTCCCGTGCGCACTGTCCGTCGCGATGACGCGCGAAGCCGTGCCAGCGGTGCTCATGATGACAACCAGCGGCGCGACGATGCTGCATAAACTGCTCGCGCTGTTCCGGGGTCATCTGCATCCAGCGTTCATGCATCCGCCGACGGGCGCCAAACATTCCCGGGCGCATGCCCAGCCCGCCAAATAAGATCCGGCACAGCACCAGCAGACCCAGCCCCTGCCAGAAACCAATACTTTTGACGCCAATCAGTGCAGGAAGCACCGCGTTCCACAGGGACATCACCAGTAACCCCAGTGCCACCACCAGCACCACGCCAATCACTATCGGCTTCGCAATATGGCGACCGCCAAACCCGCGACCGTGCCCCCAACCCTGTCTACGCATATCAAAATCTCTCATGGCTTTCACTCCTCAGTGAATCACTAAAAAATAGCTTCTGCTGAGGTAGACGAATGAGGTGCGGAAATATTGTCGGGAAAATAATTTTTTTTAACGATGCTGCCTGGGAGAGCAGCCCATCACGCGTTTAAAGGCTTTACCAAAAGCGCTTTCAGACTCGTAGCCCAGCGCGTTGGCAATCTGCGTGACCGAATCTTTGGTATTTTTCAGGCGATCGCAGGCCAGCAACATTCGCCAGTGGGTAAGGTATTCCATCGGTGCGCTGCCGACTTTATCTTTGAAGTGCCTGGCAAAGGTTGAGCGCGACATGCCGACTTTTTCGGCAAGCATTTGCAGCGTCCAGGGGTGGCTCGGGTCGTTGTGCATACAGCTGATGGCGGTGCTCAATGGCTTGTCCGCCAGCACAAAAAGCCAGCCCACTTTGCGACTGTTTTCATCGTACAGATGCAAACGCAGCGCCTGTATCAACATGGTGTACGCCATCTGCTGGACGATCAGCGCACTACCAGGCTGCGGGTTAAGCACTTCTGCTGCCATCTGCTCAAGCGACCAGCGCATCGCTGCCTTATCGGCCTCTTTCTGAATATGCACAATCGGCGGCAGCGCCCCTAACAGCATACTGGCATGATGTCCGCCGAGAACAAAATGGCCGCCAACGACAAAGCAGCCGTCCTGCCCACCGCAATCGGCCGGATTGCCCAGCCGCTTTTCAGCAAGAATAGTGGCAAAGTCTACAGGCTCAACCGACAGGCTGGTGGCAAGGGTAAACGAAGGACCGGGAGGCAAAAGGTAGCAATCGCCGGCGGTGAGCAACACGTTGTCAGCGACGCCCTCGACGGACAACCAGCACTGACCGGACACCACGGTATAACACTTGATGCCCTCATGGTAAGGCCAGGCAATGGCCATGTTTTGGGTTAGCGCAAGCCCGCCTGAAGCGTAACTCTGAGGCTTGAGCAACGATAAGAGTTCTGAGAGCGGGTCCATACTACCTCGAGACGATCGGACGATTAATAGCGACTTTCAAGCATAGATCGTATTAACGCCGGGCCCTATAGTCGTTGTCAATGGGCGCGAAGCCTTATCTGACCTGAGGTGTTTACCTATGCGTATTTTTCTTACCGGCGCGACCGGATTTATTGGCGCAAACGTTGCCCGCGCGCTTATGGCGGCAGGGCATCAGGTGCTCGGTTTAACACGAAGCGCTGAAGGGGCTAAACAGCTGACGGCCATCGGCGCCGAGGCGCATTTTGGCAACATAGACGATCTGGCTAGCCTGCAGCGTGGAGCCAGTCTGGCAGATGGCGTGATTCATACCGCCTTTAATCATGATTTTTCTACCTTTGTCGCCAACTGCGAAAATGACCAGCGGGCGATCGAGGCCATGGGCGCAGCGCTGGCAGGCACGCAGAAACCGTTGGTTATTACCTCCGGCGTGGCGATGGGGTCGACCGGCCAGCATGCCGTGGCGACAGAAGCGTGCTTTAATCCAGAAAATCCTAACCCGCGCCGGGCGTCAGAGTTAGCCGGGCTTGCCGTTGCACAACGTGGTGTCAGCGTCTCGGTGGTACGTCTGCCGCAGGTTCATGACACAAAGAAACAAGGCTTAATCACGCCACTGATCGAACTGGCCCGCCAGAAAGGGGTTTCCGGGTATGTGGAAGACGGGCAAAACCGGTGGTCGGCGGTATCCGTCAGCGATGTGGCGCAGGTCTATGTACGTGCGCTGGAGAAAAATATTCCTGACGCGCGTTATCACGCGGTGGCAGAAGAAGGGATCCCGATGCGCACCATTGCGGAAGTGATTGGTTATATTCTTAATGTGCCCGTTAAGCGTATCGCCGCTCAGGACGCCAGTGCGCATTTTGGCTGGATGAGCATGCTGATTGAACATGATATGTCTGCTGCCAGTACTCTGACCAGAGAACGCCTGGGATGGCAACCTGTGGGCCCAGGGTTGGTTGAAGACCTTTTAAAGATCCGTTCGGTAAGCGAGAACTAGACACTAAAATCGCAACCCCGTGCTTCATTGTTGGCAATGGGTTGCCAGCAGATTGTCCGCCTGGCGTAGGCCCGATTCATATCCTGATACATCATTGCCTGTCCACAGGTCACACTACGGCCCCTCTGCGGGGTATTTTACGTCCCGGCATGGCATAATAAACCCATACTGTACGGTGTAGTTATGTTTACGCATCGCTTTAAAACCAGCTAAGGGTTCAACATGAAGGTACTGACGCAAGCGCGCCGCCAGGGGATCGTGGCCGCCGCCGCGGAGGTGTTTACGGAGATTGGTTACGAACGCGCTTCCATGGATGAAGTGGCCAGACGTGCCGGTGGCTCCAAGGCCACGCTCTATAAATACTTCCCCTCAAAAGAGGCGTTGTTTGAAACGGTCGTGCGCAACTGCAGCGCCCGTTTTCTTACCGAAGCGGCAAACGGGCTGACTCAACCGGAAAACCAGCACTTATCTCTGGAACAGAAGCTCATCCGCTTTGGCGAAGATATGCTGCGGGTGGTGACGTGCGATAACCAGGCCCTGCAAATCTATCGTGTCGTGATGGGCGAAGCCGCGCATTCCGATATCGGACAACTGTTTCTGGAATCCGGTATCCGCCAAAGCATGGAGGCGCTGGCTCAGGAAATGAAAGCGGCAATGGAACGAGGTGAACTGGCGCCATCGGACCCGATGCTGCGCGCTGTCCAGTTTACTTCACTGATTAAAGCGGAAAGCGAGATCCTGTTTTTCATGCGCCAGATGCCGGATTTCACGCAAGAAAAAGTCAGTGATATGGTCATGAATGGCGTGCGGCTGTTTCTTGATGGCGCCGTTAAAACGCCGGAGTAACCGGCATATGTTGACCGGGTTCACGGCCCCGAACCCGGTCGACGCTCGCTAACTACGGCGACAGGCGGCGCTGCCGGTTGCCATCCATTGGGCTGCGGTCTCTGCGGTCTGAGTTGCCAGGCGCTCAACCACACCTTGCCATGCGGCAAACATTTGTGCTGGATCGCCGGAGACGCTTTGCGAAAGATGGCTTCGGCATACCAGCCGACGATTTTCACTCCCTTGCGATGTCGACAGGCTCCAGTCAGCATCCAGACTGACGGCATTGCCGGGCCAGCTGTCAAAACGACGAATCTGCAACAGCACCCGCACCACCGGTTTGCTGTTATCGCGTGCGATCCCTGCCACATCCTCGGTGTTGAGCTGCTGCGTCATGGCGAGGGACAGCGCCGTCTGTAGCTCATCGCCCAACGGACTTAACCAGCGATCGTTGTCCAGCACTACCACGCGACTGTCGCTCTGGCGGACCACTACCTGTTGGCTATCCAACTGGGCCGGAACGCCGACGGGCAGCACCGCAATCGCAAACCCTGACGGGGCGGCAACGCGGGAAACGGGGGCAGGGCTGACCAGGGTGTGGTAACGCACCTGGGGAGATGAACAGCCAGCCAGCGCGCAGATGATGCCGATCACCAGATATAAAACCGTTCTCATGGCTGCTCTCCTGCTTTGAGTGAATGGCGAGTGTCCAGCGGCGCGTCTGGCGCGCGGCCTTGCAATATCGACTCTGGATGACGGTCCAGCTGGTTTGTCAGGCTGCGCACCGCCCGTAGCGTGCGCGTAGTTTCCTGCAAGGACTGCAGCAGGTTAATCATCAAGGGCGAATCTTCCGCCAGCAGGTTCTGCACGCCTTGCGTCGTGCGCTGTGTTTGTTGCATCAGGCGGTTGGCGGCAGGAAGAGACTGGTTGTTCACCATGCGCAATGTTTTATTCAGTTCTACCAGCGTGTTGTTCATGTTATTTCCGATTTGGTCCAGCGGCATTTTGTTGATCTTCCTGGCGATATCCGTGAGCTGATCCTGCAGGATGGTCAGCCCGCCATTGACGGTAGGCAGTTCAACCGGACGCTTTGTCGCGTCAAACTTCACTTTCGGTGCATCTGGTATGAAATCGAGTGAGATATAAAGTTGCCCCGTCAGCAGACTGCTGGAGGTGGCCTGCGCCCGCAGCCCATGCGCGATCATCTCGCGGGTGAAAATGACAGTATTGAGGTCAGTGTCGCCCGTTGGTTCGGGGAGCTTCTCGAGCACATGGCCCATCCGCGAGGGATAGACCTCAATATCCACGATGGTCGGAAAGCGGTATCCCTCGGGGTTATAGTCGAGTTCAACGGAGGTAACGCGTCCGATCCGCACGCTGGAAAACTCAACCGGCGCCCCCACGTTCAGGCCATGTAAGGTGTGCTCAAAACGCAGCTGAAAACGCACTGGCGGCCCGTCCGCAGGTGCCATTGCGGTTTGCTCATCCGCAGCCAGTTTGTAACGGGTTTGCTTGTGGAGCACGCCCTGGGTGGGGTTATCCGGACTGGAGAAGGCGATGCCCCCGGCCATGATGGCGGCAACGGTCTGGGTTTTAAGCTGAAAACCGTCGCTGCCAACCGACAGATCCACGCCGCTGGCATTCCAGAAGCGCGAATCCGCGGTGACCAGGCGGTCATAGGGAGCATCAATAAAGACGTTGAGATCGATCCCTTTACCGTCTTTACGCAGCTGGTAGGAGGTTATCCGCCCGACCGGAATGCGGCGATAGTAGACCGGCGCGTTAATATCCAGCGAGCCAAGGTCGTCCGCTTCCAGCATAAACTGGCTGCCCGCCATGTCGTTGACGATAGCCGGAGGCGTTTCCATGCCGGTGAACCGGTATCTGCTCTCTGCGGATTTCCCTCTGTCCGCGCCGATATAAGCCCCGGACAACAGGGTATCAATGCCGCTAACACCGCTGATTCCGACCCGTGGCCTCACCACCCAGAATCGGGTGTCGGCGCGCGCCAGATTCAGCGCGTTTCGTGCGAGAGTGACCCGCACCAGCACCTGGCTGTTATCGGGGCTGAGGGTTATCTCCTTAACTATCCCGACGGTGACATCTTTATATTTCACCGCAGTTTTACCGGCTTCGAGACCGGCAGCGCTACGAAAGGCAATCACAACATCAGGCCCGATGGTTAAGCGCGCCTGGATAACCATCGATATCGCGACAACAAACGCGACAACGGGGAGCAACCAGATCAGGGCATTGCGCCAGCGCCCGTAATAAAAAAGAGGAGTACCCGAAACAGGACGCTTCATTGCTTGTCTTCCCATAGCGTTTTTGGTTCAAAACTCAGCGCACACAGCATGGTCAGGACGACCACCAGGGCGAAAAACAGGATCCCGACACGAGGTTCGGCTTCACTCAGCGGACGAAACCGCAGCAGGCAACACACCACGGCAACGACAACCACATCCAGCATTGACCAACAGCCAATCCACTCGGTCAGCCGGTAAAGCCAGGTCCGTTCGCGTCTGGCCCAGCCACTCCGGCGGGACGCTGAGATCAACAAGACACCCAATGACAAAAATTTCAGACACGGCACCATCACGCTGGCAATAAAGATGATCGCCGCGATACCCCATGATCCGCTGTGCCAGAAGGCGATAATTCCGGAAAGGATGGTGCTTTCGCTGCCATGGCCGAGCAGCGTGGTGTACATCACCGGCAAAATATTGGCGGGCAGGTACAGGATCACCGAGGTTAACAGCAGCGCCCAGCTCAGATGTCGGCGTGCTGGCCGGTGGTTGGGCAACGTCGTCTGACAGCGAGGACATTTTTTGTCCTCGTCGGGGGCCATGTCGTCAGCACACACCAGCCCACAGAGCGTGCAGCGACACAGTTGCATCTGGCGGGCAAAAGGGGGCTTAATGGTCATGGTTTTGCTCCTCGAACGACAGCAGATCCCACAGTGGATGCAGATCGTGGCTGTTGATGAAGACCACCAGCACACAGGAGAGGGCCAGTGCCCAACCGCCCGGCCCTACGGAGACATCCAGCAGTGATGACAGCTTGATCCCGGCAATCAGAAACCCCAGCATGCCAACTTCCACCATGCTCCAGGGATGCAGCCATTTGAGCACCCGCATGGTGCCGACAAACGCCGGTGCCGGGCGGGAGAAATGCGCAAAGCTCAGCAGCCATGCCATCAGCATTACCTGTAAGAAGGGCGCGACCAGCAGAAGAAAAAGGGTGCCGACTGCCATCACGAGATGGCTGTCACCGACAGTCAGCGCCCAGGCCACATTCCACAGCGTGGCATCGTTCACCATCCCGTGAAACCCGACGGAGATCACCGGGAAAAGGGCGGCGATCGCCAAAGACACGGCCGCCGTTATCATCAGCGGCAGCAGATGGCCAGGCACACGCCGGCGACCACGCCATAACACGGCGTGACAACGCTGGCAGAGCGCAATTTCGCCCGATACGCAGGGCAATGTCTGGTAGACGCTATCGCAATGCGGGCAGATAGTCAGATGCAGGAATGTCTTCATAGCAGCGGGTCGCCAGGAGAGGATTCATAGGGAAAATGGCAGCCGGTTTCACCTGAGCGTTTCCGGCTGCATGCACGGTCTGGGAGGCTACTGGAGCAATTCCGCCAACTCTTCCGCCCCTTTTTCAATCCCCACTTCAGCAGCGCTCAGCGAGCCGATACTGGCAGAGACGTTCATGGCATTCGGATACTGCCGGGCGACGTACGCTTTCAACAGATCGTGGCTGTTCGCGTCATAAATTTCGACGGCATAATCCACCGAACCGCTCATTAGCCCCTGGCCTCCGCGTATCGATTGCACGATGTTATAAGGCCCGCCCGCCAGATCGAATTTAGTAAAGGTGCCCACCACCTGCGGCGTGGTGTCGGCGCCCGTCAAAGTCAACTTTAGCCGCAGGGTGTTGGCAGCAGGGGTGGAGACCTCTTTAAAGCGAGGGCTTAATGCTTTGCGGAACTGCTCCTGCATGTGGGTGGCGAGCAACTGGCGATCGGCCTGCGCCATATCATCAAACTGTCCATCGTGGCCCTGATAAATTTTTACCGGGTCAATAATAATGCTGTCGTACTTGCGCCAGTCGACGAGAGGCGAATAACGATAGGGCATGCGATCGGCATTATCATCGGTGTTTGCGGTTAACTTCGACGCCGAATCGATGCCGCTGTAACGCACGGGCTCCTTACCAGCGCACCCCACCAACAGCAGGGGGACAGCGACAGCCGCCAGCCCACCGATTTGCCTTAACGTCTTCATGTGCAGATCCTTTCGTTGTGGTTAAGGGCCGCGTGAACCGACAAGCCCGCAATAGACACCATCATGTTCACTCTTATGTGAACTGTACGGTTTAGTTTTGATCGCATGCATAAGCGTGTCAACTTAATTGTTTGCTGAAACTATTCCGTCTGGAATGAAGGTAGAGAGTGAGTAATGGTCTGTAGTGAAGGGCGGGGCGAACTATCGCACAGGCGCTAGTCACCTGTCGTGACTGCACATAGTGAATATTGATTGGCAAGGATTATTAAGAAGCAGCCGCCCCTGAATTTTTTTATTAAGAGGCGGCGCAGGCGTCATCCGGCATGTTTATTGATTGACGGTGATAATGTTGTGCTCTGGGCCATAGGGGAACTGGGTGATGTTATCTGCCGCTGTTTCGGTGACAACCAGGATATCGTGTTCACGATAACCGCCGTGTCCCGGCATGCTCTCTGGCAACATGATCATCGGTTCCATCGAGACAACCATCCCCGGTGCCAAAATGGTTTCAATATCCTCGCGTAATTCTAAACCGGCTTCGCGGCCATAATAGTGGCTCAGTACGCCGAAGGAGTGGCCATAGCCAAAAGTCCGATACTGCAGCAGGTCATGCTCGCGATAAATCTCATTGAGCGAGGCGGCGATATCGCAACAACGGGCGCCTGGGCGGATAAGTTCCTGACCACGGCGGTGTACTTCGCAGTTGATCTCCCAGTGACGCAATTGCTCATCGCTGGGCTGACCGAGGAACAGCGTACGCTCCAGCGCGGTATAGTAGCCGGCAATCATTGGAAAACAGTTCAGCGATAAAATATCTCCTTGCTTCAGGCGACGGGTAGTCACCGGATGGTGGGCGCCGTCGGTATTCAGGCCAGACTGAAACCACGTCCAGGTATCGCGTAATTCAATATGTGGCAGGCGTTTCGCTATTTCCCGGGTCATCGCCGAGGTGGCCGCCAGGGCAACTTCATACTCCGGAACGTCCTCGGCAATCGCTGCGACGCATGCTGCGCCGCCGAGGTCGGCGACCTGAGCACCAATTTTAATCAGTGCAATCTCTTCTGCGGACTTAATCATCCGCATCCGCATCGTCGCCGGGGCAATATCCATAAACTCTGCCTGGGATAAGTAATGGCAAAATTTAGCGCGCTGTTCGATTGTCACATGATCGCCTTCAAGGGCAATCCTCCGGCTATCTTCAGGAACCACTTTACGCACTGCCCGGTAATAATTATCACGTTGCCAGTCTGTGTAAACGATATTTGCACCGTAGCTACGGCGCCATCCCTGACCTCCGTCAATATTGGTGGTAATTAAAAATGACTGGCTCGGCGTCACCACCAGGGCATACTGGCGGCCAAAACTACAATATAAAAAGTCGCCGTAGTAATTAATATTATGAATCGAGGTTAAAATAACTGCATCAATACTGTCTGCTTCCATGATGGCGCGTAATCCCGATAGTCGGCGCTGCATTTCATGGGTGCTGAAGGTTCCCTTAACTTTTTGTCCATTAGCTAATTCAATAATATCTGGCATGCTCATAATAAACTCCGTCGTTGATAATGGCGTGTTGCCATCATCTGGAAAACGATATCTTGCGACAAACGGAGATTATTAATTTGCCGTCATTAGCCGGCCTTATGCAGCGTATATTCACCGAGAATTTGCGTTCGCTCTGCAATATGATGTGCGGTTTCTTCTGTCAGCCAGTTAATCAACGCCTGAACGCGTGGCCGTTTCTCATTATTACGCGGGCAGGTTAACCACACCTGCCCGTCTTCGACGATATCGGTAAAAGGGCGAATCAGTGCGCCATTGCTCACTTCCGTCGCACACAAAGAGTGACGGCTTAAGGCGATTCCTTGGCCGGCGCAGGCGGCCTGGAGCACGAGGTCGGCGCGGGAAAAGCCGGTTCCTGCCTCGACATTCAGGTCATACAGCCCGAGACGGGCAAAATAGGAGCGCCAATGGGTGCTATAGGCATTTTGCGGCATGGAATCATGCAGTAAGCGCAAACCACAGAGTTCGCTGTAACTGTGCAGATGCCGGGTTTTCAACAAATCCGGGCTGATCACGGGATAGATCACATCGTTGAACAGATGCCGTTGAATTAGATTTTTATCATCAACCCAAAAAGGGGTAATGGCGATATCGACCGCGTCAGATTTAAAATTGGCGGGCGTCATATCGGCATCAATTTCCAGGCTGATAGGGTATTGCTCATAAAACTGATGCAATCGGGGAAGCAGCCATTTGGTGGCAAAGGACGGCATAACCCGAATCTTTATGGTGCCCTCAAGGGTTTCTTCACCGGTTTGGTGCAGCGTAGTTTCGAGGATGGCAAAGGCCTGGCGCACCCCGATAAACAGCTGTTCACCCTGCGGAGTTAAGCGTAGCCCTGAGGGCGTGCGGTGAAAGACCAGGTAGCCAAGCTGTTGCTCAAGCGATTGAATTTTCTGGCTTACTGCACTCTGAGTAAGAAAAAGATCCTGTGCGGCACGGGTAAAACTGAGATTACGCGCTGCGGCATCAAAGTAGCGCAAACCGTCGAGGGACGGCAAACCTGGTTTACGTTGCATCATCGGTTTCCCTGTTGCTAAATAACCTGCAATAAGCACTATTCATGCCAAAAGCATCATTAGCCGTGCTAATAGTTATCAGTTAGAAACCACCGTTTGTCGCCGCTAAACGAATGAATAAATATTATCAGCGTCATTCAAACTCGCGGAGAAACTCTGATGAAAAATAAACTGTGGCTGTTACTTTCAATGTCTGTCTTACAACTTTCGCCATTATTGATATCTACGGCCCAGGCTGATTTACTGGATGATATTAAGCAAAAAAAGAAATAGTGATTGCCACCGAAGCACGCTATGCCCCTTTTGAAATGCTTGAAGATGGCAAAATAGTCGGTCTGGGAAAAGATATTCTCACGGAAGTGATGAAAGGCTTACCCGGGGTGAAAGTGGTTCAGCTGGATATTCCATTTCAGGGGATTTTACCCGGTCTGGAAAGCAAGCGATTCGATTTTGTGGCAACTTCTTTAACCATCACCCGCGATCGTGAAGCAAAATTCGCCTTTACCGCTCCCTTTTCTGACGCCAGCGTGGCCATTCTGAAACGCAAAGGGGATAGCCGCATTAATAGCGCCAAAGATCTCCAGGGCATGATTGTCGCCAGCCAGGCCGGGGCGCCGCAAATTGCGGTGCTAAAAGAATATGAAACATCGGTACTTAAACCCACCACCGGTCACGGCGTTAAAGAAATAAAAGCCTTTATTGATTATAACGAAGCCTACGCGGCATTAGCGGCGCACCGTGTTGATGCGGTTGTACAATCGTTGCCGAACCTCGCGCCGTTGGTGAAGACCCGTGGTGATACGTTTGAAATTGTACGTCCGCCGTTTGGCCCGGCGACCTGGTATGCATGGGCTGGAAGAAAGGATGCGGATAGCGCCTCACTGGTCAAATTTATCAGCGACGGCATTGTGCAGTTGAATAAATCGGGAAAACTGGCGCAGCTACAAACGAAGTGGCTGGGTTTTTCTATGGCCGTTCCTGAGCAAGTGCCGACCCCGGCAAATTAATTTGATGGATACTGGAGGGCAATATGTTTGATATTTCAGTGGTGTTTCCCTATTTCCCTCAGCTATTAATCGGCGTGCTCAGTACTCTGGCGGTATCGCTGAGCGCGATTGTCATAGGATTGATTCTCGGTTGGTTAATTTGTCTGGGGTTAAACTCTCCGCGACGTCTCGTGCGCTGTTTTTGCAAAACCTATGTCAGTTTTTATCGTGGCACACCGCTATTGGTTCAGTTGATATTAATATTTTATGCTTTGCCCGCCGTAGGGATCACCCTTTCACCATGGCTGGCAGCGGTTGTGGCTCTCTCATTAAATACCGCTGCCTTTCAAGGAGAGATTCTTCGGGCCGGCTTTAAAATGTTGCCCAAAGGCCAACTGGAGGCGGCACGAGATTTTGGTTTTTCAGCGGCGCAAACGCTGTTTTATATTCAGATGCCGCAGGTGTTGCGCACCATGATGCCGGCTTTGATTAATGAAACCATCGATATTATCAAAAATTCGGCATTGGTCTCGGTGGTGGCGGTCCATGAGTTGATGAGAGTGACTCAAACGCTGGCCTCAACCACCTATCGGCCGCTGGAGTTTTATACGGCATGCGGGCTCCTTTATTTTCTGACCTCGTGGGGGCTGAGTATTGTTGGCGCCAGGTTAGAGAAAAAACGCTCATCTTCGGCTCAAAGGGTATTAGCACAATGAATGTTGAAATACTTTTTACCTATAAAGATGCCATTGCCGCCGGTATTTTAATGACCCTAAAAATGAGTCTCGGCGGCATCCTGCTGGGGCTGGCGATCGGGCTGTGTTTTTTTCTTCTCGAAAGACAAAAACCGGCGTTATTCAATGTGATATATCATGCATGGATTAATATTTTCCGCGGCACGCCGTTACTGGTTCAGCTCTTTTTAGTCTTTTATGGTGGCCCCTATATTGGTATTAATCTCGAGGCGCAACAGGTCGGGGTACTGTGCCTGGGATGTTATGGTTCCGCTTATTTTGCGGAAATATTCCGTGCGGGCCGTAATGCTGTCTCTGGCGGGCAAGTGGAAGCGGCAGCAGACCTGGGTTTAAGTCCGTGGCAGATATTTTATTTTATTATCTGGCCGCAAATGCTCGCGAGAATTATTCAGCCATTGATTGGTCAGAGCGTTATTCTGGTAAAAGAGTCGTCGGTGCTATCCATTATTACGGTCGGTGAACTTACCAATACCGCCATGACCATTGCCAACCAGACCTATGCGATGGTTGAAATCTACGCCTTAATGGCCATTGTCTATTGGGGGATCGCGGTCGGTATCTCCCGTTTGGGTAATAAAATAGAGCGCCATTATTCTTATTCTCAATTAAGCCGAGGTTAATACTATGCGTGATTACGCCATTGAGATTAACAATCTCAATAAACATTATGGCGAAAACCATGTTTTACGTGGTATCGATGTCAGCATTACTCCCGGAGAAGTCATTTGCGTGATTGGCGGCTCAGGGTCGGGTAAATCTACGCTGTTACGCTGTATTAACTTTTTGGAGGATTATAGCTCCGGCGGCATTGTGGTGAATGGCGAGTGCGTTGGCTATGAATCTCTCGGCGGCGAAAAACGCCGGCGTTTAAGCGACAAGGAAAATCGTCAGGCGTTACGCGACGTCTGTATGGTCTTTCAGCAGTTTAATCTGTGGCCGCATATGACGGTACTCGATAACGTAGCCACGCCGTTGCGGCGGGTTAAAAAGGTCTCCCGTGAAGCAGCCTACGCCGAAGCGAAAACGCAACTGGCACGGGTTGGTCTGGCAGACAAAGCCGATAGCTGGCCCGCGATGTTATCCGGTGGTCAGCAGCAGCGCGTTGCCATCGCCCGGGCATTGACCATGAAACCCGCCATTATGCTGTTCGATGAACCGACTTCAGCGCTTGATCCGGAGCTGGTCGGGGAGGTGCTAAAGGTCATCCGCAATCTTGCCGATGATGGTATGACCATGATGATTGTGACCCATGAGATGGGGTTTGCCGCTAAAGTCTCCGATCGGGTGCTGTTTCTTGCCGATGGCTGCATTGAAGAGCAGGGACCGCCAGCGCAACTGTTCCATCAGCCAAAAAGCCCGCGGCTGCAGTATTTTTTGTCGTCGTGGAGTGAACGCCAGTCGGGGGCGAGATTGCCTGAAACGGCGTTGCAGGAGTCAGCATGAAGCAGGGGATTGCTTGCGGCGCACTGGCAGGTGCATGCTGGGGATTCATTTTCCTGCCACCGATGCTGTTACCCGAGGTGTCACCGCTGCTGCTAACCTGCGGACGTTTTGCAACCTACGGCGTACTGGCGGCAATTTTACTTATTCCGCAATGGCGCAGCATTGCCCGCGTCTGGCATCATCGCGATCTGCTGACGCTGATCCGTCTTTCACTACTGAGCAATGTGCTTTATTTTCTGCTGGTCGCGGCGGCCGTACAGCAGGTTGGCATCGCTGCGACCTCGTTAGTGATTGGCTTGATACCGGTGATGGTTCCGTTGCTTAGCCGCAGAGACCAGCATGCGCCGCCATTCCGGCAATTAATGCTGCCAATGGCGGCGATCGTCGCCGGAGTGGTGCTGATTAATCTGCATGCGCAACTGTCGTCCGCACACCCAATAACGGGTGGGAAACAGCCGATGCTGGGGATGCTTTGCGCCTTCGCCGCATTGCTGTGCTGGAGCCGTTACGCAGTCGAGAACTCCCGCAGTCTGAAAACGCTCCCTTACAACAACAACCAGTGGTCGCTGCTGATTGGCTTGTGTACCGGAAGCCTCTCGCTATTGCTGTGGCTCATCGTCAGTATTTGTGGGTTTTCCAGTGTTGATTTATCGTTACCGAAGGAGGCACAAACGCTCTTCTGGGCGATGAACGTGGTGCTGGCCGTGGTCTCTTCATGGCTGGGGTATCTGGCGTGGAATCTCTGTTCCCGGCGTCTTCCGGTATCGTTGACAGGGCAGATGGTGGTCTTTGAAACCCTTTTCGCGCTGTTATATGGTTTCATCTATCTTCGGCGTTTTCCGGACCTGCTGGAAAGTGCCGCCATTCTGCTGTTACTGGGCGGGGTTCTGGCCGCGGTGCATTGCCATCAGCACCGCCGTCGCGTTCAGGCGACGGTATAGACTACCGTCGTTGGTGAATATGATTACGCGACGATTAAACACCTGGTTAAACAGGGAAAAGAAATTTCTTAAGCGTTAATATCTAACGTTCATGATGATTCCGCGATGATCATTTCATTGCCGGTGACAGGAAAGGATGCAAAACATGGCCTTTGAAGAGAAGAAGCAAAAAGCAATGACGTTGATGCAAGAGAAAAATATGTGGCGCAGCAACTATGCGCCGCCGCTGTTGCGTCTGTTGTGGAATGCCGGATGGAAAATGCCGCCGCCACCGTTTGCGCCGTTCTGGCTGAACATGGTGTTTTTTGCTGGCTGGTTTGGCCCGTTATGGGGACTTCTGATGTGGTTTAGCAACTGGCGAGATCAGGGTCATAGCGTGGCTTATGCCCTGTTCCTCAGCGCCTGTTCCGGGATGTTATTCGGCTTTTTTATGGCGCTATTCCATGCCTGGCGTAAACGTGCGAACAACCTGCCGGACTGGAAGCAGCTTTAGCGCGCCATCGCGGCTAAGGAATACCCTGAGTGGTCACAAATATGGCACGGAAAGCTTGTTTTACGCCGCATCCTCGCAGTAGATAGCTTCAAAATAATGACCATGTTTGTTATATTGTTGCTTATTGATTATTCACCTCTGCGGTGCCAAAAAGAACAAGATTCACCGCGACCCAGGAAGATAACATGTTAGATTACCGCTTCCCGACAGCGTTGCAGATGGTTCTTAGCGTAGCGATGGCGGAGGAAATGGGTGAACGTTCGACAAGTTCGATCCTGGCCTATGGTCTGGAAGCCAACCCGAGCTTAATCCGCAAACTCATGGTACCGCTGACCCGTGACGGAATTATTGTCTCCACGCTGGGCCGTAACGGTTCCATCCATCTTGGTCGCCCGGCAGAAAGCATTACCCTGCGCGATATCTACATCTCGGTCATCGAAGATAAAAAACTGTGGGCATCCCGGCCCGATGTGCCGGCACGTTGCGTGGTGAGCGCCAACGCCTGCTGGTATTTCAAATCTATTGCCGATGAAGCCGAGCAAGCCTCGCTGGATGTGCTGGCCCGCCATACCGTGGCCAGCGCGCTGGCAAAAGTCAAAAAGGGCGATACCAGCGGATGCCTCGCGGTGCCTGAACTGGATACCCGCGATAAAAAAGCCCGCTAGCGTGGCTTTAGCGTAAAAAAACCGCCTTCAGCACATGCCTGAAGGCGGTTTTTTATTGCCTGCGGGGGTTAACCCGGCAAAATCCCGGCATCGGGTTTTCTACGCGCGACGAGCTTGCGCAGCGCGACGTAAAATACCGGGGTCAGGAACAGACCAAACAGCGTTACCCCAAGCATCCCGGAGAACACCGTGATCCCGGTCACGCCGCGCACCTCGGCTCCGGCGCCGTGGCCGAGGATCAGCGGAATGGTCCCGGCAATAAAGGCGATAGAGGTCATTACAATCGGGCGCAAACGCAGGCGACAGGCCTCCAGCGCCGACTCCATAATGCCTTTCCCCTGGATTTCCAGCTCACGCGCAAACTCAACGATCAGAATCGCGTTTTTACAGGCCAGCCCCATCAACACCACCAGCCCGACCTGCACGAAGACGTTGTTATCGCCCCCGGTTAACCACACGCCAAACAGGGCAGAGAGCAGGGTCATCGGCACGATGAGGATCACCGCCAGCGGCAGGGTCCAGCTCTCATACAGCGCCGCCAGAACCAGGAAGGCCAGCAGTACCGCCACCGGGAAGACAATCAGCGCGGTGTTTCCCTGGGTCGCCTGCTGGAAGCTCAGATCGGTCCATTCAATGTTCATCCCGTTTGGCAGCAGCTGTTTCGACATCTCGGCTACCTGCGTCATCGCCTGGGCTGATGAGAGCACGCGAGGGTCGGCATCGCCAATCAGATCCGCCGCCGGATAGCCGTTATAACGGATCACCGGGTCTGGTCCGTAGGTGGTGCTGATATTGACCATACTGCCAATCGGCACCATTTCGCCCTGGCTATTGCGCGTGCGCAGGTTTGCAATATCCTCCACGCTGTCGCGGAACGGCCCGTCGGCCTGAGCCATCACGCGCCAGGTGCGGCCAAACTGGTTAAAATCGTTCACATAGGACGATCCCAGATAGGTTTGCAGCGTGCCGAACAGATCGGTCAGCGACACCCCCTGGGCTTTGGCTTTATCACGATCGACCTGCACCTCTAGCTGCGGCACGTTGGCCTGATAGGTTGAAATCGGGAAGTGCATTCCCGGCGTCTGCATGATCGCCCCGGACAGAGTGTTCACCGCCGTTTGCAGGGTACCGTAGCCTAAACCGCCGCGATCCTGAATGTAGAGCGAGTAACCGGAACCCTGGCCCAGCCCCAGAATCGGCGGCGGCAGGATCGAGAAGCCAAAGCCCTGCTGGATCTGCGCGATTTTGGCATTGATCTCGGCGTTAATCTCCGCCGCCGTATGTTTACGCTGATCGAATGGCTTCAGGCCAAAAAATACCGTGCCGGTGTTCGGGGTATTGGTGAACTGCAGCGCGTTCAGCCCGGGAAACGCCACCGCGTAATCCACGCCTTCGGTATTCATCCCGATTTCGCTCATCTGGCGGATCACCGCGTCGGTGCGCGACAGCGACGATCCTTCCGGCATTTTGACACCGCCAATCAGGTAGAGCTTATCCTGGGTCGGAATAAAGCCGCCGGGGACGGCTTTAAACATCACGCCGGCGGCGCACAGCAGCAGCACATACACGACAAACACCGCGCCACGACGCCCCAGGGTTTTACCCACCAGCGCCTGGTAGCCGTGTGAACTGCGCTGGAAGAAACGGTTGAACGGGCGGAACAGCCAGCCGAGCAGATGGTCGATCAGCCGGGTAGGGAGGTCCTTCGGCGCCCCGTGCGGTTTCAGCAGCAGGGCGGCCAGCGCCGGGGAGAGCGTCAGCGAGTTGATGGCAGAGATCACCGTCGAAATGGCGATGGTCACCGCAAACTGCTTATAGAACTGCCCGGTCACGCCGGAGAGAAACGCCATCGGCACGAACACCGCGCACAGCACCAGCGCGATAGCGATAATCGGCCCGGAGACCTCACGCATCGCCTGGTGCGCCGCCTGCAGCGGGGCCAGCCCCTCTTCGATATTACGCTCGACGTTTTCCACCACCACAATCGCATCGTCCACCACGATCCCAATGGCGAGGACCAGCCCGAACAGACTCAGCGTGTTAAGCGAGAAGCCAAGCAGATAGAGCACGCTGAACGTCCCGACCACCGACACCGGTACCGCAATCAGCGGGATAATCGATGCCCGCCAGGTTTGCAGGAACAGGATCACCACCAGTACCACCAGCACCACCGCTTCGAGCAGGGTTTGCACCACTGCACGAATTGAATCGCGGACGAACACGGTGGGGTCATACGGGGCGGCCCATTTCATATCCTCCGGGAAGCGCGTGGACAGCTCGTCCATTTTGGCGCGTACCGCATTAGATAAGTCGATGGCGTTGGCCCCCGGCGACTGGAAAATACCGATCCCGACCGCGTCTTTATTATTCAGCTGGGAGCGCAGGGCGTAGCTGCCCGATCCCATTTCGATGCGCGCGACATCGCGCAGACGCACCAGCGAACCGTCCTGGGCCGTTTTAAGAATAATGTTGCCGAACTCTTCTTCAGTATGCAGACGGCCCTGGGCATTAATAGAGATCAGGAAATCGCTCTCTTTCGGCAGCGGCTCGGCACCCAACTGTCCGGCGGATACCTGAACGTTTTGTTCCTGCATCGCGGTGACCACGTCCGAGGCGGTCAGCCCACGGGCTGCCACTTTATTGGGATCTAACCACACGCGCATGGCGTATTCGCCGGAGCCGAAAATCTGGATCTGCCCGACGCCAGGCAGGCGCGCCAGCTCATCTTTCACCTTCAGCGTGGCGTAGTTGCGCATATACAGCGAGTCGTACTTGCCGTTTGGCGAGAACAGATGGACCACCAGGGTCAGCGTCGGCGACTGTTTCTGGGTGGTTATCCCCAGACGGCGCACATCTTCCGGCAGGCGCGCTTCGGCCTGCGACACCCGGTTCTGCACCTGAACCTGCGCCTGGTCAGGGTCGGTACCCGGACGGAAGGTCACGGTGGTGACCAGCACGCCATCGGAGCCGGCGACGGATTTCATGTACATCATGTTTTCGACGCCGTTGATTGCTTCTTCCAGCGGCGTCGCCACGGTTTCGGCGATCACTTTCGGGTTGGCGCCGGGGTATTCGGCGCGCACCTGCACGCTGGGCGGCACGACGTCAGGGTATTCACTGACCGGCAGCAGTGGAATCGCAATGAGCCCGGTAATAAAAATCAAAATCGACAGCACCGCGGCAAAAATCGGCCTGTCGATAAAAAAGCGGGAAAAGTCCATGCGTTGGATTCTCTGGTAAGGGATCAGTTAAGGGCTGGGCTGGTGGTCATGGCCACGGTTTTTGCGTCCACCGGCATGCCCGGCATAAACACTTTTTGCAGGCCGTCGACGATGACTTTATCGCCCGGGTTCAGCCCCTGCTGGACGATGCGTAACCCGGCAGCCAGGCGACCTGGCTTAATATCGCGGCGCTGTGCTTTGCCCTCTTTATCCACGATGTAAACGTATTTGCGATCCTGATCGGTCAGCACCGCTTTGTCGTCTATCAGCGTGGCTTTGAATTCGGCGCTGCCCGGCAGACGCACGCGGGCAAACAATCCCGGGGTGAAAAGCCGTTGGGCGTTATCCAGCAGCGCGCGCATGCGGATCGTGCCGGTGCTCGGCGTTAACTGATTATCAAGAAAGTCGACTTTTCCCTGATGGGGGTAACCGTCCTCGCCAACCAGGCCAATCTCCACCGGCAGCGCCAGATGGTTGCTGGCGGCACCCTGACCGCTACGGGCGAGGTTTTGATAGTGAAGAAAGGTCGACTCGTCCACGTCAAAGTAGACGTAGACCGTCTTCTGCGAGACGACGGTCGTGAGTACGCTGGCGCTGTCGCCCGCCGTCACCAGGTTACCGCTGGTAATCAGCGCCCGGCTGGCCCGGCCATCGATGGGGGCGGTCACCCTGGTGAAGTCCAGGTTCAACTGGGCAGCATCCACTGCCGCCTGTGCGGCGCGAATATCAGCCTGGGCCTGGGTGGCGGCCGAACGGCGTTGCTCCCACTCTTCGCGGGATACCACGTTAGTATTGATTAATTTGTCGGTACGATTGGCCTCGCTGCGTGCCAGGCTGGCCTGGGTTTTGGCTCTGGCCAGCGTGGCCTGGGCCTGCTCCAGCGCGGCGCGGTAGGTGCGGTCATCGATAGTGAACAGCACTTCGCCTTTTTTTACTTCCTGGCCGTCGGTGTAGTTCACTTTCTCGATGTAGCCGGAGACGCGCGGACGAAGCTGCACGCTCTCCACCGCTTCAATCCGCCCGTTAAAACTATCCCATTGGCTAATGGACTTCACCACCACGTCGGCGGCGCTGACCACAGGGGCCGCGGGGGCGGCGTTCTGTGCGACGCTGTTGTCGCAGCTGGCAAGCAGCAGCGCGATGAGTGCGCCCCCTGTTAAACGCAGAGGAAAGTTAACCCAGTTTTTTTGCAGGCTCATTATTTTTATTCCGGTGATTATTGCCGCCGGGCAAGACGTAGTGAAGCACGCTACGCCACTTCCTGTGTCCGGTCGGCCTGAGGTCATTTGTGCCGTTCATCGCCACAAAACTGTAACAGTTACGAATACACTATCACGGCGATTGTAGGAAGGTGCCAGACTAAGTGCAATAATAATTGTTTCACTTTAAGTGCTGTTTTTTTGCCGACGCTGTCAGGTTTGTCACACATCGGCAGGAAGGGGATTTTAGTGCAACAATAAAACTTGCAATTAATACAAAAAACAGCCACTTTTAAATGCAACAAATAGAAATACTTTTATGCTGTGCACAGGGGGACCCAACATGAGCACCGGCACTTTTATGCACGATTTACTCGACTGGATTGATAACCACCTTGAAAGCCGTCTCGATATTGACACGGTCTCCAGGCGGGCAGGGTACTCAAAATGGCACCTGCAGCGGATCTTCAAAGCGCATACCGGCCACGCCATTGCCGAATACATCCGCGCCCGCAAGCTACAAAAATCGCTGGAGCGCTTAACCGACAGCGACGAGCCAATCCTGAACGTGGCCATCGCGCTGGGCTTTGACTCCCAGCAATCCTTCAACCGCAGCTTCAAGCGTCAGTACGGCCAGGCGCCGGGCGTCTGGCGCCGTAATCTGGCCGCCGCCGCCACGAACCCGGCCTGCCAGCACCGCTGATATCAGCCCATCCAGGGATCAAAAGCGCTCGGGATTAAGGCCGTGCGCGCTTTCTGGAGGCATTGGTTCGATCCTCGTCGGCGGCTTAGACCTGTGCAACTGCACTGTTAGCGTGCAACCTCAGCATTGAATGTGTGCAGAGCGTTGCTGTGCGCCCGTTTTTTCATTCCTGCCCATCCTCATTTTTCTTGTTGGTTATCAAACTGTTATTTTTTTAACCGACCAATGTCCCTCATTGGCATGTTTCATGCTCTTATCATTCTGTTCAAGTTACTTGACTAACGTTCAAACAACTTTCAGAGAGCGAACCATGAAACCGATCCGTTTTTCCGTATCTGCCTGTGGGGCAATGTTGCTATCCGCCAGCCTGTTTTCGTCTGCCGCCTTTAGCGCCGATCTTCTGCAACGCGTGAAGGAGGCGAAAGTCATCACCGTGGCGACCGAAGCGCGATATGCCCCGTTTGAATATGTTGATAACGGCAAAATCGTCGGGTACGACGTGGATTTGATGAACCATATCCTTGAAAAGTCGCTACCTGGGGTGAAGGTTAAACAGCTGGATCTGCCTTTCCAGGGCATTCTCCCGGGCCTGGATGCCGGGAAGTTCGATTTTGTCGTCACGGCGGTAACCGTAAACAAGCAGCGGATGGGGCACTTTGCCTTTACGGCCCCGATTGCGGAATCCACGGTTGCGCTGCTGAAACGGGCCGATGATAGCGCCATTAAGACCCCGGCAGACCTCAGCGGCAAAGTGATTGGCTCCCAGGCCGGTTCGGGCCAGCTCCAGGTATTGCAGTCCTTCGACAGCGCGCTGCGGGCGCAAGGCAAACCAGGCATTAAAGAGATCAAACAGTACGTCGCTTTCGATGAAGCTTACGCTGACCTTGCATCTCATCGTCTGGACGGCGTCGCTCAGTCCCTCTCTAACCTTGGGCCGCTGATCAAAACGCGCCCTGGGGTCTTCGCCACCTTACCGGAGATGATCGGCCCACAGACCTACTTCGGCTGGGTAGGGCGCAAAGACGCGGATAGCGCCTCGCTGGTGAAAGCGATCAGCGACGGGATCATAGAGGCCAATCGAGACGGTACGATGAAAGCGCTACAACAAAAATGGTTCGGTTTCACCATGACCATTCCGGCAAGCGACATGCCGGCCCCGGCGCTGTGAGTCATTGACGATGACGGATTTCATCACCAGCTTTGTCCGCTGGCTCCCGGTACTGCTGGAGGGGGCATTAACGACGGCAACGCTGTGCCTGACGGCGATGGCGGCCGGATTTTTAGTGGGGACGGGCGTCTGGCGCCTGTCGATAAGTCCGTCACGGCTGTATCGCTGTGTGGCCCATGGCTGGGTCAGCTTGTTCCGCGGCACGCCGGTGCTGGCTCAGCTGCTGCTGTGCTTTTATCTGCCTTCCTGGTTCGGGCTGGATATTCCTGGTTTTGTGGCGGCGGCGCTTGCTCTGACGCTCAATACGGCCGCCTACCAGTCGCAGATCCTGAAAAGCGGCTTTGCCAGCCTGGCCCCAGGCCAGCTGGAGGCGGCGGCTATCTGCGGCCTCACGCCGGCGCAAATTCTATGGCGCATTCAGATACCGCAGGTGGTGCGCACCACGTTGCCTTCATTGATCTCTGAACTGATTGATGTGGTGAAGGCCTCGGCGGTGGTGTCGGTGATTGCCTTGACTGACCTGATGCGCGTGGGGCAGCAGCTGGCTTCTTCGACCTACCAGCCGCTGCAGGTGTACCTCGCCGTCGCGCTGGTCTATCTGCTGCTTACCAGCCTGCTGGCCCTGCTCGGGCGTCAGGCGGAGCGTCACTGGCAGAGGGAACAACGATGAGTGAATTGATGCAGTATCTGCCCGCGTATCTGCAGGCCCTCGGCGTCACGTTGTGGCTGAGCCTGTGCGCCGCCTGCGG
Source organism: Klebsiella sp. B345 (assembly GCF_051131735.1). Classification (NCBI taxonomy): domain Bacteria; kingdom Pseudomonadati; phylum Pseudomonadota; class Gammaproteobacteria; order Enterobacterales; family Enterobacteriaceae; genus Klebsiella; species Klebsiella sp. B345. Next base: position 4,852,893 of record NZ_CP180443.1, read on the forward strand.
CGGCATGGTGGTCGGATTTATGATGCACAGCCTGTGCCGTCACCATGCGCTGGCCTTTCGCCTGTGGCGCACCTACGTCTGGGTCATTCGCGGCACGCCGTTCCTGGCGCAGCTGGCGGTTATCTATTTTGGGCTACCGTCAGTCGGCATCATGCTTAGCGCCGTCGAGGCGACGATCCTCTCGCTGCTGCTCTATAGCGCAGCCTATTTTAGCGAAATCTTTCGGGCGGCGTGGAACAGCATCCCGCCCGGACAGCGGGAAGCGGCGCTGGCGAACAATATCTCTTCGTTGCGCTGCTTCTGGCATATCCAGACGCCGCAGGCCCTGCGCTTTGCCCTGCCGCTGCTCGGTAATCAGTTTATTTTGACCATCAAAGAGAGCGCGATCGCCTCGGTCATTACGGTACCGGAATTGACCATGACCACGAGTCAGATTGTCGCCAATACCTATAGCTACGTTCTGCCTTACACCCTGCTGATTATCAGTTACTGGCTGCTGGCCCAGGGAGTCAGCCTGAGCGTCAGAACGTTAAGCCACGTCCTGAGAACCGGAGAATAACGTGAGCAATACATCCGCACCTGTACTTGAAATGCGACATGTAGGCAAGTCATTCGCCGACCATGTGGTTCTGCATGATTTCAACCTGAGCGTCCACCACGGGGAGATCGTCACGCTGATCGGCCCCTCGGGTTCCGGCAAGACGACTGCCCTGCGCTGCATGAATTTTCTCGAAGCCTACGATCGCGGGGAGGTGCTGATCAAAGGACAGCTCCTTGGTTATTCCGGCACCCAGCGCGGCCCGTCCTGCATTGACAGCGCCAGCCTGATTGCGGAAGTCCGTAAGCCGCTGGCCATGGTCTTTCAGCAGTTCAATCTCTGGCCGCATATGACGGTGCTGGAAAACGTCACCGCGCCGTTAGTGCTGGGGAAAAAAATGCCCCGCCATGAGGCAAAGCAGGCAGCCTTAGCCGCGCTTGCCCGGGTGGGGATGGCGCAAAAAGCCGGCGACTGGCCGGTACGCCTGTCCGGCGGGCAGCAGCAGCGGGTCGGCATCGCCCGTGCGCTGGCGCTGAACCCGGAACTGCTGCTGCTGGATGAGCCTACCTCGGCGCTCGACCCGGAACGTGTCGAAGAGGTGCTCGACGTCATTCGCGATTTGGCCGGGCAGGGGATGACCATGGTGATGGTGACCCATGAAATGGCCTTTGCCGCGCATATCTCTTCGCGACTGGTGTTTATGGCCGACGGACAGATTATTGAAAGCGGGACGCCGCGGCAGATGTTCACTCGCCCCCAGAGCGAGCGGTTGCGTAGCTTCCTTGCGCCGCTGTTTCGCCGTCCCTTACAAACCGAAGAGCTGGAGAAATTAGCATGATGGAAGCCAGCTTACAGGTCGCTCAGCATCTCGATGACGCGTGGCTGCAACAGCAGCTGGCGGAGCTCGCCGGGTTTGGCAAACTGGCCAACGGCGGCGTGGACCGCCAGGCGCTGAGCGATGTGGAACTTGATGCGCGGGCCTGGCTTATCGGCCTCGCGCGTGAACTCGGCTGCGAGATCTACTGCGACGCGGCGGCAAACCTGTTTTTCCGCCGCCCAGGACGCAGGGCGTTGCCACCGGTCGGCACCGGCAGCCATATCGATACCCAGCCCTGCGGCGGCAACTACGATGGTTGCTACGGGGTGATTGCCGGGCTGGCATGTCTGAAAGCGCTGAATGACGCTCAGGTGGTCACCGAACGCCCGGTCGAGGTGGTTATCTGGACCAACGAAGAGGGAACCCGCTTCGCGCCCGGCGCGATGGGATCCAGTGTTTTTGTCGAACCCGCGCGGCTTGCTGGCTATCTGGCGGCTATTGGGGAAGACGGCGTGCCCTTTAACGAGGCGTTAGCGCGCCATCGGCAGCGCTTCCCGGAGATACCGCCGCGGCCAGATCGTCAGCTGGCCTGTTTTGTGGAACTGCATATCGAACAGGGACCGGTTCTGGAAGCTCATGATTTGTCGCTGGCGGTGGTGCAGGGTATTCAGGGCGTGCGCTGGTATCAGGTGACCTGTCAGGGCGTATCGGCACATGCGGGAACGACGCCGATGGGCCTGCGTCAGGACGCGATGAACCTCGCGCGGGAGCTGGTGAACCACATTGAACGGACGATGGGCGATACCGACGATGCGCAGCTGCGCATGACCTTCGGCCGCTGGCAGGTCACCCCTAACGCGATCAACACCATTCCCTCTCAGGTGAGCTTTACCCTGGATTTTCGCCATCCCGCGGATGAGACCCTGGCCCGACTTGATGCCCTGATGACCGGGCTGGCAAGCGAACGGGTGACCGTCGACACGCTGTTAGCCAAAGCGCCGGTGGTTTTTGACCCGTCAATCAATCAGGTGTTAACGAACGCTGCAAATGCGCTGGATATTGCCCATATGGCGCTGCTGTCCGGGGCCTTTCATGACGCGATGTATCTGGCGGAACACTGTCCCACCAGCATGTTATTTGTCCCCAGCCATCAAGGCATTAGCCATAACCCGGCTGAATTTACCGAACCACGCTCGTTGGCCGCTGGCGCTTGCACATTAGCCTGCGTCCTGACCGAGCTTTCCGCTACTTTTGAAGGAGTTTATCCATGACCATCACTTCCCATTACCCCGCTTGCTGTGACCACGACAATGGCGACGCCCTTGGCGTAAACCCGACGGCGACATCCCCCATTTCGCCGGATGGCACGCCGGTTATTAACGAGCTCTACACCATCCCACCGCGCTGCGGTCGTGCGGTGCTGCTGAAAAAAGGTCAGGTGATCCGCATCATCAACACCCCGGGGAGCCAGGTGTGCGATACCTGGTTTTTTAATCACGCCGATCTGAGCGAGTTCGCCTCGATGGAGCATACCCGTGCGTTTATCGACAAAATCATCCCCCAGCCTGGCGATGTGCTGGCGACCAACCACCGCCGGGCCATTGCCACCCTGCTGACCGATACGTCGCCGGGCGTGCATGACACCATGATCGCCGCCTGCGATCTCTACCGTTACAGCAATATGGGGATCACGGAGTACCACGATAGCTGCGCCGACAACCTGCGGATGGCGCTGCAGGCCATTGGGTTACGCGCCCGAGAAGTACCCCAGCCGCTGAACCTGTGGATGAATACGCCGGTCAATCCGGACTACACCATTTCCTGGTTGCCTACGGTCAGTAAAGCGGGTGATTATGTAGAGATTCGTGCTGAACTGGATTGCGTGGCGGTGATGTCCGCGTGCCCTCAGGATATCGTGCCGATTAACGGCTGTTCGCCACAAGAGGTCCAGTTCATCGTAATGGCGTGATGGATAATGTCCAGGCCCGCGGCGTGCGGGCCTGTTGCTGGATTGAATGAAACTCATACATGAAAAATACGACTGAACTGAAATCTTCGGGAACGCGTCTCGGCATGCGCTTGCGTCATGCCAGGCTGGTGCAGGAAATGACGCTTAAACAGCTGGCGCAGAAGGTGGGGTGCTCGGAAAGTTTGCTGTCAAAGCTGGAGAATGAAGCAGCAAGCCCGTCGCTGGCGATGCTGCATCGGTTAGCCAAAGCGCTGGACACCAGCATTGCCGATCTGATGGCGGAAGACTGGGTGGCTGATGCGCCGATCCTGAAGCCCGAACAGCGCCAGCGTAAGCGCTTCCTGCAACGGAATAAAAAGGGCGGAATTGAGCTGGAAAACCTCACCTGGCACCACAAAGGTGGGCTGCTGCAGGGCAATATTCATATTATTGAGCCCGGCGTGGAGAGCGATGGCCTGATTGAGCACCATGGTGAAGAGATGGGCTATGTGCTGGAAGGCGAAGTGGAGCTGCGGCTCGGCGACGACGTATGGCGCCTGACGCCGGGGGATTCCTTCTATTTTCCAAGCCAGGTTCCCCACGGATACCGTAACGTGGGCACTGTGGTGGCGAAAGTTCTGTGGGTCAATACCCCCGTCACCTTCTGATATGCCCCGGTTGTCATTCAAAGCACGCCGCCCGCTCCCAACACTCGTCGCAGCTTGGCGAGCGGCAGACGACTTCCCCTTGCTGCAACAAGCAGCGTTGACGATAAAAGAACTTTTTCCAGCGCATATTGTGCTCGTTCATCACTACCAGCTGCGGAAAACAGTCGCCCATCAGCAGGCGCAGCTCGGCCCGTGACGCCAGCCCCAGATCCTGCCAGAGATGGTTAAACGCCAGCGACACCTCGGCAATAATCTGCGCCATCGGTGCGGCCTCCGGCGCCATCCAGCTCGCCAGCCACAGGTTCAGTTGCTGGCGCTCCTCCGTGCGGGTGGCGTTTAGCTCAGTCATCAGGCGGCGGCTGGCCAGCGTCTCGCCATCCAGCAGCGTTTCGGCCTCGCCGAGACGCTGCTGCAATGCCTGCCACGCCTGAGGGGTAAGCCCCATCCGCAACGCAAAGCTGCCCTGGCCCGCGTGATACAGCAGCCATAACCGCCTTAACCAGTCGTCCGGCGACATCAGGCGACCCCCTGACGGCTCTGGGACGTGGACCAGTTCCCCCGACGCTGTTGCCACCAGTCAGGCAATACCTCCGACACCGGCCGCCACGCGCCGTCAATGCACGGCTCGATACCTGCCTGTTCCAGCTTTTGCCACGGCAGATGGCCGATACGCGCGCAGAATACCGCTTTCACGTCCGCCAGCAGTTCGAGGATCGCCGCGAAGCGGGCCTCGCTATCCTGCGGCGCGCACTCATCGCGTCCCTGGCAATATTTTGGGGTAAACCGTTCGTTAACCAGTACCATACCGGCGGCCGACAGGCTGTAAATATAAAACCGCTCGGTGTGACCAAAGTGGCAATCAATCACCTCCCCACGGCCTGACGCCACGGCGACCAGACAGGCGTCATCGGCGTCGGATTCACCGTGAGTGGCAATACTGGCGTGCAGCTGCGCACGCTGGTGGAGGATCGGCAACCAGGCTGGCAGGCTCGCCGGGGCCGGCAGTTGGGTAAACTGCTGGCTACGGTCCTCGCCGAGCATCCCGATAGCATCGGCGCGGCACTGGTGGCAGTGGGTCATCTGCGGCATCACTTCTGCACAGCGGCTACGGATCGCGGCGAGCATATCGGCGTCCGGCTCCGGCTGGCCGTTAAGGCCAAACACCGTACCGTGCTCCGGCCTGGCAATCAGCGGCATAATATTATGGATAAAGGCACCGCTGGCCTGCAGCTGACGGCTGACGTCGGCCATGCCGCCGTCATTAATGCCAGGGATCAGCACCGAATTGATCTTGACCAGTACGCCGCTGGCGGTCAGCCTGCGCACCCCCTCCAGCTGCCGGGCGATCAATATCTCTCCGGCTTCACGCCCGCTGTAGCGCTCGCCGTCCAGCCACAGCCAGGCGTAGATTTGCGCGGCAATATCGGCATCCAGCGTATTGATGGTGACCGTCACGTGGTCAACCCCGACCTCCAGCAGGCGATCCACTGCGTCGGGCAGCATCAGGCCGTTGGTCGACAGGCACAATTTCAGGTCCGGCAGTTGCTCGCGGATCAGCTCCAGCGTACGGAAGGTGTGGGCGATGTTCGCCAGCGGATCGCCGGGACCGGCGATGCCGACAACCGATAGCTGCGGGATGGCCTGCGCAACCTGGCGTACTTTTAACACCGCTTGCTCGGGGGTCAGCAGCGTCGACGACACCCCGGGGCGGGACTCATTGCTGCAATCAAATTTGCGATTACAGTAGTTGCACTGCAAATTGCAGGCGGGGGCGACCGGCAGATGCATCCGCGCAAAACGGTGATGCCCATGACGAGAATAGCAGGGGTGGGCGGCGACTTTAGCGGCCACCAGCGGCGTCAACGGAGAAGCGTCCGCCGTGTGGCAGGCGGAGGCGCCAGGTAAAGAAGAGCAGGAAGTCATGGTCGTACCTTCATGGTTGGGCGATACCTTCCTGCTGCAAATGCTATACCAGACGCTATTTTTGTAATTCACTGAAAAGTATCAGTTTAAGAAAGTGAGGTGCCAGAGGGAATTGTCGCAATCCCGCCGACGCGGCGACAATGTCCTGAACCTCACACAGCACCTCAGAGCCGCGGCATGGTGATGTCCATGATCTGAATCCGATAGGCGACCTGACGCGGCGTCATCCCGAGCAGCCGTGCCGCTTTGGCCTGCACCCAACCCGCTTTTTCCAGTGCCGCAATCAGCCGCTGGCGTTCATCGAGGCTATTGTCCAGCCAGCCATCTTCCGCCGGGCTGCCGGTGGGGATAGCTTTAGGCGGATGATCGCGATGGTTGAACAGAATCACATCCCGGTCGATCAGCCCGCTCTCCGACATCACCGCCGAACGTTCAAGGCAGTTTTCCAGCTCGCGAACGTTGCCCGGCCAGCTGTACTCCATCAGCAGACGGATGGCGCCATCGCTGATGCGCAGCGCTCTTCCCTGATGCTGCGCGATTTTACGCACCAGAAAGTGCGCTAGCTCGGCAATATCTTCCTGCCGTTCGCGTAGGGGGGGCAGGGCAATGGGCATCACGTTCAGACGATAGTAAAGATCCTCGCGGAAATTCCCCAGCCGTACTTCCTCCTCAAGATGGCGGTTGGTCGCCGCGATAATACGCACGTTGACGCGCAGGGTTTCATCGCCGCCGACGCGCTCCATTTCGCCTTCCTGCAGGATCCGCAGCAGTTTGGCCTGAAACGAGGCGCTGCTTTCGCCAATTTCATCGAGAAACAGGGTGCCGCCGTCCGCCAGCTCAAAGCGGCCTTTACGCTGGCGCACCGCGCCGGTGAAGGCCCCTTTTTCATGGCCAAACAGCTCGCTCTCCAGCAGCGTATCCGGCAGCGCCGCGCAGTTGAACTTCACAAAGGCGGAGGCAGCGCGCGGTGAATTATGGTGGATAGCATTCGCGATCAGTTCCTTGCCGGTGCCGCTCTCGCCGCGCACCAGCACAGTGGTATCCCAGCGCGAGACCTGGCGAATAATCTCCATGATCTGCCGCATCGCCGGGCTTTTGCCGACCATATTCTCCAGACCAAAACCGCGGCCTGGCGCGCAGCTCCGCGGTCGCTCCACTCGGGGGGCCTGCTGCGGGGGCTGGGCGGCGGAGGCCGGCAGGATCATCAGCCGTATGGTCTGGGCTATCAGGTTGGCGACGGTTTCGAGAAACCGCGTACAGGCCGGCAGCCGCTCTTCCTGACGCGCCATCGGCTGCGCTGCCAGCACGCCAATGGGTCGCGAGTGGGGGCCCATCAGCGGCACGGCGATAAACGGCAGGTCGTAATCGTACAGGCTCAGACGGTCGAGAAAGCGCTGGTCGTCGGCGACGCGCGGCAGCACCAGCGACTGACCCTGCGCCAGTACGGTGCCGACCAGCCCTTCGCCGGGGCGGTAGCGAATCTGGGTACTGCCGGGCAGTGTCTGCTGCCCGTTTTGCTGTAGCGCTTCGATACTCAATATCTCCTGTTGGCTGTCGTACAGGCAGATCATCCCGTGCTGCATAAACGCATCGTTGTGCAACACGCTCAGCACCTCCTGCAGCGTTTTGCTCGCCTCGGTGGCGCGGCTCAGTATCACGCTAATCCGCTGCATGGCGGTGAACTGCTGGGAAAGGTCAAAACGCCTGACGGTGGTATCCGGGTCGGATTTGTGGATCATTTTTCACCTCCGGTCAGGGCATTGAAGAGTGGAAAACGCAGGGTCAGACAGGTTCCCCCTTGCGGGCGGGACGAAAGTTCGATAGCGCCGCGGTGGTGGGCCACCAGGGTCTGGATCAACCGCAGCTCCATCCCTTTGCCGGGGGCATTTAAGGCATCGGGAGAGTGGGCGTAACGCACCTGCAGCAGCGGCACATTGTCGTTGAGATACAACGACAGCCAGCCGTCCTCCTCCTCGGCATACAGCTGCATCTCCAGCGGCACGGAGGGCAGCTCGGCGGCGAGGGCCAGCGTGCGGTCGAGCCATAAACTTAAGCACGCCAGCAACTGGGTACGTTGTCCAAAGCCGATCAGATGCGGTGATGCCATGTCGATCTGCAGCAGCGCGCGGTCGTCAAAGCGGGTACGGTACAGGGCGCACAGGTCGTCAAAGAAGGGTTGAAGCGGCCAGGCGGCATTGCTCTCCAGCTCAAGGGAAGGGCGGCAACGTTGCAGGCGCGCCATGGCCTCTTCCCCTTCGCGCCACGCCGACTCCAGCGCCACGTTGCCGCTGCCCTCGCCATTCAGCCGACGCGCGGCCGCCAGCATGTTGATTGGGCAGTTGAGCTGAATCAGCGCTGCATCCAGCGACTCGCGGATGGCGGCCAACAGTTTACCGGCGGTCATCTGCTGTTTCAGGCGGTCGAGGCGCCCCTGTTCCTGCTGCTGACGCTGCTGGGTACAGTCGGCTATCACCACCAGCGTTCGCGCCGGGGCGCTGTCGACAAAATAGCGGCTGGCCTCTTCGCTAACGCCAGGCAGCGCCCAGCAGGTGACCGACAGCCAGCGCACCGCACCGCGTACTACCACCGGCAGGACCTGCTCGACGCCGGCCCCCATGCTGCGCGGTGAAACCTGCAGTTCCACCAGCAACTCTTTCCCACCGCAGTCGGCGCAGAAGGTTTTATAGGCAAGGTTATCCATTACCACCCGATCCTGCTCGTCCACTACCACCACGGCGGCGGGGATATTATTGAGTACCGCCTCCACGAGGGTCATATGGTTGCGCAGCCGCTGCTCCATGGTGTAGCTGACGCTGATATCCCGCTGCATCGCCAGATAATGCTCCAGTTCCCCCTGCGGGCTCAGCACCGGTGTGATGTCGATGTCCACCAGGAACAGCTCGCCGCAGCGGCGCTGGTTGATCAGTTGGCCGCGCCACGGGCGGCGCTGGAGCAGGGTTTGCCACATGTCCTGGTAGATCTCGCGCGGCGTCTGTTTGCTGGCGAGCAATCGTGGGTTCTGGTTTAACAATTGTGCCAGCGAATAGCCGGTCTGACGGCAAAACGCTGGGTTAGCGTAAATGATATTCGCGCGGGCATCGGTGAGAGATATCGCCACCGATGCCTGTTCCACCATGGTAAAAAACAGCCCCGGATGTTGTTGCGTCAGCGCGCCGGCAATCGCCTCCGGCACGGTGTTATCGCGGATCATATTCAGGGTCATCGCAAACTCCTGTGTCGCAGTTATGACAATTTGTCCGACACCGCGACACGGAAGCCGCGGTATTATCCTGACTCTTATAGCCATGCAAACAGTAAGCCTTTCTCGGCGCGACCTGCATAAACATTGATCCGGCAGGGGGAAACCCGGCATTTTGGGCGTTTTTCCCGCCTTGCCATGCCCGCCACATGCGGCGGCAGGGGGCAAAAGCGATCGTCATGGGGCACGCGTGTACCGTCGTAGTGCATCGCAACCTGGCACAGCCTTCGCAATACCCCTGCGATATCTCCGGTTTTCAATCATTCTTCCTGACAGGAGCGCAACATGGCGAACATTGGCATTTTCTTTGGCACCGATACCGGCAAAACCCGCAAAATCGCGAAAATGATCCACAAGCAGTTGGACGGGGTCGCGGATGCCCCGGTCAACATCAATCGCACCACGCTCGATGACTTTATGGCCTATCCGGTCCTGCTGCTGGGGACCCCGACGCTGGGCGACGGCCAACTGCCGGGCCTTGAGGCCGGCTGTGAAAGTGAATCATGGAGTGAATTTATCAGCGGCCTTGACGATACCAGCCTGATTGGCAAAACCGTGGCGCTGTTTGGCCTGGGCGACCAGCGGGGCTACCCCGACAATTTTGTCAGCGGGATGCGCCCGCTGTACGACGCACTTCGCGCCCGCGGCGCGCAGATCATCGGCAGTTGGCCGAATGAAGGCTACGAATTCAGCGCCTCGTCGGCGCTGGAAGGGGAGCGCTTTGTGGGGCTGGTACTCGATCAGGATAACCAGTTCGACCAGACCGAAGCGCGGCTGACGGCCTGGCTTGAGGAGATCAAAAGCACCGTACTGTAAACGTGGATGGGTAGCCGCTCTGGCTACCCGCATAACCCCGGCTGCCTGGCGATCATCTGCGCCAGCCACTGACGCTGGTGGCGCTGCTGGCTCTGCTGCCAGAGGTACTCACGGGCACTCTCCAGCGCCTGCTGCTGCGCCATGGGTTCGGCGGGACGAATCGCTTCACACCACAACAGATGCCATCCCAGTTCGCTGGCGACAGGAGGCGTGAGCGCGTTTTCCGTCAGCGCAAACAGCGCGCTTTCCAGCTGTGGGTAGAGCAATCCCCGGCTAATCCAGCCTAAACGCCCACCTTCCAACGCGCTCGGGCACTGGGAATAACGCTGGGCCAGCGTGGCAAAGGCGTCGCGGGAGGCGTCGATTTGCTGGTGCAGTTGCAGGATTTGCTGATGGACCGCCTGCTGGTCGTTATCGACGGTCAGCAGCAGATGACGGGTCAGGCGCTGTTCCGGGCGCATAAACTGCGCCCGATGGTGCAGATACCAGGCCTGAACCGTCGAGATATCCGGCTGCGGCGCCTGGCAGGCAATATCGGCAAAGGCGATTTCCAGCCGGGCATGATGCTGCACAACGGCCGCGCGTTCTGCTGGAGTAAACCCGCCGTCATCAAGCCAGCGCGCCAGGGAGGCGGCGATGGTCTCCTGTAGTGCGGCGGAAATAGCGCTTTCCGGGACCTGCCCGACGATTGCCTGTTCCATCCGTGACTGGTGCTGCCAGGCCTGCTCAAAAGCCTGCTCATCGGCCGCGCTGAGGGTTGCCGGATCGCCGTTCCAGCGGCTGCGCGCCAGCCGCTGCCGGCCAAAACGTTCCCATGCATTCATGATTCTTTCTCCTCTGATAAGGCCAGGACCTGCTGCGGAACCACCAGCCAACGGCCGGCGAAGTCGACGGTGTAGCAATCACCTGATTCCCCCTGACCGGTGCCCTCAATGCGCCCCTGTTGACCGATGTTGACCACCACATCGCCCTTGACCGACAGCGCCATCTGGCTGGTGACGGTATCGCCATACTGCAAATTCCCGGCCAACCAGGGGTGGGCGATAGGGATCAGCTCCTGCTCGCGACAGCCGATGATCCGATCGCTGTCCGGAAAGTGGATCTGGTAGATAATCTGATCCTGCAAAAAGACGCCCCAGTCGCGCACAAACCCGGTACTGCCGCGCCTGACCAGCAATGCGCCGGGTGCGAAGCCCGCGACGGTTCCATCGTTACGAATCGCGCGTACCACCCGGACCTCTTCGCTAAAAGTGAATATCGGTCTCATCTGTCGTGCTCCATAAACTGTTGCTGATAGCTCTCCGCCAGCAGCCGTCGCGCCAGCAGCCACGGGGCCCGCGGGTTCTCCTCCAGCCGGTTTTGCAACGGCACTTCGGCGCGCAGTTTGCGGTGAAACGCGGCCAGCACCGGTAGGCAGCAGCGACCAAGTTGTTCAGGCTGATAGGGCACTGCGAAAAACTGAAAAAATGATTCGGCGGAGCTGAGTTCGTCCACGCCGGGAATGTCATAAAACCACTCCATGCTTACCCCCTCGCTCGCAGCGCGGCTTCGCCACATAACTCTTCATAAATGGCCACCAGCTCGTAATCCTTCGGGCTGCGCTTCCAGTTTTCGGCAAAGCGGCGGATAGCGGGCAGTAGCTGATTAATTTGTGCTGACGTCAGGTGATAGCCCATCTGGTCAAATACGCCGTTGACCGCCTGGCGTCCGGAGTGTTTTCCCAGCACCAGCCGATAGCTGCGGCCCAGCAGCGCCGGATCAATGGACTGGTAGCTCTCGCTATCGCGCAGCAGCGCCGCGACGTGAACCCCGGACTCATGGGTAAAGACCCGGTCGCCCACCAGCGGTTGCTGCGGATCAATGGGACGCAGCGCGGCCTCCGCCACCTTCTGGCACAGGGCTGGGAGTGCTGAAAACTGCACGCCGGTATCGACGCCCAGGCAGCGCTCCAGCGCAAGGGCCACGGTCTCCAGCGCGGCGTTACCCGCCCGTTCGCCGAGTCCGAGGACCGTGGTGTTGACGCTGGTTGCCCCGGCGCGTACCGCTGCAAGGGTATTGGCGGTGGCCAGGCCAAGATCGTTGTGGGCGTGCATTTCGATTTCGCCGGGCCAGACTTCGCGCAGGGCCGTGATGTGGCTGGCGGTGGTAAACGGGTCGAGCAGGCCGACGGTATCGGCAAAGCGCAGGCGGCTGGCGCCGGATTGCCGGGCCACCTGGGCTATCTGGTGCAGGGTTTGTCTGCTGGCCCGCGAGGCATCCTCGCAGCCGATGCATACCTTCAGACCGAGGGTATGCGCGAGCTGGATAAAGGTCGCCAGCCGCTCCAGCAGCACCTCCAGCGGCTCGCGCAGTTTGTACTGCCGCAGCTTATCCGACGCCGGTATCGAGATATCCACCCAGTCGATGCCCAGATCGGCGCTCTGGCGGATTTCCAGGGCGTTCATCCGACACCAGGTCATCAGCGTCGCGTGAGGAAGCTGGCGGCGTACCAGCTGAATGCGCGCGATCTCCTCATCCCCCATCGCCGGCGTGCCCACCTCTATCGCGGCGATCCCCGCGGCATACAGCGCTTCGGCAATCGCCACTTTTTCGCTGGCGCGAAAGGCGACGCCGGGGCTCTGTTCACCATCGCGCAGGGTGGTATCGTTAATCAGCACCCGTCCCATGACCGCGGCCTCCCTTAGCCATAAACCGGCGTGAATGTGGCTTCCCCGGCGCATGGCCTGTCGTTCTGCCAGTAGGGTGACAGCGCGCGCAGCCGGTTGATAATCGACGGCAGCGTGGCAATAACCTCATCAATCTCTTTCTCCCGGGTGTAGCGAGAGAGGGAAAAGCGGATGGTCCCGTGGGCCGCGGTGTAGGGAATGTGCATCGCCCGCATCACGTGGGAAGGCTCCAGCGAACCTGAGGTACAGGCGCTGCCGCTGGAGGCGGCGATCCCGGCCTGGTTTAACAGCAGTAAAATGGCTTCACCTTCTATAAACTCGAAGGCCAGATTGACGGTACCGGGCACGCGCGGCTGGCTGCCGCCCATTACCATCACTGAGGGAACGCGGGTCAGCAGGCGCTGCTCCAGCCGGTCTCGCAGCTGGCCGATATGCACCATCCCCGGCAGATGAATCTGCGCCAGTTCGCAGGCGGCGCCCATGCCGACGATTCCGGTGATATTTTCCGTTCCAGCCCGGCGGCCGTACTCCTGATGGCCGCCGCGCAGCAGCGGGCGATAGCGGGTGCCGCGTCGTAGATAGAGGCAGCCGACCCCTTTGGGCCCGTGGAACTTGTGCGCCGAGCAGGAGAGCATATCAATGCGGGTCCCGGCGAGCGCGATCGGCATTTTGCCCACCACCTGTACCGCATCACAGTGAAACAACGCCCCCTGTTCGTGGGCCAGTTCCGCCATTTCGACCACCGGGAAGATCACCCCGGTTTCGTTATTGGCCCACATCATGCTAACCAGCGCGACGCGCGGGCTGAGCGCCGCCCGGAACTGCACCATATCCAGTGCGCCATCGCCATCGACTGCAATACGGTGGATCAGGTAGCCCTGACGCTCCAGCTGTTCGCATGCTGCCAGCGTGGCCGGATGCTCGACCGCACTGGTGACGATCTCCCGGCGCTCCGGCATCAGGGCGACCGCCGACGCGATGGCGCTGGCGGTTGCCTCGGTGGCGCAGGAGGTAAAGATAATCTCGCTGGAATACTCTGCCCCCAGCAGTGCCGCCACCTGCTGATGCGCGCGTTCCAGTGCCGCCTGAGCCGGAATGCCAAAATCATGTATCGATGACGGGTTACCGTAAAAATCGGTCAAAAAGGGCATCATCGCTTCCAGAACCATTGGGTCGAGGCGGGTGGTGGCGTTGTTATCGAGATAAACCTGTTTCATCGTGTTCCCCTTGGGTCAGTTAACCGCGGCTTATGCCGCCACCACTTCCATATAACAACCGGTACGCTCCATCAGTTTTTGCTGCAGCCAGGCGAGGGTCATATCGGTCATCATGCAGCCGCTGCAGCTGCCGGAAAGGCTGACGGTGACCTGGTGATTCGCCACGTTGAGCAGCGACATATCGCCGCCGTCCGCCTGAATGTGCGGGCGCAGCTCGGCGATAGTGTCGACGACGCTCTGCCAGTGCGGGTCTTTGCCGCTGGCCGCTGGTTGCAGGGGCTGCGGCTGCGCGGCGAGGATCTCCGCCAGCGCCAGCTCGATTTTTTCATGACAGGAGGTGCAGCCGCCGCCGGCTTTGGTGTAGTTGATCACCTCTTCCAGCGAGGTCAGGCCGTTATTGACCACCGCGCGGCGGATTTGCCCTTCATCGACCCCGAAGCATTGACAGATCAGCTTGCCCTCTTCATGTTCCTCCTCAAGGCTTTCGCCGCGAAAGTGGGCGATGGCCGCACGCAGAGCCTCCTGGCCCATGACCGAACAGTGCATTTTCTGCGGCGGCAGGCCGTCGAGATAATCGGCGATCTGCTGGTTGGTGACCTGCCCGGCCTCGGTCAGGGTGTGGCCGATAATCAGTTCCGTCAGGGCCGATGAGGAGGCGATGGCGCTGCCGCAGCCGAAGGTCTGGAAGCCGGCCTCCTCGATAATTTCGGTTTGCGGGTCCACGCGCAGCATCAGGCGCAGCGCATCGCCGCAGCTTAAAGAGCCCACATCGCCGACGGCATTGGCGTTGTCCACCACGCGCGCGTTGCGGGGATTAAAAAAATGGTCTTTCACTTTCTCGGAGTAATTCCACATGCTGTCAGCTCCAGGGATGATGACGGAACACGCCGGGGCGCGGTTTACCGTAGAAAACGGTGGTGATAACCCACAAGCAAATGCAGTACCAATCAATAAAGTCGTTAATTTTTAAAGGCTTGCCATCCTTCCCTGACAATGAATGGCCGACAGTGTCGTGATTTATTGTGGGGTTTGTCACAGAAACGACAGGCTTAGCGCGGCGGGTCTCGCTCCTCGCGCCACTCCTGCTCCTGTAGCAGGTGGGTAAAGCGCTCCGGGTCGCGCTGGCGTGCGCTTTTGCGCTGCTCTTTGTCGTACCAGTAGAGCTGGATCTCCTGCAGCAGGCCGACTATCGGGGTATCGGTGGGCACGCGTTCGGCGCGGACGCCAACCTGCAACAGCTGGCGAAAAACCGTCTCGCCAATCGCCACGCAGAACAGGGTGACGCAATCCTCGAGGGCGTGGATCCGTCGGGCAATTTTCTCCGCCTGGTGCCCGTCCTCTACCGAGAAATCTACCACCCGGATGAGCGTGACCCGATCGGCCTTGACCCCGTAGACCACCAGTCGTGGCGTGGCGCCGAAGTGCTGATCGACATGGCGATAGTCGGAGCTGGCGAAGGCGACCTTCATCGACCAGTCGTCGGAATGGACCATGTCAAACTGACGGTTAATGGGCGACATAAGCGGCTCCTGTGGCGAGTGGGGTTTGCGCGTTTTGCCGAAGCGGAGAGCGATAGAGGGCGATGTGGTGATGCCGTTCGCGCATCAGGTTTGCCAGTTCAAACAGCGTATCGCGCATCCCGACGTATCCCTGGCGCACCCGGCGGAACTCGCCAAGGCGGTCAAAGATCGGAAAGCCGGCACGCACTAGCGGCAGTGCAAACTGCTCCGCCAGGTCACAGGCGTGGGAATTGGCGACCAGCAGGTCAGCGGGCTGTGAACACAGCAGGGTTTGCAGATCTTCAAGATCGCCCGGAACCACGCGTTCAACCGGCAGCTGGCGCAGGCTGGGGTGGCCGGTAGGGGCAACCAGCGGGCCGGGCTGCATTCCCTGGCTGTGGGCGAAATCACACCATGCCGCCAGTAGATCGCCTTCCGCTGCAATTGCCATACGCTGGTCCTGAAGCCACATATGGCAGTCGATCATCGCATCCTGTAGCTGGCCGCGCTGGCGTTCAAGCCACTCCGGCACAGCGCGTCCGGAGATTTTCGCCAGTTGATGAATAAAACTGTCGCAGCGCTCCAGCGTCATCAGATGCGGCAGGGCGATGACCTCGCCACGGCTGCGCTGGGCCAGCAGCGAGGATGCCCGATGCAGGGAGACGCCGATGGCGATGCTGCACAGGCTTTGTCCCATCTGTTCAATCAGGCGCAGCGGCGTTCCCCCTTGGGTCAGCGGCGAGAAGTCCCCCTGCGCGAGGTGTCCGTCCATCGATTGTCCGAGGTCCGGCAGGATCACCGGCTGCAGGCCAAAGGCCTCGACGCAGCGGCGTAGCCATTCGATATCCCCCGGTGAACAGAGGTGGCTGACCAGCAGGTTGACCCGACGATTGCGCTGACCGGGGCGTGGTGTGGGGGCGACCCACTGCTCGATGACGCTCTCCAGCACTGCGCTAAAGCCGTTTTCCATCGAACCATAAAAATCGGGGCTGTTGACCGTTAAGATAGCGACCCCCTTGTGGCGGGAATACTCCTCGCGAAACTGGCGGACCACGCGGGAAATATCGCTGCCCTGGGCCTCCGACAGCCCGGTGCTCAGCAGTACGATGGCTTGAGGATTGTTACGCTGGCACAGGGTATCCAGCGCGGTAAAGATATTGCCATCCGCCCCCATGATCGTGGAGGTCGGGTCCATCGCCGTTGACTGCAAAGGCACCGGGTCGTGGAAGTGTTGAATAAAAAAGACTTTGGCGAAGGCGCTGCACCCTTGCGCGCCGTGAACCAACGGGATGCTATGGGCGATCCCAAGGCTGGCGAGGATCGCGCCGAGCGGCTGGCCGGTTTTGATCGGGCTGACCGCCAGCGGTTTATCAGTGCGGAAAATGTCTGCCATGGTGGATTCCTTAGTGCCAGGGGGCACGGGCATGGGTTTGCGGCCAGATGGGGCTGTTGATGGTCTGACAGAGCTGGCGGGCGAGGGTGACGATGCCCCGATAGCCGGCGAAAGCATGTTCGCGTTCCTGATTGATATCGAGAAACGGCAGCCGGGCCTTATAGGCGGTGTACATATTGCGCCCGCCGGCAATCATCAGATCGGCCTGATAGCGATAGACCACGTCCAGCAGGGTACGGGCGTTGCCCTCTTCCAGCATCACCGCCTCGTCACCCATTAGCTCACGGATCCGCTGTTTGTCTTCTTCGGTGGATTTACGCGTGCCGGTGGCGACCACGGTCATGCCCAAATCCTGCAGGGCCGACACCACCGACCAGGATTTGACGCCGCCGGTGTAGAGCAGCACTTTGCGACCTCGCAGCTGTTCGCGCCACGGGGCGAGCGCAAGCTCGGCGGCCTGTTCCTCGCGGGCTATCAGCGCGTCGGTGCGGCGGCATAGGTCGTCGTCATTCAGCAGGGCCGCCAGCTGGCGCAGGGCGTCGGAGGTGGCGCGAATGCCGTAAAAACTGCCTTCGAACCACGGCGTGCCGTAGCGCCGCTCCAGCGCTCTGGCGACATTAATTAATGCCCGGGAACAGACCAGCATATTGGCCTGTGCCCGGTGCATGGTCTGGATTTCGGTAAAGCGCCCGTCGCCGGAGAGGCTGCCGAGCACGCGGATACCCAGCTCATCGAGTAGCGGCTGAATATGCCAGAACTCGCCGGCGATGTTGAATTCGCCAATCAGGCCAATGTCATGCCGGTGCTCCGGGGCAAACGGCGAGGCAGCAGGCCAGGGTGCAGGTTCACGCTGACCAATCACCTGTTTCACCATGACGTCGCCCGCCAGCCGGTTGCCGAGGTTTTTGCTGCCGTAGAATCCGGCGGCGTCAATGGCGATGACCGGTACACCGGTGGCGGTTTGTGCGGCCTGGCATACCGCTTCCAGGTCATCACCCTCCATTGCCGGCACGCAGGTGTTGTAGATAAAGACCGCCGCCGGATGGTAACGGGTAACGATATGGCGAACCGCGTGAAACAGGCGACGTTCGCCACGGCCCATGATCACGTCCTGTTCGTTGAGGTCGGTGGTGAAGCCGAGCCGGTTAAGGGCGGGGCCGGAGCTGATGCTGCCGCGGTTATCCCATGAGCTACCCGCGCAGCCGATGGGGCCATGGACCAGATGCGCGACATCGGCAATGGGCAGCAGGGTTATCTGCGCGCCGTCGAAGGCGCAGCCGCCCGCCGTGGCGCCGGGTTTGGGGGCGCTACAACCGGATTTCTGCTTGTGGTTGTGTTCGCAGGCGGGTTCATCCAGCAGTGCCAGAATTTCATTTCCCTTCATAGTGACCTCGTTGACGGTAGGGGATGAAGGGGTAATGCAATTCACGCTCCAGATAATTAGCGTTGATTTTTAAGGGAAAAGTGTTGTTGGTTTTACGACAAAGCCAACAATCGGGCGGGAATATTGTGGGGTGTAGCTGGGGAAGAAAAAAGCCCGCGGGGTCAGCGGGCAACAGGCATACCACAGGCGCTAAAAAACGCGCTCCTCCAGAGGATTCTCCCGGTTGAGACGCTTCGCCAGCCATGGCGGCAAACGCCCGGCGAGAAGCGTCACGATCGCCTCGCACTGGGCCTGAATAGTGGTACCGGGCTGCGCTTTCATCGGGTGGATCTGGTGGCGAATCAGGCGCGCGGCGGCGGGCCCGCCAATCTCCTGACAAAACAGCAACTGACAATCATCCAGCAGCCGGGCGCGCACCTCGTTGGCCTCCAGTTGATGGGGAGCCGACGAATAGCGGCGCAGATCGTACAGCCAGCCGCCTTGATCATCGAAGGCATAGATAAAAAACAGCCGCCCTTGACCGAAATGCCCGTTAATCACCAGCCCATCCTGGGAGCAGAATGCCGCCAGCAGCTGCGGCGTGCGCGCGGCGGGACGGGTAATGCGCAAATGGGCGGGCAGGGCGCCCTGCAGGCTCGCCATCACCCGCGACCAGCGTGCAGGGGACATCACGGCGGTCACCGAAGGAAAGCTGGCGACCAGTTGCGGTTGGGTCAGGCTGGCCAGCCGCGTGGGGGTCAGCGTCTCGCCGCTCTCCTGCGCCAGCCAGTCGAGGATTTGTGCCGGTTGCAGGTCCGGCAGGGTCTGAAACAGCGCCAGCAGGCGCCAGAAAAGGGTATCGCTATCGCTCATCTCCCGCTCCTTATATCAACGTGTTACGTGTCGCGCGCAGGCTAATCGGAAAGGCGGGACGCCCCGGCTGCGGATTAACGTAGTAGCGGCGGCCTCCCTCCAGTGAAATTGCGCCACCCCAGCGCTCCGCATTGTCATGCTCAATCTGTATTACTCGCGCTTCCAGATCCTGTTTGGCGATATAGGCGTACAGGTCCGGGCCGCGTTCACGAAAAATCACGATGGGCATAGTCGCTCCTGACCCCGCGTTACGCGGGGCTCCTGATGGTTAACGAACGAGGTCGAAGCTGTAGTCGGTTTTGCCTGCCTGACTGGTATCGCTATCCAGTTTCTCCAGCACGGCGTTGACCAGGGTGGTGACGATATTCATCGCGCCTTCATAGCCCCAGGTGGTCTGGCGGTGCAGGTGGTGGCGGTCGAACAGCGGAAAACCGAGACGGATCAGCGGCACTTCAAAGGCTTTACCCTTCGCCAGGGTATCGCGCTGGATAAATTTGCCGTAGGAGTTGCCGATCATAAAGTCCGGCTGACGGGTAAACATCAGCGAACGGAAGTGCCATAAATCGCAGTTGATAAACACTTCGCTGTCGCGCCCGTATGGCGAGGCATCCAGCATTTTCTTCATCGCCTTCAGCCAGCGTTTATTGGCGTTATGGCTCAGGATCACCGTCGGCTCGCAGCCCAGCTCCAGCAGGAAGCGGGTCAGCCCCATCACGAAATCCGGGTCGCCATACAGGCCAAACTTCTTGCCATGCAGCCAGGTGTGGGAGTCGAGCATCATGTCCACCAGCCGTCCGCGCTCGAGGGTCAGCTCATCGCCGATTGGCTGGCCGCTCAGCTGGCTGACGGTCATCAGCAGTGCGTCGGTGGCGGCCAGTCCCAACGGGATAGCGACCTCGCTGGCGGGCTGATGCCACATCTCCTGGACCACTTTTTTGCTTTTCAGCAGCTGCCACGGTTGCAGGAGCAACGTATCGATGGCGTCCGGTGCCTCTTTCATCTCCTGCTGGGTGGTGCCGCCAGCATACATCCGATAGTGCCCATCGGCGGGGGTATCGAGGACCTCCGACGGATCGGAGAGCAGGCTGCACGGTACCGCCATCTGCGCCATCATCCGTTTTAAGACGCGGAAGTTGCCGAGATAGGTTTCAAAGCCGGTGACCAGATTGAGTTTCTGTCGTTTGCCGGGCTGTCCCTCGTAGTCCGCGGTAAAGGTTTTGGCGAACCCTTCGAACATGTTGTCCCAGCCGGTAACGTGGCTGCCGATAAAGCTCGGCGTGTGGGCATGGGGCACGGCGATATTGCTGTCGACAAAACCATCTTTTTTGGCGTTGGCAATAAACGCCTGCAGGTCATCGCCGATGACTTCCGCCATACAGGTGGTGGAGACCGCAATGATCTCTGGTTTGTAGAGCGTGCTGGCGTTCTGCAGGCCGAGATTCATATTGTTGTTGCCGCCGAACACCGCCGCATCTTCGGTCATCGAATCTGAGACACAGGCAATTGGCTCTTTGAAATGGCGGTTAAAATAGGTGCGAAAATAGGCCACGCACCCCTGAGAGCCGTGCACGTAGGGCAGGGTGTTGGCAAACCCTAGTGCGCAAAGCACCGCCCCCAGTGGCTGGCAGGCTTTCGCCGGGTCAACCGTCAGCGCCTCACGTTGGAAATTCAGCGCTTCGTATTCGGCGGTGGTGGTCCAGGTAAAGACCTCCTGCACGCGCTGCGCATCGTGGGCCTCTTCCCGTTCTCGCTTGCTGCGAAACAGCGCCTGGTACTCATCCTGTTCGAACAGCGGATAACAGCTATTAATCTTATCAATCGTTTGGCTCATGGTGTTCTCCTCCCGCGCCACAAATCGGTGAACAAGCGGGACAGTGAGTGGGCAATCACGCAGACTTCAGCCACGGGGCGGTCAGCTCGTTCCACGCCGGGTTGTTAAGGGTCATATCCATATCGCGGGCGAAAATGGCGAAACCATCGTAGCCGTGGTACGGGCCGGAATAGTCCCATGAGTGCATCTGGCGGAAGGGGACCCCCATCTTTTGGAAGATATATTTTTCCTTGATGCCGGAGCCGATCAGGTCGGGTTTCAGCGCTTTGACGAATGCTTCCAGCTCATAGCTGCTGGCGTCATCGAACAGCAGGGTTCCCTCTTTCAGGTCCGGCAGGGTGCGGTCGTAATCATCGTTATGGGCAAACTCATACCCGGCGGCGATGATCTCCATGCCGAGATCCTCATAGGCGCCAATAACGTGGCGTGGTCGAAGGCCGCCCATGTAGAGCAGAACCTTGCGCCCCTCCAGCCGCGGGCGATACTTGGCAATTATTGACGCCATTTGCGCCTCATATTTGGCGATCACCGCTTCGGCGTTGGCGCGAATGGTGTCGTCAAACTGGTCGGCTATTTTGCGCAGTGATTCGGCAATTTTGGTCGGGCCGAAGAAGTTGTACTCCATCCACGGGATCTGGTGTTTCTCCTCCATGTGCCGGGCGATGTAGTTCATCGAGCGGTAGCAGTGAACCAGGTTCAGTTTAACGAATGGGGTGTTCTCCATCTCCACCAGCGTGCCGTCGCCAGACCACTGCGCCACCACCCGCAGCCCCATCTCTTCGAGCAGGATCCGCGAAGCCCAGGCGTCGCCGCCGATGTTATAGTCGCCGATGATCGCCACGTCGTAAGGGGTGGAGGCAAACGGCTGCCCTTCGCGATTATTGAGAACCCAGTCGCGCACCACGTCGTTGGCGATATGGTGTCCCAGCGATTGCGATACGCCGCGAAAGCCTTCACAGCGCACCGGGATCACCGGTTTATTCAGCGCTTTGCTGCTGGCGTTCGCCACCGCGCTGATATCATCGCCGATTAGCCCCACCGGGCATTCCGACTGAATCGTTATCCCCTTAGTGAGCGGAAACAGCTGCTCCATCTCTTCAATCAGCTTGCTGAGTTTTTTATCGCCGCCAAAGACGATATCGCGCTCCTGAAAGTCCGAGGTGAAATTCAGCGTGCCGAAGCTGTCGATGCCGCTGAACCCGGTGTAGTAGTTACGGCGCCCGGCGCGTGAGTACTGGCCGCAGCCGACCGGCCCGTGCGAGATATGGGCCATATCTTTGATCGGCCCAAAGACCACCCCTTTGGAGCCGGCGTAGGCGCAGCCGCGCACGGTCATCACCCCAGGCTGGGATTTACGGTTAGAGATAATGCACTTGCCGACGCTCTCCATCTGCGGATCGCTGACCATCATGTGCTTTCTGCGCTCTTTGCGCGTGGTTTCTGGAAATACCTCCAGGACTTCCTGGATCAGCGCCAGATTACGTTCACCCGTTGCGTTGGTCATGATCGGTATCCTGTGTTCAGGCCGCGTTTTCTTCAGCGGCGGTTTTACCAATGATGCTGGTGTCTTCTTCTTCCATGATGCCGAATTCCATCAGCAGCGATTCCAGCTCATCCATGGTGCAGGGAGTCGGCACCACCTTCATGGTGTTATTGACGATTTTCTGCGCCAGGGTGCGGTACTCATTGGCCTGTTTGCAGGCAGGGTCATACTCGATAACCGTCATCCGGCGGATCTCCGCGCGCTGCACGATGTTGTCGCGTGGCACAAAGTGAATCATCTGGGTACCGAGCTTTTCCGCCAGCGCAATAATCAGCTCATCTTCGCGGTCGGTCTGGCGGGAGTTACAGATCAGTCCGCCAAGGCGCACCTTGCCAGATTTGGCGTATTTGACGATCCCCTTAGAGATATTGTTGGCGGCGTACATCGCCATCATTTCGCCGGAGCAGACGATGTAGATCTCCTGGGCTTTGTTTTCGCGGATCGGCATCGCGAAGCCTCCGCAGACCACGTCGCCGAGCACGTCATAGAACACGAAATCGAGATCGTCCTCGTAGGCGCCTTCTTCCTCCAGGAAGTTGATGGCGGTGATCACGCCCCGACCGGCACAGCCGACGCCCGGCTCCGGGCCGCCGGATTCCGCACAGCGCACATCGCCGTAGCCGATTTGCAGGACATCTTCGAGTTCAAGGTCCTCAACCGAGCCGACTTCCGCGGCCATTTCCATAATGGTGTTCTGTGCTTTGGCATGCAGAATCAGTCGGGTGGAGTCCGCCTTGGGATCGCAGCCGACGATCATCACTTTCTTACCCATCTCCGCCAGCGCGGCGACGAGGTTCTGCGTGGTGGTGGATTTGCCGATACCGCCTTTACCGTAGATAGCGCATTGACGCATGGTCATGGTGACTTCTCCTGTTGTTGAGTGGTTGCCAGCAGAGAAGTGCAGGGAGCATACCAGCCGTGCCGGGGTGTTCAATTGCATGATTTTTATGGAATTAGTGATGGAGTGTTGCCGCAGGGGTAAAACAAAACGGCACAATAAGGCGACCAAATGTGAGAAACAGAACAATTCGCGCCGTCGGGCAGCGTCGCGGCTGAATTGTCGCCTGTTCAACAGCTTGTCGTCCTCTGTGTCTTATTCCGCGCAATTTATCTGGGTTATAGCGGCGCCATTTCTGAACAACGTATTGAATTAACACGAACTATTTTTTCATCCGCGAGCTGGCACAGGCTGTGCTTGAGGCAGGGGCAGGGTTTGCCGTGCGTTGACGACGCGGCGAAGTGGCCTCTTACCTTCGAGGATTGAACGATGTCCGGAACAATGAAAACAATGGATGGCAACACGGCAGCGGCCTGGATCTCCTACGCCTTTACCGATGTGGCGGCCATCTACCCGATTACCCCTTCCACGCCGATGGCGGAAAACGTTGATGAGTGGGCCGCGCAGGGGAAAAAGAACCTGTTTGGCCAGCCGGTGCGTCTGATGGAGATGCAGTCAGAAGCCGGGGCTGCAGGGGCGGTACACGGCGCGCTCCAGACCGGCGCGCTCACCACCACCTATACGGCCTCACAGGGGCTGCTGTTGATGATCCCTAACCTCTATAAAATTGCCGGCGAGCTGCTGCCGGGGGTTTTTCATGTCAGCGCCCGGGCGCTGGCGACCAATTCGCTGAATATTTTTGGCGATCACCAGGACGTGATGGCGGTGCGCCAGACCGGCTGCGCCATGCTGGCGGAGAATAACGTCCAGCAGGTGATGGATTTGTCTGCCGTTGCGCATCTGGCGGCGATCAAAGGTCGTATCCCGTTTGTTAACTTTTTCGATGGGTTTCGCACCTCCCATGAAATTCAAAAAATCGAGGTGCTGGAGTATGAGCAACTGGCGACCCTGCTGGACCGGCCGGCGCTGGACCAGTTTCGCCGTCAGGCGCTGAATCCGGATCATCCGGTTATTCGCGGCACCGCGCAAAACCCGGATATCTATTTTCAGGAGCGTGAGGCGGGCAACCGTTTTTACCAGGCGCTCCCTGAGCTGGTGGAAAGCTATATGGCGCAAATCAGCGCCCTCACCGGACGGGAATATCATCTGTTCAACTATTCCGGCGCGGCGGATGCCGAACGGCTGATTATTGCTATGGGGTCGGTCTGCGACACCATTCAGGAGGTGGTGGAGACGCTGAATGCGGCGGGCGAGAAGGTCGGGTTGCTTAGTGTCCATCTGTTTCGACCCTTTTCGCTGGCGCACTTTTTCGCCCGGTTGCCGAAAACCGTGCAACGCATTGCCGTCCTTGACCGCACCAAAGAGCCTGGCGCTCAGGCGGAGCCGCTGTGCCTGGACGTCAAAAATGCCTTCTATCATCACGACAATGCACCGTTGATTGTTGGCGGCCGCTACGCCCTCGGTGGCAAAGATGTGCTGCCCAATGATATCGCCGCAGTATTTGATAACCTGAAGCAGCCGCTGCCGAAGGATGGCTTCACTCTGGGGATTGTCGATGATGTCACCTTTACCTCATTGCCGCCACGCCAGGCGGCGCTGACGGTGTCGCACGCGGGGATCACCGCCTGCAAATTTTGGGGGATGGGCTCGGATGGCACCGTGGGGGCGAACAAAAGCGCGATTAAAATCATCGGCGATAAAACCCCGCTGTATGCTCAGGCCTATTTCTCCTATGACTCGAAAAAATCCGGCGGGATTACCGTGTCGCATCTGCGCTTCGGCGACCGGCCTATTACTTCGCCTTATCTGATTCATCGGGCGGACTTTATCTCCTGTTCGCAGCAATCCTACGTGGCGCGCTACGACCTGCTGGATGGCTTAAAGAATGGGGGGACGTTTTTGCTCAACTGCTGCTGGTCCGATGCCGAGTTGGAGCAGCATCTGCCCGCCAGCGTGAAGCGCTATCTGGCGCGGGAGCATATCCAGTTCTATACCCTCAACGCCGTGGATATTGCTCGGGAGCTTGGGCTGGGTGGGCGCTTTAATATGTTGATGCAGGCGGCGTTCTTCAAGCTGGCGGGGATTATTGACCCGCACACCGCCGCGGAGTACCTCAAACAGGCGGTCGAAAAAAGCTATGGCAGCAAAGGGGCGGCGGTGATTGAGATGAACCAGCGGGCGATCGCCCTGGGCATGACCTCGCTGCATCAGGTGACGGTGCCGCCCCATTGGGCTACCCTGAACGACCCTGCGGCACCATCGTCCGCCATGATGCCGGATTTTATTCGCGATATTCTGCAGCCGATGAACCGCCAGTGCGGCGACCAACTGCCGGTCAGCGCCTTTGTTGGCATGGAAGATGGCACTTTCCCGTCGGGCACCGCCGCCTGGGAAAAACGCGGCATCGCCCTGGAGGTGCCGGTCTGGCAGCCCGACGGCTGCACCCAGTGTAACCAGTGCGCCTTTATCTGCCCGCACGCGGCGATCCGCCCGGCGTTGCTGGATAATGACGAACAGGTGGCGGCTCCGGCCGCGCTGCTGAGCAAGCCCGCGCAGGGGGCAAAGTCCTATCACTACCACCTGGCGGTGTCGCCGCTGGACTGCTCCGGCTGTGGTAACTGCGTGGATGTTTGCCCTTCGCGTGGCAAGGCGCTGAAGATGCAGCCCCTTGATAGCCAGCGCCATATGGCCCCGGTTTGGGACTTTGCGCTCGCGTTGGCGCCAAAACAGAACCCGTTTCGTAAAACGACGGTCAAAGGCAGCCAGTTTGAGACGCCGCTGCTGGAGTTTTCCGGCGCCTGTGCGGGCTGCGGGGAGACCCCTTACGCCCGCCTGGTTACCCAACTGTTCGGCGACCGGATGCTGATTGCCAACGCCACCGGCTGTTCTTCTATCTGGGGGGCCAGCGCGCCGTCTATTCCCTGGACAACCAACCATCGCGGCCACGGCCCGGCGTGGGCCAACTCGTTGTTTGAAGATAACGCGGAATTTGGCCTCGGCATGATGCTCGGCGGGCAGGCGATTCGCCAACAAATCGCTGACCAGATCGCCGCCGCGCTGGCGCTGCCAATCAGCGACGCCCTCGGCGACGCAATGCGCCAGTGGCTGGCGCTGCAGGATCAGAGTGAAGGGACCCGCGAAAGAGCGGACCAGTTAACGGAACGGCTGGCGCTGGAAAAAGAAACCTCGCCGTTGCTGGAACATCTCTACCACAACCGCGACTATTTTACCCGGCGCTCCCAGTGGATATTTGGCGGCGACGGCTGGGCGTACGATATCGGCTTTGGCGGGCTGGATCACGTGCTGGCGAGCGGCGAGGATATCAATATCCTGGTGTTTGATACCGAGGTGTACTCCAATACCGGCGGGCAGTCGTCGAAATCGACCCCGGTGGCGGCGATTGCCAAATTTGCCGCCCAGGGCAAACGCACGCGCAAGAAAGACCTCGGAATGATGGCGATGAGCTACGGTAATGTCTACGTGGCCCAGATAGCGATGGGGGCCGATAAAGATCAGACCCTGCGCGCCATCGCCGAGGCCGAAGCCTGGCCGGGACCGTCGCTGGTGATTGCCTACGCCGCCTGTATTAACCATGGGCTGAAAGCGGGCATGCGCTGTAGCCAGCGTGAGGCAAAACGCGCGGTCGAGGCCGGGTACTGGCATCTGTGGCGCTATCATCCGCAGCGCGAAGCGGAAGGCAAAACGCCGTTCATTCTGGATTCAGAACCACCGGAGGCGAGCTTCCGTGATTTTCTACTGGGGGAGGTGCGCTACGCCGCGTTGCACAAGACCACGCCGCATCTTGCGGATGCCTTGTTTAGCCGAACCGAAGAGGATGCCCAGGCCCGTTTTGCGCAGTATCAGCGGCTGGCCGGGGAAGAGTAGCGGGTCATCAAGCAAAACCGTCGCCGCAGCCTGCGGCGACGGCGTGTTTTAGCGCGTCAGCCAGAACTCGCGTTGTAAGGCCAGGGTCTCTTCTTCGATCTCCGCTACCGGCCCGAGCAGCGTAATCGCTTTCTGCCCGTGGCTGAAGATCCAGGACGCCGGAACGCTCATCGTCGGGTTTTCCTGGTGGCTGCCGGTGCAGGCCAGCAGCTGTTCTTCACTCATCCCGTAAACTACCCGGCCAATATTGGCCCAGTAAATGGTACCCGCGCACATGCAACAAGGCTCGACCGCCGTGTAGAGCGTGCATTGCCAGAGATACTCCGCCGGGTAGTTGCTGGCGGCGATGCGCGCCAGCGTCGATTCCGCATGGTTAACGGTATCAATGTTGCACTGGGTGAGCAGCACGGTGTGGCCATCCGGCGCCACCAGCACCGCGCCAAAAGGGTGTCTGCCGAGGGCAATCGCCCGGCGGCCCACCTCGTTGGAAAGTCTGAGAAACTGAATATCACCAGGGGTAATCAATGTGCGGTCTCCGTGTCAGATGGGCGGCGATGAAGTAAGGCATTCAGCAGGACGGCGGTGAAGCCGCCGATAAAAATCCCGCTGTCCATAAACAGTTTTACCGAGGGTGGAAGGTGCTGGAACAGGGCCGGGAAGGCTACAGGCAGCACGCCGACCGCAATGGATACCGAGACGATCAGGATATTTTTCTCATCGTCAAAATCGACGGTTTTTAACTCCCGTACGCCGGCCGCCAGGGTCATCCCAAACATCAGTACCGCCACGCCGCCAAGCACCGGGCTGGGAACGATCGCCACGATGGCGCCGAGCTTGGGAAACAGGCCCAGGGCCACCAGAATCAGTCCCGCGGCGATCAGGACGCTGCGGCTGGTGACTTTGGTCAGCATCAGCAGACCGGCATTTTGTGAGAAGGCGTTGTAGGGGAAACTGTTCAGGCATCCGCCGATCAGGGTCGATAGCCCATCGGCGCGGATCGCGTCAGCCAGACGCCGGGAGGTGGTGGGCTGGCCAATCAGCTTATCTATCAACAGAATGTTGCCCGTGGTTTCGGTCATGACGATCAACATCGACAAGCACAGCACCACAATCGGCGCGAGCGAAAACTGTGGCATCCCAAAGGCGAACGGCAGGCTGAAGCCCACCCAGGAGGCCTGCGTTACCGCGTCGAAATGGGTTAAACCGCACAGCCAGGCGCCCAGCGTGCCGATCAGCAGCCCGAACAGGATACTGAAGTTACGCATCACGCCGCGGGTATTGCAGTAAAACAGCAGGGTCACGACAAGGGTGGCAAAACCGAGCAACAAATTACGCGGCTGGGCAAAATCGGGCGCATCCGGGATCCCTCCTCCCAGCCAGATTGCCGCGGCTGGCATCAGTGAAATACCAATCAGGGCGATGACGCAGCCAATCACCAGCGGCGGGAAAAAGCGCACCAGGCGGCTAAATACGGGGGCCACCAGCAGCGTGAACAGACCGCAGGCGATGACTGAACCGAAGATAGTGGCGATGCCGTACTGCTGCCCGATCATCAGCATCGGCGCCAGTACGATAAAAGAGCATCCCTGAATCAGCGGCAAGCGACTGCCGAAACGCCCAATCCCGATCGCTTGCAAAAGCGTGGCCAGCCCCGAGGTCAGCAGGCAGGCATTGATCAGGGTAATGGTTTCGCTGCTGCTCAACTTCAACACGGCTGCCAGAATCAGCGGGACGGTGACGGTGCCGGCATACATCACCAGGACGTGCTGGAGTCCAAGAGAGGCAATGCGTTTTACGCTAAGCGATTGGGTGGTGCTGTGGTTTTCTACAACGGTAGCCATGGTAATCCCCTGAAATTACGCGAAGGAAGAGGTCGCCACTATATGTGGGTAAACGTGATATAAGTTAGTCAGCTGTTTTCAGTTTTATTGAAATCTGGGGAGTAAAATGCGCTATTCATTGGAGCAGCTTATGGTCTTCGAGCAGGTTGCCCGCTCCGGCTCGTTTTCTGCCGCCGCACGGGTACTGAAGCGATCGCAGTCGTCGGTGAATATGGCGATGAGCAATCTTGAAGACGAGTTTAATGTCCGCCTGTTCGAGCGCTCGCCGCGCCAGGTCACGTTGACCGGGGAGGGAACGGTATTGCGTGAATACATCAAAACCGTGCTCGAACAGTGCAACATGCTGGAGCAGCGGGTCGGTGCGTACAATGTGCAAACGGAAGCCAGCCTCACCCTGGCGATCGAGGTGCCTTACCCAACCATCGCCCCGGTTTTATATGAATTTGCTATGACTTTCCCTCAGGTTGATATCCATATCCGCGAGCCGCATCAGGGGGATGTGACGGGGCTGGTGAGCAGAGGAGAGGTGGATGCCGGGATCGTGATTTCCCGCAGAATTGACGGCGATCGGCTGCAGTTCGTCCAGCTAGGCAAGGTCATTATGGTGCACGTGGTTAGCGCCTCACACCCACTGGCAAGCCAGGGGCCGGTCTCTTTCGCCGATCTGCATCGCTGGCGCCATATTACCTTTGGCCCCCAGCAACAGCACATTGCCACCACCGAATATCTTGGCAGCCCGATGCTGTGGCGCGTCGAGAGCTATAACGCGATGATTGCGGCCGCCAGCGCGGGGCTCGGCTGGGCCTCCCTCCCGCGGCTGTTTGTCGAAAAAGAGCTTCATGAAGGCCAGTTGGTTGAGCTGCGACAGCAGGAGTACCCCCATACCGACTGGGTGGTCGGGGTGGATTTACTGTGGTCGAAGCACAAGCGGGTGGGCAAATCGTTGCACTGGCTTCGGGATCGCCTTATCCAGCATAAAATCTTCGAGCAGGATAATAGCGGCAACCGCACCACTTTATAGCCCTGCGCATGGCCCGGGCCGCAATAGCGTATTTTACTGCCGACCAGACTGCCCGGGCGGGAGCAGGGTGACCTCGAGGGTTTCGGCGATCGTCTGACCATCATTTTTCAGCACCTCAACATGGAACGTTTTCTCTCCATAGCCGAGCTGTGCGGTGTTGAGAGTCACCGTAAAATATCCTTCGTGCTGCGTCTCGCTTAAGGCGAACGGCCTACCATCGACGGTCAGCACCACCTTCTGAGGCTGGGTGCCATAGAGCATCGGATAGACGCTGACGGCCAATTCGCGCGTGGTAACGGCGCGCCCCGCCAGCGGAAAGGCGAAGTAGACCTTATCGTGAAACACCGGGTGTTCGCCGGCGAAGGCTTTGGCATAGGTCCGCAACACTTGTGCGGTGGCGGAGTAGTCGTTGCGTATCCGATAACCATCGTAATCCGGGTAAACGCCACCGGAAGATTGCGGGTCTTTTCCAGAGAGGATCCAGAACATGGTGCCCGCCATGCCGTGTGTCAGGGCAATGCGATTCCAGCGCTCGTAGATTAAGGTCCGGTTATAGGGGGACGTAGCGCTAATGCCGTACTCCTCCAGCACCATCGGCTTATTGGCTTTTTTCGCCGCGGATATGTGGTCGAGGATCCACTGCGTTCCCCACTGCTCTGCATTGGTTTTGCCCCACTGGTCGGTGTAGAGATGCATCGGCTCATAGTTGATATTGGGGAGCTGCACGATCCGCTGCCAGTCGACGCCTTCTTTACCGTTATAGGTCCAGTCCGTGGTGTCAGAACGGTTGAAGAACCCTTCAGAACCCAACGAAATAAGATGGCGGGGCGCCAGTTCACGAACATAATCACTCATCTCCCGCGCCCAGTTGACCAGCAGGTCACCCGAGGGATCGCTGGCCGCCCGGGGTTCATTGGCGAGCTGAAACGTCATGATAGTCGGCTCTTGCTGATAGCGGATCCCGGTATAGCGGTTGACGTGGGTGAGCAGAAACTTGACGTACTGCTTATAGGCGGTAATCAGCCGCGGATCCCGGTAAAAATCATCATGTTCCGTGGCGCCAATCCACGCCGTATATTGCGGGATCCCGCCAAAATCCGACCAGTTGTTGGTTAACACCAGCACGATCCTGATGCCCTTTTTCTTTGCCTGGCTGAGGGTGTAGTCGAGCCTTTCCAGCGCGCTGTTGACCCCCGCGGGCGGCGCATAGACCCCTAACGTCGGCTGCAGGGTATAAGGTGTGCCGGCAGAACGGTCAACGCCATCCATAAAACCCCAGATGCGGATGACTTTCAGATCCATCGCCACGGCGCTGTCCAGCACATCGTCGATCGCCTGGTCAGATTTATAGTGCAGATAGTAGTTATTTGTTCCCATAAAGCGAAACGGCTTGCCGCCAAGGGTAAACTGGCTGCCATGCTGCTCAACAAATTCACTTATCGGCAGATTCTGTGAGCATACCCTGAGCGGAAGCAGTAGTGACAAAGCAAGGCAGGGCAGGGATAACCAGGTTTTATATTTTTTCAGGCACATCGGTTTATTCTCTGGCGAGTGGCGACGCTCGACCCTGCAAAGTACCGGGATACTTTGCAGGTCAAATCAACGGAATAATAAAGGCTTATTTGCTAAAGGTAATATTGTCGAGATACACCG
Organism: Klebsiella sp. B345; assembly: GCF_051131735.1. Classification (NCBI taxonomy): domain Bacteria; kingdom Pseudomonadati; phylum Pseudomonadota; class Gammaproteobacteria; order Enterobacterales; family Enterobacteriaceae; genus Klebsiella; species Klebsiella sp. B345. Next base: position 4,884,545 of record NZ_CP180443.1, read on the forward strand.
GGCCACTATATTTTAATTTATTCCCGACAATCCCGATGGCCACATCCGGGCGGTGTGAACCATCGCCGAGATTAATCACCACATGCTGTTTGAGGTAGGCTTTACCGGATAAATTCACTTTTTCCATTCCGGTGATATCGCGATTATTTTTGTCCAGATCTAATTTGACCCAGCCGTCACGCAGGGCGGCATACGGGCGAAGCCCGCCCGCGCTGATATTTTCTGCCGGGAGCAAAATATCAAACGACAGTTTGCGCATCTGCGCAAAGTCGGGGATCTCGGCATTGTATATTTTCACCTCTTCCCAGTCGTGCCGGCCGGCCCATTCAACGTTCAGTTTCAGCGTCGGTTTACCGGTATCCTGGCTGGATTCGAGCGCCGGACTTCCCCATTGTGCTTGCCAGGTGCCTTCCTGTTTCCATCCCGACGTCCCGTGGGCAAAGTGATAGCTCAACCCCTGAGCGGTAGTCGTCACATCGACGGGCGCTGCGGCAATGCTGGCAGGGCTGTACAGGCTGTTCAGCACAAGGACGCCGGCAGAAAACGCAATTAATCTTTTTTTCATGAATGTTTCCTTGTCAGGAGCAGAGAGGCGATGTATCAATGTTTGGATTTAATATGATCCGTTATGGAGAGCGCTTTCCATGCTGGCACAGTTGTGGGAGAAAATGTTATGAAAGTTATCGGTCCGTGATATTTGTCACGCTATTAAGTGCCACTGTCGTGTGCGTAACAGGTTATTTTGCGATCGCTCGGGTGGTTATTGCCTGGCGGTGGGTCGCGTGCGCTCCGCCGCGCAGTTCTAACCTTCACAATGTAGCCATATTCTCCTCATAATTGCTGAATATGATGCTCAGGCATTTTTTTAATGAACGCTGTTTGCTCAACGCCAGGAATATCTGCGAAATGGTGATTTATCATCTCTGTGGTTAATAACCAGAACTCAGCATCAGCAGATGGCGATGAATAAAATCAGCCGGGTTTGTTTTTAATATAAAAGCCATTTGACGCCCGTGGCGTTAAATATCGAGCGCGCTATCCACTACCGAATACCGCCACGTCGCAGGACCGTAGCCTCCGTTGCGCGGTGATTCCCCTTAAAAAATGAAAAATATGACACAACAAAACTCTTCCAGGGCGGCTGGTTTCAACTGGATTAAATGGTCATTGCTGTTGGTGGTGGCGCTGGTGATAGCTGGCGTGATATGGCGCTTGCTGCCGCAGGCCGGTGGCCCGCCTGGGGGCGGTCGTCCTCCGTTCCCCGGTGGCCCGGGAGGCCCAGGTGGCGGGATGATGAACGGCGGGGCGACCCTCGTTCACAGCGGCACCGCCCAGGTCGCCGACGTTGCGGTTTACCTCAACGTTCTGGGGACGGTTATCCCCAATATGACGGTGACCGTTACCAGTCGGGTGGACGGGCAGCTGGAGAAAGTGAACTTTATCGAAGGGCAAAAGGTGACCGCGGGACAGCTGCTGGCGCAAATTGACCCACGAGCGTTTCAGGCGACGCTGAACCAGTACCAGGGGTCGCTGGCAGAAAATAAGGCCTTGCTGCAAAGCGCCGAGCTAACGCTGGCGCGCTATCGCAAACTGTATGCGCAGAACTCCCTGGCGCGCCAGGATCTGGATTCGCAAATTGCCACCGTCGGTCAGTATCGTGGCGCGGTGATCTCCAGCGAGGCGCAGATCGCCAGCGCGAAGCTGAATCTCGACTACTCGCGGATCACTGCGCCGGTCTCCGGGCGCGTGGGTCTGCGCCTGGTTGACCCGGGCAACATGGTTCTGAGCTCCAGCAGCACCGGTCTGGTGACGATCACCCAGATGCAGCCGGCGGCGGTGACCTTCAGCGTACCGCAAAGCCACATCCCGGAGCTGGTGGCGGCGCTGCATAACGACCGGACTCTGCCTGCCACCGCGTTTGACCAGGACGGCAGCAGCGTGCTGGATGAAGGGACGGTGAAGTTTATCAGCAACCAGATTGATACCAGCACCGGCACCGTGACCCTCAAAGCGATGTTCCCTAATCTGCAAGAAACGCTGTATGCCAATCAGTTTGTTAATCTGCGCCTGCAGTTGCGCACGCTTAAGCAGGCCACGGTGGTGCCGTCTCAGGCTATGCAGTTGAGCAGCGACGGCAACTTCGTCTACGTGATCAACAAAGACAATACGGTAACCCGCAAAGCGGTGACCCCAGGCCCAACCTGGCAGAACAACCAGCAGGTGGTTCTCTCCGGCGTGGCACCGGGGGATCGCCTGGTGACTGAAGGTATCGACCGCCTGAACAACGGCAGCAAAGTGTCGGTGGTCGATGAGCATCAGGGCCAGAGCAACACGGCGGTCAACGCGAAATGAACCCGTCTCGTCTTTTTATCCAACGTCCGGTCGCGACCATTCTGCTGATGGTGGGCGTACTGATGAGCGGTATTTTCGCCTACCATTTTCTCTCGACCTCGGCGCTACCGCAGGTCGACTACCCGACGATTCAGGTGACCACGCTTTACCCCGGCGCCAGTCCGGATGTGATGTCGTCCTCGGTCACTTCGCCGCTGGAGCGCCAGCTGGGGCAGATGGCCGGTCTGAGCCAGATGACCTCCACCAGCTCCGGCGGGTCGTCGATCATCACCCTGAAGTTTTCCCTCGACCTGTCGCTGGATGTAGCCGAGCAGGAAGTGCAGGCGGCGATCAACGCCGCCGACAGTCTGTTGCCGAGCGATCTGCCCAATCCCCCGACCTATAAAAAGGTCAACCCGGCTGACAACGACGTGATCACCCTCGCCGTCAGCTCGGATACCCTGCCGTTAACCCGTGTCCAGGATCTGGTCAATACCCGAGTGGCGCTGAAGCTGTCGCAAATTTCCGGCGTCGGGATGGTGACCCTGGCGGGTGGCCATCAACCGGCGATCCGCGTCCAGATGGACCCGAAAGCGCTGGCCGCGCACGGTCTGACGCTGGAAGACGTGAACACGCTGATCGGTAACAGCAACGTTAACGGGTCGAAGGGGGGCTTCGACGGTCAGTACCATTCGGTCACCATCGATGCCAACGATCAGCTGCGCACCGCGCAAGAGTACGGCAACCTGATTCTGACCTGGCAGAACGGCGCGGCGCTGCGCCTGAAAGATATCGCCCATATCGAGCAGGGGCCGGAAAACAAGTTTCAGTCTGCGTGGGCCAATCGCAGCCCGGCGATTGTGATCGGCGTGCAGCGCCAGCCCGGCGCGAACGTTATCCAGGTGGTGGACGCGATTAAAGCGCGACTGCCGCAGCTGCAGGCGGCGCTGCCGGACGGCGTGAAAATGACGATCCTGTCGGATCGCACCCAGACCATTCGTGATTCAATCAGCGATGTACAGTTTGAACTGATGCTTTCGGTCGCGCTGGTGGTGATGGTTACCTTCCTGTTTCTGCGCAGCGTAGCGGCAACGCTGATCCCCAGCATTGCCGTGCCGCTGTCGCTGGTCGGCACCTTCGGCGTGATGTATCTCGCCGGCTTCAGCCTCAATAACCTGTCGCTGATGGCGCTGACCATCGCCACCGGCTTTGTGATCGACGATGCCATTGTGGTGGTGGAGAATATTTCCCGCCGTCTGGAAGAGGGTGAAACTCCGATGCAGGCGGCGCTCAAAGGGTCGCAGCAGATTGGCTTTACCATCATTTCGCTGACCTTATCGCTGATTGCGGTGCTGATCCCGCTGCTGTTTATGGGGGACGTCGTCGGGCGGTTGTTCCGCGAATTTGCCATTACCCTCGCGGTGTCGATTCTGGTGTCGATGGTGGTATCGTTGACCCTGACGCCGATGCTCTGCGCCTACTTGTTGCACCATATTCCGCGGGAAAAACAGTCCCGCTTCGCCCGCAAAGGCGGCGAATTGTTTGATACGTTGATCCACTATTACGACCGTATGTTGACGGTGGTGCTGAACCACCGCCGGCTGACGTTGCTGGTGGCGATGGCGACTTTCGTGCTGACCGCCGTCCTCTATCTGTTTATCCCCAAAAGCTTCTTCCCGGTTCAGGATACCGGTCTGATTCAGGGGGTGACTCTCGCCGCTCAGGACGTTTCATTTGATGAAATGGCGAAGCGCCAGCAGGCGCTGGCGCAGGTGATGCTGCAGAACCCCTCGGTGGAGAGCCTCTCTTCAACCATTGGTATTGATGGCAGCAACACCAGCCTCAACAGCGGTCGGCTGCAAATCAACCTGAAGCCTTTCGACCAGCGTGAGGATAAAGCCGCGGCGATTATTCAACAGCTGCAACAGGCGGCGAAGCAGGTGGTCGGTATTCAGCTGTATCTCCAGCCCGCGCAGGATTTGACGGTGAACGATCAGGTCACGCCGAGCCAGTATCAGTTCACCCTCGACGATGCCGATAGCGAGAATCTGCTTAACTGGACGCCGCAGCTGATCGCCGCACTGCAAAAGCGTCCGGAATTTAATGGGGTGGTCAGCAATCTGCAATCGCAGGGGCGGGTAGCCTATGTTGCTCTCGACCGCGATAAAGCCGCGCGCTTCGGGATCACCGCGTCTGATGTCGATACCGCGTTGTATAACGCCTTCGGCCAGCGTCTGGTTTCGACTATTTTCACCCAGGCGAATCAGTACCGAGTGGTGCTGGAAGTGGCGCCGCAGTTCCAGCAATCACCGGCTTCTTTTGAGGATGTCTGGCTCCAGTCGTCGACGAGCAGCGACAGTACGTCTTCTTCTACATCCTCGTCGTCATCTTCATCATCAACGTCGTCTTCATCGTCTTCGTCGTCAACATCGTCTTCCTCTGACGCCTCCGGCAGCAGCGGGATGGTGAAATTAACCGCCATCGCCACCATTCATCAGCGTACCGGTTCGCTGATGCATATGCGTCTTAACCAGTTCCCGGCGGTGATGGTTTCATTCAACCTCAACGACGGCTATTCGCTGGAGGACGGGCAGAAAGCGATTGCTGACGTGAGCGAGCAACTGAAACTGCCGTCCAGCATCACCCTGCGCTATCAGGGGGAGACCGCGGCGTTCCAGAGTGCCAGCGGCAATACCCTGTGGCTGATCCTCGCGGCGCTGCTGACCATGTACGTGGTGCTGGGCATTTTGTATGAAAGCTTTATCCACCCAATCACCATTTTGTCCACGCTGCCGTCGGCGGCGGTGGGGGGACTGCTGGCCTTGATGCTGGCCGGGTCTGACTTCAGTCTGATTGCGTTGATCGGGGTGATTCTGCTGATCGGGATCGTGAAGAAGAACGCCATCATGATGATCGACTTCGCGCTGGAGGCGGAATATCAACAACGGCTCAGCCCACGGGAGGCGATTCACCAGGCCTGCCTGCTGCGCTTTCGGCCGATCATGATGACCACCATGGCCGCGCTGCTCGGCGCGTTGCCGCTGATGCTGGCCTCCGGCTCCGGCGCGGAGTTGCGCCAGCCGCTGGGGTTGGTTATCGTCGGCGGTCTGGTGGTCAGCCAACTGCTGACCCTGTTTACCACCCCGGTGATCTACCTGTTATTCGACGGTATCGCCGCCCGCAGTCAGGCGTGGGTGAAACGTAAACAACAGGCGCAGATGAAGGGATGAACATGACCCGGTTGTTTATTTTCCGCCCGGTAGCCACGCTGCTTCTGACCCTGTCGGTGCTGCTGTTGGGGGCGCTGGGCTATCGGCTGCTGCCGGTGGCGCCGCTGCCGCAGGTCGATTTTCCGACCATCATGGTCAGTGCCAGCCTGGCCGGTGCCAGTCCGGAAACCATGGCGGCGACCGTCGCCACGCCGCTGGAGCGCGCCCTTGGACAGATCGCCGGGATCACCGAGATGACCTCCAGCAGCTCGCAAGGGTCGTCGAGCATTATTTTGCAGTTCGATTTGGATCGCGATATTAACGGTGCCGCTCGTGACGTGCAGGCGGCAATCAATGCCGCCCGCAGCCTGTTGCCGAGCAGCATGGCGTCGCTGCCAACCTATCGCAAAGCCAACCCCTCCGATGCGCCAATCGTGATGCTGGCCCTGACCTCGTCCTCGCGCACGCCGGGCGAACTGTACGATCTGGCGGAGAGCAAAATCGAGCCGTCGCTGGGGCAGGTGAAAGGGGTCGGCGAGGTTTCATTGATGGGCAGCGCGTTGCCCGCCGTGCGTATCGACCTGCAGCCGCAGAAGTTAACCCACTACGGCATTTCGCTCGATAGCGTCCGCAGCGCGGTGGCGAACAGCACCACTAACCTGCCGAAAGGGATGCTGCAAAACAGCAACCAGTCGTGGGTGGTGGACAGTAACGGTCAGCTCAACAAGGCCGCTGACTATCGTTCTCTGATAATCGCCTACCAGGACGGTAAGACGCTGCGGCTAAGCGACGTCGCCACCGTTTACGACTCGGTCGAAGATAAGTATCAGGCCGGCTTTCTCAACGGCAGTCCGGCGGTGATGGTCGGCATCATGCGCCAGGCCGGCGCCAACATGCTCGACACCATCGATGCAATTAAAGCGCAGCTGCCGGGGCTGGAGAAGAACCTGCCCGCCGATACCCGGCTCGAAGTGATTGTGGATCGTTCAACGACCGTGCGCGCCTCGCTGTACGACACCGAAGAGACCTTGCTGATTGCCGTCCTGCTGGTGATTGCGGTGGTGTTCGTCTTCTTGCGCAACGTGCAGGCGGTGGTGATCCCGGCGCTGGCGCTGCCGGTGTCGCTGATTGGTACCTGCGCGGTAATGTATCTCCTCGGTTATAGCCTCGATAACCTGTCGCTGATGGCGCTGATTATCTCCACCGGCTTTGTGGTCGATGACGCCATCGTGGTGCTGGAGAATATCGCCCGTCATATCGAAGCAGGACTCAGCCCGGTGCGCGCCGCGCTGCGGGGGGCGCGGGAGGTGAGCTTCACCGTCTTCTCGATGACCATCTCGCTGGTGGCGGTGTTTATCCCGATTCTGCTGATGGGCGGTATCGTCGGGCGTCTGTTCCGCGAATTTGCGGTCACGCTCAGCGTATCGTTACTGATCTCGCTGTTCGTCTCCCTGAGCCTGACGCCAATGCTGTGCTCGCGGTTACTGAAGAAAAAACCGGCGGTCAGCCAGCGCCGCCACCCGCTGTACCAGTGGTGTGAGCATCAGCTTAACCGCCTGTTAAGCAGCTATTCGCGCGGGCTGAACTGGGTGATGGGGCACCAGAAGCTGGTGATGCTGAGCCTGCTGCTGACCGTGATCCTCAACGTTTTTCTCTACGGCGTGGTGCAAAAAGGGTTCTTTCCCAACCAGGATACCGGCCTGCTGATGGGGGCGGTGCGTGCCGACCAGAATATCTCCTTCCAGGCGATGGCGCCGAAGGTGCAGAAGTTTGCCAGCATCATCGCCGCCGACCCGGCGGTAGAGAGCGTGATGTCGTCGATGGGCAGCGGCATGTTCGGCTCGCGCAACACCGCGAACTTCTTCGTCAAGCTCAAGGATTTCAACCAGCGTGACGCCACCGCGACCGAAGTGGCCAACCGACTGAGCATGCGGGCCAGCCATACCCCCGGAGCGCAGATGTTTCTGATGGCTGCGCAGGATTTGCACATCGGTGGGCGTAGCGCTAACGCTAGTTACCAGTACAGCCTGCAGGCCGACGATCTCGACCTGCTGCGCACGTGGACGCCGAAAGTCCAGGCGGCGCTGGCGGCGATCCCGCAGTTCAACAGCGTGGACTCCGACTCGCAAACCGGGGGGCAGGAGGTGGTTATTCAGATTGACCGCGACCGCGCGACCCGCCTGGGCGTGAATGTCAGCATGCTCGACACCCTGCTCAATAACGCCTTCAGCCAGCGGCAAATCGCTACGCTGTATCAGACGCTTAACCAGTACCACGTGGTGATGACCCTGGCCGACGGCTACACCCGCGATCCGGCTATCCTGCAGGAGCTGTTCGTCATCAACGACGATGGCGATCGGGTGCCGCTGTCGGCGTTTGCCGATTTTAGCGGAGGCAATGCGCCGCTGTCGGTGACGCACCAGGGGCAGTCGGCGACCAGTACCGTGGCGTTTAACCTCAACGATGGCGTCACGCTTGAGCAGGCGCAGACGTTAATTAAACATGCGATGGCCCAAATCGGCCTGCCTTCGTCGATCCAGGCCGGCTTCCAGGGAACCGCCAAAGCCTATGAGGAACTGGCGGCGACCATGCCGTGGCTGATTGTCGCGGCGCTGGCGGCGATTTATATCGTGCTGGGAATGCTGTATGAAAGCTATATTCACCCGCTGACTATTCTCTCCACGCTGCCTTCGGCGGGCGTTGGCGCGCTGCTGTTGCTGCTGCTGACCAATACCCAACTGACGGTCATCGCGCTAATCGGCATCATCCTGTTGATCGGTATCGTCAAAAAGAACGCCATCATGATGGTCGACTTTGCCCTCGATGCGGAGCGGCGACTAGGCATGACGCCGCAGCAGGCGATTGTGCAGGCCTGCCTGATGCGCTTTCGCCCGATCATGATGACCACGCTCGCTGCCTTCTTTGGCGCGTTACCGCTGGCGCTAGGCAGCGGCGGCGATGCCGACTTGCGCAGCCCGCTGGGCCTGGCGATCGCCGGGGGTCTGGCCCTGAGCCAGTTGCTGACCCTGTTCACCACGCCGGTGGTTTATCTCTGGCTCGACACTCTTAATCGCGCGACCCGCCGTCAGTGGCAGCGCGTGCGCCATGCAGGATCCTGAACAATGAAAATGTCGTTATCGATAACGTCGACCCTTTGCCTGTTGGTGCTGAGCGGCTGCACCGTTGGCCCGGATTATCAGCGACCGACTATGGCGGTGCCGCTGCATTACAAAGAAGCTCGCCACTGGCAGCAGGCCACGCCGCGTGACGATCTCAGCAAAGGCACGTGGTGGGCGGTATATCACGACCCTGAACTGGACCGCCTGCTGCGTCAGGTCAGTATTTCTAACCAGAACGTGGCGAACTATGCCGCCCTGTATCGTCAGGCTAACGCGCTGGTTTCCGGCTCGCAGGCCGATCTGATGCCAACCGTCGGTTATGATGCCAGCACTACCCGGAGCAGCAGCCACAGCAGCGGGGGACGAACCACCAGCAATACCCATCAGGCAGAGCTCAGCGCCAGCTGGGAGCTGGATCTGTGGGGCAAGCTGCGGCGCACCGTCGAAGAGAACCGTGCCAGCGCCGAGGCCAGCGCCGCTGAGCTTAACAACGTGACCCTCAGCGCCCAGTCCGAACTGGCGCAGGACTATTTCCAGCTGCGGCTCATGGACGAAAAAATCGCCCTCAGCCAGCGCAGCATCGCCGCCTACGAACGCTATCTGACGGTGATAAATAATAAGTACCAGGTGGGCAGCGAATCTCGGGCCACCCAGGCACAAGCGCAGATGCAGTTAGAAAGCGCCCGCGCCTCGATGCAGGATTATCAGTGGCAGCGCGCCCAGTTGGAACATGCGATTGCGCTGTTGCTGGGGCTTGCCCCGGCTCAGTTCAGCCTGCCGGTGGCAAAACTCAACGCCACCTTGCCGGCGATCCCATCGGCAATGCCCGCGCAGCTGCTGCAGCGGCGTCCGGATATCGCCGAAGCGGAACGCAACGTCGCGGCAGCCAATGCCGCGGTGGGGGTGGCGATTGCCGGTTATTATCCGGACCTCTCCTTAAGCGCCAGCGGCGGCGTCAGCGCTTCATCGCTGCAAAACCTGCTGTCGTTGCCGAACCGCGTCTGGTCGCTGGGCCCGTCGCTCAGCGGTACGCTGCTGGACTTCGGTGCAACGTCGTCGGAAGTCGAGCAGGCCCGCGCCGCCTATGATGCAAAAGTCGCCAGCTACCGGCAAACGGTGCTGGAAGGGCTACAGGAGGTGGAAGACTATTTGGTTGAACTCAATACCCTGCAGGGGGAGGTAGCCTCGCAGCAGCGTGCCGCCGCCGCCGCCCAGACCTCGGCCAGCGTCACCCGCAACCAGTACGACGCGGGGATGATCGACTATCTCGATGTTGCCACTACCGAGAACAGCAGCCTGACCGAGCAGCAAAGCTTGTTGTCGCTGCAAAGCACCCAGTGGACCACAAGCGTGAAGCTGATCGCCGCCCTTGGCGGAAGCTGGGAGTAACCCGCCCGCGAGGCGTGGCGGTGCAACGTCGCCGCGCCTCATCGACCATTATTGGTGGTCATTATCGGTCATTTCCTCTGAGATATCCTCTGACAAGCCTCGTCCTACAGCGGATGCTGTTATTACATTCCGTCACGCATCAGCCATTTATTATCGTTATCGCTGCATTAATCATATTCATAAACGGCGTTTGCAATACCGCAACTTTATAATTCATTTTCAATAGTCGATACCTCATCACGCGATCTTACTTTTTGCTATTGAAAGCTGCCCTTTGAGTATTGTTTCGCCTTTTGCAATAGATATACTCGGGCTTATAAGGTCGCGCCCTAATTTTACTCGGCAATATTGCAATATAAGTTATTGCAATGGCGGGCGCGCCAGATATTAAGAGGATGGCATATGAATAGATGATGATTGTTGTTCTGTCTGGCATCGCATCCGGCCCGTTTTATTCACACGAAAGGTGTTCGGGTATGATTGCTATCAAATTATTGCTATTTACCCGCTGATAATAACTTCCCGCAATGATGGTAGCGCGTGGGGTTTTATTGTCGCGGCGGTCTTTTTACGCCTGATTTTCAGTGCTGGCAAATATAATCATACTTAGCTGACAGTGGAAACTATATGTCTTACACCAATAAATTATTATTTTCTTCTTTTGTTATTATATTGCTGTCTGAGCACGCCGTTGCCGATACATTAACGGTAGAGCAGCGCCTGGCTATTCTGGAAGAAAACCAGCAGCAGTCCCAGAAGGTTATTTCACAGACTAAATCCGAGTTGCAAAACGCATTAAAAGAACTGGCTGAATATAAACGCAAGGAGGCGGCATTCGAGCCATTTATGCCCAAAGAAAAAGCGATTCACACCGCTAATGTAGACAGTCATGCCCAGGTCGCCAAACGCATGGCGCAAACCCAGGACGACCTTATGAAACCTGTGGCGCAGGATAAGGGCAAGAAAGCAGTGGCCGACATGGATATCGCCGAGCTTGCCAAAGCGATTCAGGACGATATCGGCTTCTCTTTCCACGGCTATTTCCGCACCGGTTGGGGGACGGCGAGCAACGGCAGCCCGCAGAGTTGGGCGGTCGGGGCATTAGGCCGCTTTGGCAATGAGCATGGCAGCTGGTATGACTTAATGTTCGCGCAAAAGCTGTACGATCAGGATGGTCGTAGCGCCCGCGCGGTGGTGATGATGGACGGCAACGTGGGGGAAGCCTATGTGAAAGAACCCTTTGATTCTGATAGCGAAAACATGATGCAGTTTTCTGACATCTATCTGACAACCAAAGGGTTTATTCCGGCTATTCCTGAGGCCACGCTGTGGGTCGGGCGCCATAAGCTGAAGGCCCAGGAATACAAAATGCTCGACTTCTCCTACCACAAAGGGGCGATTGCCTCCGGGGTGGGGGTGGAAGATATTCCGCTCGGCGGAGGAACCCTCGCGGTGGGACTGGGAAGGGAAGATCTGGATAATTATTCCAGGGATATGAGCAGCGTTCAGGAGGTCAATACCAATAGCCTCGATGTCCGCTTCCGTAATTATCCGATTAACCAGAATACCACCTATGATATTTATGGCCGCTATGCGCTGGCGAATAAAAGCGACAGCCAGAGCGAGTCCCAAAATAGCGGCGAGTATTATAAGATGAAAGATGCCTGGCTCCTGACCGGCATTATTAATCATCAACAACCGCGCAAGGCGTTTACCGAATTAAGTGCCCAGGTGGCAAATAACTCGTTTGCCAGTAGTTTTTCACGGTTGTATGACGCGAATGCCAACTATGGCGTCGGCCGTTATTATTATGGTGAACAGACCAATGGTATCGCCTGGCGGGTGGGGATGCAGGGTGAGTTTTATCCTACGCCAGATGTTATTGTCGCCCACACCTTGCTGTACTCGTCGGGGAGTGATGTTTACAGCTATAACACCGGGGCGCATACCGCATTTCGTAGCCTGCGTGCCGTAGTACGGCCTGCCTACATCTTTAATAAATATAATCAGTCAGGCGTTGAGCTGGGGTATTTTACCCAGACCAATAAAAACGACAATGTTGATAAGACGGAGTCAGGGGCAAAAGTGACGCTGTTCCATGAACTTAAACTGGGCACCAGCACCTTCAGTTCGAATATGGATATTCGCTTCTATGCGACCTGGCTTAAGGTGATCAACAATCAGCTCGATGACTACACCTTTGACGACGATAAAAACAATCAGTTTAGCGTGGGGGTGCAAACCGAACTCTCCTGGTAACCGCCGCCAGGCGAGGTCGTCTCTCTCCGTCGCTTTTCCCATGAGGACTGCCGGTTCACGGTGCGAACATCACCTCGCTAGCGGTGCGGTGATGTTCTTTTTGGCGTTGTCGTTGGCCATGCGGTGTCGGCTCCTTACGCTCAGGTTGGCTCCGCTAGCGATACTGGCTACTCTTTTTGGCGTTTGCATCGCTGGTGTGCTGATCACGATAGTGCTTTGGCGTGGTCGCGAAGTGCTCTTTGAATTTTTTATAGAAAGCATTCTTATTGTAGAAGCCCACCATTTCGGCGATGTCATGAATTGGATGGGCCGAGTTGGTCAGATAGGTCGCCGCGACTTTCATGCGCTGCAATAACTGGATTTCTTTAAAGGTTTTTCCAGTTTTTTCTTTAATCAGGTGTGAGAGATATTTTGGGTGGTAGTTGAAGTGCTCGGCCAGCGTGGTCAGGCTGCAGGTCAGGTGGTTCTTCTCGATATAGCTAATGATACTGATAATTTCCCCGGTCTTGTCCATGGAAAGCTGAATCAGCTGCCGGTCTTTGTTGGCATGGAAGATACGTAACAGCTCAATAAAGATAATCGACAGGTATGAGTCGATAAGTTCACGTGAATACAGACTGTTGCTGCCATATTCCTCAATGGTGTAGAGGAACAGTTCATGAATTTTTTGGCTGTTTTGTGTATTAAAAATAAGGTAATTATCGTGGGTCGTGGTGTTAGATATGGCATTAAGAATAAATCCCGTCAGAATACTCTGCTGAGTCAGCCGACTGAGAAAGTAGTTTGAAAAGAAACTGTTGCTCAAACTGATGTTGATGACAATATCATTTTCTCCGGTGATTTTTTTACAGCGCACTACGTCAGTGTCAAATATACAAACATCATTCTCATTAAGCGTTATTTCTTTACCGTCGATCACATAGGTACAGGAGCCGGAGTAGATATAGTTCATATTGACATTGGTATGGATGTGTGGTGGTACCTGAGTGAAGCGTGAATCCTTGCTAATCTCTATCTCGGTCTGGCTGACCCGCGGATGTTCAAAGCGGTAAACCTGTTGGTCATTGATATTTATCTTATTGATAGTTTTGTATTTGTGGCTAAGGGTACCCGGATTATCAAGATAGAACTGCTCACTTTTCGTGATTTCGCGCAGCTGAGCGTCGAGATTGTGGTTGTGCATCACATTACCTTACCTTTTGTCACTATGATCAATCCGTTTGAATATTGTTTATGTCCTGTTAATTCATATAATCGAAGATAATTCAGGGAAAAGCAATTTAAAACACAGCCGGATGCCAGTGATAAGAAAAATATATCGCCCATCAACACAATATTATTCGGAAGACAACGATGAATTATCAGCAGCTTGCTAAAGATATAATTGAAAGAATCGGTGGTCTAAATAACATCAAAGATGTAACCCATTGTGCAACGCGTTTGCGTTTTACGCTAAATACGATGGATCCAGTTGATAAAGCAACGCTTTCGGCGTTACCTGAGGTCCTTGGTGTGGTCGAAAGTAGCGGTCAGTTTCAGGTGATCCTCGGGCAGCAGGTGGGGCATGTTTTTTCCGCCATTACACAATTAAAAGATACGCTGAATCCCGCAGAACTGTCGGTTGACAGCCCCCCTGTGGCGATTAATAGCAGCGCCCTGAAGAAAAAAGAAAACGGTATATCCAGTCTCCTTGGGATTATTTCGGGAATTTTTACGCCGATTCTCCCTGCCATCAGCGGGGCGGCAATGATAAAAACATTGCTTATTGTTCTGGTGATGCTTGGGGTGATGGATAAAACATCACAAACCAGTATGGTGCTGAATTTCGCGGCGGATACCACATTCTACTTTCTGCCGATTATGCTGGCCTATACCGCAGCGATGAAATTCAGCATGAACCCGTTTGTGGCGATGACGCTGGGCGGCATGCTGCTGCATCCCACCTTTACCGCGCTGGTGGCCTCGCATACGCCCATCAGTTTCCTCAATGTGCCGGTATCGCTGGTGCATTACGGCTCCACGGTTATCCCGATCATCCTGGTGGTATGGATTGCCTCGTGGGCGGAAAAGCTGGCTGAAAAACTCTCTCCGGGCGCGATCCTGTTCTTTATGAAACCGTTCCTGACCCTGTTAATCATGGTGCCCCTGGCGTTAACGGTTATCGCCCCCTTTGGTGATTACATCGGTAAAGCGCTGGGGGTTGGGATCTCCTACGTCAACGACCACTGCATCTGGCTGCTGCCCTTTATCATGGCGGTGTTCTCGCCGATTTTTATCATGACCGGGATGCACTATGCGGTCACCATGCCGATTACCTTCCAGTCCTTAGCGACCAATGGTTTCGACATGATTGGCGCGGGTTTCTTAGTCTCAAATATTGCGCAAGGTGCCGCAGCGCTGGCAGCTGCACGCTTTGCGACAGATCGAGATTTTAAAGCGCTGGCTAACGGCGCCGGATTTACCGCATTACTAGGGATTACGGAACCGGCACTGTACGGCGTCAATTTGAAACTGAAGAAGCCTTTCTATGCCGTCTTACTCGCCGGGGGAATTGGCGGGCTGTTCGTGGGCATCATGGGCGTTAAGCGGATGACGCTGGCGCCGACAGGACTCACCACGCTGCCGGTCTTTATTGACCCTGGCAATAGCATGAATATTGTGTACGCCATTATGGGGGCCGCCATCAGCTTCTGCGCAGCGTATTTATTAACCACCGTATTAATGAAATATGAGTTAAGTCATAAAACAGGAGACATTAAGTGAAAACAGGTTTTGACGCGGATTTTTTATTTGGTGGTGCGATTTCAGCAGCGCAGGCCGATGGGGCATTTACAGCAGACGGGAAGGGCCTGGATACACAGAATATTCGTTATTTTGACCCCGCGTGGAACCGCGCAGAGCGCGATCATAACCGTAATATTAATATGACCACGGCGCGTTTCAATGCGGCGCTGAAGGCGATTGAACCCGGGCACTATCCTTTTACCCGCGGTATCGATTTTTATCATCGTTATCAGGATGATCTGGCGTTGATGGAAGAGATGGGGATGAAAGTTTTCCGCACGTCTATCGACTGGTCACGTATTTTTCCAGACGGTGATAACGAAACGCCTAACCACCAAGGGATTCAGTTTTATATCGACCTGTTTGACCAGTGCCATCAGCGCGGCATGAAAGTGTTTGCCACCATCCTGCACTACAATATCCCGCTGAACCTGGTGACCGAATATGGCGGCTGGAAAAACAGAAAGGTGGTGGACTTCTATCTGAAGTTTGTCCGGGTATTATTTGAATCCCTCGGGGATCGGGTCGATTTCTGGTTACCGTTCAATGAGATTAATGCTGGGAAATTTAACCCCTATAACGGTGTGTGCCTGATTAAGGATCAGGAAGAGGATTACGAGTCGGCGATTTTCCAGTGCCTGCATCACCAGTTTATTGCCAACGCGCTGACGATCAAACTGGCCCGCGAGATCCTGCCGGAAGCCAAAATTGGCGGCATGATCGCCCGCTTTACGACCTATCCGGCCACCTGTAAACCGGAAGATGTGCTGGAGACGTTGCATAAAGAGCAATACTCCAACTATTTCTACACCGATATTATGGTGCGAGGGGAGTACCCTGCCTATATGGCGCGCTATTTCCACGACAACGGCATCGTCATTCAGAAAGCGCCCGGGGATGATGCGCTGTTGAAAGCATATACCATTGATTTCCTCAGTTTCTCCTATTACATGTCGATGGTGGCAACCACCGACAAAAACTGGGAAACCACCGGCGGCAATCTGGTCAGCGGCAACAAAAACCCGTACCTGAAGGCGAGCGACTGGGGCTGGCAAATTGACCCCATCGGCTTACGTATCACCTTAAACCAGTTTTACGACCGCTACCGTATCCCGCTGTTTATTGCCGAGAATGGCATTGGCGCGGAAGATGTGCTGGAACAGGACCTGGCTATCCATGACCCGTATCGTATCGCGTATCTGCGCGAGCACGTGCAACAGATGAAAGAGGCGGTGATCGATGGCGTCGAGCTGATCGGATACACCATGTGGGGGATTATTGATATCGTCTCCTGCGGCACGATAGAGATGTCAAAACGTTATGGCGTCATCTATGTCGATCTGGATGACCAGGGTAACGGCAGCCTGCGTCGCTATAAGAAAGACTCGTTCTTCTGGTACCAAAAATGTATTGCCTCTCACGGCGAAGACCTTAGCTAAGCGGCATTCACCCCAAAGCGGCAGAGCGGTTCTGCTGCTTTGTCGGATGGTGAGGCCGGTGCAGCGGGGCTGGCGGACAATAAATTATAGTTGCCCCGACGCACGCTCCGGCACGGGGGGCATGCTGGCGGGCGGGGCAGTGTTTCCACGATTCAGCGGCGGGGCGGGTGACCCCTGGCGCAGTCTCTGTGACATGGCATGTTTTTCATTTTTGCTGTTTAGCCGTCTTCGTAGGTGGACAGCTGTCGGTGCCCTGCATAATGACTTTTTCATTTTGCGCGCCGGTACCATAGATGCAAATTTTACCCTCATCGGTCTGGACTTCTTCCTTGAGTGGCAAAATAACGTCCTGAGCAATGGCATTGCATGACATCGCTGCAATCAACGCGAGGGTTGTCACTGCTAACGTTGGTTTCATCGGTTTTCTCCTGAGGTCAATCTCATCTTGAGATCTTCTGCATAATCATAGTGTAAGGGGATATCTGGTTTTATGGTGGTGTGACGACTGCTGAGCAGAACGGGTGACCACGTTCTGCAACAAAGAGAGGAAAATGCCTCTCTTTGAATGGGGTGACGAACGGGATGAGCGGATGCTGCTGGCGGTATCTATTGTGTGTCGCATCCATCACCCCGCTTTTGTTACGCGCGCTGAGCCGACGCTTCAGCCTGGGCGAGCGCATTTTTGTGCTCTTGTGCCAGCAGCTGTTTTTCGTATGCCTTCAGGAAAGGCAGGTACATGACGGCCGATGTTGCCATACATATCAGGCACATAATGACAGGGCTAACGCTCCAGTTCGCGGCCCAGGAGGCGCCAATTGGGGCTGGCGTTGTCCATGGCGTCATGGAAACCACCCGGCTGACTAAGTCGAAGTCCAGAGCAAACCAGGCAAGCGTGGCGTTGACCATCGGCACCAGTACGAAAGGCAGAAAGAACAGCGGGTTCATAATGATCGGCGCACCAAACAGAATGGGTTCGTTGATATTAAATAAGCCCGGTACCACTCCCATACGGCCAATCGTGCGCAGGTGGATAGCCTTGCTGCGCAGCAGCAGGAACGCTAACGGTAAGGTGGATCCCACTCCGCCAATCAACAGATAGTGATCCCAGAAACCCTGCACATAAATGTGCGGGATCGCCGTACCTGCCGCCATCGCGGCCTGGTTAGCGGAGAGGTTCGCCATCCAGAACGGGTTCATGATCCCCGTGACAATTAAGGCACCGTGGATACCGGCAAACCACAGTACCTGGCAGACCAGCACCGAGAGCAGAACGGCCGGCAGCGTATCGGAGGCGGCGACCAGCGGTTTCACCAGCGACATGATCGCTTCCGGAATAATCATCCCCAACTGTGCTTCGATAAACAGGTTCAGCGGGTGCAGGGTCAGCACGACTGCCAGCACCGGGATCAGGATTTCGAACGATCGTGCCACCCCGGCCGGGACTTCAGGCGGCAGGCGAATGGTGATGTTATGCCGTTTCAGGAAGGCATACAGCTCGGTGGAGTAAATCGCCACCAGGATGGCGGTGAAGATCCCCTGGCCCGAAAAGTAGGCCGTGGAAATATGGCCATCCTTGAGTGGGGCTGCCACCAGCAGGAAGGCCATTAGCGACAGCATGCCGGCGGTCAGTGAATCGAGATTATGATGTTTTGCCAGGCTGGCGGCAATGCCGACAGAAATGAACAGGGTCATGACCCCCATGCTGAAATTAAACGGCAGCATGAGCGCATCGCGATGGGCCAGAGAAAATTGCAGCCACGCTTGTGCAAATCCCCAGGTGGTATCCGGTGAGAACGGCGGAAAAATAAAAACCAGCATAAATGAGCCGACGATCATAAACGGCAGGGCAGTAATAAAGCCGTCGCGGATCGAGGTGACATATTTCTGCTGCCCGACCGCGCCGGCCATCGGGGTAATTTTCTGTTCAATGACGTTAATGAGTTTCGAATACAGAGCGCTCATCGCTTTTCCCTTGTTATTTGTTATCTATCAGGGACAGGGCATCACCGAGAACTGCCCCTCGTTTCTGACTGTCAGCACCCATCATGTGATGGGCATCTACCGTGATGCCCTGTGTATCGTTCTGTTTGGGCAAATCACGTTATGTCTTCACCCCTTTTTCACCCGCAGCCTGGCAGGTATCCCGGTAGAGCAGCCCCCAGGATCTTTTCCATCACAATGCCTTCACTGGCTGGTCTGGACTATAGCTATTGCGAGATGTAACGGAAAGCGCTTTCCGTTCATGGATGGATTAATTGTGATTAAGATCACCAGAAATAATGAATTGCGTACAGTCTGCTGCAGATATCAGGGTGAAGATGCGCAGTTATCGAAAAAAAGTTTGAAGTCTCATCGGTGTTATTTGACCTTTTTCTGTTGTTACTCACTTTTCTCCGTTGGCTGGATTTCCGCTATCGCTGCCCGTATTCTTTTTTAAATTAGCGCGCCATTGCGTCATGATTGGTATATTTTGTGTTATTTATTAGTGCTTTGAGTCGTTTTCTCTCATGGCTTTCTGCCCTGGCTTTTACGGGTGCTCCGGGATGTTGTCCCTGATAAAAAAGCGTTTTTGTAATGGTGGATGGGCGATGACGGCAATTTCATTGCCTGGATATATTATTTCCGTTCCCATCTTGGTTTTGCCATCTCAGCGCCTTTAAAAATTCCATCTTGCTGCCATTAATAACGAATGTAAGCATTTTTATGTGATTTTAATCACGAAAATATTCTTTTTTATCTCAGATGTGTGATTTGAACCGGTAAATATGGAAAGCGCTTTCCGTTTGGGGATATACATTTCCTTTTTTGAGCCGTACATTTCCACTGCAACGTTAAGCAGTGCAAATAATAAACAAAGGGATCATATGAGAAAGCTAATTAAATCAATACCTCTGTCCTTGATCGCCGTAACGGTAATGAGCAGCTACGCCAGCGCAGATGATAAATACGATTTTCAACTGCACGGGTACATGCGTTCCGGGATTCTGGCTAACAGCGACGGAAACCGTGCCAACTCCGTGGGGTTAATGCCGGATGGCAAATGGCGTCTTGGTAACGAAGAGGACACCAAAATTGAACTGATTCCAACGGTGACGCTGAAATCAGATACCGGTGCAGTGGCCCGTATTCAGGCCAACCTGACGCACCAGACCAAATGTACCGCCGACTGGAACTGTCGCGATGACGACGGTCATGATGTTCAGTTCCGTGAAGGTTTTGCTGAACTCAGCAACCTCGATTTTGCTCCGGATGTCACCTTTTGGGCCGGTAAGCGCTACAGCAGCTCTAACACCTCCAGCCACCAGTTTGACTGGGAGTACATCCAGTACAACGGGACCGGCGGTGGTTTTGACAATATGGACCTCGGGTTCGCCCGTTTTGATGCCGGGGTTTATGCCTTCTCGCCAACCGATGAAACGGATGCCTACCCGGTTGATCAGGGCGACAAGGGCTACCCGGACGATTATTCCCTCAACCTGTGGTTCAAGAAAATTGGTGGCACCGGTCTGGACCTCGAATTTATCGGTCACCATATGAACCGCAACGAAAACCATCCGACGGCGGCAGAAAAAGGCTACGGCTTTACCGGGGTGTACAACTTTGATGGTTTTTATGGCCTGACCGGCGGGTATTCCCGCATTGCCTTCCAGTACGGTAAAGGGCTGGCCGCCGCTGACTCGCTGGGTAAAAACGGCTGGGGCTGGGCGAACCTTGAAGATACTCAATCCTGGCGTGTGGTCCTCGATAACCTGGCGACGATGGGCGATCTGGAAATCTCCACCTTCGCGTTCTACCAGAAAGACAAAAATTACCGCTGGTGGACCAGTGATGAAAATGGCTGGGGGCGCTCCATGTGGGTCGCCGGTATTCGACCTTATCACCAGATTACCAAGAACTTCGCCATGCAGTACGAGCTGGGTTATGAGTATCTCGACGATAAAAACTACATGGGGGTCGATGGTAAAGGTAAGGGCGGGCTGACCAAAGTGACCATCGCGCCAACGCTGACCTTTGATTCCGGGTTCTGGGCTCGTCCGCAGCTGCGCTTCTTCGTCACTTATGCCAAGTGGGATAAGGGCGTATCTGATGCACTTGATGGTAGCTATGACTGGAGCACCGGCAGCATCACCTCGGGCAGTTATACCCGCTCGGGGAGTTCTGACACCCTGAATTTTGGTATTCAGGCTGAAGTCTGGTTCTAAGGAGAAGAACGATGTTTATCCCCGTAAAAAAAATCCTGTTGGTTTCACTGCTGTCAGCACTGGGATGTGCTGGCGCAATGGCGGCGGAACAGTCTCATTTTGAGCACTTTATTACCCGTGATGGTGCGCAACTGAAAGATGGTAATAGCCTCTTTCGTTTCGCCGGGATCCATGCCCCGGAACTGCATCGCATCGAAGATGATGCGCGCGGAACCTGTAAAGCTGACCCCCGGGGATGGGGGCAGTACTTTAAGTGGCCCACCGCTGACGAGCAGGAAAACTGGATCAAGGCGATGGTAAAAACGGGTGCGAAGGCACAGCGTGTTTATGTGCTCTCCGTGCAGCAGGAAAATGACAAAGCCTGTGGTCGTGAAACGCATATCCTTGCCCCCGAAACGCCTGACGGTATGCCACGGCTGAACGAAACGGCGATGAAAGTGTACGACAACATGATTGCCGAAGCGGACAAGCAGGGCTTAAGGCTGATTCTGCCGTTTATCGACCACTGGTGGTGGTGGGGCGGGCGTGAACAGCTGGCGGCGTTTTACCATGAAAAACCAGAAGATTTTTATCGTACAGACAGCAAAACCTATAAAGCGTATCAGGACATTATTCGTCAGGTGATTACGCGTGTTAACAGCGTTACGGGTCGTCACTATTACGATGAAAAGGCCATTATGGCCTGGGAGACGGGTAACGAACTGGAAGACACCAATGCGAGCTTCCTTAAAGAAACCGCCGCCTGGATCCGCAAATGGGCTCCGCATCAGCTGATTGTCGACGGAACCTATAAAAAGATTAATGATTTTTCCATCAACGATCCTAACGTCGACATTGTCAGTAACCACTATTACACCAACGCGGGCAACAACCATCCCGATCAGGTACGCAAAGATCTGGAGGCCATCGGCGGTAAAAAGGTTTACCTGGTCGGCGAGTTTGGTCTGCTGGACCACAAAGAGCTTAACAACATCATGCAGTCTATCGTGCATACCGATGTTAATGGGGCGCAGGCGGCTGGTGGCTTTATCTGGGGATTCCGTGGCCATCGTCATGACGGCGGATTCTACTGGCACAAAGAGTATACCGGCCACTATAGCTACCATCTGCCGGGCTTCCCGGTAGAAGGTAACGCTAACCAGGAAATGGACGTGGTCAATCTGGTTCGCAATGCGTCTGCGCAGATGGCCGGCCTGAGCGCAGCGCCTGCGCTTCCCGTACCGGAAGCACCGAAGCTGAGAGCGACGGATTCACCTTTTGCCATCAACTGGATGGGGGCGCCGGTCGGTCGTTATTACGATATCGAGCGAGCCACCAGCGCCAAAGGGCCGTGGAAGGTGGTCGGGAAGGATGTCTCTGATGGGGTCAATGAGTGGGATCCGTCAAAAATGGCGCTCTTCCGTGATGACTACAGCAGCCTGCAATTAGGGAAAACCTACTACTACCGCGTCATTGCGAAGAACGAAAGCGGTGCATCAGCGCCTTCTAACGTTATCAGCGTTAAACACACCCAGCAAAACCTGGCGCCGGTGGTGACGTTGAGTGACGCCCTGACCACCACTCAGGATAAAGGCGTTCCGCTCGTTGCCACGTGGACTGACGACGATCTCCCTGCGCGTCACGTCACGGTGGCGTGGAGTACCGGTGGTAACGACAAGGCGCATGTGTGTGACAGCAGCAAAGCCGAAACCCGGGCCTGGTTCTCCGCTCCTGGCGAGTACGACCTGACCTTTACCGCCAACGATGGTCTGCTGAAGGCGAGCAAAACGGTGAAGGTGTCGGTCAGTGAACCTGTTGGCAAGCTGCCTGCGGATTATTGCAAATTTGGCAGCGAGGTCCTGGATGTTAAACAGGGTGAGCTGAACGTCGTGAAAAGCAGTGAAAACCAGCTGACTATTGCTGACGATGGCTTCCTGGGACCTTTTGCCAATGATGGCGATAAGGTGACGTGGAAGGTGAACGCCCCCTGGGAAGGCAAATACGCCCTGCATGTGAAGTTTAATGCGAAGTGGGGAGGTAAGAAAAACTCCTTCGTGGTTAACGATGGATCGCCGATCGGCATTGAGTTCCCGCAGACGGATGAAAAAGGCCAGCAGCTCGTCGTGCCTGTCACCCTGAAGGCCGGTGAAAACGTGGTGAGCTTCGGTAAGTTTTCGGGCGACTGGGGCTATATGTTTATTCAGTCTATTGCCGTGACTGCTGAGTAATGGCTTTGGCTGCGTCCATTGGGCGCAGCATTTTTTTATCAGGAGGGGCTATGACCCGGTACCCATTGCACGATAACGCCCCGTTCTGGTTTTCAGAACGGGCATCCCGTCCTCGCTTCACCCCCGGTGTATTGTTCAAGGTGGCCTTATGACTCAGGTATTTTACCGTCTGCGCAACAACATTAAGAACTATGCCTGGGGTAGCCGGACCGCCCTGAATACACTGTTTCATGTGCCGAACCCTGACGATCAGCCGCAGGCCGAAATGTGGATGGGAACGCATCCGGCGGGATGCTCTGAGGTGGAGTGTGGGCAAAGCGCCAGGTCGCTGCAGACCTTAATTGCAGAGGATTTGGCCGCTATGCTGGGCGAACGCGCTGCCACGCGCTTCGGGCAGCTTCCTTTTTTGTTGAAATTCCTTGCCGCCGACAGCGCGCTGTCTATTCAGGTGCATCCCAATAAAAGGCAGGCGGAAGCCGGTTTTGCCCGGCAGGGGAATCAACCGGGAGAAGCCTATAATGACGACAATCATAAACCTGAGCTGGTGTATGCCCTGACGCCATTTATGGCCATGAATGGCTTTCGCCCGTATCAGGAGATTGTGAACCATTTTCTGCGGCTCAATGCGCCCGAGCTGACCGGCGCGCTGACCGAACTGCGTAGCAATATGACCGCTGACGGCTTGATGCATTTTTTCCTCAGCCTGATGCAGCTGGATCCGGCGCAGCGCGAAAGCGTACTGGCGCGCTTATCCGAATGTATTGATAACGGAGGCCTCAGTCATCTGACTCCGTTTATTACCCGGCTTCAGAGCGACTATCCAGGCGATATCGGCACCCTGGCTCCGCTGTTTTTGCACTGCATTACGCTTAACCCCGGCGAAGCGATGTTCCTGTGGGCCGGCACGTTGCACGCCTACGTGAGCGGTACTGCGGTTGAAGTGATGGCCTGCTCCGATAACGTGCTCCGGGCCGGGTTGACGCCCAAAAATATCAATCTGGCAGAGCTGGTAAAATGCACGGTATTTACGCAGACGCAGGCCGACAGACTTAAAATGGGCGCCGAGAGCGTCGACGTGACGCATCGCTACCCGATCCCTGTGGAGGATTTTCAGTTCAGCATTATCGACCGCTGCCAGCAAAAAATCATCCCGGTCACCAGCGCGCAAATACTGCTGGTATTACAAGGCACGGCGACCCTGTGTCACCCTTGCGGTGAAACGCTCACGCTCTCTGCCGGGCAGTCTGCTTTTATTCCGTTTTTGGCACAGGGATATCAATTGTCCCTGGAGGGGAAATGTTGCCTCGTCAGCTATTAACGGCGGCGTGAATCTGCCTGCATTTATTTTAGCCTTCATGCTTCATCCTTAGCCTTTCATCTTTATCCCTCATTCCGGACAGACCTGTCCGGTTTTGGCCACACTGCCGTAGGCGGTGCTGGCCTGTTTTTAATCGTCTTATATCAATAACCCCAAGCAGCGGTCGTGGCAGTGAATAATAATAGGCTGCATTTAATTAGCGTGGTAAATATCATGCGTTCATAGGATTCGTCTTAAACAAATACAGGGAGGAGCTTTTTTAACGGGGATTATTAAGAAAATGTAATGATTTTGGCCGCCAGCGTGGAAAGATATTTAAAGCATTAAAATAAAAATAACAAAATAATCGATGTAATATTATCAAGTTAATAACAAAAATGCGAGGTGCGGTTTAACTACTTTTAAAACAATGAGTTAAAACAGAGTTTTCAGCCAGGTCTGACCTCTTTTCTTGTTTTGCTATGTCAAATAAGATGCGGTTGTCCAACATAGTCTGTTGAATAAATTTGCCGGGTTTGCAACGGCACTGGTCAGATTAAAAATAAAATAAGACAGGGTTAAAAATGAAAAAGAGAGCAATAGCAGTGATGGGGATGATGGTCAGTTCGTTATTTCTTTCGGGGTGTGTCATCGCGCCCGCAAAGGAGGGGCATCGTCACCATCATGCTGACAAGATGATTACGCGCGACGGGGTTTCTTTGCCGGACTGCGAAACCTTACCTGATGCCAGTCAGGCCGATAATGGCTCGCGTTGTTGGTACCGTTGAAAGGGTCAGTAAATGAAAGTGAAATATATTATTAGTGTGGCGCTGATTGCTGGCTCATTGTTTCAGCCGGTATTTGCGATCAGCGAAGCTTATCGCGCACAGCTGGAACGTTCAGGATGTACACAAGTGAGTGACGCAAATGGTACATGCCATGTCGGGCACGCCTCGCACCAGTATCAGGACGCGGACAACCCTAAGCGCAACGCCAGACGCGAGGCGGCTGAAGATATTGCACACGATCTCGATGCCAATATTGCCGGGATGTATCAGGGGCAGGCCGTCGATTTTATGCAAGAGGAAGGCTGGCATTCTGTCAATGATGAGCATACCCGCTGGAAAAAATCAGGCTTCACGGTGGCGTTTGATATGACCACCTCCGGGAGATTAGCCGGAGTCACGGTACAATAAAAAATGTGGCCGTGAATGGTGACACAGGGATGTGATATCCCGGCTGTGTATTTAACGTGAGTGTTTATACTCGAACGATCACCAGTATATTGAGAAAATATCATGTCTGAGGAAGTGAAGATAAAAAGAACGCTTCTCGGGAAAATATTTCTATGGCTGTTTATTGCATTTTGTATCTGGTTTATCTATTTCACCCTGGATGAAGGGGTATTCCTTTTTAGTGAAATGAATAATGGTGTGTCAATTGAAATGTTTTCAACCGAGCTTTCTATTGTGCTGGTAATTACGGTGGTGCTATTTATTTTGGGGGCGGCGATCGGTTTTCTGGCATGGCTGACGCGGCCGACGGCAGATCAGGAATCCCGGGATCATTTCTGGTCGTGACCATAACGATAATCCTGCTAACCCGGTTAGCAGGATTATTCGCGTTGGCGGCCCTCGTCGCTTACTTCCTCAGCAGTCAGACAGGCATCCGCGCAGCAGTAAGATTTTTCTCGCCAATAGCATCAATATGTTACGTCTGTCTGGGAAATTGATAGCCGTAGCCTATATTGACCTGCCGACCTGATAAAACTACTGTATATATAATCAGTATTTATATGGTGGGTTTATCATGAAGTTTTACACGCCAGCCGAGTTGCACCAGATAGCTCCGCTCCCTTTATTCAGTGACGTTGTGCAGTGCGGCTTTCCCAGCCCGGCGCAGGATTATGTCGAAAAACGCATCGACTTAAACGATCTGTTGATTAGCCACCCCAGCGCGACCTATTTTGTGAAAGCCGCAGGGGACAGCATGATTGACGGGGGCATCGGAGAGGGCGATCTGCTGATCGTCGACAGCTCACGCAAGGCCGCACATGGCGATATAGTGATCGCTGCGGTGGACGGAGAGTTTACGGTCAAGAAATTGCAGCTCTGGCCGCTGGTACAGCTGAATCCGATGAACAGCGCTTATTCCCCGATCCTCGTGGGTAGTGAAGAGACTCTTAATGTCTTTGGCGTTGTCACCTACATCATTAAATCCGCAGGCTGAATATGTTTGCGCTCTGTGATGTTAACGCGTTTTATGCCAGTTGCGAGACGGTTTTCAGGCCGGACTTAAGCGGCCGACCGGTGGTGGTGCTGTCGAATAACGACGGCTGCGTGATCGCCCGCTCTGCCGAAGCGAAGCCATTTGTGAAGATGGGCGAGCCGTACTTTAAACAAAAAGATCAGCTCCGCCGACACGGCGTTATCTGCTTTAGCAGCAATTATGAGCTCTACGCGGACATGTCGAACCGGGTCATGACGACGCTGGAAGAGCTATCTCCGCGCTGTGAAATTTACAGCATCGATGAGGCCTTCTGCGATCTTACCGGGGTACGTAACTGCCGCGAGCTGAGTGACTTTGGCCGGGAAATTCGTGAAACGATAGGGCGCAGGACCCATCTCACCGTCGGCGTCGGTATCGCCCAGACGAAAACCCTGGCCAAGCTGGCCAACCATGCGGCAAAGCAGTGGCAGCAGCAAACGGGCGGCGTGGTGGATCTATCGAACCGGGAGCGGCAGAGAAAGCTGATGGCCCGCCTGCCCGTCGGGGATGTGTGGGGCGTCGGCCGCCGCATCAGTACAAAGCTCGAGACTATGGGGATCAAAACCGTCCTGCAACTTGCGGATACCGATATCCGTTTTATCCGCAAACATTTCAACGTGATCCTTGAGCGAACGGTGAGAGAGTTGTGCGGCGAACCTTGTCTGGCGCTGGAAGAGTTTGTGCCACTGAAACAGGAGATTATCTGCAGCCGATCGTTCGGCAGCTATATCACGGCGTATCCCGAGATGCATCAGGCGATATGCAGCTACGCGTCGCGTGCCGCAGAGAAACTCCGCGCCGAGCATCAGTACTGCCGGTTTATTTCGATGTTTATCAAAACCAGCCCCTTTGCGCAGAACAGCCCCCATTACAGTAACAGCGCGTCGGTAAAGCTGCTCACGCCGACGCAGGACAGCCGGGATATTATTGCGGCGGCCATTCGCGCGCTGGACTCGGTCTGGAAAGAGGGACATCGCTATCAGAAAGCCGGGGTGATGCTGGGGGATTTTTACAGCCAGGGGGTCGCTCAGCTCAATCTTTTCGACGACAACGCGCCGCGCAAGAACAGCGAGAAACTGATGGCGGTACTGGACGCTCTGAATGCGAAAAACGGGAGAAGTGCGCTCTATTTTGCCGGGCAGGGGATACAGACCGGATGGCAGATGAAACGTGACATGCTTTCCCCGCGCTACACTACTCGCTATAGCGATCTGCTGCAGGTGCGCTAAAGGGCCATGCCGTCATGGCGGTGGAGATACACATAGTGTCTGCGGGCGGGTGATGTCGCCATCCGGTGCAGGACGCACCCGGGATGGCGGCACAGAAACCATTAACGGTTTAAGTTTTTGAGCAGTTTGACCGTCTCTTCGATGTCAATTTCATCTTCCGAGAAGATAAGGGTCGTGCTCTGGAAGGTGGTGATCGCCAGCTTTTTCAGCGAACGCATCTCGCCCGGCTTCGCGGCGGATTTGGGCCTGATATTCCCCATCAGCATCCCCACCGACAGTACCGCATTCTCTTTATCAACAGAGGCATCGGCCGGGACTTCTTCGCTGTACACGAGATAAGACTTGATCGAGGTGATCTTCAGGCGCTCGCCGGCAATATAGAGATTTTTGCTCTCCGGGACGACCTTCACCGCATAAGCGGACAAGCCTTTATTATTGGTGGTGGGTTCAAAGGTCACCGCCGCATCTTTCTTAATCAGGTCAGGGTTGGCGACCTTAATCACATGAAAATAACGGTTATCACCGTTTTCATCTTTGATAAATCCAAAACCTTTATCTTTAAACCAGGTTGTGATCGTGCCATTCATCGCCATTATTGCCTACTTAATCGTTTATCTACTCAGTTTTTGCAGCGCGCAGTGTAAAGCACAATGCCTGCGCAGACCACGCCTTTGGCTTAAGTCTGGACGATAAATTTGTGCTGCGCGAGTGGCTAACGGCGAAGAGTGGGCCGCCAGCCGTTGTTTTGTGGATTTTACCCCGCTGGACTCGCTATATGGCTGGCAGAGCGCACAGCCATCGCTTGTTACCACATCAAATCATCAGGAATTTTAAAATCAGCGTACGGATCGTCTTCATCCTGTGCTTCCTGAGTCAGGTCGCTATTGAACACAATGCTGTTGGCGTCACGCTGGGCAATCTTATCGGCCACGCTGGCAGGGATAATCGCGTATGCGCTCTCGCCATTGGCGTCAGTGGTCAGGCGCGCGATGGCAAGCCGGCCATTGGTGAGCTGCGCCTGGGTCAGTTTGTCCACCATCATCTGCTTGATTAAGTTACCGTCGGTGAAGTTAAACGTAATATTGCCCTTTGAAACGGTGATGCGGTTCATTTCAATAAGCTGTTTTACCTGCGCTTTATACTCTTTCGATAACGTCGCCTGCTTTTGTTGTTCACTCAGCAGCTTGTCGCGCTCAAGTTGCGACTGCTTATTTTCAGCGACCGCCGCACGGGCCTCACGGGCCTGAACGCGTGATTTTTTCGCCGTTCTCTGGACCTTAGCCGCCTTCTTGCTGGTGACTAATCCTGCTTTGAGCATCTGTTCTTGTAAGGTAAGTTTTGTCATCGTCGCTTCTGAACCCGTTGAATAATGCAGGGGATTATACCTGCAATTTTGACAGCTGTAACAGGTTCCAGCCAACGAACCTGCGCTGTGGCTGCCTGCCAGGCCTGTCGATCGCCACCGTGTTCCAGGGGAACAGGACGATGCAGAATCGCGCGTGGACGGCATAATTGTTATCGCGATCATATTTTTTCATTCTGCTGATAATAAATAATATCGTCTTAAGGTTATTTTAACCTTTCCTTTTTCTTATTTTGAAATAAAGCATTTTCAGATAATCAAATTATTAAGCGCGGTATATTTAACTGTTTTCTTTTTATGGGAATTGTTTTCATTATCATTCCCATTTCACTGTGTTTTAATCCTTTTCGGCCAGGCTATCGGCGGCCATTTATTCAAACATACTAAGGATTAGCATATGAATTTTCGCCTGTCGTCCTACTGCTCCGTCGCGCTTGTCGCCTCATCGTTATATCTTGCCCCTCAGGCCATGGCGGCTGACAGCGCTGAAGGCATCGTGGTGTATAACGCCCAGCATGAAAACCTGGTGAAGTCGTGGGTAGACGGTTTCACCAAAGAAACCGGCATTAAAGTGACCCTGCGTAACGGTGGCGACAGCGAGCTGGGAAATCAGCTGGTGCAAGAAGGGAGCGCGTCGCCGGCCGATGTCTTCCTGACGGAAAACTCCCCGTCGATGGTGCTGGTCGATAACGCGAAATTATTTGCCCCTCTTGATGCTGACACCTTAAAACAGGTGGCGCCGGAATATCGTCCTGCCCACGGCCGCTGGATTGGCATTGCAGCACGCAGTACCGTTTTTGTCTATAACCCGGAAAAAATCAGTGAGTCTCAGCTGCCTCATTCGCTGATGGACCTGGCGAAGCCAGAATGGAAAGGGCGCTGGGCCGCATCTCCATCAGGTGCCGACTTCCAGGCTATCGTCAGCGCGATGCTCGCGCTGAAAGGCGAGCAAGCCACGCTCGACTGGCTCAAAGCGATGAAAGCGAATTTCGTGGCCTATAAAGGCAACAGCACGGTCATGAAAGCCGTGAACGCCGGGCAGATTGATGGCGGCGTGATTTACCACTACTACCGCTTTGTCGATCAGGCAAAAACCGGTGAAAACAGCAAAAATACCAAACTGTATTACTTCAAACATCAGGACCCGGGTGCCTTTGTCAGCATCTCCGGCGGTGGTGTTCTGGCGTCCAGCAAACACAAAGAGCAGGCTCAGGCCTTTATCAAATGGATCACCGGTAAGCAGGGTCAGGATGAGCTGAGAACCAATAATGCATTTGAATATGCCGTGGGCGTCAATGCCGCATCGAACCCGAAACTGACGCCGCTGAACGCGCTGGATGCACCGAAAGTTGAACCTTCTTCGCTGAACAGTAAAAAAGTTATCGACCTGATGACGCAAGCTGGCCTGCTGTAATCCCCGGTGAAGTGAATACCTTATGTCTGGTCTGAGTCTTACACTCGGAAATAAAGTTCGACGCCTGCCTGAGCGCAGGCGTCCTGCATTTCCGATGGTTGCATTAGCAATCCTGATTTCATTGTTGTCGCTCCTGCCGTTAGGTTTTGTTATCGCTGTGGGCATAGATACCGGCTGGGACACCATTAAGGCGCTGGTCTTTCGTCCGCGCGTGGGGGAACTGCTTGGCAATACGCTGTGGCTAAGTGTCTTAACCGTCCCGACCTGCATTGCGCTTGGCGTTACGCTGGCCTGGCTGACGGAGCGCACGACCCTGGCAGGGCGGCAGATATGGTCGGCGCTGGCGGTTGCGCCGTTGGCGATCCCGGCGTTTGTCCAGAGCTACGCCTGGATCAGCGCGGTGCCATCGCTGCACGGTCTTTCCTCCGGCGTATTCCTCTCGGTGCTGGCCTACTATCCTTTTATTTATATGCCGGTGGCGGCGGTGCTTCGTCGCCTGGACCCGACCCTTGAAGATGTCGCTGCCTCGCTGGGCACGCCGCCGTGGAAGGTTTTCTTCCGGGTGGTATTACCCCAGCTTAAGCTGGCGATTTGTGGCGGCGCGCTGCTGGTGGCGCTGCATCTGCTGGCGGAATACGGCCTTTATGCAATGATCCGCTTCGATACCTTTACGACCGCAATTTATGACCAGTTCCAGTCCACCTTCAGCGGTCCGGCGGCGAATATGCTGGCCGGCGTGTTGGCGCTGTGCTGCCTGGCGTTTTTGGTGCTGGAAAGTGCCGCCAGAGGAAAAGCGCGTTATGCCCGGATTGGCGCCGGCGCGGCGCGGGAGCAGAAACGCAAAAAACTGAACCTGGTGGCCACCGTTGCGGCACAGGCGCTGCTGCTGGCGCTGGTCCTGCTGGCGCTCGGCGTGCCGCTGATTGTGCTGGGACGTTGGCTGTGGCTGGGAGGCATTGCCAACTGGATGAGTGCCGACCTGTGGTCTTCCTTCCGCCAGACGCTGATGCTCGGCGCCAGCGGGGCGCTTTTGACCACCGCCTGCGGGATCCCGATTGCCTGGCTGGGGATCCGCTATCCACGCCGGGTGTTTCGCCTGCTGGAAGGCTGCAATTACCTGACCAGCTCGCTACCCGGCATTGTCACCGCCCTGGCGCTGGTGACCATCACTATCCACTACGCGCGGCCGATCTATCAAACCGAGGTCACGCTGTTTCTGGCCTACCTGCTGATGTTTATGCCCCGGGCGTTGATTAACCTCCGTGCCGGGATCGCCCAGGCGCCGGTGGAGTTGGAAAATGTGGCGCGCAGCCTCGGAAGAAGTCCCGCCCGGGCGCTGTGGAGCATCACGCTGCGTCTCGCCGCGCCGGGGGCGACGGCCGGTGCAGCGTTGGTATTCCTTGGCGTCAGTAATGAACTGACCGCCACGCTGCTGCTTTCCCCGCTGGGAACCCGCACGCTCTCCACCGGGTTTTGGGCGTTAACCAGCGAGATCGATTATGTCGCGGCGGCACCCTATGCCCTGCTGATGATTGCGATTTCGCTGCCGTTGACCGCTCTCCTTTACCACCAGTCGAAAAAAATGGCAGGTCTGTAACATGCTGGAATTAACCGCTGTCTCAAAATCTTTTGCCGATGCGCAGGTGCTGGATAACCTTTTTCTGACGGTGGCCGCCGGCAGCCGCACGGCCATCGTGGGCCCGTCGGGTTCTGGAAAAACCACGCTACTGCGGATCCTGGCCGGGTTTGAAACACCCGATGCCGGGCGCATCGTGATGCAGGGGAGAACGCTCTCTGGCGACGGGGTCTTTGTGCCCGCGCACCAACGTGGGATTGGGTTTGTACCGCAGGAAGGGGCGCTGTTTCCCCATCTCAATGTCGCGGACAACATTGCCTGGGGTTTAGATTGCGGCCGGCAGGAAAAGCGCCGTCGGGTGGCGGCACTGATGGAGATGGTGTCGCTGGACGCACAGCTGGCAACGCACTGGCCGCATCACATCTCCGGTGGCCAGCAGCAGCGCGTTGCGCTGGCCAGGGCGCTGGCACAGCAGCCATCGTTGATGTTATTGGATGAACCTTTTTCCGCGCTGGATACCGGGCTGCGCGCCACCACCCGCAAGGCAACGGCCGATTTGCTCGCCGAAGCAGGCGTCGCCGCGATCCTGGTGACGCACGATCAGAATGAAGCTCTGTCATTTGCCAGCCAGGTGGCGGTGATGCGCCAGGGGCGCTTTACCCAGGTTGGCAGCCCGTTTGAGGTTTATTCCCGGCCCGCCGATGAAGCCACAGCGCTGTTTCTCGGTGATGCGGTGATACTGCCGGCGGAGCTTTACAACGGGCGGGCGCAGTGCGTCATTGGTGAACTGCGTACCGATAATGATATAGCCAGAGGGCCGGGGCGGGTCATGCTACGTCCGGAACAGCTGGTCATGACGCCTTGCCAGATGAATGACAGCGACATCCGCATTCTCGACGTCGATTTTTCCGGACAACTGTCGATACTGACGCTGGCGGTCGCGCAGCAGTCTGAGACGCTACAGCTGAAAACCGTCAGTCGTGCCGAATGGATACCGGGCTGCCGGGTACGCATTGATGTGACCGGTAAAGGCCGGGTATTCATCAACAGATAGCGTTAGGATTTTTCTTAGGTTAATTATTCTGCCGATGCTCATCGGTTAAATGATTGATATTGTTTTATGTTGCAATGGCACCGAAAGGCGCTATTTATGGATTAAAAAGCGCGATTCTCATCCTGTGTCAGGGCGTCTGTGACAGGCGCTGTTGCTTGAGTTCCCTGGGGGGATAGATTATCGTGGGGAACCGGCTATTCATTTGCCGCCCAGTCCGTTCGGACTGCTGAATAACAACAAAACCAATAAGACCATACTCATTTACCCTCATAACTGAGGGGTGTGATGCTATTACACACAATAAATAGCCTAATGGAACAGGCTCTAATGTAGGGGTTCATATGTGGACTGTGATTGGCATTTTTTTAGTCCTCGCGTTTATCGGTAATTTAATCAAGAAAAAAGAAACGCC
This sequence comes from Klebsiella sp. B345, assembly GCF_051131735.1. Lineage (NCBI taxonomy): Bacteria > Pseudomonadati > Pseudomonadota > Gammaproteobacteria > Enterobacterales > Enterobacteriaceae > Klebsiella > Klebsiella sp. B345. The sequence goes on from NZ_CP180443.1 coordinate 4,918,097, forward strand.
AGCTACTAAATCAGGTAGCCGGACGGCAGAACCGATCGTTGATGTTGAAAAGAGAAAAGCCCATAGCCGTCAGGTGGAACGCGTCATGCCGCCGGTCGCGACGCCGTCGTTGTTTGATAAACACCCCCGGGAACCGCAGCCGCCACGCCCGTTAATCAGCGGCGTTAATCATGCCGGCCCCTGTATTACGATGACCGACGCGTTGAATATGCTTATGCATATCAACGGCTTTAAAGAATATATGCTAACGCGCTATGCGATAACCGGTGAAACCCATCTGGCGCCAGCCTATACCTCAGATCTGCATAATGCATTTATGCAACTGGTGGCGAATAAACCGTTCTATGCGATTCAAGCGTTTAACTGGGCGAGGGCGATTGATTTCAGCGGGGTGAAACGGCGGAATATTGCCGCGCTTTATCACTTTAGTCATCTGACGAATCTGAAAAATATATTTCAGTCAGGAATAATGACCCGCCAGCAGCTTGATGAAGGCCAAAATACTTTTCATTATAACGACGAATTACGGCTGGAAGGGATGCGCAATTCTATTTCCCTGTCATTAGGTCAGGTGAATAAAAAAATGCTCTACAAATATTCCCAGGCACTGCGGGACCATAACTGGGTCATCCTGAAAATCAAAAAAGAGTTAATTAGCGGGCCAACCCAACCTTCTTTCGATCATCAGATGTTGCTTAACCAAACCGTTTTTTGCCACAGTAATGCAGCTTCCACCGGGGTGAGGTCGATAAGCGTGGAGCAGCGTCAGAAACATCAGGCCTTTCAGGCGATGTTTAGCGGCAACAATAACGACGATTCTGGCGATCGGCCCTATGATATCCAGGCGGAAATTTTGTATTGTGGGGCGATCCCGGTGTGGTTTATTAGCGAGGTAATTTTCTACTCTGCGGAGAATGTTCCCTCATGGTTACGCGATTGTCCGGTGAAGATCGTGGTTGACCCTTCACATTTTGCTTTTTAGGTGACTTTATGGCCGTGCGCCCCGTATTTATCCCGACCTCAACAGGGGCGGCCCTGGTGGAGATCGTCAATGTGGATTTCAGCTGGTCGCCAGGCCTTGCGGTCAGCCAAAAACAAAAATCCATCGCTGCGCTGCACGAAAGCTATCGCATGGATCATCCGGAGGCCAGAATCCTTGAGGTCTCCAGCAAATCGCCAGAGACGCTGGGCGTGCAGCTCAGCGCCTTTAATATGGGTGTTCAAAGCAACGGCGGGCAGTTCATCAGCGTCGAATCGCTGTTCCAGTCATCAAAAGTGTTTACCGATAACGGCACGCTGCGCGGGCCGTTTCGCGAGCTGATGCGCCTGTCGCCGAAAGAGGCCAAGCGCGCGGACGTGCTAAAAACATCGGGCCGGCTGGACCACTTTTCATTTCAGCCGAATGAAGCGCGGGAGGCTATCATCTGGCCGCTAGAGCCGAAAACTGCTTTTTACGATTGGCTGTATCTCAACGCGCTGCAGCATTCCCCCTGCAAAGAACAGGTGCTGGAATATGCGGCTTTTACCGATATCGAATTTAATCCAGAGAAGTCGGTGAACTGCCAGGCCTATTCTGTCGCGCTCTGGTGTGCGCTGCAGCAACGCAAGATGTTGGCCACCACGATCCCGGCGCGCGATGCGTTTATCGAGCTGCTCGAACAGTTCACGATCCACAACACCAGCGACGGCGATCTGCGCAATATGCGTCTTTTCTAAGAGCGGGAGAGATTATGGTAAGGCGACTACCCACTGGCGACAGCAACCTGCCGGCAACGACTGCGGCGGATACCTTTGCCGACATCCCCGATGAACGTAAACGGGCGATCCGTGACGAGGTGATGCAGGACTACTTTAAACGTGTTGCGGCGGTAAAAAAACAGCTGGATGCCATGACCGTGGCACAGCGCGAGATGTTCCACCGCAGCCTGGCGGAAAGCCTGGCGCTGGTGGGGAAAGGGGATATGGCCAATGAGTGAAAATAAAATTCTGGCCGCCGTGGCCGAGTCACTTAAGCAGACGCACAACGCGGTCAATCAGGCCAACAACGCCCTTGGGATCATCGCCCGGGAGTTTCTGTATCGCTCGATGCTGGAACGAGAGCTGTCATCGGAGTTGATTGCGATGGAAGCGGCCATGAAAGGGGTGCAGGAGAGTATTCGCCGTCAGCAGGAACTGGATGCGACCCTGGCGAAAATGGATCCTCAGAGCCGCGTTGATTTTAAAGCTATACTCGAAGAGAACCGCGCCAGAATCGAAGCGTTGCTGAATGACAAACTGCCCCGCAAGTGAGCAGTGCGATAAACCAAAAAAAGCCAGCCAATTCCTGGCTGGCAAATACTCGGATATACCCGTCATACTTCAAGCTGCATATGCGTTGGCTACACCCGCTCACCCCAGTCACTTACTTCAGTAAGCTCCTGGGGACTCACGGCTTTGCCGCCTTTATGCAACCTGAATTATTTAGGGTGCAGATACACATTTATGTTTGATGTTCAGCGTTGTGCCTGAACACCTTTCTGGATACTGCGGCACGCACGGCAATATCCAGAAAGCTGGTCAGCGATGCGGCATTGCCGCCATTAGTCTTCGGGCAATAGCTTTTTACAGTGGTAAATAAAGGCGCTGGAACGCTGGGTCAGTGCCTCAATCTCCCGCGGTTTCATGCCATTGCGTAAATAGGCAATGATCAATTCCCGGTCGGCCGCAACATGAGCCCGGCAGTTATAGCGCGAGGCCGCTTGCTGGTCTTTTTTCTGCTGCAATAAGGCGACGATCTCCTGCTGCTTTTGCCTGGCCTGGCGGGCGACCTCGTGGTCATCGCATCGCGCCATGTCGGCCCACAACGCCAGCGCGCGCCGTAATAATCCCTGTTCCTGCAGGCGCTGAGCCTGAACCTGCATCTCTTGTGCTTGACTTATCATCATGATGACACCGGCCTGTGTAGTGAGGGTTAATTTATCATACAAATATGATGGTAACAGGATTAGAAATGAAATGAATAATTTTTATGTTAATCATGAATAAATGGAATGATTTTGCAGAACCTTGATTTTACAAGGATTGATACGCAGACAGGGCGCTGCCTGAGACACTTTTCTGCGGTGTCATCAGGCAGCGGGGAAGCAGGGGCGGTAACGTCGGTTATAAATCAATCACTAAATTTGCCGAACGACTGCGGGAGCAGCACAGGGCAATCTGCTGCGCGCTGGCGGATTTCTCGGCGTCCGACTGTACCGTATCGCGATGATCGGCCTGGCCCGCCACCACCGGCGTCAGGCAGGCGCCACACAGGCCCATCTCGCACGAAAGCGGGACGGCCACGCCGTTGTCCTGCAATACCTGGGCGATAGTTTTATGGCCCGGCACTGGCCATGTTTCCCCGGAGGAGGCCAGGGTGATGGTGAAGGTATCGTCGCCGTCGGCTCCGGCGACGGGCGCTGGCGGCTGGAAGGCTTCGCTGTGGATCTGCGCCTCGGGCCAGTTTTTTTCCGTCGCATGCTGGCGGGCGGCTGCCATAAAGCCCGCCGGGCCACAGAGATACAGATGGTGGTCGGCGTGCCCTTCGCCGAGGATATTGCTGAGGCGGGTCCGCGGGCTCTCGCTTTCGTCTGAGCAGTGGATCGTGCAGCGTTCATCGCCAAAAGTCGCCATCATTTCCGTCGTAAATGCAGCATGATCGCGACTTTTCACAAAGTAATGCAGTGCAAAAGGGATACCCGCCGCGTGCAGATGCAGCGCCATGGTATACAGCGGGGTGATGCCAATCCCCGCCGCCAGCAGCGTCACCCGGCCCGCGGGCTGCAGGGCAAACAGGTTGCGCGGCGGCGAGATCAGCAGCGTCTGGCCTGGACGCAGCGTCTCATGGATATAGCGCGACCCACCGCGAGAGGCGCTATCCTGCGCCACGCAGATCAGATAGCTGTCGCATACGCCATCGCTATGCGCACCGGTCAGCGAGTACTGGCGGATAATCCCGCAGGGCAGGTGCACATCGATATGCGCCCCAGGCTGCCAGCCGGGAAGCGGCTGGCGGTTCTGCGCCACCAGCCTGATGGCGAGGCTTTTGTCCCCCTGGCGCCACAGGCCATCCACCACCATCTTCAGTACGTCACTCATAATGATCCTCCACTTACACCAGGAAAAACTCACCAAAGCCCATTTTCTTCAGGCCGCGGCGATAGGCGATGGAACTACGGTCGGCAGGAATATGCGCCTCCAGCGTCAGGTCCAGCGGCAGTCTTTCCGGGCGCTGGGTCTCGACCATCAGTCGGTCCTCTTCGAACACCCGCAGGTTGAAGGCATGGACATCGGCCACCGGCACGTGCAGGTCAAAATTGCGTGCAATCGGCGCAAACATCCGGGTTACCCGCGACGACACCGGCGAGGCGGCATTCATGATCACCAGCCGGGCATCGCCGGGGAAGTGGATCGTCAGGGTGGCGGTAAACGGCAGATGCATCTCGAAATGGCGCAGCCACTGGAAGCCATCCGGTGCGCGAAACTCAGAGCTGGCCGGGTAGTTGCCGACGGAACTCCAGTAATCGGCAATAAAGCCAAACGGCGTCTCCTGCGGGTTGTAGGTTGGTACCACCTGATTATCCGGATCCGCAAAGGTGTCGGTATGGATCCAGGCGAAGTGGGCAACGTCAAGAAACCCCTCGACCTGGCGCCCGGCGAAGCCGTTGACCTCGAAGGCCGGGCAGGTGATCTGCTGAAAGCCCTCATCGTGCCAGTGGGGCATCGTCGGCAGCGGCATCGGGTTTTCCGGGTCGAAGGCCAGGCAGGTCCAGATAAGGCCATAGCGCTCTTCCACCGCGTAGCTGGTGAGATGAAGCTTGGCCGGAATCGGCTGGTCGGGGCTGGAGGGAATGCGGTTGCAGCGCCCGTCCTCGCCAAAGCGCAGACCGTGGTAGGGGCAGACAATCCCTTCTTCATCATGGAAGCCGAGGGTCAGCGGCACGCCGCGATGCGGACAGACATCGCGGGCGACCACGACCTGGCCCTTGATGCGGTAGATAACTAATTGTTCGTCCAGCAGGATGGCTTTTACCGGCGCGGCGCCAATATCCTCGGCACGGGCCACCGGGTGCCAGCATCGGGCAAGGCGCAGCCAGTCTTGCGGGTCAAACGTGCAATGGGCGGGTGGGGTCGGCGTGGGTCTGTTCATGGTTGTCCTTCCTGCTCACAAAAATAGAATTGTTTAATTGTTGTGAGTTAATTGTTGTCATATTAGGGTGTTGACATCCATCAGCATTAATTCACTAATGCGTTGCAAAAAAGTGTACAGGTGAAGCATGAGTCCATTTTCGCGTTTTGCACTCTATTTTGCCGAGGTGGCCCGCAGCGGAAGCCTGCGTCGGGCGGCTGAAAAGCTACACATCTCGGCATCGGCGATTAATCGCCAGATCCTGCAGGCCGAGGAGGCCTTCGGCACTCCGCTGTTTGAACGTTTGCCGGAAGGGCTGCGGATGACCACCGCCGGCGAACTGCTGTATGACAATCTGCTGCGCTGGCAAAAAGAGTTTCGCCTGACCCGGCAAAAGTTTGATGAGCTACAGGGGCTTAAGCGTGGCACGGTCAGCGTCGGCATGGTACAGGCGCTGGCCGAGGGGAGCTTTGCCGCGGCGCTGGCCGATATCATCGGCAACTGGGAGTGGCTGGAGCTGGTGCTGCAGGTGGCAGACAGCCATACGGTCAGCGAGAAGATACGCCAGGCCGACCTCGATTTTGGCCTGATCCTGGACCCGGAAGGGCAGGCGGGACTCAGTGTCCTGGCGTTTGTTGAACTGGAGATGGGGATCGTGATGCGCCCGGACCATCCGCTGGCCGGGGCGGCGGCGTTGTCATTAGGTGAACTTAGCCAGCAGCGCCATATTGTACCCGGCGCGCCGCTGATTGTGCACGAACGCGTCGGGATGCTGTATCGCCACTACGATTTTATCCCGGCGAACAGCATCAGCTGTAATGACATCCGGCTGATTAAGTCGCTGGTCCTTAAAGGCAGCGGAGTGACGGTGCTGAGCCGGCTGGATGTGCTGGACGAGGTGAGAAACGGCCTGCTGCAGTTTATCCCGCTGCGCAATAAGTTGCTGCGTCCCCTGACGCTGGCGCTGTGTTCGGCGCCATCGCGCCAGCTGTCGCGTCCGGCACAAATGGCGATTCAAAAATTGACGGCGGTGATGGAAGAGATGCAGACCGTCTAGCCCAGCGGACCGCCCTGAATGGTGTCGCACAGACCGTTGATGATCCGCTCGCCGGTCTCCTCTTTCAGCTCCTGATACCATGCCTGGGTCAGGGCCATATCTTTGCCGTGGGTGATATCACAGCGCTTGCGCGCCTTAAGCACCAGGTCGCGCACCCGCTCGCAGCGCAGGGCCTCGTACTGCTGAAGCGCCACGGTAATATCGCGGTGCGTGCGGAACATGTCGCCAAGCACCACCGCATCCTCCATCGCCGCGCAACCGCCCTGACCAATATCCGGCGTCGTGCTGTGAGCGGCATCGCCGAGCAGCGCCACCTTGCCGCGCACCAGGCTGTCGAAAGGCTCAATATCATGGATTTCAATACGGTTGGTGGTGTGCGGATCCAGTGCCGCAATCAGCCGTTGCACCGGCGGCGCCCAGCCGTCGAAGTAGCGGGAGAGGTCGTCTCGCAGGGTGTCGCGGTCTTCGGCCAGCCCCAGCGGCAACGGCACATCGAAGAAGAAATAGAAGCGGCCGTTTGCCACCGGCATCAACGACACGCGTTTGCCGTCGCCGACGAAGGTGGTCCACTGGTTGGCCGGGGCAATCTGCTCATCTATCGTCACCAGACCATTCCAGTTCACGTAGCCGGCATAGCGGCGCTCGGGGGTAAAGCCCAGCACGTACGGACGCAGCGCTGAGTGGCTGCCATCGGCGGCGATCAGGAAATCCCCGTGGGCCGTGCTCCCGTCGGTAAACCAGACCGTTACCCCGCTGGCGTGTTCTTCGGCCCGGGTGACCCGTTTACCAAACTGCACGGCGTCGCGGCCCCAGAAGTCGAGCATCTCCCCTTGCAATTCGCTGCGGGAAATTGGGCTGGGGCGACCGCCGGTGCGCTCCACCAGCGGCGCCAGGCTAAAGCGGGTCAGGGTTTCGCCGTCGTGACTGGCGTTATAGGCCAGATAGTGCATCGGGCCGCCGTAGGTATCGATGATGTCACCCATCCCCAGGCTTCGCATGCACTTCACGCCGTTGGGCCAGATAGAGATTGCCGCGCCGACCGGTTTAATCTCTTTGACCGCCTCAAACACTTCGCACTCAATTCCCGCGTTCTTCAGCGCGACGGCCGCGCTCAGGCCGCCAATACCGGCGCCGATGACTAATGCTTTCATGCTCTTCTCCATTTATTGCGTCGTAAAGGCGTTGAGCAAATTGCGTACCAGCTTGACGAGCCCCACGCTGGCCGGGGCAGACGGGGCATTGTGCCGGGGAGTGCACTTATCTGGTGCGTTATTGCGTGGCAATTGCCATTTTTTGAATCAAAAATTTCTGATTGTCGCTGTAGGTATCGAATGTTTCACGGTCAACCATGGTGGTGTGAGCGACTTTTGCGCTACATTTATCGCTATTGTGTTGATAATTAAAATGTAATGCGGTGCGGGAGGCGGGGCGACGGCGAGAGCGCGACTCTGGCCTGCTTTGTGCACTGTGCAGACGGCGTTTTAAACAACCCGCGGGAATGATCATGTCCGATAATAATAATGACCGCTGTGGCGGCGGTTAAGGAGTCACGATGATTGCGCTTCACCAATTTAATCAACTTTCTCCGCAGGAGGCCGCGAACCTGCTGGCCCCCTGCGTTGCCCTCGACGCCTGGGTAGCGGCGCTAGTACAGGCCCGACCCTATTCCGATCTCCAGGCGCTGCTGGCGGCGGCCGAACAGCAGGCCGGGCAGTGGGGGGAAGCAGAACTGGATCAGGCGCTGAGCGCCCATCCGCGCATCGGTGAGAAGCCCCCCGGGGAGCGTGCCCATGCCGCGCTGTCCCGGCAGGAGCAGGCGGCGGTGAACGACAACGACGCCACGCTGGCCGAGGCCTTGAAAGCCGGCAATGCCCGCTACGAAGCGCGCTTCGGTCGGGTCTTCCTGATCCGCGCGAAGGGCCGCAGCGGCGAGGCTATCCTGCAGGCGCTCACGCAGCGCCTGACCCACAGCGAGGCAGAGGAAGTACAGGTTGCGCTGGCGCAGTTGCGCGAGATTACACTTTTAAGACTGACGGGAGTCATTGGCGAATGAATACGTTAAGTACCCATATTCTGGATATTTCTACCGGCCAGCCGGCACAAGGGGTGGCGGTGCATCTGATGCTCGGTGGGCAATCTATTGCCAGCGGGATAACCGACGAAAATGGCCGCATTGCGACGCTGGCTCCCGGTATGCTGGTGGCCGGACGCTATCGTCTGGTAGCGGAAATCGGCGACTGGTTTACCCACAGCGGCCGCGAAACGCTGTACCTGCGCGCGCAGATTGACTTTGCGATTAGCGCCGAGGCGGATACACATTTTCATTTACCGTTCGTGATTGCCCCGGGCGGTTGGTCAACCTACCGGGGAAGTTAAGCCGGCACGGCCCGGCAGCGCCGCCGGGCTGGTTATCTCGCTACGCCTCGCTGTGCCAGACGCACTCGCCATTGACCCAGGTCTGGCGAATGTTGCGCTCATCGCCCAACGTCATCAGCACGAACAGCCGCTCGTAAATATCCTGGCAGCGCGACATTCTCAGCCGCTGCAGCGGGGTCACCGTCAGGTCTATCGCCACAAAATCTGCCTCTTTGCCCGGCTGGAAATTGCCAATCTTGTCGTCGAGACGCAGCGCGCGAGCGCCTCCCAGCGTCGCGTGATAAAAGGCTTCGCACGAGCGCAGGCGATAGCTTTGCAACTGCGCCACTTTGTAGGCTTCGCCCAGAGTACGCAGCATGCTGAAGGTGGTGCCGGCACCCACGTCGCTGCCAATACCGATACGTACCTTGTGTTGCCAGCTGGCGGGTAAGCGGAACAGGCCGCTGCCGAGAAATAGATTGGAGGTCGGGCAAAAGGCCACTGCTGAGCCGGTGTCGTGCAGGCACTGCCACTCTTTTTCCGCCAGATGGATCCCGTGGGCAAAGACGCTGCGCTCACCGGTCAGCCCGTAGTGATGATAGACGTCCAGATAGTGCTCGTGCTCCGGCCACAGGTTGTTCACCCATGCCACTTCCGTGAGATTTTCGCTGAGGTGGGTATGCAGCCAGGTATCCGGGAACTCCTCGCGCAGTTGCTGAACCGCCGCCAGCAGTTCCGGGGTTGAGGTTGGCGCAAAGCGCGGGGTGATGGCGTAACCGAGGCGGCCGCGATGGTGCCAACGCTGGATCAACTCACGGGTTTGCTGGTAACTCTGTTCCGCCGTTTCGCTCAGATAATCCGGCGCGTGGCGGTCCATCATCACTTTCCCGGCGAGCAGGCGCATATTCAGTCGCAGCGCTTCAGTGAACAGCGCATCGACCGATTCAGGATGCAGCGTACAAAACACCAGCGCGGTGGTGGTGCCGTGGCTCAGCAGCTGGTTGATAAAAAACTGCGCGATGTCGGTGGCGTACTCCTCATCGCTGAACTGGCTCTCGACCGGGAAGGTGTAGGTGGTCAGCCACTCCAGCAGCTGTTCGCCGAAGGCGCCAATCATCTCGGTTTGCGGGTAGTGCACGTGGGCATCGACAAAGCCGGGCAGCAGCAGCTGTCCACGGAGGTCGAGGTAGCCTTTTTGCCCGTCGAGGTGGGCTTCTCCCTCCTGCCAGGGCAGCAGGGCCTGAATTTTGCCCTCATGGATAAACAGGACACCGTCATCAAGATAACGCCCATGGCGCGCGATATCGTCGGCGCTGTCGGCGGGTTGGGCGATGTCGAAAAAAGCGCCGCGCACGGCGGAGTGGTATTCAATCATAAAGACAACGTTTCCTTTATCCACAATAGAGGGGGCAGAATTGTTGAGCAAAATTGATGCCAGTTTTCCCGACAGGAAGCGCCGCGGCGTGCAGCCGCGGCAACGGCGGAGGATTACTCTTTCTGGGCCAGCGGGAGGGAAGTCATGTGCGAGGCCACATTCACGCGATCGTCGCGGGCAATCCAGCGATAGGCCGAACCGCTCAGCAGCACGCCGATAAACCAGCTGAAGTTGGCCACTTCATGCAGCGCCGGGATAAAGCTTATCACCAGACCGATCGCCACGGACGGCAGCAGCGCGGCAATGGCCTTGGGGTTAAAACCGTTGCGATACCAGTAGCGACCGCTCGGCGTCGCGTTGAACAGATCGTCGACGGAAACCTGCCCGCGTTTGATCAAATAGAAGTCGACAATCAGGATGCCGAACAGCGGGCCAATAAACGCCCCTAAGACATCCAGGGTGTAGTGGATCAGCTCCGGCGAGTTGAACAGGTTCCACGGCGTCAGCAGAACCGAGCCGACCGCCGCGATCATCCCCCCGGTACGGAAGCTGATTTTCTGCGGCGAGCAGTTGGAGAAATCGAACGCCGGAGAGACGAAGTTAGCGACAATATTAATGCCGATGGTGGCGGTAATCATCGTCAGCAGGCCAATAGCCACTGCCAGATCGTTGCCGACGCGGCTGACGGTTTCAATCGGGTCGGTGATCATGCGGCCAAACAGCGATTGGGTGCCGGAGACAATCACCACGGTGACGATAGAGAACAGCAGGAAGTTAAACGGCAGGCCCCAGCGGTTACCGCGGCGGATCTCGCCCATGCTTTTGCCGTAGCGCGAGAAGTCGCCGAAGTTCAGCAGCGGGCCGGAGAAGTAGGAGACCACCAGCGCGGTGGCGGTGATCATCTGCCAGGTCTGCTCGCCGGTGGTCAGCGATTTACTGGCGAGGGTAAAGGAGATACCGTCAAAACCGGTCTTGTATACAATCCATCCCGCCAGCGCCAGCATCACCACGTAGACCGCCGGCCCGGCAATATCAATAAAGCGCTTGATGGCGCTCATTCCGTGCCAGAACACCATCGCCTGCAGCAGCCACATGGTGGCGAAGCAGAGCCAGCCGAGGTGCGACAGGCCAAGGAAGGAAGCCTCGGTTAAGCTCGCCAGCGCGGGCCAGAACTTGAGCATGACCAGCATCAGCGCGTTGGCCGCCAGATAGGTCTGAATGCCGTACCAGGCAAAGGCGATCAGGCCGCGGATCACCGCCGGAATATTAGCGCCAAAGACGCCAAAAGCCTGACGGCAGATCACCGCATAAGGGACGCCGGCCATCTGGCTCGGCTTTGCCACCAGGTTGGCGCACAACTGTACAATACAAATCCCTACCAGCAGGCACAGTAGCACCTGCCAGCTCGCCAGACCGAGCGTAAAGAAGCTCGCCGCCACGACGTAGCCTCCCATGCTATGGACGTCCGACATCCAGAACGAAAATATGTTGTACCAGCTCCAGTTCTGGTCGCGGGTCGGCGCCAGATCCTCATTACAAAGCCGTGGACTGTAGCCGGCGGTGGAATCAGCGGCCGTATTCTGCTGGGTATGTTGACTGTTTGGCATGAAACCTGCTCCTGTGAATGAAACCCCTGATTAGGGTGTTGCGGATGCTGTTGCAGGATCCAGGCCATAACAGTGAATTTTGTATACAAGATTTTTATTTCATGTATACGATTAAGTCTCGAAAGGTAAATGTGGAGCGGGTGAATGCGTAATGAACATCGTCAGCAGGCCGCGGCAGCGCTGCATGACAAGGATGAAACCATCTATCAGGCCCTGATGACCGCGATTGTGGAGCATCAGTTGCCGCCGGGCAGTAAATTGCCGGAAGAGGCGCTGGCGGAGGTCTTCGGCGTGAGCCGCACCGGGATCCGTAAAGTGCTGCAACGACTCGCGACTGTGCAAATGGTCACCCTCACGCCCAAGCGTGGTGCACAGGTCGCCAGCCCGACGGTTGAAGAGGCCCAGGCCATCTTCCGTACCCGCATGCTGCTGGAGGTCGCCAACCTACCGGACGTGCTCGCCCATTGCCAGCCGCCGCATCTGGCGGCGCTGGAGGCCATCACGTTGCAGGAGCAGCAGGCGCATGACGCCTACGACGGCCCGGCGGCGATCCGTTACTCCGCCGAATTTCATATTCAGCTGCAGGCGATTTCCGGCAACCCGGTGCTGACCGACATGGTGACTCGCCTGAGTCAGCGCTCTTCATTAGCGATTGCTACCTGGGGGGCACCGTGGCGTCAGGGGTGCCGGTGCAACGATCATGACCAGATCATTCAGCTGCTGAGGGAGAAGGCGTTGACACCCCTGAGCGACGCGCTAACGCACCATTTTGAACATATCGTCTCCAGCCTGTGCTTTGAGCGCGATGGCGAGTCCCTGCCGGACTTCGCCCGCCTCTTCGCCGGGAACAAGGAGCAGTGATGACCGCTATTTGTATACAAGTGATTAATCCCAACACCAACGCCGGGATGACGGAAACCATCGCCCGCGCGGCCAGAACCGTGGCGGCACCGGGAACCGAAATCCTGGCGGTCTCATCGCGGGAGGGGGTGCCGTCGATAGAGGGCCACTTTGATGAGGCCATTGCCGCCATTGGCGTACTGGAACAGATTCAGGCTGGTCGCCAGCAGGGGGTTTCGGGGCATGTTATCGCCTGCTTCGGCGATCCGGGTCTGCTGGCGGCCCGCGAACTGGCGCAGGGGCCGGTGATCGGCATTGCCGAAGCGGCGATGCATATGGCGACGCTGGTCGCCACGCGCTTTTCCATCGTCACCACGCTGCCGCGGACGCTGATTATTGCGCGTCACCTGCTGCATCAATATGGCTTTTATAACCACTGTGCCGGGCTGCACGCCATCGACCTGCCGGTCCTGGCGCTGGAGGACGGCAGCGGGCTGGCGCAGGAAAAAGTGCGCCAGCGCTGTATACAGGCGCTGCGGGAAGACGGCTGCGGCGCGATTGTGCTGGGCTGCGGCGGCATGGCGACGCTGGCCCAGGAACTGACCCACGAGCTGCAGGTTCCGGTGATCGATGGCGTCAGCGCGGCGGTGAAGATGGTGGAGTCGCTGGTATCGCTGGGGCTGTCGACCAGCAAGCGGGGAGACCTGGCGTTTCCGGAAGCCAAAACGCTGAGCGGGCCATTTCGGGCATTCAATTCATTTTAACGGTAAGGGGTGGAGATGACGTTTTCCGAACAACATTACCCGCGCGATCTGCGGGGATACGCCGGGCAGCCGCCGCATGCGCAGTGGCCGGGAAAGGCGCGGATTGCCGTGCAGTTCGTGCTCAATTATGAGGAAGGGGCAGAGAACCATGTGCTGCATGGTGACGCCGGCTCCGAGCAGTTTCTCTCTGATATTATCGGGGCCGCCAGCTATCCCGATCGCCATATGTCGATGGACTCGCTGTATGAGTACGGCAGCCGTGCCGGGTTCTGGCGCATTCACCAGGAGTTCAGCCGCCGCGGGTTGCCGTTGACGGTGTTTGGCGTGGCGATGGCCCTCGCGCGTCACCCCGAGATCGTCGCCGCCATTAAAGCCGCTGATTATGACGTGGTGAGCCACGGCTGGCGCTGGATCCACTACCAGCATATGGATATCGACAGTGAACGCGAGCATCTGCACAAAGCGGTGCATGTCCTGACCGACCTGTTTGGCAAAGCGCCGACGGGCTGGTATACCGGGCGCGACAGCCCCAACACTCGCCAACTGGTGGTGGAGCACGGCGGTTTTGCTTACGACAGCGACTATTACGGTGATGACTTACCGTTCTGGACCGAGGTGGCCTGCAGCGATGGTTCACGCAAGCCGCACCTGATCGTGCCCTATACCCTCGACGCCAACGATATGCGCTTCGCCACCGCCCAGGGGTTTAATACCGCCGAGCAGTTTTATACCTACCTGAAAGACAGTTTCGATGTGCTGTACGAAGAGGGGGAACAGGCGCCGAAGATGATGTCGGTCGGGATGCATTGCCGCCTGTTAGGCCGACCGGGGCGCTTCCGGGCGTTGCAGCGTTTCCTCGATTATGTGCAGCAGCACGATCGGGTGTGGGTGTGTACCCGTCAGCAGATCGCCGAACACTGGCGCGACGTGCATCCATACCAGCCATAACCGACGGGCGAACCACCTGTTTCCGGGTCATGCCGCACGCGGCTGACCCGGGCTACGATATTGCGTAGGGCGCTGGCGTTAACTCATCAGGCTGACCTGGGCGGCGACAATCCGCCAGCCAAAAGGAAAGCGCACCCAGGTCTGCTGCTGGCGGCCGATACGCTCGCTGCCGTCGCGGGTAAACTCGGTACTGCACACCGCGTAATCCTCGCCGAAGGTCACGATTTCGGTGTGGCGCAATTCACGCTGTAACCCCGCCGACGGGCGCGCGGCGCGAAAGGCGCGGATCTCATCGATGCCGTAGAGATTCTCTCCGGCCCCCAGGCGCACGGTTCGCTTGTCATGCCAGAACAGCTCATCCAGCACCGTAATGTTGTTGCTGATCAGCGCCTCTTCATAACGATAAAACGCCGCCGTGACCTCGGCCAGCACCAGCGGGCGGTTAATATTATCCTGATTCATCATGCTGCTATCTCCGCAGGTTGAGCCTCGGTAAGGCCCATCGCTTCCAGAACATGCGCCGCGCGCAGGCAGGCCTGCTCATTAAACGGCGCGGCAATCAACTGCACGCCAATGGGCTGCCCGCTGGCCGTGCGCAACGGCACCGTCACCACCGGCAGGCCGAGGAACGAAATCGGCTGGGTGAGCATGCCCATACTGGCGCGCACCGGCAGCGACTGGCCATTGATCGCCATGGTTTGCTGACCGATTAGGGTCGCGCTGCACGGGGTTGCCGGGGCGATGAGCACCTCGGCATGATCGAACAGCGCGGCCATCGCTTCCCGGGCATGGCGGCGAAAACGCTGCGCCTGAAGATACCAGGCGGAGGGGATCATCGCCCCGGCCAGCAGCCGCTCCCGGGAGTGCGGCTCAAAGCGCTCCGGCTCGCCACGTAGGGCGGGGAGATACTGGTTGCCCCCTTCGGAGGCGCTGATGATAAAGGCCGCAGAACGGGAAAGCTCGGCCTCAGGGAACTGCAGCTCCCGATCCGCGCCGAGGGCCTGCGCCACCTGAGCCACGGCGGCGCGGGCGTCGCTGTCGCACCAGGTGGTGAAGTAGCCGCCGAGCACCGCGCATCGCAGACCGTCCAGCCCGCGTTCGAGCAACGGGCTGGCAGGCGCCACGGCGCGATCGGCCTGGGCATCATCGTCAGGGTCTCGCCCTTGCAAAGCGTCATACACTGCCGCCAGATCGCCGACGTGACGGGCAAACGGGCCGATGTGGTCGAGGCTGGCGACAAATGGATGGCTGCCCGCCCGCGACAGGCGACCAAAGGTCGGTTTCAGGCCAAAGATCCCGCACAACGAGGCGGGAACACGGATTGAGCCATTGGTATCGCTGCCCAGCGCAAAGTGGACCAGCCCGGCGGCCACCGCTGCCGCTGAACCGCCGGACGAGCCGCCGGCAATGCGTTGCAGATCGTGGGGGTTATGGGTGGCGCCGTAGTGGCTGTTTTCGGTGGTAAAACCGTAGGCGTAGGCGTCCATATTCACCATGCCGCTGAGCAGGCCGCCCGCCGCCTGGATCTGGCGTACCGCCCAGCCGTCGGCAGCGGCCGCCGGACGGTCGCTGAACAGCTGAGCGCCGGCCAGAGTGGTTTCGCCAGCAACATCAAACAGGTTTTTCACCGCATAGGGAATGCCGGCCAGCGCCGGCAGCGGCTGCTTGTCCCGGCGCAGGCTGTCAATGCGGTCGGCTTCGGCGAGCATCCGGCTTTCGGTAACCTGCGTCCAGGCGTTGATCTGCGGGTTCACCCGCGCAATGTCGTCGAGGCTATGGCGGGCAATCTCTCTGGCGCTCAGTTCGCCGGCGGCCAGCGCGCGCTGGATCCCGGCAATGGTCATCTGATTGAGCTTCATGCTTTGTACACTCCGGCAATTTCCTGGCGCTCCGCCAGCGGGTAGGCCATCAGCGGTTCAGCCATTGCGGCAATGCGGCTGAACTGCAGTCGCAGCTCGTCGCGGCGTTGCGCATCCAGCTCGAGGCCAAGGATCTGTTCCATCTGCGCCAGATAAGCGCTCCAGTCAGTGATGGGTTGCTGCATGGGTATCTCCTAATAACCGGCGGCGGAGCCGTTGCTGCGGGGATCGGATGCCCCTTCAAACAGGCCGTTGGGATGGCGCACGATGGCGCCCGCGTGGCCCATGGCTTCGCTGTAATCGGCCAGCACGTCAACATCGTGGCCCAGCGCCCGTAGGCGGGCGATGCTTTCTGGGGAGAAGCGTCCTTCCAGCTTCAGCGAATCGGAGGTCTGCCCCCAGGTGCGGCCCAGCAGCCAGCGCGGGCGTGAAATACTCTCCTGCAGCGGTACGCCCTGCAGGATGTAGCGGGTGAAGATGGCGGCCTGAGTTTGCGGCTGCCCATCCCCGCCCATGGAGCCATAGACCATCACCCGACCATCGTTGAGGCGTGCGGCGGCAGGGTTGAGGGTATGGAACGGTTGTTTCCCGGGCGCCAGTGCCAGCAGGTGCGCGGGGTCGAGACTGAACGAGGCGCCGCGGTTTTGCCAGACTATCCCGCTCTCAGGCAACACCACGCCGCTACCAAACTCGTGATAGAGACTCTGAATAAAGGAGACCGCCAGCCCGCTGCTATCGATAACCCCCATCCAGACGGTATCGCCGGGGCCTTTGCCGGCACCCCAGGGGGCGGCCTGTTGATAGTCCACCTTCGCGGCCAGCTGTTGTAGCGCCTGCGGCGCAAGCAGGCTCTGGATATCAACGTCCAGATGGCGCGGATCGGTTATATGGGCATCGCGCAGGCCAAAGGCCAGCTTGGTGGCCTCGACAATCCGGTGGACGGTCTGCGCGTCGTCGGTGTCGCTCATCGCCAGCTGGTCGGTGATCCCGAGGATCGCCAAAGAGACCAGCCCCTGCGTCGGCGGTGCCAGATTCCACAGTTCGCCCTGCTGATGCGTAAGCTTGAGCGGAGCCGGGCGGCGAGCGCGATGCTCCTGTAAATCGGTCAGGGTGATGGGCAGACCATGTTGCGCCATGCCCTGCGCCAGACGAGTCGCCAGCGGGCCACGATAAAAGCTGTCGAGGCCGTCATCAACCAGCTGCTGCAACGTTGCCGCCAGCGCGGGCTGACGAAAACGGCTGCCGGTTTCCGGCGGCTGTCCGTTGACCAGAAAAGTATCCGCGAAGCCTGGCAGGTGCTGCAGTTCGGCCAGTTTGCTGGCGGTGGCGCTGGACTGCGAGGCGGTCACCGGCGTGCCGTCGGCGGCGTAGCCAATGGCATCCTCAAGCAGACGAGCCAGCGGCAGCGCGCGACCGGTCAGGGACTGCGATACCTTCAGCGCTTCATCCCAGCCGCTGACGGTACCGGCTACGGTCAGCGCCGCCTGCGGCCCACGGTGCGGAATATGCGCCAGTCCGGCGTAGGCCTCCGGCGTCGCCAGCGATCCTGCCGCGCCGCTGGCGTCAATGGCGATCGGCTCACCTTCTGGCGGCACGATCAGCCAGAATCCATCGCCGCCCAGCCCGTTCATATGCGGGTAGACCACCGCAATGGTGGCGGCAGCGGCGACCATCGCTTCTATTGCGCTACCGCCTTCGCGCAGGACGGCAACCGCACTTTGGCTGGCCAGATGATGGGGGGCAACCGCCATCCCGTGGGCGGATACATGACTTTGCATGGGCTTTCCTCGTAATCGAATCGTGAGGTCAGGTTTGCAAAAGCTGTTCCACTTTGAGCGTAAAGTTTCAGCGCCCCGGGAAAACCCTATTTTTAGTAAACTGGCATGCATTGTGAAAGGGCTTGCATGTATAGTTTGATGAAACAAAAGTTACAGAGGTTTTATGGAGCAACTAGATGAACGCCTGAAGGGACAATATGCGTCACTGTCGCCTCAGGAACAGCGGGTCGCCGATTTTATCTTCGACCATTTTGATGACCTGATCAGCTATAACAGCGCCGAGCTGGCGCAGCTGAGCGGGGTGTCAAAGGCCACGGTCAGCCGCCTGTTTAAGCGGCTGGGCTACGAAAAATATAAGGATATGCGCGACGAGCTACGCACCCTGCGCCAGAGCGGTATGCCGCTGACCGACCAGCGCGACGCGGTGCAGGGCAACACGCTGCTGGCGCGGCATTATAAACAGGAGATGGCTAATCTGACCCAGTGGGTCAACACGCTCGATGCGCAGCAGTTTGCTGAGGCGATAAGCGCGATGGTCAACGCCCGGCGGATTATCATCATTGGGATGCGAAACTCCTGGCCTGTGGCGCTGCACCTGCGCCAGCAGCTGCTGCAGGCGCGCGGGCAGGTGCAGGTGCTGCCGCAGCCGGGACAGAGCTTAAGTGAAGAGCTGGTGGATCTGTCGCCGGACGATCTGGTGGTGATGGTGGCCTTTCGCCGTCGCCCACGTATTATCCGCCCGCTGTTACAGCAGTTGCAGCAGCGCGGTATTCCGCTGCTGCTGATGTGCGAACCGCAAGCCTATAGCCTGTTCCCGCTGTCCAACTGGCAGTTGTGCGCACCGCTGGACAGTGTATCGGCCTACGACAGCTACGGGGCGGTGAACAGTTTAATCAACCTGCTGGCGAACGCTTTTCTGCATGAAATTCTCGATAAAGGCCGCCCGCGGATCCACGATATTGCCACCCTTTATCAGCAGCTGGATGAGCTTGAGCAACGATAATGGGGCCTCAGGCTGGTGCTTTGCCTTTTTTTAGTGCAATAAAACGGTGAGTAAATAACAGCGACTTTGTCACCGTTTTTCGCTATCTCTTGTTTATTCTCTCTTTTATTGCGCCCGACGCGGTGAGGTCATGGATTTTTGTACCTGGCACATTAGTTGCAAAAGTTTATTTAAAGAATCTTTTGTTTCATACTAACGTAACGGGTAAACACCATGAAAAAACTGCTGATCGCCCTGGCCGGGGCCGCTTGTCTGTTCACCAACATCACCGCGGCAAAAGCCGACCAGCTGCAGGATATCGAAAAGCGCGGCGTGATCCGCATTGCGGTTCCGCAGGATTTCCCGCCGTTCGGTTCGGTGGGGACCGATCTGCAGCCGCAGGGCTATGACATCGATATGGCGCGTTATCTGGCAAAGCAGATGAAGCTCAAACTGCAGCTGGTGCCGGTAACCAGCGCCAACCGGGTGCCGTATCTGCAAACCGATAAGGTGGATCTGGTTATCTCCAGCCTCGGGAAAAACGCCGAGCGTGAGAAGGTGATTGATTTCAGCCGCGCCTACGCGCCGTTCTTCCTCGGCGTGTTTGGCCCGAAAGGGGCGGAAGTGAAAGATGTGGCGGCGCTGAGCGGCAAAACCATCGGCGTGACCCGTGGCGCGGTGGAAGATATGGTGCTGACCGGCATCGCCCCGAAAGAGGTGCAGATTAAACGCTACGAAGACAACAACACTACGCTGTCGGCGTATCTCTCAGGGCAGGTGCAGTACGTGGCGACCGGTAACCTGGTGGTGGCGGCGATCTCCCGGCAAAACCCGGCGAAGGCACCGGTGGCGAGCTTTATGCTGAAAGATTCACCGTGCGTGATTGGCCTGAAAAAGAATGAACCGGCGCTGAAAGAGAAAGTGAACGCCTTGATTGAGCAGGGGGTGAAGGACGGCACCCTGAATGCTCTCTCTCAACAGTGGCTGAAAGCTCCGCTGCCCGCCGACTTTGCTGCATAAGGTCTGTGCATGACGGAACAACTTCATTTTTCTGAGCTCTGGCCGCACTGGCCGGAGCTGCTGGCCGGGCTGTGGGTGACCATTCAGCTGACGGTGCTGGCGACCGCCGGCGGTCTGACCATCGGTATTTTTGGGGCCGCTATTCGTAGCGGGCGTCCATCATGGTTCAGCCGGATTTGGGGCGGCTATGTGGAGCTGATTCGCAACACGCCGTTTGTGGTTCAGCTGTTCTTTATTGTCTTCGGGCTGCCGAATCTTGGGCTCAAGATGACCGCCGGCGAAGCGGCGTTGCTGGCGATGGTTGTCAACCTTGGCGCCTACAGTACCGAGATCGTGCGCGCCGGTATTCAGGTGACGCCGAAAGGGCAGTGGGAGGCCGGGAGAGTACTCGGACTGAGCCGCACCCAGACCTTTATCCGGGTGGTGCTGCCCCCGGCGTTGCAGCGAATTTATCCGGCGCTGGTGAGCCAGTGCATCATCGTGATGCTGGGGTCGTCGGTGGTGTCGCAGGTCTCTTATGAAGAGCTGACTTTTGCCGCCAACCTGATTCAGTCGCGGACGTTCCTGAGCTTTGAGGTCTATCTGGTGACCACGGGGATCTACCTGCTGCTGTCGATAACAATGCGTCAACTGCTGATGGCAGCAGGACGAAAATGGCTGAGGGTACAGGCATGATGACCACTTTTACCGACTGGGACATTATCCGCAACCTGCTGCTGGCGGGACGCTGGACGGTGCTGCTGTCGCTGGTGGCGTTTATCGGCGGCGCGCTGGTGACCCTGCCGCTTCTGCTACTGCGCCTGACCGGCGGGCGCCAGGTGAAGCGCCTGATCCGTGGCTATATTGAGCTGTTTCAAGGCACACCGCTGCTGATGCAGCTGTTTCTGGCCTTCTTCGGCGTGGCGCTGTTCGGCATCGATGTGTCGCCGTGGACCGCCGCCTCGCTGGCCCTGACGTTTTACACCAGCGCCTTTTTGCTCGATATCTGGTACGGCAGCATTCGCGCACTGCCGAAAGGGCAGTGGGAAGCGTCGCGCTGCCTGGGCCTCAGCTTTGGCCAGACTCTGTTTCGCGTCGTGGCGCCCCAGGCGTTACGGATTGCGATTGCCCCGACCGTCGGCTTTGCGGTGCAGGTGGTGAAGGGCACCGCGCTGGCGTCGATTATCGGTTTTGTCGAACTGACTAAAGCCGGCACCATGCTGACTAACGTCACGTATCAGCCGTTTAAAGTCTTTGCGCTGGTGGCGCTGGGCTACTTCGTTCTGTGTTACCCGCTGTCCCGTTACAGCCGCTATCTGGAGAATAAATTCAATGCCTCTCATCACCATTAATCAGATGCAGAAGTACTACGGCGACAACCACGTGCTTAAGGGTGTCGATCTGGACATTGATATGGGCGAGGTGATTTCGATTATCGGCCGCAGCGGCTCGGGGAAAAGCACGCTGCTGCGCTGTATCAACGGGCTGGAAGGGTACCAGGAAGGCAGCATTAAGCTCGGCGGCATGACCATCACCGATCGTGACTCGCAGGCGCGGGAGATCAGCCGCTCCGTCGGGATGGTCTTCCAGAATTTTAATCTGTTCCCGCATATGACCGCCCTCGAAAACGTGATGCTGGCGCCGAGGCGGGTGCTGAAGAAAAGCGCCGCCGAATGCCGGGAACTGGCGCAGCGGATGCTGGAGAAAGTGGGGCTGGGTGACCGGATCGATTATTACCCCTCCAGCCTCTCCGGCGGCCAGCAGCAGCGCGTGGCGATTGCGCGGGCGCTGGCTATGTCGCCCAAGGTTTTACTTTGTGACGAGATTACCTCGGCGCTGGACCCGGAGCTGGTGGGCGAAGTGCTCAAAGTGCTGGAGCAACTGGCGGCGGAAGGCATGACGCTGATTCTCGTCACCCATGAAATGAATTTCGCCCGTGAAGTGGGCGACCGCGTGGTGTTTATGCATCAGGGGCGCGTCTGGGAGCAGGGCGACAGCAAGACGCTGTTTGCCAACCCGCAGACCAGTGAACTGAAGCAGTTTATCTCCTCCGTGCGCGGTCTCAATTAATAAGGACTAAAAGATGGATATCACACAGTTTTCGCAAATTAACCCACCGCAGCGCCTGCTGATGGGGCCGGGGCCAATCAACGCCGACCCGCGGGTACTGCGCGCGATGGCAAGCCAGCTGATCGGCCAGTACGACCCGGCGATGACCCACTATATGAATGAAGTGATGGCGCTCTATCGCGGCGTCTTTCGCACCGAAAACCGCTGGACGATGCTGGTGGACGGCACCTCCCGCGCGGGGATCGAAGCGATCCTGATTTCGGCGATCCGCCCCGGCGACAAGGTGCTGGTGCCGGTATTCGGTCGCTTTGGCCATCTGCTGTGTGAAATTGCCCGCCGCTGCCGCGCCGAAGTGCACACTATTGAGGTGCCGTGGGGCGAGGTCTTTACCCCGGATCAGGTTGAAGAGGCGATCAAGCGCGTCCGTCCGCGTCTGCTGCTGACGGTGCAGGGCGATACCTCCACCACCATGCTTCAGCCGTTGGCCGAACTGGGGGCGATCTGCCGCCGTTACGACGTGCTGTTTTACACTGACGCCACTGCCTCGCTGGGGGGCAACGCCCTTGAGAGCGACACCTGGGGGCTGGATGCGGTGTCGGCCGGAATGCAGAAATGCCTCGGCGGGCCGTCCGGCACGTCGCCGATCACCCTGAGCGAACGCATGGAAGAGGCGATCCGCCGCCGCAAGTGCGTTGAAGCGGGTATTCGTACCGATGCTCATCAGGATGGCGTCGACGAAATGGTCTATTCCAACTATTTCGATCTTGGCATGGTGATGGATTACTGGGGGCCGGAGCGCCTGAACCACCATACCGAGGCCACTTCGGCGCTGTTTGCCGCCCGGGAATGCGCGCGGCTGATCCTGCAGGAAGGGCTGGATAACGGCATTGCCCGGCACAAGCTCCACGGCGATGCGTTGCTTAAGGGCATTCAGGCAATGGGGCTCGATACCTTCGGCGACCTGAAACATAAAATGAACAACGTGCTCGGGGTGGTGATTCCCCACGGCATCAACGGCGACCAGGTCCGTAAGCTGATGCTGGAAGACTTTGGCATTGAGATTGGCACCTCGTTCGGCCCGCTGCATGGCAAAGTCTGGCGCATCGGCACCATGGGCTACAACGCGCGAAAAGATTGCGTGATGACCACGCTCAGCGCGCTGGAGTCGGTGCTGAATCACCTGAAATTTGCCACTACTCAGGGCGCCGCCATGCAGGCGGCGTGGGATCACTATCGCCGCGAGAGTGCGCTATGAGTCTATTGCCACGCCAGCAGGCGGAGATAACGGAAGCGGCGGCGCGGGTGATGGCCCGCGCCGATGAACTGGCGGCAATCAGCGCCACCGCGCAAGGGCTGACCCGGGTGTATCTCTCCCCGGAGCATCTGCAGGCCAATCAACGGGTGGCCCGCTGGATGACGCAGGCGGGGATGACCGTCTGGCAGGACAGCGTCGGCAACATTTGCGGGCGTTATGAAGGAGCACAGGAAGGGGCGCCGGCGATCCTGCTGGGGTCGCACCTTGATACGGTGCGCAATGCCGGGCGCTATGACGGCATGCTGGGGGTGTTGACGGCGATCGCCGTGGTGGAAGATCTGCACCGGCAGGGACAACGGCTGGCGAAAGCCATTGAGATTGTCGGCTTCGGCGATGAAGAGGGAACGCGCTTTGGCATTACGCTGCTCGGCAGCCGTGGCCTGACCGGGACGTGGCCGGAGGGCTGGCTGGCGCAGTGCGATGCGGATGGCATCAGCGTGGCGCAGGCGATGGTTCAGGCCGGTCTCGACCCGGCCCGCATCCGCCAGGCCGAACGTCCGGTTGGCGACATTAGCGCCTATCTTGAGCTGCATATTGAGCAAGGACCTTGTCTTGAACAGGCCGGGCTGGCGCTCGGCGTGGTGGAGGCCATCAATGGCGCGCGCCGCCTGAACTGCCGCTTTACCGGCGAGGCGGGCCACGCCGGTACGGTACCGATGCTCCATCGGCGGGATGCGCTGGCCGCCGCCGCCGAATGGATGGTGCAGATTGAAACCATGACCCGGCAGCAGGCCGGCAACCTGGTGGCGACGGTCGGGACGCTGAGCTGTGCGCCCGGCGCAGTGAACGTAATCCCCGGCGAGGTGGCCCTGACGCTGGATATTCGCGGGCCGCAGGATGGTCCACTGGATGCGCTGCTCAATACGTTGCTGGAGGAGGCCCAGGCGATTGCGGCCCGGCGCCAGCTGCAATTCAGCGCCGCAGAGTTTTACCGCATTGCGGCCACCGCCTGCGACCGACATTTACAGACGGTGCTGGCGACGGCGGTGCAGGAGGTGCAGGAGATATCGCTCTCCCTGCCGAGCGGGGCCGGACACGACGCGATCGCCATCGGCGAGCGCTGGCCGGTAGGGATGCTGTTTGTGCGCTGCAAAGGCGGCGTCAGCCACCATCCGGCGGAGTCGGTGACTATCGACGATGTGGCGCTGGCGATTGACGCGTATTCTCGCGCGGTCCTGGCGTTGGATGAGGCGAAATAAGAGCCGAAAGGCGCGGGATGCGTTCGCGAAATAGAGCGGCGTGCCGGGTGGGACATTGCGTTGTAGCAGAGTGGTTGCCGGGCATGCTTTAGCAGCAGTAATGCTGGTTTTGCCTGCTCAGTGATAACGTCTGCTGTCCGGCTAAGCGGGGTGTTCAGGAGCATTACGCCATGGAACAGGAGAGAGGCTGACTGTCGATCGCAATGGCGACGATGTTGATGGCGGCTCCAGCAGGGCGGCCACCGCTGAGATACAGCAGTGGCCGATTTGGCTTTCATATTGCGATGATTCTCTTTGTGTTGTATCAGACTGGACGCAAAAAGAATGTCGTGGGTGTTCTGCCATTTCCACTGGCGAACCGTTCATGAGGTACAGGTTGCTGATTGTCGGCAATCAGCATTTTGTCGCTATCGCTACGTTTCAGAACCAGATAAATATGGTCATAACCATGATGTGCAGTAGGGCCGCAGGTGGAGCCGACATCGCCAGGTTGCTGTTGACCAACAGGGATGACGTTCCATTTTCTTTCATCGCGAAGATAATTACCCAACGCTAATGCCTGCATAATATCGGGAACGGCAATTCCTCCTGCTTGTAATAAGTTAGATAAATTTAGGGCGCAACCATCATGTGGCCAATGCTCATGAGCTAATTTGAAAAGCTCAATTGCAGCGACAGCCTGAACTTTTTCGTAACGTGCAGGCGTGCTGGCAATATTCAACACCTCGAGCATTTTTTCTTTGTCGCTTAGAGGCTGTATTTTATCAGCTAAAATCTCAGCAGCGGGGGTATGTAGCGTGACAAATGTCTGAAACTCTTCCACGGCATCGCGTCGCACGTGAGAAATAACCTTAGTGGGGTCTTTTATCGTTCCGCACCAGCTGGTGTTGAAACGTAACAATCGAGCACAATATTCTATAGCCAGCTTGTGGTCTGTTTTCATTTTGGTAATGAATGTTTCGGGGTTATCTATGCCATGCTGCCTGACAAAATCAAGGAGTGCCGGGCCCCCTTTGCCGATACTGTCAAATGACACCTGAAACGCCCCTGTTTCTTCGCTTTCAATGTGAGCCTTTGAGCGTTCATTTTCCTCATCAACGCCTTCCTTCCAGCGCCAGTCTGATTCAAACCCCGCTTGCACACGAAGCACTTCACACATGACGGCTTTACGGTGTAAAAGGCTGGTGTAGGGCCCCAGCGCTCCTTTCATGACCGCATAGATATCATGAAGCTTATTTTCAGCAAAAATATCATCAGGTAAAGCCTCTAAAGTATCGACTAACTGTTCCAGAAACTCTATGGGTGGGCGGGCGTGTTGCGCGCTCACAGGGTAGCGAGTCGTGATGAATATGCGTTTGTTTAGAGCATCCATAACACTCTCCTTCATGATGTTTATTAACATTGCGATGTTTATTGGTCTATTTATTAGAGGTTAACCCCTGAAATAGAGACGCGAACTTATTCACCAGATAAGGTGCAAACAATGTCATACCGGCAACCAGGAATTTAATAATTTCACTAAGAGTATCTGGGTCTGATATTTTTCCCGTCTTACCAAAATCAAGTAGTAATAAGGAGCCGAAGCCGATATACATGAATAAAATGACCAGCATGCCGATCAGTGCAATAAGTCGGCTTGAGCTGGCTTTCATTTCTGTGACCAGAAACGGTTTGCCATCACCATCATAAAGGGGAGTCTTTGTCACCGTATCAACGCCGTTCTTAGATTCTTTAACCTCTGTGGTAGCAGATAATTCAACATCTTCAGAAAGCGCATCAGCTAAAGACCATTCTTTAGGGAGAGACTTGCGGATGACTAAAATGGAAAGTAATGTGCCAAAGATGACGATAAAAAATACAAGATAAACTAAAAATGAGTAACTGTTTGATGAAGACATAAGTGTACTCCTCGTTAATATTCAATTCACTTATGATTGGCGCTTGAAGGTGAAATAATACGCACAGGCATTTATGCGTAAAGCCGGGTAGTATCTTTCCCTTGCAGCGATGTTGATGGTTTTATTTTTACGCATTCCACCTCCGCTCTCTAGCCTGTTTATTATAAGCTATATATGAGCGTGTTTATTGCCTGTTCCAGGTTCCTGAAAAACACGCTTGTATAAGGTTAAGTATAATGGTGGAACGATAACCTACATTCATTCAAATGAATGAGTGGTTAAAAAAAATCAGCCGTGAATAGCCCTGATAATGAGCAGGAGTTCAGACTGATTACGGGTGTGTGTCTTCCGGTAAAGGGTGCTAAGGTGGGTTCTGACAGTGGTGATAGACACGCCAAGATGCAAGGCGCACTCATTCGGGGTCATCCCTCTGACCAGCAGTTCAGCCACCGCATTCTCGGCGGGTTTGACATTAAATAGCTCCATTAATGCACTGCTGCTGAAGAAAGGCTCAGGAATGATGATGCAAGCCGTACCGGGACTTCTTGGGGCGGGAATGACCAGAATCGGTGTGGGATTCCGTCCGGCGGTATAGCATAATCCTGCCCGAGGTCGCGCGGTTGTCAGAGTGGCCTGTTCGATGGCATGTCTCAGTTTTTTACTGTCGGTATCGAGGTTTAGCGTGTCAGTTCCCACGGGCCAGACCACCTTATGATTGTTGCGCTGGTAATTTTCGGCGTGGGCAGTGGCGTAAAGAATTCTCCCGGCATGATCCACCAGCCAGACCGGGTAAATCCCGTTATCGATGATGGTGCTCTGATATTTAATGGTATCACGAAGCTGTTCAAACCTGGCGTGAATCTGACTAGCGGCAATTAACGCTGGGATGAGGCGTCGGAACACGTCAAATTGTTCAGGGCGGGGATAGGTAGCGTCATTCGCTGTCATCAGCGATAGATAGGTGGAATAACCGTTGATGGTACATAACTTCACACTGGTTAAATAATTAAGATCGTTCGGGTGATGAAATTCATTGTAATAAATACTGTTGGTAATGAATTTATCTCCTAAAAAATCTCTGTCTCTGTACATCTGCCCGATAGGTAATCCCGTCAATATTTTTTCAGCAGGATCGATTGCCAGAAACACATCCCGATAGGCCGTAAAGACCTTTTCATCGAAAAGCAATGAATCTGTCATCAGATGCGCATTACCTTTATCATAATAAAGCAATGCCGCGTACTGATGTCCTGTCAGTAACGAAAGTTTCTGCAGCGCGGGTTTCCAAAATTGCGGGTCAAGCGTTGCCATTAGGATATTTTCTAAAATTTCCAGGTATATTATTTCTGGATCAATAGCCATAACGACACCTTATATTTAGTGTTTAGCCTGCCGGATGTGGCTAATGATGCAGGTACTGTTATCATAGTCCCGGTAGATAAATGATGGCAATCTTGCCTCGGGCAGTTGGCATGGAAATTCATAAATGGCTTTGACCCCATTATTTTTAGATGGGCTTCGTGCTTTTCATAAAATTTCTCGCTGTCTCAGTAACAGAATCTTCCGGCATTCCACTGTCCTACAAAGTCCTTGCACCCAGCATCCATAGCTAAATCTCCGCAGCACTAACGTGATACCATCCGCGCCACTGACCTCGTCGCCATGGATTGGTAGCACGTTGGAAAAATTCCGCGGGGTCAGTCTATTCTTTTCGTCCCATCCTTATGATTCCTTGAAATCAAACCGAATTTATCTTTAACCCTCAGAAAATTATCATTTTTATTCGACGAAAACCAACAGGCTGCTATGCTACCTGTTGAAAAGTTCTGATACCGCCGAGAGACATGCCGATGTTGAACTCAGAAAAGAATATCAATATAAAAACCCAGCCAGTCAGTCCCCATACCAACCTTTTCCCGGCGTTACTAGTGATCATCGCCGTCGCCGCGTTATGTATTGCCATTTCGACACCATTAGGCCCCTGGGACGTGATTTTTGCTAAAGCCGGACTGTATATCGATTTGCTGGCGCTGCTGTTTTTGGTCTTTATGTTGTGGATCTCGTCGAAAGTCAGAATGAGCCATGTCGCGGTGAACTGGGTGCGCTACGGGCTGCTGCTGTGGATAGCCGGGGGCACCTTTGATTTAATGGATGAAATGTTCGTTCAGCCGAGATGGATGGGGTACTACTGCGAAGATCTGTTGCGGCTGTCGGGCATGCTATTGACCACGATTGGCATCTACAAAATCATCGAACGGATTAACGTTCTGTACGTCGACGCGCGCTCCCAGTCATTAAAAGATGAACTGACCCAGCTGCCTAACCGACGTTTCTTTATCGATACGATCCGCGAAAAACAGGGCCACAGCCCGGTGGCGTTGATGATCCTCGATATCGATTTCTTCAAGAAAATTAACGATACCTACGGCCATCTGGTGGGCGATGAGGTGCTATTCGCGCTGGGTAAGCAACTGTCGAAACTGACCAGCAACACGGTCCTGCCGGCGAGGATCGGCGGCGAGGAGTTTGCCATCATCGTTGATGGGATGCCCGCCGATGAGGTGGCACAGCTCGCAGAGTCCATTCTGCTCAATGTCGGTTCCATTCTGATTAATCACGATTATCCGCTGTCGGTGAGCATTGGCGTTGGGATGCGGGAAAAAGATGAACCCCAGGATGCGTTTATTAAGAAAGTGGATGAAGCGCTCTACGCTGCGAAACACAACGGTCGCGGCCGGGTGGAGTGGGCTGTCTAGCATGGCCTTGCCTTACCCCTGCTGCGCGCTGCGGCAGTGGCGGCGGTATTCGGACGGCGAGCGCTCGGTGTAGCGTTTGAATACCCGGCAGAAGTAGTTGCTATCGACAAATCCGCAGTTATGGGCAATCTCTTTGACCTTGAGATCGTAGCCGCGCAGCAGCTTTTTCGCCTTTTCCAGGCGTACGCTGGTGAGGAATTCATTGAAGCCGACGGAGCCTGATTTCTGGAAAATATGCGACAGGTAGTTCGGCGTAATATGAAAGCGCTTTGCTACCGATTCGCGGGTTAAAGGCTGGCTGAGGTGCTCTTCAAGATAATCCTGCACCGCCATAAACAGGTCGCGACTGCGGCTGACCCGCATCTCCAGCCCCACCAGTTGCTCAAGACAGTGGCTCAGTAACGCAGAGACCACCAGTCGGGCGGTCACCGGGTCCGGTTGCAGGCAGATTTCATTCAGCGACAGCAGCAGATAGGAGCCGACCCGCGGCCCCAGACGGGCGACGTTCTGTTTTTCCGTCCGCAGCTGTTTGCCGTCCCAGTGCTGCAGACAAAACCCCAGCTTCTGGCGGCCAAACAGGATGCTGAGCGTTGATGCCGGCCCGTTCCATTCCGGCAGCGTCCATTTCCCGGCCTGAACATACAGGACCTGTGAGGCGGAGAGCATTGTCTCCGACAGCGGCAGCCCGTTCTCCTTTAGCTCACCCTCGAGCACAATTTCCAGTCGCGGAAAGGGGACTTTCAGCGCCAGCGCAGGCTCGGAGATATCCGGGTCGGGGAACCTGGCATGCAGATTATCTTTCTGATTTACCAAACGATTTAAAATATCTGCCAGATCGTCAATCATCCTGTAGGCCTTAGCATGGAGCAATTATCTTGTTGATTGTCATCTATTTTATAACAGCTGAACGCACACGATGCGCTATTCACATCATGGATCGCATCGAGCAGACGGGTCGGGACGACAGACTTTGAGGCGTATCACATTTTTCCCTGCCGTGTACGCGTGTCCAGTTTTTCGTAGTTTTGCCTTCATGTTTTCCGCCTCGCCGCAGCTTAGAGTTTGTTCTGTGTTATCGATACGTTAAGGAATATAAATATGGAACAACAATCTGCGGTTTATCTGAATGCGCTGGGGGCGAACATCGAACTGCCTCCGAAGATGAAAGAAGAGCTGGATACCCTGGGCTATACCGTGGTGCATAACGTTGCGGACCCGGAGTGGCTGGCGGCGATGCGCGAGTTGATTGACGCTATCGTCGAGAAAGAGGGCGACAATCTGGCGATCGAACATCATCAGGAGGCAACGGCGACGCGCATTGCCAACCTGATTAACAAAGGGGTGATTTGGGAAAAAGTCTGGTCGCATCCGCTGATCCTCTCCGCCTGCCAGTATGTTTTTCAGGGCGATTTTAAGGTTTCCAGCCTGAACGCGCGGGAAGCGTTGTTTAACGGCGGCCAGCAGCCGCTGCATGCGGACTGGAAGAAGCCTCGCCCGGATTTTCCGAAAGTGCATCTGGTGAACACCATTTGGGCTATCGATGATTTAAGCGCGGAAAATGGCGCGCCGCGTATTATTCCCGGCACGCATCAGCGCCCGGAGCTGCCGGAAGAGGTGTTGGACGATCCGGAGTTAACGCACCCTGACGAGGTGGTGTTTGCCGCTCCGGCGGGCAGCGTGATGATTTATAACGCCCACGCCTGGCATGGCGGGACCCGCAATCGGGTCGGCAGCAGGCGCCGGGTGCTGCACGGGTTGTACATCGACCGGGAAGATACCGCGCAGCAGGATCAGCAGCGCTGGTTAACGCCGCAGACCGCGAGCCGCCTGACGCCGGCGCAAAAATGGTTGCTGGGCGTAGCGTGATAATCCCCGGCTGGCGTTGCGCTTAGCCGGGCTATTATCTGAGTGCGGTAGCCCGGATAAGACGTTTTACGCCGCCATTCGGGAAGGGTGCCGCGCATAGCCGGGCGGTCAGGGGATGTCGATATAAACCACCGGCTTTTTCATAATGCACTTCACCGCCTCGATAATCAGCTGCGGCTGCAACAGGAAGGTTTTGATGCTGGTCTTAATGGTGCGGATGCCGTGAAAACGTTTTGCGTCGTCAATTTCAATATCCGTCACCAGCAGGACGACATCAACATGGGCGATATCGTCAGCCGTGATTTTGTTCTCTACTCCCAGCGCGCCCTGGGTCTCGATTTTAATATGCCACTTTTCAAGATTGCCCACCTTTTCCAGACGCTCGGCCGCCATGTAGGTATGCGCGACGCCGCTGACGCAGGCCGTTACGGCAACGATATTGACATCCATCGTATCCTCCTGGCGTTATCCGCCGATGGTCACCTGAAAACCGGACTGTTCAGCCAGCACCCTGAAGGGGTGGATCTCAGACGCTTGTGGGGCGCGAACCTGCGACAGTGCCCCGATTTTTCCCAGTAACTGGTATTTGGCTTCGCCGTATTGATGGAACGGCAGAAGATGAATTTCCGGCAGCTTAAAGGGGGCCAGAAACGCCAGAATCTGGCGGAAATTCTCTTCGTTGAGGGTATATCCCGGAATGAGCGGCACCCGGGGAATAACCTGAATATTCGCCGCGACCAGCCGGGTGAAATTATCCCGTACCCGCGGCATATTTATCTGCAGTACCGTTTGAGCCCGGGCGTCATCCATAATTTTCAGATCGAACAGCACTTCATCGCAGGTTTGCGCCAGCGGGAAAAAGCGGCTGAATGCGGCGTCGCCCGCCGTTTCAATGGCGGTGCGGATCCCCCATTCGCGCAGCCGGCGCAGGAGATGAGTAGCAAATTCAGCCTGCATCAGCACTTCGCCGCCCGACAGCGTGACGCCGCCGCCGGAGGCGCGGAAGAAGACCTCATCTTTCAGCACCTCCTTCAGCAGATTATCCAGGGTGACGTCGCGGCCTATTTGCTCCCAGGCACCGGTGGGGCATTCGACCACATCCTGCTGGCAATGGGCGCAGTGCAGGCACTTGCTCTCCCGGCGCACGATCTGGATTTTGGGCGAGATCGACTCCGGGTTGGCGCACCACGGGCAGGCGTGCGGACAGCCCTTAAAGAACACGACGGTACGGATACCCCGACCGTCGTTCAACGAATAGCGCTGGATGTTAAAAATGCGTGCCCTGTCAGCACGCGTGGCCATCACCTCACAGCTGATGCGCGGTGCGACGGATAATGTCATCCTGAATCTCCTGCGACAGCTCGACGAAAAAGGCGCTGTAGCCCGCGACGCGCACCACCAGACCGGCAAAATCCTGCGGTCGTTGCTGGGCTTCGCGCAGCGTATCGGCGTTGACCACGTTGAACTGAATATGCTGCAGCTTCAGCCGGGTGAAGGCTTGTAAAAAATCCGCCAGCTTGTTGAGCCCGCTATCCCCGGCCAGCGTCGCTGGGGTAAATTTGACGTTCAGCAGCGTCCCGTTGGAAAGCAGAGTGTTATCCAGCTTGCTGACCGATTTCAGCACCGCCGTCGGCCCGAGGGCATCCTGACCGACCATCGGTGACAGCCCGCCGTCCGCTAGCTGTTCACCAGCCAGGCGTCCGTCCGGCGTCGCGCCGACCACCGAGCCCAGCGGCACGTGGGCAGAGACGGTGTAGGAGCCGGGGGTAAAGCGGCCGCCGCGTGGGTTCTCATAGCGTTCAACCTCTTTACAGTAAAAGCGCAGCAGATCGGCGCTGATGTTGTCCACCTCGTCGATATCGTTACCGTACTTTTCAAAGCGGTTGATCAGCCGGGCGCGAATTTTGTCGCCCTCCGGCGTCTGGAAGTTGGCTTTCAGCACTGCAACCAGCTCCGCGAAGCTCAGGCGTTGTTGCTCAAACACCATCCCGTTGAGGGCGTGCAGCGAGTCGCTCAGGTTGGCAATGCCGATACCCTGTACGCCGGAGAAGTTATAGCGCGCGCCGCCTTCGGTAATGTCTTTGCCATGCGGCACGCAATCCTCGACGAACGAGGAGAGCAAAGGCACCGGTGCCCAGTCGCGGTGGCCGATATCGCAGATATTGCTGCCTTCGACCATGAGCTTGATGTAGTAGCGGATCTTGTCGCGGATCTGCGCCATCAGCCCGTCCCAGGTGATGTCCGGGTTGTTTTCGTTTTCCAGCATCACGATTTCCATCACCTTCAGCAGGTTGAACATCGCGATATCGTGCAGGCCGTACGTCCGCCCGGGGATCGACAGCTCCACGCAGCCGACCACCGCGTAATCCCGCGCGTCCTCCAGCGACACGCCGCGGTTGAGGAACGCCGGGATCACCACTTCATCGTTGAAGATTTGCGGAATACCTGTGCCCAGGCGGATGGTCTCGGCGGTTTTGCGCAGGAAAGGGCGGTCAATCAGCTCGTTGACCCGCACGCCGAGGTTCGGCTGCGGCAGACGAACGTTCTGATAGGCGTCGAGGGACAAAAAGGAGAGGATATTCACCGCGCTGCGCCCGGTTTCGGTGAGGCCGCCGAGCAGAGCGGTATAGCCGGTAGGGAAGCCGGCGAAATAGCGCGCGCTGCTGGTGGAACGCAGCAGGACGATATCGTTACATTTCACCCACAGTGACTCCAGCAGCTCTTGCAGGAACTGCGGGTCCTGGCCGCGATTCAGCGACGCCTGATAATAGGGCAGCATGTACTGGTCAAAACGTCCCAGGGAAATCGAACTGGCGTTAGATTCATACTGCAAAATGATGTTCATATACCAGAACAGCTGGCAGGCCTGGGTGAAATCTTCCGGACGGTGCCGCGCATTGTGGCGCGACGTGGCGGCAATGGTTTCCAGTTCCTGGCGCCGCTGCGGGTCAACGCAGGCGACGGCCATCTCATCGGCCAGGGCCGCATAGCGCAGGATATGGCGCTGGGAGGCCTGCAGCAGGATCAGCACCGCCTCGTAAAACGCGTTTTGCGGGTGCTGCGCGTGGAGCGCATCCAGTTCCGCCACCAGCGCGGCAAGGCCATTGCCCAGCAGGCGCGGGTAGTCGATGATGATATGTCCCTGGCCTTTATCGGTCTGGTTCACGCTAAAAATCTGCGTGCTGATGGCGCGTTTAACCTCATCGGTCATCTGCTGGTTGATAAAGTCCTTCATTGAGCGCTTTTCCCAGTAGGGGAACAGCGTTTCCCGGTAGATGCGCTGGTCTTCTTCACTGATGTTAAAGCGGTCCTGTGGACGCGTTGGAAAACGATCCAGCTCGTTGAGCAGCCAGTAGGGGTCCATCTCCGGAGAGATAATCCCGGCACGCGGCTTAACGGTGCGGTTACCGGCGATCAGTTCATCATCACGAATCGAAATCTGCACATGGTCGAGGATCCAGGCGGTCGCTTTGGCCCGGCGGATCATCACCGGTTCTCCTTCTGTCTGCTGATGGCTGGCGGTATAGAGCAGGGCGCGCTCGAGGGAGATCTCCCGCGGCTGGGCGAACAGACGGTCTTTCAGGCGTTGAGTGCGATTGGTCATGACAAACTCCATGTTATTCAGGCGGGGCACAAACCGTGCCCCGCGTTATTCATTCAGGCCTTCTGGGCAAGATGGCTGTCGATTTTGTTCATAATGGCGTCGGCCCGTTTCACCGCGTCGCTGATGTTGACGCGCACGATGGTTTTTCCGGCGAAGCGTTCTTCGAACTTGATACCGATATCTTTAGTGAGGATCACGATATCGGCGCTGGCGACGTCTTCGCTGTTTAGCTCGTTCTCAATCCCGATAGAGCCCTGCGTTTCGACTTTGACCTGCCAGCCCTTAGTTTTGGCGGCGCTCTCCAGCGACTCGGCGGCCATATAGGTATGGGCAACGCCAGACGGGCAAGCGGTAACGGCGATAATTTTGGTCATACAATATTCCTTCCCGTGTATCAGTTAATTTCGAAATCAAGATCTATCTCGTCGTCGGCTTTCGCGGCGGACGCTTTCTTTCTGGCGAGGGCTTTGAGCAAGATGACGCAGCCCGCGCTGACCACGGCTCCCACCAGCAGGCCCGCAATAAAGCCGCCTTTGCCCTGCACCACCGGCAGGACAATCAGCCCGCCCCAGCCGGCGTAACACTGTGCGCCGAGCAGCGCTGCGGTCACGCAGCCTGCCGCTGCGCCAATCATATTGGCGGGGATCACCCGCAGCGGATCAGCGGCGGCGAAAGGAATAGCGCCTTCGGTGACGCCTACGCATCCCATCACCAGCGCGGCTTTACCGGTTTCGCGCTCTTCCGCGGAGAAGTATTTGCGGCCAATCAGCGTCGCCAGCCCCATACCCAGCGGCGGAACGGCGATACCGACGGCGGCGATGGCGACCACGCTGTAGACGCCTTGTGAGACACAGATCAGCATGAAGGCGTAGGCCACTTTGTTGACCGGGCCGCCCATGTCGAAGGCCAGCATCAGCCCCATAATGACGGCCAGCACGATGATGCTGCCTTCGCGCATTCCCTGCAGCCATCCGGTCAGGCTGGCGGTCAGCGCGCCAATTGGCTCGCCGAGGCCCCACATCATGATCCCGGCGGTAATAAAGGTGCCGATAATCGGAATAACGAAGATAGGCATCACCGAGCGCAGCACTTTGTGCACCGGGATTTTTTTCAGGTAGTAGACCACCAGGCCGCCAATCAGCCCGGCAATCAGCGCGCCGAAGAAGCCGGCGCCAAAGCTGTTGCCGACCCAGGCGCCGATGGCACAAGGGGCCAGCGCCGCGCGGTCGGCGATGGAGTAGCCGATGTAGGCCGCCAGAAACGGCACCATTAGCGTCAGGCCGGCCACGCCGATATCAAACAGTTTTTTGAGGTTAGGGTCGGAGACCGCATCGGGCACCGCCCCCTTGCCATACAGCATGACGGAGACCGCCAGCAGGATCCCCCCGGAAACGACAAAGGGGATCATGTGCGAGACCCCGGTCATAAGATGCTGGCGTGTATTTTTTAGTATTTGCACCAGTTCGTTCATCATTTTTCTCCTGAGCGCTGTGTGGCCCGTGACTGAGTTGATGCATCAACCTTAGAAAAAGGGCGACGCTTAAAACAGTAGAGAAAAAGTGCATTTACTGGATATTTGTAAGGTGAGCGGAAAATTGCGATCCACCTCAAATGTTAGTCTTTCCGGGAGATTTAATGATGTTGCCACGGGATTTGTGATGGCGAGCATAAAAACGAACGAAGCATACAATTGTCCAGTAATTGCCAGTTTTGTCGCGTAGTGACTGGCAAAGACATTCTTTACCTTTTGAATAACTCACGCATTGCTCAGGAGGAAGGCGATGGCTCTGGTAATTGAATTCATATGTGATTTGCCCAATGGCGTCCATGCGCGACCGGCAAGTCTGGTAGAAACGCTGTGTAACAGGTTTTCGTCTTCGGTCGAATGGGTCAATACCCGCAGCGACGGGCGCGGCAACGCCAAAAGCGCGCTGGCGATTATTGGCACAAATACCCTCAAAGGGGATGGCTGTCAGCTGATTATTGCGGGTCAGGACCAGCAGCAGGCGTTCGATGCGCTGTCGGCGTTTATGCGTGATGAGTTTCCGCACTGCGATGCGCCGTTGCCGACGGCGGACAAGATGGATATCCAGCCGGTGCCGCAATCGCTGTCACGTCTTAATCCGATCCTGTTTCACGCGTTACCGGTCTGTGCGGGCAGCGCCGGGGGCGTGCTCACGCATTTGAAATCTCTGGATCTGCGCGACGCCGGGACGCTGCCTGCGGCGGGGAGTATCGAGCAGGAGCAGGCGTTGCTGGATAACGGCCTGACGCTGCTGGTCAAAACTATTGAGTTTCGGCTGCTGGACAACGATGGCACCGCCAGCGCGATCCTCGAAGCGCATCGCTCTCTGGCGACCGATGCCTCGCTGCGCCAGCACCTGCTGGGCGGGCTGTTGACCGGCCTGAGCTGCGCCGAGGCGATCGTCGCCACTGGTGAACATTTTTGCGCGCAGTTCAGCGCCTCCGGTAACGCGTATTTGCAGGAGCGGGTGCTGGACGTTCGCGATGTCTGCTTCCAGTTGCTGCAGCATATCTATGGCGAATCGCGCTTTCCGGCGCCGGGCAAACTGACGCAAGCGTCCGTGTGCCTTGCCGATGAGTTAACTCCCAGTCAGTTTCTGGAGCTGGATAAAACGCTGCTCAAAGGTCTGCTGTTACGCAGCGGCGGCACCACCTCGCATACGGTGATCCTCGCGCGGTCGTTTAATATTCCGACCCTGGTGGGGGTCGATGTGACGGCGCTACTGCCATGGGTTGACCAGCCGGTGCAGATCGACGGCAACGCCGGTCTGGTGGTGGTACAGCCGGACGAAGCGGTGACACGCTACTACCGGCAGGAAACCTGGGTACAGGAGCAGATACGCCAGCAGCAGCAGGCCTGGCTGGATAAAGCGGGCCGCACCGAAGACGGCATCCGCGTAGAGGTGGCGGCGAATATTGCGCACTCTGTTGAAGCCGCGGCGGCGTTCAGTCATGGCGCGCAATCGGTGGGGCTGTTCCGCACCGAAATGCTGTATATGGATCGCCCGAGCGCGCCGTCGGAAAACGAGCTCTACAATATTTTTTGTCAGGCGCTGGAGCCGGCCAACGGACGCAGCATTATCATTCGCACCATGGATATCGGCGGTGATAAGCCCGTGTCCTACCTTAATATTCCGGCGGAGAACAATCCGTTCCTCGGCTACCGGGCGGTGCGGATCTATGAAGAGTATCAGGCGCTGTTCCGTACCCAGCTGCGGGCCATTTTACGCGCGTCGGCGCACGGTTCGCTGAAGATCATGATCCCGATGATTTCCTCAATGGAGGAGATTTTATGGGTGAAGGAGCAGCTGGCGGATGCCAAACAGTCGCTACGCAGCGAACACATTCCGTTTGATGAGACGATCCCCTTCGGCATTATGCTCGAAGTGCCGTCGGTGATGTTTATCATCGACCAGTGCTGTGAAGAGATTGATTTCTTTAGTATCGGCAGCAACGACCTGACCCAGTATCTGCTGGCGGTGGATCGTGATAACGCCCGGGTGACGCGCCACTATAACAGCCTCAATCCGGCGTTTTTACGCGCGCTGGATTATGCGGTTCAGGCGGTGCATCGCCAGGGGAAATGGATCGGCCTGTGCGGCGAGCTGGGGGCTAAGGGGTCGGTGCTGCCGCTGCTGGTGGGGCTGGGGCTGGACGAGCTGAGCATGAGCGCGCCGTCGATCCCGGCGACCAAAGCGCGTCTGGCACAGCTCGACAGCCGCGCCTGTCGGCAACTGCTGAATCAGGCGATGCAGTGCCGCACCTCGCTGGAGGTAGAGCATCTGCTAGCCCAGTTCCGCATGACCCAGCAGGATGCGCCGCTGATTACTGCCCAGTGCATTACGCTGAACAGCGACTGGCGCAGTAAAGAGGAGGTGCTCAAAGGCATGACCGATAACCTGCTGTTGGCCGGCCGCTGCCGCTACCCACGCAAGCTGGAGGCCGACCTGTGGGCTCGTGAGGCGGTGTTCTCCACGGGTTTAGGTTTTAGTTTTGCCATTCCGCACAGCAAGTCAGAGCATATTGAGCAGTCGACCATCAGCGTGGCGCGTCTGGCGCAGCCGGTGGTGTGGGGTGATGACGAGGCGCAGTTTGTGATTATGCTGACCCTCAACAAGCATTCCGCCGGCGACCAGCATATGCGGATCTTCTCGCGGCTGGCGCGACGCATTATGCACGAAGCGTTCCGCCAATCGCTGGTGACGGCGGAAAGCAGCGAGGCGATTGCCACCCTGTTGCAGCGCGAGCTGGAGCTGTAGCTCTGGAGCGTCTCCCCGGTAGCGCTGTGCTTACCGGGGCTACTTCCTGTCTGGATTACCGTCCGGCGAGCGCGTGGCAAATTGCGGCGCCCACCTGTTGGGTAGAGGCGCTGCCTTGCATATCCGGCGTTTTCGGTCCGCTGGCGATGGTCTGCTCAATCGCCGCCAGAATGCCGTCATGGGCGGCCCGATAACGCGCATCTCCGTTGCCGAGGAAATCAAGCATCATCGCCCCGGCCCAGATGGTGGCGATGGGGTTGGCGATATTTTTACCGTAGATATCCGGTGCCGAACCGTGCACCGCTTCAAACAGCGACGGGAAGGTGCGCTCAGGGTTGAGGTTTGCCGACGGGGCAATCCCGATGGTGCCGGTACAGGCCGGACCAAGATCGGAGAGAATATCGCCGAACAGGTTTGAGGCGACCACCACATCAAAACGTTCCGGCTGCAGCACAAAACGGGCGCACAGAATATCGATATGCTGCTTATCCCACTGCACCTGCGGATAGTGCCGGGACATCGCTTCAACGCGTGAATCCCAGAACGGCATGCTGATGGCGAGGCCGTTGGATTTGGTGGCCGACGTTAACGTTTTACGTGGGCGGCTTTGCGCCAGCTCAAAGGCGTAGCGCAGGATCCGATCTACGCCGCGGCGGGTAAACACCGACTCCTGAATCACCACTTCATGCTCGGTCCCCGGATTAACATGCCCACCGAGGGCGGAATATTCCCCTTCGGTATTCTCGCGCACCACGTAAAAATCGATATCGCCGGGCTGTTTGCCGGCCAGTGGGCAGGGAACCCCAGGAAACAGGCGCACCGGGCGCAGGTTGACGTACTGGTCGAACTCGCGGCGGAACTTCAGCAGCGAGCCCCACAGGGAGATGTGATCCGGCACGATAGCCGGCCAGCCGACCGCGCCGAAGTAGAGAGCATCGAACGGTTTCAGCTGCGTCTGCCAGTCGTCGGGCATCATTTTTCCCTGCTCGGCGTAGTAATCGCAGCTGGCCCACTCAAAGTGCTCGAAGCTTAACGCCAGCCCCCAGCGCTCGGCGGCGACCTGCAGTACGCGAATGCCCTCAGGCAGCACTTCTTTACCGATGCCATCGCCGGGGATGGCGGCAATACGTAGGGTTTTATTCATCGTTGTTCTCAGTTTGCGGTAAGGGAAATTGACATCACCGCTATCCTATAATTGACTGATTCATAATTAATCCCGTCAACTGGTGAAACATAAAACACGAATCATGAATAATCTGCCGCTGCTGAACGATTTACGCGTCTTTATGCTGGTTGCCCGTCGCGCCGGTTTTGCCGCCGCCGCCGAAGAGCTGGGCGTCTCACCGGCGTTTGTCAGCAAGCGGGTGTCGTTGCTGGAGCAAACGCTCAATGTCCAGCTGCTGCACCGCACCACCCGCCGGGTTGCTATCACCGAAGAGGGAGAGCGCATCTACGAGTGGGGACAGCGCATTTTGCAGGATGTCGACCAGATGATGGATGAGCTTTCCGATGTGCGGCAGGTGCCACAGGGGACGCTGCGGATTATCAGCAGTTTTGGTTTTGGCCGCCGGGTGGTTGCTCCGGCGCTGTCTGAGCTGGCCCTGCGCTATCCGCAGCTGGAGATCCGTTTTGATGTCGCCGACCGGCTGGTGGATTTGGCTAATGAGGGCGTCGATCTGGATATCCGCGTCGGGGACGATATCGCTCCTCATCTGATTGCCCGCAAGCTGGCCACCAATCACCGCATTCTCTGCGCCTCGCCGGAATTTGTGGCCCGCCATTCCCGGCCAAAACAGCTGAGCGACCTTGCCGCACTGCCTTGCCTGGTGATCAAAGAGCGCGACCGGCCTTTTGGTGTCTGGCAGCTGCACGATAAAGAGGGGGAACACGCGATTAAAGTGACCGGGCCGCTGTCATCGAACCACGGTGAAATCGTTCACCAGTGGTGTCTGGAGGGGCAGGGCATTGCGCTGCGCTCGTGGTGGGATGTCAGGGAAAATATTGCCAGCGGCAATCTGCTGCATCTGCTGCCGGAGTATTATCAACCCGCCAGTATCTGGGCGGTGTACGTGTCGCGACTGGCGACTTCGGCGAAAATTCGCATCTGCGTGGAGTTTTTGCGCCACTACTTTCAGCAGCATTTCCCATTGAGCCTGCCAGAGCAAGACCGTGAGGCAACGTTGCCGACGGCGGGCGCCGTCGGCAGAGGGGATTAAACGCCCAGTCTATCGCGCAGGCTGTAGTAGGCCGCGCCCATGGCGGTAAACGGAATACGTAAGCTGCGACCACCGGGGAACGGATAGTGCGGCAGGTTGGCAAAGGCGTCGAAGCGCTCGGCATCTCCGCGCAGCAGCTCGGAGATCAGCCGTCCGGCGAGGTGCGTACAGGTCACGCCGTGGCCGCTGTAGCCCTGCATGTAATAGATGTTGTTATCCAGGCGGCCAAACTGCGGCATCCTCGAGAGCGTCAGCAGGAAGTTGCCGGTCCAGCGGTAATCGATTTTCACCCCTTTCAACTGCGGGAAAGTTTTCAGCAGCTTCGGCATAATCAGGCGTTCGACGTCGTCCGGGTCACGGGCGCCGTAGACTACGCCGCCGCCGTACAGCAGGCGGTTGTCGCCGGTCAGACGGTAGTAATCCAGCAGGTAGTTACAATCTTCCACGCAGTAGTTTTTCGGGATCAGCGAGCGCGCCATCTCGTCCGAAAGCGGTTCGGTGGTGACGACCTGGGTGCCGCACGGCATGCTGCGTTTGGCCAGTTCGGGCTCCACTTTATCGCCAAGGTAGGCGTTGCCAGCGACGATCACGTAGCGGGCGGTGACCTGGCCTTTGGCGGTAGTGACCACCGCCGGGCTGGTGTGCTGGATGCGGGTCACCGGCGACTGTTCGTACACCCGGCCGCCGTTCAGGCGAATGGCATCCGCTTCGCCGATGGCCAGGTTCAGTGGATGAATATGTCCGCCGCTATGGTCGAGCAGGGCGCCGGTGTAACGGTCACTGTTGACTTCCTGGCGGATGGCGTTGGCGTCCAGCAGCTCCAGTTGCTGATTACCGTAGCGCTCCCAGTTCGCTTTCTGCTCTTCCAGGGTTTCCAGTTGTTTGTGGTTCATCGCCACAAACAGACCGCCGGGGCGGTAGTCGCACTGGATCTGGTAGCGCTGGATGCGCTCGCGAATAATATTGCCGCCCTCGAACATCATGCTGCCGAGCATGCGTGCCGCATCGGGGCCGTAGGTTCGT
Organism: Klebsiella sp. B345; assembly: GCF_051131735.1. Classification (NCBI taxonomy): domain Bacteria; kingdom Pseudomonadati; phylum Pseudomonadota; class Gammaproteobacteria; order Enterobacterales; family Enterobacteriaceae; genus Klebsiella; species Klebsiella sp. B345. Next base: position 4,960,037 of record NZ_CP180443.1, read on the forward strand.
TCAATCACGTCGATATCGCGGCTGTAGGAGTTGACCAACTGGCCGCCGTTGCGCCCGCTGGCGCCAAAGCCAATGCGCGCGCTTTCCAGCAGCACCACGTCGTAGCCCATTTCGGCCAGATGCAGGGCCGAAGAGAGGCCGGTATAGCCGCCGCCGACAACACAGACATCGCAGCTGATGGATTCGCTCAGCGTCGGGAAGGGCTCGTAGCGGTTGGCGCTGGCGGCATAATAACTGGTGGTATGTTCGGTCATGATTAAGACTCCAGAGTCATCCATATCGTTTTCAGTTCGGTGAATTTTTCCAGCGCGTGCAGCGATTTGTCGCGTCCGTTGCCGCTCTGCTTATACCCGCCAAACGGCACGGTCATGTCACCATCATTATAGTTGTTCACAAACACGGAGCCGGCTTTCAGACGGCGGCTCATCCGGTGGGCGCGGGAAAGATCGCGTGTCCAGACCGCGGCGCCCAGGCCGTAATTGCTGTCATTGGCAAGACGCAGGGCTTCTTCTTCTGAGGTGAAGCGGGTCACTACCAGCACCGGGCCAAAAATCTCCTCGCGGCTCAGCGGGGAAGCCGGATCAACGTCAACGAAAATTGTCGGGCCGACGGCGGCGGGCCACGGGTTTTTACGCCCGTCGAGCAGCAGGGTGCTGTGACTTTCTCCGATGCGGATGAAGCTGTGCACGCTGTCGGCATGGGTGTTATCAATCAACATACCCATGGTGGTCTGTGGATCCAGCGGGTTGCCCGGCTGCCAGAGGCGAGCCTGCTCCTGCAGGCGACGCAGAAACTCGTCGGCGATGCTCGCTTCAACCAGCAGACGGGTACCGGCGATGCAGACCTGGCCCTGGTTGTAGAAGATGCCGCCGGCGGTGGCGTTAACTGCCTTTTGCAGATCCGGGCAGTCGGCAAAGACGATGTTGGCGCTCTTGCCGCCCGCTTCCAGCCAGACGCGTTTCATGTTGCTGTCGCCGGCATCTTTTAACAGCTGTTTGCCGGTTCGGGTGGAGCCGGTAAAGGTGAGTACCTCGACGTCGGGGTGCAGCGACAGGGCCTGACCCGCTTCATGGCCGTAGCCGCTGATCACGTTCAGCACGCCGTCCGGCAGGCCGGCCTCTTTCGCCAGCCCGGCCAGGCGTAGGGCGGTCAGCGGGGATTTTTCTGACGGTTTGAGGATCACGCTGTTGCCGGTTGCCAGCGCCGGGCCAAGCTTCCAGCAGGCCAGCAGCAGAGGGAAGTTCCACGGCACCACGGCGGCGATGACGCCTACCGGTTCGCGGACGATCATCGCCAGTTCATTGGCGCCAGTGGGAGCCACTTCGCCATACACTTTGTCGATGGCTTCGGCATACCAGCGGATGGCGCGGGCGGCGCCGGGAATATCGTCGCGCAGGCTGTGGCGGATCGGTTTCCCGGTATCAAGGGTTTCCAGCAGCGCCAGCTCTTCACGATGGAGCTCCATCAGGTCCGCCAGCTTGTTCAGCACGGCTTTACGCTGTGCCGGCGAGGCCTGGGACCAGTCGCCGCGATCGAACACGCGGCGGGCGGCCTGAACGGCGAGTTCGACGTCGGCCTTTTTGCCCCTGGCAACGTGCGCCAGGGTCTGCTGTGCGGCGGGGTCGATGGTTTCAAACGTGGTATTATCGACAGCAGAGCAATAGTCGCCATTAATAAATAACCGCGTTTCAATCTCCATGCTTTGCGCTTTATCCTGCCACCAGGCCAGATGTTTGAAATCCATATAAGACTCCTTAATCACATAATCGAATTGTGGGCATGCCGGACCGTGCGGGGCGTAGGGCGTCCCCGGGGTCAGATACCGTTATTGCGCGTTTTACTTACGCGTATATATTCGTGGGCCCGCAGGAAATAAGCCGCCGCACGACGCAGCAGAATCGTTGCGCGGCAGGATATTTGCGTGTTCTTCGCGCTGCCGGAAAAGGGGCTTCCGACGGCGCTGGCCTGAAGAAAGCCTGAGATAGTCTCAGGCTAAAAAATCAGAATGTGGTGGGAGTATGGGCACTGATAATTCGGCAAACACCTGCCGAGGTATTGCTGAAACTGTGCGGTATGCCGGTATTAATGGCATAGCTCTGTCCAGCTACCAGATGATACGACTGGCCGTTCATCTCCAGTACGACTTCACCTTCCAGTATGGTGCCAATTTCCTCACCCTGATGTTTGATCCTCTCCCCGGTCGTGGTTCCAGGCTGGTAAGTTTCAAAAATCATCGCCAGCGTACGGTTCGGATTTCCATTGTGGACCAGCTTCATCGAAACCCCCTGACTGCCGATTTCGATAAGGTCATCCTGATTAATCACCACCTGGGGTTCATCAGGTTTTTCTGGTTCAGAAAAGAATTCCGAGAGCGACAGCCCATAAACTTTCAGCAGCTTTTGCAGCGTACTGATGGCAGGACTGACTTTGTCCTGTTCTATGGTGCTGATGGCACTATGTGTTAACCCAGACAGTTCGGCGGCACGACGTTGTGAGAGACCCAGCTGTTGGCGGATCGCTGACAGACGTTTTCCTGGCGCCAGGCCGTCATCGCTCATATTTGCATTTCCTTAACTGTAATGGTCAGAGCCGCTGCTTTTCAGCCATGTGGTTCTGACAGGCGGTGATAAAACCTTCAAACAACAAACGCGAGAGAGCATATTCGCTACTGTTCCATTCCGGGTGCCATTGCACGCCTAGCGCGAAAGGGTGGTCATTGACGCTGACCGCCTCTGCCAGTCCATCTGAAGAACGAGCTTCGACGCGCAGACGTGAGCTTACGGTGCGCGCTCCTTGCCCATGTAGCGAGTTTACCCAAAACGTGTTGCAGCCCGGTATTAACTGAGAAAGTAATCCTCCTTCCTGAACCAGAACTTCGTGAGAGGGGGCATATTGTTGCTCAACCGGCAGCTCCGGATCTTCGCGATGCTCAAGGAGCTCCGGCTGTTCGAAAAGACGACGATACAGAGTCCCTCCGGTGGCGACAACCAGTTCCTGTAACCCACGGCAGATGGCGAAAATGGGGATGCGCCTTTCGAGCGCGGCGTTAATCAATGCCATGCTCAGAAGATCACGCCCGGGATCGGCGTCAGGCTCATCGCCGTTTTCACCATAAAGGTGCGGCTGCACATTGCTGGGGCTGCCTGGCAGATAGATGCCATCCAGTTTAGGTAACAACGCGGCAAGCATTTCCGGCTCGGCCAGCGCATGCGGCAGGGCAATGGGTAACCCTCCGGCGTTAATAATGGCATTCAGGTACTTTTCTTGCAGAGTCTGGGTCTGGTGACCCTTCAGCCTGTTCCTGCACATCACGACACCAATAACTGGTCTGTACATTATATTTTCCATGATCGCCCTCACAAAGTGGACTAAATAATGACCATCTAGCGTGCCAAATGGCCATATCGTTCAATATTTTCTCAATCTAGCAGCGCAAATAGCCGTTTGCAAACTTAATTTAACATTTGACAAACATTTTGTTTGCATACACATTCGAATGGTGGACATTATATTTAACGGCAAGATAGCCAGCGGTCCGAAACCAACACAACGGCGGTGAATGATGGAAACCAATATTGTAGAAGTTGAGAATTTTGTTCAGCAGTCAGAAGAGAGACGGGGCAGCGCATTCACTCATGAAGTGAAGCGCTACCTTGAGCGTTATCCCGAGACGCAGTATGTCGACGTGTTGCTGACCGACCTGAACGGCTGCTTCCGTGGAAAACGTATTCCGGTCTCCAGCCTGAGCAAGCTGGAGAAAGGCTGTTACTTCCCGGCGTCAGTTTTTGCGATGGATATTCTCGGTAATGTGGTGGAAGAGGCCGGTCTGGGTCAGGATATGGGGGAGCCGGATCGTTCCTGCATCCCGGTGCCGGGGACCTTAACCCCTTCAGCTGCCGATCCGCAATCTATCGCTCAGGTACAGCTGACGATGGTGGATGAAGATGGCGCTCCCTTTGACGTTGAGCCGCGGAACGTACTTAACCGCCTCTGGCAGCAGCTGCGCCAGCGCGGATTGTTCCCCGTGGTAGCGGTAGAGCTGGAGTTCTATTTACTGGATCGTAAACGTGATGCCGAAGGCTATCTGCAGCCGCCTTGCGCGCCGGGCACCGGCGATCGTAACACCCAGAGCCAGGTTTACTCGGTGGACAACCTTAACCACTTCGCCGACGTGCTCAATGACATCGATGAGCTGGCCCAGCTGCAGCTGATTCCGGCCGATGGCGCGGTAGCTGAAGCCTCACCGGGCCAGTTTGAAATCAACCTTCACCACACCGATAACGTGCTCGATGCTTGCGATGATGCGCTGGCGTTAAAACGCCTCGTGCGTTTGATGGCCGAGAAGCATAAGATGCATGCCACTTTTATGGCCAAGCCCTATGAAGAGCACGCGGGCAGCGGGATGCATATCCATATCAGTATGCAAAACCACCGGGGCGAAAACGTGCTGGCGGATGCCGATGGTGAAGATTCTGCGCTGTTGAAACGCGCGCTGGCCGGGATGATTGACCTGATGCCGTCGTCGATGGCGCTGCTGGCGCCGAACGTCAACTCGTGGCGTCGTTTCCAGCCGGGGATGTATGTCCCGACCCAGGCTTCCTGGGGGCATAACAACCGCACCGTGGCGCTGCGGATCCCGTGCGGCGATCGTCAAAACCACCGCGTGGAATACCGCGTGGCCGGCGCGGATGCCAACCCGTATCTGGTGATGGCGGCGATCTTCGCCGGCATATTGCACGGGCTGGACAATACGCTGCCGCTGCAGGAAGAAGTGGAAGGCAATGGCCTGGAGCAGGAAGGGCTGCCGTTCCCGATCCGACAAAGCGATGCGCTGTGGGAGTTTATGCAAAACGATAGTTTGCGCGCGCGTTTGGGTGAACGTTTTTGCCACGTTTACCATGCCTGTAAAAATGATGAATTAATGCAGTTTGAACGGCTTATCACCGAAACCGAAATTGAGTGGATGTTGAAAAACGCCTGATGGTCGCCCCGCAAGGGGCCACTGTCGTCGAGCGATAAAGTTGCATCATACGGCCTGAGCGGAGCCTGGTCGGACGTTTTGCTGGAATTCCAGCGATTTCCCGGATGTCGCGTAAAGGAGCGCAGGCGATACCGGGCTTCAGTTAACGACACAGTGTGTGACGAGGAAAGAGATGATGCCGATGTTCAAATATCCGCAGGGAGAAGGGGGCCATGAAGGCCGCAAGATGTCCGAATCAACCGCCGCTCGTTGGTCTGTCCGAAGCGATTTTTTATACCTTACCCCCCTGTTAAGCAGGTTTGTCACCCGATCGTTGTGCGCACAAACCCACGTTTGCATGGGGGGGGATGCTCATGGTTGCTAACACTTCACTCGATGTGTCGTCTGCCGCCGGCAAACCCGGACTGCGCAAGTCGCTCAAGCTGTGGCAAGTGGTGGTGATGGGGCTTGCCTATCTCACGCCAATGTCGGTATTTGATACCTTCGGGATTGTGTCCGGCATCAGCAACGGCCACGTCCCCGCCTCCTATATTCTGGCGCTGGCCGGGGTGCTGTTTACGGCTATCAGCTACGGTAAGCTGGTGCGGCAGTTCCCGGAAGCTGGGTCGGCGTACACCTACGCGCAAAAGTCGATCAGCCCCCATGTCGGCTTTATGGTGGGTTGGTCATCGCTGCTCGACTACCTGTTCTTACCGATGATTAACGTCTTACTGGCGAAGATTTATCTGTCGGCGCTGTTCCCGGAAGTACCGCCGTGGATCTGGGTGGTGGGGTTCGTGGCGATTCTGACGGCGGCAAACCTTAAAAGCGTTAATCTGGTCGCAAACTTTAATACGCTGTTTGTACTGGTGCAGATTGCGATCATGGTGGTCTTTATTTTCCTGGTGGTGCAGGGACTGCATAAAGGGGAAGGGGTCGGTACCGTCTGGTCGCTGCAGCCGTTTATCAGCCAGAACGCCCATCTGATCCCGATCATTACCGGGGCGACGATCGTCTGCTTCTCGTTCCTTGGTTTTGACGCGGTGACGACGCTGTCAGAAGAGACCCCGGACGCCGCGCGGACGATCCCGAAAGCGATTTTTCTGACGGCGGTGTACGGCGGCATTATCTTTATCGTTGCCTCGTTCTTTATGCAGCTCTTTTTCCCTGATATCAGTCGTTTTAAGGACCCGGATGCGGCGCTGCCGGAAATTGCGCTGTATGTTGGCGGGAAGCTGTTCCAGTCGATTTTCCTGTGCACCACCTTTGTGAACACCCTGGCGTCAGGCCTGGCATCGCATGCCAGCGTGTCGCGTCTGCTGTATGTTATGGGGCGGGATAACGTCTTCCCGGAACGTATTTTCGGCTATGTGCATCCGAAGTGGCGGACGCCGGCACTGAACGTCCTGATGGTCGGGGTAGTGGCGCTGTCGGCACTGTTCTTCGATCTGGTGACCGCGACGGCGCTGATCAACTTTGGCGCGCTGGTGGCCTTTACCTTCGTTAACCTGTCGGTGTTCAACCACTTCTGGCGGCGCAAGGGCTATAACAAAACGTGGAAGGATCGCCTGCATTATCTGATTCTTCCGCTGATTGGCGCCGCGACGGTGGCGGTACTGTGGATCAACCTCGAGGCGACATCGTTGACGCTGGGGCTGGTATGGGGAGCGGTGGGGCTGCTGTATTTGACCTATTTGACCCGTCGCTTCCGTCAGCCGCCGCCGCAGTTTGATGCGGCGAAAGCGGAGCGGGCATGGGAGTCGTAGCCGTTCAGGCTGCTCGGGAGTCAAAGCCGGCATAGTGCCTGAGGCTGGTCACGAAGGTGACCAGCCTGTTTCTGTTCATGGTGACTAACAGAGCGGGCTACTTTTTCTTTTTATGGAAAGGGAGCTGGCTGGCGCGGCGTTCTTTGATGTATGACACCAGACTGTAGAGCGCAACCCCTAGCAAAATGACCGCGACAACAATGAGAACAATACCGGACATAAGCGATCCTGGGCTTGAGTGGAAACCACGAACTCTATAAATTTGCCGCCACGATAGCATCAGGATGTGTCTGAAATGTGACATTTAACAGTGATAAATTCGACGTAAATCAGGGTGATATGGTTTTTGTGACTGATGTAAATTCCAGTTTTCTCGCTGAGAAACAATCCGTTAACTGATTTTACAGACGTAAGACCTTCAGACTGTTACCCTGTACCGGAGTGAGAATTATCTGAGAACAATGCATGTGTAAGAAACCTATCGTCGGCCTGCTTGGGCTGACCTTGATCCTGACCTCCTTTACCACTGTGGCAGAGTCAGAGAGCCAGCAAACCCGCGAACGGGTTATGGACCAGGTATTAAAACCCTGTGAAGGCAAAAAAGCCGGCGACAAAGTGGTGATGATCGATCGCCGCGGCGGACAGCATGAAGCCATCTGCACCCTGGCGGCGGTCCCGCTGCCGGAGTAACGCCCGCCGCCACCGTGATATCAGAGATTTTTCGTCCCGCCATCCACCAGTAGCTCGCTGCCAACCACGTAGCTGGACTCATCCGATGCCAGGTACAGCGCGGCTTTGGCCAGCTCCTGCGGCGTGCCCATGCGTCCTACAGGTACCAGGTTCTTGATCTCCTCCTGTAGGGCGCTCAAGGCCTGCGCGCTGAGGCCCAGTTTATCCAGCGCCGGGGTGCGAACCGGACCGGGGCTCAGGCCATTCACGCGGATGCCGCGCGGCAGCAGCTCTGCCGACAGGGTGCGCGCCAGCGACAGCAGCCCGGCTTTACTGGCGGCGTAAGCGCTGCTGGTCGGCAAGCCGATATGGGCGCTGACCGATCCGCACAGAATCACCGACGCGGGGTTGGCGAGCAGCGGCAGCAGCGCCTGCAGCAAGAAGAATGGCCCTTTGAGGTTAATGTTCATCAGCCGATCCCACTCCTCCTCATGCCACTCACCAAAGGCACCGTGGGTCACGTCACCGGCGTTGATAAAGACGGCATCCAGCCGCGGCCAGCGTGCGCTCAGGGTCTCTGCCAGCTGGCGCTGCCCGGCGGCATCACCGGCATCTGCTGCAATAACCCATGCGTTTTCCCCTAGCAGCGCCTGCGCCTGTTCGCGCGCTGCAGGCTGGCGACCAGTGACCGCCACCTGCGCCCCTTCGGCAATAAATTCCTGCGCGGTGGCGAGGCCAATGCCGCTGGTGCCCCCGGTAATCAGCGTATATTTTCCTGCTAAACGTCCCATGATCTTGCTCCTGACTGAGTCTGTGGAAAAGGGACTATAAAAGCTTTAGTATCCAAAGGATACCAGGTACCAATTGGATACTAACGAGGCAAAAGGTGTGCTATGGCGAAGACCGCGGCGAGCGTCGATGAAAAAAATTTTGGGCACTCATCTTGCCCGATGACCGACTTTGTTAATTTGATTGCCGGGAAATGGGCGATCCCGATCCTCTACCGACTGATCGTCCTCAATGCACCGGTGCGCTTCGGCGAACTGCTACGGGCGGCGGCGCCCATTACGCAAAAAGAGCTGACCCGTCAGCTCCGCTTGTTCGAGCAGCGCGGGCTGGTGTCGCGCTGCGTCTATGCCGAAATCCCCCCTCGGGTGGAATACCAGATAACCGGGCTGGGGTTGTCGATGCGCAGCGCGTTACAGCCGCTGGCGGAGTGGATGAGCCAGCACGGTCATCTGCTCAGGCGTTAAACGAGGCGGTAGCGCGGCGCCGGCTGGCCGGTGCGCGCACTGCCGAACAGCGCCACTCTTGCCCGATCGAAATCCTCCCACAGCGCCAGGTCATGTACCGGCGGCAGGGTGATATTTTCACCCTGGTCCAGCCCGCTAAGCGCTGCATCGACGAGGTCTTCCGTGGTCATCACCGAGCCGGCTGGCAGAGCATCAAGGGCCACGCCAGAGGTAGGCCACAAGTCGGTGGCGGTGGCCGCTGGGAGAACCGCCTGAATGCGCAGGCCGCTATCGGCAAACTCCTCCTGAAGCGCGCGGGTAAAACTGAGCACCCACGCTTTGCTGGCGCTATACACCGCGCTTCCCGGCAGCGCATGGATCGCGAGAATTGAGGCGATATTGATCAGCGTCCCCTTGCCGCGAGGCTGGAAGGCGGCCAGTGCCGCATAGCTCAGACGCAGCAGGGCGGTCGTATTGAGGGTATGGATCATCTGATGATCGGCGACATCGCTGGCCAGCAACCCGCCCATTTTGGCTGTCCCGGCGTTGTTAATCACCAGCGCGATCGTCGGATCTGCCTGCAGGCGCGCTTCTACGGTGTGAATACCGCGTTCTTCACTCAGATCTGCCGTCAGTACATCGGCCTGAATACCGTACTGGCTTTGCAACTGCCCGGCGAGAGCCTGCAAACGCGCTTCACGGCGTGCGACCAGGATCAGGTGGTAGCCCCGGGCGGCGAGGCGCTCGGCGTAAACGGCGCCGATGCCGGAGGAGGCGCCGGTAATTAAAGCGGTGTGGGTTGTCATGGTGTGCCTCTGATATGTTGGTTGCATTATTAAACCAAATTAAGCATGAGATAAGTGGTTTAATAATGCAACCATATAGCGCGGTATTTTTTGGTTATGCCACCTGGGTTTGAGTGGCTATTGTTTTAAATCAGTCGGTTACCGGGAGTTTAGCGCGAATGTCATCGGGCTGGAGGGTCCGGCCATCGGCGGCCTGCAGTACCAGCTTACGCAGCGGCTGGCGTGTCAGGCTATCCACCAACACGGTTGCGGGTTCGTCGGGCGTCAACAGGTATTCATCGGCCCACTGCGCGAGCGCCACCAGCACGGTTTGCAGCCCACGGCCCTTTTCGGTGAGCACGTACTCTTGCCACGCACTGCCGTCGGAGGCGGGCTGCAGCGTCAGGATGTCTTCTTCCACCAGCATTTTCAACCGTCCGGCGAGCATGTTTTTAGCAATGCCAAGGTGCTTTTGAAACTCGCTGAAGCGCCGGGTTCCGCCCAACGCTTCGCGGACGATGAGCAGCGACCACCAGTCGCCAATGACATCCAGTGAGCGGGCGATAGGGCAACTGCTGTTTTCCAGACGGGTACGTTTCACAAGAGCTCCTCCAGCTTTAGTGCCTGGCACATAATTGTTTTATTATAAAACTATTTCAGCGGGTTGATAAAAGTTTCTCCCGGTGCCTCAGTTTGCGAGCGACGAAGCGGAAAAATGTCATAAATTTGCCACAATAAAAAGCGATGAAAATGACTGAGGATAAAGGGATGAGAAAGAGTCTACTCGCAGGTATCGTGGCCCAGACGCTGGTGTTATCCGCGGCGGCCCAGGCGCAGGAAGCGGTGGCACCGCAGGGCTACCAGCTCCAGCAGGTGTTGATCATGAGCCGCCACAACCTGCGCGCGCCGCTGGCCAACAATGGCAGCGTACTGGAACAGTCAACGCCGAAATCATGGCCGGAGTGGGATGTCCCCGGCGGTCAGCTGACCACCAAAGGCGGGGTGCTCGAGGTGTACATGGGCCACTATATGCGCGAATGGTTGGCGCAGCAGGGATTGGTGACCAGCGGTGAGTGCCCGCCGGATAACGCGGTTTACGCTTACGCCAACAGCCTGCAACGTACCGTCGCCACCGCCCAGTTCTTTATCATCGGCGCCTTTCCCGGCTGCGGCGTGACGGTCCATCACCAGCCGCAAATGGGCACCATGGACCCGACCTTTAACCCGGTGATCACCGAAGATTCCGCCGCCTTCAGCGAAAAAGCGGTGCAGGCGATGACCAAAGAGCGACAGGGCATGCAGCTCACCGACAGCTACAAGCTGCTCGAGGAAATGACGGACTACCAAAACTCGCCCTCCTGCAAAGAGAAACAGGTGTGTGAGTTAAGCGCAGCGAAAGATACTTTCAGCGCGAAATACCAGCAGGAGCCCGGCGTTTCCGGGCCGCTGAAGGTGGGTAACTCGCTGGTCGATGCTTTCACGTTGCAGTATTACGAAGGTTTCCCGCTGGATCAGGTGGCATGGGGGCAGATCAAAACCGATAAACAGTGGCAGGTGTTGTCGAAGCTGAAAAACGGCTATCAGGACAGTCTGTTCACCTCGCCAGAGGTGGCGCGCAACGTGGCTAAACCGTTGGTGAAATATATCGATAAGGCGCTGGTTAGCGATGAGCAGCAGGCGGCCAAAGTGACGCTGCTGGTGGGGCACGATTCCAATATCGCTTCCCTGCTGACCGCGCTGGATTTCAAGCCTTATCAGCTGCATAACCAGTATGAACGTACCCCCATCGGCGGCAAAATCGTCTTCCAACGCTGGCATGACAGCGGCAGCAACCGCGAGCTGATGAAAATTGAGTACGTCTATCAAAGCACCTCGCAGCTGCGCAATGCTGAACCCTTAACCCTGCAGTCACCACCGCAGCGGGTGACCCTGGCGCTTAACGGTTGCCCGGTGGATGCCGACGGTTTCTGCCCGATGGCAACCTTTAAGCAGGTGATGAACGAGGCGGCAAAATAGGCATAAAAAAACCGGACGGCCTGCTGGCCGCTCCGGTTCTCAGTACTGGCGTCCCGGTAGCGATACCGGGGCGTTCTGCGTCAGACGTTTTTACGCTCGATGGTTTGTTCGCCCCAGAACAGCGCGTCTTTGTCCGTTTTGGCGAAGGCCAAAGAGAGCACTTCGTCGCTGCCTTCTTCCCAGATTTTTTCTGCTAGCTTTTCATCGTATTTGGCTAATTCGAAAATCGCCTCGGCGATCTCGATAGAGGTATTACGTAAACTTGCCCATTCGCCCACATGGTGGGTCTTCGCTTCTTGAGTTGGCATGCACATCCTCCTGCTGAAGGTTAGCCGTGTAATTTAACTGCCAGTCCTGCGACGTGTTCACCTTGATAGCGGGCAATCGCCAGCTCTTCCTGACTTGGCTGACGTGAACCGTCACCGCCGGCGATGGTGGTCGCGCCATACGGCGTACCGCCGCGAACCGCCGACACATCAAAGAGTTCCTGCGCGCCGTAGCCGATTGGCACAATCACCATCCCGTGATGGGCCAGGGTCGTCCAGGTGGAGGTAATGGTTTGTTCTTGCCCACCACCGGTACCGGTGGAGCAAAAGACGCTGGCCAGTTTGCCGTACAGTGCACCCGATGCCCACAGGCCACCGGTCTGATCGAGGAAGGTGCGCATCTGTCCGGACATATTGCCGAAGCGTGTTGGGGTACCAAAGATGATGGCGTCGTACTCTGCCAGTTCCTGCGGCGTGGCGACGGGCGCATTCTGCGTTTTCCCGCCTGCTTTGGCAAACGCCTCTGCTTGCATAGTTTCCGGCACGCGCTTCACGACCACGTCAACGCCATCTACTTTGTTCGCCCCTTCGGCGACGGCATGAGCCATGGTTTCGATGTGTCCATACATTGAATAATAAAGCACCAGAATTTTAGCCATTTGCATCACTCCTCGGTTGCGTTTGAGACCAGCCAATCGACTGGCTACCTTTAAAGATAAGGCGTCTGGCTAAGAGTGCAAATCTAACAATCATTTATTTGATTTATAACAAAATTGCAAAAAGTGGCGCTGTCGCAAAAAGAAACATCTTTGCCGGACGGCTTTTCGTGAGCCATAAGAGACGCTTAGCGTGACGCGAGCGAGGGAGGGGCCGTTTTACCCCGGCAGGTATTGCAAAATATTTCCATTTGCCAGGTGAATGCGTTTCATTCACTACGCTTAACAATACGCAACACCAAAATGGCCATGCCCTATGCTGCGCTGCAGGGCCAGGTGCTGCCGGTAATGCAAGATGATGTCTAACCAAGTGGAGGTCAGTGATGGCAAACCATCGTGGCGGTTCCGGCAACTTTGCCGAGGACCGTGAAAGAGCATCAGAAGCAGGTCGCAAAGGTGGCCAGCATAGCGGGGGGAACTTTAAAAACGATCCTCAACGCGCGTCGGAAGCTGGCAAAAAAGGAGGGAAAAACAGTCACGGAAACCGTCATAGCTGACGAGCAGGCTGATTGTTTGTGATGTGGCGTTAATCTCCTGGGCACCCGCTACATCCTCCCCGCCGCCGGTCTCTACCGGCGGTTTTTTTATGCCTGTATACGGGGCGAACGGCACGGTGGGTACCGTCGCCCCGATGCACAGAGGGGGGTTACACTGGCACGTTGGACTGCGCCGTCTCCGGTACGCGACGGTTAAGCAGGGCGTGGAGCAGGATGGCGCCAAAGGTGGCCGTCCCAATACCGCCGAGGGTAAAGCCGCCGAGGGAGAGGGCGAAATCGCCGGCGCCGAGCACCAGCGTGACCGCTACCATAATCAGGTTGCTGTTCTGACTCAAATCCACCCGGTGCTGGATCCAGATACGCGCGCCGGCCACCGCAATCAGGCCGAACACTACGATCGATGCGCCACCGATCACCGGTCCGGGAATGGTGTGGATCAGGGCACCAAACTTCGGCGAGAAGCCAAGCAGTATCGCAATCACCGCCGCCGCCACGAACACCAGCGTAGAGTAGACTTTGGTGACCGCCATTACCCCAATGTTTTCCGCGTAGGTGGTCACCCCGCTACCGCCAACCGCGCCGGAAAGCATGGTTGCCAGCCCGTCACCGACGAACGCCCGGCCCATATACGGGTCCATATTGCGTCCGGTCATACCGGCGACTGCCTTCAGGTGACCGAGGTTTTCCGCCACCAGAATGACCGCTACCGGGGCGATCAGCATCATCGCCGGGCCGCTAAAGGTCGGGGCGGTGAAGTGCGGCATGCCGAACCACGCGGCCTGCTCCAGCAGGCTAAAATCGAGCGGTTTACCCAGCCCGAACACGTTCGCCAGCAGCGCGTACAGCGCGCAGGCGACGATCAGGCCGACAAGGATCAACAGTCGCTGCACCATCCCGCGGGTAAACACCGCCACCAGCCCAATGCACAGCACGGTCAGCACCGCCATCCAGCCGTCGAAGGCCGTTGCCGAGACGCTGCGCACGGCGATGGGCGCGAGGTTCAGGCCGATCGCCATCACCACTGCGCCGGTCACCACCGGCGGCATCAGCCGTTCAATCCAGCGGGTGCCGACTTTCATCACCACCAGTCCAATCAGGGTATACACCAGGCCGCAGGCGATGATCCCGCCGAGCGCGACGCTCAGATTCGGGTTCAGCCCCTGGCCGTTAAAGCCGGTTACGGCGATCACCACTCCGATGAAGGCGGCGCTGGAGCCAAGATAGCTGGGCACCCGGCCACCGGTGACCACGAAAAACAGCAGGGTCCCGACCCCGGAGAGTAAAATCGCGAGGTTCGGATCCAGCCCCATCAGGATCGGCATCAGTACGGTGGCGCCAAACATCGCCACCGCGTGCTGGACGCCCATTACCATCGTCTGCCCGAAGGAAAGCCGTTCATCGGGGGCCACAACGCCGGAAGCGGCGGAAGGTGAGGTCAACTGCCAGCGAGGAAAATCGAAAAGTGCCATGATGATATCCCGGGTTTGAGGTTAACAGGCTGGACGCATGAGCGTGTGGTAGCCGCGGTCGAACCACATCAGCCCGCGCGGCTCTGGGTGTCTGACAATATCGGCGACTTCGCAGAACAAAATATCGTGGGTGCCGACGCTGACTATCTGGCTGATACGGCAGTCGAAGCTGACCAGCGCATCGACCAGCCGTGGACAGCCGGTAAGACCGGTTTGCCATGCGGCGGCGGCAAAGCGCTCCGCCATCGGGGTTTTGCCGCCAAAGACGTTAGATAACGACTCTTGCCCGGCCGCCAGCGTGTTGACGCACAGCGCCTGATGCTGATTAAACGTCGGCCACACCGAGGCCGAGCGGTTCAGGCACACCAGCAGCGTCGGCGGCGTATCGGTGACGCTGCAGACCGCGCTGGCGGTAAACCCGGCGCGTCCCGCCGGACCATCGGTGGTAATAATGTTGACCGCCGCGCCGACCTGCGCCATGGCGTCACGAAAATGCTGTTTATCCGCTACGGACATGAGGGCTCCTTACGCCAGCTGGCAGGCATCATCAAACGCAAGACGCGGCAGGCGGCCATACAGCTTGCCGGCGTCGCCATAGCCGATATTGATCAGCAGGTTGCTCTGCCAGCCGCTGTCGGCGAAGAACGCCGCATCGACCTTCTGGCGATCGAATCCCGACATCGGGCCGGTATCCAGCCCGAGGGCGCGACAGGCGAAAATCAGATACGCCGCCTGCAGCGAGCTGTTGCGAAAGGCGGTCTCCTCCGCCAGCTGCGGGCTGGAGGTGAACCAGCTGCGGGCGTCGCCGTGGGGAAACAGTTCCGGCAGGCGATCGTAGAAGGCGCTGTCCCAGGCGACGATCGCCGTTACCGGGGCGGTCATGGTTTTTTCGAGGTTGCCGCTGGAGAGCGTCGGGCGCAGCAGCGCTTTGCCTTCCGGGGTGCGGACAAACAGGATCCGCGCCGGGGAGCAGTTGGCGGAGGTCGGCCCCATTTTCATCAGGTCGTAAATGTCGCGCAGCACCTCATCAGTGACCGGTTGATCCAGCCAGCCGTTATGGGTTCTGGCGTGAGTGAACAGGGTGTCTCGCGCGTTCTGGCTAATGCTTTCGCTCATAGATTTTCCTTAATTACGGGGCCAGCATCCTGGCCAGTCCGTCGCATAAAATAGGGTTGAAGGTCCCGGCATCGGTCACGTTACAGGCGTGTCCACCCCATGCCATCTCCACCTGCTGGCTGTTCGGTATCGCCGCCGCCAGGGTACGGGAGCAGGAGGCGGGGACCAGCAAATCGTCATTGGCGCTGACGATCAGCGCCGGGCAGGCCAGCTGGGCCGCCCGGCGTGAAAAATCGGCCTCTTTCAGCGCATGCAGGCGCTTCAGCAGGTTGTCTTTACCCTGGAAATGGCTGAGGGCCAGCGCATCTTCCGCTTCCAGCCTCGGCATGCGGGCGGCCATCCATTCTGCCGGGTAGAGGAACAGCGGCTGGGCTTCGACCCACGCCTGGGCGCCGCCGGCGTGCAGCAGGCGTTCGCGCACCTGAAAACAGCGGCGGGTATGTGGCGAGAGGCGTAGCCAGGCGTTAACCAGCACCAGCGCGCTGACCGCCTGCGGAAAGTCGAGTGCCAGCTGGAGCCCAATCAGGCCACCCAGGGCGTGGCCGACGAAGGCAAAGCGGGTGATACCCGCCGTCTGCAGCGCCTGCTTAAGCTCCAGCGCCATCGCCGCCATGCTGTAACCGGCGGGCAGCGGGCCGGCATTTTCGCCGGTGCCGTTCTGGTCATAACTCACCAGTTGATACCGCTCCGCCAGCACCGCGCGCTGCGGGAGCCAGTAGCTGCCCGCACCGCCTAAACCCGCGCTTAGCACCACCACCGGTGCGCCATCGAAAGGGGCTGGGGAGATATTCAGTTTCATAAGGCTGGTTTCCCGATGTGGGCGACGGTAGCGATTTCGACCAGCGCCTCAGGCTTGACCAGCCCGCACTGGATACAAAAACGCGCCGGTTTATCGCCGGGGAAAAACTCGGCATAGACTTCGTTAATCGCGGCGTAGTTTTTCCAGTCGGTGATAAAGATGCTGTTGAACGTCACATCCTCCATACTGCCACCCGCCGTTTCGATCACCGTTTTGATGGTGTCGAGGACGTGGCGGGTTTGCGCCTTTGGGTCGCCGGGATAAACCACATTATTTTGTTTATCAAACGGCAGCGTGCCGGAGACATAGACCACCCCGTCGGCCAGGGTGCCGGGGACAAAAGGGGCAATCGGCGTGGTGGTGCCGGGCGGTATAATGACCTGTTTAGGCATAACGTTTCTCCTCCGGGAATGAGAGCGGGGCGGCGGGCTCCAGCGCGTCGCAGAAGCTGGCGACATCGCTGACCCAACCAAAAAAGGTTTCGATATTGAACAATGCGGCCTGCTGGGCGAAGGCCGGGCCCGCCTGGTGGGTGGCGTCTTCCAGCACGATGCCGAAATACTCAAGGAAGAAGCCGTCGCGCAGGGTCGACTCCACGCAGACGTTGGTGGCAATCCCGGTAAACACCAGATGGCGAATGCCGCGGCTGCGCAGGATGCTGTCGAGCGGGGTGTTGAAAAAGCCGCTGTAGCGCGGTTTCGGCAGCACCACATCGCCGGGCTGCGGTTGCAGTTGATCGACCAGCTGGTAGTCCCAGCCGCCTTTCGCCAGCAGTTTGCCCTGCAGCTCCGGGCGGCTGCGCATGGTCTTCAGGGCGTTTGATTTATGGTAGTTCGGCGAACCGGGACCGCCGGCTTCGACGTACTGTTCGTCCCAGCCGTTCTGGAACCAGATAATCAGCATGCCGGCGGCGCGGGCTGCGGCAACGGCGGTATTGATATTGTCGATCACCGGCCGGGTGGCGGAGACGTCAAACCCGGCGAGGTCGAGGTAGCCGCCCTGGCTGGCATAGGCGTTTTGCATATCGACGACGATCAGCGCGCTGTTCTGCGCCGGGAAGGTCAGGGATTCCGGACGGGCGGGAAGGGTAATCATCAGGCAACCTCTCGGGTAACGGTGGAAACAGCGTCGCGGCAACGCATCAGCGGCTGGATACGCTCGCCAAAGGCTTCAATGCCGAGCAGGAAATCGTCAAAGGTGAGCAGCACGCCGTCGGTGCCCGGCACCGTCGCCACCTCGTCGAGCATGCGTGCGACATTGGCGTAGGAGCCGACCAGCGTGCCCATGTTGATATTGACCGCCGAGGTCGGGTCCGCCATCTGGCGCACGTTGGTGTCGCTGCCGGAACGGGTGTCTTTCTGGCTCTGTTCGGTGAGCCAGGCCAGGGCGTCGTCATCGGCACCGGCTTTGTAGTGTTCCCATTTGGCGCGCGCCGCCTCGTCGGTTTCGTCGGCGATAATCATAAACAGGACGTACGAGCCGACGTCGCGACCGGTTTTTTCTGCCGCCTGCATCATGCGTGCCGCGGTAGGGGCAAAGGCGGTAGGCGTGTTCACCCCTTTGCCGAAGCAGAAGTTGTAGTCGGCGTATTGTGCGGAGAAGGCCATGCCCGCGTCGCTTTGTCCGGCGCAGATCACCTTCATTGGCTGTGACGGCTGCGGGCTGACGCGGCAGTCGTTCATGGTGAAATAGTCACCTTTAAAGTCGCTGCGCCCGGTTCCCCACAGGTCGCGCAGCACCTGGACATATTCGGTGAGATACTCATAACGACGAGAGAAGTATTCGTCGCCGGGCCAGATGCCCATCTGATCGTATTCCGGTTTTTGCCAGCCGGTCACCAGATTGACCCCGAAGCGTCCGCCGGAGATGGAGTCGATGGTGGAGGCCATGCGCGCCACAATCGCCGGGGGTAGGGTGAGGGTGGCGGCGGTAGCATAGATCTGGATCCGCGAGGTCACCGCCGCCAGCCCGGCCATTAAGGTGAAGGATTCAAGGTTGTGATCCCAGAATTCGGTTTTGCCGCCGAAGCCACGCAGTTTGATCATCGACAGTGCGAAATCAAAGTGGTAGTGCTCGGCTTTCTGCACGATCGCCTTATTCAGCTCAAAGGTCGGCATGTACTGCGGAGCGTGAGTGGAGATCAGCCAGCCGTTATTGCCAATCGGAACGAAGACACCAATTTTCATACGTACCTCTCTGCAGTCGGGGAAGAAGAAGGCGCGTGGTGCTGCATCCTGCATCTCCCTGGTCACCTCGCCTGAAAGATAAAGCAAACTCGATGCCAGTTTTTCAAAAATCAATGTTATTAATGTGTTGCGCGTTGGTTGCTGAATGTGTTGATTGAAAAAGTGGACTGAATGGTCAAAAAGAGTGCACGAAAAAACGGCAGTCATGCGCAATTGGGGTGCATAACGTCGTGTCGGCGTTGGGCTTTTGCTATGCTGAGGGCGTTGATTACAGGAGATGACGTATGGCGCAGGGCGCTGTGAAAAAAACCGGCAAGCGTGTACAGGCGGTGAACGCCAAAAAAGAGGCGATTCTGGCCGCGGCACTGGACGCGTTTTCACAATTTGGTATTCATGGGACGCGGCTTGAACAGGTGGCCGATCTGGCTGGGGTATCAAAGACCAATCTGCTCTATTACTACCCGTCGAAAGAGGCGCTGTACATCGCGGTGCTGCAACAGATCCTGACCATCTGGCTGGCGCCGCTGCGGGCGTTTCGCGAGGATATCAGCCCGTTGGTGGCAATCCGCGAGTATATTCGCCTGAAGCTGGAAGTTTCCCGTGATTATCCGCAGGCCTCGCGGCTGTTCTGTCTGGAGATGCTGCAGGGCGCGCCGCTGCTGATGGGCGAGCTAACCGGCGATCTGAAAACCCTGGTGGATGAAAAATCGGCTATCGTCTCTGGCTGGGTTGAGAGCGGCAAACTGGCGCCGGTGGACCCGCAGCATCTGATCTTTATGATCTGGGCCACCACGCAGCATTACGCCGATTTTGCCACTCAGATTGAGGCAGTGACCGGCGCAACGTTACGCGACGAGACCTTTTTCCAGCAAACCGTGGATAACGTTCAGCGGATGATCATTGAAGGGATCCGGGTTCGTTAATTGGCCGGAGGCAGCGGGCAGCTCTGATCGCCATCTTCGCACTGCAGGAGCGAGGCGAGGAACGATTCGCGCTCGACGGTTTTATCCGCCATGCATTGATTGAGCAACATCGGCTGGGCGCTGCCGCCTTCTGCCCCGGAGACGAGGAACGCGCAGTCGTCGTTGCGCAGCGCAATCCAGGCCAGCTGCGCCTTTTTCAACATTTCCTGCTGTTTGCCTGAGGCCCGCTTCAGCGCTTCCTGATAGGTTTGATTGAGTTTTTGATCGTCTGCCTGATACTGCGCCGCCGTACACTGGTTCATTTCCGCTTGCGTGCTGGCGCTGGCGCATTCGTCTGCCAGCGCCTGTCCGCTTGCCAGCAGGGCGGCAAGGGCGGCAAGGGCGGCAAGGGCAATTACAGTACGTTTCATTAGTTTTCTCCCATAAAAAAGCTCCCGTCGGGGAGCTTTAATTAAGCACAGCTTTGGCCTGCTGTCATCCGCTGCCGTGGGTTTCCCCGGATAAGGCGCGTTAGCGCCGCTATCCGGGAGGGGCACCGGCTTAACCGATGGTCATCAGGCTGGCGTTGCCGCCTGCTGCTGCGGTATTGACGCTCAGCGAGCGTTCAATATAGAGGCGTTCCAGCAGCAGATTGGTTTCACCGCGGGCGAAGCCCTGCACCGAAACAATTGCACCATCACGTGCCGCCACCTGTTCGCACAGCTCACGCAGCTGATCGGAATCGCCGTGGTAGATCACCGCGTCGAAGGCCTGGGTGGTCAGCGTCTCTGATTTGGCAAAATGGATGCGCTCGCTGACGTCACGCGGCAGCTTCTTCGCCAGCTCACGCTGCAGGGCGCTATCCGGCCACAGGATTTCAGACCCTACGGCGGTGACCGCCGCCAGCTGAATCAGCGCATCCTGCTCGTTATCCGCGATGCACAGCACGCGGTCACGCGGGATAAAGGTCAGAGTATTGCGCTCGCCGGTTGGACCCGGCAGCAGGCGCTGGGTCCCGGCCTGTGCCAGCTCGCTGTACTGCTGGCACAGGGCCTGCAGCTCCGGACGACCGGCAGCCCATTGCTGCAGGGCCATTAGCGGTTTTTCCAGCAGGGTTTTCAGCTGCGCATCCAGCGGACGTTCAGCATCCTGACGGGCGAGGGTGGTCCCCACCGCGTTTTGCGGACGGCTGGAGAGCAGACGATACAGATACAGCGGGCCGCCGGCTTTCGGACCGGTTCCCGACAGACCTTCGCCACCGAATGGCTGGACGCCAACCACTGCGCCGACCATATTGCGGTTGACGTACAGGTTGCCAACTTTTGCACTGCCGGTGACCTGGGCAATGGTCTCGTCGATACGGGTATGTACGCCGAGGGTCAGACCGTAGTTCGACGCGTTAATTTGCTCAACCAGCTTATCCAGTTCATTGCGGTTGTAGCGAACCACGTGCAGCACCGGGCCAAAGACCTCTTTTTTCAGCTCATCAAAGCTGTCCAGCTCGATCAGCGTCGGCGGAATAAAGGTACCGCTTTGCCACTCCCGCGCATCGTCGCTGTTCTCACGCACTGCCTGGAAGACGCTACGCCCTTTGGCGCGCAGAGTCTGAATATGGCGTTCAATATTCTCTTTGGCTTCGGCGTCAATTACCGGACCAATGTCGGTGGTCAGACGACCCGGGTTGCCCATCCGGCACTCGCCCATCGCGCCGCGCAGCATGGTCAGGGTATGGTCGGCGATCTCTTCTTGCAGGCAGAGGATACGCAGGGCGGAGCAACGCTGCCCGGCGCTATCAAATGCCGAGGCCAGCACATCGACCACCACCTGTTCGGTCAGGGCCGAGGAGTCGACGATCATGGCGTTCATCCCGCCGGTTTCGGCGATCAGCGGCGTCGGGCGGCCTTGAGCATCGAGGCGGCTGGCAATATTGCGCTGCAGCAGAGTGGCGACTTCGGTGGAACCGGTGAACATTACGCCACGCACGCGTTCATCGCTGGTCAGCGCGGCGCCGACGGTTTCCCCGCGGCCCGGCAGCAACTGAATGACGCCCGGCGGTACGCCGGCTTCCAGCAGGATCGCCACGCCCTGAGCGGCAATCAGCGGCGTCTGTTCGGCCGGTTTTGCCAACACGCTGTTACCTGCCGCCAGCGCGGCGGCTATCTGGCCGGTGAAAATAGCCAGCGGGAAGTTCCACGGGCTGATACAGACCACCGGGCCCAGCGGACGGTGGGTTTCATTGTCAAAATCGTCACGAACCTGGCCGGCGTAGTAGTGCAGGAAGTCCACCGCCTCGCGGACTTCAGCGATGGCGTTACTGAAGGTTTTACCCGCTTCACGGACCAGAATGCCAATCAGCGTCTGGGTCTGGCCTTCCATCAGGATCGCGGCACGTTCGAGGATCGCGGCGCGCTCCTGCGGCGGTGTTGCAAACCAGATCGGCGCGTTATTGACCGCGCTGCTGAGCGCCAGCTCGACCTCTTCCGGGCGGGTTTCACGCACGTGACCGACAATATCTTTCGGCTCGGCTGGGTTCACCACGGCCTGCAGTTCCCCTTCAATCACCGGATGCTCCAGCGCCGGCAGGGCCTGCCACTTGTGCAGCGCACTGTTCAGCAGTGAAGAGGAGAGGGAGGCCAGACGGTGTTCATTCGCCAAATCGAGACCGGCGGAGTTGATGCGGCCTTTGCCGTAGAGATCGCGCGGCAGCGGGATTTTCGGGTGCGGCAGGCCAGCCTGGCCCTCTTGCTGCGCCAGTTTCTCGACTGCGCTGACCGGGTCGGCAACCAGCTCATCGAGCGGCAGGGTGGTGTCGGCGATGCGGTTGACGAAGGAGGTATTCGCGCCGTTCTCTAACAGACGACGCACCAGGTACGCCAGCAGCGTTTCATGGGTGCCGACCGGAGCGTAGATACGGCACGGACGGTTCAGTTTGCCGTCGGCCACTTTACCAACGACCTGCTCGTACAGCGGTTCACCCATGCCGTGCAGGCACTGGAACTCATACTGACCAGGGTAGTAGTTTTGTCCCGCCAGCTGATAGATGGCTGCCAGGGTATGGGCGTTATGGGTGGCGAACTGCGGGTAGATCAGGCTCGGAACCGCCAGCAGTTTTTTGGCGCAGGCGAGGTAGGAGACGTCGGTATACACTTTGCGGGTATAGACCGGGTAGCCTTCTAAACCGTCCATCTGCGCACGTTTGATTTCGCTGTCCCAGTAGGCCCCTTTCACCAGACGGATCATCAGGCGACGGCGGCTGCGGGTGGCGAGGTCGATCAGCGAGTCAATGACAAACGGGCAGCGTTTCTGATAGGCCTGAATAACGAAGCCGATGCCGTTCCAGCCGGCCAGTTCCGGTTCAAAACACAGTTTTTCCAGCAGATCGAGCGAGATCTCCAGACGATCGGCCTCTTCGGCATCGATGTTGATCCCGATGTCGTACTGGCGGGCCAGCAGCGTCAGTGATTTCAAACGCGGGTAGAGTTCGTCCATGACCCGGTCATATTGCGCGCGACTGTAGCGCGGATGCAGGGCGGAAAGCTTGATGGAAATCCCCGGGCCTTCATAAATGCCCCGGCCATTGGAGGCTTTGCCAATGGCGTGGATCGCCTGCTGGTAGGAGACCATGTAGGCCTGCGCATCGGCGGCGGTAAGCGCCGCTTCACCCAGCATGTCGTAGGAGTAACGGAACCCTTTCTCTTCCAGCTTGCGGGCGTTGGCCAGCGCTTCGGCAATGGTCTCTCCGGTGACGAACTGTTCGCCCATCAGGCGCATCGCCATATCGACGCCTTTACGAATCAGCGGTTCGCCGCTTTTACCGATAATCCGGTTCAGCGAGCGTGAGAGGCTGGTTTCATTGTGGGTCGAGACCAGCTTACCGGTAAACAGCAGGCCCCAGGTGGCTGCGTTGACGAACAGCGACGGGCTGCGGCCGATATGCGACTGCCAGTTGCCGTTGCTGATTTTGTCGCGGATCAGGGCGTCACGGGTGGCTTTATCCGGAATACGCAGCAGCGCTTCCGCCAGACACATCAGCGCCACCCCTTCTTGTGAAGAGAGGGAGAACTCCTGCAGCAGGCTTTGCACCATGCCCGCGCGGCCGCTGGCCGTTTTCTGATTGCGCAGTTTTTCCGCCAGCTGGTACGCCAGCTTATGCGCCTGCTCGCCCAGAGGCTGTGGCAGACGGGCCTGTTCTAACAGCATCGGTACGGCGTCGGTTTCTGCCCAGCGATACGCGGCGGTGATCGAGGCGCGGGAGACGGACTGCGGCAGGATTTGTTCGGCAAATTCCAGGAACGGCTGATACGGCTCATCCGCCGGGCTGCCGGCTTCGTCGCTTTCGTTGGCGGCACCGGAGAGCAGCGCCGGTAACTCAGGCAGCGTCTCGTCGTTTTCCAGTTTTTCCAGGTAATTGAAGATGGCCTGCTTAATCAGCCAGTGCGGCGTGCGGTCAATACGGCTGGCGGCAAACTTAATGCGTTCGCGCGTCGCGTCGTCAAGCTTAACACCCATGGTGGTGGTGCCCATGCTTATCACTCCTGTAATGAATCATTGTTCTTTTTTCGGTTACGCGAAAATATCTACCATGTTGCAACTTTGTGCAACCTTGTTAATCGTGATTTGTGTCGCACGGTCAGAAAAGGGCTGGTTGTTAAATTCAATGGTGCGTATTGGCAAAAATTAACATTTGTCCAATAGGGGATTTATATGCGTGAGTTAACAGTTTCACCAGGTGCAACCAATAAAAATGTGAGAGAGTGCAACCTATGGCGAAATGCTGTTTGGTCACGATAAAAATTAGTGTAAATGCTGTGTTAAATCGTTTGTGAAATGCAGTTGCTTCCGTCAGGATACGGTCGCCCAATACAACCAATGTGCCATTACCCCGTTCCGGTAGTGGAATAAAATGACAAAGCAGGACGTTGTCGACAAAAAAACTGGAGATTTTGCATGGCTATCAGCACCCCCATGTTGGTGACTTTTACTATTTATATTTTTGGCATGGTACTTATCGGTTTTATTGCCTGGCGTTCGACGAAGAACTTTGATGATTATATTCTCGGTGGCCGTAGCCTTGGCCCATTCGTGACGGCGCTGTCTGCTGGAGCCTCTGATATGAGCGGCTGGCTGCTGATGGGTCTGCCGGGGGCGATATTTCTCTCCGGTATTTCCGAAAGCTGGATCGCCATTGGCCTGACCTTGGGCGCATGGATTAACTGGAAACTGGTTGCCGGTCGCCTGCGTGTTCACACCGAAGTGAATAATAACGCACTGACCTTACCGGATTATTTCACCGGCCGTTTTGAAGATAAAAGCCGGGTGCTGCGTATTATTTCCGCGCTGGTTATTTTGCTGTTCTTCACTATCTATTGTGCCTCCGGGATTGTGGCTGGCGCCCGTCTGTTTGAAAGCACTTTCGGTATGAGCTATGAAACAGCGCTGTGGGCCGGTGCGGCCGCCACCATTATTTATACCTTTGTCGGTGGCTTCCTCGCGGTGAGCTGGACCGATACCGTGCAGGCCAGCCTGATGATTTTCGCGCTGATCCTGACGCCGGTGATGGTGATTATTTCCGTTGGCGGCTTCGACAGCTCGCTGGAAGTGATTAAGCAGAAGAGCATTGAAAACGTCGATATGCTCAAAGGGCTGAACTTTGTGGCGATTATCTCGCTGATGGGCTGGGGCCTGGGCTATTTCGGCCAGCCGCATATTCTGGCGCGCTTTATGGCGGCGGATTCCCACCACAGTATCGTCCACGCACGTCGTATCAGCATGACCTGGATGATCCTGTGTCTGGCAGGTGCGGTCGCGGTTGGTTTCTTCGGTATTGCCTGGTTCAACAACAACCCGGCGCTGGCGGGGGCGGTCAACCAGAACTCAGAGCGCGTGTTCATTGAACTGGCGCAGCTGCTGTTTAACCCGTGGATTGCCGGGATCCTGCTGTCAGCGATTCTGGCGGCGGTGATGTCGACCCTGAGCTGCCAGCTGCTGGTGTGCTCCAGTGCGATTACTGAAGATTTGTACAAAGCGTTCCTGCGTAAAAACGCCGGTCAGAAAGAGCTGGTATGGGTTGGACGGACCATGGTGCTGGTGGTGGCGCTGATTGCTATCGCATTGGCAGCGAACCCGAACAACCGGGTGTTGGGTCTGGTCAGCTATGCCTGGGCAGGCTTCGGCGCGGCGTTTGGTCCGGTGGTGCTGTTCTCGGTGATGTGGTCACGTATGACGCGTAATGGCGCACTGGCCGGGATGGTGATCGGCGCGCTGACCGTGATTGTCTGGAAACAGTTCGGCTGGCTGGGCCTGTATGAAATCATTCCTGGCTTTATCTTCGGAAGCCTCGGGATTGTCTTCTTCAGCCTGCTGGATAAAGCCCCTTCGGCATCAATGCAGAAGCGTTTTGCTGAAGCGGACGCGCATTATCATTCTGCGCCGCCGACAGATATCGTCGCAGAGTAAACCCCCGCTTTCTCTCAAGCCCGCGTCCAGCGGGCTTTTTTGATCCTCTTGCTAATTCGCTGAAAATACGCTGATATCGTGGCACAAAAAACAATGAGGATAGCAAAATGACGTTCAGACAGGGTGCGATGGTGCTGGTGATGGCAGGGCTGCTTGGTGGCTGTGTGGCTCCGGCGAAGAACAGTGCCCCGGTTCCGGCCAGCGCGGCATGCCCGGCAGATAATGCCATGGTACAGACCACGCTCTACTTCGGGTTAAGCCGTCCGGCGGGGAAAGATATTACCGCCCAGGAGTGGCAGCAGTTTGTCGACCGGGACGTGACGCCGCGCTTTCGTGACGGCTTAACGGTGTTTGATGCTCGTGGCCAGTGGCTGGGCAATGACGGTAGCGTGGCCCGCGAGCAGAGCAAAGCGCTGATGCTGATTCACGGTAAAGACGGCAAGAGCGAAGAGGGGATTGAAGCGCTGCGTAACCTCTATAAATCACGCTTTGCTCAGGAGTCGGTAATGCGTGTCGACCAGCCGGTCTGCGTTCACTTCTGACGGTGTGAGGGATAATCCCGGCTGGCGCTGTGCTTAGCCGGGATTCGCTTTTAGTTCAGGCGATTACAGAACCAGTCCGGCAAAGCTGGCGGACAGCAGGCTCACCAGAGTGGCGCCGTACACCAGACGCAGGCCAAAGCGGGAAACGATATTCCCTTGCTTTTCGTTCAGCCCCTTAATGGCGCCGGCAATGATGCCAATTGAGGCGAAGTTGGCGAAAGAGACCAGGAATACCGAAAGGATCCCCAGCCCGCGCGGCGTCATGCTGGCGGCAATTTTTTGCAGCTCAATCATCGCAACGAACTCATTAGCCACCAGTTTGGTTGCCATAATACTGCCGGCGTTCAGCGCATCGCTCAGCGGAATACCGATAAGCCAGGCCAGCGGATAAAAGACATAGCCGAGGATCTGCTGGAAGCTAAGGCCAAACAGCGTGGCAAACAGGGCATTAATGGCGCTGATGATGGCAATAAAGCCAATCAGCATGGCCAGAATAATCATCGCCACTTTGAAGCCGGCGAGAATATATTCGCCGAGCATTTCGAAGAAGCTTTGCGATTCGTGCAGCTTCTCGAGCTTAATTTCCTCTTCGCTGCCCGGACGCGTCGGGTTAATAATCGACAGCACAATAAAGGTACTGAACATATTAAGGATCAGCGCCGCTACCACATATTTCGCATCGAGCATGCTCATATAAGCGCCGACGATGGAGAGTGACACTGTCGACATCGCGGTCGCGGCCATGGTGAACAGTCGGCGCGATGAGAGGTCGCCCAGCACCCCTTTGTAGGCGATGAAATTCTCGGACTGCCCGAGGATCAGCGAACTGACGGCGTTGAATGATTCGAGTTTACCCATGCCGTTGACTTTCGACAGCAGGGTGCCAATCACGCGGATGAAGATCGGCAGGATGCGCCAGTGCTGGAGGATCCCGATCAGCGCAGAAATAAAGACAATCGGGCACAGCACGCCGAGGAAAATAAAGGCCATCCCTTTTTCGCTCATGCCGCCAAATACAAAATTGGTGCCCTCGGCGGCAAAGCCGAGTAAAGAGGTAAAGAAGCTGGAAATATTTTTCACTATCCACAGGCCGCTTTCGGCGTGGAGGAAAAAGAATGCCAGGGCAATTTCAATGATAATGAGCTGGCTAATATAGCGAATGCGGATTTTTTGTCGGTCATAGCTGACCAGCCAGGCAAGGGCAAGGATAACCACCAGCGCCAGCAGGAAGTGCAAAAATTGTGTCATGTTATTCATTTCGCAGGTCAATAAGGCCGCTATTTAGCCACAGCCGTTACGCCCGGTAAATATCTAACTGAAAAAACCACCGAGGCGCGGCTTCGTTGTCGGGGCAGGCAAATAATCGCATAAGTAATTATTTTGTAGCGATTAATTTACAACTCGATACCATTCACTCTACATTTCGCTTGTGTTTCTGCTTATTGTAATGATAATCACTATCAGAAATATTTACCTATCTTTGCATCCACTGACGGCGATTCACATTTAAGGTGTCGGCATGTTTGTTCCATTTCTCATTATGTTACGCGAAGGGCTGGAAGCGGCGCTGATTGTCAGCCTGATTGCCAGCTATCTCAAACGCACCCAGCGCGGCAACTGGATTGGCGTGATGTGGATTGGCGTTATCCTCGCCGCAGCACTCTGTCTGGGTCTCGGCATCTTTATCAACGAAACCACCGGTGAATTTCCGCAGCGCGAACAGGAACTGTTCGAAGGTATTGTCGCGCTGGTGGCGGTATGCATCCTGACCTGGATGGTGTTCTGGATGCGCAAAGTGTCGCGCAATGTGAAGCAGCAGTTGGAACAGGCGGTGGATAACGCGTTGCAGAAAGGCAACAACCACGGCTGGGCGCTGATCCTGATGGTCTTTTTCGCCGTGGCGCGGGAAGGGCTGGAGTCGGTGTTTTTCCTGCTGGCAGCTTTTCAGCAAGATGTTGGGATCTGGCCGCCGATTGGGGCGATGCTCGGACTGGCGACCGCCATTGTCCTCGGTTTCCTGCTGTACTGGGGCGGTATTCGCCTTAATCTTGGGGTGTTCTTTAAGTGGACCAGCCTGTTTATTCTGCTGGTGGCGGCGGGTCTGGCTGCCGGGGCGATTCGCGCGTTCCATGAAGCCGGCCTGTGGAACCATTTCCAGGACGTCGCATTCGATCTGAGCGGCGTGCTGTCGACGCACACCCTGTTCGGTACGCTGCTTGAAGGGATCTTCGGATACCAGGAAACGCCGACCGTCAGTGAAGTGGCGGTGTACTTTATCTATTTGATTCCGGCGCTGGTGCTGTTTGCCCTGCCGCCGCGTAGCAATACAGCAACCTCGCGTACGGCTCCTCTTAAATAGAGCTCCGCAGGATATTGGGTTACACCTACTTACCGAAAGGGATGATCATGATGATTCATTTTCGCCGTAGTGCGCTGCAGCTTGCCGTCGCAGCGTTGTTCAGCTCTGCCTTTTACGCTCAAGCTGCGGATATTCCGCAGGTAAAAGTCACCGTCAATGATAAACAGTGTGAGCCAATGAACGTGACCGTGAAGGCGGGTAAAACACAGTTCATTATTCAGAACCATAGCCAGAAAGCGCTGGAGTGGGAGATCCTCAAGGGCGTGATGGTGGTGGAAGAGCGCGAGAATATTGCGCCTGGCTTCACCCAAAAGCTGACGGCGAACCTGCAGCCGGGCGAGTATGACATGACCTGCGGCCTGCTGACCAACCCGAAAGGCAAGCTGATTGTCACCGGCGAGGCCACCAAAGATGCGGCTAAAGCCGATGCGCTGTTGAGCCTGGGCGAGGCGATCACCGCCTATAAAGCCTATGTCACCGCAGAGACCGCTGAGCTGGTCAGCGGCACCAAAGCCTTTACCGATGCGGTGAAAGCGGGCGATATCGAAAAAGCCAAAGCGCTGTATGCGCCGACACGTCAGCATTACGAGCGCATTGAGCCTATCGCCGAGCTGTTCTCTGACCTTGACGGCAGCATTGATGCCCGTGAAGACGATTACGAGAAGAAGGCGGAAGACCCGAAATTTACTGGCTTCCACCGTCTGGAAAAAGCCTTGTTTGGCGACAACAGCGTCAAGGGGATGGAGCAGTATGCCACTCAACTGAACGACGATGTGCTGGACCTGCAAAAACGCATCAGCGAGCTGGCCTTCCCGCCGTCTAAAGTGGTGGGTGGCGCGGCTGGCCTGATCGAAGAAGTGGCGGCCAGCAAAATCAGCGGTGAAGAAGATCGCTACAGCCACACCGACCTGTGGGACTTCCAGGCCAACATTGACGGCGCGCAGAAGATTGTTGACCTGTTGCGTCCGCAGCTGCAAAAAGAGAACAGCGCGCTGCTGGCGAAAATTGACGCTAACTTCAAGAAAGTTGACGGCATTCTCAGCAAATACCGCACTAAAGACGGCTTCGAAACCTATGACAAGCTGACCGATGCGGATCGCAATGCGTTGAAAGGGCCGATCACCACGCTGGCGGAAGATCTGGCGCAGCTGCGTGGGATCCTCGGTCTGGATTAAGACGATGGCAGAACAGAAGCAATTCGACGTGGATGAACCTTCACGTCGTCAATTATTAAAAGGGATCGGCGCGCTGGGTGGCGCGCTGGCCATTGCCGGTGGCTGTCCGGTGGCGCACGCGGCGAAGGGCGGTAGCGCGCCGGGCGTGCTGTCTTCTGACGCGCGAGCCGAGGCGCAGCCTTTTTACGGGCAGCACCAGGCGGGCGTACTGACGCCGCAGCAGGCATCGATGATGCTGGTGGCCTTTGATGTGCTGGCCAGTGATAAAGCCGATCTTGAACGGCTGTTTCGTCTGCTGACCCAGCGCATTGCCTTTCTGACCAAAGGTGGCCCAGCGCCGGATACGCCGAATCCGCGTCTGCCGCCAATGGATTCAGGGATCCTCGGACCGTGGATATCGCCGGACAACCTGACGGTGACCGTGTCGCTGGGCCATTCGCTGTTTGACCAGCGTTACGGGCTGGCGAACCACGCGCCGAAAAAGCTGCAACCGATGACCCGCTTCCCCAACGATTCACTGGACGCCGCGCTCTGTCATGGCGATCTGCTGCTGCAAATCTGTGCCAATACTCAGGATACGGTCATCCACGCGCTGCGCGATGTGATTAAACACACCCCGGATCTACTGAGCGTGCGCTGGAAGCGTGAAGGGTTTATCTCCAGTAGCGCCGCGCAGAGTAAAGGCAAAGAGACGCCGGTAAACCTGCTGGGCTTTAAAGACGGTACCGCAAACCCGGTCAGCACCGATAAGGCGTTGATGGATGAGGTGGTATGGGTCACTGCCGGGCAAGGCGAGCCCGCATGGGCGACCGGCGGCAGCTATCAGGCGGCGCGTATCATCCAGTTTCATGTGGAGTTCTGGGATCGTACTCCGCTGAAAGAGCAGCAGACTATTTTTGGCCGGGATAAGCACAGCGGTGCGCCGTTGGGGATGCAGAACGAGCACGATGTGCCGGATTACAGCAACGATCCCAACGGCGATACCATCGCCCTGGATAGCCACATTCGACTGGCAAATCCGCGGACCCCGCAGACCCAGTCGAGCCTGATGATGCGCCGCGGTTACAGCTATTCATTAGGGGTAACCAACTCCGGTCAGTTGGATATGGGGCTGCTGTTTGTCTGCTATCAGCACGATCTCGAGAAGGGGTTCCTGACGGTGCAAAAGCGCCTGAATGGCGAGGCGCTGGAGGAGTACGTCAAACCGATTGGCGGCGGTTATTTCTTTGTGTTGCCGGGAGTTATCGACAGCCAGCACTACCTGGGACAATCTCTGCTTGAAGCCTGATCGCTCTGCCCGTAAGGGCAGGGCGTTTTCTGCTGTTTTTCCATTCTTTTTTTGTATTTCCTGCCTTGTGTTATTTTTCTGTAATCTAAATGACGGAAACTCTCTTCAGCTGTTCGGGGAATTATTTGTTGCGTTTGTGTAAAAAATTAGTTGCATCTTAGACGATTTTTGATGTAATTATTACAGACGCGGTAGTTCCCGGCAGTGATGTCGTTTCACTATGGAGATCGCGAATGGTAGGGTCCTGTACCGGACAACGCAAAACAACACGCCGTACTCTTCAGCGCGGAGGGAAAACCTCCGGCAGCGACTTCGTCACCGTAAATTCACCCCTTTCCACCACGACAGAACATCCGAACCCTGACAGGGTACGCGGTGCGCGTAGCCGTGACTCATTGTCAATTCAACAGGCAAGCAATGGCTTAAAAGGAAGC
Source organism: Klebsiella sp. B345 (assembly GCF_051131735.1). Classification (NCBI taxonomy): domain Bacteria; kingdom Pseudomonadati; phylum Pseudomonadota; class Gammaproteobacteria; order Enterobacterales; family Enterobacteriaceae; genus Klebsiella; species Klebsiella sp. B345. The sequence goes on from NZ_CP180443.1 coordinate 4,991,670, forward strand.
CAAACCTCAATCGTTTGTGCGCATAGTCGCGTCGATAGTGACGCGTGTGATGTAAACCAACAACGCAAGGTGCTATCCATGGGAAGACAAAAAGCAGTGACCAAAGCTCGTCGTGAAGCAAAACGTGTGCTGAGACGCGATTCGCGCAGTCATAAGCAACGCGAAGAAGAATCGGTCACATCGCTGGTGCACATGAGTGGCGTAGAAGCAATTGGCATGGCGCGGGATAGCCGTGATACTTCCCCAATTGAAGCACGCAATGATGCTCAGGCGCATTATTTGAATGCCATCGACAATAAACAGCTGATTTTTGCCACGGGCGAAGCCGGGTGCGGTAAAACCTGGATTAGCGCCGCGAAAGCAGCCGAAGCCCTGGTCCACAAAGATGTGGACAGGATTATTGTTACCCGTCCCGTTCTGCAGGCCGACGAAGACCTCGGCTTCTTACCGGGAGATATCGCCGAGAAGTTCGCTCCCTATTTCCGACCGGTTTATGACGTTCTGGTGCGGAGATTGGGCGCTTCCTTTATGCAGTACTGCCTGCGACCGGAAATTGGCAAGGTGGAAATTGCGCCGTTCGCCTACATGCGCGGACGTACATTTGAAAATGCCGTGGTGATTCTGGACGAGGCCCAGAACGTGACGGCTGCGCAAATGAAAATGTTTTTGACCCGCCTCGGGGAGAACGTCACGGTCATCGTCAACGGCGACATTACCCAGTGTGATTTACCGTCTGGTGTGAAGTCTGGCCTGGTCGATGCGTTGGGACGTTTTGAGGAAGACGAGATGATCGGTATCGTGCGCTTTACCGCCGATGATTGCGTCCGTTCGATGCTCTGCCAGCGAACGCTGAAAGCTTACTACTAGCGGCTAATTAGTGTGCAAAGCCCGGGGAAACCCGGGCTTTGTTGTTTTGTGGTTCGCGTGAACCACGCTTTGCTTAGTATTGCGGGTTAGCCAATGGCGCCCAGCGCATCCTCATTTCCCTGGCTTTTCGGCAACAGGAACAGGGTGGCGAAAATATCCAGCAGGTACAGCAGCGCCAGCAGGGTGATGGCGGCGGTAAAGGACCAGTGGCTGACGAACAGACCAATCACCAGCGGACCAAAACCACCGACGCCCCGACCGAGGTTAAACAGGACGTTCTGCGCCGTCGCGCGGACCTGCAGCGGGTAGGTATCCGAGATCAGCGCGCCGTAACCGCCGATCATTCCGTTGACGAACATGCCCATTAACGCTCCGGTAAACAGCATAATGGTTGGGTCACGCAGTTGGGCGTAGATAATCACCATCACGACCGCGCCGGCCTGGTAAATCAGGAAGATTTTCCAGCGCGCGAAACGGTCCGCCAGCACGCCAAACAACCAGATGCCGAAGGTCATTCCCACCACGGTGACGGCGGTCCATACGCCTGATTTGGTGAGCGAAAAACCAAAGTTGGACGACAGATAGCTCGGCATCCAGATCATCAGACCGTAGTAACCAAAATTCTGTACCGAGCACAGAATAAAGATACCGAGGCTGGCCTTCGAGGTGGCACGGTCGGAGAACAGCATTTTGATCCGCGATGAGAATGAGAGCTGCTGGGTGGTATCGATATCTTTGGTAAACGCTTCCGGCTCGCCCATGCCGCGGCGGATGGCAAATGACACCAGCGCCGGCAGCAGGCCGACGAGGAACATTCCGCGCCAGCCGATAATATCCAGCAGCAGCGGGGTGATAAAGGCGGCCAGCAGAACGCCCAATTGCCAGCCGATGCCCACCCAGGCAGAAGCCCGGTTGCGTTTGTGCGCCGGCCAGACTTCAGCGATCAGCGCCATGCCAATGCCGAATTCGCCGCCTAATCCCATTCCCGCCAGCGTGCGGTAGGCCAGCAGATCCCAGTAGCCCTGGGCGACGGCGCACAGGCCGGTAAAGACCGAGAACATCAGAATGGTGAAGGTCAGGACGCGAATGCGACCAAGGCGATCGCTAAGGTGGCCAAAGATAATCCCGCCCAGCACCGCCCCGATCAGCGTCCAGGTCACCAGGGAGCCGGCCTGCGAGGTGCTGAGGGCGAGTGAAACGCTGATGGCCGGTAACATAAAACCGAGGATCAGCAGGTCAAAGCCGTCCATTGCATAGCCGCTGATGGCTGCGACCATGGCTTTTGCCGGGGTCACGCCGCGTTTTGTTTGTGAAGAAGAGAACGTCATGTTCAGGCCTTTGGCAGTCAATTTTGCGGCAAGTATAGATTTGTCAACGAATGCGATCTACACGACAAAGGGGGCGTTGTAGGTCGAGTGGATGGCATTAACTGGATGATTGCATGATTATTGTGGAGTAAATGACTGGTTTTTATTTTTAAGTATTAGTGGTAATGCTTAATTTGTGAGTGTCGATGACGTAATATGCTGCCGATAAAAAACGACGATTGTTGGATTTTTGTCTGCGGAGTTGGAGTTGCTGCTGGTAGCCCGGTCGGGGGATTGATGCCGACTCCGGGAGAAGGGCGCACCGCGCTGGCAGAATGGCTGGTGCAACATGCGAAAAAAAGCCTGTGACTGCGTACGAGCTCTTCTTAAAATATGGCGGTGAGGGGGGGATTGACTCGCTTTGCTCGCCCTACGGGCAGCCCGCTCACAGGTTCGCGGTCTGTCCAACTGGCGTTGCCAGTTGTCGAACCCCGGTCGGGGCTTCTCATCCCCCCCGGTGGGGTGCTACATGTGAAAAAAAAGCCCGTACTTGCGTACGAGCTCTTCTTAAAATATGGCGGTGAGGGGGGGATTCGAACCCCCGATACGTTGCCGTATACACACTTTCCAGGCGTGCTCCTTCAGCCACTCGGACACCTCACCATATTGTTTTGCTGCTCACCTTGGGTGGGCAACGGGGCGCTACTATAGGGAGTTGCACTAAAACGGTCAAGCAGTATTTATTCTTTCTTTACCGTTCGGTCAAGCAATGAACACTGCCCCGCCGAAAACCGGCGGGGCAGTAATTTTAACGCAGAGAATCAAGCTGTTTGCCATGCTTTAACACTACGCTGGCAGACCAGTAAGGCGCTGATGTCAGATCTGGCCGAAGTGCCCGCTGTTAAAATCGCTAACGGCTTCGGCGATCTGCTGCCGGGTGTTCATCACAAACGGACCGTAACCCACAATGGGCTCCTGTAACGGCTCGCCGGCCAGCAGCAGCACTTTGGCATTCGCCGTTGCCTGGAGATGAATCGCTTCTCCCTGCTGGCTCAATACGACCAGCTGTCCTTCACGCGCCTGCTCGGCACCGTTGACCGCAATCTCACCTTCAAGGACCACTAATGCGCTGCTCCAGCCATCAGGCTGACGGAGCGTAATATCATGGCCCTGATTCAGTTGCATATCCCAGACGTTCAGCGGCGAGAAGGTATGCGCAGGACCAGACACTTCGCCATAGCTGCCGGCGATAACCCGGATATTTCCCGCGCCGTCCGCCAGGGCGACGTCCGGGATAACATCTGCGGTAATGCTCTGATAGCCCGGATGAGCCATTTTGTCTTTTGCTGGCAGATTGACCCACAACTGGATCATCTTCAGTTCTCCGCCGGTGCGGGTAAACTCTGCAGAATGGAACTCTTCATGCAGAATGCCGGCGCCCGCGGTCATCCACTGCACATCGCCCGGGCCAATGACCCCGCCTTTACCCGTTGAGTCGCGGTGCTCTACTTCACCGGAATAGACAATGGTGACGGTTTCAAACCCACGGTGCGGGTGTTCGCCAACTCCACGTCTGCCGCTTCCCGCCGGGAAGTGGTGCGGACCAGCGTAGTCCAGCAGCAGGAAGGGGCTTAATGGTTCGCCATGAGTCTGGTAAGAGAACAGTGAGCGGACCGGGAAGCCATCCCCCACCCAATGTTGGGCTGGTGCGGTATAGACGCCTGTAATCTGTTTCATAGTGCTCTCCTGTTTCGCGATTTCTAATGACCATAAGCTTACATGCGTGGCCAATAAACCGGTAGATAGCAAAAGTAGCCTATACTGTTCTTAAAATGGAACAATGGAGGAAGGATGCTGGATCTTAATGACTTAGCCTGGTTTGTCCAGGTCGTCGATCATCAAGGATTCGCCGCGGCGGGCAGGGCGCTCGATCAGCCGAAATCAAAATTAAGTCGTCGGATCGCGCAGCTGGAAGAGCGGCTTGGCGTCCGGCTGATTCATCGCACGACCCGCCAGTTCGTGGTCACTGAAGTAGGACAGACCTTCTACCAGCACTGTAAAGCGATGCTGATAGAGGCCGAAGCGGCACAGCAGGCGGTGGAAACGTTGCGTTCAGAGCCGCGCGGCAGCGTGAAACTCACCTGTCCGGTAACCTTACTCCATGCCCACGTCGGGCCAATGCTGGCGCGATTTATGCTGCGCTACCCCGGCGTCAATGTGCAGCTGGAGGCTACCAACCGGCGGGTTGACGTTGTCGGCGAAGGAATCGATGTGGCGATCCGCGTGCGTCCGCGCCCGTTTGACGATAGCGATCTGGTGATGCGGGTGCTGGCCGACCGCGGGCAACGGCTGGTCGCCAGCCCGGCGTGTATTGCCCGAATGGGGCGGCCTCAGGCGCCATCGCAGCTGAGCACATGGCCGGGGCTGAGTCTCGATGCCGGAAAACATCAGCATAAATGGCAGCTGAGCGGGCCCGAGGGGGCGAGGGCGGAAGTCTATTTTACGCCACGGATGGTCACGACGGATATGCTGGCACTGCGCGAAGCTGCGATAGCCGGCGTGGGGGTGGTTCAGCTTCCTTTATTAATGGTGCGCGATCAGCTGGCTGCCGGAACGCTGGAAGTGGTGCTGGATGCGTGGCAGCCGCAGCGGGAAGTTATTCATGCAGTCTTTGCCTCGCGTCGTGGCCTGCTGCCGTCGGTAAGGGCGCTGGTGGATTTTCTCAGTGAGGAATATCAGCGGATGGAAGAAGATTGATTTTTCCGTGCCCGCTGGGGCACGGAAATGACTTCAATTAAAACGACATGGTGACCCCAGCGTAATAAGCACGGCCCGGCTCATTGTAGGTAGAAGCCCCTTCGTTCTCGCGGTAAACACGCTTATCAAACAGGTTGTTGATACCGGCATTGGCGCGCAGACTTTTTGTGATGTCATAATTGACGTTTAAACCCACGATGGAGTAGGGACTAATCTCCTTCTGGGAAAGTCCATTCCTGTTTTCAAGAGTGGTTTCAGCATACTGGCGCGGTTTCTGGCGACCATATTGCGTCCAGTTAATGTCGGTACTCAGGTCCTGAGTGACTTGCCATTCCAGTTGGGAGTTGATGGTAAATTCCGGGATGACGGACAGCGGATTACCGGTCTTCTTGCTTTCAGAACGGAACATGTACGTCGCGTTGGTGCGCCATTCCAGCGTATCGGCGATCAGAGGAATACTCAGGTTACCCTCGAGCCCTTCAACGATGGCTTTACCGCCGTTCTCCCACTGCAATACGTTATAGGTGCCATTGCTATAAATAGCAGACGTTCCTGAGACGATTTTATTTTTGTAATCATTACGGAAGTAGGTAATGCCGGCGGTGTAGCCTGCATGACTGAATTCTAATCCCACTTCTTTGTTGACGCTAATTTCAGGATCGAGGTTATCGTTACCGAGTAAATAGCACTGGCTCAGACCAATCGGGCAGCCGTTGCCACGCGTGGACAGGAGATAGCCTGGCGTTGACTGATAAAGATTGGGGGCTTTAAATGCGCGCGCGATACCGGCTTTCAAGACGAAATATTCGCCCAACCCTTGCGACATATTCAGGCTGGGGCTCCAGTTAGCGCCGAATTGATCGTGATAATCAAAGCGCAGACCCGGAATAATTTCGGTGCTGTCGGTTGCCGCAATATTATCTTCGAAATAGAGTGAGCTGATGGTGGCGGAGTTTTTACTGCTGCGTTGGGAAGGGTCACCTGAGCTACCCGGCAAATATAAGTCCGTGTTTGCCGATTGCATGGAGGCGGGATCGTTGAGCTCATCGCGGTTCCATTCCGCCCCCAGCGTCACCGTTTGATCAACCAGCAGTTGCAGAGGGAAGTTTATCTCCCCGCCCGCGCGATAACTTTCCAGACGGCTGGTCGAATTCTCATCACTATTAATCATACCTTCAGTACTGCCGCCGGTACCTTCTTTTAAGCGCGTGTTATTGGTTTTTTCATAGTTAAAGTTAAGCCTGGATGTCCCCCAGTCCCAGATACCGTTATGGGTGATACCGTAGTTTTGACGGTATAAGCGGTTTGTTTCGCTGCCATATAACGATTCAACCAGACCGTTCGCGCTGCTATTACTATTACTATTTTGAGTATCACCGGCGTAGATATTTCCCTGACGGCTATAGGCATAGGAGAAGTCAACAATCTGGGTCGGCGTCATTTTCCAGGACAGCACGCCGCTGATGTCTTTATTGCGCACGCCTTCACGGCCTGCGGCATAGGAGCCGTTTTGTGCGGTATTGATGTCAAAGGCATCAGCATCGGTGCGGTTGAGGTTGCCGTACAGGCGCATTGTCAGCGCGTCGCCTGCCAAAGGACCACTGAGGTTGAAGTTAGCGCGACGGGTGTCGCCTTCTTTGCTGTTTTCAGGCTGGTTGGTGTAGAGAGAGAGTGAACCGTGCCAATCGTTGGTAGGGCGCTTGGTGATGATATTCACCACCCCACCGGCTGCACCTGAGCCATAACGGGCGGCTGCCGGGCCACGAATCACTTCAATACGCTCCACCATTTCCGCCGGCACCCAGTTGGTATCGCCGCGAGAATCGCGTTCGCCACGCCAGTTGTAGCGAACGGAGTTACGAGAACTCACCGGCACACCATCGATCAGCACCAGGGTGTTTTCCGGCCCCATGCCGCGAATATCGATTTGGCGGTTGTTACCGCGGCTGCCGCTGGCACCGTTGCCGGTCAGGTTGACGCCGGGCATTTTACGGATGATGTCAGAAAGATCGTTCACCGGAGGGCTTTTTTGAATGTCTTCTGCCGTGATAATCGAGACGCCTGGTTGCTGTTTTAGCTCCTGTTCAGCGGTGACCAGCATGACTTCATCATCAGCGAGATTTTCTGTCGGTTCGGCAGCCAAAGCAGGAGTGGACAGTAAGCTGGCAAAAAGCAGCGTTATCGGACGCTTTCTACCATAAAAAGTAACATTCATTTTCATTATCTCCATAATATGCAGGAATAAGGCGCAGATGCGGATGATAATGAGATTGATTATCATTGTATATTGCGTGCGGTGTTTCTCCTTTTTTTCTACATTGTTCGTCAATTTTTCGTTTTTATGTAAGAGGATGTAAAATCTTGCGAGTCGTGATGTAAAGGCCAGGGGGAGGGATAGCAGGTGGAATGTTATTTATAACCAATTGATAAATATAAATAGTAACACCTTATGGTTATATGGTTATTTTTTTCGCTCACAGACAGTCGCGAAAATACAGCCCTGTAGCAGCGAAAAATAAGGAGAAATCGTGTTTTTCTCAATACAAATATTTACATTCAATATCATCCATTGACGCAATACCAGACTCTTCGATTGCCGTCAGGCTATTCATTGCGCCAACGCATATTATAACAGTTTGTTAACAAGTATGGCGTAGTATGCCTGGGAGTGAATGGCTGTGTGGCTGGTGCAACATGCGAAAAAAAGCCCGTGACTGCGTACGAACTCTTCTTAAAATATGGCGGTGAGGGGGGGATTGACTCGCTTTGCTCGCCCTACGGGCAGCCCGCTCACAGGTTCGCGGTCTGTCCAACTGGCGTTGCCAGTTGTCGAACCCCGGTCGGGGCTTCTCATCCCCCCCGGTGGGGTGCAACATGCGAAAAAAAAAGCCCGTGACTGCGTACGAGCTCTTCTTAAAATATGGCGGTGAGGGGGGGATTGACTCGTTTTGCTCGCCCTACGGGCAGCCCGCTCACAGGTTCGCGGTCTGTCCAACTGGCGTTGCCAGTTGTCGAACCCCGGTCGGGGCTTCTCATCCCCCCGGTGGGGTGCTACATGCGAAAAAAAAGCCCGTGACTGCGTACGAGCTCTTCTTAAAATATGGCGGTGAGGAGGGGATTGACTCGCGTTGCTCGCCCTACGGGCAGCCCGCTCACAGGTTCGCTGTCTGTCCAACTGGCGTTGCCAGTTGTCGAACCCCGGTCGGGGCTTCTCATCCCCCCGGTGGGGTGCTACATGCGAAAAAAAGCCCGTACTTGCGTACGAGCTCTTCTTAAAATATGGCGGTGAGGAGGGGATTGACTCGCGTTGCTCGCCCTACGGGCAGCCCGCTCACAGGTTCGCTGTCTGTCCAACTGGCGTTGCCAGTTGTCGAACCCCGGTCGGGGCTTCTCATCCCCCCCGGTGGGGTGCTACATGCGAAAAAAAGCCCGTACTTGCGTACGAGCTCTTCTTAAAATATGGCGGTGAGGAGGGGATTGACTCGCGTTGCTCGCCCTACGGGCAGCCCGCTCACAGGTTCGCTGTCTGTCCAACTGGCGTTGCCAGTTGTCGAACCCCGGTCGGGGCTTCTCATCCCCCCCGGTGGGGTGCTACATGCGAAAAAAAAGCCCGTACTTGCGTATGAGCTCTTCTTATAATATGGCGGTGAGGGGGGGATTCGAACCCCCGATACGTTGCCGTATACACACTTTCCAGGCGTGCTCCTTCAGCCACTCGGACACCTCACCATATTGTCGTTCCCGTTGCTGCTGGGAACGGGCGCTAATTTAGGGAAATACGTATCTCTCGTCAATCAACTTTTTCAAAAAACCGTGCGTTTAGCCAAACTTCGCGCAACTTGCGTTTTAAATGCGCGACAATCGATTTTTTTGTCACCACTCTCTTTTTACTCGATAGAAAAATGAAATTTGTTATGCTGACAACCCAATAGAAAACAACAAATAAAACATGACGCTTGGGTAGACCTGCACGACGCGTCAGCTATCAGGAGCCACGATGGACATTATTTATTATCACCCGACATTTGATACCGCTTACTGGATTGCAGAGCTGGAAAAACGGCTGCCAGGCGCGCGCGTCCGTGAATGGAAATCCGGTGACAACCAGCATGCTGATTACGCGCTGGTCTGGCATCCGCCAGTCGAAATGCTTCAGGGACGGGATTTAAAAGCGGTCTTTGCCCTCGGAGCGGGTGTTGATTCGATCCTCAGTAAACTACGCCAGCACCCGGAAATGCTGCCAATGTCGATCCCGCTTTTCCGTCTCGAAGACACCGGAATGGGTCAGCAGATGCAGGAATACGCGGTCAGCCAGGTATTGCACTGGTTCCGTCGCTTCGATGACTATCAGGCCTTAAAACAGCAAGCGCGCTGGCAACCGCTGGACGACTATCCGCGAGACACCTTTACTATCGGGATTATGGGCGCGGGCGTACTCGGCGCGAAAGTCGCCGAAGCGCTGCAGGTATGGGGCTTCCCGCTGCGTAGCTGGAGCCGCAGCCGCAAAGCCTGGCCGCAGGTGCAAAGTTTTGCCGGCGCCGATGAGCTGGGTGCATTTCTCGGCGGAACCCGGGTGTTGATCAACCTGCTACCGAACACGGCGGAAACTGCCGGGATTATTAACCAGCAGCTGTTGGCGCAGCTTCCGGATAACAGCTATGTTCTCAATCTGGCACGTGGTGTTCACGTTGTGGAAGACGATCTATTAGCGGCACTGAATAGCGGCAAGCTTAAAGGGGCGATGCTGGATGTCTTTAGTCGTGAACCGTTACCGGCAGCAAGCCTGCTGTGGGCGCATCCTCGGGTGGCCATGACCCCACATGTGGCTGCGGTCACTCGTCCACTGGAAGCCATTGCCTATATTGCTGGCACCATCGGCCAGTTGGAACGGGGTGAGACGGTAAGCGGGCAGGTCGATCGTCAGCGCGGATACTAAGACATCACCCGCTGCGGCGGGGTTTTTGCTAATCATAGGTCCTGATTCCTGCTATCCTTGCCACAAACAGAGAAGGAGAATGTGATGTATCCTGTTGACCTGCACATGCATACCGTCGCCAGTACCCACGCCTACAGTACCCTGCACGATTATATTGCTGAAGCAAAGCGCAAGGGGATCAAACTTTTCGCCATTACCGACCACGGTCCGGATATGGCCGATGCACCGCACTACTGGCACTTCGTCAATATGCGCATCTGGCCGCGGATGGTGGATGGCGTTGGCATCTTGCGCGGCATTGAAGCCAATATTAAAAATATCCAGGGCGAAATTGACTGCAGCGGGCCGATGCTGTCGTCGCTGGATTTGTTCATCGCCGGCTTCCATGAGCCGGTGTTCCCGCCGCAGGATAAAGCGACCCACACCGAAGCGATGATCGCCACCATGGCCAGCGGCGCGGTACACATTATCAGCCATCCGGGCAACCCGAAATTCCCCGTTGATATCCCGGCCATCGCCGCGGCTGCGGCAAAATATCAGGTGGCGCTGGAAATCAATAACTCATCCTTTGTCTCCTCGCGCGTGGGCAGTGAAGATAACTGCCGGGCCATTGCCGCCGCGGTTCGCGATGCCGGCGGCTGGGTGGCGCTGGGCTCTGATTCGCACACCGCCTTTACCCTGGGGGAATTTTCCGCGTGCCGTAAGATCCTGGATGAAGTGGGCTTCCCCGAGGATCGGATCCTTAACGTTTCTCCACGTCGGCTGCTGAATTTCCTTGAGTCCCGCGGGATGCCGGCAATCCCTGAATTTGCCGATCTTTAATGTGAAAAACTGGAATAATTGAATGAACGAGTTTTCAATCCTCTGCCGTGTACTGGGCTCTTTGTACTATCGCCAACCTCAGGATCCGCTGCTGGTGCCGCTGTTTACCTTGATTCGAGAAGGGAAGCTGGCGGCGAACTGGCCGCTGGAACAGGATGAGCTGCTGGAGCGTCTGCAAAAAAGCTGCGATGTACAACCGCTGGCTGCGGACTATAACGCACTGTTTGTCGGGGACGAATGCAGCGTTCCCCCGTACCGTAGCGCATGGGTTGAAGGGGCGAGCGAAGCCGAAGTGCGTGGTTTCCTGAGCGCCCACGGCATCCCGACTGGCGAAGGCAAAGCCGACCATATTGGTTCCTTGCTGCTGGCGGCCTCCTGGCTGGAAGATCACGCAACCGAAGACGAAAGCGAAGTCCTGGAAACCCTGTTCGCAGACTACATTCTGCCCTGGTGCGGGACCTTCCTCGGGAAAGTCGAAGCCCATGCGGAGACGCCGTTCTGGCGCACCATGGCCCTGCTGACGCGCGAAGCGATCTCTGCGATGTGGGATGAGTTAGAAGAAGAAACCGAAGAGTAATATGTGATTTAAATCACACATTAAGTGCAAGTGAAACTCATTGCTTGCATATAACGTGCTTCAGATCTCATTTGAACGGCACGTATCTGCTATGATACGTGCCATGAACATACTTCTCGCAATTGCAATAACGACAGGCATTCTCTCCGGTCTCTGGGGATGGGTGGCGGTCGCGCTTGGCCTGCTGAGCTGGGCGGGTTTCCTGGGCTGTACGGCCTATTTTGCCTGCCCGCAGGGCGGTCTGAAAGGGCTGTTGATCTCCACCTGCACGGTAATGAGCGGCGTGGTGTGGGCGCTGGTCATTATCTACGGCAGCGCGCTGGCGCCGCATCTTGAGATCCTGGGCTATATGATGACCGGCGTTGTGGCCTTCCTGATGTGTATTCAGGCGCGCAAGCTGTTGCTCTCTTTTGTCCCCGGCACCTTTATTGGTGCTTGTGCCACCTTTGCTGGCAACGGTGACTGGCGAGTGGTGGTGCCTTCTCTGGCTCTGGGACTGGTCTTTGGTTACGCGATGAAAAATTGCGGGTTATGGCTGGCCGCGCGAGCGCAGAAAAATAAAGCCGCTTTAGTGAATGAAACGCCCGACCGGGCGTGATCTTAATTACCCCCTAATGCCAAAACAGGACCTCAGGTCCTGTTTTGTTTTCTACACGTTTATCCCTTATACCGGGCGGCCAGTCCGCAGCATTTCCTTGCTATTCTGCGCTGTTCGATTGCCCGTGCTCAAATACACAGACTTTCGTCCTGGGGACTATCGTGCCATATTAGCCACAATGCATTATGTAAAGACGTAAGCCGACAGGAGGCAAAATGACGGTTAAACCTGAGGTGATTCTCGGCGACATCACCACGCTGGAGGTCGATGTTATCGTCAATGCCGCTAACCCTTCACTACTGGGGGGTGGGGGCGTCGATGGCGCGATTCATCGTGCCGCCGGGCCCGAACTTCTTACTGCCTGCAAGGTGGTGCGCCAACAACAAGGGGAGTGCCCTCCGGGCCATGCGGTGATTACCACTGCTGGTCAGTTGCCAGCCAGCGCGGTTATTCATGCGGTCGGGCCGGTCTGGCGCGGTGGCGAACAACATGAAGCGCAGATCCTCGCCGACGCCTACCGCAACAGCCTGCTGCTGGCATCAGCCAACAGCTATCGGTCGATAGCTTTCCCGGCAATCAGTACCGGGGTGTACGGTTATCCGAAACAAGCCGCGGCGGAAATTGCGGTGCAGACGGTGAATGCTTTTCTGGTCCGTTATAACCCGCTGGAGCGGGTCTTTTTCGTCTGCTTTGATGATGAAACCGCGGAGATTTACCGCCGGTTATTGCAGCCGCAGTAATCACGGCGAAAGGGAAGTGCTGGTCGTTCATTGCCAGAGTTGAGCCGGTGAACGACCGGACATATAGGTTGAGTTAGCTGGCGGAAACCTGCGGTTTAGCGGCTTTGCTCTGAAACTTCCCCGAGAAGAGAAAGCGTAGCAGGGGGATGCGCAGGTGAATTTCATACAGCACCAGGGCAATACCCACTACAAAGATTAAGCCAGTCACAAAACCGAGCGCGTTCGATTTTATCGCCGGGGCTATCCAGGCGCCGTAGAGCAGGGTCAGCGGATGATGCACCAGATAAATGAACAGTGAGGCATTCACAAAATAGGTCACCCGTGCCGACTGGAAGTTCAGCAGGCGGTGGCCAAGCGAAAACACCACGTTGACCATCCACAGCCCCAGCACCATGGTAATGACATACTCGACTTCGTACATCCACCCGTCACCAGAGCCATACTGCTGATTCAGGCGATAGGCAATAAAGCCTAGCAGAGCGCCTACGAAGCACCATGGTGAGGGGGTGGTGAACATCGCTTTCAAGCGCGCATTGATAAACACCTGAGCGCCAAGAATAAAGAACGGCAGATAAAACAGGGTCTGCATGACGATAAAGTTGAACAGGCCATTGCTCAGCACCGGGGCGTAAATCACCAACAAGGTGCGACGGATCAGGGCATAAAGCACGCCGAGCGCGAGGAAAATCATCGACAGCTGAGCCAATGTGACAGTGTCACCAAAGGTGGGGCCATCGGCCGGGCGACGGCCTGTCAGCCATTTAAACAGCACCACCCCAAGGGTGGTCAGGACCACCAGCACCAGCAAAAACCACAGGTGTGAGATCAGCTCCCATGCCAGTGTATTAAACTTGTCATAGCCAGAAAGCGCGTGCCAGCTGTCGGCCTTGCCGTTGACGTACTGCAACATGATGAACTGCGGGAGCGTCAGCAGTGGAATGGCCGTGAGCATCGGGATACCGACGCGTTCCACGCGCACTTTCCACCATTTTTTGAGCGGATAGCGCAGGAACAGCATGTAGGAGAAATAGCCGGAAATAACAAAGAAGACCTGCATGCGAAACGCATGGATAAAGTCGTTGAACAACGTCAGCCACCAGGAGGGCTCGATGCTATTCACATGCCAGCTGTGGCTGGAGTAAATCAGGGATATATGAAAAGGGATCCCCAGCAGCATAAGCCATGCGCGGATGCTATCGAAGAAGTATTCACGTTGTGCTGGCGCGTTATTCATACAATATCACTACATTCTCAGACAATTCGTCTTATCACTCAAGGTGATAACGTTTAAATTCCCAGCAACCCTACATCAACTCAGGGTATCTGTCTCCAGGATAAGTACGCAAAGTACAAAAGTGGAGTTAACAGTCTGTTACCTGCACCGCTGAGATGAACAAAGCAGGGATTATGTTGTCGGATTGCCTGAATTACCATTAAAATAGATCGGATCGATTTAAGCACACAAAGGGGGAAGTGCTTACTTATATGAAACTTAAACCACAGATGATGAAAATGCGCTGGTTAAGCGCAGCCGTAATGTTGTCCCTGTGTACTTCATCTGCATGGGCGTTTAGCATTGATGACGTTGCAAAAGAGGCCAAAACGTTAGCCGGGAAAGGCTATGAAGCCCCTAAGAGCAACCTGCCCTCCGTTTTCCGCGATATGAAATACGCGGACTATCAGCAAATTCAGTTTAATCACGACAAGGCTTACTGGAACAATCAAAAGACGCCGTTCAAGCTTGAGTTTTATCATCAGGGTATGTACTTCGACACGCCGGTAACCATCAATGAAGTCACCGTGAACAGCGTGCGTAAGATTAAATATAGCCCGGATTACTTTAATTTTGGCAGCGTCCAGCATGATAAAGATACGGTGAAAGACCTCGGCTTCGCCGGATTCAAAGTACTGTACCCGATCAACAGCAAAGATAAGAACGACGAAATTGTCAGCATGCTCGGCGCCAGTTACTTCCGCGTTCTCGGTCAGGGCCAGGTGTATGGATTATCCGCTCGTGGTCTGGCGATCGATACCGCGCTGCCTTCCGGCGAAGAATTCCCGCGTTTCCGTGAGTTCTGGATTGAACGTCCAAAAGCCACGGATAAGCGCCTGACGATTTATGCCCTGCTGGACTCACCGCGCGCCACCGGTGCCTATCGTTTTGTGATCATGCCGGGCCGCGACACCGTGGTTGACGTGCAGTCCAAGGTGTACCTGCGCGACAAGGTTGGCAAACTGGGTGTGGCGCCGCTGACCAGTATGTTCCTGTTTGGGCCGAATCAGCCTTCCGCGGCATCTAACTTCCGTCCGGAGCTGCATGATTCCAACGGTCTGTCGATTCTTGCCGGCAACGGTGAGTGGATCTGGCGTCCGCTGAATAATCCAAAACATCTGGCCGTCAGCAGCTATGCGATGGAAAATCCGCAGGGCTTTGGCCTGCTCCAGCGTGGCCGCCAGTTCTCCCGCTTTGAAGACCTCGACGATCGTTACGATCTCCGCCCGAGCGCGTGGATCACCCCGAAAGGCGACTGGGGCAAAGGGAAAATCGAGCTGGTTGAAATCCCGACCAATGACGAAACTAACGATAACATCGTGACCTACTGGACGCCGGATCAGCTGCCGGAGCCGGGTAAAGAGATGAACTTCAAATACTCGATTACCTTCAGTCGCGATGAAGACAAACTGCATGCGCCGGATAACGCCTACGTGATGCAGACTCGCCGTTCCACAGGCGATGTGAAGCAGTCAAACCTGATCCGTCAACCGGATGGCACCATTGCGTTTATCGTCGATTTTACCGGCGCTGACATGAAAAAAATGCCGTCAGACACGCCGGTAACGGCGCAGGCGAGCATCGGTGATAACGCGGAGATCGTTGAGAATACCGTGCGTTACAACCCGGTAACTAAGGGCTGGCGTATGATCCTGCGCGTAAAAGTCAAAGATCCGAAGAAAACCACGGAAATGCGCGCTGCACTGGTCAATGCTGATCAGCCGCTGAGCGAAACCTGGAGCTATCAGCTGCCTGCCAATGAATAAGATAACGAAGTACATTGACGCATTGCCGCTGTCCGATGCTGAAAAAGCGGCGCTTCCGGAGACCAGCCTGCAGGCGGTACACGAAGCGCTGGATGCGGAGCATCATACTTTTGCTCGCGAAGACGACTCACCACTGGGGTCCGTTAAATCACGTCTGGAACACAGCTGGCCTGACTCCCTGGCCGCTGACCAGTTGATAAAAGATGATGAAGGCCGCACGCAGTTACAGGCAATGCCGAAAGCTAAGCGCTCCTCGATGTTCCCGGACCCGTGGCGCACCAATCCGGTGGGCCGCTTCTGGGATCGTCTGCGTGGCCGCGACGTAACCCCGCGCTATCTCTCTCGCCTGACCAAGGAAGAGCAGGAGAGTGAGCAGAAGTGGCGTACCGTCGGCACCATTCGTCGCTACACACTGCTGCTGCTGACGCTGGCGCAGACCGTCGTCGCGACCTGGTATATGAAAACGATTCTGCCGTATCAGGGCTGGGCGTTAATCAACCCGGCAGATATGGTAGGGCAGAACCTGTGGGTCTCCTTTATGCAGCTGTTGCCATACATGCTGCAGACCGGGATTCTGATCCTCTTTGCTGTGCTGTTCTGCTGGGTATCGGCAGGCTTCTGGACGGCGTTGATGGGCTTCCTGCAGCTGCTGATGGGGCGAGATAAATACAGTATTTCCGCCTCTACCGTCGGTGACGAGCCGCTGAATCCCGAACACCGCACCGCGCTGATCATGCCGATCTGTAACGAAGACGTCGATCGCGTCTTCGCCGGGCTGCGTGCGACCTGGGAATCGGTGAAGGCCACCGGCCAACAGCAGCATTTTGACGTCTATATCCTCAGCGATAGCTACAACCCGGACATCTGTGTTGCTGAGCAGAAAGCGTGGATGGAACTGATTGCCGAAGTGCAGGGCGAAGGGCAGATTTTCTACCGCCGCCGTCGTCGTCGTGTGAAGCGTAAAAGCGGAAACATCGATGACTTCTGCCGCCGCTGGGGCAGCCAGTACAGCTACATGGTGGTGCTGGATGCTGACTCGGTGATGACCGGTGAGTGTCTGACCGGGCTGGTGCGTTTGATGGAAGCGAACCCGAATGCCGGGATCATCCAGTCCTCGCCGCGCGCCTCCGGAATGGACACCCTGTATGCGCGTTGCCAGCAGTTTGCGACCCGGGTCTACGGCCCACTGTTTACTGCAGGTCTGCATTTCTGGCAGTTGGGTGAATCGCACTACTGGGGTCACAACGCCATTATCCGCGTGAAACCGTTTATCGAGCACTGCGCGCTGGCGCCGCTGCCGGGAGAAGGCTCCTTTGCCGGTTCGATTCTGTCACATGACTTCGTCGAAGCGGCGCTGATGCGTCGTGCCGGCTGGGGCGTGTGGATCGCCTACGATCTGCCGGGTTCCTACGAGGAGCTGCCGCCAAACCTGCTGGACGAACTCAAGCGTGACCGCCGCTGGTGCCACGGCAACCTGATGAACTTCCGTCTGTTCCTGGTGAAAGGTATGCACCCGGTTCACCGTGCGGTGTTCCTGACCGGCGTGATGTCCTACCTGTCGGCGCCGCTGTGGTTTATGTTCCTTGCCCTGTCCACCGCGCTGCAGGTCGTTCATGCGTTGACGGAGCCGCAGTACTTCCTGCAGCCGCGTCAGCTGTTCCCGGTCTGGCCGCAGTGGCGTCCTGAACTGGCGATTGCGCTGTTTGCCTCCACGATGGTGCTGCTGTTCCTGCCGAAACTGCTGAGCATTATTCTGGTGTGGTGCAAAGGCTCGAAAGAGTACGGCGGATTTTTCCGCGTGACACTTTCTCTGCTGCTGGAGGTTCTGTTCTCCGTGCTGCTGGCGCCGGTGCGTATGCTGTTCCACACCGTGTTTGTGGTCAGCGCGTTCCTCGGCTGGGAAGTGGTCTGGAACTCACCGCAGCGTGATGATGACTCCACGCCGTGGGGTGAGGCCTTTATGCGCCATGGTTCTCAGCTGCTGCTGGGTCTGGTGTGGGCGGTTGGTATGGCCTGGCTGGATCTGCGTTTCCTGTTCTGGCTGGCACCGATTGTCTTCTCGCTGATCCTGTCGCCGTTTGTCTCGGTGATCTCCAGCCGGGCGACCATGGGCCTGCGCACCAAACGCTGGAAGCTGTTCCTGATCCCGGAAGAGTATTCGCCGCCGCAGGTGCTGAAAGATACTGATGCTTATCTGACTCTGAACCGTCAGCGTTCGCTGGATGATGGCTTTATGCATGCCGTGTTTAACCCATCGTTTAACGCGCTGGCGACAGCGATGGCAACGGCACGTCACCGTCACGGGCATATTCTGGACATCGCCCGTGAGCGTCACGTTGAGCAGGCGTTGAATGAAACGCCGGATAAGCTCAATCGCGATCGCCGTCTGGTGTTGCTGAGTGACCCGGTCACCCTGTCTCGTTTACACTATCGCGTGTGGGCTGCACCGGAGAAATACTCTTCGTGGGTGAGTGCGTATCAGCAGACGACGCTCAACCCGCTGGCGTTAAAGACGAAATAAGCCGTTTATTAAGGAAAAATACCGGCAATAGTGCCGGTATTTTTTTATCTGAGAATTGAGGTAGAGATGAGAGTTTTACTGATTGTCGCCATGACGCTGCTGCTTAGCGGCTGCGGCAGCATCATTAGCCGTACGGTGCCAGGGCAGGGGCATGGAAATCAGTATTATCCCGGTGTGCAATGGGATGTCCGTGATTCGTCATGGCGCTATATCACTATTCTCGACCTGCCATTTTCGCTGGTCTTCGATACGCTGTTGCTACCGCTGGATGCCAGCCACGGCCCGTATAACTGATCAGCGCTCGTCCCATTCGTCCGCGGCAGTCTGACCCTCTTCGGTGTCCAGAGAGGGTTCCAGCTGGAATTCGCCTTCATCCCATTCATGTAGCGTATTCTCTTCCAGCCACTCCTGGCGCAGCTCTATCTCATCATAATCACCGTCAAACACGCTCTGTGCCGCCTCGCCGCTTAACATGGGCAGGCACTCACCTTCTTCATCTTCGTCGGCAAAAAATTCAGCCTGCCAGGCGATATCGCCATCCTGCAGAACGTACTTCTGAATATTCAGTTGCTCAACGTTGGCACTCTCCTCGTCGCTATCCGGATTATTGACAAGGAACTCTTCACGGGCCGCATCGATAGCTTCTTCGAGTGTGGCGTAGAAAATCGAATCCTTTGGCATGGCTAACCCCCTAAGAAGAATGAAAAATGGACACGATTCAATCTATAGAAGGCAGTCGGCAATGCGTCAAGGGGAAGGCCCCATGTTGAACTTAATTTACCGAACCGTCGCGGGTATCGGTACGTGGCGCGGAGTTGTCGCGGTTGGGGCGCCGCAAACTCAAGGTGGAATAGAGGGCATTGAACAGCACCACGGCGGCCGTTACTAAGAATACCGACCGGAAACCGTAGCTGGCAGAAACAGAGGCACCGATCAACGGGCCGGTGACATTGCCAATATCGCGAAACGACTGGTTATAGCTAAAGATTCGTCCGGAGATTTGACTGGTGGAGTTGTAAACCAGCAGCGTCTGTACCGCAGGCAGTAGCGCACCATCGGCTGCCCCCAGAAGAAAGCGCAATATCCCGAGTTGTAGCGGCGTCTGGACGAACGCCATCGGGATCAGCAGCAGCACGGATAACAGCAGGGCGACGATGAGAATTTTTTCCGGGCCGATACGATCGCCGAGCTTGCCGAGGCGCGGCGCGCTGATCAGTGCCGCAACGCCGGGCACGGAAGCTATCATGCCGCTGATAAAGGCAATATTGCTAACATCTCCTGCCAGGTCACGCACGTAGAGCGTCAGAATAGGGGCAATTGACCCGGTGGCAACCTGAATAATCATCGTGGTCACAAACAAGCTGAGGACCAGCTTTGGACTCTTCAGGGAGGAGAACACCGCGCGGGCGTTCAGCATCTCTTTTTTCGCCACCGGTACAAACTGCTCGCGGATGAGCAGCAGCGTCAGGATAAAGCAGATGAGAAGTACGCTGGCGGTAAGAAAAAACACCATGCGCAGACCCCAGTGATCGGCGAGAAATCCGCCCGCCAGTGGGCCGAGCAGGGCGCCACTGACTGCCCCGGTGGAAAGCGTGCCCAGCGCCCAGCCGCTCTTCTGACGGGGGATTTGGGTGGCGATAAGCGCATTGGCATTCGGAATAAACCCGCCAAGCAGCCCCAGCAAAGCCCGCAGTACCATAAACTGCCAGATATTTTGCGCCAGCCCCATTAGCATCATGACAATAGCCATCCCCAGGGCCGAACGCAGCAACATGATTTTACGTCCTTTGCGGTCGGCCAGTCCGCCCCAGAAGGGGGACGCGACGGCTGAGAATAAGAACGTAATGCTGAACACTAACCCGGACCACATATTCAGGGCGCTATGCCCCGTGACCCCGAGCTGCTCGACATAGAGCGGGAGAAAGGGCATGACCAGACTGAAGGCGGCGCCAGTCAAGAAACAGCCAAACCAGGTAACAGTGAGATTTCGCTTCCAGTTAATCGGGGTATCTGCAGACAACATAGGCTTCCGGTGGCCTGCCAGGCAGGTCAGACAAAGTGGAAATATGAGCCTGCTAATTATGCGCCTGAGAAATGATCATCGCAATAAAGGCAAGTGATTAAAAGCGCGAGAAGGGAGGCTCCTCCGGCAGGCTAATGCTACCGGAGGGAGAGCAACTTAGTAGCGTGAAGGCATATCAGGTGGACGAGTTTTAAAGCGGCGATGCAGCCACATATACTGCTCCGGCGCCATCAGAATGCACTTTTCGACGATACGGTTCATCCACGCCGCGGTGGTTTCAGCATCATCCAACGGTGGGTCGCATTCCGGTGGCAGGATAATCAGTTCATAGCCCTGGCCATTGGGCTTACGGCGCGGAACGAAAGGCACAATGCAGGCTTTCGACATTTTCGCCAGCATCCAGGTCCCGGAAGTGGTGGCGGCCTGGTCGACGGCGAAAAATGGCACAAAGACGCTGGCGGTAGGGCCGTAGTCGTGATCGGGGGCATACCAGATCACGTCACCTTTCTTCAGCGCACGGATCATACCCTTCAGATCTTTACGGTCGATCATGTCTTTGTTGGAACGCAGGCGTCCCCAGGTTTGCAGCCAGTCGATGACCGGGTTGTCATTCGGACGGTAGACGCCGATGCCGGGTTCATTCATGCCAAACATCCTGGCCCCCATTTCGAGCGTCAGGAAGTGGATGCCGATCAGCAGAATCCCGCGATGCTGGGCCTGAACTGCTCTGATATGCTCGACCCCGATAGAGTCGGTCCAGCGGGCGATGCGGTGTGCCGGCCAGAACCAGGCCATCCCGGTTTCCATTAATCCCATGCCGACGGATTCAAAGTTTTGCACCACCATCTGGTGACGTTCTTCTTCAGTTTTGTCCGGGAAGCAGAGTTCCAGATTACGGTAGGCGATTTTAGCGCGACGTTTCATAAAGCGCAGTGCCAGGCGGCCAATGGCGGTGCCAAGACGGTAAATCAGCGGATAGGGCAGTTGGACAACCAACCACAGCAGACCAATACCTGACCACAGTGGCCAGTAACGCGGGTGCAGCAACGCCACAGAGAATTTAGGTAAGTGGGTCATCTTATACCTGTTCAAGTAAGCAACTCGTTCTATTATCGCATTATTTAGTGCATCAGCCAAAACGACAGTCCCAGGTGGCATTTATTGTTAAACGGCAACCCAGGGGCGTGAGGGAAATGTAGCGCAAAATGAGGGGATGTAAATTTTGGTTGTTTGCTATATGATGCCGGCCGTTTATTTTACTCATTTCCTATGCCGAGCAGGTACACCATGCCAGTGTTACACAACCGCATTTCAAATGAGACGTTAAAAGCGCAGATGTTAGCCGAGAGCGAACCGCGTACGACGATCTCGTTTTATAAATATTTCACCATCGTAGATCCGAAAGCGACGCGCGATGCACTGTGGATTGCCCTCACCCGATTAAACGTCTTTGGCCGCATCTATCTGGCCCATGAAGGGATCAACGCCCAAATTAGCGTGCCTGAAAGCCAGGTGAATGCCCTGCGTGAGTTTCTCTACGCCTTCGACCCGGCGCTGGATGGCCTGCGGATGAACATTGCCCTGGACGACGACGGTAAATCCTTCTGGGTACTGCGGTTGAAAGTCCGTGACCGCATCGTGGCGGATGGTATCGACGATCCGACATTCGATGCGTCAGACGTGGGCGATTATCTGAAAGCTGCGGAAGTGAATGCGATGCTGGACGATCCTGACGCGGTCTTTATCGATATGCGTAACCACTACGAGTATGAAGTCGGCCATTTTGAGCAGGCGCTTGAAATTCCGGCTGATACCTTCCGCGATCAGCTGCCAAAAGCGGTTGAAATGATGCAGGATCATAAAGATAAAAAGATCGTGATGTACTGCACCGGCGGAATTCGTTGCGAGAAAGCCAGTGCCTGGATGAAGCATAACGGTTTCAGCAAAGTCTGGCATATCGAAGGCGGGATCATTGAATATGCACGCCGTGCCCGCGAACAGGGGCTGCCGGTCCGCTTTATTGGCAAAAACTTTGTCTTTGATGAGCGTATGGGTGAGCGCATCTCCGATGATGTGATTGCCCATTGTCACCAGTGCGGCACGCCGTGCGACAGCCACACGAACTGCCTGAACGACGGCTGCCATCTGCTGTTTATCCAGTGCCCGAGCTGTGCCGAAAAATTTGCCGGCTGCTGCAGTGAGGCGTGTATGGAAGAGCATAAGCTCCCGGAAGAAGAGCAGCGTCAGCTGCGTGCCGGGCGGGAAAATGGCAACAAGATTTTCAATAAATCACGCGGTCGTCTGAATACCAAGCTGGGGATCCCCGACCCTGACCTGTCAGAAAAACCATAACCAGATGAGATCGATGATCGCCAGCAGAAGCCACAGCGCGAGGTAAATCATAAAGTGCTCGCGGACGTTGTTGACCAGTAATTCATACAGGCGACGCATAATCTCTCTCGGTATTCCATGGCCTCTGTTGAGGCCGTTTTTTTATCTGTGATGTCAGGCCACGTTTGCGCGGCCTGAAAAGCCTGCAGTATGACTAAAAACGTGACAGTGAGAAGGGCGTCAGATCAAAGGCCGGCGTCTCTCCACGGGCAAACTGGGTAGCAATCTCACCCAACACCGGCGCAAACTTGAAACCATGGCCGCTCAGCCCGCTTATCAGCAGGGTATCCGGGTGGCCGGGCAGGGTATCAATGATAAAATCTTCATCTACCGTATTGTCGTAAGTGCAGGAGGCACCGTGCAGGCAGCCACCAATGCCCGGCAGGACATTACGCAGGAAATTAAACGATTCAGAGCCATCGGTGGCCACTGCGCCAAACGGTGTGCGCTCTTCCGGCGCGGCAATCGGCTGGCCACCGTTGTGCTTGCCAATTTTCAGTTCGTTATCTTCCGCCGGGAAACCATAGAACTGATCGCCGTTCGGTAGCTCGCCGGTAAAGGCCGGAAAGTTGTTTTTGCTGCTGTAGCGACCATCAGCCTGGAACCAGGCAAAGATTTTACGTACCGGCTGGATCGGCAGATCCGGTAGCAGGCGCGTAACCCAGGTTCCGGCGCTGACCAGCAGCTTCTTACCGTGGTAAGTGCCATCAGCGGTCTCGATAGAAACGCCATCTGCATGGTGATGGATGGCGGTCACCGGGCAGTTGAACAGCTGTGCGCAGCCAGCTTCACGCGCCAGGCGGATCCAGGTTTTGATTGCCAGCTCGCTGCGTAACACTCCGGAGGCGGGTTCGAAAATGCCGCGATAATCTTGCGGTACGCGAATTTCAGGCCAGCGGGCCATGATGGCCTGGGCATCGAGTTCTTCTGTCTCCAACTGAAAGGTGCTGGCGCTGTGGGCGGCGTTAGCGAGGAACGTCGAGTTTGCCGGACCCAGGTTAATGACCCCGGTGCGTTCGAATACTGCTTCGCCACTGCTGGCGGCGAACTCATCCCACAATGTCTGAGCGCGCAGGACCAACGGAACATATCTTTCACCTTCGCCGTAGGCGTGACGGATAAGGCGCGTATTACCGTGATGGCTGCCCTCCTGGTGTGGTGGCTGGTGCGCATCGGTCATCAGCACGTTAAGTCCCGCCTGGCGGGCATAATAGCCAGCGGCAGCACCCGTTGAGCCGCTGCCGATAATGATGAGATCGTATTGCATGATAGGTTCCGGTTTTTTGTTTTAATAAGCAGGGTAATTAACCGTCTGCACTTATACAAGTGCGAATACAAGCACGAAAATAAATCAGGCACCCGACGGGTGCCTGTTTAGTGTGTGTATATTGCGTGCGGCATAATCTTTAATGCCTGCGGTACTCATTTGCCTGGTATTCGCCTGATTCAATCTTGGCAATACCTGCTTCCAGAATAGAGATAAATTGACGTGCGACTTCCGTGGTGAGCCATAGCGTCTGGCCAATTTCAGCTTCGTTACTGCTTTCTTGAGTGGGGTTTTGGTAGTGCAGGCGCAACATCATTGCATCGTAGCTATCAACGGTGCTGATGTCCCATCCGACGAGGGGATGGGTCTGGATGACTTCATTATTCTTTTCCATCATAACCCCTTATTCACATGTTAAAAGACAACAATTCTCGAGGTTTAATGCATGTTTTTTGAAGCAAGTTAATTATATCAGGAGTTAAGAATAAACTCGAGAAATTAACGCAAACAGAGCGAATACTCCTCTGTTTGACGCTTTTTTGCACAAATATAGTGTCGCGAAGGGTTATTTTTAAAGGAAATAATCATGAGGGGAATGAAAAGTCTGAATTTTGCGGGATAAAAAAAGCCGGGGCGACCCGGCAAAAAAAAGCACAATGAGGGAGCAAATGTTATTTGTTGCACCTGCCACACTTCAGACAACCCTGGTAAAAACACGAGATTAACTCGCGCTGAGCACGCGGGTGGATCGCGTACGCGTCTTCAGGCTGCCGAAAGGGCGTCAGGATACGTCATGGATAAACCAGTCATCGGCGCTTTCCCAGGTCTCTTGCAGGATTTCGCTAATCCGGTCTTTATCTTCTTTGAGGCCACCAATCACAGACAGATTGTTGCTGGCGGCAAAGCGTACGGTGACCTGGCTTGGGTTAGTCGGGAATTGTTGTTCAATGCGTCGGGAGAGTTCATTGTTTAGCGCTTCTAAGGCGCCGTTGGGTAAGGCTGTAGTTTTGGCGATAGACACTTCAATGCGCATGATTGCCCCCTGTGTAATATACTGTTTATTTATACAGTATGCATTTGGCGTTTACAACAGGGGGACCGTTTTTATTTTTTCATCGTCCAGCGCACGGTTTCGCCGGCAAGGAACGGCACCAGCGTATCGCCCGGAAGCGCGATACTCTCGACGACGGTGCTCTCTTCGCGTACCAGTTCAACGAAGGTCTCATTGACCGGCAGCCCATAGAAGCGCGGGCCATTCAGCGAGCAGAATGCCTCAAAGTGTTGCAGAGCATTCATCTCTTCAAATACCGTTGCGTAGCTGCCAAGCGCCGTCGGAGCATTGAAGCAACCGGCACAGCCACAGCTGGCTTCTTTACGATGACGGGCATGCGGCGCCGAATCCGTGCCGAGGAATGCGCGGGTAAAGCCGCTGGCGACCAGTTCACGCAGCGCCTGCTGGTGGATATTGCGTTTCAGAATGGGCAGGCAGTAAAGATGCGGACGCACGCCGCCAACCAGCATGTGATTACGGTTAAACATCAGGTGCTGCGGAGTAATGGTGGCGGCCAACAGGTCATTGCCATCCCGAACGTACTCGGCGGCGTCCTTGGTGGTGATGTGTTCAAACACCACTTTAAGACCCGGTAAGCGCTGGCGCAGAGGTTCCATCACTGTTTCGATAAAGCGCGCTTCACGATCGAAGATATCGATCTCTGCGTGTGTCACTTCGCCGTGAACCAGCAGCGGCATGCCCATTTTTTCCATGCGCTCAAGCACCGGCATAATCGCATCGATGCTGGTGACGCCGTGGCTGGAGTTGGTGGTGGCATTGGCCGGGTAAAGCTTGGCTGCGGTGAACACGCCTGCGTGGAAGCCGCGCTCCAGCTCTGCCGGGTCGAGCGTATCGGTGAGGTAGCAGGTCATCAGCGGCGTGAAATCATGCCCGGCCGGTACGGCATCGAGGATGCGCTGGCGATAGCTGATGGCGGCCTCGACGGTGGTGACAGGCGGCACCAGATTCGGCATCACGATCGCCCGGCCATAAAACTCACTGGTGTAAGGCACGACGGTCTTCAGCATATCGTCATCACGCAGATGGATATGCCAGTCGTCAGGGCGGCGGATTTTCAATACCTGGGATTGTGCTGTCATGGAGAGCTCCGGCTAATAGGGTCAGTCATCAGGGCTGTTTTTGCCGGGCACTAAGGATAAGCGTAAACGTTTCCCTTTGCATCAATTTCTGTAAAAAAACGGGCGCCAATGCGCCCGGGATATTAATTGGTGAACGGGATGATAATTTCCCCAGGCTTCACTTCTATGCCTTTGGCGTATTTTTTCGCCAGGGCTTCGCCGGTGCTGGCATCTTCACGCAGCACGTAGGCCGGTTGCTGGTTAAAATAGCTGCGCAGAGATTGATTCAGATAAGGGATCAGCGTCTGCACGACGGACTGCAGCTTGTCGGGCGTTACTTTGGCGTCAACCACTTCCATTTCCTGCAGGAAGATAGCCCCTTTCTCTTTATTAAAGACCGGCAGCGCTTTCAATTTAAGGTCAATGGTGGCCTTCTGGTTGCCAAACAATGAGTTCAGATCCAGATTGGCGATACCGCTCAGGGTGATTTTATTGGGTTCTTCACGGCCGATGGCGCTGGTCAGATTGTGTAGTTCAATGTGTGCATCCGCCACGCCGGGCAGGCCTATATCCTTGGCGAAGTGGTTACGTTTCTGCAGCGCCTGGTTAATTTCCTGCTCGCTCACCGAGTACTGCGTAAGCTGATTACAGCCGCTCAGAAGGCCGCTAACCATGAGCGCGGCCACGATAAACATCTTTTTCATTGGGTTCCTTAACGGTCGTGCCATGCACTTATCCTGACATAAAGCAGCATGGCCTGCCAGTACCGAAGGGAATAGCGGAAAAGGCTGAAAATGCGCTTCAGCCTGAATGTCGGTCAGGTTCGGGGCTCGAGCATACCGGATGTGGAACGTTTCTGGCTGAACTGCCACCACAAGGCAATAAAGGTAATAAAGCCGATAATCCCCAGCATCAGCCACGGTAGTTCCGGTTGATTCAGCGCTTTCCCGGAGTCGAACAGCCAGCCGCCGCCGGCGTAACCAAAGGCACCGCCGAAGGCCAGTCCCAGCCGACTAAACCCCATATAGCTACCGCGTGCGCGGGCGTCAGCCAGCGATGCGCCGAGGGTCTCGCGAGCCGGTTCAGCGATGATAGAGCCAATATAGAACAGGCAAATCAGGGTAAACAGCTGCTGTAAATTGCTGGTCAGGCCAATCGGCAACATGGCGGCGGTCATCACCAGCAATCCGGCCATCAGCCGGTGCTCCAGACGAAAACGCTGTTCACTCCAGCGGGCGATGGGATAGAGCAGGGTCAGCGATATTGCCGCTTCAATGGCATACATCCACTTCACTGCAGTGGGCGAGCCGGCGATATCATTGACCATAATCGGCAGCATCAGCATCACCTGGACGGCCAGCATGTAATACCCGGTGAGGGTCAGAACGTAGGTCACAAAGCGCTTATCGCGCAGTACCCGGCCGAGCCCTTCACGTACCGGCGTTTTCACCGTCGACAGTTTCCATGCCGGGAGATACCAGGCGTTGAACGCGGCGCAGGCAATAAACATTGCAGCGCCCACGCTACACACCAGGCGGAAGTCGTACTGTAACAGCCAACTGCCGAGCAGGGCGCCGATCACCGCCCCGGCGCTGTCCTGCATCATCAGGATGGAGAAGAACCGACCACGCTGATGCGGGCGTACCAGTTTGACCACCAGCGCCGCACGGGGCGGGTCGAACAGGGTGCCGCCTAACCCGGAGAGAATACAGGAGAGCCACAGCACCCACGGTTCATGGGCGACGGCCATCGCTGCGAAACCGGCCGCGCGCATCAGCATGCCGGTGACGATCATCGGTTTGGCGCCAAAGCGATCGGCGACCGCGCCGCCAAAAATGCCCAACCCTTGTTGGACTAACTGGCGCAAACCGAGGGCAATGCCGACCATCAATGCGGCCCAGCCCATCTGATCGACAAAACGAATGGAAATGAGTGGAAAGACGACAAAAAAGCCGAGCACTACCAGCATATTATCGACTAACAGGAAATATTTACCCAGGTTCCTTGCCTGCGATACGCGGGACATTTCCCCTCCTGGGAAAATAAAGAGTTGCCCGGATAGTGTGCGGGGAAGCGGCAGACTTTCCCAGCATCCCCGTGACAATATTTTTTTATCAAAATGCAAGATCGATAGAGTCTATTCATCGAAAAGGGGAGATGGTGCAGAAAATGGTATGTTGCTGTTTTCACACAATCGTTCAGGACAGGTATAGTGAAGGGAGCAGGGTAATCAGTCAGGGGAACAGGAGAAGGGAATGTTTGGCTATCGCAGTAACGTGCCGAAGGTGCGTTTGACGACGGACAGGCTGGTAGTGCGGCTGGTATACGATCGTGACGCCTGGCGTCTGGCCGATTATTACGCGGAGAATAAAGGGTTCTTAAAACCCTGGGAGCCAGTGCGCGATGACAGCCACTGCTACCCCTCTGGCTGGCAGGCGCGCTTGTCGATGATCTCTGAGTTTCACAAGCAAGGGACAGCGTTCTATTTTGCGCTGCTCGATCCGGAAGAGAAAGAGATTATTGGCGTGGCGAATTTTTCCAATGTGGTTCGCGGGTCATTTCATGCCTGCTACCTCGGCTACTCTATTGGTGAGAAATGGCAGGGACAGGGGCTGATGTTTGAAGCATTGACCTCAGCGATTCGTTATATGCAGCGTACGCAGCATATCCATCGCATTATGGCCAACTATATGCCGCATAATCAGCGCAGCGGCGGTTTACTGGCGCGTCTCGGTTTTGAAAAAGAGGGTTATGCCAAAAATTATCTGCTCATTGATGGGCAGTGGCGTGACCATGTACTGACGGCGTTAACGACACCGGACTGGACTCCGGGTCGCTAAGGAGAAAGCATGAAATATCAGTTAACCGCACATGAAGCGCGCGTGATTGGGTGTTTGCTGGAAAAGCAGGTGACCACGCCAGAGCAGTACCCGCTGTCGGTAAACGCGGTGGTAACCGCCTGTAATCAGAAAACCAACCGTGAACCGGTGATGTCGCTCAGTGAAAGTGATATTCAGGATCTGCTGGATACCTTAGTCAAACGCCACTATCTGCGTACGGTCAGCGGTTTTGGCAATCGGGTGACTAAATATGAACAGCGCTTCTGCAATTCCGAATTTGGCGATCTGAAGCTGACGTCGGCGGAAGTGGCGGTAGTCACGACCCTGCTGCTACGCGGCGCACAGACGCCGGGTGAACTGCGTAGCCGCGCCCAGCGAATGCATGACTTCAGCGATATGGCTGAGGTGGAAGGGGTGCTGGAGACGCTGGCCAATCGTGAGGACGGCCCCTTCGTGGCACGCCTGCCCCGTGAGCCAGGGAAGCGTGAGTCCCGCTATATGCACCTGTTCTGTGACGACATGGACTCGCTGATTACCGCTGTGGAGGCCGTCTCGCCACCGGCGGACGATCTGGTCAGCAGAGTGGCGGCACTGGAAGATGAAGTGGCTGAACTCAAAGCCCGGCTGGACTCATTGCTGGCACACCTGGGAGATTAATCGTGACGACATTACGTGTTGGCGTGGTGGGGCTGGGAGGCATTGCGCAGAAGGCCTGGCTACCGGTGCTCGGCGCCGCGGATGGTTGGACGCTGCAGACCGCCTGGTCGCCAGGCAAAGAAAAGGCGCTGCGTGTTTGCGATACCTGGCGGATCCCCTACGCGGGATCGCTGGAGCAACTGGCGGCGCAGTGTGATGCGGTATTCGTCCATACTTCGACGGCCTCACATTTTGAGGTCGTCAGCCGTCTGCTGAACGCTGGAGTACACGTCTGTGTCGATAAACCGCTGGCCGATAAACTGAACGAGGCGGAATCGTTAGTTGAACTTGCCGCGCGGCGTAAGCTGACGTTAATGGTCGGGTTTAACCGCCGATTTGCGCCACTCTATCGCGAACTCAAAGCGCAACTGGGCAGTGGTGCATCGCTGCGCATGGATAAACATCGCGCTGACAGCGTGGGCCACGATCTGCGTTTCACGCTGCTGGATGATTATCTGCATGTGGTGGATACCGCGCTGTGGCTGGCTGGCGGTAACACGCGCCTGAGCGGCGGTACGTTGCAGACGACGGCCCAGGGTGAAATGCTCTATGCTGAACACCATTTCAGCGCCGGGCAGCTTGAAGTGACCACCAGTATGCACCGGCGTGCCGGCAGCCAGAGGGAGTGGGTGCAGGCCGTTACCGATGGCGGTCTGTATGAAGTCCGCGATATGCGTGAATGGCAGGAAGAGCGCGGGCAGGGTGTGGTGCAGCGCCCGGTGCCGGGTTGGCAGACCACGCTGGAGCAACGCGGTTTTACCGGCTGCGCCCGGCATTTTATCGAATGCGTGCAAAATCAGACGGTTCCCGAAACCTCGGGCGAACAGGCTTTGCTGGCCCAGCGCATCGTTGAAAAACTCTGGCGCGAGGCGATGAGTGAATAATTGGTTGTAACAACTGGGAGTAGTAATTCATCACGAACCCGGTAGACTATCGCCACTTTCCAGCGCCCGCCATTGCGGGCGTTTTACTTCAGGGTTGTGGAATCACACGTTAATGAACCTATTAAAATCACTGGCGGCAGTCAGTTCGATGACGATGTTCTCGCGCGTTCTCGGGTTTGCGCGTGATGCGATCGTCGCCCGAATTTTTGGCGCCGGGATGGCGACGGATGCCTTTTTCGTGGCATTCAAATTACCCAATTTATTGCGTCGCATTTTTGCAGAAGGGGCGTTCTCTCAGGCATTTGTCCCGATTCTGGCGGAGTATAAAAGCAAGCAGGGTGAAGATGCGACCCGTGTCTTTGTGGCCTATGTTTCTGGCCTGCTGACGCTGGTGCTGGCGGTCGTGACCGTGCTGGGGATGTTGGCGGCCCCCTGGGTCATCACCGTGACCGCGCCGGGTTTTGCCGACAGCCCTGATAAATTTGCACTGACCACCCAACTACTGCGGATCACTTTCCCGTATATCCTGCTGATTTCACTGGCCTCATTAGCCGGGGCGATCCTCAATACCTGGAACCGCTTCTCCGTTCCGGCGTTTGCTCCGACGTTCCTTAACGTCAGCATGATTGGCTTTGCGCTGTTTGCCGCCCCGTATTTCCATCCACCAATGTTGGCGATGGCCTGGGCGGTGACCGTGGGCGGCGTGCTGCAACTGGCCTATCAGCTGCCACATCTGAAAAAAATTGGCATGCTGGTCCTGCCGCGTATCAGCCTTAAAGATGCCGGGGCGATACGGGTGGTAAAACAGATGGGGCCGGCGATCCTCGGCGTCTCGGTGAGCCAGATTTCGTTAATCATTAACACCATTTTTGCGTCATTCCTGGTGTCGGGCTCCGTCTCGTGGATGTATTACGCCGATCGCCTGATGGAGTTCCCGTCGGGAGTGCTGGGCGTGGCGCTGGGGACGATTCTGCTGCCGTCGCTGTCAAAAAGCTTCGCCAGCGGTAACCATGACGAGTATTGTCGCCTGATGGACTGGGGCTTGCGCCTGTGTTTTCTGCTGGCCTTACCGAGCGCGGTGGCGCTGGGGATCCTTGCCAAGCCGTTGACCGTGGCGCTGTTCCAGTACGGGAAATTCAGCGCCTTTGATGCCGCGATGACCCAGCGTGCGCTGGTGGCTTACTCCGTAGGGCTGATGGGATTGATTGTCGTTAAGGTGCTGGCGCCGGGGTTCTACTCGCGTCAGGACATCAAAACCCCGGTGAAGATCGCCATCGTGACGCTGATAATGACCCAGGTGATGAACCTGATCTTTATCGGGCCGTTAAAGCATGCGGGTCTGTCGCTGTCTATCGGTCTGGCGGCCTGTCTTAATGCCGGATTGCTCTACTGGCAGCTGCGTAAGCAACAGATCTTCACCCCGCAGCCGGGCTGGTTCTCGTTCCTGCTGCGTCTGGTGGTGGCGGTGCTGGTGATGTCCGCGGCGCTGCTCGGCATGATGTATCTGATGCCTGAATGGTCGCTGGGGTCAATGCCGTACCGTCTGCTGCGTCTGATGGCGGTGGTGGTAGTGGGTGTGGTGGCCTATTTCGCCACCTTGCTGCTGCTGGGCTTTAGAATCAAAGAGTTTGCCCGACGCACCGCATGACATGATGCGTCAGACTGAAAGAGACCCGTTCCGCTTTGCGGAGCGGGTTTTTTTATCGGTTTATCCGCTGGGCGGCAGCCAGACTGGCACTTTCACGCAGACGGATGGCGAGGGCGATGGCGCCGGTCACCACCGCCAGAATCACTACGCCGTTCCAGCCTGCCACCACATAAAGTTTACTGCCGAGGACTGAACCGAGCGACATGCCGATAAATACGCCGGTGAACAGCAGGGCGTTGAGTCGGCCACGGGCCTGTGGCTCCAGGCTGTACACCAGGTTCTGGTGCGCCACCAGGCTGGACTGCAGGCCAAGGTCAAAACCGATAGCCGAAAGCCCGATCAATATCAGTTGGCCATGGGGCGGCAATGCCGACATCAGGAGCATCAGGGCAAACGAGATGGTCACCAGCCCGGCACCCAGTTGGGTCACTCTGCCGGCGCCATATTTATCGGCCAGCCCGCCAGCCAGCGGTGCGGCTAACGCCCCGGCGGCCCCGGCGATACCGAATCCGCCGGCGACGGCACTGCCCATCTGATAATGTTCGAGCAGCATTACCGCCAGCGTTGACCAGAAGGCGCTAAAGGCGATAGATAAAAAACCTTGAGCCACGGCGGCGCGACGCAGGGCAGGGTAGCGTCGCCAGAGGTGCGCCATCGATGCCATCAGTTGCGGATAGCTTAGGGTCGAGTGAATCGCAAAACGGGGCAGAACACGCCACATCAGCACCCCAATAAGCGCGATGCTTACCGCTGCGGCCTGATACATTACTCGCCAGCCAAACAGCGCCCCGACGAGCCCGCTAACGGTCCTTGAAAGTAAAATCCCCAGCAGCAGGCCGGTCATCACCGTGCCAACCATTTTCCCCTGTTTTCCTGCCGGCGCCAGAATCGCCGCGGCCGGGACAATATCTTGCGCCATCGTTGCGGCCATGCCGATCAGCAGGCTGACCACCAGCAGTGACGTTAGCTGGTCCGTCAGGCTGCACAGCAGCAGCAATACCGCCAGCGCCGCGCTTTTCATCAGGATCAGCGTCCGTCGGTCGTGACGGTCGCCGAGTGGCAGAAGGAACAGAATGCCCAGCGCGTAGCCCGCCTGAGTCAGGGTTGGGACCAGCCCCATCCCTTCAACACTGAGATGCAGATTGGCCCCCATCAATGGCAGCAGAGGCTGAGCGTAATAAATTGACGCGACGCTAAAGCCAGCGCCAAGAGCGAGTATAAAAATAATCCAGCCTGCCTCGCGGGAGGATAACGGCGTTGGAGTCATGATGAAGTCCTCGTAGATGAGATGGCGCTATTGTTCCCCGAATACGGCTGGCGCGGTAGATAGCGTGGTGGTAAAACGGTTATACGTAGAACGTATAGAGAAAATGATAATGAAGAAGCCGGAGCGTATAGATCGGATTGAACTGATGCGGACCTTTATTCGCATTGTTGAAGCCGGCTCGCTTTCCGCAGCGGCGCTGCAGCTGGAGACGACGCAGGCGACGGTGAGTCGCCGTCTGCAGTCGCTGGAAGGGATGCTCGGCAGCAAGCTGATTCTGCGCACCACCCACGCGATGAAACTGACTGATGATGGTGAGCGTTGCTACCAACACGCGCGACAGGTGATGGATGCGTGGCTGGCCCTGGAAGATGATTTGAGCATTGCTGACGACCGGCCGGTGGGTACATTGCGGGTTCGGGCGCCTCATGCCTTCGGCCAGCAGCAGCTATTAGATCCGTTGGTCAGCTTTTTGCAGCGCTACCCGCAACTGGCGGTGGAGTGGATGCTCAACGACAAAACCGTCGATTTCCTCAGTGACAATATCGATTGTGCGATTCGAGTGGGCGCGGAGGTTGACCCGGCGACGGTGTCGGTGCTGCTGGCGGAAGTTCCCCGCAGTCTGGTGGTTTCGCCCGCGCTGCTGGCGCGTTATCCCGAATTAACGCGGCCCGAGGAGCTGTCACAGCTGCCGTGGGTGGCCATCAGCACGTTCTACCAGCATGAAGTGAAGCTGCAGCAGGAGGAGGGCCAGGAACTGACGTTTGGCATTGTCCCCTGTCTGAGTACCGATAGCGTCTATGTGGCACGCAATACCGCACTAGCGGGGTTGGGGGTGGCTATCGTATCGAGCTGGGCGGTGGCTGAGGATATTGCCGCCGGGAGGTTGGTCGAGCCGTTTACCTCGTGGCGAGCGGCGCCACTGCCGGTACATCTGGTCTATCCGTGGGCGCGTTATTATCCAACCCGCTTGCGGAAATTTCTCGATCTGATGCGGGAGGTGATGCCGCAGGTGGCTGGGATGAAGCGGCCTGAAGGAGAATAAAAAAAACCGGCCCTAAGGCCGGTTTTACACGTTGTGTCGCGCTTACTCGACAGGCTGTGGACGGGTTGGTTCCGCCGTTGCCTGGTGGGTTGCGCTGTGACCACCTGCGGCACCTTTGCCACCGAAGTCAAAGGACGGGCGAACCCAGTCGCTGTGACGCGGTGCTTCTGGCTCATACGCCGGAGCCGGTGCACGGGTCATCGGTGCCGTAGCATGGTGGTTGGCAACGCTCGCCGCGGAGGCAACCGGCGCTGCTTTAACAACCGGAGTTGCTTCAACAACCGGAGCGGCTTCAACAACCGGAGTTGCTTCAACAACCGGAGTTGCTTCAACAACCGGGGCGGCTTCAACAACCGGAGCGGCTTCAACAACCGGAGCTGCTTCAACAACTGTAGCGGCTTCAACAACCGGAGCGGCTTCAACAACCGGAGCGGCTTCAACAACCGGAGCGGCTTCAACAACCGGGGCGGCTTCAACAACCGGAGCGGCTTCAACAACCGGAGCGGCTTCAACAACCGGAGCGGCTTCAACAACCGGAGCGGCTTCAACAACCGGGGCGGCTTCAACAACCGGGGCGGCTTCAACAACCGGAGCAGCTTCAGCAACCGGAGCAGCTACAGCAACCGGAGCGGCTTCAACAGCCGGGGCGGCTTGCGCGATAACTGGCTCAGCGGCTGCGAGAGGTGCAATAGCCTCAGCAACAACTTCAGCAACCTGCTGCTCTTCCTGCTGATCCTGTGGACGAGTCACCGGGTAACGGATCCACACTTTCCCTGAAGCCATTTCCGGGGATGCGCAGGCAACCGTCAGAGGCATCGCTGACTGGGTCGGGTAGCGCTCATCGCGGTAACGGCGACGACGCTGACCGCTGACGCGCAGATGGCGCGGTGAACGACGTGAGCGACGCGGCATACCGTTGGATTCACGTGCGTCGTTGCTATCGTCATGCTCAGCGTGATTTTCTACAACGGCAGGCAGGTCGACTTTCGCCAGAGCGGTGCGTGGGGCAGCGACTTCTGGTTGTGCAACGACAGCGGTTTCAACAATCTGTTCAACCGTTTCAGTCGTGGCAGACTCGATGCGAACCTTCTGGGCTAACTGACGCGGTTTACGACGTGACAGGGTCTGAACACGCTCTTCCTGCTCGATTTCCGGCTGAACAACCGGCTCGTCACGGGTTTGCGCTTTTGCTTCCTGGGATACCTGACGCTTATCATCGTTACGACGACGGTTACGCTCGCGACGCGGTTGCTGCTCATCGCGGGTTTTGCCTTTATCAGCATCGTCGGCCGTCGCTGGACGAGATTCACGCTGCTCTACGTTCTGCTGCGGTTTCTCGCGACGGTTACGGCGGTTTTCCTCGCGGGATTCACGCGGTTCACGACCTTCGCCATTTTCCGCGCGAATAT
The DNA here is from genome assembly GCF_051131735.1 of Klebsiella sp. B345. Classification (NCBI taxonomy): domain Bacteria; kingdom Pseudomonadati; phylum Pseudomonadota; class Gammaproteobacteria; order Enterobacterales; family Enterobacteriaceae; genus Klebsiella; species Klebsiella sp. B345. Next base: position 5,027,431 of record NZ_CP180443.1, read on the forward strand.
CACGGTTATCGCGGTTGTCACGATTATCGCGGTTGTCACGATTATCGCGACGATCGTTGCGATCGCGGCGGTTGTTGGAACGCGGTTTACGGCGTTCCTGCTGACGTTCTGGTTTCTCTTCGGCTTTCTTCTCAACCTGCTGCGGTTCAGCCGGTTTAGCTTCTTCTGCGCCAGAGAAGATATTCTTCAGTGCGCCGAAGAAACGCGAGAGCAGGCCAGGCTGAGCTGGTGCAGCAACGGTTGTAGACGCGGCGGTGGCTTTTGCAGCGACCGGGGCATCAACAGGTGCTGCTGGTTCTGGCGCAGGCGGGACGTCTGGCATCACGAAGGTAGCCAGAGCCGGTTGCTCAGGACGTTTACGCTCTGCCGGTTCTTCATCGGCTGGCAACGCCATCTCTTCTTCGTGCAGTTTCGGCAGCAAATAGCTCAGGGTTGAGGTCTCTTCGCCTTTACGAACGCGCAGAACAGAGTAGTGCGGCGTTTCCATCTGATCGTTTGGCACGATGATCACGCGAACGTCGCCCTGACGGGTTTCGATGGCGCTCACAGCTGCACGCTTTTCGTTCAGCAGGTAGGACGCAATCGGCACCGGCACGATAGCGTGAACTTCCTGGGTATTCTCTTTCAGCGCTTCTTCTTCAATCAGACGCAGGATAGAGAGCGACAGCGATTCGTTATCACGCACGGTACCAGTACCGCTACAACGCGGACAGACGTGGTGGCTGGATTCACCCAGTGACGGGCTCAGACGCTGACGCGACATTTCCAACAGACCGAAGCGGGAAATGTGGCTGATCTGAATGCGCGCACGGTCCTGGCGGACGGCTTCACGCAGACGGTTTTCAACCGCACGCTGGTGGCGAACCGGGGTCATGTCGATAAAGTCGATAACGATCAGACCGCCAAGGTCACGCAGACGCAGCTGACGGGCAATCTCATCGGCTGCTTCCAGGTTGGTGTTAAACGCCGTCTCTTCAATGTCGCCGCCGCGGGTTGCGCGAGCGGAGTTGATATCGATAGCGGTCAACGCTTCGGTGCTGTCGATAACGATAGAGCCGCCGGAAGGCAGGCGAACTTCACGCTGGAAAGCGGATTCGATCTGCGATTCGATCTGGTAATGGCTGAACAGCGGGATTTCACCGGTGTACAGTTTAATTTTGCTGCTGAAATCCGGACGACCCAGCGCGGCAATGTGCTGGCGAGCCAGCTCAAGCACTTTCGGGTTATCGATCAGGATCTCGCCGATGTCCTGGCGCAGGTAGTCACGGAATGCGCGCACGATGACGTTGCTTTCCTGATGGATCAGGAACGGCGCCGGGCGGCTTTCTGCGGCTTTCTGGATAGCTTCCCAATGTTTCAGGCGGAAGCTGAGGTCCCATTGCAGAGCTTCGGCTGATTTGCCGACGCCTGCGGTGCGCACGATAAGTCCCATGCCGTCTGGCAGCTCTAGGCTGGCCAGCGCTTCTTTCAGTTCAGTACGGTCATCACCCTCGATACGACGTGAGATACCGCCAGCACGTGGGTTATTCGGCATCAGAACCAGATAGCTTCCCGCCAGGCTGATAAAGGTAGTGAGCGCAGCACCTTTGTTGCCACGTTCTTCTTTATCAATCTGAACAATGACTTCCTGACCTTCACGCAGCACATCCTTGATGTTCGGACGACCGTGAGAATTATAATTGGCAGGGAAGTATTCGCGGGCGATTTCTTTGAGGGGGAGGAAACCATGACGCTCGGCACCGTAATCGACAAACGCCGCTTCAAGGCTAGGTTCAATGCGGGTAATTTTGCCTTTGTAGATGTTCGCTTTTTTCTGTTCGTGCCCGGGGCTTTCGATATCCAGGTCGTACAGGCGCTGCCCATCAACAAGGGCGACGCGCAACTCTTCCTGCTGAGTTGCGTTGATTAACATTCTTTTCATCGTAACTTACTCATTATTCTTACATTGACGACTAAGCTGCGGGCAGAGTATTGCCTTGCCGGGGAAAACCGATGGCCTCGTGTCTGTTTCACGTCGCCAACCTCACGGTTGTCGCTCGCTTAAGAGGCGCAGAGTGTCGGTCGCCTGTATTTCAAACGGAAACACAGCGCAATTAGCAGGGGAACAGCCTGGGATGTATCACCAGAGAAGATTCCATTTATACACGTCATTTTTCAGGTTGCTTCTGCGTCGGCTATGCTCGTTCACCCCTGTTACTGACGATGTCAGTTTCGGGGTTTCTCTTCTTTCGCCGCCTTGACGCATCCTGAGTCACGTTGCGTATATCTCGTCGTCTTTCACGTTGCAGAGGTAGTGGCTTAACCCGCTCTCCTCAATCAGTGGACTGAGAAGCGCACCCGGGAATACCCGGAGTCGACGCCTTCCTGCGACGTGAAATCCATAGAGGCCTGTACCGGTAAGGACTGCAACCCGCAGCCCGCTAACTGTCTGAAAGATCAATACGTCTTACGCCATTGCTGCGTGGATGATCGGTCAGACAAAATTGGTCATTCCGCTAATTTCTTGTTCTAACAAGATTCAACACGGAAAACGGCATCATTATTCCATTGCTAAGCTTGTTATAGCAAGTTGACTTTTACCTTTTATCACCCGGTTACTCACAGTTTTTTCACCAGCTCATTGAGATTGTTCTAATAACAAACAAAACGACGATGAAGCATCCACTCAAAACCGGATAATGATAAATATAAGCATATAAAAATGAGTGGCGCTAATGCGTCGGGCTATTTAGAATCGCGCACCATGAAAACTGAGACTCCAAGCGTAAAAATGATTGCCATTACCGCCGATGAAGCGGGGCAACGTATCGATAACTTTTTGCGTACGCAGCTGAAGGGCGTACCGAAGAGCATGATTTATCGCATCTTGCGTAAAGGCGAGGTGCGGGTGAATAAAAAACGCGTTAAGCCGGAATACAAACTGGAAGCAGGCGACGAGGTTCGGGTTCCACCGGTTCGGGTAGCCGAACGTGAAGACGAGGCAATCTCTCCGCATCTGCAGAAGGTCGCCGCGCTGGCGGACGTGATTCTGTATGAAGATGACCATATTCTGGTGCTCAATAAGCCCTCCGGAACCGCGGTACACGGCGGCAGCGGCCTGAGCTTCGGCGTGATAGAAGGCCTGCGCGCCTTGCGACCGGAAGCGCGCTTCCTTGAGCTGGTGCATCGCCTTGACCGCGATACGTCCGGCGTGTTGCTGGTGGCGAAGAAGCGTTCTGCGCTGCGTTCGCTGCATGAACAGCTGCGTGAAAAAGGCATGCAAAAAGATTACCTGGCGCTGGTGCGCGGGGAGTGGCAGTCGCACACTAAAGTAGTGCAGGCACCGCTGCTTAAAAATATCCTGCAAAGCGGTGAACGTATTGTCCGCGTCAGCCAGGAAGGTAAACCGTCTGAGACCCGTTTTAAGGTCGAAGAGCGCTATGCCCATGCGACGTTGGTACGCTGTAGTCCGGTGACCGGACGTACGCACCAGATCCGTGTGCATACGCAGTACGCCGGCCACCCTATTGCCTTTGACGATCGCTATGGTGACCGCGAGTTCGATAAGCAACTGGCGGGTACTGGCCTCAATCGCCTGTTCCTGCACGCCGCCGCGCTGAAGTTTACTCATCCGGGAACGGGTGAGGAAATGCGTGTCGAAGCTCCGCTTGATAGCCAGCTTAAGCGCTGTCTGCAGGTGCTGCGTAAAACCAAGTAATTCCCCCGGCGGGCCATCGGTCCGCCGCTGTAAGCTATTGCGTCGTTTCGTTAAGACTAACGGCGACGCTTTTCTCTTTTATCGGTAAGTTCACCAGCGCCGCCAGCAGGGCGAGGGCGATATCCGCATACCACACCCAATCCAGATTACCGTTGTGCTCCATCGCCAGTCCGCCAAGCCAGGCACCGAAGAAGGCGCCAATCTGATGGCTGAACAAGGTGAAACCAAATAAGGTCGCCAGATAGCGGGTGCCGAACAGTTTCCCAATGATCCCGGCGGTCGGTGGCACAGTGGCAAGCCAGGTAAAGCCGATTGCCGCGGCAAAAATATAAAAGTCGAGTACGCTTTTGTCGGAGACCAGGAACAGGCCAATCAGCACCGCACGCGAGGCATACAGCACGGCGAGGATATATTTCATCGGAAAATGCTTGCCGAGATAGCCCGCGAAGATACTGCCGGCAATATTACATAGGCCAATCAGCGACAGGCTGACCGCTGAGACCGAGGCTTCGTGTCCACACAGCGTGACTTCACCCGGGAGATGGGTGGTCAAAAAGGCAACATGGAAGCCGCAGGTGAGAAATCCAGTATGTAACAGCAGGTAGCTACGATTACGAAACGCCGCATGGATCTGCTGCTTCAGCCCTTGTTCAGGCGCGCAGGCGTGCGAAGTATCGGCTTTTTTCACGCTATCCCGGCACAGCAGCCACGAGGGGAACAGCGTCGCCAGCGCCGCAATCGCCAGAAAGATCAGCCCGGAAGCCATGCCACGCAGGCTAACGATCAGCTGCACCAGCGGCGCAAAAATAAATTGCCCCATTGAACCGCCGGCGTTAATCAGCCCGCTGGCCATCGACCCTTTGTCGGTAGGTAAACGCCCGGCGACGATACCAATCAGGACGGAAAAGCTGCCCGCGGCCGCACCAGCCGGGCTGAGCAGCCCCTGAGCCAGGGTCAATGAGGAGAAGGAGGTCGCCCACAGCGTCGCCAGTTGCCCGAGGGCTATCAGCAGGGCACCGATCACCAGCACGCCTAACGCGCCGCGCTTGTCGGCCCAGGCGCCAAACAGCGGCTGAAATGCTCCCCACATCAGTTGGCCAATCGCCAGCGCCATACTGATTTCGGCAATATTCATGGTGGTTTCGCCCATCAGCGGATGGACAAACAGGCCGACGGTCTGACGGATGCCCATAGTGATGAGTAATATCAGGCTGGCGAGCGCAATAGGCAGCCACATCCTGGCGGCGGCAGGTTTTGCTGAAAGTGAGTCCACGATGAGTTTTAGTCGGCAAAGGGGGAATATGCTGAGAGTACTGACAGCGCGCTGAAAAAGCTATGACGAAAAAATGATGACCCACAGCAGGGCCAGAGCGAAGACTCCGGCCCGATAAAAGAGAAGGGGATTTAGCTTAACAGCGGATTACAGCCTTCCCGACGCAGCATCTGGCACAGTGTAATCAGCGGCAGGCCCACCAGAGTATTGGGATCGCGTCCTTCGAGGCGTTCAAACAACGTAATGCCGAGCCCTTCACTTTTAAAGCTCCCGGCACAGTGCAGTGGGTTCTCTTTGCGGACGTAATGGTCGATCTCCTGATCGCTTAAGTGGCGAAAATGGACATCAAAGGGTTCACACTCGGTCTGTAAATGACCGTTCGCTGAATTATAGAGCGCCAGTCCGGTATAGAAGGTAACAATCGTCCCGCTTGCGGCACGCAGCTGGCGTCTGGCATTCTCCTCGGTGTGGGGTTTGCCCGTGATTTGACCGTCCAGGACGCAGACCTGGTCAGAACCGATAATTAAGTGATTCGGGTAACGTGCAGCCAGAGCCTGGGCTTTCGCCTGCGCCAGGCGGACCACTAACTGGCGAGCAGGTTCGCCGGGATGTGGGGTTTCATCGACATCAGGCGCGGCGCAGTCAAACGGCATCGCCAGCTTTTCCATCAGCATGCGTCGCCAGGGCGATGTCGACGCCAGGATAATCTCAGACATATTTTTTCATCCACATATAGCGCTTCGAAGAGCATCATTTTAAACTATGGGCCGCAATGTGTGCGAATAAATGGCGAAAGGCAACCTGAGGCTGCCTTTTTCTTTGACTCTATGACATTACAAAGTTAATATGCGCGCCCTATGCAAAAGGTAAAATTACCCCTGACTCTTGATCCGGTCCGCACGGCTCAAAAACGCCTCGATTACGAAGGTATTTATGCCCGTGATCAGGTTGAACGTGTAGCCGATTCTGTAGTCAGCGTGGACAGCGATGTGGAATGCAGCATGTCGTTCGCTATTGATAATCAGCGCCTTGCCGTTATTACCGGTGATGCAAAGGTATCAGTAACCCTCGAATGTCAGCGTTGCGGGAAACCGTTCCCCCGTCATGTCCACATAACGTATTGTTTCAGCCCGATCAAAAATGATGAGCAGGCTGAGGCACTCCCGGAAGCGTATGAGCCGATTGAGGTTAACGAATTCGGTGAAATCGACCTGCAAGCGATGGTCGAGGATGAAATCATTCTCTCCTTGCCTGTAGTTCCGGTGCATGATTCTGAACACTGTGAAGTGTCCGACGCGGACATGGTGTTTGGTGAACTGCCTGAAGAGGCACAAAAACCAAATCCATTTGCCGTATTAGCCAGCTTAAAGCATAAGTAATTGAGGAGTAAGGTCCATGGCCGTACAACAGAATAAACCAACCCGTTCCAAACGTGGCATGCGTCGTTCCCATGACGCTCTGACCGCAGTCACCAGCCTGTCTGTAGACAAAACTTCTGGTGAGAAACACCTGCGTCACCACATCACTGCCGACGGTTTCTACCGCGGTCGCAAGGTCATCGCTAAGTAATCACGCACTACTCCCAGGATTTTCGTGACAAGAAAGCGCAAGCGACTTGTTGCGTAAAAGACAAAGAGTAAAAGCGTGATGAAGCTTAGCGAGGATATCCCCAGGCAACTGGGGAATAACCGAAGCGGGCAGCGACGATACCTTGACACGTCTAACCCTGGCGTTAGATGTCATGGGGGGCGATTTTGGCCCCACCGTGACAGTGCCTGCAGCACTGCAGGCACTGAACTCTAATTCGCAACTCACACTTCTTTTAGTCGGCGATCCCGACACCATCACGCCATTACTTGCCAAAGCTGATTTCGAACAACGTTCGCGTCTGCAGGTCATTCCTGCGCAGTCAGTTATTGCTAGTGATGCGCGGCCCGCACAAGCGATCCGCAGCAGTCGCGGAAGCTCAATGCGCGTGGCGCTGGAGTTAGTAAAAGAAGGCCGGGCGCAAGCCTGTGTCAGCGCCGGGAATACCGGTGCGCTGATGGGGTTGGCAAAATTATTACTCAAGCCCATTGAGGGGATTGAGCGTCCGGCGCTGGTGACGGTCCTGCCGCATCAGCAGAAGGGCAAAACGGTGGTGCTGGATTTAGGCGCTAACGTCGATTGTGATAGCACGATGCTGGTGCAGTTTGCGGTGATGGGGGCGGTGCTGGCAGAAGAAGTGGTCGGTATTGAAAATCCTCGCGTCGCGCTGCTGAATATCGGCGAAGAAGAGATGAAAGGACTCAGCAGCATCCGTGATGCTGCTGCAGTGTTGAAAACGCTGCCGTCACTTAACTATATCGGCTATCTTGAAGCTAACGAATTATTGGCGGGCAAAACCGATGTACTGGTTTGTGATGGATTCACGGGCAACGTCACATTAAAAACTATGGAAGGTGTTGTCAGAATGTTCCTTTCGCTGCTGAAATCGCAGGGTGAGGGCAAAAAACGGTCGTGGTGGCTGCTGTTATTGAAGCGTTGGTTACAAAAAAGCCTGGCCAGGCGATTCAGTCACCTCAACCCCGACCAGTATAATGGCGCCTGTCTGTTAGGATTGCGCGGTTCCGTGATTAAGAGTCATGGTGCTGCCAATCAGCGCGCCTTCAGCGTGGCGATAGAGCAGGCAGTGCAGGCGGTGCAGCGGCAGATTCCTCAGCGGATTGCCGCTCGCCTGGAATCTTTATACCCAGCTGGTTTTGAACTGCCCACGGGCGACAGCAACGGCAACTCCCGTCAGCAAAGCGGGACGAACCTGCAAGACTGACGCACCAGCGGTTCGAACAAGGCGGGTATATTACCCTAGAGTGACTGAGCGTACATGTATACGAAGATTATTGGTACCGGCAGCTATCTGCCCGAGCAAGTGCGTACTAACGCCGACCTGGAGAAAATGGTAGATACGTCTGACGAGTGGATTGTCACCCGTACGGGTATCCGTGAACGTCGTATTGCTGCACCGAATGAAACCGTTGCTACGCTGGGTTTTGAAGCGGCAAAAAATGCGCTGGAGATGGCGGGTGTTTCGCCGGAGCAAATTGGTCTGATCATCGTTGCGACCACCTCCGGGACTCACGCGTTTCCAAGTTCAGCCTGTCAGATTCAGTCTATGCTGGGTATTAATGGTTGCCCGGCCTTTGATGTTGCGGCGGCCTGCGCAGGGTTCACCTATGCGCTGAGCATTGCCGATCAATACGTCAAAAACGGTTCAGTAGATTACGCGCTGGTGATTGGTGCTGACGTGCTGGCACGCACCTGCGATCCGACCGATCGCGGGACGATCATCATTTTTGGTGATGGTGCGGGTGCCGTGGTGCTGGGCGCTTCTGAAGAGCCGGGCATTATCTCTACCCATCTGCATGCAGATGGTCGTTACGGCCAGCTGTTGACGCTGCCAAACGCCGATCGCGTGGATCCGGAAAACCCGATCTATCTGACGATGGCTGGCAACGAAGTATTTAAAGTGGCGGTGACCGAGCTGGCGCGCATTGTTGATGAGACGCTGGCGGCGAACAATCTCGAACGTTCCGCGCTGGACTGGCTGGTGCCGCATCAGGCGAACCTGCGCATCATCAGCGCGACGGCGAAGAAACTGGGAATGTCGATCGATAATGTGGTTGTGACGCTTGACCGTCATGGCAACACCTCTGCGGCTTCCGTTCCTTGTGCGCTGGATGAAGCGGTACGCGATGGTCGCATTCAACGTGGTCAGCTGATTCTGCTGGAAGCCTTTGGTGGCGGTTTCACCTGGGGTTCCGCGCTGGTTCGTTTTTAGTATAAGGATTTAGACATGACGCAATTTGCTTTTGTGTTCCCGGGACAGGGTTCTCAGACCGTCGGTATGTTGTCTGACATGGCAGCAACCTCTCCGGTTATCGAAGAGACATTCCGCGAAGCCTCTGCGGCGTTGGGTTACGACCTGTGGGCGCTGGTTCAGCAGGGCCCGGCAGAAGAACTGAACAAAACCTGGCAGACTCAGCCGGCACTGTTGACCGCATCCGTGGCGCTGTATCGCGCCTGGCAGCAGCAGGGCGGCAAAGCCCCGGCGCTGCTGGCTGGTCACAGCCTCGGTGAATACTCCGCGCTGGTTTGCGCCGGGGTGATTGATTTTGCTGATGCCGTGCGTCTGGTTGAGCTGCGCGGTAAATTCATGCAGGAAGCGGTACCGGAAGGCACCGGCGCGATGTCCGCCATTATCGGCCTTGACGATGCATCCATTGCGAAAGCCTGTGAAGAGTCTGCAGAAGGGCAGGTGGTTTCTCCTGTAAACTTCAACTCTCCGGGCCAGGTGGTCATTGCCGGCAACAAAGAAGCCGTTGAGCGTGCTGGTGCCGCCTGTAAAGCCGCGGGTGCTAAACGTGCGCTGCCGCTGCCGGTGAGCGTGCCGTCCCACTGCGCACTGATGAAACCTGCAGCAGAGAAACTGGCGGTTGAACTGCAGAAAATCACTTTCAACGCACCGGTCATTTCCGTCGTGAACAACGTTGATGTGAAATGTGAAACGGCACCTGATGCGATTCGCGATGCCTTGATTCGCCAGCTGTACAGCCCGGTTCAGTGGACCAAAACCGTTGAGTTTATGGCATCCCAGGGCGTAGAGCATCTGTATGAAGTGGGTCCGGGTAAAGTCCTCACCGGTCTGACTAAACGTATTGTTGACACCCTGACCGCTTCCGCGCTTAACGAGCCTGCAGCGATGTCTGCGGCGCTTGAGCAATAAAAGAGGAATACCATGAGTTTTGAAGGAAAAGTCGCGCTGGTTACCGGTGCAAGTCGCGGTATTGGCCGTGCAATCGCAGAGACTCTCGTCGCCCGTGGCGCGAAAGTGATTGGTACTGCCACCAGCGAGAGCGGTGCGCAGGCGATCAGCGATTATTTAGGTGCTAATGGTAAAGGTCTGCTGTTGAATGTGACCGATCCAGCATCTATCGAATCTGTTCTGGGAAATATTCGCGCAGAGTTTGGTGAAGTTGATATCCTGGTTAACAATGCCGGTATTACTCGTGATAACCTGTTAATGCGGATGAAAGATGACGAGTGGAACGATATTATCGAAACCAATCTGTCATCAGTTTTCCGTCTGTCAAAAGCAGTAATGCGCGCTATGATGAAAAAGCGTCACGGCCGCATTATTACTATCGGTTCTGTGGTCGGTACCATGGGAAATGCTGGTCAGGCCAACTACGCTGCGGCGAAAGCGGGTCTGATTGGTTTTAGTAAATCGCTGGCACGTGAAGTCGCGTCCCGCGGTATTACGGTTAACGTTGTTGCTCCGGGCTTTATTGAAACGGACATGACGCGTGCGCTGTCTGATGATCAGCGTGCGGGTATTCTGGCGCAAGTTCCGGCGGGTCGCCTCGGCGATGCAAAAGAAATCGCCAGTGCGGTTGCATTCTTAGCTTCTGACGAAGCAGGTTACATCTCTGGTGAAACCCTGCACGTCAACGGCGGAATGTACATGGTCTGACCGAGATTTGCACAAAACGTTCAGGAACCGCGCAGTCTGTGCGATCCCTCATACGGTTTTGTGCAAAATGATTTGCGTTCTGAGGGCAAACGGCCTCAAAATAGCGTAAAATCGTGGTAAGACCTGCCGGGATTTAGTTGCAAATTTTTCAACATTTTATACACTACGAAAACCATCGCGAAAGCGAGTTTTGATAGGAAATTTAAGAGTATGAGCACTATCGAAGAACGCGTTAAGAAAATTATCGGCGAACAGCTGGGCGTTAAGCAGGAAGAAGTTACCAACAATGCTTCCTTCGTTGAAGACCTGGGCGCTGATTCTCTTGACACCGTTGAGCTGGTAATGGCTCTGGAAGAAGAGTTTGATACTGAGATTCCGGACGAAGAAGCTGAGAAAATCACCACTGTTCAGGCTGCCATTGATTACATCAACGGTCACCAGGCGTAAGTGAACATCTCCAGGCGGTCATTCGACCGCCTGAGTTTTATCTTTTTGTCCCACAAGAATCTATTTTCCCTCCCTGGAGGACAACCGTGTCTAAGCGTCGTGTAGTTGTGACCGGACTGGGCATGTTGTCTCCTGTCGGCAATACCGTAGAGTCTACCTGGAAAGCTCTCCTTGCCGGTCAGAGTGGCATCAGCCTGATCGACCATTTCGATACTAGCGCCTATGCAACAAAATTTGCTGGCTTAGTAAAGGATTTTAACTGTGATGACATTATCTCGCGCAAAGAACAGCGCAAGATGGATGCCTTCATTCAATATGGAATTGTCGCTGGCGTTCAGGCCATGCAGGATTCTGGTCTTGAAGTAACGGAAGAGAACGCAACCCGCATCGGTGCCGCTATCGGTTCCGGTATTGGCGGCCTCGGCCTGATCGAAGAAAACCATAGTTCTTTAACGAACGGTGGTCCTCGTAAGATTAGCCCGTTCTTTGTACCGTCTACAATTGTTAACATGGTGGCCGGGCATCTGACCATCATGTTTGGTCTGCGTGGACCAAGTATCTCTATCGCGACAGCTTGTACTTCAGGCGTGCATAACATTGGTCAGGCCGCGCGTATCATTGCGTATGGCGATGCTGACGCAATGGTGGCTGGCGGTGCAGAAAAAGCCAGTACCCCGCTTGGCGTGGGTGGCTTTGGTGCTGCGCGTGCGCTCTCTACCCACAACGAAAACCCACAGGCTGCAAGCCGTCCGTGGGACAAAGATCGCGACGGTTTTGTACTGGGCGATGGCGCGGGTATGGTGGTGCTGGAAGAGTACGAGCACGCGAAAAAACGCGGCGCGAAAATCTACGCAGAAATCGTCGGTTTTGGCATGAGCAGCGATGCTTACCATATGACCTCTCCGCCGGAGAACGGCGCGGGCGCCGCGCTGGCGATGGTTAATGCTATCCGCGATGCCGGGATTGAAGCGGGTCAAATCGCTTACGTCAATGCGCACGGTACCTCCACGCCGGCTGGCGATAAAGCAGAAGCGCAGGCCGTTAAGTCGGTCTTCGGTGATGCAGCAAGCCGTGTGATGGTCAGCTCAACCAAATCAATGACCGGGCACCTGCTGGGCGCCGCCGGGGCAGTAGAATCTATCTACTCCATTCTGGCGCTGCGCGATGGCGTGGTTCCGCCGACCATCAACCTGGATAATCCGGATGAGGGTTGTGACCTGGACTTCGTCCCACACGAAGCGCGTCAGGTTGCCGGTATGGAATACACCCTGTGTAACTCCTTTGGTTTTGGTGGCACTAACGGATCGCTGATCTTTAAAAAGGTTTAAGCGTCTCGTTTACCCCGCTGACATCTCTCAGGCCTGCATTTATGCAGGCCTTCTTTTTTCTTCAGCTTTCTCTGCTTGTCCCACGACATTCATCCTGAGACACTGACAGGCCATCGATAAGGAGCCGCTATGTTCTTGATTAATGGCATTGAACAGGACACCCTGGCCGCCAGCGACCGGGCCGTACAGTTTGGCGACGGGTGCTTTACCACCGCGCGCATTGTTGACGGTCAGGTGCAAATGCTGCCGGCTCATCTGCGACGCTTACAGCAAGCCTGCGAAAAACTGCTGATCCCCTACACCCAATGGCAAACGCTGGAAGCGGAAATGCAGCGCCTTGCCCTTGCGCAGCAAAGCGGTGTGCTGAAAGTCATTCTGACCCGTGGTGCAGGCGGCCGCGGCTATAGCGGCACGTTATGCCAGGCACCGACGCGTATTCTGAGCGTTTCGCCTTACCCGACACACTATACCCGCTGGCAAGAGACGGGCGTCACCCTGGCACTTAGCCCGATTCGGCTGGGACGTAACCCGGCGCTGGCCGGGCTAAAGCATCTGAACCGACTGGAGCAGGTGCTGATCCGTTCTCATCTTGAGCAGACGGAAGCCGATGAAGCGCTGGTTCTTGACAGCGACGGGTGGCTTACGGAATGCTGTGCCGCGAATCTGTTCTGGCGTAAAGGGACGAGGGTTTTTACACCGCGCCTCGATCAGGCGGGGGTCAACGGCATTATGCGCCAGCACTGTATTTCACAGCTGGCACAATCTCCGTTTGGCGTTGTCGAAGTCACAGCGGCTCCCGATGCGTTGCAGGAGGCTGACGAAGTGCTGATTTGCAATGCGCTGATGCCGCTGGTACCGGTTCGCCGCTGGGACGAGACATGCTGGTCCTCGCGAGAGCTTTATCATTTTTTAGCCCCATTGTGTGAGCTGTCTGGTTAGTCATGAAGAAAATGTTACGTTTTATCCTGCTGTTATTGGTGGTGCTGGGCATTGCTGCCGGCGCGGGCATCTGGAAAGTTCGCCAGCTTGCCGATAGCAAACTGCTGATTAAAGAAGAGACCATCTTCACCCTGGAGGCTGGCACCGGCCGCATGGCGTTGGGCGAGCAGCTCTATGGCGACAAGCTAATCAACCGACCACGCGTGTTCCAATGGTTGCTGCGCCTGGAGCCTGAATTATCCCATTTTAAAGCCGGTACCTACCGCCTCACGCCGTCCATGACGGTGCGCGAGATGCTGCAATTGTTGGGTAGCGGCAAAGAGGCGCAGTTCCCGCTGCGTTTCGTGGAGGGGATGCGGGTCAGCGATTATCTGCGCCAGCTTCGTGATGCGCCTTATGTCAAACATACGCTTGCCGACGACAGCTACGCTACGGTCGCCAAAGCTCTGGATCTTGAACATGCGGACTGGGTTGAAGGCTGGTTCTGGCCGGATACCTGGATGTATACCGCCAATACCAGCGATGTGGCGATCCTCAAGCGTGCGCATCAGAAAATGGTCACTCAGGTCAACAAAGCCTGGGAAGGGCGGATGGATAACCTGCCGTACAAAGACCAGAATCAGCTGCTGACCATGGCATCCATCATTGAGAAAGAGACGGCGGTTGCGGAAGAGCGCGACCGCGTGGCGTCGGTATTTATTAACCGTCTGCGAATTGGCATGCGGTTGCAGACTGACCCGACGGTGATCTACGGGATGGGTGAGAGCTATAATGGCAAGCTGAGTCGCAAAGATCTCGAGACGCCGACGGCTTACAATACCTACGTGATCGCCGGTATGCCGCCGGGGCCTATCGCCGCACCGGGAGAGGCATCGCTGAACGCGGCGGCCCACCCGGCGAAGTCGCCGTATCTCTATTTTGTTGCCGACGGCAAGGGCGGGCATACGTTTAATACTAATCTGGCCAGCCACAACCGCTCGGTTCAGGATTATCTGAAAGTACTTAAGGAAAAAAATGCGCAGTAATTATATTGTCATCGAGGGCCTGGAAGGCGCGGGAAAGACCACGGCACGCAATCTGGTCGTGGAGGCGCTGCAACAATCGGGCATCAGCGATCTGGTGTTTACCCGGGAACCGGGCGGGACCATTCTCGCTGAAAAACTGCGCAGCCTGGTACTGGATATCCAGTCCACCGGCGATGAAGTCATTAATGACAAAGCCGAAGTGCTGATGTTTTATGCCGCCCGCGTTCAGTTGGTGGAAACGGTGATTAAGCCAGCGCTGGCCAACGGACAGTGGGTGATCGGCGACCGTCACGATCTGTCGACCCAGGCCTATCAGGGCGGAGGGCGTGGTATTGACCAGACTATGCTCGCTACCCTGCGTGATGCCGTACTGGGCGATTTCCGTCCGAACCTGACCTTGTACCTGGATGTGACGCCAGAAGTCGGGCTGAAACGCGCGCGTGCCCGCGGCGATCTCGACCGTATCGAGCAGGAGTCGCTGGATTTCTTCAATCGTACCCGGGCTCGTTATCTGGAGCTGGCGGCGCAGGACCCGACGATCCGCACCATTGACGCCACTCAGCCGCTGGATGCTGTCGCCCGTGATATCCATGCGCTCATCAGCCAGTGGGTTGCGGAGCAACGCGCATGAAATGGTACCCGTGGTTACGCCCGTCATTTGAGCAATTAGTCGCCAGCTATCAGGCTGGACGGGGTCACCATGCGTTACTGCTTCAGGCACTGCCTGGCATGGGAGGCGATGCGCTTATCTACGCGCTATGTCGTTATCTGATGTGCCGGCAGCCTGAAGGGAACAAAAGCTGCGGACATTGCCATAGCTGCCAGCTGATGCAGGCGGGCACGCACCCCGACTACTACACCCTGGCGCCGGAAAAGGGCAAAAGCGCCCTTGGAATTGACGCCGTACGTGACGTCAACGAAAAACTGTATGAGCGTTCACGTCTCGGCGGCGCCAAGGTGGTGTGGATCGCTGATGCCGCGCAGTTAACCGATGCCGCGGCTAATGCGTTGTTAAAAACCCTGGAAGAGCCGCCGGAGAATACCTGGTTTTTCCTGGTCAGCCAGGAGCCTGCACGTTTGCTAGCCACGCTGCGTAGCCGCTGTCGTATGTATCACCTGATGCCGCCGACGGAATCCTATGGGCTGGCGTGGCTGGAACGTGAGGTGGCATTGCCGCAGGAAGCATTGCTTTCTGCGCTGCGACTGAGCGCCAACGCGCCCGCTGCCGCGCTGGAGCTGCTGCAGGAGAGCCATTGGGCCGCCCGCCAACAGCTGATCGCGGCACTGGAAAATGTCACAACCAGCGGCGACTGGTTGTCGCTGCTGTCTATTCTGAACCATGAACAGGCTGCAGTTCGTCTGCACTGGCTGGCATCGCTGCTGCTGGATGCACAAAAACGGCAACAGGGCATTGCCCAGGTGAGCAACCCTGATGCCTGGACGCTGGTCAACCAACTGGCTCAGACGCTGCCTGCTGCCCGGTTACAGGCCATTGCTCGCGATGTCAGTACCTGCCGCGATCGGCTGCTGAACGTTGTCGGCGTCAATCGCGAACTGCTGCTAACCGAGCGCCTCCTGCGCTGGGAACATTACCTGCAACCCGGGACGGTACTTCCCGTATCCCACCTCTGAGCGAGACATTATGTTTTTAGTCGACTCCCACTGCCATCTGGATGGTCTGGATTATCAAACGCTGCATAAAGACGTGGACGATGTGCTGGCAAAAGCCGCCGCGCGTGACGTGAAGTTTTTCCTTGCAGTCGCCACGACCCTGCCGGGTTACCGCGGAATGCGTGAGCTGGTCGGGCCGCGTGACAACGTGGTTTTCTCCTGTGGCGTTCACCCGCTCAATCAGGACGAAGAGTACGACGTTGAAGAACTGCGTCTGCTGGCGGCAGAAGAGGGCGTTGTCGCGATGGGAGAGACGGGGCTGGATTATTTTTACACGCCAGAAACGAAACCCCGCCAACAGGCTTCGTTCCGCGACCACATCCGCATCGGCCGCGAACTCAACAAGCCGGTCATCGTTCATACCCGTGATGCGCGTGCCGATACCCTGGCTATTTTGCAGGAAGAAAAGGTGACGGATTGCGGTGGCGTACTACACTGTTTCACTGAGGACAGGGAGACCGCGGGTAAATTGCTGGATATGGGCTTCT
Source organism: Klebsiella sp. B345 (assembly GCF_051131735.1). Lineage (NCBI taxonomy): Bacteria > Pseudomonadati > Pseudomonadota > Gammaproteobacteria > Enterobacterales > Enterobacteriaceae > Klebsiella > Klebsiella sp. B345. The sequence goes on from NZ_CP180443.1 coordinate 5,043,808, forward strand.
ATATCTCGTTTTCCGGCATCGTGACGTTCCGTAACGCCGAGCAGCTACGCGATGCCGCGCGCTATGTGCCGCTCGATCGCCTGCTGGTGGAAACCGATTCGCCGTACCTGGCACCGGTTCCGCATCGTGGCAAAGAGAACCAGCCGGCGATGGTGCGCGACGTTGCTGAGTACATGGCGGTGCTGAAGGGCGTTTCGCTCGAACAGCTGGCACAACAGACCACACAGAACTTTGCCAGCCTGTTCCACATTGACCCCTCCCGGCTGTAACCTGTCGATCTTTCTATTATTTTAAGGCTCGTAATTAATACGCAAAGCGAGTAAAGTTCACCGCCACAAAACAGGCGGTGAACGGCTTTTTGCAACATCCAGATACAGCTTATGTAAGATGGTGTAAATTTTTCAGCGCTGACTGATTGAAACGTGATAGCCGTCAAACAATCTTTTCGGTAATTATTTTACTCTGTGTAATAAATAAAGGGCGCTTAGATGTCCTGTCCACGGCACGGTTCTCCCCCCGGGCCAATGCGTGAAAGCGTAAAAAAGTACCAAATACTCAGGAGCACTCTCAATTATGTTTAAGAATGCATTTGCTAACCTGCAGAAGGTCGGTAAATCGCTGATGCTGCCGGTCTCCGTACTGCCTATCGCAGGTATCCTGCTGGGCGTCGGTTCCGCAAACTTCAGCTGGCTGCCAGCCGTTGTTTCCCACGTCATGGCAGAAGCGGGCGGTTCAGTCTTCGCCAATATGCCGTTGATCTTCGCTATCGGTGTGGCACTTGGCTTCACCAATAACGACGGCGTTTCTGCGCTGGCTTCCGTTGTGGCGTACGGCATCATGGTGAAAACCATGGCAGTCGTTGCACCGCTGGTTCTGCATTTACCTGCTGAAGAAATTGCGGCCAAACACCTGGCAGATACTGGTGTACTTGGCGGTATTATCTCTGGTGCTATTGCAGCCTACATGTTCAACCGCTTCTATCGCATCAAGCTGCCAGAGTATCTGGGCTTCTTCGCGGGCAAGCGTTTTGTTCCGATTATCTCCGGTCTGGCCGCTATTTTCACCGGCGTGATCCTCTCCTTCATTTGGCCACCGATCGGTAGTGCTATTCAGACCTTCTCTCAGTGGGCTGCATATCAGAACCCGGTTGTGGCATTCGGTATCTACGGCTTCATCGAACGTTGCCTGGTACCGTTTGGTCTGCACCACATCTGGAACGTTCCTTTCCAGATGCAGATTGGTGAATACACCAACGCCGCAGGCCAGGTCTTCCACGGCGATATCCCGCGCTACATGGCAGGTGACCCGACTGCAGGTAAACTGTCTGGCGGCTTCCTGTTTAAAATGTACGGTCTGCCGGCTGCTGCTATCGCTATCTGGCACTCCGCTAAACCGGAAAACCGCGCGAAAGTGGGCGGTATCATGATCTCCGCAGCGTTGACCTCGTTCCTGACCGGTATCACCGAGCCGATCGAGTTCTCCTTCATGTTCGTTGCGCCGATCCTGTACATCATCCACGCGATTCTTGCTGGTCTGGCATTCCCGATCTGTATCCTGCTGGGTATGCGTGACGGTACGTCGTTCTCACACGGTCTGATTGACTTTATCGTTCTGTCCGGTAATAGCAGCAAACTGTGGCTGTTCCCGATCGTCGGTATCTGCTACGCCATCGTTTACTACGTTGTCTTCCGCGTGCTGATTAAAGCACTGGATCTGAAAACGCCGGGCCGTGAAGATTCGACTGAAGACAGCAAAGTCGGTGCGACCAGCGAAATGGCGCCAGCACTGATTGCAGCCTTCGGCGGTAAAGAAAACATTACTAACCTCGACGCATGTATTACCCGTCTGCGTGTCAGCGTTGCTGACGTGGCAAAAGTTGATCAGGCTGGCCTGAAAAAACTGGGTGCTGCAGGTGTGGTTGTTGCAGGTTCAGGTGTTCAGGCTATCTTCGGGACTAAATCCGATAACCTGAAAACTGAAATGGATGAGTACATCCGCAGCAACTAAGTAGTGATGTGGGGAGACTAAGGCAGCCGAATGGCTGCCTTTTTTATTGTCTGAAATAAAGTCGATACCCGGGCAGGATGTCTGCCCGGAAAGGAGGAGGTTAGAAGTCGTAGCTGGCGGATACCGAGACGTTCAACGGGGCGCCATATACCAGGTAGGAGCCGACATAGTCGTAGTACTCTTTATCAAACAGGTTGTTGATATTCGCCTGCAGAGCAAAGTTTTTGGTCACCTGATAACGACTGAAGAGATTCACCAGGCCATAGCTGCCTTGATCGATGTAATCACGACCGTTTGGCCCGCCGCTCACGTCATTCCAGATTTTGCTTTGCCAGTTAACCCCACCGCCAACGGTCAGCTCCGGCATCATTGGCAGCTGATAGCGGGTGAACAGTTTCATGGTGGTTCGCGGCTGGTCGGAACTCACGGCATTACCGCTCTTATCTTCGGCAATATAGCGGGTCGCACCAAAGGTAAGCTGCCAGTTATCGGTCAGCGCGCCGTTCAACTCGAACTCCACCCCTTTACTAACCACACCATCCAGCGACTCGTAGATAGACTCGCCGCTCGGCAGGTAGGTATAGGTATTGTTGGCCACGTTATCCTGCTCGATGCGGAAGATGGCCAGCGAGGTGGTCAGGCGGGTGTTAAACCAGTCGGCTTTGACGCCGGCTTCGTAGCTTTTTCCGGTTGTCGGGTCGAGATAACGGCCGTTGGCATCACGCTTATCCTGCGGCTGGAAAATCGAGGTGTAGCTCGCATAGGCCGACCAGGCATCGTTGATGTCATACACCACGCCGGCATACGGGGTCACATCATCTTTGGTACTTTCGAGGCGCGTCTGCGGCGAACCGGCAGGGTTATAACGAATGTTATAGCTGGTATAGCGGGCGCCAAGGATAAGGTGCAGCGGGTCAGCCAGCGAGAAGCGGGCCGAGGTATAGGCCGATGACTGACGAATGTCGTCCTTGCTGTACAGCTGCCAGTCGGTCCACTGCGGGTCGGCAATATTGCTGTTCCAGTTACGGAAACTGCCGACATCCACCATCCCGTACAGCGAATCCGGGAGCGAGTTATCGTAGTGGTTACGCTGACGGCTGAGACTGCCACCGATCATCATTTCGTGCTGGCGGCCAAACAGGTCAAAGCCCCCGCGCAGGAAGGCATCAACCGCGTCCTGTTTACGTTCACCGCGGTTCCAGCCGCCGTATCCCACCATGCCATTTCCGGTGTCCTTATCCGGGTAACCGTACATGTACATCATTTTGGTATCGAAGTTAGTATCGGTGTGCATACCGTTGATGTGCGCTTCCCAGCCGTTATCGAAGCGCTGGGTGAAGTTAGCGAACACCTTTTTGCTGTCTTTATCGGAGTATGCCCAGTTCGGCGCAACGGTATCGCTACGGTTGTAATGAGTTTTGCTGCCATCGCTATACCAGGTCGGCAGTCCGCCCCAGGTTGGGTCTTCGGTGGTGCTTTCCTGATACTCATAGCCCAGCGACAGGGTGGTGCTGTCGGTGAGGTCGGCATCTATCACGCCGTAGAGGAATTTTTTGCGGTAGTGGTAGTTGTCGACCCAGGAATCGTTATCCTGGTAGCCGGCAATCATGCGTCCACGCACGTTGCCTGATTCGACCAGAGGAGCCTGCAAGTCCAGCACGTAACGTTGCTTGTCCCAACTGCCGTAGCTGGCGGAGACATTGCCTTTGAACTCACGGCTATCGGCATGTTTACGCACCATATTGACGTAGGCTGATGGATTGCCTGAGCCACTCATCAGGCCGGTGGCGCCGCGCACCACTTCGATACGGTCATAAATCGCGGTATCGGTGGTGGTATCGCCAAAGTTCCACACTTCGCTGATCGAGGTCGGAAGGTCGTCGTAGGCGTAGTTACTGACAAAAAAACCGCGGGAATAAAAGACCGTACGGTCGCTGTCCTGCACCTGCTGCGTGATCCCGGTGGTGTTGCTTAGCACCTGACCGATGGTCTGCAGGTTTTGATCTTCCATGCGTTGCTGGCTGATGACGCTGACGGATTGCGGGATATCCCGCGGCACTAACAGCAGCTTGGTGCCGGTAGTGGTGGTTTTGACGCTGTAATCCTGCTGCTGCGCCTCAGCGCTGGTGTCCGTTGTGCCTTCTACAATAATAGTATCTTCAGTGTTGTCGGCGGCGGAACTGAGGGTGGGGTGCAGCGCCAGCGCAATGCCGACAGCCAGCAGGGAAGGCGCGAGGCGCCATTCCCCGGAGTGGAGAGTGGGAGACATCATGAACCCTTAATCGAATGGTTATTGTTATGCGCCGGGGCTCTGCGGCCACGGTCATCGTTGTGTTAGAGCGCACTGCATTCTCAATGAATACAAATGAGAAATATACGCATTAGTATTTAATGTGTAAATAAGCGTAAGAAAAGTTCTCAACAACACGCAACAGCGCGGCAGGCGAAAGGTCGTCACCCGCGATATGATTAATCCGCCAGCAGCCAGCGGCGTTGTGGCATAAGAAAAAGCGCAATCAGGTTGAAAGAGAGGGAGTAACTCGCTCATACTCTTAGGCGAATCCTGTGCATCCGCGTTTATCTGCAGAGGCAGGCCAGAGCACGGTATAAAAATTTATAAGGAATCAGTCATGGCAGAAGAAACGATTTTTAGCAAAATCATTCGCCGGGAGATCCCGTCGGATATGGTTTATCAGGACGAACTGGTGACCGCATTTCGCGATATTTCCCCTCAGGCGCCAACCCACATTCTGATCATCCCCAATATCCTGATTCCGACCGTCAACGATGTGACCACTGAACATGAACTGGCGCTGGGCCGCATGATGACCGTTGCCGCGAAAATTGCGCGTGACGAAGGTCTGGCTGACGACGGCTATCGCCTGATCGTCAACTGCAACCGCCACGGCGGTCAGGAAGTTTACCATATCCACATGCACCTGCTGGGCGGTCGCCCGCTGGGTCCGATGCTGGCACATAAAGGTTAATCGATGCGCGCAGCTCATTTCGGCACACTTCTGGCGGCGGTACTCCTGGCTGGGTGCGGTTCACATCCGGAAATCCCGGTAGGCGAACAACAGACGCTGGTGATGGAATCCAACGTGCTGGCGGCGGGCATCAGCGCCGATCCACCGTCGGTCACCGCGTCAGAGATTCAGGCCACTGCCACCTCCCGACTGTTTAATGAACGGTCGGAGCCGATCGTCGTGCATTACCGCTTCTTCTGGTATGACGCACGAGGGCTGGAAATGCATCCGCTGGAACCGGCCCGCAGCATCACGGTGCCAGCACGCTCCTCCGTCACCTTATACGGCAGCGCAAATCTTCTGGGGGCGCACAAAGCCCGCCTTTATCTTTATCTGTAAGGGGTAATTGTAATGATTAAAATGTGTCGCTATGCGTTAATCACAGCACTGGCGATATTCCTTGCTGGGTGCGTCGGGCAACGTCAAGAGCCTGCTCCCGTCGAGGAGGCTAAGCCGAAGCCTGAGCAGCCCGCTCAGCCTCAGCCAACGGTCCCGACGGTGCCTTCGGTGCCGACCATTCCTGAGCAACCGGGGCCGATCGAGCACGAGCAGCAACCGGCACAGCCGGCGCCACGCGTGCGTCATTACGACTGGAATGCTGCTGTTCAACCGCTGGCAGGGCAAATGCTGCAGGCCGGCGGCGTCAGTGCCGGGAGCATTTTGCTGGTCGACAGCGTGAATAACCGCACCAACGGTTCTCTCAACGCCGCCGATGCCACCAGCGCACTGCGTAATGCCCTGAGCGGCAATGGAAAATTTACCCTGGTCTCTGCTCAGCAGCTGAACGTGGCAAAACAGCAGCTTGGCCTGTCGCCGCAGGATAGCCTTGGCAGCCGCAGTAAAGCGATGGGCATTGCCCGCACCGTCGGCGCGCAGTACGTGCTGTACTCTAACGCCACCGGCAACGTCAATTCGCCGGAGCTGAAAATGCAGCTGATGCTGGTGCAGACTGGCGAGATTATTTGGTCAGGTAAAGGTGCAGTTCAGCAACAGTAAACTGACGCGCGATGAGGTGTTGTCGCGCTATTTTCCCCGCTATTCACCTGTCGTCGACCCGGGCCAGCAAGGCCTGAGCGGCGGCAGCTGTATTATCAGCGATGGTGTCAGACGGCTGGTGCTTCGCCAGCCGCACGACCCTGAAGCCCCCATCAGCGACTTCCTTCGTCAGTATCGCACGTTGTCTCGCCTGCCGGCGACAATCGTCCCCACAGCGCGTTTTTACTCCCCGAACTGGATGGTGGTGGATTATTGCGCGGGCGAGATAAAAAGCGCGCTGCCGGGCAGTCCGCAGCTGGCGGGATTATTGTATCATCTGCACCAGCAGCCGCGGCTGGGCTGGCGTATTGCGCTGACGTCACTACTTACACGCTACTGGCAACAGTGCAATAGCGCACGGCGTACGCCATTATGGTTGCGCTGGTACCGCCGTTTGCTGCGGCGTGGTGAACCTCGTCCTCTGCGTCTGGCGCCGTTACATATGGACGTGCACGCCGGCAATATCGTCCACGCCGGAACGACCTTGCGGCTGATCGACTGGGAATATGCAGGCGATGGTGACATCGCGCTGGAGCTGGCGGCGGTGTGGATCGCCTCTGAGGCGCATCGCCAGCTAGTGAGCGATTATGCCCGGCTGGCGCGTATTGATGAGCGCCAGCTATGGCGACAGGTTCAACGTTGGCGCCCGTGGGTCATCTTATTGATGGCGGGCTGGTATGAGCGTCGTTGGCAGCAGACCGGCGACCGGCAATTTATCACGCTGGCAGATGAAACATGGTGTCAGTTAGACAAAGAATAAAAGGATAAGAGAGGTCAGTGTGGGTCCGGTAATGTTGGATGTTGAAGGGTTTGAACTGGATGCAGAAGAGCGCGAGATTCTGGCGCATCCTCTGGTTGGCGGATTGATTTTATTCACCCGTAACTACCACGATCCGGCACAGCTACGGGAACTGGTTCGCCAGATCCGCGAGGCTTCACGCAACCATCTGGTGGTGGCGGTCGATCAGGAAGGGGGCCGCGTTCAACGTTTTCGTGAAGGCTTTACCCGTCTGCCTGCCGCGCAATCTTTTGCTGCCCTGCTGGGTATGGAAGCTGGTGGGGCGCTGGCGGCCGAGGCCGGTTGGTTAATGGCCAGCGAAATGATTGCCATGGACATTGATATCAGCTTTGCGCCGGTTCTGGACGTCGGGCATATCAGCGCCGCCATTGGCGAGCGCTCTTATCATGAGGATCCGCAGAAAGCGTTGGCCATTGCCCGTCACTTTATTGACGGGATGCACGACGCTGGTATGAAAACCACCGGCAAACACTTCCCGGGACACGGCGCAGTGACCGCCGATTCTCATAAAGAGACGCCGCGTGACCCTCGCGCAGAAGCCGAGATCCGGGCCCGGGATATGGCGGTATTTCGCACCCTGGTGGCGGAGAACCGCCTCGATGCCATTATGCCGGCACACGTTATCTACAGCGACGTCGACCCACGTCCGGCCAGCGGTTCGGCACACTGGCTGAAGACGGTGCTGCGCGGCGAGCTAGGGTTTGACGGGGTGATTTTCTCCGACGACCTGTCGATGGAAGGGGCGGCAATCATGGGCAGCTATGCTGAACGCGGGCAGGCCTCTCTGGATGCCGGTTGCGATATGATCCTGGTCTGCAATAATCGTAAGGGGGCGGTCAGCGTGCTGGATAACCTGTCGCCGATCAAAGCAGAGCGTGTTACGAAATTGTATCATAAAGGTTCATTTACCCGTCAGGAGTTAAGGGATTCTGCCCGTTGGAAGACGGTTAATGCGCAGCTGGAACAGCTCCACGCGCGTTGGCAAGAGGCGAAGTCTGCGTAATTGACCTGAAGTCTGGTGAGGATGCGATGATTATCTATTTACACGGTTTTGACTCAAACAGCCCCGGCAACCATGAAAAGGTGCTCCAGCTGCAGTTTATCGATCCCGATGTGCGCCTGATAAGTTACAGCACGCGGCACCCGAAACATGATATGCAGCATTTGTTAAAAGAGGTCGACAAAATGCTGCAGCTCAATACCGACGATCGGCCGCTGATTTGCGGTGTGGGTCTGGGCGGTTACTGGGCAGAACGGATCGGCTTTCTGTGCGATGTCCGTCAGGCGGTTTTCAACCCCAATCTGTTTCCGGCTGAAAACATGGAAGGCAAGATTGACCGGCCTGAAGAGTACGCGGATATCGGCACCAAATGCGTGAACAACTTCCGCGAAAAAAATCGCGACCGTTGCCTGGTGATTCTCTCTCGTCAGGATGAGGCGCTGGACAGCCAGCGTTCCGCTGACCTGCTACATCACTACTATGAGATAATCTGGGATAACGAGCAGACCCATAAATTCAAAAACATCTCACCGCATCTGCAGCGTATAAAAGCCTTTAAGACCCTCGGCTGACCCCTCCCCACAACCCGTTGTATGACCATACAGCGGGTTTTTTATGCCATTTTTATTGCCCGCTCAAAAAACATGCGGTAAAACTTGATGCATATCAATTTTGGTATGACCAATGACCCGTTCATGGTATTCTCAATATCGCTGAATGGTTTCACTGTTGTAACCTGTTGTTAAATAAGAGCTATTTTTATAACTTTTAATTAACAATTGGTTAATAATTTTAGGGGGTCTCGTGACTACACCATTGAAAAGAATCGTCATCGTAGGTGGCGGCGCTGGCGGGCTGGAACTGGCGACTCAGCTGGGAAGAAAGCTGGGACGTCATAAAAAAGCGAAAATCACGCTGGTCGATCGTAACCATAGTCATTTATGGAAGCCGTTGCTGCATGAAGTGGCGACCGGTTCACTCGATGAAGGTGTTGATGCGCTGAGCTACCTGGCGCATGCCCGCAATCACGGCTTCCAGTTCCAGCTGGGTTCCGTAGCGGATATCAATCGTGAAGCCAAAACCATTACCCTGTCGGAATTGCGTGACGAGAAGGGCGAACTGCTGGTAGCGGAACGTAAGCTGCCGTATGACACCCTGGTGATGGCGCTGGGGAGTACCTCCAACGATTTCAACACCCCGGGCGTCAAAGAAAACTGTATTTTCCTTGATAATCCGCACCAGGCGCGTCGTTTCCACCAGGAGATGCTGAACCTGTTTCTGAAGTACTCGGCCAACCTGGGTGCTAACGGTAAAGTGAATATCGCTATCGTCGGCGGCGGGGCGACCGGCGTTGAGCTGTCTGCTGAGCTGCATAATGCGGTGAAACAGCTGCACAGCTACGGTTACAAAGGGCTGACCAACGACGCGCTGAACGTGACGCTGGTGGAAGCCGGTGAGCGCATTCTGCCGGCGTTGCCGCCGCGTATTTCCGGCGCGGCGCATAGCGAACTGACCAAGCTTGGCGTGCGCGTGCTGACCAAAACCATGGTCACCAGCGCCGACGCCAACGGCCTGCACACCAAGGATGGCGAGTTTATCGATGCCGACCTGATGGTCTGGGCTGCGGGGATCAAAGCGCCTGATTTTATGAAAGAGATCGGCGGTCTGGAAACCAACCGCATTAACCAGTTGGTGGTGCAGCCAACGCTGCAGACGACGCTGGATCCGGACATCTATGCTATCGGTGACTGTGCCTCCTGCGAGCGCCCGGAAGGTGGATTCGTACCTCCACGTGCGCAGGCCGCGCATCAGATGGCTACCTGCGCGCTGAACAATATTCTGGCGCAGATGAAAGACAAACCGCTGAAATCCTACGTCTATAAAGACCATGGTTCCCTGGTGTCGCTGTCCAACTATTCGACGGTCGGCAGCCTGATGGGTAACCTGATGCGCGGTTCGATGATGGTGGAAGGGCGTATCGCGCGCTTTGTCTACATCTCGCTGTACCGCATGCACCAGATTGCGCTGCACGGGTACTGCAAAACCGGGCTGATGATGCTGGTAGGGCGTATCAACCGTATTATTCGCCCGCGTCTGAAACTGCACTAATGTCCTGAATCATTAGCGTCCGGAGCAGGCCATCAGCCTGTCCGGAGCCATCACCCGGCGAAGCGTCGACTCGCCGGGTTATTTCCAGAATATCCGTCTGCTTTGCTCGCTATATCGTCTCAGATTCCTCTGAATCCCCGCTATTTGCCGCTGCTTCTCGCATTTTTCATCCGCTTTCTCATTTGCAAGGTTCCCTGCGCGATCGCAAAATTACGGTTATCAGCAACAAGGGAGGATGTCCCGTGAATAAATCAATGTTGGCGGGTATAGGGATTGGCGTCGCTGCCGCGCTGGGCGTAGCAGCCGTCGCTGGTCTGAACGTGTTAGATCGCGGACCGCAATATGCGCAGGTGGTTTCCAGTACACCGATTAAAGAGACGGTAAAAACCCCGCGTCAGGAGTGCCGTAACGTCACCGTAACCCATCGTCGTCCGGTGCAGGATGAAAACCGCATTGCCGGTTCGGTACTGGGTGCCGTGGCGGGTGGTGTTATCGGTCATCAGTTTGGCGGCGGTCGCGGTCGTAGCGTAGCGACAGTAGCGGGCGCGCTGGGTGGCGGCTATGCCGGCAACCAGATCCAGGGGGCGATGCAGGAAGGCGATACCTACACCACAACGCAGCAGCGCTGCAAAACGGTGTACGATAAGTCGGATAAAATGCTGGGTTACGACGTCACTTATAAAATTGGCGACCAGCAGGGCAAAATCCGTATGGATCGCGATCCCGGCACGCAAATTCCGTTGGACAACAACGGCCAGTTAATTCTGAACAATAAAGCGTAAAAAAGATGCCATTCACCATAAGCCCCCCATCCTTTCAGGCTGGGGGGCTTTTTTTATCAGAAGCTCAGGGCGTAGTTCAGACCAAAGGTGCGTCCGCGACCTTTGTACTCATACAGTGAGCTGCTGCCGTAGGTCGGGCTGTACAGCAGCGGCGCTCGTTGACCCCAGACGGTGACATAATCTTCATTCAGCAGGTTTTCAATGCTGAAGGTCAGTTTACCCAGCGGCAGTTCATAGCTGCCGATAAAGTCGACGGTGTTGTAGCCATCCAGCTTGTTGCCGCTGGCGTCACTCAGATCGAAGACCTGCTGGGTCTGCACGCGCAGTGACCACGGATCCGGCGCCCAGCCGACCCAGGCGGTGGCTTTCGATGGCGAGGCAAGGGTGACATCCCATTTCTGCCAGCTACCATCCGTCTTCACCTGCGATTTCAGAACGTTGAAGTTCGCACCGGTACTCCAGTCGCTCTGCGGGAAGGCGTAGTCAACCGCGCCTTCCACGCCGTAAATACGTCGCTTGTCAGACTGTACGTCGATGGTCATATCGGTGCGGTTAACGACGATGGTTTTGTCTGAGGTGGAGTAGTATGCCGCCAGCTGCGTGCGCAGGTTATCGCCGGTGTAACGCCAGCCCAGCTCGTAGGAGTTGACCTTAATCCCCTGCAACGGCGAGTCGCCGACGTTGACGCTCGACAGCAGCGGGTAGTTGCCGTTTACCGCCGCGCCATATTTACCGATGCCGTAGTATTTCCCCGGATCCGGAAGCTCGACCCCTTGTGAGAAGTTGAACCAGGTCTGTTGGCGGTCGGTGAGGTGGGCGACAATCCCGGCGTTAAACAAGAAGTTATCGTAATCGGTTTTGCCACCCGGGATGGCATCAGCCGAGTTGACTTTGCCGTTCGCCACGTCTTGCTGCTGAGCATAGCCGACAAAATCATTGACCCGGTTTTCCGTCCACTGATAGCGCACGCCGCCGCTCAGGGTGAAGATATCATTAAGGTCATAACTGCTTTGCAGGAACGGCGCCAGGTTGGTGATGCTGTAGCCCGGGTAGCGGCCGGTGGTGTAAATCGCGTCGTTGTGCAGGCCGCCGGATGTCATCGAGGTATTGAGGTCGAAGAACATCTGGTTGGCGTTGAAGGTCTCGTGATCGGCATCCAGTCCCCAGGTCAGATCCCAGCCGTCAAGTGGTTGGCTGTTGACGGTGATTTTCGCGCCGTACTGATCGGTATCCTGTTTTGAGGAGGAGAAGCTGCTGACCTGGCCTTTGCTGAGCGTTGGGAAGGGATAGAAGCTCAGCGACTCGTCGCGGTAGTAGATCTGGCTGACCAGGTTCTGGCCATAGAAATCGGCGTCGGAATATTGCAGGCTAATCAGATGGCGTTCGGTACCGGGAACGCGGTCAGAGTCCAGCCCGTTGGTGGTGTAGGCTTTCCCGTCACCGGTGACTGCCGACATATTTTTGCCAAGATAGAGGCCGTAATCGTCCCCCTGGCTTTTATAGTATTGCGTCACCAGCTGCAGCTGGCGGTTTTCGTCGATGTTAATCGTCCCAGTACCCATGACATCCAGGCGGTCAGAATGCTGCAGGCCGGTCTGGGTGTTATCAAGGATCAGCGCATCGTTATTGCCGTCATACCAGCCACCGAAGCGCTGATAGGCGACAGATAAACGCCCGGAAGCGTGATCGGTTCCACCGCTGACTGCCGCCGCCACTCGCTCGTCATGGTCGTTGCTGTTGGCAAAACCAGTTTTACCGCCGAGCTCAAGGTCCACCTGGCGTTCCTGCTGACCTTTTTTGGTGACGATATTGATCAGGCCGCCGGTACTGCCACCGCCGTACAAAGAGGTGGCACCAGAAATCACTTCAATGTGTTCAATATTGAACGGATCGATAGAATCGAGCTGGCGGCTGTCGGTACGGGATGAATTGAGGCGCACGCCGTCAATCAGTACCACGATGGCCCGGCCACGCATGTTCATACCGTAGTTAGTGCGTCCCTGGCTGCTGACGTCAATACCGGGGATCAGTTGGGCCAGTACGTCTTTAAACTCCTTGCCCCCCTGTACCTGCTGTTCAATTTCCTGACCTTCGATAACCCAGGTGGTTTGTGCCATTTCGGCGACGGTGCGATGGGTTCGGTTGGCACTCACGATAATGTTTTCTTCATCGACCTGTGCGGCAAACGCGGGCAGGGCAGTAGCCAGCAGCAGTGGGTTAAGCACCCAGAGACGCGTGTTCATTCGCATTCCTTTTATGAGTTAATTGCAGCGTTGTTTTTTTATTCCGGGACTGATGCCCCGACGGTTACAGACTGAAATATTTCGAAAAGCAAATGCGAATTTTGCACATATTGATTATCGTTATCAATATCATTTACAACAAAATAACGACTTAATAATATGAAAACATTAATAAAAATAAGGTTAAAGCAGGAAGGGAGTGAAGGCCCGGTGGCGAGTGTCACCGGGCGGCAGTGCAGATTAGTGCTGAAGGATTTGTGGCCACAGCCGCAGCGTGGTGTCGGCGATGCGCATCAGTTTCTCGAAGTCAGCGCCTTCGCGCGCGCTGATAGACATCCCTTGTAAAACGCAGTTCAAAAACTGCGCCAGCTGCTGGACGTCACCTTTTTCCGGGAGCTCTCCGCGTAGCTGACGCTGCTGCAGAAACTGGGCCAGGGTCTGCTCTTGCTTCGCATGGCGCGATTTGATGGTGTTGGCGATATCGGTTGACGAGGCCGCCAGTGCCGCTGAGGTGTTGATCATAAAACAGCCCGCCGGCGTATCTTTGCTGGTAAAGCAGGTCGCGATGGCGGTGAAGTAGTCGCGCAACGCCTGGTCGACAGATTTATCCTCGGCAAACAGCACCGCTTCGTGCCTGGCCGCGAAGCGCGAAATATAGCGATCGAGTACCGCCAGGAATAACCCTTCTTTGTTGACGAATTCCGCATACAGCGTCGGCGCTTTTGCCCCGGTCGCTTCTACAAGATCGGCAAGAGAAGTTGCCTCGTAGCCGTGCTGCCAGAAAAGTGCCATGGCCTTATCCAGCGCCGCTTCCTTGTCGAACACTTTTGGTCGGCCACGGCTTTTTTTTACGCAACTTTGAACGTCAGTTGTCATGGTGCCGCTGTACCTATGTTGGTTTGTTGAGTGGGCATTATAAAAATAAACGCCGCAACCTACCAGCGCCGAACCCGCAAAAATAAATAATTCATATATGTATGAATTTTAAGTTGTTTATAAATAAATAAACGATCGTTATAAAAATGATTTGACGTGTGATATGGATCACATTAATATTTACCTATCGATCGTTAAGTTAATTCTTGCGACCCTACTAAAATCATCTGCATAGGTATAATAATCATGAAAAACATCAAAACTCTGACGCTGGCCGCTGTGCTGAGCTCTCTCTCTTTCGCCAGTTTTGCTGCTGTTGAAGTGCAATCCACTCCAGCTAACCAACACAAAATTGGTACCGTTTCCGCGACCGCTGGCACCAACTTAGGTTCTCTGGAAGATCAGCTGGCACAAAAAGCGGAAGAAATGGGCGCCACCTCTTTCCGTATTACTTCCGTCACGGGTCCGAACACCCTGCACGGAACAGCTGTTATCTATAAATAAGTCTGTTTTACCCCTGTCATGCCACTGACAATACGCGAGCCTGACCCCTTTATCAGCTCGCGAGTAGTACGCTGTAAGATGTTCCCTGCTATGCCACAGACGTGAGGCGGTTCTCACCCCTTTATGAGACCGCTGCATGTCGACCTTTCGCGTTATCTTGTTTGTGAGATATCCATAAAAAAACCGCCTGTCAGGTTACCTGCAGGCGGTTTTTTTTCATGTCGGGAGCCCGACTGATTCCCTTACATTGCTTGCTCGTGCGCCACATGGTGGCGGGTCACGTTAATCGGCATGCCTGAGCGCAGTTCCATGGCGTAGTTCATCACCTCCTGATTGGTTGCCGGTGACTGTTTAAAGCTCTCCATCGTGCTGTTCAGGACTATCGGCAGAGTTTGCGGATCGTCATCCAGATGTTTGGACAGGGGCTGGTGGATTTCCACCAGACGCGTTCCGTCCGGCTCAACGGAGGCCTTAATCGGCGTGTTGATGATGTTGACTCTGGTGCCTGGGGTGATCTTGTTAAACAGCGTTTTGATGTCATCATCACGCAGACGGATGCAGCCGGAGCTGACGCGCATGCCAATACCAAAATCAGCATTGGTACCATGCAGCAAATAGACACCGCCGTAGGCCGCAAGGCGAATGGCGTGATGGCCCATCGGGTTTTCCGGCCCGGCAGGCACCACGGCAGGGAGGTCTATCCCCATCGCTTTATAGCGGGCCCGAATGTTGGCGGTTGGCGTCCAGGTCGGGTTGGCCCGCTTGTCGGAGACGGTGGTAACCATAGTGGGCGTAATCGTATCGCCCCCCAGTTGACCAATACCGATAGGGTAGACGGTGACCTCGTTTTTACCCGGCGGGTAATAATAGAGGCGCAGTTCGGCGAGATTAATCACCAGACCTTCGCGTGGCGCATCGGGTAACAGGGTCTGTAGCGGAATGGTCAGGACGCTTCCGGCCCGTGGCACATAAGGGTCGACGCCAGGGTTGGCCTGCAGCAAGGCCAGGAAGCCGACGTTGTAGCGCTTGGCGATAGCCTCCAGTGAACCTCCGTTGTTTTGCACGACGTGAAACTGGTTCTGCCCCACAACGCGGCTGCCCGCCGGCGGTAGCGGCCAGGTGTTGGCGCGGGCGGGAAGCGCCATGACGGCGACGACGGCCAGTGCTGCCAGCCAGAGAGATAAACGCGATACGAAAATAGTCATAATAAATAAGTGGTTATTTTTTATGAGGAAACAGACGGGAATTATCGCGTGGGTGAATGTGGGGAAACCCTGGTATATTGCAAAACATTTGTAAAGTTTGCCAGGGATGTCAGATGCTGACGGCAGAAGAGCAGGGATACGGTTGCTGCCACCGTATCCCTGAGATGATTATGCTGCGGCGTTCTCTTCGAGCTGGCGCATAAACTGACGCACCCACTCCATACGGGTTTTACGTTCGCCGAGGTCCTGCATAAACTTCAGGCGGGTCGGTCCGTCGAGGCGGAAATGCTGAGGCTGCTTCTGCAGCAGCCCAATCAGCCATACCGGGTTGACGTTGTTCTTTTCATTGAACTCAATCACGCCGCCTTTCTCGTTGCCTTCCAGCTTACGGATGCCGAGTTTTTGCGCCTGTTGTCTCAGGCGGGCGATGTCCAGCAGGTTTCTCGCCGCATCCGGCAGCAGGCCGAAACGGTCGATTAGCTCAACTTTAATCTCTTCCAGATCGTGCTCATGCTTCGCGCTGGCGATCCGCTTGTAGAACGACAGCCGGGTATTGACGTCAGGAATAAAATCATCCGGAAGCAAGGCCGGCATCCGCAGCTCGACTTCGGTCTGCTGACTGGTGAGATCCTCAAGGGAAGGTTCACGTCCGGCTTTCAGCGCATCGACGGCATTTTCCAGCAGCTCCATATATAGCGAGAAGCCGATGGTCGTCATCTGTCCGCTCTGGTCCTCGCCCAGCAGTTCACCGGCCCCGCGGATCTCCAGGTCATGGGTTGCCAGCGCAAAGCCGGCCCCGAGATCTTCCAGCGAAGCGATGGCTTCGAGGCGCTTTTGCGCATCGGTGGTCATGGCTTTCGGATGCGGCGTCAGTAGCCAGGCGTAGGCCTGATGATGCGAGCGCCCGACGCGCCCGCGCAGCTGGTGCAGCTGTGCCAGGCCGAAATGGTCAGCCCGCTCAATGATAATGGTATTGGCGGTGGGGATATCGATCCCGGTTTCGATAATGGTGGTACATACCAGCACGTTGAACCGCTGGTGGTGGAAATCGTTCATGACGCGTTCCAGCTCGCGCTCGCGCATCTGCCCGTGACCGATGGCAATGCGCGCTTCCGGCACCAGCTCCGCCAGGCGGTCGGCGGCTTTCTGGATATTTTCCACGTCATTGTAGAGGTAGTACACCTGGCCGCCGCGCAGCACTTCACGCAGGATGGCCTCGCGCACCACCAACGAGTCGTATTCACGCACGAAGGTCTTCACCGCCAGACGGCGGGCCGGCGGAGTGGCAATAATGGACAGATCGCGCATTCCGCTCATCGCCATATTCAGGGTTCGCGGAATCGGCGTGGCGGTCAGGGTCAGGATATCGACATCGGCGCGCATGGCTTTGATGCGTTCCTTGTGTCGGACCCCGAAGCGGTGCTCTTCATCGACGATCAGCAGCCCAAGGTCGCGCAGTTTGACCTCATTTTGCAGCAGCTTGTGCGTCCCGATAAGAATATCGATTTTGCCTTCCGCCGCCTGTTCCAGGATCTGCGCCTGCTCTTTTGCGCTACGAAAACGCGACAGCATTTCGATGCGAACCGGCCAGTTGGCGAAACGGTCGCAGAAGTTATCGAAGTGCTGCTGAGCGAGCAGGGTAGTTGGCACCAGCACCGCTACCTGTTTGTGGTTCTCAACCGCCAGGAAGGCGGCGCGCATCGCCACTTCGGTTTTGCCGAAGCCGACGTCGCCGCACACCAGACGATCCATGGCCAGCGGCTGACACATATCGCTGAGTACGGCGTTGATGGCCTGCGCCTGATCCGGGGTGGTTTCAAAGGGGAAACCGTCACAAAATAGCTGATACTGTTCGCGATCGTGTTTAAAGGCAAAGCCCGATTTTGCAGCCCGCTGGGCGTAGATATCGAGCAGTTCCGCCGCCACATCGCGGACCTTTTCCGCCGCTTTCTGCCGCGCACGAGTCCAGGCATCGCCGCCGAGTTTATGCAACGGCGCGTTTTCTTCCGCGCCGCCGGCATAGCGGCTGATCAGATGCAATGAAGAGACCGGCACGTACAGCTTGGCATCATTGGCGTAGATGAGCATCAGATACTCGGCGGTGATCCCACCCGCTTCCAGAGTGGTCATCCCGGCATAGCGGCCAACGCCGTGCTCGAGGTGCACCACCGGCTGGCCTTCATGCAGCTCTGCCAGGTTGCGGATTAAGGTATCGGGGTTGATGGTGCGCCGTGAATCTTGACGACGACGCGCCACGCGCTCGCCCAGCAGATCGCTTTCGCAAATCAGCGCCAGCGAGTGTTGCCCATCGATAAACCCGTGCTCAGCCGCGCCAATCATCAGATAGCGACCATTACCGCTCGCCTCTTCCAGTCGCAGAATATGTTTCGGGGCGATTTTGATCCGCGCCAGCACTTCACCGAGCGCTTCGCGGCGGCCTTCACTTTCTACCGAGAAGATCACCGGACCGTTAAACGATTCGAGAAAGCGGCGCAGATTATCCAGCGGCGCCTTACTCTGCGCCTGAATGGAGAGATCCGGCAGCGTCTGATAGCCGAGGTTGGTATTGGCGGCTTTCTCGGCCAGACGCTCGGTTTTTAGCTGCACGCGCGGCCACTTTTTCAGCTCGCTGAACAGCTCATCGACCCGCAGCCAGAGCAGCTCAGGCGGCAGCAACGGGCGCATAGGGTCAACGCCACGGCTTTCAAAGCGCGCACGGGTTTCATTTTGAAAACGCTCGGCGCTGGCTTCCAGATCGCCGGTGTTGACGAGCAGGGCGTTCGCCGGGAAGTAGCTAAACAGCGGCGGAAGCGGTTCATTGAAGAACAGCGGCTGCCAGTATTCGATCCCGGTCGGCAGCGTGCCTTTGCTGACCTGCTGATAGATGTGTTCGGCATCGCGTTTCACTTCAAAACGGTCGCGCCACTGGCTGCGGAACAGCTCGATAGCGGTCTGATCGGTCGGGAACTCGTGGGCTGGCAGCAGATTGATGGCCTGTACTTCTTCCAGCGTGCGCTGGCTGTCGACGTCAAACAGGCGCAGGCTGTCAATTTCATCATCAAAAAAGTCAAGACGATAGGGCTGTTCGCTGCCCATCGGGAACAGGTCGAGCAGGGCGCCACGGGTGGCATATTCGCCGTGCTCCATTACCTGATCCACATGGCGATAGCCGGCGCTGTCCAGTTGCGTACGCAGACCATCGCGCGACAGGCGCTGGCCTTTTTTCATCACCAATGCATGTCCGTGCAGGAAGCTGTGCGGGCAGACGCGCTGCATCAGAGTGCTGACCGGCACGATCAGTACGCCGCGTTGCATAGTCGGTAACTGGTAAAGCGTGGCGAGGCGGGAAGAGATAATATCCTGATGCGGCGAGAAGCTGTCGTATGGGAGGGTTTCCCAGTCCGCCAGGCCGATTACCATGCTGTCGGTAAACTGGCGGATTTCATCATTCAGACGCAGGGCATTTTGCATATCCGGGGCGACGAGTATCACCGGGCCAGCATGGCGTTCGGCCATTTCCGCCACCAGGGTGGCGCAGGCCGCACCGGTTAATTCACCGAGGTGCCGCTGATCGCCGGGCTTCACCGGCAGTGTGTATCGATAATGTTGAGACATAGCTGTTATCAGGATCCCTTCGTGATTCGCTCTATGTGGATACCGTAAATCTTTCGCGTTGCAGCGTGAAGTATGAGGGGTATATAAGGGCAAACCGCTAATATTCAATGATGATGATTATCCGTGATTGACCCGCATTCGCCAACCCGATTGACGGCAGGTTAGGGGCGTCAGGGGGAAAGATTCTGATAGATAAGCGCAGAAGAACCAAATATCCAGTTGATTTTTCATTGTTTTTTCCTCTTTCTGCGACAAAAACTTACCGTTTCAGTGATTTACGCGTTGGGTGATGACATATATACTCGTGCATCGGCTATCAGCAACCAGATGGATTACATGTACCAACCTGCCGCACTTTTTATTGGTCTTCGCTACATGCGTGGGCGTGCAGCCGACCGCTTCGGTCGTTTCGTCTCCTGGCTATCCACCATCGGCATCACGCTAGGTGTGATGGCGCTGGTCACCGTGCTATCGGTCATGAACGGCTTTGAGCGCGAGCTGCAGAACAATATCCTGGGGCTGATGCCGCAGGCCATCCTCAGCGCCCAGCAGGGCTCGGTGAATCCTCAACAACTGCCGGAAAGCGCTGTCAAATTACAGGGCGTTACCCGCGTGGCGCCGATCACTACCGGCGATGTGGTGCTGCAGAGCGCCCGCAGCGTCGCGGTGGGCGTGATGCTGGGTATCGACCCGGCACAAAAAGATCCGCTCACTCCGTACCTTGTTAACGTCAAGCAAAGCGACCTCGCCGCCGGGAAATATAACGTGATCCTCGGCGAGCAACTGGCCGGTCAGCTTGGGGTGAATCGCGGCGACCAGATCCGCGTGATGGTCCCTTCAGCCAGTCAGTTCACGCCGATGGGGCGTGTGCCCAGCCAACGTCTGTTTAACGTCATCGGTACCTTCGCCGCCAATAGCGAAGTGGATGGCTACCAGATGCTGACCAATATCGACGATGCCTCGCGCCTGATGCGCTATCCGTTGGGGAATATTACCGGCTGGCGCCTGTGGCTTAACCAGCCGTTGCAGGTTGATACCCTTAGCCAACAGACGCTGCCGCAGGGAACCAAGTGGCAGGACTGGCGCGAGCGGAAAGGCGAGCTGTTCCAGGCCGTGCGCATGGAAAAAAACATGATGGGACTGCTGCTGAGCCTGATCGTTGCCGTGGCGGCGTTTAACATCATCACCTCTTTGGGGATGATGGTGATGGAGAAACAAAGCGAAGTGGCAATCCTGCAAACGCTGGGGCTAACGCCGCGGCAGATCATGGTGGTCTTTATGGTCCAGGGGGCCAGCGCCGGGATCGTCGGCGCGCTGCTGGGGGCGATCCTCGGTGTGCTGCTTGCCAGTCAGTTAAATAATTTAATGCCCGTGATCGGCGCGTTCCTGGATGGCGCGGCGTTGCCGGTGGCTATCGAACCGTTACAGGTCACGATTATCGCCCTGGTCGCCATGGTGCTGGCATTGTTGTCTACGTTGTATCCTTCCTGGCGCGCTGCCGCCACTCAACCCGCTGAGGCTTTACGTTATGAATAATATCCTGCTGCAATGCGACAATCTGTGCAAACGCTATCAGGAAGGCAATGTGCAAACGGATGTATTGCACAATGTCAGCTTCAGCATTCAGGAAGGGGAGATGATGGCGATAGTTGGAACTTCGGGCTCCGGCAAAAGTACGCTGCTGCATCTGCTCGGTGGGCTGGACACGCCAACCTCCGGCGACGTGGTGTTCTCCGGCCAGTCGATGAACCAGCTTTCTGCTGCCGCCCGTGCCGACCTGCGTAACCGCGAGCTGGGCTTTATCTACCAGTTCCACCATCTGTTACCTGATTTCACCGCCCTCGAAAACGTGGCGATGCCGCTGCTGATCGGCAAACAGAAGGCCTCGGATATTGAGCGACAGGCGAAAGCAATGCTGCACGCGGTAGGGCTTGAACACCGTAGCCATCACCGTCCGTCCGAGCTTTCCGGCGGCGAACGTCAGCGCGTGGCAATCGCCCGTGCGCTGGTAAATAAACCGCGTCTGGTGCTGGCGGATGAACCGACCGGTAACCTCGATGCGCGCAATGCTGACAGCATTTTCCAACTGCTGGGAGAACTGAACGTAGCCCAGCGCACCGCGTTCCTGGTGGTGACCCACGACCTGCAACTGGCACAGCGAATGAACCGCCAGTTGGAGATGCGTGACGGGCGCCTGAACGCGGAACTGACCCTGATGGGGGCCAGGTAATGACGGCTCCGTTATCATTATTGATTGCCCTGCGTTTTAGCCGCGGACGGCGACGTGGTGGCATGGTATCGCTGATCTCGGTGATTTCGACCATCGGCATTGCCCTTGGGGTGGCGGTACTTATCGTTGGCCTCAGCGCGATGAACGGCTTTGAACGTGAGCTGAATAACCGCATTCTGGCGGTGGTGCCTCATGGCGAAATTGAACCGGTCAAACAGCCCTGGACCAACTGGAACGAAGCGCTGGCGAAAGTGGAGAAGGTGAAGGGTATCGTGGCCGCTGCCCCCTATATCAACTTTACCGGGCTGGTGGAGAGCGGCAGCAACATGCGCGCGATCCAGGTGAAGGGCGTTGATCCACAACAGGAGAGCCGCCTGAGTTCGCTGCCGCAATATATCCAGAATAACGCCTGGGCCAGCTTTAAAGCCGGCGAGCAGCAGGTGATTCTGGGCAAAGGGGTTGCGGATGCGCTGCACGTGAAGCAGGGCGACTGGGTGTCGATAATGATCCCCAATTCCGACTCCGAACATCAGCTCCTGCAACCTAAACGCGTCCGCTTGCATGTGACCGGGATTTTGCAGTTAAGCGGTCAGCTCGATCACAGTTTTGCGATGATCCCGATGGGCGATGCCCAACAGTACCTGGATATGGGTAGCAGCGTCACCGGGATTGCGATTAAAGTCACCGATGTCTTCCACGCCAACACGCTGGTGCGTGATGCGGGAGAAGTGACCAACAGCTACGTTTACATCAAGAGCTGGATCGGGACGTACGGCTATATGTATCGTGATATTCAGATGATCCGCGCCATTATGTACCTTGCGATGGTGCTGGTGATCGGCGTGGCCTGCTTTAACATTGTCTCCACTCTGGTGATGGCGGTGAAAGATAAAAGTAGCGATATTGCGGTCCTGCGCACGCTGGGGGCCAAAGACGGCCTGATCCGCGCCATTTTTGTCTGGTATGGTTTACTTGCCGGTTCGGTCGGCAGCCTGATCGGGGTGGCGATCGGCGTGGTTGGCGCGCTGAAGCTGACATCGGTGATTAACGGGATCGAATATCTGATTGGGCACAAACTTCTGTCCGGCGACATCTATTTTATTGACTTCCTGCCGTCTGAACTGCACTGGCTGGACGTCGTTTACGTGCTGGTGACGGCACTGTTGCTGAGTTTGCTGGCCAGCTGGTATCCCGCCCGCCGCGCCAGCCGCATTGACCCGGCGAGGGTGCTGAGTGGCCAGTAATTTATCGTCATAACCGGCTTTGCTGGTTAACAAGAGGAATTGCTGAATGTACTACGGATTTGACATTGGCGGCAGCAAGATAGCACTGGGTGTCTTCGATCAGGAGCGGCAACTGCGTTGGGAAAAGCGCGTTGCCACACCGACAACAGGTTATGAGGACTTTCAGCAGGCGGTGGAGTCGCTGGTACGCGAAGCGGACAGCCGTTTTGATTGTCAGGGAACGGTAGGCATTGGCATCCCCGGGATGCCTGAAACGGCGGACGGCACGCTGTACGCTGCTAACGTTCCCGCCGCCAGCGGCCAGCCGCTTCGTGCCGACCTCAGCGCCCGTCTCGGGCGCGAGGTTCGTCTGGACAACGACGCTAACTGTTTTGCCCTCTCAGAAGCCTGGGACGACGAGTTCACGCAATATCCGCTGGTGATGGGGCTGATCCTCGGCACCGGCGTTGGCGGCGGACTGGTACTCAACGGTAAATCGATTACCGGACATAGTTATATCACCGGCGAATTTGGCCATATCCGCCTGCCGGTTGATGCCCTCGAGGTGGTGGGGCGTGATTTCCCGCTCACCCGTTGCGGCTGCGGCCAGCTGGGCTGCATTGAAAATTATCTCTCCGGCCGTGGTTTCGCCTGGCTGTATGAACACTTTTATCAACACACCTTAACCTCCCCCGAGATCGTCGCCCAATGGCAACAGGGCGAGGTGCGGGCGCGTGAGCACGTCGAGCGCTATCTCGATCTGCTGGCGGTCTGTCTGGGAAATATTTTGACCATTGTCGACCCGGATCTGCTGGTGCTTGGCGGTGGGTTGTCTAACTTTACAGCAATAAGCGAAGGGCTGGCGCAGCGCCTGCCGCGTCATTTACTGCCGGTTGCCAGGGTACCGCGAATTGAACGCGCGCGTCATGGTGATGCTGGGGGTATGCGCGGTGCGGCCTTCCTTCATTTGACTCGTTAACCACAGGGGTAGCTATGTTGTCGCGCCGCTTACACCGATTGAGCCGTTTTCGCCGTAACAAACGTCGCTTGCGTGAACGTCTGCGCCAGCGAATTTTCTTTAAAGAGGATAAGACGGCGGTGGAAACAATGGATAAACCTAAGGTTGTGGTGCTGACCGGCGCTGGGATTTCGGCGGAGTCCGGTATAAAAACTTTCCGTGCTGCCGATGGTTTGTGGGAAGAGCACCGGGTTGAAGATGTGGCGACGCCGGAAGGTTTCGCCCGCGACCCCGCGCTGGTGCAGGCGTTTTACAACGCCCGTCGCCGACAACTGCAAGGTCCTGATATTGTTCCCAATGCGGCGCATCAGGCGTTGGCGCGGCTGGAAGCGGCGTTGGGCGACAACTTCCTGCTGGTGACGCAGAACATTGATAACCTGCACGAGCGCGCCGGGAATCAGCGGGTAATTCACATGCATGGTGAATTACTCAAAGTCCGCTGTTCGTGGAGCGGGCAGGTGCTGGAGTGGACCGGGGACGTCACCGCCGAGGATAAGTGTCACTGCTGTCAGTTCCCGGCGCCGCTGCGCCCGCACGTGGTCTGGTTTGGTGAGATGCCGCTGGGAATGGATGATATTTACAGCGCGCTGGCCGATGCCGATATCTTTATTGCCATCGGCACTTCCGGGCATGTCTATCCGGCGGCAGGTTTTGTACACGAAGCCCGTCTGCAGGGGGCGCATACGGTAGAGCTAAACCTTGAACCAAGCCAGGTGGGCAGCGAATTTGCTGAAAAACACTACGGGCTGGCGAGTGAAGTGGTGCCGGTATTCGTCGAGCAGCTGTTAAAAGATCTGTAAGCGTCGGGGCGTTACCCGCTCATAAAAAAGCGATTGCCTGGCCGGGCAATCGCTTTTTTCCTGGCGTCGGGTACGACGATAATTAATGACTCATCGCATCTTTGGCCATCTTGTCTTTCGACATGCCATCTTTATTCATCCCGTCTTTGGCCATGCTATCTTTCGACATACACTCTTTTTTCATGCTGTCTTTAGTACAGTCATGGGACATTTTTCCCATACTGTCTTTCGCCATATTATCCTTGGCCATATTGTCGGCCGCATGGGCGCCGGCCATTCCAAACAACAAAGCAGAGCACATCAGCAGGGTATTGAGCTTTTTCATTTCGTCATTCCTTCATATTGTATGAGTTCTGGATCAATCACAGATGATGACCACAGTGAATTAGCTACCGCCGAACCAGTTATAGCCCTGGTCCTCCCAGTAACCGCCGGGGTAGCGATTGGTGATTTCAATAGCCAAAATATGTTTGGGGTTTTTATAGCCCAGCTTGGTAGGGATCCTTATCTTCATCGGGAAGCCATATTTGCGAGGCAAAATCTGACCGTCGTAGGTTAATGCCATCAGGGTCTGCGGGTGGAGGGCGGTTGCCATATCAATACTGGTGTAGTAATCATCCGCGCAGCGGAAGCTGACGTAGCTGGCATTCAGGTCCGCGCCGATCGTTTTGAGAAATAAAGCAAAGGGTACGCCGCCCCATTGACCAATGGCACTCCATCCTTCCACGCAAATATGCCGTGTGACCTGGCTGACCTGCGCCATGTTATGCAGTTCGGCGAGGCTCCAGGCACGCCTGTCGCTCACGCGTCCGTTGACTTGCAGGCGATAATCGCTGCCATCGATCGTCGGCGCTTGATCTTCGCTATAAAACGCATTAAACGGGAAAGGGCGCGTTATCATGCTTTCGGGATATACCGGTGCGAGGTCATTAGGGTTAAATAACCATTGCTGAATACGATCGTTAAATCGGGAAATACGGCTCAGGGTATTTTCGATCGAGCTATTATTACTGATATCACAACCGCTCAACATCATTAAACCACCAAGGGTTAAGCCTTGTTTTAAAAAACGACGACGGCCTTCGGCAGACAATTGTTTATTTATTTCCCGGCTGGCATCCTGGATAATAATGTTCTTATCGGCAGTCGACAGTGATTTATCACGTTGGCTCATCAGAAACCCCTTATCGTCCACGGAGCATGGCGAGTAATGTTTTCGGTACTAACAGCACCATGATCAGATGAATCACCACAAACCCCACAAGTGCCGACATCGCCAGGAAATGGATAACGCGGGCATTGTCATAGCCGCCGAGTAATTCTCTCAGCAGGGGAAACTGCACCGATTTCCAGATAACTAAACCAGATACTGCCAGAATAATGCTATCGACCATCACAAACAGATAAGCCAGTTTCTGAACGTGGTTATACTGTCCGGCATGGTCATGGGCCAGCTTACCGCGCAGAGCCGAAAGTAAATCCTGCACCAGGCCTCGCGGCGACAGCGGCCAAAACTGGCGTGTTAATCGCCCGCTACAGATATTCAGTATGAAATACGCCAGGCCATTTATCGCAAATAACCACATAGCGAAGAAATGCCATTGTAATGCCCCACCTAACCAGCCACCGAGAGTCATAATATCCGGAATATTGAAATCAAATAGTGGCGATGCGTTATAAATACGCCAGCCGCTGGTGACCATTATTAATATCGCGAGGGCATTCACCCAGTGACATATTCTTAACCATAAAGGATGAATGGTCGCGGGCGTAACCTGAAACATTGGGGTGTTCATTGTTATATTTCCGGTTAGTGCGTTAAAAACAGTGTGGCTCAAAAGTGGTCCCCGATGTATCACAAAACCTTAAATTAATTGTGATAACTTCTGCCGGATACTTATCCGCTGCCTTACCGGTTTCTCCCGACTCGCTACCAGTCGTAAGCTGTTGTAAAAAACCAGCTTCCATCACATTCCCCACCGCCAGAGGGCGATTGTTGTGCGTCAACGCTAAATTTTGCACATCTCTTTTGGTCGGTTCTCTGGGTTGTTGCCAGATTTAGTGGTAGCCCAACACACAACACTATCAGCCAGTCGCGGAGTATTATTCATGCATCCATCGATGATGTATCAGGATTTAACGACCCGAGCGCTAATCGAACATGCCGCGCGGTATCACACCGATACCGGTATTGTCTCGGTCGGGACGTTAGCAGGACGGGAGTACAGCAGCTGGGGGCAGGTGGCAGAGAATGCTCGGCGTCTGGCCTGTGCCATGCAGCGTCTGGGGATAACGCAAGGTGCCCGCTGCGGCACGCTGGCGTGGAATAATCGCCGGCATCTGGAAATCTATTTTGGTATCAGTTCAGGTGGGTGGGTGACGCATACCATCAACCCGCGTCTGTCCGTCGAGCACCTGGTGTTTATCATCAATGACGCTGCCGACGAGGTCCTGTTTTTCGACTATACCTTCCTGCCGCTGATCGCCGCGCTGCGCCCTCACTTACCGACGGTGAAACATTTTGTTCTGCTGGAGCCCCACAACGAGGAGGCGCTTGCCACCGTGGACTCGCTGCTGTTCTTCGATGAACTGCTCGCCAATGCGGACCCACAGTATCGCTGGCCCGATCTCAGCGAGCAGTCTCCCGCCTCCTTGTGCTACACCTCGGGAACGACGGGAAAGCCGAAAGGGGTATTGAACACCCATCGTTCGCTGGTGCTGCATGCGCTCAGCGGTAACCAGCCGGATGCTGCCGGTATTTCGGCGCAGGACTCGTTGTTGCCGGTGGTGCCAATGTTCCACGTCAATGCCTGGGGAACGCCGTTTATCGCCGCCATGGTAGGGGCGCGGCTGGTGCTGCCGGGGCCGCATCTTGATGGTGAAAGCCTGCTGCGACTGCTGAGTGAAGAGCGGGTCAGCGTGGCGTTTGGCGTTCCGGTGATCTGGGCGGGCCTGCTGGCGGCGCTGCGCAAATCAGAGATTCGCTTGCCGCATTTTAAACGCTCTTTTGTTGGCGGATCGGCCTTGCCGCCGTCGATGATTGAGGTGTTCCGCCGCGATTATGGTATTGAACTGATCCACGCCTGGGGAATGACGGAAACCTCGCCGATCGGCACGATCAACACGCCGTTAAGCAAACACAAGGCGCTGCCCCAGGAGGTGCAGGATAAGCTGGGCCACGGCCAGGGGCGGGCAATTTTTGGTATTGAGTTGCGGGTAGTGGATGTGGACGGCCAACCGCTGCCTGCCGACGGTGAGACACAGGGATATCTGCAGGTACGTGGCCACTGGGTGGTCGCCAGTTATTATGGTCGACCGGAGAGCGCAATGACCCCGGACGGTTGGTTCGATACCGGCGACATTGGCACCCTCAATCAAAATGGTTACCTGGTCATACAGGATCGGGCGAAAGATATTATTAAGTCCGGCGGCGAGTGGATCTCCACGGTTGAGCTGGAGAACATTGCCATCGCCCACCCGGCGATTCGCAGCGCGGCGGCGATTGCGGCGCAGCATCCGCGTTGGGATGAACGACCGGTGGTGCTGTGCGTCAGGGAGGAGGGCGGCGAGATTGAAGAGCATGAGCTGCTGGCCTGGTATCAGCAGCGAATACCGAAATGGCAGCTCCCGGACCGGATTCTGTTTATCGACAGCCTGCCGGTCAGCGCCACCGGTAAGGTACTGAAGAACCAGCTGCGTGCCGAGTTCGGTCAGATTCTGATGGGCGACGAAGCATAAATAAAAACGCCCCGGCGTTCAGGCCGGGGCGGGGGTGTTGTGGCGGATTAACGGCCCGCTTTCAGCTTCTGGTAATACTCTTCATACAGCGTGCTGGCGCTACCAACATCATTCTGCCATTCGCCTTTGGCGATGGTGTCGGCATCCGGATAGAGTGATTTGTCGTTGGCAACCTCCGGGCTCAGCATCTTGCGCGCCGCCAGATTAGGCGTCGGGTAGCCGATAGTCTCGGCGACCTGTTTGGCCACTTCCGGGCGCAGCAGGAAGTTAATCAGCTTCAGCGCGCCGTCGACGTTTTTGGCGTTGGCCGGAATTGCCAGGCTGTCCATCCAGAAGATCCCGCCTTCTTTCGGCCATACTACCTCCAGCGGCGTGCCGGCCTGACGGGCCACCCAGGCTGAGCCGTTCCACACCATTCCGAGATTCACTTCGCCTTCCATATACGGGTTGGCCGGGTTATCGGAGTTGAACGCTGCGACGTTAGGCATCAGCTTTTTCAGCTCCTGGTAAGCCGCTTCAATCTCTTTCGGGTCGGTGGTGTTGCCGGAATAGCCCAGTTTACGCAGGGCAATCTGGAACACCTCACGCGCATCATCGGTCAGCAGCAGGCTGCTTTTGTAATCCGGCTTCCACAGATCGGCCCAGCTGGTGACGGTTTTCGGGTCGATAGCATCGCTGTTCACGCCAATCGCGGTGGCGCCCCAGATGTAGGGAATAGAGTAATCGTTGCCTGGGTCGAACGGTTTATTGAGCATTTCAGGATCGAGATTGCCGAAGTTGCTTAGCTTGCTCTTATCGATCTTCTGCAGCATCCCCTCTTTACGCATCTTATCGACGAAATAGGTGGAAGGGACCACCAGGTCGTAAGCGCCGTCTTTGTAGGTTTTGAGCTTGGCGTACATGGTTTCATTCGACTCGTAGGTCGAGTAGATAACCTTGATCCCGGTCTCTTTGGTGAACTGTTCCAGCAGTCCTGGCGGCACGTACTCGGTCCAGTTGTAGAAGTAGATCGTTTTGCTGTCATCGGCGTGCGCGGCACCCATTCCGAGCACCAGCGCCGCGGCGGCGAGCATTTTTTTCATTTCGATGTCCCCTGAGATTTCGTTTTATCACGAGCAACAATCTGGCTGGCAACCACCATAACCAGAGAAAGCAGTAACAGAATGGTCGCCAGCGCATTCACCTCCGGTGAAACGCCCACTTTAACCATCGAGTAAATCTTGAGCGGCAGAATCTCATACCCCGGCCCGGTAACGAACGAAGAGACCACCACGTCATCCATCGACAGCGTAAAGCTGAGCAGCCAGCCCGCCGCCACCGCCGGCATCGCCAGCGGCAGAATGATTTTGCGCAGGATCGTCAGTTCACTAGCGCCGAGATCTTTCGCCGCCTCCAGCATCCGCACGTCAAAACCTTTGAGCCGCGAATAAACCGTCACCACCACGAAAGGCAGGCAGAAGGTGATGTGCGAGAACAAGAGCGACCAGAAGCCAAGCTGAATGCCGATCAGCATAAACAGCACCAGCAACGAGATCGCCATGACAATATCCGGCGACATCATCACCACAAACAGCATGCCGCTGACGAACGGTTTGCCGCGAAAACGATAGCGATACAGCGCCACGGCGGTCAACGAGCCGATAAGCGTTGCAAAAGTCGCCGACAGCACCGCCATGGTCAACGAGTGCTGGGCCGCCTGCAACAGACTGTCGTTGTTCATCAACAGGCCATACCATTTGCTGGTGAAGCCCTGCCAGTTGATGCCGAAACGCGAACTGTTAAACGAATTGACGATCAGAATAATGATCGGAATATAAAGATAAGCATAGATGGCGGTCATAAAGCCGCCGCGCAGCAGTCGACCGATCATTCGAGTTCCACCTTCTTGTTCAGCAGACGCGCTGCCCGCCAGTAAACCAGCAGCATCAGGCCCATCACCAGGGTCAGCGTAATGCTGGTGGCGGCACCAAACGGCCAGTCGCGAATATTGAGGAACTGGCTCTTGATGACATTACCGATCAACAGGTTTTTCGCGCCGCCCATCAGGTCGGAAACGTAGAACAGCCCCATTGCCGGCAGCATCACCAGCAGGCAGCCAGCAATAATGCCCGGCATGGTCAGCGGAATGATAATGCGGATAAAGGTTTGCAGCTTGCTGGCCCCGAGATCTTTCGCCGCTTCCAGCAGCGGGCGATCCAGCTTCTCAATACTGGAGTACAGCGGCATCACCATAAACGGCAGCAGAATGTAGACTAGGCCAATGATAACCGCTGACGGGGTGTACATGATGCGCAGCGGCGTATCGATGACACCCAGCCACAGCAGGAACTCGTTGAGATAGCCTTTGGTGCTGAGGAATATTTTCAGCCCGTAGATGCGGATCAGTGAGTTGGTCCAGAACGGCACGATCAGCAGGAACAGCAGCAGCGGACGCACCTTCTCCGGCAGCCGGGCCAGAAACCAGGCGAAGGGATAGCCCAGCGCCAGACAGGCCAGCGTCGCCAGCAGCGCCATATTCAACGAGTGCAGCAGCACATCGTAATAGAGCGGGTCCAGCAGACGCGCATAGTTATCCAGCGTAAAGACCATTTTGACGAAACTGGCGTCGTCACGGGTCAGGAAGCTGGTGGCGATAATCATCAGGTTGGGCAGGAAGACAAACAGCACCAGCCAGCCCACGATAGTGGCGATCACCACATTCTGGAATTTACTGGTGTTCTTCATCGGCCAGCACAACCTCCCAGCTTTCTACCCAGTTAATGGCCATTTTCTGGTCCAGCGGGTGGTCAAAATCCGGGTCGTCTTCATTAAAGAATTCGCTGACCATCACCATTTTGCCGTTTTCCAGTTCGACGACCGATTCCAGCGTCATCCCTTTGTAGTTGCGCTCGCGGATGTAACCGATGAGCCCGTCGGCGTCGCTGCCGTCGTGGACTTCATCAACCCGCAGATCTTCCGGCCGCAACAGGACGTTGAGCCGTTGGCCCTTTTCAACGGGGAAATTGACGTAGATGTTGCATTCCCGGCCTTCGACGCTGGCGCGAACGCGCTGCGCGTCCAGACGTTCAATGACCGTGGCGTTAAAGAGGTTGATCTCGCCGATGAAGCTGGCGACGAACAGGTTTTTCGGCTCTTCGTAAATTTCACGCGGTGTGCCATCTTGTTCTATCTTCCCATCGCGCATGACCACGATACGGTCAGACATGGTCAAGGCCTCTTCCTGATCGTGGGTGACGAACACGAAGGTGATACCGAGCTTGCGCTGGAGCGCTTTCAGTTCGTTTTGCATCTGTTTGCGCAGTTTGTAATCCAGCGCCGACAGCGATTCGTCGAGCAGTAACAGACGCGGTTTATTAACGACGGCCCGGGCGATGGCGACTCGCTGCTGCTGGCCGCCTGACAGCTGATGGGGTTTACGCTGGGCAAACTCTTCGAGCTGTACCATCCGCAGCGCCTCGTGGACGCGAGGGGTGATGTCCGCCGCCGGCGTTTTCTGCATGCGCAGACCAAAGGCGACGTTTTCGAAGACGCTCATATGGGGAAACAGGGCGTAGCTTTGAAAGACGGTATTGACGTGACGGTCTTCCGCCGGAACATGGGTGATATCCTGGTCTTCGAGGTGAATTCGCCCGGTGTCGACATTTTCCAACCCGGCGATAAGACGAAGAACGGTGGTTTTACCGCAGCCAGAGGGGCCAAGCAGGGTGAGAAATTCACCATTGTTGATGGTCAGATTGAGATCGGCGATGACCATTTTTCCATCAAAGCTTTTGCCAATTCCCGCCAGCTGCACCAGCGGAGAAAGCGAACGCGGTTGTATATTCAATTTTTGACTCTGTCCCATGTAGACGCAACGAAAAACGGGTCGTTGCGGGGTTTGTGGTTAACCACCTTTGGGGCTGCACATGATTATTTAAGGGCCAACATTCTACGGCAAACGCTTGCGATAGCCAAACCCTGTCGCATACAGATGCATGACCTTTACAACATTACGCCGGTTAATGTATTAAATTCTTATTTGCCGGGTTAAAAATGACCTGACGCAATATTTGTCTTTTCGGGCTTATGAATAATGTTGTCACAAAAGAAGAGGGTGGCTACATGGATAAATTGCTTGAGCGTTTTTTACAATACGTTTCTCTGGACACACAGTCGAAGCCTGGCGTGCGTCAGGTACCAAGCACGGAAGGGCAGTGGAAGCTGTTGCGCCTGCTACAGAAGCAGCTTGAAGAGATGGGGCTGGCCAACGTAACGCTGAGTGACAAAGGGACGGTAATGGGAACGCTTCCGGCAAACGTCGCCGGCGAAATTCCAGCCATCGGCTTTATTTCTCACGTTGACACGGCACCTGATTTCAGCGGCAAGAATGTAAACCCGCAGATCGTCGAAAACTACCGCGGCGGCGACATCGCGCTGGGGATTGGCGATGAAGTGCTGTCGCCGGTGATGTTCCCGGTGCTGCATCAGCTGCTGGGGCACACGCTGATTACCACCGACGGTAAAACGTTACTTGGCGCCGACGATAAAGCCGGCATTGCCGAAATTATGACCGCGCTGGCCACGTTAAAGGCCAAACAGATCCCGCACGGTGACATCCGTGTAGCCTTTACGCCGGACGAAGAAGTGGGCAAAGGGGCGAAGCATTTTGACGTTGCAGCCTTTGATGCCCGCTGGGCCTACACCGTTGACGGCGGTGGCGTGGGTGAGCTGGAGTGTGAAAACTTCAATGCCGCGTCGGTGACCATTAAGATTGTGGGCAACAACGTCCATCCAGGGACGGCAAAAGGGGTGATGGTGAATGCGCTGTCGCTGGCGGCACGCATCCATGCTGAAGTCCCGGCTGACGAGGCACCCGAGACCACCGAAGGTTATGAAGGGTTTTACCACCTGGCGAATATCAAAGGCACGGTTGATCGCGCGGAGATGCATTACATTATCCGCGATTTTGACCGCAAGCAGTTTGAAGCCCGCAAACGCAAGATGATGGAAATTGCCAAAAAGGTCGGGAAGGGGCTGCACCCGGATTGCTATATTGAGCTGGTGATTGAAGACAGCTACTACAATATGCATGAAAAAGTGATTGCCCATCCGCATGTGGTCGACATTGCCCGTCAGGCGATGGTGGATTGCGATATTGAACCGCAGATGAAGCCGATTCGCGGCGGCACCGACGGCGCTCAGCTGTCGTTTATGGGGTTACCTTGCCCGAACCTGTTTACCGGTGGCTACAACTACCACGGTAAACATGAGTTCGTGACCCTGGAAGGCATGGAGAAAGCGGTGCAGGTGATTGTTCGTATTGCCGAGCTGACGGCCAGGAAGGGGTAATGGATAGGTTGGTGCTGGCTGACGTCAGCGCCTTATTATCCCTTGGGTGAGATTCGTGTATTTATGCCGATTCTTTATCGGCAGCCACGAGAGTTTTATTGTCCGGGATTGGCTAAATTAATATTTTGAATTTTTCGCGCTGCTCAATTTTAATGATGGATCATCAATATGAGTGCAATGGAAAATGATGTGTTTTTTTGTACAAACGTCCTTTCGTCATACACAGTCAGGTGTTGTGGTTGACCTGATATGCCCGTTTCTCCTGAATAGTCAGTCAGTGTTAAGCAGCTCCGGAAACCAGGTTCAACCTAAGAAGAAAACTCATCGTCATTATCTAAAGCTTTCTCTCGCTGCTTCATAAAAACAACTTCCTGCGGGCTGGAGAGGTTGACCTCATTTTGGCGCAGCAGCTTGAGGATAGTAAACAGCAGTTCACTTTTGCTGGATCCGACCATCCGTGGGCTGGCGACGTAGCCGGTCACGCTCAGGATAATGCCCTCCGGCCCCAGCTGGCTGAAGCGTACATACGGCGCAGGCGTTGGCAAAATTACCTCATAGTCCTGATAGGCGCGGAGCAGTAAATCACGCACCAGCTCCGGGTCAATACTGGTCGGGAAGGTCAGGGCGATGGTCACAACCCCTTGGGCGTTGCCCATCGTCGCGTTGCGCACGTTCTGGGAAATCAGCTGTGAGTTGGGGACGATCATCGTCGAGCGGTCGCTGAGCTGGATCTCCGTGGCGCGCACGTTGATCCGCCGCACGTCGCCCTCAATGCCTCCGATGCCGATCATATCGCCGACCTTGACCGGGCGCTCCGTGAGCAGGATCAGGCCGGAGATAAAGTTCTTCACAATCTCCTGCAGGCCAAAACCGATGCCCACCGACAGAGCGCTGACAATCCAGGCCAGGTTGTTCCACTGAATGCCCAGCGCGGCGAGGGTGATCAGGATCAGCAGCACGTAGCCGACGTTGGTAAACAGCGTAATCAGCGAGGCGCGAATGCCGATATCGGTGATGGTTTTGGGTAACAGTTCCAGGCTTAGCCAGCGCTGGGTTACGCGCAGGATGTACAGGCCAATCACCAGGCAAAGGACGGCATTCAGCAAATTACCGGGCACGATGTGCAGTTGCTTCAGGCCGTCACCGCTTAAAATCGTCACCAGCTTATTGATCAGCAGGCCTGGCGTCGTCGAACCAAAAGTCCCGTTAAACAGCGCGATAATGGTTAGTAATAACAGGGCGCATTTGGTGAAGGCGGTAAACACTACGGTTAGCTGCTCAAGGTGCTGGTCTTTAAACCGCAGCGACTTTTTCATCACCTGGCCGGTGGCGGTGTGCGGTGAAAAAACGGCGGCGAACAAGTCGGTGGCGAAGGTCACCAGAAAATAAAACGCCATCAGTACCATGCCAAACCAGATGACCTGGTAGGTCAGGTAGCGGGCAAAGGCAATGTAGCCGACCAGCAACGCCGCCAGCGTTGCCAGCGAAGAGATCATGACCAGCAGGCAGACCAAGGCGTCGAGCCGGGATCGTTTCTCTGCAGGTTCGCCGTTTGTTTCCAGCCGCCGGTGAGCATGCTGGACGCGCAGCATCATCACCAGTAGCACACTGGCCATAACGGCGGAAATCAGCCCGTTGGCGCGTATCGTGGTGCCGAGGCTGGCGCCAATCGTATTATTAAAGAGGTCGAGGCAGCCAATGACAAGGCCCAGAATCGCCAACAGCGGCGGGAAGTAACGCACGCTTTCGGCCACACTGTCGTCGATTTGCACCAGCCGCCATGAAGGGCGATTGAGACAGAGAAAAGCGCGGCCAGCGCCATAAATTAATGAGCAGAAAACGGCTAACTGAAAGAATCCATCCACAAAATCGCTAACCTGTGGAGAGAGTTCTTCCACCCGTGAAAAGGCTCCAATCACAATGGAAAGTGCCAACGTAAGGGTGAACATGGTCGCCAACGTGTTGGCCAGGGTGTTGAAGCTGCGGCGAATACGGCCATCCGGCAAATAAGTGGTGTTGATCCAGACCAGCAGCCGCTCAATCAGATGGCTACCAGAGAACGCAATCACGATGGCGGCCGCGAGCAGCCAGAAGGTGCCCCAGAACCACTCAGGCTGCCAGCCCGCCTGCCAGGTTTTCAACAACTGCTGGCAGAAGTCATTGAAGCGCTGGATATCGACCGCCTGGGTATCGGCTTCCTGGAACCAGAAGGTGCCGCTTAAGATACTGCCGCTGTTGGAGGCCAGTTGAGATTTAAAATAGGTACGGCGCAGATCGTTAATCTGAATACCCAGCGCACGGATAGTCGTTTGCAGGCTTTGCGAGGTGGCGATGGCCTCATCAATCTGCTGCTTCTCCTTGTTCAGCGTGTTGCGCTGTTGAGCAACGCTGGTGATTTCTGTTCCCACCCCAGCCTCCGGGGCCGGTCCAAGAACCTGCAACTGAGCCTGAACTTTGTCATGCATCGGCTGTAACAGGGCGGCCAGACTATCCGCCTCCACGCCCAGCTTTTGCGTGGTGTCGAACAACTTTATCAGCCTGCTGTCGGTATTGGTCTGGGAAACCTGCTGCTTAATGTTGTCTATTTGCGTCTTATATTGCTTTAGCTGCCCGGCAATCTCCTTAAGGCTGGGATCCTGGCCTTCAGTCTGTGCCGCGAAGCTAGTTTGTGAAGCCAGAAACAGGCCGACAAATAGCAGGCAGGTGGTGAGGAAGATACTCAGAGATTTGCTCATAGGATGGCGCTCAATGTCCCTATTAACGTTACCTTAGTATGGGCAGGTGGCTATCAGATTGCCATTTTTTATCATCAGCGGTCAGAAGGGTTACTTATCCCGCGAGTTCGAAAGATCCGGCCAGTTGATGACCTCCTGACCGGCATCGGTTATTCGGTAATATTTCACTTCGGCTAATATAAGCTTTTGCCCGGTTATCACGGTCTTATAATGATAAGGATAGAACTGACTGTCTCTTAATTTTTGCGCTGTGTGGGTATTAAACGATCTGCATGTTCTTTGATTTAAATAAAAAAGGCCGGAATAATCCGGCCTCAGGTGGGTGGTGACTGCGTAATCTGGTTTCCTGCACCCGGTTCAGTGGGGAAGGAACTTAGTCCTCGAAGAACCAGTATCCGCTGTTGACCAGCGCGGCCAGCATGGCGAGGAAGGACGGATCTTCCAGCGCATCGCCAAAATGCTGCGCTTTCAACGACAGATGGGTCGCCAGGGCGTCCAGCGCCGGGCGGTGTGGCGAATTAATTTTCTCGCCGTTGACGAAAACCTCGCCATCAATGCGCAGCACTCGCAGCCCACCAAGGCGCACAAGGCTATCGCCCTGTTGCAGCGCATCGTAAACCTCATCTGGCTGATATGGTGGTTCTGCTGGTGCGACGTCCAGTTCATGACGTGACTGGGTAATAAATTCGCCAAACCACTGTTTGAAATGTTCTGGCTGGTTGATCAGCCCCAGCATCATGTCACGTAAACGATCCAGCTCTGACGGCAGAATATCCGCAGGATGATCGCGCGCTGGCACATCTGGATCGGCGTAGCGCTGGCTACCCAATTCACGCTGCAGAATATAATCGGCAAAACCGCTGAACAGTTCACGAGCGTTAGGCGAGCGATAGCCCACGGAATAGTTGAGGGAGTTTTCCAGCGAATAACCTTCGTGTGGGAAACCTGGCGGGATATAGAGAATATCGCCCGGCTCCATCTCTTCATCGATGATGGCGTCGAATGGATCAACCTGCAGCAGGTCCGGATGCGGGCAGTGCTGTTTCATTGGCACTTTCTCGCCCACGCGCCAGCGACGACGCCCCGTCCCCTGGATGATAAACACATCGTACTGATCGAGGTGCGGGCCTACGCCACCGCCGGGTACCGAGAAAGAGATCATCAGATCGTCGATACGCCAGTCGGGCAGGGCGCGGAACGGATGCATCAGCGCGGCGGTGGGTTCATGCCAGTTATTCACCGCCTGAACCAGCAACGACCAGTTGTTTTCACTCAGGTGATCGTAGCTTTCGAAGGGACCATGGCTGACCTGCCATTTTCCGTCCTGATGGCTGACCAGGCGGCTGTCGACTTCACTTTCCATCGCCAGCCCGGCCAGTTCGTCCGGGCTAATTGGATCGATGAAATTGGCAAACCCGCGTTTCAGTAGCACCGGGCGCTTTTGCCAGTAGCGTTCGATAAAGTCAGGCCAGTTAAGCGTTAATTGATAATCCATTTTATTTATTCCACAGCAGGTGTTTGTTTGGGATTATACACGCCATCTTTCAAACTGCCTCTTTGTTGACGGCGATTGTCTTGCCCAGTCACAGAGTTCAGTCACCTCCGTCGCCTGGCGGGTCAGCTTTGGGTATCATCCGGCAGCTGGCGACCAAAAATCACTTCCATGCAGGCGCCGCCGAGCAGGCTTTCACGGGCAATAATCTCGCCGTCGTACTGCACGACAATATCACGAGCTACGGAGAGTCCAACCCCCTGGCCAGGGCGCAGCGTATCGGCGCGCTGGCCCCTGTCAAACACGCTATCTCGTAGGCTCATCGGAATGCCGGGGCCGTCATCTTCCACCAGAATATGCAGATGATGGTCGTTGGTCTGACGCACGGACACCTCGACAAACTCCAGACAATATTTACAGGCGTTATCCAGTACGTTACCCATCACTTCCATAAAGTCATTCTGTTCGCCGACGAAGCTGGTTTCTGGCGAGATATCGAGGGTGATATTGACCCCTTTGCGCTGATAAACTTTATTGAGGGCTGATGTCAGCTTGTCGAGCAGCGGGGCGACCGGGTGCAGTTCACGGCTCAGGAGCGTACTGCCGCTGCGCATACTGGCGCGATGGAGGTAGTAACCAATTTGCTGCGAGATACGGCTGATCTGCTCAAGCATCACTGGTTCCGCCTCTGCGACATCCAGCTTCTGGCTGCGCAAAGAACGCAGCGTGCTTTGCAGCACCGCCAGTGGGGTTTTCAGGCTGTGGGTGAGGTCGGTCAAGGTGGTGCGGTATTTATCGTAACGGTCGCGCTCGCTTTTGAGCAGCCGGTTAAGATTGCTGACCAGACGGGTCAGTTCGCGCGTGGTGTCTGGGTTGAGCATCTCACGGTGATGTTCTTCGAGTTCGCGCACCTCTTTTGCCAGCGACTCGATCGGCCGCAGGCTCCACCAGGCAGCCACCCACAGCAGCGGGATCACCAGCAGCAGGTTGGCGACCAGCACGTAAATAAACCAGCTCCACACCATGTAGGAGCGCTTCAGTTCGACCGGGATCGTATCGACCACCACGATACTCAACTGCGGCATCTTATCGGTGGCCGGATAGATATTGATTGCCACCGAGTGGGTCATTTCTGAACCGTCGTCCTGCTGACGTAGCTCATCCAGTTGTTCCTGGACTTCCTGATTGTTCCGCAGCAACTTGCTGCTGCTGTCGACGTCGGATTCGATTTCGTGGAACCCGTTGCTTTTGAGCCACTCGGGCTGAATGCGCTTGGCCAGCCATGCGACATCGCGTTGCATCCACAGCAGATTGCCTTTCGCGTCATAAATCAACGTGACCGTCGGGCTTTGCATATTGAGATTTTCGGGGATATCAACATCGATGCTGTTATTTTCCCACTTCGCCAGCATATAGAACAGGTTGCTTTCACCACGCAGCAGGCGGAAGGTGGTTTTATCAAAGCTGACGCTGTAGCCCACCAGCGCGACCATGCCGTAAGCCAGTGAAAGCACCAGCACCACCGCGGCCGTCGCCAGTAAAAAGCGAACGCGTAAAGACAGCGGCAAAATATGCCGTAACGGGCCTTTCATCCGCGGAGTTCGAATAAATAACCCTGGCCGCGTACCGTCGTAATCACATCATTCGGGTGTTGTGCCTGGATTTTTTTCCGCAGTCGTCCCATCAGGACATCGATGGTGTGGCTTTCGCGCAGTTCGGCGTCGGGATAGAGCTGGAGCATTAAGGAGTCCTTACTGACCACTTTTCCGCGATTGCGGATCAGCGTTTCCATAATGGTGTATTCAAACGCGGTTAGTTTGATCGGTTGATCGTTAATTGATAGCTCGCGGCGCGACAGGTCGACCTGGAAAGGTGGAATAGAAATAACCTGCGAGGCCAGGCCGCTGTTGCGACGCAGTAATGCCTGCATCCGGGCGGCAACTTCTTCAATATGGAACGGTTTGGTGACGTAATCATCCGCGCCGGCGCTCAACACCTCGACTTTATCCTGCCAGCTTTCGCGGGCGGTCAACACCAGCACCGGAATCGATACATCATGGCTGCGCCAGCGGCGAATCAGCGTCAGGCCGTCTTCGTCAGGCAAGCCCAGATCGACAATAGCGATATCCGGCACGTGTTCGCCCAGATAATAGTCCGCCTCTTTTGCATCTTCCGCGGCATCCACCTGATGTCCCAGCTCCTGTAGCTGAACTTTGAGGTGATGGCGCAGCAGAGCGTTGTCCTCAACCACGAGTACGCGCATGCCTTTTCTCCCGTTTTTTTGGTTTTGAGTAGTGTAGCGCTGATTAGATATACTGAATTTAAACGGCTGTAAATGAAAGGCTTTCTTTGCTACCCGGCCTGCCGTCGCCCTTTGTGCTGTGGCCTCCCATGCTGCAGGGGAAAAGGGGGCTCTCCCGCGCCCG
Source organism: Klebsiella sp. B345 (assembly GCF_051131735.1). Lineage (NCBI taxonomy): Bacteria > Pseudomonadati > Pseudomonadota > Gammaproteobacteria > Enterobacterales > Enterobacteriaceae > Klebsiella > Klebsiella sp. B345. The sequence goes on from NZ_CP180443.1 coordinate 5,083,999, forward strand.
ATATCCCCCGCTAAGACAGGGTGGCATATCATGGGCATATACTGGCAAGTTTAGGCCCGCGTTTCCAGCTATACGCGAGTTGGCCCGCCAGAAAACACCTGCATTGCTGACGCTGGGAAAGGGTTAAGTGCGTTCGGCGGTGTCGGGTAATGCATTGATCCGCAATTTGTAGCCGCCGCGCACGAAATCAATATAGCGCTCGGTTTTTAGCGCAGAGACAATATTCAGAATGCTGCTGCGGGAAAGCCCTGTTCGTTCCTGGATATAGCTGAGGATATTGACCCGTTCTTTCGTCACGTCTGGCAGACGATCCAACTCGCGCAGATAGTGGCAGACTACGGGAAAAGTACGTTGATTCACAATTTGCAGATCGCGGCAAACCATCGTGTTGGTATGAAATGAGAGCACCTCGGCGACTTCACGCCACAGACCATGTTGTTCAATACACTGCTCGGCCTGTTGATTTTCTATACGTGAAAACAGGCATTGTGTTTCCGCGCGTAGCACGTTGCTTCTCATCGGATAAAACATCTCGGAAAAACCAAAAATATGTGGTTCAACAACCGTGGCAATCAGAATGCCATCGGTGATTCGCGATATAGAAAGCTCACCTTCGAGAAAAACGTAGATATACGGGATGCCCTTGTTATCCCAGGAAAGCCTTTTTCGCGGGGCAGCTTCAATAGTTTTTCCATAAGGCGTTAGTACGCTGATTAAGCGTTCGATAGATTTGGTTGGTCTGGCTGGGGGGGTAATCATGAATAACCTGGTAAAAAAATAATCATTGGCGCTATTTTAGAATAAAAAAGCCCTTCATGGGTTAAAAGCGTATGGCGAGCAACGGGCGCTTGCCGCTGATAGGGATCCAGTTATTCTGCAGCCCAGTAGGGGCCACCGGACTGACATACAGGGTTTTGCAGTTATAGACGGTCAGCGCCCAGAACTGTTTCACCAGCATTATGGCTCCAGATGTGCGGGCGCGGGGGATAATTTATCGTCAGCATCAGGAAGTTTACGGGGAGCCGTATATCCTTATTGATGACTATCCCTGCATATCCCTGCACATGGAGTTCCTGTATGAAACTGAATGAGTTAAAAGGCTTCCCGTTGGTGCTAACAACATGTTTAACCTTAGTTTTCTGTTCATCTGCTCTGGCGGAAAACCCGGCCAGCAGCACCTCAGAGAAACAGGCAGAAAAAGAGCAGCTAAAAAACCCGGATCACATCATTGATGACTGCCGAGCGGTCAGCGGTGCGCAGGTGAAAGAAGGGTGCAAAACTCAGGCTGAGTTAAAAAAACATGACATGAAAAATGACGCAAAAATGGAAAATGGCGCCTCGATGGATGATGTGACGAAAAAAACGAATTAAGGCGCGAGATGTCGTGTGTGTTTATTGTTCTGACGATCTGATGGCCGGGGTTATTCCCGGCCATCTGTTTATCTTTTTCTACTGGCTCCGCACCGATTCCCGAAGGACGGTGAGGCAAAGCGATTATTTCAGTTCATCAACCATGGTGGTCGCGCGGCCAATATAGTTGGCCGGGGTCATCGCTTTCAGGCGAACTTTCTCGGCTTCCGGCAGCGGCAGGCTGTCGATGAACTGCTGCATACCTTCCGCATCTACGCGTTTGCCGCGGGTCAGCTCTTTCAGCTTCTCGTACGGTTTTTCGATCCCATATCGGCGCATCACGGTCTGGATCGGCTCAGCCAGAACTTCCCAGTTATGATCCAGTTCGTCCAGCAGACGATCGCCGTTCAGCTCCAGCTTGCTCACGCCTTTCAGGGTCGACTGGTAGGCAATCAGCGCATAGCCGATACCGACACCGAGGTTACGCAGTACGGTGGAGTCCGTCAGGTCGCGCTGCCAACGAGAGACCGGCAATTTGCTGGCCAGATGCTGCATCATCGCGTTTGCCAGACCGAGGTTACCTTCAGAGTTTTCGAAGTCGATCGGGTTAACTTTATGCGGCATGGTGGAAGAACCGATTTCGCCGGCGATGGTTTTCTGTTTGAAGTGGTTCAGGGCGATATAGCCCCACACGTCACGATCGAAATCGATCAGAATGGTGTTGAAGCGCGCGATGCAGTCAAACAGTTCGGCAATGTAATCGTGCGGCTCGATCTGGGTAGTGTACGGGTTCCATTCGATACCCAGCGAGGTGACAAACTCTTCACTGAACTGGTGCCAGTCGACTTCAGGATAGGCGGCGATGTGGGCGTTATAGTTACCGACCGCGCCGTTGATTTTGCCCAGAATCTCCACCTGGTTCAGCTGGCGATACTGGCGCTCCATGCGGTAAGCGACGTTCGCCATCTCTTTACCCATGGTCGACGGCGTTGCCGGCTGACCGTGAGTACGGGACAGCAGCGGGACGTCGCGGTACTGAATCGCCAGCGCTTTAATTGCGTCGATCAACTGACGCCAGTAAGGCAGCACCACCTCATCACGCGCGGTTTTCAGCATCAGCGCATGGGAGAGGTTGTTAATGTCTTCGGAGGTACAGGCGAAGTGGATGAACTCAGAAACCGCGTGCAGTTCAGCGATATCGGCCACTTTTTCCTTGAGGAAATATTCGACGGCTTTCACATCATGGTTAGTGGTGCGTTCGATGGTTTTGATGCGCTGTGCATCTTCCACGCTGAAGTCGGCAACGATTTTATCAAGGTAACCGTTTGCGTCGGCAGCAAAAGCAGGAACTTCCTTGATCGCTGCGTGCGCGGCTAACTTCTGCAGCCAACGTACTTCAACCTGTACACGAAATTTCAGCAAACCGAATTCGCTGAAAATTCCGCGCAGCGCGCTGACTTTATCGCCGTAGCGTCCATCGACAGGGGAAACGGCGGTCAGTGAGGATAATTCCATAGATCACAACTCCGGGGTTAAATGAGCAAGAATTTGTTTTGCCTGGTTAACCAGACGATTACGAGAAAACATAAGCTGCATGCGGCCACCGCCGACCTGATGCCAGAGCACGGCAGCGCGAATGCCTGCCAGCAGAGAGGCGCGAACTTTGGCCTGAACCTGCGGGCTTTGCAACACGGCCGGTGAGCCGGTTACCTGAATACGTGGGCCTAACGGACTAATAACATCAACATAAATCCCGGCCATGGCGCTAAGTAACGTTTCAGACTGCAGGTCGAAATGTTCCAGCTGGCGGCGCAGGCCGGAAATGCGGTTGCCGAGGGTGTCCATCGCCCCTTTGCTTCCGTCAAGCTTACGCTCCAGCACCATCAGGCTCAATGTATAGCGGGTCAGTTCTGCATTGAGACCCTGACGACTGCCGCTATTGAGTACGCCGAGCATGGTTTCCAGCCCGAGACGAAGATTAGCTTCACTGCCACCGTACACCGCCAGCGTGGAGTTCGGGTTGAGATCGATAATGCTGTTCAGTGAAACGTGCAGGGCATCGCTGTCGCAATGGCCCTGATGTGCCAGCTGCTGTACCAGACGAGCGGCCTGGCAAATACCGGCTAGTGCCAATGTGATGTCATAGTAATTCTTCGCCACACATACTCCTTGTAAACCGTCGGCGACGGGCTCTGCCGCACCGGCGGTAAAAAACGGTCTGTCAGGACTGCAGCGGCAGGCGCTGCTCGATCACGCCACCACCGAGGCACACTTCACCACGATAGAAGACCGCGGACTGGCCTGGCGTAACGGCCGCAACCGGCTCGTCAAAGATAACTTCAATGCGCTCGTCATCCAGGGCATTCACCGTGCACGGGATGTCGGTCTGACGGTAACGGGTTTTCACCGTGCAGCGCAGGGTACCGGTTACAGGCTGACGGTCAACCCAGTGCAGCTGTTGAGCAATCAGGCCTTTTGACATCAGACGCGGATGGTCGTGGCCTTGTGCCACCACCAGAATATTGTTTTCGACGTCTTTATCGACAACGTACCACGGATCTTCGCTACCTTCTTTGGTCCCGCCGATACCGAGGCCTTTACGCTGTCCCAGGGTATGGTACATCAGACCCTGGTGCTCGCCGATTTCGTCGCCATCAACGGTGACGATTTTGCCAGGCTGGGCCGGGAGGTAGCGACCGAGGAACTCGCGAAATTTACGCTCACCGATAAAGCAGATCCCGGTGGAGTCTTTTTTCTTCGCGGTGATAAGGTCGAGATCTTCGGCGATTTTACGCACCTGCGGCTTTTCCAGTTCACCCACCGGGAACAGGCTTTGGGCAATCTGCTCATGGCCGAGGGTGTAAAGGAAGTAGCTCTGGTCTTTATTGCCATCCAGGCCGCGCAGCAGCTGGCTTTTGCCGTCGACATCAGCACGGCGCACATAGTGACCGGTGGCGATATAGTCAGCGCCGAGGTCTTCGGCGGCAAATTCCAGGAAGGCTTTAAATTTGATCTCTTTGTTGCACAGAATATCCGGGTTCGGCGTGCGCCCGGCTTTATATTCGGCCAGGAACAGTTCAAACACGTTGTCCCAGTATTCTGCGGCAAAGTTTACGGTATGAAGCTCAATCCCGAGCTTATCGCAGACGGCTTGCGCGTCGGCGAGGTCGGCAGCGGCGGTGCAGTATTCCTCACCATCGTCTTCCTCCCAGTTCTTCATGAACAGGCCTTCTACCTTATAACCTTGCTGAAGCAGCAACCAGGCAGAAACAGAGGAATCGACGCCGCCGGACATGCCGACGATCACTTTTTTTTGGCTTTCTGACATTGGAATATTCACCACATTGAACTTCAAGGCGGCATATTCTAGCACGCACTAGCGGCTCAGGCACCCCCCAGGAGCGGCCAGTTAAATGCGCCAATCAGTGACAGCGGCTGGCGCGGGTCCTGTTGATAGCTGCGGATGCTCTCGGCAACCAGTTGGGAGCGCAGATTTGGCGCGTTGAGGATCTCCTCCGCGCTCAGCCACAGGCAGCGATCGATATCGCTGTCATGCGGTTCAGTGGCGCACATATCGTTAAGTTCAATGACGAACAGAAAGCGCAAAAACGGCGTTTTGTCGGGGGCTATCCACTGATGCATGCGGATAAAATGTTGCGGCGTCGCGCGAATGCCGGTCTCTTCCCACAGCTCGCGTTCGGCCGCCTGGACCAGCGTTTCATCGGCTTCGAGGTGACCTGCGGGTTGGTTCCACAGCGCTTTACCATTGATGGTTTCCTCAACGATCAGAAATTTGTCCTGCGCATGAACGATGCAGGCGACGGTAACGTGCGGTTTAAACATTCGGTGGGTTCCTTTTGTGATTACTCAACCTGGCGCCATTCACCGTTGGCCAGACCGTCGAGAGTGTAACCACCCATGGCGTAACGAATCAAACGCAGCGTGGGGTATCCCACATGGGCGGTCATGCGGCGAACCTGACGATTACGCCCTTCATAAAGGGTGATCTTCAGCCAGCTGGTCGGAATCGCTTTACGTTCGCGGATGGGCGGGTTTCGTGCCCACAACCAGTCGGGTTCAGCCACTTGTTCAATACCGGCGGGCAGGGTGGGGCCATCATTGAGCGTGACGCCATCGCGCAATGCAGTCAGGGCTTCGTCAGTTGGCTGGCCCTCGACCTGCACATAATAAATTTTACCGGTGCGTTTACCCGGTTGGGTCAGTTGCGCCTGCAGCGTGCCGTCGTTTGTCAGTACCAATAGCCCTTCGCTGTCGCGGTCAAGACGACCTGCGGCATAGACGCCGGTGACCGGAACAAAATCTTTTAGGGTGCTGCGCCCGGCTTCGTCGGTAAATTGCGGCAACACATCGTAGGGTTTATTAAACAAGATGACGCGTTTTGGCTGGTGTTCTTTGCGTTGTCTGGCACTTTGTTGTGAGCTGAATCGCTCAACGCGATGTTTTCTAAATGAAGTTTTCTGCATGGTATTTTCAGATCCTGGCAATTGCCGCATTATAGCCTAATTACGAATGCCTTTCATGGACGCAAACATTCAGGTAGTATTGACATGCTCATCACAATTTTTTAACAAAAATATTGCTCAAACTGATTCGCGCTACTAGAAGGCGGCACGGACGCGAATCTCCGGTTAGCGGGACGACCCGGTGGCGGGAGTGGGCGGATAAAGCCAACGCTCGGTTAGTGTGAAAAGGAAGAGCAGAACCAGAAGCGCTCGAAGGAGAGGTTAATGGAAAGCAAAGTAGTAGTTCCGGCGGAAGGTCAGAAAATCACCCTGCAAGATGGCAAACTGAATGTCCCTAACAACCCGATCATCCCGTTTATCGAGGGTGATGGTATCGGTGTTGATGTGACCCCAGCGATGCTGAAAGTGGTGGATGCCGCCGTTGAGAAAGCCTATAAAGGCGAGCGTAAAATTTCCTGGATGGAAATTTACACCGGCGAAAAATCGACCCAGGTTTATGGCCAGGACGTCTGGCTGCCTGCCGAAACTCTTGATCTGATTCGTGACTATCGTGTTGCTATCAAAGGCCCTCTGACGACGCCAGTTGGCGGCGGTATTCGTTCTCTGAACGTTGCGCTGCGCCAGGAACTGGACCTCTATGTCTGCCTGCGTCCAGTACGTTACTACCAGGGCACTCCGAGCCCGGTTAAACATCCTGAACTGACTGACATGGTTATCTTCCGTGAAAACTCCGAAGATATCTATGCTGGTATCGAGTGGAAAGCAGACTCTGCTGAAGCTGAAAAAGTGATCAAATTCCTGCGCGATGAGATGGGCGTGAAGAAAATTCGCTTCCCGGAACATTGCGGTATCGGTATCAAGCCGTGCTCTGAAGAAGGCACCAAGCGCCTGGTTCGTGCGGCTATCGAATACGCTATCACTAACGATCGCGATTCGCTGACCCTGGTACACAAAGGCAACATCATGAAGTTCACCGAAGGTGCGTTCAAAGACTGGGGTTACCAGCTGATTCGCGAAGAATTCGGTGGCGAGCTGATTGACGGCGGCCCGTGGCAGAAGATCAAAAACCCGAACACCGGTAAAGAAATCATCATCAAAGACGTTATCGCTGACGCCTTCCTGCAGCAGATCCTGCTGCGTCCGGCTGAGTACGATGTCATTGCTTGTATGAACCTGAACGGCGACTACATCTCTGATGCCCTGGCGGCACAGGTTGGTGGTATCGGTATCGCGCCGGGCGCAAACATCGGTGACGAGTGTGCGCTGTTCGAAGCAACCCACGGTACTGCACCGAAATATGCAGGTCAGGATAAAGTGAACCCAGGTTCAATTATTCTGTCCGCTGAGATGATGCTGCGCCATATGCAGTGGTTCGAAGCCGCAGACCTGATTGTTAAAGGCACCGAAGGCGCTATCGCCGCTAAGACCGTGACCTATGACTTCGAACGTCTGATGGAAGGCGCTAAACTGCTGAAATGTAGCGAGTTTGGCGACGCAATCATCGCGAACATGTAATCCAGTTACTGGGTTAAACAATAACGGGAGCCTATTTGGCTCCCGTTATTTTTGCTTTCAAATCGTTGCCAATTGGTAGGTGTAAAATTTCTCTCTTCTGAAAGTACAGTATTGGAATAATAAATATTTACATTTTGAAATGTTCTTCGTATATTCATTTTTCTTTTGGATGAAGTTTATTTTTTACAGGAGTTAAAATGAAAGTCCTCTTGGGTTTTGACCATTTGATTACACCTAAAGTGTTGGTGTTTCTGTATTGGTTGCTAATGGTGATTATCATCGTTGGCGGCGTTTTTTCTATGTTTAACGGGCAATTCATCGCAGGATTCTTTGGCACTATTTTCAGTTTGATTGGCTGCCGGGTCGCTTTTGAGCTGATCATGATTGCTTTCAAGAATAATGAATATCTGCGCCGTATCGCAGAGAACATCGAACAGCCAAAGTAATCATCTTCCCGCTCATCTTAGCAGGGGCTGCGATTAAGATGAGCGGGATTGCCATTGTCTGTGCGACTAATATTTGTTGCTGTTATACCCGTCGTCTTTCAACTGCCATCACTCACCCAAATCTCTGACTTAAGTAAGTTCACCGGGGCTCGCTCAGTTGTCGGCGACCTGCAGGTTGTCATCCATTGGCTATATATATTTACGAAATGAATATGCAGAACACTTCTGTTAACCTCGCAGCTTCATTGCTCAATATATTTTGGTCGTGAGTGAGTCTGAACGACACAATCTGTATTGTTAATCATCTCCCGAAATAACGGCACTGCATGTATAGGCGGTATCGGTTGAAAAACGACCGTCTGGCTGATACGAAGCCATATGGTGATTAACCGTCCTGGCCCGGTTCACGCAGCGTTTTGCGCTTGACCAGGCGTGCATCAAAATACTGGCTCCCTGGGTGGTCCCCGGCAGGGGAAAGAATCCGTTCACAAGCGGCTTTCGCCATCTCAGCCAGCGGCTGAGAGAAGGTGGTAAGCTGATAGCCCTGCCAACTGGCCTGTTCGATATCATCGAAGCCGATCACGCAAATATCTTGCGGAATACGTAAACCAAACTCGTGACGTGCGGCGTCAATGAAGCCGCAGGCGATAAGGTCAGTGACGCAGAAAACGCCGTCAGGAGGTGTCGCCTGGCTTAGCAATTCGCGCGCGGCAAGCACGCCGGTCTGATAACTGGTTGTGCCTGGGCTAATGAACGCGACATCACGGCCGGCGGCGGCGGCGGCGTCCAAAAAGCGCGTTTCGCGGATCACCATACTTGGCGATCGCGCGGAGGAGGAAACCAGCGCCAGATGGTGGCACTCTGCCGCTATCAGATGGTCAAGCGCCTCCGTCATCGTCGTACGGTAGTCAATATCAATGTTCTCTGCGCTGGGAAATTGCCCCATACGGTTGATTAATATGACCTGTTGCCCGCTTTGCAAACAGAGCTGGATCAGTGACTCAGGAGGCTTTCCCGACAGCACAATTGTCGCCGTGGAGCGATAGTTCAGCGTCTGCTGCAACGCTTCCCGGGCGCTGACTTCGCCCTCATCAGTGTTGATCACCATTACCGCGCGCCCTGCTTTATTGAGGCGGCGAGTCAGATGGTCCAACAAACTTGACTGATAAGGGGAGGCGAGATTGCCACCCAAAATACAGACCGGACGACTGGCTTCCTTGGACAAACCGCGGGCCAGATGGTTGACGTGGTAATTAAGCACCTCGGCTGCGGCCAGCACTTTACGGCGAGTTTCCTCGGAAACGCTGCGGCCCGGTGTGAACGTACGTGACACCGCTGAACGGGAGACGCCCGCCAGACGCGCCACCTCGGTGGCGCTGGCAAAACCGGTGGTCTTGTTCTGGTTATTATGACTCATTACAGTGTTCCACTGCGCTGCATGACCGTTCACGCAGAATGGCATGTTCCGCCAGACGGATCAGCGACGGCTTCGGTGTTTCAAACCATTCATCCGGATGGAGTTGGCGTTTATCACGGATCAATGCGATGGCGTCATCGAGTGTCGGGAAGCGGCTGGGGCACTCCAGGTGCATGAACAATGCCACCAGAGCCACAGAACGGCTGCGCCCACCACGACAGTTAACGAGGATATTGCCCCGCTTGCGGTTGCGGTAAGAGGCCTTTTCTGGAATCTGCTGCAACAGCGCTGAACGCATCAGCTGGTAGCCCGCATGCAGCATCTCCGGCGCATTGCCGTCGCCATCGACCAGCCCCAGTTTGTAGTAGCGCACCGGGCCCGAACCGAAGGTGAGAAGAGGGGGCGTCGCACCGCTCTCCGGCACCGTCACCCAGTCAATATCGAGGTTTACCGCACAGTTAATCACGACACCAATATCATGAGCTGCCAGCAGTGCAACATCGCTTACCCCGCTGGAGCCGCCGATATAGATGTCCACGCCCCAACCCGGAAAATCTTCCACAATCAGACTGACAGGAGGACGAAGGTAGCCTTTGTCCCCAAGCGTTGCCGTCGCCGGAGGAAGGGAGCCGGCCGCCAGCGGGATCCCTGACGCACGAGCCAGATCGTCGGCGATGCCCGGCGCGGCTGCCAGGACGGGCAGGCCGTTGAAGATACCCTCCGCGTTATCGGGAACGGCACCGATTTTACCACCGGCTTCCCTTACCAGCAGCAGCCCCGCCAGACAGTCCCAGGCATTCATATGAATCTCGATATAGCCGTCGGTACGGCCCTCCGCCACCCACGCCAGCGCCAGCGCCCCGGAACCGCCGCGGCGGACGCTGGTACCCAGATTAAGGAGAGCGGACATCACTTCAAGATAGTTGCGCTGGCTATGGCGCGCAGACCAGCCTAGTTCTACGGCGGCCCGACGGGAGTCGCTAACCGTAGCGCAGTGCAGCGGCTGGTCATTTTTCAGCGCGTAGTGGCCGCGGCGAGCCAGATACAGTTCCTGGCTGACCGGGTTATAAATGGCTCCGAGCTCGGTAATGCCGTCACGAACCCAGGCGATGCAGACACAAAAATGAGCAATCCCGCGGGCAAAGTTGGCGGTGCCGTCAATCGGATCTACGACCCACAGGCTCTCTGCGCTGTCGGGCTGGCAGGCTGCCTCTTCACCAAGGATCGTGTCCTGAGGGAACATACTGCCGAGCGCATCCCGAATTAGCGCTTCAACGAAAGTATCGGCCTCGGTCAGAATATCCTGGTGACCCTTTAGTTCATACTCGCCGGCTTTACGAGAGAGGAAAAAACGCAGGGCGGTATCCCCGGCGTCGACAATAATGCGTTTGAGTGCGGCTTCGCGCTGTTCAATATCGATAGTGGTCAAAATACGTTGCCTGTTGTCAATGAAAGAGAGGTGCCTGTTGATCATCAATGGGAACTACTTTTTATAGTTCAGGCTCCAGATATCCTGCCAGTCCTGGCGGCTTTTCCAGTCCTCCTGCGCAGTGGAGGTCAGATACTCCATCAGCGCGCCGCGATATTTCTCAATGCCGGATGCTTCATTCGCCGGCAAGGCGACGGTCGAGTTGGTGGACATTTTTCCGTCAATGCCCTGCGGTGCAATCCCTTCTGCAGTCAGCAGGTAGCGCATAAATAATCTGGCGGTATTCGGGCTTTTACTGCCGGTGGCAATGACGCCGAGGCTGGGGTAATTCCAGCCAATAAATGGCTTCAGTTCGCCGCACAGTCCCAGCTTCATCCCCTGTTTGTTGTCGCGGAATTTTGCGGTAGAGATCAGGCCAACAAAGTCGGTCTTACCGTCCGGTGCGCCGATAGCGGAGGCGGCGTCGTTATCAGAATGAGTCAGCAAGACGCCATTGCCGGCCAGCGCTTTGACAAACGCCGCCGTAGCGGATGGCTCATTGGTTTGCAGCGGCTTGCCAAAGGCTTGCTGGTAAGCGTCGCGCACCTGCTGGTCATAGTGGGTCTCCATCTGGCTGAACCAGTCGGTATAGGCCGGTTTGCTGGTGGGATCTTGCATGGCGATGCGGCCGCGCCATTGCGTTTCGGTCAACTGCCAGATATTCGTTATCGGACACGTGCTGTGATGTGCAGTGTTATAAGCAAACACATTTGGCGCCAGCACCACGGTCAGCGGGTCCTGATAGCGTGCAGCAATATGGCCTTTCAAGTCCTCAGGGATCCAGCTCTGGACATAGCCTTTTTTTAGCAGTTGAGCTATCCCTGCTGGCGCATCCTCCACAATGGCTACATCAGCCCGGACGTTGTTGGCCTGGGCTTCCCGGCTCATAATTTCAATAATCTGTGGGGCATCGGCCTTCACCCCGTTGGCCTGTAAGCCATATTGTTTGCTAAAGGCTTTTGCCTGCTCCACGATTTTGCCGGTAGAGGCATAAACGGTTATCGGCTGCTCCTGTTTCGCGGCTGCTAGCAGCGCCTCGACATCGGCGTTTTCGGCACGGGCGGCAGTGCTGTTCAACAGGGCGCAGGCGATAAACAAGGCAGTTAAGTTACGCTTCATGGGGATCCTTAAGAGGTCAATTTCGGTTAACTGGCGGAAACGTCGTGACGTAACCCGTGGTGATTAAAGAAGTGCAGGGAAGACGTCGGTAGCTGGCAGTGCACCTGTTGGCGCGCCTGCCAGCGCGGTCGAAGCTGCGTAGAGTGGAACAGGCGATCCTCACCGCTGACCAGCTCGATCACCCAGCTACCGCCGGTAGGCATAATGTTATCGATAGTCATGGGAATGCCATTGGAGGCAGCCTCATCGCTGAGTACTATCTCTTCTGGGCGGATGCCGCAGTGTCGGGTCTGGTCGTGCAGGGTAAACCGCTGCTGCAGGTGCCGTGCCAGCTCGCTACCTGGATGGTGAAGTGGGATCATATTCAAGCGCGGGGTGCCAATAAACTCGGCAACAAAACGATTTGCCGGGGTGGCATATATTTCATCTGGTGTCCCCACCTGCTGCATGTGCCCGGCGCTCATCACCGCAATGGTCGTGGCCAGCGTCATCGCCTCCCACTGGTCGTGGCTGACAAATACAATGGTGGTGCCAAAGGTTTCATGAAGTCGACGTAACTCGGCGCGCATCTCAAGGCGTAGGGTGGCATCCAGATTAGAGAGCGGTTCATCCAGCAGCAAAACCCCTGGGTTTACCGCCAGCATGCGGGCGAGGGCAACCCGTTGTTGCTGGCCACCGGAGAGTTGTGCCGGGTAGCGTTTGGCGTAATCAGCAATGCGCAGTTTTTCCATGACGTCCTGACAGCGGGCGAGGCGCTCTTCGGTGGACACTTTTTGCAGGCGCAAGCCAAAATCCACATTCTGCTCAACGGTCATGTGCGGCCATAGGGCATAACTTTGGAAGACCAGCCCGATCCCCCGTTTTTCTGGGGGGACATAGGTGCCGCGGTCGACCGAGTCTACAACCTTATCGGCGATACGGATTTCACCGCTGCTGGCGTGCTCAATGCCGGCAATCATCCGCAGGATGGTGGTTTTGCCACAGCCGGAGGGCCCTAACAGGCACATAAACTCGCCGTCTTTCACCATCAGATTGATATGGTTAACTGCTGGGGCATCACTACCAGGGTAGGTTTTCGTCAAATTCGTTAACTGGATCGTAGGCATCTTATTTCTCCAGACCATCAGCCAGACCGGTACCGGTGATCTTTTGGATCATCACGGTACCGGCCCATGAAATCAGGGCTATCATCAGCACGACGGCGTTGGCCGCCTGCTGGTAGTTGTAGTCAATCAGACGTAGAGACCAGGTGGTCAAAACGTCCGTCGCAGGGGTGGCCAGTATGACGAACAGGCTGACGCCTTTAATGCCCGAGATAAACGGCAGCAGGATCCCGGTCGCCAGCGGTGCGGCCTGAATAGGAATAACGATACGGCGGATACGGGCGAACCATCCGGCACCGGCGATGCGTGCCGCTTCTTCTGCTTCTTTGCCTAACTGGGTCATCGCCGCAATCCCGGAGCGGCTGGCGTAAGGCATTTTTTCGGCGATGAGGGCCAGTACCAGAATAAGTGGTGTTCCGTACAACGCAGGCACCGGCCCACGCGCTACGGCGAAGAGTGAAAGAAACGCGGCGGCAAAGGCGATACCGGGCACCAGATAGGGCAAAAACGTCAGCTGGCGCAGCAGGGCAGACATCCAACGAAAGTGGCTGCGCATGACGGCGTAACCGACCAGCAGGCCGAGTATGCCGCAGGCGATGGATGCTGAACCCACGATCAGTAAGGTATTTCCGGCGGCTTGCCAGAACTCTGGCGACAGCAAAATGCCGTTATGTAGCGCGACGGTGTCGAGGTTATGACCGATCCAGTAGGCAAGCGTGAAGTTATCGGCGTTAAAGCGGCCTGGCAGGATCATCACCGTGGACAAAAACAGGGTTAATAGCGGGATAGCCACGCCCAGCAGCACGAAGGCCAGCGGCAGTGCCCCGGCGGCAGTACGCCAGCGGCCCAGGCTGCGGCGGCGTTCCATCACACCTTTTCCCCCTACCGTGACAAAGCGTTTTGCCTCGCGCAGCATTTTCATATCCAGTATCAGGGTCAGCATGCCCATCAGCATAATTACCGTCGCGATGACGGCCGCGACGCCGGACTGACGCGTCCCAATTGCCCGGTACAGCCCGGTGGAAAGCGTATCGAAATGCACCGGCAACCCGAGGATATAGGGGAGGGCGAACTCGCCGATGCAGTCGGCGAAAATGAGCAGCGCGGCGGAAAGCAGTGCCGGACGCACGAGTGGAATGATGATTTTAAAGGCAATCGCCGAACGTGAAGCGCCGAGTACCCGGGCGCACTCTTCCATCTGGCTGTCCATCCGTTTGAGGGCGTTGCCCACAATCAGGATCACCAGCGGGGTGTAGTGCAGTACCATGATCGCGACGATCGGGAAGTAGCCATAGGCTACCCAGTCCGGCGTCTGGACCCCCATCGCCTCGAGCCATCCCGGTTGGCCGCCAATGGCGTGGTTTTTGAATAGCGTGTTCCAGGCCAGGGCAAAGGTCCAGGAGGGCAGCATAAACGGCACGATAAGTAGGGTGGCAAATCCTTTTCTGCCAGCAATATCTGTCCGGTGAATAAGCCATGCCAGCGAGACGCCGACCACCAGCGCGGTCGCTACGGTGGTGAAGGCGACGGCCAGCGTATTAAGCAGTGGTGTCCAGAGCAGCAGGTCGGACATCCGTGAGGTCAGCGTGCGCAGTATGTACCAGGCGGTAAGATCGCCTTCCGCTGCCCCGATACGACCCTCGTCACCACTTTGCACCAGCACGGCATTCAATAACACGGAAACGACTGGCGCGAGAATTATCCAACTAAACAGCAGCAACAGCAGCGCCCCCAGCAGATTAGCGGGCTCTTGTTTGATGATTGACAGCGTGTGGCGGAGTTTGGGCCATACGGCACGACGGTGGCTGATTTCGTATTGGTAAGACACGGGGTTACCCCTGGCTGTGAAAGACAGTCAGGAATATATCGGCGGAATGTGACAGTTTTGCGAATTGTTTGCACCTATGTGCAAATATTTTCGAGATTATTTCTCCCCCCGATGAGCACGGGGGGGAAATAGAAGGGCGATTAACCACAGCGCAAACAGGATTATTGGCTGTCAATTCTGTGGCGAAGAACTTACCCCTCGGGGAGGCACTTATCGTTATTGAAATACGCTGACGTTCTCACCATCACTCACCATATTTTTCTCGGCCAGACTCACGAAAGTCTTTAGTGGGCACAACACGCCGATAGCCGTTTTATGGCACCCGGCATGAGTAAATTCGGCTACCGGAAGGGGGTTGTGCATATTGAGCGGAGAAAGTTGACGCCACTGATCCAATGTTCTGGCACTGAATGTCAGTTGAACCCATCTTTCTCCCGTCTGTTTATCAAGGTAGCGAGCCATAATTAAACTACCGCCAGGTGGAATATCATTTCGAGGGTAGTCCGGCAACTGCCAGTTAAAACCGAGCATTGTCTGGATTTGCGAAATGTTGCTGTCATGGCCGACGAAAATAATTAACGGGCTGTGCCATTGGGTCGGGCTGTTGGCATTATTATCAGGATTGACTTCGGAGGATAATGCACCAATTAGTTGACGCATTAATATCGAGCCACCGTGACGAGCATATTCCATGGTGTTACTCACCAAATCATACTTTGCGGCATGCAAGGCCATTAATTTATTCACCTCCTGGGCATTGCGGGCATGTCCAAAGGCAACGTCGGATAATGGTAAGTTCTCGCTGTATTGCAGCCGGATGGTTTCACCAATCGATGCGCCTTTTGATACCGGTCCGCTTAATTTTGCCTTCCCTTTATCATTTATTTTTACTTCCCAGGCTTTATCCAGGAATTCGCAACTCTTTTGCTCATCGGTACAGACTGCGCGGCGTAAATCAGCGACTGCGGCTGCATACTTCTTTTGTGCCTCAATGGAAGAGCCTGTTCTTTCGCGCACTTGCTGATAGACGAGCTGTTCGTTCGGTTTGGCAATGCCCATTTCAATGGTATCAAAGAGTGGGTCTTGCTGATGTTCAGAGGTGTGAACCGCAACGCCGCAGCCTGGGAACATACCGTCCAGCAGGGCGACACCGGTCGCTTTCGTTCGCTGGTCGGGGGCTGCCCACAGCCACACTTTCCCAGGCATAGGGCAGCGCCCTTCATGACCGAGCATTAGTCCGCGTGAGCGCCAGTTTTCCAGCTGCCATGCGCCCTGAGCCAGCATCCCGGCATAACCATGTCCGGTCAGAAATCCGTCAGGAACACTCCACTGTGGCCATTTTCTCCCGGTGGCTTCTTCCAGTCCTGCAGTATCTGTTTGCGGACGAACGCCGTGGCGACTGAGCATCACGACCTTTTCAAGTTCATAGCGTGGACTCTCTGCGGCAGCCGCATACGACGCGGGTATCAGGCTGGTAAGCAGCAGTGATAAGGCCAGTAACTTCTTCATTTGCGTGTTCCCCGTCTTTAAAATTCGTAAGTGATGCCGGTAATAAATTCCGTTTGCCGCTCGGCAGAGCTTTTCGAAACGGCGATATTTTTAACCCCAATATAAGGTGAGAAATGTCGGCTGAGTTGATAGCCGATTTCAAACTCATGTTCAATATCTGAATGTTTGTTATTATACAAGTTTTCATTGCCATGGTACCCGGTAAAGGTATAGCTTAATTTGAAATCACCGATCTCTTGTGATATTTCAGCATCGATTCTGTCAACTCGTTTGGTGGGTTTCTCATCACGATCGCTGATTTCTTTACGATAGCGTAGAGCGAGTTTTGTTGAATCAAACAGGCGATACTTAAATTTGATTGAAGGCTTGTATTTCTCTTCGTCTTCTTTAATGGTGAAGGTCATTCCTGGCTCAATACTAAACTTGCTGGTTATTTTTTGAGTGTAGTTGACTTTGAATTCTTTATCGCTGAGTTTTCGGCGATCGAAAAAATCCCCAGCATCACCATTTGATTTCTCCTCTGGATGGAATTTTAATTTACTACCAATGCCGATGCCTGAATCAAAATTATGGGAGATTTCCACCTCATCCGTATGTTCTTTTGAAATGTCCTCATATTTGTGCTCAAAGTTTATTTCCAGAGCAATGGCGGCATGTGATGTAAAAAACAAGGTGGTACTAGCTATAGCGGAAAATATAGTCTTGTTAATCATTTGGTATCTTATTTTGAGTTAATCATGAGGTGCCGGAGTCTACGGATTGAATATTTCAATCAGGTTTCAGTTTTAATTGATATTTGTGACTTGATATTATTGGTGGGGTATCAGCTCCAGCTATGAAATAGAAGAAAGAAGACGATGACGTCTGACATCTATTCACTGATGGTGAAATGTATTGCACACCACCGTACATCACGAGCGCTGTAGAATTTAATGGCGGAGCCGATCGCTCCCATTCACGGGAGAATCTTTTGCATATTTTTTATCATGGCGAGTTTTTTGGCAGTGACAAGGGGCGCGCCACGGTGTTAACCGCTAACTCAGCGTCAGCGTGACGGCCTCTAAAAACGGACCATTCCGTGTCAGATTCAGTCGATACCCATGCAACTCATCAGAATGCGGCGGTGGGTTTTATCATTTGTTTTGACATCCTTACCCTGGCCGTTCAGGCAGGGTATTCATTTTTGTCAGCTGCAGCAGCCGCTGAGATCCAGTCCCGAAACCGTCGACTTATCCGCTGCAAAATGGCTGATTCGTCATACACCAGATAGTACGCCAGGGGGGAATCAATATCCCTGCTTAACGGATTGATAAGTTTTCCATTTTTCAACTCGTCCCGGACTAACGCGCTGCGGATAAGCGCAATCCCTTTTCCTGCGAGCGCCGCCTCCAGGACCCCATTTGAGTCAACAAAGACGGGGCCTTTGTCTGCATCGACATTTGGCATGCCTGCCGTATTAAACCAGAGCGCCCAATCCATGCGGTGTTCATCATGAAGCAAGGTATATTTGGTGATATCGCGTGGTGAGGATAATGGTCGATCCGGGGGGATGAGACGTGGGCTGCAAACTGGTTTCAACCTGTCGTTCAGAAGACATTCAGATTCGAGATTCGGATAACGCCCTGTGCCGTGCCTGACAGCAAAATCGATCCCTTCTGACAAGAGATCCACGCGTCGGTTCGTGGTGCTGATTTGCACTTCCACCCCGGGATTCTCTCGTTCAAATCCAGGCAGACGCGGGAGTAACCACTGGATCGCAAAGCCACTGGTACAACTGAGGGTAATTTTATTAGGTTTACCTTCGTTCATCAGACGTTGTGTCGCTTCGGATATCTGACCAAAGGCTGGACGTATCGCGCGTAGATAGATGCGAGCTTCGTTGGTCAGTTCCAGCGTTCTGGGGCTGCGGATAAAGAGACGGGTATTGGTTATGTCTTCGAGTTTGGCAATTTGCTGGCTAACTGCACTGGAAGTAATGCACAGTTCTTCTGCAGCATTTTTCATACTTAAATGTCTCGCTGCCGCTTCAAAACACATAAGTGCATGTAAAGGTGGAAGTTTCATGACTCATCCGATTATATGCGTTAGTTAAACTTAATGATAAAAGAAAAACTTGTTTGTCTGTTGTCACGCATGTTTTTAAAGTTTTTATGTGTTGTACCGCGAAGTTATCTATACAACATTTTTCTTTTAATAAAAAGAGGTATCAAAATGCGTGTTGCAGATTATATTAGATTATTATTTCTGGCTGCCATTTGGGGCGCGAGTTTTTTGTTTATGCGAATTTCATCGCCCGAGTTTGGGGTGTTCAATACGGCTTTTTTGCGTGTATTTTTTGGCTTCGCAGGACTCGCAGTGATTCTTTTTTTCCTTAACCGAGGGGTTAATTTTGAAGGTAAGTTAACCTCATCGCTGACTCTTGGTGTGATTAACTCAGGGATACCTTTCATTATGTATTGCTTTGCTGCCAAATGGTTGCCTGCGGGTTATTCTGCCGTGCTTAATGCGACGACTCCACTCATGGGGACATTAATTGGATGTGCATTTTTTGGTGAAAAATTGACAGCCCGGAAATGGATTGGGGTCATACTTGGTGTGGTGGGTATTATGGTAATGACGACTTTTGGCGAGTCCCGGTCTACATCTGACACGATTGCCGGAGTCGTCGTCTGTTTGGTTGCTACAGGATGCTATGGTGTCGCCGGCTTCCTGACCAGACGATGGATCGCTAACAAAGGGGGGTGTGATCCAAAAATTGTTGCCTTCGGTAGCCAACTTGGGGCAACACTATTTTTACTGCCATTTTTTATCTGGGGTACCCTGTTCGGACCGTCGATCAACTGGTCGCAAGGGGATGTATGGGCAAGCGTTCTGGCTCTCGGCATCATTTGTACGGCTTTTGCTTATATTCTGTATTTTCGCCTCATTGCTGATATCGGTCCACTACGATCCCTCACGGTCACTTTTTTAATTCCCCCCTTTGCAGTACTGTGGGGATATATTTTCTTGGGTGAAACTATCAATGAAGGGTTTATTTTCGGCGCGTTTATTGTTTGTGTATCGGTGTGGCTGGTGGTGAGCCCGGGAAAAGAACGGATAGCATTAACAAGCAGAACAACAAAATAATTTTATGACTTAATGTCCTATGGTAGTAATGCGATAAGCATGTGAGTGGGCTTATCTCAATAATGGGCTTAACTATCAAAGGCAGTATAAATAGCAAGGGCTACCGGTATCTTTCTCGCGGAGAGCACAACCATCACGCCATATCTGAATGTACTGACATCACCACACGGATCTGGTTAGATTCAAGCATGCAGTTCTGAATCAGATAATCTTAGCTGACGCAGAGTAGACAGTGGCGATAAGCGCCCATTGAAGAGATCGTTTAGAGGGGGGTTATGCTGATAGCACAGGTTTCAGATATTCACGCTTCACCGGGCAATGACCATTTGCACCGCTTTGACCGGGTTTTGACATGGCTTGCGCATGTGCGGCCGGATGCCTTGGTGTTAAGCGGTGACCTGACGGATGATCAATGGCTGGAAGGCTATCAACAGATCGCGGCGCGTCTGGAGCAACAAGATTATCCTTCGCTGATCCTGCCGGGTAACGCTGACGATCGTCATCTGATGAGAGCGACATGGGGCGACAATCGATGGGCGCAGGATGCATCCGCGGGGGCGTTACACGTTGTTCATCAGGTCGGCGCGTTGCGCCTGATTGGCCTCGATTCGACGGTTGAAGCAGAGGATTATGGCGATCTGAGCAACCACACGGCATGGCTGGAGAATCAACTCCGTTACGTAGAGAGCTCTCCGGTGCTGCTGTTTACCCACCATCATCTGTTTCCCTCGGGCATCCCGACCCTGGACCAATCGATGTGCAGAGGGCTGAGCGGGCTGGAGCAAGTGATAAGAGACACGCCGGCCAGGCTGTTAGCCATTTCTGCCGGGCACGTACACCGACCGGTCGCGGGGATTTTTGCAGGGGTTCCGGCGTATATCTGCGGATCCGTTTGCCCGGCCAATCCCGTATGGTTTGGAACCGCGAACGTACCGCCAGTCAGCGACCCGCCGGCGCTGATGCTTCACCGCTATGCCGGTAACGCGCTGACGAGCCATCACGTCGGCGTATAGCTGGCGCGTTTACCGTTGCAGCTGAAGTTTTATCTCATTGACCAGCAGCGGATTGAGCGTTGCGCTGGCCGCATTTTCCCGGGAGATCACGACTACCTCCAGCGACGGTAACGCCGGGAGTTTCTCCGAATGGATGATGTGCAAATGCTCCGGGACGCTGCAGCGCGTCAGTACCGCGACCGCCATGCCACTTTCAACCACGGCAATCTGACCAGCAACATAGGGACTGCTGTAGGCGATTCGGTACCCTGAAGGTAACTGTTCAAGCGCGGCCAGCACCTTTTTCCGCGCTTCGCTGCCATATTCATAAACGGCAACAGGCAAGGGGTGATCCTCCTTGATGACCGTGCTTTTTATGCCAGTCCACACCAGCTGTTCGCTGAACAGCAGCTCGCCGCGCCCGGAGATATCCCGGGTGACAATCGCCACATCCAGCATCCCGGACTCGATTTTCGGAATGAGGGTCAGGGAAGGCTCGCAGAAAAGCGATATCTCAATCGCCGGATATTTTTCCCCGAAGGCCTTCAGCACCTGGGGAAGGTAGCGAACGGCGTAGTCATCGGGGATCCCGAGGCTGATTTTTCCCTGTACGTTCGAGCCCGTCAGGCTCTGCATAGCCTCGGAGTAAACTCCCAGCAGGCGCTGGGCATGGAGCAGCAACTCCTGACCTGCGGGCGTCAGGGTAAGCCGTCTGACCTCACGATTGAACACCTTGCGGCCCAGCGTCTCCTCGATTTTTTTGATGTGCATACTGATTGCCGATTGCGAGCGGCACAGCGACGAGGTGGCTTCAGTCATCGAACCCGTGCGTGCCACGGTGATAAAGGTTTTTAGCCAGCTAATTTCAAGATGTGGTTCGCTCATATTACCTATCCGATAATCGAATGCTAAGACAGTGTATTATTCATTTTACGGGTAATGGTCTGACGGGTAAATTCGCCTTACAGATAATTGAGGTGAAATATGGGCAACGTCAGAGCTTATCTCGCCATCCAGGCATGCACGGTTTTGTTCGGTTTATCGGCGCTGATGGGAGAGCAAATCCACAGTGATATTACGACGGTGGTATTTGGACGAGGGATGTTTGCGCTGGTTTTTCTCGGGGCGCTGCTGTGCCTGTTCGACAGGACGCGAGCAGGCATTCCCTGGCGGGATAAAAGTAAGCTGCTGCTCAATGGCGCACTGCTGGCCGGCCACTGGTTTTGCTTTTTTATGGGCGTTAAAGAAGGGGGTGTGGCGATCGGTACGCTCGGTTTTGCGACGTTCCCCGCTTTTGTCATTATGATTGAGGCGGCGCTGTTTCATAAAAAACCGGCGTTTTTCGATATATTGTTGATGGCTATGATCGTTGCCGGCGTCTACATACTCGCGCCGATGAATCGCGAAAGTGCCGGCAGCCTGACCGGGCTACTATGGGCGCTGGGATCGGGGGTTATCCATGCGTTGGTGATCATTTTTAATCGGTACCTGCGCGTTCAGGCAACGGCAATACAGTCCTCCTGGTGGCAGTGCTTGGGCTGCGCTCTGGTGACCCTCCCGGGCGGGATTGCGGGCCTGGTGAATAGCAGCGGCCACGATCTGGTTTTCATTGGTTTACTGGGCGTTTTGTGTACTGGCCTGGCATACTGGATGCTGACCTGGGGTTTGCGTACGCTACAGGCGAGTACCGTATCCATGATGATTGTCCTTGAGCCGGTGTATGCTCTGCTTCTGGCCTGGATTTTCTTGCACCAGCAACCCGGCGGACAAACCCTGATAGGGGCGGTGTTAATTATCGGCGCCTCGGTATTATCCGTCTGGTTGCCAGCGCGTCGTCGCGGCTTAACTGATTAATTTTTCTGTAGAGTGAAATATGACAACTGAAACGTTTTATCCCATCGGTACGCCTGGGCAGCCCTGGTCCGAGACTGAAAAGCAGTTGTGGCGAGAGCGCCAGACGCGCGTCAGATATTATAAAAGTGATGTCCTTGACGTTCTGCAGTCGCTCAATGACCGCTACGATCTTGTTGAGTATGGCGAACTGCGCTACGGCGATGACCACTACCCGTTAATGGCGGCAAAGTCTAAAGCGTGGGATCCCAGCCTGCCTGTGGCGCTGATTACCGGCGGTGTCCATGGTTATGAAACCAGCGGCGTCCTGGGCGCGCTGGAATTTTTATCGCACTATCAGAACGACTATGCCGATGCGGTCAATCTGCTGGTTATCCCTTGTGTCAGCCCCTGGGCATACGAGCGTGTTGCCCGCTGGAACTTCCATGCTGTGGATCCCAACCGGCAGTTTTATCCGCAAGGTCAGGCGGAAGAGTCGTTAAAGGTGATGGCATTTATCGCGCAGGTACAGGAACGTTTCCTGGTACACGTCGATTTGCATGAAACGACGGATAGCGATGAAAGTGAGTTCAGTCCGGCGCTGGCCGCCAGAGACGGCCGGCAGTACGAGCCAGAATGTGTACCTGATGGTTTTTACCTGGTCAGCGACACGCGTAATTCCAGACTGGACTTCCAGAGTGCGATTATTTCCGCTGTGGAAGCGGTGACGCATATTGCCCCGGCGGACCAGAAAGGCAGCATGCTGGGCTATCCGGTGGTGACTCACGGCGTGGTTGAGTATGACAATAGCGCCTGGCATTTATGCGCTACGGTGACCAACGCTCCCTTTACCACCACCACGGAAGTCTATCCTGACAGCGCATCGACTTCGCCGCAGGAGTGTACCCGGGCGCAGGTAGTCACAATCCGCCAGGCTATCGAATTCGCGTTATCACAGTGAATGTGCTGGCCGGGAACCTGCTCAGGCTATCCCGGCTATCACTATCCGCAAAGTGTTTAAAATTCAGAAAGCATGAGATTGTTAAGGGTATTGCCCTATCCTATATTCTCATCGTGTACTGCACCTCACGGAATAAACAGAATGCTAAAGCGTCGAACCCTCAAAACTGCTCTTGCGGCCATGATATCCCTCGTCGTGCTGGCCGCGCCGGTTTATGCAAACCCAGGTAACGGCAACGGGCATGGTAATAGCGGTAATCACGGCAACAACGGGCAGGATAAAGGCAAGTCGAATGCCGACCACGGTAGCCGTAAAAACTATGGCAAACCGGACCATGTTGACGCTGATATCAGCTTTACCCGCGCGCGCTCGCTTGCGGTGAATTACGGCCTCGTCGGATATAAAACGCTGCCACCGGGTATCGCAAAAAACCTGGCGCGCGGTAAGCCGTTACCTCCAGGAATTGCCAAAAAAACCTTACCAGCGTCCATGATTAACGATTTACCCTATTATCCGGGTTACGAATGGCGCGCCGTTGGCGATGACCTGGTGCTGATTGCATTAAGTACCGCCATTGTGACCTCAATCATCAACGGTGTTTTCGATTAAACGAGCCGGATTGCGATAAGCCCCGCGGTTGCGGGGCTGAGTTTGTTGTGCAATATCACTCCGTCTGAGATGACCGCTCCATTAATGCAAATACACCCCAGCCGACATACTCCCTCGTCCAGCGTACATGACGCTCCGGCGCGGTGGTCAACGCCGTACGTATCTCCGCTGCAAAGTCATCGTCCGGGTGTTGCTCCAGCCAGCGGCGCATCGTGAGCCATTTTGCCGCTTCGTATCGGTCCCAGCCTTCCTGATCTGCCAGCACCATCTCCACCAGGTCATAGCCCTGTTTGTCAAAAGAGGCGACAAGGTCGGGAAGGGGGAGAAAATCGGTCACGGCGCTGGCACCACAGGCTTTGGCGATTGCTTCTGTCGCGGGGACCTGTCGCCAGTAAGGTTCACCGATAAGCAGGATCCCACCGGGTTTGAGGCTCTTTGACAGCAGTTTAATCGTCCCGGCGACACCGTTAGCAATCCAGGTCGCGCCGATGCAGGCCGCCACATCACATTTTTCATCGGCAACGTAACCGGCGGCGTCGTGATGGATAAAATGCACCTGTCCGTTAACGCCAAGTTCCTCCGCGCGCTGTCTGGCCTGGGCGGTGAAGAGGGGGCTCAGGTCGATGCCGACGCCGCGAATACCATGATCGCGCGCCCAGGTGCAGAGCATCTCGCCAGAGCCGCTGCCGAGATCGAGAATACGTGCATCCGGCGGCATGGGTAACACGCGACCCAGCGTGGCGTACTTTTCTGGCGTGAACGGGTTATGGATCCGGTGTTCACTTTCGCTAATGGTAAAAATACGTGGGATATCCATTATCCACTCCTTAACGGTTATCGGGCTGAGCGCGAACCTGACTCAAGCCGGTGGTATTGATGCGGTAGGGTTGACCATTCACGGACTTAATCAGTTTTTTGGTTCTGAGTTTTTTGAAGACGGCGAGCGTGCAGTCGGAGAGCAACAACCCTTCTCGGCTGTAGCATTCAACGGCGGTGACGCGGCCTGATACATCGCGGACGTGCGTAATACGTCCACCTTTGGCGAGTACGTGTAAGGTACGTTGTTCCTGACGGGATAAATTCATACTGGAAAACCTGTTTCATCATCATGTGCAAAACGTGCAAACACATAGCAGTGTCCGCATTCGATTTCAGCGCAGTGATAATCAGTCCGGCCTGAAGAGGTCGGGGGGCTGATTATCAGATGATGACATTCTCCAGCATCAAAGCCTCGGGTTGAGTTGAAAGGTATTTACGCGATGAATAATAACACACAGTGTTTACCGGTGTATTTGGAAAGGGAAAAATGTGATCTGCTTCAGAAAGTTCATTTGGCCCGCCGCGTCGCGGGCTTGGGGCATAACTACTTGAGCATGTAGATGAAGGATTTCACCGTTTGACCGTCAACTGTCGTGACATCCACCGGCACGCGTTCGTATTCCGCACCTTCGAACTCATCCAGCACATGCCAGTGATTGCCCAGATGCGCAGAGGTGAAAAGGAAACCATCGACGTGGTTGCCTGAATTGTCCAGCACAATGCCGGGATAGCCCATTTCTGCGCCCCATCCTTTGTTCAGCAGCGAGCCGCCAACGCGGCCTTCCTGCCATGTGCCGCCAATATTCTCAAGAACATGGGCATTAGGGCGACCCGGGCCCAGGGTTCCGTATACAAACAAACTTTCCATGCTTCCTCCGATTATTAAACGATAGTCATGATATCGTACTCGCAGCGTCACTTTCCATATCGCCGACGAGATGAGCTGCGGTGAGAGCTGGCGCTAAAGGAAATAGCGATAAACCGGGCGTAATCAGCCAATATGGCGGCTGACAGGCAGGTTTTTCTGGCCTATACTGCTTGCAAGGTGATGGCGTTCCACCTTTCCCAACCGCCCCGTTCGGGGCTGATGACGCCTGATATGACTCTTGATTTCCAGGAGGTATGTCAGGCCGTCGAAAATCCTTCCCGGCCTGTGTACTTCCCTTTAGTGGGGATACACCATTGATTAATGTATTTGGTCACCTTAACCCAGACAGCGATGCTATCTGTACGGCCACCGTAACGGCGGACTGGCTGAACCGGTGCGGTCGTCCAGCTCGTGCCTGGCGGCCTGGAGAGGCGAATCCTGAGACGCGCTTTATTTTTGCCGCCGCCGGAATGAGCCTGCCAGCCCTCCTTGATATTCCCCTGAGCGATGAACCGGTCTGGCTGGTGGATTTTACCGAGCCGACGCAGGGGCCAGCAGACCTTGAACAGAGCAATATTATCGGCGTTATCGACCATCACCGCCTGGGTGGGCTGATCACGCAGCTGCCGCCGGAAGTGTGGGTTAAACCGGTTGGGAGTAGCGCAACGGTACTCTGGCTGCTGATGGACGAAGAGATGCGTCGCACGACACTTCCGGCGTACGCGATCCTGCTGCTTGGCGCGCTGCTCAGCGACACCGTCAACCTGCGCTCACCCACGACTACCGAAGATGACATCCGAATCTCCACTGAACTCTGCGCCCTGGCAGGGGTAGAGCGTCAGTCCTTTGTTCAGCAACTGCTGGCCGCCAAAACCGATATCAACGGACAGTCTGCCGGGCAGTTGCTCAATAAGGATCTCAAAGCGTTTTCTCTCGCCGGTACGGATGTGCGGATTGCGCAACTGGAGGTGGGCTCCCCCGATCAGGTCGCTCCTTTACTGGGGGAACTGCAACATGCGATGGCGCAGATGGCAGTAACCACCGGCGCCGGGCTGATCGTACTGATGGTGACCGATATCCGGGAATGTAGCTCCACACTCTATTTTGCCGGGCCGGAGGGGAACCACGTGGCTTCATGCGCCCAGCCGGGCATGGTCAGCCGCAAGAAGCAACTGCTGCCGTGGCTTGACCATTTCCTCCGCCAGCATCGGAGTCAGTCATGAACAGTTACCTTCACGCACTTGTTCTCGTTGAGGGTAAAAAGGACGGGGTGCCCCTGCTCGCGCAGGCGGTTACGCTGGCCCGTCAGCTGCAGATGAAGATCACGCTCGCCCATATCTGCACCGATTATCGGGAGCTGAACTACGTTTCGGACAGCAGGATGGATGATGCAGTTTCGCAGGAGGTTCTGCAGGCAAAGGCACTGTTCAGCGAGCTGACGTCCTCGGTGACTGAGCATGTTGATGTTCGTCAGCTGGTTACCCTGCGGCGTTTTGACGATGTACAGAAGTGCATCGCCGAGATGGGGGTTGACCTTGTAATCGCCGGCCACCGCAACCGCTTTATGGGAACGCTGACGTCCCGGTCAAATGAATATATCAATCACCTGAACGTCGATGTTCTGATTAAGCATGTTTACGACAAAGGGAAAGTATAACGCTATGAATTTTATACTTAAAAAATTACCACCTGTGAAGTTATGACTGCTTGCGGTAGTCATAGCGGTATCGGCAGAGGGGATGTCGGGTCTATCCGGTATCCCTCATGGTTCAGCATATATATTGAGATAAAGTAGGGAGTATCGCAGTGAGTCAGTTGGTAGCAATTATGGTTGGCGGGGCAGTGGGGTGTGTTATCCGCTGGTTTTTTGGGATCAAGCTCAATAGTTTCTTTCCGTCACTGCCGCCCGGCACGCTAGTGGTTAACCTGCTGGGGGCTTTTATCATCGGCGCCGCGATGGCATTTTTTATGCGTCATCCTCAGCTTGATCCGGCCTGGAAACTGTTGATCGTTACCGGTCTGTGTGGCGGGCTGACCACCTTTTCAACCTTCTCGGTCGAGGTCTTCACCTTATTACAGGCAGGGAACATCTTATGGGCGTTCACTTCGGTCATGGTGCACGTGGTGGGGTCACTGATCATGACCGCGGCGGGGTTTTACCTGCTGACATTACTGATCTAAACGAGGCCGCGCGGCCACAATAGTCCACCGTTACGTACTGCGTGAACAGCATCCACCTTCGTACCATACCGTCAAATTGACGAGGCTCCTGGTGCGAGGGCGGATGTTGGGAACGATTATTTAACCCGCTTCCCCGCGTGGTCCACCACGGCTTCACCATCCTCTTTGGTAAACGCGCCTTTCTGACCATCGGGAAGAATATCCAGCACAATTTCTGAAGGGCGGCAAAGACGGGTACCTAGGGGAGTGACAACCACAGGGCGATTAATCAGTATCGGGTACTGATGCATAAAATCGATCAACTGCTCTTCGGAGAACGTGTCTTCATCAAGCCCCAGTTGTTCATAAGGCTCCACGTTCTTGCGCAGAAGATCCCGTGCCGTGATACCCATGTCGGCAATCAGCGTGACCAACTCATTACGTGTCGGTGGTGCTTCAAGGTAAAGGATCACTTCCGGCTCCACTCCGCTGTTGCGGATTAACGCCAGCGTGTTACGCGAGGTACCACAGGCCGGGTTGTGATAGATAATAATATTGCTCATTCCAGTATCTCACGACAAAGTGACAGAGAGCCGCCATCCCAGCGCGGCCAGCGTAACAAACAGCACCGGCAGGGTCATGATGACGCCAGTGCGGAAGTAATATCCCCAGGAGATAGTCATATTTTTCTGTGCCAGCACATGTAGCCACAGCAGGGTGGCCAGGCTGCCAATTGGCGTAATTTTCGGGCCTAAATCGCAGCCGACGATATTGGCAAAAATCATCGCCTCTTTGATGACACCCGTTGCCGTGCTGCCGTCAATCGACAGCGCGCCAATCAGCACCGTCGGCATATTGTTCATCACCGACGACATCAACGCGGTGAGAAAACCGGTGCCGAACGTTGCAACCCATAACCCCTTGTCGGCCAGTTGGTTCAGCACCCATGAAAGATGCTCCGTGAGCCCCGCATTGCGAAGCCCATACACCACCAGATACATACCCAGCGAGAAAATCACGATCTGCCAGGGGGCACCGCGCAGAACTTTCCCGGTATTAATAACATGGCCTCTTTTCGCCACCACCATAAGCACTGCCGCGCCGGTGGCTGCTATTGCGCTGACGGGGATGCCCAGCGGTTCCAGAATAAAGAACCCCATTAAAAGGAATAACAACACCACCCAGCCCGCCCTGAACGTTGCCGGATCCTTGATCGCACTGGGCGGTGCTTTCAGCAGCGTAATGTCATACGTTGCAGGAATATCTTTGCGAAAGAAGAGATGCAGCATGATCAGGGTGGCGGCAATGGCGGCCAGGTTCACCGGGACCATCACAGAGGCATACCGGGTAAAGCCAAGATTGAAGAAATCCGCCGAGACGATATTCACGAGGTTAGAGACTATCAACGGCAAACTGGCGGTATCCGCGATAAAGCCCGCCGCGATAACAAAGGCCAGCGTCGACCTTGCGCTGAACCCCAGTGCGAGCAGCATGGCGATGACAATCGGCGTCAGGATCAACGCCGCACCGTCATTGGCAAACAGTGCAGCAACGGCCGCACCGAGCAGCACTATCCAGGTAAACAACAGCCGGCCTCGTCCGTTTCCCCAGCGGGCGACATGTAGCGCAGCCCATTCGAAGAAGCCTGATTCATCAAGCAGCAGGCTGATAATGATCACCGCGATAAATGCCGCCGTCGCGTTCCAGACGATATTCCAGACGATGGGGATATCCCCAACGTGGATGACCCCGGTGGCCAACGCCAGCGCGGCTCCGATACTTGCGCTCCAGCCAATGCTGAGGCCTCTGGGCTGCCAGATGACCAGCACCAGGGTCAGTAAAAAGAGGCTTGCGGCCAACAACATTTCAGGCTCCAGTATATGTGATTATGTGCATGTGATTGCGCACTTAGCAGGCGCTACAGGCCGATTTTTCCAATCGCTCGCGCACATCATCCCGCAGACATTGCCAGGACGTTGTGATGACTTCTGCTGCCCATGCCGGCATGTGGGGGGACAGACGATAGTGGATCCATTTGCCTTCCCGACGATCGAGTACCAGCCCGGACTCACGAAGAATAGCCATGTGCCGTGAGATTTTGGGTTGTGACTCGCTAGTGACCGCGCAGATGTCGCAGACGCAAAGCTCTCCAGCTTCCCGGAGAAGCATGACAATAGTCAGACGCGTTTCATCTGCCAGAGTTTTGAAAAGCTGAACAGGTTGTAGCATTTATCACTCCGTTTCCTTTAGGGTTCATATATGGTAAATCATATGTGACAGGTTTGACATCACCACAACCGTCTGGAGGAGAAAAAATGGTTCAATTTCCTGCCCTGAACGCGGGATGCTTTGATCAACAGATCGCGGAACACCTGAAACAACAGGAACCGCCGCGGTTCCTGATTTTGTATGGCTCAGTAAGAGACCGTTCCTACAGCCGCTTTGCCGCGGAGGAAGCCGGCCGCCTGCTGATGGCAATGGGGGCGGAGGTCAGAATGTTTAATCCCTCCGGCTTGCCCTTGCCAGATGATTCACCAGATACGCACCATAAAGTCATCGAACTGCGTGAACTGGTCAGATGGTGCGACGGGATGGTATGGAGTTCACCGGAGCGGCATGGAGCAATGAGCGCGGTTATGAAGGCGCAGATTGACTGGATACCGTTAAGTGAAGGTGCCGTTCGTCCTTCGCAGGGCAAAACGCTTGCGGTGATGCAGGTTTGCGGGGGCTCGCAATCCTTCAATGCCGTGAACCAGATGCGAATTCTGGGCCGATGGATGCGAATGTTCACTATCCCTAACCAGTCCTCAGTGGCTAAAGCCTGGCAAGAGTTTGATGAAAATGGACGAATGAAACCCTCGCCCTGGTACGATCGGGTGGTCGATGTGTCTGAGGCGCTGTTTAAGATAACCTTGTTACTGAAAGGGCAGAGGGATTATCTGGCAGACCGCTACAGCGAACGAAAGGAAACGCACGAGGAGCTTTCGCTCCGCGTCAATCAGGAAAAAATCTAACTTCAGGAAATGATGCCGTTATTGCTAAATCTAGTAATGCACCAGCCCGCCATCCACGGCGTACTGGCTGCCGGTGACATAGGATGCATCATCAGAAAGCAGAAAGAGTGCAACAGCAGCGGCTTCTTCTGCTGTTCCTGCCCTACCAAGAGGGACCTGGCTGACCACAAAATCTTCAAACTGCTGACGCGACTCTTCCGGCATAAAATGTCTAAAGTTCGTTTCAATCGGACCTGGCACCAGGGTATTGGCCCGTATACCACGTACGGCCAGCGCAGAGGCCCAGCTTTTAACCATGGCGACAACGGCGCCTTTAGTTGCAGCATAGAGGCTTGTCATTGCGGCACCTTCATAGACAGAAGAGGATGAGGTGACCAGAACAGATGCTCCTGAATTGAGTGAGGCGGAGAGTGCGGCAAGCTGCAGCATCGGACCCCGGACGTTAGTATTCATCATGTGGTTGAAAGCATCAGCCGTCACAGATTCCGGCGTACCTACTTCTGCGAAGCCGGCATTAAGCCATAGCCCGTCAAGCGAGCCCCAGCGGCTGATATCCATTTGCAGTTTTTCGATATCCGCTTCGCTGGCAGCATCACTTTTGAGGATAAGTGATGTCTCAGGTAGCAGACTACGGGCATGTTCAAGCCGTTCTTCATTAAGCCCTGTGATGGCCACATGACCGCCCTCACGGACAATACGCTGAGCACCTGCGAATCCCATGCCGCTGGTACCGCCGGTGATAAGTATGCGTTTTCCCAGAAATCTGCTCATGATTACCCCGTCTTGATCTTTCGAATTATCGCTTACCTTACGAAGATAACCATCAGTCGTCATCTGTTTCATGACGCAACAGAGACATGATTGTTTCAACGTCTGAATGTGGTAGTGAGCTGACTGCTGCGAAGGTCAGCGGTGAGCGAAAACCAGAATATCAATTCACCCGAAACGGCGAATAGCGGCATCTACAGCAACCTTAGCCTGGTGCTCATAGCGAACATCAAGCGCCAGCAGCTCAATATTCTCCGCCGCTGAATATTTGGCGTAATTTGTCCATATTACGCCCCGTTGCCACCACACTATCTCCCTGCTGCAAAGCGGCTTTCGCTATATGTCCCCCCATACCGCGGGCCGCACCGGTTATAAACCAAACACGATTCATCTTATTTCACCTTAATAAGTTTAAGAACCCGTACTGCAATACAAGCTGTACGGGTAAAAGGGCATAATTGATTTACATAAAGTACGGCTTGTCGGCGTCGGTCCCGGGCTGGTTAACACCGATATTTTCACCAATGTGTTTTTCAGGTTTATCAATCATATCGGCGATTAATGCGGCAACGCTTTTGCGGGATACCACCGTGCCTTTGAACGGCTCATTGCGGGTAGTGAGTTCATAATCAATCGTATCTTCATCCGTCAGCCAGGCCGGTCGCAGGATAGTGTAATCCAGCCCGGAGGCTTCAATCGCATCAGCCGCACGGCGGAATGGCCTGAGAGGTTCGCCAATAGTGGTGTTATTCCACTCGCCGAATTTTCCCGGGACTTCATCATAAATACCGAGAGAAAGGACGAATATCAGGCGTCTTACGCCAGCGATTTTCATCGCCGCAATCACCGCCTTCGCCTGAAGATCTAAATCCTCGCCGGTCAGATTGGCGTAAACCACATCCTGACCCACCATAGCCTGTTCCAGCGCCGCATGGTTTAACACATCGCCCATGATAATCCGGCTATTAGCCGGGTGGGGCTGGGTGATTTTCTCTGGCTGACGGGCAAATAACGTCTGTGTGACGCCCGGTTTATCCGCCAGCTGGTCGATAACATGGCAGGCAATCTGCCCGCTGGCACCCAGGATAAGGACGCTTTGCATCATGTTTTTCACAGGGTATTACTCCAGCTGTGCGGCAAAGAACGGGAGACTACAGCCCGACCATAGATTTCCAGCCCGTCACGGCAAGCCCCGAAAGCGCCTGTTTTTTCACCGACCACCACCATAACGGGTTGAATCAGCAACACTTCAGCAAGCGCTTTTCCGTAGACATTGCTGGACGTCTGTTCCTTACAGCGACCAAAAGGGTGGACGCTGATAATTGTCGGGTACTGTTTTGACTCATCGAACGCCGGTGGAAACTGAACGTTGGCGGCAATGTGCCTGGCCATATCGGCGTTCTGGACTTGAACAAGTTTCATTACAGCGTCTCCTCGAAGAACGGAGCTAATATGGAAACAGCTTCAGCGACGTATGCTTTACCGTCATACAAGTCCATGTGGTTGGCGCCCTCGACAATGTGGTACCGCTTGTCCTGGCTTGCGGCACGATCGTACAGATCGTCGCTCATCCATTTACTTCCCGCCGCACTACCCGCAATAATTTGCAGCGGCTGAGTCAGATAAATCTCCGCCATATGGTACGCGTCATAGGTAATGATCTGGTTGAGGCTTCGCAGCGTGGCGTATCCGGGGGCCGTCGGATACTGTGCCCGTGGCGTGTGGTAATACTCCCAGGCCTGGCGTAACTCTTCATTTGGAGCATCAGACTCCTTCATTGGCGCCAGCGGCATGGTGGCATGTGCAACGCTGCTGATATCACCGGTACGGGCATTGGAACCTGCTTCAACATACGGCAGTGCATCAATCGACTTCACATTGTTTTCCCAGCCATTACGGAACATCGAGCCGATATTAATGGCGCTGACGGTTCCAATGGCTTTGATGCGGCGATCCTGAATCGCGGCATTGGCTGTGTAGCCCGCACCGGCGCAAATTCCCATCGCGCCAATTCTCGCGGTGTCGACATAAGGCAGTGTGGACAGGTAATCAATCACCGCACTGACATCTTCGGTACGGATGTGCGGGTTTTCCAGTTGGCGCGGCTCTCCGCCACTTTCGCCCTGATAAGACGCATCGTAAGCCACGGTCACAAACCCTTTTTCTGCCAGCTTTTCGGCATAGGTGCCGGCAGTTTGTTCCTTAACGCCACCTCCCGGATGAGAAACCACAATAGCCGGGTACTTGCGGCTTTCATCAAATACGGGTGGGAAATAAAGCACGGCGGACAAAGAGATTGTCGGGATATTGCTGTTGGTGAAATTGATTTTCTGGTTCATCATCCGGTTCCTCATTGGGCTGTCGGTTATCTGTCATGCTTGATGGGATAACTATAGCCATTGATTATTAAGATGATTAGACCCAAAATAACGATTGAACTTATCATTTAAATGATTAATTGCTTGGGTGAAAACGCAGAGATGAAACGTGATGAGATAGCAGATCTGATGGCATTCGTAGCCGTCGCCGAAGAGCGTAGTTTCACCCGGGCTGCTGCCCGTCTGGGCATGGCCCAGTCAGCGTTAAGTCAGATAGTTCGTCGCACGGAAGAGCGGTTAGGATTACGGCTTTTAACGCGAACCACACGCAGCGTGGTACCGACGGAAGCAGGTGAACAACTTTTGTCTGTCCTTGGTCCAATGCTGCATGATATCGATTCGGCTCTGGCTTCATTGGGGGATCTGCGCGATCGCCCCTCAGGCACAATACGCGTGACTACGGTTGAACATGCCGCAAAGACCATATTGTTGCCCGCCATGCGCACGCTGTTGAAATCCAATCCTGACATTGATGTGCAGCTCCTTATCGATTACGGCCTGACCGATGTCGTCTCTGAGCGCTTTGATGCCGGGGTTCGCCTGGGGGGAGAGATGGATAAGGATATGATTGCTGTGCGAATTGGGCCTGATAT
Source organism: Klebsiella sp. B345 (assembly GCF_051131735.1). Lineage (NCBI taxonomy): Bacteria > Pseudomonadati > Pseudomonadota > Gammaproteobacteria > Enterobacterales > Enterobacteriaceae > Klebsiella > Klebsiella sp. B345. The sequence goes on from NZ_CP180443.1 coordinate 5,118,356, forward strand.
TCCGATGGCGATTGTCGGTGCGCCAGATTATTTATCCCGACAGGGGGTTCCAACATCTGTCGCACATTTGGTCGACCATCGGGCTATCAATTTGTATCTTCCTTCATCGGGTACTGCAAATCGTTGGCGATTAATGCGGGGTGGGCGAGAAATTAGGGTTCGCATGGAAGGTCAGCTTTTATTGAATACCATAGACCTGATCCTGGATGCTGCTATTGATGGACACGGCCTGGCATACCTACCTTATGACCAGGTGCAGCAGGCTATTGAAGAAAATAAACTGACTCGCGTCCTGGACAAATTTACCCCAGATTTACCAGGGTATCATCTGTACTACCCACATCGCCGCCATGCTGGATCGGCATTTTCTCTGTTCATTGATGTGCTTAAGTATAAGGGGGCTGTTTAGATATCTTTTTTGATGATGGTTTCAGGCATTCAGAGGAAATGAGTACACTCTGTTACAACGTCCGCTCCTGGCGCGAAGCGGGCCTTGTTACCCAATGAGATCAATGTTTATCCTAATAAAAATAAGTGGGTATAAAAAAAATTATCTTTTAGCCATTAGCGCATTTGGCTAAGAATGATACGGTCAAACAAGCGATCGCCCAGCCAGATTCGCATACGTATAAGCAACCTGGCAAACTTACCGACGGCATATCGCGTTCGTGGGTTATCACTTTTAACAGCCAGGGACACGACATCTGCGACGACCATAGGATTACTACCTGTACCATGTCCGTAGGTTTTGTTTATCGCCTTGGCTACACTCTGCACAAGGTGACCGTATGGCCCACTAGCAGAACGTTTGACAATAGTTTCACTGGCGGCATTTCCAAAACCCGTCTCAATCACGCCCGGTTCGACAATGACAACCTTAATACCGAATTCCGCGACTTCAAGACGAAGGCAGTCTGACCATCCTTCAAGCGCATGTTTCGTCGCGTGGTACCACGCGCCAAGAGCGCTGTACATTTTCCCACCCATTGAGGTGATGTTAACAATGTGTCCGGCTCCTCGGGTACGCATGGCCGGAAGCAAAAGTTGCGTAAGCCTTGCCGCGCCGAAGAGATTGACCTCGAACTGATAGCGAGCTTCATCAATACCGATCTCTTCGACGGGGCCGTACAGCCCAAAGCCGGCATTATTGACCAGCACATCAACCCCCCCAGTTTGAGAAAGTATCGTGTTTACGCCAGAAACAATTTCTTCATCACGTGAAATATCCATCCGTAATGGTTGAGCGCCAAGCTCCGCCAAATCGGTCATTTTATTAAGGCTACGGGCGGCGACGTAGACCTGGTAACCATCATCAATGAGACGACGGGCTATCGCTTTGCCCATGCCGGACGATGCGCCGGTAACCAGCGCAGTTTTCTTTTCCTGAATAAACATAAGAACCTCACGTATTGGACTGGTCTCAGTTTGCATACACTCAGGTCAGAATGGCATAGGGATATACGCCATATGACTTGCCAACTACGCCACGTAAAGATCAGTCGGCCAGTTCCCCAGCGTGATTAACTGCTTAGAAGCAGGACAATAAGTCCGACTTCAATACGTACACTTTTCAACAAAAAATGTGCCACTGCCAGGGCTCTTATTGGCTTGTCATCATCAGGAAGAAAAGGAGCTAACATTTTGGATATCAAAGCGATTCTTTTCTGTGTTTGCCATGGTGACCTCTTTTAATCAGGCCGCATGGCTCCTCTGAGGGTTTCAGGGGTCTGGCCTGTCCAGGACATAAAAGCACGGTAAAATGAATTCGGGTCTTCGAAACCAAGTAGAAATGCGATTTCGTATGCGGACAGGCTGGTATTACTGAGATAATGGCGGGCCAGATTTTCGCGGCAGGTATTGACCAGCATGCGGAAATTCAACCCCTCATCCTCAAGTCTGCGTTGCAGCGTACGCTTACTCATCCCCAGACGATCGGCGGTTTTCTCGATAGTGGCTTCGTTACCTGGCAGCAACTCCAAAAGTACCGCACGCACGCGCTCAGCTGTTGAAGCCGTTATATCTAATTGACTAAGACGACGGCGTAACTCAGGCTCAAATATCTGCCACATACCTTCATTGACCGTCAAAAAAGGCCTCAGCGCATCAGTGGCTGAAAAGCTGATGACTGGTTTTTCACCCTGTGAGACGGCAGTACCGAAGAATCGTGTAAAGTGGCCTGCCTGGGTTCTGGTGAGAAGTTGCGGGAGATAGACGTTTAATGCCTTAATCGGTTCACGTGTTGCAAGTCGTGCCAGCTGAAGTATGAAAGCCAGTTCTGCTACCTGCAGGGACGTGGGAATATTCGTTTCTGACAACCAGCGCGGTGAAACCGTCAGAATGCCATTATGATCAACTGCCGTTTCCAGCACCATTGGAGCAACGAGTTGTTTATATCTGGCAAGACGCTGGACTGCCTGCATCATATTCGAACTGCACAATGCTGCGAAAATCGGTGGATCAAATATCTCAGCTGAAACCTTTTCAACCAGAAGCAGTGGGAATGAAGGATTATTTATTTCCGCTTCCAGTGAGAGCCACAACCGGATGTATTCCTCTGTACTGAGGCCATGCTCGGTTCTCGAAAACGTATCGTCCGGCAAACGTGCCCTGCGCAGGATGTGTTCAGATTTAAGTCCGATGTCCTTAAGCAACGTTCTCCAGCCGATATTAAGTGAGAACGTGAGATTACGAGCCATTTTCAGGTTCCTGAAGTGAATATTCAACTGAGATGAAACTACCATTATATTCTTTCGAATCCGAACCTTATATTCAAAATGCGCCATGACTGCTGCAAATCACGCCACCTGTTATTTTAGCTTCATCATGTTTGGTGTGATTGACCCGAAAGGGACAAGATCACCAATTGTGTAATGGTGTTGAAAATACTATCTCAGCTCAACGCTTCCCATGATGCGGGGTGAGCCAGACTGATTGGCTGTTCTGTTAATCATTGCCGTAATGGACGATACGCCATCACGAAGAACAATCGTGATGTTCTCACCGTCTTTACCAAAGTGTTGAGAACTCACTACCGGCACATTGAAGAACCCTCTACGCCAGTACGTATCCGTCATGTTGTAGTACTGCTATGTGTGATGATTTCAGCTTCAGTTGATACTACGCCCTCGCTATCATATAAATTGTCGCATACGCTTAGTTTTACGGGAACATAACCGGTGAATATTACAGGCTGCATTGCTCTTTTGAGCGCATGTTCATTTGTGAGTCAGGCGTCGATGCCGCTAACCTTTTCCGAAATATTCCTGGAAGCTCCGGGACCAACAGGCCCTTTGAAAGGTACGTTACTCACCCCAAATTCAAAACCAACCTCAGTTGCACTTATAATTCCTGGCTCCGGGCCTACAGATCGGGATGGAAACAACCCGCTTGGCGTGAATACATCACCTTACCGACTTCTTGCCGAAGGCCTGGCTTCAAAAGGCTTTGCAACGCTTCGTATCGACAAACGAGGAATGTTCGCAAGTGCATCGGCTGTAGATAATCCCAATGCGGTGACGATTGCTGACTATGTTGACGACGTTCGAGCCTGGGTAAAAGTGCTTAGACGCGAGATCCAAACGCCCTGTATTTGGATTATTGGACACAGCGAAGGAGGTCTTGTCGCACTTGCCTCAGCTCAGGGCGAGGATGTGTGCGGAGTGATCCTTGTTGCAACGCCCGGGAGGCCGATGGGCGAAGTGTTGAGAGGACAATTTAAGGCTAATCCGGCAAACGCATTTTTATTAGAGGAAGCTTTGCCGATAATTGATGCTTTGGAGCATCAGCGGCGTGTCAATACAAAAAATATACATCCGGTGCTGCAAAACCTCTTTAATCCCGAGGTTCAGGGGTTTTTGATCGATGCGTTTTCATATAACCCGAGCCAACTCATTTCGACCATTTCCAAACCTGTGTTAGTGCTACAAGGCCAACGCGACATCCAGGTAGAAGAAATGGATGCCAGAAAACTTCAAACAGCTAATCCTCAAGCATCCCTGGTAATACTTCCCAACATGAACCATGTGATGAAAGAGGTAACTTCGGACAATATCGAGGAAAATATCACTTCATATGCGGAACCAGCACTTTCTTTAGCTCCGGGTTTAATCGAATCGATTGGGAGTTTCCTAATCAACAATGTACCTTTTTCCGAAAAATAAATATTTTGCAGGGCAGGGCGGTACGGATAAAATTCTTTTTCGATTTTTCCAATATTCCTTTAAACCTCGTGAGCTTTAACCGTCTTAAATTACGCATGCTTCATGTCGTAAACATTAGCCTGGCAGGTGATGTATCAGTTCAGTCATGCTCCATTGCGATTTAACATCGAAAGACTGTTATGCACCTTCAACTGCTGTTCCAGGCATGAAGCGGGCCTTCCTTGACATTCATTTATGCACTCACGTTTGGCTTAAGGGCCAATGGAGTTTTAAACTGCATGGCCCTGTCAATCGTTTACTCGTGGTTATGATCTCTTAGAAAAACAGTCACGACGTCCTTGGGCGGGGTTACACCGCTTTCTGAAAGTAGCCAACCTACGGCGCCGCGATGATACGTCCCGTGAAACAGCACATGATTGAGCATATCCACTGCCTTCATCTCACCATGTCCGCCATCAACAAACTGGAATTTAATGGTTTCAGCAAGATCAACGGGGGACATAGAATTGACATGTTGAATATACCAGTCTGTACATTCAGTCATCGTTTTCAGAAGCTCATCAGCTGAGGGGGTTTCTGGCGTGTTTAGTGCCGTGTAAGAATGCTTCTGGCCGGTAATGTTAGCTCTGAAGATCCGATCAACCACATGTACGTGATTCATCAGTCTGAGCGTCAGATGGTGCTTTTCTGCGAAAGTAGACGCGTCAATTCTTTTCATAGCGTGTAGCGTTTCAATATCGATCCAGCGTTTATATCTAAACAACGTAACTATCGTGTCATTACCCATGCGTCACCTCTTTTATCTATTTTAGGATCATATCAGTAACATGTAGAGCTCTCTACTAGTCAATGCACTCCCTGCCTACGCCGGTAAGTCGCTATCCGTTGAGCGTGTTAGTGTTTCCCATTGCTCGATTTCCTTATCTAATGCAGCGAGTTTTTGCCGCACTAAACTCAATGCATCACTGCCTAGCAATAAATGCGTGGGTGGGTTGTGGCTCTCAATGATCGTCAGCATGGCGCGGGCGGCCTTCACGGGATCGCCGAGTTGCTTGCCGCTTTTTTCCATACGCGCCTGTCGAATGGGTTCAAAAAGATCATCATAGTCCGGAATGCTGCGAGCGCTGCGTACCATTGAGCGCCCGGCCCAGTCGGTGCGAAAAGACCCTGGCGCCACGGCGGTCACGTGTACATTGAACGGGACCAGCTCTTTGCTTAACGTTTCTGATATGCCTTCCAGCGCAAATTTGCTGCCGCAATAATAGCTAATGCCGGGCAGGGTAATAAAACTGCCCATTGAGGTGATATTAATAATATGGCCGCGATGGCGCTGGCGCATGCCTGGCAACACGGCTTTAATCATTGCCACTGCGCCAAACACATTCACGTCAAACTGGTGGCGCATCTCTGCGAGCGAGGATTCTTCCATGATGCCTTCATGGCCGTAACCCGCATTGTTCACCAGCACATCAACCGGACCGACGGTCGATTCAACCTCCGCGACTACCTCAGCAATACGCCCGGTGTCCGTAACATCCAGCAAGCGGCCGAAAGCCCGATGTGCATCAAGCGCCTCGAAAGCCTGCCTGGCGTGGTGGTTACGCACGGTCCCGATGACCCGATGACCTGCGGTGAGGGCTTCCTGCGCCAGCGCCCGGCCAAAGCCGCTGCTGACGCCAGTGATTAAAATCGTTTTTACAGATGCCATAAAATGAACTCCCATGAACAGTGAAGGTTGCATGGTATTCTCTGTACTGTGGTATTTTGAGGCCGGATCTTCTCTTTTTATTGCCTGATTTTATGAGGTGCTATGATGCCCGGGATGATTAGCATGATGAAAACACTGGCCGCGCAGGAGGGCTACAACCTGACCGCGTTGCCTGATGTGCGAATCTTGCGTGCCGACCGGCCGCTTGCCAGAACCCCTGTGCTGTACGACCCGGGGATCGTGATTGTCTGCCAGGGCAGCAAACGGGGCTATTTTGGCCAGCAGACCTATTTATATGATGAGCAGCACTACCTGGCGGTTTCGGTGCCGGTGCCATTTGTGATGGAAACCGACGCCTCGGCAGAACATCCGTTGCTGGCGATTTATATGCACCTGAATTTTCAGCTTGCCGCTGAACTGATGTTACAGATTGAACAGCATGGAGCCCCACATCCTCCCGCCGTGCCGCAAAGCATGATGTCGAGCCCCATGGATGACGCGGTAAAAACAGCGGTGCTGCGTTTGCTAGAAGTTCTGAACAATCCGCTTGAGGCGGCGATCCTTGGCCCTGCGCGGGTGCGTGAGCTCTATTTCCGTGTACTGACGGGCGAGCAGGGCAATGCAATGCGCGCCGCGCTGGCCTTACAAGGGCAGTTCGGCAAAATCGGTAAAGTACTACAGCGCATTCATGCCCTCTACGCTGAGCCGTTCACGCTGACGCAACTGGCGCAGGAAGCAGGAATGAGTGTGCCGACGTTTCATAGCCATTTCAAAGCGATTACCCGGATGCCCCCGATGCAATATGTGAAATCGGTCCGCCTGCATCAGGCGCGGATGTTGATGGTACGCCAGCAGATTACCGCCAGCGCCGCGAGTTATGCCGTTGGCTATGAAAGCCCGTCTCAATTTAATCGCGAGTTTAAACGCCTGTTTGGCCTGCCACCGGCAGAGGAGATAAAACGTATGCAGCGTCATTTCGCCGTTCCGCCAGCACAGCAAGCGTCGGTATTTATTTCATCGCATTAAGCGCCTGGCCCATTAGGTTATAAAGCTGATTTGGCATGACTAAACAGCTATGAATCAGAGGGCAAAAATTGTCTCAATTTCAATCTTGAGATCGGGGGAAAAGAGACGGCTGACTTCCACCAGCGAACTGGCAGGCAAGTGATCGCCATAATGTCGGTAGAGTACTTCGCGCAGCGCATTGATCTCATCAAAAGAGGTAATGAAAATAGTCACTTTAATGAGGGTGGAGAAATCAGCACCTTCTGTGGTGACGATTTTACGGATCTGACTGAATATTTCTTCTGCCTGTTCAGCGATGCCTGATTGCTGTGCGGGCGTGCCAAATGCCGTTAGCCCCGAGATATAGAGCGTGTCGGCATGTCTCACGGAGTGAATGTAGGGGGCCTTTACCTCACCTTACGGGGTTTACCAGTGATACAGGGGGGAATCAGCAATGACCACTCCTGCGCGCAGCGGAACTTGTCATTGTTATTACTCTGTCATGGCCTTGAAGTTCAATCGCATAGCTACGCGCCGTGCCGGATTGAAGCCCATTTTAACTTCCTCTGCTTTCTGGATCATCAGGTGTGGCGGACACGATAGTCCTTCCACAATCTCAAAACCTAACGCTGCGTAAAATTTGGCATTAAAGGCGGCCATGTTATCTGTCGTGAGTGTGGCGCCGGTCAGGCCGCGTTGCTGCCCATAAACCAGGATCGTTTGCATTAATAATCTGCCAATTCCACGACGTTGCCAGTCAGGATGCACATCAATTTCAGCAATGTGCATCCATATGTTTTCATAATTACCAGCAACGAACCCTACAGGGGTTAAATCAGCCGCAAAGGCTGCAAGCAGCAGGCCATCTCGGCTGAAATCATGAAATTCCTTTAGGCTATTTGCGACAGCCTGACCCGTTACCGCACCTGCTTCACGAAGTGTTTCAAACGCCGCTAATTCAATGGCGCGGAGTGAAGAAAAATGTTCAGGCTTCGCAGCACTTATCGTAATGTCCAAAACGCCGTTCTCCATTTTTCTTTTTTAGTTTCAATACTGCTATGCGCGAGGAGCAAACACTAGCTGTTCAAACGACTCCTCGCTGCAGGTTTCTTTTATCAGAATTGATACGCAACGGTCACTGAAACATTACGCGGCTCACCGTAGACGTAGCCACTCATATAGGTGTAGTACGTCCGGTCAAACAGGTTATTCACGTTAGCCTGTACCGAGACCTGTTTATTAACCTGATATTGGGCAAACAGGCTAGCCAGTGGATAACTGCCCTGGTAAACCCGCTGGGTGCTGCCATCGGGGGCGGTGACATCCTCAAACACACGGTTTTGCCAGTTGATTCCCCCGCCAATGGTCAGCGCCTGGAGCATCGGCAGGCGATAACGGGTAAACAATTTCAGGTCGGTCTGAGGCTGATCCGGGTTATAGCGACCCTCCGAATCACGTGCGACATAGCGGGTTGCGCCAAAGGTCATTTGCAGGTTATCGGTGAGTGCGCCGTTCAGCTCAAACTCGGCTCCTTTGCTGCGGGCCCCTTTGGTTGGCGCGTAAGCCTGCTCGCTGCTGTTATTGACAAAACTGCCATCAACGGCCTGACCAACATTATTTTGTTCTATGCGGAAGACCGCCACGGTTGCGGTGAGGCGGCCATCAAACCAGGCCGATTTCAGACCCGTTTCATAGCTTTTCCCCGTGACGGGAGCCAGATATTTTCCACTGCTGTCGCGATAGGTCTGCGGTTGGAAGATAGAGGTGTAGCTGGCATAAGCAGACCAGGTGTCATTGATGTCATATACAGCACCAGCGTAGGGTGTAATGTTGTTCTTTTCCATATTGCCGCTCGTCCCATCGGTGCTGTACCTGGTATAACGTGCACCGACAATGAGCGACAGCGGGTCACTCAGGGAGAAACGCACCGCGGTGTAGGCCGATTTCTGGCGCACTACGTCATCCGCGTTCTGATACCAGTCACCCCATGTTGGTTCGGCAATATTGCCATTCCAGTGATTGTTGAAGATGCCGATATCGCTGGTGGCAATATCACCGGCATCTTCATCCGTGATGCCGTTGCTACTGTTGGTCACATTATGCTGGCGGCTGTAGCTCATACCCGCCATCAGCTGATGCTCACGCCCGAACAGCTCAAACGGACCGCTGGCGTAACCATCCACGGAGGTCAGTTCACGCTTGCCCCGGTCCATGCTGCCAAAACCATCGGCACCTTCGCCGGTATCCTGATCCGGGTATGACAAATAGCCCACATAAAGTAGCTTATCGCTGAAGGTATTTTCAGCGTGGGTACCGTTCAGGCGGAACGTCCAGCCGTTATCAAAGTTATGTGTCAGGTCGGCATACACTTTGCGCGCGGTTGTATGATAGTAGGTCCAGTCGGCGGCTGAATTCAGGCTGCGCGAGTAATGGGTCAGGGCGCCATTGCTGTAGAACACCGGGTTGCCACCCCAGGTGGGATCCTTGGTATCGGCATCCTGATAATCGTAGCCAAGCGATAACGTGGTGTTATCGGTAATATCCGCATCCACCACGCCATAGAAGAATTTGGTGTTTTTACTATACCGATCCAACCAGCTGTCCTGATTCTGGTAACCGGCAATGACGCGGCCGCGCACGGATCCTGATGCATTTAATGGGGTGGACACATCGGCGACATAACGCTGTTTATTCCAGCTGCCGTAACTGGCGCTGAATGAACTGGTAAATTCTTTGCTGTCCGCATGCTTACGCACCATATTGACGGAGGCTGCCGGGCTACCCGCCCCGGTCATCAGGCCAGTGGCGCCACGAACCACCTCGATACGGTCATAAATTGCCGTGTCTGAAGCCGCATCGCCATAGTTCCAGGCATCACCCACCGTGGTAGGAATACCGTCAAAGGTAAAGTTGCTCAGTTGAAATCCACGCGAGAAGTAGTAGGTTCGCTCGCTGTCAATCAAATTACTGGTGATGCCCGTGGTGTTATTGAGCACATCATTTACCGTCTGCAGTTGTTGATCCTGCATACGTTGCTGAGTGATCACGCTGACGGACTGCGGTACATCGCGCGGTGTCAGCAACAGTTTTGTCCCCGCACGCGAGGTTTTAACCTGGTAGTCTGTCTTGTCCTGAGCTGCCGTGGCGTCGCTATCCGCATTGGCATTTACGACCATGACTTCCGGCGTTTGCGTTTCCTCTGCCGCCAGGGCTGGATTGAGAAAGGCGTGTATCGCCATGGTCAGAAATGAGATGGTGAAGGTTTTACGGATGCGTGGCTCGCTCGAACCCGCACAGATTTCCCTGCGATCCAAAAACATAGTATTTCCCGCCCGAAAAGAGTGTTGTTGTGTTAATTCTTATTTTTTATTGCAGCGCTATGCGTTCTCGTATAGCCAACCGGATGAACCCGGCAGGGGAGACCAGCTTCGTAGCGGCGCGATTTCTCACGCAAGTTTTGCGGGGGGGTGTCACAGCGACGGCATGTGCCCAAACATTTTAGTATTACGCACGGTGCTGCGGCATTTAACGTTAATAACCGCCCTTGTTGAGAAAGCCAATGATAATCATTTGCTTTAAAAAAACTAAAAATGTCTCATTTAATTGTGTAACTGGTTGTGTAAATTACTGTAAATCAATGTATAGCGGTGAAATCGAAACGTTGGTTGTTGACGTTCAGGCTTTTATCGCCGTGAATTCATTGCCAAATTTGGCCATTTTCAGCTTAAAAAACGTGTTTATGTTGTGAATTGGCAGGGCACAGCAATCTGTGGTTTTCTGCACATTTGCGTCATTTTGGTTAATGCGTATTATTCTCATTCTCTCTTCAGCCCTCCGGTTAAGGCAGCCACCTACCGGGATCCCTTTTTCCATCGATGGAGTTAAGAATGAAATTGTTTTTCAGCCCGCGTCAGGTTCCCCTTGCCGCTGCGATCATCGCCGCCATTAGCCTGACGGCTTGCCAGGCACCGGCCAAAAAAACAGAAGTGCCTGTCGCCGTAGTGAAGCCAGTCAATACGCAGTTGACTCAGCGTGTACTAGGGGATGGCCTGTATGAACTGGCCTATTCTCCTGCAGAGAAGGCGTTGTATGTCGCCAGTGCTCAGGGCTTTAAAAACGTCAATGGCGGTATGATTTACCGTCTCGACCCCGTGACTCTGGAGACTCAGGCTGAAACCCACACCGATCTGAAAAACTTTGGTATGGCGATGGAAGACGACGGTCGCGTCTTCTACACCACCAATTCGCTGGACGGCGGCGTGTCGCAAGTTGATGCGCAGAGCGGCAAGGTGCAGAAACGCCTGATGCTGGGGGGCAAGAAAGACAAAGATGGCGATGTGCCAGGTGCACGTGAAATGCTGCTGCAGGGAGACGAATTATACATAGGTCGCGTAGCCGATCCTGGATATATCTCTGTGGTGGATACCAAAACGTTCACCTTGAAAACAACCATCAAGAATGCCGGTAAATGGGTAACGGGCTTGATTTACTCCCCGGTAACCGAACGCGTTTATGCCGCTAATGGTGCGGGTGAAATTTTGGTCATTAACCCACGGACCTACAAAATTGAACAGCGCTGGACGGCAGGTGATGGAAAGGAATATCTGTTCCTGAATATGGCGGAAGATCCGTCTACGGGCCGCCTGTTCGTCACAGACGACTCTAAAGGCAAGGCCACTCTGGTCTTCGACGAACACACTGGCAAAGTAATCAAACGTCTTCCGGGTGATGCGCTGGGTATTAAATTCAACAGTAAACGTAATGAGATCTATATATCCCAGCGCGAGTCGAAGAAAGTGCTGCAGCTTGATGCTACCACTTATGCGGTGAAAAACAGCTGGTCATTCGACACCAATCCGAACAGCCTGCTGGTCTCGGCGGATGGTCAAACGCTGTATGTCTCGCTGAAGCAGGCATTTAATGAAGATAGCTCCACACAGGGCAAAGATAGCGTGGCGCGTATTGCACTAAAGTAAACGTAGTTGAGCATAGCAGCGCAATGAATTGCGCTGCTTGCATATTTTAGCCCAGTTGCTTTCTTGCACGAAGCGGACCAGATGAACGATCTCCTGGTCTGCTTTTAGCGAACTGAAACACGGCATTGAAAAGCTATTTGTGTGTCAACTTACCCTTAATTACTTCCTCAAAATCTGCCCCACATCGATGCGATTTCCATCCGGATCGGCGAAAACAAACGCCCTAATACCATAATCTTTATCTTGTATGCCTTTAATAATTCGGGCACCAATTTCCTGGCAACGGGTATATAAGGCATTTGCATCATCAACAAGAAGATGAGCAACAGGGAAAGACGCTGCTTTGTGTTGTGGCTGGAGAGTCAAATGCAGTTCAGCCTCTTCACGCTTTATTATCATAAAGCCCACAGGGTCTCCATTTTCAAAAACATCTTTGAAATCCAGCCCATTGATATAGAAATCTTTTGAAATCATGATGTTTTTAACAGGTAACACAGCTGCTATACGACCAAATTTTACGGGATGCCGCATGATCAACCTCATGGTTGTTAATCTAGAGCATAGCGGTGGGCGGTGCCGTAGCTAAGAGACTGGGCGGTGCCAGATGCTATTCGAGGATATAACAGTTTTTGCCAATATGAAATTAAAAGAACCGCGGCGCAGCCCTTTGCGATAAGAGCCTAAGCATCCCTGCAATCCGCGCCATTCACTTTGAGAGACCTTCCGACATACTGATTATGTCCGCTGTGGAGAGCTGGTGATGATTATTAACTGATTCAGTGCGGATTTACCAACATCCGTGACTGGCTCGAAGCGCACCAGCTCAATGAGCTGAAGGTCAATTGGCAACGAGGAGCGGTCATCATGACAAATTGACTCTCTTCACTTCGCTTGAGAATAAATACATGCCAAACAGGGCAAGTTGCAGTTTAAATAACGCTGAAAATTTAAGTGGCGTCAACAATATTTACGCTGATTACTCCAAATAATGGAATTGTCAAATCCTGATTGCTCCATTTACGCATTATTATCGCAGCGTTAAATTGATCTCATCTTCTACAAATACAAGATTGATTATGCCGACTAACACAATGAAAGCTCTCATCCTTAACAGCTATGACGTTAAAGCGTTTACTGAATCGCAAATCGCCATGCCAATCCCTGGTAAAGGCGAAGTTCTGGTAAAAATTCACGCCAGCGGCGTTAACCCCATCGATTACAAAATTCGTGAAGGCTCAGCTACCTACGCCACACCAGAACTCCCCGCAGTGCTGGGTACCGATCTGGCTGGCGAAGTCGTCAGCGTCGGTGAGGGGGTTACTCAGTTTAACGCTGGTGATGAAGTCTATGGCCTGACCGGTGGTGTGCGCGGCCTACAAGGCTCTCTTGCAGAATATGCCGCAGTTGATGCAGACCTCATTGCTCTCAAACCGAAGAACCTTTCAATGCGCGAAGCAGCCGCTCTGCCTTTAGTCTTCCTAACTGCGTGGGAAGGTCTGGTTGACCGTGCTCAGGTCAAAGAAGGTGACAAAGTTCTGGTTCAAGGAGGTTCAGGCGGTGTAGGCCATATGGTCGTACAACTGGCGAGAATCTTCGGTGCAGATGTGTATGCCACTACCTCAGCGTCTAAAAAAGCAATGGTTGAAGGCTTCGGTGCAACGGCGATTGATTACCGTACACAAAGTGTTGATGAATACGTGCAGCAGTATACCCAGGGCAAAGGCTTTGATGTTATCTACGACACGGTCGGTGGAGATGTCCTTACCGCATCACTTCCTGCAGTGAAGCACTACGGCCATATCACCAGTTGCTATGCTTTCGGCGAGTTCAATATTGCACCATCTTCCTTACGTTGCGCGACCATTTCTGGGGTCTTTGTGCTTCTGCCAATGCTGTCTGGCGAGGGACGCGCACATCACGGTGAGATCCTTCGTCAACTGACACTGCTTGTCGAAGCCGGCAAGCTGTACCCGGTCGTTGATTCACGCTGCTTTAATCTGGACTCTGCACTGGATGCGCAGGATGCTGTAGAAAACGGCTCTGCGAACGTAAAAATCGTTATCGATATTCTGTAATGATGAGTGGCAGGGCTGCGACATGTTTAATGCCCCACGATGTTGATGAGACCGGTATTGCAGGCCGGTCGCTTTAAAGAGGTTTGAAATGGCAAATGTCTATCGCTTCCACCGTCTTGTTGGGCCGGATGTACTGCAACTGGATCAGCTTGATTTAGCGCCGCGCTCCGCGGATGAAGTTCAGGTGCAGATTAAGGCAATTGGTCTTAATCGTGCCGACATCATGTCTCACCGTGCTAAGTCCTGAGACCGCTCAGACTTTCGTGCAGATGGTCATAAAGCTTACGAATTCGTAAAGGCACTGGTCCGCTTTGCGGCCTGAATAAATATAATCCCCAGGGAGAAGATGCTAAGTCAGGTATCACGGGAATTAACCTGCCGCTATCCATAAAGGGATACGCCAGAAAGCCGGGCAAATGGCCAAAGCCAAGTCCCTGTACAACGGCGTCACAGTAAGCTTCCAGGTCGTCTGTTACAAAACCTGGTGATTCCGGGATAAAGCTACGGGCGTTTTCAAATCCCCACGGCCAGTACCGGTTAGTCTGATTATCCAGCAATGCTACAACCGGCAGAGTATTCAGGTGCTCCAGTGTTGATGGGGCGCCAACTCGTTGGATCAGCTCGGGCGCACCAAGGAGGTAGAAGTTAAAATCCAGAACCTTGCGAGCTACAAATCGATTATCACGCAAAAAACCCGTCCTTAAGCCGATATCGATCTGGCTGTCGATCACATCTGAATGGGCATCAGTGAGGGTGCAGCGAATGGTCACATTCGGGTACTGCTTACGAAATGAAATCAATGCAGGGAGAACAAAACGTCGGCCAAGTGAAGCAGGGAGCGTCAGACTAATTTGTCCTGACATCAGATTGTCATCGTCTGACGACGGTACACGGAAGAGGTTTTCCATACTCTGGATGAGTTGTTTAGCCTTTATAGCGAAGAGTTCGCCCTCGCGGGTAATTTTGCTGTTGCGCGTTGTCCGGTAGAAAAGAATTTCCCCCCGGCTGGCTTCAAGCTCCTGAATTGCTCTTGTCACCGTCTGCGGCGATTTACCCAGGGCAATCGCTGCTTGCTTGAAGCTATCACTCTCTGCCGCAACACAGAAAATTTTTAGGAGTTCCAGTTGATTAGTCATATTCTTTGATGGAAAAGGGTTCATTACCAGAGTCTTAGTAAAGCGATTATTTATGCCCTCATCATTTAAAGCAATCGGTATGTCCACTTCTGGCTGTAAGCTCAATAGATGGCTGCTTACAGCAGAGAAAGCGGGCTATCAGAGCCCGCTCATAACAATTAGCGGGCGAGAGTGCTTATCCGACAACCGGGTCTGTAAACCAGATAGCCCTTGCTGCCTGGTAATGCACTGCCCCGACGTTTCGCAATCCCCACGAGCGTAAATCAGAGGGAAAATACCGTTTCAATTTCAATCTTGAGATCGGGTGAAAAGAGGCGGCTGACTTCCACCAGCGAACTGGCAGGCAAGTGATCGCCGTAATGTCGGTAGAGTACCTCGCGCAGGGCGTTGATCTCATCAAAAGAGGTAATGAAAATAGTCACTTTAATGAGAGAGGAGAAATCAGCACCTTCTGCGGTGACGATTTTATGAATCTGACTGAATATTTCTTCTGCCTGTTCAGCGATGCCTGATTGCTGTGCGGGCGTGCCAAATGCCGTCAGCCCCGAGATATAGAGCGTATCGGCATGCCTTACGGAGTGAACATAGGGGGCCTTTACCTCGCCTAACTCAGGATAATTTTTGCGAATCACCTTATTCATAATGGGTTCCTTAATGGGCCAGACAGAAATCAATCTTATCATTGTCTTGTTACGGCTCAATCTTCATGAGCATAGCGAACACTGCTTACTCCGTTTGCTCAGTTTTGGCGATTCCGTTAGTCTTGGAAAACGCATCCTCGCTTAGGCTCATCACGGAGTTAAACACAGTTATGATGCTGATTTTTGATGTCTTCGGGCGACACATTGGGGTCCAGCGAGAAGGCGATCGCTGGCTGGTTTTACGTGTTGACCTGACAGAGCAAAAGTATTCCCGGCTTTATGATGTCATTATTCCTGATGACCTCACAGAAGCTGAAATCCCCGGCTGGCTGGATGATATTTTTCATGAAGCCGCGACGGAGAATCATCCTGAGGTAAGGCGGATTCGGTAATTCATTCGCTGAGCTTAAATGAATTTTTTGACGAGAATTCTTTGACCGGATAGCACTTCTCCCAGTTGTAATTCACTCTCGCTAACGTCAAATCCGCAGCAACATTGCCGAAGCGAGTAGCCTGATGCCGGATAAATAATTCGCGCAATTCGGCGGGTAAGCATGCCGCATCGTAGCGCAAAAGCGTGCTGTGCCAGAATGGCGCAGGCAAGGAACTGCCGGCATGACGCGCCAGCAGCTCATCTTTCCATTGTGAATGTAAAATGCTTTCACAGAATGACTGGCGCAGGGCAATAGCGGGATCATCAGGGATCCCTGCCAGCAATAACTGACTGGGCAACGCTACCAGCCTGAGCTGCTTGATCACAATGAGTTTGGCCTGGTATTCGCTCCAGATTGTCGTCAATTGTTCGGTTTTAGCCGGCAGCGCCTCGTTCTCCGCATACAGCGGTAGCGTCAGGGGCAAAAAGGTAAAATGGAAGCTGCTGAGCGGGAGGATATCAGCCAGTCGATCGCCGGCCATAAGCAGGTGTAATTCACGTAGCAGACCCGTGACGAGATCGGGTACTGACGGTTGAATTCCTGTGGCCAGCGCCAGTTTGACGGGATCGTAGTAGCGCTCTTTCCTGATGTCACCGATTCCGGGATGTTCCCGCCAGATATGCAGTGTTCTCTGATTAACGGAGAGATACTCGTTTTCGAGGCGGGACACATTCATGGCAGTCCTTGTGATGAGTAAAAGCGTCGGGCACGTTAACTTTACTTGTTTTGGTAAAGATCCCAGCGGTTGCCGAAGAGGTCTTCAAATACAACGACCGTACCGTACTCCTCTTCGCGTGGCTCCTCGCAAAAGGTAACCCCTTTTGCCTTCATGGCGTGGTAGTCGCGCCAGAAGTCATCGGTCTGAAGGAACAGAAATACCCGCCCGCCACACTGATTGCCGATAAAGCTTTCCTGCCTGTCGTTTGAGGCGCGTGCCAAAAGAATGTTGCAGTCGCTTTGCGGATTCGGGGTCACTACCACCCAGCGTTTTCCTGGCTGAGGGGTATCCTCAACGAGGGTAAAGCCCAGCTTGTTGGTGTAATACTCAATGGCGCGATCGTAGTCATCAACAACGACGGCCACATACCCTATGCATCGCTTCTGCGTTCTCATTTTCTGCTCCGTGAAGTGGTAAACATAAATATCGGGAAACTCCTTTTTAGCATAAACAAACCGGTTTCACCGCCTGGAATGAGCGACAGAATCGACGTCCATTTTTGCGGCGAGTGGGAGAATCGGCAGGGGATCAGGGCTGCTATGAGCGAGTAACGGGCCTTCAATTTGGTGTGGATATTCAATACGGCCTTACGTTACAAGGGGGAGCTGGCTCAACGTCTGATGCATAAAATCAATAAGTGTTCTGGTTTTCGCGGGCAAGTAGCGTCGATTGGAATAAAGCGCAAACAAGTGCAATGGGGCTGCTGACTGTTCAAACTCAATCTCGATGAGTCGCCCATCGTTGATATAGGGTTGGCAGGCTTGTTTCGAGAGAATGGCAAAACCGACACCTGCTACCGCTGCTCGTCCAGCCATCTCTCCGCTGTTTACCCGATAATGCCCTTTAACTGCGATAGTCTCGAACCTGCCTTTTGCACTGACAAATTGCCAGGGGGCCCCTTTCAGTGCGCTTACCGTTGTGATGCAGGGTAATTCTTCAAATTGCTGGATATGGGAAGGGGTGCCATAACGCTGAATGATGGAGGGAGCGGCAACAATGGTACAAGGGATGGTTATCAGATGACGGGCGATGTAGTCACTGTCATCCATCTGACCACGGCTAACAATAATAGCTAAATCAAGATCATCTCGCAGAGAGTCGAAACCTGACAAATTTGTGACACAGCTGACCTCCACATCGGGGTACTGACAGGCGAAATCGGCAATAACAGAACCCAGCAATGCAGGACCTATTTCATTGGGAATACAGATGCGTAATGGGCCTTTGAGCTGAACCTGTCCCTGTGTTAATTCAGCCTCAGTTTGTTCAAGTGCTTCAAGTAGCGGTCTTGCTCGCGCATAGAGCAGTTGTCCCGCCTGGGTGAGCTTCATATGACGTGTGCTGCGCTCGATAAGCTGAAGGTTCAGTTTTTCTTCTAACTGAGAAATACAACGGCTTACGTTTGATGTCGGCATTTCAAGGGCTTTGGACGCTCCAACGAAACTTTCTCTATCAACCACGGCAACGAACACTTTCAGGGTAATAAAGTCGAGAGCCGGACGCATAGTAAATCCCATATTTGATAACAATATATGCCGTTTTTACCATCTTATCCTGGTTATTGATAGCAGATAAGCTTTTGACATCCTTCTCTTATAGGTTGTTTGTTATGCCACAGGTTACTCAGATGCTTAATCATAAAACACTCATGCGGATAGCCATCATCATTGCCTTTATTCAGTTTACTAATGCGCTGGAATATATGGCGTTAACGCCTGTTTTTTTCTTTATGGCAGACGCGTTTTCGGTTCCGGTTTCATTTTCTGGATATGTCTCGGGCATGTACACATTAGGTGCAGTTCTTTCCGGTGTTGCTGCTTTTTATTGGATAGACCGATTTGATAAAAAGCGATTCTTAATGCAGAACATGTTGTTGTTGGGTTCGCTAACGTTGATGTCTACATTGACAACACATTTTGACGTGCTGTTGGCTCTACGATTTTGCGCAGGCTTGGTTGGGGGTACAACGATGGGAGTGGGGATGAGTATCTTGATAAACTATTCGCCCGTTAACATCCGCGGGAAAATGCTGGCAACGGTCATTGCATCATTTTCAATGGTAAGTATCGTTGGTATGCCAGTGATATTATTTTTTTGCACACACTATGGTTGGCATATTTCTCTGTGGTCAATCAGTTTTCTGTGTCTGCTGTCTTTACCACTTATAGCCTTTTTTATTCCCAAGGATGCAGTTCAATCACGCGCTAAGAACAAGCTATCTATTGATGCTCAAACCCTGATTTTCGCCTCATGTAATGCACTGGTCCAGTTTAGCCCAATGCTGATCATCCCCATTTTGACCCCATTAATGACCGAACATTTAGGGGCCCAGCAGGAGCAACTGCCTTTGCTGTTCTTAAGCGGAGGGATGGCAGGTTATCTATCTACAAAAATAACAGGAGTTCTGACATCATGTTTTTCCGCTCTAATGCTGGCTACAATCTCAATGCTCCTTTTTGTACTCAGTTTACTGATCCCTGCAATGGGTTATCATAACGCGGTTCTATTTATTATCTTATTTCTTGGTGCTTCGTATAGCCGACTGGTTTCATCATCTTCGGTTACGATCCAGTATCCAACGGATGAGCAACGAGCCAGTTTTTCTTCATTACAGGCTGCGATAATGTCCCTGATAACAACGCTTGCATTCTTTTTGTCGTCCTTGTTACTGCCCGACCATGGCATAACAACACAGAACGTAGACAGATTGCTGGTAGTCTGTGCATTAGCTGCGATGGGGTTTCCCCTGATGGTCATAGTACTGGAAAAAAAACTGGCTAAACGTATTCACCAGACCGACCACGTTGTTATTGATTAGCATAACGTCTGCTGTTGGCACTTAACCGACCGCTGCGACGTTTTGCCAGGAGCGAAAAGCGAGCGTAAGAACATATTCGCTTAACCGGTGACACTGCAAACCAGCCCACAGCACTTGATAAAAACGAATCCCGGTCTCATTGGCATGACGCAATCCACATGTGAGGAAATGACGTCATGCCTGCCACATATGCGCTGCTAAGCTTTTCTCTTGCTCTCGTGATTTGCCAGTTGCCGAATAAACTCTTCAGCCGTGCAACCTTGTTGTAACGCTTCAAGCAACAGCTGCTGCTGTGTTTTTGGCACCAGGCCACCCAGCGGCGGATCGGTATCAAGATTGGTCGGGAAGGAATAGCCTTCAGCGCTTGCTGCCACAACTGCCTGTAACTGCTCATCGGTTAATGGTTTATCCAGCAAAATGGGATAGATCGCCTCCATGACTTTGACGTGATTCACTTTTTCCATTGTTTTGCCAAATGCGGATGAGACCTGCAGCAAATTAGCCGTACGCACATGGTCCTGCGTAACGTTATTCCCTGCGGCATGGAACAGCGCCGGATTGAAGAACAACCCGTCGCCTTTTTTCAGTGGCAACTGAATGGCATGCTGCTGAAAAAATTCGATGAAGCGCGGATCGCGCCATGCCAGGTATCCTTCAGCATATTGCTGCGACCAGGGTAAAAGCTGCGTCGGTCCTGACTCTACCGGCATATCGCTGTGCGCGACCGCACCCTGAAGCGTCAGGTATTGCGACAGAATCTGCAGAGGCAGCGGGAAGCGGGCGACCACCTCATTAATCTGGAAACCGAGATGGTAATCCCGATGCGGCTGTTGCGCTTTACCGCCCGGGCGGACCTGATTCACCTGTGCCGTGATTTCATAGCCGGGGCCAACCCAGGCTTCGCAAATCATGGCCAGTAAAGGATTGCTGTAGTAATCGACGAAGATATCGGCATCACGCTCAGCGACTTTTTGCAGCGCGTTCCAGATACGTCCATTGCTACCGGCTTTGGCAAAGTGATCGCCACCGCCACCGTTTGCCGCTTCACTCACGAGGATATCGTCAAACACCTTATTGCTGCTGTCTATGGCTGAGACATCGCGGTACAAGCCCTGAACCACGAACACGCCTGGTCCGCCAGACAGTGCGTGATGCAGTTCGCCCAGCATGGTTTGACGATCGGCTCTGGCTGCTGCAAGCAGATCATCATGATGATAGATCAGTACGTTTTTATCGGCGGAACGCGCCAGCGGGAAATCGTCCTTACGCAAGGTTTGTGCGCATAGCGTGGCGAACTTATTGAGAGAAATATGGCTGTCATTAATATAGGGCGTATTCATTTTTTACCTCACAGCGTCAGGGCATGTGGTGGCTGGAAACCGCCGTTGTCACCGCAACCGACCACGCTTTGATCGAAATCGATCACCGCGCCTGTCATCATTCCCGACTCCTCTGAAAGGAGAAATGCTACGCCACGTGCGACCTCGTCAGGCTTCAGCAATCGGCCAAAAGGCTGGGCCTGCTCAGCACTGGCAAGCCAGTTTTCTTCAGCATCATGATATTGCCGCTGGATGTCGTGTTCATGCGGCGTGTCCATCCAGCCAATGTTCAGGCCGTTTACTCTAATCCGGTTGCGCATAACGCTGAAGGCCACGTTTTTGGTCAGCGTGACCAGGGCGCCTTTCGATGCCGCGTAGGCGGTCAGGAAGCTCTGACCTCCGTGGGAAGTCATGGTAATGATATTAACAATGCTGCCTTCTACGCCCCTGGCAATCATCAGTTTTATCGCCGCCTGCATCAGAAAAAAAGGCGCGCGAGTGTTGACCGCCATGATGGCGTCAAATAATTCCGGAGAGGTATCAAGGATGGTGCCACGGTCCGACATGCCTGCACAGTTCACCAGTCCATGCAGTGTGCCAAAGGCCGATTCTGCGGCGCCCACCACTTTTTTGCAGGCTTCTGGCGAACTGATATCCGCTTCGACGAATATCACTTCACATCCACCATGGCTAAGGGTTTCCGCCTGTTCGCGTCCGGCTTTCACGTTACGTCCGCAAATGACGATGCCTCGTGCCCCACGCTCTACCAGCAGACGGGTAACCGCTGCGCCGAGTCCCTGGGTTCCGCCAGTAACGACGAACACTTTGTTGTTAAAACCACTGCCATTAATCATGTCCATTTGTTGTCCTTTCTTATTGAGGAGAGATCGGGTTTGTTCGCTTGCTTACCCTGACCTTAGCAGCTACATTCGGTTAACAATATGTACACATAACCTCAAAAAGACCTCAATTTATGGCAAGGTCATTTTCCATCAAACAAATCGCAGCCCAGTCTGGCGTGAGTAAAGCTACGGTCGACAGGGCGTTGCACCAGCGCGGCAGCGTGAGTCCCCGTACAGCCCGACGCATTGCGCAGGCAATCAGCGATCTGGAATTACAACAGCGCACCAGCCTTGCAAGCGGCCGCACGTTGCCGATCGACCTGGTGATGCATACGCCGGAACGCTTCAGTTCACTGACAGTCGCGGCGCTGCTCAGCCAAATTAAAACCTTTTCACCGTTTCGCCTGACGCTACGCTGCCACATTTTTGAAGAAGTCACGCCTGAGGAGTTGCAACGTGAACTGCGCCGCTGCGGCAATGACAGCTACGGCGTGTTGCTCAAAGCCAGCGATCATCCGTTGCTTGAAAGCGCTATTGCGGAACTGGCGGAGCTTAATGTTCCGGTGGTCACGCTGGTCACTGACCTGCCGCACAGCAGGCGTATCCGTTACGTGGGAATGGATAATGCCGGAGCAGGGCGCACAGCAGCATGGCTCCTGTCGCGATGGCTTTTGAAAGAAGCGCAAACGGTCGCAGTCGTGCTCAGCAGTAAGGATTTTCGCGGAGAAGAACAGCGCATGGCAGGCTTTATCCAGGCGCTAAGCGATCGGGCACCGTATCTGAAGACCATCGCCGTCAGTGAAGGATATGGTATCGATACGCTGACTTTTACGCAGATGCGCAAAGCGCTGGAACAGGACCCTTCAATCCAGTCTGTTTACAGCGTAGGCGGGGGAAACAGCGCTATTCTACGGGCTTTTGCAGCGATGCAACGAGAGATAAAAGTCTTTATTGGCCACGATCTGGATGAGGAGAACCGCAGTTTGCTGGCTGCTGAAAAAATGGATGCGGTGATTGATCATGACCTGTGTGAAGACGCTCGGTCAGCATTTAGCGCCATCCTGCGTTTCCATGGCTTTTTGCCGGAAACAGAGAATGAAATAGCGCCTTCGCGTGTCATTGTGGTCACACCTTACAATATTTAAATTAACTTTTTGTTTATAAATGAATAGATTTTATTTAGTCGATCATGCCAGACCGTTTTAACTTCCCCCAGTTCCGATGAGGTTTAAGCGTGTATGACAACTGTGAAGGTCTGCTTTGAGCGAGGAGCGGAAGTTAGATTTGAAAAATGCCTGAAGGCTGGCATTATCCATATAAATCATTGGATCATTTCAATAAAAGAGTTCGCATGCTAAAGGTCATTGCCGAAGATTTTATCAAACCCGAATACGTCGACACTGTTCTCCCTCTATATCGCAAACTCATCGCGGCGACGAAGCGAGAGCCACTGTGTATTGCTTATGATTTGTACCGTGATGAAAGGGATCCGGGGCATTTTATTTTTATTGAAGAATGGCCTGACCGGGCAGCACTCGATGCACATTATGCCAGCGAACATTTCACTCGGCTTGTACCTTTGATTGATCAATACGCCCGTAAAGCTGCGCAGTACATACTAATGGATAGTCAGGTGGATCCTGAGAGGTAAGGTCTGCTCCTGGCACAAAGCAGCCGTTCTGACCAAAACTCGTCATAAGAAGGGAGTTATTCGCAAATTTTGTCGACGATGGTGAAGTGATTTGCAAACGGTCGCTATGTTTTGCGAGATGATAAAACCCATCAGGGATGGCTGGAGCCGTATTGTGCGCTGTCACACCGTGAAGTTAAAATTGCGTGACGCCAGCCATCCATTGAAAACCCGTCGCCTCGGGTGATTTGACGGTGTGATATCAGCTTTAAATCTGCGCCATACCGCCGTCAACAAACAGTTCTATGGCATTGATAAAACTGGCGGCATCAGAAGCCAGAAACGCAACGGCTTTGCCGACTTCCGCTGGCTCACCAATCCGGCCCAACGGAACCTGTGCTGCCAGTGCATCAAACAGGCCCTGACGCTCTTCCTCGGCAACCAGTCCACCTAATCCAGGCGTTTTGACCGGACCCGGACTCACGACATTCACCCGAATACCACGCCCCTGCAAGTCCAGCGCCCATGAGCGAGCAAAGTTTCTCACTGCGGCTTTACTGGCGCTATACACGCTAAAGTTAGCCGTCCCTTTTACCGAAACGGTGGAGCCGGTGAGGATAATGGATGAACCAGCGCCAAGCAGTGGCAGTGCTTTCTGGACGGTGAATAACACTCCGCGAACATTAGTCCCGAAAATCCGGTCAAAATGTTCTTCGGTTATGGCACCCAGCGGCAGCATGTCCCCGCCACCGGCGTTAGCAAACAAAATGTCCAGACGTCCCGACTCTTCTGCAATCTGCGCGTAAACCTTATCCAGATCGTCAAGACGGGAGACATCGGCCCGAATCCCCTTAGCCGACGTGCCGATCAATGCGATGGCGGCATCCAGTTCCTGCTGACGACGTCCGGTGATGTAGACTTTTGCCCCCTGCGCCGCCAGTTCCTGAGCACTGGCAAGACCGATTCCTGTACTGCCGCCCGTGACCAGGGCAATTTTGTCTGAAAGTGGTTTACTCATGATTCATATCCTCGACGTTGTTTCGAATTGGCCGTCATTCAGCCGGTGAACACACTCTAGCCACAGAAGAATTATTGATAAATTAGTAAAAATAGAAAACACTATTTCTACAGGTGAATAATAAGATGTCACACGGAGAAACAGAACGTGGATCAGTTAATGGCTATGCGTGCGTTTACGCGGGTGGTGGAAACCGGCAGTTTTACGCGGGCAGCGGATTCACTGAATCTGCCGAATGCCACATTAAGTAAGCTGGTTAAATCACTGGAGGCCCATCTCGGTGTGCGTCTTTTACATCGCACGACCCGGCGCGTTGTCGCAACGCCAGAGGGTCAGGACTATTATGAAAAAGCCTCTCGGGTGCTAATTGATATTGAGGAGATAGACACTTCGTTTAGCGCCTCGCAGAGCAGACCTAAAGGGTATCTGCGTATTGATGTCGGCGGCTCTACCGCACGTGAGGTCCTGATCCCGGCATTACCGGATTTTTTGCAGCGCTATCCGGAAATCAAAATCGATTTAGGCGTGTCCGATAGGCCTGTGGATCTAATTAGCGGAAACGTGGACTGTGTAATCCGTGGTGGATCTCTCGATGACTCATCGTTGATCGCCCGTCATATTGGTGATGCCTCGATGGTGACCTGCGCTACACCGGGATACCTGAAAGCCGCTGGCGTACCTGCGTATCCGGATGAATTAAGAAATGGACATAAGCTGGTGAGCTATTTGTCTCCGCTGACGGGCAGAGCCTTTCCTTTTCGCTTTATCGTAGAAGGTGAAATGCGGGAGATGAAGATGCAGCATCACATCGGGGTTAACGAAAGTAATGCGCATTTGGCTGCGGCCGTGGCCGGGATGGGAATTATCCAGACTTTTTACTATGCGGCGAAAGATGAACTGAACAACGGCACACTTGTTGAGATCCTACAGGCATGGCGTCCCGCGAGTTATCCTTTTTATGTCGTCTATCCGCAGAACAGGTACATGACGCACCGGTTACGAGTGTTTATTGACTGGCTAACCGAGGTATTCCCAGCCGCACTGCGCGTTTACCGATAAACATACCTCTGACGATCCAGAGGGGGGCAAAATATACGCCAATTGCTCTTCTATTGAGCCCTTCTCTAATACCCGCCCTCGGCGGTCCTCCGCTATGAGGGATCTGCGGTGCCAGGTTGTTGATAGATTTATGATATTTTTTCATGAATGGAAATGAAACTTTTAAGCGAACTTGTGAGAAGGTCCACGCCCACTGCGTGCGAGAAGCAGACATTTGCGATTCGTGGGCTATCGTTTTGACTAAACCTGCGTGGCATTATTTCAATAATTTTGACATTAGCTCAAAAAACATAGGCAGGTCACGGCTAAAAGAGAAGGACGCGTTTATGGCTTTGCGGGCGATTAAACCATCGATAAAGGCAAAAAGTATAATCGTGGTTTCCTCCAGGCTAATGTCCCGGCGAAACTCTCCCGCAGCAATGCCTTCTGCGATAATCCCTGCAATACTTTGCCGCATAATGGTATCACTGGAAATATACGTTTTTTGCAATTCAGGGTTCCGCGCAGACTCCGCCATGATTTCAACCCACAGTTGATGCGTGACTGGGTATCCTACATCGCTTATGCACGAAGTTATCTGCTCGCAAAGGCGGTCGAAATAAGTGCCGTCAGATGGAGCATTATGGGCTGTTAACGCAGAACTCTGCTCTTCAAGAACGATAGCCTTGATGAGGACATCCTTGCTTTTGAAATACGTATACATCGCTCCCTGACTGATCCCAGCCCGGGTAGAAATTTCACGCACGCTTGTCGCACTAAAGCCTTTTTCGGCAAAGCAAGCAGCAGCAGCGGTAATCAGCTTATGGTAGGTTTCGGTTTTCTTTAACATGTTGTCTATGATGTTTAATCCTGTGCCCGGACTTTAACGCTGTTTTCTTCCGGGAGCCAGAGTTGAACTCTGTCGTCTGGCTCCCGGAATCAGAT
Organism: Klebsiella sp. B345; assembly: GCF_051131735.1. Classification (NCBI taxonomy): domain Bacteria; kingdom Pseudomonadati; phylum Pseudomonadota; class Gammaproteobacteria; order Enterobacterales; family Enterobacteriaceae; genus Klebsiella; species Klebsiella sp. B345. The sequence continues at coordinate 5,144,819 of NZ_CP180443.1, forward strand.
GTTACTTCATCAGCGGTAGCGCACTGAGCATATTCTTGAGGTTCAGCATATCCCACGGCAGATGTTCAGCAATCGTCAGGCCGACTGGTGCGGTTTTTGAAGTAGCCTGAGCTATCAGGTTGAGTACATCTTCAATAGTCAGTTTGCCTTCTGCCACGTCACCAAAGTCGTGCTCTCCTCTGCCAGGCCTGGCGAAAAGAACAGAACGGAAAAGTGACGGATCGAGAACGTCCAGATCCAAGTGTATCGCCAGATACTCAATACTTTCCCTCTCAATCCATTCCATAACGTCTTTCCCGTCTTTTTTGACTTGTTCAGGACCGATAGTCGCAATGTGATGACGAGCAAGATATTCAGCTTCATAAGCCAATGGATCGTGAATACCTGCAATCATTATTTTTGAGGGATTGAGCCTGGTGGTGACGTGAGCAACTAAATCTTTATCACCCGTTCCAATGAGTGCCCCAAGAACATGGGCATGGGCGTTTGGATACTGTTTAGCAGTCTGCACGTCAGGGTGAGAGTCGATCCAGAGCACACCCAGTTTATCACCGTACTTATTGAGCAGATGTGAAAACGGAGCCAGTGATACCAGACAATCGCCACCAAAAACGACAATCGAATCGGGATCATGTTTCTCAATCAGAGTGGCTGCATCGTTGAGCTGCCTGATAATTTGAGGTTTAGCGGTAATGCCATCCACTTCGGCCTGCGGCGCCGTTGTGGGCTCATCGACTGCAACAGACTCAACAGGGCCATCCGATTCGGGGGAAAGATACGAGAGGAGAAGCGACCCAAGGTGATAGGGGGGATTATTGCCACCTTGCCATTGAGGAAATAAAAGTCTGAGCGTTTTACTGGTCATAGTTTGCCTTTGCTTGTTTTGACAACGGACTGATTTGAGTAAATCACAATCCGATTGTGAATGAGCGTTCATTCATTTTTGTGTAATCAGCGTTCTTTGGCAAGCAGCACGGCACGTTAAGTTAATTACAGGAACAAAGTTATTTTTTCAGGCCAGTTTCAGGCTATGTCCGCTTTCTGGCACGGAGCAGACATGACTGGCCTTGCAGATTGACGGCTGACTGACGTGAGCGTTTAGTGGCTGACCAGCAGGGCGGAAAGACGCGCCTGCACATCGGCACATCCGGCCAGCACCAGATTGCCGTTTACCAGGCCATTACCGGCAAGAAAGGCATTGCTGGCACCGCCCGCTTCAACAATGATCAGCATTCCCGCCAGCGCGTCCCAGCTGTTCATGTGCTCCTCGTAATAGGCATGCACCTGCCCGGTAGCAACGTGAGCGAGCATCAGCGCTCCGGCACCAAAGCGGCGATACTCCATGCCGGCATTGAGTACCCGGGCAAGGGTGCGGGTATAGTTTTCCACCGGCGCGCGGCTGGATCGGCCCATACCGATAACCACTGTTTCTGGATCCGGCTCGCGTAGCGTCAGGCGCTGGTCGTTAAGAAACGCTCCTTCACCCCGGCGGGCGAAGAAAAATTCATGACGATCCGGGGCGTAGATAATTCCCAGCTCTGTTGTGTTTCCGCGAACGTAAGCCAGTGAGATGCACCAGTAATCCATTCCCTGAATATAGTTGGTCGTCCCGTCGATAGGATCCAGCACCCAGGTCCCGTGCTCACCGGCCTGCAGCCCGCTCTCTTCCCCGAGAAAGCCATCCTGTGGGCAGTGGGCGTTCAGCCAGTGTTTGATCTCTTGTTCGACATACAGATCGGCGTGTGAAACAAAGTCCTGACGCGCTTTTTTATCCACCTGTAATCCGGCATTACGTAATGCCTGTGCTTCTGCGCCCAGTTGGCGAATCAATGCGCATAGTGACTGGTGTTGTTGTTCGGTCATAGCCTGCTCTTATTGAGGTAATGGCGACGTGCGCCGGGAAATGAGTTGCACATCTACCCAGGTGGTCCGCGAGGGTTGTAGCGGATCGTCGGCGCGTTCCAGCAGGCGGGTTAATGCCTGACGGGAAATCTCCTCGACATCCTGATGCAGGGTGGTGAGCTGGTAACTGTATTGCGCCGTTTGCGGCGTATTGTCAAAACCGATGAGCTGAAAATCGTCCGGACTGTGTCTGCCGCGCTGGCGCATTCCGTCAAGAAAACCGCAGGCGAGCTGCGCGTTGGCACAGAAGATGCCCTCAAGAGTCTCATCCGCCCCGACGGCGGCCTGAAACCCACCGTCATAGCCTTCGATGGGGGCGATAATCGATTGTAGATTGCGGGCGGTGTCGACACCTAAGGTCTGTAGCGCCTGATAAAAGGCCTCGCCGCGCATGCGACCGGCCCAGGTGGAATGCGCGGTATTGAGCCAGCCAAAACGACGGCAGCCGTTGCGCACCAGTTGCCCGGCAGCGAGGGTTGCGCCGTAGACGTTGTCTGAGCTGACGTAATCCACGAAAGGGATATCCGGCTGGCGGTTGATACCCACCACCGGGATCAGCTGCGACACGCACTCGTTCACCAGTGATTCCGGGGGCTGACCCGAGGTCACGATCACCCCGGATACCCGAAACTGGGCAAAACGACGCATCGTGTGGGCCAGCTCCTTTTCGCTGTGAATTTCACTCACCAGCGCCTGAAAACCACACCGCTGGATCTCGCTCAGCAGGGCATCCAGCAGGCTACTGCGAAACGGGTCGCTGATGCGCGAGACAATCACGCCGACCAGATGGCTGCGGCGACGGTTCAGCCCTTGCGCGAGAAAGTTAACCTGATAACCAAGCTCCGTTGCCGCGCGCAGGACCCGCTCCCGGGTGGCGGGAGAGATACTGCCGTTGTTGCTCAGTGCACGTGAGACCACCGCCCGTGAGACGCCTGCCCGGTAGGCGACATCCTGCGCGGTAACGCTCTGTTTACGGGAGACGGAACTCATGCCGGGCGTTCCTCGCTGGAAATCACGGGTGTGTTAAGCGTGCATTGCAGACCGTCATAGCTGACGAACAACCCGTTGCTGGGCTGACATGCGCGCTTAAGGTCATGCAAAATCGCGTCGTTACAATGATAGAGCCCCAGTGCCGGGAGATTCAGGTGCTGAAACAGCGCCAGGCAGGAGGGAAAATCACCGTGGGACGCATCATCGCCGAGTGCCGTCAGTGACGCACATTCCTGGAAAGCGAGACCGGCCCCCTCCATCAGTGCCACAGATTCTGGCGTTGGCCGACCGTCTCCGCTGTAAAATAACGTCTGCTCACCCTGGGTGATACGAATGGCGCGGTTGGCGAGTTCATGCCGGGTTTCGGCGGTCTGGATATGCCAGTCGTGCCACGTCCATGCGTCGGTGGTGTCGCGCCAGTCGAGATCAAAACACAGCGTGGTCTGCGGCCAGTTGGCGAGTGCGGCCAGCTGCATCAGCACGGGGCGCTGCTGCGGCTGACTGTAAATAATCAACGTTTTCTGACGTGAGAAGCTGTGCCAGTGATTCAGCAGCGCCGTCAGCCCGGTACAGTGGTCCGGGTGGACGTGGGTGAAATAGACGGCGTCGATATCATTGACGTCGCCTCCACGCTGCCACAATGCCCGTGGAATAGTGGGGCCGCAGTCAATTAGCCATTGTCGGTTCACCTCATCGATTATCCGCAGCGCAGAGGTATTTTGTTCGCGGGAGAAGGCGCTACCGCACCCAAGCACATCTATTTTCATGTTCTCACCAAAAATGTTTGACGCTTAATTAAATTGTCACAAATACCCGACAAAGTAGGCTCACATAATGTCGAGTCAACATTGCATTTTTTTTACATTCAAATGAACACGTGTTCATTGCAGTAAAAAAAGTCAACACAGCGATTTTTGGGTAATAAAAATGAGTTATTTACAGATAGCCGGGCTTAAAATTAGCTATGGCGAAAAGGTGGTGTTGCATAATATCGATCTGCATGTCGAGAAAGGCGAGATGATTGCCCTTTTGGGGCCGTCCGGCTGCGGAAAAACAACGCTTCTCAATGCGCTTTGCGGGTTTATTGCGGTAAAACACGGGGAGATTATCGTTGCCGGCCGTGATATTACCCATAGTGCGCCGGAGCAGCGCAATATCACCATGGTATTTCAAAGCTACGCACTGTGGCCGCATCTGACGGTCGCACGCAATATTGGCTATGGGTTGAAACTGCGCAAATGGCGTCGTGACGATATTGACCGCCGCGTTGCGGAACTGCTCAGCATCGTTAATCTGACCGGTCTGGCGGATGTGAAGGTCACCGAGCTTTCCGGCGGGCAACGGCAACGTGTTGCTCTGGCGCGGGCGCTGGCCATTGAGCCGGACGTGCTGGTGCTGGATGAACCCCTGTCGAACCTTGATGCCAAAGTGCGTCTCAACGTGCGACATGAAATTAAATCTCTGCAAAAACGCCTCGGGTTTACCTCATTAATTGTGACCCACGATCAGCAGGAAGCGCTGGTCATGGCCGACCGTATCGCGGTGTTAAATAATGGGCGCATAGAGCAAATAGGAACCCCGGAAGATATTTACCAGCGACCGGCAACGCCATTCGTTGCTGATTTCATGGGGGCGGACAATAAAATCAACGTTAACGACTTCTTCGCCAAAACAAATATTTCCGCGAGCGAGCAAGGGGAATGTTATGCCGACGATTTACGCGACTGTACCCTTTATTTTCGTAGCGCCGATGCAGCACTTTACGCATTAACCGACAGCGGCCCTGGCGAGGGGGTAACCCTTAATGGCGTGGTCGAGCAAAGTGCTTTTCTCGGCAATCTATACCGCCACAGCGTGCGCTGTCGCGAGCGCGTATTACTGGCGGATTCAACCCAGTGCTGGCCTGCGCAGTCATCCGTACGACTTCACGTTCCGGCCGCTGCTTTACATATTTTTCCATCGTCTCAAGCAAGTTGACTTCATTGTGTTCATTTTGGGGATAGACCATGTTTACTAAAACGAAAACTGCAGTAGTGACGGCCTTGTTTCTGAGCTACGGCGTGCAGGCTGATACCATTCTGAACGTTGCCACAGCAGGCGATCAGAATATGGTGGATTACGTGAAAACCTGGCTGGGGCCGAAGTTTGAAGCGGCGCATCCAGGGGTGAAAGTGCAGGTGGTGGGCACGGGGCCTGGAGATGCTGGCTCGAATAAAATCATCGAGAAACTGAGCGCGCAAAAAGAGAGTGGTGCGAAGACCTGGGATATAGATGTGGCAGTCGTTCACCAGAAAGCCGGTGGTGAACTCGTGGAAAAGGGGCTGCTGGACAAATATCGTCAGCAGATTAGCACCGGCAGCATGGTGAGCGCGGATAGCGCGAAAAATGCCCTCGGCGTGAATGTCGATGGCTACGTGATGCCGATGTTCTTAAGCCAGACCGCCATCGCCTGGAACAGCGAAGCCATCAAAACGCCCCCGGCGTCTTATGACGAGCTGGTGAGCTGGGCGCAGAAAAACCCGCAGGCTTTCGGCTATAACGGCATCAAAAACGGCATGTCCGGAGTGAGTTTCGTGGTGGGCTGGATGTACGCCTACGGTACGGATGCCGGGCGCCTGTCTGCGCTGCCTTACGACAAAGGCGTGGAGAAAAACTGGAGCCAGGCATACGAGAAGCTGAAGGCCTTCAATAAGAACGTGACCTTTACCCCAGGCAATGCCGGTACGCTCGATATGCTCAGTCGTGGTGAGATCACCATGGGGCCGGTGTGGGTGGATATGTTCTACAGCTGGAAAGACCAGGGCAAGCTGCCGCCATCCATCAAGCTGGCGCTGCTGTCGCCGGGTATGCCTGGACAACCGATGTACTACGTGACCCCGGCGAAGGCGGCAAACCCGCAGCTGGCGCGTGAGTTTATCGAGCTGGCAACCAGCCCGGAGGTGCAGGCGCAGGGGATCGTAAAACAGTTTAACTGGTACCCAGGTATCGATGCGGAGCACGTGAAGCCGAAGCTGGATCCGGCAACCTGGCAGAAGTTGTTCGCGGAAATATCCCCGCAAGCGCTGGCGGATCACGGTAAAAGTTTCCCGATCGCCCCTTACTTTGACGACATAAAAGAAGGCTACGAAAGCCAGGTCGCCAATTAATTATCGCTAATGCTCAGGTTCGGCATGACGCCGTCCTGAGCGTTTCTTTTTCTGATGTCAGGTTTGCTATGCGCCGTTCGTTGAAATATCTGTTACTGGTCGTCCCTGCCGCGCTGATGATCGCCGTGCTCTTTTTGTACCCGCTTGGGTTCTCACTGATTGCCGCGTTTACCAACGATGCGGGGCAACTGACCCTGGCCCATTTCACTAAGGTCTATGCCCTCTATTCCAGCGATATCGTCTTTACGGTGGTGATTGTGCTGATCTCCGTGGCGCTGCTGGCTGTCATTTCCATCACGCTCTCGGCGGTCATCACGTTGTCACCCTGTCGGCCAATTGTGCGCATGCTGGGGTTCTTGTACCGCCTGCCGCTGTTTATCCCGTTTATTGTGGCAGCACAGATGATGCGCACCTTTCTGGCCAAAAACGGCCTGATGAACAATGCGCTGGTGGCAACCGATCTGTTTACGCCGATTGAGACGATTTCCTGGCTGGGCTGGAAAGGGATCATCATTACCTTTGTCTGGAAACAGCTGGCGTTCGCCACGCTGCTTATTTGCGGCGCAATGGCGGCGCTGGAGCAGTCGCAAATCCTGGCCGCACGAAATCTTGGGGCTTCGCGCCCGGGCATTCTGTTCGACATTATTCTGCCGCAGGTGCTGCCCGCTATCGGTGTGGCGCTGGTGCTCTCTACCGTGACCATGATGTCGGTGCTGTCCGTGCCGTTGATGATTGGCGTCGGCACGCCGACGATGATGACCGTGGACATGGCGTTTCGCGTCAACTCTTACGGCGACTACGCGGTGGCTAATGCGCTGGGCGTGGTGTCATTGTTGATTTGCGGTGCGCTATCGTGGTTTTACCTGCGTCACAGCCTGCAACAGAAGGGGGGTGACTTATGAAAGAGGTGAGTATGACGTTGCCGAAAACGTGGCTGGCGAAAGGGCGTCGAAAACTGAGCGCCAGTCTGCCGCTCCAGACGCTGCTGTTGATTTTTATGCTGCTGGCGATGTTTGGCCCGCTGCTGAACTTGCTTATCTGGACGGTAGCAGAGAGCTGGTTTTTCCCCCATGCGTTACCGAGCCAATGGGGGTTGAAATACTGGTATCAGGTGTTCAGTCCCTACAGTGATGTTTCCGGCTCGATGCTGACCAGCGTGCTCATTGCGGTGCTGTCGGTGGTGGTGAGTTTGTTGATTTCAGTGCCGGCAGGCTATGCGCTTTCACGGCGAGGGATGCCGCTGCGGGTGCTGTTCATGCTGCTGTTTTTGATTCCGCAGGCGTTTCCGAATCTGACGGTGTACATGAATATCGCCCGGCTTTTCTACCAGTGGGGGCTAAACGGTACGATTGCCGGCGTCGTGCTGGTGCACAGCATGCACGGCCTGATGTACTCAGTATGGATCTGCATGGCGGCCTTTTCCGCCGTAGACCCGCTGCTGGCGAGGGCTTCGCGTAACCTCGGCGCCGGGCCGATTTACACCTTCTGGCATATTGTGCTGCCGCAGGCCTCGCCGGGCATTATTGCCGCCAGTATTTTTGTCTTCCTCGAATCGCTGGATGAATTTACCGGTACGTTTTTCGTCGGGGCACCGGACATCAGCACGCTGCCGCTGCTGCTGTACAACGCCAGTATGTCGGGAAACTATCAGGTGTCATCTATTACGGCCCTGATTCTGCTGGTGCCGTCGCTGTTGTTTATGCTGGTCATCCATAAGTTTATGCGCCCGGACATGCTGTCGAAGGTCGCGTAAACGACTCTCTAAAAGAGAATGGTGTGGATTGCAGGGATGCTTACAGTATGACAGGCAGCTATGTGCGAAGAACGGAAGCTAGTACTAATCTGCCAGCTTAAAAGATGGCTACCGAAGCTGTAGCTATTCATTCTTTAGTTTCCCTGAACCGATTTTTGACAACGCACTTAGCTCTTACCCTCAAGTCTCACAATCAGCGTACGTAGAAAATCCCTTAATCGCTGAGCCGGAACTGACAGTTGTTGTCCGGTGTTGGTGACCACGCCGACGTCCATGTAGGTGATGCAGTCCTCAATCGTCCGGCGAATGACACGCTGACCGTTTAGCGACCAGGGGCGGTAGACCAGGTCGGATAAGATGGTGATACCGTTGCCCTGGGCGACGAGGCTGCGAACAGCTTCAAAGGAGTTACTGCGGAAGTGGATGCTGGGCTGATAGCCGGCGTGCTGCCAGACTTGGGTGATCACCGTGGGATATTGGTCGGTTTCGAGCATCAAAAAGGGCAGCTTCTCGATATCCCGTAGGCGGATAACAGACTGACTCAGCAAAGCATGTCCCGGGGCGATCCACAACTGGCGCAGCGATCGAATAATGGTTTCGACCTCAAGGTTGCTGTCGCGCTCAATGTTTGAAGTGAGTAGTAGACAAAAATCAACCTGCTGCTGGCGCAGAGCGGTCAGTAGGTCAGGTGCCGTGGCCTCGAAATAGTCGATTTCCAGTAAGGGAAAACGGTTTTCAATCTCACTAAGCATTTCCGGTAGTAGGTATGCCGAGAGCGTCTGGGCTATCCCTATTCGCACTTTTCCGGCCGTCGTTTCCGGTTGGCGATGCAAATCCTCCAGGGCGATGTGGCTGTTGCTGATGATCGTGCGGGCATGCGTCAGAAAACGTTCCCCGGACAAAGTGAGTCGGATCCCTTTTGGCTGACGCAGAAAGAGCTGTGCATTAAGTGCCTCTTCCAGATTCCGTAACGCGACTGTCATGGAAGACTGCGAAACGTGACAACGACTGGCAGCTTTAGAAACTTGCAATGTTTCTGCTAAGGCGATGTAAAATTCAAGTTGCCTGAGAGTAAACTTCATAGTTTAAAACGATACCATTTGGACAAAACTTTATATTAGCATCTCCATTTTCTTCGCGGTAATGTTCCGGGAACAAAATTGTATTATTGAGGGGTGTGGTTATGCCTTATTTATTACTCACTCTCGCCGCGTGCTTTTGGGGTGGGAATTATGTGGTAGGCCATCTGTTAGTCAGTCTTGTCGATCCTGTTCTATTATCCTCTGCTCGCTGGACATTCACTGCCATGTTGCTGGTAGCGCTCTACCACAGGCAGATTCGTGAACAATGGAACGCTATGCAGCGTTCTTTTCACATAATTACTTTCCTGGCTTTGTTTGGGCAGGTGCTTTTTCCACTGACTCTGTACATTGGTCTGCAATATACCTCGTCGTTTAATGCTGCCATTTATTTGTCTACGACTCCGGCATTGGTTTTATTGATCAATAAAACCATTTTCAAAGAAAAAATAACAGCTCAGAATATCGCTGGGGTTATTATCAGTTCTTTCGGTGTGGTCTGGCTGGTGATGCAGGGGGATTTATGGCATCTGGATATCCTAAAGCATCTTAATCGTGGCGATCTGTGGACGATGGGCTCGGCAGCAAGCTGGGCGGTATATTGCGCGTTTCTGCGTCTTAAACCTCGTGAAGTAGGGGGTAATGCGTTTGTGGCCGTTAGCGCGACGATCGGTGCTGTAGTGCTTCTTCCAATATTGATTTTCTCTATGGCAAAAAATGGCATTCCGGCGCTTGCCGAATTTAGTCACAGCGGTTTGGTTATTGGTCTGCTGTACCTGATTATTTTTCCGTCGTGGCTCTCGTATTTGTTGTGGAATAAAGGCATTCAGGCGATTGGTGCGACGCGTGGAGAAGTGTTTTCCCATTTCATCCCGCTGAGTGGTGGTTTATTCAGCGTGATGTTTCTCAGTGAACCATTACATTTATATCATCTGGTTAGCGCGCTACTGATTATCTGCGGAATTGCACTTTGCTCAGGCAAATCAGCGAAAAGAGCATTCAAAGCTATCGTGTCATAAACAAAACGCACTGTGACAAAAGTCACTTCAGCTTTTGGCACGTAGCGGACGTCTTGTTTTGCCAGACAGCCTTAAATCAGCTGTCAATATTCAGTCATCAACATGAACTCGCTCGCAGAGCAAATCCTTTACGGGCGCTTAGCCATGCGAGAAACGCTAATCCGAGCGCGATAAACGACAGGATTGCCCCCGCCCAGTTTGGCGAAACCAGACCAAAACCGGCAGCAGAGGATGCGGTCACAGTTACTTCTAACTGAGTCACGGGTCGAACGTAATATTTTCAATTATATGTACGGAGTGGTTATTAAAAGCAAGCGTGCTGGTACGTCAATCTCACTGCATTCTCAGCGAGCCTCAAGCATCAGATCCAGATTCTGCACGGCGGCGCCGGAGGCTCCTTTACCCAGGTTATCGAAGACCGCGGTCAGCAGTATTTGCCCGTTGTCGGGGTTTGAAAAAACGCCTAATTCCATGTCGTTGGTGCCATTCAATCGTTCAGGATTGAGGCGCTGCGCGTCGTCGGCGCTAAAGGATTCCAGCACCCTGACGTGGCGGCTCTCGCGGTAATGCTGCGTGAGGCAGGCATGTATCGTGGGGGCATCGGCGTTTTTTGCCAGCAGGTGCCGTTGCAACGGCACGCTCAGGACGATCCCCTGGCGATAGGCGCCGTAGGCGGGCAGGAAGAAGGGCGGGGCAGAGAGCCCGGCGTAACGCGCGATTTCCGGCACGTGTTTATGCTTCAGGCCCAGGCCATACACCTGAAACGTTGGCCCGGCAGCGTCCTTGCTTTCGTAACTATCCACCGCCGCCCGGCCACCGCCGGAATAGCCGGAAACCGCATGAATGCTGACCGGGTAATCGGCGGGCAGCAGTCCGGCGTTCACCAGCGGGAACAGCAGACCAATCGCACCGGTAGGATAACAGCCGGGATTGGTCACCCGTTTTGACGCCCTGATGCGATCCGCCTGGTCGGCGCTCAGCTCCGGGAAACCATAGGCCCAGCCGGGGGTGACCCGGTGCGCTGAACTGGCATCGATCACCCGGACATGCGGGTTCTCAATCATCGCTACCGACTCGCGCGCCGCTTCATCCGGTAGACAGAGGATCGCAATATCGCAGCTGTTCAACATCTCAGCCCGCAGGTGCTTGTCTTTACGCTGCGAAACCGGGAGCGTCATGAGGGTGATGTCTGAACGGTGGCGCAGACGATCGTGGATTTGCAAGCCTGTAGTACCCTGCTCGCCATCAATAAACAGCTGGGTCATCGTTCTCTCCTGTGATCGGGGTGTCGGTGAAAACCATGATGTTGTGCCCGCTTTAAGAATTGGTAAAGTTGAATTACTCTAACGTCAAATTCAGTTTTCCTGAGGTACGTGCATGCGTGAGATCAACCTCGATCAGCTCCGCACCCTGATGACCATTGCCGAGACCGGGTCGTTCAACGAGGCCGCCCAACGGCTGCACCTGTCGCCGCCGACGGTCAGCCTGCATATTTCTGAACTGGAGCAGCGGGTGGGGGCGAAACTGCTGTCACGTACTCGCGGAAATGTCAGACCCACGGCCATTGGGGAAAATCTGGTCACCCATGCCCGCCGCTTGCTGGCGGACGCTGCCTATGTGCTTGAGGATATCTCGCGCCAGGCTAAAGGGTTGATCGGGCGCGTCAGATTTGGTGCTTCAACCGGCGCCATCGCCAACCTGCTGCCGCGGGTGATTGAAAAACTGGCGCAGTCGCACCCCGGTATCGATGTCCATATCGCCGTGCTTACGTCGCAGCAGACCCTTGAACAACTGAAGTCCGGGGCGCTGGATATCGGTATTGTGGCGCTGCCGCAACCGCGCTGTGCCGGTCTGAATATTGATGCGTGGCGTCGCGATCCGGTGGTCGCTTTCCTGCCGGAAAACTGGCAGACGCCAGATGTAGTGACACCTGCGTGGTTGAGCGAAAAACCCTTGATTTTGAACGGCTCGGGCACCCATTTATCGCAACTGACCGGGAACTGGTTTGCTGATTCGGGCCATCGACCCACGCCGCGGATCACGCTCGATTACAACGATGCGATCAAAAGCCTGGTGGGGGCCGGGTATGGCGCGACCTTGTTACCACTGGAGTCGGGGACGCCTGCTTCCGGGGATAGCCGCATCGTCACTCGCGCCTTAAATCCAGCACTATGGCGAGAATTAGGTCTGGCTTATCGCCAGAGCGATAACGAACAATCTACGCAGCACTTACTCAGCGTACTGCGTGAACTTACGCAGGCCTGACGAGAGCTAGACATGCAGTTCCTGTCGGGCGGCAGCGTGCACGCACTCGCTCAGCTGTTCTAATAACGTGAGTTTCAGGCTCCAGCGATGCCAGTACAGGCGAGTATCGACGCAATGATCCCCGGCGATGTCGACCAGGCGCCCTTGTTCACACAGCGGGGCTGAGAGATGTTCCGGGAGCATTCCCCAGCCCAGCCCGCGTGAAACGGCCAAAAGATACGCGGAGGTCGAAGGGATAAATTGCGAGGGCGGCGTCATATCCGAAGAGTACAAGGTCTGAATAAATTTGTTCTGCAGATCATCCTTATGATTAAACATAATCACCGGTGCATTTCTTAATGCGGCTTCACTGACGCCGTTGCGAAAATAGTCCTGATAATACTCGGGAGAGGCGTAGGCTTTATATTTCATGGTGCCGAGATACTCCACTTTGCATCCCTGAAGCAGGGCGTCATCGGCGCTTACGGCAGCCATCACTTCACCGCTCTGGAGCAATGAGGCGGAAAAATCCTGATCTTCGATTCTGACATCCACCACGATGCCATGTTCGTGAAAAGCGCTGGAAATGGCGGTTAAAAACCAGCCGTCAACGGAGTCGGCATTCACTGCTACCACGGCTTTACCCTGATGCTTTTTTTCCTGAACGGAGAAAAAGTCATTTTCCAGAAACTCTATTTTTTCCGCATAACGGTACAGTTCTGTCCCCGATTGTGTTGGCCGGCACGGGCTGCCTCTGACGATGAGCACCTGGCCAATCTCTTCCTCAAGCGCGCGAATTCTCTGGCTTACGGCGGAAGGGGTGATATGCAACTTTCTGGACGCCATATCAAAACTGCCGCAGCGGATGATTTCCATAAACGTCTCTAAGAACGAGTAATTTAATTTCATATTAAGCAAAACTTACGCATCTTTATTTTAATTAATTTGCCTTACTTTGAAATATTCATCAACCTGTCTGCGGTGAATATCTGACAACACAGGACGGCATAATGACGACAACACTTACCTGTTTTCAGGGACGGGCGGGCGACCATAACGATCTGGCGATGCCGGGGGCCCGTTCGCTGGCAGATTGTCTCTCCCGCATCACGGATTTACCGCCGGTTGGGATTGGTGAGCCGGAACCGGCGCTGAACCGAGACTGGTCGACCGAACTCCAGGCGGCTTTACCGGTATTAAAAGAGATGCAAAACCATATGACGGCTATCTACGCCGCTGGCGGGCGTTCGCTCGCCGCCACCAGCCGCTGCGCGGTTTCGCTGGCGACCCTGCCGGTGGTGGCGCAGCACCATCCCGAGGCCTGCGTGGTCTGGTTTGATGCGCATGCCGACCTCAACACGCCGGCATCCAGCGCGTCGGGATATCTGGGGGGATTAGCGTTATCAGGCCCGGCTGGCCTGTGGCAGTCCGGGCTCGGTGACGGTCTGGCGCTGGGGTCGATTATTCTCGTCGGGCAGCGCGATCTCGATCCCTTTGAAAAACAGCTGATCGCTGAGCAGGCCATCACCTGTATTCCCTTCGCCGCCGGTTACCTTGAACGATTACGCGAGGCCATTAACCAGCGTCCCGTCTATATGCATCTGGATTGCGACGTGCTTGAACCGGGGATTGTGCCGACCGACTATAACCATCCGGGCGGCATGGGGCTTTGCGATCTGCAACAGGCCTGCGCGGTGCTGGCAGAGTCCAGGGTGGTCGGCGTGGAAATCGCTGAGTTTCAGAATGCCTGGGCACGGCAATCAGAACCGGCTTCGCCTGCTGAGTTAATCCGCGCGCTACGACCGGTCATCGATAAACTGCTGGAGTAACGTGGGGAAGCGTTAGCTTACCTGGTTCATCCAGCGATAAATCGCACCCAGTTGGTTAATCTGGTCCCGGAGCGTCTGTTCATCAGCATTATTTAAGGCAAATGATGACCAGATGGTTAAATGAGGTGACACTTGCATGGTCCGCACCTGATGGTCGCCGTCTTTTTTGATAACGGTGACATCCTGCTGGTTGCGTTTTTGATAATGGTGAGTTTTATCCAGGCACTCCAGCGCCTCTTTTAATACACGTTGCCATTGCTCTGCGGTTAATTCGCTCAGCGTAAAGGATTTGCCGCCGATATATTTCTCTTTGATGTCAGGTCTTGAGGCAACCTGCCAGGCATCTCGCGCAAATGTCATCGACACTTCACTCGCAGAACCCAGTTCCTGGATAACATTTAACAGCCGGGGCGTTGATAATTCTGACTGGATAAGCCGGGAGACAGGCCAGTTATTGTACATTAACCCTTCAAGATTTACGCCGACCCGGGCAATATTCTCCTGAGGCCGCAAAGAAATATTCCACTGGACGCCCTCATGGCCATCGCTCATACCAAAATACGGCTTATTCAGCTGGCCAAAAGGCCGGCCTTTTATTCCCAGAATGGTGCAAAAAGACTGCAGCAAGGCGCTGTACTCGGCTGCATCATGCCGGCTGGAGAAGGTATGTTGCGGGCTCTTTTTCTTTTTGGTTTTCAGCTCAGGACGCTGTACTGCTGAGGTGTCTGGATCGGTGGGGGTGATGATTGTTATGTCTTGTTGAGACTCCAGGATCGACACCACTGCTTTACAGGCATCATCAGCCCCGAGGTTAAAAAACTCTCTTCTCTTCTGGCGTAAGGGCGTTAGCTTGTGATGAATCAGGCTCTCAAATTTTTGGCAGTCATTAACCGCAAACGAATAGGCCACGGACCAAATAAAATCGCCGGTAGAGCTTTTATTTATTTCCTGGCAGCGGGAAACCGGGTTTCTGGTGGTCATGCCAATTTTGCATACCGGTAAGTCTATATCCGCAACTTCGAGGATATAGACGTAGCCACTGAGTTTATTCGTCATGTTATTCCGTGTTAATCGCGCGTTATGTTCGCCTGTGTTTTTATTGCGCAATATAATACAGCGTATTTTGGGGAAGTAAAAAGCCTTCATGAGTCGTCAGCGGCAAACAACAAACACGAACGCGCGGTGCGACGCTCGTGTTTGCTGCTCATTATGACTATTGGATGACTACCGGTTTACGCCGTTGTTAGCCCAGATGGGGCCAGAGTAATATGGCCGCCATATAAACGATCCCCACCCACATCATCATGACCACGGTGTAGCCCATAATGCTCTGTAATTTCAGTCTGGAAATGGCCAGGGCTGGCAGCAGCCAGAACGGTTGAACCAGATCATTCCAGGCATTACCCAACATCACGGACATCGATGTCTGGGCCAGAGAGGCCTGCATCGACTGCGCCGCGTCAATCATAAATGGCCCTTGCACCACCCAGTGACCGCCGCCGGAAGGGGCAAAGAAATTAATAAAGAAGGAGCTGATCAGCCCCCAAAACGGCAATGTCTCCGGCGTTGAAATCTGGACAAACAGTTCCGCAATGGTTTTTACCAACCCTGAAGCCGCCATAATCGCCATGATCCCGGCATAAAACGGAAACTGCAGAATAATGCCGCCAATTGTCCGGATACCTTCGTTGAGCTTTTCGACATAGTTGAGGGGCGTCCCCAGCAGGATCACACCGAGGAACAGAATGAAGTAATTGATAATGTTCAGGTCCAGCACGCCGCCGCTGACGAAATGCCCGACCACATACACCATCCCCACCGTGCCGATGGTGTAGCTGGTGAGCTTGCTGTGGTTTAGCTTCGCCGCGAAAGTGGTATGGCCCGCCAGGTCGTCATGCATACTGCTTGTGGGGGCGGCTTGCGCTTCTGGCTCGTGGTATTCGGCGACCTTTTCCCCGTTGCGCGGATGGAGTGACGCATTGAGCAGGGGCAGCGTCACGAGCAACACAGCGGTGGTCAGCAACATCGGCAGTGAAAATATCGTTTCACGCAATGAAATGATGCCCATTTGCGCTTCCAGAGCGTGGCTCTGGGTCGATATCAGCAGCGGGATGGTGGCGGAAAATCCCAGCCCATAAAAAGTGAATCCGCTGTACGCGGCCGCGATAATCAATGGGTAGTGTACGCCTGGAATACTGCGGGCCAGCTTTTTGGCAATAATGCTGCCGATCACCAGACCGAATCCCCAGTTGAGATAGCTACCGATGGAGCCGACCAGGGTCGCAACAATGATTGCCGTGCGCGGGGTGTGAACGTGACTGACGATCCGATTCAGAAAACGGTCCACCAGCGGGGCCGCTGCCAAAACGTAACCCATGGCCAGAATCACCGCCATTTGTGTGGTGAAGCTTAATAGCTGCCAGAAACCGTTACCCCAATCCATTGTGGTCTGAAAGGGCGTACGGCCTTCGACCACAAAAGCCAGCACCATGGTCAGCAACGTTAACAGGATGGCAAAGACAAAAGGGTCGGGCAGATAACGGCGCATCAGTTCTGTGAAAAAGTGGGTGATTTTAGTCATGTGTGTTTACCGGATTACCCGGAGGCTCCTTGCAATATCAGGTGTTTTTATCTGCCAGGCAGGTCTGTCGGATAGCGGCCTGGTTGGCAGCGCGCATGGCGTTTCTTGTTGTGTTTGAGCTGCAGTCGTGATGAGTCCACGAGCGATGGCGTCAGTCATTCATTTTCAGAGAGAGGGTGACTGACGCGGGTTTGCACCATCTCGCAGGGCTCGGCGTTAACCTGTAGGGTAATGGGCTCAAAACCGGTACTGACAATAGGAGGGCGAGAGAGAGGTGGTCAATGGCGATAATCGAAAATACGTGCGATTATCGCCCGAAATGACGGCTTTCACTGAAATCTGTGATCCGACAAGGACAATGTGAATACGGTGGCCGGTTGGCGATGGTTTGTACCGAGCGCCGATAATATCGGTTTATGTTCCCGGCACAAAAGCTGATAAAATAAGGAAAACTTTAAAGACCGTGAAGGCTTATGCTCAGGAAAAAATTGCATCTGCGCACTCTGATGCTGATGTTGTCAGTCGGAGGGATCCTGCTCACATCTATGCTGCTGCTCAGTGCCTTGACGCTTTTCCAAAAGGGTAACATCGAAGACCGGTTACTCGAGAATAACCTTGCATACGCCCGCAAACTGGCCGACACCACGGATCGCTACCTGGTGACCGCACAACGCGAACTGGGCTACAGCGCGAGCCAGATAAAAGGCCTCACCGATACGCAATACCTGAGAAACGAAGTAGACCGACTGCGGTTGCAATCTGGTTTTTTCAACTCAGTGGTGATTGTGAACGCCAACGCTGTGATCGCCGCCGCATCCCCTGAAAGCCTGAAGCTGATAGGGGTGAAACTCCATTCTAACGCCAGCCTGAAAGCCATTGCGGAAAAGAAACTGTTTATCTCTGAGCCGTTCATTTCGGCCGCCGGTAACTATGTGGTGTTTGTTTCTCAGCCATTATTTAACCAGGCCGGCGAGTACATCGGATTTATTGGCGGCAGTATTTATCTGCAAAAAGAAAGCATGCTCAGTGACATCCTCAGCATGCATTTTTATGACAAATCCACCGATGTCAGTGTGATAAATAATGACGGGAAGATAATCTTCAATCGTGATCCGAAATTAGTCGGGGGTGGCTATCAGTCGGTCCCCGGCCTGCAGGAGCAGGTCGTCAGGGAACAGAGTGGGCACTTTTTTGGCGATGATAAACGCGGCGGCAGCCTGGTCGGTTATGCCAGCCTGAAGCAGGCCGACTGGAAGGTCGTGATTTCGGGCGCCTCTGAAAGCGTGTCGCGTATTCTGATGCAGACGGTGGTCAATGCCTTCTGGTTTACCCTGGCGATCGTCCTGCTGACGGCCACGGTGGTGACGCTGTTTGCGGCCAGAATATCCACCCCTCTGGAGAAGCTGGCGGAGTTTACCCAAACAGACGACAGCGAAGCCACCCTGAAAAAACTGGCGAACATCAGAGTGTGGTACAAAGAGGCGGAGCGTCTTAAAGAGGCCCTTAGCCTGCATCTGCAGACCATGACCCGCAGGGTCAATGCCCTCAGCGATGAAACCATGACCGACCCGCTGACCGGGTTGTACAATCGCCGGGGTTTCAACGCGCTGCTTAAGCAGTTCAACCCGTCGGCGGAGCAGTGCATCATCGCCATTGATATCGACCACTTTAAAACCATCAATGACCAGTATGGGCATGATGGCGGCGATGCGGTACTGGTGACATTCAGTGAAACCTTACGCCAGCTCGCCACTCGCGGGCAGATTGTCAGCCGCTTTGGTGGTGAAGAATTTATCATCCTGCTGCCGGATACCGGCGTGGACGAGGCTGCTGAGGTGGCCGAACGTATCCGTGCCGCGATCGAAAATGCCGACTTCCCGCATGGCGAAAAGGTCACTATTTCGCTGGGGGTCGCGGGATTCAATGACAATGGGAATGATGTTTACACCGTCCTGCGTAAAGCGGATCTCGCGCTGTACGAAGCCAAACGCAAGGGGCGAAATACCGTTGTCGTTAGTCTGGCGCAGAGGCTGTTCGATGTCTGATACGTCAGCGCGTGCAGGCCTGGTGTTGCAGAGAGCGCAGAAAAAAACTAACAGGAATGCTATGATCGACGCCCGATAATAAAGGCTGTCATGCACACCGGTAATAAACCAGGGGCTAGTTATGAATAATGAAATACCACTCAAATATTATGACATCGTTGACGAGTATTCGACGGAAACCGCCAACCCGGTCAGTGAGACGGAACGTGATTCCCTGGCGCGTTACTTTCAGTTGCTGCTCACCCGGCTAATGAATAACGAAGAGATCGACGAGGCGGCACAGCATGAGATGGCCCTTGAAGCGACCATTGATGCAGCGCGTATCGATGAGATCGCGAACTTCCTCAATCAGTGGGGCAATGAGTAGCCGCTAACGGGGCACATCAGCAAAGCCAATGAAAATCCTGTTGGTCAGACATGGCGAAACGGAATGGAATCGCGTCAATCGTCTCCAGGGCCAGCTTGATAGCCCGGTCACCGAGCGCGGACGCGGTCAAATTGCGGCGCTGATTGGCGCACTGGCTGATGAAAAAATTGAGCGGATCGTCTCATCCCCCTCTGGCCGTGCCGTGGCGGCGGCCAGACAGCTCGCCGACCATTTTTCCTGCCCTACGCGTCTTGATGCCCGGTTGAATGAACGGGGATTTGGCGTGCTGGAGGGGAAAAGTTACCCCCAGCTAAACCCGGACGAGCAACGCTTGTTTGAGCGTATCTATTCCGCTGATCCTGATGTGACGCCGCTGCACGGAGAGTCTCTTGCGGCTGCGGCCAGCAGAACCCTGGCGGCGCTGCTGGCAACTGGCGAGTCGGCCGACCACTGCGTCTGCGTGGTGTCCCACGGGCATGTGATTCAGGCAGCTATCTCCTGCCTGAACCACGCGGGCCCCGAACGCTTTCAACACTATGCCCATCCCAACGGCAGCTACTCGATTCTCAACTATGCCGAAGGGACACTCTCTCTGGTGAAATGGGGCATTGCCACCCATCTGTTAAAACAGCGATAAACACCTTATCGCCGTCCGGCCGTTATCCCGCTTTCAACATGCCGAAGCTGACGATTCGGGAGCGCCCCTGTTCTTTGGCCCGGTACAGTGCCGCATCGGCGGCCCGCAGCAGACTATCGCTCTGGGTATGCTGCGGGAAACTGGCAATGCCAATGGAGACGTCCACCTGTCCAAGATCGGTCGGACCATAGCGCAAGGTCAGGCTGCGCACCTGGTTATAAATCTCCTGCGCGCAGGCCCGGGCTGACTCTTCATTGCTGCCGCCCAGCAGCACCAAAAATTCCTCGCCGCCATAGCGGAACGCCATGCCGATATCGCGGACTTCACGTTGAATAATTGCGGCGACATTTTTGATCACCAGATCGCCGGCTTCATGGCCGTATTGATCGTTGATCGCTTTGAAATGATCGATATCGATCATCAGGCAGCTCAACGGGGTATGGTTGTTCACCGCGAGGCTGATTTGCGTATGCAGGGCATCATCCAGATGGTGACGGTTGCGCAGCCCGGTGAGCGAGTCGAACAGCGCTTTTTCCAACAGCGCGCTGCGCAGGCGCTGGTTTGCCAGTGCCAGGCCCAGCGCTTCGGCCATCACTTCCAGATAGGCGCGAGACGGAGCGGATTCAGCCGTCACTTTACTAAACGTGAGCAGGCCGATGGCTTCCCCCTGGGCAATCAACGGTACGCACAGCGACTGGCCGACAGACGATGCATGCAGGTGGTCGCAGGCGACATCAGGCTCACCGTTAACCGGAGGATGACTCTGGCCACGCCGCACTGCCCAGCAGTTGTCGGGATAGAACATTTCAGGTTCATCTGGCGGAGAAAGCCACTGCGCAGCACAGCGCAACTGCCAGGGATCGGTCTCCAGAATATACAGTCTCCCGGGGATCCCTGGCGCTACGTTTGGGGCAAACAGCTCTGCGACCTTAACCACATCGTCGAAAGATTCACAGCCCTGTAAACGTTGTGTCATACGGGCAAGAAGTTCTCTGATGGCCCAATCGGCATCGCGCTCTTGCTCAAGACGCTGACGCGCCAGACCATTTTCACGGAAGATGCGAATCGCCTGCGCCATATCGCCAATTTCATCGATCTGAGAAAACTGAGGCGCTTCGACGGCGTAATCCTGTGAGGCAAGGCGCTGCACCACATCACTTAAGCGCACGACCGGATACAACACCCGTCGTTGCAGGATAAAGCCAAGGACAAACAGAAACATCAATGCCGTCAGTGCGACCATCACTTCTGATAAGGTACGCCAGGTATGCGATTTTTCCGTCGCCTCGGCGATAGCGTTGTTGGCCCGCCCTTCGAGCATCAAGCGGAAATGATCGATCTGGGTCTGCACCCGATCCAACTCCTGTTCAAAGGTGTGGCCGTAGAGCAGGTTGATCGCTTCTTTATCTGCCCCCCGATCGATACTGGCAAGCGCGCTTTGCTGCTCGTCCTGAAGCTCATCGGCAATATGTAGCCCCTCGCGCAACAACGCGAGTTCCTGGGCGGTAGCGCCATGATCTTTCAGCTTTGTCAGGCGCTGCTCGATGGTGGTGAGCGCTTGCGCTTTCTGCCGATATTCTTGCAGCACTTCCGGATCTTTGTTGATGACGAACGCGCGGGCGAGGTCAGAGAGGGCCCAGGTGTCGGTTTCCACCGCTTCGGTTAAGCGATCGAATTGTTGCCTTTGTTGAACGGCCTGGCGTTCGCTTTTCTCCGCGTTTGAAGCCATCAGCATGGCAATGCCGGAGGTAATAGTCAGACACACGGTGATCCCGTACGCCCAGTTGGTCATGGTGGCGATTCTCACCGGTGTATTCCTTGCGTGCAGATGAATAAATGATTCTATTTATTATAGACCCCCGACCCGTCCACTCTCGGGCAGGGGATTAGCGGCGCTGCTTACTGATAATATTACGATGCAGAGCGCCAGCATGCTGGCGTAAGGTGCAGAAGACATCCTTATCCAGCGCGCCCTTTATAACATCATTTTCGATCAGCTGTAACGCATCCTGGTAGCACATGGCGACGCGGTAGGGACGGTCTTCCGTCAGCGCGGTGAAAATATCGGCAACGGCGATGATTCGGTCAGGCAGATGCAGGTAATCCGCACTCAGGTGCAGGGGGTAGCCACTGCCATCGAGTTTTTCATGATGGTTAGAGGCCCAGTTTATGATTTCACCGAGTTCGCTAAAGGCGCTGAGAATGGCACCAGTCATATAGCTATGTTCACGAACCTGCAGGAGTTCATCGCCTGTTAGCTGGCCCTGTTTTTCCAGAATCGCCAGCGGGATATAAATTTTACCGATATCGTGCAGATAACCCGCTACTTCGATTTTTTTACACTCAATTTCTGGCAACTGCATACAGGTAGCGAGCCGGTGGGATATTTCCCCAACCATAATGCTGTGGCTGGCGGTGAAACTGCTGTAGGTATCGACAATTTTGGCAATCAATAAGCAAATATCTTTCAGGCCATCAATATCGATGTACAGCTCGTTAATCGGACCGATGATTTCCAGCATCCGCTGGATATGCCCGGGATGAAGGTGCAGCCAGAAATGCTCTTTCTCTGCAAGTTGACACAGGGTGTGACAGAGCATGGGGTCAATCTGATAATACAAGGCGCGGAAGGTATCGACGATCGCGCCAGGTCGCTGGTCGGTGGTGATATTGCTGGTGGATAACAGCCGTTCAAACGCATCGGCAAAAAAGACGATGTGCTCTTCCAGGCTCCCTTTATGGTCAGGGCTAAAATGATGGTGGCGAACGATCGGCAGCAGCGGCGCAAGCGAGGCTAATCCTTCAAGCATCTCAGCCCCCCGGTGCTGGTGGGGATCTTCGATATTATCAATATCATTGAGGGTAGTGACGACCCGTTTGTCACCGAGAACCCCGATATCATGAAGCAATGCGGCACAGAAGATAGTTTGCTGCTGTGGACGCGGCAATTTTAATGCCAGCGACAGTTCAAGGGCAATTAAGGCCGTACGTTGCATATGCAGCTGCAATGCCGGGTTGATCACCTGGATAACGCGCGTGGTGAGCATTAACGCTGATTTTAAGGCGAGACGCATCGTTTTGCTCCCTTCGCGGGCCCCGGAAAAATAGCTTGATTCTGGTTGTCAGTATCCTGATAACGTCGCTGTTGTGCAGGATGAAATGGCCAAATGAGTGAATACCAGAGTGTGTATCTTTTCACCCACGCCCAATACCGACGCGCATTGTGCCAAAACGCGTGTCATGGCGAAAATCTGTGAAGGCCGCTAGTTAATCATTTTGTCCATAAAAAGAAAATAAACGGCGAGGGGCCGTGGTATTAATTTAGCGTCACTTTGATACATATCTATTTTCACCATAAGCCCTTAGCTATTTTAGAACAGAACTGGCGATCGCTGCATAGAGAATAGCCATTTCAGATTCTTCGTGGTTCACACGGATAATTAGCATGACCGGGCGACACCAGCTGGTTATTTCACCACGCACATTGGGTGCTGGGAAATCGGGTCGGGGTGGACTTCGGCATCCAGGCTGAAAACGTCGCGCAGCATGGCGGGCGTCAGGACGACTTCGGGCGAACCCTGGGCTTGCACTTTGCCGCTGTTCAGCACCACCAGATGATCGCAGTAACGGCTGGCCTGATTCAGGTCGTGCAGTACGGTGACGACGGTTTTACCTGCCTGCTGCAATTGGCGCATCAGCTTCATCAGTTCAACCTGGTGGTTGATATCCAGCCAGGTGGTCGGCTCATCCAGCAACACCAGCGGGGTATCCTGGGCGAGGATCAGCGCCAGAAACGCCCGCTGCCGCTGGCCGCCTGACAATGCGCTGAGCTGATGTTCTGCAAACGATGCCATGCCGGTTTGCTCGAGGGCGTCGCTGACAAGACGCCGATCGCTCTCCGAGAGCCGTCCCCACAGCGGCAACCACGGGCTACGACCATAGCCGACCAGTTCACGGACGGTGATCCCCTCAGGCACCAGATGTTGCTGGGGTAGTAGTGCCAGATGGCGAGCCAGTTGCCGGGAGCTTAAGGTTGTCAGCGGCTGTTCATCCAGCCATATTTTGCCTGTTGTCGGGGTCAGTAAGCGCGAAAAACACTTTAGTAGCGTCGATTTACCGCAGCCATTTGGCCCCAGCAGGGCGGTGATTTTCCCGCCAGGGAGCGTCAGATTGAGTCCGTTAAGGATCTGTTTTTCGCCATACCCGGCATGCAGATTTTCCGTTCTTAGTTCCATTTAGCGCATTCTCACCAGTAACCAGATAAACCACGGGGCGCCGATAATGGCGGTTAATACCCCGGCCGGAAGCTCCATCGGGGGATGAATCGTCCGCGCCAGCAGATCGGCCAGCAGTAGAACCAGCCCGCCCACCAGGGCGGAAAGGGGCAGCACATAGCGATGGCTTCCCCCGGCCAGGCGTCGGACAAGATGCGGCACCACCAGGCTGACAAAGGCAATGGGGCCGCACACCGCGACGCTCACCGAGGCCAGCGCCACTGCCAGCGTCAGGCCGTAGCCGTTGAGCCTGCTGATATTAACTCCCAGAGTTCCGGCGCGTTCGTTGCCCAGCGCCAGCAGGTCGAGGTCGCGACTCAACAGCAGGCTCAGCGGCAGCAATACGGCCAGAACCGGTAGGGCCACCATGACGAACGCGCTATCACGTGCCCATAAACTCCCCGTCAGCCATAACAGCGCGTTGTTAATCTCCTGAGGCTGTGACAGCAGCAGGTAATCGGTGATGCTGGCCCAGCACGCGGAGAGCGCGACTCCGGTTAACGCCAGGCGCATCGGGCGAGCGAAACCCGCCAGGACAATCAGTACCAGCATGGCCGTCATGCCGCCGACAAAAGCCAGCATCGGCAGCCACAGCAGCGGCAGCGACGGCAGGAAAGCGAGTGCTGCAACCGAGGTCAGACTGGCTGCATGATTAACACCAAGAATATCCGGTGAGGTCAGCGGATTGCGCACTATCCCCTGAATAAGTACCCCTGAGACGGCCAGCGCCGCGCCGATAATCAGCGCCAGCACCACGCGCGGCAGGCGATACTGCGTGAGGACATAATGGTACTCGCTGTCGCTGCGCCAGCCGTCTAGCAGGGCATGCCAGGGCAGGGCAATCGCCCCCATTCGCAGCGACAGAACGGTGAAGATAACCAGCAACAACAGCAGGCTGAACAGTCGTCGTTTCATCCCCGCCTCCTGACCAGCCAGACAAAGCAGGGTGCGCCAGCCAGCGCCAGCACTACCCCTGCCGGTAGTTCGCCGGGCCAGGCCAGGGCGCGGGCAACCACATCGGCCAGCAGCATAAACATCGCCCCGAGCACAGCGCTCATCGGAAGCAGCACCCGGTGATCGTGACCGACCCACAGGCGGGCCAGGTGCGGTATCAGCAGGCCAATAAACGCCACCGGGCCGGCAACGCTCACGCAGGCACCGGTCAACAGCAGCACCGCCGCGTGAATGAGCAGCCGCAGACGCGGAAGATTTATGCCCAGCGAATGGGCGGCGGTATCGCTGACGTTGAGCAAGTTCAATGAATGGGCGAAGAGGCAGACCAGCGGAATAATCAGCAGTGCAAAGGGAAACATCTGCCAGAATTCCGCCCAGCGCACATGCGATACGCCCCCGGCCAGCCAGTATAAAATGCCGTAGGCATGATCTTCTGACAGCAGGAGTGTGATGCGGGTCAGCGCCATACATAGCGCCGACAGTGCGATCCCGGCCAGAATCAGGCGGTTGCGATCCAGCTCATGACGCCAGCCGCCACCGGCGGTCATCACCAGCAGCCAGCTGACACCTCCGCCGCAGGCCGCAATAAATGCCAGCGAATAGCCGGCCAATGGCACCGGGCTGAGTGCGCTGGTCAGGGACATCGCCAGCGCTGCGCCGCTATTAATACCGAGCAGCGACGGCGAGGCCATTGGGTTGTGGGTTAGCGTTTGCAGCAGGGTGCCGCACAGCGCCAGGCTTCCACCCAGCAACAGCGCGACCAGGCTGCGCGGCAGCCGAATATTCAACACCAGCGCCTGGGGCAGGGAGGGTGAATCGGGAGCGAGTAGCGCGCGCAGCGCATCCTGCGGCGTAATCGGGATCGCGGAATAGCAAAACAGGCTCAGCCAGAACAGGCCGGCCAGTATCAGTAGCGGCGCAAGCCAACTCAACAGGGCACCACGAGAAAGCTTCATTGCTGCACGTCAACCGCCTGGTGGTGAACAATTTTTACTATGTCGCTGGCAATGCGTTCGGCGGCAAAAATGCCGCGCATCCGCGCCCAGCTGTTGCTGTCCACGGCGACGACCTGATGCAGTTGCTGCGCCTGTAGCATTTGCCACAGCGGGTCCTGCTGCCATTTACGCACGATGCTTTCCGCCCGATAGTGGGCCACCAACAGCCACTGCGGGTTAATCGCCAGCAGTTGCTCGAGGTTAATGGTGGTCATCGGTGCGCCGTTGATGGCCTGTGGGACGTTTAGCCCCAGCGCAACCAGCACGCTACCGGTATAGGTGTCGCGGGAGTGCAGCGTAAACTGCTGCTCGCGGGAGGTGCCAAACAGGACGTTTGCCCCCGCCGGTAGCTGGCGAGCAAAATCGGCCATCCGCTGATGGTGCAGCGTCAGACGCTGGGCCATGGCTGCGTCTTTACCAATCACCTTACCGATAATGGCGGCTGCATGCAGGTTCTCTTCGTAGGTTTCATTGCGGGATTTCAGCAACAGCACCGGGGCAATTTGCCGCAGCGCGTCATAGATGCCGCGGTGGCGGCTGCTGTCGGCAATGATCAGGTCCGGGCGCAGGGCGCTGATGGCTTCCAGCGAGGGCTGCGCGCGTGTGCCGACCGACTGCCACGTTTTCAGGTGCGCACGGACTTCCGGCAAAATACGCGACGGGTCGTTATCATCGGCAATGCCGACGGGGGAGACATCCACCGCCGCCAGCGCATCGGCGAAGGAGAGCTCCAGCACCACGATACGCTGAGGCACATTATTGAAGGTTACGGTTCCATGTTCATCCTGAACCGTGACGGCAAAAACCGGGCCGCTGAACACCAGCAGCATGGCGATGAAAAGACGCAAAACGTACGGCATAGGTGCTCCTGTAAATGACAAGGCCCGGCGGAAGCCGGGCAAGCAAAAAACCGCCCGCAGCGCCGTAATATCACGGCGCCGCGGGCGGTGGGTCAGAACTTCATTGACCCCTGCAGATACACCGTGCGCGGCTGACCGGCATAAATGCCTTTGTTGTTATCGTCGTAAGAGCGGGTGTAATAGTCGTGATCGAAGAGGTTTTTCACCCCCAGCGCGAGGTTGAGATTTGCCATCTGTGGGCCAAAATCGTAGCCGACGCGCGCGCCCCACAGCATATAGCCGGGGATCCGCCCGGTGCTGCCGTCGGCGCTCTCTTCCACGGTATTGGCGTTATCCGCATACTGGCTGGACTGGAACTCGCTATTGAGGTTGAAGGTCCAGTGGCCCGGTTGGTAGTCCACACCGAGAGTCCCTTTATGCTTCGGTGAGAACGGTACCTGGTTGCCGTAGGTGTCGCCCTTTTCCCGGATGACGGCGTTGACGTAGGCGTAGCTAGCGTAGACCGACAGGTTTTCCAGACGCGGGTTGAGATCCCCAAGATCGTAGCGCGTCTGGGTTTCCAGGCCGCTGTGTCGGGTTTTGCCGCGGGCGGTTACGGTATCGTTGGTCTGGTTGGAGTCATACTGATTATTAAAGTTAATCAGGAACAGCCCCATTTCGGCGCTTAACGCGCCGTTGTCGTAGCGGGTACCGAGCTCCCAGGTGCGGGCTTTTTCCGGCTCCACATTGCCGCTTTGCACAGCCTTGCCAATTTGGCTGTACTGTACGGTTCCGAACGATCCTTCTGTGTTGGCATAGAGATTCCAGCTGTCGTTGAGGTGATACAGCACGTTCAGGGCCGGCAGCGGTGCGTTGTAGCTGACCTGCTCGTGAGTACCTTTCAGGTTATTGTCCTGGTAGGATTCGATGTGTTCAAAGCGCATACCAGGGGTGATGGTCCAGTTGCCAATATCAACACGATCGTCGATGTACCAGGCGTGCGCCTCGGTGCCGGAACGCGTATCGCGATCGTACGGGCTGGCGGTGGTCGGCAGTTCGCCACTGGCGGTAGTGGTGTAGTAGCGCATTTCGTGAGTGGCTTCATTCACGTAGCGGTAACCAACGCCGACTTCATGGGCGGAAGGGCCAATCATAAAGCTCTGGCTGTAGCGTGGCTCGATGCCGCGTACCCAGTATTCGCGCGGGGAGAGGGTGGTACGCTTTCCTTGCTCCAGATAGCCGCTGCGCAGGGTGTGGGTGTAGAAACCCTGAATATTAAATTTATGCTGGGCATCCGGCTGATACTGATAGCCGAGACTGGCGAGCTGACGGCGGCCCCAGAAACGGTCATAAGGGCGAGTGGACTGCCAGCGGTCGGCGTTATAGTCGGCGCGGGAGAGGCCGCCGGGCATATCCGCTTCGCCGTCGTAGTATTGCAGCAGGCTGTTAAAGGTATGCACCTCGTTTGGTGCATATTTGCTTTTCAGCATCACGTCATCGATGCGGGTGGCGCTGTGTTCGCGCCAGTCGCTGCCGCGGGTGCCGGAATAAAGCAGGGCACTGCCGAAACCGTTATCCGCGGTGCCGCCGATCATCAGGTTGTGCGTCTCCTTCGGATTGTTTTGCGAAGAGGTCGGGCTGAGCTGACCTTCAACACCGGCCTCCATACCAAAATCCTGTGGAATGGCGCGGGTCACGAAGTTCACCACGCCACCGACGCTCTGCGGCCCGTAGCGCACCGCGCCGCCGCCGCGTACCACATCGATAGCATCCATGTTACCGAGCGACACCGGGGCCAGCGACAGCTGCGGCTGGCCGTAAGGGGCGAACGGAACCGGAATACCGTCCATCAGTACCGTGGAGCGGCTGGCAAGGCGCGGGTTGAGCCCACGAATACCAAAGTTCATCGCCAGATCGTGGCTGCCGGTACCGTTGTTTTCCGGGGCGTTAACGCCAGGGATGCGGTTCAGCACCTCGCGCATGGTGGTGGCACCGGTTTTGGCGAAATCTTCCCGACGGATAACGTCGCGGGCGCCGGCGTGTTCAAACACATCATTTTCCCGGGCGTCGCCCAGCCAGTCGCCGACCACCGTCAGCGTCGATTCCGTGCTGACAGGCGCGGGCTCGAGGGTCCAGGCATTATTGCCCAACGATTTCAGCTGCAGGCCGCTGCCGTCGAGCAGGGTTTGCAGACCGTCTTCGACGTCATAGCTGCCGTGCAGTCCGTTGCTGTGTTTTCCTCGCGTCAGGTTGGCATCTGCCGATAAGGCGATGCCACTGCGCGCGGCGTATTGGCTCAGTGCGTTGTCTAAATCCCCGGCGGCAATGTCAAACTGGGCGGCGGCAAATGCTGGTGCCACGGTCAGCGCCGCGAGCGGCAGCAAGCTTAAACGGATGGCCATCACCAGAGGCATCGGTTTGCGTAAAACGCGGAAAGGCGTCATGTGTTCTCCATGATCGTTTTTGGTTGTCTTCATCTGTTAAGTCGTACGAGAAGATGAAAAGGGACAATGGAGAATGAGAATTTTTTGTATTTTTTTTCTCAGGCGGCGATAACGGTGACCCAGTAGCGGGTGGCGAACTGCAGTTTCACCGGGAGCGTTTGGGCGATGATGTGCAAAATCGCGTCGGTATTACCCAGTGGGAAGGTGCCGCTCAGCCGTAAATCGCCGACCGCAGGATCGCAGCGTAGAATGCCGGGCCGATAGCGCGAGAGAGTGGCAATAACTTCGCGTAGCGGCCGGTCGCGGAAGCTGAGCACTCCTTCAGTCCAGCTCTCTTCGCTGTGGTTTACCGGCTGCAGAGGGGAGAAACTCTCGCGGGTAAAGTGCAGGCTTTCACCGGCGTGGATAATGGTGTTCAGGCCGTTGGGCAAGACAACCTCTACCGCGTGCTGCTGCACCGTCAGGCGTGTTTCAGCGGAAAACTGGCGGACGATAAACTCGGTCCCCAGAGCGGTGAGTAAACCATCGCGAGTCTGCACGCGAAACGGTCGCTGCTGTTTATCGTGCGCGGTGGTAATGGCAATTTCGCCGTAGCGCAACTGGACCAGACGCTGGCTGGCGTCAAAGCGGACGTCGGCGGCGCTGTCGGTATTCAGCGTGAGCAAGGTGCCATCATCGAGGGTATGGCGCAGCGGCATGCCTTTGGCTGTACGGTAATCCGCACGGAACCCGGTGGCCAGCTCGCTGTTCCAGATCTGCCAGCCGCTGCCGCCGGCAATCAGCAGCATCACACCTTTTAGTACCTGACGGCGGGTCAGGCGACTGTCGTTGAGGGTGCGGCTGGCAAGCGTGCCGGGCAGTTGTCCCATCTGCTGGCGCAGATTTTCCACCTGTTGCCACGCCCACTGGTGGTCGCGATCCTGTTCATACCACTGCTGCCAGCGCGCCTCCTGCTGAGGATTGGCCCGGCCATCGCTCAACACCGCGTACCACTGTGAAGCTGAACGTAGCGCCTGACGACGGGACTCGGTTAATGACGTGTTCACAGGCCATTCTCCAGGCGGAAAAGCAGGCAGTGTTCGGTTGCTCTGGCGATATATTTTTTGATAGAGCTGACGGAGACTCCCAGCCGAACCGCAATCTCAGCGTAGGTCAGGCCTTCAAGCTGCGACAGCAAAAAAGCCTCGCGGGCTTTGCTGCTCAGACCATCGAGCATGGCATCGATCTGTTGCAAGGTTTCCAGCTGGCTTTGTTGTAATTCCGGGGAAGGGGCCAGCTCTTCAGGTAACTGGGCCATCATCTCCAGCCAGGCGCGTTCCAGTGCGTTACGGCGGAACAGATCGATCATCACCCGTTTAGCCACGGTACAGAGGAAGGATTTTGGATCGCGGATAGTGGCGAGCGCATCGCCACCCATTACGCGTAAGAATGTATCCTGCGCAACGTCGTCAGCATCATGGGCAGATTGCAGCTTCCGGGTAAGCCAGGTTTTCAGCCAACCGTGATGGGCCTGGTAAAGCGACGCAAGCGTCAAAGGTGTGCTGGTGGCGGAAAGCTGAGACATGACCGGGTTCGAAGCAAGTTATCAATAAGGTTTATGTTAATATGAGAATGGTTCTCATTACAATTGAAATGCAGCTAAAATGGCGCTAACGGGCAATAATTTCAATAAGTGATTGTTGCGATTGATGAATTGTCTCGCATTCGGTGTATCAGACCATGAAGGGCAGCGTCAGCAGGGCATCATCACTGGTTTAGGGTAAAGAACGATAATTATTCGTTATAATCGAGTAACGGAACGTTTATTTAGTGAGAGTAAAAAGCATTAGCAAAATTTATAAAATTGAGGGGATTCTTATTTCATAGATAAAAAAGGAATGAAAAGGTTATGCAACATGTAATGTTCGAATGTTATTATTGACGGCAATAATGAACCACTATTTTTATCAAGCGAATGCCGGCAGCCTTTATTGTTTTAAAAAACGTACACATCGATAGCGCTGACGGCAGGTGCTGACCATCATTTAGCCAGTGATGGCGGGGGCTGTAGCAGGGAACAGTCACTGTAGACATTTGTTTGATTTAATAATGTGCAATCAGCTTAACAGTATAATTAGCGTAAAAAGTATTCCCACGGTAAATAATTGTAATCAACGCTTCTTTTTTATTTTACATTCTGTTACAGTTGTGGCGTTATTATGCTTTTTTCACGCCAGCGGCGTTTTTTACTTGCCCGAGTGAATTTAGCCGGATTACTATTGTCAAAGTTGCTATACGTACCGCCTAACGACTGATGAAGGGACTTCGTTTTTTCCTTAAGCGTTACCCCATTTATAGACGTTTACAGGAAAAATCATGCCTTGCGCTTTTAATAAAAGTCTACTGCACCCTCGCAACTGGGGGACCTGGTTTGGCCTCGCCATACTCTGGTTAATCGTGCAATTACCCTATCCACTTCTTCATACTATTGGTACCAGCGCGGGTAAGGCCTCACGCCGTTTTCTCAAGCGTCGGGAGCATATTGCCCGGCGTAACCTGGAACTGTGCTTCCCGGACATGTCCGCCGAAGCGCGGGAAAAAATGATTGAACAGAACTTCATGTCGCTGGGTATGGGGCTTATCGAAACCGGCATGGCCTGGTTCTGGAGCGACGAGCGGGTTAAAAAATGGTTTGACGTTGAAGGCTTCGAGAATCTTAGCAAGGCGCTGAGTGCCGGGCAGGGCGTGATGGTGGTTGGCGTGCATTTTATGTCGCTGGAACTTGGCGGTCGCACTATGGGCCTGTGTCGGCCAATGATGGCGACCTATCGTCCGCACAACAGCCCGCTGATGGAGTGGGTACAGACCCGCGGACGGCTGCGTTCGAATAAAGCGATGATCGATCGTCGTAATTTATCTGGCCTGGTGCATGCGCTGAAAGCCGGTGAAGCGGTGTGGTTTGCCCCCGATCAAGACTACGGCCCGAAAGGCAGCGTGTTTGCTCCGTTCTTCTCTGTCCCTCAGGCGGCTACCACTAACGGTACCTATGTGCTCTCTCGTCTGTCAGGGGCGAAGATGCTGAGCATCAGCATGGTGCGCAAAGCCGACAGAAAAGGCTACACCTTATATATCAGTGATGTGCTGAACGATTATCCTGGTGAAGATAAGCAGGATGCCGCCAGCTATATCAATAAAGTCATCGAAAAAGAGATTCTGCGCGCACCGGAGCAGTATCTGTGGGTGCACCGCCGTTTCAAAACACGTCCGCTGGGTGAAGGTTCACTCTACTAATTCGACAAGCACCGTAAGCGCTTTCAAAATCGCAGCAGTTGCGTTAACGTGAGCGCGATCATGTTTTTTGTTGAAAGCGAAGGAGTGCAGCGTGTTCGCTGAGTTTGGTGTACTGAATTATTTGACCTACCTGGTCGGGGCTATTTTTATCATCCTGGTTCCCGGCCCTAATACCTTTTTTGTCCTGAAAACCGGTATTGCTCACGGCGTTAAAAAAGGTTACCTGGCGGCAGCCGGGGTGTTCATCGGTGATGCGGTGCTGATGCTGCTGGCTTTTGCCGGTGTCGCGACGCTCATTAAGACCACTCCGGTGTTATTTAACATCGTTCGTTATCTGGGCGCGATTTACCTGCTATGGCTTGGTGGTAAAATGCTGTACGCCGTGCTAACCCAGCGGGACGGACATGCTGACACCAGTGCCGAACCGGGGAGCGCGATCCTGAAACGGTCGCTGACATTGAGCCTGACCAATCCGAAAGCCATCCTCTTTTATGTCTCGTTTTTCGTGCAGTTTATTGACGTAAGCGCGAAAACGCCGGGACTGGCGTTCTTTATTCTGGCGCTGACGCTGGAGATCATTAGCTTTATGTATATGAGCTTCCTGATCCTCTCCGGTTCGTTCGTGACGCGCTATGTGAAAACGAAAACCAAGCTGGCTAAAATCGGTAACAGTCTGATTGGCCTTGTTTTCGTCGGTTTTGCCGCGCGACTGGCAACCCTGCAATCCTGAACCGCTGGCCGGTAATCATTCCGGCCAGGCAGTGGTAATCACTGCGATGTAACAAAATCCCTTCAGTTTTTATTGCATTGGTGTTACATATACAGCCGATTATCGGTCAGTGAAAAGGGAACCCGGATGATTCTGCAAAAACTCATCAGCAATAAAAACAGCAAGAAATTTTTCTTGTCGGTAGGGATTGTGTTTGCCATCGCGCTTACCGTGGTAGGGCGCGCAACGTTCGGCGGCGTGGTCAGCGAATACAATATGCCGTATTCGGAATGGACAGTGTCGATGTTCTTCCTGCAAGGAGCGATGGTGACCGTTTACAGCACCGTGTTCACGCTGCTGTTTTCTATTCCACTAGGGTTCTTCTTTTTAGGTTCCGATCGTCAGGACTGATCGTCAGTTGCTATAAAACGGGGCGAACCGACGTTCGCCCAGTGTGATCCTTCGCTCGCCTAATCCCTCAATTACCACCCGCGGCCGTCATAATGATGGTGGTGGCGCCCGTGATGATAGCCATCATGCACGATACAACCCGATAACAGCGTGCATAGCGTAAGTAGCAACGTTAACACGATCGGTTTTTTCATTTCTCACTTCTCCACTGGTCCACCGTCCGCGGGCAAAGGGCCTGCGGAATCGGCTGATGAAGTGAGTGTATAGCGTTAAGTTATTGAGTGGATAAGACAACTCTGCAATTTCAGCTGGGTAAAAAATACGATTACCACCAGCCGAACTGCACGCCAGCCAGCGCAATAATGGCGACGATAAGCATAATAATGGTGCTTTTTTTCATCACGCGCCTCCCGGCGACGCGTAACCGCCGACAAAAAACCAACCGAGAAAAATAACGGCGACGATAAAGATGGCCACCGGGAAAAGAATACCCAATCTCATTGTGTTACCCCTGGGGCTAAACATGGTGCCCGCGATAAAAGAACCCATTACATATGCAGCTTGAAGTATGACGGATATAAAGCCTCGCTATCATACCGGATATTACCCGACTGTTTTAATCAAGATGCAGAAAGGTTTCTTTGCGACGGGATTTTTTATCCTGATACATGGCATCATCGGCGGCACGTAACGCGCTTTCGACATCCTGGTTTTGAGGATTGACGTCAATGACGCCAAAGCTCGCCCCTGGGTAGTTAATCCGGTGGCCAGCGAGATGATACACCCCGCTTAACGCCTGGCGCAAAGTGGCGACGAAGGCCTGCTGTTGCGCGGCGTCCCGCTCTGCACCTACCACTAAAAATTCATCGCCGCCAAGCCTTCCCACCAGATCGCCAGGCTCAAGGTGAGCAGTTAAGCGTTCGCCAATCTGAATCAAGAAACTGTCGCCGCACTGATGACCGAAGCGATCGTTAATCGCTTTAAAATCGTCAAGATCGATAAAGACCATCAGGATATTGCGCTGCTGCTCACGTGCACGGGGAAATATCGACGTCAGGTGTTTAAACAGCGCGCGACGGTTTGCCAGTCCCGTAAGTTCATCGGTGTAAGAGTGCATTTCTAACGCGATGTTGGCCGTACGCAGTTGGTCGACCAGCGTCTCTTTCTCAATATAGTGAGAGATTAAATTCGCAAACAGTCCCATGACCTGCTCTCCCTCAAGGTTGTAGGGCTGTTTATCACGGCTGGTTGCGCACAGCGTACCGTATAGCGAGCCATCGGCGAGGCGCACGGGGATGCTGAAAAAGGTCATGATCCCCAGATCCTGAGCGGCAATACATGAACGCCAGCGGTGGTTGACATCATTGCTGAACTGGCAGTTATCGTCGATGGCCCGTTTGCACAATGAATCATTCCACGGCACGGAAAACCCTTCCGGGATCTGCATGACGCTGCTGTTATGCGCATACAGAATAAGCTGACGCTGTGCTTCAAAATCAATACGAGTCAGATAAGTCGACTCCATTCTGGTCACCAGCTCCAGCATCTCAAGCAGCTGCCGAACTAATAATTCAAGTGAATGTTCGTTGGCGAGTGTTTGCGAAACACGAGCAAGAATAAAATCTGACATGAATGTACGGCTCCCGATCGCGAGTGGAGACAACCCAGCAGATCCAGCTGGGGACGGCTACCCACGAAAAGTAAACATAGATACATCAAATTTAACACATTAATTCAGGGAATACCTGCGATCGCAGCGGGGAAAAAAAAGCCCCGTCGGGTGCGTTGGAAACACCCGGAACAAGGGGCTTTCAACGGTACAATGCGGGGTTGCGCGGCACGCAAGACCATTGAAAGCCATAACTAATTACCCATCTGTGGACATTATGTGGACGTTTCACACATCAGCGCTACCTCTCAGCGGGTTAAGCGAGATCGCGTCCTGGAGGTATTCGGGCGCAAAGTGAGCGTAGGCCATAGTTTGCTCAATTCGTGCATGCCCAAGGATCCTCTGTAACGTAATAATGCTTCCCCCATTAATCATAAAGTGCGTCGCGAAACTGTGGCGTAGTGCATGCGTCGCCTGGCCGGTCGGAAGATCAGGTTTTACTTCCCTGAGTATCTGTCTGAAGTCAGAATAAGACGCCTTACCAAATAACAACCCTCGCTTACCATCCGCTATGAGTTTTGCCACTTCCGCTGAAACTGGAACAGTCCGCTGCTTGTTACTCTTGGTTTTAACGAACGTCACACGGTTCTGTATGATGTTTTCTGCCTTGAGTCGAGCCGCTTCACCCCAACGAGCACCTGTACTCAAACAGAGAACGGCTATCTTCTTGTTGTCGCCATCCAGTCTAAAGAGCAAGTGCTTGATTTCGTCCTCTGTCAGATAGCCAGTTTCGGGGACTTCTTCTTTCAACTTCTTCCTGCCCCTGATCGGATGTTCACCCGAAAACAACTCGGCCTCGATTAGCGCTGTGAACATGCCACTGATGCTGTTTAGGTCACGGTTAATGGTAGAAGCTTTAATGCCCTGACTTCTTCTTGCCGCGTAATACTGACTAATCAGCGCTTTCGTAATCTGAAAAGCACAAGGATCGTCGGTAATCCTGCAAAAAATATCTAACTTGTTGCGGTTTATCCTACCGTGCTCCTCATGCTTGCCTTTCAAATTCCACCAAAGCTGTATCAGTTCAGACAGATGCCGCTTATCCGTCGGTTTTGATAACCATTCTTTGGTGTGATGGTTGAACTGAGTATGCTTCTCGAAAGCTACCGCTTCACTTTTCTTATCAAACTTCCTGCGGATACGCTTTCCATTGCGACCAGCAGGCCTGATGTCCACTTCATATCGACCATCATCGAGTTTCTTAATAGTCATAAGAAAACCCTCCGATGGGTGCGTTTGCCTTTAGGCCTCAACGCGTTGCAATTATGTGATGAATACTTTTCGACCAATAATAGACATTTGAAATGTATGTAGGACTGGTTAATTGTTAACCAATCTTTTGGTCTGAGTGCTGCGAGGTTGTTAAGTCTTGCCCAAAGTGTGCGAGTGCCGGTGCGATTTGACCGGCTTCAGGCGAAACCTGATCGGTCATGAACCACAGTGTGTATTTAGTAAATTGAGGTATTTGCAGAATCTTCATCATTACGTCGGTTGGTGGGGTTGAGCGTCCGCTTTCGTAATAACTTAAAGTCCCATAAGGAATTCCTGTTAGATCAGCTAGTTGCTGTCTACTTAGATACTCAGACTTTCTTATTAAGACGATTTTCTCGTTTAACGCGTTTGACATGGTGTTTAGATCTCAATAGTATGGTGTTTAGATGTAAACAGTTAAGTGTTTAGTATTGAACACTAAAGCCAACTATAAGCCATTAAGAGCAATCCATGAACCGAATAACGAGGAAATGTTAATGGTAAAGCAAATCACAAGCACGACCGATGCGGTTCCTTATCAGGAATTTGCCAGACTCATCGGGAAAACGCCGGCTGCGGTAAGAGGAATGATCGAGAAAGGGAAGCTTCCTGTAATCGAGATGACCGATCCCCTGTCTACTTCTGGCCGTGCGGGCGAGTACTGGGTTTACCTTCCAGCCTGGAACAACGGCATGAAACTGGCCTACGAAAGTCGTCCAAAGGAGATCAGGGAAGGGTGGTTGATGTGGCTTGGTCTCGGTGAGTCAGGTCGATAGCCGGTTTCAGGGGAGGAAACATGAAGAACGGTAGCCGCGGATCAGTATCACAACTCAATAGCAAAACCAGCCTCTACTGTGGTTTTACTATTCTGAAACTCCCACGCAAAAAACCGTACAACCGCCAGCGCTATCAAATTACGCACACAGGCCATTATTACGGCATTGACTTTGCTTTATCAGAAGCATGCCGAACGATTGACAGAATCATGAGTAAAAAGCGGTTTATTGCTTTTTAATCTCTGGGGGCGAAAATGAAACTCGAATATGCAGACAAAATTAACTCGCTTTTACAATGCTTCCATTTCAATAAAGAGTTTCTGGAATGGAATCATGATTACTCTCTCCAGCTTTTACGTCATGGCGTATCCCACCTTTATCATTTCGCAATGCTTCAAGGCGAGAATGATGAATGCACCCTTGAAGAACTCCGCAACATCATTATTTCCGTCACCGATGGTGAGATCCCTAAACCATATGACCTGCTATCTCTTGGCGCTGAGCAACTGAAGAGGGCTATGACGTTTGTTCAGCCGCAAGCGGTAACCGTAGAGGTTACACCGGAGATCCTGGAACACCTGAAACTGGGAGCTAGAGCCTCCTGGCGGCTGGAGCCCCCTCGCTTTAACTGATCATCGGAGTACGCCATGTTCACCGAAGAAAAAACATCTTGGGAACAGGAAATGCTGATACGCGAGGCGATAGAAAATGCTGAGCAGGGTTTCACTGTCCACCTGAGAAATGGTGCGCGTATTACAGTCAGCTCTAACAGCCCATCAATTGATATAATTATTTACGGTCTGGAGAAAGCAATTCGCGGTAATCACGAACGCGCGCGGATGACCTTTATTGATTTCATGTATTACTGGCATGAAAGGTTATTCAAGCAGATAAAAAGAAAACCGCGCCCTAACCACTAATTAACCAGCGTTAAAAATAACGGCATTCACTTTGCCGGGGATTCGTTTTGCCTTTTTCAGGAGGTTGCATGTCGGTTACGTCGATAAAGCTAGAGGGCGGAATAAGCGATCCGGAGTTTATGGGAATCAGCACCAATGCGCGCAAAGGCGAGCGCACCCACTTGCTCGGATTGCTGCGCATCCGCATGGGCCTGCTGAAAGAACAAGGCCTTACCCCCGAAGAGATTTATTCAGCACTAGAGCAGTGGATAGCCAACCACGAAATAACCATCAGCGAGGGCAGTAAAACATGAATCACTTAATGATCGATTTGATTAACGTCAATAAGAAACCGTCATCACCTCTGTGTGCCATCGAAGCTGTGTTTTTTGAACCCTCAACAGGGCAGATCGGAAAGGTTTTTTATTCTTCGATAGACATTCGCAAATCTGAAAGCTTGAAGGGCCGTATCAGCATTAGTACGGCATTCGACTGGATGAAAAAAGACTCTCACTGGCGCGCCGAAGTGATGAGCGCAACTGAAGCTGAAGAAGATGTACTTTGCAGCCTTGCTGCTTTCATC
Organism: Klebsiella sp. B345; assembly: GCF_051131735.1. NCBI lineage: Bacteria > Pseudomonadati > Pseudomonadota > Gammaproteobacteria > Enterobacterales > Enterobacteriaceae > Klebsiella > Klebsiella sp. B345. The sequence goes on from NZ_CP180443.1 coordinate 5,183,485, forward strand.
GCCGATAAGACCTGTCCCCGGAACGCGGCGTTATTCGTATGGTTCAAAGATACCCCGGAAAAACTGGTTTCACTTCGTTATGCCGTGGATCGCTCAGGGGTATCAGGCATCTTTCCTGACGGCACAAAATACCGCTGCATTCGTTCACTTCTCGACCTTGCTGCTGCCACAGACTATGCGCCTCATGCGAGAAGCGCTCTTGCACGTTACACGCTCACTGACGCGCGATATCAAGCGGAGCAGGTCTGCGAAATCTGGCAGCGCTTGACCTCTCCACACATTGGATCCCTGTGAGGGCCGCCATGCATTCGCACCTATCCGTTGCTTGTAACGCACCATTGCCGGTTTGTAAGAGAGCGCTTGCCGCCCTGAATTGCTTTGCTCGTGGACAGCGTAATTACACCCGCGTCAAGCCACACGCCTACCTCGTGATCCGCATTGGCCTGCGTTGGCGTTTGCTCAGCAAAAACGGTGGTAAGCAGTGGCGACTGATGACCCATGAAACCTATAACCAGGAATGCCGCAAATGATTAAGTCACCGATTAAATGGGCAGGCGGCAAAGCCCGCGTGATGCCGGAACTGCTAAAGCATCTACCTAAAGCTGATTGCCTGATTGAGCCATTTGTTGGCAGCGGTACCGTATTTATGAATACGGATTACCGTCGGTATGTTCTATGCGACAGCAACTTAGCATTGATCAACTTTTTCGACGTATTAACTAGATTTACCGAAGAGCTAATAAGAAGCACTCGAATGTACTTTCTGGACGGAAATTTCTGCGAGGACTATTACGCTTGTCGCGATGGTTTCAATTTCATTAGCAAAAACCGCCTGGCTGCAACAGGAACGGTGCGCAAGGTACAGTGGGCAGCTATGTTTCTTTACCTTAATCGCCACGGTTTTAACGGGCTTTATCGTGTTAATCAGAAGGGAGAATTTAACGTTCCGTTTGGAAGGAATGCAGCCCCATATTTTCCTGAAAAAGAAATGCGCCTGTTTGCCGAAAAGGCCAATGACACAAAAGCTATTTTCATGCATAGCGATTTTCGCCTTTCAATTCGTGCCGCCAGATATTCTAGCAATGACGCTGTCATTTATTGCGATCCACCATATATCCCGGCCAGTAAAACCGCCAATTTCACCGCATACGGCAAGCCGTTCACCCTGGACGATCATCGAGCTCTGGTTGCAACCCTGCTCGATGCCCATCGCCAGCGCGGCAACCACTCAGTTATCTCAAACAGTGATACCCCCGAAACCCGTGATATCTATTCCGCTTTCAATCTCCACTCACTTAGCGTCCGCCGTTTTATCAGTGCCAAAAATCGCGATATGGCCGGTGAAGTGATTGGCGTACTTGGCGTGTGTGGTGGTTGCGGTCGTTTTGGTGGTGGAGGTTGCCCGGACTGTGGGGCGGTGATGGGTGATGCGACATATGCCGAAATGTTTGGCGCGCCGGCTTGTTGTGGCGTTGACCTGGCAAAATAAGATAACGACGGTGAGCTATGCCTGATTCCACAGTCCTGGCATGGAGCTGGAATGCCCCGCGACGGGCTATTAATCCAAGCGACGCCGAAGAGCCTGCAATTGAGTATCTCACCCCTAAAGGCGAGCGTAAGGCGCTCGTCTATAGCGATCTTGTTGATGTTGCTTATCGGGTACCATTGCGACCTCGCGATAACGAGGCGCGCAAGGCATTTGAACGAGCAAGGCTCGCCCGTCACTTGCGTCGCCGCGTCCAGGCTCTCCCCGCATTTATCCGCAAGCGTTTTTCAATGCATCTGGAAACTCTGGACCGCAGGGATCCGAAAGAGGCTGTACGCTGGTTATTCAACACGTTTGAGCGCCATGTATTGCGTCGTGTTGATGCGGTAAACGCACAATATCTGCCGCAAAGTAATCTGCCTGCAATTCTCTTTCCGCTACGTGATGATTTTCATCTGCTGCCTTGGGCTGATAAAAAGCGCCTGAAACGACTGGCCTATAGGCTCGCCAATTTAATGAAAAGCGAGTTTATGCGTGAGTTTGATTTTCGGTACGAGAAAACCGCCGATGTGGAGTTTTCCACGATCTACGCTTACGGCGCAATTGCCAGCAAAGCGACCTCACTCAACATTGCGATCCCCGGCTGGAAACAGTACTGCGATGAAGTACTGACAGCAGAAGATGCATTGCGTGTTATTGCCAGGCTTCAAAAGGAAAAGTGGTGGCTGGGTAAGCTCCGCAAAATCCATGACCGCTGGCGCGAGCACCTCATGATCGCCACTAGCCATGTCAGCAAAGTGGCATCACCCTATTGCTCTGAACCTTGCCTCAGGGAGTGGATAGCTCAAAAGAAAGCCAATTTTGAATACCTTCAGGCAATGGAGCTGGAAGACCAGGACACTGGCGAGCGTAGCTCCTTGCTCGATAAGGTCATGGGCAGCGTTTCCAACCCGAAGATCGCCCGTCATGAATTGATGGTGCGCATGCGTGGCTTTGAGGATATGGCTAACGAGATGGGACTGGTTGGCATGTTCTACACATTGACCGCACCGTCACGTTATCACGCCACGCATGTGCATTCAGGCAAGCGTAACGATAAATACTGCAACGCCAGCCCACGCAAAACTCAAAAGTACCTTTGTAACGTCTGGTCGCGTGTCCGCGCCAAATGGGGGAGGGAAGGCATCCGCACATTTGGTTTTCGTGTCGCAGAGCCACATCACGACGGAACACCACACTGGCACCTGCTGTTATTTCTCCGCCCTGAAGAGGTGGAACTTGCCACTGATATTTTTCATGAGTACGCCCTCCAAGAGGATGGAAACGAACGCGGCGCGGCTGAGTATCGTTTTACTGCCAAACCAATTGATGAAGAGTTTGGATCGGCAACGGGATACATCGCGAAGTACATCTCAAAAAATATCGACGGTTATGGAATGGATGGCGAGTTTGATCACGAGTCAGGCAAGCCCGTTAAAGAGATGGCAAAGCGCGTGCGGGCGTGGGCTTCGCGCTGGAGTATTCGCCAATTCCAGCAGATTGGCGGCGCGCCTGTATCCACCTGGCGGGAGCTGCGGCGGCTAGGAAGTCGTGAGCTTGTCTTGCACCCGGAACTTGAAGCTGCCCGCGCTGCAGCTGATGCGCCCGACTGGCCGGGATACATCAATGCCCAGGGCGGCCCGTTTGTAACCCGTGATTGCCTGCGCGTGCGCCTCAATTACGAATACACCGAAAACGGCAATGATTATGGTGACACAGTCTCCAAAATCACCGGCATCTATTGTCCTTTTACGATCAGTGAAGCGGTCATTTATACCCGTACCAACGATTACAAAATTGTACCGAAGCGTAAGCCATCGCCGGTCGAGAATTTGACCTTAGAAGGCCGCGACGCGGCCCCTTGGAGTTCTGTCAATAACTGTACGGGGCGCTCCGTTTCGACTGAAAAACCATCGTCAGAATTGGCGGTACCAGATGACAAAACAGCGCCAGGCGACAGTTCAGTGACAGAAGTTCCGCTGAATATCGAGGGTTTGAGGAGATGTTCACGCCAGCAACGGCAGGAGATTATCAGCAGGCTGAAAAAATCCAGCCGTGAAAGCTCTGATCAAGCCTTTGTGCGCATAGCGCGCGACCTGCGCGCATCAATTGATGACGAAGCCGCGCTGACGTGGGGCCCAAAAGTCACTGCTGCGAAAGATATGAGCCTGACAGTGGAAGAAGCAGAGCAGCGCTGGCGCGGGCAGCTACAGCAAGAGGCGGAACGACGGGCAGACAACTATGCCGCTGCGGTTTCGGAGTACCAAAAGAAAAAATCAGAGGCAGCATTGCTTCAGCAAAACTACACGGCAGCGATCCAACTCAAAAAATAGCACCCTGGCAGAGCAGGGTGCTATGTTCAAAGAAAGTTAAGTACGGACTCAATATCATCTCCCTGGAAAGTTATCCGTCCTGATTCTGTTAACTCATAAAGTTTCCCATTTATTTCAAAAATGGCGCTATCTACTTTTGCGATTGTTTTCATATAATTTTCAGTATAAAAATGATATAAATCATCTGTTGAGTTTAATTTTGTTTTGGCATGGGTTTGAGTATCATATAGAATATTGCTAAGCGTAGCGCTTTAGCTTCCCTTTTCGTATGTGTTTAATACTTTCTATTATGTTTTTAAATCTAACTTTAGCTGGCTTACGTGACAGCCCTCAGGAATTAGACTGCGAATAATATCAGAAGCGTATTTTATATTTCGCGGGGGGTTCAAGAATATTATTGAATTGTTAGAGTTATATCTTAGGATAAAGAAAAATTTGTAATATGTTACTTCTTGAATAGTACTAAAATCACCTATCGGTGTTTCAATTTGTCGCTCAATAGTGTTTTTTTCAACATATTGAACTTTGCAATAATCAGTAAAATCATCGTGGATGACAAATCCAAATCCATCATTGTCATTATAGCTTTTTGAGTTAACCTTACTAAGAGCGAAGTCTCTCATTAGGCATTCATCAGTGTGAAAGACCTTGACTTTTATCATTATTCAGCCTCCGGTTCTTCTTCTAACGTTTTAATCGGCGTTGATGTTTGCTTTGCCAGTTCTTCTATAATTAAATCATTTGCATTAAATATTCTATCCTCTAATGATTTTATAATCAAATCAAACTCATGAGGTTCGATTTTTTCCTTGTCATCCCCTGAGTATGAATACTGCTTATGAAGTATTCTTATTTTAATTTCACGACAGAAATGTTTGTCCTCGAACCCAATTTCAAAAGTAACAATTGGATTGTTATTTAGTAAAGTAACACGTGACTTCCATCTTATAAAGCTTCTATAGAAACCCTCATCACACAACTCCTCAATCTGCTTGGCATCAACTAATGAATGTCCATCATAAGATGCATTATTAAGTCTAAATACTCGGTTATGTTCATCTTTTCTATTTTCCTCACTTTTACTTATCATTCCTTGCGAGCTATCACCTTCATCACCTTCATCACCTTCATCTCCTTCAAAATCTGAGTTTAAATCCGAAGAAGGGGTACTCAGATCATCTGCATCATCTTCAAATATTGTTTTTATTCTGCTTAGTCTAACTTTCTCAAGACCAAAGTAATTAAAACCATCGAGTGTAGATCTGTTGTCAAAGTCGTAGAGATGTTTGGCGAACATATTTCTCAGTTTCTGGTCTGAAATATGTGCAAGATCGATGTGCTGTATGTTTATTGTGTCTAAAACCTTAACCTTGTAATAGTTAAGTATATCATTGAGGATACTTTTTATTTTCTTAGTTTGAGTGAATCGTACGGATGTGAAATTCTTGGACTTAATAAAGCTTATCTTTCCACCATTTAATTTTTTTTGTTGAAATTTACCTCGTCTAAAATCGTATTCAGTATACTTAACTTCGATGGTATATATTCCTAGGCCGCCGCTGTGAGTGATAATTTCTTCTTTATATTTGTTGTTCCTTTCTGATTTAACGGTCTCTACTACTTCATATAGATTGTTAACATCGAAGCCTTCGTAAACACGCAATATTGAATATATTTCATGGTTCGTATTTGTTGCCAGTCGATCCTGAATTGATACAATGTGAGAATATGAGAACGGGAGTTCAGACACTTTTTCTATCAGTACATCTCTTTCAAGATTTGATGCAAACAAAACACCACGATTAAACGCAATTTCACGGATGGAATTATCTGATAGCTTAATTTTATTCGATTGCAGGGCTGTATATATGTCACTATCAGTTGAGAATATTGTTGCTTGATACTTATTCATTTAGACTCTCCAGAAAAATCACAAATTTTCTTAACATCTTTGCTGGTTACTCTAAATGGGAATATACTAGAGGTTACCATGTCGATCGAAATATTATGTAATTGCTCTCTTAGTCGATTCAATTTATCAAGTGTAAAAGAATAAATCCTGGAATAAGTTGTAATTGCATCTCTTAAAAATTGAGATGAAGAGGAACTAAAAGGTGTAACAATGAAAATCTTATCAAACTGGTTTAATAATTGATAGTTAAATATATATTCAATTAAGAAAACAAATTGTTCCTCTTTGGTTATCACTTCTTTCCAATAAATATTTAATATTTTTTTGTGATTTTAGCGCCATTCTGGTCGCGGACGAAATCATGATTGTATTGGAAGAAAATCATTCCTGATGTAAGCATTTCAAGAGTTGCTGGTAATAGCCTGTCTTTAGACGCAAATTTGTTATGTTTGTCAGGATAAAAAAATCCACAACTATCCCATGGGGGAATTTTCTCCCATAGTATTTCGGCCAACTGCCCATTATAATCTTCATAATTTCTTCGCTTCGCAATATCTTCAGTCACGCTTAATAGAAATCTGATTGTAACTGGGTCTAAAATAAAGAGATAAGAATTAGTTGGAAATTTTAGATCTGAATTTAGAATATTTGAAATCTTATCAAGCAACTCCTTGTCGTACTCATTGTCATGGTTATATATGAAAAGCATTCCATGTACTTGAAATTTATCTGTGATCTCATTCAGAAATAGACCTTTCCACTCAGAGTTTCTTACGCTGCAATCTACCTGTTGGGCTAAGCTTTTTATTGTAGATTGTATTTTTCCATATTGAGAGTCTGTTATGGTCTTATTTGAATAAGACTTAAGATCTGTCTGAATGTATTGATATATATCACTATATGGATCTTTATAGAAAAAAACCACATCGGTAGGGTGTGTTTTTTCTTTTTGATTATGCTTGAGGTGCGAGTCTAAACAACACGGCCAATTGAGATCAGTGTGTTTGCTCATCTCCCATTTTAGTTCCCTAAATATCTTACTGGAAATAATACCAGCTACAGCATCAATATTCTTAGTTTCAGCCACGATAGATAACCCCCATTTGTGTATGGTTCATACATCTTTACACTATCATCTATAAATTTCCACATACTGAAAAGATAATCCATCATTTTCCTATTGAATGTTTTTAACTGTATGATATTAAATGATTTGTTTGATGTTGAATCTACTCTATTACGTTCGGTAATCTAACATTCATATTGGACATGAGGGTCTGACCATTACTTGAAAGAGGGCAATACAAGATCAACTGCTCGCACGGAGCTGACCTTATCAGATATTTGTCTGTCAGCCTTATGTGAGGAGCAGGCGTTGTACAACAACGCAAAAATTTGCACAATTTTTTTGATGTGCTCTACCCCTTTAACCCTGCATGATATGTGGTCTGGGGCTGGTTTTGTGCATGTACGAAAAACAACAGGATATCTGCGCGCAGGTGACGGGGGGCAAGCCCCCGCAAGCGGGTCAGGATAGGGAGGGTGGCAGAACACGCATTTTCACGGTTTCTGCGTCACGGTGAGCGGTCGTTTTGGGTGGAGGCATGCCTCGCGCAGGAAAAAAGCAGCGATGCGTAGAGGGCAACTGATGCGGGATTTTTTAAAGCAGAAAAGATGAGGCCAGCGAAAACGCTGGCCTGCTATAAATGGCTGATGTTGTTTAAAGAAACTGACTTATCTGGCGGTTATTTCTCAGGGGAAAGCAACGCATAGGGATTGAAGCGGATCACTTCTTCACCCGCCCACTCATTAACCACCTTCAGCGCTTCCATTACGGGCGTCAGCTCGTTGATAGCGTATACCCGGGCGGCTTTCTCGATATCCCCAAATGATCCGTTTCCCTCTGGCATGGCGCCCATCAGCTGCGGCGGGATACGGTGCGCTGCGAGTATGTCGTCCCGGGTGGCGTTCTTAATGTTGATAAACTCATCTTTCGCCGTGATCTGCTGGAAGGGGAGGATTTGCACGCCATCCTTGCCGCCGCCTGGCGCATGCAGCAGCAGGTTTTTAAACGCGCCTTGACCCCGCGCACCGGTTAGTGTCTCCTTGACCGCCTTCATGCTTTTATCGTCAACCTGCCCCGCACCGATATAGACGATACATCCCGCGTGGGAGCCGTTGTCGTAGTAGAGCTTGCGGAACATGTCAGCGGAGTGAGCCAGACTGGTCGCCAGCAGCGCTGCCATATATTCCGGCATGCCGTAGACCTCCTGATTAATGTCCGGATTCAGAACGTGACACACTGAACCCGGTTTAAACGAATGTTCCTCTTTCCAGCGCCTGATGAACCAGTATTGATCGAGATCTGTGCTCCCGCGCCGGGTGTACTTTGCCAGTGAATGCCGGAAGGGAAGCGGTCCGCCCAGGCGATTGCGCGGCAGTTCAAGGTAGGCATTGCCAAACGTGAACCAGTCCAGTGCAAACGCGGAAAAGGTCTGGCGATTGAGCAGCTTGTGCGGGATAAAGCAGCCGGTCAGCACATTACGTTTGAAGTACAGGGCAGACTCATGCCAGGCGCTCTGGCGTGGCGCTTTAGCCAAACCATAAAAATCTACCGGTGTTTCATAGTATCGCCCGTTATCCAGGCAATAAAGATTGTCCAGCAGGTCGGCCATATCACGCACGGGATAGGGGCCGTCAAAGCTGAACGCTGTCAGCGCCGGATCGGCCTTCAGTGACTCCGCAATGTCAGAACCGGAGGTGCTGGTTACCGGTTTTTTACTGTATTTCTTTTTCACTGTTACCACCCCATCGCGAAACCACCGCCGCCACTTTCCTGGCCCAGCGGTTCATTAATAATCGAAAGCATGGTTGCCCACGCCATATCACCATGGCTCACTCCGCGTGACCGGTCCGTCTCGTACGTCATGAAACCACCGGGCGTAACGACTTTGCGAACGGCGTTAAAGGCTCTGACCAGACCCTGCTCGCTGCGGTCATATTCCCAGCGTCCGGCGCGTATTAACTGCAGCATTTTAAGGACCAGGGCGCGCTTGGATGAGAGGCTCATCTGGTAGCAAATAGCCGCCGGGAACCAGTTTTTAACAATCTGCCAGACCGCCTCGCCGATGCCTTGCCCGTCAATGGCAATGTGGGTGACGTTGTAGCGTTCCGCCGCCTCCTTGATCACTGCCGCCTGCTGCTCAAATTCAAGGCCTCGCAGCTGCTGAATTTCAATCGTGCGAAACCGCCCTCCGGCCACCAGGGGAGGGACAGTGACGGACAGGGCGCCGGCATCGCCATTGCCACTGCCGCCGTTGGCGTCATAACCCAGCCAGACTTCACGCAGGCCCATGGGGCGCCCAGCGAAAGGTTTCCAGTCCGGCCAGTCGTCGTACCCGTCAACGCCGCAACCCAGCAACTGACTCAGGTTGAACGCGCTTTCGCCGTCTTTGACGAACTCGCACATGTAGAGGTTTTCAAATTCATCAGGGCTGTTTTCATCTCTGATCTCGTCAATGTCGGTATAGTCCCAGCCGTTGTTGATGGCGTCCTGAATAGTGACGATCTGCCGCCACGTTTTGTCCGGGTAAAGCACGCCGCTATGGGTTTTCTTCCAGGTCACATCGAAATCAACACGCTGCGCTTTAGGCCGCTTCGCATTCCAACGGTCACCGGTCCAGAACTGATAGGCTTCATGGCTTTCACTGGAGGGGGTGGAGAAGTAGGTGCGCGTTAATCCCTTCAGCGTCGCCATGGCCCCGGCGACCTTACGCAGGTTGATAAAGTTACCGGTCCAGAAAAACTCATCAAATCGCAGGTGGCCGGTGTAAGACTGCGCGGTTGCTGCTGACGTCCCGAGAAAGTGCAGCTCTGCGCCGTTTGACAGGGTAATTTGCTCACCGCCTTTAAGCTCAACATCCACCTCTTCAGCCGCTTTACGGATAAAGTTTCGGAACTGAAGCGCCTGTTTACGGGATGCTGAAAGGAAGATTTGGTTGCGCTGATAGTCGTGCTTAACATCAGTCCTCAATGCACCCAGCAGCGCCTCGCGGGCAAAGTACCAGGTCGCCCCAATCTGGCGCGATTTGAGGATCATTCGGTTACGCATATCGCGTTGCTCATACCAACCGCGCTGATGCCAGGCGAGAGAGTCGATGATTTTTGTGCGCAGCGCTTCTATCTGTTCGTCGGTGAAATGGTTTTTCTTCTTGCGACGACTGGTTTTATTAACGCCAGAGAGGGTGGTGCTCTGCCCGGTATCCAGCTTTTTTAACTGCCGGGTTAACAGATCGATCTCTTTGAAATCGCCACCGGTTTTATTGTCCTTTGCACTTAACTGGCAGAGACGGGTGTCAATGGATTGCGTGACCCGTTTGATCGGTGTCGTCTCGTCCCACTCATCACGCTTTTTCCACGAATAAACCGTGTTCGGGTTGATACCCATCAGCCGGGATATTTCGGCGGGCGGATACCCCTGCCAGTAGAGCTGCTTAGCCCGCAATCGAATAAACGCATCCTGAATCATTCACACCCCCTTTTGAGCAGGGAGATTACCCGCGCGCGATCACGGCGGCGCGGGGTTTCAGGTCTGGGCGTTCTCCGACAACAAAACCGCGTGGCGCGGGGCTTTTACGCAATGCCATGATGCTGCGACTGACACAAACCAACAGGATAAACGACATGGCCAGCACCACTAAACCAGCCCGTAAAAAATTCCGTGTTGCGGTTTCTGGCGCGACGGTTGACGGGCGCGAGATCCGCCCGGAACACCTTCGCGACGCTGCGGCTAACTACAATCCCGATGTTTACGGCGCCCGCGTGAATGTCGAGCACTACCTTTCCCCGTATCCGGGCAGTGACTTCGGCGCTATGGGGGATGTGGCGGCATTAAGTGTTGAAGACATCACTGACGGTCCGCTCTCTGGTCGCACTGCACTGTATGCCGAAATCGACGCATCAACGCGTATGAAGCAGCTCACTGATGACGGGAAAAAAGTCTACTCCAGCATTGAGCTGCATCCGCAATTTGCTCTTAACGGTAAGGCGTACGTGGTTGGCCTTGCGATGACAGACACGCCGGCAAGCCTGGGGACTGAGCGTCTCAAATTTGCCGCCCAGCAGCGTGTGCAGGTGATGGCCTTCAACAACCAACAGGTTGAGGCGCCGTTGTTCTCTGATGCGCTGGAGGCCGAAGTGGTCGAGCTGGCAGCCCAGCGCAGTGAAGAGGGGGCCAACTGGTTCAACCGTATGATGGGCATTCTGAATAAGGGCCAGAAAACTGACGATCAGCGCTTCAGCCAGCTGCACCAGGTTGTTGAAGCTGTGGCGCAATCACAGGGCGACCAGATTGACCAGTTAAGCACCCTGAAGCAGGAACGTCAGCAGGATAAAGCGGATATCAAGCAACTGACCAGTGAACTCAACGCCTTGCGTGGTCAACTTCAGAACCAGCCTGCAGAGAATTACAGCGCGCGGCCGGCGGCGACCGGCGCCAGCAGCACCCAGCTTGCAGAATTTTAAGAGGTAATCATGGAAAACCAGACCCGCGAACTATTTGATAATTATATTGTGCGTCAGGCACAACTGAATGGCGTTTCACCTTCAGCTGTTGCCAATCGCTTTAGCGTTGACCCGACTATTCAGCAAAAGCTGGAACAGGCCGCCATGGAGTCGGACGACTTTATGAAGCAGGTTAACCACTTTGGGGTTAAGGAGCAGGAAGGCCAGAAAGTGAAGATCGGCAGTAAAGGGCCGATGGCGAGCACCAACAACAGCTCGGACGGCACCAACCGCCGCAACCCGGCGCCGAACCATAACAAAGAGCCGCAGAACTACCACTGCCGCAAAACCAACTATGACTATGCGCTTTCCTATGCGGAGCTGGATGCGTGGGCCGGTCACCCAGACTTTCAGTCGCTGATCAGCAATGCCATGGCCCGTCAGTTGGGGCTGGATCGCCAGATGGTTGGCTTCAATGGTACGCACTACTCCGAAAACTCCGATCGCACGGCGTATCCGTTATTGCAGGATTGCGGCGTGGGCTGGCTGCAAAAGATCCGCGATGAAGCGCCGCAGCGCATTATGCCAGGCATCACGCTGACCTCCCGCGATGAGAACAACGCGGTAATTGCATCCGGCACCTACGGCAATATTGACGCCGCCGTGCTCGATGCTCGTCACAGCCTCATGGATCCATGGTTCCGCCGTACCCCTGGCCTGGTCACCGTGCTTTCTTCCGATCTGCTGCTGAAAGTGAACCTGCCAAAAGTCAACGCACTCAGTCAGACCAACCCGAATACCGAATTGCTGGCTGCGCAGCTGATTGTCAGCCAGGAAAAAATCGGCGGCCTGCCGACCGTGTTTGTACCGGGGATCCCGGAAGACGTGGTGTTAATCACCAACCTGAAAAACCTCTCTGTGTACTACCAGAAAGGCTCCCTGCGCCGCTCTATCCGGGAAGAACCGCACTACAACCGTATTGCGACCTATCAGTCCAGCAATGACGACTATGTCATTGAAGAGTACGGCATGATTGCCATGATCGATGGCGTGACATTCGCCTGATAATAACCGCAACCAGGCGGGCAACGCGCCCGCCAGGAGTTAACGAATGCTTACACCAGCACAAAAACACTTCCAGCAGGTCATGGCAGAGAGGCGGGGCGGCAGCGATCAGCGGGATGCAGAGACGCGCACCGCGCATGAGCAGATCCTCTTTCGCCTGCGCATGCATAAATCCTCGCTAAGTCAGATCCAGTCCAGGCAGGCGAAAGCCGCTGTGAAAGCCAGCATTCTCCCGGAGTTTCAAGGGTGGATTGACGGGACGATCGAAGGTGACAGCGGACGCGCGGATCCGGTTATCTCCACGCTGATGGTGTGGGCCGCGGACTGCTTTGATTATCCGTTGGCACTGCGTATCGGGCGCTATGTCGTTAAGCATGGCCTGAGCATGCCGGAGGACAACTACCGCAGATCGGCCGCCACGGTGCTGGCAGAGGAAATCTGTAATCCCATTCTGAATCTCGCCACCACGGACGCCGAAGCTGACCTGTCCGGCTATATCACCATGCTTGATGAGTTAGCCGGGATCGTGGGGGCCAGCGATATGCCCGATGAGGTCCGCGCGAAGCTATGCAAGGTTCAGGCATTTTGCCGACGCGCTACCGAAGACGCAGAGACGAAAGGCGAGGCGTTAAAACTCTTCCGTGAAGCCATGAGCCTGAACCCTGGCGCAGGCGTTAAGCGAGAGATCGCCTCTCTGGTCAGCGCTCTGAAAAAGGTACCGCAGACCAGCGCTGTATTCAGCGAGGCCGCCGCAGTTGAGGCGCCGGCAGCTGAACCACCCGCAGCAGAAAAAACAACACGAACACGCAGGCAGGCGAAAGCGGCGACCGGCACCAGAAAAGCCACCCGCACAACGGCGGCAAAGAAGACCACGAAAGTCGCCGCCAGAGCAAATGCCTGAATGTAACGAACTGGCCCCGCGCCACAGGCGGCGCGCCCGGCGATCTGCCCGTTATGCGGTCTTTTTACCGGACGCCCACCGCCTGATCTACCGGAGAAACGTCGATGAGCTTTATCGCACAGCGTCCAGTCAGACCCGCCGACAGTGATGTGACGGACGTGGATGACGGCGGCGCGCAGATCACCGTCAGTACATTCTGGCCGACAGTAAAACTCCACGATCTGCGCCTCGCTGCCCGCATCGCCGGGGATATTACGACCTCCCGGCTGATGCACATGGCGACTGAGGCCGCGCTGCATGTTGCGGACCAGCTGAAGGACTGGCGCAGGCAACGGGAGGCGGAAGGTGCTGAATCACTGGCCTCTGTCCTGCTGACGTCTGTCGGTGACCCCGTCGAACTGATTAACGGTGAAAGCGCAAAAGTTTACCGCTTCCGGCGTGCGGTCTACTCCTTTACGCGCGCCAGCGTGCTGGAAGGATACAGGGACGTTAGTACCACACCAAAGGGTGACAAGGATGCAGAAGCCCTGGACCGGCAGATCGACGATCTCTGGCGAGACGGGCGCTGGAGCATCGCTGACATTCGAGAAGAAGCCCGTATTTATGCGGAGCTGTTCTGATGAAAGTCAGGGCGCTGCAAAACGACACGGTTGATCAGCTTTGCTGGCGCCATTACGGCAAAACCACAGGCGTCACGGAGAAGGTACTCGAAGCCAATCCGGGGCTGAGCAACCAGATATTTTTGAACGCCGGGCAGGAGATCGAAATGCCCGTGATAACCAGCGAGGTGGAACGGGCAACCGTCCAGTTATGGGAATGACCCTGGATCGCATAAACGAATACATCACATTTCTGGCATCTGGCGTGGTGACCGGCGTGGGTGTGATGACCGTCAGTGAAAAGCTGGCGCTGGCAGGTCTTCTCCTTGGGCTGGTTTCCGCCGCCCGGCTGGCGATTCACCGCCGCCGCATTGAACAGGCCAGCAAACGCCGTAACGAATTGATCGAGCAGATTGTGCACCTGGCGGAAACTCGCAACCTGTCGGACCGCGAACGGCAGCTGCTGGAGCAGTTGCACGGAGACAACCCGACATGAAGAACATCATCAAAAAGTGTTCGATTGCGGTGATTGTGGCGCTGGGCGTTTCGCTGGCACCCGGCAGCGTCAGAACATCGCCGGAAGGTCAGCAGAAAATCGCTGCCTGGGAGGACTGCCGCAGCACGCCTTACTACTGTACTGCAGGGGTGCTGACTATTGGCATTGGCTCTACCGGCGGCGTGGAAAATCGCGAGTACACCAGCCAGGAGATTGCCCGACGCTGGATAAACGATCTGCAGCGAGCAGAAAACTGCATCAATAACAACTTCCACGGCGCCGACATGCCGCAGTTCACCTTTGAAGCCATGACGGATGCTGCGCTCAATCTGGGATGTTCCGGGCTGATGTGGTTTACCGATAAAAACGGTCGCAAACAGAGAACGACAATCTGGAAGCACGCGCAGGCCAGACAATGGCCGCTGATGTGCTACAGGCTGACTGATTTTGTCAATGTCGGGGGGAAACGCTCCACAGGTCTAGTTAACCGACGGACCGACTTTACAGCCTGGTGTCTGCTGGGTGCGGGTGCCTTGCCATGAAGGCCGCTTATGCCGTTGCCGTGCTTGTTCTTCTTGTCATCGTCTGGTGGCAGACCGACAGCCTGAGCGAGATCCGCACCCGCAACAAGCTGCTGACCGAAACAGCAATCGGATACGGCCAGGTTATCGAGGAAGTGAAGGCGACCACCTTACAGACTCATAAATTACTGGCGGAACTAAAAGCCCGCGATCAGCAGCGTAACGACGAAGGAGAGCGCCGACGTGAAGAGATGCGAACAGCGATCAGCGGTGACACATGCGCTGTTTCTGTTGTGCCTGACGCTGTCAGCCACAGCCTGCAAAACCGCGCCACCCGCACCGATCATACAGCTGCTCCGTGAACCCGTACCGGAGAGCCTGACCGACGAGACGCCGACCCCGGCGCTGGATGAGCCGGTGACATGGGGCGCGGTAGCAATATTCAGCGATCGGCTGCTTGATGCGCTTGATTCCTGCAATGCCGATAAAGCCGCGATCCGCCAGTGGGACACGCTGCGCCAGATCCCCCGTAAGGAGCCATAAATGCTGAAGATAAACACGCTGCGCGCCGCGATCGAGAAGGCAAATACCTGGTGCCGGGCGAACCCGGAAGCCTGGACGGTGTTCGTTGAAGAGGGCGGCATTGAAACCACCGGTGAAACGCCATCTTTCATGTATCGCTATTCCCTGGTGCTATTCGTGATGAACTACGCCGGGAGCATTGATGACTTCACGTTACCGTTGATGGCCTGGCTGTGGTTCAATCAGCCCGATCTGCTGCTGAACCCGGATAAAAACCAGCAGATAAAGTTCACCACGCTGATTAACAGCGACGATACCGCTGATTTGATGTTTGAGCTACCGGTTCGCCAGCGGGTACTGGTGCAGCTGGATGAAAACGGTGTGCCATATGCCGAGCATTTGCCGGAGCCGCGCCCGCGAGTACTGACGCCTCACGCAACGGGCTGGGAGCTGGTATTTGAAGGCATGCTTCAGGAGGCTGGAGCGTGAGCGATCGGATGTTCAGCGAACTGGACCGGATTTTTCAGGAGATCCTCGACGGCGTAAGCCCGGCGGGGCGCACCCACACCGCGCGCAAAATTGGCCTGGCAGTGCGCAGAAGTCAGCAGCGCCGCATCGCGTCACAGAAAAACCCGGACGGCAGCGGCTATACGGCACGCCGTCGCAAGGTTTACCGCACCCAGCAGGGGATTAAGTTCTTCTGGAATAACGAAGTCCGGGTGCTGAAAAACTGGCGCGGTGGACGCGGTAAATACGGGCAGACGATCACGGGTTTTGACGAGAAACGCCGGGATGTCCGTACATTTTACCGGGCTGATATCGAGCGCTATCTGGAAATCAAAACCCAGTCAACGACACAGACGGAGACAAAAAAAGCACCGATGTTTACCCGCCTGCGCACGCTGCGGTTTATGAAAGTCAGACCGGACGCGGGCGGCGTTACGGTGGGATTTGATGGCATCGCCGCACGTATTGCCCGCATTCACCAGTACGGCCTCAAAGATGAAGCAGGTCCTGGCGCTTATGCGCAGTACCCCGCACGTGAGCTGCTGGGCATGACGCTAGCCGATATGACCGCAACGGAAAACGCCGTGATCGGCAGCCTGGGCGGTGCGTCATGAATACCGATTTATTTCGCCTGCTGGAAAACATTCTGCGTCTGGGCGTGGTTGAGCAAATCAGTGCGGATGCAAAAGCAGTGCGCGTTCGCTCAGGCAGACTGCTGACCACCTGGATCCGCTGGAACGTCACTCGTGCAGGAGCATTCACAATCTGGTTGCCTCCCTCTATCGGGGAGCAAGTCTGGATTGGTTGTCCTGGCGGCAACCCTGAAAACGCGTTTGTGATTGGTTCGGCATACAGTGCAGACAACCCGGCGACGGGTAGCAGTCTGCTGGAAATCAGCATCACCGCACCGGATGGCGCGCGCCTGCATTACGACGCTGCTGACGATGCCGGAGCGCTGGCCGTGACCGGTATTAAAACCGCGTTTATCCAGGCAGAGAGCCGCGTCACGCTGGATACGCCGGAGGTGGAGTGTACCAGCCACCTCAAAACACGGACATTTGAGCTGACCCATGGCGGGACGATGGCCGGTGATATGACCCACAGCAACGGCGCGTTAACGTCCAATGGTGTCCAGGTTGACAGCCATGGTCATGGCAAGGTCCAGACCGGCGGAAGCTGGACGGAGGGAACGCGATGACAGCCAGTTACACCGGTATGAATCCGGAGGGCTCCGGCGTGCTGACCGATCACGATCAGCTCTGGCAGTCCGTGACAAAAATCCTCACCACGCCGACAGGCTCCCGTGTGATGCGCCGGGAGTTTGGCAGCGTGGTACCTGATTTACTCGATGCGCCACAGAACACCGTCACCCGCATGCAGCTGATGGGCGCCACCGCCATTGCGCTGGCACAGTGGGAGCCGCGGATCAGCCTGACCACCGTCAATGTGGTGTTTTCCGAGACCGGCGCCGTCACCGCTGAACTGACCGGCACAATCACCGAAACCATGACAGAAACCAGCAACACCATCAGTCTAAGGAGCTAGCGTGCAAACATCGGTCGATTTATCTCAGATACCGCAGCCTGATATCGTCGAGGTGCCGGATTTTGAAACCGTGCTGGCAGATGTTCAGGCGCTCATTGTCGCGGCGATGCCTACGGAACAACAGGCTTCTGTTTCTGCTGCGCTACTGCTGGAATCTGAACCGATGGCTGCACTGGCGCAGGCGTTCACCTACCGCGAGATCCATCTGCTGCAACGTATCAATGAGGCCGTGCGCGCGGTGCTGCTTTCGAGCGCTCTGGGAGCGGATCTCGATCAGGTCGCGGGTAATTTTGACACTGAACGCCTGCTGATTACCGAAGCCACTGACGAGGCGGACGCTGAATACGAAAGCGATGAGGCCTTACGCGCCCGCACGCTGCTCTCATGGGCACGCCTGAGCACGGCTGGTGCCCGAAATGCCTATCACTATTTTGCACTGGGAGCTGATGCGGATGTGCTCGACGTGCGCGCCTATGGCCCGGAGACGCATGACCAGGAGGGCCGAGTTTTCCTCTACGTGTTGTCACGTACCGGAGATGGGACCGCCCCGCAGGCTCTGCTTGATAAAGTGCTGGCAGCGGTGAACCCGGAAGACGTGCGTCCGATTACGGATTATGTGGCCGATTATGTCCGCTCCGCTGTGATTGTGAATTATCAGGTGGTCGCTGATATTTATGTCCCTTATGGCGTGGACACTGCCACGGTGCTGGAAAATGCCACCGCAGCACTGAACGAATACACCGCCTCTGTGCATCTCATCAACGCCACCGCTGCACGGTCGGGCATAGATGGGGCGCTGCATCAGGATGGCGTTGTTACCGTCGATTTGCATTCACCTGCCGCCGACGTCGTGGCGACGATGGGAGAAGTGCCTCATTGCACCTCCGTCAAAATAAACCTTGTGGTGATGGACCATGACCGCTAATTATCCCGCCAGCATTCTGCCACCTAACGGCACCGCCGTAGAGCGGGCCATTGACAGGGCCAGCGCTGCAGCGCTGGCGAGTCTGCCAGTACATCTGATCCGCTGGGTGAAAGATCCCGACAGCTGCCCGCTGGCGCTCCTGCCGTGGCTGGCGTGGGAATATCAGGTTGATACCTGGAATATTGACTGGTCAGAACAAAAGAAACGCGATGCGATCAAGCGCGCGCACTACATTCACCGCCATCGCGGTACGGTTGCCGCCGTCCGCCATGCCCTGGTGGACAGCCCTTTCGGTACGGACATTGTCGAATGGTTCAACCAGAATCCGAAGGGAGATCCGTACACCTTCCGGCTGAATGTACATCAGAATGATTTACCGGTGACGGAATACGACCAGCAGGATCTGAAAATCGCGGTGCTGCGTGCCAGAAACCTGCGCAGCTGGTTTTCCGTGCATGTATTTGGCCGACTTCAGGGAACCTCATATGTGGCCGGTTACATGTATGCCACAGAGAAAATCACGCCGCGCTTTGTCCCGTTGCAGGTGATTTTATCCCGCGACGAGCTAAATCTGGCCCCCGGTGACTCGGAAACAGTCACGGTGACCATCCTCCCTGAATACGCAGAAGATAAAACGTTTACGGTAACCACGTCGGACAAAACAATTGCGACCGCCCGGATTGTCGATGGCGCCATTGTGGTCATGGCCGTGAAGCGGGGAAGCTGCTCGGTCACCGTCACCACAACTAACGGCGTTAGCGCGACGATCGGCGTGAAAGTGGTTGCAGTGATGAAGTTCGTCACTAGCATCGATAATGCAAACCGTCCGCTGTTCTTTGTCCGCATGGATGAGGATTTCACCGTTGATTATGGAGACGGAATCGACAGCCGGGAGTATCGCCTCGACCCGGCCAGTGCCACTTATGGCTGGGTTGTTCCGACCCGTGAACTGGAGGAGGGCAGGGAATACACAGTAACGGTCAAGAATACCGAAACCGCCAGCTTTCAGCGGGCTATCGGGAACGTCTCCGTGACGCTGAACACCGTCCGTGAAATTATTTATGTCACCGGGAACCGGGATAATCTCACCTCCTTTGCTTCAGGCGCGACAGGGCTTGTCAGAGTGCATACCGGGGCGTTTGATGATCTTCCGAAAGTGCAGAGCTGCACGTCCCTGTTCAGGGATTGCACCTCTCTGGAAGAATTACCGTCGGAGCTGTTCTCACGTCTTACTGCTGCCACAGATTTCACATCTGCATTCTACGGCTGTACAGCACTGGGTATCCTCCCTGACGGGCTGTTTAGCGGCCTGGCTGCAGTGGCGCACTTTATCTCTGTTTTCGAAAAATGCACCGCTCTCACCAGTACCGGAAATAGTACCTTCAGTGGCTGCACATCTGCGGTCAGTTTTAACAGTGCATTTGATGGCTGCACGGCGCTGTTAAGTGTCGGGTCCGGGGTATTTAAAGGGTGCGTTTCAGCCACATCTTTTTCGTACTGCTTCAGGGGCTGCCGCTACCTTCTGGTGTTGCGTGGCGACATGTTCGCTGATGTTCCGGGAGGCATTTTCACAGGTGTATTCCAGAATTGCGCAGCGCTGACAGAATTACCTGCCAGCCTGTTTCATGCCTGCTCTGAGGCGAGTCATTTTGGCGGCGCGTTTAGCGGCTGCTCACAGCTCCTGGCTGTTCCCGTTGAATTGTTTGCTGGCCTGTCAAAAGTGACATATTTCGGGACGGTATTTTCTGGTTGTAGTTCACTGAAAACCGTCGGCGCGGGCTTGTTTGCCGGGTGCAGCCTGGCGCAAACATTCGCCTCCGCATTTTACAGCTGCCGCACCCTTGAGACCGTTGCCGATGATATTTTCAGCGGTTGCGACAGTGCGACAACGTTCGCCAGCGTATTTTATGGTTGCAGCAGCCTGACGGCACTTCCGTCTTTTGCTGACTGTGTGAAAGTTACCACTTACTCATACGCTTTCGCCAACTGCGAATCACTTATCAAAGTAGAGGCCGGCGCTTTTGCCGATAAAGCGCTGGTGACGACATTCGTTTATGCATTTCTGAACTGTCATTCTCTGGTATCTGTGGGCGAAGGGGCATTTCGTGGATGTAGCGCGTTAACCAGCCTGGGCTACACCTTCTCCGGCTGCCGCTCACTGGTTTCCCTCGCGGGAGATATGTTTGCTGGTTGCGGTAAAGTGACAGCCGTCGATTACCTGTTCAATAAGTGCTCTGCGCTGGCCGGGCTACCGAAAGAACTGTTCAGCGACATGGTATCCCTGAAAGGCATGGGTTCCACATTCCAGGACTGTAGCGCACTGATCGCGCTGCCATCCGGCCTGCTTGCGGGTTGCGTCAATCTCACTTCGTTAACGCTGACGTTCTCCGGCTGTACCGCGCTGGCGGTAGTGCCTGCAGATTTACTGGAACAAAACACCCTGCTGACCAGCGCCGGATCAACGTTCTACGACTGCAGTTCACTGGCGGAGATTCCGCCTATGCTGTTTGCATCTTGCCCACTTATCACCGCGTTTGGCGCGACGTTCCAGAACACCGGCGTGGCGGAAATACCGGAAAACCTGTTCAGCGGCAACCCGCTGGTGACTGCATACGGCCAGACCTTCAGGGGCTGTAAAAATCTGCGCTCAGTGCCAGCCGGCCTTTTTGCCGCAAGCGTAAATGCCACAGTATTTACCAATGTGTTTGCGGACTGTCTAGCGCTGGAAATCGTCGGAGCTGGATTACTCAACACCACGGAGGTGACGACGGTGGGTTATCTGTTTGACGGCTGTTCGTCATTACGCAGTGACATCAATACGATATTCAATCTTGAGAGTTACCCGGCGATTGTCACTACCACTGCAATATTCAGGAGCTGCGCATTGCTGACCGGCAAAGGGCTGGTATTTATGGGTAAGGTGCCGAATGTCACCGCGCATTATTACGCGTTTTATTCATGCGCAGATCTCGACGATTACGACGATTTACCCGGCAACTGGATAACGAATAAATTATGAAGACATTTAATGAACTAAAAAGCCTGATCGACTTTTGCCAGACCGATGCGTTTTTCCTTGAGCACCTGAACAGGCTCCAGGCTGCTGGCGTGATTTCTCTTGATGAAGGCGATATTGATGCTGAACGCAGGACCGTCAGTGATGATTTTTATGACCGCCTTGGCGGAGTGTACGGCATTGAGCCAGCGATAAAAAATGAGGAGGCATAATGGCCGCAGGACTGACACTAACCACGGCGGGTGCCGCTGAAATCGAGGCCGCGTATCAGGCGGGAGAGGTTGTGGATATTACCGCTGTGCTTATCGGCGATGGCGGTGGCGTGGCTTTGCCGTCCGAACCCGATGACCTGGCGGCGGTCACGGCGCTTTTTGGTCAGTTTGGCCGTGAAACCTTTGATTCTGATTCAAGCGATGAGGGGTTTATCAGCGGTCAGATTGTTATCAATTGCCAGGATTATCCGGGTAAGACACTCAGAGAGGCTGGGCTGGTCAGCGCTAAGGGAACGCTCATAGCTTACGGCGCGTACCCAGCAACATACCTCCCGGCGCAATCAGATTCCATCATCAAAGAGATCATTCTGACGCTGGTGCTGACACTGACGCATAGCTCAAATGTGCAGCTGGTTATCGATCCGGCACTTGCCACCATCACGCAGGAAACGGGTGATAAACGCTATTTGCGGCGCGAGCAGAACCTCTCGGATCTAACTGATGCTGAAGAGGCTCGGGAAAATCTGGAGCTGGGCAACTCAGCGACACGAGATGTTGGCACAGAAGCGGGAACGGTAGCTGCAGGAAATGACTCGCGCATCACCGGCGCACTGCAAAAAGAGAAAAACCTGTCCGATCTGAGTAATCCATCTGAGGCGCTAAAGGCGCTGGGGCTGGGAAGCGATGGAGCCGGATACAAGACTATTGTTGACGCCATTTTTTATGTCGGGATCGTTATCTCAGGAGAACAGAGCCCGGCGGATCGCTTCCCCTGGCAGACATGGGCTGATTTAAGTGAAACCTTTGATGGAAGGGTTGTACGGATTAGCTCTCAGTATGGTGTGACCGGCGGCAGTAATGAGGTAAAGCTCGAGGCTGATAACCTGCCTCCCCACTGGCATCGTTCAGGTGACAGATCACCCGGGGCCACGTGGGATCCCAGCACTACTCACGGTACCGATAATCAGAAAAGCGGCCCGTTGGCGCTCACTGAAGGAACCTACATTGATTCGGCTGGCCTGAAGGAATCTAGCAACAAAGCGATAGATGTTACCAACGAGTATGTCTCAATGATGATGTGGAAGCGCACGGAATAAAAAAAGTTAGTAATGATCGTGTTTGCAGTATCGACTACCGTCATAAATTGCATTGACTAAGACTCGAACTGATATATTTATAGCACAGAACTTAACCTAATCTGATGGGCTGCTCTGTGCCAGCAGCGGACATTACGGCGTTATGGCACGTTAGGTCAGATATCTAAATGCACATGGTCCGCTTGTAGCGGGAGGATGCTTACAAGAGTAGGTGAGAGATGGTAAAATCAATATGAAAGTTAAAATTCGTCAATAATATCTGATATGGTAATCTTGATGAACATAAAAACTACCACAATAGGATAGTTTTTATGTCATACATATTAGTTAATCACTTAAGGAATGAAGTGAGGCTCGTTGTGCAGAGGTTAAGCTAAGGAGGATTTTTTCCCGATACTCAAGTGCAAAGGAAAAGAAAGTATCAGGAAAAATTAATATGATAGTTGATATCATAGTTTTAGTTACTTTATCAATCACCTTCGAAATATTATCTATTTTAACCAAATCGATTTCGGGAAAAACATTTAAAGCTTTTATGTGAGCCATTTCTTTTACAGTTGCTGTATGTACATGACTGCATAAAGAAGCGTATTCAGCTTTTAAAGTTTCATATAGTTGAGGGTTTTTTTTGAAGACAGGATGTTCCCCAGTTCGTTCAATTACCTTAAACAATGACTTTTCTTCAAGTATTGAGGGATCTAGTAAGCAACCAATTGATTTTAAAGAATTTTCAATGCAGCTACGCATCATTAGGTTTGCTGGTTTATATGCACCATTTATAACCAAAAACATAGTTGTACCAAGGTCAGATGAAGCTTCTTGCAATCGCTCCAATAAGTTGGCGTCTATTTTCCCCCTAGAGAAATGATACAAACAATAAACAAGACACATGAATGAATAATATCTCTTATGTATCATGCTTACTTTTCCTCTTGAGTTGCTATTTTCGAATACATTTTTTAATTTGTATTCGGAAAAATAAGTAACTAACTCAGTGAAATCGCTGTTTAGTTCTCTAGACATTGTCAGTCCTTATTAAATATATCTTTTATAACTTCATTCCAGTCATAAATCTCATTTTTTGCGCTAGAAAGGTTCTTCCTCTCTTTTATTCTACTCAAAACTAGAGGGTTATTTGACATTGAATTGATAACATTATAAGCCTTACCTAAGTCGGATGAGTTTTTCTCGTGAACGTCACACACGATTATGCCAATCATTTCTTCTCTAGATCTTTTTTCAGGCCTGGTGATTTCGATACCTAACATACGTGCAAAATCATCTATGTCTTTATTCTTTTGGAAGAGGTCTTTATCTAACAAGATCCTAGGAAGATACCCAACAAGGAAACCTTTAATATCATTATTTTTAGCCTTTGAGTTTCTTTCGTTAACTTCTAAATTATCAATATAACTATCTTGAAGTAATTCAATAAAGTTGATTCTTGAGAATTTTTTTGAAATAAAAGAGAATTCCTCTAAAAAGTTTAATAGTTGCTTAATTTCTTTTGAATTTATTTTTTGTCAATCATAAGTCACCTACTCTAGAGAGAAGTTCATCAGCAATTTTAGACAGCGAAAACTTCATGTCTTCATCCGTTAAATTATTAATAAATAAGCCTCTTGTTTGATTTCTTGCTAACTCAGCGCGTTTGCTCAAATATGACTTAAAGATCTTATCACGCCAACGTGTTTGATTGCTGAAGTAACGAAGACTTTCCTCATATAAAGTACTATTACCTTCAACCATATTAAAAACTATGCCCGCACATTCAATTTTAAGATCGAAGTTTTCTCTCTTCTCATTTATAATACTATCTAATAGATCGATACCAGTTATCGAAAGAGGGTCGGGTTTGGCTGGAATGAGATAATAATCAGATGCAATCAATGCGCTTGACATCCAAACTGATGGGGTTGGTGGAGTATCAATTATAACGTAATCATAGTCATTCTCATGTATTTTAAGAAAGCGTCTAAGCTTGTTTTCTATCCCTTCCCCTGGTTTCATTTCAATTTTATATAGCCCAAGGCTACCAGGGATAATATGAAAATTATCATTTAATTGAATTGGTTTTATTTCGGTTAATTCCTTAGGTGTGTTAACTAAAGGACCAGTCATTGTGGATAGTCGAATTTTTGAACTATAAAAATATCACATATGTTATCGCCTCCACTTTTCATATGTGCAACATATTTGCCTGTATCCATTACACATTGCGTAGCGTTAAATTGTGGATCGATATCTATTAATAATATTTTTTGCCCAAGTTTATCTGAAAGATGATTAGCAATATTGGTAGCCAATGTTGACTTACCAACGCCTCCTTTCATATTGATTAAGCTAATAACTTTCAATTTTCTTGCTCCTGTTTTGATTAACGCTAAGCTTTTTCATCAGCATTTAAATGTAACATGTGTTTTACAAACTTACGCCTTATCACTATTTTATCATTTTTTACATACACCACAAATATTTTCAACTAAAATTTTTTAGTTTTCAATCTAAACATTTATGTTTAAAAA
Organism: Klebsiella sp. B345; assembly: GCF_051131735.1. Lineage (NCBI taxonomy): Bacteria > Pseudomonadati > Pseudomonadota > Gammaproteobacteria > Enterobacterales > Enterobacteriaceae > Klebsiella > Klebsiella sp. B345. The sequence continues at coordinate 5,208,688 of NZ_CP180443.1, forward strand.
CAAAGCATTACGATACCTTGAGTAAGGTGCTATATTTAATATAATGTGAATGGCTCAATTTTGATTAGCACTTAAGCTATGTTAATAATGGTTTTGTAAGTGTGATGAGGATGACCTGCCCCCAAGATTAGATACAACCTTCAGTTAGCAATGTCGGTTGGTTTTTCTTCATATTTCCTGTTTCGCCAGTCCGTTGCGAATTCAGCTGGTGTCTGGTAATCCAGCGATGAATGGGGACGGCACTCGTTATAATCCTGCCGCCAGTCATTAATCGTTTTCCGGGCATGAAGAATATCGCTGAACCAGTGTTCATTCAGACACTCATCGCGAAAGCGTCCGTTAAAACTTTCAATAAATCCGTTCTGCGTTGGCTTACCTGGCTGGATAAGCCATAGTTCCACACCATGCTCAAAGGCCCATTGATCGAGTGTGCGGAAGGTAAAAGACCAGCGTACGTTCCTCGCTGACTGCTAGACTTGATTATATGCCGCCAGAGAAAGCTGTCTGATCAAGTCTGAACTAATACACAGAAATGACCATGCTACATCTCAGGAAGTCAGATCGCCGAGCGCCTCCTGAGCTGCATTTAATGCAGTCTCCGCACCTTCTTTTAGCGTTACCATCAGTTCACTAACAGATGCACTTTGCAGTTGCTCCCTGATATCTTCATCAACCCTCTGCAACGAGAGTGTGAACTCGATTTTTTTCGCCTTACCATAGCGATCAAACTCCTGATGAGTTTCCTGCAAACCCGTGATGACATACATTCCGTAAATGGAGCCAACGCCATCGATCAGCGGCCAGGCAAGTCCGGTGTATGCCATCGTGGAGACGGCGCCTAACGACAGGTTTCCGCCGGTAATTTCGGGATACAGCAACCCGCCTAGCGTCAGCTGGTTCTCACCGGCGCCAACGTACTGCCATTTTGCGCTACGGCCAACACGATCATTTTTAACGTGCCGCCAGTTACGGGAAAGCTGCAATTGCTGATAGGGCAGTGTCCTGAGTTCAAATACAAAAAGCCCGAATACCATCATCATTGTTTTGCCTCCAATCAATCGCTATCCCGGAACGAACCCCGGGCAGCGCGTTGTTGTTTATCCATCTCTGTACGGACAGCCTCCCCGACAAGTCGAGCCAGCTCGCGCGGATTGTCGCTCTTGATGCCATGCAAATGGACGTGAATCTCACCAGAAAAACCATCTGCCGGCACCGCAGCCGCCGGGCGCTTAATTTCATTTCGGCGGACTGCCTGCCAGGCGGGTGCCTGCTTAATCAATGGCTCTCCGGCAGCAATAACCGGACGAGCACTAACAGGTTGTCGAACAAGCCGAGATTCCTGCCATTCACCACGCACCGCAAAGGCCGGGGGGAGATTTTTAAATACAATGTCACCCGGCCCGATACGTTTGCGCTTTTCCTCATCTAAAAGGCCTTTGGTGTTATCCGCGATTTGGCCCAGCCGCCGCTCTGTTCCAGAGTCACCCCCGAGTACATTGGGCGGTGGCACACTGCCTTTGCTTGCAGGCTTTTCAGTGGACCATTGCCACTCCCTTTTGACCATGCGCCCCGATTTTTCATCCCATTCCCACATTACAGGGATAGCCCGGAGCCTGGCTGCTTCCAGCCTGGCTCTTTCAATGCCGTCGGGGATGAGATCGAGCTTTTCCAGTAGCCAACCAACGCCTTCCATTAATTTCTGAAGTGGCCAAAGCAGTACGCTAAGCGCAGCACCCAGAACCTCTCCAAAGGTCTGCCCGGCGCTGGCGCACTTGTTCAGCGCCTCGCGACTCTCCTCAACGGGTGTTAATACTTTTTTAAACCAGTTCCAGACGTTTTTGACGCCATCCCCTATAGCCCCGAAAACGGGCGCCAGCCGGGAAAATGCGTTACGAACTGGCGCCAGTCCCTGTATAACGCCGGTAAAAAAACCATTAAAGAAGGCTTTAATCGGTCCCCAGTATTTCCAGATCAGTACCCCAGCCGCCACAAACGCGGCGCCCAGTAAACCGATTGGGCTCAACAGCAAGGACAATCCACCGCCCAGCGTGGCAATTCCACCTTTCACGATGCCGAGCAGAGCAGGGATCCCGGTTAGCCGCAGCGCCAGCCCGCCAATGCTTTTTGACAGGGTGCTGATAGCCGCCCCCGGAGAGGCAAAGGCGCCAAATAACGCACTGCGCAGTGGTACCATCATTCTGGTTAATACGCTGGCGCGCCCAGACACACCGCCGAGTAAAGCACCCCATCCGCTAATTTTTGCCAGTGAACTGCCGCCCACAGCACTCAATATGCGGAACGCTGATACCGTACCTACGATGCCGCTCCCACCGGACAGCAACGCAAACCCCAGCCTGAGTTTTGCAAGCGGCCCCAAAAGTAGACCAGCAGCCAGTGACAAGCCACCAATGACGGCGGTCAACGCCAGCGCGGTACCGCCGGCCAGTAACAACGTCCGTGAGAGTCGGGGATTTTCTTCTACCCAGCTTTTAATATTGCCGATAACGCTGCCAAGCCCCTGTGTCAGTCCTCGCAATGGACCGTCTACTGTTTCTGCCACAGCGATGCGAAACGCCTCCCAGGCGCTGTCCAGCTCTTTCAGGTCACCGCCAAGGTTGTCTTTCTTCTTGTTAGCGACGGCGAGCGCTTCCTGGTTTTTATGGGTTTCAGCGATTTGTTCGTAGAGTGACTGAAGGTAGCCGTCACCAGCTCCTTTGACCAGAGACTGAAGGCCGGTAAAACCTTCCTCACCGGCGATGTCTTTGAAAAATGAAACCTGATCCACATCACCGAAACGAGAGACACGCTTTTGCAGATTGAGAAGGATATCGAACGGGCGGCGCATCTTTCCGCTTGCGTCGGCAGTTTCTACACCCAGCTCTTTAAGCGCTCTCTTTGCTGCCGTTGTAGGGGAGGCCAGTCGGGAGAGCGAGCGACGCATTGCCGTCCCGGCTTCGCTGCCACGGATCCCCACCCGCGCCAGTGTGCCAGTCATAGCCGCAGCTTCTTCCAGGCTAATCCCAAGTCCTGCCGCTACCGGTCCGACAACTTTCATTGTTTCGCCGAGGCTGCTAAGCGTGGTATTGGTGCGGGTAAATGTACCTGTCAGCACATCGCTGACGCGGTCCATTTCTCCGGCATCGAGGGAAAATTGAGAAAGAATATTTGAGCCGATGTCTGCTGTTTCGCCCAGCTCCATACTGCCCGCCAGTGCCATGTTAAGCACGCCTGGCAGCGCTGCACGGATAGCATCAGGCGTAAAGCCAGCCATCGCCAGAAAGGCCTGGCCGCTGGCGGCGTCACGTGTAGTGAAGGCTGTTTCAGCGCCAAGTTTTTTAGCCTGAGCACGTAAGGCGGCCAGCTGCGAATCGCTTTTATCAAGCCGCGTCAGCGCCTGGACGTTTGACATTTCCTCATCAAAACCCACTGCAGGCGACAGGAAACGCCCGGCACCATATCCGGCCGCAGTAGCCGTAGCGACGGCCATCGCTCCACCGGATCGCAGCTTCCCGGCGGTCTGCTGCGCAGCTTCATAGCGTTTGCGGGCCATGGTCACCGCAGCCAGCTGGCGCTTTTCTCGTTCAAGTGACTGACTAAGTTGATCGGTTCGTCGTATCGCATTACCGATAGTGGCGCTACTACCGGAAAGCATGACGCCATGCTGGCGCAGGGCTGATGCACTCTCACGGAGGCGGGCCACTTCCGTCACGCGTTTTGCAGTCAGTCGGTCGAGACGCTCACCCAACCGGGTCATCAATACCTGCTGTTTTTCCGTCAGCGTTCCGTTTTTGCGTTGCGCTTCAGACAAGCCATCAAAGCGGGCACGGGCACGTGAGATGGAACGGTCGGTTTTGCTGACGGCCGCGGTCATTCTCTGAAAAGTGGCACTGCTCTTATCGAGTCCTTTCAGGGCGGATTGTGTTTTTCTGAGGGAGTCGGAAAGTCCGCCCGCACTCTGGCGGGCAGCATTAACGGGGCGGGTAAATCTGTCGATCGCGCTGAAAGCAACGCGTATATCAAGACTCTTCATCACTGGCACCACTTCGAAGCGCCGCCCGTTTGCGCCAGGCTATCACCTCGCCAAGATCCATGCCGAAAACTTCAGAGGGCGGCCAGTTAAAAATAACGGCAATATCAGCAACCAGATCATCGATCTGGTCAAACGCGACGGTGATTACTCGCTCTCCGTCTCCGCCATGTTCGACGCTCCAGGCTCCGGCGGATTCAAGAAAGGGACCAGAAGCTCTGCCAGCCCGATAAAGTCCAGAGTGTGCATTTCGTTGATTTCTTTTTGCGTCAGCACAGGGGCGGTGACTCGTGTTAACAGCGTTGCGATGGAGTCTGCATCCATATTGGCAACCCGGATAAGGTTCAGACCGCGCAACGATCCGGCCTGGCTTATTGCACCGGTGATTTCTACTTGGTTAATCTCGCTGTCTTTACGTACGACTGGCTGAGTCAGCGTGAAATTATTTTTCGCTTTTTTGGTCATCTCTGATATCTCCGGACGGCAGTATTGCCGCCCCTGAAAGGTGATTAATTGCCCATGCCCAGGGCGGAAGTGATGCGGTCCGGGATCATGTTCTGACCGTTCTTTTTGTAGATGAAGTTCAGCAGGTCGATTTCGATAATGGGCTGATCATCAATCGAGAACTTGTAATAGGTAGATTTAAACGTGTAGCTTTCCTCCGTATCTTCCCCCTGTTTCGAATCTCCGCCGTCGAGTTCAGTAAACCGCCCGCGCAGCTCCACCTCGACAAGCTGGCTCTCACCATCCGTGAAGTATTCGCCCGCAAAGCGCAGCCGTGTGCCGTCAATTTCTGCACCGTATTCAAGAAACAGAGCCTTGATAACACCACCAAAAACAACCGTGGTATCCAGCGCACCCGCATCAAAGCCGAGATCAACCCCGACCGCGCCCAGCATGCCGCCGCCCTGATAATCCTCGATTTTTCGTGATAGTTTTGGCCGGGTGAAGGAAGTCACTTTGCCCAGGTAGTTATCACCATTAACGAAGCAGCTGAAAAGCCGCAGTTTATGAGGAACAGCCATTATTCACCCCCGAGTGACGCGAACGCCGGTTCGTAAAAATCATCAGTAAAGGTCTGGTAGAGCGTCAGATCTTCGAGTGGCGGGACCGGGCTATAGCTGTAGCGGACAATCAGTTTACCCTGACGTAAATCTGTGGTGCCGTTGTCCAGCGTGTCATACCAGCAGTCAGCACCGATAAGCTGGCCTGCAGTGACTTTTTTGTTTAGCGCTGCGCGGATGCCACTCACCACGTCTTTCACGTTGGCCGGAGTCAGTGGATCATCAACAGAGGTAAACTGGGCTTCTGCAATACTGTCCGCCAGGATCTGTGCGGTACGGGTAAACACCTCGAAGGTGTAGGTTTCGGTGTCGGTGGTGCGGTTACCCCAGAAACGGAATCCGTCGCGCTTGATAAGCGTCGTGATCTCATTGTTGTTCAGCTCGTTGGCGTCGCTGTCTTCTGCCTGTAATGCCCAGAAAACATCCTTCGAAATACCCAGTACGTTATTCACTACTACGTTCGACAGTGATTTATGCCAGCCCTGACTGTTATCGATAGCGGCACGTAATCCACAGGCATAAGCCGGTGCAGGAAACGTTTCATTGTCATCGGTCACCGGATTGTAGGCGATCCAGTCCGGCCAGATCAGCATGAGTTCGCGATAAGCAAAGGTTGTCCGATAGGCTTTAGCTTCCGCCACGGTGTTGCATCCCTGACAACTGGCATAAACAAAAGCACGCAGATTCTGGGCAATCACGCAAAGCTGTGATGTCACCTCTGCTGTGTCGTAGTCCGGTACCGCCAGGATGCGCGGACGATAGCCGGTTTTAGCTTCCGCCGTCAGCAGGGCATACATGCCGGTATAGCTGTCACCATCCGTCCCGCCAATAATGGCCTGAGACTGGCTGGCTCCGTCACCGGCAGCCTCTTTCACCCGGACTACCACGACGCGCGGGCTGCACTGATCGGAAATGGCCTTAAGGGTTTTGTAGAGGGAGCCGGTCTGCCCGGCTTTACCTAACGCATTTCGCACCCGCGTCAGTAAAACCGGTGTATTCAGTGGGAAAGTGTCGGGATCGGCGTCATCAGCAATCGCGACAATACCGATCACGCTGGAATCAATGTCATTGATTGCCCGCTGCAGGTCAGTAGTTTCGCGTGAGCGGACGCCATGAAAACGAGTTTCAGACATAAGTTCACCATCATGTTGCTCTTTGAGTTCAGGGCAATATTCAACGTTCAGCCCGTCGCCGTCGCGCGCTTACTGGTCTGCCCGTTCGCTGACAACAAAAAGGGATTCAGCCCCGCGCGCGGGCGTGGAATCATCAGCAAAAAACGGGGGCGTTATGGCGATTGCAGACACACTGAAAACAGCGGCGGAGACGTATTCAGAAACGTTACGTGATGCGGTAAAAAAGCCTGATTTTAGTATCACGCTGGGTGGGTTTTTGCTCGCCGAGCTGGCAGGGCGCATTACGGCGCTCACCATCACGGATAACAACGGTTTTGATGCTGACCAGCTAACCCTGTCAGTAGATGACTCTGACGGGGTAACAGATTTACCCCCACGTGGTGCGGAGCTGGCGGTGTCCATCGGCTGGCTGGGTGAGGCGTTGATCTATAAAGGTCTCTACACTGTTGACGAGGTGGGGCATAGCGGGCCGCCGGATGTTATCGACATCACCGCGCACAGCGCAGATTTTCGCGAAGAGATGAACGTCAGGCGTGAAGTGTCCTGGCATGATGTTACGGTAGAGCGGGTGGTATCGGCTATAGCCCGGCGTTATGACCTGAAGCCGATGATTAGCGAGGCCCTGATCGGCATTGAGATCGACCATGCAGATCAGACCGAAGAGAGCGACATGTCGTTTTTAACGCGCATGGCGGAGATGCTGGGGGCCATTGCCACCGTGAAAAATGGCTGTCTGCTGTTTATCCTGCCTGGGGGAGGCGTCAGTGCATCCGGTAGGGCGCTGCCATCGGCTGAGATAACCCGTGCCAGCGGAGATCGTCACAGGTTCCGCATTGCCGATCGCGATGCTTACACCGGCGTGCGGGCGTACTGGCTGGATCTTAATTTCGGCAAGAAAAAACCGGTCAAGGTCACTAAGCGTAAAACAAATACTGCCAGAAAAAAGGCTGAGGAGAAAAGCAGCCGGCCGGAGGGGGATTACATGGAGGGCGCTGAAGGTAATGTGTATGTTTTGCGTAAAACCTATCAGAACGAAACGGCGGCCAGGCGCGCAGCAGCGGCAAAATGGATCCAGCTCCAGAAAGGGGCCGCGCAATTCTCCATCACCCTGGCGCGAGGACGTGCTGATTTATATCCGGGGATGCATCTGAACGTGTCGGGTTTTAAGTCTGAAATAGATTCCCAGGACTGGATTATTGCCAGGGCAGAACATGATGTCGGTGATAACGGATTTACCACGAAAATGGAGCTTGAGGCGAAAATAAGCGACTGGATTGCAGAAACTGAACAGTAACGTTCATAATAGGCATGAGTTCAACTCCCTATGGGAGATCATCATGTTTGTTTGTCCCTACTGCGGCGCAAACGCCCGCACCCGCACCAGCCGCCGGTTAAGCGAGTTCACCATCCGGCAATACCATCAATGCCAGAATCTGGAATGCAGCGAGTCATTCACGACGCTGAACACCGTAGAGCGCAGGGTAACAAAGCGCTCAACTAGTACAGATCCTTTGCCGCCAGGTTTTATCCCCAGCGACGCTTTCCCGGCTTCTCATTACGGGAACAGTCAACTTAGTCTTGCGGTATAAAAATAGCCCCCTGGAGAGGGGGCTATTCTTGTCAATGTGGTCGATATGTGGACACTTTTGAAATAAATCCTTTTATTTCAATTTATTAAATTCAAAAAAGCCCCGTCGGGGGCGACGGGGAAAAACTCATTGATTATGGAATGATCTGTTCTCTGGTCAGTTCGAGAACAAGGGCTACTCTACCGGGCAAAAGTGTAGGTAAAATGGAGAAACCATGAAGAATCAGGGCGAATATACCCGTCATCCTTTAAATTGCTTGGGGGTTGGCTGCACCCGTTCACCCCAGTCACTTACTTGAGTAAGCTCCTGGGGATTTACGGCCTTGCCGCCTACAAGCAACTCGAGTTATTTTGGGTATACGCGCTCTGTGCAAAGAAGGAACAGACATGAAGTGGATGACGATTATGCTGCCGCTGATCCTGGCTGGCTGTGCTCAGCAACAGGATGCTCCGCCACCGCCGCAACAGATTGGTATGGCCAACCCGGCAGCCGTTTGCTGTACGCAGAAAGGGGGAACGTTGATCCCGGTACAAACCCCTCAGGGCGCGCGTTCAGACTGTAAACTACCGAGTGGTGAAACGATCGACGAATGGGCGCTCTGGCGTCGCGATCATCCCACCAAATCCTGATAAACCGCTTTCAGGCCAGCGTCTCCAGCCACTGGGCCAGCACCAGCGCATGGTTTTGCCGGGTATCTTTGGCGCTATACAGCAAGGTTAGCGGCTGCTGGCGAGCCAGCGTGGCAAGGCGTAATCCCTCGTCACGCTGGGCGTCGAGTTCTTCGCGATATTGCTGACTGAAATGGTTAAAGTCGATAGCCCCGCCGTGCAGCGCTTTACGCAACGCCGCGGACGGGGTTAGCGTTTTACACCACTCATCGTGCAGCAGGGCCTCTTTTTTGATCCCGCGTGGCCAGAGTCGGTCCACCAGCACACGATAGCCATCGCTGGGGTCTGCCGGATCGTATACCCGTTTACAGTGGATCATTGCTGTGCTCTCTTGCTGTCATCCAGGCGAGGAGTTGCGGAACCTGCCCGTCGGAAAAAACCGTAATACCGTGCTCGCGCAGCAGGGCTGCGGCCACGCCTGAGCCCGGTTTTTGCTGTCCGCTAAAGGTACCATCATAGATAAACTGGCTGCCGCAGGTTGGGCTACCGTCGGTTAACAGCGCGGCGTCGCAACCGGATTCCTGGGCGGCCTGCAAAGCCAGCCAGGCGGCAAGCTGATAATGCGCCGTGACATCCTGACCGTTGCTTTCAACAATCTGCGCACGGCCCCGCATCACCTCGGCTCCCTGGGCGCTGACAATTTCTGCGGGAAGCCGCGGAACTGGCAGACCAGCGGCCAGCTCAGGGCAGTGGATCACCAGCCGGTTATCGCGCTGCCAGCGCGCCAGCATCCCGGCAAGCTGGGCCTTTTCGCTGCCGTTATAACGCACCTGAAACCCCATCAGGCAGGCGCTGACCAGAATCTTGCTCTTCATATTCCGTCCATCGGTGTTGCTCTGTGCTATACCATAGCGCTTTCAGGTGAAAATTACCCGCAGGAAAGCGCCGCAAAAACGGCAGGCTCTCCCCGCAAAAATAGGGATTGTGTTCTGCACCGGAGATCGCTAACCTGAGCTTCCTTGTGTTACCCGAAAACCGCTATGACATAAGGAACCTGCTATGAACTCCCCCCTGCGTATTGCCCTGGTTGGCGACTACAATCCTGACGTGATTGCCCATAAAGCGATTCCCCTTGCTATCGATGATGCCGCCGCCGTACTGGAACTGCCGGTACGCTATGACTGGCTGGCAACTCGCGATATCCATGATGCCGATGCGCTCGCCGACTACGATGCGATTTGGGTGGTACCAGCTAGTCCGTACCAACATGCCGAAGGGGCGTTTACCGCCATTCGCTATGCGCGTGAAAACAGCGTGCCGTTTCTCGGAACCTGCGGTGGTTTTCAGCACGCGATTATCGAATATGCCCGCAATGTCCTGGGCTGGCAGGACGCGGCGCATGCGGAAACCGACACCGAAGGGCGGATGGTCATTGCGCCATTAAGTTGCTCGCTGGTGGAAAAATCGGACACGATTGAATTGCGCGCCAACACTCTGATTGCGCGTGCCTATGGCCGCGATAATATCGAAGAGGGCTACCACTGCAACTACGGCATTTCTGAGAGCTTTGCGGCTGAACTGGAGCAGGGCGATCTGCGGGTTACCGGCTGGGATGACGAAGGAGAAATCCGGGCAGTAGAGCTGGTCACCCACCCGTTCTTCGTGGCGACCTTGTTCCAGCATGAACGTCATGCCCTGGAAGGCCGACCGTCGCCGTTGGTGCAGGCGTTATTATATGCGGCCAGCAATTAACACCGCCGTTGGGCGTGAAGCTGCCGCCAGCGTGCTGGCGGCTTAGCGGTGCAGTGGCAGGTTATCCGGCGATCTCCCGGTTACGGCCGGCGAGGGCGCCAAACACCGCCATCACCAGCGAAATCAGCGCCACGGCGAGCAGCGGGATCTGCCAGTTGCCATTGGCGTCATGTATTCTCCCCATCAACGGTGGTCCGCAGGCTGCCAGCAGATAGCCGACCGCTTGCGCCATACCCGACAGCGCCGCCGCCTGATGCGCGGAACTGGCGCGCAGGCCAATAAAGGTCAGTCCGAGGATCATCGTTGCACCGGAACCAAACCCAAAGATCAACGTCCACAATACCGCCTGCCCGGGCCAGAACCACAGACCGCCGGCGCTGATGGCGCACAGTAAAGCCACCAGGATTGCAATCCCGCGCTGGTCCTTCAGCCGATGGAGAATCAGCGGAATCGCCAGACCCGGTACGGCGGTGGCTAACTGCAGCAAGCCATGCAGGGAGCCTGCCTGTGCCTCGCTGTAGCCGAGGCTCTGCAAGATGGCGGGCAGCCAGCCAATAATCACGTAATACACCAGCGAGTTGATACCGAGGAAAAGCGTCACCTGCCACGCCAGTGCCGAGCGCCAGATCCCGCGGTTATGCATCGCGCCGGAGCCGGTCAGCGGTGCGACCGAGGGCTTACGTGATTGTGGCAGCCAGAACAGTAATGCCAGCAGTGGGAAAACCATCAACATCAGGAGCGCGCCGCGCCAGCCATAGCCGGCCATGGCCAGCGGGACCACCATCGCCGATCCCAGCGCTGCCGCGCCGCCCATGGTAAGTGAATAGGCACCGGTCATTCGGGCAACATGCCCGGAGAAATCGCGCTTGATTAAGCCCGGCAGCAGCACGTTGCCGAGGGCAATGCCGCAGCCGATGATTGCCGTCCCGCCAAACAGCAGGAAGGTTGAAGGTAGCGAACGCAGGCCGATACCGAGGCAAATCAGTATCAACGCGACCAGCAGGCTACGCTCGATGCCGAAGCGCCGGGCGACACCCGCCGCCAGCGGTGAGATCAGACCAAAGGCTAGCAGCGGCAGCGTGGTGAGCATCCCGGTTTGCGCGGTCGTTAGCGCATATTCAGCGCGAATGGCATCCAGCAGCGGGGCGGTGCCGGTAAAGGTGACCCGCAGCGTGGCGGCAATCAATAAAATACCGGTAATCAGCAGCAGATTGCGGCGGCCGGTAGCAGAAGATAAAACAGAACTCATAACGTTCTCTGACGAATAAACAGGGCGCTTACCTTAGCGCGTTTGCTCGCTGTTTAAATCAAGCTAAAATGACAGATTATCGCTAATATCGGACAAAATGATGATTGGACTCGGTCTTGACGGCTACGACCCCGACAGCGGTCACGAAGCGGCCCTCGCATTTCGCATTCAGGTAGTGGAAGACGAGCAGTTCATTCCTCTGCATCAGCACCGTAAAGGCCAACTGATTCTTGCGCTGCACGGCGCGCTCACCTGCGAGGTGGAAAACGCCATGCTGATGGTGCCACCGCAGTATGCGGTGTGGGTTCCCGGGCTGATGCCCCACAGCAATCGCGCGACGCCCGGGGCGCAAATCAGCTTTCTGTTTATTGAGCCCGAGGCGGCAGCGATGCCGCCGCATTGCTGTACGCTAAAAATCTCGCCGCTGGTCCGCGAGTTGATTCTGGCGCTTGCCGGTCGGAGTGGGGCGGAATTAACCCATCCAACGACCCAGCGGCTGGTGCAGGTGTTGTTTGATGAGTTACCGCAACAGCCACAGGAGCATCTTCAGCTGCCGGTTTCCGCCCACCCCCGGATCCGGCAAATGGCGGAGGTGATGGCGGTTGATCCGGCCCGCTGGCAGACACTGGGGCAGTGGGCCGCAGAGTTTGCCATGAGCGAACGCAATCTGGCGCGGCTGGTGGTGCGTGAGACCGGGCTGAGCTTTCGCCGCTGGCGGCATCAGCTACAGCTGATTCTGGCTCTGCAAATGTTGATCCGCGGCCAGACGGTGCAGCAGACGGCGCAAACCCTGGGCTACGACTCGACCACCGCTTTTATTACCATGTTCAAAAAGGGGCTGGGGCAGACGCCAGGACGCTACCTGGCGAGTCTGACTACGACTTCCCGATAAACAGCGAGATAATCCCGGCGGCAATCAGCGGGCCAACCGGTACGCCGCGGAACAGCGCCACCCCCAGCACCGTACCGACCAACAGACCGGCCACCAGCTGCGGCTGTGAGCCCATCAACGCAACGCCGCGCCCGCCGAGCCATGAAACAAATACCCCGACGGCAATGGCAAGCAGCGACTTCCAGTTCACGAAAGAGTGAAGGAGCGTAGACGGTGGCAGGGTACCGCTGGCAATCGGTGCCATCACCCCGATGGTCAAAATGATAATGCCGATCGTCAGCCCCTGTTTTTCAATCCACGGGAAAAAGACGTTGAGCGGCGTGACGCGGACGATAATTAACACGAGGATAGAAATGGCGACGGTGGTGTTATGGCTAACAAAACCCAACGCGGCCAGCCCCAGAAGAATAAACAGGGTGGTATCGAACATAAAAAGGGATCCTTGCCAACAGAATAAGCCTGTCTACTTTACGCGTAATAGCGTGAGTAAACAGGCTTTTTTTGCTCTCCGGCCGCGTATTTATGCATTTGCATAATCATAACCAACGGTATGCCAGAGGCGGCGTCAGGATTCGCGACGAAACGCCAGAAGCTCCGGGCGGGCAATGCGCAGATAATCGGCGGTATTGAGGATAATCGATTTTTCCAGCAGGCCGGCATTAAAGGCGATTTCAGCGTAGCGATCGAACAGCAGCGGGTCGGCGATCAGCCGCAATGCGGGATGGAAGCTGAAAGGTGGAATGGCGCCAAAAACGCAGGCGGTAAGGGTATCGACCTCGGCCGGGCTGGCCAGTGAGGCTTTGCGTGCGCCAAGATGCTGCGCCAGACGCGACAGGTCGGCCTGCTGGTCGGCGGCGAGGATCGCCAGCACATGTTGATTCACGCCGTTGCCTTTGACTTTGCAGACCAGCGCTTTTGCACCCTGGCCCAGCGCCGTGCCGCGAATGTCTGAAACGGCTTCACACTTGCCGACGGCCTCATGTTCTACCACGCGATAGTGCGCCTGATTGTTATCAAGCAGTTCGAGCAACTGACGATGGGTATCCTGTTTTTCCGGCTCGTTCATCTTATGACTTCCACCATGGCAAAACCGTCAGCATAAGCTTCTTCTTAAGAGATGAAAACCGTTGGTGACGATGAATTGCCAGTCTATGCCGGTCGGCGTTAATGACCTACGGTATTATCCGTAATTAATTCATAATTTACTCATTTTGTCTCCAAAGGAAAGTGCTGGAATGTTCCTGGTGTAAAGATTTATATTACGCAATCGAACTTTTCTTATTTTATTTAGTCCTTAACAAAACCAGCAGGAATGTTATTGATTGTGGTTACGAGGTTATGATGAAAGCAAACACCGCGGTGCGCGTATCCCCCCGAAAATTCAAAAAAATAAGGGAGTTGAACAGGCGCCGTAATTACTTTACTAAGAAAGTCCGCAATGTTATGCGTGTTTATATTGCGAAAACCTTATGGGACAACCACAAGCGCAGTGACACCGCGTTATCGTCGGCGAAAACGGTGCTGCTGATGCGCAATGAAGGTGCGATAGGCGATGTCGTCGTTGATTCGGCGCTGGTGAAATGCCTGCATGAGTCGGGCTATATCGTCGATTTTCTGCTGACCAAATCGAACAGCCTGGTCATGAAAAATCATCCAGGCATCCGCCGGATCTATGAAGCAGAGAATGTTTCCTCAAGCGATTTTCTGCGTAAATTTACCCATAACGTTCCTAAGTCTGTTATTAATGAGCTGGCGAATAATAAGTACGATATTGTTATTGACCCTTCGCTTTTCGATATGCCCATACACCGCATGTTGTTACTGCGACAAATAAAAGCAAAATCGGTACTGGGCTTTAATAAATGGGCATCGATTAACCATTACACCAAATCTTTTGCCTTTGATTGTGAACACTGGCATGTCAGCAAAACCTTTACCTTTATTGCCGACTATCTGCATCTTGATGCCAGCCACCTTGAGGGATATGACCTGCATATTCCAGCGGATATTGATCAGCAAGTCCGTGCCTATCTCGGCGGGTTGGCCGGGAGAAAGATCGTTATTAATATTTTTGCAGGCCATGCGGACCGCAGTTTGTCGCAGGAGCAACTGTCGACCATCATCGACAGGCTGCGCGAAGCCTACTCTGACGTGCACATTATTTTGCTCGATCACCGGAATGAAATCCGCCTCCCGTTACCGGAAGGGGTGAGCATCAACCCGTTTAAGACTCTGCATCACGCGATGGCACTCATTGCCGGTGCCGACCTGATTATCTCGCCTGATACCTCAGTTGTGCATATGGCGGCAGCGTGGAAGAAACCGCTGATTGCCATCTATAAAGATGTGCTGCTGAATAACCGACTGTGGGCGCCGGGCTACGACAATGCACGACAGATCATTCTGCAGTGCGGGAAAGTGCATCAGCACGCCGACATCGCTGGCCTGGTGATGGCGGAGATGAAGAGTGGGGTGTTGCCAGAAAGCGCCAGTGTCGAAACGGCCTGACGCGCGGCGACTTCACTAACGGCTTGTGCTCCGTCGTCAACGGCTCGCGGTATTGCACCGTGGGCCGTTTTTGTTAATGGGGGTTCAGAGCACTATAGAGTGAGCAGAGCTCCTGCAGGCTTTTCGTACCCGTGCGTTTCATCAGGCCATTGCGTTGGACGCTGACCGTGGTCGGGCTGACGCCCCGAATCCGGGCTATATCTCCCAACGAGTGCCCGCGTATGAGCAGCCTCATGATCTGTTGCTCCTCGGTGGTAAATTTGAAGGGATGGGGCAGATAGCCCGCCATTTTGTTTTGTTGCCCTAACAAGCGCATCACCCACAGCGCCTGCCGTAATGCTTCGACGCCCAGCCGCTCCGGCAGATATAATTTTATTAATCCCGGGAAAAGTTGATTTATCGTATCCAAATAACGCTCAGACGTTATAAATACAGAGTGGTGCACTGGCGGCCTGGTCAATAACAAAGAGTATATTTCATGCACCTCCATGCCGGCGGTGACATACACATATGGTTGTCCACTATTATTGTTTTTATTCCCTTCAGGATGTAACTCTTTCAGAATTTTCTCTATCCCATAGAGGTAAAAGCTGTCCTTTCCATAGATAGTCATCGTGAGACTCCAGCGGTCGTGATGCGGTTATTTTATGAATTCACCGCAGATGTTTCTCTGAGTGTTGTGTCGCGGCCCCAACAAATCAACCATGTCAGTAAATTGGTTTGTCTTTTGTTTAGCCTGCAGCCGCTGTCAGTCGCAAAGTTACCAGGCAAGCTTACGATATTTTATTGCTCATATCTTATCTTTTCTCCAGGGCGATTTTTAATTTATTTTGGATTTCTGGCCTGTTTTTTTCAGACGATTAAATGGTGAGTTGCTGGTGACTTTATGTAACTCATTGTATTTACTGTGGTGGTTGTTTAGGATTTTCTTTAGTAAATGTATTTTAATAAATTTAAATTTGTCTATAAATAATTGGATCGCGATCTCAAAACGATATTTCAATTTATGTGAAAGTGTAATCCATAAAGTCATTTAATCATTGCTTGTTGTTTTTAATACAGGTGGTGGAATTATGTGTGGTGAATCCCCCTATGCGGAGGGGTCATGCTGACATGAGAGTATCCTCTGATGATGTTTCTATTTTTATGGACGGATTGGTGTTTCAGCACCCAATTCACCGGGAGGCACC
Organism: Klebsiella sp. B345; assembly: GCF_051131735.1. Taxonomy (NCBI): domain Bacteria; kingdom Pseudomonadati; phylum Pseudomonadota; class Gammaproteobacteria; order Enterobacterales; family Enterobacteriaceae; genus Klebsiella; species Klebsiella sp. B345. The sequence continues at coordinate 5,224,700 of NZ_CP180443.1, forward strand.
CGGCACCACACACCCATTATTAAAATGATTTTATTCATTCACCGGCTATACCTTTCATTCTTCAAGTTGTCTGGGGATTGGCGGCCTTGCCGCCTACCAGCAATTTGAATTCTTTGGGGGGTAATGCGCAGGGAATTTCCTTACCTTTGGAATATAAAAATAGAGGGTCATATGTTACGTCCATTCTTATTACTTACAGCTTCACTTTTAAGCATTTCAGCTCAGGCGGTGACTTTCGATTATCGTCACGAAATTAACGACAGCGGTGGTAATAACCATAAAGACAGATTGCTAATGTCTCATCGCTTTGCCAATGGTTTTGGTCTGTCGCTGGAAGGCAAATGGAAGGGATCACAGAAGAAAGATAAAGCCTGGCATGAGACCGTCAGTAACGGTACAGAAGCGATCGCCAGCTATGTCTATAAAATCAATGACACCTTTCAGGTTGAACCGGGTTTTTCGCTGGATAGTAGCTCCACCTCAAACAACTATCGTCCTTATCTGCGTGGCAAGGTCAACCTGAGTAAGGATGTCAGCGCCACGCTACGTTATCGCCCGTACTTCAAGCGTAACTCTACCAATATCGGCTCCAAAAAGGACACTTCAGAGAACGGCTATAACCTGACCAGCGTTCTGTCGTGGAAGTTCTTCACTGACTATCAGTTGGACTATGAGTTTGACTATAAAAAAGCCAACTCTGCAGGGGTGATTCTGTCAGATAATGAAAGCTATGAATGGACCCATGATTTCAAACTGACCTACAAAATCGATAAGAACTGGTCGCCGTATATGGCTATCGGCAACATCTCGGGCAGTAAAGTGACGGATGAGCGACAAACGCGTTATCGCGTCGGTGTGAAATACAACTTCTAATGCGGAATGCCGTATCAACGGCGTTCATGGCTGGTGCATGTCGCCGGGGAAGGGGAAGATAAAAAATCGGCCAGCAACGTCGCGTCGCTGGCCGATCTGCGGGTTAGTTTTTCACTTCTGTACCCTGCTTGTGGAACAGTTCACGGAAGACCGGGTAGATATCTTCCTGATCGCGGATATGCTGCATGGCGAAGTTATCGAACTTCTCCTGCAGATGCTCGTATTCACGCCACAGCGTCTGGTGCGCGCGGCGGGTTATCTCAATGTAGCTGTAGTAACGCACCACCGGCAGGATGTTTTTCGCCAGCAGTTCATGGCACAGCGGTGAGTCATCGGCCCAGTTATCGCCATCGGACGCCTGTGCCGCATAGATATTCCACTGCGATGGGTCATAGCGTGCTTTCACCACTTCATCCATCAGCTTCAGGGCGCTCGAGACGATCGTGCCGCCGGTCTCCTGCGAATAGAAGAATTCATGCTCGTCGACCTCTTTGGCCTGGGTATGGTGGCGAATATAGACCACTTCGACGTTTTTATAAGTCCGGCTGAGGAACAGATACAGCAGGATGTAAAAACGTTTGGCCATATCCTTAGTCACCTGATCCATGGAACCCGACACGTCCATCAGGCAGAACATCACCGCCTGGCTGGAAGGTTCAGGCCGTTTTTCGTAGTTCTTATAGCGCAAATCAAAGGTATCAATAAACGGTACCCGGTCGATTTTGGCCCGCAGCTCGGCGATCTCCTGGCGTAAACGGTCTTCCTCCAGCAGCTGCGCCGGCTCACTTTTGCTGATGGTGTCGAGATCCTCTTCCAGCGCCCGTAGCTCGCGGCGTTTTCCGGCGGTCATGGCAGTACGCCGCGCCAGCGAATTCTGCAGCGAGCGGACGACGCTAATATTGGCCGGCACCCCGTTAGCGGTAAAGCCCGCGCGGTGGGTTTTAAACTCGGTCAGCTGGCGTTGCTGGTTTTTCTTCAGATTCGGCAGGGCGAGATCCTCAAACAGCAGATCAAGGTACTCGTCTTTGGAGATCTGAAAGACAAACCCGTCCTGGCCTTCACCATCGGCGCTGGCTTGCCCCTGACCGCTCCCGCCGCCGCCTCCGCCGCCCTGAGGGCGTTCGATACGGTCGTTCTGAACGAAGTGATCGTTGCCGGGATGCACGCGGCTGCGCAACCCTCCGCGACCCTGATGAAACATCGGTTCGTTGATATCGTCCGTTGGGATGGAGACGGACTCTCCACTGTCAATATCGGTGACCGAGCGCTTGTTGATTGCCTCGGAGATCGATTGTTTTATCTGCGCCTTATAACGGCGCAAAAAGCGCTGGCGGTTCACCGCACTTTTATTTTTCCCGTTCAGGCGCCGGTCTATGAACCAGGTCATATGCCCTCCTGTACCGCAATTGCCAACTCTGCCGTTCATCACTCAAGCCATGGCGGTCTGCTTTGCAGGCCGCTGTCCCTGGGCTGTTCCCACGCCCATCGCCGACTGATTCGGGCATACGCAGTTGTTATATACCCGGCAGTGACCTCACTGCCGGGCTGCTCCGTCAGGACGATTTACGTACACGCAGATACCATTCGCACAGCAGACGGACCTGCTTGCGGGTATAGCCTTTCTCCATCATACGGTCGACAAAATCGTCGTGTTTTTTCTGCTCGTCGGTTGAGGTTTTGGCGTTGAACGAAATGACCGGCAACAGCTCTTCGGTATTCGAGAACATTTTCTTCTCGATAACCGTGCGCAGTTTTTCGTAGCTGGTCCAGTTTGGATTGCGGCCATTGTTGTTGGCCCTTGCACGCAGCACGAAGTTGACGATCTCGTTACGGAAGTCTTTCGGGTTGCTGATCCCGGCAGGCTTCTCAATTTTTTCCAGCTCCCCATTCAGGGACTCACGGTCGAACAGCTGACCGGTATCCGGGTCACGATACTCCTGATCCTGGATCCAGAAGTCCGCATAGGTGACATAACGGTCGAAAATGTTCTGCCCGTATTCGGAGTAGGACTCCAGATAGGCGGTCTGGATCTCTTTACCGATAAACTCGGCGTATTTCGGGATCAGATAGCCTTTGAGGAACTCCAGATAGCGTTCCGATTGTTCCTGCGGGAACTGCTCACGCTCGATCTGCTGCTCCAGCACGTAGAACAGATGCACCGGGTTGGCCGCGACCTCGGCGTGGTCAAAGTTAAACACGCGTGACAATATTTTGAAGGCGAAGCGGGTGGACAGACCATTCATGCCTTCATCAACGCCGGCGTAATCGCGATACTCCTGGTAGGATTTCGCTTTCGGGTCGGTGTCTTTCAGACTTTCACCGTCATAAACGCGCATTTTGGAGTAAATGCTCGAGTTTTCCGGCTCTTTCAGGCGCGAGAGAATAGAGAAGCGGGACAACGTCTCCAGGGTGCCGGGCGCGCAAGGTGCGTGGGTCAGCTCACTGTTATTGAGCAGTTTTTCGTAAATACGCATCTCTTCGGAAATGCGCAGGCAATAAGGCACCTTGACGATATACACACGGTCGAGGAAGGCCTCATTGTTTTTGTTATTACGGAATGTCACCCATTCCGATTCGTTCGAGTGGGCGAGAATAATGCCGTTGAACGGCAGGGCGGAAATACCTTCGGTACCGTTATAGTTACCTTCCTGGGTAGCCGTCAGCAGCGGATGCAGCACCTTAATTGGCGCTTTAAACATCTCGACGAACTCCATAATCCCCTGGTTGGCACGGCACAGGGCGCCGGAGTAGCCATAGGCGTCCGGATCGTTCTGGGCATAGTGCTCCAGTTTACGAATGTCCACTTTACCGACCAGCGCCGAAATATCCTGGTTGTTTTCATCACCGGGTTCCGTTTTGGCGATGGCAATCTGCTCAAGGATGGAGGGCCAGACTTTGATGACGCGGAATTTGGTGATGTCGCCGCCGAACTCATGCAGACGTTTTGCCGCCCACGGCGACATAATAGTGCCGAGGTAGCGGGTCGGTACGCCATACTCTTTATCCAGAATCTGCGCATCTTCCTGCGGGTTAAACAGGCACAGCGGATGGTCATTGACCGGGCTACGTTCACCGTTAGCGCTGAGGACGTAAATCGGAACGCGCTGCATCAAGGACTTCAGCCGTTCGGCCAGCGATGATTTACCACCCCCGACCGGCCCCAGCAGATACAGGATCTGTTTCTTCTCTTCCAGGCCTTGCGCGGCATGTTTCAGGTAAGAAACGATCTGCTCAATAGCATCTTCCATACCGTAAAACTCTTCAAATGCCGGATAGCGTGCGACTACCCGGTTTGAAAAGAGACGGGACAGCCGTGGCTCCAGGGCCGTATCGACCATAACTGGTTCACCAATAGCCATCAGTAGCCGTTCTGCCGCGTTGGCATAAGCACTGCGATCTTGCCGGCAGATGGTCAGAAATTCCTGCAGTGTGAACTCTTCGTCCTTGGCAGCTTCATAACGCTGGCGATAGTGATCGAATATATTCATGGCATGCCGTCCTTTCGTTTTTAGCACAAGTTGAGAGCCGTTCATATGAATAGTGGGAGCTCCCGGAAGAGGTAAACTGCACGACGTTCACTGATTCTCCAGCAACCCTTATGCCAGGTTGTTGGGGGGATAAAGATCGCGTGCGGCAGAAAGACGTCTTCTAAATTAAAGCGTAGATGCATTTAGAAAACTTGCATGCCGCCAAAATACAATTTCAATGACATATCAATAACTCATCCGGAAAAGTGCGGCTATTTCGCATCTATTGCCAGGTGCTGTCACCGTGGTGTCATTTCATTGCAAGCGAATGGTCACAGGTTGATGCCAAATTGAATGGTTTTATGTAATGACGGGTAAAGAATTTGAGGCATGAGGTCTACGACGTTAAACTGCCGGGGCGTATTATTTGACAAACGGGAAAATGGATTGTGAATAAGATCAAACCGCTGGCACTCAGTGTGTGCCTTGCAGCATCTGTTTCAGCTGCCCACGCTGAAGGGAAATTTACGTTAGGGGCCGGCGTGGGTATCGTCGAGAGCCCGTATAAACAATATGATGTCGATGTCTATCCGGTCCCGGCGATCAGCTATGAGAGCGACAGTTTTTGGTTTCACGGCTTAGGTGGCGGTTACTATTTATGGAATGACAATAGCGATAAATTGTCTATTACCGCCTACTGGTCGCCGATGTACTTCAAACCGGGCGACAGCGACAGCGAGCAAATGCGCAAACTGGACCGTCGTAAAACCACCATGATGGCCGGGCTGACCTATATCCACAACACGCAATATGGCTTTCTGCGCACCACTCTCGCGGGCGATACTCTAAATCAGAGCAACGGTATCACCTGGGATGCGGCCTGGTTGTATCGCTATACCAACGGCAACCTGACCGTGACGCCGGGCATTGGCCTCGAGTGGAACAGCGACAATCAGAACGAATACTACTACGGTGTGTCACAGCATGAGTCAAATCGTAGCGGTATGCGCAGCTACGACCCGGACAGCAGCTGGAATCCTTACCTTGAGCTGTCAGCAAACTATCGTTTCCTCGGTGACTGGAGCGTCTATGGCGTCGCACGCTACACCCGCCTGGCCGATGAAATTACCGACAGCCCGATGGTGGACAAATCCTGGAGCGGTCTGATCTCTACCGGGATCACCTACACCTTCTGACTGGCAGTCGTTGTGCACCACAATGAAGAAATTCATGCATCATAACGGGGCGTTGCGCCCCGTTTTGCATTGCGGTGGTGCAGCAGCATAATCCGAGGAGTCGATGATGGGAAAAACAGTGTGTTTTGGCGAGGGTGCGGTGGTTCCTGCTATCGGGCAGGGCACCTGGTTTATGGGCGAAAACAGTGCCCGGCGCGCGCATGAAGTCGCTGCACTACGTGCGGGCGTTGAGCAAGGGCTGACGTTGATCGATACCGCCGAAATGTACGCCGATGGCGGGGCAGAAGAGGTGGTGGGCGAGGCGATTCGTGGTCTGCGTGACCGGGTGATGCTGGTTTCCAAGGTCTATCCGTGGAATGCCGGCGGGCAAAAAATAGTGGCCGCCTGCGAGGCCAGCCTGCGCCGCCTGCACACCGACTATCTCGATATGTATCTGTTGCACTGGTGCGGGGAGTTCACCTTCGCCGAGACCGTTGAGGCAATGGAGAAGCTGGTCGCGCAGGGAAAAATACGCCGCTGGGGCGTCTCAAACCTCGATGTGGACGAGATGCAGGCGCTGTGGCAGGTGGCTGACGGCACCCGCTGTGCCACCAATCAGGTGCTCTATCACCTCGCGTCACGCGGCATTGAGCACGACCTGCTGCCGTGGTGCCAGCAACGGTCGCTACCGGTGATGGCCTACAGCCCGCTGGCCCAGGCAGGTCGCCTGCGCAATGGCTTAATGAACCATCCTGCGTTGAACCAACTGGCTATGCAAAAAGGCATCACCGTAGCCCAACTGTTATTAGCGTGGGTCATCAGTCATCAGGGCGTGATCGCGATTCCAAAAGCCGGCAGTGTGTCCCACGTCGAAGAGAACGCCGCCGCGCTTGATGTGGTGCTGGATGAGCACGATATCGCACTGATGGAACAGGCTTTTCCGGCTCCGGGCCACAAAACGCCGCTGGATATGGTGTAAAAGAGAACTCTTTAGCTAAAAAAACCTTGGCGCTTTGTTGATGAGAATCATGGCTCAGTTGTGAGTATCCCCTTAAAGATACAAGAAAAAGGAGATGCATATGACTGAACCTACTCAGCCCCTGGATGTGAAGCTGGCTTTCCCGCTGTGGAAAGCCGTTCTGACAATACTCTTCGGTGTGATTATCTGGTTTACGCCACCGCCCGATGGGCTCACCCTCCACGCCTGGCAGATGTTTGCCATTTTTGCCGCCACTATCTTTGCCATTATTCTGAAGGTGCTCCCGATGGGCGCGGTGACGATGATTGCGTTGATCGTCTCCGCCTTTTTGGGGGTGACGCCTCTCTCGCCGGGTAAGAGCGACAAGGTCGCGGCGTTATCCGGGTTTGCCAATGGCACTATCTGGCTGATTGGTATCGCGATGTTTATCTCACGGGCGGTGATCAAGACCGGGCTGGGGAAACGGGTAGCGCTGTGGTTTATCTCTAAGTGCGGATCCAGCATGCTGGGGGTAGCCTATGGCCTGGCTCTGTCGGACGTGGTGCTTGGGCCGGGGATCCCCTCGGCGTCTGCGCGAGGGGGCGGAATTATGTACCCCATTACCCAGTCCATCGCCACTGCCTACCAGTCCGAACCTGGGGCGACGGCGAGAAAAGCCGGGGCGTTCTTGATGATCTGCGTGTCACAGATCGATGCCATCGTCTGTACGATGTTTTTAACGGCCATGGCCGGCAATCCGCTGGTGGCTGAGCTGGCGAGAAGTCAGGGAATCGAGATCACCTGGACGACCTGGTTTGTTGGGGCCATCGTGCCGGGGATTGCCTCACTGATCCTGCTGCCGCTGGTGATCTATGCGATTTATCCGCCGCAGCTGAAGAAAACGCCGGAGATCCCCGCTATTGCCCGTGAAGAGCTGCGCAAAATGGGGCCGATGTCGTTGGCAGAGAAAATCCTCGCTTTTGATTTTGTGCTGCTGATTTTGCTCTGGACCGTCGGGGACATCTTCTTTTCTATTCCCGCCACGCTCTCGGCGTTTATTGGGCTGATGGTGCTGTTGATCAGCAACATCATGTCGTGGAAAAACATCATTGAAGAAAAAACCGCCTGGGACACCATGTTCTGGTTCGCGGTGCTGGTGATGATGGCTAACGCGCTCAACAAATATGGCATGATCAAATGGATATCGGAGCGCATTGTCGGGTATGTCGGGCATTTTGAATGGATCACCGTGTTCTTACTGCTGGTGGTGGTCTATTTCTATACCCGCTATTTCTTCGCCTCGGCGATGGCTCATATTTCCGCGATGTATCTGGCTTTCCTGGCGGTAGCGGTTTCCGTCGGCGTACCGCCGCTTTTCGCCGCGCTGGTGCTTGGGTATACCTCTAATCTGTCGATGGGTCTGACGCAATACTCGGGTGGCCCGGGGCCGGCGCTGTTTGGTTCGGGCTATAACACCACCGGGCAGTGGTGGAGCGTCAGCTTTGTGGTTTCGCTGGCGTCTATTGCTATCTGGTTAGTGCTGGGCGGTGCGTGGATGAAGCTGGTGGGATTCTGGTAACGGACGTTCGTCAGCTATAAAAACAGGGCGCTAGCGCCCTGTTTTTGATCCGGCGTGTCCCGCATCGCGGGAGGGCAGGGGTTATCCGCGTTTCACGACACGGATAGTTTGTGCCAGACGAGAAGGCTTCTCTTCGCTGGTTTTCTGCGGTTCGGTAACGCAGCAGGTTTCCACGCAAACGAAGGTCTTGTAACCATCATCCGGTATATCGCCCATGCTCACGGACAGCGCCGGGCCTGGGTTCCAGCCCACCACGTTGCTGTGATGATGATGGACAACGTCGATATTGCGGTTCAGCGCATCGTCGTGGATCACGCTGCAGGCTTCGGCATTGAGGTATACGCGGTCGGTACGATCCGGGAAAGTTTGTACGCCCTCGCTCAGCACGCCTTCTTCGGCGTTTTGAACTTTATCGATATAACGATCGCCCAGGCCGCTCACTTTAACGGCTGCGATATCACCGACGTTGAAGTAAGTGTGCAGCGCGGAGGTGGTTTCAAACTCGCCGTGCGCTTCCAGTTCGATCTCGCAGGTTTTGCCCAGTTTGAAGCGCGCATAGAGGGTGAAGTCATGCGGCCAGTATTGACGGGTCTCATCGCTGCTTTGCAGTTCGAAGGTCAGCATCACGCCACTGTCATCTTCATCATGGCCTTTCAGCGTCCACGCCAGGTTACGGGCGAAGCCGTGGGAAGGCAGACCTTGCTGTGCCGACGGGCCGAACCACGGCCAGCACACCGGTACGCCGCCGCGCAGCGCGACGCCGGTTTTGAACGGCGTGTTCCCGCTCAGCCACAGGACTTCTTCTTCTCCGGCAGGTTTCCACGACAGCAGATGAGCGCCCTGGAAGGCGACGGAGGCTTTAACCTGCGGATGGTCAACAACGATCAGTTCCAGCTCATCGAGCTGACGGCGGGACAGAACAGGCGAGATTTCTTCAATAACCGGGAGAGCAAAAATTTTATTAATCATGGTGCAATCCTTCGTTAGCGTGACACCTCCATCCCCCAGAAGACAGCCAGTGCACAGGCTGCATGCGGGGTGGCGTGTACATAAAAAAAGGCGACCGAAGTCGCCTTTTTGGATCAGATTCTCATCTCAACTTATTTGGAGATGTGAGCGATCAGGTCCAGAACTTTGTTGGAGTAACCAGTTTCGTTGTCGTACCAGGAAACCAGTTTCACGAAGTTGTCGTTCAGTGCGATACCAGCTTTAGCATCGAACACGGAAGTGCAAACTTCACCGTTGAAATCGGTAGATACAACGTCGTCTTCGGTGTAGCCCAGAACGCCTTTCATTGCGCCTTCGGAAGCAGCTTTGATTGCTTTCTTAATTTCTTCATAAGAAGCAGCTTTTTCCAGACGAACGGTCAGGTCAACAACGGATACGTTCGGAGTAGGAACGCGGAACGCCATACCAGTCAGTTTGCCATTCAGTTCAGGCAGTACTTTACCTACTGCTTTAGCAGCACCGGTAGAGGACGGGATGATGTTCTGAGCTGCGCCGCGGCCGCCGCGCCAGTCTTTGTGAGACGGGCCATCAACGGTTTTCTGAGTTGCGGTGGTCGCGTGAACAGTTGTCATCAGACCTTCGATGATACCGAAGTTGTCGTTGATAACTTTAGCCAGCGGAGCCAGGCAGTTGGTGGTGCAGGATGCGTTAGAAACGATGTCCTGGCCTTCGTATTTGTCAAAGTTAGCGCCTTTAACAAACATCGGAGTGTTGTCTTTGGACGGGCCAGTCAGAACGACTTTTTTCGCGCCAGCAGTGATGTGTTTACGAGCGGTTTCGTCAGTCAGGAACAGACCAGTTGCTTCTGCAACAACGTCAACACCTGCTTCGTTCCACTTCAGGTTAGCCGGATCACGTTCAGCGGTAACACGGATTTTTTTACCGTTAACGATCAGATGACCGTCTTTCACTTCAACGGTACCGTTGAAACGGCCGTGAGTGGAGTCATACTTCAGCATGTATGCCATGTAGTCAGCGTCTAACAGGTCGTTGATTGCAACGATCTCGATGTCAGAACGTTCCTGAGCAGCACGGAAAACAATGCGACCGATACGGCCAAAACCGTTGATACCTACTTTGATAGTCATATATTCCACCAGCTATTTGTTAGTGAATAAAAGGTTGCCTGTAAAATTACAAAAACCTTACGCAGCGTCAAGCGGAATCGTGTCAATCATTGCGACAAATCAATACTGAGCATACCTTCGCACCATTGATCTGCCTCACTCTCCCTTTGAGCCCAATTCCATATTGGGGCTGCGCGCGGAATTTTAAAGGTCGGGAAAGATAAAAATGTGATGTAAATCACAATTATCTGGGCTGCCTTTTGGCATCGAATAAGTTTAGAACAAAAGTCCACGCTTCATTGTTAATGTTTTGTTAGAATCGCCCGATAACGTTGTCCTTTCACAGTGAGATGCATGCACATGGCGAATAAACCCTCCTCAGACGAACTCAAAAAAAACTTGAGTGAGATGCAGTTTTACGTGACGCAGAATCACGGTACTGAGCCGCCGTTCACCGGACGACTGCTCCACAACAAGCGCGACGGCATCTACCACTGCCTGGTATGCGATGCGGCGCTGTTTCGCTCGGATTCGAAGTATGACTCAGGTTGCGGCTGGCCGAGCTTCTACGAGCCGGTCAGCGACGAGGCAATTCGTTATCTGAACGACTACTCGCACGGCATGCAGCGCACCGAAATTCGCTGTGGAAATTGTGATGCCCACCTGGGGCATGTATTCCCCGACGGCCCGCAACCTACCGGCGAGCGTTTTTGCGTAAATTCGGCGTCATTAAGCTTCAACGACGACGATAACGGCGAGCAAATTAAAGGTTAGAGAAACGATTCAGCAAATTATTCCAACGTGGAGTCGAGCGGACCATGGAAATCGAACAAATGATAGACAGCATGACCCCCGAAGTTTACCAACGTCTGGTGACCGCGGTGGAGCTGGGAAAATGGCCGGATGGCGTGGCGTTAACCGAGGCACAGAAAGAGAACAGCCTGCAGCTGGTGATGCTCTATCAGGCGCGGCATAACAGCGACGCTCAGCATATGACCATCGATACCAACGGTCAGATGGTGATGAAGAGCAAGCAGCAGCTGAAAGAAGATTTCGGCATTGCACCCAAGCCGATCTCCACGTTTAAACTGCAGTAACCGACCGGACGACCCGGCGACGGTTGGCACCAGTTCATCCCCCGTCAAGCAAGGCGTGACCGGGGGATGAGCTGATGAGCACACTTCACGGCAGGATTAAGGCTGCGTTTCCAGCCAGTCGTCGGCGGTATACAACGTGGCGCCAGCGGCGGCCATGTCCATAAAGGCGTGGGCGCTGTCCTGCGGCTCGAGGTTGACCCCGCGGCAGCCGTCAGCGATCACGTTCACCGTATAGCCAAGCGCCAGGGCGTCCAGCACGGTAAATTTGACGCAGTAATCGGTCGCCAGACCAAGGACGATGAGTTCGCTGATGTCGCGTTCCCGCAGCCACGCATCGAGCCGGGTTTTGTGGCGATGTCCGTTATCAAAAAAGGCGCTATAGCTGTCGATCGCCGGGTTTTCACCTTTATGGAACACCTCGTTGATAGCCTGCTGCTGAAGCAGCGGATGCAGCGCTGCACCTTCGCTGTTCTGCACGCAGTGATCTGGCCAGAACGTCTGCGCCAGGCCATCAAGCTGGCCCTGCGAGTAGGGTTCGACCTGATGTTGGCTGGCGAAGCTACCATGATTCGCCGGATGCCAGTCCTGGCTGGCGACGACCGGTTCACCCCGGGCCAGGCACGCGTCGATCAGTCGGTTGGCGACATCAATAGTGCTGTCACCCTCCGGCACGGCCAACGCGCCGCCGGCGCAAAAATCATTCTGTAAATCAACCAACAAAAGTGCGCGATGGGTCATCGGTTCTCCTTACTCGTCAGGGGTCAACTCGCCGCGCAGATTTTCCTGCATTAACTGGCGGATGGCCTCGACACTCAGATTCTGGCTCAGCAGGTAGTGTAGCTTAGTCAGCGTCGCCTCAACGGTCATATCAAAGCCGCTGATGACACCGGCCTGGGCGAGGGCGTTACCGGTGGCATAGCCGCCCATATTGACTTTACCCGACATGCATTGGGTCAGGTTGATCACCACGATCCCGCGTTGACTGGCTTCCGCGAGCACCTGGATAAACTCGCCGTTTTGCGGGGCATTACCGACGCCGTAAGAGCGCAGGATCAGCGCTTTAACCGGCTGGCGCAGGAAGTTACGCACCACATCGGCAGAAATACCCGGGTAGATGGTCACCACGCCGATGGGCTGCGGGGTGATCGGGTGGACAATCAGCTCCCCCTGGCCCTGTGGCGCAGGCGGCGTCCCGAGGCGTCGAATGTGGATCCCGGCTTCCAGCAGCGGGGCCAGGTTCGGGGAGGCGAAAGCATTGAAACCGTCGGCATGGGCTTTGGTGGTGCGGTTGCCGCGATACAGTCGGTTGTTGAAAAACAGCGATACTTCATTGATGGGGTAATTGGCGGCAACGTAGAGGGCATTCAACAGGTTGATTTGTCCGTCGGAACGCAGCTCGGCCAGGGGGATTTGTGACCCTGTCACAATAACCGGTTTCCCCAGATGCTCCAGCATGAACGACAGCGCCGAGGCGGTAAACGCCATGGTATCGGTGCCGTGCAGAATCACGAAGCCATCGTACTCGTCATAATGGGCGCGAATATCGTCAGCAATATGCTGCCAGTCTTCCGGTGTCATATCGGAAGAGTCCATCAGCGGCTCATATTCATGAATAGTAAAATCCGGCATCTCCGGACGGTGGAACTCAGGCATCAGCGCAAGCTGGCGCTGCAGGTGGCCGGAAACGGGGATATAACCGTGTTCAGAGCGCTGCATACCGATGGTCCCACCGGTGTAGGCAACGTAAATCGATTTCTTTTGCATATCATCGCTTAGGTTGTACGTAGACAGGCGCAGTATAAAGTGACGTACCGAAAATTACACATACTTAAGGTCACAGCTGCGTTGGTCGGGGGGAGTTCAGACTAAGATTGCTGGAGCGGGTTCGCCCCGCTGACATCAACAACAACGTCTGCGGGGCGTATCTGCCGGGAAGGGATTAACGAATGTTGGCGCAGGTCAGGCAGAAGGCGTAACGGTTTTGTGGATCGTTGAACGCGGCAAGCTTATCGCTCTCCGCTTTGACCACATTGGCCGCGGCGGCGACTGGCGCCGGCAGCCAGGCCTGTATCGCGGCCGGCAGTGAAGCACGCACTGAACCGGTCAGGCTATCAACCACCATTGAGAAGAAGGTCGGGTCTTCCTGGTAGTAATCGATATGCCACTGCTTCAGCTTCGCCAGTTCAGCGGCTTTTGCCACCGCATCGTCAAAGTCGCCAAGGCTATCGACCAGCCCGTTGGCCTTCGCATCTTCACCGGTCCAGACGTGGCCCTGAGCAATCTGATCGATTTTCTCCGGCGTACTGTTACGTGAGTTAGCCACCAGCGTGATAAAGCGCTTGTAACCGTTCTCGATGCTCAGCTGCATCAACTGCTGTACTTCAGGCGGCAGAGATTTGGTGGTGGACACATCCGCCAGTGCAGAGGTCGCCACGCCATCGGTATGCACGCCAATCGAGTCCAGCGTATTTTCAACGGTGTTAATCACGCCGAAAATACCGATGGAGCCGGTGAGGGTGCTCGGGTTCGCCACGATGTAGTTAGCCGGCGTGGAGATCCAGTAACCACCTGATGCAGCCATGCCACCCATGGAAACCACTACCGGTTTACCGGCTGCTTTCGCCGCCGCCAGCTCTTCACGAATGACTTCGGATGCGCTGACGCTACCGCCAGGACTGTTCACCCGCAGGACGATCGCTTTCACTTTCGGATCGAGACGGGCATCGCGGATCTGTGCCGCGGTGGTGTCACCGCCGACGTTGCCTGGGGTTTCTTCGCCATCCATGATCGCGCCGTTAGCAAAGATCACCGCAATAGAGGCGCCCTGATCGGCCGGCGTTTTGACGTTGTAATCGTAATAGCTGATGGCGCGATAGTTATTATCCGCTTTGCTCCAGCCAAACTGTTTGGTGAGCGCTTTCTCCACCTCGGTGGAGGTGCCAAGTTCATCAACCAGTTTATTGCTCAGCGCGTATTGGGCGGTATCGCCATCCACCTTACGCAGGCCGTCCAGCAGGCCCTGAGCGCCAGGGAACAGCTGCTGTGCCGTGATTTGACGGTTAGCCGCGATGGTGTTGAGGTAGTTCTGCCATAGTTCGCCAATCCAGCGGCTATCTGCTTCACGGGCGGCCGGTGACATATCGTCGCGGATAAACGGCTCAACCGCTGATTTATAGGTACCGACGCGGAATACATGGGTCGACACTTTCAGCTTATCGAGCAGTGATTTGTAGTACAGCCCGTTGGTGGCAAAACCGTGCAGGTCGACTTCACCCTGTGGTGACAGCCAGATTTTATTGGCGAAACTCGCCAGATAATATTGCCCCTGGCTGTAGCTGCTGCCAATGGCATAAACCGGTTTACCGCTGTCGCGGAATTCGCGCAGGGCTTTACCGATGTACTGCATCGACGGTTGATCGCCGCCGGCAAAATTTTTCAGATCCAGTACGATACCGGTGATGTTACGGTCATCTTTGGCCTGACGAATGGTTTGTACGATATCAAACAGTGAGTTTTCCTGCAGGCGATCGGAGCTGGCACCAAAAATCTGACGACCGATAACGCCGAGCTTGCTGCTGGCGGATGGTTTATCCACCACCACGCCGGTAATATCCAGCAGCAACGCGCCGCGTGCGGCATGTTCCGTTGTGGTGCTGCTGAACTGCGCCCAGATACCAACACACACCAGGACCAGCAGCAGGAATACCAGGTTCAGTGCGAGCTGGCGAATAAAGTTGAGTACCCGCCATGTCCATTTAAAAAATCCGGCGAGCAGCCGCCAAAGAGTTCGCATGTATTCTCCCTAACATTGTTAAAAATGGGCTAACCGCTGGGGTTGCCGCGTCCGGTTATCCTAAAGAGACGGCTGGCGGTTGTCAGCAGGAATCACCGGTCGTGCTGTAACAAAATTCTCGCGCATGTTAATTTTATGAAAAATGACATCACAGGAGTTATACAGATGGATGCTCTCGAACTACTGGTTAACCGCCGCAGCGCCTCACGCCTGGCCGAGCCGGCTCCGGCCGGTGAACAGCTGGAAAATATTCTCCGCGCTGGCCTGCGTGCCCCGGACCACGGCACGCTGCAGCCGTGGCGCTTTTATATTATTGCTGATGATGGTCGCGAACGCTTCAGCCAACTGCTGGAAAAAGGGGCGATTGCCGCCGGGCAGGATGAAAAAGGGATTGAAAAAGCCCGTAGCGCGCCGTTCCGTGCGCCACTGATTATTACCGTCGTCGCCCGTTGCGAAGATCATCCGAAGGTGCCTAAGTGGGAGCAGGAGATGTCGGCGGGATGTGCGGTGATGGCCATGCAGATGGCGGCAGTCGCGCAGGGCTTTAACGGCATCTGGCGCAGCGGCGCCCTGACCGAAAGCCCGGTGGTTCGTGACGGGTTTGCCTGTCGCGAGCAGGATAAAATCGTCGGTTTTCTCTATCTCGGTACGCCGCAGCTGAAAGCTTCAACCACCGTTTCGCAGCCTGATACCGCACCGTTTGTGATCCGTTTCTGATCGCCATCTGACAGCCCGGCAGGTATGACATGCCGGGCGAGTGTTGAAACGCTCTCTACTGAATTGGCACGGAAAATGTGCCATTTGCGATAAATGCAGCAGAACTTGTATTTGTCACCCCCTCCAGCGGTAAAATCGGACTTTTGTCTGCTTAATGAGCAACCACTCGCGATTTAAGACTGACGGACTTACTACCTTGGCGTTTGAGCGCTACCATAGCGGGATTGCAATGACAGGAGATGTCCATGAGCGAGCAAGCTATTCGTTTAACGCAATACAGCCACGGAGCCGGTTGTGGTTGTAAAATTTCCCCTAAAGTGCTGGAAACGATCCTCAAGAGCGATCGGGCGAAGTTTATCGATCCGAACCTGCTGGTCGGCAATGAGACCAGCGATGACGCTGCGGTCTACGACCTGGGCAACGGCACGTCCATTATCAGCACCACCGACTTTTTTATGCCGATTGTCGACAATCCATTCGACTTTGGGCGTATCGCCGCCACCAACGCCATCAGCGACATCTTCGCGATGGGTGGTAAACCGATCATGGCGATTGCCATTCTGGGCTGGCCGATCAATACCCTGGCGCCGGAAGTTGCCCGCGAAGTGGTAGATGGTGGGCGCTTTGCCTGTCAGCAGGCCGGTATCTCTCTGGCGGGGGGCCACTCCATTGACGCCCCGGAACCTATTTTCGGCCTTGCAGTGACCGGTGTCGTACCAACGGAGCGCATCAAGAAAAACAGCACCGCCCAAGCGGGCTGCACCCTCTACCTCACCAAACCCCTCGGGATTGGCGTGTTGACCACGGCAGAGAAAAAATCGCTGCTGAAAGCCGAACACCAGGGACTGGCAACGGAAACCATGTGTCAGATGAACCTCGCCGGGGCGGCCTTTGCCAACATTGCAGGGGTCAAAGCGATGACTGACGTCACCGGTTTTGGTCTGTTGGGCCACCTGAGTGAAGTGTGCCGTGGTGCTGGCGTACAGGCGCTGCTTAACTACGCCGATATCCCGAAACTGCCGGGTGTGGAAGAATATATCGCGGCGGGCGCGGTGCCTGGCGGTACCGGTCGCAACTTTGCCAGCTATGGTCACCTGATGGGCGAGATGCCGGCAGAGTGGCGCGATCTGCTGTGCGATCCGCAAACCTCCGGCGGCCTGCTGCTGGCGGTGACGCCGGATGCGCAGGCCGAAGTCTGTGCCGCTGCGCAAGAGTTCGGCATTCAACTGGCCGCCATCGGCGAGCTGGTGACCGCCCGGGGCGGACGCCCAATGATCGAGATCCGTTGATTACATGCGGTTGTTTATAGCGGAAAAACCCAGCCTCGGGCGTGCCATCGCTGAAGTGCTACCCAAACCTCACCGGAAAGGTGATGGTTATATCGAGTGTGGCAACGGCCAGGTGGTCACCTGGTGTATCGGCCATCTGCTGGAGCAGGCACAGCCGGACGTCTATGACGGCCGCTATGCGCGCTGGAACCTGCTCGACCTGCCCATCGTGCCGGAAAAATGGCAGCTGCAGCCCAAACCGTCGGTCACCAAACAGCTCAACGTGATCAAGCGTCTGCTTGGCGATGCGCAGGAGGTGATTCACGCAGGTGACCCGGACAGAGAGGGGCAGTTGCTGGTAGACGAAGTGCTCGACTACCTGCAGCTGGCGCCGGAAAAACGTCAGCAGGTGCAGCGCTGCCTGATTAACGACCTGAACCCACAGGCGGTAGAACGGGCGATTTCGCGTCTGCGCGCCAACAGCGAATTTATTCCGCTCTGCGTGTCGGCCCTGGCGCGTGCCCGTGCCGACTGGCTGTATGGCATCAATATGACCCGCGCCTATACGCTGCTGGGCCGTAATGCCGGCTATCAGGGCGTGCTATCGGTCGGCCGCGTACAGACGCCGGTGTTGGGGCTGGTGGTGCGGCGTGACGAAGAGATCGAGAACTTCGTGGCCAAAGATTTCTTTGACGTCAAAGCGCATATCGTGACGCCGAAAGAGGAACGTTTCGTCGCCACCTGGCAGCCAAGCGAGGCCTGCGAACCCTATCAAGATGAAGAGGGCCGTTTACTGCATCGTCCGTTGGCTGAGCACGTTGTGGCGCGCATTGCAGGCCAGCCGGCGCTGGTGACCGCCTATAACGATAAGCGAGACTCCGAACCAGCACCGCTGCCGTTTTCGCTCTCGGCGCTGCAGATTGAAGCCGCGAAACGCTTTGGTTTCAGTGCGCAGAACGTGCTGGATATCTGCCAGAAGTTGTATGAAACCCACAAGCTGATCACCTATCCGCGTTCAGACAGCCGCTACCTGCCGGAGGAGCATTTCGCCGGTCGCCATGCGGTACTGAATGCTATCGCGGTGCATGCCGCCGATCTGCTGCCGCAGCCGGTGGTTGACCCGGAGATCCGCAACCGCTGCTGGGATGACAAAAAGGTTGATGCCCACCATGCGATCATCCCGACAGCCCGTAGCAGCAAGGTGAAGCTGTCGGATAACGAAGAGAAGGTCTATGGCCTGATTGCCCGCCAGTATCTGATGCAGTTCTGTCCGGATGCGGTGTTCCGTAAGTGTCAGATCGATCTCGACATTGCTAACGGTAAATTTGTTGCCAAAGCGCGCTTCCTGGCGGAAGCCGGCTGGCGGACGCTGCTCGGCAACAAAGAGCGCGATGAAGAGAACGACGGTACGCCGCTGCCGGTCGTGGCGAAGGATGATGAACTGCTGTGTGAAAAGGGCGAAGTCGTCGAACGCCAGACCCAGCCACCGCGCTACTTCACCGATGCGACGCTGCTGTCGGCGATGACCGGGATCGCCCGCTTTGTGCAGGATAAAGACCTGAAAAAAATCCTGCGCGCGACCGACGGTCTGGGAACGGAAGCAACCCGCGCCGGGATCATCGAGCTGCTGTTTAAGCGCGGTTTTCTGGTTAAAAAGGGGCGCTATATTCACTCTTCCGACGCGGGACGGGCGTTGATCCACTCGCTGCCGGAAATGGCGGCCCGTCCGGATATGACCGCCCACTGGGAGTCAGTGCTGACGCAAATCAGCGAAAAGCAGTGCCGTTATCAGGACTTTATGCAGCCGTTGGTCGGCACGCTGCACCAGTTGATTGAGCAGGCCCGAAGCACGCCGGTGCGCCAGTTCCGCGGTATCGTCGCCCCAGGCGATGGCAAAAAGAACTTCAGCAAGGGTAAGGCCAAAGCTAAACCGAAAGCGCGAAAACCGGCGGCAGATCCGGCGCCTGACAATCCATAATGAAAAACCCCGGGTTATCCGGGGTTTTTCATAACGTTGATATCATTAGCCGAAAGTATAAGTCATCGGCTTGTCTTATTACGATAAATGTCTGGTCGATTGATCTGCCAGACAAAATCTGTCCGGTTCAATGGGCTATACCCTAACTTCTGGTATAGCCAGGGCGCGCTGTCGGTTACCAGCATTATCCGTCGCAGACGTGACATCAATGGATGGGCATGACAGCATTCAATCAGCCAACGACCAAGACCCCCTTTCTGATAATCGTCCAGTACGTAGACGTCGCACAGATAGCCAAAGGTGGCATAGTCGGTCACCAGACGGGCGAAGCCGATTTGTCTTGTTCCATCCAGAAGCGCAAAACAAAGGCTGTTCTGGACTGATAACCTGACAGTATCGATATCAATGCCAGGCGCCCACGACGATTGCGAGAGATAATCTTGAATGGCTTCCAGCTGGAAAAAAGAGGGATCGGTTGTGACAGTAAAATTATCTTTAGTAAAACTCAGATGCTGATTATTCACTGAAAGTATCCTTCTGGACTTACTGGTGATGAGACAACCTTACTGGTCAGGATTGACCTCTATATTGGGTAACGCTCAGGACGCTTTTTCGTTTACTGTCATGATGAAAACCAGCGGCTGCTCCCCTTGATTTTCATAGAAATGAGGAACGTCCGTTCTGGCGGTTGCCGAGCAACCGGTCTTGACCAGATAGAGGTGATCCTGAACGCCGAGTGTGAGCGTGCCTGTTTGAACATAAAACAATTCAAGCGTCCCTTCCGTGTGGCCGGGCGAAGCAAATTTTTCCCCCGGTTGCATTTCCCACATCCAAAGCTCTGTCATATCAGGTCCACCGGACCCTGCGAGCAGCCTCGCTCTCCCGCCTTTTTCGCCTTCCCACAATTCAGGGATCTCATCTTCAGCAATGAGATGCACAGTCGGTTTTGAACTGACATCCACAAAGTCGGCCACTGAAACCCCCATCGCGGCAGCCAGGCGACATAACAGGGCAATGCTGGGATTCGCCCGGCATCCCTCAATCTCAACCAGCGCCCCCTTACTGACGCCCGCCCTGCGGGACAGTTCATCGAGCGATATTTTCTTTTGCTTACGGTACAGCTTTATCCGCTGAGACACCGCTTCATTCACGGTGCTGACAATCGAACTGGCATCGGTCATTAAATTGACTTTTTTGGTCATCGGTCATTATCATGGAGTAAATTGGTCATTACAGGATTATCCCGTGTTAACAGTATCTCCGTCAATTGCCCCTGAAATTTATCGTATCGCACCCGGCTTCCGGGCACTGAGCATCTACGTAAAAGCCGCACCGGTGACGAACCCTGATATTGGAGAAGCTGCGTTGCGAGAAGCATGTGAAGCGGTTCTGGCCGATAAGCCTGAATGGGCGGAACCCCATCTGGCTGCATGGGCTGAGGTTTTTCAACAGTTTGGCGCTAAACCCAAGCGCACTCCTTGTTCAGCGGATGCGTTACGTAAGCGCGTGTTACGTGACGGTACTATGCCAGCGCTCGATCCCATCGTTGATCTTTATAACGCAGTTAGCCTCCGCTACGCCGTACCGGTTGGTGGCGAAAACATTGCTGTCTATCAGGGGTTACCACGTCTGGTTGTGGCAAAAGGCACTGAGCCTTTTGATACTGTGAAAGAGGGTAAAATCGTCGTTGAATATCCTTCACAAGGCGAAGTTATCTGGTGCGATGATTCAGGCGTAACCTGCCGCCGCTGGAACTGGCGACAGGGGATCAGAACTCGATTAAGCGTGGAGGCTCAGGAGATGTGGTTCATTCTGGAGAGTCTGCCGCAGATGCCGCTGGAGAAGCTTCACGAAGCCGGGGCGATGCTGACCAATGGTCTGGAAAAAATGATGCCAGGTCTGTGGTTTGATGTTGCGCTCATAGAAGAACAACACCAGTAATATCATTCAGGAGAAACACCATGTTTACCGGTCTGTCTGCGTTCCCATTAACCCCAATCACCGCCAGTGGCGTGGACGAAAAGGGCTTCAGTCGTATTCTTTCCCGTCTTACAGATGCCAGGGTTGATTCTATGGGTATCCTGGGCTCAACCGGAAGCTACGCATATCTGACCCGCGAACAACGCCAGCGCGTCGCTACTCTGGCAAAACAGCTTGCCGGGGACATCCCTGTGATAGTGTGCGTGGGGGCAGTCAGCACGGATGCCGTTCTGCAACTGGCTGACGATGCGCAAACTGCTGGCGCAGATGCCTTACTTCTTCCGGCGGTCAGCTACCAGTCGCTTCGTGATGAAGAAATCTTCGCACTATTTGAGACCGTTACCCGGCGCGTATCTGTACCGGTTTGCATCTACGATAATCCAGCCACTACGCATTGTACCTTTTCGGATGAACTGCACGGTCTTCTCTCATCACTGGAGGGGGTTCATTCGGTTAAGATCCCTGGCGTCCCGGATAACCAGGCAGCAGCGACTCAGCGGGTGCAGGCATTACGCAAACATCTTCGGCCAGGCGTCACCATCGGCATTAGTGGAGATGCTTATGCCGGACTGGGATTAAACGCTGGCTGTGAAGTCTGGTATTCCGTGTGCGGTGGTTTGTTCCCTGAGACGGCGAAACACATCACTGAAGCAGCGGCGGCGAACGATCATGAGCGCGTTACGGCCCTGACAGACCGCCTTAAGCCTTTGTGGGCGCTTTTCCGTAAACATGGAGCAAGTATACGGGTTATTGCCGCCGCCGCCGGCGTACTTGGGTTGACTGATACAGATTGTTTACCTCGTCCTCTTCAGCCACTGTCGGCAGGTGATATCGCAGATATTGCCAGCGTGATTGACGCGCTGGAACTGAAATAATTCCTCCAGACGGACTGTTAGATAGGATTGCATACGGGTAGAGAAACGAGTCAGACCGAATCTGAGCTAATCCCTGTAAGAGACAAAAATATGCGGAAAGCGGGAAAAACAATCCGTTAAAATTCACATGATTAAATGTCATAAAAAACCCCGGTTGACCGGGGTTTTTTTATAGGTGCTACCCTGGTCCTTATACAGAGGACGCCGGGCAACCGGTGGGCGTTAGATAACGCCTTGCGCCAGCATGGCGTCAGCCACTTTGACGAACCCGGCGATGTTGGCCCCACGGACATAGTTGGTCTGCTGAGCTTCGCCGCCATATTCAACACAGGCGTGGTGAATGTCGAGCATGATGTGATGCAGACGCGCGTCGACTTTCTCGGCTTTCCAGCTCATGCGCGCGGCGTTCTGCGCCATTTCGAGGCCCGAAGTAGCAACGCCGCCGGCGTTGGCCGCTTTGCCCGGCGCGAACAGGACGCCGGCTTCGAGGAACAGGTCGGTGGCGGCGATAGTGGTAGGCATATTGGCGCCTTCAGCGACGGCCTTCACGCCGTTTGCAATCAGCACACGCGCGGCATCGGTATCCAGTTCGTTCTGGGTGGCGCATGGCAGTGCGATATCAACCGGCACGGACCACGGCTGCTGGCCTTCGAGGTAAACCAGGCCATATTCGCGCGCGTAATCGGCAACCCGGCCGTCACGGCTGGCTTTGATTTCGCACAGACGGGCCAGTTTTTCCGGCGTAAAGCCGGCTTCATCAACCACGGTACCGCTGGAGTCGGAGGCAGTGATGACACGAGCGCCCAGCTCCATCGCTTTTTCGATTGCGTACTGCGCCACGTTGCCGGAACCGGATACCGCAACGCGCATTCCTTCAAAGCCCAGACCGTGACGCTTGAGCATCGCGTCGGTGAAGTAGACCAGGCCGTAACCGGTCGCTTCCGGACGGATCAGGCTGCCGCCGAAGGAGAGACCTTTACCGGTGAAGACGCAGGCGCTGTTGTTGGAGAGCTTACGCATCATCCCGGCCATAAAGCCGACTTCGCGACCGCCAACACCAATATCGCCCGCCGGAACGTCGGTATCCGGGCCTAAATGACGATACAGCTCGGTCATCAGCGCCTGGCAGAAGCGCATCACTTCGCCATCGCTTTTGCCTTTCGGATCGAAGTCGCTACCGCCTTTGCCACCGCCCATTGGCAGCGTGGTGAGGGCATTCTTGAAGGTCTGTTCAAAGCCGAGGAACTTGAGAATCGACAGATTAACCGACGGGTGGAAGCGCATCCCGCCTTTGTACGGGCCAATGGCGGAGTTGAACTGCACGCGCCAGGCACGGTTAACCTGGACCTGATTGCGGTCGTCGACCCAAACCACACGGAACTGAATAGCACGTTCTGGTTCAACCAGACGTTCCAGCAGCGAGAGCTGGCGATAGCGCGGATTTTCCTCAAGGAAAGGCCACAGCGTGGTCATGACCTCGCGGACGGCTTGAGCAAATTCGGTTTGCTGAGGATCGCGCTGTTGAACGCGGGTGAGAAAACTTTCCAGAGTGCACATCTGATCCATAGATATAATTTCACCTTATGGTTGTGGTTGCATGTATTCGCGTCACATTTCAGATTGCCTCGTCGCCAGCGTCAAAGTGTGTTAGCGGCCGTTGCGCGGCAATCTGAATGATTTTGGGTCTGTTTTTTTATTATGCGGCCCTTGAAAAAGCCGGTTTTCCGACTATACCACCGGGAATCGTTAGGCAAGCAAGGAAAAATTAACCAGACAGGAAAATTTATAATCTGGCGCCGGTCATAACTAAAACCGATGACGCCAGATGGAAGATTAGCGAGGAAGGTCGGTCGTGCGTTGAGCGATAAAGGCATGCAGCAGCGGGATATCCGCCGGGGCAAGTGGGAAGGTTAACGCTTCCTGCGGGGTGCACCAGTGCAGTTGCTGGTGGTAGCGAGCGGTGAGAAGCCCGCGAAAACGTGGCACCCACCAGGCGTGCAGGTGAATCAGGCGGCCGGAAACCTCACGCTGATGGCTGGCGATGTAGCGTTCCACCTCGGCGGTGATGCCGAGTTCTTCATGCAGTTCGCGGACCAGCGCCTGGGGCTGGCTCTCGCCAGGCTCGACTTTGCCACCGGCAAACTCCCATAATCCAGGCTGATCGGCGTGGACAGGGCGCTGTGCCAGCAGAATGTTGCCATCCTGTTCAATAATGGCTGCGACTACATCAAGCGTTTTTTGCATCTGAATCATCGTTCCTTGCGGGATAATGGCCTATTATCACCGTCTTTGTCTGTACCAGACAACCTTTAGCCCGCTGGAGATATGTCGTGCTCGATCGTCATCTACACCCCCGCCTGAAACCGTTACTCAATGCCTGTGCCGCGCGTCTGGAGCGCATCGGTGTGACCGCCGATGGCGTCACGCTGACCGGCTTCGCCATTGGCGTACTGGCGTTACCGTTTCTGGCGTTAGGCTGGTACGGCGCGGCGCTGGTGGCGATTGTGCTGAACCGCCTGCTGGACGGTCTGGATGGCGCGCTGGCGCGTCGTCGGGGATTGACCGATGCCGGTGGGTTTCTTGATATCGCGCTCGATTTTCTGTTTTATGCGCTGGTGCCGTTTGGCTTTATTCTCGCCGATCCGGCACAGAACGCGGTGGCAGGCGGCTGGTTGCTGTTTGCCTTCATCGGCACCGGCAGTAGTTTCCTCGCCTTTGCTGCGCTGGCGGCAAAGCATCAGATTGATAACCCGGGCTACGCTCACAAATCTTTTTACTATCTGGGAGGGCTGACGGAGGGGAGTGAAACGATCCTGTTGTTTGTGCTCTGCTGTCTGTTTCCGGCGCACTTTGCGTGGCTGGCGTGGCTTTTTGGTGCGCTGTGCTGGCTGACGACCGCCACCCGGATTTACAGTGGCTACCTGACGCTGAAGCAGCTTCAGCGTCAGGCGTAGGACATTACAGACTACTCTGGGGGCCGCGTTCTCCGCGCTGTACCGGGTTTTTCGGGTTGCTGCTCCACTCGTACCAGCCGCCGTCATACACCGAGACATTTTTCCAGCCCATGGCCCGGGCATACATGAAGGTTTCAGAGGCGCGC
The DNA here is from genome assembly GCF_051131735.1 of Klebsiella sp. B345. Classification (NCBI taxonomy): domain Bacteria; kingdom Pseudomonadati; phylum Pseudomonadota; class Gammaproteobacteria; order Enterobacterales; family Enterobacteriaceae; genus Klebsiella; species Klebsiella sp. B345. The sequence continues at coordinate 5,249,635 of NZ_CP180443.1, forward strand.
CAGCCGGTACCGCAGTAGAACGCCACCTGCTGATCCGGGCGGATGTTCCACTGCTGCCACATGGCGGCGATATCGTCGGCGCTGCGCATGGTGCCGTCCGGGTTATGGAAGTCTTCCATGTGGGTCGAGTCACTTCCGGCGTGTCCCCAGCGGGCGCCGGCGATTTCGCCTTTGGGCTTGATATAACTGTAGCCGCTGGTGGTGCCGACAAATTCAGGCCAGGAACGAATGCTGACCAACGACGCATCCTGACGATGCAGCAGTGCGCGTGCTTGTTCCTCATTGAGCATCAGCTGCGGCTGACCGGGAATCGGCGCACCGAAGTCCGGCGCCGGTGTCGTCGCCGGTGGCGTGCCTCGTTCTACCGGCAGGCCCGCATCGGACCAGGTTTTCCAGCCACCATCGAGCAGCCGAACGTCTTTCACGCCGGCATACAGCAGAATCTGCGCCACGCGGGCCGCCGCATACACGTCACGACCGTAGAGAATCACCGTGGTGTCGTGGCGAATCCCTTGTTTTGCCAGCAGCGCCTTCAGCTTGTCATCAGAGACCTTGTTCCACAGCGGTTCGCTCTCCACCTCGTTGGTGTCGATGTACCCGGCGCGGGGAATATGACTCAGCAGATAAAACTTCGGCGCACCCCAGGCGGCCTCCAGCACTTTCCACTCTCCGGCCGGGGCAGCGGTGACCGCTTTGCCTTGCTGGAGATCGTGCAGCCACTGCGGGTAAACCAACTGCTCAAAATGCGGCAATTTCTGCAAGCGGTCGGCCTGGGTAAGCGCATCGCTCAGCGTGCTGAGATGGGTAAATCCTGCGGCCTGCAGACGAGTCGCCACTTTGCGGTTGTCCTCTTCGCTACCGTACAGCGCTACCGGTGAGGTCGCCCGCAGCTGGTGCTGTTTCGCCCAGGCGCCAAGCTGGTCGTCGCTCATGGCGCTGAGCCAGCTGGCGGAGAGGTTCAGCGCCTGAGGCTCATGGCCCTGGGGACCGTTAGCGGACTGGGGCCAGCCGTTGTAGAACGCGCTCAGACGGGTATCGATAGCGACACCGTGCTGTTGTTGCAAGGCGGAGAGCGTCAGCGTTGGCATGGTTTCAGCGGCGGAGGTGGTAGAAGCAGCAAGCCCAATCAGCAGGGCGAGTGCGGCCAGTTGAGAAACACGTTTCATCGAAATGCCCGACAAGAGAAAATTGAGCGCACATTCTCCACTGCGGCGCTGGCGAATTCTTTGCGGTAACGCAGGTTAGCCGGGGTTTCATTGCCAGTCGCTCATTTTCAGACAGCGACCACGCTCGGGGATATCGTGGCTGTCGTGAGTCACCAGCACGGCGGGGATCGCCAGTCGCGCCAGCTCATCGAAGACCCACTGGCGAAAATCAGCGCGCAGTTCGGCATCCAGGCGGTTAAAGGGCTCGTCCAGCAGCAGCGCCAGCGGCCGTGCCAGCAGCGCTCGCAGCAGGCTCACTCGCGCCCGCTGACCGCCGGACAGGGTAGCTGGGTCGCGGGAAAAGAACCCGGCAAGCCCGGCCCGCTCCAGTGCTTGTTGCACCTGGTGTTTGCGTTCGCCGCCGCGTACCTCTGCCGGCAGCGCCAGCAGCAGATTTTGCCCCACGCTGAAGTGGTCAAACAGCAGCGCATCCTGAAATAAAATTCCGATCCGGCGGCGTTCGGTGGGCAGCGTGTCGCAGCGACTGTCGGCCAGCCACAGTTCGCCGCTGGCCTGAAAATGTTCCGCCAGTGCGCCCACCATCCAGGCAAACAGCGTAGATTTCCCGCTGCCGGAAGGACCCATCAGCGTCAGCACTTCACCGGCTCGCACGGAAAACCCGACCTCGCGCAGCAGCGGCTGATGGTGTTGTGTCAGGGTCAGATTCTTGACGGTGAGCACTAGCGTAATCCTCGGCGATAGCGGCCCGCCACAAAGGCCAGCAGGGCAGTCAGGGTAAAACAGAACGCCGGTAGCAGCAGTTGCCATAAGGCCTGTGCTGCAAGGGTTTGCGTATCGCCGCCGGCGCTAAGCGCCACGGCTTCACTGGTGAGGGTAGTCATCCGCCCGGCCCCTAGCCACAGTGTAGGCAGATATTGCGCGATACTCACCGAAAAACCGACCGCCAGCGCCGCCAGTAGCGGACGCAGCATCAACGGCAGCGTGACCCGGAAGAATATCTTACCGCGTCCCCAGCCAAGGGTGCGGGCGACCAGTGTCATACGCGGATCGCGCTGCCGCCACGCCGGGCGCAAAATAAATAACATCCATGGGATCACCCACAGCAAATGGCCCCACAATACGGTCATCAGTTGGCCGTCCAGCCAGGCGTACAGCGCCAGTTGATACTGTCCGTCCGCCAGCGGGAGCGCGGGTAAGACCAGCGGCAGCCAGACCCAGCTATCGCCGCGGGACGGACCGCACTCCAACCATAATAAGCAAAGCACGCCACCGAGGAGCGCGGCCAGCAGAGCCAGCGTCAGGCTGGTGCCGAGGCTGCCGCTGACCGGCGCGGCGCCGTATGCCAGCCAGATCAGAAACAACGCACAGCCCAGGCCGCAAAACGGCAGAAGGCCTGCCAGCAGTCGACCGGCGCGCGCTTTCGGCTGCGGGCGACGAATACCGCGCAGATCCGGGGGCTGCCGCTGCCAGAGACGCCACAGGCCCCAGACGCCAGCGATCAGACCCACGAGGATCAGCAACAGGAGCAGGCTGGCGAGGGCACCTTTTGCCTGCTGGAGTTCATCGCCCTGGTTTAACCATTGCCAGGCCAGTACCGCCAGCGTCGGCGGGTTTCCCGGGCCAATCACCAGCGCCACATCGACCACCGACAGGCTCCACGCGGTGGTGGCGATCAGCACCAGCGTCATCGCGGGCAGCAGCATCGGCAGAATAAGCCATTTCAGGCACTGCCAGCGGCCGTAGCCGAGGCTTTTCATCACCGTAACCTGCTCCGCCAGCCGTTTTTCTCCCAACAGGCCATACACCACCCACAACAAAAAACCGCTCTCCTTGACGGCGAGGGTTAGCCCCAGGCCGATACCGTAACGGTCGGCGAAGGGGGTACACAGGGTACAGACATGATAGAACCAGCCGCCTTCGGCAAACAGCAGCAGCGCCGCGGTAGCGAAAGCAATATGGGGCACCGCCAGCAGCAGCGGCAGACGGGATGCCAGCCGCTGCCAACTGCGAGAGGGCCACAGCGCGCTAACAATCGTCAGGGTGATCAGTGCCGCGCCCGCCACCGCCAGCAGCGATGAAACCACGGTGGCGGCCAACGCCTGCCACAGTTGTGGGTCAGCAAACAGCGCCTGCCAGTTGGTAAGCTGAAGCGCTGGGGCGATCATCAGCGCGATGCCGGGGAGCACGGGCAGATAAATCAGCACCATGCTTCCCCACGCCAGCAGGATCAGTGCGTACCGTAACGCCGCAACCATTCCTGCTCCAGCGCATCAACCCAGGCTGCGTGTGGTTCCGCCAGCACCGGCGGTCTGTTTTGCGGCATCAGCACCTGCAACGCTTGCTGCTGCTGGGGGGAGAGCGATTCGGGATTTAACACGCTCGGATCGCCCCAGATAGCCGGATCGGCTTTGCGCAATTGCGCCGTGGGTGAGAGCAGAAAATTGGCGACCACTTTGGCCCCGGCAGAGGCGCGGGCGCTGGCCGGGATCGCCACAAAATGGACGTTACCGAGCATGCCGCGTTTGAAGCCAAAGCTGTAGCTGTCAGGCGGCAGTTCGCCGCTGGCGGCTTTCTGCAGAGCGTGCAACGGGTTAAATGTCATTGATAATGCGAGGGTGCCGTTAGTCAGCATCGCATCCATCCGCGAGGGGGACGCGGGGAAGTCCCGTCCTGCGCGCCATAGCTGAGGATGGAGCTGATCGAGATAGTGCCAGAGCGGCGCGGTGACCGCGGCATAGCTTTTGGCGTTAGGCGGTTGACGCAGTGCCTCCGGTCGTTCCGTCAGGTTAATCAGCAACTGTTCGAGAAAAGCGGTTCCGGTGAAGTCTGGCGGGCGCGGGTAAGTGATGGTGCCAGGATGCGCGGTGGCGAAATCCAGCAGAGCCTGCGGATCGTTGGGCGGCATCGGCGTTTGTGCACGGCGGGCAATAAAGGTCAGCTGCGCGCCACCCCATGGCGATTCGGCGCCATCGGTGGGGACGGAGAAGTCTTCCCGGACCGGCAGACGGGTATCGACGTAACGCCAGTTAGGCAGCGACTCTGCCCAGCCGGTTTGCAGCAGCCTGGCGGCTTTCAGGCTGTGGAAGTTCTCGCCATTGACCCACAGCAGATCCACCGAGCCATTATGCTTGCGCCCGGCCCGGGCTTCGCTTTTCAGGCGTTTGACAGTATCGGCGGCATCGGCGATATGCACGATCCGCAGATCGACGGCATAGTCGCGTTTCACTTCGTCGCTGACCCAATCGAGGTAACGATTCACCGCGGGGTCACCGCCCCAGGCGTTAAACCACACGGTCTGGCCGCGAGCCTGGTCTTTGATGAGCTGCCAGCTTTCACCGGCGTTGGCGATGGTCGGCGTGAACCACAGCGCCGCCAGCCAGAGTAAACAATAGCGCATACCCATATCCTTATGATCTGGTGTCGGAAGAGGTGGCCGTGGGGATCTGACACAAACCTTGCGCCGGGATCGCCATGGCGGAATTAAAGCGGGCAGAGAGATTTTGTAAACCGATCAGCGCCGTCAGCTCGGTCAGGGCCTGAGGGGCAAAGCTGTCGACCAACTGGGCACGCAGCGCATCATCAACGGTGGGCGGCGTGAGGCTGGCGGCTTCGGCGTAGCTCAGCGCCAGCCGTTCCAGCTCGCTGAACAGCGGGCTTTGACGCCAGTCGGCCACCGCTTGTAGTTTATCGACGCTACCGGTGCGTTCCGCCAGCTTCATGCTGGTGATATCCACGCAGAACTCACACAGGCACATCTGGGCAATACGGGCGCTGACCAGCGAGCGCAGCACCGGGTCGAGGGGCGAGCGTTTACGTTCCAGATAGCCGACGAACATCGACACCAGATAAAACACCAACGGGATACGTCCCCACCAGCGGATGGGGCTGAGCACCTCGCCGTAGTGGCGACGATGGAGCCACGCCTGCGGGCGCAGGATCAGGGGGATCGTGTCGAGCGGCGGCAGTCGCATCAGGACTTCCTCTTATGTCGTTCGAGATAACAGGCTTTGGCGATAAAGATAATCAACGCCAAAGCACACAGAATCGATAATGTGGTGACCAGCCAGAAGGTGCCTCCGGTCAGCATACTGCCTGCCCAGGAGTATATGATAGTCGCAGGCAGCTGGCCGATGCCGGTGGCCAGCATAAACTGGCGAAAGCGAATCGAGGTCAGGCCGGCCGCGTAGCTGATAGGGTCAAAGGGGACGAACGGCAAAAGCCGGCAGATTAAAATTGTATGTTTGCCGTAGCGCTCGAAGAAGCTGTCCATCCCATGCAGTACCGTTTTGCCGGTCAGTTTCTCCACCGCTTCGCGACCGAGAATTCTGGCGATATAAAAACACAGTGCCGCGCCGGCCATGGCGCTGGTCCAGGAGAGTAGCCCGCCCCAGAAGGCACCAAATAACGAGGCGTTAGCAAAGGTGATCAGAAAGGCGGGCAGCGGGGCAACCACTGCTTGTAACAGCATTAAGGCAAAGGAGACCAGCGCCGCCTGAGCGCCATAAGAGTCAATAAAGCGCTCAATAGCCTGCTGATCTAACGCGGAAAATGCCGCCAGGCTGTGCTCAATAAAGGCGTTGACGCTGGGGATCAGCCACCAGGCGAGCAGCGCAATTATCCCCGCGACGATGAGCGTGGTACGCCCGTACCAGACTAAAGACCCGCTATTTTTCGCCATCGTTCACCTGTAACCCGTCGGCAGAAATCTGCCGCTGGCGGGCAAAGATTTTTGCCCCCTGAATGATGCCAAATAAGATCAGGCCTGCGAGGCTTAGCTTCAGCACGAACCCCAGGGTGATCCCCTCCCGGACAAGCTCGCTGGCCATCAGGGTGTAGATGAACAGCCCAGGCAGAGTGGTCAGAGCGGAGATCAGCGTGAATGACCAGAACGGAATGGCCGTCAGGCCATAAGCGTAGTTCTGGATATTGTAGGGAAACAGGGGAATCAGGCGGGTCAAAATTAAAAAATCGCTGCCGTTACGGGCCATGCCGCGTTCGATCGCCTGAAAGGTGGCGCTATGGCCGGCATATTTCAGCAGCAGATCGCGCCCCAGCCAGCGGGCCAGCAGGAAAGAGAACGCCGATGCCGTCGTCGCCGCGCACAGAGAGAGTATCGTTCCCCAGATCGGGCCAAAGATCACGCCGCCCACCATCACCAGAATACTGCCGGGGATCAGGCACAGGGTGGCGACGATAAACAGGGCGATGTACAGCGTCCAGCCCAGGGCACCGCTTTGGCGGATGAGGGTTTGTAGATGATGAAAATGCGTAATCAGGTCGGCGAAGCCGGAAAAGGTGATAACGACGGTCAGAACAGAGAGCAGGGCGATAATAATCAGCAGCTTATATTCTGCCGGGTAACGGCTTCTTTTGCATTGCGGAGTCTCCTGTATCAACCCTGTGTCGCGCGCGCTTTCCCACCGGGAAAAGTGGGCGAGACAGTATTACAAATGACGAATCACAACAATGTCTTACCGCTGATTTATTGATGTTGCTCAGGAAAACGCGACTCTCCGCGACCGTGAAGGCCGGGAGAGTCGGTAGTGCGATGGCGTTACGGTTTAAAGGTGGCCCAGATCGGCGCATGATCCGATGGTTTTTCCATGCCGCGAATCTCGTAATCGATGCCGGTTTCAACACAGCGCTGGGCCAGCGGTTGGCTGGCCAGCAGCAGGTCAATACGCAGCCCACGGTTGTCGTCGAAGCCTTTAGAGCGGTAGTCAAACCACGAGAAACGATCGTTAGTTTGTGGGTTGGCCTGGCGCCAGGTGTCGACCAGCCCCCAGCCCATCAGGCGATCCATCCACTCACGCTCTTCCGGCAGGAACGAGCACTTACCGGTACGCAGCCAACGCTTGCGGTTCTCTTCGCCGATGCCGATGTCCAGGTCGGTGGCGCTGATGTTCATATCGCCCATGATCAGCACCGGATTGTCTTTATTCAGCGCGCTCTCGAGGTAGTTTTGCAGGTTCTGATAAAACGCCGCTTTGGCCGGGAATTTGGTTTCGTGATCGCGGCTTTCCCCCTGCGGGAAGTAGCCGTTAATGACCGTGACGTTACCGAATGCCGAGGGAATCTCCGCCATGATGATGCGGCGCTGGGCTTCTTCGCCATCATCAGGGAACCCACGACGTACCGAGACCGGCGTCTCTTTGGTCAGCAGCGCCACGCCGTAGTGGCCTTTTTGCCCATGGTAGAACACGTTGTAGCCGAGCTTTGCGACCTCTTCAAGAGGAAACATGTCGTCGTGCACTTTAGTTTCTTGTAAGCCGATCACGTCGGGCTGGTGCTTGTCGACGATGGCGGCCAGCTGGTGAGGACGGGCACGCAGGCCGTTGATATTAAAAGAGACAAATTTCATAGTCGCTGCCACTGTGCAAGGTGAATAGTGCAGGGATGGTAGCAGAATTTCGTCGGGCTGGCTGCCGGAAGGCATTTTATTGTGCCTGTTAGTGTTATAGGCGTGGCGTGGGTTGCTATTGCGCACCATGCTGGCGCAAGTTGCGCCAAAAAAGGGCGGATTTTTACGATAAATTTCGTATACGATCACAAATGCAGAATTATATCTCACTCATGCATAACACTCCTGTTTTATTCACTGCCTGTGGCGCAATATAAGATAGTTATTCACTAATTATGCATTTAATGTGAATAATATGCTTTTGTAACTCCTTGATATTCCGTTATCGACCCCGGTTTATGCACTTTTACTGCTGGCTGGCACGAAGTGTGCAATCTACATTTACAGCGTAACAACCCATAATATTTAACATTATTCATACTTTTTATTTACCGGAAGAGGTCGATATGTCTCAGTCAATTACGCGTAGCAACTTTGATGAATGGATGATGCCGGTCTACGCGCCGGCGGCTTTTATTCCGGTACGTGGTGAAGGGTCGCGCCTGTGGGATCAGCAGGGCAAAGAGTACATCGACTTTGCCGGCGGTATCGCGGTTAACGCGCTTGGTCATGCTCACCCGCGGCTGGTTAAGGCGCTGACGGAACAAGCCGGAAAATTCTGGCACACCGGCAACGGCTACACCAATGAGCCGGTCCTGCGTCTCGCGAAACAGCTTATCGACGCCACCTTCGCCGACCGGGTGTTCTTCTGTAACTCCGGTGCGGAGGCCAACGAGGCGGCGCTGAAGCTGGCGCGCAAATACGCCCACGATCGCTTCGGTAGCCAGAAAAGCGGCATCGTGGCATTCAACAACGCTTTCCACGGGCGCACCTTGTTTACCGTCTCCGCTGGCGGACAACCGGCTTATTCTCAGGATTTCGCGCCGCTGCCGCCGCAGATCCAGCATGCCGCCTATAACGATCTCGATGCCGCCCGCGCGCTGATCGATGACAACACCTGCGCGGTGATTGTGGAACCGATGCAGGGTGAAGGTGGTGTGGTGCCTGCCGACCCGGCGTTTCTGCGCGGCCTGCGTGAACTGTGCGATGCCCATCAGGCGCTGCTGATTTTTGATGAAGTCCAGACTGGTGTGGGGCGTACCGGCGAACTGTACGCCTACATGCACTATGGCGTGACACCGGATCTGCTGTCGACGGCGAAAGCGCTGGGCGGCGGTTTCCCGATTGGCGCGCTGCTGGCGAGCGAAACCTGCGCCAGTGTCATGACGGTGGGGACCCACGGGACCACCTACGGCGGGAACCCGCTGGCCTGTGCGGTAGCGGGCGAAGTGCTGTCCATCGTCAATACGCCGGCGGTGCTGAACGGCGTCAAGCAACGTCATCAGTGGTTTAGCGAACGACTGCACGCTATTAACGCCCGTTACGGCCTGTTCAAGGAGATCCGTGGCATGGGCTTGCTGATCGGTTGCGTACTGAACGATGCCTGGGCCGGCAAGGCGAAAGCCATCAGTACGCAGGCTGCGGAAGACGGGCTGATGATTTTGATTGCCGGGGCCAACGTGGTGCGTTTCGCCCCGGCGCTGATTGTGAGTGAGGAAGAGGTGAACACCGGGCTGGATCGCTTTGAGCTGGCCTGCCGCCACTTCCTTGCGGGAGTGTCATCATGATGGTGATCCGTCCGGTTGCGCCAGACGATCTGGCCGGTCTGATGATCCTTGCCGGGGAGACCGGTGGCGGGCTGACGTCGTTGCCGGCGGATGAAGCCACGCTGGCGGCACGCATTGAGCGCTCAATGAAGACCTGGCGTGGAGAGCTGCCAAAAAGCGAACAGGGTTACGTGTTCGTGCTGGAAGACAGCGTCAGCGGCAAGGTGGTGGGGATCTGCGCCATTGAAGTAGCGGTAGGGCTGAACGATCCCTGGTACAACTACCGCGTGGGGACGCAGGTGCATGCCTCGAAAGAGCTTAACGTCTACAACGCGCTGCCGACCCTGTTTCTCAGCAACGATCACACCGGCAGTAGCGAGCTGTGCACGCTGTTCCTCGACCCCGCCTGGCGCAAAGAGGGCAACGGCTACCTGCTGTCGAAGTCGCGCTTTATGTTTATGGCCGCGTTTCGCGAGCACTTTAATGAAAAAGTGGTAGCAGAAATGCGCGGCGTGATTGACGAGAATGGCTACTCGCCGTTCTGGGAAAGCCTCGGCAAACGCTTTTTCGCCATGGAGTTTGCCCGCGCCGACTATCTGTGCGGTACCGGGCAAAAAGCCTTTATCGCTGCCTTAATGCCGAAACATCCGCTGTATATCGACTTTTTATCCGACGAAGCGCGTGCGGTGATTGGTGAGGTGCACCCGCAAACCGCACCGGCTCGCGCGGTGCTGGAGAAAGAAGGGTTCCGATACCGCAACTATATCGACATCTTCGACGGCGGGCCGACGCTGGAGTGCGACATTGAGCGGGTGCGGGCGATTCGTAAAAGCCGACTGGTGACAGTGGCTGAGGGACAACCTGCTCCAGGGGAGTGGCCGCTTTGCCTGGTGGCCAATGAACAGTATCAGCAGTTTCGCGCCATGCTGGTTCCGGCCGATCCACAGACCGATCGTCTGCTATTAAGCGCCCGTCAACTGGATGTCCTGAAATGCCACGCCGGCGATCGGCTGCGGCTGGTCCGGCTGATCCCAGAGGAGAAAAAATCATGAGTTTATGGATTAACGGCGACTGGCAGAGCGGACGCGGCCCGGCGCGCACGAAAACCGATCCGGTCAGCCAGCTGCTGCTGTGGCAGGGTAATGACGCCGATGCACAACAGGTCGCCCAGGCGGTGGAGGCCGCTCGCCGCGCGTTCCCGACGTGGGCCAGACAGCCATTGAGCGCCCGGCAGGCGATCGTCGAAAAATTTGCCATGCTGCTGGAGACGCATAAAGCTGCGCTGACGGCGATTATCGCGGCGGAAACCGGCAAGCCGCAATGGGAGGCCGCTACGGAAATCGGCGCGATGATCAACAAGATTGCCATTTCGCTGAAAGCCTACCATAGCCGTACCGGTGAAGCGCAGACCGATATGAGTGATGGTGCCGCGACGCTGCGCCACCGGCCGCACGGAGTGCTGGCGGTATTTGGCCCCTACAATTTCCCCGGTCATCTGCCTAATGGTCATATCGTACCGGCACTGTTGGCCGGCAATACGCTGGTGTTCAAGCCCAGCGAACTGACGCCCCACAGCGGTGAGGCGGTGGTGAAACTGTGGGCCGAAGCGGGGCTGCCGCCGGGAGTATTGAACCTGCTGCAGGGCGGTCGTGAAACCGGTGAAATGCTCAGCGCCCGGCCGGATATTGACGGCCTGTTGTTTACCGGCAGTTCAGCGACCGGCTTTCAGCTGCATCGCCAGCTGGCCGGGCAGCCAGAAAAAATTCTGGCGCTCGAAATGGGAGGCAACAACCCGCTGATCGTTGATGAACCGCAGGATATTGATGCGGCGGTGCATCTGACGATTCAGTCGGCCTTTATCACCGCCGGGCAACGCTGTACCTGCGCGCGTCGGCTGCTGGTGAAGCGGGGCGAAACCGGCGATCGTTTCCTTAGTCGATTAGTGACAGTGTCACAGAATTTAATTCCTGGCGCATGGGATGCATCTCCCCAGCCGTTCATGGGAGGATTGATCTCTGCCCAGGCGGCGCACAAGGTTCATCAGGCCTGGCTCAAACTGGTTGCCAGCGGCGGCATCACGCTGCTGGAACCCCGGCTGCTGCAGGCCGGTACCTCGCTGTTAACGCCGGGAATTATCGAGCTGACAGAGGTGGTTGAGGTAGCCGATGAGGAGGTCTTCGGCCCGCTGCTTGGGGTCTGGCGTTATGACGATTTTGATCAGGCGATAGCGCTGGCAAACGCCACCCGCTTCGGCCTCTCATGCGGGTTGATCTCGGCCGACCGGGAGAAATTCGACCGCTTGCTGCTGGAGGCGCGGGCCGGGATCGTCAACTGGAATAAACCCCTGACCGGCGCGGCCAGTACCGCGCCTTTTGGCGGGACCGGTGCCTCCGGTAACCATCGCCCGGGAGCGTGGTACGCTGCCGATTATTGCGCCTGGCCGATGGCCAGCCTCGAAACACCCACACTGACCATGCCGGAAACCCTCAGCCCAGGTCTCGACTTTTGGCGGGGTACGACACGATGAAAGCCTGGGAGCTGAACCTTGACGGGCTTCCGGGCCTGACCCATCACTATGCCGGGTTATCCTTTGGTAATGAGGCCTCGACCCGACACCGCTATCGGGTCTCCAGTCCGCTGTTGGCTGCACAGCAAGGGCTCAAGAAGATGAAGGTGTTAGCGGATGCCGGGTATCCGCAGGCGGTGATGCCGCCGCAGGAGCGGCCGAATGTGCCGCTGTTGCGCCAGCTGGGGTTCAGCGGCAGCGACCCGCAGGTTATCGAGAAGGCGGCCCGGCAGGCACCGGAGCTGCTATCTGCTGTCAGTTCGGCTTCCTCGATGTGGGTGGCTAACGCGGCTACGGTGTCGCCATCCGCCGATTCCCTCGACGGGCGTGTGCACCTGACGGTTGCCAATCTTAACGATAAATTCCATCGCGCCAGTGAAGCGCCGACCACGGAGGCGTTGCTGCGGGCGATCTTTCCCGACCCGCAGCATTTTGCGGTCCATTCGGCGCTCCCGCAGGTAGCGCTGTTCGGTGATGAAGGGGCGGCAAATCATAACCGGCTGGGCGCGGAGTATGGCGCCCCCGGCCTGCAGCTCTTTATCTATGGCCGTCAGCAGGGCGGCAATGGCGATCGCCCACAGCGCTATCCGGCGCGACAGACCCGCGAAGCCAGTGAAGCGGTGGCGCGCCTGAATCAGGTTAACCCGCGGCAGGTGATTTTTGCCCAACAGAACCCGGCGATCATTGATAAAGGCGTGTTTCATAACGATGTGATTGCGGTCAGCAATCAACAGGTGCTGTTTTGTCATGAGCAGGCGTTTGTCGATCAGTCTCGGCTGATGCAGCAGCTGGCCGGGCAGGTGGTCGGTTTTATGCCGTTAGTGGTGCCGACCCGCGCCGTCAGCGTAGAAGACGCGGTGGCGACCTATCTGTTCAACAGCCAGCTGGTGAGTAAACCCGATGGCACGATGCGTTTGATTTTGCCTCAGGAGGCACAGGAACATGCTGGAGTCTGGCGCTATTTGAACCAGCTGTTGGCGGAAGATAACCCGATTGATGAGCTGCAGGTGTACGACCTGCGCGAAAGCATGGCCAACGGCGGCGGTCCGGCCTGTCTGCGCTTGCGGGTGGTGGTGCGTGAAGAGGAACTACGGGCCGTCAACCCGGCGGTCATGATGAACGACGCGCTATTCGCCACCCTCAACGACTGGGTTGAGCGTTACTATCGCGACCGTCTGACCCAGGCGGATCTGGCGGACCCGCAGCTGCTGAGCGAAGGCCGCGAGGCTCTCGACCGGCTGACGCAAATCCTGCAGATCGGCTCTGTCTACCCGTTCCAGCAATAGCGGCGGTTGTGTTTATCTTTACGAGGAGGCGTCGTGGACGACTTTTTGGCATTAACCCTGGCGGGGCGCTTGCCCCATCATTTTCATGGCGAAACCGCCCATTTTCGTTGGCACTGGCTGGATTGCGGCGTGCTGCAACTGACTCCACACGCCCGTTGTGAGCGTTCGCTGGTGCTCTCATCAGGCCTGCACGGCAATGAAACCGCACCGGTAGAGATGACGCATGATCTGCTCCAGCAGCTGTTTACCGGCGAGCTACCGCTGCGCTGGCGGCTGCTGGTGGTTTTTGGCAACCCTGGCGCGCTACGCGCGGACAAACGCTACCTCGATAGCGATATCAATCGGATGTTTGGTGGGCGCTGGCAGCAGTTTCCCGCCGGTGAGGAGACCCGCAGAGCGCGTTTGCTGGAAAAGACGCTGACTCGGTTTTATGCCGCTTCGACGGGACTGCGCTGGCACCTGGATTTACATACGGCCATCCGCGGGTCGCGGCATACACGCTTTGGCGTGCTTCCGGCGCGGGAAACGCCGTGGGACGAGGGATTCTTACACTGGCTGGCAGGATCCGGGCTGGAGGCGCTGGTGTTCCATCAGCAGCCGGCGGGAACCTTCAGTCATTACAGCAGCGAACATTTTGACGCGCTCTCCTGCACGCTTGAGCTGGGTAAGGCGCTGCCGTTTGGTGAGAATGACCTTACGCAATTCGCCATGACTCGCAAGGCTTTAATACGCCTGCTGGTGGGGGATCTGACGGTGGTCGACAGCGACGCGGCGCCGCTGCGCTACCGGGTGGTGCAGCAGATTATCCGTAAGAGTGATAACTTCCAGCTGCATATGTCGGCGCAGACCCTCAACTTTACCGCCTTTACGGCGGGTACCCTGCTGGCAGAAGATGGTGAAACGCGTTATACGGTGGAAAAGGCCCAGGAGTACGTGCTGTTTCCTAACCCATCAGTGGCGACGGGCCTGCGCGCCGGGCTGATGCTGGAGCGCATCACCTGAACCAGAACCTGAATATCATTGCCGCTCAAGCGAGCGGCTTTGTTAATTGCCCGCAGCCATTTTTCATTTCCGTTCTTATTTTTTCGTGCTTTGAGATTTGATTGCGGATTATTCCTGGATAAATGCTTTGTTTTTAATCTGTGTTGCTTTATAGTTTTGGTGAATGTCATTAAAAACAGCCTGTTAAATAACATTTGTTGCAATAATTTTCCTCCCTTCCTTATTTTCTCCATAATTGACGAGAAACTGTTTTTTACACTTTCATTGTTTTACTCTTGCTCTGACTAATTGACGATAAACGTCGTAAAGTTTATCTCGTAAACACGGCAAATCGCCGTAAGAATAACGTAAAGTAAGGACTGAATATGAAGAAGATTACTGCTCTGTTTGTTGCCTCTACGCTGGCTCTGGGTGCCGCTAACCTGGCTCACGCTGCCGATACCACTGCAACACAAACCGATAGCAAACCGATGATGCATCATAAAGGGATGCATGGCGGCCCGCATGAGATGATGTTCAAAGGTCTGAACCTGACCGATGCCCAGAAACAGCAGGTCCGCGACATTATGAAAGGCCAGCGCGACAACATGAAACGTCCGTCACTGGACGAGCGCCGCGCAATGCATGACCTGATTGCCAGCGATACCTTTGATAAAGCGAAGGCGGAAGCGCAGATTGACAAGATGGAAGCCCAGCACAAAGCAATGGCGCTTTCCCGTATGGAAACCCAGAACAAGATTTACAACATTCTGACGCCGGAACAGAAAAAACAGTTCAATGCGAATTTTGAGAAGCATCTGACAGATCGCAAAGCGCCAGAAGGTAAAATGCCTGTACCAGCTGAGTAATTCAGCACACTGAATGAAGACCGCCGGTCTTGCCCAACACTTGCCGTATGGCTTTGGGCAGGACCGGCGGTTTTTTCGTGTGTGTGGTATACGGTTTCTGCGCTTCGCCGCAAAAAATAACCCCGGTGGAATCCGGGGTTGTGTGGTAAACAGGGGCGGCGCTATTTTTTCCAGAAATCGTCGAAGACGGTGATCGGCGGGCGGCGTTTGTGCTCAGTTTTCAGATACCAGCCTTCGATGATGCCAGCGATTTTTGCATCCAGCGTTTTGCCTTCCAGATAGTCGTCGATATTTTCGTAAGTCACGCCAAGGGCCACTTCATCTGGCAGGGACGGGCGATTGTCTTCCAAATCGGCGGTAGGGAGTTTCTTATAGAGATGCTCCGGGCAACCTAAGTGGGCCAGCAGTTGTTTACCCTGGCGTTTGTTGAGGCGGAAGATCGGGTTGATGTCCGTGCCACCGTCACCGTATTTGGTGAAGAAGCCGGTAATCGCCTCTGCGGCGTGGTCGGTACCGACCACCACGCCGTGAGTCATGCCGGCAATGCTGTACTGGGCTTTCATGCGTTCACGGGCTTTCTCATTGCCGCGAACAAAGTCGCTAAGCTCGATGCCGGCTTCACGTAGTGCCTGCTCGCTGGCCAGTACCGCACCTTTAATATTCACCGTCAGCACGCGATCGGGCTGAATAAAGGTGATGGCGTCCTGACAGTCCTGCTCATCCGCCTGAACGCCGTAGGGCAGGCGCACGGCGATAAACTGCAGGTCTGTCTTCCCGGTTTCGGCACGCAGTTCATTGATAGCCTGCTGGCACAGTTTGCCGGTCAACGTTGAGTCCTGGCCGCCGCTGATGCCCAACACCAGGGACTGTATAAAAGGATAGGTCTGCAAATAGGATTTCAAAAAATCCACGCTGCGGCGGATCTCGCCTTCAGCATCAATCTGGGGCTTAGCACCCAGCGCCTGAATAATTTCGTGTTGTAGCGTCATTGCGCCCTCCGGGAAGTGAATCTG
The DNA here is from genome assembly GCF_051131735.1 of Klebsiella sp. B345. Lineage (NCBI taxonomy): Bacteria > Pseudomonadati > Pseudomonadota > Gammaproteobacteria > Enterobacterales > Enterobacteriaceae > Klebsiella > Klebsiella sp. B345. The sequence continues at coordinate 5,265,523 of NZ_CP180443.1, forward strand.
TTTGGCTGCCAGTTAGGGTTTAAGCTACCTCTTTGACGGTAAAACGACAAGGATCACAGTTTTGACTGATGTAAAAGAAGGCAATCAACGACATATACCCGTCATACTTCAAGTTACATGTACGTTGGCAATACTCGGCCCATCCCTGGGCCTCGCCCTTCGGGCGCTGTGAACAGCGTTCAAATTCGTTCCCGACGAATTTGTCCTCGCTCACCCCAGTCACTTACTTGAGTAAGCTCCTGGGGATTCCCTGCGTCGCCGCGTGATTCGGCCTATGGCCTCACCCCTTCAGGGCCAGCGCAAGCGCTGTTCAATTCGGCTTCGCCTCTTGTCCTGTAACTCGAATTATTTAGGCTATGTTTTTTTATTAGAAAGATCTTAAATTTAGCCGATTTGGACCTTCAGCTTGAAAAATAACGGTTTTTATTCCAGGCTTATTAACACACGAATAAAAGAGGACGGAATATGAACAAGCATTTTGCAGGATTTTTAGGCGCAGCAGCAGTATTGACCATTCTGGCTGGTTGTACTGCCTACGATCGTACCGCTGACCAGTTCACGCAGCCGGTGGTTAAAGATGTGAAAAAAGGTATGACCCGTTCACAGGTCCTGCAGATTGCGGGTAAACCAGCATCTGAGGTCACCATGATCCATGCTCGCGGAACCTGTCAGACCTACATCCTGGGTCAACGAGATGGTAAAATGGAGACCTACTTTGTCGCCCTCGATGAGACCGGACACGTTATGAACTCTGGCTACCAGACCTGTGCCGAATACGATACCGACCCGCGCACGACTAAGTAGTTCATCACGCTTAGATCTACGAAAGCCCGACCACCGGTCGGGCTTTTTCATGGCACCTGATGCTTATTTAATTGCGCGAATTATTTGAGGGAAATGTGAAGGTTGTCAAAACGCGAGGTCAATGAGAGACAATTTTGATTAACCAGGAATTATCCAGGCCCCGAACGATGCCGTATACTCAATGCATAAACAATATTAATCGAATGACGACACGCCTTAGCCGGCTTTCAGACATAAGGTGATTCTGAAGCCGCCAGGTCTTACAAATTGAGGAAGCGCTCATGGAAAAGAAACACATCTATTTGTTCTGTTCGGCTGGAATGTCTACATCACTGCTGGTCTCAAAAATGCGTGCACAGGCAGAAAAATATGAAGTGCCGGTCATCATTGAAGCCTATCCGGAAACCCTGGCCGGAGAAAAAGGCCCGCAAGCTGATGTCGTATTATTAGGCCCACAAATTGCGTATATGCTCCCAGAAATTCAGCGGCTGCTGTCGAATAAGCCGGTGGAAGTTATCGACTCTACGCTGTATGGCAAAGTCGATGGTTTAGGTGTCCTGAAAGCGGCCGTTGCGGCCATTAAGAAAGCTGCTGCACAATAATTTTATTTTAAAACTCGATATCTTTTCGTGATTTCGCCGGGGCAATGTCCACTGCGGCAATATGGAACTTGCGAATAAATGAAAAGTGAGAGTTTATTTCCCGTCAAAGAGTAATTTCATACATCATGCCGTAATTATTCAATTACGGCTTTAAAGGGTATTTGATATGAGTAAAGTGATTGACTCGCTTGAAAAGGTACTCCTTCCTTTTGCTGTTAAAATAGGAAAGCAACCGCACATCAATGCGATTAAAAACGGCTTTATTAAATTAATGCCGCTGACCCTTGCGGGGGCCATGTTCGTATTAATCAACAACGTATTTTTGAGTTTTGGTGAAGGTTCTTTCTTCTATTCAATGGGTATTCGCCTGGATGGCTCAACCATTGAAACATTAAACGGTTTTAAAGCCATCGGCGGTAACGTTTATAACGGTACGTTAGGCATTATGTCGCTGATGGCGCCGTTCTTTATCGGCATGGCGCTGGCCGAAGAGCGAAAAGTCGATCCGCTGGCGGCAGGCCTGCTGTCGGTCGCCGCATTTATGACCGTGACTCCCTACAGCGTGGGCGAAGCCTATGCGGTCGGCGCCAACTGGCTGGGTGGGGCGAACATTATCTCGGGCATGATTATTGGCCTGCTGGTGGCAGAAATGTTCACCTTCGTTATCCGTCGCAACTGGGTTATCACCCTGCCGGATAGCGTACCGGCCTCGGTATCGCGTTCATTCTCGGCGTTGATTCCCGGTTTCCTGATCCTGTCCGTATTCGGCATTATCTCGTGGCTGCTGGCGAACCATGGCAGCAACTTCCACCAGATTATCATGGACTCCATCTCCAAACCGCTGGCGTCAATGGGCAGCGTGGTGGGCTGGGCTTACGTTATCTTCAACTCCCTGCTGTGGTTCTTTGGTGTACACGGTTCACTGGCGCTGACCGCGCTGGATAACGGCATCATGACCCCATGGGCGCTGGAAAACATCGCGCTGTACAACCAGTACGGTTCTGTTGAAGCCGCTATCGCCGCGGGTAAAGAGTTCCACTTCTGGGCTAAGCCGATGTTGGATTCCTACATCCTGCTGGGTGGTTCCGGGGCAACGCTCGGTCTGATTATCGCCATCTTTATCGGCTCACGTCGTGCGGATCACCGTCAGGTGGCTAAGCTGGCGCTGCCGTCAGGCATCTTCCAGATTAACGAGCCGATTCTGTTTGGTCTGCCGATCATCATGAACCCGGTGATGTTCATCCCGTTCGTCCTGATTCAGCCGATTCTGGCGGCGATTACGCTTGCTGCCTACTCGATGGGGATTATTCCACCGGTGACCAACCTGGCACCGTGGACCATGCCTACCGGCCTCGGCGCGTTCTTTAACAGTAACGGTAGTATCGCTGCACTCTTCGTAGCGCTGTTCAACCTGGGTGTGTCGGTGCTGGTTTACCTGCCGTTCGTGGCGGTCTCCAACAAGGCGCAGGCGGTGATTGAAGAGCAGGAAAGCGAAGAAGATATCGCTAACGCACTGAAATTCTGATGTCGAGCGGTACGGGAGCACTCCCGTACCGCCTGAGAAACGAGGGAATAATTATGTTTGATCTGGACCATATCGACGCAGTTGCTGCACCTGAAAACGACCTCGAAGAGGTGGTGATGGGGCTGATTATCAACTCCGGACAGGCCCGCAGCCTGGCCTATGCGGCACTGAAGCAGGCAAAGCAGGGTGATTTCGCCGCCGCTAAAAACATGATGGAGCAGTCGCGCCTCGCGCTGAGTGAAGCACATCGTGTACAGACTCAACTGATTGAAAGCGATGAAGGTGAAGGCAAAATGAAGGTCAGCCTGGTGCTGGTTCATGCGCAAGATCATTTGATGACCTCAATGCTGGCACGTGAGCTGGTTGCCGAATTGATTGAGCTGCACGAGAAGGTACAATAGGCCATCTACACGATGAGGCAGCCAAAGATGATAACCACCGAGATCAGTACCGCCAGAGAACAGCAGCTTTTCAACGGCAAAGATTTTCATGTGGTTATTTACAACAAAACGGAAAGCGTAAGCGGGCTTCACCAGCATGATTATTACGAGTACACCATCGTTTTAACCGGGCGGTATTACCAGGAAATCAACGGTAAACGGGTGCTGCTGGAGCGCGGGGATTTTGTCTTTATCCCGATGGGGTCGCATCATCAGAGCTTTTATGCTTTTGGCGCGACGCGCATTCTTAACGTGGGTATCAGCAAGCGATTCTTTGAGAAACACTATTTACCGCTGCTGCCGTTTGGACTGGTCGCTTCACAGGTCTACGCTGTCAAAAGCACCTTTCTTAGCTATATCGAGTCGGTGATTGCTTCGCTGAATTTTCGCGATACCGAATTTGACGAATTTATTGAACTGGTGTCGTTTTATACCATTAACCGTTTACGGCATTACCGCGAGGAGCCGGTGCAGGATGTGATTCCGCAGTGGCTGAAAAATACCGTCGAGGACATGCACGATAAACTGAAGTTTGGCGAAGGGGCGCTCGAGAATATGGTCGAGCGTTCCGGGAAAACTCAGGAATATTTAACCCGGGCGACCCAGCGCTATTATGGTAAAACGCCGATGCAGATTATTAATGATATTCGCATCAACTTCGCCAAAAAACAGCTGGAAATCACCAACTATTCGGTCACTGATATTGCCTATGAGTCGGGATACAGTAGCCCAAGTCTGTTTATTAAAACATTCAAACGGCTGACCTCGTTTACCCCGAGCAATTATCGTAAAAAACTGACCAGCATTAATTAATCCGGGGCGGAATGTTCCGCCTCAGACACTATTCAAGTTACTGTCCGTGTAGATGCGGAGGGTAGGCTACGTGCAATTCGCGATGCCATAAGGGAGAGTATAATGAGCCAGAAATTAAAAGTTGTCACGATCGGCGGCGGTAGCAGCTATACCCCAGAATTACTGGAAGGATTCCTGAAACGTTATCACGAACTGCCGATAACGGAACTGTGGTTGGTGGACGTGGCGGAAGGCCAGGAAAAACTCGATATTATTCATGCACTGTGCGAGCGCATGGTGGAAAAAGCCGGCGTGCCGATTAAAGTCTACAAAACGCTGGATCGCCGTGCCGCCCTTGAAGGCGCCCACTTTGTTACCACCCAGCTGCGTGTTGGCCAGCTTAAGGCCCGTGAAAAAGACGAGCGTATTCCGCTCAGCCACGGCTATCTGGGTCAGGAGACCAACGGCGCGGGCGGATTGTTTAAAGGCCTGCGTACCATCCCGGTGATTTTTGATATCGTCAAAGACGTGCAGGAAATCTGCCCGGACGCCTGGATTATCAACTTTACCAACCCGGCAGGTATGGTCACCGAAGCGGTCTATCGCCACACCGGCTTCAAACGCTTCATTGGCGTCTGTAACATTCCGATCGGCATGAAAATGTTCATTACCGACGTTTTGCACCTGAGCCCGAGCGATGAGCTGTCTATCGATCTGTTTGGTCTGAACCACCTGGTCTTCGTGCGCGATGTACTGGTAAACGGCGTGTCACGTTTCGACGAACTGCTGGATGGTGTTGCTGCCGGTACCCTGAGCGCCAACTCGGTGAAAAACATCTTCGATCTGCCTTTCAGCGAAGGGCTGATTCGCTCTCTGCGCCTGATTCCGTGCTCCTATCTGTTGTACTACTTCAAGCCAAAAGAGATGCTGGCTATCGAAATGGGCGAGTATTACAAAGGCGGCGCCCGTGCCCAGGTGGTGCAGAAAGTCGAGAAACAGCTGTTCGAGCTGTATAAAAATCCGGATCTCAACGTCAAGCCGAAAGAGCTGGAGCTGCGCGGCGGGGCCTATTACTCCGATGCGGCCTGCGAAGTCATCAACGCCATCTACAATGACAAGCAGACCGAGCACTACGTCAACATTCCGCACCATGGCCATATTGATAACATCCCGGCCGATTGGGCGGTGGAAATGACCTGTACGCTGGGCCGAGAAGGGGCAACCCCGACGCCACGTATCACTCATTTCGATGAGAAAGTGCTGGGGCTGATTTATACCATCAAAGGGTTTGAAGTGGCTGCCAGCCAGGCGGCAATCAGTGGGGAGCTTAACGATGTGCTGCTGGCGCTGAATTTAAGCCCGCTGATTCATTCTGACCGCGATGCCGAACTGCTGGCACGTGAAATGATCCTGGCGCATGAAAAGTGGCTGCCAAACTTTGCGGCGACCATTGAAAAACTGAAACACTAACGGGAGCGGCCGATGGAACGCGTGTTAATCGTTAATGCCGACGATTTTGGCCTGAGCAAAGGCCAGAACTACGGGATTATTGAAGCCTGCAAAAATGGACTTGTCACGTCGACAACGGCGCTGGTCAACGGGGCGGCTATTGGTCACGCCGCCCAGCTGAGCCGCAGCGTCCCGGAGCTGGGCATTGGGATGCATTTTGTCCTGACGCTGGGTGAGCCGTTATCGGCCATGCCGGGGCTGACTCGTGAAGGACGCTTAGGCAAGTGGATCTGGCAGATGGCAGAAGAGGGTAGCCTGCCGCTGGACGAGATCGCGCATGAGCTGGCATGCCAGTATAGCCGGTTTGTCGAGCTGTTTGGTTGTGAACCGACGCATATCGACAGTCACCATCACGTGCATATGATTGCCGGGATTTACCCGATTGTCGCCGCGTTTGCCCACGAAAAAGGGGTTGCGCTGCGTATTGACCGCCAGCTTGCTCAACGAGATGGCCTGGCGCAAGATGCGGCGCGCAGCAGCGACGGTTTTACCAGTGAGTTCTACGGTGATGCCATTACTGAAGCGCTGTTTTTGCAAACCCTGGATGACTCCATTCAACGTGATGAAGCATCGCTGGAAGTGATGTGTCACCCGGCATTTGTCGATAACACCATCATGGGGAGCGCCTATTGCTACCCGCGCCTGGCGGAGCTGGAGGTGCTGACGTCGGCATCGCTGAAGTATGCGATTGCCGAACGCGGTTATCGTTTAGGAACCTATCGCGACGTGTAATCTGAAGCGTACAGGGGAGGCAGTCCTCCCCTGATTTTATCTCTACCCACTCTCTGATCTTCCGCCAGCCGCACTGAACGTACAACGTTAGGGGCGACGAAAGGGGCTGCAATCGGCTATCATAGCTGATTATGTCTCCCGCTTTGTTTAGTGAATCTATCGGTTATGAAAACACTTCGCCAACAAAATCGCCCTGTCATTAGCTACGTGCCTCGAGTGGAGCCAGCCCCGCCGGAACACGCCGTCAAAATGGACGGTTTTCGCGATGTGTGGCTGTTGCGGGGGAAATATGTCGCGTTCGTGCTGATGGACGAGCACTTCCGGCGCTCACCGCCGTTTACTCTGCCGGAGGCAGCGCAGCGCTGGGCCGTGCAGATCCGCCAGGAAGGCGACATCGCCTCCTGATAGCCTGGTGAACCATAAAAAAAACCGCAGAGGGTTAACTCTGCGGTTTTTTTATACCTGCCCGTAACGAGCGGTTAGCGATGTGCCAGTTCGGCGTCTTCTTCGCTGTCGAGAATCGTTTTGTCGGTCTGGCGCAGCCACTGGCTGGTCAGGGTGCCGGCGGTCATCGAGCCGCTGACGTTGAGGGCGGTACGGCCCATATCGATCAGCGGTTCAACGGAGATCAGCAGGGCGACCAGGGTCACCGGCAGACCCATGGCCGGCAGCACGATCAGCGCGGCGAAGGTCGCGCCGCCACCGACGCCAGCAACGCCGGCGGAGCTGACGGTAACGATGCCCACCAGGGTGGCGATCCACAGCGGGTCAAGCGGGTTGATACCGACGGTTGGTGCAACCATCACGGCCAGCATCGCCGGGTACAGACCTGCACAGCCGTTCTGGCCGATAGTCGCCCCGAAGGAAGCGGAGAAGCTGGCGATAGATTCCGGTACGCCCAGACGACGGGTTTGCGCTTCGACGTTCAGCGGAATTGACGCGGCGCTGGAACGACTGGTAAAGGCAAAGGTCAGAACCGGCCACACCTTACGGAAGTATTTCAGCGGGCTCACGCCGTTGATCGCCAGCAGCAGACCGTGCACCACAAACATGATGCCGAGGCCAAGGTAAGAGGCCACCACAAAGCTGCCCAGCTTAACGATGTCCTGCAGATTGGAACCGGCCACGACTTTGGTCATCAGCGCCAGCACGCCGTACGGCGTTAACTGCATCACCAGACGTACCAGCTTCATCACCCAGCCCTGCAGGGTATCGATGGCGGTCAGCACGCGCTGGCCTTTGGCGACGTCGTCTTTCAGCAGCTTCAGCGCCGCGACGCCGAGGAACGCGGAGAAGATAACGATGCTGATGATCGAGGTTGGGTTGGCGCCGGTCAGGTCAGCAAACGGGTTCTTCGGAATGAAAGAGAGGATCAGCTGCGGGACGCTGAGGTCGGCAACTTTGCCAACGTAATTGCTCTGAATGGCGTTGAGGCGGGCAGTTTCCGCTGTACCCTGCACCAGACCTTCGGCAGTCAATCCAAACAGGTTGGTCACCAGCACGCCGACCAGCGCGGCGATAAGCGTGGTGAACAGCAGCGTACCGATGCTCAGAAAGCTGATTTTGCCCAATTGAGAAGCGTTATGCAGACGCGCAACCGCACTCAGAATTGAAGCAAACACCAGCGGCATCACGATCATTTGCAGCAGCTGTACGTAGCCATTGCCGACGATGTTGAACCATTGAATGGAGTCTTTCAGCACCTGGCTGTCAGAACCGTAAATCAGCTGCAACGCCAGACCGAAGACCACGCCGACCACGAGGCCGACCAGCACTTTTTTGGCGAGGCTCCACTGTTTATGCCGCGTTTGCCCCAGCGCAAACAGTAAAACCGCGAACACGATAACGTTCGCTATTAATGGAAAATTCATCCCCGTTCTCCTGATTTGTTTTTTATCTGGCTGGTGTGTTACCAGCGCTATGGGCGCAAGGTTAGCAGAAGCGGAATTCATTACTTATATTCAAATGGAATTGATTATAACTAATCTGCGTTTTCCGCCTGTTTATCGTCCGCCCTGATGACTAATAAAGCGATTAAAGGTGATCTGCAGTGAATTAATCATCCCTGACGACCAGCGTACGGCGCTGTTTTCGGCGAAGGTTTGCGGCATCCAGACGGCATAAACAAACAGTGCCATACAGAGCGCGCGCTCCAGTTGGTTGCCTTTACGTGGCGCGAGGATCGGCAGGCGAAAGCGCCAGCGGCAGGGCCACAACAGCGGAACACCCGCCGGCGTCAGCATATCGGCAAGAATGTGGCTCAGATAACCTAGTACCAGCCCCTGAACCGCGTCGGCGGGCACAATCCAGCTTTCCGGCACTTTCAGATAAAACAGCGCCATGGCGCCGAAGACCGCCAGCAGGCTATGGGTAAATCCCCGATGGCCAAACGCCCGGGCAACCGGTTTGGCAATCCAGCTTAATCGTTGCCCAAGAAACGACTTTGGATGATCGATATCCGGCAGCAGGCAGGTCAGCACCGCGGAGGGGACAATATGCCACCAGTCACCCTGTGCCAGCACGGGAGTTAACTCTGCGTTTTTCGCAAATACCGCACAGGCGATAGAAAAGAGGAGATGGCCTTCCGCCGTCATGATAAAAACCCTAAACTGTCAATTCATACAGTATAGGGTTTTTATACAGTACACGGAAGAGGTGACGGTGTAACTCTATGTCACAAAAATATCACCGTGCCAGCCAGCCGCCATCCACCGCAAGGGTATAACCATTCACGTAATCCGCCGCGCCGGAGGCCAGGAATACCACCGGGCCTTGCAGGTCATCGGCAACGCCCCAGCGACCGGCAGGAATACGGTCAAGGATCTCTTTGCTGCGTTCGGCGTCATCCCGCAATTGTTGGGTGTTATTGGTGGCCATGTAACCTGGCGCAATGGCGTTGACGTTAATCTGGTGTCCCGCCCATTCGTTGGCCATCAGGCGGGTCAGGCCCAGCACACCGCTCTTGGACGCGGTATACGAGGGGACGCGGATGCCGCCCTGGAAAGAGAGCATCGAGGCGATGTTAATGATCTTGCCGCCGCGACCTTGCTGCATAAACTGCCTGGCGACCGCCTGCGATAAAAAGAACACCGACTTCAGGTTGAGGTTCAGCACATCGTCCCAGTCCTGCTCGGTAAACGTCAGGGCGTCCGCACGACGGATGGTGCCGGCATTATTGACCAGAATATCGATATGGCCCATGGTGGAGACCGCTTTGGCGACGATCTCGCTAATATCATCCTGACGGCTGAGGTCGGCCTGAATGGCGGTGAACCGGCGGCCCAGCGCCTCGACTTTGGCGGCCGTTTCGTGGGGGATCTTCCGATTGACGCCGACGATATCACACCCAGCCTGCGCAAGGCCCAGCGTCATTCCTTGACCCAGTCCCGTGTCACATCCCGTCACGATTGCGACCTTACCTGTCAGGTCGAAGGCGTTTAGTACCATATTCACCTCTGTATGCCGATTGATATATACGTTAAATATCCCCGTTATGTTCAAGCATAGAGGCTGAGGCAGGAAAAAACAATTTAAAATGAAACGCTGTTTTATTTTTGTGATGGCGGATTATTACCCGCTCATCACAAAAGGAGGGAAAATCAGAGGCCGAGTTCAGCGGCGGTCAGCGAGGCCAGGGTTGTGAGGCGGACGTCAGCCAGCACAAAACGTGGGTCGTTGCGGTTTTCCTCGGCCGGTACCACGATCGAGCGCATCCGGGCGGCTTTGCTGGCGATCATGCCGTTGACGGAGTCTTCCAGCGCGACGCAGGCCATCGGGTCGACGCCGAGGCTGGCGGCGCAGTTAAGGTACACCTGCGGATGGGGCTTGCTGTAGGGCAGCGATTCGGCGGAGGAAAGGGCATCGAACTGGTCGCGCAGATCAAACATGGCGAGCACTTTTTCCAGCATACGTAGCGGCGAGGCGGAGGCGAGGCCAATTTTCAGTCCCTGGGCTTTACACAATGCAACGGCTTCACGGGCGCCCGGCAGTAACGGCTGCGAGGCTTCAACCAGCTGGATCGCGCGGTTGATAATCCGCGCGGTGACTTCGGCACGATCCGGGCCTTGCCACGGCTGCTGGGCAAACCACAGGTCGACCACTAAATCGATACGCAGTCCCAGCATATCCGGCAGCTCATCGCGGCGGCTGATGTCGACGCCCAGGCTTGCAATAACCTCCAGTTCCGCCTGATCCCATAGCGGCTCGGAGTCAATCAGTAATCCATCCATATCAAAAATAGCGGCATGAATGTGTCGCTTTGCTGACATAAGTCCCTCTCCAGTAGCGTAAGTAGTATGAATATCTCCTCATGGTATATCATACCGCGCATTATTGGGCGAAATTCGCCACTGAGGGTAGACTTAGCAAGTGGTTAAGGCGTCTTAATTAAGGGGAATCGATGACGTATCAACAAGCTGGACGCATTGCAGTGCTTAAACGCATTTTAGGGTGGGTGATTTTTATTCCCGCGGTGATTTCGACGCTGATTTCGGTACTGAAGTTTATGTACGAACACAGCGAAAAGAAGCCGGGCATTGATGCGGTGCTGATGGACTTTGCGCACGTCATGATTGAAATGATGCGTTTCAATACGCCGTTTCTTAACTTTTTCTGGTACAACTCGCCGCTGCCGGATTTTCGACACAGCCTGAATATCGGCTTCTGGATTATCTATATCCTCGTGTTTGTCGGCATGGCGTTACAGGCCTCGGGGGCGCGAATGAGTCGTCAGGCGAAGTTCCTGCGCGAAGGGGTTGAAGATCAACTGCTGCTGGAACAGGCCAAAGGGCCAGAAGGGCGCACCCGCGAGCAAATTGCGGGCAGTATCGTGGTGCCTCGTCATACCATTCTGGTGCAGTACTTTCCGCTGTATATTCTGCCGGTGATCGTGATAATTCTCGGCTATATCTTCTTTTCTCTGCTCGGTTTCCTGTAACAAAAACGGCCCGCTAATCCGGGCCGTTTTTGTTGTTACTCGCCAGGAATGGCGCGTGGTTTACCTTGGTTGTCGACCGCGACGTAGATAAACAGTGCTTCCGTAGCTTTATAGCGTTGACCAATCGGTTCCGAAGAGACTTTCTTCACCCACACTTCGATGTTGATGGTGATAGAGGTGTTGCCACGCTTCACGCAGCGCGCGTAACAGCACACCACGTCACCCACGGCGACCGGTCGTAAAAAGGTCATACCGTCCACGCGCACGGTCACCACGCGACCATGGGCGATCTCCTTGGCCATAATGGCACCGCCGATATCCATTTGCGACATCAACCAACCACCAAAAATATCACCATTGGCGTTCGTGTCCGCCGGCATCGCCAGGGTGCGTAAAACCATTTCGCCCTTCGGCGCGAGATCTGTTGTTGTCATTCTGTACTCTGTGCTGGTCAATGAAGATCAGCGCGATGCTACTATGAAAATGGCGGAGTGAAAACAGGGGAATGACCCGCTGGTGCGTGGGACTGCGTCGTGAGCATGAAGGCTCCCTCCTGAGGAGGAGTACAGCAGGAGGGAGGAAAGCGGAATATTGTCATGCAAGAGCGTCAGAATATTTCATTAATTTCATTATCTTGTCTTTCATTATCCATTTCTGCTCAACGATTTTATCGTTAATCTGCGCCAGTCTTTTCTGGTCGGCACTGACGATGTTTGGCGTTAATTCGTTGATTCCAGAAGCTAAGTTTTTGTTGGTTTCGCATCGGTACCCACATTCATACAGTAACTCATTAAGTGCTTTTTCAGAGGCATTGAGATTTTCATAAGTACGTATGTAGGATGACACTTCTGCGGCACTGTTCAGCACAAAAAATCTTGATGGTACCGATGGGGATTTATCAATATCAATTGTGATGGAGTTATCAGGAAGAAACGTGGTGGCAAATGGTTTGTCCGAAACCGGCGATCTGGCCGTGACATCGAACAGCTCACCATCGGCTGACATCAACACGGCATGATGAGTGGCCACGAGAAAACAGCCTGGCCAGCGATTTATTTCCCACCCCAATGACATCTTACCGCCTACTTTTTTTATCGCTGCCGCGACGTTCCAGTAAGAATTCCCGTTCGGGCCTGGCGTATCAATAACCGGTACCAATACCGGTTTTTGTGAAGGGCTCAGCAAGGACGAGAACTCCAGAAGCTGTGGATCATTTACAGGTACATGTTTATAGATAGAGCCGGACTTTACCATCTGTTTCTCCTTGCCATGTCGTGTCACATCATGTGTTTAGTGTATATCAGTAACCTGACAACACCAGGCGATGTGGCCCATTATCGAAGTGACAGGAAGGAGGCGGGCTCGATGATAAACAGGGACCTTTTGCCCTGGACGAAACCGGAGGAGGGGAAAATAACAAAGAGGGATGGCTATGATCTAACTTAGGGATTTAATGTTATTTATCTTCTGCGCTAAAAAAAACACGCCTCGTGCTATACGGCCACGAAAGCGTGCTGTTTAGTTTACTTACCCACCAGGCCAGGACTGCTCATTGGCTACCGTGAGGTTTTATTCTACGTCACTCACTTATCGTCCTGCGGCATGTGGCGGTAGATATATACGCCGCTCAGCAGGGTGAAGACCAGCGTCAGCGCCGTCAGGCCGAAGACCTTGAAGTTGACCCAGATATTCTGCGGTAACCAGAACGCGATGTAGATATTGGCCAGCCCGCAAAGAATAAAGAACAGCGCCCAGGCAAGGTTCAGGCGCGACCACACCTGTTGCGGCAGGGTCAGTTCTTTACCCAGCATGCGCTGGATCAGCGGCTTTTTCATCACCCACTGGCTGAACAGCAGCGCACCGGCGAACAGCACATAGATGACCGTGACCTTCCATTTAATAAACTCATCGTTATGGAAGAAGATCGTCAGACCACCGAAAACGGCCACCAGCACAAAGGTGATCAGCGCCATTTTTTCAACTTTGCGATAGCGTACCCAGGTGTAGATCAACACGATGGCGGTAGCGACAATCAGCGCGGTGGTCGCGGCGTAGATATCATAGAGCTTGTAGAATGCGAAGAAGACTACCAGCGGTAAAAAATCCAGAAACTGCTTCATACATTGGATCCGTTGTTCATAGATGGCCGGAATGATTACCGGCCAGGGTTAAATTTAGTGGCGAATAAGCATATACAAGCGGAACAAATAGATCAGCAGCAGGGCAGAAATCAGGTTGCTGATCGTATTGATGACTACCGCGCCGACGTTTGGCGTCAGTACCGCGAAGCTCGATGCAAACAGCAGCAGCAGGGTTTTCGCCAGCAGCCAGCCGAGGATCACCGGTGCGACCAGACGTAAATTGGCCCACGCCAGACGAATACTGCTGCGCATGGCGTTGAAGATCCCCAGCTTATCCTGCACCAGCATGATAGGAGCAAAGGACAGCACGATAGCCAGCAGCACGCCCGGCACCAGAACCAGCATCATCCCCATCTGCACCACAAAGGTGGTGAACAGGATCAGCAGCAGCAGCTTTGGCATGACCGGCGCAGAAGCGCCAATCGCACGCAGGGCGCTGACCCGCTGGCCTGCGGAAACCAGTTGAATCAACAGCAGCATGCCGCCGGCGAGAATCGCATTCCCGACCAGTCCGGAAAAGGTTGAGGCCGCCGAGGCCCGCAGCAGGATCTGCTGTTGCTCAGGGGTCATGTTCTGTACCAGTTCAAACAGCCCGGCGCTACCCGCCAGATTGTCACCTTCACTCAGTATTGAGAGCTGCTCTTCACTGGGTGAAAAAGCATGGCCAAGGACTACCGTAATTAATGCGCACAACAAGGCAATCAGCAAAATGGTGACGAACTGATTACGAAAGAAATTTCCCGTGTCACGGTAGACGGACTTCGCCGTGATAGACATGCACTCTCCTTGAGTATTGCTGGTGTTAGCTAGCCGGCGATTGTACCGCAAATCCCTTACGCGTAGCACGCTCTGCTCACATCAGGCTAAGTATATCTTTGTAAAGACGGATGAAGACAACAATCACTCGCGGACACCGTTTTTCACGGCTGTTCGGGGAGTAAGTCGCCAGTATTAGCGCATCAGGGTTAAAACTGATGTAATCGATCATGATTCAATTACAGTCATTTACAGAAAATTAATCTGGATCAATAAATGTTACATCTCATGACTTAGTGTGATCTATGTTGGATCAAACATAACTCATTATGGGTATATTCACCGCGAAATAACCATAATGAGGAAGTGGATATGAAAAAATTAGCAGTGGCTGGCATTATTTTAAGTACCCTTTCTGGCAGCGTCTGGGCGCATGAAGCTGGAGAGTTCTTTATTCGTGCGGGTACGGCGACCGTTCGCCCGACGGAAGGCTCGGATAACGTGTTGGGGAGTCTGGGCGGGTTCAACGTCAACAATAATACGCAGTTGGGGTTAACCTTCACCTACATGGCAACGGACAACATTGGCGTTGAACTGCTGGCCGCCACGCCGTTCCGCCATAAAGTCGGCACTGGCCCGACGGGCAACATCGCCACCGTCAATTTGCTCCCGCCAACGTTAATGGCCCAATGGTATTTCGGCGACGCGCAGAGCAAAGTCCGTCCCTATATCGGTGCCGGCATCAACTACACCACCTTCTTTAATGAAGATTTTAACGATACCGGCAAAGACGCCGGGCTGTCGGATCTGAGCCTGAAGGATTCCTGGGGCGCGGCAGGCCAGGTGGGGCTGGACTATCTGATTAACCGTGACTGGCTGCTGAACATGTCGGTGTGGTACATGGATATCGACACCGATGTGAAATTCAAAGCCGGCGGCGTGGACCAGAAAGTCAGTACTCGTCTGGATCCGTGGGTGTTTATGTTCTCCGCGGGTTACCGGTTCTAAACGCGTCTGCGCTGTCTGAGTGAAGCTGGTTGCAGTATGACCAGCTTTGCTGTTCCTGAGCTACGGGGCACGTCCGGCTTAGACAGCAGGCGGCATGAGGCCAAAAAAAAGCCCGCACAAGTGCGGGCGAAAAATACTGGAAGCAATGTGAGCAATGTCGTACCGAATACCTGAGTGTTTTGCTCAACTATTCGGTAATGAGAAAGATAATAGTTCTCATCTAAGATATCAACCCCAACTTTTGTGCGGAAGCGATTTTTTTAATCGATCATAAAAACGGTGCGTTTCTGACTGTTATCTTGCGGCCAGGCGCTGGCCACATCGGCTAGCGGCAGCGGGGTGGTGGCGATGGTAAAACCTCCTGCGACGGCGGCCTGTAACATTTCGCCGGTGGCGGCAAGCAGCTGAGGCATCGGCAGGCTGCCAATACCGCTGCCCATCAGCTGCAACGGCGCGGAGCGCAGCACCGCGCCGTTGAGCGCAATATCGCTACCGGCAAGGGAACCGACCTGAACATAGCGCACCGGCGCGTGGCCCGGGCTGTGTTTTGCCAGCGCGGGCAACATGATTTCGGCGCTGTGTCCCCATAAATAATCCACCACCACGTCAATCTGCTGTGCCGCCTGCTCGCTAAATCGGGCGCGCAGCGTCGGTTCATCCTCCGTCAGGTTGATGCAGACATCGGCGTCAAGAGCGGCCAGCGCCTGCGCGTTGCGACCGGTGGCGATGATCTTTTTAGCCCCCAGAAAACGGGCAATTTGTACCGCCAGCTGCCCGGCGCTGCCGGTGGCGCCGTTAATTAATACCGTCTCTCCGGCGACCATCCCGGCACGCTTCACCAGCGCGGCCCAGGCCGACATGCCGGGATTCGCCATGGCGGCGGCGGTAACATCATCCAGCGCGTCCGGCAACGGCAGGCAATGCCTGAGTGCGACCGGGGCCCATTGCGCCATACTCCCCCACGGGGCTGTCGGGAAGGCGAAGTAGACGCGCTGCCCGTCGGTAAGGGTTCCGGCGCCATCGATACCGACGACAAACGGCAGCTGGCCGTCATAACTGTAGTGCTTGCCGTTGGCACGGCTCTTCACCACGTGGCTGATGGCGGCGGCGTTCACCTTGACCAGCGCATGCCGCGCATCGGCCTGAGGATCGTTAAAATCGGCCCATACGGGCCCTTGTTGCAGATCAAAAACAACGGCGGCTTTCATAATGTTATCTCCTGAAGATTATTATGTGTAAAATGCACATATCAGATAACGTCACTATACCCGGTTAACGAATACATGCAAGATGCACATAATAATTACGACATTACCAATTTCCACGGCGCGCTGCTCGACATCATCAACGTGATGAATCAACCGGTGCGCGATGAGCAACTGCTGCAGGTGGCAGATGTCCAGCTCGATCACGTGCTGTTTCCGCTGCTGGTGGCTATAAGCCGCTACGGGCCGGTGGGGGTGGTGGAACTGGCGGATGGCCTGGGACGCGATTACACCACCGTCAGCCGCCAGCTGAAAAAACTGGAAGCGCAGGGGCTGGCGATAAAGCAGCCGAATGCCAACGACCGACGGATTAGTGAAGTGACGCTGAGCGAGCAGGGCATGGCGTTGATTGAACGAATTGCGGTAGCCAGAACGCGGCTGATGAATCAGGTACTGGCGGGGTGGGATGAAGCGGATGTGCGGGCGTTATTTCGCCTGACGCGAAAATATGCCGATAGCCTGCAGCGAAAATAACCGCCTGGCGTGGTGCCAGGCGGCGGGTGCCGTTATGCCGCTTTGGTGGCAGCTTTCAGGCTCTGGACGAAGGTTTTCAGCTCGGCCAGCATGGTCTGCGGGTCGTTCAGGTTGCGCTCGATGATTTTGACGATCGCCGAGCCGGAAATGGCCCCGGCGGCGCCGGCGTCAAGCGCGGCAGTGACCTGATCCGGCGCGGAGATACCAAAGCCCTGCAGCGGCGGCGCGGCGTTGTACTCGGCCAGTTTCGCCACCAGATGGTGCAGCGGCAGCGCGGCGCGGTTTTCCGCCCCGGTAACCCCGGCACGCGACAGCAGGTAGGTATAGCCGCGTCCCCAGGAGGCGATCTGGCGCAGCAGTTCGTCATCGGCGTTCGGCGGGCAGATGAAGATCGGCGCGATGTTATGGCGCAGCGCGGCCTGACGGAAAGGCGCGGATTCTTCAATAGGAACGTCGGCGACCAGCACCGAATCGACGCCAACCCGCTGGCATTCGGCGTAGAACGCGTCGATCCCTGGGCTGAACACCAGATTAGCGTACATCAGCAGGCCAATCGGGATCGTCGGGTGCTTCTGGCGAATTGCCGCCAGCATCTCAAAACACTGCGCCGGGTTGACACCGGCGGCAAAGGCACGCAGGGTTGCTCCCTGAATGGTCGGACCGTCCGCCAGCGGGTCGGAGAAGGGGATCCCCAACTCCAGCGCATCGGCGCCGGCTTCAATCAGCGTATCAATGATTTTTAACGACAGTTCCGGATTCGGGTCGCCGAGGGTGACGAAGGGAACAAACGCGCCTTCCTGGCGGCTTTTCAGTTGTGCAAACAGCGTCTCATAACGTTCCATCAGATTTCCCCTCGCGCTTTCAGAATGTCGTGTACGGTGAAGATGTCTTTATCGCCGCGACCGGACAGGTTAACCACCAGCAGCTGCTCTTTTTCCGGGTTCTCGCGCATCATTTTCAACGCATGGGCCAGCGCGTGGGAGGACTCCAGGGCCGGAATAATCCCTTCATGACGGGAAAGCGCTTTAAAGGCGTCCAGCGCTTCGTTATCGGTGATCGAGACGTAATCGGCACGCCCGGTGCTGTTGAGGAAAGCGTGTTGCGGGCCAACAGACGGGAAATCGAGACCGGCCGAAATGGAGTAGGACTCTTCAATCTGGCCGTCAGCGGTCTGCATCATCGGCGATTTCATGCCGAAATAGATTCCGACGCGGCCGTGTTTCAGCGGTGCGCCGTGTTCCCCGGTTTCAATCCCGTGACCAGCAGGCTCGACGCCGATCAGTCCAACGTTGGTTTCGTCGATAAAGTCAGCAAACATACCGATGGCGTTGGAACCACCGCCGACGCAGGCGATAACTGCATCTGGCAGGCGTCCTTCTTTCTCCAGAATTTGCGCTTTGGTCTCTTCGCCAATCATCCGCTGGAACTCACGTACGATGGTCGGGAACGGGTGCGGGCCAGCCGCAGTGCCGAGCATGTAGTGCGCGGTTTCGTAGCTGCCAGACCAGTCGCGCAGCGCTTCGTTACAGGCATCTTTCAGAGTGGCGGAACCGCTGTGCACCGGAATCACCTCTGCACCCATTAAGCGCATACGGAAGACGTTCGGCGACTGACGCTCAACGTCTTTTGCCCCCATGTAGATGCGGCATTTCAGGCCGAGCAGGGCGCTGGCGAGTGCTGAGGCCACGCCGTGCTGACCGGCGCCGGTTTCGGCGATAATTTCGGTTTTACCCATGCGCTTAGCCAGCAGCGCCTGACCCAGGACCTGGTTGGTTTTATGCGCGCCGCCGTGCAGCAGGTCTTCACGCTTGAGATACAGCGTGGTGCGGGTCCCTTCGGTCAGGTTACGGCATTTGGTCAGCGCAGTCGGGCGACCGGCGTAGTTTTTTAGCAGATCGCTAAATTCGGCCTGAAATGCAGGATCTTTCTGCGCGCTGACGAACGCTTCTTCCAGCTGGCGCAGGGCAGGCATCAGGATCTGCGGGACGTACATACCGCCGAATTCACCAAAATAGGGGTTCAGTAAAGTACTCATTATTGCATTGCTCCTTAATATGCGCGCAGCGTCTGGAAAACCGAGGCCAGCTTGCTGGCATCTTTAATCCCCGGCTGCGACTCAACGCCTGAATTAAAATCGAGTCCGGCACAACCGCTTTTGGCGGCGTCTACACAGTTATCGGCACCCAGACCGCCCGCCAGTATGACGTTACGCAGGTCCTGGCCTTGCAGCAGTGTCCAGTCGAAACGCTGACCGCTACCGCCCTGGCCATTATCGAAAAGATACTTGTCGACGTGGTTGAGATCGCGCGGCGGCAGCGTGTCGCTGACGCTCAGGGCTTTCCAGATCTCAACGCTATCCGCCAGCGCCGCGCGCAGGGCGTCGATATAGGCCTGATCTTCATTGCCATGCAGTTGAATGGCGGCCAGTTGCAGATGCTCTGCCCGTGCTGCTACTTCGGCGACCGGTGCGTCGCGGAACACGCCAACGTAGCGCAGCGGAGCCGCCTGGATAATCTCTTTTGCCTGGGTTTCGTTGACCACGCGCGGCGAGGTTGGGACGAAGATCAGTCCGCCATAAATCGCACCGGATTCGCAGGCAATCTGCGCATCCTGCGGGCGGGTCAGGCCACAGACTTTGTTTTCGCCGAGCAGTACGCGCTTCACGGCGCCATCGAGGTCGGCATGTTCCATCAGCGCGGAGCCGATCAGGAAGCCGTTGGCAAAATGGCTGAGCTCACGCACTTCGGCGTAGGTATGAATGCCGGATTCGCTGATCACCGTGACATCATGGCCCAGACGTGGTGCCAGCTGACGGGTGCGGTTCAGGTCAATCGACATATCGCGCAGGTCGCGGTTGTTAATTCCGACCACTTTGGCTTCCAGCGCAATTGCGCGCTCCAGCTCTTCTTCATTGCTGACTTCGGTCAGCACGCCCATATTCAGGCTGTGGGCGACGGCGGCCAGTTGACGATACTGTTCGTCATCCAGCACCGACAGCATCAGCAGACAGGCATCGGCCTGGTAGTAACGCGCCAGATAAATCTGGTAAGGATCGATGGTGAAATCCTTGCACAGTATCGGCTGTGGCGCGATGGCGCTGACGATCGGCAGAAAGTCGAAGCTGCCCTGGAAATATTTCTCATCACACAGTACGGAGATGGCTGAGGCGTAGTTTTTATAGACGCCGGCGATAGTTGCCGGGTCAAAATCCTGGCGAATCAGTCCTTTCGACGGAGACGCTTTTTTGCATTCCAGAATAAACGCGGTGCGGGTTCCGGCAAGCGCATCGTAAAAGTGGCGCTGTGTCGGGACGACCTCATTCAGAAAACTGGCTAACGGTTGCTGTTGTTTGCGGGCTTCTACCCAAATCGCTTTGTCGGCAACGATTTTTGCTAAAACGGTCTGCATTATTTACCCTCTTGCCGCTAATGCGGTCACTCTGTCATAGGCCGCTCCGCTGCGCAGCACGTTGATCACCTGCTCAGCGTTGGCTTTCAGGTCTTCATGCCCGTGTAAACGCATCAGCATCGCGACGTTGGCGGCGACAGCGGCTTCATGAGCGGCTTCACCTTTACCTTGTAGCAAGCGCGTAAGAATGTCACGGTTTTCTTCCGGCGTGCCGCCGGCCAGCTGCTCCTGATGGTAAGGGGTCAGACCGAAGTCCGTTGCCGTCAGCTGATAGCTTTTGATTTCACCGTTGTGCAGCTCGGCAACCACCGTCGGCGCATGCAACGACACTTCATCCATTCCGCCGCTATGCACCACCGCCGCGCGTTGATAACCGAGCACCCGCAGGGTTTCGGCAATTGGCAGCACCAGTTCCGGGCTGTAGACGCCAATCAGCGCCAGCGGCGGATGCGCCGGGTTAATCAATGGCCCGAGCACGTTAAACAGCGTGCGGGTTTTCAACTGCTGACGGACCGGCATCGCGTGGCGGAAACCGGTGTGATACTTCGGTGCGAACAGGAAGCAGACCCCCAGTTCATCCAGCGCGGCGCGGGATTTATCGGCATTCATGTCCAGATTAATACCGAAGGCGGCCAGCAGGTCGGAAGACCCCGATTTGCTGGAGACGCTACGGTTACCGTGTTTCGCCACCTTCAGGCCACAGGCCGCGGCAACAAAGGCGCTGGCGGTGGAAATATTGATGCTGTTGCTGCCGTCGCCGCCGGTGCCGACGATATCGGCAAACAGGTAATCCGGGCGCGGGAACGGCGCGGCATTTTCCAGCAGCGCGGTGGCGGCACCGGCAATCTCCTGCGGCTGCTCGCCACGCACTTTCATGCTCACCAGCGCGGCAGCCAGCTGCTCGGGCTTGACTTCACCGCGCACAACCGCGGAGAACAGCTGATGACTCTCCTGCTGGCTGAGGGTTTCGGCCTGATACAGCTTTTCCAGAATTGGCTGGATGGTGTTGGTTTGCTCCAGCTTCTGCAGCGCCCATGCCAGCGTTTGTTCTAGCAGGCGCGCGCCCTGGGTGGTGAGAATAGACTCCGGATGGAACTGGAAGCCGCAGACGCGATCCGCATCATGTCGTACCGCCATCACCATGCCGTTAAAGTTGGCGTTAATGGTCAGCCCGGCCGGAATATTGCTGCCGACCAGTGAGTGGTAGCGGGCAACCGGCAGCGGATTGCTCAGTCCGGCAAACATCGCCTGACCGTCATGTTCAATGCTGGAGGCTTTACCGTGCAGGATCTCGCCGGCCTGGCCCACATAACCGCCGTAGGCTTCGACAATCGCCTGGTGGCCGAGGCAGATACCGATGATCGGCAGCTTGCCGCGCATCCGGGTCAGCAGCTCAGGCATGCAGCCTGCTTCGCTGGGAGTGCCAGGGCCTGGGGAGAGCATCAGTACCGGGTTGTCCATGGTGCCGATACGCTCAATCAAGGTCTGAGCCGGGACGGAGTTACGGTAAATCACTACGTTATGGCCGTTAGCGCGCAGCTGGTCTGCCAGGTTATAGGTAAAAGAATCGATATTATCGAGCAGCAGAATGTCGGCCATCAGAAAGTCTCCTTAGCGTGGTGGGCCTGGGCGATTGCGCGCAGCACCGCGCGAGCTTTATTGCGGGTTTCATCCGCTTCGGACTGAGGCACGGAATCCAGAACGATACCGGCACCGGCCTGAACGGTGGCGATGCCATCCTGGACATAGGCAGAGCGAATGACGATGCAGGTATCGAGGTCACCGTGGGCGGTAAAGTAGCCGACGGCGCCACCGTAGCTGCCGCGACGCTTACCTTCGGCAGCGGCGATGAGCTGCATGGCGCGCACCTTTGGTGCTCCGCTAAGGGTGCCCATATTCATACAGGCGCGGTAGGCGTGCAGGACATCAAGGTCGCTACGCAGTTCACCGACCACCCGGGAAACCAGGTGCATGACGAAGGAGTAGCGGTCAACTTTGGTGAGGTCGGCGACGTAGCGGCTGCCCGGCGTACAAATGCGCGCCAGATCGTTACGTGCCAGGTCGACCAGCATCAGGTGCTCGGACATCTCTTTTTGGTCGGTACGCATTTCCAGTTCGATACGGCTGTCGAGATCGCGGTCCAGCGACCCGTCGGCACGACGACCACGCGGGCGGGTACCGGCAATCGGATAGATTTCAATCTGGCGGCTCAGCGCGTCATACTTCAGCGAGCTTTCCGGCGAAGCGCCAAACAGCGAGAAGTCATTATCCTGCATAAAGAACATATACGGGCTAGGGTTGCTCTTTTTCAACACATCATAGGCCGCCAGCGCCGACGGGCAGGGCAGTGAGAAGCGGCGTGATGGCACTACCTGGAAAATCTCACCGGCACGGATGGCGCGTTGCATTTTGCGCACCACCGCACCGTACTCCTCGTCGGTCTGATCGCAGTCGCAGGTCATCGTTTCGACTTTCGTGACCGGCAGCGGCGCAGGCGGCTCGTTAAGCTGCTGGCGCAGTTGGGCAATGCGCTGTGTCAGGCGCTGTTTTTCACTCTCCAGCGGGGTGAACAGGCTGGATTGAATACGGGTGTTTTTGGTCTGGTGATCGATAACCAGCAGGGTTTCCGCCAGGTAGAAGCAGTAATCCGGGCAGGCGGTATCGCTCTCCAGCGGCGGCAGGTTTTCAAACCCGGCCACCAGGTCATAGGCAAACAGGCCGCCGAAGAACATCGCTTCGCGCTCTGCTTGCGGAACGGTCACCAGCTCCTGCAACAGGCGGAAGGCGTCGAAGACCGATAAAGAACACAGGCGCGCGTCTTCATCCAGCAGGGCGCTGATCGGTGGAAAGGTCAGGATTCTGCTGTTCGGCTGACGCTGATTGTCGATGCCTGCGGGAAGGGCGTTATCCAGTAAGTCCAGCAGGGCCGCGCCGTTGGCGGAGAGCGCCTGAATAGTGACGGTGTCACTTAATGCGGTGATGCGCAGCGCGCTGTCAACCAGCAGCAGGCTCTTTAAATCATCTTTACTATCAATGTCTGCAGATTCCAGCAGCAGCGTGGCGGGACGCGCGCCGCACAGCTGGTGGAATAACGCCGTTGGGTTTTCGCGGTAGATGGCGTCGCTGGTGAGAAGCTCGAGTGCCGGTTTTGTGGTTTGCATTATTATTCTCGCCTTTCGGTATAATATTCTGTCCAATAAAAAGCCCGCTCATTGGCGGGCTGGGTATCTGTATGCTGAGTGCAAAACGCGATTACGCCGCCCGATATCAGGAGGTGCGCCACCAGCCGTGCAGAGTGATAGAGTGCGTTTTCATCGTGATACCCCTTCATGTGAACTTGCGTACTAGTTAACTAGTCCAGAGGAATAAAGTCAACCCTTGTTTGCAGATTTTCTCCGCGAGTCGGTATGATAATGCGCTAATTTAAGTCTATGTCCAGCAGGAGTCTCTTTGAGCGACAGTCAATACGCAGTGATTTACGATCTGCACAGCCATACCACCGCCTCTGACGGGCGGTTGACTCCAGAAGAACTGGTTCATCGCGCGCACCAGATGCGGGTCGGGACGCTGGCGATCACCGACCACGATACCGTAGCGGCGATCCCCGCAGCCCAGGCCGAAATTACCCGTGCCGGCCTGCCGCTGACGCTGGTGACCGGCGTCGAGATTTCCACCCTGTGGGAAAACCATGAAATTCACATCGTGGGCCTGAACATTGATATTGCCCATCCGGCGATGACCAGCCTCTTAGAGGAACAGAAAGCCCGCCGTATGCTGCGGGCGCAGCTAATCGCCGAACGGCTCGATAAGGCACGGATCCCCGGAGCCTGGGAAGGGGCGCTCGCCCTTGCTGATGGTGGGGCGGTTACCCGCGGGCATTTTGCGCGTTTCCTGGTCGAAGCGGGACACGCCAGTAATATTGCCGATGTTTTCAAAAAATATCTCGCACGCGGGAAAACCGGTTACGTTCCCCCGCAGTGGTGTACAATAAAACAAGCGATTGATGTCATTCATCATTCTGGCGGCAAAGCGGTTATCGCCCATCCCGGGCGTTACGACCTCTCCGCCAAGTGGCTGAAACGGCTGTTGGCCCACTTCAGTGAGCAGGGTGGCGATGCGATGGAGCTGGCGCAATGTCAGCAGGCGCCCCATGAACGTACGCAGCTTGCCGCGTACGCCGCACAGTTTGGTCTGCTGGGTTCGCAAGGCTCTGATTTTCATCAGCCTTGCCCGTGGATTGAGCTGGGACGCAAGCTCTGGCTACCCGCGGGCGTAGAAGGGATCTGGCACAGTTGGGAAACGGCCGCAGAATAAAATTGAGAGGGAAATATGAGCCAGTTTTTTTATATTCATCCGGACAACCCGCAGGCTCGGTTGATTAACCAGGCGGTGGAAATTGTGCGTAAGGGTGGGGTGATTGTCTATCCCACAGATTCCGGTTACGCGCTGGGGTGTAAGATCGAAGATAAAGGCGCCATGGAGCGTATTTGCCGTATTCGTCAGCT
This sequence comes from Klebsiella sp. B345, assembly GCF_051131735.1. NCBI lineage: Bacteria > Pseudomonadati > Pseudomonadota > Gammaproteobacteria > Enterobacterales > Enterobacteriaceae > Klebsiella > Klebsiella sp. B345. Next base: position 5,290,420 of record NZ_CP180443.1, read on the forward strand.
GCCGGATGGCCACAATTTCACTTTGATGTGTCGCGATCTGTCTGAGCTGTCGACCTACGCGTTTGTCGATAACGTGGCCTTCCGACTGATTAAAAACAACACGCCGGGCAACTACACGTTTATCCTCAAAGGGACCAAAGAGGTACCGCGCCGTCTGTTGCAGGAAAAACGTAAGACCATCGGGATGCGTGTGCCGTCAAACCCGATAGCCCAGGCGCTGCTGGAGACGCTTGGCGAACCCATGTTGTCGACCTCGCTGATGCTGCCCGGCAGCGAATTCACCGAGTCCGATCCGGAAGAGATCAAAGACCGACTGGAGAAGCTGGTAGATTTGATTATTCACGGAGGCTATCTTGGGCAACAGCCGACGACCGTTATCGATCTGACCGAAGATGCGCCGGTGGTACTGCGTGAAGGTGTGGGCGATGTAAAACCGTTCCAGTAAATATCCTCACCGGGCGGCATATTTCTGACCGCCCGGTATTCTGTCCCCACCATTGTTTATTTTAAGATAACTTTTTCATTGCGGCTGTTTTTTAATCTCGCTACTATTATTGCGCTTACGATGTCTGCTGAAGACAGCGCTTTAATAGAATCTTAATATTATGCATAAGCTAACAATTTATCCTTCTGATGGTTTTAAGAAGGATAACCCCCTGTTGAACACCGTTGTCCTTTTTAGTCTGACGGTGGCGCTGTATGCCGTTGGGAAATTTATTGGCCATCACGGCACGGCACTATTCTGGCCAATGAATGCAGTGCTGGCAGGACTATTTATTCGTCACCGGTCTCTGCGTCAGCCCTACTATTATACTATTTTTGTCCTTGCGGTTTTATTTTCTGGCTTGGTGCTTGATCACTATAATCTGATCGGCATTCTGATGAACATGTCTGATATTGCTTTTGTGGCGATATTAAGCGGGCTTATATTAAAAGAACGCCAGCCCGCTGAACCTCATTTAAAAATAACCATATTTCGGCTGTACAGTTATTGTTTATTGACCGGAATACTGTGTGCCATTCCGGGCAGCTATTTTTACGCGCTGCTGCATCAGAGTGATTTCTGGCAAATCTATCCGGCCTGGCTGAGTGAAGAGTTCACCACCAGCGTGCTGGTATTACCGGTCATCCTAATTCGCAGAGCAGAACGCACACCGCGACGTATAACGCTAAGTCGACCGTTACCCTTGGTCCTGCTGGGGCTGTCGTTGGCGGTTTCGATCACCACCGGTACCCTGGAAAGTATGGGGACGTTGTCGATGATTCTGCCGGCATTAATCTGGTGCGCGATTGTCTACTCGCTGCCGACTACCTGTGTCTTGACCTTGCTGGCCGGCGTTGTTGAAGTACTGATGGTAAACCAAAAGGTCAGCGGGCTGCATCTGATGGGGCAAATCCCGCCGATCATTTCGGCGCGTTTAGGTATCGCAGCCATTGCGCTTAGCCCGCTGATTGTGGCAGTCAGCGTTGAGGCGATAAATGCCCTGGTCAAACAGCTCTCGCATCAGGTCAGGTATGACTATTTGACCCGGGTCTATTCACGATTTGGCCTCTATGAACGGTTAAAAGAGTTGGATGATAATGGCCATACTACCGCGCTTAACGTGTTGATTCTTGATATCGACCATTTCAAGCATATTAACGATACCTGGGGGCATGACTGCGGCGATCGCGTACTAACTGCCTTTGCGGGTCGAGTGAAGAGCGTCGTTGGTAAGCTCGGTATTGTCGCCCGTCTGGGAGGAGAAGAGTTTGCGGTCATTATGGCCGGCAAGCCCGGTGACGCGGGTTTACAGCTGGCGGAAGAGATCCGTCAGGCTGTTGAGGAGATGGAAGTCGAATGGGACAGTAAAAAGCTTTCGCTGACTGTCAGTATTGGACTGAGCTACGGAACAGCGATGCGGCAGAATATTGTCGATATCTTTGACAAGCTGCTATCAGAAGCAGATGGCTATTTATACCAATCGAAAAAAACGGGGCGCAATCGTACCAGTGCACCGTCTGCATTGGGAATTCGCTAGCCGATAGCTTCATTCTGATTGCCCTTGATGCGTCATCGTGGGGTGATATTTATTAAACGATTTCACCCGCATGGGTATGATTAACGTAACGTGTCCTATGACCAAATCCGCTTATAAAACGTATCCGTTCACTTTATTAAAAAGTGTACTTCTGGTTTCGCTGATCTTATTGGTTATCATTATCGTCTGCCTGACGGGATTATTTAATTATCAGTCTCATCAGGTGGAAGAGGTGGTCAGTAAGCAATTGCTGCTGAGTAATAGCCAACTGGTGCAACACAAACTAGAAGATTTCTTCGAGCGCCCGCTGCAGGTTAGTAATCTGCTGCAGCAATATATTCAGGGCAGTGACGACAATATCCCTGAGCAGCAACTGGTGCCAGAGTTAGTCTATTTAACCGCTCATGCCCTGAATTCTACCCCGGCGTTCAAAAGCCTTTCCTGGGCTGAAACCAGCGGCCGCTACTATTCCGTGGTGCGAAACGATCACAGCAACAAAATTTATCTACAACGCACGCTGGCCAACGAACCGCAGCGTCTGGTGAGCTACAGCGGTATTACCAAAGATTCGACGATTGTCAAAGTTAACGAACATTTTGACCTTACCAGGCAGCCGTGGTTTGTGAATGCGCTACAAAAAAATCAACCTTTCTGGAGTATCGAGCGTCTCTCAGGGAGCCCGACCATCATCTATCATCAGCCTGTTTTCAATAAGCAGGGGATGTTTCGCGGTCTGATCTCCAGCGGGACGATGCCTGCTGATATGAAAGGATATCTGCAAAGTATTCTTCCGGGCACCCGCTCAGCGCTGTTGATAAGCGATGAAAGCAACCATATCGTCGCCTCCTCGGGCGTCACTGCGGCGCTGCAACAAAGCCAGGCGGTAATTCACGAGATCCTGAAGAACAGTCGTCCACAGAATGTCACTACCTTTAAGATTGATGGCCGTGAGTATCTGGCCACCGTCTTTGATGTCCAGGACCGCGATCGTGCATTGAAGTGGAAGGCGCTAATGATCGCGCCTTATAAGCAGGAGAATTCCGCGATGAACCAGCAGCGGCTGATGATGACTTTCAGCAATATGCTGTTCATCTTTGCGCTGATGGTCATTCTGGCGCTGATAATTTCTCACTTCACCGGCACGCTGAAAGAGGTGGCGGATAAAGTGCGTCCTGGCCTGATGCCGTGGACCAAACAACCTAAACGTCTGTTCCCGGAAATCGCCAATCTGGATGAGGCGCTGGATACCGTTTCGCAGACCCTGCCTGGGAACTTCGAAAACAAGCGTAAGAAGTTAGAAGAAGATCCGGAAACCGGGTTTTTGAACCGCAACGGCTTGCTGCTGACCGAGTCGCTGTATGACAACCGCAACCTGCTAGCGATGGTGCATGTCAGTAACTATAACTCGGTGAAGAACGTGCTGGGCAATGAGCTGGCGCGCCAGTTTATTCGTCAGTTTGCCCTGCGCATCCGCGAGATCCTGCCGGAAGGGGCGCTGTGCTGCCGCGATCGTGAAGATCTGTTTATCATCGTTTTTGCCGGCACCTATGAAAGCAAAGACGTGGCCTACTATAGCTCATTGCTCTCCTCCATTTTCCGCCTGGCGACAACGGAAGCATCTGGTGATGCGCATATTTTCACCGGCCACATCGGGATGGTTCAGGACACGCTGTCGCAGGAGAACATCAGCGAATGCCTGATGAACGTCAGCATTGCTTTGCAACATGCTCAACTCCAACGCAGCGGAGCCAGCGAACTGTTCACCTCACAAATGCGCGAAGAAGAAGTGAACAACCTTCGTCTGCACCAGGCGCTGTGCGATGACCTGCAAAGCGAAGGTTTCCACCTGGTATTACAGCCTATCGTCTCGTTTGAAGAAGGCAGCCACTGCAAAGAGGGCGAATGCCTGATCCGCTGGCAGTCTAACGTGCTGGGGTTTGTACCGCCGGATAAATTTATTGGCCTGGCCGAGCATACCGGCATGATTGTGCCGCTGGGCAAGTGGATCGTGGAAACCGCCTGTCGCGAGCTGGCGGCATTTATCGCCAATGGCGCCCCGCAAGACTTTAAACTGCATGTGAATATTTCTGCGGTGCAGCTACAACAGTCCGATTTCTCGACCCATTTACTGGCTGCCATCCAGCGCTATGAACTGATGAACAGCAATATTTGTATCGAAATTACCGAGAGCGTCCTGCTGCATGACACCCACCGGGTGGTGAAAATCCTCGCCTATTTGCGCCGTCTGGGCGTGTCGGTGGCTATTGATGATTTTGGCTCAGGTTATTCCAGTCTCTCTTACCTGCACTCATTGCCGTTTGACTGCCTGAAAATCGATCGCGGGTTCGTGAAAAATGTGCTCGACGACAAGAAGAGTGAGGCGGTGATCGCATCCGTGCTGATGCTGGCGCAAAGCTTCGAAGTTCCTCTGGTTGCTGAAGGGGTCGAAACCGCCGAAATGGCGGCCAGGCTCAAAGCGATGGGATGTGACCTCGCCCAGGGTTATTACTATTCCCGACCGAAAGCCTTCGATCAATTCGCACCGGAAAACGGCATTTTGTTTGTCGAGCCGGACTAACGGCGGCACCTTCGGAGAGACGTTATGCAAATTCTCAAGAAACAGTTTTCGATCAAGAGCTATCCGCTGTCGCTGGCGCACATGATCCCGTTAACGTTGTTCACCACTGTTATCGCGGTCCTGCTGATTGTTTATACGTTTCTCTATTTCCAGGGTTCTGCTTTTATTGACGAAGTCAGTCAAAGCATTCTCAACGCCAGGCGAATCGCGATCGAAGAGGCTATCCATAACTATATTGATGTGCCGATCCAGTCGAATGCGATTATTGTCCATGCCATTGGTCGCGAAGAGGACGATACTATTAAGGTACGTCATCTGGTCAACGATATCGCCAATACCCTCAACAACGTGTTTATCAACAAGCAGTACCTGAGCACCATTGAGTTCGGCGGAGTAAATGGTGACCTGGTTCAGGTGGCACATGATAAATTGCATTCGGATAATGACTATCTCTCGCTAAAGGATGCGCAAACTCAACATCAGCTGACGGTTTACAACCACCTCAGCGTGAACGCCAGCGTCGATAAAATTATCGCCAATGCGGATGTTTTGCAGAGCGCGTGGTTTAAGCCTGTCGCACAGAACCAAAACGCTGGCTGGACAGCCCCTTTCCAGAACGATGAGCATCGCCAGGAGATTGCGGTTGCGTTCAGTTCCCCTGCGTTTAACCGTCAGGGGAAGTTTGTCGGCGTGGTCGCCAGTGAACTGCATCTTGAAGAACTCAATCAGCATCTGGAAAAGCTCAAACCATTTCCGGGCAGCGTTTTATTGATCGTCAACGAGCACCATCAATTAATCGCATCCTCCCTCCCGGCGCTGGCGCACGGCATGTTAAAAAGGGAAGGGCAGTCCACGCTGACGTTGCAAAAGCTGGATTCTCTCGACAACCCGGTTATCGTCGCGGCGAATGACGCGATAAAACAGGCACAGCAACCGGGCCTGCAAGCAATAACGGTGAAGGGCAAAGATTATTACGTCGATGCTTTTCCGGTGCGAGACCGAGAGTCATTACTGCAATGGCAAGGGATCATCATCAGCCCGGCGAAGACCATTACCCACACGGTGGTGAAGTATTCGATGATGACGATGGCGGTCCTGTGCCTGGTCCTGATTACTGGTCTGCTGGTGGTGTTCTGGGTGTTGAAACGGGTCGCAAAGCCGCTGCAGGATATTGTACGTAAGGCCGACCAGCTGGCGACACATCGCTGGACGCCGCCGGATAATAAGCGTCATTTCCCGGAGATTGTGTCCCTGGAAACCACCTTTATGGCGCTGTCGTACAAACTAGCGGAAAGCTTCGAAAGCCAGCGGCGGAAAATTGAAGAGGATGAAAGCACGGGGCTGTTTACCCGGGCGGGTCTGCTGCAACAAGATGCGCTCTACAGTCGCCGTAATCTGCTGGGGCTGGTGAGTATCAGCAACATGAATACCATTATTAACTCGTTAGGGGCCGAGTACGGCAATACCTTTATCAATGAGTTTATCCGCCGTCTGCAGACATTGCTGCCGACGGACACGCTACTCGCCCGCGATAAAGACGATAAGATCATTATTGTTTTCCCGGGGATAAATCAGCAAAAGGATTACCAACGTTACCGCGACATTTTGTCGTCATTATTTATCAGTGAAGAGCTGGAACACTATCCGTCAGATAAAAAGTATGTCTATACCGGCAATGTCGGGATGGTGTTCAGTGAGATCACGACGCTGAACGTGACCCAGGTACTGCAGGAAGCGTGGATTACGTTGAAGCAGGCGCAAAAACAGGGCAATGGTGTGGTGGTGCTGTTCTCCAGCGACATGCGCGATCATGAACTGTTCAATATCCGCCTGCATGAGCACCTGAGCGATGCGATTCATCGCCAGGAGTTTCATCTGGTCCTGCAGCCAATAATCGATCAGGGTGATGAAGAACACTGCCGTGAAGGGGAGTGTCTGATCCGCTGGCATTCCGAGGTGTTAGGGGATGTTCCTCCCGACCGCTTTATTCCGCTGGCTGAAGAGACCGGGCTTATCATTCCGTTGGGTAAATGGATCATTGAAGAGGCGTGCCGTGAGCTGGCGGCGATGATTGCCCGCGGTGCACCGGAAGATTTCGTTATCTATATCAATGTCTCGGCGATCCAAATCCTGCAGCAGGATTTTGCCTGGCACTTAATGGATTCCATTCGTCGCAATGGACTGTCAAATGCCAACGTCTGTATCGAGATAACCGAACGCGTGCTGGCCAATAACGTTGAACGTATTGGTAAGATGTTGAGCTACCTGCGTCGCCACGGCATATCCGTCTCGCTTGATGACTTTGGCGCCAATTTCTCCAGTCTGTCCTATTTGCATGCGCTGCCGTTTGACAGCATTAAAATCGACCAGCAGTTTATCTGTGATTATCTGGATGATGAGAAAGCGCAATCGGTGATTAACTCCCTGATCGTGCTGGCTCGCGGGTTTAAAGTGCCGCTGATTGCCGAAGGGATAGAAGATGAGGGCGTGAAGCAGCAGTTGCAGAAGCTCGGCTGCCAGAAGGCTCAGGGATACTACTTCCACCACCCGGCAGCCTTTTCCAGCTTCCGCTGTGAAACGGGGGCCTTCTATTACCAGAATGATTGCCCTGCTGAAGGCGAAAAAGAGGGTGAGCCGGCGTGAAATTGTGCGTAACAGGGAGGAGAAAGGCAGCAATCTGACGCATAATCCATAGAACCTGTACGGCGCTACAGCAGGCGAATGCAACGCAAAGCAGCATTCATTTTTTAGTTAGTGTAGAATAGCCGCCCACGTAGACGGGCGGGCCTGGCTTCTGTTGAAGATAACGCCCCCCCTTTGATGTAAAAGCATCTACAAAACAATTGGTTATATATCTATCCGGTTGTTTTATAAAGTATACCAGACGCCTGGGAAGGCGACACCTTAAGGAAGCTCAATGAGCGAGAAACTACAGAAAGTGCTGGCCCGCGCCGGCCACGGCTCCCGCCGTGAGATTGAATCTAAAATCGAAGCTGGCCGCGTCAGCGTCGATGGCAAAATCGCCACCCTCGGCGATCGCGTTGAAGTTGTACAGGGTATGAAAATTCGTATCGATGGTCATGTGATCTCGGTGAAAGAGTCTGCTGAGCAGATTTGCCGCGTCCTGGCGTACTACAAACCGGAAGGCGAACTCTGTACCCGTAACGATCCTGAAGGTCGTCCGACGGTGTTCGACCGTTTGCCGAAACTGCGCGGCGCGCGCTGGATTGCGGTGGGTCGTCTGGACGTCAACACCTGTGGTCTGCTGCTGTTTACCACCGATGGTGAACTGGCAAACCGACTGATGCACCCAAGCCGTGAAGTCGAACGTGAATACGCCGTGCGCGTGTTTGGTCAGGTTGACGAAGACAAACTGCGTCAGCTGTCTCGCGGCGTACAGCTGGAAGATGGCCCGGCGGCCTTTAAAACTATCAAGTTTGCCGGCGGTGAAGGGATCAACCAGTGGTACAACGTCACGCTGACCGAAGGGCGTAACCGTGAAGTCCGTCGCCTGTGGGAGGCCGTCGGTGTTCAGGTCAGCCGTCTGATCCGCGTTCGCTACGGCGATATCCCGCTGCCAAAAGGCCTGCCTCGCGGCGGCTATACCGAGCTGGATCTGGCGCAGACCAACTACCTGCGTGAGCTGGTGGAGCTGCCGGCAGAAACCACCACTAAAGTGGCGGTAGAGAAAGATCGTCGTCGTGTGAAGGCGAATCAGATTCGTCGCGCTGTCAAACGCCATAGCCAGGTGGGTAACAGCAGCAATCGCCGCTCTGGTGGCAGCCGTAACAACGGCTAATCTCCTGATGTCCGGTGGGTTCCCGCCGGACGCTGTTCCCACGCTTCTCCCTCATGTGACCCCTTTCACACTTCTGCATAAAGACAAAAAACAGGAAATGCCCGGACAAATAACGCAAAGTACCCTTGCTGCTAACGCCATATACTGTCGATACTGATTACAATAACAGGTAGCCAAAAATGGATACAGCAGGAAAATTATCGGCAAGCTATGTGGTTATCGGCGTGAAAGAAAAAATAGGTTACGGTTTCGGTGACTTTGCGTCCAATTTATCATTCGGTTTTGTTTCTCTTTTTTTACTGTTCTTTTATACCAATATTTATGGCATCAGCGCCGTGCAGGCTAGCCTGATATTTGTTATTGCGCGGGTGGTTGATGCTATCTTTAATATTATTATCGGTTTTGCTATTGATAAAACTCACAGTAAATATGGGAAGTTACGACCCTGGTTGTTATATGGGGCAGTGCCATTAGGTTTTTTAACCGTATTGTGTTTTGTGCCGTTTGGCGGTGAGGCGAAGTTTTATTTTGCCTTGCTCTCTTATACCATCTACTGCCTGGCTTATACCGCAGTGAATACGCCATATTCGGCGTTAACTAATCGCCTAACTCAGCACGAAGCTTCCCGGTCATCGTTGTCGGTATATCGATTTGTGCTGGCGATTGTGGGCTATTTAATCGTTTCAACCACCGCCGACATGCTGATCTCGCCGTTTACGGATAAGCAGTCAGGCTATGTTTTTGCCGTCTCATGCTTTGCACTGCTGGCGACGTTTCTGTTCCTTGCCTGCTTTGGGATGACCAAAGAGCGAGTGGGCGAAGAAGAGGAGGCCCCGGCACCAACGCTGCGAGAAATGCTGCGGGCGGTGATGGGGAATGCACCGCTGCTTAATCTGTCGCTGTTTACGGTCTTCTTCTATATCGCCTACACCGTGTGGATGGCCATTGCGATCTACTTTATTAAATACATTATTGGCAGTGAAGGTTATACCGCAACATTTTTCCTGATTCAGTCTGCTGCCTATATTGTCGGGACCGTTATTTCAGAAAAGGCGATCGCCCTGATGGGCAAAAAGAGAATGGCGCTGGTAGCGCTGCTGATTGGTATCCTGGGGGTGCTGATGCAGTACTTTGTGGCGGGGAATAATCTGTGGCTCATTATGACCGGCGTGTGTCTCTATAGTATTACTCTGGGGATGGGGTTTGTTGCCATGTGGTCAATGATTGCCGATACGGTGGAGTATGCCGAATGGCATCACGGCGTGCGCACGGAAGGTGCAATTTATGGCTTCTTTAATTTTATCACCAAAATTGCGATGGCGATTGGTGGCGGCTGTGCGGGCTGGATGCTGGATTACTATCATTATGACGCGGCTAATATTACGGCCAGCGCAATTAACGGGATTAATATTCTGATGACGTTATTCCCAGGGGCCATGTTCACGATTAGCGCAATATTTGTGGCCTGTTATTCGCTGGATGAAAAAACCTATCGTGAGATTGTTCAGAAAATTAGCCTGCGTAAACAGAATGCGCTTTAGCCTCAGGGAGTCAGAGATGAATACTGAATTTAATACTTTAATTGCCGCGATGAGCGCAGAAGAGAAAGTGGCGTTGTTGACCGGAAATGGTCTGTGGCGAACGGCCTCGCTAGCGCAACATGGGATCAGCGATATCGTGATGACCGATGGCACCTACGGAGTGCGCTACAGCAGTGCGCAAATCGATGGCCACGAAAAGTGGAGTATGGACGACTTCATCTCGGTTATCACCCAGACGGCTGACCGGGCTGCGGTGGAAGAGCCGGTGGCGAAAGGTGGCAGTGAAGCCCTGTTCAGCGCCTCGCTGCCGGCAACCTGCTTTCCCAACGGCTCCAGCCTCGCCTGTAGCTGGGATGTGGAGTTGGTATTCCAGATGGGGCAGGCGCTGGGGCGTGAATGTCAGCAGATGGGGGTTGGCATTCTGTTGGGGCCTGGGATCAATATCCGTCGTACGCCGCTGGCCGGACGGGGTTATGAATATTACGCCGAGGACCCGGTGGTCAGCGGGGACATTGCCGCCGCGTTAATTAACGGGTTGCAGCAGGAGGGGGTGGGTGCGAGTCTGAAACATTTTGCGGCGAATAATTCAGAATACCGCCGCACGGAGATGGACTCGATCATCGGGCGCTGCGTGAAATCTATCTTGCCGGTTTCCAGCGGGCGATCGCTAAATCTCAGCCGTGGACCGTGATGTCATCCTACAACCGGCTTAATGGCGTTCAGACCTCGCAGGACCCCTTTTTACTGACTCAGGTTCTGCGTGAGGAGTGGGGCTACGACGGGCTGGTGATGTCCGACTGGTATGGCATCAAGGACCGTCCGGCTTCGTTGCTGGCGGGAAACGATCTGGCCATGCCGGAAACCCGTCGCGACAAGCAGACGCTGCTGGCAGCAATTAACGCCGGCGAGGTGCCGATGGCGGTAGTCGATCGCGCCTGTCAGCGGATGCTGGCGCTGCTGGATAAAGTTCAGCGCTACCGTCGTCCGCAGACTCAGGCTGATTTCCCGGGGCACCACGTGCTGGCGCAGCAGTTGGCGGCTGAATCTATCGTGCTGCTGAAAAACGAGGATAACCTGCTGCCGCTGCGGGCGGAACGTACGCCGCGGATTGCGGTGCTTGGGAAGCCAGCGCAGGAGCCGGTGATTCAAGGTTCTGGTTGTGCGACCACGGTTCCCTGGCTGCTGGATCGCCCGCTCGACGAAATTTTTGACCTTGCCGGGGATGATTTCAGTGTCTCCTGGGCCGTTGGCGCGCCGGACGATCTGCGCAGCGATCCACTGGCGCTGGCTGAAGCCCGGGACGTAGCTCAGGCGGCGGACGTGGCCATTATCTTTGTCAGCACCGCCGTTGGTGAAGATGGGGAGAATGGCGATCGTCATGATCTGAATATTCTGGCGGTGCATGAGCAGCTGATTCGGGAAGTAGCAGCCGTTCAGCCTAATGTGGTGGTCGTGCTGGCTAACAGCGATGCGGTGGTGATGCCCTGGCTTACGGATTGTAAAGCCCTTCTGGAGACCTTCTTTGCCGGGCAGGGCATGGGGCGGGCGGTAGCGGAGATTCTGTTCGGTCAGCGCAACCCGTGCGGTAAATTGACCGTGACGGTACCGAATACCCTTGAAGAGACTCCAGCCTGGCTTCACTATCCGGGGGAAAACCTGCGTCATCATTATGGCGAAGGGCTGTTTGTCGGCTACCGTTACTATGATAAACGCCGCCTGGCGCCGCAATTCCCGTTCGGTTTTGGCCTGAGCTATACCCGTTTTGTCTATCGTAATATCCAGCTTTCCGCGCCGCGCGTGGGCGCTGACGAGACGCTGACCGTCTCTTTCGCACTCACTAATGCTGGCGATTACGCAGGGAAAGAAGTCGTTCAGCTGTACGTCAGTGCGCCGGCCGGAGAGCTTATCCGCGAAGTCCGGGCGCTTAAAGCGTTTAGCAAAGTGTCGCTGGCCGCAGGCGAAACCCGCCACGTAAGCCTGCAACTGCCCATCGCGGAGCTGGCCTGTTATCATCCTGGGCTGGCCGACTGGGTTATCACGCCGGGATGCTGGCAGATTCGGGTGGGAAGTTCTTCCCGCGATCTGGCGCTGCAGGCTGAGGTCGAGGTAGATTGTCCGCCGCGCTACGTCCCTCTACGTGACGATAACTCGCTGCAGCAGTTGATTCAGCAGCCGGAAGCGCTCGAACGGGTTGTGGCCCTGATTGCCCGTAAAAGCCAACTGCCGCCGGCGCAAATCCGCGAACGGTTGATCCAATTGGCTCCCGATCTGTTCTGTGGATTGCTGATCGCGTTGACCGAGTTTTTAGCACTGGATATCGACCGCGACGAGCTCAATGATGTACTTGCCGGGCGTGAATAATCGTCCTGTCACAGGAGATGATGCGTGTTTCCATTTTCCGTTACTCATCCACGCCCGGCGACAGAGGCCGGGCGGCATACGGTAAACAGCGGTTATGAGCTGATTGCTTTTGATGCCGATAAGCTAAATGTCTTTGCCGCCGAGGTGCGCTATTGCGAGCCTCACTGGCACCCGGCACCAGAGTTAATCACCGTTCTGAGCGGGCGGTTTTCGATCGTCGTTGGCCAGCAGAACGTGGAATTGGTACAGGGAGACATGGTGTATATCAATGCCGAGGCGGTACATTCACTGTGTGCCGAAGAGCAGGGCAGTTCGTTGGTGACCGTCCAGTTCTCTCCCGGCCTGTTTGATGAACTGCACACCGCGCCGGTACTCCACTGGTGTACCCAGGGGCGTAGTAAAACCGTTGCGGATCAGCAGGTGTACCGGCGGCTCAGTGAACTGTTAGCACAACTGATTGATAACCAGACGCCGTTCCAACGTATTGCGATGACTTACCTGCTGCTCGATGCGCTGGTACAGGCAGGAGAGCCGGCCTCGCACGTGGAAAGCTCATTGCGTGAAGAGGCGATGATCAAAAAAGGCATCGATTTTATTAACCAGCACTTCGATCAGCCGCTGACGCTGAGCGAGGTGGCGAACCATAGCGGTATGAGCTATTCGTGGTTTTCGCGGCTGTTCAAGAAGGTCAGCCGGCATAATTTTAAGGAGTATCTCACGCTGGTTCGGCTGAATAAGGCCAGAACGCTGCTGCGCGATACCCGTACGCCAATCACCGACATCAGCCACAGCTGCGGCTTTCAGGAACACAAATACCTGATTGCCGCCTTTAATAAATACTGTGGCCTGACGCCGACGGAATACCGCAAGCGTTTTGTCTCAAGGCAAAACCGGATGGAAAGCGCACTGGCATTGGGTGAGGACTGCCTGTGTTTACCGCTCAATCAGGTGCTGCTTGAGCGCCTGGCGCTTAGTAATCAATTCCCATCTGCGCTTTGATTCCGGCATCGAAGGCGTGCTTCACCGGCCGCAGTTCGCTGACGGTATCGGCCAGCTCGATGATTTCACGATGACAGCCGCGCCCGGTGATAATCACCGTTTGCTGGGCTGGGCGACTGCTCAGGGCAGAGAGCACCTCTTCTAGCGGCAGATAATCGTAGGCCACCATGTAGGTCAGTTCATCAAGCAGAACCATGTCCAGCGTCGGGTCAGCCAGCATCCGCCGCGCGTGCTCCCAGACGGCGAGACAGGCGGCGGTGTCGCTTTCACGATCCTGAGTATTCCAGGTAAAACCGGTCGCCATCACCTGAAATTCGACACCGTGGGGCTCCAGCAGGTTTCGCTCGCCATTGGGCCAGGTACCCTTAATAAACTGGATGACGCCGGCTTTTTTGCCATGCCCGATGGCCCGGGTGACGGTGCCAAAACCGGCGGTGGTTTTCCCTTTGCCGTTACCGGTGAACACGATAACAATGCCGCGTTCTTCCTGTGCTGCCGCCACCCGGGCGTCGACTTTATCTTTTACCCGCTGCTGGCGTTCACGGTAGCGTTCATCACTCATTGTGCAATTCCTGGTTTACGCCCGGGCTGGGCATCGAAGGTCATTCCCGTCTTACGACGGCTGTCATCGCCCATTAGCCATAAATAGACCGGCATGATATCGGCGGGAGTTTTCAGCTTTTGCGGATCTTCCGTCGGGAAGGCATTGGCGCGCATTTTGGTGCGCGTGCCACCCGGATTAATACAGTTTACCCGCAGGTGACGGCTCTGATACTCCTCGGCCAGTACCTGCATCATCCCTTCTGTCGCAAACTTGGAGGCTGCATAAGCGCCCCAGTTAGCGCGTCCCTGACGGCCAACGCTGGAGGAGGTGAAGACCAATGATCCCGATTCGGATTTCAGTAATAAAGGAAGCAGGGCCTGAGTCAGCATAAAGGTGCCGTTGACGTTGACCTGCATCACCTGCTGCCAGATTTCCGGTTTTTGCTGGTCCATCGGACATACGTCGCCCAGCAGGCCTGCGTTATGCAGTACGCCATCGAGACGCGGGTAGTGGATGCTTATCTGTTGCGCCAGTTGCTGACATGCCTGAGGGGTACAGGTGAGCAGATCCAGCGTAAACCACGGCGCGGGGATCCCACCGGCCTGTTGAATCTCGTGAGAGACGCTTTTCAGCTTCTCTTCGTTACGCCCGACGAGGATAACGCTGGCGTTGTAGCGCGCGTAGGTCAGCGCGGCTTCACGACCGATCCCATCGCTGGCGCCGGTAACCAGAATGATGCGATCTTTTAATAAATGACTCTGCGGCTGATAGTGCACGGCGACTCCTTGAGCAATCTACAGACGATCGCACGGTGTATTCGGTATCTCACTTTTGCGTTTTATGCCTGAAACAGGCGGCTATTGCAATCGGCGAAGGGGGAAACACGTATCGAAATGAATATCTTGCAACGTTTTCATCGTCGGCGAAAAAAAGAGGAAGGGGCGTCGTACCGCACACAAAGCTCAGAGACTTCCTGAATGCGGCTGATGTACACTGTGCTTCAACGTCAGTGGTTTACACAAGGTGAAAACGTGGAATTACTTGCTCAATATGGCCTGTTTTTGGCCAAAGTCGTGACAGTGGTTGTCGCGATTGCGGCTATTGCCGCAATTATCGTTAACCAGGCTGTACGCAAGAAACAGCGCGGCGAGCTGCGGGTGACAAATCTTAGCGAGCAATACAAGGATATGCGGGAAGAGCTGGCGGTAGCGCTGCTGGATGGACCGCAGCAAAAGCTCTGGCATAAAGCGCAAAAGAAAAAGCTCAAGCAGGAGGCAAAAGCGGCCAAAGCGCGTGCCAGGCTTGGGTCCGCAGAGCCAGACAGCAAACCGCGTGCCTGGGTGCTGGATTTTAAAGGCAGTATGGATGCGCACGAAGTCGGTAGCCTGCGCGAAGAGATCACTGCAGTGCTGGCGGCGGTAAAACCTCGCGACCAGGTTATTCTGCGTCTGGAAAGCCCCGGCGGTGTCGTCCACGGTTATGGCCTTGCTGCCTCGCAGCTGCAGCGTTTGCGTGACAAACAAATTCCGCTCACCGTAACGGTCGATAAAGTCGCGGCCAGCGGCGGCTATATGATGGCCTGTGTGGCGAACAAAATTGTTGCTGCTCCCTTTGCCATCCTTGGCTCGATCGGTGTTGTGGCACAGATCCCTAACCTTCACCGTTTCCTGAGGAGCAAAGAGATCGATATTGAACTGCATACCGCCGGGCAGTACAAACGGACCTTAACGTTGCTGGGGGAGAACACCGACGAAGGCCGGCGCAAGTTCCGCGAAGACCTGAACGAGACCCATCAGTTGTTCAAAGATTTTGTCCATGAAATGCGGCCAACGCTGGATATTGAGCAAGTGGCAACCGGCGAACACTGGTATGGCGTGCAGGCGCTGGAGAAGGGGCTGGTTGACGCGGTGAAAACCAGCGACGAGCTGCTTCTGGGCCTGATTGACAATCATGAAGTGATTGGCGTGCGTTACCAGCAGCGTAAAAAAATGCTCGACCGTTTTACCGGTAGCGCTGCGGAAAGTGCCGACCGGTTACTGCTACGCTGGTGGCAGCGGGGACAAAAACCGTTGATGTAACCGACTTATCAAAGAACAACGCGAGGCAAATGCCTCGCGTTGACATTATAGGCTTTGGATATACTACAAAGCTCAGTCTGCCAGGTGGTATTTGTCTGACAGGGTATGCGCGAGATATTTGAACATATTAAATACTGCGGTGCTCTTAGGCGTTGGCAGACCTTGCTCATCAAGATAAAACTCGCCGCTGAAAACCAGTACGCCATTACGTTGAACAACGTCGGTCGCTTCGATTCCGGCGAGCGTGTCTTCATGTTCACGAATGAGTTTATTCGCTACTTCAAGTAGTGTCTGGCGATCGATAGGTTGGGTTGTATCTTGCATAACGGACTCCTGTGTTTCTTCTTGCGATAGTTTACGCCGCGTGGCGAGCGGGGGCAAATTTTCCATTTAGAATACAGGGATAATGGCAAGGGTCTAAGAAACATGACTTTACTGGCAGGATTTGCGTTTGCATGCTAATAAAGTTGCGTAACGAATTTTATCAGGTACAGTGTGACGCTTTCGGCGATCTGGCAACAGATTTGCTTGACATTCGGCCAAAAATTCTTCGTGCTATGTCACCTGACGGGCAAACGTCAGTAAACTCAGCTATCTGGTTTTATGGATGTGAAACCAGACGTGCAAAGGGTTGATATCCATCGACGGCGTCGCAACATTTGACGTACGCCACCCATGGATGGTGAATCAACATGTGCGATCTATTCCTGGATGAATCAAATTAGGTAAAGGTGAATATGGGTAAAGCTCTCGTTATCGTTGAGTCCCCGGCAAAAGCCAAAACGATCAATAAGTATCTGGGTAATGACTACGTGGTGAAATCCAGCGTTGGTCATATCCGCGATTTGCCGACCAGTGGCTCAGCCTCCAAAAAGAGCGCCGACTCTACCTCCACCAAAGGGGCTAAAAAGCCTAAAAAGGATGAACGTAGCGCTCTGGTCAATCGTATGGGCGTTGACCCATGGCATGACTGGGATGCACAGTACGAAGTACTTCCGGGTAAAGAAAAGGTAGTTTCAGAACTCAAACAGTTGGCTGAAAAAGCCGACCATATCTATCTCGCAACTGACCTTGACCGCGAAGGGGAAGCCATTGCATGGCACCTGCGGGAAGTTATCGGTGGAGATGAAAAACGCTATAGCCGCGTGGTGTTCAATGAAATCACTAAAAACGCGATCCGTCAGGCATTTGAGAAGCCAGGCGAGCTGAATATCGATCGTGTTAATGCCCAGCAGGCGCGTCGCTTTATGGACCGCGTTGTGGGCTATATGGTTTCTCCGCTGCTGTGGAAAAAAATTGCGCGCGGCCTCTCTGCCGGACGCGTCCAGTCCGTTGCTGTGCGTCTGGTGGTTGAACGCGAACGCGAAATTAAAGCCTTCGTCCCGGAAGAATTTTGGGAAATCGACGCCAGTACGACTACGCCGGGGGGCGATGCCTTACCGCTGGAAGTCACCCACAAGCACGACAAGCCATTCCGTCCGGTAAACCGTGACGAGACCATGGCCGCCGTTGCGTTGTTGGAAAAAGCCAGCTACAGCGTCCTTGAGCGTGAAGATAAACCGACCAGCAGCAAGCCGGGTGCGCCGTTTATCACCTCGACGCTGCAGCAGGCCGCCAGTACGCGTCTGGGGTTTGGGGTTAAGAAAACCATGATGATGGCGCAGCGTCTCTATGAGGCGGGCTACATCACCTACATGCGTACCGACTCCACCAACCTGAGCCAGGATGCGCTCAGCATGGTTCGCGGATATATCGACGATAACTTTGGTAAAAAGTATCTGCCGGAAAACGCCAATCAGTACACCAGCAAAGAAAACTCACAGGAAGCGCACGAAGCGATTCGTCCTTCTGATGTGAGCGTGATGGCTGAAGACCTGAAAGGGATGGAAGCGGATGCACTGAAACTGTATCAGCTGATCTGGCGCCAGTTTGTCGCCTGTCAGATGACACCGGCGCAGTACGACTCCACCACGCTGACCGTGAAAGCCGGTGACTTCAAACTGAAAGCGCGTGGCCGTACGCTGCGCTTTGACGGTTGGACCAAAGTGATGCCAGCATTGCGTAAAGGCGATGAAGATCGCACCTTACCGGTGGTGAACCAGGGCGAGAGCCTGACGCTGGTTGAGCTGATGCCTGCGCAGCACTTTACCAAGCCGCCTGCACGCTTTAGTGAAGCCTCGCTGGTGAAAGAGCTGGAGAAACGCGGTATCGGCCGTCCGTCTACTTATGCGTCGATCATTTCGACCATTCAGGATCGTGGCTACGTGCGGGTGGAAAACCGTCGCTTCTATGCAGAAAAGATGGGTGAGATTGTCACCGATCGCCTCGAAGAGAACTTCCGCGATCTGATGAACTACGATTTCACCGCACAAATGGAAGACCGTCTTGACCAGGTGGCTAACCACCAGGCCGAGTGGCGTCAGGTGCTGGATCATTTCTTTGGCGACTTCACCACCCAGTTGGAAACGGCTGAGAAAGATCCGGAAGAGGGCGGCATGCAGCCGAACCCGATGGTGCTGACCAGCATCGACTGTCCGACCTGTGGCCGCAAAATGGGTATTCGTACCGCCAGCACCGGTGTGTTCCTTGGCTGCTCTGGCTACGCGCTGCCGCCGAAAGAACGCTGCAAAACCACCATTAACCTGGTGCCGGAAAACGAAGTGCTCAACGTGCTGGAAGGCGATGACGCCGAAACCAATGCGCTGCGTGCCAAACGTCGTTGCCAGAAATGCGGCACGGCGATGGACAGCTACCTGATCGATCCTAAGCGTAAGCTGCACGTTTGTGGTAACAACCCGACCTGCGACGGCTACGAGATTGAAGAGGGTGAATTCCGCATCAAGGGCTATGATGGTCCGGTTGTGGAGTGTGAAAAATGTGGTTCTGAAATGCACCTGAAAATGGGACGTTTTGGCAAGTACATGGCCTGCACCAACGACGAATGTAAGAATACGCGTAAAATTCTGCGTAATGGCGAAGTGGCTCCGCCGAAGGAAGATCCGGTCCCATTACCGGAGTTGCCTTGCGAAAAATCGGATGCCTATTTTGTTCTGCGTGATGGTGCGGCAGGGGTCTTCCTCGCGGCTAACACCTTCCCGAAATCGCGTGAAACACGTGCGCCATTAGTTGAAGAACTGTATCGCTTCCGCGATCGTCTGGCTGAGAAGCTGCGTTATCTCGCCGATGCACCGCAGCAGGATCCTGAAGGCAATAAAACGCTGGTGCGTTTTAGCCGTAAGACCAAGCAGCAGTACGTGGCCTCAGAGAAAGATGGCAAAGCGACCGGTTGGTCTGCCTTCTATATTGACGGCAAATGGACTGAAGCGAAAAAGTAAGCGTATTACTCTCTTGAAAGGGCCGCATAGCGGCCCTTTTTCTTACTGATTTCCCAGCTAAAATGGCGTTTATTCTCCCGCCTGAACTCCGCCTTATAACCGGCTTATTATTTTTTGTTAGTGTCTATACACTGAAGGTATAAATGATATAGTGGTTATAGTTAATCTCTTTTTTATTATTAAATCGTCTTATACATCATCGTTTCAGCGTGCCTGGTGGCGACATCTTTGCAATCCGCAGGGATCGTCGGGGCGCGCAACAGACCACAAGCGATCGAAACGTTGATGTATCAAGCTGGCTCATTTTACGCGTTAACGGATATCAGCCATGAAATTACAGCAGCTCCGCTACATCGTTGAGGTGGTTAACCATAATCTGAACGTCTCTTCTACTGCCGAAGGCCTGTATACCTCGCAGCCCGGCATTAGTAAGCAGGTTCGGATGCTGGAAGATGAACTTGGCATCCAGATTTTTGCCCGTAGCGGCAAACACTTAACCCAGGTCACTCCTGCTGGCCAGGAGATCATCCGTATTGCACGTGAAGTGCTGTCCAAGGTTGATGCGATTAAATCGGTGGCCGGAGAGCATACCTGGCCAGACAAAGGTTCATTGTATGTTGCGACCACACACACTCAGGCCCGCTATGCGCTCCCTGGCGTGATTAAGGGCTTTATTGAACGTTATCCTCGCGTCTCCCTGCATATGCACCAGGGATCGCCAACGCAGATTGCCGAAGCGGTCTCAAAAGGTAATGCCGATTTCGCCATCGCTACCGAGGCGCTGCATCTGTACGATGATCTGGTGATGCTGCCGTGTTATCACTGGAACCGCTCGATTGTGGTGACGCCGGAGCACCCGCTGGCATCCCGAGGTTCGGTGACGATTGAAGAGCTGGCGCAATATCCGCTGGTCACCTACACCTTTGGCTTTACCGGCCGCTCCGAACTGGATACCGCATTTAACCGTGCCGGGCTGACGCCGCGCATCGTCTTTACCGCCACTGACGCTGATGTCATCAAAACCTATGTGCGTCTTGGCCTTGGCGTTGGGGTGATTGCCAGCATGGCGGTCGATCCGGTCTCCGACCCGGATCTTGTTAAGCTGGATGCCAACGGCATCTTCAGCCACAGCACCACCAAGATAGGTTTCCGCCGCAGCACCTTCCTGCGCAGCTATATGTATGATTTTATTCAACGTTTTGCGCCGCATTTGACGCGTGATGTGGTTGATACTGCGGTGGCTTTACGTTCGAATGAAGACATTGAGGCGATGTTTAAAGATATTAAACTGCCAGAAAAGTGATAGTGCTGCATATTTGGCATCCCCGGGTGGGATGCCAAATCCTATAATGGCCCCAAATTACAATTGTAAACGTCGTTCAAATCACAAAAATCATTATTCCTATTAACACGAATGCAAATATACCCGGTGGGGTCAAAATATTAATCAATAACAACAAGCGAAGTGAGAATTTTCTGGATTAATTTATTATCACTAATTAAGCTTTAAGTGTACCTGATAATTTTAGCGATTGGTGGTGATAAAATGATTAGTGATATCGATTATATGAAGTTGGCGATGTCACAGGAAAGTGACAAAACGGAGATTGATCCTGTGTTGAGGAGTCGGGCCTGGAGTGCCGTACTCATTGGGTTAGCGATGTTCTGGAGTATCATCGCGCTCGTCGTCTGTAACGTTTGGATCATCAGCTGAGCGTGCATTTTCTGGAAGGCGGTATGTTTCATTTTTATGACAGCGAAATCGTGAGAAATTATTTTAGCTAATAACCCGCGGCGACAAGGAGGATATATTTCGCGACCAAATGTTTTAAACAATCATCCCTTCTGTTGAACTAATCGTCAGATACCTGGCGATTAGTTCTTTCTGTACTCATGTACTAATACGATTCCCTCCGACATATTCTCTTCTATCAATTTCATTCGACAATATACCCTGTCTTTATTCAGGTTTTTTTGTTTTTAGCGCTTTTGCCGATTTTAGCAATTTGGGTTGTTATCAAAGTGTTATGGCTGGGATGTGTTATCTTTATTATTAACCCTGAGGAGATTCAGGGCATGCCATCCCTGCAATAAAGGAGGAGCTATGTCGTCAACCCTACGTGCAGCCAGTAAGGATACGCTACAGGTCAAAAATAAAACCTACCATTACTACAGCTTACCGCTGGCCGCCAAACAACTGGGCGATCTGACCCGTCTACCCAAATCGCTCAAAGTACTGCTGGAAAATCTGCTGCGCTGGCAGGACGGTGACTCCGTGACCGCCGAAGACATTCAGGCCCTCGCGGGCTGGCTTGAACATGCGCATGCTGACCGGGAAATTGCCTATCGCCCGGCGCGCGTGTTGATGCAAGATTTTACTGGCGTCCCGGCAGTGGTCGATTTAGCCGCCATGCGTGAAGCGGTAAAACGGCTGGGAGGAGATACGGCGAAGGTTAACCCGTTGTCGCCCGTCGATCTGGTGATTGACCACTCGGTGACGGTAGACCGCTTTGGCCATCAGTCGGCGTTCGAAGAAAACGTCCGTCTTGAAATGGAACGCAATCATGAACGTTATGTGTTCCTGCGCTGGGGTCAGCAGGCCTTCAGCCGCTTCAGCGTCGTGCCGCCGGGGACCGGTATTTGCCACCAGGTTAACCTTGAATACCTCGGTAAAGCGGTCTGGAGTGAAGAACAAAACGGCGAGTGGGTCGCCTGGCCTGATACCCTGGTGGGGACCGACTCTCATACCACGATGATCAACGGGCTGGGGGTACTTGGCTGGGGCGTCGGCGGTATTGAAGCGGAAGCCGCGATGTTGGGGCAGCCGGTCTCGATGCTGATCCCGGATGTGGTAGGCTTTAAGCTCAGCGGTAAACTGCGTGAAGGGATCACCGCCACTGACCTGGTGCTGACGGTCACCCAGATGCTGCGCCAGCATGGCGTGGTCGGTAAATTTGTCGAATTCTATGGCGATGGTCTGGATTCACTGCCTCTGGCTGACCGGGCCACCATTGCCAATATGGCGCCTGAATATGGAGCGACCTGCGGTTTCTTCCCGATCGACGCCGTTACCCTGAGCTATATGCGCCTGAGTGGCCGTAGTGACGAGCAGGTGGCGCTGGTTGAAGCCTATGCCAAAGCACAAGGTATGTGGCGCCAGACCGGGGATGAACCGGTGTTTACCAGCACGCTGGCGCTGGATATGGCTTCGGTGGAAGCCAGTCTCGCAGGGCCGAAGCGGCCGCAGGATCGCGTGGCGCTGGGCGATGTACCCAAGGCATTCGCCGCCAGCAGCGAACTGGAAGTCAATCGGGCACAGAGCGCCCGTCAGCCGGTAGACTATACGCTGAACGGACACCATTACGCGTTGCCTGACGGCGCGGTGGCCATTGCCGCCATTACGTCGTGCACCAACACCTCCAACCCCAGCGTCCTGATGGCAGCCGGTCTGCTGGCGAAAAAAGCGGTAGAGCTGGGCCTTAAACCGCAGCCGTGGGTCAAAGCATCGCTGGCACCGGGTTCCAAAGTGGTCTCTGATTACCTGGCGCATGCCGGACTGACGCCGTACCTCGATGCGCTTGGTTTTAACCTCGTGGGCTATGGCTGCACCACCTGCATCGGTAACTCCGGGCCGCTGCCAGAACCGATCGAAGAGGCCATCAAAAAAGGTGATTTAACCGTCGGTGCGGTACTGTCGGGCAACCGTAACTTTGAAGGGCGCATTCATCCGCTGGTGAAAACTAACTGGCTGGCGTCGCCGCCGCTGGTGGTGGCCTACGCGCTGGCCGGGAATATGAACATCAACCTGACGAGCGACCCGCTAGGCACCAGCAAAGAAGGGCAGCCGGTCTATCTGAAAGATATCTGGCCGAGCGGTCATGAGATTGCACGTGCGGTGGAGCAGGTCTCTACCGAGATGTTCCATAAAGAGTATGCTGAGGTGTTTGAAGGCACGGCGGAGTGGAAAGCAATTGAGGTTGAGCGCTCCGACACCTATGACTGGCAGGACGACTCCACCTACATTCGCCTGTCGCCATTTTTTGATGACATGGGGGTACAGCCGAAGCCAGTGGAGGATATTCGCGGGGCGCGTATTCTGGCGATGCTCGGGGACTCGGTCACCACCGACCATATCTCCCCCGCGGGGAGTATTAAAGCCGACAGCCCGGCTGGACGCTATCTACAAGAGCACGGCGTGGCGCGCGCGGACTTCAACTCCTACGGTTCCCGTCGCGGTAACCACGAAGTGATGATGCGCGGTACCTTTGCCAACATTCGTATTCGCAACGAAATGGTGCCGGGCGTTGAGGGGGGAATGACCCGCCACCTGCCGGGCAGCGAGCCGATCGCTATCTATGACGCTGCTATGCAGTATAAACGTGAAGGCATCCCGCTGGCGGTTGTGGCCGGAAAAGAGTACGGCTCCGGCTCTAGCCGTGACTGGGCAGCCAAAGGGCCGCGTCTGTTGGGCGTGCGGGTGGTGATTGCCGAATCCTTCGAGCGTATTCACCGTTCTAACCTGATTGGGATGGGGATCCTGCCGCTGGAGTTCCCGCAGGGCGTCACGCGTAAAACGCTGGGACTGAGTGGCGAAGAGCGGCTCGACATCGGCAATCTTCAGGCGCTACAGCCTGGGGCGACGGTTGGGGTGGTCTTAACACGCGCGGACGGCAGGCAGGAGGTGATTGACTGCCGCTGCCGCATCGATACCGCGACAGAGCTCACCTACTATCAGAACGACGGCATTCTGCATTACGTGATCCGCAATATGTTGTAAATGTTATAAAAAAAGGGCCAGCAATCGCTGGCCCTCAATCTTTCCGACGCCTTACTTATTCAGCAGGTGCCCCATCTTCGCGGCTTTGGTATCCAGATAATGGGCATTCTTCGGGTTGCGGCCCACAATCAGCGGCACGCGCTCGACGATATTGATACCGGCCTCGGTCAGAATTTCGACCTTCTTCGGGTTGTTGGTCAGCAGACGAACCTGGTCAACATGCAGAAGTTTGAACATATCGGCACACAGTGTAAAGTCGCGCTCATCGGCGGCAAAACCCAACTGATGGTTGGCTTCAACCGTGTCGTAGCCCTGATCCTGTAAGGCATAGGCGCGGATCTTGTTCAGCAGACCAATATTACGGCCTTCCTGACGATGGTACAGCAGAATGCCGCGCCCCTCTTCGGCAATATGCGACAGAGCCGCTTCCAGCTGAAAACCGCAATCACAACGCAGACTAAAAAGGGCATCGCCCGTTAAGCACTCAGAGTGTACGCGAGCCAGGACGGGCTGCTGGCCCGAAATGTCGCCGAACACCAGCGCGACATGGTCCTGCCCGGTTGCCAGTTCTTCAAATCCCACCATCAGGAAATCGCCCCAGGGGGTTGGCAGTTTGGCTTCTGCCACACGTTTAAGCTGCATGTGATTCTCCAGATTCTGTCAGCACCTGAATGTGCTTTCTGTTTGCCGCTATTTTGCCACAATGCCGTGACGTTCTCCTAATTACGCACGGCTGCCTGCGCGTAAAGCGCACAAACGAACCACTTTCCGTTATGATAGTCGGGAGATGAAATAAGGAGATAAGATGCTGTCGATAGCCAGACGAACTGCCGTTGCGGCGGCGCTGCTCATTGTTATGCCCGCTGTGGTCTGGATATCTGGCTGGAAGTGGCAGCCCGGTCTGCATGGTGCTGAGCTCAAGCTGCTGTACTGGGTGACCGAGAGCGTGACCCAGCCGTGGGGGATTATCACCCACACGCTGTTATGCGCCTGGTTTCTGTGGTGTTTGCGTTTTCGCCTGCGCGCGGCCGTCGTGCTGTTTATGATACTGGCGGCGGCAATATTGCTGGGGCAGGGCATTAAATCCTGGATTAAAGAGCGGGCGCAGGAGCCGCGTCCGTATGTGGTCTGGTTAGAAAAGAGCCAGCAGGTGCCCGTCGATCAATTCTACGCGTTAAAACGCAAAGAACGCGCTAAACTGGTGCATGAACAGCTGGCCCAGCAGCAGGATATTCCTAAATTTTTGCGTAAGCACTGGCAAAAAGAAACCGGCTTTGCGTTCCCTTCCGGTCACACTATGTTTGCCGCCAGCTGGGCGCTGCTCGGCGTGGGGCTGCTGTGGCCGCGCCGGCGTTGGTTCACCATGGCCGCACTGCTGACGTGGGCGACGGCCGTGATGGGCAGCCGGCTGGCGCTGGGCATGCACTGGCCGCAGGACCTGATTGTTGCAACGCTTATTTCGTGGTTGCTGGTAACGCTGGCGACCTGGCTCACGCAGCGTCTGTGCGGTCCGCTCACGCCACCGGGCGAAGAGGCGCAGGATATT